>CAWELH010000001.1:0-13488 GCA_963809925.1 uncultured Bacteroidales bacterium
GGAATCTATTTTCTGAAAATCACTTCAAAAGAACAGACATGGGTTTCAAAAGTTATCGTTAAAAATGAATAAGAACAAATTAAATCGCCGGACATTTATAGGTTTATCCGGCGCTGGTGTGGTATCCCTTGCCGGTGCACCGTTCGTGCACCCGGCAGGGATAGCATCTGCCGGTAAAAAAATGACTACACGGCAACTGACTACTTTTAATCTTTCGGAGAAAAGTAAAACAAAGGCACTTCCGGTTAATAAAAAAGTGACCATCGGTGAAGTCAGGGGTAAAGGTTATATCGCAAACCTCTGGCTGACTTTTCCGAACTGGTTCTGGGGACATTGAGCATACTGATGCCCTTACCAGTCAAACCTTGTTGAAAACAGTGATACTGCGTATCTATTGGGACGGATCAGACAAGCCTGCCGTAGAGGCACCTGTTGGGATTTCTTTGGTATCGGGCTTTGCCCGGGTCGCTAATTTTGCTTCTGACTACATAGGCATGTCAAGCGGCGGCTTTTATTGTAAATTTCTTATGCCATTTACCAAGGGTTTTCGTATAGAAATGGAAAACCTGGATGAGAAGGTTGGTACGGAAGTCTATATGAACGTGTTGTATCAACTCACCGATGACCTGCCGGACGATATCCAGTATTTCCACGCACAATTTCATACAAATGAGAATAAAGGCCCTGATCCGGTCCTTATTCCAGAATTTGAAGGAGCAGGGGAATACCTGGGGTGCTCCCTTTCGATGCAGGGTAAACAGAAAACCTATTTAAGTTACCTGGAGGCCCCGGAGTATATTTATATTGATGATGACTGGGACAATCCCCGGATTACCGGTACCGGACTGGAAGATTATTTCCTGGGTGGCTGGTATTTCAGGGAAGGATGCTTTTCAGGTCCTCTTCACGGACTAACCATTAAGGATGTCATCGATGCATCCGTAGCCATGTACAGGATCCATGAAAATGATTCGGTCCATTTCAAAAAAGGTTTAAAATGGCTTTTGTAATCCCTGGTCTCCTGAACGATTAAAAACTTTTTCCTATTCTTCTGTTTCCTATGTTTTACTGAATAGTCCTCATGGTAGCAATATTCCCCTCCCGCAACGCGAAAGACTATTGTGCTGGTACAGGATCAGGGATATTGACCATTCCTGGGATGGACAATGACGAACAACTCTTACCTGGTAACCGGAATACGAAGACTTGAACGATTAGAATTTATTGTGTACATTACAACGCTTTTAGCGTGTGATAGCCTTTTTTGATCAGTAGATTGCATTTATTCCCGGAAAGTTTTAAAGGCAATCTCTATTGGCTATCCTGTTAAAAAAGATAATTGTACGCGAATAGTTCTATTCATTGGCAGAAGTAATTCCAGGAAAATGTGGGCCAGGCAAAATTTCCATATTACCGCAGTTTTAAGTCAGGTACGTACGCTTTCCTTTTTGTCTTATCTTTTTATTTGTTTCTGCCTTCATCACCTGGATTTTCACAAACGGGAAGCTCCCGATTTGAGCATCTGACTATCGATGATGGCTTGTGCAACAATTTTGTCGACTGCATTCACCAGGATAAAAATGGTTTCATTTGGTTTGGCACTGTAGACGGTCTTAACCGATTTGACGGGTACTCACTTATAAAATATCAAAACATTGCAGATGATACCTTTTCACTTGATAATAATCTCGTTCGTTCAATAGAAGTAAATTCAGAGGGGCAACTCTTCATAATTACGGATAATTGTATTAACAAGTACGTTCCGGAAAGAAACGGATTCATTCGTTTCAATGTAAAAGATAGGTTTAAGACCAACAATAACGACTTCTTTATCCGCTCATCGTATATGGATGAGCAGGATAATCTGTGGATAGGGACAGCTGAAAATTACCTGGTGAAATTCGATACCAGGACATCTACATTCTCTGCCATACCCTTTCATAAACCCAACGATAAAAACACCTCGGTCATTAATATTCTAAAAGATCGTCAAAACAACCTGTGGTTCATTTCGGACGATGAAGGTGTGTACCAGTTAGACCTGGATACACACAAATTATCACATCATTATCATAAAAAAGTAGCGGGTCGCAATATCGATATGGATAATTGTAAATCCATATTTATCAATCCATCAAACGGGCATGTCCTGGTACCGGTCGCTCCCCTCCATTTCCCCTGTATCTTTGATATAACAAGCAATCAGTTTACTCAGGTAATCATAGATAGGGACACCTTAACGGTTGAAAATATTGTTCAGGATTTTTTCGGTGATTACTGGTATCATACAAATAAAGGCCTTGTTAAGAGGAGTAAGGCACAAAAAAAAGATGTCTTATTTACGGATGAAAGAGGAAATCCACAAAGTATATCTACGTCCGAAATTAATAGCCTGTACCTCGATGATATGGATTGTTTATGGATAGGAACCGGTACATCAGGGATTTATAAATTAAATTTAGCGGACCGGAAATTTGAACTTTATCTCACCTTTGATGATGAAAGACTGAAATACAAAAATCCAAATGTTCATTGGATTTCAGTTGATAAAGACGGAACCTTTTGGATGGCCACTACCAATTGCGGCATCATAAATCTGAATCTCCCGGATATCTCATTAAATAAGGTACTTATTCATACGGATGATCAGCCGTCCTCTCTCTCAGGAACCGAATTTCTCACAGTTTTAACCGACAAGGATGGTAAGGTCTGGATAGGTTCCGGAAATGGTGCTGTTAGTGTGTACAACAAAAAATCAGGGCGATTTACAAGGTACAGACCAGATACCGGCATCCCGTTTGACAGCTGGACTGTGCTTTCTATGTTTGAAGATTCAAAAGATAATGTATGGATTGGCTTCTACGGAGGCGTGGCTAAAGTTGCACCAGGAAGTCAAAAAATTATGCAGTATTACGGAAACCCAAAAGATCAGGACGGCTTCCCCAGTGACTATGTGAATTGCATCACCGAAGACAAATACCATAATATATGGTTTGCCTCATCAAATACCTTCAAAGGACTGGCTGTTCTTGAAGAGGGGGCGAAAAGGTTTTCGTCTGTAAAGGTAGCAGACCATGACAATCCGATACCAGTCAAAACTCTTTTGGCAGATGACGACATCCTGTGGTTGGGTACGGAACAGAAAGGTCTTGTCAAATTTGACATCAAGACAAGAAATATCATTAAGATTTACACTACCGGGGACGGATTACCCAATGACAATATTTGCGGAATATTAAAAGATAAGGACGGCAACCTTTGGATAAGCACCTTCAGGGGCATATCTAAGTTCAGTATCAAGGAAGGAACATTTCGTAATTACAGCACAGATGACGGTTTGCAAAGCGATCAGTTTAATTATAACTCATGTTGTGTATTGCCCGGCGGACGAATGGCTTTTGGTGGGGTAAATGGGCTGAATATTTTCAATCCGGACAGTATCCGGGAAAATCAATTTACCACCAGGACTTATCTTACGGGATTTAAAATAAACAATAAAACAATTGACACCGGTGATACAATTAATGGAAGGATTATACTTAAAAAAAGTATTGAAAACCTGAGAGAACTAGAGCTTACGTATAAGGAATCAGATATCAGTTTCGAGTTTGTTGGCTTAAACTACGCCTCACCAAAAGACAACAGCTATGCTTACATGCTTGAAGGCTATGATGAGGAATGGATTCCAACTCCATCTTCCAAACGATATGTTAGCTATACAAATCTGCCTGCGCGAAAATACATCTTTCGTGTGAAATCTTCCAATAATGATGCTCTGTGGTGCAAGCCTGAAGAAGAGGTTGCATTAAATATAACCATTACTCCTCCATTCTGGAAAACCTGGTGGTTTGAAGTAATTATAGTGGTGACAATTCTGGTATTGGTCTATAGCTGGTATCTGTTGCGCACCAGGCATCTCAGGATTCAAAAGATTGTCCTCGAACGGATGGTTGTGCAACGTACTGCACTGATCAATGAGCAGAAAGAAGAACTTATCGCGCAAAAGGAAGACTTGATGGAGCAAAAAGAGGAAATGGCGGTTCAGGCTGACAATCTGCAGGAAGTGAATATATTGCTAAGAGAACATGGCGAAGAGATGAAGACATTTTCAAAAAAATTGAAGGAACAAGGTGAGGAATTGAGCAAAGCAAATGTGGAACTTTTAAATCTGAATGCTACCAAGGACAGGCTTTTTTCCATCATTGCCCATGATCTCAGAAACCCGTTCCAGTCGATCATCGGCCTTTCGGATACACTGGTTCATAAAGTAGGTGAAATGTCGGAAGATAAAAAGCAGGAGATTCTGGATAGTATCAACCGTTCTTCTAAGTATGCGTTCGACCTGCTGGAAAATTTACTGGAATGGGCAAGGTCCCAAACCAACAAGGTGAAATCAGAGCCTGCCGGCTTTAAATTGCTGCCCGTTTGCCTGCGGGTCAGACAATTATTGAGCCTGCAGACCTCGAAAAAGAACATTTCACTTGAGATAAATGTCAGCAGGGACATAATGGTGTACGGTGATTCTTCGATGGTTGAAACGGTTATCAGGAATATCGCAGGAAACGCTGTTAAGTTCACCCCGGAACATGGTAAAGTCATTATAAGTGCGGAGAGTATGGACGGATTCACGATAATCTCGGTGAGTGATTCAGGAATCGGGATGCCACAAGAGACGATCAACAAACTCTTCAGGATTGATATAACCCAAACTGAACCCGGTACTTCCGGTGAGAAAGGTACCGGCCTGGGGTTACTCCTGTGCAAGGAACTTACGGAACGGAATAACGGTGAGCTAACCGTGATGAGCAGACCTGGGAAAGGAAGTATCTTCAGCATCAGGCTTCCTGCAGATAAAAGCATTGTTGAACAACTTGGGTCAACAGGGAATCACAGTACACAGAATCAAGTTTTATATCAGGAAATTCCGCAAGGTCTGCCGGAAACAACCAACAAAGTCAAATACCGCGTACTGATCGCTGAAGACAACGTAAACATTCTGAATAACCTGGTTGCCAATCTTGAAGATCGTTTTGTAATCCTTACAGCCGGGAATGGGGAGCAAGCGCTTCAATTAACCTATTCCGAGATGCCGGATCTTCTGGTAACGGATGTGATGATGCCGAAGATGGACGGCTTTGAATTGTGCAGCCATATTAAAAATGATCTGCAGCTAAATCACATCCCTGTGATTATCCTAACGGCCAGGGTTTCTGTTAACAATCAAATAACCGGTTTCGGTATCGGAGCAGACGAATACATCACCAAACCTTTTAATCCTTCATTATTAAAAGCCCGGATTTCAAATATTCTTTCAACAAGACAGAAACTCAAAGAGAAATTTCTGAGAGAAATGAGTCTAAGTGCCAGGGATATTGCCACCTCTTCAAAAGATGAAGAGTTTCTGAACAAGGTCATAGGTTGCATCGAAGAGTTCATTGATGATCCAAATCTTAATTTTGATCAACTGGCTATGAAAATGGGCCATAGCAGATCCAATTTCTACAAAAAAATAAAAGCATTGACCAATCTTTCAGCGAACCTTTTCATCAGGACTGTCAGGTTGAAAAAGGCAGCTATCCTTCTCTCTGAGAAGCAACACTCCATTTCGGAAGTTGCTTATAAAACAGGATTTTCCTCTGCTAATTATTTTTCAAAACTGTTCAAAGAACAATTTGGTCTGTCTCCTTCAGAATTCGTAAATACAAATTAGTTCCGAATGATTATTCGACGTATTGGTCCAAAAAATTGCCACTTCAGTTGTTGTAATTTGACCAGCGGGATCGACTGTCTGCTGCCGGATATGAGATCCGTTTTAGGGAGATTATGCTCTTCCTTCCTTAGCCTGTCGGGAAAATCTTTGGTATCCTAAGTAGTGCGCCATATCGTGGCTTTGAATTTTTCATCACCGAGGAAGCTGAACGGGATTTTGATATTCCTATCATATTCTTGCGATAAGCAGTAGCAAAGCAATACTTTAAATTAAATTTCTCTTTATTATTCGTTTTTTGATTTATAATTGATAGTCTAATATTTCCCGGAATGAACCACATATTCGAATTCTCCGATGAACCTCATTAAAAAGGTTGAGTAGTCCTCCTGTGCAAAATAATTATTAATCTCATCACTAGAGGAAGGGAGGTCTTCGAAGTGGGTATTTTCTGAAGACTTACCCATTTCGGATCTCGTAAAATCGAAAAGCTCACCGTCAATCCGGTTATAAAAATGCCAACTTTTTTTCTTACTTGTTTTTAAAATTTCCCCTCCAAAAATATCATAGATTAACTTTGAGATTAAACTGCTCTGGCCTATTGCCGGGTCGATGTAATGTCCTCCGGAAGTCTCATCCGACTCCCAGGCAAACTGAAGTGCCTCCTGAACATAAATTTTTTCAACCATAATTTTAATTTTTTAGGTTGGAAATTACACTTTCGGTAACTTTTTATCTGCAAGCTCCCTTGCCTGGCCTACCCAATTATCCCTGTTAATACGATCAGTGGAAATTTCTAAGATCTCAGCGATGGTATTAACATCTTCATGTGTAAGCTTGCTGATTTGTTCAAAGGTGTAAATGTCCAAAAGGTTGAGCCTTTCTTCAATCCAAAGTCCTATACCTTTGATCAGAGTTAAATTATTTGCATCCTGTTTTTTGGCAATACCAAATCTATTGTGGGAAATCGTAGTCTTTCTTTCCTGAATCTTTTTAAGAAGTCCAGTCCTTTTACCTGCAATACGAACCAGTTCCCGGGCCTGAAGTATCCATTCATCTCTTTCAATTCTTCCCGGGAAGTACTCAATTACCTCCGTAACAAGTTCAACATCTTCTTCAGTAAAATTGCTGATCTGCTGAAAAGTATAGATATCCAGGGCGTTCAACTTCACTTCAATCCAACCGCCAATACCGCTTATTACAGTCAAATCATCCGCTTCTTCTTTTTGGGCAAATCCAATTCTGTTGAAATAAATACGATCCTTCCTTTGCCTGATCCTTTCAATTAATTCATCCCTTTTTTCTTTGCTATGAACCAATTCTTTTGCTTGTTCAACCCATTCGTCCCTTTCAATCCTGCCAGAAAAATAAATAATAGCATTATCAATCGTCTCTATATCGTGGGCTGAAAGTTTACTGATTTGATTGAATGTATATATTTTCAACGCATGCAATCTCTCCTCGATATAAGGTCCAATGCCACTGATCATTCTCAGATCATCCTTTTCATCCGCTGTTGCCGTTCCAAAACTATTATAATCCAGTAAATGTGATCGTTCTGCAATTTTCTCCAATGCCTGATCACTTTCATACAGCAATTGTTCCGACCTTTTGTTTTTTATTGTCATTTCATCGGTTTCATGAACTGCCTCTTTGTGAAGTGCTTTGAGTGCTTTAACTTCCAGATTAAGATGTTTTACCTCATCATCCCTCTCCTTAAGATTTCTTTGCAAATTCGTATTCGCTGTATTAAGATCACCAACCTTGATATTCAATTCATGCATTTCAGATTTAGTTGCTTTCATACTGCGCGCATAAACAGACTTATAATAGAGCCATGCGGTCACATACCCGATGATTGCAGCGACCAGTAATAAAGAAAGTATTTCAATAGCTGCGACAAATTTTGTCAGCGCTAAGATGATTAAGAACGTATTCATAATTTTATTTTGTAATAGTTATTACTGTACACCTGTTATTTGCTCTGCCAGCCTTTGTGCTGTTATCATCTGCAGGTTCTTTTTCTCCTTTAGATACAAGTTTGATCTTGTTTACCGGTATGCCCTTATTTTCAAGATACCGGGCCATACTTTGGGCTCGCCTGTAACCCAGGGCCTGATTATATTCATCGGATCCTATTGCATCTGTATGGCCCGTGATAATGAGCCTGGCATCTGCGTTCTTATTTAGGTACGCAGCCGATTCCTCAACATACCTGTTTGTCTCAGCAACAGGGCTGAATTCAGATTTGTCAAATGCAAAGTATGTGATAAGATTTTCGGGAACCAGCACTACCTCCTGGTTTAAAAGATTTTGCATAGTGTCTGGTTCAATAGCATCTCCAGGATTTTCCTCGCCCAATTGCATTATTACTGTTTCATCACACAGTCCTTTTATCTTACATACATATAGATATGTTGCGACTGATGACCATGTGATTAAAGCAAGAAATCCGATGATGAGAATTTTCATTTTTTTAGGAAGTTCGTTTATTAAGAATTATATTTTTTGCACGTTCAAAGAATTCCCTTAATTGATTAGTTTAAAATCATACAGATTAAATCCATCTTTATTGGCGTTTGTGATCATGCGGTAATTATAGTAGAGAAGATTCCCCTCCTCATCAAAAATCATCTCAAAGCATTTTCCGGAGCCTGTGTCCTGTGTAGGGCCGACATGAAAATTAAATGTTGTATTTGGATGGTTAGCTTCAAGTTCCGACTCAATCTCTGTTGTAGTAAGCAGTTTAAAAGGATGATGGTATACAACTTTTATTTTATCAGGCGAATCAGCATCAGGTGCCATCGTCTCTTTGTTCAATAGTAATTCCTTGATCTCGGAATTCCATGAACCATTGTAGTATTTCAATCCTTTGATCAGGATAATAAATCGCTTTGTCTCAAGATTCTTTACATGTTTTTGCATGAATTTAATAATTGCCGGTATGGCATAGCCATAGTTCATGGAATTATCATCCGAATACGCTATCGGTATACTGGACAATTCAGGCATTGTTAAAATATCGTCCGCTTCATTCCCCAATACCAGGCTTATGTAACTATAACTAATACCCCCGGGATCTTTATCGTATACACCTTTCAGAAGTACTAAGAAAGAATACTTTGAATCATGCCTTCTCTTTTCAAACTCCTGCTTGTCGATAAATTCATATTCAGTTGATTTCCAGTATTTCTTAACAGCATCTGAAATATACAGGTTGTAAGAAATGCTTCCGGTTTCAAGCACAACACAAGTCCGGGAGTTTTTATACATTTCTATTTGCTGATTGGTAGCTAATGGAGGATTTGCCGAGGCGTTTAGACTAAAAAATCCAATGACGAGTATGAACAGGAATCTATTCAATAGTGTATATGTCATTAATCCATGTAACGTCGTGGATAGAATATTTTTTTTCATTGTCCGATTTTAATAGTAAGTTTTACAACGTTTGCCTATAATTCTTGAATAACTGACAATAGAAGGCCTTATGACCCTTGAATAATGAAGAAATCTTCCGTTAAAGATTTTATAAGGATTGGGACAATTATTCAGTATATACAAAGGTGCAACTCATTCGGAAGTAATGTATTACACAACAATGGAAAAAAGTTGCATAATTCACACATTTTCAGCAAAATATACTGAGGTAATTTTTATTTTTTGAGGCAGGGGGAAATTACATCGGCTTCTTTTTACCAGCCTTGCATTCAATATGGATATTTACACCGTGCATTTCAATAAATGACTTGATTTAGGGATTGGATTTTATCGCAATGGAAGTATTTATTTTGGGGACATTGATTCCTGACCCTCTCGCACCCATCGAAGCCTTGTCATCCACAACCCGCTTGGACGGTAGGCTGCAAGATAATATTCTCCATTATACTGAATTATCTCCGGCGCCCACACCCGTTCCCGATAATCGCAGCTTTCCAGTACGGCAACTTTTTTATTTGCAGTGAAATCGAGGGGATCGTCGGAGACAAAAACATGCAGCTGAGCAAAGAGGAAGTACTTTCCATGATAACGGACCACGAACGGACTCTCAGCAAATTCGTTGGGATAGATCGGACTGCGGCTGTTGCTCCAGCCGTCATAGACCATCTTCTCCTCCGACCAGGTGCCGGTGAGGGTGGAGGACGTCCGGGCGGCCATATATTGAGGCATTTTGTTTCCTGTTGTGTAGTATGCGATCCATTGGCCGGAATTCTGAGTATCGTCGAATACCATGAGATCGCGACCCATATCAAAGAATTTGTAATCGCCGGCATCGTTTTTCAGATCCGTCCAATGCAGGCCGTCGTCGCTGATTTTGCACCTGGCTCCACGGTTGTTGTAAAAGAGATAATATTTCCCGTCGTGCTGAATGCAATGCGGCGCCTGGAGCAGACCGACGGCGTTGTACAGCGCCGTGTCGAGGGTAAAACCGAATCCGTCGGGCTTCTCCACATCGGTACCGGTCGACTGGAAAACACCCAAAGGCCGCCAAAGGCTATCGGTCAGATGTTCCGTCTGCCAGCGGTAAAAGAACCGGTTTGATCCCGGATAGGTATTACCCCGCACACAGGCGATGCATTGCCAGCTGCTGTCAGCCGCCTGGAAAATGGTGAAGTCACACACCTTGTTATCTCCTTTGGTGTATTCATAAGGGGCGATATCGGGATAGGTCGTGGTGAGCTGCCACCACCCGCCTTCAAGTTCGGGCACCATGAGGACGGACTGGTCGTTAAAAGTTTTGATTGAATTGCAGGCTATCATGCTTAGAAAGAGCAAAAGGAGGAAGGGCAGGGGGTAGACTGGTTTTTTCATATTGAATCGCTGATTTCGCGGGTTAACAAAGCTTTCTTGAATTATTTGAATAATATTTCTTTTAGTCTCTTGCAAACAGGTCCTGCTGAGATGCAATCGTGACCTTCATAACGTTGTCTGGAAAAATGGTAGGTCTCACATAGCTGATCCTGAGGGATTCAAGATACCTATCCCAATTGGATTATGACAAATGTTCTATAATAATACTGAAATATCCTGAATTTTTTCAATAATATTCCAGGTACGCATCAACGGATAACGGTCATTCCAGACATATTCTTCCGAAACAGCATCACTATTTTGATCTGATGTAAGTAATTGGATGCCGGTATAGCAAGCTAATACAACCCCCACAATCAAAAGTCAACAGGAAGCCGTCACAAAAATCTGTAGCACTCCGGCATTTATTTCAGGAATATATTAAATTAGCATTCTCTACCAATTGCCAACCAACTCATCATCCAATGTTTCAAAGAATTATACTGCTGCTTTTCCTCCCGCTTGCCGGATTTACAACACTGACAGCACAGATGCTGCAGGACGATATCATCGATACGGTTTTAGCGAATGTTATCAAAAACAAGACAAGCTTTACTGACATGGGTCCCGTTCCGGCTACAACCACCTTCGGTGATAAAAAACTGGACTTCCCATGGTTGTACAATGACAAATCAAAATGGGAAATCCTGGGCTCAACACTGGTAGATCCTTACTTAAAGGATGTTCATGAGCGCAATATCCAGACTCTCAAACGAATGGCCCGGGGAAGAGAGCTATCCCGGGATATGGATTTTGAATCCCTGATCCCCGAACGTACGTATGTCCGCCCCCTGAAAAGATGGCTCGAAGGATCGACCGTGGCATGGTATATTTCCGGTGATTCATTATACCTGGATATCGCCAGACGTGTACTTTGGGTGGCATGCCATAAGGAGAGCTGGGCAGTAACAGCTGTTGGAAAATTCAACCTGAATTCCGCCGACCTGGGAACAGGAGAAATGATGTACGTGGTATCGTTCGGTTATGACGCCCTTTTCCCTTACCTGGATGAATCTATAAAACGAGACTGCATCAAAGCCCTGATTGAAAAGGGATTACGTCCTTACCTTGAAGGATGGCTCAACCACGACTGGTGGACGAAATGTAATTTCAACTGGAATTCCGCCCTTAACGGTAACGCCGGCATTGCGGCCATGGTCGTTCACGATGCCAATCCGGAACTCGCTGATTTTGTTTTGCAGAAAGCTACCGAAGGTCTGCAGTATATGATCGATGCCTTTTATCCGGGTGGCGGCTGGATTGAAGGGGTGATGTACCAGGGAACGGCCATTGGACACATGACCGACTTCATCGTGCCTTACCGAAAACTCACAGGGAAGGACATGGGACTGATGAAAAATGAGAATTTTCATAATACGCTTACCTTCTGGATCCCGATGTTTGCTCCCGATGGCCGGGCTTATAATTTCTCCGACTGTGATGAGACCAACGGTACATTCGGTTTGGCCCAGGGATTCTGGTGGGCTCACGAGCTGCATCACCCGGAATGGGCATGGGACCAGGAGCGACGGACATCACACCGTGTCGGAGCCGGTAGCTTGTTCTCAGATCTAGAGAGCTTCTGGTACAGGGAAGTCAACCAGGAGAGCAGGGAACCTGAACTGCCCCGGTTTATGCATTTCAAGGGCATCGACTGGGCCATCTGGAGAGGAGATAAAAGCTGGCTGGCGTTTCGCGGGGGATTCAGCGGCGGAAACCATGACAATAATGACCTTGGACAGTTCATCCTCGGCCATGGACAGGACCGTTTTCTGATCGATCCGGGGTACGGGGCGATCCTGGCCAGCGAACATAATTGTCCCACCCTTCACGGAATGGAACAAACCGATTGCGCCATGGCACCGATCACGAGGTCTTTTGAGACTGAAAACGGCTTTTACCTGGAATGTGATATTCAAAAGGCCTTTCCATATGCGGCCACCTTCTACAACCGGCACCTTCTGCTCATCGACGATGATCACCTTCTGCTGCTGGACGATATGGATGGCCCGGGAGATATGAGAGTCAGCGTGGAGGGTCATTTTCAGACACATTATCCTCTGGAACGCACGGAGCATGGCTGGAAGATCAATGGCCCGACCGACACCTGCAACATCGAACTTCTTTTCCATCACGGACCACAGCTGGAAGAGGAATGGACATTCAAGAGACACGATATCACCAAGCTCAAATACTGGAATTATTCCGACCGTGTCAGATCCATTCAGCCGATCCTGTTCAGCTTTAATGATGCACCATATTCCTTCAACTCAGGTCCCGAAGGCTTTACCATTGAAATAGGGGGGAAGGCGCATGAATTCAGGTTTGAGGACGGGGAACTGGTTTATATGGGTAAATAATATTTTTGGAGGAGTGGTTTAATCCGTAATTCAGACGTGCTGCATTCTTTAGGAATTTTTATGGGATTTGGGATGACCTGTCATGCGCAAACGATCTTTTATATCGGGAGTATAGGCAATCATCCACAGTCTATTTATATTTGAAGGCCATCCTTGCAGCAGGTTCAAACAATTTAACCAAAAGCATGTCGTCGATTTGTTCCTGAGACTAACCCTTAACCGCTCTACCCATAATCTACCATTTCAGGCGGAAAAACCTGAATGGCGGGTAACGGAGATTCGTTCGCCAGAAAAGTGTTCATTTAGTCGGGAATAGCGACTTAAACAAATACTCTCAATGGTTTTGGTTTATGGTATTTATTGAAGTCTGACAGTGCTTTTAAGGTAAAATCAAACAGGAATACGCACGAAGGAAGTATGACTTGTTTGCCAATATACTGAATATAAAAATAGCAAGAGTGGCTCACAAGACTTCAACTTTGCGGTATAAGTAAAAACATAAATAAGCCGGGAAATATAAAACCGGTTTTCTTTTACCTGACAGGTGTCTGGTCGTAATGGATGCTCCCGGTC
>CAWELH010000002.1:0-506494 GCA_963809925.1 uncultured Bacteroidales bacterium
ATCCGGTATATACAAATTAGCTGTTTCATATATTCCTTTACGTGTTTGGAAGTATATATTTTTTTCAGATGTAACCGTTCAGATTAATTTTGCCAGTTTCCTTAATATCCAATGGGAGTTCATGGAAAGTTATTGTACCTTGGTTTTTTGAATAATAATGTTTTTCAGCGTATTGCGAAAGGTTTCCCATGTATCTTTTTCCCGGGGCAATTGATGCATAATAAAATACTTTGCTGCCTCCTGCCTTAATCTCAAACTGATAAGGTCGGTATGGTTTTGCAAAATGACGCAGGGAAGGGTATCATTATTTTCAAAGGAATAGACCAACTGGCTATTTCTGATTGGGCATATGGGCAAAATAATCGACACCAAAAAAAATTTGGACGATAAGGATTTTTACTGGTTTAATACATTTACGTATACTATAAATTAATTTTTCTATCAAACTTTTTACTCATATATTTATTGCCTGCCTTTATACTAATTATTAGCTATTTTTTTTTACCAATTTCATTCCGAAACCAGGTGCATCCGAAGGTGTGTATTTTCCGTTATCAATTTATAGTCGCCAAAATCCACATCGTCTGAAGTACATGTTACACCTTCAATAGTTGCAGTATTGCCGTATGCTCAACAAACTGAACTGTATAAACAGTTTTTAGAAAATCGCCCCAACAATGAGGTGAAGCGAGAATATTTTTATTTTTAAGGACTGGAATTAGGTTACGCCATGGAGTAAAACCATAACCCATTATATCACAAAGGCAGACATCAATTAACCTTAAATCTTCCAATTGACTTATCAGGTTCATATCTGGATTAAGTTCACCATCTGCCAGGTATTCGACGCGGCTGTTAACCTTTACCCAGTCTCTTAGAATGCGATAATCTGCAATTGTTTCAATGAATGGTTCTTCAACCCAGAAAAGGGGAATATCTTCAATCCCTTTTAAGTATTCAATAATTCCATTTACATTAAATCCATCATTCCCGTCAACAAGGATTTCAATATCGGGGAAATTCTGCGCTATTAATTTGGTAACCTCAATGTCACGCTTAAGCCCATCTTTAAAAGGAAGCCATTTATTCCCCTGCCAATCAGAATTTTGAGTTGACGATAACCATAATTAATATCGAAAAGGCATTCTTCAAGAATTTTATCTAACCCTGCACCCTCACTCGATTGCTCAAGGTCATCGAAATAGATCATACCACTATAACATTTAGCCGTCTCAGGGAATTGCTTTCCTAAGAATTGATAAACCGGTTTCGGAAGTATCTGACCAGCCAGGTCGTGCATTGGAATGTCAAAAACTTTTGCGGAATCGTTGATTATACCTTTTTCAGTACTAAAGAAATCCGTAATAGGCCTCCCCATAATAATCTCCGATGTCTCTTTCGAATTTTTGTAGGGGACCTGTCACGTAAGAGTCCCCGATCCTGATGCTCCTTTATTCGTCTTTAAAGTTGCAACAGTCATCTTTGGTCCAAATCCATGAATATCCAAAGTTGAATTCTTTCCAACTTGTCTTGGATAGCTGAATTTAATATCGGTAAATTCAATCCCATCGATTTTATGGAGTTTTAGTTCCCGGTCGCTAAGCGATTCAAATGGTTCATTAAAATCCAGAGCCCTTGAAGTTAATGAGTTGGATATAGCTCCCAGAGTAATGGCTGCACTTACTGATTTCCTGAAAAGTCTCTTCTTTCCATGGTTTTAATTTTATTATTATGAGTTAAAAGATCCGAATAATTAGGGTAAATGGAAATTTCGGTTTTGTCTTTTTCATTGAATAAATGTTTGTCATTTTTCAGATTTGATTTTTGAATCTTAGTCTATTCCGATCCAATTGGATAAAAAAACATAATTAATCTGGGCTTTCTCCCACTAAAGTATGCAAAGAATTGCAGGCATGGACTTTTACTTTTTCTCTGCAGATGCCACTCCTGATTATTCAAGAATAGCCTAATTATACTGAATCCAATTATCTAAAATATGTTCTTTATACCAGGGGTCTTCACTCCTTTTCAACCAATATCCCATTTCTGATAATAATTGGCGTACAACAGGGTCTGAATGTATAACAGGAAGGTTGTTTAATTGGTAAGGATCCTTCTGATTGTCAAAAAATCTGGTGGCTTGCAATAGTTTTGATTTATTAATCATCAACTCCAGCGTATAGCGATTGGTTTTAACCCCTCTGGCAAGCGGAAAGTATTCCTGTACTAATCCGACCGAATCTGTTTCCCCATCAATGTTGCGAATATATAATGCCGATAATGGTGGTTTTACAGCGTCTGTTTGCCCCAATAAGGAGCTGGAATAATCATTACCAGTTACCGTTGCAGGGATAGCATCACGGAAACCCATTAGACTCAATATTGTCGGCATAATATCGGGCGAACCCATCAGTAAATGATTTATTTCATGTTTAATAATACCTGGCCAGCGAATCAACAAAGGGACTTCAAAAGCTTCATTATATATCAGATTTTTGGCATCGTCAACACTGTGACTACACATTGTCTCTCCGTGATCAGAAGTAAATACAACTATCGTATTTTTATCCAATCCCAAGCGTTGTAATTCATCCAATATGCGTCCAAATTCACTATCGACGCCTGTAACATTTGCAAAATAATACCTGGCAGAAAACGCCTTCTTCATAACTGTATCCGCGTTAGCACGAACAAGCAGTTCAGAGAGTGGCATATCCTTATAAAATCTATAGTCCTTCTCCTGGCAGTCATCCAATGAACTATAGGGTGGATGAGGAGGGTTCATTCCAATAAAAATAGCAAATGGTTTTTGGTAATCTCTCTCTCCATTTTCATTACGCAGGTATTTTATGGCCATATCTGCTTCATGTTTTGGGGAATAAACATGAGGGTCATACCGTTTCCCGTGCCTGTCGAAATAATGGGGATTTTTGTGTTCATCAAAAGTGCCGTAGGAATACCAGTAATTAAAACCGTGCCTTCTCTCAGCCGGAGTATACGTATCCCAGGCAGGCCAATGCGAATCAATATAGTGCCCTGGATTTTGAGGATTATTTGGAATTGGAAAATCAAGGTGCCATTTTCCAATGTAGCACAATTCATAATCTTTTGTTGCCAGGACATCGCTAAAACAGGTTACATCATTGCGGAGTGAACTAAACGGCCTTGATGAATTACAATTGATCGGCACACCGCTTTGCGATGGGAACATACCTGTCATAAGGCTACCTCTGTAAGGACTGCACACGGGACAATTGCTAATTGCCGAAGTAAACACCATAGCTTCGTTGGCAAACTGATTGATGAATGGAGTATGGACCGGGTCTGCCTGAGTATTGATAATTCCTTTGTACTCTGATTCTTCCCAAAAACCCATAGCTGTTTTTCTGAACTGATCCGGGAATACATAAACCAGGTTGGGATTTTTCAATATATCCGTATTCTTTGATTTACATCTCCCAAATAAAAAAATAGTTGAAACAATAAAAATGATAATCACATTCCTAAATTCGTTTTTCATAGGTTTGTTTATTGCAATTAGTCTGCATAATAAATAATACCTCAATTTGATCGGAGCAAACGAATTGATTTCTTAGAGATATTTTGCATTACGTTGATAAATTTTTTAAGTACACGCTTTTTTAAATTCATTCCTTACAACGGTAAATGATACCCTGAATTTCCTGCAAATTTCCCTCGGTCAATCAAATATCCATTATTATAGTTATAGAACAATATAGCAATTTACAAAATTTGGATTGACTGCAAAACAGGAAGGTCACATAAAAAAACACATAAGTTTCTGCTTAAATCTATTTGAATCATGGGATTAAATGAGCTATTCATTTTTGTTAGCAGTAAGAACGAACGATTGTGAGAAGGTTATTCTGATTAAGATTACGAATACCAGTGCGATCTCTTTTCCGGCACTGGGATATTCTATCGAAAGTGCACAGGTGCTTCAGTCAAAAAACATGGTTGGCGTAGCTGTAACAATATCGGTGAATTCAAATTTACCCTCCTCATTTAAAGGAGCATCGGCAGACCATGTTTAGGTTGTTCCTGTTACATGGAGTGTTAATTCAGAACTAAATTCAATAACTTTTACCGTATAGGGTCGTGAATTTTCAACGGGACCAATCAGGAAAACAGTTGAGGCATTGCTGTAAATGACAACGTTTTAATTCAGCAGGAGATCAACGTTCCAATTGCAGGTTTTTCCTTTGTACCCATTCAGAAATCAATCACCCTGAAAAATACCGCTTTGGGTTGTCCGTCCCGGTCAAAGAGCAGAGGATAATTATTCATCGACAAATATCGATTTTTCCACAGTTTTTTATCGGCAAACATCATTCTCTATATCGTTCATTAACCTAATGCATATCATTAACAATGCTTTGAAATTATAGAAGAATCCAAGTACTTTTAAAATGTTTAAATGTTAATTAAATAACACGAATCGAAATGAAAAAAATCTCCTTTACCTTCGCTGCAGCGACGATGATTTTTTCTGTGGGGATTGGGATGAGTTTCCTTACCTCATGTGAGGGACCGGCAGGACCTGCTGGTACAAATGGTCAGGATGCTAGTGAAACATGTATCCAGTGTCATAATGATGATATCACTGTACTGGCCAAAATGACACAGACTGCCAATTCACTTCACCAGACAGGTGCCACATTTGAAAGAAGCACTGCAGACTGTGCTCCCTGTCATACCCACCAGGGTTACCTGGAAGTACTGGCCACGGGTGCAGAAACCACTGCTGCCGATATTGTTGATCCGTTACCGGCTAACTGTCGCACATGTCATATGATCCATGAAAATTTCGACAGTACTGATTTTGCTCTTCGGGGACAAAATGCGGTTGCTATGCTTATTAATGGCGTCGAAGTTGACCTTGGAAAGAGTAATGTTTGTGTAGGCTGTCATCAACCCAGGATTCCGGACCCAATGCCAGAATTGAATGGTGGAAACGTTTCCATCACATCAAACCGCTGGGGGCCTCACCATGGGACACAGTCAGCTATTGTATGGGGTACAGGTGGCTATGAGGTTGCCGGTTCTGTCTCATACCCTGCGGCCGGTGCAGATGCCACTCACGCCGGTGCCGGTTGTGTAACCTGTCATATGGCTGCACCTTTTGGCGCTGCTGCCGGTGGACATACCTTCAATATGACGTATGATTCACATGGCTCTGAAGTCGATTTTGTTACGGGTTGCCAAAAATGTCATGGTACATCTGTTGAAGACTTTGATTACATGGATAAGAAACCGGAAATTGCTTCCTTGCTTGAAGAACTCAGAGCTGATCTGGTTGCCGACGGTATCCTTAAAGATGCTGACGGACTGGTTAATGCCAGCTCCGGTACCCCGCTTGTCATCAGTTCGGATAAAGCAGGTGCCCTTCTCAATTATTACCTGCTCGAAGAAGACAGAAGTACGGGAATTCATAACCCCGCTTATGCTGAAGCACTATTGAAAAATTCAATTGCTCTGTTTGATTAATTGTTTGATTTTTTATAGAATTTAGAACCCTGGCCCCGACAGCCGGGGTTTTTTTTGGAATTCGGAAGGGATGAGGTTGAGAAAGCGAAAGATAGATGGAAGGTAGCACAAAAGTTCTTATGGATCACACGTACATTCGCAAATGAAGTAGTTAGGGAGTTAGTGAGTTAGGAAGTTAGGAAGTTATGGATGTCCTTTATATTACTTTTCAATTCACTAAACCGCTTCCGCCGTAGCTTGCACCACCGATAAAGCCAAGGCGGCACGCGTTCAGCGAAAGCAGATCACAAAATGGCCAGTGCGCTACCGGTAAGATAGGCCAAAACCCACCAGATCCATGCCACCGTGGAATAGGCCAGCAGAAATTTGTAATGATTTGCATGGCGTTTTGACCAGAAAAGGGAGGTGTCAATGATCATTATCGTAAGGGCGGAATATCCCAGGATACCATGAAGTGTAAAGGGGCTGTTCTCTGAACCTATAATCATCAGGGTTGTGGCCGTGATGTCGAGCAAGAGTGCAATGGTTTGTATCCTCAGGACTGAGGCGTTGATGATTTTTTTCCGGTGGAATTTGAAAAATGATATTGTGTAGAATACAAGTGCCAGGGTGACAATGGTTGAGCCGGCAATTAAAATGGGTTTCATAATCTATAGCATTATCAGGTAAACTTCATCCGGCATCCGGGAAATAATCAGTAAATAACGGATTCGTATATTCAAAGCTGAAGAAATTCAAATTCAGGATAGCCAATTAACCCTTCCTCATTATAAAAATTAACAAAGCGCAGTTTAAAGTACATATCCTGGTTATCATGTATTACGTAGGTGGTATCGAGCCTGACATAGTAAATGACCGTATTGGCCTGGAAATCAATTACCGGGTCTTTCCAGTCATACCCAATGAGATCCTTCCTGTCGGTAAAAGTTAACTGATCAATATTCTCATAACGCAAGGAATCAAAGGTAAGATTATCAGGTACCAGCGCTCCCTGTAATTTATAAGGATTAAGCAGTACACCTCTGACAAAGTAAGGAGTTGGTTCGCCGGTATCTGTATACAGAATCGTACCGTATTGTGAGAAAAGAATATCCCAGTCGGTTTTCGGGGGTTCAATGTTTACACTGTAAAGGCTGTCATCAATGGTTACATGTACAAAATTTACCGAAGCATCTTTCTCGACAGTAGTTGTAACCGGATCGGAATTCAATCCCGACCAGGTTACCGTGTAACATTTGTCATTTACACTGTCAATTCTGATTTTCCACAACGGATTATATCGAATGCCATCATACTGCCCCACAAGAAAGATCTCTCCAGTATGTTGCCATGGGATCATCTCCCTGTCAATCCAGCCGCTAAATGCAGAAGAATCCGGATTCCCATCCGACGCATCAAAATGATAAGCGGAAGATTTTGTAATTGACAGAACATCATTAAATTCATATTTTCCGGTAGGTGCGACAGCCAGAAGGTTGCCCGAATTAATATTTACTTCCCAGCCTTCTGGCGAGGCATCAAGGGCTAAAACCCAGCTATCGTTGGGGTGTTCGGCTGTAAATTGGGCTGTGCTGAAATCGAAGTAAAGCTGATTGTCATAGACACTATTTTTTATACTTATCAGTGTTTCATCGCCCGGCACATGAGGAGCGATCCTGTCGTCTCCTTTAAAGCAAGACTGCATTGCAACAATGAAAATGGCAAAAACAATACTGTAAAAGACGTTTTTCATTTCAATACTTGATAAAATTGAAGCCGAGACTGATGAAGTAGGTCCGGCCCCATGATATAGAAGTGTTACCGTCGCCTCCTCCGCTATGAGGTTCTGTTGAGGTTCCGCCGTTAAATACGCTGGTCACATCAAACAGGTTTTTAACTCCTGCTCCAAGGTTAAGTTTGTTGTCAAAAAATGCCTTGTTTAAGGTGATATCCATGGTATTATAGGGATCGATCAGTGCAAAATGCAGATTGTTCCCCTGGTCAGCGAGCTGAGGATAGCGACCGGTATATTTATAAAAAACTGAGAATACAAAACCTGAACGGAACAGGCTGTACTTCATGTCGGCGGTAAATTCATAACTCATTGCATTGTCATTCACCTTTCCACTTTCCCCGGTATAATAATAGTAGTGATGTGTGGCCGATTCACCCAGTGATAATTCAAAACGGGGGTGAAGGCGGTATCTGACATTTACTGATCCCCCGTCTGTCCTGTATCCGTCCACATTCACATAGCCATATACCGGTTTTTCCGCATCCGGATCCGCGATTGTAAGCTGGATGCTGTTTTCAATCTGGTTGTAAAAGCCATTCATTTCGATGTCAAAAAAGTTTTTTCCTACATCGAATCTGTAGTTCCCGGAGAGGCTCATATTGTGTGAATATTCGGCTTTCAGATCGGGACTCGGGAGGATATTGTGATTAATGTCAACGAATTCGAGGTATAATTCTTTCAGTGAAGGTGCCCTGAAACCACGCACATAGGATGCTCTCAGGTTGAACCTGTCGGAGATACTGTATTTTGCATTTAAGGATGGCACAAAGGGTGCCTGGTATTTGGTGTTATAGGCATACCGGAATCCTGTTTGAAACTCAAGCCTGGGTACAAGATGAAAATTAAGGGTGGAAAATGCGGCATAGTCTCCGATTTGCTGTTTTTTATCGAGAATCCTTTTCCCCGTACCGGTTTCGACAATAATATCGTACCCGGCCTGAAGGCTGAGTCGTCCGGTAGCGGTCTCAAATGACCAGGTCCCACGCGACAAGTAATCCCGGAATGTAGATGTATCCTGCAGTGCCTCATTCGGGCTTATTATTTTGTGGAGCCGGGTCAGATCATTTACGTAAGTCAATTTATCGCGCGTATAGCCGGCAAAGGCATTGTTGATCTCAAGCCTGCTGTGTGTCCCAGTTTTTTGCTGTAAAAAAATTTTTCCTGAAATCCGGGTTGTATAAAAATACGAATCGAATGCCCGGCCATATCCAGCAGCGCCGGGCGTCCCTTTCTGGAGCAGTGTTTCTCTGAAATATCCCAGATCCCCCTTTACCCTGGTATTTTTTGTATGATACAGGTAATAGCCGTTCGCGAAGTACTGTTCTTTTGGTTTAAAGAGGCTGGTACGTATCCCTTCGATCTTTGGGTATCCGCTGAAAAAATTCCTGCCGGCATTCAGATTCACTGAGCTTTTCCCCTTATTTATGTTGAAGCCTCCATCGGCATTATAGACCCCCACTGTCTCATAGTAGGTCTTCAACGATGCAGTGAGATTATTTCTTGTATTTTCCCTGGTAATGATATTAATGGCCCCTCCAAGGGCATTTGAGCCGTATTGAACCGACATCGGACCCTCCACAATTTCGATATGATCAACATTGTTCAGATTAAGCTGTCCCAGGTCGATATTGCCATTCATTCGACCGATGACCGGGACACCATCGATCAATATCTTCACATGTTCGCCTTTTAGTCCGTTAAGTGTAAGTCCCGATCCGAGGATGTTATCCTGAGTAATCCTGAAGTTCAGTTTCCCGGAGAGGAGATCAGAGAGGTTATATGCAGCTTTTTCCTTAATATCAATATTACTGATCACATTGACCTTATAGATGGAGTTATCGACCTTTTTGGGTGTGATCTGGGCCGTTACAACAACTTCATCCATATCGAATACGGTCGGTTCCAGCCTGTAAGAATAGGTACCTCCTCTTTCAATGGTATCCACCAGCGTCTTAAAACCCAGCATCGAGATAGCCACCACCGTCTGTCCGTTTATCTCTTCGCTGGCTGTACCCTTCGTATCCGAAATCTGGAAAGTCTGCGAGTTTTTCGCCTTATTCTCGAAGCACAGGTTTGCATAAGGGAGAGGTTCACCTGTGATCTTATCTACAAGATTAATTTTTGCTGTTTCCTGCGCAAAAGCAGAAGATGCCAGCATAAATGTCAAAATGATGAAGCCTGTAATTCTCTTCATGCTCTCCCCTGCCCTGTTTGTTATTGTGTTTTAATGATCCTGGCTACCCCGTTTACCTCACCTGATTTCACCCTGATAAAATAAGCGCCCGACCGCAGTGAGCTGAGATCGAGGCTGATTTGTTCCACAGCCGGCACAATGGTTCTCAGGACTTCCCTTCCGGTAATATCAACGACATGGATATCCAAAGGTTCACTTTCATGAAAACTGTCTGATCTGATTGTAACTACATCGGAGACCGGATTTGGATAGACGGAAAGCGAAAGACTGTTTTGTGGATTTTTTCCAACACCGTATGTTGCCCAGGCTGTTTCATCACCTTTGGGATAGGTATAAAGTTCCACTCCCATCGTGGTATTAGCAAGTATACTTGCACTAAAGACATCGGTTTTGAAAGCGATATCCCAATCAGCCCGGCTGGCCTGAACTGAAGAGCCGGAGGCAAGTCCGAAATATACATCATTGGCATACAAGGAACCCATGGTTAGGGTATCTTTAACGGCGGCTTCTGCACCGGGGTAGAGTTTCTGATAGCGGATGCCAACACGGCCGAGTCCGCTGAAGCCGCTTTCAAAGTACGTCACATTCAGACGATAGATGTCACCATTGTCAACTTTGATAAAATATGCCATATTGTCGAGGGGAACGATGGACATACCCTGAAGTTCATACCATGAGTTTCCGATGATGGTAAGTGAATCTGAGAAAACAGTGGTATCCTGCAATGCGGCATTGTAAGCAGTGGCAGAATCTGCTGCCTGATAAAAACAAGCACTGGCCGTTTCATTGAGCAGCAATCCTGTCACATCATAATCGATGACGTTGTCATGATATTTTGTCAGAACAAAGTCCCAGTCAGATATCGGAGGTTCCCTGTCTATAATGCTTTTCGAACTGAAATTATAATAAAGGAACAACTTACCGGTATAGTCATAGCAGGGCAATCCTGCAAACACTTCATTCCCACCCGACACATCTGTATATCTGAACGTATAGCGGTTTTCGGAGCTGTACTTCATCGATATATAAAGATCACGATAATTTCCGTCAAGGCATTTTATAACAAACAGTGAGTCGCCATCGAGGTTGTGATTGTTTGAATTGTAAATTGCCCAACCATAATCAGGATGTCCTGTGGCGTTCATATTGAATGCACCCTCATCCCATGTGCTCATAGAATTATACATTGGTTGCCATGATGCGCCCAGGCCCACTGTATCAAGTTGTGCCTTTACAGCGGTAAGGCACCCTAAACCAAAAAGAAGCGTAAATATTTTTTTCATCTCCTTAATTTTTCAATAGGTTTCGTCTGTCAAATATTACGTTGTGAACCTACAAAATTAGCATTTAATTGGATTGAATTGCAGATGATTTAACGATTTGTTGTTATAATCAAACAATTTAAACAGCCGTTCACAGGACGACTGTTCTTCCCACAGAAAATCAGGGAAATAATTTCACAAAATATTCATTTTCTATAGAAGTGTATACATAAAAAACCCCGGATTTAGGCCCGGGGTTTACAATGGATTTGAATCACTTATTTTTTAAAGGTTCTCATATAGTTTACAATATTCCAGTTATCTTCTTCGGTTAGCTTTTTATCATAACCCGGCATTTCACCACGGCCCTCTTTGGTTTTATAAAAATGTTCGCCATCAGTCTGGTTCTGGAAAAAACTTCCGGAGAAATCGCCTGCGAATGTTTCGAGCATCCTGGCTTTCGGGCCGTCACCTAGTCCGGTTTTGCCATGACAGGATGCACAATTCCTGTTGTAGAGGGCTTTACCTGTTGCGATGGATTCGGCATCTGCTTTTACGGGGTTTTTCATGTTTTTATACTCAGCAGGCACAGGCCATGGTTTAGGTTCCTGTTGGGTCACTGAAAACGACATGAGCGCAAAAACAACAAATGTCATCACGAATACTGAAATCAAGGCATTTTTTTTCATATCTTTTATTTTAAATGAAACGATTTAATGTAATTCCTGCCAGCCAGTGATCATGCTCTTGAAATTACTTACAGGAGATTTACCCATGGTGCTGACATATAAATGTATGATTAAAAACAATGAAACCAAAAATCCCATTACAATATGCAATTGGGCTGTAAGGAATATACCGGAAAAACCCAGCAGTTTTTTAAGGATGAATTCCGGAAAAAGTAGTGCCCAACCACTAATGAATAACAAAGGTAATGCCAAATACATCGTGAAAACATAAGAAACTTTCTGAAGAGGATTAAATTTCCTGTCTTTGTTTACCGGATATGGCGATTCTTCACCCACGAAAGTACCGTATGCATAATAACGAAGTTGCTTCCAAAGACTAAGGCCGAGGCCTTTAAGCTGAAGTCTGTAAAATCGTCCGTTTTTCAGGAAAAAATTTCCGGTGAAAAAAAACAGGTAACTAAGTGTCAATACTACACCACTGAAATTATGAAGCGAAACAGCCGTATCGAATCGTATAAAAGGTGAATCGAGATCCGAATACTGCATACTGATCCCGGTGATGATCAACAGGATAATAAAAACAGCATTCACCGCGTGCCAGAGTCGTACCCAAACCGGGTAGAAATATATTTTTTCAGACATGATTTAGTGTTTTTTTCTCAAAAATATTCTAAAAATACTATGAATCGTAACCGCACCAAGCACCAGGCCGAAGATCAGGATGCTTGCAATATTGAGGAACCTGCTTCGGTTAGCCCCAACAACATATGCATTGTTGTTAATGATCACGCCATTTAAAAAGCCGTATTCTTTTCTTATTTCCCTGGCTTTGAATTTGTAAAGAGTACCCATCAGGATGGAGTTGCTGGAATGACACTGCACACAATTTCGTACCGCACTGTCGGCGGGCATGATATTGTGCGAGATCAAAAGGCTGTCATTCATCTCCGAGTGACACTCAATACAGCGAACCGATTTAAAATGCAGGGACTGGTTTGGCAGCCAATCGTGTTTCGGGATGACATTTCCAAGATCACGCGTCGAGAGGAGCAGGAATTTTGCCTCATCTCCATGGCATTCAAGACAAATATTATTGGTTGCGACAATTACATCGGAAACATTTTCCGATTCCCTTGATAACAGTTTATAGCTGTGGGGATCGTGACAGTTCCAACATGAAAAGTCTCCGTCCGACGCAGTGGTGTGGATCGATTTTGCACATTCTTCGTCGATCTGTTCAAACTTGTACTGCGCAAAATTCTCGTCATAGCCGTGGCAGTCGAGGCAAGTCCAGTAATCGGCAAACCGCAGCTGTACTGCATGAGGGAATGTCTTGTACTCATCGGCGTGACAATCGAGACAGCTGAAACTCCAGTGAACTGAATTATAAAATTCATCGCGGTTTATGCGATAGTCCATGCACATGGTTTGTTTCTTACTGACACCGCTTAAAGAATCAGTAAGTATAAAGTTTTGTCCGCCATGGCATTTCAGGCATTGTTCATTTTCATCGGCAAAGACCGCATTGGCGATCCCTTTTTCTGACGGTTTGTCTTCCTGTTTTAAATCGGCAACAGCAGAGTTTATGAGCATACCGAACATGCCTGCAACAAGAATAATCAGGGGGAGAATTGATCTCTTAGTTTTCTTCATAATTAAACAAATCAGAATCTTACAGTGATATTAAATCCAAGCCGGAAATCACCTTCAGATAAATCATTGGTATTGTAAAGCAGATTTCGCTGATTAATGATGCCTGAATAGTTTGTGAAGAATATCTGGAAAGCATGGGTAGCTGTTCCGATCTCAACTCCGGCGGACAGGTTAGGTTTTGGATCAATGTTGTCGCCCTGTTGTGTCAGGAGCTGATCGTACTCGGCGATGACGGAGACCGGCCCAAGAACTTTGGCTCTTCCGCCGGCATGAATGGTAACGTTGGCATTCTTCAGCCCTGTCTCCACACTGTTATAATAAATAAAGCCGGGAGCTACCTGGAACGAATACTTCATATTGAATTTCCGGGCAATGATAAGCTGTGTAAAATAGGAAAGGCGATGGATATCCCGGAAATTTTCTTTTGGTCCGAAGTTATCATCTGTCCGGGCATCTAGGACCATGTTACCATAGTAGCTCACAGATACCGGGATACTACCTGAACGGGTCTGTTGCAGAATGGCATACTTCCACTGCAGGTCCTGTAATTTATAGTCTTTGGTTGTTCCGGCACCAATCATGAGTCGGTCTGTGATCCCATAGTTCAATCCAAGACGAATATTTGAAGGGGCATAAATGCCGAAAATATCAGTAATTCCATTTTTCACGGTTCCGAACCGATGGTGAATTTCGAATTCCAATCCGCCTTTATATGGACTGACTACCGTCTGATTTTCGATCAGGATGGCAGTCTCAAAGGGAGAACGTACAGGTTTGTCATCGTTCTCATCCTGAGCGGATAACGGGACGATAAGGAGTAAACTAAGTGCTAAGGCAATTAAGCTTTTCATATTCAGCGTTTTAATTGTTTTAAATTGATTAGTTGTTTTGTGCTCCCTGGGTAATCCATCCCAGAATGTTGATATATTCAGGAGAGCTGCTGTTGAGGCCGGCATGTCCTCCACCCAGTTTTTTGATTATTTTGCTCTCTTCCGGATTATCAGTGTTCACGTAACCTTCTTCAGTAAGTGACTGGTAAGCATTGGCCTGGCCCAGATCGGGTTTTGACAGGGCGGGATGACAGCCTGCACACTGAGTGAAAATCGGCAGGATATCGTCCTTAAAACTATACACCTTGTCAGGATCAATTCCGGGGGGATCATAGGTATATTTTTCACAGGAATACAGGCACGAACCTGTAATCATAAGGCTGAAAACCAATATCTTCAGGGCCAGTGACTTTTTCCTTATTATTGTATGTTTCATAAATCCTGTTCCTCCAGTTTATTAATGTTACAAAAATAACTACCGGCAAAGATAGTCCACGCTGAGTTGGGAATGAATATGTTTTGAAATGTGAAGATGTTACCCGCTAAAAACATCGATTTAGATCGATTCTAAAATAGACATTTACCGCCTTTGAGTGATGATTGAACGTCCAAATTGAACTATATTTGAACAAATATATTTATATAATTTGATATCATTGTGTACCAGAGATCTAAGATTTGCAAGAGCTGTGAGGAGTGCAACACAAAGTCAGAATTATTCAGACTCCTGTCGAACAAGGAGACGCAGCTTCTGAATGAGGAACGCTTTGAAGTTCATTTCAGGGCCGGAGAAAACATTATTAAACAGGGGACGATCTTAACACATGTCTCAAATCTTGTCCAGGGCTTAGCAAAAGTGTACATCGAAGGCTATGATCAGCGGAATTTACTACTGAACCTGGTAACGCCACATGCCATCCTTGGGGAGCCCGGACTGTTCACCGACAGCCGCAATCATTATACCGTTACGGCGCTTGAAGAATCGGTGGTATGTTTTGTAAACGCCGCAAATTTTAAAAAAGTCTTGCGAAGTAATGCTGATTTTGCCGAACATTTTATCAGCTACCTCAATCAAAAAACAATACAGACGTACAATAAAATATTGAGTCTGACACAAAAACAAATGCATGGCAAAATGGCCGATGCATTAATTTATTTGTCGGAGAAAGTCTATGATTCTCTTGCTTTTGAAATACCACTCAGCCGACAGGATCTGGCCGATATGACGGCTATGTCAAAAGACAGTGCCATCCGGATTCTGAAAGAATTTGAACGCGATGCAATCGCAATGGTTGATGGGAAAAAGGTTAGTATCAGCGATATTGAAGCTTTGAGGGAGTTATCGGAAAGGGGCTGAAAATTATTTAGTGATTTGGTGATTTAGTGATTTAGTGATTTAGGGATTTAGGGATTTGGGGATTTAGGGATTTAGGGATTTGGGGATTGAGTGAATTGGGGATGTTCAAAATATACACCGCAATTTAACTGGATTGACCATTCATCGGTAAGTCGCCCCACTTTCTACTAAACCACACAAACCCATGGCTATTTTATAGGAACCGTTACGCAGTTATTGTTAACCTTGCAAACACAACCAACCACGGGCAAAACCGTGGCTATTATTGGGCTACCGCTCCGCGGTTCTGTGAATAGACCGGCTTTGCATTTTCTATCGCTCTTTGCCACCTACGGAGGCACCTATATTACGAACCTCGCTATCTCCACGCCCCGCTACCTGGCCCTTGAAAGGGGAATCTCCTCGCACCGCCAGTTCCTAAAAACCAACAGTCACCAGGATGTTCTCAGATTTCCAAACTCCTTCGAAATTCGATATTCGACATTCGATATTCAACATTCATTTAACCCCATCACTTCCTAACTTCCTAACTTCCTAACTATTAAATCAACGAACGAAAGAGAGATCCTAAAGAACTCTTACGCCTTCCGCCTTCTCCTCCTCTACCCTCCTGTCTTACAGCCTTTTGAAAAACCTACATTATTTTCGAACAAGATTTACACATAATTGTTCTTATATAAGAATAAATATTATTTAATATGGAATCATACACCGACATTAAAAGTAAGCTGAAGGAGAAGGGGTTTAAAGTAACACCGCAGAGGGTTTACGTTATGGAAGCCATGTCGAAACTGAATCATCCTACGGCAGATCATGTTCTGGAGTATGTACGATCGAATCTTCCTGATGTGGGCACCGGAACGGTTTACCAAACGCTTGATGCGTTTGTGAGAAAGAGAATGATACAGAAAATCAGGACGGACGGCAGTGTGATGCGATACGAATTGATCACAGGACGTTATCATCATCATCTCTATTGCAGTGAATGCGATATGATTGAGGATTACATGGATGATGAACTTAACCAAATTCTTACCGAGTATTTCCGTAAGAAAAATATTAAGAATTTTTCAATAAAAGACATTAGGCTGCAGATAGCAGGACGGTTCACCGATGAGCGTCTCGACGAGAACGGTGTCTGTCTCGCAGCCAAAAAAGCAAAATAGTATTTACATAATAAATTTTATTAAAATGGAAGAAAACAATCAGATTAGTATGCCGCGCATCGGCGAAAATGCACCCGCTTTCAAAGCAGTAACGACGCAGGGAAATATTAATTTTCCAGTTGACTACAAGGGAAGATGGGTTATTCTTTTCAGTCATCCGGCTGATTTCACGCCGGTTTGCACCTCGGAATTCATGACTTTCGGATATCTTGAAAAACAATTCAATGATCTGAACTGCCAGCTCGTAGGCTTATCGGTCGACGGCTTATATAGTCACATAGCATGGCTCCGCACCATAAAGGAGAAAATTGAATTCAATGGTATGAAGGATGTAGAAGTGAAATTTCCGCTCATTGAGGACATTACGATGGAGGTTGCAAAAAAATACGGGATGATCCAGCCTGGTGAGAGCAACACGAAAGCTGTCAGGGCGGTATTTTTTATTGATCCTAAGGGGATCATCAGAGCCATCATTTACTATCCGCTGTCACTTGGCCGCAACTTTGATGAGTTACTTCGTGTTCTCGTTGCCCTGCAGACGGCCGATAATTTCAATGTAGCCACTCCGGCCGACTGGCGCCCGGGTGATGATGTCATCATCTCACCTGCCGGTAACTGCAATACGGCGAAGGAAAGGATGGACGGGAAGGAAGAAGGTCTTGAATGCAAAGACTGGTTCTTCTGTACGAAGAAGCTTCCGAAGGAACAGGTGATGGAAGCGCTGGGCAGGCTGGAATCTGCAAACTGATCTTAGTTTATCCGATCAGGTAAAAGATTTTTTACTTTACAGGGAGTATTGCAGGAAGACGCGGTACTCCCTGTTTTAGTAATGTTGTGTGAGGTATAGGAAAGGATTGACCAGAAGTATTTACTTAGGTTTCAGGTTGACGCAAGTGTCAGGTTCGCTCATAATTTTGCAGATTGGTTTCCGTGAACTTGCATAATATTGCCGGCCACCAACACCCTGGCAACAAAACTTACCGGTGTAACGAGTGTTTCATTATAACTAACCACGAACGAATGGTAAAATTCTTTAAAAAAATTAAACAAAATAGTTTATAGGAAAATAAAACCATCAATTACCTTACGTATGCAATCGGGAAAATTATGCTTGCTGTTATTGGGATTTTGTTGCATTGCAAATTAATAGTTGGAACGAAATTTTGAAAAAGAAACAGAATATATTTTAATCGACATCAGAAAGAAATTCAAGAAAAATTAAATCTAATTATTTTAATAAATGAATGAAAAGATTGTTGCAAAAGACTTTCCAATCGTTTGTGTAGGCGGTTCAGCCGGGGGACTCGATGCAAATACCCGTCTCCTGCAAAATCTACCATCAGATATGGGCGTTGCCATAGTCATCGTTAATCACTTGAGAACTATAGCCACTCTTCTTCATGAGATTCTTCCTTCCCATACAAAAATGCCAGTCGAACTCATCACGGAAAGACTAAAACGATTCCTTTAACCGGTCTTGTTTTAGGATCAGCTGCATTACTAATTTTGATTGTTCAACAGTATACATCGAACCGATTTGGAGTTATTTTAGCAATTTCAATAATCTTTGTTTGCTTTGTCAGCGAATATATTTATAAAAGAGCTGTGCACAATGGAAATTAAAGAATACATATCAAATCAATCCCTGGAAAGGCAAATTATACTTACAAATATCCATGAAATAATCATTGGGAATGATAAAAGTGTACGAGCCGAAGTAGGATCAATGATGGGAAAAGTGATGATTGTTTATAAAGGAAAAGGGGTAATGAAATATGGTCTATCAAGTGTTAAAAACTATATGTCCTTACATGCTATGCCACTTTATGTATCAAGCGTATTGCATGCAAAATATAAAGCACTTTTACATAAGGCAAATTTTCAGAAGGGCTGTATCAATTTCATAAACGAAGCTGATATGCCTTTAGATATGGTCAAAGAATTAATTATTGATTGTTCTAATATTGATTTATTGAAAATTAGGGAAGAGTATTTGAAATCTCATAAACCGAAGAAACAATAAGTTACATTCTGTTTCAATTATCGTGACTAGAAGTTCATTTATTTATTCATAAAACAAAGCTGCCAGCCGCAAACAGCGTGCAAATGTCATTACTAATTCAGGTACTGATAATCGCAACTGCAAATTTTATCGTACCTTTATTTAAGTAAGGATAGTGTAAGTAGCAACGTCACCTCCAAGCAAATCGTTGGGATCAATGCCAGGGGACCATCATCTCAAAATAATGCATTATTATTGAATATGAATTTCTCGCACTCATATTGTACTCAAATAGCGTAGCTGTGAAAGACAAACTGAGATGCAAAATTTAATCTGAAATTAAAAGACTTACAGACCAACTACAAGTTCAACCAACGTTAAAAATAAAACCAATGCAGCTAAAAATATCCCTGCTTATGATAGGAACCCTGGCCGGAGCCGGTTCATCCTGTCTGTTACCGTCATGCCAGAATATAAAAACAGAAAACGAGGTGAAGCCGAATGTTATTCTTGTACTAACAGACGACCAGGGATACGGAGATCTGTCGGTAAACGGAAATCCTATTTTAAAGACTCCCGTTCTGGATTCTCTGCATGACATGAGTGTGCGTTTTACCGATTTTCATGTATCTCCCATGTGTTCACCTACACGGGGGCAGTTAATGACGGGCAGAGATGCCATGGATAACGGCTGTACCGCAGTCTGTCTTGGACGATCCATGGTGCGCGAGAATTTGCCATCGATGGCTGGAATATTCAGTGCATCGGGCTATCAGACTGCTCACTTCGGTAAATGGCACATGGGTGACAGTTATCCCTACAGACCCGAAGACAGAGGATTTGAAGAGAACATCTCACATGGCGCATGGGGTATAGGATCTATTGCCGATTATTTTGGAAATAACTACTGGAAGGGAAGGTTCCACCATAATGATGACTTTATTGATTATGATGAATATTGCACAAATGCATGGTTTGATTATACACTGGACTATATAAATCGTTGGGATAAGAACGATAAACCGTTCTTTATATACCTGGCAACAAATTGTCCGCATGCACCCCACCTGTGTGATGACTCCTACTCTGATCCCTATCTGGCAGCCGGACTCGATACAGTCACGGCACGGTTTTTCGGCCAGATTGCCAATATCGATGAGAATATGGGAAGATTGCTGAAGACTCTCGATAAAAAAGGGATGGCCGGGAATACGATCCTAATCTATATGTCAGATAACGGCACCGTAAGAGGCGACAAGGTTTTTAATGCAGGAATGCGGGGAAATAAGACCCATCCTTATGAGGGGGGACACCGTGTCCCGTTGTTTGTTCGCTGGCCGGATGGCGATATCGGGAAGCCGGGGGATATTGATGCACTGACTCAATGTCAGGATATATTGCCTACACTTATTGAATGGTGCGGATTGAAGAAACCTGTAAATGCAGATTTTGATGGTACTTCACTGTCTCCTTTATTTAAAGGAGAAACCGGAAACTTCGATGACCGCATCCTGGTCGTGCAGTACGATAACCCTTACAATCCGGAAAATAGCAAAGCCGTCATGTGGAAAAAATGGCGTCTGGTAAAGGGCCGTGAACTATATGACCTGTCCGCCGATCCCGGACAGAAGAATGATATATCAGACCGGAACCAGGAAGTGTTCAGGAAACTGGATAGTTATTATAACCAGTGGCTGGCGGATGCACTGGAAGGATATAATCAGACCCGTTATATACACGTAGGAACAGAGCACGAAAATCCCTGCATGCTATATTCCAGCGACTGGCAGGGTTCCTATGCAGATAACGAATGGAACCTTTATGCCGGGGATGCCATCGGCTGGTGGGATGTAATCGTGGAAAACGCCGGCTCCTATGAGTTTACTCTTTCCAGATGGCACCCCGAGTCCGGGATGGCATTAACGGATAGCTTCGAATTGAGGAAAAATGATTTCAGGGGAGGATTGCCCATTGCAAAAGCCAGGATCCGGGTAGGCGATCATGAGCAGACTATTGAAACAAAAGACGGGCAGCAACAAGTGAAATTTACAATGGAACTGAAGGCAGGACCAACGAAAGTGGAAACATGGTTCCTGGACAAAGATGACCATGAAATCTGTAGTGCATTCTATACCGGTGCGGAATTCTTAAAATGAGACTCTTTTACTTTTGATTCCTCTATATATAATGAAAGCTTCTATAATACGATAACATTCTCATTTTTTCGTGATAATCAATTCACGATATGAAACAGATATACCAAATACACTTTTCTAATTCATAGAATGTATTTATTTGCAGGTGAAAATTCAGACGCCGACCTTTAGGTTGATGGGTACGATTACTTTATCGCGCGTTTTTAATTTGAACATATTCCTGTATTAACCTTGTGGCATTCCAAAGATTTTATCGATGGGACACCGCTGAAAAATGCATGACAAAAACAAGCAGGTTCTGTTCGGGCCTCTGATGGAAAGAGGCAGATGAATAAATAGTAAAAATTCATGCCAGCAATAAATATTATACAGCATGGACGGACCCGATTAACATGGAAAATCATGTTGAAGTATCTTCCTTTCCTACTTCCCAGGAATCCGGGTAGTAAAAGATTTTATTGACTTTCTGCTTGGAATCAGAAGAATTCAATACCCAATGTCATAACTAAATCATCATCCTGTCATACTTTTTTGAGGATTTTTTTGTGTATTCACTCCTCAATCTTCCTAATTTTGCTTTACTAAAACACCCAATTGAGCATAGAATCTCTACCCTTTTTAGCTGCATAAAACAGTAAAGTCATTATGGAATCTATCTCGAAAAATATTCAATTAACAATGTGGGGGTTGGCAATCGGTATTGTTATGCTGGCAAATCAATGTACTGCACAATCCGATGAGTGGATTACGAAAACAGGTATGCCTACTGCACGACTGGGTCTTGCCAGCTGCGAAGCAGATGGTAAGATCTATGTGATTGGCGGTTATGTCGAAGCCAATGGAGCTGGTTTGCATACCCTCGAAGTCTATGACCCCGGAACCGATGAGTGGACCTCCAAGGCCGATATGCCAACAGGACGAAGGTGGCTCTCAGCTTGTGCCGTAAACGGAAAGATCTATGCCGTAGGCGGGTTTGAAGCAAATGGAATGCCTGCACTTCATACGGTTGAAGAGTATGACATAGCAACCAATACGTGGGCCGTAAAAGACTCAATGCCCACGGCTAGAAAAGGCCTTGCCACAGCTGCCGTCGATGGGAAGATCTATGCTATTGGAGGAGCTGGTGAAAACGAGGAGAAACTTGCAACCGTAGAGATGTACGACCCGGCTCTGAACAAGTGGACCTCACGGGCGTCAATGCCCACCGCAAGGGCCATGTTATCGGCCAGTGTCGTTGATGGAAAAATATATGCTATTGGAGGACCACTGCCAGGAGTAACCGGTACAGGTACAGTTGAGGAATACGATGTAGCCGTCGACCAATGGTACACGAAAGCGAGTATGAAAAATGGCAGATGGGGGCTGGCAACAAGCGCATTCCAGGGGAAAATTTATGCCATTGGCGGTCATTCGGGAACAACCAGCCTGAACGTGGTGGAAAAGTATGATGCCACCAATAACTTGTGGACACTGGTCGCAAGCATGGATTCCGCAAGATTTGGATTGACAAGCTGCACCTCAGGTGGAAAAATTTACGCTATTGGCGGGTCCTCCTTCTCAGCCCCGCCACATCCCGCTGCCAAAACTGTGGAAGAATACACTCCTACATTGGAAACTGGTATAAATGAGGTCAGTGTCAAAGACGAAAGCAAGAATGGAATTACACTCTACCAGAACTACCCGAATCCTTTTAGGCCCACTACGACTGTCTCCTTCTCGGTAAGGGAAAGTGTATATGCTACATTAAAGATCTATGACCAGATGGGAAGAGAAATACGAACTTTATTGGCTAAGCGGGTTAATGGCGGAAAACAAAATGTTGTTTTCGATGCAAGCGGAATGGCTGGCGGCGTGTATTATTATTCATTGAGTGCAGGTAATCAACTACTCACACGAAGTCTGATATTGCTGAAGTAAATTCAAACATCAATCTAATTTAAGTCCATCTTCTTTAACAAGGTGATAAACCCAGGATCAGATCGCAGGGGATCTAAAAACGGCTCGGTTTTTAAGAATACAAGAGAAGTTGCCCGCTCAGAATACGCTTTTTCCAGCCACCGAAGAGCAGTTTCATTCTCTCCAAGTCCGGTATTTATAAGAGCGAGGTCGACCGGAAGATCGAAATGAAAAAAGACATCAGGTTCCTTAAGGTGTGATTTAACATCATCAAGGACCTTGAGGGCTTCATTCTTCATTGAAGCCCTGGCGTAAGCATACCCAAGTATTGCCAACAAATCGGGATTATTTTTGGAATGAATTCTGAATTTCTCAAGTTCTTTTATAGCATGGTTAATTTCGCCTTTCTGTATATAAGCAAGGCCAAGATGCCAAAGTGGTACTGTAAGAAGTTCTTCCGGAACCATTGCGAGGGTCTTCTCCAATTGTTCCACGGCCTCATCATAGCGACGAGCACGGTACAGCACATGTCCCAGATTCCCGTTCATGACAACCGAAAAAGGATCGAGTTTCAAGGCCTGTTTTGCCTCGCTGATTGCATCTTCAAAATTACCCGTGAACATCAAATATTCTGAATATTCTTTGTGGGCACTGGCAAGATTCGGATTTATGGATAGGGCACGTAAATATTCCTGCCTCGCATCAGCCCAGTTCCAGTAATAACCCTCAAGAATCATTGCTAATGAAACATGGGCTTCAGCAATCTGATCATTCAGTGAGAGTGCCCGCATAGCATACAATTTTGCCATTGGAAATGCCTCCGGTCCGGGGATAATATGATAAATGGCAAAATAGGAATAGGCATCGGCTAAGCCGGTATAGGCCGGAGCATATTCCGAATCGAGTTCAGTGGCACGCTTAAAATATTCAAATCCCTTTTTAATTCCGGCCTCGGTACGTTTATTCAACTCATGTCTGCCTTTCAGGTACAGAATATATGCTTCCAGAATTTCAGTGGGTTGCTCACCAAGTCTAAGTTTATCATATTGCTGCAACCTTATTTTCATTGCTTTTGCCACACCCTGTGCAATGTCAGTCTGTATTGCAAAGACATTTTTCAACGCTCTGTCGTATTCAGCGGACCATATTGTAACCTGATTTTTTGCATCAATAAGTTGAACGGAAATCCTCAGCATATTACCGTTTTTTCTCACGCTTCCATCAAGTACCTGTTCCACATTGAGTTCGTTCGCAATTTCAACGATACTCTCTTGGCTGTTTTTATATTTCATGACTGAAGTACGGGCAATGACTTCGAGACCGTGTATTTTTGAAAGTGTTGAAATCATTTCCTCCGTCATGCCATCGACAAAAAAATCCTGCTCGCCTGTGTCAGATAAATTTATAAACGGCAGTACTGCCAGGGAAACTGGCATGGCACCGGAATCCGTAACGGATGTGTTACCCCTCAGGACCAATACCAATATCAGGGCAATGGCCGGAACTAAAATCAGGATAAGAAATCGCAGGTTTTTTCGACCTGTTCTTTGCTTATGTTGTAAGTATTCCGTAGAATCTGAATCCCCTGAGGCCTGAATCTGCCTGGAGATATGTGCCGATGCTAAACCGGGTGGTGAAGTGGTGTGGACTATCTCCACATTCGAAATAAATTTATATCCTAACCGTGGGACTGTTTCAATAAATGTCGGCGCCCGAGCATTGTCCCCCAACGCCCGACGAATTTCATCAATGCAATGATTCAATGCATTATCAGTAACAATTACATCAGGCCAGATATTAGTAAGGAGTTCATCCTTCTTTATTAAAATTTTCGAATGTTTAACCAGATATACCAGTGTATCAATTACTTTCGGGCGCAAATGGATATTCTTCCCATTTTTTTGCAGGCTATATTCGCTTGGGCACAATATGAAATCGTCAAACTTATATATAACAGTTTCCCGCATGGTTATGATTAATCCGTCTGAATTGACATTCATTTTCCCGATCTTTGCTGGTTTCTCCTTATGTTAAACCGGCAGAAACATTAAGGTAACAAAAACGCCGCATAAACTGTTTACTTTTTCAACCAACCAAACAAATTGAAATCCAGAAGCTTGACCGCTTCGATCAGGTACGGCACCAGGAAGATAGGCCGGTAGAGTCCGATAACAACTATAAATATTAGGTAAAAGTATCAATCCGAACACCTTTTCTCTACTATGCGATTCATCAATATCCGATATGGGTAGCAATCTCCAACCCATTCTGTATTTTTAATTCCTGTGAACAAATTCAGAAAACAATTGCTATAATATTTATCTGCAGGAACTGATCCTGCATCCGGCCTGATTATAATTCTCCTGTTGGATTAGTGAACAGCTATCATTCACTAGCCATAGCCATTCTTACTTTAATTCTTGCTCCATTGAAAGTGTGGCAACATTCCTTCACCGGAAAAAGGATATGCAATCTGCGGCACTTCTCAACTCTCCGGCTTAGAATTATAACTAAGTTTCTCACATCTTATGAAAGTTCTAATATGCACAATCACGGCAACCGGGCACGTCAATCCTGGTATTCCGATTTCAAGGTGCCTTATGGAGCGTGGCCACGAAGTCAGGTGGTACACAAGTCCTCGCTATCGTAATCTCATCGAATCTACCGGAGCACAGTACCTGCCACTTACCGAAGGCCCTGACCTTGATGAAACCCGGGCCGATGAAATCAAGGAACGGAAAGACCTGCGTGGAATGGCTCAGATTAAATGGGATCTTAAAAATTTTGTAATCAATTCATCCGCAGCGTATGTGCGCGATCTGAGAAAGATCCTCACAACTTTTAAGGCTGATGTGATACTTTGCGACATGGCCATGTTGGCAGGACTGTTCGTCTCAGAACTGGGAGGTCCGCAATGTGTTACCTACAATCCTACACCCCTCGGCATCATAAGCCGGGATACGGGCCCGTTTGGAATGGGCCTTTTGCCAAGCAGTTCAGTGCCCGGACGGTTAAGGAACAAGTTTTTTAACTGGCTAATCTGGCAGGTTCTTCTACGCGACGTAAATAGCGAAATGAACAAAGTCAGATCACATCTCGGATTACCACCAGCACAGGAAACATTTTTCGACATTATGGCACGCCGTTCAAAACTTTACCTGCAGTCGGGTACTCCCTCGTTTGAATATCACCGAAGCGATCTGCCTGACAATATTCGCTTTATCGGGCCTTTGCTTACTGATCCACCGCCACAATTTGACCTCCCTGTTTGGTGGAATGATCTGAAATCAGGGAAACCGGTGATCCTGGTTACACAGGGCACCTTGTCGACAGAGCCTGACAGACTCTTATTGCCAACCATTCAGGCTCTTAAGCATGAAAATATGCTGGTCATTGTAACAACAAGGGTTGAGTCTGCCGCACTCTCCACGGAGAGACTCCCCGGGAATGTAAGGCTGGAAAAATACATTCCATATGCACAGCTTATGCCTCATGTGGATGTGATGGTAACCAATGGTGGGTATGGAGGTACACTTATGGCGCTCTCGAATGGTGTACCTGTTGTGGGTTCGGGGAAAACCGAAGACAAAGCCGAAGTTTGCCAGAGGATCAGTTATTTTGGTGCGGGCATCAATCTGAAAAGTGACTCACCAAAACCGGAACGGATAAAAGATGCTGTCCTTAAGGTTCTTAAGGATAAAAAATATAAGAAACAGGCACAGTGGTTTCAGAAGGATTTTGCAAACTACAATGCGCCAACCATGACGGCAGAACTTCTTGAAGAACTTACCGGAAAAACGTAATCAAGAAACAGGCAACGCACTGATAAGCAGAGTCGGGAACTTTGTTATACCTGATATAACCTTACTATTTACTGACCACAAGGCGATGTAACCTGGTGTTACAATAATTATGCTCATATACGGAGAAGTTGTTTAAATTTGTATTATCAAAATTTTCTTCATTGCAAAATCCGGTTCAATGAAAACAAAAATACTCCTGCTGCTTACCTTCTTAGCAGCATGTATTGTAACGTATGGTCAGTCCACGGAGTACAGGACAAAGATGAACGTAGAATACTACGACGATGCCGTAAGTCTGAAAGATGCGTACATCGCTCAGCAATGCGTACTTGACATTTACTATCCTGTCAATGTAAAAAATTTTGCCACTATTGTCTGGTTCCATGGCGGAGGACTCACAGGTGGAGAGAAAGAGCTCCCCGCTGCCCTGAAAGAAAAAGGCGTATGTGTGATCGGAGTAAGTTACCGCTTATACCCAAAAGTGAAAGCGCCGGTTTATATCGAGGATGCCGCAGCTGCTGTAAGCTGGGTGTTTAAAAATATTGAGCGCTTTGGTGGCGATCCATCGTCCATATTTGTTTCCGGTCACTCTGCCGGCGGCTACCTGACCCTGATGATCGGATTAGACAAATCGTGGCTGGGTAATTTTGGTATCGACGCTGACAAGAATTGCGGGGCTCATCCCTTTCAGTGGACACACCATCACTCATTTTACCGTGAGAAAAGAGCGTGGCATACCCGAAACCAGACCAATTGTCGACAGCCTGGCACCACTATACCATGTCCGGCCTGATGCTCCTCCCCTATTACTAATTACCGGTGACAGGGAACTGGAGATGCTCGGAAGATATGAGGAAAATGCCTACCTGATGCGGATGATGAAAGTTTGTGGCCATACCCATACAAAATTATACGAATTAGATGGCTACGGGCATGGCATGACAGAACCCGCGTTCCCGTTGCTTTTGCTTGAAGTTCAAAGAATTATGAATGATAAATAAACCCTGAATGGCGTTGCAATACCAGTTCCACATGAGAAAGACAAACCAGGAAATTACCGAAAAGAAAGTTCTTGATGAAATACTTACTCAATCAAGGATTTGCAGAATTGCCATGATAGATCATGGCCTGCCCTATTTGCTTCCATTTAATTATGGATATCAATCCAATTGCATCTACATTCACACCGCTACTGTGGGCAAAAAATTGGATATTCTTCGGAATAACCCGATTGTATGTTTTGAAATCGAATTGACGGCTGAAGTAATTAGCGATGAAACTGCTTGCAAATGGGCAACCCGTTACCGATCAGTCATCGGCAATGGTCATATTGACATCATTAGCGACTTCGATCAAAAAATTTTAGGCCTCGAGATCATCATGAAGCATAACGGCGCTCCCCCACCCTATGTTTTTGAATCCGGGCATATTGATTCGTTGGTCATCCTGAAACTGAATATCGATACAATCACTGGCAAACAATCCAGTAATTGGGATAAAATTACAGAACGACAAAATTGAAACCGTATTTTTAATACCGGAATTTTTAATATCTGAACCTGACACAAAAACCCCTGAATTCTAATAAAATGAAGGCTGTTGTCTACGAAAATTATGGCCCCCCTGAAGTCCTGCATCTTATGGATGTAGAAACACCTGTCCCAAATGAGCATGAAATACTGATCAAAATTTATTCTTCCACCGTTAACCGGACAGACTGCGGATTTTTAAGGGCTAAGCCATTCATCGTCCGATTTTTCAGCGGCTTCCTCAAGCCGAAAAACAGGATACTTGGAAATGAGTTTTCAGGGATCGTTGAATCTACTGGGCGCAATGTAACCCTGTTTAAAAAGGGAGACCGTGTATTTGGCTATAACGGGACGACCTTCGGTGCACATGCCGGGTATATAGTTATGAATGAAGCCGGTACCATTTCACATATACCGCCCGGTTTTAGTTTCGATGAAGCTGCACCGTTAACAGAAGGTGCACATTACGCGCTGAGTAACATCAAGGCAGCAGGCATCCGCAAGGGGCAGGATGTTTTAATCAACGGCACAACGGGGGCAATCGGTTCAGCTGCCGTTCAACTTGTAAAATATCTTGGAGCTGGCGTGACGGCTGTTTGCAATACAAAGAATATTGATCTAGTCAGATCACTGGGAGCTGATCATGTCATCGATTATTCAAAGTCGGACTTTACCAGAATCAATAAGCGTTTCGACGTAGTAATCGATGCTGTAGGGAAGAGCTCATTTGGAAAATGTAAACCACTGCTTAAGGAAGGCGGAATTTACTCATCCACTGATCTCGGATTTATGTCCCAGAATATTTTCCTATCAATGATCACACCTTTACTGGGGGGTAGGAAGGTGATCTTCCCTGTTCCCAGAATAAAAAAGGAAGATCTGATTTTTCTTGGTGGGCTGGCGGCATCTGGGGCATTCAAACCCGTAATCGATAGTTTCTTTCCAATGGAGGAGGTAGTTGAAGCGTTCCGTTATGTTGAATCGGGACAAAAAACAGGAAATGTCATCCTCAGGATTTCAGATGAATAATCTGGCAGGACCATACCTACTGCCGGCCATACCTTAAGACCACGACACCGGATCTAAAGCTATCTTTCTCCATAAGTTTCAGGTTGTTACTTTTATCAGCGTATTCAAACAGCCTTCTCTCCTCCCCCCATGTCAATGGCTGAACAAGTATCAGGAATTCGTCGATCAATCCGTGCTGCATCAGTGCCTTACATATGCTGATCCCGCCAACGGAAATGTTCTTCCCCGCTTTCTGCTTTAGATTCTTCACCGTCTCAATAACATCGTCTCTACTTATCACGGTATTCTGCCATCCGTTTTTTCTAACCTACGAGAAAATACAATCTTCCGCAACGGATTGAATTTATCTGCGAATTTTATCATGCTTTGCGTGGCATGCGGGTCTTTGCGAACATTCGGCCAGTAACTTTCCATAAGCTGGTAGGTAAGCCTTCAAAATAACTCAAGATCCGTCTTGTCATACTGAGCAGTTGCGAAATCGTGCAATTCATCATCTGCAATTGCCACTCTGTGATCTGTACATCCGTCGAGGGACATGTTCATCAGCATAATGAGTTTTTGCATGGAAAGTTTTTTTTTCGGAGACGTCCCTTATCCTGAAAAGTTCAAGGACAGACCGTCACTAATCTGTCTCACCGGCTGAAAATACGTCCATTACCACAATCTATCCGGTATTTCCCTTTTCCACAATTAAAGACACAAGAGATCGAATACGAATACCGTGCGTCCTTTATGAACCAGTCTGAAAATTAATTGCAATTCATGGTTTGATGAATTACAGGAAATTAAGGTCTGAAATGACTATTTTTTACTTTCAAAATAGCAGATTCAGCTATAAAGACGTAATTATCAACTAGAAAAAAGAATTTTTTCGCTGGCTGAATGGCAAAATTTACCGATATTTATACACTGAACCTCCCTGAGGGAAATTTTTTATCTTAAAACTGCATCACAATGGAAGCATCAACAATGACCATCAGAGACCAGTCTGCGAACCCTGGTCCTCTTGGACTCCTTGCCTTTGGTATGACCACCGTTTTGTTGAACCTGCATAATGCCGGTTTTTATGAAATGAATTCGATGATCCTGGCCATGGGACTTTTCTATGGCGGGATGGCACAGATTGTGGCCGGCATACTGGAAGCCAAAAAAGGAAACACCTTTGGTCTGACAGCCTTTGTTTCATACGGTTTTTTCTGGCTTACACTGGTAACCCTGATATTGTTACCAAAAAGGGATCTCGTCGCTGCAACATCAGCGGGGGGTATGATTGCCTATCTGATCATGTGGGGTGTTTTTACGGGATTGTTGTTCTTTGGTACGCTGAAGATCAACAGGGCGTTGCAGGTGGTTTTCGTTACATTGACAGTTCTGTTTTTCCTGCTGGCCCTTGGTGATGCCACAGAAAATGCGGGCATCAGGACATTTACCGGTTATGAAGGTATTGTCTGCGGAGGTTCTGCCATATATGCCGGTGTGGGTACACTTCTGAATGAGATGTTCGGACGAGTGGTGCTGCCATTAGGACCTGTAGCGAAAAAATAATAAATGGAAACATAGTCTCAATCCAGCAGTGGATCAGGGAAAATCAGCCGTTTTTTTCCTTTCGGAGCACGAACTGTTGCCGGTTGTGGTTGGAAAGGTATGCGTCCCTCCTAAGCTCATCGCAAAATCTTTCATTCCGGAGTGTATAGTACTAGTACATCTCATCTTTTACATTTTATTCCCTGCTTCTCATATAAAAGCTTACCTTTGTTCATTTTTTACACATCGCCTATTGCAGGCAATCCTGATCGAAAGATTAAGAGAATAACAACACAAAATTATGCGATTTGAAGAACTGAATATTATTGAACCCATCCTGAAGGCCCTGAGAGATGAAAATTATACCGAACCCACACCCATACAGGAACGGGCCATTCCACTCCTGCTTGACAAAAATGATGTACTGGGCAGCGCCCAAACCGGAACAGGGAAAACGGCGGCCTTTGCTATTCCTATCCTTCAGCACTTGTTCAATGAACAACGGAACGGCCACAGTCACCAACAGATAAAGGCCCTTGTAATTACCCCCACACGTGAACTTGCCATTCAGATCAGTGAAAGCTTTACGACCTATGGTAAATATACCGGAATAAGAAATACCGTAATTTTCGGTGGTGTTAACCAGCGTCCGCAAACGGATGCCCTAAGACGGGGCGTTGATGTTCTTGTGGCTACGCCCGGCCGGTTGCTCGACCTGATGGACCAGGGTTTTGTCAAGCTGAAAGACATTGAATATTTCGTACTGGATGAAGCCGACAGGATGCTTGACATGGGTTTCATCAATGATATCCGAAAGATTATCGCCAAATTACCCTCCAGGCGCCAATCCCTGTTTTTTTCTGCTACGATGCCTGACAATATTGTAGAGCTTTCAAGGAAAATTCTCCAAAATCCCAGGAAGGTTGATGTCAGCCCTGTGTCCTCCGCCGCTGAAACCATTCAACAGTACCTTTACTATACGAATAAATCAACCAAAAAAGATCTCTTACTACATATTCTTGAGGATCCTGGCATTGATCAGGTATTGCTCTTCTCCAGGACCAAACATGGCGCTGACAAAATTGCCAGGGAACTGAAAAAGCGGAAGATAAGGACAGAAGCCATCCATGGAGATAAGGCCCAGAATCAGCGGCAAAAATCGTTATCACAGTTTAAAGCCGGCGAAATCAGGGTACTTGTGGCCACCGACATTGCTGCGAGGGGCATTGATATCGATAAATTAAAATATGTGATCAATTATGATATCCCGAATATTGCAGAAACCTATGTCCACCGGATTGGCAGGTCGGGCAGAGCCGGAGAGGAAGGCATCGCCATTTCGATCTGCGAGCCGGACGAGAATGTGTATTTAAGGGAAATTGAAAAGCTCATCAACCGGAAGATTGAACTCATCCGGGACAATCCTTTCCCCCAGACGGATAAACCCATGACAAGTCAAGAAAAGAAGGTGTTTGAAAAAGAGAAACAAAAAAGGAAACAAGAATTCTTTGCTTCACGGAACAAACTAGAAAAGAGATCTCATTCACTAAGGCACTGATGCAGAAGGACTGAAGACGACCGGTTCATTTAGACAGTTTTGCAGGTACACCTTCCGGCAGCACATTTATCGGGAATTCCAGTATTCTGTTATTTCGCGGAATGTTGATTTCTATTTGCACCAAATATAAAATCTTCACTGCAATCCGTTTTGCTTTTTATCCAAAACCGGCATTACCACTTAGATCATCAGAACTAAAGTAAGCAGTCTGACTTCATTCAGTTATACTGGCTGAATAATGCACGTTTAAATGTCAGATTTAGCGGGTCAAAAATTCAGAAAATTTTCATCAAATGTCACTTTATGAAACATAAACCAGCCAAAAAGCCGGACGAACAGGTTTATGAGCGATCTTTAAATACTATTAATAATCAATTAATTACATGAAGAGTTGTGAACAATCGCCTTAAGGGCTTGGTTAAGATTGAACATCATTTACCAAGGCCTTACGTTATGAAAAAAATTATCATTGCTCTCACAATTACCACTCTGTTTCTTTCTTCGTCTATTGCACAACAATCCGGAGATCCGTTTAACTGGACCGAACCCATTGTAATTCCCAACAGCATTTATGTATTATGGAGCGGAGGAGCGTACTCTGATTCGCTTAAATCCATGCTGGACGTTTATTTTAGTGCCACTGGCGGCCATACGATACATACTCTCAGGGAAGATTCCCTTGATCTTCCTGTCGGAGGAAATCATAAGCTGGACCTTGCTGTTGCCGATCTCGATAATAACGGTACCGATGAACTGATCGCTACATGGGAAGGCAAAGATTCCTCCCTCATGGCTTATATTATCGCACCAAATTTAAAAATGAAAATTCCGGTTGAAGGAAAACTGATCCAGGGTTTTGGAGAACAACACCAGAATTTTGTTGTGCCTGGTGATTACGATGGGGACCATCAGGATGAATTTGTTATCGCCTTCATTGATGAGAATAAAAAAATTAATCTTATGCTTTATGATACGGATGGCACGGTAAATCCAGAATTGAAATCCGCTGTCCATGACGAAGATTTGTCAGGCAACCCATTGTCATCCACCAGGTTTCAAATTATCTCCGGAGATTTCAATAATGACGGAGATGATGAAATTGCTGTTTTGAGTTACGATGAAGACAATGACCCGACCTTTGAGCGGGGATTGTATGTAAAAATATATGATGTTGTGGGAGGCGTTATCACACCAAAAGTGAAAAATGTTGTCATACCGGAGACCGTCCTTACGAATTCTTCAGAGGTACAATTAAATGAAATCGCTATTGCGGCTTCTGCAGTTCCGGGTTACGGGAATCAGCAGGATTTAATAGCCATAGCGGTGACCAGCCTTCATAGTGATAACCCGAATGTTAAGGATACATATCTGCAGCTCGTAAAAACCGGATCTGGATTGAACAGCCTGATTTTCGATGAAAACAAACAGCAATCAAAACATTATAATTCCAACTACATCCCTTCTGTATCGCTGGTTGCCGGAGATATCGATGGTGACGGAGCTTCCGAACTCATCTTTGCAAGGTCAGGCGTCTTCGACATTTACCTTACCGACACAGACTTAAATCTGACCAAAGAGAACGGCGGAAATGTCCAGACCAGCAATAATGGTGAAGATCTCCATGAAAGTTATGACTTCATCCAAATGTGCAACATGGATGATATGCCAGGCGAAGAACTGGTTGTCCTTAAAAATCTATACAATAAAGATATTGAAAATCCCTATCCACAAGGCTTTTCGATAAGTGTATTTGGCGACACCACCGAAACCCTCAATAGTTTCGGTTTAAAATCGTCAGCAAAAGAGTTGAATGAGATTTCCAATAAATGGCCAATACGAACCTATGCCCTTGCAGTTGGAGATTTTGGAAATTCGAAAGTGACGATACAGGCACCTCGTTATTCCCACCGGACCGCAATCAGTCAGCCCATCGTAGTGCTGAACGCCCCGCCGGTACATTTTGACGTTTTCGGCAATGATATCTACGACATCAACACCTGTTATACGAATGCCTCATGTGATTTCATCTCAACCTATAGCAAGACAGTTTCCAGCACTTCGGAACTGACCACTGAGATCAAGGGTTCCTGGGATGCCTCGGGTGGCGTTGCAAGGGAGGGGTCCATCGGTGTGGGTGCTGAGGTATCCGCAGAGCCTTTTGGTGTTGGGGCTTCTGTTTCAACCACTTACTCGGAAAATTTTGAGTATCATCTTCTTTTAAATTACGGAGAGTTTTTTGAAAACACGAATACAAACATCGACAAGCAGACAATAACGCTTCAAGTATCGGCAATCGAAGATGATCAGATATTTTCCTCGATCACCGATTATGATATCTGGGAATACCCTTACTTTATCGGGAACAGTAATGAGGAGTCAGGGGTCATCGTAACGGCTAAGCCTACAAAATCAGAAGCAAGGTGGTTTCCGAGCAAGAGTGTGAGCGGATATTCCTACCAGCCAATTCATGAACCGGGAAATATTCTCTCCTATTTTAAATATGACAGTATAAACAAAAATCCAACCATTTTTCAGGAGATTCAGCCTCTGAGCGCTATTTCAACTCCTTCCGTTACGCTGAGTGCCAATTCATCATTACACTGGGAACTGACAAAAAACAACTTCAGTTCGAATAATGCCTATGAGGGAATAAGGTTTGGCCTTGATGCGGGAGCCATGGGATTTGGCTTTAAAGCGGCATACAATCAAAGTGACTCACATATCCATAACTATACCACCTCCATCTCAGATGAGTTAAAATTAACGGTGGATATAGGAGGCATTGACCGGTCGATTGGTCCGACTGAATACAGAATTACACCCTACGCATATTGGTCAAAGCAGGGTGCATTGGTTATCGACTACAGTGTAGAGCCGGAAGTTGATCTTCAGGGAGGATCCACCTGGTGGCAGGAAATGTACGGCAATCATTCCGATCCGACCATGATCCTCCCCTGGCGGTTGGATCCTGAAAAGGGTTTTGCCATCACCAGTGAATCCAAACGACAGCAAACGAGAGATATTGTATTGAGTCCGACCTACCTTTCGCCAGGAGATACGGCAGTCATTACTGCCAACATCAGAAATTTCAGCCTTCTCAATACCCCTACCCCGGTCAAAGCGAAGTTTTATTATGGAGATCCGTCAACGGATGGTGTGCTGATTTCTGATGTAAACGGGAACTCTGAATTTATGACCAATGGTATCGTGCCCTCCAGAGGTGTAAAGTCTATCAGTTTAGTATGGGTCATGCCGTTAGACCTGACCCATTCCCGTCTGTATATGGTCCTTGATCCGGATAACAGCATCGAAGAAGTACATGAAAACAACAATGTCGGCTGGATCTCACTCCAGGGCGGTGATGAAACCGACATCATTGATTATCCTGCCGAAGCATCCGGAGGCCTTAAACTTTACCAGAACTATCCCAATCCCCTGAACGGAACCGGAAACATAGATTACTTTCTGAACCACCGGGATGTCATCACTCTTCGCGTATACGACATGACAGGCAAATTGCTGAATAGCTATGAGCAGGGAACCGTTGAACCCGGTGTACACAGCATCGAGATAGACGGCAGGAATTTCAAAGCCGGAGTATATTATTATATCCTTCAGGGTCGTGTTTCAGGAAGCAAATCACAAAAAATGATGGTGATTCACTGATCGTATAGGTCAGTTTAAATCTTCCTGGTTTTTGTCCATCGTTAAAGGAAACCATAACCTTGATCCTTTATGCACATGGCCGAAGAAGTATGTTCCATGCACCTGTTACCTGGTGCATGTATACAATTCTTCTTTAGTCCTGAAAGCCTTAATCCATGACCATATCATTACCTGGTCCCTTTGCTTTACCGTATCTCCGAATTTACTACTGCCCGGAACAGGGGCTATTCACCTCTTTACCCAGCCTTAAAATACGTGACAAATGAAGATTTATAATCCGGATTCGTTAAATTTAAACCGCGATTTCACCTTCCTCCACAAAATTTGATAATTTCTGGTTGTGAGGGTCTGGATTGAAGGCACGGGATCATTGCGCATATTTAATAATACACAAAGCAACGATGAGAAAACTCCTCAGAATTCTTAAAAGGATTTGGTTTCTGAATTTTATGCGGCGACTATTTATTGCCTCACGATATTTCAATAATAAATACATCCAGATAATTAAATGGGGGTTCTATTCGAGGGAAGACACCAATTTCACTTACGATCTTACTCAGGTTAACATCGAATACCTGGCGCAAACAATCTCACTGGTGACTGGAGAATCCTATGCCGGGATCATGAAATATTTCGATGAGATCAGCTCGGATGACAATCTGAAAGAAACGGTACTCAGCGCCATTGAATCCTCAGAACAGAAAAAATTTGCGGATAAGGCGGTTCGACTAGGCAGGCGGCTGGGTTGGTATGCAGTAGCCAGGGCCATAAAACCCCGCGTTATTATTGAAACCGGTGTGGACAAGGGCTTGGGTTCAGTGGTGCTGTGCGCTGCACTTCTGAAAAACAAAGCTGAAGGTTTTGAAGGCAGGTATTACGGAACCGATATAAATCCTGACGCAGGGTACTTCCTGACCGGGAAGTACAGAGAAACCGGAGAGATTTTGTATGGTGATTCCATTAAAAGCCTGTCAGCGTTTAAAGAAACCATCGACTTGTTTATCAACGACAGTGATCATTCTGCTGAATACGAGTACCAGGAATACCAGACAATAAAACCGCTTATATCAAACAAGACCATTATCCTGGGTGACAACTCCCATTGCACAGATAAATTATCGGTATTCTCACGTGAAACCGGAAGGGACTTCCTGTTCTTTCAGGAAAAGCCTCTAAACCACTGGTATCCGGGAGCAGGTATTGGCATTTCATTCAAACCATGACCGGCTTGCCTCCCTCTTTTTTCGCCAATTTCCAATAAATAAAAATTATCTTGAACCATCAGTGATCTGAATTGTTGCGTTAGTAGACTATAGTACAATATCTTAACTCTGATTGAAATGTTTATTGGTCATTTTGGTGTTGGTTTTGGAGCGAAAAAAGCGGAACCTGCCATTTCGCTTGGAATGCTATTTTTAGCCGCTCAATTTCTTGATTTACTCTGGCCTACTTTTCTTCTGCTTGGATGGGAACATGTTAAAATCCAACCGGGGATTACGGCGATGGCACCTTTAAATTTTACGGATTATCCCCTCTCACACAGTCTGCTGATGGCGTGTATATGGGCTTTGCTTTTCGGAGGCGTTTATTACCTGTTAAAACGAAATGGAAGAGGAGCCCTGATACTGGGATTACTCGTACTGAGTCACTGGGTACTTGATCTGCTGGTCCATATAAAAGATCTACCTCTTTTCATGGGAAATTCACCACTTCTTGGATTCGGGCTATGGAATTACAAAGCCATCGCCATCATTGTTGAAGGTTTATTTTTTATCGTAGGACTGGGCTTTTATTTGCAGTGTACCAAAGCCAAAAATAAAGTTGGCAGCTATGCATTTTGGATCATGACAACGTTGCTGGTTCTCATCCATGTCACCAATATTATTGGCCCGCCTCCACCAAGTGTAAAAGCCATCGCCTGGGCAGGAGAGCTACAGTGGCTCTTCGTGATTTGGGCTTTCTGGGTGGATAAGAACCGGGCTGTAAGGTCTGCACATTTGAAAGATTCTTAAATTGCCATTCGGTCATCAGGCAAGGTGCCGACGCGCCTCAAATTTTCGAACCTGTGAAAGTAACAGAGTACAGGAATAAGCAGAGAGATATGACGAAGTTGCAATGGATAAATCTTGGATTGAGAGGCATTATGGAGACTGGCATTATCCTGGCGTTCGCTTACTGGGGTTATCATGCCGGGGAGAGCACTACACTCAGAATCATATTTGCCATATTGGTACCTGCCGCAGGTTTTGGGTTTTGGGGAGCCGTTGATTTTCATAAGACAGGCAGGATGGCAGAGATCCTGAGACTTGTCCAGGAACTGTTCATAAGCGGACTTGCCGCTGTCATGCTCTTTTTTGCGGGTCAACATACGGCAGCATGGATACTGGGGACTGTTTCTGTGGTACACCACACCTTATTGTATCTGAACGGAGACAGGCTTCAAAAAAAGACCAGGAATGAATAAGGATGTCTGATACAAGCTATTGTAAACGAATTTTTTTCAGACAGAACACAGTAATCTGAGGGTTTTTTCCAGAAATTCCATAAATTTACTAAATGTGTCAGGTGCTTTGACCAGAACCGAAAATTGAGTACATCTTCCACCTAAACATTATGAAGCGAATCAAAATAGGCTGAAATTTTTAGTATTAGGGCGCATCTGCGGTTTCCTTATATTCTGAAAGCCAGCAGTGTCATCAATGGCTTAAATGGGTAGTTTCAGCCAGATCAACCTTTTTCCGCCATTGTCGACAAGGCTGAATTCAGTGCATTGCCCAAAGAACAAGAAGCTGCATACGGCTGTTTTGTATTTAGACAGGTACATATCAAAAACGGGGAAAGTACCTTCGCGTGGTATCTGAAAATAATTAGCAGTAGTTACAAATCTCCAATTAAACTCATTTTTAGATTCCCAGGGTTGAATAAAACATTTAGTTACTGACACAGGTGTACTCCTGACAATTTTTAACCGGGAATCTTACCGGTTTGCAAAGAGAATAAAATACATGAAATCATGGGACTAACGATTCATTACAGCGGCAGTTTCTGGGAAAAAGCATCACTTGAGGAGATGATCCTCGAAGTAAAAGATATTGCCGATGCAAACCACTGGAAATATCACATATTCAACCGGCATTTTCCAGAGAAAAACGTAGCGGAGCCAAAAGATGGTTCTGAATTATACGGCATAGTACTATATCCTGAAAACAGTGAACCGTTATTCCTCACTTTCCTGTCCAACAGAAGAATGGCCAGTCCTGATGTTCTCCAGGCATTTAAGAAGCCCGCGAAACATCCTGAGGGAGAATATGCCTATATGCTCTTTGTGAAAACCCAATATGCCGGTATCGAAACGCATAGACTGATCATCAATCTCCTGCGGCACCTTGATAAAAAATATTTTGCCGATTTCAGGGTCAAGGACGAGGGTAAATTTTGGGAGACCAATGATCCTGAAATCCTTGAAAAAGAATTCAGACTATATATCAATCTGACCGACGATCTGGGCATTTCTATGGATAGCATACCGCGTAAGGAAGGGGAATCTCATGAAGACTACTTTCTGAGGCTGGCAAGGATCATCAAACCGGAAAAGAATGATGACTGAAACCGCAGGGGCATATCATCACATAGCGACGACCTAGATTTTACAAGCATCATCATCCACACGAACAGGATTAAAAAAAGCGCATGTCCGGGCTGATATTCAGGCATATCTCACATTAAGGGACAATCGGGGGGGAAGGGGTTTGTTTTGCAAATTAATTTCTGATCTCTGCTTTATAACATGGCAGAGGGAGGCTGAGATTTGTTTTTCTTGCGCATTAAGGGTGGTGGGTGGGATCCCCTACAAATAGGTATATAAGAACAGTATGGTACAAGCGCAACTTATGAACTATACTATCACCTCGGTAACCAGCCTCCACCGGACAATCATGACAGTTAAGACTTCATATTACTGCATTTCCGTGGGAACAGCCATCCTGTTGCTCACTCCAGTCTTATGTGATGATCTGCTCTTTCACGTCTCAGGTTTTCCGTTCCTCCTTTTTCGTTTTTGGATCCTCGCACCTCCTCCATCACTCATATTTCAATACCGTCGCGGGGTTTCTTTTTGCAGCCATCCAGATATTATAACTGATGGTCAGCAACGCCACGCAGAAAATGATGGCAGTTCCAAGAAGAAATTCACCGATACTCAGATCGTATTTATTGGCACCCGGCAATTCACGATAAACGTACCAGGCGGCAATCCAGGAAAAGACCATACCCCAAATGATCAATCGCATAAACTCCCAGGCAAGCTTAATATATAATCCGAACACCGAAAATCCGACGACCCTGCGGATGCCTATTTCCTTCATCTTGCGTCGGGAATAAAATACCACAAGTCCGAACAGCCCGATTGAAGATATGATGACAGAAAGCACCGCAAAAAACAGGCAAATATTCCTGAACATATTCCAGGCTTGTGTGGTACTATCATGCAGAATCAGGTTCTCAAATTCCTCAAATTCAAACGCATCGGACGGGAAGTATTCCCCTAAAGTCACATTAACGATGTTTCTGGCAGTCTTGTACTCGCCCTTACGGTAACGAACACTGTACATTCCTGTAAGGGAAACGGAATCGCTGAGCAGCCTGTAGGTATGCGGTTCAATGGGATTGTGTACCGATTGGGCTATATAATCGCCAACCACACCAATCACTTCCCGGTCTTTATTCCACTCTTTGACCTTCATACCTACCGGGTTCTCCCACGCAAAAACCCTGACTGCTGCTTCATTTACAAGGCAATTATTTATATCTGCCGGATATTCTCTTGAGAAACCTCTACCACCGACCACGTTTATCCGGTATGTATCGAAAAAATCATACGTGACATAGCTGATCCTTATAAATACCTTATCTTCAGGATTGCCGCCCTCCCAGTTCAACTCGTCGCCTCCAGGCAGAATAAAAGGGATGTAATCGGAGAAACATGCATTTTCAATTTCAGGATGACTGAGCAACGCCTGACGAATGGGCTCAAAAGACCCCTGCTTATAAGTTTTAATATTGGCCACAAGAAGGTTATCCTTATCAAAGCCCATGTTCTTTGTGATCATGTAATCAGCCTGTCTGAATACGATGAAACTGACGATGACGAGAAAAAGCGAAATACTGAACTGGGTCGTAATAAGGCCTTTCTTAAAGCTGAAGCCATTGTTTTCAATCTGCATAAATCGTTGCTTAAGTGCCCGGGTAGGATTAAACCTCGAGATGACAAATGCGGGGTAAAGGGCTGAGAAGAATCCGGTGAGTAAAGCAGTCCCGAAAATTATAACGATCAACTGCCGGTTGTTGAAAACCTCTAAACCGAGGTCGTGCCCGAGAATCCTGGCAAATAACGGAAGCGAATAGTGGGCCAGTGCAAGTCCGGCAAAAGCTGAAAATAGAGTGATAACCAGTGATTCCCCGACATACTGCAGCCAAAGTTCACGGACCGTATATCCGACCGTCTTCTTGATACCGATCTCCCTACCCCGTGAGGTGGCGTCTGCTGTCTGAAGGTTAATAAAATTAACCGATGACAAAATGAGAATTAACAACGCTATGAAAGAAAACAATGACATGCCGATAATCATGTCTGGCTGGTAAAAAGCGTTAAGATGAAGCTTTGACAACGGTCTAAGATAGGGATAATGATCATGCCTGTAATTTTTCAGCGCATCGTGAATTTTCGAATTCACGTTCTCAAAACTGGCAAAGGGTTTCAGTAATACATAAGTGCTGAAGGAATACATCCAGTAGTTATCTTCATACCCCTGCCAGCCTGTGATGAAGGAATAGCTGTTCATTGGTAGCAGGAATTCGGGTCGCCAGTCTGAATTAACCGGAAGATCATGGTATACGCCAGTCACTTTTACCGGAATTTTATTTTCAAGGAAAAGTACTTTGCCCAGGACTTTGCCCTCCGGAAAGAATTTGTGTGCATCGGTTTCAGACAAGACAATGGTATTTGGCTCAGTGAGGGCTGTAGAAGGATTTCCTTCCGCAAAGTCAAATGAGAAGATTAAAAAAACTGAAGGGTCACTGAAATAACCTCTTTTTAGCAGGATGGCATTTTTCCGGTCGAGAGAAAAATAATATCCGTCGATGTTTTCATCGCCTGCGGTATGGATCACGGCAGTTTGTTCCACTTCAGGGAGAGCCGGCAGATCGTGGCGACCCAATGCTGCGGTGACACTACTCGTGTGCTGGATTTTACTTTGGGGAATGTCCATGAAGAGCTGCAGCCTGTATATTCTGCCGAAGTTTTTATTGTACCTGTCATAGGTAAGATTATGCTGGATATACAAACTGAGAAGAATGAAAGCGGCAAATCCAACGATCAGGTTGAGCAAGTTAACAGCCGAGAATAACTTGTCGTTCCATTGCCGGCGCAGGAGTATGATGAAAAAGTGGGTTTTCATGGCTGTACATTTTAAGCTATGGATACTGATTGATCCTTTCGTTCCGCGACAACATGACCATCAAAGAGATCTATGATCCGGTGAGCACGTTCTGCATGAGGTTCGGAATGGGTGACCATTACGATAGTGGTTCCGGTAGCATTAAGCTGCTCGAGCAACTGCATCACCTGTTCGCCATTCGTGGAGTCGAGATTCCCTGTAGGTTCGTCGGCGAGGATCAATGAGGGCCTTGAGATCACAGCACGTGCAATGGCGACACGTTGTTGCTGTCCGCCTGAGAGCTGCTGGGGGAAATGATCTCGCCGGTGAAGTATCTGCATCTGCTCCAGGACCTGCATGACACGCTGTTTTCTTTCTGTCCGACCTACGTGCATCGCCAGAAGCGGAAGTTCAATATTTTCAAATACCGTGAGTTCATCGATCAGGTTGAAATTTTGAAAAACAAATCCGATCGCGCCTTTCCTGAGCCTTGTCTTTTCCACCTGTCGCAGGGAGGCGGTTGGAATACCGTTAAAAAAGTATTCGCCGGTATCCGGACTGTCGAGTAACCCTAAAATATTAAGGAGTGTTGATTTACCACAGCCTGACGGGCCCATCACAGCAACAAATTCGCCCGCCCTGATGCAGATTGAGATATCCCTGACTGCAGTGGTTTCCACAATGTCGGTTTTGAATACCTTTGAAAGTGCACTTGTCTGTATCATTTTTTTCGTTTTTAGGTCAAGTGCCAAAAATATACCGATAATGCTAATCAATTGAATACATGCGTTTTAATATATAAGCGCAAAAAGAAATTGTAAAATATCCTTACAACCGATCGTAAATTATTCTTACATTTGAATCAGTCTCAGGCAGTCCGGCTTACAGTCTTTATTTTTATTTGAATCCTGAGCATTCTTAAACAACCGCCGGAGATTTTGAAATGGTACAGGTTGTGAGAAAGCGTAAAAAAGTTTGTCAAATTTTATTTGTCATTCATGAATACGGGAAATATCCTGGTTGCCGACGACAATCGCAACGTGCTAAATGCCCTTTCTCTGTTTCTTCCTGCTGAATTCAGCCATGTCAAGATCATTCAGCATCCCAACCGTTTGCTGGAAGAATTAAGAGTGTACGACTATGATGTTGTTCTCCTCGATATGAATTTTACAGCCGGGCAGAATACAGGCAATGAAGGCATTTACTGGCTCCGCGAGATCAAATCACATTTTCCCATTGTCGAAGTAGTCATGTTCACAGCTTACGGAGATGTTGACCTGGCTGTGAAAGCCCTTAAGGAAGGGGCATCCGATTTTATCCTGAAACCCTGGGAGAATGAGAAACTGGTTGCAACTCTTGTTTCAGCATGCCGTCTGAGTAGATCGTCGCGTGAAGTCCGTTCACTCAGGAATAAGGAAAAACAGCTGAAGCAGGAAATGAACCCGGAGGTTCAGGTAGTCTGGCGTTCTACTGCGATGCAGAAGATCATGGAACTTATAAAAAAAGTAGCGCCGACAGATGCCAATATTCTCATAACCGGCGAAAACGGAACTGGTAAAGAGCTTATTGCAAGAGAAATACACCATTACTCAAACCGGAGTCAGGGATTCTTTGTACTGGCTGATATATCCTCGCTCACCGATAGTCTTTTCGAATCGGAGCTCTTCGGACACATCAAAGGCGCATTTACCGATGCACGTGAAGATCGCAATGGCAAATTCCTCCTGGCCCACCTTGGCACATTGTTCCTGGATGAGATCGGCAATATCCCTCTTCATCTTCAGTCAAAACTGCTAACAGTACTGCAAACCCGAACCATCACACCAGTTGGATCAAATCGTTCCATCCCTCTGGATATCCGGCTTATCACCGCCACAAACAAGAATCCCGGACAAATGGTTGGCAGCGGGCAATTCCGTGAGGATCTCTTATACCGCATCAATACGATTCACATCCATCTTCCGGCTTTGCGTGAACGACCTGAGGATATTTCGTTGCTGGCTCACCATTTTCTTGACATCTATGCAAAGAAGTATCATAAGGCCCGCATCGAAACAGGCACTTCACTTCTGAAAAAGTTGGAAATGCTACCTTGGCCGGGAAATATACGAGAATTGCAGCATGCGATGGAAAAAATGGTAATACTTTCTGAAGATGGCCGGCCCGACCCAGACAGCATTCCTGGTGGTTCCTTATACGACAGTGCTGAAAAGGAAGCTGAAACACTCGAAGAAATGGAGAAAAAAATGATTTCGGCTGCCCTCTCAAAATGTAGTAATAACCTGAGCGCTGCAGCTGCAAAACTTGGGATCAGCCGACCTACGTTGTACAGTAAGATGAAAAAATATGAGCTCTGAAAATCTTCCCGGGAAGCGCATCCTACTGCTTGTGATCACAATAGCAGCCGCCGTCCTTACAGGCTTTGCTGCTGCCGGCAGACGACCTGATTATGCTGTAATTCCGGCAATCATTTCACTGCTTTCCGCTGTCGGTTTACTTAGGCATATTGCTCAGACGGAAAAAAACCTGAATTTGTTTTTTGATTCAGTCAACAGCAATGATTCTTCCGTCACCTTTTCCGGGCATCGCGCCAGCCCGGGGACAAGAAAACTCTATCAGCAACTGAACCGGGTCAATCAGACCATTGCCGCCCTCAGGGTAAAGGCCGAAGCCAGGGAACACTATTACAGGTCAGTGATCAGGCAATCGGCAACCGGCCTGATTGTGATCGGTCAAAACGGGGAAATTGAACTGATCAATGATGCAGCTGCCCAATTTGCCGGTATATCGCCGGCATCCACCGATACACGGCTGTTCAGAATCAGAAACAGATCCTTTTATGATAAGATCTGTAACCTTCAGCCGGGAAAAACGCTATCCCTCAGTCCTGCAGAATCCGAACCGGGGAAGTCCCTGCTCCTCCAGGCCAAAGAAATCGTGACTGACGACAGGAACCTTAAACTGGTAACCATAGAGAACATCAGGCAGGCTCTTGATAACAAAGAACTTGAGTCATACCAGAGTCTTATCCGCATTCTTACACACGAAATTATGAACGCCGTGGCTCCCCTGACTTCAGTATCCCATACGCTCCACAAACTGTTTTTACCTGACGGCAGACCACTCTCTCCAGGGCAAGTCAGTACCGGTGTCATCGAGGCAACCGTTAAAGGTCTGATGACCATCGAAGAGCAGGGAAAAGGCATGCTTAATTTTGTAAACAGCTACAGGCAACTTACCAGGCTCCCAAGACCTGTTATAGAATCCTTCAATACCAGTGACTGGATCACCCAGCTTCACATCTTGTTGAATGAACAGCTATCAGAGGAAAACATCTCGCTTGCCATCTTACGCCGTGGACCTGTTGAGAGTATAACGGCTGATAAAAACCTTATAAACCAGGTCATCCTTAATCTGGTCAACAATGCCAGGGATGCCCTGAAGGAGATTTCCGACAACAGGAAGTTGATCATTAGTCTGATAAGAAGAGAACCTTCACTTCTGCACATCACCGTTGCAAACAACGGCCCTCAGATCGCTCCTGAAAACATTGGGAAGATTTTCGTCCCCTTTTTCACTACAAAACCGAACGGATCAGGGATCGGACTTCCACTATGCAGGCAGATCATATATCTTCACAATGGTTTACTCAGTGTGACCAGCGGACCAGAAAAAACCACATTCATCCTGGAGCTTCCTTCGTAAAAAAAGTAAAAAACTTATACAATGATGTGTAATTATTACACATTTTCAATTTGTAGAATCAGGATTTAATTCAGGATCAGACTCTTTTGATTCTTCCAAAAAGAAAATCTGACGAAGGGGTATGACGGGAAGCTCGCAACATTGGCAGACGCTGAATTTTGTGGGTGCTTTCAGGAAAAAGTCCGGAAGATTGGGAAATTATCAGATTATAAGGTTCAGATCCCCAAACTCATGCCAGAGGTATTTCATTTCCACGGCTTGGGTATAGGCTTTAAAAAGGTGTTCGGTTGGAAGGAAAGCGTTCAACATATCAAGATGACTGGCTCCAGGTTCATGAAAACCGGTAAGGAGGGCATCGGCAACCCTGAGCTGATGTCCGGCGGTTATTCTGAGATGGGTATAGTTATGACCGGATGCGATTTTTCCGTCTTCCTGTACAGCTGATTCCAGAGCCCTGACGACGGTTGTTCCAATTGCTATTACACGGTGACCGGCTTCCAGGGTAGCATTGATTTTTTCGGCCGCTGATTCGTTGATAAAATATTCTTCTTCAGGAACAAGGTGCAGGCTGTCGAGGTGGTCATCCATATACGAACTAAGTCCGGCATGCAGAGTGATGTAGGCTGTTTCTATGCCAATGCGGCGAAGGTTGAACAAAGATTTCCAGGTAAAAGCCCTGCCGGCGCTTGGCATTTCCGCCGAGCCCGGTTCACGTGCATAGACGGTCTGGTAATATTCCAGGTTCCAGGGAGCCGTCACATATTCATATCGGATAGGCTGTCCCAGTTTGTAGATCAGGTTTATCAGTTCCGAACCGTCCCTGGAAAAACGGATCTTCCACAGCCTTGGTATCCGCTTGTTCCGTTCCAGAACTGTAGCTGTGAGATCTTTGTCGAAATCGATGAGCATGCCCTCGCGCAGGCCACATACAAATGGGTCGCCACGACGGCACAAAAGCAGAACGAGCCAGGTACCGTCGGGCAGATGTTCTGCCAGTCGGACTTCTATGCACTTGCCTTTGATGTCACCGCAGCCCATCATAGATGCCGGTAAAGTACGGCTGGCGTTGAAGACCATGAGATCACCAGGTGTTACAAACTGCATGATTTGATTAAACCGGGAATGTGTGACGCTTCCGGTAGCCCGGTCAATGACCATCAATCTTACTTCGTCCCTGGCTATCCCCCGTCGCTCGGGTGGCTCCTTGGCGTTAAGTTCTGTCGGCAACGCAAATGTAAATGGTGCATTCATGCTGTTCATTTTCAATCAGAGTGCTTTGGAATATTTTAATGCTTCTTTCCAGTTCTCCTGAGCTTGAAGACGCATTCCAGTGACCCCGTCAGACCGGTCAGAGGCGAGGTAGACGAAAACATCGGTGACTTCCGAGGGGTCCGCCCATTGTTTAGGATCTTCATCAGGTTCAGCGGCGCGGTGCATGGCGGTATTCATATCTCCCGGATCGACAAGATTGACACGCACTCTGCTGTCTTCCAGTTCAGCGGCCCATGTTCTCGACATCCCTTCCAGACCGAATTTAGAAATGCCGTAGGCACCCCATCCCGGGTAACCCACAACGCCTGCATCGCTGGTTACATTAATGATAGAGCCTCCATGTTCAATCATTGAAGGCAGGGAATAACGGATCATTAGGAACGGGCCGGTAAGATTGGTATTGAGCACAGCCTGAAAGTCTTCCAGAGGATAATCGAGGAGATAAGGCATCGGTGAGGGGCCAATTATGGAGGCATTGTTGACCAGGACATCCAGGCGCCCTCCAAAAAACTGTTGCATGGTGGCCACGATTCTTTCAACATCGGAAGGCTTGCCGACATCCCCTTCAATACAGGTCACTCTGGTATCCGGTGCCAATTCCTCTATCTCACGGCTCACAATGTTCAGCCGTTCACGGTGCCTGGCCACAAGGACAAGGGATGAGGCTCCTTCACGGGCAAATAGTAATGCCAATTCCCGGCCCAGTCCTTCAGAAGCGCCAGTTATCAAAATCTGTTTTCCCCTTAATTGATTCATTATCTATGGCATTAATACATGCATATTTCTACTAACAAGGGAAACATGCTTTTGGTTTCTCAGCATGGATTGTTTTATTTTACGTTACAATGAGGCCCTATTTGTCCTAAACTCATATGCACTACCGACATAATTTCAACAGCTATGTTTTCTTCAAAAAAAAGTTCCTAAATTGTGCCTTCGACAAGCCTTGATTGAAGAGAACAAACTATAACTTAATTCGACCCGCATCGCAAAACCAAAACAATTATGAAAAAATACCTTCGCCCACTTTTCGTAAGGACAGCTTTACTGCTTAGCATGCTACTATTTTCCCTCCCTGTTCTTACTGCACAGATAAAAACGCTGAAGAACGGTGACAAGATCGCCTTCGATGGTGAATACTATGATTTCAGGGATTCTGCCGGAATACAAATGATAAAAATGTGGATCCCTCCTGGTGTTTCTCCCATCAAAGGTGTCTTCATTTCAGGACATGGTGGTGGAGGTGGCGACAGCCGGAATTTTGCCCGGGACGAAAATATGAGAGCCTTCGCCATGCGACTAGGCTTTGCCGTGGCCGGCCTTCACAACTTCCCGGGTCGGAGGGCTTATGAGCAAGGTGCTCCGCTGTTTTTTTCCGTATTGAAAGAATTTGCTCAAATTGGCGGCCATCCTGAAATCGCCAATCTGCCTTTTGTTATGTATGGCAGTTCCAACGGCGGATCAACCACGTACGGCTTTGTGAACTATGCGCCGGAACGGGCTATTTGCTTTGTTACCAATGTTTCCGCAGGAGGTCAACCGGAAATCCCGGTCGAAGATGCGCTGAAAGTCCCCGGTATCTTCATTGTCGGAAAGTTCGATGCCCTGATGCGACAGCGCGGTATCGACAGAGCCAGGGAAATCGTGACAGAGGCCAGAAAGAAACATGCCCGTTGGGCCTGGGCTATGGAGCTCAAGGGTCACCAGGACGGTACTTCATTCGATGTATATATGAAACTCGTTGAGCAGGCTGTAAAAATGAGGTACCCGGCAAACGGAAATCCGTCAGTCGGGATGGTAAAGCTCACGGATATTCCTGAAGAATCAGGCTGGCTGGTAGACCAGGACAGCTGGGACAGTGGACTTACCAAGGTTGCCGACTTCAAATCATATCAGGGCGACAAGGAAGCTGCAGGATGGGTACTGAACAAGGATATGGCTTTCGTGTATAGAAGTATGGCGACCCATCATAACCCAATTGCCGTCTCAGTCAGGGAATTCGACCGTACGTTTAACCCGCATACCGATCCCGGTACCATGTTCAGTCTCGGCGGTCCCGTGGCCACACCGGGAGAAAAGATTACAATCCTCTGCGATACAAAAGACCTTCCCGGGTGGAAAAGCATAGAATTTTACAATGGGGCAGAAAAACTTGGTACTGCCACCGAAGGTGTAAAACCCCAGATCACGATCACTCTCGACAGCGATAAACCGGTGTATTGTCTCACCGCTCTTGCTACCGGTAAGAACGGTGAGCAAAGGACATGCGAACCCATGCATTTCTTTGTAAAAGACCCACGGCTGAGTTGGAAATCACAGGTGAAAAAGCCTGTCTTCAAAGGTGTAAAAACCAATGCAGGGTCCGCCAATGCCGGGAAAAAGATCAGTTGCACCGCTCCTAATCCGAATGATAGTGTACTGGTAGCCTACGGACTTACCGCTGAACAGGAGAAACAGTTTTCTGCAAACGATCATAAACTGTCGGATTTCTGGAAATTAACGGATGACCGCAAGGATTTCATCATGATGACAGCACGCCAGAATGGGACTGACGGCGCACAGTTTAATCCGGTGCTTACAAACGACTGTGCATTGAAGGTACGGGCAGCCTATGGTTCGGATGGCGTATACCTACTTTTTGAAATTACAGACGATAGTGATGAAGCATGGCCAAATGCATTTACCGGAACGGAAAATGAACAGTTTTACCTGGATTTTGATGCCGTCGATGCAATGATGGACAGCAGGTCAATCGCCGATATCAGTGATCAAAAAAATGCCGGAATGTTCGTCGACCGCTCATTTGGAATGACATTTACCACGAAACAATACCAGGTGGCATGCGGAACAGAAAAGGAACGACCAATGGGATTCCGGCGCTCGCTGTCTGAGCCCTGGGATTTCAACTCAACTTTTGTATCATTCCAGGATGCCAAATCAGAATTCGGTGTGCAGCTTGAAAATGTACGTGTTGACTATTATGAAAAAGCTCAGGAATGGTTTATACCATGGAGCGAATATGGCGGAGGCCTGCCATCAGAACCGAAAGCCGGAACAAGGATTGCCTTCTCTGCCGGATTCAATGACCGTGATGCAGGGGAACACTTTCCTCCGGGAATGACCTCCAGCGGCGGGAGTGTGAAAGCTTCAGATGCCATGCGTTGGATCGGTAAGACAGACCCTTGGGGTATGTCGAAACCTCCTTACGGCTGGGGAGAAATTGAACTGGGTGAGATGCTGAAATAAAATTGGTATTGTGCCAGGCTTTTATTTGGAACATTTCTGACGATATGTGTTTACTGATACTGCGAGTGGATTTTCAATCCCTGGCATGAGAGATGCCGGAAGGAATGTAAACCAGGATAAATCGTCTAAAAAAGAATGTCATGATGCATGCTGGATTTTCAAAAATGGCACTCTCATTTCCAGGTACGGAAGATGCGCCACATTTTGACCGGACCGCATTCAGGGTGATAAAGAAGCGTATTTTCGCAACCTTCCATAAGGATAGCAATACGGCAAATATCAAACTCTCTCCGGAGGATCAGCGTGTATTTTGTCAGTATAATGAAAAGGCTATATTTCAAATCCCTAATAAATGGGGCCTGAAAGGATGGACGACCTTCAGGCTGCAGGAAGTCCCGGATGAATTAATTTTCGAAGCACTCAATGCCGCTTATAAGGATATTCTGAAACCGTCGTGAATATTGCAGGCGGAATCAGGGTTATTACATTCTTATTAATGAAAAAGAGGGAGTCTGACAACACAGAATCCGTAATTTATCGGTGGAAATTATGATGCGTACCACGCTCGACCTAATAAGACATACTCCATTAGTGCGCCTTGACAGAATTTCAATGGGTGCCTGCAATATTTTTGCAAAGCTCGAATATATGCAGCCCGGGGGGAGTATCAAAGACAGGGCAGCACTTCAGATTATTATCGATGCCTACGCAGATGGCAAACTGAAGAAGGGTCAACAGGTCATCGAAATGACGAGCGGCAATATGGGAGCCGGATTGGCTGTGGTTTGCACGCAGTTCGGGAATCCTTTCACGGCAGTTATGCCCGCGGGAAACAGTCCGGAAAGGATAAGGCTGCTGAAAGCCCTTGGTGCAGAAGTGATCGTAACTGACCAGGTGGACGGGAAGACAGGAATGGTAACCGGAAAGGATATTGAGTATGCAGCTGGTGTTGCCCGGGATATCGCAATAGAAAAAAAAGGTTTTTATGTAGATCAGTTTAACAATACTTCTGGCGTGAAGGCACATTTTGAAACAACCGGACCTGAGATATTAAAGGATATGCCGGATATCGACGCCTTCGTTTCTGTGGTCGGGAGTTCAGGTACTTTTACAGGGACAGCCCGATATCTTAAAAGCCGACAGCCAAATGTTAAATGTGTAGCTGTCGAACCTATGACCGCAGCGATTTTAAAAACAGGACAGATAGAGGATCCCAGACATATTATTCAGGGTACCGGTTATGGGCTGGTACCACCCCACTGGGACAAAGATCTTGCCGATGAAATCGTCTTGGTAGGCGACGAAGAGGTGATCGCGATGACAAAACGCCTTGGCTATGATCAGGGCTTCTTCGTTGGGTATTCATCCGGGGCAAACGTGGCTGCTGCGATGAAATTCGCAAAATCAAACAGCAGGCTACGGAATATTGTAACGATTCTTTGTGATACAGGCTTTAAATACAGTGAACTCTAATCATTAACAGTGTGTCTCCTGATATACACATCGAGACGATGACGGTTAAGTCCTGGAAGGAGGTGAGGAGGATTTATGCTTCGGGAATTTTAACGGGCAACGCAACATTTGAAGTTAGCGTGCCGGACTGGATTACCTGGAACAGGGAGCACAGGAAGGATTGCAGGCTCATAGCTCAGGTTAATCGCAGGACCGTAGGATGGGTTGCATTGTCGAAAGTATCAGGAAGAATTGTTTATGAAGGAGTTGCAGAAGTCAGCATTTATCTTGACCCGACATTCCAGGGACAAGGTATTGGCGACAGGTTGATGAAAGCACTCATCCTTGAGTCAGAACGAAATAAAATATGGACGCTTCAGGCTGGAATTTTTCCCGAGAACAAGGTAAGCCTTAGCTTACACCTAAAAAATGGTTTCAGAATCGTTGGAACCAGGGAAAAACTTGGCAGGATGGGCGGCGTCTGGAGAGATGTGATTCTGGTTGAAAGAAGAAGTAACATTACAGGTAAACAAACCCAAACATGAGCACAATAGATATTCATTATTACAAATCACCTGCCGGAGAACTTATCATGGGCTCGTTTAATCATGAGCTGTGCCTTTGCGACTGGCGCTACCGTAGGATGAGAGCTACAATAGATCAAAGGATACAACTGGGACTGAATGCTTCTTATACCGAAGGTGACTCACCTGTAATACAATCCGCCATTCATCAGTTGAAGACATATTTTGAGGGTGTACTGGAAGTATTTGACATCCCACTGAGATTGATCGGTTCAGCATTTCAGCAGAAGGTGTGGAACGCATTACTAAACATCCCTTACGGAAAGACTGAAACTTACCTTGGGCTTTCCAGGACACTTGGTGATGATAAGGCCATCAGAGCCGTGGCAGCAGCTAATGGTGCCAATGCCCTTTCGATTATCGTGCCATGTCACCGGATCGTAGGAAGCCAGGGCGAATTAACCGGATATGCAGGTGGGCTGAACGCAAAGAGAAAGCTACTTCTTTTAGAGAAAAAAGGGAGAAGTTCCGACGGCCCGCAAAGTGAAATCTCATTCAGTTTTGAAGACTGAACAAAGAGAAAAAGTCTGCCCTTAAAGAATTTTACTGGGATATGGACTGATCCTGCCTGCGATTTACATGGCCGATAGTTTAATGATATCCTTTCCTTCAATAATATTTTTATCATAGCCGTTCCTGGCGACACTGATCATAGCCTGTCCCAATTCTTTCAGCGTGCAGAAACTCCCGGGAAATACCGCTCTGGCCAGTGGGAAAAGCCAGTTTACATATCGGTAAAATTTCTTCGCCCTGATTAATCCCTTCGTTGGCTTTATAAATCCGGGTCTGAACGCATATACCGACCTGAAAGGAAGCTTCATCAGATCGTTTTCCGTTTGTCCCTTTACCCTGGCCCAATGCATACGGCCAGATTCTGAGCTGTCGGTTCCGGCTCCGGAAACATAGCAGAATACCATATCGTCGGTGATGCTGCTCAGCGCTCCGGCAACGTGCATGGTCAGTGTATATGTCAGATCATAGTATTTTCCCGCATTCATCCCCACTGATGAAACGCCAAGACAAAAGAAACAAGCATTAAAACCGGCAAGTCTGTTTTGGATGGGTGAGATATCAAAGAAATCCTTATGAATGATTTCCGTCAGTTTTGCATGTGCCACACCGCATGGTTTCCGGTTGATGACCAGTACTTGTTCAACATCAGCCGAGGCCAGACATTCATGTAAGACACCTTCACCGACCATCCCGGTGGAGCCGGTAATAATTGCCCTGATTTTATTTGTTTTCATTTCTTCTGTTTGCTCTATTTTGAGTCAGTAAGTTACATTAATATATTTTGGATTTTTTATCATTTAGTTAAAAAATGCAGGCGCTGCTATCCATCAACTTTTTATTGGATTTCTTGTTTCTATCTCATCTCTACTTCACTATAAATTTGTTTACCGACTATGAAAAGCAATCTGACTTTGTTAGCGCTATTTCTCTGGGTGGTTATGATTATTACCCCCGCCTGCTCAAAGAAAGACAGCGAAACCAGTATTACCTGTCATATCACGGTCCCAAAAACCGGTGACTCCATCACAATCGGCAACCTTGTCACAATTTCGGCTGATATTAATAAGAGCGGAGCCAATATTGATGAAGTCCGCTTTTTCATTGACAATGTCGGTATCAGCTCTGCGACTGTTTTCCCGTATAGCAGCCAGTGGAATACCACCGGAGAAAGTGCGGGGATCCATTCCATCCGCGTGACGGTTTTTGATTTCTCACAAAAAACAGCCAGTGATGAGATTACGGTTTATCTCACGGAGGCCATTATGTCGCTGGACACAACCAATGTGAGTACAGGACCGGTGCTCGTTGTTACCGATTCATCCGCCGCCATTAAAGGTTTTGCAGACGATAAGGAAGGCGTACCTGTAACCGACCGGGGGATTTGTGCTGCATTTACCCATAATCCCGATACTGCCTCATCGATTAAAGTCTCCGATGGAAGTGGTGCCGGAACATTTTATGTAAGCCTGGTAAACCTGGATCCCGATACGCTTTACTATGCCCGAACCTGGGCGGTATACGGAAGCGATATCGTTTACGGAAATGAGATCAGTTTTCACACAGCTGTAAGAACAATTACCGACTTTGACGGAAATGTATACAAGGTCGTTAAGATCGGTTCCCAGGAATGGATGGCTGAAAACCTGAAAGTTACGCATTTCCGTACCGGTGAGGAAATCCCTCACATTGATGAAAATCTGTCATGGAATTCAATGTCGGCGGCTTACTGCTACTATGAAAACCAACCCATCAATTTGGATGTTTACGGGGCGATTTATAATTATTATGCCGTATCCGACCAACGGAATATTTGTCCGGAGGGATGGCATATCCCCACTACCGATGATTGGAAGCTACTGGTCGAATTCCTTGACGGAAAAGATAATGCCGGTGGTAAGATGAAGGTAGCCGGTACGGACTACTGGCTGTCAGAAAATACAGGTGGTGACAATTCCTCCGGGTTCACCGCACTACCGGGAGGATACCGTTCACCGAGTGGTGCATTTAACAATCTTGGCACACTCGGTGCCTGGTGGTCATCAGACACCGGCCTGTCAAATCCTTCTGAAAATGCCTCTTACCTCTTTATATACAATAACAGCCCCTTTGCTGTCATTGAGGAATTGCCAAAGCTTTACGGTTTATCGGTACGATGCATAAAAGACAGGTAGAAAAAAACATCAGGGAGCTTATCCCGTTATTGTAAAACTAGGGACAGATGCCGGAATTTCCGCCAAGTATTAATTATGAAACTTTCGTTTGCTTCTAATCCTTCACCCCGTTAATGCTGGTTCAGTGAAAAAAATTGAACATTTCATTTTTTTACCAAAATATGAACCTATTCCGTTCTACCCGGTTTCTTCATCAGATTTACGGAACCAAAGCGGTCAAAACAGTTTGTCCGTTAATTTAAACTATAGTAAATGAACCGTTTAGTACCTATCACTTCTGCTGATGACATTTTTCCGGTGTACCGTAACACCCCGATTGGATTACTGCTGGAATACCACAATCTTGGAAAGCCTCCTCTGATTTACGAAAATGCCGAGTTACTCATTGGCATGTGTATGGATAACCGGAAACATATTAATATCCCGGATAATTTTGCATATATCATCCGCGCAGGCGGCGCTAACCTCAGATACAGTGAATTTAAGGTATCGTACGCAATTTCAGTGGGCCAGGTACGAAATATAGCTCTGATCGCACATAATAACTGTGGCATGGTAAACCTCTACGCACGCAAAGACCTATTCATTCAGGGTTTGGTCGACAATGCAGGCTGGGAGCGGGAATGGGCTGAGGAACATTTCCTTCATTTTGCCCCCATGTTTGAAATCGGCAACGAAGTGGACTTTATACTTAGCGAAACAAAACGTCTTAGACTCAGGTACCCTAAAATTAAGATCGCACCTCTTATGTACCTGGTTGAAAATAACCAGTTGTATCTAATAAGAGAGTCATAATGAAACAAGTACCAAATGATGGTTCTGATTACTGATCAGGTAACTGTACTATGTTTAATGGTCCGGATCAGAATGCTTGTCTTAAACCCAGAACATTTTTCAGTTTGCCCGCTTTACTAATTTTTAAACAGTTTTTTAACCTGATAAAATATGCGGGTAAAAACAGGCATTGTGCATGGAGGAACGCCAATTGTGTCGTTGAAAGATCCGTTTTGAAGATTTTCCATAATTTAGCGGATTGCAACATTACACAATAGTAGAATTCCGGGAAAATCATCCGAATGCTATCTAAGACCTTGGGATTTCAGGCAGTATATTTCTAAACTTTTTCAGAAATGATCAAGAACATTGATGTTTACGAGCTTCCTGATAGTTCCCGGCATTTGGAATTTAAACTCTATGCGGTAAAAGGAAAAACAATTTCCGGTAAAGGGTACCCGCACATTACCGATACGAACGCAAGTGATTTGATTCATGATCGTATAATACTGGAAATTAAACGATTGCTCATCCACACAGATTTAACCAACAAGGAGATTGCTTACCGTCTAAATTTCGAGGATACCTCCTATTTCAACCGGTTTTTTCGAAAGAGAGAGGGCATGACACCATCGACATTCAGGACAGTGGTGTTAAAAAAATATCAGAAATGATTTGAAAAATCCATTTTACTCCGTCGGATAATGGTGTAAATTTGTTTCTTGTTAAGAATCCGTCATGTACTAAAAATCGGTCCACATGATCTTCATCGATGAAAAGCTTAAGCCTGCAGGTCTGAAATCTCAACTCACACGCTTTTGGGAACTGTCCGGAAAAAAAATACGGCACATTGAAAGGAATTACGATGAAAAGTCCGGTGCACCGGTTTTTACCATAAAAGGCAGCTATACATCAAGAGGATGGACGGAATGGACCCAGGGATTCCAGTACGGATCGTCATTACTGCAGTATGATGCTACCGGTGAAGTGGAATTCCTTGAAACCGGGCGTCGTAAGACCATTGAAATGATGGCTCCCCACATCAGTCATACCGGTGTTCATGATCATGGTTTCAATAATATCAGTACATATGGCAATCTGCTGAGGCTGATGAGGGAAGGGAAAATCAGTATAGATGCGGGGGACATGCATTTTTATGAACTTGCTCTGAAGATCAGCGGAGCCGTTCAGGCGGGACGCTGGACCAAAACCACAGAGGGCGGTTACATCTATTCCTTCAACGGACCCCACTCTCTTTTTGTGGATACCATTCGTTCCTGCAGAAGTCTTATGCTATCGCATGCCCTGGGCCACATTTTACAGGGCGAAAATGACGCAAAGATCAACTTGCTTGAACGGGCCATCCGGCACATGCTGACAACAGCAGAATATAACATTTACTACGGCGAAGGCCGCGATATTTGGGATGTTAGGGGCAGAACCGCTCATGAAAGCCTTTTTAACGTGAATGACGGCAGGTACAGATGTCCCAATTCACAGCAGGGATATTCAGGACGGACTACCTGGACCAGAGGACTGGCGTGGGCAATCTGCGGTTTTGCAGAGGAACTTGAATTTCTGCCTCTGCTTGATGACAAAGAATTGATAGCATTCGGAGGTCGTCAAATTCTCGAAAAGCGATTTTTGGATGCAGCATGTGCGACCAGTGATTTTTATATCGACAATACACCGGTCGACGGCGTTCCCTATTGGGACACCGGAGCACCCGGACTTTCCACTCTGGGCGATTACCTCTCCAAACCTGCGGACCCATTTAATGATTATGAGCCCGTCGACAGTTCGGCAGCAGCCATTGCAGCGCAGGGGCTGCTCAGGCTGGGCAGATACCTCCAGACCCATGCCGGAACAGAGGATGGAAAACGGTATTGGCAGGCCGGTTTGACCGTAATGAACACCTTACTACAAGAGCCTTATCTGAGCACCAATGACTCACATCAGGGTCTGCTCCTTCACTCCGTATATCACCATCCCAACGGTTGGGACTATATCCCGGAGAACAGAAGGGTACCCTGTGGTGAATCTTCAATGTGGGGTGATTATCATATCAGGGAAGCCGCACTGTATCTCTTAAGAGTTATTAATGATGAGCAGTACTATACGTTTTTCAACTGCCTTCCAACAACACGGTAATCATGGCTGATATTTCAAAACTTTGCATACACACGATAACAACCAAATCTTGGCCGGTTGAGGTTGCTGCAGAGCGATATGCAGCTGCAGGAGTTAAGGGAATATCTGTATGGCGGCAATATCTGCAGGACAGGAGCATCACCGGCACGGGTGAAATGATCAGGTCCTACGGCCTTAGTATTGTTTCCCTTGTACGAGGTGGGTTTTTTGCTTCTGCCGATAAAAAAAAGCGGCAGGATGCCATTTCAGAAAACTTTAAGGCACTTGATGAGGCAGCCGGGCTGGGCGCTCCACTCATTGTTCTCGTGTGCGGAGCCGACCCCGGGCAATCACTGGATGAATCCAGAAAACAGATCGTTGCCGGGATTGAAGCATTGCTGCCTCTGGCCGGGCAACTGGGTGTTAAACTTGCCATAGAGCCTCTTCATCCCATGTATGCCGATACCAGATCGGCCATTAATACAATAAAGCAGGCTAACGATATTGCAGAGCAGGTTTCCTCCCCTCTTTTGGGTGTGGCCGTGGATGTATACCACCTCTGGTGGGATCCTGACCTTGAACAGCAGATTAAACGGTGTGGGATGAACGGCCACTTATTTGCCTATCATATCTGCGACTGGAACAGTCCGACGACAGACATGCTTAACGACCGCGGACTTATGGGCGAAGGCTGTATCCCGGTTAAGCAGATCAGCCGTTGGGTTGAGGACGCCGGATTTTCAGGATACCATGAAGTCGAAATCTTTTCTGATAAATTCTGGGAACGGAATCAGGATGACTTCCTGAAAAGTATTACCGAAGCATATCTTAATCATTCATAAACGATATTTAAGACCAATGACAAAAGTACACAAAGCAGGGATCATCATGAATGGCGTCACCGGCAGGATGGGGACCAATCAGCATCTGATGCGCTCCATTGTCGAGATCATAAGGCAGGGAGGTGTTGCGCTTTCCAACGATGAAGTTATCATGCCCGACCCCGTTCTTGTGGGCAGAGACCAGGGAAAACTCGATAAGCTGAAAGCCATGTCTGGAATAAAAAAGACCAGCACCGACCTTGACAAGGTCCTTTCCGATCCCGAAAATATTATCTACTTCGATGCCCAGACTACCGGCAGGCGGGCGGATGCTGTACGAAAAGCCGTGGCGGCCGGGAAACATATATATTGTGAGAAACCGATTGCAACAGATCTTGAAACTGCCCTTGAACTTTACAACATATGCAAGGATGGTGGTATCCGTCATGGCGTAGTACAGGATAAACTGTGGCTCCCCGGTCTCCTGAAATTAAAGCGACTAATCCAGAATGATTTTTTCGGAAGGATTCTCTCTGTTAGGGGCGAATTCGGTTACTGGGTGTTTGAGGGCCATACTGTGCCGTCACAGCGCCCGTCATGGAATTACAGAAAAGAGGATGACGGCGGCATAATTGTAGATATGCTGTGCCACTGGAGGTATGTCCTGGACAATATTTTCGGTAAAGTAAAAGCCGTATCATGCCATGGTGCCACGCACATCACCGAACGAGTGGATGAGCAGGGTAGAAAGTACCAATGTACTGCCGACGATTCTGCCTATTCAACATTTGAACTGGAAAATGGCATCATCGCGCATTTTAATTCGTCATGGTGTGTCCGTGTAAAGCGGGACGACCTTTTGACCATCCAGGTCGACGGAACCAAAGGTTCTGCTGTCGCGGGACTCAGGGAATGCTATACACAACACTACGGCAATACACCGAAACCTGTCTGGAATCCGGACGTTCCACAATCCATCGATTTTTACAACGGTTGGTCAAAAATGCCTGACCAGGAATTTTACGATAATGCATTCAAAGTACAATGGGAACTCTTTCTGAAACACGTATTCAGAGGCGACTCCTTTCCATGGGATATGAAAGAGGGAGCAAAAGGTGTTCAGCTTGCCACGGCTGGACTTGAAAGCTGGGCGAAACGTAAGTGGGTGGATATCCCGGAATTATAAACCCGGCTTCGTGATAGATCTAGGTAGATAGGTAGGGAAATACAGCAAATAATTCCGTTATATTTACAGGGAGTTCCTATCAGCCCGGCATCCGCCTTCATGGAAAATAATTGGAAGGAATATGAAAAAAACAGCATTAATCACAGGCAGTACAAGAGGAATCGGTTTTGGGATTGCCAAAGCACTTTCACAGGAAGGGTACGATCTTGCCATCAACGGTAGGCGTCCCGAATCAGAAGTTGGACCGGTGATTGATGAATTAGCTTCCTCCGGATCCAACGTCCTTTATTGTCAGGGAGATATAAGTTCACGCGAAGCACGACTGGCTATGATCGGCAAGGTGAAATCTCATTTTGGAAAATTAAATGTTCTTATCAACAATGCAGGCGTTGCACCCAGGGAACGTCGAGATATTCTGGAAGCCGGCGAGGAGAGCTTTGAGTACATTATCAGGACAGACCTGCAGGGTGCCTACTTCCTGATGCAGGCCGCTGCGCACTGGATGATCAGCCAGAAAGAAGAAAACAAGGAATTTCAAGGCTGCATGATCAATATATCCTCTGTTTCAGCGACACAGGCTTCGGTAAATCGGGGCGACTATTGTATTGCCAAAGCAGGGTTGAGTATGGCCACACAACTTTTTGCAGTCAGATTGGGAGAATACAATATCCCGGTTTATGAGATCAGACCTGGCATTATTATGACCGATATGACCTCAGGCGTGAAGGAAAAGTATGACCGAATGCTTTCAGAGGGACTTTGCTTACAAAACCGCTGGGGCATGCCTGAAGATGTGGGAAAAGCTGCGGCAGCCCTTGCCAGAGGCGATTTTCCTTATTCAACAGGACAAGTTGTAATGGTCGACGGTGGCATGACGGTTGGAAGGTTATAATCATAATAATAAAAACTAACAGATATCAAAATGGATACAGCCCGGAAGAAGAAATACTGGAAATGGTGTTGTCTGGCGGCAATACTATTAAGTATCGTTGCTTTCACTCCACTGGTTATTCCTGCAGGTGTATATAAACCGATGCTATTCGGTATCCCCTATACACTATGGACGGGTTTTCTGGTGACTGTTGCGCTTGTAACGATTACTTTTATCGGAACAAGAGTTCATCCCGGCTTACACGATGGGGAGGAAAAGAAATGACAGCATGGATTTGGATTCTCGGGGCTGTTTATGCCGCCATGCTGGTCATGGCCTCACTTCGTTCGTATAAAAAGGATCGCACCGCGGAAGATTTTATGCTTGCCGGCTCCAATGTCGGTATATTACTGGGTGTATTAACCTTTGCGGCTGCACTGTTCAGTACATTCACATTCCTTGGTATGCCCGATTTTTTCCGCATCAACGGAATCGGTGCATGGATCTTCCTGGCCCTATCGGATGGTGCCATGGTCTTTTTCATCCTGTGGTTTGGATTCCATATCCGCACAAAGGTGAAGGAAAAGGGCTTCCGCGGTGTTGCAGGATTGCTGTCAAACTGTTATGAAAACCGATGGGCCGGTTATGTCATTTTCCTCAGTGCGTTTTTGTTCCTGATCCCATATGTGGGTATACAGATCCAGGGTATTGCCATATTCATGAATGCAGCCTTTCCGGGCTCACTACCTGCCTGGGCCTGGTCCGCGGCTATCGTCGTTGTGATGCTTATATACAGTGAAATAGGAGGATTCAAAGCCATTATTTACAGTGATGCCATCCAGGGACTTTTATTATTGGTGGTGATATGGATTATCGGAGCTGCCTGTCTGCATCACTTTGGCGGCTTGAAGGAAATGTTCGAGACGATTGGCCGGTCGGATGAAAAATTACTGTCGACACCGGGTCCGCAAGGGCTTTTCACACCCCAGTTTCTGATCGCTTCCCTATTGGTTATTATCCTTATACCGGCTACGCAGCCACAATTCACTACAAGGCTCGTCGTAATGAAAAGCATGAAAACCATGCATCTTATGGCGGTTGCCGTTGGTGTTTTCGCTATTCTGGTCATTATACCTACCATTTTCATCGGATTGTACGGTGCGGAGAAATACAGCGGAATCGGCCGTGACAGCTTTTTTGCCCATGCTTTTCTGAACGACCGGCCGGCTTTCGTTGCCGCACTGGCAGTCATCGGACTCATTGCAGCCGGCCTGTCCACCACCAATGCCCAGATCTTTGCCCTCGGTTCGGAACTGCGGGGACTAATGCATGGGGACGAACGAAAAGTCATGGTCAGAACAAAAATCGGTATATTTTTCTTCTCCCTCGTTGCACTGGCTTTCTCACTGGTAGTCAGCGACCAGATCGCACTTCTCGCCAGGGTGAGCTTCACAGGAACAGGGATGATGGGGCCCCTCATTATCCTGGGGATCCTCAGTGACAGAAAAATATCTTCCTATATGATATGGACGTCACTGGCTGGATTGCTTGTATTTGTTCTATCACTTGCAGGTTACCTACCCAGCACAGTGGCAGGCCTCAGACTAGACCTGTTACTAATCATATCATTGAGTTTGCTGGCTGTTATATTTTATTTGACGGGGAAAAAGCCGGCGAGATAGTAATGTTATACAAAAAAAATTGATTGATTTATACATTGATAATCAATTAATTATCCTTTATTTTCAAAACGAATATTCCAATTCAGGGATGAATGTCATTCATCCCTGAAAACCGTTATTGAACTGCTAAGAGTTAGATTGACCACATTTTTTTACCGGTTAAGCCCTCAAATTTCATAAAAGTCCAATTGCCTCCTAACTTTGTTGAAATTCTAACAAGTAGCATACTAAATCACATGTTCGAGTTTTGGTATTCTGCCAGGTTTATTGACCACAGATAGGCAACTAAATGAAAACTCAAAAAGGATGAAACCAACAGATATAAAATTTCCTAACAATATTCAAAGTGATTTTGTGAATGAACTCCGCAGGCAGGTTCGAAACTATTTCGAAGAGAATCACATATCGAAATACGGTAATCCACGTATGTTTGTAAAGACAGTGTTTATGTTTTTACTTTTCTTTGTACCCTATTTTCTTATGTTGACACATGTTATTATCAATCCATCCCTGATGCTGGTAATGTGGATAATAATGGGATTTGGAGTGTCGGGCATCGGACTTTCGGTTATGCACGATGCAAATCACAGGTCATATTCAAAGAATCAGAATGTAAACAGGGGACTTTCGCTGTCACTGAATTTCGTAGGAGGATTCTCCCCGACCTGGCAGTATCAGCACAACACTTTGCACCATGGATACACTAATATTGATGGTTTTGATGAAGACATTGACCCGGGTAAAATTCTGAGGTTATCTCCGGATAAACCATATTATAAAATTTACCGTTTTCAGCAGTTTTATGCCTGGTTTTTCTATGGACTAATGACGCTGACCTGGACCATTGACAAAGATTTCAGGCAATTATTCCGTTATAAAAGAGAGGGAGTGGAACTCAGCCAGAAAAGGTCATTTGGAAGGCTACTAACGGAGCTGATCGTGTCTAAGGTCCTTTACTATACATATATGTTGGTTATCCCAATCATTTTCCTCCCGATACCATGGTGGATGGTAGTTATCTTCTACTTCATCATGCATCTTGTGAGCGGTTTCATGCTTACAATAATTTTTCAGACCGCGCACGTCATGCCATCATCCGAATACCCTAATCCGGACAAAGGTGGATCGATGGAAAACAATTGGGCAATTCATCAATTACTAACAACCACAGATTACGCCAGAGGTAACAGGTTATTTTCATGGTACGTAGGTGGCTTGAACTTTCAGATAGAGCATCATTTATTTCCGAATATATGTCATGTGCACTATCACAAAATTTCTAAAATCGTGGAGGCAACTGCCAAAAAGTACAATATCCCCTATCATGTACAACCCGGTTTTTTAAGTGCGCTGAGGGAGCATTTCAAGATGTTGAGGATCCTTGGGAGACCTGTTCAGTTGCAGCAGGCATAGCACTCAACACATTCCGATAGTTAGTATTCAGTAATCATTATTCCTCATTAGTGATCAGCGATCGTTTAGGATGTGAAAAACTGCTCACATAAGGATACTGTTGATTCATTATTGCAAATTCAATGTCATATTGAAACTATAGCTATCCAAAATTATAAAGGAGCGATAGGTCTTTTTGCCGCACTAATTCATCCGTTTATTTGTCAAAAATCAGGATCAACTATTTCAGTAGTTGATAACTTTTCATCAAAAAGCTGAAAATAGGACGCTGATATTTGGGGGGTGAAAACTATTAAGGGGCGGCGTGTTGGAAGGCGGGGGTGGGGCCCCTCTTAACACCAGACAATCTCGAAGGAACAAAGCCCCTTACTATGTTATTTGGTGATCCACCTACGCTGAAGCTACGGTGGACGCAGTTTGGTAAATTGAAGAGTGAGCTATAGAACCTTATCCTATCCATGGGCAAAACCATGGCTATTGTTGGTGAATGCCGCCGGCATGGAAGAAGCGTTTCTACAAACACCTCTCATCCTCTCCCCTTCACTATCCATGGGCAAAACCATGGCTATTGTTGGAGAATGCCTCCGGCATGGAAGAAGCGTTTCTACAAACACCTCTCATCCTCTCCCCTTCACTATCCATGGGCAAAACCATGGCTATTGTTGGAGAATGCCTCCGGCATGGAAGAGTCGTTTCTACAAACACCTCTCATCCTCTCCCCTTCACTATCCATGGGCAAAACCATGGCTATTGTTGGTGAATGCCTCCGGCATGGAAGAAGCGTTTCTACAAACACCTCTCATCCTCTCCCCTTCACTATCCATGGGCAAAACCATGGCTATTGTTGGAGAATGCCTCCGGCATGGAAGAAGCGTTTCTACAAACACCTCTCATCCTCTCCCCTTCACTATCCATGGGCAAAACCATGGCTATTGTTGGAGAATGCCTCCGGCATGGAAGAAGCGTTTCTACAAACACCTCTCATCCTCTCCCCTTCACTATCCATGGGCAAAACCATGGCTATTGTTGGAGAATGCCTCCGGCATGGAAGAAGCGTTTCTACAAACACCTCTCATCCTCTCCCCTTCACTATCCATGGGCAAAACCATGGCTATTGTTGGAGAATGCCTCCGGCATGGAAGAAGCGTTTCTACAAACACCTCTCATCCTCTCCCCTTCACTATCCATGGGCAAAACCATGGCTATTGTTGGAGAATGCCTCCGGCATGGAAGAAGCGTTTCTACAAACACCTCTCATCCTCTCCCCTTCACTATCCATGGGCAAAACCATGGCTATTGTTGGTGAATGCCTCCGGCATGGAAGAAGCGTTTCTACAAACACCTCTCATCCTCTCCCCTTCACTATCCATGGGCAAAACCATGGCTATTGTTGGAGAATGCCTCCGGCATGGAAGAAGCGTTTCTACAAACACCTCTCACCCTCTCCCCTTCACTATCCATGGGCAAAACCATGGCTATTGTTGGTGAATGCCGCCGGCATGGAAGAGTCGTTTCTACAAACACCTCTCATCCTCTCCCCTTCACTATCCATGGGCAAAACCATGGCTATTGTTGGAGAATGCCTCCGGCATGGAAGAAGCGTTTCTACAAACACCTCTCATCCTCTCCCCTTCACTTCCTAACCTCCTAACTTCCTAACTTCCTAACTTCATCACCTCATAACTCCATCACCTCATAACTCCAAAACTCCGCCCAGAAATTTCAAAAATTTTCATACCTTTATTTATCCAAACAACCATACTTCAAACATAATCAATTCAAACTACATGATGAGAACAATTCTGCTTACATCCCTTACACTTTTTCTTTTCAACGTGCTGCTGCCTGCACAGGAATATCGTCATCATGATGAAATTTTGCTTTGGCCCGGCGGTGCCCCGGGAAGCGTACAGGCTAACTGGCCGTGGGAAGGATACAAGGAGGAGTGGCAAATTGATTCTGCCAGTAACAAGGAGATGGTGATCTTTGTGACCGATCCGACCATTCAGGTCTTCCTTCCGCCAATGGAAAAAAATACGGGCACAGCGGTCGTCGTTTGTCCCGGCGGTGGGTATAATATTGAAGTTATAGGAAAGGAAGGGTATGACATTGCAAAAATACTGAATGAAATGGGTATCGCCGCTATCATTCTGAAATACAGACACTATGATATTTTTGCTGCGCGGGATGATGCCCAACGGGCCATCCGGTATACACGTTATCATGCAAAGGAATGGAATATCGACCCGGAAAAAATCGGCCTTGGCGGATTTTCAGCCGGAGGGCACTTGTCGCTTCATACAGCTGCCAGTCTGGAAGTTCCCTTGCCGAAAGGCTGGAAAGCAGATGACATCGATGCGGTCAGCAACCGTCCCGACTTCCTGATGCTGGGCTATCCCGGGACAAAGATGCCTAAAGGTGTAAATTTTACAGAAAATATGCCGCCGGCTTTTATTGTTGTTTCGGGAGACGACGGAATGATGCCCTTGTCTTTCGACCTGTATCATTCGCTGAAGAATATGGGTGTACCTGCCGAATTGCACATCTTCCAGAAAGGTGGTCATGGTTTTGGTGCCGGAACACCGGAATGTAACTGCAGCAATTGGCTTGAAATATTCAGAAACTGGCTGCTAACCAATTCATTTATCAGCAATCCCTGAAACAGATTCTAATCCTCCGATTACGATTCCAGGAAACCGGTTCTTAAACTTGAATAACAAATAGATGGACTTCTCCTGTGAATTATCGTACCTTTTGGCTAACAAAACCATGTACAATTTTCATGGTGAAACTAACATTCTCAATACGGTAGACATCTTGTGAAAAACAGGTAAATTCATACTCCTCGAAGTATACTATCCCTGGTTTATTTTAGCACCGACATATATTTTATTATCAGACATTTTAATGACCTGTCCATTAAGTTCAGGGGAAATCAAGCTTTCACTAAATGTAACTTATCATGATTTCATGGCGCACATTTTTAGTTTTGGTTATACCAGGCTTCATCTGTCAAACACAGCTGACAGCGCAAAGCACCGTCAGTCTGAGTGACTTCCACTTATTGTCATCCACGTTGACGCACGACGACGGGAACACCATCTCGCAGCCGGAATATGGTTCGGACGTATACTGGTTTCCTGTAAAAATCCCTTCTACAGTTCTGTCAGCGCTGGTGAGTAACGGCATTTATCCGGATCCATATTCTGGTATGAATAATATGCTGATCCCGGATGCATCAGACAGTTTCAATGTGCGTTACAATCTGGCGAAATACAGTTATCTCCCGGGTGAAGCCAATCCGTGGAAACAGCCTTATTGGTACCGGACAAATTTCAGGGTCCCGGCCGCAGATGAAGGAAAACATTTTGAGTTGATCTTCAAAGGTATAAACTACCGTGCTGCCGTTTGGCTTAACGGAGAACAGATTGCCGATTCATCGGAAATAGCCGGAATGTTTGGCGAGTTCTATCTTGATGTCAGCACTCAGATCAGGGCAGGCAAAGAAAACGGGCTGGCTGTAAAAATATACCCTCTGGACTATCCAGGGTTACCCGCACAAGAACAACTTGAGGCTCTTGGCGATTTTTATGCCAACGGAGGTCCGACGGGCGATATCGGGAAAAATGTGACCATGCTCTGTTCGGTTGGCTGGGACTGGATACCACCTGTCAGAGACCGCAACATGGGGATTTGGCAGCCCGTGTTATTACGTTCTACCGGACCTGTCACCATTGATCATCCGCATATAATTACTGCACTGCCCCAACTCCCTGATACCAGCCTTGCTGAGATCACCGTAGATGTACCTCTTACTAACCACAGTTTAAAAGTTATGGAGGGAACGCTGACAATACGGATAGAACCTGAAAATTTTAAGGGTGAGGGAATTTCCATTGCCAAAAGAGTGCGGATAAAGCCTGGTATTACGCTGGTTTCAGGTTTCAACATCGATAATACCAAAGAACTGAAGATCAGGAATCCGCACCTTTGGTGGCCCGTTGGTTACGGCAATCAAGATCTGTACACAATGCAGATCACATTCAGTGATGAGAAAGGAATCTCTGACAGGAACCAGACTGACTTTGGCATTAGAACTGTAAATACCCGTACTGTTGAAATAAGGGAATCACTTCGGAGAGATTTCTATGTAAATGGCAGAAGAATATTTCTGCTTGGGGGAGCCTGGGTGCCCGATATGATGTTGAACAGGGATTCAGCCAGATATGATCACGAACTTCAGCTTTGCCGGAATGCAAATCTTAACCTCCTAAGGATTTGGGGCGGAGGTATCACTCCTCCCGATGTCTTCTTCGACCTTGCAGATAAATACGGTATGCTTGTCTGGTCGGATTTCTGGGTAACTGGTGATACTCAGGGTGAATTCAGGGGCGATCCCGGCTGGCCGTTGGAGGGAACTGTATTTACCTCCAATGTTGTCAGCACGATCCTCCGACTTCGAAATCATCCCTCACTGTTGGTATGGACAGGTGGGAACGAAGGTCATGCCCGTAAAGAACTTTATGATGCCATGAGAGACAACCTTGCCAGCCTGGATGGCACCAGACCATTCATCTCCTGCTCATCAGGGTATGCCCATCTCCCTGAAGGATGGAAGCGTTCATGGCCCGATGACCAAGCACCAGGTGTATATAGCAGCGGACCTTACTCATGGCAGGATCCATTAAAATATTATGAACTTTCAAACCATGCCAAAGACTGGGTTTTTAAGGATGAGACTGGCATTCCCTCTCAACCGCCTTACCGTATCATGCCCAAAATCATTCCCGATCTGGTATGGGATAAGAGTCTCCCCTTCCCTCTTAACAATTCGTGGGGCTATCATGACGCGGCAACGGGAAACGGAAAATACGACCTGTATTATAAGGAGATGGTCAGACGATTCGGTGAGCAGACAAGTATGAAAAGTTTTTGTGATGCCATGCAAGTCATGAATGCCATGGGATACCAGGGAATTTTCGAGGCGGCTGAACATAAGTTGAATGAGGCTGGCGGTATTATGCTCTGGAAACTGAATGCCGCTTTTCCAAGTGTTGTATGGCAGATCTACGATTGGTTCCTGATGCCGAACGCAGGTTACTACTTTATACAGAACGCCTGCAAGCCGGTACACGTCCAGTTTAACCGCGATGATTCCACCGTTGTTGTCATAAATAGACCATACAATCAATTAAGATCGTTCGAAGTAACAGCTGATATTTACTCGGAAAAATCAAAACTTATTGGGCATAAGGAGGTGTCAGTAGATCTGAATGCATCGGAGATAAAAGAATGTTTTTCCCTTGCAGGAGTACTCAAGGATTCAGAAGAATTGACATTTATCTTATTGCGATTGAAAGACGCATCAGGGGCGCTTGTTTCAGCCAATACCTACTGGATTTCACGAGATGGTAATTTTAAGGGAATGAAAGATATGCCTGTATCTGAACTGAAGGTTGGTGTGCTTGAGTATACCAGGGATGGGGCTGAGGCAACCTGCCGGTTACAATTCACAAATCCTGGGTTGTACCTTGCCTCTTTTATCAATCCGCAGGTACGTATTGCCGGTGAGGAAATACTGCCGTCCTACTGGTCCGACAATTATTTTACACTTAAACCCAAAGAATCGGTAGTTGTCACAGTAAGGTTTCCGCTTGAATACTCTGCCATTGGAAAACCTGAACTCAGGATTGAGGGATGGAATGTCAAAATGGAAGATACCCTTCTTGAACCATAACGAATTCGCCTATGCCGGAGTTTGACGCAGTGATCATTTGGAACTCAGCAGCTCCTGACCGAATACGTCACATCAATTTTCATGTTGAGTCCCTACATGGCATATGAAACGGGCCATAAAAAAACTGCCCGGGTTCCCCGGGCAGCTAACTGACGGTCGGTCCAGAGGGATTCGAACCCTCGACCCCGAGATTAAGAGTCACGTGCTCTGCCAGCTGAGCTATGGACCGAATTGCGAATGCAAAATAAATGAAAATTGCTGAACTCTGAAAGAATTCCCTTTTTAAAATATAAAGGAAGCGTATGCCCTTTTTGGCATGATCTGGTTTAAAGTACGTTGCGCGATTTTCTCTGCACCAAAATACCTCTGGGAAGGATTGTCTAACTGGTGATTTTTAAGAGAACGCAACGTGAAAGCGAATTTTTTCATCTCATACACAAGAAAAAACTGCCAATGAAACCAATGCACGCTCTCATCTTAGGATTAATATTCTTGATTCCGGCATGTGAAGAAGACAATTTTACATGGCCGAGATCCTCCGACGGGATATCTATCCGAATCGGTGAGAACACGACGTTCAATTCGTGGGATATCGATTACTACGACTATTCAACTCATCTTGTATATCTAAAGGAGGGCCGTTCCTTTCCCGATAGTTTTAAGGGTAGTGATCGCTTTACGGTTTATGCAGGAGAGGAGGAGATATACAGTGGTACGCTTCTCCCCGGATATGCTTCATATCTTCCGGAAGGACCAGTTATCAGAGTACAACCTGCATTCTACCAGGACTATATCATCTCGATCGGATTCATTGACAGAATCGATTCTTCCGGTAATTCACTCCCTGATCCACGGAGTGACGAAAGGATTGAGAGTGCATTGAAGAATCATCATCAATATCTTGGCGGTTTGGAATGTGAAATTATTTCGATCAGGCAGGCGTCATCGGGTAAGCTGTCCCTTGATCTGAGACTCAGTAATCATGATGCCTTCGATTATTTATTCCTCGATCCTGAGAAGATGGGAAGTGATCTTTTTCATTATTTTACTAACGGCTTGTCTGTACGCAATATAAAGCAGCCATTGATTTACAGTCATCATATTCAGATAGCAGAGCCTGAACCCTGGAACTCCTGGAATGTCAAATGGCTCTCGCTGATACGAGGACATTCAACGGCCGATATTTCACTTATCTATGACAGTTTTGATAAAATACCCCCAGGGAATTACATCGCCGATTATACATTCCCGGGTTTAAGCTACCAGGTCGGGCGGGAAGATCTTGTGCTGTCATCAAGAAGGAAAGAAGAAAGAATATGGTTGGGGATGATAAGCGCATCCAAAAATTTCATTATCAGACAATAAACGGGGACCAGGAAACAATTAAGTTGTCAAGGCATTCCTACTTATACATCTTCCTGATCAATAGACGAATGAAGAAGTCGTCCGTCCATATCGTCACGGTCTGTCTCCGGTTCCAAAGGAAAACTTACCGGTTTATGATCACGGTTTGAACGGTAAATGGCTGTGAAAAGCTCAACGGTCTTCCGCCCTGCCGTCCCGTTAATCAAAGGGTCCCGGTTTTCTTCCAACGCTTCGAGAAAATCCTGCAACTGGCATTGCATGTACCATGTATTCGGATCAATCGCACCAAAGGCTTTACTATCCGCATCGTTCCAAATCTTCATTTTATCCTCCTCGCCAGGGACTGTCCACAAATCGAGGATGGGGGGTTCTGAGATATTTGTCATGCCGGCGATAAACATGGCACCTCCGTCTGTCTGCACTCCGACTGACGCCCCATTCTCCCCATGAACGTGTACCTTACCATAAATTCCGGGTTTCTGCGAATTGCTTACGAGAAGGTTTCCAATGGCTCCATTCCTGAACCTGATGATGGCAGCGGCTGTATCTTCCACTTCAATATACGGATGGTTGAGGTTTTTCCAGATACCATAGACTTCTTCGATTTCGCCCATGTACCAAAGGAGGATATCAATTTGATGAGGAGCCTGGTTGACCAGTATGCCTCCCCCCTCCCGTTTCCAGGAACCGCGCCAGGCATCAGAATCATAGTAGGCCTTATCTCTCCACCCAAGGATCGCGACTTCACCGAGAACGGGTTTACCCATCTTCGCCTGGTCAATGGCTTCCTTCACCCGCTGAACCGGTGGGCACCACCTCCGTTGTCCCACCACGCCAAGACGTACACCTGCCTGTTTACATCCATTTATAATATCATCGGCGTCTTCGAGTGTTGAAGCAAGGGGTTTTTCCACCAGGACCGAAGCGCCGGCACTGGCGGCTTCTAAGGCAGGTTGCTTATGAAAGGGATGAGGCGTGCAAATGATCACCAGGTCGATGTGATACCTCTGAACCATGGATGTGATATCCTGACAAGGCTTGGCATTATACTTTTTAGCAAACTTTTCTGCCGTTTCGAGCGTCCTGCTTGATACGGCAGCAAGTTTGGCATTCGCCAGGTTTTGGATTGCTCCGGCATGCAAATGCGCTACTTTGCCGCAACCAACAATGGCAATATTATATGTCTTCATGGAATGTAAATATTAGGGGACGAGTATCACTTTACCCAGTGATCCGTCATTTCTCCTTAACTTTGAAAACCATTCTGCACCTTCCGACAATGGCGCGACGGCAGAAATTTGTTTTTCAACATTGATCATCCCTTTCTGCATAAAACCGAGAACTGTTTCATATTCACCCCGGATGGCGCAACTTCCGAGTATGCTGATCTCACGGGTCACCACATCCTGCACCGGGATGGTCGCTGTTGGACTGGTATTCCCGATCAGAACCACCTTACCTCCTTTCCGTACCAGCCTTATGGCAAGATTAAGGCTTTCCTCCCTGCCTGCAACTTCGAAAGAGACATCCGCGCCACGATTTCTGGTTAGTGCCAAAATCTTAGCATTCAAGTCCTGGGTTCCTGCATTGAAGACATCTGTTGCACCTGATTCTTCCGCTTTTCTGAGACTCTGATCATTGATGTCAACAGCAATTACCGACGGAATGCCAGTGAGCCTAAGCAACTGAATCAAAAATGTTCCAATCATTCCTGCTCCGACCACAACACATACACTGCCGGTTTTCACCAATGCCACATTCAGTGCATGCAAAGCAACAGCTATGGGTTCCACCAGCGCAGCCTGTTCAAATGTTACATTTTCAGGGATACGGTATAGTACATGCGAGGGAACTGCAACGAATTCGGCAAACGCACCATTTCTTTTGTACGTTCCCGGTGAGACACCGATGACTTCACGGTGTTCGCTAAGATTATACCTTCCTTCCAGGGTAAACCAGTCATTCAGCGGAAAGATTGTGGAATCAAAGGTAACCCGGTCGCCGACTTGCCAGTTTGTAACGTCTCTGCCAACACGAACAATAACACCGGATGCTTCATGACCCATGATCAGTGGTGGTATTCTGCGACCTGTACTGCCATCCATACCATGAATATCAGAACCACAAATACCGCAGGCCATCACGTTGACAAGAACGTCATTGCTACCCGTTTCCGGTTCAGGTACGTCTTTGTAAACCACGTGATTATATGCTTCAAGTACCAGTGCCTTCATAGATGAAAATATTCAATTACATCAAAGGTACGATTATTCAATATGAATTCCGTAAGCACGGTTCGTTGACTTTCCTCCTTTTTTAATTAATAAACCTATTTTTCAGGCTAAATTCGTCTTCAGGATTTGCTATTATCGTCAAAAAATAGTCCGGATATACGATGGGGTGAAAATCTGCCTGGAGGGGTGAAAATCGCTCCATAGGGGTGAATTTTACAGTTTTGTTTTTTCATTTTTACCAAAATCCATTGGTTACGCAACCACAGCTATGCTACTTGCATCCATCATAAACACCTTTCAGAGCTTTGCATGAACCTTTTGCTACGAAGTACCTTAATTTTAGCCATCACCCTTCATTCCTGTGAAAAGCAGGGTCAGGAGAACTCAAAGATCCCTGATGGTATAAGCTTTACGATTGGAACCACCTGTGGCTGGTGTGCAGGTACTGACTCGCTTGTCATTACTAAAGAAGAGATGAGCTTTGTCCGGAACCAACCCTGTGAGAATAATTCTGTGAAAGAAACAGACCCTACCCGAAAGGAAGACTGGATCACATTAACAGATCTTTTTGATAAGGATGAGTTTAGTAAAATCACGATCAATACCTGCAATGTGTGCGTCGACGGCTGCGACACCTGGATAAGGGTGAAAGATGACGATTATTCACACCAGATCAGATTTGGATCTGTGGATTCTGAGATACCTGCGACAATACTCCCCTTTGTGAATAGATTGGATTCTTTTCGTCTTCATTATAGAAGTCAGGCAGTTCAGTGACAAATTCATGGTCTTTTTCGGATGATAAAACTATGCTTCTATTATATTTTCAGATGAATGGATCAGTATATAAGGAAAAAAGGAACTTCACGCTCAAATATTCCATTTTAATGTAATAATTTTGATCATAACATTCAGTGTATCTATTTCTATACTTTGTCCATCCAGCCTATATACACCAGAATTAACTGCAAAACCTCTTTATACCAACTATAAATGAAAAATCAACTGATACTAATCCTCGCCGGCATTTTCATGATCAATCATACTGTGATTTCACAGATCTCACCCTCAACTGACAATAGATTTAACCACGCTTTAGGTGTCACTGCAGGATTTACAACAGGATATGGGCTTTCATACCGCCTGCAGCCCGGAAAACTCGGCGCAATGATAACCTTTGCTCCAAATACGGATACCTATCAGAACAAATTCAATGCAGGTTTTACCTTGTTATACAAAGTGGTTGAAACTGAGAAAGCAAACCTGTTCATATACCAGGGAAATGCATTGTTCTACAGCAAGCTCCGGGTTGAAGAGAACAACTCACCATGGATAAGCTCAGAGGAAAAAAAGGCGACGAAAAAGTTTAACAACGGGATTGGTCTCGGCATAGAATGCATCATTGTGAAACGGATAAGCTTTAACCTGATGGGCGGATATGCTAAGTTTGGTGATTTCGACAATATCCATATCACAGGTGAAACCGGTTTGTATTTTCGCTTTTAACCGGTAAAAATTCTGTATCTAATGAATGCTAACTGTTAATGTTATGAGAAAAGGGATGATAATTCCGGGCCTTTCGTTCCGGAATTTTCAATAAATTCAACGAATCGTGATGATAAAATATTCTCTTCTTTTTTCAGCCACACTTTGGTTCATCTGTATATCCTGCACTTCTCTCCGGACGGAAGCTCCGGGCCAGTGGCACAACGCTCATTGGATAGGCTATGAAATTCTTCCGGACAGTATGAAGGTAGTGCCTGGCGTGCACGGATTTGGCAACGGACTTGATAACAAATGCCTGAAAGCTGCTGTAATTCCATTATTCCGTAGAGAATTCAATATAAACGGGAAAGTAGAGGAAGCCATCATTAAAATATGCGGATTAGGGCAGTATGAATTGTATCTCAACGGCAATAAAGTCGGTGACCGTTTCCTTTCACCTGGGTGGAGTTACTACCAAAAACGCTGTCTTTACAATACCTATGATATTACCGAAAGGCTGAAGGAAGGAAAAAATGCACTTGGTGTCATAACAGGTACGGGATTTTTCTACATCAGCCGCGAGCGCTACCGGAAACTTGTACAGGCTTATGGTTATCCCCGGCTAATCTTCGATCTGACGATCAGATATTCCGACGGATCGGTTGATCATGTCGTATCTGGCAAAAAATGTCAGATGAGTCCTTCAGCTATAACTTTCAGTAGTATATACGGTGGCGAAGATTATGACGCCAGGCTCGAACAACCCGGCTGGGACATTCCCGGATTTGATGATTATGGATGGAGGGAGGCTGTCGAACTGACTGATACCATGGGGGAGCTCGTTGCTGAAGATGACCATCCAGTTAGAATCATGCAAGAATTTGACACACAGAAAATCACGGTCTCAAAAACAGGTCAGAAAATTTATGATTTCGGTCAGAATGCATCAGGGATAATCGCTCTGAAAGTTAAGGGTAACACCGGAAGCCGTGTCCGGATTATCCCTGGCGAACTGCTTGATGATGCCGGGAATATAAGCCAGGTAAGTAGTGGCGGGCCGTATGAATTCAATTACACACTCAAAGGCGAAGGTGAGGAAGAATGGCAACCCCGCTTCAGCTACTACGGATTCAGATACGCTGCAGTCGAAGTGATTGAAGATGAAAATGAAGTAGTGCAGGATACAAAAGTGCTGGACCTGAGAATGCTGCATACGAGGAATTCCGCACCCGCAACCGGCTCTTTCCGGTGTTCAGACACCTTGTTCAACCAGATCTTCGAACTCATCAACTGGGGCATTAAGAGTAATATGGCCAGTGTTGCCACTGACTGTCCCCACCGTGAGAAACTCGGCTGGCTCGAACAAACCTATCTGATCGGTCCGTCGATGCACTACAACTTCGATATTCACTCATTCTATACGAAGATCATCCATGACATGGCGGACTCACAGCTCGAAAACGGACTGGTTCCAGACATTGCGCCGGAGTACGTGCCTTTTAATGACGGCTTCAGAGATTCACCCGAATGGGGAAGTGCTTCTGTGATCATTCCATGGCAGGTTTATACATGGTATGGTGATCGGAAGACGCTTGAGGAGGCTTACCCCATGATGAAGAAATATTTGACGTACTTGCAGGGTAAAGCAAATCATTATATCCTCGACTATGGTCTCGGCGACTGGTATGATCTCGGACCCAAACCACCCGGTGAGGCACAGCTGACACCAAAAGGACTTACCGCCACATCTGTTTTCTTCTATGATATGAAAATTATGGAAAAAACTGCCAGGCTGCTCGGCTTTGACGAAGATTTCGAAAAATATAGCCGGCTTGCAGAAGATATTCGTACCGCATTCCTTGATAAATACTTTAATCCAGAAAACGGACGTTGTGCTACCGGAAGTCAGACCTCGTACGCAATGCCCCTGTATGTTGGTTTAATACCCAATGATATACGCGAACTGGTTTTTACAAACCTTGTGGATTCAATCAGGGTACATAACTATGCCCTCACCTCTGGTGATATCGGTTATCATTTTCTCGTAAGGGTGTTGAGCGAAGGTGGACGCTCTGATGTCCTTTTCAGGATGAATAACCGGACTGATCGTCCCGGTTACGGTTACCAGCTTAAAAAGGGAGCTACAGCTTTAACCGAAAGCTGGGAAGCTCTTCCCACTTCTTCAAACAATCATATGATGCTGGGTCACCTGATGGAATGGTTCTATAACGGTCTTGGAGGTATTTACCAGGAAAAAAATTCCATCGCATATGAGAACATAATCATAGCCCCTAAACCTGTTGGAACGGTCACGTGGGTGAAATGCTCGTTCAACTCACCGAAAGGACTTATCTCCACAGACTGGAAAATTGAGGATGAAAATTTTATCATGGAGTTTACCGTTCCGGAAGGTTCCAATGCCACAATAGTATTGCCGGAGGATTATGGAAAATCGGTTCGGCTAACCGACCTGGAGACGAATGAGACAAGAGCTGTTCAGACAAAAGATGGGAAATTTATGGTACTAAGCGGGAATTACAGGGTTTCTGGTATCTGATTAATGTTTTTTCTGATGCATGGACGTGTCATTATTCATATATTCCTGTATCGTAGGGACGTGCCTTGAGGCGCGTCCCTACGATACAGGAATACATGAATAATGACACACTACCTTCTCAGAAGAAACCCATCAATCACCGGGCTTCAGATTTTGATCGTTTTTGCACCTGTTCCACGATGGCTTTCATTTCTGTCACCTTATCCGGATTTTCAGAATACAGGTTCTGTGATTCCGACTCATCTTTACTTATATTATAGAGCTGCGGATCAGTGATAAAAGGTCCGTTGGGGTACCATGTTTCATTCCAGTGCGGAGTGGCCGCTTCAATGTATTTCCAATCGCCCATCCTTTCCACCAGGGCGCCGCTGCCACCGGAACTGACTGTAAGTGATTTTCTGGCTTGCGGCGAATCATTATCAAGCAGATTTGGCAGGAAGCTGTAACTGTCCTCTCCCTCGCCTACAGACAGAGAATCTCCGACCACGGCGGCAAAAGTTGCTAAAAGATCGGTGGTACTAATGACATTGTGGTTCACATTTCCAGATTTGACCTTGCCCGGCCAGCGGACAATCAAGGGTACCCGCAGACCTCCTTCCCATGCGTCGGATTTAAAACCGAGAAAGTTCCCTGAAGCCCGGTGATCGAAGGTGAGCCAACCTGCCTGCCAGGTTGGATTGCCATTCGGATCCTGGTACTCAGGTTTATAATCGTTGAAGTAGTCGTAGTAAAATGCTTCAGACAGTTGTTTGTCTTCCTTATATTTGTCGAGGGAGATCACCGGATCACCTGGTCTGGGCCCGTTATCAGAGGTAACAATGAGAAGAGTGTTGTCGAGTGCATGATGTCTTTCGAGAGCGTCAACGATCTGCTTGACCGACCAGTCAAATTCTTCAACCATATCTCCTCTCAGACCCGCCTGACTTTGTCCCCGCGTAATGGTTGGCAAACAGGGCCTGTGGGGTGCGCTGGCCGGAAAATACAGGAAGAGGGGTTTATCCGGAGCATCACTAAAATGCTTATCGACAACTGCAGCGGCTTTTTCGGTCAATACCTGGTTTACGGTTCTGGAGTCCCAGTTGGGGGCTTTTTCACAGTTTTCGTCGAAATCATAAACCACGCCCTTGGGAACTGAAGGAGCTTCATCGATACTGTCATTTTCAATGAATGCAAAAGGGATCATATTAATTGAACCTGTCATACCGTAGAAATAATCAAAACCCCTGTCATTTGGTCCTCCTTTGATTCTCTTTGAGAAATCAATATAGTCCTGAGAAGTCAGTTTCCAGGAGTTGAAAACATTTTTTACCGGATCGTCCGGTGAATTATCCTTAAGTTGCCAGCCAAGGCCAAGGTGCCATTTTCCCACGCATGCCGTGTAATACCCATGTTTCTTGAGAAGAGATGCCAGTGTAGTCCGGTTTTCATCGATAAGCGGTTGAGCATAATAGGTCAGTACTCCGAATTTCAGAGGTGTTCGCCAGGAATAACGCCCGGTCAGGATGCTATATCGGGAAGGTGAACACAAAGAAGAGGCCACATAGGCATCGGTGAATTTCACGCCTTCTGACGCAATCTGATCTATTACTGGTGTACTGATCTTCGAAGCACCATAGCAACTCAGGTCACCGTAACCAAGGTCATCGGCAACGATAAGCACGATATTAGGCGGCGTTTCCTTCGGTTTTTCCTGCGTGCAGGAAAATGGCAGAATGGCAAGGAGCAATCCTGCACTTTTAAGCAACGTATTTGTTAGTGATTTCATGGTTTAAAGGTTTACGGTGAATAAGGACAGAGCGCTGAGAGCGGGGCATGGGGTAAATTAACGGGGGTGAATTCAAAAGCACCGATGTCCGGAGCGGAACCTTGCGGGATCGGAGTACCAGTGTAATCAGTCCTGTATCCCAGGCCTTCTCCTTGGTCTATCGCCGGGCTAGTGACCGCAAGGACAAAGTCGCCTTCGACTGATGAATGTTTGTAATTAATAAATTCGGGATTGCCATACACCGGTGAATTACCGGGTCCCTCCAGTCCCATGCATAACCTGCCGGAGGCGGCAAAATACAAATTATGACTAATGATGCTTTCCGGTGTATGAGGTTGCTGCAAGCCGGTATTGAAAATTACAATGTCTTTTTCTACAACGATGATGTTGTTCCTGATCATGTTATCTGAATAATTCTGGGTAATGTTAAAGACGCCCCAGTCGTTTGCATTTACTTTTCGTCTGATAATGGTGTTATTCTCAATCCTGCAGTGGCTGCCATTCCATAGTGCCATAAACTGCTGATAATCATCACTGATATTATGATGGATCTCAAAATTCTCATAATCGGGATGAGTTTTCACATCTGACCATGTTACCTCGAGAAAACCCTGGCAGTCTCTTGTGTAATTGTGATGAATCCGGATATGCAGTTTATCGAACCTGGCATCATCAATCTCTATAGCACCGCCGTCGGCCCCACCGCCGATGCCCTGGGGCCATTTTATCCGGGAATCTTCTGCCCTGTAATTAAAAATTCGGTTGAAGCATACCTCCTGATGATCATTCCCTAGCCAAATACCGATAGGACCCCAGTTCCATTCTTTCAACACCCGGTTACAATCATGTATATAATTATGGGAGATCAGTGTATGTTTTCCGTAGCTTTTAATACCGACCACACAATCAAAAAATTCATTATTTCTAACAATACAGTGATTTCCATTTTTATCAATGTATACTGCTCCCATCTCCCATGTTTCAAAACCATCAGAATGGTAATTCCCCGGTTTAAAGGCTGTCGTATGTTGAAACCTGAGGTTTTCGATAATGATATAATCACCCGACACCCTGATGCAGTTCCCAAAGTTATCCTGCACAAATACAGGATTTGTGAAGGCAGGCGCAGGAAGGCTGAGATCGCCGTAAGCCGTCAGCGTTATATATCTGCTGGCCGAGCCCGATTTTGTTATCCGAAGCGGACCAATGAATTCTGCTCCCCGCTTGAACAATAATGTGTCGCCTGGTATGAGAACGATGCGTTGCAATTGCCGAAGTGTCTTAATTGCTTTCTCCGGTGAGAGGCCGGAATTTGAATCATTGCCCTTCTCCGGATCGATAAAATATTTTTTCGCAAGCATCGGATCAGCATTACCCTTCAACTCTGAAACCGATGGTTTACTGGCCATTGACATGATAACGAGAATCAACATAAGGTAAGCTGAATATCTCATATTTCACAAAAATTAAGGAAATCAAGAATAGTCGGCAATGTTGTGTCATGTTTAAAAGAATTAACCGCAAAACCATGGAGAACTATCTGTCTTACCTTCAAATTCCTGAGGTTTTGCGGCTAACAATATAATTAATCAACTAACCAACGTCATCGCTTAACGTTTAAGAAATTTAAGCGTATGATTTTCTACTTTTACAAAGTATACGCCGGAATGAAGGTTGTTTAGTTCTATCCTCGTGCGTGTTCCCGCTGATAGCATTGATTTCACAACCCTTCCGGTAACGTCCATAATGTCGATCCTGGAGGTTTTGGTTGCATCCAATCCTTCAAGAATTATCTGATCGCTTGCCGGATTTGGGTAGAGACTTACCGAATGCAGGCTAGCATTGTTAATGCCAGTCACAACAGTAAAAGTAATGGTGTATGACTCTGTTGTAGTTCCGTCTTCCGCAGTCACAAGTACCGTTGCGGTCCGTGCAGCCTCATCCCCCGCGAGATCTGTCGCCTGGGTAATGTCCAGCGAGGCTGAGGTATCTGCCAGCATGGCATCAACAACTGGTATATCTGTAGTCCCCTCGGGCAAAAATACATCATAATGCATTACATCGGGACTGAAATCCGCGACGGTACCGCCCTCTATTGTAAGATCTGCCAGCATAGCATCGGTACCGGGAACATCAACCATCACTATGGCATCATCGATATAGGCCACTTCCTCACCATCAAAGTTTTCCTGATTATAGAACCTGTAAAAAACATCAACAGTATCTGTGACTTGACTGGTCCATTGCCAGGTGAATTCCTGCCATTCATTAGTGATTAGATTGTCGGTATGTATTGCATTGCTACTTGAAAAGAAATAGTTTCCGGGTCCATAACCTATTACCCAGGCAAAGAACAGGTTGCCTTCAGTATGATAGGCCCAGACGGAAAAGTCATAGGTAACACCGGAATCAGCGATGAATACCTGTTGTTGACCAAAGTCGGTATTAGCCTTGTTTCCGGTAACTGAAACTGCTGCAGAGTTTGATCCTCCATGTACAATAGTATTTTCAACGCTTACAGAAATCCCGTCTTTTTTAATATTCCATCCTGCAAGAGTATCGGATTCCAGTGTTTCCATATCTCCGTTAACAAGGAGATTCTGTGCATAGGTATTTCCGGAGAATCCACATACCAGAACTACCAATGCAAGAAGAAGCATTCTAGAGTAACTTTTTTTCATAAAGCATGAATTTTAGTTGAATATTAACGATTTAAGCCAAAATTATAAATTTATAAATATTAAAACAAACGTTTGCGCAAATAAGTTTTAAAAAAAAATAGCATTTTTATATCTCAAATTCCGAAATCTCTCAGTATCCATATTTTTATTGATTCACAAAGTATTTTGTTTCCTGCTTTCCTCCGGCATAAATAATCCGGAGCAACTTCAGCCCACGACCACCAGGTTTTAAATCGATCGTCTTTTGAATATTACCGACATAGATAATCTGTTCGCAGGATCCGGAGGAAGAATATACGATGATCCTATCGATGGGATGTTCCGCACGGACGGTAAGCTTATCTGATGACGGATTGGGATAGATGACCGTATTTTCCTCAACACCTTTTCCCTGCAGCCAGGAGTCTGTCAGATCAGGCACAAGACCCTGACCGGATAGAAATTCCATCATGAAATAGAGGGAGTAAATAAAGTCGTGGTGACCTTCGCCACTCTTACTCTCACTATAGTTACCAAAACCATGCCCACGTCCCTTGAAAATATATAACTGATCGTCACAGCCCAGGTCCTGGTAAGCTAAATCCCATTTTTTCATGCTTCCAATCGGGGCGAGATTGTCGGATGAACCATTAAGCAGCAGGGACGGTACGGATCTGCAAACGGTATCAATATTCTGTAACGGTGAAAAGGTAATCCAGTTGTCGCCAAAGTATTCGTGTCCATCCTGCCAGCCTTCCTCAGACAAGTCAATGACGGCATTCTGCAATATCAGGGCATCAGGACAGGAGGATATTTCCAGGTTCTCATGCTGAGCTTCGAATCCACTGATGTATGCAGTTGACGCCGCAAGTTGACCTCCGGCACTCATTCCAGTTGCAATGATCATGTGTTCATCCGTATTCAGTGAAGTTGAATACTGACGAATATACCGGATTGCAGATTTTGCATCCTCCAGCTCGTCATAAGGTGTAACATCCGGTGAATCATCAAACACCCGGTACTTTACGATGACCGTATTAAATCCCAAACCGGCAAAATACCATGCGTACTGTCTGTATTGATTCAGGGCTCTCGTCTGCCATCCCCCACCGTGAAAAAAGAGTATAGCCGGAAACGGACCACCTTCCATCCGGCTCCGGTAAATACTTAAGGTTAGATTTATCCAGGTCAAATCTTTATAGGTAATGACCTCATCCCAGTCGGGTAAGTTATCAAGAGACCCCACTTCAAAATTTTCATAAAACGCTATGGCTGAATCATCTGAAGAAAATATGGAATCAGCATCAGAGCCCTGGGAAAATCCCCTGACGATGAAAAAGAGAGCCAATAAGATGATCCCGGATTTCTTCATTGCAATATAATATTTCTAGCTCTTACCGATCGCGAAAAACTTCCAACTATCGTTTGTTCTTCCTTGCATTTTGCACTTGACTGTGGTTAGCAATTATATTTAAAACTTTATATTATTGGGTTTTTCATCATAAATAACGGCATACTCAAGTTTGATATCAGCATAATCTACAGGGTTAAGGATTTTGATGACGACCTTATGTTTTCCTCTGGGAAGTTGGTATTTCCAAAAAGGAGTAAACCGTCTCTGGTTTGTAGCAGTCGGAAGTCTGGCCTTTTCAACGAGTTTTCCGTCAATATACATTTCCGTGTTAAAAACGTAGTTCCGGTCACCATAATCCTTGATATTCGGCGGCCCAGCCAGTGCAAAACCAATACCTTCAAACTCAAAGCTGATCTGGTCCTTCGATTGTACCGGTACAATCCTGGTAACCGGGTAATGACCTTCGAATGCCACTTCAAGTGGAACCGTTTGTGGTTTTTGAAGTGAAATCACAACCTTATCCTTATCCACTTTTCCGCCATTCCGCAGGATCATCTTTTCGGCATGTCTGAAGGACATAGCATATGCATCGACAAGAGAAATCTTAGTACCCATAAAGGGAATATCTTCGACCTTACTCAGACCCTGGGTCCAGAAGGCGGGGATATTTTTGAAACCAACGATGGCTGCAAGCACGCCACCGGCAGTTCCCGGATTGCAGTCGGCATCGTCGCCGCAGCGTGTAGCAATTTCGAAGGTACGGGTAAAGTCGCCGTCTCCGTATAACAGGCCGGTGACCACATGTGCCGCGTTTATTTTTGCATCAATATTAAATGGTTCGAATACGCCCAGTGGTGATCCGATGTCAGAAGCCCATTTAAGATTTGTTTTCACCCATGTGGCTTTCCAGTCATCCGGATTTTCGTCATGCCACTTCAGCACATCGCTAATGCATTGCGCAAATTTACTTTCGGCAGGGATGACTGAGAGTGCCTCCCTGATAATCGGTTCGATGTCGCTGATATCATCTGAAACCAGTGCCAGGGAGTACAGTCCTGCCACGAATACACCTCCGTAGTATCCATCGCCGTAATTCATGATATGTCCTACTTTGTTGCACATCTTTACCGCGGAGTTGATCATCCCGGGCGACATGATGCCTGCAAAATCGGCCTCGATCTGGAAGTCGATGTCATCCGCACAGGGATTGTTCAGCCAGAATCCCGATTCAGGAGGCTTCAGTCCGTTCTGGATATTATACCTGGCTGTCTGGTTGGCAAACCAAAGCTTATAATCGGCGTGTGCAAAGGATTCCGCGAAATCCATTGCCGGAGCGTCAATCCCTTTGTCTTCAATAACCTGCATAAAGCTGAGATCCATATATACATCATCGTAAGTTCCGGGACGTTCACGGTATTCCACTGCCATGGAAGAATCATTCCAGACCAGTTTATGATAATCTCTGATCATGGTTGAATTATAGCGGAATTCCGAAGGCACACCAAATGTGACCCCGATGGTTTGTGCTGCCCACGCTCCCTTGATCTTATCTTTCAGAACATCGGCGGATATGGTAAGACTGTTATCAGACCGGCTCATGCCCTTCTGTTGCGGAAAAGCATGAACGCCCAGTAAAACCGGAACAATAATAAAAATCAGTGTTTTCATAAATTTCAAATTTTAAATCACATGCCAGAGCAAAGGTTAAATCGTGTTTCGAACTGCTCCAGACCGATCAATTTTTAATAAACTTCAACCGGTTACCTTCACCGGTGACAAGAATATAGAAGCCTGCACGAAGGGAAGACACATTAATACTGTTTCCCTTTCCTGCCAGGAGCAACCGACCCGATGAGCTAAAAACCATATATTCAGTCGATGATACTGCCCCTTTAAGGTATATAACATCCATGGCGGGGTTAGGAAAAAGCGTTACATTGCCCTTAGCTTTGTCGACAGGAATGAAGATTCCGGTTGTTTGTGCTTCCGGAAGAAACAACGGCGTTTCCAGGTATCGGGTCTGAGTACCGGTTACGGAAATCCAGTCAGGAGGTCCGATCTGGACATCATCCATGTAAATTACCGCATTTACTTCAAAACCCCGGAACATAAGCTGATATTTCCCATCGGGCGTCGCATCCAGTGTTATTGTGCGACTGTATACTGCCCAGTCCCTTGTCAGTTTAATTTCTCCCAGTTCGGTCACTTCGTAAGTCTCATCATCCTGAATGAAAGGAACCAGGCTGACATCATTGATATTGGATTTGGCCCTGAAACGGATCGTGAATGTTTTACCCAGAGATATTAGAAATTTCTCATCACATTTAATAACATAGGAAGCATCACCCCCGAGATCCGTGACCAGTGATTTCAATCCGCCAGTTCCCTCCACACCAACATCAGGGTAAAGCTTCACTGAAAGGTTCGTGTTGCCTGCAATGGCGCTCCATCCCCCATCTTCCATATCACCCTTTGTGATGTAATTTGTGTTGGTAAGGAGCTGATTGTTAAAAATAACGCTGTCAAATACAAATCCTCTGAAGAAATCGTCGGGATCCTCTCCTTTTATTTCATTTACAAAACTGGTATTCATCGGCATCGTGACATTCCAGTTTTTCAGAACCAGACCATGAATATGATTATGGGTATAAGGATCCGGAGTGATCTTAAATACCTTGGGAACAGGATTTTCAGTGACTACATCTTCGATCAGCCAGTTTTCCATCAGATCGGATTTGCCAGCATCCTGGTAATGATTCCCGACATTACACAAAAGAGCTGAATTGAACCCTGGTTTATCCCATTCAGCATGGAGTACATCAATCCTGCTCAATTTTACGCCTTTGGATGTTGAGCCACCCACAGCTCCACCCCAGCTCATCTGGATAATACCTCCGTTGTCGAGCTGCCAAATCACGATGTCTGACCAGGTAATGGAATCGCGGTATACTTTCATCGCATCATCATTCGCCCAAACAAAACACTTGGACACGTTTGAACCGGCGTAAGCCGCAATACCGTCGCAATTCCATACCCAGCCTCCTATTGTCTTGGTATAGCTGACGGTATTATGAGTTCCGATTAACCTTACGGCAAAGAATTTAAAATCAGCGACTACGAGTCCTTCAATCTTAATATTGTTACTTCCGTTAATTGCTTCGACACTATGAGATTCCCGATAATTTAGGTGTGCAGCGGATAGTACTCCTCTCCCGAATATTCTCACATTGGGATTTCCATCCATAATAAGGCTGCCATAGACCCATGCACCATCTTCAAAGTAGACATTTTTAATATTATGTGGTATATGAAATACGCCAATGTCGTGGACACCTTTCTCGAAATAAATTCCTGAATACGTTTGGGGAATCGCCGAAACATCGCCGGCAGAGGCTTTACTCAACACAAGGTATTGCGGATCATCTTTTGCCGGAATATCGGTTTCAGGCGGATCGGCAAAAATCATAAGACCGTTTTTATAGCCGTTTTCACCTACTTCCACGGAATACTGTGCTGGCTCAGTGATGGTGAAGGTAATGGAGTTACCATCAATCGTAGGTATTACACCATAACGGGAGGGCAGTATCCTGACACTTTGTCCCAAAACGGGCACCTTATCCGTATCGGTAATGGTAACGCGAAATGTAACAGGGTCATCGACGGTAAATTTTGCCCAGTTGATGGTACGGCCGGCAAATATTCCGAGAGGTGTCTGGTCTTTGCTCGCCATTCCCTGGTACCCTGGTGAATATACCGGACATGCGTGGCGGAATACATTCAGATTCAAGTTTGTATCACCTTGAACAACATGCACTTCATAAATGTCGGATTGCGGTACCTCACTAAAAACATCAGGTCCGATCTGAAGGTCATCCACAACTATGGTTCCGGTATTATACCCTCTGAATTTCACCTTATAATTATCCGACGTTGCTGTCCCAATCGTTGCTGTAAAGCTGTATTTCTTCCATTCGGTTGTCAGGTAAGCGTCACCGAAATTCATCCATTCGAGATTATCTGATTCCTGTATCCATGGTTGTAACCTCGTACCATCAACCGTGCTTTTCGCCTGAAAGCTAACTGTGATGCGGGCAAATTTATCCAGGTGAAAAATCTCTTCGCAGCGGAGTATAAAATAGGTGTCACCGCCCATGTCTGTGACTACGGATACCATAGCGGTGGATCCGTTTACACCCTGACCGGCTTCAAAGCTGCTCACCAGATCAGTATTTCGCGGTACATCACTCCAGCCTCCACTTTCCATATCACCGGTGGTTAGAAGGTTTGAGGTTTGCGCCGACAACCATGCTACATTCAGAAAAAGTAAAGTGATGTATAGTAAAAAATGTTTCATAATTTGCCTCGTTACCTTGTTTGTCCGTTCAAATTAGACCATCTACGCTCAGGAAATAAGAGTGATGGAGTGATACGTGATGTTCATCTCCATGTCAATTATTATCCTTTTTCCTTGGTACCACGCACTCTCCCAACCACTGCTACCCCTGGCCCCTTAAAGGGGAAGCCCATCGCACCGCGGGTCCCATAAACCTGCTGTCAGCAAGATGATCACAGTTTGTGAAAATTCTTCATTCGATATTCAATATTCTATTAAAAGCCCTGAGTACCAACATCTTTCTTTTTCCTTTTTCCTTTTTCCTTTCTCCTTTCTCCTTCACCTCCCTCCACTTCAACCCCCCGTCACCTACCTGGTCAAAGAATCCATCACCCATGTTAGCCGCCAGGTTCCGTCTGTCCTGCCGCCAGCTTCATAGTATGGCAGAAAAACCAGAGGGGTCGAATCGGGTAGTCTCAATTCCCAGGCCGGTCCATGGAATCCATTACCAGGATCGACAGGAATGAGATATGATTCCGGATTTCCCCGGGGCAGGGTAATGACCTTTTCCCGGTTTGCTCCTTCAATGAGACCATTGGTGGCATATACCAGGGGACCCCGGGAAAGGGAGAACCAGTCAGCACGGTAAATATCTTTTTTACTTTGAGGCACGGTAGCATACTCCGAGCGGTGGTTTATTTTCAGATGCAAAGGAAAAGAGATCTCAATTTTATTTTCTTTCTCCCAGGGCTGTTCAATGCGAAAAAATTCACCGCTTACAATTCCATTTTTTACTGCCTTCCCATTCACTTTTATCAGAACAGAGTCAGCCCATTCCGGGATACGGAGGAATAAAGGAAAGCCGGATTTCCTTTCCATGAGCAGGTTGATTTCGACATGTCCGTCGAAAGGGTATGAGGTATTCTGTCGGAGGTGTACCATTCCGTTCCCAACTTCAATGTTTGCCTCACTTTCGGTATAGAGATTACAAGAAACACCACCTTTCATTTTGCTATAGATGAGCCCGGCAACTTCCTCCAGGGCCATTGCACCACTTGAAGGGCAGCAATCATTGAAGTTAGCTTCATGCCTCCTGCCATTTGCGAAAGAATGATAACACCACTCGATCCCATCGGGATATGCAGCGCCTGAGAGGGCATTATACATAGTTTTCTCTATCTCCTGAAGATAGCATGCCAATCCGGTAATTCGGAACAATTCCTTATTGAGCTGGATCCAGGCCATTGAACTGCACGTTTCAACAAATCCGTACGGACTCCAAAATCCGGGACGATCGAAACATTCATAAAAATTTCCGATACCGCCCCAGGGTCCCCCGCATATGGTAAGATGATTGTCCAGAATGTTTTTCCACCCATTCTTTGCTGCCGTTAGGTAGTCTTCATTCCCAGTGATTTCATAAAGTCCCGCAAGAGCCTTAAGATTCCAGATAATCTGATATGCTTTTCCATCACCGACAGCAGACAGATCGCGATGGTTAAGTGTAACCTGTATCAGCATTAGGCCTTCTTTTTCATTCATCTCATGCACGATCAACTTCGCCAGCTCAAGATACCGGTTATCATGAGTCAGTTTGTACAATTCTACCACAGGATCCAGCGCTACGGTTGCTGAAATGCCATCCCTGGTTCCAAAGCCAGTTAACGGCCTCGTTCCGTCGCCGAATGTCCTCAGGAAGAGTTCGCCGATCCTTTTTGCAGCATTGGCATAAGCCATCCGGGGAAAATATCCGTTTACCTCAAGTAATCCGAGTACCATATAACTCATGTTCCAGACATCCCAGGATCGTTTATGGGACACGGCATCGTTCGTTAGCCTCTGCTCCGGAGAATAGGTTCCCATATACCCGTCAACTTCCTGGTTTTTGACCAGTTTGTCAGCCGTACTGAATAATAGCGATTTAAGGCTTGTATCGCCCGTCCTGGCAACAGCCAGAGCCGTGGCATACAACCATTTCCCGGCATGTTCACCATACCAGTCGGTTTTTTTATTATTGAGTCGCGATTCTGAAGTAAACAGAGAAATAAGTGCTCCCCCCTGCCAGGAAGGCAATGCCATCAAGCGCCCCGATTCACTGCTTTTCAGCTCTTCTCCAAGGAATCCCTGGACAGAAATGTCTGATGGGGAAAAGAGCTCAACCACATTTTGCTTTGTATTTGCAGTACTTTGGCAAAATACGGTTCCTGCCGGAAAAAAGGGCTTCAATACCAGAATGATCAACATTCCTGACAGAAATATCCGTACGTGATTTCGTAATATTCTCACCCTTCCTTCCATATCTCCATTTTAATTTGTTTTCACCGGCAACACCGCATGATGCCGGCTTTTGTACTACCAAGCCAAAATCTGTAATGATTGACAGGTTGAAAGGCAATAATCCGGACTATAATGTCAATCAGAAGTGCTTCTGTCTCCGAAGGTCTTAGCAGCACAATGGTTTGCAGATACTTATTTCCCGCCGCCACCGGAGATAACTTCCGGTGAAAATTCCTCGTATGCGATTCCCCTGTCCCTGAATACCAACGTGTCAAAAACCTGGTGGTTATATATCCCAACCCTGTATTTGTAATTCAGGTAGATGACATCCCTCGGTCGTCCTCCCCAGGTATCTCCTCCGGGCACATACTTTCCAGTACCGATCTGAGCGATTTTATATTGTGATGCCGGATCAGTTTCAACCGTCACATCTCCTGAAGAAGGTGATACATTAATTCTAAATGCAAAGTTGGCCCCGACCTTTGCTCCGATAAATCCGGTTTTTACGGCATCTCTTGATATAGTGCTAAGTTCCACGATTTCATCATTTTCAACATATTTCCCATGATACGTTGTGGTATCGGTGTTCTTTCCGAAAGCATCCTGGCCATAATCAACACCTCTCCGCAGATATGTTCCGTGGTATTCGTTCACATATTTGATCATATAGAGCGTAAAATCCTTAGCCGGAGCGCTGGCATTCCAGTCGGAAATGACACGTTTATCCGGATTTGAGATTGCGGGAAGGCCGGTGAGTATGGAATCGGCATTTGTGGAGGTGATCCTTAAGGGAACCACATAGTGATTTCCTGTCGCAAGTGAATCAGCAAGAAAGGCATCGGTCAGCTGAACCAGGATATATCCTGAAAAAGAACCCGGGGCGATCGTTACTTCACCAGCGGGATCAAGGGTATAGTAGGAAGAAGGCAATGGCAATACGTCATTCCCAAGGCTGTCACATAGGCTTTCATCCACTTCATACTGCACTTTCCAGTTTGATGTGTTTTGATACATCCCACCTATCGATATGCCGATATGAAATTTTAGCTCCTTGTCGAGAGAATTATCAATATCATCATTTCCAAGCGACAGCGTACGTACCGGAAACTGAACCGGAAAGTACACGGCATTATAATCGAAGTCGGGAAATTCCTTATCCTGATTTTCACAGGCTCCGAGACCTGTCATCAATAATAATAAGATCAATGCCTTTTTCATCCTTTGAAGTATTTTATGTATTGTCAGCATTTGCATTCATGTTCTGTCATCTTTTTCGGAACGGACTCCTGCGGAAACATTTTCAGTCTACCAGCCTTTGTTCTGGATAAGATTGTATTTCAATGTCTCATAATAGGGAACCGGTCCGTAGATCATATAGTCGTCATAGTTTCTATTCTCCAGGAACTGAACTTTGTAGGGATCCTGGCTGCTCTGATCAATGTACATAGCATCAACCGGCGATTGCATCACAGCAGTAAGCTTCCATCTGCGGATATCCCAGAAACGAAATCCCTCAAAACTTAATTCAATTCTTCGTTCATTTCTTACCAGGGTTCTGAAATCATCCTCTGAAGAAGTCATGGAATTCAGCCAGGTATCGGAAGCTAAGTCAGGAAGTCCTCCCCTCACACGGATTGCGCTTATAACCTGACGTGCTGTGAATCCGTAACCCATGGGATCTGCATCCGGACCCCAGGCTTCGTTGGCAGCTTCGGCATAGTTCAAAAAAACTTCCGTAAACCGGAAATACGTGACAAAATGTTCTGCCTCTGTCACATTGCCCGGCGTAAGGTTGACTTTTGAATCAAGCATAAACTTTTTAAGATAGTAGCCTGACCTGGTAGAGGTGAAGGTATTATCAATGCCGTCAACCGGCGAGCTGATATCGGTATGGATGGTATCCTTGATTACATTACCGTTGAATACGATATACATTGAAAGCCTGGGGTCACGTCCTGTATAGGGATCATCAGCATTGTACCCGCTGGACGCCTCGGTCACAGGCATGCCATTACTCATTGGGAAGGCATCCACAAGATTCTGAGTTGGGTTTATCCTCCCGCTGCCGAATTTGGATGGTGGAAAATTGTCTGTTTCAAGGTCGTTGCTGAAGCTTTTTGAATTGGCCCAAATGATCTCCGGATCATTAGGATCCTTATAGTATGAGGTTCCAGTTGGCGATAGTGCCGAAAGTCCGCCGTTATCACGAATAATTTCCCCAGCTGTTTCTGCAGCTGCTTCCCAATCCATAATTTCAAATGCCTGGCTGGCGGCCAAAAGACTGACTCTCGACTTCAGAGCCAGAGCTGCGAGACCCGACATTCTGTTCTTATATCTTGCACCCAGGGTGCTGTTGAAAATCTGGTCACCCGATTTGTCCTTATATACATTGGGAAGGTATTTCACTGCCGTATCGATGTCGGACAGGATCTGATCAACACATTCGGCATAGGTACTTCGTGGGACACGAAAATCATCATCCTTGGTGATGGCATTTGTAATGACAGGAAAGCCAAGCAAGGAACCATCGGATGCCATGCCGGCATGATACTCGAGTAATTGAAACATCCACCATGCGCGCAGGCCATATGCTTCACCTCTTAATCTCATCAGGTAGTTGGCATTGGCATCTTTACTCTGCCACGACCATGTTACCTGGTCCATCTTCTGCAAAAAGGCGTTAATATAAACGATTTCGTGGTATGCAGCCGACCATTTGGAGATGGGATCAAAGGAAGATCTCCACTCACCCGTGGCCATGCGTCGTGAAGGTGAATTTTTATCATTGGTTACTGCTTCATCGCAGGCGACGGCCTCTTTAAATGCCGACGAATCACCAGGCATATCCGAATAGGCATGCAGCAACAAACCTTCAAAAAATGAAGGATCATTCAGCATTTCATCCTCAGAAAGCCTGTTATCCAGCCCCGGTTCCAGAAACTTCTCACATGAGCTAAGGCCTGCTCCGAGAATGATAACCGCGATAACCAGTTGAATGTATTTTTTCATGTCGTAAGCCTTTATTAATTAAAATGAGACATTGAGACCGGCAGCATAAGTCCTGAACTGTGGTTCCGTGCCGACATTCAGCTCCAGTTTATCTTTAATTTGAGAAAAAGTCAGCAGATTGCTCCCTCTGACATAGACCTGAAGACCTTTAACGAAACTGCTCATAATTACTTTATCCGGAAGGTTATAGGTAAGCTGCACCCGCTGCAATGTGAACCAGTTGCTTTTTTCCAGCCAGTATGTGGAATTTCTGAAATTATTTGAATTGTTTACGGAAGACAGGCGTGGATAGGTAGCAGATCCCGCCGTCTCAGATGTCCATCTGCCAAGTACCTCTTCCGAATATTTCCTTTCACCGTATATCCAATAGTAAGGGCTGTTGAAGATAGAGCTCTGTCCCGACTGTCCGGTTGCGATAGCAAACAGTGTCAGGTTTTTATAAGAAAGATTCATGTGAAACGAATATTGGACCCTGGGTTTGCTGTATCCGATGACCTCCATGTCATTGACATCGATCAGGCCGTCATTGTTTAGGTCTTTGTATTTTATATCGCCAGGTTGTACAATACCGAAAGTCTGAAGTGGATGATTATCGATATCCGTCTGATCTTTGAACAGTCCTTCGGCAACATAACCAAAAATGGCATCAGTGGGTTTGTCTGTCCTGCGGAGATAATCAAAAGCATAATCCGGTTCATCCAGCTGAAGAACTTTTGGAATGGCATAGACCAGGTTTGAGCCGACAGCTATCTGCCAGTCACCGGAAACTCTTCGCCATGTTATCCCAAATTCGACACCCTGGTTAAGGTGGCTGTTATAATTTTCGTAGGGCAATGTATTATCCACATCATTTTTCCTGTTGATGGTATCACCAACAAAGACAGGATAATAGTTATTCCTTGTGGTTATCTCGTCATATAGCCGACTCCGGAAATAGGTAGCTTCGATATTCAGTGACCGGTTAAGTAGCAGTGCATCGAAACCTGCGGAGATCTCGTTTCTTTTCACCCATCCGATATCCGGGTTACCGATATTTCCAACATAACGTACGCTGTTAGAAAATCCTCCATTATTATAACTAAATGTTTCACCCTGTGAGTAGGTGGTCTGGTATAAATAGTAATCCGCAACACCCTGATCGGTATTGATAATGCCCCAGTCGAACCTTAATTTTAAAAAATCAATCAATGTTGTAGGCATAAAATCTTCTTCACTCAGTATCCATGCCACACCTGCAGCAGGTGAAAACGCGTAACGATTTTCGGTGGTGAATCTGGGTGAACCGGCAAGGACACCTCCGAGCTGAGCAATATATTTGTTTTTAAAACTGTAATTCCCCTGGACGCCGAAATGCAGGTCCCTGGTCTCATGGATCTGATTGTTCACATGCAGCTGCTGGCGGTAAGCCACAGCAATGGCATTGACTTCATGATCAGAATTAAATATCCTGTGGTAGTTAAGAGTTCCGTACATACCTATACGCCTGTAGAAATTCGGATTGAGCAGGGATTCGCTACCCTCACGGTCCCACTGTCCTATCTTTTGATAGGCGATACTGTCCCCGCCGCCTGCATCAGTCATTACTACGGGATTATAGACCTCGTAAAGATTCATGAGACGTGTTTCATAATAGTTTCTGACATCAAACGTCAGGTAGGCCTTTGCCGTTAATCCTTCTGCAATGAAATTCAGGTCAATGTCGAATCCTGTGTTGATCTGGAGAATACGGTTAACTGTATTTCGGTATCCGGCCACCACCATATCACCATAAATATTATCCTGGTAAAGGTTGGAACCGCCCAGGATATGATTACCATCGACGAGGGTGGCTGTTGCAAGAAGGCCTGAATCACTTACAGGAATCAGTACCGGTGCCTGATTTGGAAGAAATGAGGAGGAATTTTGCCAGAAATCACCGTTCTTTAAGTTTGTATTCAGGTCGAAGATGGCAACCCCATCGGCCCTCATTGTGATATAATCGTTTATCTTATAATTTGCATTTCCACGCAGATTGATGAGATCGTGTTTTCCTTCTTTCCCAAGGGCAAGCAGACTGTTCTCCCTGTTCCAGCCCAGGTACACAAAATACTGGGCAATATCGTTACCACCTGATCCCTCGGCGAACAACCGGTGAAAAGTTTTAAAATCGCGTAGGTAGGTGGAGTTGTAATAACTTTCATCGGGATAGAGCACTGGATTGACTGCATTTCTGGTGTTCTCAATCGTCTGATTATCATATGCAGGTATTTTTCCGTCATTCACGAGTGCTTCGTTGTATAGGAACATATAGTCGGCAGCACCCAAAAACTTTGGATAGCTTATCGGGTCCATCACACCGCCTTCTGCCTTAACTTTCAGTACTTTTTTGTATGCCTCTCCTCTTCTGGTCGTAACGTAAATTACCGGTTGGTCGGCTTTGGAACCAAACAACAGTCTGGACACCGGGTCTTTCAGAATAGTGATTTGTTCAATTTCCTCCAGGTTGAGTGTCGTAACAGGTCTGGGGATACCGTCAACAACTAAAAGTGCGGACCCCATGCCATATACATCGATATTATCAAAAAGGCCGGGCACTCTTCCGTTCATGGCAGCATATACATCCTGGTTAGCATCATATTTCAGTAAATCCTTCGTGTCAAGCACAGTTACAGCCCCGGTGAGCTGGCGCTTTTTTAATGTTCCAAAAGGGATATTTACCACATCATTGTCGGTGAGGAGATAAGGTTGTTTTTCCAGTGTAATATTTCCCGGAAGGGTATTGTCGTTTATCTCCACCAATTGTCTGCCGTAACCGTCGGCTTCGATAAGGAGTGGACTGTCTTTGCTAACGAGGATTGTAAAAGTGCCATCCGTGTCAGTTTCAGCGATCCTGGAACCTTCATTTCCGTATATAGTAGCATTGGTTACAGGATTTCCTTCCTGATCAACGATAACTGATGAGAGGGTGATCTGTTTTTCCTTTTCTGCTTTTTGGGCATGCAGTGCACCTGGTATCAGGAAACTGAGCACAACAGAAAGTATAAAGAAGGAAGAAAATTTTCTCATAGTAGCTTCTTGTTAAAATAGATTTTACCATCCCGGATTTTGGGCCCATCCGGAATACAACTGGGTCTGATCCTTATAAAATGGCATCCAGTAGTGTTTCTGTTCAAAAACTCGGTTGAATACGACGACTTTTTTAAAGGAGGTATGGTCTTTGTCAAATATCAAGTCATACGATGTTTTATATTCCGGAAGATGAGCGATATACCATCTCCGCATATCGTTCCACCGAGAACCTTCAAAGCACAATTCAACAGATCGCTCATTCCGGATCCGTTCCCTGAATTCATCCTTGCTTCCAGTGTATTTGGTACTTACATCCGGCATGTTCGAACGGTTTCTAACGAGATTTACTGCATCAACTGCGGTCAGACTGGCTCCTGAAGCCGTTCCCTGAGGACCAAAGGCTTCATTTACAGCTTCCGCATACATCAGGTAAATATCTGCAAGACGCATCAGGGGAGTGGAATAGGTAAACTGGGTCCATTGGTTGTCGTATTGATTTACACCCTTAGGCCAGTATTTATGGCATAGGTACGAGGACAGGACCCCAGGATCGCTTTTATCTGCCCCCCCCTCAAATAACTGTAGGATCGTAACTGCGGTGAGACCGGCAGTATCTCCGTCGACATAAATGAATTTTCTGAACCTTGGATCCCGGTTATCCCAGGGATGCATCGGGTCATAACTCGCGGACGGATCGTCAATCGGAAGGCCATTTTTCATCTCAAAACGGTCAACACAATTTTGGACCGGTGTCTCACAGATGGCGTTCCCGCCGAACCGGGCGGGAGCATACAATCGGCCAAGCCGGTTCATCATCCTGCCTGAGCCGAACTGTGTTGGGACTTTTTCCCAGATCGTTTCCTTCGTCCATGGGATCGAACCGTCGTTCTTTGCGAAGAGGTCCTGAAAATCAGAGAAATTAACCAGGCCATACACTCCCTGGTTGGCGATCTGGATTACCTTCCATGCTGCATCGGCGGCTTTCATCATGTATTCATTATCGAATTCATAAGGCCCACCGGCATCGTGAACCATGAGAGGGCTTCCGGCGAACAGCAATGCTTTTGCCTTGTATGCCAGGGCAGCTCCTTTTGTGGCCCGGCCGGTATTGAAGCCTACCCTCGAACTGCCGACGGATGTCTGATCCCAGTCGACGGGAAGCAGCAAAGCGGCTGAATCCAGATCAGAAACGATCCGTTCCACCGTTCCCTGAAATGATAACCGGGGAATGTTCAGATTTTCGTCGGCACCATAGACTTTATCTGCATACGGTATTCCTCCCCACCGTACGGCAATTTCCCAATGAAGGTACGCCCTGAAGAAATACGCCTGTCCCAGTATCAGATCTTTCTGTTCCTGCGTCCCCTCCAAAACCGGAAGCTTCTCAATGCATTGATTGGCAATCCTGATCCCCTTCCAGCCGTCGGGCCAGATACCGGCTGGTGTGCCTTGCGGTCCAAACACACCACCGTCATTTTCTTCCCAGTAGTTTGACTGCCAGAAATTATATATAACCTCCCAGTAATTACCTTCAGCGAATTTTCTTGCAGATGCCCAGCCTTGCCAGGCGATAGACAAATCTCCATTTTCACTTCCCGTTGTCAGTGCCTGATTGTTCGGGTCAACGATACAACCATAAAGCACATCCTCAAAGCCCTGAAATGCCTGATATGTGCTGAAAACATCTTTTTCAGTGACATCAGCTTCCGGGGTCTTGTCCAGATATTTTTCACACGACCACAAACCAAGGGTCATGAACAGGATTATTCCGGTGATTGATTTTATATTTTTCATAGGTAGATGATGCTAAAAAGTTACATTCAGACCAAAACTGTATCGCCTCAGTAGGGGATACTCAAACTGACTCGTTTCATCCATTGGCCGGTCCCGGTCTTCCAGTAGTTTATTCCAAATCAAAACATTATTTACAGTTACAAAAAGTCGTAACCTGTCCATTCCAATATTCTGCATGCGATTCCCGGAAAACGTATAGGAAATCTGTGCATTCTGAAGTTTGAAATAAGAGTAATCCCAGACGTAGTACTGCCCCTTGGGAGAGTAATTATTATAGCGTACATGAGGATACAGGTCTCCCGAGGTTCTACCCAGTTCGGGAGCCCAGGAATTATTTAACTGAAAATCATAGGCAATGTCATAATTCTGAACGAACTCGCTGTACCAATTGTAGGTTCCACTGACGTTTGTCACGCCATAAAACTGTGCCATAATTCCGAAGCCTCTGAAATCGTAGCCGAGGGTAAAACCAAAGCTGTATTCAGGAGTAAGCGTATACTGGTATGGTACTACGTCGTCACTATTGATCACACCATCGGCATTGTAGTCGACGATCCGGTAATCACCGGGTAGATAAAAGGTATTATCGTCGAGTACAACCCCGTTGTACATATCATCCCAGGATTGAATGATTCCCGACGACAGTTGAGTTCTGGTCTGTCCGATGGGAAAGCCTGCCGATTTCTGGTAATCGGGCTTCAATTGCGGATCATCATTGAAAATGATCTCATTGTTTGTCCTGGAAAGATTGGATTTTGCCCAAAGCCTGGCATGGGGAAATGCTTTTGAGAAATTAAGTTCCAGTTCCCATCCTTTCGATTTGAGTTCGCCAAGGTTGGCTGACGGCACATCGGCACCAAAAATCACGTTGCTGGCTCTGTCTCCTCCGGTGATGAACATATCGGTGCGGTGTTCCCAGTAATAATCGAAAGTCATCGAAAGCAGATTTTTAAATATCCCCGCTTCGAGACCTACATCCTGCTTTTCTGCTACCTCCCAATGCACGTTTGGATTCGGAACAATTCCTTCAAAATATAACGGATATCCTGGCTGTGTTACCGGAGCACCAAAACGTTCGGTTGCAGTCGAGGCTTCATAACTACCAACATATTGCCACCGGTCGATCTTGGCATCATTCCCGGTTTTTCCCCAGGAATATCTTACTTTAAAGGTGTTGACGAATGGCAGGACAGACTGAAAAAACTTTTCGTTGGATAGCATCCAGCCACCAGCGAACGACGGGAAAAATCCAAAACGGTATTTCCGGTCGAATTTTTCAGAACCATTGTAAGCGGCATTCATTTCAAGGAAATACCTTGAAGCGTAATTATATGTCGCCCTGCCAACCCAACCTTCGCGGTAATTCGCAAATTCAGAACCCACGGCGCTGGTCTCCCTGTTAAAGAGGAACAGCCCGGTTACCGCATTCTCTCCGAACTGGTTATTATAGTTAAGTGAAGCTTCATAGTAGAGATGTCTTGAAACATATTTGTTACTGTTTGAAGGAATATTTTCTGAAGTCAGGCGGATAGGTTGATCAATGTAATTAAAACCATGAGCCGGTGTTGTTGGGTACATGTATACTATCGACTTTGCTGAATCCGCAGCTGACGTTGCATTGAGAATCGAGGGAGCAATGTATTTCCGGATAAGTCCCTCGTCGGAAACATTCGGTCCGACCGTAAAAAAGTAGTTATCAAAAGACGTTTTTACCCCGACGCTCAGTCCTTTAGTGATAAAATCAAGGTTCTGTGTAAGCGCCAGATCTGTTGTGACTTCCGATCGGTTGTTCCTGTCATAACCCTGAAAGTTGCCGGTATAGTACGTATTGGTAAAGGTGGTGAACAGGTCTGAGCTGGCAAAGGTGCCATCCGCATACTGAACGGGGAACATATCTGGAGGATTGTCATAGAAACCTTTCCATAGCTGACTCCTGTCGCCTACACCCGGTGTTTTCTTTGAACCATAAATACCAGCGAGGTTAACGCTGAATTTTGTTGACCTTGAAATGTCGAAATCAAAGTTACTGCGGAAATTATAGCGGTTGTATCCAAAAGAAGGGTCATATCCCTGACCGACGTCAGAAAGGTTCATAATGTCGCCCTGCCTGAGATATCCCAGAGAAAGGAAATACCGGACAAACTGGGTTCCTCCCCTTACGCCGAGGTTATACCGTTGGTCCCAGGCGTAATCCTTGCTCATCACATTCCTCCAGTCGATATCAGGATAGAGTTCAGGGTAATCCTGTGTTTTGTAATTCTGCAAAACATCCCATGGAATATATGCTGACCAGGAGCTTTCATCAGCCGCTAAGCCGTGCTCGATCGCAATGTTTTTCAGAAAATTGACATCATAAGAATTCAGGTTATGAGGGAGCTTGGAGATGGTACCCGCGGTAACTATGCTTTCAAACGATAATTCGGGTTTGCCGATCCGTCCACGTTTTGTGGTAATGAGGATAACACCGTCAGCACCCCTTACCCCAAACACAGCCGTTGCTGAAGCATCCTTCAGAACAGACATATTCTCGATCTCGTTAGGATCGACATCCATAAGTGAACGTTCAACACCGTCGACCAGAACAAGCGGCTCGCCGCCATTCCATGTCGTCTGCCCGCGAATGAAGATTTTTGTGGCATGATCGTCCTTTCCGGCAGCATTGCTGAGGGGTGCTCCGCCGGGGACGCCGGAAGACCTGATCGAAATAACGCCGGGCATAAGGCCATTCAGATCATCGGCAAGGTTACTGCCCTGAAAATTCCGTTTGATATTATCTCCTGCGGTTTGGGTTATTGCCCCTACCACGCTCTCCTTTTTCTGTGATCCATAACCGACAACGACAATTTCCTCCAAAGATGTAGTCTCAGACTTCAACTGCGTATCGATGGTGAAAGTTTGTTCGGTAATCGAAAACGACTGAGGTTCCATCCCCACAAATGAAAACCTAATCTGATCGCCAGGCTTGGCGTTGATGGAATAATAACCTTTCGCATCAGTTACAGTGCCGGTGGTAGTACCTTCAATTATTACGGTAACGCCAATCAACGGATTGTTATTATCATCCGTCACTACTCCTGTTATTGGCCTGTTCTGGGCACGAATACCCTGAGAGCCCAGTATTAGCACCAGTATGACTAATCGTAGTTTTCTTTTCATTTCAATCGGGTTTATTTTTAAAGAATGAAGTAGGTTCCCAATCGTAGTAACATCCCCGACCAACTTCATTCTGGCTTTCCGTTGCTTTGTTTAATAACATTGCTATGATTTCCACATGTCTTTTCCTGTCATATATCTGTCATAGTTTCAAGCCAATGAACCGTGGTTCACAGTAAGAGAATATTTTGCCAGCCCTTCTAATTCGTAGATCCACACCACTTTGCACGTTCTAAAATGCATGAACAAACGTTTGTGCAATATACTAAAAAATTTACAACACATAAAAAAAATAATAATTTTTTTAATTTCATTCCCGGAAATTTGACATTTTCTTTTTCATTAGTGAAATTATTACAAAAAATTTCTCCTCTGTTGTAATTATTCACTAAAAAAGTTGATTTTCATTTTATTAAACAGATTTGTTTGTAATTGCAACCTGCGATTGAAATTGTCAAACTCCTTTCCCTTCGTATCCGACCACAACACTTCCGAAAGTGCGGTTATTCTTGGAAAAATCATGTGTTCCAGCCGTTTAAAATTAGAAATATGTTCGGTCCATACACAACCCTGCGCTCCGATAATATGCTTTGCCTGGCCCTCATTCAGTTGAGGACTAACAGGATCATATTGATAGACGCGGGATAATGGCGTAATATGTTTCTTTACCCACAAAACAGGCTCATTTTCTGTCTGACTGAAATTCAGGTAGAGGTAGGTATTTGGAGACATGATAGCATCATGGTTCTGCTGTGCTGCCCGTAAACCACCCTCCTCCCCTCTCCATGACATGACCGTCGCTCCGTCGGATATTCCTCCATCCATAATCTCATCCCAACCAATGAAGCGCCTGCCATGATCAGCAAGATACTTTCCTATCCGGCTGATAAACCAACTTTGCAATTCTTCTTCATCCTTCAAACCAAGCTTTTTTATCAATGCCTGAACATCGGGGCTCGTCTCCCACTGATCCTTAATAACTTCGTCTCCTCCTATATGAATATATTCGGATGGAAACAAACCCATCACCTCATCGAGTACTTCTTCCAGGAAACTAAATGTTTTCTCGGACGGCATATAAATGTTTGGCGAAATACCCCATCTTACCAGAACATCGACCGGTTTGCCCGTCACTCCAAATTCGGGGTAGGATGCAATGGCAGCCTGGCAATGGCCGGGCATTTCAATTTCCGGAACTATAGTAACATACCGGTCTTCTGCGTATTTTACGATTTCACGGATTTCATCCTGGGTGTAGAACCCTCCATACATATTATCCCTTACATTCAAATTTTCGGCTGTCTCGGCACTGTCACGAAGATGTCGCCATGCGCCGACAGAAGTGAGTCCGGGATATTTTAAAATTTCTACCCGCCAGCCCTGATCGTCGGTAAGATGCCAGTGGAACTTGTTGAATTTGTATAGCGCGAGAAAATCGATGAATCGTTTTATCGAGTCGACAGGAAAAAAATGACGGCAAACATCGAGATGCATCCCTCTCCATTCGAACCTGGGATAATCTGTAATGGCAAGCCCGGGTAGCTCAATCTCTCCTTGTTCGGGATGTGAACAGAGAATAAGTTGTTTCAGTGTTTGTAATCCATGGAAAATGCCTTCCGGATTGGAGGAAGCAATTCGGATCTGCGTTTTCTCCGATACAAGCCGGTAACCTTCCTTTGGCAGGCTGTTTTCATCGGCGAGAACCAGAAATATAGCGCTCCCATTTGTCTTGCTATCACCACGATGAAGATTGATTCCAGTATATTCTTCTATTTCCTCCATGAAAATTCCGGCAATTCCGCGAAGTCTTTCATTGTCCCGATCGAAAACGACTACCGTACTGTTATCCAGGACGAAACGGTCGCCGGTCATAGTCATACTAACGGGCCGGGGTATAATCGGAATCACATCGCCAGAAGGATCATTGCTGCGGTCTACCTGCTGCGACGATAAGAGACTGATAAACAGGATCGCTGCGATAATGTACTTCATGGTAAATGCAATATTTGACCCAGTCATTAAAAATTCAAAGAGGAAGAATGGTTCTTCAAAAGTAAATCAGGATCCGTAAGTTTTGCGGTACATTAATCCTGATCGCTGTTCGCATAATCCATCCATGACATCGAGGGGTCGTACTCAGGATTATCGGGCATCATTTGGGCGTTGACATCTTTCCTCCACGTATGTAAGATTGATCTCAACTCCTTGGTTTTGTCCGGATTCAGTTTTGAAAGATCATGTTGTTCTTCCGGATCATCTTTCAGATTAAAGAGCTGCACCTCGAAGTTTTCATAATATTCAATAAGCTTAAAATCACCGTAACGAACAGCACCTTCAGGACTCTGCTGACCATGGTTGCTGTAATGCGGGAAATGCCAAAATATCGGCCGATCTTTTGCTGATGCTTTTCCCTTTACATACGGTACAAGACTTTCTCCGTCGAGCACATACTTTTCCTTATCATAGCTAATCCCGGCCATTTCCATGATGGTTGGAAAGAAATCGACACTGATAACGGGGACATTGCATAGGGTTCCTGATTTACCGGTGTGCGGCCACTTAATGATCAATGGCTCACGAATCCCGCCCTCATAGAACCACCCTTTCCCTCCACGCAGCGGGAGGTTGGATGTAGAGAACGCCTTATTCAGATTAGAAGTGGCGATTTTATGTTTCGGGTTGCCAAAATTCGCAGCAGACATCCCCCCATTGTCGGAGAAGAAAATAATGATTGTATTATCCTCAAGGCCCAGTTCCTTAAGTTTTGCCCTGATCCTGCCCACACTTTCGTCAACGCTTTCAACCATGGCTGCAAATTCAATGTTATCCTGGTGTTGCTTTATTTTCACGGTACGGTTGGGCAGAAGACTGAAGCCCTTATAATCATCTTCACCGATCATCCTGGTCAGTTCTTGCCTGGACAGCGGGCTTGCAGTATCGGGGTTACCTTCGAGAATAAAGGGCATTCCTTCAGCTGCAGGTTCTTTATCTAGTCTTTCCTTGTATTTTTGAACCAGGTCAGGCCTGCCCATGATGGGATCATGAACAGCAAAATGGGCCAGGTAAATGAAGAAAGGTTTATTCTTGTTCTGCTCGATATAGTTAATGGTTTCATCCGTCAGCCGATCGGTGAGATATTCTCCTTCCGGTGCATCCTCGAGTCCTTTCATATGGTAAGGCGCAAAATAGGTTCCATTCGGCCATCCCTTATTCCATTGAGGGATATGCAGGTCGAATCCCTGTCGTTTCGTCGAAGCAGAATCTTCACCGAGATGCCACTTTCCAAAGATTGCGGTTTGGTAGCCGTTTTCTTTCATAACTCTTGGCAGGGTATTGATATCATATGGCAGATGTTGATTTATATCTGCATTCTCAAGCTTCTGGAACGGATAATCTTTGCGCCCCGGTAGCCAGTCTGTCAGGTGCAGCCTGGCGGGATACTTTCCTGTGATAATGCTTGCCCTGGTCGGAGAACAAACGGAACATGCTGCATATGCCTGGGTGAATTTCACCCCATCCGATGCAAGCTGATCAATATTGGGTGTTTGATAAAAATGGCTGCCAAAGCAACCCACATCGCTCCAACCAAGGTCGTCGACCAGAATAAACAAGACATTGGGCCTGACATTTTTCACATCCGATCCGGAATCAGCCTGAAAACAGGCTGTTAATCCTGTAAGTCCCAAACCGAATCCAAGTGTTAATAGTTCCTTATTCATAATTCAATGTTTTGCCTTTTACAATTTTTTCTGGGCCACTGCAGTAACCTCTCATTGAACGACTTCCTTAAGATATGGAATAGAGGTTGAAGCACCGAGGCGGGTTACTGATATAGCGGCAGCATTATTGGCTAAGCGCACAGCATCGTCGAGTGATTCGCCACCGGCCAGGGATGCGGCAAGGTATCCGTTAAAGGTATCACCTGCTGCGGTAGTATCGACGACGGCAACCTTATTTCCATCGTGATGGACAAGCTGACCGTTATTCGAAAACAAAACACCCTGTTCGCCAAGGGTAATGATAATTGTGTTAAGACCGAGATCTTTCAATTTTTTCATGAGCAGGTCACGGCTGATCTCTTCATCATCTGCCAGGGCAAGCATGGTTGCTTCCTGTTCATTTGGAGTTATGATGGTGACCAGCTTCAGTATTTCCTGACCGATTTGCCTTGCAGGAGCAGGATTGAGGATGACGGGAACATTGAAACCCGCTGCGATCCTCACGGCAGCATAGACCGTTTCAATGGGAATTTCCAGTTGAAGAAGCACCATATCGGCATGCCGGATAACGTCGCTCATCCTTTCAATATCTTCAGGCAGAAGGTGACTATTGGCTCCGGGTGCAACGGTAATACTGTTCTCACCCGAATCTGCCACATTGATCAAAGCCACACCGGAGGGTGCATGATCAACGATTTTTATGCTCGAGGTGTCAATCCCTTCACCAGAAAGGATCTTCAATGCATTTTGGCCAAAAGTGTCCTTTCCCAGGCAAGAAAGAAAGACGACATCTCCCCCGGCTCGTGCCGCGGCAATCGCCTGGTTGGCACCTTTACCGCCGTTAACCATATGAAATGTGCCTCCCAGTACCGTTTCTCCGGGGGACGGAAGGTGGGGCACCCTTAAAATCATATCTGTATTTGAACTTCCAATAACAACTAGACGTGGTTTCATAACAAACTCTATTATTAAAATCAATACACTCTTGCCGCAATAATTAAAGCCAGGCCAATGATATAGGACAGAAACATGAGGAAAAGCAGGGTACTCACATTCTTCACCCCTTTAAATTCCTTCCAGATGAAAACGCCCCACAATGCCGCAATAAGTGTCGCTCCCTGTCCAAGGCCATAGGATATGGCAAATCCGGCCTGACCGGTGGCAATGATATTCAGTGTCATACCCAGGCTCCAGATGGCTCCGCCAAGCATTCCGATCAGATGCAGACGGAAGTTTCCCTGTGTAAAGTATTCTTTATACGTTGCTTTAACACCGGATAAAGGACGATACATGAAGTAGGTATTCCAGATAAAATTAGAGAGGATCAACCCTATCGAAAAAATCACTGAAGCAGAATAAGGTGTAAACTTGCCAGCCTCAGGCATATTAAAATCAGTGATCATCGAACCTGCAACAAAATAGTAAAAAAAGCCCATCAGCACACCGGCGGTAATAGAAATTACAATTCCTTTGGTTGTCGTAGTTCCTTCGCTGGATGATTTCTTCCGGTAAGCCATTGCGTCGAGGATAATGGCAACTGCTACCAGCAGAACACCGACGAAAAGGATGACCGGATTGCCAACCGGTGTGGCAACATAATTCGTCACTACGCCAATGACCAGTGCAAGACCTATACTCAATGGGAATGCAACAGCCATTCCGGCCAAATCGATGGCTATCACTAAAAGGATATTCGCCAGGTTAAAAACCACTCCACCCAGCAACGCAAGTCCGAATGACGATCCGGATGCCTGTCTGAGATCCTGGATAAAGCTTCTCCCTTCATCCCCACTGCTGCCAAAGGTAAAAGCCATAATGAGTGAGAGTAGAAAAACACCAATGGCATAATCCCAGTAAAACAACTGAAACGCCCAGGTTTTGGAGGCCATTTTTTGCGTATTTGCCCAGGATCCCCAGCATAACATTGTAATGATGCAGAGAACCACGGCCCATGGATAAGAATTTACTATTAGCATGTTTAGGGTTATTAAGTATTAGCTCTAACGTTTGTGCAAGTAAATAAAAAAAAAGCAAATTCACACAAATTCATTTAAATTTTTTACAGACTGACGTACTATCAATTTGGTTTTCAGCTTCATATTGACAGGCTTCTGCTTGTAATCATCATTTTCAATATATTTCATGATCACGTTTACTGCGAGTTGTCCCAATTCGCTTTTTTTCTGTTCAATGGTCGTGAGCGGTGTACCCAGGTAAGCCGAATAGGGCTGTTCATCGTAGGAAATCAACGATACGTCTTCAGGGATCCTATAGCCCATTTCGCTCAGTGCCTGCATGACACCAAGTGATATCAGGTTGCTCAGCGCAAAAATAGCCGTGGGCTTATTGTCGACACTGAAAAGGATACGTGTCTGCTTATAGCCGTTTTCCGTGCTGAAATTTTCACCGGTAATATAAGAAGGATCGATGCTCAGATTATTTTTTTTCAAAGCGTCAATATATCCCATGACCCGTTCTTTGCTGGGCTGGCTGTCTTTGATGCCCTGTATGCACGCTATTTTTCTGTGTCCCATCGATATCAGATGGCTCACAGCATCATAAGCACCCTGGTAATTATCTGAGGTGATATATGGAAGATTAACACCGGGTGAATACCTGTCTACGATAACCAAAGGAAGGCCAGATTCGTAAATCCGAAGAAGGTGATCAAAACTGGTACCTACGGGGGCAATTATGATACCTTCGACCTTGTGCCCGAGTAAGAGATTGATCAGCTCCTTCTCTACTGTTAGATCCTCGCGGCTGTCACACAAAATAATGGAAAATCCCTTTATCCTCGCCTCCAGTTCAATACTCTTGGCGATATCTGCGAAAAAAGGATTGGCGATGTCGGGGATGATCAGACCCAGGGTTTCCGTCTTATCCATCTTTAGTCCCCTGGCAATTTTATTCGGAATGTAGTTATGTTCCTTAGCCGCTTCCAGGACTCTCTTCTGTGTTTTTAAACTTATGCGGTAACTCTCTGCCTTACCATTTAAAACCCTGGAAACAGTAGTGATCGACAAGCTGAGGAAATCAGCCAGCTCACGAATATTATTCACATTCTTTTTATTCATTCATCCTTATAATGATCTGTTCCTTAGAGAATTTTTATACGGAATGCTGCTTTTGCACAAACCTTTTCGCTAAATTAATTAATTATTCTGATACATCCATATTTTATTTATTTTCTTGTTCGGAAAATGGGTGGAAGAAGTGATGGATTTACGGGGTTATGAAGTGATGGGGAGAGGTGTTTGTAGAAACGCATCTTCCATGCCGGAGGCAATTAATTATAGTATCCCTGGTCACGTCCATGGATTGGATGAGTCTCTTTAAATCACTCTTCAATTCACAAAACATCGTCCGCCGTAGCATAGCGGAGGTGGATCGCCAAACCCCCTTCGACAAGCTCTGGGACCATCTTTGGCAGGATTATGGATTCCCTTCGGCAAGCTCAGGGACCGGGTGTATCTTTTCTATCGCATCATTATTTCGATACTAGTTTTAGATTGTGCCTTTATAATATTGTTCTTATATACGTATATGTAGGGGATTCCACCCCCCACCCACCACCCTTAATGCTCCGAAAGAACAAATCTCAGCTACCCTCTATCATGTTATAAAGCAGAAGCGCAGAAATTAAAATGAAAGTTAAACCAGGTCCCCCCATGCCCCCTGATTAAACCTTAATGTGAAATACACCTGAATATCAGCCAGAACAAATGTGTTTTTTTCGACCATCCCCAATTCACCAAACTGCGTCAGCCGCAGCTTCAGCGTAGGTGGATCACTAAATCACTAAATCACCATATCACTAAATAATTGAGGAGTGTGAGAAAATGCCTCCGGCATTACTTAACTTTCCATGGGTCCACCCTCGCACAAGCCACTGGTGACACGGAATCCATGTCAATGTAATGGGAATCATTGTCATCTGAAATAATTTCCTTATTTTTAAACAGGAGCTACAAAGTATTGAAATTATCTTTATGCTGCATTCGGGATGGCAAGCCACTCAAACCGACTAAACTTAACAAACATGTACAACCGAACAATCACCCGGATTTTCCTTTGGGTAAGCATGGCGTTTCTTCTTCCAACGGCCTGCACATTTGATGTCGCTAAATCCGGCAGTGTCCGCGATCAGGATTTCAATGCCGGATGGCGTTTTTCCTCTGGTAACACTGATGGAGCTGAAAATCCCGCCTATGATGATTCCGGCTGGCGCAAGGTGGACCTGCCCCATGACTGGAGCGTTGAGGACCTCCCTGTCCAGGATTCCAACCACATCGGCCCGTTTTACAAGTTGATGAAAGACGGCCATGACGTAGGCTACCTTGAGGGAGGAACTGCCTGGTACCGGAAATCCTTCTCTATCGATCCGGAAAACAGGCATAAACAGGTGATTCTGAATTTTGACGGTGTACAATCAGAAGCAACTCTTTTCGTGAACGGGAAAGAAGCCGGCCGGCATGTATACGGATATACGCCTTTTTATTTCAACATCACTCCCTATTTGAAGGACGATGGCAGCCCTGAAGTAATTGCCGTAAAAGTTTTCAAACCCGAAGAAAATTCCCGGTGGTTCACTGGTGCAGGCATATACAGACCTGTGACCGTCTCCTTCCTCGACCCGGTACATATCAGCACCTGGGGTGTTGGGATTACTACATTACCGGAAGACAGGAATACCGACGGTGTTGAACTTTCCGTTGAAATCTTTAACCAGGACAGCACAGATGCAAAAATCACCGTCCGTGCACAGATCATCACGCCTCAAAATGTAGCATTGGATGGCGTTGAAAAGACAGTTTCGGTTCCAACTGGTCAATCATCTGCTGTTCTTCTGACTTCTCATGTGATCGATCCGCAACGTTGGGATACAGAACATCCGTTGCTTTATACTGCAAAAATAACCCTTCTCCGTGGCGAACGCACAACGGATGAGTACAATACCAGTTTCGGAATCAGATCGATTCGCTACTCGGCAAAAACAGGATTCCTGCTGAATGATAGTATGGTCCTGATGAAAGGGGCATGTATGCATCATGATAACGGATTGCTGGGCGCTGCAGCCTTTGCCAGGGCTGAGGAACGACGCGTGGAAATAATGAAAAAGAACGGGTACAATGCCATCCGCACAAGTCACAACCCGCCGTCAAAGGCATTCCTGGATGCCTGCGACAAGCTTGGGATACTGGTGATCGACGAAGCCTTTGATGCCTGGATGAAGGCGAAAAGGCCCAATGATTATCACGTCCACTTTGCCGATTGGTGGAAGAAGGACCTGGCGGCCATGGTGCTTCGTGACAGGAACCATCCTTCCGTGATTATGTGGAGTATCGGGAATGAGATCCCGGAAAGATCAGATCCGTCGGGCTTGGAAATTGCACGTAAACTGATTGACGAAGTACGAAGTATCGATACTACCCGGCCGGTTACGGAAGCAGTTTGTGAGTTCTGGGACAATCAAGGCAAAGACTGGGATTATTCGTCCCATGCATTTAGCGTACTCGATATCGGAGGATATAACTATCAGTGGAAGAATTATGAAAAAGATCATGAAAAATTTCCGGGGAGGATAATGGTTGGAACCGAATCGGTTGCCAAAGAAGCCTATGAAAACTGGCGATTAGTGGAAGAACAGCCCTATGTGATCGGAGATTTTGTATGGACAGGCTGGGATTATCTTGGTGAAGCCAGCATTGGCCATGCTACGTGGCGTTCGCCGAGTGACGGACCCGATCAATTTGCCTTGCCATGGCCTTGGTACGTTTCTAACTGTGGCGATATCGATATCCTGGGCAATAAGAAGCCGCAGTCTTACTTCCGGGATGTCGTCTGGGGAGAAAGCAACCTTGAAATGGCCGTGCACGTTCCAGCTCCCGAAGGGAAAGAGGAGGTTGTATTTTTCTGGGGTTGGCCACAGGAATACCAAAGCTGGAACTGGGCCGAAGAGGTTGGACGCACGCTGGATGTCACAGTTTATTCTAGTTACCCGAAGGTCAGAATGGAACTCAACGGTGAAAGTCTGGGAGAAAAAGAGATTGCTCCCGGCTCAGGCTATAAGGCCGTATTTGCCGTTCCCTATCAACCGGGTGAATTAAAAGTTTCTGGTATCGTGAATGGTGAGGTTTCTGAATCGAAGGTCCTAAAAACCACCGGACCTGTTGTGGGAATAAGACTCAGTCCCGAAAGAAAAAAAATCGGTGCAGACCCCGGTGAGATTGCATATATCGATGTTGTCGCAGTAGACGCTGATGGGAATGTCGTACCTGATTCCAATGTAAAAGTGCAGGTCAGCATAGGAGGCGAGGCTGTACTTATCGCTGCCGGGAATGCCTCTCCGTACGCTGAAGGGAGCATGCAGGACGGCAACTTCAACCTGTTCCGGGGGAAAGGGATGGTGATCGTACGGTCGACCGGGAAAAAAGGAAAGATAAGGATAAGCGCCGGTTCGGAAGGGATAGCAAGCACTGAGGCAGAGATCGTAGCAGGTGACCCACAGCCGTAATTCAATTTTCTATGAATTGTTCCGTACGATCCCGGTTTATAGAACAGTATCTAAATTCAGTTGCTAACTATGAAATTTATTCATGCTGTAATATAAATATCGAAACTTCACGCCATTATGTCACTGATTCTAAAATGGCACGATTTTGTATATTTTCAAGCTTCTTACATACTCGAAGAAGGTGGCGGAATAGAATTCCGGGGATCCTCCCGGCTTTTCAGTGATCAATAAGGAAGGAAACCGGTATATTTTGCCAAAGATAAGGTGAAGTATTACGATTAAAAATATACCGGTATGAAAAAAGCGACAAATCATATCTCCTATGCTGACCAGGAAGCCAACATCCTGGATGCATACTCGAACACCATTGCCAACGTTATCAGGGAAGTGGGTGATGCAGTAGTACACGTTGAGGTAGACAAAAAGATCAAGGATCCCCGTACGAAGAAAGTGCAGGTTCAGACCGGTGCTGCTTCAGGATTTTCAATATCCTCGGATGGATATATCATAACTAATCATCACGTTGTTGACAGTGCAGAAAGCGTCCGTGTGGTGATGCATGATGGGAGAAAAATAAATGCGGATATCAGGGGAAGTGATCCTTCCACCGATATTGCTGTGATTAAAATTTATGAAACCCTCCATTCTCTTACCCTGGCTGATTCATCAAAGCTTCAGCGGGGCCAGATTGCAATAGCCATTGGAAATCCCCTGGGCCTGCAGCAAACTGTGACCACAGGAGTGGTAAGTGCTCTTGGCAGAACCTTGCGGGCAACGAACGGCCGCCTGATTGATGATGTCATACAAACGGATGCTGCTCTGAATCCTGGTAACAGCGGAGGTCCTCTCCTGGATTCCCATGGCAATGTTATCGGGGTGAATACTGCCATCATAAACACAGCTCAGGGCATATGCTTTGCCGTCTCGTCCAATCTTGCCGGAAACGTTGCCGGTCAGCTCATCCTGGAAGGAAAGATTGTTCGTTCACAGCTGGGCATTGCCGGACAAACGGTGCATCTTACCCCCCGCATGGTTGCCGTAAACAAACTTATAAATTCCACTGGTGTGTATGTGTTTGAGATCCTGAAAGATAGCACTGCCGACAATTCCGGACTTCAAAATTCCGATATCATTGTCAGTTTTGACGATAGCCCCGTGGGGAGCATTGATGATCTCCATCACCTCCTTACGCGTGAAAAAATAGGGGTAAGTGTAAAGCTGGGCGTCCTCAGGCAGGGAAGGATGGAGAGTGTCACGGTTGTTCCTTCCGAGGTTTTGTAAACCAAAATTATAACCACTTTGCCACTATCATTATCCGTTTATTTTCATCGTTTCGAACGTAGTTCAACATCGGATTTGCAAACGGATATTCCGGTCATTCTCAGGGGTTTGAAAATATTTTTCAACCTGGCTCACAAATTCCAGATAGTAATTTATTACGCTGCTGATTTATAGCTTACTTTTGCCCAAGTATTAACTTAAATCCTATTAGTCCATATGAAAAATGCTATGAAAATTTCATCAGTATTGCTGGTTCTTCCGGTATTGCTGTTGATGAATTGCACTGGTAACCAGAAACAGGCTGCACAGGACATGAGCAAACCTTCACAAGAGCAATTAGTACAGCGTGGTCAATACCTTGTAACCATCATGGGCTGCAACGACTGTCACTCTCCTAAACAAATGGGTCCACAGGGTCCCGTTGTAATTCCAGAGAAAATGCTTTCAGGATTTCCTACCGACGGGCTTTTACCTCAGGTAAACATGGAAATAATCAGTAAAGGCATGGCAATTTTTAATCCCGATCTCACAGCTTCCGCAGGGCCATGGGGAATGTCATTTTCTGCCAATTTGACCTCTGATCAGACCGGAATCGGTAATTGGACGGAAGAGAATTTTAAACGTGCGTTAAAAGAGGGTAAGTACAAAGGTCTCCCCAATTCCCGCACACTCCTCCCTCCCATGCCATGGACGAACTTAATGAATATCAGTGATGAGGATGTCAGTGCAATTTTTGCCTACCTCAAGAGCATACCACCTGTAAACAATCTTGTTCAGCAACCTATACCTCTGACTGAATTAATAAACAAGTAATCTAATACATGTTGTGCTGAGCCCCAGGTTCAGCACAACATCCCAAAATTCTGTTCAGGATACACGCTGTCAGAATAAACGAAGCATAAAATGCTGCCGGAGAGGATCAACAGAAAATACAGTGTCAACAGGTCTACAGTCTGAACTATGATCACCTGGGCCAGGAGCCGGATCAAGCTTGAACTAAAGCCTGCCACAGATGACGACGAAGAAACTGTCGTAAGTATTAAACGGGCATCAGGTTTCCGAGAATAGATAAACGGATAATTCGAAGATTCTTCTTTTTCATGCTTGATTTCAGGCTTAAAAAGCAAATTCAATTGAACATTTTATATACCGGATGGTTGAACGAATTTCCTGCACATTCAAATTTCTATTTTACGAAGGAATGCTTGTACGATTTTAAACAGTGATATGGAAGAAAGAATAAATTTCAATCATGATCTTCAAAATGAGATAGTCCAGTTACGTCCAATAGTAATGAGTGACTACGGGGCTTTCTTGCGGATAAGTGCTGATCCTGGCTTGTGGACATGGTTCACAGATGATCTTTCCGAGCCGGAAATATTGTTCGAATGGGTATCTGAGGCTGTCAGGGATACAGAGACTGAACGGCGACTTGCTTTTACTGTAATTGACAAGCGTACCAATTCCATCGCAGGATCGAGTAGTTTCGGAAACATCTCGTACCGTGACAGCAGGATGGAAATTGGCTGGACATGGCTCGGGCGCGAATGGCATGGTAAGGGACTGAACCAGGCAATAAAATTCCTGATGTTAAGACACAGCTTCGAGATCCTTGACTTTGAGCGTGTTGAGGCAAAGACCGATGTTTTAAACATACCCGCCAGGAAAGGACTTGAGCGGGCGGGGATGACTGCCGAGGGCATTCTGAGGAGCCATACCCTTATGACGAATCAGAGGCGACGGGATACCATATATTACAGCATTCTGAAAGCAGAATGGCCTGAAAGAAAAAAACTATTCACCTGAGCAGCATGCCAGTCTGAATATCCATATCTTCCAGCCATCCGGTTTTCACTGCCTAATAAGGAAATCTGTCTACAATACCCTCCCTCATCTCATCCCGGGCGATATCGTTCGAATAATTAACATTTAGACACTGCGTTTCAGAAATAAAATTGCCACTTATATAGATACGAAGTATAAAAATGGCCGTTTATTAAACCAATTGTCTGGATGCTTGTTAATTTCAAAGTTGGTCTAGCAAAGTTTACCCCTGGTTGAGGGCTTCATTCTGATTTATATTTGTCATGCTCAAATATCAATTTCCCCAAAAACAGTACCGAGTATTTTTCAGATCATCAGAGAATTCCGGTACTGTTTTTTTACGTATTCTTCTTTTTTTCACACTGGTTATCCTCCCCTGCGGGAAAGCGCTATCTCAGGATATGACCGATTCGCTACCCGACAGTGCACGTCTTGAAGATTGCCTTAGTTATGCGATGCAGCACCAGCCTTTGGTGCAACAGCTTAAACTGGATGAGCAGATCGCAAAGCAGGATATCCGCATCGCCTTTTCAGATTGGTTGCCGCAGGTCAACACCAGCGCTGACTACCAGTATTACCTGAAACAACCCGTGATCATTCTGCCAAGTTTTTCAGATCCGGCAGGAGAGACGCAAGAAATTCCCATGGGGGTAAAGAATAATTCTACCGTTTCGTTTTCAGCAAGCCAGATCCTGTTTAACCAGGATGTTTACCTGGCTGCAAAAACAGCAGGCTATTACCGCAAACAGGCCGAACAGAGTGCTTCGGATGCTCTCATCAACCTGGTTGCAGACATAACCAAAGCGTATTATGCAGTACTGGGGGCCAGTCAGCAAGTTCAGATTATACAAGAAGACATTCAACGAATCAATAAGAGCCTGCGTGATGCATTTGCCCGTTACCAGACCGGAGTAAGCGACAACATCGACTATAAGCGCGCTACCATTTCATTGAACAATGCGAAAGCTCAGCTTATCAATGCGGGAGAAACATTGGAAACGAGGAAGAGTAACCTAAAGCGTCTTATTGGCTTTCCGCATGACAAAGACCTCTCGCTGAAGCAGGATTATGAATCAATGAAAAAAGAAATTATGCTTAAGGCACCGATTGATCCAAACTTTGAAAACAGGATCGAATATCAACTTCTCGAAACCAATATACAATTGCAGAGGGCCATGGTCAACTATTACCGTTTTGGTTTTCTCCCGTCTCTTTCCGGGTATGCAAATTATAATTTGACCTATCACAATGATACTTTTAGTGGCTTGTATAACAGTTCATTTCCAAACTCATCCATCGGCCTGACACTTTCTTTTCCGATTTTTGAAGGAGCGCGCAGACTGGAAAATATAAAGAGGGCAACGCTGAAATTTGAACGACTTGCCCTTGATACCGTAAACCTCCGGAATCAGATGAATACGGAGTATATACAGGCAATGGCATCTTACAAAACGTATCTGGCAGCTTATCGTGCCACCAGTGAAAATGTAAAGCTCGCAGATGAAGTCTACGAAACTGTGAAATCACAATATGATCAGGGCGTGAAAACCTACCTTGAAGTCATTGTATCGGAAACAGATCTCCGGACTGCCCAGATCAATAACGTCAATGCCCTATTCATGTTACTTTCTGCAAAGACAGATGTGGAACGTTCACTGGGCAGGATTTCAGTCAATTATTAAACTATGGAAAAATGAATAATGTGTTGTTTAAATCCCTGTCAATCATACTGGCTCTGCTTGCATCGATGGCTATTTCTTCATGCGGACATGCTGACAATGCCGGACAACAAGTGCAGATGGCTGCTGTTCCGGTAAGTCCATATATTGTCCCCGAAAAAAAAGTTTCCTATTACGATGCATATCCGGCCACCGTATCTGCCCTTGAGGAAGTTGCCCTGCGAAGTGAAGTCAGCGGTTACATCACAGGAATTTTCTTTAAGGAAGGAAGACATGTGGATAAAGGGAGCAAGTTGTATGAGATCGATCGTCGAAAGTACATGGCATCGAGAGAACAAGCAGGAGCCGGGGTAGCAATTGCCGAGGCGAACCTCGAGAAAGCAAAACGCGATGTGACAAGATATACCAGTTTAAGTGAGCAAAAGGCCATTGCGACACAGACTCTTGAGGACGCTAACACCAGCCTCGAGAATGCCAAAACACAGGTGAAGGCAGCAAAAGCAGAGCTCCTGAGAGCTGAAACAGATCTTAATTACTCCGAAATCAAAGCCCCTTTCAGCGGAACGATCGGTTTTTCGCAGGTTAAAACCGGCACTTTCGTAGTAGCGGGACAGACTATCCTTACCACCCTCTCCTCTGAAAATCCAGCCGGTGTGGATTTTACAGTCGATGCCAGTTACCTTCCCTATTTCCGTGTTCTGGAAAATAGCCCCCGGGTTAACGACAGCACTTTTCTACTTATAGCTTCCAACGGAGTTACGTATCCCTTTCCGGGGCGGCTCACGGTAATTGACAGGGCTGTTGACCCGACAACTGGCACACTGAGAATAAGACTCGTCTTTCCCAATAATTCGGGTATTTTGAAATCTGGAATGAATGTAAGGGTTAAGGTACTGAATAATGAATCGGGAAGTCAAATCGTCATTCCTACGAAGGCGCTGAACGAACAGATGAGTGAATATTTTGTATATGAAATCCATGACTCCATTGTGAAACAAACCAGGGTCGAGCCGGGACTCAACCTTGGTGAATTTATCGTGATCCGCTCGGGAATTCAGTCTGGTGACACCATTGTTGCTGACGGTTTGAAAAACCTGAGAGACGGATCGAAGATCAGGTTTGCCAATCCCTCAGAGCAAGGAGGCAATTCCAGGTAAACTGAATAAATCTGAGCTGCCATGATAGCCAACATATTCATAAAGCGCCCGAACACGGCCATAGTTATTTCACTTATCCTGATCATACTTGGGATCATTTCCGTTGTGAATCTTCCTGTAAGTCAGTACCCTGAGATCACGCCCCCGGTAGTCCAGGTCTCTGCCATGTACATCGGCGCCGATGCCCAAACGGTTGAGCAAACAGTGGCAACTCCAATCGAATCGGCCGTCAACGGTGTCCCGGGTATGTCGTATATGGAATCGAGCAGTACAAACAGTGGCAGTATGGGGCTCAATGTAACCTTTAAGATCGGTACCGATATTGACATTGCAGCTCTCGACGTTCAGAACCGTGTCAATACTGCTCTTCCTAGATTGCCGGATGAAGTGAAAAACCTTGGGGTAACCGTAAGGAAGAGTACACCGGGAATCATGATGGTCATTGCGATTTTTTCTCCCGAGAAAACCCATGGTAAGAAGTTTATCGACAATTATACAAATATATTTATTCGTGATGCTTTGTTGCGCGTTCCCGGCGTTGGAGATGTATTCACAAACGCACAGGATTTCAGTATGCGATTATGGCTCAACCCGGAAAAGCTGGCCGTCCTCAACATTTCCCCTGCCGATGTTATACAGGCAGTAAGAGAGCAAAATGTCCAGGTTGCGGCAGGAACCGTGGGAGCACCGCCCCAGCCGGAGAGCCAGGCTTTTGAATACACAGCTTTCGTCGAAGGACGGCTTGCCTCTGAAGAAGAATTCAGCAACATCATCATAAAAACTAATCCTGAGGACGGCTCCCTCGTTTACCTCAGGGATGTTGCCCGTGTTGAACTGGGTAAGTTTAAGTATCCGGGTGATTCGTATGTCGACGGTAAAATCGCCTCCTTCCTCCTTGTTTTTCAGTCGCCCGGCAGTAATGCCATGGAAACAGCCGATGGCATTTTTACCCAGATGCAGAAACTCAAAAGGTCCTTTCCCACCGATCTCGATTATATTGTTCCGTTTGAAACTGTATCAGTCGTAAAAGTATCCATTGATGAAGTAGTAAGAACCCTTCTCATTGCGCTTCTGTTGGTAGCCATCGTAGTCTTCATCTTTCTCCAGAGCTGGAGGGCCACGCTGATCCCTATCCTGGCCATTCCGGTTTCCATCATCGGGACGTTTATTTTCTTTGCACCGCTTGGATTTACCGTTAATACCCTTACCCTGTTCGGACTTGTCCTCGCCATCGGTATTGTCGTGGATGATGCCATCATCGTCGTGGAAGCCGTGCAACATTACATCGATGACAAACATCTGTCAGCCAAAGAAGCGGCATACAAAGCAATGCAAGACATATCCGGCCCGGTTGTCGCAATTGCTCTTATCCTGGCTTCCGTGTTTGTCCCCGTCGGCTTTATTCCGGGTATCGTTGGAAAACTTTACCAGCAATTTGCGATTACCATTGCCATTTCCGTCCTTATCTCAGCCTTCGTAGCGCTGAGCCTCACTCCTGCCCTGTGTTCACTTATACTTGTTCCAAAAAAAGTTGGCGCATCTGAACGAAAGAATTGGTTTTTCCACTGGTTCAACAGGCTGTTCGACAGAAGTCTTAACACCTATTCCTCGAGTGTAAAAACAGCCATTAAGCATTCGAGATACATTATTATTGTTCTGGTGATGGTCTTTGCCGCAACCTATTTACTGTTCACAAACAAACCGACCGGATTTATCCCTACCGAAGATAATGGCAGGCTTTTCATAGCTTTTGAATTGCCTGAAGCGGCCTCTACATCGCGTACCGTTGAAGTATTGAACCAAATCATGGATACATTGAAGGTGACACCCGGAATAGGCCACTATGCGGGAATTGCCGGATTAAATGTCGTTTCATTTACCACGAAATCAAACAGTGGCACGGTATTCACGCAATTGAAACCATGGGAGGATCGCACATCTCACGAATTGCAACTGGAATCAATTATCAGTGATCTCAACAGACGTTTTTCCGGCATACTGGGCGTCAGAATCCTGGTAATTTCGCCTCCCTCTATCCCGGGGCTTGGAAGTACCGGCGGTTTTACATTTGTACTGCAGCAGCAGGAAAGTACCGATGATATCCGCGGATTTCAGAATGTGGTCATGCAATTTATGGGGGCAGCCAATCAACGTAAAGAAATTGGAAGCGCCTTTACATTTTTCACTGCCAATACACCGGGTTACAAGATCAGTATTGACAGGGAAATGTGTAAAAAAGCAGGTGTACGACTCACGGATGTCTTTAGTACGCTCCAAACATTCCTGGGGAGTTTTTACATCAACGACTTTACTTTGTATGGCCGTAACTTCAGAGTGGTTGCCCAGGCTGATACAACGTTCCGGGACAGAGTGTCGGAACTCGGCAAGTTTTATGTACGGAACAACAGGGGCGAAATGCTCCCGTTAAGTACAATTATCAGCTATAAAGTAACGGAGAGTGCAGCCAATATTTCACATTTTAACCTATATCGTTCCGCAGAATTTAACGGTGATGCAGCTACCGGATATAGCAGTGGTGAGGCGATCGATGCCCTGCGTGAAACAGCCGACCAAATTCTGCCGGCCGGGTACGGGTATGATTTCTCAGGCCTGAGCAGGGAAGAAATCGAAGCCGGGTCGAAATCGGTCCTGATATTTACGATTTCTATCCTTTTTGTATTCCTGTTACTTACAGCTTTATATGAAAGCTGGTCGGTACCTTTCTCTGTCCTCCTGGCAGTTCCTCTGGGGGCTTTCGGGGCAATTCTCGCCCTCAGTTTTCTTCCCAGGCTTTCAGACAATGTGTATGCTCAGGTAGGCCTGGTCACACTGATCGGCCTTGCAGCAAAAAACGCCATCCTTATCGTTGAATTTGCCAAACAGCGTGTCGATCACGGTATGGATCTGAATCTCGCAACACTCGAAGCGATCCGCCTCAGGTTGCGACCAATTCTGATGACATCACTGGCATTTATCTTTGGCATTTCACCATTAATTTTTGCCACCGGTGCCGGTGCTATCGCCCGTGAAACTATCGGGTGGACGGTTTTCGGAGGCATGATTGCAGCCACCTTTATTGGTATCTTTATGGTGCCTGTCCTGTTTGTAGTGATAACAAGGGTAGCATATGGGAAGAAAAAGCTTGCTGAACTTAAGAAGACACATAAACAGGGAGACGACTATCATGTATAGATAGAAGTCTAAATCAGGGAGAGATAGAGTTCTTTACTTCTGGTTTGTCTGGGGGTTAAGGGAAGAAAGGGATAAAGCGGTATGTTTTTCAGCCAAAAGGAAATGATTATGTTAACTATTTTTCATATATTATCCACTTTGCCATTAAATATTATCTGATACAGTGCAGGATGCAGAGTGATAGCTATTTATTATTCTGAAATTTTATGTCTCTACCGAAAAACAAATCTTTTATCGATGACTTGTCCATCAGGTATGAGTTTACAGTTACGTTCAGTATAAGTCTGGCCGTATTTCTATTTATTCTTTTTTTTCAGCCTTTTGACACCGACCAGTTCAATCTGAACGATACAGTTTTATTTCTGGCTGGTTTTGGGGGAATCAACTTTGTTTTTATGTTTGGTTTCCTCAGTCTTATCCCAAGGATTAAGAATATCTCCTTCCTGGACGATGACATTGAATCAGGCCCGGGTAATTTATCCCTTACTTTTGTATTGGTCCTCGACACTGTAGCCTTCGCATTCTACTTGCATTACGTCGGTTTGGTCTCTCTCTCTATGTATATCATGTTCAAGATCATACTCGTTTGCTTCACAGCCGTTATCCTCCTTAAGGCAATTTATGTCAACAGGAACCTCAATCATCAGGTAAGCCTCATGCAGTTGATGATTAATGAAAGCAGGGAAATACTCAAAAAATTAGAAAGCGACCAGAATGAGGATATCGTGGAGATTTTTTCTGAAAACCGTTCTGAGAAAGTTTTAGTCATGGTAAAGGATCTGATCTATCTCCGATCGGCAGATAATTATGTGGAAATTATACACCTGGTAAATGATAAAGCTGAAAAGAAACTTATCCGCAATACGCTGAAGAATATGGAATATCTGCTGGCAAAATATCAGACCTTTGTACGTTGCCATCGGTCATATATCATCAACCTTACCTATATTGAAAAGTTACATAACAAGAGTAGTGGATATCACATTAAGGTCGTTGGAACTGACGCTGAAGTACCGGTTTCAAGGCAGTACCTGCTTCGACTAAGGGACGCACTTGAACAGAGTCAGGTTTGAAATCGTCTTCGCCGGTTTCATTGCCACTTTATCATTTTGGAAAAAGATCGCTAACATTTAGTATCAGGAAGCCTATCACATCGGTTTCATGCTCAGAATCCTTCATTTTCGCCTTCACCGGAGAAAACCTGAATTTCTTTCCGGGAACAATGCTATCAACTCCATTCCCTGTCCCAGGAATCACGGCTGTTCCATTCCTCTGTCGGGGCAAAGAGTTTCTCACCTTTCTTCAGATGTTCCTTAACAACATCCTCGTTGAGTTCGACGCCGACGCCAGGCTTTTCAGGGACAGTAACATAACCGTCCTTGAGGAAGGGCTTATCAATACCTGTTACCAGATCTTCCCACCAGGGATTATCGACCGAGTGGTGTTCCAGGGCGACAAAGTTTTCGGTGGCCGCTGCGGTATGAACTGCCCCGAGCCATGATACCGGTGATGAGGCATGATGGAGTGCCATTGCAATACCATGTTCCTGGGCATAATCACCAATCTTTTTTGTTTCAAGGTAACCTCCCGCGGTAACCGGGTCGGGATGAACCATGTCGACAGCCCTGTTTTCGATCAGGTTTCTGAAGCCTTCCGCGAGATAGATATCTTCGCCTGTAAGGGTGGGCACGTCAACCGACCTTGAAATTTCCTTCCACATATCGGTGTACTGCCATGGCACCAGGTCTTCCAGCCATGCCACGTTATAGGGTTCATACGCCTTAGCCAGGCGTATCATACTGTTCACACCCATGTGACCAATATGGTCGATGGCAACAGGTATTTCCCAGCCAATGGTGTCCCTCACCTGGGCCAGGTATCGAATAAGTTCAGCCGTTCCCTTGTCGGTGATCTGTACCTGTGTAAACGGATGCCTGGTAAGACCGTAGGAACCTGGTTCCTGACTCCAGCCCTGTAAGTCACCCCAGGGTTCTGTATTTGTAAGGGTGCCAGGGATATCACGTATCAAGCTGATACCAACGTCCATCTTCATGATGGTAAAGCCCATGGCGAGCCGGCCTCTCATCTTTTCGGCAAATTTATCCGGGTCCCTTTCCGTAGGTGTATCCACGTATACCCTGACCTTATCCCTGTACTTTCCACCCAGCAACTGGTAAATCGGGACACCATATGCTTTGCCTGTCAGATCCCAGAGCGCCATTTCCACTCCCGACACGCCTCCACCCTGCCTCCCATGGCCACCAAATTGTTTGATGATCTTAAAGAGTTTCTCGACATTGCATGGATTTTCTCCGAGGATGCGACTTTTCAACATCAGGGCATATCGTTTGTCAGCTCCATCACGCACATCACCCAGACCATACACATCCTGATTTGTATAGATCTTTATGATAGGAACCCTGCCCACCTCTGCAATTCGCATATCTGTAATTTTCAGATCGGAAGGTGACGAATACCGCTTCACGTTTTGGGTAGTATAATCCAGCTGTGCTTCAAGGGGGGCAGATAGCATCATCCCACCAAGGCTCAGCCCGCTGAGACCGGCGAGCTTCATGAAGCCCCTGCGATCGAAATGACCTCCTTGTTTTTTATTGTTCTCTGATCCGGTTGACATAATTTCAGGATTATAAGGTTAAACATTACTGACTTCATTCACCAAAAATCAAATAACTTTCTGAAGAAATTCAAAAATTCCTTTTAAAGTTAAAGAATCAGAATTAATTTCGGGAATATCTGGCGACAGTTATTCTGTGCCGGTATAAAATTCCTGTCGGAATAAAAGAGGAGAATCTGTGAATGATGGCTTCAATTCAACCAAAACTGACCAATGAAAAATAAGAACCTTTACCGTATCCTGTTATGGATCTCGTTCTTTCTGGCCGCTGGAGTCATCGTCTCTCTTGTTTTTAAGCTTACAAGTTTTACAGGACCTCTTCTCATCCTGTTTTTCCTGATCCTTGCATTTGGTGTCAGAGGAAATAATTTTCTGCGTGGATTCTCCTACACCATCATGATTTTTACAGCGGTGACTATCGCCATGTTCTATCCTGACATTTTCAGGAGCTGGGGAAAGTTTGAATTAAAGATACTTATTGTTCCACTCTTGCAGATCATCATGTTCGGTATGGGTTCACAAATGAGTTTCAGGGATTTTGCAGCTGTGGTAAAGATGCCCAAAGGTGTGATCCTTGGGTTAGTTTGTCAGTTCACCATCATGCCTTTTGTGGGGTACATCATTGCAACGTCCTTTGGTTTTCCGCCTGAGATTGCCGCCGGAATCATCCTCGTTGGTGCCTCGCCGAGCGGGCTGGCTTCTAATGTAATGTCGTTTATTGCCAAAGCAAACCTTGCACTTTCCGTGTCGCTGACAGCCTTTGCCACTATGCTGGCTCCCATTATCACGCCGTTAATGATGAAATGGCTTGCCGGGCAGTTTGTCCCGATCAATTTCTGGGCGATGATGATTGGAATAATAAACATCGTCATTCTACCGATCATTGCAGGACTGATTTTTAACTCCGTTGCATATGGAAAGGATGGCAGAAAAAGTACTCTGATCCAGCTTGCTGTGTATCTTACTGTTATTGTGCTGAAGAATTTCATCCTATACAGTACTGGTGATGAGGAGCTTGCAAATGTTGTGCTACAGCTAGGGAAGGATATATTCTGGTTCCTTTTACTTCCGCTGATTGCAGCTTACATTTTCAAAGCTATAATGCAGGGCAAAAATGACTTTATGGACAGGATTCTTGCATTTTTCTCCATGGCAGGCATCGGTATAATTATAGCGATCATTACTGCTGCGGGCAGGGATAGTCTTTTGGACATCGGCGTGATACTAATTTTTGCCAGTTTGTTGCACAATGTGACCGGCTATTTTCTGGGCTATTGGATCTGCCGCTTCGCCCGTATGGATGAAAAATCATGCCGTACTATCGCCCTTGAAGTTGGTATGCAGAATGGAGGACTTGCCTCCGGGATAGCTTTACAGATGGGGAAAGTGGCCACCGTCGGTCTCGCCCCTGCAGTATTCGGTCCGTTGATGAACATCACCGGATCATCCCTGGCTACCTGGTGGCGCGGGAAACCGGTAAAGGATCCGGATATTGAACAACATGTCGAAAAAATAACAGTGTAAACGAAATAAATTTCAAACATTATGAAAAGGATAACCATATTGGTTGCAGCACTTATTTTCCTACCGAAAATGATCCTTCACTGCCAGTTTTTCGATACAAAGGAAGAGGTTATTTATTACACCCAGGAATGGGCCGGAGAACGATTCCCCGACGGCAGACCAAAAGTTCCGCAGCGGATCCTGGAAAGGATGAAGAACGTTTCTATTGAGGAAGCCTGGGGAATTCTCCGGTCGAAGGGTTACCAAAATCAATATGCCGGTAACTGGACCATCCTCCATGAAGATCAGGCTATGACAGGCAGGGCGGTCACGGCCTGCTATCTGCCAAAACGTCCGGAAATTTCCGACCGCCTTACTGAAAAGGGACATCAGGCTGGCCGGATTGGTGCCATGAACTCCTGGCCCATTGATGTTTTGCAATCCGGAGATATTTATGTGGCCGACTGTTTCGGAAAAATTATTGACGGCACGCTGATCGGTGACAATCTCGGAAATGCCATTTACGCCAATTCAGGTAACGGTGTTGTTTTTGATGCCGGTGCAAGGGACGTCGAGGGGCTGGAGGAAATTGAAGGCTTCAATGCCTGGGTAAGGGGTTGGCATCCCTCATTTCTTCAGGAAACCATGCTTATGGGGATAAATGTTCCGATCAGAATCGGCGAAGCAGTTGTTTTCCCCGGGGATGTAGTACTGGCAAAGAAGGAAGGTGTACTCTTCATCCCGGCACACCTTGCCGAAGAAGTGGTGATCCGTTCGGAATTTATTATGCTCCGCGACAAATTCGGACACGAGATGCTCCGTCTTGGCCGATACACGCCAGGTCAGATCGACGGTCGATGGGACGAAGATATAAAGTCTGCATTTATGAAATGGATTGATGAGAACCCGGATCAATTGCCGATGTCGAGGAAAGAACTGGATGAGTTTCTGAAAGACAGAACATGGTAATGAGGGATTGATTTGGTGATCTACCTCCGCTTCAGCGAAGGCAAAGACCCCATCACTCCTCCCCTCCAAGCCTTCCATATACCCTGGTAAAGCGCTGCATCATTTTCTCTGTCGAAGGAAGGATATCGCCCTCTTCCATCCGCCAGGTCCAGTTGCCGGTTATCGTAGCCGGCTTGTTCATCCTGGCATTTCTGTCAAGGCCAAGGTAGTCCTGCATCGGGACAATGACCGTATTCGCCACGGACATAAAGGCCATCCTGATCATTTCATGATTGCAGTTTCGACTGTTAATCCTTTTTCCGGAATATTTTCTAAGTCGTTTGATAGATTTACCAGTTAGCTCGTACCTGTACCAGCCCTGCAGCGTGTTATTATCGTGCGTCCCGGTGTATACAACACTGTTTTGCCGATGATTATGCGGACTATGCACCGATGCAGCCATATCTTCCCCGAAGGCAAATTGGAGTACGCTCATACCGGGTAAATTGAATTTATCTCTCAGCTCATACACGGCCTGATTTACGTCTCCCAGATCTTCAGCGATGAAAGGCATGTCCGGGAAATCTTTCAGGATACTGTTTAAAAAGTCCTCACCGGGTCCTTCTACCCATACTCCTTTTTCGGCAGTTTCGTGACCTGCGGGTACTTCCCAGAAATCAGCAAATGCTCTGAAATGATCTATCCGTACCAGGTCGAAGAGTTCCAGATTCCTGGCGAGCCTCCGCTTCCACCATGTGTACCTGTTTTTCTTCATAAGCTCCCATCGATACACCGGCATATTCCACAATTGACCTTTCTCATCAAAATAATCAGGAGGTACACCGGCAACTTTCTCCATTTTTTTATCAGGACTGAGACTGAAAAGATGTGGTTCAGCCCACACATCAGCGCTATCGAATCCAACGTAAAAAGGAATATCGCCGATAATCCTGATGCCCTTGTCATTGGCATAGGTCTTAAGTCGGCTCCATTGTTCATAGAAAAGGAACTGTGAAAATTTTATCTCGTCAAGTTTCTCGCGATACTTCTTTACGTACGACCGGAGAGCGGCCGGATTACGATCTCTGAACTCTTCCGGCCATTCGTTCCAGGTTTTCCCTTCATAGCTTTCCCTTAAAAGTATGAAAAGTGAAAAATCATCCAGCCAGGAGCTTTCTGTTTCACAGAATGTTTTAAACTCTGCATCCATCAGTGGCATGTCCGACTGCCTGAATCGCCGGTATGCCAGGGAAAGTAATGCAAGCCTGTAGTCTTCCGCCTTCTCGAAGCAAGCTTCATCCGTATGGTTATTAAAATCACCGCCAAGATCTTCATGCAGAAGAAGTCCGGTATCGCAAAGCAGTTCCGGATTGATGAAGAGGATATTCCCGGCAAAGGCAGAGAGACAACTATATGGGGAGTATGCACTTTCCTTGTCGGTATAATTCAGGGGGAGAATCTGCCACCTTGTCTGTCCGTTTTGTTGAAGAAAGTCGACAAAATCATACGCATGCCTTCCCATATCGCCGTTGCATTTTCCACCTGGCAGTGAAGAAATATGCATTAGAATACCTGCTGTTCTCATATTATCCTTTACGATAGATTTCAGGAACCCCGGGCCGGCCTGTGTCAGAACAGAAACGACTGGGATTGAACGCCCGGCTGTGACAGTTTCCTTGCTGAGCAAATGTTCCCATTTTTCCGGTGCAAGCTCCGGAAGTACAATACGGGTTGATCCCCAGTCAATATCTTCAAACTTACCTGAAGCCCCCATCTGAAGCCGGGTAAACTGCACCGGAACGGCGATCAGATACCATGTTCTCTGCTGATGTCTCAGGAAAGCAACAACATTATCCTTATATCTTCCCTTGACTTCCAGAGGAATGTATGCTGCTGACCGGAAAAACGCTGCATTTTCGGTCCGTTCTCTGAGTGTGAGCCACGTCAGCCAAAGTTTTATTTTCCCATTCTCCCTCTCATCCCATAAGGTTTTGCTCACAGAGCCCCCCGGTTTTTTATCCAGAGCAGTCACTTCTTTCAGATATTCCGACAACATATGAAAATCGACAGGCCGTCGGTTATCAGGATCGACAAGGCTGAAGTTCCATAGTTCACTTCCACGGTAGAGATCCGGTACTCCGGGGCAGGTGTTTCTGAGAAGAAGCTGGGAAAGAGAACAGATCATTCCGGGATCGCGGATGAGTTTTAAAAATGCTACAAACCGTTCCATAAAACCATTGTGTACGAGGATTTTCTTTGTAAAATCTATCGTCAGAGCTTCGTATTCCTCGTCCGGCTCAGCCCAGGAAGTATTATCTTTTGCCTCCCTTACCGATTTAAGGATATACGTTGTGATTCTGTCAATATAGGTCTCGTCATGGCTCAGCTCCGGAGGGTATGACCCGACAAGAGCCTGATATATGAAATATTCATCATTTAATGAAGGTATGCGTTGATCTTTCTTTCGTATTTCAGCGCCATATTTACGCCACTCAAAGACGTTCTGCTCCCATACCTCTGGAATGTCGGTGATGACCGTAAGCCTGGCACGGCTGTCTCCGCCCCTCTTCGAATCGTGTGTGGAACCGGCATTCAGGGTTAGTGGAAAATTTCTTAACCGCTCCTTCATTTCCTCATGAAATGCAGTTGTTCTGATGCCAAAGTAAGCCGGAGAATCGCCAACTTCATTGTGTACAATAAATTGAGCAAAACTGTAGTACGCCGTGTCTTCAAGTCCCTTTGCCATAAGAGGCCCGGTAAATTGCATACACCGGAGAAAAAATCGCCTTCCACTCCGGGCAATATTTTCGTCACTCCCTTTATACAGAAAGAGGTCCTGGAGAAGTTGAAGCTCGGGAATAAGATCCGGACGTTTCCGGAATGATTTCTCCATGACCGCACTGATGCTCTTAGTATCCTCTTCACCCAGAGAATCGGTGGAGGGATAAATTTTGTAAACAGGGCAACGGATGAGAAATTCGGCAATGGCTTCGCGAAGGCTTTCCGTATTTGGTTTTTGTGCTACGACCAGCTCAATTTCCATGCACTGATGTAAAAGATTTTCCAGGTCTCCTGCCATTCGTTCAAAAAGCATAAAATGTTTTTTCTCATCCATGATCTGATTGAAATCCGGATGTTGTTCATCCCAGCGATTATAGATATCGGTAAATTGCCGTGCATGCTTTTCGTTGGTAAACAGGTTGCTGAGATAACTTGAAAAATCGTAACCGGTATTTCCCTGAACCGGCCAGCTAGGTTTAATTTTCTCGTTCTTCGTCAAAATTTTCTCGACGATGATATATGTATGTTCTCCGGCAAGGTTCCTGAGACGCCACAGGTAATCACCGGGATTAAAAAGTCCGTCAACATGATCAACCCGCAGACCATCGAAAATTTCTTCCTTTAAAAGGCTGTTAATCAGCAGGTGGTAGGTGTCAAATACGATTTTATCTTCCATTCTCAGGCTGATCAGACCATTAATAGTAAAGAACCTTCTGTAATTGATCAGCTTTTCACTTTCCTTCCAAAAAGCGGGAAGATAAAACTGCATGTTGATAAGTTCAAGACATTCAGCCCTGTCATGATTGATGCTCTTCAGTGTTGTTTCCAGGCGGGATTTTACCGCGGGCATTCCTGCGACCAGCTTTTGTAAAACTTCTATTCCCTCTTCATAATGACCATCCGCGATCAGTCGGTGCGATTCTTCAACACCGGAAACCGAAGCTTCCATCTGAAACTTATCAAGCAGGTGCAACGTTGAAACATCACTTACAGGATAGGTATTATTAAAGTAGGTAAAAACAAAACCTTTTTCATTGAAATCCAATTTTAGCTCACCTGCATCGAGCAAAGCTGGTAGATCCCTGCCGAAAAAGGGCAGAAGCACCTTCCCCTTTAGTTTGTCCATCCAGTGATCCCAATCAATATCGAAGAAATTGTAATAATCCGATGCGTAACCTTTTTTAAAAATATCTGAGATCCACCTGTTTTCCGGATTATAGGCCATATGGTTTGGAACGATATCCTGCAACCAGAACATGCCATTCTTTCGAAGTATTTTCCGGAGGTCAGAAAGTTCGTCTCGTGTTCCGATTTCAGGATTAAGGTCCAGAACATCAGTAATATCGTAGCCATGTTCACTACCTTTCACGGCCCTGAATACAGGTGATGCATAAATAGTATTTATCCCGAGTTTTTTAAGGTATGGAATGGCAGACGTAAGATCATCAAAGGTAAATTCCTCAGAAAACTGGATCCTGCAAGTTGATACCGGATCAAATACTCTCGTTCTGTTCATGTTCAGGGCCATCTTTCGTAAACATAACTATACCAAGAGGAGGAAGGGTAACATTAATAGAAAAATCTTCCTGATGATAGGGCACAGGCGCCGCATTAAAGCCTCCGAAGTTACCGTGGCCGCTTCCACCATACAATTCGGCATCACTGTTTAGTATTTCTTTCCAGAAGCCTTCCTCCGGAACACCTACTCTGTAGTTAAAATGCGGTACAGGCGTAAAATTACAAATAACAATCACAGGTCTGGATTTTCTATTATCATATCTTACAAAACTAAGGATACTGTTTTTAGAATCATTTGCATCGATCCATTTAAAGCCTTCACCCTCAAAATCGTTCTCGTAAAGTGCAGGTCTTGCACGATAAACGGTATTCAGATCCCTGACCCATCGCTGCAATCCCTTATTCGAATCCTGATCCAGGAGGTGCCAGTCGATGCTGCTATCATGATCCCATTCCCGCCACTGGCCGATCTCGGCTCCCATAAACATAAGCTTCTTGCCTGGATGACTGAACATATATCCGAACAGCAGGCGCATATTTGCAAACTTCTGCCACATATCCCCGGGTACTTTATCCATCAGTGATCCTTTGCCGTGTACCACTTCATCATGCGAGATGGACAGCATAAAATTCTCACTGAAGGCATACCATATTGAAAATGTGACCATATTATGATGATAACTCCGATATAAAGGATCCTTTGAAAAGAAATCGAGAGTATCATGCATCCAGCCCATGTTCCATTTAAGTCCGAATCCAAGTCCACCGGTATAGGCAGGTCTGGTCACCATTGGCCAGGAGGTAGATTCTTCCGCAATTGTCTGAACGTCAGGAAAACGCAAATATACCGATTCATTCAGATCGCGAAGGAAAGTGATGGCGTCAAGGTTTTCCCTGCCACCGTATTTATTGGGGATCCACTCCCCTTCCTTCCTTGAATAATCGAGGTACAGCATCGATGCTACCGCGTCAACCCTTAAGCCGTCCACGTGAAACTGTTCCAGCCAGAAATGGGCACTGGAGATCAGAAATTCCTTGATCTCATTCCTGCCATAGTTAAAGATATAGCTACTCCAGTCGGGGTGAAATCCCTGCCTGGGATCCTGGTGCTCAAAGAGAAAGGTACCGTCAAAAAAATGCAATCCGTGAAGATCGCCGGGAAAGTGAGAAGGTACCCAGTCGAGAATGACACCGACATCGTGCTGATGAAGGACGTCGACAAAGTATCTGAAATCATCGGGTGTTCCAAAGCGGCTGGTGGGAGCGAAAAATCCAAGAACCTGGTACCCCCAGGATCCTGCGAATGGATGTTCCATGACTGGAAGGAGTTCTACATGTGTATAGCCCATTTCATTGGCATATTGTGCCAGGTCATGTGCCAGTTCCCTGTAAGTCATCGACCTGTTCCCTTCCTCCGTTACCCGTCGCCAGGATCCAATGTGCATTTCATACACCGAGACTGGCGCATCCAGGGCGTTGAGTCTTCCTCTTTTTCCCATCCAGGTAAGGTCATTCCAGCAATATTCATCCTCCCATACCACAGAACCGGTTTTAGGCGGTTGTTCCGCAAAGCGGGCAAAGGGATCAGCTTTCTCAACCTGGTATCCATCAACGGAGGATAGAATATGATATTTATATACTTCATTCCTGCCGACACCGGGAATAAATCCTTCCCATATGCCAGAACCGTCATTCCTTACTTTAAGGGGATGTTCTTCCGGTGTCCAGTAATTAAAATTCCCCACTACGGACACCCTCATCGCATTCGGTGCCCACAAGGCAAAGTGTGTACCGCTAACGCCTTTATTAGTGATCACGTGAGATCCAAATTTTTCAAAGAGGCTGTAATGATTTCCTTCCCTGAACAGATATACATCATAATCCGAGATGAATAGTGTATCATACCACACCTTCCCTGGAGGTCGCTGACGGGACAACTCAGGATCAACCGGTTGTGGTTTATTCATTGTTTCCTTCTCTTTCTCTATTACCGGCTTTTTACTGGCGGAAGATTTTAATTCTACTCCCATGTCCTTTGGAACGGCTTTTCTTGTGGTTGTTTTTTTCTTTGCTGTATTATTGTCTTTATGTTCAGTCATAATGTAAGGATTTTAAATTTTATCCGCCTCGAAACACTGAGCGGGTATGCTCATTCGCTCTCCATTTCATCCTCTGTGTTCATCAGATCCTCAACAATCTTAGCCAGCCCGTTCAGTGGTATATGTACCCAGTCGGGTCTGTTGTTCATCTCATAGTCGGTTTCATAAATTGCTTTTTCTATCACGAATAACCGTATCAGCACCTCAATATGTGCCTGTTTTACAGGAATGAATGAGGCTTTCCTGGCCGTTTCGAGGTAGGATTTCAGAAAATGCCAGGAAACATTTTTATACCAGTGTTCAATCCAGGGGCCAAGCATTGCCTCGCTTCCCGGATAGAGGTATTCCTGGTTCTGAAGGCCCATATAGGCTGCATAATGGAACGACCTGAGCATTCCGGCGACATCTCTGAAGGGACAATATTTAAGTTTTCTTGCGCTGAGAGACCTGACAGGTTCACCCTCAAAATCAATAATGATAAAATCTTTCCCGGTAAACAAGACCTGTCCAAGGTGGTAATCTCCGTGTATCCTGGTTTTCATTGAGCTTATTTTCACCGATGTCAGGATCGTCTTCAGTTTCTCAAGTATCCGGTTCTCATTTTCGAGCACCTCGGCAAGAAGCGCTGCGCTGCCATCAGGAATCCTGCTTTTGTTGGCCTTCAGATCTGAGAATGTCCTTTTCAGAAGAGTTCGGAAGGTCTGATACATAGAACGCTGATAAAGAAGGGAAAATGGTTCCGGTACAAATTCCGGATCAACCTTCTCTGATGCAATGGCAAGGTGCATCTCTGCTGTCCGTTTTCCGAGAAGTTCGATCATTTCAAGGTAAAAATGATCAGTCAGTTCGTCCATTTCTTTCTGCTCTGTCTCATTGTAGCCAGAAAGTAAGGCCGGCATATAATCAGGTAGTGCATTTATATGATCTTTTACCGAGCGGAGACGATTAAAAAATTCGGTTATGAAAGATTGCGAAAATTCCCATGCGTTCCCCTGGTTTGGCACAAAGCCGGCAAGTGTGGCAAGCGATATAACCTCCCTACCGGGTTTCTGGTATTCCAGCGACCCTGCAAAGGCCGGAAGGTTGGTGAATCGCGTTTTCTCGGTCAGGAATCTCAGGATCTCAATCTCGGGATTCTTACCTTCCTCCGGGCTCCTGTATATTTTGAAAAACAAACGGTTATCATACAGGATCGACGTATTTGACTGATCAACACCAACAACATGTGAAGGCACAGGGAGTTCTTTCTTATTCACGTACCTGCTTATGAGCTTACCCGGTCTCCCGCTGATGGTTCCGTATTTTCCCTTCAGCTTGCTTCCCGAAACGATCATATCCAGAAGTTTTTCCTGGAGAACCTGGTTATAAACGCCGTCATAGATAATCCCGCCACTTGATTCAAAATCTACATTTGTAAGTACCGCATGGGGAAATTCAGATTTGATACTTGCAGCCTTGTCCCTGATGGCAACCGAAATGGGGAAGATGTACGTCTCCTGCTTGCTCTGAAAATAGGTAATATCCACCATCAGAATATGCGAAGTATACTCCTGATCAGGAACAGGCAGTGTATCGGAGATTTCAATGCCTTTGATTTTTCGGGCCTTTCCCCTGAACCACCTGCTTTTATTGATATAATTTAAAAGAATATCACCAATCTTACTGGTGGTATCGGCCGACAGCCGGTTCCAGTCGGCAGTTTTCAGGCTGATGCGGAGCTTCAATCCATCCACTTCCATATTTTTCTGTTCATCGGCTTGTTTCAGTTCAAACCAGAAATAATCTTTAAATTGAAGTGGAAAGTAGTAATCGATCGTCTCGATGGCAGGAAAGATATTCTGACTGAAAACTTCCACGGGTACATACCCTGCATAGTCTCTCAGTTCTATCCTGGCAATCTGTGAATACCTGGAAAGATTCATGAGAACCAATATCTTTTCATTTTCATATTCACGGATAAAGGATAGCACCTTCGGATTTCCCGTATTCAGGAACCGTATAGTGCCACGGCTAAATGCCTTGTATTGTTTTCTTTTGGCTATTACCCTGCGCATCCACCACAGCAGTGACGACTGGTTTCGTTCCTGATTCTCAACATTCAGTCCTTCATAATGATATTCGTAATTGATGATTACAGGCAGAAACAGCCGCTGAGGGTCGCTGTTTGAAAAACCGGCATTTTTATTCGGGGACCACTGCATTGGCGTCCTCACACCATCGCGATCGCCAAGGTAATGATTATCACCCATTCCTATTTCATCGCCGTAATATACGATTGGCGTCCCGGGCAGGGAAAACAGGAGCATATTCATGATCTCGATCTTACGACTGTCGTTATCAAGCAATGGGGCAAGCCTTCGCCGTATGCCGAGGTTTATCCGTTGTCTGGGATCACTTGTAAAGCTCTTGTACATATAATCTCTTTCCTCATCGGTCACCATTTCCAGTGTCAGTTCATCATGATTACGGAGAAATATGGCCCATTGGCAGTTCTCGGGAATAGCAGGCATCTGCTCCATAATATCGATTACCGGAAAGCAGTCCTCCATTTTCATACTCATATACAATCTGGGCATAAGAGGAAAATTGAAAGCCATATGGCATTCGTCTCCGTCTCCGAAATACGCGGAAGAATCTTCTGGCCACTGGTTTGCCTCGGCAAGAAGCATCCGGTTTTCCCATCGTTCGTCGATATAAGCCCTTAGTTCTTTAAGGAATGCATGCGTTTCAGGAAGATTTTCACAATTCGTTCCCTCCTTCTCAAAGAGGTATGGCACGGCATCGAGCCGTAGTCCGTCGATGCCCATACCGAACCAGAAATCAAGGATTTTGTAAACGGCTTTATGAACGGCAGGATTCTCGAAGTTCAGGTCGGGTTGATGTGAATAGAAGCGGTGCCAGAAATAAGCCTTTGCCACCGGATCCCACGACCAGTTCGACGATTCGAAATCCTGGAATATAATACGGGCATCATTGTATTTATCAGGTGAATTATTCCATACATAAAAATTTCTGTAACTGCTTCCCGGCTTAGATTCCCTGGCCCGCCGAAACCACTGGTGCTGGCTCGATGTATGATTGAGCACAAGTTCGGTAATGACCTTTAAATCCCGTTCATGTGCTTCCCGTATAAATTTTTTAAAATCAGCCAGTGTCCCATAGGAAGGATGAATACCTGTATAATCGGAAATATCATACCCTCCGTCCCTGAGTGGAGAGGGATAGAAAGGTAACAGCCAGAGTGCTGTAACGCCCAGAGATTTAAGATAGTCAAGTTTCCGAATCAGACCCTTGAAATCACCAATTCCGTCATCGTTGCTGTCAAAATAAGCCTGCACATGAATCTGATAGATCACCGCATCTTTATACCACAAATTATTCGGTTTTTTTTTCGCCACAACTGGAGTGTTTTTACATGAAATAATCAAAATCCTTCTCTGTTCTTGCTTTTTTCCTTATCCTGAAAATATGAGCCGGCATAATGCCGGGATTGAGTTCGATATAATTAAATGAGCCATTCCACATGAAAAATGTTCCCCCAATCAGGTCGTGTACCTGGTAGGAGGCATTTTCATCCATGTCATAGAGATCGACTGGAAAGAAAACCCATCCAGACTGTGTATGTTGAGGATCGAGATTAACGGCAACGAGAATAATGTCAGAGAAATCCTCGGAATGCTTGCTGTAGCAGATGATCTGCTCATTGTTGATCTCATGGAATGTAAGCGTCGTATTGGATTGCAATGCAGGATTATCCTTTCTGATCCTGTTTATCTTTTTTATAATATTCTTAAGGCTTTTTTTATCACTAATATTCCAGTCTTTGACCTCATATTTCTCCGAATCCAGGTATTCTTCCGAGCCGGCCTCAAAGGGAAGGTTTTCCATCAGTTCGAAAGCCGGTCCATAGATGCCGTAATTTGAACTCAGCGTTGCGGCGAGAACAAAGCGTATAATAAAGCCCGGTTTTCCACTTACCTGAAGAAATTCCGGAAGAATGTCTGGTGTATTCGGCCAGAGATTTGGTCGGAAATATTCACTTACCTCAGAGTTTGTGACCTTTTCCATGTAGGTGGTAAGTTCCTCCTTGGTATTGCGCCAGGTAAAATATGTATAGGATTGTGTAAATCCTTGCTTGGCAAGCTGGTACATAACCTTTGGCCTGGTAAATGCTTCTGCAAGAAAGATTACATCGGTATATTCTTTCCTGATTTCACCGATCACCCATCCCCAGAAATTTATTGACTTGGTATGGGGATTATCGACCCGGAATATCCTGACACCCTTTTCGATCCAAAAGAGAAAAATACTTTTCAGTTCATCCCACATCGCCTGCCAGTCGTCCGATTCGAAATCGAGTGGAAAGATATCCTCATATTTCTTCGGAGGGTTCTCGGCATATTGGACTGACCCGTCAGGTCGTTTGCGGAACCATTCGGGATGTTCTTTCACATATGGATGATCGGGTGAGCACTGGAAGGCAATGTCGAGCGCTATCTCAATACCAAATTCATTTGCCTTCAGGATCAGTTTTTGAAAATCATCAAAGTTGCCCAGTTTGGGGTGAAGAGATTTATGCCCGCCATCACTGCTGCCTATCGCCCAGGGTGAGCCAGGGTCACCCGGCGAAGAATTAACCTTATTGTTCGGCCCTTTCCTCTTGGTTTTGCCTATCGGATGAACCGGCGGAAGGTAGAGCACATCAAAGCCCATCCCCGCCACATACGGCAGTCGGTCAATAAGATCGGAAAAAGATGCATATTCATGACTGCTGGCTTTCGCCGAGCGTGGAAACATCTCATACCATGCACTAAACCCGGCCTTTGGCCTGTCAACCGCCACCTGCAGTTCCTGTTCATACGTGGTGACAGATTTTCTGATGGGGTAATTCTGCATTACTGATAACAACTGACCGCTGAGAATCGCCTCTGTTTTTTCAACCTTTGAAAGCGCTTTTGATGTAAAAGCAGCTTTTACAGTCTGAAGAAATTCGAGGTCCTCTCTGACCAGAACCTGACCACTGTCAAGCACTTCACCGATTAGCCCGGCACCAGTGAGTAAATCGATCTCATAGTCTGTATCCGCTTCAATGCGCTTCTGTATGTCGCGATACCAGGATTTAAACCGTCCGATCCAGGCTCTGATCGTATAGAAATAATTTTCCTGTGAAAGCACAATGAAAAATCCTTCCCAAAGATCGTTGCCCAAATGTTCCAACGGTGCTGACGACCAATCCTCCTCATCAGACCGTTTATATAAAAGTTCAGCACTGATCTCATCGTGGCCGTCACAAAAGATATCAGCCTTCACCGTTACTTTCTCACCCACCACCCTTTTAACAGGGAATTTTCCATTGTCTACACATGGCCTGATATTTTCTACGATAACCCTTTGTTTGCCATTCATAATACTTAGTTTGAAAAAATGATCAACGATTTTAAATTGAGTTCGATACTACTACCCTCTTTAACTGATTCCGGTGAGCGGCTTCCCCGCCCGGCCCATTCAAAGTCAGATGAATCCAGAACTTTATGAAAATCACGACCTTCACCGGAAGGAAGGTTTATGACCTTGGGTTCAGCATTAAAATTATACAGGCACCAGAGCGCGTGATGATTCTGCCATCGGTTTACCATCAGAACGTTATCGTTGCAAAACGTAAGAAGCTGATCCTTATCGGGGAATGAAAGTACCGGATTCGATTTTCTGAGGTTGATCAGGTGCCTGTAATAACTGTAAAGTTTAGCATTCTGCGTCTCATTCATGGTTTCACGGTTTAACCTGGACCTGAGAAAGGTTTCTTCCGCCGCCGGATCCGGGATCGGTTCTTCACCATGGCCATAGAAACCTTCAAATTCTCTCTGCCTGCCTTCCCGTACCAGGCGATTAAGTTCCGGATCCGTGTGGCTGACGAAATACAGAAAAGGCCGGGTTTCCCCATATTCCTCTCCCATAAAAATGAGCGGGATATACGGACTGGTCAAAACAGTACCAGCCACTAATTTCAACGTCTCAAAGTCTACGAGAGTACTTAGCCGGTCACCGTTTTTCCTATTACCGACCTGATCATGATTCTGAGAGAATACCACAAACTGGGAAGCCTGGTTATTGCCCGTTCTACTCCCGAAGGTTCTGAGCCTGTATTTCGAATACTTCCCGTCGTAAACAAAGGCTGATGTGAAAACTTTTTGCAGGTCCGGAATTTCGCCAAAGTCGGCATAATACCCCTCGCGTTCACCGGTCACCAGAGCATGAAGAGCATGGTGAAAATCATCGTTCCATTGTGCCTGCAAACCGTATCCACCCATGCTTTCAGGTGTAATGTAGCGAACATTGTTCAGGTCTGATTCGGCGATGAGGTAATGAGGCTTGCCGGTAAGTCTGTTCAATACGGCAGTCTCCCTTGCCAGCTCCTGCATAATATGTTCCGAACTGAAATCATATATAGCATGTACGGCATCAAGACGAAGGGCATCGACGTGAAAATCCCGGAACCACATCTGTACGTTCTGCACCACGTAATTCCTCAAACCGTCGCTGTGACGGTCATCAAAATTGATAGCCTTGCCCCAGGGAGTTTTGTACTTTGCTGTGAAATAGGGACCGTAATGTTCCAGGTAGTTCCCTTCAGGTCCAAGATGATTGTAAACAACGTCGATGATAACAGCCATTCCAAGGTTGTGACATTGGTCGACAAGCTCCATCAGACCTGTGGCCCCCCCATATGAGGCTTGCACGGCAAAGGGGTATACCCCATCATATCCCCAGTTCCGTTCGCCGGGGAATGACGCGACGGGCATAAGTTCGATGGCCGTAATGCCCAGTTCTTTAAGTTCTCTCAGTTTCTCGATAACACCATGAAAATTACCTTCTTCCGTGAAGGTACCGGTATGCAATTCATAGATGATGTAGTCGGAAAGTGGTAGGTTCATCCATCCCTGATCATGCCATTCAAAATCGTGGAATGAAATGACTTCCGACGGGCCGTGAACCCCATTGGGTTGGGATCTGGATGCCGGATCAGGTCGCGGACCTGCCTTGTCTGTAATAAACATATACCTGGTACCTGCATTTATATGGCTGACATTCAGGTTCCAGTATCCATATTCTTCTTTGTTAAGTTTCAGCCTTTGCGTCTCCGGTCCGGTGATTTCCAGGTATGCTACACCAGCCAAAGGAGCCCAAAGACTGAATTCACACTGACCTGATTTATAATTTGCACCGACTGTTTTTCGAATACTCATAATGTAAGACAAATTCTACACGTAATTTGACGGCAGGCAGGAACAGGTTTCTATGAACCTTAATTCAGCCTCCCGCTGTCAAAGATCCCACAAAACGGAATCTCCCTTGTCAGCTATCTCGAAAAAACTTTTATCCGATGATCTTGTTAAACTTGCTGGAAACCCGTTGAATGATATATAAAGTAAACATGCATGTGCACGAATCGTTCAAAACACGTCATAAATCTTGTACCTTAGATCCCTCCTCCCTTTTTTGATATTTTCAATATCTATGAAGGCAGGAATTGACCAACAAACATTATTCTCTTCAGTAATGTCACTTATGGAAAAATATGCAGGGCCGGTATTGCCAGGGAAACCTTATCCCTTGGGTGCAAATTATGACGGTAAAGGTGTTAATTTCGCCATTTTCAGCGAAAACGCCATGGGCGTTAAACTTTGTCTGTTTCGCAGCACTTCCGATAAAAAGGAGTATACTCAAATACAGCTTACGGAGACTACCGACTACGTATGGCATGTCTACCTGCCCGGTATCGGGCCGGGCCAGGCATATGGTTACAGGGTATTCGGACCCTATCGTCCTGTGGAAGGAAAAAGGTTTAATTCACAGAAGCTCCTACTTGATCCATATGCAAAAGCCATATGCGGACCTACAAATATCAGTTCCGATATGTTTGGCTATGTAATGGATCCTATGGCAAAAAAACCGGATGTAAAAAAGAATCCCATCGATAGTGCCGGAGTGATGAATAAATGTATCGTCGCTGACACCTCCTTCGACTGGGAAGGTGTTGAACAGCCTGATACCCTGATGCACAATTCAATCATTTATGAACTCCATGTCAAAGGATTTACAGCTTTACATCCTGACATTCCAGAGCATGAGAGAGGTACATATAAGGGGCTTTCATCACCGCCAGTGATGGAATACCTGAAAAAGCTCGGAGTTACTGCCGTCGAATTAATGCCGGTTCACCATTTCGTCCATAGTAAATTTCTTCTTGACAACGGTCTTGTGAATTACTGGGGCTATAATTCCATCGGATATTTTGCACCTCACGCAGAATACAGTGTCTCCGGCCAGTGTGGTGGACAGGTCAGGGAATTTAAGGAAATGGTAAAGGCTTTTCACCGTGAGGGTATAGAAGTCATCCTTGATGTGGTATACAACCATACCGGAGAGGGTGATCAGTTTGGACCGACCCTGTGTTTCAGAGGCATTGACAATCAGAACTATTATCGCCTCGACCCAAAAACTGCGAGAAATTATGTGGACTATACCGGCACCGGAAACACCCTTAACCTTCTCAGTTCAAGGACACTTCAACTTGTGATGGACAGCCTCCGGTACTGGGCCCTTGAAATGAAGGTAGATGGCTTCCGTTTTGACCTGGCTTCGACTCTTGCCCGGGGACTTTATGATGTTGGTAGACTCTCGACCTTTCTCGATACCATACACCAGGATCCCGTGATCTCCCAGCTCAAACTCATTGCCGAGCCCTGGGACCTTGGCGAGGGTGGTTACCAGGTTGGAAATTTTCCGGTATTGTGGGCAGAATGGAATGGAAAATATCGCGACAGCGTCAGAAAGTTCTGGCGGGGCGATGAAAGTCAGGTCAAGGAACTGGCGTACAGACTGAGCGGAAGCAGCGACCTTTATAAAGATAACGGGAAGCTGCCTTCAGCCAGTATCAATTTTGTGACCTGCCACGACGGATTTACACTTCATGACCTTGTTAGCTATAATGAAAAACACAACAAGGACAACAATGAGGACAATAATGATGGAGAAAACCATAACATAAGCTGGAATACCGGTGCCGAAGGACAAACCAACGATGAGAAGATCCTCAGGCTTCGCGAACAAAGGAAGAGAAGTTTCCTGGCTACACTTATGTTTAGTCAGGGTGTTCCGATGCTGAGTCATGGCGATGAATATGGCCGTACACAAAACGGGAATAATAATGCATATTGTCAGGACAATGAAATTACCTGGTTCAACTGGAATTGGGACAAGCGGCAGAAAGCTCTTTTCGATTTTACCCGAAAAGTCATCGAGATCCGTAAATCACAACCTGTAACCCACAAACGACGCTATTTTAAAGGCAGGGAAATCTTTGGCAAGGATGTCAGGGACATCAGGTGGCTGAGTACCGATGGCAACGATATGACCGAGAGTGAACTGAACACCAACTTTATCCGCTGTCTGGGCATGTTGCTGAATGGCGAGCTGATGACCGAAACGGACGAGACGGGGGAGGTGATCAAGGATGACATCCTGCTTCTTATCGTCAACAGCTACTGGGAGCCCATCTCCTTCACGCTCCCCCATCTTGATGTCACCAATGAATGGGAGGTTCTGATTGACACAAGCAAAACAGAACAACCTGCTGAAGGAAATGACATACTCGATGTGTACGAAATTAAGGGAAGATCGCTGGTATTGTTGAAAAATATACCCTGAAACAGTCCATTTCAGGCCAGGTCTTAGCACAACTCATCCAGGTTTTCATTCGCTTCAGAAATCCTGGCACCGGTCTATAAAATGATGATCTACCAATGGGCGGGCCAAAGTATGGTAAAATCGAATAAACTCCGGATTAACAATTTTAAAAGGCAACTGTTATATATACAGCCCGATGATTCTTCTCCTTATTTTCTTACCTTTTACCGAAATGGCAAAACTTACTGTGCAGTATGATAAATCCGGGATCTGAAAAAATTCACCAATCTCTTTAATGATCCGGGCAGTATAGTGTTCTGACTGTACTCCCCGATTTTCTATTGATTCTTACGTTCATTAATCAAAACATTCACGTGATGGAAATAATCAGAAAAGAACAATTTTTGGAGTTAGCCAGAAAAGAGGATGATAATCTGATATCAGTGTGTATTCCGACTCATTCTCATGGTCAGGAAGTGAATGAAAAACTGGATGTCCTTGCGCTGAAAAGCGCATTGAAATCCATTTCAACCCAACTGGCCCAAAAAGGAAAGAATAAGAACGATATTGAACGAATAACGCAGCCGGTAAGGGATCTAATTGAAGATGCCTCGTTTTGGAGGCATCAACGAAAGGGGCTGGCAATTTTTGCTTCCCATGATTTCTTTAAAAAATATACCCTCCCTCATGAACCGGAATACATGACTTATTCTGGTCAGAAATTCTATTTGAAGCCTCTGTTGTCTATGATCGATAAAGACGGCAAATTCTTTCTTCTCACTATAAGTAGATCCGGTGTAAGGCTTTACCATTGTTCGAAGATGGATATCGAAGAGATTGACATCAACGCTGCTGTTCCGGATTCGATCAGGGAAACACTGAAATTTGATGTACCTGAAAAAAGTATCCTGTCACACAGTGGAGACAAAAAGGAATCCCTGAATTTCCATGACGGTTTAATGAAAGAAAAGGAAAAAAGAAATATCCTGCGATTCTTCCGAAAGGTTGACAAGGGGATTCTCGAAATCTTGAGAGAAAGGCAGATCCCCATGGTACTTGCCGGACTTAGCCACCTTGTTTCAGTATACAGGGAAGCCAGCAAATACCCTGGAATTACAGAGGGATTTCTGGATATTGAAGTTGACAATATGCCCGTCGATAAATTGCACAGAAAAGCATGCAAAATTACAGATGAAGAATCGAACAAGCTTAGGAACAGAAGCTTAAAACGCTACCAGAAGCTCGCAGGAACCCGGAAAACTACTACAGATTCCGGAGAGATCGTTTCTTCGGCATATTTTAAGAATGTTGAATTGCTGTTCGTTAAAAAAGATTCTGAAATTTGGGGAACCTTCGATAAAGAACGTTACCTCATAGACACCGATCCCGAAAATGCGAAAAACCATGAAGAACTCGTGAATTTTGCAATCATCCATACAATCCTTAACGGTGGGGATGTGCTCATGACAGAGGACGATGAATTTCCGGCAGGAAACTCAAAAATGGCAGCCATCCTGAGATCAGAACTGGTTTAATATTTTGAGCCGGTAATCCGTTCCGGTTTAGCTTACTATCAGTTAAGAATATATTACTTTTCCAACAGTTTGTCACGGTTTTTATGAAAAATACCGAAGGGAAGTTATATCCCGATGGAGTTCAATTCAAAGACCTGCAATGTTCCTGGCATAGACCGTTTGGGCATTTGAGAATTCACGGATGCCATGTTTGGATAATTCCCTGCCATAGCCGGAATTTTTCACACCACCAAAGGGGAGTCTCGGATCCGATTTTACCATCTCATTAACGAACACTGCACCTTCATTTGCATGCTCAATGAAGTACCTGGCGTTTTCCGCCGACTGGGAAAAGAGGCTGACACCTAGTCCGAATGCCGAATTGTTCGAGATCGCCAGTGCATCCCTCAAGTCATCAGCCAGGATGACTGAGAATACGGGGCCGAAAACTTCCTCATCGAATACAGGCATCCCCGGCATGACGTCGAGCAACACTGTCGGTTCAAAGAAGGCTTCATGATGAACACCTCCGGTGATAAGCATAGCACCCAAAGCCACAGACCGTAAAACCTGACTATGCACAATTTCAGCCTGGCCAACCGAGGAAAGCGGTCCGACATCTGTTCCTTCTTTCATCGGATCACCCATCTTCAGTTTTTTAATCCTTTCCAAAATCCCGGAAATGAATTTTCCGGCGATCTCCTGATGGAGAATAAATCGTTTCGCCGCAATACAACTTTGTCCTCCATTTTGCATCCTGGCCCTGAAACCGGTGTCGAGCGCAAGTTCGAGATCCGCATCTTCCATAACAACAAAAGCGTTGTTCCCTCCCAACTCAAGCAAAGTTTTTTTTATTCGTGCGCCTGCCTGCGCGGCAACGGCCGATCCTGCACCTTCACTTCCGGTTAATGTAACTGCCCTGACCACCGGATGGTCAATAACCTGTTTCACCATATCTGAACCGATAACCAGCGTTTGAAAAACACCTTCTTCGAATCCCGCCCGTCTAAAAATGTCTTCAATACTTAGCGCACAGCGCTGAACATTTGAGGCATGCTTCAACAACGCCGTATTCCCGGCCATCAGATTGGGTGCGGCAAATCGAAAAACCTGCCAGAAAGGAAAATTCCAGGGCATCACTGCCAGAACCGGTCCAAGCGCACTGTATTTTACGAAACTCTTTTCCGCATCGGTCTCAATGATCTCATCCTGTAGAAATTTTTCCGCATTTTCTGCGTAGTATTCACATACCCATGCACATTTATGAACTTCGGCCAACGACTCGGTTAACGGCTTCCCCATCTCCAACGTAATAATTTTCGCGAAGGCCTGAGACTCATTTTTCAGTATCGCTGCTGCCCTGAGCATCCTCTCGCTGCGATCAGCAAAGGACAAGCTTCTGTAAGATAGAAAACTCTTTTCAGAGAGTTCAAGTTTTTTTTTCAGGTCGATGTGATTTAAAACCTGAAATTCTCCGATAATTTTTTGATTGTATGGATTAATACTCTTTAGAATGTTCATCTCTGCGTGTTTTTAGGTATGGAGTCTTGCTGCTAATTCTAAATTCAAAATCTGTTCCAGATTGAAAGCATACTAAATTCCCGGACATACCTGAAGATCTCAATACTCCGATTTCGGGCATGGCTGAATAAGAAACCTAAAAATCATCAACCTACTAATAAAGTCAGCGATTTGTTTCCTCAAAGAATATGTAATATTTACACATTATTGTATAAAAATTATACGCTTTTTGAGCACTCCCGGAATTCAACAGGTGAAATATGATCCAATCAAAAGAGGAGTTTAGTAAGGAGATGATCGAAGTTCAGTACGAGGATGACAAAAAGCACATAGTAATTAAATCGCATAAAATACTGGAATGGCTTGAAATTTACTGATTCCCTCAGGGCGGGGATTAAAAAGACGACAACAACCCATACTGATGACAGCCCGAGCAGCAGTACGCTTATGGTCGATCTGACCACGTTGAACTGATAAAGGGACAAGGCTGCGAATGTGGTAAAAAAGACCCAGAGCAGAATTAAAATCCTGAGGTTCCTGTTTGAATGGATTTTTGTAAGGGTTGGGAAACCGGCTTGTTCGTATTGTGGCCCATATTTAAGAACAAGCAGGTAAAAATGCGGGACCTGCCAGACAAAGAAAAATAGTGCCATTGACCAGGCTCTTACTTCAAACAATGATGCCCCTGATGCAACCCAGCCGGCCAGCGGAGGTATGGCGCCAATAAAGGAGCCGGGAATGACCGCATGAGGAGTCAGTCGTTTCATCGGTGTATAGATCCCGTTATACCATATAAGGGCAAGCAAACCCAGCCCAAGTGCTGCGAGGTTTACATAAAAATACAGGATAAGGATTCCGGCAAGAATTTCAATCATGGCAATCATGGCAGCATGAGTCCGGCTAATTTGTCCGGTGGGCAATGGCCTCCTGTTGGTACGGGCCATTATCGAATCTGTCCGGTACTCCTGAAGATGATTTATGACAGAAGATCCGCAAGCCAGCATAAAGATTCCCGCGGTGACGGGAAGAAAGCCCCAGTCGAAACCATTTTTCCCAAGGACATATCCGGTAAGTGTTGTGACAGAAACTGCGATGGTTATCCTTACCTTGCTGAGTTTAAAAACGATCCTTGTATATTCTTTCAGGCTGAGTTTATCTTTCATGGATCAATAGTTAATATGCAGTATTTCCATAGTATTACACCGTATCCTCTCATTCGAAGTGGTCGTTATGTAGCGAATCCGAATATAGTCATGATCTGTGACAGAACCTTGCTCTTCACCGGATAATCTTTCAATTTTAATCATCCCTTTGATTCTGATTTTCTGCTCAGCTGAACCTGGTTCCAGGCTGCAAGGCTGCTTAATATGACAACCGTTACCATTGAGTAGTAAACGACGGGTGGTACAGGCATCGGGTCGCCTTTTGCATAGGAATGCAAACCCGAAAGATAATAGTTAACACCGAAATACGTCATAACCACTGAGCCAAAACCTGCCAGGGCAAGTATATTGAACAGTACTCTACCTTTAAATCCCGGTACCAGACGAAGATGCAGGATAACCGCATATACGATGGCTGTTGTCAGCGCCCATGTTTCTTTTGGATCCCAACCCCAGTATCGGCCCCACGATTCATTGGCCCATACACCACCAAGGAAAGTCCCAATGGTAAGCATATACAAACCAACGGTAAGTGTCATTTCAATGATTAACGTAATCTGGTTCACGTTTGGTTCAATTCGGTGCGAGTTTCCCGAAGTCTGAAAGAACATTAATAAAAGGTTTACAGCTGCAAGCAGGGCCCCCAATCCGAGAAAACCATAACTCGCAGTGATATCGGCAACATGAATCACAAGCCAATACGATTTTAGGACGGGCACAAGATTGGTGATCTGTGGATCCATCCAGCTCATGTGCGCTACCATTAGGATGAGGGATGCCAGAATAGCCGTAGCACTGAGAGTGATGCTCGATTTTCGTGAAAATATGAGTCCGGCAAGTACCGTAGCCCAGGCAATGAAGGTGAGTGCTTCGTAGCCGTTACTCCATGGTGCGTGGCCAGCGATATACCATCTCAGCGCTAGTCCCGACATATGAGCGAGGAAGGTGAGCAGGATAACAATGAAGGCCGGGATACTGAAAAATTTCAGATTAAATCCGGGAAAAAACATGTGGATGAACTGAATGATCAGCAATATAAAGCCAACCATCATGTAAATCCGCATGACATAGATGAAGAGGTTGGAATTGTTGTAGAAAATCTCGGCACGGATGTGCGTCTGCGATGGTATGATGTCTTTTCCGTATTGATTCTGAAATTTTTTAATGCCACGCACCAACTGAACCGGCAATTCCCAGTTATGCGTCGAGGTTGATTTCCGGATTTCAGTGTACAGATATTCCAGCACGTGTTCAGCAAAGATGGAATCATCGGTGGTATAGGCCCCCTTTGCTGAAACCGGCGTTTGCCATTTATGCGCGGTATCATCCGGGACCGGAAAAATTTTCAGAGCCGATTCGGTGTAAATCATATTGCAGATATTCAGCCGTTCATCTGTGCGTATCAGCTCATTATCATACTTCGACCTGTATGCAGGTTTTTTCCGGTACGCATCCTCCACATCCTGGCCCAGCATATATGTACCCGAGCTGTCAAAAAAATCAATAAATGATGCATATTTACCTTCAAGACCCAGCTGTCTTTGTATTTCCGGATGATTTACCATGATCATTTTTTCATTCAGCCAGTATTGAGGAAAGGAAAGCATACCGAGCATGATTTGACTGGGACTCTGATCTTTATACCTCTCTTTCCGGACAACCTTCCTCAGAATCTCAGATGCCAGGGTATTTACCGGTTCAATACGGCCGCTGACATCCTGAACCAGGACCGTATCAAATTCACGTGCCAGTTGTGCATCAATAACCGGCAATGAATTCCCCATATCATTGAAATCATTATGAAAATTTGTAACGGAATCCTGGGATGTCTGAGGATCCTGTGCGGACAATGCCGTGGTGAATGATGTAAGGATGGCGCCAGCAAGTAATATTCTGATCGCCTTGCCGGATGTGGAGGCCGTTTTCCATAACCAGGCAAAGCGGCTCTTCCGGTTAAGCAGGCTCAGGATAAACCCGAGAGCCAGACAGAGATAGCCAAAGTAGGTGATCCTGGTACCAAGACCGTCATGATTTACAGCTAATATAGAACCATGTTCATCTTTATCATAGGAGGACTGATAAAGCCGATACCCCTCATACTTAAGTATATTGTTCATATAAATTCTCTGATCCCGATGCAGCCCCTTATGCTGATCAATAAGCTGAACCCTGCTCTCAAACCATGACGGGCTCTCCGAGCCGGGATATCGCTTAATGATAAAGTCATACAAATGAACCCCGAAGGGTAATTCCCTCTTCACGGAGCCGTAGCTCAGAAACACATCTGTTCCGTTGACATCGGTATATACCGGCGTTCCGGTATCATCCTTCATACCAAAAACTGTCATCTCCTGATTTATTCCGTCGATGGTCACTTCCATGACAAGTGCAGACGGAAGCCGGGCATTTCTGTCGTCGACGGGTACAACCACTACGGTGCCGGCTTGCAGGAACTGTTTTAACACCAGTGGTGATCCATCAAAATTATGAAGTGTCAAGGGGAGGAAAGGGTGGGCAATACCCGCTGCCAGTGTATCCGTCGTCTGGGTTGCCATGGTTGTCCGGTAAACAGGATAAGGGGCGATGAAAGACAGGTTGCCCGAACTGTTGACAAATAAATTGACCTGCCCCTGTTTCAATGAACTCTCAGCATGTTCCGTAAAACTTATCAACGAGGTGTTTAGATGTATGACCGTACCCGGTTTGACGAGAAGATTTTCACGGTTGCCCTGTCCTGCTGAAACAAGTTCTGCATAAGGAGAACCTGCCGGATCCGGCTTTAAAGTCTGTTCCGCCTTTTCAACAAACTGCTTCAGCAGGACGCTCACAGCATGGCCATCGATATTGAACTTTTTTTTGAACCGGTTGCGTGACAGGTTAGAAAACAATACCGGTCTTGAATAGCTCAGCGAATCCTCATCATGTTTAACCCAAATACTTACGTATGTATTTGCGGTCAGGAAGGTATTCTCAGTCTGCCCTTCCCGAATGTACATTGCTCCCTCAGTGCCGAAATACCGTGTAATGCCCGCTCCGATGATGATCACAACGAAAGCCATGTGGAACAGCAGTAGCGTTAGCCTCGAACGGATGTACATCTTTTTTTTAATGGTGACGGCAATGATGTTAATCATGCCGGCAACCATCAGAAGTTCAAACCATTTCGCATTATATACAACACTTCTGGCAGCGTCAGTGCCAAAATCGTTTTCGATAAATGTGGCCACACCGATGCTTACTCCAAAGATCAGTAATAAGATGGCCATTGTTCTTGTGGAGGAAATAATGGAATATAATGTCTTCATAGGTGTGATAAACGATGAAATGTATGATCAAGAAGCAAATTATTAACCCAAATGTTCGCATGGAGGAGTAAAAAGCATGAAAAATTTTGTGGTAAAGCTTTTTTAATATTTCCTTACCTTTAGATCATCACTGATATACGTGAAGCCGGTTAAAATATATTTCTCAGCTATGCAGCAGTATATTCTTGCCCTTGATCAGGGAACTACAAGCTCCAGGGCGCTGGTAATTGATCATTCGGGAAACATCGTATCGCAGTCGCACCGGGAATTCCGTCAGATATTCCCAAAACCCGGTGAGGTGGAGCACGATCCCGGGGAGATATGGGCCTCGCAAAAGGCTGTGGCGGATAGCGCTCTGATGAAAGCAGGAATAACGGGACGGCAGCTTGCAGGCATTGGGATCACCAATCAGAGAGAAACCGTTTTGGTGTGGGATCGTAAGACCGGAGAGCCTGTATATAACGCGATTGTCTGGCAGGACCGGCGGACGGCAGAATATTGCGACATGCTGAAGGAAAGTGGATATGAAACTATGATCACAAGGAAAACAGGGCTTGTCGTTGATGCATATTTCAGTGCCAGCAAGGTGAAGTGGATCCTTGATCATATTGATGGAGTGAGGGGGCGGGCAGAGAAGGGAGAGCTTGCTTTTGGAACCGTCGATTCATGGCTGGTATGGAAGCTGACTGCCGGCCGGCATCATGTCACAGATGTCTCGAACGCCAGCCGCACGATGCTTTTCGATATAGGCAGGTTGTGCTGGGATTCTGAATTGCTGAAACTTTTCGGGATACCTGAAAGCATGTTACCCGAGGTGCATCCATCCTGTGAGATTATAGATAAAACAACAGTTTTAACTCCGGGATACGCCGTTCCAATCGGGGGGATCGCGGGTGACCAGCAATCGGCGCTTTTGGGACAGCTTTGCCTTTCGGAAGGTATGGTTAAAAGTACATACGGAACCGGCTGTTTCATTCTTAAGAACACTGGCAATGTACCTTTTAATTCAAAGAACAGACTGCTTGCCTCAGTGGGGTGGCAGATCACGGATCGCACCATTTATGTGCTTGAAGGAAGTATTTTTAATGCAGGAAGCGTAATTCAGTGGCTTCGCGACGGATTGAAAATCATAAGCTCTGCAGAAGAAGTCGAGAAGCTAGCTGAAAGCACGGCAGATAGCGGCGGTCTCTGTTTTGTGCCTGCCTTTACGGGTTTGGGAGCTCCTCACTGGGACCCATATGCAAGAGGTATAATTGCTGGCATCGACAGGGGTACAACCTCTGCACATATAGCAAGAGCCGCGCTGGAAGGTATCGCCTTTCAGGTAATGGATATAATCAGGGCCATGGAAAGAGATACGGGGATGCAGGTTACCGAACTCCGGGCCGATGGTGGTGCTGCCTCCAACAACCTACTGATGCAATTTCAGGCCGATATTCTCGGAATTCCTGTTGTCAGACCGGCAAATATAGAAACCACAGCACTGGGAGCTGCATACCTTGCTGGTCTTTCGACTGGTTTCTGGTCATCGGTCGATGAATACCTGCAACACAGGAAAGATGACCAGATCTTTGAGCCTTCGATAAGCAGTGACGCATCGAAGGAGCTAATCAGGAGATGGCATGATGGTGTACGCCGTTCATCAGGATGGGTGGAATAGGAAGACTATTTCAGGGATTTTCTGGTCTTGAGGAAGCTCACCAGGTCGTTGAGTTCCTGGTCAGTCAACATAGGTCCAAAAGGAGGCATATTTCCACCTCCGTTCACAATGCGGATGGTCATCTCGTCAGTGCTTAGGCGATCAGCTATGGTGGTGAGCTCAGGTCCTCTCCTGCCACCTTTTCCGTCGATGACGTGACAGTACAGGCAGGCTTTGGAATTAAAAAGTTCGGCACCGTGCCGTGCCTCCGGACTTACATCACCGATTTCAGCAGTTGTAAGTGGAATTGCATCGAATTCCGGCGACCAGGGCGACTTAGTACCTTCGTACCAGAAAACGCCAACCATGGTTACGATGGCAATGACAACCCCGATAGACCAGGGCCTCCGGAGCGGGCTCCTCTCCCCTTCATTAAAAATAATCGGAACCAGCACGAGAAATATCCCAATGACGACGGGAGCGAATGCGATCACGAAATCTTCTATACCTGGAGGCATCAATGCAAATACGGCGAAAATCCAGAGAAAATACCAGTCCGGACGTGGTGTGGATTGAATGTTGGAAGGGTCTGGCGGTGCTCCTATTTCGGGCGGTCCGGAGAAGACGGCGAGGAGAAAAACCACCACGATGACGGCGATGGCAAACAAGGCATCGCGCCAGGCTGCATTTGGCCAGAACGGTACTCCGTCATTCTTGAGCAGGTCCTCATACTCCTTCCGGTATGTCTCCCGTTTCACGAGCTTGCCGGCCACCGGGGGTTCTGAGATACCATTTTTGATGACGAGGTAAAGATGCAGACCGAGCAATGCAAAAATCAGTGCGGGGACGAGAAATACATGGAATGCGAAAAACCGGCTCAATGTTGCACCGCCAACTGTATCTCCCCCGATAAATAACCTTGCGATGGTGGTGCCAATAAGAGGAACACGGCCAGCCTGCTCGGCACCGACAATGGCCGACCAGACCCCATTGCTGTCCCACCTCAATAACTGACCGGTAAAACCCATGGCCAGTGTTAGTAGAAGAAGGAAAATGCCTGATATCCAGTTCATTTCACGCGGATATTTGAAGGAAGCTGTCAGGTAGACCCTGATCATATGAAGGCCCACAAGGAAAATCATGGCAGAAGCGGCAAAAAAATGCACTCCTCGCAATACACTTCCCATGGGTGCTTCATTGGTGATATATTTCAGTGATTCATATGCCGTTTCCGATGTAGGCTGGTAAATGAGGGCAAGGCCTATACCCGTGATCACCTGAATGATAAACATGAATAATGTCGCGCTGCCAAATACATACATCCACTTTGCATTCCTGGGTACGGGATGATCTAACAACGGATTGAGAGCTTCGCTGATCCCTGTCCTGTCATCAAGCCAATTCCAGAATTTCCTTATTACTTTCATGTACCTGCTGTCTTAGAGGTTAGTGATCGGTATAGGGCTCGTTTTGATCTCTACTTTTCCCTGGTTGATTCTTACCGGGTATTTCGGAAGCGGAAATTGTGGCGGTCCGGCCTTCATTGTGCCATCCTTACTGTAAACACCTCCATGGCAAGGACATAGGAAAAGTTCTGCATCAGCCACCCATCGTACCGGACAGCCAAGGTGAGTGCAATTTACTGAAAAGGCAATAAACTCATCCTGTGAAACCCTCCGTAGCCAGGAGGCTGTTTTAGATGTGGAACCGGTCCATGGTAGTATGGAAGCATCCTTATACTTTACAAGAACCGTCTTACCTATGACAAAATCATCAACATTACCCACATGTCTCCATACAAGAACCCGCTTTCTGAGCATAGGTTCCAGCAGTGCACCGACTACCGGAATTGCAATCAGCGCAGCCGCAAGTGCGCTTAAACCCAGTAGTATCTTTATAAAGAATGATCTTCTGTTCATAATCTTTAGTACATTTCAACTGTTGTTTAGATCGCTTATCCATCCGGCGATGGCAACGGCCATGACTATTACACCCACTGACGACAAAATAAAGGACGTGATCAAACCCCAAAACAGGAAAAGTACACCAAAAGCCATAAAAACAGGCCAGAAAGTTGGTCGGGGAATCTCCTCCGGGTCGGCAGGTGTCAGGGGATAAATATCCTGTTGTTTTTTAAGTTCGGTGAGGTTCATATTATATTTCATTTATTTTTCAGATCCCGGATTCTTCAATGCTGCTGCCTGCACTTCTCATATACCATTTGCCAAGTATTATCATGATATTTGTCACATAGACAATGCAGGCAGGCACCCACATAATCAGACCTGCCATCTGCTGGTCAACAGCACTTGTGATTCCCCATTTTCCTGTAATGAGTTCTCCAACAGCAGGGTTTCCCCCTATGAAAAAAGAACTGTACAATCCGGCCGGGGCAAAGGTGATAAATATACCAAGGACTGTACATCCCACACAGGCTGAGAAGAGATAGAGCGAGCTTTCAAGCGGACTCAGTCTCATGAACTTTATAGGTGCAAAAACCGGCCATATAAAAATATAGCCAAGTATCAGCGAGGCTGTAATCTGCCCAGCCATCATAGCTTGCGAGTGCTTCATCACTTCAAAAACTATGGGTATATGACTGATCCACATTGTACCGATACCCAGGACCCAGGTGACAAGCGGATAAAAAATCATTCTGCCCAACGTTGTCCAGCCGGATTTGCTAAATACACGATTCAGGAAAGCCGCATCAGTACCTGCCAGCAATAGCGGAGGAATAATCAGCAGGAAAAAAATGTGTTGTACCATATGTGCGCTGAAAAGGTATGTCATGCCCAGGGATTCGATCGGCGACATGGTCATAATGACAAACAGGAGTATACCTGCAACGTAATAGGAACTGTTAGGTTTAAACCTGAAGCCTACGGTTCCCAGATGGAACATGATAAGGCCTAAGGTGATGAAAATGGCAGGCCAGTTCAAAACCCATTCTGTAATATGAAATTCAGGTGTTATCATAATATTGATCCAATATATACAACACAGAAAACTACCAGCCACACACCGTCGACAAAATGCCAGTAAACAGAAGCCGATTCAAGAGCAGAGCTTTCAATGCGTCTGAATTTACCTGTCAGGATCATCGATGTTAAAATGCTCAGGACAATCAATCCGATGAGTACATGAAGTCCATGAAATCCAGTGAGAGTAAAGAAGGCAGATCCAAAGACATCTCTGCTGATCGTCACATTATCGTTGTACAGATGGTAGTACTCAGTTCCCTGACCAATGAGAAAAATCAGACCCAGAATTATTGTAAGGATCATCCAGAACCTGACGCTTTTTCGTTTTCCTTTACGCAACCTTGTTTCCGCAATAATCATTGTTGCACTGCTTGCGAAAAGGAGAATACTGAAAAACCCTGTTTTCATTACATCCAGATATTTTGCTGTATCGGAGAGCTTACCGTCCGGCCTGCTGTAAGCGACATAGGAGATGATCAGTGCCAGGAAAAAGAAGGCTTCCGATCCAACAAAAATTTTCATCATCAGCTTACTTTTCATTTCTTTCCCTCCTCTTATTTTCCTGTACTTTCCAGTCGGGGTTATCGGGATGCTCAAGGTCCCAGATCGGCCGGCGGCTGCGGACCAGCGGAACTGCTTCAAAGTTCTTCAGTGGTGGTGGAGAAGAAGTCAGCCACTCGAGATTCCAGGCTTGCCAAGGGTTGTCTCCTGCCGGCCGGCCTCTGCGCAGGCTGATAAAAATGTTGTAAAGAAACAGAAAAAACGATGCACCGAAAACAAAAGCCATGACTGTTGAAAACATATTGATGCTGCCAAGATATGGCAGGTCGGGGTAAGTAAAAACCCGCCTGGGCATGCCAAGAAGCCCGAGGAAATGGAATACGAAAAATGTACCGTTGAAACCGATAAAGAATAGCCAGAAATGCCATTTACCGATTTTCTCTGAAAGCATTTTGCCTGAAATTTTAGGAAACCAGTAATATGCGCCGGCAAATCCACCAGTCAGCGATGCTCCGATAAAGACGTAATGGATGTGTGCCACTACAAAATACGTATCGGTCAGTCGCCAGTCGACGGGGACGATCGAAAAACCGACGCCGCTTAAACCTCCAACTGTAAAATCAATGAGAAGGGCGAGGGCAAATAACATCGCCGTGGTAAACCTTACCGATCCTCCCCACATTGTGGCCGCCCAGTTGAATATTTTAATCCCTGTGGGGATGGCGATCAGCATGCTTGTGGCAGCAAAGAACGCATTAAAGGTTGTGCCAAGTCCCACTGCGAACATATGATGTGCCCATACCCCGAAAGAAAGCAGGGTTATAGCTACTGTTGAAGCAGCAACGAAGCTGTAGCCGAAAATTGGTTTTCTTGAAAATACAGGTATTACCTCCGAAACGATACCAAAGGCAGGCAGAGCGAGGATGTACACTTCCGGATGTCCAAATGTCCAGAAAAGGTGCTGCCACATCACAGCATTACCCCCGGTACCGGTAGTGAAAAAGTGGGCATGCATCAGCCTGTCGATAAGGATCATGACCAGACCTGCATTCAGGACCGGGAATGCGGCAAGGATAAGGAATGCATTGACAAAGACCATCCATACAAATAAGGGCAAGCGATTAAAGGATAAACCCTTTGTTCTCATTGTCAATGTAGTGACGACAAAATTCAGTGCCGCACCAACAGTCCCTATTCCCATCAGCAATAAGCTGATGGCCCAATAGTCGACTCCTGGCGAAGAGCTGTAATTTGTTTCACTGAGCGGCGCATAGCTAAACCATCCCACATTTGGCGCCCCGCCGGCAAGAAAGCTGAAATACAGGATAATACCGCCAAGCAGAAACATCCAGAAACTGAAAGCGTTTAGACGTGGGAATGCCATTTCATTCGCCCCGATCATCAAAGGAAGCAAATAAGTGGCAAAACCGATCAGCATCGGCGTAAGTACCATAAAGATCATCGTAGTACCGTGCATTGAGAAAATCTGGTTATACGCCTCCGGAGTTAAAAAGCTGTTTTCTGGGCTCGCAAGCTGGATGCGCATAAGCATCGCTTCCACAAAGCCAACCAGGAAGAAAAAGAGAGCACTCCAGAGGTACATAATGCCAATCTGCTTATGGTCTACGGTCGATATCCATTGCAGGAATCCGTTCGTTGAGCGGAGACTCGGTAAAGGTTCGGCGGACTCAGGGATGTGTATGGCCAATTTCATTTCAGACCCTCCAGGTAGATTTCCAAATCATTGATTTCTTTATCACTTAGCATAAAATCGGGCATATGGGCACCCATTTTAATATTCTGAGGATTTCTCAGCCATCTTTTCATATTTTCTGAATTATTTGACATCATCCCGCTGAGTATCGTGGCACGGGAGCCTACGTGACTAAGATCAGGACCTATTCTGGCTATTGCCGGTGTCCCTGTAATAGCATGACAATTGGCACAGGTTTTTTTCTGAAACAGTAATGCACCGTCTCTTCCCGGCCCGTTTGCAGGTATCGCAGGGACACTTTGCTGGTCACTGATCCAGCGATCATATTCGTCTTCCGGCTCAGCCACCACACGGATCAGCATCCAGGCATGCTGAGTACCACAATACTCACTGCATGCACCCTGAAAGGTTCCTATACTGTCAGATTCTATCCATGCATAGTTCAGCCGGCCGGGTATTGCATCTGTCTTCCTTCCAAGTGCAGGCACCCACCAACTGTGAATTACATCCGCGGATTCGATACGCATCAGTAACTTTTTTCCTGCAGGAATGTGAAGCTCATTGGCAGTAACGACCTCTCGTTTGGGATACCTGAATTCCCACCACCATTGGTGAGCCACCACAACAATATCCGGTGACTCCTTTCCACTGAACGACTTATTGATCTGTTGCATTGATTTAACTGTAAGCAGAAAAAATAATGAAACGGCCAGAAATGGTACAATAGTCCAGATATATTCGAGCTTGCTATTCTCATGAACCTGAGATGGCTTGTCAGGCCGTACCTTACTTCTATATAGATATCCACCCAGAACGACCATTAATGTCACAATCAAAATGATAATGCCCGCCAGTATCAGAAAATCCACAAACAGATTATTTATATTGTAGGCGTCGGAGGAGGAAGCCTGTGACATGGAAGAAAAGAAGTGCTTCAAGGAATCGAATAAATGAGTCATTTTTTCGACTTTAGATCGTTCAACTATCCGATATCTTAAGAGAAAAGATATAAACCCGCCGTACCCGGCTGCATAAAACATACAAAAAGCTAAACATCCCAGTAAAAAATTAGTTTATAAAATCTTATCCCTGGTGTCCGGTTTAAAAAATTAAATATGTTGTGGGTAAGCTCCATCGATTATTGAAAAAACCCGATGGCTATAAACCTTACTTTTTGCTGTCCTTTTGCCGGAAATGCAATGCCGTACTCTTCTCATCCGCCCTGTTTTTCAGACCAGTTGCCGGCACAAGTAATATCACTGTAACAAATGCCAGGATCAGAAAGGCGAAGTTGTATCCTGCGAGACCTCCGCCCTTACTGGCTACCAGGGCTCCCATCAAAGCCGCACTGAATAACTGTCCCGTACTTGTGAAGATAGTCAGAAGGCTTTGTCCGGCTGCACGTTGTTCTGGCCCGGTCTCATTATTCATGATATACCTTAGAGGTGCACCCAGGAGGAAGGCCAAACCCACTCCTACAAGGACACCGGAGGAATAAAAGACGAGGTGGTCGATCTTCATCAGGGACAAGATAAATAAGCCGGCAATGACCAGGATAATGCCAATGAATATGACAAGTTTGGATCCAGCCTTATCGATAATCTTTCCCGCCGCCGGAGCTGCGATGAACAGGGTGGAAACGAGCGGTATCATCATAAAACTGGCCGTGGACTCGCTGACGTTAAAAGCCGATTTCGCCATTGATGGAAAATAAATGGTAGCCAGTTCTCCCAGCCCTCCTCCAAAGGCAATGAAATAGGTAAAAAGAAGCTGCCTTGACCGGAGAAGTTTTAGGTGGATTGTAGGATGATCAGAAGTTTTCTGAATATGGTAAAAAACCGGGAGCGTAAGTAATGAGGCCAGTATGAAAGGCCAGACCTTATATGAGGTGACACTGGCAAAGAAATGCCCGGCATTTATCTGGTTTATTCCATATGAAAATGCAGCCAGTGAGAAAATGAGAAGCATCATGCCGGGCCAGTCAAATTTCCCGGTACTTTTTCCCTTCCGGGAGGACAGTATCCTTAGCGAAAAAAAAACGAGTATGCCGGCGAACGGAATATTAACACCAAAAATCCACCGCCAGCTTATGAGGAGAAGTGCTCCGCCAACTGCAGGGCCAATGATAAATGCCAGACCGAATACGGCACCGATAAGTCCAAGGGCCGAACCCTGCCTTTTTTGTGGAATTGTGTCTCCGATCACGGCTGCTGCAACAGGAAAGATACCGCCGGCACCGAAGCCCTGAATAGCCCGTCCTGCAAGTATCATTGTAAAACTATTTGAAAGCATTACGGCAACTGAACCGGCAGCGAAAATCAGCAGATCAATGGTGTACACAATACGACGGCCATGAATATCGGAAAGCTTCCCCATGAGGGGAGCCGAAACCAGGCTGAATAATACATAGATACTGAAGATCCAGGGAATGTCGCGGTCGGATATACTAAGCGCGTTTTGTATCGAAGGTATAGCCGGTCCGATCACGGCGATATCCAACGCCCCCATCAATACTCCGGCGAAAAGCAGTATCAGGATCCTTGTTGTAGATTTAGAAACCATCCCTGACTGCTATTCATAATACATACCTTCGGTTTTGAAACTTTCAGTGACAATTCCAATATGTCGGTTTGAGATGACAAGAACAGGAATAGCGGATTTGTTAATCATCTGATGGGCGTAGTTTCCGATGAGCAGATTGCTGATGCTCTTTTCCTGTTCCGACATAATTGAAATCAGGTCAGCCTTTACCTTATTTGCATAATCGAGGGTAATATCTGTAATATTTTCTCCGTAGAGAGAATCTCTAACACATTTCACCTTCAGCATATCAAGATAGCTCTCCACCTGACTTGCATACAATTCAATACGTTTGTTAATATCCTCGGCCTTTGCAGAAGTTACTGTCACTACATGTATTTCAGCACCAAAGAGTGAAGCAAGCTTTCCTGTGAAAGGAACTTTTTCGCGTGTTTCGAGGGTGGCATCAACGGGCAGGATAATCTTTTTTAAACTCTTTGGTACTTTGTCTCCTCTCACCGTAAACACTGGCCTGCTCGTCGATGAAATAATCTTAAATGCATTACTGCCAATGAACAGTTCTTCGAAACCCGATCCGCCATGTGTTGACATTACAATCACTGAATCATCAAAGGCTTCAGCCTGTTCTGTAACTGCATTATGGATCTTTCCGTGTTTAATAATTTTTGAAAAATCGATACCCTTGACCTTCGGGCTGTAGCGTTCTATCAAGGCTGCTAAACCATTTTCCACCTTTTTCCGCTCCCTCTCAGCTTCGCTCTGATAATCACCTTCAGTGGGCGGAATTACATGAACAAGCTGTATGTCTGCTTTATATTTAACGGCAAGGATAAGGGCTAAATCCAGGCCTTTCAGTGACTGCCCGGAAAGATCAACAGGTACAATAATGTTTTTCATATTTACAATTATTAAGTATTGAGTAAGGCTACCGGCATTAGCTGTTTCTCTGAGAAAAAAAAAGGTACGCAAAAGCATTTGCTGTGAAACAATGATGAAAAGAACGCTGTACATGACAGTTTATTGAAATAGGTTAACAGCGCTGTATTCAAGATTGTTTTTTTTGTCGTTTACAGAAAGTCTGAATGATTTCGATTTAAAAGGTACAAATTTATTTTTACCACCGGAAGGAAAATGACAGGATGCAGTTTTCTACTGCTTCTCCAAACTGTCCGCGTTGAAAAATCCTGGGACCAAAAAAATAATAAACTAATTTAATATCTGCCTCAACCGCTAGATATATGGAATATTTTGATATTTTTACAAGATCTAAACCAACTAACAGATTTCATATTTCAGATGAAACCCCTGATTAAAGTGCTGATTTTACTTGTCAGCCTTCAGGCATGTGTTGAGCCATTTTCACCCGACATCACAAAATACGATGATTTACTTGTGGTTGACGCATTTCTGAGCAATGAGGAGACAGCGGCTGTCGTAAAACTATCCAGGAGTTTCCCTTACCAGTCAGATGTAAGCAAGCCGGAAACGAGTGCCATTGTAATTGTCTCGGATGAGGACGGGAAAAATTATCCTTTGTCCGAAACCTCCGATGGTCTTTACGAGTCTGGTTCCGATCTTGTTGCTGTGACAGGCAAACAATACATGCTAAGGATTGTGACAAGTGACGGCTCTGAGTATGAATCCGAGTTTCAGGAATTGCTCAGGGCTGCACCTATCGACAGTGTTGATTTCTCAATTGCTATTGAGGATCACGGCACGCAGGGGTCGGCCTTAAATGGTGTACGTATTGTTCTAAACAGTGACGATTCACAGGATATCTTCTCCAGGTACTACAAGTGGAACTGGGTAGAAACCTGGGAAATCAAACCTCCTTATCCTTACCCCGATCAGCAGCAAAGCTGTTGGCAAAGTCAACGATCTTCCGGAATTCATATCGGTACTACCCAAAACCTAGTCAGCAATTCAGTAAAGAATGAAAATCTTTTTTTCATTGGGACAAATCAGAACAAACTCTCCGTACGATATTCAGTGGAGATCAAACAATCAGCACTGACCAGGGACAATTATATTTACCTCGATAAAATCAAAAAGATTAATGAGGGGTCCGGTGGCTTCTTTGATCCCATACCCGGTCAGCTAATTGGTAATATCAGGAAGCTGGGCGATCCGGATTATCCAGTAATTGGGCTTTTTGAAGCGTCGGAAGTAACAACAAAACGAATTTTTATTGACAGGGTTGAGCTGAAATCACTGGGGTACATTGTATCAGGTTTTGCCGATTGCCAGGCGATGGAGATCAGTGATTCACTCTATTTCAAGACTAAGAACTATATAAACTGGTGGTACCTTTTTCAATATTTCAGTTCATCATTGAATGACACAATTGTCTTTATCGTAAATCAACCAAAATGTTTTGACTGTTCCCGCATTGGTTCAAAGATAAAGCCGGTTTTTTGGAATGACTTTATCCCTGAGAATAGAGCGAAGAAGCAGGATGAAATTTTCCCTGTGAATTCTGACCTCACTGGGGACCTGAAAAACCAAAGACTTATCAGGTACCCTGAGATCAAAATAGAAAACTGATACTTCAAAGCTATGCAATATCTCATTTTTCTGTTTTCATTCATTAGCGCAATGCCGGTTTATTACAGCACCGGAAAGCCAGCTATGCCCTTTTCTGAAACTACCGGGGAGCTGAAGGCAGCGGAAACAGATTCTCTGAACTATCTGGTTAATGGATGGCTTTATCAGTACCAGACCGTGCAAAATGGTCATCCGTATTTCGGAGACCAGGGCTGGATCAGTGGAACCGTCACAACAAACTATGAAAGCTTCAAAAATGTACTTGTCAAATACGACATATACCAGGATGAGCTGATTATACCACTTTATAGGAAAGAAGGGACATATACCATTGTTATCAATCCTGGAACGCTAAAAAGTTTCACGATAAAAAATCATCATTTTATCAACCTGAACTATCTGATCTCCGACTGTGATAATACATACCCGGGATATTATGAAGTAATCTATGACGGGAATCTCAAACTGGTCTCCAAATGGCAAAAGCAGACCACTGACACGGATAAAATCAGTGGAGGTAGTTTTAAGATCGGGCGAACCATGTACCTCATCAGACATAACAAGCTTAATCCGATAAAAAGCAAAACATCTCTACTCAAATTATTTCCTGAAAATAAGACTCAAATTAGAAAATATATTAGGGAAAAGCAGATCTATCTCAACAGATCAGGTGATACGCAGATCAGGGACCTGATTGAATATATTGATCAACTGTATGAATAAAACAATATGATACGCAGACTAACGCTTTTGTTGTTCCTAATGCTTTCCGCATCTATGGCAGCTCAGGTGAAAGATATCGCCATTCCGCCCGAACTGGAAGGCATTCCTTTCAGCGATTTTGCCGACAGTCTAAGCAGAAGACAGGGAATCCATATTTTTTATATTTCTGACTGGGTTAAGAATCTTACGGTTGAAATGCCTGAAGGATCGAACACGCTTACCGGTGTTTTAAAAGCTACCTTCAGCGGGAAATCCCTGTTTTACAATATCACGCCAAGCGGAGATATTCTTATAAGCAGCGGAGGCAATCTGTCACAGTATTTTCCCCAGACATACTTTGAAATTAAAAAGGGTAGAACGGAAAATCCTGATTCTCTTGTTATTCCAGGAAGTGATAAAACCAGCGAAGCCAGCTCCCGCGAAAACAATATGGTCGTTGATGTGGGATCCAAATCGAATTCGAGGCGTGCCGGACAGGCCATTCTTTCCGGAAGGATCATGGACCGGAATACCAGGGAACCAGTCATCGGCGCCACATTGTATGCTGAAGATACCGGTACGGGTACGGTTTCCAATTCCACAGGCAGTTACTTCATAAAACTTTCAAAAGGTTCGCATCGTGTCACGGTTCGTTGTATTGGCAAGAAAGACGTAAGCCTTACACTTAATCTATTTTCGGACGGTGAACTGAATATTCTTATGGATGAAAAGGTGACAGAGCTGAAAGCCGTGGAGGTTACTGCCCAGAAATACCACAACATTGAAAGTACGCAGATGGGCCTCAACAGGATTGACACCAGAGTGATGTCGCGGATTCCACGAATCGGTGAAACTGATGTCCTGAAAGTATCACTTTTTCTTCCGGGAGTTCAATCGGTAGGTGAAGGCACCACAGGATTTAATGTAAGAGGCGGAAATGCCGATCAGAACCTCATCCTTCTAGACAAAGCCCCGGTATTCAACCCATCACATCTCATGGGTTTCTTCTCAGCGTTCAATGCCGACATCATCAGGGATTTTGAATTAAACAAAAGTGTAATACCTGCAAAAATGGGAGGACGTTTATCGTCCGTTCTCGATCTAACGGTAAAAAACGGAAATAAAACGACCTTTTCCGGCACCGGAGGTGTCAGTCCGCTTACTGGGAATTTTGAAATCGAGGGACCCATCATTAAGGAGAAATTGTCGTTCCTTCTAAGTGGCAGAAGCACTTATTCAAACTGGATCCTGAAACGGATCAACAATACGGCTATTCAACAGAGTCAGGCTTCATTCAACGATTTTAACTGCAAGCTGGACTATGACCTCAATAAAAATAACAGTATCAGTATTTCTGGCTATTACAGTGACGATTACTTTTACAGGAGCAACCGTGATACCTCTTATTATTATAGCAACCGGATCGTAAACATGGAGTGGAAGCACCGTTTCAATCCTCAGCTCCACCTATCAAATAGTCTGATATACAGTAATTACAGATTTAACCTGGGTGATAAAGGTATTGCTGCATCCGGGTATAATATGAATTACTATATCGATTATTATGAACAGCGCTCTGATTTTACCTATTTCTGGAACAATGACCATCTGCTAACTTTCGGAATAAATAATGTGTATTACGATCTCATGCCTGGCCATCTCACTCCTTCGGGGGCCGAATCACTGATCAGTACGAAAACCATAGAAAATGAACACGCCCTGCAGAATTCAATCTACGTAAGTGACGAATACAAATTCAACAGCAGGCTGACCATCAACGGAGGCTTACGGTTTTCGTTGTACAATTACCTTGGGCCACGAACTGTTTTCAGTTACCAGGAAAACTTGCCCTATGATTTATCGACCCTGAAAGATACGCTGACCTACAATGGTTTTAAATCCATTAAATCCTACGCAGGGCTTGAACCTCGACTCTCAGCACGTTATCTGATCTCACGGGACCTGTCGGTTAAGATGGGATATTCCAGGATGAAACAATTCATCCATATTATGTCGAACACCTTCAGTGTTTCACCTACCGATACCTGGAAACTCAGTGATAATAATATAACTCCCCAGACTGCCGATCAGGTGTCTGTTGGATTCTACAAGAATTTCATGGGTGGCATTTATGAACTTTCGGTTGAGACCTACTACAAGTGGCTTCAGGATCTGAAAGACTACAAGGTAGCAGCAACATTGCTGATGAATGAACATGTTGAAACAGAGATTATTGATACCAGGGGGAAAGCATATGGGGCAGAATTCATGCTCAGGAAAACCATGGGTAAGCTGAATGGATGGCTGAGTTATACCTACTCCCGCATCCTTCAGAAATCGAATGGCATCTACACCGAGGAAAAAATAAACAATAATGACTGGTTTCCGGCTATATACGATAAGCCGCATTCTCTGGCGTTTGTCGGGAATTACAGATTTTCTCGTCGTCTCAGCGTATCGACCGATATCGTTTACTCAACAGGGCGTCCTATTACTTACCCTGTAGCTCGCTACCGATTCAGAAATGGCGTTTTCCTGCATTATTCCATGAGAAACGAGTACCGGGTCGATGACTATTTCAGATGGGATCTTTCGGTGAACCTCGATGGTAATTTAAAAATCAACCAGCTGACTCACAGTTACTGGAGCCTGTCGGTTTATAATGTGACAGGAAGAAACAACATCTATTCAGTGTATTTCCTCAGCAAAGAAAACATTACTCAGGGTTATAAAATGTCCATCTTTGCCGAGCCGATATTGACCATATCTTATAATTTCCGTTTTTGATATCCAATGAGAACGCTACAACAACGTATATTCCTCCTGCTTGCCCTGATTCTCACAGTCTCCGGGCTTCATGGCCAGAACGCTGATCCGGGCAAAATAGAATCCGTTTACGTCACCACAGACCGTACCATCTATTTTGCGGGTGAAGAAATATGGGTCAGCCCGGTATGTCTGGACAATCAGAATGAACTATGCAAGATGTCACGGCTGGTATACCTTGAACTGCTCACCATCGAAAACGAGCCGGTGGCACAAACTATGATCTTTCTCAACGATGGAGTGGGGAGCGGAAGCCTCACCATACCTTCCTATGCCTCATCGGGATTCTACATCCTGCGAGCCTACACGAATTATATGAAGAATTTTGGTGTTAACACCTTTTTCCATAAAAAACTCATGTTGCTAAACCCGGTTCAGGGCGGACGCTTCAATTACCCGCCAGTCAATGCGGGGAGCAAGGATGCGACAGATGTCCGGATCTATCCTGAAGGTGATTCCATCTACCAGAACTTGTACAACCGGGTATATGTGAAACTGAAGAACCCAATGCCTGATATACACCCAACAGGTTGGATCGTAAATCAATACTACGACACGATCAGCACGCTGCATTTTCTCAGGAAAGACCTGGCATGGTTTGACATTGTCCCGGGTACACCAAAATATTACCTCAGTCTCCCTGGTTTCGACAGATGGATCCCCCTTGAGATCCAAAGAGGAAAAGGATCATTACTTACGATCGAATCAGCGGTCGACCGGTTTGGACTCCGGCTGGAATCGAACGATTCTCTGTTGAAGAAATCTCCCTTATTCCTGGAAATAACAAACCTGGATCTTCGAAGGTCTGAAAGTATTTTGAGAAATTTCAGTTCGTCGCTAATTCTTGATGCCGGTACACTAAAGGAAGGTATCAACCGGCTGATCCTGAAAGATGCATCTGGAAATTCAGTGGCAAAAAATTATCTCTATGTAAGGCCCCTGGGCAAGCTGAAAGTGAGGATGGAAACGGATAAGGTCGTATATCATAACAGGGAAAAGGCCAACCTGATGATTCATACAGTTGGCACCAGCGATGACCCCGTTAGTACTTTGCTTTCAGTGAGTATCAGGAAAAAGACGGGGACTGCCGTCAGAAATACTACGCTCCCCTCCTTCCTTGATATTCCACCTTCGTTCAGAGGACTCGCAGCTGACTGGAACCTCGACAACTTTTATACGGCCTCTGCATTTCTTACCATTTACGGTAACGAGATCTTCGCAGGGCAGAAGATGCCTGAACGAATGGATTACCGACCAAACCTGTCAGGTTTCAGTGTTAACGGGACACTCGAAGAGGATGGCCGTCCGATGACCGGAGCTTTGGTATATTTTTCACTTGTTGGTGACAGTTCACTTATTATTCCTTGTAAAACCAACGAAAACGGCCGTTTCAGCTTTCCTGTTCATGATCTTACCGGTGTGCGCGATGTTGTGGTAAAATCGGATGACAGCCTTAGAAATGCATATTTCAGCCTCGATGAGGAGTTTTATAGCAACTACACCAGCTTCGCTGATTTTCCCGCTGCACTCGACAGCTCATTCGCCAACACCCTGAACAGCCTTTATTATGCCTGGCAGATCAGAAGACAATACCATATCGATGATGTCAGTCAGGAAATTAAATGTATCAGGGATTATAATTTTTTTGGTGAATCCGATTTCTCTATCCAGTTAAAGAATTATGTCGAACTGCCACTTCTAGAGGAGGTCTTTTTCGAGATCGTACCCCCGGTTATGGTGTTGCATAAAAATAAGGAGGCCTATCTCAAGGTCATTGATAAATATAGCAACAGGACAATTGGGGATCATCCCCTGTACCTTATTGACGGAGTTCCCATATTCGACCCCAGGGTTGTGATGGAGATCTCCCCTTCAGTGGTCAGGTCAATAGGTGTACTTCAGAAACAGTACTTTCTGGGATCTGAAATATACGACGGCATTATTGTGATTAATACGAATAGAAATGATTTTTCCGAGATTGATTATGCTGGCTCATATGCCAGGAAGAAGATGAGCTTTGCGCGCTTACAAAATCATTTTGTTGCGCCCGAAGATTCGGCAGAAGATCTTAGTGGCAGAACACCAGATTACCGCAACATTCTTCTCTGGCAGCCGCAGGTTAAAACAGGTGCAGATGGTAACGCCAGCCTGGAATTTTACACTTCGGATGAGGACGGTGATTATGAGATCGTGATTGAAGGTCTGGACGGGAAAGGACTGGGCTGCTACGGTAGTTATGAATTCAGCGTAAGATAACAGGTGCAGCTTACAGATAGGATTTTAATCGTGTCTGATATATTGATGACTCAATTACCACTGACAACTTTCGCCTCAGTTTTATGATCCTCGCCGAAGACCCTACCGTATCCCCTTACTTTTTTTTTTATTTTTTTTCTCCTTCTTTTCAGATCGGGGTCCGTCGTTTTCTGTCACCTGCTCAATCCGTACAAGGCGTCCCTTAAACCTATGGTTACTCAGGGCTTGAACAATCCTGCCAGCTGATTCTTCACCAACTTCAAAGAAAGAAAAACTGTCTTTTATATCAATATTCCCGATATTGATACTCCTGTCGCGGGTGTTATCATTGATCATGCCAATGATGTTTTTCGGGATCAGACCATCTTTTTTCCCCAGGTTCACGAAGAAGCGACTAAATCCTGTACTGCCATTCCGCTGTCCTCGTTCCCTTCTCTCCCTCTGCCCGCCTTCTTTTCTCCTGCCCTGAAATTCCTGTTTTTCAACTGCTTTTTCGTTCAGATCCGGCGCGTTTTTGTAATATTCGAGAAAGCGGTTGAATTCAAGCGAAATGAAATGTTTGATGATCTGCTCTTTTGGCAACCACTCCAGTTTCTTGTTCACGGTATCCATAAACGGGGCAATCTGTACTTCGTCCACCTGCACATTCTCCATGCGGTCGATGAGGTTAAAGAGTTGTTTCTGACATATTTCAGCTCCTGTAGGCACAGACATCTTCTCAATTTTCCGGTTGATCATCCGTTCGATCTGTGGAATCCGGCTCTTTTCCCTGTAATTGACAATGGAAATTGCCACGCCCGATTTTTCAGCACGTCCGGTACGACCACTCCTGTGGGTATACACCTCAAGTTCTTCCGGAAGGTTGTAATTGATGACATGGCTAATATCGTTCACGTCGATGCCCCGTGCAGCTACATCGGTTGCTACAAGCATTTGCAGCGACCTATCCCTGAAACGCTTCATGACATGGTCGCGCTGTGCCTGCGAAAGGTCACCATGAAGTGCATCTGCATTATAACCATCCCGGATAAGTTTATCAGCTACCTCCTTGGTTTCCATACGTGTGCGACAGAAAACCAGGCCGTAAATATCTGGATTGATGTCGGCAATCCGTTTCAGTGTAGAATATCGATCGGTAGCATGGACCAGGTAATAGATATGACGAATATTTTCAGCACCTTCATTTTGTTTGCCGATAGTGATCTTAACCGGGTTTCTCAGGTAGTTGCCGGCAATGCGGGCAACTTCTTTTGACATCGTTGCAGAAAACAGTAACGTCCGTTTTGTTGCAGGTGTTTTTTCAAGAATACTGTCGAGTTCCTCACGGAATCCCATGTTCAGCATTTCATCGGCCTCATCAAGGACCACTGTTTTGATCCCTGAAATATCAGCCGCCCTTCGGTTAATAAGGTCAAGCATCCGGCCTGGCGTGGCAGCAATGATATGTGCACCCCTTCTAAGCGCAGAGATTTGCTGATCGATCCTTGCTCCGCCATAGACCGGCACAACGACAATCCCTTTGGTGAATTTCGAGAATGATTCCATGTCTTTGGAGATCTGGATGCACAATTCTCTGGTGGGTGCAAGGATCAAAACCTGAACGGTTCTGTTCTGAACATCTATCTGTTCAATTAGTGGTAAGCCGAAGGCGGCTGTTTTGCCGGTTCCGGTCTGCGCAAGACCTATAAGGTCACTTTGCGTCTCAAGGACAATTGGAATTATTTGTTCCTGAACAGGGGTGGGTTTCGAAAATCCTAACTCCTCAATTCCTTCCAGCAGTTTGGGAGATAATCCCAATGCATTAAATGTAAGCATAAATATAAATAAAAATGAGCCGCGAAAGTACGCATAATAAATAAGGTTGTGAAAGATAAGTGTGATAAAATTCAGAGAATCAGAAGATTTATTTCCCTGCAACAAATCAGGGAAAAAGGTTTTTCAGGTTTTCGTCCTCCAATCGCGGATTAAATATGGGATGAATACGTAACAGGATATTGAAAAATGAGTATTGGACCGGGAAAGATCATTCAACACATTAAATTATCATCCTTCAGCAGTTTTTGATTAAATTGCAAATGCAAAACGATTCTCAGGTAAAATGATAGCGTGCTGACGGAAAGGATCAAAATACTAAATATGAAACCAGTCATTGTAAATTTCATTCTGAGTTTTCTCATCTTTTTATCGACAAATTTAACTGCACAATCCGATCATCTGTTGTGGTATAACCAACCGGCAGAAAATTTTGAAGAAAGCCTGGCGCTCGGGAATGGTAAGTTAGGAGCTACAATTTTTGGAGGTGTTTCGTCCGATAAAATTTACCTGAACGATGCCACATTATGGTCGGGGCAGCCTGTCAACCCAGCAATGAATCCTGAAGCCCACACCTACATCCCGGTAATAAGGGACGCTTTGCAAAATGAAGATTATAAACGGGCCGATTCACTGAACCATTTTGTGCAGGGATCCTTTTCAGAATCCTATGCTCCCCTGGGGACGATGTTCATAGAATTGGAGCATGATAAGCCTTTCCAGAACTACCGCCGTGAGCTCGACATCAGCCGGGCAGTTTCGACCCTTACCTATGAGGCAGGAGGTAATCGTTTCAGCCGTGAATATTTTATCTCTCATCCCGACAACGTCATGATCATACGGATGACTTCGGAGAAAAAACAGGGCCTAAATTTTCGCATTCGTTTCAGGAGCCAGCTAAAATTCAAATCCTCTGCGAATGAGAATACACTTATCATTACCGGTCAGGCACCCTGTCATGCTGATCCGAACTACCATGGGAACGAAGTGGTTTTTGATACGGGTAAAGGAACACGTTTTTCCACACTATTCAGGATCCGTCATTCCGACGGAAGGCTGAGTTTCACCGACAGCACGATCGAACTTTCGGGCAGTACTACTGCGGTTATTTTTGTATCGGTGGCTACCAGCTTTAACGGATTTGATCACGACCCCTTCCGTGAAGGGAAAGACGACCTGTCAATTGCAGAACAGCAGATAGATCGGGCATTCACAAAGAAGTACAAAAAACTCGAAAAGGCGCACATCGAAGATTTTCAGTCCTATTTTAACCGGGTTACCTTAAACCTTGGAACTTCTGAGGCTCCTGATCTGCCAACCGATGAACGTTTAAAACGGTATTCAGAAGGAAAAGAAGACAAAAACCTCGAGGTTCTGTATTTTCAGTTTGGGAGATATCTGCTCATTTCCACTTCACGTACAGAAAATGTACCGGCGAACTTACAGGGGATATGGAATCCATACCTGAGACCTCCATGGAGCAGCAATTATACCCTAAATATCAATCTTGAAGAGAACTACTGGCCGGCTGAAATTACCAATCTGTCGGAGATGCATCAATCTCTGCTGGGATTTATCGGGAATCTTGCCAAAACAGGAAAAATCACTGCCGAAAACTTCTATGGTGCCGGAGGATGGGCCGCATGCCACAATTCGGATATCTGGGCAATGAGCAACCCTGTGGGTGACTTTGGACACGGAGATCCGAACTGGGCAAACTGGAATATGGGCGGAACATGGCTTAGCACCCATCTCTGGGAACACTTATATGTTTACGATGGATAATGATTTCCTGAATAACCAGGCCTATCCACTTATGAGGGGAGCCGCAATATTTTGTCTCGATTGGCTCACGGAGGACAGAAACGGTGAACTCATCACCTCCCCTTCAACTTCACCAGAAAATATTTATATCACTGATTCAGGGTATAAAGGAGCAACCCTGTACGGCGGTACCGCCGATTTGGCGATGATCAGAGAGTGTTTCACTCAGACAATCAGGGCTGCTGAAATTCTCGACACCGATAAAGTTTTCAGAAAACAGCTTTCGGATGCGCTTTCACGCTTGCATCCATATCAGATAGGTAAAAAGGGACAATTGCAGGAATGGTATTACGACTGGGAGGATGCAGAACCTCAACACCGTCACCAGTCTCATCTCTTTGGATTGTACCCCGGTCATCAGATCACGATGGACAAGACACCGGAACTGGCAGCCGCCTGCAAGCGCACACTGGAAATTAAAGGGGACGAGTCCACCGGCTGGTCGAAAGGATGGCGGATAAATCTCTGGGCAAGGCTGTATGATGGCAACCATGCCTACAAAATGTACAGGCAACTTCTGGAGTATGTACTCCCTGACGGTGTGAGGGCCAACTATCAGAATGGCGGTGGCACCTACCCCAACCTGTTTGATGCGCACCCGCCTTTTCAGATTGACGGTAATTTCGGAGGTACAGCAGCTGTTGCGGAAATGCTGCTTCAGTCGGATGAAAACGGGATCAGGATACTCCCTGCCCTTCCTGATGCCTGGGGAGAGGGTTCTGTGACCGGCTTATGTGCCCGGGGTGGATACGAAGTATCCTTTGACTGGAAAGATAAAACGTTGCAGCATATTAGTATAACAGCGAAAAAGGATGCAAAAGTAAAACTTTCATGTGATGGCATTGAAAAGGTAATCACACTTTTAAAAGACCGGAAAGCAACAATAAACTGGTAATTCAATGCCAGTATGAAATAAAAAGAATTCATCGGCCATTCTTAAAGTACTCCGGATTTTAACAGGAAATCACCAGACAAAGGCCGGAGTATGAACAATTCACCTTATCATGAAAGAAAATCAGGCCTGAAACGGGGTGGTGGGAATGTTCATGCCGCCAATTCAAATAGAGGAACATGGCAGAAATTTGGCGGATAGCTAATATGAAGTTGTTTCAAACGTCAGTTTTCGGAAAATCTGACAAATGACCGCTACATCCTGACTACGATCAGAATATCAGTTAATTTGTAATTTCTGACTACAGGTTTTTATACGCCCTCCAGAGGTTTGCATGAATCTGACCAGGTAGAACCCTGCTTTCATGCCTTTGACATCTACAGGGTATTCATTTTCACCTGCCGGAACATTTTCACGGTTTAGCCGGTGAATAAGTTTGCCGTTGATATCGAAAATTTCGATGGTAACATTTCCAGTTTCTTTCATACGGCATGCCAGGCGAACCACATCCGACGCCGGATTCGGATACACGTAAAAGCCGCGTTGATCAAGCTTCAATTCTTCGGCCTTTTGGGTGATGGTTTCTACCAGATCCTCTGGTACGCTTACGAGATGAATGCCATACGCATAGCCCAGGTTCCCCGAATATTGTTTCTTATCCGCATTGTTCCAGTGCTCATACACTCCCAGGCTGTTTAATGGCGTACCGTCATCTTCCGGATCATAGGTAACACCGGCAGGCCATTCCGAAGGATCTGCCGACTGCAGAAGGTAATCATCGGTGCCGTCAAAGAATGGCCATTTCTCTGTGCGTGATGCATATTCCTTCAGGATGAAATCCAGGCAGACTGCATCAACAGCCACAGGATCCTGTGAAAGAAAAAGTGAATTCGGATAATCAGTATTAAAGGGGCTCATCTTCCATTTCGCGAGGTCGCCCGACCAGTTAACCCCGGCCCATATCCCATCTACAAGATTAAGAATAGTGTTTCCACCGAGATATTTATGGCCGGTATAATCCACCAGATGTCTGTACTTATTATGACCCGACAGGATTGATGGCAAAGAGTAATGCATATAACTTGCCGATTGCGCGGAAACATCGGTTTCATTGGGCTGAATGATGGAACCCTGATGATTTTTGGCACATAGCGTCACACCTCCGGCATCATGCGATTTAAGACAGGAAAGGTTAATGAAGTACGATGCATCAACGTAATCCTGAGGTAACGGTGTGGAGAACTGTCCATCACTGAAGAACAGTTCATCGTTCGCAGACAGAACAGTCTTTTTCCGGCCATTGATCCCAAGGTCATCAACATAATTAACATTGGGGAATTCACTGTGGCAGATATTCCAATAAACATCATGAAACCTGCGGAAAGGATCACCTACAGAGATGTTCGATTCCTCAATACCGCAATCATCAATGAGTTGTCGAAGAAGAGACAATACAAGCTGAGGTGCGACATCCATATGATCCAGCCAGGTGGTTTTTGTCGTTGAAGATGGTCCCATGCCACCACAACAGGATGTCGTCAGGTTTAGTTTTATGAAAATTTTTTGCCCTGCCTGATATCCCATATCACCTCGTTGCCTGGATGCATTGAAATCATGGAAAAGAACATCCCAGCTTTCACCGACCGAAGATCTACCGGCCAGACTCCTGATCCCTCTGCTTAACATGGAGTCGACCGTTGCCTGGTCGGTATTCTGGAACCAGTAATCGCCTTCCGTATTTGTCAAATTTTCATTTGTGGCTCCGGTGTCCCAGACCCATACCACCCGACCCGGAAAGATACCTTTCGGTGTACCAACGGGGTGATTGGCTTCATAGCTAAGTGTGAGTTCCGGATTTGCCTGGGCAACCGGTCCATTGCCAACAGACATAACGGTGAAAAACGCCGCCAGTATAGTAGCGATCCCGGTCAGGATTACCAGCGAATACCTTTTCTTTTTAAACAGCCCGTTCAATCTGCTGAAACCAAAATATGTTGCAGCAGTACCCGTAAGCCATATGATGAATGCCGACATCAGGGGGGCGGATGCGCGCATGCAGGGATAGGCAGCACGTGAGGGTTTGGGAATTACGCGGATCAGGAACCATACAGTTGCGGTGATACCCGTAATCAAAAACAGTAGCCTGAATACAACCAGATGCCGTATTGGCGCTTTTATCCTGAAATTGCGAGGCTGAGGATCCTGTTTATGATTCATTTTCATAGCTTCAGTTTTAGATTAAGGTGGTTCGGTTTAGTATTGTAAACGTACACACAAAACACCATATCTCGTTTAGCAAAAGTGAATTATTTCTTTTTACAACCAGCTTTCGTATAATTCATGCACTCTTTTGAAAGCTATATCAGAAAATGAATTATAGTGAAGGATATAGATCAGAAACTGAAATTCCGTAAATTAGCCATCAGCACGAACTCCTTCCGCGATGTTGATAGTATGATTTAAATCGCCTAATCATTTATAAATGAAGAAGCCGTACTTTCTGATTTCTATTATCTTAATCCAGCTATTTTTCTTTCTGGTACAGGTCAAGAACCACAGCCTGTACCTAAACGATTCGAAAGAATACCTCACTGAAGCTTACAATATTTCTCATCACGGCACCTTTTACTGCGGTCTGGCCGGTCAGGAAAAAGATCCGGCCCTGTTCACCAAACGCCCTCCCCTTTACCCTCTTTTAATTGCTCTCGCTCATCTTCTCTCATCAAATGACATGATCATCATTCTATTACAGAATATTTTATCTGTATTTAGTATTTTGCTGATGAAGAAGACTGCAGCGGAATGGGGATATCTCAAGAATAAAGATGCATGGGTATTGGCGGTCCTGATTTTTTCTCCTGCACAATTTATCTATTCGTAGTTGGTGATGTCTGAGATCCTGTTTCAATTTCTGATAATCCTGTTGGTACGTTTTTTCATCCTATTCGTTAGAAAAGGCAGATTTAGTGACCTGCTGTTCTACAATTTATTCATATTTCTGGCTGCAGTCACGAAGCCGGTAATGTACATTTTCGTCGTCCCCAATCTGGTACTGATGGCATGGCTTGGTGTGAAAAGCAGAACTTTTCGACCAGTTCTCCTGGCTCTCATCCCATCTTTTTTGGTTCTTGCCTATGCCCAGTGGAATGTTAAGAGGACCGGTAATTATAGTTTTTCAAGCATACAGACGACAAACCTGATTAACTACAATCTGTATTTTTTTCTTATGAATCAACATGATGCAGACTATGCCAGTTATGTTATCGACAGTTTATACAACACCGTTGATCCTGGTACAGATTATAGTCAAAGCACTACAGCACTCCAGAAAAGTGCCAGAAAGATCATGTTCGACAAGCCATTGCAGTACGGATGGTTCCATGTGAAAGGAATGCTGCGGTTTTTCCTGGATCCCGGCAGGTTCGATCTTGTGAGCTTCTTTTTTCCAAAATCATCGGAGGAGAAAGGAATATTGTATTATCTGAATGCCAATGGGATAAAAGGTGCCTGGCGATACCTTTTTTCGGGAAGCCTGGGATACCTGGGTTTATTTCTCATTCTTATCTTCATTGTGAATAGTATAAAATCGATAGGCCTTATCTTGTTTACCCTGAATAAAAGGATTGATCTCCGGATCAGAGTATTTTTAATCGCACTCCTGTTCTACCTGGCTTTTGTCACCGGTCCCCTCGGTGCTTCCCGTTTTGCCATGCCGGTGATACCTCTTGTGGTCTTTATGGCCTTTAGTGGGGTTAGGAAGTTAGGAAGTTAGGGAGTTAGGAAGTTAGCGATGTTCTATAGGTCACTCTTCAAATCACCAAACCGCGTCCACCGTAGCTTAAGCGAAGGCGGATCACCAAATCACCAAATAATAAGTGATGAGGATTCTAGACTTATGTGATCTTATGTGCCTTATGTGGTTCAAAATATCGAGTTCTTAAATTCATCCCTAATTCACTAAACCGCGTCCGCCGTAGCTTCAGCGTAGGCGGACCGCCAAATCAATAAATAAGAATTTATAATGAAGATACTTTAAAATATTTTATATCAAAGTAAGCGGCCTTAGAGGTCTGAGTTGAATTAGTTTGTATTTTTGATAAACGATCTGAGAAAAAAAGCTTTACTATGGAAGGCCAACCCAACAAAATATCACATATTGAAATACCAGAGATCAAACCGATTATTCTATACTTCTGCCTACTGTTTTTTGCTATACTTCCAACATTCTCTCAACCCCTTAAAGTTACGGATAATGGAAGGTACCTTAAAACAAGCAGTGGGGATGCGTTTTTCTGGCTGGGCGATACAGGCTGGGAATTATTTCACCGGCTGAACCGTGATGAGGCCCGTCTGTATCTTAATAACAGAGCCGCCAAAGGCTTCAATATCATCCAGTCGGTTATTCTCTACGAGAATGAAGCATTTCAAACACCCAATGATTATGGAGACTGGCCGCTGAGGGACAAAGATATTCTGAAACCTGATACAACGCCTGGCAACAATCCGGATAATCCGGCAGAATACGATTACTGGGACCATGTGGAGTATATCATTCAGGAAGCAAAAAAGGATGGTTTGATCATCGGCCTGCTTCCCTGCTGGGGCGAATATGTAACACCCAGGTTTAGCGATCTCATCATAAAAACGCCGGCAGAAGGATATGAATTTGGACATTTTACAGGAAGTCGCTTTCGTACCCTGAACGATAATATTGTATGGATCCTTGGAGGCGACAGGCTTCCCGATGAAAGCGAAAACGGGGTGGAAACCTGGAGGGCCATTGCTGAAGGTATTACCGATGGCGTTAATGGTGAATATAGGTACGATGGCAAAGCGGATTACTCCACAACTTTCATGACTTATCATTGTTACGCTTCCGCTGCCAGATGGTTTAGTCATGATCCCTGGATAGATATGTACACCTGGGGTTCCTACCATGAGAAGCACGATAATGAGCGCGCCTATGATATGGCCCATAACGACTGGATACTGCCTGACCCTCGACCCACATTGAACAGTGAGCCCGCCTATGAACTTTCGCCTGTGAACTATGATTCGGAGAATGCCGCTTACGGATGGTTTGATGATTTCGATGTCAGGCAAGTGGCTTATTGGTCGGTGTTTTCAGGGACTTGCGGACATACATACGGCTGTGGCTTAGTATGGCAGATGTATAAAATGAAAAATGCCCACCTCCCGCTTACAAAATTAAATGAAAAGGAGTGGAAAGATGCACTTGACGAGCCAGGGGCTTTCCAAATGAAATATCTCAAAGACCTAATCCTTTCCAGACCCTTTGAAAGTCGGAAACCCGACCAGGCCCTGATGGCCGGAAATGTTTATGATCCTGTTGGCCACCTTGTAGCCTGTTCAGGAAAGGATTACGCCTTGATCTATATCCCAACCGGCAAACCGGTATCTGTCCGAATGGCGGAACTCAACCCGGAAATGGTGAATATCCGTGCCTGGTGGTACAATCCGCGGAACGGGGAGGCAAGCCTTATACGGGATTTCAGGAACAACCGGGAAACGATGAACTTTGATCCTCCGGGTAATACGAGCCGGGGGAACGACTGGGTACTGGTTCTTGATAATGCCGACGCCAGATTCAAAATACCAGGGAGAGAATAAACCTTTTTCCTTCCTGATTGTCTTATGAATTAATCACATAGAAGATCTTCCTGATATCAATGTAACATAAGTATCCTCAACCATCTTTTTGAAGGGGGGGTATTTTATCATCCTTTTCCAATATGACATTATCTGGAAAACCTTGCGTAAAAAATAAACCAAACAATATGAGACAAATTTTCTTGATGCTGACTATGATCAGCATTTTTTCCACAATAAGCCTTACCGCACAAGATCCCCCAATGGAAAATGAAAAAGCTGAAAAAAACACCGTCCTTGAACAGTATCAGAAACGGCTGAAACGGGACTTGAAGGAGCTAAAATCATTCCAGAAAAAAGCCGACCAATTTAATAATGCCTATGATAACCGGGATGTAAATAAACTGAACAAAACAAAATCCAAACTTATCAGGGACATGAAACGTGAGATATCACAGGGAAACAACCTGAATAAGCAGTACAAAAAAGAGATTAAGGAAAGCCGTCAGGAAATAAAAGACATCAACAAAAACAGTCGTACAGATCTTTCACAAGAGGAAAAACAAACTTCCAAACTTTCAAAAAAACTTGAACAAAGGGATATGAAAGGTGATTACAAAGCCCTTGAAAATCACAAAGACATTCTCGACAAGCAGAAGGGTATCCTGAATGCTTTTAAAAATTACGATTTCTTTTATACTGCTGATGACCATGAGAAAGAAAAGGGACGAGGATTACTCAACGACTTTTCAAAATTTATGGGCGACGATATTGATCTTATCAAATCGAAAATTGATAAGGAAAAAAAGGCAATCAGGAAAGCTGACTAGTAAACAGTCCCTTGCACTCCCGGTAACTTCTGACAGAAAGAAAAATATACCTGCCATGGATATGTGCAGGTATGTAGGCTGCTATGGAAAACCCACCTCAGCGTGGGGGCAGAAAAATTTGTATTACTTTTAGACAAATTTCAATCCCGCTCCATGGTACGGAAATACTCTTCGCTCATTTTTATCCTCTCCATTCTTGCCGTTTCAGTTTATTACGGCTATCCCGATATGCTTTTTAAACGCCCACAGTCGATCCATGCCTGGCGACAGGCTGATGGTGCTTCATTTGCGCTGAATTACTACCAGCAGGGTATGCATTTTTTTCAGCCTGAAGTAAATAACCTAACATCTCTTGGTGGCACCAGCGGCAAAACTGCTCCGGGCGAAAATACCTATCTATACTATTTTGTAGCTGTACTCTACCATATTTTTGGTTACCACGAGTTTCTGTTCCGTTTGGTCTTCTCGTTGATATTTATTACCGGCCTTTTCTTTCTGTACAAATCAATCCGGTATCTATTCAATGATGCATTCTGGGCTGCATCTGTGCCCATATTGCTTTTCACGTCACCGGTAATTGTGTATTACGGGAATAATTTCCTGCCCAATACGGCTGCACTTGCCTTTGCGTTTATCGCCTGGTACTGGTTCTTCCGGTATATAAATGAGAATCGCGACCGTTTTATGTATATTTCGATGCTTTTCTTTTTGCTTGCCGGTTGGCTAAAGATAACTGCACTGGTCAGCCTGTCTGCAATCGGTGCGATATTTATTCTGGAATGGATATTTGATATCCGCTGCCGGAAAGAACGGAAACTATTCCCCTCCCCAGTGAAATTTATTGTTTCCGTCTCGATACTGCTGATTCTGGTGGGACTCTGGGTGTATTTCACTACATGGTATAACAACGTCAACGACAGTACTTACTTTGTTCACAGGGCCTTTCCGTTCTGGACTTTTTCTGCTGATGAACTCAGAAAAGTAGTTTTTAATATCCGCCATGTCTGGTTAACAGAATATTTTCATCCTGTTGTGCTGGTCTTCCTTGGGGCTTCTGCAGTCTTTATCCTTCTTCATGTGAAAAAGATATCCCGGTTTCTGCTTTTCACCAATCTTTTTCTGCTGGCAGGAATTACGGTGTTTGTCATGATGTTCTTTTGGTTTTTCAGGGACCACGACTATTATGCAATAAATTTGTATATACTGCCTGTTTTTCTCCTCATTGCTGTACTTGATATTATGCACAAGGTATATCCGGCCTGGTTTGCATCTTCATATACAAAGGCCCTGTTTTCATTATTTCTACTTTTCAATCTATGGTATGCGAAGACCACTGTCAGAGACCGTTATGAGAGCAAGGTCAATGCGATATTTCATACTCATCATGATCTCTATACGATTACTCCCTACCTGCGATCTATTGGCATTGGCCCCAGGGATACGGTAATTTCGGTACCAGCCGGCAACCATGTAGGCTTGTATCTCATGAATGTAAAGGGGTGGACTCAGTACGTTGATACGAGGTTTGGCGAAGGTGCCAGGGTTTACTACAACCGTGACCACAAGGGGATAGAAACCTCTATTTCTCACGGGGCCAGGTATCTGATTGTTGATGGTATCGAAAACCTTTACCTCATGCCCTACCTGGATGAATATGCTGTTCACCTGACCGGTCGGTATGGAAAAACCATGATCTTCGATTTAAAGGACAGCACCAGGAACTATACTGTACCCGATCTTATCCCGGGCGTGCACCTGAGCTGTGATGCGGAACATCTGACAGAAGACGGTAAATATTTTATTAGTACGAAAGACAGTTCGAAGTATGAATTTGGTAAGAACCAGTCAGACCGGGAATCCCGTTCTGGCGAATTCTCTGTTGCGCTTAACAGTGAACACCAGTACGGAATGACCATTTCAATGGATAGCTTGATGGCTGGTGATCAGCTGGTCGTCAGTGTCTGGCGAAAACCGGGCGGTGACAATAGTGGCAGTATCGTTATTTCCCGGGAAGAACCAGGGGGTTATTATAGCGGGAGTTATGCGGTAATTGAGGAGAATAATGATGGCTGGGAAAAAATAGAGAAGACTCTTTTCCTCCCTGCTTCGCTTCAAAATACAAAAATAAAGATTTACCTCTATTATCCTGGGTCAGATACTGTTTATTTCGACGATCTTAGTATCAGTAGCTATCGAATTGCTACAGGTAATGCTGACAGTATAAAAATTCTGAATGAACATCACTAATAAGCGTCAGCCGGCAGATGTAACTGTCCTGCTCACGCTTTACTTCTTGATTCAACACATAAAGAACAAAAAGTAAGGTGAATTCGAAGAAAAGTTATTGTAGCCCGTTCCGGGATTATTCGACAAACCCGGACTTTACACCTTAAAAAACAAGTAGTATATTAGCTTGCGACAAGAATTCTTGATGACGGGCCTGAATTTGCATTAATCCGGCAAATCTGGACCTCATCGTTCGCGATAATTGTTCAACGGATTAAATGAATCTGAGATGAAGAAACATGAATCACTGATCTCATTGGGAATTTTGGCAGTACTGGGTACAACATGCACCGGAGTAAAAGAGAAAACTCAAAATACCCTGCAGAAGCCTAACGTAATCTATATCCTGGCTGATGATCTGGGGTATGGAGACCTAAGTTGTTATGGTCAGAAGAAGTTTGCCACACCAAATATCGACAGTCTGGCTGCATCGGGCATGAAATTCACGCAGCATTATGCCGGCAGTACAGTATGTGCCCCATCGCGATCGGTGCTGATGACAGGGCTTCACACCGGTCATACACCGGTAAGGGGCAATAAGGCAATCAAACCCCTCGGGCAGTTTCCGCTTGCTGATTCTGTGTATACACTGGCTGAATTATTCAAAGATGATGGCTACGTCACAGGCGCCTATGGAAAGTGGGGACTTGGATCTGTTTTTAATGAAGGTGATCCGGAGACACAGGGATTTGACCATTTCTTTGGGTATTATTCACAGTCTCTCGCCCACCGGTATTACCCGCCATTTGTCTGGGACGACGGTAAAAAAGACAGTCTGGATAACAACAACGGGCGTCTGAATGAGTACAGCGCGGATGTGATCAATAGAAAAGCACTAAACTTCATTGCAAGCAACAGGGACACATCTTTCTTTCTTTATCTTCCATATACTCTGCCTCATGCAGAGATCATCGTTCCTGAGGATTCAATTCTCAGCTGCTTCAAAGGGAAATTTGATCCTGAAAATCATTTTAAGGGGAATGATTATTTCGCCACAGACTTTGATCCCACGGGCTATTGTTCTCAGGAAAACGGTCATGCAACTTTCGCAGCCATGGTTACACACCTGGATATATATGTTGGTCAGATCATGGACACACTGAAAAAGTATGGACTCGAGAAAAATACGATCGTCATTTTCACAAGCGATAACGGGCCTCACAGAGAAGGCGGAGCGGATCCGGATTTCTTCGATAGTTATGGCCCGCTTCGGGGTGTTAAAAGAGATTTATATGAAGGTGGCATCCGTGTTCCTTTTATCGTCTCATGGCCAGGGAAAGTAGCCACCGGAAGCACATCGGATCACATTTCTTATTTTGGTGATATGTTCGCTACCATTGCTGATCTGCTGAATAGAGGAAAAGACCAGAAGACCGATGGTATTTCATTATTGCCTGCAATGCTGAATAAAGCAGGCCAAAAGGAGCATGACTATCTGTACTGGGAATTTCACGAGAAGAATGGCAAACAAGCCATACGGAAGGGAAACTGGAAGGCTGTCCGACTGGGTGTCCAGAACGACCGGAACGCTCAGATCGAACTCTACGATCTGAGTACCGATCTTCAGGAACTCCATAATGTAGCAGGAAGTCATCCTGATATCATCATCGAAATGAAGAAACTGTTCGACGAGGCACACACCAGATCAAACGACTTTGCTTTTAAATGGGAGCAGTAAGAAATATCCTGACGGGAAAGTGAAAGGCTAGTTCATCATGTCTGTTTTGACAAATTTATAGGTGGTGATCAGGCTGCCAGAAATGATCTTGATAAAATAAAGACCAGGAGGCAAATCAGCTATGCGAATGTCCGTTCCTGCATTATCGGTCTTATCCAGGATTTTTATTACCCTGCCTGAAATATTCATGATCACTAACCGATCTACAGGAAGCATTGATTGTACAGTTATATTCTCACAAGCCGGATTCGGAAATATTTTAGTCACCTCTTCCCGGTTAGTTTGAATAGCCTCCGGACTACCTCCGGACTGCGCTATATGTATGCTATCAAGTGTTCCACCATATCCTCTCACCACAAGGTAAGCATCACGATCAGCGCCTTCACTATTGTCAGAAGCTGTGACGGTCACTAAGGATGTTCCGGAAGTTGTTGTAATATCCGTCATAAACCAATCCGCACGGGGAACTATATCCCAAACCGTATTGGAAGTAATGCTGATATCTTTTTGCCCGGCATCCTTCGTGAAATCCAGCTGATGCTTATCGGCAGAAAGATGATAGCTTTCTGATCGATCCCACATGGGCCGGTAAATTCTGATACCCTTCAGTGCTACGGCCGCCGTCCCTGCTTTAACAATCTTTAGCACATGGTGATTATTGCTGATTCCCTGTATGATGGTAAAGGCATTCTCGATGCTCATATTTTGCTCGGTACCCGGGTGCCAGTCATCCACACCTAGTGAATATACGTTCCAATGAACCATTTGACCTGCAAAGATGGTACTTCCGGTTACCGAGTAGGACCGGCTTATATGCCAGTCGCCACCATTATCAACAGTCCCTCCCTGAAAGAGTACACGTTTTGAATGGCTAACAAAGTTTTCTGTATTATTCCCTGAACCGTCAGGACCTGTTCTTGAGCCACTGATGTCATAACTAACACTCTCATACGGGATACTGGCTGATGTGTATTCCAGCGTCCAGGTCTCCTGAAGGAGTGGTTTCTGATGTTCCGTTTCCACCCAGGTCCCAAGACTCCATGGCCAGGAATGGTTACTGTCATAGGGTCGTGTATAATAATAAGTTCCTTGAAAATCAGAAGGTTTATGATCATCAATGATGACATGTGCCCACGACTGATTTGTAAAACCCGAATTTGGAGCCACCAGTTCGACCCGGTTTCCGTCAAAGGGAAGTGTCAGTGTATCCCCTTCAAAATCGACATCTTTTCCTACCTCAAAATATTTTACCATACTAAAACTGTCGACATTAAAGGCAGGGTCATAATTTAGATGAGGCTTGATCAGTTCTGCCAGCAGGAAGTTTCCATAATCATTCAGATGTGTGCCATCGCTCAGGAGTTGTGAAGCCTCCAGGTTATTGTCTTCCAGATATTTAATCCATTGCTCCCTGACTTTGATCAGCTCACATCCATACTTTTCGGCAAATCCCGGTAATGTGGTGTACGACATCTGATCACTCCATGCGCTCTCACCCGTATAATGATCGGTCTGAATAGCCACCTCAGCGGTGGTATGTGACCGGATGTCATTGATAATGGTCTCATAATCGATATGACTTCCGTAGACGTGGAAGATCACGAGATCGGGATAGAACGATTCCACATCCATTCTGACCGTTTTTTTTAGAATCTGAGATGCAAAACCTCCGATAGCCCGGTTCTCCATGATGAGATTCGCATACGGGAATTTCGTCTGAAGGTAGTCCCGAACTTCAAGCCACCAGTCCTGTTCACTGATCGACTGTCCGTAAACCAGTATCCGGACAGTGTTCCTTTTCTCGGGCGTGCTGCTTTGAAGCAGGTACATTGTTCTTGCCAGCATCCGTCCAAATCCGATAGTATTTGGTATGTCAGGGTTTGGATATGTTTGTGCCTGCACTTGTGAACTATCCGCTAGAGATTGGACGCAAATCAAAATAAGCAGAAATATCAGTTGTTTTTTCATTTGGAACTGTAAGACAGACTGTTGATAATTGGAAATCACATCAAATCAGGAATAAAGGTAATGAAATTGTCGGTTTACCTGAACCAGTTTGTAAAATGCAAGGTTCTTATACATGTTGTAATTCCTTTCAGATCAAAAAACATTCGTTGAAACACCCTGTAGTATATCGACTTATCTGCAAATAAAACCGATATCCAACGTTGTGAAAATAAGAATGCATACGTTTCCACCCTGTGGAAAAATTCAGGGATTCAAATTTTTTAACGGTTGACAAAGCTATGTCTGCCAATACTTCTCATGGTATCAGGCTCACTTCCGTAAAAGATTTTTTAAAAAATTATGCATATGTCATTAATGATAAGGGCGTCGTTATAATAGGAAGTACTGATCTGTTCTGCTCTGCACCTCATTGAATCACGGTACGACCTGTAAGAAACTGAATTTAGGACACGGATATGGCAGAACAGTGAAGAAATGGATGAAAGTTAGAGTGTCTAAAACATAAGCCTGCTTACGGCTTTGACCTGAGGTAAAAAATCCTTAGTTTTGAGGATGCCCGGCATTCTTTCCCAGCTGAAAACCACAACCTATGCCCCGAAAAGATTATATGATGCGCTACTTTGAACAACTTGGTGTTGTACTTGCCGCACTTCTGGGATTCCGTAAAAAGGGCAATTATGAAGAAGCATTGGCCCTCATCAGAACGACGCTGAATGCATTGCCTGACTTTTACTATGAACTGTCTGAGCTCAATGCTGAAAAATTGTTTGAAGAGATTACGGAAAGTGAAACATATTCGACCGAAAAGACAGAGATGATCGCCACACTCTTTTATGAGGAGGCTGAATTTCTTAACCTTTCAGGTGACACGGAAACGGCAGCAGATCGGTATATGAAAGCTCTCCTGCTCCTTGAACATATCGATAAAGACAATCACATCTATTCCATGGAAAGGTCCGACCGTATAGATCGCTGCCGGGTAATCTTAAATTTGTAGGCATCCGGACAGACGCTGACGCCAGTTGATTTTAAGGTGAACCTCCGTCAGAACGCCACCGGCAGCCAGTGAAGGGTTAAATCCCCGAATCGTATTATTTTTATGGATCAACCAATGACGTTGCCACAAAACTTCCCCGGAAATTTCAGTCGTATGGCATTTTCTTCGTCTGCAACGGGCAAAAATTTAGGCACACAGGGCACGAGATTGAGTTAAAATGCCTACATTTGCACGTCTTAATTAAACTAAGTCATGGACGACTATCACGCGGAAACGAATATTGATTGTTAACCTGTCCTGCCAGGGTGATCATCGGTTTACCTCAGCTGGACTCAAACGAGAGGTATAGCTATGATTACTTTCTGGAAAGTCGGGAAAGAATTGTCAAGACTTGACAATTTTCAGAACAACAGCTACATCAATGTTGTTGCTCCCACCACCGAAGAAATAGAATTCCTTAAAAGCCGGTTTGCTATCCCCGAAGAATTCCTCTCTGATGTTGTCGACGTTGATGAAAGATCAAGGATGGAAATTGAAGATGATCTTCTTTTCATTATCATCCGTGTGCCTGTATTCAACCCGCATAATGGTGTACCCTACACCACCATCCCTCTGGGTTTTATCATCAGTGACAACTACCTTATTTCCATCTGTATACGAGAAACGGAAATAATCCAGAACCTTGAGAATAACCGCATTAAAAATATAAAAACCGATTCAAGGATCGATTTCCTGCTTTCAATCTTCCTCCATACCACTGATGCATACCACAAGTATCTGAAAAATATCAATATTCAGACGAACAGGATTGAAAAGGATCTCGAACGTTCCACCCGAAATGAAGAGCTGCACAGACTTCTCAAAATGGAAAAGTGCCTGGTTTATTTCACAACCTCACTCCGGGCCAATGAATTGTTGCTTGCGAGGCTGAGAAATTCAAAATACATCAAACCCGACAGCTATTCCGAAGAACTCCTGGAGGACGTAATCATCGAAAACAAGCAGGCAATTGAAATGTCGAATATATACAGTGATATTCAAAGTGGTATGATGGACGCCTTTGCCTCCATCATTTCGAACAACCTGAACATCGTCATGAAGCAACTTACCACTGTGACAGTAATCCTGATGATCCCCACCCTCGTTTCGAGTTTCTTTGGCATGAATGTACCCAACAATCTGGAGGGCAATACTTTTTCATTCATAGGTATCCTTCTTATATCCATACTTCTTGCTGTAATTGGCGGACTGCTGATCAGGTACAGGCGTTGGATCTGAAATATTTTATCCATGCTTTCCTCAAGAACATTCGTGCATCATGTTTGTTCTGTCTAGGTTGTGGCTCACATACAGTTCGCATACACCTCACAATTTTATGGAAATCATGAAAAATCTCATTCTTGCTCTTTTGTTCATCGGTTTCACCGCGTCTCCCGTTTCCGCACAGCTTCCCGAGAAAGCCGAAGATATTTCGCCGTTGCTTTGTGGAGAAGCCATTCCGGAAGCCAGTTTGGTCGCTGTTGACGGCAGTAGCCTGAGTCTGATGAACCTCTTGGCTAAAAAACCAACAGTACTGATTTTCTACCGTGGAGGCTGGTGCCCTTATTGTAATGCCCACCTGGCTAAAATCCAGGGTGCAGAAAAGGACGTCCTGAACTTGGGTTACCAGATCATAGCTATTAGTCCTGATTCGCCGGAGAACCTGAAAATGGTCCTTGAAAATAACAAACTTGGGTACACGCTGCTTTCCGATGCTGATGGAACACTAATGAAAGCCGTTGGCCTTGCGTTCAAAGCTCCTGAAAGGTATTCTGAAAGGCTGATGAAAAGTTCATCAGGACTGAATAAGGGTCTGCTACCAGTACCATCAGTATTTGTTCTCGATACTTCGGGAAGAATTCAATTCGAATACATCAATCCTGATTATAAAACCAGGTTAAGTGCAGGACTTTTGGTTGCTGTGCTGAAGGAGCTGAAAAAGGAAGAGATGTAAACGGATCTTACGCTTTCCATCACCCTTGATTTTGCATAAATAGTTTAGTACCACTTGAAAATACGCAGTCCGGCGCCAAAGGTAACTACACCAATCGCTCCCAGAATCAGCGTGTTTTCCATGACCTGCGGCAAGCCGGCACCTTCATTGATGATGCTGCGGAAACTGTCGGCTACCATCGTCAGCGGTAGTTTCCGAATGATTGGAATAGTCCATTCAGGAAAATTGTGATAACTGAAAAAGATGCCTGAAAGGATCATCATTGGCATGGTGACAACATTGACGATGGCGTTGCCGATCTCTGTCTTGGAAGTCCGGGATGAGAACAGCACGGCAATACCCGCAAAAGCGGCATTACCGGTAAGGAATACAAGGATGAGTGCCAGCAGGCTACCCTGCAGTTTAATATCAAAGTAAAGATTGGCGAAGAGGAGCAGCAGCGAAGCTTCGACGAAGGTCATGAGTAACCTGGCCGTCATGTGCGCAACCAACAGGTTTCCCTTGAACATGGGTGTCGCTACCATCCTCCTGAGCATATTCCCCTTCCTTCGTTCGATAATAGTATAACTAATGCCCCACATACATGCCATCATTACGGTAAGAGAAAGTAGTCCGGGAACCAGAAAATCGACATACCTCGTACCCTGAAGTTTCATAGGCACGATATTGGCACGACTGATAACATTCGGATCATAATTTTTGTCCAGAAGACCGCTTAGCTGAAGTTGCAGCGTCCGCGCGTCCGGGTTCGCGGGATCAAGATGATAGATAATGCTGTCACCGCGACTTTCAATAAATACCTGGAAATTACCACGCTTGATACCCTGTATAGCAATATCCTGACTAACCGGGAAAAAGCGGAAGGTCGTTTTTCCAAAAACCTGATCCGTAACGGTAATATTGTATGTGCGCATTGAATCAGCAGTCCATGAGGCTTGGGCATGCTGGTCAAGGAATTTCGTGATTACTGATTTGTTGGAAGTATTTATAAAGGCTACATCCTTCCTGACATCCGGCTTGTTATTAAAGGCAATACCCAAGCCCCAGGCCATGAGTATAGGAAAACCCACTCCCCAGAAGATCACACCCGGTTCCCGGATAAGTTCTTTAATATGAATGACGATTAATAGCCATAATTCTTTTCTCAACATAATGATGATGATTTATGAAAAACAGAAAGTTTACGTGTTAAGGCTGCGGCCGGTTTTGCGCAGGAAAAGATCGTCGAGCGTCGGTTTCCTGAAATCAAAATCCCGGATTGTCACCTGGTTCTCTTCCAGTACATGAAATAGATAAGGCAGGTCGCGTGTCACATCTGACAGTTCGCAACGCCCTTTTTTTTTCTCAGCGTCCCAACTGATATCCAGACCATTTCTACGGTTCCGAAGGGACTCAGGAATGTTTTCTGCCAGTGAAAATTCGGCCACATTATGAATGTTTTCCGTATCGAGAAGTTCCTTCAACGTTCCTTCGGCAATAATCTCTCCCCTGTCCATGATGATGATCCGATCGCAAAGGTACGCGGCTTCTTCCATATAATGCGTTGTGAGGATGAGGGAAGCATTATGTTCTTTTTTCAGGTTCATGAGAATGTTCCAGATTTCATGCCGTGCTGTGGGATCCAACCCAGTTGTCGGCTCATCCAGGATCAGTATCTCCGGTTCATTGAGAATGGCGATGCCAAGAGCGAGTCGTTGCCGCTGCCCGCCGGAAAGATTTTTAGTATAGGCTTTACTTTTTTCATTCAGGCCAACGATATCCATCACCTTTTCTACTTTCTCATCATTCGCACCATAAAAGCAAGCGAACATATTCAACGTTTCCAACACCGTGATCTTCTCGAAGAATTTTGTTTCCTGGAAAGAGATGCCGAGAATCCGGTATAATTCATTCTTATTATCCTTCAACCTCATTCCCTTGATTAATATCTCCCCGGAATCCGGATGACGTATGCCTTCAATCATTTCCACAAGGGTGGTTTTCCCTGCACCGTTCGGGCCAAGCAACGCTACATATTCTCCTTGCCGAAGTGTAAAATCAACCTTCTTGACAGCATGAACAGTCCCAAAGCTCTTTTTTACCGATGAGATAGTTATCAGTTCTTTCATCATTGCATTCATCATTTGACATTCATAGTAACAAAAACAGTGTTTGAATGTTGCCTTTTCAAAGGGAAGGCTGCGAGTTTCTTCAGTCCTGGACATGTGCTAAGTCGTTCCCGGAAGAGCAACAGCAGAAATACAACACGCAAATTAAAATAACAGGATCGGGTTACAACAGTTTTTCATTGAAATTTCTTAGATTTAGGTCAGACTAAACACTGAATATCAGTCATCATGAAACATTTAACTCTGATACTTCTTACCTGTGGAATGTTGTTAGCCTTTACGACGTGCAAAAACCAGGGCAATTCCGATCCGGGTATCAAAATGAACGATTCTATATGGCCGCTCCAAACCGCCCAAAAATGGTATACTGACCAACCCTGGATCGTTGGATGCAACTTCACTCCTTCAACCGCGATTAACCAGATCGAATTCTGGCAGGAAAGCACCTTCGACCCTGAAACAATTGCGAGGGAAACAGCTTACGCTGCATCTATAGGATTCAATACCTTCAGAGTCTATCTTCACTACCTGGTATGGGCGCAAAATCCGGAAAAAATGAAAGCGCGTATTGATCATTTTCTGCGAATCACCAGTGAACAAGGTATTCGTGTTATGTTTGTATTGTTTGATGATTGCTGGAATCCCGAATTCACCCTTGGCAAGCAGCCCGAACCCCGGCAGGGCGTCCATAATTCGGGATGGGTACAATGCCCGGGAGGCAGCAACAAACTGGAAGACATGACCTTCCGTCCGGTTCTTGAGGCATATACAAAAGATATTATCAGTACGTTTAAAGATGACAAACGCATATTGATGTGGGATCTTTATAATGAACCCGGGAATTCAGGCCATAAAAACCACTCCCTCTCCCTTCTCTCAGATGTATTCAAATGGGCGCACGCGTGCAAACCGTCGCAACCTGTAACTGCAGCACTTTGGAATCTTTCCGCCGATTTTAATGCATTGGACTCATGCCAGATTGAAAATTCCGATATCATCACGTTTCATAACTACTCACCTTCGGACGAGCTGGAAAATGAGATAAAGGAACTACAAAAATATGGACGTCCCCTTGTCTGTTCAGAATACATGGCCAGGACAAACGGCAGCAGGTTTCAGACCTGCCTGCCTGTTTTAAAGGAGTACAATGTGGGAGCCATCAACTGGGGTCTTGTCAGTGGCAAAACAAACACGATTTTTCCATGGGGATCACCAGAGGGTACCCGGGATCCCGCATTATGGTTCCATGATATTTTCCGTCCCGATGGAAGTGCCTTCGACACCGTGGAAACGGCGCTGATTAAAAAATTAACAGGGATCGACAGTAAATAAAAAAGTGGATGCAGGAAAAAGATCTTTTAACACAGGGTATGATACAGGCCCTTTCCTTATCATATTCTGACAAAGCCAGCCGACAATGAGACAGAAACTGATATGGATCAGCATTTTCGCAACTTCCATGGGCTTTTTTGAAGCTGTGGTTGTAATCTACCTTCGTAAAATCATGTACCCTGCCGGTTTTGCCTTTCCTCTCTCTCCTATTGAGCAGGGACTGGCTGTCACGGAGGTCCTGCGTGAAGCAGCCACACTTCTGATATTGCTGTCGACAGGAATTCTTGCCGGACGTTATGCAGCCGAACGCTTTGCCTGGTTCATCTATTGTTTTGCCATCTGGGACATTTTTTACTACGTATTTCTTAAATTGATGATTGGCTGGCCAGATTCCTTCATGACCTGGGACATCCTGTTTCTTATTCCTGCCACGTGGGTGGGCCCTGTCATCACACCGGTAATTGTTTCCCTCTCGATGATAGGACTCGCAGTCATAATCCTGTTCTTTGGTGCCCGAGGCCGCCGAGTTGTTATTAAAACCCTTGAGTGGACCGGATTCATCTCAGGGTCCTTCGTACTGGTTTTGGCTTTTATCTGGGACTATTCCTCATTTATATTGTCTCACTTTACTGTAGGTGAAATATTTGACTTAGAAAACCGGAAAGCCCTCCAGGAATATGCCATAAACTACATTCCCCGTCAATTTAACTGGCTACTTTTTATCTCAGGAATGACTATCCTGGTAGTCACCACATTTTTCCTGACTTCCAGACTGAAACGACAATCCGGAAGATGATTCCTCCCTGGTTCACAAGCCATGATCAAAAGCATCAGAATTTTGTTATATCTTCATAAAGTTATGTTGCTATATCCAATGAAATCCGTATGACCGATCACACAGAACAGAAAGTAGAACTGAGAAATCTCAGAATCAATGACTATTTAGAGCTAAAACATTCAATGATCGAAGCCTATGCCAATTGGGAAGGTGTTTACTGGCGGGAACATCATATCTCGAAGCTGTTGGACATTTTTCCTGAAGGACAGATCTGTATCCTCGTTAACGGCAAAGTTGTTGGCACAGCCCTGTCAATTATTGTGAATTACACTAAATTCGGAGACAATCACAATTATTCCCAGATCACCGGTAATTATACCTTCACAACCCATGATCCTGACGGGGACGTTCTCTACGGCATTGAAGTCTTCGTTCATCCCGACTACCGGCAAATGCGGTTGGGGCGGAGAATGTATGACGCCAGGAAGGAACTTTGTGAACGGCTTAATCTCAGAAGCATCGTCGCCGGGGGAAGAATTCCCGGTTTTGCCGCCTATGCTGATAAAATGCCACCCAGGGAGTACATTGAGAGGGTGAGACACCGGGAAATATACGATCCCATCCTGACTTTTCAGCTCTCAAATGATTTTCATGTACGAAAAATTCTAAAGGGATACCTCCCGGGCGATAAAGAGTCGCTTGAATTTGCCACCCTGATTGAATGGAACAATCTTTATTTCCAGGACGAACCAAACCAGATCAACCAGACAAAATCAGTTGTACGCATCGGCCTTGTCCAATGGCAGATGAGGCATTTTGAAGATATGGATAAGCTTTTTGAGCAGGTAGAATTTTTTATTGATGCCATCAGTGGCTACAAAAGTGATTTTGTTCTCTTCCCTGAATTCTTCAATGCTCCGCTTATGGCAAGATTCAACGATTTTCCTGAAGCCGAGGCTATCCGTAAACTGGCGGAGTACACCGAACCATCCAGAAAACGATTCTCTGAACTGGCTATCTCCTATAATATTAATATTATCACTGGCAGTATGCCTTTTATGGATGGTGACGTACTCCGGAACATCGGCTTCCTGTGCAGACGAAACGGAACATGGGAGAAGTATGAAAAAATTCATATCACACCGTCGGAATTAAGCTCATGGGGCATGGTAGGCGGTGATCAGATCAGGGTATTTGATACCGATTGTGGAAAAATCGGCATCATGATCTGTTATGATGTAGAATTTCCTGAACTTCCAAGAATTCTGGCCGATCAGGGGATGCAGATGCTTTTTGTTCCTTTTCTGACCGATACGCAGAATGGTTATATGAGGGTACGCCGATGCGCGCAAGCCAGGGCCATCGAAAATGAATGCTATGTTTCTATTGCCGGATGTGTGGGAAATTTGCCAAGGGTTAGCAATATGGATATCCAGTACGCCCAGTCGGCTGTTTTCACACCATCCGATTTCCCCTTCCCTACCAATGGCGTTAAAACTGAAGCTACACCAAACACGGAGATGACCCTAATCGTCGATGTTGACCTCGACCTTCTGAAGGAATTACACAATTATGGTTCTGTTAGGATTCTCAAGGATCGTAGGACGGATCTGTATGAGCTTAAATTAAAATCTGCCACGCCTGCAAAAACAGATAACAAGATAATATACTCCGGCCATCAGGAAGTAAAATGATCCCGAGGCCTTCGTTCACTAATGATTTCCAAATAATTTTGTGAGCAATAATAATTTGCCCCTCTGAACCTGTTTCTCTTGCCCGTTCCGTCCCGAAAGTGATTCTAAATGATAATAAAAGTGGTGAAGGAACGCAACTATACCACTCCCCGACCGTTTAAATTTTTGATTGGTGGAGCATCCGGAATCATGCCGTACATCAACCACCGACTATAATTACTGCGTCTTCAGAGTAGTGACTATCAATATCTTGTAATGATTGTAATCGCGAAATTGACAGGACATAATCCTTTGGTTAACTTGACTTTATCAATGCGACTAATTTTTTTTAGATAATTTGAGCTAAAAAAGTTTTTGGGAAAACGAAAAAAAATATATTTGTCATTGTAATACGAACAGTCGAACACTAACAAAAACCATATTATAATCACCACATTGTCATGAAATTATACAGTTTAAACAGTAAGCTGGACTTTGGAGAGTATAGCGGCAAAACCCTTAAAGACGTTTTTGCAAAGGACCCGGAATACATTGAAGAGTGCATCCTCGAGAATCCGAGTTTCTGTTTTAACCCTTCGAATATTGATGCCCTGGAGGACATGACTGTAGAATTTGTATTTTCTGAAGAAGCTGTTGAGAAGCTTGAAGAAAAATACGATATCTACGAGGAGGAAGAAAATGACGTCGATGAGATAGATAGTTTCAGCGAAGACGATCTGAAGGATCTTGGCATCATGGGGGATGGAATGGATGATGATGACTTCGATGACTTAGGGAGCGACGGTGGGTTTTATGATGATGGTTTCAGCTACTGATTTCCATCCGTCTCACGCTTACTTGATAATCCCGCATCCTGCCATGCAAGAACATCTGCAGGATGACAGCATGTTAACTTGTCTCGGGGTTATAATCCCTAAAACATGGTAACTTTACTCCACTCTTTCCATCGGGATGGGTGGAAATTTTTTGCTTCCTTCACCATCTTCGGGTGGAGCATCAGCAAGCGGATTACTGACATCGATGATGGTTTTATTTTTAAGGTTTTCCTTACCTGCCAGTTCCAGTGCGCTCATTGCAGCAGTTCCCTTTACAGCCAGGACGAGAATTTCACCAAATCGGGCTACATCAGCGAAGGTTCCGGTTTTAAGACTCAGATTCTCCCCCACCTTCAATTCGTCGAGCTTTTCAGGTGATCGTGATCCAATCATTACCTCGTAACCCTTTTTGTTAAAACCAGCGGCCAGTACTTTTCCCACCACCCCTGAACCAATTATTCCTATTTTTTTCATTGCTGATAAATTTTTTGTATTAATGATTTTACTTATGTTTTCTGCACCATTTGTGTTGGTTAATTTATAAACAAATGATGAAGGGGTGATAATGTTAGGAGCTGTTCCGGTTTATGAAAACATTTCCGTAGTTGCTTTAGAATTGACATTCCCCCCTTTTTTAGGATGAGTTAGAAGGTAAGGTACAATCTTGGAGTATGATGAAAATTTCAGATTAATCATACGATCCTGCTTAGAAAATGAGGACATTCATTTTCTATATAATTAAATTTTCATACTTTGGTTGGGCATTTTCGATCAACCCGACTAAAACTTCCAACACTCGATGAGAAGCCTCCTCAGGAGGATTTTAATATCCTCATTTGTAGCCTTTCCTTTCTGTCTGAGCGGTTTTTTAACTTGGTACAATGGAGCCAGCTCCCCACACCATGGTTTACGCTAGCAGATATGATTCCTGATTTCCAGGTTGGAAAAAATGAAGTTCTCCCGCTGCCTCAAAACGAGATAAACCTCGCCGGCAGAAGGCTTCAACAAAACCCGTGCTGGTAATCCAAAATTTTGGAAGCTGTAGTTAGTCATTTGATTCAGGAACCAACGGTTTACCTTTTAAATTCCGGCGGTTCCGCGATTTTATATAAAAACCGGAACCTATGCCACAAAGTGAAAAAAAAACGTTGCTTCATCTAGTGCCGCTGATCATTTTCCTTTCAGGGTTTTCCGCGCTCGTTTGCCAGATCGTTTGGATCCGGGAATTTTCGTTGCTCTTTGGGACACACCTTTTGTCAACAAGTACGGTTCTGACCATTTTTATGGCAGGACTTTCAGGAGGAGCTCTTCTCTTCGGAAGATGGTCCGACCGTGTAGCAAAGCCAGTTTGGCTACTGTTTGTGATCCAGGCGGGAATTGCCCTCTTCGCACTATTTTTCACTCCTCTCTTCCATCTCCTTACTCATGTCTATGTTGCAATGAACCAAACCGGGTCACCACTTGCCACCCATCCAAATCTTGCCCGTTTCGTTCTGTCGGCTGTGATGCTAAGTATTCCCACTACACTTATGGGAGGCACGCTGCCCGTGATAGTAAAGCTATACACTCAGAAACCAGGTCAACTGGGCATGAACATCAGTTCTCTCTACTCCTTCAATAACGCCGGAGCCTTTACAGGCGGATTGCTTGCAGGATTTTTCTTTCTCAGGCTTTTCGGTTCACATCATACCAATATGATTGCAGCCTCGGTCAGTTCGACAAATGCCCTGTTTCTCCTCATTCTTTCTCCGTATTTGCAAACATCCCGGTCAACGATCACCGTAATTCAGGAAAACACTGAGATTGCCGCTGGCAACTTTAAAAAGCATGTGCTCTACACAGTACTGATTGTAACTGCAATTGAAGGATTCACCATGATGGTTTATGAGATTCTCTGGACCAGGACGATTCTTGAATTTTCGTACGATAAATCCTCCTATGTCTATACTGTGGTCATACTGGGGTTCCTGTTTGGCTTGTCGTCCGGAGCCTTTATTGTGAGGAAACATATCGATAAATGGAAGGATCTGCTGTTGAAATTTTCCTACGTCGAGTACGGTAGCGGTTTCATTGCTCTTTTTGCTTTTATACTTTTCTCCTACCTTACGCCTATATTCTATCACAGCAGGTTCTCCAATGATACCTGGTTTAATGTATCGGGTCGTGAGTATATCTACTTTTTCATTACAACCTCACTGCCGGCATTTCTGATGGGCATCAGCTATCCCCTTGCCGGCAAAATCATTACTGACAATTTTGGCAGGCTTGGCTCACGCATGGGATTACTCAGTTTTACCGATACCATTGGCAGTGTAGCAGGTCCTGTAATTGCGGGTTTCGTCATGCTGCGGATAATGAATGTATACCATAGTTACATGCTCTGTGTCGTACTGAACCTGGCATCGGGAATTGCCCTTCTTCTGGTAAACAGGAATATCAGCCTTTCTCTGAAGCGCATCCTTCCTGCTGCAGCAGTTTTAATACCTGCTTTGACCGTGCTTTTTATTTTCCCACTTTCAGCCTACAACAGCAACAAAGCGAAATTGTACGAAGGAGAAACCATCCTGGATGTGAAGGAAGGAATGACAGCAACAGTACTGGTCACCCAATTACCATCAGGATATCGTGCACTTACCATAAACGGTGCGAAAACAGCGTTCACCAATCCGGAAGACCAACGCGTACATAAGATGCTAGCCTACCTTCCATGGTTTTACAACCCACAGGCTAAGAATGCCGCTGTGATCGGTTTCGGTTTGGGGATTACGGCACGGTGCCTTACAGATCTCAATATTGAAACGAGCCTGGCCGAACTTTCACCGGAAGTCCTCTTCCTGTCTTCCAAAAATCTGAACTATGTGAATCACGGCGTACTGGGCGGCGACCACATCAAAACATACGTTGAAGACGGCAGATCGATGTTACTGAGATCCCGGGAAAAATTCGATATCATCACCACCAATGCAGTTCATCCGCGTCTTGGAGCAAACCTGTATTCGTCAGATTTTTATCGCCTGTGCAACGACAGGTTGACCGATAGTGGTACGATTTGCCAGTGGATTCCTACGAACTGGATGACGGAGGACGAGTTCAGGAGCATGGTCAGGTCTTTCATTGATGTTTTTCCATGGGCCAGGCTTTGGTACGCAAACCGTGCACATACCCTCATCGTTGGATCCAGGACAAAATATGAAACCAGCTACGAACAGTTTAAAGAATTGTTTTATCGACAGGATATATATTATGAACTCATCGATGTCGACCTGGTTGAGCCAGAAAGTATTTTATCTGGATTTTTCTTGACGGAGAACGAATTAAGAAACTGGGCAGGAAATATAGCACCTGATACCGATGACAGACCAATTATAGAATATAGTTTTGTCACGGATCCGCGGCCGAATCAAAATATCCTTCGTACATTGATCGCTTCTAAGCCTGACTTTGAGCGGTGTATACAACTCCCCGACACTATTGATCAGGATGTCAAAGACTATGTATTTGGGAGAATTAATGCCGACTATGAGCAACATATCAGCTACCTCAAAGGGCTATCACTTACCCTGGCAGCCCAGGATTCCCTCAAATTCTGATACGTAATTCTGCTCCTTATCAATAATATAAAGGAAATACTTACTATTTTTCTTATGGAACTGACGAAAACCAATTACCACACAATGAAAACAAAACTCATTGCTCTGCAAATACTACTTCTGTATTGCGCCATTCTTCCGGCACAGATGGGGAGCGCTAAGAATAAATGGGATGCTGTTTGGATCACGCATCCCGGAATTTCTGAAACCGATTACAACGTTGTGCTCTTCAGAAAATCTTTCGAATTGGAAAACAAAGCCGAAAAATTTATTGTGCATATTACTGCAGACAATCATTATCGATTATATGTCAATGGGAAATATGTCACCTTCGGCCCCCAGGAATCTGACATACGGCACTGGCGGTATGAGACTCTTGATTTAGCTCCCTTCCTCAAACAAGGGATGAACCTCATCGCTGCTGAAGTTGTAAACTGGGGTGTTGACCGGGCGTTTGGGATCATCTCTGCCAGGACGGCATTCCTGATGCAGGGTGACTCACCATTGGAATCGGTAATAAACACGAATGCAGAGGGTTGGAAGACCGTCGTTAATAAGGCATTTACACCCCGGCCCGTTAACTGGATGTACGGCGTGGATATTAATGGCGGTTTTTATGCAGCAAATTCCGGTGACAGTCTAAATGCGAAATATTATCCGTGGGGATGGAATACTCCCGACTTTGACGATTCGGAATGGGTACCTGCAAAATGGTCTTATTCTGCCATCAGGCGAGGCCATTCTTTCATCTGGATCCTGGAACCCAGAAACACTCCTCTTCAGTCGCATCAGCATGAGAGGTTCACAAGTATTATCAGGAAAGGAGGACTTGATATCCCTGATGGATTTCTGGACGGCAAAGCTCCGGTTATCATCCCGGCAAATTCTGAAACAAATATTATGATTGATCAGACCTTCCTGACTATCGGCTATCCGGAACTAATATTCTCAGGAGGAAAAAACTCCGTCATAACGATTAGCTATGCCGAAAACCTTTTCGACAAAGACCGAAAGAAAGGGAATAGAAATAGTACAGAAGGCAAAAGTATTATCGGGATTAAGGACGTAATTATTCCTGACGGCGGCAATATGCGAATGTACAAACCATTATCGCGTAAAGCCTTCCGGTTTATCTCTCTGGATATTAAAACCTCCGACACACCCCTGACCATCGAAAACTATTACAACGACTTCACTACAACATCGATTGAAAAAAAGGCATCCTTCGAATGTAACAATATGATGTACAGATATATAGCCGATATTTGCTGGCGCACTCTCAAGCTATGTACTCAGGATAACTTCATGAGCGATGCCTACTATGAAACTATGCAATATGTGGGCGATTCCAGACCTCATGCCCTCTCCTGGATTTCAATGACCGGCGATAATCGACACTTTAAAAATGCCATAAGCCAGTTCCATGAGTCCCGCATCACGGATGGCAACCTGACAAGTTGTTACCCGCTGAAATCGACCTTCGTGCATCCGACATACTCCCTGGTATGGATAGATATGATCCATGATTATATGATGTATTATGGCGGGAAGGATTATATCAGACCCTTCCTGTCTGACATTTCTGGCGTCCTGGACTGGTTTGAGCTACATCTGAACGAAAATGGCATACCGGGGAAAACAGACTGGCCCTATTTTGTTGACTGGTACAAGGAATCTGGGGGTGGAACATCCCCGGTATCCGGAAACGGAAATTCTGCGGTGGTCACACTTCAGTGGGTTTACAGTCTGCAGAACGCTGCTGATATTTTCAAATGGTTTGGTATGGATGATGAGGCGGAGAAATATCTGGCCCGAGCTGCGGAATTGCAAGTAATCGTGAATGAGCTGTTCTATGATAAATCAAGAGGGATATATGCGGAGGACCCGGAAAAGACATTTTATGACCAACGACCCAACATCATGGCAGTGCTCACAAATACAGTAAAACCGGAAGATCAAAAAGCCCTGATTGGAAGGATACTGACAGATAAGAGCCTCAGTCAGGCCGGTTTGTACTACCGATATAACTTTTTTAATGCACTGACTCATGCCACTGCCGGGGAGTATTTTGACCAGGTACTTGCACCCTGGACTGATGTGGTAAATGCCGGGGTATCGACAACTCCTGAGAAACAGGTTGATCAGCAACCACGTTCAGAATGTCATCCCTGGTCGGCTTCACCATTGTACGCCTACTTCCATGTACTTTGCGGCATTCAGCCTGCATCACCTGGTTTTGAAAAGGTGGTCATTGCACCTTTACCCGGAAATCTTGAATATATAAAAGCCAGTTATCCCCATCCTTTCGGCATGATCATCGTCGATCTGCATTTCACGAATAATAAGGTGAAAGGGCAGATCACAATACCGAAGGGCCTCGATGCAACCTTTATGTGGAATGATGAACATCTGAAACTGAGTCCCGGACTAAATAAAATCTCACGCTAATGAAAAAATTTACGTTGATCTTCGTCGCCATGGCTGGAATCCTTTTCTTTAACGGATGTTCGGGAACAGAATTGCCGGTTGTATGTCCCCAGCCACTCTCCATGGTCCCCGGACATGGGACTTTTACCATTTCACCGGATGTCGTAATAGATGCCGGGGCTTTTGATAATCCGGAATTCCTTACCTCATATCTACAACAAAAAATTCTTCTGCATACCGGCATTGATATCGCTGCCGGGGATAAAACCGGGAATGTAAATACAATTGTATTTTCAAAGACGGGAGGAAATGACAATCCGGGTCCAGATGGATACAGGATCACTACCTCAAAACACCGCGTAATCATTGAAGCTGGCACCGGTGCAGGCATTTTCTACGGTATAAATACACTTATTCAGCTTATCAGGGTCGACAGATCATCATACACTTTTTACCCGGTTAAGATCGTGGATTCACCCGCCTTTGCCTGGAGGGGTATGCACCTTGATGTTTCAAGGCATTTCTTCCCGGTAGAATTCATTAAAATATACATTGATATCCTTGCCCTCCATAAAATGAATGTATTCCACTGGCATCTTACGGATGATCAGGGATGGAGGATAGAGATAGACAAATACCCGAAGCTGACATCAGTTGCTGCCTGGAGAACGGATCATACCAACATGCCCTGGAATTATGACGTGACCATTAGCGGCGATCATGCGAAGAATCTATACGGCGGATTCTACACGAAGGACGAGATCAGGGAAATTGTGCGCTATGCCCGGGAAAGGTATGTGACCATTGTACCGGAGATAGAGATGCCCGGACATTCAAGGGCAGCCCTTACCGCCTACCCCGGACTCACCTGTTCGGGTAAACCATACCGTATACCAGAGGATACTCCATTTGAGTTTACCGATCCGTACTGTGCCGGAAATGATTCAGTTTTTACATTTTTACAAGATGTACTGAGTGAAGTGATGGAACTTTTTCCTTCAACCTATATTCACATTGGCGGTGATGAGGCAAAAAAAACTCCATGGGAAAATTGTCCGCTTTGCCAAAAAAGGATGAGGGAGGAAGGCCTCGAAAACACTGAGCAGCTGCAAGCCTGGTTCATCAGCCAGATCGATAATTATTTACGGGAAAAAGGCAGAAAGACGATTGGATGGGACGAAATTATGGAAGGTAATCTGCCAACCGATGCTGCCATCATGGCCTGGAGGGATACAGAAAGTGCCGGAGAAGCTCTCAGGGAAGGTTACAACACTGTTGTTGCTACCAGCCGTTTCTATTACTTCAGCTCTGCCCAGGATAACACCCGCGATCTGCCGTCCAGGGTGCTTTCCCTACAGGATGTGCTCGAGTATAATCCCGTTCCCGATTCACTTACACCGGAACAATCTGAGCGACTGTTGGGTGTAAGTGGAAGTATCTGGACCGAAAACATCCAGAATGGCGAGGATGTGGAAATTCATCTCCTTCCCAGACTGGCAGCTCTGGCAAACACTGCATGGTCCGGTCCTCATAGCATGGACTATGAAACCTTTATTAAGAGTATGCCCCGCTACTTTAAATTTTTAGATGCAGAATCCCTGTATTATTACCTCGACTCACCGAAGGGATTTACGTCGGACAAATTTTACACGGATGATTATTCCGTCAGGATGCATTCCGAAATACCGGGCACAGAAATCAGGTATACCCTTGACGGTAGCGAGCCGGAAATTACATCCCCCTTGTATACAAAGTCCATTAGTGTAAAAAATACAACAACGGTCAAAGCCATGAATTTTCTCCCCTCAGGAAAGTCGAGTCCCGTGCGGATGGCCAGCATCGAGAAAGTTACATTGAATGAAGCCATGGCACATGGGGGAAAATCTTCCGGGCTCACACTAAAAACAGGCTTTACCGATATATCTTCACTGGATGATCTCTCGCCGGCACAGAATTGGGAAACCGGTGAAAGCGAACTGATCAGAATACCGGAAAACCTGGCAGGCAAAGATCATTTTGTTCTGGAGTTTAGCGGATTCTTCAACGCACCAGAGGATGGCATTTATCAATTTTTTACTACCTCAGATGACGGTAGCCGGTTGTATATCGACGACCATCTCATTGTTGATAATGACGGAATTCACGGTAGCATAACCGCCAGTGGTCAGACAGGACTGGCCAAAGGCAGCCACCGTATGAAAGTCCTGTTCTTTGAAGCAAATTATGGAGAAAGTCTGAAGGTTGAAATGGAAGGACCGGAGATTGAAAAGGATGAGATCAACGAAAAATTATTGACTCACTAATCCGCATCTGCGAACAAAAATAGAGTCTCTACAAAACTTTTCTCCGGAAGATGTGTTTATACTTCACTTACAGATTAATGCAAACAAAACCGCAAGGTGCATCAGGGCCACGAGCCCGTCAAAGTAACCGATTATACCCCTGCAGATGTGCTTTGCGGTTTTTCTTTTTTCTCCGCATAATCCTTTAAAGATAAATAATCAGCAATTCGGCTTCCTTTAAAGCCACGTCTTTTTGATAGTCAATCAGCTTTAGCCTGTTTCTGTAATAAACATCTGTGGAATAATAGAATTCCGCCAGTGATATCTCTCCTGCTTCCAGAGCCTTATAATAGACCTCCGGGGTGATGTCTTCAAATAATCCGGAAAATTCTGACAACCGGTCTTTGGCGTATTTCCATTCATGATGCAGACGCATGATCTGGGTTTGCATCTCTCTGGTAAAACGCCCTGCCTCACTTTCTGCCCGGGCAACTTCAGCGCCTGCTTTCTTCTTCTCACCGGAGTTTTCCCATAATGGAATTGTTATACCGGCATGGAAACCCCTGAGTCTTTCATTGAGGATGCTCTCTGAATAATAACCGGCTGAAAATTGTGGCAACCTGTAACCGGCCTGAAGTCTCCTATTTAATATTTTTAACTGTATATCCTCACGGTAAAGCTGTAATTGCGGGCCTGCCTGGTAATCGCTTAAAAGCGTATCCGGGTCAATATCGTGTGACGCTGGAAAGATCGAATCTGTGACCTGAAAACTCTTCCCGCCGCACAGTTTTGAAATTATCATTGCATTGGATTGAGACTGATTGATGAGATCCAGAAACTCATTTCTGAGAACAGCTTCCTGTAATTTTGACTGATTGACTTCAATGATACCAATCTCACCCCTGTCAAATCTGCGATTGTAACCCTCGAGTATCTTCTCTGATATGACTGTCCGCCTGCCAATAATGCTGATCCTGGCATTGAGATACACAGCTTCGATAAATGCTTTCTCTGCTTCAAGAAGAACTTCCCTGATTTTTGTCTGCAGCTTCAATTCGGCCATAGAGGCTTGTGATTTTGCAATATCCGCCTTTCTCATATACACGGATGGGAAGTTAAAAGTCTGTGTCACAGAAAAATCCGTCCGGTTTCCAAGTACATCCGGGCTGCCATATAAGTAGCCGTATTCTATCTCCGGATTGCCCGGATACAGACCGGTACGAGAGGTTGCAAGTTCTGCATCATAGACAGTTCTGGCAGAAATTATAGCTTCATTATTTTCACTCACCAATGACAGCAATGTGTCCAGGGTATTCTGAGCGCATATCTCCGTCGCCTGGAATAACAAAATTATCCAGGTTACATTTAGTAGCCGTTTCATTGTAAATTTTCTTTCTTTTGTGTGATCATATAGATGACTGGAATGACATACAGGTTAAGGAGTGTTGATGTAAGGAGACCTCCAAGAATCACGATGGCCATTGGACTTTGAATCTCGTTACCCGGCTCGTCGCTGCTTAGGGCCAGCGGTATCAGTGCCAGGGCAGAAGCAAGTGCCGTCATCAATATAGGATTCAGCCGGTCGGATGAACCACATATGACCGACTCCTCGAGTCCCATATCGTGGCAGCTTAATGCCCGGTAGCGTGATACCAGCAGGATCCCGTTTCGTGTAGCAATGCCGAAGAGGGTGATGAAGCCAATAATGGATGGAATACTTAGCATTCCTGATGTAATCCAAATGGCGAGTACCCCGCCGATAAGTGCCAGGGGCAGGTTGGCAAGAACGATGCCTGCCAGTACGGCACTTTTAAATTCCTGGTAGAGTATGACGAAAATCAATAGGATGGCCAGAATCGAAGTTAGCATTAGCATTTTTGAGGCTTTTGAAGCGCTTTCAAACTGACCTCCGTAACTTATGTGGTAATTCTCAGGAACCACGACCTCCGTCCTGATGAGCTTCCGGATATCATCCACTGCACTGCCCACATCGCGGCCGGCCACGTTGGCTGAAACAACGAGCTTGCGCTGGACGTTTTCCCGGTTTATTGTATTTGGTCCGGTCACCGATAATATGTCGGCCACAAACCGTAAGGGTATCTTCTCTCCCGTATAACTGTCAATAGTAATATTTTTAAGTGCTTCAATACTGTTTCGGTAGCTTTCTTCATAACGCAGGATCACATTAAAATTCAGATTGTCCTGATATACTTCTGAAACCTTAACGCCGGCAAGAGCAACTTCTATAAACTCGGAGAAACGGTTTTGCGGGATGCCGTATTTTGCCAGCATCTCCCTCCGTGGCTTAATCTGGATTTGGGGAATTTCAACGAGTTGCTCAATATTCAGATCCACAAGTCCTTCAACGTTGCTGATCGCAGCTCTGACCTTTCCTGCAATGTTGTAGAGGGTAGTCAGGTCCGGACCGAAAATCTTGATCGCGATATTTGCCCTTGTTCCGGAAAGCATATGATCGATTCTATGGCTAAGGGGCTGTCCAATATTGATAGACACACCATTCACGGTTGACAGGCTTTGCCGTACCTCCTTGAGAAATTCGGTCTTACTGCGATCGGAAAGCAGGTAGGGTGCGTCGATCTCTGAGGTATTGCTACCACCATGAGTATGTTCATTCAGCTCTGCCCTGCCTGTCCTCCGGCTGACGTACCTGATCTCCGGTATATTCATCAATTGCTCATCGATACGGGAAGTGATCATGCCACTCTCCTCAAGCGAAACGCCGGGTAGCGTGATCGTGGTGATTGTAAGTGTTCCTTCGTTAAATTCCGGCAGAAAATTCCTTCCAAAACGAGATAAGAGGAAGATACTTCCCAATATAAGAATAGCCGAGATGAGCAGGATGAGAGAACGGAATTTCAGGGCCCTTTTAAGACTTTGCTCATACTTAATATTCAGCCACTGTATAAATGGGTTTCCGCCCCTTTCATCCGATTTCAACTGTCGTTCACCGGTAAGAAGGTAACTCGAGAGCACCGGTGTAAGTGTTACCGCAACAATAAGTGAGGCAAACAGGGAAACGATGAAGGTAATTCCAAGAGGCCTGAGCATCCTGCCTTCCATTCCTGAAAGAAAGAAAAGTGGTAAAAATGCAACAATGATAATCAGTGTGGCTTGAACAATGGAGGATCGGATCTCTACGGAAGCTCTGAAAATCACATCGATAGCAGGCTGACGCTCTTCCGGCAGTTTACGATAATTTTGTTTCAGTCTTTTCAGAACATTTTCAACATCTATTATGGCATCATCCACAAGTGCACCGACTGCAATGGCCATTCCTCCGAGCGACATGGTATTCAACGTAAGTCCGAGTACTTTGAGTGTGATCACCGACAAGAGGAGTGAAAGCGGAATGGCAACAAGAGAGATCAATGTCGACCTGATATTCAGCAGGAAAAGGAACAACACAATCACTACAAAAATACCTCCTTCCATCAATACACGTCTTACATTACCTATGGCAGTACTGATAAAATCTGCCTGTCGGAAGATCCTGGAATTTAGCTGCACACTACCAGGAATGGCCGTGCTTAATTCGTCAAGAGCCGCATCAATATCACCGGTAAGCACCAGGGTATTGGTGTTCGGTTGTTTCAGAACTGTAAGTATCACAGCGGGTTTCCCATTCAATGTAGCATCACCGATCATGGGTGGCGAGCCGATCTTCACGTTGGCAACGTCCCCTATTTTCACCGGTTTCCCGTTACTGATCTTGACAACAGACCTGGCAATATCTCCAGGCTCTGTGGACCTGCCTGCCCCCCTGACAATATATTCCCGGCCTTTCTCATTTATAAAGCCACCGGAAGCATTTGAATTCACATTTTGTGACGCCCCAAGGAGCTCGTCAAGACTGACATCGAAATATCGCATTTTCAAAGGATCGGCCAGTATCTGATATTGTTTGGGAAGTCCGCCCATCAGGATGACCTGGGACACACCACTAACCGACAATAGTCGTTGTTTGATCTGTCGTTCCGCTATGGTATGCAGATCAAAAAGGGAAAGGGAGTCGGAGGTTACAGCAATCAGCATGATCTCTCCCATGATCGACGTCTGAGGAGCAAGAACAGGAGCCTCTGCACTCTCGGGCAGTTGACGTGAGATCGTCGAAAGTTTTTCGCTTACCACCTGTCTTGCCCTGTAAATGTCGGTACCCCAGTTAAACTCAACCCAGACGATAGACATTCCGAATGTCGAGGTGGACCTGACTCTTCGGATATCCGTTGCACCATTCAATGCCGATTCAATGGGGAAGGATACAAGTTTTTCAACCTCTTCAGCAGCCATACCATGTGCATCGGTAAGTACTGCGACGGTGGGTGCAGTAAGGTCAGGAAAAACATCAATTTCAATATTCCGCGCTGTAAATAAGCCGCCGCCCAGCAGGGCGACCGCGATAAGCAGGATGAAAATCCTGTTTCGAAGGGAATAATTTATTATCTTGTTAAGCATCATATGGCAGGTTAGTGTTCGTGTGAATGCACAGGGATTCCCGACGCCAGTGAAGCAGCCTTAACGAGCATGGCACCGCTGGTAACAACCCTCTCCCCTTCTTCAAGTCCATGCTTCACAGCCGTATAGTTTCCGTCGTCAGCCCCTGGCTCAATCAGTCTTTTTTCATAATGCTCGCCGTCTTTCTGAACATATACATAGTAATTACCGATTTCCTCCGTCACTGCGGAAGAAGGAATAATAAGACCAGCCTCCTTTTGAGAGGTTTTTAAATAAAATTCAGCAAAAGCTCCTTCAAGCAATGACCCGTCATTGACAACTTCAAAATATACCGGCATATAATGATTATTCTCTGCCACTGAAAATCCACGTGCCATCAGGTGTCCGTTAAGCTGTGAAATACTGAAAACATCGTGTGAATATGCCGGACGGAAATTTGCAGTTTCAATGAGGCCAAGCTCGCTGAAATACTGCTGAGGCAGGTCTGCCCGGAGAAGCATGATCTTATTTGCAGAAACCGTAGCAAGGGTCTGACCGGCAGTAACGTATTCTCCTTCCGACACATCAAGTTCATGGATATACCCTGTCACTGGTGCTCGTATTATCATTCCTCCGCTTCCAAAGGAGCTTTTCAATGCGAAATATCTGGCACTGTCGTTCAGATAACGGTTTCTTGACGACTGGAACTCCTTCTCAGAAATAACCTTTTCCTGGATTAGCAAACGATGACGTTCATAAATATTCCGGCTCTGTTCAAAATTATTCGCGGCTTCGTTAAACTTCAACCTGACATTTCCGTCAACCATATCTTCACCACTGATAGCCATGAGAATATCGCCTTTCTTTACCTCACTGCCCTGTACCATGCCTTTGACCGGAAAAACGATGATTCCTCCAGTGGTTGCGCTGATTACTTTCTTTTCCCCGGGCATGGCCAGTATTTCCCCTCCAGCCCTGATCACCCCCTCGAAATCAGCATGTACGACACGCTGAATCATAAACTGACTGTTCCATGCCTGCACTTTGGGAAAAGTGATGAGACCTGTACCAATGTCATGATCATGATGACTGTCGTGTTCTGCATCCGAAGTCCAGACACGAAAACCTTCTGCCGTCATTTTGTCTTGAAATCCATTCTGTTCCAGGGATACAGTAAGTTTGTATTCACCCGCAAGCTCAGGTGCGAGACTGACATGAAAAATTCCGGGTTCAACGGCTTTGTCTGACACACCACTGAGTTTACCCTGATCGCCAAGAAGGATTACTGTCATACGACCTTCCTTTACAGGTTTGTAATCCTCCAACCTTGTGAGATGAACGACAAATTCAGTGGTTTCTCCTGCAATCAGAGGTGGATTTGTGATAAAATATTCTATGTCATCGGAGTATAAAGTTGTTTTTTCAATCTCAGCTTCATGTCCGGTATGTTCTTCAGCGGATTCGAGGCCATGATCATGGTCCGTTGTCTGCCTGCCGCATGAAAACATAATCATGGCAAGCAGAAGGATACAAATTTTCTGCATTGAGTTACATTTAATGTACGATATATGAATATGGCCGAATCAGGGCCTTTTCGGAAATCAGGAGTAAATTACAACAATGCCGGAGGCCCGCGGAATGAAGGACCGCCACAGTGCATGTCAGGCCAGTCCAGTACTGGATGAACCGGTAGATTGATTTTGATCCCTGTTTCGCCGTTAACCGGAACGTCAAATTCCAGAAATAGGTATTCAGAAGGTATGTTGAGTTTTAATTGTGATATTTTGTGAACATAACCACCGTTTTCCTCAAAAATCAGTCCGTTGAATGCATGGCAATGGAACGGAGCTTTTGTTTGATCTTCATCATGACTACCAGGATTCTCACAAAGATCCTCCATGTCAGAATAAATAATATCATAATGATGGTGATGGGGTATCATGCTGTGAGCCATGATCACAACAATGATCGAAAGGAAAAAAAAGGATATTTGCTTCGTAAATTTCACAAAACAAAAATAGAATTTTTTTTGAACTGTAAAATAGTTAGCTGGTTTTACTGTTTCACAACCAGGCCGGATCCGGTTACTGGGATGCAAGTAGAACCAATAGTGTAATGGCCAGCATCAACGCAACCAAAGGCCAGATCTGCCTGCGCCTGTACCTGAAATTCTTACCAATAAAACGGTTCCAGAATAATTCTTCAAGTATGGCTGATCCGATAAGGTTAAAAATAAAGATAAGATTGGTGAAGTGCGGACCAAAATGAGTGAAAAGAGCAGCTTCTCCAAGTGTGTAAAGAAATGAAAAAAGTAAAACCTGCAACACTTGCGTCCGTTTATTCAGGCGCTGAAAATTTATAGCTAAAAGGATGCCACCTACGAAGGTTGAGCAAAGGATCGTAAAGAAGCGTAACGTGTACCGTGAATAGATTACCGGAGCCTGCGGGTCGGTGGTAATATTCTTGTCCCTGAAAAAATTTACAGGCAGATTACCGCGATTTTGATTGTTTTGATCGTTACTTTCTTCTTTCATCTCTTTTTATCTCTGTTAAACTTCTCCACAGCTTTTCTCTTTCGCCTTATCAGTTGGTTATATACATTTAAGAACTAAGCAGCAAAGTAAGAAAGTGCAAACTTAAGAATTTCAACAGCTTTTTTGAATATCCGGCCATCTTTTTGGCTTACCGATGCGTTCGCTCCCCTGCCTGGCGAATTATGCCAGGTATCTGTTAAAAATACACTGTGCCTTCATCATTTTCGTGTATCTTGCTTTTAAAATGAAATCTTCTCCACATGAAAAAAACTGCCCATATACTAGGTTTTGTGTTTTTTACCACCATCATTCTTGCTTTTTCAACCCATGTACGATGTCAGGATAACCATCTCTTTTTACAGGAGGATATCGTTATTCATAACGACAGTATTAATTTAAAAGCCTGCCTGATCATCCCGGAAACCGTTCAAAAACCTGATGTCATCCTTATGATTGCGGGATCCGGACCCACTGATATGGATGGAAATAATATAATGATGACCAACAACTCATTAAAATTCCTGGCACAGGAACTTGCCGGACAGGGCATCGCCAGTCTACGTTATAATAAGCGCAGCATACCTTCAAACGGTAATTCGATCAATGAAAGTGAACTTGTGTTCGAGGACTTTGTGGGAGATGCCATGAAATGTTACGAGACTCTTAAGGATGACGAACGTTTTGGAGATGTGTTCATTCTGGGACATAGCCAGGGCTCTCTGATCGGTATTCTTGTTGCGGAAAAGGCACGGGTGAGCGGTTTTATTTCTCTTGCAGGTACCGGTGAACCCATCGGCGATGTACTCATCCGACAGATCTCTGAGCAGTCGCCACTCCTGGGGAAACAGGCTGAAGTCATTGTTGACAGTCTTAAAGAAGGCTTCAGTGTAAGCCAGGTTAATCCAATGCTAAGCTCGGTTTTTCGGCCTTCGGTACAACCCTTTATAAGATCATGGAACAAATATAACCCAGCTGTGGAAATCTCCCGTCTCAGTATACGTGTCCTTATTATCCAGGGAACTACAGATATTCAGGTTGGCCGCCAGGACGCCCTGGATCTTTCAAAAGGAGATCCGGATGCTGAAATGGAGTTTATTGAAGGGATGAACCATATCCTGAAAAAGGCTCCGGCCGACCGTGTCCAGAATATTGGTACGTACACCAATCCGAACCTTCCTGTGATGCCAGAGCTTATCAATATAATCAGCCGATTTATAAAACAGGATTAAAACCGTTAAGAAGAGAATGAATTGATATTACCAGGAGCATACCTCATAAAATTTATTTTACAATTTTATCTTACTTTCAACCATGAGAATTTTTTATTTCGTGTCAGCTCTCAGCCTTCTGATTTTTTCGGCTTCATGCCTCAGACAACATGACCACCGTGAGATCACAGACCTCAACAATTCCTGGAAGTTCATCAGGGGAGACGTAGTAACAGCGATGAATAGATCTTTTGATGATGCTGGTTGGCTAACCGTTGACCTGCCCCATGATTTTTCGATCGGGCTTCCGGTTAGCGAAACAAACCCTTCCGGAACATCGGGAGGGTACTTTGAAGCCGGCAAAGCCTGGTACAGAAAAACCTTCAATCTCCCGGTTCAGGCCTCCGAAAAGACCATCTACCTGTTTTTTGATGGGGTATATATGAACAGCGAGATTTGGGTGAATGGTAAACAGGCCGGGAGTGAATCTTACGGCTATTTGAGCAGGTACTACGATATTTCCAATCTCATTCTCCCCGGTGAGGAAAATGTGCTGGCAGTCAAAGTCGACAATTCAGATCAACCGGTAGACCGCTGGTACAGTGGTTCAGGGATATACCGTGATGTAAAATTACTGGTGGTCAATCCAGTTCACATCAGGCCCTGGGGCACCTTTGTCAGAAATACCTCCTTTTCACCGGCAGAAACAGGAATGGTCCTAACTTCCTCGATCTGTAATAATACCGGAACTGAGCAGGATATAAAGATCATCAGCCATATTTACAATCCTGGCGGACATAAAATAGGAGTCGTCAATTCCGGCGTCATTCGTTGTGGCAAGACATGTGCTACCGACCAGAACTTCACCGTTGCAAACCCTGATTTGTGGAGTCCGGACCATCCGGTGCTTTATGAAGCGGTTACGGATATTCTTCGGTCAGACAACACAATCCTCGATACATACACGACAAAATTCGGGATTCGGCAGGCTGAATTCACAGCTGACAGTGGTTTTGTTCTCAACGGCAGGAAGCTTATGATGAAAGGTGTTTGCCTACATCACGACCTCGGCTGCCTTGGCTCGGCATATTATGGGGAGGTAATGAGGACACGACTACAGACTCTGAAAGACCTGGGGGTGAATGCTATACGACTGAGTCACAATCCATATGCATCCAGCGTACTGGATTTATGCGATGAAATGGGTTTTTTGGTGATCGATGAAATGTATGATAAATGGGCCTCCAGGTGGGAAGGTTATATTAAATTGAAAGAACCTTTCATGGATACATGGGAGGAAGACCTGACCAGCTTTCTCCTGAGAGACCGGAATCACCCTTCCGTCGTGCTCTGGAGTGTTGGAAACGAAACTGTTGAACAGTTGGATGATCCTGACAGAGGGGTCCAAATTCTGGAACTCCTGAAAAACAGGTTGTCACGATTCGACTCTACCCGTATGGTCACCTGTGCCCTGCATCCCAATGGAGAGTTGCCGTCCCGGTTAATGCACCACGAGGATGTTGTAAGTTACAATTATCGGGTGGAGAAGTTCGCAGAATGGAAGGAAGAATTTCCGGAGTATGTATTTCTTGCTACAGAAACCAAAGCATACCAGGAGGATGAGCCGGAGGATTATGGTAAACCTGATTTTTCAAAAAATACCTGGTTTATGTTGTCTCATGCCGATGCAGGACAATTTATTTGGGCAGGAATCGATTATCTGGGAGAATCACCCGGTTGGCCTGATAAAGGAATGCACTCTGGCATTATCAATACTTGCGGCTATGTAAAACCATATGGTTACTTTACGAAAAGCCTTTACTCCAAAAAACCATTCGTTCACCTGACCATCCTGAACCAGAAAAAAGCCAAAGAACTGAACGAATTCAAAAGCTGGCAGAAAAAGTGGTACGGTCCTCCTCTTGTATCTCATTGGAATTTTGAAAATTCCGGAATTGACAGTCTGGATGTGATCGTCTTCACGAACCTTCCTACTGTTGAACTAAACCTGAACAACAGATCTCTGGGCATTTACAAAAAAAGTGATTTCCCAGGCGGGGTGATCGTACATCGGGTACTTTATAAGGAAGGGAAGCTCACAGCGCGGGCTTGGGAGAATGAAGAGATAACCGTTGCCGACAGTCTTCAGACAGCGGGCACGCCGGATGCCATTCATGTGGATACAGAAGAACCGCGATCAGCAGATGGCCGTCAACGAATCGTACTATGCCATGTGAAAATCATCGACAAACATGGTGTTATATGTCCAACCGGATCCATCACGGTAAAATTGGAAAACATCGGACCGGCAGTCTTACTTGGTGCCGATAACGGAGATCTGGCGGATCACCGTTTGTACTGTGAGCCGGAATGCCAGGTCAGGGATGGTAAAAGCCTGTTCATCGTAAAGCGAACCGGCAAATCAGGCGTCATCAAGTTGAAATTCAGCGCTGAGGGTCTGAAGGGAGCCTCGGTTACATTATAGATAGATCTGATTTTAGTAAGGCGGGCTTAAAAGTATTCTGCCAGACCTTGAGGAAGAGCTTCAAACTCACCTGCAACCTGTCGGATCTTTGTGTTTACCGGTGACTTCCCTTTAAGGAAGGCAGAAACGATGCTACTATTCGCAAAAGCCTGCCGGAAAACCGTTTGCTTTTCCAAGAACACTTTAAGGCCGGATCCGAGCATGAGTTCCTTCGAGGGAAAAGAATAACTGAGTGACGGCTTCAGTGTTATCTTCTGATAGAGGAGATGAAGAGGCTCATCCTGATTTAGGCAATCGAATAATTCCGCTTCGGGAAAATAGATATTGTGGTTTGCTGAGTAAAGCTTATCACGAATAGTTGAGATTTCCCGATAATCAGCATTCTGCAGGTCGCCGGGCAGAAAAATTGACCTGAGATATCCGCTATCCGTCAGGTTCTCCCAAGGCTCCTTCATGTAATTGCTGTATATTTTCCGGGCTGCGAGACCCTGAAAGCGATTCTTATAGACAAAAGAGCAATAATTTACCGGCAGGGAAATGTTTTCGGTCAGCGTATGTCGTATCATCTCCAGAGCCGTTAGTTCCGACTCCAGAACCGTTACTCGTGCACCATGAAGAAAGGTATAGTTCCTTTTCAGAAGATTTTCAAAATTATAACTGGTAAGCCGCAGTTGGTGCAGGTTAAGATACTGTACACCTTCTGAAACCATTTCTCCGGCTTTCTGTTTCAGCAATCCCAGGTTTTCGGGAATGGCAGGTATTTCAACTGTAATTACAGGAATTTTACCTGAAACAAGCCGAATCTTATCAAGACTGTAATTGTTGGCGGAAATATCAAAGCGTATCTCATCCAGTCCTTCTTCAGCCAATATAGCTGCTTTTTCAGCCGTCAGAAGGATGCCGTTTGTATACATCCAAATGTGAATATCGTTCCCGAACTTCCGGCGCAGTGCCTTAAGATACTCAAGTGTACGATCAAAACTGAGCAGAGGCTCACCACCACTAAAGCTAACCCCTTTGAAACCGAATTCACTGATATAGCTCACATAATCCTGCGGTTTTCTGAAGACCATATTGTCTGTGGAAGGCTGAGAGAGATCATTTTGGGAAGTAGGACAATAGAAACATCCGGCATTGCAAACATTATTTATAAACAAGCATGACCATTTGCCCTCAACACAAAGGCGGCAACCCGGCGAAAGTTCGCCGGAATAGATTTTACTGCCAAGTGCACATGCATTAACATGCGGTTTTATATCATCTAGCAGTTCTGAACGTAATTTTTCTGCCCTTCCACCGTCTTCTTTGTTTACAAAGTTTATCCGGTGATACTTCTCTCCATATTCTGTCTGGTTTGACAGAATTACAGCCTGCCTTTTCATCACCACAAGATCCAATAAGTCAAACGAAAATAAAACTCCGACTGTTTGAACACCCAAAGATATGTGCATTTATAATACCAAAACCATTACGTCATTTTTTTTTATCGGTGCGAATGAATTATTTTAGTGTGGTAAAAAAACATAGCTATGAAAAATATCATTCTTACATTACTGGTGTTGGTACCAGCAATTTCGTTCTCCCAGAATCTCATCGATACCAACTGGAAATTCAAAACCGGCGATTCACAGGATTGGAGTAAACCTACATTTTCCGATACCGACTGGTCCGCAATCGAGGCAGGGATTGTATGGGAATTGCAGGGATACCCGGATTATGACGGATACGCCTGGTATCGAAAAACGGTGACCATCCCCACCAGACTTAAAAAAGATGCAATAAAAAACGGTGGACTCATACTTAATCTCGGTATGTTCGACGACGCCGGCGAGATATACTGGAATGGTGAAAAAATACTTGCAAACGGGAAATTTCCTCCTGATTATATCGCAGCCTATGATGTTCCGGCAAATGTTGAAATTCCCGCAACCAAGATAAATTGGGATGGTGAAAATCTGATCGCCGTAAAAGTTTACGACGAACACGGGAACGGGGGCATATATGGCGGAAAGGTCAGCCTGAAGGTAAAAGGTCTTGCAGATCTTTTTCTTATTGAGGCACATCCCGCACCTGCCGACCATATATTTAAAAATGTCAAATCAGTAGTAATCCCGATCACTTTTACCAACAATTTCCCAGATAAACTCGAAGGTACAATAGTATACAGGGTTACAAACGACTTTCGGGATGAAATCACGAATAGCACAGAGACCGTAACACTGAAAAAAAATAAAACATTCACGGATCAACTTGTGCTCGAAGATTTGGATCCTGGTTTTTATGAAGTAAACGTCCTCTTTAAGAGTAATATGGACAATACAAAATATACTTTTCGATTCGGGAAGGATCCGGAACAGATCGTCTCTCCCACGGATCGTCCTGACGACTTTGATGATTACTGGAAAAGGGCAAAAAAAGAACTTGCCGCTGTCGACCCTCAATTTAAGATGATCCTTCAGGACAGCATGAGTACTCCGGAAAGAGAGGTATACCTGGTTGAAATGCGTTCGCTTGGCAATGTTCTGATCAGGGGCTGGTATGCAAAACCCAGGAAGGAAGGCGTATATCCGGCCATACTGCATGTTCAGGGCTATAGTTCAAATCAGACGCTTCAATGGGCATATCCCGGAAATGATATGGCTGTTTTCGCTCTGAATATTCGTGGACATGGCAACAGTTGTGATGACATTAACCCCGGATTCCCCGGATACCTGCTTGACCACCTGAACGACCACGAGTGCTATATTTACAGGGGTGCGTACATGGATTGCATCAGGGCAGTCGACTTTCTTTTCAGCCGTCCGGAGGTAAATACGAAAAAAGTTGTGGTGGAAGGCGGAAGCCAGGGTGGAGCGCTGAGTTTTGCAACAGCCGCGCTCGATAATGAACGTATTGCTCTTTGTGTTCCTCATGTGCCTTTCCTGTCCGATTTTAAAGATTATTTTAAAGTAGCTTCCTGGCCGGCAAATGAATTTAATGCGTATAAAGACGAGCACCCCGAAATCAGCTGGGATGAAATCTATCATACACTGAGTTATATTGATATCAAAAACCTTGCTCCATGGATCAAAGCACCGGTTTTCATGGGGGCCGGACTTATGGATGTGACCTGTCCACCACATATTAATTTTGCCGCGTATAATCAGCTATCCGTGCCAAAAGAATATGTTGTATTTCCATGGTCAGGGCATAATATCAATTCAAAGTATCATATCCTGAAGTATGAATGGATAAGAAAACAACTTGGAATGGATCATTAAAGCTTTAAATATTCTTCCGTAACATATATACCGAAGGCTGAACAACAAAGAATATAAGAAACCACCCGGCTAAAGAAATTTTATCCGGGTACTAATTGAAAATATGAAAAGACGTAAATTCCTTAAAAGAGCAAGTCTTGGGGCTTCAGGACTGCTTGTCGCACCAAAGTTTATAAAAACTGCCAGTGATTCCGATAGCCTTATCGATATTCCTGTGTTGCGTAAAATTGAAAATCTGAACGACATCATTACTGTCGACGGAGACATTATGCTTCGGATTGAGTTCAGAAATGCTGAGCATGAAGACAGAACCAGTTATGCAACTCGTTTCAGGGCAAAGGAGGGGAAGATCGCGGCGGTTAAAGGATATTTTCTTGACGATGGTGATGTGCTGGATGAACAAAAATTCCGGTATTCCGGAACTGCAGGTATTAGCAACCCCGACATATTTATTGTTTGGCTGCAGGATTTTTCGCCATCTACCCGCCTTATCCTCGACGATAAGAAGGGACTTTATTCCTTACGTCTTTCTGAACTAATTGAAAAACAGGAAATTAATTTCAACGACGAAAAGGTATCCATTGGCGTAAACTACCTGCTCGATAAGGAAATTGGCACCATTGAGCCAGAGACGGCCAACATCATTGATCCCGGCGACCAGTTTAGATTTGCGGTCATGGCCGATCCCCAGGGAGGCGACCCTGATGATGGCGGGGACCTGATGACAAGGATGAAAATTCACAATGCCTGGAGTGAGGAAAGTATCCGTGTCGTGAACGCGCTTGATCCTCCTGCTCTGTTTACACTCATGGTGGGTGACATCGTCGATGGTCAGGGCAAATCTGTGGACTTTTTTAAAATGGAAAAATTTTTCTCCGCACTGAAGATGCCCATCCTTTATGAGATCGGTAATCACGAATCGAAATATTCTTCGAAATTTGGCCCGGGTTATAATCACGAAGCTCTTCGGAATTATTATGAAGCCCAGAAAAGAGTCAATGGTATCGATAAGCTGGTTTACTCATTTAACCTTGGGCAGTGGCATTTCATTGTATGGCCGGATCCCTTGCGTGCTGGATTCTGGGAACGGCATCCACATTATTTTGACTGGCTTGAAAAGGACCTCCTTCAACACAAAGACAGGCCCGTCATGGTTTTCCAACATGTCCCCATTCAGCCTATTGGCATCGACCCGCTTACCGAGTATGCCGAAGCACCGTATGTAAAGCGGATGGTTATGGAAACACTGGCCAGGTACGGAAATGTAAAATATGTGCTGAGCGGCCATGTTCATATTCCACTTCGGGCATCCATAAAAACTGCCATGGAATATAAGGGTATTAAGTTTGTTAACCTGCCGGCTGCCGGATACAGGCCAAGAGCCTTCGGTGAAGAGGACCTGTTTGGCGGACCAACAGAAGGCATTGCCATCATCGACATAGACGGGAGAAAAGCCGACGTAAGTTTTCAGATTGTAACCAACGAAATATACCGGTATGCAGAAAAATTCCGGGAATTCAATCCTGATGAATTCCCTCTCTGGCTAAAATACAGGTGGGAAGTTCAGGTGAATGAAACATTGATGAACGGGGACTTCCATCAAGGTATGGAGCACTGGATGAAACGTTATTTCTACGAAGAAGATGAAAATCCTTCAAACATAAGGGAAGTAAGGGAGCAACCAGACAACAAAGGAATGCCCGCACTTTACCTGTTTTCCAGTATGCGGGGTTTCAATACACCCGGACAGGACCGGCTTCCTCAAACATTAAACAGGCTGGCACAAGCCGTGAGAATTGACCATGGCAAAGAACCCATGCTCTTCATCGATTTTATGATTGATGCTGAGAATTACTTTCCCGAACGACCCAACGGATCATACATATGGCTTGAGGGCTATGAAAAAGATACAAAGCGGTTGAACATTTCATATTCCGTGGGCTACTTCTTTTATAATCTGGAAAGTAATTACAGTCAGCTCAAACAGGTACCTTCCTCACGTATGGAGATTACATCCATACCTGGTACATGGCACAGTCTCAGGTTAAATCCCTTCAAGGATTTCAGGGAAACTACGGAGATAAAAAGAATGGACCTTAGCCGTATCGATCGTTTTATCATTAATCTGGGAGTATGGACAATTAATGACGGCTATAATCAAAAGGCAGGTGTCTGGTTCCGGAATACGGTTCTGGATTTTGCGGATGCCGGCCAGGGAAGTAGCAGTATCATGGACAATGCCCCTGTCTTAAAAAAGGATGACAAATTCATGTGGTGGCGTGGTGTCCGTCATGTTGCCGGAGAACATCAGGACTGGATCGAGGATATGAACTGGTATGGTAAGAAAATGATCTGATGATGAAACACAGAACTTTCAGGCACTAAACACGTGCCTGGTAAATGATTTCAGCCTTATCGGTAAGAAGGGCTGCTGACAATACAAGATCCCATTTATGAAAACCATTACTGAACGATTCGTTAATTACGTGAAGATCGATACACAAAGTGACGAAACTTCCGCTACCACACCCAGCAGTTTAAAGCAACTGAAGCTTGCCGGCATGCTCCGTGATGAATTGAAAAACATGGGCATCAGAAATGCCACACTTGATGAGAATGGCTATGTGATGGCATCCATTCCTGCTAATACGAGTAAAAAGGTGCCTGTAATCGGTTTCATCGCTCATATGGATACCAGTCCGGATATGACAGGTACCGATGTCAACCCGCAAATAATACAAAACTATGACGGCGGGGAAATCCTGTTAAACAGGGAAAAACGGTTGTTTCTTTCTCCTGCCGATTTTCCTGAACTGGTAAAATACAAGGGGCAGACCCTGATTACTACCGATGGAACCACACTACTGGGTGCCGATGACAAAGCCGGGATCACGGAGATCATGACCGCAGTGGAATATTTGCTTCAGCATCCTGAGATGCGTCACGGAGAGATCAGGATCGGCTTTACGCCTGACGAAGAGATTGGTCGTGGCGCCGATTTTTTCAATGTAAAGGCATTTAATGCCGATTTCGCCTTTACTATCGATGGAGGAGAGATCGGAGAACTGGAATATGAAAATTTCAATGCAGCCATGGCCACCATTACCATTAGCGGGCGAAATGTTCACCCGGGAACAGCAAAGGGAAAAATGATCAATTCCATCCACATAGCGGCTGAGTTAAATGCCATGCTTCCCGTAAAAGATCGTCCCGAACATACTGAAAGTTACGAGGGATTCTTTCACCTCATCGATTTTAACGGCACTGTGGAACAAACACGGTTCAGGTATATTGTCCGTGACCATGACAGAACCAAATTTGAGGAACGCAAAACCCTGCTCATCGATGCGGCGAAAAAACTAAATGCCAAATATCATCGGAATACGGTCAACCTTGAGCTCACCGACCAGTACTATAATATGAAGGAAAAAATTGAGCCGGTCATGCATATTATCGAACTTGCAAAACGAGCCATGGTTGAATCCGGCGTTCAACCTGTCATTAAGCCCATCAGAGGCGGAACAGATGGCGCGAGGCTTTCCTATATGGGCTTGCCCTGTCCAAATATTTTCACCGGAGGGCATAATTTTCATGGCAGGTACGAATACATACCACTTCAGTCGATGGAAAAGGCAGTAAAGGTAATTCTTTCGATCATCGATCTAAACGAAAGAAATTAAACCCAAGCCATCAAAGACGAAAACGTACAGAGTTTTTCTTATTTATGATGCTTTTTGACTTAAATGAGTATAATTTTTATTAATTTTTGTCGAAAGTCATCATTTTTCACCTCACCTGATCAATAGTTCTGAATTTGTTTCTAACGGCATTTGATTGTTACATATTAAAGAACAGGTTTCCTGGGGATATTTCGAATTGCAAAAATCGGTATAAATAGACAAGATTTAGTACTTTGGCGGATTCAAACCAAATAATAACTAAAATATCGTCCCGTGAAAAAAACAATTATCCTCCTAATTGGTCTGGCAATTATTGTCAGCTCTTGTAGTAATAAGGAAAAAGAAGATATGATGAAAAATCCTCTCCTCAGTGAATTTAATACTCCATTTGGTGTTCCTCCTTTCGATCAAATTAAAAATGACCAGTTTATACCCGCTGCACGGGAAGCTATGAAGGTACACAGAGGAGAAATCGACGCCATCGCTGACAATGCAGACACGCCGACCTTTGAAAATACCATCGTTGCACTTGACGACAGTGGTGAATTACTCGATCAGGTACAGGGCGTATTTTACAACCTCAACAGTTCCCTTACCAGTCCTGAACTTCAGGCCATTGCTCAGGAACTGGCCCCAGAGGTATCAGCGCATGGCGATGCGATCCGTTTGAATGAAAAGTTATTTCAGAGGATAAAGTCAGTTTACGATAAGAAAGATGAACTTGGACTTAATCCGGCTCAGAGCAAACTCCTCGACGATACTTACAAAGGTTTTGTCAGAGGTGGTGCCAACCTGAACAATGAGGAAAAGGATAAACTAAAGAAGATAAACGAGCAATTGTCGTTGCTTACACTTCAGTTTGGGCAGAATGTACTGGGGCAAACCAATGATTTTAAGCTGGTAGTCAGCAATTCTGACGATCTCTCAGGGCTACCCGACAATGTGACAAATGCCGCTGTCGAAACCGCAAAGGAAGACAGCCTTGAAGGAAAATGGGTATTTACGGTTCAGAAGCCGAGCCTACTTCCTTTCTTAACCTATGCCGATAACCGTGAACTCCGGGAAGAGCTATTTATGGCCTATGCAAACCTGGGAAACAACAACGATAAATACGACAATAAGGACATCATCAAAAAGATTGTAAAGCTCCGGGCTGAAAAGGCCACACTACTGGGATATAAATCACATTCCGATTATATTCTCGCCAACAACATGGCCAAAACACCGGCTGCCGTTAATGATCTTCTGATGCAGTTATGGAAACCTGCCCTCAGGGTCGCGAAAGCAGAAGCTGCTGATATGCAGAAAATGATTGACCGGGATGGTGGCAACTTCAAACTAAAACCATGGGACTGGTGGTATTATGCTGAAAAAGTGCGTAAAGAGAAATACGACATCGATGAGAGTACGCTCAGTGAGTATTTTGTACTGGACAATGTCAGAAAAGGAGCTTTTGAGGTAGCGCATAAACTTTATGGGATTTCTTTCGAGCCCAGACCTGACGTTCCCGTTTACCATCCTGATGTACAGGCCTTTGAGGTTAAAGACGCAGATGGCAGCCACCTGGGTATCCTGTACATGGACTTCTTCCCCCGCGACAGTAAAAGAGCTGGTGCATGGATGAGTGAATACCGCGGTCAGCATATGGTTGACGGTAAGGATATCCGTCCTGTCGTTACTACAAACTTCAACTTTACCAAGCCCTCCGGCGATACTCCGGCTCTTCTCACCGTTGACGAAGTGGAAACAACTTTCCATGAATTTGGTCATGCTCTTCACGGGCTACTTTCCAAGTGTACATATAAAGGTCAGGCTGGAACGAGTGTAAGCCGTGATTTCGTGGAACTTCCTTCACAGATCATGGAAAACTGGGCAATGGAACCTGAAGTACTCAGATCTTTTGCAAAACATTATAAGACCGGCGAGACCATCCCGGATGAACTCATTCAGAAAATCCAAAACAGCAGCCACTTTAACCAGGGGTTTACCACGGTTGAATACCTGGCCGCCTCGCTGCTCGATATGGACTACCACACGCTTACGGTTGAAAATGACGATATCAAGGATATTAACGCCTTTGAGGATCATGCTCTTTCTTCTGTCGGACTTATCCCTGAAATCATTTCCAGATACCGCAGCCCTTACTTCAGCCACATCTTCTCGGGTGGATATTCTTCGGGATATTATAGCTATATCTGGGCTGAGGTACTCGACGCAGACGCTTTCCAGGCCTTCAAAGAAGCCGGAAACATCTTCGATCCCGCCACGGCTACTGCCTTTAGGAAGAATATCCTTGAAAAAGGAGGTACTGAGGACCCGATGGATTTATACGTCGCCTTCAGGGGTAAAAAACCAGGAACGGAACCCCTTTTGAAAAAAAGAGGACTGGATTAAACGTCCTTCAAAAAGATTCAAACCGCAACATATTCCCCGTGTTGCGGTTTTTTTATGTCATCCGAAATACACAAAGGCATTTTGGACCTGCATAAGGGAAAAACCCGAATGACAAGTTAACCGGTCAGATTCAAGGCGAGGCTGACATAAAACAATCGTGTCAAAATCCTGTTCTACATAAAACCTAATCGAAGCTTACTTATGGATGAGAATCTGGAAGCCATTACCACGGCTGAATTAAAGTCGTTTATCGCTGATAGCAAAGGTACAATTATCGATGTGAGACCTGTGGACGCTTACAACGGATGGTGCCTAATGGATGAAAAACGTGGAGGACATTTACCTGGTGCAAGAAGTCTGCCCGTAAAATGGACAAATTATCTTGACTGGATTGAAATTGTGAGGTCAAAAGGGTTAATGCCCGAAGATCATCTTGTACTTTACGGATATACGGGGATTGAAGCCGTCGAAGTTGCATTGATGCTACAGCGTGCAGGCTACGAGAGTATCAGGATATACAAGGATTTTTCAGAATGGTCGGATGATCCGGAATTGCCAATGGAGCGGCTTGAAAGGTACCAATCACTTGTCTATCCGGAATGGATAAACAATCTGATCGCCGGAGAGAAACCTCCTTTTTACAGTAACGATAAATATGTGATCTGCCATGCGCACTACCGGAACCGCGATGCCTATCTACAGGGTCACATCCCTGGAGCCATAGATATTGACACCCTGGCGCTGGAATCACCCGAAACCTGGAACAGGCGGAGTCCTGAAGAATTAAAACATGCACTGGAACAACATGGGATTACATCAGATACAACGGTGATCCTTTACGGCCGCTTTATGTACCCTGATAATCATGATCCTTTTCCGGGAAGTGCCGCGGGACATTTGGGCGCCATGCGTTGTGCCTTCATCATGAAGTATGCAGGGGTGACGGATGTAAGAGTCCTGAACGGTGGATTTCAATCTTGGAAGGATGCCGGCTTTGAAATTAGTACCAATGATGTACCGAAAATACCAGTGCATCATTTTGGTTCAAATATTCCCGCACATCCGGAACTTGCCGTTGATCTGGCGGAAGCAAAGGAACTGCTCGCCTCGGATGAAGGTGACCTCGTTTGTGTAAGAAGCTGGCCGGAATATATCGGGGAGGTAAGTGGTTATAATTACATTGAAAAGAAAGGTCGCATACCGGGCGCCATCTTCGGTAACTGCGGTATGGACGCTTATCATATGGAGAACTACCGCAACCTCGACCACACTACAAGAGAAGCAAATGAGATCAAAGATATGTGGCTGGAAGCGGGCATTCGTCCAGAAAAACATCTTGCCTTTTACTGCGGTACCGGATGGCGTGGCAGTGAGGCTTTCTTTAATGCATGGCTGATGGGTTGGCCCAGGGTTTCCGTATTTGACGGCGGGTGGTTCGAATGGAGTAACGATCCGTCGAATCCGGTGGAGACAGGAGAGCCTGTGGGGGAGAGAGTGATGAAGTGAGGGAGTTATGGAGTTAGGAAGTTAGGAAGTTAGGAAGTTAGGAAGTTATGGATATAGATAATGGATTGCTATACAACGATTTACTTCATCTTTAAACGTTGGACATGAAACCTGAAACTGACATAGATTGTAACCTATGCTTTTGCTTATGGTCCGGGAAGAATTTTATTCGGACCATCCCCTACCGCGGAACGGTATAAATATAGTAGCCACAGAATCGCCCATGGAAATAATGGCGATGCTACCCGCATCCCTGGAGGGTGCGCCAATTTGCCGCATGTGTAAACGCTTTTTTTTCATGCGATTTGACATTAATCGGTCCCTGGGAACACTATGTAACCCTTTCCTGGGCGCAGGCAATTGGGGGTGTGCCAACCATGGTCGTTACCGTGGCTATCATTTGGTTGCCGTCCCAAGGTTCGGCTGGTACAAGACTGAATATCTGTCATTTATGACGAAGATCCACAATATTGAACAGACCCACTCTCTCTATCACCTCTCTCACTCATCACCCCATCACTTCTTATTTAGTGATTTGGTGATTTGGTGATTTGGTGATTTGGTGATTTGGTGATTTGGTGATTTGGTGATTTGGTGATTTGGTGATTTGGTGATTTGGTGATTTGGTGATCCTCCTTCGCTTAAGCTACGGTGGACGCGGTTTGGTGAATTAGGGATGAATATAAGAACTCGATATTTTGAACCACATAAGGCACATAAGATCACATAAGTCTAGAGTCCTCATCACTTATTATTTGGTGATTTGGGGATGAATTTAAGAACATTTACCAATCCCATGGGCAAAACCATGGCTATTATTGGTGAATGCCTCCGGCATGGAAGAAGGGTTTCTACAAACACCTCTCACGCTCTCCCCATCACTTCCTAACTTCCAACTTCCTAACTTCCTAACTTCCTAACTTCCTAACTTCCCTCACTCTCCCCCACCCCCGGACCGTTTCAACGGAAAATATTTATTCGGCACCCGTGCCGTTCCCATGATCCGCTCCATTTCTTTTACGATATCAGGGTAATCAAAGGCCACATTGTAATTTTCAACCGGATCTTTTTTAAGATTATACAATTCCGCGGGGCGGTCCGGATCATGGCGAACAGCCTTCCAGTCTCCCTTCCGTACAGCCTGATCGGAGTATTTATTTTCGTGAAATTCCCAGTAATAGTATGGATGTTGTCGCTGTGATGCGGTATCACCTGTAAGGGTAGGCATCAATGAGTAACCTTCCCCTGGCACATCGTTGATATTTACGCCGGCCATTTCGGCAACGGTTGGCAGGATGTCCCAGAAGGCACCAATTTGCATCGACACCTGTCCGGCCCTGATCATGGCAGGCCACTTAACGATGAAAGGAATGCGTATGCCACCTTCATAAACATCTCTTTTTATCCCTCTGTATTCGCCGTTGCTGTTGAAATAGTAAGGGTTATTTCCCCCCTCCTTATGAGGTCCGTTATCGCTACTGAACATCACTACTGTATTTTCATCCAGCCCGAGTTCCTTTAGTGTTGCAAGGATTTTGTTCACGTCATTATCGATATGTGTGATCACAGATGCAAATGCAGCCTCAGGATAGGCCTGTGAATGATAGACGCCTAGGCTGTCAATACCATTTCCCCCCTCCGTACCCATTACAAACGGGGTTTCTTTGAACCTGCCTTTAAATTGATCCCAAATGGAATCTTCAGGAACGAGCATTTCGGCATGGGGTGTTACAAAGGCCAGGTAAAGAAAAAACGGTTTGGTTCCTGCTTTCCTGATGTATTGAATAGCTTCAGAAGTGAAGATATCGTTGGAGTAACGCCCACGCCGTCCATCTGCGTTTTCGGTGATCATCTCTTTTCGTCCGTCTCTGAAGAGGTAATCGGGGAACTGCATATGGGCATGAGCCTGGTTAAGGTAACCATAATAGGTATCGAAGCCTTTCCGATCAGGTTCTCCTGTAGTGCCGTTCATACCGAGTCCCCATTTCCCGATCAGGGTTGTCTGGTACCCTGCTCTTTTAAGCACTTCGGCAATGGTCATGTCCTGTGGTCGAAGCTCGAGTTCGCCCCCAAAGCCGTTTGGTCCGGTTTCATAGTTCCCTCTCACACGGCAGTGACCCGGATCGCGGCCTGTCATCAGCGATGCCCTTGATGGTGCACAAACCGGGCTTCCGGCATAGAACTGAGTAAAGCGGATACCTTCGGCAGCCATCCTGTCAATATTTGGTGTTTTCAATGTCTGCTGACCATAGCATCCCGGATCGCCGTAACCCATATCATCAGTGAGGATAAAAATTATGTTTGGATGTGAAGGATTGGCTGTTGTCTGTGCTTGTATCATCTGCCCGGGGAGCAGCCCAACAATCCCGGCGGTGATGAATGCTTTTAGTTGGCTGAACGTTTGTGGCATCGAAATATGATTTTAAAAATAGTAAGACCTGTACCGGTTTTAGTCTATTATGAGTACATGCCAGCTGGTGATCAATACAAATTTACTAAAAAGTGGCGATATACCTTGGAAAAGCCCATGGATAAGACAGGTAGCGGAAGGAGGAAAAAAATCAGCACAGACAAACCTACCGGTGTCTGTGCTGAAATTCTCCCCCAACTCTAACTAAACTACTAATCTACTACCTAAAAAAACCTAAAACGACGACTAATAATTTGGGTTATTTGAAGTGATGGCACTGTTCCTGTCAATTTCATCCTGCGGTAAGGGGAATAACAGGTGTTTATTGACATTGAACTGAACCGGTGAAGCGAGGTTTGTACTAAAATTTTCTTCACTTCCGTCCCAGCCAGTCAGATCTACATCACCTGCGGCATGCCATCTACGAAGATCGTTCCATCTGTGTCCTTCACCGGCAAGTTCGACAAAACGTTCATCCATGATCCATTGCATAATGGTAGATGTATTTGTTTCACCTGTTGAAAGGTCAGCAGGTTCACTCCCGTCGCCAATACCTGCTGCAAGAGCCCAATCCCTTGCACGTTTTCTGACATCGTTCATCTGCTGAATGGCGCCGGAAGGATTTCCGGTTTTCACCATGGCTTCAGCAGCAAGAAGTTTCATATCGGCATAGCGAAAAACACGTTCATTATTCGCAGAATTTTCAAATGGAACCGTGAGATTGTCGGTGCCTGCAACAGTATATTTCTGAAAGAGTTTACCGCCAAAGCCGTCATCAGCCTTCAGAAATACGGATATACGAGGATCTGTACCAAAACCATTGAACAGTTTGTCCGTAACGATATACTTGGTCGGTCCCAGGTTCGCTACAAAGGTTCCGTCTTCCTGCTGTGGCCCTCTGAAAATACTCATGCATTCAACACCTCTCCACGGTCCATCATTATAAAGAAATATGTTATCGATGGCTGTTGGTGTAGAAGCCTGGATTTCAAACAGTGATTCCATATTGTTTTCTTGATTTGCATCAAAATTATCCAAAAATACAGGGTCCAATCCAACCGTAAATTCAGAAAATACAGTGAGAGCCTGGGTAAAGTCCGACGCATTATTATTATCAAAATCTCCTTTGAAAACAAGTGCTTTCATTAAAAGTGCACGGGCTGAATTCTTGGTAGCACGTCCCTTGAATTCAACGGGCCAGGATTCCGGTAAGATGTCCATAGCCTGGGTAGCATCAGTTATTACCTGATCCAGTACTTCCATCATATCACTTTTCGGTGTGTCGGAACCACTTTGTGAAACAATCCTTTGAACGATCAACGGTACATCGCCATAGGTGGTGAGCAGCAAAAAGTATGCATACGATCTGAGAAATAATGCTTCGCCTTCCATCAGAGGTATTTCCTCATTGCCATCATAACCCGTGAAATCGACGGTTTCTGTCTTCTCAATCAGTACGTTTGCCCGGGCAATCAACTGATAGAGATGTGAAAAGTAATATGTTATTCTTGGATTATTTGGATTCAGGCTTGCATCAAATAACTCTTCAGATAGCCTTGCTCCCTGTGTTTCCGTCAGGTCATCACCCGGAAGCAACCAAAGACTTGACGGGCATCCGCCTGAAGCATTGTAGAAATAATAATCGTAAAGTTTTGCATATACGATAACCAGATTTTCCCTGAATTGCAAGGTTGTCTCGAAAAAGGAAGATTCAGTATTACCGGTTGGTGGCGTATCAAGTCTGTCCTTGTTGCACCCCATCGTAATACCCAAAAATACCAGTATAACTGCTATAATATATTTTTTCATCGCTTTTGAATTAGAATTTAACATTAACTCCGAAGCTCAACGTACGTGGAAGTGGTTTTCTGTCGTTGACAGGATCGATTCCTGACCATTTAAAATAATAGAGGTTATACTGTCCTCCTACGTAAAACCTTAGAGAGCTTACCACACCATTGGTTCTTGACAGAATACTGGATGGAAGTGAGTATCCGAGCTGCCAGTTATTCAACCTGAAAAATGCAGCGCTTTCCACGAATCTGTCAGAATAGCGGTTATTTCCGGCAGGATCGCTAATGACGGCTCTTGGAATGTCAGTATTTGTGTTCGTCGATGTATATCTGTCCAGAACATCTACGCTATAGTTATTTCCTGCACCATCCATGCGTATTAATTGCTGTCTAACATCATTGAATTTATCTACGTTTCCTTCACCGTAAAAGCCAAGGTATAAATCCAGACCTTTCCACGAGGCATTCAGGTTGATACCATAAATAAAGGCAGGAATCGAGTTCCCTATTACCGTCTGATCATATGAATTGATCACACTGTCAGGTGTTGTACTGTAAAACGGTTCGTCCGGAGTTGGATTACCACCAATATCTTTGAAATACAAATCACCGGGGGCTACATAATCCACATTTGAAACATTTTCATCCGGATGATTTGCGTAATACTGGTCAATCTCCTGCTGTGAATGGAACATCCCGCCAAGCTCATAACCCCAGATAATTCCCAATGAGCGTCCTTCTTCAATACGCGCATAATCGCCGGTCGATGTCGGTTTGTTTTGATAAAGCTTGGTTACTTCATTTTTCGAGAAGCTGATGTTTGCGGAAATACCATAATGGAAACTACCCTGTGTTTCATTGTATCCTGCAACGATATCGACTCCTGTGTTTTTAACATCACCAATATTGAGAGATGGCTGATCCAGACCCACCGACAGAGGTATATCCACCAACTGCTGTATGTTGGTTGTTTTTTTATTGTAATACTCCATCGTTAGATTAATCTTATTATTGAAGAATACACCATCAAAGCCAATATCCGTGGTTCCCACAACTTCCCATGCAAGCTCAGGATTAGGCAAACCGGTTACAGGCCTTGCTCCATACCAGATTCCAATTGGATCACCAGGTCCGGAACCCCATCTGTATGATCCGGAACCTCCAACCCGGGAAAGGTAATAATAACCTCCGGCAACCGATTCATCATTTCCAGCTTCACCGTAGCCACCTCGTAACTTAAGGTCATTGATAAATTCTACGTTCTGCAGGAAGGGTTCACTGCTAATACGCCAAGCAACTGTCGTCGAGAAAAAGTTACCCCAGCGGTAATCTTTGTCAAATCCGGAACTCCCGTCGCGACGATATGAAAAATCCGCATAGTATTTTGAACTATAATTGTAACTTACCCTGCCAACGTACCCATACCAGTATTTCTCAACGGCTGGTCCGTAAAATGAATTGTTGTTGGACTGATCATTCCCCCAGCCGATCTTATTTATGTTATTCACGCTTAACAGGTTTGGCGTACTGAGATCCTTAAGATTCCTGGTATGATACTGATCCTGAACAACTCCGGTAAGGGTAAGCCTGTGGTTCCCAAACTGCCGGTCATAGTTAACAGTAAGGTCTGCCTGGTAATTAAAATTATAGTTGTTCCGGCTTCCAAAGCCACCCAAGGCATTTGCATTGGTTGGGGAAGCAGTGGTAGGATCAGAGCCCATAAACGAAAAGTCATTGTATTGGTAAATGGACAGTCCGCGCCGTTCCTGAGCTGAATAATCCAGGTTCAAACTACCCCTGATCGAAAGACCTTTCAGCGGTTTAATATCAATATAACCATGTCCCATATGCCGTTGAAGCCTGAAATCATTCAGTTCGAGGTTTGCCAGCGCAAGATAGTTTGACTGGCTACCCTGCCCATATATCTCCCGGGTTTGCCAGTTCGAACGATCCGTTTCCATAACCCTGGCATAACCGGTGGGATCATTCGGATCAAATATCGGTTGCCATGGGGACACCGTCGAAAGTTCGACCATATCGGTGCTGTTATTATTACCGACATTCTCCAAGGCAAATTTATAATTAATACCCGCGGATAACCATTTTGCGATATTGTTGTCTACATTGATAGAAACCGAGTATCTCTCCAGATCATTCCCGATAAAATTGCTCTCCTGATTTTTATATCCAACCGACAGATAATAGTTCACTCGTTCATTGGCTCCGGAAATCTTAAAATCATAGGACTGATCCAGTGCATTTTTACGGGTAAGCAGGTCCTGCCAATTGTAGGTGTCATTGGAACCTATATAGTATGCACTGCTATCCGGATCAAATTGAGGTGAAAATGAAATAAGCCTGGTATCAATGTCACGTCCTCTACCGTACAATTCATCTTCAATGGTGATATCCGGATTGAGGTTATTCGCGAACATTTCATAGGTAAGTTTACGATATTGCTCTGTATTAAGCACGTCGAATTGTGGAATGTTCTGGTATCCCCAGTGTGAATTAAATTCGACGACAGGGGCGCCTGATTTACCCCTCTTTGTTGTGATAAGAATTACACCATTTGCACCCCGGCTACCATAAATGGCCGCAGCAGAAGCATCTTTAAGCACAGAAATGGATTCAATATCGGAAGGGTTGATAAGCGTCCATAAGTTTGGAGGTGTATCAAGGTTCGGACCCGAGATAACATCTTCGTTCGCATCATGAGGTGTAGTAATAATTTGTCCATCTATAACATACAAAGGTTGTGAAGTTCCAACGAATGTGCCGATACCTCTGACGTAAATCTGAGGCGCTGCATTCGGGTCACCACTAACAGGTACAATTCGTACACCTGCTGTATTTCCCTGGAGTGCAAACTGCGCAGAAGCGGAAGGCAATTTATCAATAATATCCGACTGGACACTTGAAATGGAACTTGTAAGGTCCTTTTTACGCCGGGTACCGTATCCGATCACAACGATCTCGTCGAGATTCTGAACATCTTCCGATAAGGTTATGTCGACCTGGGTTCTTCCTGCTATCGGGACCACCTGCTCAAGATAACCCACATAGGAGAATACAAGGGTTGACTGTTGGGAAGCCACCGCAAGTGTAAAATTACCATTTATATCGGAAATTGTACCGTTGGTTGTACCCTGTTCAACAATGTTAACACCGGGTAACGGTTCATTATTCGATGCATCCAAAACCTGTCCTTTGACCGTATTTTGCTGCATTTCCAGATTGTCATTATCCGGTGCCAGAACAATGATCCGGTTCATGAGGGTATAGTTTATGCCCTTACCTTCAAGGGCAACATCCAATACCTCGGAAACCGGACGATTTTGAGCGTGCATCTGAACCGGCCAGTTAAGATCGATCTGATCATTCTTATAGAAGATTTTGTACTCACTGCTTTGTTCGATTGCAGCAATGACATCAGCAAATCTTCCATTGTTCAGATCTAAACTAATTTTCGTATCCTGAGAATAAACGGACCCATATACCTGAAGCGCCGTAATCACAGATAATAAGGTAGTTAGTTTTATCATCAGTAGTAGTTTGTTAATTTTAGGGTATAATATACCCACACTTGAATTTCTTTTCATATTTTTACAGGTGTTAGGTTTTACATTACGTTAATGCAATAGTATTCCACGTCTTGCATTAACAAAAACTTAATTTTGCCGGGGAACTCGACCTTTCCCGGCTTTTTTTATACAAACTTGTAAACTGGATTTTACTTTAACATGAATTTAGCATAGGCAGGTTAGTTTTAGTTTATAAATAGTTTGATGGTTAGTAAGAGAATATCATCGGGGTTTCGTCTTAGTTCTTCGTTTGATATATATTTCGTTGTTTTTGACCTCATGGGTAACCGGTGTTGTTAACTCAATAGCATTCAACACCTGGTAGATATTTTCATTATTAACAAATTTCCCGGTATATCGTTCTTCACCAAGCTCCCGATTTTCTAAATGAACCGGAATATTATACCACCGGGTCATCTTGACCGCCATCTCGGAAAGCGATTCATTCTCGAAAATAAGTTTCGAATCCTTCCATGAAATGATGGCTTTAGTATCGACGTGACTGACAGAAATTTTACGGTCGGTCAGCTGTTTTAGCGGGACTTCGTCCTCAACTTCAGGAACCTGCTTTTTCTTTGTGGATTCGAGGCGAACTATGCGGTTTATCTTTGAGATTGAAGCTTTTTCAAAGGGTTTAATTACCATCGGTTTAAATCCATAATCGGAATTTTCATCGTTCTCCTGAACCAAAACCGAGCCCTCGACAACCGTGACCTCAAAGTCATCATCATTCTTATAATTCTTGATATTGAATTCAGTTCCGAGAACAGTGATATTGATATCATTTGAATTCACAGTGAAGGATGAATTTTTGATCTTTTCAACATCAAAATAGGCTTCACCTTCAAGATACACCTCTCTCTTGCCTTGGTTGAAATGTTCCGGGTAGGTGAGCCGACTCTCGGAGTTCAACCAGATCTTGCTGCCGTCAGGAAGTATTACTTCCGCTTTCTCGCCCAGGGGAGCAATTACCTCACTGTAAGCCGCTTCTCCGTTGACTAGCAAACTGCCATTGAAATACAGATATGACAATAGCGATATGCTCATAATTAAAAGTATTGATGCTGCTACTGCAAAAATCTTAATAACCGGTATTCTCCGCTTGATCCCTGAACCTGAGTATCGTTCCCAAAGCCCTATCCTTCTTTGCAGGTACAAGTTTTCCTGTAACTTATCAAAAGGCACCCTGGCATGATGCAAATTTTTCAATGCTACAATTATTTCCCTGCATTTATCAACTTCTGCTTTGAATTCAGGATCTTTTTCCTCTAATTCTTTCCAGTATTGTGTGCTTTCATCATCCTTTCCTTCTGAAAATGCAATAAAGCTATCCTCTGAGTAAAGGTTTTCAAATTTCATCTCCACTATATATATTCATTAAGTAAAATCCATTTTATTCAAACACTGAAAATCAATGAAATTATACTCACAAAAAATGAGAATAATGCTCGATTCTATGTAATAAATATATGTTAAAATAGATAAAATGCTGAATAACAAATTATTACGAAAGTAACAATCTTGTCAGAATGCATCCGTTTTTATTCATACTTGAGATTTTCACTTCGAACCAATGACCCTATGCATGCGTATTTTTCACAAGACTGCAGAGCAGGGATGAAAGAATGAATTGAGGAAGAGAATGGCCGACACTGAATCAGTATATACCAGCAGGAAGATAAGTTCTTGTCAGAACACTTTGCGTAAGGTAACCATGGCACGGGACATGTTATTTCTCACCGACTGAACGTTGATGTCCATAATATCGGCAATGGTAACGAACGGAATTTCATGATAGAACCTGAGATAGATAACTTCACGTTGTTTAGGGGAAAGCTGTTTAAGCGCCAGGGCGAGTTTATCACGGGTTTCTTTATTTATCTGGTTTTTGATAATAAAGTCCTCGGCAGAAAACTCACTTATATTCGCCTTAAATCCCTCCGCGTCCTTAAAATAAATTTTTTTTCCGGCTTTAAGATTATCCAGAAGGAGGTTTCTGTACATTTTAAATATGTAAGGCTTTATATCAGTGACCGAGGAAAAATTTTTCCGGAATTTCCAAAGTTTCAGAAAAAGTTCCTGAAGGGAATCTTTAACCTCCTCACGATCCTTGGAAAATCTTAACCCATAATTATATAAATCGTCGTAATAGGTCCTAAAGATCAAACCAAAGGCTACTCTGTCTCCCGAAATAAATTTGTGCCAAATCAGGTTCTGTTTCATAACCGGGTGGTCGTGCAAAATTAATCGGGTTAATTCAATTTACTTATATAGTCCGATTTCATACTATGCTCACTCTTCTTAAGATATACCGGGAATAAATTTACAAATCTGAATTGATCATTCCTAATGACTAAACGATCAAATAATAACAAAACACTGGAATAATATAGAATACCGTGCAGAATTTTGGTCTATGTCTATTTTTACAAGGCGACAAGACACTCTTAACACATTTCATGGGAACGTGACCTAATCCTTACATTCTCGCCAAACCAGCACTTAAAAAATAGGGTAGTGAGGTATGACCCGGTAATCGAAAGCGCTATTTGGAGAGTGGCTTTAGTACTGTTGTACCCTCTTTCCATTCTCTGACAATTTTCCAGGCTCTTTCCTGCACGGCTCTTACAATATCCTGTGGATATGGCTCCCAGACAGGCATTCCAACCGGTGACAGTCCTGTCATTACTGCATAATGGGTAGCTACATTTGCAATGGTGCCAAGATGATTTTGATGGATATTTTCAACCATGAACACCCAGTCAGTTCTAAGGCCCGGAATTTCAGGCGGATCCACAATCAGGTCGTAAAACACAAGTCCGCAGGGTGCGACAGGAACACCAGTTTCCTGTTCAAATTGCCTCATGCTCTCCACAATCTTCCCTGTCTGTTCCCGAAATGCGGCAAGCCCACCTTTGTTTATTACCGGATTAAGTCCCCATGTCATATGCACCATCATATGACTTCCGGTTGCGGTAATGGTATCATTGAATTTCTTCAGTAATTCTATCGGACCACTGGTCACTACGATCAGATTGTCCTGACGGCTCCCGATGGCACGGAGAACCGTGTCGGTATACATTCTTCCCAAACCCTGACCCCAGAAAATTATCGAACGACTTTGGATATTCAAAGGGGGATGGGCAAGCGCTACCATTCGCCGGAGATGGTTATCCAGACCGCCTTCGGTGCCAATAAAGCTGTTGCCGATATATAGAATATGATCGCTGTCCTTCACAAGAGCCGGCCAGGCAGGCATCTCCCAGGTATCCGCTATTGGTTTAATGACTACATCATCGACTTTCCATGCACCAACCAGATCCCGGACCCTTGCCTGTATTCCATGAACAAGATCGTCAGGAAGGGCGGTCCAGAACGGAAGCCCGACAGGCGACTTTCCTGTCGTCATGGCATAAATAGCCGATACATTGACCAGTGTCCCCATATCATTCTGTACAGAACTGCCCGGAACAAACAGGTAATCATCACGAAGACCACTGGAAGCCACCGGATCTGCAAGAAGATCATACCAAATCAACCCACATGGAACAACTAGAATTCCTGTTTCCTTCTGAAACTCCATCATTCGTTCAGCATCAGCCTTAGTTTTTTTCTGAAAGCCTTTCATCCCCTCCGGGTCAAGCATAGGACTTACCTCCCAAGCTTCGAAGAAGATGAGCTTTTTATTTGCCTGTGCTGCCAGTTTCGCAAATTTCAGCATGGCTGAAGTAGATCCGCTCTGAATTACAAGGAGATTATCGTTGCCTTTATTTATCCGGTCAACAAGCGCATCGGTATACATCTCCCCGAGTGTGGATTTATCGTACATGCTAATCCAGTCGGTTTCAACCGACAATGCTGGCTCAGCTCCTTTCACCGAACGCCTGAAATGATTCTGAAGGCCTCCCTCCGACCCTACTTTTTCATTCCCGATAAACAATACTTTAATACCATTAGCGAGAAGTGATCCGGAATTCTGGGGATGAGCCAACGCTGACGTCAAAACAAGCATCATAAGGAGGACTGACCGTATAATAAGCCGGTTTCCCAGTATCCTTGATTTTTTTATAGAAAACCATACTTCGCCCAATCCATGATGACTGCTTTTTCCGGTTTCGAGGCTTTCCATTACACGGTTGGGTAGAGTTGTTGATTTCATGATAAGTTGATTTCTAAAAGAGGTATATCGATAGAAAATAAATGCATGTAAATTATAACTATTTTATCAACAATGTCAATGGTCGTCCTGGAATAGATTGAAAAAGTAAACAAATACGGGAAATTCAAATCTATTTCCCTCATTGCTTTCCATCTGAAATCCGGAATATGCGTTTAACAAGTAACAAATATTCTGTAATTGAGATATTTACGTAAACATGGCAGTGTTAGATTTAATGTTTTCTTGTTCTTTAGCCTACAAATATTTAATCCTATTTCATTAATTGTTTTAATTTTACGAAAATACATCGCGTGTACCCGCAGAAAAAGCAGCATTCCCTGTACGAAATTTTTAAACTTCTATTCATGAAACCAATCCACCTTCATAAGACACTGACTATTGTTATCCTGTCATGTATTCTTGCCGCTTCTTCCTGCAGTCGTAAAACAACGGAAGCCCCTCTTAATATTCGCTGCAATTACAAAATAAATCCCCTGGGTATCGATACGCCGGCACCATCATTTTTCTGGGAAATTCCCAGTACTACACGTGGGACGATGCAGAGTGCATTCCAGCTTCTTATCGCAAGTCGCCAAGACATCCTGAATGAAAAAGATGCCGATATGTGGAATTCCGGCAAAGTTGCTTCAATACGAAATATCCAGGTAAGATATAATGGCAAGGCTTTGCAGTCATCCACGCGATATTACTGGAAAGTGAAATTCTGGGACCAGCAGGGAAATTCATCCGGATATAGTGAAGAAGGCTGGTTTGAAACCGGCCTCCTGTCGCCTGCTGACTGGAAAGCTGAGTGGATATACAATGGCACAGATGCACCGGAGAACGAGGCGGAAATGTATAAGGATAGCCCTGCGCCCATATTCAGGAAGGATTTCCAGGCTCAGAAAGAAATAAAATCAGCCCGCCTCACCATTGCCGGTCTTGGGTACTACGAGGCTTTTCTGAACGGATTGAAAATTGGAAGCGACATGCTAAATCCCGGATGGACTGATTACAGCCGGAGGATACAGTACAACACCTACGATGTAACCAGTATGCTATCTGGTGGCCCAAATACAATCGGTGTACTCCTTGGAAACGGATGGTATAATCCGCTCCCCCTGTACTTATTTAACCGTCTGAATTTAAGGAATGTACTAACAATAGGACAACCAAAGTTTATTGCTCAGCTTAGGATTGAGTTCAGTGACGGCTCAGAAACGATTGTTGCAACGGATACAACCTGGAAGACTGGTGACAGTCCTATTCTCAGGAACAATGTTTATCTGGGTGAGAAGTACGATGCACGGCTGGAGCAGGACGGGTGGAACATACCAGGTTTTTATGCTACCGGCTGGAAGGATGCCATGCTTGCTGATTCGCCAGGCGGTCGACTTGTTGCACAAATCCAGGAACCGGTGAGGGTAACAAGAGAAGTGAAACCTGCTTCTTTTTGGGAAGTCAGTCCCGGAGTGTATATTTTCGATATGGGACAAAATTTTGCCGGATGTGCGAGACTTAAAGTAAGTGGCGCTGCGGGAACAAGGATTCAGATGAGGTACGGGGAATTGTTGTTTAATGACAGTACACTCAACGACCGTTCAACCATAGCCTGTCATATTATGAAAGGCTCTTATGTTACACAGCGCCCCGGAGCTCCTGAAAATGCCGATCAGCGTGATATCTATATCACCAGGGGTAAAGGTGAAGAGGTTTATCACAGCAGGTTTACTTTTCACGGATTCAGATATGTAGAACTTACTGGTTTTCCGGGAAAGCCTGATATTACCACACTCACCGGACTGAGGATGAATTCGGATCTGAATTCATCAGGTAGTTTTGAATGTTCAAATGAACTCTTCAATCAGATTCAGGAGAATACCTTATGGACGCTTCTAAGCAACGTTTTCAGTATTGAATCAGATTGTCCTGGCAGAGAGAAATTCGGATATGGCGGTGATATCGTGACAGCCTCTGAAACCTATATTGATAACTTTGACATGTCCTCCTTCTATACCAAGGTTGTGAGGGATTTCCAGGACGAACAGGATACGGACGGAGGAATGCCCGAGTGCGCTCCCGATAATAACATATATGATGCGGGGTTGACAGAAAATACAGGACCCATTGGCTGGATGATCGCCCATCCCTTCCTTCTCGATAAACTTCTCAATTATTACGGAGATTCTGCACTGGTAAGGGAACAGTATGAAAGCTTTAAGAAACTCACGGATTTCATCACATCGCATGCTGAACATACTATGATCGACCAGGGAATTGGAGATCATGCCACCATTGCTCCCAAGGATTTACCGGTAAGCGGGACGGCCTTTTATTATTATTGTGCAGAAAAATTATCGGAATTTGCCGGATTGCTCAACATCCCAAAGGATCAGGAGCATTATTCCTCACTGGCAGGCAGCATCAAAGAGAGCTTCACAGATTCATTCATCAATAAGGAAACGGGAGCGGTCGGAAAAGGAACACAGGCTGATCAGAGTTTTGCCCTGTATTTTGATCTGGTTCCAGATGAGTTGAAGAATAAAGTTTTGCAATATCTCATTGATGATATCAGATTAAAAAGGGATTATCATCTTTCGACCGGCATTTTCGGAACTAAATTTCTCTTCAATGTTTTAAAGACTTACGGAAAAGACAGTCTGGCTTATGCCATCAATACCCAAAGAACATCTCCGTCGTACGGGAATATGATCGAAGATGGTGCAACTACAATACTCGAAAGCTGGCACGGCAGAGGTTCGCAAAATCATCCGATGTTCGGCTCTGTAAGTGAATGGTTCTATAAAGCCCAGGGAGGCATCTCCCCTGCCCCCGATGCCATGGGATTTGATAAAATCATCATCGCCCCTTCATTCTTCGATGGCCTGGATTGGGTGAAGGCAGAATACAAGTCGGTGATGGGACCGATCCGCTGTTCTTGGGAAAAGAAGGCCGGTCTGGTTTCAATGGAGGTTTCCATACCGGGTAATACTATGGCATCAGTCCATTTCCCGGTCTCAGATCCGGATAAAATTACTGAAAGCGGTAAGCGGGTGAAGGCTTCACGAACTATGAAGGTAGTTTCAGCCGGCCCGGAAGAGATTGTACTCAGTGTAGGACCGGGTGTTTACCGGTTTGAGTTCAATACAGACATGAACGGTAAATAACCAAATATATCCTGTCAGCTCATAAATATTGAATAGCCGGTAATGATGGCGAGAATAAGAATAAGTGCAATAATTGAATACCGGCTGCCTAAATTAAAAGTCCAGCCCAGTGAAGGATTCAGTTTTGGCACGATGAGTCGTGGGTCCTTCCTGTTAACATAAAAGGGCCCTTTCCAGTTATCAAGGTCTTGCTGCATTCTGTCGTAATATGTCCGATCGAAGTTCTTTTTCATTGCTACCTGGGTTACAATTAAGTTCTGCTGCTTTAATATAACGCTTTTTCAAGACATCAAAGTTCATAATAGTTATGGATGCACAAGTTGAATTATTGAACGGTAGACAAATGGGATTATTCATTTCATTGAGAGGATAGTTATTTATCGCGTTAGCCTTCCTGATACTCCTCGGATGTTCATCGAAGGGTAAATCAGCCTGTTTGGTGCCAAGGTGAAATTCCTCCAGACGATCATTCCATCAAAATAAGGTTTCAAAAGATATTTTTGCAAATTAGCAAGGAAATATTGTATATTGATCTTGTTATATATTTGTCCGGTCCTTTTTTAGCCCGTTGTAAAAAGGTGACTCGGGTTTTTATATACCAGGCTTTTGGCAGTAATCTGACAAAAAATCTAAGACCAGAACCTTAAAGCTCCTCAATATGAAAAATTTCCTGAAATTCCTTGCTTTGATTGCTCTGATGTTTCCTTTGTCCGGCATGGCACAGGTGAATGAAAAAATTGACCGCGGATTAGTCGCGCTATGTGTAAGTGAACACACAGTTTATGTAGGCTGGCGGTTATTAATAGATGACCCGGAAAACGTCGCATTCAATATTTACCGAAAGGACGTCGGCATTGGGGACTTTGAGAAAGTTAATGTCGAACCGGTTACTAAGTCCACCAATTTTCTGGATGAAACCCCGACGCCCGGACATGCATACAGGTACAAGGTAAAAACGGTTGTCGAAAACCATGAGGCAGATACTCCGGGTGAAGGGTATGTGTTTGTTCTTAGTGGAGACCAGCCATGGATTTCTATTAAACTAAAGGATAATGTTGAGCTGCATCGAATCGGCATTGGCGATCTGGATGGAGATGGCGCGTATGATTTCGTACTACAGCATCCAAATTTCAATGTGGATCCTTATTTTAAACCTGGATATTGGGAAAGAAGTCCGGAGACTTACAAACTGGATGCTTATACGTCCAAAGGTAAGTTTTTATGGCGCTACGATATGGGCTGGTCCATCGAAACCGGCACCTGGTATGCACCCTACATGGTATTTGATATCGACCAGGATGGCAGGGCGGAAGTTTATGCCAAGGCCGGCGAAAATGATCAGCGTGAACTGGATGGCCATGTAATGAATGGACCCGAATATCTCATTAAACTTGACGGAGAGACCGGGGAATTGCAAAACAGACAACCCTGGCTTTCAAAGGAAGGGTATGAATCCTACAATTACTGGAGCCGAAATTTCCTCACTGTGGCATATCTCGACGGTGTCAATCCTTCACTCATTATGCAGCGTGGCACCTACACGATCATCAAAACCATGGCTCTGGACAAATACCTAAAACCTATATGGTACTGGGAGAGTAGTGGTAAATACCAGGATTACAAGGGGCAGGGTATGCATGGCATCCTCACCGGTGACATCGACCAGGACGGGAAGGATGAACTTGTGATCGGAACAGCTGCCCTCGACGACAATGGCATTCCCATGTGGCGGACGGGCCTCGGTCATAATGATGCCGGTTATATTGCAGATATTGATCCGGACAGGCCCGGCTATGAAATATTTTATGGTGTAGAGACAAGCCAGCCGAAAAACGGAGTTTGCCTTGTGGATGCCAAAACCGGGAAAATTCTTTGGGGGTATGAAGGAAAAACCATTCATGTGCATTCACAGGGTATGATCGGGGATTTTACCACAGAATACCCGGGGATGGAATGCTACGCCAGGGAAGCCAAAGGGGGAACGAATAATTTTCTGTATTCTGCCAAAGGGAAAAGATTATCGGATAAAGATCTATGGGGCCTTGACCCCAGGGCGGTATGGTGGGATGCCGACGAACAAAAGGAAATTTGTTACAACGACAACATTATTGAATACAACGGTGAAAAGAAATTGAAGATTGAGGGTAAAATTCTCATTGTTGCTGACATCCTTGGCGACTGGAGGGAAGAGATTATTACAAGCCTTCCCGGTGAATTAAGGATTTATTCAACAAATATCATGGCAGACAATCGCAACGTCTGCCTGATGCAGAATCACCTGTACCGTATGGCGGTGGCAGATGCATCAATGGGGTATTACAGTGCACCGCAGGTGGGATTTAAGTAAAAGCAGAGAATTGACCATATCGAAGGTTCCTGCCAGGTTATTAAATTATTTTTACCAACCGTCATATCCGAATACCTTCAATAACTGAAAATCAACCCTGATCAGGGAACCATTTTTGGTTGTAGTGAATTACACTTCATTACCAGCCGACAGATTCTTCATCTTACTATTTCCCTGAAGACAATGGTCAGTTAAAGCTCACAGCAATTTCAATAATCCCTTTCAATAGTTGTGGATTTAAACGCTTAGCTCCACTTAACAAGCTAAAAGAAGTAGTCCGGGAAATGGATTTAAGGAATTAAGGTCTATCTTTGAATAGCAATTATCAAAACCAACTAACCAACTTTACAATGGAACTAAAACGTCTCACAACCTTGACGGCACTTCTAGCTGTCTGGTTTGCAACCGGTTTTTCCCAGATCGATTATAAGGGTTTTCCGGAATGGGGCTTCAATGAGGTAGGAGTCACCCAGTTTTATCTCTATACTCCTGCTGATATTGATACTACACAGGTATATCCCATAGCACTATTTCTTCATGGTTGCTGTGGTGAGAATAACAATGCCAGTCTGAGGAATTGCGTTGACCCTCCGGTTCGGATGTGGCATAATTTTGGCAAAAATACACAGAAGGTTCCGACCTATATCATCTCCCCGGCAACATCTTCAGGCTGGTCGCAACACTTTACTGATCTGAAGTGGGAAATTGACGATCTCATCAAGAACCATCATGGTGACTCAACCCGGGTTTATATCACGGGATTCTCTATGGGAGGAAGGGGAACCTTTGACTTTATCAATACCTATCCTGATCTTTTCGCAGCAGCTTTACCAATGGGTATGAGTTTTAGCGGTTCTATGGACAGGGCTAAGAATATTCCCATCTGGGCAAATATTGGAGAGCTTGACGGGAACAGCGGGTCCCTTTCCAATTCCGTAGCCGCACTCCGTGCACTCAATGGAGATCCCAGGGGAAGTGATAACCGTGTAACTGGCGTAAATCCAAGGCTGACGGTATTTACAGGCGTTGACCATGGTGTACAATGGGCAGCAGCAAGCACACAGGATCTCGTTGGCTGGGCAATGGAACATGTAAGGGACGGAAATGCCTATCCGAATGTGTATTTTGCCAGTCCTGAATACGGAAAGGAATATTCACAGGGAGCACAGGCAAACCTTGAAATCGTTGCCGGTGATAATGACGGCACGATTGACAGGGTGGACGTACTTATAAATGATAAACTTTTTACTACGCTCACTTCTGAACCCTACAATACTTTGGTCGACCTGCCCTCAGGCGATATTATTCTTAAAGCCGTTGCATATGATAATCTGGGGAAAAAGAGCACTGCTATCCTTTTTGCCAGTGTTGACAGTCCTCCCCTCGTCACAACGAAGAAACTTCCGTATGCTATACAGGGAGCCTTGTATGACCAGAAAATCAATGTATCGGGAAATGCCGGCTTTACCTTTTCAGTCGATCCATCTCTCGATCCCCTACCCGATGGTATTAAGCTTATGGCCGACGGAACACTCAGAGGTATTCCGGTAATATCCGGAGAATTTAACGTCCAGATAAATGTCCTGGATCATGAGGGGGATTTTACCTTTCAGACTTACGAACTTCTCGTAAAACCCAAACGACCTGATGAAGTTATCATCACAAATCTTTCGCTAAGTTTCCTTCCTATCTCCAAGCTTCACAATGACGAATTACCTTCGCATAATAACGGCAACGAGATAAGTATCAGCGACGTAAGCAAATTCGGAGGTCTTACCTTCTTCCCCACACAGGGTTCCACAAGTTCTAGTCCAGCTGAAGATTACCTTTCATTTGATATTGACGAAGATGCTACAGTATATATCGCATACGAGACGATAGGCGGTGCAACACCCTCAACCATTCCTCAATGGCTGGAAACTGGATTTACAAAGTTATCTGATCCTCCTGTGGTTGCCCAGTACAGATACTATAATGTATATGCCAAAACGTTCACAAAAGGCAGGGTCACCCTCTCGGGTCCGGCAGCTCAGGATAATGGTGTGCCAACAGGATATTTCGTTATGGTTAAGAAATCGGACGCCCCTGACAAGATCCCCCTGGAGATGACTACCGATTATCTCCCGTGCGGTTATCTTTTTAAACCATACGATGAACAGATCGCAACCATTGGTGGTCAAAGTGACCTTACCTGGAATGTCTTGTCCGGAGCGCTTCCAGGCGGGTTAAGCCTTAATGAGAGGATGGTACGTTGACCGGTTCACCTTCAGAAACAGGGGATTTTAGTTTTGAGGTTAAGGCGTCGGATACATTTGGCAATGCCGACAGTACAACATTCAATTTACACATCGGTAATGAATTTGTATCACTTTTTAAGCTCGAAAAACTGGATACGGCATTCCTGATTAACTCCGGAGATCATGAAATTTTCATCTCTGATTTTATGGATGGAACCGTGGATACTTCAGCATGGAATGTATCAGCTTACACATTTCCTGAAGGCCTGATTAATTTTGAACAGCCGGTTTATCAGGGAAACGGTAAATTCAGACTACCTGTAAGTACAATCACAGACATAACAGGCAATTCACAACTTTTCCTGAAATTGTCGGATAAAAGCAATTCCGATCCACTTAGCAACTATTCAGTGTCGCCGTTTACCATCAAAGTGATTCCGTTTATTAATGAATCCCCGCAGGCCATTTCCCCCGGGGACACAACCACCGGACTGAATCTGAATTACCTTAAACATGAGATCGGCATCACAAACATAAATGATGGCAATGACGGAAGCCAGATTATTAATCTGGATATGAGATTGACCAACGCCGACATTCTCCGTTACCCGAAGCTTACCTATAACGATGAGGATAAAACCGCTCAGTTCACTTTCTATCCTAGAGCACTGGGAACTGCTACCGTTACCATTGTTATAAAGGATGATGGCGGGACAGACCTGAACGGTGTGGACTCCCTGCTTGTAGTATTCGATGTCAATATTGTCGAGTCTGTCGGTATAGGTAAGGTTGGAGCCATTAAAGACCTAAGGGTCTATCCAAATCCGGCTGCGGATCTTCTGAATATTGAATTACCTGCAGAATACGGCAGGTCTACAATAACACTGTTCGACCTGAACGGAAAAGCGATACTGACTGGGGAGATAACGGGCGCAGGATCGCTGACCCTGGAGAATTGCAGCGACGGATATTATTTTCTCAGGGTGGTCTCTGCCACAGCTACAACCCAGGTACCTGTTGTCATTAGCAGGTAACGTAAACTTGAGGTAGGAGCACCCTCCACATTCACTGAGACAACCATCTACTCATGGGGATTTGACTTTTAGTCCTGCCCGTGGTTTCAGAAATTTTGGCGATTAACCGTGTCAAGGCAGGCTAAGAGACATTTACTGTTGACTTCCCCCTGACGGCAGTGAAAAACAATTATTTAAAGGGAAATAGGACATTGCCATTTACCATTATGGGATATGCCCTGGCAAGCTGATGCCGGACTTCCTCAGTAAATATCTGTTTGTCCTCAGGACGTTCCAGTTTTTCCAGGTTGGGCTTCAGACCGGAACTCCGAATCATTTCAAGTATGTGGTCGTGAGAATTCATGATATGAATGTAGCTGGTTTCCCACATATCAATATTCGTAAACAACTGCGATAGAATATCGAAGTAGACATTACAGTCGTAAATCGTAAAAAGATCCATAACGGTTGATGTCAAGGATGACCATCTGGGGTACGCGGCAATTTCCAGGATTATTTTTCCGATCTCCATTTCCTTTTACGAAAACAGTTGCATTCCGGAAACTGAAACATGCTTAAGGGAAAAAACGATGGTCAGCAAAATTAAATATATTCCCTATCTTTAAAAAGTGAACAAAACCTGTTACGATATATGCTGACAGGACAACCTAACCTGAAAATCCCGGTATCTATGAAAACTTACTTTCTCCTGGTATGCGCCACCCTGTTTATTACAGCATGCACCCCCGGTGAAAATGCAGGGGAAAACGTGGCAGGATTCATCTGTAACCCGATCAATATCAGTTATCGTTTTCAGTTGAATGAGCCGTCGAGAAGGGAAGCCGCAGATCCGACAGTTATTCTTTTCCATGATGTGTATTACCTCTTTGCATCCAAATCGGGCGGTTACTGGTTTTCTGATAACTTAGTCGATTGGACCTTTGTCAGCACAGAGGAAATCCCGACAGAAGAATATGCGCCGACAGTTGTCGAGGTAAAGGATACCCTCTACTTCCTTGCTTCTTCTTCAACAAAAAGCACGATTTACAGAACTGCAGATCCTAAATCGGGTAAATGGGAAATAGCTAAGGATTCACTGGACATTACGGTTTGGGATCCGGCTCTTTTCCTTGATGAGGATAACCGCCTTTACCTGTATTGGGGCTGTTCCAATAAGAATCCGATCTTTGGGGTTGAACTCGATTATAATCATGGCTTTGCGCCCATTGGTGAAGTGGTTCCCCTCATTTATGGTGATCCTGAGCAACATGGATGGGAAGTTCCGGGCAACTATAATACCACATATGCCAATAGCCCCTGGATCGAAGGGGCATGGATGAATAAATATGCAGGAAAATACTACCTTCAATATGCAGGCCCCGGCACTGAATTTAAAAGCTATGCCGACGGTGTTTATACCTCTGCAAGCCCGCTGGGACCATTTGTCGTGGCACCAAATAACCCTTTCTCATACAAACCGGAAGGCTTTGCAGCCGGAGCAGGACACGGATGTACCTTTCGTGACCGATATGGCAATTATTGGCACATTGCCACATCCACGATTTCCGTTAAACATGTATTTGAAAGACGGCTGATGCTTTTTCCCGCATTCTTTGATGAAGATGAAGTACTTCATGCGATGACTGAATTCGGAGATTACCCTTTCGAAATTCCTGCCAGAAAGGTTGAAAGCTTTGAAGATATTTTTCCCGGGTGGATGCTTCTTTCCTATCATAAAAAGGTCGATGTTTCATCATCTTCCTTTGCAAATCCACCTTCGAACATGACCGATGAAAACATCCGCACGAGCTGGGCGGCCATGAGCGGTGATTCAACAGAGTGGGCACAGGTTGACCTTGGTGCGGATTACGATGTGTATGCGGTCCAAATTAATTTTGCCGACGATCATACCTCTGTTTTTGGCAGACTGGAAGGCATTGGCTACCGTTACGTCCTGGAAACTTCATCGGATAAAACTTCATGGTCAACATTGATTGACCGCTCAAAAGAAAAGAAGGACGATCCCCATGATTTCTTCGTACCCGGCAAAAGTATAAAATGCCGTTACCTGCGGATCCGAAACATCGAAATACCCGGAGGGCATTTCGCCCTTTCCGGCTTCAGAGTATTCGGAAAAGGTACGGGGCCTGCACCTGCAAAAATTGACAGTCTGCAGGCATCAAGGGATCCGGAAAATTTGCGAAGCGTAAAACTCAACTGGAACCGGATAAACAATGCAACGGGTTATACCATCAGCTATGGAACGCAGGAAAATAAGCTTTACCAGAATTACATGGTTTATGAGGATACAACGGTTACAATAAACACTCTGGATGTAAATCGCCCATATTACTTTACCATTCATGGTTTTAACGAGAACGGCACTTCTCAGGACGGCCTGGTAATAGAATCATCCCTGCTTTAGAATCCGAAATCTAACCAGGGAAAGTCAACCGGTAACCAATCCTGAACGCCTGAAATTAACGGAATGAACAGAGATTAAGTGTCAGAATTATAAAACACCGTGAGTTATAAAGACTGGTCTACCGGGCGGAATGTCCATCTTTTCGCCCTGTTCACCGGTTTTGATATCCCCCCGGTTGATTTCTTCAGTATTTCATAATTGTAGTACTGAAGGGGACCTTTAAAATATCCCGTTACATCTAAACCGTCGTAATCTTTACAGGTAATGGTCAGCTCGTAATTATCTCCATTCTTGTTTACGGTGATTTTACCCGAAACAATATCTGTCCACTCATCTTGATTATTGTTGTCCTTCCACAATAATGTATAATCGCTGTAATCGAAAGTTCCTGTTGCAGAGGGATCGGCAACCGGATCATATACATATTCACCGACATCAAGACCCTGACCGTTTGTAGTCAGGATTTCAAAGTAAAGAATCTGGCCGGTTCCGGTAAGGTATAAGTAACCATATTGATTTGTCTTGAGTGTCAGGCCAGTTGAAAAGAAGGCGAGGTCCATGTTATACCCTTCATATTCCCAGTTATCAGTAGTGTCCGTATCCATGCCCCAGTTTTCGATCGATCCTGCCGAAAGAGAAATGATCTTATCTGCGACTTTAAAATGGTTCTTGGTAGTTTTTTTATCATCTTTATGACAGGCAACGATTAAGATACTGCTAAAGAATGTAATTGTAAAAACTTTGACTAAGTTTCTCATTTTCAAGATATTTAAGGTTATATATTAGTTAACTACTTTCGGTTTGAATCACTGGTAGTAGTGTCATGTTACAGTTCATAATCAGAAAAATTACTGCCTATAACCGGCATCTCTGACTCAAACGGATCATTTGTCAGCAAGCTTAACACTTACCAGTGCAAGAACCAGGGAAAATTCTAACCTAACCAAATATCTCACTGCATCCTTCTCAGGTTATTGAACAAGCGCAGAAGTAATTTACATGTCGATAAACGTTTTATTTACCGAACAATATGATACTTCTTATATATAACAATTTGATTGAAAAAGGGTTAACAGAAAAGTAGGTTTTTCTACCTTGCTGTACGTCGATCCCCGTTATAAGTAGTCAGCAATGCGTTACGAAATATCACATACCAGCAGAATAATAGCGAATACGATACAATGTTTAAAAGAATCCGTCAATCCTGAAACAAAATAGAGGACAATACCGGTATCGATGGGTATTCGTAACGGTAAATGCCGAGGCAGGATTAACAGAAGCCATCTCAAACATAGTCAAAGCCAGACAAATGCCAATTATTGCCAGGGCAGGGGTAGCAAAATGAACTCATCATTACTTATCTCCCTGACCAGTGACTGGACAGAAGAGCAGCCTTTTATATAAGTTTATCTGTCTTGCCATCCCCGTTTTGACGCAGGAGTAAAATGAAGGAGTAGGTAAATGAGGCTAGTAGTAAAATACCGGCTGAAGCTGTGAAGAAGAATCGCAGGGCAGCCGGTAGAATAAAGTCGGCAGCCAGAACAAGAAACATGATCACCGCCACAACAGGACCAATACTGGTTCTCGTTTCTGTCTTCCGTTGCATCCCTGCCAAGTGGATCAGACCAATATAGAAATATCTCAGAAATGCCGGGATCAAAACGATCCAGTTCAGCATGTCTTTATTGAAAAGCATACAGGAAACAAAACAAACAAAGATGGCATCCGTTTCCATATCGAAAAAGGCGCCGAACACAGTACGCTCATTCCGTATGCGTGCTGCATAACCGTCAAGTCCGTCAAATATGATTAGTAAAAAAAGAACTATTGTGATCCATCCATCAGTCATCCTGGTGTGAAAAGTAACCAGGAGAATCAAGCCTGAGAACCGTAAAAGAGTGATCCGGTTTGCTATCCCTCCAGGTGGACGGAGATGTGCTATCGATTTCCAGCAGGTTATAAATAGGACGCTTACCGAAATTATACTGAAAATCAGCAGGGGCGCGATGTTTTTCCAAATCAGGAAAACCAGGGCAAGAACAAGCATGCCCATGCAATGGACGGTATCCCATTTTTTAATAGTCATGGATCCGGAGGTAAAATAAAACCATTGGGCAAGTATGGCGGTATATGGGTTGAATCAGAACCATAATGTCTTAGCATTTCTCTCAGAAGCATCGAATAAATAGCCTCATGGCGAATAGCGCTCCCCTGACCAGATATCAGCAATCCACCGTTAAACCCGTATTGTTTAAAACTACGGATAAGCAGGCTGTCTTTTGAAATAATATGTACCTGGGTCATAAAATCAGCAACATCAGGACTGAGAACCGGTGGCTGATGGTCGCCGATGATCAGGTAAAGTGCATTTTCAGTCTGTTCTGATTTAATAAACTGTGTAAATACCTGCAAATCATAGCAAACTGCCTTTCCGTAATCACGAACTGCAGGTTTTTTAAAGAAAGCCGATGACTGCACTATACTGTCGTAACCACCGCTAAGTGACCGCCAATCTGTCACAATTGAATCAGGGCAGTAAAAAGGATTGTGGGAGTTCTGATTAATAAAAAAAAGGACATGAGGCTGTTTGTTATCTTTCCGGATAGTTTCCCTGGCAAGAGCAAGGGAATACTGGTCAGGCGGGGATGGCCCAAAACCATAAAGCTTGCCATGGTATCCAAAGTCATCAAAATTTATCCATCGGTCTATGCCATAGAAGTTGCCATACAAACTCAAAGGAATTTCGGGCCCCGATTGCTCATTGATCGCATTTAAACGATAACTGTAATAGCCCTGCTTCCTTAAATAGTTGATCAGATGAGGATATTTTGGTGAATCCGGGTTCCTGAGGAGCCCAAGGTAGGTTCCCTGGTTCCGGACATCAAAACCATACAAAACTGAGGTATAACTAATCCATGATCCTCCACCCGATACCGGCGAAACACTGAAATCCGAAGCTGAAAAGTAACCCGAAGCTGACAAAACACTATCGCAGTATTCAAGGCAACTGAAATAGCCCGGCCGTAGCATGTCATTATCATACAGGACTTTTCCATACGATTCGAAAAATAGCAGATATACGTCCGGTTTTTTATTCAGCATGAAGCTGTTATAATCATTTATCGTTAAGAGTCGTTCAAAATCAAGATGCCTCAGGTTATTCCTGGCATCCATCGAAAGTGTGATGTTGTCAATGATCTCGGCAAAACTCATATGGAAGGTCTGGGATGCGCTGAAAGTAGTGCCCGATTTGATGACATTTATCAGGAAAAGAAATGCCACGACAAAGATGCCGGCTTTTGACAGCCAGCTGAAATGCACTTCAATTGATTTGCGGATGAGGACATGAAACAGTCTGACAAAAAAATAACCTGTAATCGCCGTGAGAAAAAGAAGTAAACTCAGTTTTGCGATGTAATACTTCCCCATGTTTTGGATGCCCAGGCCAAGAAGGTAAAGATCGTTATACAAAATAGGCTTAACACGGTAAAGTTTGAACATGACCGCGGTGTAAACCATGAATATCAAAACGACAAAGTAATAGATGCCGGCAACCCTGCTAAATAGATTGATGTTGATCCTGTTTTTGAAAATCCTGGCTGCCAGCACAATAAGTGCCAGATCAACACTCAATCTGAACACGTCATAATTATTCCGGATAAAAAAAGATTTAAATCTTTCATACATCGTTCCCGACAGAAAATTCTCGAAAGGAAAAAAATGGCTCGTTCCGCTTTCCAAAATGTAACGAGGCATAAACAAAACACAATTCAGAATAAGGAACAATATCCAGAACAGGATTTCAGTGCGCCGGCTGCGGAGAACTCGCATCAAAATGGGTTTTCTAACTAACATTTCCTGCTATCCGTTTGTTTTACAAATAAATTCCGAAGCGCCCTTATACTGCAAGCCCTCATGAAAATAGCCTCCTTAACCAGGGAAAGACTCTGGAAACTCCTTTTACTACTCAGGACCCGGATACGACAGACAAATGGGTCCATCCACACTGTAAGAATCCAATGTTCAGACCGGAATTTCAACATTGACATTAACCCTTCAACGGCTTTGGAAGAGAGCGGTCAACTCATTTATATCACAAAGGATTTAAGCTTTGATAAAAAAGACTACCAGACCGTGTTTCATATCAATGATGACTTTGACGTAGTTTTGACACATAATGCTTTGCTGGAGGCGCGTGAAGCTGAATTTTTATCGCTTTATATTCCCTTTTGTTTCTGGGCGCAAAAAGCCCATCTTAACAGCAGATCGAAGGCTGTACTGCACCTGGCCCAGACACTGGACGGACGTATTGCCACGAGGACGGGTCATTCGAAATGGATCAGTAACCAGGAAGACCTCCTCCATGCACACCGGATGAGGGCATTGTGTGACGCTGTGCTGATCGGCTCTCATACCCTGATGATGGACAGACCTGCACTTACAGTCAGACATGTGGAAGGTCCTGACCCTGTAAAAATTGTGATTGGTAATTCAAATTACGATTTCAGCAGTCTTCTTGAAAGCAAAGGTAAGGTACTGTTTATTACCGGAGATACGGATCATCACACGGAAGGGATAGAAAATTTAAATCTTAGAAACGGGTCGGAAATTATTAATCCCGAAACCATTTTAGAGACACTTTATTCCCGAAAGATATATTCAGTTTATATTGAAGGGGGCTCAATGACAGCCTCTGTATTTCTGTCCGGCCATTGCGTTGACCTGCTGCAGTTATTCGTATCTCCCAGGATACTTGGCTCGGGAATTACGAATTTTAATCTTCCCTCCATTCAACAAATCGGCCAGTCGATGAATTTCAGGAATGTTTCCTATACCCACATGGGGGAAGGTATGCTGTTCCAGGGGAATTTATTAAACGATGAACCGATATGATCATTAAAGAATTCTGGCATACCGGTCCCGATCAAAGCACCATCATTGAAAAGGAAACAGCGACTCCTGGTGGTTCAACGCTACTCATTAAGTCGATGTATTCACTGGTAAGCACAGGTACTGAACGGATCATCGCCACCGGGAAAGTTCCCGCAGAGGTACAGCAGTTCATGACTGTGCCATATATGGAAGGGAATTTTAACTTCCCCGTAAAATACGGCTACTCTTTGGTTGGTGAAGTGATTTCCGGAGATGAGGATTTAAAGGGGAAGCTGGTACATCTTATGCACCCGCACCAGGATCTGGTGATGGCCAATTCAGCGGATATCTTCCCGGTACCTGAAGGTATACCGCCGCAACGGGCGGTTTTTGCCAGTAATATGGAAACAGCCCTAAACGTCGTTTGGGACGGTAATATCGGTCCAGGTGACAGGGTTCTGGTATGCGGTTTCGGGAACATTGGAGCCCTGACAGCTATCCTTGCCAGCCAGATTCCGGCTGTAACTGTGAGTATTTTGGAGGTTAACCCTCTTCGGCAGAAGCTTGCGCACCGTCTGGGTTTTGAGGATCCGTTCAATAACCCGGTGAGACATGATTTCGATATTGCGATCAATACCAGCGGTACAAGTGAAGGTCTCCAATTGTGTATTGATATGACGGCACGTGAAGGAATGATCATGGAAATGAGCTGGTACGGGGATCATGAAACAAGGCTTCACCTTGGAGGAAGTTTTCATACCGGGAGAAAACGCATCGTTTCATCGCAGGTATCCTCCATTTCACCGGGTAGAGGCGTTCACTTTGATTTGAAACGACGGAAACAGGTTGTTTTCAGGATACTGGAAAACAATATATTCGACCAACTGCCGTGTGATATCGTGTCGTATGAGCAGTTACCGGAATTATTTCACAGGATCAGGCATGATGAATATCCTGGTTTTTGCTCTATCGTAAAATATTCATAAACAGCAATCAACATGTACAGCGTTAAGATCAGAGATCATGTAATGATCGCCCATTCCCTGCCCCATGAAGTTTTCGGGCCCGCTCAGAATCTTCACGGAGCAACGTATATCGTGGATGTGACGTTTTTTTCCCGTGAACTAAGCCCACAGAATGTGGTGATCGATATTGGTCTGGCCGGAAGAATCCTGAAAGAAATTCTTGACCCCCTTCGATATGCCAACCTGGATAAATTACCCGGACTTGAGCAGGAAATTACGACAACTGAATTCATGGCAAAATATATCTATGAAAGATTGAAGGAGGGTATATCCGGGGTTTTCACAGGCAAACTCAGCGTGACGCTTGGCGAATCCCACCTTGCCTGGGCAGGATACTCAGATGCAATGTGAAGATGAAAAGTCAACGATTTCCTGGTATTTTGAGAAGCCGGATCATATATGATTTCAAGCCGTTCAACCGGGTAAGAATGAAAAGGTTTTATCACATCTTTATCCGGCATAACTCACTGTGTTTCGATCTGGGCGCCCATACGGGAAACCGCACGTCCACATGGCTCAGGATGAAAGCCCGGGTTGTCGCTGTTGAACCACAACCTGCATTTGCCAGGATGTTACATAAGAAATTCGGTGCAAACCCACGATTCGTCCTTATTGATCAGGCCGTTGCAGACCTGCCGGGAAAAGCAATAATGAAAATTTCGAGACGTAATCCGACCGTCAGCACACTTTCTGATGAGTGGATTGCGACACTAAAAGCTTTCGATAAAGGCCTAAAATGGGAAGAAAAGGTTGAGGTGAAGGTCACTACTCTTGACAATCTGATTGGCACTTACGGCATACCTGATTTTTGTAAAATTGATATAGAAGGTTATGAAGAGATTGCTCTTACGGGCCTCTCCCACCCCATCCCTGCACTGTCGTTCGAAGTATTCCCAACAACTCCTGACAGTGCGGCGCATTGTATTAGGCTACTCGAAAACCTGGGTGAATATGAATACAACAGGTCCATGGTCGAGACCTTTCGGTGGGTATATAAAAAATGGTTGACTTCGGAAGAGATGATCGCTGCAGTATACGCATATCGGGGGAGGAGATCCGGAGATGTTTATGCACGATTAAAAAACAGGATCCATGAAAATTCACTTCCTGATACCGGGTGATATCAGGCGTCTTACTGGTGGTAATGTCTTTGACCTGCGCCTGATTGAGGGCCTTTCCACACTCGGTCATGAGGTCAGTTTGTATGAACTATCGCAACGCTTTCCCTTTCCGGCAGAGGATGACATCAGGCAGTGCAGGTCTATCTTCAGTCAGATTACGGAAAATGAGCCAATAATCATTGACAGCCTTGCATTTGCGCCACTCGCACCTGTTTTGAGAGAATTTTCGAAGCTAAAGGCGGTGATTGCCATTATGCACCTCCCATTGGGTATGAGTCCCGATCTGAGCCCGGTGCAGAGGCAGGTGTTCGCCCCGGTTGAAAAAAAGGCATTGCAAGCTGCACATTACATTGTTGTAACCTCTGGTTTCACGGCGGAATATATCACGAAACTTGATGCCTCACTATCAGGGAAAATAAAACTTATCCTGCCCGGTCTTGCTCCGGTAAAGAGAAAAGAGCAATATCCGGAATTACCAGCTGAACTGCTTTGTATTGGAAGTTACCTGCCGAATAAAAGCTATCATCTCCTTCCGGATACATTAAGTCAGCTAACGAGATATAACTGGAAACTAAATTGTTACGGTGAAATTTTGAATGAGTCCTACTTTGAAACGCTAAAGCGAATGTTCGGAAGTAAAAATTTACGGAACAGGGTTAGTTTGCATGCCCCTATCAGCGGTGAGGAGCTTCATAAAGCTTACCTCAACGCCGATCTTTTAATCCATCCGTCATCATTTGAATCGTTTGGAATGGTACCTGCAGAAGCGCTGAATCACGGCATCCCGGTAATCGTTACCACCGGTGGCGCGCTGCCGGATACTATACCTGCCTCGATGGGACGAAGCTTTTCGCCAGGCGATACCCAGGGGCTTGTAACGATCCTGAAGCAACTTTTTGAAGACAAAAGCGCGTACCGCCGGCTTTGCCAGGCAGCAGCGAAATATCATCTGCAGGCTTTTCAACAGGATGACAGCATCAGGGTATTCGTAGATTTGATCAACCATCTAAATGTCCACTGAAACCCATATGATAAGATAATCTCATTCCGATCCTGGTCATAGTGATTCACGGCAGGGTTTTCTTGAATACTTTTTTTGTACATTTGTTAAAAGGACTTATTTACAGACCTTCACCTTATTCCGATCAAGACAACTTCTAAATGAAAAACCTGTTTGTCATGAAATCAAATCTGTTTTTACTGTTTCTTATTTCCACGTGTCTTGGCTCCTTTCAAAGCAGGAATGCCGGAGCTCAACCCGAAAATATGAAGAATCCTGATTGTTGGCGCTGGGAACAAATGAAGCCTGCAGACCTGGAATATGCGCTCAAGACAGTTCCGGTTGCCTATTTCGTTCTCAGCCCACTCGAGTGGCATGGCGATGCAATGACCTTTGGTACAGATCCGGCTATTGGTACGGAAATAGCAGAGGAAGCATGGAGAAATACCGGCGGCGTGTTGATCCCTACTCTTTACCTTGGCTCCGAAACAGAATATAAAGACTGGACCTCAACCGGATTGACAAGTTACTGGGGCCTGGAGTGGAATACCAAGGAACATAATCCCGGATCGTTGTACGTTAGTAACCGGGTTGTCCAGCTTGTAGTGGAAGATATGATGGCCTCCATTGAACGGGAAGGTTTCAAGGTTTGTGTGATCGTGAGTGGTCATGGTGCCACAGAATACGTGAGAATACTCAAAGAAGTTGAAGCGCAGTACAAGGATAAGCCAATGAAGGTGATTTACGCTGATCTGGCTGATTTGCCCAGGCCGGAGAATATTGATTTTCCAGGCTCAGGAGGTCACGCAGATTACGCCGAGGCAAGCAATCTTGGCGGTGTCGATCCGGCACAGGTCAATCTTGCTCATTTTGGAAAAAGTGAGCGCGACCGCAAAGTCGGTATTTTGAGCGAAAACGTCAATAAGGTGGATTTTGAGAAAGGAAAAGCCAATGTTAGTTTTCGTGCTCACAGGATCGCAGTAACCGTAGATAATTTTCTCCGGGAAACGGGAAGCCAAAAATAACATTCACGACGGTACACCTAAATTACCGGTACACAACGACCCTGAATGCACGTTGTGAGTCCTCATCAAAAACAGGTTAAATATTCCTCATTCTGAGGAATAAATGTTGAATAGTATTTGTCTAATCCTTCGTATAAACTCAAATCCATTTTATCATGAGAACAACAATCAGCCATTTCAACAGCGGCCTGCAAAAACTGGCCTTTATCTTAGTTGCCTTTTGTTTGACAATGCCAATTAAGGCAATACCTGCTCCCGAAAAAGTCAGCTTTGCCGGACAGTGGAATCTAAATGAAGGAAAAAGCGAAACGGGCGGTGGTGGCTTCGGCATTGCCAAAAAGCTAAATATCACGGAGGAAGGCAACACAATGAATATTGAACGTACCGTTACAAACCGCAATGGTGAGGAACGGACCATGACGGGCAAATATATGCTTGACGGAAAAGAGAGTGATAACTCCACGGACAACCGCTCAGCCAAATCGACATGTACATGGTCGTCCGATGGAAAAACACTGACTATTACCACAAACAGTAAATTCAATAGGAACGGTCAGGATTTTGAGTCGAAAAGTGTGGAAATATGGAAGCTTGGAGCAGACGGGAAAACTCTAAACGTTGATCTAACGGTAAACTCCTCAAGGGGTGAAAGGCATTCCACCCTGGTTTACGATAAAAAGTAAACGAATTTCATTTACCGTTGCAAATCAAAATAGCCCGCTTATTTCTTCACTCTGATTTTTACCTTCCCTGGCTCCAGCCCTTCCGAAGTTGCTGTAAGTACAATGCTTCCAGAACCTTCGGAAGAGCGGATCACAGCGAGGCACATCCCGTTAAACGCCTTCCTTTCCAGGGTGCGGAACGATTCGTGGCTATTTTGATCTCCGCTTCCGGTAGCGGTTAAGCTACCGGGTCCATCGGTACTGAATTTCACAGGGCTGGATGCATCCGGCACCAAATTACCCTCCGTATCTTCTATCCTGACTGTAACGAAGGAGAGGTCATCACCACCGGAATCGATCACGTCACGGTCGGGGATGAGGACAATTCTGGCGGCCTCACCGGCTGTTTTCACTATATCGGTAACCACAGGGCTCCCATTCTTATAACCGGTGCATACAAGTTCTCCCGGCACCCAGGTCTCGCGCCACATCAGGTGCATGGCACCATTCTCTTTATGCCGTGTTCCAAGCTCTTTCCCGTTAAGCATAAGTGAAGCACTGTCACAATTCGTATATGCCCAGATATCAATGATATCGCCTTCTGCCCAATTCCAGTGAGGAAAAAGATGAAGTACAGGGGAGCTGGTCCATTCACTTTGATATAGGTAATACGCATCCTTTGGGAATCCGCAAAGGTCAAGAATTCCAAAAAAAGAACTCCGGGAAGGCCAGCCGTATGGTGTCGGTTCTCCAAGGTAGTCGAAGCCGGTCCAAACGTACATTCCGGAAAGGAAATCATTATTTTCGATCAGCCTGAGGGTTTCTTCGTGCGTCGATCCCCAGGGTGCACTGCAATTGTCGTAAGCGGAACAGGTGTTATCAGGATTCCCTTCCTGAAAAGGTTTGTCCCAGCGCACCGGCCAGCGGCGGATGCTGTCGGAAGGCATATCGTAATGGCCTCTCGTGGCAAGAGCCGAAGTGGTTTCCGTACCTATAAAGCACTTACCGGGAAACGAATCCAGGAAAGTCGTAAACTGGTCCTGGTGGTAGTTAAATCCGATAAGATCAAGACTGCCGGACTGAATGATGAAATTCCCTGGTTCAGGGTAATTGCAGGCCGATGTTACAGGACGGCTGGGATCGAGGTTTTTCACGATACCTGCAAGTTCCTTTGCCATTTCCGTACCCGTGCTGTTCCACTGTTCAAGGATCTCATTACCGATGCTCCAGATGATCACCGACGGGTGGTTTCTGTCCCTGATGATAAAATCGGAAAGATCTTTCACATGCCACTCATCCCAGTACATATGGTAATCATATTTCGTTTTGGCTATCGCCCACATATCGAAGGCTTCATCCATGACGAGGAAACCCTTTTCATCACAGAGATCAAGAAGTTCTGGATCGGGCGGATTATGGGAAGTACGGATACTGTTGCAGCCCATTGCTTTAAGCAGGTCGAGCTGGCGTTCCAGGGCCCTTTTGTTAACTGCAGTTCCCAACGGTCCCAGATCATGATGATTACAAACACCCCTGATCTTCACAGGCTTTCCATTCAGGAAAAACCCTTTTTCAGGGTTAAAATTAAAAGACCGTATGCCAAACCTTGTTTTATAACTGTCTCTTTTCCGGTTGTGATAGGTTACTTCTGAAACAATGGTGTACAGGTAGGGATCCTCCAGCGACCAAAGTAAAGGGTTTGTGACGGTGAGGTCCTGGGAGAACACAAAGTCTGAATGATCTGCGATCAGACCATTGGCAGCGGTTTCTGCTATTTTCTTCCCTGAAGCATCATATATAAGCGTCTTAAGTTGCACTTTTTCACTATCGGCTGTTGCATTCAGTACTTTTGTATCGATATGAATTCCGGCCTTCGCGGGGCTGATAGTAGTAGTCCTTACAAATGTTCCCCATTGACCGACACTTAAAGGATCGGTGAATAAAAGACGTACATTACGATATATCCCCGACCCGGAATACCACCTGGAATTTGGCTGTTTTGAATTATCAACCATGACGGTGACCACATTAACCGAATCACCATAGTGGAGATAATCCGACATCTCATACCTGAAGGAGATATAGCCATACGGTCTTACGCCTAATGAATGACCGTTGATCCATACCTTACTGTTCTGGTAAACGCCGTCAAATTCAATATACGCTTTTTTGTTTCGCAGATCATCCCTTACCCGGAATGATTTGCGGTACCAGCCTGTACCCCCGGGGAGAGCCCCCCCACCAACGCCGGAAGGATTGTCACGATTGAAAGCCCCTTCAATACTCCAGTCATGTGGCAGATTGAGCCTCCGCCATTCTGAATCATCAAATCCGGGATCGGAAGCTTGTGAAGATGCTTCAAGACTAAATCGCCAATTATCGTTAAACGAATATTCTGTTCGCTCAAGGCGGAAAGCATTACGGCATCCTGAAAGGACAATCATGGCCAGAAAGAAGAAAAAGATCTTTTTCATGTCAAGAAGTTTGAGAAGATCGTAAGTAATTAGGATATTATCCCCTAAAGCTAAGAATTGTTTTCATTGTAAGCAATGACAAGCCAGATCTGTCAGGATTTTTTATATTTTTGATAGCATATACAAAGCTAAACTGAAATGAAACGCATTCCATCCCTGATTCTTCTCACTGTCATCCTGTTTGCCTCCTGTGACAGGACACCGCACCAATGGACTTTGACCTCCCCTTCCGGAAATATTGAAATTACTGTATCCGGGTCCTCCGCGAACGATTCCTCACTTCTGACCTACCAAGTCGATTATATCGCCGGCGATGTGAGGACAACGGCGATCAAGCCTTCACCTCTTGGCATAGTTCGTCAGGATGCGGAATTCATTCATAACCTCAAATTCACCGGACAATCCGGCCCCGAATTACGCAGCGAAGAATATACCATGCTCACTGGTAAAAGATGTAAAAACAATTTTACCTTCCAGGCGCTAACCCTGACATTCGAGGCCTCGAAGGGAAAAAAAATGAATCTTTTGTTACGGGCCTACGATGAGGGGGTGGCGATAAGTTACGCCTTCCCCGCGGAAGAAAATCAAAAGGTGACCATTACGGGTGAAAAGACCGGGTTTTATGTCAATCCGGATGGCAAGGCCTGGATCCAGCCCTATGATACGCTGAATACCTGGTCACCGGCGTATGAATATGGTTATATCGACAACATGGATATTGGAACAAGACCTCCCATAACTACCGGCTGGGGTTTCCCGGCACTTTTCAATTCATCAGGACTGTGGATACTTATTTCAGAAGCAGGGCTCTATGACTACTGCGGGGCACATCTTGCTGCTGATTGTGAAGAAGGAAAGTACCATGTAAGGTATCCCGGCGACTGGGAGAATTATGGATATGGTCAGGCCGATCCAGAGGTAAAGCTACCCTTCCAGACTCCGTGGCGCTTTATTCTTGTCGGAAATTCCCTCAAACCCATTGTGGAATCCAACATGGTAAACAACCTTGCATCGCCGGCGGAAATATCAGATATCAGCTGGATCGAACCAGGCAGATCGTCATGGAGCTGGTGGTCGGATCATAAAAGCGGAAGAGATTTTAAGAAACTGAAGGCATTTGTCGATTTCTCTGCACGTATGGGATGGAAATACTCACTCGTCGACGCCGACTGGGATAAAATGGAAGGCGGAACGCTGGAAGAACTGGCCGACTATGCTGAAAGCAAAGGAGTGGGACTAACCATCTGGTATAACAGCGGCGGCCCACACACAAAGGTCATGGACGCAGGACCCCGGGATCTCATGTTCGACCCACAAATACGTGACAGGGAGATGCAACGCATCAGCAAGATGGGTATAAAAGGCATCAAGGTTGACTTCTTCCAGGGAGAGAAGCAGATCATTATGAAACTTTACCAGGACATTGCCAGAGATGCCGCTAAATACCATCTTCTTCTCGACACTCATGGCTGTACCATACCTCGCGGATGGTCACGGACATACCCGAACTACCTCACCATGGAAGGTGTGAGGGGTGCAGAATTATACGGATATTACAAATTCCCCATGGAAGCACTGAAACTCAATACGATATATCCTTTTACCAGAAATGTACTGGGCTCTATGGATTATACGCCCGTAACCTTTTCAGATTATACGGAACAGACAAAGCATCTGACCACGAATGCCCACGAACTTGCCCTGGCGATCATCTTTGAAAGTGGCATTCAGCATTTTGCCGACCGTTACGAGAGTTATGAAGCTCAGCCGAAGGCAGTGATTGACTACCTGAAAACAGTACCTGTAACCTGGGACGATACGAAATTCATTGTCGGATTCCCTGGAAAGTTCACCGTTCTCGCACGACAAAAAGGAAAAACGTGGTATGTTGCCGGGAATACCGGAGAGGAAAACGGACGTATTGTAAACTTCACCCCTGATTTTCTGGAGAAGGGAACGTACAGCGTTCGCGTTTTCAAAGACGGGGATACACCACGTTCCTTCAGCATCGATACGATGACTTATACTACTGGCACAGAACTCACCGTCGGGATGAAAAAGTACGGTGGCTTTACCCTGGTGTTTGCAAAACAGTAATTATTCATACCTCAATGGAAACCATTGCTAAACTCATTCAGAAAAAAGATGCCGAAGAGCTCAGGGAATATCTTTCGATTCATCCTCAACTTGTCTATACGCTGAATGAACATTCGCTATCGCCACTAATGATCGCTGCTTACCACAGATTCGATGAGGCCGTGGACATGATTTCCTCCATGATGGAACGGATGACTGTATATGAAGCATCTGCCGCCGGTAATCTACATGAATTGAAGAGAAACCTGAATGAGCATCCTGACCTGTTGGACAAGTATGCAGTGGATGGATTTACGGCGCTGGGTCTGGCTTGCTTTTTTGGGAAAAAAGATGTTGCCGGCTACCTGCTTGAAAGGCATGCGGATGTAAACAAAGCATCGGATAACGCATTTCATGTTGCTCCCTTGCACTCTGCCGTGGCAGGCAATTATGCGGAAATTGCAGGGATGCTTCTGAAGAACGGGGCCGAGCCGGACCTTCCACAGCAAATGGGGATAAGACCTGTTCATTCAGCTGCCCACAATGGCAGTATCGCGGTGCTCAAACTTTTAATTGAACATGGTGCCGATACGGATGCAAAGGATGACAACGGGAAATCGGCGGCTATGTATGCAAAGGAAGCCGGTCATATTGAAATATACCAGATTCTAACTCAAACTGAAAAATGAACAGGCTACTATTTTTCATGCCGGGATTGCTTTTCACCGGCGTTATCATGAATTCCTGTAAAAATCTGAAAACGGAAGTTCCTGAGGTTTACACACCCAATGTACTCCTTATTCTTACTGATGACCAGGGATGGGGTGATTTCAGATCAAACGGAAATGACACGATCGATACACCAAACCTTGACAAGCTTGCTTCTGAAAGTTATCGTTTTAAAAGATTTTATGTATCGCCGGTATGCGCTCCGACAAGGGCATCGCTACTTACAGGCAGATATCATCTGAGGACAGGCGTACATGGCGTAACGAACAGAAAGGAGGTGATGAGAAGTACCGAATATTCGCTAGGTGAAATGTTCGCTGAAGCCAACTATCAAACAGCCTGTTTCGGAAAATGGCACAACGGGGCACAATACCCTAACAATCCCAGGGGACAGGGATTTCATGATTTTTTCGGATTCTGTGCAGGTCACTGGAACAATTACTTCGATACACATCTTGAGTACAATGGCGAAACTGTGGAGACAAAGGGGTATATCGCTGATGTTCTGACCGATTCCGTGTTGAGTTTTCTCAACACGCATACTTCTAAACCATTCTTCACCTATGTAGCCTACAACACTCCTCATTCTCCTTATCAAGTGCCGGATAGTTACTTCAATAAGTATAAAGCAAGAGGACTTGACGATCAGAAAGCCTGTATTTACGGAATGGTGGAAAATCTGGATGACAACATTGGAAGGATTCTTGAAAGGCTCGATTCATTGAATCTCAGCGACAGTACCATTGTAATATTTTTAACCGACAACGGTCCTGCTACATGGCGGTACAATGGTGGTATGAAAGGTAAAAAAGCGTGGGTCGATGAGGGCGGCGTCAGGGTGCCATGTTTTATCAGAGTGCCATGGATGGATGGGGCCGGCACAACCGTCGAAGCCATCAGTGCACATATTGATATATTTCCTACACTGGCTGAGCTCTGTCATCTGACACTTCCCGGAGGGCTAATTACCGACGGGCGGAGTCGTATACATTTCATGAAAAATCCATCGGAGCGCCAGCCCGAAAGGATCATTTATACAGATCAGGGCCTGGGCCGGCATATACCTGCTGCGCTTCGAACCGAAAAGTATGTGATCACCTTTGGAAAGGATACGATGTTATTTGATCTGGAAACCGATCCCGGGCAGAAAATCAATATTGCCGCTGAACATCCTGCACTTGTTGACAGTTTCGCCAGTCTATACAGCCGGTGGTTTGCCGAGGTTACGGCTTTCGGCCTGGAACCTCCTCCGATAAGTCTGGGATACCGCGACGTTCAGAATGTATACCTTCCTGCACATGAAGCTCAGATGACAAAGGACTTATCATTTTATGAAGGGAATGGGTGGGCCAACGACTGGATAAAGAATTTTAAATCCTTTCACGACACCATTTCGTGGAAAGTCAATGTCCTTAGGACCGGGACATACCGAATCCGTATCCAGCTCGCCACTTTACCGGAACACCTGGGCAAAACCCTTGAAATACATTGCGGAAAATCATTTGCCCTGGTCGATATTGACAAGGTTTACACGGCACCACTCGTCGAAAGCCCCGACCGTGTTCTTCGCGACGAGGCCTATGAAAGGCAGTGGCCTGAACTTCTCATGAATGATGTTCATTTGATAGCCGGAAAATCGGATATGAGTTTATGTGCGGCAGATATGAACTCTATACGGGGTATTGAGGTTAAAGGTATATACATTGATTTCGTGAAAGAATAAACATTTCGCTATGAAAATTCCAATATTCCAACTTGATGCATTCACTAGCAGACGTTTCAGTGGAAATCCTGCTGCGGTCTGCCCGCTCGATGAATGGCTGACCGATAAGTTAATGCAAAACATTGCCGCTGAGAACAATCTTTCTGAAACCGCCTTCTTTATTAAATCAAAGGAGTCCTTTCAAATCCGTTGGTTCACACCGGTGACAGAAGTCAACCTTTGTGGTCACGCAACTCTCGCTACAGCAGCAGTAATATTTGAGAAACTCAATTATAAGCTCGATACAATTCTATTCGAATCAAAATCCGGAATGCTCACCGTGAAAAGAGAAGGAGACCTCTATGTGTTGAATTTCCCAACCGACAAAATTTCGGTCTCCGATCCTCCCGATGAATTAGTTGAAGCCCTTGGCGAGCGGCCCGATGAGTGTTACAATGGACGCGAGGATTTTCTGCTTGTATATGATTCAGAAGACAAGGTTGCCGCCCTGAAACCTGATTTCAGTAAACTTTCGGAAGTTGGTTCAAGAGGTATTATTGTCACAGCCCCTGCATCAGGATATGATTTTGTGTCCCGTTTTTTTGCTCCGGCTACAGGGATCAATGAAGATCCCGTCACAGGCTCTGCCCACACTACTCTCACACCTTATTGGTCGAAAAGACTGAAAAAGAAGGAGCTTCGTACAAGGCAGATCTCTGCACGAACTGGCGAACTAATATGCCGTGATAAGGGCGACAGGACAGAAATTGCAGGCAAGGTAGCCTTTTATCTGGAAGGGCTTATCGAGGTTTGATGATCCACCTTCGCTGACGGCGTGCCGGGTATGAATTGGTATTTGTGTATCGTTATTAAGCCATCATCTGCCTTCACCGTAAATTACCAGGTTTCCGCCGGACTCTGAAATTTGAATAGAAAGGGTATCACTGATGTCTTTAATCAGGGAATCCAGGGGTGCGTGATCAAATGACATGGTGATTCTGCAGTTTCTGATAGCGGAATTATGGAAAAATACTTTTTTGCCATACACTTTTTCAATGGTAGTGGCAACAGCTTCCATTGTAGCATCATTGAAAGTTATCACACCGGTTTTCCACGCATCGAAATTAGGATCCAGATTCACTGCCGTATAGATTTTTTTGTTCTCTCTTGAAAACAGGGCTTTCTGCCCCGGGGAAAGAATTTCCCGCAGGTCTTCCCTGTTTTTGGGATACACTTCTACTTCCCCGGTTTTTACAATAACTTCAACGATATTTACTTTCTTATAGGCCAAAACATTAAATGACGTACCAAGCACCTGAAGAACAAAGTTACCTGACTTTACAGTGAAGGGACGGGTAATGTCACGGCTAACATTGAAAAATGCCTCGCCATTTAGTCTAACCAGGCGTTTGCCTTTTTTAAAATTCTTAGGAACTTCGAGCACAGCCCCTTTGTTCAACATGACCTGTGAACCGTCAGGGAGATCGACGTTGATCTTTCCTGTCGGAGCTGTGAATTTTTCATAGCTGAATCCCCTGTAAATATATACGGAACTATATCCCAACAATAGCGCGATTACCATAATTGCGGCCATCCGCAACAATATGGGAAATATTCTGAGACCATATCCTGATTCTGCGGGCTTGGTTTCTTCAACCGTAGCATTGAGAAAAGTCTCCCATTCATGATCGATCTCAATATCGATATCGGCAAAGATGGTAAGCTCACCAGTACTTTCCCATATCCGGCGGTATTGATCAAAAGTACTTAGATTCTCCTCAGAGAAGGCCTTCCAACGCTCAAGATCGATGATATCGTCGGTGTTGGCTTCTCCTGAAAGATACTTCGTGATCAAATCAACAGGGATACTATTTTTCTCTTTCTCAGTCATTGCAAACTATATTCTACTATAATTAACAACCATAAGGATAATTTACCCAATTCTAAAATTAAAAAAACTACACGAGCAAGCCTAAAAGTATGATATCAAAATAATCAACAAGTTTTTTGCTCAGAAGTTTTAACGCTTTGAACATTTGCACATCAACAGTTTTAAATAAAATGTTCAGTTCCCCTGCAATCTACTAATATCCAGGCTCTTCATGACAGTTAATGGTGAGAATTTCTTTGCACTTTTCCGGAATATCTTTTATGGTGGTGTTGATAGCTACCGGTACTTTCGGTGTTTCCATCTGCTCTGGTACCGAGTATGAATCATTGTTTCAATAAGGTTTTCCGAAACGTCACCTGCATGAATTCTTGCACTCTCTCTTATTATAATAAGACGGCGGTAATTCACGGTGGTAAAAAGTAACGATTGTTCTGTTACATTCAGATGAATTTCCAGTCTTTTCACCCAGGTTGGAAAAAAAATATGATGGACAATTTCCTTTGCCAACTAAGTATTCCCGACATACCTCAGGACAAAGTAAATCTGGCGTGAAATGTATTCACGAAAAATCTTTTCGAATTCAACGACATTGATGAAAGGGGACTTATCTTCGTTCGGTTCGGGCTAACTGTGAAGTATTAATTCAGCCCAAAGAATGGATGGAAAAGAAATTTCATAATTCCTTACTACCTGGTTCTAACTTCCGGGTCGAAATATCTGAAAATGGCATCAATCATTTTATGCCCCCCGAAATGGTAGTGTGAATGCCCCTTAATAATATCTTCCTCCTTCATAATATAAGGGGCGGAAATCAACTCCTCCCTGCAGTTTTGGACAAGATCAGCGATCCCTGATTGCGTCATCTCAGGATGAAACTGCAGTGCAAGTACATTGTCACCGTATACGAATGCCTGGTTTGAAGTGGCGTCCGAGCTGTACAATAGCGTCGCACCTTCAGGAATATTAAAGGTATCTCCATGCCAATGGAATACTGTGATGATATCAGGCAGAAAGCCAAGTAGTTCAGGTCCGGGAACTTTTTTTACCGGAAACCAGCCAATTTCTGTATGAGTACCGCTGAACACATCGGCATGTAATGCACTTGCGATGAGCTGGGCTCCCAGGCAAAATCCGAAAACCAGCTTACCCTTGGTAATTGCCGATTTGATAGCCTTCATCTCATCAACCAGCCAGGGATATTGGTCTTCATCGTGAATACTCATTGGCCCTCCCATAATCAGCAACAAATCATATTGATCGGCATCAGGAATTGACTCCTTGAGGTAGAGCCTTGTAGTGTTGATCGTATATCCGGCCTTTTCACAAACCTCCCTGATATAACCAGGAGTTTCAAAGGGTACATGCTGAAGACATTGAATTTTCATAATGTAGTTTAATTCAGAAATCAAATTTAAAAAAGTTTACACATAACAAAGGGTTTATTCCCATCAATTTCATTTTGCAGGGCGGCAATTAATCCTTTGTTTCAATCGGTTCAGCGTGAAAAATGTCGGGAATTTCATAAGGAATTCATACCTTTAGATCTTTAAATTATAAAGAATGCAGGAACGTCACTTTCACAGCGATGCCTATTTCGAAGAGCAGTCTTACACATCAAAAAATTACGTCATTCCCTATATTGAAAGCATCAGAAAACTTGTACCGGGTACAACCGTCCTGGAGATTGGTTGTGGTGAAGGCGGGAATCTCAAACCTTTTCTCGAAATGGGATGCCGGGTAACCGGTGTAGATCTGTTAAACCTTAAAATTGAAAAAGGGAAGAAAATCTTTCAGGACCATCCTGACAATTCAAACTTGACGCTGATATGCAGTGATATCTATGAGGTTGGTGACAATCTCGGAAGGTTTGATGTGATCGTGATGAGGGATGTCCTGGAACATATCCATGATCAGGATCGATTTCTCCATTACGTTAAACGCTTTCTGAAACCCGGAGGTCTTTTTTTTCTGGGATTTCCACCATGGCAAAATCCGTTTGGCGGGCATCAGCAGATGTGCCAAAGTCGTTTCCTCAATAAACTGCCTTATTTTCACCTTCTGCCCGGCAAACTCTATCCCGGATTGATGCGATTATTCGGTGAATCGGAGTCCGCAATTGCAAATCTTATTGAAATCAGGGATACACGTATTACAATTGAAAAGTTCAGAAGAATAATTCGGAGAGAAAGGTACCGGGTAATCAGGGAAGTGTTCTGGTTTATCAATCCAAATTATGAAATCAAATTCAAGCTTAAGCCCAGAAAACAACTCCATCTTCTTTCTGCCATTCCTTATCTTAGAAATTATCTGATCACAACCTGCTATTATGTTATTGAATATCAGGGTTAGGTAATATCGGAAGTTATCCCTAAATTTACCTAAATTCTGTAAATGCACAGGTGGATTGCTTTCATAATGATGGTGTTCCTTCTTGGAGTGTTTTTAATTATTCTGGGTTCACCAAACCGGCCAGTGAGAAAAAAGCGGGGGCGGCAGAAGGTAGATACCTCTCCTGGTATCATTATCAGCGGATTGTTGGCAGGGACACTAATAGGTGGATTTATTGGTATAATTACCAATAATCTGGCCGTTGGTATTGCCCTTGGTCCGGGAATGGGTATAGCCCTTGGCATTGCAATTACCCTTTCGGACAGGAAATCTTCATCTGATGAACAAAACCGACGATGGGGAAATTACCGGATATGGATTTATCCGGCAATACTGGTCCTTATCCTTATTATCATCTGGTTGCTTAGAATATTCTTTGATCTGCATTACTAACGATGATCATCAAATCAGAAAATTTTACCCTCCGATCGTGGCGAAGAGAAGATATGCCACTGCTAGTCGGGCTTGCCAATAACCGTAAAATATACGACAATCTCAGAGATCTTTTCCCCTACCCTTATACAATGAGGGATGCTGCAAAATGGCTTGAATATGTTGAGTTAAACGATACTCCTCCGCGCTTTTTCGCCATCGAATTTGATGGTGAACTGGCAGGAAGCATTGCCGCAGAATTTAAAGCCGACATATACAGGAAAAATGTTGAGATCGGTTACTGGCTTGGAGAAATTTACTGGAACAGGGGAATTATGACGGAAGCCATCAGGCTCATCACAGATTACATTTTTGCGAATTTCGATACGCTCAGGGTATACGCCGAACCTTTTGCTGATAATGCCGGATCAAGAAAAGCCCTGGAAAAAGTGGGTTTCACGTGCGAGGTGGTATTCAGGGAGTATGTCATCAAGAATAATGAAATTAAGGATAGCTGTATCTATTCCGTCCTCAGGAAAGAATGGATGAGACACTTCCATTGAAAACCCTGAGGATGAAATGATTTGCCCAAGGTATCTTCACACTGTCAGAATATTGAAGAGATGGGCTGTTGGAACCTTCACTGCACGCAGTTCATAATAAAATCCTGCAGGCGTTCAATTTTTCGTTAAACTCCTTATATTTGAAAGGGGATTGTTCTGTTTGATCTTCCCGTATCATCCTGTAAAAACTTCCTGATGTCAGTTATCAGACCAGTTATTCTGATCCTCTTCTTTATAAAAATCGCGATGTCAGCCTTGGCTGCACAGGATACGGTTTTCATCGACAATAATTTTTCTGAGGTCAGTATAGAAGCTGAGGAGGTCGGTATTTTAAAATCGCTTCCCAACAGTTTTGTTTTGGAGGACCTGAAGGACCTTGCGTTCCGCAGTGGAACTGCTAACGATACGCTAAAGGTAGCAGGTAATGATCATGCAGGATACTGCAAACTGATTGTTATGAATACATCGCTGAGTTCTGTAGATATCAGTATTTCCAGAAATTCACCCGATTCCGTGAATGTTTATCTATACAGTGAGGACGGACGGATCGTACGTAGCGACCGCTTAAATATCCGGGGACTGAGATTGTATGGTCGCATCCAGATCCAGCCGGGAGCTGTACGTGATATTTATGTTGAACTTGCGAAGGACAGTGATAACCTGTATCCGAAAATTAGTGACGTACATTTCAGGCTCTTTAACTACAACCATTTTCTCCAGCAGGAATTACCGAACCGTTTTATTGACGCCCTACTCATCGGACTGCTCCTCTTCAGCGCCATACTAAACCTGATTCTAGGGCTGATTCTAAAGCGTTCTTCTTTTATCAGCCTGTTCTTCTACCTGCTTTCACTTGTGCTATTTTCTTTCTCATTTCTTGGTTTCTATGATGAGTTCATTATGCACACCAGGGTTAACGTGCCTATCAGTCTTCCTGCTTATTTCCTTACCCTGATCTTGTTCCTGCAGGTAAGTAAAAAATACCTGCAACTTGAAAAACACCTGCCGGGATGGAATACAATCACCAATGTGATCATGTTTTTTCTGATTCTTTCCATACCATACTACTATCTGACCGTGTACGTGAAAGATCTTTACAATAATTTCCTGGCCTTCTCCTCGCTCTTCTTTTTCGTTGCCGCAGCCCTGCTCGGATTAATTGAATCGGTGATTTTATTCAATAAGGAACAGAAGGCAAAATTCTTCCTGGTGGCAAATCTTCTGGTTGTTATATCTCTTGCTATCAACCTGTTTCTCGACAACAAATACCCGGTTGTGGTCGGATCGGTGATTCAGGGATTCATTTTCACCTTCGGTCTGGCTGAAGAAATCAAGATCCTCGACAGGCAAAAGATCCGGTTTCAGCAGCGATACATTAAACAGCTGGAAGTAAACCTCAGGTTAAAAGATAATCTCACAAGTGAACTGGAACAGAAGGTAAATGAAAGAACCAGAGAATTAAAGCTTACCAATGACGCCCTGCAGGATAAAAACAACATTGTAGAGCAGCAGAAAGAACTACTGGAGATCCGAAACAAGGAAATTAAGGACAGTATAGAGTATGCCAAGCGAATCCAGAATGCTTCCTTTCCATCCCGTAAAATACTCGAAAAGATCACCCTTGATTATTTTATCCTTTATAAACCGAGAGACATTGTAAGTGGTGATTTTTTCTGGTTTGGCGAGGTCGATGACAAAATTATCATTATTGTTGCCGATTGCACAGGACATGGTGTTCCCGGGGCTTTCATGAGCATGTATGGTATTGCATTCCTGAATGAAATTGTCAATAAAGAGAAAATTTTCCGGCCACACGATATTCTCAATACCCTCAGGGACAAAATCGCAGGTTCGCTCAACAGGGGCGATAATGAATTTGAGACCATGGATGGCATGGATATGTCGGTACTGACCTTTGATCCTGGTACCTCCACGATTTTGTTCGCGGGAGCAAACAATTCAATGTATTTCGTAAGAAACGGAGAATTGGAGATTATCAAAGCCGATAAAATGCCGGTGGCCTATTATCAGAAAATGGATCCCTTTACAATGGCTGAGATCCGGGTCAGAAAAGGCGACAGCCTCTATCTTTTCACCGACGGCATTGTCGATCAGTTTGGAGGAGAGATCGGAAAAAAATTCCTCTCCAAACGCATGAAGGATGTCGTACAGGAAATTTCGCACAAGCCAATGCCTGCACAGTATAAGGATTTTGAAGATGCTTTCAATAATTGGAAAGGTGATTATTTTCAGGTCGATGATGTGCTACTCGTAGGTATGAGGATCTGATTTATAAAGAACACGCAGCTCTGTAAGGATACAGAACTGCGTGCAAACCCAAATTGAACGCTCTCTACTCAACTGCACTGATCCGTATTCTATGTGAAAATTTCACAAGATTCACCATGGATTCCTGACTACCAAAATACACTGAACGCACTTATTTGTAACACCTGATTTCTCTGCATCAATTTTGGTTTCCATTTAATAGGAAAATCCCATTTTCGTGAGCGCTGACGTTACCTCAGGGCAGGACATGAACAGATTCCAGAGTAATCCTGTCCTGTAATTTTCTATCATCACGATCTCAGGTCCCTGATCAATTGATAGGTATGAATCTGCATACCAGTCATTTTGCGGACTGAATGCATCGTAGAATCCATAAGGGCCCCAAAGTTTGTCACCAAGAAAATAGTAAAATGTTCGAATGGCATCCATGGACTGCTCCGGTGTGTAGGGCAGCGATGAAACGGCTGCCGTTGGCGTAATTACGCCCCTGTCATTTGTGGGTGAGTGGGCTGAATATCCGCTGTATCCGTCGCTGGCCGTCAGTCCCCAGCAGGTGGCGCTGTATCCGGCGTATTTTTTAGGATTATCAGCACAATATGCCCAGTTTATAAGGCTGTGGTTGACATTCTGTTCCCAGAAGTTTATATAAGGCCCCCGGAGATTCTGCGGATTCAATCCGAGAAAAGAATAATGGGTAAAAAAAAGAGGACCGCCGTAAGGTTGTCCTTCCGGCAGAACGTACCCGTAATATTCGTTTCCGTTCAGAATAGAACCGCTGTTCATATACCCTTTAAAGTATGATGTAGCCGGAATGGAATGATCGGGTGAACCAATGCCAAGCACATAACAGATCATCGTTTCATTATACCCTTGAAGTTTCAGGTTTATTGTCCATCCTGTAGTAGGCGACCAGTGCCAGTATAGGGCTTCTTCACCTCGGGTGTAAAAATCATATTCCACGGAATGCCATAATGTATTAATGCGATCAATCAGTCCGCTTTCTTCCGGAACCGACGGCTGAAGGTATTGCCGGAAAGTGAGCAGTCCCTGGATTAAAAATGTTGTTTCCACCAGATCGCCACCATCATCTGACGCACTGAACGGGATGGTAATACCGGTTGATCCATTGATCCAGTGTGGCCATGCACCGTGAAACCGGTCACAAGTCTCAAGGAATGTCAGCATCTTGTCCATTCGATCGAGGGCCTGCTGTCTTGTGATAAATCCCCTTTCAACACCGACAATCATAGCCATAATACCAAACCCTGATCCGCCGGTGGTCACCACATCGCCGCTTCCCAAACGTTCACGGGCCATGCCACAATCGGGATGTGCATAATCCCAGAAGAATGCGAACGTCTGCTTTTGGATCATCGTTAGCAGGTCCTGGTCGGTAATCACCGGAAATTTGTATACGGAATCGATGGCCGTATAAAATGCATTGGAATACCCACTGAACGTAAAGCCGTTTGCCGCGGTCAGACCGGAAGATATCGTAAATGTATATTTTTTAAGGCTTACGAGTCTATCCTCGGTGCTAAGGAGTATTTTCATAGAGTCGGCGGAGACTGAAAGCGTATATGCCGCTCCGCCCGTAAGTGAGACGAATGTAGAGTAGGTAGACGGATCGAGTGGTTCTGTGAAGGATACTTCAATATTTGCACGAGCAGGATTAATATTTACTACCGATGCTGATGACAGGAAGTTCTCACCGTTTATGGTGGCTGTTTGCATCGACACCTTTCCGTTCAGCGTGATAAAGGCATAGCTATAACCAGCAAATGTTTCACCGCTGGCACCGGTAAGTTTAGATGAAACAATCAGGCTGTAAGGCTTTCCATTTTTCAGATTCTGCAAAGGATCGAGTGAAACAGAGTGATTATTGTCGAGAAATGACACCGTGAGATCCACATCAATACCGGCTTCATCCCTGATCGAAATTTCATTTTCTATACCCTCTGTATCGAGGGAAGCACTGAATTTGAGGACAAAGTTTCTGTCGATGGGGATATCCTTTGTTACTTCTCCGAATTTCAGATCAATACCACCGGCAATGGTTCCTTGCAACTGGAGTGTGCCATGGTCGGCAGGAGGCTCATCTTTATTTTTGGAACAATCGTTCAGCAGCAACGGAACGCTGCAGAAAAGAATCATGATGAAAGCATGAAATCTGAAGATGTTCCTTTTCATCTGGCGGAGAAAATAAGGGAGGGCAATATGCCCTCCCCGGATTTAATCAATTAAGCATATCAGGGTTTACCAGAATTGTACATCAGCTGAATTTCTTTCTCGGTAAGTACTTTGTGATAAATGCTGACATCATCGAGCATTCCCATGAAGTGATTGTTGGTTGTAACATTGTAGTCAGCCCAGGAATCAGTGATAGATGGGTCTATCGGTGCCTGAATAAAACCTAAAGCGAAGACATTGTTCCCCTCATTTCCGGCATACTTCAATCCGGTTACGGTCTGTTTGGCATCGCCATCAGGCCAGAGATTGAAATCCTGTGATTTCATTTTTTCACCATTTATATACATGGTCCCTACTTTAGTCGAGCTATTATAGAGACAGACGATATTCGCCCACTGACTTGCCAGGAGTGACTGAACTCCGCCTGAATTCGCCAGGTCTTTACAGAAAGTCCATCCCTGCCAGCCACCGTTATCCTTGGTGGCACCGTTACCGGCAAACCACAGATCTTCAGACCCGGAGGAGCCGTTTCCATAAGCATACTGTGCTGCCAACTTACATGAACTGAAATCACCAGCAATCTCAAACTGGAAGCCTAACCATGCGGCAAGACCCATGGTAAACTGACCATGTTCCGTTGAATCGGCATTTATCCAGAAGGAGAGGGCAAAATCGCCGTTGTTCAGTAGCTGATCACCATTTGGTATCTCTATCAGACTGGTTGTGCCGTTAAATTGTGCGGCCATACCTGATGCACTGTTATGAGACGCTACATAGGTGATATCAATAACACCGTTTGACATCGGGTTGAAATTCCCAGCCTGATCATCGGCATTATTTTCAAAATTCCAGTACGCAACAGCACCTGAAGGCGCAAATGTTCCTTCTGTAGTGAAAGTACGGTTAAAGGCCTCAAGCGCAACACCGTCGGTGGACTGTATAGCAGCACTGAAATCCAGTTTATACAGGGCTCCCATACCGAGCTCATTCTGGGGTGTTATGGTCACTTCTTTTCCGCTGACCGAAACAGTTACCGGAATGTTTGCACCGTCATAATCCTGGGACATCATAATATTGCTGGTCGTCGCAGTAGCAGGATCAATGGATTCTGTGAATGTAGCAACAATAACCGGAGTCGTCGGAACATTGCTGGCGGAGGTGTTGCTGCGTTGAGATCAATATCACCGGCCTTCAGCGTGGATATTTTCGGTGGCGATGGATTATCGTCTTTCTTACAACTTTCAGGTAAAATAAATAATACTGTCAGTGTAAGAATAACACTTAATAAAAGATGCTGTTTTTTCATAGTTAAGCAGATTAAAGATTTAACAATTAATTTATTGCCAATTCGGGTTTTGAATCAGAGATCCTTGTGAAATATCTATTTCACTTTGGGGAATTGGAAGCGTTTCATATTTTGATGTATATCCAAGTGGTCCAAGCACATCCTGGGCTTTTCCGGTTCTGACAAGATCCCAGAACCGATGTCCTTCGAGGGCCAGTTCATGCCGGCGTTCCTTCATGATTATATCGCGCAGGCTGTTCTGATTGGTCTCCGTGATATCAGGTAAAATGGTTTCATTTCCCTGTCGGGCTCTTTCTCTGACGTCATTCAGGTAAACGAGAGCTTCGTCCGGTTTATGGTTCTCATTCAGGGCTTCGGCAGCCATGAGCAGCACATCGGCATATCTTATCAGGCGGCGGTTGTGGCCCCATTCTTCAACACCAGAGGTACCCGGCGCCCAAACTTTTCGGTTATAACATTCCAGAGCAATGAGATTTCCCTGTCCGTCAAGGGTTTCATCAGGTGTTGTACCATCGCCGAGAATAAGGATGTTCGTCAATGGTCTGACCGAGATCGATAATCGTGCCTCCCAGACGCGGATCGTTTTGTTCGAATGAGTGCCGGAGGTTTTGCGTTGGTCTGTTAAACCCCCATCCCCTGTTCGGCGATCCTCTGACACCCTGTGTATTGGCATACTGATCGCCGGGCCCGTTACCGCCATCGACAGGAAGTGCTCCGACCTCAAAAACCGACTCGATCCCATGTTCCCCATTGATGCCGCATGCATCAGTGAAAACAGGTTCCAGGCCGTATTCGTCTGAGTTTATCACTTCGAGCGCATACTTTTCAGCATTGACAAAATCATGCTGAAAAAGGTAAACTTTGGCCAGCAGGGCCTTTGCGGCACCCTTTGTTGCCCGTCCTTCATCTTTTCCCGGGTATCCGCTTTTTTCCGGAAGATTCGCGAAATGGCGTAAGCAGATCCTTTCAACCAGGTTGTACACATCCGTCTCTCGAAGATTTTGGAATTTTCAGGGGCGGATTTTCACTTTTAACAATGGGAACATCACCCCATGCCCGGCCATGTCAAAATAAAACAGCCCACGAAGAAACTTTGCCTCCCCAACATATCTATTGATGAGTGTGGCATCCATGTCAATAAGCGGAACAAGGTTAATGACCACATTTGTCCTTTTCATGCCCTTGTAGAGTGTGTTCCACCAGCGGTCGAGGCCGTCCTGGCAGGTGGTAATGGTAAAATTATTATAGGGACCCAGATTGGCCAACTGGTCGTTTGGGTTGCTACCTTTAATGGCATCATCAGACATGATATCGAGGATCGGATAGCCTCCTGAATTGTAAAACCATTCCCTGTAGTGTCGAATATACGGCATTCGTCGCCAGCAATGCATCAGAAGCTGTTATGGGAAACGATTCCTGTGTCAGCTTCGTCTGGAGATCGGTATCCAGAAATTTCTCACATCCCGGCGAAATGAATACCAGCAGGAACATTGCTAATATGGTATATCGGATCGTTTTCATAATTAAAATGATATATTTAAACCGATGGAATATAGCCTGGTGGTTGGATACGTACCTTTGTCAATCTGATTGTCGATGACGGTACCGCTGGCAACCTCCGGAGAGTATCCGGTAAATTGCGACAGCGTGTAGAGATTCGTTCCTTTTACATATACCCTCAGCCTGTCAATGTTTATTTTGGTGAGAATCGCTGACGGAATGGTGTATCCCAGGATAAAGGTTCTGAACCGAAAATAGGCACCATCCTGAATGAAGCGGTCGGACGGAAGATAATTGTATCCGCCGAAGGACGGTCTGGGTTCAGTATTGCTGGTGTTAGGGCCGGTCCAACGATCGAAAACATGGGCTTCAAAGTTGTACGGATCGGGCCGTACCATTTCTTTGGCGTTAAATATCTTGTTACCCATCTGACCCTGAAAATCAATGGCAAGATCAAAGCCCTTGTATTCACCGGTTAAGTTGACCCCAAAGATAAAATCAGGTATCGGAGAACCGATATAGGTCCGGTCGGCATCATTGAGAATATTGTCATGATTTACATCCACAAATCTCAGATCGCCAATGCCCGCATCAGCCGTATGGGGATATGCGTCCAGATCTGCCTGGCTCTGGAAGATACCTTCCGTCTTATACCCGTAAAACGCACCAATGGGAAGTCCGACGCGGCTTTCGGTAACCCTTACACCATTCGCAAGGGCACCACCGAGGAGTGTCGAATCGGATCCGCTTGTTCCGCCGATGGCCAGCACCTCATTGTGAAGTGTCGATCCCAGAACACCGACACTGAAATTAAAGTCGCCGATCTTATCCCGGTAATCTATTTTGAATTCAAATCCGGTATTCAGAACCGATGCAGCATTAAAACTTTTTTTGGTACCCTGCCCGTTCCCGAGGATCCCTGGAATGCTTAGTTCGAGAAGAATATCCTCGGTTTTTCGGTTAAAATAATCAAATTCACCGGTCAGCCGGTTGGACAATACGCCAACTTCAAGTCCCACATCACCCTGTTTTGTGGTTTCCCATTTCAGATCCGGATTCCCACTCTGACCAAATGATGCAGCCGAGGCCGCTGATTCATTGATACCAAAAACAGCCAGAAGGGAGGGATCAACCTGGTCAAACCGGGCTTCGTAATTCACCTTCTCATTTCCTATCAGCCCGTAACTGCCTCTTAATTTCAGATTGGTGATGAAAGGAATATTATCCATAAAACTTTCACGTGAAATATTCCATCCTACAGCTGCGGATGGAAAGTTGCCATACCGTTTGCCCTGTGCAAACTTCGACGACCCGTCACGCCTGAATGATAGCGTCAAAATATATCTCCCGTCATAGGTGTAATTGGCACGGAAGAGGTAGGACAACATGTTGAAGTAATTATTGATATCGACTTCATCCGTAATATTCTGGATGGTATTGACATTGTTGGATGGGTCATAGATGTTCGAGGACTGGAAATACCAGAATTGGCTTGCATCCCTGATCAGGTTGGCAGCTGGTATATTTATATTTTCAGATTTCGTCTGCTGCATGGTGTAACCGGCAACGGCATTCAGAGAGTTTTTCCCGAAATCCCGCTGAAAGGTCAGTGTATTTTCCCATAGCCAGGATATCCTTTGCTTGTTCCCCTTGGTAAGATCACTGAGAACATTCTGTTGCTGACTGGCTGATCCGTCGGGGTTATAGACGGTATATGAAGGTGAAAAAACCAATGGCTGTTCAAGATTAGCATCCATACCAAAACTGGATTTGAGCGTAAGAACCTTCAGAATTGTTGCTTCACCGAACACATTTCCGACTCCCCTGATCCCTTTGTTAAAATCGTGGGAATAATGAAGGGATGCAAGAGGGTTACCCACATTGTAAACCACGCCGTAACTTCCGTCATCATAATATGGATCAAGCAGTGGCTGTGCCCTGTAGGCATCCAGGGTTACATTTGGCGCATTCCTCTGTTTGAAGGGAACCAGGGTAATATTGTTGCCAAACCTGATATTTTTTGTTAGCTGATAGGTATTATTGAATCTGAGCGACAGTCGTTGATACGATGATTTATCAATGATGCCATCCTGTCCATAGTACCCAATGCCTATATAGTACTGATTGACATCTGTGGAACCTGACACTGAGAACTGATAGTTTTGCATTGGTGCGGTATGGAAGATCAGGTCCTGCCAGTTGGTATTCGGAACCAGATCGACATTGTTGTAAGAGCCCGGACGGATCTCGTTGGAAATTGTGGCAAATTGTTTTCCGTTCAAAAGGTCGATCTTTTTCTCAATCTGCTGGATGCTGTACTCGGCATCGAAACTGAACTGCGGCTTGCCTTTCCCCGACCCCGATTTGGTGGTGATCATGATTACACCGTTGGCACCCCTTGATCCGTATATGGCGGTAGCCGAGGCATCTTTCAGTACTTCTATCGAGGCAATATCCTGGCTGTTCAGGAATGAAATGTCATTCAGAATAACCCCGTCGACCACATAGATGGGAGCTGAATTGTTAAAAGTTCCGACACCGCGTATACGCACAACCTGTTCAGCACCCGGTGCTCCCGAGGTACTTGCAATATGGATGCCTGCCACTTTGCCGGAAAGAGATTGTACGGGGTTTTGCGCCGTGATTTTCGTTATATCTCCCGCCTTGACCGTGCTGACCGAACCGGAAAGATCGCTCTTCCGCACCGTACCATAGCCGATAACCACAACTTCACCCAAGGTCTCGCTCTCCACACCAAGTACAATATCAATGACTGTCCTGTCACCAATCGCGACCTCCTGTTTTTCATACCCCACATATGAGAATACCAGTGTATCATCCCCTGGATTTACAGGGATTGAATAATTCCCCTCAAGACCTGTGATTACGCCCCTGGTAGTGCCTTTTATAAATACATTTACCCCGGGAAGAACAGATTTATCATCAGCTGCCGTCACATTACCCGTGATCTGTCTCTGCTGGGCGAAAATGACCGGAGCTGAAACTACCAATAGCAGGACAAAAGAAAGAAGTTTCTTAAGTACCGGTATTCTGTTTGAATTCATGGATAAATGTTTTAAGCGTTTTTTATCTTCTTGAGTATAAGATATTTTCAAGATCAATTGTTCGATTTTTAACATTTACTCAAGCCAGCCTCCTGTGAAACCAGCACGTTTCAATCCCCTGACGATGTAAGGGTTTTTTTTTATAATATTCCAAACCAGACCAGACTGATAATTTTCAGTCTGGATGAGAATCGGCCCCTGATCAATCCCGATATAATCCACATCAAACCAGCCTTTTGTGCCGTCTTGTCTGATGTAGGTCATATTAAAGGCGTCTTTAAAGCCATATTCCTGGTAAAGCGAATCGCCAAACTGTTCTTTCATGGCCATGAGTGCAGAAATACATTCCCCGGGTGCAAATGGGATTGATCCTCCAGCAGCTGTAGGAGTGATGGTACCGTCGTCGATGGTATCTATGGCACTCGCTCCCCTTGCTCTGTACGTCCAGAATTGTTTTAAACCGTGGTCGGTCATCTGCTGCGCCCTTCCGGGTCCGTCGCAGGCCGTCAGTCCCCAGATATTTTGGGAATAAGTTTCAAAACCACCGGGATTGTCGGTGCAGTATGCCCGGTTACCGAGTGTGGCTCTTCTTGAATTCTCAAAGTAGTCGATACCCCTGTCGCGCATATATGCATCCTGTATGCCTCTGAAATCTATATACATTTGGGAATACTGATGCCCGAACAGCGGACTGAAATTTACCATATCATAGCCATAAAAGCTGTCCCAGTCATAGGTTTTGCACCACTCGGCCCATACACTGTCGCCGACAGGATGGGTAGGTGATCCCAGTGCCAGGATAAGAAGTACCATGGCTTCATTGTAACCGGTCCATGTTGCTTTGATAAAGCCTTCTTCAGGATGATAGCCCATGGACATTACATTCTGACCATTCATAGCCCATTCCCAGTCAACTCTCCGGTACAGGGAATCGGCCAGTGCCCTGATCTCAGCTTCGGTAGTCACCTTGCCATCGAAATACGACTGACATGAAAGGATGCCCGCCATGAGCAGGCCGGTATCGATGGTCGACAATTCCGTTTTCCTGTACCTCAGACCATTGCCATAGGATAGAAAATGATAGTAAAAACCTTTGTACCCGGTAATGCCCGAAGAATCCGGTCCCTGTTCCGATTGCCAGAACCACCGCAGTGTATTTAATACACGCTCTGCACCCTGCGTACGTGTGATATATCCGTTTTCAATACCTATAATATATGCAGTGAGGCCGAAGCCTGTGGATGTAATACTGGTGAACATTTGGGTCGGGTAGCGGTCTGGTATGCTCCATGTTGGTTTATCCACCTGATCCCAGAAATAATTAAAGGTACGATGCTTCAGGTCTGAAAGAAATTCCGTCCGGTCCTTGGGACTGTCCTTTCCATTGTGATTCTGGCATGAAACAACGCCAAATTCGATGAATAATAAAGGAAAAAGGAAGGCTGCCAAACGGTAATTCCTAAACTGAAGCTTCTTTTTCATGAGATTCAAGTGATTTCACAATTTCCAATGATTTCAACAAGATAGTTCATGTTTATATCTAATTGAAAATCTTCACTTTCACTTGATTACTTCATGTTATAAAACAGTAATTTTATAACTACATCAAAAATACATCATGATTTTGTGTAGTGAACTTAATAATTTAATAATCAAACTATTAATATTAAAGCAAAAATATATGAATTCTAAAAAGGAAATGAGTGAGAAATCAGAATGTCATTAAAAATTCAACCAGATTCTCGTCTGTATTTAAAAATAGTCTTTTCCGGAGACGGTAGCGACGGATCTCTACCCCTCTGACAGAGATGTTCAGGAGAGGAGCAATCTCCTTTGAACTAAGATTAAGTCTAAGGTAAGCACATAATTTAAGATCACTGGTGGTAAGTTCTTCATATTTGGCCTTAAGACGCATGAAGAAATTCTCATGAGCCTGATCGAAGTGCATTTCAAAGATTCGCCAGTCGTCTTCCGAAGAGATACTTGAATCAATCAGGCTGATCAGGTGATCATAATGATAGTTGGGGTAACGGCCACCGAGATCCTGTTTCTGTTTGCCAATCTCATCCCTAAGTCTGATCAGAAGCTCATTCTTTCTGAGAATGGTCATCGTATAGTTGGCAAGTTGTACGTTTTTATGTGAGACTTCAGCCTGAAGCTTATCATTTTTTAGGCGCACGATATCCTGTTCTGCGATGATCTTGTCCCTTCTTCGTTTTTCTTTCTCAAGGGTTTGGATCCTTAAGGTGTGTTTCTTCACTCGGCGGATAAATAGTATTCGTAAAAGCAGGATCATCAAAATGAATAGTACGCCATATATGATCAGGGCTGTCAATGAGGCATACCATGGCCTCCTGATTTTAATCCCGTAGGTTGTAGATTCGCTGGCTGTACCGTCAGGTCTGAGTGTCCGTACCATAAATTCATAGTCTCCGGCAGGGAGCCGCATATAATCTATCTTCGACCGGGGTGACCAGTCAGACCATTGATTTTCAAAACCCATAAGCCGGAAACTGAACAAAGGTGACACACAAATCCTGTTGCCTGAGAAATTAAATTCGAAATTCCTTGAGTAGAAAGGAAGTTCCGTCTCCCTGTCATCAAGAGTATTCAGTATCCGGAGGTCGTGCTTTTTCCGGTCGAAAGTCCTGACCATCCTGATAATGGGTTTTATATCATGCCTGGCGAGGGAGGTATCTCTTTCACTGAAAAGGGCGAATCCATTATCCAGGCAGAGGAGGTAAAGATCATCCTTCAATACGGCGATACCATTCTGTCCGGTACTCAGGTATGCACCAGCTCGTGATAGATCATAGGAATATATACGATCAGCCATGCCATTCTTGATTAGGAACAGGGCAACTCTGTTCCCTTCGATACACCAATATTTATCATTACCCACACCAACAATACGGTCGGATGCTGCAAAAACACCCAGTTGCCTGTTCAATTGCTCATAAGGGACTATTGAATCGGTAAGGTCGTTATAGGTATAAATCTTTTTCCTTGTACAAAAGACGACCCTGTTATCAACACGAGCTACCTGTAAATGTCGTTCCGTAGGTAGTCCGTTCTCCAGTCCAAAGTATCTGATAGATTCGATACGGTTAAAGTCAGGATCGAACCTCAGACGATATAATCCTTTATTGGCATGTGCTCCCCAAATATAGCCGTAATGGTCTACTTCAAAATTGGGAATTGGTTCATAAAAGCCGGAAATAGCATGTGAAAATTTCCATTGTTCACCCGCTCGGGTATAGACCGAAAATACGCTATAGCTGCTTTGAAGAAGAATATCACGATTTCTGGTGCTGATTTTCCTTATTTCATACCCCCCGTTTATATCTGAAATGCGCTTTGGTTTTCCATGTCCGAGTAGAAAAGTTCCATTTGTATGACCACAGTAAAGATCACCGTCGATTTCACTCAGATCCCATACCTGACCCTGTGTCCCTTCCACAAAAACAGGCTGCGTATAACCCATTGAAGGGTCGTACTTATAACGGAATACACCCTGGTTCGTCCCGATCCACAGTGTATCCCCTGTAAGCGCTGCATCATACACAGCCCTCCTGCTGCGTGTGGGATCCATATAAAACGAGAGTTCATTGTCCAGGCTGACATAATCGATGCCCCTGTCAAGCCCGGCCCAAAAAGACTGGCCTTGTCCCGCCTTCAGAGCCAGTACCGTATTGTTTTGCAAAAAGTTATCGGTGTTCAGGTGTTCCCTGAGGCTACCATCCGGGTTCAGAATATAAATGCCATCGACGATTGTTCCGATGATCAGAAAACTGTCCAGGGCAATGCCATTGTTTATTCCTGCTTCCCTCACCATGTTATTCACCGGATCGTCGAGGAGCCTGAAGCCATTATCGTCCATGATTAAAAGTCCACCCGACGAAGCCCCTACAAGGTAGGCATTGGTTCCAAACGGCAAAACGGCCTTGATCTCGTCATCAGCAAGAATTTGGCTGCCTTCAATAAAGATGAGACTATCATCCCTGAGTTCGAAGAGTCCCACACCAACCTTATGAATAAACAAGCGGTTGGAAGCCTCGAGGAGCAGGACGATCGTTCCCTCCGGGTCGATGACTTTTACCTTTTCCCCGTCATAGATGTAGATATGCGAAAAAGATTGAAAATAGACATTTCCCCGATGGATCAGGATGCGCCAAATTTCATCGTTATGAAAGCTTTCATTCTCAGGCAGGCTGCTCAGGGAAGTGTAATCCATTGACCCGCTTTTGTTTGGGGAGAAGTAGCCAAATTCTTCAAACGCTCCCACATAAACCCGGTTATCCGGACCTGCAGCCACAGATCTCACAACCATATCGTCGGGCATATGAAAAATATCCCAGTTAGCACCGTCAAACCGGAGAAGTCCACGGTTGTTCCCGATATACACGATACCATTACGACCCGTATCGACCGACCAATTTTGATTTCCTGCATGATAGTTTTCCTTGCTGAAGCTTATCACGAATGATTTTCCCGCAATTTGCCCGGTAGCATGGAATACGGGCAGAAGCAGGAAGAGAAATACCAGGCAGATTGATATCCCGGATGATCTGACGTGCATATCGTGGAATATTTTTCCAAAATTTACCTGAAATATATTTAAGATCAATTGTTTTGGTCGTCTTTTTAGGTAGGAGGAACAAAGAACCGAAAAGCGGCAAACTTTTGGTTGAACAGGTCGACTTGGTAATTTACTGGCGGAATTCCGGTGGTTCATGCTTTGATAAACTGAAGAGCATCTGAAAAACAGGGCAAAATTCCTGGGTTTACGAATTAAGTTCTGAGGGCTGGGTTTCCGATGACCTACCTGGCTCCCATTCGACCCCTAGAATCGTTCCCCGGGCTATCCGCAGGATAGCATGGCTATATCCTGAAAATCACCCGTCTTGAAAATATACCGGTTGTCTGTGAGTTTGTATTTATCAGATAAATTCGCCGGTTCTGGCATCCACAACCTGGTAGTTTTTATCGATGATCAGATCAGCGAGGGCTTTGAGAGAACGTACGTTCTGGTGTTCTTTTTCAAGGACGGCCATGCGGAAATCATTAAGGTTTTCCTTCCCACGCTGGATTTGCGATATTTTTGTTTCGTGATAATCAAGATCGATAAAAACTCTGAGATCCAGTCCGTCAGCTTTGAGGGCATACAAACCATCGACAACAAGGAGGTCTATCTTTTTAAAATCGGTTATCAGCTTGTCGACCTGTTCTGGTATGATATCTATGCAAGGCATCATTGATTCCCTGTCTTCCTTAAAATCCTGAATATTGCGGTGGATCAGGTTCCAGTCATACTCATGAAGGCCGACCGTTTCGATCCCCTGAACACGACGCCATTCGGTCCTGAGCAAAGGAGGTACTTTATAGTAATCATCAGCATGCAAAATTTTTACCCTGATGTGTTCTTCTTTAAGTCGTTTGGCAAGCGAGTGAGAAACCTCGGATTTTCCGGCACCTGATTCTCCGGAAATGCCGATAATGTATTTGTAATCTTTGCTTAATTTGTCGCGCTCAAGAATAACCCTCTTAGCGATGACTTCAGCAGCAGCAATATGCATTTCACGGATAATGAGAATATCACCAAGCATATTTATGAAATTAAGTTGATTTCAAAAATAACAGCAATTCTTAATATTCCCACTAAATTGTCTAACTTTTTAAAATGTCAGCGCTAAGACCTGGCTGTTTTGCAATTCATATCTCACCCCTTTCACAAATATCACACCTTTAGTTGCATTCTCCGGTTTAAAAGTAATAGTGATCTTCTCACGCGTAATCTCAAAATGATAATGATCCTTGTTAAACACAAAGTTAAAACTCAGCTTTTTCCACCCTTCCGGCAGATCCGGATCGAGACGGAGTGCATCACCATGCCAGTTAAGGCCTCCAAAGGTAGTGAATGCATTGAGAACAGTTCCACCCATTACTCCGACATGGATACCTTCACCGGTTGTACCTCCCTGGATATCGACGAAATCACTTGAAAGTGCTTCCATATACATCTCACTGCACAAAGCTTTGTTACCGGTCAGTTTTGCAAGGTATGCGTGTACAACGCGGCTGAGCGTAGAGCCGTGCGATGTACGCTGCAAATAATAATCAAAATTCTTTCTCAGGCCATCCACATCAAACGAATAGCCCATGTCACGTATGATTTGCGTAACCTCTTCCTGGTCGAGGTTATAGAATATCATGAGTGTTCCTGCCTGCTTGGCAACCTTGTAATCGTCAGGAGAATTGTCTTCTGCTTTCAGGATCCTGTCCATACGGTGTATATCGTCATATTTCTTCCTGTATTCATCCCAGTCGAGTTCCTTAAGCCCAAAATAGCCGTCAAATTGTTCGATCACACCATCCTTGCTGATGTTAAGCTTCATATTCAGGCTCATATCCTTCCATTTTACCAGCTCTTCTTTTTTCAGCCCGATCTTTTCAACAATTCTTTTCCTTTCCGAAATCTCAAGCATATCCATAAATTCAAATGCCTTTTTCATCCCCCAGGCAACCATAATATTGATGTAGGCATTATCCCTTATTCCTCCATGTGTTGCGCCCGGAAGTTTCTCATGAAATTCGTCAGGGCCCATAACTCTGTCGATGGAATACCGTCCGTTTTTTTCATTTTTAACTGCCTTCGACGCCCAGAACCGGCAAATCTCAAAAAACATTTCCGTACCATATTGATTCATAAAATCCTGGTCGCCACGAATTTTGAAGTACTGCCAGATATTATAAGCGATGGCGGAGGAAATATGTCTCTGCAGAGAACTATAATCCCTACCCCACTCCCCCGACACGGGATTAAGGTGTAAAACCTGTGTCTCCTCTCTTCCGTCGCTGCCACTCTGCCAAGGAAACATCGCTCCCTCATAGTCATTTTCCCTGGCATATTTCCTTGCCATATTCAGGCGGCGGTAGCGGTACATCAAAACAGACCGTGCGGTCCCGGGATAAAAAGCAGCGAAAAATGGCAGAACATATAATTCATCCCAGAATATATGACCACGATACGCTTCACCGTGAAGACCTCTGGCAGGGATCCCGGCATCAAGATATTTATGGTGCGGGGAGGCTGTAATCTGGAGATGGTAGATATGGAGTCTCAGCAGCATTTGTACATAACGGTTGCCAAGTACCTCGACATCGGTCTTTTCCCACAGCTTTTCCCAGACTGAAATACTGTCACGGGCAATTTCTTCAAAATCTGCAGCCGACGATAGCTGGTCCATCACGGCGCCAAGTGAGTTATTCACTTCAAAGTCCCTGGAATTATGGATGCAAACCAGCTTTCTGAGACAGACACGCTGATTTATTACCACATTGCATTCATAGTAAGAAGTTGCCTGCCCTTTCTCCGATTCAAAAGTGGTCCGGTTAAGGATTTTGCCCTCCAGCCTGACGTCCGGTTTTTGTGCTACTGAGACGGTGATATCCGACTGGTTTGTCCTCACGATGACATAATCGATGCCGTTCATAGAACCCTGATCAAGCTGGTCGAGATGATGCTGGTCGAGCTCTCTGTATCGTTCAACACCATCATTTATCAGATCACCGTCGAGGGATGATTTAAGCTCAATTTTTCCTGAATAATTTAAAGGTGTTACTGTGTATTCAAGTCCGGCCATATGGGGATCGGCCATACTAATGAATCGAAGAGACTCAACAAGGGTCTCCTTGCCGTCTGAATGTTTTACAATCAGTGAACGGTTAAGCAAACCGGTTTTCAGGTTGAGTCTTCGCTCGTTTAGATAGAATTCATGCCTATTGGGATCAAACCATTCCCCATCGTCAACCCGGAAACTGACCGGCAGCCAATTAATAAAATTCACAAAATCTTCGTTTTCAATCCATCGGTCTTCGACCTTGGATTTTCTTCGGTTATATAGACCTGTCATATAACTGCCTGGATAATTATATTCTCCGGCAGTACTCTCCTCCATGGCTCCCCTGGTGGCAAAAAATCCATTTCCGGTGGTGAGGAGTGCTTCTCTCGATTTCTCCTTTTCCTTTTCATACGATTTATAGATCACCGACCATTTCATTCCGGGAAGGTCCTTCGTGAACCAGCTATCGACCGCATCCAACCCGCCAAACTCACCGATGTCCTCAACAACAATATCAGCACCGTTTTTGCGTAATTCCTCAACATTTCCTTCCCTGGCAATGCCCAGAGTGAGTCCAAATCCTCCAGCAGCGCCTGCCTGAACACCGCTAACCGCGTCTTCCACGACTACCGAACGATCATATGAAACCCCGAGATTATCGCAGGCAGTTTTAAAAATATCCGGTTCCGGCTTACCTTTCAGTCCAAGTGACACCGAAACGATCCCGTCGACCCTGGTTTCAAAAAGACTCATAAGCCCCAATGTATCAAGTACTCTTTTACAGTTTTTGCTTGAAGAAGCCACACCGATTTTTATCCCTTCGGCTTTCAGCTCCTTAATGAAGGTAAGACTGGTTTCATATACTTCAACGCCATCCTTGTCGAGCGTATCATTAAAGTAATTGTTTTTCCTGTTCCCCAGACCGCAAACCGTTTCCTTTTCCGGATCATCAGAAGGTTCACCAAACGGAATATCAATGTCCCTGGATTTTAAAAAATCAGCAACGCCTTTGTATCTCGGTTTACCATCCACAAAAGGCAGGTAGTCCTTTTCATGGGTAAATTCTTCAAATGGTTCCTTGTATTTTTTTTCCCGGAATTTCAGGTAGTCGTTAAACATTCTTGTCCAGGCTACAGAATGGACAATGGCAGTTTTTGTGATAACACCGTCAAGATCGAAAATAACGGCATCAAAGAAATGTTTTTTCATGAAAAAATATCTTTTTTAAAGGCAACTGATTCAGAGCAGTTTGTCCATAAAATACAGGGATTACATTGACAGCTCTCTGTCGGAATGCGGAATAGATACGGATGCAGGTCAGCATATAAACGTCGGTGATAAGAACTGTTTCCCATTGACTAAAATCATTGGATTAATGAACTTTCCAATAAATTAAAACGTTTCGTGGCTTTAATTTGTTGATCTATTACTGTATTTTTATTAATACAACAAGAGGGAGACCATGGGCCGACTAATTTTTGTATCAAATCTTTTACCTCTCAAAATTCACGAATCAAAAAAGGGAGATATATCCTTAGTTCCGCGTATTGGTGGCTTCACAAGCGGACTTGAAAAATTCTACACAAAAAATGAATCTCTGTGGGTTGGATGGACCGGTCTCGACCGAAGGGATATCCCGATCGACAAGCGCGAGAAGATCAACAATGAGCTGCGATCCAGGAATTGTTACCCGGTCACACTCAGGAAGAAAGAACGCGAACTTTATCTTGAAGGCTTTGCCAACAGTACCTTGTGGCCCTTGTTTCATTACTACAATGAGAAATCCACCTACAGAGAAAATGAGTGGAAACAATACGTCAGGGTAAACAGGAAGTATGCGGATGAGCTGGAAAAAATTATTCATGATGACGACCAGGTTTGGATCCATGACTTTCATCTGATGCTCCTTCCAAAAATGCTCAGGGACCGTTACCCGGAACTTTCTATTGGGTATTTTCAACATGTTCCCTACCCTTCCTACGAAGTTTTCAGGCTTCTGCCATGGCGTATCGACATCCTGGAAGGGCTTTTGGGTGCGGATCTAATCGGCTTCCATACCTACGATTATGAGCGACATTTTATAAGTTCCCTGCGCCGGCTGATGGGGCTTGATACATATTTTAACCAGATCAGGTACAAAAGCAGGGTGGTCAAAGTTGATAATTTCCCGATGGGGATCGATTACGAAAAGTTTCATGCCCGGGCAACAGAGATCAGCGAGAAGATACCGGAGAAACTGAAAAAATTTCAAGATGAAATAGAAAAACACGTACGGGTTAAGCCCGAGAACAAGATCATCCTTTTGCTGGAAAGACTCGATTATACCAAAGGCCTTATCAACAGGTTAAAGGCTTACCGGGAATTTCTTGAAACCCACACCGAATACAATGGTAAAGTTTCGCTGTTGATGTATATTACCACACTCCGGGAAAATGATCTTGAAAATAAACAGATCAAAGGGGAGCTTGACCGGCAGGTTGGAAAACTAAACAGTGAATATGGCAGGATTGACTGGACACCTGTATTTTATTTCTTCAAGGAACTTAAATTTGACCAGCTTGTCCAGGTATATCTTTCTGCCGACATTGCCCTGGTGACACCTTTAAGAGACGGAATGAACCTCGTCAGCAAAGAGTTCATCGCCAGCAAACCGAATAAAGAAGGGGTGCTCATTCTTTCTGAAATGGCCGGAGCTTCGAAGGAGATGGGTGAGGCAGTAATTGTAAACCCAAATAACCGGGCTGAAATTGCAGAAGCGATATTCCAGTCCCTTTCAATGCCGGTGGAGGAACAGGTCGAAAGGAATACGGCGTTACAAAAAAGACTCTCCACCTATACTGAATCCAAATGGGCTTCAGATTTTCTCGCGGCGCTTCAGGATGTTAAGAAAATCCAGGAAACGAATTTAACCCATAAAATAAACCATCGAATTTCCACCGCGATTCATGCCCGTTACCAGGCAACAAAAAAACGAATTATTTTTCTTGATTATGATGGGACGCTGCAGGGCTTTTTCAAAGATCCGCAGGATGCAAAACCAGATAAAGAACTATATAAAATCATCCGGGCGCTTTCGGGTGATAAAAAAAACCTTGTTGTTATAATAAGCGGCCGTGATAAAGAGACCCTGTCTACGTGGTTTGATGGTGACTGGCAACTCGGATTTATTGCAGAACATGGCGTATGGCAAAAGGAAATTGGAGGAGAATGGCGAATGCTCGACTCCATCGACAGAGAATGGCTAGAGATCATCAAACCTGTTTTGGATTTTTATGTCGACAGAACACCCAGGAGCTTTATCGAAGAAAAGAATTACTCTCTGGTATGGCACTACAGGGACTCCGACCCCGACCTTGGGATGCAGCGGGCCTACGAGTTAAAAGACGAGTTGCAGAGCCTCGTTACAAATCTCAACCTCGAAATCATGGATGGCGACAAAGTCATCGAAATAAAGAATTCCGGAATTAACAAAGGCAGGGCTGCCTTATTACGTATGGGTAAAACAAAATTTGACTTCATCATGGCTATGGGTGACGACTGGACTGATGAATTCACCTTTGAATCCTTGCCCGAAGATGCCATCACCATAAAAGTCGGACTGAAATCAACGAAAGCCAGGTATTTTGTCGATAATTACAAAAATATACGGGAATTCCTTAAAACCTTAGTCGGGTAATTATGTTGTCGAACCGTTCAGGTGACATCAGCGTGAATCGACAGTTCAGAAAGTTTCAGGCATACGGATTTCTCAAAAATCTGAGGTTTTTCGATCCTTTTCTGATGCTGTTCTTCCTGGAAAAGGGCCTCAGCTACCTTGAGATCGGAACTATATATGCCATCCGCGAAATCACCATCAACCTTTTTGAAATCCCAAGCGGACTTGTTGCCGACACCTGGGGACGCCGGCGGACACTGGAAGGCTCATTTATATTTTACATCCTTTCTTTTGTCCTGTTCTATCTGACCTCCGACTATCGATGGTTCATCGTGGCCATGATATTGTTCTCTGTTGGAGAAGCTTTCCGGAGTGGAGTTCACAAAGCGATGATCTTTGAGTACCTTAGAATACAAGGATGGGAAGAGCGGAAGGTGAAGTATTATGGCCGGACGAGAAGTGCATCACAAAACGGGTCGGCAGTTTCCTCGGTCATCGCCGCGCTGGTTGTATTGTGGAGTGGAAAATACAGTACTATATTTCTGCTTTCCACCATCCCTTATCTTGCCGATCTGTTTCTGATTCTTAGTTACCCTGCAGAACTTGATGGGGAAACGAAGTCGATAAGCCGTGGTAGAGTGTTGGCCCAATTTGCGGAGACATTCCATGATTTCAGAAACTTCTTCACTCGTTGGGATTTTTTCCGAAAGATTCTTAGTCTTTCTTCATTTACAGGATACTACAAAGCCTCGAAAGACTACCTCCAGCCGGTGATCAAATCCGGCGCTCTGATGTTGCCAGTATTTCTTGCTTTACAGAATAAGCAGAGAACGGCCATCCTTATAGGAATTATTTACGCCTTCATCTATATACTTAACGCGTTCTCCTCCAGATATTCAGAACGATTTCTTAAGCGATTTGGAAACTATGAAAGGGCCCTGAAATTGACTCTTATGGCCGGATTGTTTTCCGGTATCACGGCAGGTATTCTATTCAAAGCCAATATGGAACTTCTTGCCGTCGTTCCTTTTCTCCTTATTTTTAGTATGGAAAATATCCGCAAACCGTTAGGCATTGCCTACGTCTCTGAGAACATGGAACGAAATCTTCTCGCTTCATCCCTCTCAGCGGAATCACAGGTCTCGTCGGTTATTGCAGGAGGTATAGCGATTCTGCTCGGGTTTTTTGCTGACAGATTCTCGATCGGTACCAGCTTCATCGTGGTGTCGGCAATTCTACTTCTGGTATCCTCTTTAGTCTTCCGCACACCCCTTTGGAAACAGAAACACCGTTTATCCATAGTGAATAAACGGTGAAACATGCTGAGCCTCACAGGGGATTTGAACCCCCGACCTGCTGATTACGAATCAGCTGCTCTACCGCTGAGCTAATGAGGCAAAATTTCAAGTGCCGCAAAAATAAATAAATTTCGTGCACTCCGGCAAATTTAATCTTTGTTTTGGGATAAAAAAACATGGGCACTGCCCGGGATCTGGTTAGAATTTATTCAAAAGGGCGGAAATGGTTCTTCTCCGCCAACAGGTTTATGATACGCGCTCTGCCCTGATGGAAAGGACCTTCATCCAGGACAACCTCCCGCTCACGAAGGGTATCGATCTTTAAATTTCCAAAATCGTGACGAAGCTGTTCTGTAGAGTAAAGTAGGGCCAGATCCTGAGGACCACCTGATTTCCTTCCATACTGATTTTCCGAAAAAACCTCGGCAACAATTTTCCCTCCGGGTTTCAGCCATCGAACAAGATACCTGTGAAAAAGACGGCGGTCAGAGTCCGTGAGGTGAAAAAAGAAAATGCCGGCCAGATCAAAACGATCATTTTCACCTGGATAATCCTGCCATGAACAGACCCTGTAATCGATGCTGACACCACGAAGAAATGCGAGTTCCATCGCTTTCTTTTTGGCTATCATACTGATGTCAAAAGCAAAAACTTTCCAACCGAGGCTTGCTGCGTAAACCGCATTTCTTCCTTCGCCCTCACCCGCCAGCAATAACCTGCCAGGGCTCATCGAACTGAGAACCTCCCTGAAATAGTGATTTGGACGTGTACCATAAACATAGTCGCCAACATCATATCTCAGATCCCAGAAATGATTCATGGTTTCCCGCTTTTTTAAAAACTTCAGTACTAACAAATCCACAACTGCTTTGTTGTGATAATTCAAAGAAGGGTCATCCAGATTCACGGCTAATGACTATATTTGCACTGAATTTGAAAATCCCTCAATCAAATTAATTTTCTGTCAATGATACTATTTTTTAAGGTCTCCGGCAATCATTTCATCGCAGTTAAATCTGAATCATTTCTCGCAAATCAGGATCAGGAAAAACTTTCCTGGCTATTTGGTGGAGCTATTATGCTGGAGGATGAAAGTATTGAAGGTTTCTTTATCGGCCCAAGGAAGGAGATGATCACCCCGTGGAGTACAAACGCCGTAGAGATCACTCAGAATATGGGAATAAAAAACATCGGCAGGATCGAAGAATATTTTATGGTGGAAAATGAGAGGGCAAAATATGATCCTATGCTTCAGGTTCTTTACAGGAAGCTGGATCAGAATATTTTCAATACCGACATGAAGCCCGGTGAGATCGAGAAAATCGAAAATATTGCCGGGTATAACGAAAAAGAAGGCCTGGCGTTGAATCCGGAGGAGATACAATATCTGGAGGACCTGAGTAAACGACTTGGGAGGAAGCTGACCGACAGTGAAGTCTTTGGCTTTTCCCAGGTCAATTCGGAGCATTGCAGGCATAAAATTTTTAACGGCATCTTTATTATTGACGGTGAAGAAAAACATTCATCACTCTTTCAGCTTATAAAAAAGACAACGCAGACAAATCCGAATAAAGTTGTTTCTGCCTACAAGGATAATTGCTCTTTCGTTAGCGGCCCCGTGATCGAGCAGTTTGCTCCACATCGTCAGGATGAAGCCGGTACGTTTGAAGTAAAAGAAATTGAATCAGTTCTCTCCCTCAAAGCAGAAACACATAATTTTCCCACCACGGTCGAACCATTTAACGGGGCATCCACCGGCACGGGAGGCGAGATCCGCGACAGGATCGCCGGCGGACTGGGCGCCATACCGATGGCGGGCACGGCAGTATATATGACTTCATACCCAAGGCCGGAAAAAGGAAGAGACTGGGAACAAACAACAGAACCACGCAAATGGCTCTACCAGTCTCCTGAGGAAATCCTCATTAAGGCTTCCAACGGAGCCAGCGATTTTGGTAATAAGTTCGGACAGCCGTTGATCTGTGGCAGTCTCCTTACTTTTGAACACGTTGAAGATTTGAAAAAATACGGCTATGACAAGGTGATTATGCTCGCCGGCGGCATAGGTTATGGTAAGAAGTCTGACAGTACCAAAAATATTCCGGAAAAAGGTGATCCCGTTATTCTCCTGGGAGGTGACAATTACAGGATCGGCATGGGAGGTGGTGCAGTGTCGTCAGTTGCTACCGGTGAATACGGACATTCCATCGAACTGAATGCCGTTCAAAGGGCAAATCCTGAAATGCAGAAAAGAGTCTTCAATGCGATCAGGGCACTGGCTGAAGCCGATGAAAATGCAGTGATCACGATCCATGACCATGGCGCTGGCGGACATCTGAACTGCCTTTCAGAACTCGTCGAGGCCAAAGGAGGAAAAATCGATTTGACCATGCTGCCGGTCGGTGATCCTACCCTGTCGGCAAGAGAAATCATCGGCAATGAATCCCAGGAGAGAATGGGACTGATCATGCATAAGACTGATGTTGAATTTTTCAGAAAGATCGCCGACCGTGAAAGAGCTCCACTATACGTGATCGGAGAGGTGACCGGCGATCACCGTTTTACATTTGAAAATTCCGGGAATGGTGAAAAACCGATTGATCTTGAATTGAGCGATTTGTTTGGAAATCCACCCCGCACAATCATGAACGACACCACGCTGAAGGATTCCTTCCGCAAACCTACAACAGATCCTCAAAAATTCGAATCCTATCTTGCGAACCTGTTGCAGCTGGAAGCCGTTGCATGTAAAGACTGGCTCACCAATAAGGTCGACCGTTCGGTAACAGGTAAAATTGCCCGGCAGCAATGCACAGGTGAAATCCAACTTCCCCTCAACGACCTGGGTGCTGTTGCACTGGATTTCCGCGGCAGGAAAGGCTATGCCACATCGATTGGGCACGCCCCCGTTGCCGGACTCATCAATGCAGCTGCAGGCTCTGTACTCTCCATCGCTGAGGCACTCACAAATCTCATCTGGGCTCCCCTCCCCGATGGTCTGAAAAGTGTTTCCCTCTCTGCAAACTGGATGTGGCCTTCCAAAAATCCGGGAGAAGATGCCCGGCTCTATGAAGCCGTAAAAGCCGCAAGTGATTTCAGCCTGGCCCTGGGGATCAATATTCCTACAGGGAAAGACTCTCTGTCGATGACTCAGAAATATAAAGACGGCGTAGTTTATGCCCCAGGTACAGTTATTATTTCCGCTGCTGCAGAAGTTGAGAACATAACCAAAATCGTTGGTCAGGTAATCATAAATGATCCCGATTCCATAGTGGTATATCTCGATTTTTCAAGGGATAACAGAAAACTGGGAGGCAGCAGCTTTGCCCAAATCGTTAATGCGATCGGCGATACCTCACCTACAGTGCGGGACCCGGAATACTTCGTCCGGGCATTTAATGTTGTCCAGGAAATGATCGCAAAAGGTCTGATTATGGCAGGCCATGATATCTCTGCCGGTGGCATCATTACCACACTCCTTGAAATGTGCTTCCCTAATTCATCGGGAGGACTCGATATTGACATTAGTGCACTTGATGAAAAAGATACCTTTAAATCATTGTTTTCAGAAAATCCCGGTATTGTCATCCAGGTAAAAAATGCATCCCTCCTCACCTATCTCGACGATGCCGAAACTGACTACGAGATCATTGGCAAACCCACATCAAACAGGGTGTTGAGCATGAAGACATCCCACGATTTATTTAACCTCGATATCGATTACTACCGTGAAAAATGGTATGTGAGTTCCTATCTCCTGGATCGCAGACAGTGCGGTGACAAACTCGCCCTGGAACGCTTCATGAATTTCAAGAACCAGCCACTACGTTTTTCTCATGGCAACTTCTCAGGTAAATTGGCTGATTATGGTATCGAACATGGAAGAAAACAGTTGTCAGGCATCAAGGCCGCAATCATCAGGGAGAAAGGAGTGAATGGAGACAGGGAAATGGCATACGCACTGCACCTTGCAGGAATGGATGTGAAAGATATCCACATGACCGATCTTATATCAGGAAGAGAAGATCTCAGCGATGTGAACATGATCGTTTTTGTCGGGGGGTTTTCCAATTCCGATGTCCTGGGTTCTGCAAAAGGCTGGGCAGGTGCTTTCAGGTACAATGAAAAAGCCCGGATTGCGCTGGAAAATTTTTATAAACGAAATGATACACTCAGTCTTGGGGTATGTAACGGATGCCAGTTGATGATTGAACTCGGACTCATCGTACCGGAAGACAAGGCTCCTCCGGAAATGCACTTCAATGCTTCACATAAATTTGAATCCGCATTCCTGAATGTAGACATCCTTCCAAATAATTCTGTGATGTTGCGCAGCCTTTCGGGAAACCGACTCGGTATCTGGGTTGCACACGGCGAAGGTCGCTTTGTACTTCCTGCCGGAGAAAATCAATACCAAATACCCATCCGGTACAGCTTCGGGGAGTATCCTGGAAATCCAAACGGTTCCGACTTTAATGCAGCTGCCATTTGCTCTGAAGATGGGCGCCACCTTGCCATGATGCCGCACCTTGAACGATCATTCCTCCCCTATCAATGCGCATTCTATCCCGCCGACAGAAACGATGATGAAATTACACCATGGGTCGAAGCTTTTGTAAATGCAAAAACCTGGATAGCGGAAAAGACAAAAGGCTAATAAAGATCCGGGTCTGAATATTTTTCTTTTGCTTACCTTTATTCTCCCCAAATAGTCTTCTTTTTGGAGTATCTATTGGTACCATATATTGCTAAAAAACAATCAGATAGTAATATTTCTTCTAACAAATCCTGAAGTCCGCTATCAAAGATTTTTGCGGTACTTATGGCATTCTTAATTCTTATTCTATATTTGCTAAGAATTATTTAACAATTTATTAAGATGAAGTTTATGCGCCATTATTGTGTCCTGCTGGTATTCGCCACGTTTCTCGTTTTAGCAGCTTCCTGCGAAAAGGAAGAGGGTGAGGGCGGAACCTCCACCATTCAGGGGCGTGTATACGCTATTGATTATAACAGCGAATGGACGGAGAAAAAGACAGAATATTATGCCGCAGGCGTTGATGTCTTCATTATATATGGTAATGACAGTATTTACAGTGACGATTTTGAGACAGGGATCGGAGGCTGGTATCGTTTCGACTACCTCAGGGAGGGGACCTATACGGTGTATGCTTTTTCACGTGATTCAACCCAATTGGAGCCTTCGGGTGAGGTACCTGTTATGAAGACGGTCAGAATCAAGAGCAAGAACCAGGTTGTAACTGTTGATGACATCACAATTTTTGATTAAATAAACGGATGAGTATAATACCTGAATGAGAACGATGCAAAAACTGTTTGTCTTTATACCTGTCTTTCTTTTATGGACCACGATTCTTAAGGGTCAGAAAGAAGATTTTAATGTATGGGCATCGGTGGATATTCAGACCCATCTTGGCAAACATGTGGATATGGTCGTCGAGCTTTCTAATCGATGGAAAGAAAATGCTACGGTTCGTGATAATTCCCTGATTGAGACCGGATTGGAGTATTCCAGAAAATGGTTTGAGACTGGTGTTGCCTACAGGATAGAGAATAAAAACTGTGATGAGAATGGCGTCAGCGTGGGTCACCGCTTTGTTGCATTCGTTGCAGCAGAGGCTGAACGGGGTCGGTTTACATTCAACCTCAGGAATAAATTTCAAGCTGACTATATGGCCGTCAATAGTTCTGAGAATGGACACTATCCGTCAAATTATGACCGGACGCGTTTCAGATTAGATTACAATATCAGGAAAATCCCGGTTAATCCCTTTATTGTGTATGAAGTTTTCTGTAAAGTAAATGCAGTTAACCAGAATATTATAGATAAGAACCGGATTGGCACTGGTTTCAATTATAAAATCAATTCCCGGAATAAGGTTGGACTGTCGTTCTATTACGATCATGAAGTCAATATATCTGCACCTGGAACCGACTATATATTATCTGCCGGATATGTCTTGGAATTAAATTAGGCCACTGTCCCGGTTGTGTTACAGCATGGATGAAATGAAGAACATACTAGAACAGATAAGGACAGAGCTCAACAGATCGTTGATGCGTTTCGACGATATCGGTCTCGAGGAACTGGATGATTGCCGTTTAATGAACCGTTATGACCGTAAATTTTCTTTTGCTGTCAATGATATTATCCAGATTATCAGCAGACTTGGTGCTGATTACAAGGTATTGCAGGTTGAAGGCCGGAGACTCATGAGATATGAGACACTTTATTACGACACATCTGATAATGCGATGTACATTGCCCATCATAACGGAATGGCGAAAAGATATAAGATAAGACTGAGAGAATACACCGATACAGGCCTGCGCTTCCTGGAAATTAAACATAAAAACAATAAAGGTGAGGTAAGTAAATACCGAAGAGCTATCCGTAATACCCCTGATGAGATGGCCGGGATAGATGAATTTATTCATGAACACTCCCCATTTATGGCATGTATGCTCGAACCCAGGATCAAAACCACCTTCAATCGCTTCACGATTGTTAATTTTAATCTTCAGGAACGGATCACCATCGATTCCGACCTGGGCTTTCGGAGTGGCAACAGAAAATGCCACTTTCCAGGAATAGCAGTGGCAGAAATAAAAAGTGCAGAACGAAATCTAAAATCTCCTTTCTATGATGTTTTAAGGGAATTACGTATACTGGAAACAGGCTTCAGTAAGTATTGCACAGGTATGGCCATACTCCATCAGAACATAAGGAAAAACAGCTTCAAACTACATCTGCATAATCTAAACCAAAAAAATAATGAATTCATCGACATTAATTGCGACAGTGTCTCCCCCGGGAATGCCTTTTTTCAGGATTGAAAGTTTCCTTCCGCTCATCCTGAGTTTCATATTCAACCTCCTGGTAGCTATTATAATAGTCCGCTATATTTATTACAGGAAGGCAAGACGGAAAGATTATCTCTTTACATATCTTCTCATCAATATTGTTATTTTCCTGCTCAGTCTTTTACTTTCTGGTGTAGAACTAAAACTTGGATTTGCATTTGGACTTTTTGCCCTCTTCGGAATCCTGAGGTACAGGACAAACCCTATACCTATTAAGGAAATGACCTATCTTTTTGTTGTTATCGGAACATCCGTGCTTAATTCCATTGCAAATCAGTATATCCCCTGGTCCGAACTTCTATTCAGCAACGTGGCCCTGATTACCATATTATGGCTTCTTGAAAATGCCTTTCTCCTTTACCATGAATCGTCGAAATCTATTGTGTACGAGAAAATTGAACTGGTAAAGGAGGAAAACCGATCGGAATTGATTAAAGATCTGAGGGAGCGCACTGGGATTAACATACACAGGGTTGAGGTAGAATCCATAAATTTTATGCGGGACACAGCGAGGATTATTGTTTATTTTTACGATAAGAATAAGATGATGAATGTGGATGATCATCCTTTTGAAAATAGCCTGAACGACGATTAATAAGCTTCCTTCACCCTGAATAAAAAATGACCAATATGAGCAGGATCATTTTACGGCATATCAGACATCCTCTTTTCATTTTTTTACTATTATGGGCAAATGTTGTAAAGGCTCAGGATTTGGTATTCAATGAAATCCTGGCATCGAACAGTCACAATATTCAGGACAGCAAGGGTGATTATCCCGACTGGATAGAGCTTTTTAATTCTTCGTCGTCACCTGTTAATCTGGAAGGCTACTCTATTACTGATGACCGGAACGAACCGGGAAAATGGGTATTCCCAATATTTCAATTGCCCGGATCGGAATATCTTATACTGTTTGCTGCCGGTGATAGCGGTACGGCGCGACTGCTTTTTTGGAATACCCTGGTAAAGTGCAACGATGAATGGAAATATATAGTACCATCTTCTGAACCTTCTATCGCATGGAGAAACACTGGATTTGACGATGGTTCCTGGCTATCAGGTTCTGGCGGGATTGGTTACGGAGACAGCGACGATGCCACGGTAATCAGCCCTGCTCTCTCCGTTTATATGAGAAAGCGGTTCCAGGTTGCGGATCTTGCGGACATTGGTGACGCACTTCTTCAGATTGATTATGACGATGCCTTTGTTGCCTATCTCAATGGTACAGAAATAGCCAGGGCAAACATTGGTAATCCCGGATATTCCGTGCCTTTTAACTCAGTGGCTTCCGGATACAGAGAGGCGGTAATGGTAGACGGTGGCGACCCGGAAAAATACGTCATTCCCAATATCGGAGAACTATTGAAAGTGGGTGAAAATATTCTTGCCATTCAGGTGCATAATCAATCCATCACCTCTTCTGACATGTCTGCCATCCCATATCTTTCGGTGCAACTGACAATGCCTCCCTCCTCACCTCCTCCGCCGGAGCTCAACTTGTCGGAAACTAATATTTACACAGGTTTCAAGATTGATGCTGACGGAGATACGTTATTTCTCTTCAATCCACAGGGACAGTTGATCGATTCTGTAATCATATCGCCCATCCCGCCGGATTACAGCATTGGCAGGAAACCTGACGGAATGGGAGCATGGAATATTTTCCCGGAGCCGACGCCGGGAGAATCAAACAGCACGGAAGCCTTTCTTTTTGAGGCAACCGGAGAGCCTGTTTTCTCGGTTCCGGGCGGATTTTATCCCTCCCAGGTTATTGTTTCACTATCATCCGGGAATACCGAAGATACTATTTATTACACCATCGATGGTTCGGAACCCGGAGCCTCCTCGACGATTTCCACGTCCCCTGTTACAATCAACACACCAACAGTTATACGGGCCAGAATCATACGGGATGGCCATCTTCCGGGACCTGTTGTAACCAATACTTATATTACCGGGAGAAAACCTTCCCTGCCGGTATTGTCCATCAGTACTGATTCGGGAAATCTGTGGGATGAGGATTACGGCATTTATGTCAAAGGCAAAAATGCATCAGAAGAATCCCCATTCTTCGGGGCAAATTTCTGGGAGGACTGGGAACGGCCGGCTCATGTTGAACTATTTGAATCCGACGGTTCAATTGCCTTCAGTATTGATGCCGGTATAAAAATATACGGTAATTATTCACGTGCACAACCGCAGAAGTCAATGGCAGTTTATGCGCGAAAGATCTACGGTGCAAAAGAGATAAATTATCAGATTTTTAAAAACAAACCTATTGATAAATTCGAGTCTTTCATTCTCCGAAATGCCGGAAATGACTGGTTCGGCCAGGATGCAGGTTCCGGATCCATGATGCGTGATCTCCTTGCCACCGGTCTTGCAAAAGATTTAAATGTAGATGTACAGGCAGGCCGTCAGGCTGTCATTTTCCTGAACGGCGAATACTGGGGAATACAAAACCTCAGAGAAAAGATTAGTGAACATTTTATAGCTTCAAATCACGGCATTGATGCGGAAAAGGTCAATCTCCTTGAAGGCAACGGCTGGGTGATTAAAGGTGCAAATACGGATTATACAAATCTCATCAAGTACATTGAAACCCATAATCTGTCAGATGATGCCAATTTTAACTATGTAGCACAAAGGATGGATATTGACAATTACATGAATTATGTGATATCCGAGATCTACATTTTTAACGGCGACTGGCCGGGGAATAATATAAAGTTCTGGGAACCCTCTGAAGAGGGAGGCAAATGGCGATGGATAATGTTTGACACTGATTTTGGCTTTGCTATCTGGGACCAGGCTAAAGTCTATGATAACACATTTTCCTTTGCGCTTGACGAAAATGGTGAGGACTGGCCAAATCCTCCCTGGTCCACGTTTCTCTTCAGGTCACTGATGAAAAACGACAGCTTCAAAAAGACCCTTATTCTCAGATTTTCCGATCTTCTCAATACAAGCTTTACTTCGCAAAATGTGAAAAAAGAGATAAGCGTGCTCAGAAGTAATATTGCTGATGAGATGATATATCATGCCGGTAAATGGGAAGCCAATCCACAGCAATGGGCCTGGATTATAGATCAGTTTATCATTCCTTTTGCAGAAAAGAGACCAGATATCCTCAGAAACTATATGAATCTTATGTTTAGCTGTGGCGCATTCAATACCGTTACTGTTACCGTTAATGGTCGTGATGGGGGATATTTACGCGTAAATAATATCAAACCAAGCGGTTTTCCATGGTCGGGTAAGTATCCGCGTAATATTGCGGTTACTGTCCAGGCAGTATCACATCCCGGTTATCGGTTCACGGGATGGATAGGCAGTGTTCATGACAGCCTTCCTAAGCTTGAAATAATGATCAAAGAAGATATGTCTCTGATTGCCAATTTTGAAAAGATCCAGGGGTCATCAGAAGATCCGGTTGTTATTAATGAGATCAATTATAAGTCTTCACCCGAAATGGACAGTGAAGATTGGGTTGAGCTTTACAATAATTCCGATCAGGAGACAGACATTTCCGGTTGGTACCTGAGCGACAACAGTGACGATCATCAGTTCATTTTTAAAGAGGAGACCGTACTCCCTCCAAAGGACTTCCTGGTTCTATGCCGCGATACCAGTGTATTTCGGACTGTTTATCCCGACGTCAAAAAAATTATGGGTGATCTTGGATTTGGATTCAGCAGCACAGGCGAATACCTTCGGTTATTTACCATTGAAAACAGACTGGAGGATTCGGTGAGCTATGCGATAAATTCCCCCTGGCCTGAAAGTCCGAATGGCGGTGGCTACACACTGTCCCTACTGGATCCGGCGCTTGACAATCTCGTCCCGGAGAATTGGGCAGCCTCTGAACATTTGAAGGGGACCCCCGGCAGTGTTAACTTCCCCGACGAGGGTAACGGGATCAAAATTGAAACATTGCCCGCCAACGAAAATGTCAGATGCTACCCCAATCCGTTTAGCGAATCGCTGACCGTAACCTTATATCTGAATACTAAACAACATATTAATGTCTCGGTTTATGACCTCAACGGCAGGAAAATTGCTGAAATTGCCAACCGTGATACTGAGGCCGGAGATCATAGTTTCAGCTGGACTCCTGTAGCCGTGAGCCCCGGAATATATGTTGTCAGAATTGAAACGCTGAATTCTGCAACATTTGTTAAAGTCGTATATCATTGAAAATCTGTGTTATGAAAAATTATGTACTTCTCTTCTTCGTACTACTTCTCATCGGTTTTCAAACGGCTACTGCACAGAATTTTTTTGATAAACCGGAAAACAGGAACAGGCATCATCTTATCCTGTTGCATCCTACAGCATCAAATCTGCAGTGGTATCAAAATCTGGTAGCAAAGGGGTATTTCTCACCCGGAGATCTGACACCAGTGGGGCTCTATTTTGAGGAAGAGAAGACGAATTATTCCCAGGTCATCCAGGACTTTCCGGAGATTGGTTTTCAGATGATCTCCGGAAAACTGAATAATGAAGACGTTTTTAAGGAAAATGACTTTACAGGAGAATTTCATCGAATATTCGAATATAGCGAAGGTGTCATTTTTAATGGTGGCCCCGATATACAACCAGCACTCTATGCTGAGCCTACAACCACTCTGAGCGCGGTAACCGAACCTCACCGACACTCATTTGAAATTTCCTTTATGTTTCATCTAATTGGAAGCAGCCGCAATCCGGAGTTTACGCCATTTCTCAAGGAAAACCCCAGGTATATGGTGCTTGGCATCTGTCTGGGTATGCAAACAATGGCCGTTGCCGCCGGTGGTACACTTATCCAGGATATTCCGTCAGAAATCTATGGATTTACTACCGTTGAGGAGATCACTGCATCGGATCCGGATTTACAACACCTGAATTATTTATCGAAGACCGGTGCTGATGAGAGGATCCAGGCCGGTAAGCTGCATAAGATCGAGCCCGTGGATGGAAGGTGGTTTAGCAGAAAACTGAAGAAGGAGTGGAAGCAACCACTTAGTGTATACAGCTCACATCACCAGGCTGTGGATATCGCAAACACGGATCTCAGAACTGCAGCATTTTCCATGGATGAAAAAATCATTGAAGCCGTTGAGCATTCTAAATTCCCAAATGTCATCGGTGTACAGTTTCACCCTGAAATCGCAGCACTGTATGACCCGGCGATCAAAATTCAGACTACAGCCACCGGCCTGCCGGAATCTTTTAACGAACGTTTAAAGGAGGATGGCTCGTTGGAATTTCATATCGCATTCTGGCAGGAGATAAGCCGGCTGCTAAAATGACCTTTTAAACATCCTGTGCTGGCAGTTAAAGGCTATTAGATACATTTCCGGCATTCTCCCCTAGGTCTTTCGCTTTTTTTTTGTACTTTATCATCAGTTCACCGGAGTATAATCCGGGCAGGTTTTCGGTACGAATACGTGATATCCTTCATTTGAAATTGCCGGTATGAAATATCTTTTTTTATTTATTCTGACTGCGCTTATTCCGGTTACTGTTTCCTTCGCCCAATGGATACCAGACAATGCCGATGGAAGCTATAAAAATCCGGTCATCTTTGCAGACTATTCAGATCCGGATGTTGTCAGGGTTGGTGACGACTTTTATATGGTTGCCTCCAGCTTCAATTGTATGCCTGGCATCCCTGTACTTCATTCCACCGACCTGGTCAACTGGTCCATTATCGGGCATGTTTATAACAGCCTGCCATTTGAAAAGTACAACAAACCTGTTCATGGTGAAGGCAGTTGGGCGCCATCAATCCGCTACCACAACGGGAAATTTTTTGTTTTTTTCTGCACTCCGCAGGAGGGACTATTCATGACTACAGCAGAGAATCCGGCAGGGCCATGGGAGCCACTAACACATGTTGTCGATGCCCAACTCTGGGAAGATCCCTGCCCTATTTGGGATGAAGACGGCACTGCGTGGCTCGTTCACAGCAAACTTTGTGGCACTCCCCTCATCCTGCACAGGATGAGCGACGACGGGAAAAAACTACTTGACAACGGACTTGAGATCTTTAATGACCCGGTAAATTTTCCAACGTTGGAAGGTCCCAAATTCCTCAAAAAGGACGGCTTTTTTTATATCCTCGCTCCAGCCGGAGGCGTAGAAGAAGGTTGGCAGACTGCACTCAGATCACGTAACATCTCCGGACCATACGAGTCTATGATCGTTATGAACCAGGGAAAAACTGCTATAAACGGACCGCACCAGGGTGGGCTGGTCGATGCAGCTGACGGAAGCTGGTGGTTCCTGCATTTTCAGGACAGGGGGGCATATGGACGGATCGTTCACCTTCAGCCGGTAAACTGGGTGGACGGATGGCCCGTAATGGGAACAGCGCCAGACAGCGGCTATTCCGGCACACCTGTCGAAGGCTACCGAAAGCCAGTGCAAAGTAATTTACCCGGCTACATAATTCCCCAGACCTCAGATGAGTTCGAAGATGGTAATCCGGGATTGCAGTGGCAATGGCAGGCGAACAGCTCCGATAGCTGGTATGAACCACTCCCCGAAAAAGGTCATCTAAGGTTGTTTGCCATCAGAAATATCACAGATTACGGAAATCCCTGGTATGCACCTAATCTGCTTCTTCAGAAATTCCCTGCTCCGGCATTTACCGCAACAACCAGTTTGAGTTTCTTCCCGGGCTTAGACGGAGAGAAGGCAGGACTGATTATTTTGGGCGAAAAATTCGCGTATATATGCTTGTACAGGACGGAGGGTGAACTCAGAGTATCATGGTTTGAAAACGGCCATAAGACATGTGGTGATCTGCCCGTTGAAGGGGAAGGTACGAGTACTAATACCAATTCCGTCACTTTAAGAGTGAATGTTGATCAAAATGCAGTATGCAGATTTTCCTTCAGCACAGACGGAGAGGAGTATCATTCTCTCGGAAGTGCATTCCAGGCAGTCAAGGGTCGCTGGATCGGTGCCAAAGTCGGATTGTTCTGCATCAATCCCAATATGGAGAACAGCCCGGGTTATGCTGATTTTGACTATTTCCGCATCAGTCAGGCTAAATAAAAAAACCTGCAACAGTTTTCTGAAAATATCAGTGCCACAGGTTTAAAGGCATCCATACCCTGAGGAGGGGGTTGAAAGCTAAAAACTGCCTTTATGAAGAAACGACTGAATAAAGGCTCTGGTATATTTCAGAAAATAATTTTTTTCAGGTACAGAACCAGTGGAAAGATGAACGTTTAAAAGCCCGCTCCTAATGATATCATGAATTATTATAGTAACTTGCAGGTACAATATCCAAAGAAAATCAGTATGACTGCAAGGGAATACCGGAATAGACCAGACTAAAATGCAGGTTATTGATTATTTTTAATAGGAAATAATAGTAAAATATGAAAATTGTATCAATACTGCTGCTTGTGCTGTTCGTGTTTTCCGCACATCTAAAAGCCCAGAAAAATGGCCATCAAAATCCTATCCTTCAGCCCAGAGCTACGATTGAAGAGGACCTTGCGACCATCGCAAGCGGAGGCATATATACCAGAACCTTTGACAACCGCTATATCGGTGTCAGGGGTACGCCATATCTGACATCCGATTATGTTCTGGGAGGACTTTATCTCACATCCGGTAAATTTTATAATAATATCAAGCTAAAACTGGATGCATACAATGATGACCTTCTCTACAAAACTAAAAAGGACGAAGAAATTTTACTCAACAAGAGCCTTATTGATTATTTCATACTATCGCCAACGGAAGATAGTATACGTAAGTTCAAGCTGCTGCATACACCTGATTTCCCACTGGGAGTTTACTACGAGGTACTCTATGATAAAAAGTCCTCCTTCCTGGTAAAACACGAAAAATTACTCGTAAAAGCGGACTATCAGAAAGCCATAAATACCAATCGTACGTATGATGAATTCAAGGACCAGCAATATTATTTTGTCATGCGAACCGGTGAAAGTGAACCTTCGAAGGTGAGGTTGACGAAAAAAGCTGCGTTAGATTATCTCGGGAATGACCATCGACTCAGTGACTATATCAAGACACACCGCTTGTCGATGCGGTTTCCAAAAGACTGGATCGATCTTTTGGAATATTATGATTCGGGAATGAAATAATCCTGCTATTCTATTTCGAAATAATTGATCTTCAGATCCAGGATGGATGCATAATATTCACCGCGTTCAAGTATATCATCATCACCCTCCTCATAATACCAGTTTATGGTTAACTGATGATTATTTTCAGCAAGTTCCTTTAATCGTTTCAGTATCTGAAGAACATATTTTGATGTGCCGCTGTTAAGGTATTCGAGGTTAATTTCGATAAGTGTTTTTTCACTTGGAAAACTGAGGTACTTATCTATCCATTCCATGATATCAATAAAAAATAGGCTGGCATCTTCCGGAATTGACCTACCTTCAATTTTAATTATGCCGTCCGGATCAAGATGAACCGTAGGTGTTCGACGAGTACCTGCTATATGTAGGTTTTCCAGCAATCTCAAAATTATTTAGTTCTAAAATAAACACATTTTTAGTTCTGACAAAATAAATGCAAAGATAAATTGTTGAATGTGAGTTTTTAAATGATGAATAAATATCTTTTTTGTTTCAACGTTTCGATCATTATTTTAAATTTGCGCCAAAAATAAATTCCAATGAGTTATAGCCTGGTCATAAAAGCGGCCGTTTATGCCGCAGAAAAACATAAATATCAGCGTAGGAAGGGATTCAACCAGGTTCCTTATATCAATCACCCTCTTAAGGTTTCGATGATGCTGAGCGAATGTGATGAAGAGGATGAGAACATACTTATTGCAGCAATTCTGCATGATGTGATTGAAGATACCGATGCGTCTTACGAAGAAATCTCAAGGGAGTTCAACAAAGAAATAGCTGATTATGTCGTTGAAGTCACGGATGATAAAGAACTGCCCTATGCCATACGCAAAGAACTACAGGTTAAAATTGCGCCCACACTTACCGTTGGCGCAAAAAAAATCAAGATTGCGGATAAGATCTGTAATATCCGTGATATTGTCAACTATCCCTTAGATTGGAGTACCGAGCGAAAGCTAAGTTATATTGAATGGGCGCAACAGGTTGTTTCCGGTTGCAGGAATGTCAATCCGAAGCTTGAAGAATTATTTGAATTAGCTATTAATGAAGGGCTCGAAAAGCTGCAACACGAATTCTAGAAATCCATCCTTGCCTTTGGAATGACCGACTGATCAGCAAAATCCCCGTTCATGTACTTATAATAACCGGTAATAGCAATCATTGCGGCATTATCGGTGGTATAGCTGAATTTGGGAATATATACATTCCATTTACGTTTTTGACCTTCTCTGTTCAGTGCATCACGCAACCCGGAATTTGCCGAAACACCCCCTGCGAGCGCAATTTCACTGATGCCCGTCATCTTGGAAGCTTTCACTAATTTCTCCATCAGGATATCAATGATGGTTTTCTGTAAGGAAGCTGCCAGGTCGGCTTTATTCTTTTCTATAAAATCCTCATCTTTCCTGAGCTCATCACGGAGAAAATAAAGGAAGGAGGTTTTTAACCCGCTGAAACTATAGTCGAGTTCATGGATACGGGGTTTATTGAATGAAAAACGTTGTGCGTCGCCTTCATGAGAAAGTTTGTCGATCAAAGGTCCACCGGGATAAGGCAGATTCATAAGTTTAGCACTTTTATCAAATGCTTCACCGGCAGCATCATCGATCGTCGTTCCGATAATCTCCATTTCCAGATAGCTCTTAATAAGAACCAGTTGTGTATGTCCGCCGGAAACAAGGAGGCAGAGGAAGGGAAAACGGGGAAACCGATCCGCACCTTCTTCACTTCTTATAAAATGCACGAGGATATGAGCCTGAAGATGATGGATCTCGATGAGTGGAATTTTTCTGGAAAGAGCAAAACCCTTCGCAAATGAAGTTCCAACAAGCAAGGATCCCAGAAGTCCGGGGCCACGCGTAAAGGCAACAGCATCAATGTCGCCGGGGTTCACCCCTGCCTGTTTTAACGCCACATCGACCACGGGAATAATGTTTTGCTGGTGTGCGCGGGATGCGAGTTCAGGTACCACCCCTCCGTACTTCCTGTGAACCTCCTGGTTCGTAACCAGGTTCGACAGAAGGTGTCCATCACGTAATACCGCAGCAGCCGTGTCGTCACAGGAAGATTCAATGCCTAATATTGTTGTCATAGTTTGGTTCAATTCTTGTACAAAATTAATCAGTTTTGATAAAGTCAGCTAATACAATGGGTCCAGATTATTTCCTTTTCGTTTTTACTATCTTTTTGTTTTTGTTAATCAATCTCTTATGTAATTTTAGAAACAAAATTACCGAAGGATCTGCACACATTACACGCGGACTCCGTCCGGCCATTTTATTATCTAACCGGATGGCAGACATATTGTTGTTTCAATACCGATTTGTTTAAACTATTTTTTGTTTTTTTGCGTTCAAATGTTAAACCTTTCAGAATATTAAAAAAATACTCAAAATATCACTGATTACCCTTCTGGTACTGTTATCTTTACCGGCAACCGGACTTTTGCTTCTTCAGAATAATAAAGTACAGACATATCTCACACACTATGTTGCTGAAGAATTGTCGGCCAGTCTCCAGACAGATATCAGTGTAGGTAAGGTTTCTGTGACGTTCTTTAACCGCATACAGCTGCGAAACCTCTACTTTCAGGATCTGAATGGCGATACCCTGTTTTATGCCTCGAAAGTGAAAGCGAGAATCTCCAGACTTAACAGAACAAAAAAGGAAATCTCGATCGGACGTCTTGCGTTTAATGATGCTTCTATACATCTTATCACCGATACCACTGGTACGATAAACCTCAAATTCATTATCGACAGACTGAATAAGCCGAAAACAGACAAAAAGGGGAATTGGAAATCGTCCCTTGACAGGATCGATTTTACTGATTCCCGTTTCCGGTACACAAGGGTTGGAAATGAAGCTCCGGAAGCCGGCATTAATTTCCAGGATATGGATCTCCGGGATCTTCAGATAAAACTGACCGATTTCGGGATTTCAGGTGATACCATCTCGTATGACATCAAATCACTGGCCTTTATTGAAAAGTCAGGCTTTGTACTGAACAATATGAATGCAAGGATGAGTCTGAGTAAGAGGCATATGTCATTTGGAAACATTTATGTGGAAACACCCTTCTCAAGCCTCAGTGCTAACCAGGTCCACTTTACTTTCAACGATTACGAGGATTTCTCGGACTTCGTTAACCTGGTTGACACACAATTCAATCTCAGATCCTCCGAAGTTAATTTCATGGATATTGGTTTCTTTGCTCCGGAGTTCATTCATTACAACGAAACAGTAAGAATTTCAGGCCTGGTGACCGGCCGCATCAATGATATGACCGGAGAAAACATCCTTCTCTCCTATAACGACCATACCAGCCTCGAGGGAAGTTTTAACATGATTGGCCTGCCCGATTTCAGACAGACCTTTATGCATTTCAATATCAATCAGCTAACCACGGATATGCACGATATCAGGATGCTGAAACTTCCCGGTAACAAGAAGCTAAATGTTCCCGACCATTTTGACCAACTTGGACTGATCACCTATACAGGCAAATTCACCGGATATATCGACGATTTTGTTGCGTATGGAAAATTCAATACAAAGCTCGGGCAGCTATCCTCTGATATTCTTATAAAGCCCGACAAACTGAACGGTCTCACCTTCAGGGGGAGGGTGAAAAGCAGATCGTTCAATGCCGGCAAATTAACAAGTAACGATGAACTCATCGGACATGTCAGCATGGCACTGAATGTTGACGGTTATACGTCCCGTGATACCCTGTCGGCAAAAATAAACGGAAAAATCGATAGCCTTGAATTCTATGATTACAACTACCGGAATATTAATTTATCCGGTGAACTCAATAACAGGAAGTTTGAAGGTGCAGTGAATATCAACGACCCGAACCTTCGAATGGAATTTCTCGGGAAACTTGATTTCACCGGGGAAACGCCGAATTTCGATTTTACTGCTAACGTATCCAGCATCAGACCATACTATTTGCACCTCGACCATTCAGATCCTGATTATTTTGCATCCTTCCTGCTTAAAACCAGATTTAACGGAAGGAACATCGACGATATGGATGGTGAGATCAACCTGGTGAATTCGTTCTTTCAGAAGAGTGACAAACAGATACAGATCTACGATCTCACACTGATCTCAACGAATACTTCCGATACTAACCGGATTGATATTCGTTCGGATATCATGGATGGTGAACTGACCGGCCAATACAAGTTCAGCACACTCGGCCGCTCTTTTAGAAACCTTGCCTTTCACTACCTCCCCAGTCTGGCTCAGGACAATCTCTGGGTACCCGATTCTTTAGATCATAATAAATTCAGGTTCAATGTAAATTTGAAAAATGTAAGTTCTGCGGTGAACTTCTTCATGCCCGACATTGAAATCGCCGACAGTACATACTTTGCCGGGAAGTATGATCCGGCAAACCTTGAGATTGATCTTATCGGCGATTGCCCGCTGTTTGGTTTTTACGGAAACCGGTGGAACGATCTCCAGATTATCACTTCGAGTGATTTCAATAAAACCGAATTCCTCACCACGAGCCGTTCACTCGAGCTCAATAATAATCTCTCGCTCGATAATCTGACGCTGAACGCTGCAGTATACAATGACACCGTCACGCTCGATCTGAACTGGAACAGCTTTGGGAAACCCAGATACGAGGGTAACCTGAACCTGATGGCGAACCTTGCGGAGAACATGATCACCAGTAACCCGAATTTCAATATTCACATGCAACCCTCCAGCATCATTTTCAATGACACAACCTGGAATATCTCTAGAAGCCGCATATTGATTGACAGTAGCTCTGTCAAAGTCGATTCATTCACTATCAGCAATCAAAACCAGATGTTTCTCGTGTACGGAGGCATATCGTCCGACCCAAATGAAACGCTGCGATTTTTGTTCAAGGACCTCGACCTGGCAACCCTGAATATCTTTACAAAAAAAGTCAGGCTTGACTTTAAGGGAAGCATGACAGGAAATGCAAGCCTGAAAAACCCGTTTAACAACCCTCTGTTCCTGTCCGACCTGTCGATTAAAGGGTTGATGGTTAATGGTGAAGATTTCGGTGACGGTGAGATAAGGGCACTTTGGAATAATGAGGATAAACGTATCCACATGCTGGCTGAAACCAGGAAGGGTAGTGCGGTAATCCTTCGAACTGAGGGGGATTTCTACCCTGAAACCAAAAAACTGGATTTCGGAATCAAATTTGACAAAATTAAAGTCAGTACATTTTCACCTTACAGCGATTTCCTTATTTCAGATCTGAAAGGTCTGGGTTCGGGTGACCTCACACTTGGAGGGACAACTATGCAGCCCGATCTAAACGGAAAGGTCAGTCTGTTTAAGACCTCTTTCATTGTAAATTATTTACAAACAAGGTATTATTTTACAAACGATGTTGACATTGTTCATAACAGCGTTGTAATCAAAAACTTTGAAGTATTTGATGAAAGGGGAGACAAAACCATTGCCAGCGGTTCTGTGGACACCAGGTATTTTAGAGACATCACTCTTAATCTTAACCTGCAGGCCACTAATTTCAACTTTCTGAATACCACTGAAAAAGACAACCAGTTGTTCTACGGAAGGATCTTTGCCAGCGGCTTTATCAGGATTACAGGACCGCCTGATAACCTGAAGATGGATATCAATGCCAGGTCGGAAAAGAACAGTGTTTTCTTCATCCCCCTTTACGGCTCGGAAGAGGTGAACGAAAATGACTTTATCAAATTCGTCACCGGGAATCCAAATGAAGAAAATAAAAAAGAGAGCGAGCAAAACCGTTATGAAGTTAACCTCAGGGGTCTGTCCCTGAATTTCAACCTGGATGTTACCAATGATGCAGAAGTCCAGATCATCTTCGATCCCAAGGTTGGTGATATTTTGAGGGGAAGAGGAAATGGTCCCTTGAAAATAAATATAAACACCCTCGGAAAATTCGAGATTTTCGGTGATATCACTATTGAGAGTGGAGACTATCTTTTCACACTTCAGAACGTAATCAATAAAAAATTTGAAGTTGAACCCGGCGGGAAAATCTCCTGGAACGGGGATCCGGAGGATGCAAATATCGATGTTAAGGCAGTTTATTCTCTCCGGACTCCGGTCTCACCTTTGGATCCTACACTTTTTGAAGGCTCCACAAGTAAGCGTATTCCGGTGGAATGCGTGATCCAGATGAGTGGGAAGCTAATGAATCCGACCATTCAACCCGGGATCGTACTTCCAACAGCTGACCAGGAAACCCAGCGGATTGTCAAAAACAGTACCTCAACGGATGAAGAACTTATGAAACAGTTCCTTTCTCTGCTTGTCGTTAACAGTTTTTATTCCAACCAGCAGGCATATGCCGGTACAGGGGCAGCAACTACTGCCTATGCAAGTGGCGCGGTAGCCACTTCCGAATTGCTATCAAACCAGCTAAATCACTGGCTGTCGCAGATAAGTAAGGATTTTGATATTGGTTTTAATTACCGTCCAGGCTCGGAAGTCAGCAGGAATGAATACGAAGTAGCCTTGAGCACACAAATTCTGAATGACAGGGTCACCATCAACGGAAACGTGGATGTAGGAGGAAACCAGGCCACGCAAACGTCATCTGCAACCAATACGAATAATATAGTCGGTGACTTTGACATCGATGTCAAGATCACTGAGAACGGCAAAGTTCACATGAAGGCATTTAATCGCGCGAATGACAACCTTTTATTCCAAACCTCACCCTATACACAGGGTGTGGGTATCTTCTTCAGGGAAGACTTCAATACCTTTAGCGGATTGCTGAAGCATTACAAAGACGCAATTATTGATCTTTTCACTTCCGACAAGAAGAAGAAAAAGGATATACCGGATTCTGATACAGTTGAAAGTAAAAACGAGATCCTACCTTAATTTACGTTAAATATTCCTCGTTTTTCAACCGAATCATAACATTTGTCAGTCCTAAATCACTAAACATTCCTATCTTTGCGATCTTAGATTTTCAATCCAAATCGTATTTGCTATGTTTATCGCAATGATCGTCATCTTCGTCCTGGGTTACATTGCCATTGCCCTTGAACATCCCCTGAAAGTTGATAAAGCTGTCTCCGCTCTTGCCATCGGCACCCTCTGCTGGCTTGCCTATATCATTGGAGCTTTTGACATTCTGACAAATGGTTTCAGCCCTGCCTTCAGGGAATTCATTATGGGTACTGAGCACCTGGACAGTGCTGCTGCAAAAGATTTTATCATGGGACTTCCCAACCTGCCTATTTCGGAACACCATCATTGGTTTGAGGTGATGAGGGAATGGATCGTTGAGAATGAGGTCATCCGGCATCTTGGCGATATATCCGAAATTCTGTTCTTCCTTCTCGGAGCTATGACTATCGTTGAAATTATTGATCAGCACGATGGTTTCAAGGTAATCACCGATAAGATCAAAACGACAAACAAAGTCAAACTGCTTTGGATCCTCAGCTTTCTTACCTTCTTTATGTCGGCCATGCTCGACAACCTTACAACAACCATCGTAATGGTCGCTTTACTTCGAAAGCTGATATCAGACAAACATACACGCTGGTTTTTCGCCAGTATGGTGGTCCTGGCAGCAAATGCAGGCGGTGCATGGTCACCGATTGGCGATGTTACCACCATTATGCTTTGGATCGGCGGACAGGTTACCACCGCAGCCATTGTCACAAGGGTGTTCGTCCCCAGCCTCTTCACCATGAGTATACCACTGATCTTTCTGACCTTCACGCAGAAGGGACACGTGTCAAGGCCAGATACATCTGAAGATGATGTTGAACTTACAACTGCCTTTGAACAGAAACTCATGCTTATTCTCGGGATTTCCGGCTTGCTGTTAGTCCCCGTACTTAAGACCCTTACCCACCTTCCACCATATATGGGCATGCTCTTTTCACTTTCACTCATCTGGCTCATAACAGAGATTATGCACCGAAATAAAAAGCATGAGGTAAAGGCCAAACTTAAAGTATCAGCTATCTTGAGAAGGGTTGAGATGCCGACAGTATTTTTCTTCCTCGGCATCCTGAGTGCTGTTGCAGCACTTCAATCAGCCGGGCATCTGAATCTGCTGGCAAAATTCCTGGATACTCATCTGAACAACGTATATCTCATTGATATAGCAATTGGTGTGCTTTCGTCGGTGGTCGACAATGTTCCGCTCGTGGCCAGTGCCATGGGAATGTACCCGATTGAAACGAAAGATACCCTGGAGGCACTGGCTCTCGTCGATCCAAATGCGGTATTGTGGGCGCACAATTTTGCACAGGACGGCGTTTTCTGGGAATTTTTAGCCTATACAGCCGGTACAGGCGGAAGCATACTGATCATCGGGTCGGCAGCAGGCGTGGCCGCGATGGGACTTGAGAAAATAGACTTCATTTGGTACCTGAGGAAAATATCACTCCTTGCCTTGCTGGGCTATCTCGCTGGAGCACTCGTCTATTATCTGCAAATCAAACTTTTGCTACACTTATAAGGCCAGGTCTACCCTGTTCGTAAGAATTTAATAAACGAGATATACTACAAAAGGGTATATCTCGTTTTTTTTATACCTTCGCTCAAAATAATCAATAAATATGGACGTACTGACAATCTTACAAGTGGTTACCTCGGAAACGACAGAAATGACTTCTACCGGTACAAAGGAAGAAACGTTTCTAACACTGGCTTTAAAAGGTGGGTGGGTCATGATCCCAATCATCATTCTCTCGATTATTGCGGTGTATATATTCTCTGAACGCTACTTCGCCATCAAGAAAGCACAACAGGTAGACATGAACTTCATGAACCGTATCCGAGATTATATTATGGACGGGAAGATCGACGCTGCCAAGTCACTTTGCCTCTCAACCAGCAACCCCGTGGCAAGGATGATTGAAAAAGGCATCAGCCGTATCGGCCGTCCCCTGAATGACGTAAATGCCGCCATCGAAAATGTCGGACGACTCGAAGTATACAAGTTAGAGAAAGGGCTTCCAACCCTGGCTACTGTTTCGGGCGGAGCACCAATGATCGGCTTCCTGGGAACCGTTATTGGTATGGTCCAGGCATTTATGGAGATGTCAACATCGGGGAACAATATCAATGTATCGCAATTATCCACCGGTATTTACACCGCACTGATTACGACAGTAGCCGGACTTATCGTGGGCATCATCGCTTTCTTCGCCTACAATATTCTCGTAGCCAAAGTCGAAAAAGTGGTGAACAACCTCGAAGCCGGCACTACAGAATTTATGGACCTTCTGAATGAACCCGTAAAATAATACCATGAGCATCAGATCAAAAAATAAGGTAAGTGTTAATTTCAGCATGTCGGGCATGACTGACATCGTTTTCCTGCTGCTGATCTTTTTTATGCTTACTTCAACGCTGATCGCTCCGAATGCGCTGAAACTTCTATTTCCACAACGGGGACAAACGGTCAGCACACCTGCAGATATCCCGGTTGTTGAACTAAATGCCCAGGGGCAGATCAGGTTGAACGGCAGAACTGTCGCCATTGAAAACCTCGACGCACTCCTGTCGGCAAAATTGCAGGGACAGCTTGATCCTGCCATGACACTCATTGCCGACAGAAATGCAAGTGTTAAACGATCGGTTGAGGTCATGAATGTGGCGTCGAAAAGAAATTACAAAGTCATTCTGAAAGAAAGATAGACATGTCTATACGTTCGCGTAATAAGGTAAATATGAATTTTTCCATGTCGGGCATGACTGACATCGTATTTCTGTTGCTTATTTTCTTCATGATCGCTACAACCCTTATTGTTCCGGGTGCTTTGAACGTGGAACTGCCGAAAAGTAATAACCAGACCATAGCCAATCCCGATATCAATGTATCCATCTCCAGGGAAGGCGAATTTTTCATCAATGGTGAAGTCGTAGCAGCTTCCATACTGGAATCTTCCTTAAAAGAACAACTGGGCGGCAAACAGGAAACACCGACCGTGAGATTAAATGCCGATGAAAACCTTAATATGAACGAAGTATTTGATTTCCTTGAAATTGCCAAAAGGAACAAATATAAGGTAATCCTTGGCACAAGACCACTATAAACCATGAGCCTAAAAAGAAACGGCACCCTGGGAACAACGATATTTCATGTACTTATCGCACTGATCCTGATCTTCTTCGGCTTCAGCTATCCTGATCCGCCGCCTGAGGAAGAGGGCATTTTGGTGAATTTCGGAACCGAAGCTACCGGGCTGGGAAGGATCGAGCCGGCTGGCGATGAAACACAGGGCGGTAAGACCGAGACCATCCCTGAGCCTGAGGACCAGGCCGTACCTGACCTCCAACCACAGGAACAGGTAAAAGTAACGAAGACCCCTATGGTCAAAGAGAAGGAAGTCCAGAACTATGAGGAATCACCGGTAAAGGAAAAGAAACCCACAGCTGAAGAAATCCGTAAGCAGGAATTGGAGAAACTGAAAAAGCAGGAAGAACAGCAGCGTCAGATTGCCCTGCAGAAACAACGGGAGGAAGAACGAAAGAAACTGGAACAAGCGGACAAGCTGCAGAAAATGGGGCAGAATGCCTTTGGGAATAAAGGTGTCGGGACGGAATCCGGCTCCGAAGGTATTACCCAGGGCAGTGGAAATCAGGGAAACATAAATGGGACACCAGACGCCTCCAATTATGGGGACGGCGGCGGACTTGGAAATGGCATCTCTTATGGCCTCGGTACCCGAAAGTCTAAAGGCGACCTCCCTCGTCCCGTTGTTGCTGGTTGTACAGTTACCAGCCGCATCGTTGTAAAGGTTCAGATCGACGTTGATAACGAAGGCAATGTGGTTGGCGCTCCCAAAGTCCTCGAAGCCACCTACCAGGATGACTGCATCTACGAAGCCGTTCTCAACGCTGCCGGTAAAGCAAAGTTTTCTGTCGATGCAAAGGCTATAAAGCAAAGAGGATGGATCAGCTATATTATTGATCCGAAGTAAGGGCGGGGAAGAAGTTAGGGAGTTAGGGAGTGAGAGGTGTTCTTTACTCACTCTTCAAATCACCAATTCACCAATTCACCAAATCACTAAATAAGAGCTGGGTGAGAGGCGTTTAGCAACCCAACCGAGGAGCGGTAACCACATAATAGCCACGGTTTTGTCCGTGGTTGATCGCGGGTACCGGATCAAAAATAAACCCGGCTGAAAAAATTCAGTTATCGAAAATTGTATTATGAAGCTCTCAATCCGAAAACGTTGAAATTCCTGTCCGGGTTCTCCATCGCCCGTCGCATACAAAGTCTCTAACTTCCTCTCTTCCTGATTTCTAAAACGCCCCCAGCAATTTCACCGAAGCGATGAAGACCGCAGCAAGCAAGACATAGCGGACGAATTTCGCACCTTTCTCAACGGCAACCTTCGCTCCCACCCAGGCCCCGAGCATGCTGCCAACAGCAAGGATAATGCCGTATAAAAAATTAACCTGGTGGTTATAAATGAAAAATGCAAGGGCAACGGGAGTGTATAGGAGGACAATCAACACCTTCACTGCATTGGCTCTGACCAGGTCATAACCGGCACCCAGGACGAGCCCGGCAAGCAGGAAAAATCCTACACCTGCCTGGATAAATCCACCGTATATGCCGATAAGAAAAAAAATAATCCCGTTTAACCATAATGGGAAAGGGGATTTGCCCTGTTTTTCCCTGAGCCATTTTGAGGGCTTCCAGAGCACGATAAAAAACATGAAGAGCAACAGACCACCGATTGTCCGCTCCATAACCTGTTCATTTAGATCGACAGCGATCCAGGCTCCAATGACGGAGCCCGCTACAGCGGGAATGACAAGTTTCAGTGAAGTCCGGAAGTTGAGAACTTTCTGTCGCCTGAAACTGGCAGTGCCCACGACATTCTGTAGAAGAATCCCAATGCGGTTTGTTCCGTTCGCGACATTTGCAGGCAGGCCGAGAGCCATCAACAACGGCAGGGTGATCAGCGAGCCGCTTCCCGCCACGGTATTGATAAAGCCCGAAAAAAAACCCGCCAGAACAATGGCGGGGTAGATATACCATTCCATGGATTACTTATTTTTATCCAGGATTTCCTGAACGGCAATCAGCAGTTTAACGGAAAAATCCTTATCCTTAATGATATAATCTTCGATGCCGGCTTTCATCAGTTCAAGGACGGTATTACCGCTTTCCTGTCCCGACAGGATGATAACGGGAGTATCCGGTTTTTTCTCCCGTATCCTGGTTAATACTTCCAGACCATTCATCACCATGGCATGTTTTTTAACGAAAATATAGTCTAGAATGATGATATCGGGATTCAGATGAAGTTTCTCAATGCATTCCTCTCCGTAACTGAAACTGACAACTTTGAGCGGCTCCCTGGAAAGCGTCCCCTGAACTATGCGAAGAACCATCGGATCGTCATCCACAATAAAAATGAGAGGTTTGTTTTTCATATCAGTCTGCAAACATTGGATATTCAAGCATTAGTTCATTTACTTTGGATTTGACTCTGCTGATGGTCGTTTCATCATCAATATTCATGATAACTTCATCGATCAGGTCAACGATGACAGGGATTGTGATATCTTTTACTCCACGGGTTGTTATCGCAGGTGTACCTACGCGTATACCCGAAGTCTGGAATGGCGAACGGCTGTCGAAAGGTACCATATTTTTATTTACGGTAATATCGGCTTTCACCAAAACGTTCTCGACCTGTTTGCCGGTAACGTCCGGGGCCTTCGATCTAAGGTCGATGAGCATGGAATGATTATCGGTTCCATCGGAGACAACCTTGTACCCTTTATCAATAAAGGATGAGGCCATCACAGAAGCGTTCTTTTTCACATGCGCTTGGTATGTTTTAAATTCCGGCTGCAAAGCCTCACCAAATGCCACAGCCTTGGAGGCGATGACGTGCTCAAGCGGACCTCCCTGAATACCCGGAAAAACTGCCGAATCGATGAGGGAGGACATCATCCTGGTCTCTCCTTTTTTCGTGGTCAGGCCAAAAGGATTTTCAAAATCTTTCCCGATAAGTATAATTCCACCCCGGGGTCCCCTAAGGGTTTTATGTGTGGTTGATGTGACAATATGTGCATACCTGAGTGGATTCTTCAACAGACCTGCCGCGATAAGTCCGGCAGGATGTGCCATATCCACCATAAATATCGCACCGATTTTGTCGGCAATACTCCTCATCCGTTCATAATCCCAGTCTCTGGAATATGCCGAGGCGCCGCCAATGATCATCTTTGGTTTCTCCTTCAGTGCAATTTCTTCCATCTTGTCATAGTCGACACGACCTGTTGATTCATCCAGGCCGTACGAAATTGCATTATAAAGTATACCCGAACTGTTCACCGGAGACCCATGTGAGAGGTGCCCGCCATGTGAAAGATCAAGACCCAGGAATGTATCCCCCGGATTAAGTACGGTCAGAAATACAGACATATTAGCCTGGGCTCCTGAATGGGGTTGCACATTTGCATATTCTGCACTAAAAATTTCCTTCAGTCTGTCGATAGCCAGCTGTTCACTTTCATCGACTACCTCACAGCCACCGTAATAACGCCTTCCGGGATACCCCTCTGCATACTTGTTTGTCATGCACGACCCCATGGCCTCAAGAACCTGTTCGCTAACAAAATTTTCGGAAGCGATCAGTTCAATGCCCCGGCGTTGTCTTTCCTGTTCTTTCTTAATTAGATCAAAAATGCGGCTGTCTCTTTTCATAGATTATGGTTTTAAATCCCAAATTTAGGTTATTACGGCGTATTTACGAAACGTTCGGAACGGATTTATTTCTGGTGTTGGCTGGATTACTCATCAGAAAATTGCACCAGAAGTTTACGGTACATATTGAAAATCTTTGCTTTTGAGACAAAGCCAATATATTTCTCATTTTCTGTCACAGGAAGGTTCCACGCACCGGTTTCCTCAAATTTTTCCATTACACTGCTCATCCTTTCGTTGGGTTCCACAGTGGCAGGAGGCTCTATCATCAGTTCCGATGCATGGGTCGTTTCGTACATATCGTGATTGAAAATGATGTGTCTCACATTGTCGAGAAGGATGATGCCACAGAGCTTTTGTTCTTCGTCGACCACGGGGAAAATATTACGCTTCGATTTTGAAATAATTTTCACGAGATCACCGAGACTGGCATCCGGATGAATAGGTTTCAGATCTTTTTCGATAACGCTGCTTACCGACAACAATGTAAGTACGGCACGGTCTTTATGATGGGTAATGAGTTCACCTCTTCTTGCCAGTCGTTCGGTATAGATGGAATGGGGTTCAAAGTAAATCACGGTTATATAGGAAATCGCAGAAGTGATGATAAGCGGAATAAAAAGTGCATAACCACCTGTCACCTCAGCAATTAGGAACAACGCAGTCAGCGGGGCGTGCATCACCCCTGCCATCACCCCTGCCATGCCGACGAGTGTGAAATTCCGTTCTGAAACATCGATAAAATCAAACCAGTTAATAATCCGTGACAGAATGTATCCCGTAAACCCTCCCATAAAGAGCGCCGGAGCGAATATCCCCCCTACTCCTCCACTGCCCGTGGTTACCGACATAGCTACCACTTTGAAGAAAAGTACCAGTAGCATAAACAGGATAAGTATCCAGTAATTGTTCCGGAGGTTGAAAAAGATACTGCCGTGTGTAAGATCCGTAGCATGGCCGGTCATAAGGGCCTGAAGAGCTGTGTATCCCTCTCCGTAAAGTGGTGGAAACATGAAAATCATTAGCCCCAGCACAATGCCGCCGACAACCAGTTTCTGATATGGATTGGTTATCCTGGAACTGAACGATTCAATATGTTTAACTCCACGTGTAACATATACTGAAAACAAACCGGAAATAACACCAAGCAAAATATAAAACGGAATATTCTTCATGACAAAGGGATCCACGATGGAGAAGGAAAACATCACCCCCTTGCCGAGGAGAAAATATGAAACTGTTGCACCGGTAACGGCTGAGATCATCAGCGGAACGATCGACCACATTGTAAGATCGAGCATCAAAACCTCAAGTGCAAAGATCAGCGCTGCGATCGGCGCCTTAAAAATACCGGCTATGGCCGCAGCCGCCCCGCATCCAAGCATTAGCGTCGTAGTCTTATAGTTCATTTTCAGGAATTTGGCCAGACGTGAACCAATTGCAGAACCCGTAAGCACAATCGGGGCCTCAAGGCCAACGGAACCACCAAATCCAACGGTGAGTGTGCCGCCAATCATGGATGAAAATGTATTATGAGAGGACAGGATACTATTCTTTTTTGAAATGGCAAACAGGATTTTACTGACCCCGTGTGATATACTGTCCTTCAGTATAAACCTGACATATAATACCGTGAGAAGCAACCCGATAAGAGGAAGGGCAAAATAGAAAAAGTTTACCCGGTCGACATTCAGTCTGTGAGTGAGAATCTCCTGAGTATAATGTACTGTATTCTTGAGCAATACGGCTGCGAGACCGCCAAGTATGCCCACGATGAAACTCATAAGTATGACAAATCGCCGGTTCGAAATATGCGATTCCTTCCATCGGTAAACTTTACGTATAAATTGCCTACTACTCATGACGTGCAAAAGTAATGAAGTTTGGTTACAGGTCGAAATTATTTACCGGAATAAATGGGGAAGCGGGGTATATGAGTGATGAAGTTAGGAAGTTAGGAAGCTAGGAAGTTAGGAAGTTAGGAAGTTAGGAAGTTAGCGATGTTCTTTAGGTCACTCTTCAATTCACAAAACTACGTCCGCCGGAGCTTGCGGCACGCGGTCAGCGATGGTGGATTACTAAATTACTAGGAGTTTCCGTTCGGCAGGCTAGCGATCGCCCCTCGGCGGGCTCAGGGACCACGATAATTTTTCTTTTCGTATGTTTAATTCGGCACCACGTATGGATTGCGCCCTTACAATATTGTTCTTATATACGTATTTGTAGGGGATCCCACCCCCCACCCACCACCCTTAATGCGCAAAAAGAACAAATATCAGCTACCCTCCACGATGCTATAAAGCAGAGTGTAGAAATTATTAAGCAGGTCAAACCGGGTTCCCCCGTGCCCCCCGATTATTTCTTAATGTGAAATTTGACTGAATATCAGCCAGAACAAATGTATTTTTTACATCCCCTTTTCACCAAACTTTTTCTACCGTAGTATCTTCAGCGAAGGTAAACAGCGTCCGTGGGAGCATCAGTGAAGACAGACAGTGTCCTCCGTAGCTTCAGCGAAGGAAGACAGTGTCTGCCGTAGCTTCAGCGAAGGAAGACAGCGTCTGCCGTAGCTTCAGCGAAGGAAGACAGCGTCTGTCCCGTAGCTTCAGCGAAGGAAGACAGCGTCGCCGTAGCTTCAGCGAAGGAAGACAGCCAAATTCCGTTGCCCCGTATCAAATGCTCTTCTCTATCGAATGCAGTCCCGTTGCACCGGAAGGATGCGGTTTGGATACGGTTTCAATCTGAGGCGTACCATCCCCTTCGTAACAGCGGACCGTAAACCTGTGTTTTCCTTTAACATACGGTGCATCATATCTCCAGATGACCCATGTTGTTTCTGATAGTGGCGGACGTAGTTCGGCCTTATGCCAGGCTCCCTCGTCCATTCTGACCTCAACATGGGATATCCCGCGGGCTCCGGCAAATGCAATACCTCCTGTCGGAATGCGTTTTGTCCCATTCATATCCTTATAAATGCTTTCGACGGCAATGGTGTCAATCACGGCCGTGGCACGGATCCTGGCATCCCTGTCCCATCCGCGTTTTACCCAGTATCCATCGCCTGGCCCATCTGTAATTTCCAGGCTATTGATCCATTTGGGCTGTTTCATGCCGTAATGATCGGGTATATATATACGCAGCGGAAAACCGTGTTTCTGCAACAGAGGTATTCCGTCCCAGGCATAACAAAGCATTATGCGTTGATCAGTATGAATATCGTTCATAGATATATACTCGGTAAAACCGTCGGCTGCCGTAATCTTTATGTGCGATGCACCGGTTTTTAAACCGAAGCCGGGTAGAAGATTCTGCAGGCTGACCCCCGTCCACCTGGTAGTACTGATGAGGTCGCCAGCAATGTAATTTGAAATGCATTCAAGGGTTACAAACTGATGCATCGACGGGTGACTTTGGATCTCATCAAGACTCAGGTGTAATTCCTTTTCAACCAGTCCGCTGATGTTCAGTTTCCAATTGTTGAGCCGTATCTTTGGTGGCATCGTATCGATATCGATCCGGTAATGTTTTTCAAGGGCGGTAAATTCGGGTCGTGTACCGGGTGCAGGTTGCATCCCCGACGCCTCATTGGGCAATGGATTGACTGAGGACCACAGCTCTGGCATCACTTCTTCGTCTTTGCGGATGGCCATGCCGATCCCGCTACCGAGCAGGGTAACTCCCGCAGTCACTCCACCGAGACGGTAAAGAAATCTGCGTCTGCCGGGATTTTCAGATTGAGGTTGGTTTACTGACATTTCGGTCAAGACTTTAAAAACCCAACCGAGGGTATGTCCCCAGGCTGTAAACATAATCAGTATCCAAAATCCTGAAAGAAGACTTCCTGCAGGAAGATCCCTTACCGGGTTCAGACTGATCAGGAGAAAAGGAATAGCGGACAGTCCTCCCATGATGGTGACAGGCCATTTGGGTGGTTGATTTAGCCGGCCGGCAATGAGGCGGATAAGCAGGGTGATAATAAAACCTCCGATGAGAAAGATGACCACCGCCATGGTTTGTTCCCCGGCTTTTGCCACATTTGCAGTAGGCCCCAGATGTAAAACCCGGATAATGCCGACCATAGTCTCGATGCCCGAAGTGATCAGCGGACCGGGAAGATGTTGCGAAACCCAGTCGAAGAGGTCAAAAATTACGAACGGAAGTCTGGCGATTTTCCATGCCAGGTAAAACAGGGATGTGAGGGGGACTGTCAGGATCAAACCGACAAGTGCAGAGAGAAAAAGTCCGGGTCTTTTCATGGAAAGTTTTTAGGTTAAAACTATCAACACATCGTAAATATACGGTATAAATATTCAGAATTCCAGCATAACATGGTTCATTCATGCCCGTTTGCCGGAAAAAGTAACGCCGTAAACAATGCTGTCCTAAATACACATGGACTGATCTTCACCACTGTTAACCACAGGGAGTTCCTGCATATCAACCAGGACAGTCTGTCTGCCAAGAGGATTATCACGATACAAATCCGTTGAATAATATAGTTGATGCATGGTGATGAAACAGGGAGATACTTTTCGTCTGGCATTACTTTCTCCCGTAATCCATGCACAACCCGACCTGGCAAAACAGGGGTCCTTATTATGCATCACTCCTTCCCTAAAGAGTAAAAATGAACGCCATTGGTATTTTGACGGAAAGGGAAAATACTGTACATTACAGTTAAAATATTAAGCCAGCCTGGCTACTACCATGAAAACGAAAAGAATGATCATTCCGGTGGCAGGAATTCTCTTCCTGTCGTTTTCTTTTACCTTGACACATAAAACGGTGCAGACCCTTGAAGAGCTAATACCTGTGAGAGGTTTTTGCATTGCAGCACCGTCCCCTGAAAGGTTGGATGAATTCATTGTATTTATTAAAGAAGAACTTGTGACCCGCCATGTGAATGTACTTATTCTCAGGGTGGATTACCAGTATGAATACAAGTCACATCCGGAGTTACAGGGCCGGGATCCACTGACAAAGCAGGATGTCAGAAAGCTTGTAAAAGTATGCAGTGAACATCAGATCAGGCTTATCCCTGCAGTAGATCTCCTCGGGCATCAGTCATGGGCAAACCGACCCGGACAATTACTCTCCGTTTATCCTGAATTCGATGAAACTCCTCAAGTAAAATTCCCTGAAAAATACGAATGGCCAAATGCCGACGGACTCTACTGTAAAAGTTACTGCCCGTTGCATCCGGAAGTCCATAAAGTGATTTTTGATGTGATGGATGAAATCTGTGATGTCTTTGAATCCGATGCTTTCCATGCCGGAATGGATGAAGTATTCTACATCGGCGATGATAAATGCCCCCGATGCGCCGGCTATGATAAATCTACCCTCTTTGCCGGAGAGGTAACGAAGATCCACGACCACCTTGCCTCGAAAGGGAGGGAGTTGTGGATATGGGGAGACCGGCTTATTGACGGGAAAACTACCGGAATGGGCATGTGGGAGGCCAGCATGAACAACACCTGGAGAGCAATCGATATGATCCCGAAAGATATATTTATCTGCGACTGGCATTATGAGCGACCTGAGCCAAGCGCCGTTGTGTTTGCCATGAAAGGTTTCAGGGTTGCATCCTGCCCCTATCGGAAACAAGAGGTAGGAAAGATCCAGGTGCAAAATATGATCCGCCTCAGGAAAGAATCTTCCCGTACTATGAGTGACAATTTCCAGGGGGTGATACAAACGGTGTGGTCAGGTGCAGGAAAATTTCTTGATGAATACTATGGGCGTACAGAATCTAAAAATCCTGAAGGATCAGAAGTTACTTGTTTTAAGGCTATGTATAATGAAATTGAAGCGTTGCTTAGGGAGACTGAAACGGAGAGACTGTCCGGAGAGTGATTCTACACAATTAAAAAGATGGGATAACGGACAAGATCAATTCCAGTTTGTAAACAAAGAATTTACCTTGTAAGGCAATATAATTTTCCATTTGTGCTGGTGAGAAACAACCGGTTCTGGTAAACCAGGGGTGTGGAAAAGATACCGCCAGGTTCAACTTCAACCTCAAGAAACTGTTCATTGGATTTAATGATTGAATAGATATCATCCCTGTATTGATCATCCTCCTTAAAGTACTTTTCCCTGTTTGCAAGATATGTGTCAGTATTGAAACTCCAGATTTTATTCCCTGTACTTAGGTTGAATCCATGCAGCTTTCCGTTGGTTGTTCCAACATAAAGCAGGCTGTCACTATAGCCCTTATTTCCGAAGACCAGAAAATCAATCAACGGCTCTGTAATTTTTTCCAGATGTCGGCGACATTTTCCTCCCCTTTGTTATAATTGAAAGCAGTGGCGGATGAGAATACCAAAAAGTAGGGATTGAATCGTCTTTGCGCCGGGCTTAACTTTGCACATCAACCTTTAAAATTTAGCAGGATGTTTGTAGCGATAAATTATATCACGTGTAAAGATGATTATACGGAACGCTTCGAGACTCTTTTCAGCACCAGGGCAAAGGTCATCGACCACATGCCGGGATTCAGGTTCATGCATGTTTTGAAGCCTTCCACCAGTGAGGGTGATTACCTGATCATGAGTTTCTGGGATTCTGAGGAAGATTTCAATTGCTGGTCAAAATCATCCGAATTTCTCGAAGGACATCAGAGAGGATTTAAGGATATGGCCGATGCGAAAAAGGCAGGCCGGGAACTACCGATGAAAAGCGTATTTAAAACCTACAATATCATAGCCGGATGAAGAAAAAAGTACTACTCTGGTTAAAGCGAATAGGTGTTGCCGGTTTTCTCTTTTTTCTGGTCAAGGGACTGATTTGGATTGCCATCTTTCTTGGCATTGGATCTCTTTTTGCAAAATAATCGCGTTCTACATACTGGGACAATCAGTCGGAGATTTTTATTCCCCTTGTTATGAACGACAATCCCTGCTGTCCAAGGGCTGAAATCATTACAGACTCAAACAGAGGTTCCTGACTTGCTTCCTTCACTGCCCAATCAAACATAAAGTTACCGCCGGTGCCTCCTTCAATGTCTGCCTCATCAATTACGATTTCAATCGTTTCCATTGGTTTCAGATAAACGGCTTTATCAAAATATGTTCTGATCAGGTCCCCTCCCGAATTAAAGTAATCAGCTTTAAGAATAAAAACACTGTCTAACGGGGAAATATTCCTCATGCTGACCGTTACGGTAAGATCGAAGGTTTTTTTATCGTGGATTTGATAAATCTGAGAATAGACGGGCAGGTACGTACTCCCTCTGATCAGGGAATCCGGGATCTCGTAACGTACGGTTCTTTTCTCCCAGTTGACGGGATTCATCGAACTGATCTCCGTTTTTCTCTGACAGGACGTCAGCGAAACCAGGAGGATGAGGAGCAGATTTATGTATTTCATTTTTTTTGGTTTATTTCGTGAATGCTCGAATACGTTTATCATAGGCATCTGCCAAAAGCCCCCGGTTGGCAGCAGAACCATGGGAAGGTAGGAACACTGTGCACCCTGTTTCCAGCATCTTCTGCCAGCTTTCAACGAGAAGAACAGTATCCGTGGCAAAAGGTGGAAAAACAGAACGGGGAAATACCCCAAAAATGGCGTCGCCTGCTACGACAACTTCGCGGTCGGCGATAAGGCTAAGCGAACCGGGTGAATGACCAGGTGTATGAATGAGTACTACATCCGAACCGGGAATATCAATCACATATTTTCTGTCTGCAAGTATGTCTGCAACACACGGCTGGTAATGATGCACAGCCAGATAGCGCCCTCCCACAACGTTGACCAGCACGCGGGTAAAAATCGTTGACCCCTTTGTAAGAGGATTCTCACCGGCTGCCAGACAGGCAGCTTCATCTTTATGTACGATAACCTTCGCTTTGTATTTTTCTTTCACTCTTTGTGCATTGCCGGCATGATCGAAATGTGTATGGGTCAGCACCAGGTAGTCAATCCTGTCGACTCCAAGGATACCAAGCTGTTTCTGAAGGGCCACCCAGTATCCTGACGGTGAAGTATCGATGAGTATCCGTATTTTTTCACCAATCACCAAAAAGACATTGCTTCTTCCTCCAAGAACTCTGACAATCTTAAGTCCGCTCCTGGTTGTCCATGATGGCATGGTCTCCGGCACCTTCAATCCCGAAAAATTATATGACAGACTATTCATAGCGTTAGAATAAGTATACCCGCAGGCAAAGCGACGCCGATTTCTTTTTCCTGGCTGCCATTTTCATACGTACTGGCTGAACCTGCTTTCCAGTTTATCCTTTTTCTATATGCAAATATAATCCAGCCAGGGAGAAAATAAGGGCCATTACCTTAGAATTCTTATCCGGAGTTTGGAGGGTAAATGCAGCAACATCATTCTGATGTATAAATGTATCGCTGCGATGATTTAGTGTATACTGGGGCAGCTCGCGAAAAAGCTTTTGGGTATTCTCGTCTCTCATGCCTCTAATTGTCTGCCTTTAACCTGGATGAACATTAGCAGAGCAGCTATAATTGCGGTGATCACCAGCATAGCAGCCGAGCCGAGGTACATATTGAATCTTAGAGGCTCGCTGAGCATTCTGTCTGATACCGGATCAACATGCATACTTCCGAACATGACAGCCATCCACCCAAAATGAAGCGCCCATGAATATCCTATGTGACCGGTGCGAAGTATCAGGGTATTTCTTATGAAACCAACCATGAAAAGGGTGACTAATGTCAGCGTGCCTATGACTCCCCTATCGTTAAATATCCAACGGTAGAAGACATAGTGAATGAATGCAAAACAAATCGCCAGAATAACAGAAGCAACCACCGGTTTTAGCCCTGCTTTACCTGTAAGGAAAAAGAGAATTAAGGCTCCAAGAACAATCTCTTCATTCAGCGTATAAAATATATCATGGTAATAGTTCCTCCAGTTTGTCATCCGGATCTGTATGCCGAATTTTGCTGCAATAAATCTCATAACCAGTAGAGATCCGAAAAATACGACGATAGCCAGAAACATGGATTTACAAACGGTTCTGACATCAATCGCCAAACCGGTTTTGTGCAAAAAGTCCCCACCCCAGGCCAGGTAGCTGAAAATAAGGATAAGGAGAGTACCGGCTGAAGAGTTCCACCACCCACCAAAATAATAATATGATAAAAACCCGTAAGATAAACCCAGGAATACAAGGGACAGCGTTTTCTTTACGTGTTTGATCATTTATGAGGGATCAGAAATCATTCATTTTTCAATTCCTTCCACAATATCCGCAATTTTTTAGTAATTGTAAAAGCTTTCATAGCCGATTCCGAAATCAAACCTGCCGTATGATATCGCCGCCGGTTCTCCATCAAGGAAAGTTTTAAGATTGAAATGGCCGGAAATAATGGTCCTCGTCAATTCCTCATCCACATACAGCAGCTGCACCCTGTCGAATCTCATTTCCCCTTCAATCAGGCTGAGTACGTTGACATGACCATTTTTGATCATCGTCACCTTCCTGCCGCTCTGTTTAAGGTTTATCGTCATATTATTAAGGCTGGTAAGATCGTAGTGAGTTGCCGGCGAAAAACCTTTCATCGAAAATTTAAGTTCCACATCCTGCCCGCCCATCGTGCCACGCATGATCATGTGAAGGGTGTCGGTATTTACGATGATCTTTACCGGAAGGTCATAATCCGTCGAAATAAATGGTTTACGGTCGATGTACGCGCCGAATGTGTTATACCCCCATTCGGAATAAACAGGCAATCCCGGGCAGTATGGATCTTCAATGAAGACAGACTGCGAAAGAACAAAATCGTCTGTCTTTTCACAGGAGGAATTCAGCAACAGGCTAAATATAAAGAAGCAGAGATAACTGATGTTTTTCATAGGTGAAGGGATTAGTATTGTTTTATTACCGGAAACTGGATGGAAAACCTGAATCCTTCATAATAATTTACATTTGTCAGGGCAAAATTATTTTTACTGAGAAACAGTGAAGGGAAGAATATCTCAAAGGAATAGCCGGTTTTGTTTTCATTCCCTGCCGTTACCCCGACCGAACCATAGACCGTCGCATAGTAATTGTTTGATTTGATCGAGATCTGGTCCAGTATCTCATGTTCAAAGGCATCCATGGATGCCTCCTGAAAATTAATATTTGTGTCCTTCCAGAGGTCATAGCCGATAAATTCGCCGCCTGCCTTTATAAAAAAACTGCATTTTTTGTACACGAGGGGCACAAACCTCATCTCGACCGGCAAAGAAAACATATTGTTCGTCTCATTGATTTCTTTCACCCGGGCGAATTTGGTATCACTGTCAACCATGGAATACCGGAGATAGAAGAAATCAGAGTTATAGGAACTGTACCCGGTAATTGCGGTACGGTAGCCTGTATATCGGACCCCGCCGGAAAGCCCGGTCTTAAATTTTTTACTGAAATACTCATATTGTATTCCAAGGACAATACCGTATGTTTCAGCGGAAACACGACCGTTGGAAACCTGGTCAACGAAGTAGGAACTTATATTTTGCCGGATGGCGATGCTTTCCCGGATTTTACCGTCGGGATAGACTGCCCCGGCTTCAACATGCAGGAAGGTCGACAGGCCTCCTCCCTGCCTGTCCTGTAAATCCTGACAATGCAGGGTAATAACCGGAATCAGCAGAATCCCTGAGAATAATAAGATGTGTCTCATAGTTTGGTTTGGTTTGAATAGTTACACGTATGATTGCTTGGTTATCGGCTAACCGGAATAACAAAAAGTACCAACTATGACGTCATGCTGAACGTTAACAACCAAATCCTACTATTATCCGCATCATGTGCAATTCATCAACACACTCAGCTAAATCGTATCATATTCAATTACATAAAACATTGTAATCAGATCTGGAATAAAGCATACAAGCAGGGCAATGAATGAACCGGAATCTTCCGATATCGGTTTTATATGGTTAATTTTATTGCAATGTGCAGTTACCGGCAGGTCCTCCGTTTTCTTTTAGCCTGAAAGCAATGAATCGTAAAAGAAAAAGAGAATCATTAACGGGACTTCGACTGCACATTAGTTTTCCTTAATAACTATTTTCGCCACATAATCTTCCGTGATCCTAGGGATTTTCGTATTCGGATGCGGCCACAAATCAGTAAAAGAAAGTTTGTAACCGTAAAAAACCGTGTCCGCTGCTCCCGCATGCAGATCGAGATACAATGATTCCTGATGGTTTCCGGTAATCCTGAAACGTACGATCGCCTCCCCTTGCCAGATACAGAGCACGTCCTCCGGGCATCTGGAATCAGTCAGAACCGAATCAAAGCATATACTAAAATGTTTCTCGTCATCATAAAGGCATTCTTTATATCCCAGATCTAATGTATCGCTGAGTGAGAAATTGCGGTAGTTTCCATAACCCGTCACAATTACATTTTCATAATGTGCTGAGGGATATAAAGTTATACATGCATTCAGTTCGGCATTCGCAGCTTTTCTGACAGAGACCTTTACTCGCTGTCCGATTTGAAAATCATTTTTATTCAGGTTTATGGCTTCATACAAACCATCCTCACTCTCCCCCAGGATGCCGGTAATTTCTGAGGATTCATCGGGAAAGGAAATTATGCAGGTTGAACAGTTATCATTGAACCCTTCAATCTTTGCAATATATTGTTTCTGAGTGTTCTCCGTGCCCTTATCGCAGGAGACCGCGAGGATACACAAAAATGCAAGTATCAGTGATTTTTTCATATCAGCCAATTTATCAGTATAGATGAATATCCGGCCGGAATGGTTGCCTTGCAAATTGAGATAAAATTGCCACCTGATCAGTGGCTGAAATCCCTATCTGAAAGATTTTCGAATTATGGTTGTAGCGTTATCTACCTAAGGCAGAATAATGTGGTTTTCTTTTTAACTGATCTCCAGAAAAACCATATGGTTAGTGTTTACAACATGCAGGTCCTGATCGATGATTCTGTTGACAATACTGTTCTTCCGACACCATCACGATTGTCAAGGATTAATTAGCAACCGGATGGTTGCGCATTTTATATTCCAGAATATAGGTTTCGAATGTGATTTAGGTGATTTGTGATCATTAATTGAAGAACACCGATATCGATGTCATCAAGTTTTCTAACATAAATGCAGCCTTTCCCTGTTTTGTGTCTGCCAAGTTTTTCAAGTAACTCCTCCCGTTGATCAAAATTTCCTGAGAGGTACAAGGTAAGTGCCGAGGTCCTTGGAGAGAATCCGACAAGGAGGCTGTCACCTTCGCGGCCGCTTTCATACTTGTAATGGTAACTGCCAAAGCCAATAATACTAGGTCCCCACATTTTGGGTTCATACCCGGTTTGCTTTTTAATTAACTCAATCAGACTGATGCTGTCCTTCCGTTTTGTTTCATCTTTGATGCTGCTGATAAAGCGCGAAACACTTGCGGTGGTTTCTGTAGTTTTATTTGCTGCCATAATTGGTGCTATTTTTAGTAAAAACAGAAAGGAAGTAAGTTGGTTTAGCGATGGTTTCAAAAGTTTCAGGATAGCCTTCACCGGATAAATTGTAGCAGATCGTCAGAGGTCTCTACCGAAAACATGGGCGGTAACCAGGGCTGCCAAAATTAATGTCCCTGGCATAACATTTTCCATCGCTCTCTGCCACCTGCGGAGGCAAGACATTGCTACCTACATCTCCATCAACATCCTTCTTTTTTCCTTAACTCCTACCTCTAACTTCATCACCCCATCACCCCTTTTCAGAACTTGTTATCCTTCCTGTTCTTATTGTAGTTCTTCATGATTTTTCCAAATTCCTTTTCCTTTTTCCGTCTTTCTGCAAGCGTCGATTCAAAGTGAGCCCTCTCCTTTTCCATTTTCAGGTAATTTTCATAGGAAGCCCTGTCCAGTTCTCCTTTTTCAACGGCTTCAAGGACATGACACCCTGTCTCACTGGTATGCGTGCAATTCTTGAACCTGCAATGACGGGAAAGGCTGACTATTATGTCGAAAGTATTTTCCAAACCATCCGCTGTATCGGCGATACCTATTTCCCTCATTCCCGGATTATCAACGAAAATCCCTCCATTTTCCAGTACAACCAATTCCCGGTGGGTGGTAACATGCCTCCCCTTCCTTGTACTCTGGCTTATCGTACCTGTCTGCATCTCCTTCTTACCGGTAAGATAATTGATCATCGAAGATTTTCCCACACCAGAAGAACCCAGCATACAATAGGTTTTCCCTTTTTCAATTACCGGAATAATATCATCATACCCGGCGCCGGATTCATTGCTTATGGCAAAAACGGGAACGTTTTTAATGCGAAGCTTTACATCTTTCAGTAATTCTGAAAGTCGTTGCTCACCAATCAAATCTATCTTACTGAGTAGGATAATCGGGCTGACCCCTGATGAATGGCATATCGTCAGGTATCGTTCAAGTCGGTTGATATTAAAGTCCCTGTCGACAGCCTGGATTATGAAAGCACAGTCGATGTTTGTGGCGATAATCTGAACCTCGCCAATTTGCCCGATTGCCTGTCTTTTAATCACAGTGGTTCTGGGAAGTATTTTATGAATGATCGCGGTTCCGGATTCATAAATTGTCAGGGCAACCCAATCGCCCACCGCCGGAAAGTCTTCCCGGTTTCTTCCCGTATAACGCATATTCCCTGTTATCTCTGCTTCACATTCTCCCTGCACCGTCATTACAATATACCTCTCCTTATGTTCGGCAATGATCCTACCTATCTCGAAGATATCCAGTTTTTGATTTATCCTGTATTCTTCAAGTTTGCCATTATATCCTAAATCTGATAAGATCATTTCAGTATGCATATCACGAAATGTGTCTGAGTACTAGTAAATTGTTGAATATTTGAACGGTACGGAATTTCGAAACTGTTTCCTTTCAACCCGCATGAAATTTTACTATGAAGGGAAATGCTCGCAAAGCCAAGCTGTCCAACTGATTTTTACACTGTTTGCAGGCAGCTTTTAATTCTTACTATATTTCTCCATACAAGCCTCATCACATGGGTAACTAATGATCAATATCGACCCTTCTTTCTGGAATCCAATCTTTAAAGGATAAGCAGAACAATCCGGCGAATTTATCGTTGAATCAGAAAGCGAAAAGGTACCTGAGCTTGATGAATTAGATTCAATTGACATACTACAAATTGATCCATTTGACGTGACCGTCCCGGTTGAATGAAATTCAATTATTTTGTCACTGGAAACGCTATGAAAAGTTCCACTCCCATCTCCTGGGTCTGCCAAAACTTCAATTAATTTCCATTTACCGATTAAGTCTGTATTGGTATTTTCCTCACTTTTTGAGCAAGAGAATAGAACCCCAAATGACCATAGAACCAGAAAAATCTTATTCATATTTCTTTCTAATCTTTTATATTAGATGAAAAATTACATTATTCGTTGCGTAATTAAGTAATATGGTATTCAGTACAATTATCGGATGATTAAATAAGGTCCCTCCATCAAATTTCCCCGACCAGCCTGAAAAGGAATCAAATATAAGCACATCCATTGAGTAAAAGTGCAGGAGTTCTCTGGTTTAAAATTACGATTTCGATACAAAATTAGTTGGTCAGATTAGTATTCGGTTTATTAATTAATAAAAAATTCAACATTTGGGATGTGTTGGCTGTTGCTTTAACAAAACGATTTGTTCTGTTTAAACGGCTTTGGCTTTATCCATTAAATTCAATAATTTGTACCTAAGAATATTTCATACTAACATTCTAAATCCTTAAAAAATGGGAGATAATAAACATCCGGGCACATCAGCTCAGAATACTGGCAATGCAAGTAGTTCCACGAATATGAGCGGCAGTCTTAGCGGTCGTGGAACATCAAACCGTGACTGGTGGCCAAATCAGTTAAAGTTAAACATCCTTCGTCAGCACTCTTCCCTTTCAAATCCTATGGGAAAAGCATTCAACTATACAAAAGAATTTAAATCCCTTGACCTGAAGGCCGTAAAAAAAGACATTTTCAAAATGATGACCACGTCACAGGCCTGGTGGCCAGCCGACTATGGTCATTACGGTCCCTTCCTGATCCGGATGGCATGGCACAGCGCAGGAACTTACCGCATTGCAGATGGCCGTGGTGGTGGTGGCACGGGTGCCCAGCGTTTTGCGCCACTCAACAGCTGGCCCGACAATGCGAATCTCGACAAGGCACGATTACTTCTCTGGCCGATCAAAAAGAAATACGGGAGGAAAATTTCATGGGCCGATCTGATGATTCTTGCCGGCAACTGTGCTCTTGAATCCATGGGTTTTAAGACTTTTGGCTTCGGTGGCGGACGTGAGGATGTATGGGAACCATTGGAGGATATTTACTGGGGTAAGGAGGGCGAGTGGCTCGGTGACAAACGTTATTCCGGGGAAAGGAATCTCGAGAATCCTCTTGCTGCCGTTCAGATGGGGCTTATCTATGTGAATCCGGAAGGCCCGAATGGTGTACCCGATCCCCTTGCTGCAGCCCGTGATATCCGTGAAACCTTTGCCAGGATGGCGATGAATGATGAAGAAACGGTGGCTCTTATTGCAGGAGGACACTCATTCGGTAAAACACACGGCGCCGCCAATCCTGCAGAGCATGTCGGCCGCGAACCTGCCGCTGCGGATATCGAGGAACAGGGCCTCGGATGGAAAAACAAGTTTGGCACCGGCAATGCCGGAAGCACGATCACCAGCGGCCTCGAAGGCGCGTGGACCAAAACACCGACCAAGTGGAGCAACAACTTCTTCGAGAACCTGTTCGGTTTCGAATGGGAACTTACAAAAAGTCCGGCAGGAGCGCATCAGTGGAAACCCAAGGGTGAAGCCGGCGCCGGTTTGGTACCGGATGCCCATGATCCGTCAAAACGCCATGCACCGTTTATGCTTACAACGGACCTGTCTTTGCGCGTTGATCCTGTTTACGAAAAAATTTCCAGACGTTTCTACAAGAATCCGGATGAATTTGCCGACGCCTTCGCCAGGGCATGGTTCAAACTGACACACCGAGATATGGGTCCGATTTCACGCTATCTTGGCCCTGAGGTACCTTCGGAAGAGCTGATCTGGCAGGATCCCATCCCTTCTGTGACCCATAAACTCATCAACGAGCAGGACATCATTGCACTGAAAAACAAAATCCTTGCATCCGGATTATCGGTATCCGAGCTGGTATCGACTGCCTGGGCATCGGCATCAACATTCCGCGGTTCTGACAAACGGGGTGGGGCAAACGGTGCCCGAATACGCCTCGCACCGCAGAAAGACTGGAAGGTTAACAATCCGGCTCAGCTGGCAAAAGTGCTGAAAAAGCTTGAAACTGTCCAGGAAGAATTCAATAATGCACAATCAGACGGTAAGAAGGTTTCACTGGCTGACCTGATTGTTCTGGGCGGTTGTGCAGGGATCGAAAAGGCAGCGAAGAATGCCGGATTTGTTGTAACCGTTCCCTTCTCAGCCGGACGAAGCGATGCGTCGCAGGAGCAAACCGATGTGGAATCATTCGCCGTTCTGGAACCTGCAGCAGACGGTTTCCGTAATTATCTGAAAAAGAAATATATGCCATCGACAGAGGAAATGTTAGTCGACCGCGCCCAACTGTTGACACTTTCCCCGCCAGAGATGACCGTCCTCCTTGGCGGCATGCGTGTCCTTGGAACAAACGCAGATAAATCGCAACATGGCATCTTTACCAAACGTTCAGAGACACTTACCAACGACTTCTTTGTTAATCTGCTTGATTTAGGAACAAAGTGGAAGGCCGTGTCTGAATCCAGTGAATTGTTTGAAGGTCATGACCGGTCAACAGGCGAACTCAAGTGGACCGGTACGCGCGTCGATCTCATCCTGGGTTCAAACTCAGAACTCCGTGCACTCGCTGAAGTATATGCTTGTGAGGACGCGCAGGAAAAGTTTGTCAGGGATTTTGTCGCAGCCTGGGCCAAAGTGATGAACCTCGACCGCTTCGACCTGGCCTGATTTCTGCGGTATATTACGTCCTGATATCCCGCTAAGATTTCGGATAACAAATAGTTGTACATAAAAGGTGGTTCTGAAAAGGTCCACCTTTTTTATTCTGCAGAAAGAACAGGGTGTTACATCTTTGCTGAAATTGTGGTCAGTCAACTCACCGGGTAGGTCTTCAGACCATTAGCGAGCCGCGGAAACCTCGACCGGCATAATAGGAGTCTGCTCCGTTGTGATATACAAAGACGGTATCATAGCGACGATCACAAAATATGGCTCCGCCGAGTCTTCTAATATCATCAGGTGTTTTCACCCAACTCGACGTTTTTGAATCGAAGTTTCCAAGTTTCTGCATCTCCCTGTATTGTTCTTCCGTTAAAAGCCCAATGCCCATGTCAGCGGCCATATCAATAGCGCTATTTTCGGGTTTATGCTCTTTCCTCAACTCCAGAGCTTCACGATCGTAACAAAGACTTCTCCGCCCTTTTGGGCTTTCTGATGAACAATCACAAAAAACGTATTCGCCTGTCTTTTTCTCCTGCCCAATTACATCAGGTTCCCCGCCAGTTCTTTCCATTTCATTTAGCGACCACAGTTTTTCAACATCCGCTTCCAACTTTGCTTCTACTTTTGCCCATTCCAAGTCTTTATGACGGTCCATGTTTTTCTCAAAACGGGTTTTCAAGTTGGTGAGCAGTTCTTTGCAATGTTCTGGTGACAATGTCCTTTTATTCATCATTCTATTCATTTATTGATAAATTGAAATAATTTTTCTGTCTGCAGGTCTGTAAAACCACGATACTATAGTCAGAACTAAAAGTAACAACGCGGGGAATATTTCGTTCATGGAATCGCCCGATGCAATATGTGAAAATATCGCTCCCGACATGACAAAAAAGAAACCGGCATAAGCCCATTCCTTTACTAACGGATATTTAGGAAGAAGCACTGCGACAACGCCCAAAATTTTCCAACTACTCAATATTGTCAGAATATAGACAGGATAGCCCAGGTGTGTAACACTATCTACTCCTCCGGGTCCCTCATTTACTTTGAATAACTGTACAATTCCGGTTGATGCCATTCCTAATGCGAGCCAGAGAGTAGAAATCCAATAGATGATTTTATTTCTTCGTGTCATAATGTTTTATTTCAATTTACTTAGTATGTCCTGTATCCTGTCATGAGCCATGTTTATGCCTCTAGCAAAGGGTAACTGAAGTACCTGGTCTCTTTGTGCAACCGATTCATAAATTACATGCATGTTTAGTTTACAAGTGTCGTCAGTAAGTTTTTCAAATTCGTAAATCTCAAGCTGGACACCAAAGGGTGTATTTTCCATTTCAAATGTCCGCGTGATTTTCCGGTTAGGGCTAAATTCATGGATTACCCCGTTGGCCTGAAACACAACCTTTCCCTTAGCGTCGGTGGTTTCAAACTGCCAACTCCCGTGCTTTTTACTTTCAAGTTTCAGCACCTTCGTCCCCATCCATTGCTCAACAATTTCGGGGTCTGCATACGCTTTAAAGAGCAATTCCAACGGCAGATCAAACTCCCGTGTAATCACCAATTCCTGCTTGCCGCCTTCGGCAATGATTTTTGTTTTTAGTTCCATAATACGCTATTTTTTTTCTTTGTACTTTTTCATTATGGTTTCTAATTTATTAAACCTGTCATCCCACAGTTTCCTGAATGGTTCAATAAAATCGGCTATTTCTTTAATCTTTTGGGGAGATAAGTGATAGTATATTTCCCTGCCATTTTGCTCCTGTTCAATCAATTTGCATTCATTGAGTATTTGCAGATGTTTTGAAACCGTCGGTCTGGCCGTATCAAAGTTTGAAGCTATTGCACCTGCTGTCATGGATTGTGAAGCTAACAACAGTAGGATTGCCCTTCTTGTCGGATCGGCTATTGCTTGAAAAACGTCTCGTCTTAAATTCATTGTGTAGCTATTTGACTACAAATATAAGTGTAGTTATTTAACTACGCAAATTTTTTTTGCATATTGTATGAAAACCATCGTATGCCTTCTCATGAAAAATTGTCAAAAGCCAAAATGCAGCTGAAAAAATAATTGAGAAGTAAACGACCCGAACATGCTCGAATACTGCATGATTAGTTTTCAGCCGTGAAGTATAAGGTAATTATTATCGTTGGTTAGATTTTACCCTGCCAAAGGAGATTAAAAGCCGGACATTTCTTAAATTGTGAAAAAATGGAGGCGCTATGAATAAAATGATTATTCCGCAAATTCTGGCATTGGTATTTCTGAATACTTATGCCACGTTAGCTCAGGAGAAAGAATATTCACAGATAATCACCGTGAACGACTATACCTACGAGATTGTCGTTGGCGGAAGTCTTGACCCGGTAAACAAAAAAATTATCATTGAGAATCTTGGCGATTCGCCGCTTATTAACCCACGGGTAACGGTTAACGACCAGTATGACTGGTTCGACACAAAGAGCATTGCTCTTGAGGTTACCAGAGGTTGTATAACGGATGAAGAAAAAGCACTGGCTATCTGGGATTTCATACGTCGCAACTTCCAACACCTCGATTCGCCGGGTGACAGGGAATGTCATAACCCTGCTGTTGCAATGAATATTTATGGCTATGCCAACTGCGCTTACCACAGCACAGTATTCAAAGCACTTTGCGGTTCAATCGGCATCCCGGCACGGGCCTGGGAAGTCTGGCACCACACCATCACAGAAGCATTTTACAACAATGCCTGGCACATGCTCGACAGCGATATCGGCATTTACTACCTGGCAGGTGATAACCGTACCATAGCCTCGGTAGAACAGCTTTGGGACGATCAGAAAATCAGCGGAGGGCTTGAGTCCGGAGCAGCACTGACAGCATTCTCAGGACGCAATAAGGCGGTCCTTGCAGTCTATACAGATGTGGAAGGAGGTAATCCAAGTGTATCACAGGATGGTGTAAAAATCAGGGGTTACCGATACTTCCATGGCGCAGATGAATGCTATATTCAGACCGGGTACGACCGGTTTACGTATGAACCACACAATATGGCCATGACGCTTCGCCCCAACGAAACGTTAATCCGCAACTGGAAGGGGGACGAAAAATATTACGACTATCAGCGCCATAACCGTAGTCTTGAAGGAGGTAATGAGTGGGCCAAACCCATTCGTTATGGTGACGGACAGATTATCTGGAAGCCTGATCTTAAATCAGCGTTGGCTCCGTCATTTTTCGAACTTAACCAGGCGCCGGGATTCGAAGTTCTCGACGGCCAAAAACCAGCAGTCCACGTCGTTCATAAACAAGGCGGTATCTACGATCTGCCGGAACGGGCAATCATATCCACCGAAACGCCCTATACGATCCTGGGAGGCAAATTAAAAGCTACCTTTTATCGTGGTGCAGCGACAAAATGGGACGGGCTCTCTGCAACGGTCACCAGCACAACTGGACCCGTTTCAAATACGGTATGGCGTGCGGAGGACGGGGTCACCGGAACCATTGATGCGGAGATCGACCTTGATAAAGTCCTGTATCCAAGTGGAGAACGAGGTCGCCACGATTATGGAATAGAATTTAATTTTACGGCAAACGAAAGTAACAATCCTCCTACCCAAAGCGGACTGGAATCATTAGAATTGGTAACCGACATCCAGGTCAGTTCCAATTCCCTGCCCGCGTTGTCGAGAGGCCGAAATATTATCCGGTATCACGACGAGACACCGGGTGAACATAAGGTTAAAATTACATACATCTGGCGCGAACGGAATGACAATACACCACCAACTGTCCCGGATGCTGCCTTGTTCCCTTCCGACGGCGAAACCATAAAAACCCTTTCTCCCATGTTTAAGTGGCAGCCGGCGTCTGATCAGGATAAGAGTGACAAAATCGGAAACCACTATATCATGATTAGCTTCGATCCACAATGCCGGTGGCCTGTAGCAACGGCCTTGCTTAAGGAGACCAACTCCGGCAAACCGGAATGGCAACTTCCGGACGGATGGCTTAACCGGGATACCACTTATTATTGGAAAGTCAAAGCGCAGGACAACCGGGGTGCCTGGGGCGACTGGAGCAAAATTTACAGTTTTAAGACCACAAAATAAATTCGACCAGGCTGGATTTTGCTGTTGCCTATATATTAGCATCCAACAACGAAACAACAATCATATAAAATTTTTTGATCAAATTCAATACACGATTGTAAGTCATTTACTAGAAATAATTATTTATTCTTTTTCCAATGAAATCACACCTTCAAATAATTATAACTGCATTGCTGGTGTTGACAGGCTTTTTGCTGCCCTCATACATGTTGTCTGAAAACGCCACCACACCAGGAGAGATCACGACCCCCTACCCCACCATTACCTGTCTGGCAGTTGAATGGTTAATACGTGGTGATGATAACAACAATGGCAAAGTCGAGGTAGAATACAGAGCTAGTGGCGATAGTAAGTGGCTGAAAGCTATGCCTCTGGTACGCGTTCCCGCTGGGAATACAGGAAAGCGGACGAGCCCGACCTATTCCTGGCCTGATAAATTCTCGGGCAGCATCTTCAATCTCAATCCTGATACGGAGTATGAAATACGATTATCACTTTATGACCCCGATGGAGGAAAAGACACGGAGATCGTAAGTGCACATACACGCGCCGTCCCCAAAGAAGCAGAAAATGCCCGGATCATCAAGGTGAATCCTGTGACCCTGGAAAAGGCTGCTATGCTGGCGGAACCGGGGGATGTCCTGCTGTTAAGCCCGGGCTATTATGAATCTTTTACAATGCCTGTAGACGGAGCACCCGGAAAGCCGATCGTCCTTCGTGCCGATCATGCCCACCCGGTCATTGGAAGCACGTTCACCACGATTAACCTTGAACACCGGAAAAACGTGATTATTGACGGACTCACAGTTTGGGGACCGGTACAATTACGATGGGCGGAAAATGTGGCGGTATGCTACTGTAATATACAGTCCCAGTTCGGGATCGTTGCTGAGGAGCAACCGGGTTGCAAAAACTGCTATATCGCCGACAATACGGTGAGCTATAAAATTCCATGGGTCGCCGAAAGCACCGGTTCCGGCAGTATATGGGGTGGTCCGGCCAATATTGGTGAGGGTATCGAGATTACTGGCCCCGGAAATGTGATATGTTTTAACCGCGTATCCGGCTACCGCGATTGCATATCCCTCATGGAAGATTTATGGGTTTACGACCAGATATGTAACGATATCTATAACAATGACATTTCCGAGGGTCCCGATGACGCGATCGAAGCTGATTTTGCGATGAATAACTGCCGCATCATGAACAACCGCATTACCAATTGCGGGATGGGGCTGAGCTCCCAGCCCGGACTTGGGGGTCCGACGTATTTCATCCGGAACGTGATGTATAATATTGCAATGGCCCCTTTTAAACTTGAACGCCAGAGTTACGGCAGCCTGTTTATAAACAATACCGTCGTTAAATCCGGCGACGGCTTGTTCGAGCACCACGGGCAAAACGAGTTTTACAGGACAGTATGGCTCAATAACCTATGTATAGGCGGTTCGGGTGGAGGCATCCGAGGCCGCTACTCCGGAGGAGAGGGCTATGCTGTCGGTTTACCAGGCTACAACACTAGCTGTACATTCGATTACAACGCGGTCGGCACGGCAAATACCCCATTTGGAGGAATTGTCGGAAATCAGCATTTCGATACGATTGAGGAACTTGAAAAATTAACCGGTGCCAAACACTGCGTTCGGGTGAGTATGGATGTTTTTGCTGCCGATGTTGAGTTCCCTGACCCTGTTTTTCCGGAACGCAAACCCCAGGATCTGCGCATTGCACCCGGCTCCGCAGCTGCTGATGCCGCACTGCTGCTACCAAATATTAACGATGATTTTTCAGGAAAGGCACCGGACATCGGTGCGTATGAGATCGGCAAGCCTTTACCACATTACGGACCACGTCCCAGGGATGGCGGGATGAAGGAGAGGTAGAGCCACGGCCCCCAGATGAGTCTCTGACATCAGCAACAAATTAATCTTTTATCTGTAATTCACGAAATTAAAAGTTTTCCGGATCAAAATAATTGCAGTCGCCATTCTCATCAATGAATACTACCGATTTGCCCGGTATGTTTACATCTAAGTACCTGTAAGGATCCTGACTATAGTTTGCCACCAGCTGAAACCTTCCAAACTGAATGTGCTGAACGAGGCGGTCAGGGGTTAGAAATTCGAAGCCCGTGACGGAGAAGTAAACGGTTTTGGGATGAGTCAGACTGTAAAACTGATATTCATGAACGATACGATCTTTGTTTTTACGAAAGAAATCAAAATTCAGATTATAAACAGGCGGATACTGATAAAACATCTCCGTGAGCGCGACGTCAGTTTTAACCTCAGAGAATTTTAACCCCGGGGATGCCGGATGAGCCACAGAGATGAGGCAATCGTGGTAAACCGTTTCCCATAAAGGGATCTTGAACCTCGGGTCAAAGTAAAGGTGCTGGTATTCTGCTTTTATGGAAACTTCCTTAAAAGCAATCTCCATCATCTCAGGAGGCCAGTAGTGTCCCAGAAAGTAGGGTGAATCCTGATTTGTGTGCATGTCCTTATCACGAAAGCCGAAAACAGGCACGGTCACACCTTCGTTGATATCCAGAATATTCGAGAACAGCCAGGTACCCTTTTCAGAACCGACAGGTACTCTGAAGCTGGATCTTAACCACTTCAAACGATCCATCCGTTGTGATGCGTCCTCCTCTTGGGTCATCGGATGATTTTCTGCATAATCATCGTAATACTCACCATAGGAATCACAATCGATGAAATAGTAGGAAAAGGGGACTTCTTCAAATTTTTCGCTGATCCGTTTTTCGAAAAAGTTGCGAACGGCCTTTGGATTGGCAAGTCCGCCTGTCGATCGGAATCCGGGATATGCTGAGCCGTCTTCCCTCCTCATCCTCACCGAATCATACGAAACCCCCTTCATTTGTGCCGTTTCCCAAGAGTCGTCGGTTCCGAACGCAGAAGGTTCATGGATTGAATGATATGAATCGTAGATGCCGAACAGGTAGCCGAGATCAAAGGCATGTTTTACCACTTCCTTCCGGTCATAGGTTATCTGGTATCCGGTTGCCTGCAATATCATCCGGTCGATGCCGGCATCTTTCAGGGCATTGATCATCCGGAGTGAAACACCGGTACCCCATTCTTCCGGCGGAAGCAGGTACTCGGAATAAGCCTCATAAAATTGCCGGGCATTTTCCCTCCGGTGTTTTGCAAATTCATCATTCACCCCCTCGTCACTGAGAAATGCTCCCAGGGCACGGATAAAACTCACCTCCTGATAATTATTTAGTCTTTCTGAATTAGCTACCTGATTGATCATATCTTTCTGATCCGGTTCCAGTTTTCTCCAGTTATTGTTAACATAACCCCTGTGATCTTGAATATCGTTTCTGATGGCCTTTGCAAGCCCAATGAAATTCCCGTTCACGACATCATATTTTGAAATAAACGGTCCGGAAATCAACCTTCCCTGTGGTGCACCGATCATCCGTCCGATCAGGGGAACGGATTCCATTTTTTGCGTCAGTTTTACCAGGTCATCCATTCGTTCGAGTTCTGACCGAAAATAGAGTGCCGGTCCAATTGGGGAACGATCGCTCAGATGTATGATCCTGATCTCATAGGGTTCTGCCAGTGCCTCATTGGGTGTATACCGGTGCTGCAACATAAGATCCATCGTGTTGCCGCGATCTGCAAAAAGGGTCTCATTGTGAAAGGGACTTGTCATTTCATACATCACCGTTAACGGGTCTTTCATGACAGCCCAGAAAGGAAGGGACAGGGTGGAAGCATTCACTGTCCTCCCATCGAATTTCCGTGCGAACAAACTATCGCAAAATGGGATGTAATATCCTTCATTTTGTGGCCAGATTAAAAACTGTCCGGCTTTCGAGATCGAAACTCTGGGCCAGGACAGTGTTTGAGGCCTGGTACTTTTGAATTTTATCCCGGCAACAAGATCCCTGGTGAATGTAACCTGACAGGTTAATCCCAACTCTGAATAGCGGATGGTCAGACTGCTGTCGCACCTGTTCTCTACCTGATAGCCCGCAAAACTGAATGCAGAATCGGAGAGGAACTCCGAATATCCATGTCCATCGTAATATTCCAAAGATCCTGTCTTGGGATTAAAATGTAGTTCATGCTGACCCTGGGTTAAGGTCAGTATGATTGTACGGCCAGAGGAAGGCGTATTCCAATCCACTCCTGTTAACAGGAACATTGAAATAAAAAGAAGGACAGGCAGGAAAGAGTGTTTTTTCATTTGGTGCCCATAATCAATCACAAATCAATGTAGATAACAGAAGCCAAGTTAAAAAAATAACGGACAAGGTTCATGCACAATCTCCGTTTCGCATGGTTGGGAATAATCCCGGCATGCTATGATCAAAAAAAGTGAATGAAAACCAGGCTGATTACCGGTCAGTAATGGAATCCACATCTAAAACTCGTTCATACAACGGGTAGGGTTTCCTGCTATTCATCAGAAAAAAGTTTCAGCATTTCGCGGTATGAAGAGAATACCTTAGCTCTCGAAACGAAGCCCAGGTATATTCCGTCTTTCAGGACGGCAATGTTGTAACGGCCACTTTCCTGGAATTTTTTGGCCACACTTTCCATGGGTTCATTGTGCTGGATTATATTTTGGGGCATGAACATAAGATCCTTGACAAGGGTCTTTTCATACATCGAAATATCGAACATAATATGGCGGATATCGTCCATCTTTACGATGCCCCTGAACATTCCTTCTGAATCGACCACCGGAAAAATATTCCGGTGACTGTCCTGGATGGTTTTCACGAGGTCGCCCAGCTTATCCTCAGGATGGATAACTGAAAAATTTGATTCGATGAGATCGGAAACCTTCATCATTAAAAGAATATTCTTGTCTTTGTGATGAGTCATAAGTTCACCCCTTCGGGCAAGCTGGACGGTATAGACGGAGTTCTTCACAAAAATCCTGGCTGTGGCATATGAGATCGTCGATGCAATCATCAGGGGCATCAGGAGTTCATTTCCACCGGTGAGTTCAGTTATCAGGAAAATAGCAGTAAGTGGGGCATGGATAACTCCTGATATGAGTCCCGCCATTCCTACGAGGGCGAAATTGCTCAGGGAGACATGTATTCCCATATGATTTAACAGTACCGCAAGGAAGAGACCTACATTGGCTCCGGTGAACAGCGAAGGCGCAAATACTCCGCCTACTCCCCCGGCTGCGAAAGTAAGCGTAGTGGCAATACCTTTGAAAAAGACCAGAAGAAAAAGAAAAAGCAGTACAAAGATAGTATCTCCCCCCAGCGATTCATAGAATGTTCCTGTAAACAGGTAACTGTAATCCCCGTGAAGAGCTCTGTTGATTTCTTCATAGCCTTCACCGTAAAGTGAAGGGAGTAAAAATATGATCGCACCAAGGATACCACCACCAATGAGCAGCCTTCTCAACCAGGATTTGATCTTATCAAAACGATCAGAGATGACGATAAAAACACGAATAAAATATACCGAAACCAGACCGCAAAACACGCCCAGGATGATATACAGGTAAAAATCGCCAAGACGGAAGGCTTCCTTGATCTGGAAGGAATAAAGAAAATTCTGGCCCAGGAAAAAATACGAAGTGAGCGCCGCTGTGGCCGAGGCAATGAGCAATGGAATCATACTGAAAACAGTAAGATCAAGCATGATAACTTCCAGCGCAAACACAATGGCTGCAATGGGTGCCTTGAATATGGCAGACATGGCTCCGGCAGAGGCACAACCGATAAGCAGGATCGTTTCCTTATACGTCAACTTTGCCAGCCGGCCTGCCAGGGAGCCAAGCGCACCGCCAGTGGCAACGGTAGGCCCTTCAAGTCCGACAGATCCGCCAAAACCCACGGTCAGCACACTGGTAATGATGGAAGAATATAGATTGTGTGCGTGTATGAAGCCGTTGCTGCGGGAAATAGCATAAAGTACTCCCGGGATGCCATGTTGCACCGCTCTACGGTTGATGTATTTTATAAAGACGATCGCAAACAGTATACCGACAATGGGAAATATAAAATAGAGGTAAAGCTGAAAATTTGCTGCGAAACCTTCTGTAAGAAGTACTTTCAGAAGGTGAACCAAATTCTTTATTATGACGGCACCGGCTCCGGCTGCCAAACCGATAAGAGCACTTAGAATAAGAATGAGCTGCCGTCTCGAAATATGTCTTAACCGAAACAGTTTGATCCGTTCAGGAATCTCGTTTATTTTCATTTGGTCACAAAAATAATATAATATATAAAGGAGGAAAATATTCGTGGTATTTTCCTTTCAACAATCTTGAAGGCAGGATTCCATATGGGTGAGAACGATTTCATTCGCTTCGGGGTTTTGTTGCATAAGCCCGTCAGATTGAACGGGAATCCCCGTCTGGCAGCACACAGAAAATAACAGTACGTCGTCATTCATTGTTCATCCTCAAATCCTTTCTGCAGAAAAATAGCAGATTTTGGGGAAAAACCGCGATTCAAAAGGGTTTGGGATTGAAAACTTTTACAATATATTTGAACTTCCAAATCAAATCAGTAAAATGTCATCCTCCATGACCAGACTAAAATACTTCAAGGTCCTGTTATTTATTTCTTTTATCCTGCTCTTAACTTCATCCTGTGTAGAAAGATTCACCCCAAACATTGAGGGCTACGAAAATGTTCTCGTGGTCGATGCGCTGCTTAGCGATGAAAGCCCTGCGGCTACTGTCAGGCTGTCATACTCTTTTCCTTACCAAGAAAGTGTCACAAAACCCGCACATGGTATGCTTGTCCAGATCCTGGACGCAGCTTCTGATCCATGGACGCTTACCGAAACCGATGACGGCATCTATCAGTCCGCCCCGGGTCAAATCCCTGAATCCGGCGCCAGATATAAATTGAGGATCGTTGACAGCAATGGCGAGATCTATGAATCAGATTATGAAGAATTTCTCGAAGCTCCGGTGATCGACTCCGTTTTCTTCCGGCAGTTCTACAACTCTGTCGACCATCCATTTGACGGCGAGGAAGGCATTGAAATTCATGCTGCTGCACATGCCGGACCTGAGGATTCACGGTATTACGAGTGGAGATGGAAAGATACCTGGGAATTGATAGCACCGGTGAATCTAAACGGAGTCAGACCATGCTGGCAACAACAAACTTCTCCATTAATCTCTATTTCGACCACCGAGAATCTGTCGGAAAACAAGTTACCTGATGTTAACCTGTATTTCATTCCCTCCGCCCTTACTAGTAAATTGTCGGTGCGATATAACACAAGATTGAATGTTTATTCTCTGGATAGAGATAGTTACCAATATTTGCAAAAAACCCTGAAAGTAAATTCCGGTTCGGGAGGATTTTTCGATCCCATTCCGGGTGCAGTGAACGGGAATATCCATAATATAAGGGATGAAAATCTGCCTGTCATTGGTCTCTTTTGTGCTTCCGCCTTCCATTCCGTCGTAAAAGTAATCACTAAAAAGCAACTGAAGATCAGATATTTTGAGACAGGATTCACGGACTGCGATGTCCAGGTTGTGCCAAAACCTGCAAATTTTTTTGCATCTGTGGGTGACAGGGTCGGAAACTATTACTATGGTGGTGAGGTAGGCGGCTATATTGTACTTGTGAATATTCAGAAATGCTATGATTGCTCATACATCGGAGTACCTACACAGCCAGACGACTGGCACTAAAAGTCAATGACTCACAAAGACCTGATATATGAAACTTTTTGCAAATCAGGATGAATCACGTTACATTTAATATTTGTTTGAACAATAGGATGCACTTCTGCGTACGTTATACTTTGTGAAATCCGCATCAATGAAAAAGGCCATTACAGCATATCTGTTGATATTTCTTTTGCCTGCTTTATTCAGCAGAACCCAGGCCCAGGATATTACACCTCCTGGCAGGCCTTATATTATCTATGTTACGGTCGATACGGCCAACAATGATACTCATATTTACTGGACCGAAAGTCCGTCATCGGATGTGGAAAAGTATTACCTGTACTATGAAATTAGAACCATAAACGGGTATGAAGGGGTGAAATTTGATTCAGTACAGTCAGGCATCGCACAGTTTACACATGTCAATAGCGGAGCAGGTGCAGGAAGTATTCTCTATAGTGTGACAGCTGTTGACAGCTCGGGAAATGAAAGTATTCGCAAGCCTGGTCTCCACAGTACTGTATACACAACACTTGAGTATGATTCCTGCCAGTCGAGGATGAAGGTGACGTGGAACCGTTACCAGGGCTGGGGAAATAATGTGTCGGGATACCGTATCCTTAGAAGTATTAACAACGCACCCTTTAGTATCGTAACCGGCGTCAATCCAACCGACAGCTTTTATTTTGATAACGGTATCACCGAGAATACTCTGTACCGCTACCTTATCCAGGCAGTTAAAAACGACGGTCTCGAATCCATGTCGAATATTGCTGTCAAATACACGTATATGCCGCCATCACCGCTCGACCTTTCGATTGATTATGCCACGGTACCTTTTGAGAATACCGTTGATATCGCTTTATCATTCACTCCAAATGGTGAGGTTGATGATTTTACTCTTCTGCGATCCAGCAATCCGGTGTCTGACTTCCAGAAAATACAAAGCGTATACGACGTAACATCGGCTGGTTATATTTTTAGTGATGATAACGTCATCACCACATCAGATCACTTTTATTACAAAATCGGTTCTCTCAACGGATGTGGAGCCATTATCGGCACATCGAACATTGCCGTCAATATCCTCCTGTCGGGAGACACACTGGGCAGAACGGTCAGACTGTTCTGGAACAAGTACGAAGATTGGGACGATGGCGTGATGGAGTACAATGTTTACCGGAAAGAATCGGACGGCAGCTACATACTTCTGGGCACAACCAGTCCTTCGACGACCAACTTTACCGATCAGATGATCGGTGTGGCCGGTCACCACCTTTCGGGGCAGCTTACCTATTACATTGAAGCCGTAAGGAATTCAGGGGCAGACCTATCCCGGTCGAACGAGTTTATAATCAGAGTCAGTACCACAATTGTACAAATCCCTAACGCCTTTACACCAAACTCCGACGGCAGGAATGACAATTTTACACCGGTATTTGATTTCCGTCCGTCTGAATTTCTTTTGATCATCTATAACCGTATCGGTGTACCCGTATTCACCACCGAAGATCCCGAAACGGGATGGGACGGCAGTGTAAACGGAAATAACATGGCCCAGGAAGGCGTGTATGTCTACCACATTCAGTATAAATCTTTCAATGGAACAAGAGCGGAAAAAACCGGTCACGTCACGGTATTTTATCCCTGAGAGATACAAATCTATTATCGGAGAAATTCGCTAACTTTGCATTTGAATCGGAACTTCACCCATAACTCTGAAGGATGACGGTAATTGAGAAGAAAGAACAGACGGATATTCAGAGGCAGTTCGACGATCTCCTGAATAATTGCATCCATTGCAATACAGAGGAGGACAGAAAGCTGATCATCAAGGCATTTAACTTTGCCTCTGATGCTCACCGGAGTATGCGCAGAAAGTCCGGCGAGCCCTATATCGTTCATCCCATCTCGGTGGCGAAAATCGTGAACCATGAGATCGGGCTGGGCGTAAAATCTGTTGTGGCTGCACTACTGCATGATGTGGTCGAAGATACCGATTACACTCTCGAAGACATTGAAGCTCAGTTTGGTAAAAAAATCACCACAATCATCGACGGGCTTACAAAGATCTCAGGCGTCTTCGACAACAACTCCTCCCTGCAGGCGGAGAATTTCAGGAAGATGCTGCTCACACTTTCCGAAGATGTCAGGGTTATCCTGATCAAGCTTGCAGACCGGCTTCATAATATGCGAACCCTCGATTCGCTGCCCAGACATAAGCAGATCAAGATTTCAGGGGAGACCATCTATCTATTCGCTCCTCTGGCTCACAGGCTGGGTTTGTATGCGATCAAGACGGAACTGGAAGACCTGAGTCTGAAGTACAGATACCCGAAGATCTATAACGAGATCAGCGGAAAACTCCGGGACGATGAAGAACGGCGGGTTCATCTAATCAATAAGTTCTCACTTCCCATCATCGACAAGCTCGAGACTAATCATATCACCTTCGACATCAGTGGCAGGCCAAAATCCATCTATTCCATCTGGAATAAGATGCAGCAGAAAAATGTAACCTTCGAAGAAATCTTCGACCTGCTTGCCATTCGTATCGTATTTGATCCGATGACTGACATCCCTGAAAAAACACAATGCTGGAACATCTACTCACTGATCACCGACATTTACCCCCCACGCCCGGATCGCCTGCGCGACTGGGTATCAACGCCCAAGGCGAATGGCTATGAAGCCCTTCATGCAACAGTAATGGGCCCTTACGGGAAGTGGATCGAAGTACAGATCAGATCCAGGAGGATGGACGAGATTGCAGAACGGGGATTCGCAGCACACTGGAAATATAAGGAACATGGTGCTACCGACAACGAACTCGACAAATGGATCAAACGGATCAGAGAGCTTCTGGAAAGCCCGGATTCTGATGCACTCGAATTTATGGACGATTTCAAGCTCAATCTTTTTGCCTCTGAGATCTTTGTGTTTACACCTCGCGGTCATATCAAGACCTTACCACTGGGCTCTACAGCTCTCGATTTCGCTTACGAGATTCATACTGAGATCGGCAACAAAGCCATCGGCGCCAAACTCAATCACCACCTTGTACCCCTGAATTATAACCTCCACAGCGGCGACCAGGTAGAGATCATAACCTCTGAGAACCAGAAAGTAAAGCGTGAACGACTCGATTACGCCATCACGGCTAAAGCCAAAACTGCAATAAAAACTGCTCTTAAGGCAGAAACCAAGAACCGGATCGAAAAAGGAAAAAAAATTCTCGAGGAAAAGCTGCTGGAATTAAAACTCCAGCCTAGTTCAAGGGTTTTTAAGAAATTGCTCCCAGCCTATGAATCTAATTCAAAAGATGAATTGTACAGTAAAATTGGCACCGGATTAGTCCTGCTGGAAGATCTGAAAAAAATCCTTCGAAAAAATACGAAAAGCAAATGGGTGCGGTACTGGGAGGTATCCGTTGGAAAATCAACCAAACCAAAGGAGGAGGAAGAGGAAACCACCGGTGATAAAAAAACTTTTGTTGCCAGGGAACAGATCAATGAGGAAGAACGAAACTACACACTTGCCAAATGCTGTAACCCGATCCCCGGCGATGAGGTGATCGGTTACCGGGATGAAGAAGACAACGTCATCATCCATCAGTCGCGCTGTCCCAATGCCATCCGGCTCATGTCCAGCGCCGGAAACAGGGTGATACCGGTAAAATGGACCACCCATAAGATTCTTTCTTACCTCGCAAGAATACACCTCAACGGATACGACAAGTTTGGCGTGTATAACAACATCACGACTGTCATTTCAAAGGAACTCAGCGTAAATATCAGGACCATCAATCTGCATGGTCACGATGGTGTGTTTGAAGGCACCATCGATCTTTACGTTCACAATACCAGTGATCTTAACAACCTAATCATGAATCTCATAAAAATCAAAGGAGTCGAAAGTGTGCACCGTGTGGACGCCAGTGAGATCAGGGAGACCTGATGGCGGGTAGGGAGTGGAGTTAGGGAGTTAGGGAGTTAGGGAGTTAGGGAGTCAGGGATTGAGAGATTGAGTTCTTTAGGTCTTCAATTCACCAAACCGCGTCCGCCGTAGCTTGCGCCACCGCTAAGGTGACACGCGATCAGCGTAGGCGGATCACCAAACCACCTTCGACAAGCTCAGGTACCGCATTGGACAAGTTCAGGGACAACCTTCGGCAAGCTCAGGGACCGGAGGTATTTTTTTTTATCGCAGGATTATTTCGACACTTGTTTTAGATTGTGCCCTTACAATATTGTTCTTATATACTATATTCAGGGGATCCCACCCCCCGCCCGCCACCCTTAATGCTCCGAAAGAACAAATCTCAGCTACACTCCACGATGTTATTAAGCAGAGCGCAAAAATAAATGTTCAAGTCTAACCAGGTTCCCCCGTGCCCCCCGATTAAACCTTAATGTGAAATACGACTGAATATCAGCCAGGACAAAAGCGTTTTTTTAGAACATCCCAGATTCAGTAACTCACTAAATTGAAGTGATGGGGTGATGGGGTGATGAAGTTAGGAAGTTAGGAAGTTAGCGAAGTTCTATAGGTCACTCTTCAATTCACCAATTCACCAAATCACCAAATCACTAAATAAGAAGTGCTGGAGTGAAAGATGTCCTTTAAATCACTCTTCAATTCACCAAACCGCGTCCGCCGTAGCTTCAGCGAAGGTGGGTCACCAAATAAGAAGTGATAGAGTTATGGAGTTATGATGTGATCAGGAGACAGGTATGACGAAGTGTTCTTTAAATCACTCTTCAATTCACCAAACCGCGTCCGCCGTAGCTTCAGCGAAGGTGGGTCACCAAATAAGAAGTGATAGAGTTATGGAGTTATGATGTGATCAGGAGACAGGTATGACGAAGTGTTCTTTAAATCACTCTTCAATTCACCAAATCACCAAATCACCAATTCACTAAATAAGAAGTGCTGGAGTGAGAGATGTCCTTTAAATCACTCTTCAATTCACCAAACCGCGTCCGCCGTAGCTTCAGCGAAGGTGGGTCACCAAATAAGAAGTGATAGAGTTATGGAGTTATGATGTGATCAGGAGACAGGTATGACGAAGTGTTCTTTAAATCACTCTTCAATTCACCAAATCACCAAATCACCAAATCACTAAATAAGAAGTGCTAAAGTGAGAGATGTCCTTTAAATCACTCTTCAATTCACCAAATCACCAAATCACCAATTCACTAAATAAGAAGTGCTGGAGTGAGAAATGTCCTTTAAATCACTCTTCAATTCACCAATTCACCAAATCACCAAATCACTAAATAAGAAGTGCTGGAGTGAGAGATGTCCTTTAAATCACTCTTCAATTCACCAAATCACCAAATCACCAAATCACTAAATAATTAGGTGCTGGGGATGTGAAATTGTTACCGCCAAGGTTACACACCGGCCCACACAGGATCTTTTTGTATGCTTTTACGGATACTATTTTCTTGATTTTTCAGTTTTCTTATTTAAATTTCTTTTAAACAATATTTCTATCTCATAAATTTTTAGTTATTTTGACAAGCTATTTTTAATTAGACTAAGTTATGGTCAGTGAAGAAACCAAAGAAACCGTAAAAAAGATATTTACCGAGTATCTTGAAAAGAAAGGTCACAGGAAAACGCCGGAACGCTATGCGATCCTGGATGAGATATATTCGCGTGACGGGCATTTCGATATTGAGTCGCTATATATTTTCATGAAGAATAAAAATTACAGGGTGAGCAGGGCGACACTTTATAATACCATTGAGTTGCTGCTGGACTGCAACCTGGTTGTCAAACATCAATTCGGAAAAAATATTGCCCAGTTTGAAAAAGCCTACCGCTGCATGCAGCATGACCATCTTATCGATTTGAATACAGGTAAGGTCATCGAATTTTGTGACCCCCGTATTGATGAGATCATCCGGACCGCCTGTGAACTGAATAATTTCGATCCTTCCCATCATTCACTTTATATTTACGGCAGAAGTAAAGAACATAAAGAAGCCTGATGAAAAAACTTTTTTTACATCTTTGTTCCTGAAAAATCCCTCATGCTGAGGGATTTTTTTTATCTTTATCCAAACTACGGATTACTCGTATAGATTTGTAAATACGCAGGGACACAACTCGTTAAAAATTCTTTTATCCTGTCCTTGCGTTTTTGTGTGTTTAAATTAACCGGCCGTTTTGTGGTCATTTCCGACGGTTGAGAACCGGACGATATTCACAGCGGGCACTATAACAATGAAAGAAATGAAAATTGATGTCATTTTAGGTTTACAATGGGGCGATGAAGGAAAAGGTAAGATCGTTGACGTTCTTTCACCGGTATATGATGTGATCACCAGGTTTCAGGGTGGTCCCAATGCCGGTCATACCCTCGAATTCAACAATATCAAGCACGTGCTTCACAACATTCCGTCGGGAATATTCAGGGAAAATACCATCAATCTGATCGGGAATGGTGTTGTGCTGGATCCGGTCATCTTCAGAAGAGAAATCGAAGCACTGGAGAAGCTGGGTGTAGATCCTACCCGCAACCTGCTAATTTCACGGAAGGCACATTTGATTCTTCCATCACACCGCGCACTCGATGCAGCATCCGAAAAGGCTAAAGGAAAGACAAAAATCGGGTCTACCTTAAAAGGCATCGGACCCACATATATGGACAAAACCGGGCGCAACGGTCTTCGGGTCGGTGACATTGAACTTGACCTTAGGGCCAGGTACAATGCACTTCTTGAAAAACACAGAAGTCTTCTCTCGATGTACGACTACGAATATGATGCGACAGCCGATGAAAAAGAATGGTTCGAATGCATTGAGACGCTTAAAAGATTTAAGTTTGTAGACAGCGAGCATTTGGTGAATCAATACCTTCACGACGGAAAACGCCTCCTTGCCGAAGGGGCACAGGGCACACTCCTCGATATCGATTTTGGGTCTTATCCCTTCGTAACCTCATCAAACACGATCTGTGCCGGTGCATGCACCGGTCTCGGTGTTGCACCATCAAAGATCGGCGAAGTCCTGGGTATTTTTAAAGCATACTGCACCCGCGTCGGTAGCGGTCCCTTCCCTACCGAATTATTAGAAGGCATCGGAGAGAAACTCAGGACTGAAGGTCACGAATTCGGATCTACAACCGGCCGGCCGAGGCGCTGCGGCTGGGTCGACCTTGTTGCACTTCGCTACAGTATCATGCTCAATGGCGTCACGCAGCTGGTTATGACAAAAGCCGATGTGCTCGATTCATTCGAAACCATTAATGTCGCCACTGCCTATAAAAAAGACGGTAAGATCATCAATGAATTCCCTTACCTGCTTACCGACGACACCGAGCCCGTGTATAAAACACTCAAAGGCTGGAATACAAGCCTGACTGCTCTACGGTCCAAAGAAGACTTCCCTGAGGAACTGAACGATTACATCTCTTTTCTGGAGAAAGAGTTGGGGGTGCCGGTGACGTTTGTGTCGGTGGGACCTGACAGGGAGCAGATTATTAGGATGAGGTGAGGGAAGGAGTTAGAGAGTTAGAGAGTTAGGAAGTTAGGGATGTCCTTTAAATCACTCTTCAATTCACTAAACCGCGTCCGCCGTAGCTTTTGCGAAGGTGGATCACCAAACCGCCTCTGACGAAGCTTGCGCCCACCGCTAACCGCGTAGGAAGGTCACTAAATAATAGTAACAGAACTAAGAGGATGAAAAAGGCATTATTGTTTCTGGCCTGCATTTTGATATTCTCTGTACCCGGCCGGTCACAATCTGTAGATCTGAAATATCATCCGGTACCGGGAACGGCATACCGACTCGAATCCAATATGCATACGGTGATGGTCCAGAAAATAATGGGCATCGACCAGGAAATATTTATGGACATGCTGATGGTTCTCGATGGTGAAATCGAAGGTGTCAGTAACGGAATTTACCGTATCCTGTACAGGTATAAAAAACTGAAAATCTCCACAACTTCCGCTATGTTTGCTGTGGAAATAGACACCGACGGTGAAGACAATGAGCAGAATAACATGATGAGTATCCTTATCGATAAGCCATTTTTTGTATTTGTCAATGAGCTTGGTACCATTACCGATGTCGAGGGGCTGGAATCCATTATTGATGGAGTGAATACCCTGGCTGATTTGGATTCTGCCACAAGGGAACAGTACAAGATATCGATGACCGAATCATTTGGCAGAGAAACGTTTATGAACAACATGAAACAGGTTTCACTCCCATTTCCTGACAAACCGGTAAAACTTGGTGAATCATGGACTTTCGATTATTCCACCACCTCATCCAATATCGTTTTGGAACTTCAAAATATGGCTGTTCTGAAAGAAGTAAACCGCAATTCCGCTCTTGTGAGGATTAATAGCACCATGAAAACTCCTGAAAATGACACCATAAACATGAATGGCAATAATGGCAATATCAGGATGTCGGGCCAGCAGCTCTCAGAGGTTCAGATAGAACCTTCTACAGGACTCATCATTGAAAGCAATGTCTCACAAGATATTAAAGGACGCTTACTCTTTAAAGATTCCACTTTCTCCGAGGAATCTATGGATATTCCAATGACAATGACTACTAAGATCAACGTCACACTCACGCACCTGTAACACTGAAGCAGGTGGATCACTGCTGGTCTGATACCCAGATTATATTCCAAAATCCCGCTCCATCCCTTTTCGAAGAAACCATCTTATTGCTGAAACCAAATCTGTTAAATAAAAGTAAAAGAAATCCTGGGTGCATTTTCGAAGAACTACCTAATTTTTAGTTTGGAACAGCAAGTCGATGTTTGAGAAGTTCATGTATTCGGGAGACGTATCACAAAAAGAGAAGAAAATGAAATCGGAAGATATCGGGGCTGTTACCTATAAATTACTACTTCAATCCCCCGGCGAACCCAAACTTATCCTTGAAAGGAAAACAGGTCGGATCATTGCTCTTAATGTTGCCGCTGAGGACCTGCTTAACCTGCATAATCGGGATCCCTTACCTGCCATTACAGAACTTATTGAAAACCCCGGCAAAACCAAACTCCCGGAGATACTCAACAGTACGGATGACTGGTTTTCTGATTTCGCTGAATTAAGAATTCGCGGAATGCACCACGACCTGCCCGTTTTATACTGGGCATTCCTGGCCCCTCCTGTTTCAGCAGGTAACTTTATCATAGCTATTGTAAATGATTCAGCCAATAAACCCAACGAAGAAGAAAATAACCAGGAACGGTTAAATCTGCTCGAAAGCCTGCTCGAAACTATACCACATCCTATTTTTTATCAAGATTCGAAGGGGAACTATCTTGGCGGGAATCGATATTTTGCGGAAGAAATCATCGGTATACCAATGCAAGAAATCCGGGGACATAAGATCCTGGATTTCGGGACGACAAGTTTGGATGAGCATACTGATCTGATCCGAAACTCCGACATGGAGGATTTGAAATCCGGTAAGCCCGTGTCTTATCATATATCAATTAAATCAAATAAAAAACAGCAGAAGGATTATACCATATACAAGGCACCTATAAATTTGCCGGGTAGTGACAACCAAGGTTTTGTCGGAATCATGGTCGATACTACAGAGCTCCACCAGGCAACAAGGAAAGCGCTTGAAGGGGAAGAAAAGCTTCGAGAGATCTTCGAGAATATTACAGAGATTTACTTTGAAACTGCCATTGACGGTACCGTTTTATATACTAGTCCTTCCGTGAGATCCATTACAGGATACGCGAAAGAGGAGCTTGAAGGGTCATCAATCGCTACGATCTACCGTAATATGGAGGATCGGGCCAGGTACCTGCAGGCACTAGGCGATAAAGGATATGTGAAAGATTACCTTATGTATCTCCTCGACAAATCAGACAATGTTCATGCCTGCCTGATTAACTCGAAGCTACTCAGGAACAAAGATCAGAAACCCTTGAAGATCATCGGTACGCTCAGGGATGTCACAGAAAATCACAGGTTCCAGGAGGCTCTTACAGAAAGTGAACTTAAACACCGGGTCCTTCTTGAGAATGCGGGGGCACAGATCGTTTATACAAACAATGAGGGAAATATTATACTCATTAATCGTACAGCAACGGAATTTATCGGATTCGCCCCCGAAAATCTCATAGGGAAAAATGTCGGCGACATATATAAACATCATCATGCCGACATTCTGCTTGAGAAAATCAACCAGGTACTCCTTTCCAAAAAAGGAACGCTTACTGAAACACAAATTACTGAAAACAATCAATCATTCTGGTTCCTGATCAACTTTCAGCCTGTTATCGATCATTCTGGCCAGGTGACAGGCATCGTAGTGATTTCGAGTGACATTACCGACAAAAAGGTCTCAGAGCTCGAAATGCACAAACTTTCCCAGGCTATAGAACAGAGCACGGCTCTCATCATGATCACGGGTATCGACGGTATCATAGAATACGTCAATCCCCGCTATTCGGAGGTCACCGGTTATTCTTTCCGGGAAGTAGCTGGCAAATATGCATTCCGCTACTCTGCCGGAAAAAAACGATCGGATGAATACCTCAGTGCGTGGAACGTGGTCAGGTCCGGCAAGACATGGGAAGGTGAGATCCAGGATTCCACGAAGGATGGTGAAAAAAGGTGGCTGAAGGTAATCACCTCACCGATTTCCAACAGTGATGGAAGAATTGTCAGCATGCTATCTGTAATGGAAGATGTCACCACAGGAAAGAAATCAGAGGAAAAGGAGAAGAAAATCAGGAGAAACCTTGTCATTCTCAATGAAACCGCAATAAAAATTCTGGCGCTCCCATCTAATGGTGATATCTTTAGTATCATTGGGGATCAGCTGAAAAAGATCAATCCTGATTGTGCCTTCACCTTAACCTCTTATGTTACCAGGAAAAATCAACTGAAGACCGAATATATTCATGCAGGACAGAATTTCATTGATACCTTCTTCCGGCTCACCTCGTTTAAACTCCGGGGCATGAGCGTTAGTGTTCCTGAAGAGATCCAGAATGAACTCCTGGCCGGAGAATTTAGAGAAATAAAAGGGGGCTTGTACGATTTATTCTACGGTACTCTTCCAAAAAAATTATGTGTTAGGACTGAGAAAGTATTAAAATTAAATAAATTCTATTCGCGCGGTATATCACACAAGGGTAACCTTCTGGGAAATTTAACAATTGTGACTTTCACTGGACAGCCGGATATCGACATAGATTTGATCGATACACTAATCATTCAGGCTTCTTTTGGAATAGAGCGAATGAAGCTTGAGGAGGAATTGCGCACGGCAAAGGAGTCAGCGGAAGAAATGAACCACCTTAAATCCGTTTTCCTCGCCAATATGAGTCATGAACTCCGTACACCACTGAATGGTATCCTGGGCTTCTCAGAGCTTCTGACAGATCACGTCGAAAATCCGAGATTCCGGGAAATGGCCTCAGTAATAAACCGAAGCGGGATCAGGCTGCTTGATACGCTGAACACCATCCTCGACTTTTCAACCATTGAGTCAAAAAATGTCACCCTTAAATACTCACAGGAAAACATTATCATATTGCTGAAAGGTATCGTCGGTAAATTTATGGACGAAGCATCTAAAAAAGGTATATCCCTGAAGTACGATCCTCCACGTTCCGCACTCCAAGGATTTATTGTTAAAAATATCCTTGAAAAGATCATTGACCAGCTCCTGTCTAATGCCATTAAATTCACCAATTCCGGTTCAGTAGTCCTGCGGGTAAATCATAAGGGGAAGAAAGGAAAAAGAATGCTGGAGATCAGAGTTATCGATACCGGTATTGGAATTCCTGCATCTGAACAAGCCCATATCTTTGAAGAATTCAGACAGGCCAGCGAAGGTTTTACCCGAAAGTTTGAGGGCACCGGATTGGGACTTACTATCTGCAGAAAATTCACCACCATGCTCGATGGCCAAATGTCAGTCGAGTCTGAGCCAGGCAAAGGATCAACCTTCATCCTTCTCATTCCCGTATACAGCATGGACCCCAATGAACAAAGTAAGACATAGTACGTTCAACTAAAATCGGGGGTTTTACCTAAATCTTCGTTTTTTCTGCAAAAAAAACTTACAGGTATATTGTATAACTGGAAAAAAGCGTATTTTTGACCGCCATTATAAAAATAAAACTTTATGGTTAACGTCTTCACTTAATTAAGTAAATGAAAAACAAGCAATTAAACACATTGCTAAGGCCTGAATTAGCCCAGGCCGGCGGCTTTCAAAAAAACCTCGTTGTTGGCAACAGGATTCCCAGAGATTACTTTGTCACCACAGGTTCCGGAGAAAGTGATATCACGGTTCATGCCGGATCTTACCATTTAGCTCTCAAATCTGCAGGAATCGAAATGGCTAATATAATGACCTACTCTTCAATTCTCCCAGGAATAGCAAACGAAATACCCAAGCCGGCTCATACTACACATGGCGCTGTTGTGGAGTCTATCATGGCTGTATCAAATGGTACAAAGGGTGAACTTCTCAACGCCGGAATTATTTACGGATGGTTACACAACCGATATACGAACGAGAAGTTTGGCGGATTGGTTTGCGAACACAATGGAAATTACACAGATGAAGAGATCAGGTTTAAACTGAGGGAGAGTCTCAATGAACTTTATATCAACGGATTCGAAGAACAGTTTACGCTGAGCGATATCCATCTGATCTCAAAGTCGTGTCAGCCTGAAAAAAATTTCGGGACTGCATTAGTAGCCCTCTGTTTCACGAGCTACGTATATCCTATTCTGGATTTTCCGTCTAATTGATTAATTATATGCAGAATTACGGAGGACTGTCTGAAGAATATACGCTGTATCATTCTTCAGACATCATCATTATTCCTGTACCCTATGATGGTACGAGTACCTGGGGCAAAGGTGCTGACAGAGGACCCGAGGCCATTCTGGAAGCTTCGGCAAATATGGAACTTTACGACATAGAAACGGATTCTGAAGTATACCTGAAAGGCATTCATACAACCCCAGGCATCACCACGCCTGGTAGTCCGGAAATGCTAGCCCCCATGGTAAAGGAAAAGGTAGGCTCCGTTTTTGCCGATCACAAATTACCTGTTATCATCGGCGGAGAACATTCGGTTAGCATTGGCGCTTTTCAGGCCGCAGCCGGATCCTTCGACAATCTCACTATCCTTCAGATCGATGCACATGCGGATCTCAGAGAGTCATACGATGGAACCACGTTCAACCATGCCTGTATTATGGCAAGGGCACGTGAACTGGCCCCGATCGTACAGGTAGGCATCCGTAGTATGAGTGTGGAGGAAAAAGAGAATATGGATTATTCCCGTGCTTTCTTTGCCCACAAAATGTATGGCAGCAGTGATTGGCAGGAAAAAGCCCTTGAACTGCTGACACAAAATGTCTATATCACCATCGACCTTGATGCGTTTGATCCTGCATACGTTCCGGCAACAGGCACTCCTGAACCCGGCGGACTGGATTATTACACTGTTCTTGCTTTTTTGAAAAAAGTAAATGAGCGATACAATATAATCGGTTTCGATGTTGTGGAATTATGCCCGGTTGAAGGGATGAGGGCTTCGGATTTCCTGGCAACAAAACTCATTTACCAGCTGTTGAGTTATAAATATTCAGAAAATAAATAAAGTCATGGAAAAAAAAGATTTCTTAAAAGAAACCATTCAGCATATTGATATAAAGTCATTTGACTCTACCGCCATCATTGATGCCATGAGAGGCATGTCATTCTCTTCCAGAGATACTGCCCAGGCGGCCGATATATATCTGCGCATGTTAAACGACAAAGATTGTTCTATTATTCTCACCCTTGCCGGAAGCACAAGCGCAGCAGGGTGTATGCAGGTGTATGCCGAGATGATCAGAAACCATATGGTGGATGCCATCGTGGCCACAGGCGCATCCGTGGTGGATATGGACTTTTTTGAGGCTCTCGGATTTAACCATTACCGTGGTACACCTTATGTCGATGATTCCGTCCTAAGAGATAACTATGTAGACAGGATCTACGATACCTTTATCGACGAGGAAGAGCTTCAGTCATGCGACAGTGCCGTCAAGGAAATTGCCGACGGTCTCGATCCCCGCCCCTACTCATCCAGGGAGTTTATCGCCGAAATGGGTAAGTATCTTGTAAAAAATGCCCGGAAAAAAGAATCACTTGTCCAGCTTGCCTACGAGCACGGCGTACCTGTATTCTGTCCGGCGTTCAGCGACAGCAGTGCAGGATTCGGACTCGTGAAGCATCAATGGGAAAACCCGGAACGACATGTATCGATCGATTCTGTTAAGGACTTTCTTGAACTTACTATGATTAAAATGAAAGCTCAAACTACAGGATTATTTATGATTGGCGGCGGTGTACCTAAAAATTTCGCACAGGATACCGTGGTGTGCTCAGAAATTCTCGGTGTACCAGCGCCGATGCACAAATATGCCGTTCAGATCACAGTAGCTGATGTACGCGACGGTGCTTGCTCAAGCTCAACACTGAAAGAAGCTTCGTCCTGGGGCAAGGTCTCAACGGTTTATGAACAAATGGTGTACGCTGAGGCTACTACGGTACTTCCTCTTATTATGAGCTTTGCCTATCACCAGAAGACCTGGCAAAGAGAAAGGCCGGCGCGGCGCTGGGCTGAAATCTTCCAGAAAGAAAAAGCTGTCTGATAAACAAAATAATTTCCCTGGATAGCTGTTTTCCTATAAGCCATGCTATTTATGATGTCTGAAAATAAATAATTCACCATATGAAAGGAAAGATACTGGTCCTGGTTCTAATTGCAGCAAGTTTAAGTCTCCAGGCTAAATCACAGGATTATCTCAATTCAGTGGGCGCCCGTCTTGGTCTATCTCAGGGTATTACCTTAAAACATTTTGTCTCAAGGACGGACGCAGTTGAAGGCCTATTGACAGCAAGATGGGCAGGATTTAGTATTACAGGACTGTATGAACGGCAAATGGGCGCTTTTGATGTCGAACGTTTGTATTTCTACTATGGAGCCGGAGCTCACCTTGGGGTGTGGAACGGCAAGATCAATCCGTGGTTTGATGACAGGTCAGGTCATACTGTTATTGGGATCGACGGCATTCTTGGTCTCGAATATGTTTTTAACCAAATCCCGTTTAATATTAGTGTTGACTGGAAGCCCGGCTTTAACCTGATAGGGTATACCGGTTTCTGGGGCGATGAGCTGGCCCTTTCCTTCAGGTTTATGTTCTGACCAGCCCAATCCCCGTGAATAACAGCGAATAAATTACACAAAGCCTCAATCTTAAAATAGAATATCATGGCATTCCCGGGCGTTGAAGAACTTGAAAGATGTCACCGAATCATCATGCCTTTTATCCACAATACTCCTGTTTTTACTTCTCAGACAATGAACCGGCTTACCGGTGCTGAACTCTTCTTTAAGTGTGAAAATTTTCAGAAAATGGGAGCATTCAAAATGCGTGGAGCGATGAACGCAGTGATGCATATCCCGGAAGAAGAAATGTACAGGGGCGTTGCCACGCATTCGTCCGGTAATTTTGCACAGGCGCTGTCACTGTCTGCAAAAAATGTTGGCATCAAAGCATGGATTGTTATGCCTTCCACTGCACCTATGGTTAAGAAAGAAGCAGTTAAGGGATACGGGGCTAAAATTGTGGAATGCGAACCGACAAACAAAGCAAGGGAAGAAGTCCTCAGGCAAGTTGTGAAGGAAACAGGTGCGAAGTTTGTCCATTCATCGAACGATATCCATGTTATCACCGGGAACAGTTCTGCAACTCTTGAATTAATCCGTGAGACCGGCCCGCTCGATGCGCTGATCACTCCTGTCGGCGGTGGAGGACTTCTTGCCGGATCTGCGCTGGCCGCACACTATTTTATGCCAGGTTGCGAAGTATACGCCGGAGAACCCTATGGGGCTGATGATGCATACCGGTCCCTGCAGACAGGCGTAATTCAGCCTTCAGATACACCGGTCACTATAGCCGACGGACTTAAAACTTCTTTGGGAGATCAGAACTTTCCCATCATTCAAAAACTTGTAAAGGAGATCATCAGGGTCGAAGAAGAGGAGATTGTAAATGCAATGAGGCTAATATGGGAGAGAATGAAGATCCTCGCAGAACCGTCGAGTGCTGTGGCGCTGGCTGCTATTCTTCGCAATAAAGATGCATTTCGCGGTAAAAGAACCGGCATCATCCTTTCCGGCGGGAATGTCGACCTTACAAATCTACCGTTCTGAAAATCAAAACCCGGGTACTCTGTGGCAGAACTGCATTTGAGTATCCCGGGTCCTGTATATTTACAACTCTGCAGTTCTAGGGGGTCTTAACCAGATCGCCATAGCTTATCAGCTTCACACCTTTATTTCTGATCGCTTCCTTTACCACTTCACTGGTAAAAACATAGGTGACACCCTGCCGCTGCTTCCCGACATTGTTATTGCCTTTGTGACCGATGGTTTCCATCTCTGCATTATCCAAAGCCGGATGTTCAACGGTAAGGTAGGTTCCGGGGGTAAGCTTCATAATGCTTTCGGCAAATGCCGTTGCCCGGTCTTCATAACTGTCAGATTTAGGCTTTACCATCGGCATTTGCTTTACGCCATAGTCTTCCGGGCTAATGTCGACATGATATTCCTTCGCCAGGCGTTTGACGAGGTCATCAATCACCGGGTCAGCACTCGTAAAACCCATATGTGTACTGACATGTGTCACATTATTAATGTTTTTCATTGCCAGCTCGATCTGGGCCCTGAGTTCCCTTTCTACATCCTCGATCCGGTAACCTGATTCACGGAAGGTCATGTCAGGAGGGAAGTCTTTTCCCGGCCATACCATGGGATAAAAATATCCATTTTTATCTGTAATGCTTGATTCACCGGTGATCGGTCTCCATTTCATTTCCGTCCATTCACTGTTGACAAGCAGATGAACCCCGACATCAAGCCCGGGATTGGCATTCAGCATCTCGACAGCCTCAGGGAACCACGGGCATGGCACCATCACTTCAACCGTCCGTTCCACACCATCGGTGTACGACTTGATACATCCCAGGTTGGCTGCATGAAAGGATCCGATATCATCTCCCCTCACGATCAGCCTTATTTCATTGCTCTGCTGGCCGTTTGCCGAAATGACGGAAACAAGCCAGAGAAGGGCGGGAATTAAAAAAAATTTATTCATGGAATATTGATTAAGTTGGTTGTAATACAAAGATAAAATAATTTTATCGATAGAAAAGCCGTCATATCTATCAAAGCTGACACCAGGCTGTCAGCTTTCCATCCTGTGACATGACATTTTTTCTATTGAAGACTGCCATATTTTGTATATTTGTCGCTGGCATATTTTCTGATAATACATCTAATAATATAAATATTTAGATAAAACTATTTAAAGAATAAACGCCCATGATCACCCATGTAAATTCATTTGACGAACTTCAGAAACTTATTGAAAATCAAGAGCGAAGCTATTTATTGCTTTACAAAAAGGGGTCCGAACAGAGCGATTGTGCCTTCGAACAATTCTTCAATGCATCACAAGGGATTAACGACATCCAACTACTTGCAGCAGATGTTTCCCTTGTAAAAGACATACATGAACACTATCATGTATCTTCTGCGCCCACACTGGTTGAATTTGAAAGATCCAAACCTGGCAATAGTATAAAAGGCTGCCATGAATCAGCATATTTCAAGGCATTGCTTGAGGATGCTGTATATCGAAAGGCAGTCGCTGCAGGTGGAAAAACGCAAAAGAGGGTCACCGTATATTCCACACCTACCTGCTCCTGGTGCAACACCCTGAAGTCGTATCTAAGGCAAAACAAAATACGGTTTCGCGACATAGATGTATCCAGGGACCAGGATGCTGCCCGGGAGATGGTTAGACGAAGCGGTCAGCAGGGCGTCCCCCAGACCGATATCAATGGTACAATGATTGTAGGGTTCAACAAGAAAAAAATTAATGACCTTTTAGAAATTCAGGGATAATCCCCGTTTAGTACTCATAAAAACCAATTTTGAAATGAAAGAATTACAACCTATTAACCAAAATGTACTGCTTGAGATGGCAGATAATAAAGTTGAACAGAAAACCGCTGGCGGAATCATTATCCCTGAAACAGCCCGCGAAAAGCAGAACATTGCCAGAATAGCCGGGATCAGTATTATTGAGAATCCTGAAATTTCTGTTGGCGACCAGGTATTGTATAAAGAATATTCAGGCACTGAAGTCGAATTTGAAGGAAAGAAATACCTGCTTATCCAGTATGCTGACATTTTGGCCAAAATTGTTCAGACCGAGACGATTTGATGTCATCGACGTACGTATTATAAAAATATTCATTTTGGATTAACAGGTTGCGCAAATAACTTACAGAAATGTTGGTTGTTGGTGCAACCTGATTTTTGTTTTCATGTATAACCATACTGAGGTATGTCTTTCATATCTAAACATTTTCATTATTTTTATAATAATATTACCGGGCTTGCATATACTCCCTTACATATTAGGACTTCTCTTTTTGCTCCCTATCGCAAAGGCAGATTGTTCAACTTTTTATTTTAATCTAAACGAAGAAGGCATCGTTGACCAGCATCTTGTTGACAGTCTGATCACGGAAGTGACTAAAAACGATTCCATTTCGGCATCACTTTTTCCGTTATTGGAATCTGGGATCAGTAACCTCACCCCTACTAAGCAGCTCCGCATTTATCAGGCAATTGGGAATTATTATCAGGTGAGGGAAAATCCTGACTCTGCCATTAAATTTTACTCCAGAGGTCTTCTAATCGCCGAAAAATATAGCAATAACTATTACATAGCCAAGTTTCATCTCCGAAAGGGTATTAATTACAACATTGAATCGGAGTATGAAACTGCACTGAATGAACTGCTGAGTGCAGCACAGATCGCAGCAAAGACCGATTCTATCGGGCTTCAGAATACCATTGCCAGGTATACAGGGAATGTATACTGGGGAATGGGAATTTATGAGAAAGCACTGGATAATTACTTCCGGACGTTAATTATAAGCGAAGAAAATCATTTCACCCGCGACATTGCCTCCACACTCAACAATATCGGCAACGTGTACCAGTCAATCAACGATTACAACAAAGCCAGAGACTACTATTCCCGGGCTCTGAAATTGGCAGAGCAAGAAAATTATTCCCTGGTGGCGGCAATAACGTCGAATAATCTCGGTGATCTATTGTTATTACAGAAAAAATACGACAGTGCCCTGGTATACTTCAATCATAGCCTTGAATTATCCACCAGCCTGAGTTCAAAATTTTACCAGGGCATTGCCCTGTTCAATATCGGGAACATACATCTGCAGAAAGATTCTCTTCAGGAAGCCCGTAAATATCTGCATAAATCTCTCAGCAAAGCATTGGAGGCTGGGGACAGATTGGGTATATCGGAGTGCTATCTGAAGCTTGGTGAAATATTTCTAAAATCGCAGCAGCCTAAAACCGCTGAAATCTATCTGGACAGCGGACTTCTTATTGCGCGGCAGATTGGCTCTCTCCGGCTGCTTGATCTCGCCACCGAACTTAAAACTGATTATTATACTCAAACGGGTGATTTTTCCTCCGCTTATAAGACACTCGAATTGAGGCTTCAACTAAAAGACAGTATTTTTAACCAGGAAAACGGTAAAAATATTGCCAAGCTCGAAGCAAGGAACAAGGATAAACTGAGGGAGCGGCAGATCGCTGATCTGAGACATGAGAAAATCAACAACAGGAATCTTTATTTAATCGGTACTTTTTCCCTTCTAAGCATCCTTATGCTGATAATCCTGGGATTGAGATCAAGCAGGAAAAAGAATGATATTTTGTCTGCCAAAAATGAGGAAATTGAAAATCAAAGACTTCTTCTTATCCAAAAGAATAGTGAACTTATCAATTCGCAAGCTGAGCTGAAAAAAATAAACCAGAGCAAGGACCAGTTTCTCACCGTAATTTCTCACGATCTGAAAAACCCTGTCAGTGCAATGCGTGGCTTTTTAGAATTGCTGATCAATCGCTTCGAAGTACTAAATGACAGTGACAAGAAGAGGTTTTTACAAGAAGTTTTTGACTCGGTGGAAAGAGTAAGCCTGCTAATCAACAACATTCTTTACTGGATCAAATCACAGACTTCCGGTCTGACCATTCAACGTGTTTCATTTGATCTGCAGAAACGTATTCGCGATAACCTGTCATTATACGCCATCATTGCCGGAGGGAAGGAAATTGATCTCATCAACAACGTTCCGGAAGATTTCGAGATCTATGGAGACGTCAATATTTATGACACAATTTTCAGGAATCTCATTTCAAACTCTTTGAAGTTTACACCCGCGAAAGGTTCAATTATTTTTGATGCCCGAAAACAAAACGGGAAAGTTATCATATCCATTAAGGATACCGGAGTGGGTATCGATCAATCAAAAATCGATGATATTTTGAACCAGAATGTACATTACTCGACCACGGGTACCCAGCATGAAATTGGTACAGGACTGGGTCTTTCACTAATACAGGAATTCACCCGTTACCTTAATGCAGATCTGACAATTACATCAACACCTGGAGAAGGGACAATCGTAAACATCATTGCCCCGGTAATCATCTGATTTACATATCAAGATATTTCATTACTATTTTTTCGTATTTCACGCGCTGATTTTTGACTGCTTTTCCTATTAATGTGTAAAATGGTTTTCATGTCAGCGATTCGTTACATTAATCGTCTCAAAAGAATAGATATTCTCGTGAGAACACGATCTACAGGAACACCTGCTGAACTTGCCCGGAGACTTGGCATTGCCGAACGCACACTCTATGGTTACTTAAATGATCTCAGGGAACTTGGAGCACCGGTAATTTGGTCTTACGATGATAACAGTTATATCTATACCGATGAGGGCCGTTTTGAAGTGTCATATTATACTGGCAGGTAACTCTGTCATCCTAAATACTCCATGCTGCACTTCTGAAAAATCTGAATTAAAGAGGATAGTTTTCATGTTAAAAACCTGATAGTAAGCAAAAAATACTTTCGAAAAAAAAGAAACGAAAGTTTCCAGAATATAAGAAAATTGCGTATAAATCTAATATTCAACAATTTATCTGTTAAGAAGCAGTTTTAGCAATTCTTTCATATTTTAATATTTAGCGATATTTTTTAGTGCCAAAATTGCATTTTAATTAAATTACTTCTATATTTACTCAGATTGATCAATTCTCCTTTCTTCTCGTACTAACTATAACTACCTCAAAGGCAGACTTTTAAAAGCTGCCTTTTTTTATTCCCTGAAACGAGTAAACATTAGTGCCGCAATAATACAAATTAGGAATCCTGCCAAGGCACTTGCTCTGATCCCAAAGTCATTGCCTGGATCACGTCCCAGCAGTGTAAAAATGGCAAAAGCCATCACGCCCAGAGTCTGACCGAGCTTATCGGCGAAGGTACGGATAGCAAAATACATTCCTTCCGTTTTCTCCCCTGTCCTAACAGCATCTTCATCTGCCATTTCCGCTACAAGAGCGTAAGGCAGAATTCCCAACGCAGCCATCGGAAAAGCCGCCCCAGCACCTACGATATAAAGCTGAAGTTCGGAGGGCATTCCAAACTTTCCCATAAAAGAGATGAAAACGAACAAACCCGCAAAAATCAGAAATGAAAGTATAATAAGTTTCTTTTTCCCGTATTTCGAAGCGAGTTGAATAACCACCGGATAGAACAGCAGGGATAACAGTATCAACATCGCCATGACAACAGAACCAAGCTTTTCAGGTAGTCCCAGCAATACTCTCACATAATAAAGGATGCCGCTGGAAACCAGGGCAAGTGTAATGAAGAAGGAAGCATCAGCGGAAATGAATATCATGAATTTCTTGTTTGTCAAGGTCTTTCGTAATGAACTGAACAGTTTAATGGTGGATGGTACGGGATTACAGTATTTTACTTCATCGATTACCAGCAATGGCAGAACCATGCACATCATACCGATCAGGACGACCGTCATGATAGCCAGTTGGTAGCTCCTTTGGGGATTACTGAAGGTAAAGTGCCTGTCAATATGGTTCGCGAGCTGGGGAATCTGAGAGGCAATGATAATACCTGTAACGAACATGAATGACAGAAGTGTTGACAATCTCAGTTTTTTCTCTTTATCCACAGCCAGCTCCGGCATAAGCGCATTGAAAGGTACAATGTACATGGTCAGGCTTATATAAAACAAGCTTTGCATAATAAGCAGCCATGAAAAATTTGCTGTGCTTTCAAATGGATGTAAAGGATAAAAGAGCATGATACAGAAAATTGCAGAAGGCAGAAATGATACCATCATAAAGGGTATCCTTCTCCCCCATTTGGATCTTGAACGGTCGCTGAACCATGCGATCAAGGGATCAGTAATCGCATCGATAAGCCGGCCAGAGGCCAGAATCAGTGAAAAAATTGTAAAAACTCTAAGAATCCCGGTGTTGGGGATCAGTACCGGAAGTCCGGAATTTTCAGGTGGGAGATAAAAATAAATGAGCATCACCGATATGGTATTCATCAGAATAGACCAACCAGCCATCCCGGCACTATATGCCAGAAGTCTTGGAAATCCGGTAAATTCTTCATTCATACACCTCTAAATTAAGCTTTTAGTTCATGAATGCCAATACAGTCTCCCATTTTTACAAATTTAAGACAGTGGGAGGGTGTGTCTTGGAAAAAATGACTGATAATTAGGAGTGTATAAAAATATTTAGTAATTTGATTTTGCAAGCTATCAAAATAAAGACCTTGAATATGAAATTCTATTCTGATAGTGAATTGATCAACGGTCTTCTCTCAGAGGACCCGAAAGTCTATAATTACATCTATAAGGCATGTTTCCCTTTGATTGAACGCATGGTGATCAATCTCGGCGGGAGAAGCGCTGATGCCGAGGATATCTTTCAGGACGCCCTTATCGTGATATACAGAAAAGTCATTGAAGGGGAATTGAGATTAAGCTGTAAGTTCAGCACCTATCTTTATTCCATCGGACAAAAGATCTGGGTTCAACAACTGAAATCGGCCGGGATGAAAAACGTGAGTAACCTCAAAAATGCAGACATGGTTTGCGAACCCAATCCTGCACCTGTAAATGAGGCCTCTATATTTTCCCTGGTTGAAAAACATATGCGTGCGCTCAGCAAAGATTGCCAAAAGATACTCCGTCTGCATTTTAACCGGGCTACTATTGAACAAATCTGCAAAATAATGGGCTACAATAGTAACCATCACACCATGGATAGAAAATTCAGATGCAAGCAGAGCCTGATAAAACGAATACAAAATGATCCTGACTTTAAAGAAATAAAAGATGAATATAACAGAGAGGATGGATTCCTATATTGATGGATTGCTCGACGTCAGGGAGAGGCTGGCCTTCGAAAAAGAGATGCGGGAAAATCCTGAACTGGAAAGACAGGTAATGGAAAGACAGCAACTTAAGGCCCTGCTTTCCGACATATATAAGTACCCCTCACCCCACCTCAATGTGGAGGATAAGGAATCACGGGTCGGAGCCACTGAGGAACTTGAAATGGATGATGACCTGTTCAGATTCTATTACCATTACGAAGGAAGTCCAGAAGAAACCAGGCATATTACTGAATTGATCCGGGCATCAAAAAACCTGAAACCTAACCGTACATTTTCCATCCTGCCACTCGTGATCGGCATTGCCGCAACACTGGCACTCATTTTTATCATCTATGAAGGCACAAATAACTTAAGCCGCAAAACAAGGCAAAAGCACATGTACGACAGGCTGTTTGTGACCTACTTTCATCCCGATAAGGATATGTACCTGAAAGAACTCAGCCAGGAAAATTTCATTGCACCTTTCAATAAATCCAATACCGGCAAAGAAACATTGGAGGGTACAGCTAAAAATGGTGAAATAAACGAGGTTTATCGCAGCGATTCCATTAACTATTTGAACCTTCTAAATTTTTCAATCCAGAGAATGAAAGAACATGAATTTGCCGTTGCCACAAATGCATTGCATTCATTGATTGAGTTCTCAGCAGGCACCGATGCCGTCATCGCCTCCTGGTACTATGGTCTCAGCCTGATGATGGACGGTCAGATTGAAAAAGCAAGAGCTGTCTTCACGTCGATATGCCAGGATGCAGAGGAATATTCAACCTTTTCCTGTAAAATCCTTGAGGACTTACCTGAAAATTAGCGCTTAATCTTCGAATTATTTTTAAATTAGCCGTTCAACCTTTTTATTGCGATGGCTTCATTTCCCTTTTATAAACAACTGGACGCTATGGATTGCGGCCCTTCCTGCCTGCGAATGGTCGCCAAACACTACGGAAAAGTTTTTACTCTCCAGACACTGAGGGAGAAAAGCTTTATCACGCGCGAAGGAGTATCCTTGCTCGGGATCAGCGACGCTGCCGAATCCATCGGCTTCCGGAGTCTGGGTGTGTCACTTACCTACAACCAACTGGTTAAAGAAGCTCCACTGCCGCTCATAGCCCACTGGAAACAGAACCATTTTATCGTCGTCTACAAAATCAGAAAAAACAAGGTTTATGTCGCCGATCCTGCCTATGGATATATTAAATATTCGATGTCGGAATTTCTGAAAGGCTGGATAAGTGAAAAAAAGGAAGACGAAAAAACGGGCCTGGCACTTCTTCTGGAACCAACGCCGGAATTTTACGCCCATCCTGGAGAAAAGGTAAACAGAACACATTTTACTTTTCTCCTCTCCTACCTGAAGCCATATAAACGTTTTGTATTTCAGCTTATTACGGGCATTGTCCTGGCGAGCTTGTTGCAATTGATATTCCCGTTTCTGACCCAGGCCATTGTCGATTATGGAATAAATAACCAGGATATTGCTTTCATATATCTTATCCTTCTGGCTCAGCTGGTTGTCATCATCAGCCGCCAGTCGGTCGAATTTATACGGGGATGGATACTCCTGCACTTGAGTACTAGAGTGAATGTTTCGTTGATCTCGGATTTCCTGATCAAGCTGATGAAACTCCCTCTCGGCTTTTTCGATACGAAACTTGTTGGAGATTTGCTGCAAAGGATCGCTGATCACAGAAGGATAGAAAACTTCCTGACAAACTCTTCCCTCGACATCCTTTTCTCCATGTTCAGCATCCTGATATTCGGGATTGTACTGGCAACCTATAGCCTTAAGATCCTTGGCGTTTTTCTGATCGGTTCATTTCTCTATTTTATTTGGGTTTATATATTTATGAGAAAACGCCGCGAATTGAATTTCCGACAGTTCAGCCTGCAATCTGAAAATCAGAGTAAACTCATCCAGATCATCAATGGCATTGAAGAGATTAAATTAAATAATGCCGATAAACAAAAAAGATGGGAATGGGAGGAGATACAGGCATCCATCTTTAAAGTGAATATCCGGAATCTTTCACTGGATCAATACCAGCAGGCAGGCGCGGTTTTCCTTAATGAGGTTAAAAACATTGTCATCACTTTTCTCGCTGCAACCGCTGTTGTTAAGGGCGAGATGACCCTTGGTATGATGCTGGCCGTGTCCTATATCCTGGGACAATTAAACAGTCCTGTAGAAAGGATAGTTTGGTTTATGAGAAATGCACAGGATGCCAAGATAAGCCTGGAAAGGCTTGGGGAAATTCACGAAAATAAAGATGAGGAGGATGAGAAACATCATCTCGATCTTCCATCGTCGGGGAAGAGTATTTTGATCAGGGATCTCTCGTTCCGTTACGAAGGACCATTCTCTGCATTTGTTTTAAAAAACCTGGACCTGGAGATTCCTGAAAACAAAGTAACAGCCATTGTTGGCGTCAGCGGAAGTGGGAAGACCACTCTTGTCAAACTTCTTCTCGGGTATTACAGCCCGTCGGATGGCGACATTCGGATCAGTGACCAGAGCATACGTACATTAAGTCACTCGCAATGGCGTAAACGTTGCGGTGTCGTTTTGCAGAATGGTTATATTTTTTCTGATACCATAACCAGGAATATCACACTCGGTGCTGAGGAATATGATGCAAGCCGTATGGTGAAAGCTGCTCAGATCGCAAACATCAATGAATTTATTGAACGGCTGCCCCTCGGATACAATACCAAAATTGGACAGGAAGGTCATATGCTCAGTGGTGGTGAAAAACAAAGAGTGCTGATCGCCCGTGCCGTATATAAAAATCCTGACTTCCTCTTCATCGACGAAGGTACCAGTTCACTGGATGCCAACAATGAAAAGAAAATCATGGAGAATCTTGAATCGTTTTATGCAGGAAAGACAGTTGTTATTGTAGCCCACAGACTGAGCACGGTGATGAATGCCGATCAGATTGTTGTTCTCGACAACGGAAAGATCGTTGAAAAGGGCACGCATAAAGAACTGACCGCTCTTAAGGGACATTACTACAACCTTGTTCGCAATCAGCTGGAAATGGGATTATAATTACATCTCGAAGTCCGTCTCATCCTTCTTTATCCAACGGAACCTCCTTATATTGCTATCGCCAAAACGAAGGCCAAGCATAAGCTCATGCGAGCCTGAGCTGTAATTCCTAATTGAACCCATGGAAGCATCGAAGGCGTAACCGAAATAGAACATATCCACCGAAACACCGATCATGGTGATCAGCGTTTTATTTGTTCGATAGGCTAATCCAAACCAGTATTCATCACTATAATAAAGCTTAGCATCGAAATCTGTTTGAAATTCATATTTGGTGGCCTTCATCAGCAGAGAAGGTTCCAACATGAAATTCTCATCCAGATTGAAACGATATCCCGACAGAAAATTAAAATTCCTGGCTGTCCGGAAATTATCTTTCAGCGGGTCATCTCCCAGTTTCAGTGTGGAGCCAAAAAGATCTGTCATCGAAAAACCGCCGTATACTTTGTTATTGGTGATGTAAACGCCGACAGTAGCATCAGGTACCCAAAACTGTTTTCGGTTCCCCGATAATAGAGGGTCTCCACTATCGTGAAGGTAGGCCCCGTCATCGTCAAGTTTATACTGGAAGGCAGAACCTGAGAGCCCCATTGACAGCTGAAACGAATTATTGAAGTTTACATGGTAGGCGTAGGTAAGTTGAATTCCGGTCTTAGTTACAATACCGTTCCGGTCGGAATAAATATTCGCACCAAGACCGATGTGCGCGATCCTGGAAGCCTGGTTTGCATTCTTTCTGATCCGGAGCGCCCTCAAAATATAGGAATCATTCATCAGCCTTGTCTGCGCCGATAGTGCGAAGGTACGTGGTGCATTCTTGAATCCACTATACTGTTCCCGTGCAACCATATTAATGGTACTGACACCATTCCCTCCTGCCACGGCAGGATTTACCAGGAATTTGTTCACCATGTACTGGCTGAAGACCGGTGACTGCTGTCCATATACTGTCCACATTCCGCAGAGTAAGATCAGTATGATAGATAATCTGTTGAACATTTTCATCATTACCTTACAATTGTAATATTTCCGATGACTGGCTTTTTACCATTATTCATGTTGATGACATAGTGATAGGATTCCATGGGTAGTTCCTTTCCGTTAAAGGTGCCATCCCATGGCTGGTCATAACCCCTTGAATAGAAGATTCGTTTTCCCCAGCGGTCATAAATCTCCACAACGGTTCCCGGATAAAGAGCCAGGCCTTCGATCTCCCACGTGTCATTCAGTCCGTCGCCATTGGGAGTGATGATCTCTGGGATCCTGAAGCACAATTCATCGTTGTAATTAACCGTAAAATCTGCTGCTGAAGAACAGTTGTTCATGTCCGTAACCACAACTTGATACGAGCCGGGGGCCAGGTTTGACGGACTCCCGATGCCGGAGCCTGACTCCGACCATTCATAGATATAGGGTGAAATCCCGCCGGTGACATTTGTGATGATACTGCCATCGGAAGCTTCGGGGCAGGCCGCATTGTTTACCACCGCACCAACAAGAATTTCTTCAGGCTGATCGAGAACGGCCGTATCGGATCCAACGCAGGTATTTGCGTCAGTAACGACAACTGTTATTGTACCCGCAGACAGGCCAGAGACACTTTGACCTGTCATCCCTCCTGACCAATCAAAACCGTAGGGTTCAAGTCCGCCAAATACGGTCACCATGGCAGTCCCGTCAGAACCGCCAAAGCAAGGAACATCAGTTGTTTCTAACGATGGAATCGGATTTGAATGTACATTGATTTCCACAGGATCAGATTCCAGGCTCTGGACACCAAACTCATTTGTGATGACCAGGGTATAAGAACCACTTTCACCGACAGTGATCGACCGGCTGGTCTGGCCGTCGGACCAAAGATAAGCTGAGGCCGATTCAGCGGTCAAAACCACGGACTGACCCTCACAAAATTCTGTACCGCCTTCAATGCTCACCATCGGTTTGGGGAGGTTATCACTCACGATGATTAGGGTGCTTTCTGATGGTTCACTCTGGCAACCCTCCTCCGAAACAGCTGTTACCGAATAGTTTCCATCTGTTCTCACGAAGATTTCTTTTGAAAGTTCACCTGTGGACCACAAATATCCATCGGCCGGCGATGACGACAGCAGCAGGCTGTCGCCGGTCAGGATGGTAACCTCACCAGCAGGAGTAATAACAGGTTGTTCAGGTGCAGGGAAAACGGCAACTACAACAGGGTCGGATTCAGGGCTGAGACAGCCTGAAGATCCTTCAATACTCAGCATCACTGATTCTGAAGTATTTACCAGGATCGAATTCGTAGTTTCACCGGTAGACCATGCATATCCCTGGGCCACCGGCGACGTAAGTTCAACACTTCCTCCTTCACAAAATGACAGTTCGCCTGATACTTCGATCACAGGTTTTTCCGGCAGCGAGACCGTGGTAACCTGGACCTGATCGCTTTCCGGGCTCTGGCACCCATTCTCATCGGAAACGAATAGGGAGTACAATCCAACAGCACTGATGCTCAGTGTATCATCCGAGCTTCCGTCCGACCATAGATAGGTAACACCAGAGGGCGCTGTACTTCTTAGCACTACTGTCCCGCCTTCGCAAAGACCTACAGATCCAGACGGCGTAATAACCGGTTTATCAGGTAGTGAATGTACAATCACTTTAATTGTGCGGCTTTCTTCACTAAAACATCCGTTTACATCCTGAGTATGAAGAGAGAACATACCTGAAGCGGTAATGCTGACTACTTTGCTACCACTTCCGTCAGACCAGAAATATGCTGCTGCATCTGAACTTTCCAGTTTTACCGAATCCCCATCACAAAGGACGGTATCAGTAAGGGCAGTCAGAACAGGTATCGGGGTTGTAAGAACATTGACAGTCACAGGTTCCGAAGAAGATGAGGTACAGCCAGATTCATCCATCGTTGAAAGATAGTAGTCGCCTCCGGATTTCGCCACGATGGAACGTTCAGTTTCTCCTGTCGACCAAAGATATGAAAATGCGCTGTCGGAGGTCAGGATCAGGCTGTCTCCTGTACAAAGATCAAGGGTTCCGCCAGGTGTGATAACCGGTACCTGCGGATTTTCTCTTACATAGATCCTAACGGATCGTTGTTCGGAGTGACCGTTCCTGTCGGTAACGATCAGCGTATAATCAGTGGTTACAGATGGATTAACCTTTGTGGTATCGTTTGTCGGATCTGACAAACTGTCGGATGGCGACCAGGACCAGGTAAACGGTCCCTGACCCGAAGCTTCGGCATAGAGCCATGCAAAGGAGGAACTGCAATGGCCAGTAATTGTATCTGATGCATGGATGTTGATGGCAAGGTCATCATCCTGAATGGTATAGATATGATGTATTTCAGACCCAAGTAGTATCCCAGCCGTAGGATTACTTAGTTCAACTTCGAAATATTCGTCCGGGATTTCCACCAGGGTATCATTAACAATAAGAGGAATGATTTCCTGTGTCTTTTGTCCTGGAATGAAACTGATCACACCGGCATTCAGGGAATAATCGACACCTCCACCTGTGGCGGTTCCGGAAGAAATGCTATAATTCACTTCAACCGGAGCAGATACCGCATAGTTGAGCGATACGGAAAAAGAGGGATGTTCGGTGGATTCAGGGCCGGCAGATGACGCTGAATCAAACTGGATGTAAGGTTTTATGGCAACAATGGTAATGAATGAACCATCAGGAAGGTCAACATTATTTGCGAGGTATTCATCTCCGGACTTTACAAGTCCGTATGCATCAGCCCCTTCGGTAAAATTCCCGTCATCGTCAACAAGCAGGTTGAAGGCAAGAAAATCAGCCGGCAATGCAGGAAGTTTCCCGGTACTCAGGCCCAGTGTGACTGACCCGGATCCGTTGCCGCCAGTCTGGTCAACCCGCCATTCACGCATAATCCTGATCACATTCGGATCCGATTCTGGAGTTTCCGCGGAGGTCCAGGCAGAGATATCTCCGCCGTCGTGCCCAAAGAGGAGGAATTCACCGTCCTCCAGGTCACTTGCCCCTCCTATGGTAAGTATGCCGTTCGACTGGGCCTTTGAATGTATATTTTGAGCATCGACACGGCCAATCCCTGCAACATCATAACGATGGCTGTCCTGGTATGCATAGCGGTCGGCAGCACCTATGCCGGTGTTATATTTTGCAGCCAGATAGTTCGTGATGATGATCTCCTGTGCTTTATTGACGTTTTTACTATAGAAGATAAGTTCCGAAAGGTCCCCGTCGAAGTATGCGGTTGAAGCGGCGGTAGAGCCAATAACCAGGGAACCATCTGTGGAAAGTGCTGCACTGTAATCGGCAAGTGTTTGAGGTGTTCCGTTTATCTTAAGTTGCTGAAAAGGGCTTACGATCTGATGATTCACTTCAAAAATATTGTTTTCCAAAGCATTGATAACCGGTCCGTACAATTTCGAACCTGTGAGGCTGTAGTACCTGTTATCATTTTCCCTGCCAAAGCTGGTGGAATTTGTCGCACTTGCGTCCCCCAGAACCATGACCGACTGATCTTTCAAGACATTATTAAACCGATTGACTGTAAAAATGGTGAGCGGTGCCGAAAGTGTTCCAAGTTCCCCGGTATACCGGTCATTTGCCCCGTCAAATCCCAAGGCGGGCATACCTCCCGGGACATTTGCTGAAAACAAGGCCTGGTTTGCAGATGAAAGCTGTTGAGCATCTGCGTGATTTCCACTCTGGTCTTTCCATATCCTGACATTGTCTCCATCGGCGGCAGCCTGTCCGTCATCACGGATCACACCCCTGTCGGCTTTAAGCCACAATTCATTCGACAGACTGTCACCAACGCCGCCGGGACCTGTAAATCCGGTTATAGGAGCGAAAGGATCCGTTGCACAAATGCCAAAGGTCCCGCTCCTGGCCTGATCTCCGAACATCCTGATATAAATGACATCCCCTGGTGTACCGGTAATAGTTTTTACCGGCATGGCACCGTTGTATTCACAAGTAATCTCATGAAGTGAAGTACAACTTCCTGAATATAAAACCATCACAGCATTCTTCAGAGAGCCTTCAAAAGTTTCTATCTTAAGTTGACCTGAAGGCGGAATAGCTGCTGTAAACCATACATCCCCGCCAAAAAATTTATGACATGACGGCTTGCCTAATCCTCTGGTATCCCATGCACCCTTATTGGTAAAGAAGGACGGGCTGCATACATTTCCTACCGACAGTTCAATGGCTGAACACTGGTCATTGTTTACTGGGGGCGGATTGGCGCTTATCCCGGCAACCCAACCGCTGTCTCTGACCGATAAAGCATTGGAATGGAAGGTAAAATCAATACAACCATCGGGTGAAGTAAAGCTGAACTGCGGGGTATCAAAATCATAGGCAACATAGCCTATTCCGGCACCGGTATAGTTGATCAATAAGTAATCGGAGTTGTGATAATCGCCACCAATATAAATGGTGCGGAAATGATCGAAATCAACACTGATGGGGTTGCCATTTTCAGAACAGAATCGGACAGCCCAGTCCTGACCGCCCTGATAAATATCAGCGCCGCCGTCATCATAGAAAGTTCCCAAATTGGTCAGGACAGTGGTTCCACTGGAAAATCCGTGATTCAGCCAGAAATCACCATTGCCCGACTGTGTATAGCCGGCAAGGCAAATCCCGGCCATTAAAAAGAGCGTAAAAATCCTTTTCATCTCTTCAGGCTTGGTTCAAAAAATTATCCAAAACAAGATCTTCTTTCAGGTACTAAGATCAGAATAATTATATGAGGACCTGCCCTAAAGAAGCGGAATATTATCCTCTTTTCCATTAATAAATATATTAATTGTTTGAATGATAAGTATTCGTAGATAAGAATGATAAACAACGATTCAGAGGATTTCTACGTCGGACCATCACTTGAAATCATGATCATTTTGTGCTTCAAATTCAATCCGTTTTCTGTTGATCATTTCTTCAAGGTACATGGGTGATCGCTCATCGCCGGAATAGAAATATACAGAGTCGGCGAGCGACAATGTAAGGCTTGATGAATCACTGCCAGAAGCATTGCACTCCGGGACTTTTCCGTAATGATGAAAGAATAACTTCTCAGCGGTCTCGTCAGCAATAATAATACCGGATGTTTTTTCTAAAAATGTCTCCGTACTGTCGGGTATAGAAAGCTTAAATATGACGCACACCGTGTCCTCGCTTTGTTCCCCGGTTTTGAGCTTGATTACCATCTCTTTCTCGTTAACCGCAATTTCTGTTAACACTGAAATATTATTTGTTACAGAATAACCGGCATTGTAAAAAGAGTTTCCCAATCCCGGTCCCTGGCTAATCACCCCGGAACCGGAATTTGAATATGCTTCTGGAATTCCAGATTTAGCGGTATCACTTTTATTGCAATCGCCGAAGTACCAACTGACAGAAATATTTCCGGGCTTATACTGCACAGATTGATGATTGACCCCATTCCCAATGATCCAGGTATAAGACCGTGCGTGCCGGGATTGATTCTTTTCGTTGTACCTGCTGTTACAGGCTGTCAGAGTAAGTAAAATTGCGAAAACGAAAACTGCTTTCATTGAAAGAATTTTACAGAAATTAATACCTGTCATGCAATACCCGGGAGCGAACGCCAGGCCGAGTATGGCCTCTGATTAACTCATCATCCGATATATCTTCATGCAAAGGTATAACAATGATTTCAAAAATTAAGCGAATGAATTCATATGGCAATCATCTTGCACTACTTTTGGAACTGAGGTAAAACCTGTCAAATGATAAAATTATTGAATAATATGCTTTGGACAGAAAATTAAAACCTTCAGGCCTTTCACTTTTGCATGAAAGTTATAAATTTACGCCAGAAAGACTGAATTATGAAAAGATCTCTTTTTTTGATACTAATTATCACTCTATTTGTAATACCGAGCGTTTACTCACAGAACGAACAAGCTTATAATGATACTTCTTATTACATGCCTTTTGATATAGATTTCAACCTCGTTATGTCGGCCAGCAGGGACCATATCACTAACGTGAGATCGCTGATCATTCGTGGTGCCGATGTGAATGCAGCCTCCCCGGAAGGCGTGACTTCCCTTATGTATGCAGCCGATATCGGTGATCTCGAAATGGTCAAACTACTACTGGAGAATGGAGCATCAGCAAACACACAGCCAACGGGTGGCATAACCGCTCTGATGAGTGCTACCCTGCAAAATCATTTTGAAGTGGCAGAGTACCTGGTTACGCATAGCGCTAATCCGGATCTTCGTGATGCAAATGGCATTACTGCTGCTAATTATGCCGCAGCGTACAATTATTTCGAGATTCTTGATATGCTGATTTACTATAAGGCAGATGTGGATATCGCCGACTATGAGGGAAATACACCCCTAATATCAGCAGCTTTTAACAATTGTGCGGAGTCAGCAGAAATTCTGCTCAAAAATGGGGCCGACATAAACAAACAGGACAATAATGGTTTTACACCTCTGATGACCTCCATTCAAAGGGGGAATAAGGACATAGCCCGGCTTCTAATTGCACATGATGCCGATATTTCCAAGGTGAATAGCTCAGGCATGACAGCACTCGCCTTTGCAGTAAAAGCATCTGACTATGACCTCACAGAAGAACTGATCAGAAAAGATGCCGATATTAATTACAAGGTCTCCGGTGGCCGAAACATCCTGGAGCTTGCCAGGGAAAATAAGGATGAAGACATCCTCGAACTGCTGACTTCTGAAGGTGCCAGGCCAAATAATTATCCGGATTTTAATCTTTTTGCCGCTGGAGTGGAGATGAGTTTTAATTCCGGAGACTTTACCACGGGAGTTAATTTCGGATTAGTGGATACAAAGTACCATTTTTGTATTGACGGAGGTTTTATCTTCAGACCGGTGGCAGTAAGGGTGCTCAGAGATGAGAGCCCTGTTCTTTCAAACCAGTACTGGGAACGACGGTACTATTTTTATCTGGGTGTGAAAAAATCATTCCCTGTTATAAAACTTAACAACGGCTTTGCAACCGGACCCGTTTTGGGTGTTGACGAAATCTACACTTTCGGAAATTACCGGGGAAGCACATCCAAACCCGAATCATCCTTTATCACTGTTCCGGAAGTGGGATGGTATGTTGCAAATTCATGGATAAGCGTCGGACTGAATTATAAATATATGAACCTGGATACTGATTACATTAGTCCGGGCCGGATAAGTATTGACATTGATTTCATGCTCCCGTTACGGCAGCGAACTATGGATGAGAAACATATCCGCTGGCTGACAAATTAATTGATTGAAGATGAAAAGACCGAGCATAGCTGCAGTTTTTGTCGTATTCGCACTTCTTATCGCTTTTTCTTGTGAGAATGGCGGAACCTTCGGCGTCAACTGCAAAGAATGTTACTCTGTTGAACCTGATAGTGCAGATCTGATCGTTTATCTCACCATCAACAGTGAAAACCCCTACGTTCCCTTAAAGATTTACAGAGGGGACGTTGAAAAAAAAGAACTGGACTGGGTGGATACAGCATTCGCCAAGGAATACAGGCTTTATTCTGCTGTAAATCAGCAGTATTCGATTGAAGCAACTTACCACAACGGTTCGAAGCAGATCATCGCTATCGATGGAGATAAGATCACTGCTAATCTCGTTACCGATGTGTGTGATGACGATTGCTGGATCCTCAAAGGTGGTATTCTGGATGCCAGGATCAAGGATAAGTAGGGCTTAATAAGCTCTCAACCTGCTTTTGCTTTGTTTGGGAGTTCAAGTCCGTATCCGGAAACCTTATCTTCCTTTTTCAATAAAAAGGCAAATACTACCCCAAGAACTCCCAGTACTGCCAGCATTAGAACCGGGTTTGTATAGTCGTAAGAGGCTGTTCCATTTTCAATCGCTTCCGGAGTAATGCCGGGGTTGGAAATATCGAGGACGTAACCGATAAGCAGGCTGAATGCCCAAAGTCCCAGATTCTGAATTGAGAACATAAGTCCATATGCACTTCCCAGTCTGGATTCAGGAACAATTTTAGCAACCGAGGGCCACATAGCCGCCGGTATCAGTGAAAAGGCAACACCGAGTAAAAATAAAGGAACATAAGGCGTTATGCTTGTAAGTCCGAATAAAAGGTGGACAATTACGAGCATAATCGAACCGTATATCATGAGAGAGGCACTCCTGCCCCTGTAGTCTGTGATAGCACCAAAAAGAGGAGTTAATAATATAGTTCCCAATGGGATAAATGAAGTAATCCGGCCTGCAGAATTAGGATCCATCCCAAATTTATTTGACATGAGGTCGGGTGCGTATTTGATAAACGGGAATACCGCGCTGTAAAAAGTAACGCAGAGCAGGGAAACATAAATGAATGATTTATTGGTGAGGAGCCTGCCCAGATCTGCAATCTTGAATTTCTCTGTCTCATCAAGTTCAGGCTGATAATTGATCTGTTTGTCCAGTCTGACATCATAGATCATATAGATGAGAAATGCGAAAAGACCGATAAGCAGTAGAATGGTGCCGATCCAGATAGAATAATACCATTTGCTTGTATTCTGAACAAATTCGTAAGAGTATCGCAATGCTGCAAAGGTGCCAAGCCTTCCAATTGCAAGGTTAATGCCGAGTGCCAAAGCGAGTTCTTTTCCTTTAAACCATTTAACAATAGCCTTCGTAAAGACGACGGTACCTGTCTCCGCACCAAGTCCGAACAGGAGGAAACCGAGGGACATCATTTTCAGTGACGGGGAGAAAGAATGCATAAAAGAATTCATCATGTGGTAACCAGGACCTCCGTTAAGATACACGTCGGTGGCGCCATAAGCCGTCAGTGCCGCACCCATTACCATAAAAATTATGAAAGAAAAGCCGGTAATCCTGATCCCCAACTTGTCAAGGATAACCCCACCTATCACCGCCATCAGGAAAAAGACATTTGGAATGGAGTATGCAGCCATGAAAAAACCATAATCGGAAGAAGTCCATTTCAGATGTGCCTGCAGTGTACTTTTCAGTGGTGATAAAGCATCGTAGAAATAATAGTTTGCAAACATGGCGACGCTGATGAGAAGCATCATCATCCATCGTAACGTCGCTGATTCGTTTAACGCTCTCTTAAATGCATTCATGAGTACCTGATTTGGTTCGCAAAATCCCAAATGTAGAAAAAACAATTCATTTTGTAATGGACAACTTACAAACCTGTACCCCTTTCAAAAAAAGCACGATTCATTTTACTCCCGTTCATTGGTTTCCCTTCAATTGAGATTATATTTTCGGATTAATACCGATGATAGTGCAGAAGAATCAAAAAAAAAACTATATTTTGTCCTAACACTAATTCAATTTTAAAACTACGGACCGGAGCAACCTCCCTGATGAAGCAGCACATTTAGAGCATTTCTGTATCTTTTGATCTGTTTCCCTTCACACAAAACAACGGGAGGTTACGAGTCTGTGTTAAAACGAAAAACTGTCGCATGAAAACAATCAACGAGTTTTTTGAACATTATGCCGCCAAATATGCTGCAAATCCCATGATGCTTGAAAAAACCGGGAGCCGTTTTAAAGCTTCTACCTATTCGGTCATCCGTGAGAAAGTGCATCGGTTTGCTGCAGGTTTAATAGCTCTTGGTATACAGAAAGGCGATCGTGTTTCACTCATTGCTGAAGGCCGGAATGCGTGGGTCATCAGCGAGCTGGGAATTTTGTATGCGGGGGGGATCAATGTTCCGCTTTCGATTAAGTTGCAGGACAGCACCGACCTCAAATTCAGGATAAACCATTCGCAGTCAAGGTTTGTTATTATCTCCGGTTCTCAGTCACGCAAGCTCGAAGGTATTAAGTCAGAACTGAAAACCGTGGAGAAATTCATATATCTCGATCCAAAGGTGGATTATGGCAGCCAGGATCTCTATTTTGAAACCATCATGGAACTGGGGAGGGCGTATCTGAAGGATCATGCCCCCGAATTTGAAAAAGCCTGGAAATCAGTCAAACCCGATGATGTGGCTAACATCTGCTACACATCCGGCACTACTGCTGACCCGAAAGGCATAATGCTAAGCCACCGGAATTATACTGCAAACGTAGAACAATCTCTTACCCTGATGGAAATTCCTCAGTTTTACTGCTCCCTCCTAATCCTGCCCTGGGACCACTCATTCGCACATACGGCTGGTGTTTATGCCATCATTGCCTCGGGTGCCAGTATGGCCTCGGTTCAGATCGGAAGTTCACCCATGGAAACCCTGAAAAATATTCCGTTAAACATCAAGGAAATAAAGCCACATTTTCTGCTTAGTGTACCCTCGCTGGCAAAAAATTTCCGAAAAAACATTGAAAAGGGGATCAGAGAGAAAGGTGCTTTGGTAGAAGCGCTGTTTAACCATGCGTTGAAAGTGGCTTACAAATATAATGGACTGGGATGGGATAAGGGCAAAGGATGGCGTGCTGTTTTTAAACCCTACCTGAAACTTCTGGATACCATCCTTTTTAAGAAAGTCCGTGAAGGTTTTGGAGGTAACATCGATTTTTTCGTTGGTGGTGGTGCGTTACTTGACATAGAACTCCAGCGTTTCTTTTATGCCATTGGCATGCCCATGTACCAGGGCTACGGTCTCTCAGAGGCAGCACCCGTGATTAGCTCAAATGCGGCACACAAACATAAATTGGGATCTTCCGGTTTTCTTGTCGATAATCTTGACCTGCGGATCCTGGATGAAGACGGCCATGATGTGCCATCAGGTGAAAAGGGCGAAATTGTCGTGAGGGGTGAAAACATCATGCTCGGGTACTGGAGAAATGATCAGGCAACAAAGGAAACACTTAAAGATGGTTGGTTGCACACCGGCGACCTTGGCTACCTCGACACGGATAAATTCCTGTATGTGCTGGGAAGATTCAAGAGCCTATTGATCTCCGACGATGGCGAAAAATACAGCCCGGAAGGGATAGAGGAAGCCTTCACCGAACAATCCAAAGTGATCGACCAGGTCATGCTCTTCAATAACCAGAAACCATACACTGTTGTTTTACTCAGCCCCAACAGGGAAGCGATAAAGCGAGTACTGAAAGAGAGTCAGCTGGATCCCTCCTCAGATGAAGGGATTGAAGCAGCCCTGGCACTGATCGAAACCGAACTCCTCGAATACAGAACGAACGGAAAGTACGGCGACATGTTCCCACAACGCTGGTTACCTGCAGCCATCGGCATCTTGGATGAAGGCTTTACGGAAGAAAACCGCATGATGAACTCGACGATGAAAATTGTGCGAGGTGTCATCACTGAAACCTATCAGTCGTATATCGATTTTCTATATACACCGGAAGCCAAAAATATTCACAATGAGCGGAACCGGGAAGCCTTGAAAAAGCTTATTGGTTAATCGCAATAACACAAACAGCCTTAGCAGAATACGCTTGCCCCAGTCGTTGAGAGAAGGATATCACCAATTTTCTTTCAGGAATAACCGGGATTCTTCAGAGCACCTCGCAGCTTCACGGCGGATAATAGCTCCTTCCATTGGAATAATCGGCATTTAGTATTAATTTTGAAGTTTCTGTGAAACGGAAGGATACCGGTTTGTCATAACCGGAATTTTCCGTTTTCATTTTAATCTTTGGACAGATGGACAGGAAGAAGTTGTTATATAAATCGCTGGAAGAGCGTGTACTCGTCCTTGACGGTGCCATGGGAACCATGATTCAGACCTATAAGCTGAAAGAGGAAGATTTCCGGGGTGAGATGTTTCGTGACTTTCCATCCGATCTGCAAGGTAATAATGACCTGCTCTCTCTGACTAAGCCGGATGTCATTAAGGGGATTCACCATGCGTTTCTTGACGCCGGTGCGGATATTATCGAAACCAATACTTTCAATGCTAACAGAATTTCACAGGCCGACTACCATCTGGAAGAAAAGGTTTACGATATAAATCTTGCCTCGGCACAGATTGCCAGGGCGGCAGCCGATGAATTCACGGCAAAGAATCCTTCCAAACCCCGGTTTGTAGCCGGATCATTGGGTCCCACAAATAAAACTGCTTCCATGTCGCCTGATGTCAATGATCCGGGGTACCGGGCTGTTGATTTTGACGTTCTGGCCGATACCTATTTCGAACAGATTAACGGACTGATCGATGGCGGAGTTGATATTCTCCTTATCGAAACCATCTTTGATACATTGAATGCCAAGGCAGCCATCTTCGCCACTGAGCGTGTAATGCGCGAAAGGGGAATAAAAATTCCGGTGATGATCTCCGGAACCATCACTGATGCCAGTGGCCGTACCCTGTCGGGGCAGAACCTCGAGGCTTTTATGAATTCTGTTTCCCACATTGAACTGCTTTCCATCGGCCTGAACTGTTCCCTTGGTGCCAAAGAAATGAGGCCTTATCTTGCCGAAATGGCCTCAAAAGCAACTGGTTATGTAAGTGCTCATCCCAACGCTGGCTTACCGAACCAGTTTGGAGAGTATGATGAAAGTCCCGAAATTATGGGCAATCAAATCCATGATTTCCTTGATTCCGGCTTTGTGAATATCATTGGCGGCTGTTGTGGAACAACTCCAGAGCATATCCGTGAATTTGCAAAGTTTGCCGGAAAGGCTGAAATACGCAAGCCTCATGTTCATGAACACAAGCTCAGGCTGTCTGGTCTGGAGCCCCTTACCGTTTTTGAGGGCAGCAATTTTATCAATATCGGCGAAAGGACAAATGTTGCCGGATCGAAAAAATTCGCCCGGCTGATCATGGATAAAAAATACGAAGAAGCCCTCACAGTGGCTCGCGATATGGTTGACGGGGGAGCACAGGTACTTGATGTATGCATGGACGACGCCATGCTTGACGCAGAAAAAGAGATGGTGACCTTCCTTAACCTGGTTATGTCCGAGCCTGATATTGCACGCTTACCCATTATGGTCGATTCTTCCAAGTGGACAGTGATTGAAGCTGGACTTAAGTGCCTGCAGGGTAAGGCTATCGTGAATTCGATCAGCCTTAAGGAGGGTGAAGAGGTGTTCATAGAACACGCAACCAAGGTAAAAAATTACGGTGCAGCTGCTATTGTTATGGCATTTGATGAAAAAGGGCAGGCTGCCAATTATGAACGTAGGATTGAGGTCTGTAAAAGGGCATATCGCATCCTGACGGAAAAAGTGGGTTTTCCACCCGAAGATATCATCTTTGACCCCAATGTACTGGCCATAGCCACAGGTATAGAGGAACATAATAACTATGCAGTCGATTATATCAGAACGCTTGAATGGATCAAAAAAAACCTGCCCTATGCAAAGATCAGCGGAGGTATAAGTAATCTCTCCTTCTCTTTCAGAGGGAACAATGTCATCAGGGAAGCCATGCATTCCGTGTTCCTGTACCACGCCATCAAAGCGGGTCTTGATATGGGTATCGTCAATCCGTCGCTGCTACAGGTCTATGATGAAATCCCGGCGGAAGAACTTGAACTGGTTGAGGATGTCATCCTGAACCGACGGTCTGACGCCACCGAGCGACTTATCAACTTTGCCGAACATGTAAAGTCGACGCCCCAGGAGCAGCAGAAAGCGCTGGATGAATGGCGGAATGGAAGCATCGAAGAACGTATTAGTCATGCACTGGTAAAGGGATTTGCTGATCATATCGAGGAAGATGCCCTGGAAGCTCACGATAAATATGGTTATGCTCTGAAGGTAATCGAAGGGCCCCTGATGGCCGGGATGAATATTGTTGGTGATCTTTTCGGTGAAGGGAAGATGTTTCTGCCACAGGTGGTCAAGAGTGCCAGGGTTATGAAAAAGGCCGTGGCAGTGCTTCTGCCTTGGGTGGAAAAGGAAAAATTAGTTGCCGGAACCAGTTCGTCGGCAGGAAAAATCCTGCTCGCTACGGTGAAGGGCGATGTCCATGATATTGGCAAAAATATTGTCGGCGTTGTGCTGGGCTGCAATAACTATGAGATTATCGACCTGGGGGTTATGGTGCCGACGGAGAAAATCCTGGCGGTAGCCAGGGAGGAAAATGTTGACATCATTGGCCTAAGCGGTCTGATTACACCTTCTCTGGAGGAAATGACTCATGTAGCCGGGGAGATGGAAAGACAAAACTTCAGTATCCCCCTACTGATTGGAGGGGCTACAACGTCTAAAATCCATACTGCCGTGAAGATAGAACCATCATACCATCAGCCGGTGGTTCACGTGAAGGATGCGTCAAAAAGCGTAAGTGTGGCCGGTAGTCTCATGAACCCCAAATCACGTGAATTATTTTACAGCGCGCTGAAGGAGGAGTACAAAAAATTAAGGGAAACGTATGCCGATGCAAGATCAAAGGTCGATTATCTGACACTTGCGGAAGCCCGTCAGAATAAACCTGATATCGACTGGGAAAACACAAAGATCATCAAACCTTCTCTCACTGGCCTGAAGGTCTTCAATGACTACTCTCTGGAAGAAATAAGGGAGTACATCTCCTGGGTATTTTTCTTTGTGGTTTGGCAGTTGAAAGGTAAGTTTCCAGGTATCCTGGAGGATCCGGTACAGGGTGAGGAAGCGAAGAAACTTTTTAAGGATGCAAACGACATGCTCGATTTGATCATCCGGGAGAAATGGCTTACCGCCCGGGCTGTCGTCGGCTTTTTCCCGGCTAATTCAAACGGTGATGACATCGAAGTATACAGTGATGAAAGCAGGAAAAACGTGGTAGCGAGATTCATCAACCTGAGAAACCAGGTCAGGCGGCCGGATAACGCGCCAAACCTTTGTCTTGCAGATTTTATTGCACCAAAGGAAAGTGGGAAAGTAGATTATATTGGTGCCTTTGCCTGTACAACCGGATTAGGCATCGAAAAGAAAATTGCAGAATTCCTTGATAACCAGGATGATTACAGCAGTATCATGTTGAAAGCACTGGCTGACAGGCTGGCAGAAGCCTTTACCGAACTTCTGCACAAAAAGGTAAGGAAAGAACTGTGGGGATTTGCACCTGACGAAAACCTCAGTCTGGATGAACTCATTCTTGAGAAATACCAGGGCATACGGCCTGCACATGGCTATCCGGCCTGCCCCGATCACTCGGAGAAAGAGACATTGTTCCGTTTGCTTGATGCTGAAAAGAATACCGGCATCAGCCTTACTGAAAGTTTCAGTATGTACCCTGCCGCATCCGTAAGCGGCTTGATCTTTGCCCACCCCAAATCGAAATATTTCTTTATCGGGAAAATCAGCAGGGACCAGGTGGAAGATTATGCCTCACGCAAACTTACCGACACTGAGACGATTGAAAAGTGGCTGGCCTCAAACCTGAATTACAAAGCATAACTAGTAACAACCAATGAAAGTAGCCGAAAGACTTAAAAACCCGAAAAAGACATATTTCTCCTTCGAACTTTTACCGCCTCTGAAAGGGAGGAAGCTGGATGATATTTATAATGCTATCGATCCCCTGATTGAATTCGATCCACTGAATATCAATATTACCTATCATCAGCAGGAATCGGTATATCGATTGAAAGATAGCGGCCTGATGGAGAGAAGGATCATCAGAAAAAGACCTGGAACAGTAGCCATCTCCGCAGCTATTGCATATAAATACAATGTTACGGTTGTACCCCACCTGATTTGCGGAGGGTTCACGAAGGAAGAAACCGAGGATATCCTGATCGACCTGCATTTTCTCAGTATGCACAACCTGCTGGTTCTCAGGGGCGACCCGCAGAAGGATCAGCGAGCTTTCATCCCTGAGCATGGTGGACATGAACACACGGTGGATCTCATCCGTCAGATTAGCAATATGAATAAAGGCATATACCTGGATGAGCAGATCCAGAATCCGGAACCTACTGATTTTTCAGTAGGTGTTGCGGGCTATCCTGAGAAACACTATGAAGCACCAAACACTGAAACCGACCTTCAGTTTTTGAAAGACAAGGTTGCTGCAGGCGGTGAATATATTGTGACACAAATGTTTTTCAACAATACCAGGTATTTTGAATTCGTAGACTTTTGCCGGAAGGGAGGCATTACTGTTCCTATCGTACCCGGCATCAAGCCCATTGTCTCCATTAAAGATATCGAACTTTTACCCAGAGTATTCCATATCGATATCCCGAATGAACTGGTAAAGGAAGTTCAGAAATGCAAATCCAATGCAGAGGCTAAGGAGGTGGGCGTTGAGTGGACCACAATGCAATCAAAAGAACTTAAAGCTTCCGGCGCACCAGCCATTCACTACTATACCATCGGGATTTCCGACAACATCAGGAAGATCGCACAACAAGTTTTTTAGGTGAACTACAGACCTGAGACCTCAACAGTACCCGTGTTGTTGATATCGTTGCTGATCCTGTCAAGCCAGGCATTTATTCTCCCCGCATAGGGTGCAATATTGTGAATCTCCCAGTCGCCGGTACTTTCGAGAAGCACAAACTTATATTGTTTTTCCACTGGAAAATAAAGCAGGCAGTAGTTACTTTCCTGCCCCATATCATTACCATGGCCTTGCTTCTCTGTGAGAGCACCTTTCGCTGCGTCGTCGATAAAACTGTAATAGTTAAATAAATCCTGCAACGGCACCTTTGTAAAGGTGGTATCTGTCTGGTTGAAATTCATTGTAAGCTTTTCCAGGGAAATATAGCCGGCATCGCTCATCCGGTTCCAGTCGAGTTGCGGATTACGTCCAAGTGAGAAGCCTCTGACAAAGCCTGTATTATCAATAAACCATCCTTCCAGTTGATGCCCCCATGCCTGATTCTCGTAAATACGTGCAAAGAGGATTTGCTGGTTTACCAATGGATCTTCAATGTCCTTCGTGCACTGAAAGGACGTAAGAATCAGCACAATTACAATGAGTCCCAGGTTTTTCATCTTAGTGTTCTCTTACAATAGAGATGAAATTCCTGCGGAAAAGTTGCCTGCCTTTTAAATATTTTTATTCGGTGTATTATTTTTTTTCCGGAATATTTGCCAGTGTTTCAACCAGATAATCCCAGAACTTCCCAACCGAAGCAATATGCACTTTTTCGTCGGGAGAATGCGGGAATCGTATGGTTGGTCCGAAGGAGATAAGATCCATACCCGGATATGAATCACCGATAATGCCACACTCCAGTCCGGCATGGATCACCTTAATTTCAGGGTCCTTTCCATATTTATCCTTGTATACCTTCCGCATCGTATTCAGGATGGGTGAATCCATATTGGGCTTCCAGCCGGGATAGACGCCATCGTGTACAACTTTGGCACCGGCAAGGCTCATCACGGCTTCCATGGTATTCCCGAGATCAAATTTAGCAGAATCAACTGAGCTGCGCAGAAGGCAGAGCACACTAACCTTACCCTTTTCCGACTTTACAATAGCCAGATTTGTAGATGTCTCAACAATATCGGTAACTTCGGTACTCATCCTTATCACACCGTTAGGAACCCCATAGACCATTTTGATTAGTTTATCCGTGGAATTTTTGGTGATCACTTCCGATGGCAACTCTGAACCTTCAGTGGTAAAACTCAGGTCAGGCTCCGAACCTGAAAGTTCATGCCTGAAGATCTTTTCAAAATCCTTAACTGAAGTGAGAAATTCACTTTCCTTTCCGTCCGGAACAACAACAGTGGCAAACGCTTCGCGGGGAATAGCATTTCGCAGGCTGCCACCTTCGATGGAAACCAGCCTGAGCCCATATTCTTTCGCAGCCTCCCAAAGGAACCTGAACATTAGCTTATTTGCATTGCCACGGCCGAGGTGAATATCGAGCCCGGAATGTCCTCCCTTCAGTCCTTTTACCACCAGTTTAAAAGCTTTCATGCCAGCGGGAGCCTTCTCCGTATCAACATCGAGTACTCCTGTGGTATTCATTCCACCGGCGCAGCCTATATACAACTGACCTTCATCCTCAGAATCGAGGTTGAGCAAAATGTCCCCTTTCAGTAATCCAGGTTTAAGCTCGAATGCACCGGTCATACCAGTTTCCTCATCAATGGTAAGCAGAACTTCAACAGGACCGTGCTTGAGCGATTTATCGGCCAGTACAGCCAGGGCTGCTGATACACCAATACCATTATCAGCCCCAAGTGTGGTACCTTCAGCCGTTACCCATTCACCATCCACATACGCCTGGATAGGATCTTTCTCAAAATCATGCACTTTATCACTGTTTTTTTGCGGTACCATGTCGAGATGAGACTGGAGTACCACCGTCATTTTCTTTTCCATGCCCGGGTAGGCAGGCTTGCGGATTATTACGTTTCCTACCTCATCCGTGATGGTCTCAAGGCCAAGTGCTTCGCCATATTTGTGGGCAAATTCAGAAGCCCTAGCTTCTTTTTTTGACGGGCGGGGAATCTGTGTTAAATCGTAAAAGTTCTCCCAGAGAGAATTGGGATATAAAGACTTAATGGCAATCATTGGTTTTGTTTTTTAATTTATAAACAAGTTTTTAAAGAACAGTGTATCAGGCAATTTAAATATCCATAAGCTGTCTGAAGGTAATGTAGCGTCGTTCATAGAGCATTGAAGTAAACGTATTCAGCCTTTCTTCCAGTTCCGCGAGTAATTCTTCATCAAGACCTGAATGCCGGCGAACATGATTTGCGATTTGCTGTACACTTTTTTCGCCGTCGATGACTTTCCAGGTTTCCGAACCGATCACATCCAGCTTAATCTTATAATACAGATACCTCGTTTTTGGAAACAAAGAATGAAAAAACGGGCTTTGAAATTTCGGTACGAGGACAGTAACTTCTCCGGCTTTATCGTCATGGCCCATAACCCTCACAGGGACAAGGTCCATGGCATTGATATTCTTTAAAACACGTCTTCGTTTAAAATAGTTCATACGCTGAACAGGTGTTGAATAACAGATAATTCATAAGGTTGTGCCCCTGGATATAACGAAGGGCACAACCTATTATTCAAATATTGTTTTACATCGAAACTTTTGGCGGTGCAGGATCATCGGCTTTGCCTGCATTGTTGAGCGGGATTTTAATCAGGACCCAACCTACCAGTCCGAGAACAAGCAAACCAATGAGATATGACGGATTCTTAAATACAGCCACAGGGAATTTATCGAAGGTGGCAAAGATGGCAATAATAAGTCCCACCAGTGCTTCTCCGGCAATAAGTCCGGAGGCCAGCAAAACTCCGGTATTCTCTACTCTCGTCTGCTGTGCAGCAACGAATTTGCGTTTATCGCTGAAACCGCTGACCATGCCTTTGATGAGGCCACCGATAAAAATGGCGAAGGTAGTTTCAAGAGGAAGGTACATGCCAACGCAGACGAGCATCGGACTTTTTACCTGCATAAGTATAAATCCAAAGCCCATCAGCATTCCGGTGATGATCAGAGGCCATGCCATTTGTCCCCCCACAATGCCCTGTGAAAGGATGGCCATGAGGTTTGACTGGGGGGCAGACAACTTTCGACTGCCGAAACCACCTGCATAACCTTCGACCATTCCGGTGTTTATATCCCCCTTGTTCAGGTAGGAGAGTATAAAAAACATCACCGATCCGGCAATCACCACACCGATGATATCGCCCACCTGCATCCGCCAGGGGGTCCCGCCAAGGATATGACCGGCTTTAAGATCCTGGAGCATTTCACCGGCTACCGCCGCCGACACGCAGACAACGGCTGCAACACCAAGTGTGGAAGCAACCCCTTCATTCCCTTTTGCTCCGAGGATAACCATGATGAGAGCTGTTACAACAAGTGCTGTCAGTGTTAGTCCGCTTATAGGGTTATTGCTTGAGCCCATAATGCCAACCAGGTAACCCGATACTGCCGCGAAGAAAAACGCCAGGATAATCATGACGGTGGCAGCAACAACTGCCACGATTATACTTGTATGGAAAGCAAAGAAAGTGATGCAGAATGTAGTGAGGGCAACCAGAGCTATGCCGGTCATGATCCAGTTAAAACTGATGTCCTTTTCATTTCTCGGTATGCCGGTATCAATCCCCGCAGCAGCTTTTTTCACATCATCGATCGATCGTGATACACCGGCAAACAAGCTCTTTCTCATCATGTAAAGGGTGTATACTGCACTCACAAGCATACCTCCTATAGCAATGGGTCTGACGATATATTTCCAAACGTCATAAGCCGTATTCACCCATGCTTTCTGTAGGGCAGCATGCTGCGTAATGCCTTCCGCCTGTACGAGAGTGGCCGCCAATGAGTCGATATCGATAGAAGGGGCCAAAAAGTAGAGTATCATTGGGGTAAGTAGTCCCCAGGCGATGAGGCTGCCACTGAAGTTCAGCGAAGCCAGCCGCGGTCCGATGATATAACCAACACCGGTATAGGCAGGACTGATTCCCGGACTTCCAATGAGAGCGCCGCCTTTGCCTATAAATGCTGTGCCCGTAATTTTTTGTTTGGCAAAGATGACAAAATGTTCCCAGTATGTTGAAAACACCTTAAACTCACCTAAAGCTTTAATGAGGCCACCAAAAATCATGGCACTGAAAAGTAATTTGGAGCCTCCGCCACCCTGGCTGCCTGATTTATGAATCTCAGCCGCTGCAATTGATTCCGGAAATGGAAGTTCAACGTCATCAACCATGACCTTTCTGAGGAGTGCTACGAACATAATTCCCAAAATACCACCGGCGATCAGGATCACGGTGGTAATACCATAGGTAAAGTAGTTGTTTACCTCAACACCTTGTTCAAGTTTTTGCTGATAAATGATATAAAATGCAGGGATAGTGAAAATGGCCCCTGCTGCAACCGATTCACCGATTGATCCAACAGTTCGGGCAAAATTCTCCTCCAGAATAGATCCCCGCATTGCTTTAATAAGGGCCATGCCGATAACCGCAGCCGGATAGGTGGCGGCAATGGTCATACCTGCTTTCAGACCCAGGTATGCATTTGCCGCGCCAAGAACAACTGCCAGTACAATACCGATAATCAAAGCCCTGATAGTGAATTCAGCCATTTTGGTTTCGGCCGAAACAAATGGAACAAAATTTCTCTCTTGTGACATTTTTTCAGGTTTTTTATTAAAGATCGGTAAATGTAAGAAAATATCCCGAAATCGACCGGAGGTTACAGCCTGTAGCGTCCAATTTTTATATGTTGTATGAAATATTCCCGGATTAGGATCGTTGTTAAAGTCCTCTACTATTACCAGCATTTTAACGTGCAGGCTACTTCGTAATCCGGATGAAAATCACGGATTAATCTTGAAGATATAACTTATACAAGCTCTCCATCCTGAAAGGTTCCGGTAAAAAGCACGGCTCCCTCCTCATTCCAGACTATTTTGTTGCCGTGTTCCAAGCCGTGAAAATAATTCGTTTCGAATTGTTTGCCGCCATGTTTGAAATAACGGATCTGTAGGCCATGCAAGAGATCCCCGTCGTAATTTGCTACATACTTTTTTCCGCCCCCATCGTACCACATGAGGAAACGGCCGTGTCTTTTTTCGTCTTGCAGTTCAAAACTGGCCTTGATGTTCCCACTGTCATAATATGTGGTTACATGACCATGTCTGACACCATGCCTGTACTCGGCCTCCACCAGGAGTACCCCATCTTCATTGTATAATTTTATATCGCCGTGAGGTAAGCCGTCTTTTAGGAATCCCTCTTCAGCCATTTGGCCGTTCTCATACTTCCAGAAGTAATGGCCGGTGAAGGTCTTATCGCTGCCTGACTCAAAATATCGCTCTTCTCGCTTCTCAAGCTCTAACAAATTTGTGTTGCCTGTCGACTTTCCTGTCATAAACCAAAAATTTGGAAATCTTTCATTTTTATAAAAAGTATATTCTAAATCCATAGACGGGAATACCTCTGTATGAACTTATAGTATAACAAATACCATCGACGGTTGATTTGAAAGAAAGAGAAATTAGCGGCAATTTTATAGCAATCTCCCTCCCTCCCTGCCCTCACACCAAATTCAATAAATATTCATACCTTTACATATCTTACTGTTTGGAATGCATTTTGAAAGAGGGTAAGATAATCCCAATTCCGTATGAAAAACCTGATCCTATTATTCACGGTGTTCTTATTGCCGGCATTCGCTGATGCCCAGGACAAGACTGCAAAGGACGTGAAATGGTATAGCATGGAACAGGCTATTCAACTTAATCGGGAGCATCCGCGAAAAATATTCATTTATGTGTATTCTGACCAGTGTGGATGGTGCCGCAGGATGGCTTCCAATACCCTTTCCAACCCTGTTATCGGTGATTATCTGAATGAGAAATATTATCCGGTAAAAATCAATGCCGGCATGAAGGAAGATATTAAATTGGGATCAAAAATCTATAAATATGTGCCTGCTGATCCTGCAAAAAACGAACCTGCATATCATGAATTTGTGGTATATATTCTGCAGGGACATCTGGCGTATCCGTCTATGGCCTTCCTTGACCAGAATCTTCTCTACATGGGCGTAGAGCGCGGATATAAACAGCCTGCCAATTTCGAAAAGCTGCTCCACTATATCGGCGATAATGCTTATGTTGTTACCAAGGATTTTGAAGAATACGCTGAAAAATTTACCGGGAAATTGTAAATTATTGTCCGACCGGCAGGTTGATCATAGTACCTGCCTGGTATATGCTTGTCCTTCCCTCATATAAAATACTTGTAGCCACCTTTACGCGGACATCAGCAAGATCAGGGACCCTGTAAAAAAGGTTGTTTTCCATGGTGGCATCCGGATATTTAGCCCCTGCAGGGCGGAGTGCAGCCACTTTATTGAGTGGTTGAATTTCTACAGATACTTCAGCACCTTCCTTTTTTTCTTTATCGATCAGCCCGGATTGTTCTGAAAATCTGGCAATGGTGAGAGACTGTTTTTGTGCAGATGCTTCTGGAGTCACCACAAACGACCGTGTGAATTGCTGTTTTATCGTTTTGCCGAGAAACAGTTCAATATATTCTTTTTCAAGCTTGTCCAGTTCATTCATAGAAACTTGAAGGGCTTCACCCTCGGGAAAAACGTCATATTGACCGGCTAGTAGTTTAAACCGACGTTTTCTTATTTTGATGATGAAATTGGCTGCTTCCTCTGCTTTCTGCTCAATGGTTTTTGCCTCTTTTTGCTTTCTGACCACAGGGATCCGCACGAAGGATGAATCCGTGAGCATGGTTTTGTACAGGGTATCTGTTGTTTCACGGAGGTTCCTTTTTACTGAAAGATCAGTGAAAAATGGCATATCACGTGTTTCATTTTGCCGTTGGCTATATGTTTTGAAGCTATATAATTCTGAAGGATCAACGATGAGTCCTTCCGATCCAAGTTTAAGGAACTGCTTAAGATCAGGGCTTCCGCTAATCACATTTATGCTATAAAACTGACTACCGTCAGGTTCCATGGTCGAGCTGACATCTGTACCGATAATCCTGTATGAAAAACTGGTTTCATCGATCTCACTTTTCATACCCAGGTATTTTTGAGCGAAGATCCGGTAAGGTCCCGGAATGTATGTTTCCTTTTCGAAATTTATCATGACGTACAAAATTGTCTGAGGAAGAACATAGACGATTTTTTCCTTTGAATCCGCTGGTTCTTCTCCAATTTTACTCACCTGGAAGGTCGAAGTTGTGGTGATACAAGACGGCACGATGAATCCTATGAGGCTAAAAAGTAAAAAAATCGTATTTCTCTTCATGGTTTTCTGATTTACAATGGTGAAACAAAGGTATTAAAAAAAGGAAGGCCGTGAAGTCTCCTCATATTTTTTCACCGTTTTAAAAGCGTCTCCAATATACCGGACTATGTCGCCCGAGATCAGAGACTCCATGCTTTCTTCCCTGAGAGCAAGATCACCTGCCAGTCCATGCAGGAATACAGCCGCCAGAGATGCCTCCACAGGTTTGTAACCCTGGGCCAGGAAAGACACCAGCATTCCTGTCAGAACGTCGCCACTGCCTCCCGTCGACATTCCCGGGTTCCCGGTTGTATTGATCCAGGCCTTGCCATCAGGAGCGGCTATAATGGTATTCGCACCTTTAAGGATGATGATCACCTTATACCTCTTAGCCAGATGTAGCTGCTTCAGGTGCCGTTCATAGGAACTAATCGATTTCCCTGCCAGACGGTCAAATTCGCCCGGGTGAGGTGTCAAAATGGTATGTTCAGGTAATTTATCCATCCAGTCGGGGTTGGCTGAAAGTATATTCAGTGCGTCGGCATCAACAACCATGGGAATACCGGCTTTTTTAATCAGTTCATAAAAGCCCCGGGCCGTATTTGTACGCTGTGACAGGCCGGGACCTATCCCGAGGGCTGTAAAGGAAGACAGATTTTCAATCTCTGTAAACTGAATATCCGACTGGTCAATGCTGACAAGGGCTTCCGGCAAAGCTGTCTGGATAATATTGTATCCCAGCCTGGGTACATGGGCCGTCACCAGTCCCGCACCAGTTCTCAGACATGCATGTGTGGTAAGGACTGCAGCTCCCATCATACCATAGCTGCCTGCGATGATCAGTGCATGTCCATAGGTCCCTTTATGCGAAAATTTTTCACGTTCCTTCAGTATTGGCTGGATATCCGCCATTTCCAAGGCAGTATAGTAACTTTTCATATCAGCGATAGCCGCAGGATGGAGGCCGATAGGAACTGCTGTCCATATTCCGGTAAACTTGTCGTTATCTGCAAAAAAGAAGGACAGAAAGGGAAACTGAAAGGTGACTGTGTAATCAGCCTGTATGATATTTTCAGGGATATTGTCACGGTTGTCTTCACCGAACAAACCGGAAGGAATGTCGACTGAGACTGTAACAGCAGGAGACTGATTGACAAAATGAATCACCTTAGCCGGAAAACCCTCAACCGTCCTTGAGAGTCCGGACCCGAAAATTGCATCGATAATCACGTCTCCGTTTTGCACGGAAGGAAGATCCGAGTCCTCATCCAGCTCGGCATACAGTGCCGCCTCCAGTGCTTTAAGACGGTTGATGTTTTCCTCGCAGTCGGCCGAAAGATTTCTTGTAAACCTGAGCAGGTATGCCTTCACACGATAATTCCTCTGGTGAAGGATCCTGGCGATGGCTATGCCGTCGCCGCCATTATTTCCCGGCCCGCAAATGATGAATATGGTGCCTGAATTGCTGAAATGCCTGGTAAACCAGTAAACGAATATGTCGGCAGCACGTTCCATCAGATCAATCGATCTTATTGGTTCATTTTCGATGGTATAGGTATCGATTTCGCTGACCTGTTCAGATTTGAAAATTTTCATAGATTATGCATTTAACTCAAAGGTACTTGGCCCGGATGAATTTTTCAATCCCTCGATATAAACAGTTTTTTTCTCCATTTAAAGACAGTTGTGCTTCAGGTTTTTCCAGCCTTCCTCCGTATCACTCCTTAACTGTAAACCATCTATCACGGTGCAAGCTGTAACAGCCATATTTTATAACACTTTCCTGTAATAAAAAGATTTTTATCTTTGGGACAATTTGGATAAAGAACCTTTCTAACTAAAACGAAAACTATGCTTAAAGGACATCCCAAAGGTCTGTTCGTTGCTTTCTTTGCAAATATGGGGGAGCGTTTCGGGTACTACACTATGCTAGCTATCTTCACGCTCTTCCTGCAGGCTAAATACGGTTTTGATTCAGAGACGACCGGAAGGATTTTCGGTGGATTTCTGGCTGCAGTGTATTTTCTGCCTCTCCTCGGAGGTCTTGTCGCCGACCGATGGATGGGATACGGTAAAACCATAAGTTTAGGACTTATTACGATGTTCCTTGGTTACTTTCTCCTCGCAATTCCCAGTGCACGAGGTGAAGCACTCTGGCTGGTCATTGCTGCACTCATCGTTATCTCACTCGGTACAGGATTCTTTAAGGGCAACCTGCAGGCACTGGTTGGGAATTTATACGATGATCCAAAGTACAGCAAAAACAGGGATGTTGCTTTTAATATATTTTACATGGGCATCAACGTTGGTGCTATGTTTGCGCCTACGGCAGCCCGTGCGGTTTACAGCTATGTTCTGGGTCAGCAAGGGCTGACGTATAACAACGCCATTCCGTCACTCGCAAACAAGTTCATTGAACATACGGCTACACAGGAAAACATCAGCGAACTGATGAGTCTCGCAAAGGCCCAGGCTCCCTCACTAACCCAGTCCGGCCTGGCAGAATTCAGTCACAATTACATTGATACCCTGAGCAAAGCCTATCACTTTGGCTTCAGCGTGGCACTCGTGTCTCTTGTAATTTCGATGATAATTTTCTGGGGTTTCCGCAAGTACTACAAGTGGGCGGATATGACTGAAAGACAAAAAGCAGCCAGCGCCGACCACAGGGACAAGATGGTGGTTCTTACTCCTCAACAAATCAAATCGCGCCTGACCGCCCTTGGACTTGTGTTCGCTGTCGTTGTATTCTTCTGGATGGCATTTCATCAAAATGGCTTTGGCCTTACAATGTTCGCACGGGATTATGTTCAGAATATTGTTCCGAAGGACGTATACATCTGGTTTGATCTTTGGGGGCTCCTGCCGTTAGCGTTGGCGGTTGGCGGACTCTACTTTGTACTTCGGAAAAAATCAGAAATAAAGGAACGTATTGCCGGCGGGACAGTACTCCTTGTTTTTGGAATCCTCGCATTTTTCCGCATTCAGACTTATACCGGCGGTAACAGCTTCACACCTGAGATGTTCCAGCATCTTAACCCATTTTTTATAGTCGTAATGACACCAATCGTCATCGGGCTTTTTACATGGCTGCGTAAGAGGAACGTCGAACCAAGTGCTCCAAAAAAGATCGGTATCGGAATGATCATTACAGCTGTTGCATTCAGCATCCTGATCGTCGGGTCGATAAAGCTTATCGGATTCAGCCCGAAACAGCTCGGAGAGACCCGTATTCCCAATGAATCGTTAGCACTCACACCCTACTGGCTTATCGGAACATATTTTACGATGACTATCGCAGAACTATTCCTTAGTCCGATGGGAATATCTTTCGTCTCAAAAGTGGCACCGCCGAAATATAAAGGCCTGATGCAGGGGGGCTGGTTTGCTGCCACCGCGATAGGAAACTACCTTGTAGGTGTAATGGGAATATTCTGGAAATCTATCCCATTATGGGCTTTCTGGGCTATCCTCGTAACTTGCTGTCTGCTTTCGGCAACCTTTATTTTCTCTGTGCTGAAGCGGCTTGAGCGGGCGGCGAATTCTTAAGAGGGAGTTAGGAAGCTAGGGAGTTAGGGAGTTAGGGAGTTAGAAAGTTAGAAAGTTAGAAAGTTAGGGAGTTAGGGAGTTAGGAAGTTTGGAAGTGATGAGGGGGTGATATTCTTTAGATCACTCTTCGAATCACCAATTCAACAAACCGCGTCCGCCGTAGCTTAAGCAAAGGTGGATCAACAAATAAGAAGTGAGAAAGTGAGAGATGTTCTTTAGATCACTCTTCGAATCACCAATTCACTAAATCACCAAACCGCGTCCGCCGTAGCGAAGGTGGATCACTAAATATCTAATCTGCGGTCAGCGAAGGTGGGTCAACAAACACCCTTTGGCAAGCTCAGGGACCGAAGGAAATATTCCTCCTAGCATGCTTCTTCTTGAACCACTTTTGGATTTCCCCTTTACAATATAGTTCTTATATACGTATATGCAGGGGTTCCCACCCCCCACCCACCACCCTTAATGCTCCGAACAAACAATTCTCAGCCTCCCCTGCACATGTTCTGCAACAGGGTAAAAAATTATTCGCACATCCTACAGGATCCCCCGAGCCCCCTGTACTCCCTTAATGCTAAAAACCAGAAAATATCAGCCTTTGTGTGAGCGCTTTTTAAAAAATGAAGATTTTACGCGAGGCAGAAATGTGGGCCTCATTTAACTTTCAGTCCGAAATCGTAACTTTCGGCTTATCGAAAATGCCTGCGATCCATGATAAGTTTCCGGAACCCATACTACTAAACGGATGTCCGGATTCGTACCACTGCTATACGAAACCGGACAATTCCTACCGAGAAAATTTTCTTAGTTATATGCTTTAATGTCTCATTATCTATATTATACGTGCTTTGGCACAATCAATGCGCAACAATCTGAAAATATTGAAAAATGTTGAGAAGCTTTCTTCTCATATCCTTTAGAAATCTTAACAGACAAAAAGGGTACAGTATTATTAATATTTTGGGACTGACGCTTGGTCTGACCGTTAGCTTTCTCATTATACTATTCATTTTCAGCGAACTGAGTTATGACCGGTTTGAAAAGGATTACGACCGGATATACCGCGTGGCTATTCGCGGAAAGCTTGGGGAAATGCCTCTTGATGTTGCCGTTACTCCTGGTGCTCTTGGCCATACATTAAAGGATAAACTGCCTGAGATCGAAGATTATACAGTGTTTTTTCATGTGGGAGGAAGTCAGCTTCTGCGAGTGGGTAACAAAAAGTTTTATGATTCGCACATGGTGTACGCCGACACCGGTTTTTTCAAGATTTTCGACTTTAAGATGATCTATGGCAATCCCTCCGGGGCCCTGAAAGCTCCTTATTCTGTCATCCTGACAGAAAGTATTGCGCACCGGTTTTTTGGAAATGAGAATCCTGTGGGCGAGACAATCAGACTTAATAACCAGTTCGATCTTACCGTTACCGGGGTTATCCAGGATCCTCCGGAAGAAACGCACCTTGCCGTAAATCTGCTTACCTCTTTCAGCACAATGCTGGAACAGCGGGGACATCACATTCTTGAAGACTGGGGCAACATGATGTTTTATACGTACCTGAAACTCAATCCTTCCGTTGACCCCAAATCGTTTGAAGAAAAGATCGCAAATTTCCTGAAAGATTATACCGGAGAGGACTTTGAGAAAGAAAACATCGAAATGCGGCCCTACCTGCAGCCATTAACAGACATTCACCTGAGATCAAATCTTATCGGAGAGATTCGACCCAATGGTGACATGTCATACATTTATATCTTATTGGCCATCGCCCTCGGGATCCTGCTGATTGCAGGAGTAAATTTCATGAACCTCTCCACTGCCCGATCATCAAAGCGATCGATGGAGGTGAGCATTCGAAAGGCAATGGGAGCCGGCAGGCAGCAGCTGGTGTATCAATTCATTGGTGAATCCGTTTTCCTAAGCCTCATAAGTCTGGTCTTTGCCCTTGCGCTAATCGAGATCATGCTGCCGACTTTTAATCAGATCACCGGTAAGAATATTTCGATCAATTATCTGGAAAACTGGAAATTACTTGCCGGTTTCGTACTCATGGCCTTATTTCTCGGAATCTTCTCAGGCAGCTATCCCGCCTTTTTCCTCTCTTCCTTTAAGCCTGCGCAACTTCTGAGAAGCAGACTACACAACGGGACTTCCAATAAGCTTCTAAGGAATGTACTGGTTTTTATCCAGTTTACCATATCGGCTGGTCTGATCGTCTCCACGCTTATTATCTACAAGCAACTTGACTATATCAGGGGGAAAAGGCTTGGATTCGATAAGGACAATGTCATTACTATTTTCCTGAGGAATGAGGAAATAAAAAAGAATGCCGCCGTGCTGAAAGAAAAGATATTATCGCTTCCTGGTACGGAAGCTGCAAGCCTGGCATCTTCTGTTCCCGGAATGAGCCTGAGCGGAGCATCGTATTACCCTGAGGGCTTTAATAATGAGCCATGGCTGATCTATAACTTTGATTCCGATGAGGATTTTGTCGAGAAAACATTAAAAATGAGAATTATCGAAGGACGCAACTTTTCTGATGAATCACCTGCCGATACAGAAGCGGTCATCATCAATGAGACCCTCCAGAAAAAACTCGACTGGTCGGATCCGATTGGCAAGTCCATAAAGAACAGTAGCGACACGGGTAAGTCCTATCATATTATCGGCGTCGTTAAAGATTTTCATTACCGCTCTCTGCATGAGGCGATTGAACCAACGATGATTTTTTATAAACGTGATATGCCCGGATACCTCGTTGTTAGAATCCGCGCTGGACAAACGGAAAATACAATCAAAGCCATCGGTGACACCTGGAACAATCTGAATCCTGAACTGCCCTTCGACTATGAATTTATGGATGAATCATTCCGTGAATTGTATGCATCCGAGCGAAAACTGGGCGTGCTTTTCATTTACCTGACGCTCTTCGCCATTTTTATTGCCTCACTCGGACTTCTGGGTCTTGCATCCTTCACGGCCGAACAACGAACAAAAGAAGTGGGCATAAGAAAAGCAATGGGGGCAAGCATTTATGAAGTAAGTAAGTTGCTATCCGTAGAATACCTGCGACTGATCCTGATATCCAACATCGTAGCCTGGCCACTAAGCTATTATCTTATGGAACTGTGGCTTCAGGATTATTCTTACAGGGCAGATATCCCTCTTTGGGCTTTTCCTGTCACCGGAGTTTTCACATTACTTCCTGCTTTGATCATCATTAATGCGCAAACCATTAAAACAGCAGCGGCCAATCCTGTTGATGCATTGCGCTATGAATGAACCAGGGACAATCATTTTTGTTTGTACGAATAAACGAAATGAAAATCCTGGTTACATTCACAGTTGCGGTAATAATGCTCCTGTTATTTGATTTTCTATCTTTTAGCCAGGTCATGGAAATCTCGCCCGTAAAGGATAATACCATATACAGCGAAGCTGACTCCAGCAACGGAAGTGGCGACTTTCTTTTCACGGGCAGGAATAATAAACTGGCTGAAAGAAGAGCGCTGATTAAATTTGACCTGCCCGATCGGGCAGAAGTGGATTCCGTCGTCACTGTGAGTTTGAAAATGTATCTGTCAAAGACGACCTCCAACGTGCAAAAGATTAATATTTTCCGTCTTACCTCCGACTGGGGGGAAGGTGAATCGGATGCGATCTTTGAAGAAGGCGGCGGAGCTGCACCTTCAACGGGAGATGCCACATGGAACTTTAACTTTTACGATACAGAGTCGTGGTTGCAGGCTGGAGGGGATTACATAAGTACACCAAGTGCTGCAGTCACTGCTGATACAACGGGTCAGTATGAATGGAATGATGAAGGGCTGCTGGAGGATGTCGATTTCTGGATTGATAACCCGGAAAGCAACTTCGGCTGGATTATTAATACAGAAAGCAGTGACGTTTCCTCGAAACGGTTTAACTCCAGGGAAAATGACCTGAATCCGCCCGTGTTAAAGCTCACCACACAATCCGGAAACCTTTCCGTCACTCCGGATTTTCAACGGAATATTACCGTTTTTCCAAATCCGTCAGACGGTGATTTTACCATCAGGTTTCATCATACGGTAAATGTTCGTGATGTAAGAATCTATGATTTAAGCGGGCGAGAGATCAGTGTGAATGACATCTCAAAAACCCAGATCTCGCCGGATGAATTTCATATTCATCTCACCGGGAAAGGTGTATTTATCGTAGTAGTGGACCCTGCAATTCACAGGAAAATAATCGTCAGATAAAGCATCTTACCTATGAAAAACCTTCAGCCGAATTTCTCCGGGATGTAAAGTTGCAAAAACAGATAGCTTCGAATGAGGAAAGCGCAATGAAAAAATAAAGTGGTGGCGCTGTTTATAACGCCACCACTTATCGTAAAAACCAGTATTCTCATTCAGATATATTTTATCTGAAGATTAGCTTCAGCATTTCCGAATGGTCCATTGTGTCTACCTTCAATAAGTATATTCCCTTCTTTAGGTAAGAATAATCGAGGCTAACCCGGTTTGTTCCCGGACTCCTTTCATCCAGGATCTGACCCGTCAGGGTATACAGACGTATATGCTGGATGGTCGCACCATCATTTGTTACGATATTCAGCGGGCCTGTTGATGGATTCGGATAAACAACCAAAACACCGGATATTTTTGCCGGCAATACCCGGGTATCCCCTTCTCCTATATCCGTAAAGTCAGTGTTGTGGGTGAAAGTAATGATCGTATCCCCTTTTACATTATTCACTACGATTCTCCATGCATGATCAACCGGCGGTGCATCGTATGTTTTATTATTGTTATAATCCGCATAGAAATCGATCCGGTAATCTGAGCCAACCATGAGTCCATTTACTGTGAGTGTGAAGTTCGGATTTTCAATGGCATCCAATGTTACATCTCCAATTAATGAATCTTCAGCCTCAGTGTTGATCCTGAAAACTTTAAGATCAAACATCTGACCCAGATGCGGACCCATATCCATAAATTGCATGGTCAGAATATAATCCCACGCGATATCCGTGAAATTGGTATTGTGAGCAAAGGTCAGTGAGGTATCACCATGAACATCATCCAGGTCCATCCTCCAGGCATGATCTGCTGATGGTGGATCATAAACCTTGTTCCCGTTCAGATCGGCGAAAAAGTCAACCATATAGCTATTTCCGGGTTCTATGCCGGGAACCGTAAGTGAAAAATCGGGTCCCGGGTATACTTGCCAGCTTAACCCGTCCTACCTCTTTGGCATCGTCCTTATTGACCACCCGCAACTCAAGCAACTGACCAACATGAGGCGTCATACCCGTGAAATTCATCGTGAGCAGGTACGGCCACATGATATCCGTGAAGTTCGTATTGTGCGAAAAGGTCAGAGAGGTATCACCATAAACATCATCCAGGTCCATCCTCCAGGCATGATCTGCTGATGGTGGATCATAAACCTTGTTCCCGTTCAGATCGGCGAAAAAGTCAACCATATAGCTATTTCCGGGTTCTATGCCGGGAACCGTGAGTGAGAAATCGGGGCCTGGTATACTTGCCAGCTTAACCCGTCCAACCTCCGTGGCATCGTCCTTATTGACCACCCGCAACTCAAGCAACTGACCAACATGAGGCGTCATACCCGTGAAATTCATCGTGAGCAGGTACGGCCACATGATATCCGTGAAGTTCGTATTGTGGGCGAATGACAAGGTAGCATCACCAGTTACATTATCGAGGTCCATCCTCCAGGCATGATCCGCTGATGGTGGATCATAGATCTTGTTTCCGTTCAGATCGGCAAAAAAGTCTACCCTATAGCTGTTACCCGGTACAATACCAAGAACCTTCAGTGAAAAATCCGGTCCGGGCACACTTGGTACGATAACTCTTCCGACCTCTGAATCATCCGCTTTGTTCACCAAACGAAGTTGAAGAAGTTGACCGACATGCGGGGTCATCCCTGTAAAATCCAATGTAAACAGGTAGGGCCACATGATATCCGTAAAGTTCGTGTTATGCGCAAAATCAAGGGTATTATCCTCGAGTGCATTATCGAGATTCAGGCGCCATGCATGATCCGTGGGAGGATCGTCGTACAGGCCGTTACCGTTAACGTCGGCAAAGAAGTCAATCTGGTAGCTGTGTCCAGCGGTAAGCGTTGTAAAATCAAGAGAAAAATCAGTAGACGCCGTTACATGTGTTCGCGTTGTCTCGGAGCCGTCAGTTTCATCGAAGATTCTCAGATACAATTCCTGCCCATTGTGAGGGGTCATCCCAGTGAAATTAATGGTCAGGTTTGCGGCGTAACTCTTAGTGTAAAATGTTAATAATACAATAAAAATTAAGCCAGTCAAAACGGTAAATTTTCTTTTCATACGCGACGGATTATATGAATATATAAAGATTAACAGATAACAAATACCAGGTGTAATTGTTCCTGTAAATCAGGGCATTATAACCAGGTCGCACAAAATTAATGGAACTTCGCAGTAAAGCGATATGCAGGGCGATTCATGCCAGGAGGCGTGGCTCTTCCTTTAGTGTCTCGGAAAGAACGAAGAATTGAATTGCCATATTCAGAGGTTACCGCGATGATATATAAACGTTACCGCATCGATAAACAAAGCATCAGGCATATGAAATCAGTGTTGGTGCTTGTTCTGTTGGTTGACCGGAACAGGATCAGGCCTGTCTCCTGTTCCCCGGAAAAAGGGCCTTGATTCGGGCTGATTCGGCTGTTCGGAGAGAATATCTGATACACTGATTGTAAAGTCGTCTTTAAACGTAACCACTCTCAAGGATTGATTTTCAAACCCCCCGTCTGTTGTTTTTTTCCTGAAACGGAATCCGGGAAGCAGTTTTGGGCTGTCATCATTTATCATCATTCTGATGAACTGGTTATCCTCCTTCCTGATAGCATCGAGGAAGGCAAAGGTGGCATCATAGCCAAGAAAAGCGTAGGGACATCCTTTTCTTGTTGTGTATGAAGGCTCTGCCTTGAATGTCTTCCTGAATTTTTCAAGGAATGCTTTGACTGCGGGATCTTCAAAGCTATAGTAGTAAGGGGTAATATAGGTCAGACCGAGCTTATGAAAATATATAAAATCGGAGTGCTGAAAAACAGGCCATTGTGGCATGCCGAAAACCCGGATATCAAAATTCCGGAGCTGAAAATAAAGCTGTGATACAAGGGCAGTAACGAATGCCTCATCGTCGGCAACCAGTATGATCACAACATTTTCTTTATCCTTTGAAAACGCCTGGGTCAGATCGTTGGATATATCGGCGTGTGCAATATTGTCAAAAATGATTTCCTTGACAATGGCATTTTCTGAATACGTGTAATTTTCCAGGGATTTAAGAAGTTCACTCTTGAAATACTCTATTTTTTTAGTTTCCAGGCTGTCGGTCCCGTAAATAAATACGAAATTCTTGTCAAAATCTTTTGCAAGGTATTGGGCGGCTTGTTTGATTTCAGTGGTATAAGAGGGATTTAGCTGAAAAAAATATGGATTGGTTGCGGTAAGACTATCGGATGAATAAAAGGGGCAGACCATCGGAATCCGGTGTTCTCTTGAAAAATCATTGACAATTTCAACATTCCACGAATAGAATGGTCCGACAATGAGGTCAACATTCCTGAAAAATGGGGAAGCCAGGATTTTACGCATGTGTTCCGGGCTCTCATGTGTATCAAAATAATGGATATTGAGTGAAAGTCCTTCTTTTCTCAGTGAATCGACAGCCAACAAACTTCCTTGCATAAATTCGATAAAGTTTACGGCTGCAGGTAACTGATCGGAAGGTGATTCTGTCTGATCCTGACTTTTAAGCTCGGCTTCTTCCTCATTCTCTTTTAACTGTTCAACTTTTTCCTGGTAGGCATAAGGAATGAGAAAAGCAACATTCAGTTTTTTCCCTTTATAGTAAGGCAGTTCAGAGGCGTATTCCTCAAAGGAGATAGGCGGGACGGTATCAGCAATAATGATATTCAGGCTATCGGGAACCGTTATGGTGTCGCCCGTTATCACTGCATATTCCTGTATGGCCTTTGCTTTAGGAATTCTTACAATCTGTCCGGTTTTTAAACCTCCCCATTGCAGTTCAGGATTAAACTTTCTGATATCATCGATGCTGACGTTATACCTTTTTGAAATACCAAATAAAGTATCCCTTCTGCGAACCTTATGGAATATAAAATCTTCATCCTTGTATACCGATTTTGCCCGTGGGATGAGAATAACCTGACCGATCCGCAGGTGATTTTCATCCAGCGCAGGATTCGCCTGACGTATCTCATCTACCGTAACATTAAAGCTTCTTGAAAGAGCAAATAAATTTTCACCAAGCTGCAGCGTATGGTATATGAACCGTGCAGTATCGGCTTTCTCAATATTCATTCCTTCCCTTGAAGGTACCTGTTCAGGAATCTTAAGCATCTGCCCAACCTGCAGACCTGAATATACACCGGGGTTCTCAATCGCGATATCTTTCTCAGTAACATTATATGCCTTGCTTATGGCGTAGAGGGTTTGTCCGGGTTTGACAATATGGATAAAATAAACTTTACCTTCTATAATGACTTTATTCTCAGACTTTTTTACTGTGACCGGTTCCTGCGCCTTCAGCAGATAAAAACAGGAGGAGAAAGTAATCAGGATCAGAAAGGTCAGAAGTTTCCTGTAAACATTCATACAATTTGAATTTCTTTGAAGATACATCAATTTTATATTTCCTGGCCACACATCTTTACTCTACCGAAAAAAGATTATTCCTCTGCAGTGCGTAATTCATTAATAATGAATACCACAATGGATCCGGATCCGGGATTCGGAGTTTTCAGAATAAATAAACAGATTTTCAACCGAAATATTACAGTTTTTTCAAATATTCGGAGATATTTGAAAATATTCTTTCTTCAACATTTTCCGATGTAGCTTTTTTAAATGTTTCGCCGGTAATTTTTTCGTAAAGTTCAATGTATCTATCCGAAACCATACTGACGAATTCGGCTGACATCTCCGGCATCTTTTGCCCGGTCTGGCCCTGGAATCCTCTTTCTATAAGCCATTGGCGCACAAATTCTTTTGAAAGCTGGCGTTGGGCTTCGCCTGCTTTTTGTCTTTCCTTATATCCCTCGGCGTAAAAATACCGGGAAGAATCGGGTGTATGGATTTCATCAATTAGCACGATTTTATCACCAATTTTGCCAAATTCATATTTTGTATCAACGAGGATCAGTCCTTTCTCGGCCGCCATTTCCGTACCCCGATGAAACAGCATTTTGGTATAGTTCTCAAGCATTCCATAGTCTTTAGCGGAAACGATGCCCTGGTCAATGATCTCCTGCCTGGAAATGTCCAGATCATGACCTTCATCAGCTTTGGTTGTGGGGGTGATCAATGGTTCAGGAAGACGGTCATGTTCCTTGAGACCTTCCGGAAGTTTTTCTCCACACAGTTCCCTCTTACCGGAGCGGTATTCTCTCCATGCATGACCCGTAAGATAAGCCCGGATAACCATTTCAACTTTAAAGGGTTTAGCCAGGTGCCCCACCGTAACCATTGGATCCGGACTGGCTATCTTCCAGTTTGGAACGATATCGGCTGTAGCATCAAGAAAACGGGTCGCGATCTGGTTCAGCACCTGGCCCTTGAACGGAATGCCTTTAGGAAGGACAACGTCGAAAGCTGATATACGGTCACTGACCACCATAACCAGATATTTACCGTCGATGTTGTAAACATCTCTCACCTTTCCTACATACAGATCTTTTTGTCCCGGGAAGTTAAACGAAGTGGTGATAATTGCCTGATTCATGGATATAGTTTTATAAAGTTTATAATTCTTCCGTTTCGCCATAATTCCGGTAAGCCTCAACGATTTGTTTCACAAGCCGGTGTCTTACAATATCCCGTTCATCAAAATGGATCAATGAAATTCCCCTGATCCCTGCAAGGACTTTTTCCGCCAGGATAAGACCCGATTCAGATTTTCGTGGAAGGTCTATCTGAGTGACGTCTCCGGTTACAATAAACTTGGCATTCCGTCCCATCCTTGTAAGGAACATCTTCAGTTGGTTGCCGGTCGCATTCTGAGCTTCATCGAGGATGACAAAGGCGTTATCGAGTGTACGTCCTCTCATGTAAGCCAAAGGCGCAATCTGAATGATACCTTCTTCTGCAAAGGATTTCAGTTTTTTTGACGGGATCATATCATTGAGCGCATCATACAACGGCTGCAGGTATGGATCCAGTTTCTCCTTGAGATCACCGGGCAGAAAGCCCAGCCTCTCCCCCGCCTCAACCGCCGGTCTTGTGAGAATGATCTTTCTGACCTCGCGGAGTTTAAGAGCCCTGACTGCAAGAGCAATGGCTGTATATGTTTTGCCGGTACCGGCAGGTCCGATCGCCAGGATGAGGTCATTTTTCAGGCATTCCTCAACCAGTTTTTTCTGATTGACCGTTTGCGCTCTTACCGGCTTTCCGCTTTCGCCATAAAGCAATACATCGTTGTCCTCTGGCCTGGCTACCAGTAATGCCGACGAATCATCAGCGAGTAAATCATCGATATCCTCCGGTGTTATATCGTTATAGCGGTTAATGTAACTGATTACCTGATCAACTTTATCTTCAAAGCGCTGTATTTCATTCTGTTCACCGCTGATCATAATTGCATTGCCCCTGGAAACGACTATCAGTTTTGGAAAGTGTTGTTTCAGCCGATCAAAACGATTATTGTTCACTCCAAAAAAATCGATTGGGTCCACACCTTCCAAATATATGGTCTTTTCAATCATAAATTTGAATAATAATCACTACTTTTGAAGCCATACAAAATAAGTCTATTTTTTTAAGAATTCCATACATAATCCATACATAGTTTGAGCTTCAAATGCCCCTGATAACGCTGACATCCGATTGGAACGACATGGATTTTTATGCTGCTGCAGTCAGAGGTCGCATACACGTGCTCAGTTCCTCTGCACTTGTGGAGGACATTACTCACAACATAAAACCGTTTAACACCGCCCAGGCTGCATTTGTTCTTCGCAATTCCTTTCCCAATTTTCCTCCCGGTTCTGTTCATCTCATCCTTGTAAATACAGAACCCGATCCTACTATTCCTATACTGGCAGTAAAAGCCAGGGGGCATTATTTTATTGGCACCGATAACGGGGTATTCAGCCTTATACTCAGCGGAGATATCGACGAAGCTGTAAAAATCAAGCTCACAAAAGAACAGACTTCAGACAGTTTTATAGCTCTGGATGTATTTACCTCAGCAGCCGTTCATATTCTTGAAGGTGGAAAACTGGAAGATCTGGGAGAAAAAACGGACAAATACCTTGAAAGAGTGCCATTGCGTCCGACGATAGAGGAACGAGCAATTACCGGCAGTGTGATCTATATTGATTCTTACAGGAATGCGATTACCAACATTTCCAGGGACCTTTTCGACAGGATCTCTCAGGGCCGTAAATTTGAACTTTTCGTACAAAGCAAGCATTATAAGATAACCACTCTGAGTACCAGATACGGTGATGTGCAGGCTGGTGACCTTCTGGCACTTTTCAATTCGGTAGGATTGCTTGAAATAGCCATCAACAATGGAAACGCAGCAAGACTCCTGAATCTGGATAACAAATCGACGGTCAGGATTGAATTTGCGGATAAAACAACGTAACGGACATGAATACACTGAAGGATAAACTGGATGCTTTTCAACGCCTGCTGGAGATCATGGATGAATTGAGGGAAAAATGTCCATGGGACCAGGCACAAACCATTGAAAGCCTTAGAAATCTTACTATAGAAGAGACCTACGAACTTGCCGGGGCTATTTCGGAGCTTGATTATGAGGACATTAAAAAGGAGCTGGGCGACCTGATGCTTCACATCGTATTTTACGCAAAGATCGGTGCGGAAATGCAAAAGTTTGATATGGCCGATGTGATCAATGCCCTGAATGAAAAACTGATCTTCCGGCATCCTCATGTGTTCGGAGATACAAGTGTGAAGGATGCCGGTGAAGTCGTTGAAAACTGGGAACAGATCAAGCGGAAGGAGGGCCACAAATCAGTGCTCGGCGGAGTGCCGGCTGAGCTGCCGGCCATGATAAAGGCAAACCGCATCCAGGAAAAAGTAAGGGCTGTTGGTTTCGACTGGGATGAGGCCCATCAGATATGGGACAAAGTAAAAGAGGAAATGGCAGAAGTGGAAGAGGCGGCTGAAATCGCCGATAAGTCAAAAACGGAAGCCGAATTCGGTGATCTGCTTTTCTCGGTGATCAATGCAGCCCGCTTATATCATGTCGATCCGGAAACCGCACTTGAAAAGACAAACCGCAAGTTCATCAAACGCTTTCGTTTTCTGGAACAACAGACCCTCGAAAAAGGACTGGATCTCAGGGATATGACGTTGGAAGAAATGAACCTGATCTGGGAAAAAGCAAAGGATTTTGATGAATAAGACGCCTGATCCCCTTGCTACTGATAAATTAAAAAACTCCGTGATTTAAGAATGTGACATCAACAGCCATTGTCAATACACATCCAGCCGGAAATTTCAGACTTATTATTTCATCAACGATGATCAGGCTATTGCTTCATCCTCTGATTTTGCCTCAGATGCTTTGTCCGGAGCGATCTTTTCTTCTTCAACTTTTTTCTCCTCCGGTTCTGATGGGATCAGCATATTATGCTCCTGCAACTGGTTGTACCAGCTAAAGACTTTCTTAATATCTGAAACATACACCCTGTCATGATCATATTCCGGAAGAATGCCACTGAAATAGTCCTTGAGCTTTGCAGGGTCGGTTTTAGGACTGATGGTCTGGCCGCCCTGTACCTTATCTGAAATTTTATCAAATACTTCGGAGAGTTTCACTTCACCACTCTCAGTGAAGATGGCAATTTCATCAAGTGAGCTTACTTTATCGGTGGCATAGGCTGGTATCCTTTTCTGGTCGGCAATGGATTCCACGATGATACCATTTTTCGCCTGGGAGACAAATTTGTATAATCCCGGTTTACCTGAAATGGAGAGAATGTCCTTTAAATTCATAATCTTTATTAATTAGTTGATTCCTCTTTCCTTCTTTATTTTCTCATATGCTTCAATGACCTTCTGAATTTTTTCGTTGGCAGCGGTTTTAAAATCTTCACCAAGGTATGCAACTTTATCGGGATGGTATTTCATAGCCATTGTCCGGTAGGCCTTTTTGACCTCCTCATCACTGGCACTTTTGCTGATACCCAGTATTGTATATGACGCATCGGTATTTTCAATAAACATGGACATAATGGAATCCGTATCCTTGCTGCTCATGCCAAGGTAACTTGAGATGATTTTCAGTGTATTTAGCTCATTTGGATCAATCCTTCCGTCAGCATTGGCAACACCGAAAAGAAAGTGCATCATCTGGAGGCGGGATGAATAATCAAGTCTGTTTCTGATCTGACCTGTTACATCACGTACATTGATATCCTTTTTAAGCAGATCACGAAGCATCATGATTGCTTCTCCGGCAGCACCTTCACCGAAGTTTTGCACAAACCATACTTTGACGTAATCCAGCTCCGACCGCAGAACCTTCCCGTCTGCTTTCATCACGGCCGCCACAAGAACCATGAGGCTGAGAGCAAAATCACCCGTGGTTGTCGGTCCCTGAAGTTTCTCTCCGAACAGCTGGCCGTTATTTTTCTCGAACATGCTACCGAGGGCAAATCCTAAAAGGCCGCCAAGTGGTCCGAAAAAAGCCCAACCGAGACCTCCCCCAATCCATTTCGCGAATTTTTCCATTATTCTGATCTAATTTGAAAGATGCAAAGAAACAAATTTCCTGTGTAAATCAAGTACCTGAGGTACCAGTAATTCCTCCCCGTTATTACGGATCACAAAATCTGCATAATGCAGTAATTCCTCATCTGGCATCTGGCGCTTCATCCGGCTTCTCACATCGGCTTCAGAAATGCCGTCACGTTCTATGACGCGCCGTATTCTGGTCCGCTGTTCAGCGTGAACAACAATAATTACATCAAACTGTTTATAGGCCCCGCTCTCAACCAGAATGGCAGCATCCTCAACGATATACGGGACGCCGGTGCCGGTCTGCATTTCACACCAGCGAATAAAATCATGATGAACAGCGGGATGAACCAACGCATTCAGGCGTAGAAGCAAATCCTGGTCTGGAAAAACCTTCGAGGCCATATAATTACGGTCCAATTCACCATTCTTATACGCCTCCTTTCCAAATGTAGCCATAATACCTTCGATGAGCTTTTTTTCCGAGTTCATGAGCCGCCTTGCTACCAGATCCGCATTGTAAACCGGTATGCCAAGGACTGGAAATATCCTCGCCACCGTGGATTTTCCACTTCCAATCCCTCCTGTCAGACCAATTTTGAGCATCATCTCTCAATTAGGTATTCTACCGAGCGGGGCGAATATTTAACGGATCGTATGAAATCGGGTTGTTTTTCCATTTCCACCTTCAGCTTCTTCACCTGGCCTACTTCTGCCTCCGCATAATCCACTACCATTCTGAACATCGAAGGTTGCAACTTTTCAAAATTACTCAGCCCCACCTGACAGGTTACCTGAATATAATGCGGAAACGTCTTCATCATCATCGAGTCGGGCAAATCGGTTACATCGACCGGAACATTAAGTGTCTTTTCGGTAAATTTTTCCACCTCAAACCTAACTTTCACCTTTTCCCTGCCATAGGTAACATGTTCTATCTTCATCAAATCCGCACTAATACTTTGTGATTGTGTAATCAGACCTACATCTATATGATTTGTTACCAATATGTTAAGTGTATCCATCAGGTAATCTGGTCCTGAAACATTAACAGAATCCGGAATCAAAAAAGGATCCGTTTTCAGGATGAGTTGCTTGTCGAGGCGGTAGGTAACATCAGGCATCACCTTTACTTTTTTGGCTACGACACCGGCAAATCTGAAAATGAGGGTATCGGGTTTAATATCAATAATATTAAATTCCGAACTCAGTTGTTTTGAAATATAACTCCGGGCAAACCGTGTCTCGATATAAAATACGCCGCTGTCGGCTGGACTCAGTCGGTTCATCGTAAATGAGCTGAAATTAAATACGAGGGGGATATATCTTGAACTGAGTCGGTAACGAAGTAGTGTGTAGCCATGCGCATTCACCTCAAGGGAAAGTTGCTCGGGAAGGTCCCCGATCAGTAACTTGTCGACAGGGAAATTCCGGTATCGAACAGGGTAATCTATGTTTGTTGTGTAATTCTTGGCCAGGGCGTTCATAAACCAGAAAATAACCGACAGCAGAAGAAAAAAACTGAATATCACAGCTTTTTTCCTGAATGCCATCTTTTCCTTGGTCGAGAACTTTGAAAACCGGTTAAAAAACCCTGAACTCATGGCGATTCTTTAATTTGAATCTAAAAATAAAAAAAAGAGTTCAAAGAAATGAGAATTCCTCTGAACTCTTCTGACTTTTCATCGATAAATATTACTTCTGCTGTGTGGCCCCTACATCCCCCGGGTCTTTCAGAACCGCATTTTTATCAATTCTAACACGAACATTATCAGCGATTTCAACGGTGACGGCTTGATCTTTAATATCGGTTATCTTCCCATAAATGCCACCTGTGGTGACAATTTTGTCGCCTTTTTGTAAACTGTTCCGGTAGTTCCGTAAATCTTTCTGCTTTTTCATCTGTGGTCTTATCATGAAAAAATAAAAAACAACGATAATCAACAACAGAGGAAGCAAAGAGGTAAGTGCATTGGGCTGGGAGGCCCCTTGTTGTAATAAAACAAATAATACTTTCATTTCAGTCTTCTTTATGGTTTAAATTAATACTCATTTTTTCAGAACTTCAGCTTCAAGGGTAAGACGTGTCAGAAGCGTCCTTGCATTTGACTCCACCGATACAGTCTTGATCTGCTTCCCCTCCCTGCCTGAGGTATCAAAAACTACTTTTATTGTTCCCTTTCCTCCCGGAGGAACGGGTGCTCTTTCATATTCAGGGATAGTACATCCACAACTGGCAGTTGCGCTGTTTATGATAAGGTTGGAATGTCCGGTATTCCGGAATTCAAAATACCATCCTACCTTCTCTCCTTCCGTGACTTTACCAAAATTATGAACCAGGCCGGCGAATTTAATTTCAGGCTGACTGTCGACAGATTCAGCCGGCTTCTCCAAATCATTAGTTAAAACATGTGATTCCGGATGTTTACATGCGGAAACTGCCAGAAGCAGCATGAACATGGTAATTATGCCCTGCCTTAATTTCAACATGTAGCAAACAAATTACAAATTAAGTACATTTTCAATTTCATCCAAAACCGGAGATGGATCTTATACTTCGCCAATCAGCCCCCGGCCGCTTTTTTTTATCTTTTTCTCCTCTCGGAGTTTCTGCATTATTTTATCCAGGACACCATTGATGAAGGTATTGCTTTTTTCAGTACTGTAATATTTTGCAATCTCCAGGAACTCATTGAGCGTCACCTTGGTCGGTATCGAAGGAAATTCAATCATCTCCGTTATGGCCATCTGCATGATCAGAACGTCCATGAAGGCGATACGGTCGAGATCCCAGTTACTGGCCTTTTCTTCGATCATCTGAAGAGCCTCCTCCCTGTTCAAAATCGACTTCCTGAAAAGCCGTATCACGAAGTCCCTGTCCTCATCATTTTTATAAAGATCGAGCAGGTGCGTTTCATCTTTATCCGTCGACTTGAATTTCTTCATGGTTTTCTGAACCATGGAAACCACGAAATCGAGATCATCATTCCAGTAAATGGATTTTTCTTCAAGAAGTTGATGTAAGGATTCATTCCTAAGAATGATCTCACTCACAAAATCAGAAACCAGCCTTTTTTCAGCGTTATAATCCACGCTCTCTTCGTTCATAAAGCCGGCATAAATATCTGATTCAGCAAGACTCCCGTAAATTTCCTTGATAAGTTCAGGATGATTTGACCAGCTGATGTGATGCGTTTCAAGGTATCTCAATAACTGGCCATTCTCTCTCAATTGCACAACCAGTCTGTTTTCAATAAAACGGGTGTTGGGATTGAGGTCTTCCCAGTGCGGGACTTTTTTATTCCTTGCAAGTTCAATTCTCGATCCGGCATATTCCACAACATCTATTATCAGGAGCAAAATATAATAGTATAGTTCGTATGCCTTGTTTATACTGAAATGAAGTTCTTTCTCAGATTTATTAATGTCCCTCTGATCAGACTTGTAATAAGCGTACAAAACCTGTAAAACCTTTATCCTTAATAGCCTTCTGCTTATCATTTAAAGAACCCTGAATGAATATTATCAATGGCGACAAAGTTAAACATTTTTTATTAAGGAAAGCGACTGAAATGATAATTTATGACCTCAATAATTGTGTATCAGGCTAATAAGAACGCAAACGTTTTTGGACAAAAAACTGGCATTTTATGTGCAAAATTGAGTAATTCTAAAATATTTTTCTATTTTTGAGAAACAAATGCATTAATCTGTAACTAAATCGAGTTTATGATGGAAGAAGGAACCGGAAAAAAAGACGAAGGCTTTGACCAATCGAGGGAAGAAATTTTTTCGCAAGCCGTTAGAGCCGGTAAACGTACTTATTTCTTTGATGTTAAAGCTACGAGACGTAATGACTATTACCTGACAATTACGGAAAGTAAAAAAAGGTTTAACCGCGATGGAAAATCCTACTACGAGAAACACAAAATTTTTCTTTACAAAGAGGATTTTGAGAAGTTTGCCAATGGTCTGCAGGCTGTGATTGAATACATTAAGGAAAATCAACCGCCTCTTATCGATGATTATGTTTCCAATGAACCGGAAACAGCGATGGCCGAGAATTTCACCAACGTAGAATTTGAGGATCTGGAAGAGGACAACTCCTAAGTTGTATGGTGCTAAAATGTGAGCTGGTTTGAAAAAATAACCAGCTCAATCCTCATATTTACTCATCTTATCCAGGATGGTAATGTGTTTGTGATGCCCGATCTGCCATTTCATATTGATCAGAATATCCTCTGCTCCTTCGCGAAAACAAACTTCCTTAATTTCGCCCAGCAGTTTTACCACCTGTTCGTATTCTCCTTCTACCACCGTCTCAAACGGGCAAACTTTATAGGTTATTCCCGATGAGGCTATGTGCCCGATAACCTTGTCCACAATGCCATAAGCAAAGACTTTGTCGCCAGCAGGCAGAACCTGAATGGCAGCATTTATTGTATATTTCATCTATATAAAAATTAGTGTATACCTGAATTACTGTAGGTGATAATCATCGAACAGTTAATATTTATCCTGAACGATCTACCGGCCCACTGGAAGTCTGCGACATTGATACGAAGGGACGCAGGAAGCCTGGCCGAAAATTTTCCGTATTCCGAACAAAACAACATAATGAATTCCGGAAAATTACAGATCCGCGAAAAATTCAGTAGATATCTTCATCATCAATATCCTGCTGTTCTGATCTTTGTTTTTTCAGAAAATCCCGGATCTCATCGAAGGAAAGTTCTTTAACGTTGGTGATAATAAAATTAGGAATAAGGAAATTGCCGAATTCATTGCATTCTCCGATCGCTTCTTCGAAAATCGATCTTATCGTGACATTCATGGGGATAACCGCTTTTACTGTTGCCAGACTGCCCGAAAATTCGAAATTCTCAATCTCCGAATTATACTTCTTCAGAATAACTTCAAACTCATTACGTATGATCATTTTCTGTGAATCGGTGAACTGATCCGCCTTATTACCAATCAGTACCACGAAATACCTGAGTTTGTCCCCCTTTCCTCCCAGACCTGTGGAGATGAAAACCTGGTTTTCATCGAGGATCTTGGATTCCAATAACATCTTGCTTTCCTGGAAGGCAAGAATGCCCCATTCCTTCAGGTCTTCCGGCGGGTTATGAAGAAAGCGCTCAATGGTACGAAAAGCTTCAACCCTTTCAACGGAAGCCAACTTGGCAAGAAGTTCCTTCTTATCGTCTGCCCCGACTTTATCATTGAAGAGTTTTTCGGATTCATCCATAACCCTATCTGGCTTGAGATCAGCCTTCATTTCCTTTGAAAACTCGAAGTACTTCATCTGCAAATCGATATCGATCTGTTCTTCAAGAACACTGAATTGCCCCGGAATAGCTCCAAACAATTCCCTGATCTTGTCATATATATTTTCGTATTCTTCCATCACTCTCTAAGTCAGTTGATTGTGGTCGCAAATCAAATTACAAAATAATCATTTCAATATCAACCAAAATAACATAATAATACGATATAACATTATAAATACCTAAATGTTGGTATCCCAAATATAACGGATTACAGTAATATTGCAGTATTAATAAGGAATGAAATGCTGTTATCGGATTTACGGGCACAGGAGAGCGGGATCATTGTTAAGGTCAAAGGACAGGGTGCATTCAGGAAAAGGGTTACAGAAATGGGCTTTATAAAAGGCCAGCCGGTAACCGTTATCAGAAATGCGCCTTTCCAGGATCCTGTGGAATACTCAGTGATGGGCTATGAAGTAAGTCTTAGGAGAGCAGAAGCGTCACTCATTGAGGTAGTCACTGGGAAAAGCCAGGAGGTTGCAGGTGATTTTCCCGGTACCATTGAGTTTGATGAGGGTTTCAAGTTTCCGTCAGGACCTGATAAAACGATAAATATTGCCCTCATCGGCAATCCAAACTGTGGGAAAACCAGCATTTTCAATCAGGCATCACGATCTTACGAACATGTTGGCAATTATGGTGGTGTAACTGTGGAAACGAAAATTGCCAGGGTTGAATACCAGGGCTACACCTTCAATATTTACGATTTACCCGGAACCTATTCGCTTACCTCCTATTCTCCTGAAGAGATCTATGTCAGAAATTTTCTTACCGACAGTCTGCCCGATGTGGTGGTGAATGTCGTCGATGCAACCAACCTCGAACGTAATCTATACCTTACAACCCAGCTTATCGACATGAACCTGAAGATGGTTATGGCTCTGAACATGTACGATGAGTTCAAACTAAGTGGTAATCATTTTAACCATCTTAGCTTTGCTTCTATGCTGGGCATTCCTATCATTCCTACCGTTGGTTCCAAGGGGAAGGGCCTGGCAAGGCTTTTCACGGCGATTATCAGCAAATTCAATGAAGGCGATGCTTCCAGGAAAAAAATTCACATCAATTACGGAACGGATATTGAAAATTCGGTCAACAAAATTCTGGCTCCGGTAAGTGTTGAAAGTAACAATGTGCTCACAGGCAGGATTTGCTCCAGATTCATAGCGATAAAGCTACTAGAAGGCGATGATCATACTGTAGCCCAGGTCGCAGGACTTGCGAATCGTGAAGACATTACCAACGTACTTGAAACGGAGCGACGGAAACTTCAGGAACTGTTTTCTGAGGAGCCGGGAACGCTGATCACAGATGCCCGTTTCGGATTCATTGCAGGGGCTTTAAGGGAAACATACCTTGAAAACAGGGATGACCGGAAGAAGTATTCGGAGAAAATTGATAATGTACTGACCAATAAATTCGTGGGGATCCCGATATTTTTCATCTTTCTCTGGCTGATGTTTGAGACAACATTCACGCTTGGGCAGTACCCGATGAACTGGATTAACAAGGGTATGAATTTGCTTTCATCGCTGGTGTCTGCAACGCTTCCCGCCGGAGATCTCCGAAATCTGCTTTCGGAAGGAATCATCGGAGGCGTAGGGGGTGTACTGGTTTTCCTGCCCAATATTCTGATCCTGTTCTTCTTTATTTCATTCCTTGAGGATACCGGATACATGGCACGTGCGGCTTTTATCATGGACAAATTCATGCACCGGATCGGCCTTCATGGGAAATCATTCATTCCAATGGTCATGGGCTTTGGATGCAACGTTCCAGCCATCATGTCGACCCGTATTATTGAGAGCAGGAATAACCGGCTGCTCACCATGATGCTTGTCCCGTTTATGTCGTGCAGCGCACGGCTCCCGGTATATATCCTGATTATCGGTGCCTTTTTCCCTACACACCAGGGGACAGTATTGTTCGGAATTTATCTTGCGGGCATCGCACTGGCAGTGTTTTCGGCCCTCATCTTCAGGAAGGTATTTTTCAGAAAAGAAGATTCACCTTTTGTGATGGAACTTCCCCCCTACCGGATGCCTACATTAAAAAACACGTCAAGGCACATGTGGAATAAGGCGTCCCAGTATCTTCAGAAAATAGGTGGAATCATCCTGGTGGCATCGATCATCATTTGGGGGTTGGAATATTATCCAAAGAAGAGTCCACTCTTCAATCAGGCAAACAACATTCATGTTGAAGCTTCCATGGTTAGCTCCGGAGTAGTGCAGAATACTGATCAGGGCTCCTCGTACCTTGAAAAAATTGGAAAGATGGTTCAACCGGTAATGAGTCCATTGGGCTTCGACTGGAAGATGACAGTCAGCCTGATGGCTGGCGTGGCCGGTAAGGAAGTGGTTGTAAGCACTATGGGAGTTATCTATGACGATAAATCCAATGGGAATACAAGTCTTGGTAGCCGGCTGCGTGGGCAGGTGTATACAGAAGGTCCGCAGATAGGACAACTGGTTTACACACCACTTTCGGCCATGGCCTTCCTTGTATTTATCCTTGTTTATTTTCCGTGCATCGCTGTGGTTGCTGCTGTTGCCAAAGAATCAGGATCCGTGTGGTGGGCCGTCCTGATGATCGTGTATACCACCGGAATGGCCTGGCTCCTGTCGTTTCTGACTTACCAGGCCGGAAGTTTATTTATGTAATATAAAAAGATATAAGATATGTTTCAGGCTGTTTTTGCTTTCGGTATTGTAGTTGCCACTGTGCTTTATGCTCTGCTTTCAATGGTTCGCTTTCTTCTTCCTTCCAAAAACAGGAATAGAAATGAAACAGGTTGCGCCGAAGGTAACTGCAATTGCAGCAGTTCAGGTCATCCTAAGACTCCTGCACATATCAGGGAAAGTCGGTATAAAGTCGTAAAGCTCAATTAAGACGTTGTTTTGCGATGCTTATGGCCCTTTATGTGCTGATTTATTAGTAAATTTCATCCTTAAAGCGGGACAGATCTTAGGTCACCTGAAATCCGGGGTATAATCCCGGTTACCCAAACGGCTTACAGGTGCGAAATGACATTTACAATTGTCTCTTATAGAGCTGATTAATACTACAAGAAAATGAAAAAAAAACAGTTACTGAATCAGACTGATCGAAAAAATAGCATTGCAATAAAACATTAAAATCTATTCCCATGAAAAATTTCCTGTTACCTGTTTTCCTTTGCATTTCACTGCTTACTGCTTGTAACCAGCAAACCGGGAAGAACGGAAAAAGTGAAGGGTCATCTGAAATGACCGTGAATCCTGAAAAAGTTGTACTGGTAAATATGGATGTCAGAGGCATGACCTGTAGTGATTGCGAAAACACCATCAAAGCCGGCATATCTGAGCTGAATGGCATCGTTGATGTAACTGCCGATTTTAAAGCCGGAAATGCAATGGTGGAATGCGACACATCCATTACCTCGATTGCTGACCTGACCCAAGCCATTGAAAACAGAGGTTATTCTGTTGCCGGGTCAAAAATTGAAGCCGTTACGAAGGAAATGAAATCCAAGGAATAAACTGCATATGGCTGACGGATTGTTTCTCGCAGCGGGAATCCTTTTAATCCTGCTCGGAATAGCAGGATGCATATTGCCTGTCATCCCGGGACCGCCACTAAGTTTTTTCGGAATGCTCCTTCTGCGGTTCACCCATTTTGTTGAACCGCTGCGGCAGGATAGGTATGATCACCTGCTCTGGGTCCTTGGTACGTTGGCCGTAGTTGTCACAATTCTCGACTATCTGGTTCCTGTATGGGGTACAAAAAGATTTGGCGGCTCGAAAGCAGGCACATGGGGAGCCGCTGCAGGTGTGATAATAGGGCTATTTTTCGCACCTGTGGGATTAATCATCGGACCATTTGCGGGAGCCGTCATCGGAGAGATCCTCGGCGGCAAGGATCGGAAATCCTCTTTTCGTGCAGGTTTTGGCAGCTTTCTGGGTGTACTGACGGGCGTTGTGCTGAAACTTATCGTATCAACAGTAATTACATGGTATTTCGTAAAAGAAATTATCCAACACTGATTTTACGCACCCAGGGTAGCCACCATCACCGCTTTGATGGAATGCATCCGGTTTTCAGCCTGGTCAAATACGATGGACCTTTCTGATTCAAATACATCCTCACTGACTTCCTGTGCTTCTAATCCAAACTTTCTGAAAATATCCTCACCCACTTTGGTTTCGCGGTTATGGAAAGCAGGCAGGCAATGCAGAAATTTAACGGCAGGATTACCGGTAAGTCTCACCACCTCGTTATTGATCTGGTAAGGACGGAGGAGCTCGATTCTATTCTCCCATACATCTGCCGGTTCACCCATAGATACCCACACATCGGTATAAAGAAAGTCGACATCTTTCACTGCTTCAGCCACATCACCGGTAATGGTGATCCTTGCACCGGTCATCTTAGCAATTTCACGGCATTGATTTACGAGGTCTTCCGCCGGCTGAAGCTCAGCAGGAGCAGCAGCCCTGAAATCCATTCCCATCTTGGCTGCGCCAACAAGAAGTGAATTTCCCATGTTATTCCTTGCATCGCCAAGGTAACAGAAGCTGATCTGTGACAGGGGTTTGTCGGAGTGCTCCATCATGGTCATAATATCAGCCAGTATCTGCGTGGGGTGAAATTCATTGGTAAGACCATTCCAGACCGGCACACCGGCATAAGAGGCCAGCTCTTCCACGATATCCTGCCCAAAGCCACGGTATTCGATTCCGTCATACATGCGACCGAGGACTCGTGCTGTGTCTTTCATCGATTCTTTGTGGCCGATCTGAGTACCGGAAGGTCCAAGGTAAGTAATATGTGCTCCCTGATCGTAGGCTGCAACTTCAAATGCACAACGGGTACGGGTAGACGATTTCTCGAAGATGAGAGCGATGTTTTTACCTTTCAGTGTCTGCTTTTCGGTTCCTGTATACTTTGCATGTTTCAGGGAAAAAGAGAGATCAATCAGGTATCTGATTTCCTGAGGCGTGAAATCCAGAAGCTTCAGAAAATGCCTGTTTCGCAGATTAAAAGCCATATCGATGATATTTTAGTGTTTATAATAGGCTACAAAGCTATAACAAATGATGTTAATCTTCATATTCCATGGTAATTTTCGTGCCGTAGCTTTTATCCTGAAGTTTAAATGCCTCGGTGATAACACTTTTTCGGCCGCCTTTTTCAATAAATTGTAAGCAGGCTCTTATTTTTGGAGCCATACTCCCCTCCGAAAACTGACCTTCTTCAAGATATTTCTTTGTATCCCTGTAATTCAGAAATTCCTTAATCTCCTGATCAGGTTTGTTATAATTGATATATACAAAATTTACATCTGTCAGAATATAAAATTCATCAGCAGATATATGGGCCGCGAGCAGAGAGGAAGCAAGATCTTTATCGATGACGGCTTCTGCAGGCCTGATATTTTGCTTTTCATCAATATAAACCGGGATTCCCCCGCCACCTGCCGCAATTACAATGTTTCCCTGCCTGGCCAGGTATTCGACCACTTTCTCATTCATGATACTCATGGGCTTTGGTGATGGAACAACCCGCCGCCATCCGCCGGCAACTTTTACTTCTTCCTTAAATATCCATCCTTTCTCAGAGCTTATACGTTCTGACTCAGCCTGGCTGTAGATCTTTCCCACCCTCTTGATGGGATTGCTGAATGCCTGATCATTGTTATCCACGACAACCTGAGTGATCAATGTTATTACTTCTTTACGGATCCCATGATTCTTCAGTACGTTTCTCAGCATGCGCTCAATCATATAACCGATGCCACCCTGAGAGTCGGCCACGCAAACATCGAGGGGCATCTGGGGTATCCTGTATATGCTCTCTCCGGCATCATTCCGCATCAGAATATTGCCCACCTGGGGGCCATTGCCATGGCTGATTACCAGATCATACCCTTCCTTCAGGAGGTATACCAGGTTTTCCAGGGTATCCATAGTATTCTTTTCCTGTTCATCAATAGTACCTACCTGGCCGCCCCTTAGTATTGCATTACCTCCAAGTGCGATCACTGCTAGTTTATTCATGGATCGTATTTATTTATGCCGTTTTCCGCCTTTTCGCTTCCCCTGGAACACGCCAGAGCTTCCTTCAGTATTTTTCTTCAGGGGTAACAAAGCTAAGAAATATCAACATCTGACTACATCTCTCAAGGCTTGTTATAAAACAATGTTTCCAGGAATTTTTCAACCTGCATTTTTGACCGAATTTACTGAGGAATGTCGAACTCATTATGTTTTTAACTATTTTTATGTCTTAAATTTTATTTTATACCTTTATATAAACTGACAATGATCTTAAATTGCTCAAATTGAACGGATTATTGAGAAGATACCTCGTGTTGGTCCTTGTAATCATTGTTTGCAGCTGCCATAGACAGAAGAAGTTCAAAATTGTAAAAGCGGATGTAATAGAATACAGGATTGAATATCTGGATGATAAGGCCGGAAGCGTTCCCACGCAGATACTACCCGATCACATGTCCGTAATATTTGCCCCTCCTTATGCAATAAACAGGATTCAGGGATTTTTCGGACAGTTCTCATTAAGCTATGTCGCCAATCTCAGGAGGAAAACTGTGATAACCCTTCTGAAATTATTCGACAGGAAGTATTACTATGAGGGTCGCCCGGGAGATCTGCCTTGCGGTATTGATCCTATGGAAGGCATGGTACTTTCAGCTGCAGATGGAGAAAAAGTGATTGCCGGTTACAGGTGTCGTGAATATATTCTCAACCTGCCAGGTGAAAAAGATATTTCGGTTTACAGCACCGATGAGATCAGGATAAAATCTCCGAACATCACAACCCCGTACCATGATCTCGAAAATGTTCTTTTACAGTTTTATACCCGTTTGAGTGTGATGGACATGCTGCTCGTAGCCGATACTTGTAAAACAGAGAATATATCAGAAGAGCTATTTTCCATTCCCGATGGGTACGTGCAGGTCTCAAAAGCAAAAATGGAAAATATTCTGGCTGAACTGTTTAAATAATTTTACAATAATATTAACCCAATCCCGGAGTTTTATATAAGAATGAGTCGTGATAAAGGAATAATCGGATTAATACGCAAGACTATCAGGTTTTTCAAGGATGATAGGTTCAGAATCATTACAGGGACCTTCCTGGTTCTATTGTCGGCATACCTTATTATTGCCTTTGTCTCCTATTTCTTTACCTGGAGAGACGACCAGGACTTTATGTGGGCAGATGTATTCTCACGCGCAGAAGTACAGGTTGAGAACCATGCCGGAAAGATCGGAGCATGGGTGTCGGCACTCTTTATGAACCGCTGGTTTGGACTTGCAAGTTTTACCGTACCCTTTTTCTTTTTTATTCTGGGGACAACCATGCTCAGACTGAAGATTTTCAGAACGGGCAAAAGTATTCGCGTTCTGATTCTTGCAACCATTCTCTTTTCCGTTCTCCTTGGTTTTGTATTCGGACGGAATACTGAATTTCTTGGCAGTGGACCTGGTGGTGCCCATGGGTACTTTATCAGTCAGTGGCTCATCGCTATACTGGGTAAAGCCGGAACCGCTTTTCTTCTCCTCCTTCTTTTTCTGGGATTTTTCCTTTACTCTTTCAGTAATCCCGAGGGATTTTTCAAATTAAAAAGGCCGCATCTTAAGAAAAAGAATAGAAAAGATGATATTGCAATGACCGATTCGACGATTCCTGTCGATGACCACGCAGAGAAATCCTCGAACGATACTGAAAAAACGGTTTCCGGCAAGAATGATCATTCATCTGTTACTAATATTGAACTGACTACAGAGGAAGTCCCGGCGAAAAAAAAGGAGGTAATCACAACTGACGATCCTGGGGAGGATACGATCGAAATGACGGTTGAACATGCCGACGATGACGAAACAGATACAACTGGTTCACTGCAGGAAGATTATGATCCGACGCTCGACCTTTCAACGTATAAATACCCCTCGCTAAAACTCCTCAAGGACCATGAGATAGGTAATCCGACGGTAGGTAACGAAGAATTACTGAGTAATAAGAATAAAATTGTCGAGACTCTGGCAAATTATAAGATCACAATCGACAAGATCAAAGCGACCATCGGGCCTACCGTTACGCTCTATGAAATCGTTCCGGCTCCAGGTATCAGGATTTCCAAGATCAAAAGCCTGGAAGACGACATCGCCCTCAGCCTGGCCGCACTGGGAATCAGGATTGTAGCTCCCATACCTGGCAAAGGTACCATCGGTATCGAAGTCCCGAATCTTCAACCCAGAACGGTTAGTATGAAGAACGTGTTGTCGTCGATGAAATTCCAGGACACCAAATTTGAGCTGCCGGTAGCGCTTGGAAAGACCATCTCCAACGAAACGTACGTTTTCGACCTGACCAGGATGCCTCATCTTCTTGTTGCTGGTGCTACCGGGCAGGGTAAATCGGTAGGACTCAATGCCATTATTACTTCATTGTTGTATAAGAAACACCCGTCGCAGCTAAAATTCGTACTGGTCGATCCGAAAAAAGTAGAGCTTACATTATATTCCAAGCTTGAAAGGCATTTTCTGGCTAAAATCCCCGATACTGAGGATGCGATTATCACCGACACACAGAAGGTGATCACCACACTGACCTCCCTCACTATGGAAATGGATCAGCGTTATAATCTTTTAAAGCTTGCCCACGTACGGAACATTAAAGAATACAATGAAAAATTTATCAAGCGGAAATTGAACCCTGATAAAGGTCACCGTTATCTCCCTTACATCGTGTTGATTATCGATGAATTTGCCGACCTGATCATGACGGCTGGTCGCGAAGTCGAGAACCCTATAGCACGTTTGGCGCAGCTGGCCAGGGCCATCGGCATTCACCTGATCATCGCTACACAGCGGCCAACCACCAATATTATAACTGGTGTGATCAAGGCAAATTTCCCTGCGAGACTTGCATTCAGGGTCATGTCTGTCATTGATTCACGTACTATTCTGGATATGGCAGGGGCAAACCAGCTAATTGGCCGTGGCGATCTGCTCATTTCTTCAGGGACGGAGCCCGTAAGACTGCAGTGCGCTTTTATCGATACACCTGAAATAGACGTACTCACAGATTTTATTGGTGAACAAAAGGGCTACCCCGTTGCCATGGAACTACCTGAGGTAGAGGAAGCTATGTCGGGAGCGATCGAAGTTGACCTTAAGAAACGCGACGCACGCTTTGAGGAGGCTGCCCACCTGGTTGTCCAGTATCAACAGGGATCCACTTCACTCATTCAGAGAAAACTTGCCCTGGGATATAACCGTGCCGGCCGGATTGTTGATCAGCTGGAGGCTGCCGGGATACTCGGCCCGTTTGAGGGGAGTAAAGCCAGGGAAGTGCTGATACAGGATGAAATGAGTTTGGAACAGATTTTGAACGGCCTTGAATAAAAAGCACATGAAACAACTTCCAATCCTATTCTTGTCACTTCTCAGCATATCGGCTGTAGCCCAGGTCAGCAATGAATCCATGTCAAGAGACCCCGATGCAGAGCCGTATCTCGAAAATGTCGCAGGACTCTTTTCTGAAGATGCCGCATTCCAGGTTGAATTCAAATACAAGATCGTCAGCAAGGTCAATGAAGCCTCGGTAAGCGATTACGGATCCGTGATCATGAAGGGCAGTAATTATAAAATGAAAACCGAAGACACGGAAGTTTATTTCAACGGTTCAAAGCTCTGGTCGTATAACGTGCCAGCAGGTGAAGTGTATGTCACTCAGCCCGACTCATCCGATACCAGTGAGAATCTTACCGATCCGTTCAGGCTTATCGGAAATTACAAGTCATATTATAAATACCGATATAAAGGCGAAAAGACCATTCAGGGAAAAAAATATCAGGAGATCGACCTCTATCCTGATGATCTAAAGAGCAACTATTCTATTCTGCGACTCCTGGTATATAATTACGGTAAAAACATCTATTCACTCACCATTCAGCAAAAAAACGGCATCGACATTGAGATTTACATTACCGATATCATCAAAAATATCTCCATCACCGGGAAAACTTTCGAATGGGATGAAACCACTCATCCCGACGTGCTTGTCATTGAAATGTGACCGCTGCTCCTATTCCGGATATTCAATCCTGGCGTGGTATATATTAATCAGCTTGCGCTTGAATATCTCCTTGATGGTAGCCATATCTCTGAACGTCAGATCAACGTTTACAAACTGCTGTTGTTTGTTCTGATTATCGATGATATTTTCTACCAGGTTGTTAATCACCTCCTTATCGATAGATTTAAGACTCCGTGATGCCGCCTCAGTGGAGTCGGCCATCATCAGCACGGCCGTTTCCTTTGAAAAGGGTTTCGGTCCGGGATAGGTGAATCGGGCAATATCCACTTCTGCATCGGGATACTTCTTAAGATAGGATTTATAGAAGTACTGAACAGCTGTGGTACCGTGATGTGTCTTAATAAAATCAACGATAACAGCCGGAAGTTTGTTTTTCTTTGCAATTTCTACTCCTTTTGCAACATGACCAATAATTTTTTCCGCGCTCACTTCAAATTCAAGATTGTCATGTGGATTATAATTTGAAGTCAGGTTCTCGATAAAATACATTGGGTCTTCCATTTTTCCAATATCGTGATACAATGCTGCTGCCCGAATAAGTAAAGGGTTTCCGCCAACGTTCAGGATCGCCTCCTCAGCAAGGTTTGCCACCTGAAGAGAGTGCTGAAAAGTGCCCGGGGCCAGCTCGGCAAGCTTCCTAAGCAATGGCTGGTTGGTATCTGATAACTCCACCAGGGTGGCATCGGAGACGAAACCGAAGATTTTTTCAAAGATATAGATTAGCGGGTAGGAAGTTAATACAAGCAGTGCATTCCCCGCAAACCATGCATAATTTATCCATTCCAGGTTCCGGAAACTTCCTTCCTGTATCAAACCCATACCGGTATAAATTAAACTGTATGATATCAGCGCAAATACTGCCGAGACAAACAAAATTCCACGCCGGTAGAGATTCCTGAGTGTAAAAATGGTCACAACTCCCGCAATAAAATTCATGAAAACAAATTCAAAACCATTGGGAGCCCAGAAACCGATGAGCAGAATCGTGACAAAATGTACAAAAAGGGAAATACGTGCGTCATAAAATGTCTTCAAGATAACAGGCAGGATAACAAAGGGGACAACATAAAGGCTCAGCGACTGGGTACGTATAGTAAGCGTGGCCATCGATGCCATGATCACAACTAGCATGACAATGAAAAATGTTTTGATCCCGGTGTTCAGCACTTCCTTTCTGAAATGGAATAAAAAAAGGTAAAGTACCAGAAAAGCAAAGGCAACCAGGAGGATTTGCCCAGCGAAAATCAAGCTGTAATTCCTGGATACTCCGGGATTGGTTTCATATTCCTGTTTGAGAGACTGAAGTATCTGATACTTCTGGTCATTGACTGGTTCCCCCAGTGCAATGATCTTCTCTCCCGCCTGCACCATACCCTGTGTCAGAGAGATTTCACTGGCCAGGCTCTCTTTCACGCGTTCGGAGGTCACGTCATCATAGAACAGATTCGGCTCTACCAGATCACCGGCATCGATCCTGGCTATAAACCGGTCATCTTCCTTAATTTTGGGTTGATAAATTGCCGCAGCATCGTTGAAGGCGGACTTCAGGTACTCGTAGGCAGTTTTTTGCGTGAAAATTGTATTCACCTGCCTTTCTTCCACAACCTGGCCCCGTATAATATTGACATTCGATTCCCTGTTCTGAACATTTTCCAGTTGAACGGGATCCTGCACTATTCCCCGCCTGTAAACTGACCTCAATATATCTGAGATTCCCTGCATATAAACAACACGCAGGCTATCGATGGAACCATGTTTGACATACGGGTTGGAGTGAAACAGTCCTCTGGATTTCGCTAATTTAGCATATGAATCCCATGCCTTGACAAATATTTCATTAAGGCTGCTTTCCTCCTGAATCACTACTGCAGAATCGTATCTGAAGTAAGGCTCGAAGTCTTTCATTACGCTGTCTTTTTCTGCCTGAATAACAGCGTCGGGCTTGTAAATCGGAAAATTGAAAGGAGCCACCAGTACTTCGTGCATCCATGGTTTTCCTTTCTGAAATTCAAACCTGAATTTACCTCCGTGTGGGAACAATGCAATGATAGCTGCAGTACCGGCAAGAAATATCAGGAAAATACGAATGGATTTAAAGTTAATGGTTCGTCCTAAAATTTTCATAGGTGTGTCTTTTCGGGAAACGAATTTAGGATTTATTTCCAAAAGTAAAACAATTCTGATCTCCCAAACCTATAACTAATTAATAGCGAAAATGTTTAGTTCTCAGAAGTGATCCGTTAAATTGGTATTGCAATAATTTTCCTGAAATTTAGGGAAATGCAACCCAGACAAATCCCGAATTTTTTGAACAGCAATCCTGTTACTGACCAATCATTTTCTACCTATATGAAAAATTTAAAGAAGAAGACCCATTTCACCTGATCTAAAACCTTAACTTTATATCCTTAAAACCACATTTATGAAGGCAAATTTCGGAATCTGCCATCAGACCTTCATCCCAGTACGTGCCGAGCCCTCGGAAAAATCTGAAATGGTGACTCAGATTCTATTTGGTGAACTCTTTACCATCAGCGAACAAACCTTAGCGGGGAATTTTTCCCTGATAAAGATCCTGTCCGACGGCTATGAAGGATGGATAAATACCAGATCAGTCACTCCACTGAGTGCGCAGACATTCAGTAAATATGAAGACATGCCGGATCTGATAACCAGGCGGCCTGTCAGAATTAAAGCCTCCAGTGTAAATGATGTATACCTCTGGCTGAGTGCAGGAAGTTACCTGTATCCTGAAAATGAGATGATTAAAGCGGGAAATTACCAGTATCCATTTCCCGGGGAGGCACTCGGGGGAACGGAGACAACAGCCAGGGATATTCTGCTTTCATCGGCCAGGGAATTTCTCAATGCGCCTTATCTTTGGGGAGGTAAATCTTCATTTGGTACCGATTGTTCGGGGCTTGTTCAAAATGTGTACTGCCAGACCGGAATCGCATTGCCAAGGGATACGCCGGAGCAGGCTGCAACCGGAAAGATGCTCAGTTTCCTCTCGGAGGCAAGAGGCGGCGACCTCGCTTTCTTTGATAATGAGGAAGGTAGAATCGTACACGTCGGCCTCATCCTCGAAGATCACAGAATCCTCCACGCGTCGGTAAAGGTCCGGATCGACAGCCTCGACCACCAGGGTATATTCTGTGTAGAAGAGGGCCGGTATACCCATAAACTTAGACTAGTAAAACAGATTATCCATTGATTTTTAATTCCAGTATTCATCCCAAAAACCTTAGACTATGATTATTGTGACTACTGCTGAAGTACCTGGCAGAACAATTACCGAAGCCCTTGGCATTGTCAGGGGGAACACGATCAGGGCAAGAAATATCGGAAGAGACTTTTTTGCCTTTCTGAAAAACATTGTGGGCGGAGAGATTAAAGAGTACACCAAACTAATGACTGACTCCCGCGAGGAAGCGCTGTCGAGAATGATCAAGGACGCAGAGGGTCTTGGTGCCGATGCCGTCGTCAACGTACGATTCACCACTTCAATGGTTATGCAGGCCAGCTCGGAGATCCTGGCCTACGGGACAGCCGTGAAACTAAAACTATAATCAAATGAGCACGGAAGTCATTGTTGCCTTGGTATATGGAATCCTGTTTGTACTGGTCCTGGTCGCATTGATATTTGTGATCCTTAGGAGGATCAAAGAAAAAAAGGACGAAGATTTTGAGGATCGACCATGGTAGATCCGCATGCAACGGTCTCTACAATCTCAGCATGCAACCTCTGTACTTTTTTTATTATATTTGTCCATTAATTTAAAATGCGGCCTTTAGGGCCGGAAGTAAGGAGTTACAGAAATGGATAAATATACGTTAACGCACCTCAGGGAGCTGGAATCAGAGTCGATATACGTGATCAGGGAGGTCGGAGCACAATTTGAAAGACCCGCCCTCTTATTTTCAGGCGGAAAAGATTCTATCGTCATGTATTACCTGGCAAGAAAGGCGTTCTGGCCTGCAAAGGTACCCTTCCCATGCCTTCATATCGATACCGGACACAACTTCCCGGAAACGTTGGAATTCAGGGATCAGCTTATGGAAAATACGGGCGGTAAATGCCTTGTCCGATATGTACAGGATTCGATCGACTCAGGAAAAGCAACGGAGGAAAAGGGCATCAACGCCAGCCGGAATGTACTCCAGACAGTGACATTGCTGGATGCTCTGGAGGAATTTAAATTTGATGCCGCTCTTGGTGGAGGAAGAAGAGATGAAGAGAAGGCCAGGGCGAAAGAGCGCTTCTTTTCACACCGCGACGATTTTGGTCAGTGGGATCCCAAAAACCAGCGACCCGAATTATGGAACATTTTTAATGGCAAAAAGAATATGGGTGAACATTTCAGGGTATTCCCCCTTAGCAACTGGACCGAGATGGACGTCTGGCAATATATATTCCTTGAGGACATTGACATTCCTCAATTGTATTTCACCCACAAAAGAGAAGTCTTTAACCGTGACGGCGTCTGGCTCGCCACTGCTCCTTTCATGATGATGAAAGACAGCGAAAAACCGGAAACTATCGATGTAAGATGCCGGACTATCGGTGATATCACCTGTACAGGTCTTACCCTCTCCCTGGCCAATTCGCTGGAAGACATTATCCAGGAGGTTGCTGCTACCCGGGTCACAGAACGTGGCGGAAGGTATGATGACCGTCGGTCGGAAGCCGCCATGGAGGACAGAAAGAAAGAAGGGTACTTTTAGTACCTGCGTCGATTGGATACATCCTTGAAGTCATCTCCATATCATGTACAGGATGATTTAGAGCGTCTGCCGATACAGGCATTTCTGAAGTTGAATTAGTAATTACCGAACAAGAAAATAATGATAAAGGAAAAAGAAAGCCCTACACCAGGATACCTGGGCATGCAATTGCTACGCTTTACTACAGCAGGCAGTGTTGATGATGGAAAAAGTACTCTGATCGGGCGTCTACTCTACGACAGCAAATCGATTTTTGAGGATCAAATGGAGGCCGTAAAGCTTGCAAGCGAGATGCGCGGGGATGAACATGTGAATCTGGCTTTTCTGACTGACGGTCTTCGTGCAGAACGGGAACAAGGGATCACCATTGATGTTGCGTACAGATATTTTGCCACACCAAAACGAAAATTTATCATTGCCGATACACCGGGCCATATCCAGTACACCCGGAATATGGTTACGGGGGCTTCAACCGCCAACCTGGCCATCATCCTTGTGGATGCACGTAACGGCGTTCTGGAACAGACCATACGACATGCTTACATCGCATCCCTGCTCCGGATCCCACACGTAGTGCTCTGCATTAATAAAATGGACCTTGTGGACTATAAGGAAGAGCGCTTCGATGAGATCATGGAACATTTCGACTCTTTCTCTTCCAAACTCGACCTCAAAGACGTCAGGGTTATCCCTATCAGTGCTCTTAAGGGCGATAATGTGGTTGAAAGATCAAAGAATATGCCCTGGTACGACGGTCCTACACTCCTCTACCTGCTTGAGACCATCCATATCGCCAGTGACCTTAATTTCGTCGATGGCCGTTTCCCGGTACAGTATGTTGTACGACCGCAATCTGCTGAATATCATGACTATCGCGGTTACGCAGGCCGGATTGCAGGCGGAGTTTTTAAAAAAGGCGACCCTGTCAAGATTCTGCCTTCAGGATTCAATTCCGTTATCACATCCATCGATACAATGAAAGGAAGTCTTGATCAGGCCTTCCCTCCCATGTCGGTTACGCTCACCCTTGAGGATGATATTGATATCAGCCGTGGTGATATGATTGTCCTGGACAATAACAAAGCTCCAAATATCAGCCAGGATATTGAACTGATGATATGCTGGCTTGGCGAAAAACCCATGATGATGAATGGGAAATACACCGTCAGACATACATCCAATGACGTTCGCTGCATCATCAAGGAAGTCAGTTACAAAATGGACATCAACAATCTTGAAAAGAACTTTGAAGATAAGGATGTAAGCCTTAACGAGATTGCGAAGATCAGGATTCGAACCACCCAGCCTCTGTTCTTCGACTCCTACAGGATAAACCGGCAGACAGGGAGTATTATTTTGGTTGATGAAGGCACGAATAATACTGTTGGGGCCGGGATGATTGTATGAAACCCGGCAGCGTCCACAAATTGGCAAAGCCCATCAATTACACGATGACGAGGTCATTCCCTACAGTCTGAGGTCCTCTTCTGAACAGGCTTTTCCCAACCGTCAATTGTTGTAACGCTTCCGGAGTCTAATGCGAGATTGAAATTTTTTTGTTCAGAACCATACCATCCGCCTTTATCCTGACGAGATATATTCCCGGAGCGAGACCATCACCGGAAATATACAAACGGTATGTCCCGGGCTTGATATTCCCTTCAAATACTTGTTCTTCCAATCTTCCACGGGTATTGAAAAGTTGGATTTTTACATCTGACGATTCAGTGACACTATATTCAATATAAAAATGACCGGTAGACGGATTAGGATATACAGTCATTCCTGATAAAGGGCCATCATATCTTTGAATTTGTGTATAGTCATCGGCTAAGGAAAAGTCACCTTCACTTTGGGCAAGGAGGTTGTTATCTGTAAGGCTACGAATTTCAATTTTATAATCAGAACCGATTTCTGCATCCACAGGAACGGTCCAAAGGTAAGCGCCGTTGCTCTCAACGGTATCAATGGTCATTATCTTCAGTCCTCCTTTATACAAAGTCAGGATGACATTCTCGTCAATATTGTCTTCCCAGGAAATAAAATAGTCGAGTCCCCTTATCCACTTTTCTTGTCCAACAGGAGATAGAAGTTCAACAAACGCATCAGAACCCATAAAAACAGAAACAACTGACCAGTCACTGAAGCCGTTTTCATTTTCTGTTCTCACCCTCCAGTAGTAAGTTCTCCCCACCTCTGATCCGGTAAATTCAAAGTAAGGTATACCAATATTTGACTCATTGATTAACGGATCAGTAAAATCTGAAGTATAAGATATCTGCAGATCAAATCCTGTTAGGAAGCCCTCCGGAGCCCATTTTAAAATAACAGGCATATCTGAATTTACCTTTTCATTTTCAGTTGGCATATAAGGATTAGGTTTCATTGGAATATGCACGGCATCAGGATAGGTAAAAATGAATTCACCTGTTCCACTGAATGTTGCAGTGATAACATCTTTGGCGGCATTATACACGGTGGGAAGTGGTAGAAACAATCCTTGTCCCTCATTAGCTCTTTTATAAATAGTAACCAGCTGCGGATCTGCTATCTCAAAATCATCTACACCAAAGGAGATTTCACCGCTTAAAGTTGTTATATAATTCGCAGAAAGGACAATTCTCTGCTGATATGCCCGGGGGTCAGGTTTGGGAAAAACCGGTTTATACGGCGCAAAAGGATACCGTTTTATATCAAGTTCGTTATAATCTTCTCCAGTCAAACTATTTATTCGAATATTTACGCCGGTCGGAAGCGTATCTCCCTGTATAAAATCAATGATATCATCTTGTCTGACTTCAAAGGCCGTCATTTCAGACTGCGGATCATTGCCCACCTCCATCCTGAATGCCCGGTAGCTGGAAAGATCCTGATTCCAGTGCAAGTCAAAAACCACGTCTCCTTCACTGGTAACTTCGGTACAAACCGGACCGCCATTTTCACTGCCTGCACCCCATCCTATGAAGGTATTACCATCGGGTAAACGCTGCGCATTTCCCCTGGTAATGGAGTTTACCGGAGGGTCTGGTATGTACTGCCAGACAAGGGTCGCTATCAGATTTTCCTCATCAAGTTTCCATTCGCAGATATGTGCTGATGACTCAGCCGCACCCTTGTCTTTATTATCGAAATACAGAATATCGCCATTACTGAGTCTCCTAAGGTCATGGCCGTCAAACCATCCAACCGCAGTCGCACTGTCGACGCCTGAAAATGAAAACATATTCTTATCACCGCCCAGGACCCACATAACGTCACCTGTCTGACGATTAATCTTGAAGGCAAATTCTGCATTGATGCTGGAGACCATAAGGTTGCCATCAGTGTCAATCTCAAGTGAGTTTGTATGAATAAGATCCGGCGACACATTACCGATCCTTTTGTGTGGAGAGTCTTCAATAGAAAAATGGTCATAGTATCGCCATTGCCACACGAGATTTTTCTCGGAGTCAAATTCCTGGATAAGAGTCCCGATAGGTTCAGCATTCGGATAACCACCATATTCGGTCAGGTCCATTGGATACGGTTCGTGAGTGAACAACAGGTAATGACCGTTAGGCAATATTTGAAAATCGTGAGCATCGCTGAGATTTCCCTTTGTCATCAGGAAGCTGTCAACAAAGGTAAACTGGGGATCAAGCAATTTTGCTACGGCTTTATAGGGAATGGGAGGATAAACGTACTCCATGTAAGAATAATACCCGTTGGATTGCCTTTTAAAATCATAGGAATAATACCTGAGTTTCTTATAATAATAAGGGCTGGCATCATTGTTCAGGATCATCATGTAAAACCCAACTCCTTCGATATCGCGGGAGACTGTAAGGAAAATTTTTCCCGGCGCAGTTTCCCCATAGGTATTGGTTGTTATAACGGGGAAATCTCCGGGGACTTCCTGAGCATTCAGGAAAACCGAACTAATGACCAAAATGAAAGCTAAACATATCCGCTTCATACGACTACTATTTTATAATTATTTTTTTATAAGATGAATTCATTGACCCGGCACGGTTGCCAAATTTCAGGATATAAATACCCGGCTCAAAGCCGAAAAAAGGTATGGTGATTTCATTCCAGCCTGGCGCTGGATCTGCACAGATTCTCTGTAAAAGCATTTGACCCGTTAAATTATACACGGAAATCAGTTTACCGCCTGTATCACCGGAATAAAACCTGACCGTGATATTTCCTTCCACAGCAGGGTTAGGGAATACCTCCAGACTCTCAGATATCATATGTACCGGTACGTAACTGGTGGTATCGCCACTCTCTACTTTTTCTTTAAGACTGAGATTGTCGATATAAACCTCACCAAAATCGCCTCCACAGTTTACAACTGCACTGGCACTGAAAACAGTGGCTTCTACCATGGTGAAAGTGTATGAATAATGTTTTTCATGCGTTGTGATATATGTTGGCCCAATCTTCCCAATGTCGATTGAAGGATTCTTACCTTTAGATATCAAGGCTTCAATAACTCTGGGGCTGTCGGCACCAGCATCAAATTCAAACGTATATTCCGCGCCCTGGCGGAGAACTATGTCATCCTGGCGAAGTTGAACATCAGAATACATGGTTCCACCACTAACAATGGAAAAATGAAACCGCCCATCACTACCAGTACTGCCGCTGGCAGAAGCATTTCCTGTGAGCAGCAACTTCCAGAAATCGCTTTCCTGATTAAAGTTACCATTTCTTATGAGGTTCTGTCCCGGCAATATGAAATTCACATATATCTTCTTTTCCTCTGAGGGCAGACTCTCGGACCCATCTCCATAAACAGCCGTAACCCTGACGAAATACCATGTATTATTCTCAACGTCTGTAGGAAAAATATTTAACCAGTTATTTTCTGTCGATAAAAACGGGGTTGTCGAACGCCGGGGACTTACTAAAATATACGTTATAACCCTTAACGCGTTCATCACCGAATTTATTAAATATCAGCGATATCTGGTCTGAATAGGGATCTACGGTCAAATCGGGCCGATCTGGCGTCCCCTGCCATTCAAACCTGAATGTCCTGTAACACTGCGAAGGGGTTTCGAAATTTGCCTGGTAAACTACATCTCCATCAGGATTCACTTCAATAACTTTGGGAAGATTATCATCGGCCATATTTATCAATGTATTTCCGTCGGGAAGTCTCTGAACATTACCCATCCAGTAGGTAAAAATTTTTGGTGAAGGAATGTATTCCCAAACCTTTTCAGCGGTCATCGACACAGTATCCAGTTTATACTCCACAGCCCTGGAATAGGGTTCGGGAGACTTCAGGTTTCCATTATCAAACATGGTGTAATTCCCCGGTTTCCCGGGAACAGGTCTGAAATCATGCTGATAGGAAAATCCTTCGTCATTGAGCAAGGCAAACTGATTTTTCTTTCCTCCAAACCTCCATATAATTTCGCCGGTTTGCTTATCGATTTTAATGCATTGATTTAAATGGCGGCAAGAGATCACGATATTGCCATCATAGTCTTCCGCAATGGAGTTAATATGAACAGGATCAATGTAGGTTCCGGTGAGGTCCTGATATTCCGATTCCAGGATGCTGATATGGTCCCTGGGTCGCCATTCGAATACCACGTTCTTGTTTTCATCAATTTCCTGTACAACATTTTCTAATACGTCGGCAACTTCCTTCCCGCCTTCAATCGTATCACGAAGATCCATATTCTCGTGCATAAGACCTATCATCATAGCTGTACCCCTGACAGTCATCTGGAATTCATGATCATCCGTTTCATAATTATGAAGACATTTCCAGGTATGCAGGGTATTATAATGGCTATCCAATGTCTGGTAGCCGTTAACCTCACCTCTCACCCTCCTGGATAATACACCGGTTGGATTTACTTTAAACTCCCGGGACCGGTCTTCCACCCTGCGGTAAAAATAAGGGGTACCATCATTTTTAAAAATCAGGATATATGGATTTCCGTTGTAATTGTTCATAAACAGAAAACCTGGGGCTGTTTCACTAACAACCTTTGGCTCAATAGCAGGAAAATCAGCAGGCACTGCAACACCATTTATCAATCTTGGTCTTGATGTGAGTATCCAAATTTAACTGAAAATGACCGGACCTTTTTATTTCCAGATGATAAGGAAACGATTTACACAGTATATCAAAACGTGTTGAAAGGCCGGATACATCCTTAAATGCAGGAGGACGATATAAATTATCAGCGATTCCACTTGCTGAATCCAGAAGAAAGAGAAGAGCTGTTAAAATGTAAAGTATCTTTCTTTTCACCGGTATGATATGGATAGATAGTTCCATTGGTAAATAATGCTGACTGTTCAGAATTTATTCTGCGTGACTGGCACATATTCTCCTACTTATGAAGACCAAATATAGCATAAAGCCGGTTAGGATTTATACAGATCCGGTAAAACCAAATCAGAAAACCACTAAAATGAAAGAAGGCCGGATTAAAAATCCGGCCTTCTTTAAAAGTATAAAACGAATCTTAGAATATTATTCTATACCACGGGGTGCTTTCAGGAACATATTGCTTTTTAAACCTGCAGCTTTTTTATCAACAGCGGCTTTGTGCATCGTGTAAACGATTGGAAGACCACCGAAACAACCTTCATCAACACAGAATCCGTTAATGTTAACGATAATTTGCTGGTCACAGGTTTTCAAATTACCTGAAATTTTCGACCATACCGGGTTATGGTATGAAAATACTGCATCAGACATTTGCTGGTCCGGAGCGATAATGGAATAATCATACGTGTCGAGTTCAATACGCAATTGCCATGTTCCATCCCAGATACCGTTAATCAGAAGTCCGATTTTGTCACCGGTATAATCAGGATCTTCGATAACTTCCACCTGGTATTCATAAAGATCAGGTGCCCAGTATTCGGAGAGATCCATAACGCCGAGGTAATCAGCAAGAACGAATTCACAGGGCACAGCAATATTGATACTTGATGAAGCGCCGTCTTTCAGAACGTCAATAACATTCTTAACAGTAGGTGCAGCAGTTGAAGCACCAAAGGATGTGTAACCCGGCACAACAGATCCATTGGTAAGGGTAATGTTTGTAAACAAAACAAAATTGTCACCCTGTACGATATCATCCACACTGTTCAGAGCAGGAATGGCATCAACAATGTTCTGGCTTGTATAGGTTATAGTCTGAGGAACCGACGTAATGGAGCCCAGTTTATACTGATTTTTGTAATCCCCATTCATCACGACCATAATATCAATCTGCTTAAATTTCCCAGCAAAGAGGAGATCAACGTTAACCGTAATGGAGTATCCACCAGGATCGCTCACGTTAATAAATGGGTCCGATTCTGTGACATTGAGGATTCCAATATTAGAATCCTGAACATCAGGCATCCTGCCGTTATTATCTTCTTCACAGCCAGTGAAAAACACGACTACGGCCAGAACCATTAAAAATCGAAAAATATATTTCATAATTATCATTTTTAGGTTTTCAATATTATTTATCCCAGAATATCACGGAAGTAGTGATATCAGCTTTCTGTGTTGGAGCACTAGAATTAAGCACCAGCTCATCATTATTATAGGGCCATGAGACAGGATAATCCCGGGTTCTCTGAACCGGAACCACACCGTCTCCATCAGGGCCGCCGGTCATTGATTCTTTTACACCGGTATCAGTGGTGTTGGCATCCTCCGGATCAAACAACACAGGGTAACCCGTTCTTCTGTAGTCGGTATACTGATCATGTGAAGTACCAAAACTGGAGATCCACTTTTCTGTCATAATAAGTTCCAGTTTTCCTTCATTATCTGCGGCATCATAAAGAGCCAGAACCTCATCGACATATGGTGTCTGGACAGTGTCCACGTCAATTTCAGGAACTTTCTGATCTGCATTAACGGCATCTGATGCAACTTTATTAACCATGTTAAAAGAGGCATACATGGCAGTTTCAAACGCATCCCTGGCATTAGCCGATGGAGCTTTTCCTGAAACGGCAAGTTCTGCTTCAAGATAATACCTGTCGGCAACGGTGATCAGGCGGCAAGGTGCAGCTCCGGTAGCATCTGACGTGGAAAATCCGTTTCCGGTAGATCCTTCGCCATCATCGTAGCGTCCGCCACAAGGATAGATCCCCATCATCGTGAAGGTAGCACGACCGGCATGGTCACGGTTTACACCGGTTGAACCGAAGTAGATCGAAATAAAGTAACCATCTCTGAATTCTGAGGGATTCTCGGCTTCTTTTCCCGGTGCAACCTGGTTAACCCAGTAGTAAGGTATTCTCGGGTCGGTAATACCACTCAGGATATTGGTGTTCTTACCACTCATAATGTCGAAGATCCAGGGGCTGATGTAGTTACTGATCTGTCCTCCACCATATTCCGTAACAAATGCAGGGTTCCTGTCATCAGGGGACTGCTGTTTTCCATAGGGAATGTTAAAACTTTCTGCCCAGCTGGAGATCAGATTATCACCATCACTTAACAGCGCGTCAACTTTAGTCTGGTCATACATGCCATCCACATCTTTAACCTGAGTGTAAAGTTTCAGTTTCAGCGTATTGGCCATTTTGATCCAAGAATCCATATCACCACTATAGATCAGATCGTCACTTGCCGGAGACAGAGAGTTTAAATCTTCACCGTCATTCTGCATGTCAACGAGAGCCGAATCAATAAGAGTAAAGAGACTTGTGTAGATATCCTGGTCCTTATCAAATTTCGGATTCAGGTTACCTGTAACATTTGCTTCAGAATAAGGGACATCTCCCCATAGGTCAACAATGGTACTAAAGGTATACGCCTTCAACACTTTGGCTACGCCGGCGTAGTGCGGATTCTTGCTATCCTTTGCGAGGTTGATCAGCAGATCGATATCCTGCAGAACACCTGTATAATATGTATCCCAGTAATTGGTAATAGCATATGAGGAGCCTGTAATCCCGTAGTTATCATATTCAGGTTGGCGTGTGCTCAGCTGGTCAGTGAATACCGCGGTTGCGTAACCGACAGAGCCGAAATCCCAGGTGAAAATATCACCAAGTGAAGATTCAATCCCGGGAAGCATATATCTGATATTGGGCTCCGAAGGATTGTTCGGGTCCCGGTTTATATCCAGAAAATCCTTACAGCCAGCGCCACCAACGAGCATTGCGGCAAGCAAAAAGATTTTAAATTTCTTCATAGTATTAATTTTTTTAAATTACTTAAAATGTCAACTTCAGGTTGAAACCGATCCTCTTCACAGAAGGTGCAGTGGTATATTCCACACCCTGAACGTTCGAGTTTCCGTATCCGTTTACATCCGGATCGAAATGGGTGTACTTTGGAATATTCGGGCAGTAGAACCAAAGGTTTCTTCCTGTAATGCTAAAACTCACACCACCAAATGGAGTCTTCTGAATCCATTTTTGTGGGAATTCGTATCCAAGAGCCACTTCCCTGAGGCGGATTGTCGTAGCATCGTAAACATTGTAGTATCCTGCTGCGTTGATAGCGAATGACTCACCGAAATACAGGTCATTCACGGTAACCTGGGTCACGTTAGGAATCGTGTTTCCATTATCGTCCAGAATGGCAGTAGCCGTATTGGGATTACCGTAAACTCCGGGGATGATCACCGTTTTTTCCCTGTCTTCCGTGTCTTTTGTAACACCACGGCCTAACATGGAGGTAACCGAGTTGGTGTAAACATCTCCGCCTTTCCTGTACTCAATCATGGCGTTGAATGAGAAGCCTTTGAATGAGAAAGAGTTATTCAAACTGGAGATGAAATCAGGGTTGGGATCACCATAATATTTCTGATCTTTGGCGCGGATAAGAAGTCCGGTACCCTGATCGATCAGCAGATTACCCTGATCATCCGTGGCATCATATTCACCATAGAAAACACCGTAAGGCTGACCAATTGCGATCATAATTGATGGATCCTGGAAGAGGTAACTAAGCGGGATCCGCTCAATATCCTCATAAATTTCCTTCACCTCACTCTTGTTATGTGTAAAGGCACCGTACATGGTCCATTCGAAACCGCTGGTAGTGCGAACAGGAGTAATGTTAAGTCCTAATTCAATACCGGTGTTATTTAGTTTACCTACATTTAAATACCGCTCATTGTAACCTGAAGTCGACGCAACCGCAATCGGAGTGATCAGGCTTGTTGAGTTATTATTATAATAAGTGAGGTCGATGCCAATCCTGTTATTCAGGAAGGCCAGGTTAGTACCCACTTCAAATTCGCCCTTGAATTCAGGAGCCAGACCTTCACTATAGAAGGTATTCGGAACATACATTGCGGGCTGACTAAGAATCGGGCTAGTATATACGTAGTAGGCCTCATAGATAGAATAAGCAGGAGCATCATTACCCACTTTACCCCATGCAACTCTGAATTTAGCGAAATTCAGAAAATCGCTTTTCAGACTCTCAACAGCTTCCGTGAGCAGGAAGGAAAGGGATGCCGAAGGATATACATAGGAGTTATTCCCGGGAGCCAGGGTTGATGACCAGTCGTTACGTACCGTTCCGTTCAGGAAAAGATAGTCATCATAACCCAGGGTTATATCACCAAATAGGCCGATCAGTCTTCTTTTTGTAATACCACCGCCATTGGGAACAACAGCCAGTGTATTATTCAGGTCATAGATTCCGGGGGCAACAATCCCTTTCCCCTTGAAAGAGCTGCGTCCTGTACTCCGCTGGTTAACCTGCTGGCCAACAAATCCCGTGAAGGAAATTTTTTCACCAAAGTTATGGTTTACAGTTACCAGAAGGTCGGATTCAAGTTCATTATACTGGTAATCATCGATAATAATACCGCCGACACCTTCATATCCTCTGGATCCGATGTCAACAACCTGCTTACTGCTCTGCATAAGGTTGTTTGCACCGATACGGTAGGATACGGACAACCAGTTTGTCAGGTCGTAAGAAAGGTTCATGTTCGCCACAACACGGTCATAATCTGTTGTTACCTGATTGTGTTTCCATGACCACAGCGGGTTATCAAACTGTGCACCATTTGGCTGGAGCGGAGTGCCATCAGCATTCTGATAAGGTTCCATGATCCAGGTACGGCCGAGCCATAAAGCCCTTGCGAATGAAGAAGCAGCTTCTTCCGAGCTGGCCTGGTTGTTACCGAACAGGCCACCAGCTTGTTTACTTGATGTATAGGATACGTTTCCGTTGACTTTCAAACCATTGTTAAGCTGGCTTGATCCACCAACACTTGCTGAATACCGGTCAAATTTAGAGAAAGGGATATAACCGTCGTTATTCAGGGCAGAGGCGCTGAAGCTCAACGCTGAGCGTTCGTTACCTGCGGAAATGTTCACTGAATTGTCATACACAACGCCCACATCAAAAAGATCTTTTACGTTGTTGGGCTGCGCAACATAAGGTATTTTTGCGGGAAATCCGAGCGCTCGATACGCTGAGCTCCAAACCGGTATCGAATCGAGGGAATCAAATCTTGGTCCCCATGAACCGTTCGCATTTGAATATTCGAAGTTGGCGCCGTTACCGTATGTATTTTGGTATTCAGGAAGGCGAGCTATGGTTTCAAAGTTCACTGAGCTGTTCAGTGTTACTTCGAGTCCTTTCTTGGATACCTGCGGGTTACCTGTTTTTGTGGTGATCACAACAACACCGTTCATAGCCCTTGATCCATAAAGAGATGCAGCAGCAGCACCTTTAAGGATAGACATGGATTCGATATTGTTCGGATCGAGTGTGGAAAGTCCACTACCGTAAGCACCACCACCTTCGCTCTGGTCCGTAGTAGCAACCATCACGTTACTGTAAGGAATGCCGTCAACAACGAATAAAGGCTGGTTGTCGCCGGTAAAAGAAGAGTTACCACGAATCGTCATTCTGGTAGCTGTACCAGGGGAACCGCTCGAACTGCGGATGTCAACACCAGGGATTTTTCCCTGCATTGCTTTCAGAAGATCGGGTTCCGATTTTCTGATGGTCTCATCGGCATTTACATCAACCACGGAGTAGCCAAGCGCTTTCTGTTGTCTTGAAATACCGATAGCGGTGACGACAACTTCATCAATATTGAGTGCATCTGTTTCTAGAGTCACGTCAATCATTGTTTTCCCACCGATCACAACTTCCTGTGTCCGCATACCTACGAAACTGAACACCAGCGTAGTTGCGCTTGAAGGCACAGATAAAGCATATTCACCATTAATATCAGTCACCGTACCAACTGTAGTACCTTTGACTACAACCGATACACCAGGCAATGGAGCCCCATCTTCAGAACTGCTCACATTACCAGTAATCTGTACCCCCTGTGCTTGTAAAGCCATGCCTACAAACACAAAAAGTGCCAGCAATACGGTAAATCTTTTCATAGATAGAAATTTTAGGTTTATAAATAGTTAACAAAGAATGATTCTAGGAGGCCAAATCTATAAAAAATTTGGATTAAAAAAAATAATCGCCACAAAGATTTAATCACATACAAGTCCCGAAACCACTCATAATATGGACGGTTACCTTTTAAAAATCCTTATAACTAACATTAAAACGACATTAAATTATTAATAACAAACACATAAATCATTTATTTACTGGACATTAATAGTCCGATAAACTCTCAGATAAAAACCCGAAAGGTCGGATTAGATCTGATAATTAGATTACAATATAGCAAGAATTTAATGTTTTACAATATCATAGTAAAAAAATGAGGGTATCTGTTCAGACACCCTCATTTAAGGCTGATTATATCAAACTGTATTTATTTAACACCCTCAGATACAGGATCCCAGAAGATGTGAGTTGTAAGTTCATCACCACCGATTTTATCTGAAGCAGCTTCATAATTCGTTTTATTCAGCGTCTGCTCATTGATAGGATACGTGAACCTCGTTGGGATTTCTTCCACAGCTGTAATGGTTGGTGCAATGTTGAAAGCCGGTGAATCCAGCCTCCGCCACTGTGTGTAGCCCTCAAGACCACGAGTGTAGAATGCAATCCATGACTGAGTTCCGATCAGCTCCTTGTAGTTTGCAACATCGAATGCTACTTCCGGCTTGGCAAGGTAATCGGTTGCATCACCAGCATTCCAGAGGTCGAACGAGGCAGTAATGGCTTCAGCATAAAGTTCGTCAGCTGTACCACCTACACTCCAGCCGCGAGCAGCAGCTTCAGCAAGATAAAACAGAACCTGGTCATATGTCAGCATGTAACCCGGGAAAGTTGGATCCAGAACAGAAGCTGCAACATGCGAATACTGCGCGTACGGGCTGCTTTCGCCATATTCACCTCCGATATAGTTTCCGGAAATGGTCGTGAAATAACTTGGAAGTCTGGGGTCATCGAGAGCATTCATCGCATCAACAAGCGTATTGGCTCCTACGAAGTCTTTCCTCCCTGTAAGTACCAGTTCTGCATATATCTGGTTGGCATTCGGAGAAGAACCGAGATACGGGAACAGGGCATTTTCAGCACTGGAAGTGAAAGCGCCGGCATAGGCATCTTCAATTGTCTGCTTTGCCAGGGTTTCATTTACATCGGCGATCGTAATACCGAGTTTAACAAGCAGGGAGTAGCCGAATTTTTTCCAGGCATCTGCATCACCACCGTAAATGGGGTCGGCATCACCAAGATTCGTCATTCCCGAGAGACCGTTGATATCATTCTTCACGCGTGTGATAAGATCAGCGTAAATCCCGGCGGCGTCATCATATGCAGGAGAGATATTTTCAATATCTATGGCATTCGTATAAGGAACATCACCGAATATATCAACAAGTATCTGATAGGTATAAGCTTCCACGAGGTCGGCAATAAGAACTTTCTGATCGATATCCGATTGGGAATTAACGGTTGTAACTTCTTCCATCCCCATAAGCTCCTTACCTGCAGCGACATCCTTTAAAATATCGCGGTAAATAACGCGGAATGTATTATCGGCGATCGTTCGGTTTACAATATCATAGTTTGCTTCATCCGTGTATGTGGTCTCAGTCCAGTACTGGGCCCAGAGGTTGAAAATATTCAGGTTCACATTGGGTGTGGTCAGCTGATCAGCCAGGTTCTTTACACCGTTGCTGAACAACATTTCACCGGTAACAACAGGCGGATTCTTATCGTCCGTGTTGAAATCTTCGAAGTTTTTAGTACACGACGCCAATAATGTTAACAGCATCAGTACGACAATATATTTGTTTTTCATATGGCTTAGGTTTAGAATTGAACTTTCAGTGTGACACCAACACGACGAATGGCAGGCATAACACCGCTCTGCCAACCTTGTGTATTCCCTGAACTCTGTCCGACTTCAGGATCCGCATACGGGAGGTTTTTATGAATGATCCACAGGTTTGAACCCACAAGGCTTAACGAAGCTCCATAGATGGGTGAATTGCTCAGCATTTTCCTTGGAAGGTCGTAGGTCAGAGAAACTTCCCTGAGCTTAACGTAACTGGCATCATAAATGAATGCTGAGTTCGGGTTCCTGGACCAACCGGCGTAGCGGTAATCATCACCGGCAATCCTTGTGGTATTGACGCTGCCGTCAGCCTTAACACCATCGAGGATCAAACCACCGCCATCATCCAAAGAATTTCTGACAGGGTTGCCCAGATCATTGGTGTAAACGGTTTCAGGATAAAGTCCTGTACCCTGGCCATACCACTGGTCGAGGGAGAAAATGTCACCGCCATGCTGGATGTCGATAAGCGCGCGTAGGGAAAACGATTTGTAATCGAAGGTGTTGAGAATGCCACCTGTCCAATCGGGCTGTACATTTCCAATAACGATATCGGAGGTGCCGGTAAGCTGATAGTAACCGTCATCCTTTACAATCGGTTTTCCTGAAGCTTCGTCATATACGAAGTCGGAACCCTGAATGGCACCATATGGCTCGTCAACACGGGCATTGACCGAAACACCACCCTGCAGGGAAATGGGGTTGATGCGAAGGTTCTCAAGACCCAGTGCAAGAGATCTGACGGTGTTCAGGTTCTTCGCGAAGTTCACGGATATATCCCAATTAAAGGAGGAAGTCCGAACCGGTGTAACATTAATTGTAAGTTCAACACCCTGGTTTTCCATCTCACCCGCATTCAGGTATTTTGTAGAATAACCGGTAGCATATGAAACAGCCACAGGAGTAATCAGGTCAATGGTATTGGTCTGATACACGGCAAAGTCGAATCCAACCCTGTTCTTAACGAAGTTCATTGCTAAACCTGCTTCATAACTGGTTGTCCTTTCCGGTTTCAGATTTCTGTTGTTCTTTGTATCATCAACAGAAGCCAAAACGGTTGAACCAAATGGTGCAATAGCTTTGTATGTATCAAATACACTGAGTGGAAGTGCACCTGAACCAACCTGTGCATAGCTCAGACGGAATTTACCGAAAGAAAGCCAGGATGCATCAATGAGATCCGAAAACAGAAAACTTCCTGATACGGAGGGATAGTTATACCCCCATTGATCTTTGGGAAGTGTAGAAGAAATATCACGGCGGAATGTACCGTCAAGGAATAACATACCCTTGTATGCAAGTGATGCACTTGCGAAATAACCGTTAACGCCAACTTCTTCATAGGTTTCTTCCGGTGGCAGCATCGGGCTAACGCTTACACTCAGGGCGTATACATCAGGAACACTCAGCCCTCCGTTAGTAGACTGGAATACCTGATCGAGTAAAGAACGTCGGATGTTTGTACCCACAAAAGCTGTAAGTGAAAGATTGTCGCCGAACGATTTATTAATGTTGGCCATAACATCGAGGTTTGTCTCGGTAAAGTTTTTGGTAAACCGTGAATAACCGGATGTTACATCAGGTCGGTCAACCCCAAGTTCACCGGCAACAGAACCTATCGCTTTGCGTTCTTCCTGCAACCAGCTATAATTATCGATGGAGAAACGTCCCATGAAGCTTAACCAGGATGTTGCAGTCCAATCCATCTGTGTATAACCGATGAAGCGGTCCCTGTTATCCGATTCATAGTTTTCATATCGTACCCAGTAAGGGTTATCCCAGTAAATGGGTGTTCCGTCATCCCATGCTGTTCTGTTCCAAGAAATATTCTTACCGGTTTTGTCATACATATCCTTCTGCTCCTGGATATCAACGTTAACCTGGTACCATTGACGGAAGGAGGACAAAACGTTGTCACTGTACCCCGTTTCGTTACGTCCTTTTGCATCTTCATTGATAAAGTTGGCTGATGCAGATACCTTAAGGTTTTTTAACAGGTCGTAGCTGCCATTCAATGTAACATTATTTCTGTTAAGTTCACTGTTTGGCATTACACCTGTAGAAGTCAGGTTCGTGTAACCAAGTCTGAACGTTGACTTATCCGTACCACCGGTTACATCAACACTATTGGTGTAGGAAACTGCTGTTTCAAAAAAGGTAGTAGGATCGTTCTTACCGGCAACCCATGGACGGGTTTTACCATAATAAGGTGAATCAGGGTAGAATGCATCCCAATGGTATACCTGGAGATTCGGGTCAAAGGCCTGTCCGAAAGAGGCATCTTCATACATCGGAACAACGAGTTCTGTAGTATCCGTATCACCATTTATATCAAAGACATCCAGTCCGGGATACTTATCAGAGAGGTAATACGGACCATAACCGCCACCATAACTTTTCTGATAGGTCGGGAAGGTGCTTTTATCGATCATCCCTACCGTAACATTCGAACTGAGCGAGACGCCGATTGTTTTCCCCGGCGTGGCAGATCCTTTTTTGGTGGTGATCATGATAACCCCATTGGATGCTCTTTCACCATAAAGCGCAGTAGCTGCAGCACCTTTAAGGATACTAACCGATTCTATGTCGTTTGCATTAAGGTCAGAGGCTGTATTACCAAAGTCGTAACCATGGCGCCCTGATATCTGCCCATCATTATTGGTATTTGAATTATTGATCGGAACACCATCCACAACAAATAGTGCCTGGTTTGATCCGAAAAGTGATCTTGAACCACGGATGGTAACATTAGTTGAACCACCCATGTTCCCCGTCGACCGGATATTAACACCAGCCGCTTTACCCGAAAGGGCGTTGATGAAGTTATCAGAAGAAACCATACTAAGTTCATCACCTTGTAACTCCTGTACCGAGTATCCGAGCGCCTTTTTGGCTCTTGGCACACCCAGAGCAGTCACTACAACTTCATCCAGCTCTCCAATTTCGGGTTCCATAACTACATTAATTACGGTTCGGCCGTCAACCGGAATTTCCTGTGTTGTCATTCCAACAGAGCTGAAAAGAAGCGTAGCTCCTGTCGGCACTGACAAGGTGAATTTACCCGATACATCGGTTGCCGTTCCTGTGACAGTTCCTTGTATCACAACAGATACACCGGGTAACGGACTGCCATCCGTGTTATCAGTTACCGTCCCGGTAACTTTTATCTCTTGCCCAAAAAGGGACGAAAATCCCATGAACAAAAGACAAACAAATAAAATAGTAAACTTTTTCATAGATAAAAGATTTAGGTTTGAAAATAGGTTGGTGAAGAAAGTTTAATCATTAAAAATGAGAGTTTTGCAAGAAGTATTCTCACCTGTAAAGGTAGTATTGTACTGCTGTGCATTTCGGATTTGCTCAACATTTCTATTTGAATCCCAAATAGTGATTAGTAAAAAAAGAAAAAAGAATTCATAAAATCATCGTTTTTTCGAAATATTTACTTAATTCAAACTCAGACTAAAATGGTCTATAAAAATGATCTTTTGGTGTTATATAGCATAGCACAGAAGCTCGACAAGGTAAAAAATCATGTTACTAAAGTATTAGTTGCTAAAGTATTAATGTTTTTTAGACGTTTCAATCATTATACACCCTAAACCTATAAATATTTAATATTAGTTTATACATGTTTTGCAACATGATATTTTCTATTTTACAGCATAATAAAGATTTCTTTCCTATCCCTATATTATAGGGCTTTCAGAATGATTTTCAAGATTTCCCTTCGTTCGGATCGGACTGAATTTTATTATTTTTGGGCTCTTTCCGTGTTTTTTATAAAAAAAAATGAACTTTCTCAAAGAATAATTGAGCGGGCTGTTATGTAATATCAAATCCTTCGTTGTTTTCAGGAAATTATTCTCGATCTTTAAACTTCTGTGCGATCAAATTTAACTAATTGATTATGAGACAAATCATCGAATGTGTGCCCAATTTTTCGGAGGGCCGGGATATAAAAATCATCGACCAGATTGCTTCCGCAATAAAATCTGTGGAGGGCGTAAAACTTCTGGATGTAGACCGGGGCAAGGCAACAAACCGCACTGTTGTCACCTTTGTGGGTGAGCCCGGACAGGTGATCACTGCTGCCTTCAAGGCAGTAAAACTGGCCGCAGAGCTCATCGATATGTCGCAACATCAGGGTGAGCACCCGCGTTTCGGAGCTACCGATGTATGTCCTTTGGTCCCTGTTTCCGGAATTACCATGGCAGAAACGGTTGAATATGCACGAAGGCTTGCAGAAAAAATTGGCAGTGAGCTTGGCATTCCGGTTTACTGTTACGAGAGTGCTGCGTTTTCTGATGACCGGCGGAATCTTGCTGATGTCCGCTCCGGAGAATACGAAGGTTTAGCGGACAAGCTTCGTGACCCTTCATGGAAACCGGATTTTGGCCCGGCAGTATTTAATCCCCGTACCGGAGCTGTGGCCGTTGGGGCCCGTGATTTTCTGGTAGCATATAATATTAATCTCAATACCACATCCACACGCAGAGCCAATGCTATTGCCTTTGATGTCAGAGAAAAGGGCCGTGTCAAAAGGAAAGGCCATCCCCTTACCGGTGAGATCATGAAAGATGCTCAGGGCCGGCCGATATACACACCAGGCAGCCTTAAGTCAGTGAAAGCCATCGGCTGGTTTATTGAAGAGTACGGAATCGCTCAGATATCCATGAACCTGACCAATATTTCCGTCACCTCTATTCACAAAGCATTCGATGAGGTTTGCCTCAGGGCTGCCGAACGCGGACTTCGGGTCACCGGTTCAGAACTGGTCGGATTAGTACCCTTGAATGCCATGCTTGAAGCTGGTCGTTATTTTCTGAAAAAACAACAGCGGAGCGCGGGCATCTCCGACGGAGAACTCATTAAAATCGCTGTTAAATCACTCGGTTTGAATGATCTCGGCCCCTTCATCCCTGAAGATAAGATCATCGAATATAAAATGGAGAAAGACCTTCGCACTCAAAGACTTACTGATTTGAGCTTAAAGTCTTTCATGGATGAAACCGCTTCAGAGTCACCCGCACCAGGCGGAGGTTCTGTGAGCGCGGCCATTGGCGCACTGGGTTCAGCCCTGGGCACGATGGTGGCCAACCTTTCTTCACATAAGCGAGGATGGGACGACAGGTGGGAAGAGTTCAGCGACCATGCCGAAACAGGTAAAAAGATCCAGGAAGAGCTTCTAAGAATGGTTGATGAGGATACCCGGGCCTTCAATGCGATCATGAATGCATTCCGGCTTCCGAAAAAAACAGAAGAAGACAAAATAACCAGGAAGGAAGCGATTGCTTCGGCTACGCGTCTCGCTATCAGTGTTCCTTTTAATGTCATGAAAACTGCATTTAAAGCATATGATCTTCTTGAAGCCATGGCCCGGGACGGAAATCCAAACTCTGTATCAGATGCGGGAGTTGGAACCCTCGCCATTCGCACCTCAATCAAAGGCGCCTGGCTGAATGTCAGAATCAATGGAAAAAGCCTGGATGATAAGGATTTCCTGGATCCTGTCCTTAAGGAAGGTAAAGCGCTGGTTAAAATGTCAGATCAAAGAGAAGCTGAAATCCTTACACTCGTTGAAAGTAAACTGAACTGAACTCCAGGGTTCAATCATTCTTTCACTAATCAGAGACGCTGTTCGCAAGCAACATCCGGCCTTCTGCTTCCTGGTCATTCGCTGACAAAAACCTTCGTTGGCTCTTATTCCATACTTTCAAAAAAACTCTACGTTTCGGAGTAACCTGTCGTGATGAACAGTACATCATATGGTCGGTGTAACAGATGACACGACAATTCTCCAATGAATTGTTTGATTATCGAGACCGTGGTGAAAAAATTACTCATTTTCAAAGAAATTGACGTCTGCCTAAATGGCGGAACCTCCACGCTCACCGGTTCTGATACGAATACATTCTTCGAGGTTTGTAATGAATATTTTTCCGTCACCTACTTCTCCTTCCAGGCCGTCGTGTGACTTGGCAGCATGGATGATCGTGTTAACGGTAATATCGACGTAAGCATCGTTCACGGCAATCTCCAGTTTTACTTTTGGGATCAGATTGGGGATAACCATCTGCCCTCTGTACCATTCCTCCTGCTGCTGCTGGCCGTGTCCGGATACTCTGCTAACGGTGATCCTGGTGATCTCAGCTGAGATAAGTGCTTCTCTTACCTGTTCCAGCTGAGCATCCCTGATAATGGCAGTTATGAGTTTCATTCGGTATGAAATTGTAGTTTACTTTAATAAGGTTGAAATACCCTTTAGTAAATAAAGGTATTATATTGTTCAGGCCTCCGTTAATTCGGGTTAAGCATTCCGTATCCTCTTTCACCGTGGTATGACCGGTCGAGCCCGTACATTTCGTCAGATTCTTCGGACCTGATGTTAAATATTTTATCGATAATAAAGATAATAATAAGTGTCATTACGGCTGCGTAAACGATGGCTATTCCAACAGCCAGTGACTGAATACCAAGTTGCTGCCATACTGACCAGTGGCCTCCGGCAGCCTCCGCTGCATCCGCCATCCATGAAGGCCTGATGAAAAATGTGAGCAGTATAGCTCCGACAATACCACCTACGCCATGAATACCAAATGCATCCAGGCTGTCATCATAGCCAATCCGGTTTTTCAAGGCAATGGCAAGGTAACAGATCAGCGATGCCAGCGTACCGAGGATAAGCGCTCCGTAAGGCTGTATAACCCCTGCCGCCGGAGTTACGGCAACCAAACCCGCAAGTATTCCACTGGCAAAACCAAGTGCAGTGGATTTCCCCTGATGGACAGCCTCTATCACCATCCACGAAAGTGCACCTGCCGCCGCTGCAGCCTGCGTTGCTGTGAGTGCCTGTGCCGTTGACAGACCGCTGGAAATACTGCTGCCTGCATTGAAACCAAACCAGCCCACCCACAAAAGACCGGCACCCAGCATCGTAATTACCATGTTATTCGGCCGGATCACCTGGTAGGGATATCCCCGCCGTCTTCCGATATACAGGGCAGCAACAAGCCCACTTACACCGGCAGAAATATGAACGACCGTGCCACCGGCAAAATCGATGGCCCCTCTGGCACCGAGATTAAAAATAAAGCCGTCTTCAGCCCAAACCCAGTGACAAAGAGGATTATAAACAAACAAACCCCAAACTGCAATGAAAATACAGTAAGCCTTAAATGTTACCCTTTCAGCAAAAGCCCCGGCAATCAGCGCTGGTGTGATGATGGCAAATTTCCCCTGAAACATTGAAAAAACATATTCAGGAACACCGGAACTTAGAATACTGGTGTCGATCCCGTTCAAAAACAGGTACTGTGGGTTCCATCCACACCATCCGCCAAGCGTATTGGGCCCAAAACACATACTGTAACTTACCACAACCCACAATACCGCCATAATACCCATTGCGGCAAAACTATGCATAATGGTACCTAAAACATTCTTGGTCCGGACGAGACCGCCGTAAAACATTGCCAGACCGGGAACCATTAATAAAACCAATGCAGTACTTGTAAGCATCCATGCCGTTGCTCCGGTATCAATACCATTTCCATCTGTAGCAAAAATACCTCCTGTAACCAAAAACAAGAGGATTAATACAAAAAAGGCTTTTTTCAGGAAAAGTCTCATATTATTTGGGGGTTAAGTAATAAAAAGTGATGTATTTGTGCAAATATATAAATATTTTCGGGGTGAAAGTGACTTTTTATAACTTTTTTTATGAACATAGTGCAATATTATCACATCACGTTGGTATTTACACGTTTTCACAATTATGAGGTTAAAAAATCGGGGGGAAGGGTATTCTGATTCTTGAAATTTAGCGAGTCCGGATGAATAATTAAGACAGAAGAGCATCTGCGAAATATCTATACAGTGCATTCATCCGGTGTTAACTCGTAAAGATTGAGAGTAGTCCTGGCGGTATAATACCAAACGACCGAAAAAGCTGGAAGGGCAAGATGAAGGTGCTGTTATGAAAGATGTGCCCTAATGGGTACTCCCTGAATATACACTTCTTCGATAAGATCTGAACCGTAGGCATAGGGTAGAAATTCATATCCGGGAACTGGGCGAGTAACGATGAAACCTGCAGATTTGCCTTTTGCTATACTCCCCGATTCTTCATGAACACCCATCGCATACGCCGAATTCAGGGTTATGGCATTGATGGCTTCTTCCGGCAACATATTAAGGTTGATGCAGGCAAGTGAAAGAATGAAATTCATGTTCCCGGAGGGTGAGGAACCAGGATTATAGTCCGATGCCAGAGCCAAAGGCAGCCCGGCATCTATCATTTCCCTGGCGGGTGCATAGGGCATCCCGAGAAAGAAGGATGCACCCGGCAGCACCGTTGGCATGGTTTCTGTTCCCAGGAGCGCCTTAATTTCTGCTTCGCCTGTATACTCAAGATGGTCTACAGAGAGGGCGTCGTATTTCACTCCAGCCTGGACCCCGCCGGAATAATCCAGCTCATTGGCATGGATCTTCCCAATCATCCCATGTTTCATTCCGGCAAGAAGGATTCGCTCCGTATCTTCAACACTGAAAAAACCACGGTCGCAAAATACATCGATATAATCCGCCAGTCCTTCCGCGGCAACAGTAGGAATCATCTCGTTGATGACCATATCCACATATTCCTCCGGCTTGTTCAGGAAATCTTCCGGAATTGAATGTGCACCGAGAAATGTGGCCTTGACTGTAAGTGGAAAATTTTCCTGAATCCTGCGTATTACACGAAGCATTTTAATTTCATCTGCCGTATTCAGACCATAACCACTCTTAATCTCAATGGCTCCGGTACCGTAATGCATTACCTCACGGATTCTCTTTGCCGATTGCTCATATAGCTCATCCTCAGGAGTATCATGCAGAAGACGGGCTGAATTCAGTATGCCCCCTCCCCTGCGTGCAATTTCTTCATAAGTGAGTCCTTTTATCTTATCAATGTATTCCATCTCCCGGCTGCCTGCATATACGATATGTGTATGGGAATCACACCAGGTCGGAAGAACCAGTCTACCGTCAAGATCTCTAATGTTATCAGCGGCCAGCCTGTAGCCTTCCGGTAATTCATCCATACAGCCAAAATCCTCGATCTTCCCTCCCGAGACATAGAGATAAGCTTCCTCTATACAATTGAGGTCCTTCATATGCCTTCCGGCTCTGAAGGGTACCGTTTCTGTTTCAACTTGAACCAGTTTTTTTATATTTATAAAGAGTTCAGCCATTGGCCATAAATTTTAGTCTTACCTGAATAGATGAGCCATAAAAACACCAAGGTAATTGCCGAGTGCATAGCCGATAATTCCAATGGTCAGTCCCGGCAGTACAACCGACTTGTTTTTAAGCGCCGCAGCCACAACCGGAACAAAGGGAGGAGACATGGAAAGCGCAACGGATGTGATGATAAAAGTATCCGCGTCGATGCCGAATAGTTTTGAAATGATCGCATGAAGAAGCAGCGATCCCAGAACGGCAATAAGGATAAACATGAATATAGAGAGAAGTTCCATAGAATGTCCATTCCCGACCATTTTCCCAAGATCGGCCATCGAAGCTACCACAAGAGAGAAAACCAGGATGAAATACATGCCCAGGGGAAAAGTCTTTTTTATCCGGTTAATCCGGGGAACCAACGATGAAAGTATGCCAAGTGTTGTGATGGTCAGTACAGCCACCATCATCTGATTATTCGTCGGGAAAAGCAGGCTAAGTCCCCCACCGATCCCAAAAATCAAAACCGATAACCCCAGTGCCCCGAGCAGGGGAAAGAATGTATCTTTTTTAAACAATCCACTTAGGGATTCAAACTCGTCTACAATCTCTGAAGTATGATTCTTAATATCCTCTCCTTCAATATGCTCATAGGGTTTCATGAAAAGCAGGAAAAATTTCTGTCCTATGGTAATGAGGAATAAAAGCAGGAAGGCGCCAATGATCAGATCACTTGTATGAGTAAGGATATACAGTTCCGAAGGTACATTCAGCATTTCTGCAATGGCTGCCAGATTTGGTGTTCCTCCGGAATATACGCCCACCAGCATACCGGATATCTTCCAGGCTTCGGGTATGATGTCTCTAAAAATAAGAAAACCAACGGTTATCATGACAATGACAGATACCAGACCAAGGGCCAGGGAAAGCAGCGTATTTCTTGCCATTCCCAACCATTTGCGGATATCCTCCGAAAAAAGCAAAAGGGGAATCGCCAGAGGTATCGTAATGGTGGTCATCATGTCCTGAAGATTTGAAATGTCGGAGGGAAGTACATCAAAGTTTCCAATCAGGAGTCCTGCAATATAACAGATCACAATGGATCCGATCTTTCTTATCATGGAAAACCTCCCTCCGAGGTAAACAACGAGGGCTGGAAAAAGGAAATAGAAAAGAACGAGTAAAATTTTAGTCGTCATAAGAGGTTGTTTCGTTAGGTCAGATAGCGAATATAATAAAAAAAGAAGAACCGAAGTCTGGCGTACTGCCTCCCTCATTAAACAACAGCAAGTTTTGTCATTACGTATACGCAGCAAACCCGACGGTAATCCGGTAATCTTTTATCTATGCGGCATCGGCGGACCGACCTGGTGAAAAAAGAAAATCCCACAGATTACCCGCTATTGGGCAAGCTGCAGGATTTTCCGGGAGAGGGGGAGATTGCTATGGACACTCTTCAAAACTTTTGTTATACTGTACGATGGCTTTTTCACTCATACCCATGCTTGAGAATCCGCCATCATGGAAAAGGTTTTGCATGGTCACTTTTCTTGTAAGGTCAGAGAATAGGGTAATACAATAATCGGCGCAGTCTTCAGCAGAAGCATTCCCAAGTGGTGACATCCTGTCGGTGAAGTCAATCAGCGTATCGATCCCTTTGACGCCGCTGCCGGCTGTCGTTCTGGTGGGTGACTGTGATACGGTATTTATCCTTATTTTTTTCTCACGACCATATATATATCCAAAGCTCCTGGCGATAGATTCCAGCAGTGCTTTGGCATCAGCCATATCATTGTAACCAAAAAGTGTACGTTGTGCAGCGACATAACTGAGCGCCACGACCGACCCCCAATCATTGATGGCATCGAGACGACGTGCAACCTGTATCATTTTATGGAATGAGAGTGCCGAAATGTCAAGAGTCTTCAGGAAATTATTGTAATCGATAGCATCATACGGAATACCTTTGCGCACATTCGGGGACATGCCAATGGAATGGAGAACGAAATCGATCTTTCCTCCCATAAATTCGATGGAATCCCGGAATGTTTTTTCAAGATCTTCGACGCTGGTTGCATCAGCCGGGAAAATCTTTGAATTCGTTTTTTCAGCAAGTGTGTTAAGTTCACCCAGCCTCAGGGCAACAGGAGTGTTTGACAGGGTGAAGACAGCCCCTTCTTCATAGGCTTTTTCCGCCACCTTCCATGCAATTGACATCTCGTTTAATGCACCAAAAATAATCCCCCTTTTGCCTTTCAGTAATTGGTATGCCATGGCTTAATTTTTTGATTTCAAACGCAAATTTAGATTAAATAAAGCTGATCATAAAGTAAAGCGAAAGGAAATTTGAGCAATGGCAGGTTTGGAGTTATTAATAGCATGTAATAGTGAACGCCAGTTGGGACGGGTGGAAATGAAGAAATGACACTCAGCTTCCGGAAAGCAGTTCTTTTGCATTGGCCAGGGCGGCCTCGGTCGTTTGTTCACCACTCAACATTTTTGCGATCTCATTTTCACGGTCTGAAGCACTCAGGAGTTTCATCATAGTGGCAGAACCATCTTCATTTTCCGTTTTATAGACCAGGTAGTGCTGATCACCCCTGGATGCCACCTGTGGCAGATGAGTAATGGTAAAGACCTGCCGGTCGGCTGATATTTCCTTCATCATCCGTGCAACCCGGTGGGCGATTTCACCGCTCACCCCGGTATCAATCTCATCAAAGATAATGGTTGGAAGCCCAAGTGAATGTGAAATTATGTATTTGATACTCAGCATCAGCCTCGAAAGCTCACCCCCTGAAGCTATCCTGGAAATATCCTGCAGATCAGCCTTTTTGTTTGCTGTAAAAAGGAATTCGACATGGTCGGTACCCTGCTCCGCTGGTTCAGGAAGGATGGTATTTCTGATCTTAAATACGGCATTCGGAATACCGAGTTGAATTAGAAATCCGGTGATCCTGTCGCTGAAAAGCGGGAAGGCTGCATGACGCTTTTGTGACAATTCCTGTGCCAGTCTGCTGATGGCGTCTTTTTCCACAGCAAGCTTTTTCTTTGTTTCTTCCAGCTTTGATTCCAGGGATACGAGTTCACCCAGGCGTGCATCAATATCGTCCCTGATCTTTATTAGTTCAGACAGATCTGTGGCCTTATGTTTCTGTTCAAGACGGTACAATACGTTGAGCCTCTCCTGCACAAATTCAAGTCTTCCCGGATCGTGTTCCACCTTTTCACCTTCCTTTTCTGCTTCACCCGCCAGGTCTTTCAGCTCAATCAGAGCCGACTTTATCCGGTTATGCAATGCCACGGAGGGTTGATGAAATTCGCACAGCTTGGCCAATTGCGATTCACTGTCCCTAAGAAGCCCCACAACATTTATCTCCTCCCCGGAAAGATTTTGCCAGATGGCATACAGGCCACTCTTTATCTCTCCGGCGTGGAGCAATACCTCCAGTTCTTTTTCCAGTTCTTCCTGTTCATTTTCCTGTAAACGGGCATCACTGAGCTCTGCAAACTGGAAAGAAAGAAAGTCCCGATCCGCTCTTAATTTTTCTTCCTTTTCTTTCAAACTTTGAAATTCCTTCAGCATTTCACGGTATGATGTATACTGAATTCTGTACTGCCTTCGCTCTTCTCCAAGGCCTGCGAATGCATCAATAACATCCAGCTGGTAGGCATTATTATTAAGCTCCAGGTTATGATGCTGGGAATGTATATCGACAAGGCGTATCCCAATTTCACTCATTAGCTGAAGATTAACCGGAGTATCGTTGATGAATGCACGGGATTTCCCATTCGGACTAATTTCGCGGCGTAGGATCAGTTGATCGCCCTGATCCAGGTCATTCATGGCAAGAATCTGATCCAGACCATGAGGAGTGCCGTCGAAAATCCCTTCGACAATGCATTTGTTATCCTTGTCGAGGAGAGCGGTAGTGTCAGCCCGCTGACCAAGGATGAGGGAAAGGGCCCCGAGAAGGATTGATTTCCCGGCTCCGGTTTCACCGGTAATCGTTGTCAGGCCGGGCAAAAAACTGATCTTCAGTTCTCGTATTAGAGCATAGTTACTGATGGACAAGGACCTGAGCATAGAGAAAGGTTTCTTATTGTATCATTGATCACGGACTCTGGTTTTCAATCATCGCCTTATACTTATTGGAATTCGCCTGATCTATCTCTGTAAGGATCTGATAAACCCTGTTTTTCTCCTCCGGAAACGATTCTGAAAATATCTGTACGAGTTCGTCGGCTTTTGCATCAAAAATAATGTGCAATGGTTGAAGAAATGGATCCGGCTTCTGCCGGTATACTTTCTGAAGAAGCTCCAGGCTTTTGGCAATCTCGGCCCGGCCTTCCACCACTTTCCCGTCCATAATATCGAGGCCCATCCTGTGAAAACGGTAAAGGAATTCACGGCAGGGCTGATATTCTTTATCGAGAAAGTCCTTCACCAGCCAGTAACGGTTCCTGTGGCTCGTATTTTCAAACGGTTTCCAGCCTTTTTGTTGTGCATTTTGTGCATTGTCGACAATTTTTTCCGCATTTTGCCAAAACGGGGTTCCTCCTTCGAAAGAAAATGAATCGTAATCGAGAGCCAAAATAACATAGGCATAGTAACCAAGTATGGAAGTCAGGTTTGAAATATTTGCATTGAGATCAAATTCCAGGGGTTCAAATTCGATGTATTTAAAATGGATATCATTATCCATGTAATTAAACATCACTGTATTATAATTCGTGTTAAACACAGGGCGTCTTGACTGGACCTGCAATGTACCACGAAACTCATCCGCAGAGATCTGTTCTGTAATATTAAAAAGCATATTGCATTCAATCCGTTCTTCAGGTGCAAAGACATGGTTTGTCCAGACTTTGTTATTCATGAACTCAAAGATGACATTCTGCAATGTCTCAAACACTTGTTTGTTTGTACCCTGGATTTGTTGAGTTACAATATTGACATCGCATTTAAGTTCCTGGCCAAATATACCGAGGGGTATAAGAAGGATAGCAAATAATGTATATAATTTCTTCATTCTATTGGATTTATACTTAACGAACAGAATCAACTCCATTCTTTCATGCCTGCTGGCAGTTTATTAACAGGTATGCATCTCCTGGCGGTTCACCCCTCAAAATTCCGTACCGGCTATTTCAGCTGCGTTTAATCTGCCTATCCGGACTCCGGCATAGAGATCATCATTTCTGCAATTTTACCAACGATATCGAGGGCAACCTCCTTCTTGGATTTTAACTCAAATTTATTAATAATATTGTTTTTATCAATAATGGTAATCCGGTTTGTATCGGTTTGAAATCCTGCACCCTCATCATTCAATGAGTTAAGGACAATAAAATCCAGATTTTTGACTTCCAGTTTCCGCCGGGCATTTTCCATTTCATGATCCGTTTCCAGGGCAAATCCCACGATGAATTGTTGATCCTTTTTCATTCTTCCAAGTTCGGCAGCAATGTCTTTGGTCGGTTTCATCCTGAGGGTAAGGTCATCATCTCCCCTTTTCACCTTCTTAGTGAAAGATGTTTCCGGGGTAAAATCAGACACTGCTGCCGTCAAAATGGCAATGTCTGTATTTTTAAAGGCTTCGACGGCGGCCTCGTACATCTCTGAAGCAGTTTCAACTGGAATAGTGGTGATGGAAGGATGGAAAGCCCGGATATTCACAGGTCCGCTTACGAGAATAACTTCAGCGCCCAGCTCGGCACAGGCTTCAGCGATCGCATAGCCCATTTTTCCTGAGGAGCGATTACCAATATATCTTACAGGATCAAGGGGTTCAAATGTAGGGCCAGCTGTAATCAGGATCGTTCGTGAAATCAGTTTTTTTTTTGCCGAACCTGTCAGCACTTCACTCAACACCGGTAAAATTGCTTCGGGTTCCTGCATACGTCCCTTGCCATACAATCCGCTGGCCAGCTCACCGCTAACAGGTTCGATCAGGATATTCCCATAGGCCTGAAGTTGCGAAACGTTCGATTGTGTTGATTTGTGCCTGTACATATCAAGGTCCATTGCCGGTGCGAAAACTACAGGACATTTTGCAGAAAGATAGGTGGCAACAAGTAGATTGTCGGCCTGACCATGAACCATTTTCGCCATGGTGTTGGCGGTTAACGGTGCAATTACGAAAAGGTCGGCCCAGGCACCCATATCCACATGGCTGTTCCATGTTCCGTCGCTTTTGAAAAATTCTGAGAGGACCGGATTTCCGGAAAGCGCAGCCAATGTGCCTTTGGTGACAAATTTTTCAGCGAAAGGTGTAAGGAGTACCCTGACTTCCGCTCCTTCCCTAAGCAGAAGCCGCAACAATAAAACCGATTTGTAGGCTGCAATGCTACCGGTTATACCGAGAAGTATTTTTATTCCGCTGAGCTTCACAATATGGTGTTTTTAGTAAAAACACTTGAGGAAGGGGTTTTACTGAAACCCCAGGTATTCGGCCGCCGGATAAGTTTATCTATTCGACTTCTTCATGTTCTTCACGGGGTTTGGCTTCCGCCACCCTGAAATAAATCTCGTCGTCGAGATATTCCTGTAAGGCTATAAGTGTGGGTTTCGGGAGGCGCTCGTAAAATTTGGAGATCTCGATTTGTTCACGGTTTTCAAAAACCTCTTCGAGATTGTCGGTATAATAAGCAAATTCCTCAAGTTTACGGTTGAGTTCCTGCTTCATCTCAACGCTGATCTGGTTAGCTCTCCGTGAGACGATCATCACTGATTCATAAATATTACCGGTTTCCCTGCTCAGGTTTCTGATGTCCTGTGTTACAGTAGTGGCCGGCGCTTTGCTTTTTTTGTAATCAACCATGTTTTTATACTGAGTTAATTGGTTTCCTGACCTAACGATTTCATTGAATCTTCATAAATATTCTTTGCCTGCCCGGCAAATTCTCCCTCAGGGAATTCGCCGATAAAGGAATAATACTCGTCGACCGTTGACTGATACCGTTCAAGTTTTTTACTGGCCACACTGTATTCAGCCAAAAGATAGGAGGACTTCAGGATGAGAAACATCAATTCTTCCCTGTGTTGGGTGTCGGGATAGTCTCCAAGGCTGTTTCTCAAGGCAATGATGGCCGATTTATAATCGCCCAGGTCAAAGTAAAGCTTTGCATTGAGAAAAGACTTTTCAACAAGTTTTTCCTTGAGTTCGTTGATGATTCTTTTGGCCTCATCCACTTTCGACGTCCCGGGGTGATTTATAAGGAAAAGTGTAAGCGTATTGACAGCCTTAAAGGAATATTCCTGATCCAGGCTTGGCCGCGGGGAAAGCCTGTAATAGCAGTAGCCCGTCATATATGCCGATTCTTCCTCATAAACGCTATTCGGAAATGTATTGGCCAGTTCCTCAAAATAATGGCTGGCCATGATATAGTCGTTCTGATGAAAATAGCTTTCCGCTCTGTAATACTGAACGGTGTCAGCCTTAACTGTACCACGGAAAACGTTGGCGACCTGTTCCAGAATGGTGGATGCCCTCACGTAGTCACCGTTTTCATAATATTCAACGGCTCTCTTATACTTGTATTGGTAATCAGTGCTTTTCAGTACTTTTTCATACTGACCGCATGAACTGACCAGAAGTACAAATATTATGTAAATGAATACCTTATGCTTCATTTTCGAAAATGTTGTGCAAAATTACTACAATCATTGAAAGTGCGAAATAAATATGACGTTTTTTTTAGTCCTGTTCTTCCTGTGGAAAAGTTCACTACACGATGACCCTATCGTACGGGCATTATGATTTGCCTTTAAATCCCTCAGGTATAGTCCGGATCTACCTAAAACCGGTCTAAATAAATGTTTTGGGGCATTATTTTGAAATCAACTGCAGCAAAAAATAATTGGTGAATTTTGTTTTTACCTGTCTGAATCTGACTGAGATTTATCTTAAAAGTCCCAATAAGTGCACATTATAATATATCTATATATGTGAGAAAACCCAAAAATATTGCTAATTTGGACGAAACATAAACTAAACGTATTTAGAATGAAAATATTTCCAGGTTTGGGAACTGATTAAAAAAAATTAATTTTGTTCCCAATTCCAACACGTATTAACTTAAAAATTTTAGCCGTGGATATATTTGATAAGATAAAAAAGAATGCAGGACCGCTAGGCCAGTATAAGAAAGTTGCTCACGGTTATTTTACTTTCCCAAAACTGGAGGGTGAAATTAAACCCAGAATGATGTTCAAAGGCAAGGAAGTTCTGAACTGGAGTCTGAACAACTACATCGGGTTGGCCAATCATCCTGAGGTCAGGAAGGCCGATGCTGAAGCTGCTGCGAAATATGGGATGGCCTATCCTATGGGAGCAAGAATGATGTCGGGCCAGACAAAATACCATGAAGAACTCGAGGAAAAGCTGGCAAAATTTGTACACAAGGAAACTGCTTACTTGCTGAATTATGGCTATCAGGGAATGGTTTCCATCATCGACTCTTTGGTTGACAGGAAAGATGTTATCGTTTATGATTCGGATGCACATGCCTGTATACTCGATGGACTGAGGCTTCACATGGGCAAACGCTATGTTTTCCCTCACAACGATATGGAAAATCTTGATAAGCAGCTTCAAAGGGCGACGAAACTTGCCGGTGAAACCGGTGGCGGTATCCTTGTCATCACTGAAGGTGTCTTCGGCATGGTTGGTGATCTCGGTAAGCTCGATGAGATTGTTGAGTACAAGAAAAAATACAATTTCAGGCTTCTGGTTGATGATGCACACGGATTCGGTACGATGGGTAAGACCGGCGCCGGTACCGGGGAACATTTCGGTGTCCAGGACCAGATTGACGTCTATTTCTCCACCTTTGCCAAATCTATGGCCGGGATCGGAGCTTTTGTAGCTGCCGATAAGGAAATCATCGATTATCTTGCCTATAACATGCGTTCTCAGATCTTTGCCAAGTCATTACCGATGCCCATGACCATCGGTGCGCTGAAAAGGCTTGAGCTTTTGCAGACGAAACCCGAACTCAGAGAACAGCTTTGGGTGATTGTAAATGCTCTTCAGAAAGCACTTAAGGACAGGGGTTTCAATATTGGTAAAGCGGAATCTCCGGTAACCCCGGTTATTCTCTCCGGCTCAGTTCCCGAAGCAACCAATATCGTATACGACCTGAGAGAAAATTACGGATTGTTCTGTTCGATGGTAGCTTACCCGGTGATCCCGAAAGGCATGATCCTGCTGCGTATCATTCCCACAGCTGCTCATACCCTGGAAGATGTTGAACTCACCATCAAGGCCTTTACGGAAGTCGCTGAAAAACTGAAAGCAGGAAAATACAGTTCAGAAATATTTGCCAATGTAGAAGTTGATAAGTAAACGAGCTCATTGTTCCTAGATATAAAGACCGTCGGCAGTTTGATCTGCGACGGTCTTTTTTTTTGAAGTTGCGGATGGAAGAAGTTAGGGAGTTAGGAAGTTAGGAAGTTAGGAAGTTAGGGAGTTAGGAAGTTAGGAAGTGAAAGGTGAGAGAGGTATTTGTAGAAAGATTCTTCCATGCCGGAGGCATTCACCATCAATAGCCATGGTTTAGCCCATGGACAAAGTGGAGTTCTTAAAATCATCCCTAAAAACCGCGTCCACTGTAGCTGAAGCGAAGGTGGCCAAGTCCACCGTAGCTTCAGCGGTAATTGGCTGTCGCTAAACCATTAATCACCCCGGCAGATCTTTAATGCGGTTTTCACCCCATCGGCGCCGCTGGATATGATTCCTCCCGCATAACCACTTCCTTCACCCACTAAATATAAGTTTTCAAAGCCGGCACATTTGCCGTTTTCATCACGCACTACCTGGATTGGCGCCGAGGTTTTACTTTCCAGGCCCATGATTATGCCAGTATCAAAGCCTCTCATTTTCCGGCTGAAATCTTTAAGCCCGACACGCATGGATTCCTGGACTGCATCGGGTAGCATTTCCCACAGGGGCGCCGGCTCCAAACCTAATGGATAGGAAGTGGAAGGAATGCTTTGAGGTACCTTTTTATGAATAAAATCCTGGATGGAACAAAATGGTGCCCAGTACCCTGAATGATACTCATAAAACGACGATTCCAGTTTTTCAAGCCAGTCGAGAACACCGGCAGCAGATACCGTCTGACCGATGATGGAATAGGGGTTTACAGCAGCGACAACTGCTGCATTGGAAAATTCCATATCGCGGCTGAAAAGACTCATGCCGTTCACAATATTAGTATTCTGATATGCTGTTGCCGGTACAATGATGCCCCCGGGACACATGCAGAAGGTATATACGGGAAGTTTGCCCTCGGGATTTGCGGTAAGTCTGTACTCAGATGCCTTTACACCAGGAAGTTCTTCCTTTCCCCACTGAGCCCTGTTAATGACCTGCCTCCGGTGTTCCATCCTGCTGCCTAGAGCAAAATTCTTAGGCCGGAAAATTACAGATCTTTTCATGAGCATCCGGAAAGTTTCATAGGCTGAATGACCGGTACCGAGGATAAAATGATCGGCCTCAAATTCACCCTTCCCGGTCAAAGCCGCCACAACCCTGCCTTTCTTAACCGAGAGGTCATCCAGGCATGTCCCGAAATGTATCTGACCACCAGCTTCCAGATATTGTTTGCGCAATGTCTTAACTATGCTCCTGAGTTGGTCACTTCCGAGATGAGGATGATTCATATATCTGATTTCTTCCGGGGCACCCGCAGCAATATAGGTATCAGTGATAAAATTTCGTTCATCGGAGATCCTTTTACTCCTGGAGGTAAGCTTACCATCGGAAAAAGTACCTGCGCCGCCCTCACCAAAGGCATAGTTGGCCGTTGGATCGAAAAGCCCTCCGGATTCGAAGGCAGAAATGCCCCTGGCTCTTTCATCAACATCCCAGCCCCGTTCAATGATGACCGTTTCAAAGCCGGCCTTTTGCAAAACAAATGCAGCAAAAAATCCTGCAGGGCCACTGCCTGTTATCAGGGCTTTTTCTTTGGTCTTTTTCAGGGGTATTTCTAAAGGTGTAGCGGCAACTTCCATTCCATATGTTAATTCCTGCGAACTGACAGCTACAGTGATCTCCCAGTGAATGTTGGTTTTCTTCCTGGCATCCAGACTTTTGTTTTCAATGCGGTAGCTGAAATCCGCTATTCTGAGATGCTTCGAAATCTCTGCGCGTATTTCACTTTCTGAATACGCCGTGGGGAGCTGGATACTTATCTTCCGGAAGCCCATTTCCAATGGATTGGTTGACAAATCAAAGGTATGAAGAATATTTTATTTTAGGTGAGTTGGAGGGAATTGCGGGTGAGAACACCGATTCATCACAAAAGGCAATGTGCAAATCTTAAATAAGATCAACAATAAAATCGTAACTCTTATGTATACTTCAAATTATAAATATAAAATCCCAAACAGATAGTTTGTGAATATATTGAAATAGTTGCCTGCTTCGGTGTGTTTTGCATATTGAAATTTTTGTCAGTTGGTACTAATTTGTGAATTGGCATCTCCATCCAAAGTCTTATATCCGGCGGTTAATTAGTGTCTGCATCAAATGACGGTGGCAAGCCTCATGGTTCTTTGTTCTCTGTATTCCTTCCACAGGATGATCTCAAGGATGATCAGGAAAGGCACCGCCATCCACAGACCAGTATACTGGATAAGCCGGACTGGGATAAGAATCAGGGGACTTAGCAGGATTTGAAGAATGCCGGCAATTTTGTACAGAAGGATATGGTGTTCATCCTGTCGTAAAAGGCTGATGCCGAAAAAAATACCATTCAATCCCAGGATTGTCACGATAATCGTCTTTAATTCGGTTCCCCAGGGAAAGTCTGTTGCATATATCAGAAGATTAGATACAACATCGAGCGGGATCAGTACCATAATAATCATTACAGAAACCTGCATGATCACATTTTTTTGTCTTTTGCCAAGCGTATAAAATCCGAAATAAAACATCACACCTGATAAGAGGTAGAGAGCCCATACAAGGAAGGACATCTTAAAGGGGACTGGGACAACATCTCCTGGAAGGAGCCGGCTGTATATCAACCAACTGATAACATAAACGAAACCGGTGACGAAGGAGAATAGCAGGAGCTTCGGCAGGTAGGATGTGTTGTACTCTGTCTCACTGGCGACTAATGTTTCTACCGGGCATCCAAGACCGGTGGCGATGACTTTCAGCGTCGACATCCGGGGTTCCACCTCCCCTGACTCGATACGCTGTATCGTCCTGATGTCCACCTTGCAAAGGTCGGCCAGTTCCTGTTGCGTTATCCCCTTTTGATGACGGATTTCGTCGATTTTGTTTCCGGGACCGGGCTGTTTCATAGTTTCAGGATTTTATTTTGTCCTAAGGTATGCATGATTTCATGGTGCATCCAGACAATAAGGATGAACTTATACGGCATTTATACGGCATTAATACGGCATTTGCCCTGTGGAGCACGGTTGGCATATACTCCGGCGCACAAATACCGGCCGTGTGTATTTTTATTTCGATTTGATATAACCGGTTACTTTTAGTGGTGGCATCAGTCCATTTTCCAGAAGTGGTTTATCTTTTTGCAGAAAATCACTGACCTTCGCCGAGCTGCTGACATTCTTCAATTCGCCATATTCCCTGAAATCACCGATCATCCTGTTTCGGTATGGGTTACCCATGGTGATCACCAATTCGTTGCCCGTTTGCTTCAGGACGGGTACCGGAAAGCTCATCCCCGGTTTCCATGCGATACCGACGGACACGCCGTTCAGTCTGGCTTCAGCCGTGGCATGTTCCACATTCAGGCCGATGCAGAATGAATCACACGACGCCAGGAAATCCTCCGGAAGGTCAAAAGTAATGCTGTACATGGTTGTTCCGGAGAAATAACGAATATCAGGGACTTCAGATTCGTTGAGCGGGGAGAGCGTTGAAATATCCAGGGATTTTATTTTCTGAGGATACGGTGGCTCAAATTGTACAGTACCAGCAAAATCGGTGATTTCTATCTCCCTTTTTTCGAGGAATTTTACCGGAACAGATTCCATGCTTTCATTATAAAACCGGTAACCCGTTAGACTGTCGGCGCTTACAATGATCGAATTACCGCTGAGAACGGCATCAGGAACCGGCTCTGATAAATCTTTTGTTACAGGAAAAAGTTGTGTCTCTCCCTTTGTCACCCTCGTAATACTCTTCTGATCTGAGCCCACACTGAAGATGAAGATCTTTGATTCCCGGGGTTTGAAACTTACAGGGATACGGACTTGTTCGCCTTCAATGGTAAAGACTGCCGGCCGGTAGACGGTACCCTGATCAGGATCCCACAACTCAGGAAGCTTACCCTTTGTCAAAAAGAGACATTCACGGTAAAGAGGTTTATTTTGCTGGTTGAAGACAAAGAATACGTCCTGGTCGCCTACCGATTTATGGATGAACATAAGGTTGAGGGAATCGGCTTCACCCGTGGAGATGGCAGGGAGGACGTTCTCGTCAGCAAGCACATCGCCGACAGGCTTGCCGTGGAAAATTGCCCCATTTCCATAACTATGCCTGGTCTGAGCGTTGTCGTCTCCCCAAAGTTTCGTGACGAGGGCACTGAATTCTTCCTTTTTTTCCTTGTTGTCTTTCAGGGAAAGCATCCGTTCAGGACGGCTTCCGTATATTATGGCTCCCTGCTTCACCAGTTCTTCAATCCGTTCCAGTGTCTCAATATCCATCAGGTTACTGGCAGGGAGGATGAGCATGCTGTACTCCAGTTTTCCTTTGAGCAATAATTTTCCGTCTTTCACGCTGACCATGTTCATCAGTGCATCGGCATTGCAGGCCTGTCCGCTGTAACCGAAGGGCAGGGTTGAGATCACCGGATTTTCGATGGTCTGCGGCAACTGGTCTCCAACATAGTAAAGGACTTCTTTTATAACCGTCCCTTTCTGAAGGATGTATTGTATACGCGACTGGTACCCGGTCCAGCCGGAGGCGAACTGCCACCATGGATTCAGGCGGTTAAAATGAGCGGCAAATGGTCCGAGCGTCATCCCGGCAGGTGCGTCGAGGGGTTGATGGACATTGCTGTGAAGGATGATCTGGTTCAGTCCCATACAGTAGGCCCTGTCTCCATAGGGTTTCAGTGCCTGAGGTGTCTCACTGTAATGGGCCATGCCCGTATAGGCTTCTGTACCGATAACAGGCTTGTCATATACCACCGCCGATGCAGCGGGAAAACTTAATTCCGGTCGTGCGGAGGGCACGTAATTGATGAAGGTCTGATCATTAACGTTCGCCCAGAATTCAAACATCGGAAGATCAATATAGCTGTTTGCCTTCATAATATCCAACGGCGGGTAATTCAGTTCACCATAGATGGCTTCAGCATGATATTCAAGATTATGGCTGTGACAGAGCTCTTTAAAATGTCCGTAATAATTTTCTCCGATGAGATCAGAGATGGTTTTCCTGAAATCGTACAGGAACGCTTCTGAAGTTCCCGGGTCATCGACAGTTTCTCCGCAGAGCACCGGGATAAAATTCGTCATATCATACCCCCTGCGACTTTTAAATTCATCTTTAAACCGGCCGGTCCAGTTCTGGTATCCGCATTCCCAGCTGTCGATAAGCAGAAATTTAAACGTATTGCCTGCGTATTTTCCAGCGTGGTCGATAAGTTTCTGAGGATAATTACTGAAATGAAGATTAAGGGCTGAAGTATCCATCTTGTCGCATTCAAGGCCCCTTCCTTCTGCTGTTGCCGGACCGTTCGTTGCACCGGTCGATGTATATCCAAAGCGTATTACCTTCCAGTTGCCTTCAGGAGCATCCCAGTTGAGAATTCCGTCCATGCCCATTTTATCACTGATATCAATAATGTCACGCTCAGATACGGCCTGGCTGATGGTCTGTTCTGACTGTATTTTGTCGAAGCAGGACATATTATCCGGTTTGACTGAGGCGGTTTTTTCAAGATGAAAAGGAATGCTGCTGTTATAGGCAGGATTTTCATTTTTCTTCAGAAGTTCCAGTTCACCAAGTGCCACGCTTCTGGATTTGCTCTTTTCGTTCAGTTGGATCCTGAAATACCTGGCCCTGGTGGATGGTATAGCGAACTGAAATGTTTTGTTCATTCCAACGGTCTCAATCTCACTGACCTTTGTGAATCGATGGCCATCGGATGAAGCGAACAGGTCAAATGTCAGGCTGAATGTTGACATATCCTCCCACATAAATACCTGACGTGGGTGAATTGCAATCTTTTCTGCCGTAAAGGGTTGACCGAAATCAAATTGCAAATTGCTTCCCCTGGCCAGTCTCAGGGTACTGGTTGGACAGCCGTCATACAGCGTAAAAGAATTTATGGAATCTCCTGAAGTTACCGATGGCTGCGCCATTCTGAAAGAGCTTTGTCCATCACCCGACCTGTAAGCCAGGACCGCAACATCATTGTAAAAGTCCCTGACAGACTGAGGCTTGGGGAGTATGACGCCGTCATTCTTTCCTCCTGAAAGGTATGTTTTCGTCCATACAAACTGCTTCATGGACTTCTCCGGAGTGATCCAGGGACCTCCGCTGGTGCTCCAGCCGTCACAATTGTGAGCACCGATACTGATGCCAAGACTGTCTGCTTTCTGTAGCGCCCATTCAAACATTTCATACCATTCCGGTGTGTTGAATTTTATCTGTGTCACGCCAAAATTCTTCCCATTAAAAAGCCCGATATTAAGAATTGTAGCCTGGCTGATACCCTGTTTCTTCATTGACTCAAGATCTTTGGTAATACCTTCCTTTGTGATAGCCCCGTCGAGCCAATGCCACCAGGTGTGTACTTTTACATTCTGTGGAGGAAAAGTAAAATCATCCTTACTGATTCGTACCTGCGTCTCTGGTTGAGAGCAACCAAGTAAAAGAATTGAAAACAGAAGTGTGCCAAGGATTTTTGAGTATGGTTTCATGGAATGGATATTTGGTTATTTTTCAAACATTGAGGCCCGTACTTTGAGCCGGCAGGATCGAAAATTACAAAATTCCCTTGAGTGAGCGTAATTTTCATTGACTATTATGCTGATATATGCTGTTTAAAACCATACAAACGCATTATTCGATGCTGAGAAAAGGCATGGGGCACAAGCCTTGATTCCCGGAATATATATCCCTTAAAGGCTACCTCATTTCCTGAATATTTAGTTTCAATAATTGTTCGGGTGAAAATCTACCACTTTCTTCCGGATGACTATGTTGGCTGACTACAAATAAACTACCAAAACATTTTTCCGGTGCTCATCATAAATATTTTATAAGTTCCATATTTTAGCTACTGTAAATTGATATACAAATGGACCAATGAATATCTCGAAATATATTGTATTATTCAAAAAAATTAATAATTTTAGTATTGCAAATATACGTTGGAGATTAAACAAGGAGTCCTGAAAATTTAGTTTTACGCATCAGGAAATGGTTTCTTTTCTTTCTTTGGCAGCCCTGAGGCATGCCAACATTGCTTCATTGGATTGCGTATCCCTGTGAGGTTTAATCTGCATTAAAATCGGTTTGCAAGAAATCATTGCTTTACCTTCAGAAACTGAACTCTGAAAAGTAAATCTTTATATGAAACAAAGCACTCTATATGCTATTGTCGTTTTGTTTTTTCTTTCTGCTTGCAGAGGTAAGCCGGACGGAATTATCCGCTTCTACCTCGAACCTTCAGAATACGTTGAAAAGATTACTGCACCGGGTACCGTGAAGGCAGTCAATACAAATTATCTCAAGGCCCCGATGTTGGGATTGTCAAACGTCTCATTTCTTAAGGGTAATGGTGACTATGCAAAAAAAGGGGATACTGTTTGTATCCTTGAATTACCCGAATTAATAAACGAGCTTGAGAATAATACTTCGGACCTTGAAAACCTTGAAGCTGAGCTGAAAAAACTTGAAGCCGGGCATACCCTGGCCATCTCGATGCTTGAAGCTCAGATTGAAAATAATGATATCGATCTTGCCATTTCCGATCTTGATTCAGTTCAGAAAAAATTTGCGCCGCCATTGCAACGTAAACTGATCTCTCTTCAGCAGGAAAAAGCGGCCCTCATAAAACAGAAGTTAGACAAGAAACTATTGTCACAGAAAGAGATTGCAGAAACGGAATTGCGAGGGATGAAATCCCGAATCAAACAACAGGAAAGCAGGATCGACCGACTGAAAGACGAGATAAAAATGCTGACCATTACGGCACCTGCAGACGGGATCACAGTACATACGGAAGCACCCATTCTGTTCCTTATGAGCAGTCGTGGTCATACAACCATGGGTGGTAAGATAGAAGAAGGCAGCTCTGTATGGCCGAATATGAATTTGCTGGAGATGCCTGAATTATCTGATGTTCAGGTTATAGCACTCGTACCGGAATCGGATTACAAGCGGGTGGAGGCAGGACAGAAAGTTAAAATACAGGTCGAAGCGGTTAGCCATCTTGAAACAACCGGTTTGGTAAACCGGAAAATGCTGGTTGGAAAAAAAGTAAAGGAAGAGTCTGATATCAAGGTCTATGAGGTAGTCATTGATGTGGATAGTTGTGATACCCAAATGACACCGGGACTAAGTGCCAGTTGTGAGATAATGATCCATGATTTGAAAGATACCCTGGTTGTCCCCGCCATTGCTGTATTTGAAGAAGAGGATGTGCGATATGTATATGTTGCTTCCGGGAAGAGATTCAACAAAGTTGTCGTTGAAACCGGCCTCTCAAACAGCTCTCAGAGCATTATAGCGGCAGGTCTTAAAGGAGGGGAGACCATTGCAATGTCTAAACCACCTCAGGGATTGATAACGAAAATTGCAACGGCAGACAGTGACAGCTCTGATACTGCAATGAAGGAAGGCGACCTTCAGGGGCACGAGAATTCTGATACCATTAGCGATGAACTTAAGTTAAATCCATAATCTGGAAAAGACGATGATAAGGATACAATATAAAAAGAATACAACGACACTCAGGCAGTTGTTCACCGGGTTTTCCTTTCTTGCCCTCATCTCTGCACTAATCTGTGGTTGTCACTACAACAAAGATGAGGGTGTTCAGACCACCCAGGTTAAACGCGGTACATTTACAGAGGAACTGATCGAGGAAGGAACCATCCGTGCCGTCAATTCAATTAGTATTAACTCACCACGAATTTCCTACCGGTACGGAACACTGAAAATTGGCAGTATGGTGGATGACGGAAAAGAAGTGGAGAAAGGTGATACACTGATCATCTTCGATCCAAGTGAAGTGAAAAAAGCAATTGTCGATGTTGAACAGAAACTCGAAATTGCAAATGCTGAGTTCGATAAGTTAAAAGCCACTCAGAAATCTGAAATTGAAGATCTGCAAGCAGACTTGGAGATATCTAAGATTTCGCTTGAGATATCGAAAATTAATTTTGAACAGTCGGTCCATGAGGCGGAGATCACTAAGAAAGAAATCGGCCTGAAACTGGAAAATGCGCGCCTGGCGCTGGAGCGGGCGGGAGAACAGATTGAAAATAAGAAAAGAATTCATAAAGTCGATATTTTTCAGAAGCAGATCAGTATCAATCAGTTGGAGGCTCAATATAAAGAGGCGAAAAGTACGATTGATAATCTTTTCGTTGTGAGTCCGGCCAGGGGTATTGCCATCGTCCAGCATAATTGGATGTCGAACCAAAAGTGGCAGGTTGGGGACCAGCCCTATCCGGGATCAAAAATCATTGAACTTCCGGATCTGGACGAGATGATGGCAGATATTGAGATTAATGAAGTCGATGCACTGAAGGTTTCAACCGGCATCAGGGTAATCATCACACCGGATGCTTATTCCGACACAACCTTTAATGGAGAGATCACCTGGATGGCAAATCTTGCGCAGAATAAAGATTACGATTCAAAGATCAAAGTATTTCCTATTGGAGTTCTTATTCCGGAGAGCTCTGATAAGCTGATGCCAGGATTGACAGTGAGTTGCAGGCTCATAATCAAAGAGATCCCCGATGTTCTGATCATTCCGCTCGAATCAGTTTTTAAGGACGATCTGCAGGAATATGTCTATGTTAGGTCCGGCTCAGGTTTCAAAAAGAAAGACATTAAGATATCTGCATACAATACGGATTATGCACTCGTTGAGGAAGGGGTTGCCGAGAAGGAAGAATTGGCACTCAGTGATCCATATAAGGATAAAATGGAAACCGGCGCCAAAAAGACATCGAAGGCTAACCTATAATTTCAGTGCCAAAATCGTGAACATGAAAATTTTCAAACTTAATATACCACCAATCCTACCTACTGCCCTTTTCATTCTGACGGCAATATTGTTTGCCTCATGCAACAAACAGGCAGGAGATGAATATACCGTTCTAAGAGGAAATTTTGTTCAGTCCATCACAGAAGCCGGAGAACTTCAGTCTATGAATGCTTCAAGCATAACAATGCCCAATATCAGCTATCAGTATGGATATAATTTTAAACTTATCGGGCTGATGGAACATGGATCAACAGTGCACAAAGGGGATTCTGTTGCTGCGCTTGATCCGTCTTCTATATACCGCTATATCATCAACAGGGAGGAATCCCTGGAAAATGTAAAGGCTATGGCCGAGAAAATGAATATCGAAGCGGAAAGCAGCATAAGGGAACTAGAGGTGGAATTGAAGAATGAACTTGCTGCCTATGAACTAAAACAGCTTGAACTGGAAAGGATTCAGTTCGAGTCGGATATGAAGAAAAAGGTTAAGGAACTGGAATTCAGACAGTCTGAAATCAAACTTGAAAAGGTGAAAAGAAATCTGAGGCTGAAGCCTGAAATTGAACAATACGATATCAGGATCAATAACCTGAGCATCATGCAACATGAGATGGACCTGGAAAGCGCTCATGAAACCCTGAAAAAACTGACACTTTACAGTCCGGGAAACGGATTGTTCCAACTCAATGAAAACAGGAGGAACGGCCAGATCACAAAATTGGGAGATGAAATATATGTAGGAGCACTTATCGCCAGCATTCCCGATATTTCGAGAATGAAAACAGTGTCGTACGTCAATGAGGCGGATATCAGCAAGATCAGTCCGGGAATGAAAGTGATCGTCCGCCTGGATGCACTGCCGAATGTCGAGTTCAACGGTTTGGTAAAAGAGATTAGCAAGATATGCACGGAAAAAGAAAAAGAGAAGATATTTACCACAGAGATAGAAATTCTTGAAAGTGATACCCGGCTTAAGCCAGGCATGTCGGTCAGTTGTGAATATATCTGTTATGAAGCGGAGGATGAAATGTATGTTCCAAATAGTTGCCTGCTTAAAGAAAAATCGCATGCCTACGTTTTTCTCAAAAAAGGAGGGGCTATCGAAAAAACCGAAGTGATCGCAGGTGCTTCAAATTCGGGGCATACCGTTATAAAAAGTGATCTAAGGGCGGGTCGCAGACTGGTTCCGGTCAATGAAGTCGTGAATTAACAAAACAGACAAAAGATGCAGTTTAAAGAAAATATCAATGTGGCGTTTCTGAGCCTTGTAGATCAAAAGTTCCGGTCCTTTCTTACCATGCTTGGCATCATCTTCGGCACTGCATCCGTCATAATAATGGTATCCATAGGTGAAGGCGCTAAAAAACAGGCTATTGCAAAATATCAGGATCTGGGTATCAGCAATATCATCATCCGTGATAAAGATTTGACAGATAAGGAACTGGAAGAAGTCAGAATGAAATTTTCCCAGGGTCTGACCCTCAGGGATGCTGATGTGATCCGGGAAATCGTCCCGGGCGTGGTCGATGTTGCTTCCCAGTCGGAAGCTAAAACGGAAGCCAGGTACGGAGATAAATCTGCCAGGGCAACTCTCATTGGGGTCACACCTTCGATCATCCGGGTCCTGAATTATTCCGTTGGCAAAGGAAGCTTTATCAATCAGGATCATTACGTCAGGATGCTGAAAGTTTGTACCATTGGCTCCTCTGTTGGCCGATCTTTGTTTGGGTTTGAAGATCCTGTTGGAAAGAATATAAAACTGGACGATCAATGGTTTGAAGTGACAGGGGTCATGGAAACTAAGGCCTTGTTCACGGAGACAGTGGGAGAGCTGGCAGCAAGGGATCTGAATAGTGACATTTACATCCCCCTTACTACCTTCAATAAAAGGATACCGAGGGAGAACCAACTGACCAGTGAAATCAAACAATTCACCGTTAAGCTGGAATCCTCGGATAGGCTGATGGAATCAGCCGCTGTGATGCGCAGTATCTTAAACCGTCATCACTACAACAATGACGATTACAGCATCATTGTGCCTTTCGAATTATTAAAACAGGAAGAAAAGGAACGCCGGAGGTACAATTTTCTACTCGCATCCATTGCTGCCATATCATTGATTGTTGGAGGTATTGGTATTATGAACATCATGCTGGCCTCGGTGGTGGAGCGGACCAGGGAGATAGGTATCAGAAGGGCTATCGGAGGAAGGAAGAATGATATCCTCAGCCAGTTTGTAACCGAATCTGTGATCATGAGCCTTGCCGGCGGACTTATCGGGGTATTTCTGGGCATCGTTTTGTCATTGATCCTTTCTCTGGCAACAGAAGTAAGTACCGAAATCAAATTTTATTCGCTCTTTATCGCCTTTGCCTTTTCCATAATCGTAGGCATCACCTTTGGCTACCTCCCTGCTAAAAAAGCAGCGAATCTGAAACCCATTGAATCGATCAGACACGAATGATAATCGAGACGTAAGCTAATATTCATGTGATTTTATGTTAGGTAAGAAAATAATTTCGCGCATATGAAAAAGATGATTTGTATTGTTGCAGTGTTAATGGTATTTCTCATCCTGCCGGGTACAATGCATGCTCAGGATATCTATGAGCTCGATCTGGCATCAAGCATCGGGATTGCGAGAAAACAGAGCAATACAATGTTGGTCCTTCAGCAGCGACTGAATCGTGCATCGTACGATCTTAAAGCCGCAACAAGTAGTTTTAAGACACATGTCAACATGGACTTCTTGTTGCCCCGGTATACGGAGACCGTAAGGCAGTGGGAGGACAGTCTGGGAGTATCGTTCTATTCGGTGAAACAGAACCAGATGAATGGCTACCTCAGCATTATCCAGCCGCTTCCAACCGACGGTCGGTTGTCGGTCACTTCGGGTCTTCAGAATATCGTCGACTATAATTATAACGACCGGCTAACGCAGATCACCACAAGTATAGGTTTTCGCCAGCCTATCGAAGCCTTTTATGGGTATAACAATATAAAACTGGAATATAAGCAGGCAAAACTCACCTACGAGTCCACACTCCGACAGCTTAAAAGAGCAGGACTGGATCTTGAATATGAGGTAAGCAGTATTTTTTACAATCTGATCTCTTATAAGGAACGGCTCAACATAGCCAGGATGAGTCTGGATCGACAGAACGAGGCAACTACGATTGCAAGGAATAAGTTTAGCGCAGGACTGATCAGGGAGGTAGAATCCTTGCAGATGGAGGTCGATCTGAGTGAAGCTATCAATAATCTGGATATTGCCAGGGTCAATTATAATTCACAACTTCGGCTTTTCAAGGAGGTAATGGGGCTGAACCTGAGTGACAGCATCACTGTATCAGCGGGTACCGGATACAAAAAAGTCATCGTGGATGTTGAAAAAGCCGTCAGGCTGGCTCTTGAAAACAGGAATGAGTTAAAGGAATACGAGATCCAGGTGGAGCTTTCGGAGATGGAGATCAAACGAAGGAAGGCTGCCGGCAGGATCAGCGGGGACATTCTGATAGCCTATGACCTTATTGGTACGGATAAGAGCGGTCTTGTAATACCGATGGAGTCATCCATGAGCTATACCTGGCGAAACCTCAGCGATCGCCCGGGCAATTTTAACGCGGCGCTTACGCTCAGCCTTCCGATCATCGACTGGGGGCAGAACAAGGCAAGGGTGAAGGCTGCCGAAGCCACGCTGGAACAGAATATGCTGCAGCTTGATGCGGAAAAGGTTAGCATCGAGCGGGATATCCGAACCATTGCCGAAAGGCTGCAGAGCAGTCTCCGGAGGTTGGAATTGCTGGAAAAAAATGTGGAAGTGGCAGAAAAAAGTTTCGGGATAACCCGCGAGCGTTATGCTAACGGCGAAATCGACAGCCAGGCTATGGCCCTTGAACGCGAGCGACTCAATAATGCCTATATCTCACGCCTTGAAGCATTCATCAGTTACAAGCTTCTCTTATCCGACCTTATGCGGAAAACTTTCTATGACTTTGAAAATGACGTGGCCGTGGATGCAGACGCATAATTATTTAGTGATTTAGTGATTTGGTGAATTGGTGATTTGAAGAGTGACCTAAAGAACACTTCGTCATACCTGTCTCCTGATCACATCATAACTCCATAACTCTATCACTTCTTATTTGGTGACCCACCTTCGCTGAAGCTCCGGCGGACGCGGTTTGGTGAATTGAGGAGTGATCTAAAGAACATCTTCCCAGCTACGGTCGGACGCGGTTTGGTGAATTAGGGATGATTTTAACTCCACTTTGTCCATGGGCAAAACCATGGCTATTGTTGGTGAATGCCTCCGGCATGGAAGAAGGGTTTCTACAAACACCTTTCACGCTCTACCCATCACCTCCTAACCTCTAACTTCCTAACTTTTTCCCCTCTACCCCCGGCCCTGAAAGGGGAGGTCCTGCGCACATTCCTTCCGAGAGACATCTCACCTTCTTACTTCCTAACTTCCTAACTTCATAACTCCATAACCCCCTCACCCCAACCGACCAATCTCTTCCAGCCCCCTCCTGTCAAGAACTACAATATCCCTTCCTTCCAAACGCACAACGTTTTCCTTTTCAAATTCTTTCAGGAACCTGACAGTGCTTTCCGTTGAGATAGAAGCAAAATCGGCAATATCCTGACGATTAAGGTATTGGAAGACATCTTCATCGTCAAATTCCTTTGACGACAGGTAGAGGAGCGTAGATGCCAGCTTACCACGCATTTGTTTGTATGACAGATTTTTAATGATCTCAAGTAGGTTTGCTTCATTGCGGCTGTTCTTCGAGGTGATCTCAAGGGCAAAATCCGGATTCCGCAAGAGCAGTTCCCTGAGTCCATCCTTGCTGATCATGCAGATCACCGATTCTTTCAGAGCAATTGTAGAGTAATTGTACACATTCTCTCCGAATACACTTTGAAAAGCCAGGAAATCGCCGGTATGTGCCAGCCTGATGCTAATCTGACGGTTAGCACCTGTCTGCAGATATACCTTTACAAGGCCGCTGATGATCAACATCACGTACGGTGCAAAAGCGCCCTGCTTGAAGATATTCTCCCCTGCGGTATAGATAAGCTGGGTTTTCCGATCCTGTAAAAAGGTCAGATCATCAGCTGAGAGTCCGCGGAAACATCCAATATCTGTAAGACTTTGCCCGTTTTCTCTTTCCGGACTTGCTGAAAACTGAGTGCTATCCATAATGCGTTTTCGTTTCTGAAGAAAGTGACCTGGAACTTCATCTGAACAAAGGTATTGAAATATGGCAAGAAAAAAGTTGAAATATTTCAATGTTGCTGCTGTGAAACCGCAGCGCATAGTCTCAGGAAAAATGCAAGTCACTCCCTACATTTGCAAACAACAGTATCAACATGATGAAACGCATAGCCATTCCCGTCACCGACGGAAAATTAAGCAGGCATTTTGGTGCATGCAGCCATTATATGATCTTTTCGGTCGATGCCGGGAAGATTCGAAGCTCAACGATCGAAGCGCCGGTTTATACTGAGGTCGACCGAATACCGGAATGGGTAGCTGAAAAACGTGTTACCGATATTATCACTTATAAGATCAACAAAAAAGTTATTGGCCTGTTTGCTCGTCATAAGATCAATATTTGGGTAGGAGCGCCGGATCTTTCGCCGGCATTGCTTGTGAAGGAATATATGAATGGCACACTCATCTCTGACGAGCAGGTACTGGCAACTGAGGATTTCAATGACCGGCAGGAAGCAGGATCTTAAGTCTGCTTTTTAGGGCTGAATATGTAAATATGAGCATTTATTTTAAACTGATATAAATATAGAATTATGAAAATGTTACACACAAATTTGCACGAGATTGAATCAGCAGCTGAACTGGAAAAATTTACCAGCGAAAATGATAATGTAATGGTTTGCTGCGGACGTATGGGGCCGATGTGTATCCCGGTATACGAAGTAATGGAAGAACTCAGAGACGAGAGGACAAACGTGAAATTTGCCGTCATGGCTTTTGATAACCCCGAGGCATCGGTAATCCGGAATGCACCGGAATCAAAAGGATTTATGGGACTTCCGTTCACGATGTATTATAAGGACGGCAAAGTTGCTCATGCTACAAGCAGTATTCAGAGTATGGCGCAGGTTGTGGATGTTCTGGATCAGGAGTTTGGGAAATAACTTTGTGAGAAGGTGAGATGTCTCCATGAAGGAGCGTGCGTTGGGCCTCCCCTTTCAGTGGCCGGGGCAGTAGGGGGATCGTCAGAAAGTGAGACGGTAGCGTGGTGATCTTACAATCACTCTTCAATTCACCAAACCGCGTCCGCCGGAGCTTCAGCGAAGGAGGACTGTGTCCACCGGAGCTTCAGCGAAGGTGGGTCACCAAATAAGAAGTGATAGAGTTATGATGTGATCAGGAGACAGGTATGACGAAGTGTTCTTTAGGTCACTCTTCAAATCACCAATTCACCAAATCACCAAATCACTAAATAAGTATGGGAGTTAGGTAGCTTGTAGAAGCGATTCTTCCATGATTAGGATGGTGCTCTATACATCATTCCTTAAAGCACCATTTGATGGTATCCATATTTTTAAATATATCAAATATGAACGAGATCTTCGATGTAATAATACTGGGAGGCGGGGCCGCAGGACTGTCAGCCGGGATATACAGCTCAAGAGCTAAATTATCGACGCTGATACTGAATGAAGGGCCTGTGGGCGGTCAGTTGGTACTGACAAATGAAATTGCAAACTATCCCGGTGTGGAAACCACAAACGGATATGTGATGGCAAATACGATGAAGAAACAGGCCAAAGACTTCGGCTGCCAGATTAAATCCAATGTTCAGATCCTCAGATATATGCTGAAAGGGGATATTAAAACGGTTGAACTTGAGGATGGCAGGGTATTCAGATCGAGGGCTGTCATCCTGGCCCCGGGAGGAAAGCCACGATCACTGAATATTCCGGGAGAAGATAAATTCAAGGGAACAGGAATTTCATATTGTGCCACCTGTGATGGTGATTTTTTCACAGGGAAGGAAATCGTGGTCGTTGGCGGGGGAAATTCCGCCCTGGAAGAAGCTGTGACATTAACACGTTATGCATCTAAAGTGACCATCATTCACCAGTTTGATCATTTTCAGGCTTTCCGGCATGCTATTGCAGAAGCTGAAAGCAACGGGAAGATTGAATTTATCATGGGATCGGAATTGCGTGAGTTCCGCGGAGAGGATAGTCTTGATCATATCATCATTGAACACCTGGCTAGTGGTAAGCGAAGTAACCTCAAAACCAACGGGGTCTTTATCTTTATCGGCTACCTCCCCAATACGGCTGCATTGCAGAAGGTAGTACTTCTGAATGAAAAAGCTGAGATTGTGACTGATCCGGAAATGAATACGAATGTCCCCGGTGTATTTGCTGCCGGTGACTGTATTGCCAAAAAGTACCGGCAGGTTACAACGGCCGTGGCAGAAGGAACAATCGCCGCACTGAGCGCCAATGAATACCTTCGAAGGAAGGAAGAGTTCGTAGCTGCAGAAGTCAAAACCGTTGCTGAACCATCTTGATAGCTTTCAGAACCTTATGTTGAATACGACAGATCCAGCATGCTATCATTATACATGTTGGTGTAAAAGAAATTCTACCTCAAAGGGGATAGCCTTTTTTACGTAATGCGGATTTAGACAGGAGACGGATTCAGGTTCCTGCTTTATCTCCAAATATTTCTATCTGTATTCGCGGGGAGAAACGCCAGCCGTTTCGTATCGCCATTCTGGCGGCGAGGTCAAGGTGTTCCTGCATCCTGTCGGGAGTACTCCCCAAAGGCATGATGAGTACATCTTCGTTTCGTACAAAACCCAGTTTTGACAGAAAGTCGTCCCTGATTTCCTTCTCATCCTCATTTCGGGCAACCACAAACTTCAGTTGGAAGTCCCGGTCTGTACGCCGTGCGGCTGGTGTGTCGATTTCATCGCCGTAATAGGATTCCAGGATCATACAACTGTTGATGTATTTTTGAAGAACATCGGTATTCCGGCGTAACCTGGCATGGCTTTCAAGAAAGGCTTCACCCACAGGATGGCTGAGAGTTTTATTTTTCTGAAACGATGGCTCTGAGGATTTTAGTTTTGGGGAAATGGAAAACAGGTTAACATCACTGGCCATTTCGGGGAGATACGATGTGCCGTTTGTTTCAAGCGTGATATGCATCCCCAGTTTCTTCCTTATAGCGGAGGCGAGAGCAGTAATACCGCCAACCTGGAGGGTTGGTTCTCCGCCCGAAAGGACGACATGGCTGAGATTTCCACGGTTATACTCCAGGACCCTGATGATGTCGTCAATTTCCCACTCTTCGAATTCCGTAACATGGTGACTCGAATACGGCGTATCACAAATATCCGTCTTCCCCAGGTCGTCCGTCCAGGTACATCTTAGGTTGCATCCAGCCGTCCTTACAAAGAGCACGGGTATACCAGCCAGTTTTCCTTCACCCTGGAGTGTGCCTGCAAGAGGATAGCCGGTTTTGGTACTTTCTTTTATCAACTGTCCGTCCCTGTCTCGAAGGATTGGAAAGATCCCGTCCTTCACGAGTCGTATTTTCATCCCATTAAATGATAAATATATAGATATGACGATTTGTCATGAGAATCTAAAAAACAGATATTTAATCGATTATACTAATAAGAGGGTGGGGGAACATAAATGGTATATTTATTGACCATAGCCACAATTATTTGTAAAGAACGTTCGCGTTATTACTTTTGTTTATCCTGAAGTCAAATTTATAACCTGAGATACAAATGGAATTATTTAAGAAAATGGATACGACTGAGTCTGATAATACTCACAAAGAGGTTGCTGCCGGTGATGTTGAACATATTAAATGTCTGATCCTGGGCTCTGGTCCTGCGGGCTATACCGCTGCAATTTATGCTGCACGGGCAAATCTCAATCCGGTGATGTACGAGGGAATGCAGATTGGCGGACAGCTGACCACAACCACCGATGTGGAAAACTATCCGGGATATCCGGAAGGGGTCACCGGTCCGAAGATGATGGACGATTTTAAAGCTCAGGCCGTGCGATTCGGTACCGATTGCCGGTGGGGAATGGCAACATCCGTTGATTTTTCGGGGCATCCCTTCAGGGTAACTATCGATGAGAAAAAAGTAGTCTCTGCCGATACCGTGATTATCGCCACCGGTGCCACGGCAAAATACCTTGGACTTGCGTCGGAAAAAACATTTATGGGTTACGGCGTTTCTGCCTGTGCCACCTGTGATGGCTTTTTCTATAAGGGTCAGGATGTTGTGGTTATTGGTGGCGGCGATACCGCTGCTGAGGAGGCTCTGTACCTGGCCGGACTGTGTAATAAAGTGTATCTCATCCATCGAAGGGACGAATTAAGAGCTTCAAAGATCATGCAGGACAGACTTCTTAAAAAAGAGAATGTCGAAATTTTGTGGAGCCATGGTACAAAGGAGATCGTCGGGAATAAGAACGTTGAGGGTGTGATTGTTGAGGATCTGAAAACAGGGGAAGAAAAACGCCTTGATGTTCAGGGATATTTCGTAGCCATAGGTCATAAACCAAACTCGGATATTTTCAGCAAATTTATCAACATGGATGATGTCGGTTATATTCATACGCTTCCAGACTCCTCGAAAACAAATGTCGAAGGTGTTTTTGCCTGTGGTGACGTGATGGATCCGGTTTACCGCCAGGCAGTCACCGCTGCAGGCACAGGTTGCAGGGCCGCTATTGATGCTGAAAGGTGGTTGTCTGAGCGTGGGATTCACGGGTGAGGGGGAAGTTAGGAAGTTAGGAAGTTAGAAAGTGAAAGATGTTCATTAGATCTCTCTTCAAATCACCAAACCGCGTCCGCCGGAGCTTTAGGGAAGGTGGGACTTGTCCGCCGTAACTTGCGCCACCGCTAAATCTAAAGCGGCACATGGTAAGCGTAGGTAGATCACCTAGTACATCTTTTTTACCAGCCCGGATTTTAGATTTATTGGCGGCATCTTTATTGTCCAAATTTAGGAAACGCGGGCCTTCGGGCGGGTTTGGTTATTTGCTGACCACGGATTTCCACCACTCTCCTAAATACTCATACATTCCCATATAGAAGTAGTCTTTGGTTCCGGCTTCCAACGGCAAAATATATTCAAATATCCTTAACAAATATTAAAGTATATTGTTATGAATCAGGAAGAACAGGAATAATTCCGAATAATCTGTTAGAGAGGTTAGGCAGGTGAGAGGTGTCTGAATGCCGTGTCCCGGGGAGAGGATTTCAGAACTTCCTGAAGCGCCTGACAATTAAAAGGAAGATACTTGTACTTCTTTATTTCTATGAAGCAAAACCGGTATTTTCAGTATCCATTAAATTTGAAAATCATGGCACATTTCCTGATCGAAGTACCGCATTCAGAAGACAAGATCGAATGTACAAGAGCAATTCAGATCTTTCTTAGTTCCGGATCGCATTTTCTGACCAATGCCGACTGGGGATGTTCGGATGGTGTTCATAAAGCCTGGCTGATTGTGGATGTGAATGATAAAAATGAGGCATTGCAGATCCTGCCATCATATTATCGCAGAGACGCCACAATCACAAGACTTGAAAAGCACAGTAATGATGATTTTGAGGAGGGGTATCAATATCACAAGGATTGAAATACACGCATACGTCTTTTTCCGGCTTGTTTTTCATGATCCCCTTTTTCTAGTTTCAACCTCAGGAATTTAATAAAGGAATGACGCTCATTGTGGTTACTATCGCTATGGTCGACAATACGGGCCTATCCAGCAAAGAAAGCGTAAGCAGGATGATTGCAAAAATAGATGCAGGATGCCATGCTGATGGAATCCCGTAATTGCAAAAGATCCACTGCTACTTGACAGGAGCCTGAAAAAGCCTGCCTCCATCGGGATGGTGCCGGTTTTGCTTATCCCGCCCATCTTTATTCCTGTTTATAGCTTATGCCCATGCCTGCTCCACGATTATTGATGCTGGTTTTATAATCGGGGAGGCTTCGCACATAGTCGAGATATTCACGTACACCCGGCATATTGGTGTTGTGTGCGGTGAAGCACGAACCCGGTACGAGATTGTCTTCCAGGGCCTTGAAATAATTTGTGTACCAGTCCTTGTCGGCATCGCAGAACACGAAATCCACCGGTCCTTCGAGCTTCGGTACGAGTTCATGGGCATCGGCAAGCCGGGCATCGATATACTGCAAAACGCCCGCTTCCTTAAAATTTTTCAAGGCCTCATTATACCTGTCTTTATTGATTTCGATAGTGATAAGCTTGCCCCCGGTTTTACTTAATGCCCAGGCGATCCATATGCCCGAACGGCCGGTGGAGGTACCGATCTCAACAGCATGTTGGTAGTTGTTTTTTACGATGATGTCATGTAGCAGCTGTCCGTCGCTTTCGGGCACATTCAACTCGTGCCAGGTATCTTTGTGACTGTCGAGGAATGCCCTGACCTTCTGATCGAGTGCGGTATTGTCATCGGTCTGGGCATGAATGTTCCCTGGAAGATTCACAGCAGCCATGAAAAGGATAGTGGCGAAAGACAAATGATATAATGCTTTGGTTTTCATGATGAAGGATTGTTCACCGTAAACAGACGGGTATCGGCTTTGTTTAATATCCCTCAGTTTTTATTTAGTGATTTAGTGATCCGCCTACGCTGAAGCTACGGCGGACACGGTTTGGTGAATTAGGGGTGATTTTAAGAACCCGATATTTTGAACCACATAAGGCACATAAGATCACATATGTCTAGAATCCCCATCACTTATTATTTGGTGATTTGGTGATTTGGTGATTTGGTGATTTGGTGATTTGGTGATTTGGTGATTTGGTGATTTGGTGATTTGGTGATTTGGTGAATTGAAGAGTGACCTATAGAACATCGCTAACTTCCTAACTTCCTAACTTCCTAACTTCATCACCTCATCACCCCATCACCCCATCACTTCAATTTAGTGAGTTACTGAATCTGGGATGTTCTAAAAAATCGCATTTGTCCTGGCTGATATTCAGTCGTATTTCACATTAAGGTTTAATTGGGGGGCACGGGGGAACCTGGTTTGACTTGAATATTAATTTCTGCGCTCTGCTTAAAAACATGATAGAGGGTAGCTGAGATTTGTTCTTTCGGTGCATTAAGGGTGGTGGGCGGGGGGTGGGATCCCCTACATATACGTATATAAGAACAATATTGTAAGCGCACAATCTAAATCACCTCGAAACAATCATCCAACGGAGAAAAATACGTCCGGTCTCTGAGCTTGCCGAAGGTTGGTCTATGAACCTGGCGAAGGGCGGTCCCTGAGCTTGTCGAAGGCGGTCCTTGAATCTGTCAAAGGCGATCCCTGAGCTTGCCGAAGGTTAGTCCCTGAGCCTGTCGAAGGGGGTTAACGATCCGCCTACACTGAACCTACGGCGGACGTGGTCCGTTTACGCTGAGCTGCAGAGTAACCTGCCAGCCATCCCGTTGACCATGCGATCTGAAGATTATAACCGCCGGTGTCGGCATCAAGGTCCAGAACCTCGCCCGCGAAATATAGGTTTTCCACCAATTTGGACGCCATGGTCTTTTGTTCAATTTCACGGATGTTCACACCCCCAGCCGTTACGATAGCTTCCTTAAAAGACCTGCATCCTGTTATCCTGAATCTGAAATTCTTCATGAGCAGCATGATCCTCCTGCGGTCCTTCGCATTTAACTGATGGCATTCAGTCGATGGATTTAGAGAAAGAAGTTTAATAAATACAGGGATTAACGACGAAGGCAACCATTGTTTAAACATGGTAACCAGCTGTTTTTTACCATTCTCATTCAAGTCACGCACCAGCCTTGTATCCAGTTTGGGTTCATCGAGTGCCGGTTTAAGGTCAATGGATATTTCTACCTCCTTCTGTTCTCTCAGACCATCCACGGCTCGTCTGCTGAGGGTGAGAATTACAGGGCCCGAAAGTCCGAAGTGTGTAAACAACATCTCGCCAAATTCGGATGCTGCCTTTTTTCCTTCTATCCATAAGCTCACACTCACGTTTTTCAGACTCAGACCCTGTAGATGTTGAACCATGTCAACCTCAGTTTCAAGGGGTACCAGTGCCTGCCTGAGGTCAGTAATGCGATGTCCGGCCTGTTCTGCAAGTTTATATCCGTCACCCGAAGATCCGGTAGCCGGATAGGATTTACCTCCGGTACAAACGATTACTGCGCCAGCAGTTATCTGCTGTGACTTCCCATCCGTTTCAACCAGGACGCCGGTGACACTTTCCCCATTCATTACTAAATCTTTTACTCTTGTCCCTGCTAAATATTGAACGTCAAGATGGTCCAGCCAACGCTTCAGCGCATTGACCACATCCGAAGCTTTGTTTGTGGCAGGGAAAACACGGCTGCCTCTTTCTGTAACCGTCTGAAGCCCATACCTTTCAAGAAGTGCGATGATCTCTCCAGAGAAAAACCGTGAGAAGGCCGTACGTAAAAATTTCCCGTCGGGTTGGATGTGTGAAATAAAATCAGAGATTGGGGCAGCATTGGTGATATTGCATCTTCCTTTTCCGGTGATGAGAAGTTTTCTGCCGGGTCGCTCCATGCGTTCAAGCAGCAACACTTTAGCTCCTGCCTCGGCCGCACTGCCGGCGGCTAACATTCCGGCGGCGCCTGCACCTATAACAATAACATCTGCATTCTTTAGTTCAGCCATTCTTTTTTTGGAAATGAAGGGCAAAGGTAATGATTTTTAAAGCCGGTAATTACACCTAAATGATATGAATCATTGCAGCGCAAGGTCACAGTTCTGTTCCTCATCACTGATCTCCGCACCCAGCTTTGAATATAGTGTTTTCATCCTTAAACTTTCCGAACAAGAAACCGAAAGAAACCGAAAAACCCCCGATATTGCCCGGTAGGCTACCCGATTGAAATACAGGGAAATAAAAGCTGTATGCGATGCCTGTACGTATCTTCATCCATCTTGCCGTGTACACTTCAGCATAAAGCTGTGGTGAGGCCATCCATCCCCGGATCCTTACCGAAGGGTTTCCTGAACGAAAAACCGGAAAGCGATTGTCGTCACCGGAAAGCGAAAAATATCCGAGATTTAGAAGATACCCAGTGTGAAGAACTTTTTTTCCGCCTGTAATCCGACCGGCAAAGATCCCTCCCTGCCCCATACTAACGTAAAGTGGGTTGCCCGAGAACTCTGTCATAAGGTTTGATACAAAGGTGGAGGCGAAGGCGCCGAGGGTGAACTTATTATGAACCAATAGCCCGGTTTCAAAGCCCTGAAAGGAAAAGGGCTCACGGAAGAAATTTTCATGCTGATGGATCAGTACACCATAAAAGGTGAAATCCCGTTTTGTGGTTTCTACTTGTGTTTCCTGACTTATTGGATCTTCAGCCTGTCCAGGTACGCAAAGCATCGGAAATACAGTTAGCAGAACAAGTATATAGTACCTCTTAAGCATCATCCTTTTTTAATCATTTGGAAGGAAAAGATGAACATCCATAATTGCAGGACACCGATATTCAGACGTTCAACCAATCCGAAATAAGGCAGTCCCTTTGCATAAAACATTCCTGTAGCTGTGCCGAAGATGCAGATAAGGATGCCGGTAAGGATGGAATAATGCGCGAAACTATGCCATAGTTTTTCCTTACGCAATCCAAATCCGATAAAAAAGGGCGCCATTATCGTGAAGGGCACAATCAATGCTGTCACAATGATGTGCATTCTGCCGGTAAAAGTGAGGGGCTGATCCGGCATGTCTTCAGGGAATAGACCATAACTCAATGAAATAAGATGTAGCAGAATTAAAAATATACCACCCCATATCACCAGTTTCCGATGTTTTTTACTTTCCAGTACCGTAAAGGATATGGAAAAGATTATTGCAAAAATAGAATATGTGATTGTCAGGCTTTTAATTAGTAGGAGGTTCGGAGCTCCGCTAGCTGTAAGATCGCTGATAGGTTGATGAAGGTGGCTGTACCCATTCCATAATAATCCACCGATGATAATATGCAACAGGTAGAAAAGGACAGAAGCCATTCCTGTTGACAGCAGGACTAATCTCTGGGTATAACGCATTGGGGACTGATTATTTTTTGAAAAGATACTATAAATCCGGATCTTCAAATCATTTGGATATCATTTTTAATGAACATCAAACCAAAAAAAAAGATTTTATCGGTTTGGACAATCGGCCAGTGGAAATATGGAATTTTCGAAAGAAATTTCGTTGATTTGGAAAGGCAACCTGCTTTACAAAAAAATCATAAGTTAGTGCTTAGCTTCTCCTGCGAGATAAGCCGGAAGCAACTTTGTAAGCAATTCGGTCCAGCCGGCAAGAAAGCTCTCTGCCCTCAAATCAGGATTGTCTTGCGGAAAGGTATTAAGTCCAGTATGCAGTAAATTAAGCGTAACCTTTTCATCTCCGTTTGTCAATTCGAAGGTTACGAGAGAATCACCTTCATGATTTTCATATCTCCAGCTATGTTGCAGTAACTTTAAAGGGATAACCTTCGTGATCTTGCAGTGGTGAATGTATTTTTCTCCTTTCTGACCCTGACCGGTAAAGCTAAATGCAAATCCGGGTTCTGGACTGAATTCGGGAATATCAAAATACCATTCCTTCATTGCATCGCTGTCCGTCAGCGCATTCCATACCGATTGTACGGATGCTGCGAGTTCTGTTTTGACCGTGACTTGTTTCATAGTGTCAGCCTTTCTGTTTTACTTCTTAAGTGTCTTGTGTTTTTCCATCATCCCATAATAATCCGAGAGACGGTAAAATGCTCCTTTTACCTAGCGATGAAGATCGAATCCCGATAACCGGACAGCGTCACAATGAAGTTCGTGCCGTATAATTTCAATCTCATTCTTAATGACGGATTCGTTGAATTCCTGCCGGGTCAGTACCCCCTCCCTGAAATCAGTGCCTATGTCATAATTTATTCCACGCTGTAACATGGTAGTTTGTTTTGTTCTTCAAGAGCATCACGACTAGGTATAACAATTCTTCCTGCACCCGGGTTTTCAGATCTGCACTGTTCTTCCTTCCCCGTGGTCAAGGAGAAATTCTTTTGAGAGAATTGGCGGAATTTCATCCCGGTTATGTGAAACAAAAATCAGTGTTCTCTCTGAGCAGAACACCGTCACGAGTCGGTTTATTTTTTCAATGGTTGCTTCATCGAGGCCGTGATATGGTTCATCGAGGATGATAAGAGGGGCATTGCCAAGGAAAACATTCATCAACAGGAAGATCCGCTGAACCTCAAAGGGAACACTGAAAAGCGGGCGACCATCAAAAACAGTAACATCGAAATACTCCAGCATTTGGGTGTAAAATGCCATTTCATCCTTAGTAACCTTTTTCCTGTTATAGGGATTTGAGGAAAGATACCTGAATGCTGCAGTGGTGGTCGTTTTCAGCTTATCATAGTATAAGAACAGTTCAGAAGAAAAATACCCTATCCGTTCTTTCACTTCCCAGATACTCTCACCTGTACCTCTCCGCCGGTCAAAAAGTTTGATATCATTGGCATACACCTGGGGGTTATCGGCATAAACGAGACTCAGCAACATCGACTTACCCGCACCGTTGCGACCGGAGAGCAGCCATTTGTCACCCTTTTCCACCTGCCAGTTAATGCGGTTGAGGATAATACGGTTTCCATATTTCACTGTGGTATCCGTCATCTGAAAAGCGGTGTTGAATGATACATCTGCCATTTCCGGGATATACGGAAGGGTGGCTGCCGGAGTAGGTCTCACTGAGGGGAATACAAGATCTGACAAAGGCCCCTTATAACAAACAGCATTTCTGGCAAGGACAAATACATGCGATATTACCGGCGGGATATGCGAGGTATTGGATGATAAAATGATACCGGTACTCTGGCCGGCAATATAGCCGAGGAGGTCGTCCATCTGCTTGATGCCCGGAGCATCCAGTCCTGAGTATGGTTCATCAAGGATCAGGAATTCGGGTTTCAGAAGGATAGCTTTGATGATGGAAGCTTTCCGGTATTCGCCGGATGACAGCTTAATGATCTCCTCATCCAGGCACTGTGTGAGGCCAAACATCCGGATCAGCCTGTGGGCATCATGAGTGACTGACTCTTCCCCGGGGAACAGTATGTTACGCAGTGTGGCGATATTTTCCGATTCGGTTGAATTATATCGCTGCTGATAATAAAACTGGTGATGATCAGCGATCAGACCCCTGAAATTCAGATATGTAAGATGCTTATTCAGGCTGGCAAATCCATAGGCGGGCTTATCTTCAAAATAATGAATTACCTTTTCCTCAAACCTAAATGATGTACCGGTAATCAGTGACAGGAATTTCGTTTTGCCGGAATTTATATCACCGCGAAGCAGCCAGTTCTGCCCCCTGCTGATTTCCCAGGTAATTTTCTCACCACTGTTTTCAAGCCAGATACCCTGTATGGATAAAAGATTTTCCACCATCATGTTTTGGGGTGAAAGACAAAAATATAAAAATCAGAAGTACTCAGGCTTCAGCATGCCTGTCTTTTTTTCGATAGACCATGCCCTGGCAGCAAGCGATCAGTTCTCCGAGATCGTTTGTGATATTTATGGTGTAGGAGGCTATCTTGTTGTTCCTTGCATTTTCGAATGCCTCGGCATACAGGGTACCGGTACCTTCAGCTTTCAGAAATGAGATGCTTACATTAATACCCACGGCAATAGTACCGTAGGAATTTGAAGCTGCGGCAAAGGCAAGATCGGCCAACGTAAAGATGGCTCCACCCTGGACGATGTTTAAGGCATTGAGGTGGTGCTCTTCAATCTTCAGTTTTGCCTTCGATGTGCCCTCCCCCACCTCCAGAAGTTCGATACCCGTGAGGTTTGCAAACCTGTCGTGAGACATGATTTCTTTGATATTCATGATGACGAATTCGTTTATTATTATCAGGAATAAAGTTGAGTAATTTTTACGGGATTAAAAATTGAAGATGTCCGAAGCCTCTCCGGTGGAGGATTTAATGTGGGAACGTGATTACTGGAAAGTTGACGGGGGGATATTACCGATACGTTGTGTGTGAATTTTGGGAAATAATTTCATAACGTATTCATAGGACCAGAATATGGGGGCAAAGTAAAGTAAACTCATTCTAATAGCTTTAAGATCATAGCTTTGTTTGTAAAACCCGGTGCCTTCCGGTTAGGAATGGGATTTTTGGGTGGTCGGCCGGAGCAACCAACAATATTGTTCTTAAGAACGTTATTGCAGGGGTTCCCACCCCCCACCCACCACCCTTAATCCGCAAAAACGAACAATCTCGCCCTGTCCTGCCTATGTTATTAAGCAGAAAACGAAGAATTATTTTAATTTCAACCGGGTTCCCCCGTGCCCCCCGATTACCCCTTAATGTGAATTGGGACGGAATATCAGCCATGACAAATGTGTATTTTTTAAACATCCACGTAAATTACCTATGTTGAACCACATCACTTACATAAGGTCACATAAGTATCCGTTGAAGGCCAATCAATTAAATTGCGGGTCCAGCTGTCAGCCATAATGCCTGAACCGACATTCCCGGTCCGGGTTGTACAATGCACTCTGAGCAACAAGGTAAAAGTATTCTTTAAGGCGTGTCCTCTCCTGCCACAACCTGGTTTGCCACTGCATACGTCTCGCCAATCCAGATCCTTCCGTTTTCCTTTTCAAGAGTTATATAATCCTGGCTCATTCCCGGACCTGAATACCTGAACCTTGCCTCATAAGTGCCTGGAACGATCATATAATAGTCTGAAGAGGTGAAAGTGAAAGAGATCTGTTCACCGGCACCAAGCAGTGTAAGATCCTGCATGGTCAGATCATTCCAGTCCGTAAGTGCTACCGACCAGCGGAGAAAGGACCCGGTACCTGAACCGGTATTCATAAAACTCAGCCCTCCGGTAAAGTAACAAAACTTCAGGTCCCCCATTTTTCCGGCATCGGGGATGTAGTAACCAAAACCATCATTGTTCCCGACAGTAACCGTGCAGTTCACACCGGAATGATCTCCGGAAGGAAAGACCTTCAGGCTGTCAATGCGGCAGCTGAGGCCGTGAAGCAGTTTGCCACTCTTTTCGAATGCACTGATAATCTCCGGGTCTTTGCGCCTGTCAACATTCTCACCAAGATAACCGATCTGTAATATATCACCACCGTACAGAAAGCAGTCGCTGACGAAATAAGGCAACGGAGGCAGCGTTGACAACAAGCATGATTGAATGCACCCGGAATAGATCAGATCATCTCCAACGTACACATCGAAATCCGATACACCCGGACCGGTCTGAAGGTTGTTCTTTAAAAAAAGGAAGCAGGTTGAACTGTCATAATAATTAATGTCATTTTCCCTGATTGACGTGCCATCGGAAAATGTCATCCTGAACCCGGGATCGCCTGTATTGTGTCCCCCGTCCGTTTCGCACGAGGGAAGAAAAATACAAATGATCAGACAGGAAATCAGCGAGAGTGAAGTGGATGTCATAACTGGATTTTGTGCTAAGATGAAATATATTCTTCGCGCGTTGCGTCAGGAATTAAACTTACAGAATCCTGCAAGGTGAATACCTGAGGTTTCCGAAAATACCATGCTCAGGAGTGCAGCAACCAGGGTCAGTACCAGCGAGGGCAACATGAGCTTCCTGTGAAACAGCCAGAGAGCTGTTAATGCACGCATAATGTCTGAATGATATACTTAATTTTCAGGCAGAAACGGTTAAGTTTCAACTGCAACACATCCGGACGGCTCACCGTTTATCTTACAATCCCTTTAATATCTGATCGCCGTAATAGAAATTTGATGGCAGTCCGCCGGTGTGCCAGAACAAAACGTTGGAATTCAAGGGAATATTTTGTTTCCTTAAAATATCAAGCATGCCGTAAAAGGCTCTTCCGGTATATACCGGATCCAGCAATATCCCCTCATTCCGGGCAAGTTTGCTCATCGCAAAAACCTCATTTTCAGTAATCACCCCATAACCTGACTTGTCATAATCTTTTATCAGCGGGATATCCTCCAATACGTAATTTCTTCCTATCCTGAGCAATGTCTTTCCTTCGGTGAGTATCCCGAGGATAACCTCTTCAAGCGAGTGTCCGAGGGTCTCATCCTTGTCAATGTTCACAGGCATCAACCTGGCATCGAGATCATAAAGATCAAGGCCCAGCATCAGACCGGATTGCATGCCCCCGGATGAGGATGCAAAAAAGATATAATCCATTTTAAGACTACGCTCCAGAAGCTGATCCTTAAGTTCCTTTACAGCACTAACGAATCCCAGAGCTCCCGTAATGGTGGAGCCGCCATAGGGAATGATACTGCATTTCTTTCCGCCCCTCTCCAGCTCCGACTTCAAAAGAGGTATATCTTCGCCTTTCCGGTTTTCACCGGCAAAGTGAATATGGGCACCGAGAAGTTTTGACAACAGTAAATTGCCATCATATTTTTCAGGTTTGCTTCCCCCAAGCAGCAGGTGGCATTCAAGCCCGGCTACCGCACATGCAGCAGCTGTCTGCCTGCAGTGGTTGGACTGCTGGGCACCCGCAGTGATCACTGTATCACAATTCTCATCTAAGGCAAGTTTGATCAGATACTCAAGTTTACGGGTTTTGTTCCCTCCCGACGCAAGGCCGGTTTGATCGTCCCGTTTAATATAAATCTGATATCCTGGATAAAAGCCTGACAAACGGGTAAGATACTGTAGCGGTGTGGGGAAAAAACCAAGGGAAAATTTGTTTCCTATTATGTCCATACAATATTGCTTAGAAATTACTATTCATTTTAGAGCCTGCAGACTGAGCATGCACAAATAACTTTTTGAAAGCCAAATATAATACGGTATTGTCGACAAACTCAAAAATCTACTACAAGAAACAGGCATACTATAAAAATCATTCATGACGAACTACCGGCGACTTCTTTTCTCTGATTTTGCGAAGCAATTCCTGAAGCTCCGTCACCTTATCAGGCCGTTCGAGGTACAGGTTGTTGCTTTCAGAAGGATCGGAATACATGTCGTAAAGCTGACCATCCGCCTCACCGGGTAGTGTGTCACAGTTCACAGGTTCGCTAAAACCGCCGGAACCACAGCCTGTAATTAATTTCCAGTTCCCTTTCCTGACAGCATAGAGCCCATGTGAAGATTCGTGTACAACAGCCGGCTGATCCGGAACCACGCCGGTTATTCCAAGCAGTACCGGCAGAATACTGTAGCTGTCCTCTCCCGGAACCTTCGTGAGATCCATGCCCTCCACATCCATCACCGTTGCCATAATATCGGTCTGGGCCAGGGTGGCATCAGAGACTGATCCCGCCCTGATCTTTCCCGGCCACCGAACAATAAATGGCACACGATGTCCCCCGTCCCAAACATCAGCTTTCATTCCCCTGTAAATATATGCTGCACGATGACCATATTTTTCGATGAATGAAGGCCGCCAAAACGGACCATTGTCGCTGGTGAAAATCACGATCGTATTATCTTCCATCCCGCTCTCCTTCAGTGCTGTCAATACCTTTCCCACCATGGCATCGGTCATTGTTAAAAAATCACCATATTGCCCGGACTCAGATGACGCGGTATATTCCTTCCCAGGAAGCCAGGGTGTATGGGGCGCAGTCATCGCGTAATATAAAAACCAGGGTTCAGGATTCCCGGCACGATCTTGAATGTAACGTACCGCATCCCTGGTGAAGGTTGGCAATACTTCCATGAAGTCAAAATGAGGTGCCATCAAGCCTGCACGCCAGAAGGCTCCGGTGTAGCCGGTATTGAGGTCATTGCCTTTCGAGAGGGCTGTGGGCTGCTCAGTCAGCGTATCATTGCGCAAATAGCAGTATGGGCCCATATCAAGCGAGGCCGGCAGAATAAACGAATAGTCAAATCCAAGTGTAAGTGGTCCGTTTGCCGGGGGACGGCTGAAGTCAAGCTCGTCTGGATCAGTATCCGTGACAATGCCGGCACTGTTTAAAGTGTTCCCGGTGCCCGGTGGCGATTGTGCATGATTTTTCCTGAATTTCCAGTCGAGGCCCAGATGCCATTTCCCGATAACAGCTGTATGATACCCGACATCCTTCAAAATGCCGGCGATGGTAGGTCTACCCGATTCAATCAACGACCTTCCGTAGCCACCCAGGACTCCCTGGGGTAATCGGCTTCGCCAGCAATACCGGCCGGTAAGTATACTATATCTTGTTGGTGTACAAACCGATGAAGGTGCATGAGCATCCGTGAAACGCATCCCCTCCCCTGCCAGTACATCAATATTTGGGGTCGAGATCTTTTCACCGGGATTGTAGGCAGAAACGTCACCGTATCCCATATCGTCCGCAAGGATAATGAGGATGTTTGGCGCCGGTGAGCTACTTTCATGCTGCCTCACCGCAGTATTGCATCCAACGCCCAGAAAGACGGCCGCCGTGAAAGCTGCTGTATATTTCGTGTATTTCATCGGATACCAGTACTTCATTTTTCTTTTTGAAAGTAAAGATCAGTTGATCCATTCAACATTCTCATTTATTCATCAGAATAGTGTGATCAAATTTTATCTTCCACCTGCCTTCTCACCTGTTGCGTCAATCTTTATAACAATTTACTATTAGAAAATATCGAAATCGGTAATCCGCCTCTCTCTTTCCCGGTAAAAGATACGGGTGAAGCCGGGATCGGCTCCGTAGAGCAAAAAAATACCGGTTCCATATTCACGGGCATACGTATTGGTCACTGAATCTAATTTTTCAAAATGAGTAAACATTTTAATGATATCTTCGGAAGGAGGCTGTCCGACGAGCAGAACGTTTCGGATCGTGTCCATCACGGGGATCCAGAAGACATAGTCAGTATTGAATGCATAACTTTCCGGCATCTGCTTTCTGTTATAATAATTCAACGCTCCGGCCTGTCCGTAATTATCACAAAAAATCAGCGTCTGCGACCGTTCTTTTTCAGGAATCTTTACGTAAACGGCAAGACTTTTCGAGGCCATCTCCCTCCATCCCAACATATCGGCAAAATCCTGCGGCAGCGGGTGATCCTTACCGTCCTCCCATTGCAACATACCGTATTTTTCAAAATTTGCATGTTCAGCAATGATACCTGCCGGCGTAAGCACCGGAAAGATTAGTTTGAATGTCTGGATAAATACGGCGATATTCGACAAAATCAGGAAGCCCACCACAATCTTTTTCCAAACTCCGGAAAATAACCGTTCAATGTAGAGTCCGCCGAACACAAAGAGCACCGGATACAAACCTGCAGCATAGTAACTTTTCCCATGCAGCAGCAGAAAGAAAACGATGACGGAAACATAGGCGATGCCAATCAAACGGTATGGCCGGAAAGGCTTATAAACCACTAAGGAAATCAGTGCAGCGGGGATCAGAAGTAAGGAACCGATGTAATACATGACCTGACCGGACAAAAATTCCCCTGCACTGACATTGACCAGCTGTGTGGATTTGAGCTCATCCATATGATGAAGGACCGGAAAATGATGAGTGATCTGCCAGATACCATTCGGTAAGAGTAGGACAAAGCCTGCTGCACAGCTCATCCAGAAATACTTACTGACAAGGATCTTTCGTTCGCCGGTGAACAATACACCTGTCAGTAAGCCGGCAATCAGGAAAATTACATTGTATTTATTGTACATTCCAAGTACCAGGATGAAGACCAGCATGAACAGCCAGACGGGCTGCTCTCTCCGGATATACAAAATGAGAAAACAGAATGCTGCCGTCCAGGCAAGGATATCGAAGGCATTTGGCTGAAAGAGTATGTTGAGACGCACAAATATTGAGAACAGGAGGGCGCTCATGACGAGTATTTTTGCGTAGATTCCTCCTTTCAATTCATCGATGATCACCCAGGCAAACAGCATGGTCAGTGCCCCGAACAATGCAGGGAAAAACCTGATCCAGAAAACTCCGCCACCCAGCAGAAACACCAGTGCGGAGACCCATGATGTCAGGGGAGGAACAGAGATATAACCTGCAGACAGATGCGCAGCTTGATCGAGGTGTAAAAATTCGTCACGGTGCAGATCGTATACCGGATTCACCACGACGTACTGAATGACCATTTTCGCAAGGAGAAAAACAAGCAGGAGCCAGTATTTACTGGCAAATCTCAGTAATTTGCTGTACATGGAGCGAATAGATATTAACCCTGGGTTTTATTGAGGAAAATTATCAATTTCTTGCGGATAAAGCAATTAACTCATGCTGCAATATGCAAGGTCCGGGTTCATATCCGGCATGACAGGGGAAAGTACTCCATCTTGTCCAGGACCAGGAACCATGAATCGCTGCCGAAAGTGGTCACATCACTTATATTTTTGAACCAAAGGACTGTAAATCTGATATATGCACAATGACATCATATCTTAATTAATGTTAAAATAACTCCTTCCCCGCTAACCTTCCTATTCAGGAGTTGTTTTTCAGATTCAGTATGGTATAATGAGAACGACAATAAGCCGGATCCCAACCACGTATTTTAAACATACAAACCTGCAATAATGAAAAGACGAGAATTTATTCCGACCGCGGTTTTTGGATCACTTACCCTGGCAGCTTTGCCGATGCTTACCACGTCGTGTCAAAAGGATAACGTCACTCCCGGAATACAGGGAGGAGAAGTGACCATTGATCTTGACAGTCCTTCCTACAGTTCACTAAAAAATGATGGGGGCTATGTATATACAAACAACATTGTCGTCATCAATACCGGCAATGAAAACTTTGTGGCCTTATCGGATATCTGCACCCATGCCGGATGCACAGTCAGTTATGATGCCGGCAGCAGGGATCTTTACTGTCCATGCCACGGGTCTGTATTTTCTCAGACCGGCTCCGTGAAGCGGGGTCCGGCCAATACTGCACTTCCGAAATACAGTATTAGCAGGATGGGCAACATTCTGACAATCTCATGATTAGATCTCAGCAGCATGCAGGATGCCGTCAAAGCGCGTGGCAATGCCCTAAAAAATGATGAATTTGCTTGTTTTTATTCCGATTTTGTTAAATTTGCGTACCCTTTTTCAAAGGAGGGAAAAATAAGAACAATCGGGGTGTGGCGCAGTTGGCTAGCGCACTTGCATGGGGTGCAAGGGGTCGTAAGTTCGAGTCTTATCACCCCGACAACAATAAAACGCAACATTCTTAATATATGGATGTTGCGTTTTATATTTTATATATTTTCCCCACATTTTCCCCATTTAAGTTTGAATTTCTCAAATTTGGTCTTATTAAGTGCAATTTTTAAAGACCATTTTTCAGAACTGCTAAAATTCAATTTTCATTTAATTCAATGGTCTGTACCTGATACATTTCAGGAACAAGTCACTAAAACAATTGTTTATGGCTGGGACGGTATAATTGTATAGGTGGACTAAGATGGGAAATCACCTTTGCCGCCATAGTTATGTTGCCCCAGATGGCCCACTGCTTTCTGCCGTCTTTTGCCTGCCTGAACAGCCTTTTTTTGTAAATTTACCCGATATCAATTAGTTAATCATGCTCTGATGAGTGAATTAACAAAATGAAATCATGCATACACTCCTTAATTTACAAATCCTATCAGTTGTCAGCTTGGCTATCACGCTGACCTTTGGTTCCTCCTCCTTTGCCCAGCGCACCTCTGATCCGGATTCAATTTCACAAAAATCATCCCAATGGAATCAGGAAGAGCGTGAAGTGCCTAAGGGGGATAAAGTGCACGAGCTTTCACAGGGATTGCCCTTTGCTGCATTTAGTGCAGGTGGAGCAAAAGAAAAAGCATTGGAAGATTTTATTAAGGAACAGAAAGTAGCCGGCTTCCTCGTTTTACAGGATGGAAAGATCAGGTTGGAACGCTATGCGCTTGGACACAGTGTATCGGACCGATGGTCGTCGTTTTCTGTTGCAAAGTCAATAACGAGTACCCTCGTGGGGGTTGCCATTAAGGATGGTTACATCAAAACAGTGGACGACTACGTAACGGACTATATCCCTGATTTAACAGGGAGTGCCTATGATAGCGTAACTATCCGCCATCTTCTCACCATGACCACCGGTGTACGATGGAATGAGAATTATACTGATCCGAATGCTGACATTGCCAGATTAAATACTGATTCGATTGAACCGGGCATGAATGCAACGGTAAGTTATATGCGACGTTTGCCAGCCGAAGCAGAACCTGGCAAAAAATGGGTGTATAGTACAGGTGAAACTGATCTGCTGGGTGTCCTTATAAGCTCAGCTACTCATCAAACGTTATCCCACTACCTTTCCACGAAGATATGGATTCCTTACGGTATGGAGCAGAAGGCCACCTGGACCCTGGATCGAACTGGTCAGGAATTGGCAGGCTGTTGCCTCCAAATGACGCTCCGTGATTTCGCGAGGTTCGGACAATTTGTTCTCGAAGACGGGCGCATAAATGGTGAATCCATTGTTCCAGTCGACTGGTTCAAGACGGCCACCCAAATACAAGTATCGCTTTGGCCCGGTGGGGGCTATGGATATGGGTGGTGGATCTTTAATAGCCATAGTTTCGAGGCATTGGGAATTCATGGCCAGATGATCTATATCGACCCTTTACGAAAACTTGTGATTGCAGTCAACAGTGCATGGCCTGAAGCCGATAGTAACGAGCGACATTTCGCGGTGACTAATATTGTAAAATCTATTACTGACGAGATTGATAAGGAGAAAAAAGCATCACCTGGCAAATAGTTAACCTGCAACTCTATTTGGTGACCTATTGAAAGAAAATTGCTGTTTTCTATTATTTATTGAGCTTTAAACAGGTGTGTGCTGCTGCTCATGCAGGGCACACACAATGTATAAAAATAATAGCCAAGATAGTAGTAGATTCAAGGGTTGTAGCCCGTTTCAACTTTCTTGCAACTTGACGGGAAAGTGCCACGCAGTAGGATACAATTCTTATACGAAACGTTGTGCGTCTTTTTTAAATCGACTTTACAACGGCCTGCAATACATAGAACTCTGAACGGTTTGCAATACCTGTCCCGACCCTTCGGTATCCCAGTAATGAGTCTCCCGTGAAACGGGACAGGCTATGTTTATCTTC
>CAWELH010000003.1:0-662205 GCA_963809925.1 uncultured Bacteroidales bacterium
CACAAACCAGACTGGTGAATGGAGGTACGACCTTGATGTAACTTATCCGGTTGGGGTTACCGGCACACTAGCCGATGCTTCAAACCTGACGGATCTGTCGCTGACCGATAACCTGATTAACTCGACATTATTGGTACAAACCGTTACCTACCTATTCACTCCGCATATCGATCCGGGTGATGGTGACGCGGAATGCGGTGGTGGAAGGGATACTCTCATTACGATTTATATCAACCCGCAGCCGAGGATCAATGTAGCAGTAGATGATACGTTATGCTATGACGGCTCCGCTGACTTTACGATCACCAACCCCACAGGACATACCGGTGAGTGGAGATACGACCTTGATGTTACCTATCCTGTGGGAGTAACCGGTGATTTAACGGATGCCACAAGTTTGACTGACCTTTTAATCACGGATAACCTTGTTAACACGACATTATTAGTACAAACCGTTACCTACCTATTCACCCCGCATATCGATCCGGGTGATGGCGATGGAGAATGCGCAGGCGGCATCGATACGCTGATTACTATTTACATCAATCCTCAGCCACGAATTGAAGTCACTGCAGATGACACCTTGTGCTACGACGGCACCACCGACTTTACGATCACGAACCCCACCAACCAAACAGGTGAATGGAGATACGACCTTGATGTAACCTATCCGGTGGGAGTAACCGGTACGCTGACAGATGCTTCAAATCTGACAGACCTATCGCTGACCGATAACCTGATGAACACAACCCTGACTGTCCAGACGGTTACTTACCACTTCACCCCGCATATCGATCCGGGCGATGGCAACGGTGAATGCGCAGGTGGTATTGATACGCTGATTACCATTTACATCAATCCTCAGCCGAGGATCAATGTGGCCGTTGATGATACACTTTGTTACGATGGTTCAACTGACTTTACCATCTCAAATCCCACAAATCAGACTGGTGAGTGGAGATACGACCTTGATGTAACCTATCCGGTGGGAGTTACCGGAACACTATCCGATGCTTCAAATCTGACAGACTTGTCGCTGACTGATAACCTGATGAACACGACCCTGAATGTTCAGACGGTTACCTACCTCTTCACTCCGCATATCGATCCGGGTGATGGTGATGGTGAATGCGCAGGCGGAAGAGATACGCTGATTACCATTTACATCAACCCGCAGCCGAGGATCATTGTGGCTGTTGATGATACATTATGTTATGACGGAATCACCGACTTTACGATCACCAACCCCACAAACCAGACTGGGGAATGGAGATATGACCTTGATGTAACGTATCCGGTTGGAGTTACTGGCACACTGTCCGATGCTTCAAATCTGACGGACCTGTTGCTGACTGATAACCTGATGAACACGACCCTGACTGTTCAGACGGTGACCTATCACTTCACCCCGCATATCGATCCGGGCGATGGTGATGGGGAATGCGCAGGCGGAAGAGATACACTGATTACCGTCTACATCAACCCACAACCGAGGATCAATGTGGCCGTAGATGATACACTTTGTTATGACGGCTCCACCGACTTTACTATCTCAAATCCCACCAACCAGACTGGTGAATGGAGGTATGACCTTGATGTAACCTATCCGGTGGGAGTTACCGGCACACTGGCTGATGCTTCAAACCTGACGGATCTGTCGCTGACTGATAACCTGATTAACTCGACATTATTAGTACAAACCGTTACCTACCTATTCACTCCGCATATCGATCCGGGTGATGGCGATGGAGAATGCGGTGGTGGAAGGGACACTCTCATTACGATTTATATCAACCCGCAGCCGAGAATCAATGTAGCAGTAGATGATACGTTATGCTATGACGGCTCCGCTGACTTTACGATCACCAACCCCACAGGACATACCGGTGAGTGGAGATATGACCTTGATGTTACCTATCCTGTGGGAGTAACCGGTGATTTATCGGATGCCACAAGTTTGACTGACCTTTTAATCACGGATAACCTGGTTAACACGACGTTATTAGTACAAACCGTTACCTATCATTCACCCCGCATATCGATCCGGGTGATGGTGATGGGGAATGCGCAGGCGGCATCGATACGCTGATTACTATTTACATCAATCCTCAGCCAGGAATTGAAGTCGCTGCAGATGATACCTTGTGCTACGATGGCTCCACCGACTTTACGATCACGAACCCCACCAACCAAACAGGTGAATGGAGATATGACCTGGATGTAACCTATCCGGTGGGAGTAACCGGTACGCTGACAGATGCTTCAAATCTGACAGACCTATCGCTGACCGATAACCTGATGAACACAACCCTGACTGTCCAGACGGTTACCTATCACTTCACCCCGCATATCGATCCGGGCGATGGCAACGGTGAATGCGCAGGCGGAAGTGATACGCTGATTACCATTTACATCAATCCTCAGCCGAGGATCAATGTGGCCGTTGATGATACACTTTGTTACGATGGTTCAACTGACTTTACGATCTCAAATCCCACAAATCAGACTGGTGAGTGGAGATACGACCTTGATGTAACCTATCCGGTGGGAGTAACCGGCACGCTGATCAGATGCTTCAAATCTGACAGACTTGTCGCTGACTGATAACCTTATGAACACGACCCTGAATGTTCAGACGGTTACCTACCTACTTCACTCCGCATATCGATCCGGGTGATGGCGATGGTGAATGCGCAGGCGGAAGAGATACACTGATTACCATCTACATCAACCCACAACCGAGGATCAATGTGGCTGTTGATGATACATTATGCTATGACGGAACCACCGACTTTACCATCACCAACCCCACCAACCAAACAGGTGAATGGAGATATGACCTTGATGTAACGTATCCGGTTGGAGTTACTGGCACACTGTCCGATGCTTCAAATCTGACGGATCTGTTGCTGACTGATAACCTTATGAACACGACCCTGACGGTTCAGACGGTTACCTACCACTTCACCCCGCATATCGATCCGGGTGATGGCGATGGTGAATGCGCAGGCGGCATTGATACGCTGATTACTATTTACATCAACCCACAACCGAGGATCATTGTGGCCGTAGATGATACGCTTTGTTACGATGGTTCAACCGACTTTACCATCTCAAATCCCACAAACCAGACTGGTGAATGGAGGTACGACCTTGATGTAACTTATCCGGTGGGGGTTACCGGCACACTATCCGATGTTTCAAACCTGACGGATCTGTCGCTGACCGATAACCTGATTAACTCGACATTATTAGTACAAACCGTTACCTACCTATTCACTCCGCATATCGATCCGGGTGATGGCGATGGAGAATGCGGTGGTGGAAGGGACACTCTCATTACGATTTATATCAACCCGCAGCCGAGAATCAATGTAGCAGTAGATGATACGTTATGCTATGACGGCTCCGCTGACTTTACGATCACCAACCCTACAGGACATACCGGCGAGTGGAGATATGACCTTGATGTTACCTATCCTGTGGGAGTAACCGGTGATTTAACGGATGCCACAAGTTTGACTGACCTTTTAATCACGGATAACCTTGTTAACTCGACATTATTAGTACAAACCGTTACCTACCATTCACCCCGCATATCGATCCGGGTGATGGCGATGGCGAATGCGCAGGCGGCATCGATACGCTGATTACTATTTACATCAATCCTCAGCCACGAATTGAAGTCACTGCAGATGACACCTTGTGCTACGACGGCTCCACCGACTTTACGATCACGAACCCCACCAACCAAACAGGTGAATGGAGATACGACCTTGATGTAACCTATCCGGTGGGAGTTACCGGCACACTATCCGATGCTTCAAACCTGATGGATCTGTCGCTGACTGATAATCTGATGAACACAACCCTGACTGTCCAGACGGTGACCTATCACTTCACCCCGCATATCGATCCGGGCGATGGCAACGGTGAATGCGCAGGTGGAAGAGATACGCTGATTACCATCTACATCAATCCTCAGCCGAGGATCAATGTGGCCGTAGATGATACACTTTGTTACGATGGTTCAACTGACTTTACGATCACCAACCCCACCAACCAGACCGGTGAGTGGAGATACGACCTTGATCTAACCTATCCTGTAGGAGTTACCGGCACGCTGACAGATGCTTCAAATCTGACAGACTTGTCGCTGACTGATAACCTTATGAACACTACCCTGACTGTTCAGACGGTTACCTATCACTTCACTCCGCATATCGATCCTGGTGATGGAGACGCGGAATGCGGTGGCGGAAGAGATACGATTATCACTGTTTATATTAATCCGCAGCCGAGGATCAATGTGGCTGTTGATGATACATTATGTTATGACGGAACCACCGACTTTACGATCACCAACCCCACAAACCAGACTGGGGAATGGAGATATGACCTTGATGTAACGTATCCGGTTGGAGTTACTGGCACGCTGACAGATGCTTCAAATCTGACAGACCTATCGCTGACCGATAACCTGATGAACACGACCCTGAATGTTCAGACGGTGACCTATCACTTTACCCCGCATATCGATCCAGGCGATGGTGATGGTGAATGCGCAGGCGGAAGAGATACACTGATTACCGTCTATATCAACCCACAGCCGAGGATCAATGTGGCCGTAGATGATACGCTTTGTTACGATGGCTCCACCGACTTTACTATCTCAAATCCCACCAACCAGACTGGGGAATGGAGGTATGATCTTGATGTAACCTATCCGGTGGGAGTTACCGGCACGCTGGCTGATGCTTCAAACCTGATGGATCTGTCGCTGACTGATAACCTTCTGAATAGTACCCTGAATGTTCAGACGGTTACCTACCTATTCACTCCGCATATCGATCCGGGTGATGGCGATGGAGAATGCGCAGGTGGAAGAGATACACTGATTACCATTTACATCAACCCGCAACCGAGGATCAGTGTGGCCGTTGATGATACATTATGTTATGACGGAACCACCGACTTTACGATCACCAACCCCACCAACCAAACAGGTGAGTGGAGATACGACCTTGATGTAACGTATCCGGTTGGAGTTACTGGCACACTGTCCGATGCTTTAAATCTGACGGATCTGTTGCTGACCGATAACCTTATGAACACGACCCTGACGGTTCAGACGGTTACCTACCACTTCACTCCGCATATCGATCCGGGTGATGGCGATGGAGAATGCGCAGGCGGCATCGATACGTTGATTACCATCTACATCAATCCACAACCGAGGATCAATGTGGCCGTTGATGATACGCTTTGTTACGATGGTTCAACCGACTTTACCATCTCAAATCCCACCAACCAGACTGGTGAATGGAGGTACGACCTTGATGTAACTTATCCGTTGGGAGTAATCGGTGATTTAGCGGATGCCACAAGTTTGACTGACCTATTAATCACGGATAACCTGGTTAACACGACATTATTGGTACAAACCGTTACCTATCATTTTACTCCGCATATCGATCCGGGTGATGGTGACGCGGAATGCGGTGGAGGAAGAGATACGCTTATTACCGTCTACATCAACCCGCAACCGAGGATCAATGTGGCCGTTGATGATACACTTTGTTATGACGGTACCACCGACTTTACGATCGCCAACCCCACCAACCAAACAGGTGAGTGGAGATACAACCTTGATGTAACCTATCCGGTGGGAGTTACCGGCACACTATCCGATGCTTCAAACCTGATGGATCTGTCGCTGACTGACAATCTGATGAACACAACCCTGAATGTTCAGACGGTTACCTACCTATTCACTCCTCATATCGATCCGGGTGATGGCGATGGTGAATGCGCAGGTGGAAGAGATACGCTGATTACCATCTACATCAATCCACAACCGAGGATCAATGTGGCGGTAGACGATACATTATGCTATGACGGCTCCACCGACTTTACCATCTCAAATCCCACAAACCAGACTGGTGAATGGCGCTACGACCTTGATATTACCTATCCGGTGGGAGTTACCGGCACGCTGGCTGATGCTTCAAACCTGATGGATCTGTCGCTGACCGATAACCTGATGAACACTACCCTGAATGTTCAGACGGTTACCTATCATTTTACTCCGCATATTGATCCGGGTGATGGCGACGGCGAATGCGCTGATGGCATCGATACGCTGATTACCATTTACATCAACCCACAACCAAGGATCAATGTAGCAGTAGATGATACATTATGCTATGATGGCTCCACTGACTTTACCATTTCAAATCCCACAAACCCGACTGGTGAATGGAGGTATGATCTTGATGTAACTTATCCGGTGGGAGTTACCGGCACACTATCCGATGTTTCAAACCTGACGGATCTGTCGCTGACCGATAACCTGATTAACTCGACATTATTAGTACAAACCATTACCTACCTATTTACCCCGCATATTGATCCGGGTGACGGAGACGGTGAATGCGGTGGTGGAAGGGACACTCTCATTACGATTTATATCAACCCGCAGCCGAGAATCAATGTAGCAGTAGATGATACGTTATGCTATGACGGCTCCGCTGACTTTACGATCACCAACCCCACAGGACATACCGGTGAGTGGAGATACGACCTTGATGTTACCTATCCTGTGGGAGTAACCGGTGATTTAACGGATGCCACAAGTTTGACTGACCTTTTAATCACGGATAACCTTGTTAACTCGACATTATTAGTACAAACCGTTACCTACCTATTCACCCCGCATATCGATCCGGGTGATGGCGATGGAGAATGCGCAGGCGGCATCGATACGCTGATTACCATTTACATCAACCCACAACCAAGGATCAATGTAGCAGTAGATGATACATTATGCTATGATGGCTCCACTGACTTTACCATCTCAAATCCCACAAACCAGACTGGTGAATGGAGGTACGACCTTGATGTAACTTATCCGGTGGGGGTTACCGGCACACTATCCGATGTTTCAAACCTGACGGATCTGTCGCTGACCGATAACCTGATGAACACAACCCTGACTGTCCAAACGGTGACCTATCACTTCACCCCGCATATCGATCCGGGCGATGGCAACGGTGAATGTGCAGGCGGAAGAGATACGCTGATTACCGTCTACATCAATCCTCAGCCGAGGATCAATGTGGCGGTAGATGATACACTTTGTTACGATGGTTCAACTGACTTTACGATCACCAACCCCACCAACCAGACCGGTGAGTGGAGATACGACCTTGATCTAACCTATCCTGTAGGAGTTACCGGCACGCTGACAGATGCTTCAAATCTGACAGACTTGTCGCTGACTGATAACCTTATGAACACGACCCTGAATGTTCAGATGGTTACCTACCTATTCACTCCGCATATCGATCCAGGCGATGGTGATGGTGAATGCGCAGGCGGAAGAGATACGCTGATTACCATCTACATCAACCCGCAGCCGAGGATCATTGTGGCTGTTGATGATACATTATGTTATGACGGAATCACCGACTTTACGATCACCAACCCCACAAACCAGATCGGGGAATGGAGATATGATCTGGATGTAACCTATCCTGTAGGAGTAACCGGCACGCTGACAGATGCTTCAAATCTGACGGATCTGTTGCTGACTGATAACCTTATGAACACGACCCTGACGGTTCAGACGGTTACCTACCACTTCACTCCGCATATCGATCCGGGTGATGGCGACGGTGAATGTGCAGGCGGCATCGATACGCTGATTACTATTTACATCAACCCACAGCCGAGGATCAATGTGGCCGTTGATGATACGCTTTGTTACGATGGTTCAACCGACTTTACCATCTCAAATCCCACCAACCAGACTGGTGAATGGAGGTACGACCTTGATGTAACTTATCCGTTGGGAGTAATCGGTGATTTAGCGGATGCCACAAGTTTGACTGACCTATTAATCACGGATAACCTGGTTAACACGACATTATTGGTACAAACCGTTACCTATCATTTTACTCCGCATATCGATCCGGGTGATGGTGACGCGGAATGCGGTGGAGGAAGAGATACGCTTATTACCGTCTACATCAACCCGCAGCCGAGGATCAATGTGGCCGTTGATGATACACTTTGTTATGACGGTACCACCGACTTTACGATCGCCAACCCCACCAACCAAACAGGTGAGTGGAGATACAACCTTGATGTAACCTATCCGGTGGGAGTTACCGGCACACTATCCGATGCTTCAAACCTGATGGATCTGTCGCTGACTGACAATCTGATGAACACAACCCTGACTGTCCAAACGGTTACCTACCACTTCACCCCGCACATCGATCCAGGTGATGGCGACGGCGAATGCGCAGGTGGAATCGATACGCTGATTACCATCTACATCAACCCACAGCCACGAATTGAAGTCACTGCAGATGACACCTTGTGCTACGACGGCTCCACCGACTTTACGATCACGAACCCCACCAACCAAACAGGTGAATGGAGATACGACCTTGATGTAACCTATCCGGTGGGAGTTACCGGCACACTATCCGATGCTTCAAACCTGATGGATCTGTCGCTGACTGACAATCTGATGAACACGACCCTGAATGTTCAGACGGTGACCTATCACTTCACCCCGCATATCGATCCGGGCGATGGCAACGGAGAATGCGCAGGCGGAAGAGATACGCTGATTACCATTTACATCAACCCACAACCGAGAATCAATGTGGCTGTTGATGATACATTATGCTATGACGGCTCCACCGACTTTACGATCTCAAATCCCACCAACCAGACTGGGGAATGGAGATATGATCTTGATGTTACCTATCCTGTTGGTGTAACTGGCGACCTGTCCGATGCAACAAGCCTGACTGACCTATTAATAACGGATAATCTGGTTAATACGACATTATTAGTACAAACCGCTACCTATCACTTCACTCCTCATATCGATCCGGGTGATGGTGACGGGGAATGCGGTGGCGGAAGAGATACGCTGATTACCATCTACATCAACCCGCAGCCGAGGATCAATGTGGCCGTGGATGATACATTATGTTACGATGGTTCGAGCGACTTTACGATCACGAACCCTACCAACCAAACAGGTGAATGGAGGTACGACCTTGATGTAACCTATCCGGTGGGAGTAAGCGGTACGCTGACTGATGCTTCAAACCTGACAGACTTGTCCGTAACAGATAATCTGCTGAATATTACAGCGGATGTTCAGGAAGTCACCTATCGTTTTACACCTCATATTAACCCGGGAGACGGTGACAGTGAATGTGGCGGCGGAATTGACACATTGATACGTATTCGTATTAATCCGCAACCAATGATCCAGGTGAGTGTACTCCCTGATACAGTATTGTGCAATATCGATACAGTATCCTTTGGAATTATTACTGGTAATGGATCGGTAACCGGTGAATGGGTATACGATATCACATATTCGGCTTCCGATGAAAATCTAATCGATGGGGAATCTGGGCTAACAGATGGAACTGCTCCATCATTCACACAATCTCTTTCAAATACTACTGACAAAATCCAATGGATCGATTATACGTTTACCCCCAGGATAAAAGATCCAAAGTCCGGACTTAACTACTGTTCGAATGGTCAGTCTCAGAAGGTGAGGATCTGGCTGAATCCCATTCCGCACCTGGAAGTTATTGCGGAAGACACCATATATTGTGATACAGCCACAGTTAGCTTTGATGTGAGAAACATCAATGGCATAGCCTTTGGCGATAAGTTGTACGAAATTATCATTGATTATACTCCCGGAGCGGTGACAAACACACTTGTTGCTGGTAATCGACCGATTGAGTCTCCTGAAACGATCATTGATCAACTCGTTAATAATACAGATTCGTTACAGGAAATCAGGTACACATTTAAACCAAAGATATGGAACCCGGGTGGAAATTCTCCACTGAAACATTGTGACAACGGTATTGACACTACCATTGTCATCTATCTTAATCCTACGCCGAGGATAAATGCCTTTTTGAGTCCTGATTCTGTTGTTTGCGATACATCACTCATTGATATTGCGTTTACTGAAGGCAATCCGAAAATCATTGGTGAGCGATATTACTATCTGGATTCAGAATACAGCGGGGATGTAGGTGGTGTAAAACCTGACGGATTATACCCGATCAGTGAGATTATTTCTGATTTACTGATCAATAATACCAGAAATCTGCAGACAATTACCTATACCATTAGGCCACGGATCAGAAATGCAAACGGGCACGATCAGCATTGCGACTCAGGCATAGATACCACGATAATAATTTATCTTAATCCGACGCCGGTTTTTGATTCGATCTATGTATCCGATACGGTAATCTGTAATGAGTCAATGGTAACTTTCCGCTTCTATAATTCCCAGGCTACAACCGGCACAGTTGTATATGGGCTATCTTCAGACTATCAACCTGCAGATGTAAGCGGGGTGCATCCAGACGGTTTAACCTATCCGTTATTGCCCGGATTTACGGATACGCTCATGAACTCTTCAGCAATTATCCAGTCAGTCCTGTATCATTTTATACCGAAGATTGACGATCCGGTGCGTGGATTACTATGCGATAAAGGCATCCCGAAATCCGCGCTGGTAAAAGTCGTGCCAACCCTGTCCGATACAGCCAATACCCCTGCATATATTGGCGGGCACAATATAAAGTGCTTTGGTGAAGATAACGGTAGCATTCTTTTGTCACCATCTGGTGGGTATTATCTGCAGCCTTACAGTTATGAGTGGATGAACAAAGGTTCGGTTGTAGGCGGCAATTCACCTGACCTGAATAATCTCAACGCCGGTTGGTATACATATCAGGTTGAAGATAGAATCGGTTGTGTTTTCGTTGACTCTGTGCAACTGACTCAGCCCGATACCATAGAAATTACCCCGAATATCAGGAATGTCAAGTGCGACGGTACTACTTATTATGACGGGGCTATTTATGTCAGCATTGCTGGAGGAGTACCGGGTTATGATTACCTGTGGAACGGACCTGAAAGTTACACAAGCACTCACCCCGACAGCATTATAAATCTACGATCCGGTTATTACCATTTGACACTGAACGATACCAATTCTTGTTCCTATGATATCGACTACTACATTCCGCTTCCACCGCAGGTTTCGATTACTCCTGAGGTAAGTCATTACGGCGATTTCAACGTTTCATGTACGGGATTTTCTGACGCCTGGATTCTAAGCCAGGTTGTGGGCACTGGCGATCCTGCAAATTATCACTATTTGTGGAAGAACGGATCAGGGGCTGTTGTTGATACTACCGCAAATCTAAACAATTTGCCAGCCGACATTTACAAGTTGTACGTGATTGACTCAATAGGCTGTCCTTCTTCCCATACGGTACCAATAGATCAACCTACACCTGTACAAATCTCAAGAACCGGCACATTACATCCCGGGAATTTTGATATCAGTTGTTTCGGCTTGTCTGATGGTATCATCAATATTGATGTAAGTGGCAGTCATACCTACAGACAGGGAGTTGATTACTCATGGATGAAGGAGGGTAATCCAATGTTTTCATCCATATCCAAGGATATTTCAGAACTGGATACAGGGACGTATGTGCTTATGGTTACCGACACGTTCAACTGTGCCGGAACAGATACTTTCACGCTAATCTCACCACCAGAAATAGTCATGAATGTTTCAGATTCATCAAATTACAACGGCTACAATATTTCGTGTAAATCATTTGCCGACGGTCTCTTCGATCTGGACGTTTCGGGTGGATACGGCGCATTCACATACCAATGGACCACTGCTGACGGTCAGGTCTATGATCCGGCCAGCCTCGATCAGACATCGCTAATAGCGGGGCACTACCAGTTACGGGCTACAGATGTGATATCTTGTTTCAGAGACTGGTCGTTCAGCCTGCTTGAGCCGGATACCCTTGAAGTCAATCCGGTTGCCAGCGACTTCCATAGTTTTAACGTCTCCTGCTTTAATGGTTCCGATGGAAGCATCCTGCTCAATCCTTCGGGAGGGGTGGGACCGTATATCTATAATTGGACGGGCGACGGACACGGATTTGTGACGGATGACGAAAATCAATCTGGTCTTACCGCAGGCAACTACCTCGTTGAAATGTCCGACAGGAACAATTGTCTGCTGTCTCATCCCTTCCAATTGAATCAGCCCACGCTTGTTGAATCTTCAATCATACCGGCAACCATCAATTGTTTCAGTATGAATACAGGGGCTGCGGATCTGACGATCTCAGGCGGCGTCCCCCCTTACGATTTCCTCTGGAATAATGGTGAAACAACCGAGGACATCGATTCATTGTATATGGGTGAGTACAATGTGACTATTACAGATCTGAACAATTGTCAGACTTTTGATACAACTATGGTGACAGAGCCGCCTGAAATTATCCTAAGTATTGACGCACCTCTTACGTATAATGGAAGAATGATTTCCTGCTTTGGAAGGTCGGATGCAGATATTCTGACCGAGGTAACCGGAGGGGTTGGTGGATTCAGATATTCCTGGTTGCCGGATGGAGAGACCAGTGCCAATTTGCTTGATGTGCCCGCGGGCGATTATGTTTTAGCGGTTACTGACGATAATGAATGTACCATTTATGACAGTATTGAGGTCACTCAGCCACAGAAAGTAACATCAGAGATATATGTCAATGATCCAACTTGTTATGGATATAATGATGGTGAGATAACGTTGTTGCCGATAGGTGGAACTCCCGACTATAGCATCAGCTGGCTGGAGACAGGTGGAAGCGGGCAGACAGCTGATAGCATCGCTGCAGGGTTTTATCATATTAAAATTCAGGATCTGAACGATTGCATCCTGGATACAACAGCCAGGGTATATGAGCCCGATTCACTATATATTACCACGCAAGTTAGATATCCCGACTGTCCCGACAAACCCAACGGCGGGATAAGAATTGATGCCATGGGCGGTACACCACCGTATACCTTCGCCTGGTCGGATGAAAGCCATGGAAGTTACCTCGAAGATTTGGGGGTCGGTTCATATATTGTATATATTCGTGATAATAATCAATGCGTACTAACGGATACCATGGTGCTGACGAGCCTAAATGAATCGTGCCTTATGATACCCACCGCATTTACCCCTAACGGAGACGGATATAACGATGTTTGGGAAATTGATAATATCCAGCTGTATCCTGAAGCAGTGGTGGAGATCTATAACCGTTGGGGAGAATTGATTTTCAGATCTGATAAAGGGTATGATAATCCCTGGGACGGGACATATAGGGGAAGAGACTTGCCAATTGATTCGTATCACTATGTTATTGATCCTGGAGGAGGAAGAAAACCCTTTACCGGGCATGTAACTATCATTAAGTAATGCCGTATGAAACCGGTGGAATAGCTACCGGAAGGCGTAAAATGTATTTATATTGAATTCTGGAATCAGACATATTATTGTAGTATTGTTTTTACTGGGCGTGTTGCATGGATTGGACGCCCAGCAGTTACCCTTGTATACCCAGTACATGAATAACGGTTTTCTCCTGAATCCAGCGATGGCCGGGTACGACGGTTATACGTCACTCAATCTCACAGCAAGGAAAGACTGGGTGGGTTTTAAAGGGGCACCCCTGACCTATTCCTTCAGTGGTCAAACCCGGTTTTATCAGCAACAGCATCAGATCATCAAGCGAAATTCGGGGTTGAACCGGTTGAGAAACAAGACCAAGGGACGTGTGGGACTTGGGGGATACGTATTTAATGATGTCAATGGCTCGATATCACGCACCGGGATTAATTTAGCATACGCTTATCATATTAATTTACATCAGAGCCAACTTTCATTTGGGCTTGCCGGTCAGTTTTTCCAGTTTAAAATTGGTGATAGTCTCACATTCTTTAATCCGGCTGATCCCCTTATAGGTTCTGGTTATAACAGGGTTTCCTATATCCCCGATGCTAATTTCGGTGTATACTGGACCAGCAGGAACTGGTTTACAGGATTTTCGGCTAACCAGCTTTTTCAGTCTGTAGTAAAACTGGGCAGCGGTGACCTGGGAAATTTCAAAATGTACCGCCACTACTATCTTATCGCAGGGTATCGCTTTATCAATGAACGATCTGGTTTTGATTTTGAACCTTCGTTCCTGGTTAAGACTTCCAGACAATACATACCCCAGGCAGATCTGGCCCTTAAGGTGTACTATAAAACTGACTACTGGGCAGGAGTCTCATATCGTACAAGCGGTTCATTTTCGACCATGTTTGGTGTTAAAGCGGATAAGTTTTATATCGGTTATGCCATTGATTTCGCACTTTCTTCCATCCGTAGATACAGTTTTGGATCACATGAAGTACTTTTGTCAATGAAATTCGGTTCTAATGAACGGAGATTCCGTTGGCTAAACAGGTACTAACCTTCCTCTCATGGGCATAATAAAGAGTCAGTCGATAAAGGGTACAATTTATTCTTACATCGGTGTCTTTATCGGCTTTGTTACGTCAGCAATTCTTTTTCCCAGGATACTCTCCACGGATGAAATTGGCCTTCTGAAATTGCTGGTTTCTTTTTCCGTTATCTTTGCGCAATTTGGTTCATTGGGCTTCATTAATGCAGTCAACAGACTGTTTCCTTATTTCAGGGATAAAGAAAGCGGGCATCATGGTTTTCTTACCATCGCTCTCTCGGTTTCCGTAATCGGTTTCATTATTGCCTGGATCATTCTCGAAGTATTCCGTCCAATGATCATAAGGAATAATATTGAAAACTCTAAACTTTTTGTAGAGTACTTCAACTACCTCATCCCCCTCATTTTTTTCACCATTTTTTTAAATCTGTTTGACACATATCTGAAAGTTATCTATGACGCTGTAATAGGTACCATACTCAGGGAATTGATACAAAGGCTGCTGATTCTTACTTCACTCGTTGTATATTTCATGGATCTCGTTGGTTTACGCGGCTTCGTTGTAATGTATGTTGTTTCCCTTAGTCTCCCGACCTTAATCATTCTAATCATTACCGTCAGAAGGGGTTATTTCCTTTTGTCACGTCCAGATTCTGTTTTTTCAAAAGCTTTGGTCAGGGAAATTATCAGCCTCAGCTTTTACGGTATCTTGCTCGGTTTTGGAGGTGTTGCTATTTTACAGATCGACAGCATACTTGTCAATAAGTTTATGGGTCTCGCCAGTACAGGCATCTATGCCACAACATTTTACTTTGGGATCTTAATACTTATTCCGTCCCGACCACTCATTAAGATTGCTACAACGGTCCTTGCCGATTCCTGGAAGGAAAACAATCTGGAGAATATCTCACTCATTTATAAAAAGAGCTCACTGAACCAGGCCGTTATCAGTGTTTTACTTTTCATTGGTTTGTGGATCAATATTGATAATATTTTTCACATTCTGCCCGAAGAATATGAAGCCGGAAAGTGGGTAATTTTATTTGTCGGGCTCACGAACGTCGTTGAGATGTCGACCGGTATAAATAATGTTATTCTTCAGACTTCTGTGTATTACAAGCTAAATACGCTTTTTATGTTTATTTCTCTTGTGCTGCTTGTCGGATTTAATATTATTCTTATTCCGGTTCTTGGCATAACGGGCGCAGCCGTGGCTACACTGATTTCAACATCTATTACCAACCTGATTCGTTTTGTTTTTTTAAAATCCAGATTCAATATGCAGCCTTTTGACGGAAGAATGTTAGGGTTGCTGATCATCGGGGTAATCACATTTCTGGTGGGGCATTTCATCCCGGTATTTGATAATTTTGTTATAGATATTCTCGTAAGAAGTTCGATAACCGGAATTTTCTTTATTGCATTAGTGCTTATATTCAAGATTTCGGAAGAAATAAATGAGGGGTATATACAACTCATCAAAAGCCGGTTTTTCAGAAGGCCATAAACCAGAAAGTATTGCAAGCAGGGTATTGTGATCGGACTGTTATTTTGAGAACTTTGGAATGAAATAAATGAAGGGACAAAGTATGGAGTTAAATTATTTTCAAAGGAGAAGATTTGACAAAACATTGGGTTTTCTACAAAAGCACATCCCAAAAGGAGAGGAGATCCTTGATTTGGGTATTCCGAACGTGCTGGCTGAGTATCTGTCGCAAAACGGTTATCGGGTGCAAAACACAACAGGTGAGGATCTCGACCAGGATTTCAGTTCAGTTCAGCAAACAAAGGCTGACGTTGTTACATCATTCGAAGTGTTTGAACATCTCCTGGCCCCTTACAATATTCTTCGGGAAATTAAAGCAAGCCGTCTGGTGGCTTCTGTTCCACTTCATCAGTTCTTTGCTCCGGCTTACTGGAATGAGAAGGATGAGAGAGATCTTCACTATCATGAATTTGAAATAAAACAATTCAATTTCCTCCTGGAGAAAACAGGTTGGAGAATTGTTGACGCCATGAGCTGGACTGCACCGATAAGAGCCGTTGGTTTCCGGCCTTTTCTCAGGTTATTTGTTCCCCGATATTATATCGTCTATTGTGAAAAGGAACAAGGCTGAGTGATCTGAAAAGTAAAACACATTCAGGATCAATCACTTTCAATCATACTTTTCCTGCACCTATTTTTGTTATCTTTGTGTAAATGAAGTCAGAATTATCATTGCGTAGTCTGATTTTTCAACGTGTATTCCAGGTATGAAGGTGATTTTTACTTTCGGAGGCTTGCCTCACTATCTTGTCGCGCTACTGAATAAATTGCAGGATTTCGATAACCTGGATATCATCGTGGTTATCCCTGACAAAAAAAGCAAAACTCTTGGACATGGTGTGGAGCTTACTGATCAGGGGAATCGTTTCCGGATTATCAGGAGTGAGGAATACCTGACTTATTATGGTAAACCCTCACTCAGGAATCTACCCTCGATTATTAAAGACGAAAAACCCGATATATTCATCACATTGTGGCCATATGTCCTGAGCCTGATTTTCAACCCGAAACTGAAAAGAACACTAAGACGGTGCGGTTCGAAGATCGTATTAAGGGAAATCCCTTTTCAGACGCCAGCCTATGACGATTTCATTTCATACTATCGGCACCAGCCCGTTTATGACGAGAACCTGGAAAGCATTAAGCCAGGTGGCATTAAGTTCTTCATCTGGGCAGTTCTGAATGCATTCCTGCGGAAAAGGTATTACAGGATAGTTGATGCCGTTTTGCATTATACGGAAGAGAACCAGTACATTCCTGAAAGTTACGGTGTCAGCAGCGACCGGATATTTGTTACCTATAATTCCCCGGATACGGAACGACTTATGAAGATACGAGAAGAACTCAATTCCGATCCGGGATTTACAGGATATTCTCCTTACAAAATAATTCATGTTGGCAGGCTTGTCGCCTGGAAGAGAGTGGACTTACTGCTCCAGGCTGTGGCAACCCTTGTGAATGATTACCCTCAAACGGAGCTGCTGATAATCGGGCGGGGACCTGAGAAGGAAAATCTGGAACGCCTTAGCGAAAAACTCAACATTACAGAGAATGTTATCTTTGCTGGTGATGTTTACGAGCCGGAAAAGTTAGGGAAACACCTGATGTCAGCATCAGTATACGTCCTGGCCGGAATGGGTGGGCTTTCGATCAATGAAGCCATGTGCTTCGGGAAGCCTGTTATTTGTTCACGATGTGATGGGACGGAGAAAACACTTGTTGAGAATGGTGTTAACGGATATTTTTTCAGGGAGGGAGATGCCATTGACCTGGTTGAAAAAATCAGTCTTATGTTTAAAGAGCCCGGGCGAAGTAATGAGATGGGGATGGAATCACTAAGAATAATAAAAACAAAGGTAAATCTGGAAGTGGTTGCACAGCGTTTTCTGGATGCATTTGGTCAGATTGCGGGGAAATAAAATAGCGGTAATAATCCAATGGATAACTGATATTAATATATAGAAAACTGACATTTGGACAATCATGATGTATAGGAAATTATGAAAGAGAACTGGTCAGACAGGCTGTACAGGCTAAAGAATTATTTAAATGGGAATGAGGCGTATTATCGCTATGATCTCAGGCATACTGGGGTCATAACAAGGGGGAACCGTGGAACACAATGGACTTTTATTCCTGGTCTTCTCCCGGAGGGTGCCATTGTGTATGCGTTTGGCGCCGGATTGGATATTGCATTCGAACAGGCACTCCATGACGAGTTTAATTTCAAGGTATTCCTGTTTGACCCGACACCCATGTCAGCCGCCTATGTTAGAAGCTTACACTTGCCCCGAACTTTAGTTTTTGAGGAAACAGGCTTGGCCGCATACGATGGTTCCGCCAGCTTCTATCTCCCTGATAACCCGGATTATGTTTCTGCAACGATCGCTCCGAGGCATGACGGACAGAATTTTGTAAATGTCAGGGTTGAACGTCTGAAAACTATTATGAAGCGATATGGCCACGATCATATCGATTTATTGAAAATGGATATTGAGGGTGCGGAATATGATGTTGTAAACGATATTATTGAATCCGGGATAGAAATAAATCAATTGCTGATTGAATTTCATCACCGCTTTGCAGAGATAGGGATTGAAAAAACGAAAAAAGCTTTGCAGCAGCTTCGAAACTCCGGATTCCGGTTATTTCATGTCTCAGCCATTGGTGAGGAATTGTCGTTACTAAGAGAAAGTGAAAAGTAATGAAAGTTACCCTGTTAAGTACAACGGATAAAAAGGGTGGTGCTGCCATTGCAGCGTTCAGGCTTTTTAAGGCTCTTAAGGCTTCGGGTACCGAGGCCAGGATGCTCGTACGTGATAAGTATTCAGATGAAGGGGATATTACCAGCCTTGATAAGGGAATAATACGAAAAACTATAAATTTTTTGCGATTTGCCTTTGAACGTATATGTTTTCTTCCTTTCGAAAGATCCAAAGAGATCCGCTTCTTTTTTTCCCTTGCAAATACAGGTAAAAATGTACACGGACTGAGGCTTGTCAAAGATTCGGATATCATACATCTGCACTGGATAAACCAGGGCTTTCTTTCGCTTCACGGAATCAAAAAACTTATTAAAACCGGTAAACCATTGGTATGGACATTTCATGATATGTGGGCATTTACGGGGGGATGTCACTATTCGGGCGAATGTACCGGATATCTTAATGAATGCGGCAACTGTCCTTTCCTTAGGAATCCCGGTCCGCACGATTTATCATACAGGTTGCTGAAGATAAAAGAACGTATATACAAGAATGCCAACATCACTATCGTTGGTTCCAGTGAATGGATGGCCTCTGTGGCAAGACAAAGCAGTATATTAAAATCATTCAGGGTTGAATCTATCCCCATTCCGGTAGATACCTCCTTGTTTTGTCCGGGCGATAAGTTAAAAACCAGAAGTTCGTTGAACCTGCCTGAAAGTAAGTTTGTAATCCTTGCGGGTGCGGCAAATATGAAAGACAAAAGAAAAGGCTACCACTTTCTCATTGAGGCTCTGCATCTACTTTCCGACAGATCAGCCGAATTCAGGGATAATGCCGTGTTGGTTACTTTTGGTAAATCAGATGAAACCGTGAACCCGGGCATCCCGGTTTACGCAAACCACTTCCTTTCGAATGAGAAAGCCATCGCCACCCTTTACCAGGCTTCGGACATTTTTATCCTGCCCTCACTGGAAGATAATTTACCGAATACGGTTATCGAATCGCTTGCCTGCGGTGTTCCGGTTGTGGCATTTGCTGTCGGAGGGATTCCGGAGATGATCGAGCACAGGAAAACAGGGTACCTTGCCGGGATTGGCAATGTTTCCAAGCTGGCAGAGGGCATTGAATGGCTGTTTTCAATGTCTGACAGGGATAGTATCATACATAATTGCCGGGAAAAAGCGCTTCTAAGTTATTCCAATGAAGCCTGTGCGGCACGGTACAATTCATTGTATTTATCGTTACTGAAAAATGAATAAGAAGCCGCTAATAAGTGTTGTTACCGTCGTTTTCAATGCCGGCGATCTGCTTGAAAGGACGATAAGCAGCATCCGGAATCAGGATTATCCGGAAATAGAATATATTGTCGTAGATGGTAATTCTTCCGATAATACAATATCGGTCATCGAAGCGAATCAGGATATCATCCAGCAATGGATAAGTGAACCTGATGAAGGTCTGTATGATGCCATGAACAAAGGATTAGGAATGGCTCATGGTGATTATGTATGGTTTATAAATGCCGGTGATGTGATTTATGAAAATAACGTGCTCTCAAAAATATTCAGCGCCGGATTCGAGCCAGGGGATATTTACTATGGTGAAACCATGATCATAGACAAAGAAGGCCGGGAAATCGGCATGAGACGGCTTAAGGCACCTGAAATCCTTTCGTGGAAGAGCCTGATAAACGGTATGGTAGTCTGTCACCAGTCTTTTATTGTTCGTAGAGAGATGGCGCCTCTGTATGATCTGAATTACAAGATAGCCGCCGATTATTTATGGATGCTGCAGTGCCTCAAAAATGCAAGTAAAATAACAAACACACATTTTATACTCACGGGATTTCTTGACGGAGGACTTAATAAGAACAATATCCGTCGTGCACTTTCGGAGAGGTTTGGGATAATGGTGAAATACTTCGGACCTTTCAGGGTATTTGTCATGCATTTCCTGATATCAGTACGTTTCTTTATCTATGTAATCCGGAACAGGCGGTTTTAAACTTTATCCTCCGGCTTCTTGCCACTCCTGTTCTCCTTCCATTTAAAACCCAGCGCACCGAAGAGCAGGAGTACAGATAAAACAGAAGATGCAAGTGCGATGCTTTTCCCGGTATAATAGGAAGTGGGGTGAAATGTAAAATGAATGGTATGTTCACCTTCGGGGATAGCGAGGCCTCGGAGCACGAAATCAACCTGTGCAATGGGGGCATCCTTCCCGTCAATAGTAGCCTTCCAGCCTTTTGGATAATAGACTTCCGAAAAAACAGCAAATCTTTGTCCAGATGTTTGCGAACTGTATGTAAGTTCGTCGGGTGCGTAAGATGTGAGCGCAATCCGGTCGGTAGAATCAGGTGCGGGAAACTGAATCTCCCCCAGTGAATTCCGGAAGCTATTGTTGATCACTGCTGAGGTTGAAGGATCGATGTCGCCCAGTACCCTAATCTCATCATCAGGTGTTGCGACCCACCTGAGGCTGTCGACAAACCAAGCGTTGCCAAGGGCTCCCGGATTCCGGACTACCTGCCTGCTCTTCTTGTCCTGGCTGGCTGTGATGAAATACTTTGTATTCATCATATCCAGAACATCCATATTCTGTTGGGCAATATATCGTTCAATCAGCTGCTGGAATCTTTTCATTTTCGCACCGTGATATCCACCGATGGAATTATGATAGTAAGAGGTAGTAGCATCATTGAAGGGATCGACGGTCAGATTCAACACACGGTAATGGGAAGTATCCTTTAAAATTTGTGTATCAGCCGGGGTAGGAGCGAATTCCGTCTGCTTTGCCCTTTTATTCATAAACATGTCGTTATTGAGGTATCTTTTATCGACCGCCCATAAATCCACCAGAGTCAGGAGGATGAGGCCGGGGAGCAAAATTTCTGTTTTGATCACCTTTTTAAAACATAGGAACAGGATTCCTGCGGCGAGAGAGATGAATACAAATGACCTGAAAGCATCCAGTCTGAGTAAGGTAGCACGGTCTTCCAGGAGTGCTTTAGCAATTTGATCGGGAAGTTGCTGGTCAGAAGTGGACGAAAAATTGATCATGTTATATCCCAGCAAAGCAAAAAATAGGGTAATTCCCCCGACAGCCAGATAGCTGTATTTTAATGCCCTGATAATTTTCTTATCTGAAAAGTTTTTACTGAAAACTTCCTTCAGTCCCAATAGGGCGCCCAGCGGCACCGTAAAGCTGGCAATTACGAGGATCATGGATACGGTACGGAATTTATTGTATCCCGGGAAATAATCAATGAAGATATTGGATAGGGACATAAAATTTTTCCCCCAGGCTAGCATGACCGAGAGGATGGTTGCTGATAGAAGCCACCATTTGACGGGTCCCTCAAGGAAAAACATGGCAAATACAAAGAGGAATATTGTGATGGCCCCGATATACACCGGTCCCGCAGTAAACCTCTGATTGCCATGATACGTGGGCATTCTGTTTGAGAGACTCTTAATCTGTGCCTCGGGGTAACCACTCTGCCGGAGGAGGGCTGCGACTTTGGAATTGCCCGGTAAGCTACCTGCTGACGGCCCTCCCATAAAATCTGGTATCAGCAATGTCATTGTCTCCTCAACGCCGTAACTGTAATCATTCAGGATGTAACTTTTGTCGAGGCCTGTTGTATGGTCATTTCCCTCCTCTGTTAATTCCGAAGGACCACGGGTACTGTACCTGGTATACTCGTAAGTAGTCCATAGTGATGTGGCGTTTGGTAATACGGCAAATAAAAAGGCAGCAACCATAATTGCCGATGCGACAAGGAATGATTTGTAGTTCTTAATTTTGATAGCATTAAATAGCCTTAATACTATATATATCATCATTATCAGGAAGAGGTAATAGGTGATCTGAAGATGATTTGTTGCAATCTCCATGCCCGCTGCAAACATGGTAATGAGACCACCTGCAATGTAATTTCCCCTGTATGTTAAAATCATGCCGGCAATAACAGGGCCCATATATGATATGGCATAGGCCTTCGTAATATGTCCTGCCAGGATAATAACCAGGTTATAAGATGTAAAGGAAAAGGCCACCGCACCCAGAAAAGCTATCATGGGTTTTAGCCTCAGCACCCGAAGCAGAAAGTAGAATCCCAGGAGGTACATAAAGAGGATCCCAACGGTAAAATATGGAAGGAATAGCCGTACAACCGGCTGCAATTTATGATAGATGTTGAATGTTTCCGCCCCTCTGATCTGATACGCCGGCATACCTCCAAAGATCGAATTTGTCCAGAGTGCATCTTTCCCGGTTTGTTCATGGTATACATCCAGTTCATGAGTCATGCCGTTCACCTGTCTCATGTCCCCCTGAGACATAACTTTCCCCTCGATTACAGGACTGAAGTAAGCATACGATAAAACTACAAATACCAGAATGGCCAGAAAATCGGGAAGTACTGAGAGGAGAACTTTTTTCATGGTGGCGTTATTAAAAGGTTGTAGACTTACTGCAGGTTCTCAAAAAGTTTTCTGAAGCTGACTTTCTCTGAGATAATGTTATGAACTTCCTCAATCTTAATTCTTTCTTGTTCCATGGTATCCCGGTACCGTATGGTCACTGTATTGTCTTCTTTGGTCTGGTGATCAACCGTAATACAATACGGTGTGCCAATGGCATCCTGGCGGCGGTATCGTTTTCCGATGGAATCTTTTTCATCATACTGGCAGTTGAAATCGAATTTCATCCGGTTCATGATCTGCCTTGCTGTTTCCGGCAGGTCATCCTTTTTAACCAATGGCATGATGGCAAGCTTAACCGGTGCAAGTACCGGAGGGAGTTTCATCATTGCCCTGATGTCCTTCGATCCGTCTTCCCTTGTTAGCTCTTCCTCGGTATAAGCGGCAGATACGATCTGAAGGAACATCCTGTCAACGCCGATCGAGGTTTCAATTACATATGGTATATAAGATTCGTTCAGCTCGGGGTCAAAATACTGGAGCCGCTTACCTGAATATTCCTGGTGCTGACCAAGGTCAAAATCGGTTCGCGAATGTATACCTTCAACCTCCTTAAACCCAAATGGGAAATTAAATTCAATATCTGTGGCTGCATTGGCATAATGAGCCAGCTTATCATGGTCGTGAAACCTGTAATTTTCGTCGCCGAAACCAAGTGCCTTGTGCCAATTCATCCGGAGATTTTTCCAGTGTTCAAACCACTTCATTTCCTCGCCGGGTCTGACAAAGAACTGCATTTCCATCTGTTCAAACTCTCTCATTCTGAAAATAAACTGCCTTGCAACGATCTCATTTCTAAATGCCTTACCGATCTGTGCAATGCCGAAAGGTATTTTCATCCTTCCGGTTTTCTGAACATTCAGGAAATTTACAAAAATTCCCTGAGCAGTCTCGGGCCGGAGGTAAATTTTCAGTGAACCATCAGCTGTAGATCCCATTTCGGTAGAAAACATGAGATTAAACTGTCTGACATCGGTCCAGTTTTTTGTTCCTGAAATGGGGTCGACAATTTCACAATCGATGATGATCTGCTTGAGTTCAACCAGATCAGTCTCATTCAGTGCCGTGACAAAACGTGAATGTACTGCATCGTATTTTTCCTGATTCTGCAACACCCTCTGATTTGTTTCTCTGAAGACCTTTTCATCAAACTTGTCGCCGAAACGCAGTTCAGCCTTGCCTACTTCTTTGTTTATTTTTTCTTCAATTTTGGCAAGGTAGTCTTCAATCAGGACGTCGGCCCGGTACCGCTTTTTGGAATCCTTATTGTCAATAAGCGGGTCGTTAAATGCATCGACATGTCCGGACGCCTTCCAGACTTTAGGATGCATGAAGATGGCAGAATCAAGCCCGACCACGTTTTCATTTAACAGGACCATGGAATCCCACCAGTATTTTTTAATATTATTTTTCAGCTCCACTCCATACTGACCATAATCATACACCGCAGCAAGGCCGTCATAAATTTCACTTGATGGAAATACAAATCCGTATTCTTTGCAATGTGCCACGAGTTTTTTAAAGAGATCTTCCTGAGCCATATTATTGTAACTTAATGATTTCAAAATGAAGGGACAAAAATAACGTAAAAACTTTGGTTTTCATACACAGCCGGGAACTAAATCCTCCGCAGGAATATGATGTCGTCTATACTGTTGCATGGTTCAGTAAAGGAAACCGTTATCCTGCACCTGATATATCACCGAATTATTATCTTTGACAATATTATTGTGAAGACGCAAAGCGAATAAATGGAAAAGAAAGTCGATTTCCTGGTTATCGGATCCGGGCTTGCCGGCTTAAGTTATGCACTTAAAGTCGCCGATCATGGGAAGGTATGCCTGATAACCAAAGCCAGGCTGGAAGAAACCAACACCCGGTATGCTCAGGGCGGAATTGCTGCGGTGACCTACGAACCGGATAATTATGAGAAGCATGTTAAGGACACTCTTATTGCGGGTGCAGGGCTTTGTAAGGAAGAAGTGGTACGCATGGTGGTTAGTGAAGCCCCTGAACAGATCAGGCAGCTCATCAGCTGGGGTACCCATTTTGACAGGGAATCAAGCGGTAAATATGATCTGGCAAGGGAAGGAGGCCATTCCGAGCACCGGATCCTGCATTATAAGGATCAAACCGGGGAAGAGATTCAGCGGGCACTTTCGGAGCGTGTGCGTGCCCATAAAAATATAGAGATCCTTGAAGAACATTTTGCCATCGACCTTATCACCCAGCATCATCTTGGCAGGCTCGTAAAAAGGTACTACCGCGATATCGAATGCTATGGCGCTTATGTTCTCGACCTATCAAGCCATGAAATAAAGAAGATATTATCCAGGGTCACTCTTCTCGCCACCGGTGGTGCAGGGAATCTATACCATACCACCACAAACCCTGCTGTGGCCACTGGTGATGGAATTGCCATGGTATACAGGGCAAAAGGTATCATCGACAACATGGAGTTCCTGCAGTTTCACCCCACCTCGTTGTATAATCCCGGTGAAAAACCGTCATTCCTCATTACCGAAGCTATGCGTGGTTTTGGTGGCGTTTTGAAAAACCAGGAGGGGAACGAGTTTATGCAGAAATACGATGAACGAGGAAGTTTGGCACCCCGTGACATTGTTGCCAGGGCGATCGATAACGAGATGAAGGTAACCGGTCATGATTTTGTGTTTTTGGACTGCACCCATCTTGACCCGGACGGCCTGAAAAGTCATTTTCCCAATATCCTCGAAAAATGCAAAAGCATTGGTATCGATATTACCAAAGATATGATCCCTGTTGTGCCGGCGGCGCATTACCTTTGTGGGGGTGTGGTTGTGGATATGAATGGCCTTAGTTGGATAAACCGTCTATACGCTGTGGGAGAAACATCGGGTACAGGGCTTCATGGCGCCAACAGGCTTGCATCCAATTCCCTCCTTGAAGCCATTGTTTACGCTGATAAAGCTGCACATCACTCTCTTTCAAATCTCGAAAAGTTTGTCATTCCCTCCTCGATTCCCGAATGGAACGATGAGGGTACAACACACACTGAGGAAATGATCCTTATCACCCAAAACCTTAAGGAAGTTCAACAGATCATGACGAATTACGTGGGTATCGTGAGATCTGAGCTGCGCTTGACGCGTGCGGCAGACAGACTTGAGATCATCTTCAGGGAAACGGAAGATCTTTACCGCGGCTCTAAACTTTCAAAGGAAATCTGTGAACTTAGAAATATTATTAATGTTGGATACCTTGTCATTAAAATGGCACAGGCCAGGAAGGAAAGCACAGGTCTTCATTACCTTCTCGATCATCCCGGGACGCAACTGAGAGCCGGACAGGAATTCTGATTCCCTGTCTATCTGGGTGAATCCGTTTTTTCGGTGAGCGTATCCTCAAAGAGCAAGTAGATCCTCTTATATTCATCAAGCCAGCTGGACCATTCCTTAAACTTATGGGATTCGAGCGGATAAACCGCAAGTTCCCAATGATCTTTCTTTAATTCAATGAGACGTTGTGTCAGTCTGACAATATCCTGGAAATGGACATTGTCATCAATCATCCCGTGACACATCAGGAGATGATCATTTAGCCCTTCTGCAAAATATATCGGAGAGCTCTGCCTGTACGCTAAAGAGTCGGTGAATGGTGTATTGAGAATATTCGATGTGTAACCGTGGTTATAGTGAGCCCAGTCGGTTACCGATCGTAATGCTGCACCGGCCCTGAATGTACCCGGACTGGTGAACAGGGCCATCAGGGTCATAAATCCACCGTAGGAGCCGCCATAGATGCCGATCCTGCCCGAATCGATTCCATAGGCTTCTGACAGAAACTTTGCTCCGTCGAGGTTATCATCCAGGTCTCGCCCACCCATGTGCCGGTATACCGCAGTCCGCCAGTCACGTCCGTACCCTGCGCTTCCCCTGTAATCAATATCCAGAACAGTAAATCCGTTATCAGTCAGAAAGTTATGAAACATATATTCATGATAGTATTCGCTCCACCATTTATGCGCATTTTGCAGATAACCGGCGCCATGGACAAATATCACTGCTGCATTGTTCTTGATGCTATCGTCCGGAACATATAGCCTGGCCGGTACGCTCACCCCATCCGATGCGGTGAAATGAATGAATTCAGGCACCCTCCAGGTATAACTCTTGAATTCGGGGGAACAGGAATCCGTAATTTTCTGAGGAGTATCATCAGATCCGGTTTTTACAAAATATAGTTCCCATGGCTTGTTCGCAAACGAGTATAGGATGATCATGGACTGTTCATCAGGCGAAAGGAAGACCTCATTATTCCCTGTCATTGTTGTAAGCCTTGTACGCCGGCCTCCCTGAGCAGACATCGTGTAAAAATCCCTTACACCGGGATCTTCTTCACTGGAAGTAAACCAAAAGGACTTTTTGTCGAGGGAGAGAAAGGGATGAAAGATCTCAAAGTTACCCTTTGTGAGCTGCTTTTTCTTTCCGGTATTGGTGTTCAGCTGGTAAAGATGAGAATACCCTGATTCTTCCGACTGAAAGTATATTGTCTGATTGTCGGGGTACCAGGCAAGCGTTCCAGGATCTGTAAGTTCTCCGATGTCCGGGCCCTCCAGCCACGCTTCGTCATGTTGCCTGTCGAGGGATTGCAAAGCCCCTGTCTTGAGATCCAGCAGTGTGATCCAACGGTCTTTGTTATCTGCCGACTTCACATTTATCAAAGCTTTCCTGGCATCTTCGGACCATACAGGAGGGCTCAGATACACCTTACGGAAATCTTTTTCCCTTGTTTCCCATGTCTGAACATCTCCGAAAACCGGAAAATCATGAATTCCGGGTAGCATGCTGATATCCGCATTATATGCCGTGTCCCGGCGGCGATCGTAAATTCCCAATTTCATGCTCCCATAGGGATAACCTACTTTTTTACGGATTTTCTTCATTTCCGTGAATCCCGATTCAGTCACGTAGTCTGGCATTTCCACCTGCTTCCCGTTTTTCGACCGTGTGAAAGCCAGGTATACTATATAATTTTCATCTGCGCTCAGCGAAATGTCAAAAATTTTCGAATCTCCGGTATAGATAGTTTTTGGCTTTTGCGGCGAAACTGAAGTTCTGTGCATTTCGATTAATGAGTCTCTCTGGTCTCTGATCCGCAGTATTTCAAAAATCGACATCTCCTCATTGTGAAGCCATTGGTCCTGGTCACCGGTGTAAGGTTCATGATCCGGATTTTCTCCTTTCCTGAAATCCGTCAATACTTTTAACGACTGGCTTGCTGATGAAAAGAGGTACAAATTTTCATTCATGATGAAGCTGAAATGATCTTCATTCAATAAGAAATGCGGTGAAGAAATATCTGAGGCAAAGTCGAGGGTCAGGATGTTCTGGCCGTCCGGGACAGACTCTAAGTATAGGTTGCCATTTTTTACAAAAATCACCTTATCATGCGCGGCATTAAAATCCCTTTGCTTTTGAGGAACTGTCAGTTCTTGCTCTTTTTCTGTAAGTTTCTCTATATTCCTGGTAATGGGTGACCACTGATATGTTGAAGGAAGAAGATCCTTATCGGGATTCCAGGTAAACAAAACCGAATTGCCGTCCACCGACCAGCTGACATTCGATGGCGGGGTACCTGTCCATTCCTCACCTTTCATTATATTTTCGAGGGTCAGAGCGGAGTGGTTTGGATAGCTCTGGGCTTGTGTGGCACTCATTATAGTTATGAGGCAGGTGATACATGATATAAGTTTCAGATCCATGGTTTTGGTTAAATATTCAGGCTGTAGTGTCGCCGTCAGGTTCTGTACGGTGTCCTTTATAGTTTTCTTTTATTATTTCCAGGATATCAAAAATCTCATTGACATTTAACGAAGTTAGCAATTTTAGCCTGAGTTCACGGAAATGGGGCAGACCCTTAAAATACATTGAGAAATGCCGTCTCATCTCGAATATTCCCACGGGTTCTGATTTCCATTCGAGGGATCTGCGAAAATGCCGTTTTGCGATTTCCACCTTTTCTTCAAGAAGCGGCTCAGGCAATACCTCATTGGTTTTCAGGTAATGATGAATATCTCTGAACAGCCATGGTCTGCCAACGGCAGCCCGTCCGATCATGATGGCATCTACCTCATATTTTTGAAACATGTCGGCAGCAATCTGAGGGTTTGTTACATCACCGTTGCCGATTACCGGGATGCAAATCCGGGGATCGTTCTTTACCTCACCAATAAGCGTCCAGTCTGCATGCCCCCTGTACAGCTGGGCCCTTGTCCTTCCATGGATGGTTATGGCTTCAATGCCCTGATCCTGCAAAAGGACGGCCGTTTCACGGATGTTTTTATTTTCGTCGTCCCAGCCCAGCCTCGTTTTTACCGTGACCGGTAAGGATGTTGAACTTACAATGGCCCGTGTCATTTCCATCATCAGCGGGATATTGTTCAGCATTCCGGCACCGGCTCCACGATGAGCAATTTTCCTCACAGGGCAGCCGAAGTTGATATCGATGAGATCGGGTCCGGCTTCAGCTGCCATCAGGGTAGCATCGACCATTGAATCGATAATGTGCCCGTATAATTGAATACCGACAGGCCTTTCATTGTCGAAGATGTCAAGTTTCTGAACACTCTTCTTACCGTCCCGGATCAGGCCGTCTGATGAGATAAATTCAGTATATACCATGTCAGCGCCAAATTCCTTACATATGAATCTGAAGGAAGGATCGGTAACATCTTCCATAGGTGCCAGAAAAACAGGCTTTTCTCCGAACTCAATATTCCGTATCTTCACAGCAGTGCTTTTATCAAACATGCAAAAATATAAAATTCAGTGGCATCTTCTATATCAGATGTGATCTTAGCACCGAAACTGTCGGTTAAAGCTTCAGGCAATTATCAGTTTATAATTGTTTCACCAGGACTTGATGATTTTTGAAACAAAAAATCAATATTAAGGTTAAAAGGTATGATGAAAGGATATCTAAAAGATCACACTCCGGGGATGCAATTTCTGTTCACCCTTATGATATTTGTGTGCTGTTGGCTGGTCTTTCAGATTATTGCTGTTGTTAGCGGAATATTTATTTACGACATCGGATTCAGCGAGATCAGCCGGTGATCCAGAATCCCACAACACCCGCAGAGATTGCCTTCCTAAAATACCTTCAAACTGTAATGTCTCTGGGTATGTTTGCGATCTCATCCATCATTATCGCCTTCTTTATCAGTGACCAGCCATCGGCTTATCTCGGTCTGGTTAACCCTCCGGATCCGGGTATCTTCCTGCTTGTAGGACTGTTGGTTCTTCTGTCGTTGCCATTGAATAACTACCTGACCTGGATCAATGGCAATTTATCATTTAAAGGCGGTATGCAATGGCTGCAGGATTATATTGTAAAAAAGGAAGACGGAATAAACGTCATGATGGAGAAATTTCTTAGTGTGAACAATATTTTTCAGCTGGGGATTAATCTCTTTGTTATCGCCATTGTCCCTGCCATTGGTGAGGAATTATTGTTCCGGGGGATCATTCAGCGTATATTCGTCAGATGGGCGAAAAATATCCACCTGGGTATACTGTTGACAGCGCTGTTATTTGGATTCTTTCATTTTCAGTTCCTGTCCTTCCTGCCCCGTTTTTATCTCGGCATCATTTTCGGCTATCTGTTCCAATGGACGGGTTCACTCTGGATTACCATATTTGCACATTTTATTAATAATGCAACGGCAGTTCTCTTCTATTACTTTTTCTACATGGGGATGACAGATAATTCCATGGATAATCTTGGAACACCACAGAGCCATTCATTCTATGCCTTATTGAGTCTGTTCGTCATTATAGTGCTGCTGCTGGTCGTACGGCGGATCATGAAGGAAAGGAAGGTATTCATCCAATATTGAAGCGTGCGGCCTTTAAAAGGTCAATTGTGCCGATCTCGTTTTTCCTGTATACATATACCACACCATATTCTGAAGCCTTTTGCCGTTTAAGGTCCTCAGGCAGGTCTTTGAACGTATCTTCAACCTCATTCCAGAGCTGCTGGATAAGCTGATCTGCTTCTTCCCTTTTACAATAGAGGCTGTCTTGTGCAAGGCCGGTTCTTTTTCTTAGGTTTTTCTGGTGATTGTATGCCTCCAGAAAATTATCAAAATGAATTTTAACAACCGCGATCGTAGGATTCGTTATCGGGTTAAGTCCTTTCATGCGACGTTCCAGTTCCCCGTCAATCAGACGCTGACCCCATTCAAAAACATCCTCATCAGTATTCAAAGCAGGAGTTTTCCTTACGTCTTCATCCATGCCAAAGAAGGTACGTGTGGATGCCGGCATCTCTCCCCTGGTGATAGCCATGTTCACCACCTGAATAAAATGTGAGCAGTAAACTTTGGCCTTCTTCAGATGTTTATGATACACCTTGTTCTTTTCAAGTTGCAATCCATAAGAATTTTTGGATTCAGAAAGAGTGGTTTCATACGAGGGAAGCAATGACTGGATCTTCTGATAGGTTCCCTGGCTGAATGCCAGTTTGAAAGGCGGGAGATCCCTTCCTTTCTTAAGAGCAGTGTTCAGAGCTTTAAATCTCGCATTGTCAGTGTTGGGGAGTCGGCGGTAGGGCATGTTGATAAAAATGTTAGGAAAATGTTAATAACCTGATCGTTATATGCGAATATAGAAAATTTTAAATAAAATCCAAGTCCATTCGCATGATAAATTTCAATATATAGCTTCTTATAATAGCCCTGATGCTGATTTTTTTACATATCCGCATTTATGTTTGGCAGCATAAGAGTTTAGAGAAAGTTTGAGATGAGCAGGATTCATTATAAATTAGTTCGTTTTTTATTTTTTACGTGAGAATAATAAAGATGTTATGTTTGACAAAGAAGTTTACCACAAACGCAGAAATGCTTTACGCGAAAAAGTAGGTTCAGGGTTAATCCTGCTGCCCGGAAATAGTGAAAGTGCCATGAATTATGGTGCGAATACCTACCACTTTAGACAGGACAGTACTTTTCTGTATTTTTTCGGACTAGATCATCCTGGATTTGCCGGGATTTTAGATCCGGAAAGTGGCAAGGACATTATTTATGGTGATGATACGAATATTGACGATATTATTTGGATGGGTATGCAGCCAACGGTGAAGGAGCTGGCAGCACAAGCAGGCGTTCGTGAGACCAGGGCATTTTCGGTACTCAGAAGAGACATTCTTACTGCGATTGCTAAGGGCAGGAAGATACATATATTACCCCCTTACCGTGGTGACCACACTGTTTTTCTCAGCTGGCTGCTGGGTGTGGACAATGATAACGTCAGTGAATTTATTTCCATCGAACTGATTAGGGCCGTCATTGCTCTTCGGGAGATAAAGGATGAGCATGAAATCGGGCAAATTGAAAAGGCAATCGACACGGCATTTAAGATGCATACCACTGTTATGAAAATGGCGTTCCCCGGGACCTGGGAGCGGGAAATTGCCGGTATGATTGAAGGAATTGCCCTGGCGCACGGTGGACCGGTCGCCTTTCCCGTGATTCTGAGCATGGATGGTCAGACACTACATAATCACTTTCATGGAAATCTACTGAAAGAAGGCAGGCTTGTGGTGACCGATGCCGGGTGTGAGACTGCTCTGCATTATGCTTCAGATATAACGAGGACTGTGCCTGTTGGAGGAAAATTCAACAGCCGTCAGAAACATATGTATGAAGTAGTATTAAAAGCAAATATGGATGCCATCGATGCTCTGAAACCGGGAATAAAAAATTTTGACGTTCATATGCTCGCTTCAAGGGTGATTGCTGAAGGGATGAAAGATGCAGGTCTGATGAAAGGCGATCTTGAAGAAGCCGTTAATCTTGGGGCACATGCTTTATTTTTCCCACACGGACTTGGACATATGCTCGGACTTGACGTGCATGATCTGGAGGGTCTGGGAGAGGATAATGTTGGCTATGATTCAGATGTAAAACGCAGTGAACAGTTTGGAACGGCTTTTCTGAGGCTGGGGAAGGAGCTTAGGGAAGGTTTTGTGATCACTATTGAACCGGGGATCTATTTTATCCCGGCACTCATCGATATGTGGAAGTCTCAGAAGAAGTTTGAACAGTATATAAACTATGATGAGGTTGAAAAATACCGTGAATTCGGTGGGATCCGTATTGAGGATGATGTCCTGATTACCGGACAGAGTCACAGGGTATTGGGCAGGCCTATTCCAAAGACTGTGGAAGACATTGAGAATATGATGAAGGCTTAAGTCTGTGGCCTTTTTATTCTATTTATCACTTAAAGTGACATCTTCAGGTATTCCCTGTTTAGTCTGGCTATATTCGAAAGGCTGATACCTTTCGGACATTCTGCTTCACAGGCACCGGTATTCGTACAGTTTCCAAATCCAAGCTCATCCATTTTGGCTACCATGGCGGCCACTCTTTGTTTTGATTCAACCCGTCCCTGTGGAAGCAGCGCATACTGGGAAACCTTGGCAGCTACAAACAGCATGGCCGAGGCATTCTTACAGGCAGCGACACAAGCCCCGCAACCGATACAGGTGGCGGCATCAAATGAAAGATCAGCGGCACTTTTTTCGATGGGGATACTATTGGCATCTGGTGCATTCCCTGTGTTAACGGAAATATAACCGCCTTCCATAATAATGGCATCAAACGCTCTGCGGTTGACAATGAGATCTTTAATTACCGGGAACGGTCTTGCCCTCCAGGGTTCAATGACAATGGTATCGCCGTCGCTGAATTTACGCATGTGAAGCTGGCAGACCGTCACCTTCTCGTCCGGTCCATGAGGCCGGCCGTTTATGTAAAGGCTGCAGCACCCGCAAATCCCTTCCCTGCAGTCATGGTCAAAAGCCACAGGATCCTCTCCACGGATGATAAGTTCTTCATTCAGTATGTCAAGCATCTCCAGGAAAGAACTGTCGGGAGAGATATTACTTATCGGGTAGCGGATGAACCTGCCCTTTGAACGGGCATCCTTCTGCCGCCATATTTTTAATGTAAGATCCATGATAAATCAGTTTTCAATGATAAAGGTCTACTTGTAGTTTCTCTGCTTAAGTTCGATATTTTCGAATTTCAGATCTTCCTTATGTAACTCGGTCTTATTCCCGTCGCCCTTATACTCCCATGCAGCCACATAGGCATATTTTTGATCGTTCCTCAGGGCTTCGCCTTCCGGGGTCTGGAATTCTTCCCTGAAATGCCCGCCGCAGGATTCCTCACGTTGTAAGGCGTCCATGGCTATCAGCTCCCCGAGTTCGAGAAAATCAGCGACACGACCCGCCTTTTCAAGCTCAGGATTCATTTCATGCAATTCTCCAGGTACCTTCACATCTCTCCAGAATTCATCCCTCAGCTGTCTGATTTGTTCAATGCCTTCTTTTAGCCCAGCTGCATTTCTGGCCATACCTACATGGTCCCACATGATTTTACCAAGGCGTTTATGAAAGCTGTCGACGGTGTGCTTACCGTTCACGCTCAGCAAGCGTTCGAATTTGTCCCTGACCTTTTTTTCAGCCGCATCGAATTCCGGAAGGTCAGTAGGCAAGGCCTTTGTCGAGATATCATCAGCCAGGTAATTCTGAATGGTATACGGAATGACGAAATACCCGTCGGCCAGACCCTGCATCAATGCGGATGCCCCCAGTCGATTGGCACCGTGATCTGAGAAATTGGCTTCGCCGATGGCAAATAGTCCCGGAATGGTCGTCATGAGTTCATAGTCTACCCAAAGTCCACCCATGGAATAGTGAATGGCAGGATATATCATCATCGGAGTTTCGTACGGGTTATCATCCACGATTTTCTCATACATCTGGAACAGGTTGCCATACTTTGCCTCGATGGCATCTTTTCCCTGGACCCCAATGGCATCCTTGAAATCGAGGAATACGGCGAGGCCGGTGCCAACACCAAAGCCGGCATCACACCTTTCTTTGGCAGCCCTGGATGCCACGTCACGGGGTACGAGGTTGCCAAAAGCAGGATATCTTCTTTCAAGATAATAGTCGCGATCTTTTTCGGCAATATTGTTCGGGTTTAGTTCGCCTTTCCTGACTTTTTCAGCGTCTTCCTTTTTTGCTGGAACCCAGATCCTGCCATCATTCCTGAGGCTTTCACTCATCAGGGTGAGTTTCGACTGGTAATCGCCGTGCACAGGGATGCATGTTGGGTGGATCTGCACATAGCAGGGATTGCCGAAAAACGCACCCCTTTTATAACTCTGCCATGCTGCGCTAACATTGGCGCCCATGGCCATCGTGGAAAGGTAGAAGGTATTGCCGTATCCGCCCGATGCGATAACTACAGCATGGGCAAAATGTCGTTCGATTTTACCGGTGATAAGATCACGGGTGATGATTCCACGTGCTTTTCCGTCAATGACAACGAGATCATGCATCTCAGTTCTAGGAAAAATTTTCACCGTTCCGTTTTTAACCTGCCGCATCAAAGCTCCAAATGCTCCAAGAAGCAATTGCTGACCGGTCTGGCCCCGTGCATAAAATGTGCGTGATACCTGTGCACCTCCAAAGGAACGATTCACCAGATATCCACCGTAATCCCTTGCAAACGGGACACCTTGTGCGACACACTGATCGATGATGTTATTGCTCACCTCAGCCAGCCTGTACACATTGGCTTCTCTGGAGCGGTAATCCCCGCCCTTGATGGTATCATAGAAAAGACGGTAAACACTGTCGCCGTCATTCTGATAGTTTTTAGCAGCATTGATTCCTCCCTGGGCGGCAATACTGTGCGCACGCCTCGGACTGTCCTGGTAACAGAAACTTTTGACATTGAAACCCAGTTCCCCAAGGGTGGCGGCTGCAGAGGCGCCGGCAAGGCCGGTACCCACAACAATCACATCCAGCTTTTTCTTATTGTTCGGGGTGACAAGCTTCTGTGTAGCCTTAAAATTTGTCCACTTATCGGCTAAAGGACCTTCGGGGACATTTGAATTAAGTTTTACCATATCCGGAATCCTTATTTTTCAGTTATCGGGTAAAATAAATGATGATCGGGATGGCGATGAAACCGCCGGTCACAACAATGGTGTATATCACTCCAATGGTTTTTACAGCCGGTGTATAAGCCTTATTATTCAGACCCAGGGTCTGGAATGAAGACTGGAAGCCATGCAGCAAATGAAAACCCAGGAAAACAAAGCAGGCAATATTAAATAAGACATAGCCGGGTAGCGTGAACTTGGCAAGAACGAGTGAAGCCAGATCATGCACGGGCTTTCCGCCATAAATCACTGTGGGGACATCTCCAAAAAACTTTGCCTTAAAATAAAAATCAGACAAATGGATGATAAGGAAGACGAATATTATTACCGCAGTGTGAATCATAAACTTTGAGAAGAAGGAAGTCTGGGAATAGTTATCGATCTTGTATCTGACCGGCCGGGCAATCCAATTCTGGATTTGAAGGAATACGCCATAGATAGCATGTAGCAAAAGTGAGCCGAACAATACGATCTCAAACACTTTGATCAAAATGTTCGTGGCCATGAAATGGGCTGCCTCATTGAAAGGTTCCTTATCTTCAAACAGGACTAAAAGGGCGTTGATACCCAGATGTACCAACAGAAATGTCACTAAAAAAAGTCCCATTGCTGCCATCAAAACCTTTTTTCCGATCGAAGAGGTAAAAAAGTTTCCCATAAGATTTATTTTGAAATAGGTTATTTAATGAGCAAATTATAACTTGGTCTAAAAATAGTAAATATATGGACAACCGAGTTATTTACACGTTGTGTTTTATAGTTTATAAATCTTCTAAAAAATAGAGTGGCAGAATGGAAAGTATTCAGATACCTAAAGAGTTATTTATCAGGAACCGTTCTAAATTAAAGGAATTACTACTGCCAGGGGCATCTCTAGTACTGTTTGCGAATGATGAAATGCCCCGCAACGGCGACCAGTTTTTTAAATACAGGCAAAGTTCGGATTTCTTCTACCTCACCGGAATCAATCAGGAAAAATCTGTGCTGGTAATGAATCCGGGCCATCCGGATGAAAAACATCGTGAGGTACTTTTTATCCTCCGTTCAACACCTGAAATGGAAACCTGGAACGGACATAAGCTTACAAAAGACGAAGCCTCCGGAATTTCAGGGATTGGATCTGTCCAGTTTCTGGATGACTATGAGAAATTGCTGTCTGAAATCGTACACCGCTCCAACGATGTATATCTGAATTTACCTGAGAATCCCAAAATTACATTTGAATATGAAACCAGGGATATCCGGTTATCGAAAAAGATCAGGAACTTCTTCCCGCTGCATTCCTATCACCGTTTGGCACCGCTAATCCAAAAACTCAGGATGCGGAAGGAAAGCTGGGAGGTGGACCAATTGAGGAAATCCTGTGACATCACAAGAGACGCCTTCATTCGCACCATGCAATTTATAAAGCCCGGCGTAATGGAATACGAGGTTGAAGCCGAGATAATCCATGAATTTATAAAACAAGGGGCTATGGGCCATGCGTATGAACCCATCGTGGCCTCAGGGGTTAATGCATGCTTTCTTCATTATACCGATAACATTGCGCCATGTCGCGATCGTGAACTGGTTCTCATGGATATTGGTTCGGAATATCATAACTACGCTGCTGATCTCTCCCGAACAATTCCTGTTAACGGAAAATTTTCAAAACGTCAGGCTGAACTGTACGATGCACTCCTTGACGTCTTTTACCATGCAAGGGAAATGATGAAGCCAGGAGTTGTCATGGCCGATTTCCATGAGAAAGTCTGCAGGCTTATGCAACAAGCGCATATTAAAGTAGGTTTATATTCTGCAAAGGATGTTAAAAGCCATCAGGGGCCGAATCCGATATGGTTCCGTTATTACATGCACGGAACATCGCATTCAATAGGCCTAGATGTACACGATGTCTTCGATAAAACCGTCACTTTTGCCCCTGGAATGGTCTTTAGTTGTGAACCGGGTATCTACATACCAGAGGAGAAAACCGGGATCCGGATTGAGAATGACATTCTTATCACCGAGAAAGGAAATGAAGATCTGATGGCTGATATCCCCATCGAAAGAGAAGAAATAGAAAAAATAATGCGTTAGGTATGGATAGAGTGGTAAAGTTCAGGAATTCAGATGTTCACTACAGGCAGATGGGAGATGGATCAGGGGAGGCAGTTTTTTTACTTCACGGCTACCTCGAATCATTGGAGATATGGGATGGTTTTGACCGCATTCTTGCTGAGAAATATCATGTGATTTCGTTGGATCTTCCGGGACATGGAAAATCCGGAATTTTCGGAGAGGTTCATCATATGGATGATTTGGCCGATGCGGTATTGGCCGTCGCCCGTCATCTTGACATTCCTGAATTTCATCTGGTTGGTCATTCAATGGGAGGCTACATCACCATGGCATTCAGGGAACGACATTACAGCAGTCTCATTTCTTATGTGCTCTTCCATTCTACCTGTTATTCGGATAATGATGAGAAAAAAGCTGCCAGACAGCGGGAAATCGATCTCGTTTGGCAGGGGAAGAAAAATCTGATCGTAAACACAAATATACCAAAGGCCTTTGCTGATGATAACCTGATACCTCTCAAAAAAATGGTGGATCGTGCCAAAGTGATTGCTTCACTGACACCGGATGCCGGGATAATTGCTGTTCTGAGGGGTATGATGGAACGTCCCGACAGAAGCCGCCTCATCAAAGAGGATAAAATACCGCTTTTGCTGATCGGGGGGCAGAAAGACAATTATATTCCCTATACAAAAATGGAGGAAATGCAAAGCAATGGTAAAAATGTCGATCTGGCTCCACTAAAAAACAGCGGCCACATGGGGTTCATAGAAGAACCGGATATGGCCGCGAAGATTCTTGACAATTTTTTTAAACAGTTTGCATAATATCGCTTCAGGAGGCCCTGAACTGAAACCTTAGATCCGGGGTCCGGGACCCTCACCTTTTCCTGGTCCTGCCTTCATCCTCCGGCATCCCTGTCCGGAGTTGTTAAAAATTACGCGCTGATCTTCAGTCAGAATATTTGCAACAGCCAGATGATGCCTGGCATGGCTTTTCATCATTTCAGCCTGAAGTGCAGTCCGCTCGTTAATATTTTTCTCAATGGCTTCCATATCAGGATTTTCACTGGTTATCTCCGTATGATAGGCAGCACGCAATTCACGCATCTTGTTTAATATCGGCTGCGTTTCACGAAGCATTGCGATTCTCAGGTCTTTGAATTTTTCAGACTGCTCTTCAGTGAGATCAGGGATTATTCGTTCAATGGGCATTACGGAACTTCCCATTCCGTTACCGCCTCTTTTCATTCCTTTTGGTGGTTGGGCGAAAATCATCAGGCCGGAAAAAAGGAAAACGATCAAAACAAATATTGATTTTTTCATGTGATTCAGGTTTTTCTATTTTGATCTATGAAATCGGAAAAGGTTTAATCTGTGACAAAAAAATACGTCTAAAAGGGCATGCTGTATATATTGGCCTTTCAGACGAGCACTATCTTTCGTCCTGGAGAATAGAAGGTTACATAAAATAATATCGAGCAAGAATGTATTTCAGGATATCAAGATTCTTTTTCAAAAATTGACTCAGCCTTTTGCAGGGTATTATCTATTTTCCTGATGATCGGGAAAAAACCTTCATTGTCAATGAGATTACGGGCAATGTAGGCTTTGATCTGGATGGCAAGAACATCATGTGATGTTTTTATTTCCTGCAAGTTTGGTTTTATACCGTTGCTTTCGGCGTACCTGACGAACTCATTGAAGTAGTTTGTTTTATCGAGGTAACCTTCGATTTCATTTGCTGAGCTAAGCTTTTCCAGCTTATTCCTATGCGAGTCGGTATAATTAAAGGCAAACCGATAGATTAGGCCAAGATTTCTGACCTTGTTGAAGTACGGACTGATACCAGTTGTATCGAGAGGTACGAAAACGTCGGGCATGATACCGCCACCACCATAAACAACTTTCCCTCCCGGTGTGACGAACCTAAGTGAATCGGCGAATTTAATACTGTCTGCGCTTTCAAGTTCGCCTTTCAAAAATCTTTCATGGATGTCGTCATAATATTCTTCGTGGTTTGAGGTATAGGGTTTCTGAATGCTCCTGCCCGTTGGGGTATAATACCTTGCAATGGTGAGACGCAGCGCAGAGCCGTCACGAAATTCTACCTGCTCCTGCACGAGGCCTTTTCCGAAAGAGCGGCGGCCGACAATTTCACCACGGTCATTATCCTGGATGGCTCCAGCAAGGATCTCACTTGCTGAGGCGGAGAATTCATCAAGGAGAATGATAAGCTCATCGTCCTGGGTGATCCCTCTTGACGAGGAATAAAAATCCTGGCGGGGTCTTGATTTTCCCTGGGTATAAACGATCAGTTTATTTGCCGGGAGGAACTGGTCGGCAATGGTTGTAGCTGCATCCATGACTCCTCCTCCGTTGCCTCGTAAATCAAGGATCAGCTTCTTCATTCCTTTAGTATGCAGGTCTGTGATCGCTTCCTGAAATTCCTGTACGGTGGTTTGTGAAAAAGTGCTGATCTTCATATATCCCACGTCATCGTCCATCATGTACGCCACATCCACTGAATGCAGCGGAATATCGTCCCTTGTGATCTCAAAATCCAGGAGTTCCTTTTCATTTCTTCTAAGTACGGAAACTCTAACAGTCGATCCTTTCGGACCCCGTAGCTTGTTCACAACAGAATCTGTCTGCATTCCCACACCGGCAACCGGTATGTCATTCACTTTGATGATACGGTCGCCTGCCTGAATACCCACGATCTCTGAAGGTCCGTTAGGAATGGTATTGATGACGGCAACGGTATCATCGTTCATGTTGAACTGAATGCCGATACCGCTAAAGTTGCCCACCAACGGTTCATTAAATTTCTCAAGCTCCCTGGCAGGAATATACATGGAATGCGGATCAAGCTGATCGACGATGGTAGGAATGGCCTTCTCAGTCATTTTATCAAGGTCTACCGTATCCACATATTCATTCTGGATATATGATAAGATGGAATTGATCTTGTTGGTTCGCGGCAGAAGCGAAAATGTCATGTCGTTGCCGTCTTTGCCCGAGTTATTATTCATCAAAGAACGAATGGGGTTCTCTGATTGGAGAAGGCGAGAGCCGTACCAGTTTCCGATAATAATACCTGCAATGAGTATGATGGAAAATAGAAGGGGTAGAATGTACTTCCTGGTTCTCATTTGAATGTATCCTTAATCAATTAGTAAATGTACGATCTCAATTTTTGCACTTTTAAGCAGTTCAAGTCCTTCATTTTTGGTATAAAGTTCGGAAAACACGACTCTTTTGATCCCGGACTGTATGATGAGCTTGGAACATTCCATGCACGGCGAAGTTGTAATATATAACGTTGCTCCATCGCTTGAATTGTTTGACTTTGCAACTTTTGTAATTGCGTTGGCTTCAGCATGAAGCACATAGGCTTTCGTCCGGAATTCCTCATCTTCACATATGTTTTCAAAACCTGCCGGCGTGCCGTTGTAACCATCTGAGATGATCATCCTGTCCTTGACAATTAGTGCACCCACCTTTCGGCGTTTACAGTAGGAATTCTGAGCCCATATTCCAGCCATCTGCAAATATCGCAAATCCAATTCTTTTTGTTTGTTTTCGGCCTGGTTCATTCTATTCAGGAAATAACAGTCTTCGATTTAAGCTAACAAAGATATGATTTATTATGGTTTTCAGGATAACTGCTCGAACAGACATTTATTTTCAAATTAAATATAAACCTGATTGTTTTAAGGCTACAGGCATCCCGGAAATCAGTTGATCGCAGCCGATTTTCTCATCCATGTGGTATGATATCTTCCATCATTGCGGCTTCCTGCTTCAAAATAAGGAACCAGGGTATGCATCCTACTCCCGATATTGAGTTGATACCCCTGTGCCTGGATTCCTGATATATTGACCTCCCGGATTTCCGCCAGGAAAAACTCCCCGGGCAGCATTATGGGATTGTTCTTTTCATTTTATCGGAACTGTTTACCAATGTTCAATCGCAATCTTAGTCACTTTTGGCTGCAATTTTCGAAGATGGTTTTCGCAATAAATTGTAAAGGAATTGTTCCGCAGCCGGGTCGTAGTTGCCGTTGTCTTTCCGGATATGATCTTTTGTGAGCAACTGACTTACGATAATTTCGCCGGAACCTAACATGGATTTCGCAGCATAAATAATCCCGGGATTTTCACCCCAGATCAATTTTTCCGATCGGTCAACAAACGGTCCCTTGATTTCCCTCTCAGCCACGTTGAACGGGATACCGTTCCAACGGATGAAGTAGGCGTTCGGCAGGTTGTTGAAAATTGGATCATCTTCCGATCCGGCAGTTGGGAAAAGTCTGGACTTTCCGTATGCGTCGTGTACAGTAAAGTCAGCAAGTTCTGTCCAGTTCCAGCTATCCTGTTCCAGGATGACCAGTCTGGCGCTTTTCCTGACCGCTTTTAAGATGGCATTTGTTTTCGACATTGTGTAATCGTCCAGCCGCTCCACATCCCAGATAACAATGACATCGGCTTTACCTGCAGCATCGGCCGAAGTATTGAAAGTATAGTGGTGCTCATTAAGCCAGTCAATTGCTTCATCATCGGCTCCCAGGACAACCAGTTTTTTTGGTGTTCCCTCGTTTGACGGCAGCATGGTACGTACCACACGCTGGGACGTCACCGGCTTATCGCCCTGGCGCCGGAGAACGACGGAAAGGAAATATTTCCCGGGTTTTTCTGGCAGTTTTACCTTAAATTCAAGACGATCATGCGACAGAGCCGGAAAATTCAGGTTGAATGCAGTATCCAATAGGTTTTCTTTTAGAACTTCAGCATCTGGGACGAACAAAGGATCCCTGTTTGTCAGGTAGACCGTGATCTGTGTATTTATATCCTTTGTAAGATCATTGATCAGGTGCAGGGGAAAAGTAATTTCTTCCCCACAAAGGAAATTCCGGTTCCATAGCTCTGCGCTGGCAAGAACAGGAGCCATACAGCTGTGCAGGGATGCAGCCATTGGTGTGGGGTAGTCACTCCGCCAATTATTTCCTCTCAAACCGGTCCACCCGGCGTACATGTATGGCAGGATAAGATCCAAATCAGCCTGCCGCATGAATTCAGTATGTTCCATGGCAATTTCTGCCATGTTCAGCTTGTCGCACGTATCATCGGGGCTTCCAAGATACTTCGTGGTGATATTTTTCCAGCTGTCAAACAGGTTCATATATTCCGTATTTGAGAATGTCTGACCAGGTTTGGCCAGCTTGTATTCCTCAGCAATGGACTGCATAAGCGATCCTTCCGGAAGACTGTTGAAATTACCGCATAAATGGAAATCGCAGGTTTCTTTGGTAATTTCTCCGGAACGCAATACAGGTCGGAGTGGATCGAAAGATTTGAAATAGTCTCGCAGGACAGTCTGTTCCCATGTATTGTTTGATTTCGATTCGTTTGATATCACCCAGATCACCACAGAAGGGTGGTTCCATATTTTTGTGATCCATCCGGTAACATCCGCCAGGGCATTTTCGTGGAAAACCTTCCAATCTTCATCCGTAAAGGAGGGGTCGGCATAGTTAAACAGAATGGGCATCTCCGCAAGGAACATTGTGCCATATTCATCCGCAACGTTAAGCCAGCTTGTTACCGGAGGGAGGGTATGTGTACGGAAACAGTTCAGGTTCATATTCCTGGCTTCATCCACGATATATCTTTTTGTTTCCTGGTTGAAAACATTATTTACACCCCAGTTCCATTCATTTACAAGGTTTGAACCATGTAATCTTATCCGTTTATTATTCAGGTAGTAGTCCCCGTTCATGACTTCAAATTTCTTCATTCCATACCGGAAGGAGACGGAATCGCAAAGCATAACTCCATGCCTGAGGGTAAGCGTGACTTTGTTCAGAACCGGAGATTCGGGTGACCAAAGTTCAAGCTTTGAAAGGGAAATCCTAACATCTTGTGATTGCTTGAGGCTCGCGATGGGATACCTTTCCTCACCAATGACTGAGTCCTGACTGTCGAGAACTTTTACAGACAGGACAAGATCTTCCGGTAAATTGCCGAGTGCATCAAGCCAGAAACGGAATCCAACCGATTTCCGGTCAATATCAGGCATGGCGTATATCCATTTCAGATATGCATCGTGGTAAAATTCGATCCAGATGTCATCATAGATGAGAGGAGCTTTAGTTCCCCAGGCCTGCGTACTTGCCCCAACAGGCACCAGAGGAAATGCGGATACTGTGGGATTATCTGTCTTTGGCTTTCCGGATTTTTCAAGGTCGGACCAGCCGTTTGCCTTTATGAGGATCACATTTTTACCCTGTTTCAGATAGTTCGTGGGGATGAGGACTGTATTCGGGCCTATCGGGGCATAACGGCTGAGTAATTTATTATTGATCCATATGGAGGCTCCGAATCTGATCCCGTTCCATTTTAAAACAGCCTGCCGGTCTCCAGGCTCTTCTTTAAGCATAAATTCTCTCTTGTACCATAGGCATTTCAAGGCTTCAATTTTTTTCCGATCATATCCATCGAGGACTTTTACCGGTACCTCAGCTTCTTTCCACGCATATGAGGACCCAAGTGGATTCTCCAACATTTGATTCTCTTCAGGATGATCGTATAGAATCTGCCATGTTCCGTTAAGCGGGAAGATATTTCTTTGAAAATCAAGGCTTAACGTATCTCCTTCAGCATTTACAGTCTGAAGGATAAGGGTTGAAAGAAGAATGAATATTAGTTTCATACATAAATATTTTGGTTAAAAATACAGTATGTTTTTGTTTATATCCCTAATTGATTTACAATTTAAACGGATATGCAGGTCTGTGAACGTTTTTACACCGGTATTATCATTGACTACTCTGATTCGACGGCGATGGCACGTTTTTCCGGAAAGATTACCAGAAGCCTGCTCAAGCAATTTGAAATCGATAAAATCCTCGTGCAGACAGGCGACCGCATCCACAGAAACCTTTTGATGGAAGATAAGGTGCTGTTACAATTTTATGATAGAGCGAGTTCGGGGATTAAGTGAATGAAATATCATTCACCAACATGAATATAATACCTTGATGAATGATATATCGTTTACAATATTGGTTATTTAGCAAAATAGCACTATCTTTGAATGATAGATCATTCACTAATTAGTAAAAAGCAGTATTATGACTGATAAATCATTCAAGGAATGGGCTTCTATGAGCGACATAGCATTGGCTGAATATATTGGGGGATTTGTCAGGCATCATCGCATGGAACAAAATAAAACGCAGGATGAACTGTCAGCAGCAGCGGGCATCAGTCGTTCTACACTGAGCTTGCTTGAACGGGGTGAAACGGTTACTGTTTCCACGTTAATACAGGTACTAAGGGTTTTGGATCAGTTACAGATACTGTCCGTATTTGAAGTAAAAGAGACACTGAGTCCTTTGGCATTGGCTAAAATGCAAAAAGATAAGCGACAACGGGCAAGAAGTAAGTCAGTAAAAACAGATGAACATTCAGAAAGTACAAACTGGTAGAAAATGACTGTTGCAGAAGTAAAAATTTGGGGGAAGCTTGCCGGAGCAGTAGCCTGGGATGAAGAAACAAGCTATGCTACCTTTGAATATGATCCACGCTTCATGCAGCTTGGCTGGGACTTGTCTCCTTTAAAAATGCCGATTGGTTCGGCCAGTCGTCTATTTTCATTTCCTGAACTTCACAGGAGCAAAACTTCGGAATACAATACCTTCAAGGGTTTACCCGGGTTGCTGGCGGATGCATTGCCCGATAAATACGGAAACCAGTTAATTAACCTATGGCTTGCACAACAAGGAAGGCCACAGGACAGCATGAATCCGGTAGAAATGCTCTGTTTTATCGGAGCCCGTGGAATGGGCGCTCTTGAATTTGAACCGGCGGTTTTCAAGGGAACTAAGCGTACATTTTCCATAGAGATCGATAGCCTTGTTGCTATTACACAAAAAATACTGGACAAACGTGAGGCATTTACAACCAATCTTAATAAAGAAGAAGAACAGGCTGTTTCGGAGATTTTAAAGATTGGTACGTCTGCCGGTGGTGCCCGTCCAAAAGCCGTGATAGCCTGGAATGAAAAAAGTGGAGAAGTAAAATCGGGACAAAGCAAAGCGCCTAAGGGCTTTGAACATTGGCTCATCAAGCTCGATGGAGTAAGTGACGTTCAGTTAGGCAGCAGCCATGGATACGGCAGAGTAGAAATGGCTTACTACAACATGGCAAATGCTTGTGGCATAGAGATGATGCCTTCACGGTTGCTTGAAGAAAATGGAAGGGCGCATTTTATGACCAAGCGCTTTGACCGTGAGGGCAATGAAGAGAAACATCACGTACAAACCTTTTGTGCACTAAAGCATTTTGATTACAACTTTACGAATAGTTTCAGTTATGAACAGCTCTTTCAATGCATGAGAGAGTTGAAATTAAGCTATGCTGATGCTGAGCAGATGTTCAGAAGAATGGTATTCAACGTAATTGCACGGAATTGTGATGACCACACCAAGAATTTTTCTTTTTTATTGAAACAAGGAGGTAAATGGGAGTTGTCGCCTGCTTATGACCTTTGCCATGCATATCGCCCGGGCAGCGAGTGGGTTAGTCAGCATGCCCTAAGCATCAATGGCAAGAGAAATGAAATTACCAAAGCAGATTTGCTTGTCATCGGGGAATCCATTCGATGTAAAAAAGCATCAGAGATTATTGATGCAATTAATGATACAGTGAATCAATGGAAAGTTTTTGCTAATGATGTAAACATAAATACCAAATTAAGAGATGAAATAGCTAAAACCCTTTTAAATCTTAAATAATGAGATACGAAGGCAAGGCATATGAAAAATGTCAAGCTCTTCCTACAACAATACCTTATAATATAATGCTGCAATACCAACGGCATACAAAAAAAACGGAAGAACAAGATCAAAAATCTGTTTCTTCCGTTTCTCAATTTTCTGTCCTCCGTATCTTGTACCACCACTAAAGCTTTAACGTACGCGGTTAGTGAAGGACGAGTACCCGGAGCCGGGATCGAACCGGCACGGCATTGCTGCCACTGGTGTTTGAGACCAGCGCGTCTACCAATTCCGCCATCCGGGCAAATAAAAAGTTTATCATGAAAAACGGTATTTCTGATCCGTTCGGCAAACCTTTTCTTCATGAATGCATGCGAAGATAATATAAATGTCAATTATCCACAACTCCTTCAGCCTTCCTGTTAATTACCGGTCATGAAATTTTATACTATGGAACATATCATGTTATTTATCATAAAGTCAGAACCACAGTTTTAATAAATTTGTTTCCCATACATAAAACATAAAACATAAAACATAAATGATGGACATCAAGTTTGAGCAAAAGACCAAAGAAGTACTGCAACGCCTTGGTATTGATCAGGTTAATGCAGGAGTAAGCACCGGTATAGAATGGTTTAGTGGAACAGGTGATGTGACTTCATCTTTGTCCCCGATTGACAATCATGAAATTGCAAAGGTCAGAAATGCTACCATTGATGAGTATGAAATGGTTATGAAAAATGCTGGTAAGGCGTTTAAAATCTGGAGAAAAGTTCCGGCACCGTTAAGGGGTGAAGTTGTCAGGCAGATTGGTCTTGCCTTACGTGAATATAAGGATGATCTTGGATATCTTGTTTCTCTAGAAAACGGAAAGATTTTCCAGGAAGGCAAGGGGGAAGTTCAGGAAATGATAGATATCTGCGATTTTGCGGTTGGACAATCGCGGCAGCTTTACGGATTTACGATGCAGTCGGAAAGGAAGGACCACAGAATGTTCGATCAGTATCATCCACTTGGTATCATTGGGCTGATCACTTCCTTCAACTTCCCTGTGGCGGTGTGGGCCTGGAATGCCATGATCGCTGCAGTGGCCGGTGATGTTGTGGTATGGAAGCCAAGTTCGAAAACACCTCTTACTGCGTTGGCTACTCAAAAGATTATTCAGGGTGTGCTGAAAAAAAACCAGGTACCGGAAGGGGTATTCAACCTGGTTGTGGCAAAGTCATCTGTTCTTGGCGACAATTTTGTCAGTGACAAGCGGATATCACTGATTTCGGTCACAGGATCCACAGCTGTTGGCAAAAGAGTAGGTCGTTTGGCCGGTCAGAGGCTTGCAAGGGTAATACAGGAGCTTGGTGGAAATAATGCGATCATTGTATCGAATCATGCCGATCTGGATTTGGCAATACCTGCTATTGTATTTGGTGCGGTAGGTACTGCAGGACAACGTTGTACAAGCACACGGAGGCTCATCATCCATGAGGATATTTATGATGAGGTGAAAAAACGGATGGTCGGTGCTTACAGCCAGATCAGGGAAAAAATTGGGAACCCCCTTGATGAATCCAAACTCGTCGGTCCGCTTATCGATGGAATAGCAGTAGATATTTTCACTTCTGCCATTGGTGAAATTAAGAAGGAGGGGGGAAAGATCATTTATGGCGGTGAAGTATTGCAGGGTGAAGCTTACAGTTCGGGTAACTTTGTGGTACCCGTTCTTGCTGAAGCAGAAAATCACTTTAAAATTGTTCAGGAGGAAACCTTTGCCCCTATCCTGTACTTATTGAAATATAAGGATATTGAAGAGGCTGTCGCCATTCAGAACGACGTGCCCCAGGGTCTTTCATCCGCCATCTTCACCCTGAATCTAAGGGAGGCTGAGCTATTCCTTTCACAGGCCGGTTCAGATTGTGGGATTGCAAATGTCAACATTGGAACCTCAGGCGCTGAAATCGGCGGAGCTTTCGGCGGTGAGAAGGATACGGGAGGGGGCCGGGAATCCGGTTCAGATGCCTGGAAAGCGTATATGCGGAGACAGACCAATACCATTAATTATGGTATTGAACTTCCACTGGCACAGGGGATAAAATTCGAGATATAGCCTGTCCGGAACCAATATCCGGAAGGTATGATGAAAATAATGGGTGGAAAATTTATACCGCCCTGGTAAGGATCCTCTTTCCGATGAGCAGTTTTACTGCATTAACGATGCTTTCCGGGTCAAATCCACATTCACGGAAGAGTTCTTTTTGTGTGCCCTGGTCGGTAAAACGGTCGGGAACGCCTAGACGCCTGATGTTGACAGCGTAATTATGGTCGCTGGCAAATTCAAGGACAGCACTTCCAAAACCTCCCTGGATTACACCGTCCTCAATGGTAATCACTGATTTGAACCTGCTGAGTACCTGATGCAGAAGTACTTCATCCAGGGGCTTAACGAACCTCATGTCGTAGTGCGCAACACTTATATTTTCCCTTGTCAGCTGCCTGGTGGCTTCGACTGCAAGATTGCCGGCTGTACCGATGGTTAACATGGCTATATCACTGCCTTCATGGATAATACGTCCCTTTCCGATCCCTATTTCCTCGAACGGCTGCCGCCATTCGGGAATGGTACCTCTGCCCCGTGGATATCGTATGGAGAAAGGACCGTTTTCACTGAGTTGTGCGGTATACAGAAGGTTTCTCAACTCGATCTCATTCATGGGAGCTGATACGATCATATTGGGGACCGATCGCATAAAGGCGATATCGAACACCCCGTGATGTGTGGCACCATCATCACCAACCAGTCCGCTCCTGTCGAGGCAGAATACTACATTAAGTTTCTGCAGGGCAACATCATGGATGACCTGATCGTAAGCCCGTTGCATAAAGGTTGAGTAAATATTGCAATACGGAAGCATACCATGGATAGCGAGTCCGGCCGAGAAGGTTACGGCGTGCTGTTCGGCAATGCCCACGTCAAAAGTCCGTTCCGGCATTTTCTCCATCATGATCTTCAAGCCGCATCCGGTTGGCATGGCGGGCGTGATCCCGATGATCTTCTCATTTTTCTCTGCGAGCTCCAGCAAGGTCTCTCCAAAAACGTCCTGAAAACGGGGAGCCAGTGGTCTGTCAGACTTTACCTGAAGGAATTCACCGGTGTTCTTATCAAAGATTCCGGGTGAGTGGAAGGCAGTCTGGTTGAGTTCAGCCTGCCTGAATCCTTTCCCTTTGGTTGTAATTACATGCAGTAATTTAGGCCCTTTTATATTTTTAAGATCGTTGAGGACCTTCGTGAGGTGGATCACATCGTGACCGTCAACAGGTCCGAAATACCTGAAATTCAATGATTCAAAAAGGTTGCTCTGTTTCAGAAGAAGAGATTTTATCGCATTCTCAACTTTCTGGGCATATTTTCTGGCCTCTGGCATTACCTTGCTCATTTTTCCCAAAAAGTGCCAGACATCTTCCTTTACACGGTTATAGGTTTGCGATGTTGTGATGTCCAGGAGGTATTCCTTCATAGCCCCGACGTTCGGATCGATAGCCATGTTGTTGTCGTTCAGAATAACCAGAAGATTTGTGTTTTCAATACCGGCATTATTTAGACCTTCATAGGCAAGCCCTCCGGTCAGTGATCCGTCACCGATGATGGCGACAACCTGCCTGTCATGCTCTCCTTTGCGGTTGGATGCAACGGCAATGCCCAGAGCAGCTGAAATCGAGGTAGATGAATGCCCAACGCCGAAGGCGTCATATTCGCTCTCAGAAGGTTTCGGGAACCCGCTGATCCCCTTGTATTTTCTATTGGTGTGAAAGATGTCTTTTCTTCCTGTCAGGATCTTATGTGCATATGCCTGATGGCCGACGTCCCAGATTAATTTATCGTATGGTGTATTGAAAACATAGTGAAGGGCAACAGTGAGTTCCACAACGCCAAGACTTGCACCAAAATGGCCCGGGTTAGAGGAAACCACATCGATGATGAATTGCCGAATTTCACTGCTGAGGGCAGTCAGGTCTTCCGTGGAAAGCTTTTTAAGATCAGATGGTTTACTGATTCCCGATAAAAGCATGTATTGATTCTCCTGTTCCATCAAAATTTCTCCCCTGATAATCACGGCAAAGATATGAAAATTTGATAAATCACTCCGACGAGACCGGGAAAAGTATCCAGATCAGAATTATTTCCCGAAACCTCGACCAGCACTCAGGCTCGCAACGTGTCCCATTGGGAACATTTACATTCCGGGCATCTGAAGAAGTTTCTCCCCGAATAGCCTGTGTTGATATCTCAGACCCCTTTGGTGATATTTTTACTACAATGCTACACATTTATTTCATATTTTTCCGTTGTAATATCAGGATGAACCGGATGGTTGCCGGTGAAAACCCAGGAAGCAGGAAAAAGAAAACATCTAAGGAATGAAAAGATATATATTGGCTTTGCTATTTGCGACAGCATTTGTAGCGTGTGTTCCGACAAAACAATTTAAGGAAGTTAGTGATAAAGGCAACAAGCTGGAGGGTGAGCGGGATCAGCTCATGACCGAAAATGAACAGCTGACGGTTGAGAACACAGAGATGAAATCCAGGATGGATAAGGTACAGGAGGAGAAGGAAGCTTTTGTGAAAGACAGCATCGCCAGGTACAGGGAAATTGAAGATCTGCATGGTGAAGTGGATCGTCTTACAAGAAGACTAAGTGATCTCGAGGCCACGCATGAGGCACTTTTGCAGGGTAATGCAAGGGAGACGCGCCGGCTTCTGAACCAGTTACAGTCTACCCAGGAGGACCTTCAGAAGAAAGAGGACAGGTTAAGGGAGCTTGAATCAAGTGTCACGCAGAAGAGGGAAGACCTCACCAGAATGAGTGCAGAGCTCGAGGCCCGAAATGCACGGCTTGCTGAACTGGAACAGATCCTCAACAGGAAGGATTCGGTGGTAAATGCACTAAAGGAAAGTGTCTCACGGGCACTTATGGGATTCGAAGGACAGGGACTTTCGGTAAATCTTAAGAATGGGAAAGTATACGTCTCACTGGAAGAAAAATTACTGTTCAAATCGGGAAGTTACGATGTGGATTCCAGAGGAAGGCAGGCGCTTCAAAAACTTGCCCAGGTATTGGAGGTCAACCCAAACGTGAATATTATGATTGAAGGTCACACCGATGATGTCCCTTACAGGAGCGGGCCAGTGATCAAGGACAACTGGGATCTCAGCGTAATGCGTGCCACATCCGTGGTCAAAATACTCCTTACCGACAGTAGAATAGATCCGAAAAGGCTGACGGCTGGCGGTCATGGTGAATTCATGCCTGTTGATCCTGCTAAAACCGCTGAGGCACGGGCAAAGAACCGGAGAACAGATATTATCCTTACGCCGAAGCTTGATGAGTTATTTAAAATCCTTGAATAAGGAAAAGGCAGGGAGAATAACATTCATTCAACAAAAAAGTACGCCTCATAAGGGTTTTCAGTAAATTCCTTATTTGGCGTCCTCTTTGTGCAGAGATATAGTTTTAGTCAGATTGTCAATATATCTTTTTCCTTCAATTCAACTTCCTTGTCTGCCTTTTCACTGTAATCGTCCGTCATTTTCTGTACCTCGATCTCGGCTTTCTTAGCCATATCTTCCGGAAGGCCGTCTTTCTGAAGCGTTTTAATCTCTTCGTTGGCATCCCGACGAGCACTCCGGATGCTTACTTTTGCATTTTCACCTTCGTGTTTTACCTGCTTTACCAGGCTGATCCTTCTTTCCTCAGTGAGGGGCGGCACGTTAATCCGAATGAGTTCGCCATTATTTACCGGTGTAAATCCAATGTTCGCAGCCATGATAGCTTTTTCAATCACGTCGATCATCGGTTTTTCCCAGGGCTGTATTGCGATGGTCCTGGCATCGGGAGTACTTATGTTGGACACCTGTTGAAGGGGAGTGAGGCTACCGTAATAATCGACTTTAATACCGTCCAGTACATGCGTATTGGCTTTTCCTGCCCTGATCCTGCTCAGTTCAGTTTCAAGGTGAAGGATGGCGTTATCCATCTTTTCCCTCGTGATATCGTAGAGAAATTGAACTTCTTCGTTCATATCATTTGAGGTTAGGTTAAACGTAGATTGAGCGAATCAAAAATATTTAAATTTTCACTAAAGTGCCAATTTTTTCACCTGAAATAAAACGAAGCAAATTGCCTTTTTTATTCATGTTGAAAACAACTACGGGTAGTTTATTGTCACGGCACATAGCGAATGCCGTCATATCCATCACGTTTAATTTTTTTTGAAGAGCTTCATCGAAAGTGAGTTCATGGTACATAGTGGCCGCGGGATCTTTTTCGGGGTCGCTGGTGTAAACCCCGTCTACCCTTGTCCCTTTCAGCATTACATCCGCTTCCATTTCAACCGCACGGAGGGCTGAAGCTGTATCAGTGGTGAAAAACGGATTTCCTGTTCCGGCAGTAAAAATCACGACTTCATGATTGTCAAGGGCTTCTGTCACTTTGTCTTTACTGTAGAATTCAGCTACGGGTTCCATCCGGATGGCTGAAAAAACCCTGGTCTTTGTTCCTGTATGACTGATGGCCGTTTGTAATGCCAGGCCATTGATCACCGTGGCAAGCATACCCATATAGTCGCCTTTAACACGGTCGAAACCTTCGCCGACACCAGACATTCCCCTGAAAATATTGCCCCCGCCAATGACGATCCCAAGCTTTATGCCTGCTTTAGCAACATCATGTATCTCTGCAGCGTAATCTTGGAGCCTGTCTGCATCGATGCCATGTTTTTTATCTCCCATGAGCGCTTCACCGGAAAGCTTAAGCAAAATACGGCTGTAATTTATCATTCGTTTGGATTTGTTCCCGAAATTACTAAAAAAAAGGGAGAGGAATAAAAAAAAGGCCATCTTCATAAAGAAGACGGCCTTTTTTTATGTTTAAAAACACTGATAATTACTGGGCCAGGGTGTATCGAACAAAGCCTGTGACACTCAGCTGAGCATCTGCTTCTTTAAGATACTGACGAACAGATTTTTTACTGTCCTTTGTGAAGTCCTGGTTCAGGAGTGTTGATTCTTTGAAAAATTTATTCAACTTGCCTTCTGCGATCCGGTCCAGCATATCTTCAGCTTTGCCTTCATTACGGGCTTGTTCGCGGCCGATTTCTTTCTCCTTTTCAATGATTTCAGGAGCAACATCATCTTTATCGACGGCTACCGGGGCCATGGCAGCGATCTGCATGGCAATATCTTTACCAACTTGTGTCTCAGGGACTTTGCTGAAACCAACGAGTGTGGCAAGACGGTTACCAGGATGTATATATGCAACTACTCCTTCAGCCTCAATCTTGTCGTAAAAGCTCAGTTCGATTTTTTCGCCAATGATACCAACCTGTTCAACTACTTTTTCACCTATGCTCTTGTCGCCCATTTTCAATGACTTCAAAGCATCCAGATCTGCGGGCAGGTTTGTAAGGGCGATATCCAGAATTTGTGCAGTGAAATTGACGAAGTCCTGGTTTTTGGCAACGAAATCAGTTTCGCAATTCAGAACAACAAGTGCGCCTTTCTTGCCGTCAACTTTAGCCAGAACGGCACCTTCCGAAGCTTCACGGTCGGCACGTTTATTGGCGACAGCCTGGCCTTTTTTACGAATTAAATCTATTGCGGTATCAAAATCGCCGGCAGCTTCCTGGAGTGCCTTTTTGCAATCCATCATACCTGCGCCTGTTACTTTTCTAAGCTTACTGACATCTGCAGCTTTTATATCAGACATTGTGCTATTCGTTTTTAATTAATATTCAAATTGAAAACCATTCTTAAATGGTAATTGGTAAGGCAGGGACAGGGGATCAGTTTTCCCTGCGTTTGACAAGCGGTTTTTTGGCAGGTGCCTTCTTTGCTTTCCCCTTCTTTCCGAAATCATCGTCTTCATCTTCATCCACGGTAACCCTCTTTCTTTTTCCGATACTATCTTCATCTTCCTCAATATCCTCATCTTCATCATCCAGGGCAATCAACTTTTTGCTAACAGCTTTTTCGTCTTTGATTTTCTTCTCTTTGGCAGTGGTTTCTTTTTCTTTCTCCATCTTTCTTTCAGAAAGTCCTTCTTCTATTGAAGCAGCAACGTAGTCGATAATCAGCGCAATTGATTTGGAAGCATCGTCGTTTGCCGGGATGGGAAAATCAATTTCGTTCGGATTGGAATTGGTATCAACCATAGCAAACACCGGAATATTGAGCCTTCTGGCTTCCCTTACGGCAATATACTCCTTGGTAACATCGACGATAAACATGGCTGCAGGTAATCTGGTAAGATCAGCGATACTCCCGAGCATTTTCTCAAGCTTGGCACGCTGCCTCATCACCTGGAGTTTTTCCCTTTTGGAAAGAGTGTCGAAGGTGCCGTCGGTAGCCATTTTATCAATGGATGTCATCTTTTTGACTGCCTTGCGGATGGTTGGAAAATTGGTAAGCATTCCACCTGGCCATCTCTCCGTTACATACGGCATATTGATCGCCTTTATCCTTTCAGATACGATGTCTTTTGCTTGTTTCTTTGTAGCGACAAACAGGATCTTGCGTCCTGACTTTGCAATCTGTTTCATGGCATTGGAAGCTTCATCGAGCTTAACCATGGTCTTATGCAGATCGATAATATGAATCCCGTTCTTTTCCATAAAGATATAGGGAGCCATGCTTGGATTCCACTTTCTCTTCAGGTGACCAAAGTGTACACCTGCATCCAGTAAATCTTCAAATGTGAGTTTGTTGAGCATAATTATGAATTGTTTGTTTACATTCTTAAATGGCAATTGAGAGGTAGTTCCGTTCTCGGTATGGATAAAGCCGGAAGTCCTCTCAATTTAGATACTAAACATATTTCTTGGAGACTAGCGCTTGCTGAACTGGAATTTCTTCCTTGCTTTCGGTTGTCCCGGTTTTTTACGTTCCACTTCACGTGGATCACGGGTGACGAAGCCTTCAGCTTTTAAAGCAGATTTATCTTCAGGATTGATCTTGACAAGTGCTCTGGTTATGGCAAGACGCATTGCCTCAGCCTGGCCTTTAATGCCACCTCCGTTGAGTAAAACTTTCACGTCGTATTTGTCCCTCACATTAAGGAGGTTGAGTGGTTGTTCGACAATGTAGTGCAGATGTCCGCCGGGAAAATAATCCTTATAATCCCGGTCATTGACTACGATCTGACCTTTGCCTTCGCTCAGGTATAACCTTGCGATAGCTGCTTTTCTCCTGCCAACCGTATTGATAACTTCCATGATTATTCCTTAATGTCGTTTAAATTTATTGATTTTGGTTTTTGAGCTTCATGCTTGTGTTCTTCACCGGCATAAACAAAAAGATTCTTAAAGATGGCACTTCCGAGACGATTCCCGGGAAGCATTCCCTTCACAGCCTTTTCAATTACTGCTTCAGGCTTCTTCTCCAGTAATTCCTGGGGAGTAGTAAACCTCTGACCACCAGGATACCCGGTATGTCTGATATACTGCTTGTTCGATTTTTTCTGTCCGGTCAGCTTTACCTTTTCTGCATTGATAATAATGACATTATCTCCACAATCAACATGGGGCGTAAAGTTCGTTTTATGTTTACCCCTTAATAAGTATGCAACTTTTGAAGCAAGTCTGCCCAGAACTTCATTTCTGGCATCAACAATCAGCCATTCCTTGTTCACAGTAGCTTTATTTGCTGATATGGTTTTGTAGCTTAATGTGTCCACGTTATTTTGTATTTAATCCCTGTATTACGGTTAATTCTCCCTGAAAATGTGGATTGCAAAAGTACAATTATTTTTTTTAAAGCAACAATATCTTCCCAATATTTTTAGGGATTTATTAAATACCTCATAAATAGAAGAAAAGAAAACGAGTGCATGTTAAAAAATAGATCATTTTTTTTTCAATAATTTATAAATATCCGGCCAAAAAAGTCAAATTTGTCTGCAGTTGCAAATTTAAGAGATGATCTGATGAAGCCGGCAATTATATTCAGAAATCTGTATTTTTTCAGTCTTATCCTGCTGGCAGTTAGCCTGCCTTTATCCATCTTTACCACCTCACTGGCTGAAATACTGCTGGTGGTGAGCTGGGCTGCCGAAGGGAATATCCTGGAGAAACTTAACAGGTTCCGTAGGCAACCTGCTGTCTGGATCATTATAGGATTATACCTGTTGCATCTCCTGGGGTTGTTGTATACAACAGATTTTCATTATGCCTTTCATGACCTGAAGATAAAGCTGCCGATACTGATACTGCCTTTTGTGATCGGGACCTCGGATGAGCTCAAAACTTCACAATTGCGAACCGTACTGCTACTCTTCTGCCTCGCAACGATCGCTTCTTCCTTCATATCATTTTTCATTTTCCTCCATATAATACCAGTGGATTATTACGATATCCGTGAAATTTCCCTTTTTGTTTCACATATCCGGCTGGCGCTGATGGTTGTCCTGTCCATTGCTATCCTGGTTTACTGTCGGTATAGCAGTGAAAAGACATTAAGACTCAACGGAACTCTGAGGACCTTAGCCATACCCGCAATCCTCTGGCTTGTATTTTTTCTTTTCGTTCTTAAGTCATTTACCGGCATCGTGGTCTTCATTCTGCTTTTCCTGACCATAGCCTGGAAAATGAGCAAAAAAATTCAGGATCCCGCACCACGCTTTATGATCAGGGTCTTTCTTCTCTTCATCCCCCTTCTCATTGTTCTTTGGATCACCAGCTCGGTTAGCCGCTATTACAGTCACGACCGGGTGGATTTCAGCCAGCTTGACAGTCTTACCGCCGGCGGTAATCCGTATTTTCATGATACTCTTAGCGAGGCGACGGAAAATGGACATTATGTTTGGCTTAATGTGAGCATGAGGGAATTGAAAACATGCTGGGACCAGAGAAGCGAATACAAGTTTGATGGTCGCGATAAAATGGGTCAGGAGATTAAATACACGCTTATCCGATACCTTACCTCCAAAAACCTGAGGAAAGACTGTGTGGGAGTGAATGCGTTAAGCGACAGGGATGTACACGCTATAGAAAATGGTGTGGCAAATGTTATTTTTCTAAACCGATACAGTCTCTATCCACGGATATATCAGATAATATGGGGGATTGACCTGTATGAACACGGTGGAAGCCCCGGCGGACACTCCATTGCTCAGCGTTTTGCCTATTTGAAGGCTGCCGGAAACATTGTCCGCCATAATATGGTGATTGGTGTAGGTACCGGTGATGTGCAGAGAGCATTCGATCATTACTACGAATCGCATGATTCAAATCTTGCGATCCGATATCGGCGCAGAGCCCATAACCAGTATGTAACCTTTTTTATAACCTTTGGGATCGTCGGGGGGATCATGGCACTTTTCTCTATTTTCGCTCCTGTATTTATAATGAAAAAGCAAACCGACTTCCTTTTTCTTGCTTTTTTCCTTATTGGCCTGCTTTCAATGCTGAATGAAGATACACTTGAAACCCAGACAGGAGTGTCCTTTTTTATGTTTTTTTACTGCCTCCTGATATTCAGAGAGAATAAAAATGACTAAATCTTTTTTAAAGCTGGCTATCGATATTGCCGCTCAGAATATAGATGAGGGCGGAGGACCCTTTGGAGCAGTCATCACAAGAGGAGGGGAGCTTCTTGCATCCTCGGGAAACAGGGTAACACAATCGAATGATCCGACAGCCCACGCTGAAATCCTGGTAATAAGAGAAGCAGCCCGGATCCTGGATTCATGGAACCTTGAAGGCTGTACACTTTATACTTCCTGTGAGCCTTGCCCGATGTGCCTGGGTGCGATCTACTGGGCACATCTTGATACGGTGTATTATGCCTGCACGCCAAAGGATGCCATGGATTCCGGCTTCGATGATTCCTTTATTTATAAGGAATTGAGGAAGGAACCGGCAACGCGTTCTATTGTTATGATACAGGATATGAGAGATGAAGGTCTAAAGGTGTTTGAAAAATGGAAAAACAATCCGGACAAGATGGTGTACTGAATCCGGCAAAGCGACTTGGCAAGGATTTCTTTACGCGCGATGCACTTGACCTTGCGCCCGGTTTACTGGGAAAAAATCTGGTGATCGTGCGCAGCGATGTACCGGAAGCTTTTCGAATTACTGAAACCGAAGCATACTGTGGAGAAGAAGACCTTGCCAGTCATGCCAGCAAAGGAAGGACGAGACGGACAGAAGTCATGTATGGGGAAGGTGGATACCTGTATATGTATTTAATATATGGTATGTACTGGATGCTGAATATCGTCGCAGGACAGGAAAATTCCCCACAGGCTGTCCTGATCAGGGGTGTGGAGAGATACCCGGGACCGGGACGACTTACGAAAGGTCTTCAGCTCGACGGAGGCTTTTATGGTGAGTCACTGGTCGATTCACCGCGGATCTGGATATCCGAAGGTCCTGCTCCAAAACATTTTCTAACCACACCGAGGATCGGTGTTGATTATGCCGGTGAATGGAAAGACAGGCTGTGGCGGTTTGTTTGGAAGGAGGGGTGATGAAGTTAGGAAGTTAGGAAGTTAAACTCAACAACTCAACAACTCAACAACTCAACAACTCAACAACCCAACAACTCAACAACTCAACAATTCAACAATTCAACAATTCAACAACTCAACAAATAAGAAGTGACGGCGGGTGAGAGTGTGGGCGAAGGCATGTCACAACTTCCAAAATCACTGATTATTTGGGCTTTCCCCTTTTGCTGCGAAATCATACTGAATATCTGCTGAAGAACATGTGTGGGGAAGGCTGAGAATTGTTCTTTCTGCGCATTAAGGGTGGTGGGTGGGGGGAGGGATCCCCTGGGATATAGTATATAAGAACAATATAATCTCAGATCACTGATTGTCTTACTCTGATTTCATTTTGGAAAAACCTAGGCTAATGTTGGTGAATGCCTCCGGAAGTATTAGTTAAACTTCTAGGGGTTCACCATCAGGTGGGTTACCAGTAGTGGAACCCATGGCCATTTAATGGAAACTGCTACGCGGATGTTTTTGGTCACGTAAACACGACCCACCACGGACAAAACCGTGGCTATTATTGGGCTATCGCTCCGCGATTCTGCGAAAAGATCTGCCCGAAAAAATTCTCTGACTCTACGAGGCGCCGTTTCAAACCAACCTTACATTTTCAATCGCTCTCTACCAACTGCAGAGGCAATACGCTTCTACGTGCATCTCCCTCTCAACCGTTATTTATTGATTTGCCTTCGCTGACCGCGTGCTGCAAGCTTCGAAAGACGTGGTTTGTTGAATAGAATGAAAGACACTCCCTCATTCCCTCACCTTCTCACCCTCCCCAAGATGAAATCTTTTTAAAAGAAAGTTCTCATTCAGAACCAGGTGAAGACCATAGGTATATTCCAACTTTTGGATGTTGGTATCATAGTAGCCTTCAAACCTCAACAGAACAGATGACGAGCCGGTAATTTTTTTACCTATCCCGGCTTTGAAGGTAATCAGACTCCGGACATCGTCGGGAATAGGTTTGGCCGGGACGGGGAGAGGGCTGAAAAATAACGGCTCGCCATGTATACTCTCAAATTTATTCCCCCGAAAATACCCTGCTGTTAAGCCATACATTCCATAACTGATGCCTGCACGCGGATAAAGGGCGATTCCATGACGATCGGTCTCATTGTTCCCGTCATAGAAAATCAATGGACAGATATAAACTTCACCGTTTTTTTCTTCATTAAAATGGTAACTCATGTTGATACCCGTCGCAAAGTTCAATGTGCTGATGACTGGCTTATCGGTAATATTTATCTGTCCGCCCTGATGATGCACCACAAAATGAACAGGTAGCGTCAGGCTGAATGTTTCATTTTCCAGCAGCGTGAAAAAGTTTGAGTTTCCGACCGTGAACTGCTCCTGTAACGTATCTCCGGGGAGGATAAAGTGTTCCCAGTCGAGCCACGTAAGAGACTTGATCCGCTCACCGTGATAATCCAGCCTGATCCCGTTATTCACCAGACTGGTAAAATGATTTTCAAATTTATACAAGGGTTCGGGGAGATGAAGCATACTTCCTCCATTAAAACTCCCCATTGTCACCCGGAAGGTTTCCGATACCCTGTAGTCGATCCGGAACAGCGGAAGGATCTGTTCAAATTCACTTCTACCGTTATACCTGAGAAGGTGAATGCCGGTTCCGAAACTGAGATTGTCTGAAACGCTGTAATTGACAACAGGTTGCAGGAAGGCACCCGTTAATGTATACCCTTCGACATTTGTACCAAAAAATTCATTGTTGTTAAAAAAGGTAGAGGCATTGACTGAAAGTGAAAGCTCTCCGGCTTTACGGCTGATCGTAACTTCCTGGTTGTAGTTTCCCGTTAAAAACTGAGCGTTGGCTTGAGAGAAATACAGCAGTACAACCAGAAAAACAAAAAACTTACCAGTCATCATTGAACCCTTTTCCATCCGAGGTTTATTTAAGTGTAAATATAGGAAATTCAGAAAACTGATGATGAAGAATTGTGAATAAGCTCTTTGAAGTGCAGAATTCGGAATGTCAACAAGACAGGAAGACAGAAAGTTAGCAGGCCGCTTTAAAGTTCTTTTCCAATCACCTGTTATTTATTGATTTGTTGATCTGTTGATCCACCTTCGCCGAAGCTACGGCGGACGCGGTTTGGTGAAGTGTGATCTAAAGAACATCACCCCTAACCCCCTAACTTCCTAACTTCCTAACTCCCTCTCTTGCATATTCATTCTAAATCACTAAATTTATGATATATAGGTATTTTAATGAAGTGAACAGACTAAATTATATGAATCTAAGTTATAACTTTGCTGCGTTTCCGGGAAACATTATCTTTGGGCCCTGTAAGCCCAACTGATACTTTACGTGCAGCAGGTTCACCTGCGTGGCATGAATGCGAGGCTTCAAAGATAGGATGGTGCCAATGGACTTGAATCCATATGGAGACCAGGGTAAATGGATTGGCATTACGCAATGGATTTCACAGTAATGTTTGAAGGGATAAATTTTAAAAGCTTGATTTTGGACTGAAATCTATCTGGCATGTCAGAAAGAACAGATAATACCGCTATCGCGGAAATCAAAGTAAAACTAATTACAGAATGAAGAAATCTTTCCGGTCTTACAATCTGTTTACAGGTTGGATCATCTTTGCCATTGCTGCCATCGTGTACCTGCTGACGATTGAGTCAACAGCCAGTTTCTGGGATTGCGGTGAATTTATTACCTCTTCTTACAAGCTTGAAGTCGGGCATCCGCCAGGAGCCCCGTTTTTTATGCTTCTCGGCAATTTCTTTATGCTTTTTACAAGTAATGTTGAGAAAATTTCGGTAGCCATGAACAGCATGTCTGCGTTGGCCTCTGCCTTTGCAATATTGTTCCTGTTCTGGACCATCACTCATCTTGCCAGAAAGATCGTCCTGAAAAACGAAGATGACTATACCCCGGCTAAGGTACTTGCTGTTATGGGTGCGGGAGCTGTTGGCGCCCTTGCTTATACCTTTTCCGATACGTTCTGGTTTTCCGCTGTCGAAGCCGAGGTGTACGGTACATCTTCATTGTTCACGGCGTTCGTATTCTGGGCCATTTTGAAATGGGAGAATGAAGCCGGCAACCCTCGTGCAAACAAATGGATCATCCTCATTGCTTACCTGATGGGCCTTTCGCTTGGCGTTCATCTTCTAAACCTTCTTGCGATACCGGCTATCGTCTTTGTGTATTATTTCAGAAAATATAAACCAACTACCTGGGGTGTCATCGGATCATTGTTGATCTCTCTCGGTATCCTCGGAGCCATGATGTATATGGTAATTCCGGGTTTTGTTGCCATGGGCGCAGGGTTGGAACTAATCTTCGTCAATGGTTTCGGCCTGCCTTACCATTCTGGCCTGGTGACATATGTATTCCTTCTTTTCATTATTCTTGGCTTCCTGGTTTATTATACCCATAAGCGGAAGCTGGTGGCCTGGAACACGGTGGTTCTTGTGGTGACGGTGCTGGCCCTTGGTTATGCATCTTACGGAGTGATCGTGATACGCTCCAACGCTGACACTCCCCTTGACGAAAGCAACCCCGACACGGCATTTAACCTGCTTGGATATCTGAACCGCGACCAGTACGGCCAGACGCCGCTATTTTATGGAAACTATTTCAATGCACCTGCCTATGAGCAGATCGAAGGACATCCAAAATATTACCGTGAAAATGGTAAATATGTTAAAGTCACAACGCCAGATTATAAATACCGCAAAGAATTTAAAGGCTTCTTACCAAGGATGTGGAGTGAACAGGATCCTCATATTGACCAGTATATTTACTGGTCGGGTATGAAGGAGTCTGACCTGTATGAGCCGATGCGGGACCAGAAGGGGAATCCGGTACGTGATCAGAACGGGCAGTATCGCTTCGACCGGTCGAAACCCCTGGCAAAACCATCCTTTGGTGCTAATCTAAGGTTCTTTTTCAGATACCAGGTCGGATACATGTACCTCCGGTATTTTATGTGGAACTTCGCCGGCCGGCAAAATGATATCCAGGGTCAGGGCGAACTGACCAACGGCAACTGGGTATGCGGCATCCCGTTTATCGATAATGCACGGCTAGGTCCGCAGGAACTGATGCCCGACTATCTGAAAAACAACAGGGCTCACAACAAGTATTTCCTGTTGCCGCTCATCCTGGGATTGATCGGCTTGTTCTACCATTATAAATACCATAACAAGGATTTCTGGGTGGTAAGCCTTCTGTTTTTACTTACCGGCCTGGCCATCCTGGTATACCTGAACCAGTATCCACTTCAGCCGAGGGAACGGGATTATGCCTATGCAGGATCCTTCTATGCCTTCGCAATCTGGATCGGACTGGGAGTGCTTGGTCTGATCAATTATTTTTCTAAAAATTATAAATCTGTGGTTGCAGCCGGAGCAGTGACCCTCCTCAGTCTCATCCTGGTACCAGGTCTTATGGCACGGCAAAACTGGGACGATCATGACCGTTCGGGAAGATATACTGCAAGGGATTTTGCCTATGATTACCTGAACAGTTGTCAGAAGGATGCGGTCATCTTTACGAATGGTGACAACGATACATTCCCTCTCTGGTACATTCAGGAAGTGGAAGGTGTGCGCACCGATGTGAGGGTGATCAACCTCAGTTATTTTACGGCCGACTGGTATATCGAGCAGATGACGCACCGCATGTACGAATCGGACCCTGTAAAATTGTCCCTGAATGAGGATCAGTACCGGAATGGGACGAGGGACTATGTGTTACTGGGTCAGAACACGCTTACCCTGCTCGATGAAAAATACGAGGCAAACAAAGAATATTTCAGGAACGAATATGTTTCGCTCTACAACCGGTTTATTCAGATGGTGGAGAAATCGAAACTTCCGCAGGTTTCCCCGAAAGACTACCAGGAACTGAAAAAGGGTCCGGATCAGATCAAAATCGAACTTTTTGCCAATGCCATCGGAAGGATTGACAGGCGTAAGGCTGAGCTCGGCTTCAATGCCGACGATCTGAGCAACCTCATCAAGGATATCGAATCGCTGGCCCGCCGCATTGATGAATCTGCAATGCCTGTAGATGCAGGACTGAAATTTATTACCGGAAATGATCCGCGTTTTAAATCTGGCAGGTATTTTTTCCCGGGCAAGAAATTTGTTTATGAGATCGATACCGCCGCTGTTGCGAAAAATGGCGTCCTCAGTGATGGCCAGCGTGCCAGGATGACAAACCAGATGCAGTTCGAACTGAATGGCAGGCGGGGAATTTCCAAGAATCTTCTGATGATGATGGATCTCATCAACGAGGTGAATAAAGGGAACTGGAAACGTCCGGTGTATTATGCCATCACCGCTTCAAGGGAAAATTACCTGAACATGGAAAAATATCTCCATCGTGAAGGTCTGGCATACAGGCTCCTGCCGGTAACCGGAAATAACGACGACCTGTTTACCGGCAGTGTGAATACCGATGTCATGTATGACAAGGTTATGAACGTTTTTCGCTGGGGGAATATCGATGATCCTTCGGTTTACCTGGATGAGAACAACCTGCGCATGCTTACGAATTTCAGGTATACCTTTGCCACGCTTTCCAATTCGCTTGTTACGGAAAATAAGAAGGATAGTGCCGAGGTCGTCCTTGATCGCTGCATGGAGCTGATGCCCAACAGCAGGGTGCCATACAATGCGGCCATGATGCCTATTATTCAGTTGTATTACACGCTTGATAAACCTGAAAAAGCCAATGCCATTGTCACTGAATTCTCAGGCATGGTCGACGCAGAACTCACCTACTACGAAAGCCTGATGAAAGCCAAACCCGGCAAGTTCAGCCTGAGTGAAAGTGACTATCGCTTTGCCACGCGGAATCTTCTCTCCATGTTCCAGCTGGCCAATTCCTTTGATCAGAAGGACGTGGCACAGGAATTGTTGAAGAAGCTGCAGGCACATAACGCCGATTATCCCGGCATCATGAATATGCAATAATAAATTATGCTGATCGTACGTCCCCCATATTTTGTCACCAGCCTCATGCCCCGCATGACATGGGGATTTTACGGTCAGTTGCGAAAGGTCTTTCTCACGTTCGACGACGGTCCGACTCCCGATGTGACACCCTGGGTTCTTGATCACCTGCGGCAGTTCAATGCAAAAGCCACGTTTTTCTGCCTTGGCCGAAACGTGGATCATTTTCCTGATATCTACCGACAGGTTGTTCATGAAGGCCATTCTGTGGGAAACCATACCTACAGTCATCTGAAAGGTTTTGGCAGCACGAACCGCCAGTATTTTGAAGATATCGAACTGGCGAGACAACTTATCGATTCCGATCTTTTCCGGCCGCCATATGGACGAATCTGGCCCTCCCAGGTTAGCCAGGTGGTCGACTCGTATCGCATCATCATGTGGGATGTGCTGAGCATTGATTACAACCGCAAAGTACCCGGCGAGCAGATCGTACGAAACGTCACCGATAATGTACGGTCCGGGTCCATTATCGTCTTCCACGATTCTGCCAAGGCCCGGAAGAACCTGTACTATGCCCTTCCCCGTGTGCTTGAAATGCTGTCTTCGCAGGGGTATGAGATGGTTGCCATTCCGATGAAGAAATATGTGGCAGACCGGATGTGGCTGAAGGGTGTATCCGGGAAGAAGACGGGTTAACGGGGCAGGTTTATATTGGCCGACAATTAATAATTGTAATTTTCCGGATTTTTACGGATGTATTCGCCGATCTTCAGTAGGGCGATCCGGCCACGGATGATGTGATCATGATACGACCGTTGCCATTCGAAGCCTGTATTGACCAAAAAGATGAATTTCCCTGGAAACGGCGGCTTTGAACCCGGCCATGAGTATCGGAAGCGTTCTGATGTTTATTTTTTCTCCAATAGTTTTCATTCTGTCGGATTGGCTATTTATCTCAAGGATACCGTGTATGTGGTTTGGCATCACAATAAAATCATGAAGAATGACATACGGGAATTGAGATTCAAGCTTTACCCATTCATCCCTGGCAATTTTTCCATATCTGTTCAATTTTACTTCTCCATTCCTTAACATCCCGAAACTGCGAATCTTATCTTTCACATTTATAGTGACGAAATAGCAATGATCACCCGAGTAGTCAAAATTCCGGAGGCGCATCCTTTTACGGAACATATTTCATGATTTTGAATATAAATAGAGGCCATTATTTAAACCTTAATGTGAAATTTCCTGAAAAATCAGCGTCGGTCTCAGGTTTTTTTAGATTTGTGTACACCGTTTCAGCCCTCTAATACACCATCGCATGCACCATTCGCGACGGTGCGATTTCCCGGTTGGACAGATGTTCTCCCAAACCATCCCGTATCATTCCAGATTATCCATTCCAGGCCCATCTGTATTCGCCGGATTTATCCGGCCCGTCAGGTGTTATTCCAAACCATGACCGATCAATCCATGTTGTCCATCCCGGGCCCATTCGCAACGGTGCGATTTATCCGGATTGACAGATGTTCTCCCATACCATCCCGTATCATTCCAAATTATCCATTCCTGGGTCATCTGTATTCGCCGTATTTATCCGGCCCATCAGATGTTCTCCCAAACCATCTCCCATCATTCAATATTGTCTATCACGGGCCCATCCGTGGCGGCCGTATTTATCCGGCCAGATCGTAAGCCGGATAAATCCGGCTGCTACGGATGGAATCGAATGATTATTTGGAGGTTCCGTCTGGCTGGCGTTTTTACCTGGGAAACATCATTTTTACCTTTTCTTACCCTGTTTAAGCGAGCTCTAAATAATTTATAATTTGTCTAAATAACATTTTACAGGTACTGACAAGCATTTAAGACCGTTCTCTGTCAGGTATTTCAGTGCTTTCAGAGAACTGTTCAAATAATATTCGTCAAATAATTGCACAGTTGTCCAAGTAAGATTAATTTTAAAAAAAATAAATTTGGGTATGGTGTAACCAATTGGCAGAGCAGGAGTAATTAGTATCATACAGAGGTACAGAAGTTTAATAGTGTTAGAGAGATGCTATGGTAACTACACAGAAAATTAAAAACTTTTTCAAATGAGAAAATATGTATATGCTTTGTTTTTACTCTTAACTGTAACATTTCAAGCGTATTCTCAGTACCGGACCAAATCCTCTGGGAATTGGGATGTTGATTCAATATGGCAGATAAGGCAATATGGACTTTGGTCAGATTTACCGGAAGGTACTCATTATCCAAATAATATCGCTACAGTTACGATTAGCTCTGGTGATACTGTTTATATTCCTAATGGGACTTCAATAACTATTTCTGGTGGTGGATATTTCATTGGTGAAACAAGAGCTTGTCTCAATGTAGAAGGTACGTTAAATATTCTTTCTTCTACATATGGAGGGTTTGAAGAATACCTGTCAAAATTTCCATCCATTTATATATCTGGAATTTTGTCAACATCCGATATTTTTAATGTAGATACATTAATAGTGGAGAGTGGTGGAAATTTGGAATGTTTATTTCATTTATCAACCGCAACAAACAATGGTTGGTGGTATACTACTGCTACTCCAAGTTTAGTATCACTTCGTGGAACGGTTAAATTTGGTGGACCAAGTGGCCAATTAATCCCAACATTTCAAGATTCTTCGTATAATAACATTACTGTGACTGGAACTGGAACAAAAAAGACAATTAATTTGGGCGGTACCTCACTAAACATCGATGGAACCCTGGAAATCCAAAATGGTGCTTTATCCATAGGAGATTTGTCAAAAGTAAATGTTAATAATCTTGTAATAAATACAAATGGTGGATTAATTCTAAAATCTGGCTCTAGTTATACCGGAAGTTTAATTATTTCAGGAAATGTCTCTGGGTCTGGATATATGGATGCCGAACGATATATACCTGTTGATAATAATTGGCACAACATTGCCTCACCAGTAAATGGGCCCTCATTAAGCATTTTTGCTTCTTCAAATACCAACATACCAACCAAGGCAGGTCCTCCTGTTATTTATGGAATGAAGTTTTATAATGAAGCTGAAGGATTTTGGGATACAATAGATGTCAATAATATCGGAAACTTTTCTTTTTCAAATGGAAGAGGATATATGGCACGAATTATTTCAGGATCAACTGTTACATTTCAGGGTCTTCCAAATCATGGAACTGTTACAACACCTGTAGGACATGAAAGATATGGTTGGAATAGCGTGGGAAATCCTTATTCTTCAGCTCTTTACATTACATCCCCTGACAATGATCCTTCTAGTTTTATATACCAAAATACCATTGTAAAACAAAACTTGGATCCGAATCGTGCCGCAGTTTTTAAGTGGAATGTTAATGGATACGAAATTCTTTCTCCCAGTAATACTAGTTCTCCACAGTTTATTCCTCCTGGTCAGGGTTTTATTATTAAGGCGGATACGATGATCACTAGTATTGCCTTTGAACCATCTATGCAACAACATGGCTCACCTGGTTTTGTAAAAAAATCGGCTCAACCATGGAAAGGATTTAGGCTTAGGATTGCAGGAGATTCATTATCCAGCTCCACATTAATTGAATTCCGAGATGATATGACACAAGGTCTTGACATATCTTATGATATCGGAACATTCGCGTTAAGTGATGAACTAAGTATTTATACTAGATTAGTTGAGGACAATAATGTAGACTTCATGATTCAATGCCTGCCCGATTTCGAAGAAGTGGATCTCCCAATTCCTGTTGGAGTTAATAGTTCTGAAGGAGGTTTAGTATCCTTCAGTGCTGAGGTGACCGGACTTCCATCAGGATATAGGCTTCTTCTAGAAGATCGTTTACTTGGTATATATACAAACCTTGAAACTGAAGGTACTGAATATGAAGCTCAAATTGACGCTTCCCAGAATGGAATAGGAAGGTTCTACCTTCATACAAAGGGGGCAACAAATACTGAGAAATTTGGCATTGATGATGATCTTGTTATCTTTGCAGTTGATAAAGAGATAGTTATTGAGGGAAATCCGGGTGATAAAAGTATTGCGGAGCTTTATACACTTTCGGGTACAAAATTAATGAATGTTTTGCTCCAACCTTCTGACAATAACAGGTTCAACGTAAGTCTTAACGAAGGTATTTACATTATTAAGATAACTGGTACTAAAATTACTACAACAAAGAAGGTATTTATCAGATAATATTCCATGTAAAAATTTCACCAAAATGGAAGATAACGCTAAAAAACATGCTTTTGAGGACGGTACGGAAGGCAGGAAAATTACACGTAAAGAAGCGCTTAGAAAAGCTGGTTTTTATGTTTTTTCCACCGCCACGATGATATTATTGTTTAATAAACCAGCAAAATCCCAAACTGAGGATGGTTCAATTGATTATGATGATCCATACGATCCGGGTGGTCCTGGTGGTTGGTGATTTTTCTTTATTGTAATTTGCTTCTGGAATTTGTGGTGAAGTCATGGTTGATGGTATGATTGGATCATTTTTATATCGAAAGGCAAACAACAAATACATCATCTGGCTCGAAAGCAAAAACCAATGGATTCAATTTGAAGAACCGGCCTTCGAGGTATTTAGGGCCGTGAGAGCCGGGGAATCACGGCCGCAAATCATTTCCGACATTGCCGGAATGTACACACTTGACACAGCTGAAGCCGAAGCCTTCGTCAACGATATTGCAAGAATTGTATCGGAGCTTCCCGATTACGTCAAACCCCAGACCGACACACCTGTCCCTGCAAATAGTCCTGACATCCCTTCTCCCGAATTTTTTTCACATCATGTATATCTCATCCATTCGGAATTCTACCGGATCTCTTACGGATCAGCCCTGCTGGAATACATGATCCATCCCTCTTTCTTTCACCTTGAGTCGGAAGAGCAGGAAGACGTTCATCATCAGATTGAGATATTCCCGCTTAAAAAAGAGCTAATCCTTCGTACCGGGAACCTGGCCTGGAGAGAGACCGACGGCAACCGTTTGAAACGCAGGCTCTTCATTGAGCTTTCAGGTCTCATCTATAACCTCGACCATACCGGCTGGCTGGCCATCATGCATGCGTCCTCAGTGAGCCGTAACAATGTGTCGGTGGTATTCATGTCGGAAAGCGGCTCGGGTAAAAGCACACTGGCGGCGATGATGCAATACGAGGGTTTTCATCTCGATGCGGACGACTATGTTGCGGTAGATGCCTTAAGCCTTAAAGCCCTGCCGTTTCCGGCAGCACTTTCAGTAAAGGACGGAGCTTTGGACGTCCTCTCGTCCTTGTTCCCGTCCCTTAAAACAGCCAAAACCTATCATTTCAAAAACACCAGAAAGACCCTGCGATACCTTCCTATTCAGTCAGACCCAGATTCATACACCCCTAAAACTATTGCCGCCGTGGTTTTTGTCCGGTACAATCCGGAAAAGGAAATGGATTTCACGGAAATCCCGGTTACCGAAGCTCTCATCCGGTTCAACAACGATGCATGGCTTACCGACAGGGCTGAACATGCCGGGAAATTTATCGACTGGTTTGCCGGACTGAAATTCTATGTCCTCGAATACTCCGATAACAGGCGTGCTATAAAACAGGTCTCAGCCCTTTTTAAGTCATAATATTTCTGTTGTAAAACGAGATCTTGTCTTCAAGCTATCACGATGTTCAAGATTGTTTACGATCATCCGGGAAAAATATTTTTCTGACAACAGGCTTTCACCAATCCTCATCCTCCTCTTTCACAGGTTGCGGTATTTCCTTAATTTCGGATCATGAATAATCTTGAACTGTATTTTCTCCTCACCAAACTTCTGGCTCCGGATGAATCCGGAGATTACTCGGGTATTATAAAAGATTTCAGTAGGGAGGATTTATCTTGGGAGCACTTTACCTATCTCGCCGACCACCATCTTGTCCTTCAGGCTATTTATCCGAATGCAAAAAGCGCGGATCTTCTTCAGTACTTTCCTGATGCACTGACCGAACATCTGAAGATCATTCACGATCTCAACGCCGAAAGGAATGCGAATGCTATTGAACAGTGCAGGTCTCTGACTTCGGTTTTAAACAAAGCCGGAATCTCACCTATGTTTATGAAAGGCGCCGCCAACATCCTGGATGGGCTTTATACCTCCCCTGGCGAACGAATCCTTCATGATATCGATATCCTCGTGCCTGCAACCGATTTTGAGGCATCGGTCTCAGTCCTTATGTCGGATGGATATACGAGCAACTATACCTTCGATCCGGAGATTCACGGAAAGGCCAAGCATTACCCGATTCTCTATAAGCCCGGGAAGGATGTTTATCTTGAAGTTCACAGAATGCCTGTCAGCATAAAATATACCCGGGTGTTCAGCACTGAAATGGTGTTTGAGCAGAAACAGCCGCTGAAGAGTCTGCCAGGTAGTTATAGTATGAGCCTGGAGCATAGGATTATGCACAATTTTATACATTCACAGCTGGAGCATTCAGGGCAGTATTACGGTAAGGTATTTTTACGTAATCTGTACGATCTTCATTTATTTGCCCGGTCTGCGGACCCTGAAACGGCACTGATAAGCCTGGGGAAATACCGAAGACAAAGTGCCGGATACCTCGATGTCTACTACCGGGCTTTTGGCATTGAAGCACCGGAACGAAATCTTCCGATTCCATATTTTCATTTTTATTCCCGGCGGTACCATCTCTATCTCCGGTATCCGTTTATCTCAAATTTTTCCACGTTATTTTTGCGACTCTACCGGAGCTTTATTCTCAAACCGTTAAATGCTGTTTTTCATAAGGGGCGCAGACGAATACTCATCCGTAAAATCCTTGATCCGGCCTGGTATAAGAAACAGAGGAAGTATTACGGCCGTTATTTTAAGTCAAGCCGAAAACCCGGTAAATCATAATATGTATTGATTTTTCCCGGTCATATTTTTTATCGGCGTATTGAACCGGTAATTTCCAGTTTCAGGGATTTTGCCGCTGTAAGGATAAAATCTGATATGTAACGATCCCATTGTCAATAACCCATAACCTTTTCACTGATTCCCACGTCAGCTTGTCGCTTTATCTTCCGAACGCTCAAACTCCCCAGCCTTCTAACTTCTCTCATTTAACTTCCCCCAAAAATTTATTACCTTCACACCCAAAACCACCTCAATATGAACGTACTCATTATCGGCTCGGGCGGAAGAGAACATGCTATCGCCTGGAAGATCGCCCAAAGCCCCATGCTTGAAAAACTCTTTTTGGCCCCGGGGAATGCCGGAACATCGGACGTTGCTATTAATCTGCCAGTTTCAGTCAGCGATTTTGAAGGGATCAAAGCCGCCGTACTAAAACATAAAATCGGACTCGTCATCGTCGGCCCTGAGGCTCCACTGGTAGACGGTATCCAGGATTTCTTTCAGGCTGACCCTGAGCTGCAGAACATTCCGGTTATCGGTCCCGACCGTAAGGGTGCTGACCTTGAAGGCAGCAAGGATTTCGCCAAAGCATTCATGACTCGCTATGGCATCCCAACAGCCAGGTATAAGAGTTTTGGTTCCGGACAGATTGCCCAGGCTGAGCAATTTCTCCGGACATTACATCCTCCATATGTCCTTAAAGCCGATGGCCTTGCTGCCGGAAAGGGCGTTCTCATTCTCGAAGATTTTGATATTGCCTGTCAGGAACTCGGGCTGATGCTCAGCGGAAAATTCGGCAAAGCCAGTGAGAGGATTGTGATCGAAGAGTATCTCAATGGACTGGAGTTATCGGTTTTCGTACTTACTGACGGAAAATCCTATATCACTCTTCCGGAGGCCAAAGATTACAAACGGATTGGCGAATCTGACACCGGTCTTAATACAGGTGGTATGGGTGCCGTATCCCCTGTTCCGTTTGCAGACGCCGATTTTATGAAGAAAGTGGATGAGCGGATTATCAAGCCCACCATCGACGGTCTTCAAAAGGAAAAAATACGATATAAGGGATTTATTTTTCTGGGACTTATGAACGTTGACGGGAATCCCTATGTAATTGAGTATAACGTACGTCTGGGAGATCCGGAAACCGAAGTGGTTGTACCCCGGATAAGTTCTGATTTCCTTGAGCTGCTCGTTGCAGCAGGTGAGGAAAAACTTGCAGGCAGGACCCTCACTGCAGATCCACGAACAACCTGCACGGTGATGCTGGTATCCGGAGGATATCCGGGCACCTATGAAAAAGGGAAAGTCATCAGCGGACTTGAAATTGTGGATGGCAGCATTGTATTTCATGCCGGTACCGGCAAAAATGACCATGACATAATCACTGCCGGAGGACGCGTACTGTCTGTCACCTCTTATGGGAACACGATAGAGGAAGCGCTTTCAGTCTCTTATTCCAACGCCGAGAAGATAGACTTTGAAGGAAAATACTACCGTTCCGATATAGGATTTGACCTCTAATTTGTTACCTGTAAATTATTAGTGCAGGGGAGGAACATTCAGGTAAATTTTAGTAATAACCTTTATATATTAGTCAGTTCATGCTGCAAAGGTTGTTTTCAGGTGATAAGCTAGTTAATGCCTTCATGATCGTTATCCTTGGGGCATTGTTGTGGATTCCGTCATTTATGACGTTAAAGACCAGCGCCTTTTATTATCCGGTAAGGCCAATGCCATTTTACGGGATCCTGGCGCATGGCTTTGAAGGCCATGTCTTCCTGTCAAAGATTTTCGCTTTTTTGTTCCTGATATTTCAGTCAATAATGATCGTGCGCCTCAATGCCCGGTTTATTCTGATACAACAGCGAACCTTCCTGCCAGCCTTCTTTTTCATGCTCATCACGGCTTTTTATATGCCATTACTCAACTTCTCAGAAGCTATTTTCGGTAGTTTTTTCTTCATTTTCATGCTCGACCTGTTGTTTAGTACCTACAAGCAGGAACCGAATACCTACCGGTTTTTTGAGGCAGGGCTATTACTCGGAATCGCCAGCCTGTTTTATGCAAGGCTGATCTATTTTCTGCCTTTTATCTGGATCGTGGCAGTTATTATCCGTCCCTTTTTCTGGCGGGAATGGCTTTACCCGGTTTTGGGCGTCATTTTGCCCTACCTGTTTATAATAATTATCAGCTATGTTGCAGGAAGTGCCCCATTTTCAATTCTTATCACCCTAAAGCAAAATCTTACAACGTACTATGGCAGTTTTCAGGTCAATCTGAATAATTTCATGGTCACGGGATTTGTCTTCCTGCTCATTTTTATTGCCAGCATCTATATGTTACGGGTATACCAGTTTAAGAAAATCTATATCCGTAACTATTACATGATCTTTTTCTGGCTTTTCGTTTCCTCCCTTTTATTTTTTGTGCTTACGAGGTTTGATACGGGCATCGTGTATGTATTTGCAGTACCAGTATCATTTATTCTCTCCAACTTCTTTGTGAATGGCCGGAAAACACTGGGCAATCGCATCCTGTTCGGCGTAGTGCTGGTGTTATTTATCCTTAACGCGTTGGATGGTATATTTGGATGGCTTTGATCGTTTTTCCGGATGATCGCGAAAAGCCTGGAGTGCGTGATAAAAAGTGGATTCGTAATAAAAGTAACCAGTCACTGGGTTGATGCCTACTCAACGTAAGAGAGAATACCGATAGCCTCACCTTCCTTGCCTTCCTTGAAGCTTATGACGATTGTATACGTCCCGGATTTACGGCATTCGAAGTTGATGGTATGATATTCCTTTTCAAGCTCGGGGTACCAGGTACTCAGAATAAGACGTGCATTGTCGTATACCCGAAGTACTGCCTGACCTTTTGAATCTTCCCTTGTGCAAAGAGAAAACCTGTACGTTACATTTTTCCGCAATGCAAGTGACTGCCGGTACACGGGTGGGGGCTGATTGGGTTTGGCTGCATCGAGCTTAACGATAAAATCCTTAAGGTAGGTAGCATCATCACCTGCACTGAGGGCGCAATTATGAACCTCCGCCTCAAAATCCTGTGAAAAGGAGTTGAAACAAGCAGCCAAAGACAATGAAAGGGCGAGAAGGATATGTAATGATCCTCTTTTCATCTTTGCTATTTCATATGTTGATGGTTGCGGACCCTTTCTGTGGCCAATCCAATATTTTGTACCGTCACCGGAGATATGCTCACAACACTTGATTCCTGCTGCACTACGGTTAGCATACCATCTTTTTCAACAGCTACAGGATCACCCATCACATACGTTATATTAACTTCCTGGAAAGTTTTTTTAATGGATTCGAAATCGGTAATAAGGCGTTTAAATTGGGCATCTTTTTCGTAATTTTTCAGGATCAGCAGAATATAGTTCAGGATGAGTTTCTGTTCACCTATGTATTCCGCGATTTTTTCGCCAGGATTTTCCAGTGCAACCTGTGTTGCAAGATACATGCCTTCTATCCATACACCTGCAATCATAATCGCGCTGAGATTACTTCTGTCGCTCTCTCTGAGGTGATTGTCCATCTGGTTAAAATTGTAGACAGACAGGTACATCAGGGAATCTATGTTGTTGTCGTTTGTGGCCAGTCGTTTAATGGTGCTGTATTCAAAGAACTCACTTACTTTGAGGCCATCGGCCAATTTCCGTATGGCTGAAAGATAGTTTAGTGCCGACCCTGTCTTGTCATAAACATTCAGATAACCAAGATCGGCACTCAACATACCAAGATTAAAAGCCATAGTAAATCCGGAGGTTAAGTCTTCGATATTGTCAATGTTGACAAGGTAGCGGCTGGAGAAGGGAACGCCAAGTTCTTTCACAAAGGATGGTGTTTCAATAGGCGACGAGATATTCTCAACGATGTCATTCATTGCTTCATCCTGGATTTCCAATTTTCCAGGTGTTCTTTCCGTGCCAGCCAGGTCCGTTTCATTTGTCCTGGAAACACATGACAGCGTCAGAAGGGGTAAAACCAAAAGGTACAGAACCGTTTTAGTCATTTTTCGTTTTTCTTATCAAATGTAATAAATTGCTGTAAATCAAAATAGTCTTTCTTTCCTGCAATTAAAATTTTTCACACCCAAAACCTCGAATGTGAGACCGTATACCGGGATATTTTTTCATTCATCCATGATTTGGAATCATAGGTTCCGATACAATGGAGTCCAGCAGGAAAAATGCATACCGGCTGTCAAGGGGGAGAAAATGGTATTCCAGCCGTCGCCCGGTTCGTCTTTGTATATCAATGAAATCTACCTCTGCTATACCACTGTTTTGCATTTTTCCTTTTGAAGGCTGATCCTTGAATCTTGAATCACTGTCTTCAGGATCTGTCATGTTGACTATATCAAGGAAGGATTTTAATTCCCCTGTTTTGCTGATTTCCAATTCAGTCCCGGTAATGACATGATACAGGTTGTCTGCACGGGTAATCAGCAGGAGATTACGACTGATGTTTTTTTCATCGGAGTTATCTTTTTTATTCGTTTGAAGCATAATATTCGTAAGGCATCCGACCATCATATCGTAGAATTGCTGCCTGACGGGAACGGCTACATTTTCCGAGGTCATCCTTTCCAGGAGAATGTCGGCAAAAACCTCCATCAGTCGACGGGATATGGAGCCCTCATAAGTAATGATAGACTCATGGGATTTCATTTCAGCATAGAACCGGTATACAAAATCGAGCAGGTGGCTTTTCGGCTTCATAATGTTAGCTTCAGAATAAATGTAATGATTTTATCAGCATCCATTACATGATCAGGCTTCATTGCATTCAGGCAGGCCAATGGCATCGTCCCGATTTCGCAATTACGTGGGTCCTGAACGAGTGTTATGCCTTTCATTTCATGAATTTTCGTCATTCCCCTGGAACCATCTGTATTTGCACCGGAAAGGATCACACCGACCGCCCTTTCCCTGAATACCTCAGCTGCTGTATCCATCGTGATATCTATGGAAGGTCTGCTATGGTTGACCGGTGTGCTCACCGACAATGAAAAACGATAGCCGTATTCAATCATCATGTGATAATTGGCCGGTGCTATATATGCATGGCCTTTCAGGATCATATCCTTGTCATAGGGCTCCATTACCCGGAGTTTCGTATTCAGTGCCAGGACTTCGGCAAATCCCGAACGAGCATTCCGGAGTCGATGCATACAAATAATAATGGGATGAGGATAATTGCCAGGTAACTCAGACAGTAACCGGCTGACAATTTTATAGCTTCCCGCAGAGCCTCCTATGATGATTAATCTATCCATCAATTTTCTCCTCATTAACTGGTTTGAAGAAAATATTTTCCTGTCGTACGAATTCATCAACGATAGGATTCTTCGACAGATACTCCCCAACATTTTCTCTGTAACCCAGGATAATAACCCCCCCCGGCTGGAGTAAACCCGCAAGTTTGGCGAAGATCAGATTCTGATACTCCGGAGAGTAATTTAATAATTTATTTCTAAAGATGATAAGGCTGATATCATCCCGAAAGGGATTAAAACTTAGATCCTGCAAGTAAAACCCCACCTTCCTGAGTGCATTGTCACGGTAAATTGAGCCAGGTGTTGTCAGGTCACTGAATTTTTCTTCTGTTGCTTCAGGATTAGCCCTCGTGAAATTTTCCCATTGGATTTCCACAGGTAAATACTTCTGTATCACTCTTCCTTTTTCAAGTTCACGTATCATTTTTCCCGACAAGCTTGATGCTGAAAATTTGAATTTCTCCAATATACCTGCTTCATCTGCAATGAAAAACATGGATAAGATATCGTTAATGTCAGTACAGTCAGGAAACCAAATATGAATTAAATCTTTATGATCAATCAAGATTGGAAGGACACGTTCTCTCAAGGAGATCCACATCTCCGGATCGCGGAATAGTTCGGTTTGGGGTATAGAAATATCATAGAGAAATTCGTCAAAGAATTTGTCATTCTGGAAAAGCTGGCTAATAAGTAATCCGGGGTTTGTAATGTTATGTCTGCTGATCACTTCATCAATCCTGAATCGAAGCTGAGTAATGGCATAATTGCTGAGATCGTAATGGTATTTATTACGGATAAATTTTATGATATTGCGTGTATCGACAATACTAATGTCTGGCATGTCACTATTGCTCTGATTCGTAAATCTTCTTCCTTAAACGCTCAATTTTTTTATTTGTCCCGTCTTCGTCGCTGTCTTCCAGTCCGCTCACCAGAATATTCCGTGGAAGATACCTGGGAATTCTCATTATGGGAAAACTATCTCTTTTTATATAACTGGAATTTCTTATCAAAATACGATGAAAAAACACCAATTATGCTTTCATGTATCCCAAGTAATAGCCAGCCATCCTGATTCAGATTCTGATAATACAGGTCCAGCACTCTGTTTTGCAGTTCATAATTAAAATAGATGATCACATTTCTGCAGATGATAAGGTCAAACGTAACATCGAACGGATTTGCATCACTTACGAGATCCATCTTTTTGTACTCAGGTTTGGTCTTAAGAAAAGGCTCCATAGTAATGGTATCGTTCGGTTCATTCACCCTGAAATACTTTGAAAACGGAACGTATGACTGTCCGGCTTTATCATGGTTTACGACCAGGTCGAAATTCTTCAGATAGTCTTTATTAAAGCGATATTTGTATACCCCCATTCTTGCGGTTTCCAGTACATCAGTATTGATATCGGAGGCATAGATTTTTGTTTTATTCAGCAATCCCGCTTCACTGAGCAGGATCATAAGAGTGTATACTTCCTGACCGGTAGAACAGCCTGAAACCCATATGGAGAAATTATTTCGTTCTTTGAGGAGTGGTAATATGTTTTCCTTTAAGCTCAGCCATATTGTGGGATCCCTGAAAAACTCCGTTGTGGACACCGTAATACTTTTTACAACTTTTTCCTTAAAACTCCAGTCTTCTGATATTCCGGTCACGAGAGCTTGTATGTCGAGGTGATGGTCGTTCAACAGCTTTCGTACCCTTCGTTTCAGCGAGTTAATTGAATAGTCACTGAAATCATAACTCGATTTTGATTTAATACTTTCAAGGAAGAGTTCTATATCCTCATCAGAAATTTCCATCAAAACAATGCAGATTAGTGTATATTTCTGTTCAGTTCACCAAATTACTTAAAAATTCATAACAGAAAAGATTTAATTTAGTTTGCTGAGAAGGCATTGACTGGCATTCTATTTCATCTTATTTTAAATGAAAAATAAACATGGAGTTCAAGACTGTATTAGAAAACCGGACAAGTATCCGGAGTTTCAAAGCTGATCCGGTACCGGTGGAGGATATCAGAGAGATGATAAGGCTTGCCGGACTTGCACCGAGCATCAATAATTATCAGCCGTGGAGTTTCATTCTCATCACCAACAAAACGTTGATGAATGAAATGGCTGATATTATTGCAGAAAGAATAAAGGAATACCCGATGAAGAATTCAAAACTTTCAGCCACCGTCACCAGCCAGGTGGAATGGTTCTCTACTTTTTTCAGGGATGCACCTGCCATCGTGGCGATTGTTCTCGAAGAGTATGAGACGGTGTGGGAGAGAGGTGTGACACTCGGGCATGATGAGATAAACAGGATCAGAAACTTCCCCGACATACAGAGTGCTGGCGCCTGCATCGAAAATCTGCTGCTCGCAGCGGTGGATATGGGTTATGGTGGCTGCTGGCTGAGTGGCCCGATGGTTGCCAGCAAGGATATTGAAACTATCCTTGAAATCAAAACCCCATCCCGTTTACTCAGTTTCGTTGCTATCGGAAAGCCATTGAAAGATAATAAGCCAAAAGGGAAGGAGAACCTGGGTGACCGGATTCGGATTATTTCCTGAATCCTGCAATCCTGTGACAATGAAATGGTATTCACCGATTACCATTTCACCAGAAGTTGCAAAAGCCTGTTCCAAAGGTGTCTGTCATTTTTTAAAATTTGAAAAACTAAAACCTACAGCTATGAATTTAAGGAAGCCGTTGTATATCATTTTCAGTCTTTTTGTTTCAGTTTATTTTTCACTTGATGCACAGGATTGTAAACTCTATTTTCCACAGAATGTAGGCTCAGTGAGAGAAATGAAAACCTATGACAGTAAAGACAAGCAGACGGGAAAGATGATGCAGGAAGTCCTCGAAAAGGATGTAAAGGGTAACAATGTCAATATAAAAGTACGAACGATTGTTTACGATGATAAAGATGCCGAGGTCGGGAATCATGAAATTGAAGTCAGATGTGAGGATGGTGTGTTCAAAATTGATATGACCGACTATCTGTCTTCCATGCTCCAGGCTTATCAATCCATGGAGGTCGAAATGAAAGGGGACAATCTTTCCATTCCTGCCAATCTGAATCCAGGTGAAACCTTGCCGGATGCTTCGGTGGAGGTCATCGTGAGAAGCAGCACCATTCAGATCATGGACATGACCGTGACCATCATGAACCGGAAAGTTGAGGCAAAAGAGAAAATTACCACTGAGGCAGGTACCTTCGATTGTTACCGGATCAGTTATAATGTTGATTCAAAAACCAAAATATTGCACATCACAACCCGTACGGTAGAATGGCTTGCCGAAGATGTTGGAGTAGTAAAATCTGAAAGCTATAATAAAAAAGATAAGCTGGCTTCTTATTCTGTACTTACGAAATTTAAGGATTAACCTGATTTCCGGGAATCAGCTGACTTTTCACTGTATCATTTATTCCGGCCCTGTTTTATTCTCCACAGGTTCGTAGTAGGTCTGTTTTTCCGTAAAAACGATCCGAATCACTTTCATACTTGCCAGGGTAGTAAGAACATGCGTTGCCTGGCGACGACTTATTCTGGCCATCCTGCAAAATCGTGGTAGGGTAATCCTGTTGTTTTCTCTCAGATATGCAAGGAGTTTTTCCTCAGTGTCGGTATAATGCAGGTATGCACCTTTTTGTCTGTGTTCATTTTGCCATACCTTGATCTGAATGCTGTTGGCTAGTATGTTCTGATCATCCACCCTGACATAAGCGAGCCATTTGCCATCACTGTTCTGTGAAAGGTACGGTTTTTCTTCCCCTGACGGAATATCCACTTCAAGCACCGTTTTTCCGTCAACCTGCCAGCGTCTTGTGGTGAAAGCTACTTCCGGTTTGCAATACATTGATGATGCCGACTCAAGCATGTAGTATTCTTCTTCAGTACGGACGCCGGCAATTCTGCCATTATCCTTCACCCCAATCAACAATTTCCCTCCGTCAGTATTTGAAAAGGCAACCAGGGTTTTTGCAATCTTCCGGGCATCACTGATTTCAAACTTAAAGTCAAGTTGCTGGTGTTCACCCTGTTTGATGATATCATAAATATATTTGCTCAATGATGTAGTATTTTCAATTTGATAAAATTACACAAAGATGGCCCTAAAGTAAAACCTTACTCATTCATATCTCCGGGCGATCTTCCATTCATATATAGTATAACACACAGTAATAACGGAATGTCAGGAATTATGAGTATCCGGTGCTTAACAGATATGGAGAATGACCGCCATCCTGTTTCTTCCTCTGAGTGAAACTCTTCATTTATTCGGGTCCCGGATTTAAAAGATGCAAATCTCAAAAAACAATCTTTAGCGAATATGGTTTGAATGATTATGAAGTCAGAAATCCTGTCAATATCATGCATTCCAATGTTGGTCTTTGAATTAACGCCGTGAATTCATTATTTCAGGAACAGATAGTGTGTTCCTGAGCACTAACAAAAATAATTTTGCAATGAAAAGTAAAAAAGATGATCAAAAGAAGGCCGGGATGTCAAGACGGCATTTCGTTGCAACCACTGCTACAGCGGCTGCGGGTCTAACAATTCTTCCTGGTGGCGTGATAAGCGCAAAAGGGAGGGTAGCCCCTAGTGATAAATTGAACATTGCCGGCATTGGTATCGGTGGCATGGGGAAGCGAAACCTCGAGGCGATGAAGACGGAAAACATTGTTGCGCTTGCTGATGTGGACTGGCACTATGCGGAAGGGACCTTTGAGGAATTTCCGGGTGCTAAAAAGTATTACGACTACAGGAAGATGTTTGATGAGATGGGCGATAGCTTTGATGCAGTATTAATTGCCACGCCCGACCATACGCATGCCCTGGCGGCTTCCATGGCAATAAAAGCGGGTAAACATGTATATGTACAGAAACCGCTGACACATTCAGTATGGGAATCGCGTTACCTGACGAACCTTGCCAGGGAGCACAAGGTGGTCACACAAATGGGAAATCAGGGGAACTCCGGAGAAGGTATCCGGCAGATTAGTGAATGGATATGGAACGGAGCCATTGGCGAGATTCGCCATGTGGATGCCTGGACAAACAGACCGATCTGGCCTCAGGGACTTGAGAGGCCGGTAGCTAAAGTAAAGGTTCCAAAAACCCTTGACTGGGATCTGTTTATCGGCAGTGCTGAATTTGTTCCCTATAATCCGGTTTATACTCCCTGGAATTGGAGAGGCTGGTGGGAATTCGGCACCGGTGCGCTTGGCGATATGGCCTGCCATATCCTCGATCCTGTGTTCAAGGCACTTAAACTTCAGTATCCTTCAACGGTACAGGGTTCATCAACAAAAATGAATACTGTCAGCCCCCCGGTTGCTCAGGTTGTTACCTATAAATTTCCGGCAAGGGATAACCTACCAAAAGTTGCCATGCCAGAGGTCACAGTTAAATGGTACGACGGAGGCATCCTCCCTGAAAGACCGGAAGGACTTCCAAATGGTGATATTCTTGGGCGTGATCCAAACGGCGGATGTTTATTTTACGGATCCAAGGGCACATTGATGTGCGGCTGTTATGCCAAGGATCCCATACTGCTCCCCTATTCGGAAATGGACCAATTTACACCACCGCCCAAAACCCTGCGGAGAGTTGAAACCAGCCATGAGATGGACTGGGTAAGAGCCTGTAAAGAAGGCTATGACAATGTCTTTTCCAACGGAACTGAACCAAGTTCCAACTTCAACTATTCCGGGCCATTGAATGAGATGGTTGTGATGGGAGTGGTGGCTGTCAGGCTTCAGGACCTGAAACGTGAACTGGAATGGGACGGGAAAAACATGCAATTCTCCAATATCGGTGATACTGATGAAATACGTGTGGTCTCCTCTGATAAATTCAGTGTTGTTGATGGCCACCCGATTTTTGATACCCAGCACCAGACCCTGAATGCCAAACAGGCGGCACAGGAATACATCAAACATACCTACCGCACAGGATGGACATTGTAATATGATGGTTTTCATATGAAATGATCTTATAGCAGAGATGCCTGAACCGGGCATCTCTACGTTTGATTTCTCATTCATTCAGCCATAATTAAAAATTATTAATTTATATTAGTAAGGAAGAATTCCGGTTTTGTTATTAAACTGGGATGACCGGAATTATTTTAAATTGTCGTTGTTTCGCATAAAACCTTAGATTCTGGGATCCGCACATAACCTTAAACCTAAGAATATGAAAACCCATACAATAGTTGTCGCGGCGCTCCTATTTTTAATCAGCTCCTGTTCAACGGGGAAACGCCCTGAAGGTAACTTCATCATACACCGTGGCGTTAATATCAGTCACTGGCTGTCACAAAGTGACAGGAGGGGTGAAGAAAGGAAGGCGTTTTTCACAGATGAAGATGTAAGATTTATTGCGGAAACAGGGTATGATCATGTCAGAATTCCAATCGATGAAGTTCAAATGTGGGATGAGGACGGCAATAAATATGATGATGCGTTTACCCTTCTTCATGAAGCGATCGGGTGGTGCTCTGAATATGGCTTGCGTGCTGTCGTTGATTTGCACATTATCAGGTCGCATTACTTTAATAGTGATGTCAGACCTTTATGGACGAATCCGGATGAACAGGTGAAATTTATCGGGCTCTGGAAGGATTTATCCGCTGAGCTTAAACAGTACCCCGACAGCCTCGTAGCGTATGAGTTGATGAATGAAGCTGTGGCGGATAATCCCGATGACTGGAACCAGCTCATCGACAGGACTATATCTGCATTGCGCAGCATTGAGCCCCACCGCAAAATTGTTGTAGGCTCCAATATGTGGCAGTCAGTAGATACCTTCGATGACCTCAGGATCCCCGATGATCCTGATCTTATTCTGAGCTTCCACTTTTATCATCCTATGGTACTGACTCACTATCATGCGTCATGGACTAAGGTCGGTGAGTACACGGGCCCTGTTAACTATCCTGGAAAAGTAGTGCCTGAGGATGCCATACAGAACCTGCCGGAAGATCTTAAAGGTGTTGTGGAACAATGGGGCGGAAATTATACGATTGATTCAATGCGTGTTGAAGTTAACAAGCCTTTGCAATATGCGAGGGATCATGATCTGCCATTGTACTGTGGTGAATTTGGGAGCTTGTCCACAGTGCCAGAGGTTGTCCGTCTAAGGTGGTACAGTGATTTTATTAAGGTTCTGTCTGAAGACGGGATTGCATGGGCCAATTGGGACTACGCCGGTGGTTTTGGCATCGTCAGTGACAAAAAAGTGCCAAATCAGGCACTTATTGATGTTCTGATGAAGTGAGGATGCCGCTTACAAACTTTCCTGCTGAAGGATATCACTGGTAAGAATTCCCGTTGATGAGGATCTAGTGAACAGCTTGCCTTATTAGTTCACAAAAGTATCGGCAACCCAGGGTCCAACTGACATATCCGAATTCCTGAATTTAAGAACCTGGTTCAGAAATCTTGCCTACCTTTGTTGAGTTGACAGCAGGGATGTATCCAAATTCAGCTACACTGAATGGAATTCATATTTTGGATGGCATTTCAATGGTCAAGCTGATTAAAGCTATATCCTGGAATGAACATGAATATTTGATCCTGGAAAAAAAAGAGAAGCCAGCATAGCAGGTATTTGCGACCAACGTGAATGAACAATAAAATGAATAAGGATGAAAGCAGCTCTTATAACTAAATACGGAAGCATAGAGACGGCAGATATGCCGGTACCGGAGTTCAATGAAAACCAGGTATTGGTGAAGGTCAGTTATGCAAGCATTTGCGGTTCGGATCAGCATATCTTTAAGGGTGAATTTCATCCCAGGACAAGGCTCCCGCTTATACCTGGTCATGAATTTGCAGGGGTTGTTGCGGAAACAGGTAGCAAGGTATCCGGTTTTGCACCTGGGGATAAGGTTACGGTAGATCCAATCATCTGGTGTGGTCATTGTGCCGCCTGCCGGGCGGGTCATTATCCCGCATGTACTTCGCTACGGCTTATCGGAATTGATTCGAACGGGGGTTTCGCAGAGTATGTTTCTGCTGATCCTGCCATGATTTATCATATACCTGATCATGTACCCGATGAGTATGCCGCGCTCATTGAGGTACTTTCAATCGGATTCCATGCATCTGCAAGGGCGGAGGTTGGGCCGGCTGATGATGTGGCCATATGGGGAGCCGGAAAAGTAGGACATTCCATCCTGCAGGCTGTAAAGACCATTTCGCATGGAAAGGTATTTATGGTAGATATTCTTGCGGAACGCCTGAATATGGTAAAAGCCGGGTATCCTGATGTTATTCTGATCAACGCTGCCAAACAAGATCCTCTGGAAGTGATCAGGGAGTACACCTCCGGGAATGGAGTCGACATAGCTTTTGAGGCGGTAGGGCATGCCGTTCATCTTGATCAGTATAATCCGGTAAGGTCGTGCATCAACGCTATACGTGGTGCAGGAAGGGTTTGCGTCCTGGGTCTGTCGGATGAACCATCTGCAATCCTGATGAAGGAACTGATTTGGAAAGAAGCACGCATTATTGCTTCGAGGGTCAGTCACGGTGAATTTGCAAAAGCCATCTCTGCACTTGGCCAGGGCTTGCTCCGTCCTGAGATCATGGTAACAGACGTCCTCCCCCTTGAGGAGGCTATGAAGGGCTTTGAAATGCTGGAATCAGACCCCGCAAATCATCTAAAGATTCTCTTGAAGATTTGATGCGAAGGTCTGGCTTCATTTCGTTACCGTAAATTCCGTTTCCAGTAAATGCGCTGAATCGGGTCCGGTAAATACGTTGAATTTTCCAGTTTCCACTATCCTTTGCATATTGATCGTATAGAACCGTAGCTTTTCGGGTGTAAGGATGAATATGACCTCACGTGATTCACCAGGATCCAATGTTATACGTGTAAAATCCTTAAGTTCGAGGACCGGCCGGGTCACTGAACTTACCTCATCGCGGATATAAAGTTGAACGATCTCTTCTCCACTTACTTTACCGGTATTTTTGACGCTGACAGATGCTCGCATATTTTCATTCAAAGAAATAGAAGTTTTTGAAAGAACCAAATCTGAGTAAGCAAATTCCGTGTAGCTCAGGCCAAAGCCAAAAGGGAAAAGAGGTTTGGAATCTTCCAGTAGGTAACTGCGCATCCTTCCGGGTTTTTTATTATAATAGTCAGGAAGCTGGCCAGCGGAGCGGGGAATGGTCACCGAGAGTTTTCCCGATGGGTTGACATCCCCAAAAAGTATCCGTGCAAACGCACTGCCTGTTTCCTGCCCGGCATAAAAACCCTGAAATACTGCATCTGCTTGTTCGGCCACTTCAGTAACAGCCAGTGGACGACCTCCCAGAAGTAACACAACAACCGGTTTCCCCGTTTTCAGAATTTTTTCGAACAGTTCATTTTGTCTACCTGGCAGATCCAGCCTGTCGCGGTCGCCGAGATGAGATTCCGACCAGGCTTCTCGACAGGTAGACTCATTGCCACCGAGCACCATCAACACAACATCGGATGCAGAGGCAATCTTCACGGCCTCACTCATCAGCCTCAGATCATCTGTTTCATCATTTGGCACTGGATTGCCGTCATCCCAGAATGAGGCCTCCCCCTTCTGGATCCTGCATCCTTCCGCAAAGCTGACTTTAAATCTGTTTCTGGCATAATCCTCAAGGCCTTTACGCACACTCACACCGAAACGTGGCTCAAATGAATATCCGCCAAGATGGATCTCACCTGCATTTGGTCCGATCACGGCCAGTGATTTTATAGAAGCAGGATTTAAAGGCAGGAGATGGTCTTTGTTTTTCAAAAGTACAATTGACTCTTCCGCTGCCTTAAGCGCAAGAGCAGTATGCTCTGGTCGTCTTGCGTTTTGTTCTGCTTTTTCGGGATTGACAAAGGGATCATCGAACAGGCCCTCAAGGAATTTTACGCGTAAAACCCTGCGTACTGCATTATTGACGACTCTTTCATCGATCGTTCCGTTTTTCAGATGGTTTTCCAGGCTAAGATAACAACCGCCATACTTTGCCAGTTCCAGATCTACACCTGAGCGCAATGCAATGAGAGCAGCTTCAGCGGAGTCAGCAGCGATATGATGCAATCTATATAAATCCTCCACACCTCCGAGATCGCTAACCACATACCCCTGATGATGCCATTCACTTTTCAGAACATCCTGCAGTAACCAGGTACTGGCATGGGAAGGTACTCCGTCAATTTCGTTATAGGATGCCATAATGCAGGCGACATTGCCTTCAGTAACAGCTGTCTCAAAGGGCTGTAAAAAGTTTTCTCTTATGATTCTTTCGGAATAATTACCCGGGGCAATATTCGTTCCGCCTTCAGGCTGACTATGTACCGCATAGTGTTTTGCAGTAGCTGCCAAATGATTTGCAGGAATTTTACCATCGGCTGAGCTGCCCTGAAATCCAAGTACGGCTGCAAGACCGATACGTGATACATGATACGGATCCTCGCCGAATGTCTCCTCAATTCGGCCCCATCGGGGTTCGCGTCCCAGTCCAAGTACCGGAGAAAGCACCTGATTTACTCCCCGGCTTCTCATTTCAAGGGCAACGGCAGTGTAAATCTGCCGGATCAGGGCAGTGTCCCAGGTGCAGCCGAGAGCCAGGGGATTTGGGAAACTGGTGGCATCGGCGCCAACGTAGCCATGCAAGCCTTCACCATAAATAAAAGCCGGAATACCGGGATGGGTTTTTTCCATGAGAAATTTCTGCAAAGCATTGATACGGGCGGCCATTCTTGCCGGAGGCAGTGATAGTTCCGGCGGGCTAACCATCCCGGCACCGTCTGTCAGCAACGCTTTTGCCTTCAAAGTATCCAGCTTATCGTCGTCAGTCCATATGCCATCACTGTTTTTAAGCACCAGCTGCATGGCTTTTTCTTTCGGGCTCATCCGTGAAAGCAAATCATCCACCCGTTCATCCACCGGGGCATCAGCATTCAGATAAACAGGTTTTCCAGACTCAGTACAGCTGGTAAAATGAAGTGTTATATTCAAGAGGAGATAATACAGGAAAAATCTTTTTTTCATAACCGGATAACGTTTAAGGAATTGTGGCATTAGCTTACAGATTGGGTACTTATTTTTCAGGCAGAGGCGTATAGGCTGGAAGCCTGATGGTTAAAAATAGTCATTCGGCATCTGCTGTACAAATTAATCCATAATCGCGAAGAAAAGATATAATGTAATCGGCAATAATATTCAGGCGATGATTCCATGTCCGGATTTCATCCATAATTTCAGGTATGAAGACTGTATCCATTTTATTTCAATTAGGGCTATTGAATGGTTGGGAACAGACGTGGATGAAATATGCTCGTGCGGACGGGAACATACCTGATTCGTGCCTTTACCAATAAGGAACTGAGGAGGAATTTTGCGGGAAGACGGCGGGTGATTTCGCGAAAGGGCATGAGAAGGGGCTTCTTTATTCTTACTTGATCTCTGGTGTATTGAGGGCCCACCCCCACCTGCCAACACACCGCACCTTTATAGCTTTCACCCCCCATATCTCAGCGTCCCGATTTTCACTTTTTGACAAAAACTTATCAACACACCCTATTAGGTGAAGATCATTTTGATGAATAACATGATATTCCAGGATTAAATGTCAGACTGCAATAATATTGCAGGTGTACGACAGGTAATGATTGTTCCGGCTTATTTAAACGGATCAGCCCGGAATTGCTACCAGGTGCTCCTTCCCAACTCGGCCAGTGCCATTAGGCAATTCGCCAGCGGAGTGTTCCAATATTCCGTTGTATTCCATTGAGCCCTGCCCTCCAGGTCAAGAACAGGCCGGTCTTTCTGATCACCGATAAATCCCACCATGAATCCTCCGGGAAAACTTCCGAAAAACCGGCTGTGTGGCATCGGATTATTGTAACCCACTCCTGACACCAGTGATGCAAATACAGGATTATTTCCCAGGGTCCAGTATATTTGGTCCCAGGCTATATCTGCCAGGGTTTCGTCATTCAAAATTCTCCCCGCCAAAGCCATACCATGCGCCCAGCTCATCCAGTGACCGTTTAAGCCGTGATTCAGTTTCTGCGGTGACTTGTCGGGCATGAAAAACCGGAAATACAGCTTGTCCCCGAAAGGATGATACACTTCTTCACTGGCAGGTTTGAAATAAAAACCATATGGCATAAAACCAAAGGGAGTCAGGGCAGTTGCGGGTCTTACATATTTGTCGGTGCACCGTAGGAGTGCTTCCGATATCTTTTCCAGCACTGACGACTCGTGTATCCGCTCATGTGCAAGACATAACGCAATTATTGGCTGTGCTGAATGAAGAATACCCCGGTAAGGATCCTTCCTGTCCATGTCCATAAACCAGAAACCGAACTCTTCAGACTGAAGTTCACAAAGTTCCATAACAGCCAGTATAACGGCATCTTGTGATATTTCTTCTATAGTGATAAGTTCTGTCATAGCCATAAGTTTCCAGGAGATTACGGAGGTCCAGTTGTGAAAAGGATCCTTATCCTGTTGCTTTCCTGTCATATACTTCCAACACCGCAATGCGGCCTTCCTGCATCCGGATGCAAGTGCCGGTAATCGTTCTGCGATCAATCTTGAAGCTTTCAGGAGCAGATAGATCGTAGTATATTGTACAATAGGATTATAACTAACCCTAACACTTCGTTCATCACCTGATGAAAGAAGGTTGTCGGTGAAATGGTTCTCACTGTTGTCAGCAACACAGCCGGCGTGGTTTTCATACCACCATTTAAGATCATTGGATACACGGGCAGATCCACCCCCAGCCACGTCTTCATAAAACATCCCGGTTTGCCGATCTTGCATTTTAAGCATAAAATTAAGTGCCCAGGCGGTTTCAGTTAAAAAATCATTATCCGTAATCCCTTCGTTCGCAAAAGCATTTCTGGTTAAAGATGACATTGATGAGATATCAAGAAACCCACTCACTGGCAGATTTGTATGAACCATCCACTTTCTGAGATCACCGGCATCATACCAGCCACCCGAGACATCGATCTGCTCACCAGTGTCGGAACGTATGGCATCATCAAGATTTGAGCTTTCGCGCCAGTGTAATCCGTGTTTCCCTGATCTCCAGTTATGGATGAAGTCCAGAAAAAGGAAGGGGAGATTCATGAATACTCCGGGAGATATGGTAAACTGGTATGACCAGTGTTCCGCATCATTAACGACGACACGGTAAGTACCCGGTTTAGTCAGACCTGAAAAATCTCCAACCAGAAAATCACCGAGATCGCTGTGGTGTGAAACAAGTTCTCCCTTTAGTACAGCTTTCCAGTTTTCCCGATCATTAAATTCTTCTTTTACCACCTGCTGCATATCCTGAATTTCAAAATATGTATAGCCCGTTCCCGGAATAATTACTTTTTTTCTGACGTGTGGTTGAAATCCAATATGGTTAATGATACATTTAAGTGCCATAGCTGTGGTTCAATTTTTTAATTTGCCCTCTCCTTACGTTCTTTATTAAATTTCTGAAGTGACCTGCTGTACCAGGGAGACACGGAGCCGGACTTTGATTGAGGATATCACCGGTCATTCTCATCCATTCCTCCAACTTTGTGCTAAGCTCTGAAAGAACATTTTGATATGGCGGATCGAACGCCAGGTTGTGAAATTCATCCGGATCTTTTTCAAGATCGTACAGTTCGGCGTATGGCCAGTCTTCAGATTGGAATGGCCAAATCTCAGCCCGTGCAGGATGTTTCAGGTCAACAGGCAGCTCGGTATACCTGGCGGCAGGCTCAAAGTTCCAGATGAGTTTGAATTTTTCAGTTCGTACACAGCGGTGGATATCGATAAATGTTCCATAGACTGCATCCCTGAGCAATTCAGAAAGATGCAGTTCATCAGCATGCAGGGCATAATTCTGCGGAGGATGAGCCAGTCCTTTAACTCCGTTGGAAGCGGGGTATCTGCCGGTCAGCATAGATGCCCTCGAAGGTGAGCATACCGAGAATGTCGACCAGTAGTTTGTAAACATCACTCCCCGCAATGCAAGGCTGTCGATAGCCGGAGTATGCACATTTTCATTGCCATAACACCCAAACCAACGACCTGTGTCATGCCAGGTAACAATGACGACATTCGGAGTGTTTGAATCGATATGAAAAGATGAATTATCCTCTTCATTCGTAACAAGGCATCCGGTAAACAGTAAAGACAGAACCGGTAAACCGGCGAGGATTGTTTGAGATTTCATTTTAATCAGGAGTTTTAGTCCGGCTATATTCAAATATACATATTTTGAACGTGGCTAAAGCTGGACGGTCCGGTATCTTTTGACAAATTTTCACAGTAACTTTAAAATATATTTCAGTCTGAAACGACTTAGAACTATAAAGCGATGATATAATGACGGCGGCTGAACAGAAAGATATTGGTGAAACATTCAATAAAGAACACAAGCGCCTCCTGGGATTTATCAGGAAAAGAATCCCTGTAGCCCTTGATGCGGAGGATATATTGCAGGATGTTTTTTACCAGCTCACTGTGGGATTCAATGATATCAGATCATTCGGAAATGTGACAGCCTGGCTGTATCGCGTGGCTTCCAACAAAATTGCCGACCGATACAGGAAGAAGAAGCCTGACAATTTCAGCTTTATGGAAACATCAGGGATGGATGAAGAAGCCGCACTTACGCTGCAGGACATCCTGCCTTCCCTGGACGGTACACCCGATGAAGAGATGTTCCGTGAGATGATCTGGGAGCGGATCAATGAAGTACTGGACATTATGCCACCTGAACAGAGAGAGGTCTTTATTTTGCACGAATTTGAGGACCGATCTTTCAAAGAAATCTCCCGCATGACGGGCGCAGGCATCAATACCCTTCTATCTAGAAAGCGCTACGCTGTGCTGTTTCTTCGTGATAAACTGAAAGATATTTATGTAACACTAAAACAATAATAAAATGAGAGCATTTAAGTATATTGGTTTTGGCATTCTGGCGGTAGGCCTGGTAATATTGGCTGTCTGGCTGACCATGTCACTCTGGAACTGGCTGGTTCCGGAACTGTTTCACGGTCCGATAATTACTTTCTGGCAGACCGCAGGATTGTTTCTCCTCTCAAAAATCCTCTTAACTGGTATTTCACCGCGATCACACCGGTATTCACACCGCGATCACTATTGGCATAAAAAATATCACGGAAGATACCATTGCCGGGAAAACGAAAATGAAGCAACACCGGAAGTAAAACCGGAAAGCTGATAATTTTCAAAAGGAGGCAGGCGTGGCAGGACTGTACCACTGCAATAGCCTGCTTCCTTTTCCTACATTTCAGTCCCTTCGGAAACTGTTTTCCTTTGCCACTTTTTTTTCTTGCAACATTTCTATTCGCCTTTACCTTCTCTTACATCACATATCTTTCTGCGCTTATCCAATCCCTCTTTCCCGGACTCCCTGAGAGGTCTATAAATGCATTGTGGAATGCATAAGGAGAAGCCTCTTCAACTGCGTTTTACAGGCAATTGCAGCTGATGTCGTATTAATCCCCGATATTTTTCTTTTCTCCAAAAATTATTCAGAAATTAATAGCCTTCATAAACCTTATCCTGATCCGCAATGAAAAATCTTACATTTGTTTTTTTAATGATGGTCCTCACCATGTCATGTGGCAGAACAAAAAACGAATCTCTTACTATCATCCCGAAGCCCGAAACCGTTGAGATATCCGGCGGGAGTTTTATGTTAAACGACTCGACAAAACTCTTCATCGATACTCCGGATAAGCAGGTAAAACAGGCTGCGCTTATCTTCTCTGCTGATCTTCAGAACCGGCAATCGATTCATGTTCAAATTGACGAGACAGGGAAAAAATCAGGTATTAATGTGATCTCGCTGGAACTTCTGGAACCGGTACAAATGGAGAATGAAAGTTATGTTCTGGAATCTCGGCGTAAAGGGATCAGGATCACTGCATATTCACCGGCGGGACTATTTTATGGTCTAATGTCGCTTGAGCAGCTTGCACTGACTGGACCAGAAGGTGGGAGTGTCCGGATTCCGTCAGCCAGGATCGAAGATACACCCCGTTTTAAATGGCGGGGAATGCACCTTGATGTGGGACGTCATTTTATGAGCATCGATGAAGTCAAAAAATATATCGATTACCTTGCACTTTACAAGTTCAATCACTTCCACTGGCATCTTACCGAGGACCAGGGATGGCGTATTGAGATCAAAAAGTACCCCAGGCTTACAAGTATCGGTGCATGGCGCGACAGTACACTGATCGGAAAACTTTCTGATAAACCGCGGAAGTACGACCATACGAGGTATGGCGGATATTACACCCAGGATGAAGTAAGGGAGATTGTTAGCTATGCGGCAGATCGTTTTATAACCGTAGTCCCGGAAATTGAGATGCCGGGTCATGCCCAGGCTGCGATTGCCGCCTATCCTGAACTCGGAGTAACGGGTAAGCCGGTGAATGTAAAGACTGAATGGGGAATTTCTCCTTTCATTTATATGCCGTCAGAGAAAACGTTTACCTTCCTCGAGGATGTTTTATCCGAAGTTCTCGAATTATTCCCTTCAGAATATATTCATATCGGTGGTGATGAAGCCATTAAAAATCAATGGAAGGGGAGCCCGGAAGTTCAGGCTTTGATAAAGAAACTGAACCTGAAAGATGAGGAGGAACTGCAAAGCTATTTCATACACAGGATGGAAAAATTTTTGAACTCGAAAGGCAGAAATATCATCGGCTGGGATGAGATCCTCGAAGGAGGGCTCGCACCAAATGCCACGGTTATGTCGTGGAGGGGTGTCAAGGGCGGCATTGCTGCAGCTAAAATGAACCACGATGTCGTGATGTCACCAACCACCTATTGTTATTTTGATTATTACCAGGCAAAACCAGTTGAAAATGAACCGCTTGCAATAGGGGGTTACCTACCCCTGGATTCGGTTTACATGTATGATCCGATACCAGCAGTTTTGACTGACGAGGAAAAGGGATATATTTTGGGTGTTCAGGCAAACGTTTGGACAGAATATATACCTGATTTTAAACAGGTTGAGTATATGATCTTCCCGCGCATGACTGCTATTTCGGAGGTAGCATGGACGAAACCTGAAATGAAAGAGCTTACTGACTTCCACAAGCGGGTGCTGAACCAGACTGTCCTTTTTGAGAAACTTGGTGTGAATTATTCAGAAACCGGGATGCCGGAGGTGATGGAGTGAACTCGCTGCCATTACCTGTTGCCAAACTGTAAACCATAGGAATATGAAAAAGCTCTTACTTCCGTTAATTTTGTCCAGTCTTGTATTGTTTTCATGCCAGAAGACAAACCGGAAGGATTATGACATTATTGTATATGGAGGTACCTCAGCCGGGGTGATTGCTGCTTACTCTGCCAGACTTGAGGGAAAAAATGTCCTTCTTATTGAACCCGGACAACACCTTGGAGGGCTCAGCAGTGGAGGCCTTGGACAGACCGACATTGGTAATAAGTATGCCGTGACCGGACTTGCCAGGAATTTTTACCGGCGACTTGGCGATCACTATGGGAAACTCGAAGTGTGGAAGTTTGAGCCTCATGCGGCTGAAGAGGTGTTCAAAAAGTACATAGAAGAAGCCAGTGTAGATGTACTATACGATTTCCGCATTACGGGGGTGCAGAAACGAAAGAACAGAATTGAATCAGTTGCCCTTGAGCATGCTTCTGCACCAAACCCGGTGACAAACAGAATTATCCCGGCTTCTTATTTTATCGATTGCTCCTATGAAGGTGATCTAATGGCCAAGGCGGGTGTATCTTACACAGTTGGCAGGGAATCGAATAATACCTACGGTGAAACTTACAACGGTGTTCAGATGCTTGACGGGCATCAATTCTCCGATAACATTGATCCCTATAACATTCCCGGAGATCCTTCCAGCGGATTTTGCTGGGGAATTCAGGCGGAAGGAATTGCACCTCAGGGATCGGGTGATACATTGGTTCAAGCTTATAACTATAGATTATGTCTGACTAAAAATACATCCGTAATGGTACCGGTTACCATGCCCGCCGATTACGATCCGGCCAGATATGAGCTACTCAAACGGGTTATCCGGAAGAGGGAAGAGGAAGGGACGAAGCAAAACCTGGGACAATATTTTATCATTTCACCGATGCCCAACGGGAAAACAGATATTAATAACAAGGGTCCTGTGTCTACGGATGCGATTGGCTTAAATTACGCATATCCTGAAGGGAGCTACGAGGAAAGGGACCAGATTGCCCACGCAGTTGAAAATTATACCACAGGATTGTTGTACTTTCTTGGGCATGATGAATCGGTGCCGGAGGAATTACGCAATCAGATGCTCTCCTGGGGATGGGCCGCCGATGAATTTACCGGTAACCACAATTTCCCGCATCAGATGTATATCAGGGAAGCAAGGCGCATGAGGGGGGAATACGTAATGACACAGCACAACTGCCTTGGAGACAGCATGGTAGATGATGCGGTGGCGCTTGCTGCTTATACAATGGATTCCCATAATTGTCAGAGAGTTGTTGTGGATGGGATGGTCAAGAATGAAGGAAATGTTGAGATTGGCGGTTTTCCTCCCTATGGTATTTCTTATCGCTCCCTCACCCCAATGAAAAGGGAGTGTGAAAATCTGCTCGTTCCGGTTTGTCTTTCAGCCTCTCATATCGCTTTTGGTTCCATAAGGATGGAGCCTGTGTTCATGGTACTCGGACAGGTTTGCGGACTGGCTGCTTCCAATGCTCTGGATAATGATAAGCCGGTACAGGATATCGATACGGATGGGCTTATCCGTCGTCTGACCAGCGATCCTCTTCAGAATGGTACACTACCGGATATTGTGGTCGATAATTCAGACTCAGCCCTTGTAACGGTTGAAGGTGAATGGGAAATAAGAAACTACTGGATGGGTCAGAATAAAGCCGATCATCTGTTTCACAAACCATCGAAAAAATCTGGCAATGTGACCTTTACACCTGCGCTTACCCCGGAGCCTGTAGTGTATGACGCTTACTTATATGTGCCAAGAAAACCCTGGGGTGAAGACGATTTTAAACGCTACAGCAACGCCATTCGCTTTGAGATAAAGGCTAAAGGTAGTATCAAATCGGAGGTACTTGACATCAATCCGTATACATTTGATTGGGCGCCGCTGGGAACATTCGAGCTGCAGTCGGGAGATTATATCCGTGTTTATGCAGATGACGACAGTTTTCCTGTGCCTGCCGACGCTATTCTTCTTGTGCCGCAACGAAAGTCCGCACTATAGGTTCATTTATAGTAGCAGCCGAAATAGATTTAACGCGTATTGCTTAAAATACAATTGCTATGAAACGTTCATGGAATACTCTCATTGTAAGATTGTGTGTCACAGTTTTCCTAACTTCGGCTGTACTCCCGGCCGATGCCCAGAACCAGGGCATTGACCTGTCCAGGGTTACCGTATCAGGAAATGTTGAATTCGCGCCTTCCGGTAGCGGAAGCTACCGTTTGAAAGCCGGCTCGGGAAGTGGAGGCATACTCATAACAGATCCTGATGTACTCGGCCATCTCTCTCAAAGTAAGTACCTTGTCATCGGCGTAACACATCACAATAAGTATTCCGGGATCATGCATATTGAATTTTTCGCAAAAGACCCGGTTAGTCAATCACATACGGCTGAACCGCGGATTGCATCCAAAATCGGTATTCTCCCTGATCTCCCAACATGGCTGGTTTTTCCCATCGAATACCTGGATGGTCAGCAAGTGTTTCTGCCACGCGTGCCCCGACAATTGAAAGGGGTGATATTCGGAAAGCGTATTGCGCCAGAGGACGTCGCTGCCATCAAATTAATTCCGGGGCCTTACCGTTCGCCCGATTTCAAACCTGAGTTTCTGATTGATACTGTTTACCTGACCAATACTATTCCTGGATATACATCATCGGCTTCCGAACCTGTGGTTGATGAGTTTGGTCAGTGGAACGGTCACGACTGGCCGGGAAGAATAAAATCACAGGAGGATTTCAATATACTTAAGAAGAACCTGACTTCATTCGGAGATGAAAATAATGAATTCAACCAGGAACTTTCACGATATGGAGGATGGAAGGCGCTAAGGTTCGATTCGACGGGATTTTTTCATACCCATTTTGATGATCACCGTTGGTGGTTCGTCGACCCGGAAGGGTATGCATTTCTGAGTTTTGGGATGGACTGCGTAAGTGCATCGGTCAGCACCACGCTTCAAGGGAATGAAGACCTTTATCAATGGCTGCCGGGTAACGAGGCTGAATTCAAAGGAAGCCGCTATGATTCAAACGGAAAGGAGATGGTCGATTTTTTTATCGCCAATATGGCGAGAATGTTTGGAAAGGATTGGAAGGCGGAATGGGACAAGATCACAAAAAATAAGCTGGTTTCAACCGGTTTTAACACGGTCGGAAACTGGTCGGATCTACGTTTTGCCCGAAGCAGCCGTTTACCCTATGTTCTGCCAATGTCTGGATTTCCGAGAACAGAAGTGACACTTTTCAGGGACTTCCCGGATGTTTACTCTCCGCAGTACAAAGTAAATGCTGTAAAATTTGCAGCCCAGCTTGAAGAATACCGGGATGATCCATGTCTTATTGGATATTTTCTGGAGAATGAGCCACAGTGGGCTTTTGGTGATCATGATATTGCTTTCGAGATGTACGCCGTTCAGAATGTTTCCTTCTCGAAGCTGGCTTTCGTAAAATGGCTTAGCGATACCTACAAAACGGATATCAATGCATTTAACAATGCGTGGGGTCTCAATCTGAAAGAGTTTTCAGAGCTGAATCTCATAACATTCAAGGACTATCCTTCGGATCGAAGCCGTGAGGATTTCAGTAGTTTCACCGGTGAGCTCGTTGACCGTTATGTAGGCACCGTTTGCAGTGAAGTCCGCAAGGTCGATCCCAACCACCTAAACCTCGGAATGCGCTATGCATATATAAGTTCTGACCTTTTGTACCGGGCAGGGGAGGACTTCGATGTTTATTCCATCAACGGGTACAACGAACCGGGCCCGCCACCCACGGCGGAGATCTTTGAAAAAACCGGCAAGCCGGTAATGATTGGTGAATTTCACTTTGGAGCCATTGACAGAGGGCTGCCTTCGACCGGACTAAAGGGGATGGCATCAACCAGGGACAGGGCGATCGCTTACAGGGTATATCTTGAACAGGGCTTCTCGCGACCCGAACTCATCGGCATTCATTATTTTCAATGGATGGACCAGGGTATTGCCGGACGGTTTGATGGTGAGAATTACAACATTGGTTTTAACGATATAGTATATCAGTCGTATCCTGAGTTAGTGGAAGGAGCCCGGAAATCGCACGAACGCATTTACCAGGTTGCTGCAGGGAAGAAAAAAGCATATTCACACAAGGCAAAGAGTATTCCTGTGATCGCTTTCTAGATAACATATTTTTTCCGGCAGTTCTTATTTTGATGGATTGAATTTTCCGTCCGTCAGCAATGCATGCTTGGAGCTGGAAGGGGAAGTCAGACAACGACCACGATCTTTCCCCTGGTCTTCCTTGTCTCAATCTGTTGATGAGCCTGCGGGATCTCATCAAAATGGTAAGTTCGGGAAATATGGGAATGGATTTCACCTTCCTCGAGTAGTTGTGCAATGTGCTTCATATCTTCCCCGCTGGATTTCACCAGAAACTGGAGCAGAACAATACTTCTCTTTTCTGCTTTTTCTTCAACGCCATCCCCGACGCCAGATTTAAGCATAACCAGTCTTCCGCATGGTTTAAGGGCGTCGATGGAACGCAGATAGTGGTCTCCTCCGATGGAATCCAGAACAATATCTGCATCGTTAATCTTTGTTTCAAAGGCGGTGGTGGTATAATCTATAATTTCATCCGCACCAAGTTGATGGAGAAAGTCTCTGTTTTCGGAAGAAGCTGTTCCGATAATATAAGCGCCGAAATACTTAGCGATTTGCACCGCATAATGCCCCACCCCACCAGCCGCAGCATGGATGAGAACCTTTTCACCGCCTTTGATTTTAGCTACTTTTACCAGCCCCTGCCAGGCTGTTAAGGCTGCCAGTGTAGCGCCTGCCGCTTCTTCATGAGAGATATTTCCCGGTTTCAGGGCAAGATGGTCCGCCCTGGCAGCTATATGTTCAGCATAAGCCTTCCCATTGCCGGAGAAATTTACCAGACCGAAGACATCATCGCCGGTTTTCATTGTTTTTACGTCGCTCCCGGCTTCTTCTACCGTGCCGGAGATGTCCCAACCAAGGATGAAGGTGTCCTCGTTTTTTTCAGGATGAATTATACGCTGCAGGGCATGGCTGTTTTGTCTGACGGCAGCATCGACCGGGTTGATGGATATGGCTTTCACCCTTACCAGCACTTCGTTGGATTTTATTTCCGGCACCGGGATTTCTGCCACCTTCAGATTTTCTGGTCCCCCGTTTTCTTTCAGTATGATTGCTTTCATTGTTCTTCCCATAAAATTCTGATATGCCATGGTATAGCACCGGCTTCCCTATGCAAGTCAAATAAGAGAATTCCTAAAACAGAAAATATCTCAGTATGAATTAACAGGCATCGACATGGCATTCCGCATTAGGAAACACTTTTATTCTGGTTTTGTTTGGAATTAGTGGAGAAGACAATTGTAATTCTCTGAAGCATAATAGCTGTTTCTCTCATTATCAGGATTTATTCGATCAATTTATTTTCGAGGTAAATGTGAAGGTCGCCATGCCAGGGTTTCGTACAAATATCAATATCACCATCAAAATCAACATCAGCACCAATAGCTTCATGTATCCTTTTGCCTTCAAGAATGATGTGTTCATTCCATATTTTTGCATCTCCGTTTTTATTCTCCCATATAAACAGTTTATGCTTTTCTAGTGAAAGGGGACCGCCACCAGAACAAATATCTGTATCGCCATCTCCATCAAAATCTGCCAAAATCAAAGAGTGGAAATCCTGATTCGTGGTATCTTTTGATATCAGGTGAAAAATAAAACTTTCTCCTTTATTTTGATTTTCAAACCAAAATACTCTGCCATTTTTAGTATCTGCTTCTGCTTCAACAACATCAATATCTCCATCTTTATCTAGATCAATACACCAGGTTTTTAAAGATAATCCAAATTTGTCAGGCCGATTACCGTTTAAAGGTGTTAGGTTTTCATGCAATGTCCACTTATGACCCTTACCGTCGGTGTTTTCAAACCACACATTCCCTCTTACAATATCAACATCGTTATCATTATCTAAATCACCGTATCCCATTGGGGCTATTCCTCCATGAATCCCATCTCCGATTTTAAAATAGTCCCAATTAGAAGTATAGTCTTCAGGAATTTTATACCAACACAAAACCGGATGATCAGGATTGTTGGACAAAGAAACGACATCTTTAATATTATCCCCATCTATATCAACTACTATATTATCATGACAGCTAATCATGTTCTTATTATGTAATATAAAAGGTTCTACCCTCGGTTTTTTAGTATTTTCATACCATGAGTCACCTACAATATAGTCAATCCATCCATCTTGATTTACATCATGTGGGCAGCCTCCCACATCTGTTGACGCTCCTTTTCCTAACTCATGTAAAATCCACTTATCAGGTGATACATACTCATACCAAAACATTTCACCAAAGCGACCAAAAACCCAGTCAAGATCATTATCATTATCAATATCGACAAGACTTGTTTGTCCCATTCTGTCTTTAAAGGTTCCTATCTCATGACATTCAAAAGTCATGGCCTGTCCTACGCAGTTAACTACAAAAAAGAAGCTCATAAATAATCCTAATAATGTTTTCATATTGTTATGGTTATGTTGTTCATTATTAATCATTTTAACATTACTTTTTAAAGTACCATTTCTCTGCATTTTCCTTATATATCTTGTCTATAACTTCTTTTGGCAATTTTAATCCTTTGAACTTTCCATTAAAATCAGGTACGCTCATTTCGTCATTTGATGTAAAGAATTCCCAGTCTTTCACCCAGCTATCATGTACTTTATTCCTAAGCCCATCAGGATTTGATGTTGAATTAATCACCAGGTCAGTACCATAAATAAGCCTGTCCTGATATTTTATCATGAAATCATGCACCTTTTGCCAATTTTTCATGGATTGAAATTGCAAATGATTGATTCGTGCAGCCATATCTACAGCCATGTTGGGAAACTTATCAAGTCGTTTTGCCAGTTCATCTGTACTCCATTCCAAACTTCCTAAATGTGCCCCTATGAATTTCAGATCGGGATGTTTTTCAAGCATACGGTCTCTTGCGTCGATTTGCTCTTCGTAAGATGGAAATTCAGGATGCAAATACATGTAGTATTCCGGATTTGCTTTGAAATAACGCTTATCCCCGTTTATAGTCATTTCTTCTATTGGAAGCCAACAGTTTCTGGGTTCGCCAAGATGCCCAACTACAGGTACATTGTTTTTAACGATAAAATCTATTAGTGGATCAAATCTTGGGTCATCAATCATAACCAGTTTACCATCTTTATCTCTCAGGCTCATCCCTATAACTTTATAAATTTTAACACCTATTGCTCCCTGAGAAAAAGAATTCTTTAAATAGGCAAAAGTCCGTTTCAGCCAATCGTTACTATTGAAGTTCCTTATAGAAAAAGTAGTAATATATGCAATCTGACCAGGGAAGGCTTTCATTTGTTGAATGGCAAACTCTTGCTGCACTTCCATTGGCGGCCCCTCATTTGCATCATCCCAATTTATTGTCATCAAACGGAAATTATCATCCTTTGCCTGTTGGATGAAAGCTGCCTGATCCGTATCGACATGAACATGAGCATCTATTTTTTCTACAGTATTGAAATCTTCCGCAGTATAAAATCCGGATGGGGCTTTTTTTGTTTGCATGCAATTTTGTAAAAAGACGCAAAGGACACACAAACAGAGATGTTTAAAGTTTCTAAAATAGTTCATGAGGAAATAATTGATGATTTTATATTTTTATGTTGTTCTTCCTGCTATTTTGGAAGAAGGATTATTATCAATTTTATCCATTGTAATTATGATTTAATTTTTATTTTCTGAGATTTATCTGTACCTAATTATCTTTTAATTAAAAAGTAAGATACTTTGAGGCATTATTAAACTATGATTACTCGAGTGTTTTTGATAAGACGGTTCAGAACTGTTAATAATAAGGGCTCTTTATCTTGCTTGCCTTGATCAGTGCTGACAAGCGAACTCCAGCTAAATCGCTAAGTTTTATTACATTTCTTCAATTACTTTTCATATAATTTTGCTTTATAAAGGACACCTCCAATATTAAATTTCGGCCCATAAGTATTAAATTGATTTATCTATCTATTTAAAAATATCCCATTCAGGTCTTACAGGAGTAGTATGTTCTTTCTGAACGATCTTATCAAATTTCACAAATAGCTCAGGATGCTGACCCGCAAGATTTACCGTCTCATTCGGATCAGTTTCCAGATTATAAATTTCCCACGGAGCATTTGGATTTTTTAAAGTGCCTTTTTTAACTCCTTTCCATTTACCCATTCTAATGGCCAACTGGCCAGCGTCTTCTCTGCTTCCTTCTCCGGTTTCCCATCCCCAGTTTCCTCCTATATATTCCCAGTAAAGATAATCCCGCTGTTTTTGATGTGTAGTGTCGCCTAATAGAGTTGGCAGAATTGACAAGCCATCATTCTGAGGAGCCTTAACTTTAAGAAGCTCCGCAAAAGTTTCCATCATGTCATAAGTGGCTGAAATAAAATTTGTGACTTGACCTGCTGCGATTTTTTCGGGCCATTTAACTATAAAAGGTTCCCGTATGCCTCCTTCGTAAAGTTTTTGCTTCATTCCCCTTAAATATCCTGAACTGTGAAAGTATTCGAAATTTGTACTATCTCCATTCTCATTTATTGGGCCATTATCACTGCAAAACATTACAATTGTATTCTGATCTAAGCCCAACTTTTTCAATAGGTCCTCTATTATTTTAACCTGCTTATCAAGGTAAGTTATCATTGCAGCATACGTTGATAATGGAAAATAACTTGGAACATAGTTATAGTCAGTTAATAGGTACAGTTTAGGCTTTTCTTTAAATATTTTTTTATAATATTCCATATCTTCATTTGGCACTTGTAAAGCAACGTGTGGGAGGGTATAAGCTAAATACAAGAAAAATGGGTTATTTTCATTTTCTTTTATAAAATCTACTGCCTTAGCTGTCATATTATCTATAGAATAATCATTCCCTATATATTTTTTAATGTCTTCCGGTCTTACATCCTCATACTTGAGCTTTGGATGAACATCAATTTCAGGATTATTTAGTTTATCCCATTTATCGTTTATCCAAAGATGAGTGGGGTAATAATTATGGGCATGTTTCTGATCGTAATAACCATAAAAAAAATCAAACCCATGCTTTAGCGGATATCCTTCATTATCGTAATTTCCAATTCCCCATTTCCCGATACCAGCAGTCGCGTAACCCGCTTGCTTAAACAGGTCGGCTATAGTGGGTGTATTTTCCGGAATTGGAAGTTCTCCCGGTTCATTTTTGTTCGCCACATAGCCCGGTAATTCATAATTGTCACGAACGTACGCATGTCCGGAATTCCGTCCGGTTAATAAATTACACCGTGATGGGGCACACACCGGGGTGCCAACATAGTGCTGAGTGAATCTCATGCCTTCACTGGCAAGTCGATCAATGTTTGGAGTTTGAATTTTTTTCTGTCCATAACAGCCTAGTTCTCCATATCCTAAATCATCTGCAAAAATGTAGATGACATTTGGTTTAGAAATTTCAACCGTTTTTGATACTGTCTTTCTACCCCCGTCTGAGCAACCGATTAAGACAGCGAGAACTAAGGGTGGAAAAATCTTTTGATTAGATTTCATAATGTCAGTTTTAAAATTTTTGAAATTTCAAATCTTCTACCATCAGTTGTTATTAATAATTCTTTGCTCAAACAAATTTTAAAATTATCAAACCGGATCCAGGGAAATATTTATTCATTTGGATTATCCACAGGCAGGATAATGGCATCATGTCCTTGTATGTTTTTTTCAGTACAATAATTAATAAATTGTCTATGTCTTTATGTTTCTATAAATTACGGACTTTTAATTTGTCTTCTGGTTTATTTTGAGCCAAGAGGGCAGTTCCAATTAGCGCAACTAATCCAATCAGAAGCCATTTTATCTTCTTTATTTTTGAAGGATCCCCTTCAGGATTTGTCCGGCAAAAACGCCTGTCATCACGGCTACCCCAAAATTTAAATTCAAAAGGTAGCCTGGTATTCGAGCAGTATGATTTCTGGCTTTATCTGCTCAAAGAGGATTTGCATGTGACTGGCAAAATCCGGTTTAGGAAAAAGTGTAGTCATCATCCGTTACATTAGTCATAACTATTTTCCCTGCCGGGTTGATAGATAAAGTCATTGCTCTGCCCAGGCAGTGGGGTAGAATGGTCTTTTTTCCCATGTATAATTTCATCCGGGATCTCGTCCGGGAATGCCTTGCATTTAAAATATCCCAGGAAATGTTTGCACTGGTTACAAATAGGAAAATAAACACTTTCTTCTCCCCAATATACTTGTCCATTCCTGTTATCTCAAGGTTCATGTGTATAAACAAAAAAAGGCTGTAAACGTTAAGTTTACAGCCTCCTGATTATCTGTGTGGAGCATATCGGAATCGAACCGATGACCTCTTGACTGCCAGTCAAACGCTCTAGCCAACTGAGCTAATGCCCCAAAGTCGAATGCAAAAATAGATTAATTTTTAAAAATCACAAAGCATTTTACCTATGCCGGCCAGAAAAGCAAAAACAACGGGGTGCCTTTTTCAAAGCACCCCGCAGAATACTTAGTATATTGTTTTAGACTATAAGAATGTATCTCCTGTTGTTGTACAATGCATTCCTTATCGCCGGCTTAAGAGTTTCGGCTGTGTTCATGATCATTGCCCCATCGGTCGGGAACGGGATAAATTCATTTTTGATCTTCTGTTTTCCTGCCTCATCCAGCGCTTCCTGATCGCCAACGGCTCGTGCCGATACATGATCAAAGACATTTTCTGCCCCGACTGGTTCTTTGACGAGAAGTTTCACTTCCGGTTCCAGCTGTGTAATTTCAACCTGTCCGCGGATGGTTACACCCTTGTGTTCGCTCGTTTCAATCAGTGTGCACTGAAGTGTCTTATACCTTGGGATCTTAATGTCATTTCCGGCAGTATCCCGCATTACATTGCCCCTTGCATCGAGTGCATAATCGAAACCGTTTTCCACATCCTTTTTGTAAATATTATCAGTCTGTTTACTTTCTTCAGGTGTAACGATAATATCCAGCAGGTTTATTACGACGGCATAGTCATATTTGATTTCATCATTCAGATGCCTGAAATGATATTCCACCCATTCGCTGTTGAGGCCTTGTGTATTGAAGGTGAGTAGTTCGTCCCTGAATTCAGGAGCGATCATGATTCTGTCGCCGCTCTGGACTTCAACGATAACCCTGCTCAGACCTTTATAATGTGCATCGAGGATGAGATCGTTCAGATTCGGAAAGGCATCGCCAGAATATTCCTGTGCCTTGATCAGTTGATAGTAAGCTTCCCGGTACGAGAGTTTGTCACCATTCTGAAGCAGTTTTTGCCCATTGTTATAATAATATTCAGCAGCTTTTTTCTTGGCGGTCACCAAATCCGCGTCATAATCAACGTAACTATAATTGATGCTACGACCGTTAAGATCGAGAGGGAGTACGGTTCTTACCCTAGCCTGCCTGGCTTTCAGGGATTCGTAACGTTGGAAAATCTCATCATAATTATTTGGATTATCTTCCGTCTTGAGAAATTTAATACGCTCAAGGTCCCGTTCATTAGCAAGTTTATAGGCCCTGTCGAGTACCTTAATATCTTCAGAATCGGTTGGATCTTTTATGAGCCGTTTCACACTTTTGTTTATGACGCCATCATAGTCTCCGCGTTGCAATTTTTTATTGACGGATCCGCACGAGGCAAGGAATAACGTGATAAATGTGAAGAGTACATATTTTTTCATAAGCCTTGTTTTGATTAGGTTCCACTAAAATAAAAGAATTAATTATGTTAAGTTCAGAATATTTACGAACAGTGAGTTAAAATGTTGCAGTTTATTTTCAATATTGAGGAATTAACCCTCGAAGTAACATTCGTTCCTAATTCAATTGATGTGCCAGGGATCCTATATGAAGAATTCTTTTGATAAAAAAGAGATCACTTACGTAAATTTTGATGATTCCTGTCGTGCAGAATAAAAAAAGGCTGCTCGTCAGAAGCAGCCTTTTAAATGAATAATAAATACGTTTATTGCAGAACGAAGTTAATCGGGAAGGTAAAGAGTACCTTAACCGGTTTGCCTCTCTGACGACCAGGTGTCCAGGGGGGTGATGACATAACAACCCTTATAGCCTCTTTGTCAAGAGCCGGGTCGACGCCAGCCACAACGACTGCCTCGACGATCTTACCCTTCGAATTTACAGCGAACTGAACGATTACGCGACCGCTAATCCCGTTTTCAGCAGCAATTTCAGGGTAATGAAGGTTCTGGGCAATGTATTTACGAAATTCAATGGCAGGATCACCACCGTTGAATTTAGGCATATCTTCAACAATGTAGAAGGTTTCTTCTTCCTGAAACTCTTCGTCCATATCATCAGCAAAACCATTGAATTCAAATTCTGTGGATGCGTCAGCTTCAACGTCGAAATCAAAGTTTTCATCGATATTTACGTTGTCGTTTACGATATTCAGAATTTCAGTTACCTGCTGCTGAGGTTCCGGCTTAGGCTGTTCTTCACGCCTTGTAACCTGCATTTCCTCAACCTCGTAGGTTGTTTCAGCAACTAGATCGTTACCATCGTTTTTGTTCGGGCGGCTTGTCCATTCAAAAGCGATGAGAACAATTGAAAGCACAAGAAGCAATCCTATTTCCAGGAATACGCCTCTATTGTTTTCAAGATCTGCTTTTTTCGTTTTTTTCAGTTCCATAATGATCCATTGATTTGGCGGCTCTAAAATTAGCAAAATATATATTCAATTTCAAAGTATTTGATTGAAATCATCCTTGATTTTAACACCTGATATTCAATCAGTGGCGTTTTTCAACTTTTATATGCGACAAAAATCACACCAAACCCCTGATTTTTTGAATGAATTTAATGACTTAGTTTGAAAATGACAGGGAAGTAATATCTTACCCTTACCGGGCGTCCGCGCTGTTTGCCAGGAGTCCATGAGGGCGATGAACTGATAACCCTATAAGCTTCCTCGTCAAGTGAAGGATGTACGCCCTGGATTACCTTAACATCGGTCATCCTGCCGTGTTCATCAATAATGAATACCAGTGTGACTCTGCCTTCGATGCCATTTTCAGCAGCTTCGTCGGGATACTTCAATTTAGAGGCAATGTATTTTCTGAATTCCACCATCGGATCACCTCCGTTAAACAGCGGCTTGTCTTCGATTTTTACAAAATCAACGGTCTCAATGGGTTCATCATTACCGTATTCCGGAATCTTCCACAGTTCATATGGATCGTCTGCACCGATCTCTGGGTTGGGAAAGTACGGATCGTCGAGATTGAGGTTGTCGTCTTTTACTTTATTGATGATTAGGGTCATCTTTGGCTTTTCTTTAACTATCTCCTCTTTTTTCCGGAAGGTCTGTTCAATTACCTCGAAGTCATTCTGTGCCAGAAGCCTGCCTGAATCCGAGTCTTTTGATGATGGTGATTTTGACCATTCGAAAGCTACAAGGGTTACGGAGAGTGTAAGGATCATTCCCAGCTCAAAATATATGAGTCGGTTTTTTTCGAGATTTGCCTTTTTTGATTTTTTGTTTTTCATGGCGTAAAGGTTTTATCGTTTGATTCGGGTGTTGACCAACAATCATCCAGAATCAAACATCACACCGGGATGCTGTTTTTTTATAATGTTTGAAAGCATTGTGGGTCAGAACAATAATTGAAGATTTAAACACGTTATCCTGAATTAGACTCCATTTTTCCTTCCGGTTTTATCCCCCCGGGAACTGCTTTATCCCTACTTTTTAGTAAGAGGGTCTCTTTTCCACTGATGATCGCCTTCCATCTTTATATTTCTGATGATCCGGGAAACTTTGGTGGATTCCTGCAATCCTTTTCCACGGACCTGTTTTCTTACTATCTTTGTGAAAAAGGATTTATGGGGAAAATGATTGATACCGCTCCTGTTCCGGAAACTGCTATACTTATTGGTGTGATTAACCAGGATCAGGATGAAGCTGAAGTTGCCGAATATCTAAACGAACTTTCATTTCTTACTGAAACCGCGGGTGCCATACCGGTGAGGGAGTTCACGCAGAAATTAGATGTACCACATCCGGGCACTTTTATTGGAAAAGGGAAGCTGGAGGAAATCAGGGTATTCGTTGAAGACCGTGAAATTGACCTGGTTATTTTTGATGATGAACTAACGCCCACACAACTTCGTAACCTTGAACGTGAATTACAGGTCAGGATTCTCGACCGTACCAATCTCATCCTCGATATTTTCGCTCACAGGGCAAAGACTGCCCACGCCAAAACGCAGGTCGAACTTGCCCAGTACCAGTACCTCCTGCCAAGACTAACCAGGATGTGGACCCACCTCGAGAGGCAAAAAGGCGGTATCGGGCTGCGTGGTCCCGGTGAAACAGAAATAGAGACCGACCGGCGTATCATCCGGACCAAAATAGGACGGCTGAAAGAAGAGCTGAAAAAGATCGACAAACAAATGGTGACACAGCGGAAAAACAGAGGTAAGATGGTGCGCGTTTCGCTCGTGGGTTATACCAATGTCGGAAAATCAACCATCATGAACCTCATTTCCAAATCGGAGGTTTTTGCTGAAAATAAATTGTTTGCCACATTGGATACTACGGTCCGGAAAGTAGTGTTCGAAAATCTTCCCTTTCTGTTAGCCGATACAGTTGGATTTATACGAAAACTGCCGCATGATCTTGTAGAATCCTTCAAATCAACCCTTGACGAGGTGCGCGAATCGGACCTTTTACTGCATGTCGTGGACATCTCTCACCAAAATTTCGAGGAACAGGTCAGGGTCGTGAACCAGACCCTTCAGGAGATCGGTGTTGCTGATAAGCCTATGATCATGGTATTTAATAAGATCGATGCATACCGTTTTATAAGGAAAGACGATGATGATCTTAGCCCGAAGACAAAGGAAAATCTTACCCTGGAAGAACTGAAACGAAGCTGGATGGCCAGAAATGAGATCCCGTCATTGTTTATTTCAGCAAAACAGAAGGAAAATATAGATGAATTCAGGGAGCGTATCTACGACGCGGTGAAAGATCTTCACGTACAGCGGTATCCGTACAATGATTTTTTGTACTGAAATCCCTACGATAAAAAATACATCCGCCTGCTATTAAATCAATCCCTTCTTCATCAGGTATTCACCAATCTGAACGGCATTGGTGGCAGCACCCTTTCGTAGATTGTCTGAAACCACCCAAAGATTCAGCGTGTTGGGTTGTGTGTCATCCCTGCGCAGACGTCCTACAAAGACTTCATCATGCCCTTCCGAATACCTGGGCATCGGGTAGAGATTATTTGAAGGATCATCCTGCAATATAATACCGTCAGACGAAGCCAGAAGCGTCCTGACTTCATCGAGATCGAATTCTTTCGCGAATTCAATATTTACCGACTCCGAATGGCCGCCTGAAACGGGAACCCTGACGGCAGTGGCAGTCACCCTGATACTGTCGTCTTCCATGATTTTCTTGGTCTCATTGACCAGTTTCATCTCTTCTTTTGTATAGCCATTGTCGGTGAATACATCACACTGGGGAAGGCAGTTTTTATCGATGACGTGAGGATAGGCCATGTCGCCACTAATGCCGGCGCGCTCATTCTCAAGTTGTCTTACAGCCTTTACACCTGTACCTGTGACCGACTGGTATGTTGATACCACGATTCTCCTTGCTTTGTATTTTCGGTGTAGAGGAGCAAGCGCCACAACCATCTGAATGGTGGAACAGTTTGGATTTGCAATGATCTTATCCTCTTTTGTCAGGACGTGAGCATTAATCTCCGGAACAATCAGTTTTTTGCCGGGATCCATCCGCCATGCGGATGAATTGTCGACAACCGTCGTACCCACCTCAGCAAATTTCGGTGCCCATTCCAGTGATGTACCGCCTCCGGCCGAGAATATTGCCAGGTCGGGTTTACGTTTTATCGCATCAGTAATGCTGATAACCTTATATGTTTTACCTTTAAATGATATCTCTTTTCCTACAGATCGTTCTGAAGCCACAGGATACAATTCTGTGACCGGGAAGTTTCTTTCCTCAAGGACTTTGAGCATTACAGTGCCAACCAGACCGGTTGCACCAACGACAGCAACTTTCATGTGCGTAAATATTTAATTTGAATTCATCGACTATTTTGGAATCCTTTCCATCTACTTCACCTGCCTGCTTTTACAAAATATTCCTGTACTCCATCGCAGCAGCCTGCAGACCGGTATTTTCGTGACATACGTCAACGATGAAAAAATCATAAAACTATAACCAAAAGTAGAGGAAAATTTTATATTTTTATTGAATCTCCCCGATTAACCTTTCAAATAAGAAGCCCCAAAATTCGTAAATTAATTTGTAAAGTGAAAAAACTGATGCTGCTTTTTTCAATGTGGCCGTTTTTTCTATCGGGGCAGATTGCCATTGATTTTGAAAACGGTCTTCCCGGTTCGACGGATCAATATCCGGCCAACCATTGGGGTGTTACTTCCGATGATCCGCTTAGCGGAACATATTCTCTGAAGCATAGCTTCGATAATCAGGCTTCAGCCTGTGACATGATCAGCTTTGGACACGACGAGATCCAGCTTACGAAGCCGGTATCCTGGGAGTTTATGATCAGATACCCGCTTAGCCCATCCTCTTCCAATAACTGGGCTGTATTTTTAATGTCGGAAAAGCCGGCCGCCTTTATGACCCGGGATGCTCAAAACCGTGCGCTCATCGTTGGAGTGAACTATACCTCTTCGGACGATATTCTGAAACTTTACCTACAGGATGATCAGGGCATCAAGGTACTTTGTAACACCGACTTCAACTGGGAAGAACAGGCAGGCGACCAGGCCTGGAGATTCAGAATCGCCTACTTACCCGGTCAGCCCCTTGTCATTCAAACAGGGACAGCTGATAAAACCTTCACAATTATCGGCGAGGCGGATGTTGACAGTGAAGCCCTGCCGGTAGCTGAATATTTCGGTCTCATGTATGCCTATACAGCATCAAGGGACAGGATGCTCACATTTGATGACCTGAGGATCGGGGCCACCTTTATCAGGGACAGCCTTCCGCCAGGGTTGAATTCCATATCCTTTCCTAAACATGACTGTCTTGAATTTCATTTTAATGAAGCCGTTTACCCGGGAGAAAATTTTGATTTATTGGTCAATCAAACCCTGGTTCCTGATTCTCTGTCCTTTAACGGGAATGAACTCCTTGCCCGCTTCGACGCAGACTTTGCGAACGGCCTCCCATACACCTGCGAACTAAGTGATGTAAGCGACCGAAAGGGAAACGTCACGAATATCGCTGATTCATTCGTATTCTTTTTTCCCGGTAGGAACGATGTGATCTTAACTGAGATCATGGCTGATCCCTCACCGCCTGTCTATTTACCGGAGTGCGAATATATTGAAATCTACAACCGGTCAACCGTGCCGGTAAATCTTAAAGGCTGGACCCTTAGCGTGGGATCCCGGGAATTCCTGTTACCCGAACTGGAATTGTCGGCCGGTCAATATCATCTGATTTGCAGCGAGGAGGGTGGAAAGTTGTATCCACCAGGAAAATGCAGCACGGTTTTCACTTCCTCGTCTTTGCTCACAAATACGGGTCAGTTTGTGGTACTTCGCAACCAACTCGGTGAGATCATTGATGCAGTAACCTATTCGAACGAATGGTATGGTGATCAGCTAAAAGCGGAAGGAGGCTGGTCACTGGAAAGGATAGACAGAAATTTTTTCTGCGGCAACGTGGTTAACTGGACGGCTTCGGAGGCACCGGAAGGGGGCAGTCCGGCAGCGGTAAATTCTGTTGACGGCCAAACCCTGGACAACGATCTTCCTTATATCCGGCAAATCATTTTTGATAGTACAGGATATTACCGTCTGGTTTTCAATGAGCCGGTATCATTGCTGTATGACGATACAGATTCGATCTTTGTACCATTGGGGAAAGCTGATTTTAAGATTGCCGTACAAATGTCGGAGCTCTACCCGGATACTCTGAAGATCTCATTTCCAGCGGTCATGGAAAATGAAATTATTGCCCTTAAGTTCTGCCATGAAATTGAGGATTGTTCGGGCAACCGTACTTTTATCAGTGATAGCCTGTTGTTTGGGAAACCTTCCATGCCCGCACCTTCAGATATCATTTTTACCGAAGTCCTGTATTCGCCTTTTCCGGGCTGTGCAGAATTTGCTGAGATCTATAACCGGTCAGGCCGCATCCTGTCGCTCAGGGATCTGAAGACTGGTATTTCAGGCAATGATGGATCAGAAATTCATACCCAATTTCTCAGTGAAGACAACATTTTATTATATCCCCGGGATTATCTCGCTGTATCAACGAATCCGGAAAGTCTGCATCAATTTTACGATGTGAAGGATGAAGGGTCTCTTTTCAGGCTTCCCGGGCTGCACAGTTTCGATAATGAGGGTGGAATACTGCGGTTGATGGACCGATCGGGAATGGTGATCGATGAGATGTCATATACTCCTGATCAGCAATTCCCGATGCTGACAGATGACCATGGTATTTCGCTGGAACGCATGACGTTGGATAATCTATTTGGCATACTTGCGCCGTGGCATTCAGCATCATCATTGTCAGGATTTGCCACGCCGGGATACCAAAATTCCCAATTCATCGGCGAGTCTCGGTCAGCATCATCATTTACCATTGATTCTGAAATATTTACGCCCGATAATGATGGAGTCGATGATGTGGCCGTTTTCAGATATCATTTTGACCGCGCGGGCTATGTGGGCACATTTCTGATCTTTGATCCATCCGGACGGAGAGTACGGACAGTTGGGAGCAATGAGTTGCTGGGTGCGGAGGGGTACTTTACATGGGACGGTAAGGATGGTTCAGGACGACTATGTTCCATTGGCATTTACCTCGGTTATTTTGAGGCATTTCATCTTTCAGGCAGGAAGCAGGCTTTTAAGCAGACGGTGGTACTTGCAAAAGGCAGAGATTGATCATCCGAGCTTCTTTCTTGCAACAAGAACCACGAAGATGGCCCCAAAAGAGAAGAAAGCCGAAAGATTGAATGTCTTCTCAAAACCAATGTGATCGGCCAGAATACCGGCCAGGGTGACCATTGAGGCGCTGATGAAAAAATTCACCAACATGAAGGTTCCATTCAGAAAGGCCAGGTTTTCACTTTCCTGTTCCTGCACCAGCGCAAGTAGTACTGAGGTAGGTGCAAAAATGAAGAGTCCCAAACCTGCGAGCACGATCATCTGCCAAATGCCGGTAGTGTGCAGAAACAGGAGCATAAGAAAAGGAGAGACGATTGCGATAATGAGCAGGGTATTCGACCTTCCTAGCTTATCGGAGATCGTTCCGGAAATGAAAGTTCCGGCAGCTCCGGCCAGCTGGAGTACAGAGAGGGAAGCATCTGCAAAAAACAGTGTTTCCCCCTGTTCCTTCAGAAATGTTGGCAGATAGAGGGATAGGGATGATTTCATGGCACCGAGAAAGAATGTTATCCCGGCAGCAACACCAAATACCGGCAGGTATTTTACAAACTCCCTGAAGTAGTTTGGTCTCCAGTCTTTTTGTCCAACCTTTGATGACAGCTCAATATTTCTCAGACGGTAGAACAGGAGCGCAGAAGAAATAAGTCCGAATGGCATCATTTTATAACTGCCTTCGATGCCCCAAATACTTATGATTCCAAAAATGACCATCGGCCCTACGGTTCTCGCCAGTTCGCCACCCAGCATATAATAGCTCATGCCTTTCCCGATGGTCTTTCCTGAAATTTTTCTGATCATCACAGGCGTGGGTATATGAAACAGTGTTGAGCTGATCCCTGAAACCAGGAGAAGGATGGCGAGAAAGATATAGCCTGGAGCCACGCCGATGAGGCTCATCGAAACGCCGGTAAGTGCCGGAGAAATGATGATCAGATAACGCATCCGCATCCGTTCGGCCATAATCCCGACAAAGGGATTGAGGAGGGCCGGGATTCGTTGGATGACTGACAGCAGGCCGGCCATGCCATATGAGATCTGGAGCTTTTCAATTATCAGGGGCAGAGCCGGCGCCAGGAAAGAAGTATATACATCATGAAGAAAGTGAGACAGGGCAATCAGGATTACGTTGCCCTGCTGAAAATCATTTTTGTCTTTATCCGGTATTTTCTTCACGATGCTGGATAGGTGATCATAGTGTTTCAATCAGCTTCTCCATAATGAATTTCATTTTGGGGGCAGTTTCTCCGGCAGCTTTCTGAACGTCCTCAACAGAGACTTCAACAATTCTGCCGGGGATACCGAGATCGGTAATGATGGAAATAGCAAAACATGGTATACCCATCTGATGGGCAACGATAACTTCAGGTACGGTCGACATTCCAACCGTGTCGCCGCCAATGGTCCTGAAAAACTGGTATTCTTTTGGTGTTTCAAGTGTAGGCCCGGTTACACCGACATAGCAACCGCGACGGATCCGGATATTGTTTTGTTTAGCAATCTCTTCTGCCTTTCTAATCAGTTGTGGATCATAACTTTCACTCATGTCGGGGAATCGATCGCCAAATTCATCGAAATGTTTACCTATGAGGGGATTGGGCAGGAGGTTGATATGGTCGTCCTGGATCATCATGTCCCCAATCTCGAATTCGGGATTTAGTCCACCGCTTGCATTCGAAACAAAGAGGTATTTTATTCCAAGGTATTTCATTACCCGTATGGGGAAGGTGATCTCTTCCATGGTATAGCCCTCATAATAATGAAATCTGCCCTGCATGGCCATAATATCTTTGCCTCCCAGCTTGCCGAAAATCAGCCTGCCATGATGCCCGGGGGCAGTGCTTACCGGGAAATTCGGAATGTCCTGATACTTCAGATCCGTGTCGACATTCATATCATCGACCAGTCCTCCCAGACCAGTCCCAAGGATGATGGCGACCTCAGGCTGGTACCTGATTTTTTCCTTTATGAAGGATACTGTTTCGTTTATTGCTTCTAACATAGCTGCAAATTTGAGCATTGAAATTTTCTTTGTCATTGTTCAAAAAAGCAATCCTGACCGGCAGGTAGAACATATTTTCAGCAACTTCGGAGAAATGGTCACTGAATGCTCTAAGCTTGACAGCATCCTTTTCAGTGGTCAGGATGATTTTATTTTTGTCCGGCATTTCCCGGTAGGTTTTAATAATCCTTTCTGCATCGGCAACCACGTAGCGATGGTGATCGGGGAAGATGATCTGTTTTAGGCCGGAGGATATGTCACCAAGAGATCTGGTGACCTGTTCCGGGCGCGCAATACCTGTGACCAGGAGGATAGCTTTATCCTCGATGCCATCCGGATGTTTCCCTGAGCCCGCGAAAACAGGCAGGGCGTCTTGCGTCTGTACCGTCGTATAGTATAGGTGCTGAAAGTGATTGAGTTCGAAATCCTTCATTCGTATCCTCATATCTATGGCTTTCAAATTAGCCGGCGACTTTGTGATGAGAATAATATTTGCCCTTCTAATTCCGGCCACTGACTCTCTCAGACGTCCGAATGGCAGCATGGCATCCTTGGTTACCGGCCTGTGGTAGTCGATCAGCAGGATCGAAAGCCCTGGTTTGACATATCGGTGCTGGAAAGCATCGTCGAGCAGGATAACCTCCGCACCCATGTCACGAAGATTTTTAATGCCTCTGACTCGCTTTTCATCTACCGCCACCATAATCTCAGGGAATTTTGTTTTGATCTGACAGGGTTCGTCCCCAATCTCAGAAGCCGGGGATTCTGTGCCTGCCAGTATAAAACCTTTTGTACTTCTCCGGTATCCTCTGCTCAGGACAGCTACACGGTAATCGGTGTGGAGGAGTTCAATGAGATATTCAGTATGTGGGGTTTTTCCCGTACCACCGGCAGTTATGTTTCCAACTGCGATAACCGGCAGATTGAATTCGTGAGATTTAATGATCTGCCAGTCAAACAGTTTATTCCTGATTGAGGTTACAATGCCATATAAAATTGCAAAGGGTAATAGCAGGTATTCCGGTAACTTCTTCTTCACTATGTTGACAATATTGGCCGTCAAATATAGTAAAAAAGTTGTCCTCGCTGAGTGTAATATTGACGAACCGGTACTGACAGGTTATGACTGTCGGAAAGAGGAATGTGAGCCATTTTCCAAATTACGGACTGACTCACATCCCAGAGGGTACGAATTATTCGATAGTCATGGCGAAAGGCATTCTTGCCTGGATGCCCTCCATGTTCCGGATTGTCTGCAGTTGCTCGAAATAGGTATAGTTTTCTCCCAGTTTATGTCTGAGATATTTAGCCTGCACATCTCCTGACAACTCCTTCAGTATTTTTTGAAACGGGGCTTCGAATTTGGGATATTTAACGATCCGGTAGTTTTCAATTTCTGCAGCTTCAGCCGCCGCTGCTATGGCCTCGCGCAATCCACCGATGTCGTCGACAAGACCGATTTTCTGTGCATCTGTTGCACTATACACATGTCCTCTGCCGATTAGGTCGACTTGTTCACTGGTCATACCCCGGCCCTCGGCAACGTGCGTAATGAATGTTTCGTAAGAATTGCCCACCTCTCTTTCCAGCAGTTTCATCTCAGAGGGCTTAAGTGGTCTGAAGACGCTTCCGAAATCGGAATTCGAATTGGTTTTAACCACATCATAGGTAATTCCAAGCTTTTCGTTCATGAATTTCTGCATATCAGGAAGAATGCCGATAACACCGATAGAGCCGGTAATGGTGTTGGGATCGGCATAGATCTTGTTTGCGGCAGCGAGAATGTAATATCCCCCCGAGGCAGCGACGTCTCCCATGGATGCAATCACAGGTTTCGCAGCAGCAGCCAGCTTAACCTCTCTCCAGATGATATCTGAAGCCAGGGCACTGCCTCCTCCGGAGTTGACCCTGAGGACGATGGCTTTAATCGTAGAATCCCGACGGGCCTCCCTGATGGCTTTTGCAAAGGTTTTATCACCAATGTTGCTGTTGTCTCCTTCACCAATAATAATGTTTCCGGAAGCATAAACAACAGCGATCTTATTCTTAGCCAGACCTTTGAGGGTCTTGATTTTTGGAACTTTGGAATATTTCGTAATGCTTACACTTTCAAGGTCATCATCATCAGAAGTGCCGGTCATGTCCTTAAGTTCTGCAATAAGCTCGTCACGGTATTTCACACCATCGATGAAATGATTTTCAAGTGCCGATTTTGCATTGGTTACGCTCATTTCATCGGCGATCCTGTTAAGTTCCTTTTCGGGGATGCTCCTGGCTTCTGAAATACTGTTCAGCATGGTGTTCCAAATAGATCCGACATAGGCACGGATCTGCTCCTTGTTTGCCTCGCTCAGGCTGGTATACATAAATGGTTCGGCAAAACTTTTATACTCTCCGACACGGATCACCTGGACGTCGATTCCAAGTTTGTCCAGGGCTTTCTTAATGAAATAGTTTCTTGACGCAAGTCCAATAAACTCGATACTTCCTTCAGGCGACATATAGATTTTGTCGGCGGCTGTTGCAAGGTAATAAGACCCATGCGTGAAAATATCAGCATATGCCATGACAAACTTTCCCGAAGTTTTGAAGTCAAGGATGGCGTTGCGGATCTCCTCAATGGTGGCTATGCCTGCTGGAACGATGGACAAATCAAGAAGGATGCCCTTGATATTCGGATCATCTTTCGCCTTTTCAAGGTTTTCGACAATTATATCCAGACCAATACGGTGATCCGGACTAAAACTACCGACCGCGAAGTTATCGAATGGTGATTCAGGATTCCTGTCAACGATCTGCTGGTCTAATTTGGCAACTAGAATGGTGTTTGCATGAAGGACAAGTGGTTTTTCTCGTGAAGAAGAACTGATTATGGCTACAACTATGAGAATAAATATTACTAGTCCAACAATGACTCCGAGAATGGAGGCAAATGTAAATTTAAAAAATCCTTTCATGTTTATCGGGTTTTAGAATTTAGGCAAAGAATAAAAATACGAAGATTCTCGCTATTACGGGGATAAAAAATTAGTTTTACCATCATGATCAGCGAAGCCGTTTATATTTTAACAGGAAGTAACTCCGGAAATCGTGAGGAATATCTTTCCCAGGCCTGCGATAAACTTAACAGCATTACCGGAGGGATTGTTTTCTCTTCACATATTTATGAGTCGGAACCCTGGGGCTTTGATAGTCAGAATGCTTTTTTGAATCAGGTATTACTGATCAACACAGTTCTCCAGCCGGAGGAACTTATGGATTTTATTCTTGATACCGAAGCCTCTGCCGGACGTATAAGGACGTCAGACGAATATGCCGACAGGAGCCTTGATATTGATATTCTTTTTTTCGGAAACCGTATTATTCAGTCTCATCGCCTCATTATTCCACATCCAAGGCTGCACCTACGCCGGTTTACACTTGCGCCATTGTGTGAGATCGCTCCTTATGTTATCCATCCGGTCCTTGGAAAAACCATCACAGAGTTATATGAACGCTGCGATGACCAGTCGGTAATAAGGCGTTTATAATGCGGTGATTGCGTGCCGGTAAACGTCATTACAAAAGCCGTAAAAGCTGGCGTAGGCAAATGACCACAGGAGATTTGACACAAACATATAAACAAGTCTCAAGCGTCTGTGTCTGAAATAGCGCACAACGATAAAGGTGCCAACAGGTATTGACAGAAGAATGGGGGTTGCAATTGCAACACCAGGCAGGCCATAATTGCTTTTAATGGCGGCGATCCGACGGTTTCGTTTGCAGAACAATGGTTTCTGTTTCCTGAGATGAAATCTGTATGCACTTTGCTTTGGGTGATGCGGATTAGCGGGGAAATGTCTGCTCCAGGCTTTGAGAATCAGTTCCGATAAATATGCGAATAAACAGATACCGAGGATCCCACCAAGATTTGTCCAAAGGACGGCTTCCAGAAAGCCAAAATGGAATTCCATGATCGCAAGGGGAAATGTCATCCCAAATTTAAAGGTACTCAGCAGAATAACAATAAGTGCTTTCACTTGTCGGGGTTACAATTAAGGTTGATTTGACGGCCAGGATAACTTCTGAGCTTCCTTCCTTCAGTCGCGTTAATTGTCGTCTCTATTCCACATATGTTATATTATTCCTGAATCAGCAAAACTAAAATAGTTATTTTCTACGATAATTATATGATCGATCAGGGTTATATCCATAAAAAGCGCTGCATTTTTGATTTTTTCAGTGATTTTTTTGTCAGCATCACTCGGTTCGGGATTGCCTGAAGGATGATTGTGGCAAAGGATGATCCCGGATGTAAGTCGGTCGAGTGCCTGTTTGAGGATTAGCCTGGTATCAATCACTGTCCCGGTGATCCCGCCTTTACTGATGCATATTTTATCGATAACCCTGTTCGACCTGTTGAGGAGGAGGATCCAGAATTCTTCATGTGGCAGATCGCCAAGCAGGGGCTGGAATATTTTAAATGCATCCTTGCTTGATGAAATCCTGGTTTTATCTATTCCGGGTGCGAATGATCTTCTCCGTCCAAGCTCTATCGCAGCCAGTAGTGTGACTGCCTTGGCCTGACCGATTCCCCTTATCTTCGTCAGATCAGTCATCTCGAGTTTCCCGAGAGCTCTCAGATCATTATTAACGCTATGAAGAATTTCCCTGGATAATTCAAGTGCGGAAAGATTTCGGGTCCCTGAACCGATAAGGATGGCGAGGATCTCAGCATCACTCAGGCTTCCAATCCCGTTTTTTAAAAGCTTTTCTCTGGGCCTGTCTTCAACAGCCCAATTCTTAATCGTGAGATATTGGTATTGCATCGGCTTTTTCTCCTTAATGGAAAAAAGCCTGAAATATCAGCGTTCCATAAACAAAAAAAGCTGTCATCCTGTGGAAGACAGCTTTTCCATAATATATTGTTATGATTACCCCTCCAGGCTGGCAACGTGTTTCGTAAGGCTGGATTTAAGGTTGGAGGCCTTATTATCGTGAATGACATTCTTTTTGGCAAGTTTGTCAAGCATTGAATTTACTTTGGGAAGCAATGCTTCGGCTTCTGCCTTCTCAGTAGTGGTCCGAAGTAATTTTACTGCGTTTCGTGTTGAACGGGCATAGTAACGGTTACTGAAACGTTTTGTTTCGTTCTGTCTGATCCTCTTCTTGGATGACTGATGATTTGCCATTATTTTGTACCTTTATGTTTGTTTCTTTCTTCCTGTTTCCCAGAAAAACGGGATGCAAAAATAAGGATTATTTTTAATTATTAAAATTTTTTTGGCATAAATTGAGATGCTGCCCTAAATCCCTTTTTCTTCCGAATACTCTTGCTTTCAGACTTGTGATAACTCCTGATTACATTCCTGCATTTCATAAAACAAAACACTTTCTGCAACGTCGTTGTTTATGCTAATATCCTGATCAGATTTGATTATTTACTGAATACAAGGAATTCAGGGGCTTTCCTGCATTCAGATTTTTTAGTGTGCAACCATAAAACCCAGTTCTATGAAATATATTATCATCACTTTAGCTATGGCGTTCAGCGGATATACGTACGCTCAGAAGGAATTTGAAACCGATACATTTCAAACCTCCTCAGGAAATCTCTCAATTACCTTTATCGGGCATGGGACACTTATGTTTACCTGGAATGGAAAAACCATTCATGTTGATCCCGTGCAGAGCGAAGCCGATTATACAAAACTGCCCAAGGCCGATATTATTCTTGTAACCCATGAACACCAAGACCATTTCGATCCGGCCACAATTCATAAGCTGATGAAAAGTGACACAAAAATTGTCATGCCGGAGGCCTGCTATGAGAATCTCGGTGATCATGCAGGTGCAGCGATAAAAGTCATGAACAACGGCGATGCACTTGATATTGACGGTGTGAAAATTAAAGCCATACCGGCCTACAACATTGAGCATATGCGTCCCGATGGCAGCCCCTTTCATCCGAAAGGCCGCGGTAATGGCTATGTTCTGCAATTTGGAGGTAAAAAAGTTCTGGTAGCCGGCGATACCGAAAACATCCCTGAAATTAAAGCACTGAAGAATATTGATATTGCCTTTCTTCCAATGAATCTTCCATATACGATGACACCGGAAATGGTGGCAGATGCTGCCAGGGCATTCAAACCTGCAATCCTTTATCCCTATCATTTCGGATCAACCGATACGGATGAACTGCTGAAGCTGATGAAGAATGTGGACGGTGTCGAGGTCAGGATCAAAAAAATGAAATAAATGAACAGGGAAGATCTGAAAAAAATCGGCATTTTTTCTTCTGGCATTGTACGTTTATTTTATCTTTCGAGCCTGCCGTAATATCGCTGCTGCATTCAGAAGAAACATAAGGATGACCAGAAAAAGTCCGCCCCCGGCGACCAGATGATCGATGCCCTTTGAAAGTTCAATTCCCCAATCTGACACATACTCCGTAAATCGGATTTTCAGAAAAAAGAGAAGGCCGGCAGTGATAAGGGTCAGAACCGTCATAATGATGGTCAGATCAACGAGAAAGGGCCGGCTGATTTCAACATAGCTATATCCAAGCCACTTGAGCTTTCTGATTTCGTCTTCCGACCGGGAGATAAGTAATTGAAAGCTCAGTATGAAAACCATAAAAGCCAGGAGGATGATAAAAAATCCCAGGGTGCCGAGGAAGCTGATGATCAGTTTAAGGATGATATTCAAACGACTGCTCTTTAGTTTTTCCCTGATGGTTTCATACCCCTTTTTATCGAGGAAGCTGACGATTTGCGGATTTGTGGGATCCTTTGTCACGATGACAAGTTTTGAGATTTCCGGTTTTGTTGAATTTCCGTATGTTTTGTTAGCCCAGGTGAGGAAACTGTAAGGTACCAGGATAGAATTAATCCGGTTTGAAAAACCAATGATCCTGCCGTTGTATTGGTCTGATTTACCCTTACCCTTGATCTCAACCTTAAAGTTAACGAGGCTTATCGTTTTCGGTGAGATCTGAGGAAGTCCCTGGCTTTTTGCAAAACCGAAATTGTAAAGGTTCAGGTAATCCTGTGGCAGGATGATGGGGATGGTTCTCTGACCTGCTTTCCACTGCCATTCGGGGTTTTTCACATCGAGGTATTCGTCCGGGACTGCTTCAAAAAACAGATCGGTGTAAAAGTCGGGGAACCTGGAACTCTCGGTAAAAGCGCTAAGTGCAAACTGGTTGCTGATGAAGCCGACGACTTTCTCCGTGAACGGCTGTTCCCCGATCTCCCGAATCTCATCTTTTGAAAATGTTGCAGAGGAAAGATTGAACGTCTCCAGAAAAGATATTCTTTTGTTGATGACAATATATTCCGGATCAATGAGATCGCGGTTTTTTTTCATCACACGATCCATATCAAAATAAAACTGACCGACTCCCAGGAGCAGGATCAGTCCGGCAAGCGCACCGGCAGATGCACCCAGGATCTGCATTTTTTTATAATGGCGGCGGATGATCTTTCTTATCATAGTATTCAGATCCTGTATGTATGATCAAATTCGAGACCGGCAGGTTTCTGCAGAGCCGTAAAAAGCAAACCGGCATTTCTTTTCCGACATTCCTCCCCGATGAACGAGAAGATATGCCGGCTAATCCCTTCATCGAGATGAGAGAAGATCTCATCGGCCAAGAGGAATGAAAACGGCTGGCAAAGTGCCCTGATGATTGCCACGCGCTGTTTCTGTCCGTAGGATAGGATGGCCACGCGTCGGTTGAGGTACGGGCCTATGTGGAATTCAGCAGCAATTTCCTTTAAGGTGGTTTCAGAATAGTAATTGGTCTGCCGGTTCTTTACCATGATATTTTCCATGGCAGACAAATCATCGAAGAGTTCGAGCCCCTGAAAGATATACGACAACTGCTTTTTCCGGATTAGCGGCCATTGACGGTCACCGAATGTCCTGATGTTTGTATTGTCGAAGCAGGCTTCGCCAGAATAATCCTTCCTGATACCATAGATCACTGACAGCAGTGTAGTCTTTCCTTTGCCTGATGTGGCGGTTAAAAGGTATGTCTTCCCTGATTCAAACACTACCGATTCCGCCTGCCACACTTCTGAATCGTCATGGGGCAATTCGGCAACAGGAAACGGGAGTAATGCCTTAATCTCTATGTTCATGCTTTTTGGATCCGTTGTTACAGGGTCTAAAAACTTTTTAGCAGGGCATACAGGCTGTAATCCGAAGTATTGCTGAGTTCAAGCCTGAATTCCCATTCCTCGAGGTTGGCAGTCACAGAGAGGGACTTCAGTGATTTTCCTAACGATTCCATGCCCATATTCATCTCGTCACCTATATTTTCTTCGATATAATCCTGCATGTTCTGGCTATAGCTTTCTGAATCGAGATTCAGATAAATACATATCGGATCTTTGGTTAGAATCTTTGCAAACGGTGCTTCCAGTACATTAGGCTGTATTTGTCCGTCACTCGTGATTTCCTGAATATACTCTTCTGAGTTGGTGAGAATGACAGTATTATCCTTTTCCGCCATAAACACTCTGACAAACTTTTCAGCCAGGCTGTAATACCCATCATGTTTGGTAATTCCATTCACTTCCTTGAGTTTCTCTGTCAAAACTTCCCATGCCTTTTGGTTCTTCAGACGTACGGCACCCATAAATACGGGGACATTCCTGGCGAAGGAAGAATCACCGTAAATATCACTCTCCTTGAGGGCAGGACTCTTTTTAATCCCATTCACCGAAAAGGCGATTTCACCCTGGAAAGCTTTTTTTAGTTCTTTTTCATCCAGTCCGAATTCATTCTCAATTTCACTGATATGGTTACCCGTCTGTTTATTGATAAATTCCATGAGACTTAGCAATTTTTCAGGATCCACATTCGTATTTCCTGCTAAAAAAATGTCTTTCAGAGGAAGGTATTTCAGCAATTCTTTTTGCGCATGCTGATCAAGGAAGTTATACTTGTCGATGGTTTCTTTCATGCTAGCATTTAGCCTCAGGTTTGAAGTAATGGTTATACTGCCTTTCTGAAAATCAACGAAAACATGTTCATAGTTATTCTTCAACCCTCCGAATAGATCAATTGCATCGCCAAGTTCCCCGATACCGGTCATATCCGCCAGGTGGGTGGATGTCAGCCATGCGTTTATGTCCTTTTGCTTTGACCTGAATTTGTTAAAATCCTTATCGGTGAGAAGGCATTCCGAACGCTTTGTATTCGTTAGGCGGGCAGCAGCCGTATCAAGGTTTGTGCCCGACCAGCTTTTGAGTGATGATAGTACGAATGCAACAGAATTATTCCAAGCAATAATGATATTCTCACCACGTCTTGTGGAATAATCGCCAATTTTACCCACTTCCATTTTCATCATTTTTTCTTTGCTGATATCGTTGACCAGTGCATTAAAATCAGACGCACTGCTGACTGGAAGGACAAGACATCCCAGTGATGGACTTTTATCAAAAACAAAAAAAGCGCTGTATCCATTCAGTTTTATCCCTGTAGCACCAGGATCAGACATGATTTTCTTAATAAATCCGCTTTCCCCGGCCGCCTTTTTAAATACATCAAGCTCGTCCAGTTTACCTTTTTGCATAAGATCTGCCGGATTAAAAGTGATCACTGCTGTGGTATTCTCGGGCATGATCCTGAATATATCTTTGTCACCTCCTGAGCAGGAAGATAACACGAGTAAGAAAGCTGGCGTGAGAATGAGGCCTAATGTGTGAATGAATTTTTTCATGTGAATGGTATTTATTTGGGTGCGGTTTTTGGGGATCGTTTGACTGGCATAAGTTAGGAAAAAATGCTGAATCATATTGATTACGGGGCAACAATAACGAGCAGTTCCAACGTAATGCCGGGTAATTCGCGAACCTTTCCCTACTTCAGTCCGGAAAGGATCAAACTCCGGTCATTTGAAAAGGATCTTGTCAATCTTTACCCTCCTTTTCTGGTGAAAAAATGTAACCCTCGTTTTCGGGGAGCCGCTGTCAACGGGTAATTGCATGTCGATCCAGTCCCATGTCTTCACAGTCTCTTCCAAAGGTTGATCTGAGGTATCGGTTCCGGTTATGATCACCCTGTAATAAAATCCTCCGGTTCCTTCGGAACGTTGTCGAATGAAATCAATCTCATTTAGTTCAGAAACGGGGATCTGTCTGAAATATTTTCCTTTGTCATTGTCTGCCTCATGCCTGTTCCACCAGTGATAAACGAGTTCAACACTTATATCAGTAAAGCTGTCCACCTCTGTCACCGTACCATCACTCCAGTAGATCGTACCCTGCTGCGCCTGTGTTCTGCTGCAGGGTATGAGCATTGTTATCAGTAGGGCCGGGACAACCGCGCTAAGTATTTTTGAAAACTTCATTCCGGTTATAAACTTCAGGACTTTTTCTTAACCTTTGGAAAATTTTAGATATAAAGCTGTTACAAACAACTCCGTGGCAAAGAAGACAAGTTAGGAAATAAAAATCAAATGCAATCCGGTAAAAAGCAATTGAAAATTTCATACCTTTGAACTGATTTTGGTTTCAACGGCATGAACATGCCAGGAATTAAAAGAGAATCCGGTGGTATTCCAGTGGAATAGATTCCGGAGCTGTTCCCGCAGCTGTAAGTCCTTATAAATGCTTTCTGAAATCTTTGCCACTGTGCGTCAAATCCGTATGGGAAGGCTCAGAAAGAGGGACAAGCCAGAAGAACTGCCAGAATCATAAATATTTTTTTTGCTTTCGGTGAAAAAGCAGGAAATGATTCCATAAAACGAATTCATTTTTTACTTGATCGAAAGCGGATTGCAGGGCAGAGGATTTATCTGCTCTTTATACCGGCAATGGTACCATGAATTTGGCAAAGCGATCCGTGTTAATGGCAGCAGTTATGCTGTACTTTGTGAGCCCGTTCTTCGGCCAGAACAGCTATGTTTCTAATATTGTGAGCTATTGTCCTGCGCCAGGCCAGCATATTAACGATCCGGCTACGGGTACACCAGCAACTGCGGGTCATTTGGTTGGAGGTAAGGCATCACCTGTAAGTCTGGGTGCTTTCGGTGGCTACATCATCGCGGGCTTTGATCACACCATCGAAAACGATCCGGGAAATCCCTATGGCATCGATTTCACAATACTTGGAAACGCCTTTCCCGGTTCAGCGGAACCTGGTATTGTGAGAGTCATGAAAGACGAAAACGGCAATTCCCTCCCGGATGATACCTGGTACGAAATTGCGGGCAGCCAGCACTATACAGGTAATATAAGCCGGAATTATCAGATTGCCTATTTCAATACGGAAGACAAGGAAGATGGGGATATTCTCTGGAAGGATAATTTTGGCGACACCGGTTACGTTCTGCATAATGAATTCCACAGTCAGTCATACTACCCATCATCGGAATATTTTCCGGGGATCTCCGGCGACAGCTTGTTATTTTCCGGTACAAGGATGTATATACCTGTTCATTCTGATAAAGGGATATTAAAAACCACGACGTACCTGTTCGGTTATGCTGACAACCATAGTGTAAATATCACTCCTTCAGGAAGCGGCCCCGATAACCCGTACACGCCTGAAATACTTGAGGGCACAGGTGGTGATGCCTTCGATATCTCATGGGCGGTAAAGGCTGATGGTCAGCCAGCCGGCCTTGACGGTATTGATTTCATTATAATACAGTCTGCTGTAAATGCCGGAGCGGGGCCATTGGGGGAGATATCTACCGATGTTTCGGCCATCCTGGATGTTGCACCTGATCTTTCTCTTAGTGGTGAAAACAGGCTTATTTCACTTGAGAGCATTCCGGAAACGATACCGGTAAATGCCCATCTTACGCTTAGTCCGGCATATTTCGTGAATGGTCTGCCAGCTTCGGGAGAAATTTTTCTTTTCAGCTCCGATCCCGATATAGGACAAATGGAGGACGGGCTGGAACTGATAGCAAAAAGAGGCGGGGAATTTACGTTATCGGCCAGTCTGACCCCGGGAGGTAAAATCTTCGCTGAAAAGCGAATCCACGTGGTGGAACCTTCCTCACTGATTCTCACCAAAAAATTCGGATACCTCGGAGAAGAAAGTCGGGGGATTGTCAGCTTTTCGATTTTTGACCAGGAAGGGAACAGGATAAACGACATCATACCTGCCGCCTCAACGGATAATGCGGATGTCGCAAAAGTGACCGGCATACATTCAGGTGAAATTACCATTACCGGGTTAAAACCAGGAAATTCACTACTTACTGTATCAGTTCCGGGATCACCCGGGCTGGTGGAATCTGTCAATATCCTGGTTACGATGAATATCGACCCGGTGGTGGTTTCCGTATCGGTAAAACGTCATGGCATCAATATACTCCCACGTCGCAACTACAGCATTCAAAATCAGGATATTAACCCCTGGATTGAAAATAATACTTCCGGCGATCTTGTTGAAGCCAAAGATTATGTGAGCCTTGCCGATGTCCTTGCGGGAGTATTCCTGTCGAATGGTTTTACCGGAAACGGCAAGAGTTTTCGTTTCCGGAAAGACGGATATTCAGATGACTTTTTGTATCTCTGGCAGGTTGTCACCGGATGGGAATATTTTTACGGCTGGGGAGGGAACCACGGTTCGGAAACTTACCGGAAATGCTGGCTGGTAGCAGTGAATGATACTGTGTATATGAAAGGTTTCGATCTAATCAGGGTTGGAAAGGGTGATATGATCTCGGTCTTCCAGGTGGATGATATTTTTAGCGAGGGAGAAAATCTGAGCCTTGGTGCTGACAGGCTGCAAGTCATGCCCGGAGAACAGGTAAGCATTCGCTATCAGCTAATCCGTTTTCATGTTTCAGAACAGGGTTCACTGGTATTGGAGCATGACGAACTGCCATTAGTCTCTGCCCTGTATGCAAATGACGAGTACCTGGGCACTGTCGGGAAATTTGCAAATGGTGGGGATGATGAGATTTTACTTTCTTTCGAAAAGGAAGGACATTACAATATCAGCGTTGAAGGATTTCCCGGTGAGGTGATCGCAATTGATGCCGGCAATATTACTGTTGTCGGACAATATCGGGATCTTGGCACAAAAGTGTATCCGAATCCCTTCACAGATCATCTGACAATACAAAGCGGGACGAACGGGCCTGTCAGCTACAGGTTATCCGAAATCTCCGGCCGCATTTTACGGAATGGTCAGTTTGATGGCCCGGGATTATTTTATATTGAAACTACAGGCGTACCACCCGGGATTTATATCCTTGGGATTTCAACCACACAAAAATCAGAAAACAGGATCATCATCAAACCATGATGCAGGCGCTGAAACATATTACATTGTGCACCGGCTTTTTCAGTCTTCTTTTTATGCTGCCGTTGAACCTTTGTGCGCAGACTACCGGTGACACCCTGGCACTGGAGGAAATCAGAGTTTTTTCCCAACGCCCTGTTGAACAAACGGCTGTAACCATAACCTCCATTGATTCCTCACGGCTTAGTCATCATATCAGTCAGTCGTTATCTGAACTGATCGGTGAAGATTCACCATTATATATCAAGACACTCGGCCGGGGAGCCCTGGCGACGGTTTCATTCAGGGGAACAGCACCTTCACATACGAAGGTCACATGGAACGGTCTCGAACTGAATTCCCCGATGTTGGGAATGGTAGATTTTTCCGAAATCCCTGTTTTTTTTATCGATGAGATCAGCCTCATCCACGGCAACAGCTCCATAACCGAGATGCCGGGAGCCATAGGTGGTATTCTTGATCTGACAACAAAGTCCTGCCCTGAGAAAGGATTCTCAGGTACCATAATACAGGGTGCTGGCTCCTATGGCACATGGAACGGATACGGGCGGTTAAATTATACGGCCGGCCGGCTGCAATCTTCCACACGCGTGTTCCGGAATCATTCCGACAATAATTTCCGGTTCCGAAATTTTGATACCCCAGATTCTGTCAATCTCATTACTGGTCAGAAGTACTATCCTGTAACGATCAATAAAAACGCAGACTATACTCATACTGGCATACTTCAGCAATTTACCTACAGGAGGAGCGCGCATGAAATCCTGGATGTGAATTTGTGGGTTGCAAGATACCGAACGCAGCATTCCGATGCTGAGCACCGATGAGTCGGTAAATTCATCACAGGATGGAAGCGGTCTGGAGGATGGTACGGATACGAACAGGCAGGAGGACCGCTTTTTCAGGTCGGCAGTGAACTACAGAAGATACAGTGATAAAAGTAAATTTACCCTTTTCAGCGGGTTGAATTACAATGATCTGTCTTATCTGGTGGAGCGTGTTGTAAGCGGCAATGGTAGAGTCCCCCAGATTGAATCCGCCAGCCGTATTCTAACACTAGATAACAGGGCAACGTACCGACGTTCAATATCATTACGGGATGAGATCAGGGCTGACATAAGGTATGTGTACAATATCGTGGACACGGAAGAAAAGATCACGACGAATCACTATGATAAAAAAAGAGGTGAGACTACCTTCAGTATGTCATGGTTCCATGTTTTAAATCAGAAGATCAGGTTCCGCTCATCCGCAGTGGCACAGATTGTCGGGAGAGCCATTGTAGCTCCGTCTTTCTCTGCCGGCGGTGAGTTTCACGTCCTGCCTGGTGACAGGCTCTATCTAAAAGCTTCTGTCTCATCAAATCATCGTTTTCCAACGCTCAATGATCTCTATTTCCAACCCGGTGGCAATCCGTTATTGCGTCCTGAAAACAGTGTTTCCGGCGAGGCAGGTCTGATTTATAATCAAATGAAAGGGGAAACTGGCTTTCAGGCTGGAATTTCTGCCTACCATTCAAATGTCAGAGACTGGATCATATGGTTGCCCTCCTTCAAAGGACATTGGGAGCCTTTTAATATTGAAAAGGTAAGGACGGAAGGTCTTGAATGCAATCTTGCCTATACTGAAAAAACCGGTGAATGGCTCTGGAGACTTCGTGGAAATTATGCCTATACGCGTTCCAGGAATTTTGGCGATCCGGGGAACTGGGCTGATCAGTCGTATGGCAAGCAACTTCCATATATACCTCTTCATTCTGCAAATCTTAATCTTACATCAGAATGGAGAGGATGGTCGGTGGTATACACCTGGAACTATTACAGTGAACGGTATACGACTTCTTCAAATGCAAGGACTTCCTATCGCGACATCCTGTACCCTAATTTGATGAACCAGGTGAGAGCAGGGAAATCTTTTCCACTGGGAGCCTCCAGCCTCGACCTGAGCCTTGCGGTATATAACCTCTTTAATGAAACATACAGATCGGTGCTTCAGAGACAGATGCCGGGGCGGAATTTCATGTTCATTGCCAGGTTTAACTGGTGAGAACACTAAATAATGAGTAGTGATATCCAATATAACCATCTTCAGGTGTTCAGAGTGAATAAATATTGGGAAAGAAAAGTTTATGCTGAAGGCTTCGGATTCCGGAAGTTACTTTCTGTGATTCTCTTCACGGGATTGATCATTTTCCTGCTGTCTTCCTGTATGAATGATGAAACATGGGTTGCACGCCACAAGCCGGATATACCTGTAACAGAAGTATCGGAAGGGCATCCCGTGATCATTCTCAATGAAGGGAATTTCATGTACGGGAATTCATCGATAAGTTATTATGATGCCGCCACTGGAAAGCTCTGGAATGATGTATTTTACAACCAGAACGGGTCACCGCTTGGTGATGTAGCCTATTCCGCTGAATATCAGGATGGGCTCCTATATGTGGTAGTTAACAATTCGGGAAAGATCATGATTCTTAATCTTGGCAGGTATCCCTCTCTGCGCGCTTTCGAGTTCATTTCAAAAATTACCGGGCTGACATCGCCACGGTATCTGTTCTTTCTCTCCGAGAAGAAGGCATATGTCACCGATCTTTATGCAAAATCAATAAGCATCCTGGATCCTTCAGTACCTGAGGTTACTGGTCAGATCAGTGTGGATGACCATTCCGGCGAATTTTACAGACATCCGACAGAGCAACTTGTGCCATGGCATGATCTGGTCTTCACCAATTGCTATAGTTATGATAATAAGATCCTGGTAATTGATCCGGCGAGAGATGTGCTGATTGATTCTATAGAAGTCCTGAAGCAGCCTTCATCTATGGTTCTCGACAAGAATGATAAACTCTGGGTAATTTGTGATGGCGGCTATGAGAACAGTGAATACGGGGATGAGCAGCCGGGTCTGGTGCGAATTGATGCCCTTACACGGACAGTGGAAAAGGTCTTTCTGCTAGATAAAGACTACTGGCCTTCTGAATTGCAGATTACTTCCGGGGGTGACACCCTTTATTTCATCAATGGTGATATTTGGCGTATGTCTGTTGATGCAACAGTTTTACCTGCTGCCCCTTTTATTGCGGCGACGGATCACAGGCTTTTTTACAGCCTGGGAGTAGATCCGGGCAATTCAGAAGTGTATGTCGGGGACGCCATTGACAATGTCCAACAGGGTGTGGTTTATCGATATTCCCCTACGGGTATGCCTTTGGATACACTCAGTGTTGGTATTATTCCGGGTAGCTTTTGTTTTCCCAGCCATGACTAGAAGCTGGCTCAGACTCACCCATGCCCCAGCCCGTGCAACATCAGGGTGGTGTGCATCAGCACTTTCAAAATCTCGGTTAGATATTCCTCCACAGCTTTAGGGCTTCCCGGAAGAGCGTATATTTGTGTTCCGCCTGTCACACCAGCGAGTGAACGGCTGATCAGGGCAGGAGGAAGACTAGCTCCGTATTTCATGCGGATAAAATCCATGATGCCTGGTATTTCCTTGTCGAGCATCGGACGGATGACATCAGGAGTAATGTCGCGGGGACCGATGCCGGTGCCTCCGGTAGTAAAAATAAAATCGTAATTCTCTGCTTTCATCTCCAGAATAGTCTGCTGCAGAAGCCTCGCATCGTCAGGGATCAGTTTCCGGATCGCCTGGTGTGAAAGACGCTGATCCAGAAAAAAAGATGAAATTCGTTTTTCGATAACTTTGCCGCTGATATCGGAATACTCGCCAGAAGATGCGCGATCGCTTAGTGTTATGATCCCTGTTTTATATGGGTGGGGGTTGTGCAACAATTTATCACCCGCCTTTAATTCGCCTCCTTGAAGAACACGGGCAAAGATGCCTTCCTTTGGCATCACACAATTCCCTACTTCTCTGAAAATACTGCAATTATCGCCATGGCATTTTTTCCCGATCTGTGTGATTTCCAGTTTTATATTTTCATTCGAAAGCACATCCAACGGATGCATCTGAAAAAGCAAGGCACCTTCTGTAGTAATGTTTTCGGCAAACTCACCGCACCGGATTGAGCGTCCGGCTTCCTCCTCAAACTTTCTGATACTTTCCACGCCCAGCAGACTTACCTGCCTGTGCCAGGTTCCGGCATGGGCATCGGATAAAACACCCCTGCTGTTTAGGGTGATCCGGTCAACCGGCTGCTTTATTGTGCCTTTTTCAACAGATATGTTGACACTGTGGATTTGCAGGATCCCTGACGTCGATGATTCTTTCATAATAAACGGGTTACAGGTCTTCTTTTTCTTTGGTAACTAAGCGGATCCCGGTAATGGTCATTTGCTTGTCTACAGCTTTGCACATATCATAAATGGTTAAGAGCGCGACATTAACAGCAGTGAGGGCTTCCATCTCCACACCTGTCTGTCCCTGGCACCGAACCTCGGCAGTTACTTTCACACCATCGTTTAGAAGTTCTGTCGCAACATCAATTTTGTTAATGAGAAGAGGATGGCAGAGCGGGATTAGTTCCGGCGTTTTTTTCCCTCCCTGGATGCCTGCAAATTCAGCGATACTCAGCACATCGCCCTTTTTTATTTCATTTTCGCGGATCAGTTGGATCGTTCCCGGTTGGAGGTTGATCATGCCCTCTGCTACTGCTCTTCTCCGCTGTATAGATTTGTTTCCGGTATCGACCATGGCGGCCCGGCCTTTTTTATTTGTATGCGAGAGTTCTTTCATAATTGCAACTTTTTTTTGGTATGACATCTGGATACCGCTATCCGCCAATGGCTGAAAAATGACCTGATCTGTTCAGGGTTCCACAGGCAGGTTTATGTTGAATGGCAGCTAAAAAGGCTGCTTCAGCTCCCATTTTACGTATGTTGAATGCGATCGGATTGAACAGACAGGGCTTTATGTCACCGGTGGCGGTAAGGCGGATACGGTTGCAGGTGCTACATTTTCCTCCTTCACCACCATCCACCTGGTAAAACTTACCCTTTGCCAGATCCATTTCCCGGATAAAGCGAACACCATAGTCATGAGCAGCTGCAAATTTGCTTACCCCGATGGCATCATTTTCCAACCGGGATTTTTTGACAACGCAGTTGAGTTTAATCGGGCTGAGACCTGCCTTGGCAGCTGCTTCAATCCCTTCCAGAACGCGGTCAAGTTCACCAAAACGTGTTATCTCACGGTATGTCACCGGGTTCATTGTATCAAGGCTTATATTTACCCTGTGAAGACCTGCTTCCTTAAGAGGTTTCGCAAGTTCTCCAAGAAGAATGCCATTGGTTGTCATGGACAGATCACGGATACCCTCAATGCCGGAAAGGGCTTTAATCAAACTGGTTATTCCTCTTCTGACCAACGGTTCTCCACCGGTTATCCTAACCTTATCGATGCCGAAGGACACTGCTATCCGCACGAAATCGATAATCTCTTCATAACTGAGGATATCCTCATGTTTAAGCAGAGGCACCCCGTTCCCAGGCATGCAATAGCTGCACCTGAGGTTGCACCTGTCGGTAATGGAAATCCGCAGGTAATTAATATTTCTGTTATAAGCGTCGAGCATGAATCGTATCTCCCTTTCTGATGAAGGATACTCCTTCAGGTATTTCCATAAATCCATTCGCCGATGCATAGGCAAAGATATGTGCAGAACCATGATATTCCAATGGGTCAACTGTACCGTTACCGTGGATGAGAATGGGTACGAAGGATGTCCGTGAGATATTCCTGATACGGTAGTCGCCGTTGATCCTGAACTGTTCTGTTTCCGGTAACAGCATTTTTCCCTGTAGAATATATAAGAGAGGCTTAACGAGCATCTCGAATTGGATAAGCGCTGACACAGGATTGCCTGGCAGACCGAAAACATATCTTCCATCATGGCTGGCAAAGAGCATTCGTTTGCCTGGTTTTACCTTTATGCCGTGAAAATGAATATTGAATCCGGCTGATTTCACGATGTCGGGGACATAATCAAAATCTCCTACCGAGACCCCTCCGGAAATTATGGTTACCTCATTTTCTTTTACAGAAAGATCAAAACTATTCTTAAGCGAATCCCGGGAATCTCTGACCATACCGTAATTTCTGACCTCCAGATGCATAGCCCTGCACTGGGCCTCAAGCTGGGGTCCATTGCTGTTCCTGATTTGCGTACCTGTGGGGACTGAGGAAACATCTACCAGTTCATCGCCGGTTACAAATATGCCTATCGACGGGCATGTATAGACTGCCGGATGAGCGTATCCCATACCTGCCATAACAGGCACGTGACGGGGCTCAACCATGGTGCCTTTTTTTATCAGACAATCTCCCGAATGCACGTCTTCACCGAGATAACATATATTGGGCACTGTTTTTCCAGCCGTAAATCTGATCTTGCCATTGCTCAGTGTTTCAGTATCCTCGAATTTGATTACCGTATCAGAGCCCTCCGGGATCCTTGCGCCCGTCATGATCCTTACACATTCACCCTTTCCGATCTGAACATCCGAATTCTGACCGGCGGCAATTGTTTCTTTCACCGTCAGAGGCATTTCGATATCCTGGAGACGGCAGGCAAAGCCATCCATTGCTGATTTGTCGAACGGCGGCATATTCATATCTGCCGTGATATCTTCAGCAAGAACCCGGTATAGGGAATTGCTGAGGCTTACTGTTTCAACCGATGGTTGGATACTGAGCCCACCAATGGTTTTTTTGGCTTCTTCAAAATGTATCATACTTTCATGACGGATTGTTTCCATTCATTTTTTATTAAGCGAAATGACTGCCCCTGTTCGTACCTCTCAATATTGTCAAAATCGGTGACAAGGTCGGAAAGTTTAAGCTTTTCTTCCGTTGCAGGCTTACCACTATTCTGTTCCGAGATGACCATAATAAAAAATGCAGGTTTGATCAGTAATCTTATTCCCCCGGATTCGCATACCACCGGTCGGTTACCTGAAAGTTTCTCCAGCTCTGACAACGCTTTTGGGAGGGCAGCGTCTTGACATTGAACATAAAAGACCTCTTCGGCACCGGCCTGCAACATCCTTGAGCTGTCTTTCGTACCAGGTTTTCTCTCCCGGATAATACAATAGTTGTCTTGATTGATCAGAACTTCCTCTGTACCATCCAGAGGGTGATGATGTGGAGATATTTTTATTCCCACCACCTTTTCATGTCTGTTCGCGTAGATTATCTGGCAGGCCAGTGTAGTCTTTCCGGTATTGCGTCCGTTACCGGCGATTACGATCCAGTTTTTTAAGGTCCTCATCAGTATAAAAATAGTTTAAAGCTTGCGATAAACAGAACGCCTGCAAGCATATACTTCAAAGATTTTCCTGATATTCTGAAACTTCCGGAGTAACTTCCGAGCATTCCTCCAAGGATGGTCACAAAGATCATAAAGGGTATGTGATCGGCCCAACTGGCTCCTGTGGATGAAAAGATCGTAGAGGTTAGACCGCTTGCTGAATTTAGGAAGATAAAGGCAGCAGAAACCGCTGCAGCTTCTTTCACTGTCGACCATCGCATAAGGATGAGGAGCGGACTCAATATGATGCCGCCACCAATCCCGATCATCCCAGAGAAAAATCCGAGAAATCCGCCTGTGATCAGGGCAACAAAGGTGGGTAATTTCCGTGTTTCTCCCTCTGCTGTATTGGTTTGTATGATCATCCGGAGGGTGGCAATAAACAGAAAGGCTCCTAGGATTATTTTATAGAGATGAGGCTGAACATGAATAGCGGCACCCAGCCAGGCCATGGGCATGGAAGTGATGATAAGAGGCAACAGGATTTTCCATCTGAAAAACCCCGCCCTGTAAAAATTGTAAAAGGCAACACTTGAAACAAACAGATTAAGGGTGAGTGCCGACGTTTTCATCACCGCTACCGGAAATGCCCATAACGCCATAATAGCCAGATAGCCACTGGCGCCGCCATGTCCGACCGAGCTGTAAAGAAATGCAAGTACAAAAAGAGTAATAAAAAATATCCAGTCCATTCCTGTTGTTTTGGACCGGCCACCCGAAAAGACAAACGAAGGGGATATAGTCTATCCCGTGTGCAGCTATGTGATGCACCTCTTTCCAATTCAGGAACCTCTGTTCCTTCGGGAGGCCCGGTTGTTTCCATCCGAACCCGCGCCCCGGCAATCATAGCCCTTACAAACCTTAGATATCCGGGATCGAGGTGTTAGCAAAGTAACAATACAAAACAACAGATTTTATTTCAATTTTCCCAATACTAAATATGCGTTTACCAACATATTTAGATATAAAGATTTAATATAAATAAGTTAAGATGTCGGATTCGGGGGGATCCAAGGGAATAATACATTTAATCCGGCAGGTAAGAATAAAACACTTTGAGTTCAGGTCTCATTGAGGGTTCGGGGAAATCACTGGAAGCGAAGCGGAAGCCTGCAAACTGAGGTGAAGGATAAAGTCTGAACATAAAACCATAGTCAGCCATTGCTGAATCTTTTGCTGGTATATACAGTGAGGTGATATCGTAAGTCCTGACGTTGGTATTCATCTCCGGATGGGGACTCACATAAACCTGGTTCATTTCTGTCACCGGTGGCTGATTATTCCAGTTTACCCGGTTTTCCTCCCATGGAGCGGTTATTTTCTGGAACACAGCTCCGAACCATGCAAAATCGGTATAGATACTGTCCCAGCCGAGGGGTTTATCAAAATAGAGTGTCAGCATCACCTTATCAATCCGGCTGCCTTTGGGAACCGCATTCATATCGAAACGGATCAGACTACGGTTGGTGCGCATTACGGTCAGGGGTGATTCTGACAAAAATGAAGCTTCAAAGTAAGGCCATGTTCCGAAATTTTTATCCGGTTCAAGATCAGAAATCATGGCATCCATTCCTTTCTCCGGACCGGGTTTGATGGTTACGAACTCCATGGGGCCCTCACCGATGGTGAGGACAAGTGGATTATTTTCCGAAGTTTTACTGAGTTCTTCTGCACTGAAGCGAAACTTGGACGGCGAATAACCGTCTTTCAGGACCTCGAAAAAATATTGTTCATATCCTCCCTTGACAAGGACCTTGTTCACCTTTCTTTCAAGATGGAACTGATGCATCCAGCCGTCATGGCTACTAACAATCAGATTCGCATCTGTAATTTGCGTAGGGGCCATGATAAGCGGGTTATCGAGCATGGCCAGCACATAAAAGGTAAGCGGATTTACGACATGAAAACCGAATTCTACATATCCGAACTCTGATGGAGAAGCGCCATTTACACTCAGCACTTCCGGGCTGAGTGAAGTCACCTGCCCGGATTCAACCGAAAATCTGAATGGCAGAGGAGTATTTACCAGGTAAGACCGGGGTGAATCGTGGAGAGGTGCGGCATAGATGACTACGCCCGAAGGATTTATCAGCATAAATTTCGTGAGCATGAACGAACCCGATTCAAGTTCAAGTTTTTCACTTGTAAATCCTTCTCCAAATCGATATACGGCAATTATTTTATCTTCCACGACGGGAATGCCGTCGGGGGTCGATATTGTCAGCAGGAGATGGTATGAAGTCGACGGGATACTGTCGCTCGCCGATTTGAGCCCTGTATCGTTGCTGTTTATGGTAAATTCCACTTGACCCTTACCTGTACTTATATCGCCTGGTTTTTCACAGCCGTTAACACTCAGGATAATAGCAGGAAGTAAAAGTAGTAGTAATTTTTTCATTGGTTGTCCTCTCCGATAATCGTTTCACAAATATACTGACTGTCATCAATAGTATCAAGATGATCCAAAACAGAAAAAGGTTGCCTCTGGATAGGTTAAATTATGAAGGACCTGCATGCCGGGAAAAGGGGTATCCATGCACGGTTATTCTTCTGTCCATATACTGATATCTTCTGCCGGATGCCCACCGGCTGCATCGAAGTCTCCACCGATGTAGATCTGGCCGTTATATTGCTCTATCGTTAATACCGTTCCTGATATGCCTGTACTCATTATACCCCAGCTATCACCATCCCACTGGATGATATTGCTACTCTGCGTTCCCACAACGTTATTAAAAGTCCCGCCGATATACAGGATATCGTTGATCACGGTGAGTTCACTAATTGTATTGTCGGCATACAGGCTGAAGGCCCGGCCAAAATCGCTCAAATGGTCGCCATCCCACACAACCAGTTCGGAAAGAACCTGTGTATTTGCAGAAAAGTCACCGGAAATATATAGTTTGTCCTTGAGAACCGCCATATGCTTCACAACGCCGGTGGATTGGAGTTCAAGATCCTCCGGGATTCCGACTGCCGACCATCCTGATCCGTCGTAGGCAGCAATGTAGGCGGCAATCAGTCCATTTACAGAAGAGAAATAACCTCCGGCAAATAATTTTTGTCTGTAAACCCTAAGTTCTCTTACTGAGCCGGTTTCAACGCTTCCGATGGAAGACCATACAGAACCGTCCCATTTAGCGATATTCAGTGCACTCACATCTCCGGCCTTCTTAAACTGTCCCCCGATGTACAATTCACCGTTATAGATCTCGAGTGCATGCCCGTAAGGATTGTCGCCTCCTGACAGTCCGCCTTCTACCTCATGCCAATTAATGCCATCCCACCTGGCAATATTTTTCGCCTGGATACAGCCGATTTCATCAAACTTCCCGGTAACATATAATTCTCCCTTAAAGCCAATCATATCATAGATACTGCCATTTTCCAGTCCACATTTCATTGCAAACCATTTGCTGCCGTTGTAGCCGGCTACTTTCTTGGCCTGGATGCCCCCGATTTCCGTAAATTCACATGTAGCGTAGAGTGTATCTTTGTATGCGGCAAAATCACGGATGCCCACATTCGGACCGGGAGTAATATTTACGTATGTCCCTCCTACATTTTTCACCTTAAAAGCTGCGACTATGACCGTATCCCGGCTTGTTGATTTATTACTGACAGCGAGCTGAATTTTGTATTTTCCCTGAACATCCGCAGTAAAAACAGGCGTTTCAGATGTGTTGTCGTCAAAAGTGGCATTACTTAAATCGGGTTTGGATACGAATTCCCATTCAAAACTGAATGCCTGATCCTGTGAGTCGGTTGAGCCCTTTCCGTTTAACGTCACAGTCTGTCCAACCATGACATTCTGATTAAATCCTGCGGATGCTTTTAGTTTGGAACGGTTATCATCTTTATGACAGGCACTAAGAATCAAAAGGCCTGCGACAAAGCTCGTACTGAGCAGAATTTTGTTGGATATGTACATGGCCGGAAGTATTGATTTGTAAAATTATAAACAATTTTTTCGAGTAAATGTTTACAACTTTATTTAACTAAGAGACACATTTTCAGGCAAATAACAGAAAATCGATATTGATTTTCTTTTTACCGCGGAGGATAGGCGACATCTTCCGGAATTTATCTGCCGTTGTTTTAAAACAAAAGGAAATGGAGTGAATGCTGATGCAAGGATCTGCATCGGTCATTAAGAGAGGACCAAAACTTTTGCCCCACGGATTTTGCTGTTTTTCAATTCCGACAGCGCTTTGTTGGCATCCTTAAGAGGAAATTCCCTGATCTCGGGGCGCAGGGGAATTTCGGCTGACAATTTCAGACATTCCTCTACATCGCGGCGTGTAACATTAGCCACTGTTTTGATCTCTTTCTCCATCCACAGGTAATCCTGATAATTCATGTTGAGGAGGTAGTCCTTATCGATGTCTTCTTTCCTTATGGCATTGATGATCAGCCGACCGCCAGGTCTGAGGTTACGCAGTGCTTCGACGTCGGCTTTCCATACCGGTGTGGTATCAATGATGGCATGAAGCGGTTCGGGCACAGTATCCGCGGTGTTACCGGTCCAGCTGGCTCCGAGTTCTTTTGCGAAGTGCCTCTCATTTTCACTTCTGGCAAACACATGGATTGCAGAGTCAGGATAACGATGCCGTATCATATGAAGTACCAGGTGACCGGAAGCGCCGAAACCGGTAAGACCGATGCGCTGATGGTTGGCAGGTATGGAAAGCTTCAGTGCCCTGTAGCCTACGGCACCGGCACAGAGTAGAGGAGCTGCCTGGGAATCTGTGAAAACTTCCGGAATCGGGTAGGCATAGTCTTCATGAATGGTCATATATTCGGCGTAGCCACCATTGGCATCCCTTCCGGTAGCTTTGAATGATGCGCAAAGATTTTCTCTGCCGCTGCGACAGTAATCACATATCCCGCATGAGGAGAAGATCCATGCTACACCAACACGGTCGCCTTCTATGAATCTCACGGCATTTTTGCCAAGGCCTGAAACCCTGCCAACCACCTGGTGACCCGGAATGACAGGTAGAATGGGCGGTGCGGTCCGGCCTTCAATTTCATCCAGTTCGGTATGGCACACGCCGCATACTGATACTTTGATAAGAATTTCATTCTCGCCCGGTACCGGAACGGGAACATCTATTAATTCCAGGGGCCTTTCATTCTTCCTCATGTCTGTTATTGTGCTCAGAACCATTGCCTTCATGATAGCTGTTTTATCGTCTGTACAATTGCTTAACTACGGGTGAAGGGAAATGGTTCAGGGGAGGAGAGATACGTCTGGTTGATAGCACTTTGATTTGCCATACCAAATACCGATCACCGATCACCAATTACCAATTACCGATCACCGAACACCGATTACCGAACACCGATCACCGATTACCGAACGCCGAACACCTCTTCTACTTACTCAGGGCTTCCAGAACCCTCGCGGGCGTCATCGGAAGCTGGAAAAGGCGAACACCTGTGGCATCGAAAACACCATTTGCAATGAGACCGCCCATAGCAATGATGGCTGGTTCCCCGCCGCCCTGGGGAGCTGCATCGGGATGGTGCAGGATGACCGTTTCAATTTGAGGGAGCCATGAAAAATGAGGGATGGTATAACTGTCGAAGTTATGATCGTGGATCTTGCCACCGGTGAACATGAGCTCTTCAGCAAGGGCATAGCCCAGGCCCATGGTTATACAGCCCTCCATTTGTATGGTCGCTCCTTCGGGATTCACTGCCAGTCCCATATCCTGAGCGCAGGCTACCCTAATTACCTTGATCTTTCCGGTCTTTTTGTCAACGCTTACCTCCGCCATATGAGCAACATAGGTTCCTGCATCTGTACCGCAGGCAATACCGTATCCTCTTCCTGACGGTGCTTTGGCAGGCTTCCATCCGAACTTGTCGGCAACTGCCTTTAGTACGGCGATCATTTTTTCATCCTTAAGATTCTTAAGTCTGAAATCAAGCGGATCCATCCCGGCTGCAGAAGCCATGATATCGATTTGCGATTCCCGTGCAAAAGTATTGGTGTTATTTCCCGGGGCCCTCCAGGCTCCGGTCCCGAAAGGATGTACTTTTCCGTTGCCCGACATATACGACATGGTTTTCTGGTGAGGTACATCGTAGATGGTGTCGGAACCCCGTGAACCTGCAAAATACTGTGCATAATCCCACATCGTGATCATACCCTGACCTGAGATACCTGATTTTACTTTTACAACGGCTGCGGGTCTGAACGTGTCATTGAAAAACTCTTCCTTCCTGTCCCACATCACGAGAACAGGTTTTCCACTCATCCTGGCAAGACGGGCAGCCTCATGTGCCTGCAGATTATGGCTTTTTCCGCCGAAGCCTCCACCAACAAAAGGTGTGATCACCCTTACTTTTTCAAGTGGGAAATCGAGTAGCCTGGCGATTTCCTCCTGAGCCCGGAATGGGGTTTGTGTTGAGGCCCAGACGGTAATTTTATCACCTTCAATATGGGCAACCGCCGAATGAGGTTCCATGGGAGCATGGGCTACATAACTGTTCAGGTATTCACTTTCAATGATCTTTGCCGCATGTTTACTGCCCTCTGCCAGATCGCCCTTTGCCGATACTGTTTCACCTTCCCCTGCGACATGTAGCAAATGCGTAAAAATGGTTTTGTCATCAACTGGCATCTCATCATAGTCGTATTCGGCTTTGATTTTAGCGATAGCGATATCAGCCATATCAGGGAAGTCGTGCAGCGCTGCGATGAAATCGCCTTCACGGTAAATTTCGATGCCCTCAATTTTTTCCGCTGCCGAGGTATCTGCATCTTTCAGCATTGCCCCGTGTGAGGGTGGACGCAGTACCCTGGCAAATTTTAATCCCGGGATACGAATGTCTCCTGCATACCTGGCCTCACCGGTCACCTTTTCAAGTGCATCCCGTCTGAGCTCAGGCTTTCCCATCATGATGAATTCCGTATAAGACTTAAGATCTGGTTTTTCAGTAAGATGTCTTTCAATTTTTTTACCCCTTGTCAGTTCAGCGTAGGTCACTTTATGATCTTTGTGTGAGGGATCATACACAAGACCGTTACTGACCTTCAGATTTTCTGCTGCAACACCTAGGTGATCGGAGGCGAGGCTAAGGAGTACGGTTCTTGCTTCTGCTGCAGCAGCCCTCAGGGCCGGGCCGAAAAAGCGAGTCGACATGGAGCCGAAGGTACCCATATCCCAAGGGCAGAGATCGGTGTCGCCCATGACCATCGTTACATCATCAAAGTTGACGTCGAGTTCGTCAGCCAGCATCTGTGCTAGTGAGGTGATTATACCCTGGCCCATCTCGATTTTACCTGTAAAACAGCTCACTTTTCCTTCTTCATCCACCCTGAGAAAGGCATTGAAATCGGAAGGCAGACTTCTCCTCTTGTCCTGCGCCAGTAGATCAAAAGGTTCTGCTGCCAGGAAGGTCACAACTATACCGCTACCCATGAGTTTGAGAAAATCCCTTCTTTTAAACTGAAAGGTATATTGTTCATCCGTTGTACCGGATCCTAGGTTTTTTCCTTTTTTCATTGGATCATGTTTTATGCCCGGCTGTACCGGTTGTTAGATAAATCACATTTATCACCAAAACCTTATTCCTTTGTTTTCATCATTTTGGCTGCAGATTGGACGGCCTTCACAATCCGTTTGTGAGCACCGCAGCGGCACAGGTTTTCCTCCATGCCATCTATGATCTCCTCTTCAGTCGGATCAGGATTACCTGCAAGGAGCCCGGTGGCGGTAAGTATCATACCTGGTGTACAATAGCCGCATTGAAGAGCATCGTGATCGATAAATGCCTGCTGAACGGGATGTAGTTTACCGTTTACTGCCAGGCCTTCGATGGTGGTGATCTTTTTACCTTCAGCGTCGGCGATGGTAAGCATACAGGAGCGCACCGGTTCACCATCCAGCAGAACCGTACATGCACCACAAAATCCCAGGCCGCAGCCAAATTTGGTACCCATAAGACCCATTTCACTCCGGAGTACCCAGAGGAGTGTACTCTGTGGATCAGTTTCAAGGTTTACCTCTTTGCCATTGAGGGTGAAACGCAAGTTTTCTTTAATCATAGCCGGAATATTATATGTGAGTTTTGTGCTTTTACGTAGTATTTAGGATTGGTCCCAGGTCATTTCACGCTGGTAATCGGAGGCTGTGTCGATATCTCTTAAAACCGATGAGAATTTTGTATCCAGTTCGAGAACATCGTGAGAATAATTTGTCAACAGCATCCGGAGACCTTTCTCCGGATCCAGATGATTAACGGCTTCCCTGTATTTAGCGTCGATCAACACGGGATGGCCCCGTCTTTTGTGATGGACAGGAACGACTATGCCCTTTCCTGAATGCTTCCATGATTCAATGATCATATCGATAAGTTCCGGTCTGATCATAGGTTGGTCGCCAAGAAATACCATAATTGCGTCGGCTTCTGCCGGGATCATCTGAAACCCCAAATGGACGGATGAAAACATTCCCTCCATGTACCGTGGATTTTCGCATATTTCGACCGGGGAACCTGATAAATGTTTGCTGATAGCTTCTTTTTCCGCACCAATCACGACCATTGTTTTTCTCACCTGCGATTTTCCGATCCTGTCAATCACGGTTTCAATAATGGTACTTTCGTCATATGACAAGAGCATTTTCGGTGTGCCCATGCGCTTTGATTCACCTGCAGCAAGAACGAGGGCCCAGATTTGTTTGCATTGGATCCGATCCAGATTCCGACGTCTTTCAAAGACCAATTCAGCAGCGATGCTGACTGCAATTTCCTGAATTGTTGTTGAACCGATATCGAGTCCGATGGGTGCATGTACGCGTTCCCATTGTTTTGGCGTTGCCCAGCCCTGTTCAAGGAATTGTTCCATCATAAGCCTGGTCTTTCTCCTGCTTCCGATCATACCGATATACGCCACAGGTTTACTGATACAGGCTTTGAGAACTTCGGCATCACCGGCATGACCTCTGGTAACGATAACGATATATGTATTTTCGTCTGGTGCCAGATTACTCACATAATTTGCAGCATCTTCAACGATAATCTCTCCGGCTTCGGGAAGGTTGGTTTGATTAGCCAGATCGGGCCTGTCGTCAACAACCCTGACGTCAAAATCGAGCAAAGAGGCCTGGTGTGTAAGTGCTTTGCCAATATGTCCGGCACCTGCAATGATCAGGCGTGGCAGAGGGTAAAATGGTTCCAGGAAAAAGGCGGCCGGCATGTCAGAGGAATTTTCTGCGTTAAGGTTGCCGGTAAACATTGGTTTTCTTTCGGTGATGCAAACATTAATATTTCCGGTATCAAGAGTTGCGATGGGCCGTGGCAATTCGTCCTTTTCATTCTCAGCCCGCCAGTAGCGGAATATATTCAAACGGTCACCCTGTTCTGAACGGAATGCAGTAATCATGATTCCGGGGATGCCCTTCCTGAGTGATTCGGACAGCCTTTGATATTCATCCAGGTGCTTAACTGGTGAAGCATCGATGAGAATACCTGCCTTTCCGCCACAAATTGCACCTCCCTTTATAGAAATATCTTCATTCAGTTCAAATTCGATATACGAAGATTTTCCAGAATTGAGGGCTTTAACGGCAGCCTTTATAGCTCCGGCTTCAAGAATACCACCACCCAGCGTGCCTGAGGTGATGCCGCCTGTGGTGATCAAAGCTGAACTGCCCGGGACCTGCGGCGCAGAACCAGTTTTTAAGACTAGCGTTGCGAGGCAAATTGAGCCGGGCTCAGGCTGTAATTCTGCCAGTGTCTGATATACGTTTCTCATCACAGCATTTGTATTGAAACATGCAACATCTCCACCGGGCATGGATGGCATCGTTCATAACCGGTAAAATTCCGCCACGTCAGGAATACCAAGTTAATTCATTGGCGCTTTGAAAGAAAGTACCTCTGCAGATTTTTTATTAATTAAGACAGATTTCAAATTAGGGCAGAGTCTGTATATCGCAGGCGGCATGAGGCAGCCAGAATTTAACCATCAGGCCGGTCAGAAGCCGAACTGATCACTAATATGTTTTAAAAGCTTTTCCCTGATCACATTCATTTGCCACAACGTTCCGCCCAGTTCCTGCATGGATGTGACACCTTTGTCAGGAAGTCCGCATGGATTGATATAAGTGAAATAGCTGAGATCGGTGTTCACATTTAAAGCCAGTCCGTGCATGGTAATCCCCCTGCTGGCTCTTACACCGATGGCACAGATCTTTTTATCTGCTCCTGTCTTGAGGTCATTTACCCATACTCCGGTGATGCCATTGAGCCTGTATGCAGAAATTTCTAAATTTGCAAGCATAGCGATAACGGACGATTCCAGCTTTTCGATATATTTTCGGATACCAATCCGGTACATGTCCAAATCAAAGATTGGATAACAAACGATCTGTCCGGGACCGTGATAGGTGATATCGCCTCCGCGGTCGATCTTGTAAAACTTAGCTCCTATTCTTTTCAGAAATGGCTCCGTGATAAGCAGGTTTTCTTTTTCGCCATGTCGTCCGAGTGTATAAACATGGGGATGTTCACATAAAAGGAGGTAGCCCGCTTTGGAATTTCCCTCAAGCTTTGATTTTATCATTTCCTCAAACAAGGATTCCTGATAATCCCAGGCCTTTTTATAATCGATAAGCCCTAAATCTCTGATTTCCGGAACAGGCATAGGTTAGTTTTTATTAGGAATGGCCGGTTTCTTAAGGTGTCGTTCGGCATGGTAAGAAGAGCGTACAAGAGGTCCGCATTCTACAAATTTGAATCCCCGGGCAAGGCCTTCTTCACGGTATGCGTTAAAAACCTCCGGGCGAATATACTCCGCAACGGGAATGTATCGTGGCCCCGGCCGTAAATACTGACCGATGGTGAACACCTCAACACCAGCCCGGCGAGCGTCATCCATACAGTCAAGAACTTCCTGAAATGTTTCACCGAATCCGGCCATGATACCGGTTTTAGTGGTAATTCCGGATTTCGAGATGTAATTGAGAAGGCTGAGGCTGTCATCGTATGTGGCCACGCTCCGGATGGCCGGCGAAAGTCGTCTGACAGTCTCAAGGTTATGGGAGATTACTTCAGGGCCTGCATCGATTACAAGATCCAGAGCTGCATTTCCCCTTCTGAAATCGGGGATAAGAACTTCCATTGTAATGTCGGGACAGCGATTTTTAACAGCCAGTATAACGGTTGCCCAGTGGGATGCCCCGCCGTCCTCCAGATCATCCCTGGCTACCGAAGTAATCACGGCATGCTTCAGATTCAGTTTGCTGATAGCATGGGCCAGTCTTTCCGGTTCCTCCCAGTCAAGAGTATCGGGCACTTTCGTTTCCACCTGGCAAAAACGGCAGTTTCGGGTACATTTGTCTCCCTGGATCATGAAGGTGGCCGTTCCGTTGTTCCAGCATTCACCCTTGTTGGGACAGTTGGCGCTGACACATACGGTATGAAGATTCTGCTCCGAGAGCAGTTTTTTTACTTTCGGGTAATTTTCAGTTCGCGGTGCTTCCACTTTCATCCATGACGGGAGTCGTTGCAGTGCCATTAAAGTTATCGTTTTGACTGGTATTGGAACAGATGACGGTGTAAAAATACGGATTCCGGACGACAATCACCAAACCTGTATAGCGTCAGAATAGCATAGAGAGCATACCAACGCAATAGCGGTATGAGCGGGTTGCTATTCTCCTGTATATCCTATATAAGGATGAACGGGGGCATGGGGAACCGGATGGTTGGGAGAATTACATTGCTGCTGTAAAACATATTTTGTGGAGGCTGAGATTTGTTCTTTTTGCGGATTAAGGGTGGTGGGTGGGGGGTGGGATCCCCTGAATAACAGTATATAAGAACAATATTACAGCATCTCCCTTCTCCAAAATATGCTAGCTGCCAGCCACTAATTTCCATATGAGAAAGCCAGACAACGAACTTTTTTTTATCTTTCTACAGTAAAGTCGATGATGATAATTTCAATTTTCAAGCTTTGAGACGAAGACTGACCCTTTTAATTGTCCTGTCCTTGATAATTCATACGGTTAACTCAGCAGGCCGTTCAACACAGGCAGATATACCTGCAAATTCATTTGGACGTAAGCTTCAGACAGCTGCGCAGCTGACGTATGCCTCGTACGATACGCTCTCCAATCCTGACCCGACCTCGGAGGCGGTGGCTTTATTCCGTTATCTCCAGGATATGTCGGGCAAAAAGATTCTTTCTGGTCAAATGTGGGCACCCTGGGGTGTAGACGAAATAAACTTCCTGAAAAATACGACCGGCAAGTACCCTGCTGTTCGGGGTGCTGACCTGATCACAGAGAGTGCTAATACTTCGGAAATTCAGAATCTGATCAACTGGTGGAATCAGGGAGGGATACCAACCCTCATGTGGCACTGGGGTGCACCGGGCGTGGGCGAGGGTTATGAAAACAGTAAGGTTGAAATTGATATTGACAAGTGCTTCCAGGAAGGAACAAAAGAATACAATGAAATGTGGCGTGAACTGGCACTCAAAGCCGATCACCTTGAAGTCCTGAGGGATGCCCATGTGCCGGTGCTGTGGCGGCCATTGCATGAATTAAATGGCAGCTGGTTCTGGTGGGGGAAGAAGGGACCTGAACAGTTCAAGCGATTATGGCGGACGATGTATGATTATTTTGTGCATGACCGCGGACTGAATAATCTTATCTGGGTATTGTGCTATACAGGATCCCCTGATGGTGCCTGGTATCCGGGTGATGAATACGTTGACATTGCAGGTGCCGATAGCTATGATGGTGGAGCTGACGTGCATTCCGGGATGTACCAGGCTGTTCGCGGAATTATTAGTAACGATGAGGCGCCAGTCGCATACCATGAATGCGGCATACCTCCCAATCCGGATCAGTGTATCAAGCAGGGCGTGATGTGGTCATGGTGGATGATTTGGCATACCACCTGGCTCACAGGTAATGATGCGAATTATCTTAATTATGTATATCATCACGATCTGGTTATCACCAGGGATGAAGTACCGGATATCACAACTGTATATGGATGGGACAATTCCTGTGTCCCCGCTGAAATTACACCGGAGATGAAAGTTGATGAAGGTGCATGGCAACCCGGGAATACCGTATTTGTTGATTCGGCATCCACTGTCTCCTTTCATCCTGTTGCAAATATGGAGGGCAGCTGGAATTGGAGTGGATGCGGCCTTACCGGCACCGCTTCTGAACAAACCCTGACAACCGGGAGTAAATGCATTGCCACCGCTACGTTTACCAATACTTGCGGTGCTGTTACCACACAGGCATTCAACATTATCAGCAATTGTACATCGGCAAAGATCACTCCCTATGTACAGGTTGATGGCGGTAGCTGGAAACAAACAGCTGATCTTGGTGTCAGCTTTGGCTCCACCCTGGTTCTTGCCCCGGAAGCTGTCGCTGTCGGGAGCTGGAGCTGGAGTGGATGTGGTACCAGTGGCACTTCAAGAATACAAACCATAAGCCCTACGGGTCCGTGCACGGCAGTGGCCCGATATACCAACAACTGTGGCGAGACCACATCACAGACTTATACCTTTACGTCCTGCCCGGCACCGTCGATCACTCCTTATCTTCAGGTGTTTGGTGGTTATTGGCAGATGGACACTGATGTGACGGTCGATCCTGGTGTGAAGGTTACGCTCAGTCCTCAGCCTGTAACAGGGGGAACATGGGATTGGAGCGGATGCGGAATTACCGGTAACTCCCGTACACAATCGGTCACGACGGATAGCTCCTGTATAGCTTCGGCTACGTATACCAATGATTGTGGAACTTCAGGCACCACTGATTTTCATCTGAATGTACACCGGGATGAAACCGGACTTATAAATCCGGATGAAAACAAGGCTCTTTATCTACACCCCTATGCATGTCATGATATTCTCTACTTTGAGTTATCAATATTCCCTCAAAACAATCCCGTACTTGTAAATATCTATACCACATCCGGAAGCCGTGTTATGCAAGCTTCCCTGGATCCCTCCGTCGTTTCCCTTGATGTATCCCCTCTGAGACCTGATCTGTACATTATTACATTCAGATCTGACTTCTGCTCGGGCACCGGACGCTTTCTTAAAGCGGAGTGAGATTTAGAGGCCGATTCAAAAAAGCTAATTTAATAAACGGTCTGACGTTGTAATTTAACTTTTCCGGTACTTTCCATATTCCTCTTATCTTTGTTTTATGCACTTTTAAGATTAATTTCGATAATTATATTACCCTGCTATTTTATTTTAATAGGCATTATTTTGTAGATACTGAAAATGAAAAGGTTAAAAAAAATTGGAATCATCCATACGCCCTTTACCTCCAGGATCGGTATGCCCATTCAGGTTACTGGGGCAAAAGGTGTAAAGGGAAGAATAATTCTGAAAAAAAAGTATGTACCAGGGCTTGCTGATCTCGAAGGATTTTCACATATCATTCTCATTTATCATTTTCATAAATCGAATACGTATAAACTGCTTGTAACCCCTTTTCTGGATACTGCAAAGCGTGGTATTTTTTCAACGCGGGCACCAGTAAGGCCGAATCCCATCGGGATTTCAGTAGTCAGGCTTTTAAAGGTTGATGGAAGGAATCTTGAGATTGAAAATGTAGACATGATGGATGGAACGCCGCTGCTGGATATCAAGCCCTATGTTCCTGCATTTGATATTCATGAAGTGGAAAGTGCGGGGTGGACGGAAGGCAAAGCCATTCACATGGATAGTGCACAATCTGACAGCAGATTTTGATCTGAAACGAAATTCTTTCAACCGCTGGTGATATACTGACGCAAGTGATTCTCGTCCAGCTAATTTGTTTTCCCGAGTGATTTTTCGATTCTGCCGGCAATCTCTGATCTTACCCTGTACAGAACTTCCGGATCCGAAGTGAATTTCGTTGGAGCTGACACAACCTCATCAAGTGATTTAGGATCTCCCTCCAGCTGATGCAGAAGTTTCAGATATTCGTAATCCTCAAAACCGTCACGGAGATTTTCAAGCCGGATGGATGAAAGGGGATGTATATCGGGTCCGGGGTAGGTCAGGTAACCGTCCCCACAATAATTGCTAAACGTATTTGCCTTCCATCCACCACGAAGACCGGGTCCGCTGGTATTTCCATTCCAGTGGTTCGGACTCCAGTATTCAAAACCGGTTACACCGGTTTCATAACATATCCATCCTATCAAACGACCGTCGATCGCAGGGTATTCCAGGAAGAAATTTGGTCTCACAGACGGATAACAGCATACAGCCAGCCATGCTTCATCTCCCTCCGCCACGCGTTGTTTCACACCCGATTCCTCATACTGGGCGACATATACATCCCAGGTATCGGCAAACCCTTTCAATGCTTCGACACCTTCAGGAATGTTTAGACACTGTATCACTTTCAGCTCCGGGCTGACACCCCTGATGAGACGGTACATGTCTTTCGCAAGGTCCCAGTGTGGTTTATCAACTTCGTCATAATTATAAACATAAGCCATTCCGTTCAGCCACCCCTTTGGGCCGAATTCCTCCACATACCTGCCCAGCCGTGTTTTAAGACTGTCAATATAGCTTTGTGAATAATGGTCCTTTTTCATTCGTCGTAGATTCGGGATGTTATCGAGAATAAAAGCATTCATTCCGTGATCAAGGCAGAATCCAAGCATCTCCCCATCCAGTTCTATCTGTCCTCCAGGACCAAGGCGGTGTTTCAGGAGTAAATCGTACATTGCTTTCCGGGCTTCGCGGGAATTATCTCCCGTTGCTTTTTTCATGGAACTAACCCATGTAAGAGTTTTTATGCCCGGATGTTCCGGAATATCAAATCCATATACACGCAGTTTCACCGGTATCGAAGCTTTCCCGGCATTTTCACTGAATACTCCAATGATGCCGCGGTAGATGCCGGCTGGTGTACCAGCTGGAACGTGAACAGTTACCCAGAGAGGTTGTCTTTCATTTGCAGGGACATCTATGGTGTCTTGTCGCAACAGAGGATCCGGCCACCATCCCGGTTGACTTTGGTAGTATTTCGATGTTGAGGTTGTCTCAATGTAACCAACCGGATTTACCGTGATGCGATCCTTTCCGATTTTTCCACGGTCACCTTTAAGTTCGCTTACAGTCCATCCTATCCCTTTCAACGCCAGACTGTCGGAAGGGTTAATGACTACCTGAAAGGATTCATACTCTCCACCGGCGGCGCTGATGAATGCTGTATCAGCTTGTCCGGGGCTGTTACCGGATTCGAGAGGTACTTTTATCATGCCGGATACGGCTTTGAGGGTAAAAGCCGGTGACTTCGTACCACACGCAGTCAGGAATAAGCCAAGGAGAAGTGGTACCACGCAGGGTTCAATTCTATGTTTCACAACTAACCTCTGATGAAATAAATAAATACTAAATTTTCATACATTATCAGGATGAAAGTAAGTCATATTCATCCTTTTGTGCCTGATTTCATTCCCCGCACGTATATCCGAAAGTTTTAAAGATACATATTCGTATCAGCATTCACTCAGTCAGAATCAAATTTATTCATTTCGATCTTCAACAGACAGATAATTTTAACCTCAGTAAACATCAATTCAAAAGCTGAGACGGAGGGCTAAGCTAACTTTTTGATAATTTGCATTGTTTCTCACCAGACAGCATCTTCGTTCACGCGTGTGTGTAGAGGAAGAATAAGGATGAAGCTGTATCGGGGGATCAGGTTACGTACGATGCCTGCCCTATTTTTTAAATTGAGGATAGATGCCAAAGAAACAAACGAAACAAGTTGAGAGTGAGAATCCGGAAAAATTGAGAGGGAAGGCGGAAAGCACAAAAAATTCAGGGGATGGCTCACTTTGGATGACCGGTCTTGCGGTTCTTGGTGTTGTTTTCGGGGATATCGGTACAAGTCCGTTATATGCATTGCAGAAGTGTCTGTCAGGTAGTTATGCCGCCACCCCGTCCCCGGGGAATATTCTGGGTCTGTTGTCATTGATATTCTGGTCATTGACGATCGTTATCACCATTAAATACATTGCCTATGTAATGCGGGCATCCAATGAAAATGAGGGAGGTATCCTGGCCCTTATGGCCCTGATCGAACCTGCACATCCCCGGGATAAAAGCCGGAGGAACTGGATAATCCTGCTTGGGATATTTGGTGCGGCACTTTTGTACGGAGATGGAATGATAACCCCGGCCATATCGGTATTGTCAGCCGTTGAGGGACTTAAAATAGTGAACCCTGAAATGGAGAATTTCATTATTCCGGTAACGATTGCCATACTTGTGATGTTGTTTGTTTTTCAAAAGCAGGGTACATCGGGTGTCGGGGTTGTATTCGGACCGGTAATGTCTGTTTGGTTTCTTGCACTTATCGCCACAGGTCTAACCGGAATACTACAAAACCCATCTGTTTTTCACGCTCTCAACCCCGTTTGGGCGGTGAAATTCTTAGCTTCTTCGGGAATTAATGGCTTTCTGGTTCTCGGCTCAGTCTTCCTGGTGGTCACAGGAGGAGAAGCGCTGTATGCCGACATTGGGCATTTCGGTAAGAAGCCTGTCCGCCTTTCCTGGTTTATCCTTGTGATGCCTGCGCTGGTTGTTAACTATTTTGGACAGGGTGCGGTTTTATTGAAAGATCCTGGAATAGCCGGGAAGCAGATCTTCTTTTTCCTGGGACCTTCCTGGACCCTGATCCCAATGGTGATCCTTGCAACGATAGCAACCATTATTGCATCCCAGGCCATCATTTCGGCCTCGTTTTCACTTACCCGCCAGGCGGTGCTTCTGGGATACCTTCCCCACCTAAAGATAGTCCAGACATCGGAAGATCAACCCGGTCAGGTTTATATATCAGGAATCAACTGGATCCTTATGCTGGCAACTATCGGGCTGGTCCTTGGATTCAAAAAATCAGTCAACCTTGCCGGAGCGTATGGTATTGCGGTAAGCACAACAATGGTTATCACAACCATTCTGATGTTTATCGTTGCCAGGGAAAAATGGAAATGGCCTTTGTACGCTATCATTCCGCTTACGGTTGTTTTCCTGGGAATCGATCTGGGCTACATGGCCTCAAACATGTTCAAGATATGGAAAGGCGGCTTCTTTCCAATCATGATTGCGTTACTTGTATTTCTTCTGATGCTGGTATGGCGTACCGGAAATGCCAGGATGGATCCGCTGGGTGGTAAAAAGAGCAGGTCAGTGGAAACATTTATGAAACTACTCAAAAAGCATGCTCCGGAAAGGGTATCCGGCACTGCTGTTTTTCTAACTGCAAATATCGCAGAGGTATCTTTGCTGCTGATGCGACAACTCGAGTTTTTCAGGGTTGTCAACGAGGAGGTTATCTTGCTGCTGCCGGAAATTATGGATGTTCCTAAGGTACATGTTGATCAGAGAGTGGAAGTTAGGGATCTTGGGAGCGGGATCATACAGATGACCATTAAGTTCGGCTTCATGGAGAATCCGAATATCCCGTCTATACTCCGGAATTCAAAGTTCAATAGAAAGAAAGTTGATCCGGAGAAGATCATTTATTATATTGAATATCCACGAATTGTTTATGGAGGAAGCCGGGGGAGCAAGAAATTCATTGCAAAAATTTTCTCTTTCATGGCAAGAAATTCTGCGAATCCGGTGGAGTTCTTCAGGATACCGGTCGATCAGGTGCTGGAAGTGGGAGTAAGGGTCCATCTGAGGTGAGGTGATGATGTAACCAAAACGGTGACGGAGTCTGATACGATTCGTAGCCAGGATGGTATGCTTTTGTTGTCATTGAGCAAACGTATTGAATAAGACTTTCTACCTTAAAAAATATTCTATAATTTAGTACATTCATGGTTGCATGAGGATTCATGTAGTCAATAGCTGCTCAATAGTAACTCACAAACAATATGAAAAATTCACATCAGGTAATTGGCCTGGCAATGCTCTCCCTGGTTGGAGCAACTGCCTGTAAAGAAGAAATGCCAAAGGATCTTCCCAATATTTTATGGCTGGTAAGTGAAGATAACAGCCCGTTTGCCGGTTGTTATGGAGATACATTTGCTACAACTCCGAATATGGACAAACTGGCGTCAGAGGGTTTCCTTTATACACATGCCTATGCCAATGCCCCGGTCTGCGCACCGGCCAGGAACACCATTATTACGGGAGTGTATGCCTGTTCGGGTGGCAATCAGCATATGAGAAGCAGGTACAAAAAGTCGGATGTCGTCCGTTTTTTCCCTGAATTCCTCAGAGACAATGGATATTACTGTACAAACAATGCAAAAACGGATTACAATATTGAGATGGACCAGACAATCGGGATCTGGGATGAAAGCAGTAAATCCGCTTCATATACTAATCGAAAGTCCGGGCAACCTTTCTTTGCTGTGTTTAACTGTGAGATCAGTCATGAAAGCAGTATACATAAATCCATTCCTTCGGTGGAATTGCGTCATGATCCCGCCAAGGTGAAACTACCTCCGTATCACCCCGATACACCTGAGATGCGTCACGACTGGGCACAGTATTATGACAAAATTGAAGACATGGATCAGTGGATCGGCGGGAAACTTAAAGAGCTTGATGATGCCGGACTTTCTGAAAATACCATCGTATTTTATTACGGGGATCATGGAGGGGTGCTGGGTCGAAGTAAACGCTTTGTTTACGAATCTGGCACCAGGGTTCCATTCATTGTCAGGATTCCGGATAAGTATAAATATTTGTTTCCTGAGAAAAAACCGGGATCAAAATCCGACCGTCTGATTAGTTTTGTGGATCTTGCCCCAACGCTGTTGAGCATCTGTGGAATTACCATCCCTGAGTGGATGCAGGGCCAGGCCTTCCTGGGTACACAAAAAACAAAAGACCCGGAGTATGCCTATATGTTCCGGGGAAGAATGGATGAGCGCTACGATATGTGCAGGGCTGTCCGCGACCAGAAATACAGGTATATAAGGAATTACATGCCCTACCGGATCTACGGACAGCATATCAATTACCTCTGGCTTGCTCCGTCGATGGGATCATGGGAACAGGCCTATCTTAACGGGAAGTGCAATCCTGTACAGTCGGTCTTCTGGAATACAAAACCAGCGGAAGAATTATACGATACCGAAAACGACCCCTGGGAAGTCAAAAACCTCGCTACTGATCCGGCTTTCAAAGATGTCCTGGAAAGGATGAGAGCTGCAGAAAATGACTGGGTATCAAAAATCTATGACACCGGATTCATTCCTGAAGGAGAACTCATCGAACGTGCGGGTGACACACCTTTTTATGATTATATGCGTTCCGACAGCGTGCCTTTCCAACAGATTGTTGATGCCGCAAACCTGGCTACACTTGGCCGACCGGAAAATCTGGATAAAATGGTTGAATTTCTGAAGAGTGATGACGGTGCGATCCGCTACTGGGGTGCCACGGGATTACTTATCCTGAAGAATGAAGCCAGGCCGGCCATGGATCAACTCAGGATGGCGCTGAAAGATTCTTATCCCGACGTTGTTGTCGTTGCAGCCGAAGCGCTGTATTACATGAGTGAAGAAAAGACAGGCATGGAGGCAATGCTTGGGGTGCTCAAAGATGGAAACGAATTTGCCCGGACCCATGCGCTGAATGCCATCGACTATACGAATGAAAATACCCCTGAAGTCAGGAATGCCGTCATTAAACTCTACAAGGAAAAAAATACAGGAGAAAGGGATATTACTTATGATCAGCGGCTTGTTTACTGGTTGTTTGATAAATGGGGGATTGATAAAGAAAAACTTTGATTGCCGTACACGTACTTTCCGGCTGTGAAAGCATCTTCGTCGGTGGCATCCGGGTTTCTCGGCTGGTAAACCAGTGCGATTACTGAGTTTTTGCTCATAAGGGAACGCAGATGGATTAAGTCCCTTGCCTGATTTTCCCAGAATTGAAACGAATTTACGGCCAGAACCTTATCAAATTTATTTTCCGGTTGGGAAATAGCGGAAACGGAGGAACGATAAAGGGAAACTTTTCCCTGGTCTATCATTGCCATATTCCGTCGTATTGCTATCTCCAGCATTTTTTCGGAATGATCGATCCCGGTTATCGTCCCGGATACGATTGAATTGCTCATCATTTTAATGGCTATGCCCGGACCAAAACCGATTTCGAGGATATGATCATCATCGATAATCTTCAGAACTTCAGTTGCCCATTTGTTCCGCTCAAGATTTGATTTTCTGTAAGACATTACATACCCTGCAAGCGTTCCGGCTATACCGGAGGGATTTGAGAACTGGCGGATAATCTGTTGCCTGAATTCCATGGCATTCCTGTTTGTTAAGGTAATAAAGGCAGGTGCAGAAAGCACGGTGCTCTGATAATACAGATGAACATTTCGGAAAAAAATTTTAAATTCCGTGGAATTTTTTGACATAAAACGGAATTCAGGCTGAACTGAAATCTGCAGAAATACTACCGGGAAGTGAAAAAAATTGATCACCGGTGCTATTCGTAAAGGCTTATTATATGTCAGCCACGCCTGCACATTAAAAAATTTATTAAATTGTCAGATATAGCTGGCTGTCTGAATGGAGAGTCTGAAATACAAAAAAAATGCCAGATCTGTCTTAATATCAATATCATGAATCATTTCAAAATAGCCGGATTGATTTTGTTTATTTGCATCAGCAGCATTGCTTCGGCACAAAAGGTATTTAGCGTGAAATATGAAAACCAGGCTGATGTAAGGGTTTTCGTTGTACAATATGAAAACCAGGCTGATCTGAAGGTTTTTAAAGTGAAATACGAAAATCAGGCGAGTGTCAATGACGGAAAATGGTTTTTCACTGCTTATGAAAACCAGGCAAAGAAAAAGATCTTTTTCGTTGAGTATGAGAACCAGTCTGATCTGAAAATTTATTTTGTTGAATACGAGAATCAGGCGGGATGGAGAAACAAGGAAAAGATCCCGCTGATGTATTAATGATTTTAGGAAGGGTTCTCCGGGTCTTTAAGTTCTATCGGCGTTTCGGAATAATAAGGACCCTGCTGAGTGAGTCGAAGGGTGGTTATTTTTTTGATCGGCAACCTACGCAAGACCATCACTCTTCATCCCCCTCCATTTCTTCAACTTGTCCTAAATCCCCATGAATCAAAGGGTAAGGCACATCATAGCCCCGGACGGCATGCCATATGATCCGGTTGAAAACATCCTCCTCGATCCGGTCGACATCATCAAGATCCTGTTCCAGGGATTTCTTTGCCCAGTACAACGCGTCACCTCTTAGGGCTGAAAGTGCCGGATTTAAACTGTCGAGGGGAATGTTATTTGTCACTGCATCATAAGGTGTAAAATCTGGAATTTCCTGAAAGCATTCGCTCATCGGCTCTGAATAAAGGTCGAGTTTGTTCATTGGAGGCAGGCCAAGGATGTTTTCAATCGTGCGGACCATGTTGATCTGGGAATAGTAGGCAGAAATAACTTTTCCCCGTCTGGACCACGGAGAGATCGCAAGTCCCACTGTCCGGTGACCGTCAACATGGTCGAGTCCGTCCTGCGGATCATCTTCAGTGACGAAGATGCATGTTTCCTTCCAGAATTTGCTATGTGATACTGCCTCGACGATCATCCCCAGTGCGAGGTCGTTGTCGGCAACGGATGCTGATGGCGTCGGGTATCCCGGCCTGGTGCCGGTTGTATGATCGTTTGGCAGCGACATGATGATAAAATTCGGGAGATCGTCGTTTTCCTCAAAGGTTTTGAGTTCTTTAATGAATTCTCCGGCCCTGTATATATCCGGGATCTTCGTTGGGAAACTGACATAGGTTGGACAGGAGTATGGCTCAAGTTGTTCAAGATTCACCTTTGAACGTATCGAAAAAGATAAGGTATCTGAGACCACATCCTTGTAAATATCAATGAACCTGGCATTTGGGGGAGTGATAACGGCATTCACAAATTCTCCGTAGTTCCTGAACGTAAGGTCGTGTCTCAGTACATTATCCCAGATGAATCCCGATCCTGCATAAGCGAGCGCATCATCTCCGTCATACGGGTAACTCCGGGTGAAATCACCAAAGGATTTTTCGAGGTAGTCCGTGACGTATGCTTCATCTGTCCACTGATGTCCGTCGGCACTGAGAACGCCGCTGCAGTTGAAGTTATCCAGCAATCCAAAAGTTTCAGCCAGCAGGTGATGGTTGGGTGTGACTTCACGTCCGAATTCCAGCAGGCTTGTGTCGCCGTTTCCCTGTTCCATGTCACCGAATACCTGGTCATAAGTCCGGTTTTCTTTAATGATATAAATTACATGACGGATCGGCGACTTTTGCCCCGGCAGCCGGGGGACCGGCACCTCAGTGGGTGCGGCGGCAAATGCTTTATCTGTTATTGATAGCATATTGTTTTGTTGAACAACGCCAGTCATCCTTCTTAATGTCTTGCGGCCAGGCACCGGGACAAGCGATACACTGCCCATATAATTATATGTACTGAAACCGCCACTTCCGGGTTGTTTGTTTCGTGAGCCTATGCCTTTTACATTGGCAACAAAAAGCCACTTCCCTTTACGATCCAAAGTAACGGCGCCGGGATACCATCCGACGGGGATATATCCGGTGACCCTGGAAGGAGTCTTTGTTCTGATCACACAAATTGCATTGTCGGTGCCATTTGCTGCATAAAGGGTTTTCCCGTCCGGGGAAATAGCCAGTGCATTCGGTGCGCTACCAAAGGGGATTCCGTTTTGCATATGGACGGAGATCTTCTCAGTGACACTGTCACTTTCAGTATCGATGACCGCAATAACATCACTGTTTGAACAGGCAACATACAATTTCGATTTATCGGGGGTAAGTATCATCCCGCAGGGGTGAAGACCGGTTTCAATGTCCTTAATCCGGGTATTGTTCTTAAGATCGATGACAGAAACACTTCCATGGTTAGCGATCCCGGTTTCAGGATCCACGAGTACCTTGCTGCCAGAGGTATTGTAAACCACCTCACTCTCAGCAGGAATCCGCCCTCCCCAGTTGCTGACATACGCTTTTTCCCCGGAAACAAGCAATACTTCATACGGTGCAATTCCTGCCTCAATCTGAACAATGGAACCGGTCTCCTGATTGATGACTGCCAGTGTATTGTTCCTGCTTAAAGCAACATAAATCGTGTTTTCATCTTCGCTTACTGCCAGTCCGGCCGGAACCGGCGGACCTCCAATGTTTGGTTCCGGCAGTTTCAGTGAGCCTGTCCATTTTATTGCGTGATCTTCACCTATTTCTGCAGTGAGGATCAGATCCTGAGCATTTGTAACAAAAATTTTGCGCCCCGACTTTGAAAGTAACAGTCCGGTGAAGGATGCTCCACCGCTCTCAAAAGGCAGTGTCTGGACTACCTTCTTATCGGTGATACTGATCACTTCCAGACCGAAGGAGTTCTTCACGATAAGGAATTTCTCATCCGGCGTCAGGGCAATATCTACCGGCCTGCCCGGAAAATTGATCTGAAGGCCGGAAGGGCGGAGCATCTGGTTTGATGGGACAAGGATGCTCCCGTCGGATTGTGGCCCAACAGACTGTTCACCGAATTTTGTCTGGTTATAGGCCAATGTACTTTGAAGAATGAGAAATAAAACGAACAGGTTTGTCAGAATTGAGACGTTGTTTTTCATAGGAGTACATGTATTTGGAACCGGTTCTGTTATAGTAACAAAATTAATTTATTTTGTGGAAACGGCATTGCTAACACATGGCCTTAAAATCGGCGGATAAAGATCGAAACTGCTTTTCAGAAGGAGAGAACTATTTTTAGTTTGATGAATAGAGCCGTCAGCACCACCAGACGATTTGCATTGATAAAAAATTTTCTTAGATTTGGATGAGTGTAGCAAATATCTCAAACTGTGACTACTAATGCCATTGAAAATGGATTGATAAAGAATATTGCACGGGGCGATCCCGGGGCGTTTGAAGAGATATACAACATCTATAATAAAAAAGTTTTCACCTTTTCCTATCGGTATCTGAAAAATAAAGAGGATGCTGAAGGGATTGTTCAGGAAGTTTTTTTAAGTCTCTGGCAAAGTGCTGCAAAGTTACGGGAGGATAGTAACGTCCAGGCATACATCTTCACCCTTACCTTTAATGCTATTAGAAAGCGATTCAGAAAACTGTCGAGGGAAGTTAAACATATCCGCAATTATGCTGCAACCGGATTTGAAGAAAGTGTTGAAATCTCGGAGATAGAGTACAATGATCTCCTGAACAGGGCGAAAAAACTCATCGATAAGTTGCCCCCGCAGCAAAAGAAAATTATGCTTCTCCGACAGGACACAGGTCTTTCAAATTCGGAGATCGCCGATCTTTTCCAGATTTCAAAAAAGACGGTTGAAAATCATCTCCATAGTGCCAAAAGTTTTCTGAGAAAAGCCATGAAAGAAAACGGCATGCTTTCTATTTTCATTCTCTGGATGCTTATCAATTCGTAGCCGCTTCATAAATGGCTTATAATAAGAGTGTTGAATAAGCTCAAAAAGAAAATTCCAAAAAATTCGATTTTTAACTGGGTGTTTCACTTCTGGCCGGGCTTTATATATATGTATGCTTCCTTTTGAATGACGTGTTCTAGCAACATTCCAACAGGTGGGACGATAAAAGTTAAAAGCAGATTATTATATAAAAGCATAGGCACATAATGATGATGCTTATTTTTCATAGACGTTTAGGTAGTAGTTAGTTAGTGCAAATTAACCAGGAAATGCCATTTTAATTTCCTGGTTAATTTCTGTAAATGAAAAGAAAGAATTATGGGATTAGATCAGAATATTTTAATGCGGTATCTGGAAGGCAACTGGACAGAAGATGATGGGCTAAAAATCAGGGAATGGTTTAATAACCTCAATGATGAGAGGGAACTGAGAGCCAGTTCGAAGGATTATTGGAACGAATTACAGCCCGATTCCAAACTTGAAGATTATGATGAGACTGCTTTGCTAGGTCAGATCTACCGTCAGATCAGGTTGAACGAATTCAGGACTTCCCGCAGGCAAACTTCTTCACACCGGATTCTCAACATCATTACGAAGATTGCAGCTGTACTGTTTATACCCATGTTGATCGTAATGATATCTTCCCATTATGACACGAAAATAAAAGCATCGGATATTACATACAACGAAATTTATTCTCCGCCGGGTTCAAGAACCATGTTCACCCTGCCTGATGGCTCCAAAGGCTGGCTTAACAGCGGATCCTACCTGAAATACCCTCAGACTTTTCTTGGGAAGACCAGAACAGTCAGCCTGAAAGGAGAAGCTTATTTTAATGTAGTAACCAATCCTGACAAACCTTTCGTCGTTTCCGGAAAAAGCCTTAGCATAGTGGCTAAGGGTACAGCATTTAATGTAACGTCCTGGGAGGATGAACCCGGTACAAAGGTTACCCTTGTTCATGGAAAAGTTGAGGTCTACAAGGATTATAAGGAAAAAAATTCACTCATTGCTTCATTGAAGCCAAATCAGATGCTTTTTTACTCCCCAACAGGAAGCGGAAGCTATATCAAAGATGTGGACATAAACAAATACATTTCCTGGACCGACGGCAAACTGGTTTTCAGAGACGATCCTTTCACCGAAGTGGTCAAAAAAATCAGCCGTTGGTATAACGTAAACATCATCGTTGAGGACAACAGTCTGAAATCATATACTTACGTAGCTACCTTCCAGGATGAATCGTTGGACGAGGTTCTCAAGATGCTGAAGATCTCAGCACCCATTGATTATAAGAGTATTGCAAGAAAACAACGAACCGACGGGTCTTTCGAGAAGAAGACCATAGAAATCTATTATAAAGCGAAATAGGAAAACAGTAAAACCTAACTAATAAATAAAACGAATGCTTATGAAGTAAATTCAAATTAAAAAGGAAAGCGCTGGCACGCTTTCCTCACTCATTTTAGTTTTTCTCCAATTACAAAGTATGTATCAGAATAATTAACTAAAACGAACAAATCTATGAAAAAATCCACAATTGTGGCAGGTTTTATCAAACAAATCACCTGCACAAAAACCTTCAGGATCATGAGAAACACACTACTACTACTACTACTAAATGTTTTTCAGATTTTTGGGAATAGCAGCTATTCCCAAAATACGGTGTTGTCCTTGAATCTCAAAGATGTCTCACTGAAAGAAGCCTTATCCGACATCGAGCAAAGGAGTGAATTTTTCTTTTTATATAATTCCAAGCTGATCGATGTAAATAAGAAGGTCTCTTTGAACGCAAAGCAGGAAAAGATCAATGAACTGCTTGAACAATTGTTTAAGGGCACTGATGTAAGATACGTGGTTTTCAATAAGCAGATCATTCTTACAACCAATGATAATATCAGTACCATTAAATCAACGTTACAGCTTAAACCCGTCTCTGGCCAGGTTACAGACGAAGATGGTCAGGCCCTTCCTGGTGTTAACGTGGCTGTTAAAGGAACCACAATAGGTACGATTACCGATCTCGAGGGAAAGTATAAACTGAACAATGTGCCGGAAAATTCCATTTTGATCTTCTCCTTTGTCGGCATGACCACACAGGAGTTGCCTACAAATGGTCAGGAGCAGATAAATGTCGTGTTGTCGGGTGAGGCCATTGGTCTCAAGGAGATTGTGGTAATCGGATACGGTACAGTCAGAAAAGGTGACCTGACAGGTTCTGTATCATCAATCAATGCCTCCGACTTTGAAGCCCAGCCGGTGATAAGAATGGAGGATGCACTTAAGGGAAGAGCATCCGGTATTGAGGTTCTGAAACCAAACGGTGCGCCGGGTTCAGGAATGAAAATCAGGATCAGGGGTGCAAACTCCATCAATGGTCAGAACGATCCTTTATATGTTGTCGATGGTTATGTTGGAGCTGATATCGTATCCCTCAACCCCGATGACATTGAATCTATAAGTATATTGAAAGATGCTTCATCCACAGCAATCTATGGAAACAGGGGCGCCAATGGTGTTGTAATCATTACAACGAAGGTTGGGAAGATCGGCGACTCGAAAATCAATTTCGATGCTTTCTACAGTATGGATAACATCAGTAAGACCTACGAATTGCTGAATGGTGCCCAGTACATGGATATTGTCAATCAAAGGAATATAGCACTTGGCGTTGACCCGCAGTTTACATCCAGTGAGATTGAAGCTGTCAGGGCAAGCGGTGGTACCGACTGGCAGAAGGAGATTTTCCGGACCGGCGGGACTCAGAATTATCAGCTATCTTTCAGGGGCGGCGCTGAGAAGACACAGTACTATCTCTCGGGAACAGTGGCAGACCAGGAAGGTATCATTCTTAATTCAAATTATAAGCGGTACGGTCTTCGTTCCAATATAAACTCCAAATTAAGTGACAAGTTTAATCTGGCGTTTACCATGTACTCGACGTATGAGCAGGCAAGGAATAATTACAACCAGAATGGCCGAAACAACCCTGCTGGTACAGCGCTGATTTATCCCCCGAACATTCCGGTTTGGGATGAAGCTACCAATAATTATACAGTTTCACCTCCCTATGGCCCTATTGCCGGGAACCCTGTTTTTGGCGCTATGAAGACCATATACGACAGTAAAAGGTTCTCAACACTTTCAAATCTGAGGTTGAACTACCATGTAACGAAATACATTACCTTATCAGTTTCAGGTGGTGCAAACGGTTATTTCTACGACAATCCATACTTAAAAACAGCGTATCCGGGTACGCCCATCGGCAACACCGAAGCCGGTCATGACAACGGAAATGGTTGGGTACTGCAGAACACAAACAGTATTAACTTCAACAGGCTCTTTGCTGAGAAACACAGAGTTGACCTGACGGCAGTTTATGAACAACAGATGAGTACGGCAAGGACAAACGGAGCATGGGCAACTGGTTTTCCAACCATAGCTCTCGGATACGACAATCTTTCACTGGGTTCGACAAGGCAGGTTAATTCAGGCTACCAGAACTGGGCACTGCAATCTTTCCTTGGAAGACTGAACTATACCTTTAACGACAAGTACCTGTTGACAGGAACATTCAGGGCCGACGGTTCATCTAAGTTTAATGGGAAGAACAAATACGGATATTTCCCTTCCGCCGCGTTTGCCTGGAAATTATCGGATGAATCCTTCATTCAGTCGATGAATGTATTCAGCGACCTTAAACTTCGTACAAGCTATGGTTTGACGGGTAGCCAGGCGATCAATCCTTATAAGACCCTGAGCTTACTGGCACTGGGACGCTTTTATTCCTACAACGGAACAACTTCCCAGAGTATCGGTATCGGTCCGGGTGTGGCAGCAAACCCAAATCTGAAATGGGAAACAACAGCACAGACCGACATCGGAGTAGACTTTGGTGTGCTGAACGGACGGTTGTCAGGTACAATTGACTATTATTACAAGAAAACAACCGACCTCCTGATGGATGTATCTATTCCTCTTTACAACGGCGGAGGATCCCTGACACAGAATGTTGGTTCACTTGAAAACAAAGGCTTTGAGTTTCTCTTATCGGGTGTGATCCTTGAAGGGAGCGACTTCAGACTCAATACCAATTTTAATCTGACGCTCAACAGGAACAAAATCCTGGATCTCGGTGAAAACGAAGAAATCTTTACCGATGGCGGATATTCCGGTGCCAGTTACGCTGCTCCCCCGTTTATCCTGAAAGTTGGTGAACCCTTAGGACAGTTCCGCGGACTGGTATCCCAGGGTCTATGGAAAAGCAATGAAGCTGCCCAGGCCGCTGAATATGGCAAGGTTCCTGGCGACTCCAAATATCTTGACATTGACGGAAATAAAAGTTACGGTGGTGAAGATATGGTCAATATTGGTTCCGCTCAGCCCGACTTTATCTGGGGATGGAATACGAACTTTGGGTATAAAAACTTCGATCTGACCGTTAATGTTAATGGTGTCCATGGCAACGAAGTCTGGAACCAGACCAGGTGGCTGATGATCAGTATGGGTGCTGACATTAAAAACCCAACATCTATTGAGATTCTTAATCGTTGGACCCCGACCCATGAGAATACTGATGTTCCCGGATTCAGCTCCTCCAACACCACCTACGCTCAATCCTCTCAGTTTGTTGAAGACGGAAGCTTTATCAGATTAAGCAACATAACCCTGGGCTACTCATTCCCGCAGAGCATATTGCATAATGTGATTGAAGAAGCCAGGATCTACGTGAGTGCACAAAACCTCTTCATCATAACAAAATACTCGGGTCTTGATCCTCAGTTGACTTCCACTCCAATCTGGTCTGATATCGCCCAGGGTATCGATAACGGTACCTATCCCGCAACGAGGACCATCACCTTTGGACTGAAAGTTGGCTTTTAAGCGATAACTGATGTATAATCAATAAAAAATAAGATTATGAAACGACATACCATAAAATTTATTAAACTACTCTGCATCGCTTTGGTCGCATTTACCACTGCATGTCAGGATCTGAAGGAGGATCCGAAAGGATCGCTGGTCGCTGAGAATTTTTTCAATACTGAATCTGATCTTGCTGCTGCTGTAACAGCGGTATATCGCCCACTTATTCAAGACCCCTGGGGTGGATTCGGCTCAACCAGAATGTGGGTTCCGTTAATGGGTGCTGATGATATCACGACCCATCCGGGACTGAACAAGCAGGATTTTCGTGAATTCGACCGTTTTGCCGGTACATCTCTGAACCCTGCCCTACTGGGTGCCGGATGGAGAAATCCATATGCCATTATTTATGCTGCAAACTTCGTGATGGAGAATTATGAAAAAGTTACCGGATCGGAGACTTATGTTAACCAGGCTGTGGCACAGGTACGTTTCCTCAGGGCTTTTGCATATTTCTGGATGACCAGGGTATACGGTGATTTGCCACTTGTTACGGCTACTGAAACCAATCTGGAAATTGAACTTTCACCCGTAAGTGACATTTATGATTTTATTGTTGAGGACCTGAAGTTTGCTAAAGAAAACCTGCCGGATGCATGGCCTAATGAACCCGGGAGACCTACCGCCTGGGCGGCTAAGAGTATACTGGCACAGGTTTATCTCACCATGGCCGGCTGGCCTTTGAAGGATGAATCGAAATATGCCCTGGCCGCAGCGGAATCCAAGGATGTCATTGACCATGGTCCACACGCGCTCCTCGATAACTTTTCGGATCTGTGGCTGATGAGCTCTGACAATAATGATGAATTCATCTGGTGCTACCAGTTCACCGGGATCCCCGGAAACCCGCAGTTGACATCAATTGTAGGTTATGCCACTATGCCTGCTGAAGAAAGCGGCTGGGATGATGTATTTTTTGAAGTTGGTTTCTACAATCGTTTTCCTGCAGGACCGAGAAAGGATGCAACATTCCACACAATGTTCCAGAATAAACCGGATGATCCAATCATCCCGTTTGCAAACAGCGCCACAAAGCATCCCTATATGGCAAAATTCAGGGACGGCGCAATAGATTACATGCCAAGTTATGAGCATCTTTACATGACCGGACGGGATATTTGCTACATCCGTTTTGCAGAAGTACTGCTGAACTATGCTGAATCTCAGGCCATGGCTGATGGTTCTCCCAATTCGGATGCCTATAACGCTGTTAACCTGGTGAGATTCAGGGCAGGATTACCTGACCTTACTGAAGGTTTATCGAAAATGGCGTTCAGGGACTCCATCATTGCTGAAAGAGGATGGGAACTTGCCGGTGAATATTCACGATGGTTCGATCTGATCAGAACGGAGAAAGTTGAGGAAATGAACGCTCTGAAAGATCCGGTTGATATGGCTCCGCTGAATGCCATCAACAAATCACGTTACCATGCTCCTATCCCCTACGGTGAAGTCTTGTTGAATCCAAATCTTGCCAACAGCACGCAATATCCGTAAGAATATTATAATCCGATGATCCATTTGGATCAGCATACAAGCGGGTTGGTCCACTTCTGTGGTCCAACCTGCTTTGAATTATCTGCACTGCAAATTCTTAATAAAGGTACCGAAGGAACAAGGAATGATCCTCCTGATAGGCGATTGATCTTTATAAGTTTCACGATCCTATCTGCTTCCCCATAGCCCGGACTATCTGTTCTGAGCGAGGTCAGCCAACCCTAAACCAGTCAGTGTTCACTTCAGAAAGAACGGATAAAACTATGACCTGCCATGAATCATCATCTGCAATTACTGGAAGGGTTGATACTACGGAATACGACAACCTGAAGTAATGCTGCAAAGACCGGTTATACCGAGACTAAAGCAGGAATGATAATGATCTTAGTGATTTCAGTAATTTCTTTTTCATGCGGAAAGATGTCCGGTGACAGGGTAAGAACATTGATATTCAACGTTGAATCCTGGTGCTCCGGTCGTAAGGATTGAAATAGGTATATAAAAAACTATGTAGAATGAGAGTTTTGCGATCAACAGCACGCAGCAGATTCGGCAATAAGAACGGACCGGAACCAAAAGCCATTCTGAACAACTTCAATTTCTTCAGGGGTATCCTCCCGATATCACTGTTATTTTTTAGCAGTCTTACAGCAGGAGCACAGGCCGAAAGGTTTGTTATTCCACCTGATCAGCGGGAAGTGGACGGAATCGCACTCAGTATTCATGCCGGAGATACAGTCTTTCTTGAAGCAGGTAACCGAAATGAGGTCCGTTTTTTAAATCTCACCGGATCTGAAGAGAAGCCTGTGATTGTCATTAATCATTCCGGAAAAGTTGTGATCAACTCTGAAAAACGGTATGGCATTTCCTTTGAAAACTCAGTACATTTCAGGATTACCGGAACTGGATCTGATGACAGGTACGGTATCGAAATCGCTTCATCACGTAGCCAGGGGCTATCCATTGGTGAATTCAGCTCGAATTGTGAGGCTGACCATCTAGAGATCCATGATGTCGGTTTTGCGGGAATAATGGCAAAAACAGACCCGGACTGCTCAAGGAAAGATTTACGGTACTTCGTGATGAAGAACCTCTCCTTTCACGATAATCTGATCTATGAGACTGGCGGAGAAGGATTTTACATCGGATTCTCATGGTTCCCAATCAGACCATTTCGTTGCGATGACGATTCAATTCTATACGCTCATGAGATTCACGGTATCCGTATCTATAATAATGATCTGAGAAATACGCACTGGGAATCCATCCAGGTAGGTTCATCCACCAGAGACGTGAAGATCTATTGTAATTCAGTCCGGAACTATGGAAGCGATAATGAGTTGTGGCAGAACAACGGCGTGCAGATCGGGGCAGGAACTACGGGCGATTTTTTCAATAATTACATTAATTCAGGTACAGGCGATGCCATATCCTTTTTCGGCGGAGGAGGCAACCGCCTATTTAATAACCTGATCATCAATGCCGGGAATTCAGCGATCTTTCATAACGACAGGGAAGCGGTAAAGGGAAGAAATTATCAGATCATGAACAATACCATTATTGACCCTGCAGAATTCGGGATAACGGTAATCTCAGGAAATACCTGGACAAACCGTTTGTATAACAATATTATCACGATCAAAGATATCGACAAAGGAATTATCGGTTATGTCGACAGCAGGTGGTACACGGGCAATAATTTTGTATGCCCGGCCAAAAACGAGGCTGGATTTGTCAACCCGGATTCCGGTGATTTTCATCTGAACGCCGATTCTGAATTATTGACCGGCGGCATCCAGGTGCCATGGCTGCAATTTGATTATGATTTCAGATCCCGGTCACCGGAGACGAACAGCATAGGTGCATTCGGTGGCAGATCAGCAGTGACAGGAATGCCTCCTTTTCCCTTCGTAAATGAAGATGAAACAGATATGATTTACGGAGAAACCGGTAGTGAAGGGAAATATGCATTTGACAGCGATGTAAAAAATACCGGATTCCGTCTCTACAATGGATCGGGCTCATCATTAGACAGGAATCTGGTTTCAATAAAAGGTAAAAAGGTTATCATCGATTTTTCAGAACTTCCAAAAGGTATATACTACCTTGCATCGTATACAGGTGATACACCCATACAGTTGAAACGAATCGTGAAGAGGTAAAATATTGAACGTTTAAAGAGATGCAAAGAATGATGAGAAACTCAGTGGTGACGATGGTGCTGATTTTGTCCGGCGCACTGTTCACAGGCTGTCAGCGACGGTCTCTGCCCTATCAGGACATTTCCCACTACAGCCGTGTTTTTGAAAAAGAAAAAACCTACAGGATTTATCTCCCTGATGACTACCTGCAATCCTCATTAAACTATCCGGTTGTGTATTTCTTCCATGGCTGGGGAGGACGATATTTTAAAGACGATAATGCCAGGCTTGAATATGAAAAACTGGGTAACCTCGTGAATAAATACCATGTCATCCTCGTGATGTGGGATGGAAGCATTGTCGAAGCAGAGCCTCGTCCGTACAATGTCGGTGATCGGGAAGATGTGAAGTTCAGGGTGCAGATGAAAGACTATTTTACGGAGCTGGTGTCACATATCGATTCCGTATACCGCACCATGTCCGATCGTGAACACAGAGCGATCATAGGTTTCAGTATGGGCGGTTTCATGTCGTTCTACCTGGCCGGCAAATATCCCGGTAAAATCACGGCAGCCGTCAATATGGTTGGCAGTCAGGATTTCTTCGTTGGCTATCCGGACGACATGACCCTGTATCAGATGCGCTACACTTTCGATAATCTCAGGGATGTTTCCCTGCTCTTTCATAACCGGACGAACTGCCCGATGTCCGGCCTGAACGATGAAGTGAATGAAGGCGCTCTGTGGAGCGAAATGAAAGATTATGAATACCACAAGCTGGAGGGCAATCACCAGATTGATGATCCTGGTGAAACCAGGGTATTTGAATCGGCCCTGCACTTTGTCTCCGATCGTTTCAACCATCCTATGACCCGTGAGAATAGGTGGACACACTATGATCTGTATCCGGAATTTAACGTCTGGGGTTACTCGGTGAAAAGCGAAAAGAAACAACCCGGCTTTCTTTGCCTAACCGACGTGGATAAAAGCGGTTTTGGATTCTATACTAGAAAATGGCTTCCTGATGGTCCTGCGTTTCATGCCGGCACGACCACAATTATCACTGCTCCGATTTATTCAGCCGGAAAAGAGTATGTGATACAGCGCTACTCGGTGCCTGGGAAAAAGAATGAGAAATTCACTTCCAAAGCCGATGATAATGGAAGGTTACATCTTAACCTGGGTATCGAAGACTGTGAAATCGGGATAGCAAGCGTCCCTGAAAACCCGGGTTTTTCTGCGATCGGTTACCGGCTGGGACATGACCTGAAATACCTTCGTGTCAATGAGCCCGGGGAACTGTCATTTGAGATTTTCAACCGGAGCGGTTACAGTGATCCTTCAAAAAAACTGTCCATTAGGCTGTCCTGTAATGACAGTGCCGTGAATATCATGACACCTGTTCAAAACCTGGCGGTTCCTCAAAATGAGGCAGTGATCCTCACTAAGCCATTCCGGATCCTGTGCAGCAAGGTGCCTCCGGCAGATGGTGCACCAGCCTGGTTACGGATGAAGGTGGAAATGAATTACGATACCTCGCGGACAGAAAGTGTACTGGTTATCCCTCTTTTTTACGATGTTTCCCTTTTTGAAAACATTCAGGTTGACGATGGGAGAGTAGTAGGCGGGACTCATATCCAGAGTGATTTTAAAAATATGGCTGTTGATTCTGTCTATGGTTCTGGAAATGCCGACGGTCTGGTAGCACCGGGTGAATCCGTCATGTTGTATGAAAAGGATCACAGACTCCGGCTCTTCACCGATGATCCCTATGTTATGACACGGGACGAAATACGGATCACAGAATTCTTACCGGCTAAATGGCCTGACGGATTTACCATCAGCTCCGTTGTAAAAATTTCGGAAGATTGTCCGGCCGGACATGAGATTGAATTTCTCGCCCATTATGAGACAAAATCCTTTATGCCCATGTACCGGAATGTGACATGGGGAAAAGTCAGGATTCGGGTGAATCCCATTCCCTGAAACAATAAATGAATAAAACTCAGAACTAAATAGAAAAAATGATGAAACTCCGGCCCTTTTTAATTTTGTTAATCTTTCTTACCAACCGGGTATATGGTGTTGACATCGACGCAGGTGCCTGGAAATATGCGAGCGGGAATTTCCGCTTCGAATGGAATTTTAACAATGACAAAGCCTTCATGTTTCAAAGTGAGACGCATGACACCCTTTGGAAAGGAAGCCTTTTGCCTGCTTTCTGGCTTCAGGATGCCGGCGGTCATACGCTTTATGTCAAGTCTCAGGTTATTAATGAAACTACGGACAATGACCGCACTATCCTGGACCTTCGGCTACCGGGCCTGGGGAAGGGAAAGCTGGTCATAATCAGGGAAAGCTGGGGGATTGCGATTAGTGAATTAGAGATTACCTGGGATGATGTCATACCAAAGATCGTGGATCTTTATTTTGGTACGTCGCCGGTTCCAGAAGGACGCCAGAGTGTGATGGATAAGGATGGATCACCGTTTTCATCCGACTGGGATGCCTTCGGCTATTGTATTCCCGGTGCAAAGGAAGGAACTGTTCAAAGCTTCTTCCGGATGTGGGATTTTGGTCAGGCCGATATTGCTCTCGGAAGTTTTGCGCCATCGATGAGTATTCCGTATGGCGCAGCTTTCCCGAGACCTGTTTTATCCGTTGCAATGGGGAATGACAAAGGCTGGATGCTGATCGGTGCAGGCAGCCTTCCTGATGCGCCCATGACATTGAAAATGAGGTCTTCACTCGGAAGCATTAATTTCTGCTACAGGGAGGACCTCTGGGGGGCAGGGGGAAAAGTGAGGGCATGGTCGGATCTGTTTCGTATCGTATTTGCAGAGAGTGCATGGAATGCTTACCAACAGTACTTTAATACTTATCCTGAGAAACAAGATGCACATAACGGTCATCAGCAAGCCATCTGGAACACATGGGGGAACTGGAGGAATAAGGAATACCCCATACATCCTATGGTCGATTTTGCCAGTCAGGTGAAGGCAGAAACATTCGTCATCGATGATCCGTGGGAAGCATCACAGGGTCTCGGGAAACCGGATACGGTAAAATTTCCGCAGATGTTTGAAGATGTGGACTATATGCATACCCATAATATGTCGAACGGGATCTGGGAGTGTATGGGATGGATTGGTGATACGGCAGCATGCGGACTTACAAAAGAAGATCTCATCTGCGATAAGCATGGCAACCCCTGTGTCGCGAGTTGGAATTTCAACCCCTTTGCCCCAGGATATTTCTGCATCGACCTCAGCTCACCACGATCACGTGAATTTCTGAAAGCGCGGACGGTCACCATGATGAAAATGATGAAACCCTCACTGATCAAACTTGATTTTGGATACGGGATGCCGAATCCGAATATTGGTGTTCCGCGTGAACCTGCCTTGCGAGGTGAAAAATACTCTTTTGAACTGATGAAAATCATCCGGGATGCAGCGAAAAGCGTTGATCCCTCAGTAACTATCATGTATTACAGTATTCACCCGGTGTTTCTTTCCCTCACCGACCTGGTTTCACTCGATGATCAGGGCGATATGTGGTATGCTATAAAAGAGGGTCACAGTCAATGGAGTATTTGGGCTTCATTGCTTTCAGACCGGCATGTGGCCATTAGTGGCTCATCATCCTACGACTGGCATACCGATGATGAAGTGATCCTGAATACGTTTATCCTTGGTTCTCCCGGCTCCGTTCTTGGCACTCATCTCGATGACGGCAGTCCGGTACCGGAAAAATACCTTAACCGGCGACTGGCAATTAATCAATGGTACCGGAGAACCGTTGACTGGGAACCGCTGTGGCTGAACAGCACGACGGGCAATATGGTATCCCCGCCTGTGTTGAACTGCTGGGGGCGCACGGAAATGGCCGACGGTAAAAAAATATTGACCTCACTCATCCTGCGAGGGAAGAAGGATTCTTCACTTGATGAACTTCAAGCCTTTGTTTGGGAGGGAAGATGGGCGCTTGTTTCGCTGGATGCGAAAGGCATCCTTGAAGCGGAACGTCTTGCCCTCGTCCCTTTTGATCCCGGATTTATCAGCATCAGTCTTTCTGCATCGCCTGAAATTATTGAAAAGGTAAATATTCAAGGAACCACTCAGTTCCGGGGATGGCAATGGGAAAAAGGCGTACTGACTGTCCGGCTTGATCAGCAGGATCTCGATCAGACCGCTGGATTTATCATCCGTTTGAAAAAATGATAAAAATAATTTTCACATGAATAAGCGAACCGGTGACGATAAATTGGAATTTATTTTCGGAAAAAGACAGAATTCAGTCTTTCATTTTGAGTTCTTTCTGACTCAAGGCGACTTGCAAATCCGGCTGATCAGAAAATTTTTCAGTGCCGTTTTAACTGTTAGCCTGAGCTGTATCTTTCTTTTTTCCTGCACCATGCCGACTGATAAATTACGGTCGCCTGTCCCTGAAATGACTTTCAGCCGTTTCCTTGAAAATTTTGAGAACCCCCCACGGTCATATGCACCGGCACCACTTTTTGTCTGGAATGATCTTGTAACGAAAGATGAACTTGATTTTCATCTTGACGAATTAAAGAACAAAGGTTTCGGGGGTGTTTTTGTGCATCCGAGGCCGGGAATGGTCAATGAGTACCTGTCCGATAACTGGTTTGATTTGTTCGATCACACAATCAGTCGCTGCAAGACGTTGGGAATGGATGTCTGGATTTATGATGAAAATGCCTATCCAAGCGGGTTTGCCGGCGGATATGTTCCCGAACAGATGCCCTCATCATATAATCAGGGTCAGGGATTGAATGGCACGAGGACCGACAGCCTTCCGGCAGATATGTCAGGCTGGGAAATTGTGCTCCGAAAAAATGGGAATGTCTGGGAAGACATCACAGGATCGCTGAAAAACGATACGAATACAACCGGGAAGTATTATCTCTTTAAAAAAACCTACTACAAAAAGTCCCCGTGGTTCGGCAGCTTTTCCTATGTTGATCTGCTGAAGCCCGGTGTTACAGACAAATTTATTGATATTACCCTGAAACAGGGCTATGAAAAGCATTTCCCTGATGAGATTGGGAAGGAAATTAAAGGTGTCTTCAGCGACGAACCCGGAATATTCGCTCCCGATCGTGAATCACTTCGATGGACCCCTGATCTGTTTGAATATTTTAAAAAGAAGTTCGGTTATGAATTGAAGACCTGTCTGCCGTCGCTTTATGAAGAGACCGGTGACTGGCGCAGAGTCCGTCATGATTACTATAAGGCATTACTGGATTTGTTCACCAGCCGGTGGAGCAAGCCAATGTCGTCATATTGTGAAAAACACGGGATGCAATGGACCGGGCATTACTGGGAACACAAATGGCCTGATCCCGACCAATGCCCTGATAACATGGCGATGTACGCCTGGCCGCAGGTACCGGCGATAGACTTGCTCTATAATGATTTTTCAGAAACGAGGTACAATGAGTTTAATAAAAACGACTGGCCACAGGCTCAGTTTGGGAATGCAAGGGTCGTAAAGGAGCTGAGCAGTGTGGCAAACCAACTGGATAAAAGCCGTTCGCTTAGTGAAAGTTTCGGAGGAAGCGGATGGGATTTCACATTTAATGATATGAAAAGGCTGGGTGACTGGGAATATGCTCTGGGTGTGAATTTTATGTGCCAGCATCTGGCCGATATGAGCATCAAAGGTGCCAGAAAATACGATTACCCGCCGACCTACAGCTACCAGGAACCCTGGTGGGATGATTATAAAACCCTGAATGATTATTTTGGACGCCTTTCCTTTGCCCTGTCATCCGGTCACCAGGTAAATCATATACTGGTTATTGAACCAACGACAACCACCTGGATGTACGCCGCCCGGGGGAAGGTTACCGGTGAAATTGTCGCGCTCGGAAAATCGTTCCATGAATTTATACACCGGCTGGAAAAGTTACAGATTGAATATGATCTTGGTTCTGAGAATATTTTTGAAAGTCACGGGCGGGAATGGAAAGGAAAATTCAGGGTGGGCAGTCGCGATTATGATATTGTTGTCATCCCTCCCGGTTGTGAAAATCTGGATCACCATACTGCAGATCTTCTCGGATCTTTCATGGCTCACGGCGGAACAGTTATCAGCTTTGCTTCACCCCGGTATATCGACGGGCAATCTGACACGGATAAATTACAGAAACTGGAGTCACATACGGGCTGGATTTCATCCAAAGGTTTGGAGGATCGTAAAACGCAGGAAAAATTATTCGCTGCCAGCCCCGACTTCCGCCTTCGCGATACTTTGACCGGCAAACTGTACCATCAGCGCAGGATGCTGAGAGACGGTCAGCTTTTCTTTGCTGTCAATTCGGATAAAAAAGAGATGGCTTCAGCATCCGTGGAATTAAAGGGTAAATCAGTAGTACGTTTGGACCCGTTCTCTGGTCTGGCCGTGGCATATCCGGCCGATGAAGCGGAATCCGGCATGATTCGGCTGAACTTTGAATTATATCCTTCAGAAAGTATTTTACTCTATATTTTGAATGAATCAGGGCAAGGTCTAACCGCCGGCCCGCGCAAGGGAACCTTTGAAGAAATGAAGACAAATGCTCCTTCAGAGGTCTCAGCCACCGGATTAAATGTCCTGGCTTTGGATTTTTGTGATTTGAAACTGAAGGATACGGTGTTTACAGATCTGCATGTGCTTGATGCTTCCAAACGGGTTTTTAAAGCACATGGCTTCGAAGCAGGAAACCCCTGGAATACCATGATTCAATTCCGGTCTGAGACCCTTAAACGTGATACGTTTCCGGAAGGATCAGGATATACAGCCATTTATAATTTCCCCGTCAGTGCAGAAGTTGAGGTTTCAGACTTCCGCCTGGTGGTGGAAGGGAAGAAACCTGCCCCGTTGGTCAGGGTGAACGGCCGGACAGTTAATCCGGTAGCTGATGAATGGTGGGTCGACCGCTCCTTCCTCGTGTATCCGGCGGGACAATATCTGAATAATGGGATGAACCGTATTGAGGTTGTTATAGATCCCATGAGTGTGATGGCTGAAGTGGAACCGGTTTATATCCTTGGCCGGTTTAGTCTGAAGAGTGCTGAAAAAGGCTGGATGATAGAACCACCAAAGATGCTGAAAATAGGAAGCTGGGAAGAACAGGGATGGCCGTTCTACGCAGGATCAATCGATTATTCCCGGACCATTAAGATAAATGAAACCGGAAATTACAGGATCCGGCTGAAAGACTGGGAAGGAACGGTTGCCGAAGTTCTTGTTAACGGCAGGAAAGCCGGCGTAATATTCAGCCCGCCATATCTGATGGATATCTCTTCCATGCTGAGTCCCGGTATGAATACAATTACTGTAAGGGTAATGGGAAGTAACAGGAACCTGTTTGGTCCATTCCACGGAGACCTGCCAGTAGGATTGGCTTCGGCACATCAATGGGACAACATCACCGTTTTCCCCGCCGGTTCAAAATACCAGGTTCCGGACTATGGCTTAATGGAAGATTTTGTACTGGAAACAAATACGGAATTATAAAAGCTATGAATGTATACCTCCGCCTATTCATTTTTTCACTGCTGGTGATTACACCTTTCATCGCGTGGTCACAGGAAAAAGAGTTAAAAATTAACACTGCCCGGGATCATCAGCGACACGCCCGGGAGGCTGAATTGATAACGCATCCGACGGCTTCCGGACAAATCATCTGGCCCGATGGAAAAAAAGCTGCGATCATACTGACCTATGATGACGGCCTTGATTCACATTTGCAGATTGCTATTCCGCAGCTCGATTCCTTCGAATTTAAAGGAAGCTTTTACCTATACAGCCACTTGCCTGAAGACCGGTTTGCAGCATGGAAAGAAGTCAGCGATCATGGACATGAATTGGGGAATCATTCACTCTTTCATCCTTGCGAAGGAAACACCGCTGCCTCGAGAGCCTCACGCTCCAGTTCACTGAATTATGATGTCCCGTCCATCATCCGCGAGATATCAGTAATGAATAAATTGCTCTTTGCGATTACCGGTAAACAGCCTGAAAGCTATGCTTACCCTTGCTCCGAAACGATGGTAGGGGGTAAGGACTATGCTGATTCCCTCAGGACTTCAGGATTGGTAAAAAATGCCAGAACTGTCGGTAACCGCCCCGTCATTACTGATTTTGAAAACCTGGATTTTTTCAAAATCCCTTCTTTTGCACCCCCGCCGGCTTGTAGTTCTGAAATTCTGATTGGTTATGCGGAAGACGTTCTGGACCAAGAGGGGTTAGGCGTTTACATTTTCCACGGTGTTGGCGGGGACTATCTGAGTGCAGGCGCTTCAGAACATATGGAATTGCTAAGGTATCTGGATGCCCACAGAGACGAAATCTGGGTGGCTACCTTCACGGAGGTCGCGGGATACATTCAAAATTTTTTAAACCGGTAAAAACCTGAAAATCAAAGAAACCTATGTTTAAACTACTGAAAAAGGAAGTTGATCACTACAAATCATTTCCTTCCAACATGCGGATCCTGCTGATGACCAACCTGATCTATGCGCTGGTTCTGCCAATTATTGAGCTGTTTGTCGGTGCATACATCTTACGTCAGTCGGATAACACCTCCTATGTTGTCGTATACCAGCTGATGGCCTACTTCGGTATTCCGGTTTCGTTTCTGGTGAACGGATTTCTCCTCAGAAGGATAAAAATTGCCCATTTGTACTCACTGGGTATGCTATTGAGCGGCGTTGCTATGAGTATTATGATGCTGTTGCCTTCGGTCGATATTATCGGTATTTCAATCTCCGGTCTTGTCATGGGTTTCTCGTACGGATTTTTCTGGTCGAACCGTGATTTTCTGTCACTTTCCACTACGAATGACAGCAACAGGAATTACTATTTCAGCATGGAGACATTCTTCTATACCATCACCTTCATCATCATGCCTGCCATCGCTGGTTATTTTATCATCGCCGGGGAGAAATTCGGCTGGTACCCGGCGAAAGCTGCATATATCACACTGACGGTAATTGTTTTCGGCTTAACGGTTTTTTCTTCCATCATGGTCCACCGTGGTAACTTTGTAAACCCCAAAAACGAACGCTTCATTTTTTTCAAATTTGAGAAAGACTGGTATTTGATGCTCACACTCGGTGCTTTTAAGGGGATTGCCCAGGCTGCAATTTTTTTCTTCCCGATCCTGCTCATTCTGAGCTTTGTGGGGAAAGAGGGGTCGCTGGGCGGACTGGTGGCTGCAGGTTCGCTGATTACTGCGATTGTATTATACCTGATTGGACGCTTCTCCAAACCGGAACATCGTATTTATGTATTTTCTTTCGGACTGCTGGTGTTCCTGGCAGGCGGAATGGTTAATACTATTTTCTTCAGTGCAATCGGGGTTGTGATTTACCAGCTCTGCAATTCCCTTTCACGCCCGCTCCTTGATGCTGCCTACTTCCCCATTCAGCTGGGAGTGATCGATCATATTGCCGAGATTGAAAAGCGCAATAAGTTCGCGTATATTTTTAATCATGAAGCCGGTTTGTTTGTAGGCCGTTTTGTTGGCTGTCTCCTCTTTCTCATTGCCGCAAGATACGCGTCACCTGAATTCGCATTACGCTACGTTCTGATCGTTATCGCATTGATACAGGCACTTTCAATTCCCGTTGCAAGAAAGCTTATCCGTAAGGTAGCAGGCTATAAAAAAGTTCAAAGTCCAATCCTTGTCGAGGAGGATCTGATTGCATAAACCGTGAACCATTGTTGCGGTATTCGCCGGCAGGCATAGCCTGCTGACCAAAAGAAATCTGATGCTGTTGACTCTATGATATTTATTGAATATTGCGATTCACAGCCTTTTGTTGAACACATGAAAATCACAATATATGGACAAGCTGAATAGTAAATATGGAAATTTTAATGACGAGGGGACGGAGTTTACGATAACCAACCCGAAAACGCCCAGGGCCTTTGACAACTTCCTCTGGAACGACGTACTATTTTCATCGGTACACCAGACCGGCGTTGGTTTCCTGGATTACCAGGTTGATGAAAAGGAAGCGGTGCAATTGTTTACAGGTATCGGCAGGATCTGTGACTTCGACGTCTTTGGTCGTGATCATCTGATGAGCCGCCTGATTTTTGTCCGAGATAATAAGACTGGCATCTTTTGGAACGTGAACTGGGAACCGGTAAAACGTGCGTATGAATTTTATGAATGTACACACGGACTCGGATACTCTGTCATTACCTCGGAAACTGAAAAAATCCGGTCTACATTCCGCATTTTTGTGCCGAAAGGAAAGGATGCTGTTGAGCTGTGGACGATGAATTTCAGCAACAGATCGCCCGAAGACCGCGACCTGACAATTTTTGTATACAACCAGTTTCAGTTTTCCTATAAGTGGGGTTTCAACAGTTATGGCGATATGTTTTTCCGCACCAGCTATTATAGTCCGGAGAACAATGCCATCATCGCGAATAAACACCCACATATCAGCCCTCACAATCACCAGACTGCTTTTATGTCTTCCGACAAAACCATCACGGGCTTCGATGGCAGTCGCGATGCTTTTGTTGGTGTTTACAACAGCATGAATGAACCGCAGGCTGTTGTAGAGGGGAAATGCCACGGTTCGATCGGATCGAGTGATGCTACCATCGGAGTGGCACAGTTTGACCTCTTTCTGAAACCTGGTGAAACGGAAACCATCAATATGGTGCTGGGAATTTGTGACGGGGTAGATGAAATAGCGCCGATGAAGAGAAAATTCCTGTCAAACATGGAAACGGAGTTTGAAAAACTCGCGGATTATCATCAAGGATTTATATCCAACAACCGGTACACGACTCCCGACGAGCACCTGAACAGGATGCTGAACATCTGGATGAAGCATCAGACATCTTACGGTGCAAAATGGTGCAGGTGGGGATGGATGGGTTATCGCGACATTGTTCAGCATGGCTACGGCGTTTCGTCTTTCAACCCCGGGCGGACAAAAGAAATTCTTAAAGAAGCCTTTCACCATCAGTACGGCAGCGGCATGGCGCTGCGCGGATGGAATCCGGTGGATACGAAACCTTATTCCGACAGTGCGCTTTGGCTTGTATTTACGCTGATCTCGTACCTCAGGGAAACCGCTGATTTTGAATTTCTTGCTGAAGAAATGCCCTTTTATGATGAGGGCTCGGCAACCGTACTTGGACATATTGAAAGGGCCCTCGACTTTCTCGAGAACAACAAGGGCGTTCATAAGTTGATCCTGATAAAGTTTGGCGACTGGAACGATTCGCTTACGGCCATCGGGAAAGAAGGGCGGGGTGAGAGTGTATGGCTGAGCATGGCCTATGCGGAAGCCCTTCTTCAAATGACAGATTTATTCGACTTCCTGAAGGATGGTCGTTCAAAGTCATACCGCAGCAGGTATGAAGACATTAAAAAAGCCGTCAATGACTCGGCATGGGATGGAGAATGGTACATCCGCTGCTTCGATGACAATGGCCGTGCTATTGGCTCGGGTTCAAGCAAGGAGGGAAAAATATTTCTGAATACCCAGAGCTGGGCCATGATTGCCGGTATCGCAGATGAAAACAGGACGAATCAGCTGATCGCTTCGTCCGACAAAATGCTGAAAACCGGCATCGGCTATTTATTGCTGGCTCCGACCTTCACCGCACCGGATCCATATATTGGCCGGATCAGTTGCATGGAACCCGGGATTTGTGAAAACGGGACGGTATATTCTCATGTAAATGTATGGATGATCCTTGGGCTGCTCCGTGCCGGGCGCACAGAAGAAGCATACGATGCTTTTAAACGTATAACACCCGGTTATTTCTCAGGATCAGAGAATGACCCGAAAAGGAATATGCCTCCTTACATATACGCTAACGGCTGTTTTGGCCCAGACCATAAAAACAATAAGCTGCAAATGGAATTTACCTGGATCACCGGTTCGGTATCCTGGTTTTACAATGTGCTGACGAAGGAGATGATTGGCATAAAACCTGATTTTGACGGTCTGGTCATGGATCCCAAATTGCCGGCTGAGTGGAATGAAGTGAGTGCAGAGCGGGTTTTCAGGGGTAAACGGTTTCATATCGAAATTCACCGCTCGGAGGTAGATGAGATAATTGTTGAATTAAACGGAAAGATTATCAATGGTAATAAAATTAGTATCAGCAACTGCCTGCCGATAAACAATATAACAGTTTTAATTCCCTGAGACGATCACATAAAAAGAAATAAAGGATTGCAAGAAAGGTCATAAATCGCATAACCCAAACCTATGAAACAGATCCATTTTCCCCCGCTCAGACACTTACTTTCGATTTTAATTCATAATGTCCCGAGGTATCTCATCCTGATATGTTGGGTACTGATCTTCAATGGTCAGGAAAGTTCTGGTCAAAACCAAGTCGATGACAGCGATTTAAAAGCAGATGCCTCAGGCAGGTTTATCACCTTTACTTCGCCGTATATGGCCATCAGTTGTGCAAAGGATTTTCCAATGATTTCCTACCTGAGTATTGAATCCGGAGGTCGCAGCCGCAGACTCCTTGACCGCTCACTTCTCCGGCCCGGTCTCGGAGGAACGGTGGTTTATGGAGGTGAGAATTCCTTTGGGAGAAAAAGCCCTGCTGCACTAAACGGTTTTAAGATAGACTATCCTTCCATCCCGTTTAAAGACGGAAATACACTGGACTGTGAAATTGAAGCAACCAGCGGGAAGAGTTTTTCTGTCCGGATAAGCAGTGATAATGAAGAAATTCAGGGCGAGTTTTTCAGGATGGCAACCGCAGCCGATATTTCCCCGGTGACGATCTGGGCTGACCGCAGCAGTCAGAAACCTTCAGATCAGTATGATAGTGAACAATCATTTTATTCACCTCAAATAAGAAAGTTTTCCTGGAAACTGCCTCTGATCCTGCATTTCCCCGACTATGGGCTGGTGAAGGTGGAGGCTGCCGACACCAATGTATACATGCAGGAACATTTTGTTCCCGACCCAACGAATACCGGCCTGGCTCTCGGACCTTTTAACCAGAGCCCCCATAGTGGATACCGGGCAATAACCCTGGGATCCGTGGTACTCTCCTTTCATACTGAAAAGGCTCTTGCCGATGCCGGTATATCATTTACGGTCATGGATGAAAATTACCCGGCCATCGCCGGCTGCGATTTTAGCGGAAGTGAGTTTGACGGCTTGAAGCGGTGCTGGCAAAATGCATTTCCGGTGAATCCCGCAGAGCAATGTATGGGAGACAACCTCCTTCTTAGTGGTGTCGCTCACCTCTCCATGATATTCAAAGCAGACATGAATGTTTTTACTCCCGTACTCCCGGGAAAAGAGTCGGTTTCTAACGCATTGGGAAGAGCACTGGAAAGAACGTTTACAGAACGGGTGAACAAAGAGACCGGAAGGATAGACGATTATGGCTGGGAGACGACCGAAGTCAGTCTCATTACCCTCTACGATTATCTTATAACCACCAACGATTGGTCACTGGTATACCGCAATCTGGAGACTATCCGCAATGCTGTCAAATCTGTCATGGCAACGGATACTGATGGTGACGGAATTATGGAATCACCGTTTGACGGGAACCGGTTTACTTCTCATCGTGCCAGCCTGAACTGGTGGGACGATTTTGCCTTCGGTCATAAGGACGCTTACGTAAACGTGCTGGCATACCGTGCTCTGATGAGTATGAAGGAGGTGTTCACGATTCTGAAACTGGATGATGACCTGGAAGCCATCACTACATTTACAGATCAATTCCGAAAGGTATTTCACAAGACCTTTTATAATCCAAAGACCGGGGTCTACGGAGGATGGATCAGCCAGGACGGCAATATGCACGACTACATGTTTACCTTCATCAACGGTATGGCCATAAATTATGGTCTCGTAGAACCACGCATGGCCAAAAAGATTATGAAACGCCTTCTCACCCAACTTGAAAAGGACGGCTATGATTTTGTATACGGTGTTCCGGGACCGGCGCTTCCGGTTGCCAATGAAGATAAAGCCAAATGGGAGGAAATGTCCCGATGGGGGCGCTATGAAAATGGCGGACTTTGCGGGCAGACAGCCTATCATTTTATTCAGGCCCTTTATAATGCGGGAATGCGCGAAAAAGCCGATGAAATATTGTTTAAAATGATGGCCACATTTGAAAGGGAATACACACATTCAGGCCTGTTCCCGGGCTATCTCCGGAGTGTTGACTGGCGCACGAAAGGAGGCGAGCCCAGCGGGTATAACTACCTGGCGGACAACTACTATTTCTTACTGGCCGCCGTCACAGGTCATTACGGGATTAAGTTTCCGGAGCTTACGCCGCCTGGAAAGGCGCTCTCTGAAACCGGACGTGAAGACTCGTCAGATTTACATCAGGATTAGCAAAAACACTGGTAATAGTACATACATGAAAACCAATAACATTCTTTCGCTATGCAAATGGCTTTTTACGCTTATGGTAGTTCTGTCTGTTAGCGGCTGTAAGAAGGATAATGATACAAAGGAGGAAAAAGGAATACCCTCTCCGGTATTCAATTCTGAGCTGACCTATGGTTCCATGACCGACCAACAGGGGAACATGTACAAAACCATTGACATCGGCCTGTATACATGGATGGCGGAAAATTTGCGCACAACAATATATGCAGATGGCACAGCCATTCCCCATATCGAAAATTTCAGGGAATGGGGAAACATTATTATACCCGGATATGAGACCCCGGCATATTGCTGGTTCGAGAGTGACTCTGGCAAATATAGTACGGTATATGGGGCAATTTACAACGGCTATGTGCTCGGAACCGGTAAACTCTGTCCCGTTGGCTGGCATGTTCCCACCTATAAAGAGTGGACCAATCTTATCGAGTGTTGCGGCGGCAATCGATATGCAGGGAGGAGACTGAAAGAAACAGGTACATCACACTGGGTTTACAACAATTCGGAGTCAAGCAATTCCAGCGGATTTACTGCTCTCCCCGGTGGCATCAGGAATGATTTAGCGTTCCTGAACATGGGAGATCTTGGTTTTTGGTGGGGAACACCTGAAAACGATACCCTTGACAACAGATGGATACTTAACATTGAAGCCCGGTTCAATATCGTTCAACTTTATCCTGCTTTGAACTGTAATGGGTTGTCGGTTCGATTGGTTAAAGATGCTGAAACTTCAATACCTGAATAAATACAAACCAAAATTTTATGACATGACAATCCGGAATCTTATTCTATGCATGACGGTCCTGTTTTTGACAACTTCCTGTTCATTTCATAAGCCCGGGAAGATAAGGATCTCCGAAAATAATATAATAAACACGACGGGCTATGGCGATGCTATGGCATGGTTTGATGAGCAGGAAAGGGATTCTGTGCCTCAAACGTATTGGATAACTTCAGGCATTACAAGTTTTTGGCCGGCCGAACTAATCATTGACTTAGGGCGCAGGTTTAAAATTACCCGCATCAGCGTATATGACGGGAAAATTGGAAAGCACAACGGCAGCCATTATGAGATCAGTAAAGGAGTACTTACTATTTCTGCAGGTCAACCCTTCGAATGGAAAGATTCTCTGGAATATGCACTTAGCAATGAGGGGAAGTGGCAAGATTTGGATTGGAATGCAGAGAGTCGTTATCTCCGGCTTAAGAAATCATCGACAGAACAATACCTGTGGCAGGGACTCGGTCCGTATAACTGCGACCTGGCCATAAACGAGATTATACTCGAAGGCTATCCGGTTGAGAAGGAAAAGCCGGAACCTAAGGTGGAACACAACCCTTCTTCAATCACGGTCGATCAGTTTATGGGCATGAATTCATACATTTCAACACCGGACAGGGTGCATGATGCCATTGGAAACGTTCGTGAATACCATCACTGGGACTGGAACGGTGTCCAGGATGTGAACACCCCGATTTCATGGGATCCGGTAAAAAATGTTGGCGATATTGATGGATATTATAAGAAGCTTTTTGATCGCGGCATCGTGGTGGCACCCTGTTTTGTAGGTTTCGTGACGCCCGGCAAAGAGATGATCAGGCCCTGCTTTGGAAGCGATCCCTCGGAACCAGCTTCATATGCCCTGATGGCGGATTTTTTATTTCAGTTTTCGGCGCGGTACGGACACCGTAAACTCGCTGACAGCCTTTTGAGAACCACGGAGCCTTCACCCAAAAAGAGCGGACTGGGCTGGCTGTCATACATCGAAAACTGGAACGAAGGAGATCGGTACTGGGGTGCCCCGGAAGAGCACTTTACACCATACCAGTTCGCCGCTTTTTGCAGTGCATGTTACGACGGTGACCAGGGTAGAATGGGTTCCCGCTTCGGGGTGAAAAATGCCGATCCGGAGATGAAACTTGTGTTGGGTGGATTGGCTACTGTCGAGCCGGGATTCGTGCAATCGATGAAACTCTGGGCCGACCAATACCGGAACGGCTCATTCCCTGCCGATGTACTGAATTTTCATCATTACAACAATACGGAAGGAATGCAGCACTCAACACGGGAGGCTCACGGCGTAAGTCCGGAAGCCGATCATTTTAAGGAACGGATGCAACGGCTGGTCGAATGGAGGGACAACAACCTGCCCGGAAAAGAGGTATGGATCAGTGAGTTCGGATGGGACACGGGTGAGAATTCATTTATCTCCGCGACGGGTCACACAGGCTATCCCGATAAAATCGGACTGTTTGAACTGCAGGCAATCTGGATGATCCGCGGATATCTGGCGGGAACTGCGGCAGGAGTCGACCGGATGATGATGTTCCTGGCAAACGATCTTCCGGGAGAAGGCACCTTCACAAATTCAGGATTTACAAACCGCGATGGTAGCTTTAAACCTTCATGGTACTATACCTGTGCCATGAGGTCATGTCTTTCCGGAATGGTATTTCTGGATGAATACCCGTCAGACAATGCTGATGTAAGGATCTACCGTTTTAAAAATCAATCAACGGGCAAAGGAGCCTACGTCCTCTGGTGTCCGACGAGTGACGGTACAGAAATCAACGAATTCATCCTCAGTTTTCCCGTTGATCCGGGAGCTGTATCTCAAATGACCCTTACCGACAAACAAGAAAAAGGAGAATGGAAAGATCTGGAAGTTGCTGGGAATTCCGTCAAAATCAATGTAAGTGAAAAACCTGTTTTCGTGGTAACGGAAGACATTTAATTATATTTATACTATGAAAATTTCTGGAATAGTCCTGCTGCATCTATTTCTCATGATTCACTTAACCTCCATGTCACAAAGTGGATCAAAGGGAAGGACGCAATCAGAGAAAGTCAGGTTGATTCAAGCCGCTTACAACGATGTCAAAGGGGACTTTCAGCATATGTTTAACGAATGTGTTGGTGCAGGACGCAGCAATGAAGGCCTGCGTGCCGACTGGCAGGAGCAGTTGAGAATGGTGAAAGACGACCTCGGCTTCAGGTACATCCGGATGCACGGTCTGCTCCATGATGATATGGGGGTATATTTCGAAGACAAGGACGGCGTGGCGATCTATAACTGGCAGTATATCGACGTCCTGTACGATTTTCTGATTTCAATTGATGTAAGGCCTTTTGTCGAATTGTCGTTTATGCCTGAAGCACTTGCCAGTGGAGAAAAAACCGTATTCTGGTGGAAGGCAAACGTAACTCCTCCAGCGTCATACGATAAATGGTATGGTCTGATCAGGGCCCTCGTTGCACATTTTACGGAACGGTATGGGAAAGAAGAGGTTAAAAGATGGTATTTTGAAGTTTGGAACGAACCGAACCATCCTGCATTCTGGTCATCCGACATCAATGAGTATTTTAAACTTTACGATTATACAGCAAAAGCCGTAAAGAGTGTTTGCCCTGAATACCGTGTTGGCGGACCTGCATCGGCGGGGAATGGCTGGGTAAGTGAGATCATCGGACATTGTTCAGCCGGTCAGATACCCCTGGATTTTATTTCGACACATGCCTATGCGGTTGACCAGGGATTTTTTGACGCCACGGGTGAATCAGGCACGGTTCTTAGTCCCAACAGAGATGCCATAGTTAATGATGTATCCGGTTCGAGAACGCGAATCCGGGAATCTGTGATGCCGGATCTGGAACTGCATTATACCGAATGGAGTGCTTCGTATACCCCAACCGATCCAATACATGATACTTACCATGAGGCAACATTCATCCTGGATAAGATAAAAAGGACCGAAGGTCTGGTGGAATCGATGAGCTACTGGGTTTTTTCCGATATTTTTGAAGAGAACGGTCCCCGCTTCGAGCCCTTTCACGGTGGATTCGGACTACTTAACTATCAGGGAATAAAAAAGCCGGCTTATTTTGCATACCGTTTTATGAATCAGCTGGGTGAAACGGAATTGTTAAACGATGACCCGTCATCCTGGATATGTAAGGATAATTCGGGGAATATTCAGGCTTTGTTCTGGGATTTTACCATCACACATCCGGGTGATTCGGTGATAAACCAGGTTTATTATAAACGGGATCTTCCTTCGAAGCCGAAAGGAACAGTTAAAGTCAGGATTACAGATGTGCCTGCCGGTATATACCAGTTGCAGATCACCAGGACAGGGTACCGTTCGAATGATCCATGGTCCGATTATCTCGACATTGGAGCGCCGTCACAACTCACCAGGTCAGAAGTTCAGGTTATAAAGGACATGAATGACGGTAAGCCCTCCATACAGGAAATAGTAAGGATCGGGGAAGGTAGAGATTTTACCAGAATAGTTGAAATGCATGAGAATGATGCTTACCTTCTGATCCTTAAAAAAATATCCTGAATAATACTGTCAGGCATTTAAAATACTACTTATGAACAGGTCGCCCCATTTCAGGTCCTACTACATCACTGGTCTTCTTTTATTTCTCGTTATTACGGCTTGTACATCAGTAAGTAAAATGGTCACTTTCCCTTATTCCCAATGGACTGTGGGAAAGTTTGGCCAAAATGTCATCTGGAAATATGAAAGTCAGATCGAATGCAATAACTCATTCATCGCACGCCCTGTAAACGATGAATGGTCATACTGGTATAAGGAAATCCTGGATTACCGGAAAATTACAAGGGAAGAGATCGGGAAAAAAACACCAGATTTGATAGTCCACCTCTCCCCAACTGAGAGTTCACGACTGCACTTTAACAAAATAGGCTTTAATCTGGGGCTGCTGCCGGGCGAAATGTGTATTGTGCAGGGATCGTTCAGAAATCCCACAATACCGGCTATGGTTTATGTTGATTTCATTCGTAAAAAGAAGGGAGAGGAGAGCGGGTACATTGACCGGGGTACGATTGAAAATGTTGACAGCCTTGAAATACCCAGTAGTGAGAACTGGGAATCGAAAATCCTAAAGATCAGGGTGCCGGCCTTTAATCCAGATAGTTTTGCACTGAGTCCGGTGTTACGGTTTGAGAGCTTGGCACATGCCGGGGGCGATTTCTCCGTGAAGGATGTCCGGCTAAGTGTGCCGTATACTTCTCCCAGGAATAAACTGCTCACCAGAATTGAAAAAGGATTACAACAACAGGAAGCTGACCATGTCCTGAAGATCCCTGAAGAATTGTCGTGGACAGACAAAAATTTTGTGATGGGCTTTGTATTTATGTGGGATCAGGATTTCTGGGATCCGGTTCAGGGGCAGTACAGGGTTGACAGGTATTGCAACAAAATGCTGCGTGAGTTCGGCGGTTTTGGATCGGTGATATTGTGGCAGGCGTATCCCAACATCGGTATTGATGAAAAAAATCAATTCGATTTTTACAGAGCTATGCCGGGCGGCCTTCCCGCCTTAAAAACGGTAGTCGACGATTTTCATACGAGAAATGTCAAGGTATTCATGACCTATAACCCCTGGGATTTGAGCACGCGAAGGCCGGAAAATACCGATGCGGAAGAAATCGCTCAGCTTATCGATTCCTGTAAGTTTGACGGAATCTTCCTCGATACTTGGTCGTCTGCGGCGGGTGTCGTTTCACTATTCTCCGTTAAAGAATTCCTTCGTGAAGCGATCGAAAAAACCGGAAACAGCGTGGCATTTGAAACGGAGATGACCCCTGAATACAAGGATCTTATAGGTTACAATGCAGTAACTGGTTCATGGGGACAGGAGATATATCCGTATCATTTTACCGACCTTTCTCTTATTAAATGGATATTTCCGGCACATATACAGCACTTTATCAGCAGGGCAAATACCAGTAGAAGACGCGAACTCGCCCATGCGTGGATAAACGGTCAGGGAATTCAGGTCTGGGAGAATTTGTTCGGCGACATGAACCTCTGGAATGCCGTCGATCGTCAGACATTGCGAAAGATGAATGCCATCTGGAGATCTTACGGTGAATTCTACCTGTCTGACAACTGGAAACCATTTATGCCTACCGGTAGCCAGTCTGTTCAAATGTCGGCCTGGGAGTCGGGTGACACGAAAATCTGGAACCTGGTGGATGAATCGGATGAAGGAATTCACACGGTCCATCTTCCGGCTGATCCTGATATGAGCTATTTCGATCTGTGGAACGGTACAGTTCTTAAACCTTTCCGGTATACCGGCAAATCAACCCTTGATTTAACGGTGAATAAATTCAGTTGTGTTCTCGGAATCCCCAAAAGTGCCGGAATACCTGAAAAATTACTGAGCTTACAGCGGAAGGAAAGCGAGAGTACGCTTCCTGATCCCGGTCACGATCCACACACCAATGAGATGTCGCTGAAATACCCGGTTTCGGCACCGGATGTTATTGCCTCTTCCGGTGGAACGGAGGCCGAAATGCTGAACGTAAAGGGCGGCAGGTATACCTTCAAACTTTCCCATTTAAACCGCGAGGGCCGGTGTTACCCCAATGCAGGTGCCAAAAACAACCATGATCTGTTGATGATAAATGAAAACGGGGTAGAAAGTATCCTGCATAATCACGAAGAACAAATCCAAACTTTCAACATCATGCCCACAGTGGTCACGAATGCCGAATTCGAGGATTTTCTCGGGGCAACGCATTATAAACCACGGTTCACTGAAAATTTTTTAAAACACTGGGGAGGCAGTGTTTGTCCTGACAGCCTGAAAAACAGTCCGGTTGTATTTGTTAGTCTCGAAGATGCCAGAGCCTATGCAGCCTGGTCTGGAAAACGGCTGCCCACAGAATGGGAATGGCAGGCGGCTGCACAGCAATATGGGGATAATTTTAAAAGAAATGAGGTGTGGGAATGGAATGAAAGTGAGCGGAATGATGGCTTCAATCGCTTTGTGACACTTAGGGGAGGTTGCGGCAGGTGGGTGATGTCAAGCTCCTGGTGGTATCTGCCCGGTGCCTCAAATGGTAATGCAGTTGGAGGCCCGCAGCCTATAGATTCCCATTGTAAATATTTCCTGATGTACCCTGGTCTTGACAGAGCATCTACCATCGGATTTCGTTGTATCACCGTACTCAAATAAATAATTTACTGATATGAAACTTACATCCATACTTCTTTTTGCGATACTGATTACAGGCTGCAATAGCGGGCGTAATGCATCTGATCAGTCAGGAACATCAGCAGATCAGGTTGAATTTAAAACAGGGCAGTGGGTCAGTTTATTCAATGGAAAAAACCTGGACGGCTGGATCCCGAAGGTTGCCGGAGATTCAGCAGGCGTCAATACCTTAGATGTTTTCAGGGTTGAAAACGGTCTGTTGAGGATTTCATACGACAAGTATGATAAACTGGATAACCGTTACGGACATCTATTCTATGAGAAGCCTTTTTCAAGGTACAAAATCAGGTTCGAATACCGCTTTGTTGGCGAAGTTCTGCAGGATGCTCCATCCTTCTGCTACCGCAACAGCGGTGTCATGATACATTCACAATCGCCGGAAAGTATGGGCGTTGACCAATATTACCCGGTTTCCCTCGAAATCCAGTTGCTTGGAAGCACCGATTCGGTTCAGCAGCGAACATCAAATCTTTGTACACCCGGGACGACGATATTCTGGAAGGGAGAAAAAACAGAGGAACACATTATTCCGTCCACATCGGAATATTACGTTGGCGATCAATGGGTGACCATTGAGGTCACGGTGGACGGTTCCCGTTCGATAAGTTCCGTAATTAGTGGCGACACGGTGCTGCACTGCAGTACACCTCAGGTTGGAGGATTCCTGATGCCCGATGACTATCCGGTACCTGTTGGAACCATAGTTGATAACGGATATATTGCCCTGCAGGCGGAAGGACAGCCCATCGATTTCAGGAAAATTGAGCTGATGAAGCTCGGTGATGAATAATATTTTCATCGTACTTTTTTTTATACTTTATGTTGGGATTCATTTACATTCCGTTAATTCTGGTTACTTCAATAGTACTCTCCGGATGCGGGAGGTCGCTAAAAAGGAACCATTCACTTAGCGGTAAGGAACCGGCGGATGAGGTTAAGCAGGAAACCTCAAGGTCATGGCAGGCTTATAAAAAATATGTGTGGTGGCATGACGGCCTTAATCCGCCCTCAAAACGCATGAAGACTGGTACCGGGAATCCCAGTCAATTGCTCTCATCGATGGACAAGGAGGATTATATGCCATCATTCTTCATCGCATAAACTATGAAATATTTATTCCTGACTTTTTTGGGTGATCAAGGTTCCCTGAAATTTGACCATTTCGTTTTCAGCACCGGAGCAGTCCCTTTCAGCAAGAATCCTTCGAAAATGAGAAGATCGCTTCAAGACCTGGTATCACATTTTGACAGTTAAATTCACAATGTCATGTATAAAATAGAGTTTCTGCACCTTAATTTGAGAGTACCGGTTTTATTTTTATTGCCCGTCATCATTACCTTCAGCACATGTAAGAAAGTCAGTCAGTTTTGACGACACCTGTACGATTCAGGGAAAGGTCGTTACCCATGATGAATTCGGGCTGGAAAATTACGATATGGAAGGTGCTACCGTAGAACTGGACCGGACTGACATAAAAACAACAACGGCTGCGGACGGCACCTTTACACTGCCCGGTATACCTACAGGCACCTATGATGTGGTGTTATCCAAGGAGGGGTATGCCAGTCGTACACTTTGGGAAACAAAGGTGTATGCTGTCGATGACAGCCTGGACCTGGGAACGCTGAGCATTTATATGCCGTCAAGCATTGAAATTGAGAATTTCAGGATAGAAAAGGAAGGTGATAAATATTTAGCGAAAGGCACCATTTATCATAAGTTTCCCCTGGTTTCGGATGGGGATATAAAGATAGGTCCGGCGATCCTCGTTTTTTACAGTGAAAATAGTGATGTCTCCCTGAAAGATACCTATTACTTCTGGCAATACTATTTCATCCCTCAACCTTCGGGAACAGAATTCAGCATTCCTGAGATCTCCAGGATTCTTAGCGGATCAAAAAGATATTATGTTGCGTACGGCATGTCGATATCCAGTAGCATGATGTATGAATATCACTTCGACAGTACCACGGGGAAGTATCAGTCTTTTTCAGAATTGCTGGGAAAACCCTCGAATATCACTTCATTCAGTACTGAATAATCTTTGAACAATGAAAAATTCAATTCAAAACTTAGTACTTCATTATTTCCTGGCTTTACTTTTGTTGTCGCTGGCAGGATGTAAGGATGATTTCACTGTGACGCACGGTGATATTGCGGGAATCGTAAGGCCCGAAGGAGTGAAAATAACCTTCGACCGGGGAGACAAAAAATTCTCAACCGTGTCAGGCGCCAATACCCAATTCATAATGCATGATCTGGAAACCGGCACCTACAATATAATATTTGAGAAAAAAGACTATTTCACTTACAAGATGTTTGGATTTACATTTCTCGGGGGGCCATCATGCGTTAGTCTTCCTATTCAATATTTGTCTCCTGTGCCACAAGGCGTTAAGTTTTCCCTCGATTCGGTTTCGTCGCATGAAAGCGGTACGCTGGAACTTTTCGGTTCGTACTCGATGGACCAAATAGGTACGGACGGTTCCTTTTGGACACGCTGGTTTATCAGCGGCAAACCAGGCGTTTCTTCCAGTCAGTTTCTCCAGACCACGTACTGTTGGGCCTATGTTACCAATGATCTATATCACATATATATTGATGTAGATTATGACTTGATAAACAACATCCCGGCAGTTTATATTAAAGGCTACCCCTCAGGTTCATTCTCAGATTATTTCGATTGGGACAAAAATGTAGATGTTTATAGTATCGGTAAAGAATCCACCGCTGAATACAGGTTTGAGATTCCCAACGATTTTTATACAGACTAAATACCAACACGGAAATGAAAAATATACTGCTTTATTCTTTTCTTATTTTATCTCTTTCAAGCTGCAAAAAGGAGCTTGATCTGAAAGGTACAATAACTGGGAATGTAGTGTTATACTATTATCGCAACACAGACTATATGCCGCAGGGCCTTGTCGTAAGGCTATGGAATGACAAGGGAAGCAGGGAGGTAAGAACAGATGAAAACGGGAGGTATACCTTTACGAATGTAGACGACGGGATTTATAACATTACCTACTCTTTTGAAGGTTTTGGAACGTACACAAGAACCAGTTACGCATTCATCGGATTCGGGAAGAAGGCAATTATTGACCAGACGGGACTTTATCCTGTGCATGACTTTGATTTTCAGGAGGCGCATCTTACCATTACCGGGGATGTCCTGGGCTATACCATCCTGGACGGTTTTCTGACCTGTGCTCCCGGATTGTCGCAAAATGTGTATGTTAACCTGTATCTTGACAGAAACGAGGATGTCAGCAATGAAAGTTACACATATTCAACCTTTGATCATATTTGGTATTCCCGTCAGGAAGGTGATACTATTTTCCTGAAGGGTTTTATCAACAACCTGGCAAAAAATGAGGTGTGGTACGCTGCGGTCTACAACCGTAACATTTCTGACTATAGTCCTCCCACAACCCTGAAAAAATCGTTTAATACTTTGAAACTGACGGTTCAGTAGTACCGGCTTTTTTTGTATTTTCAGTGAATCAAACCTGTTTACTGCAATGACAAGTATTAAAAGCCAGCTCTTAAATTTTCTGATAAGAAATGCTCATATTCTCAGGGGATCGCTAAGGAAAGAGGTATTTGATGACAATACGTCGATTACCGCATTCAGAGAACGTTGTGAGAAGGGTGCGAGGCGATATGCAAAAATCCAGCAAGAGGTATCTGTCAGGGCGGAAATCATTGAAAATATACCTTGCGAATGGCTTATCCCTGAAGGAACTAATCCTGAAAAGCTGGTATTATATGTCCACGGCGGTGGATATGTCTCCGGCTCGTGCAGTGACCATCGGAATTTTGTATCAAAGTTTTCGAAGTTCACGAAGGTGACCAGCCTCATTTTTGAATACAGACTTGCTCCGGAAGATCCATACCCAGCTGCTCTTGAGGATTCTGTTAAAATTTACAGGTGGTTGCTTGATGCAGGATTTACATCAGAGAACATCATCATTGCAGGGGAATCGGCAGGTGGTGGGTTATGCCTTGCGCTCCTTCTTAGCATCAGGGACCAAAAAATCCCTCTCCCGGCAGCTGCCGTTGCCATCTCCCCATGGACCGATCTGACCTGTTCCGGCGATTCCTATAAAACAAAAAATAAAGTGTCTCCCGCTCCGTTGAATTCCTGGTATGTATTCAGGAAGCATTATATTGGTGATCATCCGGCGGATTTGCCTTACATTTCACCAATTTTTGGGGACCTGGCGGGCCTTCCTCCCCTTCTGATCAATTCAGGCGTGGATGACGAACTATTTGATGATGGTGAAAAATTCAGTTTAAGGGCAAAAGAAGCCGGTGTTGATGTTACCTTTACGGCTGGATCTGGCATGATACACTGCTATCCTCTGCTTGCCCCAATGTTCCCGGAAGCCACTGAAGCGATGGATGAAATTGTAGCCTTCATCAGGCGGTATCTTATTATATAGTGAATCAAAGTATCCGCCCCAGCAAACACGTAGTTGCTGGGGCGAATAGATTTAAAGGTGAAAGATGTGGAATATTCAAATCTATTATTAACTTTAATATAGCTAAACCGAAACCATTTTACTTTTATGATACAAAGAATACTCTTCCTGATGCTTTCAGGGGTCATCCTTTATTCCTGTTCAGGGAAGGAAGATGAAATTTATACGAAAAATACCATCTCAGGGTATGCCTTTACATTAGATCAATTTGACAGAAGGGACTCTGTGAACCATGTGAGTGTGGTATTGAAAAGCGGGAAATCAAGTTATGAATCCACATCGAACGACAGCGGATACTGGGAGATCAGGGATCTTCCGACGGGTACGTATTATGCCGTTATTTCCAGGGACGGTTACATCGGATATGAATCGATCACTCAGCAATACTTATGTTGGGAGCCGACTTTTGCCCCTACCTATACCGTGATAAGGAAATTCGATATCGGACTCGATTATTTCGACGTTGAGACGAATCCTTCGAATACCGGAATTTATTTTTCTTTTGACGATAAGGATTGGGGACCCGGTTCATTGTATTCCTACTATTTTAATGCCAGCATCAGTACCAGGAATATAGAAACAAACGACATCTTTGAAAGTCCATTACATTCTCTGCAAAACGGAAAAAACTTTACTATACCTTTTCCTGTGCACGCAACAGATACGGTTCTTGTGAGACTAGATGATCTTTATAGGCACTTTAGTCCCGGAGACAAACTCGAAGTGCTTATCAGGATTTCGGCAGCGGGCTATCAATCACCTTACTTTTCAAAAGATGTCACGTTGTTTCCGAATATAAGCGACCCTCTGGGAAAAGATACGATTACCTTACAATAACATAATTACTAATTACGATGAAATCCAGAATCTTACTGATACTCATTTTTCCTGTCCTGGCGCTTGGAGGTTGTAAGAAAGACGAATTAATGCCGGCATCTATCACGGGAATAATACACCTTGAAGGGAGTGATACCCATGAAGGTGTTATAGTTACAGCCAAATCGGGGGATGTCTCCGCTTCGGGCACCTCTTCTTCTGACGGAACATTTCGTATTACGGGACTCGTAACAGGAACCTATAATCTCACTTTTACAAAGGAAGGTTACCTGGGCGCAAACATGAAGGGGGTAATGGTGGTGGGGGGAAATGAGGATTATGATTTGGGCTCTAATAATTTGTACAAAGAATCTGGCGACTCCATGCCATCAATTTATGTTGAAGTTCAGTCCTATCCTGATGGCAATCCTGCAACGGAAGCCAAATCCTGGTCCGTAATTATTCGTGATAAATCGAAAGACGGCAATATCTTTTATGATGCTGCACTTTTTATTTCGAGGGATAAGGAAGTTGCGTACAACAAATATGAAGGCGTATTTTTTAATGTCTCCAATTTATATCTGCTTGAACCGGCATACAATAGTGAGGATCATTTCTATGCCAGGGCTTACCGGTTCAGAGGAACCTTAACTACATACAATTCATTTAATTATCCGGATCCTGTTACCGGCGCAATAATTTATTATGGTATTCTGCCTGATACGGAATCTGAACTTCTGGAATTTACATTGAACTGATCTGATATGAAAAACACAGTTTTCTTTTTTCTATTCATGCTATTGGCAGGTTGTGCCAAACAAGTCGGGCTCGAGGCTAAACTTGAAGGTAATGTTGGTCTTGTTGGCGTTAGGGGGCAAGATTTGCCTGACCATCCGGCTATCAGGGTTGATGCCAGGGAAAATCTTTTAAATAAAGGGGTAAGTGCCACTGCAACAACAAATAAATACGGATTTTATAAACTCGATGATTTATGGAGTGGCAGGTATGAAGTGACTTTCTCCGTGGAAGGTTTTGGAAAATTTACCCAGGATATCGATCTCTTAGGTGGAGATGAAGCTACATTTCTTAACATACAATTATACCAGATACCAGATAGGGTATTCACTTCATGCCTATTATCGGTTGAGAATGATATAATCAACCTAAGTTATGAAAGCTATCCGGAAATAAAGGGCAATTATAAAATTCACGTGTTCTATACACTCAGTAAGGATCCTGTATATGATCCGGATCAAACGTATAAGAGGATAACACTTGGTGACGCCTGGATTTTAGATAACGATGTAATATTGAACTGGCCTTCCATATCTGTAAATAGTATCAGGGAGAACTATTTTCCCGAAGGAGGACCTGTTTACATCACATTGTGCATTTCAAATCAGATGGAATACACTACGCAAAAAATCATATCCTCACTCATCCCTATATCAAATACACTATTGTTAAATCTTTGAGGGGAACAGCATATTATTGAGTCTGACCAGGGCTTCCGGGCAAGATATAACAAATAAAATCCTCAAATTGTTAGTTTGATACGAATCAAACAATGATATTTGAGGTATGCACATTCTATTCAGTTCACCCATAAGAGCTAAATACAAATTACTATGAAGAAGTCTGTAGATCCTAAAACACTTAGAGCATTGGTCCTTACACTAATATCCATGCCGTTCATGTTCTTCATGCTCAATGCCCAGGTGGTCCCGGAGATTACACTCGTGAATGATGTGAAAACGGTTCATCCTCTCGACATGTTGACCGTTGTCTGTAATTCAGAGGGGAACCTGTCTGTGAAGGATGGCGAGGGAAGGGAGTACCTTCATTGTAAGGCAAGCCCTGAAATGACATTCACGGTCGGTGGTGCATTGGGAAAACACAGCATTACCCTGACGGATGCCAAAAATATAGCCATAGCCACAGATTCCTTCAACGTCGATGCTGAAACGGATATCGACGACCAGGGAAAGATTGCAACGCTGTTTGACCTGCTGCATAAGGGGATGCTTGTATATTCACCTACGGGTTACGAGCAGGTAAAATGGAATGGAAAAACATACCGGTATTTTGTGAATTGGGTGCTCGACAATAACAACACCATGATGGGCATGAAATACTTCAGCCCATACAGCCGCGGCCTGGTGGATCTGTTCCGCGAAACCCAGCAACCGGATGGCCGCATCTGGAGCTTTGTAAACCGTGGCTCTGAATCTGATTACTATGAAACTGCCTATACACCGATCAACTGTTACCATAAAGATTCGGATGCATGGTTCGTGCGTCAGCCCAATGAAAATCATGTTGAGTACAACTACGTGAATATGATGTACCAGCACTGGAAGGCCAGCGGTGACAATGAATGGATGAAACAAAACCTCGACTGCGCCGCTCGGGCACTCGATTACTGCATGACAGACAGTGTCCGGTGGTCGAAGCGTTTTCAGCTACTGAAACGACCTTATTGTATTGATTCATGGGACTTCCAGGTTAATGATGAGTATACCCCGTTTTCTTACATCAGCCCTACGATGGTGCTCGTACCCGGAAAAACGAAATTCGGGATTTTCTTCGGCGACAATACCGGGTATTTTGATGCCTGTAACCAGTTGGCCGATATGTTTGAACACGCGGGAATGCCAGTCAAGGCCAACATATACCGTCAAAGGGGGAAGGAAATCCTCGACCGCCTGATAAAACTGTCCTGGAATGGCAGGTTCTTCACCCATTTTATCGATGAAGATTCGACGGTGCACAGGCACCTCGGTGTCGATGAGAAATCGCAAATTGCTCAGGGGAATATGTATTCCATCAACCGTGGTCTTCCCCATGAGACGGATGTGGCGATCATAAAAACCTACCTGGATCTGAAAGATCATTTGCCGGAAGGATCTCCTGGTGAGTGGTACGCCATTTACCCGCCTTTTGAAAAGGGCTTTGGCCAGCATAATCAGAAATGGCAGTACATGAACGGCGGTGTTGCAGGACATGCTGCCGGTGAACTCGCGAGGGGTGCCTATGAGAACGGATATGAGGAATATGCCTCAGGTATCCTCTACCGGTTGCTTGATCTCGGACAGAAGTACGGGCACCGGATATGGTTTTCGTATACGGGATCTTTCCCGTCACCCCCTTCAAAACCAAACTTCAAAACCATCGATATTCATGATCAGGCAAATATGGATCTTTGGGACAAGGGAGGCAAAAATGTGTTTACCTGGATGAATGCCGATCGCCCGGGAAATGATATGAGAGGTTTGCCCACAGGTATACAGACTTTCCACGATATAAAGTTCAAGGTTATCGACCCTGAAAAGAACAAACGTAAAGCAGCGATTGCCGTATCGGTTTTACCTGGATTTCCTGAAGAAGTTGAGGTGAGTGTGAATGATTCCGCCAAAACGGTATACCTTCTCCACTCATCCTCGGACAATATTCCATCCAATGTAGCAGGAGCTGTGACATTCAAATATACCGACGGTACTGCAGCGTCCCAATACCTGATGAAAGGTAAGGATTTGACCAACTGGTGGTTTTCAAGCCTGAAGTCGGACCGCTCCGGTGTCGCCTGGTCGGGTCCCAATCCGGTGAGCACCAAAGTAGGGGTGTGCTGGGCTGCCGTTGATAACCCAAATCCGGGTAAAAAAATTGATAAACTGGTTTTCCATGCACCACTTGAAGGCGGGATCTATGTTATTTTAGGGATCACACTTGCTGATAAAGTCCACTATGTGAAGCCATCGGCTGAATCGTACGGTGGTCCGGATAACTGGGCCGCGGCAACGGCTATGGCCGCACTTGTTGAAGGACTTGCCGGAGTACAAAATGACGGGCTGGCATACAGCGAAGTCCGGCTTTCCCCGCGCTGGAGCTCTGCATCTGTCGATTCTGTGAATGTTACGACACGTTTTGCTGCATCCGAAGGCTATGTGGCATACCGGTATTACAATTTCCCAGGTGAAGGCAGGACCGACCTGGTTGTAACAGGCAGCGGGGAAAAAGTGAATGTACATTTGCTGCTTCCTGAAGGCATTACTTCAGTTACCTCTGTTTTATCCGGAGACGCTCAGCTGCCGTTCCGTATTTCTGATATCGAAGCTTCGAAATATGTTGATTTCAGCCTGAATTTACCGGAAGTACAGAAAATTACGGTCAGGTATCGGTAAGTGTTGAATACCCGGAGCAAAGATTGGGGCCTGGGTCCGACCTCCGCGATTTTCCTGTGATTGTAGAACGTCAGAGCGGCTGAAAGAATAAAAGGGTTCAACTAATGAGTTGCAAGGAAGATTTTATAAAGGCCATAAGGCATCAGGAGATTCATCCGGTGCCATATTCGGTGAAATTTACTGTTGAGGCCCGGGAAAATTACTGCCGGTATCTGGGCAGGGATTTTGACCCGGTGAATGATACCGGCAGCTATGTCGTTGCTTCGCATACCAATAACGGATGGACGGAAATCCGCCCGGGATTTTTTCGCGATTATTTCGGCGTAATCTGGAATAAGACCCTCGATAAAACGCTGGGTGTTGTTGATCATCCGCCGATTGAGAACGCCACATTCAAAAACTTCAAGTTTCCGGATCCCGATGCCCTTCCGTTGTATGATTTTATCAGGAAAAATAACCAGCGACACCCAGACCGATTTCATATGGTCTCGATCGGTTTTGCACTTTTCGAACGGGCATGGTCACTCGCCGGCATGGAAAACCTGCTTGTATACATGCTTACAGAACCGTACTTTGTCCATGATCTCCTCGAAAGAATTACATTATACAACAACAGAATCATTGAGAATGCGGCCGGTTTGGGCGTGGACTGTGTTCATCTTGGGGATGACTGGGGCTCGCAAAACGGACTGCTCTTTGGCAAAGAGATGTGGCAGGAGTTCATCCGGCCATACTTCTCTCAAACGTGTCGCGTTGCCAGGGAAAAAGGTTTGCTGGTGAGTTTGCACTCATGCGGAAAGGTGGACGAACTCATTCCAGAAATGATAGAAGCCGGCGTGGATGTTTTCGACCCTTTCCAGCCGGAAGTCATGGACATCTATGCACTGAAAGAACAGTATAAAAACAGGCTGGCCTTCTGGGGTGGACTGAGTGTACAGAAAACACTTCCATATGGCACAACCGGGGATGTACGTGACGAAGCGGCAATGCTCCTCACCCGACTGGCAGAAGGAGGAGGATATATCTTCTCGCCGTCACATTCACTCACCGGTGATATTCCGGCAGAAAACATTCATGCATTCCTCGATGTTGCCCAACATCAGAAGTAATTTTGCTATGAAAAGATCCTCCCTGTGAAGTTCAGCCTGTTTATTCAGCAATCGTGAACAACTTAGTGGCAGGGGTCATTCATCTGGCCGGGTGTGCCTGAATCGCCCGTGTTATATACTGAGGCGGATTCACACCATGAAGTGCCTGAGGTGGCAAGGGTAGCATTCAGTTTCTCCGGATCGAGACAGATTGATGAACCGGAAGCAGACGGAAAACCGGCTCCGCCATAATCGACGGAAAAGATCAGCGAACCGGGTCCTGAACCTGTATCCTCGTTGTAGATTGCAAGTTCGGCCCCTGCATTGGGCAGTGTAATGGACGTTCCATAAACGTAGGTGCCCGGTGCATCGGTAGCAGTTATGGTACGCGCCATGACGTAGTATTCGCCGGGCGAAAGCACAAGCGGATCCTGTACGGTATGACTGTTTGTTTCGTCGCGCCTGACAACTAGATTCTCAAGATTAATACTGTGATCAGAATTGTTGTAGATCTCGAACCATTCCCCCTCGGTATCGGAAAGCGCAGACGGGTCAGCCATGATCTCAGCGATTAGCAGTTCACCATATCCAATGGCTCCGATCGGCTGGATAACGGGTTCCCCGCCTATATCGATCACTTCAACGGGTACAGGGGATTCATCCAGCACCAGCTGAAACATGGCCTGTCCATTATCGATGGCAGCATCGATATGAATTTCATAATGACGGCCGGCCTGGGGATCCGGGATTTGTCCGGAGAGTGTTTTGGTTTTCTCCGAGCCGTCGGTATCCAGCCATGCCAGTTGAGCCATTATATTCAGCGGAAGCGTCTGAAAATAGCCAAGCCTCGTTTCATCTTCCGTAAACTCAAGTGATCCAAGCGATGATGATACAGTGGTTTTGAAGCTAGAGAAACTGTTTCGAAGGGTATCAGAATAGACGACCGAGATGATGGTATTGGCAAGGCTGCAGCTAACTTCCACCGAATGCTGCGCGTTACTGTTGAGCGTAAATACTTCGGAAACTCCATAGTAATAGGGATTTTCAAAGGCTGCCGGAAGGTTGTTATCAGAATGCGCTTCAACATAATAATCACCTGGCTTAAGTTCAATTGTGTCAGGCATCTCAGACGCCGTTTCAAATACCATGGCTTCGCTGCCGTCGGAAGTAAAAATAGTGACCTTGAAATCCTCCGTCTGGCCGGTCGATTTAAGTCCGTCGCTCACCTCATTGATATCGATCGACAGTCCGATGTCGATAGTTAACCAGCCAATGTCCTTGCCGGTTTTGAGTTTCTCTTTCTGACAGGAGATTAGCAGGATCGTCAGTAATCCGAATGCAATTGGAATCCTTTTTTTCATGGCTTTTTAATTTTTTAGTTTAGAGAAAGATTTAGTAGGGGAACTTATGGGGTAGTGTATCCCGGGAATATCTACACTATTGGTTAATGTGAAAAACGGGAAAATCTCAGCCAACAGATTCGGGAATTTTTTGAATTTTTTTATGAAACCTTCTGCACCGCACTGAGGCTATGGAAATGCAAAAATTAATCGGTATCTTTCAGAATAAACTGTGTTTGTGCCAGGGTATTAGGCTGATGGAAACAGATTCGGAAAGAAAACCGCCGGTGCTGAGGGAATCTATATAAGTAAATGGCCCTCTCTACTGGCGTCTCAAATCTTTAAATTATCAAAAACCCCTGATTAAATATCGTACGAAAATGGCAACACGACGTGATTTAATTAAAACCGACAGCCATGCAGATCCCGGGAATCCACCGACCATCGGATTTTTTGGTGTCGGGCTGAATACGTACTGGCCGCAATTTCCGGGGCTTCTTGACAGGCTTACCGGTTATCATAACCAGATAGCCGAAAGAATCCGGTCTCATGGCATTGCGCTGGCCGATGCAGGATTGGTTGACGATCTGGACAAAGCCAGAGATGCCGCCGTGTTTTTTAGCGAGAGAAATGTGTCGGCAATCGTCCTGAATATCTCCACCTATGCGCTGAGTTCTACCGTTTTGCCCGTGGTGCGACAGGCGGGTGTACCGGTCATCGTACTGAATCTGCAACCGGTGAAAGCCATCGATTACAAAGCGTTTAATGCCATAGGTGACCGGGGTGTCATGACCGGTGAATGGCTGGCACATTGCCAGAGCTGTTCTGCTCCTGAGATTGCCAGTGTTTTCATTAGGGCGGGAATCAAATTCAGGCTAATCTCAGGCTATATTGACGAGGAATATGTTTGGGATGAGATTGGTGAGTGGCTCCAGGCTGTGAAAGTGGTAAAGGCTTTTCAGTGTACCAATGTCGGGATTCTCGGCCATTACTATAACGGTATGCTCGATGTTTACAGTGATTTGACCATTCAGTCATCCACTTTCGGCAATCATTTTGAGCTGCTGGAGTTTGGACTGCTGAAACAGCTCAGAGATGAGACGGATCAGGGTGAGATAAAGGAAAAGATTGCACAGTTTAACCGTGAATTCAATGTAGCTGCGTCATGCAGCCACGAAGAACTGGTCAGGGCAGCGCAAACCTCCGTGGCCCTGGATAAGCTTGTCTCTAAGTTCCAATTAGGTTCACTGGCGTACTATTATGAAGGAAACGGTGACGCGGCATATGAAAATATTGTGACATCACTAATTCCCGGTTTTACCCTGCTTACTGGTAGTAATGTTCCTGTGGCCGGTGAATGTGAAATAAAAAATGTGCAGGCAATGAAGATCATGGACCTTCTCGGTTGCGGTGGTTCCTTTTCCGAATTCTATGCCATGGATTACGATGAGGATGTCGTGATGCTGGGTCATGACGGCCCGGCGCATTTCAGGATTGCTGAAGGGAAGGTAGGGCTGGTTCCGCTCCCCTTGTATCACGGAAAGCCCGGCAAGGGACTTTCGATACAGATGAAGGTGAGAAACGGTCCTGTGACTATACTTTCAGTAGGCCAGAATGCAGAAGGGAAGATTTTCTTTCTGGTTGCGGAAGGGGAAAGCGTGGAGGGTCCGGTACTGCAGATCGGCAATACAAACTCCCGGTATAAGTTCAGCATTTCCGCCCGCGAATTCATAAATCAATGGTCACTGGCGGGCCCTTCGCATCATTGTGCGATCGGCATCGGGCATATGGCAGGGGTGATCAGGAAGATTGCCGATTTGCTGGATGTTGAATCTGTTCAGGTGTGTTGAGGTGAATTAAACATCGCCATCGTGTCGGGGACCTGATCAACCGGGCATTAATACGTATTTTCTAATTGGCAGGGATTGTCGGATTGGTTGTATAGATGGGGATACAATCAGAGACCGCTGTCTTTTGGGCAGGAAAAGATAAAATTTTGATTATATAAGATCGTTGCAGAAGACATCATATCTAAAATGAAATAGATGGATTGAACCTGCCTCCACCGATGGTGTGTCTTATGACGAAAAAATTACAGGCAGATAACTACTATTTAAGCATTGGGATTTTTCACCTGAGATATTCACGTTAATCTCCTTACCAGAACGAATTGGACGATTCCGGAAGGTTAAGGATTCCGTAGAATACCGCTTGGACGGATTAAGGATGTCGAGGAGGAATAAGAATCCGGTTGTTTCTGGGTACTCACTACCGGTACGCAAAAACAATCACGTCGATTGCGTGATCTTTTTCCATATAAATTCAACGTCAAGCTGGAAATTCTTATTTTTTTTCAGTCAGCTGAAATTCATGCGGTGTGACACCTTCAATCTTTTTAAATACTTTGCTGAAATGATACCGGTTATTAAACCCGCAAATCTGGTAAATTTCGGAGATGGAGTAGTTCTTAAGAAGTTTTTTTGAATGTTCAATCCGTGTATAATTCAGATACTCATGAAACGTTTTCCCGTAAATCTCCTTGAATTTATGCGTTACAAACGACGGGCTACGGCCAATAAATCCAGCAGCGGACTTTACATCGATTGATTTGTCAAGGTTCTCTTCAACATACCGTTTCAAGTAGTATTCCGGTTCAGCCCTTTTAAGTTCGATAAGTTTATTCTTCAGAATAATGTCGGCAAATTTTTGAAAGAGCTCAGAGATAAGAACTAACTTTTTCTTATCAATAATTTTCATGGAATTGTAGCTTTTTTCAAGCATGGTTACTTTTGAATGCTCATGAAGTGAGCATTCTTCCAATATAGTTTTGAAATTATGTTCCGACCTGACTTGGCCAAAATGCAAGTACCCGACCAGGAAGTTTTCAATAAACAAGGGGAGGAACATTTCATATAAACCATTGTAACACCTGTACAGGATTGGTTTTTTCTTTTCATTAGCCTCCCTGAATTTATCCCTGTCGCACGCAATACATTTGTGCTTCAATTCCTTTTGAATGATCTGGCAATAATTCTGATAATCGCCATTATTTCCGGCAATCTCATTGGTATATTGCTCATGATCTATAGCGTAAATGAAAGCAGTCCGAATGGAGAACAGGTTCGATAAAAGATCCATCATTTTCTTGATCTCATCTACCTCAATCGTTAATTCTTCTGTTTGTATTTCCATAACTGGGATTGTTTTTAAGGAGGTGTACCAGAATTTAGATGATAGTATATTCCCGAATCGAAATTCGGCAGATTTAAATAATTGGATCAGAGTCAGCAGTTCGCTATGAAATGTACGGACAAAAACTCTGTTTTACATTTTCCGGGGGAACGGTAAGAAACAGACCCTAACATCTGTATTCAGGCTATTCCGAAGCCTGAGTAGGTTCCGGGACCTTGCATATCTGTAGCAGGAATCGCAGCCGTGGGCTGTTTTTTTGAGGGAACATCCAATCGTAAATTTAAGAAGAAAATGGCAAAAGTCACAATAAATTACCAATTTATCTCTTTGCCTAATTTGATACAATATTTGCATTTTCAGACATTGATTGAGGGGCGCTTATAAATTATACTTGTAAACAGTGGAACAATCAATAACCATCTGGTAATTTTGATTCAGCATTTCTGAGAAAAGTAGCTTTATCGGAAGTTTTTTCATAGGTAGCAGGTTAGGTTTTTACTATGTCTTTGAATTTGAGGATGTTGTTCAGGACAATTTTACTCAATTCAAAACCTGTTGCGGCAGGGAAGTCTTTATGAATGGAAACAGGTTTTAAATCAATGAAACCTGTTTCTATTTATAAAGATTAATACATAAACACGGATGTTATTATAATTTAAAATTGGAGGCAATAATGCCTGGACCTGGAGCCTATTGGTTTGGAAAAGAAGAATATGATGAGGTATTGGAGGTCATGAAGCAGGGGTACCTTTTCCGTTACGGAAGTGAAAATGATCCCAAATTCCTCCATAAGGTTTTAACGCTTGAGAAGAATTTCGCCGAATACTGTGGTTCAAAATATGCCCTGGCAACATCATCAGGGACATCATCACTACTCATTTCACTGATCGCACTTGGCCTGAAACCGGGAGACGAAGTCATTGTTCCGGCATATACTTTTGTTGCTACTTATTCAGCCTGTATCTTTGCAGGCCTTGTTCCGGTACTGACTGAGATTGATGAGAGTCTTTCAATTGATCCGGAAGATATTGAACACCGGATCACTCCTAGAACGAAGGCAATTATTCCTGTACATATGCTTGGGAACGCATGCAATATGAACAGGATCATGGAAATTGCCCGTAAACACAATCTTTTGGTATTGGAAGACAGCTGCCAGGCGGCCGGAGCCTCTTATAAAGGAAAGAAAACAGGTACCATTGGAGATATGGGAGTTTTCTCCCTGAATATTTTCAAAACCATAAATAGTGGCGACGGCGGCATAGTGGTCACAAATGATAAATCGTATTACGAAAAAGCTTTCGGCGCCCATGATCAGGGTCACAAACCCAACAGGTTTGGTGTTGAAATCGGGGATCGAAGCATGCTGGGCCTGAATTTCAGAATGAATGAGATAACAGCGGCTGTAGCTATTGCCCAGTTAAAAAAACTCGACAGGATCGTTGCCGTACTTCGTGAAAAAAGAGAGAAACTGAAATCACTCATTTCTAATGTGAACGGATTTAAGTTCAGGGTTCTGAATGATCCGGACGGTGACATAGCCACAATTTGCACCGTCCTCTTTGACAGCCAGGAACAGGCTGCAACCGTTTCAAAAGCGTTATGCTCAAAGACGGTAGATCAGAGCGGCTGGCATATATATTCAAACATGGAACATGTACTGAAACACCTTAAGGAAGTTGGACAACCACATACAAAGGGTGCATATCCCAAAACCGATGAAATTCTCAGCCGTGCCCTAAATATAAGTATCGGTGTAGTGGATGACGGTCTGGGTGCCGGATGGGGGATTAATATCAATTCGTCTGACAAAGACATCGAATTAGCCGCAAACCAATTTATCGAAGCCTGTAAACTGACCCGTGTCAAAGAAAATCCCGATATCCTAAACAATAAGCAGGCATTCCGGTGATATCTCCTTTTAAATGGGCAGTACATTGCTCCGGTCCGGAGTAATTTCCGATGTATACCAGTAATTACAATATGGGCCTAAAAAGACAGGATGGTGCGAAGAATTTCTAAACACAAAAAAGTAAAGATTGCGAATACCATCTGCGATATTCCGGCCTTTTGTTATTCTTCGTTTGAAAATTCACTGTTCCGGCATTTAATAAAAAACTTTTAATAGGACCGGCCATGTCAGTAGCAGAAATCAATGTTGCTTTAATAGGACATAAATTTATGGGAGTGGCGCATTCAAACGCGTTCAGAAATGCCGCCATGTGGACCGGCATTCCCGTAAAGATTAGGATGAAATGTCTCTGCGCCCAGGATGAAACTGAAAACCTTAAGGCCTTCGCAGACAAATACGGCTGGGAGAATGTGAAAGATGTCTTAACAAAGGATATACCAGCATGAGCATCCAAGACAATAATAATGACATCGGATTAAAAAGGGTCTTATCACTAAGTGATCTCGTTATTTACGGGATCATCCTTATCCAGCCTGTAGCAGCTCTCCCTTTATTCGGTCATGCCAATAACATCTCCCGTGGGCATGCCGTGACCACCATCCTGATTGCCATGGTCGCAATGATCTTTACAGCCATCAGCTACGGCAGAATGGCAAACCGTTATCCTTCGGCAGGTTCTGCATATACCTATGTCGGTAAAGGAATCAGCCCATATCTCGGATTTGTCGCCGGCTGGTCGATGTTTATGGATTATTTGTTCATTCCGATACTTTGCGTTATTTTCACGAGTATTGCCGCAAACCACTTACTGCCTTATATCCCATATCATATATGGATCTTCGTTTTTATCGGAGGCTTCACTGCCCTCAATCTGAATGGGATTAAGGTTGCCTCCAGAACGAATTGGCTGCTGATGATCATCATGAGCGTGGTGGTCTTCTATTTTATGGCGGCAGCCATCCGTTTTATCATCGAAAAAAACGGATGGGGCGGTCTCCTGTCCACCCGGCCATTCTATAATCCAGAAAGTTTTTCAGTAAATGCCATCGGATCTGCCACAGCACTTGCAGCGCTAACGTACATCGGCTTTGATGGTCTGACTACCTTGTCCGAAGAGGTCAAAAATCCAAGGCGGAATGTACTGATCGCCGCGGTGATGACATGCCTGATCACAGGAATCTGGAGCGGGGCACAGGTTTACCTCGCACAGCTATCCTGGCCGGACTGGATGTCTTTTACAAGGGGAATTACCGACGAAGCAGCCAGAAATAATGCGCTCGATACTGCTATCATGTCTGTTGCACACCGGGTAGGTGGTTCACTCCTGGATGCCTCCTTGTCCATCATCCTGTTAGTTGGAAGTATTGGTTCAGGAATGACCGGACAGCTCGGGGCAGCGCGGCTCCTTTACGGGATGGGCCGCGACAGCGTGATTCCGAAAGGTATCTTTGCACATCTGGGGAAAAAGAGCGCGGTTCCGGACTACAATGTAGTATTTATTGGTGTCCTGGCTTTAATTGGTGCAATGCTGCTCAATTATGAGGAATGTGCCAGACTTATAAATTTCGGAGCCTTTTTTGCCTTTATGGGCGTCAATTTAGCTTCAATCAGGGAATATTACATCAAAGAAAGATCAAAATCGATCCGAATGTTTTTCAGGTATCTGTTACCACCAGCAGCCGGATTTATTATTTGCCTGATCATATGGCTCAACTTACCGCTGAAGACCTTTATTATCGGGGGAAGCTGGATGTTGATCGGTATCATTTACCTTGGCGTACGAACAAAGGGTTTCAGGAAAAGCACAACCATGATCGACTTTAAGGAGGCATAAAAATTACAGGTTGATGTACCTGGGTGACAGTGGCTCCTCGTGAAATCCTTACTTATCCCCCAAACACGTTCCCACCTTCCTGGCGCTCTTTATCCACTCATGATCCGCCGGTACCAGCTTTGTTTTTCCAACAACGCTTTCCAATGGTACCGGGACAGTATGATCACCTTTCTTTGCCACGAGTATTCCCCAGGTTTCACTGTTGATGTAATCAACCGTTGCCGTTCCCAGACTTGTTGCGAGTAGCCGGTCGGCAGCCGATGGTGTGCCTCCACGCTGAACATGTCCGAGTATGGTCACCCTGGAATCCAGTCCTGTCCTTTCCTCGAGCGATGATGAAAGCCGCATTGTGTTACCACTATGCTGTGCCTCCAGCTCTTTTAATTTGACTTTGAGTAATTTGCGTTTGTCATGATCCTCTTCTTTCTCTATTTTATCCCGGATAGCCCGGTGTTTTTTATCCTCGTCCGTCGACATGGCACCTTCAGCTACCGCTACAATACTGAAGTGCTTGCCTTTCCGGCTCCGGTCGAGGATGGATTCGGCCACGGCTTCCAATGAATAGGGTATTTCCGGAATCAGTATAACGTCGGCACCTCCGGCGATACCGGCGCCAAGGGTAAGCCAGCCGGCACGGTGACCCATGATCTCGACCACGATGATGCGGTGGTGACTATGGGCAGTGCTGTGTAAACGGTCGATGGCGTCCACGGCAACGCTTAGCGCCGTATCAAAGCCGAAGGTCACGTCGGTGCCTTCCACATCGTTATCGATCGTTTTGGGTAGCGTGATCACATTCAGCCCTTTCTGCATCAGACGATAGGCATTTTTTATGGTCCCACCTCCTCCAAGACATACCAGTGCATCGAGATGGTGATTGTGGTAATTCTCCACGATCACATCCGTCATATCGACCAGGTTCCCGCCCATGGGCATTTTGTGCGGCTTGTCGCGGCTCGTTCCCAGGATGGTTCCCCCGATGGTCAGTATTCCCGACAACAGCTCATTTTCCAGTCGGACGGAACGGTTCTCCATGAGACCCCGGAACCCGTCCCTGAAGCCAATGACTTCAATGCCGGAGTAGGAAGTTGCTGTTTTACCAATTGCGCGGATGGCTGCGTTCAAACCCGGGCAGTCCCCTCCGGATGTTAATAGTCCAATATATTTTGCCATTACATTTGAATTACAAGATATTAATTGCCTGTGCTAAGACCCTAACACTTTATATATACACATTTATATGCCAAAAATCCGAAAAAACAATGATTTACAAAAAAAAAGAATCAAATATTCACCTGAGTTTAGGTAACGTATACTATTAATATTTGTTTACCTATAGTTTCCGCGGAACATTGGTTCACTGTAGGCGAAACATCGTTGAAAATCGAATAACAATAATGGACATAAGAACAATAAAGGGTTATCCTGAATGCAGCCTGTTCGTTTTGACCGCTGTGGTTACTTCAATTGGGACACACAGGAATTATTCAACGTTTATCAGGTTTTCACATGTGGGTTATTGTTGGCTTAGCCCTAAAGGTTTAACATGTACCATTGTCGGAAGGCTATTTTTTAGTAGCTTTATTTCCCGGAGGATTAATAAATATGTTATGCATCTGATAAATAATAATTTCGTCACGTTTATTGGTTTACTACCATGCATATTTTTCTTAGGTACCTGCAGCGAGCCTTTTCATCCGCAAACTGAATCATCCGAAATATCAAATTTGCTCGTAGCTGAAGGCCTGATTACCGATGAAGAAGCTCCGTTCCGTGTTAAACTTTCGAGGCCTTTCGAGGTAAATAATCTCCTTCAGATATTCGGACAGCCGGTTAGTGGGGCGAATGTTCAGATATTTGACGACCATAGCAATTTTTATCAGCTTGAATACACCGATAAGGGCTGGTATGAAACGGAGGACAAACATCTGAAAGCAACAGTGGGATATTCCTACACGCTACACATCACCACTGATGATGGTATGGACTATGAATCAACACCTTCACTTATGCTGGACGTTCCGGGAATCGATAGTGTTTATTTCAGGGAGGATTCTATTGTTACATTTGAGAATCCGCGCGCACCGACTGAGGATCGCCTGGGTATATTTGTGAATGCAACGGATCCGGAAGGGGAAACAAAATACTGGAAATGGGATTTTGAAGAAACCTGGGAAGTCAGATTACTTACAGACAGTATTGCCATAAAACTCTCGGAAGGAGAAACTTCCCCGCCATTTATAGTCAAAGTGAATATTGAGCTTGCAGAAGGGGTGGAAAAAACCTGTTTCATAACCACACCGTCAAAATCAATTTTGGTCGAATCGACGAAAGATAATCCTGAAGACAAAATACGCAACTTCCGGTTATTATCGGTACCGCCCAAAAACGACCGATTCTTTATTAAATACAGTTTACTTGTCCGGCAATACGCCGTGACCAGAGATACTTACCTGTACTGGAAAAGTCTTCGTGAAGCCAATGAAAATAACGGCAGTTTATACGACCGTATTCCATCGCAGATCTTTGGAAATATCAGCTGCTGCAATGGTAAAGGACATGCCCTCGGCTATTTTTCTGCCGCGGCAGTGAAATCGAAACGCATATTCATACACCCTTACGATGTTCATATTGAATCGCAAAGCGCATATGAAGGTTGTGGATATGGAGACTATAGCCTTGGAGGAATAAACTATCTGGTTGGGACGTATATCATCACGCCGAATTTGCTTGAAGGACATGTTGAGGATCCGAATAATTTTCCGGGATTATACACGCCGAAGGAGCTGTGGACAACAAATAAATATTGTTCCGACTGCCGTACTTATGGTACGACTGAAAGACCCGATTTCTGGTAAGGGGTAAATAGCTAGCCGCCAACCTATCTGAGTAATACTAAATATGATGATGAGCAGATCCAATATTGCACTGCTTTTAGCCATCCTGTTCCTTTTTCCAATCGCATCCGCCTTTGCACAAAGGGTTGTGGTTATCGGGGACTCAAATTCAGCTATTGAAGATAACTGGACAAACTACCTGAAGGATGAGCTGCCCGGTTTAGAACTGGTAAACCTGTCGGTTTCGGGGAATACAATAGGTTTTGACAATCTTGGTCAGAAGAGCCTGAATACACTCACCAATCTTTCTTCCTACCTCAATGAAGCACGCAGGACTTTTAACGATTCTGTTCCGGATGTCATTGTATTTCTGCTGGGGACTAACGATTGCAAGCAAATATTTCACGGACAGAAAGATACGGTTCATCAGAATTTTCTGACACTTCTTGGTGAAACTGAAAATTTTTTCCCGGACCCGATTAAGCCCCGCGTCCTGGTTGTCTCCCCGCCACCTCAGGCACCTTTACCATCCCTGGCAGAAAAGTATAGAGACGGTGATGCATGTGCCGAAGAGCTTACGGAATTTTACCGCCGGATTACTTCTGAAAAACAAATGGATTTCCTGGATATTTATCATACGCTGAAGCCGGTTTTTGAATTTATCACCCCCGACGGGATCCATCTTGACAGGGAAGGACAAATCCTGCTTTCCAGGATCATAGCCAGCCGCATCAGGACGATGACCATATGAAATTGCTTCGAGGGGGAATTTAATACATATTATGCTATGCAGGTTTAGTTCTTTTTTCTGAAATTATGTAAGACTCCGATGTGGAATATTAAGCATAAATCATAAAATGCTTACCTTAACAAAGAATACCTCATTTACCGGAAACGCGTAGTACAGTATTGTTTTGAACGATCAACAAGGTTGAACGAAAAAGATACATTATGAAACGCAGAGCATTCATTTCTAAGACAGGATTAACACTTATGGGTGGAATCGTTGCTCCAACTATTGTTCCTTCTTCCGTATTTGGGAAAAATTCGCCTTCAAACAGGATTACCATTGGTATGATCGGAACAGGCAGACAGGCTGTCAATGCCAACCTGAAGGACGGCTTTCTTGTGCTGGATAACTGCCAGGTTGTGGCCGTCAACGACGTGGATTCCTGGAGAATGAAAACTGCCAAAGGAGTGGTTGAAGAAGCCTACAGCAAAAAAACCGGCAATAGCTTTAAAGGGGTGACGGAATACGATGACTACCGTGAATTGCTCGCAAATAAAGACATTGATGCCGTTATGATATCCACCCCCGACCACTGGCATGTGCACACTGCGGTTGCCGCCGCACTGGAAGGGAAACACATCAGTGTGGAAAAAGCCCTTTCGGTATGCTTTTCCTGGGGAGAATCGCTGGTCGGGGCTGCGAAAGCGAATAAGGTTGCAAATCGCCTGGACAGTGAGTTTCGATCGTCCAAAACTTTCTGGAAGGCCGTTGAGCTGGTTCACAACGGAGCCATCGGAAAACTTATTCGGGTGGATGTAGGGGTTCCGGCGCCATTAAACGGCGTCGCCATTGGTCCCCAGCCGGAAATGGCTATACCTGAAGAATTAAATTATGATATGTGGTTAGGGACTGCTTTCCCCAAACCTTATACCATGCAAAGGGTTCACGAAAGGAATGTAATAAATGTGCGTCCGGGATGGATGAGAATTGAGGATTATTGTAATGGCATGATCACCAACTGGGGTGCACATCTGGTTGATATCGCACTCTGGGGAATGAATAAGGAAAGAGAAAGGCCTGCAACCATTGAGGGGACAGGGGAATTCTCCAAAGGTCTGTGGAATACGATCGAGTCATTCCAAATTCAATATACTTACAAGGATGGGATGGTAATGAATTTTAAAACCGACCAGCCATATGTTAAATTTTTTGGTGAAGGAGGAAGGATTACCGCTGGTTATCCTGCGACCCTTGATGCAAGCGATGCCGGAATACTGGAGGTAAAAGGACCTGTTTCCTATGCCGGTGTAAGGACGGATAAAGCTGATTTTCTTCACGCCGTTGAAACTGGCTTAGAAACCCTTGAACCGCTTGAAACCGGTCAGAATGTGTATGCAACAACGAACTTTGGAATCATCGCCATCAAGCTCGGACGGATGCTGCGCTGGAACGACGATTTAAATCAATTTGCTGATGATACGGCTGCAAACGGTATGCTAAACCGTCCTTTCCGGGAAAGATGGATCGATAAGAAAGTGTCGGACTGGGTGAATAAATACCAGGAGGTTAAATTGAAATAAGAAGGACGGTTTATCGTTTTTTACTTTTCCGGGCAACCCTGTAGGCATCCATGATCGCCCATATCCAGAAGATCACACTCCAGAATGAAGCAACATCATGGGTAATCCTTGGTATCCAGTACTTCCAGACCAGGTTTGAATCATCGCATACATTGTGAAGATCAGGATTGGCCAAAGCGATTAACGGCAAAATGATGATGTTCAGGTTCGCAATGACGATGGCGGCAAATATGATTCTGGCGCCGCGTGTTGTTTTACCTGCATATATCTGGCCCAGTCCCGGAACGAATAAAGAGATCAATCCGGCAATAACGGGATTTCGGTTAAGTTTAAATTTTCTTTTTTTCATGCTAAATTGAGTGAGTAGTTTTTTTAATAATTTTATATTGAAGTCCTGAATTTTTTCACGTCCCGTCTGCACATCAGTTGAATTACCTGCCGTCCAGACAAGGCTGTGATGACGGTTTCATTTGTGCGTAACAACCCGCGGACAAACCTGATATACCTGTCCCGATGATAATGATGCATTTTTTCATTGCCTGTCTGATTTTGTAGGATAGGATTTTGGAGAATTATTGAATAGATGTAATTTGATCGTTTGGGGGATGAGCTAATAAATTTAAGTCAATATCCTGAAATAATGCATTTTTTGTCTGGAAATATTATAGCACTGAAATTCCTCTACGCATGACTTGATATTTGCGGAAGTTTCAGGATGAAAGCAAGCCGGCCGGATATCCGGATTGTTCCCTGAAAGCAGTGAATTATCCGGAATCCGATGGCCAGATCATGCATTAGTAACCCCTTAATTACGGCGGGCCAGGCTAAAATATGGCAGCCATTTTTTATACCAGTTTTTCCTCAACTACAACGAAGGGTACCGTGGCATCGATGTCGAGTGTGACAAACCGCTGTTCGTTTTTGTGTTGCTGTGGATCCGCACTCGTCTCGAGATAGGCATATACATATATGGCATATTTACGCTGTGTGACGGTAAGTAGTTCAGTTGCCAATCCGTCGGAAACGTTTGCCGCTCCTCCGGCCTGGTTGTTTATTATATAACTTTGGGTGTTTTGTGACCACACGGGGATCCAAATGTCGCGTTCTGTAAACAGACTACCGCCGCTTGCCGGCCAGCTTTCCACATATATACCGAGGTTAGCGGTTGCTAAGGCATTTGTACTCTCCGTTCCGGTAAAGCTGGCACTCGTGAGCCACTGAACATAGGGCCTGATGCTTACTATTGCGTCACCGAACAGCGGGCGGAACAGCATGCCGGCGCCGGCAATAGCATATGAACCCTGGCCGGAATAAGCATACGAGTTGCACGCAAGCTTTCCTTCCCTGATGATCTGCTCATCGGTGGAAAAAATGATGCCGTTCGGTCCTTTCTGTTTCCAGGCATATCGGTAATATTTCGTCCAGTCCTTGATGTTGTCGCGATCGGCACCGTATACATGCAGCAAATCCCTGGACGAAGGTATGAACGGCTTTGTTAATTGGTGAAATCCGATCGTCAGCAGGGTGTTGGCGTCAAATTTTTGGAAAACACCACTGTGGAAATCCCTGACCCCTAAGGTCTCCACATCGTTTTTGAAATGGTTCATCTGATCGCGGACGTGCTCATTTACGGTCTTTCCGCCAGATATTTTCCATACCGGATCAGCAGCATTGCAATGGGTTTGTATGAAGCGTTTTTTGAATGATGCGGAATTCAGGGATTTGATCGCGGCAGCCATTTCACGTTCATTAAATCCCTCATCAATTAGTTGTTCTTTCATGACAATTTAATTTTCTAAAGGAAACTTTCAATTCGTATGACCGCCACATTACGAAATTAGATGTATGTAATGTGGGGCTATCAACCAGAGGGATTTCATCGCAATGCCTGTTTCTCACCCGCTTTTAACAGCCTGATATTTGTTTAACACGCAGTACAAAAAATTCCGGTTCCGTACCGGCAATTCTGTTACTACGTATCTACCATAGAGTCCAAAGCAAATGAAAAAACAAGAAATGGGGGATTAAGTTCATGTGGATTGTTAAAATTCTGTTTTTTAGATGTATACAGAAAGTCCGGGTTTAGAATATACGCCGGAGCATTTGCTGGGAAGGAAAAAAATTTGAGTCCCGGCTATTATATTATAAAGGAATTTATGAAATGATTTTGAAAACTGAGTGACTGATCCAGAACACGGGACCGGCGATGCCGGATGGAACTTCCCGGGGGGCGGATACAGGTAAGTGCAATTTTAATTCTGGAAGCTTGAACATATTGAAATTTTCAGGGTTGATATATAAGACGAATTGGGAAGGTTATATTCATGAAAAAGCTGACTTCCAATCTTATACAGAGAATGAGCTTCCTGCTCCTTCTTAGTATTGTATTCCTCTGCCTGACGCTTTCCGTTGAAGCCCAACTCACGCGTTATGTAAGTACATCAGGGAACGATAATGAAGGTGCCAATACCTGTACCAGCCTTGATTCGAAATGCCGTACTATTGGACAGGCCATCTATGTAGCATCCCCCGGGGATACCATCAGGATCTCTGACGGTGTGTACACCGAGGTCCTTGTCATAGAGAAATCCCTGTACATTTCCGGGGCAGGCAGGGGGATAACGATCATCCAGTCGCAGACCGAACCGGAGAGTAGCGTCAACACAGTAGTAACCGTCTCGGATAACTATAAAGTACAGATTGACGGAGTTACGATACGGTATGGTTTTCAGGGTGGCGGGGGCGGAGGGATCCACAACCGGGGCGGAGATCTGACTCTTACCGGGGTGACGATCTCAGAGAATGAGGCTCCCATCAGTTACGGCGGAGGTATACTGAATCTCGGAGGTTCCTGTACCCTGGATGACGTGATCTTCCAGGACAACTGGGCTGCCTATGACGGAGGTGGGTTGTTTAATTCCAAAACTAAATTTTCAATGAACAATGTTACCTTCATCAATAATTCGACACTCGGATTAGGGGGAGCCGTTATTAATCTCCAGAGTGAGGGTACCTTCAACCATGTATTGTTCGACGGGAATGAGGCAGGGCAGGAAGGAGGTGCCATATACAATCAGGAGAGTTCAACGGTACTTACAGATGTAATCTTTCAGAATAATTCGTCCGAGTCGGATGGCGGAGGGATATATAACATTAAAAACAGCTCAGGTGAGCTTTCCGGTGTAAGATTCACCGCTAATCATGCCAACGGGATGGGTGGGGCGATATTCAATGAGCAGAGTTCACCTGAGATCACTGATGCCGAATTCGCTGAAAATTCTGCAAAACATGGCGGTGCCGTTTTCAATGCCGGCAGTTCACCCAATTTCGCCAACGTTGTATTTACACATAATCTTTCCGACAGTACCGGCGGTGCAATGGTGAACACCGAAGGCAGTTCGTCACGCGTCGTTAACACTGGATTCACCGGGAATACGGCTTACCAGGGCGGTGCATTGTTCAATCTCCTCTCGGCGCCCCTGATATACAATTCAACTTTCCGTGGCAATGCTGCAGGAGATAGGGGTGGTGCTTTGTATAATGAAGAAAGCGACGTACAGGTATTGAATACCATCATTCGGGATAACAATGCAACAACCGGCAATCAGATTTGGAATGGTCCGGGCAGTTCAGCCACGATCAGATATAGCATATACGGGGATGACACGGGCGATCTGGAAGGAGATGGTATCACGCTTGAGAATTCTGCGAGTACAGATCCTTTTGAAGGTAATGCGGATTCCTCCGAGTTACACATCATAGAAGGATCTCCGGCTATTGATGCGGGTGATCCTGTGTCCGATACTCTCATCTTCCCTCTTGGCGACCAGTCTGTGCTCCTGGATGCGGACGGGAATCCAAGGATCGTAAATGGCAGGATCGACATAGGCATGTACGAGTATATTAACACGACAGGATATAACCCAGCTCCGGATGCTCCTTCCCTGCAGATATATCCCAATCCGTTCAGGACCTCGACCATGATCCGTTACCGCACATCCGTTCCCGGAAGAGTTACGGTAAGGATCTATGACGGCACGGGACGTGAAGTATCTGCCCTTGTAGATATGCTAAAGCCAGCCGGGATCCATGATGTGCCTTTCAACGCAACAGGTCTGCCCCAGGGTATTTATCTGTGCAGGATCACCTGCGGTAACCGGCCACCCGTGACAGCCAGGTTGTGTTTAATCAGATAAGAGGGTCTGACGGAATTCCTCTCACAAAAATATTAAATCCGGGTTACTGTCGGGCTGGAAATTCTGTTCAGAGTGAGCATAAAATACGGGAGAAAATATCGTACTCTGAATGATAAATTCCGGTGGGGGAGAGGAAGTTTAACCGCATATGGCATATAAGGGTATATAAAAGATTAATCATAAACGCTCATAAAGATACGTAAGAGGAGGAAACAGATAGGGTTTCGTGGGATATCCTGGTCTCAATATTATTCAAACAGCTACCTTAGACAATTTTCTTTCCCCTCCCTGATCAGTTTAAGAATCAGCTCTCCGAAAATCGTATTGGCCCAGGCAAACCATGGCCTTGTATACTTTGTCGGGTCATCTTTATGGAACGATTCGTGCATGAATCCTGTTCCTGCATCCGTGTCCCGGAGCATTTTAAGACAGCTCGAAATTTCCTTATCATCATAGCTTGTCAAGGCAAACATAATGATACTCATAGGCCATATCATATCGTATCCTGCATGTGGACCTCCAACACCCTGACCGGCATTTCCTTTGAAAAAATAGGGATTATTACTGCTCCAGATCAGCTTGCGTGTATTCTGATATATTATGTCGTTTTCTGATACACAACCAAGGTAAGGCAAAGCCAACAGGTTTGGGACATTGGAATCATCCATAAACGTTGCATTTCCAAAGCCGTCCGTTTCATAGGCATAGACTTTTCCATAAACGGGATGATCTTTTATACCATATTGTCGAATTGCCGATTCTACTTCAAGTGAGAGATCCCTGCATTTTTGGGCAAAAGTCATATCACCGGTTACTTTTTCACTGATCTCTGCCAACTGTTTCAGGCTAATGACGGCAAAGAAATTAGAAGGGATCAGAAATCCAAAAGTTGTAGCATCATCTGAAGGGCGGAAGGAAGAATTTATCAGACCAACAGGACGTGAAGGTCTTCCGTACCCGTCATTTGACAGGGTATCCAGTTGTCTTGTCGTTTTTCTTTGAAATTGATATGGCCCATGACCACCTTTCCGCTGCTGCTCAATGAAAGTTTTCAATATCAGCTCTGCAGTATTTTGCCAGTCTTCACCAAATATGGAACCATCACCTGTCATGTGCCAGTAATTATAGGCCAGACGGACAGGATAGCATAGTGAGTCAATTTCCCATTTTCTCTCATGCACACCCGGTCTCATGTCGGTTAGATCATCTTTCCATTCACCAGTAATGGGTTCTTTATAATAAGCATTGGCATAAGGATCCAGTAATATACATCGCGACTGGCGACGAATAACGCCCGCGAGCAGGGACTTAAGTTTATTGTCGGATGAAGCCATGGGAAGATATGGCCAAACCTGGGCGGAGGAATCCCTGAGCCACATGGCTCCAATATCCCCCGTGATGACAAATGTATCCGGTTCTCCGTTAATTATGTTGTAATCAACGGTAGTATCAAGGGTGTTGGGAAAACAGTTTTCGAACATCCAGGAGAGTTTCGGGTCCCCGATCTTCTTTTTGGCTGTGCGTATGGTTTCCTCAATGTATTCAGATGTAAATTTTCTTTCAGGGAGAGAGGGTCTCCTGCTGGTAAAGTTGCTGTCATCAATGCTTCCAACAAAATCTGAATTCCCAAGCAGGCTCATGCCGGTTGCAGCAACGGCGCCCGTTTTCAGGAACTTCCTTCTGTTTATCATGATAATAAGATTTGTATTCTGATATCCTTCCGGAAGGATATTATAAAAGCTTCTTTCTTTCCAGATCCGCCAGTATCTCCAGCATGAATTGTCCGCTCAATTGCACTGATAAATCAGTGACCCGGGATGGTGGCTCAGTCCAGTCGGAGGAGAACTGTATATATGGATTTTGAACCGTAGCCATATTCCAGAGAGATTCGGCATTTGCATTCAGAAAGCCGATGAATTTTTGTCTGCTTGCATCAGTGATAGCATCCACCTCAATCAGGCTCGTCAGATATCTTATAAATATTCCTTTAAACAGACCCCCATCTCCTATTCCCTCATCTTTCAGGATTTCTGTTCCTGGTTTAACTAAAGAACAAATAGCATAATCAGCAGATTTGACAGCTTTCTCGATATAGGAGTAATCTTTTGTGATGTGGTATTTCTCAACACAGGCGCCAATAAATATACCATAGTTATACGTGAACTGCCATTCTTTATCAACCTGGTCGGTACCGTCCCTGCCAAGTCCATCATAGACTTTGCCTGAGTATTCATCAACGAGGTTATTTTCCACCCATGTAAGCACCTTATTCCCAAAGATACTGTCATTCACATTTTTTTCCAGTTGATAAAATTTATATGAGAGGATGACCGCCGGAGCGTTGGCAGGCATATTTTTATAATCGGTCTGAGATTTATTCCACGCGATTCCTCCGTCGTGCTTGGTATTCCAGCCTTTTTGAATTTCCTCCCACAAATGTTTTGCTTCATCCAGGAAGGAGGTTTCCCCGGTTAGCATGTAGGATCTAAGCAGGGCCAGAGCAAGCCACTCCATATCATCATAAAATGAGTTGATCAATGAATTGTTGTTTACTTCTTTAATTCCATTGATCAAAGATGTCATTTCGGTACCGGTAGTATCCATTGTCCTGATCTTTTCATCGACAAGTGCGTCAAGGGCGTGAGCCTGCCACCAGTAATTCAGGTTGGTATTTTTATAATTATCCGAATAAAAGCGGTTTTTCGCCGGATTCCAATATACAGAGAAAAGATCATCATATGCATTTTGTGCTCTCTCGATCCATAACGAATCATTCAGGTTGCTATCCGGAAAATTGTTGAGATTCACTTCATTGGATTTTGTGCAGGCCATAATGGCCAGAAGTAGGAATAAATACATGGGATAAATTTTCATATCAAAAACATCAAGTGAAATACCTACTAAAATCCGGACCCTGGAGATTACTATAATATTTTCTGGTCGCGGATCACCTAAAATCAAGAAATGATTGATCCAGAACCGGATCAATCATTTCGTTCAGGACCATTAGTTCCGGGTGGAAACGATGGCACCACATTCCAATTGCAGATTATTTTCTCCAAGCATGTTTTTAGCGTAATCAGTAATCAAATCGTTTGATGTTGCCTTAGCGATCGGCCAGTATGCTACCAGATTGCTTTCATCACCGGTAAGTATAAAATCTTTGTCTTCAGCGATATCCGTTGCTGATCTTGCAATATTATAGAATCTGATGTCAAATAATTTTCCGACAAGCCTTCTTTCGGGTTGTTTAAAACCCGCACTGTTCCCGAGTACAATTGGCTGTGCACCTTCTAATGTGGCGGTTTGAGCGATGTTAGTTCTGGCAGAGGCATCCAGGGTTCCGATAAGATTTCCGTTGATGTAAGATTTCATGTTTGTGCCATCGAAAGTACATGCTACATGGACCCATTGGTTTCTTGGAACAAGCGCTTCAGGATGTTCAGTCACATCAGGTTGTAATCTGCTTTCAGTGTTGTCGGCTATTGAGAAATCAAGAGCATCACCATCACCGATTCTCAAATTCCAGCCTCTCAGACCGTCTTCATAAAATTCTGTAGATGCAATTTGTCCGAAGAAACCGGGTTTGTCTGTATAATAAACCCAGGCCTCAAAGGTAAATTCCGATAAGTTAAATATTTCTGCAGAGTTAGCACTTTGTTCTACAGTCCACGCACTGTCAGAGGCGTTCGCTGAGAACTCAAGCGAAGCATCTTCGATCTCATTTGCCTGAAATGCATACATTGCATCCTGCAGATTTGTAATAGCCTGATCAAAGGCGGCTTGATCGGAAGTTGCATCATCGGCGACAACCTGAGCTGTGCTTAATGCATTCTGAAGAGAGCTGACAGAGCCAATAATATAGTCCCCGACAGCGTTTCCATCCTTGGCGCTGATTAAGATATTCTGAACGTTCTGAATCTCAGTCAGAAGGTCAGTGTTGTTTGTTTTGGGAGCTGTGGAATCGTCCTTTTTACAGGATGTTGACAGGGCAGTCAGTAAGATGGAAACTGTGAGAAACCTGGTGAAAGTTTTAAAGCGAATAGAGCTTGTTTTCATTTTTTTAAATATTAGTTATTATTAAGTTGAGAAGATTGTGGATATCCTGGGTTCTGTTTCAGGTTTGAATTGTTGTTAATACTTATCTGAGGAATTGGATACAGGTTTCTGAAATTCTCACTGGCTGCTTTGTCCCACCTTTTACCAGTGTAGTTTCCGAAGCGGATCATATCTGTTCTGCGGACACCCTCGTAGCACATCTCCCTGCCTTTTTCGGCAAACAATTCATTAAGGTTCATATCAGGAGAGGAGTATGTACTGACACCGGCTCTTCGTCGAATTTCGTTTATTCCCTGAAGTGCATCCGGATTTACAATTCCGTTCAGTCTCAGGCTTGCTTCAGCAAGGCTGAAATATATTTCTGCCAGTCTGAATATTACGATATCATTGTCAAAACCGTTCGAGCCGTATTTAACTTTGTATTTTATGTTTCTCGCTCCGGATGCCTCATCCCCACTTTCCATGTCAGTAACATCAAGGCTGAAGTTCAGTTGTTGACCATTATGTTCGTTTGTTCCCAGAACCGGCAATCCATCAACGCCCCATTGCGGTCCCCACATAAATTGTCCGCGTAATAATGAAGTGTCGTTCTCGTTAGCTGCAATTAAACTCCTGGAGTCAAAGAAGCATCGTTTATCATTCAAGGTATCAAAGGTTTCAATAAACTCTCTTACCGAAACCATCCCATTAAATCCGCCGTTCCCTTCAAAGGCAAATTGGGGAACACGTTGTGCCCAGTGTGTTGTAAACTGAAACATCAACTGAGACTCGTTGGCAAAGACGGCATCACCCGGGATCACAAATATGTTTTCCCCGGAAACCTCATTATTAGTTGAAAATGGTGTTTGCCAGGAGTCGTCGGCTTTGAACGCACCCTCATGGATAAGACTTTCGCTGACATCGATACATTTTTGCCATTCCGGAATACCGGTGTACTTTTCGGCGTTCAGGTATAAACGTGAGAGAAGGGCATTAGCAGCTTCTTTGGTAAAACGACCATACCATCCCGGGTTTCCAGTAACTATAAGATTATTTCTTACATCAAGAATTTCAGATTCGATGAAGTTGAAGACCTCTTCACTAGTGTTATTTTTTGTACTAAACTGATCAAGGCTTGTAATAACAGGTACGTTTCCATAAAGATCAAGGAGGTAATAATGAAAATATGCTCTTAAAGCCCTTAGCTCGGAATTGTATTGGGCCTTTTGGTTGTCTGCAATAGCTTTTGTCTTCTCGAGATCGACCAGCATATTGTTACATAAGGCAATTCCTTTGTACAAATCATTCCATGTATTGTAAAAAGAACCGTCCTCAACAGTCCATTCATGTCTGTGCAACCTGATCCAGTTTCCGTTATCGTATCCATCTCTCCCTTTTGTTGGCCATGCAGCCTCATCGGTTGAAAGCTCTTCCAGCAAGTATACGCCCCCGCCATTTGTGGAAAAATTAAGATATATCTGTCTCAGGTGTGAATAGGGACGCATTACAGCGGCCTCAACTTCCTCTTTTGTTTGATAGAAATTGGTTGAAGTAACTTCACTGAATACCTTTTCATTCAGATCTGTACAAGACTGAGTTAAAATCGCGGCCAGTGCTAAAGTGAAAGTTATTTTCCTTAACATGATGTTAAAATTTTATATCAATACCGAATAAGAAAGTAGATGACCTCGGATAGAATGATCTTGTATCCCATCCCGGCGAGAGCCCGTCACCGGTGCCACTGCCCACTTCGGGATCGATGCCGTTGTATTTCGTCAAAAGCAGGATATTGGTGGCGGTTGTGTAAATTCTAACCTGGTGAATGATATTTTTGATTTTCAGATTATATCCCAAAGTAACATTGTCCAGTCTCAGGTAGTCTCCATTCTCCAGATAGTAATCTGAGAACCTGAGGCGATCATGCAGTTTGGAATTTGTTGCATCCAGGATTGAAACAAGGTAGTTAGAGGGTGAATTTGCGGTATTCTCGTACCAGAGCCTTTTTTCATTGAAAACTTTGAATCCTGACGCACCGATAAAGTTGAAAGAGACATCAAATTTTTTATAATGCATATTACCGGAGAAGCCATAATTATGTTTTGGCAATCCGCTTCCCAGGTATGTGTAATCAAGGTTTTCTTCAACCTTTCCGTCCTCGTTAAGATCTTTGAAAACCCATTTGCCATTTTCATCGATCTTATCAAACTTATAACCATAGAATGTTCCGATGGGGATACCCTGGGTAAGTATATATAGGGAAGCAGCTACGTTTCCATAATCCTGGTAAGGTATTCTCTCCACACCGAAATTATTGTTCGACAACGAAACCACTTCATTCCTGTTGAAGGAATATGTGAGACTGCTATTCCATGAAAACTCCGCGAGATGAATGACCGGAAAACTGAGGGACAGCTCAATCCCCTGGTTTTTAACTGTTCCGACATTGGTAAAAATGGTGGGTTCGAGGCTGGGAGGTGTTTGTGTATTGAATATACCCAATAAATCGGCGGTAACCCTTTTATAGATGTCGATGGTGCCGTAAAGATTGTTGTTGAACAGGGAGAAGTCTGCACCAATGTTCACCTCTTTGCTTCTTTCCCACCGGAGATCCGGATTAGGGTTGCTTACCGGTCCATAGGTTGGGATCCAGTTATTATTGAAGTAAGCATTAGCGTCAGCCCCGATCCGGGCCAGTGACTGGTAGTTGGGAATACCCTGACTTCTACCTGTAATTCCAAATCCGGCCCTTACCTTCAGTTCATTGATAAATGAAACATTCTCCATGAACGGTTCTTTTGTTAACCTCCATGCTCCGGATATCGCCGGAAACCAGCCCCACTTATTATTAACCCCAAATACACTTGAACCTTCCCGCCTGATACTAAAATTCATCAGATACCTGCCGGCATAGCTGTAGTTCACCCTGCTGAAAAAAGCAATAAGTCTGCTTTTTTCTTTGTTACTTTCCATGGTCGCTTTTCCTTCAGTCAGATATGAACCGGAGCCGATAGCGTAAGCGCCCAGTGAATTTGTGACAAAATCCCTGTTCGTCATGGATAAAGAAGAAAAGGTGTTGTCAATAAAGCTATAGCCACCCAAAACCTTTATGCTGTTTTTATTGAAGTTGTGGTAATAATTGATCAAAGATTCAATCAGGTTTTCACTATAAAAAGAGGATCCCCTGATCGCTGTTCCGGGAATCCCTGTAAATAAACTGTTCCTTGAATCGATATCTTCAAAAAAGGTATTTTCGGTATCCCTGATAAAGGAGGATCCTTTGATTGACAAGTTCAGTTCGGGATTAATCGTGAAGACCGACTGGAGACTGGCATTCAGGCGGCTGTTAATGGACGAGTTGTTTACCTGGTCAAGAAGGGCAACCGGATTTGATGGTCCAACCCCGGGATATTCATAAAAAGTTCCGTCGGAATTGTAAACGGGAGCTGTAGGATCATATTTCATTGACTCATCCAGTGCGCCGTAATTCGTGAATCTCTGATTGATCCTGCTGCCTCCAACGATGCCATTAACTTTTAGCCATTTGTATATTTCGCTATTAAAATTCAGCCGGAAATTTGCATTTTTATTATATGTGTTCAGAATTATCCCGTTTGCATCTTTGAAACCGACTGAAATACGAAAGTCTGATTTTTTACCTGAATTCATAAAGGAAAGGGAATGATATGAGCTCAGTTTATCAGACATAAGCTGGTTGATCCAGTTCGTGTTAAATCCCTTATCAATCTGGCTTGTCTGAAATCCCAGCCGCCGCATAACTTCGAGATACTGATCTGCATTCAATACCTGTGGATTTCTCCTGGGTTCTTCAAAGTAGAAATAACTGTTGTATTCGAGGGAAGAAGTATCTCTTAATCCGCTTTTTGTATCAACAATAATAACTCCGTTACTTCCTCGGGTCCCGTATATCGCCGCTGATGCTCCGTCCTTCAGTACGTTAAAGGATTCAATATCGTTTGGATTAAGCATGTTCAAATCAGAGATGGTGCCATAAACCCCGTCAATAATAATCAGTGGGTCATTATTGGCGCTGATGGTACCAATTCCTCTCAGATTAACCTGGGGAGTGGAATTGGGATCATTCCCGGCCTGGTTGACTATGGTTAAACCTGGGACTTTCCCTTTGATAAGCTCTATGGGATTGCTAACTGCAGAAGGCTGGAAGGATTCCGGCATTACCTTGAAAATCGCACTGGTCAGTTCTTCTTTTCTTGCTGTCCCGTAACCAATTGCAACAACCTCTTCGATTCCTATGCGGTCCTCAGTCAGAACAACATCTAACAGGCTTTTCCCTTCTACCGGAATAGTCTGGGTTTTCATTCCGACAAACGAAAATACTAGTTCTGCAAAAGGGGGAACATTGACCATTTCATACACCCCGTCACGATCGGTTATCGTTCCCTTGGTGGTCCCCCTGATACTTACCGTGACTCCAATAATTGGTACTCCGGATGAATTCGTTACCCTTCCCTTAATGTTGTGAGGCTGAGCTTCAATTTTATGTGTGATCACTACATTGTTTCCAACCATTTTGTAACTGTAAAGATCGGAATCAAGGATTTTTTTAAGAACTGATTCAAGAGGCTCATCCCTGAATGACATGTTTATCCTGTGTTCGTCCTTTAAAAGATCGCTGGGTATCAGAAAGCCAACATTTAGCTTATTTTCAATCTGTTCAAGAGCATCAGCAAGGTTTGCGTTCTCAAAATTTATCGTTAGCCTCAGGGACTGTGAATTAACCGTATTTGCATTTGCTGCAAATACCGCAACGAGGATGAGAAACACTGTTAATCGCATAATTCGGCTTATTTTTTTCAAGTAAGAATGGGCAATTAACCCATTGAATACCAGATTTTTTTTCATAGTTTTGTTTCGTTTCCTACGTTATTAAAATTTCTTTTAAGGAATTTTAATTCTTCCTGAGCGGACAATATTCTCAGTATTGTCCGCTTTTTTTCCTTACTTAATAATTATCGTGTCCTGTTCGGGAAATGCCTGTTTGAGCGACACCTCCATTGGTATGGATAATTTTAGCATGGTTATAACATCATTGATCGATGTTTTCGAATAGAAAGTTCCTGTAAACCGGTATTTATGAGCGATCTCGGGATTTTCGTATTTAAATTTCACATCATAGAATTTTTCCAGTTTGCGCGTAATCTCACCAAGTGTTTCGTCCCGGAAAATGATTTTTCCGTCCTTCCAGGAAGTATACAGTTCAGGATCCACTTTTTGAAGCCGCAGAGCATTCGTTATAGTATTAAATTCAATCATATCATTCGGCTGTAATAAATACTTTTTCCCTGTGTTCGTCACAAATTCAACTTTCCCTTCCACAAGGGTTGTCCTGGTTAAACCTGTTCCTTTTTCAGCCGATACATCGAATCTTGTTCCAAGATCCATGATCTTTGCATTAGCGGTATTAACGGTAAAGGGATGCGCATCATCATGGCTCACCTCAAAATAGGCTTCTCCTTCAAGGAAAACTTTGCGTTCTCCGGATCTGAATTCCGGATCGTACCTGAGCGATGAACCCTGGCGCAAATAAACGACGGATTTATCGGGAAAAGTAATTACAGAATTCGAATTGATATTTGCAGAAAGGGTGTACTCCGGGGTTTCCGGGACAACTTTTTTTTCAGTAATGAAATAGTTGCCCCACCATCCAATATTAATTAAAATGAGAATAGTAGCAGCATACCTGAGAATTACATTAAGTTTTCTGCTTTTTGGAAGCGCATTGAGCTTATTGTTAAGAATTTTCTCCCAGGTATCTGAGAATTCTACCTGCGGGGGCCTGTTCTTTAGCTGGGCCGACCAGATCCATATCTTCAGGTAATGGATAAGTTTCTGATGATTTTCAGGATCACGGCTCCATTCGTTCAGGTCAATTAACTCGTCAGGGCTTAGCCTTTGCTGAAGAAAACGAAGTAAGATTTTTTCAATTTTTTCCATATTGATCAGTTACGATATAAAAACCCCGTAACCATGAACAACCCTATATGGATTTGCAAAAAACTGAAAAAAATTTTATAGCAGGAAAATTAACATATTAATTATGAGTTCATTACCTGATGTTTTCTTTTGAGCCAGGTATGGGGCAAGTTCAATCCTCAGGCTTTTCAGCGCACGCGTAATATTTGCTTCAACAGATTTTACAGAGATATTTAACTTTTGTGCTATTTCCTTATTACTCAGATCTTCAGTTCGGCTTAGACTAAAAACCTGCCTGCATTGCGGAGGCAGAGAGGAAATGGCATCAAGCACCTTTTCAGCCAATTCCCGGTACAATAAAACCTCTTCAGAACTTTCCGAGAGTAATTTATAATTAATGGAGGCCAGACGATCTCCATAACTATCTTCATAAATCATTTTCTTTTTATCGCGGAGCAAATTCAGACATCGATTGCGGATCACAATAAAAAGATAATTTTTGATCTCATCAGTGTCTCTTAAATAGACGGAATTTTCCCAAAGTTTTATAAATGCATCCTGAACGACCTCTTTGGCGTCTTCACTGTTGCACAAAAAATGAAAAGCGATCTGAAAATAGCAATCAAAAAATTGACTGTAAACCTTTTCAAATTTCCTCTTACCGTTCTTTATAGATTCATATACAGGCATTTTCTATAGTCGCTAATTGTGTTAAAAATAGGTAAAAAGATTTAATGCATTTAATATTTCGGGAAAAACGGATCCTGTATCTCAAAGTTTTTTCCCCAAAGTTCTCATCTATTATTTGATCCATAAAGGATCTGGGCCGGAAAAACATAAGAATTGGCATATAAATTTTCTGAGATGGGTGAGTGATTAAAATAGTAAGAATTACGTATGATTGTTCAATGAGCCAACACCAAAAATGGCACCGTGATAACTAAGGTTGAGAAAGGGTAAATTGAGAACTGCTATTAAATGATGAAGCTGAGGTCTATGATTGACCGTGACAAAGCTGACTTTATCAGCTGAGAAACGGCTCCGTGACCAATATAGTGACCGTCAATCCACACTACGACCAGTGTTGGAGACGTAAATTCGTATTTTGGACGAGGAAGGCATGGGAGGAGGATAATTTTAAGAAAAGGTGGAATCCATCGGAATCGAAAATGCATTTAATCATGAAGAAAACATGCTCATATTATTTCCGCGAACCTGAAGGTATTTTGCATAGGCTGGGATGACCATTGAGAATGATTTTCAAACGGAAACTCTGTTGAGGTTACTCCTGATATATTCGGTAACGTTAGAAAGGACGGTTGGTTTGCCGAAGGTAATGTTGTGCTGAAATGTCTCGGAATTTTCCTGGAGTACCTGCTGTTTGAATTTACTTTGCCTGATCAGTACAATTCGGTTCAACTAAAAATTAACTATTTTCCTGATCAAAGTTTTGGTCTTCCGGAAGGATTTTCTGATTTAGCTGAAAGAAACAGAAACACTATGAAATGCTTGTCTTATTATTTCTTGCAACATGAATATGCAGGCACAACAAATTCTACGGGAAATTACATATTTGGTGGTACAGATTCATGTTACCTTGTTATTGCAAATAACACTCCTTCCTGGGAAGAATGCGAATTGGTTAACATGGCGGGTGGTGGTTATGTTGCAAGAAACGATATTCTGATTTTATGGTGACGTGCAATTTCTCCCGCAATTATTAGTTTTTATTCAGACGTATCTTCCTGAATTAAAACCCTCTGTAATGAAAAATTCACCGTTGACTTATCCCCGAAGAATAAAAAAAATATGGATACTTCCATTTTTCATGGCTTTCCTTATTTTTATTCTTCTGTCATCTTGCAAAAAGTCAGAAATTTTTGTATCTCAATTATCCCTGAGGTTTGAGAACCGGTCTGATCTATCCGTTGATTCTTTGAAAATCCGGAGCAGCTATCACTACGATTCAATAAAGTTTAGCTTGATTCGTCCGGGGGATTTGACGGAATTCAAGGATTTTCATGATATTTATATTGATCCGCTATTTAAAATTTATTCAGGTGATTCTTTGATTATATGCCGTTGGAAATGCCCTAAGTATGTAATCGATCCCGCTGGTATCAAGTACACATTATTACCAAATGGGTATTATACTTTTTGTATCCTTAATCCGGATACCCTTTCTGAGGGACTACATATCGGATTAACTGATTTCAGAATTTCTTTCTGAGATATGCTAAGTCGGACCATTAGTCAGTTGCCTGATTTGAAATGGGATATTTGCCTTCTGAACCGGATAAATGGTATTCAAAAATTGTTTAATCATAAATGGACCGCCAGGGAGCAGGTCGCTATATCCACCTTCGAAAAACCCAAAAAATGGATGCTGCCAAGGAATTCAGGCTAAGTATACGACTCCCGGATTCTTGAAAAAGTGTGAATTTGACTTCGACTGACTTAGGATTTTAACACCCGCATCGGATAAAATACGACTCTCATTCATTGCTGATAAACGTTTTTTTATACCAGTCCATGTAATTCGACAATTTTGCCCTGTAGTCCTCGAGGCCCAATAGTTGCTCATCCCAGATCAGGTAGCTCATATCGGCTTTCCGGTAAGCGAAATGCCGGGCACGGTCCTGCCGGTAAAAATACTGTTTACCGGGAGTTGACATCCCTTTTGGAAGTCTCGTTTTTTCCCAGGTTTTTACGAGTTCATCGTATACTTTTTGTCTCTCTGAAAGATTGTTATCTATAATATTAATGGCTTTCTTCATGGCTCCATAAGCAGCTTCATGACTCAGGAATCGTTGGTTATGAGCTTCTTTGACAGTTATTTCAATCTCTGATAAAGCCAGGTATGTATTACAGGTATGTTTAACAAGTTCCACGATGGAATTGAAAATCTCCAGGTCATAACTGTTTTTGATACCCGCTTCCATATTTGTCCTGATAATATCGGATGCGCGTTCCATCTGCTTAAGTTCTTCCTTCGATTCTTTGATTTTACCGGCATATTCACGGTTCCAGAATTCATCGTATTCAAGGTTATCTCCGCGAGGCAGATCGGGGAGATGAGTTTTTCCGACGTCCCCGTAGTGCCAGACACGTCTTTCAAACGAATCATAGTAATAATAGGCAGCTTTATCCAGTAAAAGGTAGAGTTCCTTCATATCTGCGGAATTCTCCCCGTAATAGTTCGGGAAGAATTTATCGGAGAATTCATCCAGTGAGGGACGGCTTCCGCTCCAGGAAAATTCAGCAGAATTAACAAAGCTCATCATCCAGACCTGGTTATGAAGGCCGGAATCGTCCCAGGAAGTATTTATCATCCCGTCGAACATCCCTGATTTCGCAGCAACAGAGACTTCATTATATGACCGTTGGAGCGAGGTTTCAATTTCGATTTTCCCGATAAATACCGTGTCGTCCATTTCACCCTTAAGCCGGTAAAAGTAAGGCAGGAACAGGGGTTCGATCCCGGGATTGGGGTCATATACAAAAACCTCATAACCGACTTTATGTAATTCATCTATCCTTCCGGCGTTTTTCGCCGGGTTGAGCAAAACCATGCCGCGCAGCGGATTCATTTTTTCTCCCGGGTTATACTGTGCTCTGGACCAGGCCATGACTTTTCGCCCTTCCTGTATCAACGGCCTGGCGGCACGATTAATAAAAGTGGTGTATAAGCCTTGTCTGCCAATTTCTTTCATCATGGCAGCACAGCCGCAGTCCACACCTTGCCCCAACTCATAGGTTTCATCGCATCCAATATGAATATATTCCGAACCGGGTGTCGCCTCAATGGCATCCTGCCAGAGGTCGTTCAGCAATTCATACGTGCCGTCTTTCTGGGGACAAAATTCCCAGTTTGAAGCCGGGATCTCACGGAGATGACTGTACTGTGGCCATTTCAGGATATAGCTCACATGGCCGAGTCCCTGTACCAGTGGCACGATCTGAATGTGGTATCGTTGGGCATAATGGGTCATTTCCTGCATCTCTTTCATGGTGAATGCGCCCGGAGCTCCTATTTCCGGATGGCTGGGGTATTCAAATTTATCCTCCCATTCCCATACCAGCATGTTGATCTTGTAGCTGGCCAGATCACGGATAAAGCCTTCAACATATTCCCCCTTGTCCTGGTGGTGTTTGGTATCGTAATGAATTGCCCTGACAGGAATATCCGGCCAGTCTGTGATTTTCATACCTTTGACGAAGAATCCCCGGTTATCTTTCCGGATGATCTGAAGTAAGGTCTGGACACCGTAAAAAAGCCCTGCCTCGCCTATGGCCGAAATTTTCAACCTTCCGGAAGATGTTTGAAGCTGATACGCCTGATCTTTTTTATTTTCTGGCAAGGAGGTAATCTTGTCCGGAATGTTTTGTCTGGATAAAAGGATGCTTTTACCTGCAGGAGATCCGGTTAGTGTACTGTTGATATTCCAGTCGCCTGAGAGATGATCCCGTAACTGTTCTGCAGCAAACCTGTCCGCGTTGGAGGCGTTCTGATCCAGCACGATGGATATCTTACCATCGAAGATAAAATCCTTTCCTTCGGGAAGGACTTCCTGCGGATAAGGGATCAGATTAATCCCCAGATCGTAAAGCGTTGTCTTCCTGTCATCCGAAGTTTTTATAGAAAGAGCGCCGAAGGCAATGACTATGAGTACAAACAGGACAGCCGGCCTGTTGTGCCTTCTGTTGTTGTAGGCTTTATTGTATTTTTTCATGATCAGACTTTTTAGGGTTGAAGTATTATGACAAAAATACGAATGCATCCAATCGGGCAAGTAAATATACGATGGATTATTCCCGGAACGAATTCATAGTGGTGCTATATAAGAAGAAATTAGCAGGCAAAATATAGAGTACTATGCAAGGCCTGGTATTTTCCGTCAATTTTCAATTATCCCGTCTTACGGCACAATGTAACGATTTTTACAGGATGACCTCTCGCGGAGGAGGACGTGCCTCGAAGCCGGAATATACCCCAATCTTAAAGAATTGTACTGCCGGTTAACTCCCTCAAACAGAGATATATTTATATCTGAAAAATCTATTGACATTTTGTTAAGGTTATGTTAAATTAGCATCTACATTCGCCTGAACTCTCATTCAATAGAATTCGTTGTTATTAATTAAAGATACGTCTGAATTCCTGGATTCTTCTGCGGTCTTAAATCTTATTTCATGATGTCGGACCGTTAAACATGCTCCTCAGTGTTCCAACGTGACAGATTGGTGTTTCTTTTTTGTCACTCATACAAAGGATATTATTTTTTTAGAAAGAATTAATGCGGATATCTATGAAACCTACATTTATGGTATTTGTATTGGCTCTGGTATTATCTGTCAGTTTTCATTTTTCCCGCCTTGCGGCACAATGTACCGATTTTTACGGGATGACCTCTCGCGGAGGAGAATACGATAATGGTACGATCTTCCTGACGGATGGAAGTGGTGAAAACTTCGAAACCCTCTATAGTTTTCCCTTAAAGTACGAGGGAAAGTATCCTGCTGTAAATCTATGCGCCACACCAGGTGGTAAATACTTTGGGTTGACCCGGGGCACATACGGAGGAGGAGCCGTTCTCTTTGAATGGGACACTTCCGGTAATACCTATACTTCTAAATACAAATTTATCCTGGACCCCGGGGGCCAAATTCAGTACATAGGGCCCCTGATCCCGGCGGATAACGGGAAACTTTACGGGATAGTCGTGTACTCAATAGAATATTTTGGGTATCTGCTGCCTAAAACAGCGATCTATGAATTTGATCCTTCTACAAATCAATATACTGAAAAATATTATTTCGATGAGGGTTCGAATGGACTTTCTCCATACAAATCACTAGTGAAGGCTAACGATGGAAAGCTTTATGGCATGACCGGAGAAGGAGGAGATAATTCTTCAGGTGTACTCTTTGAATGGGATCCAGTGACAGACCAATATACGAAAAGGTTTGATTTTAACGGGGAGGAAACAGGATACCGCCCGGCAAGTTCACTGATTCAGGCAACGAACGGGAATCTTTTCGGAATGACATTATCAGGCGGAGCAAATGGGGGAGGCGTTCTCTTCGAATGGGATCCGGTATCCGGTAATTACTGCAAGCGACATGATTTTACAGGATACCTTCTATACGGGACTTTACTCCAGGCGGACGACGGAAAGATTTACGGGACAAAAGGCAATGCATTTTTTGAATGGGATGCCGTTGCGGATACCTTTTACCAGAAGGTCATTCTGACCGATACACAACAGGGTGATACACCCTCAGGAGCACTCTGTCAGGCGCCCAACGGTAAGCTTTACGGTTTAACTACGCGGGGAGGGACCGAAAACCTGGGAGTACTCTTTGAATGGGATCCATCTACGGACATGTACACAAAAAAGCTTGATTTTAACGGGAGGGAAAATGGCGGCAATCCGGCCGGATCTTTAGTATTGACGGGTGAAAATAAACTTGTGGGAGTTACAGAAAAAGGGGGAACCTATGATTACGGAGTGCTATTTGAATGGGATATCGATGCTGAAACCTACGTAAAAAAGTTTGATTTTAACGAGGCTGAAAACGGTAGTCTCCCCATGGGATCTTTTGTCAGTTTGAATGACGGCAAACTATACAGTACAACAAGTACAGGGGGGAAATATAATTACGGGGTGCTTTTTGAATGGGATATCCAGGGAAGGACATTTACGAAGAAAGCGGATTTTACGGGAGAAGAGAATGGAAAAACCCCGGTTGGCACAATGATCAGGGCGGATAACGATAAATTCATTGGAGTGACCAAAAGCGGCGGAGCCAATGATCAGGGTGTAATTTTCAGCTGGGATCCTGTTACGGGTGAGTTATCTGATCAACATGATTTTATGGATGAAGATTACTCTGTAATTCCGGTCGGCACCCTGCTGAAAGCGGACAATGGGAAAATTTACGGGATGACATCCATGGGCGGGGGATCATACAACGGAGTTCTTTTCGAACTGGATTCTTCTGGTGGGGGGTATACCAAAAGAGTTAATTTTGAAGATTGGACTCTTTACTCCGATGTTCCATTAATCCAGGACCGTGATGGAAAAATTTACGGGATTGCCCAGCGATACGATTATGTCGATATAATTTTTGAATGGGACCCCGGGGCCGATACGGTTATCGAACGTGCAGAGTTTACACCTGACCCATCGAACTCTTTTCCTTCCGGTTCACTGATCCAGGCTGATAACGGAAACTTCTATGCGGAATTAGTGCACGTAGGTTGTGGACTTGAATGTACGTATATAAAGATGATGGAGTGGGATCCGGTCCTGGATACAGTTTTATATGGGGAGGAAATTTTGGGTGATGGTGCACATGGCTCGCCCATACAGGCAGAAAACGGTAAAATTTATGGAATGAGCAACAGGGAAGGGGATTATGATCTGGGAATGATCTTTGAATGTGATCCGGTAACCCTTGCCATGGTAACTAAACATTCCTTTACCCTGACGGAAGGAAGGTACCCATTCGGATCTTTATTTGAGGAGAAGCATACATCGCACAACATCTTAAGTATTGAAGCCTGCGGTAGTTATACATCGCCGGCGGGTAAAATATGGATGGAAACCGGTGTATATACCGACACGATCCTTTCTTCTTCCGGATGTGATTCTATTATAACCGTGAACCTCACCGTATATCATCCCGACACGAACGTTACCCAGGAGGAGGGGGTTCTTACATCCACAGCTACGGACGCAACCTGGCAGTGGATCGATTGTGACAACGGAAATTCTCTCATTGAAGGAGAGACCGGTCAGAGCTTTACAGCTCAAAAGAATGGTCATTATGCGGTGATCGTAACGCAATCTGAATGCACCGACACGTCAGCCTGCTTTATGGTTGAACTGACCGGCGGGACATCCGGTATGTTAAATCAGGGTATAACCGTATTTCCGAATCCTAACGATGGTTCTTTTTCCATTGACCTTGGCGCCGTGTGTTATCATGTCAATCTGACCCTGGCAGGACCTGACGGCCGGATCATCACTAAGGCAGGATATGCTAATACAACGATTATTGATCTGAAAATCGATGCACCAGCAGGGATTTACTTCTTAACCGTAATATGGGAGGGTGGATCTAAAGTTTTGAAAATCGTAAAGCAATAATGACCTTTCCGGGACACTGGTTTGCTATTTGTGACAGTTTTTCATATCTGTGGCTTCCTTGCCTCAAAGATTACCGCATGAATATTCCCGGCCAACCCGGAATTATTCGGGAAGATTCTGTTACTTTGTAAGGGTTTTGGGAAAATATTGTCATCCAGATCGCTGAGTATATACCATATTCTCAGCGAGGTTTACGAATTTTATTGGGCATTAAACTACCAGCTATGGAAACTCAAATTCATCCTCCTGAAATCAGGGAACGGTTGCGTTCCCTGGATGTACTCCGGGGATTTGACATGTTCTGGATCACAGGAGGCGGGGCCCTGGTGGCCTACATCGGACATATCACCGGGTGGGGATGGCTCTCGGAGCAAATGGATCATCCTGCATGGAACGGAATAACATTATATGATCTGATCTTCCCGCTGTTCATGTTCATTGCCGGTGCTGCCATTCCTTTCGCCATAGGCTCGAGGCTTGAAAAGGGAATTCCTCCTGGGAAACTGGTGGCAAAAGCTTTTAAGCGAATGGTCGTTCTGATCATCCTGGGGATCATCTATAACGGCGGATTGCGCGGAAACCTGGCAGACATCAGGTACCTGAGTGTATTAGGCCAGATCGGTGTGGCATATTTTTTCACATCACTTATATTCATTTATACCTCATCCCTGAGGAGCAGAATAATCTGGCTTGCGGGTATCCTGGTTGCCGTGGCATGCGCTCAGCTTTTCATACCCGTCCCGGGCTATGGTGCCGGCGTTCTGACTCCGGAAGGTTCCATTAACGGGTACATTGACCGTCTTCTGGCGCCGGGCAGGCTTGCTTATGGCAGCGATGGTGAGATGACATCCGGACACGGGATTTACGACGCCCTGGGTTTACTGTGTATCGTTTCTGCCATAGCCATTACTCTGGCGGGAGCTTTGGCCGGACATGTTTTGCGCCACCGTGACCGGACCGAATGGCAAAAAATATATATTCTGGCCGGCATTGGTGCTGTTTCATTGATCCTTTCCCTGATGATCCACCCGTTTTACCCCATCATTAAGAAATGCTGGACCAGCTCATACAATTTATTTGCCGGCGGGATCAGTTTTATGCTCCTGGCACTTTTTTATATGGTCATCGATGTACTGAAGAAAGAAAAATGGTCATTCTATTTCAGAGTTATCGGGATGAATTCGATCTTTGTCTACCTCTTTGTCCATTTGGTTGATGGCTGGGCCCTGGTCGGTTATGTCCTGGGATGGACGACAGCCAGTTTCGGAGATGCATTGGCTATCTTACAGAACCTCGGATACCTTGCAATGGTATGGGGACTTTTGTATTTCATGTATAAAAGAGAGATTTTTATAAAAGTTTAGATGGTATCCCGGAGTACTTATCCTATATGAAAATCTCCGAAACTCATAAGTCCGGATACAATCAATTGCATTTTAATTTCAACCAAAATGGAATTGCACTGTTCCTTGCATTATTAGCTTGATTTGAGTGCGATGATTTCACTTCGTGTTGCATCTGTGCTTCTGTGGATATCAACCATTGGTCTGGGCATACCCTGCGTGATGGCTATCTATAATCTATCCCGGGGTCGGGGAATTCCATTTGTCATGGGCTTCCCGGCTTATGGCGGGGAGGATTCGAACGTAATGGCCTGTTCACTTCAGTTCCTTTATTAATTGGATTTCTCCTGCTATGTCTGGCGGAAGGTTATGCGGGTTTGTTGCTTTGGAATGGACATAAAGATGGGGCTATGCACTCATCCTTCTTATTCCGGGAGTTGTCTTTTGGTGGGGATTCGATCTTCCCTACCCGCCAATCGCCGCGATTGTGAGAACAATCCTTATACTCATAAGCTGGTCGTACCTGGTTTGATTGGATTTACGTAAGTGTTTGTTTATTTCTCCAACTGATTTTCAACAGGTACAACCGATTTCTGATGCTCTTCCAGTATTTTTTTGATCTCCGCAATAATTTCGGGGTGTTCCGCCGCGATATTATATCTTTCCGAAGGATCAACACTGACATTATAAAGTAACGGAGGGTCCTGGACCGTCGGAGTACTGTTTATTTCCACTTCCGGATCTGTGTAGAGATGTGCTGTCCTGATCCCGTATTCCAGCTGCGTTATGAAATGCGCTTTGTAATCACCTTTCCTGATAGCATATACCCGTTCTCCGCGGTAGTAAAAAACTACATCACGGGGATCGTTTCCGGTTCCCTTAAGTACCGGTGTGATATCATAGCCGTCATAAACACGGTCATCAGGAAGTTTAGTATTTGAGAGACTGCAAAAGGTAGGCAGTAAATCCATGGTCGTTCCCATATCCATCACCACCTGCGGTTTGATCGTTCCTGGCCACCAGAAAATAGCCGGTTCACGCATGCCTCCTTCAAAGGTGCCCCCCTTAGCGCCCTGCAGCAATCCGGCAGAACCTCCGTGTGTTTTAAACGCCTGCCATGGTCCGTTGTCGGAAGTAAATACAACCAGCGTGTTTTCGGCCAATCCTTCTTCTTTTAACGCTTTCAGAATTTCACCCACCGACCAGTCGATTTCCTCCACCACATCACCATAAATTCCCGCCTCTGATACATCTTTAAATTTTTCTGACCTGAATAAGGGGATGTGCGGGGATGAATAGGCCAGGTAAAGAAAGAAAGGTTTCTTTTTAAAACTTTTGATTTTTTCGATTGAATACTCAGTGTAACGGCGGTTAATGGTACGTTGATCTGCAGGCCGTTCAACAATTTTGCCATCAAGCATTAATGGTACATTATATGCCTGCCATCGTTCCAGCTTTGCCAGGGTAAAATAATTGGTCGTATCAATCTTGTCCATATCATTCGAATACGGGATCCCGAAATAGCTATCGAAGCCATGATCTGAGGGCATATATGGCGACAGATCCCCCAGGTGCCATTTGCCCACGGCAACCGTCTGGTAGCCGTTTGATTTTAGGATTTTGGCGATAGTAATTTCACTTTGGGGCAGTCCGCCTTTCGAATCGGGAAATAAAACACGGCGTTTATCGCTGCACATCCCGGAGCGAATGGGCAATCTTCCGGTCATTAATCCTGCCCGCGACGGGGTACAAACCGGCGCTGCCACATAAAAGCTTGTCCACTTCTGTCCGTCATACGCCATTTTGTCGAGATTTGGTGTTTTGATGGTTGGATTGCCATAAACACCTAAATCTCCGTAACCCATATCATCAGCAAAGAGAACGATGAAATTGGGAGTGGTTGTCGATTTTGGTTTGTTTGCGGCATTGATATTTTGTTGACCCGGGACTCCGAGAGACAACATACCTGTCAATGCGATCATTTTAGTATGAAAGTTTTTCATCTTAAAATATATTAATGACTAAATCAGTTGAATTCCAAAATACAAACGATACAATTCCATCGGGAATGTGACAGCCAGCCTGACCAGTAACGTAGCAATAAATTGGATATCTTCATTTCGAAGTTCATAGAAAGTATTATTTACTATTGATGGGCAATACGCTTCAATAACACTATTTCCCAGGTATTATCGCTTAGCCGGCCATTCTCGATCTCAGCAGTCATCACAATAATGTTCAGATATTCAATTTTAGAAAGATAAGTCCGAGCGTCATACTTGCCAAAAAATCGGGCTGAAAAGTAAAAAGCACAGAGATAAAAATTTCCCTGTCAGGCTTTCAGACCCTGACGGGGAGTCATACCCAACCATTTTTCAATATTTTCGATTTCAGGGTTGCTGTCATGCATAGTCATGAAGTTAGCTTTGCCATTAAACCAATCGAATATCTGATCGCGCTTTAGATTAGATGGCGTTTGTGAAATACAGTCAAGAAAACTGCACCACAGATATTCAACAGGATGGTTGCAGAATCCGTGGTGGACCGGATTATTATGGATGTAAAGGAGGACGTTCTTCTTCGATTCCTCCGTGATGATCAGTTTACGTTTAAAGGGTCGTTCGAATAAGGTTCCGCGTAAATTGAATCGTCTGTTGAAAGTTTGGGCATAGGAATTAAATAATTTTGAAAACTGTATTGAAGGTTGGTTATCGACGGGAACAACCCTGACAGGACTTATAACCCTGTCAGGGTTGTTTATACGCAACAACATATGAAAATGATTTGGCATTAACACCCATGCAAACGTATCGGCCACCGGCGAGATGTATTTATCGTACAAATTGAGAAAATGCCTGTAGTTTTCCGGTTCGCGAAATAAGTTGCGTTCTGCCACTCCATGGTTGAAAATATGATAAAAATTGCCGGGTTGTAAGGGCTCGAAATGTTGCATGATATTTTGGTATTGTACCTGCCAGGTTTAGGTTTTGTACAGTCTTTCATTTCATTAATGTAAGATGACGAAAAAAATCAGCGTGATGATTTCGGTTTTTTTTCAGTCGATATGATCGGGGCCCTATAAAACCTTCAATGGAAGCGTATGCAGGATCGTACTGTAACTTATACGGACTACCCTATTTTGGAAAGGGTGTATAATTAATTGAAAAATTTGGTAACGCCATTTCCAACAGCGGTTTATTTTGGTCCGAAATATTGTGGCAACAGAGAAGTGCGTACCAGCCAGGCCCTTGAGATTAATTAATACGTTAGGTGCCGTGAAATCTCACGACTGTCTTACGATCTTTGAAATATTTACACAAAATGGAACTTATTTACAGGGACACCGATGCTTACGAAGGATCATGCTACGGGCATTAAGATATTTAACTCAGGTGTTGGAATGCAGGGATTTGGATGAAAAAAGTTTAAGTATATTATTGTAGTCAAATTTTAAAACACCGGATTTTAGTGAGGCTGAGGGAATTAAAAAAGCCCTCCTTCGCCCGATCGGGATTCGGGATGAAGGGGGCGATGCAGTCCGTTGGAAAACGCGGCTATATTGGCCATGTATTCGCGGTTTAAAGTGACCACCGGATCGCGGATTTTAGAGTCCACCCCTTTTTAGCTCTTCCTGAAGTACTTTTTATCATTGCTTTTTTGGTTTAATACAAATTTAATTTATTTCTTCTTCTTTTTCATAATCGTTTTTATTTTTAGGCGTTTGTTTTCTTCTGAGAGATTCTCCTTTAAGTTCTACCCTGTGCATCGTTAACTAGTCGATCAAGGATATCATCAGAGAGTATTTTCTTGCTTACATCCTGGGTGTACTATCGAAGAATACTTCTGATCTTTGTCATTTTTATTAAGCTATTAGACATGATTAAAAAATATTGAGAAGCTCAACATTAATCAATCATCGTCATAAAGCGACATAATAAAAATGACTAGGGAAAGTGATAAATTGTATCCGCGGAGGAGTGATCTCTTTGTTCCGCGGAAGGGGGTCAAAATACCCCGCGATTAGGTGGTCAGTTTAGTTCGCGATTGGGTGGTCAATTTGTCCGTTTTTTCCATAGATTATATAGGAAAAAATAAATTGACTTACTTTGCCAATAAGTTTTAGCCCCCCAATAAGCCCCCCAAAAACAAAAACCCACTGATAACCAGTGGGATTTTGTTAAATTAGTAGTCCGTAGGGGAATCGAACCCCTGTTACAAGGATGAAAACCTTGCGTCCTAACCCCTAGACGAACGGACCATTATGTTTGTGATGTTCCCGTCGACGTACCGATGTAATCCGGATTTTGCCGATCGGGAGTGCAAAGATAAATTTAGTTTTATTCCCTGCAAAAGTTTTTAGGAAAATTTTATTTTTATGTATGCCCTAATTTAAACTGATTGTCATTTTACCTGGAAGACACAGTAAATACCTCAATTTTTCCGGTGTCATTTCTCTGAAAAGAGACACATTCCGAAGAATACACGGAATTCCATGCAAGAAACCTACTTCCTGAGCTTAAGCTATTGGAGGACTCAGTTTGGTGAATTGGGGATGTCCGAAAAAAACGCATTTGTCCTGGCTGATATTCAGTCGTATTTCACATTAAAGTTTAATCGGGGGGCACGGGGGAACCTGGTTTGAATTGAATATTAATTTCTGCGCTCTGCTTTATAACATGACAGAGGGTAGCTGAGATTTGTTCTTTCGGAGCATTAAGGGTGGCGGGCGGGGGGTGGGATCCCCTACATATACGTATATAAGAACAATATTGTAAGGGCACAATCTAAAACCTGTGTCGAAATAATTATGCGATAGAAAAAGATACGTCCGGTCCCTGAGCCTGCCGAACGGGGGTTGGCGATCCGCCTACGCTGACCGCGTGCGCCTTAGCTATAGCGGTGGCGCAAGCTACGGCGGACACAGTCCACCTTCGCTTAAGCTATGACGGACACGGTTTGGTGAATTGGAGGGTGATTTAAAGGAACTCATTCTATCCATGGGCAAAACCATGGCTATTGTTGGTATATGCCTCCGGCATGAAAGAAGCGTTACAATAAACTCGTATTGCTTTTATCAATTGATTTGCGGCCCACCTTCGCTGACAGCGTACGCCTTAGCTATAGCGGTGGCGCAAGTTTCGGTGGACACGGTCCTCCTTCACCAAGGCTACGGTGGACACGGTTTGGTGAATTGGAGGGTGATTTAAAGGAACTCATCCTATCCATGGGCAAAACCATGGCTATTGTTGGTATATGCCTCCGGCATGGAAGAAGTGTTACAATAAACTCGTATTGCTTTTATCAATTGATTTGCAGTCCACCTTCGCTGACCGCGTGCGCCTTAGCTATAGCGGTGGCGCAAGTTTCGGTGGACACGGTCCTCCTTCACCAAGGCTACGGTGGACACGGTTTGGTGAATTGAAGAGTGATTTAAAGAAACTCATTCTAATCCCTTCACTGCCTCCCTGGCAGCTTCTAACAGTGGTTCCGCTGTCAGGTCCTTACCAACCGCTTTGTTCATCCATACCTGCGGCGTCAGTCGACCCTGTCTGAAGATACGTTCCACCTGTTCACCGAAATTCTTACCGTGCATGAACTGTCCGAGCTCAAATTCTATGAGTGCACCAAACGAGTAGTTGGAGAGGTACAGGGGAGAGTTGACCATGTGGGAATAAATGGCAAGGATGGGCTCATCCTTTACACCGTAGGCTGGCGCAAAATAGGTGTTCCATACGTCTTTGGCAATGTTGATGGTCTGAGTCTTAAGCTCGGCAGGCGTGGCATCGGGATGATCGTACATCCATTTCCAGATGCCCATATCCACCATGGAAACACCCATAATCTCGAAGGTCGACCAGCAGATGTCGAGAGTTTTCAGGTTTTCAGCCGACATGTCATTGTTTTGCATGCCCAGGATCTCGAGATCCCGTTTCTGGAACAGGAAGGCCAGTGCCTCGGTAAAGGCGGTATTGGGTACGCCCGACATGATGTAATAGGGTACATCGTGTAGGGAAATCGTCTGTTCCACGTTATGCCCGAATTCATGAACGGCAATGTTATAACCTTTGTAATTCATTCCGGTTTCGGGAACCCGGGTACGGAGGTGCGACATGGCCGTGGTCATCTGGGCACCCCAGGCATGACCCGAACCGCGGGCCGGATCAACCTCAACCCATGATGTGATCCTGGACGCTTCGTCTTTGGTAAAGCCGAGCTTTATCATGATCGAAGGCAGTGCCTTCTCAAATGCAGCCGGCGTCGGATATCGTTCCTGTGTGATCTTGTCGAGTTTTTCTTCCGGAATTGATCCCCTGACCTTAAAACCGTCGTACCACATGTCATAAGCCTGAAGGTCACGGCCCAGCCGCTGTTTAATGATGCCGGCCAGTTTACTCATCAGCGGTGAACGCAGGTATTCATCGAAGATCTTCTCCACCTCGGGCTGGGATATCTCCATCTCACCCGAAAATTTACGCTTGATGAAGGTGTTCATCTCCGGAAAGTACGGATCGGCCTGTTTTACGGCATTGAAGTTCCCGAGAATGCGGGCGTAACGTGTGTCGGGCTCAGCGTCGAGTTTTACCTCATTACCGTCCATCGTGGTAACATTCGTATATGGGTTCCAGGTGTACTCGCCACTGTTGATAACCTTTTCCGGGATCTCCTGGGCAATGATCCGCTTCATCACCTCGTAGATCATCTTTTGTTTGGCCATCCCGTTTTCATTATCAGCGTAATCTGATTTCAGCTCGTCGCGCAGGTTCCAGTGGGAGAGAAGGACCATATCCTCAGGAAAGAGTTTTTTGCCTTCATTGTCCACCAGTTTACCCATGTAAATATTGTATTCAGAAATATAGATCTCTGCAGCCGTCTCGGCATCGTTGATCTTCTGCTGTAGTTCAGCCGGGACACGGGCGATGAAAAGATCGCCCATCCTTGCATAGGCCCATTGCCGGTCGTTCCAGGTGTTTCCCGATTCGTTCTTCTCAGCCAGGCTGTAATACGGAAAATTCAGTGCCATAACAAAAGCAATCTTGTTGGCAAAGAAATCATCGGTAAAGTGGGCGGAGGGACTGTAAGAACCGAACATCTCATCAATGTCGCCAAGAGGGCCGGTGTTCTCGTCAAGATTTTTCCTCAGGTCGAGAGTCAGCTGGTTATACCGGCCGAAAATGGATTCGAAGTAACCGGAAGATCTCATGAACAGATCATTAAGTTCAGAGTCGCCGGCGGCGAACCTGGACAGGCAGAAGGTGTTGAAATCATCCGCCGTACCGTCGGTATCACGCCATAATGATCCGGCGTGCTGCACGCCCTTGTCAGCCCTGGCTTTTACATGGTCACCGTATTTCGACACGAGGTCGTCCGCCGTTTTACGGATCATTTCAGAGGAAATACCTGATTTCATTGCAGTTTCTTTTTTTTCGGGTACCGAGCATTGTCCAAGGGTTAACACCACCAATACAAGGATTGTTAATTTTTTCATGGCCTGAAACGTATAAGTTGTTATGATTGGTTGCATGCGTATGCGAATGTACAAAAAGTCGCGGAATCGGAGATAGGAAATGCCGTAAAGCAGGGGAGAGGGAGGTATGCGAATGTGAGAGGGAGAGTGGGAGGGATGTGAGGTACTTTAAATCATCATCAATTCAATAAAACAACAAATCAATAAATAAGTACCTACGTCGGTGACAGAGAGCGATAAAAAATGTAAAGCCGTTTTTAAACGGTGTTCTGTAAAGTGCGGGATGTGACGAAATGGGTGGGGTTTGTAAATGAGACAGCTATTTCGAAGATTAGAAAAAAAATGAAAATGGCAACAATTCAAGGATTGATAACCTTTAAAACCCTATTCGTAGAGACATAGTACACGACATCTCCAACCAGTAGCCCATATCTACGATGTAAACGCTACAAGTCCTTACCTACCAAAGTGATATTTCTGATAAAGCTTATAAAAACATTTTTTAAATACCGGAGGTATTAGGTGGGAATACCCAGTAGTACATTTATCACCATTAATATTCAATTCACAAATTTTTTATTAAAGAATTTTATTTAACTTTAAGTTAGAAGTTTGTAGTAGGGCTTCAGTTAGGGACCTCTGTTACGGAATTTAAAAAATAACTATTTATCGTTCACAATATGCGGATTTATACACTCCTGATTTTTTCTTTTTTGAATTCAGCAGCTTTGGTTCTTCAGCTGACTCAATATACAGTTCCGTATTTGAGGAAGACCTTTTTTTGAAAATCAAAGACTCTGCGGATGTTAGTCCTACCGTACTGTTTTCAGTAATAAGCCTTAAGGATCGTAACCCTGAAATAGACCAAAGGATCGATGCGTTCATAAATAAAATGCACGCTGAAAATATCGGGCAAAAAAAGAATAAGAAGAAACTTACCATCATTTATAAATCAATTCACGAAACGTTTCTGACTAGATATTCCGAAAAAGCCTATTTTTCCGATATTTTCAAAACCGGCGAGTATAATTGCGTCTCGGCATCTGCACTTTATGGCATTATCCTTCAGAAATTGGACATTGACTTTATCATAAGAGAGACACCTACACATATTTATTTGATTGCAGATCCCAAGGGACAAAATATGGTCTTTGAATCCACACTTCCCTCTGAAGATCTGTTACAATTTGACGAAAAGCTGCAACAGGATTTTGTGAATTACCTTTTCAGAAATAAGATCATCTCAGACAAAGAACTGGCATCAACGTCCGTGAACGATTTGTTTCTTGCCCATTATTCTGATGACATCACAATTAGTGTTCGGGAACTTGCAGGTATCCAGTATTATAACCAGGGAGTATTCAGGTACAGCTCGAAAAATTACGAGGCTGCTTTAACTAGTTTCGAGAAGGCGAAGACGCTCTACGCTTCGGATAAGATCAAATACATGTACAACAATTCCCTGGCACAGATTCTGAACACAGAATTGGAATTGAAAGAGTATAATCCCGGAGTTCTTCTAAGATTTATTGATCATAACAGGAATGATCCGGCTTCCATTCAGCATGCAGAAGCATTCTTTTCTGAAATTTCAAACGAAATAGTCATAGAGCATTCTGATATTAAAAGATATCAGTCGTATTTTAATGAGTTCAAAAACTCTGAACTGGACTCGAACTTACTCAAGAATTTCCAGTTGATATTCTATATCAATACCGGTTATTATTACTATTGCAAGTTTAACTATAGCCAGGCATTACAATCACTGAAGGAAGCCTACTATTTAAATCCCGATAACCTGAAATCCAAAGGGATGATCTCTGAAATCGTCAGGAATTATTTAGTTTCGGATGCGAGTAATATGTCTGCAGCTGATTCATTGGTCTGTTATTTGGATACATTTCCTTTCCTGAACGACGACAAATTCTTTATCTCCATCTATCAGTATCGTATGGCTGAGAGTGCATATGAATATTTTCAGCAGAATAAACCTGGCAAAGGAAATGAGTATCTGGTAAGACTAGAGTCATTCATTGAGAAGAATAAGGGTATAGATATCGAACGGGGATGCATAGAAGAAATCTTTGGAAACCTCTCTGCATACTATGTGCAAAAACAGCAGTATGAAAGTGCCGTGTCCATCTTACGGAGAGGTCTGAAGATCTTTCCCGATTCACCTGAACTTAATCATCGTTTATCTACAATCCTTAAATACAAAAAGGATTTCAACACTAATGAAGTTCCGGAGATGGACATCCGGACATACACCGAAGCGATTAAAAAAGTTGAAAAAAACCGTCATGAGATTAATAATAATGTCGAGAAGTATCTAAAAGGGAACTGGTATACATCCTTCGAGGCTGGTGAAAGGGGCGAAAAAAATTATAATGTACCGAAAATCTCGTTTACCCTTTGTATTGTTGACATGAGAACAGCCAACATAATTGCAGAAAATGAATCGCAAACTGTGAGCTGGGAATATTCAAAATTGAATTGTACACTGAGCTTTTCTGAGGCGGAAGATTTTGAATCTCTCCGACTGATTATTACAGATATTACGGCTGATACATTGAATGGCGTTTTGTATTTTGAAGATCCGGCTGATGGGTGTATTGAAGTTTCGTTTACATCAGGAAGAACGAATTAGGAGATAATGTCTGATCAAATGTAAATCCAGTATTTCAGATATAATGCACTATGTCAACTATCCTGAAAACGATTATGGCCTTCTGCATCCGGATGCTTGGCTTTGTCTCATAGGCTCAGATTGGTGTTTCCAGTTATTCTGTCTACGCCCTTGGCATCAACACAAATCACAACAGGATGATCGGGGGGCACGGGGGAACCCTGTTGAAAGTGGGTTGATATTTTGGATTTCTGCTTTTTAACATGAGCGGGGGTAGCTGAGATTTGTTCTTTTTGCGGATTAAGGGTGGTAGGTGGGGGTAGGGATCCCCTACAAGAAAATTCTTAAGAACACTCCCCAATATTAGGATATTCATGAAAAGTGAACCTAGCTTCGAATGGTAAGCGATCAACTCCCAATACATGAATGTTAACACCCAGGTTATAAATATCGTGCTATTTGGTAATTGATAAAATTGCAACCGTCAGAAGCCAATTTTATTGAACAACTGCCCAATTCCACACAAGGAGATCAAAGAGTATTTAAAGTCTGATTCCTCAATCCCATCACATAACGGCATTTTCAAGTCCCCTCTCAGGGGATTTAGGGGTATTCAACAGGGGTATTTAATTCCACCCTACACTTCATTCCCATCCCTCCCCTCTTATTTAGCAAAATCTTAACCTTTACTTAAAACTGAAAAGACACCAGATTTCCGGGATTATTTAACTTTGACCTATTCGGCATGTCAAACAGAACGGAGAGCGCAGTAACAGGGAGCATGAGGTGCCGTTAAAAAAGAACAGCATATGGAGACCATGAAGGCCGTTGTATTCAAAAACTACGGTTCCCCCGATGTTCTTCACCTCACCAGGGTGGAGAAACCCATCCCGAAGGACGATCTGATCCTCGTGAAGGTGCATGCTGCCGCGGTGAATGCTGCCGACTGGCATATCCTGAGAGCTTCACCGTTTTTCGCCCGCTTTTTCACTGGTCTTTTTTTACCGAAATTCCAGGTCCTGGGCGCCGACATTGCAGGAACGGTTGAGTCGACCGGGAAGAACATAAAAAAGTTTAAGCCAGGCGATGCGGTGTTTGGCGATATTTTTTCATGCGGTTTGGGAGGATTTGCCGAATATGCCATTGCAACGGAGACTGACTGTTGTTACGAAACCGCTCGAGGTATCCTTTGAGCAGGCTGCGGCGACCCCTCTTGCAGGCATCACTGCCCTCAGGGGGGTGAGGGATGCCGGCCGGATTCAGCCCGGTCAGAAGGTACTGATAAACGGATCGGCCGGTGGTGTGGGAACCTTTTCTGTCCAGCTAGCAAAATATTTCGGTGCAGAAGTTACTGCTGTTTGCAGCACAAGGAATCTGGACCAGTCTGTTGCGCTCGGTGCAGACCATGTGATCGATTACACAAAAGAAGATTTCACAAAAAACGGCAGGCAGTACGACCTGATACTAGCCGTAAATGGCTATCATCCAATTTCGGATTATAAAAAATCCCTGGGCCCCGGTGGCAGGTATGTTATGTTGGGCGGTTCCGGCAAACAGATGTATCAGGCAATGATTTACGGACCACTGCTTTCTGTCGGCAGCGGTAAAAAGCTCCTGAGCCTGTCGGCAGGTGCAACTCTTGAAGATCTGATTTTATTGAGTGAGCTCCTGGAACTGGGAAAAATTAAGGCGGTGATCGACAAACGTTATTCCTTAAGCGATGTGCCCGACGCGATCCGATACCTGGAAACAGGTCACGCAAAGGGAAAAGTAGTGATCCTTCCATGGTGAAATTATCAATCTCCAAACAACGGTTGTATGCTGCCCTGACTACGTCGCTGGCGGGAATTCTGCTTTTTCGCGCCATGAGCATGATGATCAGCGATGACGCCTTTCACATACTCACTGAATGGGCCTTTGCATTGCTTTTTGCTGAATTTATGTTCGACCTGGCCTGTGTACTGACTTCTGCAGCATGGTTTTTTGCCAATAGCAGAATGGCTTCGCTGCTTCCATTGAGATTGGGAGCGCTGGCTACCCTCCTCCATGCTCTGAGAGTAATGATCTATATTCTGGGAAGAACAGGACCATGGGAAAATTTCGATGTAAAACCGGAATTTCGTGAAACCTATACATTTGACTGGTTCTGGGTCTATTTTGCAGGCATAATGTCGGTTCTCGGAGTGATTGCCGTTTTGGTGATCTGGATGATAATCCGGCGGAATAACAGGCAGAACATCGCTCCCTAACTTCCTAACTCCCTAACTTCCTAACTTCCGAAGATTTTGGGGTATCTAGCGTCCTCAACCTTAACCGTTCCATCAAACCTATAACCACATCTTCAAGTCCCCTTTCAGGGGATTTAGGGGTATTCAGCGACTGCAACTTTAATCTTCCATCAAATCCATCACCCCATCACTTCCTCCTCCAATCTTCCCAAGATCCAAGCCCCGAAAAATTCCCCGACGACATTAGCAACAGCACACCTTCCTCCGAAGCCCTTGCTACAAGGTATTTTTCCAGATCAGCACTGTTATCAAAAACTTTCAGGTTGGGACTCGCGAAACATTCACGGATGAATTTAGCGGTCAATGGCTCCATCTTCTTATGAGCCACTACGTCCGGATTATAAAAAAGGGCGGCCTCATCCGCCATGTCCATGGTTCCCATATACTGTGGAAGGAACGCTCTATTTAGGCTGCTAAAGGTGTGTATCTCAAGGCAGGCTGTGAGCCTTTTTCCGGAAAACATTTCCCTGAAGGCTTCAACAGTAGCTTTCACTTTGGATGGCGCATGTGCAAAGTCGAGGTATACTTTTGTCTTTCCGTTATCGGCCAGCAGTTCCTGCCGTTTTTTAGCCCCCTTGAAGGTGGTCATGGCACGGAGAAAATCCTGTTTCTTCAGACCGAGTAATGTACAGACCTTCATGGCACCCGAAAGATTTTCCATGTTGTGTCTCCCGAAAACCGAAAGGCTGACCTTGATACCATCTTCCACAACTGTTGTCCGGCCGTCTTCGATGGTATAGCTTACGGCACGGTATGGTATCCGGTGAATACCCCTGGGGGCTGTGTTGGCTGTTTTTCTTGTCTCCTCATCATTTTCATTATAGATCAGCGTGCCGGAACTGTTCATGTTCCGTGTTAGCAGTACAAACTGCCTAAGGTATGTCTCATACTCAGGAAATACGTTCATGTGATCCCAGGCGATGCCGGAGATCAGGGCAATGTCGGCTTTATAGTGCATGAATTTCGGTCTTTTGTCGAGGGGAGAGCTCAGGTACTCATCGCCCTCAAACACGGCGATCTTATTTTCATCCTCCAGGTTCACCATGGTTTCAAATCCTTCCAGCTGGGAGCCGACCATATAATCGAACTTCAAACCATTTTCCCTCAGAGCATGCATCACCATGGAGGTGATGGTGGTTTTTCCATGACTCCCGGCGATCACCACCCTCTTTTTCTTTTTCGTCTGTTCGTAAAGGTATTCAGGAAAGGAGAAAACTTTCACGCCAAGTTTCCTGGCATGTATAAGTTCCGCGTTGTCTTCCAGGGCATGCATGCCGAGAATGACGGCATCCACCGATTTGTCGATCCTATCCGGATGCCATCCCGGTTCGGCGGGCAGCAGACCGTATTTCTTAAGTCGGCTCTTAGAGGGTTCGAAAAATTCGTCATCGGAACCGGTAACCGTATATCCCTTTTTATGCAGGGCAATGGCAAGGTTGTGCATGACCGCTCCGCCGATTGCAATAAAATGGATGCGCATGAGGATTATGTTTAGGGTGTAAAGGTAAATCTTAATATGAAATATATGAAAGGGAGAATGTGAGGAAGTTATCCACCTCCGCTAAAGATATGGCGGACGCGGTTCACCTCCGCTAAAGCTGCGGCGGACGCGGTCCACCTCCGCTAAATATATGGCGGACGCGGTTCACCTTCGCTAAAGCTGCGGCGGACGCGGTCCACCTCCGCTAAATATATGGCGGACGCGGTTCACCTTCGCTAAAGCTGCGGCGGACGCAGTGGGTGATGATGTGAAAGTGTGCGCAGGGCCTCCCCTTTTAGGGGCCGGGGGAAGCGTGGGATAGCGAGGATAAGGCGTGCGAGTTAGCCGGTAGTACCATTTCTTATGGATGCTTTACATCACGGGCAGAGCCAACTAAACACTGATCGTGTTATGCAAATTTTAGTTCACCCCCTTCATATGCAGGATAGCCTTGCAATTGTCGGCTTTGGATACCTGCCGGTAGAATTCCACTACCGCCGGGTACGTCTCCTTCGGGAAGATGCCTTTCTGTCTGGACATCTTCCGTACATAGATGAGCTTGTTCCCCTCCAGCACTATACTGGTATGGTATGATCCGAAATCGGTATCAAGGTCTGTCCCTTCCGGGAGATATTCGACAGAGATGGCATCCGGAAGGACGTATACGATACTGTCGCTATCGGTGTACGAGGATTTAAAGCACACATCCCTCTTGCGTTCGCTCAAGTTCCTTGGTAGGAACGATGTATGGTTCATCAGGTTGAGAGGTAAAAAGTAACGGCTCCCGCTTCGACTGACATACCGGTTGAGGGTAAGGTCGAGCTGTATGCAACCGACAGGTTCCCTGCCCTCTATCGAGGAGGAAATATTGAAATTGTTAAGGGTAAACTGCGGGATCGCTATTTCTTTTAACAGGGTTTTTTTCTGTTCTTCAAGGCTCTCGTCGATCATCTTCTGCGGGTACCTGAACTGGGCTCCGGAATAAGTTGTATTCACCGTCACGGCGGTGCCTTTATCGATATCGAGTATTACTTCAGCGAACCTGCCCTGCATATTTGCATCCCAGGGGTAAGCCTTTGTTCTCACCAGGTTTCCCCCGTCACCCGTTATAAGAAGACCGTACCTGTCGTCGGTAAATCCGGCGATATATCCGGGGACGTCGGTCTGGCTGGTACATTCGAGCCAGACCGTATCACCATTCAGCGGGACACAAAGCATCGCATGGTTGAACTGCTGGGCAGGGTAATCGGTCTGTATCCCGGCGACGCCCTGGCCTGCTTTTATGAGCGTATAGTACCCTGTGATACCGGCTTCCTTGAGCAACGATCTCATATAGTTTGAGAGTGCCTTGCAGTCGCCATAGCCATACTTGTATACCGTGGCGGCATCAAACGGCTGGTAGCCTCCGATACCAAGCTGGATACTTACATATCTGGTGGTTCGCTGAAGGAAATGATAGAGTGTGCTGATTTTCATGTATGGATCACCGATGGTATCGGTCATCGCATGGACTTTCACCCTGCACTCTTCCGGCAATATATCCCGTTCCGCATTGAGTTTGCATATCCATTTTCCCAGGTCATCCCAGGTGTTCAGGTTCCCTGAATATTTCTCCATGGTGAACGATTCCGGTTTCAGGATAAGCATTGGGAGGTATTCCTGGGGATCCGGACTGAGAGGTTCATCGTCGATGGCATTGAAATCGTGTATTGACCAGGTATAGGTCTCGCTACCTTTTGCAACAGTCTTTTCGACGCTCCCGGGAAGATTCAGTTCCTTGTAGCCGAACTTGTATCCCGGAGGCACGGATACAGATATTTCCGAAAGCTGGACCGATACTTCTTCGCTTTCGACCGGCGTCCAGGCCGGGAAGGTGAAGAAATCCTTTTCCTCCTTCGAATAGATGTACTCGATTGTATACGGATATGTATTTTGAACGGGCTCGAAAATGATCGTTCGGGTATCATCGTACATGTTGTACAATCCGCCGATCCCAATATCCATAAAGTCAGATTTTTGAACCTTGCCGGTCTGCTTGCCGTCACTGTTAAAGATCGTTGTGGTAATTTTACTTAATTTGGAGGAAAGGTCATAGAATTCCATGAACCGGCTCATATGATCACCGCTTTTGTTGAGGATGGTCACAGCATATTCCACGGTCATTTCGTAGGACCTGCCGTCAGGGCTTACCTTGATATGCCTGATATCTTTACGGACCACTGCTCCGGCATTCTCCTTCAGCCCTTCCGTGATGGCTGACACCGAATAATCCTGGGCGTATATACAATAGCCCGTCCAGAGGTATGGAACGTAAATCAAAAGCGATAAGAGATATTTCATAACACTCAATTTTCATGATTTGAAAAAGCGCTGTTCATTTTTTGCTGTTCCGACGAGCTTACTGTGACAAGTTCTGCTTCTTTGCCAACCATTTCGTTGAAAAACGCCCGCAACTCTTTGTACCCGGAAGGGAGGAACCGGGTTTTACCGATCCGGCAGGTTACACTGATCTGTATCACATTGCCTTTTGCTCCCGCAGAATATCGAAAAATAGCATCCTTGTCAGGGGTTTGTACAACCATACTTTCAGGTACAGATATAATTGAGTAATTCTCCGGGAGGGTAATACGGTAAATTGATTGCTCGTTCATGGGGTAGGAGAAGTCAACCGGGAATTTCCTCTCTTCCAGTTTCAGGGGGTTTTCTTCAAGCCTGCCTGAGAGCAATGGGTTAAAAACCAGGAGGCCGTTGAGATCCTCTGATTTGTTTTTCAAATCGATGAAGAGTTCGCTTCTCAAAACGGGAATATCCTTCTGAAATTCCCATCTCGGTAGGGTTCCCAAGAATCCCGAAATAATGGTATATTTAATCTCTATAACCGACCCCGCTTTGACATTGGACATGGCTACTTTTTTACCCCGCAGGAATTCGGTGATCTTATCATCGAAAATATTCTCTTTGGAAATCTCTGTCTTCTCTATCTTTCCTTCAACAACATTATAGGTATATCCCTTTAAGTTATATATGTTTTCATCGCTGTATCTTCCATCGATGTATGCCAGAAAGATGTTGCCGTGGCTTTTTCCCTCTTCGCTGACGATCCTGATTTTGGTATGCCTCTCCAATTGCCACGTCCAGCCCAAATTGAAATCTAGGTTGAACCGTAAAGTGGCAAAATCAAAAATGCAAAATGCGTTCGCTCCCGAATCGATAGGACAAACCGTACTGCTGAAGTCGGAGGCGAGGGGTTTGCCGAACTTGGCTGGTGATTTCTGGGCATATACGGCAGTCGCTGATACGGTTATCATGAGGAACAGTAATACTGCCCTCTCTGGAAATGTGTATCTTTGTCGCTCGTACATAGCTGTCAGTTTTGTGATCACTCGTCGGGATCTTAATATGTCGTTGTTACTGCCTGTGGGCCACTTTTGGTAACCGTTACCATTTCAGCTTCCTTTGAAACCATCGCGGCAAAAAATTCCCTGATGATCTGATATTCGGCCGGCAGGAATAATGGCTTCTTGATTTGCAAAACCACATTTAAATTTAAGATATTGCCAATCATAGTAGCCGAATAAAGGAATCTCAGACTTTTATCCGGGGACTGAAGGTTCATACTTTCCGGAATCGCTTCAACGCCATAGCCTTCGGGTAGCTCGATACGGTAAATCATTTTATCGGTTCGCGTATAATTGAAATCCACAGGAAATTTTCTTTCCTCAAGTTTAAAAGGCGAGGCATTTATTTTTTCGTAAAACAGCGGACTAAACATCACCATTTCCCCGATACGCTCAGCTTGCTCGGAAATTGTGACGTAATATTTTACCAGTATCTCGCCATCAACTTCATCAAGACCTTCAATATTGACTGAGTCTATGACCATCCCGGGATTTTCAGCCTGGATGTCTTCTTTCAGCTTTTCGATGCTCTGGGATTTATCTTTCTTTTCTCTGAAGTCCATGGCCGAATAGCCCTGAAGTGATGTACTGACTACTCCGGAGAAACTTCCGTCTTCGTTGAGCTTCAGGTTGTAAAATTTAATTTCGGTAGCGGCCATCGGAGACTCAAGGTCAACCCAATCGTTCATATTATCATCGATGATCCGGCCTTTGCCATTAAGGCACCTTGGCGGCAGTACGCCTGCCGGACGATAGGGATCCGTGGCATCCAGAAATACTCTTTTTCCGTCGATCACCGCCATTGCCACAACATAGTTGAATTTGTCAACAGTAGGAAATGTGGGCATAATGATGCCGTTTTTCCTGGTGCTTAATGCCACCGGATATACCTGAATACCTGCCGCCTGGAGCAGGTTTATTAGAATGAAGTTGATGTCCATTGCAGAACCGGCACCATCTGAGTATACATTGCGCAATGGTTCGCGGCTGTACATGCCATAGGATTCATCCCATTTGATTGTGCTTTTTACTTTATCGTACACAGCAAGCATCCTCTCATATGGTGCCAGGTTTTTCTCCATAATTTCTTTTACATCGCTCCTGGCAAAAAGAGGATTCCTGAGCTTCATCCCAAAAAAGTCATGTTTCAGGAGGTAATCGACCACTGAATCCCAGGAACTTGAATATTCCTTTGGAACCGATCCCGGAAACCGGATTGAGGCCAGCTCGAATTCAATTTGTGTACGGTAATTTTCCATCGTTGATACATACGGTTCCTCCTTCAGCGCAGGCAGATTTACGGCTACCAGACGCTTGGTTCTGATCGTATAATTTACAGTCTGCGACTGGTAGCTCTGGCGGCCGCTATAACTGCTACTTCCGTTATTGACTGTAATTATCGCTGCTCCCATTTTGCTTGAATTTTCATTCACAAGCAGGGGTTCGTAGCCTTTCATGTTGACGGTATAGTTGAAATATTCGGGGAAGCCTATGTTTAGTTCACTATATAATACTGGGATATCCTGTTGAAATTCCCAGTCGCGCAGATAGGCCCAGAAATCGGAACTCAGCGTATAGGTCACCTCAATAACTGATCCCGCCCTGATGTCTGGCATGGTGACTTTCGTCCTGAAGAGGTGCTCAGATACATTCTCATCAAAGATCTGGCTTTTTTCAAGCTTGGTCTTGACTATTTTCCCTTTTTCCATATTGTAGGTATATCCTTTCAGACCCATAATGTATTCTTTATTCGTCCTGACTTCATGATACGGGATGATAATATTCGCATAATCTTTACCATTGTCATTGACGATCCTGATTTTGGAATGCCGTTCCATCTGCCATTTCCATCCTTTGTTATCGTCATATACGAAACTTACTACAGCATAGTCAAAAATGTAATAAGCATTTGCTCCCGAATCAATCGGGCACACCGTCAAAGCAAAATCCTCCTGCACAGGCTTACCGAATTTTGCAGGCGGATTTTGTGCCAGAACTGTCAGCCCCGACAGCCCCAGCATCAGGAGTAGGGTAAAAGTTTTCATGGAGTAGTTTAGTTTTGATTTAGTTATATAATGAAATTAGAAAAAAAATGATAAATTTTTCATTTTCAGGGTAATTTAAAATAAATCTAAGGTTGGCAATTTCTTTTCAGCTTCAATATCAGTTGTCGAATATCAGTTTTAGATGGTCCATCGTACATTATCACTCATGTTTGCAATATTTACCCTAAATTGCCTATACTTAAATTGTCAGCGTATGCTATATCTGGAAGGAGGGACGATCAATGTCGACCCCGGGACCATGTATCATGTTGTTACGGATTCGGAAACCGTGGAACCGGCTGGTATCCTGGATCAGGGTCCTTCTGAATTAGCTTTGAGGGGCTTGTATTTCGGGAAGAAAGGTCACAGGGTCATTATTGATCCCGGTCCCGGAAACTGGATCCAGGGATTTTTTCCGGGGTACGGTTTCTCATCACTTTCAGATGCCGGCGAGACACTCAGAAAAAACGGCCTCGATCCGTACTCCGTCACCGATGTTGTCCTTACACACCTTCATTTTGACCATTGCGCCGGGGTTTTCATTCAGCAGGACGACCTTCTGCTCCCGGCTTTTCCACGGGCAACAATACATATAAGCCGTCAACAGATTGAACTTATCGATCATCCGCAGGACAATGAAAAAGATTCATTTCTCCCCGGCTTTTCGAGACTGATCAGGAAGTATTATGACATATCTCTGTATGAAGGAACGGACATACCCCCCTTTTTCGACGAAGTGTTTTTTTCCGACGGACATACCAGGGGGATGATGTCACCGGTATTTAGCGTTGAGGGGAAGTCCTATATCTATGTCTCTGACCTGGTGCCGACATATAAAAATCTGAACCTGAAAATCGTTTCTGGATATGACACGGACCCGTTTAAACTTTATACTGAGAAAGCAGAATTTTTCAGGCGTTTTGAGAATTCAGACTATCGTCTTATTTTTTTTCATGAACCCGATTCGGAGAAAAGTGTGGTGGAGATAAGCAGCGTGAAAACCGGGAGGTAAAGGAAATTATCTGAGCGTATCCGGGGGTTGTACCATGCTGTCTTTTTCAAGTTCCTCAATCACCTTTTCCATTTCCTTTAACTTCTTTGCCTGGTCAGCCGCAGGTGGAGCAGCTGGTTCCGGAGGGTGCAGGACAAATGAGCCGTTTTCTGGGGCGGCAAGGCGGGAAAGATTTCCCGACCAGATCAGTATGATGAAGGCCCCGAGGGCGGCAGTGATCAGAATAGTCAGAGTAAAGGTACGGGGTCCGTCGGCGCGGCGGGCTTCGAAATAGGCCGCAGTCGCCATGATGGCCGAAAGAAAGGCGATGATGGAGGCGATCAGTGCATTTGAAAAATACAGAATGGCTACAAATGCAGTTGCAAGAAGAAATATGCTGAAAACCGCCAGGCCGAATCCATGATTTGACTTTTCTTTCCTCATGACTTTATTTTTTCTCAATGTAAGAAAAATTGGTACAAATGTAAAGATGTCATTCTCCGGAAAGTATTCTCAAAAGGTCTTCTTCAACCGAAGCTTCAGGTGATTCAACGATTCGTCCTGTCTCCCTGCCATTCATACCGACAATAAGCGTCGGAACCTTGCTGATCTTCATCTTACTCACCGGAGTATGCCGGGCTTCCATGTTTCGGTCGACGGCATAAAGGGTAATATGGGATGCCGGAACACCTAATTCATCCAGGACTTTCATGATTCGCGGAACTTCTCTGTGGCTGTCTGAACACCACGTTCCCATTACGATCTGGTAGTTATATTCCGGCGCCATACTGTTGACCAGTCTGATCATGATCCCTGTTTCCGGCTGGTAGCTTGAAAGCCCTTGCAAATACCATTCGGAGAACGGAGCTTTAGCCAGACTGGCTGTATCAATTTCCCCAACCAGCATCTCACGTCCGTTCAACGGGTCCATCACTGTCTTATAACCGGTCTGTGACAATGCGACCGGCGCAACCTTCAAAATTAAAATAAGGACAATAGTCGTTATTCTTAAAGCATTCATTGTGTTTGGCGATCAGTGTTTCAAATGCGCTGATTATTCTTCCAGGCTGTCGATCATGATCTGAAGAATTTTTACAGCAGCGGCTGCTACGGATGTTCCGGGTCCAAAGATGGCCATGACGCCTGATTTATAGAGGTAATCATAATCCTGCGAGGGGATGACACCACCGGCGATAACCATGATGTCTTCGCGTCCAAGTTTTTTCAGTTCTTCGATAACCTGGGGGACCAGTGTTTTGTGTCCGCCGGCAAGAGAGGAAACACCGAGGACATGCACGTCATTTTCCACGGCTTGCCGGGCTGCTTCGGCAGGGGTTTGGAACAAGGGTCCGATATCCACATCAAATCCGATATCGGCATAGCCTGTTGAAACGACCTTGGCACCGCGATCGTGTCCGTCCTGACCCATTTTGGCGATCATGATCCTTGGCTGCCTTCCTTCGAGTTTTGCAAAGCCGGAAACAAGTTCACGCGCTTTTTTGAAAATGGCGTCGTCACCCGACTCGGATGAGTAAACGCCTGATACTGATCTTATCACAGCTTTGTATCTACCGGTTACTTTTTCGATGGCATCGGAAATCTCACCGAGTGTAGCTCTTTTTGCAGCAGCATCCACGGAGAGTTCGAGAAGGTTGCCGCTGCCTGTTTCAACGGCTTTGGTGAGGGCATCGAGCGCCTGTTGTACTTCAGCACTGTTGCGATTTGCTTTCAGGACCGCCAGACGTTTCAGTTGGGCTTCCCTCACCGCAGTATTATCCACCTCCAGGATGTCGATGGGGTCTTCCTTTTCAAGCCTGTATTTATTCACACCAACGATGATATCCTTCCCCGAATCGATCCTGGCTTGTTTTCTGGCTGCTGCTTCCTCGATCCTCATTTTTGGAAGGCCGGTTTCGATGGCCTTTGCCATTCCGCCAAGGTCTTCCACCTCCATGATCAGGCTCCATGCTTTACGGGCAATCTCATCCGTAAGGTACTCAACATAGTAAGAACCCGCCCAAGGATCCAATGATCTGCAGATCCCGGTTTCTTCCTGCAGGTATATCTGTGTGTTTCGGGCGATCCTTGCTGAGAAATCGGTGGGCAATGCAATGGCTTCGTCCAGGGCATTGGTATGAAGACTTTGTGTGTGCCCGAGTACGGCAGCCATGGCTTCAACGCATGTTCGGGTAACGTTGTTGAAGGGATCCTGCTCGGTAAGACTCCATCCTGAAGTCTGGCAGTGCGTACGCAGGACCATGGACTTATCATTTTTCGGATTGAACTGCTTTACGATCCTGGCCCACAGGAGTCGGGCTGCCCTCATCTTGGCGATCTCCATAAAATGATTCATGCCGATGGCCCAGAAGAAAGAAAGTCTTGGGGCAAATGCATCGATGTCGATACCTGCATTGATGCCGGTCCTCAGATATTCCAGGCCGTCGGCCAGGGTATATGCAAGTTCAAGATCGGCAGTAGCACCTGCTTCCTGCATGTGATAACCCGAAATGCTGATGCTGTTGAACTTGGGCATGTATTTCGATGTGTACTCAAAAATATCGGCAATGATCTTCATGGACATTTCAGGCGGATAGATATAGGTATTCCTGACCATGAATTCCTTGAGGATGTCGTTCTGAATCGTCCCGCTGAGGTCTTCAAGTTTGGCTCCCTGCTCAAGTGCCGTTACTATGTAGAAGGCCATAACAGGCAAAACAGCGCCGTTCATGGTCATTGATACCGACATTTTATCGAGTGGGATCTGGTCGAACAGGATATTCATATCGAGGATGGAATCGATAGCCACACCGGCTTTTCCAACATCGCCCACAACCCGCTCATGGTCGGAATCGTATCCCCGGTGCGTGGCGAGGTCGAATGCCACCGATAGTCCCTTCTGACCCGCAGCGAGGTTTCTGCGATAAAAAGCGTTTGACTCCTCTGCGGTTGAAAATCCGGCATACTGACGGATCGTCCAGGGCCGTGAGACATACATGGTCGAATAGGGCCCCCTGAGGTATGGAGGCAGGCCTGCTGCATATCCCGTATGTTCAATGCTCTGAAGATCATTTTTACTGAATACCGGTTTCACCTGAATGTGTTCAGCGGTCAGCCATGCTTCCCCCTCAGATTCCTGATGGTGGTCCGAAGAAAATTCACGGCTGCTCTTTATATTGATCTGCTTATAATTTGGTTTCATGGTTTCGTTCCTCAAATTTCAGAGGATTATTCAATCCCCAGCAATTTCTGATACTTCCTCAATTCGTCGATCACATTTGAATTGACATGAATGAAATTTTCAACTCCACTGCGCTTCAGGGCCTCGACCGTATCTTTCGGATAGCCGGCAACCACGAGTATTGCTCTGTTACCGATCTTTTTCAGCACCTCCGGAGCGTTCTCCATATATTCTTCATCCGAGCTGCACAGCACAATGATGGAAGCTTTCTTCTCAAAGGCTGCCTCCAATCCTTCACCGATCGTTGTGAATCCGGCATTATCAAGGATGTCAAAGCTTGCACAGGCAAAGAAATTAGCAGCAAAAGTTGCCCTGGCCTTTCTCCAGTTCCGGTTACCATAGGTGAGTAGAAATACCACTGGTTTTTCGGGCTGCTGCAGGGTTTTTATGCGAAGATGTTCGAAAGTCTGCGCACCCCGGTATGGATGAATAGGTCGAATGAGCTTACCGATTGTTTCCATTCTTACAGGAAAAGCAATACTGCTGTCCAAAGCAGCCGGAACACTCTCCCCGCTGTTTGGATACTGGTTGGTTCCCAACAGAATTTCCTTCCGTGTGGCAAGGTCCTGGTCCCTTCGGCTCGCAGAGCGTTGTATCCTCTCCTGGATAAATCCTTCTTCGAGTGCCTTGAGGTAACCGCCTTTCTCCTCAACCTGGAGAAAAAGTTCCCATACTCCGGTAACGATCGAGTCGGTCAGATTTTCAATAAAATAAGAACCGGCAGCAGGATCTGCAACTTTATCCATCGACGCTTCTTCTTTGAGGATGATCTGTGTGTTCCTGGCAATTCGTTCGGAAAAAAAAGTTGAGTGCCTGAACGGACGATCAAAAGGTGATACCGTTAGAGAATCGGTACCTCCTATCACAGCTGCCATCGATTCGGTGGTTGCACGCAACATATTGACATTTGGATCAAATACCGTCTGGTTCCACGATGCGGTTACGGAATGGATGTAACAATTAAGGGAGGCGTTATTTGCAGGTCCCCATGACTTTACAAGTTTTGCGAAAAGATGCCGTACAGCCCGAAGCTTTGCAATCTCCATGAAGTAAGCCGGTCCGGCTGAAAAATTAAGCTGCATGGATCGTGAGATATCATCGACGCTGATGGCACGGCTGCTGAGCCTGTCGAGATATTCGGATATGACGGCCATACTGAAGGCAATTTCTTCCGGAATGTAGGCGCCGGCTTCGGCAAAATACTTCCCGTTAACACCGGTAATCCGCATACCGGGCATTTTAACCCGGGCTTCCTTTATCAGGCCGGCCAGATGTTCAAATGCTTTTTCTATACCGCCGGGATAATCACCGTGTGTAGTGAGATATCCGAGCGGGTCGGTATTGATAGACCCGTTGATCGTGGCAGGATCAATGCCTTTTTCCTCACAATAGTCAGCTAGTGATCTGAATACACTCTCCGACTGCAGTGTGGTGATAAAATTAATATTGATACAATCGATGTAAATGTCTTTCAGTAAAACCTGCATTCCCTCTTCATCGATAACACTCTCATCCGGTATGATGAAGCCCAGGGACGTCGCCCCGTGCCTGAGGGCATCGAGGGCGGTGCAGTTCGCTTCAACAAAATCTTTCACCATCACATCCTGCCTGATTTCCCAGGCGTTATGGCCATCTGAATGTATTGCCGCATCCTTCAGGTATTCAAGACCTTTCAGGTCTTCTTCCCTGTAAAACGGCCGTACCTGAAAACCTTCCGGGCTTGTCCATATCAGCTTCTCGAAAGAACATTCCTTCAGATCCTGCAGGATCTTTTCCTTCCATGCTTCGGTAGTCACCGGACCAAATTCCCCGAAGAGTTGATCGTAATTGTCCATAGTCATATCATTCAAATGGCGATGCAAAGTAAGTCATTTTTGCCAAAAGGAGGAAATGATTATTATCATTTGAGATGTTGGGTTGGAAGACGTAGGGAGGGTATCTCGAAGGAAAGACGGGCTATGCGGATCGGATAGGAAATGGTTCCGGTAAAAACTGTTATGATATGATAACGTGAGAATTATTGTTAGATGTGATTCAATATTACTAATTTAATCCTGAGTTGCTTTGATATATAGATTGTGATTTATTTCCTGTTCATGTAAGACCATAACAAATATCAGTGTTTACATGGTTGGAAAATTTGCGTGCCATCCGGGAACACAATATAACGTCACCTTCCCCACCACGGACCCCAGGAGAGGTTCCGAAATCTTAGTCATTGTTATGCACATGATTGTCAAGCCGCCTGTTCCCCATACCCCGAATGGGTTCCATTATAGTAGCCACGGGTACGCCCATGGTAGGTACGCCCTCCATCCTGCTCACCCCGTATGGGTTTAATTTTGATAGCCACGGTTGGTATACCCGTGGTATGCAGAATGCAGGTTCCACGGACCCAAGAGAGGTTCCGAAATCTTAGTCATTGTTATGCACATGATTGTCAATCTGCTGGTTCTTCATACCCCGAAGGGGTTCCATTATAGTAGCCACGGTAACGCCCGTGGTAGGTACGCCCTCCATCCTGCTCACCCCGTATGGGTTTAATTTTGATAGCCACGGTTGGTATACCCGTGGTATGCAGACTGCAGGTTCCACAAACCCAGGAGAGGTTCCGAAATCTTAGTCATTGTTATGCACATGATTGTCAATCTGCCGGTTCATCACACCCTGAAGGGGTTCCATTATAGTAGCCACGGTAACGCCCGTGGTAGGTACGCCCTCCATCCTGCTCACCCCGTATGGGTTTAATTTTGATAGCCACGGTTGGTATACCCGTGGTATGCAGACTGCAGGTTCCACAAACCCAGGAGAGGTTCCGAAATCTTAGTCATTGTTATGCACATGATTGTCAATCTGCCGGTTCATCACACCCTGAAGGGGTTCCATTATAGTAGCCACGGTAACGCCCGTGGTAGGTACGCCCTCCATCTTGCTCACCCCGTATGGGTTTAATTTTAATAGCCACGGTTGGTATTCCCGTGGTATGCAGACTGCAGGTTCCACAAACCCAGGAGAGGTTCCGAAATCTTAGTCATTGTTATGCACGTGATTGTCAATCTGCTGGTTCTTCATACCCCGAATGGGTTCCATTATAGTAGCCACGGTAACGCCCGTGGTAGGTACGCCCTCCATCCTGCTCACCCCATATGGGTTTAATTTTGATAGCCACGGTTGGTATACCCGTGGTATGCAGACTGCAGGTTCCACGGACCCAAGAGAGGTTCCGAAATCTTAGTCATTGTTATGCACATGATTGTCAAGCCGCTGGTTCCTCATACCCCGAATGGGTTCCATTATAGTAGCCACGGTAACGCCCATGGTAGGTACGCCCTCCATCCTGCTCACCCCGTATGGGTTTAATTTTGATAGCCACGGTTGGTATACCCGTGGTATGCAGACTGCAGGTTCCACGGACCCAAGAGAGGTTCCGAAATCTTAGTCATTGTTATGCACGTGATTGTCAATCTGCTGGTTCTTCATACCCCGAAGGGGTTCCATTATAGTAGCCACGGTAACGCCCGTGGTAGGTACGCCCGCAATCTCCCAAACCCCGGAGGGGTTTAATTATTAAAATCATGGTTGCAACGATTGCATACAGACGAATCCATCTATCAATTGTAAATCGTATCGATACATGAAAGGGCTCTCGGTTTATTCTGATCCGGATTTTGTTGACGGCTGCATCATTTGTTTCGAGCCGATACTCATAAACTGGTAACCCTGTGTACTTATGGATTTGGACTGATCCCTGTTGACTTCATTTACAAGCATGGTTGTACGTTCCTGTGAATCTTTTTGTTTGGCATCCATCTCCATAACAAAGCCACCGTAGAATCCCATAGAAGATGCTGAGTAGGCATTGGAACTGAACATGTTTGCCCAAAGTTCAGGGGGAAGTTCATCAGTCATCCACAGCACACCATTTGATGTTTCATCATCGTAGATGTATTCATCGCATTTATAACCTGCTATCCTCTTGGTGTTCCCGGTCCTTTTCAGGTTTTGGTTGAATTTTGAAAAATCCTCGATCTGGTCATCGGCTTGAGGTTCAGTATAATCGAATTGTTTAAGACTGTCGGCCAAGCCCTGCCACTCCATAACAATGCCCGTTTTGTCATTGCCTTCCGGGGCCATCATAATCATTTTACCATTTTTATAATCGAAGATCATAAAGGTTCTGCCCTTTTCAGGCTGGTTGAATTCCATGGCAAAGCCTGTGTTATCCTGGTTTATGTATGTTGTATATTTTATTTCTCCCTCAGATTTACCCTTATCATCCCACGACTGAACCGTCATTTTAATATTACCGCTATATTTATAGTTGTCATCAACCTTTACATCGGTCGAGATGCCCATGGATTTCATCATGGCTTTGTTGGCAGCATTATCAGGCACAGCTGTACTACCTTCAGAGTCGGAGGATGTGGAATCAGTACCGGCATTGTTATCCTTTTTGTCTTTATCATTTCCCCAAAGCTTATTGAAGGCGTTGTCGACCGCTTTGTCCACTTCGCTGTTGACTTTGTTGTTCACATTCTGGTCGGCCCTGTTCGTTGCACGCTGGCCACTCTGGTTGGCTTTCCTCTGAAGATATCTGTTTACGCTCTGGGCATAGGAAACCCCCGTAAATAAATATGACAGAATGATCATAATAAGGAAGGATTTGATGTTCATGGCTGCTTGTTTATGATTTTAATTAATTTCATTTAAAGGTTTATATATTGAAAACAGGACAAAGGCACATATGTTGACTGTCAGGGTTGATTTTCCGTTTAACAGGATCATCACAGTTCAGATTCCGGGATCCTGCTCAGGTTTATTCAAAACTAAAATAAACTATATCACTTCATGATCATCCTTCGCTGACCGCGTGCCACCTTAGCGGTGGCGCAAGCTACGGCGGACGCAGTTTGGTGATTTTTGAGTATTTGTGATATACACCGCAATCTAATTGATTGACAATCCATGGTTAAGGCGCCTCCTGGCCCTTGAACCAACCAAACTCATGGCTATTGTTGGGCAACCGCTCGGTGGTTGTTTGAAAGAAATCGCTGTATTCTAGGACCAGTCAGCCTTCCAATTGCAACAATTGAAGAGGGTGTTTGATCGAAAGGACATGGCAACAACCTGAAACTTTGCGGCACATTTATAAACATACTCGGTTAAAGCCCACCTCTCTTCCCCAGAATCTTCCTTCCCCGCGCCCTAAGCCCGGGAGAACTTTTGTCTGCCTGGTCTTCAATCACTTCTCTCAGCTCATTGGCTAGTTCGGGGTACTCGGGCAGGTGATTGGCGATGATCTGCATGGCATGAACACGAACGGCAACAGGTTCATCCGTGTCGGCCAGCAAGTTGAAGCACATATCGATCAGGACTCCCTGGTAATCTTCGGGTATGTTTGTGCGGGAGATGATCTTCAGGATATTCCGTCTGGTCCCTGAATGTGTAAAAGACGGAAGGGCCTCGATGAGGGCGGGAAGATGTTTTTCGATAAGAGCAGGGTATTTCAGGCAGACCCCGTCGGCTACCCATGAGGCCCGTTGAGGTATGGGGTCAGTGTCAGTGAGGATCAGACGGATGATCTCGGCAAAATAATCTTCATTGTCCCCCATGCTATGGATGATATAATCCACATTTTTCCGGGACAATTCTGTAAGAAGCTGCTCACGGAAATTCATGAACGCCTGAAGTTTTAAGTACTGAAAAGTTTATAGTGAACCGGTCATTTTCTTCGGGTCAACCCATTCATCAAATTCTTTTTCAGTGAGATAGCCGAGTTTAAGCGCGGCTTCCTTTAGGGTTGTGTTGTCTTTATATGCTTTTTTGGCGATCTCCGCTGCCTTTTCGTAGCCAATATGCGTATTCAACGCGGTGACCAGCATCAGTGAATTGTCGAGGTTTTTCTTTAGGTTGCTGGTATTGGGTTCAATACCGGAAACGCAGTGTTCCTCGAAAGAAACACAGGCGTCCCCAAGAAGCCTGGCTGATTCAAGGAAGTTGCGGATCATCATGGGTTTGAATACATTCAGTTCGAAATGGCCGTTGCTGCCGCCTATATTAATTGCAACATCGTTACCCATCACCTGGGCGCAAACCATAGTTATGGCTTCGGTTTGTGTGGGGTTTACTTTCCCCGGCATGATGGATGAACCCGGTTCATTGGCGGGAATGATGATCTCACCGATGCCGCTGCGCGGACCGGATGACAGGACCCTGATATCGTTGGCGATTTTCATGATACTCACAGCAATAGTTTTCAGGGCACCTGAAGATTCGACAATGGCGTCATGTGCGGCGAGCGATTCAAATTTATTTTCAGCCGTTCTGAAAGGCAGGCCTGTCAATTGAGCAATTTTTTGGGCAACCAGCACATCATATCCCTTAGGAGTATTGATCCCGGTTCCCACTGCAGTTCCTCCAAGTGCAATCTCTCCCAGATGGTCAAGGGTATTTCTGAGGGCTTTCAGGCCATGGTCGAGCTGGGAAGCATATCCTGAAAACTCCTGACCGAGGGTCAAAGGTGTGGCATCCATCCAGTGTGTTCGTCCGATTTTTACAATGTCTTTATACATATCAGATTTCTTTCTCAGACTGTCTCTGAGTTTTTCAATCCCCGGAATGGTTACCCCTGTCAGCATGGTATACGCTGCGATATGCATAGCTGTGGGGAAGGTGTCGTTGGAAGATTGGGATTTGTTGACGTCATCGTTCGGGTGGATCAGATTTTTGCCCTCACCCAATATGTTTCCTGCAAGTACATGCGCTCTGTTGGCAATCACTTCATTGACATTCATGTTCGACTGGGTGCCGGAGCCGGTTTGCCAGACGACCAGTGGAAATTCATCGTCGAGCTTCCCTTCGTTGATCTCATCACAAACCCTGGCGATAAGGCGGGCTTTTTCTTCATCCAGAACGCCAAGTTCCCTGTTCGCCATGGCAGCGGCTTTTTTAAGAAAGGCAAATGCCCTGATGATCTCAAGCGGCATATGCCCGTCTCCGATTTTAAAATTGTCTTTCGAACGCTGTGTTTGTGCGCCCCAGTATTTTTCGGCCGGAACTTCAACCGGTCCCATTGTGTCTTTTTCAATCCGTACTTGCATGATTTTCATTTTTTATCCGGGATGTTCAGAAACAAATGTGCCACATATGCAGTACCTGCATCATCGTAGGAAACGCCGACACCAGATTGGGTATAGGCTTTTTTTATGATATCTGCTGTCACAGTGTCAGCGATCATATAGCTTACAATTGAATCCGCATTGGCATAGGGACTCATGAGTACTACCCAGCCTTCCGTTGTACCACCGATCTTATCTTTGATATCCGTAAAAAGTTCGTCAATACCGTTACCGCCCACAGGAATGCTTCCGTTAGCCATTCTGTCGCTGTGGATCTTGGCTTCCTCAAACATGATTGGCTGAAGAACAAGTTTATTCAAACCCAGTGATTCCCTGTAATCATTAATCCGGTTATGGATTTGTGTTTCCAGCGCCGAAATCTGGTGAAATCCGCCATCTTCTTTTTTACATGAAACGGCGATGAGCAGTACGAAGAATAACCAGGTAAGGGTTTTTTGTCTCAAGGGAGTTTTCATAATTGTCATCTTTAGGTAAGTAAATGATCAAGCGCTTCCGGGGGGTCCCCGATAGCCGCCTTATGTTTACCTACTACGACCGGTCTTCTGATAAGTTTCGGATTTTCTGCCAGTATATTGATCCATTCTTCATCGGTGAATAGTTTTCCTTTTAAATCTTTCTTGTATAGATCTTCCTGCTTCCTTAATAGTTCTTCCGGCCTGACGTTCAATTTTAGCAGTATTTCCTTCAGTTCCCCGGTGCTGATACCTTTCTTCATATAATCGATCAGTTCAAAATCATTCGTCCGTTCACTGAGGTATTGGAGACCTGCCCTGCTTTTACGACATCGGGGGTTGTGATATATTTTGAGGCTCATAACTTCGGAATCATTTTTTTACGTCATCAAAATTACCAAAAAAACCTATTTTCCTCAAGATATATTAACTTTGTCAGTTGTTGCGGGGGATTTTTCCGATGTCCTTTATGTCCTGATGCTCTTTCTATCAATGGGATCGGGCAACGGGGAAAAAAAATTGCCGAATAATACTTTTTAAGTAACAGAAAACACGTTTTTCCGTTACATAAACGAGTTTGTCCGGTCCCGCTCAGGACAGACGGAAATTTACCAATTACCAGCTCAACGAAACAAATTAACCTTTCATGAAAAAAAGCATTATTGTATTCATTGCCCTGGTGGGCGGAGCTGTTCTTGTCTTTGCTGTAGTATACCTGCTCAGGTTTATCCTGCCTGCGAAACTTATCAGCGGAGGTTTTGAGACTGCTCTGGTTGACCGTGGCCAGGTTATAAAGACAGTTCCTGCTGAAGGTGTGGTGGAATCGGAAAATGAAGTGCTAATGCACAGCCCGACATCCAGCGTGATCGAACGAATTCTGAACAGCCCGGGAAGCCATGTAAAAAAGGGAGAGGTCATTCTTACCATCGACCAGCAGCCGGTGAAAGATCAGATAGAGAAAATTGAAGACCAGCTCGAGGTAAAACGTAATACGCTCCACAAAAACAGGCTAAATGCCCGGAGTACGCGTCTTGACCTTGATTATAATGTGGAAATGAAAAAACTGAAAATCGCCTCAATCAATACGGAACTGGCAGATCAGGAGCAACTGCTCGAGGTAGGTGGTATTTCCCCGGCTAAATTTGATCAGACAAAGCAGGAATTGGTGTTTGCACAGAAGGAACTTGAGATGATCCAGCAGAAAAATTCTATCCGGCTCAAACAACTCGAGGCTGATGAACAGGGCCTTCAACTTGAGATCGAGATCCAGGAGAAGGAGCTGGAGGATATAAAGGAAGTGCTTCAGAAGATGATGGTACGCGCACCGTCTTCAGGAATTATTCTTAATATTTATGGAAAGGAGGGAGAGAAGGTGGATCCGGGGAAAATTATTGTCAGGTTGTCTGACCTTTCTTCTTTTAAAATCAGCGGCTCCATCGACGACAATTATGCCGAAATCGTTAAGACCGGTCGTCAGGTTTTTGCCATTGTTGACGGTGAGAAGCTTCCGGGACAGATTGGTATTGTCAGACCTGTGGTTGAAAATAATAAAATCAATTTCGATGTATTTCTGAAACAGAACAGCCATCCGAAGCTGCTGCCCAATATGAAGGTTGATCTGCTGGTAATAAAACAGGAAGCTGACAGTGTGCTGAGAATCAGAAAAGGCCCTGCCTTCAATGAAAATCAGGTACAGGATATGTTTGTGATAAGAGGTGATAAAGCCATAAGGCGGGAAGTACACACCAGACTGAAGGGCATGGATTATATCGAAATCGAATCGGGAGTTCAGGAGGGCGACAAACTTATAACTTCAGACGTGTCGGCAATCCGGCATCTTAAAGAAGTGGAAATCGAACGGTAATCTCACAGCATTCATCATTATCTAAGGTGAATGACCATGTTTTAATATCCGGAGAAGTACGGGAATATTGAAAAACAAAAACAAAATGAAGGGCTTTGGTATTTTCATCATAACACTACTGTTATTGTATGTGTGTGAATATCATGCTTCCGGGCAGGATGAAAAAATAGTTCCTGTCAGGACGCTGACGTTACAACAGGTTGTGGATATGGCTATAACGCAGTCCTCAGACATTAAATACGCCCAGAACAGAAATGTAAACTATTTTTGGAGATGGAAAAATTTTCAAAGCCGTTTCAGACCCAGCCTTACACTAAATGGTGACCTGCCCGATTACAATAATTCGACGGAAGCGGTGACCCAGCCTGACGGAAGTATTGATTTCCACCAGATTTCCAATGCTCAGACTTCTGCCAGGGTTTCACTCAACCAGTCTATTCCCCAGCTTGGGACGTATGTGTATGCTGCATCATCCGTTTTCCGGGTACAGGATTTCAATCTGAACACGGTAGACTGGTCGGGTAGCCCCTTCCTATTAGGTTTCACCCAACCCATCTTCTCCTATAACTGGATGAAATGGTCCAAAAAAACCGAGCCCCTCATTTATGAGGAGGCCAACAAAGATTATGTTGAGTCCGTTGAAGAGATCTCCCTTAATGCAACGCGGAGGTTTTTCAACTACCTGAAGATACAGACCAACTTCAACCTCGCGGAGAGTAACCTGAAAAACAGCAAGGTAAATTTGAAGATTGCCGAAGAGAAGAAAAAGCTCGGGAAGATTTCGGATAACGATTTTTCCAGGATCAGACTGTCTGTGCTCAATGCACAGAAGTCACTCAATAAGGCAAGTATGGACCTGCGAAATGCAGATTTTGAACTGAAATCTTATACCGGCCTGGATCAGGATGAGAAGATCAGCCTTTTGATGCCGCTTGAAATGGTATTTTTTGACATTGACCCGGTGAAGGCTCTTTCTGAAGCTAAGGCAAACCGGAAGGAAACCCCCCAATATGAACGTCGTAAAATTGATGCAGATCGTCAACTGACACAGGCAAGGAGAAACAGCGGTTTACAGGCTACACTCAATGGGAGGTATGGTGTGTCGAATAGTGCCGGGACCTTTTACAATGTATATCAGAATCCGGAAAAAGAGCGTGTACTGAAGCTAACCGTCAGTGTCCCGATTCTTGACTGGGGCAGATCGGCCTCTGAGATTAAGCTGGCCGAATCACAACGCGATCTTGTAATGTTCGATGTTCAGAAAGACGAAAGGGATTTCGAGCGTCAAGTCGTCGTTCAGGTTGAACAATTCAGTCTTTTAAAAGACCAGATGGTCACGGCACGGGAAGCGGATAAGGTGGCGGAAAACGGTTACCAGATCGCCCTTAAGAAATTCCAGAATGGCGAGATCAGTATTACCGACCTGAATATTTCACTCTCCGAACGTGAATCGGCGAAACGTGATTATATCGATTCCCTTCGGGAGTACTGGGTAGCATTTTATAACCTGAGGATACTGACCTTGTATGATTTTCAGTTCGACCAAAAAATCTCCTATTCGAACCCTATGCTGGATGAATGATATCCAATTGATATGTAATGACTTGTAGCGATGTTCATCGTAGGTAAGGGCTTTTTAATGGATAGCTACTGTATAGCGACGCTACTGATGGGATTTCAACGGTCATCAATCTAACTATAGCTCCCTTTTGAGATTTTATATGACCTTCGATACAGCCTGTCTCATTTACAAACTCCAACCACTACTCCACGTCGCGCACTCTACGAAGCGCCGTTTTACACCGGCCTTTCATTTGCTATCGCTCCATGCTACCTGCGGAAGCAAGACTTATTTAACCACAAAATTTTTCACAGGCTCCCATTCTCCCTAACTCCCTAACTCCCTAACTCCCTAACTTCATCACTCCATCACCTCATCACTTCCTCAATCACTTCCTCAATCGCTGTACTCCATCAAATACGCCTTAATAAAGGGATTGATATTCCCATCCAGAACGTCCTGAACGTTGCCGGTTTCGAGATTGGTACGCAGGTCTTTGACCAGCTTATAAGGATGCAATACATAATTTCTGATCTGGGAACCCCATTCGATTTTTTTCTTTTTGCTTTCGATCACAGCCTGTTTTTCCATTTTCTTGCGCAATTCGAGCTCGTAGAGGTGTGATTTCAGGATCCGCATGGCGTTTTCACGGTTCTTGAGCTGAGAGCGTGTCTCTGTATTGTCGACCGTGATCCCGGTAGGAAGGTGTTTCACCCTTACCCCGGTTTCCACCTTGTTCACATTCTGTCCGCCGGCACCACCTGAACGGAAAGTATCCCATTCCAGATCGGAGGGATTGATGATGATCTCAATGTCATCATCCACCACAGGCGAGACGAATACGGATGCAAATGAGGTATGACGTCGTGCGTTTGAATCGAAGGGAGAAATCCTGACCAGCCTGTGTACGCCTGATTCTGATTTCAGGTAGCCGTAAGCATAATCGCCTGTGAATTCAAGTGTTACAGACTTTATCCCGGCTTCTTCACCTGACTGAAGGCTGATCTCTTTGACCTTGTAATCGTTTCGCTCACCGTACCTGATGTACATACGCATGAGCATCTCGGCCCAGTCCTGCGACTCTGTTCCGCCAGCGCCTGCATTGATTTTAAGGATGGCGCCGAGAGGGTCCTCCTCCTTACTGAGCATATTCCTGAATTCGAGATTTTCGATGCTCCGGACAGCCTTCTGGTATTGATTGCTCACCTCCTCTTCCAACGATACATCATCATCGAAAAAGTCCATGAGGACCTGCAGATCTTCAAGGTCTGTTTTTACCTTTTGGTAGGATCCTGTCCAGCTTTTCAGCTGAGAGATATATTTCAGTTTTTTTTCGGCTTCCTTTGGGTCGTCCCAAAAATTGGGCTGCCGGGTGATAACTTCCTCCTCTTTTATCTTATTTAACTTGTTATCGATGTCAAAGATGCCTCCTCAGCGCATCCTGGCGCTTAACAAGTTCTTTTACATGGTCGGAAGTGATCATATCGTTACGTTTTTGGTTTGGGAAACAAAAGTAATAAAATTCATTGGATGTATGCGGTTCCGCTTCATAAAGAGAGTAACGGATTTCTGCAGATGAAGTTCAAAACAGACTGTGTCGCTGTTTCGTCAGAGGTCACCGTCTCCTACTTTGAGGATCTCCGAAAGCAGATCATACACAAGGCCCTGCTCAAAGCCGCGCCCGGCAGCAAAATGGAATAGCCGGGCTTTTCGTTTGTATACATCCACATCTTTTATAGTACGGTTTTTCTTGATCAGCTCATCTTTCAGGACCTCGAGGTATTCATCCTCACCGATTGCGGCAAGAGCTTCTGTGACAATGAGCGGGTCGATTCGCTTATACTGCAGTGAATTCCGAATCTTTACCTTTCCCCAGTGATTCAGTCTGAATTTATCATTTACAAAAAATCCGGTGTACCTTTCATCATCAATAAAACGATCCTCCTTAAGTTTTGCTGTCACCCATTCCGTATCTTCACCAGACAGACCCATATCCTTCAATTTTTCACGGACATCATGGCTGCATTTTTCCCTCGTTGAGCAAAGATGCTGCATTTTCACCAGGGCATCCTTCTTGTCGTTATGTTCCCGATTTTTCATGCTTTGATGGCTTTAATGAAGCGGTCCTTTTTAAACATATCCTTAATCAGGCTGGTTTGGTTGAAAGCGGGAGGGGAAAATAGTACCGCAGTTTCTTTTCCCAGATTTTCATTTATTTCCAGCCAAACAATTCCACCGGTTTTTAGCTGTGCCTGGCTGAAATCCCTGATCGCGCTGTAATAGATCAAAGGCTCATCATCGTCAACAAAGAGAGCCAGGCCAGGTTCATACTTGAGGACATTATTATCCATCCCACGTTTTTCAGAATTCCTGACATAAGGGGGATTGCTGACAATAAGACCAGGGTGGGAATCAAATAGTTCTTTCGAGGGATGCCTGATGTCTTCAAGGAAAAATTGAACGGACACCTCGTTCATGGAAGCATTCTTTAAAGCAATATCAAGTGCATCCTGTGAAATATCGGTTGCCATCACCCTGGCTTCCGGAAATGCTTTGGCAAGGCTGATTGCAATACATCCACTACCGGTACCGATATCAAGAATAACTTCTTTACAGGAATTTCCTGATCTGATAATATTGTCAACAAGTTCCTCGGTTTCAGGTCTTGGGATCAGAACTGCCTCGTTCACCTGAAATTTCAGATCATAAAACCATGTGTACCCAAGGATATACTGCAGAGGTCTGTCGCGGTAAAGCTCTTTAATGATATGATCCAGCCGGCCGGATTGAACGGCAGGCATTACCAGCTCTCCCTGGCTGACTATCATCGTCCGATCGTATCCCAGATCTCTGAATATCAGAGTACTGATGCTCGCTGATTCCCTTCTTCCGAATTTTGGGAGCAAGCTTGAATTCACTTGCCGGTATGCTTCTTTTATGGTCAAAAACTTTACTTTTGTTCAAAATTAATAAATAGGATGGATCCAGCAGGTATTCACGAGAAATATATGCGCCGGTGTCTTGAACTAGCAAGAAAAGGTCTTGGCATGACGGCGTCCAACCCACTTGTGGGAAGTGTCATTGTTTCTCACAACAGGATTATCGGTGAAGGCTACCATCATGAATTTGGGGGCCCGCACGCCGAAGTCAATGCCATAAACTCGGTGATAGATAAAAGTCTGTTTAAAGATTCCACTCTCTACGTCAATCTTGAACCCTGTTCACATTTCGGAAAGACACCGCCGTGTTCCCTGCTTATCAGGCAGACCGGCATCCCCAGGGTTGTGATTGGAAGCATGGATCCGAATCCGCGGGTTTCAGGACGGGGCGTACATATCCTTGAAGAAGCCGGCATAGAGGTCGTATCCGGCATTTTACCCGAAGAGACATTCTGGGTGAACCGGCGGTTTTTTAAGTACATTACGAGGGGTGAGCCTTATGTTATTCTGAAGTGGGCGGAGAGCAGTGATGGTTTTCTCGACAAGAACAGGGCGGAAGGCGATGAGCAAAAGCCTAACTGGATCACCAATCACTCTGCCAGGATGATGGTGCATAAGTGGAGATCTGAGGAGGCCGGTATTATGGTGGGAGTCAATACGGTGCTTACCGACAACCCAAGGCTGAATGTCCGGGACTGGACAGGGAAGAATCCATTGAGGATCATTGTCGACCGGAATGACCGGATCGGTCAGCAGTTTAACGTAAAGGATGACAGCCAGCCAACGATCATTTTCTCCGTATCTGGTACCAAAAATACGGTAAATACCGAGTATATCGATCCGGACAACGATTTCAGCCTGGCGAATATCCTCAGGATCACAGGAGAAAAAGAGGTTTCTTCGGTTATCGTTGAAGGCGGGGCACTTTTGATAAATAGCTTCCTCGGAGAGAACTTATGGGATGAGGCCCGGGTTTTTTCGGGAAATATGCCGTTTCATGCTGGTGTCAAAGCCCCTGTAATTCGCCTCGAACCTTTTGAATCAATCCGGTTCCGGAACAATGCGTTAAAATTTTACCAAAGGGCTGATTTATAAACTATTTGTATGAGGATTATATAACTAATTATATATATTTGTCCGGAGAGGCAGGATTTTTTTCTAAAGAAACCTGTCCTAAACCTGAACGAAGAGTCTGAAAAACACGTATATATTTGAATCAACCGGCTTTTTAAGCCCATTGCTTTATTGTTTATTTGGGTTTACTATGTTCATAAAAAAGAAAAAACCATTTATAATGAAAACATATACTTTGCTTGCGCTAAGTCTGTTTTTCCTGACTTTCTTTACGAATGTAGAGGCTCAGAACTCTAAAAAATTTTTCAAGGTAGGAACTGAATTCCTTGAAAATAATAAGTACAACGATGCTATAGATCAGTTTACCAAAGCCATCGAATCGGATCCTGACTTTGAAAAAGCATATTTATCCAGGGCGGAAGCCTTTGAAGCCCTGAAAAAATATGATAGTGCCGTCGAAGATTATGAAAAGCTGGCCATTTTTGATCCGAAAAATGAGTTGTACTTTTATAAAGGCGCTCAAATGAATTTTGAGTTGAAGGAGTACTCCCTTGCACTGGTTAAACTTGACAGAGCGCTGGAATTGAAGCGTTTCTATGTTGAAGCCATGCAACTCCGTGTGTTGACGCTCATCGATCTGAAGCGTTATAATGAGGCGCTGGAACAGTCAAAGGATGCCCTAAGGTTTAAGGAATCAGATGTCAATTACTATAATCACGGCCAAATCAATGAACTATTAGGGGTAAACGCAGAAGCTGAAAAAGCTTACGATAATGCGCTGAAGAAAAACCGTAGCTTTCTTGAAGCCTATGTGTCTCTAGCCGATCTGCTACGGCGGGAGAAAAAACTTGACAGGGCTCTGGAAACCATTAACAATGCCCTCGCGATCAACAAAAACTATGTGAAAGCTTATAAAGTACGGAGTGCTGTTTACGCCGACCAACTCAAATATGCGGAAGCAATCAACGACGTTTCCACCATTTTGTTGATGCAGCCCAACAACGCAGATATGTATTTTCTACGCGGTAAATACTACCAGGGATATGCTCAGCATATGAATGCTATTACCGACTTCAGCAAGGTCATCTCTCTTCAGCCTGACAACGCCGAGGCATATTTCAACCGTGGATATTCCAATGAGCAGATCATGAAATTTGACGATGCCATCAAAGACTACAAAAAGCTTGCTGAGGTGGCCGAGGATGATGATGAAGCCCTGCAACTTTTATCGGAGGCTGAGAAAAGACTTTTTGAACTTAAAAGAGAAACGGATAAACCGAATGTAGTATTACTGAATCCGGCTGAGAAAGATGAACATAGGCTGAATGTTCCCAAAGGACAGGATGTTATCCCCATTGTTGGAAATGCCAGGGATGAAAGCGCAATCAAGGAGGTCAGGATCAATGGCATGCAGATTCCTTTCACCAGGAAGAAAGATGTATTTGAATTCATGACAAGTGTAAACCTGGCTGAAAGTACTGAACTGAAAGTCGATGTCACCGACATTTATAACAATACCACCGACATCAGTTATCAGATTGTCAGAACGGAGGTCGATCCGCCTAAAATCCATATTATTGCTCCCTATGCTTCGGATAACAACGTGATCTATCTCGATTCGGATGATCCCTCCATCTATGTTGAAGGCTCTATCAATGATGAAAGCCGGATAAAGTCCATTTTTATCAATGACGTTATTGCCAGCTATGTTCCCGATGAAAGGAATCCGAATTTCCAGGCCATGATCAATATTCAGAACCGGGATAAATTTACGGTAAAAGCCGAGGATGATTTTGGAAACGTTTCAGAGATCACGTACAGGCTAAACCGGGAAGCGGCTGCACTTGGAGCGGAAAACCCGATGGGAAAGACCTGGGTTGTGTTTATAGAGAACTCAAACTACCAAAGTTTTGCCAGCCTCGAAGGTCCGACAAAAGATATAACAATGATGAAAACAGCGCTGGCAAAATATTCCGTCCATAATTTCATACAGAAACAAAATATGACAAAGCAGGAGATGGAAAAGTTTTTTGCCATTGAACTGAGAGACCTCCTGCGGAGTAACCGTGTAAGTTCACTCCTAATTTGGTATGCCGGTCACGGCAAGTTCGTAAACCAGACCGGATACTGGGTGCCTGTCGATGCCAAAAGGGACGATGAGTTCACCTATTTCAATATCAACGCACTTAAAGCATCCATGCAGTCGTATCCTTCCTCGGTCAATCATACGCTCATCATCACCGATGCCTGCGAATCGGGTCCGAGCTTTTATCAGGCGATGCGGTCAGGATTGCCCGACAGGAGTTGTAACGACTGGGCGTCGGTAAGACTGAAATCTTCGCAGGTGTTTTCATCGGCCGGATACGAGCTAGCCCTGGACAACAGTCAGTTTACCCGAACGTTTGCCAATGTGCTGGCAAATAACCCCGACGCATGTATCCCGATCGAAAGTGTGGTACAAAAGGTAACCGATGCCGTTGAAAAAAGTCAGCAGCAGAAACCGCAGTTTGGAAAAATAGCCGGACTAGAGGACGAAAACGGTACATTTTTCTTCATTGCAAAATAAAACATCATGCGTTTTCGCTGCCCCCTTCAAAGGGTAATCAGAAGATTAAAACACCCCCTCCGGATCCTGTTACCGGTATTCCTTGCATGGTCAGGAACACTTACAGCTCAGAATTATTTTTTCGATACGTATGGCGTAGCGGATGGTCTTGCACAATCCACGGTATTTACCATCCTGCAGGATAGAAATGATTACTTGTGGCTCGGCACCAGAGCCGGAGTCAGCCGCTTTGACGGGAAGGCATTTACCAATTTTACCATGGAAGATGGGCTTGCAGAGAACGGGGTCAAGGTATTGTGTCTTGACGATCAGAATCGTCTTTGGCTCGGTCATGCCGGTGGCGGAATTACACTTTATGAGGGCCATCATTTTAAAGTCTTTTCAAAATCCGGAGGTACATTTAACAGTGATATTACCTCCATTGCAACAGATGTTCAAGGGAACCTGTGGATCACCAGTGAACTCTCCGGGGCAGTTAAAATCACCAGAGTTGACGAAACAATCGAAGATTCGGAAAAAGAGCAGTATTTTGGTAATACACTGAGTGACAGGATTTTTGGATCATACATCGGCAAAGACAGTACAATGTACTTTATCACCGATGCTTACATAAGATCGTATAATCCGGCTACCGATGATTTTTCAGCCTTTTTTATCGAGGGCATGCCAAGATTTTTCCAGATTACAGTAATGTTTGAAGATTCACGTAAAAACCTGTGGTTTGGAACCTACAATGGCGGACTCTATAAATATGAGGAGGCAAAGGGAAAGTTCAGGGTATTCGACATCCGTGACGGACTTGGATCCAACTGGATTACCTCTGTAACGGAAGACGGATACGGCAACATCTGGATCGGCACTTACGGAGGCGGTATTACCAGGATTGCAGGGACTGTAATAAATACCTTCGAGAAGGCAAACGGACTGCCCGACCAGATGATCCGATGCATGCTCGAAGACCATGAAGGGAATATTCTGATCGGTACCAACGAACATGGCATATCAATCTTCAAGGGTGAACAGTTTATGTCCCTATTCGTCGAGGACGGGCTGGCCAATCCACAGGTATGGTCGGTGATGGAAGCCAATGATGGCAGGTTGTGGTTTGGTACCAACGACGGAATAAGTATATATGATCCTTCTAAAAATGGGAAAGCCGCGTTTTCGAATTTCTATAAACTTAAAGGGAACCGGATCCAGATATTGAAGCAGGATACGAAGGGCAGAATATGGATTGCAACCGATAACCAGGGTGTATTTACTTTTGACAGCAATAACGGACAGTTCAGCTATGAACCCGGCCTGAATACGTACTTCCTGTCTTCACTTAAGGTAACGGCACTCGAAACGGATGAAACGGACAAAATATGGACCGGCACTCTCGACGGCCTCGTAAGCTACGATTACGATACACGCACATCAGCATATTACACCCAGACTTCCGGTCTTGCCGGAAATGAGATCACGGCCATCTATGCTGCTCCTACAGGGAAGATATGGGTTGGATCGAGGAGCTCAGGTCTAAGTTTCATGGAAGCCGATTCATTCCGGGTTCTGAAGCTTTCCGAGGAGTTCACACCAACATGCATGGTGTCGGATCAGGAGGGCAGACTCTGGGTAGGCACTGAAGCCCGGGGTGTTGTTGTGGTTGACCCAGTCTCCGAAAAGATCGTACGGGAATTTAAGGAGAGCGATGGCCTGCTTGCCAACCTGATCAACCTGGTGGAGACCGACCGCGAAGGGAACATCTGCATTGGGACGAACAAAGGGCTGAATATCTATCATCAGCAAAGAGATAAAATTTATTCCTACACAAAAAAGAACGGTTTTGTCGGTATCGAAACCAAACCGAATTCTGTGTGCAGGGATAGGGAAGGTTACCTGTGGTTTGGCACCGTATCTGGTATTACACGGTTCAATCCTTACCTTCCCGCCGGAAGGAATACAGAACCACTGACGCACATCATCAATTTCAGGGTTAATCTTGAAGACCGCGCTATGAAGCCGGGATATAGTCTGAATTATACCGAAAATGACATTATCCTCGATTATGTCAGCATCTGCCTGACAAACCCCGATGCCGTAAGATATCAGATCATGCTGGACGGAGCAGACAACGACTGGCGTCCGGTAACTGAGCAAACAACAGTGACATACCCCTCTCTTGCACCGGGAAAATATGTATTTAGACTTAAAGCAAGAAACAGTGAGGGTTACTGGAATGCAGAACCAGTAACATACAGGTTCCAGATCAGGCCCCCCTTCTATAAGACAAGCTGGTTTATCCTGATATGCATTTTCGCAGGCATTACAGGAATTGTCATGTACGTCAAGATCAGAGAAAGAAACCTCATACGGGAAAAACGTATACTGGAGGATAAAGTCATGATCAGGACGGCAGAGGTCGTCGCCCAGAAAGAGGAACTTGCTCAAAAAAACAAGGATATCACAGACAGTATCAGGTATGCAAAACGGATCCAATTCGCCATACTTCCGCCAAAGATACCGTTTGATGATACCTTTATCCTCTTCAAACCCAAGGATATTGTGAGCGGCGATTTCTACTGGATGGACATTTTGGGTGACAGGGATTATATGGCGGCGGTAGACTGCACCGGCCATGGTGTTCCGGGTGCACTTATGTCAATCATCGGCCATAATTCGCTGAACAAGGTTGTACGTGAAAAAGGCATTTTCGAACCTGCAGAAATACTCAACCATCTCAATGAAGAGGTAATCTTTAACCTTCGCGGCAAGGATGAAGACGGGACAATATACGATGGAATGGATATCGCATTGGTTTGCTACGACCGTAAAAACAGAGAAATTGACTTTGCCGGCGCATACAATCCACTTCTGATGATTCGCGACGGTGAACTTATTGAGACGAAGGCTAATCGCTTTTCTATAGGCAGGTCATCCTCGTTGGAACCAGACAGGGAATTCACCGGCCATAAGATCAGTGTGAAGAAGGGGGATGTGATTTATATTTTCTCGGATGGTTATGCCGACCAGTTTGGCGGGGAGACAGGAAAAAAGTTCAAGTCTGTAACGATGAAGGAAATGTTCCTGAATCTATGGGACCGTCCAATGGAAGAACAGAAGGTTATCCTTGATCATACCATTGAAGCATGGAGAGGGAATATCGAGCAAGTGGACGATATCCTGATCATCGGCCGAAAGTTCTAGTGTTTCTCCACTGCAGCAACCTTGATCGCAGTACCATCCCAAACCGGTGAATTCGTGATTGCGTGGATAACTTCTCCCGGAGTGCTTACGACCTGCCACAATGTTTCGTGGATATCCCTCATGAACCTCAGCCTGCTCATATTGTTCAGGAATTTCAGGAGTGGTTTATAAAACTGCCTGGTGTTGAGGATTACAATAGGTTTTGTAAACTTACCGAGCTGTTTTAGTGTAATTACTTCCATGAGCTCTTCAAGTGTACCGACCCCTCCCGGAAGGGCGATAACAGCGTCTACGTCCTTTCTCATCAGGTACTTGCGTTCGTGCATATCAGGCACCGTGACCATTTCGCTAACTCCCGGGTGTGACCATTCCATTTCAACCATGAAATGGGGTATAAAACCGGTTACCTTACCGCCTTCTTTAAGCATTACATCAGCCAGCGCCCCCATGAGTCCGGCGCCTCCTCCACCATAGTTCATGGCAATACCGTAACGCACCATTTCCATTGCCAGAGCTTTTGCATCCTCAAAAAATACCTCGTCAATTCCCGGGCTGGAGGCGCAAAAGACACATACACGTTCCAATCCTTTCATGGTTAATTCAAAATGAATAGATAGTTCAAATAAACGTTGTTTTTAAAAAACAAAGAATGCAATGTGAGTCTGTTACACAATGCATTCCCTGCTGTTTTACTGCATTGCAGCAGTTTGTATTTCAACCTTTTTTAAATACGTTCTATCTATGCTATAGTAAAGCTTCAAGTTTGTTAACCAGAATACTTTTCGGAACAGCGCCGACCTGTTTATCAGCAACCTCACCATTTTTGAAAAATAAAATGGTCGGGATATTCCTGATCCCGAACTGCTGGGTAATACCGGGATTATTGTCAACATCCAGCTTGCCAACGACTGCCTTATCGGGGTAGTCTTCACCGATCTCCTGCACGATAGGTCCCACCATCCGGCACGGACCGCACCATTCTGCCCAGAAATCCACAATTACGGGCTTTTTTGATTTAAGAACCAATTCTTCGAAATTACTGTCTGTTAATTCAATAGCCATGATTTATAAAATATTAATATTAAAACATCAAGTATAGTCAAAGTCTCAACCTAAAAATAGTAAGTATTTTAATTCAAGCGACATTCGATTTCAGGAAAATTCTGAACAAAATCAAAAAACTTATCCGAGATCTCAATATATTGATTTCTTGAGAATAAATCTACCTTTAAATTGGTTTCACTATCAACAATCTGAAACCGCAAAAGTTTTCCTCCGGGCTTATGCACGCCCTTGTTTATAAAGGGCTGAAGGCCTTCCATAAATTCATCCGTAACGTTCTCAATGTGAAGCATAAGCTTCACATTTTTGATGAGTTCGTCTCTGACTTCAGAGAGCATATGAATGGATTTGATACGTACTGAAACACCTTTCCTGCCATCTTTTTTGGATTCCCATTCTTCAACAAATCCTTTTACCAGAAGAAGCAGGCCGGGTGTAAAGAAATTCTTATATGTGACAAAATCATTCCCCCATAAACCCAGCTGATAGGTATCGGTGTAATCCTCGAGAACGGCATTCCCGTAAGCCCGGTTATTTTTCTGTGAGATCCCCTGCTTGAATGATTTTACGATACCCGGGAAAACGATATCCTTACCGATTAGTTTTTGCAGATCGTTATTGAGTGTGTACAAATCGGTATTGCAGAGATTTTCAATTTCGGCTTTAAACTGATCCAGCGGATGAGCAGTAAGGTACATGCCGATCAGTTCTTTTTCCTTGTTGATCTTATCGAGGAGGTTCATATCCTCTGCGGGAGATGGTTCCGGTTTTACAACGGTTTCTGTACCCGATTCTCCGAAAAGTGATTGTTGAGTACTCGATTTCTCATTACTGACGAGGTTTCCAAAACGAATGAGGCTTTCGATAAAACTCTGGTCATTTCCGGCAGGAAGGAAATACTGTGAACGATTGATCCCGGGAAAGCAATCGAAACTTCCGGCCAGGGCAAGTGCTTCGAGGTTTTTCCGGTTCACGACGCGAAGATCCAGCCGTTCGATAAAGTCGTAGATGTCTTTGAAAGCTCCGTTTTTCTTTCGTTCGTCGATGATCGTGGTCACGGCAGCTTCCCCGACGCCCTTGATGGCACCCATACCAAAGCGGATGTCACCATTCTTATTTACGGTAAATTTCAGCTTACTTTCATTAACATCCGGGCCGAGAACAGAGATTCCCATGCGTCTGCACTCATCCATGAAGAGGCTTATCTTTTTAATATCGGTGAAATTACGGCTGAGCACAGCTGACATAAATTCCGCGGGGTAATGGGCTTTCAGATAGGCAGTCTGGTAGGATACATATGCGTAGCAAGTAGAATGTGATTTATTGAAAGCATATTGTGCAAAGGCTTCCCAGTCGGCCCATATTCTGAGAACCACTTCTTCACTGAAGTTATTTTTCCGGCATCCTTCGACGAACTTTTCCTTTAGTTCGTCCATCATCTTCTTGATCTTTTTTCCCATTGCCTTCCGCAAAGAATCGGCCTCACCCCGCGTAAAACCGGCAAGCTTCCTCGACAGCCTCATTACCTGTTCCTGGTATACGGTGATGCCATAGGTTTCTTTCAGTTCCTCCTCCATTTCAGGAAGGTCATAGGAGATTTTCTCCCTTCCGTGTTTCCTGTTGATATAGTTGGGGATGTACTCCATGGGGCCGGGACGATAAAGGGCGTTCATGGCGATAAGATCCTCAAATCGGTTGGGCTTGAGGTTTCTGAGGTGTTTTTTCATCCCGGGTGATTCAAACTGAAAAAGTCCGGTAGTATCACCACGGCTGTATAGGTTGTAGGTTTCTTCATCCTCCAGTGGGACACGATCGATATCGATCGTCTCATTCCGTGATTCCCGAATATTTTCAACCGCATCTTTAATGATGGAAAGCGTTTTAAGCCCGAGGAAGTCCATCTTAAGCATTCCCACATCTTCGACATGTTTACCGTCGAACTGAGTTACGAGCAGGTCAGAGTCCTTCGAGGTACAAATGGGGATGTGGTTAATCAGGTCATCCCGGCCGATGATGATTCCGCAGGCGTGGAGTCCGGTGTGACGTACCGATCCCTCGAGTGTTTCGGCATATTTCAGTGTGGAAGTTACCAGTTCATTCCCGGATTTTTTTTCTTTCAAAAGCTCCGGCTCCTCCTGGTAGGCTTTTTTAAGCGTAATACCCGGCCGTTCCGGAACGAGCTTCGCAAGGCGATCGGCTTCCGAAAGCGGAAGTTTCTGAATTCTGGCAACATCCCGTATCGCCATTTTCGCAGCCATGGTGCCAAAGGTGATAATATGGGCGACCCTTGCATGACCGTACTTTTTCACTACCCATTTCAAAACTTCATCCCGCCCGTCTTCATCAAAGTCAATATCGATATCGGGCATCGAAACACGGTCCGGATTGAGGAATCGTTCGAAGAGGAGATTATACTTTAATGGGTCAATATCGGTAATACCGGTGCAATAGGCAACCACGGATCCGGCGGCAGACCCCCGTCCGGGTCCCACGGCCACGCCCATTTCCCTTGCTGCATTGATAAAATCCTGTACAATGAGAAAGTAGCCGGGGAAGCCCATCTTTTTAATGGTTTCCAATTCGAAGTTGATGCGCTCATTGATCTGATCGTCGATTTCGCCATACCGACGTTTGGCTCCTTCCAGTGTGAGGTATCGGAGGTATTCATCCTCATCGGTAAACTTCTCCGGTAGCGGGAAATCGGGCATGATGGGTTTTCGGTTGAGATCGTACATCTCAGTTTTGTCGACAATTTCCTGCGTATTGGCAAGAATTTCGGGGATGTCTGCGAACAACTCCTGCATCTCGGCCTGCGTCTTCATCCATTCCTGCCTGGTATACCTCATCCGGTTCGGGTCGTCGAGTTCCTTGCCTGTACTCAGGCAGATAAGCCTGTCGTGTGCGGCAGCATCCTCAGGATTAATGAAGTGGCAATCATTTGTTGCGATGCATTTAATATTGTGCTTCCTGCCAAGTTCAAGGAGAATACTGTTTACGTATACCTGATCCTTATAAACGCGCTGGTCGGTTTCAGGATCGCCCGTGGGATGGCGCATAAGTTCGAGATAGTAATCCTCCCCGAAGATCTCCCTGTACCCGAGGATAACTTTCTCACCCTCTTCAGGGCCACTGTTCATGATGGCTTGTGCCACTTCACCACCCAAACAGGCTGAACTGGCGATCAGTCCTTCATGATAGGATTTCAAAAGTTCCTTGTCTATACGTGGTTTGTAGTAAAAGCCCTCCGTCCAACCCAGAGAGATGATCCGGGTAAGATTAAGGTAGCCGGTCTTGTTTTTTGCAAGAAGGATGAGATGGTCGCCACTACCGTCGGTTTTGTCCTCTTTATCGAAACGGCTTCGCCTGGCCACGTACACCTCGCATCCGATGATGGGCTTGATCTGATTTTTTTTTGCCTCACTATGGAATACCTTCGCGCCAAACATATTCCCATGATCGGTTATGGCCAGGGCGCTCATACCGTCTTCCCTTGCTTTTTTCACAAGATCGGGGATGGCGGCTGCACCATCGAGGATGGAATACTGGGAGTGAACATGCAGGTGAGTAAACGATACACCGGTGGAAACATCCTCCGTTTTGACAGCCAACGGATCTGGTATTTCCGGAATTGGTGGCGGTCCTGTATTTGGCTTCACCTCTATACCTGCCGGTTTGAATGCAATCTTGTTTTGGTCGAGGAAATGACGGTACTCTTCCGTTGTGAACTGCAGTTTATTTTCCCTTATTACGCCCAGCCGGGCCAGTTCAAGAAAGCATCTGGCAGTGGCGATGACGTCGGCAGAGGCGTTATGGGCATCTGTGAAGTCCTCATCAAAAAGCTTACGATGCAATTCAGCAAGGTTAGGCCATTTAAATTTCCCGCCTTTTCCTCCGGGGAGGGCACAATACTCCGTACTTTCAATTTTGGTGCAGACCCGGGGCCTTTCAAGAAACTGGTTGGGGATAGCCGTCCTTAAGTATTCCGCAGCGACAATATTAATATCGAAATCGATGTTATGTCCGATAAGTAGCCTGGCGTCTTGCACATCACCGGCAAATTCAGAAAGAACTTCCTGCAGCGGAAGACCTTCATCAAGGGCCTTCTGAGTTGAAATTCCGTGCACTTTTTCAGCACTGTAAGGGATGGTAAAACCTTCGGGACGGATAATATAACTCTTCGCTCCGGCAAGTGTCCCATCGGCTTCATGCAGCTGCCAGGCAAGCTGAACAAGCCTGGGCCAGTTTCCGAGATCCTCTATGGGAGCATTGTTACGTAACGGTAATCCGGTCGTCTCAGTGTCAAAAATCAAAAACCACGCCACAAGCAAGAGTTTTAAAACGTAAAATACTGGTATTCAATATATTTAGCAGCCATCTGCTATAAGTGTAAAATTACAACTTTTGAATTGGAATAAAGAATGATGTTGATAAAGAATCATAAATAGGAGGGGGGAGAAGTGATGGAGTGATCCACCTTCGCTAAAAAGCTACGGCGGACGCGGTGGGTGATGGGGTGATGAAGTTAGGAAGTTAGGGAGTTAGGAAGTTAAACTCAACAACTCAACAACTCAACAACTCAACAACTCAACAACTCAACAACTCAACAAATAAATATCGGGTGAAATCCAATATTGAAGGATTTATTCAGGCAGATCTTTTCGCGAAACCGCGGAGCGGTTAAATAATAATAGCCATGGGTTCCACTCTTGGTCGCCTGCGTGGTGTTGAACCCATGTAAGGTTAAATAGTAATTCCGAAGGCATTCACCAACATTGGCCATAGGGTTTCTCCCAAAATGAAATCAGATCAAGACCGTCAGGTATCTGAGATAATATTGTTCTTATATACGTATTCAGGGGATCCCACCCCCCGCCCACCACCCTTAATGCGCAGAAAGAACAATTCTCAGTGTCCCTCACATATGTTCTTCAGCAGATATTCAGTATAACCTCTCAGCAAAAAGGGGAAAGCCCAATTATATAGTGATTTAGCGAGTTTGTGATCTTCCTTTGATGACCGCGTACCGCAAGCTTCGGCGGACGCATTTTGTTAATTAGTTCATCTGCCTTTGCTGATGCTTCGGTGGACAAGGATTTGGAATTGAAGAGTGATTTAAAGTACCCCTACTTTCACCCTCGATCGCCCGTCCTACCTTTCTTCCTATCACTCCTTCATCCCATCACTTCCATAACATATTATTTTCCCTTTCTCCTTTGAACTTAACTATTAAACCTATATCTTTGCGACCTCTTTTTTAAAAATGTAGGTTTAATTTAATTCATTAATCAGAGTATGCCTGTAAAAATCAGATTGACTAGACATGGCCGGAAAAGAAAGCCATTCTATCACATTGTAGTGACTGATAGCAGGGCGCCACGGGATGGTAGATACATAGAAAAAATAGGATCGTATAATCCTAATACTAATCCTGCTACGATTGACCTGGACTTCGACAAAGCGTTGGACTGGGTACAAAAAGGCGCTCAACCTACGGACACATGTAGAGCTATTTTGTCATACAAGGGAGTAATGTACAAAAAACACCTTTTTGAGGGTGTCAGGAAGGAAGCCTTCTCAGACGAAGAAGCTGAAAAGCGGTTTGCACAATGGATGACAGAAAAAGACACCAAAATTCAGAGTAAACTGGATTCGCTTGCGAAATCAAAAAGTGAGACTGAAAAGGAAATTCTGGCGAAGGAGACTAAAATTCGTGAGGCACGTGCTGCTGAATTAGCGAAGAGACTTGCCGCCTCCGCGGAAAAAGAAACCGAAGAGGAAGAAGTCTCCGATGCTGCTGAGGTAGAAAAACCCGTTGCAGAAGAAGCCGTTGCAGAAGTACCTGTTGTGGAAGAACCTGTTGTGGAAGAACCCATTGCAGAAGAAGCTGCGGTGGAAGAACCTGTTGCAGAAGAAGCTGTCGTTGAGGAAACTAAAGAAGACGTGGTAGCAGAAGCAGAAGCTGAACCGGAAAAGGCAGCCAAAGAAGAAAGTGCTGAAGAAACCACGGATGAAACTTCCGAAGATAAAACTGCGGAAGAAGATACAGAAAACAAGGAAACTGAAGCATAGATCCTGAATGATCAGGGAACACTGTTCAAAAATCGGGTATATCACGAAGCCTCATGGTATTGGCGGCATGGTGATAGTCCGTCTGGATGGTGCCTTTGCTGAAGAAATTGAAGAAGGGGATACATTGTTCGTTGAAACCGACGGGACATTGATCCCCTTTCTTATTGAGGAGATCCGGCCAGTGGGCGAAACTGCTTTTATCAAGTTCGAATTTTGCGACTCGGAAAAAGAAGCCGGAAAACTCAGGGGGCTGAATTTGTTTATATTGAATGAAAGTATTGGAGATCAAAGCGTTCAAGTAATCGGTGCTTCTCTTTTCATAGGATACCGCTTTACTGACGTAAATTCCGGTATCTCAGGTATCATAGAGGATTTTATCAACAACCCTTCAAACCCGCTTTTTCTTGCCAGGATAGAATCCGGAGAGATATACATCCCTTTTCAGGAAGATTTTGTTGTAAGGATTGACCGCAGGAAGAAGATCCTGCATCTGCAGCTTCCGGAAGGACTGACAGACCTCTGAGGGATTTACCCGCAACGTATAAATCCTGTTAGGGAGTTAATTGGAACTGACAGGGTATTTCATGCTGATCTTTCCTTCAAACCGGATCATATCCGATTTCCAGCTTTCCGGAATACCCGATGTTGTCTCCTGTTTCACCGAATAACCCACAAGAATAGCCCGGTTGAAGGATTTAACCTCACCGGTCAGCGGGTTGAACAATTCCTGAATCATTGTAAGGCTTTTATCTCCGATCTGTTCGATCCGCGAACGAACCGAAGCGCTTTCCTGTAAAAGGACAGGACGGTAGAAATCGATATGTATTGAAGCAATAACGACCGAGAAACTGTGCCAGTCGATGTCTTGACTCAGAACCGTTCTGAAATAACTGATCCGGGCTATATCGAAATAATTCTGATGAACTGCATTGTTTACATGTCCCATGATGTCAATGTCGTTGAACCTGACTTGTATAGGTGTGATGTGCCTGTAGTCAACACTGCCTGCTTTCATGAATTTCTGAGCTTTAATATCTGCCGAAAGTTTAGAATTTATTTCTTAATATGCAACTTGTTGTAATTTCGGGCGTCTTTAAAGCAGTTTTGTATTCATCACTTTATTTTATCAGATCATGAAAAAAACAGCCGGACTTCTTACGATGATTTCTGTTCTTGTGGTGCTTTTTCTTTCAGCCTTCGCAGTCTCAACAACAACCACAAAACAGACTAATGGTAAAGTTATTGATGTGAAACCCTTCAACAAGCTGAGTGTTTCCATTTCAGCACACGTGTTCATAGACCAGGGAGCAACGCAAAAACTTACGATTGATGCCGATGCGGCCACATTGGACAAGATCCTGGCCGAAGTGGATAATAAAAATCTTGTCATAAAACTTCAGAATCCGGGCAACCGGATTAAAGGGGATGTGACGATTCATATTACTGTTCCTGAGTTGGAAGAGATATCTGTTACGGGTTCGTCGGATGTAAATGTAAAATCAGACTTCAAAGCTGAGATACTGACTCTTCGGGTCAGCGGAAGCGGTGTCATTGATTTTGATCATCTCACCACCACTGATCTTGAAGCCAAGATATCGGGCTCAGGTAAAATAATCCTTGCCGGCAATTCCGATAAATTTGACGCCGCAGTAGCCGGGTCGGGCAATGTTGAGGCCTTTGAATTTGTTGTAGCAGATTTCGATGGTAAGATCAGTGGTTCTGGCAAATGCAATGTCAACGTCACAAAAGTACTTGGTGCTTCGATAGCAGGCAGCGGAGCCATCATATATATGGGTAAACCTGTAGTGAATTCAACGGTAGCCGGCAGCGGTAAGGTAAAGTCTGCCAATTAATTAAGACAGACTGCTTACTGCATACCTGTCAGCTATGGCATCATTTTCTGATGATCTGTATCTGTCCACCGGTTCCCAGCAGGATAATGGATGAGGGTGTTGATCTGGAAGGATCATTCTGTCTGTATTCGACAATATAATCCACGCCGTTTTTTACCGCTTCAGCGATCTGGTCGAAATTTTGCGGCGAAGGTTCACCGGAAAGATTCGCAGATGTTGATACCACAGGCTTTCCAAGCCCTGTAACAAGATTCTGACTAAATGCCTCACTCGTGATCCGGATACCGATTGATCCGTCATCAGCGATCAGGTTCTGCGCAAGGTTTTTTGCTGCGGGAAAGATAATGGTCAATGGTTTGTCGCTAACTTCGATAAGTTCATATGCTATCGGGGGCACCTCACTCACATACCTCTCAAGGCGGCCTTCATGGTCGAGCAATATGAGCATGGACTTAGAATCAGACCTGTTCTTTAATTTGTAAATCCTGCGTACCGCTTCAGTGTTGGTGGCGTCACAACCAATACCCCAGATCGTATCAGTGGGGTAGAGGATGATGCCTCCTTCTTTCATGACACGGATCGCCTGTTTAAGATCCTCCCTGAATTCAGATGAGTGATTCATAGATCCGATTTAATTTTTCAGTTGTCATTTCTTCGGAAAATTGTTTGGCAAATTGCCGGCCTGCCTCGGTCATCTTCAGTCTCAAATTTTCATCACCGGCAATCCGATCAATTTCATAACCAAGGTTTTCCGTATCAAGGGGATCGACATATACGGAGGCGGGTCCTCCGGTCTCTTCCAGGCAGCTGCCTCTACCAGCAATGACGGGTACCCCGGAACTGATGGCTTCCAGAACCGGGATTCCGAAACCCTCAAAGGAGGAGGGATACACAAAAAGCATTGCCTGTTGATATATGGCAGGCAGATCACTGGATGGTACATTTTTCAGGAAGGTGATGTTTTTCATCCTGTGTTTTTCAATGTATGATCTGACTTCTGCCGCATACTCCTTTTCCCTGCCAATAACAATGAGGGGTATATCAATAGGATAATCATGCAGCGCTTCCACAATACTCAGAAGGTTTTTTCTTTTTTCGATCGTCCCGACATAAAGAATGTAGTTCTCCGGCAGTCCATATTTCTTCAACACATCACGCTTGTCTGGTAACGAAAGATCAATGCCGAAGGCCGGATCGCATGACTGGTAGACGACGCTGATCTTTTCTGGTGCAGTGCCGGTAAATTCGACAATGTCCCGTTTTGTCTGCTCACTGATAGCGATGATCATCTCCGCAGACCTGACGGCATAATTAAGTTTCAGCCTGTAAATATTGCGGTCGATACGGTGATAGAGTTCAGGAAAACGGATGAAGATCAGATCATGAATGGTTACCACCGAATGTACGCCGGTTCCACTGATCTTCAGTGGAAGTTCGTTGCTAAGGCCATGGTAGATGTCGAGCCTGTCCCCGCGGATCAGTCCTGAAATTTTCGCCGTTCGCCAGTACGACCTGAATTTTCGGTCGAATAACGATTGTGGTGTCCTTACCTGGATTGGATCGGGCGGAAATTTTTCAACATCATCACGCACTCGGGGTGCATAAAGAAAATAGGAATGTGAAGGATACATCCTGCTCATTTGGCTGATGATGTTCCGGCTGTAGTTTCCAAGACCGCTGAAGTTTTGGAATGCCCGCTTTGCGTCGTACCCGATCTTCATATCAATCAGAAGGCAACATTATATTCACGGAGTGCATCATTCAGTGAGGTTTTGAGATCAGTAGATTCCTTTCTCCTGCCGATGATCAGGGCACAGGGCACCTGAAAATCACCTGCCGGATAAGTCCTGGTATAGCTGCCGGGAATAACTACTGAACGTGAAGGTACGAAACCTCTGTATTCTAAGGGGTCAGGCTGTGTGACATCAATAATTTTTGTAGAACCTGTGATGACGACATTTGCGCCCAGCACGGCTTCTTTTTCGATACGGGCACCCTCCACAATAATACAGCGTGACCCGATAAAACAGCTATCCTCGATGATGACCGGTGCAGCCTGGACCGGCTCCAGCACACCGCCAATGCCGACGCCTCCGCTGAGATGAACGTGTTTGCCGATCTGGGCACAGGAACCGACCGTTGCCCATGTATCAACCATGGTGCCCTCATCCACATAGGCGCCAATATTTACGTATGAAGGCATCATGATCACTCCACGTGCCAGATAAGCACCATATCTTGCAATGGCGTGAGGAACGACCCGCACACCGAGGCTCTCGTAATGATTTTTCAACGGGATCTTATCATGAAACTCGAAGGGAGGAAGCTCGACCGTTTCCATTTTGCGAATCGGGAAGTACAGGATCACGGCCTTTTTCACCCACTGGTTCACAATCCACTCGTCGTTAATATGATCAGCTACTCTGATTTTTCCTTTGTCAAGCAGATCGATCGTTTGAGAAATGGCATCCTGAACGTCCCTCAATTTCAGCAGCTCCCTGTTTTCCCAGGCATTTTCGATGGTGTGTTGCAATTCGTGGTTCATGTTTTCCCCTGGATATTTGGTGTTTGACAAAGGTAAGATATTCTGCCGAAACATTGGGGATGGAAGGGCATTCTAAACGATCGTCAATCGTTTATGCCTTCATGGATGGAAATGCATAATGCATGAAATTCAGACAGGTTGAAATAGGAATTGAATTCCTGAAACGTAATATAAGGGTAACGATCATACTATTCCTTGATCTTTATTTTTTTAAATCGGAAAATCTTTGCTCCTTTCGGCGGAACCGGATCATGGCCGTGGCCGCCCCATGGATTGCAGCGTGAAATTCTCAGGACAGCCAGGATCGTCCCCTTTATGAAGCCATGCACTTTCAGTGCTTCGATGGCATAAACCGAGCAAGTTGGTGTATACCGGCATGAAGACGGTAATAGGGGTGAAATAAAATACTGGTAAAATTTAACCAGAAGTATCATTATCCCTGTAAATACCCATCGGATACCCTGGGAAATCCAGTTCTCCAGGGCAAAACGGCTAATTTTGTCCCACATGGTTACAGTCTTTACATATCCCGACAATCAGGAACTGGTTTTCTATCTTTGAGTAGCCATCTGGCAGTACAAAATCCTGTACGATCAGATCTTCCATACAGATCAGCCGGTCGCATATCCGGCAGTGAAAATGTACATGGTGGTTCATCTGACCGGACGGTCCCGGTTGACTTAAAAGCTTGTACTTTACCGAACTGTCCGAAAGGATGCGCTGAGCAAGACCTTTCACTACCAGGGTGCTCAGATTTCTGTAGATCGTAGTACGATCACATTCATGGGCCATCTCTTTCTCAATGTCGCGTTCAGAGATGGGGACGTCTGATCTTTCCAGGATTTCCATCAGCCGGATCCGGCTTCGTGTCAGGCTCAGATGGCTGTTTTTTAATATGACGGCAAAATTCACTTTCGTATTTTTGCAACTGAATTGCAATATTAGCAATAATATGGCATTAATTTAGAATTTTTCTAACCCGATTTTCCAAAAGATATATCGATATTTGTGAGCTTTAAAGGAATAGGTCTATAGCAGTGAAATAGAGGGGGTCCGGAGAAAATAATACATGTTTTCCGGCAAACTCACCGGCGAATTTCCGGATTCATGCTTACTCCGCTACTATTTTTATGTAAATGCACGAATTGATCAAGCCGAAGGTTAAGATCAAATGAAAACAGAAGGACCGGGTTTTCAGAAACAGGCAGAAATCTCAGAATACTTTAAATACTTTGTTTAATTAGGAAAACAGATCATTGGTTATGAAAGAAGCAGTAGCAATATTATGTGCGGGGGGACCTGCTCCCGGTATAAATACAGTAATCAGCAGTGTAACGAAAATTTTCCTTCAAAACGGTTATATGGTCATCGGATTGAACGGCGGATTTAAGTCATTACTCGCCGATGAACCGACCTATGATTATCTTGATTTTGACTATGCAGATCAGATATACAGCAGGGGAGGATCTGCCCTTAAGATGAGCCGTTACAAACCAAAGGATGAAGAGTTCAAAGTTGATTTTTTCAGAAAGAATAATGTCAAGATTCTTGTTACAATTGGCGGGGACGATACCGCCTCAACAGCCAACAGGCTCAGTAAATTCCTTGCTGCGCAGTCGCTGGATGTGAAGAATATTCATGTACCAAAAACCATCGATAATGATCTTCCGCTTGCTGAAGGTACGCCTACGTTCGGATATCATTCTGCCAAAGAAGAAGGTGTTCGCCTGGCGACCACCATTTATGAAGATGCCCGCACAAGCGGAAACTGGTTTGTAGTTTCAGCTATGGGGCGTGAAGCAGGTCATCTTGCTTTTGGTATCGGAACAGCCTGCCACTATCCGATGATTATCATCCCGGAAATGTTTAACAAAACAAAGATCACGTTCGATAAAATCACCAACCTGGTGATCTCCTCGATGGTAAAAAGACGGTTGCTGGGCATAGATTATGGTGTTGCAATTATTTCTGAAGGCGTTTTCCATTTTATGAGCGACGAAGAGATCATTGCCACGGGCATTAATTTTACCTATGACGATCACGGTCATCCGGAACTGGGCAATGTCAGCAAATCCCATATCTTCAATATGCTTGTTCAACAGAAATTAAAGTCTCTCAGGATCAAGGTTAAAAGTCGTCCGAATGAAATGGGATACGAGCTACGGTGTTGCAGACCCATCGCCTATGATCTTGCGTATGCCACTAGACTGGGCCTCGGTGTTTTCAAACTGTTCAAAGCAGGCCAGACGGGATGCATGGTAACGGTTGACCGGACCGGAGATATATCGCCCCTTTTCCTCAAAGATGTTGAGGATGAAAGTGGCAAAGTAATCCCCAGGCTGGTGAATGTGGAATCTGAAAAAGTACAGCTTATCTACAAGAACAACCTTCATTACATCACCAAGGCAGACTATCGGGGTGCGAAAAAATATGTACAGAATCCCGAAGAATTTGATTTTAACAAGATCCTGGATTGGGAGTAAGCCATTGTTAATCAGCCTTGCCAAATCTCAATACAGGTTTGGGAGGTAGTTCTTTTTTGAAGAGTTTATACGAATTAGGTGAATTTCCCATGAAATTGTAAGGCTGGTGATAACCAGCCTTATTTGTTTAAGTAAATCATTGTAATTTATAATGAATTCGCTTAATTTTATAGGGATTTCTGATAAACCGTAACTTAAAAACAGGCAACAATATGGCAGAAGTAAAACGAAAAAAAGGAACCATTGCCATTCTCACCGGTGGTGGTGATGTTCCGGGATTGAATCCGGCAATACGGGCCATAACCATCAGGGCTTTACGTGAAGGCTACCAGGTTTATGGTCTTCGGAGGGGATGGGCCGGGATCACCGAACTCATCAGGGATAAGAAAGCCGACAATAGTGATAAATTCGTAGTCCTGACCGAGGAAATCGTAAATAAGGCAGGCAGAACCGGCGGGACATTTTTGCATACCTCAAGAACGAGGCCCAGTCACGTTCCAAAAGAGCATGTTCCTGTACATCTTCAGGACATCTATACAAAAGATGTTAATGACCTGACGGAGGAGGTTTTGAAGAATCTTGAATTCCTTGGTATCGATTATTTGATTCCCATTGGTGGCGATGATACACTTTCCTATGCTGTCAGGCTCTACCAGGAAGGTCTGAAGGTGATTGCCATCCCGAAGACCATGGACAATGATGTTCCAGGTACGGATTACTGTATTGGCTTCAGTACATGCATCACACGCACGATCAACTACACAAATACGCTGCGTACTTCTGCCGGCTCACATGAAAGGATCCTCGTCCTTGAAGTTTTCGGACGATATGCAGGTTTTACCGCTATGTTGCCCACCATGGCGGGAGCCGCAAATCGATGTGTCATTCCCGAGTACAGGTTTAATGTTGAGAAGCTGACCAAGCTTCTGGTTGAAGACCGGGCACGGAATCCGAGCAAGTATTCCGTGGTTCTGGTTTCCGAAGGCGCAACTTTCGAAGGGATGGAAGAAATGGCCTTCCGCTCCCAGGAGAGAGATATGTACGGTCACGCAAAACTTGGCGGGATCGGAGATCTTGTATCACGCAAAATAAAAGAACTTTCGCCGAAGTTTAATAAAGGGCAGACTATCAATGTAATCGAACAACAGCTCGGTTACCTTGTCAGGGGGGGCGATCCGGATGCTATCGACTCCATTGTCCCTATGGCCTATGGAAATCTCGCACTCGATCTTATCATGAAAGGAATCCATGGACGGCTTATTGTTCTGAGGAACGGCCGTTATGACAATGCACCCCTGGATGTTGTCACGAACTCAAAGAAACTCGTGGACATACGGAAGCACTACAATGCTGACCGGTATCGGCCCCACTATAAGAGCTTTGAATTCCAGCCCCTGTTCATCATGACAGGAAGTTCATCTTAGGGGGGAAGAAGTTATGGGGTGATGAAGTGATGGAGTGATGGGGTGATGGAGTGATGGAGTGATGATGGAGTTAGGGAGTTAGGGGGTTAGGGGGAAAATTTAAAGTTCTTCAGGACCGCCTTCGACAAGCTCAGGGAACGCCTTCGGCAGGCTCAGGGAACGTGCGATTATATTTTGAAGGCAGCTGCTTTCAGCATCGTTCGGTGGTTGGTTTTTACGGCATTATTACGGAGCCGAAAGAATCATACTCATGAGAAAATATCCGGGTCTCTGAGAAGTGAAGTCGAAGGGCACTGCTTACCTATGGTGGGTCAATCAATTAAATTGCAATGTATATTTAAACATCCCCCATAAGCCAAACCGTGTCCCTCAAAGGTTGCGCCACCGCTAAGGCGGCACGCGGTCAACGAAGGTGGGTCACGATATCACCATTTAAACGGCAATGCGAATGGTAAATTGAAAAATTCTCTCTATGGGCATTAATGTCCGGATGGAATCAACAATCCCCCCGAATGATCAGGAATTCATGAGAAAAAGGTGAAACCAGCCTTTCTATGCATATGTTTAGCCGGTTTCAGCCGAAGGATTCAGACCGGTATGAAATTGATCCGCTTTTTCGTTCTGCAATAAATCATAACAGAACTTTGATTAAACGTTTTTATTTTGTGAAATATATCCACGACTCTGTCGCCACGCCTGACCTTGCGTTTTTCAACGCCGGAAGAGAGTTTTTTAGCGTTGTATACGTTCCATAAGTTACCAGGTGGAACTGATACGGACCATCGACGATTTTCCCTTCGTGTCCCATAGATTTTACCTTTGCCGAATAGCTTTCGGCAAATTTCATATTCTTAAAACTCCCTACCACAACATAATAGACATTGGATTCCTTCACCTTTCCACTCTTACTATTTTTCTGAAGATCGGTTAGCTTGTTTTCATAATCACTCCGCATCCGGGCAAGTTCCTTCTCATACCTGAGGGAATCTTCCATAAGTTGTTGCTGAAGGTCGCTGTTTTTCTTTGCAAGGAGAGAGATCTCATCCTCCGACCTTGAAGATTTTCCGAACCATTGGTTTAACTTTTTGCACGACGTAGTGAAAGCCAGGGCCGATACCAAAGTCAGGACTGCATATTTTTTCATGTCCAAGCATTTAGGGGTTTATTAGAGCAAAAGTATAAATAAAGAATGCAAAAGTCCACAGTCACAACGAAAAAGATAAGAACAGCATGCCATGAAGAAAAGATAATCGGGATTTTTTGGGACCAGTTACGTTTAAAATAATCCCTTTTCTTTCTTTTTATGTATGAAAAGAGTTGGTGCCTCATGGTGGTTTTATCGCAGTCTTTCTTTTAAATACATATAAAATGGTTTAATTTTGATGAGCAATAACCGTAAAATTCACATCATGGTAAATATCTCTACCAGTTATATGGGTCTGGATATACCCAGCCCCCTCATAGCGGCTTCCTCCGGGCTGACAGACAACATTCCAAATCTTATTCGGTTCGAGAAAGCCGGGGCAGGTGCCGTTGTGCTTAAATCCCTCTTCGAAGAAGAAATCAGGCTTGAGAAGAAAGCATCGCTGGCAAAGATGAATTCACAGGGCTTCCTCTATCCTGAGTCGTTGGGCTTTTACGATTATGACGACGACAGTGATCCGGAAAGTACCCTCAAATACCTGGAACTGATAAGGCAGGCCAAATCGAAAATCGGCATCCCGGTGATTGCAAGCATAAATTGTGTCACGGCAGAACAATGGACTCATTTCCCGCGGGAGCTGGAGCTTGCCGGAGCCGATGGTCTTGAGTTGAATGTTTTCATCATGCCTTCGGATCTTCATCGGACCAAAGAGGAAAATGAAAAAGTTTATTTTGATATTATCAGGGAAGTCACGTCAACTGTTAAGATTCCTGTTTCGCTGAAGATCAGTTTTTATTTTTCTGACCTGGCCATCACGATCAGAAAATTCTCGGAATCCGGTATCCGCGGACTGGTTTTGTTTAACCGGTTTTATAGTCCTGATATTGATATCGATGCAATGGAAATCACGACCTCTAGCGTCCTGAGCAACCCTTCTGATTTTACCAATTCCCTTAGATGGATCGCCATTATGCACGATCATGTGAAGTGCGATCTGGCAGCCTCTACCGGTGTCCATGATGGAAAAGGCCTGGTGAAGATGATCCTTGCCGGCGCTTCAGCCGTTCAGGTTGCCTCAGCTTTTTACAGGAATGGGGTTGATCATGCTTCGAATATGCTCGATGAAATGAAGAATTGGATGTCAAAGAAGGGTTTTACTTCCATAGAAGAATTCAAAGCACTGATGAGCAATCATGAAACCGGAAATCCGGCGGCATTCCAGCGTGTACAGTTCATGAAATATTTCAGGGGGCAACAAGGTTAGGAGTGAATTGCCATGTTTTCGGAAAAACTTAAGGAGGCTGCGACCGATTACAGGTTCTTACTCGATAAGTCTTATCCTCAGAAGGCAACGATCAAACTCGTGGGCGACAGGTATCAGCTGAGCAGTTATGAACGCTCTGTGTTGTATCGCGGTGTTTCCGACCGTCGTTCAGCTCTCCTGCGTCGCTCGAAGATCAGAAAGGATCCGGGTACGGGTCCACTGCATATTGATACCTATAACATCCTTTTTACAATTGGTAATTATCTTTCCGGTCGTCCTGTATATCTCTCCGACGACGGTGTTCTTCGTGATACCGGTGAACTACGGGGACGGTTTGGCAATAAGAAGATTTTTGAACGCAGCCTTGGTTTGCTGGAAGATTTTATGACCGGACACCGCAACCTGGAATATCACTTTTTTCTTGATGCACCGGTTTCAAACAGTGGACGTCTTGCCTTTCGGATCAATACCTTCATGTCTGCAAACGGCATAAACGGGACGGCTATGACAGTTAATTCGCCTGATCATGAGTTGGTTCAAGCAGGCTCGGGGGTGGTATGTACGAGCGATTCAGTAATCATGACAGGCGTGAAGTCAGGAATATTCGATCTGGCGGGATATATTCTTTCCAGCCGCTTTTCGGCAGAGTTTGAACATATTTCTGAAATTACAGACTACTGACCAGGGCTTAACGGAAGTACACAGATCAGATCAGATCACAGGCTTCCACCGGCATCCAGTGCTTGTCTTTGCCTTCCCATTTTATAGTACACCCAATTGGGTTGGTTTTTTTGTTGCTCACCTCTTTCCCGGATGTAAGTTCGTCGAGGGCCGTGTCGAGATCGTTAACAGTGATAAGTGTGGCATCCCTGGGGTTGTCGACGCCACGGCCGGTATACACAAGTCTCCTGTTTTCATCGAAGACGAAAAAATGTGGTGTTCTCAAGGCGCCGTAATCAGTGGCTGTGGCCTGGGATTCATCATGAAGGTAGAACCATGGAAATTTTTCCTTGTCCATGCGTTTGACCATATTCTCGAAACTGTCTTCTTCGTAGGTGTTCTTGCTGTTTGAATTAATAGCGACGAAAGTCACCCCTTTTCCGGTGTATTTGTCAGCGGTCTTCCTGGTAATTCTGTCTGAACCCAGGACATACGGACAGTGGTTGCAGGTAAAGAAAATAACAAGATATTTATCCTTAAAACCACTCATCTTATATGTCTTACCATCGGTTGCCGGAAGTTCAAATTCCGGAGCTTTTTCTCCGATATCTAGTGTATAAGCCATAATTCCTCCATTTTTTGTTATTTTTTATAGTAACAAACCAACATGCCTGCGTGTTTACTTTACTTTCGCAGAATGGCCATAATCGGGATAATGATCGGAAAGTCGGGCTTCCACTTTCTCGAAATCCAGGGCTTTAAATTCACCGCTGTAAAGAATGTAGTCGATGCGAAAGGATAGCCTGCCAAGGTAGGTGTCGCCTGTGCCACTACCGGCTCTTACAAAGGCATCATCGAGGCCCTTGCTCATGGTATGATAGGTATACGAAACAGGGGTATCATTAAAATCACCGCATACGATTACGGGGTAGGGAGAATGACTTATGCTTGCCGCAACTTTGTCGGCCTGATGCGCTCTTTTGATGAAGGCCATTTTAAGTTTTGAAGAGATATCCTGAAGTTCCTTCAATTGATTTTCATCATAACGAAGACGCAGACTGTCGATAAATTCATAATTACTCGAACGGAAATTTACAGACTGGAGGTGATTATTATAAATTCTTATGGTATCGTCCCTGAAGGCGATGTCGGTATATATCGACATGTTTCTGGTCCGGTCGAAAGAGATCACTCCCTGACCGACCACGGGATATTTACTGAAGGTTGCAATTCCGTAACCTGTATTGTTTCCTGTAGCAATACTGTAATGGATATGGTGATACGGGGTTTCACCGAAAATGCGATTAATATTCTCCGGACGCAGCGTGGATTTATTATCGGTGTAAAACTCCTGGATACAGACCACATCGGGGTGCTCACTTCGGATAAAGTTAAAGATACCTTTATTCGTATTGGGGTCAGCCAGCCACTTATAAATATTGAAAGCTCTGACATTAAAGGAGAGGACTTTCAACGCATGACTGCCAGTTTGTTCGGTGTCTCTGTTCTTTTTCACGAAACCCGGAAAATAGTCTTTAATGAACGTGCCGCCGGCAATGAGTACGATCAGGGAGAGGAAGGCTATTCTTCTCCATCGTATGATCCAATATAGGAGAAGGAGTACATTCGCCAGAAGTAGATACGGATATACGAGGCCGAAAAAGGCCAATGGCCAAACTTTCACAGGTGAGACGACTGTGGAAAGGTAAGCCAGGATCAATCCTGTCGCGATCAGGATATTCAGGTATGCCAGTATCCTATGTATGAGTTTTCTCAACGATGCGGTGTTACAGCCAGGAGAATCACTTATTCATCCTGAACAAGGTTTCCTTTTCCTCAGCCGTCAGGCTGTCATATCCTTTTTTTGAAATTTTATCGAGTATTCTGTCAATCTCCTTTTGTTTTTCCAGCTTTATACGGTTGTATTCCAGATCATCGGTGACAGGTTGCTTATGTGTCACACGCATCTTTTTCCGTGAGCGAAACATATACAGGAATTTATCGATGAACCGTGAAAATCCCATAGTAAAATCCTTTCCGTTTTTATACCTGACGGTAAAAAGATACCCGAAGGCAGCTCCCCCGATATGTGCAATCTTCCCGCCTGTATTATCTGAAAAATTGAGAAGCGAGGAGAGGATAAAGCCGGCGAGAGCAACATAGATGATTTTTACCGGGCCCAGGAAAACGATATAGATCTTATAATCAGGAACAAGGGTGCCGATAGCGATCACAATGGCCATGATGGCTGCCGAGGCACCAATAGCCACTGAAGCTGAATTGTCCAGGCTAAGCCCGGGGAAAATATTATATGACAGGACATAAAGCAGGGCCCCTGAGATACCTCCAAGGAGATAGACGCTTAACAGCTGTTTTTCACTCAGGTATGACAGGAAAATCTTTCCAAACCAGTATAGCCAAAGAAGGTTGAAGAGAATATGAAGAAAATTCTCATGCACGAACATGTAGGTCAGAATAGTCCAGGGCCTGGTCACAAGGATACTCAGGTTTGCGGGGACACCAAGCCAAATCACAGCCTGATAGATCAGGTTACTTGTATTGAACAGGCGGGAGATGATCATAATGGCCTGCAACAGCAAGAAGACGGCCAGGTTTATGTAGATGAGCCGGGTAAGTGCACTGCCCGTCTTGAACGAAGCTTTTATTTCATCCATTATGTTCATGATATTCTCCTCTTCGCTAACGTTGATCAGTAGAATTTAGTCCTGTTTTGCCCCCAAATTCTCAGAAGGATGAAACCGAACAGCATACCTCCGATGTGAGCAAAATGTGCAATGTTGCTTCCGGGTTGTGCAAAGCCCAAATATAGTTCGATCGCACCGTAGCCAATAACGAAATATTTGGCTTTGATGGGGATGGGAGGAAAGAGAAGAAAGAGCTGGGTATTCGGGAAAAGCACTCCAAAGGCAAGAAGTATACCAAACACAGCACCAGAAGCACCGATGGTAGGAACGTACATCCCGCGGGCTACTTTTTGCGCAAGTGCGCTTGGAGTATTTGCAAGTCTTTCAATAATTTCCGGTGTATATTTATCGATGCCGAAAGCCTGGGCAGCATCCGTCAGGGCTTTTGAAATTTCAAAGTACGTGACCACTTCATTGAGAAACGCAGCACCCAGCCCGGTGATCATGTAATATGTGAGGAATCGTTTTCCGCCCCAAACCCCTTCCAGGACCCTGCCAAACATCCAAAATGCAAACATATTGAAAAAAATATGAGTAATGGACCCGTGAAGAAACATATGGGTAACAATCTGGTAGGGACGGAAGAACGGTGAACCGACATAGTACAACCCCAGTTCCCTGTTGAGGTCAATCCCGAATGCGCTGTTGAACCCCAGGGTTGCGAGATACATCAGGACATTTATTATAATCAGGTTTTTTACAACCGGTGGGGTACCGCCAACACGGCCAACGTATGCACTGCTCATCCGTTTAGAATTTTTACAATTTCTTCTGTTCGTATAATCGAGATAATCAACTTTCCGGATGGTGAATAATTTGGATTCGAACAACCGAAAAGTTTATCGACCAGCTCGCGCATTTCCTGCATCTCAAGAATCTTGCCATAGGGGATTGCAGAAGCTTTTGCAAGTGATCTGGCGATCTTTTCGCTTAATTCCTTCCCGGGATCTGCTTCGTAGGCCTTGTAATTCTCAAGCATTTGTTCAATAAGTGACTTGGGATCGGAATTTTTGACAGTCTCAGGGATTCCGTGAATAACCAGCGTATTTTTGCCAAAGGCCCGGATATCAAATCCCAGTTTATTTATCTCCTCCATAATTTCAGTAAAAGTAACGAAATCTGAAGCATTAAGTTCGATGGTTTCCGGAAAGAGCGATTGCTGTACCACAGCTGAACGGTTTCGGAGAATTTCCAGATTATCTTCAAACAGTATTCTTTCGTGTGCCCGCTTCTGATCGATCAGCATAAGTCCCGACTTTACCGGCGTAAGAATGTACCGCCCCTTAAACTGCATGAACCGGGTTTGACCACCAGCGTTTTCCTCGGAGAAATTTTCCGCAACAGGCTGTTCATACTCAGGTGGTCTTTGTCTGTTCTGGTAGAGAATCTCCCAGTTTTCAGGCACGCGGCTATTGTTATCGCGATACGAAGAGCTGCGGTCCCTGTTTTCACGATCATCACTTTCGAAAGGATTAAATTCGGAGTTTATATTCACCCTCGGAATCCTGATCTCCGTGTCCTTCCTGAGTACAGGGATATCCACCACGCCTTCCGTCTGAAAATCTATGGAGGGCGAAAGGTTATATCTTCCGATAGATTCCCGTATCACGGCATGAAGTATCTGCCATATTGCCTGCTCATCCTCGAATTTAACCTCGGTTTTCGTGGGATGAATATTGATGTCGATCTTTGCGGCATCGATATCGAAAAAAATGAAGTAGGCCGGGATGGCTTCCGGAGGAAGTATCTGGTTATAAGCCTGGATAACGGCTTTGTGAAAATACGGGTGGCGGATATACCTGCCATTCACGAAAAAATACTGTTCACCGAAGGTCTTCCTTGCGAATTCGGGTTTGCCGATGTAACCTTCTATTTTAATGAGTGTAGTATCAGAGTTAACCGGGATGAGGCCCTGGTTTATTGACTTTCCGAAAATACTTATGATCCGCTGACGCATATTTCCCACCGGCAGGTTAAAGATCTGTGAATTATTATGAAGGAGCGAAAACTCTATTCCGGGATGGGCCAGTGCGACGTGATTAAATTCATTGATGATATGCCGGAGTTCTGTGGAATTGCTTTTCAGGAATTTCCGCCTTGCAGGAACATTGTAAAACAAATTCTTCACCATGAAATTGCTGCCATCCTGACAGGCTATCGGTTCGTTGTTCCGGATTTCCGATGCCCCGATCCGGATATGTGTGCCCAATTCATCCTCTCGTCGTTTGGATTTCAGGCTGACTTCAGCGATAGCGGCAATGGAAGCCAGCGCTTCCCCTCTGAACCCCTTTGTTCTGATAGCAAAGAGATCATTCGCCGTGGTGATCTTGGACGTGGCATGACGCTCCCAGCACAACCGTGCATCTGTCACCGACATGCCGCAGCCATTGTCGATGACCTGGATCAGCGTTTTTCCGGCATCACGGATATTAACTGTGATTGAGTCAGCTCCCGAGTCTACCGCATTTTCAATAAGTTCTTTAACAACAGACGCCGGCCGCTGGATGACCTCTCCGGCAGCGATCTGGTTTGCGACGGCATCGGGAAGTAAATGAATTATTCCGTTCATATCTTACCTGAAGAGTAGGAGATAAGCCACGAAAAATAAAAACAAAATGATCAGTACCAATCTCAGGTTGGATTGCTTCCTGGCTTTCACATTTGTATGAAAATGGGAACGCATAGACCCTCTTCGAATAGCAGAGGTATATCCGGTTTCGGGTTCTTCGCTCGCACCAATCTCCTGTGCAAGCCGTTTCCTTCTCTCCTCTATTTTTTCCTTTTCAGGATTATAATAGAGAGGTTTGTACTCGAATTGTTTATGCCTGGGTAACCTGAATAATCGTATTAGTGCCATGATTTTTACCTTAAAGGGTGTAAAGTTATCAATATTTTCACAGTTGTGGCTTTGGCTACGGTTTTAATTAAGAACGTGATTTTGTAACGATTTGTTGAGCAGTACGATATCAATTTTACAAAGGATTCACTTCAAATACTGAAATCAAGGGGTTACTCCCGGAGTCGTCACTAGAAAGTTATTTTCTGAATACTGATCCACTGAACAACATGGAAACTTGAGATCCGTCAAACTTTCTTCTGAAGGTATCTTTTATGGAGCCGGTTGCAGAATATTGCACTAAAACCGGGCCATTTCTTTCTTTTTGGATGAATTATTTTCAGGTTTCAATAAAAATAAGGAATTTTGACCGTTACTGCTGAATGCCCCTGCATCTTAAAAACAATACATAATGAATGAGATCCGTAACAGCCTGCTCGAAGCACGGAAACTACTGGATGAGTTTCTGATGGATGAAAGAAATATACATGCTATAAAGGAGGCAGCCGATATCTTTACGGAAACCTTCCGTTCGGGAGGAAAGGTTTACTCCATCGGAAACGGAGGATCAATGAGCGATGCGATGCATTTCGCAGAGGAGCTGACAGGCCGTTTTCGCGACGACAGACCTGCTGTGCCGGCCGTAGCTATTGCCGATCCTACCCATCTTACCTGTACGGCGAATGACTATGGATTTGAGGCCATTTTTTCCCGGTATATTGAAGCCCATGGCCGTGAGGGTGATGCACTCCTTGCAATCAGTACCAGCGGGAATTCGGCAAATATTCTCAGGGGTATTGAAGCCGCAAAGAAGGCAGGCATGAAGGTGGTGGCCCTAACCGGCAGGGACGGGGGTAAGGCCGCGCATCTCGCCGACACTGAAATACGCGTGCCCTGGCATGGATATTCAGACCGTATACAGGAGATGCATATCAAGATCATCCATATTTTAATCCAATCGATTGAAATTTCTCTGTTTGACTAGCTGATTTTTTACCGTTTTTCCCATTAAGGGATAAAGGTTAAAAAATCGACTATGTTGGTAAAAGCATTCGGGAGTTCCGTCCATGGAATCAATGCCACCACAATCACCGTGGAAGTGAACATCGGACAGGGAGCCAAATTTTTTATTGTGGGCCTGGCCGATAATGCTGTCAAGGAGTCTCAGCAGAGGATTGAATCAGCGCTCAAGAACAATGGATTTGCGTGGCCCGGGCATAGGGTGGTGGTCAACCTGGCACCGGCAGACATAAGGAAAGAAGGCTCCGCCTACGACCTTCCCCTCGCCGTGGGTATTCTGGCCGCTTCTTCCCAGCTTGCAGCAGAAAAACTGAAAGATTACGTCCTGATGGGCGAACTTTCGCTCGACGGCAATCTCCAGCGCATACGCGGAGTGCTGCCTATGGCTCTTACCGCCCAGAAGGAGAATTTCCGCGGACTTATATTGCCGGCTGAAAATGCCATGGAAGCAGCGGTGGTGGAGGGCCTTGATATCATCAGTGTCGGAAATTTAAACGATGTGGTTGGTTTCATGAACGGAAGCCTGGAACTGAAACCTGTGAAGATCGACACCAAAAAAGCCTTTTTCGACCGTGTTAACCGGTTTGACAATGATTTTTCGGAAGTCAGGGGCCAGGAGAATGTCAAACGTGCGCTTGAGATCGCTGCTGCAGGAGGACATAACATCCTTATGATCGGTCCCCCGGGTGCTGGAAAAACGATGCTGGCAAAGCGACTGCCCAGCATTATCCCGCCACTGACCCTGAATGAAGCCCTTGAAACGACCAAGATACATTCCGTAGCCGGTAAAACAGGTGCCGAAAATTCACTGATGACTTGCCGCCCTTTCCGTAACCCTCATCATACCATCTCAGATGTCGCACTTGTCGGCGGCGGAAATTATCCCCAGCCAGGCGAAATTTCACTGGCTCATAACGGGGTACTTTTTCTTGATGAACTCCCTGAATTTAAACGAAACGTTCTGGAAGTCATGAGGCAGCCGCTTGAAGACAGGATAATCACCATCTCGAGAGCAAAGTTTACGGTTGAATATCCCGCAAGTTTTATGCTTGTAGCCTCCATGAATCCCTGTCCGTGCGGCTATTACAATCATCCGGATAAGATGTGCCAGTGCGGTCCTGGTATGGTGAAGAAATACCTGAACCGGATTTCGGGGCCCTTGCTCGATCGTATTGATATTCATATCGAGATCATACCCGTACCCTTCAGAGAGCTGGCCGAAAGCCGTGATGCGGAAAAGAGTGCTGTTGTCCGCGACAGGGTAATCCGTGCGAGAGAAAAGCAGACGGTAAGGTTCACCGGATCGCGCGGGATATATAACAACGCACAGATGAACAGCAGGTTGTTACGCAAATATTGCAGGCTTGATGAAGCAGGATCAAAAATCCTGAGGAATGCCATGGAGAGGCTCGGCCTCTCAGCACGCGCCTATGACAGGATCCTGAAGGTTTCGAGAACCATAGCCGATCTCGACGGAGAAGAAAATATCCTGGCGCATCATATCTCTGAAGCCGTGAATTACAGAAACCTGGACAGGGAAAACTGGGCCGGGTAAGACGGAGTCTGACCTTACTTACCCTGCAACGATTGCCAGAGGATCTGGTTTAGACAAGGATACAGCATGAATGGCAACGATTAATCCCGGTTAGTCGTATGCAAACTTCATTCTTATGGATCGTTAATTGAAGTCAAAACGTGCGGTAACTACGCTTTTACCAGGAGTATTCATTCTGAGTCTTACCCATTGTGCGGAAAATCCTTCCGGGAAGATATATTGCACGTATCCATTCTGTTCGAGGTCAACCCTGGTATAATTGCTCCATTCCCCGTCACCGCTAAAATCTACTTCAATATCGACACTCATTGATCTGTTCTCATAATTTTTAAGATGCAGGGTTTTACAGTCAAATCCATTGGTAAGAAAGGGATCTGAAGTTTCATTGTTACTTACAGTATCCTTCAGCCAAACTGCGCCCCAGCCTGTCGGCTTGCCATAGTGCCACAGATCATCGACATTTTGAAATAGTAGTCCCGACTGCGGCTGGCCGACACCGTGATCAGTCTGATCACCGGCCATGACGAACATGCCCCGCCAGAAACAGAAATCCGGAACAATGCGAAGATGATAGGAGATGGGTTTTATACCCCATACATTCCCGCCGTAGGTCATCATGGGTAGTTCATAAAAAATTCCAAAAACATCCATGATAAACCGTTCCGTTTGAGCCTCACGGATCCGCATCCATTCCGTGTTCCATGCATGATCAAAAGACTGACTGCCTTTTGGAAGCCGGTAGGTCTGCCACTTTTGTGAGCGATCGTTGTAGCATTTCAGAATTACCGATTTCCTGTCCCAGCCGGTGGCAAAGATCGGGTTTCCGTATATCGATTTGCCCTGGAAGTTCATACTGTTTTCCCCTCCAATGCCAATAAATGCAGTTCGTTCCAGGATGGTCCACTTTTTACCCTTCCCGTCCCATTCTGCAAGGCGGCCAGGCCCGGTACCTGCCAGATAATCTCTCTCGTCATATGAATTATTCGCAACAACCACCCGGCCGTTTCCGGTATAGCCGTCTTTAAAATGAATATAGGCTGTTGAAGGGATGTCCAGTTCATCAACAAGATTGAAAAGAAGTTTGGTTTTCAGGGTATGAACATCGCATTCAAATAAAAGACCCTCCATCGTAAGGAAATACACCTTGTTTTCAGGGTCTGTGAGGTGCTCCATGGTTGCGGCAAGGCGATGACCGGTCAACTCGTCGCAGATCCGAACGTTCCCGTTTTTGTCGATGAAATACGGTCCAATGATTGCCTGTTCGGAAGGATTGTGGATCATACGGTTGGCAAAGGTTCCTGTAACGCTTCCCGGGAAGCGTTTCATCGTCATATCATCACTGATTTCATACAAACCGATGCGCGAACCCTTGATATGTGCAACATACCCGACCATCCAGAGTTTATCGGCCCATGGGATCAATGCCCCGATGCCGCTCTCGCTCCGGTATTTATCTGAAGTGCCAATAACCGTCAGGTTTGGAAATACACCGTTAATTTCCAATGCCGGCTGTTGGCGGATCACCGTATCCTGGGCTGAGAGTTGTTGTAGTGAAAGAAGCCCGATGAAGAGCAGAAAAGTGAGAAAGCGTTTCATGATCTTTAATTTTGTAATGAATGCGAATAAAAAATATGCGAATAAAAAATAATGTTTACAAGCTGTTAAACTCGTACCCAAAACTACGATATTTTCGAGAAGGAGGGATGGGAATGAATCAGGATTTAGCGGAGCAGCTGATAATCCTGTTCGGGGTATGACAAATGTAGCAGAGAAATTTACCAGGCTTCCATCTTCCCCATTTTATGAAGTACTTCGATGAGTGAAGCTTCCGGCTCGATGGTGTTGTAATCGCCCCAGAAAGCCGGGTCGTCGATGAAGGTCTGGTCTGAGAATATCTGGCTTGTATTGATGGACTCGTTATTTCTGAACCGTTGAATTTTCCCGGTCTCAACATCGGTGATCGCCATTTCGATGTTCAGTGAATATAACGATCCGATCCATTTTTTTTGCTTACGCATCCTGAACCGTACTTCACCGCGAACCTGGCTGAGATGGTATTTACCTTCACTTTCCCTGTATTCGACATGATAGACTGCCGCCAGTGGCCTGATTTTCAACTTTGGACTTTTGCGGATGACGAAGTTGTTCGTTTCCAGTCCGATATAGGTGGGGTTGAGTTGGAAATCGGCAGCCAGAATCGTGAGATTTTGCATATCAAGGTATATATCACCCGTATAGAGAGCCTCTTTGATCTGGGGTTTCTGCCGGAAGCTGATCTTATAAACCAGATGGTTTTTGTAGCTAACGATATCCGAAAACTCGAAAGTATAGAATTTACGATTTTCCGCCGTTAAAAAGTAGGGCAGATTCTTAACAATATCGAGTTCGAGAGAACTTTTAATTCCTGACTTGATCTTCATGAGTACGGTATCTTCGGCGGTCACATTCACAAATTTCCTGCCCTTGATGATTCGTACTTTTTCGTCGCCGTGTAATCCGTTGTACGGATCTTTCCGAATTTCGATGACGGCTTCGGAGAACAGCAGAAATTTATTGTTTCGCTGAACATTTTCTCTGTAATACGCAGTCATCATTGAACTTACGTTCAGGTAATTTTCCGGGATCTTGCGCATCGCCTCAGCCAGGAGATTCGCCGGATCCTGGTAACGGATAATGACTTCCTGGAGCGAGACAAGATTTTTATCAAGACTGATTTCGATACTCCCTTTGGAGGGCAGGCTAACTGGGCAATACTGGTTTCTGTATCCGATGAAGGTGACTACGAGTACCGGGTCAGAAATAATCGTCGGGATGTTGAGAACAAAATCGCCTGACTCATTGCTGATCGTTCCTTTGTTCGTGCCATAAAGGCCAATGGTGGCGTATGGGAGGGAGCGACCCGATTGCCTGTCACTAACATGTCCAAAAAGCTTGGCAACAAAGGCTGTATCCTGTTTACTCCTGATCTCAGCCTCTGAATTTCTGCGGTATATGACAATGTTTCTGTCAATTAACCTATACTGAAAGGTCGAATCGCGCAAGAGTGAATCCAGGGCGGTTTGCAGCAGCAGATCTTTCACGTCAAAGCTCATACGGTTTTTTGCAGGGAAGAGACTGGCATCGTAGGTAAAGTAGTATCCCGACTGGTCTGAGATAAGGTCGAGGATAACCTGAACGGCTTTGTTTGAAACGTCAACATTTATGCGCACATCAGGCAGCTGTGCCCCAGCGTGCGAACCGGTGCAGAGAAGGATCCACATCGTGCCCAGAAACGAAAGGAGGTTGTAGCGCAGAAGGGTTCTTCCATGGGGTTTTTCCATACCGGGATGCATTACTGTTTTTATCCGCAGGAACGCAATCTAATTAAAAAAAGTTGACATGCACATCGTAATAATTTCCTAAACCAGATGGTTCCTTTCAGAAGGGACAGGGATTTTCCTTTTAGTGCCCCGATAATTTGTATCCGTTGCCAGTGCTTACATAGGATATGTTAAATGCAGTACATATGGTTTGCAGGATTGATTCAAAGGATTGTTCTTTATACGTGGAAGTCAGTTTCAGATCTTCAAGATTCACATCCCCGGTATCTACGGTCACATGATAGGATTGCTCGAGAGTGCTGAGAATTTGACGAAGGCTGGTATTTACAAACCGGAATTCCTTTGTTTTCCATGACAAATAATTGAAATCATTTAGCGTTGAAAGCTCGGTACGATTTCCGTCCGACCTGCCGAACTGTCCTGAAATCAGTGTAATTCCTTTACTATCCCGGGTGCCCTGAACTTTTACCTTTCCGGTTTGAACGAGTACCTCAACCATGTCATCCTCGATATTTTCCTTCACATTAAACGTAGTCCCAAGCACAGTTATTACTGTTTTGTCGGCATGAATTGAGAAAGGTCTCGAAGGGTCGTGACGGATGTCAAAAAAGGCTTCGCCGCTGAGTATAATCTCTCTTTTTTCAGGAAATGTTGCGGCAAGTTTTATCACCGCACCTTCATTCAGGAAGACATGGCTTCCATCGGGAAGCATGTAACCGTAGTCAGCAGATGACTCATCATAGGCGATGGTCAAGGAAGTGTCAGTCTTCCTGGTGGAGAAAATCATCGTAGCGGTTATTCCCAGGGCAGCAATGATGAGAATTGAAGCGGCAATTCTCAGAAGATACCGCTTGGAAGTTTGCCTTTTATTGTTTGCTTCGTCAAGCAATCCGTCTCTCGACAGTCTCTCTTTGAGGTTGTTCCAGGCCCTGTTTGAATGGTCAAATTTTCCGGCAGGTAGGGTATCGAATTTTTGCCAGGTTTTCCTCATTTTCTGATATTCTTCCTGCATATTCCTGTCATGCTTAAGTTCAAATAAAAATTGTTTTGCCTCGCTATCGCTCATTTCTCCGGCGAGATACCGGGCCGACGAGTTGGCTATTTTCAGTGTACTTTTCATTTCCAAAGATTTAAGTAGAGTGGTACTCACTCAAATTTGTCCTAAGCGCTTTAAGTGCCTTACCCATATTGGCTTCGACCGTTTTAACCGAAATGGAAAGTCGCTCTGCAATGTCTTTGTATTTTAGTCCCTCCAGCCTGTTCATGGTAAAAATCTGTCTGGTTCGTTCAGGCAGGGTATCAAGTGTATCCGTTATCCTGCGATTGATCTCTATCTCATTCAGCCTTTCCTGCGGTCCTCCCTGATTGTCAGCTTGTTTCTCTGCCCAGTTGTCATCAAGCCGTACTTCATATTTGAATTTTCTCAGGTGCATCATAGAACGGTTATAAACCGCTTTATACAGGTAACTTTTCAGGCTGGTCGTAATGTTGATCTCCTCACGGTTCTTCCAGATTGTATAGAAAATATCCTGAACTATTTCCTCTGCCGGTCCTTCTTTTTTAATCAGAGATTCAGCGTAGGTGCACAATCCCGGATAATATTTGTGAAACAGGTTTTCAAAAATCCTGATGTCTCCTTTCTTAAGGCCGGCAATTATAAACCGTTCTTTGATCATATCCTGTTCAAGCCGTTTGACGTTGGTTGTTCAAACACTGAGTGGTAAAATTACAAAATTCCGGATGATTGCCGGCCGGATGATATAACATCTGTAAAATTGGGCAAAGAACACAGGGTGAGACACTTAACGATCTGCTTTTTCCTGCCTTTTCTCAGCAACCTGCATCCTTTGCTTTACCTTCCGATTCTCCGCAGAGAGTCTGTATCATTCCTTTATTTTGCGGTTCAGCTTCCGGATTGCGGATTCGATCGACTGGTCCGGTTCTATCACATTATAATATCCCCAGAAATCAGGATCAAAATAAGTGAATACCATGTCATCAAGGATATCATTCCTTTTAAACCTTTCCTTCGGGCTGATCTTAGCTGCGTTCATCAGATGCCGGTCGGTCACTGCAATCTCCGACATAGTGGTGTAATTGGTGTTAAAGAGTTTTTTATTCCAGTTTACCTTAAATTTAACTTCTGCGCGGGCATAACTGAAATACCATTTGCCGTCCTGCATGGAATACTTCGTTCTGTAAATAGCTTTTTCCGGGGTAATCTTCATGCCAATAGGTTTTTTCTGTATGAAGATACGTTCAGCTTCCTCTGTATTATCGAGATTAAGGGCAAATTCGGCTTCTGTGATCGCCAGGCTCTCGATTTCCACAAAAAGCTTTCCGCTGTAGTAGGGCGCTGATATTCCTTTTTTCTGATCAAAGCTGATCACATAATGTAATTTATCGTTCAGCGATACAACATCGCTGATGTAAAATTCGTAAATTTCTGTGTAATCATCGGTTAGAAGGACATACGGATTTTTCATGATATCGAGAAGAAGGGTTATAGTCGGGCCGCCCTGTAATTTAAAGAGGACTGTATCCATTTTTTCCACATCGCCGCTCTTCCGACCCTTATCGATCTTGACCTGATCATAGTCGAATTCACTTTTGTAGCTGGCTTTGTATATGTCGACAACAGCTTCTGAGATTGCTACGTAATTCCGGCGGTTCTTGATAGTTTCACGATAGAAGGCCTGCATCATCACCGGATCGACGCTGTAATTTTGATCTACCCTGCTTAGGACCTGCCGTATCAGATCGGAGGCATTTTCGGGCCGGATTGTGACAGCCTGCAAATGAAGCGTGGAAGGGTTTAACTCAATCGTTAGCTCTTTCTCTATTTCGAACTTTTTTAGGGCAACGTACATGTTGTTATAACCAATGTATGAGATCTTCAGGGAGGATGCATCGCTGTTCTTTGAGATTTTCACAATAAACTCTCCATCAATGTTTGATATCGTTGCAATATTGGTTCCTTCCACTTCAATTGTTGCGAAGGGCAGGGTACTGCTGTTGCTTTTATCGATAACTTTTCCATGGTAGGCAATGTAGCTGAGGGTGTCGACCGAATTTTTTCCTGAGTATATGGTTGCCTCGGCGTCCGGAATCGTGGCAGTCAGGAGAAGAAGGGTAAAGAGGAGAGAACCTGATAAAAATTTTAACGTATTCATAACTTTCAGTATTAGTGTGTTAAGCTGAAACTTTTATTTTATTGGCATAGAATTGAACAGCTGCCGGCGTTTCGTCTTGATGCTTGATGAATAATGATCGCTCTGTTTCTAAGATGCACGAAACAGGATTTACCCTATCTTATCTTTGGTTTTTTTTCTTTCACTGAATCCAAATCATCTCTTTACCCATTCAAATCGCAGGAGAACGGGAATATTTAAAAGGGATAGAAACGGTCTGAAAAGCACGTAGTAGTATTTGGATCACGGTTCTCCTCCAAAGTTTCTTTGTACACAATGCAGGATTTATGTGATTGGAAGGGTATCGGGACTGACAGATTCAGCTTTTCAAAAAAAAGGAGTGAAACCTATTTTAAGCAGTGTTTCGAAGTTACTTTATTGCGCTTCGATCATATGTTGTATTTTACATAATTCATGTATTTGTTTCCTGAAAACCAGGTAAGGAAAAATACTGATGTACAAGTTGAGGAAACATAAAAAAACCGGGACTAAATCCCGGTTTTTGGTGATGCAGATCTATACATCATAAACAGTTCATTTTTTTAATTCTTCAATTTTTTTCTGAAAATCATCAATTTTGCCCTGGTAATCGTTGATGAGTTGGGCTTTCCTTTTCAGCTGTTCTCTTTCAATCACTGTCTGGAGTTTAAAGAAGTCCAGATCCTCATTTTTCAGCAAATAGGTAAGCAGAACCTGTTTCTGGTCAGTGCTCAAATTGTTAAAGAAAGTTTTGAATTTGATGCTTCTGGCCTTGTCATCAATAACCGATTCCCTGAAGGCAATTGCAAGTTTAGCTGGTGTTAGTTTTTCTTTCATAATTTGTTTTTTAATCCTTGATTAATAAATCCTTTTTTGACTGCTTAAATATATAAAAATAATTAATTATCAACCAAATTAATTTTGACGCGCCATTATATCAGAAATAGGTTGTTGGGGGATTTAATGGAGTGATTTTTTCTCTCTCATGAGTGAAAAAGGCTTGTAGATTTAAATATGGCAGAGTAGCTGAATTCATTATAATCAGGATGGGTCCCTAATAATTATCTGTATTTCTATATAACTCAATTTGATAAATTGTTGCCGGAAGGCGTTGATAATCCCAACATTTTTTCATTATCTTTACGCCTCGAAAATTTTAAACTGAAAGCTGGGGCGCTCAATAAGTTACTAACTGAAAGTTTGCCCTTTTCAGGCCATTGTCCGGAAAGCAAACGAACACATTTACTAATAATACTAAAAACAAATTAAAGGAGAAGTCTCATGGAAGCACTTAATGTACTTCAGGTGGCACAGGTCAGTGCAACAATGTCGGGATTTTGGATAATCCCAACTTCAGCAGTACTGGCACTCGTGTTTGCCTGGTTTTTCTTCAAAAATATGATGAAGAATTCGGAGGGTAATGACAAAATGAAAGAAATTGCCATGTATGTGCGTGACGGGGCAATGGCTTATTTGAAACGTCAGTATCGAGTTGTGACAATCGTATTTTTGATTTTAATGGTTTTGTTGGCAATACTTGCTTATTTTGGTGTACAGAACCCCTTCGTTCCAATAGCCTTCCTTACCGGCGGGTTCTTTTCTGGTTTATGCGGTTACCTTGGGATGCGGACAGCTACCTATGCATCGGCAAGAACAGCCCAGGGAGCATCCCAGTCATTGAACCGTGGTTTGCAGATCGCCTTCAGAAGTGGTGCTGTTATGGGTTTGGTTGTTGTTGGTTTTGGTTTGCTGGATATCGCCCTTTGGTACATTATCCTTACCAAACTGGTGTATACACAGGAACATATGGCTAATGGAATGAGCTTTATTGGGTTAGATTTTGTCAAGGCCGGGATCACACAACATCAAAAGATGATTGAGATTACCGCAACCATGCTAACTTTTGGAATGGGTGCTTCCACACAGGCATTGTTTGCCCGTGTTGGCGGTGGTATATATACAAAGGCAGCCGACGTTGGCGCTGATCTCGTGGGCAAAGTCGAAGCCGGGATTCCTGAGGATGATCCAAGAAATCCTGCGACCATAGCTGATAATGTTGGTGACAATGTTGGTGACGTTGCCGGTATGGGTGCTGACCTTTATGAATCGTACGCAGGTTCCATTCTTGCAACCGCTGCACTAGGTGCCGCACTTCCGGGCCTTACCGGTGAGGAGCAGATCACAAAGATCGTTGCTCCAATGTTGGTAGCATCTATCGGTATCCTCCTTTCCATCCTGGGTATATTTATGGTACGTACAAAGGAATCGGCTACTCAGAAAAATCTTTTAAATGCTCTTCTGCTGGGAACAGGCGGAAGCTCGGTATTTATTCTGATCGCCATGGCAGTACTGGCATATTTTAACTGGATAACATGGGGCGTTTTTGGTTCTGTTGTTTCGGGTCTGGTAGCCGGTGTCATTATCGGACAGGGAACTGAGTACTTCACCTCCGATGAATACAAACCGACACGGGGAATCGCTGCACAGGCTCAGCAGGGACCTGCTACCACCATTATTGATGGGATTGCCGTTGGGATGTATTCAACATGGATACCGGTGGTAACGATCGTACTCGGTATAATTGGCGCCTACGGTTTTGCCGGTGGATTCCACGATTTCCCCAGCGGCGTTTACGGTATTGGCTTTGCTGCTGTCGGGATGTTGTCGACGCTTGGCATCACATTGGCTACCGATGCTTTCGGACCCATTGCCGACAATGCCGGCGGAAATGCTGAAATGGCTAAATTACCACATGAAGTACGTGAACGTACTGATGCACTCGATATGCTTGGTAATACGACAGCTGCAACCGGTAAAGGTTTTGCCATTGGTTCGGCTGCGCTTACCGCAATGGCTTTGCTTGCTGCTTACATGGAAGAAGTAAGGTTATGGATCGGAAGAATGGCAGCTGAAGCCGCTGACGGTATCAAGCAGGTTGGCGATGTCGTCTTTTATAATGGTACCGACATACCGGCCGCTGCCGGAGGACATCATGCTATATCCATCGGAACCGCACATATCAACGATTTTGTTGAAGCCTATAATCTAACAGTTTTCAACCCCATGCTGCTGGGTGGTCTCTTCATTGGTGCAATGATGGCCTTTGTTTTCTGCGCTATGACCATGAAAGCCGTTGGGCGTGCAGCAGGCGCTATGGTTGATGAAGTAAGACGCCAGTTCAGAGATATTCCCGGTATCATGGAGGGAACAGCAACTCCTGAATATGCCAAGTGCGTTGCTATTTCAACGAAGGGTGCACAAAGAGAAATGTTAGTACCTTCTCTTCTGGCCATTGCCGTGCCGGTATTTATCGGAATTACCCTCGGTGTAGCTGGTGTGGTCGGACTCCTTGTTGGAGGTCTTACTGCAGGATTTACCCTGGCAAGTATGTTGAATAATGCGGGCGGAGCCTGGGACAATGCCAAAAAATATATTGAAAAAGGGAATTACGGGGGCAAAGGGAGCGATGCGCACAAAGCCGGTGTAGTAGGTGACACTGTTGGAGATCCGTTTAAAGATACATCCGGACCCTCACTGAATATCCTTATCAAACTCATGACGATGGTTTCTGTTGTGATGGCAGGACTTACTGTCGCCGTCGGATTGTTCTAATCCTGGTATAATATACATCAGTAACATAAATGGTAGGGACGTTGCGTGCAACGTCCCTACCTATGTAAGGACGTTGCGTGCAACGTCCCTACTAAGTAAGGACGTTGCATGCAACGTCCCTACTAAAACCACCTTTTTCTTTTCATATACAGGTACATCAGCAGGGCCAGGATCAGGGTGATCAGCCAGAACATTGGATAGCCCAGCTTCCAGCCCAATTCGGGCATAAACTTAAAATTCATTCCGAATATTCCGGCCAGGAAAGTCAGGGGTATAAATATGGTGGCAACAATGGTGAGTGTTTTCATTACCTCATTCATGCTGTGACTCAGATGTGCGAGGTGAAGATCCATCATGTCTTTCAGAATTTCCCTGTAATTGTCAAGGGATGAAATGAGGTGGTCAAGATGATCCATCACGTCCTGGAAATAGATGAGCGTCGATTTTCTAAGGAGACCTGAGGGATTTGTACGCAGCCGGCCAAGGTCCTCGCGAAGCGGCATGGCCAGGCGCCGTATGTTGTTGAGTTCCCTTTTTATATCCAGGATTTGGGTGGTGATCTCTTTCTCCCCACCTTCGAAGGTCATTTCATCCAGTTCATCGATCTCCTCTCTGACGAGGTTGGATATATTCAGGTACTCGTCGACCGTGAGATCGACAAGACGGTAAAAAAGATGATCGGCTTTCAGGTTCCGGAGATTTCCGATGCCTTTAAGTATACGCTCCCTGACCAGGTCAAAAACCGGATTGCTATCACCCTCATAAAACGAGAGTACATATCTGTCTTTGAGTACCAGCGGAACGTGCGAAATATCGGTGCCACCCGACCTTGTGTACCTGAGGTATTTGATGGTAAGAAAGTAATAATCCTCAAATGGTTCAAATTTCGGAAGATGGGTAGTATTCATAATATCTTCCATCGTGAGTTGGTGAATGCCATAGAGCTCGCTGATCTTTGTCACCATCTCAATATCTTCCAGTGGTGAGTTAATCCATACGATATTATCCACTTCGACAACAGGTATCTCATTAAGCCTGCTATTATCTGAAATCTCGAGATGACTGGCTTCCTGTTTATTGTAGATGACGATATCTGTCATACTGAAATCGGGATTTTCAATAAAAGTACGACTTTCCTGCAAGCATGTCAATTTTAGGCTTGATGCAGTTTATTTGGTGATCCACCTTCGCTGAAGCTCCGGCGGACGTGGTCTACCTTCGCTGAAGCTCCGGCGGACGCGGTCTACCTTCGCTGAAGCTCCGGCGGACGCGGTCTACCTTCGCTGAAGCTCCGGCGGACGCGGTCTACCTACGCTGGAGCTTCGGTAGACGCAGTATGGTGAATTGGGGATGAATTAAAGAACATTTACCAATCCATGGGCAAAACCATGGCTATTATTGGTGAATGCCTCCGGCATGGAAGAAGCGTTTCTACAAACACCTCTAGCCATCCCCCCATCACCCTCCTAACTTCCTAACTTCCTAACTTCCTAACCCCATAACTCCCCTCTCCTCCTCACAATCCAACCTTCCTTTCCTTCGGATACTTCACCGTATATCCCATCGTCAGGCTTCGGCTTTCGCCTGCTTTAAGTGGCAGTTGCCAAACAATAATCCCTGTCTTCGGGTCTAGTTTTCCGTTCGAAAGATCGTTGGCTTCAACCGTAATATCTTTATTGGACGAGATCGGGATCTGATCTTTTATACGAATATTTATCGGCACTTTTTTTGTGTTCCGTACTGATATTTCCCAGGTATACGTCTCAATCCGGTTACCGCCAATAAACTGATCGCTGGTATAATCCTTACGTTTTTCCCGTTTAATAACGATGCCCTGATCTCTTCCAAGAGAAATGTCCATCGTATCCCTGATATTGCCAACGTCGAGCAAGGATTTACCTACATAGGTATTCTCGAAATAGATGCTGGCCTCGCCCGTCATCAGATCAAATTGTTCCCAGTCATGTATTTTTGCCACAAGAAAGGCTGCGTTTTCTACCCGTGGAATACTCTCGTACTCAAAATAAGCCGGCAGCGTCGTGCGCATCATATCTATGCTTCGGGGCTTACCTGTGGAAGTAATAGTGTAGGCAACGTCGATATCGAATTCAATACTTGTTGTCCGTTCCGATTTCACCGTCCCAACGGTGGGTACTTCCATAAGGCTGAGATCATTATCCATTTCCCGGGATGCCGCAGCTGCTTCCGGTTTCTGCAGGCCGGGTGTGGATTTTTTGGCCATGTCGGCATATGGTCTGACATTTCCCATATTTTCAGGAAGAAAATTAATGTACCACGGGAAGAGGACGGGTATATTGCCGGAACGGTCGGGGGTAGCATTTGAAAAACTTAGCATTATATTTTTCCATTCCACACCTGTCTTTTGATATACATTGGCTTTATAAACCAGATTGGCAGGTTTATCCGGACTATCAACCCTTATATCATAGGATGGGTACCAGCCGGCATTGTTCACCATATAATTGATATCCAGTATGCCTTGTGTGGCTGATGCCGACTTCACAACAATACTGATCATTTCTGAAGGCAGTTCCCTGCCTGATCTGATCTGGTTGATCTGATCCTGAATGTTCTTTTGTTTTTCCCTGAGTTTTGTCAGCGACCGGGTTTTCGCAAGAATACCCTCCCTGATCTGCTGCATGTTCGAAGTGTACATATCATAGAGCGCTTTGAAATTTCCGGCATCGAGGCTCTGGTCCTTCCCTCCGATGACCTTATTGGCAGCCAGGAACGATTCCTTTTCCTTCAGAAGGCCAAGCATCATATCCTCATCATCAATCTTCTCAGTGGTAGCCGTAAGCTGTTCTCTCAGTAATTTCAGCTTATCATTTTCTTCGAGACTTTCAAGAAAATCCTTTTCGCTACTCACGGAAAGAATGGTAAAATTCCCCTTCCCTTTCACCTGCACACTTTCCTCGTTGAGGTAGGGTGAAAGGCCCCTGACCTTAAGTGTTGTTTCCCCTTGTGGCAGGGAGATCTTTGAAGACCTGGAGATATGGGCTCCATTTTGGTAAACCGTGACATGATCAATTTGTGTTTCAATGACCATTTCCTGGTCTGTGGCAAGCGCCTTACCTTGGTGCGAAAGGAAAAGGCTCAGTAAAGCGACGGAAATTACGTTAACGATAGGTTTCACGGGAATAAAATTTTATGGTTACTGACAATGTTAGCCGGATTATACATCATAGGGTGTTCCTGGTTGTAAAATCAGGTATCGGGGATGAACAGAACAAATACTATGCCCGGAATTTCAGGAATTGTTGTGGGGATAGTTCTTAATACTTACATCATTACCGTCAAACACGGCATAGGTGAAATTTACGAACCAGTCACCAAGGTAGATCACTCTTGAATTTTCATCCAGTCTCCAGTCCAGAGGGATATGCCTGTGACCATAAATATAGAAATCAAAATGCTCCTTTGCCTGTACTTTTTTAGAATGCTCAATAAGATGCTCTTTTTCTTCTCCCAGGAATCCGACGAAATTCCCCTTTGAGAACCGGCTTTGCTTCGACCAGCGGTGTGCAAAACCAGTGGCACTGTTGGGATGTATCCTGGCATACAACCATTGCAGGATTTTGCTGGTATACATTGACTTCAGGACATTGTACGACCATTCGGAAGGTCCAAGCCCGTCGCCATGTGCCAGATAAAATTTTTTACCGCCGATCACCGTTTTCAGTGGTTCACGAAAAACTTTTATTCCAATTTCAGTGGGCAGGTAGTCGAATACCCATACATCGTGGTTGCCGGTAAAAAAATAGACCGGGATTCCGCTATCCGTGATTTCAGCAACTTTTCCCAAAAAGCGTACGAAACCTTTCGGCACCACCTTCTTGTATTCAAACCAGTAATCGAAGATATCTCCCAACAGGTATATGGCAGTGGCATCGGACCGTATCTCATCAAGCCATTTCACCAGCAGCCTTTCCCTTTCCAGGCTTTTCTCCTGTGGAGGTAAACCAAGATGAGCATCTGAAATAAAGTATACTTTTTCTCCTTTTTTGGTTTTCAGGGGCATTATTTCAGCATGTTATCAAGCCATTTTTGCAGTTCTTTGCCGTAGATATCGCGGGCTACAACTTCACCTTTGCTGTTCAGGAGAAAACTGGCAGGTAATTTCTTAACGTTATAAATCATGGTTGCCCTGGAATCCGGAAACGAGAGTTCTGATACATTTATCCAGGGCACTTCGTCATACCTGATGGCATCACGCCAGGACGACCGGTTTTTATCGAGGGAAACAGCATAAATCTCGAAGCCATTGGCTTTATTCTTTTTATAAATATTTTCAAGGGCCAGGTTTTGTTGACGTGATGTTGCGGAAGACGATGCCCAGAAATAGAGGAGCACCGTTTTGCCTTTCAGCGATGAAAGTGCTATCGTGTCACCGTTTATGTCAGGTATCCTCAGGTCCGGAAGACCGTACGCTGCATCTTTTAGTTTCTTTTGCAGCTCGATGGCAGTATAGAATTTCTGTTCGCTTTTCCTTGCATCATCAATAAATGATTCTACAAAAGGTACATCGGGGTACCTGCCAGAGAGTGAATCGGCAATGATCTTCATATACTGTATATCCCTGTTTTCTCCCAGAACATACTGACCGGGAGAAATCATCTGATATACGGCATAAACGCTTGCCAGGGAACTGAGGTGGCCGATAATAAACTGGATGGAAAAATCACGTTGTTCTTTAATAATGACCTTTCGTTGATTTATATACTCACTGGCCTCTTCCTCGGTCACATTCGACAGTGAGCCATAGGTATTATCAAGTTCCGTAAGCCTGTCGCGGGTATTATAGATCTTCTCAACGAGCTGCCTGATATTTTCCGATTCTTTGGATCCGGAAACCAGGTATCCCCGGTTCATGTCATTGTAGTCAGCCTCCAGGCTTATTTTTTCTTCCGGAGAGGGGAGAAGGTTGATCAGTTTCCCCTTTTCGTTTCGGATCAGGTAAACGCCGGGTTCATCAAGATGCAGTCTGAATTTGAATGTATCGTCCTTTTTGATCTTTAGTGAATCGAGCTTCTCAGTCTTGTCAATATTAAGGTAGTCGAGATAAAGGTAATTTCTGGCTCCGTTTTGAATGGTACCCTTAATGACCGTATTTGGTCTTTTGCCACAGGATACCATAATAAGAGTAAGGAGAACAGAAAATATCAGGCGTTTTCTCATGGGCTTATTGATTAAAAATTTCGTCCAGTTTCCGGCTCAGATCCTGACCTCTCAGGTTTGAAGCAATGACTTTGCCGTTTTTGTCGAGGAGATAATTGCTGGGGATACTGTTAAGGCCGTAGAGTGGCACAACCATTGAATTCCAGTACTTCAGATCACTGACATGGATCCAGGTAAGATGATCATTCTGGATAGCCGATATCCAGTTGTTTTTATCTTTATCGAGTGAAACCTGGTAAATCTCAAATCCTTTTGAATGGAATTTACGGTAAATTTCAACGAGATTGGGATTTTCCTGACGACAGGGGGGGCACCACGAAGCCCAGAAATCAAGCAGAACAATTTTCCCCCTTGTTGAACTCAGCTTAATATTTTTTCCCTGTGGTGATGGCAGGTCAATATCGGGAGGTAATGTGCCTGTTGAAATCACACCAGGTGCCGGTTCAGACATACTTGCCTGATTTTTCAGGGATATCAACTGGTTGTGAAGTGATTTAACAGGTTCATTATCAGGGTATTTTGCGTAGAGAGATGAATCGGCACTGAGAAAGAAATCAATGTCATTCACCGGATGAAAAACATAAAACTTTGGCCCGATCTGGTTTGAAAGTGCCAGAAGAGTAATCAGCGAACCCTTGTTCCTCCTGATGAATACTTTGGAATATTCCCGCAGTTCATTAAATGCGGCTTTATATTCATCATTGATCCGTAGTTTTAGATCTGTATAACCGGGACTGTTAACACTGTCGGTGGTCATTTTCGCAAACCGGTCCGCTTTCCTGATAAACTCCTGTGTCTTTTCATTCAGTCGTGTAAGCTCTTCAAGATCGTTTGAACCCGACAAGGTATAGACGGAGAAGTCATCGTATTGCCCGTTGACATTGACGGTATCATTTCCGGCAGTCACGAACATAATACCTTTTCCCGTTTCATTTTTAAGATTATAGAAACCGGGCTTATCCACCTTTATCCGCTGCTCAAAGAGATGATCTTCGCCTACCGGTATGGTATCAATCGTTATAAACCTGTCTGAAGCAACCGACTGCAAAATGAGTGACCGGTTTTCTCCCCCTGCGAAACTGCCTCTTATCAGCGTGGTATTTTTAAGGTCTGCCAATGTCGTCCCGGTCTTGTTCTGACTACACGATATGGTCATCATCAGAACAGGTATCAGTATGGATATTCTCTTCATTTCTTATCTTCTTCAGGTTGCTAATTTATTGAAAATATCCGGAATTCATGTAGGTGAATTTTTAACCGTATATGAATGAACGAAATGCATTCAGAATTTGTTTCCCAATGGGTATAATTATATTTATCGCTTAAATATAGAAGAAGCAAAAGTTTACGGATACCGGACTTTTGATATTGATAAAATAATGTCTAACCTTTGCAGCAGATTTTATTTTCCCTTTGCAATTTATTAGCCAGCTTTTTTTACTAAATAAATCTCGCATCCTAATACTGACATAAGATGGGATATCTTCAGTTTGATAAAAATCAACTCATCAACCTTGAATACTCTCTCAGCAGGGAGATAATCAGGTCAAACAGAGCCGGATCGTATGCTTCTACAACCATTGTAGGATGTAACACCAGGAAATACCATGGTCTGCTGATTTGTCCCTGTTCCAAAAAAAATGAAGAAAAGTATCTGTTGTTGTCTTCTCTCGACGCTACTGTGATTCAGCACGATCAGGAATTTAATCTTGGGATTCATAAGTACCAGGGTGATCTGTACATTCCACGGGGGCATAAGTATATACGGGACTTTCAAGCCGAAACCGCAGGGCTGACCACTTTTCGTGTAGGGGGAGTGGTCCTGCTGAAAGAAAGCCTCCTGGTTGAAAAACAGCAGCAAATTCTGATCAAGTATACACTGGAAGAAGCCCATTCCCCCACCTTCCTAAGGCTTAAGCCTTTTCTGGCATTCCGGGGAATCCATGAATTAAGTAAGGCAAACCTCTATATTAACACAAAGTTTAAAAAAGCTGAAAACGGTATACAGACTAAGCTTTATGAAGGTCTTCCTTCTCTTTATATGCAATTTTCGAAAGAAGTAGAATATATACATGCTCCCGACTGGTATTACAATATTGAGTATATGGAAGAGCAGAAGCGGGGTTACGATTACAAGGAAGACCTCTACGTTCCCGGGTATTTCGAATGTCAGATCAGGAAGGGTGAAAGTATTGTTTTTTCAGCATCCACGAGTGAAGTAGCTGCTGGATCACTGAAACGCAGGTATACGGCCGATAAGGCCAGAAGGATCCCCCGCGACAGTTTTATGAACTGCCTCCTGAATGCAGCCAACCAGTTTCTTGTTGAGAAAGAGGATGAGACCGGGATTATTGCCGGTTTTCCATGGTTCGGTACCTGGGGAAGAGACACCTTTATTGCATTGCCTGGTCTTACCCTTTCGACAGGTAACATCAAAATTGCCGAGAGCATTATCAATACGATGGTAAAAAGGATGAAAGGCGGACTTTTTCCAAACACAGGTGAAAATGAACATACCGTATATAATTCCGTTGATGCTCCGCTCTGGTTCATTTGGGCACTGCAGCAATTTGAAGGCTATAAGGGTGCGCCGGACATTTGGTCAGTATACGGAAAATTTGTCAAAGAAATTCTGGATGCTTTCAGAACGGGAACTTCCTTTAATATCAGGATGCTGGAAAACGGACTTATCTATGCAGGGGAAGCAGGGAAAGCACTTACATGGATGGATGCGGTAACTCCTGAAGGACCTGTAACGCCCAGAACCGGCATACCGGTAGAGATTAGTGCGCTTTGGTATAACGCAGTAAAAAAGAGTATTGCCTGGGCGGAGAAAGCCGGCGACAAAAAGTTCGTTGAGAAGTGGAAGAACATTTCAGAACAAATCGGAACGTCTTTTATCAGCGTATTCTGGGATGAAGAAAGAGGCTATCTGGCTGATGTGGCCGGTGATGACATGTTCGATGATGATGTGAGGCCCAACCAGGTGATCGCTACTGCTATGCCATATTCACCCCTGACGCTTGCAATGAAAAATAGCATACTCGGAGTGGTTAAAGGTGAATTGCTGACACCGAAGGGACTGAGAACACTTTCACCGAAAAACCCCAAATACAAAGGCGTGTATTCCGGTGATCAGATGGAAAGGGACAATGCTTATCATCAGGGTACGGTTTGGCCATGGCTTCTCGAACATTTTGTAAAGGCATATATGGATGTGCACAAAAATTCCGGGCTGGGTGTGGCGCGTCAAATTTTTAACAGTTTTCATGATGATATGACAGTGCATGGGATCGGCTCGATATCCGAAATTTACGATGGTGATCCACCCCATACGCCCAGGGGAGCCGTTAGTCAGGCATGGAGTATTGCTGCGCTTCTAAGAATAAATGAAATGATTGCAAAGCAGGAAATGATCAATGAAAAAGTAAATATAAATAATGCTGTGATATGAGGGTATTAATGTTTGGCTGGGAATTCCCGCCCCATATTTCAGGAGGGCTTGGCACAGCCTCGTTTGGCCTGACAAAAGGACTTACCAAAATACCCGGGTTACAGATTCGTTTTGTAATCCCAAAAGCGTTTGGGGACGAAAATCCCCGTAAACTTGAGCTTATCGGAGCAAATAATGTTGAGTTAAGCCGCAGGAAGGTAAACTATGAAGGATTCCTAAGAGAAATAGAATACATTGAGATCAATTCCTTGCTGGTTCCCTACACCGATCCAGAAGAATATGAGCGGATAGTCAGGGAGACAGGAACCGAACACAGAACATACATTCAGACCTCCTTCAGGGGAAAGATTGATTTTACCGGCGCCTATGGTGATAATCTCTTCCAGGAAATCGGAAACTACGCCATAGTGGCTTCAGTACTTGGAGAGAGCAATGATTTTGACGTTATCCATTCACACGACTGGCTGACCTTTCCTGCTGGTATGGCAGCCAAGCGGGTCTCGGGAAAACCTCTTGTACTGCATGTGCATGCTACCGATTTTGACCGTAGCGGCGGCAGTGTAAACCCTGCAGTATTCGATATCGAAAAAAAAGGCATGGAGGCAGCCGATATGATCATTGCCGTCTCCAACTTTACCAGGAATACCATCATTGAAAAATATGGCATACACCCCGATAAAGTTGTCACAGTATATAATGCCGTTGAACCACTGGGCGAACTGGAGAAGAAAGCCCTGAAAAGTTCATCGGGTGACCGAATCGTGACATTCCTTGGAAGGGTAACATTGCAAAAGGGTCCCGAATTTTTTATTGAAGCAGCCTACAAAGTGCTTCAGAAAATGGATAACGTTCGATTTGTAATGGCCGGATCAGGTGAGCTTTTCAACAGGATGGTACTTCGTGCGGCCTCCCTGAGAATCGCCGATAAATTCCATTTCACTGGATTCCTGAAAGGAGAAGAAGTTTACAGAATGTTTTCACTCAGCGATGTTTACGTGATGCCGTCTGTTTCGGAGCCTTTCGGGATATCCCCGCTCGAAGCTATGCAGTCAAATGTACCGGTGATCATCTCTCATCAGTCAGGAGTCTCGGAAGTTCTCCAGTATGCCCTGAAGATTGATTTCTGGGACGTTGATGCCATGGCCGATGCCATCTATGGTTTATTGAATTACAGTGCGCTTTCTGATATGTTTAAACACTTAGGGAAAGAAGAAGTCGATAACCTGAAATGGGAGAATTCAGCACAAAAAGTCAATGAAGTCTATAAACGCGTTTTACAAAATCTTTGACCCTTAAAGATATGAGAACAATTTGCTTGTATTTTCAAATACATCAACCATTCCGGTTCCGGCGTTACCGATTTTTTGATATAGGTAATGAGCACTACTACTATGATGACTATCTCAACGAAAGTATCATGCAGAAAGTAGCCGACCGGTGCTATCTTCCTGCCAACAGGATTATTCTGGACCTGATCCGGAAACACGAAGGAAAATTCAAGGTAACGTTTTCTATATCAGGCATCGCTCTCGATCAGTTTGAATTATATGCTCCCAACGTAATCGATTCTTTCAGGGAGCTTGCAGGAACCGGACAGGTGGAATTCCTCGATGAGACCTACGCTCATTCCCTGATCTCCCTGAAAGACAGTGAAGAGTTTATGGCACAGGTAAGACAGCATAACGAGAAAATGAGAGAGCTTTTCGACTATAGCCCGGTGGTTTTCAGAAATACGGAACTCATCTATTCCGATGATATCGGCGCTCTTGTGGCGGAGATGGGCTATAAGGGTATCCTCACAGAAGGCGCCAAGCATGTTCTGGGTTGGAAAAGCCCGAATTATCTCTATGCCAATCCGATAAATCCCAAATTGAAGGTGTTGCTGAAGAATTTTAAGCTGAGTGACGATATTGCATTCAGATTCTCCAACAAAAGCTGGTCGGAATACCCCCTTACCACTGAAAAATTTGTGAGTTGGTTGAATAAAACCCCTAAAAATGAGGAGACCATAAACCTCTTCATGGATTATGAGACATTTGGGGAACACCACTGGAAGGATACCGGGATCTTCGATTTTCTTAAGTCCTTCCCTGATGCTGTTTTCAAACATTCAAAGTTCACGTTCGCTACACCGTCGCAACTTATCGATGAACTTCAACCCGTGTCGGTTGTGAATGTTCCTTTCCCGATATCATGGGCAGACGAGGAGCGTGACCTTACAGCATGGCTTGGAAATCCACTTCAGGAACAGGCATTTAACAAACTCTACGACCTCCTGGGAAAAATCAGACAGACTGATGATAAAGTGCTGAGGCGTGATTTTACATACCTGCAGCAGAGCGACCATTTTTATTATATGTGTACCAAATTTTTCTCCGACGGCGATGTACACTCTTATTTCAATCCGTTCGATACCCCCTATGAAGCCTTCATAAATTATATGAATGTTCTTAGTGATTTTGAGATAAGGTTAAATGCGGCCCTTACACCAAAAATGGATAACGAAGCCATAATGCTCAGCAAGATCATTGCCGAGAAGGACCTACTTATTAAAAAGTATGAAAAGCAGCTTTCCGAAGTACGGATGGCGGGTTCTGCAGGAATACATCAAATGGCTGCTGATGACCAGGATGAGCAGCCACCGGTCTTGAAACAGCCAGTCCGAAGTACCAGGGCGACATCCAAAAAAACTGCCACGAAGTCACCCCCCATTTCCTCCAAAAAAGGAAGCACGGCAGGCACGGTGCAGAAAAAATCGGTAAAAACGACCGGTGGAAATGCGAAGAAGAAATAATATTGGATAATTGTTAACCTGAGAAGATGGATAAGAACAGAAAATCACCGAACCATTTGTTTGAAGTAAGTTGGGAAGTTTGTAATAAGGTTGGAGGCATTCATACCGTAATTTCCACTAAAGCTCTGACGCTTGAAAAAGAATATGGCGACAATTATATCCTTATCGGCCCTGATGTTTGGCGCGAAACCACAGAACATCCTGAATTCCAGGAAGATCAGACCCTATTGCTGGGCTGGCGACAAAAGGCAGCCACCCAGGGCCTGAGAGTCAGGGTGGGAAGATGGAAAATAAAAGGCCGGCCATTGGTTTTCCTGGTCGACTTTACTACTTTTTTTTCAAGCAAAGATGAAATCTTCAGTAAATTCTGGGAACTATATAAGCTCGATTCGATAAATGGAGCGTGGGATTACATTGAACCCTCTTTATTCGGCTATGCTTCAGGCAAGGTCATAGAGAGTTACGTACGTTTTGAACTTGCATCCAATGACAAAGTCGTTGCCCAGTTCCATGAGTGGCTCACCGGTGCCGGTTTGCTTTACCTGAAAGCCAGCATCCCACAGGTTGGCACTGTTTTCACAACACATGCTACCGTGGTCGGGCGTGCTATTGCCGGCAACCTTCAGCCACTCTACAGCAAGCTTGAAGACTATGACGGAGACAGTAAGGCCACAGAATTTCACCTTATTTCCAAGCAATCCATGGAAAAGGTATGTGCCCGCCATGCCGATGTCTTTACGACGGTAAGTGATATCACTGCGAGAGAATGCCATCAGTTCCTTCAGAGGGATGTGGACGTGGTCACTCCGAACGGTTTCGAAGACAGTTTCATCCCGTCGGAAAAGGATTTCATGCCGGGAAGGCTAAAAGCGCGCTCAATCCTTCTGGAGGTTGCAGGTCTGCTCCTCGGTGAAAAGCTCCCCGAGAATACGTTTATCGTGGCAAGTTCGGGACGCTACGAGTATAAAAACAAGGGCATAGACTTATATCTTGACGCCCTTGGGAAGATTAATTCTGAGCACGGATTGAAAAGAAGCATGCTCGCCTTTATACTTGTTCCTGCGAGCCATTACGGACCAAGAAAAGACCTGATCGAAAAAATGAAGGACAACAGCATGCCCCTGAATGGGGACTCCTTCCTTACCCATAACCTTCATTATGTCGACCACGATCCCGTAATGACCCGGATCAGGGAAGCAGAACTGAACAACAAGCCGGAAGATCAAGTCAAGATCATTTTTGTCCCGTCGTACCTTAACGGGAATGATGGAATTTTCAACCTGCCCTACTATGAGTTGCTCATAGGGATGGATATGACCGTCTTCCCTTCCTACTATGAGCCCTGGGGATACACGCCGCTTGAAAGTCTCGCATTTCATATCCCGGCTATAACCACAACAGTGACCGGATTCGGCTTGTGGGTGAAAGAAAACTTTATCGAAACGAATAATGCGATTTTCATCCTGAACAGGAACGATCATAATGACAGCGAGGTGGTGGAAGGAATATCAGGAGCTATTCACATCATTGAAAAACTGCCTGCCGAGAAAGCGAAGGTTGCTGCGATGAAGGCACTCGAGATCTCAAAATCCGCGCTCTGGAAAAGTATGATCGAGAACTACCGTGAGGCATACAGCCTGGCACTTGAAAAAGTGGCTGAGAGGGTCGATGAATTCATTAAAATTGAACGGGTGGAACAACTGCCGGTGGTCACCTTTTTCCCCGGACAGACTCCGTCGTGGAAAAAGGTCATCATCCAGCAGAATATTCCGGAGAAACTGAAGCCTTTGGAAGAGATGAGTAAAAATCTTTGGTGGAGCTGGAATCCTGATGCCATAGAAATGTTCCAGTCGATCGATCCCTTATTGTGGGTAGAAAGTGCTGGCAACCCTATCGTACTGCTTGAGAAACTGTCCTATCAACGCCTCTCTGAAATGGAAAAGGACGCGGAATTCATAGGTAAATTTGAGAAAGTCTATACCGAATTTCGCAATTATGTCAACGCTGCACAAAAGCAGCATCCACAGATCGCATACTTCAGCATGGAATTTGGACTGCACGAATCACTGAAAATCTATTCCGGAGGTCTGGGTCTTCTCGCCGGCGACTATCTGAAAGAGGCCAGTGATTATAATTACAATATCGTTGGTATCGGACTATTTTACCGCTTTGGCTATTTTACGCAGGATTTTTCTGCTGCCGGTGAACAGATCGCCGTTAATGAAGCCCAGATGTTTTCAAAATTGCCGGTTACCCCGGTACAGGATGAACAGGGCAACTGGAAGGAAATCGCCATCGTCCTGCCCGGCCGGGATCTGAAAGCACGAATCTGGAGGGTAGATATCGGGAGGGTGAAACTTTTCCTGCTCGATACCGATTTTGAAGGAAACCAGGAACAGGACAGATCCATCACCCATCATCTCTATGGTGGCGACAATGAAAACAGGTTTAAACAGGAACTACTGCTTGGAGTAGGAGGGATAAGGGCTCTTCGTGCGATCGATCTGGACCCTGACATCTTCCACTGTAATGAAGGACATGCTGCCTTTATCGGACTTGAACGTCTAAGGGAGTTTATCCAGGATCAGAACCTGACCTTCCCGGAAGCCAATGAAATAGTACGTTCGTCAACGCTTTTCACTACACATACGCCTGTACCTGCCGGGCATGACTACTTCAACGAGGACATGATGAGGGCATATATGGCGCATTATCCCAGCCGGTTGAAAATCACCTGGGAGCAAATGATGAACCTGGGCAAAATGCATCCAAACCAGCGCGGTGAACGATTCTCCATGAGTTGCCTGGCGGTAAACCTCTCCCAGGAAATAAATGGAGTGAGTGAGATACACGGAAAAGTAAGCCGGGAAATGTTCGCGGATATGTGGAAAGGCTATATGCCGGAGGAAGTACCGATAGGGTACGTAACAAACGGCGTACACCTGCCTACCTGGATCTCAAAAAAATGGAGGGAACTGTATAGGACACATATGGATCCTGAGTTTTGCAAAAAACAAGAGGACCGACAGATGTGGGCAGGCATCCGGGACGTGGATCCTGCCGAAATATGGAAAATCAGGAGTTCTGAGCGGAAAAAACTGATCGAATTTGTCAGGGAACAGTTGCTGAAGAATTCGACAAGATCCAACCAGAATCCAAAACTGACGGTTGAAATGCAGGAAAGACTGGATCCAAATGCACTGACCATCGGTTTTGCACGACGGTTTGCCACGTATAAGAGGGCTCACCTTCTCTTTCGTGATCCTGAACGCTTATCGACGATTCTTAACAATCCGTTTATGCCCGTCCAGTTGCTTTTTGCAGGAAAGGCTCACCCACATGATAAAGCAGGACAGGAGCTGATCAGAAAGATTGTTGAGTATTCCACCGATCCAAGGTTCCTGGGCAGGGTGATCTTCCTCGAAAATTACGAAATTCCCCTTGCTAAAAGATTGATACACGGTGTCGATATCTGGCTTAACACACCTACAAGGCCACTTGAAGCGTCGGGAACAAGCGGCGAAAAAGCAGTTCTGAACGGCGTACTCCACTTCAGCGTGCTCGACGGCTGGTGGGCCGAAGGGTATAAGCCCGGAGCAGGATGGGCATTGCAACAGGAAAGGTTTTATGACAACCAGGATTTCCAGGATCAGCTCGATGCCGAGACCATCTATAATCTGCTTGAAAATGAGATCGCTCCCCTTTTCTACAAGCGCGATGTCAGGGGAGTTCCGGTTGGCTGGGTAAGCATGATCCAGAAATCCATCAGCGAGGTCGCCCCTGAGTTTACCATGAACAGGATGCTTCGTGATTACATCAAACAATTCTATGATAAATTATATTCCCGAACATTGCGCCTGCGGGAAAATGAATTTGAGATGGCTGCCCGGATCGCACACTGGAAACGACGGATACTTAATGCATGGAACCAGATCGAAGTGATCAGCGTGGTCTACCCAGATACCAACAGACAGAATATTACTGTGGGCAATAACTATGTCAGTGAAGTAGTGATCGATCTGAAAAGCCTCCTTCCCCGCGAAGTTGGTATAGAATATATCACGGGCGATTTGAATGAATCGGGCACAAATATGAAGGTCGTCAGCATTCAGGAATTCCAAATGGTGAAAACGGAAGGGACACTTGCTTACTACCATCTCGAAACGATACCCACCGAACCGGGAATTTTCGATTACGCCATCCGGCTGTATCCTAAAAATGATCTTCTGGCGCACAGGCAGGATATGGGATTGGTCAGGTGGATATAGCAGAGCCCGGCCTTCAGAAAGATGTTGAAACCCCCTGTAGCTGAATGTTCAGTTTCAGAGTCCTAAGGCTACGTTTAAGCCGTAAAGTAATTTTTCTTCTCAGTCGAGATCACGTACACTCCTGATCCGTTCCCTGATCAGTACAAGCGCTGTTCTGGAGGGCAGATAAAGCTGAAGCATCTGATTGGGGGCATATTGTTTTTGCGGAACGGTGCGATATGTGAGGTTTTCATCAATCCTTGATTGCCCCCCGAAGGCTGAGTTGTCGGTATCGAGAAGGATTCTGAATTTCCCGGAGGGACATGAAATACCATATCCAAAGTACGAATTGACAGGATGAAAATTAAATACAAAGAGCAGGTTTGCCCGTTCGAAAGCCAGAACCTTATCACCGTTATTGATGTGCCTGACCTCTGGCCTTGTATAGTATAAAACCTTGTTTTTCTTAAGGATTTCAATCATATGACGATCAAAGTCCCCGAGAAAATGGTATTTCAGATCATGATTGGCAATCAAGCTCCATTGACGCCGGGCATAATGGTACGACCAGTTGTTCCCCTCCCTTGGAAAATCTATCCATTCGGGATGACCGAACTCATTTCCCATAAAATTTAGATAGGCATCTCCGGAGGTTGAGGCCGTTATCAGACGGATCATTTTATGCAAGGCGATACCACGGTCAACAGCAAGATTTTCTGATGATTTATTCATGCTGTAGTACATTTCCTTATCCATTAATCTGAAAATGATCGTTTTATCTCCTACAAGTGCCTGGTCGTGCGATTCAGCATATCCAACCGTTTTTTCATCGGCTCTTTTACTGGTTAGTTCCTGAAACATATCATCCATTAGCCAGTCTTCGTCCGATTTCTCCTTGATGATGCGAATCCAGTAGTCGGGTGTACCCATAGCCATGCGGTAATCAAAGCCAATGCCACCGTCGCTGACGTCAGTGCTGAGGCCCGGATAACCACTCATTTCTTCAGCAATGGTGATGGCTTCAGGGTTGGTTTCATGGACGAGTTCATTGGCAAGGCCAAGGTAGGTGATCCCATCTTCATCGGCGCCGCTGTCGAAATACATGTCATACGAAGTGAAATTGCGTCCCAGGCCATGATCATAGTATAGCATGCTTGTCACACCATCGAAACGGAAACCGTCAAAACGGAATTCCTTCAGCCAGTATTTGATGTTTGAAAGAAGAAAATGTGTTACTTCGTTCTTTCCATAATCGAAACATAAGGAGTCCCAGGCAACATGTTCCCGTCTGGGTCCGTGATGGAAAAACTGATCGGGTGTTCCATCATACCGGCCGAGACCTTCAACCTCATTCCTGACGGCATGGGAATGCACAAGATCCATAATAACCCTGATACCCATACCATGGGCTTCGTCAATGAGTTCCCTGAGTTCATCAGGTGTACCGAACCGTGATGACGGAGCAAAAAAGCTGGAGACATGGTAGCCAAAGGAACCATAATAGGGATGCTCCTGGATCGCCATCAGCTGAAGGGTATTGTAACCTGCATTGCGAATATGCGGGAGTACATTTTCTCTGAAAGCATTGTAAGTACCAACCGCATATTCTTCGGTAGCCATTCCGACATGGGCTTCATAGATAAGGGGCGCATTTTTACCGGGTGAAGGAACATGATGACGCCATTTATATGGTTTTTCAGGATGCCATATCTGAGCATTGAATACATTCGTCCCTGTGTCCTGAACCACTCTTTTCGACCAGGCAGGGATTCTTTCTCCCGAGCCTCCCTGCCATTCCATCCGCAGCTTGTATAGGTCACCATGAGCAACAGCCGTCAAAGGAAGAATCAACTCCCAGTGCCCTTCGGCAGCCTGTTTGAATTTAAAATCATCAGAAACCTGCCAACTGTTGAAACTACCAATAAGGAAAATCCCCGTCGCGTTGGGTGCCCACTCACGGAATATCCAGTTGTTGTCTGTGCGGTGCACATCAAAAAACAGATGCCCGTTGGCAAAATCAGTCAGCTTACCTGTTCCTCCTGTGAGGAGCTGCTTACGGCTGAGAATTTTTTCATTCCTTCTGATGATGACACCGCTGTAAGGTTCCAGCCAGGGGTCACCCGCAACAATCCCGGGATTTTTCATGGGCAGTATTTTTATGCTCTAATGTAGAGAAAATAAATCTGACAGGAAAAGATTGGTAAAGCCATTAGGTTCTGTTTATTTTCTACTAAAAGGAAACAAAACCGGAATGAGATTGGTTCTCATGCATGACAGATTCAATTATGATTGTCCCCTAAGTAAATTTTATTAATTTTGCAGGCTCTCAATGTATGATGAATATCTGGAACGACATATGGGAATTCACGGCAGTGAAACCGGTAGTGACCATCGGCATATTTGACGGGGTTCATTCCGGCCATCATTATCTTCTGGATAAGCTGAAGGAGAAAGCCACCAAAATTCAGGGTGAGACCGTGGTGGTCACCTTATGGCCTCACCCCAGAGTAATCCTGTCCAGGGATCCGGAAAATCTTCGCTACCTTAATACGATTGAGGAGAAAATGGAATTGTTGGAGAATGCCGGCATTGATCATCTTGTAATTATACCGTTCACACTTGAATTTTCTAAACTGCATTCCTGTGAGTTTGTAGAAAGGTACCTCGTAAAAAAGATTCAGCTTCACCATCTTATTATCGGGTTCAACCATAAGTTCGGGAAAGACCGCGAGGGTGATTTCAAAAACCTCAGTGAATGCGCAGAAAAGTTTGGCTTCACTTTGGAACAGCTGAAGTCTGTTGATATAAAAGGGGAAACAATCAGTTCATCCCTGATTCGTGATCGCCTCACCAGGGGAGACCTTGAAGCTGCCAATAACTATCTTGGCTATGATTATTTTCTGCAGGGTGAGGTCGTGACAGGCAATCATGTAGGACGAAAAATTGGCTTCCCAACTGCCAATATTAGGCCACATGACAATCATAAACTGATACCGGGCGACGGCGTCTATGCTGTGCAGCTCGAGCATAAAGGGAGTTTATATAACGGTATGCTGAACATTGGCTACCGGCCCACCGTGGAGAAAGATTCTACAATAAAAACCATCGAGGTGAATCTTTTCGGTACCGACAAAGATCTTTATGGTGAGGAAGTTACCCTCCGTTTCAGAAAGAGGATGCGAGAGGAGATAAAATTTGAAAATATTGAACAGTTACAGGCCCAGCTCGTTAAAGACAGGGAGATGGCCATTGAAATACTCAGCCGGTTAACCTAGATTTATTTTTTACAAGCCCTGGCCGGGACCGGTTTAAACATAAAACCGAATATTTAAAATAGCGATACAAACAGTTAAATTAATCAATATGGACAATTTAGTGACAAAGGTGGAAAGCTTGCCTTACAAGGTAAAAGATATCAGTCTGGCAGATTTCGGAAGAAAGGAACTTGAGATTGCCGAGAAGGAAATGCCGGGCCTGATGGCAATCAGGAAGAAGTTTGCTGTTGAAAAACCTTTGAAAGGAGCAAAGATCACCGGTTCACTTCATATGACGGTTCAAACGGCAGTGCTGATCGAAACACTTGTTGAACTCGGGGCAAATGTAAGATGGGCGAGCTGCAATATATTCTCCACTCAGGATCACGCCGCTGCAGCCATCGCTAAAGCCGGTATTCCTGTTTTTGCATGGAAGGGCGAAACGCTTGAAGAGTACTGGTGGTGCACAGCGCAGGCACTCAACTTTCCCGACGGCAAAGGCCCCAACCTTATCGTGGACGACGGTGGCGATGCTACACTTATGATCCATAAAGGTTACCAGGCTGAAGATAATCCTGCTGTTCTCAATGTAAAAGCATCAAATAAAGAGGAAGCCATCATTCTTGAACAACTGAAGGTTATTCTGAAAGAAGACCCGCAAAGATGGCACAGGGCAGTCGAAGGACTGAGAGGTGTTTCGGAAGAGACAACCACCGGAGTTCACCGCCTCTACCAGATGCAGGAAAAAGGAAGTTTGTTGTTTCCGGCCATCAATGTGAATGATTCAGTAACAAAATCCAAATTCGATAATCTCTATGGTTGCCGTGAATCTCTGGCCGATGGTATCAAAAGAGCCACGGATGTCATGGTTGCCGGAAAGGTTGTGGTGGTACTTGGTTACGGGGATGTAGGGAAAGGCTGTGCACAATCCATGCGCTCATATGGAGCAAGGGTGATCATTACAGAAATAGATCCGATATGCGCGTTGCAAGCCGCAATGGAAGGCTACGAAGTATCGATGATCGGAGATGCACTTTCCCGTGGAAATATATATATCACCTGTACCGGTAACCGTGACGTGATTACCCTGGAGCATATGAAGAAAATGAAAGACCAGGCGATCGTCTGCAATATTGGTCATTTCGATAATGAAATCCAGGTTGAGGCCCTCATGGAGTACGAAAAAGCCAGCCGTATCAATATCAAACCGCAGGTGGACAAATTTGTGTTCGATGATGGTCATGCCATCTTCCTGCTGGCTGAAGGCCGTTTGGTTAACCTTGGCTGTGCAACCGGTCATCCTTCTTTCGTGATGAGTAACTCCTTCACCAACCAGACCCTGGCACAGATCGAGCTCTGGAAAAATAACTACGAAAAAGAGGTCTACCGTCTGCCGAAGCATCTCGATGAGGAGGTAGCCCGCCTCCACCTGGGCCAGTTGGGAGTGAAGCTTACAACCCTGACAGCGGAGCAGGCTGATTATATAGGGGTACCACAAAACGGTCCTTACAAGCCGGATCATTACCGGTACTAATATTTTGTGAGGAAGGAATTCAGGGAAAAGATTGGAAGAGGAGTAGGGGTGACTGGATGATGATAAAAACATCACATCCTCAGCTGGTGAATCCCGATGCCAGTCCGGAGGCCCGTAAATCACCGGATCTTTTTTACAGTCTGAAAGGTAAATCCACACTCTCAGGTGTACATAAGTATGCCAATCACCTGATTGTTTACTCCGACTCATTTCGATTTATCACCGGGCACTTACCGATTCCCCGCGTTTATTGAATTTTGATGACCTGAATAAATTGCGGGAAGAAAATCCATGGTAAGGCATTAGAACGAATCAATTTGTGATGTGCAGACTTGATCCTTCGATCCTGGCATAATACTGAACGAGTGAATACTTTGCAGGCCCTCTGAACACATAGGCTTCACTCTGGTCGATAAAATACTGCGACTCACAGCACGGGCATTTTAAAAGGAAGACATTCGAGGTATCTTTTTCAACTCCACAGGAGAAATGTGGTTCGTACGTGCAACTTCGGTCGAAAACATAGTATTCATCGTTGTAATCCCGGTATATGATCAGGCCGTTAATTCCGGCATTATCATAGTAAAAACCGAAGCTGCCAATGCCGAGGGTAGCAAGATCGGAGTAAATGCCGGCATAAATATCGATATGGACATATGGAAAGACGAAGCGGTCCTTTTTACATGAAATGAGGGAGAGAAAGAACAGCAGGATCAGAAAGGGCTTGATTCGTCGATAGCTGAACATATTTGGTGATATTTATTTTGTAAAGGTAAAATTTTGTATATTTATCAGTATCGAATAAACGCATTATTCCGGGAAATCTTTCCCTGAAACGAATATTTTAGACAATGCGTGAACCTTTTGAGTTACACGCTCTTTTATTTAATAACGGGTTGGAATTCCAAAAACCCAATTTAATTTTGCAGAGATGAAAATAAATTTTGATACCCTGATATACCTGGTTGTGACGATAATATTTCTTGCCATTGGCGCTCTTGGCAAGAAAAAGAAAGTGCAGAGACCACTGGTGAATAATGAACCTGAAGATGACGATACCATGCAGCCCACAAGAAAGGCTGACCCGTTTACGGAGAATTTCAACAGAATGATGGGTTTCTACGACAAGCCGGATGACAGCAGCAACCTTGTGACTGATCAGGATTTTCAGGTTGAAATGACAAATAGCCAGGACGATAGAATGCAGATGACGAAGGAGGAAATTCTCGATTCCGTAGAAAGTAAACTTGATGTCCCTTATAGTAAACTTGACAGCGTTGATAACAGTCTGGATACTATTGAAGACGCCATCGACTCCATTGGTGACCTGAAATTCGATTCGATCCAGGACAGCATCAAAATGTCGGAACTCGGGGCTGAAGGGTACGGGAAAAGATCTTCCATCGGAATTATGAAACTACTGGATGATTTTGATATTCGCAAAGCCATCATCTATACTGAGATAATTAATCCTAAGTATTTCTGAGTTAGCTTTTTTCATACCGCCAAACGCGTAAAGACATATGAAAATTTTTTCATAAGTATAAAAAAAAGCTGTAGTTTTGCTTAGCTAAAGAGTTCAGGGAAGCCTGGATTCTTTTTTATTTTTTCTATATAAAATCAAGGAGGATAAAGATGTCAAAAGTTATTTATTTAACTGAAGAGGGTTTGTTTAAATTGAAGAAAGATCTGGAACGTCTAACTTCGGTTGAGAGACCCGCCATCTCCAGGCAAATAGCTGAGGCCAGGGAGAAGGGGGATCTATCGGAAAACGCTGAGTACGATGCAGCAAAGGAAGCCCAGGGCATGCTTGAAATGAAAATTGCCAAACTTGAAGATCAGGTTGCGAAGGCAAGAATCATCGATGAATCAAAGATAGATACTGAAACTGTTCAGATTTTGAACAGGGTCAAGATCAAAAACAGGAATAATAATACCCTGATGGAGTATCTGCTTGTATCTGAGACGGAAGCGGATCTGAAGGCTGGAAAAATCTCTGTTACCACGCCAATAGCAAAAGGTCTGCTTGGAAAAAAGGTGGGCGATGTGGTATCTGTAAGGGTACCCTCAGGCGTTGTTGAATATGAAGTTATCAGTATTTCACGATAATTATCCACACTATATGGCATCCATATTTTCAAAAATTATAAACGGCGAGATCCCTTCATACAAAATTGCTGAAGATGAAAATTATTATGCCTTTCTTGACATCAATCCCCTCGCCAAAGGTCATACACTTGTAGTTCCTAAAAAAGAGGTCGATTATATTTTCGATGTAGAGGATCAGCTTCTGGGCGATATGATGGTCTTTGCAAAAAAAGTAGCACGGGCTATTGATAAGGCCGTTGAATGTAAACGCGTTGGCGTCGCAGTCATCGGGCTAGAAGTTCCCCATGCACACATTCATCTTATCCCGATAAATCACATCAGCGATATTGATTTCAGCCGCCCCAAACTGCAATTGTCTCAGGAGGACTTCATAGAGACCGCGGCCAGAATCAGAGCCGGGATCTGATTGTGACGGTTAGATCACCCTTCCCGGGTTTTTTTTCAGAAAATCTTCCCATCCCCTGTATCCTGAATTTGTTTTAATGGCTTTGTCCTGGTAAAAATGACAAAGGGCGGCAGCCAGGGCATCGGTGGCATCAAAATTCCCCGATTCGATGTTGAAGGAGAGGATCTTACCGAGTAAAGCTGCCACCTGTTCTTTCGAGGCACCACCCTGCCCTGTAATGGCTAGTTTTATCTTTCGGGGGGCGTACTCAAAAATGGGTACGGATCTCGAAAGAGCAGCAGCAATTGCAACACCTTGTGCCCTGCCCAGTTTAAGCATGCTCTGCACATTTTTCCCGAAAAATGGAGATTCGATGGCCAGGTCATCGGGATGGTATTTTTCAATCAGATCAACAGTTTCCGTGAAGATATGATGAAGTTTGATATAGGCATCGCGTTTACGACGTAAGTCGATAATACCTAGAGAAATCACAGCAGGACCCGATTTGTCAATGCCAAGAACGCCAAATCCCATCATATTTGTTCCCGGGTCAATGCCGAGAATGATCCTGTCCGTAAATTTCTTCATTCTTTTTTTTCAGATTAATCTGCTGGAATACGATTCCACCGATGATCAAGAGAAGACCGTACACGGTTGTAAGGTGTATAGGTTCGCCCACGAAATAATGGATGAAAAATAAGGAAATAAATGGAGAAATGTAAATTAGGTTGCTGATTTTATCCGTTGTTTCCGATAATTGCAAGGCCTTCAACCAGAAGATAAATGCCAGACCCATTTCAAAAAAGCCTACCCATGTTGCCCAGAGCCAGGCATGTTTACCCGTCGGAAATCCCCCCCCCTGAACAAGCATGGTGATCAGTAAAAATATCAGTGCAAAGAGGAAGTTCATAAAAAGTTTGACGATCTCATCCCGTTTGTCTCTGACATTCAGAATCCAAAACAGGGACCATATCACGGCACTCCCCAGGCAGAGAAGTATGCCGGGTATCTGGGAGCTGCTGAATCCCTTCCCCCCACCCTGGGATGATATGAGGATTACACCCCCAAAGCTGATGAACAAAGCGAGAATGCTTTTAAGAGAAATCTTTTGTTTCAACAGGGGTATGGAAATAACGGTGAGCACAATTGGCCAGATCATGTTTATTGGCTGGGCGACCTGCGCCGGCAGCATATTGTAAGCTTTAAACAATACGAGGTAATAAAAAAACGGATTCAACAGGCCCAGTGCAGCAGAATAGGCGATCTCTGCGCCGTTCATCTGCCTGAGCAGAGGAAGCTTTCCCTGTGTAAGCAGGGTAATAAGAAGGATGATGAAGGTGACGAGGGCTGCACCTGCCAGGAGACTGAACGGTCCCTGGTAACGAAGTCCGAATTTAAACGCAGTGGCAACCGTTGACCAGCAGAGGATGGTTAAGCCGGCAAATATATATGCCTTTGGCTGATTTTTCATCGCCTGGTTCAGTCGATCATGTCAAATCCGGTGTATGGTCTTAGTACTTCAGGGATGATGATGCCTTCGCCGGTCTGATTGTTTTCAAGCAATGCTGCAACTATCCTTGGCAAGGCCAACGACGAACCGTTGAGGGTATGAGCAAAACTGGTTTTCTTGTCTCCTTTGTCCTTGTATCTCAGTTTCAGGCGGACGGCCTGGAACGATTCAAAATTGGATACAGAACTCACCTCGAGCCAGCGCTGCTGGGCTGCTGCAAACACCTCGAAGTCGAAGGTAAGCGCAGAGGTAAAGCTCATATCACCGCCACAGAGTCTCAGAATGCGATAGGGCAGATCGAGACTTTTTACCAGGCTTTCCACATGGTTCACCATTTCTTCCAGAGATTGATATGACCTGTCGGGATGCTGGATCTGCACAATTTCAACCTTATCAAACTGATGAACACGGTTGAGTCCGCGGACATCCTTACCGTACGAACCTGCTTCACGTCGGAAGCAGGGTGTGTATGCCGTATTTTTCACAGGCAGATCGTCGCCTTCCAGGATTACATCGCGGTATATATTGGTGACGGGTACTTCAGCTGTTGGTATGAGATAAAAATTATCGATCTGGACATGATACATCTGCCCTTCTTTGTCGGGAAGCTGTCCGGTGCCAAATCCGGATTCCTCATTGACCATCAGAGGGGGCAGGATTTCCCGGTATCCGGCTTTGACATTTTCATCAAGGAAATAATTGATGAGGGCACGTTGAAGCCTGGCCCCCTTCCCTTTAAAAACGGGGAAACCCGCACCGGTAAGCTTATTGCCCAGGTCAAAATCAATGATATCATATTTTTTTCCGAGGTCCCAGTGAGGGAGGGCGTCTGGCGGAAGATTGACTTCTTTTACGTTTTCTCGTACAATTTCATTATCCTGTGCACCATGTCCTTTTGGTACGGATGTATGAGGAAGGTTGGGCACCTGAACGAGAAGTTGGTTCAACAGCTCGGAAGCCTCAGTGAAGGTCAGTTGCAGATTTTTTATCTCCTCCTTCAACCCTGAAGTCCTTTCCTGAGCCGATTTAGCCTCAGCACCTCGGCCTTCTTTGAATAGTACTCCTATTTGTTTCGAAAGACTGTTTAGTTCTGCCTGCAGGATATCGGACTGTGCCTGAGCATTTCTTCGTTGTTCATCAGCATCCAGAATACGGCCGATCACACCGGCAGCATCAAAATTTTTAACTCGCAGCCGATCAATGACCAGTTCCCTGTTTTCCCTGATAAAATTGATATTAAGCATAGGATGTAAAGGTTGGAAAAAGAATAAAAAATCTCCTGAAAACTGCATAAAGGTAACAGTTTGGAGGAGATTTTTGAATACCGGAATTAATATTTTATTCTTCGGCAGGAATGACGTTGACGTAGGATTTGTTCCCTGTTTTACGTTTGAATTCAATCATACCATTGGTTAGCGCAAAGAGCGTGTGATCCTTGCCTATCCCAACATTGGATCCGGCATGATGCCTGGTTCCCCTCTGACGAACGATAATGTTGCCAGCCTTGGCAAACTGACCACCAAATAATTTGATTCCCAGTCGTTTGCTTTCTGAATCGCGACCGTTTCTTGAACTACCGGCCCCTTTTTTGTGTGCCATAATTGTAGAGTTTTATATTTTATTCAACCGTGCCTACGGCTATTTTGTATCTGTTTTGTCTTATTTTTTTGCAGCTGGTTTTTTTGCAACCGGTTTCTTTACAGCCGGTTTTTTTGCAGCTGGTTTCTTTTCAGCTGTAGGCTTCTTTTCAGCTGTTTTGGCTGCCGGTGCCTTTTTAGTTGCCGGTGCTTTTTTCTCAACCGTACTTGTCGTAGCCGCTTTCGTTTCTTTTACTTTAGTGGCTTCAGGAGCAGCAGCTTCTTTTGTTTTTGGAGCAGCAGCTTCCTGCTTGACAGCCTCTGCCTTAACTTTACTCTTTGCAGGAGCGGCCTTGGCTTTACCGCCCGTCTCAACAATGCCTTCAATTACGATCTGGGAGAGGAACTGCCTGTGACCGTTGCTCTTCTGATACCCTTTTCTTTTCTTTTTCTTAAAAACGATAACCTTTTTTCCTTTAAGATGACCAAGGATCTTTGCAGAAACCAAAGCCCCTTCGATAACAGGCGATCCGACAACAACTTTACCGTCGTTATCAATAAGCAGAACCTTGTCAAAATCCACATTTGAACCTTCTTCAGCATCGATCCTGTGGACGAAGATTTTCTGGTCTTTTTCAACCTTGTACTGCTGTCCGGCTATATCAACAATTGCGTACATTATATAGAATTTTACATTTCTTTTTTTACAAACGGGAGTGCAAAAATATAAAAGTTCTATTGATCTACAAACAATTAAAGCTAATTATTGTAAAATCTGATAAGAATTATTTTAGATATTCATTTTCAGGTTAATGTGAGAAACTGTGAATTGCTCCAATTTGTTTCTGCCCCGGAAAACTAATCTTTCTCGTAAAAAGTATTTCATTATATTTGTGTGATCACTCGTATTGTAATTAAGATGCAAAGTAGTAATTTATGGGTATGATAAAGTTAAATGTATTAGGGATCTCTTACAGTCAGACGCAATCAGGAGCCTATGCACTCATTTTAACTGAAGAAAACGGTGACAGACGGATACCCATAATCGTTGGAGGATTTGAAGCCCAGAGTATTGCAATTGAACTGGAAGGTCTTAAACCACCACGGCCTCTTACCCATGACCTATTTCTGAGTTTTGCCAAGGTATTTGGCATTTCAATCAAGGAAGTTGTGATCTATAAACTTGAAGAAGGCGTCTTTTTTTCCCAGTTGCTGTGTGATAACGGGATGGAAAAGATCACGCTTGATGCCAGGACCTCTGATGCGATTGCCCTGGCTCTGAGATTCAAATGTCCAATTTATACCACGGAAGAAATAATTACCAAAGCAGGCATCGTCCTGGATTTTGATAAGGAGAATTCACCTGAAACTGAGGAAGAACCCGAAGAAGAAACTGCCCAACCTGAACCCCCATTGAAAAATGTCAAAGATTTGGGAGAACTCAGGAGCTACGCGATGGATGAGTTGAAGAAGCTTCTTGAGGAGGCGGTAACCAATGAAAATTATGAACGCGCATCCAAGATTCGGGATGAAATTCAACGAAGAAAAAGAAAAACCTAAATGAGAATATTGACATCGGGGAGGATAATCTGCCGGGTCATGCTCATCCTCCTGCCTTTCTTTGGGATGCATTCTGCTTATGCCCGGGAAAACATGCCTGTGACTTCGATCAGGGATACCCTGTACCCTGAGAGCCCCAACAACAGTATCGATGCCCCTGGATCTGAACTGGTGGTGCCGGATCAGGCAAGACATACCATCAATAAAAAAAATATCCTTCCGGTCAGAACGGAATTTCATTTCAGCCTGATAAACCTTGCAAGAGGCTTACTGGGTATGTCAGTTCTCCTCCTTATTGCATTACTTTTCTCTGAAAATAGAAAAGCCATCTCCTGGAGGGTGGTAGGACTGGGATTACTAGGACAGATCCTTCTTGCCATTGGTATCCTGGAAGTACCGTTTATTAAGACTTTCTTTGAACTCGGAGGGAGAGTGTTTGTTAAGATCCTGGATTTTACCAACGAAGGCACTAATTTTCTTTTCAAATCAATGGTAAGTGGAAAGATAGAACCTCCACTGCAAAGCTTTGCCATTACTATACTCCCGACCATCATTTTCTTTTCGGCACTTACCTCCGTGCTGTTCTACTTCGGAATCATTCAAAAGGTAGTTTGGGTACTGGCATGGGTAATGACAAAGGTCCTGAAACTTTCTGGTGCAGAAAGTCTTTCTGTTGCCGGAAATATTTTCCTGGGACAGACCGAATCGCCACTGATGATAAAGGCCTATCTCGAGAAAATGAATAAGTCGGAGATATTACTTGTCATGTCGGGAGGTATGGCCACACTTGCGGGAGGAGTATTGGCGGTTTATATTAATTTTCTTGGGGGCGACGACCCTGTTCAGAGACTTGAATTCGCCAAACATCTGCTGGCGGCATCCGTAATGGCTGCGCCCGGTGTGGTTGTCATCTCAAAGATTCTGGTTCCGCAGACAGAAGATGTGAGCCAGGAGGTGAGGATCACCCAGGACAAGATCGGAAAGAATGTCCTTGACGCTATTAATAATGGAACATATGAGGGACTTAAACTGGCGGTGAATGTTGCTGCCATGCTTCTCGTCTTCCTCGCTTTTCTTGCCATGATCAATTTTGTCTTTATCAAAATCGGGAACTGGACAGATCTGAACTCCTGGATCACCCAGGTAACAGACGGCAGATACCATCAGTTGTCGCTACAGTTCATGCTCGGCTATGCCCTTTCCCCTCTGATGTGGCTTATCGGAATAACTTCAAAGGATATCACCCTTGTCGGTACCTTGCTGGGAGAAAAATTGATCATGACCGAATTTGTCGGGTATATAAGCCTTTCAGAGCTGAAAGCTGCGGGTGCCTTCAGTGATCCAAAATCTATAATTATGGCCACGTATATGTTATGCGGATTTGCTAACTTTGCCTCGGTGGGAATACAAATCGGAGGTATTGGTGCGCTGGCTCCGGGAAAAAGAGTTCAGCTTGCCAGGTATGGAATGAGGGCATTGCTGGCCGGAACCCTTGCCTCGCTGTTATCCGCGTCGATTGTCGGGATTATTCTGGCTTAATCCAAGCATTTTCTATGAGTAGTGGTGTAAAAAATAATACAGACGGATCTGAAGATGTTTCTCAGGAGGAAGCGATAAAACTTCTTGGTGAAAAACTGGAGAAACTGCGGACAGAAAACGATCTCCTGAAAAAAATTATTTCCAGGCAAAAATCACCTGTTATCAATCATGAAGCAGAACACCATGATATGGCTGCTGTTTTAGGTGTGCCTGATTTTCATAAATCGTTCTTCAACAAGGTACCCTTCATGATGTGGACCATGGATACCAATGGCCGATTTTTAGCGGTTAATTTCGTCTTTGCTCAAAAGTTCGGAAGGGATACTGAAAGCCTGAAGGGCAAAACGTATTATGACATCTGCCCAAAAATCTTTGCAGATAAATTCACTGCCGACGATTCCATGGTTATTAAAACCGGAGAACAGAAAATCATAGATGAACAGATCCCTCTGGTCGAAGGTTTCAGATGGCACGAGACCATTAAAATATCACTCACGGATTCAAAAGGAAATGTGGTTGGTGTTGCCGGTTTCGCCAGAGACATTACGGAAAGAAAACAATATGCGGAAGCCCTGAAGCAAAGTGAAGAGAAATTTCGTGAGCTCGCGGAAAATACCACAGATTCTTTTATACTCAGCAGCGGCAATAAAATCATTTATGTTAATCCTGCCTTCGAACAGATATATGGTTATTCCAGGGATGATCTGATCAAAGATCCGGATCTTCAGAAGAAATGGCTGCACCCGGCCGACAGAGACCGGATCCTTGAAGTCATGAGCACCGGCCACTATAAATATACCTATATCTTTAATGAACAGTACAGGATTATAAAGAAAGACGGTACAGTATCATGGATTTGGAATCGCAGCTATCCGGTGTGGAACGACAAAGGTGAAGCATACCGCATCGTATCGGTGGCAACAAATATCTCCGGAGTGAAGGTGCTCGAAGAAAGACTTACAAAATCACAATCGCAGCAACAGGCTATTCTTGATAACATCCCTCACCTTGCCTGGCTTAAAGATATCGAGGGCCGGTTCATTTCCGTAAATGAGTCGTTCTGCCGCTTCTTCAATCTTCCACGAGAGCAGATCCTGGGTAATACAGATTACTTCATTTGTCCTGAAAACCTTGCAGATGATTATGTCAGTAAAGATCAGGAAGTTATCCGTGAGAGGAAATCAAAGTTGTTTTTTGAAGTTGAAGAAGGAAAATTTGGGAAGAGATACTCAGAAACACATAAGACTCCTATCATCAATAACAAAGGTGAGGTAATCGGGATCGCAGCAATTTCCAGGGATATTACAGAACAAAAACTTGCCGAACAGGCACTTCTCAAAAGCGAGGAGAAATTTAAAGATCTCGTCACGCTGCTGCCGGAAGTGGTCTTTGAAACCGATGAAAATGGGCGGATCACTTTCGTGAACCTCAGGGGCTATGAAATAATGGGCTACCGGAAGAACGATGTAGAAAATGGAATAAGCATATTTGATATCGTTGCTCCAGAAGACAAGGAAAGATCCTATGATGCCTTCAGCAAGCTGAAACTCGGAAATGAAATAAAAAGTAATGAATACAAGGTGATGACCAGGGACGGGAAAGCCGTGTCGGTACTTGTATTTACCAATAATATGTATACCGATAGCCGCTGGGTGGGTGTTCGGGGTGTGATGGTCGACATTACACGCCGCAAGCAGGCTGAGCAACAGGAAAAAGAATACCAGACAAAGTTGCTGTTCCTTAGCAATACAGCCCTTGATTTCCTAGGTCTGCCCAGTGAAGCAGATATTTTCAAATACATCGGTACCAAGCTGAAAGAATTTATCGTCGATTCAAATATTGTCATCTCTGTTTATAACGAGGCGGAAAACAAACTGGAAACAGCGTATCACACCATCGAACTCACAACCGAAGATGAGATTGTTGCCATAACGGGACAGCAGGTTGATGAGATGTCATTTCATCTGAAAGAAACTGATATTGCAATGTTGAAGATGAATGCAGAGCATCTTAAAAAATTTAACGATGGCGTTTATGAAATATGTTTTGGGACGATCGAGCGACCGGCAGCTCTGCAGATTGAAAAATTGTTGAATTCAAGGAACGTTTATGGCATGGCCCTGATGAGAAGCGGAATACTCTATGGTGCTGTTATGATTTTCTCCCGGATTGAGGAATTAAAAGATCAGGCATTCATTGAAGCCTTTCTCTATCAGTCATCTGTTGCACTTCATCGCCGCCAGCTTGAAAACGAACTATTGGATGCGAAATTCAGGGCGGAAGAATCAGATAAGCTTAAGACCGCCTTCCTGGCTAACATGTCCCATGAGATCCGCACACCCATGAACGGCATTCTTGGGCTGACCCAGCTGCTCACACGCGAAAAAATAAAAGAAGAGGAGAGGAAGGAATACCTGGCAATGATCAATTCAAATGGCAAACTCCTTATGAACCTCGTCAATGACATTATCGATATTTCACGGATCGAGTCCAACCAGGTTGACCTGAATGAGGGGGAATTTTCACTGAACGCATTGATGAATGAGATTTTCTGTTTCATCCAGTCGGAAAAAATGGTGAAAAAGAAAGATGCCGTTGAGCTTAAAGTTCACGAAGGACTGTCCGAGAACTTTTCAAATATCATCGCAGATCAGTCAAAGCTGAAACAGGTACTGACAAACCTTGTCGGCAATGCTGTTAAATTTACCTACAAAGGTATTATCGAGTTTGGCTATTCTGTTGAAGCGAAGGCGTCATTGAAATTCTTTGTCAGGGATTCCGGGATTGGTATATCCCCTGATAAACTGCATGTGATCTTTGATCGCTTTACCCAGGTCGATCAGTCTCTTACCCGACCCTATGGAGGTTCCGGTCTCGGACTGGCCATCAGCAAAGGATTTGTTGAAAGGATGGGGGGCAGGATCTGGGCTGAATCGGACCTCGAAAAAGGAGCAACCTTCTATTTTACCATACCCTATAAACCAACGGTAATTTCCAAAAGAAAAAAAGATGAGCCCAAACGCGAACATTTCAATTGGGAGGAGATTTGTCTCCTGGTCGTTGAGGATAATTATGTCAGTTTTAAGCTCATGGAAATTTCGCTCAGGAATACCGGTGTACAAATCATACATGCCGATAACGGACAAACGGCCATCGATATGGTTAAGGAACATCCGGAGATTAATATCGTTCTGATGGATATTCAATTGCCTGTACTGAACGGTTATGATGCCACCATTGCAATTAAAAAATTACGTCCTAACCTTCCAGTCATTGCACAAACAGCCAATGCCATGGATGATGACCGTCTGAAATGCCTAAATGCAGGTTGCAATGATTATATCACCAAACCTATCATACTCGAAAAATTGTATAATGTCATCAACGACTATGTTATCAGGGAAAAATAGCGACTAATGATTTTTATCATTCCGGTTTCGGGTCTTCTTCTGCTGATGTATCTCTTTATTTTTTACCGGTATTTCCGTGTCTGGCGAAAATCTCAGAATTTCCCCCCTGGGCCGCTGCCGGAATTCCTGCCCTTTCTGTCAGTCGTCATTCCTCTTAGAAATGAGGAGAAAAACCTGAACAATCTGATCAAGAGTCTCTTAAAACAGGATTACGAACCGGGTAAAATTGAATATATCTTTATTGATGATCATTCCACAGACATGACTTACGAGCTGCTTTCGAGCATGGTGAGCGTTCTGCATCGAGCAACACTTATCCGGCTTACCGGGGATCGGGCGGGCAAAAAGCAGGCCCTGGCTGCGGGAGTTGAATTGGCAAAGGGTGAACTTGTGGTCACAACGGACGGAGATTGTGTTCACCCCCGGGGCTGGCTGATGCTTATGGCCAGGTTTTATATTTCACATCGCCCTGTACTTATTTCCGGCCCGGTCCGGATTTCTCCAACGCAAAACTTTTTTACCCGTCTTCAGGCTCTTGAATTTACTTCCCTTGCAGCAACAGGATGGGCATCAGTTCTCCGGGGCTCTCCGGTAATGTGCAATGCGGCCAATCTAGCCTTTGAAAAAAGCATTTTCATTGAAGCCTTCGAACATATTCATCCGGGAATACCATCCGGCGACGATATATTTCTGATGCTTTACGTGAAAAGGAAGTACCCCGGAAGGACAATGTTCCTGAAGCATCCGGAGGCCATTGTTGATACAAGGCCGGTCAGTAGCCTGCCACAGTTCATGGAGCAGCGGGTGCGGTGGGCGTCCAAATCAGGACGATACCGGGACGGCGAACTGATTTTCTTGTCACTCCTGGTATTCCTTTTCAATGTCTGGCTCGTTTTTCTTATTTTTCTTTCACTGAACGGAACAGATATCCTCTTCGTGTTGTTACCGGTATGGATTGCGAAGTCAGTAGGTGATTATGTATTCCTCAAAACCATTTGTCGATTCAACGGTCAGGAGGGATTGATGAAATTCTTTTTACCTTCACAACTGATCTACCCGTTTTATATTGTTGCAGCAGCGGTGGGCGGAATTTTTAAAGCGATCAAATACCGAAATATTGAAGGATGAAATAAACATATCAACATCCGGTCTTGCCTGGAAACGTTTCAGGTCCAATCCGGTTTCTCTTGTCAGCCTGGTTGTGATCATTCTCATTGCCATGACTGCCTTGGCCGGGTATCTTATTTGTCCGGATAAATCGCCACAGGCCAATACCCAGCATCTCGAACTCGCTGCCAAAAAGCCGGGCTTCACGGTTACGATGTTGAAAATCAGAAAGAATAAGGCGATACGCACACAGGGGCCATTCAGGACCCTTCTTTACGGAAAGGAGTCTGCATGGGAGTTTGTCCCCATCCTTGATTACCGCTTTTCCGGCGATAGCCTCATTGTAAGAAACTATACGGAGATCCCGCAACGTGAAAATGTATGGCAGTTATTTTATATGCCCGATGTTGTATATCCGCTGAATGAGCATAGCGTAATCGGCGATAATATTGGAGGGTTGTCTTTTAAAGATATCAACGGAAAGGAGATTACTACCGGCAGAGCCAAATTGGAAGACATCATTGAGCATGAAAATATCATTGAAAAGAAATTTTTACTGGGTACTGACCGATTTGGCCGCGATATGTTAAGCAGGATGATCCTTGGTGCAAGAGTATCACTATCAGTGGGTTTAATAGCTGTTTTCATTTCCCTTGTTATCGGTATTCTTTTAGGAGCGCTGGCGGGATATTACCGGGGCAGGGTTGACGATTTAATCATGTGGCTGATCAGTGTGATCTGGTCAGTACCGACACTTCTCCTGGTTATTGCCCTGACAATGGTGATGGGAAAGGGCTTCTGGCAGATATTCATTGCAGTCGGGATTACCATGTGGGTTGAGGTGGCGCGTGTGGTGCGAGGGCAGGTCATGAGTATAAGGGAAAAGGAGTTCATCATGTCTGCAAGAGCTCTGGGGTACAGTGACCTGCGGATCATGTTCAGGCACATCCTGCCGAATATCATGGCTCCCGTGATCATTATCGCAGCGGCAAATTTTGCCTCCGCCATCCTGATCGAAGCAGGACTCAGTTTCCTGGGTATCGGTGTACAGCCTCCCGTGGCCTCCTGGGGAACCATGGTCAGAGACCATTATGGGTTTATTATTGTGGATAAGACCTACCTGGCGTTTATCCCCGGTTTTGCCATTATGCTCCTGGTGCTTGCCTTCACCCTCTCGGGAAATGGTCTTCGCGATGCCATGGATGTGAGATCATAAACGGCTTAGTTCAGCCGTCGTTTCCTGAAAATATAAGCTGACAGGGATAAAATAAGACCAAGAAATACAAGGGTAAGGATGACATTTTGCCACATAGGTACGCCTTTGGGAATGATCCGGTCAAAATTTGCAAGTTCTTCCGGCGATATTTTATCGGCATTTTGAATTTTCTGCTGAACCAGTTCAAGAATATCGGGCCTCGGTGTAAGGCTGCCGATGAATTTTGTAGGAAAATACCAGCGATACGCGGATTCGGTGAGCGACCGGATGATCGGTTCAAAAAATATCCTGTAAAAGCCAAAGATGAGTACCGAGAGGATCACATTTCGGAATATCAAGGCAAACAGGATACCCAGGGAGAGGAAGGCAAAAGTTTGCAGGAAGGAGTATAGGATAAGATATGACCTGTCGAAAATAATGGCAAAGGTGATCTTGTAGCTGTATATCAGTCCCGAAACCAGCGAGGTTAAAAAAAGGAGAACCACAACGTAAACCGACAGAAGGAAGATAAGAACCAGTTTTTCCATAAACAGTTCTTTCCTGCTCATGCCAAAAATTACCTGTTGTTTATAGGTTTTATTACTGAATTCCAGGCAGGTCATCATGATGACCAGCAGAACAAGGGTGATGTTATAGAAGCCACCGATCCAGGTTGTGAAATTCCATACATGTGGAAACTGGTATAAAGGAACAATGGAAAGGAAGGGGAATTTTATATCAATCCTGGGTAATGCAAAAAGTCCGAGCAGGAAGAACAGCATATGCAATAACAAAATGATCCTGAACGGATTGTAATTTAAGGTTTTGATAAGTTCAATACGAAAGAGTGTTTTCATCAGGGAATGTCTTTAGTCTTCTTTTACTAATTCAAGGAACTGGCTCTCAAGCGATTTTTTATGATTAATGAGTTCGGATACGAAGATCCCCTGGCCGATCAGCCAGGCGTTCAGGTCGGCCGAGGTTTTATTTTTACTGAGCGTGACCGTTATCCTGGGATTGTTATCCGAGACTGAACTGACAAAGTCACAGGCTTTCAGGGCACTGTCCAGTTTATCATGATCTTCTGCCATCACTTCCACGAGCATCTCTCCCTTCAGCAGTGCATTAACATCACCCTGTTCAAGCAGTATCCCTCTTTTAAGAATGGCAACATGTGTGCATACCTTCTCCACCTCACTGAGAATATGGCTGGCCATGATAACGGTTTTTCCACGGGATGCCTCGCTAATAATCAGTTCGCGCACCTCTGCGATTCCTTCCGGGTCGAGACCGTTTGTTGGTTCATCCAGAACAAGGACTTCGGGGTCACCCAGGAGTGCGGCTCCGATACCAAGTCGCTGTTTCATGCCGAGGGAGAGTGCACTGAATTTGGAACGCCTGCGTTCGTCGAGCCTGATGGTCTTTAACACCCGGTCGATATCGTCTTCGCCATATCCTTTTATTGTGGCGATAATCTTTCAGATTCTGCACAAGGTTGAGATAGGGATAGAAGTGTGGGACTTCAATCATTGAGCCGATCTTTTTCAGGCTTACCGGCGACGGCTCCTTCCCAAACCAGAAATGATTGCCGGAATCCGGCGTGAGGATGCCGGTTGCGATGGAAAGAGTAGTGGTTTTGCCACTTCCGTTTGGGCCCAGGATTCCGTATACCTGGCCTTCGTATATCTGTAAATTGAGATCGATTATGGCCTTGACTTTTCCGTAATTCTTTGTCAGGTGGCGGGTTTCAAGGATATTTCTTTTCTCCATGTTGGTTCAGGCATATTTAAAACTGCCGGTTAATGTATATACCGGCAGTATAATTGAGCATCATCTGATTTGTAAATCTTTAAACAGGAACCGCTGGCTCAATGGCCCATTTCAGCCATAAACTTGATTCTCATCAGGCGTATCTCTTCTTCGGTATAGTCTTCTTCACCCAGTTCCCTGAGGGCATCATCCAGGGATTCGGTCTCGGCTTCTTCCCTGAAGTAGGTATAGACCTCATCTTGTCTTTCATCGTCAATCACCTCATTGATATAATAATCCAGGTTGAGTTTAGTGCCACTGTTGATAATAGCCTCAATTTCGCTTAGCAAATCGGTCATATCCAGGTTTTTCGCATGAGCGATATCATCGAGAGGCATTTTTCTGTCGATGCTCTGGATGATACTGACTTTCATTCCGGATTTGTTGACCACCGATTTCACAATCATATCCTGCGGCCTGACGATTTCTTTTTCTTCAACATAGACTTTGATAAGTTCGATGAATTCCTTTCCGTATCTTTTGGCTTTACCGACTCCGACACCCACAATATTCTGAAGTTCTTCGATGGTTATGGGATAGTGGATGGCCATATCTTCGAGCGATGGATCCTGGAAGATCACAAAAGGAGGCAGGTTGAGTTTTTTGGCCGTTTTTTTCCTGAGGTCCTTCATGATGGTGAACAATTCTGCATCCATCGTTCCGACACCTCCACCCGAGTTTCCTCCTTCATCATCCCGTCCGGGTTTTTCAAAGTCGTGATCCTGGGTAAGCATATACGATACCGGGTTATTCAGGTATTCGATACCGGCTTCGGTAAGCTTGAGAAGGCCATAATTTTCAATATCCTTGGTGATGAAATGGCCGATAAGAGCTTGGCGAATAACACCGTTCCAGAATCTCATATCTTTATCCTTGCCGCTGCCAAAAATCTCCAGTTTATGATGACTGTATGCCTTTACCGATGAAGTTGCTTTACCTGCAAGGATTGCCGCGACATGATCGGCTTTGAATTTTTCTTTCACCTCTGAGATGGCATTGAGAGCGCTTGCGATGTATTCACTGCCTTCGAATTTCTCCTTTGGATTGAGGCAGTTATCACAATTTCCGCATACCTCCTCCATGATTTCGCCAAAGTAATTCAGGAGCACTTTTGGGCGGCACACGGATGATTCGGCATAGGAGACGGTCTCAAGGAGGAGTTGTTTTCCTATTTCCTGTTCTGCGATGGGCTTACCCTGCATGAACTTTTCGAGTTTCTGGATATCCTTATAACGATAAAATGCGATGCAATTCCCTTCGCCACCATCACGGCCGGCACGGCCGGTTTCCTGGTAGTAGCCTTCCAGTGATTTTGGCATATCGTAGTGGATCACAAAGCGTACATCCGGTTTGTCGATTCCCATTCCGAAAGCGATGGTGGCTACGATCACATCGGCCTCTTCCATGAGGAACCTGTCCTGGTTTGAAGCCCTCGTGGTGGCATCCATGCCGGCGTGATAGGGCAGAGCTTTGATACCGTTAACTACTAATATTTCTGCCAGTTCCTCCACTTTTTTCCGGCTGAGACAATAAATAATGCCTGATTTTCCCTTGTTGCTAAGGATATATTTGATGATCTGCTTTGTTGCGTTTATCTTGGGTCTCACTTCATAGTACAGATTCACCCTTCGGAATGAATCCTTGAAGACTTCGGCTTCAAGCATCTCGAGGTTTTTCTGGATGTCATGCTGAACCTTAGGTGTCGCCGTGGCAGTCAACGCTATGATCGGTGCCGTACCTATCTTATTGATGATAGGCCTTATGCGACGGTACTCAGGCCTGAAATCATGACCCCATTCTGAAATACAATGCGCCTCGTCAACCGCATAAAAAGAGATATGGACATTCTTCAGAAAATCAATATTTTCCTCCTTTGTGAGTGATTCTGGAGCAACATATAAAAGCTTGGTCTTTCCGGCAAGTACATCTTCCCGGACTTTGTTCGTCTGGGACTTTGATAGTGATGAATTCAGAAAATGAGCAACACCGTCTTCGGTGCTGAAACTGCGCATGGCATCAACCTGGTTCTTCATCAGCGCAATAAGCGGAGAGATTATAATGGACGTACCCTCAAGAATTACTGCAGGCAGCTGGTAGCAAAGAGACTTACCCCCTCCGGTTGGCATAAGGACGAAGGTGTCTTTTCCGTTGAGAACATTTTTAATGATTGGTTCCTGATTGCCTTTAAAATTATCAAACCCAAAGTATTTCTTAAGATATTCTTTTGATCTGTTATCACTACTTTCTATCATTGTACTCTCCTGTTTGTCAATAGTATACGCATAAATTATTACCAAAAATAACCTGCATCCAATTCTTTTTTTATAACAAATGTTCTGTTTACATTAATTTTTGTAAATGTTCCTGAATAATAGTAGTAGGGGTGGTAGAATGAAACAGTCTCAAAAAATAAATTTACTTATTATTTTTCAATTAAAAAATCATCAATGTCAATTTGGGGAAGAATTGACGCAAAAATTTGTTTATTTTGCGATCTTATTTGTATTGATAGAAAAATAACAGAGAAATATATATATCATGGCCAAAAAGAGTCAGGACGAAATGACCTTTCTAGAACATCTTGAAGAGCTGAGATGGCACCTGGTACGGTCGTTCCTTGCCATATTTGTAGGTGCAATACTTGCGTTCATTTTCAAAAACATTATTTTTGACAAGATCATCCTGGCGCCAAAATCACCTGATTTTCCAACCAATGTGATTTTGTGTGAGCTGGGTAAAAGGGTGGGTGTGCTGAAATTATGTATTAATACCCTTCCGCTCGAGATCATCTCCATAAAAATGGCCGGACAGTTTTCTATGCATATCATGGTTTCCCTCATTGTAGGACTTGTGATTGCATTCCCCTATGTATTCTATGAATTCTGGAAATTTCTCGTTCCTGCATTACACAATACGGAGAAAAGGCATGCCCGGGGTGCTGTCATTTACAGTTCATTTCTCTTCCTGCTCGGGGTTTCCTTCGGGTATTTTCTTATCACTCCGCTTACGGTACACTTCCTTGGCAGCTACAGTGTCAGCCCCGAGGTTACGAACCAGATCAACCTCATTTCCTATGTATCCACAGTTACCTCAGTCGTACTCGCCAGTGGCGTGATCTTTGAATTGCCAATCCTGGTTTATTTTCTCACAAAGATTGGACTTGTGACGCCGGAATTCATGAAGAAATACCGGAGGCATTCCCTGGTGGTCATCCTGGTCCTTGCGGCAATCATTACACCTCCTGACGTATTCAGTCAGATACTCGTTTCCCTTCCCCTAATCGCTTTGTATGAAGTTGGCATTGTCATTTCACGCCGGATCATTCGACAACAGAAGAAGGAAGCGGATGAGATGGAAAAAGAAGGAAATATAAGCTGAAAATATCCGTTATCCTGATATATGAAGTTGTATACGCAAAACCTGGTAAAACGCTACCGCTCACGTACCGTTGTAAAGAATGTCTCCATTGAGGTGGAACGGGGGGAGATTGTAGGATTGCTCGGACCAAACGGTGCAGGCAAGACAACTTCATTTTATATGATCGTTGGACTAATTACACCCAATGAAGGCAAGATTTTTCTCGATGACGAGGATATCACCAGGGAGCCGGTTTATAAACGGGCACGAAAAGGCATCGGTTACCTCGCCCAGGAAGCCTCCGTATTCAGAAAACTCAGCATCGAAAATAATATTAAGGCAGTACTTGAGATGTCGGGCATGTCGAGGGAGGAGCAGCGCGAACGTCTCGAAAATCTCCTGGAAGAGTTCGGACTTCAGAAGATCAGAAGAAGTCTTGGGATACAACTCTCCGGGGGTGAAAGGCGGCGAACGGAGATTGCCCGCGCCCTGGCTCTTAGTCCGAATTTCATCCTGCTCGACGAGCCGTTTGCCGGCGTCGATCCCATTGCGGTGGAGGATATTCAAAATATTGTATCTAGGCTGAAGGAGCAGAATATCGGCATTCTCATCACCGATCATAATGTCCACGAAACCCTGTCGATCACAAACCGAGCCTACCTGCTCTTTGAGGGACAGATACTGAAAGCAGGTACCGCACGTGATCTGGCTGAGGATGAGCAGGTCCGAAAACTATACCTGGGAAAGAATTTCGAATTAAGGAATTATTGATTTTGCGGGGGGGTGATGGAGTTATGAAGTGAGGAGATGTCTATCAGTCACTCTTCAATTCACCAAATCACCAAATCACCAAATCACCAAATCACCAAATCACCAAATCACTAAATCACCAAATAAGAAGAAGTGATGTATAGAACATCTTCTCTCTCATTCTCTAATCCTCTTCTTTCAGAAAAACTCTGCGTTTTATTAAAATTATTCTAACTTTGCGGAAATTTTGGCGGGTGTGGCGGAATTGGTAGACGCGCCAGACTTAGGATCTGGTTCCGTAAGGAGTGGGGGTTCGAGTCCCTTCATCCGCACATATTGAAAAAAAACCGCTGATTCTTAGAGTTGACAACCTAAGGTGAGGGCGGTTTTTATAACTTATATTCATGTATAAATAACGGTATTGAACGATGAACATTTCAAAAGATCAGGTCGACAATCTAAATGCTGTACTTACCCTGAAGATCGAAGAAGAGGATTACAAACAGCGGGTTGAAGAAGTGTTGAAAGATTACAGGAGAAAAGCCAATATCCCTGGTTTCAGACCGGGAAAAGTGCCTTTTGGCATGATCCGGAAAATGTATTACAAGCCGGTTCTCGCCGACGAAATTAACCGGATCGTGGGTGAACATATGATGAAATTCATCCAGGATGAAAAACTTCAGATCCTCGGTGAGCCGATGCCCCATGAAGATGAAAATGAATCCAGGATTGATTTCGACAAGGATGTCACCTTCGAATTTAAATTCGATCTTGGCCTGGCGCCCGAATTTGAAATCGACATTGATGATAAGATCAATATACCTTTCTACAAAATTAAGGTTGATGATAAAGTGGTGGATGAATACCTCGACAATGTTGCCAAACGTCATGGTGAATTCGTGCCTGTCGATGCAGCAACGGGTGATGAGCTGATCAAAGGAACGATCCATCAGCTTGATGAGGCAGGAAATTATCCTGAAGAAGGCATCGTTGCTGAAGAGATCAGCCTGTCACTGGATATGATGAAAGATGATACGGAAAAAGAAAAGTTCAAAGGTGCCAAGGCTGGTGAAAAGATTGTGTTTGAGATTGCAAAAGCCTATCCCAGTGAGGCAGAACTGAGTTCATTGCTTAAGATCAATCGGGAAGTGGCTAAAACTTTATCTGGAAATTTTGAAGTTCTTATCAACGAAGTTCTTAAATTTGAGAAACATGAGGTAAACCAGGAGCTTTTTGTTCATGTATACGGCGAAGGACAGGTGACCACGCTGGAGGAATTCAGAAAAAGGCTGACGGCTGAGATCGTTGATAATTATGAGAGGGAATCGAACTACAGGTTTGCCGTTGATGCCAGGGATCAACTCGTAAAGGAAGTAAGCCCGGAGTTGCCTGCTGATTTTCTTAAAAGATGGCTGGTGGAAACCAATGAGGGCATGACGAAGGACAAAATTGACGAAGAATTTGCAAACTATGAAGATGAATTCCGGTGGCAGCTGATTAAAAACAAGATCATAAAGAAATACGACATCAGGGTTAGTGAGGAGGAACTTTTCGAATACGCGCTGATCCTGTCGAGAAACCAGTTTTACCAATATGGTCTGTACAATGTTCCGGATGAACATATTGAATCGTATACCAGGGAACAGCTCGGCAAGCCTGAGGAATCCAGAAGGTTACGTGATCAGAAGTACGACGACAAAGTCATTCAGTTTATGAAGGAAAAGGTAAAGCTAAAAGAGAAGGAAGTTACCCTTGATGAATTCAAGAAACTATTCGAAAAATAAATTGTTTATTCAAAAACTTTCAATCATATGAATAACGACGATTTTCGCAAATACGCCATTAAACACAAAGGGATAAGTTCGATGACACTCGATACCTTTACCTCTGTGTACGACAACTATATTTCTCCTACAATCATCGAGGAGCGCCAGTTGAATATTGCCACCATGGATGTGTTCTCAAGACTTATGATGGACAGAATCATCTTCCTTGGAACACCGATTGATGATTATGTGGCCAACATTATCCAGGCACAGCTATTATACCTTGAATCCACTGATCCTGCAAAGGATATTCAGATCTATTTTAACACACCGGGCGGTATGGTTCATGCAGGACTGGGGATTTATGATACCATACAGTATATCAGCTCCGATGTGGCTACAATATGCACAGGTATGGCTGCTTCCATGGGAGCCGTTCTGCTTGCTGCAGGCACCAAGGGAAAACGATCTGCTCTTCCGCATTCAAGGGTAATGATACATCAGCCTATGGGTGGCGCCCAGGGCCAGGCTTCCGATATTGAGATCACAGCAAGGGAAATCCAGAAAACCAAAAAGGAACTTTATGAGATCCTGTCCAAACACTCAGGAAAATCATTGGATAAAGTAGAGAAGGATGCCGATCGCGATTACTGGATGACAGCCGATGAAGCTATGAAATACGGGATGATCGATGAGATACTTACCAGAACTCCTGGTAAAAAATAAAATTATCTATGGACAGATGCTCATTTTGTGGGAGAGAGAAGAAGGATACCAGTCTTTTAATTGCCGGGATCTCAGGTCATATTTGTGACCGGTGCATTGAACAAGCCTACGGCATTGTCCAGGAAGAACTTGGCAAGAAAGGTGAGTTCGATATGAGCAGTATAAAACTTCTCAAACCTGCTGAAATCAAGCAATTCCTGGATCTTTATGTCATTGGCCAGGAAGAAGCAAAAAAGTATATTTCCGTTGCCGTTTACAATCACTACAAACGTCTGATGCAATCCACGGTCAAGGATGCTGACGAGGTGGAGATCGAAAAATCAAATATTGTATTGATTGGTGAAACCGGTACGGGGAAAACACTTCTTGCACGAACCATCGCCAAACTGCTGCATGTCCCATTCACGATTGTCGATGCCACCGTTCTTACCGAAGCCGGGTATGTCGGGGAGGATATCGAAAGTATCCTGACACGGCTGCTGCAGGTAGCCGATTACAATATTGAAGCCGCTGAAAAAGGCATCGTTTTCATCGATGAGATCGATAAAATTGCAAGGAAGGGCGATAATCCCTCCATAACACGAGATGTTTCGGGTGAAGGTGTCCAGCAGGGACTTCTGAAATTACTGGAAGGCAGCGTGGTGAACGTTCCTCCTCAGGGAGGAAGGAAGCATCCTGATCAGAAAATGATCCCGGTTAATACTAAAAATATTCTGTTTATCTGTGGCGGTGCCTTCGATGGAATAGAAAAGAAGATCGCAGGACGACTCAATACCCAGGTTGTGGGGTACAGGGCCAGTAAGGATGCAGAGACTATCGACCGCAATAATTTGTTACAGTACATCGCTCCACAGGACCTTAAGGCTTTCGGGCTCATCCCGGAAATTATCGGTCGTTTACCCATCCTCACCTATCTTAACCCTCTCGACAGGATTGCGCTGAGACGCATTCTGACCGAACCAAAAAATGCCATTACCAAACAGTATGAGAAACTCTTTGAAATGGATAATATTAAACTGGTTTGGGATGAAGAGGTACTGGATTACATCGTCGATAAAGCCGTAGAGTTTAAACTTGGGGCACGTGGCCTAAGATCGATATGCGAGGCCATCATTATCGATGCCATGTATGAATTGCCATCCCAAGACGAGAAGGAGATAAATATCGGCCTGAATTACGCCAGGAAGAAACTGGAAAAGACCAATATTAAACGGTTGAAGGCTGCCTGATCACAATTATTTTCTACCGACAGCATCGTGGATATTAAAAAACATAGTAGAGACGTTGCATGCAACGTCTCTACTATGTTTTTTAATATCCATCGGCCACAAAACCCTACCTGTGCAACCTGATCGTTTTGGTAATATCTTTTACCGTTACGGTGGCGATCCTGTCACAGCTGTCATCACCATAATCCAGAAGAATGTCTGCATGGTTTTCTGATACCATCTGAATGGTACCGGACATGATCCAGCGACACTGCTGTGCAATATGTAGCGGTTCAAGGATGGTCCTGGTGTATTCAACGCCCTTCCTGTTAATACCTGTAGCTTCGCCGGTGATCAGGTATTCATCATCCCATCTGTACAAGGGTGTTTCCGAACCGGCTACCCATTCCCGTACACGCTCATAACTCCTCGTCATCTCCATGCCTTCAGGAGTAATCATTTTCCCGGCAGTAAGGTGAACCGAAAAGGTGATATTTCCGCTGTCATTCAGTCCCTCATTGGTTACTGTCTTCGTGCCTTCGATCTTATAATCATCAACATAGTAGTTATCAAGGGTGATGGTACGTGTATAGCCTTTATCCGGATACCTTCCGTTCACCACGATGATGATCTTCCCTGTTCTGACCCGGCTATCGGGTCCGGTGCAACCCTCGCCATAATCAACGGTTACGGTACGGGGCCAGAATGTCGAATCGTCGGGATGCTCCACCGTAATTGTCTTGCAGACAACTGCGGAAGCTGATTTGAGTTGACCTCCATATATAGTGTTCTCCATGACCGACATAGCATCTTCAACTTCTGTGAAAACATCATCAAACATTAATGTGGCCAGGGCATCATCCTCGGCAGTGGTAACGTCGGATGAATTATCGGCGGTTTTTTCACAGGCTGTAAAAAGCATTGAAAATACCACGATCCCAACAACCGTTGTAAGAATAGATTTGGTATTCATTGTTTCTGAATTTTGTAAAATGATTGGTTCGTTTTCTCATTTGACGTAATGATTTTTCAAAGGTTTAATTTATGACCCGTTTTTTTCGATCTCATAAGTCTTTCACCAATGGTGACATTTGCCTGAATTAAATCACACGATGGTAGGGTCACATTGCAATTTCATTACCTTTGCGCCGGAAAAATGTCCGGTTTTGGTGGGATGCTTTGCCCTGCATAAAAGAAAAAATAAATGTTACACTCCATAACACTATTGCCTGAATGAAATCTCCAACGGCTGCCATTTATTTCAGTCTTGTACTGACAATGTTATTTTGGGGTCTGACCTTCGTTATTTACAAATTTGCCTTTGAGTCATTCCGTCCTGTCACCGTCATCTTCCTCCGGCTGATCCTGTCTGTACCTTTCATCATAATCTCAGCTACGGTTCTGAAGAAACTTGAAAAGATAGCAAAGAAGGATATTTTGTACGTCATCGTGCTTTCTGCATTTGAGCCATTTCTTTATTTTATGGGTGAAAGTTATGGGCTGACCTACGTTTCATCGACCATGGCTGCCGTCATTGTTGCGACCATCCCGCTTATCGTTCCTGTTGCAGCATTCATCGTTTACCGGGAGAGACTTACGACGATCAATATGACAGGACTGGTGGTATCATTTCTTGGCGTCCTTGCTGTGGTATTTTCGGGAGGGCTTAATTTCGGGGCAACATTTAAAGGCGTTCTCCTGATGTTTCTGGCCGTATTTTCAGCCGTTAGCTATGCGATACTGGTGAAAAAGCTGACAGGAAGGTATAATGGTTTTACCATTACCGCATATCAGAATTTTTTCGGCATCTTCATGTTCCTGCCCTTTTTTCTGATTTTTGATGTTGGCCACTTCATTTCCACAGTCCCGACGACCCATGCCATCCTTGCCATTGTATACCTGGCTGTATTCGGATCATCCATCACTTTCATCCTTTTTACACAAGGGGTGAGAGAACTTGGAGCTTCGAAGGCGAATATATTCGCCAACCTGATACCGGTATTTGCCGCCATCGCATCTTATTTTTTGCTTCGTGAAGAAATGCCCCTTTTAAAAATTGCAGGGATTATTCTGGTCCTAATAGGTCTGCTCCTTTCCCAGGTCGGAAAAGTGAAGTTTAAAAATAGCCAGGTACCGCCTACGGTCCAGTACCCTGGATAAATAAAAAAACATGATGGATAGGGAGAAGATAAGGGAAAAGGCAGCCGAGAGCAGGAAGATGAATTCTGATTTTTTCAGAAAACTGAAGAAAAGGAAGCCGGCCGACCTTGATACTACAATTAAGCGATTGCACAACAATGTATTCAGCAGGGTGGATTGCCTTGCCTGTGCCAACTGCTGCAAGACCATCAGCCCGATGCTGAACGACCGTGACATTCAGAGGATAGCAGCTGCGCTGCGTATGCGACCGGCCGATTTTACAGCAAAATTTCTCAGCATGGATGAGGAGGGCGATTATGTATTCAGGGAAACACCGTGCCCTTTCCTGATGCCCGATAACTATTGCATGATCTATGAAAGCCGGCCGAAAGCCTGCAGGGAATATCCGCATACCGACAGGAACCGGTTCTACCAGATCCTCAGCCTGACACTTAAAAATACCGAAGTCTGCCCGGCTGTACTTGAAATTGTCGATCTACTGAAGGTACATTACAAATAAGGCAGCATCTACCGATACTTCAGAATTCCCGGAATATGTCAGGATATATTTTAAATCTACGGTACTTTTTGCGAAGGCGGAATAAACGGTTTGGAAGAATAAGTCTATTTTTACTTCCTGCAGTATCTGTTAAAGACTTACCATGAATTACCTTTTTATCGTTCAGGGAGAGGGCCGGGGACATATGATCCAGTCGCTGGCACTTGCTGAGATGCTTGAAAGACATGGACATCATGTTGAAAAGGTATTTCTCGGTGTGAGCCGTCAGCGTGAGGTACCTGGTTTCTATAAGACCTTCTTTGGGACCAGGTTGCAATATTTCAGCAGCCCAAATTTTATCCGGACGGCCGACAGGAGGGGAATCCGTGTTTGCGTTTCCATAGTGTATAACCTCGTCATTTCGCCCGTGTATATCCGGGAGATTTTCATTCTTGCCAGGAACATCAGGCGATCCCGTTCCGTCATGGTGGTCAACTTTTATGATATGGTTGGCGGGCTGGCCTGGTACTTTTCCTTCTGTCGCAAGAAAATGGTTGTACCCTCTCATCACTTTTTTTTCGGACGGCCTGAATTTTCATGGCCTGCTCGTGGCCTGGGTATGCGCTTTTTGCTCATTCTTCACTCAGCCCTAGCCGCACCAGGGAAAGCAGTGAAGGTTGCGCTGTCATTCACTCCGGCAGATGAAGACAGGGTGAGCCGGATCGTCCTGGCACCTCCGTTGTTGCGCAGCCAGGTATTGAAAACAAAGGCTCTTTCCGGAGATTTCATTCTTGTATACCTCCTGAATGAGGGCTTTCTCGATGATATCAGCCATCTCGCCAGTAGGGAAGCAGGGATGAACTGGCACATTTTTACCGGATCCACCGATCATGCCATAAAATCACTTCCCAATGTTATTCTTTCAGCACCGGCAGGTGAAGAATTTATCAGGGAGATGGCCGGTTGCAGGGTACTGCTATCCACAGCAGGCTTTGAGGCGGCCTGTGAAGCCGCATACCTTGGGAAGCCAATGATGGTTTTTCCTTCCGGAGGACATTTTGAACAGGAATGCAATGCCCTGGATACGGAAAGAGCCGGATTGGGCATTCGCTGGGACCTGAAGTCGGGAGTGTTTGAAATACCTGACAGGGATGAGACGGCATTGAATCATTTCAGATTGTGGTGTGAAAAGGCCGATGATTTTTTTATTAATCTTCTTAAGCCCTGAGTTGCATGCTTGGACACTAACAGGATTTTTTTTACGTTTAATGACTGAAACCATTCATTCCTCAATGAAAAGGAAAACACTAACCCTGTTGATCCTTCTGACCTGTGCATTTACAAGCAGGGCTCAGATTGGAGGATCATATACCTATGCTTTCCTGAATCAAACCAATTCAGCACGGGTTGCAGCACTCGGTGGTAAATCCGTTGCCATTCCGGATCCCGATCTCAATCTCCCTTTTCACAACCCGTCACTACTTTCAGCGGATATGCATAACCAGCTTGTGCTTAATTATGTCGGGTATTTTGCCGACATTAAATACGGCTATGCATCCTACGCCCGCAGTTATGGTAAGCTGGGCAATTTCGCCGCCGGTATGCATTATGTAAACTATGGAAGCTTTCCCTATGCCGATGAGAATGGTATTCGCACCGGAGGGACCTTTACTGCATCGGAGTATGCGCTCAACCTCATTTATTCCAAACCCATCGATTCCCTCATCACCATTGGCGTCAATCTTAAACCTGTGTACAGCGTTTTCGAGAGTTACCATTCCATTGGAATTGCTGCTGATGTGGGGATAACTTATTACAACCCGGATAAACTTTTCACCGCTGCTCTTGTATTGAGGAATATAGGTACCCAAATCACCACTTACTATGGCGGAGCCGGGAGAGAACATATCCCTTTTGAGATCCAGGCCGGAATGTCGCAAAAGTTGGCCCATGCGCCTTTCCGCTTTTCTGTGCTGTTTCATCAATTGCAGAAATGGGACCTTGCCTATGAAAGTACTCTCGAAAATTCCACCATCTACGATCCATTCACGTCCGGGCAGGTTACGGAAAATAAATTTGAAAAATTTGGCGACAATGTAATGCGCCATACCATTTTCGGACTTGAGTTCATCCCGGGAAAGAATTTTTACCTGGGGTTCGGGTATAATTACCAAAGACGACAGGAGCTTAAAATTGCGCCAAGGGTTGGTATGGTTGGGTTTTCCTGGGGATTTGGCATCAAGGTATCCAAGTTCCATTTCAGTTACGGGAGAGCAACCTATCATCTCGCCGGCGGTTCCAATCACTTCTCACTTAGCACAAACCTTTCGGAATTCTACCACCGTAATTAATTACAAATCAACCTTATACAACAGTTCTGACCTATATTTAACAGCATTCGGGAAGATCAGTAGAATTTTAGTAATTTTGTACCATTACGAGGCGCATTCCGGCACCGTCTCTTTATCCCGACGGAAGATCTTCCGGTGCAGAATTTTCCAGAGCACGATTAATTGAGGTAAAGGTTTAGGATTACGGATTAAAAACACATCATCCATGCAAGACCATGATAATTCAGGGATGACAATTGCTGTCGACGGGTATTCCTCATGCGGTAAAAGTACGTTTGCACGGCGTATCGCTGCCGAACTTGGTTATATATACATTGACAGCGGTGCCATGTACCGGGCATTGACTCTTTTTGGGATTGAAAACGGGCTGATAAATCGAGGTGAGGTTAATGAACTGGAACTCATTGACGCGCTGGCTGGTGTCACCATTGATTTTATTTACGATGACACAAACGGGCAGTACCTTATACGTATGAACGGGCGGGTGGTTGAAGATGAAATAAGAAGCATGGCCGTATCTGAAAATGTAAGTCCGGTGAGCAAGCTGGCTGAGGTAAGGGAAAAGATGGTGAGGCTGCAAAGAGCCATCGGCGGAAAGCATGGGGTGGTAATGGATGGTCGCGATATTGGAACCGTGGTATTCCCCGATGCCGAAATAAAGATTTTTATGACGGCTGACCCCGGGATCAGGGCGGAACGCCGATTCCTGGAACTTAGGGAGAAAGGCATTCCGGCAAGCCTGGATGCAGTTGAAAAGAACATCAGGGAAAGGGACCACCTCGACGAAACACGGGAAATCAGCCCGCTGCGTAAAGCTGATGATGCGGTTTTACTCGACAACAGCCATCTGAGTGTGGAAGAGCAGATGAAGTGGTTCAGGGATTTGTTACAAATTCATAAACGTGAAAATAAGTATTGAGGAGAAGTCCGGTTTTTGTTTTGGTGTGACTCGTGTGATCAGGATGGCGGAGGAGATCCTGGATTCAGGTGAACACCTGTACTGCCTGGGCCAGATCGTTCATAACGAGAGTGAGGTAAAACGTCTTATCGAAAAAGGCATCAGATTCATTGAAAAAGAGGAGTTTGAGCAATTGCATAATGTCAGGGTACTAATCAGAGCACACGGTGAACCCCCTGAAACATACCGGATTGCTGAGAAAAACAACATCAGTCTTATCGACGGGACCTGTCCCATTGTTAAAAAACTTCAGCAAAAAATCAGGACCAGGTACGAAAGTGTGAAGGATGGCAGCCAGATCATTATTTACGGAAAGAAGGACCATCCTGAGGTGGTAGGCCTTACAGGACAAACAGACAACAAGGCTCTTGTCATCTCTGATCCAGATAAGCTTCACGATATTCCGCTGAAGGGAAAAGTCAGCCTGTATTCGCAAACTACCATGGATACAGAAGGTTTTAACAGGCTCAGAGAGGCACTCAGGGAAAGGATGAGGATGGAGGATAGTGCAGACCCCGAACCCGATATCAACGATACTATCTGCCGTCATATTTCGCACAGGCAACCGGGTATAAGAAAGTTTGCAGCGCGGAATGATGTAATTATCTTTGTTGCCGGGAAGAAGTCCTCAAACGGGAAAGTCCTTTTCGAGGTTTGTAAGTCGGTGAATGACCGTTCTTACCTGGTCTCTTTCCCTGGTGAAGTACATAAAGAATGGCTGTCAAATGCTTCTTCTGCAGGAGTTTGCGGAGCTACCTCCACACCCCGATGGTTGCTGGAAGCCGTAGCCGAAAAGGTCGCTGAGTTTACAAAAAATTAAACAAAAAATATGATTGAATATTGTGACGGATTATATTTTTGAGGTTACTTTGCAGGCTCAGTAATTTGCAGATCAGGATCTGCTAAATCATTTTAAATTGCTCTTTAATGGGAAAAATAAAACGAATAGGAATTCTTACTTCAGGAGGCGATGCTCCTGGGATGAATGCTGCCATCAGGGCTGTTGTCCGTACTGCTATCTTCCACAAGATGCAGGTAGTTGGCATACGACACGGTTACCATGGAATGATTCACGGTCATTTTAAGGAACTTAGGTCATACAGTGTCAGCGATATCCTTCAGCGGGGCGGAACCATTCTAAAGACTGCCAGAAGCCAGGAATTCCGCACGCCTGCGGGTCGTAAGATGGCATACGATAATCTTAAAAAGGAAGGTATCGATGCTGTTGTCGTCATCGGCGGTGATGGCTCACTAACTGGTGCCCGGGTTTTTTGTGATGAATATTATGATATACCTTTTGTTGGCATTCCCGGCACCATCGACAATGATATTTATGGAACCGATTATGCCATCGGTTATGATACAGCGCTAAATACGGTTGTGGAAGCCGTGGATAAAATCCGTGATACGGCAAGCAGCCACAATCGTCTTTTCTTTGTTGAAGTGATGGGCCGTGATGCAGGTTTTATTGCTGTTCACAGTGGGATTGCATGCGGCGCCGAAGCTATTTTTATTCCGGAAGTAAAGAATCAGGCTGCCAGTCTGAAAAATTACCTGGAAAAAGGATTTAAACGCAAGAAGTCAAGTAATCTGATTATTGTTGCGGAAGGGGATGAGGAAGGCGGGGCTATGGCTATAGCCGAAAAGGTCAAGGAAGATTTTGCGGAATATGATGTACGGGTTTCGATCCTTGGGCATATTCAGCGGGGTGGTACACCCTCTGCTTACGATCGTGTCATTGCCAGTAAATTCGGCTATTATGCCGTTGATGCACTACTGGATGACCAGAAAAGTGTGATGGTCGGCATTAAGGATAACGAGATCGTAAATGTGCCTTTCAGTAAGGTGATCAAAATGCACAAAAATATTGATGCTACAAGCCTCGAGATGGCTGAGATTCTCTCTGTATAGTCAAGTCTTGAACCTTTTTCCCAACATTTCTGAAATCTCTCCTCACGCCGGCACGGGGATTGCAAAATGACGGTTGCCACTTAAGATCCGATTCTGATTCCGGTGGGAAGCCGGATTTCCATATTTCACAGGTTTCCGTCTGAGCGTAGGTATCCTTCCGCATTTTGCAGCCAATTCATTACCTTTACACAGGTTCACCATCAGGAAGAGAACATGTCCAGTATGATGTATGCCGAGATCATCCTGCCACTGCCCATGAGGCAGACCTATACCTACCGTGTTCCGGAAAATCATGCCCGGAACATCAGGCAAGGTATGAGGGTTATTGTCCAGTTCGGACAAAGAAAGATGTACACCGGCCTTATTCATTCAATTCACAATACTCCCCCGGAATCCGGGACGATTAAAGACATTCTTGCGATTCTCGATGATGAACCGCTGATCAACCCCATTCAGTTCAAATTCTGGGATTGGATGGCTGAATATTACATGTGTACTCCCGGTGAAGTATTTAAGGCAGCCCTTCCGGCAGGACTGAAACTGGAGAGTGAATCGCGTATATTGCTTAATGAATTCCATGACCCGGATTATGACGGGGAGGATGGCTTGCTGTTGAAAGCCATTTCAGAGAACAATGGGCTCTCGGTGGGCGACCTGACCCGGTTGACTGGCAAAAGTGACATTCATCGCGCGCTACGAAAGCTGATGGATGAAGGAGCCATATACCTTGAAGAGAGGCTGAAAGAGAATTATAAACCCAGGAAGGAGATATTTCTCTCCGTAAACAAAGCAGTGGCCGACAATGTGAATCTCCACCGGATACTTGACAGCCTTGGAAGGGCCTACAGACAGAAAGAAGCCCTGGAGGCAGTACTCTCACACTCGGAATGTAATGACGAAGGTGTAATCCCTGTGGAACTTCCGGTTTCATCGCTCAGATATGATTGTGATATGGCTGCGGTGAACAGTCTTGTCAGAAAGAAAATCCTGGTGAAGACAGAGAAAATTACCGGACGGCTGGATGGCTATCACGGATTGGTTACTGAACCTTCGGTTTTTAACAACAGTCAGCAGCAAGCCTATGATAACATTCTGACACTCTTTAGCGAAAAGAATGTTGTGCTTCTTCATGGTGTAACATCGAGTGGCAAAACAGAGATCTACATTCATCTTATCAGGAAGTACCTTGATGAAGGCCGGCAGGTACTGTACCTGCTTCCTGAGATCGCCCTTACAAGCCAGATCGTGGAGCGGCTTCAACGTGTTTTTGGGGATAAGGTAGGCGTGTATCACAGCAAGTTCAGTGACTCCGAGCGTGTTGAGGTATATATGAGGCTAAAGCAGAAGGATGATAAAAAGTTCAGCCTCATCCTGGGCGTACGGTCAGCTGTATTCCTCCCATTTGAGAATCTTGGTTTAATCATCATCGACGAGGAACATGAAAATACCTTCAAGCAATTTGATCCGGCACCGCGCTATCATGCCCGTGATGCTGCAGTGGTACTTGCATCGTTGCACGGTGCAAAAGTGTTGATGGGGACGGCTACACCAGCAGTGGAAACCTATGCAAATGCACTGAGCGGGAAATACGGACTCACCAAACTCACCGGGCGGTTTGGAGAGGTGCTCATGCCACAAATCGTTGTGGCGGATGTTCGGAAAGCACGGCAGAAGAAGGAAATGAAGTCGGTATTTACATCAATGTTGATAAGCGAAATACAAAAGACACTTTCAGATCATAAACAGGTTATCCTGTTCCAGAACCGGCGCGGATATTCATCATTTATCGAATGTGATCATTGCGGATGGATTCCCAGGTGTGAAAAATGTGACGTCAGCCTAACCTATCACCGTTATGAGGAACGTCTGATATGTCATTACTGCGGCTATTCTGTCAGAATCCCCCACCATTGCGAGGAATGCAATCATACGGCTATGGTAACCCGGGGTTTTGGAACGGAACTGGTAGAAGATGAAATTGCCATTCATGTGCCGGGCGCCAGGGTTGCGCGCCTCGACCTCGATACATCAAGATCGAAGAAGTCGTATGAGAAAATTCTCGAAGGATTTTCTACCGGGAGATTTGATATTCTGGTTGGGACGCAACTGCTTTCGAAGGGCCTCGACTTTGAAAATGTGGCACTGGTGGGAATACTGAATGCTGACCAGATGTTGAATTTTCCGGACTTCAGGGCGTTTGAACGCAGCTTTCAGCTGATGGCCCAGGTAAGCGGAAGAGCCGGGAGGAAGAACGACCAGGGAAAAGTCATCATCCAGTCTTCCGACCCCGGCCATCCGGTTATTCGTCAGGTGATAAAAAATGACTATGCCGGTTTATACAGTGACCAGATCATGGAACGCCAGGCCTTTGCATATCCACCCTTCGTTCGGCTCATTAAAATTGTGATCAGGGGCGCTGAAAAAAACCTTACTGATGTTGCGGCTGAAGAACTTGCAAGCCGGTTGAGGGTTATTTTCGGCCGCAGGGTTTTGGGTCCGCAACCTCCGCTTGTATCCAGGATTAAAAATCTGTACCTGAACCAAATTATGTTGAAAATTGAAAAGAAGTCGTCGCTTACAAAAGCAAGAAAACTTCTGAGAGAAACCATCGAAGGGTGCACTGACAGTGACGACTTTAAAAAAGTAAGAATCAACATTGATGTTGATCCGATGTAAACCTTTATATTTGCTGAACATCCAAAAACTTTGTCCAAAATGTCCGATACCCTTGATCTTGAGAAGCTGTTTGAGAAATTTACACGTCAGAAAATTCTCATTATCGGAGATGTTATGATCGATGCGTACCTCTGGGGCAAGGTAAGACGAATATCTCCGGAAGCACCCGTTCCGGTGGTATCTGACATTTGCGGGGAGAAACGTCTCGGAGGTGCCGCCAATGTTGCATTGAATATAAAGGCGATCGGTGCAGTACCGATTCTCTGTTCTGTAATAGGCAGTGATGTCCGTGGGCAGGAGTTTCTGGAACTCCTGAGTGAGCAGAATTTGTCGGATGTCGGCATTATGATCGACCATAGCCGGATCACCACACAAAAGACCAGGGTAATCAGCGGCAACCAGCATCTGCTGAGGGTTGATGAAGAAAACGATTCGGAAGTTTCCGGGGAATCGGAATCACGGATGCTTGAATTCATCACCAGTTTCATTGAAGACGGAAACATTCATTCGATCATTTTCCAGGACTACGATAAAGGGGTTGTTACGCCGAAGTTGATTGAAAAGGTGACAGCTCTTGCCAATACCCTCGGCATCCCGGTGCTTGTAGATCCGAAAAGGAGGAATTTTCTGAATTTTAAAAATACGGCTCTTTTTAAACCTAATTTTAAAGAGCTGAATGACGGCTTGAAAACCGACATCAGCAAGAACGATCTACAGAATATTGCCAAAGCCGTTCAGTTACTGATGAAAAAGGGAAAGCACAGGATGGTCATGGTTACCTTATCTGAAAAAGGCATAATGATTGGTGATCCTGAGGGCTGTATTCATATTTCGGCTGAAATTCGTGATATCGCTGATGTTTCAGGTGCCGGTGATACGGTCATAAGCCTGGCAGCTCTTTGTGTTGGAGAAAATCTTGGAGCCCTGTATACAGCTGTACTTTCAAATCTTGCCGGTGGACAGGTCTGTGAACATCCTGGAGTTGTCCCGGTGAACCGTCAGCAGTTGCTTGAAGAGGCAAAACTGATCTTTTCCGGGGAAATCACCAAACGGGCTGACAAGCTTGTTTGAGGATCTTTTCTGCCTGAAAATGATCTCCCGGAAAGGGAAACAATCCATAGGCACAACCTTATTTTGAATATATTTCCGATTTGAGATGGTTATTCCCCGCCTATTCCATAGAAGAGCTTTTCGCATTTCCCCGTTTGATCAGGTTTTATATAAGAGAATTGCACATTTTATTTAATTCTTATTTAGATTGAATAAATTTGACTTAGACTCTTTTTTGATGTAAGTTGCATGTTCTTAAGGTATAGTAAATGAGTAGCTTAAGTTCACTACACTTATCATTGAATTAAAAAACAGGTTTAGTGGTAAATCTGTATAATTCAGTAGCGTGTGCGAGTAGATGCATTGTTTTTTAGGTTTATTTTTGGGGAAATAGTCTCAGGTTGGAAAAGGGTTTTTTTCTTAGGAAAAAGGCCCTTTTTTTTAATAAAAAAACCGGGTTTAAAAGCCCGGTTTTATGCTATGATCTTGTGTGAATCTTACGCTTACATTTTGAATGAAATTCCGAGATTTACAATTGCAAAGGAGTAGCCAAATTCAAGGAAGCCGGCAATATTGTCGGTAAAATAGTACCTTCCACCAGCAAAAGCGCCCGCAATTAGCCGGCTGCCACTGGCATTATAGGAATAACCAAATCCTATATCGCCAAATTCCTTTGCGGAAACAATATTAAATCCCAACAAAATCCCTGCATAGGTGTCCAGCTTATCCATCAGTGGATAATGAAGAATTCCTCTTGCACCAATAACGATGTTGGAATACTTGTAGCCCCAGCTTAAGTATTCATATTTATAAGCTACATAACCAACATATCCACCCACACCAATCGATCCAACATCAAGGACATTATCTTTCACACCAACTTCAAATGAAGCTGAGATGGGAGGTACAGATGACGTATTGTAACTCCCTGAATAAAGGATGCTTCCAAAGCCAATTCCCAGGTTAAGTACTTTGTCACCTTCTGAGAAGGTAGGACTCTGTGCCATAAGGGCTGAAGTAAATAATGAGATGAGCAAGCCCAATGTAAGTTTTCTTTTCATGATGGTACCGTTTAATTTAACGAATTAGGGTTTTAAAATTGGTAGGGTAAATGTATTGATTAACGAAGATATGGAATTCATCTAGTCTGCTTTATTTGAGAACAATACGGAATTTAAGTGTAAATGGATCATTTGCCGTGGATCAAACAAGTATACACTGTGATAAATAGAATTCAGGGACTCATTTTGAATATGTTTTCATTCATTTGTAGAAACACGAAAAATGAAAAAATGTTTTTCAAAATTGTGAATGTCGCCTGTTTTATTCCTTTTTAATGGGGGATCAATTTTTGGAAGTATTCAATGCTTTTTATTTCGCATGGAAATAAATATCGCTGGAATTACAAGGAAACATCGCTGTTATAGAAACTGAATAATGCACGAAACCGAATGGCAATACTGCCAGACTTCCAGGTTATGGGGATCTTTTGATTTTTAATACCAATCCAGCTGACCGATGTTGTTCAGCTGAAGATAATCGAAGGAGGCTTTGGACTGCCCAAAATTAAAAGGGATGGTCATATAGTACCTGACTTTCTCTCCCCCAAGAGTGGCTGGAGCCCAGTTTCCTGGCAGGCTGGAGACAAGATTTACCATAAACTGGTTCAATTCACGATATTTCCCGTAAACGACATGAGCGCCTGTTAGTTCACCGTCTTCAGTAATTACCCATCCAAGGATTACCTGGTCATCGATCTGGGTAAGATCGAGGCCGGAATTTTTCAGTCCGCCAAGGATAAAGGACCGGAAGTAGGCATTCCCTTTCATGTATTCAGGAGTCTGGTCTGCGGCATAGTAAATATTATCAATATATGCCGAGCCGTCCTGGAGCCAGTTCTGATTACTTATCATGTGGTTATTACGGTAGACGGCAATAGTCTTGATTCGGCCGGACGGATAATACTCTCTGAGGGTATCATCCGGGATCAGTGGAATGAGGTTCGTTGCCCTGCCTTCGCGTATGAGTTTATTGTCATACTCTTTGAAAGAATAAAGTCCGGGCGAAATTACTTTATATGAACGCCTGACTACTTTTGGATCCAGAAACTTGTCGCGTACCTTGATGACCTGAAGTCCATCACCAACAGTTTTAACTTTCAATACCGGTTCATCCTTCCAGATACTGTCTTCACGGGAAAAATTCTTAACAATAGATATGTATGGTGACTTTTTCGTTACCCTTTTCATAAACCTTGCCTGCTCAATGCCGGATACCGGGGAGTAATCACCTCCAAAGTAATAGACAGTATCCTGCGCATATGACAGATAAAATGGGAATAGAAGAACTAGGCTGAGAACAACAAATTGCTTCATGGTCAAATAAATTATGCGTAAATGGATGAAATTTTCCCAAAGCAACGCTCAATACGAGAAGTATGCTATAACAAATTCGTAAATATTTAGCATAAAATCAAAAATACGGCAGTCATTTTGGAGTTTATAACAGAAATTGAAGCCGAAGGTAACACCAATAAAAGTTAATTTGCCAGTAATTTTTATCCTTTAAGGAGCTCAGGTCATGGTTGACGTAAAGTCCATGATATTCCCCTGAATGAGGTTCTGACGGATAATATGAAAACAGACCTGCAGGATAACTTGCTCCCGTTACTCCAGGAGTGGTCCTGATAAACTGAAAAAAACAAAACGGGATTTAAAATTCCATCAATACTCAACCGATATTGCCGGTGGTATCCTGAGGGTCTGCAGCACAACACAATACCTTTCGGTAAGCTCAACGAGTTTATCCAGTTTCTCCTTTTCGGCGGTTGTGATTAAAACGAATTTCAGACGAATCTCTCTGAAACCTACTGGTGCCTCCTTAGAGACTCCAAGCGTCCCCCTGAAATCGAGCTCTCCTTCGGCGATTATCCTTGCGTCTCCAACATCTAGTCCCATTGCTGTGGCTACGACATTCAATGTTACCCCTGCACAGGCTGCTAGAGCCTCGAGAAGCATGTTTCCGGAACAGATCATACTGCCATCACCACCGGTTGCCCGGTGAAGTCCGGCCTGCACCAGTGCCCTGCCTGTGTCCACACTACAGGAAACGCCCTCGCCTATCCTGCCCTCCGCTCTCAGTGTCACCACAGCCGATGCAGGGTCTTCCTTATATTTCAGCTTCAGGGGAGATTGGATACTTCGAAGTTGGGTAGCGTCCATTGCTTTTTTCTAGAGAAACAAAATTCCCGGAAGGATGGCCAACAAATTCGCGAAACAACCTCTCTGAAAAATTAGAAATTGTAACCCAGTGTCAGTCCTCCCCAGGGAACAACATTGACAGAAGCGTTGACATAAATAGTATTTCCCACGGTATCCCAATAATCAACAAATGGCGTCAGCGCTGCCTTGAAAAGAAATTTACCGTCGGGCTTCTGATAGCGGTATCCAATCTTGAAACTCCCGAAAAATTTGTAATCATTCGAACCGTCAGGAAGCCTGTCGTTAATAAGTACGTGACCGACCCCAAGCTCGAGATGATTCGAATGAAAGGAGAAGAGCTGATTGATTGAAACAGGCACGAATAGCGGAATGACTCCAGTACTTTGCGGGTATCCGGCAATGCCGGCCTCTGCCAGGGTTTTGAATTTTTCCCGGTTGAAGATCGTTCTTTCATAATTCAGGGAGTAAAAGCCCCCCTGTCCAAATAGTTCAAATTCAACGGAGTTTTTCAACGTGAATTTGTCGGATTGCTGACCGAAAGTTGTAATGCAGGCAAGTAGCATGCACATAAATACGCTTGTTCTCATTCATTTATAGTTTAGGTGTGAAAGTGAAGAGTCAAGCTTATTTATACGCGTCGGGTATTGATGTTATTTTGATAACGATAGAGAAGAAAGATTATTGTATATGATATCCTCAACCTCCAGCCGGAGCCAGGTCCAGTCTCCCTCCTCCAACCGCCAGGTGACATTCATTTTCGAAGGGACTCTGATGCCTTCAAATGTTGTATATTCGCTTCCGGTAATTACCCACTCGTATCGTTTGTCGTCAGGCTTATTACCTTTATACCGCTGGGCGATGAATTTCACGAAGTCACCCTCATCATTGAAGTAAAACACCCCACTTCCCTTCGTTCCCCTGTACGACAGGCTAGCCCTGGCAGAATGCTCATCGATGGCTTCCCAGGTAATGTACGGACTTAATGCCATCGAAGGGTACCACACCAGTTCAGCCAGATAGCGTTGCAGGGAAGCTTCGTCAAGTTTTTCTCCCTTCGCATTTACAATATTCACCAGTGAATTCATACGGATGAGCATGTTTGCCCTGCCATCGACAAACTTGTCTCGTCCCCTGAATTTCAGGAATTGCGACATGTTCATTTGCACCGTCCAGATAAATGCCGGTTTCTCCGTTGTAATATATTGTTCTGCGTAAGCTGCCGTCCAATCCTGCTGTGAAGGTTTCATTTTCATCTCTGCCTTCTGTTTTACCCAGGCGGTCTGTATCGCCGGTCTTTCTGTAACTCCTGAATGCATGAGCCACTTCCTGACCGGGACGGGTAAAGCCATTGTTTCTTCCGCCATAATTATTTTAGGGGCTTCAACTCCGGAGTATGACAGTATTTCTGCTTTTTCTCTAGTGATCATTGCGTTCATGCTGAAGGTAAGGAAGGAGACTACCGCAACGAAAAGGACGATTACGTTGGGTATCATACCGAACCGAGCATCCTTCCAGGTAAGAATAATGAGAGCCGATGACAAGATCACGGCGACAGCGGCGGGGTATACCCAGCCTTCAGATCTGGCCGTGTACAAAATAGCAGCCAGCAGGAAAGCCAGCGATGCAGCCAGCCAGAACAAGCCGCCGGTTTTTGAAATGTCCGTATGGAGTTGTTCAAATTCTGCCAGTTTAAAGGCTTTTAGAAATCCGGGAATATGAATAACACCGTGGAAAACGAGAAGAACAATAAACAGGACGTTGATAATTTTCATGGGATTAAATATTTACGATAACATTTTCAATAGGTCGTCTGAATGAATAAGGCATCGGCTTTGAATATCCGAAGCGGATCACCAGGCAGGGAGTGCCTTCCTTCAAATTAAGTTCGGTCATCATTTTTTTACGGACTGTGGTTTCTTCACAGGGCGCGTTCACGTGTGAGTGGCTGATATCAAGTTTCGCTGCAGTCAGACCAAAACGTTGAAATGCCTGTCCCAACCTGATCCATCCTTCCGGATTGTACTGTTCTGCCAAAAACAGGGCTAAGCCGGCTGTTTGTACAAGGAGCTTTTGCCAGCGTCTTGCTTCGCTTTTAGCTGAAACGAAACGGTTCATGATGAAGCTGCCTGCCATTCTTCCCATATTTGGCAGACCCATGGAAGCCATCCATAAGCCATCGCCCGAGCGCATGGCCTCCTTTTCACTGAATCGCATCCAGCTTATCAGTTCCTTTTTAAAATGTTTCTCCCTGTTCTGACGGTTGCTCCCTTCTATAATAAATGGTTCAAGTCGCCGGATCATATCCCTGCCTGTGAAAAGTTTTACCGTTACGCCCTCCATTGTACCGGCCGTGCGAAGTGTTTCAAGAGATATTGAGGATAACGGAACCTCTGTAAATGCGCCACGAGATGATTGTCTTTTACCAATCATCGTGTATAATTCCCCATGACGCCGATCTTCGGTTTGCGATAGCTTAATTTGGATCGTTGTCTTGTCAGAGGAAGTGTTAATAGTCGTCCGGCAACGGTATCCATAGTACGCTGCTGCGATGAGTGTGTTTTCAAGAGCGCAACCAAGGCTGATATACAAGGCATGTTTATCCGGGTCAACCACCGGTAATGCCCTGCTGAAATCTGGTTCAATGGTGATTACATCGCCTTCGCAAGCGAACTTCCATGGCTGGCTGTTATGGCCCGATGGCGCTTTGACAGCGCTACGCACCAGTTTTAAAAATATTTCTTCTTGTATCATAGTTTATAGTATTAATGAAAGCGGTAGCGTATACCGGTGGAAATAAAACTCGAACCGGGCATTTCAAAGCTCTCCTGGTTGTAATAATCCTCATAGATCTGTGTACCCCGGTAAGCGTTAAGGTACAGTCCCAGCTTAGTTCCATTTTTAAACCTGACCGGGTATGCCGAGATCCCGAGTATGCCACCTTGTGATAATGCGTTCAAAGAATAATCGGGAAGCATGCCGAAACTGCCGGCAGATATCATGTTAATCTGCTGTGTGTACCCCAACTTTACCTGGATTTCAGCAGACGAAAGCTTCTTCCTGAACAACATGAAATTGCAGGTAATCGGGAATATCAGCTGATTGACCGAAAAGTTGCGTACACCAACAAAACCATTGCCCTTGTCAGCATAGGTGAAGGTCTGATCGCTATGCATCATGTCCAGTCCCCCTTCAATTTCTAAATACTTCAGAGGCTTATTTACATGAATACCTGCATGGTATCCGGTCCGCGTTGAGCCCGAGTAAGCATCAATGTTAGCTCCCGGCAATGCCTGGGCATTGGGGACCAAAGTAAGATCGGTATTTTCCACTATGCCCCCGGAATTGATCCCTGCCTGGACGGAGTACTTGAATGCCCGTTGATTTTTCCGGGTAGCCGTGCATGCATTCAATAGCGTGCATAAAATGAGTAGAGTAATGATTTTGGAATGCGTTTTCATGAGATTCGTTTTTTTACCTCACAAAATTACGTCACCTGCTCAATCAGACGTATCACTTTACCTTCAGGAAGTTTCACTTTCCGGGAAAAGAGGTCTCACTTTATTCTGAGACCTTCATCATATAGTCAGAAGGGGAGAGGGATTCGAATTTCTTAAAGGCCCGGTAGAAGGCTGCTTTGGAATTAAAACCGCATTCACAGGCAAGTCCTACGATGGAGAGATGTTTTTTATCCTTTCTGAGTCGCATGATCTTGAATTCTTCAATGCGGTATTTATTTATAAAGTCGAAGAAATTTTGATCGAGGGAAGAATTCAGTATTTCAGAAAGGTATTCGGGTCTTACTTTTAATTTTTCGCTGAGGCTGCGTAGTGTGATCTCAGGATCCAGGTAGGGCTGATTCTGTTCCATATAGCATATCAATTTCTCTATGAAGTCCGAATCCCCGCTTTTCACCTTCGACGCTGATGCTCGGACTTCCTTTACCTTGCTGATGCTTCTGTTTTTTAACGGCGAAGTGCTGATAAAGATATTTCCCTGCTGCAAGCCAAAGTATCCTAAGAAGAGAACATAGACTGTGGCAAAGCTGTATGCCAGCAACATAAGTTGTTCATAGCTTGCAAAATGCATGATGTCGTCGAGGTTGAACAGAAGTACATTGACGCTGTAAACCACCACTGCTGCAATGGTTAGTACCTGCAGCCAACCCAGGTCAATGACCTCGATCCGGGAATATTCCTGCATGATCCTGAGCCTGTAACGGCGGATCAGCAGCAATGCCCATATATTATATGATAAGGTTGACAGGCCAATGGCGATCAGGGAAAGCCGGTATGACGTGAATTCTTTAAATATCTCATTTTGTACGATGTGGATCTTTTCAGTGGCCGGAAGAAGGATGAAGGTGTCCAGCTGGATCCAGGAAAAAAACAGAAAAGGCAGGATGTGAAGAAGATAAACAGTTCGGAAGGTGAACTTTGGTTGTGTAAGAGATTGAATATAAAACCACAGGGCAGGACCGTGCAGGAGAAGGAACAGCCAGCTGATGTTCAGGAAAACCGGATAGGGGTATCCATTCCGGTAGTTGTATATTTCCATCCAGGGACCGGCAAGGGTAAGGGCGTATAAGAAAAAAATGATTGCCAGAAAAAGGTCGGGCAATGATTTTTTCTTTTTCCCTGCGATCAACAGTATCAGGAAGAGAGCCTCGAAAACACCGATTGGAAACAGGATCGTCATTTGGCTTGGTTTGATACGTAAAAATAGAAAAAGTTTGGGGAAAAGTAAGGGGCAAGAAGCAAGGAAGGCAAAGCCTGTCAGTTCCTGAAACCCGGCACCCAACACCCAAATCACTTAAAGGGGGTGTAGGTGTGAACCTGGTCAAAAACCAGCCGGTCATAATTCTACGATTAATCTCAACGGATTAATGAATGCCGGATACCGCTATAATTTGTCAAAGACCATGTACAAGCCGAACTGGCTTGGGCGTAGAGCTGGGGTATCTGCTCAGCAGGCAAGGACAATTATTCAGGAAGAATACTTTCAGATTCGGTGTCAATTGGGAAATCGGGAAATATATAACCGTTGCGCCCCAGATCTACATTTCCGGTGATTTTAATGAAATTTATCCGGCAGTAAGGATAGGATTTGGTTTGTAGAATTCGCTGGTGCACAGCCGCATTCAGCATATTCGGCCTTCTTCTGTCTACCTTCCTTACTTCGTGCCTCAACGAATCCTGTAAATCTTTTCATTCCATACTTTTGGTTATTATTTTGCGCAAGTTCCTGAATAATTCCAAGCGTCAGATGTTGAATATGGTATATGTAGTTCAATAATCGTATATAATTACTACTTTCGCACCCTGCTGAAAATACCCGGGAAGAAATATTAATTATTAGTGTATGATTACCGTATCGAATCTAGCCATACAATATGGAAAACGCTTTTTGTTTCAGGATGTTAACATGAAATTTACTCCTGGCAACTGCTATGGGATTATTGGGGCAAATGGTGCAGGAAAATCTACTTTTCTGAAGATCTTGTATGGTGAAGTAGCCAGTACACGAGGCAGTGTAGGTTTTGGTACCGGCGAGCGATTATCGGTGTTGAAGCAGAACCACTTTGAATTCGATGATTGCAGAGTGCTTCAGACGGTGATAATGGGTCACACCCAACTCTGGGATATAATGAATGAAAAAGAAGCGTTATATGCCAAGCCCGATTTCACAAATAAAGATGGCTTACATGCTGCCGTGTTGGAGGATAAGTTTGCCGGAATGGATGGCTGGAGTGCCGAAAGTGATGCTGCAAGTCTTCTGAGCGGGCTGGGAATTAAGGAAGAACTTCATGATCAGAAAATGAAAGAGCTCAATGCCAGGCAGAAGGTGAAAGTACTTCTTGCCCAGGCGCTTTTTGGCAAACCTGATAATTTGTTGCTCGATGAGCCAACGAACGATCTCGATTTGGAAACCATAGACTGGCTGGAGAGCTATCTTTCGAATTTCGAGAATACGGTTTTGGTGGTTTCGCACGACAGGCACTTCCTCGATTCAATATGTACACATACGGTCGATATCGATTTTGGCAAAGCTCAGCTGTTTTCGGGGAATTACAGTTTCTGGTATGAGTCCAGCCAACTGGCACTGAGACAGCAGTCTAATAAGAATAAAAAAGCGGAAGAGAAAAAGAAGGAACTTTTAGAGTTTATTGCACGTTTTAGCGCCAATGTAGCCAAGTCAAAGCAAACCACCAGTCGTAAAAAGATGCTGGAGAAGCTTAATATTGAAGAGATCAAACCTTCGACCCGTAAATACCCCGGGATTGTATTCACTCCTGAACGCGAGGTAGGAAACAATATTCTTACCGTGAATGGATTGAGTAAAAGTGTGGAAGGGAAACAACTTTTCAAAAATCTGAGTTTCACCATCGAGAAAGGAGAAAAAATTATATTCCTTTCGCGCGACACGAGGGTCATGACGGTTCTTTTTGAGATACTTAACGGGAACGATCAGGCCGATAAAGGAACCTTTGAATGGGGACAGACGATAACCCATGCTTATTTGCCACTCGATAACGAGCGCTATTTTGATACCGATAAATCTCTTGTAGACTGGCTTGGGCAATATTCCGAAGACACCACCGAATTGTTTATCCGGGGTTACCTCGGTAAAATGCTTTTCTCCGGTGAAGAAATATATAAAAAATGCAGTGTTCTGTCGGGGGGTGAGAAGGTCCGTTGTATGATTGCCCGGATGATGCTGCGCAATGCCAATGTCATGATTCTTGATACACCGACCAACCACCTCGATCTGGAATCGATCCAGGCGTTCAATAACAACCTATCGAAGTTTAAGGGAAGCATTCTTATGGCTTCACACGATCATGAGTTTATTCAAACGGTTTGTAACCGGATTATTGAGATTACTCCGAAAGGAATGATCGATAAGCGCATGGATTATGATGATTTCATCCTTGATGATAAAATTAAGGCGCTGCGCGATTCTATGTACTAGCAGGAAAGGTCTGGTTATCTCCAGTTTATTGAAGTAAATCAGTATTTCATTTCCGGAAGGATGCGGGGCAAGTTACTTTTAAAAAAACTAACATTCCAATACCGGGATTCTTGAAACTAAAGCCAGCCCGGGACTTTTTGATCTTCAACCTTTTGCAGGCTGCTGCATCATTTCTTTTAATTGTGGAAGGTATTTCTCATACACCTCACGGGGAGTGGCATTCTTCTGTATACATATAGAGGCTGCTTTGCCCACCACTTCACCCATCATGCCACAGGTCCTCATCACACGAACAGGACCGAGTCCATCCTTGTTTACACTGATATTTCTGCCTGCCATGAAGAGGTTGCCGATGTTTCGGCTGTACAGTATCCGGTAAGGCGCCCAGTAAGGGCCCTGGTAGTCGTAATCTTTGCCGGTGGTAGCCTGTGCAATAAATTCATCTCCCTTCGGTACATCATCGAAATTACTATCAGGACTGTGCACATCGATACTCCAGGAACAGGGAAAGGCGGGATCCTCAAAACTGGTCTGGTCCCGGAAATCATCAGCTGTCAGGACGACATCGCCCATCAGACGGCGCGACTCCCTTTTACCGGCGATAAATGCAGCCCATTCCAGCCGGTGGTTAGGATAGAGCTTGTCGACATTCTTCAGCACATCCCAGGCACCATACATTGCCCTGAAGTTTAGGTCGCGGATCAGCTCCACCTCAGTAATCGGGTTCTTGTCAAATCCGCTTTCCCAAAACCAGCCGCCCAGGTTACCGAGCGGATCATCAGAACCCCACTGGCCTTTGTAACCCTTCCTGCCCGGGAATTTCTTGTCCGACAGGTCGATAGCCCATGGACACCTGGGGAAGGGCTGTTCAACATTCCCTATATTACAAGAAATCGTCAGCGCGGCTTTATCTTTACAATCGCATTTAAGTACTTCTGCTTTATCAGAGGCATCCAGCACATTCCACAGGTTGGACATCCCCATAATTCCTGAAGCAGCAATTTCATAATCAGCGCCGGCAAGAAAGCCGATGGTTGCATCACCGGTGCAGTCGGCGAAAACTTTAGCCTTGATTCTTTTTTGATGAGAGTTTCGCGTATTCTGAATGATTACCGCCTGTAGTTGATCCCCCTTGCTCTCGATGGCAATGGCGTGCTCTTCCAGCATCAGGGTTATATTCGGTTCCGCGGATATAACTTCCAGTTTTCTGGCATCATCATAGATATCTGCCCTCAGGGCATTGCGTGATCCGTATTTCGTTTTAGCAGGATCGGGCACGAGTTCTTCAACAATTTCACCGATGTGAGGAAAAGGATCCTGCAGGGTATGTCCCTCGGGCCAAACTCTTACCTCAGAGCTTGAATTACCACCCAGCACAGGTCTGTCCTGCACAAGTACCACTTTCAATCCGTTACGGGCAGCAGCAATAGCCACACAACAACCGGCCAGTCCTCCGCCAATTACCGCAAGGTTGTAGCTGCCTCCGTCTTCCGGTTCATCGGGCAGACCAAGGAGTTTTCTCCGGAATGCAGTCAGCTTTTTACGGTCATCTGAAGGCACAAAATCAAGATCCCGGCAAAAAAGGATTGCTTCACACCTTCCTTCAAATCCCGTGAGGTCGTGAAGAGCAATCTCGGCTTTTTCAGGAAGGTCTAAAATGCCGCCATCCTGCCAGTGCCATTCAGCGCCTTCTGTACCAAAGGTGACGGGGCATGGCTCATCATTGATTAACACCTGGAATTTTCCCGGAGCACCAGGGGCTCCCCACGGAGCGACCCAATCGCGTGTTCGTACCCAGATCCGGTATTTTCCGGCTGCCGGGAAGGATAGTTCTGTACGGGCATTTTCTACCGGAATTCCCAGTCCATGAGCCAGCAGGTAAGATGAGCCGAGGAGATCCAGTGACTGCTGGTCCAACTCCCATCCCCCGATATGTTCAAATTGTTCTGTTTCCAGGAAAAGGAACTCTCCGCTTGCTTCTCGTTTTTTTGTTGAACAGGAAAAAGTTCCCAGTCCGGATAACAAAGCGATCCCTGAAATCCCTGCTTTGCCAATGAATGCTCTTCTGTCCATAATCCTTACTTTTTTAACGTCTGAACATGCTGCCGGCAGCCATCTTAACGACAGATGATCTTGTCAAAGAATGAAGCAACAAGATAGAAAAATTCCGGGTGAAAATGAAAAGGCCTGCAATTTCAGCACTTCAGCGCATCTTTTTAACATGTATTTATTATGGAAGTAAAGATGTCAGCCTCGTACAAACCAGTTACACGTTTCGCACCTGCCCGAGTGCTGTATGTGATGGAATACAAGGGTTACTCATTCACCGAAGAACGTTAAATAATTACGGGAAACGATGTCTTGTTGCACTGAAGTGGTGGGAGAGTGGCACTTCCTCTTTTGCCGCCTACCCGAGAGGAACCATTATCCCAACGCGTATCTTTAATGGCTTCTGGTCAACGAATTTTTATCCAGGACCTTTGAAATTTCAATGGCTTCATTTATCACTTTTTCCGGATACTCATTTATCTGTAAAATCCGAATCGCATTTCTGTTTTTTAATTTGCCTTCTTTTAGTTTATAGTCAAAATCGACATTATTTTCATTGACGATCTCACTAAAATGATACAATTCATACTCATCGGATAACATTTCGGTTAATTCTATGTCGTGCGTTGAAACAAAAACAATATTGTGGTTTTTTGAAAGTGATGAAAGAACCGCTTTACCGGCGGAAATACGCTCAATGGTATTTGTACCCTTAAAGATCTCATCCAATAGGAAGAGATTCGGGGTTCCATTTGTACTTTTTTGAAGCATATTTTTTATCGTAAGAACTTCCTCGAAATAGTAGCTTTTATCATTCATTAAGTCATCACTAATTCGTATGGCAGAGTATATCCGAAGTCTTGGAATTGTCATTGATTCCGCAAAGCAGGTGTTAATGGTCAATCCGGTTATCATATTAATTCCAATTGTTCGGATAAATGAAGTCTTACCCGACATATTAGAACCAGTAAGAAGGATGGATTTATTTGTAACATTTATAGTATTTGGTACACAGCTATCAATTAATGGATGATAAACTTGTTTTGCCAGAATCTCGCTTTTATGTATCGTTGGCAAACAATACATGTCTACTCCTTTTCTTACTGCAGCGGTTGAAACCAGGGTGTCAATTTGTCCGATGAAGCAAAAAACATCCTCAATCTCTTTTCTTTTTATATTTAAACGTTTTAAAACGCCGAATAAAAGTAAGGGTTCTATGAGGAACACTATTTTAAACAGCTCTAACAATGCCCAAAAAAGAATTTCAAAATCTCCCTGTAGTTTTGCTTCCAGCTGGAAAAAAGACATTCTGATTCGAACCTGGTTGATTATTTTGATTGACTCCGGCAAATCCGGGTTGATATCTCTGTATACCTTGTCTTTATGAAATTTAAACGCTATTTTATTTAGTAACAGTAATTGTGGGATTGAACCTAAATATTGATAGAGGTTTCTTTTATTCCAGTAATGAATGCAGAGATTAATGATAAGGACTCCCAATAGTAGAAATATCAATTGGGGGTTTATCGAAAGCATTATTATGGATAATAAGCTTGTAAATGATAAGAGCCGAATAATAAAGAACCATTTGGGCGGTTTCAGATGTTCATCCTGAAAAAGGGATGAAATATAGAATACATCCTCCTTTTTTAACTTATCGAGGAGCAGTTGTGTCCTGATCCTAAACTCCGGATCATTTGAAAGTTTCTGAATAATCTTTTCGTTTGCCTCCGTGCCTTTTTCATTTTCGGGAATGGTTCTTAACCTGTTATAAAGATATTGTTGTCCGACTTTTGAAGTCGTCCTGTCTAAAAACATGAAGAGCTCCTGAAAGTCTAAATCATTGCATGTTTTATCGGACACAATCTGAAGAGATCCGGAGTTATCCTTATTCCTGAAATATTTCTCAATGAGCCCGAAATTAAAACTTTCATCTTTTGGTTTTCCAAACGATGTTTTCACTCGCTCAATTTCTTTTACTTTGCTCATAATTATTATTTTTGCGTCTGAGGTTGATTTTTAGCATTTTCGGTAATCAGAATGCCAGGGATCTCGTTCTTTGGTGAAGATAATTTGTCTGTCCATATCGACAATAAATATTTTTAATAAATTTACGCTGAGTGGATTGATAGGGATTGGTTTTGAATATAAATGTCTGCCATATAGTGACGTTGAATTTAATCCTCCGATCGTTAAAAATCTGAATAATGCTGGAATTTCAATTCGGTTTGATGGTGAGTCGCTCGTAATCCGATTCATTCCATACTGGTAAGCATAGGAAACAACGCGAAAAAGAGACAGAATCAGGGGTTTCCCGTTTTATTTTAAAAATACATAAAGAAAAATTTGGATAATTGATTAGATATTTAGATGTTTGTCTAAATATAAAATTAACGGGAATGAATCAAGTTTTTATATCATCGAATACCCCCACAAGTCGTGAAATTCCCGCATTGCTAACGAATAGGGACATCAATGCCGGGCATAAAACGATCTAATGTGTAATGTTCCTGTAAGAAATTCAACTAAAGACCGATAAAAATCCAAAAAATAACATCATGAAAACCTTATTTTCTTTAATTCTGCTGACAGCAATCTCATTTTCAGGAATTGCACAAAAAAAGACAGACCTTACCTACCACCTTGAACTAAATAAGGTCTACCGGGTGAAAAATACCAGCGTACAGAACACCACCCAGACCGTAATGGGCAGTGAACGATCAGTTCAGACCAACAATACGGCAGTAATTTCGCTGAAACCTTTAAAGCAGATGGAAGGCGAAATGATTGCTGAAATAAAATTTGATACCATTATAACCCTCATCAGTATGCCGCAAATGGAGATTAACTCTTCCAATCCCGGGGACCTGAATTCTACCGATCCCGGGAAAATCATGGAATGTATTCTTCATAGAATGTCGAACTCTACATTTCTGGCTAAAATGACAAATACAGGACGTGTGGTTCAGTTTATGAACCTTGAACCGGTGGTATCCGAAATAATGCAGGGAACAGATTCACTACAGGGGCAATCCGCATCCTTCATACTGCAACGTATCCAGGGAATGCTGGAAGAAAAAAGTCTTAAAACCATGGTAGAGGCATTTACTGCATATTTGCCGGGAGCAGAGGTAAAAACCGGTGATACCTGGGAAGTTAACCTGAAGGTGTCCGGCGGGGGGTTGGACATGACACAACAAGGCAGCTATACCCTTGAAAACCTGGATAAAAAATCAGCGCTGATTACTGCCGATATTACCATTGAATCTGTCCCCGGGACCATGGAGATGAATGGCGCCCAGATAACCCCGGATCTCAGGGGACTGGGAAAAACAGAATTAACGGTTGATCCTTCGACCGGCTGGATTAAACATGGAACAGCAAAACAACAGTTGAAAGGTGAATTTGGCGTTAACGCACAGGGAAATTCACTGACAATTCCTGTTGAGATCAATACTGACACTGAAATAACCGCGCTTGAAGTATCCGAATGATGAAGAAAATAATTTTTTCCATACTCCTGGTATGTCTTACCGGATATATCAGTGCTCAAACTATTAAAGGTTTTGTTTTTTACTCAGCGGATAAAACGCCGGTGGAATTTGCCAATGTGGCAATTTTAAACCTGCCGGACTCATCCCTGGTGAAAGGTGTAATTACGTATACTGATGGCCAATATTCAGTACCTAATATGAAACCGGGTAACTATTTCATAAAGGCTTCCTATGTTGGGATGGAAAATAATGGGACGAACGTAACGATAGCAGAAGGACCATCTCCGGTACTTGCAGATACCATTTTTCTTGCCGGAAAATCTGAGCTTCTCGAAGATGTTACGGTCACCGGAAATTATGTCAGAGCAAAGGAAATGGTCGACCGTACCGTTTATGAGATCCTTCCCGAAATAGAAAAAACCTCTACCAATGGATATGATGTACTCCGAAAGATTCCTTCCGTCCAGGTTGACTTTAATGACAATATCACGTTGAATGGTAAAAGCAATTTTATTATCCAGGTCGACGGAAAACAGCGCGATAAGGAATTCCTGGCCCGAATCCGTCCTGGTGATATTGAATCGGTTGAGGTCATCCACAATCCTTCAGGGAGATATGAAGGTGATATTGAAGGCGTGCTGAACATCATTCTTAAAAAAGAAGCCCGAATGGGTATAAACGGTATGTTCGGCCTGCAGCTAAAACCCATCAATAAACCAACGCTGGGAGCAACAGCCAGTCTCGATTACGGGCGGCAAAAGGCCACTTTCTATATTTCCGGGTATTCTTTTCTGCAACGATTGAATATTGAAGGTACGAATTACAGCAGGATCACTTTGCCCCGGCTTGCAAATCCGGTAGATTCAATCCTCGATCTTTCCGGAAACGGGGATTTCAGTATCACGGCATCCTCCCTGAACACCGGATTCGATTATTACCTGAATGATAAAAATACCCTGAGTCTGAATTACAGCTATAAGCCATATTCAAACACGGTAAATATTCTGAACAACGGGGAAATACTGATAGACACTCATGCGGTAAACCGGCAGGAAAATGAAACGGATGTTTCTTCGGGAAGTTCGGAGTCAAATGTGACCGCTTTTTACAGGAAAAAGTTTAAAAAACCCATACAGGAATTTACTGTTGAATCGATCTATTACTTTTTCAATTCCGAAAATGACAATGACTTCGTTCAGCATATGATCCCGCCGGGCGGAATGATTGCAACTGATTCTGTAGTAAGGAACGAAATCACCATCAATGACAGGAATTACTTCAATACCAGGATTGATTATGTCCAACCCATTGGTGTGGCCATGAGGCTGGAAACCGGTATTCAGTTCTACCTTCAGCATATGGATTATACCTATAACACAAACGATGAACTTGCAAGCAATAACTACGCATATTCCGAATTGAGAAATGCTGCCTACGCCAGTATTTACTGGAAACTAAAGAAATTGTCACTCCAGGGCACACTCCGCGCAGAAAACAGCAATATTGATATCAACTCTGATATCAGCAATACCTACACCACTCTCCTTCCCTCATCAAATGTACTTTATCAGTTCAATACCAAAAACAGCCTGAAACTGACATACAACCGTCGGATTGAAAGACCCAACCTGTACAGACTGAATCCGTTTGAAAGACTGAATAACGATCTGAGTGTTACAGCCGGGAACCCTTACCTGAAACCGGAGTACAAAGACCGGCTGCAGCTGAGTTATAGCCTAAATATTAAAAAAGTGAATTTCGCTCCGTATATCTATCATGAATTTTATTCCAACAAGGTCGATAACCGTACGATCCTGAAAGTCACTTCCGTAAGTGATGTGCCGACGGTTTATTCGGCTCCGGAAAACCTGCTGACCGGATATGAGCAGGGATTCGGAATGAATGCGACGATTGCATTTTTCAACCTCAACGGAAGTATTTACAGGGGACATTTTAATTCATTCAGCGATTCGCTTTCGATAATTCCGTCCCGTGATTATTACTCATTCAGACTAAACAGCTATGTAGTAAAGCCATTGTTCAAAGAGAAACTAAACATTTTTGCCTTTCTCAATTATAACGGGGCGGTTCGTTCAGCTCAAACCATCACATACAGCCCTCTGTTTTATGGAGTGGGACTTAATCAAAAAATTAAGAATCATTCATGGGGAATTTTCTACCTCCTGCCTTTTTCGAAAACAATACAATTTTCAAAGGTAATTACCGAAACCCCTATCATATATTCTGAAAATAAGCAGCTGTTCGATGCCTCCTGGTTTGTACAGGTGATGTATAGCTATAAATTCAATAAAGGTCGTGCGGTCAAGAAATCCGATCGAAAATCTGATATTGACAGTGATACCAAAGGGGGTGGACTGGGAAGATAGTGGGTACAGTATGCATGTTGAGGCGGCAGTACACATTGCGTCGTCCTAAAAAATGTCAATACAATTTAATCTAGATATGTGTAAAAATGATCGCGTAACCCGGCGTTACAACGAGGGACCGTGTATATCGCGATAAAATTTCATTTTATCTTTTGCTTCTTAAGTAGCTGCCTGAGAGTGCTCCAAAACCCCCGACTATTGCTCCGACCAGCGACGTAATAAGAATCAATAAAATCGAAGACCCACCGAGGTGAAATAACACGGCAATTTTTTTTGAGAGAATTCCTTCATTCTTAATATCAATCCATACTGCAAGCAAAGCCCACAAAATAAATATGCCTAAAAACCCTGAAAGAAAAGCTTTGCCACTACGCATGGGTATTAATAGTATAACAAATAACGAAATGATAGCAATACTCCACCATGGAAGATATAGCCCGGCAATAAAACTTAAAATAGCAATCAGAAATACAGCGATAATGAATTTCATTTGCTGAAAGTTTAATAATTAATTCGAAAAATCTATTTTAGCGATGATCCGTTTATCTCCTGATTCATCTTTCTTCATCATCCATAACTTGTAGTACCTGCCAGCTGCCCAGTCATCAATAAAGTTATCATAATACTTACTGCCGGGATTACCGCTTTGCCCCCCAACATAAATTCCATAAGCTTCAGTCTGATCGGTAAGCTGAACGATCATTCGCCAACTGGGCCCGGCACCTTCTGTGGTTGCATTGATCACGTCATATCCACCTCCAACCTGGACGTGATAGCGACTGAAAGCGGGGATCTGAAGAATGTGCTCTATCCCCGTGTCCTTACCCTTCCACCACTCCATTTTATCCTCCTTCTCTTTCTTTTTTAATATTGAGGTTGCTTTTTTCAGAGAAGAAAGTAACTGGTCCTGCAACGTTTCTTTTTGCGGAGTGTTGATATTATCTACAAAGGAATAAGTTGTGTCTTTTAGCAAGCTCTCAACCAGGGTGTAATCTGCGGGCTGTGCCACTGCCACTGTTGTGCGGCCGAAATCATCTCCCCATATAGTATCACGCAATGCCTGCCACCATTCATGGAAGACAGTAGCTCCCTTTGCCTGAGCATCTTTTCGATTATTCCATTGCCGGTACATTTCAAAATATTTCTTTTCATCACGATCCAAACGATTTTCATCTGTCATTAATAAAATTTTTCTTGCAAATTCTGCTCTTGCACTATAGTTATCGTTCTGCATCTTTTTCATGTCCTCAATAGTAATATTATGCATGCTGTCGAGATAACGATTAATAATGTAACCCCGGTACAGCGGGTCTCTTTTGCCGTCCATATAATATGGATAAGTTGAGTCTGCCGGCAACTGGTTAGCACTGCTGACGAATCCGCGGGCAGGATTTTTCATGTGAGGATTTTCTTCCTGCGATATCATTCCACGCCACATGTAAGTACTATCGGTTCCGGGCATTATAAAATCGCCCTGGCCTTTCCATTTTGCGGGAAATTCTCCCTGGTGCCAGATGGCGATGTCGCCCGATTTTGATGCAAACAGGCAGTTCATCCCGGGGCACTTTAAATATTTAATAGCCGCCGCATAGTCATTGTAGTTTTTGGCGTGATTCAATAAATAAAATGCAAAGCCATCATTGGAAGGATCATGTGCCGTCCATCTCACGGCCAGGTATTTGTCTTTTTGATTATCAGCAGGGAAGGCTTTGTCATACATTACCGGACCAAATATCGTGTAGGCAACCGTATCAAACAATGTTTTCTCTCCTTTGATCTTAATTGGTTCAATCCTACTTGTGGCTTCAATCCATTTACCATTGAACCAGTATTCATTCATTGTAGAATCACGAAACCGGATTTCATAAAGATCTGTTACATCCCTTCCTGCACTGGTAAATCCAAAAGCGATGCTGTCATTATATCCAAATAAGATATTCGGAACTCCTGGGAAGGATGTCCCATTTACATTCAGTGAAGGTGTTGTTATTTGCATCTCGTAATAAAAGGCAGGCAGAGTACAAAGCGAGATGGGGATCATTGCACAGGATGGGCCGGCCACTTTTCGTTTTTGAAGGACCTACTGCCCAGTTATTACTGCCAATCCCTATTTTAGGTTTATTTTCATAAACGGGTTTTAATTCATCATTTTTAAAGGTAAAGTATAAGGAATCTGCAGTGGCTGGAACAGAAAGATCGAAAGAAGCTTTTTTCGGATAAGGATTTTCAGGCGTATTGGGTACAACCGGCTTCAATGAATCAGGATAAGTGGGAAAAAGTTTTTCAAATTCCTTTTGTGTAAATATCCCATGTGCATTGGTGAACCCAATGTCGTCCGTCAGTGCTTGTTGCTCCGCTATATATTTCAGAAAGAGCGCTGATTTTAATACCGTCCAATGCTCCGGTTTATAATTCAGTAATTTGAATTCAAGTGGCAGCTGGCTTTCTTTTAACTGGTCAATATAGGCATTCACACCTGCTGCATAGGCATCCCATTGCATTTTGGTGGCGGGGTTCCTGTTTATCTCGTTCACCTCTCTTTCGGCTGCGTAAACCATACCCAGCCTGCGCTGGCTTCTGTCCCACTGAAGCGGACCTTCACCCAGTATCTCGCTTATGCGACCTGCAGCAGCCCTTGCTCCAAATTCCATTTGCCACAAGCGGAATTTGGCATGAAGATATCCCTGGATAAAATAAGCATCCTCTTCCCTTTCTGCAAACACATGCGGCACTAATCGTTCATCGAAATATACCTGGGCCTTCCCCTTTAATTGCTGGAATTTTAGTTCGGCATCGAAGCGCTGGTTAACGGGTTCGGCGTTTTGCCAGAAACCTACCTGGGGACTAAGAAATTTCCCGACAGGCGGTATACTGCCCCATTGCTGATTTAAAGCGATAATCAGACCGATAGTTGTAACAGAAGAGATTATAAATGGAACAACTTTCATATCGATAATTCCGAAAAGTAATAGAAAAATGTCTATCATGCAACAACAAAGTCATACACAATTTGTTCATCTGCAATCTTTTAGTGAAAAGTTTTGTGTACGTGCAAGCGTCCGCTTGTGCTGTTGATAAAAAGTAAACAGGATTGAGAATTATTAAGAAAAACCCTTCGACTATCGCTCAGGGACCGAAGAAAAATCATCCCAGCCTTTACCCACAAGTCCGCCTATGGCGGATCGCGGCATTTTGGCGGCCGCTGCGCCGTTCATATTAACCAGGATGATATGTAAGTAATTTTCTATTTTTACATGACATTAGTGAAAGGAAAAAACGAAACGAATAAAAATGAATAAAAAAGTATTATTATTTCTTGCACAAGGATTTGAAGAATACGAAGCTGCCGTATTCACTGATGTTATCGGCTGGAGTAGAGTATTGGGAATAGAACCAATTGATATGGTAACAACAGGACTTAGGCCCGAGATTAAATGCAAATGGAATTTTAATGTTCGACCAGAAATTGAATTTGATAAGATCAGTACTAAAGATTATGCTGCGTTAGCAATTCCCGGTGGATTTGAAGATGCAGGATACTATGAAGATGTCTTTGATGAACGATTTCTTACCTTGATACGGGAGTTTGATAACGACGGAAAGATAATTGCAGCGGTATGTGCTGCCGCTATACCCGTTGGAAAATCAGGAGTTCTTGAAGGAAGAAACGCAACTACATGGGACTTGTCAGACGGTGCGAGAAGGAAACAACTGGCAAGTTATGGTGCCATTGTTCAGGATAAACATATCGTTATAGATAAGAATATTATAACATCAACAGGACCTGCCACAGGATTGGATGTTTCATTTAAACTATTGGAAATGTTAACTTCAATAGAGAATGTGAATGCTGTCAAAAAGAATATGAGATTTACGGATAAATGATAAATGCAGCCTGCAACACACAATATGAAACAGTTGGAGTTCAGTGGTTTGCAGACGTTTTGTTCTTGCTTCGGCATTTTTGCCGGTGTTCAAGAACTCAGCCCGAAAATCCAAGTGTTTCTTATTTTCAACTATTGTGGTGCATTTAGTCAAACGCTCCAACAATGATTTGATATCTTTTAACAAATTAGTTACCTTTGACGTTAGTAATGTAAGATGATAGTATGATTGTTTCATTTGGTTCAAAGGTTACAGAAAAGATTTGGAATGGAGAACGTGTCAAAAAGATACCGATTGAGATTCAACAGATTGGACGGAGAAAAATGAGAATGATAAATAACTCACAAAACGGGTCTGATCTGCGCATCCCTCCAGCTAATCGACTTGAAAAGTTACAAGGCTCCGATTTCTACAGTATCAGGATTAATGACCAATGGAGGATTGTGTTTCGGTGGATTGACAATAATGCTCATGATATTGAAATAGTGGATTATCATTAAAAATTGAAGGATTAAGAAATGGACAGATTAGCAAATATTCACCCGGGGGAGGTTTTACTTGAGGAATTCTTGCGTCCTCTTGAGATTACTGCGTATAGATTATCAAAGGATACGGAGATACCACAGACTCGTATTTCACAAATTATTAAAGGTAAGCGGAGAATTACTGCGGATACTGCGTTGAGATTTTCATCATATTTCGGTACAACTGCAAAATTTTGGCTTGGACTTCAAGATGATTTTGACATCGAAGAAGAGAGAAAAGATAAACAAGATATATTGACTAAGATAAGGATAAACGCACCTCAACACACAATCTAAAATAGTTGATATTCAATGATTAGAGAGCATTTCGTTTCAAATTAACTTTTCCGACGGAGGATGCAGACGTACTCCGAAAACCTAACCGTTTACTATTATCAAACGTTGTGCTTCATTATGAACAAACATTAACCAATGATAAAATTCTTTAGAAATATCCGTAAAAAACTTGTCAATGAAGGTAAAACCACCAATTACCTTAAATACGCACTTGGAGAAATTCTTCTTGTGGTGATTGGCATTTTGATTGCATTGCAAATTAATAATTGGAATGAAAACCGAAAAAATAATAAGCTCAAAGAATTTTACATGAAATCCCTTGTAGAGGATCTAACCAGAGACACAATAGATATTAACAGGGTAGCTGTCTTGCAAGAAAAAGAAATTAATTTACTACAGAGTTTTATAGATCGCATATACCTGCAATCTTCAACCACAATAGACACCATTCGAAAAATTGTCCAATTTGAATTTGACCCTGATTATGTTGTAAAAAGGGGTTACAACAATAATACTTTCAACACCATCATTTCATCTGGTAATATTGAAATCTTTGACCGTAATTTAATTGATGAACTTATGCAGTTACAGAACTATCAATTGGAAGAAATAAAAAGATCAAAAAACAATCTTGATCAATACAATACCACTTACAATAACTATTCTACGCGATATCCAACTCTGCCTCTGGTCAAACCTAAAGACAATATTGTAGATCGCCTATTATGGAGTAATATAGATGAGAAGGACTTTGTTGGAAATTTTGTAGCCATAATAAATAGTAAACAACTTACATTTAAGAGCACCTTAAGAGATCAAAGGATAGTAAAAGATAAATCAACTGAAATTCTGTTATTAATTGAGCGGTTATCGAATAAAGAAAAGCATAGATAACGAAAGCGCAACACCGGTAACTGTTGCAGATTACCGATTACCGATTACCGATCACCCATTACTGATCACCGATTACCGATTACCGATTACCGATCACCGATTACCGATTACAGAAAATATACCTTCTTCATTTTTAGAAAATTCTTCTTCACTTTAAATAAATAATTCTTTTATGACAGATCCTGCTTCTTCATGGTAAATAATTCGTTCTTCAAAGTGGGATCCTTTATCGGACAACTCGGATTTCTAAAATTATTATTATATTTAATTAACGAAATTAAATAAAAGCTAAACACATATGCAATATAAATGCAACAGCAACGGTTACCCCTCGAATTTGAGGGATAAACGCAATGGGTGTGGTTAGCCACTCGGTAGCAAAAATATTATGAGCCACGTACCAGAGAATATTATACTTAATAAATAAAATGATAATTATGAAAAATCTATTTCACTCATTTTTAATCTTAATAACGATTGGATTTGGTTCTTGTGAAAAAGATAAGATATTGGGTGACAATAAAGCTTATCTTGATTTTTTAAATGATAAATCAATCTTAGAAATTAAAATCGTTGATAATTCAAAATATATTAAATCTTTAAAGTCTTGTGAAACATGTGGACCAAAAGAGCATTATGATACAGTTCAATGGACTGTAATCAAAAAAATTTCCTTTGAGACCTTTCTTGATACTGATTTTATGGGGGTACCTCAAAAAGATAGCAAAGGAAATTTTTATACGGGAACCTATAAATCTCTATATAAATTAAATGAATATGGGGATTATGAGCTTGTTTTAATCACCGAAGAATTTCATTTCCGGTATTTTACTATTGATAAATTGGACAATATTTGGTTTTATGGTGATAATGCTGGGATTGCATATTGGAATCACTCTAAACTTGAAATTTATAATAACCTGAATTCAATTTTACCATCCGGATATTACCATTGTCAATTGGTTGTTGATGAATCAAATATAATTTGGGTGGCATCAATTGGTTCTGCAGGATTGATTAAGATTGAATCAGGTGAGTGGGAAATAATACCAGGTTCAGAAATCCCTGGATTTACTGAATACTCATATTTATCTCATCCTATTGTAGATAATGAAAACGGAATTTGGTTTGAAGTTTATTCCTCAAATGCAGGCACTAAATTTGTGAAATTACGAGATAATGAATGGACATTGGAATATCCGCCTACATCAAGAAATCTAATTAAAGATTCTAAGAATGTATTGTGGGCAGTTTCATATCAAATTAGCGATGGTGAAAATGCATTGAGATACTTAAATGAAAATCAATGGATTGAAATTGATATTAGTAATATTAGTCATGATATTATTACTTGTAATGCTGATGATAATACTATCTATATTGGTACTCAGAAAGGACTATTGGAAATACCAAAATAAAATACTTTTGCTAATAAATAGGACTCTGAGCGGTCTGCAATACTTGTCCCGACCCCTCGGGAACCCAGCGATGAGTCTCCCGTGAAACGGGACAGGCTATGTTGAACTACACTTCGACTTAGCTCAGTGCAACGCATCCGCCGGGCTATCATCTATGTACTTAACGGGGCTTTTTGTTGCTTTTGGGGATTGGGCGAGCGGAAGATTATTAGAAGCTATGAAGTATTTTATGCCCTACCTTTTTAGGGAAGGCTACCAAATTCAGAAAAGAGTAACATTAAAACTGATTTAAAAATGGAAAATTTAAATAAAAAACTGATAATCGACTTTTATTCTAAAGTATTCGGACAGGTAAACGAGAAATTTGCTGACTCTGTAATTGCAGATAATTACATTCAGCATAATCCTATGGTAAAAACTGGAAAAACTGGATTTATGGAGTTTTTAGCCATATTAAAGCAAATGCCAAAACCTGAGCATCCAAAGAAACCATTTATGCGATTTATTAGTGAAGGTAATTTTGTGGCTGTTCATTCGCAAATTGAATTCATGGGTAAGGAAAATGCCGTCGTTGATTTGTATCGCATCCAAAACGGATTGATTTCAGAACATTGGGATGCTGTGCAAGAAATTGTTGACTCTATTCCTAAAGTAGGCGGAACTGTTGAGTTTGATAATCAAGAAAAGTCTTCTGTAAATAAAAAGATTGTAGCGGATTTTATAAAGCAAGTACTTATTGAGAAACAAACAGATAAATCAGCAGAATTTCTTGCTGCAAATCTTAATATATCAGACTTTGGAAATGATTATGAAACATTTCAACTTCATCGTTTGATTAGTGAGCAAAATTTTGTGTTGACTCAATCGGAAGTGACCCAAAGTGAAAATCGATTTGTTCAATATGATATTTACAGATTATCTGATGGATTGATTATTGAACATTGGGCTGTAAAACAAATGATTCCAGAGAAAATGGCACACTCAAACGGAATGATTTAGGATTAAAATTGTTATCTTGTTGACAGAAAATGAATATAAACGGCAGGTAACATGCGGTCATAAAACATTGGGGGGTGATATGGTTAATTCAACTACATCACTCTTTTCTAAATTGTAAGTAAATTGATACGAAAGCACTTCGAATTCCCCAACGTTCCATATCGCCACCGTTATGGGGCATGCGGCTGAGCAACCAAATCTTTCCTTCACTGTTTAATTTGAGAGGGATTGATTATATTTACAAAAATGTACGATCATGGATATTAAAAGTGAGAAACTAAGTCTGATTGAGTGGATATCCGGGTTGAGAGATGAAAAAACGATCGATAAGCTGATGAAATTCAGGGAATCGCAACAAAATTCCGAAGACTGGTGGGATTCCTTAAGAAAGGAAGAACTTGAATCCATTCAGCGCGGATTGAAGGATATTGAGGAAGGTAGAGTTCATTCGAATGAAACCGCCCGAAAAATCTATGAAAAATACTTATAAGCTTATCTGGTCCGATGAGGCTTTGAAGAATCTTAAAAGCATTATTTTCTATCTGGAGGAGCATTGGACGGAGAGGGAAATGAGGAAATTTGCCTGATTGCTTGATAAACAATTGCTGTTAATTGAGAATAATCCACATATGTATCCAAAAAGTGAAAGATATAATAATTACAGAAAATCTGTACTTACTAAGCACACGACCATTTACTACCAAATAGATGATTACCAGATAAATATCATTTAATTATTTGACCCAGACAAAATCCCAACCGTCTTAAATTAAGAAGCACGCCCCATAACAGCCGGTAAATTTATTTGTTACCCACATGCAGGCACACGGCCAACTCATGAGGGTTTCACCATTCATCGCCAGGTTCGCTTCGAATTTTGTATATTCGTTTAGGCGGTGTTGATGGATTTTACCGGGCTCCGCCAACCCTGCCAACGAAACTTACCGATTAACTTTGTGCTTAATTATTACCAGACCCGAAAAATGATAGAATAATGGAGATACCAAAATTTCATGAGACATTTTAACCAATTTTGAAGGTATTAGAAAATGGAGAAACTTTCCAAGCAAGAGAAATGTATATAAAAGTCATTGAACAATTCTATTCCGGACTTTCAAAAGAACAATTAGAGCAGACAACTAAAAGTGGTGATATTCTGATAATAAACCGAATTGCTTGGGGTAAATCGTATCTTAAAAAGGGTGGTTATATTGAGTTTCCTAATCGAGGGTTTGTGAACAAGAGCCGGATGAGCTGAGAGAATAAAGTCCGGTTCTTCCGCTTTATACGGGACAAGTTGTAAGAACCCAGGGGTGAAATTCCCCTGGGTAACCCGACTAGGAACAGAAAGAATGCCTCCCCCTTAAAAGAAAATATGATAGATTTGGATTAGGTTGTCTGATTAGGTAACTTTGTAACGAATAAATAATATAATATTTGGACGAGTTTAATAGGAATATACAAGTTTATAAAAATCACTTTTGGGATTTCTATAATTCTCAGCCAAAGCAAGTTCAGGATAAGCTAGACTGGACGATTGGATTGATTCGTTGTTTAAAAGTAGTTCCAAAAATCTATTTTGAGCATTTGACAGGAACAAATGGATTATGGGAGATTCGGACAAGGGTTGGTTCTAACATTTTCAGAATCTTTTGTTGTTTTGATGAAGAAAACTTAGTGATACTTCTGAGTGGATTTCAAAAAAAGACACAAAAGACTCCGAAAAAAGAAATTGAGAAAGCAAAACGATTAAAAAAAGAATACTTCGATGGGAAAACAAAATGATAACAGATTGACTTCTTGGGATGACCATCTTGACAATAAGTATGGGAAAATGGGAACTCCTGCGCGTGAAAAATACGAAGAAGAATTCGAAGCCTTTAAAATTGGAGTACTGATTCAAGAAGCGAGAAAAAAACAGCATATGACTCAAGCACAACTTGCTGAAAAAGCAGGTACAACTAAGAATTATATATCTCGAATTGAGAACAATGCAAGTGATATTAGATTGTCAACTTTGATGAGAATTGTGCGTGAAGGATTAGGAGGACATATAAAATTATCAGTTGATTTATAAAAAGTACTATTGCCAACCGGTAAATTTCATTGCCAGGTTCGCTACGAATTATGGAAGAAAGAATTTATCAATAAAGCCCCCATGGTTTTTTCGACCAAGGAGCAGCAAGTTGAAGATAAAAAGAGCCAGGAAGCCACAATGGACAGGCTTTATTCACAAATTGGACAACAGAAGGTAGAAATTGACTGGCTCAAAAAAAAACTTCTTTAAAGACGCTTAACGAGCTAAGGCAGATCGTCCAAAGGAATAACAACATATCGTTAACTCGTCAATGTGATTTACTGGGAATCCATCGTAGTGGAATATACTATGCCCCTATAGCAGAGAGCGAGCAAAATCTCACTTTAATGAGGTTATTGGATGAACAATATCTAAATATCCCCTTTTACGGCTTAAGAAGGCTGACCAAGTGGCTCAACAAAAAGGGATATGCAGTCAATCACAAAAGGGTGAAGCGGCTTATGGAGCTGATGGGTTGGCAGACCTTGTATCGAAAACCAAATACCAGTTGGAAAAATAGTGAACATAAAGTTTATCCTTATTTATTGAAAGATTTGAAGATCGATCATGCAAACCAGGTTTGGGGCATTGATATAACCTATGTTCCCATGAGAAGGGGATTTATGTATTTATGCGCTATTATCGACTTGCATACCCGGTATGTAGTAAACTGTGGCATTAGTAATACGATGACCGCCCAATGGTGCACTCAGCTTGTTGAAGAAGCCATTGTAATGAATGGGAAACCGGAGATCATCAACTCAGATCAAGGGAGCCAGTTTACAAGTCAGGAATATACAGAATTACTTAAAAACAATGAAATACAGATCAGTATGGACGGAAAAGGCAGGGCTATCGACAATATCTTTATAGAGCGATTATGGAAAAGCGTTAAATACGAATGTATTTATCTGCATGTTTTTGAGGACGGAGTTAAACTATACGAAGGCCTTGATAAATACTTCACTTTTTATAATATGGAGCGGCTACATCAGTCTTTAAATTACGAAACGCCAGCATCATTTTACAAAAAAGCTGCCTAACCCATACAAAAAATAATGAAAAAGTGTTTAATGAAAAATATAACTTAACTTTGATTAAATCCTGCCCTGGAAATGGGGTACATTATAGTATTTAATTTTTTTAACCGAACAATAGTGAAAGCAAATATAATAATGTATTACATAATTGAGCAATATGAAATTTAAGAAACTTGTTCTATTTGGATTACTACTCTCTTGTGGAGTTTTAAACGCACAAACGGATTTTCGACCTGGATATATCATAAAAACAATTGGAGACACAATATTTGGACAGATTGATTATCGTGGTGATATAATAATGAGTAGTTTATGCAAATTTAAAGATGTTCACAATACAATCATAGAATATTCACCAAATGATATTGAAGCATTTAGATTTCTTGAAAGTAAATACTATGTGACAAAAGTGATAGATAATAAAAAAGCGTTCTTGGAATATCTGATTAAGGGTAAAATCAATATATATTACATGAGAGATGAGAAAGGTGACCACTATTATCTAGATAAAGAGGATGTTGAATTGACAGAGATTCCCTATGAAGAAGGAATTGAATATGTTGATAATAAACGAGTATTCTATAATTCTAAAAAACACATAGGATTGTTAATTTATTGTACACAAGACGATCCTGACTTGATAGCTGAGATTCGATCTATTAAGAAACCTGAGCATCAAAATTTGATAAAATTGGCAGAAGACTACCATAATGCAGTGTGCAATGATGAGAAATGTATTATTTACGAAAAGAGACTTCCATTGTTAAAGATTTCAATGTTACCATATGTAGGTTTAGCAAAATATAAAGGATGGGACAAATTTATAAATGAATTGGGAGGGTATTTATATATATGGGCTCCAAGAACTAATGAAAATATTTATTTTAAAACAGGATTGGTTTATCATAAAATATTCGATACTTCTACGGTATTAAAAATTTATAAAATTCCAATTCAGATTCAATACATTTATCGGGCTAAGAGAATACAACCAAAACTAAGCGGAGGTTTTGATATATTAAGCTTAAAACTTAATAAATATAATGATGATTATTTTTATAATGGTTTGATTTATACCTTTTGTCTAAATACGGGTTTGGATTATAAGATTTCTAATAAGATATATTTAAGTACTGCATTTAATACTGATATTACCCCACCAATTATTGTGAGTACGAATGAAGACCTAAAATTCCATTTAATATCATATTCAATGTTTATAGGATTTAGAATTGATATATAAAAAACATGATGGCGAAAAGCCTGAATCTAATTTTAAATGGGGATTTTACGCGACCTGGCCCGCTCTGCGGGTGACTCCCGATAGTTTTAATGCATTTGACCAGAATTTAATCTAAACGGGAAATAAGAATTTTTTTTTTCATTATTGTCCGGTAAAAATTGAAATTTTCTTACATATCATCCTAGTTCATATGAACGGCGTGGTGGCCGCCAAAGTGCCGCGTTCCGCCGCAGGCGGACATGTGGGTAAAGGCTGGGATGATTATTCTACGATCCCTGCCGGAGAATTTGAGGTATTAAACTTTAAAGGAACAGTTACAACACCCCAACAAATATCAGGAACAAAAAACCCTAGATATTTAGATAACCTTTATTCTAATAATGTAGGCAAAGTTCTTCAAACATATTTTTACCTGCTTAGTCCAATAATAAGCGAGAAAAGACTAGTAAGATACAATATTAATAAAGATTAGATACCGGCCCGGCAAATCAGAAAATTTGCACAATTGAACCCGAAAGGGAGGGAACTGGCTGATTATTCTTTACTACATTATGGTTGTATTATGGAACAAAAAGCGGGATCAATTGTGCTTTAATTTGTGTTGGGCTTAACCACTTTCGATTAAGGTTATACACTTAAAGGGTAAAACAGAGCCTGTAAAATTAAACGTTGACCTGGCTACAAACGTTACAGGAAATTCTTTACACTACCAAATACTTGTTCATTCAATTTTTTTTGCAAATGTCCCGTTAATACTAAATCCTGAGACGTTGTTGTCCTTGTCGGGCAGAAACTTAAGCTGACCCCGGTACTCTTTTATAAAAAAATCACTCTCTGAGGTGAAATACACTTTCCAATACTGATCAGCAAATACATTGACGAGCAAATCATTGCCTGACATTTTAAACGTGAGGAGCGTCCCTCCCAAATCGTATTTGCCTTCATATTTTTTCAGTATATGAGAGTCAACTGCAACAACTTTCTTTATTTCCGGTAGATAATAATCCTTCCATTTATATACTGATGCAACGCTGTTAGCTATTTCTTCAAGTATGGAATTATTGTTGTAATCGGTATTCGTCATAATTACAACTCCATCACCTGAATTAAGGCAACCGATAGCAGTACAACAAAATCCCTCATTTCCTCCGTTATGATTGAAGTACTTATACGAACCAGTGACTCTTGAATTAACAAATACTCCCAGGGCCGCATCCTCCAAAACTGGGGTGAGTCTTAATTTTGTCATTGCCGGAGTAAGCACCTTTGATGATTCTCCGTTGAAGGAAAGCTGGGTTTCAATGATATATTTGCAAAGGTCGATGGGATTAGTCCATAAACCTGCGGCAGCCTGCTCAGGGTAAATATGATATTTTCCAATTACTTCTTTTCCATCAGCTTTATAACCAGTTGCAAGCAGGTTCCTCTTCCTGGCCTGAGGAGGTTGGGTAAATGAGCTGCTTTTCATATCAAGAGGATCCAACACATTCTCCTTCATATAGCTTTCATAAGGTTGACCAGTGATGTCCATAACAATTAATTGTGAAATTGTAATCCCTCCTCCGGAATAAATGAATTCTTTTCCTGGTTCTGTGAATGACCTCACAGGATCGGTATTTGAGGGTTGTCTGCCATCCAGGATCTCTATTACCGATGGGAGAGGAGCACCTTTTTCATAACCTGGGAAACCGGATACGGTTAGTCCTGCCGTATGGCTTAAGAGGTTCATCAGGGTGACAACTTTGTCACCGGATTTTTCATTATAAGGGAATTTCCAGGAGAGAAGGTAATTGTTGATATCGCAGTTAAGATCGAGTCTCTTTTCCTGTACAAGTTTCAGGACTCCTAAGCTATTCAGTGATTTACTTATTGAAGCAGCCTGAAAAAGTGTTTTTTCTGTAACGGGCCGTTTTTCTTTGAGATCGGCAAAGCCGTATCCTCTCGCCCATTCAATATGATAGTTATGAATTACGGCTATACTTATACCTGGTATATTATATTTTTTCATTCTTTCAGAAAGCGTCCAGGTATCATTATCACTCGTTTTTGCCCAGCCTGAAAGGGTATTCTCAACCAATTTAATTCTTTGTTCAACCTCTGTCGAATATTTTATTGTTTGCGCTTCCAGTACCAATGTTGTCTGAACTGGAAGTAAAAATATCAGTAGTAAATAGTGCATTAGTATTTTCATAACCATAAATTCTACACAAACTTTAAGTACGGCATTTTAGTCATAAAGACGTTTTATTTTGGCCATTGTGCAACCCTTGATAAAGTCGGGTCCTGATTTCTTTAGGTATTGCATCTTTATTTACCATTACTGATATGGTTTTTAGCAATAGGTATTCTTTTGACATATATAAGTACCCACCACAGTTCATGGCATCGTTTGAATTTTTAACAATATAGAACCTTTTCCCTTTGTCATTCTCGGCAATGCCAATGATATGCATATTATGAACATCTTCCGTAGTTTGATTATCAAAAGCGGTCTGTCTCATTTGTTGTGTAATGGTCTTAATACTATCATCCAGTACGGCCATGCCCTCACCATATCCTTCATAAATATCACCATCCCAGCAAACTGAAAAATTGTGAAAAAGAGCATAATCTATTGCATCAATAAAATCATTAATCGGAAGGTTTACGTAGTAGTTATTATTCCAGTTTGATTTAATCTCTAATATGAACCTCGAGTAAAAAGGATGATGGTTGTAAGATGTAATTTCCAAATAATCATCCGGATTGATTCCAATCATCTCCCTTGCAAATGATTTTGGAGTATAGGTCCGGTTATTATAGATAAAAGTAGCAGGAGCCTTTCCCATGGTACTGATTAAAATATCTTCAATATCCTTTCTATAGCCTGTAGTTGTCATAGAACCGCGTCCTGTCTTTACATAGTTTTCGACCTTTTCAAGAAGGATCTTGTTCATTTCAGTATGATCGTGTTTTGAGAGGGAATCTTTTTTCCCGGAATAGACTTTTTCCGGAATCGTCCCGAATTCTTTGTAAGCTTTCATAGCACTAAATGTCAAATCACCTTCAGAGAAGCTAATGTTGCCATTCATCCTGATATATTTCTCAGCTTTATCGATATATGTTGGAGTAACAAAGAACATTGGCGAAAGGTTAACGGGACTTTTACCAAGTCTTATGGCTTCTGTTTCAATAAAGGATGTAGTTGCATAGCTCCAACAGGCAGCAGTAGCCTGTTGATCTTTAACGGGAGTGCTTTCTATTAATTTAACAATTTTATACCCCTTAATTTCGGGATTTAAATTTGTTTTAAGTGTAAAAACAAACTGGGTAGGACTTAACCTTAAACTGAGGGCACCACCCCATATTCCATTAATAACCGAATCGCCTGGTAGTACTCTTCCTTTAAAAATAATTCCTGCATTTAATGAATTTGTTGCATCAACATATATGCTATCCTCTGTCATCCAAACCCTATCCAGGGGTAGATCCATTAGCCCTTGCTCCGGACTATCCAATAACCCTTTTATCGTGTCATTTTTTATTTCGAATTTGAAGATTAGAGGCAGCGAAAATTCTTCAGTAGTAACCCTACCCATCCATGAACCCTGCAAACTTTCTATTTTATTATTTTGACTATAGATTAAAGAGGGTAGAAGGAAAAAAAGAGTTAAAACAGATATTTTAGCGTTCATGTTTCAATCGTATTTAGAGCGAGTAGCATCTTATGATGAAATTAAGACGATCATCTTAATGAAAAGTTACAGTAAAACATTGAAGGGAATCATTTTAAATACAAAGTCACCGTTGTCCGATAAAACCGGAAAAAAAATTTCTTGGTCTAATTGCCTGATAATAATTCAGCTTTTTCGTTTTTCAAATGTAAGCCCCCTCTTTTCCCGAAATAGTTGCTAATTATTATATCATTTCCATCGGCCGATAGGTTTCATTACCGGGTTCACTCCGGATTTTGCAAATAAATAGTTTTAAACTTCACTTTTTCCTGATCTTCACTTCACGCCCCTCATAGCTTATCACTTCATCCGCCTCTGCAGGCTCAACCCCAATCCCGTGTTTCATTTTCACCCAAACCACATTAAACGTCCTCTCCTTCAGCATCCCCGGAAATGCGCCTTTCCTGTCGCCAATGGTCAGTGTCTGTGTTTCTTCGTCCCAGTGAATAGGGATGGTAGCGTACACACCTTCTTCGTAGTTGTATGTATCGTTCTCATCCTCATACAACACAAAATCGGCATCTGCACCGGGGTATATTCTCAACGTTATAGGATCTGCAGCTTTCTCGTCTGAATACTGCAGGTAAGGTCCCATCGGTATGATCGATCCGGCTTTGATGTAAAGCGGGATGGTCTCGATCGAAGCCTTTGCCGCGATTGTCTGTCCACCCTCAGTCTTCTTCCCCGTCCAGAAATCAAACCAGTCGGTTCCCGCAGGAAGGTATACGGATCTTGACTTGCCGGTCTTCTTTATAGCAGGAAGTTCGTCCATCCGCTCCGTCACCGGACAAACCATAAACGCGGGACCGAACATATATTGATCGGGGATATTCTGTATGCCCGGATCATCCCGGAAATCGAAGGCCAACGACCGCATGATGGTATATCCTTCATTTGTCACCTTCCAGGATAGCGGGTAGATATACGGCATCAACCGGTATCGCAGATTATCATACGTAAAAAGAATCTCTTTCGTCCCGGCATCCCAGTTGTCAGAGAACAGCGCCCGTTCACCCTTGCCGTGGATCCTGAAAATGGGGGAGAAGGTGCCGAATTGAAACCAGCGGGTGAACAGTTCACGGTTGTCCGGTGTGGACCAGTCAGGCGCCTGCCAGTGAAAATGATAACCGCCGATATCTGACGTCCAGTAAGGTATACCCGACGCACAGGCGTTGATGCCCTGGGGCACCTGGCTTTGATACGCCCTCCATGTGCAGGTGATGTCGGAGGACCAGAGCGTGGCGGCGTTGCGCTGTTGACCCGCGAAAGCCTGGCGGATCAGGAAATACGCCCGTTTATCCGGGATGTCTCTCCGCCAGTTTTTGTAAAGGCCTGTGGAATGCATCAGCGAATAGGTGTTCATATAGTCGATACCCCGACCGATGGCAAAATGGGATTGTCTTCGCAGGTCCAGGTTGTTCCCGTTGTCTGGCTCGCACTGATCGACCCACCATGCATCCCAGCCGTAACGGCCTACCAGGCTGTCGTAAGCCTGTTTCCAGTAAAGGTCCCGCGCCGGTTCACTGTGGGCATCGTAATAATTGTCCCTCAGCTTTGTCATGACATTATCCCACAGAATATTGGTCAGTCCGCCCGAATGTTCCATCTGTGCATAGGTTTGCGTGCCTTTAGAAAATACCGGCCAGATGGAGATCATAGTATGCAGGTGGGCAGCATGCAGTTCGTCCACCATGGCTTTCGGATCCGGATACCGTTCGGGCCACATCACATGTGAGCCAATCACATCGGGTTCCCAGTAAAACCAGTCCTGCACGATGACATCCAGGGGAATATGATTTTCACGGTAGCGGTTTTTAACCGACAGTACTTCTGCCTGGCTTTTATAGCGGTCCTGCGACTGGATCAGCCCGAACGCCCATTTGCCATACATGGGTGCCTGACCTGTAGCGGTGCGGTACAATGCAATGATTCTGTCGAAATCCGGTCCGTAGAAGAAATAGTAATCGACCATGGTACCACTTTCCGATGTGTACCTGAATTTCGTGTTATTCTCTTCCGCACCATAGAAAGCCGAAGCCGAGTAATTATCCCACATCAGTCCGTATCCCCTCGTCGACAGTAAGACAGGGATAGCACCGGTCATGTATTTGATCACCATGTCCTGGTTTCGACCCTTGTAGTTGATGGAGAGGGTATCCTCCGGATGACATCCGAGTCCGTACAGCGCTTCCCCGGCCGGCGAATCAAACATAGTTGAACAGGTATATACCGGAATGCCGGCAATCGTGGTATCCTTCATGGCTTTGCCTTCTGTAGCCGCTTCACTAAGGACGAGCTTACCGTCAGGTCCGCTGTAGCTGACGGCATTGGTCTGCCGGTTTACGATGACTTTCAGCCTGCCTGTGGTAATGGTGATGACACCGCCGTTCTCACTGACGGTAAAGGACGGGCTGTTTTCCCAGGTGTTGGTCACCACCAGTGAAGGCTTGTCCATGAACAGGGGCAGGGTGGTGTACTTCACCTCGATCACATCATCAAGGCACACTTTTACCTTCATCAGCCCATTGTCGAGGGTGAACAGAACGCCGTCGTCCTCCTTTTGCCATGATGTTACCACAGCCTGAAGGGTAAACGTATGCAGCAGAAGAATGGCGAGGAATAAAATTGATGAAGGTCGTAAAGCAGAATTTTTCATGGGTCGTGTATTTAATGATCCCGACTTGAAGGATCTGAATTTGGATTATCCGTGAAATGGTAATGAAATGTATCAATTTTTGGTGATAAATTAAATTTTCGGGATATATAAAGTGATGTACATCGAAGATTTAAAAGTCGTAAATGTCACGCAGGATGATTGGAATATGTTAAGCTCAGACCCTCCTGTAAATAATCACTCTATTTGAATCTCCCTCTGAAGATTCGGATATATTTGTGCGGTGGGCTACGGCCTCCGGATTAGCCGTAAAAAATAATTTGTGTTGATGATCATTTATCCGGCTATAAGATGAATAATTGCATTATATAAAGTGTCTAAAGGGAAGTTCTGAACTTTGATTGTGTTCTTGAAAGATGTAATTATTTTGTTATGAAGGTATCACATATTTTGGCTGTTCTGGCTTTCATCGCCCTTACACCCGTCGTTTCCGCGCAGAAATATTCGCTTTCAGGAAAGGTACTCGATCAGTCGGACCATTCACCCCTGCCCGGTGCAAATGTCGTTGTGAAAAACAGTGAAGGAAAAGTAGTGGAGGGCGTGATTACAGATGAAAAGGGGCAGTTCACGACGGGAAGTCTAGAGCGCGGCATCAGCTATACGATCACTATTTCATTTATCGGATATCAAACCCTTGAGAAGAGTATAGGTGCCGGAGGAAAGCTCCGTGATCTTGGGACACTGTTTCTTAGTGAGAAACCTTCGGAGCTCCAGGAGGTTAGTGTTGAGGGTAAGCTCCCTCTTGCAACCCAGGAAGGCGACACCGTGGTGTACAATGCAGATGCATATAAAACAAACCCGGATGCGGATGCACAGGACCTTGCCAAAAAGATGCCGGGGGTGGAGGTCGACAACGGGACCATCAAAGCACAGGGTGAACAGGTAACCAAGGTTACGGTTGACGGAAGGCCGGTTTTTGACCAGGATCCGATGCTGGCATTGAGGAGCCTCCCGGCCAGCGTCGTGGAAAAGATCCAGGTATTCGATGAGCAGAGCGAGCAATCCAGGTTTACGGGTTTCGATGACGGTCAGACCACAAAAACCATGAATATCGTTACGCGCAGGTCGATGCGCAACGGCAGTTTTGGGAAGATCTATGGCGGGATCGGCTCCGATAACCGCTACAATGGCGGGGCCAGTGTGAACTACTTCAAGGGCAATAACCGCATCAGCCTGATTGGAATGGCGAATAATGTAAATCAGCAGAATTTTTCATCGGAAGATATCCTCGGCATGACGAGCAGTGGCGGAAGAAGCGGAGGCGGTTTCAGGGGAGGCCGTGGTGGTGGTGGCTATGGCGGAGGCGGTCGCGGCGGTGCTGGGGGATACTCAGGCGACCGGAATAACTTTATGGTCGGTCAGCAACCGGGGATCTCAAAAACCCAGGCTCTTGGACTTAACTACTCCGGCAAGTGGGGTAAGAAAATCGAAGTGACCGGCAGCTATTTTATCAATCACAGCTCCAATGCCAATTCGCAAAAAACCGTTCAGAATTTTTTCTCGACAGGTACCGATGCACCCTACTACGAAGAACAAAACACCTCAACCTCCAATAACCTGAACCACAGACTGAACATGCGGCTCACCTATAACATCGACTCGTCGAACAGCATCCTCATCATCCCGCGACTCAGCCTCCAGGATAACACCTCGACCTCGGATATACTGAGTAAAAGCCTGCAGGGAAGCGATCTCCTTAACACCACGGTTAACGCCCTGAACAGTGGTCTCAGCGGGTATAACTTTTCAAATGATGTGCTTTACAGACACCGCTTTTCGAAAGCCGGCAGGACGATCTCTCTGGATGTGAATGCCGGGATGAACGACAATCAGGGGAATACAAAACAGAAATCCGAAAGCATCTATTACGCCGATTCAGCATCTAACGATATACTGAATCAGAACACCCACAGTGTAACCAGCGGTGCTTCATACAGAACGCGACTGGCATATACCGAACCACTCGGCAGTAAGAGCATCCTGATGATTACCGCCGGAAACTCATTCTCCCACAACGATGCCGATAAACAGACTTTCAATTATGAGGAGGGTACCGGCGAATATTCCTATCGGGATACGGCGCTCTCCAATGTTTATAAAAGTACGTACACGACAACGGAAGCCGGGACGAATTACCGTTATCGCAACAACAAAATGATGCTTATGGCCGGACTCAATTACCAGGTTGCGCAATTGAAAAGTGATGAGCGTTTCCCGGCAGAAGACCGGATCAAACACAACTTCACCAGTGTCCTTCCGCAGTTTATGCTCCGGTATGATTTCAGCAAATCGGTCAACCTCCGCCTCTTTTACCGGACGATGACCGATGCGCCGTCTGTGTCACAGCTTCAGAACGTGATCGATAACAGTAACCCCGTCCAGCTGTCTACAGGAAACCCCGACCTTCGTCAGTCATACCAGCATAATCTTTTCATGAGGCTTTCAGCCGTAAACACGGCCAGGGCGTCCACGCTCTTTGTACTTGCCGGTGGAGGCATCGGCACCGACTATGTTGTAAACAGCACTTTCCTCGCCGCCACCGACACAGTCCTGGCCGATGGTACCGAACTTAAATCCGGTACCCGCCTTGTACGCCCGGTAAATGCCGACGGATACAGGAATTTCCGCGTATTCGGCAGCTATGGAGTGCCGATCAAAGCAATTAAAACGAATCTGAACTTCAACGGTGCCTGGACATATTCACGTACACCTGGAGTCATTAACGGACTGACAAGTTTTACCAATAGTCATAGTTTCAGTCTTGGAGTTGTACTGGCAAGCAATATCAGCGAGAGGGTGGATTTTACCGTATCCTCGTCCTCCAGTTATTCCCTGGCTGAGAACAGTGTAAGGCCCGAAATGGACAATACCTATTTCTACCAGCGATCGGAGCTTGACCTGAACCTGATCATATGGAAGGGCATCGTATTTACAAACCAGGTCCAGCATCAGTATTATACAGGGCTTTCCGCCGATTTCAATGAAAGCTATTTTCTCTGGAACATGGGGATCGGGAAAAAAGTTTTTAAGGATCAGCTCGGCGAATTTAAACTCTCGGTTTTCGACCTGCTGAATCAGAACAAGAGCATTTCAAGAAACGTTACGGAGCTTTATATCGAGGATACAAAGACCGATGTCCTGAAACAATACGTGATGCTGTCGTTTACGTATAATTTGAGGAAATTCGGTGCGCCTCCCCCACCTGTTGAAGAAAGGCCGGAAAACTGGAGGGGAAGGCCGGATGACCGGTAATCCGGTATTTAGCAAAGATAATGTACCTCTGCGCCTGTAACGTTATTTAACTTCATCGGCCCATCCGCCGTTTTCCTTGATCGCCTGCAGATCCTTCATAAGTGCGGTCACTTTGGAAGGCAGAGAGTCGGCCAGATCATGTTTCTCCGCAATATCGTTTGCAAAGTTGAACAATTGTGGCTTTTCCCTGGCTCCGTAGTCGGCATCAGCACGGTACATCTCCACCCGTTCTGCCGGAGAAGGTTCCACGAGCTTCCATTCCCCCTTGATAATCGCCAGATTTCCCGTCACCGCGTGTTCGACAAGATTTTGTCGTCCGACTTCGGTTTTTCCAAAAAAGGTGGCCATCAGCGGATCGGAATCCGGGCATGCATCATAGGGCATTTTTTCCTTAAAGTATTCAGCGAATGAGGCGGCAAGATCAATCTGGCAAACCATGGCAGGACTTTCCCCGGATTGGATATGTCCGGGCCAGTAAATGATGAATGGTACCCTGGTGCCACCATCGTAAATGCTGTATTTGCCGGCTCTCAGCGGGCCTGCCGGTTTGTGGGATCCAAGGAGTTCCCTGGCCTGGTCCTGATACCCGTCATCCACCACCGGCCCGTTATCGGAGGTGAAGATGACGATCGTATTTTCGGAAAGGCCGTTATCCTGAAGGGTTTTCATGATCCGCCCCACGCAATCGTCGAGCTGAATGATGGCATCACCACGCGGACCCAGGCCGCTCTTTCCTGCAAAACGGGGATGAGGTACACGGGGAACGTGAATGTCATGGGTCGCAAAGTACAGGAAGAAGGGCTTATCTTTATGATCGCTGATAAAGCGGGTTGCCTTAGTGGTGAGGGTGTCTGCAATATTTTCGTCGACCCAGCGCGCCGAATTACCCCCCGACATATATCCGATACGACTGATGCCGTTCACGATGGTCATATTATGGCCTGCACTTGGGTGCATTTTTAAGAGTTCCGGATGATCCTCACCGGTAGGATCGTTTCCGACAGGGTGGTCATAACTGACTGAAATCGGATCCGTGGGGTCGAGTCGTACAACCTTCCCGTTCTCGGTGAAGACACATGGCACGCGGTCACCGGTGGCGGGTATCAGAAATGAATAATCGAAGCCGATCTCCCGGGGGCCGGGTTTTAGCTCACCGTTCCAGTCCGGACCTTCTTTTCCGCCTAGACCCAGGTGCCATTTTCCGATGACGCCGGTTGTGTACCCCTGCTCCCGGAATACCGAAGCCAGGGTAAATCTGCCGGGTGCAATGATCATGGATGCGTCACCCGGAGCGATCTCCGTTCCCTTCTTTCGCCAGGCATATTCTCCGGTCAGCAGGGCATATCGTGATGGAGTGCAGGTGGCAGAAGGGGCGTGGGCATTGATGAATTTCAATCCTCCTGCAGCCAGTTTATCGATGTTCGGCGTACTGAACCGGTCCGCCCCGTAGCAACTTACATCGCCGTAACCAAGATCGTCGGCATAGATCAGGATGACATTGGGGTGTTGTGGTTCACTTTCAGTACTACAGCTCTGGACAAGTCCGGCCAGCGGCAGCAATCCGGCCATGACACAACTTGATATTCTTGGATTCATAACATGGTATTTGTTCAGGAATCTGAGGTTACCAGGCTAATGTACGAAAAATATTTATCCGGGCCTGGCGGCTGCTTTTAATTAGCTGTATTCAGCTGGCCCAACTTGCGATCTCCACCATTGTTAATTACCTCATCTTCAAGTCCCCTCCCAGGATTTAGGGGTATTCAACACACGCAACCCGCAATCTCCACCAACGTTATTTACCTCATCTTCAAGTCCCCTCCCAGGATTTAGCGGTATTCAACACACGCAACCCGCAATCTCAACCAACGTTATTTACCTCATCTTCAAGTCCCCTCCCAGGGGATTTAGGGGTATTACTGGGGCAGTAATATTATTCCCCCCCCACAACCTGGAATTTCCTTGTTATATTCCTTCCTTCCGCCCTGATCCGTATGAAATAAATACCAGCTGCCAGATGACTGACAGGGATATTCAGTCTGCCACTTCCTGCATAAAAGGTATCGGCGGATCCTTCAGAAACGATCCTGCCCAGTGAATTTAACACAGTTACGGATGCATTCTGAAGGTTCAGGGTGGGACTCTCAACAATCAGGTGGTCGCGGGCAGGAACGGGGTAAATTCTGAGATCGGGCCGTTCCGCCAGGGGACCGGCCCCTGTCATCATACCGGTGGTATCGGTTTCATCAAGTACATTTCCGATGGCTTCTGCGGCCTGGGCAACGACTGCGGTAGTACTGAAGGCCGTGGATTTATAACGGATGATGCCTTCCCTGTCCACCACGATAATGCGGTCATAGGTTGTGACATAGAGCATTTCAAATGCGCCGGCTTTCAAACAAAGCGGGTAGGAGAGGCCGGTAGAAATCTTGAAACTTGAAACACCGCTTGCATTCCCGCCCCATGTATCCACCCCGACGGCTACAAAATCCGGATTGGATTTATAGATGTTGTAGATTCCGGTTTCAGTGTTGTTGCCGTTTGCCAGGCAATGTGGGCATGCATACCCGAATACGAAGATAAAAACAACCTTACCCCTGTATTCTGACAGGGTGAATTGTGAGCCGGCAAGTGTGGAATAGCTGAAATCCGGTGCTACGTCCCCCACATTTTGACTGTAGGTCACAAGAGGCAGAAGCAGGAAAGCAAATAGTAAAACGGAGTACGTGGTAAATTTTTTTATTGTTTTCATGATATTCGTGTTTTAAAGTCGTGTGGTCAGGCGGACCTCAAGTCCCTCGAAATCGAGGACGTCATAACAAACACCTGAATTACAGGCCGGGCCGCCTCTCCTTTTTCCCAAAAACAAGAAAACCTGGTTTCTTGAATCTGGTCTGTACTGTAGGTTTAATGAAGGGTATAGGGCGTAATTTTTACCTTCATCGATATGTATCGGATCACTGGTATATTCAGTGACAATGGAAGCACTGTATTTGGAAGTCCCTGAAAACGTAAAGGATATATAGGAATTTGTAAAGCGATCCGTGCGGAGGGTTTCTCTTTCGATGTACTGTAAACCGGTTTCGATGTTTGAGTTGAACCTGCCATGCGGGATATCCAGGGTGAACCCGCCGGCGTACCGGTTTACCTCATTAACCAGGGGATCGGTCGCATAATCGGCATATACATGACTCATCAGCTTGCCGCTTCCCGGTGTGAACTGGTACTCGGCAAAAAACTCCCTGAATACCGGAGACCTTCCCGACGATAGCTCATTCTTCGCACTTGAGCTGTTCAGCGTAAGGAAGCTGCTGTTCGCGAAGCGGTAATAAAATTCGACCTGGTACCCGCTTTCATGACCGAGATCGGGAAGGTGAGTGCTTCTGTTCAGCAGGCGGTATGGATGCTCTTTCACAAGGGAGGGGGGGTCATTGATACCTGTACCGATTGAGAAGTTAGTGTAATCCTTCATCTCAAAGCTTATTCCCAGGCTGTTATGAGTAAAGCTCAGATTTCCATAGGCGGCATATCCTGATTCTGGGGCAGAAGCTGAGAAACGGCTGAGCGAGTCGGTCCTCGTTGCAAATTCGCCATAAAAGGAAAAGTTCTTCAGGAAGTTCCCATCATAGTATGCGGAAGCATAACCGGTACTTACTTCTGAATGAGTATTTCTCATGTATATGGCACCCAATTTCTGTCCTGCAAAGGAATAGTTCAATTCGACCCCTTCGATCAGATCGGGGCGTCTTTCGGTGATCTTGTCAACGGTTGGCGGAAGGCTTACATCCAGCACTTTTCCCCTGACCGCCGTTAACTGAAATTTATTAAATCTGTAAGAAGCCTCAATACCTTCGACATCACGATAGAAGCCGTACCTGACGCGATAGCCCCGTGTTTCCCAGATGGAAGCCGGAATTTCATAGGTACGAAGCAAAAGACCCCGGCCGAGCGTGGAGTAAAAATGGCCGACCGTAAGACGTAGATTTTTTCCTGTATAGTTGAGGCGATACTGGCTCAGTTGGATATAATCACGATCGGCTCCTATGGAAGGATAGAATTGCTCAACCCTCATTTTCAGACTGAGCTCCTTCCATGAATAGGAGAGGTTAAGCTGGTCGTACAATGAGGTGAGGCCGGACGGATCGACGCCCGGAATGTTACCCAGCTGAAATTCGGCCATATTCGACCCGTTCAGAACATTCTGTGCCCTGACAGCCTGCCAGGCAGGCATCAGCAGTATCACTTGTAAGAGAGTCATGAAGCTAATTTTTTTCATCGAGCAGGCTTGAAAGCTTGTCTTTGATCTCATTCTCGTCCCCATATGTAAATCCTTCGTGCATATAGAGAACACTGCCGTCTTTGTCGAGAATGATCAGAGTAGGTAGGGCAGATACCAGCATGTCAGACATAAGTTGCTGGTCGGAGTCCATCAGTACAGGGTAGGTGATGCCTTTTGACAGGGCGAAGGGTTTGACCTTGGCAATATTTCTCGGTCCGTCTTCATTTATGCCAATAAAACGGACGCCCTGACTGTCGAATTCAGCAGACATTTTGACCAGTTCGGGCATCGAAAGGAGACAGGGCTTGCACCAGGTGGCCCAGAAATCGACAACAGTTAGTTTATCTCCCTTAAGCTCGCCAACAGTTACCGTTTTCCCCTGAATATCAGATAAGCTGGTGTTGTAGATCTGTTGACCAAACAAGGTCACGGGGACTGCGAGATACAAAAGCAATACAATATTCAGAATTTTATTCATGGGTTCGGAGGTTTTTATGCAAACAACTTAAGGGACTCAATTGGCTCTTTTTTGAACAATAAACTGTGTATAAATAACTTCCATATAAAAGTAGTGAGGAAGTATCACAAAAAGGTCACGGAACCATGGAGGTTTTGTTGCTTTTTTGGGGATCTCCGGCAACAGTCATCCTAGACAGATTAATAGTATTAACGCCTGGCTGATAGAGAAGTTCATGATTGTGCAGAACTGGCTTAAGAACGATAAATGATATACCGGATTCCGCTTAACAGAGAGTAATGTATTTTTCCTTTTTTGATTTTATTATCTTTGGATTGAACTGCGCCAATACCAAAAATATGAGACTACGAAACCAATTTCCTAATCACCTGATGCCATCCGGGTATTTTTTCATCATTCTGGCAGCACTATTGATCACCCCTGCACTGACATCATGCCATCATGAATCCACACGTAAAGTTATATCCCTGAACGGGGAATGGCAATTTTATATTGATTCTGCTTCAGTGGCAACTTCCGTAAGCCCTGGGGAGTCTGGTTTACTGGGCATGCTGACCCGTCCGGTTTCCGTTCCACACGCCTGGAATGCTGATAAAGGGCTGGAAACTTACTGGGGAAAGTGCTGGTATGAACGTTCTTTTGAAGTCACAAAGAAACAGCTTTCCGGAATCACACGTTTGCAGTTCGATGCGGTGTATCATGATGCAATTATTTACGTAAACGGACAGAAAGCCGGTGAGCACAGGGGTTCGGGATATACACGGTTTTTTGTGGACGTCACGCCTTTCATTAAGGCCGGTGAAAACCTCCTGACGGTCTGTGCCGATAATTCTCCGTCACGGCGTAGTATCCCTTTTCTTAAAAGTTACGACTGGGCCAATGATGGTGGCATCATTCGAAGTGTATACGAGGTCATTACCGGTAAACAGGCGATCAGGAGTATTCATGTTACCGCTATACCCACGGGAGAAAAGGGCAGGGCAGAAGTTTCGGTCGGCTTACTCGATAAAACCGATACAGGGAAGACAAAACTCACGGTGATGGCGGTGATTACAGAGGAGAATCAGACCACACAACATACGGTTTTCAATGGTGAACTGGAGGGAAACTTTGTAAACGGAGAATTTCACAGCGTGTTAAATTTTGATAAAATCCATCCATGGCACTTTGATTCACCGGCCCTGTATAAGCTGGATATCCGACTTCTGGATGATGGCGTTGAGAAGGATGCTCTTTCCACTACTTTCGGCTTCCGGAGCATAAAAGTGGAAGACAACCGGTATGTGCTGAATGGTGAGCCGGTTCGCCTCATGGGGGTTGAATGGATGCCCGGCTCAAGCCCGGATCATGGCATGGCAGAAACCCATGCCGATCTGGAAAAGAACCTGGACCTGATGAAAAAGGCGAACTGCATATTTACCCGGTTTCCACTGGCAACAGGACGAATATGTTCTCGACTGGTGTGACAGGCATGGGATACTCGTTCAGGAGGAGATTCCATATTGGGGAGCGGGAACAATGCTAAATGATACTTTATTGGAGATAGGTTTTCAGCAACTCGAGGAAATGACCGATGCCCATTTTAATCACCCATCACTTATTGCATGGGGCATCGGAAATGAATTGAAAAGTCATGACAGCACCAATATCCATGCCCTGAAAATGCTTTATGATCGTGCAAAAGAACTCGATTCATCCCGGCTCGTGAACTATGTTTCAAATAACCTTGCAGTGGATTTCCCTTCTGATGGAAAGTCGTTGCCCGATGCCAGCGCTGATTTCGATATGATGATGTTCAATGAATACTTCAGCACCTGGTATGGGAAAAGTGTTGGCGTGGTACCTTTTGAACTGGACCGTATCGCCGGTGAATATCCCGGCAAGGCAATCACCATTTCGGAGTGGGGTATCTGTGAGCCTGTTTTCAAAGGCGGGGATGTACGGAGGGCGAATGAGATGTCAAGGCAGATAGGCATCTACGGTTCTAAGCCATACATTGCAGGAGCCATCTACTTCTGCCTGAACGATTACCGTACGCATATGGGTGAAGATATAACCTACCATTATCCGCAAAGGGTACATGGAGTCTGTGACATCAATCTGAATACAAAGCCATCCTACGATACCCTCAAAGCTGTAAGTTCTCCTGTGATAATCACGAGCATTTCAAAGGATCAGGACAAATTGGTTTTAACCCTACAAGGAAAGACCGGACTGCCGGCATATACCATCCGGAACTATACCATCGTCTCCGGAAATCAGAAAGTCCCGATTGATGAGCTGCGTCCCGGCGAAGAGAAGACATTTGAAATACACGCCTACGGCGGTGAGCTGGGTATTTTTCGTCCCACGGGTTATGAGGTCGTACATATAAAACCGGACTAGCACTAGTAAACATGCTATAAAAAGCAGGCCCGTTTTATTTTGATTCTTCCGTGATGAGGGCATTTAGCTCCTTTTCCAGCGACGATCTGATTTTACTGAATTTCTTTTCTCCGGCAAGGTTCCTGGTTTCGAGGGGATCCTGCTGCAGGTCATAGAGCTCCTCCAGTTCCGGGTGGCCGATGTACCTGAAATACTTCCACTGTTTTGTTCTGATCCCCTCACTGGCCGGTATTGGTTTAAATTTCCAGAGGTGTTCGCAGAGAAACGCGTCTCTGTCCGAAACGGTTTTTTCACCTTTTACATATCCTGCCAGGCTTTTACCCTGCATGGTACCAGGAATTTCAGCTTTTGCAAAATCCAGGATGGTGGGAGCAATATCGACGTTCAGTGCAAGATCTTCGAAATCGTAGTGCTTTGCACTTCTGGGATCGAATACGATGAGTGGTACACGAAGTGAATTTTCATACATGAGCCATTTGCCTGCAAGTTGCCGTTCACCCAAAAAGTAGCCGTTATCACCCATGAGAATTATAACCGTATTATCATCCACCCCTGTCTCTCTGAGGGCTGCACGTATGTGTCCGATTGTTCTGTCTATACCGCTTATCATCCGGTAATAGCCTTTTACCATATGCTGGTATTTTTCCGGCGTATCAAAACGCCAGAGCCAGCGGGTAAAGTTGAAGCCCTGCCTGACCTCCACCGGCAACCTTGAAAAATAGGTTTCGTCACCCAGCGCCGGGTCAGGTATTCTGGCGGTTTCATAGAGGGTATCGAAATCTTTCGGCCAGATATACTGCTCGGGAGAACGGTCTTCTGCATGCGGTGCATTGTAGCTGACGGACAGGCAAAAGGGTTTGTCGTGCGGTGCGTTCTCAATAAAGTCCACTGCCCGCTCCCCCATCAGGTCAGTCAGATGTGTATGCGTAGTTCCCTCACCGGTAAGTCGCCAGTAGAAGTTGGTTGTTTCCGGCTGGTAAACATTGAACAGGCTTGTATCCCTTTCTTCGTTGAACAGGACGCCAAACTTCCCGAGGAAGCCGTTGTAGTACCCCGATGCTTTTAGTACCGCAAAGTAGCTGCTGTCGATCTGTTGGTTGGTCATGGGTGGCTGACCGAAGGTGTAGCCGTGTTTCCGCTCCCAGGTACCTGTCATGATGCTGGCACGGCTGGCAGCACATATGGGTGTGGTAACAAACGCATTTTTAAAGTAGCAGCCTTCTGCAGCCAGTTTGTCCATCTCCGGCGTGGAGATGATCTTATTTCCGGCATATCCCAGGGCATCCCAGCGCTGGTCGTCAGTGAGGATGAAGATGATATTGGGGCGGGGATCTTTTTTGATTTCCTGTCGCGATGGATTCGCAGGAAGAGCAGAGATGCCCGTGAGGCCGATAATTGCTGTTTTGGAAAGAAGAGCTGGCAGGTTCATTTTTAGATTGAAATAGAGGATGAAAATAGTAATTCGATATTCAATCTAAAGGAACAATTTTCTAAGGGAATCACCAAAGTTACACATCGGTACCTCTGATCGGATTCATTTTTGGTAATAATTAATATTGAAGGATTTATGAATCAGTAATGAAAATATTTCTCAATGAGTAGTATTGAATGAGATGATTTAGACGAGTCTCTACAATAAATTGGCATAACAAGAAATTGACTGGATCCCGGATTCTCTTTCTTCCGTCAGAATCCTTTTTTAGGCAGGATAATGTTCTCCTCTTTAATACGGTTTATCTTTTCCCTCATTTTGCCAGAATTAAACTGAATACTGAATTTAAGCCAGACGGGAACTAACGATAAATTTGCCATTCCCCTGGAATAGCTTTCAAAATCGGGGCCTTCAATTTCCGAACCTCTGTACGTGAACGATTTTGCAAACGGGAGTCCGCTCACAATGCCTAACGTAAACTTCTTTTTAAACGTTTTATCGAGCGACAGAAAATACAGTGCATCACAATAGGAATTGCCCTGGATCTGATTTTCCGGACTGGCATACTGGCAGGTGAAGGAGAAAGCGAGATCCTTTCTGATCGATATGATGGCAGAAAGGCCGGATTCGAAAGCCATGCTGTTTCTGTTTTCAATACCATAATTTTTAGCAATTCGGTTCCCGCATGTACGGAGATTAAATAATTGAAGGTACGGGTTCACGGTTGCAATTCCGAGCCGGAATGTTCCCGAAAACTGAATGCCATATTTATGTATTGTTCCAAGATTCTGTACCTGTGTTTCAATTGAACCATTATCGCTGATGTACATCAGGTTGTTCATCACATCAACCGTATTGATGTAAAACAACCGGGAAGAAAAGTAATTACTCTTAAACTGAATCGTATGTTCTAAATAGATCGTGCTGCGGAGTTCCGGTTTCAACGAAGGATTTCCCCTGGAGAGCGTATAGGGATCAACAGCCGAAAAATTTGGGTTTAACTGGTAAATGTCAGGCCGGGTTATTGAACGATTGCATGACAACTGGATAATATGTCGGGTTGCGGGGTTATACCTGAGATTAGCATAAGGTAAAATCGAAAGCACAGATTTGTGGAAGTTGTTTTTATCTTCAGTCAATGAATTTTCGGCTCGTAAACCTATGTTCAGATTAATCTTTGTGCGTTTATAGCCGATAGTCCCGTAAGCCGCCAGTATTTTACCTGAATAGTCAAAATCATCCGAAATCCTGTCTTTCAAAAAGAGGAACTTTCCTTTTATACCTGTGCTGAACTGCATACTTGCACCAGGGGATGTGGTATAATCCACTTTAATGCTGTTCACATTTAGTTTTGGCTTTAAGATATTGGTCAAATTTGCTGTGTTGTTTTCGGAACCCTCATAAATATAAGTGGTCGAATTTTCTGCCCGAAGCATAGAAGTTGTCGCGTCAAATGTCAATTCGCTCCCTTCATGGTTGAAATTATGTTTGTAAAACAAAGAATATGAAGTGCTGAAATTTATGTCGGAATCCTGCCTTGTTGCCGGTCGGTCATTGCTGGTGATGCCCGGGAAATGCGTATCTGCGATACCGTCGAGCTCACGGGAATAAGGATTCAGGAAAGCATAAAAATTAAACTGGTCATGTGAGCTTAAAAAATAATCGAAACCATAATGAAACCTGTGCGACCAATCCTTCTGTCTGAGATACTGATTTGAAGTAAGTTCAATTGTTTTTTGATCTGTGGGTATTTTTCTGGTAATCGTTTCATGTAAATTCAAATATGTCAATTTGCCGTTGTAGGATGTGTAGATATTCCATTTTTTAAAGCCATAATTCAGACTGTAAGTGGGGAAAATAAACACCTCCGAAGCTGTGGTGGGGATCTCGGCATAGAGTTGCCCGTTTAATCCGGAATCGCTCGCTTTCTTTAGAATAATGTTTATTGCCCCGGTAATATTTCCGTCATAATTCGAAGGAGGTGTACTGATGATCTCAACTTTATCTATTTGTTGAGGGCTCAACTGGCTGATATAATTTTGGTCACGTTCTTTCCCGTCAACAAAAATCAAAATATGCTGACTGCCTTCCAATGATATGTTTTGCATGAGATCAATCTGAACTCCCGGGATCAGTTTCAAAATTCCGGTTCCTGTACCGGACACGTCGGTCATTTTTTTGGTGATAAAGTATGTGGTCTTCCCGTTCCCGGATTTTGCTTTTAACCGATCGCCTGTAAAAACAAACTCATCGAGTAATATGGAGGTATCCTGCATGATGATGATTCCGGCATCCGTCTTTTTATCAGCTAAAACCTGAATACTTTCGGTCACAGGTTTATAGCCAATCATGCTGGCTGTAAGCTTGTAATTTCCGGTTGGAACCGGACCAAGATTAAATACGCCGTTTTCATCTGCAATCGTACCATGTTGTGAGGTGGAGTCGAAAATGCCGATCAATATGACATTTGCATATGCGACTGCCTGATTGCCGCTGCCTGTGAGTAATTTGCCGGTAACGGATTGAGAATTTTGTGCGTAAATCCCGGAAAGACCGAATGCCAAAAACCCTGACAATATCGGTATAATCCTTGCGGCCTGCCGGCTGAACAAATGGTTTATTGTTTTCATCGTTTTCATCGTATAAGATTTAAAATCATTATACAAATGGATGAATAACCGGGTTGATATACAACTAATTGGGATATACGGCAAGCATTTGTTGCCAGATGAAAGACGTGTGTGGAAAGTAAATGAAAAAATGGTACAGGCTGTAATTTTTTGGGATGAATGGATTACAGGTACTGTTTTAATAGGAGATCAAAATTCCTTGTATTTTGTCTTGAAACGGGAATGGCATTTTCAATTCCTTTGAGTTTGATACGGTAGCCAAGCGTATTCCCTTTTTGGGAAACAACCTGCTTCACGTTTACGATAAATGCCCGGTGAATCCTCATAATATAGGGAATTGAGGACAATTGTTGCTCAATATTGCTGATCGAATTCCGGATAATCTTCTTATGCATCTGATCGTTAATGTTTAAATAAAATACAACATAATTACCATCTGATTCCGCATAAATAAGCTGTCCTGGATAAAAACTCAATTCTTCCTTTTTCAACCGGGAATCAATCCGAACTGATTTTTCGGGCTGGCGGGTTGGCGAAGGAGTTGTGCCGGGGTAAAATTCCCGCGTAAAATCCTCAACAAACAGGTAACGGTAATTCAGGACAGTAAAAAGCAAGAAGGGTATCATGCCGATCATGAATGTATTCTCACAGGAATTAAAGAAGGTCGCCACGTTCCAGCGGTGAGCCGGAATTTCGACCAGAAATCCGGTAAAATAAACGGAAATTCCCATTCCCAGCAAAATGATAAATATCGATACCATTTCCTTTAAGATGGTCCATTCATTCTCATTTGAAAAATACCTGAAGCGTTTCAGTAACCGGGATATCCCCAACACGGGAACAGACATCGCCAGACAATAAACAGCCATGGTGAATTCCACGCTCATAGAACGTGATTCGTGGATATTAAGCGGCTTATAGATGATTAAGAAGAAAAAGCAGAAAACCAAAAATATAACTGTACCAATTAATGGCTTCCTTAGAATGAAATTCTGAGGGTATATCTTATTCAGCCATTTTCCAAACTGTCGTGTCATATCTGATTGTACCTGATCTCCGATGATAACCGGGCTGCCGGAGTTTGTTACGAAGATAAAAATACGTTTAAATCTTTGTATATGTTCTAAAACGGATGAAAATACGTACCGGTCATAGCGGGATGTTTTTAGATGGAACGAACCTGTATCCGTGTCCAATGGCTGTTTGCCTGTCCGAATTCTAACTGTGCCAGGATGTCCCTTTTATCGTAAACCTTATTTTCCTTTATCTGGGTTTTATAACAGGCAGAACTGGCATAATTTTGCCTTACTTAGCGCGTTTCGGCCTGTTCTTTTGGTTCATAGTGTATATTTTAAAATGGTAATAAATGTTTAAAACGGAACTAGCCGGACATATAAACGTAAGATGAACTACAGCCGATAATTTTTTAATATTGAGGATGAAACCGGAAAATAGTGAAGAGAGAATAAAATTACTGGAGAAGAGAGTCTGCGAGTTGGAAAAGGACCTATCCCTTTATAAAAGTATTTTTGAGGTATTACCACACGGCGTGCAGATATTCGATCAGGAAGGATTTTCGTTTGACTTAAATCGAGCCCAGACAAAAATTCTTGGTGCGGAGAAGGACGAGGGTCAACACCGCCAGTTCAATATCCTGAAGGATCCTTTATCAATTGCCATGGGCAGTAATGTCGCGTTTGAAAAGGCATACCGTGGTGAGCAGAATGAACGTATGTCGGAATTCAACGCTGACCTTGTTCCGAATGACTGGCCGCTCAGGAAAGATATCAGGATCTTTCATGAATCCATCATTCCCCTAAAAGACGAGTCGGGGAATGTTGACTATGTAATCACAGTCATGGAAGATCATACTGATAAGGTTAAGGCACTGAGTGCTTTACAAGAGAGTGAGATGCGATGGAAGTTTGCCGTAGAAGGGAGCAATGACGGCTTGTGGGACTGGAACATACTGACGGATGAAATCTATTATTCCAAGCGTTTAATAGAGATGCTAGGTTTTACTGATAAAGATCCGCTCAGATCGAGGCTGGATCTGGAAAAGTTAATCCACCCTAATGATAAGGAGGAGTTCATCGAATTGGTAAGTGAACATCTTGAAGGCCGGGCGGAGTATTTTGAGTACCTTCACCGTCTATTATGTAAGGATGGCAGCTACAAGTGGATACTTAAACGTGGCAAAGTTATTTCGTACACAAAGGATGGCAAGCCGGAACGAATGATCGGTACACATAGAGACGTCACAAAGTTTAAAGAAATAGAGGAGGAACTTAGACGGAATAAAGTTTTACTGTCTGAAAACGAGAAATTAAGTAAGGTGGGTGCCTGGGAGTATATTCCAGAAACTGATGTTGTATACCATACTCAGGGGTATAATATGATCTACGAAATTGACCAGGATACTGAGACCTCAAATTTTAATACTCACCTTAACTGTTTTGATCCCAAAGACCAACTCAAAATCATCGATGTCTTCAACTCATGCATTTCCAGGGGTACAGCGTACGATCTGGAATTCCCGATCACAACCTTAAAACAAAATAAGAGGTGGGTAAGGATTAAAACTAACCCGGTCTTTGAAAATGGCGTACTCATGCGGGTCATTGGTTCCTTAGCAGATATTACAGAGCAGAAGCAGAAAGAAACAATATTGAATGAGCTCACAGCTACAAAGGAAAAATTTTTTTCCATCATTGCGCATGACCTGAGATCTCCTGTTAATGCCATAATTGGATTTTCAGAGTTGATCTTTGAAGCTTTCGAGGAAAATAAGATTGCGGGTATTGAAAGGTACAGCCGGCTCATTCACACGGCAGCAACACAAAATCTTGGTTTTTTAAATGTGTTGCTCGAATGGTCGAAGACGCAAAGTGAGAATTTCAAATTCAAGTCCGAGAAAATTAATTTATACAACCTCGTATCGAAAATCACTGATTTTTTGGCTGTCAATATTGCTCAGAAAAGAATTTCACTTGTGAATAATATAGGGCAGGCTGACACTGTGTATGCCAATTCTTTCATGCTGGAAACCGTGATCAGAAACCTGCTCTCCAATGCGATTAAATATTCAAATCAGACAGGCAGCATTCAAATATTGTCAGTAGAAAATGAGGAGGGCACGGTAATTTCTGTTGCAGATAATGGTATCGGAATAGCAGAATCCGATATTCCCAAGCTTTTCAGGATCGACACAAACTTTTCATATCCAGGTACAAACAATGAGAAAGGTACCGGTCTTGGACTGATTCTCTGCAGTGAGTTTGTAGAAAAACAGGGAGGAAGAATATGGGTAGAAAGTGAAATCAGAAAAGGGTCAACCTTTTCATTCAATATTCCCCGGAAAGTCAAAACCTGATTTTCCCTCTGTCAGCTCTACAATTGACTACTACAGAATAACTTACATCAATAATCGAAGTATTCGTATTTCAGAACAAAATCAGCCCTTGAGCTGTACAGTGACAGTTCGTGTGATTCCAGTGCCGACAGGTTATGATTCTCGTCGTAATACCGGATTATTTCCCGAACATGGGTTCTACGGCTGCCCCAGATGCTGTACTCGTCTGATCTCGTCTCCAGTCCACCCTCCCATGTATGGGTGGTGAATCCCAGGAGTAAGCCGCTGCCGTCATACAGGTGTCCAGTGATGAGTCGACCCTGGTGATCGTAGGCATATATGATATAACTTTCGAGATTATTGCCGTTCCCGTATTTTTCTGCCTTCGTGAGTTTGTCACGATAATAGGTAAACAGCGTATGTTCCTGAAGCCCTGCCAAAGGGTAGTCGATCCGCTCTTCCGTCCTATTCCCGTCTGATGAATAGATGTAAGTAAAATTTTTCAGGTTGACAAAACCGGAGGGATCATTCCGGTTGGCATTGAAGTTTTTCTTACCGGTAAGCTGACCGGAATCTCCATACTCATAAAGATCGTACCATAGGGTACCTGTTGAAGAACCATCTTCATATGCGGGAGCCCATACACGGCTTATCCTGCCCAGTTCATCGTATTCGTACAGTTCCGAAATGGCAATAGGCTCTTCAGCTTCTATGCTCTGATAAAGCAAAATACGTTTCAGGCGACCGTTTCCTGCCTGAAGATCTTCATCATTGGGGTATTGATCTTTACCGCAACCGGAAATCAATATGATGAGAAGGAAGCTAATCCTTAAGGTGTGATGTCTCAGGTTCATCCGGGATGGAATTTGGTTCAGGTTCGGATATCTTAGTGATGTAAATTTCAGACCGAAGGTTGCGGAAGACATTAATTTCTGCAAATGCTAGCTTTGATTCGACGCTCAAGTCTCAGGATAGCCGAATAATTTCGGGAATAAGCCCTGGGAGATTACAATAAACATACTTCAAGACTTTATCGTTTCCTCTCAGAAAAAAAAGCATGATATACCTGCCGGAAGCGATATTGAACAATTGCGGAGAAAGCCTGTTTTTCTGTCATGTGGTTGAAAATGATTCTGTCGCTTTCCCTCTCCGGGATGCTTGTTCTCCAGCCGCTTTTGCCATGGATCGAATATGCTCTTTTCAAAAGATATATTATCGAGAACCTTTGTGTTAACAGGGATAAACCGGACTCATGCTGTCAGGGGAAGTGCTTCCTTCAAAAACAGATAAAAGAAGTCAGCGGAAATGAAAAAAACGACAAAGAAGCCCCACCTCCTTCAAAAATCAAACTTTCCCTTTACACCATACCCATGTCGGTAAATGGAAGCATTGACAGGCCAGAAATGAAGACCCGAAACTTCCATTCGGCGATAATCTATTCTTTCCTTTTCATATCAAATATTTTTCATCCTCCCAGATTCTGACGGTTGCCGGCTCGCATCAGGAGACGACATGCAGAACGCCATGATACCAGGTAGGCGCTGTTCCCGGGAATCCGGGAAATGACATGCCATTTATGGCCCTGCCCGGGCAGCTTTTTCAATATTGTTTACAAGATGTGACCGGGCAAAAATATTCGGTATCCCTGCAAATTCAATGGTTTTCATGAAAGAGGTATCTATGGTTGCAGAAACTTTTCTGCTGTCCCGGAAATTTATTTTTTCCTGATTACCATATATCTGAAGTACTTAACATCAAACAATCAAAATAATATGATACGTTTTTTATGGCCGGTTATATTACTCCTGGCTTTATTACCTACTTCCTGTCAGAAAGAGGATAATGGGACGGAACCTGAGGCCGGGCATAAGCTTCAGATTTCACAGGCTGATACTGAGAAAGGCTTATACAGTGTAGTCCTGATGGCCGATGACACGCTCTTTGTCGGGTACAACAAACTGTCGCTTTTGATCAGGGACAATTCATCCGGGAACCTTGTAGACAATGCTGTGGTGCGACTTTTTCCGCTGATGAATATGGTTAGTATGAAGCATGCCGCACCTGTCGAAAACCCATCTGAAAATGCGGACAGTGACGGGTATTTCGACGGAACGGTCGTTTTTGTGATGCCCGATAATCCTGATGAACACTGGAGTCTTGGTGTTACAGTAAGTGAAGGAGGCCGGAATGACAGTGTGAGCCTGAGTATCCCCCTTGTGAAAAGCCTGAAGGAATCCAGGCTCGTCAATGTAGTGTCACCCGAAAACGGGAAAACATATTTCATAGCACTTCTCGAACCCTCAAAACCCGTTGTGGGAATGAATGATATCGAATTTGCAGCATTTTACCGGGAGGACATGATGCATTTTCCGCCCGCCGAAGATCTCAAGATCGGCTTTGTTCCTGAAATGCCATCGATGGGTCATAGTTCGCCGAACAATGCCGATCCGGAATATACCGGTGGCGGACATTATAAAGGGATTGTCAATTTTACAATGACAGGCTGGTGGAGGATCAATCTCACGATTGAACAGGGGGAAAAGATGCTGTCCGATACACTTTCATTTGGGATAACTTTTTGATATGCCGATGAGGAAACGCAAACTTCACTGCCAGATGCCCTACCTGTTCGCACATTCCGGCAAGACTGGAATCCTCAATGACCATAAAAATTGCTGCGTATGGTAAAAATTCTTTCTATCGTGACAGGGCTTTCCGCCCTTACAACAGGACTCTTTTCACAGGAACAAAAGGTGTTTCTCAGTGATACCGTGAAGATGGAGGAGGTGGTCATCACACGTGTCATGCCTTTGGATGATAATTCAGTCCTGGAATATTATCAGCGTTCGCATGCCTCCGGGATCGATGAGATCAATGCGAGGCTTGGCGGTGTATCGCTGATCAGCAGAGGAGCCTACGCCATGGAACCGGTGCTTAACAGCTTCTCGGGAGGTCAGATTAACCTAACCATCGATGGGATGAAGATGTTTGGCGCCTGTACAGGGAAAATGGACCCCATAACCTCTTATGTTGAACCGGTAAACCTGAAGAGCATAGAGCTGAGTCACGGATCCGACGGTAACAAAAACGGAAGTACAGTCGGCGGCTCCCTGGACATGATTCTTCGGAAACCGGAAAAGTCAGCATTAAACGTTGAGGCAGGCGTTAACTATAAAACCGTGTCTGAGGGGAAGACGGGATACATGCAGTTTAATTACGGACGTGAAATGTGGGCGTATCGCATGAGTGGTGTCTACAAAAATTTTTCTCCCTATACCGACGGAAACGGCAGGGTAGTGCCATTTTCTCAGTTCCGTAAGATCAATCTTCAGCAGTCGCTCATGGTATCACCGGCAAAAGGACATAATCTCTACATTGACTGGCTTATTGATGATGCCTTTGACATAGGTTATCCTGCGCTACCCATGGATGTAAGCCGGGCCAAAGGGAGAATTTTCTCACTTGAATACAGTCCCGACAACGGAATCATGAACGTGAGCGGTTTAAAGGCAAAGCTCTATATGAACACGGTAAGACACATCATGGATGATTCGCACCGTGACAGCCTGTATTTTATTCAGGATCTGATCACAGGCATTGCCGACAGTGTATATATGAGAATGGAAATGCCGGGCCAGAGCAATACCTGGGGCGGATTTGTGGAAGGGAAACTGCGCTGGTCTGAAAGGAATATCCTGAGTTTTAAGGTGGAAAATTATACGAACCGGTCGAAAGCAGATATGACCATGTTCATGAATAACCCTGCCGCACCGGGTGAACCCCCCATGCATGCCGAAACCTGGCCCGAAAATCAGAGACAGGTAACTGGAATTTATTTGAAGAACAGTATTCAGGCCGGCCGGAAAACCCTGATCGCCATAGATATCAGAGTCGACCACGGCCAGTCGCGGATCCTGTCGGACCAGGGCAGGCAGGAATTCACCGTCCTGAATTATGATGTAGATAAAACATACAGTGCATTCGTGACATCTGCCAATCTGAATTTCATTCTCAAACTCAAGAACCATCTTAGATTTACTGCCGGTACCGGCTATGGTGAAAGACTGCCGACCTTGTCGGAACAGTTCGGATTTTACCTTTTCAATGCCTTCGACGGTTACGATTATATTGGGAATCCGGATATCCGAACCGAGAAGGCCGTTCATCTCATGGGCATTATCAATTTTACGCTTCCGGCGTTAAAGATCTCATGGGAAACGCATTATAATCAGGTTTTTGACTATATCCTCGGTCGCGCAAAACCGGAATACGGACCGTTAACCGTCAGAGCATCCGGTGTCAAGCAATATGAAAACCTTACATCAGCTACGATATTTGCTTCGAATGTTCAGATTATGTGGCAGCCTGCGGAAGAGATTGAGATTCTGAATATACTTAAATATAACTACGGGCAAACCTATTCTGGAGAACCGCTTCCGCTGATCGCCCCGTTGAAGAATATCGGGTCGGTCACCTGGCGGAGACCAGAATACTATGTGCAAGCCGAGGCGGAATACTCTTCGGCCCAGCATAGAATAAACGCCGATTTCGGAGAGTCTTCCACCGCTTCCTTTACGCTGTTGAATGTCAGGGCCGGCTTTGATATTGACCTTGAATGTACAATTCTGAACTTTTCTTTCGGCATTGAGAATGTTTTCGACAACGCCTATTCAGAGCACCTTGACTGGGGCAACTACCTCCGGCCCGGACGGAATTTTTATCTTGGACTGAGTGTAAAGATTTAAAGTCAGTAACCCATACCCAATGATCGAAAAAGTATTTATTATTTCGGTAGTTCCTCTCCCGGCTGGAATACCACTTTGTCAATCTTATAATCCACCGGGTCCAGCGAATTCAGATATTTATACAGGGCCTTAAGCTCAGTGTCATTCATCCTTTTGAATGCTTCCCACGGCATCGGTGAATACTTATATACCCTGCCGCCATGTAAACGGTTCATAAATGTGGTCTCATCCCAGGCGGCCATAATGCCACTTCCTTTGTCCGGCGTGAGATTTGGTGAGACAAATGCGTATCCTCCGGTTGATGCTTCAGGTGCAAACAAAAAACCTCCTGCAAATTCGGGGCCTATATACTTTCCTGATTTCAAGTCTGTATTCGTGTGACAACCAACGCAGTTGCCAACGCTGTTGGCAAGGTACTTTCCATACCCGACCTCACTGTCTTCTTTGACGTATTCAGGTGGCGTGCCTGAAGGGCCCCTGGGTTTTAGGACGCTTAAGCTCAGGAGAGCTTTACCGAGGAAGCGGTAGGTATCCGGCTCAACTTTATTTTTAACAGGGGGCTGCGATCTGAGGAAAGAAAGGATGGCGATCACATCATCGTCGCTCAGATTCTGGAAGGGCATGAACGGTGCCATGAATTTACCATTGTGATTAACCGAATAGCGGAGTGCCCTGGCGATTTGCGCATCGGATATGTTACCGATACCTGTTTCAGGATCCGGAGTGAGGTTTGGTGTTCTGAATATCCCGGGAGGTATATCAAATCCAGAACCGCCGCTTAGGGGAACTTTGGCACCCCTTCCCACCTCATTAACTTTTTCCAGCGAAAGATGACAGTCTACACAATGCGCCGGACCGTAAACCAGGTGTTCACCCCTGGCAATGTACGCGGAGTCGGTAGTGGCAGCAAGAGAGGGCAAAGGAGCATCAAACGTTTTATCCCAGGTGGCTGATACAAATATGAAAAGACCACCTACAAGTACTACAAGTACAACAAGGAAAATCAGCAGGACTTTTTTCATGTGTTCCACAGATTAAGAGTTAGTTATAAAAGTCAGTGTTTATTTTCTTTCCATAGCATGCAGCTGTCTGTCAAATTCATCCCCACTCTATTCCGATCCTGCTGCGTAATTTTCCACTATACAAATTCTGCTTTAAAATGTTCAAACAAGCCGTCAATAGTTTTACGTCCGACGCTCACGTCCAACCATCCGTCGAGGACTTTGTCATGCACTTCACAAATGTTGAGCACTTCGGTTTCAGGCTGACCTTCCACGATCAATTCCTGTTCAACCGCTGCCACCTCACCAGAAACCGGTCCCTGATGTTTAGTATGAATGAAAATGCCCGGACAGGAAACTGGAACGGGTAAACCAGGCTATCTCATGTGGATTCACAGTGACGATGTTTGATGCTTTTAACTTATTTTTATTTGTGTAGGTAAATCTTAAGGTTTTTTTTATTTTTGTGTCCGCATCACCAGGGGCATGTAATGTTGTTGGTGTAAAATGGATCAAAACGGTAAACCGGGGTGTGGCGCAGTTGGCAGCGCGCGTCGTTCGGGACGACGAGGCCGGAAGTTCGAGTCTTCTCACCCCGACTGAGTTTAAAAGAATGCCGTTGTAAATCAAGTAATTACAACGGCATTTTTCTTTGTGGTGGATAAATCGGTGGACTTATTTCTTGTTTTTCAAATACTGTTCTTATGAATTTTGAATGGTTTTCAAATATTTCTTGCACCATAGTACATTACAGACAAAAGGAATCTTCCCAACTCCCTCGCTACCTCTCGCCCCCGCTACCCCTGGCCCCTGAAGGGGGAAGCCCCTCGCACCACCAGGTCCTATAAAGGAACCGCTACCAGTATGTTCTCATAGTACGAAACTCTTCCATTCAAAATGCGACATTCGATATTCGTTATTCGACATTCATTTATCTCCCAAACTCCCTAACTTCTTGTTTGTTGAGTTGTTGATCCACCTTCGCTAAAGCTCCGACGGACGCGGTTTGGTGAATTGGTGATGAATTAAAGAACATTTACCTATCCATGGGCAAAACCATGGCTATTGTTGGTGAATACCTCCGGCATTAAAGAAGCGTTTCTACAAACATCCCGTCATACGTTTCTCCCGATCACTTCTTATTTTGTGATTTGGTGATCCACCTTCGCTAAAGCTCCGACGGACGCGGTTTGGTGAATTGGTGATGAATTAAAGAACATTTACCTATCCATGGGCAAAACCATGGCTATTGTTGGTGAATACCTCCGGCATTAAAGAAGCGTTTCTACAAACATCCCGTCATACGTTTCTCCCGATCACTTCTTATTTTGTGATTTGGTGATCCACCTTCGCTAAAGCTCCGACGGACGCGGTTTGGTGAATTTAAGAGTGATTTAAAGGACATCCCTAACTCCTAACTCCTAACTTCCTAACTCCCTAACTTCCTAACCCCTACCTCCGTCCCCCGGATCCGCTAATTCCGGGATAGATTATAAAATAATGTGTACTTTCACCACCCTAGGTGTTTAACTATGAAGTGTATTTTCATTTAAACAGGAAAAACAATGAAAAATAGCAGTAAGATAATAATCCTCATTGCCGTTATTTTAGGGGCTTTCTACTTAGTAAACCTGATCTTAAAATATTATGGCGACTGGCTCTGGTTCGACAACATGCAGTATGGTTCGGTATTTAATACCATGATTATTACAAAGGCCATTTCTTTTGCCTTGTTCTTTCTGATTTTTGCCCTGTTTTTTAGTCTCCATATTCGCATTGCGCAAAAGAGAGGAGCAAAGACACGAGGAATTCAGTTTTTTCCGGACGACGATCCGCGGCAAGTAATTTTAGGGATTTACAAAGGGAAAGCTGTTTTTTGGATGTGGGCTGCACTGACTTTGTTTCTTAGCATCAGAATGGGTTTGTATGCTGTAAATCACTGGATCAGTTTTTTACAGTTTATACATGCTTCATCCTTTGGTATTCAGGAGCCGATTTTCGGAAAAGATACAGGGTTTTATATATTTAAACTTCCTAGTTTACCAATTCATTACCCACTGGTACCTTTTCCTGGTGGTTCTGACTATTCATTGCAGTTATAGTTTCTTATTATCTTGATAATGCCATTTACACCAATGGGAAAAATGTCCAACTTTCCAGGCAGGTGAAAAGACATTTAATCAGCCTGTCAGGGTTCGTGGTTCTCGGTATATCTGCCTTATATTTCCTGAAACTTTATAATATTTTATATTCCTCACACGGAGCTGCTTACGGCCCGTCTTACATGGATGTACATGCACAAATTCCGGCCTATTGGGTACTTTCTATCTTAAGCATTGCCATCACTTTGCTTTTGTTTTTATCTCCGGTCTTCAGGAAAATGAAAATTATTTTGTATGCCGCCGGAGTGTGGTTACTCGTCTTAATTGGATTTGTATGGATTTACCCCGGGGTAGTTGAACAATACATTGTGAAGCCCAATGAACTACAGAAAGAAACACCTTATATTCTGAATAATATAAAATTAACCAGGGAAGCTTATGGCTTAAATAAAATTAAGGCTGAACCTTTTCCGGTTGACGAAACTATAACCTATAAGGATATTCAGGAAAATCGTCATACCATTGAGAACATCCGGTTATGGGACCGCAGACCATTGATTCAAACCTATAAGCAGTTGCAGGAAATTCGTCTGTATTATGATTTCAACAGCGTTCAGGTTGATCGTTATCATTTCGATAAATATACAGAAGTCGCTCTGGCAGCCAGAGAGTTACCTGTTTCGCAAATTCCGGATCGTGCGCAAACATGGGTAAACACGCATTTGATTTATACCCATGGTTATGGTGTGGTTATGAACCCGGTTAATGAGATATTGCCTAACGGTATGCCCAATTTAGTTATTAAGGACATCCCCCCGACAACTACTGTGCCCCTTGACTTAAAACAAATGGGTATTTATTATGGTGAAGAGTCCGATCAGTTTGTTTTGGTAAACACAACAGCCAAAGAGTTTGATTACCCCAAGGGAGACGACAATGTTTATACAAGTTATACCGGAAACGGAGGTGTTCGTATTTCCAATTTGTTTACACGCATTGTTTATGCCTGGAAATTTTCCGACATAAAGATTCTTCTTACCGGCTATCTGACCGACCAGAGTCGCATCATGTTCTATCGAAATATTACAAGTCGCGATAAAATTATTGCCCCTTTTCTTTCCTACGACAGTATGCCTTATCTGGTAGTTGGCCGTGACGGACAACTTTACTGGATACACGATGCTTATACCACAAGCAATATGTTTCCTTACTCAGAGCCTGTTTCACAAAGCCCGGGCGGAAGAAGTATTAATTACATTAATAACTCGGTCAAGGTGGTTATAAATGCCTATAACGGCGACGTTTCCTATTACGTGATTAATCCCAAAGATCCGATTATTCAAACTTTTCAAAAGATATATCCCAAACTTTTCAAACCCTTTAGTGACATGCCTGAGTTTTTAAAGGCTCATATCCGATATCCCACCGATCTGTTTAATATACAAACTCAAATGTATAATGTATATCACATGACCGATCCAAAGGTATTCTACAACCAGGAAGACTATTGGGAGGTACCAAATGAGAGCTACAATAATTCTCAACAGAAAATGTTTCCTTATTACATAATCATGCGTTTGCCCGGGACACAGAAAGAAGAGTATATCCTGATGCTGCCTCTTACACCTTCCAAAAAGGATAATATGATTGCATGGATGTGTGCCCGGTCTGACGCACCAAATTACGGTGATCTGATTGTTTATTCGCTTCCTAAGGATAAGCTGATATATGGGCCGATGCAGGTTGAAGCAAGGATTAATCAGCAGCCGGATATTTCTTCTGAACTTACCCTTTGGGGACAGCAAGGGTCCCAGGTTTTCAAAGGAAACCAGCTTATAATCCCGATTAAAAATTCCTTCCTATATGTTGAGCCGGTCTATCTGCAATCAGAACAGGGCAAAATTCCGGAATTAAAAAGGGTCATTGTTGCCTATAACGATCAAATTGAGATGAAAAATACGCTGGAAGAGTCTCTTCAGGCGATTTTTAATATTGCCGGGTTGCAGGATACAGCTGTCTATGCCGCAAATAAAGGGAATAGAAAAGATGGTAACAACTACCATGCGGTCGAAAGCCGGTGAGGCACTTAACCACTATAATAAAGCAGTTGGAGTATTTAAAACAGGATAACTGGGCAGGTTATGGAAAAGAGCTTGCAGCAGATGAAATCGATTTTATCCGAAATGAACGCTGACAGCGTAACAAACCAGGGAATAAGACAGCAATAAAGGAAGGATTATCCGTCTGAACAAAGGAGGTCATGAAATACCGACCCCTGTTATTTCTATGTCTGCGGGCGTGACTTTCGTGTCGAATAGTTGCCTGTCGGCGATTTTATAAATAACTTGCTGAGAAAGTTGAACTTTCTATTCCCATAGCGGTTTCCAGTTTTGCAGCCACCGCTAAAGATACAATTGAGTATACGGTTAGCATAGGCGCCTATAGCTTATGCGATCATAGTCCATCATCCTATTGAAAATGAATTTTGTACGGATGAAAATAATGAATAATAGAAGAGATAAAACTGAAATTGACAAAATCTATCCCTTAAAAGATACTTTAGAGACTCTAATCTATGCGATTTAAAACGAAGATTATGCTATAAATTAATAAGTTATGAGCAGAGGATTTGTAAAAGATGACGATCAGGAAGAAATTCCTGTTGTACCGCCAAGGCCATATTTACCGGAAGGATTAACAAACTATGTGACACAGACAGGTATGGATGAACTATTGGCCGAAAAACAGATGCTGGTCAATGAAAAAGACAATCTGGATAGTGCCGATGAAAATGAGAAACGAATAGCGTTAAACCATATCAACGCAAAATTACAATTGTTGAACAATAGAATTGCTGAGGCTAAAATAGTTCATCTAAACGAACAACCACAAAATGAAATAAGATTCGGTGCATTTATAACTCTCAAAGCAGAAGCAACCAAAAACATTCAAACTTTTCAAATAGTAGGTGTTGATGAGGCAGATATTTCCAAAGGAAAAATCTCCTTTATTTCACCTGTAGCCAAAGGATTAATAAATAAAAAAATTGGAGACAAAGCTATTTTAAAACGAGTAGGGGAAGATATTGTATATGAAATTGTGGATATAGCCTACAGGTAAGCGCAGATTAAACGCCATAGGAGGGTCCACTTCAGGAAGAAACTTACCCTTTCTGAATGACTTTCCTGCTAGGGCAGGAAAAACAAATATGCTTCCCTTTATTTGATAAAGGCTCTTTGTAAAATACTGGTGTTGAATAGGAAATTACGATCGATGCTCCGGAAATCTTGTTAAAGGGGGGCATCCGGCATGTAAAAGGGCGTCACTCAGCGTTTATGAAGGTCTTACCCGGCATTTGCAGGGTCTCCACCCTTCATTTAAAGTGGGTCACCTTGCACACAAAACAGGGCCACTCTTAATTTTAAAACCATCATTTAGCATGTAATGATGGCCTCCCGGAATTATAATAGGCCTGATCATTCACCTTAAAATCATCAGGCAGAATTTGCGGATCAAATCTTTCGTGGGAACTTCTGAGAATGCCATGCATATTCAGATATGGACCGCTTGGATAACAATCCCACAAACACATTTAACCGGCAAAAAAACACCTTCAGCATTAAGAATAACACCTCCGGCACATTCTCTTTTAATTCTGCTCCTCCGCAATCTACTTTTGTTTCATGAGATTATTAATTAAAATAAATTTTAAAAACATGAAAACAATAGGCTTAGTATTAACGATGCTAGTAGTTGTATCCTTAAGCAGTTTTGCTCAGGTATCGGAAAAAAGATTTGCATTTGAACTTAACAGTGGTGTATCATTGGCAACCAAGAAAATAAATGATGCCAAATTAAATCCGGGATTTGGTTTTGAGGGCACCTTTCATTACCGCTTTATGCCCTATTTAGGTGTATATGGTGGTTGGGGGTGGAATAGACTTGGCTCCGATAATTCATTTGCCGGAAACAATGTTTGTTTTGAAGAAACAGGCTACATTTTTGGACTGAACTTTACGCACCCAATTGGTACTTCAAAATTGGCATATTATGTAAGAGCCGGAGGATTATACAATCATATCGAAACCGAAAACACCGAGGGCGATATAATTAATGATAGCAAACACGGATTTGGTTATCAGTTAGCAGGTGGAATTGACATTAATTTAGGTAAGAACTGGAGCCTCACTCCAGGGCTGAAGTTTAACTCTTTGTCACGAGACGCTATGTTTGAAGGGACATCTAAAAAACTTGACTACCAATACATTTCTGTAAGAGTTGGCATTGCAAAAAGGTTTTAATAAAAATACCTGGAGAGAGTGATTTGTTGTTAAAAAAGCAAATTGCTCTCTCATGCTTTTACATCAATAATTAAGTGGTAAAAACTATAGAGATGATAAAATTGAGCTTTTTTATTTATATAACATTTATTGTTTCGTTAATCGCCTGTGAAAAAGAACCGCGTATCTATTTTGGATTTGATTCCCCGATTGATAAAAATTCAAAAGGATTGGTGATAGCTGATATTTCGCAAAATGTTGAGAAAATATATTTAAAAGGATTTATCGGTCTTGCACAAGGTGAAGTGGAGATCAATCTTGTCAATCCAAACGGTTTTGCTGTTTATTCAAAAACAATAATTGCACCTGTTGAAGTAGAAATTAATGAAACTTTTAATGCATCCAATGGATACTGGAGATTGAAGTATAAAAGTCATGAAGGAATTGGAGAAATCGATTTACATTTACATTGATGCTGCAAACCAACGGGATTAGGAATCCCCAATTTGAAGTATTTTTGATTGAAATAATTACTTTTAAGCAACACATACATGCCATTTAAACAAATTCATAGCTTTTTCCCATTCAATCGCCTATTAAAGTTTCTTATTGGATTGGCAATTGGAGTCCAATTAGTGGTCATTTTATACAATCACATAAGTGGCTATTATATACTTGATGGGTATGTACATTTTTTTATGACGACTTTTAAGAGGCTCCTTATTGAGTTTGCTCGCAGGCTTTTTAATTGCTTATCCTGATTTGTTTGTAATTCAATACATGAATAGAATTGCACCCTGGGGCAAAAATATTTTTAAGAGAATTCCTTTACAGCTTGGATTAACGGTTATTATAGCTGCAATTATAGCCACATTTATTACATTATTTGCAAATTGGATTAAAGCATATACCGATCATGAAGTTGTGAGTATTGTAATATCCAATGTTCTGATTTATATTGTGGTAAACATCGTTGTAATGGCCATTTTTGAAGGTTGGATTCTCTTTATTGAAAGAGCAAAGGCAAAACAAATAGCAGATAGTTTACAAACAGAACTTTCACAGATAAAATTTGAAGTGCTGAAAAGCCAGATTAATCCTCATTTTATGTTTAATAGCCTGAATGTTCTGTCAGGATTAATTAATAAAGATGTAAAAAAGGCACAACAATTTATTGATGAGTTTTCGATGATATATCGCTATGTGCTGGAAACAATTGAACAACCGGTTGCCACCTTGGGGAAAGAACTTGAATTTATGCGGTCGTATCTTTTTCTTCAGCAAATTCGGTATGGCGAAAATCTAACCTATTCTGTAAATATTACAGCAGACCTTATGGAGATGTTTCTCCCGCCTTTATCGTTGCAGGTTGTTCTGGAAAATGCGATGAAACACAACATTATCAATGAATCGAAACCTTTGCATATTGAAATTACCGATGAAGCGCTTACACTTATTGTAAAGAACAATATTCAACCAAAAATTTCGAAAGGGATTTCAACCGGCTTGGGATTAAAAAACCTCATAAAGCGATATGCATTAATCAGCGACCTTGTTCCTGAATTTAAAGTAGAAACCAATCATTATATTGCCAAACTTCCATTAATAAAAATTGAAAACCATGAACATACTAATAATTGAAGACGAAGTTTTTGCCGCTGAAAAGCTGGAACAAATGTTATTTGATATTAATCCGGCCATTAGCGTATTGGCAAAATTGGGCTCCATTAATGAATCGGTGAAATGGTTGATGAATAATACTACCGATCTGATTTTTCTGGATATTCAGCTTTCCGATGGGATTAGCTTTAGCATATTCGAACAGGTAACCATCAACACGCCAATCATTTTTACAACCGCATACGACCAATATGCTATTAAAGCATTCCAGTTAAACAGCATTTCCTACCTTCTAAAGCCGATAAGGAAAAAAGACCTGGAAGAGAGCCTTAAAAAGTATCAATCGCTGAAATCTGCTTTTAGTATTGACTTTGAAATGCTTTTGGCGAATATACAGGGGAGAGAACCAGATTATAAAAAGAGATTTCTTATACAGATTGGAGAAAAAATAAGAAAGGTTGAGTTAAGCGAAATCGCTTATTTCTTTGTCCTTGAAAAAGCTGTTTATTTGAGAACCTTCCAGGGGAATTCGTACCCGGTTGAATACACACTTGATAAACTTGAAAGTCTGATCAACCCTGAAAAGTTTTTCAGAATAAACCGCAAGTATATTGTCAGCATAGATTCTATATCCAATATGTTAGCCTATTCAAGGTCAAGAGTAAAACTGGAACTTAAACCGAACGCCGAAGAAGAACTCGACACCATTGTAAGTATTGATCGTTCTTCGGATTTCAAAAAGTGGCTGAACACTTAACCAAAAAACCATTTGGAGTTTGTGGCGTAACCGAACAGAATATATATCCTGAATTAGGAGAGATAATTAAAAAATCAGCACAAGCATTACAAAACAATTTTAAGCCGTGCCTGAATGTGGGTAACGAATAAGCTCCTTTTGCCTACTCGACCCAACAAACATTAGGTTGCATTGAGAAAACGATAAACAATGGAATTTTAAGAAAATTCTCCTTTTGAAAATAAGGAACAGATGGTTACTGAAATATACCAGAAGTTGATTTCAGAATGTGAAAAATTTGGAACTGTCATTCAATCCTAAAAGAAGACAAGTATTCATCTAGATACAAAATCTGAATTTGTTGGATTTTATACAAGAAAAAATTGTCTATTACTTCATAATCACAGTAACTTTGAGATGGGCATTAATAGAATTGAAAAAACTGAAAAAATTTCAGCAAATAGGTTCAAACATATAATCCGAATTACAAATCCTTACGAAATAGACATGCAAGTTGTTAATTGGCTGAAATCTGCTTACAAACTGAAAAGTTAATATGGATAACATTACAAAAGGTATAATAGCAGGATTGGCATTCGGAATTGCTTCGATAATTCCTATGTTTTTTATGAAATTCGAAGACAAGAAGAAGGCAATTGTAGGTTCTTTCATTAATCGTTTCGCGATTGGATTCATAATATTCAATGTTGACTTGCCAATAGCAGGCTGGTTAAAAGGCTTAATTATTGGTTCAATTTTGAGTTTACCAGATGCTCTGATAACGAAAGCGTTCAAACCTATAATGGGATTGGGTATCATTGGCGGAATTATATGTGGATTGCTTACCTAAATTAAAGAAGAATGAAAAAACCAACTATCACTGTATATGAAATCATAGCAGCCTTCTTGATGCTACGCTTCATTTACTAACCGTAACCCGCAAACGTAAAGACAGAGCCTATATTGGAGAATGAATTCAAAATCAAAAGATGACTGAGTTAAAATCCAACATACCCTATTACAAAGGCATTAATGATTTTTTAAAATCTATCCCATCGGAGTACGAAACAAAAAATCCGTATTTCTTTTGCTTGAGGTTGAAGGAAAACGAAGGTTCTATTGGCAATTACAAACCACCCTTTCGGAAGGATTTTTATTTTATTGCATTAGTTTCAAATGCTGGCAATACAAAAATCACCTACGACAATACCAATGTTACCAGGCTCAGTTCATTTTTAGTTTTTCAATCTCCAGGACTGATTTATAGCTTTCTCAGGGATAATACTGCTAAGGGTTATTTGATTTACTTTAAAAAAGAATGTTTGTCGTTTTTCAAACCCGATTTTGAAAAAGAATTCCCTTTCTTCGATATTCTGCATACCCATTTTTTCAAATTGAACGAATCAAAATTCAGTGAATTTTCCCCGCACTTTGAAGAAGTGTTTGCAGCTTATGAAAATGCAGGCGACAACCAGCATAAAGTGGCATCTGTTAAATTACTTGCGTTGTTGTACCTGCTGAAAGAATTTACCCATGCTTTCAGTCAATGGGAACAAGGATTTACCACTCCGCAACAAATTTTACTTCAGAAATTCGTACAGTTGGTCAACAACTTCTATATTGAAAATCGCACGATAGAAGATTATGCTGCCCTGCTAAATGTAACCCCAAATCATCTTTCTCAATCTGTAAAATCTGCTTCGGGAAAAAACGCTTTGAGTTACATCACCGAAAGGTTGTTAACAGAAGCAAAATCGTTAATTCAGTTTACTGATTTTGACATTGCCGAGATTGCTTACCAGCTTAATTTTTCGGATCCGGCTAATTTTGGAAAGTTTTTCAAAAAGCATACCGGCCAGACACCACTCGAATTCAGAAAACAATCAGGTAAGAAATAATTTACCATTACAACCAACTTTTGAACAATTATGCTTTGAAAGGTTGTTCTCATCTTTGTATAATCAGAACAAAAAAATAATAATGTAAAAAAAAGAAAACAATGAAAAAAATTGCAATTATCGGAACAGGACCCGTGGGTCAGACTTTCGCGTCCAAACTTATTTCACTTGGTTATGATGTTATGTTGGGCACAAGAAATGTGGCAGAAAAATTGAAAAGTACTGCAAAAGATAGCTATGGCAACCCACCATTCAGTGAGTGGTATACATCAAACAACACTATAAAATTAGGAACATTTGCTGAAGCAGCCGCTTTTGGAGAAATTGTTTTGAATGCCACGCTAGGCGCAAATTCCATCAACGCTTTAAAACTGGCAAAAGCAAAAAACCTGGATGGAAAAATCATAATAGATGTTTCCAATCCTTTGGATTTCAGCAAAGGGATGCCTCCCTGTTTAATCCCTGAACTATCCAACACAAATTCGTTGGGTGAAGAAATTCAAAGAGTATTTCCAGCTGCAAAAGTGGTAAAATCTTTTAATACAATGTGGTGCGGTTTAATGGTAAACCCAGTTATGATTGACGCCGGCGACCATACAAATTTTATATGTGGTAACGATGCAGACGCTAAAACAAAAGTAAAGTCGCTGATGAACGAATTTGGTTGGAAGAATGAAAACATTCTTGACCTTGGCGACATCAGTTCGGCCAGAGGAACAGAAGCTGTACTGCCTATATGGTTAAGAATTTGGGGTGCAACACAAAACGGTGCATTTAATTTTAAAGTAGTAAGCTAGAGGGAATGGTGGAATGGTATTCTTTCAATTCATAGGGCTTTAATCGTTTCTTTGTGGCATTTTGGAAACGGATTACAACGCGACATTTTCATCTTGTCGACCATTTGCAACAAGCCTGAGCGATTAATTCAAAGACTATTCATGAAGAATATTTTGGACAGAGCTGAACAGCATGCATGACAGATTTGGAATGGGATACGGATTTGGCTGGATTATCGGCCTTATCATTCTTAGTGTAATTGTTTGGCTTATAGTTAAATATGTGAATCAAAAAAAAATTCAACATCTAACAAAAAATAAGAAATAATGAAAAATTCATAAAATATGCAATTCATCTGCCCGATGAAATGCGAAGGTGCAAAGGTCTATGACCAGGCAGGAAACTGCCCTGTATGTAATATGCAATTGGTTCCTGTTGAAGAAAACAGCAAAAATAGCGGACATAAAAAGTGATGTAGTTAACCCTGAAAAAGAAAGGAAAACTCTTAAACTTAAAAAAGCAATTCCATGGGGGTCTCATTATTTCTAATAATTCTAACCTAACTGTGAGATAAAGATGGGTTGTTAAAGTCCATGAATGATTTTGTGCAATTCTTCTTTGGTTTTGCCTAACTTGATTTGCAGTTTGCCATACATTTCCTCTTCTTTGCCTTCTTGAAACATTAGATCATTATCGGTAAGGAATCCAAATTTCTTTTTTAATCTACCTTTCTGTTCATTCCAGTTTCCTTTTACTTCAGTTTTGTTCATTACTTTAAATTTTATTGTCGCAAATGGCGATGCATAGGTGAATAAATTTTCACCTAACAAAGGTTGTCCTAGTAATCAAAGAATATATTACATATTCCTGCACATTAGTTACATAATTCACACTAATGAATAAATTTCCCTTGTTGACCCGATCCGCCAACCGTTAGTGGCCATTGTTTAACTACCTCTCCTTACATCGATAGTCATACTGACTTTTTGTAATCCGAAAAAATATTCCAAAATAGATTTGCGTAAGTAAATACTTACATATATATTTACGTAAGCAATTACTTACATAAAATGTCAGGACAAACAAGACGAGATGTTTTTCAAGCCATTGCTGACCCAACAAGACGACAAATCATAGAGCTTGTTGCAGATGAAGCACTGACTCTTAATACCATTGCCGATAAATTTCCGATAAGCCGACCTGCGATTTCTCAACACATTAAAATATTGAATAGAATGTGGTATAATTGAGATTGAAACACATAGGTAGGGAACGTTATTGCAAGGTTCAACCCCAAAATCTCATTCCTGCTTTTTTATGGTTAGAACAGTACCAAAAACAATGGAAGGAACGAATTGACTCATTTGAGAAGTACGTAAACGAATTACAAACAAAAAAATAATAAAACAAGTAAAATAAAAAAAATGAACAAGAAAAATGACGTAATAAATCGGACACTGACATATAATAGAAAGTTATTGACGCGCCTGTAAAATTAGTTTGGGAAGCATGGACAAATTCAGACCATGTGATGCAATGGTGGGCTCCTCCCGGGATGAAAATCGAAATGATTTCTCACGATTTCAACGTTGGTGGCAAATGGAAATACAGAATGCCAATGCCCGATGGAAATTTATTTATTTCCGAAGGTATATACTTAGAAATTGAACAATATAGAAAAATTGTTACATCCGCTGATTTTAAACCAATGACGGAAGGTGTTGAGTTACATGTTTTATTTGAAGCAGACGGGTGACAAGACTAAGTTTACATTTAGCGTTATTCATGCAACAGAAGAATATTGCAAGGCACAAGAAAAAATGGGCTTCTACAATGGTTGGGGTTCTGCATTTAACAGAATGGAGGCATTAATTATTTCAAGTTTTGTAAAAAATAAATAACAAATATTTGTTATTTGCAGTTGGACAGATACCAAAGAAAAAACAACGAACCGCTGACATGCCGTATAGCCAATTAGGGTTTAGTGGTTTGCAAAACTTCTGTACATTTTTAGAAACAAACTCGTAACCTGATTTGTTATCGCCATGGAATGGCCAATGAATCATATACCTAACTGTTATCCGCAATGCTTTGGCAGCGTAATAATAGAGCGATCACTATTAAGATATGTTGTTTAATCTTAATTATGTGTTAGGTCAAAAATTGGAAGGAATGAAAGTTTCGATATTGTATCATCGCAGTTTTATAATAGGATTAATATAGAAAAGTTTATGTTCATTCAAACCGTATCAGATACAGAGGCTGAGGGCAAACTTCGCGAGATTTACGAAGGTGATCGAAAGAATATGGGTTACGTGCCTAATCATGCCAGGATTTTTAGTCTACGTCCTGAGGTATTGGAAGCTTGGCGCGCCTTTCAGAAGAGTATTCGCAAAAACATTCGATTGAGGCGCTATGAGTTGGTCACGCTGGCAGCTGCAATGGCATTGAATTGCCGATACTGTATCCTCGCTCACGGCACAATCTTGATCAAGAATGGGATTAGCGTGGATCAGTTGCGTAGTATCCTGGCAAATTTTAATGACGCAGGACTGGAACAAACTGAGGTTGCGATGATGGAATTCGCCCAAAAGATAATACGGAACGCCAATGAAATTACGATTGAAGATGTCGATGCATTGCGTGCGCTGGATCTCGATGACGTCGAAATTCTCGACTTTACACTGACAGCAACAATGCGAAGCTTTGCCAGCAAAACGTTCGATGCGCTGGGAGCCGAACCTGACGATGTTTACGACGAACTGGAACACCAGCTAACTGATCTGCTTCCTAAGTAGTACCAAACCCACAGCTCATAAGAAGGGTAACCATTGCACAACCTCTTAATTTTTGAAAATTAATCTCTTTTTAAATCTGTGCATTTAATTAATCCATTCAAATTTGCCGGTTTATAAAAATCCGGTTAATTTCCTGATTCACAAAAAATAGCAAAGTTTTGCCCCGTTGCCTAATCGCACTCTCTGAGGCCAAAACCACATTTTTTATCTTTGTAGTAGTACACTTTTGAATATCATTAACAGAATTTGATGAAAGCAACAAAAACAACGTTGAGAATTTGGGAATGAAACAATATATTCATGAAATAGATAATTCCCGAAAATTAAATTTCCACAAATCACCTATTGAAATAATAGAAGACAGTGATAAATTGGTTGATTGGGCAATAAAATCGATGGAAGTAGCCTTTAGAAGGTCCAAATAATTTGAAGTAGCTCAATACATTTTCATATTTGTAGTTGGTTATTTAGAGAATAGCTGGTATAAATGCTATATACTCCATGCGGGTGGCAGAGTGGGTTTCAAGGCTTATGGTTCTTTTCAGCTTTTCTGCAACTTGACATTTTACCTCAAACCGCCATGTCCTTAAAGGATTCAGGCATATTGGGACCGTTAGCGCAATAGTGCAAACAATAAAAAATTATGAAAAAAAGCATCTTAAAGCTAAGCATTTCCTTTATGCTGATCTCTTTTTGGGCTGCAGCTTCGGCTCTTGGTTTTTCACCAGGTACCGTTTCAGGTGATCTAAAACCATTCCGGGTGTTGGTGGTCATAGGCGATCAATGGGAAGACCAGGCAAGCTATGTTGTGGACATGCCAAAACCAACCGGAGAATACTCCGGTTATGATGCGGCACCTGAAGTTAACGGAGACTGTGATTTTCATCACCTGGCAATTCTTTTGAAATCATGGGGTATTCCTTTTGATGTGGTTCGGCTCGACCAGGTATTCCTCGACCGGTTCATGCTCCTGAACATGGATGATAAACCGAAATATGGAACGATCATCTGGGATGTTAATTCTACGGATAAGCTGCTCCTCTCAAATTATTCTATCGTTAAAGAAATGGTCGAAGAATACGGGATTGGTCTTATCGCTTTGTCTGACCGTATTACACAACCTGAAATTCAGACTATCCTTGGATTGAAGTACATTGGCAGTTGGGAAAGCAATGCGAGACTGGCCGTTGCACAAAACCATTTTCTGACCGATGGACTTTCTTCACCTTTTGAGATTGACAGCGGAATCGTTGCTCACATGCAGCGTCCGCAGGCCAGGACTTTGGAAGGGACCCAGGCCGTTGTTTTACAGGGAGACTATCCGCAAGTGACCGTGAAAACATATCCTTCGGGAGGTCATGTGGTATGGATAGGGAACGATCACAATTACCTTTTTTATTTTCAGGGAATGCGGACCATCCTGAGACGGGCAATCACCTGGACGATAGGATACAATGTGTACAAAACCTGGGATTATGACCTGATCATGATCATGGACGATCCCGGATGCGCCACGAATGCCTGGCTGGAACATTGGCACTATCCGGAACTGACGGAAGATATCATCGATAAATATTTGATCAAACCCCTTCTGGAACATCATGCTGTTCTCAATATCAATTTTGTACCCGCTTTTGTGAATGAGAGCAAACGACGGCTTGAACCAACCTGGACCCAGAATTTTGTCGACGCTTTTGGCACAAGGCAGGATTTTCCCTCCGGCAAGCGTGGTTTCGACAAAGGAGTGAAGCTGGGGGTTTTCACAGTGATGTGCCATGGGCTGACGCATATGCAACCCGATTTAGTTTCAGAGCCGACCTGGTATGGGGCGGCTCTGGATAAGGAAAAAGCTGAAGTAGGCTGGTACCGCGAATTTGGTGACACCCGGAGAAAGATGGAAATTCCCGCTGCAGAACAGGTTTGGCGCATGAAAACCGGGCGGGATTGGCTCACCAAACAGTTTGGGGTGGTTCCGCTGGAATTTTGTCCGGGCGGACTGGGAACGTCCATCTCCTATGTGAACAATACTCCCCGGCTTGCCGGTGAAGCAGGATTTGGATGGTGCGGATGGGAAACCGGATATCTCGGCAGGGATATGGTCATTGTTGGTTGGAAATTTTTCGGAACACCCGATTGCCCTGCGCTGGTTCAGGTTCCGCCTGATGCGCATGATTTCGGCATTACGCGGGAACCGGAAAAATTTGCTGCTGTATTTGATCGGTATCCCCGGGGTCGCTTTATGAGCATGAATGAGTACATCGGATACCTCCATTCCGAAAATTCAGCAAGCTGGAATACTGCACAAAATAAGTTGACAATCAACCTGGATTATGATGCCCATTACTGCCAGTATTTTGCACAGCATGGTTCGACCTGGAATCTTGAATTTTCAGACTGGCTTCTCAAAAAGATGGGTGGGATATCCTCTGTAAGCAGTGATGGGAAAGAAACGGATATGTCGACAGGCAAAGTCGAAATACCCTGCGGGACAGGAACCCACCAGATCGATGTGAAATTTTAATTCTGATTTGTGATATATTTGGATAAAAACTGGATACCGATACAGGTATCGTAACAGAAACCAATAATCAACAACCAATCAGCTAAAAAATGGACAAACGGGAACGGACTTTAGCCGCAATCAATCATAAACAACCCGACCGGCCGCCAATATATGTATCCTTAACCCCTCAGATGGCTCAAAAGCTATGCAGCGCCCTTGGCCTTCCCTATGAAGAACCAATCGATGCCATGGAATCAGCACGGATTTCACACATGAGGCTGCTCACGGAAATGGGAGTCGATATTGTGGCGATAGCACCAACAGCTCCTCCTGCTGGATTAACAGTTACCCTGCCCGACGGGAAACAAAAGAATGAATGGGGCATGGTTACGCGCGAAATCGGTATTTATAGTGAGTTTGTCGAATATCCACTTGCACACGCCACCTCGAAGGAAGATATTCTGAACTATCCGTTTCCTGATCCGAACGCCCCGGGAAGGTATGACTCAGCCGTTTCGATGATGAAGACCTATTCGGCAAATTATGGTGTAATCGGTGATGTGGAAACCATGTTCTTTGAAATGTCCTGGTACCTGACAGGGATGGAGAAATTCCTTATGGACCTCCTGCTGAACGAAGAATACCAGGGGCCACTGATGGATACGATCATGAATTACATCATCGTTGCCGGCAAAAAGCTTCTTGAAATGGATGTGGATATTCTCTGGTGCGGGGATGATTTTGGCAGCCAGCAGGGAATGCTTATTGATCCGGAATTGTGGCGATCGGTTTTCAAACCCAGAATCAAATATATGTTTGAAGAATTTCGCAAGGTTCGGCCGGATATTAAGATTGCCTGGCACAGTTGTGGCTCCATTCTGCCCATCATTCCCGACTTTATTGAGATCGGTCTGGATATTCTTAATCCGATACAGCCGCTTGCGCACGGAATGGATCCGGTGTTTTTAAAGAACACCTATGGAAAAGATCTGACCTTCTTTGGCGGTATTGACGTGCAGAATCTCCTTCCTTACGGAGATTCGCAATCGATCAGGGAGGAGGTAAGGCGCAGAATTGACATTTTAGGCATTGGCGGAGGGTATATCGTCGCTCCGGCCCACAACATCCAGCCTGATACGCCGGTTGAAAATGTGCTCGCCTTTTTTGATGCCGCACTGAATCCCGGTTAACGATGATAACCAGAATCAACGAAATCGAAAGTACACGGACAAATTAAAATTTAATCTGATGAGTAGCAAACGTCCCTGGTTAATATACGCCCTGACTACAACTTTATTTTGGGGGATTTGGGGAGCATTGATAGAAATGCCCGGCAGGGCCGGATTTCCCCCGACATTGGTTTATATTATCTGGTCGCTGACCATGATTCCCTGCTCCATTGCAGCATTAGCCGTGATCAAATGGAAGCTGGAATTTGACCGGAAATCGATATTTTACGGTATGACTATCGGGCTTACCGGTGCGGGCGGACAAATTGTATTATTCCAGGCGCTGGCAAACGGTCCGGCATACCTGGTGTTCCCGATCATTTCGCTATCCCCGGCTGTAACGGTTTTGCTGTCTGTTTTTTTCCTGAAAGAAACAACCACAAAAAAGCATTGGGTAGGGATTATTCTCGCCCTGGTTGCCATTGTGCTGATGTCATTCCAAAAGCCGGACAGCAACGCCATTAGTGGTTACCTTTGGTTTATTTTTGCCATTCTTGTTTTCCTTGCCTGGGGGATTCAGGCTTTCTTCATGAAAAAAGCGAATGATCATATGAGAGCGGAGAATATCTTTTTTTACATGACGATATCCGGCCTTATTCTTATACCCCTTGCATATTCCATGACGGACATGACTTCGACAATTAACTGGGGTTTCCGCGGGCCGTACCTGGCTGCTCTTGTGTCGGTTCTGAATTCGGTTGGAGCACTGACCCTGGTTTATGCTATCCGTTACGGTAAAGTGATCATTGTCGCCCCGCTCACCAATGCTGTTGCTCCGATCATTACGGTAGTCTTATCTTTACTGATCTATTCTGTGATCCCTAATCCCATCATTATTACCGGGATTGTCGTCGCATTGATCGCCGTTTACCTGATGGCGGAATGAAATGGTTGGTAGTGAATTTAATTTCTGCATCCTTTTGTCATACAGGTTCTTAAACTTTCTGATTTTGAAACGGTTTTCGCATGTTTTTGCGGGATTCACCGGAAAGCCGTATTTTGGCAACTCCCATGAATCCCGTGAGGACCCATGAAATTGGTTCCGCTCTCTTAGGATATAAGTATTCTCAATACAGCAGAAATTAACATATTGAAATGATGAAAACGGTAGCGTTACTAATCCTGGCATGCCTGCCATTTCTTTGTGACGGGCAAACTTTTAAGGTTGAGGAATTTGGTGCTGTAGCTGACGGTAAAACACCCGGAACCAGCGCCATTCAGAAAGCCATCGATGAATGTTCCCGGCATGGTGGCGGACGTGTCCTGCTTTCCGAAGGCGTTTACCTTTCTGGTGCAATTCAGTTGAAAAGTAGCGTTACACTTGAGATCCAAACGGGCGCTACCCTGAAGGCGGTCGAACGATCCGGAAGCCTTCCCCCTGATCCAATCGAGAATTATCAGCCGTATGGATGTCGTTCCGTGGAAAGCGTTCATCCGTGCCGATTCGCAGTCGGACATCGTCCTCTGTGGTGGGGGTACCATCGACGGCTCCGGATCGGCACCCTGTTTTCGGAATGAAACGGACAACAGTCCGGAGAGACCGTACGGACTTTTTTTCATCAATTGTACTAACCTTACGGTAAAAGACCTTCATCTCAGATCCTCCGCCTTCTGGATGCAGAGGTACCTGAACTGTCACCATGTTAAGCTTTCAGGACTTGACATTTACAATCATGCTAATCTGAACAACGACGGCCTTGATATTGATTCATCCGATGATGTGATGGTCAGCGATTGTTTTATCGACTCGAGTGATGACGCGATCTGCATTAAGTCGGAAGGTGAAAATCCGGCAAAAAATATTGTCATTACAAATTGTGTTATTGCCACGCATGCTTCGGCGATAAAAACGGGAACCGGCTCCGTCGGAGGATTTGAGAACATTTCCATTTCAAATGTCGTCATCCGCCGGTCAAAGTCAAAAGTGATGATGCATCCGCTGAAAGCCTGGGGAGGCCTAACAGGCATTGACATACTTACAACCGACGGTGGTCCGCTAAGAAATATTGTGATCTCGAACATCACGATGGAAGGTGTTGAGAACCCGCTGCATATCCGCCTTGGGAACCGTTTGTCCGGGAATGTTTCACATCAGGGCTATAGTGGAGATGGAGACCAGATGCAGGGTGTTAAACCAGGAAATGAATCCGCGAAGGTTAAAAACCAGTTTATCCTGCAAGACGTCACCATCTCCGGCATTGTAGCGAGAGATGTCGGACCCTACCCGGTCATCATCGCCGGTTTTGAAGGTCACCCCGTGACAGGCGTGACCCTCCGTGATGTCAGCATTCGGTATGGTACGCCCGGAACAGGAGCGGATATGGAAACCCCTCCAAACTGGAATGCCGGTGGCTATCCGGGACGTGGTATGTACGGCACTCACCTTCCGGTTTACGGACTGATCACAAACTATACGAAAGACCTCGTCATAGAGAACTTCAGAGCAGTACCTGCCCCGGGGGAAGTACGGCCGATGGAACTCCATCTTAACAGGCAATGATGACCAATCAACTGGTATTAATTGAGTTGTTTAGTTGTTGAGTTGTTTAGTTGTTTAGTTGTTGAGTTGTTTAGTTGTTGATCTTCCTTTGTTGACCCCGTGCCACCTTAGCTTGCGCCACCGGTAAAGCTAAGGCGGCACGAGGTTAGCGGTGGTGCAAACTTTGGCGACGCGATTTGTTGAGTTCTAAAGAACATGCACTTCTCACCTTCTCACCGCGCACCCTCGTTCAACCATCCTACCTATCTCCTCATCACTCCATCACCCCATAACTCCATCACTTCTTCTTCTCCGTCAGCGACCAGCCGGCTTTCAGTCCGAACACAAACCACACCAGCACCACAGCACCCACCGCAAAAATGGTGTCACCGATGACTCTGAGCCAGCGGATGGTTTGTAAAGCCGGTGTATTAAGGAATTCTGCCGAACGTGCATACCACAGCCCGTATTTGACACTTGCCCAGGTCTGTGCCAATCCTACTGGCAGAACACTGATCAGTACCATCAACAACAAACCAATATTGATCGCCCAGAATGCAAATTTCAATGGTTTGTTCTTCCATATCGGATCAAGGTCCATGTCGCGCAGGACGAAAAGCATTAGGCCGATACCCAGCATACCGTAAACTCCAAAAAGAGCGGTATGCCCGTGAACTGGTGTTGTGTTCAGACCCTGCATATAGTACAAGGCAATAGGTGGATTTATAAGGAAGCCGAAGATGCCGGCACCCAGGAAATTCCAGAATGCAACGGCAATGAAGAAGTTAATGGGCCAGCGGTATACTTTAATCCATGGTCTGGCCTGGCTGAGACGCAGATTATGATATGCTTCAAAGCCGATAAGCACCAGAGGAACGACTTCCAGAGCGCTGAAGGTTGCTCCCAGCGCCAGAATGGCCGTTGGCGTTCCTGCAAAATACAAATGGTGGAAAGTCCCGATAATACCTCCTGAAAGAAAGATAATGGTCGAAAACAGGACTGTAGCAGTGGCGATCTTTGGCTGCAACAACTGCATTCTTACAAACAGAAAGGCGATGACCACAGTGGCGAAAACTTCAAAGAAGCCCTCCACCCAAAGATGCACTACCCACCACCTCCAATACTCGGCCATCGCGAGGTTTGTCTGCCTGCCCCACATCAGTCCGGCCCCGTAAAAAGCGGCAATGGCAATAGAAGATATCAGGAACATGATCAACAGGTGCCGGTTCTCGCCCCGTTGCCTGAGTGCAGGCAAAAGTGCCCGACCCATTAAAAACAGCCAGATGAACAAACCTACGAATAGGAAGATCTGCCAGAATCTGCCCAGATCAACGTATTCATAACCCTGATGGCCGAACCAGAAATTCTGCACCAGCCCCAGCTTTTGCATAATACCGAACCATTGCCCGGCAAGAGAACCCACAACGATGACCAGCAGGGCAATAAACAGGAAATTGACGCCAAGCTTCTGATACTTTGGTTCATGGCCGGAGATCGCCGGTGCAAAAAACAATCCGGTAGCCAGCCAGGATGTTGCGATCCAAAAGATAGCCAGTTGAATGTGGTAGGTCCTGGTTACGGCGTAAGGCAGAACGTTGGCAAGTGGTAAACCATAGAAACTCAGGCCTTCCACGCCATAGTGAGCCGTAATTACACCCATCAGGATCTGGACCAGTATCAGCAAGGATACGATCCAGAAATATTTAAGTGTTGCCTTCATTGACGGTGTGATATTCGATCCTGCCAGTGGATTGACTTCCGGAAGAGGATGTTTTGACTCTTCATTTTTGTTTGAGGCATAGTACCAGCCAAGTAAACCGATGCCGGCCAGCAAAATGATGACAGAAAATCCGGTCCAGAGGATGAGGGAAGCGGGCGGAGTATTGCCAATCAGTTTTTCCGGAGGCCAGTTATTCGTATATGTGATTTCTTTACCGGGTCTGTTGGTCGATGTAGCCCAAGTTGCCCAAAAAAAGAAGTCGTTCATCTTCTTCATCCTGCTTTCATCCTTAATGGTGTTTTCAGGGATACTGTAGTTGTCACGGAGGTCTGAAAGTTCCGGATCGTTAGTGAAGAGTCCGCTGTAATGTCTATCGACTGCTCGCACGGCGTCGGCTCTCAACGCTGTAATGGTCAGCACGCCGGTGCTGCTGTTATACGTGTTCGTTCTTACCATATCCTGCAATCTCGCCTGCAGGGAAGCCTTCTGTTCATTATTCAGGTTGCTGTAAACTGTTGAGAAATCCTCGTTGGCCCACCTGTCGAGAATATATATGGCTTCCCGGTGAAGGCGGTCAGCGGTCCAGTCTGGTGCTTTGTAAGCTCCATGTCCCCAAACCGTTCCAAGTTCTTGACCGCCGATGGACTGCCAGATATTCTGTCCGTCCTTAATTTCGGCTGCTGTCATAAGGATCGTCCCATCGGGCGTGACAACTTTTTCCGGCACCGGAGGTGCCTTACGGTAAATTTCAGTTCCAAAATACCCGAGAATGCTGAAAGAAATGAGCATGACAAGGATAAAACCTGTCCATAGTCGTTTTGTGTTCATATCGGATCGTTTAGTTTAGTGCTTCAAATATATAAAAATAAAGTATATGTGGATGTGCATATCCACATATAATTGTTTACATTTGAAAAAAACTAATATTTCAGACTATGAATATTACATCCCAAACCCGGGTGGGTGATATTGTGCGCGAAAATTTCAATGCAGCTTCGATACTTACCAGGATGAAAATCGATTACTGTTGCGGTGGCAACAGAACACTATCGTCTGCATGTATGGAAGCCGGAGCCGATGTGGACAAGGTACTGTGGAAGATCAATCAGGTCATGACAGTCAGGGATCATAAAACAGCACAGGTCCAAACGATGCCACCTGATGAATTGTGCGAATACATTGTGAAACAGCATCACAGTTATGTCAGGGATAAGATCCCTGTTCTTACAGCAGGGCTTGATAAATTGTGCAATGTTCACGGGAACGTTCATCCGGAATTATTCAAAATTAAAGACCTTTTCTGGATAGCCGCTTCAAATCTGATACAACATATGCAAAAGGAGGAGATGATCCTTTTTCCTTACATTAAACACATGTCTTTTTGCGGGAGACACAATACTAAGTTAAAATCACCGTCCTTTGGAACCATTGTAAATCCTATTCAGATGATGGTTACAGAACATGAAAGCGAGGGAGAGCGGTTCCGACAAATCAACGATATTTCCGGGTCATATACACTCCCCGATGACGCATGCAATACCTTCCGTGTGACATATCATATGCTGGAAAATTTTGAGGAGGATCTGCACGTTCATATACATCTCGAAAACAATATCCTCTTTCCGGAAGCCAGGGAGATGGAACATAGATTGCTTAAATTATAGTTATATTTGATATAAAAATATGATTTCTAAAGGAACGGAATATGCCATCAGGTCACTGGTATTTGTTGAAATGCAGAACCGGGAAAATATCCGTCCGGGCTATCGAACCATTGCCCGCGAGATCGAAGCGCCGGAACAATACACCGCAAAAGTTTTGCAGGGGCTTGGGCGCAACCGGATACTGGGCTCTGTGAGGGGACGTGGTGGCGGGTTCTTTCTCAAGAAGGATGCCGGAGAGATATCCGTTCTGGATGTGATAAAGATCATGGAAGGGGACCAGTTTTTCAGCAAGTGCGGGTTCGGGCTAAAGAATTGCAGTGATGCCAACCCATGTCCTATGCATTTTAAATACGCCCCGATCCGTGATGGATATTTCGACCTTGTCAGCTCAGAGTCTATTCAAAGCCTGGCCGACCGGATCGGAAGGGGAGAGGCTGTGTTGAATCATCTGTAGGGGAAGCGGGCAAATGATTTGTTGTGTTTGGTTGTCCATCCATGGGTTATTCCGCGGCTACTTATGTGACCTTATGTGCCTTATGTGGTTCAACAAAGGTAATTTATCGTGATGTCCCGAATAGATCATTATAGGGTAATAAATTCAAAATGATTCGTCTATATTTTATTTAATTGTTTTACCGTCCATAGGTAAATCCAGGGCTACTTGTGTGCAACTACCCGGAGGTTCGGGATCAACTCATCACTACTTATTTAGTGATTTAGTGATTTAGTGATTTGGTGATTTGGTGAATTGGTGAATTGGGGATGTTCGAAATGAACAATGCAAATTAATTGGCCTTCCATCACTTCACAACCCCATCACTTTTTATTTAGTGATTTGGTGATTTGGTGAATTGGTGAATTGGGGATGTTCGAAATGAACAATGCAAATGAATTGGCCTTTCATCACTCCACAACCCCATCACTTTTTATTTAGTGATTTGGTGAATTGGTGAATTGGTGAATTGGGGATGTTCGAAATGAACAATGCAAATTAATTGGCCTTTCATCACTCCACAACCCCATCACTTTTTATTTAGTGATTTGGTGATTTGGTGATTTGGTGAATTGGGGATGTTCGAAATGAACAATGCAAATGAATTGGCCTTCCATCACTTCACAACCCCATCACTTTTTATTTAGTGATTTGGTGATTTGGTGATTTGGTGAATTGGGGAATTGGGGATGTTCGAAAAAAACACATTTATCCTGGCTGATATTCAGTCATATTTCACATTAAGGTTTAATTGGGGGGCACGGGGGAACCCAGATTGACTTGAACATTTGTTTCTGCGCTCTGCTTAATAACATGGTGGAGGGTAGCTGAGATTTGTTCTTTCTGCGGATTAAGGGTGGTGGGCGGGGGGTGGGATCCCCTACATATACGTATATAAGAACAATATTGTAAAGGCACAATCTATAACCAACCTCGAAATGATCTTTCAATGGAGAAAAATGCATCCGGTCTCTGACCTTGCCGAAAGCGTTCCCTGAGCCTGCTGAAGGCGTTACCTGAGCTTGCCTAAGGGATCCCTCTGCCGCAACTTCCTGTTTGATAAGAACAAATATCCCGTGCACGGTAGCAGAAATGTATTCTTCACCCCCAAAGGCAGTCCATAATAATTGGCACGGCAACACCACTGGTTGGAACAATCCCGATTCCCTACCGCGGAGCTGTGGCGTACACGGGTTTGGAGACCTGGAGATGTTTCAGGCTTTAGGTTTCAGGCATCACTTCATCACCTCCTCACTTCTTCCTCTGAGGATCCTCCGGTGTAAAGAACGAATACTGATAATCCATTGGCAAAATACCCAGGTAATCTGAGATATTGGCGTCATTGAGACAGGCTTCTATTATTTTATGTCCGGTTTCCGATAATTCCGGCTTGAGATACTGTGGCAGCTCTTTTTTGAAAAATTCACTCAGGATGGCAGCACCCGCATCGTATCCTTCCTCTCCGATCTCGGGCTGCCGGTATACTTTCAGGAAACGGGAGGGAATCTTGGCGCCTTCGATCGTGACGTAGTTGAGTTCAAATCCCAGTAAGCTGCAACGCGCTGCCTGGTACTGGTCGGAACGCAATTTGGCATTTCCGCGTCTCGTAAGGTATTCTCTCATCATAAGCTGGGGTTTGAAGCCTACTTTCCATACACCAATATGCTGGTTTGGGGTGAGGGTATACCGCACCCGCGGCGTTTGTATGATCTGATCGAGAAGCAGGTTGGCGTGCTTTACCTGTTTCCCGGTGGCAAAAGGCCAGTATGAACCGACGCCTTCGCTCTCGAGGGCATCCGTTCCGATGATGCTCGGGTTGGCATAGCCTCGGGGAGAAACGAGCCGCCACAGCCATGCCAGTGCCGGAGGCAGGATATGAAACAGTCCGACAATGGCATAGGACGGTTTATCGGGAAAGAATGGCGGCGTGCGGACACCGAAACTACGGACATCGACCGAAACCGGATCACTTACAACACCAGGAACAATCTCCCTCGGAAGGACCACACGTGGGTTCGGGCATCGTTTACCGGGAGCATCTTCAATATGATCCCATACGAGTGCTGTACATTCCGGCATGGTATCCAGGTTCAGGAAAAGCAGCGGTCTTTCCGCATTGATTGTTATCTTCTCAAGAAATGGATCGTCCCCATAATTTTTGATGCCGTCGACCCGTATGAACCATGCATTTTCAGCATCCAGCACAGAGAGTTTGCCATTGTTTCTCTGGATCGAAGGATGGCACAGCGCCATGTCATCGGTAACTGGGTTGAACTTGCAAAACGTCGGGATGGAGATCAAACGCCGCTCACCGTTTAAAAGATTTTCGCCGAGCAGCACCTGGCCTTCAGGCTCCCGCACAATGTGCTGAAGCATTTCGCTCTTCCCGCCACCGCTTGCACCTTCATGCATATAGGTGGTAATGTTATCGTAGGGGCTGATAGCCTGGACCGTAGAACAATGTGCGGTTACCCAGTTTTCTTCTTCACCCCTGGTGAGCAATACACCGTAAAGGCCTTTTTTTGCACTTGGTCCCGGATATAGGTTGTAGGCATACATCTCATGGAGATGTGGCAGCCGGTTGTGGACCACGATCTGTTTTCCGTTGAAATGTGTATGTCGGAACGGAGGTGCAACATAAATGACGGAATCGATCCGGTCGTTTTCAGGAAGTTCTTCAACAGGTACGATTTTCTGAAGCATGGAAAGTCCCATGGAAAAGAAGGCTGCATTGGCCGGAGCGATGGCCATTCCTGAGCTGCCTATGCCACGCTGGCCGGCAAAATAAAAAAATATACCAAGATCTTGTTTTACAAGCCAGTCAAAGGTTTCCTTCCGAAGGTTTCCGAAATCATACCCGAAACGATCCTTGAATCGGGGTTTGTCGGAAGGCAGCGTATCGGCAATCACCATGGTGTCGGGATCCCGGCGGCGCATGTATGCTTCAGTATAATTGGCAGAAATACCGTTTTTAACCCTGTGGATAACGGCTTCGGTATAAGCCCCCTTACCTTCAATGTCATATACAACGTCAAAACTTGCCTTACCGGCTGTGGAAGCCTCCGCCAGTTCCAACGAAGAATTAAACACGCGGTAACTGTGACATGTCTCAAGAAGGTTGACAATATGTACCGGTAACGTTATCCCTTTTCCCTCCAGAGCATTAAAAAAATCTGTCATTGTATTCAATAATTGAGATGGCTTTAAAAATCAGCCTGCGAAATTAATAATCTTTAAGAATAAATCAGATATATGTTAATGGTTTTGCAGTTTTTCTCTGTGATTTATTTCAATTTAGCATGAAGTTCCCATGTAGGCACGATAAACTGAAATTGTGAGTTATTTTTCTGCCGCAGTGAAGCGTCACCGGCATTCCCGTTCAAGCCTGGCGATGATATGCAGCGCTTCCTGGCGGCTGTTTCCACAGATGATCTCTTCAGCCATAAATCTCCCGCACACTTCCGGTCTTGATGGGTCATTGAACAGTGCGCATTTGTTATCCGGCTGGAGATGGATGCAGGGCACACCGGCTGGTTTGCCCGAAGGCATTCCGGGAATGGGTGATGAGATCGATATGGCGATACAGCATGCGCCGCATTCAGGCCTGCAATCCATTGAAAAAGTTATTTTGAGATATTTGCGGCAAATCTAATAAAAAAATAGTAGGTAATGCAGCCTGACCTGTCAATCTGGTATTACAATCAATTCATCCATTTTTTTGATGAGGTCCCCGGGACTGAAAGGTTTGGAAAAATAAGCGTCGCTACCAGCTTCAAATGACCGGTTGCGATCTTCAGCAAAAGCATGGGCAGTTAGTACGATGATAGGGATGGAGCCGTATTCACGGTCCTTTTTTAGTTTCATTGTCAGGGTCAGTCCATCCATCTCACCTTTTAGAGAGATATCCATAATGATAAGGGATATCTCATTCTGTGACAATACTTCGAGGGCCTCACCTGCACCCTCAGCCAAAAAGATGGTAAATCTGTCTTCAAGAATCGTTTCCATATACTGCTGGCTGAAGGGATCATCTTCAACAACAAGCACGTTTACCCGTTGATTTTTTTCTTTACTCTGTTCCGGGTCTGCGTTGACCAGAAGTTCAAATGCAGGATCGGACATCATTCGTTGGTTGGAAGAATACTGATTAAAACTGATCGTGAACAGCGTTCCTTTCTTACGCTTACTTTGGAATGAAATCCCGGCACCATTCAGCTCAAGATAATGTTTTACCATCGAGAGTCCCAGTCCGATCCCTTCGTAACTCCGTGTATAACCCACATCTTCCTGTGAGTAGGGCTTGAAAAGTTCACTAAAAAATTGTTCTGATATCCCGATGCCGGAATCAGCAACATCAAGGGCAAGAAAATTCCTGGTGTCAATATAAAGTTTCAGTTTAACAAAACCTTTATCGGTATATTTAACAGCATTGTCAACCAGATTCGACACAGCCTGGATAATGCAGTATTCATCGGCCATGATAAAGGCATCACCAATATCATTCCGGAATGAAAGTTCCAGATCTTTATTCTGAGCGACAGGCTGATTTTCGCTGACGATCTGCTCTAGCAGGGCCGGTATGTTCAAGGGTTGTGGATTGATATTGAAAGCCCCGACCTGCAGCCTTGAAAAATTCAGGATCATGTCAACGGTTCTCATCAGCCTGTGACTGGATTTGCTTACATTTTCAAAATATTTTTCGAGCTCAGGGTCGATTTGCTCAGATATATATTCATGGATGAGTTGCGAGAATCCAAGGATGGAATTCAGTGGTGTACGAATCTCGTGTGAAATATTTGCCACGAAGGCATCTTTAAGTCTGTTTGATTGTTCGGCCTCTTCTTTGGCCCGGATAAGTTCCTCCTCCCATTTCTTTCGCTCCGTCACATCCTGTGCGAGTACAAGCACAGCATTATGTCCCTCATATTCAAGTGTATGTGATGTAATATCGACATCAATCGTACTCCCGTCCTTCAGCTTATGTCTCCACGTTCCGGAATGTCTGATAGCTGCTCTCTCACCTGAAATATGATCCAAAAACTTATCGACTTCTTCCCTGGGACGTATATCAGAAACCGTCATGTTTTGGAATTCTTTCCGGCTGTATCCGTATTTGATAACGGCTGCATCGTTCACTTCGAGAATCATAAGATTTGTGGTATCATAGACCAGCATCGGGTGCGGATTGCTCTGGAAGAGATATCGATATCTGGATTCACTTTCCCTGAGTTTCGTTTCAGTAATTTTCCTCAAAGAAATCTCCTCGATCACTTCGATGATGCCGTTTACCTTGCCATCCTGGTCAAAAATGGCAGCGGTTGACAGGCTAATGAAAATCTTGCTGCCATCCTTCCTCTGCCTTATAAGTTCTTTGGATGTGTACATATATCCCGACAATACCTTCTCACGAATAATTTTAAATTCCTGGCGCTTTTCATTCTGGACAATAGGAAGAAACGACCCAACGACCTCTTCATACGTCCATCCAAATATTTTCTCTGCAGCATTATTCCACAACCGTACTTTTCCCTCCGGACTCAGATGAATGATCGCCAACGGTGATGCTTCAATGATGGCCTCAAGGGCATTGGTAGCTTCCTGCAACTTGATTTCATAAACGGCTCGTTCTTCTTCCTTATCGGCGAATTCTATGGCATAGGCGATATCACCTGCCAATTCTTCCAAAAGCCTGATCTCCTCCTTACCAAATAAGCCCTCTGCGTCGGCGTACAAACTGTAAAGACCTCTCACCTGATTGTCAATGATCAGGGGGAAAAACGCTGCGGAATTAAATGGAGCTTTCTTGAAGAAACCATGAAGGTCATCAAATTCCGTTTGTGTGGAAAGATTCCTGATAACTACCGGTTTTCCAGTTGAAATCGCTTTAAATCCCGGACCATTCAGGTATGCGTTGCTGTCAATCCTTTCTCTGATTTCTTTAATGTAGGTTTCATCTCCTCCTGCCCATGACATTATTTCGAGATTTTCATGGGCCTCTGAAAACATACCGATCCATGCCATATCGAAATGACCGTCATTTACAGCGATGGTACATGCTTCACGGAATAGATCGGGGAGCTTCCTCAACCTGATGATTGACTGGTTGATGTTACTCAGAATCGTGTACAGCCGGTTAAGTTGCAGAATGTGCTCATCGTTTGTGATACGGTCAGTTTCATCAATATTTATTCCCGTGATTCGCTGTGGCTCACCATTGTGGCCGGTTATGACAATTGCGTGTACGGTGATCGAGCGCACGGTTCCGTCAGGTCGTATAATGCGGAAACGAGTGTGGATGGGTTCATGGTTCTTCACAGCATATTCATATGCCTTAATCGTTTCGCCTGCATCTTCGGGATGAATGACCTCTTTCCAAAGGGGATTTGAACTGGAAAACTCAGACGGATCCACACCATACATCTCGTACATTTTTTCATTCCAGATCACCTCACCGGTTCTAAGATCCTGGTCCCAGACTCCAATTCCAGCCGATTTCGTCGCGAGAGAGAGTCTGTTGAGTGCCATTTGCAGGTCGTCCTCTGTTCTCCTGACTACCTCCATATCAAGTGCCAGCACCCTTCCTGACATAATCTCGCCCTGGCTGTTTTTCTCCCAACTCACTGTAAGGCTAACACGTACCATGCTCCCGTCAGCTTTTCTAAGCCTTACCTCGCCATCCTGAACAATTGTATCGGTATTCACATCGTCAGGTGAGAGCCCTTCTTTATTTTTACTCCGTGATTCATCTATATATAGGTCGGTAAATTTCATTCCGGTAAGACTACCAGCTGCATAACCAAGGAGTGAGCAAGTCTTGTTATTACACTGTAGGATTATGCCGTCGGGTGAGAGTGAAAAATCTGCAACCGGTGCATTTTCATACAGATCACGGAATTTTTGCTCGCTGATTCTCAATGCCTTTTCTGAACGATGCAAATCCGATATGTCTGTGATAAAGCCCTCCAGGGCTACAAGTTCATTACCTTCATTATAAATTCCACATCCCTGTTCCCATACCCATTTGATCTTTCCAGATGCATCCAGGATTCGATATTTAATGGTAAAGCGTTCTTTTTTATCGAGTGATTTTTCGATGGCTATCCGCACATTTTCCCTGTCTTCCTCACAGATCAATTTGTTCCATGTGATTTTATGACCTTTGGTGAGATCCTCAGGTTTGTAGCCGGTCAGTTCCCTGACTCCTGCGCTTACGAATTCCATCGTATAATCCGCATCAAACCGGCAACGATATACAACGCCGTTCAGGTTTCCGGTAAGTGTTCCGAAGCGACGTTGATCCTCTTTGAGCGATTTTTCCTCTTCCCTGAGTTTCTGAAGTTCCTGTAATAACTCATCCTTGGATTTGTCGAGATCTTTTTTCATGCCGGGGATAGCGTTAAAAAGCGTAATACGTCATTTCAGGAGGCTATAAATATATAAAAAAATATGAATGCGTGTATATTAGGCCCACGAATGATAATTCCTGTATTTTGTGCATCGATGGACTAAAAGTATTCATTTCGCAGCATGGTGTGAAGATTTGGGGTCTTCGCTGTGAATGGTTGTTTTTCCTGATTCTGATCGCGTGTCTCCCTCTGATTGTCAGACTCCGGAACCCAAACCATGCCAAATGTATACTCTTTCTGTTCGATTGATAACAGTTCTATGCCATCTAAAACACATCAGATTTATAAACAGTTCATTTTTTTACCTTCCTGTCCTACTTTTTCATTCGTGCCCGGCTGTGTTAAATATATTATGTTGCCTATATTTGAAAAAAAAGCCAGTATGAAAAGACCTATGTTACCATTCATTTCAATGATGTTACTGATGTTCATGGCAACATCCTGCTCGAACAACGGCCATCTAAGGCCGGCGAATCCGGATGCTAGTAAGAGTGCTACCCGGCTGCTTGATTTCCTGTACGATATTTCAGGGAAGTATACTCTCGCGGGTCAGCACAATTATATCAGTACCGATTCAAAGTACATGGCGATCATGGAGAAAATGACCGGCAAGTCCCCCGTAGTTTGGGGTTCTGACTTTAGTTTCTGTTATGAGGGTGATCATCCAGGGAGATTTCAGCATTGCGGCCCGTTAAATCTTTCGGATCCTTCTGACAGTGTGTACTACACAGGAATTACCGTCGATGATGCCAGGCAGAGGATGATTGATGAAGCTAAAGCCATGTATCGTAAGGGTCATATTATTACCTTGATGTGGCATGGATGTTATCCTTCCGACGGAGACTGCTGTGCGGGTGAAAGTATATGGGCTATGGAGGACCGGCCAAACGATTCGGTGTGGAATGAGCTGGTAACCAATGGCACCGAGCTCAATGATGCCTGGAAGAAACAAGCCGATAACATTGCTGCTTACCTGAAACAGCTCAGGGACGCTGATATTCCCGTCCTCTGGAGGCCTTATCATGAAATGAACGGCGTATGGTTCTGGTGGTGCAACCACCCCGGAGAGATGGGTTTTAAGCGGTTATGGATCATGATGTTTGACTACTTCACACAACATCATAAACTGAATAACCTGATCTGGGTATGGGATGCTAACGCTCCGAGATCGATTCCAGGTGATGAGGCTTTTGCTTATGCAGACTTCTATCCGGGGAATGCATACGTAGATATCCTTGCTGCTGACGTTTACCGTAATGATTATAAAACTTCAAATTATAAGGAATTGGTAAGGTTGGGCGAGGGCAGACCGGTTGCCCTGGGTGAAGTGGGAGAGCTGCCTTCCATGGATACTCTTAAGGAACAACCAGGTTGGACATGGATCATGCCATGGGCATATCATAGTCTGCGAAAGAATTCTGAAGAAGCATTCAGGAGCTTCTATGATTCCCCTGAGGTGCTCACAATGGATGAGGTGATGCGAAGCCTCGATGGCGTTTATACCATCCGCTAATCAGCTCTCCACTCCTTGAAGGAAAAATACCAAAAGACGGGGAAAATCAAACAGTCTTTCCATAGTATGTTTGGATTCTGTAATTTAAGAGAAAGTTCGGGAATGGTTAGGGTTATTTTTTACCTTAGTTAAAGTTATTTTCCTACATACCCGAAACTAAAGTAAATTCAATGCGTAAAATTTCCTGATATTGGAATTGCATAGCCAAACTCCTAACTTTGTCGGGTTTATCAACTGAAGGGAAATCATGAATTTAAAAAGTAAAGTGCTGTTATATGGGTTAATGATAGCCATACTATTGTATGTATTCGATGCACTGATATATTACCTTCTTTTTACGGATGAAAATACCTTCGTTCAGGTCCTTGTAACAGCCATACCTTTAAGTGAATTATACAATCGGCTCCTTATATTTGCCGGCATACTTATTTTCGCCTTTGTTATTACAGGAATGATCAATGATATTTCACTTGAACATGAATTTCTCAAGCATCAAAGCACATTATTGGCATCTGCGAAACCTGACAGTTCATTTATTTCAGGACTGTCCTACCAGATCAGGACACCACTTAATGCCATCGTAGGCTTCTCAGAATTACTTAAAGATCCAAACCTCTCTGCACAGTCGAAGCAAACCTATGTGAACCATATACATGCCAGTGGTAATTATCTTCTGCAACTCGTGAATAATCTTGTCGATATCTCAAAGATCGAATCCGGACAACTCATGATAAATAAGGAAGAAACCCCGGTCAATGTCATCCTTGAAGAGCTTTTGAAGCATTTTGAGGAGCAGAAGAAGGAGATGGGAAGAGCAGATGTAACCCTGGTACTGAATAAGGGCATTAAGGACGAGTCGTTTTCGGTGCTCACCGATAAGGACCGTTTCCGTCAGATAATGTCAAATCTCATAGAAAATGCCCTGAAACAGACCGAAGAGGGAATGGTAGTTATCGGGTACCGCATCGATGAAGAAAAAAAGCTAGAGTTTCACGTCAAGGATACCGGAGCGGGCTATTCATTGGAACGACTGGAAGTCATATTCAGCCGTTACAGGAAACTTTCCGATAATCAAAATCATCCGTTTGACAGCGTCGCCCTTCTTCTTACGATTACGAAAAACCTGGTTGAACTTCTCGACGGAGAAATAAGAGCTGAATCAAAATCGGGACAGGGCGCTACGTTCTTTTTCACTCTTCCGTTCCGGGAAGTGCAATCGAAAAAATCAACGGACAAATTGAAGACTAAAACTGCCACTTCCGGAGAACGCGAATGGAGTGAAAAAACCGTCCTGATTGCGGAAGACGTTGAATCCAATTTTATTTATCTTCAGGAGCTACTCCGTCCCTCTCGTGTAAACCTGATCTGGGCCAGGAATGGTAAGGAAGCAACGGAAAATGTGAAAAAACATAAGAACATTGACCTTGTTCTTATGGATATTCTTATGCCCGAAATGGATGGCTATGAAGCCACAAGAATTATTAAAAGCATGCGCAACGACCTGCCGGTCATTGCGCAAACAGCTTATAGTCTCGATAGTGACAAGGAGAAGTCTGAGTCAGCAAATTTTGACGATTACCTGATCAAGCCCATTTGGTCCCCCCAGCTCCTTTCGGCCATGGAAAAATATTTAAAATAATTCCTCGATCACGAGATGGAGATCTGTCTGGGACCCTTCTCAACAGCTTCGGGTCTCTTCGGAATATAGACCTTCAAAACTCCGTTGGAATGATCAGCCCTGATCTTCTCGGTGTTTATCAATTCCGGAAGCGTGAAGGAACGGCTGAATGAGGAATAGCTGAACTCCCTGCGCATAATATTACTCCCGTCCTTCTCCTTATTTTCCTTCTTTTCACAGGAAATTGTGAGCACATTGTTGTGCAGATCAATTGTAAAGTCTTTTTTCTCAATTCCCGGAGCAGCCAGTTCGATCTCGAAAGAATCTTTGTTTTCAACAATATTCACTGCCGGGACATTTTCTGAACGGTCCCAATTGCTCCTGTCGTTTAACCAGTCACTCCCGAAAAAATCGTCCAGCAAACCTGGTAATCTGAGTCTTTTGTTCATGGTTGGTAACATGGCTTTGTCCTCCTGTATTTTAGTTAAACATTGAGTTGTTTTCTGAATGCATTTTTTGCAAATGATGTACCAACCAATAGTGTAATTAAAAAACAAGACAAAATGACAGAATATTTGTTAAATAATGACAAAATGGCATATATGAAGATATGTTTTATTCAAGGTACCTGCAATGGCACCATGGGATCAGGGATTGCGGCTTTGAGAAGTCGTGAAAAACTGTCAGGTGCCGGTCACTGATGAAAATCGTATTTGTCTGGGGATTGAAGGGTGGGTAATGCGGAGGTTATGATGGTTCGGTTTTCCGGTTATAAGGGCCCGTTATTTTCGAAATCCTTGTACAGCACTGGCAAGGTTTTGGAGTCCTTCCGCCAGCTTAATCCGGGGAAGGGCGATGTTCATCCGCTGGAATCCGCTCCCTCCTGGTCCAAACGTAGGGCCATCATTCATTCCGAGATGTGCTTTCTGAATCACAAATTTTCTCAGTTCCTTGTCGTTCATCCCCAGTTCACGAAAATCTAGCCAAATCAGGTAGGTTGCGTCGGTTTTAGTTACCTTGATTTCCGGAATCTCAGACTGGATAAATTTTTCCAGGAAGGAAAGATTCTCGCTGAGGTATTGGTTGAGTGCTGTGAGCCAGCTTTCGCCTTCATTATATGCTGCGATGAGCGCCTCGATCCCGAAAATATTCCCCATGCCAATGTGAAGGTTGTCAAGTGTCTTTTCGTATCGATGCCTCAGACCGGCATTCGGGGTAATGAGGTAGGAAGTTGAGAGTCCTGCAAGGTTGAAAGTCTTGCTTGGGGCAAAGCAGGAAATGGCAATCTCATCCGCACCTTCGCATTTCAGGATGGGAACATGCGTGTTTCCAGGAAGAATAAGATCGGAGTGGATCTCGTCGGAAAGGATGAGTACGTTATTCCGTCGGCAGATATCGACGATGGATTCAAGTTCTTTTTTAGACCAGCACCGGCCAACAGGGTTATGAGGATGGCAGAGTATAAGCATCTTCGCAGCTCCGGCTTTTTTCTCAAGGTCATCAAAATCGATGAAATAACTGCCCTTGCGTTGTATAAGTTCGTTATGAACAATTTCACGTCCGTGATTCCGCACAGCGGTAAAGAACGGGAAGTACACAGGGGGTTGAAGGATGATGCTGTCACCCGGATTGGTATAGGTCAGGACGGCCATATTAAGTGCGGGAACCACACCTGGGCTGAACGAGATCCACTCTTTTATCACATCAAGGTTATGTCTTCGCTTCATCCAGGATAGTATGCTGTCGAAAAAGGCGGCTCTTCTGAACGTATAGCCGTACACCGGGTGCATGGCCCTGTTGATGACCGCATCCCTGATGAATTCAGGTGTGGCAAAGTCCATATCGGCTACCCACATCGGGCTCACATCTGTGGTTCCAAAAAGGTCCTTCCTGAGATCGAATTTTATTGATCCCGTATTTTCCCTGTCAATGATTTCGTCGAAGTTGTATTCCATCGTACTGTTTTTCTACAAAAATGCCTCCCTGCCGGGGTATAATAGTTTTTCTCTTGCATCTTTTTCCGGGAAGGTGAAATATGATACTTCCCCTTCCGAACATAGTTTCCCTTCATTGTCGAAGAGCTGCACTTCAACGGTAACCATTCGGCGAACCGTAGATTTGATCTTAGCCCTAAGAGTAACCGGGCCATGATCGGTAAGCACGGGACGCTTATACCTGGTTTCTATTTTCGAAGTTACACCGCCGGTACCGGCTTTTACATAAATAGTCCAGCTGGCAATCTCATCCATGAGTGTAGCCTGGATACCACCATGGAGAACATTGGCATATCCCTCGAATTCAGACCTGGGCAACCATTCTGAGACAACAAATTCTTCTTCCTCATAGAATTTCATTCTCAGGCCAATGTGATTAGCAGGTGAACAGCCGAAGCAACAGTAATCTTTCCTGTCCAGAAATGGATTTTTAATTTCTTTCATGATATAGCATTAATCCAGTTGGAATTACTCTAAAACAGCGGGACAAGCGTTATGTTCCGGGATAATAATCAGCAAAATGACGCTGCGGTATAAATAAAAGCCCCTGAGATATGACAACTGCTGAGTTCAAAAGTAGTAAATTCACACAAAATTATTGATCCGGAGTTTTTCACAAGGCGCCTGCCCCGAATTGCATGTATGGGAAAGGGAAGGGAAACTGCATATTTTTCCCGCTGAGGTATGATGGAGATCACCGGACAAAACGGAGATTATGGTTAGACCGAAAAAAAATCTGGGACAACACTTCCTGACGGATCCTGGCATTGCAAACCGGATCACAGACAGTCTGAAACTTGACAGAGCCGACACGGTTCTTGAAGTCGGACCCGGAAAAGGTATACTAACCAGGATACTTAAAGACCGCGTAGGAATAAAATTCTATACCGTTGAGATCGATCAGGAAGCCATTGAATACCTGCATCACACCTTTCCCGACCTTGGAGACCGCCTTAGAGCGGGGGATTTTCTGAAGTCTGACCTCTCACAGTTTGGTAACAATGTGGCGATAATTGGTAATTTCCCTTATAATATCTCGAGCCAGATCTTTTTCAGAATTCTGGAAAACCGGGACAGGGTTCCTGAGGCTGTAGGTATGATACAAAAGGAGGTTGCAGAACGACTCGTATCGGGTCCGGGCACAAAACGATTCGGGATATTGTCGGTTTTTCTTCAGACATGGTACAATATTTCTTATCTTTTCACAGTGAATCCCGGCTCATTCTTCCCTCCTCCGAAGGTGATGTCGTCGGTGATCAGGATTGAGAGAAACCAGAGGCAGACGCTGGATTGTGATGAGGATCTCTACAGGAAGGTAGTAAAAATGGCCTTTAATCAACGAAGGAAAATGCTCAGGAATTCCCTGTCGTCTATGGTGGCAAAGGTGGGTCAGGAGGATCCGGTTTGGCAAAAAAGACCGGAACAGCTGGAAGTTGAAGAGTTTATTGCGCTGACACTCAAAATTGAAAATCTGCAGAAACAACCTTAACCTGTAAAACATGAATTTTGAACTGACCAGAGAATATATTGAAAGGCTCCGGGAAGTCATCGAAGCCCGTGATGAAGCAACAGCGCAAAGTATGATGAGGGAATTGCATGCTGCCGACATTGCCGAAATTTACGTCAGCCTCAGCACCGAAGAAGCCCGGTTCCTTTACTTGCTTCTTGAAGGGGAGAAAGCATCGGATGTGCTGGCTGAACTTGAGGAGGATGACAGGGAGAAATTCCTGCGGATACTTCCGTCAGAAGTCATCGCCGAGCAGTTTATTCATCACATGGACTCCGATGATGCAGCCGACGTTATGGCCGACCTTTCTGAGGAGAAAAAGGAAGAGGTACTTCAGTATCTCAGGGATGTGGAGCAGGCCGGCGATATTGTAGATCTTCTGAATTATGATGAGGACACGGCCGGCGGGCTGATGGCCAAGGAACTGATACGGGTGAATGAGAACTGGAATATCATGACGGCTCTGAAGGAGATGAGGAAACAGGCCGGGGATGTGGATGAAGTCTACTTTGTGTATGTGGTCAATGATGACGGCATCCTTCAGGGAACCCTTTCGCTGAAAAAACTTCTGCTTGCCACACCGCAACAAAAAATAGGCAGCTTGTACAAACCAGATGTGATTTCTGTACGCACCGATACAGGCTCCGAGGAAGTCGCATCTCTTATGAGTAAATACGATCTTGTTGTTTTACCTGTTGTGGATTCCATTGGCAGGCTTATGGGAAGGATCACCATCGATGACATCGTGGATGTAATACAGGAAGAGGCCGAACGGGACTATCAGATGGCTTCGGGGATATCCGAGGATGTGGAACCGGGAGATTCACCATGGATACTGACCCGCGCAAGGCTGCCATGGCTGCTGATCGGCCTGCTGGGAGGAATTTTCGTTGCCCTGGTGATCGGAAGATTTGAATCCGACATCAAGATTTATCCGCAGATGGCTTTTTTCATTCCCCTGATCGGCGCTATGGCCGGGAATGTCGGCATCCAGTCATCTGCCATTGTTGTACAAAGTATTGCCGCGAAAATTCCGGGCATCGAGCGAACGGCTATGAAGCTTGGGAAGGAATTCCTGGTTGCGCTTACCAATGCCGCAGTCCTGTCGGCATTAATCTTTATTTACAATTATTTTACTGCCGATACGCTGGCGCTGACCTTAACTGTGAGTCTCTCGCTGTTTGTTGTGATTATCTTTGCCTCTCTTTTCGGCACACTGATTCCACTGCTTCTGAATAAAGTTAAGCTTGATCCCGCCCTGGCCACCGGACCTTTTATTACAACCATGAACGACATCATGGGTCTTGTGATCTATTTCCTGATGGGGAGGTTGATGTACGGGATATTCTAGAAACTTGTATTGATCGCTGTCACAGGATCCATTCTCGCAGCCGAATAAGCAGGTGCAAGCCCCGCGACCAAACCGATCACGGAAGAGATAATTAGTCCCAAAAGGACATTCCCCATGGTGAGCGATAAGATGAAACCACTTCCGTTGTTTATGAGTGCAACACCACCAAAAATTAAGAGGAGTCCGATAATACCCCCGGCCACAGCAAGCAGTATCGATTCAAAAACAAACTGAAGCAGAACAAAATAGCGTTTTGCTCCGAGGGCTTTTTCAATGCCTATAATATTTGTGCGTTCCTTGACTGAAACGAACATGATGTTGGCGATGCCAAAGCCGCCTACAAGCAGCGAAAAGATCCCGATAAACCAACCTGCAATGTTCAACGTGGCAAAAACTTTCTCCAGCTGATTATTGATCATACTGATCTGGTTGAGGGCAAAACTGTCCTCCGAAGCAGGCTTAAGACGGCGGATCGAGCGCAGTGTCATCCTGATCTCGTCCCTTAGTTCCTCCAGTTCAACGCCGGCAACAGCTTTTACAACAATGGAAGCTTGCATCGATTCGTCCCGGATATTCAAAACATTCCGGAGAAAATTGACCGGAACGATGATGGCATCATCCATGGAATCGCCGAAATTACTTTTTCCTTCTTTTTTAAGAATGCCGATAACCAAGAGCTTATTTTTTTTAACGACAATAGTTTTCCCAATAGGATCGGTGTTGGGGAAAAGCTTGTCGGCGACATTATAACCGATAACGCTGTAGTTCCTGCCTGCGTTAAGTTCAAATGACGAAAAATACCGGCCTTCCATAACATCGAAGTTCCTGATGTCTTCAAATCCCTCCGTGACGCCGTTTACAGTAGCATTTTCAACCTGATTGTCGCCGTACTGGATCGACGATTGCGGACGGACCAAAAAACTGACGGCTTCTGCATTAACGAGCCTGTTACGAATTTCCTCGTACTCCTGGAAATTTGGGACAGGTCTGTTCACGTACTTCCACCAGGGGTAATCCTGACCATTCTCACTGGTCCATGGCCATTTCTCGATGTAAATCACGTTGCTGCCCATGGTAGACAGGCTTTCCCGGATGTTCAGCTCAAGGGAATCGACGATCGTGAAGACTGAAATAATGGCGAAAATACCGATCGTAATGCCGAGCAGAGACAATGAGGTTCTCAGTTTATTGACAAACACGGACTTCATTGCAAATATGAAGCTCTCGATTACCAGATTTAGTACTTTCAGCATAAATAATAAATAACTGTTGAAAACTTTCTTAAATTCAGTTGAAACTGTTTCCTTTGTATAATTTTACAGGTAGCATTTTCCTGCCTAAAATACCATAAAATTGCCAGATATTAATATTTTTAATCCTTCAAAAATAATCGTTTTTCGATGAGTGAATTAAAAAAAATTAAAACTGCCCTAATTTCTGTATACTATAAGGAAAATCTTGACAGGGTTGTCAAAAAACTTCATGAATTAGATGTAAAGATAATTTCAACCGGCGGGACCAAAACCTTTATCGAGGATCATGGTATCCCGGTAACTTCTGTTGAGGATCTGACAACATACCCCTCCATTCTTGGCGGCCGGGTGAAAACACTTCATCCCAAAGTTTTTGGTGGTATACTTTCAAGAAGACATATCGATTCCGATCTGAGTCAATTGGACGAGTACGAAATACCTGAAATTGACCTGGTTATTGTTGACCTATATCCTTTTGAAGAGACTGTCAAATCCGGAGCGGAGAAACAGGCCGTCATCGAGAAGATCGATATCGGCGGGATCTCGCTGATCAGGGCTGCAGCCAAAAATTACAGAGATGTACTTATCATATCTTCCCGCAATCAATATGTAGACCTGGAGGCATTGCTAAATAACAAATCAGGTGAGACGGATATTGAAGATCGTAAAAATTTTGCTGCCAGGGCATTTGCTGTTTCATCCCATTACGATGCGATGATCTTCAATTGGTTTGATGAGGATGATAACAGGGAATTAAGACTCAGCGCCGGACCAGGGAAAAAACTCCGCTATGGCGAAAATCCACACCAGGACGGCTTCTTCTTCGGTGATTTCGAAGAAATGTTTGTGCAGCTTCATGGCAAAGAAATCTCCTATAATAACCTTCTCGATATCGATGCTGCCGTTTGCCTGATCTCCGACTTCAGTGACCAAACCTGTGCTGTCCTGAAACACAACAATGCCTGTGGTTTAGCTTCCCGCCCCATTTTGCTCGACGCATGGAAGGACGCGCTCGCCGGTGATCCGGTTTCAGCGTATGGTGGGATTCTTATAACCAACAGCAAAATAGATGCTGCCACGGCTGAGGAGATGAATAAGATATTTTTCGAAGTGGTTATTGCTCCTTCATACGAAGAAAGTGCACTCGCCATACTTAAACAGAAAAAAAACCGTATTATTCTGGTGCAGAAATCTTCTGACCTTCAGCCGAGGATCTCGCGAACTGTCCTGAACGGTGTACTGGTGCAGGACAGGGACGTAAATGTTGAATTACCTTCCGATTTACAGGTGATGACGGACACAGAACCTTCAGCCAGCCAGATTGAAGATCTTTTATTTGCAAACAAATTGGTGAAGCATACCAAGTCGAATGCCATTGTTCTGGCAAAGAACAAGCAATTGCTCGCTAGTGGTGTTGGTCAGACCTCAAGGGTTGATGCATTACGGCAGGCTATTGAGAAAGCAGGAAGTTTTGGTTTTGATTTGAACGGCTCCGTAATGGCATCGGATGCTTTTTTCCCTTTTTCCGATTCTGTTGAGATCGCTTCAAATGCGGGTGTGAAGGCTGTTATTCAGCCGGGCGGATCAGTAAGGGATAAAGATTCGATAGATTTTTGTAACCAAAATGGCCTAAGTATGGTATTTACTGGAATACGACATTTTAAACACTAATATCTAATATGGGATTGTTTTCATTTCAGCAGGAACTGGCAATAGACCTGGGTACAGCCAATACCATTATCATTCATAATGATAAGGTTGTGGTAAATGAGCCCTCTATTGTTGCGATAGATCAACGGACGATGAAACTCATCGCTATCGGTGAGAAGGCAAGGCAGATGCATGGAAAGACGCATGAAAATATCAAAACAATCCGTCCTCTGAGAGATGGTGTTATTGCTGACTTTGATGCAGCAGAGCAGATGATCAGAGGTATGATTAAAATGATAAACAAAGGGAACCGCTTGTTCACACCTTCGTTGAAAATGGTGGTGTGCATCCCTTCCGGATGTACAGAGGTGGAACGACGAGCTGTCAGGGACTCTTCCGAACATGCCGGCGGACGCGATGTATACATGATCTATGAACCCATGGCTGCTGCCATCGGTATTGGTATCGATGTGGAAGAACCAACAGGAAGCATGGTTGTCGATATCGGCGGTGGTACCACCGAGATTGCAGTTATTGCCCTGGGTGGTATCGTTTGCAACCAGTCACTACGTGTTGCCGGCGATGGTTTTACTGCTGATATTCAAACTTATATGCGCCATCAGCATAATATTAAGATCGGGGAACGGACCGCTGAGGAGATAAAAATCAGTGTCGGATCAGCACTTCCCGAACTGGACAACCCTCCTGCCGATTTCAATGTACGTGGTCCCAACCTGATGACGGCCATGCCTATAGAAATTCCCATCTCTTACCAGGAAATTGCACATTGTCTCGATAAGTCCATTTCCAAGATTGAAACGGCCATACTTTCTGTTCTTGAACAAACACCCCCGGAGCTTTACGCTGACGTCGTTCAGAGTGGTATATATCTCGCAGGTGGCGGAGCTCTTCTGAGAGGCCTTGATAAACGGTTCACGGATAAAATTAATATTCCTTTCCACGTTGCTGAAGATCCGCTTCAGGCTGTTGCCAGGGGAACAGGAATCGCACTGAAAAATGTAGGCAGGTTTTCCTTCTTAATGAGATAAAAGCGGTATTGCCAAGGAATGAAAGATCTTCTACGATTCATCGTAAGAAACTACTTTGTTATTCTGTTCCTTCTCATTGAAGGGCTGTCATTCGTATTTGTCATTCAGTTCAATGGCTTTCAACATTCCGGCTTTATGGGGCTTTCAAGAAATATCTCCGGTAATGTTTATGCTAATATGCAGGGATTTCGCGAGTACCTTCACCTCAGGACAGAGAATGAAGCCCTCGTTGCGGAGAATGCCCGCCTGAGGAATCAGCTTGACAAGAATGTTGAATTAATCTATTTGACACCACTCGATTCTACCCGTTTTGATACTATCAATAAATCTTCGGCCGGGCGCAATTTCTTCTACATCCCCGCAAGGGTTATCAATAATTCCGTCAACCGGCAGTATAATTTCATTATGATCGATAAGGGTGCCCGTCAAGGTCTGAAAAAAGACATGGGCCTCATCTCCGAACAGGGCGTAGTGGGTGTCATTACCGATGTCTCGGATAACTACGCCACAGCCATCTCGGTGCTAAACCGGAACTTCAGACTGAGTGCGCGAATTTTCAGAAATAATTATTTCGGTATTATCGAATGGGACGGTCGTGATCCTTCTATGGTCAGGTTGAGGGAAATTCCGGGCCATGTTAGGGTTATGAAGGGAGATACGGTAGTGACAAGCGGGTATTCCGCGATATTCCCCGCAAACCTGCCCATTGGCATTGTGAAGGAAGTCAAACCCGGTGAAGGGAACTTTTATGATATTACGGTCGACCTTTCTGCGAACTTCAGGAACATCTATCACGTAAACGTGATTAGTAATTTCAATAGGGTGGAACGAAAAGAACTGGAGGGAAACGAAGGAAATGATTAAAATTTATAGTCGAAATATCATCCGGTTTTTCGTCGTGATACTCCTTCAGGTCATCATTTTTAATAATATCGAGGTAAATGGTTATCTGAATCCTTATTTTTACGTGATTTTCATTCTCCTTTTGCCTTTTGAAGTCCCCGGCTGGCTTTTACTTTCAACAGCCTTTGTGCTGGGTTTTACGGTCGACATGTTCATGTCGACCCCGGGAATGCATGCATCAGCCACGGTCTTTATGGCTTTCCTGAGGCCTTTTGTACTGAAGAACATTTCACCCCGGGACGATTATGAACCCGGAACGTTTCCGCGGGTCTATTACTATGGCATCAGCTGGTTCGCTAAATATACGCTTATCCTTGTTTTTGCTCATCATCTCTTTCTTTTCCTGGTCGAAATGTTTCGTTTCAGCGACCTGCCCCAAATACTTTTACGCACAATAATCAGTTCATTAATAACGACCATATTAATTCTTATTAGCCAGTTTTTTATCTATCGCAGATAATGAATCAGTTCGCAGAGAGGAAATATATTATAGGGGCATTGTTGATTCTGGCTGCACTGGTTATTCTTGCCAGGCTTTTCCATATGCAGGTTATGGATTCTTCGTATAAGCTCTCGGCAGAGAATAATTCTCGGCGGGAGGTTATACAGTACCCTGCCAGGGGTCTTATCTATGACCGGAACGGAAAACTGATCGTTTCCAACCAGGCTGCTTATGACCTCATGGTTAATCCTGCCCAGCTGGAGACCTTTGATACCCTCGACTTCTGCCAAATCCTTGATATTACCAAGGAAGGCCTGGAACAACGGCTGCAAAAAGCGTTGAATTACAACAGGTATGCTCCGTCTATTTTCATGAAACAGGTTCCTGCAGAGATCAGTTCCGTGCTCCAGGAAAAATTATTTAAGTACCCTGGTTTTTTCGTTCAGACGAGAACCTTGCGGCGCTATTCAAGAAATATCGGTGCACATGTGCTGGGGTATGTCGGGGAAGTTGACCGGAAAACAATAGATGATGATAACTACTACCAGATGGGCGATTATATCGGCATCAGCGGCCTGGAAAAAACATATGAGGGTCTTCTCAGGGGTGAGAAGGGAAAGAAAAATTATATGGTGGATGTTCACAACAGGATCACCGGTTCATGGGAGTCAGGAAGGTACGATGAGCCATCAAAACTTGGGACCGATATCACCGTAACGCTGGATGCCGGTCTTCAGGAATATGGGGAAAAGCTTATGGGACAGTTTACCGGCAGTATTGTAGCTCTGGAACCTTCAACCGGTGAGATCCTTGCCCTGGTAAGCTCTCCGTCATACAATCCGGGCCTGTTGGTTGGGAGAGGATTAAGTGATAATTTCCAGGCACTGACTTCCGATACGCTCAATCCGCTTTTTAACCGTGCAGTAGCAGCCAGTTATCCCCCGGGCTCGACATTCAAACTCATTAATGGTCTGGTTGGTTTGCAGGAAAAGGTCATTGTGCCTTCCACCCAGTTCTCCTGCGATAGAGGATATTATTACAGAGGTATACACGTGGGTTGTCACAATCATGTTTCGCCGATCGATCTCAGGCAGGCCTTCCAGATATCATGTAATGCTTACTTCTGTAATGTCCTCCGCCGTATTATGGAAGATAACAAATTCGCCCGGACCGACTCGGCATTCAGTAACTGGCGCAGGGATGTCACTTCATTCGGCTTTGGTGACAGGCTGGGCTCTGATATCCCCGGCGAACTCAGGGGCTTCGTGCCGCGTGCCAGCTATTATGACAAATACTATGGTGTAGGTCACTGGAGTTTCCTTACGATAATTTCCATGGCTATCGGACAGGGTGAGCTTGGTATTACACCGCTTCAAATGGCCAATATGTCTGCCACAATCGCCAATCGTGGTAGCTACTATACGCCCCATGTCCTGAAAAGAATTAATACCGGTGCACCGCTTGATCCGGCTTTTACAAAAAAGCATCAGACGAAAATTGACACTTCGAATTTCGAGGTCGCGATCGACGGAATGGATCTCGCAGTGAATGGCGGCCAGGGAAGTACTGCGCGTATAGCCAAACTCGAAGATATTGTCATTTGCGGCAAAACCGGCACCGCCCAAAACCCCTTCGGAGAAGACCATTCAATTTTTATCGCCTTTGCTCCAAGGAACAACCCGCAGATCGCTATCGCCGTTTATGTTGAAAACGTAGGTTTTGGCGCTACCTGGGCAGCACCCATTGCCAGCCTTATGATCGAAAAATACCTGAACGGGGAAGTTAAGAGAAAATGGCTTGAAAGCTACATACTCAAAGGCATGCAGAAAAAACAACAGAAAACGGAGGAGACAGCGGCACAGTGAGAAGGGATAATATGATAGCAAATGTTGACTGGTTTACGGTCATTCTGTTCCTGGTGATGGTAACACTGGGATGGCTCAATATTTTTTCTGCGGTATATTCCGAACAGCACCCCAGTATACTGGACATGAACCAGCGCTATGGCAAACAATTCCTCTGGATTTGCGCTTCCGTGATTATTGCTGTAGCAGTGATGACCATCGATCATAAGTTTTATGATTTCTTCGCTTACCTTCTCTATGGCCTGGTCATTTTAATGCTCCTCGCTGTGCTGGTTGCCGGAAGAGAAATCAATGGAGCCAGGAGCTGGTTTGTGATCGGAGGTTTTCAGATCCAGCCTTCTGAATTCGCCAAACCTGCCGTGGCACTTGCCCTGGCAAAGTATATGTCTGGGTTTAACGTGAATGTCACCAATTTCAAAACCTTTATCAAGGCAGCCATTATCATCTTCGCCCCTGCAGTACTGATTCTGATGCAGCCAGATACCGGGTCGGCACTCGTGTTCTTTTCATTTATACTTCCCGTCTACCGGCAGGGCTTTCCTGGAGTGATACTCCTTATCCTCATTTCCCTAGGAGTTTTGTTTTTCATGATCCTTATCCTGAGCAATTTTATTTTGCTCCTTATTATCATTTTCATCGGATTCATTGTTTGGGGTTTCCTGACACGCAGCTTCAGGAATTTTGCCAAGGTCTCCATAGTCTACATCTTGTCGTTCGCCATCGTCTACGGTCTGGTAGTTCTTTCGGGCAGAAAGCAGGATCTCTATCTAACCGGGATGGCAGCCCTGGCACCAGCCATCATTTTCTACCTCATCTATATCTTCAGACACCGGCTCAAAAAAGCTTTCTATGTTTTTGCCATCGTTTTCGCCGGTATTGTCTATACCTTTTCTGTGGACTATGCATTTCATCACGTGCTGAGCGATTATCAGCAGAACAGGATCAATATTCTACTGGGAGTGCAATCAGATCCAAAGGGAGCCGGATATAATGTAAATCAGTCGAAAATTGCCATCGGATCAGGTGGGTTTTCGGGAAAAGGATTTCTGCAAGGGACGCAGACGAAGCTTCATTTTGTTCCAGAGCAAAGCACTGACTTTATCTTCTGCACCGTTGGTGAAGAATGGGGTTTCCTTGGCTCCTTGGGCGTTGTCGGACTCTTTGTCACACTTTTGATCCGTTTGATCCAGCTTGCAGAACGACAACGGAGTGTGTTTGCCAGGGTAATGGGGTATAGCGTCTTTTCAGTGATATTCTTCCATTTTGCCATTAATATCGCCATGACTATCGGCCTCTTTCCCGTCATTGGCATACCGCTCCCTTTCTTCAGCTATGGAGGTTCATCATTGTGGGCATTTACCCTCCTGCTATTTATTTTTCTGCGTCTTGATGCAGCACGTATGGAATATAACAGGTAAATGGAAGAAAGAATTGCATAGTAAAAGTTCACCCCATTCCCTCACAATTGGCAACCAGTCTCTCAAACAGGCACACCAGTCTTGATGCCGAATTTCTCATCAACATATTCGCGTATATCTGAAAAGAAATCATTGAATTCCCTGTTCAGACTTTCTTCTTCCTTTCTCAGGACCGCGATGGCGAATTCAGTGAAATCTGGCAGCGAGGTACGGATCGACATCCTGTGCAGGACACTCTCAATGCCTTCAATCGTGGAATAGGAAATCAGCCAGTTGTTCTGAATAAAATTTGGAAACCAGTTCCGCATTCCCTGCGGATAGATATCATAGTACTTTTTGAGAAGACCATGAACTTCACTGGTAAATTCAGGAAGTGGTATACTACTGTAATCTAGCCAGTTAGTAGCAAGAAAGTAATCGTAAAAAATATCGATCACGATACCTGCATATTTACGGTATTGTTCTTCGATTCTCCGTTTACTTCGTTTAACAATGGGATGGTTATCGGTGAAAAAGTCAATTCTCCGGTGCAACAGAATTCCCTTTGTGATCTCATCAGGATAATTCATGTAGTCTTTTCCTTTGACATAATCACCCATAAAGTTGCCCACAAGGATTTTCTCGTGGTTACCTGACAGGTATATGTGCGCGAGGAAGTTCATATACGATGTTTTACCGGTTTAATAAGAAACGCACAATTTCATGAAAAGTTATAAAATAAAACCAATTTATCCTAGCTGTTATGGGCATTTCAGATGTATGTTCCCTATGTTGTTAAACGGTTTTCGAATACCGGGCTCCGATGCTTTCAGAAGGCGCAGACAGCCTTTCCGGTTTTTCGACCAGATTGGTAAATTCGTACATGTATGTTTTTTAATAGATTTTAATTCTTGTAAATGTTTCTCAACTTTGTTTTCATTTCAAATCTGAATATTCAACTAAAAACGAGATTTATGGCCAAGAAAAATGTGATTATTATTGGCGCGGCAGGGAGAGACTTTCATAATTTCAATACTTTTTTCCGCGGCAACAAAGATTATAATGTCGTTGCTTTTACCGCTGCACAGATTCCAGATATCGACGGGCGTAAATATCCACCTGAATTGTCAGGAGATTTGTACCCCGAAGGCATTCCCATTTATGCACAGGACAAGCTGGCGGAGCTAATTCGGGACAAGAATGTCGACGAATGTATTTTTTCATACAGCGATGTGCCCTATCAGCGCGTGATGAACATCAGTGCTCTTGTAAATGCATGTGGAGCTGGATTTGTCATCCCCGGATGGAAAGAAACGATGATTAAAAGTTCAAAACCCGTTATCGCCGTCGGCGCTGTACGTACGGGTTGCGGAAAGAGTCAGACTTCCAGGCGTATCATCGAGTTACTTATGGAAAAAGGATTGAAAGTCGTGGCCATACGTCATCCGATGCCCTATGGTAACCTGGCAGATCAAAAGGTTCAGCGTTTTGCAAAGATATCTGACCTGGAAAAGCACAAGTGTACCATTGAAGAAATGGAGGAGTATGAACCCCATATCGTTCGTGGCAATGTGATTTATGCCGGCGTTGATTATGGCGAGATACTAAAGCAGGCAGAAAAGGATCCTGATGGATGTGATGTCATCCTTTGGGACGGCGGGAATAACGACTTCCCCTTTTACGTTCCCGATCTGATGATCACTGTCACGGATCCTCACCGTGCTGGTCATGAGCTGATGTACTATCCGGGGGAAGTCACGCTAAGAATCGCTGATGTGGTGATCATCAACAAAATTGATAGTGCTGATCCTGATTCTGTGCAAATTGTCAGGAACAGCATTGAAAAAGTTAACCCAGCTGCTATTGTAATCGATGGCGCATCACCAATTCGAGTCGACAATCCCGAAGTGATCAAAGGGAAGAGAGTTTTGGTGGTCGAAGACGGGCCAACCCTCACTCATGGTGAAATGAAGATCGGTGCAGGTGTTGTAGCTGCTAAAAAATACGGGGCTTCAGAGCTCATCGATCCAAGGCCGTATACCGTTGGCAAGTTAACGGAAACATTCATGATCTACCCTGGAATTGGAACCTTACTGCCGGCAATGGGGTATGGGGATCAGCAACTCAGGGACCTTGAAGCTACGATCAATAACACTGACTGCGATTCTGTAGTGATCGGTACACCGATCGACCTGAACAGGGTAGTCAGCATTAAAAAACCGAATACCAGGGTGTACTATGATCTGCAGGAAATCGGCAAACCTGATCTTCATGAGGTTCTGGACGAATTTATTAGTAAACATAAGCTTTTATAGGACGTTGATTTCAACGCATAGGATGACAAATAGTTTATGAATTCCCTTCGACCATGTCATTGCACTTTGCAACCCGGACAGGTAGGAGGGAATTTCCTTTTTCATGCGATGTAAGGAATTATTTATCCACCCCGGCACGGACCTGTTTTCGTGACAAAAACCTGGACCTGCCCATTGTTATGATTACTACCCCTGCTATAGTTATGATACCTCCGATAATCTGAAAGGATTCAGGGAAAATATTCAGATAGATGATGGCCCCGACTGCAACGAAAAGACCCCGTGTGCTCTGGATGATCATCGTCCTGGAAGCCTCAATGTACTTTATGGAAGAATACTGAGCCAGACCTGTCAGAAACGGCCCCAGCATTGCCCCTATTGTAACATTGAACAGGGGTCGCGGATTTATTTTCAGCGGTGTACCGGTATAGAGGATGATGAACAGGGCAAAGAAAAAGATATAAACGATCCTGTTGAGCATCAGGAGAGAGGGGTCGATCTGAACAATGCGGCTTTTTGCAATGATGATGCTAACCGAAAGGAAAAAGGATGACAGCAGGATATATCCTGTTCCCTCGATAAATATTTCTTTCAGATGCTTTTGACCCGTGTAACTGATCAGGATGGCACCAACGATGGTCAGTATAATACCCAGACCCTCAACTAAATTAAAACGTTCCCTGAGAAAACTTACGCCTAATATCGTTACAAAAATTGGTGTGAGATTTGCGAGAAAAGAGGCGACGGTTGGGTTTTCAATGGTTTCAATTCCGATGTAAAGGGTGGATGCCGCTGCAGTTTCAAATGTGCCGATAATGATCAGGAGGATGTTTGACTTACGATCGAGCTGTGTGGCAAGTTTTATCTTTCCTGTTGCCAGCATATAACTCACACTGAACAACATCGCAAAGCCGAACCAGTAAAAGCCGAATTGTATCACTTCAAGCTCACGAAGTGCAGCTTTGCTGAACACATACACATTCGCCATGCCAAGCGTTGCCAGAAAAGCAAATAGATAGCCCTTGGCGACAGGATATTCGGAAAAATATGTCCTTAACCTGTTTTGCTTCATCTGGTGATAGGGTAAAAAAAGGGTTGGATACTAATTCCAACCCTTTCATAACATAGCTTTTACGTGAAATGTTTATAGTTTCTTTTTTATTTTCTTTGTTTCTTCTTCGAACCCGGGTTTTTCCAGAAGTGCGAACATATTTTTCTTGTATGCTTCCACACCGGGCTGATTGAAGGGATTTACTTTCAGCATATAACCACTAATCCCGCAGGCTTTTTCAAAGAAGTAGATCAGCTGGCCAATATGATATTCATTGACTTTTTCGATCTCAATCCTGATATTCGGCACTCCGCCGTCGACATGAGCAAGCATAGTACCAAGCTCAGCCATCTTGTTTACTTCGTCTACTCTCCTGCCAGCCAGGTAATTCAGCTGGTCGAGGTTTTCCTTGTCTGAAGGAACGGTAAGATGACGGTTCGGTTGTCTGACAGAAATGACGGTTTCAAAAATATGACGTTCACCTTCCTGGATATACTGTCCCATCGAATGAAGGTCGGCAGTAAAATAAACACTGGCCGGAAAAATGCCTTTTTGTTCTTTGCCTTCACTCTCACCATACAGTTGTTTCCACCATTCTGAAAAGTACACCAGTTTGTCATGGTAGTTGGCCAGGATCTCGATCTTCTTTCCACTCCGGTAAAGGGCGTTCCGTGCAGCGGCATAAACAGTGCAAGGGTTTTCATGAAAAGCAATGTCCGGAGCACTTTGTTTTTGCATATCGGCGGCACCTCTCACGAGTTCTCTGATGGAATAACCTGCGATAGCCACTGGCACCAATCCGACTGGTGTAAGTACGGAATATCTTCCACCGATGTCATCAGGTATGACATACGTTTTATAGCCCTCGTCAGTTGCCACTTTTTTAAGTGCGCCTTTTTTTTCATCGGTGATGGCTACGATAAGGTCACGCGCTGCTTCCTTTCCAACTTTACTTTCGAGGTGTTCGCGAAGAAGCCTGAAAGCCAGGGCAGGTTCAGTTGTTGTCCCTGATTTTGAAATTACCACGATGCCGTATCTCTTATTGCTAAGCAATCCGATAAGTTCTGAAAGGTAATCCTCTACAAGGTTTTGCCCGGCAAAAATGACGGTCGGAAAGCCAGCTTTTGGCTCCAGCCATCCGAAGCTGCTGCTCAGTGCATCGATAACCGCCTTTGCTCCCAGGTAGGAACCACCGATGCCGACTACTACAACAATATCGGTTTTTTCCCCTATGCTTTTTGCTGTTCGCTCTATATCTTTGAGCTGCTCTTCAGTAATGGAGGTGGGAAGATCCAGCCAGCCCAGGAAATCGCTGCCCTCGCCATCTCCCTTGTGCAGTTTAAGTTGCTGAGACATGGCTTCATTTTCAAGTTTGTCAATGTCTTCCTTCTTAACGAAATCAAAGACCCTGCTGATGTCCAATTTTAACGTGGTCATTTCTGTTTTATTTAAGTATTAGTATAACTCCGGTTGAATAACCGGTAAGGTTGTAAAATGTGCGAACAGGATAAAAAAATACAAATTTAGAAATCCCCTTGAAAGTTCACCAATACAGGTGTGAAATATGGTGTTTTTAGTATGAAAGATGTAAAGAATTTATACCGGATTCATAAAAACATGAAATTTCCCCTTGTGGTAGAGTTTAAAATTAGCCGGTCTGATTAATATTGTAGCAGAATCATTATTTTTAGACCGGCAAAATCACGGTTATCCCTTTAATCTGATAAAATATGTCAGCTTCAAATGAGCCCACAGCACAACCCCAGCGGTTGGTTTCCATCGATTTTTTCCGAGGTGTCACGATGTTTTTACTAATTGGTGAGTTTACAGGGTTTTTCAGCAATATGACCAGCCCTTCCCTCAACCATACCATCGTAAGTTTAATTGGGCAACAATTTCATCATCACGACTGGCATGGCCTTCATTTCTGGGACCTGATTCAGCCGTTCTTCATGTTTATCGTCGGGGTTTCCCTTCCTTTTTCAATAAAAAAACGAATAAAAATGGGTGACAGCAGCAGATCCGTTCTTATGCATGTCCTCCAGCGTTCATTTTTACTGCTTTTATTCGGCTGGGCACTTTACTGTATCGAACCGGGACGCATCACGTTCAGATTTCAGAACGTTCTGGCACAACTTTCCGTGACCTACCTGGCTGCCTACGTCATTATGCGAAAACCGGCATACTGGCAGATCGGTTTCACCGTCCTTATTCTTCTTCTCACGGAGTTTGCGTACCGTTTTTTTCCGGTTCCCGGATTTAACGAACCCTTCATCCCGGATCATAACCTGGGAGCCTGGGTCGATTTGAAGATATCGGGCGAGCTTTCAGGCGGACACTGGGTTTCCCTCAATGCGATACCGACAATTGCCCATACGGTTTGGGGTGTACTTGCCGGACAACTCATCATGAGTGATCGTAAACCGCTGCAAAAGATAAGGATTATGATCATTGCGGGCATAATACTGCTCATCGCGGGTTACGCCCTTGACCCGGTAACGCCCATCATCAAGCGTATCTCCACCAGCACCTTTGTAATGGTCAGCGGAGGATACAGCATCCTTGCCCTCTGTTTCTCTTACTGGCTGCTGGATATCAGAAATATAAGCAAATGGGCTAAGATGTTCGTCATTGTTGGGATGAATCCGCTCTTTATATACATTTTCGCCCATGTAGGCGGGGCGGCTTTTATCCGACACATGCTGGCCCCCTTTACCTCGGCCGTTTTCGCTTTCACAGGCGACCTGGGTGTAAAATTCATTACAAGCGCCCTCGTGTGGGCCGGGCTGTGGTATATCTGTTACTGGCTTTATAAACGAAAGATTTTCATAAAGATATGATGGGAAGGAGAGGAGGAGGCGCGGCTACCATCGTGTAAATGGGAAAGTACCGGTAAAACCTTTCATTGATCACCGATCACTTCATCGTCAGCGGTCTGAGACTTTACCCGCTCAATTTCAGCCATCCGCTGACCCAGGGCGTAACTGTAATTCTTTGAATCCTTATTCCTGTATTTTCCCCATGCGGCCTGTGCCCATTCCCTTGCCAGATCGTATTCTCCAAGGATTTCGTAAATCACGGCGAGATTGTGTGCACTGCGTCCTTTAACTTTCCTGTGCCGGTCATTCATAGCATTATTCAGAGCTTCGATCGCAGCATCCCAGTCATTTACATCCATCATTCTGGCACCTACCTTAAGATCATTACTTCCTTTACCATGATTGTAATAAATACGATGCACCCGATACCAGGTGGGAGAGATCCTCTCGCCATAGCGTACACCTGCCTGATGTGCAGCATCCCTTATGGCATCATTTTTATCCAGAACTCTGCTGATCACCGATTGAACGGAGGTAGCTGGCTGACTCCATGCCATTTTTTGTGAGTAATTGATCTGGTCAATGATGGTTCTGGTTGAAAGGTCATACAGTCGGAAACCGACCTTAACCTGTGCGTAATTTCCCAGAAAATCAGAATCAAAGATATCCAGTGAGATGATGGCGTCCGACTTAAACTCATTACAGAGGGATTCAATCTCCGTCCAGTTGAGAGGATCAGGAAATTCGACACCCATGCCGGAATTGGTATAATTTTTTTGTGTACGCACAGCGGTGTATCGCCGGGAATTGTTCAGACGGGTAAAAAGCCCGTCGAGGCATATCTGTGAGGCTGCCTTGTCCTGATTAATGCCTTCTCCGGTCAGTCCACCTTCGATGATGCTCAGGCCTTTTTTGTCGATCTGGCTTCTGTTAATGATAGCCAATGATTTTATGTTACCCGGCACATTGATCTCGGCAGGAAAAATGGCATCAAAGGTAATGGTGGGTGCACCACAGATCAGAAATACAATTGTACCTAAAAGGATAGTTTTCAGACTGGTTTTCATTTGGAGAGGTGTTTGAGTTATTTTTAAATCTTCCTATTCTACGGATTATGTCATAAAAAGTTTTGACAAGAATGCACAGCACCGTTGCAGGCGCTGATCAATCCATTGACAGATTGCGATACGCTTTTAAAAAACAGGCCTTTATTCCAACAAGATTTCCGGATGCCACCATTGCCATGTTCTAAAAAATCTTTAATTTGATCATCCAATTAAAACTACCGGATTATGAAAAGGAACATTCTGATCATTTTTGCTGCCCTGGTATTTTTTCTTTGTGGGGCATTTTCCGCCGGTTTCATCTTTAACAGGAAAAACGACATGAACTTACTTGATAACAAAAAGATGGCTCAGGTCGCCATCGTCGTAAGAGATATAGAAAAATCCGCTGCGGCATATGCGCGCCTTTTCAATACGGAGGTTCCGGAAATTTCTATTACTGAAGAACCTTCTGACAAACCAACGTTGTATGATGGAAAACATACTAATGCACAGGCCAGACTGGCTTTTTTTAACCTGGAGAATATTCAGATCGAACTTATCCAGCCTGTTGGGAAGCCCAGCACATGGAACGACTTTCTGGAGCAACATGGAGAGGGTATTCATCACATCGCTTTCTGGGTGGAAGGAATGCAAAAACACGTCAATCTCTTTAAGGAGAATGGCATGCCTGAGGTGCAAAGTGGTGGCTGGGATGGCGGTGAATATAGTTATATAGATGCCTCGGACAATCTGGGTATTGTCGTCGAACTTCTTGAAAATTATAATAAATAATTGTTTGATAATAAGAGTTTTGTGATGGCAGGCTCCCATCCGTTGCATCTCCTGGAATTCGCAGCCTACCTGTTGAGTAGTGAAGGAGCTTTAAAAATTATGGCTGTTTAATTAATCTGTTTACGATGATAAAACGTAAGATAAAAATGGGCATGGTGGGCGGCGGCCCCGGGTCTTTTATCGGCATTGTTCATTTTAATGCTGCTGTCCTTGATGGCCAGATCGAACTCGTTTGCGGGGCTTTCAGCTCCGATCCCGGAAAATCTAAGACAGCCGGAGAAAATTATTTTTTGGACCCCGGACGTGTTTATACGGATTATCACGAGATGTTTGAAAAAGAGAAACTACTCCCCCCGGGAGAGCGAATGGATTTTGTATGCATCGTTACTCCGAATCATCTGCATTATGAGCCTGCAAGACTCGCCCTTGAGAACGGTTTCAATGTGGTGAGTGACAAACCGCTTACCTTCACCAGCGAGGAGGCAGCCGATCTGACACGGTTGGTTGAATCTACCGGGCTGATCTTTGCCGTTACCCATGCCTACACCGGTTATCCAATGGTAAAGGAAGCCCGCCATCTTATTGCTACGGGTGAATTGGGTAAAATCAGAAAAGTAGTGGTTGAGTATCCGCAAGGATGGTTAAGTAGTGCTGTCGAGAAAGAGGGCAATGCTCAGGCATCCTGGCGGACTGATCCACAAAGATCAGGTAAATCGGGTTGTATGGGCGACATCGGGACACATGCTCTTAACCTCGCAGAATATATCACCGGGCTTAAGGTAACCAGCCTTTGTGCTGATCTTAGCACCTTTGTCCCGGGACGTCTTCTGGATGATGACGGGAATGTACTCCTCCGGTTTGATAACGATGCGAGAGGAGTTCTTTATGCCAGCCAGATATCGGCGGGTGAGGAAAACAGTCTCACGATCCGGATTTATGGTGAAAACGGAGGGATGGAATGGCACCAGATGGAGCCAAATACACTGGTTATTAAATGGGCCGGAAAACCCATTGAGGTCAAACGTGCCGGAACACCATGGCTCTCAGCCTCTGCGGCATATAATACACGCCTACCCTCGGGTCACCCGGAAGGGCTCATCGAAGCTTTTGCAAATATATACAGGAATGTTGCCACCTGCATACTTTGCAGGGATAACGAAACAGAGATACCTGAAGAAGCACTTGATTTCCCCGGAGTACGCGACGGACTTCGTGGCATGCAATTTATTGATGCCCTGATCAGATCCGGCGAAAGCAATGAAAAATGGACATCATTTAATTAAGCGGTTGACGGCTCTTTGTAGGAAACTGTTGCAACGGCAATAAATATAAATCTGTTAAATTGTTTGAAAGCTTTTTGCTGATCTTACGATATTGATTCGTACATATAAATCAACTACTATGGCACGACCGGTAACATTATTCACAGGGCAATGGGCTGATCTGACCCTTGAACAAGTGTGTGAGAAAGCACGCTCCTTTGGATTTGATGGTGTTGAGCTTGCCTGCTGGGGCGATCATTTCGAGGTTGATAAGGCAGACCAGGCCTACTGTGATGCGAGGAAAAAAGTCCTTGAAAAATACCACATGAAACTCTATACGATTTCAACGCATCTTGTGGGACAGGCGGTTTGTGATCCGGTTGATGAAAGACATAAAGCAGATCCTCCCGGCATATGTATGGGGAGACGGTGATCCGGAAGGGGTGAGACAACGGGCAGCTGCAGAGATCATCAGGACAGGTGAGGCCGCTGCACGACTGGGTGTAAAAACGGTGGCAGGCTTTACTGGGAGTCCAATCTGGCATATGTTATATGCCTTTCCGCCCGTATCGCGAACGACATGATCGACGTGGTTACAAGGAATTTGCACGAAGATGTATGCCAATCCTGGATGCATACCAGGATCTTGGAGTGAAGTTTGCTCTCGAAGCCCATCCAACAGAAATTGCCTTCGATATTGTCTACTGCCTCACGTGCTCTCGAAGCTGTCAATCATCATCCTGCATTTCGGTTTTAATTATGATCCAAGTCATTTTGGCTACCAGGGTGTGGATTACATCGAATTTATACATCGGTTCAGTGACCGGATCTTCCACGTCCATATCAAGGATGCAAGCTGGTCGGATACTCCTTGTGAAGCAGGTGTATTCGGTGGACATACTGAATTCGGTGATCAACGGAGATATTGGGATTTTGTCAGTCCGGGACGTGGGAATGTTCAGTTCGGGAAAATCATCAGGATGCTGAACAGGATCAATTATCGGGGTCCGTTATCCGTGGAGTGGGAGGACAGTGGAATGGACAGGGACCATGGGGCCCGGGAAGCTTGTGAATTCGTGAGGAAACTCGATTTTGAACCTTCATCCCAGGCCTTTGACGATGCCTTTAAGAGTAAGTAAGCAATGCGTTTCATATCAAAGCAGGGTGTGAAGGTGCTTTGTGACACTTCACCTGAATAGTTTTTCTTTAAACATCTTTTTAACGCATTCAATACAGCAGTATAAAATCACTGCTATTCCCGGTAGGAGCTGTTTCAAAATAGGTTTTGAACTTTTCAATGGTACCGGAAACCTTCTTACTTTCTTTTGTGAATGCGGGCGAAGGGCTGTTTGAATCATCTGGAAAATATAGCCTTCGCCGTTCGTAGGAATCAAAAACGCGAAGTATGGCATATTTTCCTTTATAGGATCCCCTGTCTCCTTTAAGAAGGTACACATAGTACCCGTCAATATTATTCTGGAATGCAACATTCAGTTCCTCGGCTGCGAATGCTTCCAGTTTTTCTTCTGCCCCGGCTTTGACTTCGGGAAAACATACAGATATTACCTCTCCGAGCTGGGGGTTGACCATTTTATCGTAACCTGTAACAATAAAATCAGTGTATTCATTTATATCTTCAACCAGTGGTTCCTCTGGGGCCTGAAACTTGAAACGGCTTAGTGCGGCATTCCATTTTGGATAATTTGTGATATCGGAAACCGGAAAATAGTAATCTCTCGTTTCTACATAATTGAAACCCCATATCATGTTGTATTTGCCAATCCTGTTTCCGCGGTCGCCTTTCATGATCCATGCACTGACGCCCTTTGTGTGTTCACGGATATTGCGGCACCACTGGTTGTAATAGTTCTGAAAAACGATTTCATTGGTTTCCGGCCTGAGATCAAGCTCCCTGATGGCAATGAGCTCAGGGAGATCCTGTGCAATGAGACCGGGGACGGCCAGGTTCGTTAAGAAGAAAAACAGAAATAACCATCTGACTGATTTTTTCATGACTTCCGGGTTAAAATTTCAGAATAACTTCAGATATTCTTTTCGCAAAAAGAAAGAACAGAGAACCTGTTTGCTGCTGGCTGACAAATTTGTTTTCCCCGTAACCGATACCATTGTAAAGGTAATTCTTCCATTGTCCAATGTCAAATTTCACAGCCTGTTTAGTGATATAAGGCGCAGGTCTGAAAAGGGAGTTCAAATAATCCGAAGGTATGGTCCTTTTGGTAAATTGGGGACAATGCCTCAGCTGGTACCAAAAAGCCGGTCACCGGCATCACCCAGCCCAGGTACGATGTAGCCATGATCATTCAGCTTTTCGTCGAGGGCGGAAAGGTAAATATCCACATCCGGATGGTCGTCGGAGATGCGCCTGACACCTTCAGGGGCACCGACAATGCAAACCAGCCTGATTACCCTGGCCCCTGCTTTCTTTACTTCACGAATGGCTTCACTGGCACTGCCACCGGTCGCAAGCATGGGATCCAAAACCATAACTATGGAATCGGAAAGGTGGGAGGGAAACCTGGAATAATAGGTAACAGGCTTCAACGATTTGGGATCACGGTACATCCCTATATGCCCCACCTTTGCAGTGGGTATCAGATTGGTAATTCCGTCAACCATGCCCAGGCCGGCCCGCAGAACCGGAACAAGCACGATATCAGCTGCCATCTCAAATGTTTGGCAGGTACCAACAGGAGTTTCAATTTTAATGGTTTTCATCGGGAGGCGATGTGTGATTTCATAGACCATCAAACCCGCAATTTCATTCAGGTTCTGACGAAAATCCTTTGTTCCGGTCTCACGCCGCCGCATCTGGCTGAGCTTATGGATGATCAACGGGTGTTCAAGAAGGTTAAGCATACGCAAATCGTATCAGATGAATAGAAGGAGTAAAAGTACATGAATATAACCCAAATTTTTATTCTCCAATATTCAATGAACCATCCGATAGGTGTAAGAGGACAAAAAATTTATATTGAAACCAGTCTTAAGATCATTGATTATGATCATAATATACCGTAAATTACACTTTTACTATTCGATGAGGAAATCTGCTGAATCCTTTTATACCAAACCCTTCCGGCATTCGTTTGTTTCATAGACTTTAAATATTATTATCAGGAAACTCATGGCAACAAAAAAGACAAGCCCGAAAACAGGGGGCACTAAACCGAAAACAGCGCAGAAACCCAAATCAGCGCAGAAAACTAAGGCGACCTCCAAAGCACCTACACTTGAGGAGATCAGGAAGAAGGCAGAGGAGATTTACATCGACAGGGTTTCAAGGGGTGAACATGGAAGTGCTGAAGATGACTGGATAAAAGCTGAAGAATTGCTTAAAGGTAAATAGTCAAGCGGGATTTTATTCAGAAGTCTTCTTCCGGATGGCTTTATACTCTTCCCAGTTAAATTTTTCAATGAAATCGAGTGCCTTCATGGCTCCAAGCCTGAACAATTGCACCTGATCTTCTTTAGGGATATTAAAATCAAGCCAGTTGAATTTTTTATCGGCATCAATGCGACAGATCAACCGGCTGAAATCCGGATTCTTTAGTAGGAAATCGTAATCGTAGATTTGTCGCATCGTGCTGACAATGGCCCCACTGAAACCGAAGAGTTTGTCGGTTTTACTGTAGCTGTGCCTGTATGTGGAGAGACGCACGCCAAATGTAGGCTTACGCGGAGCTTTGTTTGAGGGACGATGAAAGACGTTTATCGGAAAGTTGGAAAGCAGGCCGCCATCGACAAAGCGCACGGAATCAGGTACTTTACCCGAGTATTTTGCAAAACGGTCCCATTCTTGATCCATAATTTTCCCCGCATTTGGAAGTCCGGTGACTTTCATCGGTTCGAAAAAGTAGGGGATGGACATCGAAGCTCTTACGAACCGACCGGGATGAACCAATGCAGGATTTTTCCAGTACAAAGCTGCCATCGCAGGAAATTCAACTTTTGTGTGTGTGGTGATTTCCGAACTGATAACGACCACTTCAGCCGTAAATTTATCATCATTAGCTCCTGTAAACTTCAACCCTGAGGGAAGTTTGGTCCTCAACACCTCCAGCTCCCTTAAGGTTGAAACGCCTTCATTGTCCAGAATGCCCGTTATCCAGTTTTCAAAAGCATCACCAGGGTTTAGCCCAAGCTTGTTTTTGAGCAATCTGAAAATTCTGAATGCCTTGAAAATAATTTCCCACGTAGTATTGCCCTTATTTTCAATGATATTCTTGATGAGTCGCCTGACAGGAGGAGGCCCGTCGACAAAATCAAACAGGCTGGTTTTTGTAATTGCATAGATGATTTTCTCAGAAACGGCCTCCCCGATAGGAGCCATCCCCGCCATCAGCATCGTATTGATGGCGCCGGCTGAAGTGCCTGCAAGGCTGAAAAAGCGGATACCAGCATGCTCGAGGATATACGTATATCCAAGCAGAGCGATGCCAAGTACAGCTCCACCTTCCTGGACGAGGTCCACATACTGATTGCCCTGGTCATCGGTTACATCGGAGAACACTTTCCCCTTTTCCTTGAGTTGAAGAGCTCGGCTGGTAAGCTTGATAATTTCCGGGTCATTCGTGAATTCAGTATACATGGATGGCTCTTTAGCATGAAAGTTTTACATTCGTTACGGTATGCTGGGTGACCGCAATTCCTGGCCAATAATGCTCCTGTGATTATATTCCCTCCTCCATTATCTTCGGCATATACGTCTTCCTGATCTCCTCTATACTAACGATATCATTGTTTTTGTCATAGATCCTTATCACATCTACAGTTCCCTTCAACAGGAAAAGTTACAAAAATGCGATTTGATTTCAAAGAGTATTGGACATACCTATCGTCAGTTTCTTATCCTGGTTTTGGACAGTGCTTTTGTTTTTTTTGTGTCGGAGAGGGCATTGTAGGCATCCACGATAATGCCCTTTTCTCCGGTATCCGATTCCAGGGCATACAATACAGACGAGTCCGCTGGATTTGTCATTCCCTCAAACCGGTATGATTCTACGATACTGTATTTCCCATCCTTTGCATTGATGATGTTATCCGTCAGATCCATCACATATCCTCTTTCCTTCAGGCCATTCATAGCCTCCGAAAGGGTTTCATAATCGTACCTGATCATGGCTGAATTATTAAGTTTTTTATTGTATAAGTCCGCAAGTATTACTGATACCCCCTGAGATTCCATGTTGAACAGTGAAACGGTTTTATCTCAGAATAAGCCTGTTCCGTTCTTTATTAAACAACACCTGCATTGCTTTGTTTCAGCGCCAGGATACGGATTGAAAATTCATAGATGAATATGGTATTTCAGGTAGTAATCATCCGGGAATGCTACAATTATCAGATGGACAGTTTGAAGGATTCTTGACATTCATGAATGCACACGCTGCAGTTTTCATGAGCCTCAGACATTTGGCAAAGGAAGATTTACATGGTACGGCAATGTATCCTTGCATATTGATTCAGGATCGGTTAACTTATGTCAAAATTTCAGAGACCAATTATCCTATAAAACTAAAACTAAGACACCAATGAAGAAACTACGACAGCTTTTTTTTCTGACAATCATGTTGGCAGGTACACCGCTTTTTTATCAGTGTACCGATAAAAGTGATAAATTCCCTGATGATTTTGTATCCCTTTTTAACGGACAGGATTTTACGAACTGGATGGTGCCCGAGGGTGATAATGGTCACTGGAAAATTGCCGACGGTGTGATCGACTACGATGCCATGAGTGAGGCGGTAAAGGACAGGAGCCTTTGGACAGAAAAGAGTTACAAGGATTTTATCCTTTATGTCGACTGGCGCATCAAGGAAACTCCGTACAATAATCCCCGTGTTCCGATCATTCTTCCCAGTGGCCTGCATAAAAAAGATGCAAATGGTGAAGAGATCCATATGATAGTTCCTGATTCGGATTCCGGCATTTTACTACGTGGTGAGGCAAAGTCACAGGTTAACATTTGGTGTTGGCCTATTGGTTCCGGTGAAGTGTATGGTTACCGTATGGATGAAAAGATGCCCGCTGAAGTCAGGAAGGCGGTAACACCGGTGTACAATGCTGATCACAATATCGGGGAGTGGAACACCTATAAAATCAGGGTGAAGGGAAATCACCTTACCGTTGAACTAAACGGCCATATAGTTATTGAGGATGCTGAATTACCCGGAATGCCTGAATCGGGTCCCATCGGATTGCAACATCACGGGGACAAGATGAATGGCGATTGGGTTAGCCCGCCGGCATTGGTGCAGTTCAGGAATATTTATGTCAAGGAATTGTAGGGAGTGTTGAGGTGATGGAGTGATGGAGGGAAAGCGAAGATAAGGGAAATTGAAGGATGTTGATCGAGTTGTAGGCAGCAATGCATTGCCTCCGCAGATGGCAGTGAGCGATAGAAAATGTAAAGCCGGTTTCAAACGGAACTTCATAGAATGTGCGCCATACAGGAGTGTGCGTGGGGTATCCCCTTTCAGGAGCCGGGGGTAGCGGGAGGGATAGTTAAGGAGTTGGGAAGTTAGGGAGTTAGGTGGCTCGTAGAACCGATTCTTCCATGCCGGAGACATATAATTATACTAGCCATGATTAAGCCCATGGATCGGTAGAGGTTTTTTAGAGCATTCTTTTATTCACCAAACTGCGTCTACCGAAGCTCCAGCGTAGGTAGATCACTAAATCACTAAATCACTAAATCACTAAATAATAATAGTCGTGACAAAAATCAACCGACGCCAGTTTGTTGGCACAACAGCAAAAGCAGCAGCCTTCTCCATTGTTCCTGCTCGTGTGCTAGGAGGGAGAGGGAGAATTGCCCCCAGTGATAAAATCAACATCGCATGTATTGGGAATGGCACTCAGGGGACCAGGGTAATGCTTGAGCTCCTGAAATATCCTGAATTGCAGATCATTGCTGTAGCTGATCCGGTAAAGCAGGATGACCGTTACCTGAACTGGGGTAAAAATGAACTCCGCGACATGATTAGAAAGTCCATCGATGAGCCATCCTGGGATGGAGGGGTGGAAGGATGCCGTGCAGGCCGTGAACCCGCCCGGAAGATCGTGGATACATGGTATGGGAAACAGAAAGGATACTCAGAGTTTAAGGGATGCAAGGCATTTGAGGATTACCGTGAAATGCTGGAAACACTGCAGGATCTCGATGGCGTGGTTACCGGGACGACCGACCATCAGCATGCCCAGGTGTCGGTAAGAGCGATGGAAAAAGGAAAACATGTTTTGTGCCAGAAACCCATGACCAACTCGGTCCACGAGGCTCGTGTTATGGCTGAAGCCGCAAGAAAAACCGGTGTGGCGACGCAGGTGCTGACTGCAAATTCCTCCTCGGCGGATACCGATGCACTTTGCGAAATGATCTGGAGCGGGATCATTGGTCCGGTCCGGGAAGTTCATAACTGGTCCACCCGGCCTGTTTGGCCTTCAGGATTTACAGCCCTTCCTGGAGAAGAAGCGATACCGGAAGGCTTCAACTGGGATCTGTGGCTCGGTCCAAGGGAATACCGGCCATTCAGCTACAAGTATGCCCATACTGTCTTCAGAAGCTGGTACGACTTCGGAACCGGTGCAATCGGTGATATGGGCTGCTATTCCTTTGATGTGATTTTCAGGGCGCTGAAGCTGGGTTTCCCTGAGACAGTACAAGCGAGTGCATCAAGTTATTGCGATGTAGTTAATGATATCCCTACCCATCTTGACAACAGCATCGCTCACCCACGGGCGATGACGGCTCATTTTACATTCCCCGCCAGGAATGAAATGGTACCTGTACAGCTCTTCTGGTACGATGGTGGTCTGAAACCACTACTTCCGGAGGAATTGGAGACAGATGGGATTGATTTGCCATCAGAAGGTATGCTTTTCGTTGGTGACAACGGGAAGATTCTGGCGGAATTCCATGGCGGAAATCCACACCTGATCCCTGAATCGGCACAGCATTCATTTCATGCACCGGCCCCCCGTATTGAGCGGTCAGACGGGCATATCAGCGACTGGATACAGGCGTGCAGGGGTGGTAAGCCGGGTCGGGCAAATTTTGAGTTCGCCGATCCTGTGACAGAGACACTTAATCTCGCCATCATTGCGATGCGTTGCCGGAAAAAGCTGCATTACGATCACCTTGCCATGAAAACCAATCAGGAAGAAGCGAACCGGCTCATTGTTCCTTTTTATCGTGAAGGCTATGTCTTATAGCGAAGGAAAATCACCTGTAATTTTATAAGTCACTATTTATCAGGTAAATAATCATATACTGAAAAACCCTTGATCTGTTAAATTTGTGAATTGAAGAGTGATTTTAAGAACAACTGCCAATACGTAGACTTGATCATGGCTACTATAATTATATACCTCCTGCATGGAAGAAATATTTTTGTAAACTCCTTCAACTCATTCACCCCCACTCACCTTCTCACCTTCTCACCAGCTACCTGAAGTACTTCGTATCCACCGACCTCTGCCCGTCAACAAACACCACAACAAAGGCCTGAGGAAATCCATTCAGCCTGCATGCATCCTGCAGAGCTTTTGCAGGTGGCAGTGTGTTGTAGTCTCCAACACACTGGCGGTAAGCTCCTTTGTAGAAATACTGGAAGGTTTTATATGACTTGCCGTCAACGGTGATCGTATAGCTGTTCTTAGATTTTGTGCTGGATGCAAACTGTACGCGGTAGACAACCTTTGGCCCGGTTTGGGGTTGCGGGATAACCGCTGGCTTTGGTTTGGCAGAAGGGGGAGCTTTTACATTTGTAGGTTTGCTCACAGATTTGGAATCGACTGTATCTGATTTTTGAGATTTATTAAGAGTCGGTATCGGTGCTTTTGGCTGCACTGTTTTTGTAGCAGTTTTCAGTTGCTTACCCGCTGGCAGAGGAGTTTTTTTAATGTCTCCGGTTTGTACTGTCCTACGGGTTTTTTCTTTTTCTGCCACGATGGTGTTTGATGTTTCAGCTGTTTTTTCCTGATGGATTTCCAGTCCTTTAGCAGGTTCCTTTTGTTCAGCCTGAAGGACCTTTTCCTGCCCGCTCTCCTTTCCGGACAAGGCAAGATTAAAAAGGGCGGCTGATAGTCCGGTTGCTTCGCGTGAAGATTTTGTTTCTTCGATAGTGATTTTATAAAGCTGCATGTGATGCGTCTCTCCCTTCTGTCGTACCGTGTAGAATCCGACACGATCGGTGGCATTCCGTATAGTAAACGCCACTTCATCGGCAGATGTGTTTATACGGTCGGAAAGATTTTCCGGGCCGTCCCATGATTTGCCATTGAAGTGGCAGATAAAGATATCATACCCACCAAATCCTGGTTGGCCATCGGAAGAATAATATAAATTGTTTTCTCTATCGAGGAAGGGGAACATTTCATTGTGACTGGTATTTATTTTCGATCCAAGGCTCTCGGGCTCAATCCACTTTCCATTTGCCAGGGTTGTGAAATATAGATCCATGTCCCCTCCGGCTTGTTTTCGGTCGGACGCAAAAATCAAAAATCGTCCGGTTGCCGATAATGCCGGATGGGTATATCTCGACCCTTCAGTGCAGAAGGCGAGAGGCTGATCCCCCCATGACCATCCACCGCTGTCGCTGGCGGAAGAATATGAATCGGCTTCATAAATTTTTTCAAGGCCATCTGATTTACTGATTTTTGTAAAGTACATCATCTTCCCGTCATTGCTGAAGGTAACTGCGTCACAAGGAAAAGAAAACGGGGAGGTGGATAAGGGAGAAAATTTATAGTGAGTTCCGGTGACAGAGTCTTCAATAGTCGCAAAATAAGCTTCAATATTTCCAAAGGACAGATGGCCCGGGGACATCCTTTGCTCATTTTTGGAAGGAGAAAGAAAAAGGACATTGCCTTGATAAAAACTGACGCCTAAGGATGGAGGAATGATTTGCAAATCGAAAGAATCTATATCAATTTTTACGCTCACAGGGGTGAGTGAGTCGGAGATTGCCTTTTGAGTTACGGTCATCAAATCAACCGGGGTTGTAATAACATCCTTCGCCTGCGCCTGGAGACTTATGGCGGAAAATAATGCCAGGATAAATGTGAGAACTGCTTTCATAATTCAGTGGTGTATGACAAATTCTACCAATGACCGTGACCGGCAAACCGTCGTTTGTCTTTTGAAAAATTAACCCCTGCCGTGATTTCCACAATCACATCTTTCGGATAATAGGGTGATTTTTTTGGCAGGGCTATATATCCTCCGATGTAAAATTTCGGGTAGCGGTACTGAAAGAAAAATGTGTTTTTCTCATGGTCATGAAAATAGGTGCCAAGGCAAAAATTCTGCAGGTAAAGTTTCAGCACCGGTCGTATATTTTCACCGGCTTTACTGACATTCAGCGTATCAAAAATGCTGATAATTGAGGGTTCAAAGATAATATCCAGCGATCTAAGGATGAGTATTTTATACCCGGCATGAAAATAAAACTGCCTTGAAACCGGGATTTTGAATGCCTCCGGATTATCACCATTTTTGGGCTCACCAAAAACATTTGTTGCGGAAAATCCGGTAAAAAGATGCTGCCCGTAGTAATAGGCGCCCAGATCCATACCTGGGTAGAATTCGGGTCCGGAGGTAGTAAAGGGTGCCCTATTGGCCGAGCTGAAATAACCTTTGAAAGCTACGCCGAATGAAAGAAAGGATAGGGACTTCTTGTTAAGAGGTATATGATAGGCGACGGTTGCAGCAACTCCTGAATTAGTAAAGTTGGCGTTCTTCTCCCTGAAAACATAGGTGCCTGTGGCTGTGTTTTTATAGGTTATCATGTCTCCGGATGAGAAATATCCGGGCTGGATGCCGGTCATCCTGGTTTCCGCGCTGATCAGTTGTGCATTAGATTCACCCTGAAAGGCGGTTATAAGGTCAACGCTCGAATAATCGCGGCTTCCGGTAATGGCCGGGTTAAAAATAAATGGGGTGAATACCCGGAAAGAAACCGGTTTGATCAGGATCTCCTGTCCGCTGGAAATCCTCATGGACAGAAAGAGTATACATAGCAGGTATATGGCTTTTCTGAGGATATGCATTTGTGACGTATTATGAAAATAGTGTCGTAAAATCAAAAATGATCACTCCTGACTTGAAGCAGACCCCCCTGTCCGAACATGATTGGACCGTTTCTCCATGCAAGATATTAAAAATTTACTTCTATAGATCAAGACAACAGAAAGCGGTGATTTGTTAGCATTGGTTGAATAATAATTTCTTCCGGATATTCACCCGGCTTTGCCAAAAAATCTTAGAAGCTTACACAAGAGGGCCGCCATGTGGGCAAACTTTCAAATTTCCGGAAGGGATCGCAGGGATCGGATTATTCAGTCTGAACAGCTGTAATTGCCAGGTACGTTAAACGATACCAGAAAATATGAGTAGCACAATGTCCCGCCGGCAATCTGGAAATGCCATTCAACTGGAGTGTACACGGCGCAAAATTAGACTAGCCATTTAGCCACCCTGCCACCATCTCGGGACTAAGACCAGGCAGGTTCAACTTATTCTTCTTCTTGTAACCGTTGAGATCATTGGCAAGCTTTCCAGGCTTATCCACCTCTTTCAATTTGGCAATGGTTGAATATCCAAGATTTTGAATCGCTTCCACCCATTCTTCAGGGATACCGAGTGCAACATACTTCGCCGGCTCATCAATAAGGACCTGCTGTTTTTTCTCTGGTTTCATCTGTGGAAAGAAGATCACATCCTGGATGGATGTGCTATTGGTCATTATCATGGCCAGACGGTCGATGCCAATGCCGAGCCCTGCCGTTGGGGGCATGCCAAATTCAAGAGCCCGAAGGAAATCCTCATCAAGAACCATGGCTTCCTCATCACCACGCTTACCGAGCTGAAGCTGTGATTCGAAACGCTCCCGCTGATCAATCGGATCATTCAGTTCTGAAAATGCATTGCACAACTCCTTACCGTTACAGATAGCTTCGAATCGTTCCACCAGGCCCTCAGCCGAGCGGTGTTTTTTGGCCAGCGGCGACATCTCCACAGGATAATCGGTGATGAAGGTTGGCTGAATGAGGTTGGGTTCGCATTTTTCACCGAAAATCTCATCGATAATCTTTCCTTTACCCATTGTGAGATCGAGTTCCACACTATTATTTGATGCCATATCACGCAATTCATCCTCTTCCATTTTTGAAATGTCGATTCCGGTAAATTCCCTGATGGCTTCAAACATGGTAAGGCGTTTCCATGGGCGCCTGAAGTCAATAAGATGATCCCCCACCTGGACTTTCGTGGTATTATGAAGGGCCAATGCTACTTTTTCCACCATCTCCTCAACCAGTTCCATCATCCAAACATAATCGTGATACGCAACATAAAGTTCCATCTGTGTGAATTCGGGGTTATGAAAGCGGTCCATCCCTTCATTCCTGAAATCTTTCGAAAATTCATACACCCCTTCAAAGCCTCCAACGATCAGCCTTTTCAAATATAGTTCGTTGGCGATCCTGAGATAAAGTGTCTGGTCGAGGGCATTGTGATGGGTCTTGAATGGCCGGGCGGCAGCGCCACCATAAAGAGGTTGCAGAACCGGAGTTTCAACCTCTACGTATTGTTTTGCATTCAGAAAACTACGCATGGTGTTCACCAGTGTCGTTCTCTGAATGAAAGTATTCCGGACATGTGGGTTTACAATCAGGTCGACGTACCTCTGCCGGTAACGCTGCTCCGGATCTTTAAATGCATCAAAAGTATGGCCCTCTTTTTCCTTCACAACAGGAAGCGGCCTGAGCGATTTGCAGAGAATCCTGTATTCACTGACATTAATGGTAATTTCCCCCATCTGTGTCCTGAAGGCCTTGCCGTGTATTCCAATAATGTCGCCCATGTCGAGCAGCTTTTTAAACACGATGTTGTACATGGTTTTATCTTCACCAGGGCAGATGGTATCACGTTGCAGGTAGATCTGGATGCGTCCGGAGGCATCCTGAAGTTCTGCGAAGGAAGCGCTTCCCATGATCCGACGGCTCATAATTCTGCCGGCAAGGTATACGTCCCCGAAGTCATCCTGGTCGTCATTAAACCCATCCTTAATCTGTGCTGCATTAACATTTACCGGGTAACCATCAGCAGGGTATGGTTCAATGCCAAGTTTTCTCAACTCCTGAAGTGATTGTCTTCTTATTTGTTCTTGTTCGCTAAGGTTCTGTACGCTCATAGTGATTATCGTAAAAATTTTTGCAAAGATATAAAGATAATGGATACCCGGGGGTATGTAGGTGTGAAGAAGTTAGGAAGTTAGGAAGTTAGGGAGTTAGGGAGTGATGTTATGAAGTGATGAAGTGATGAGGTGATGAAGTGATGAAGTGATGGGGTGATGGGGTGATGGGGTGATGAGGGGATAGAGTGGGATTTTTAAAACACTTTACCCGATACCTGGAGGCCGATCGCATTTTCGGAATTTAGAATGAAAGTGGCAAAGAAAGTGAGAGGAAAAACGCTGATTTTTAGTTAAAAATGACATTAAGGGATGAGTGGGTTCATTTTTACTGTTTTTACGATGCTGAATGAAAGTATATTAGTGCTTGCTTTACGGATTGGTTCTATTTAACAATAAATATTGGCAGGATATTTATACTTTTGTGTTAGAATAATTTTCCTTCCTAACGAAATACGCAATACAGAAATGTACAGGAATTGGGTCATCAGGGAGCAGGGCAGTGATACGGATGTAAAACATCTGCTTGAAGCATTGAAAGTAGAGCCCCCTATTGCAGACCTGCTGGTTCAGAGAGGCATCCGGACGTTTGATGAAGCGAAGGCCTTTTTCAGACCAAACCTCTCACATTTGCACGATCCATTCCTGATGAGGGATATGGACAAAGCAATTGACAGGATCTCCCTGGCTATCGAAAGAAAAGAAAGTCTGCTTGTATACGGCGATTATGATGTTGATGGCACAACAGCCGTCGCCCTGGTATTCAGTTATTTCAGGGAATATTTCAAAAATATTGATTATTATATCCCCGACCGGTACAAGGAAGGTTATGGGATTTCATTCCATGGTATCGACTATGCGGCAGAGCATGGGTACAAACTGGTAATCGCTCTCGACTGCGGCATTAAGGCCAATGAGAAAATGAAATACGCCAGGGAGAAAGGCATCGATTTTATCATTTGTGATCATCATACTCCTGGAATCAGTATCCCTGAAGCAGTGGCCGTTCTTGATGCCAAACGTTCCGACTGTTTCTACCCTTATACTGAATTGAGTGGTTGTGGCGTGGGATTCAAGCTTGTACAGGCATTCCAGTTGTTTCAGAAAAAGCCCTTCGAAGACCTGGTCAAATACATGGATCTCGTTGCGGTCAGCATCGCCTCTGACATCGTTCCCATAACCGGCGAAAACCGTATCCTGGCCTTTTTTGGGCTTGAATGCATCAACCATAGTCCATCCATAGGGATAAAGGCCATCATTGAGATTGCCAACATCGGCTTGAAGGAAATCACAATTGAAGATATCGTGTTCAGGATTGGACCGAGAATAAACGCCGCAGGACGCATGGAATCAGGGAAGACGAGTGTCGATCTTCTGATCTCTAAGGATATTGCCGAGGCCATGACGATGAGTGAGACCATAAACGTTTTTAATTCTGACCGGCGCTTCATTGATTCCAATATCACTCAGGAAGCTCTTACCATGATCGGTGCAGATCCGGACTTGAAAAACATGAAATCGACTGTCCTCTTTAATCCGGAATGGCATAAAGGTGTAATTGGTATTGTCGCTTCCCGGCTGCTTGATCATTATTACCGCCCTACCATAATTTTAACCAAGTCAAACGGTTTTGCCACCGGCTCTGCGCGCTCGGTCAGCGGTTTCGACCTTTACCAGGCGATCGAGGAATGCAGCGATCTTCTTGAGAATTTCGGAGGTCATAAGTACGCGGCCGGACTTACCATGGATATCAGGAATGTGACAAAATTCCGTAAACGCTTTGAAGAAGTCGTAAATGATAAAATCCTCCCGGATCAGCTTATCCCTGTGGTAGAGATTGATACCGAAATTCAGCTGAGTGATATCACCGATAAATTTTACCGCGTTTTGAAACAATTCCGGCCCTTCGGCCCGGAAAACCTGGCCCCTGTATTCCTTACTGAAAATGTTTCCGATAACGGTGAAGGTAAGGTAGTAGGGATGAACGGAGAACACCTGAAACTTGCACTCGTTCAGGAACAAGATCCATTCCGCGTATTTCCGGCAATTGCCTTTCAACAGGGTGATAAATTTCATGACATCGATAATAGCCGCGGATTTGATATTTGTTATTCCATCGAGGAGAACGTTTTCCGGGGAGAAGTGAGCCTGCAGCTGAATGTAAAGGATATTAAAACTGATTAGGCAGGGTGTGGCTGAACTCAGAGGGTGAAGGTCCGAACGCTTCATTGATACTTATTCCCGGGATTTCCAAAATTAAGGACCTTGTTTAACGCCCACGATAAAACTCACTCGTAACACGCTGGTGACTGCCTTAAATTCTGTAACTTATTTCCGGAAAAATTAACTTAATGCCATTCAAAATGTCTATACTGAGAAATCTTATTCTTCCGGTATTGTTGGCGACCGCCTGTAATCCAGTTTCAAAAACTGATGATAACAGGGACGAAACCTCAAAAGCTCCGGAAGTCAAAACAATGGTTATGGATGACACAACACCAAAAGTTACCGGAATAGGCGGAATATTCTTCCGTACTAAAAATCCAGTCGAAACCAGAGAATGGTACGGAAAGAATCTCGGGCTAACCATCAATGAATACGGTTCATCCTTTGAGTTCAGAAACGTAAACAGACCGGATGAAATTAATACTCTCCAATGGTGCCCGTTTGATGAAAATACCGATTACTTTAATCCTTCAGAAAAGGAATTCATGATCAATTACAGGGTCCGGAATATTGAAGCCCTCGTTAAAAATCTAAGGGCAAACGGTGTGAAAATACTGGACAACATTGAGGAATATGAGTATGGTAAATTCATCCACATTCTGGATCCGGAAGGAAATAAAATTGAATTGTGGGAGCCTGTCGACACTGTTCTTACAAAGATGGGAGGGGAAACAACAAAATAATTCGTCGACTGAAATTCATTTCTGCCATTAAATTTAGATTCGAATGAAAAACATTCCACTGATCGTTTTTGCATTTTCTTTGTCACTTCACGTCTTTTCTCAGTCAGAGGGCATAAAACTGAAGATAGACGGGGCAGAAAAGCTTCAACAATTGGATGGTTTTGGCGTCAACATAAACACTACATGGTGGTTTAATGGCGAATACAGGGATGCAAGTCTGACGGAGCCCGCGATAGATTTGCTGATCGATTCGCTCGGTGCAACCATTTTCCGTGCTGTTATTGAAGATATTGACTGGGAAGCAGTCAATGATAATAACGATCCCAATGAGTTCAACTGGACTTATTATAATAAAGTGTTTTCTTCCAGACGATTCAAAGATGTTTGGGAAACGCTGGGCTATTTAAACCGGAAAGGGATTACAGATGGTCTGATACTCAGCTTTATGGGGTCACCACCGGCAGCTCCGCCACTTGCTCCAAAGGATAAAATGCTGAGTTGGATGGGCGATACGGATTACAGCATCGACCCTGCAATGGAAGACGAATTTGTTGAATCACTGGCTGCAATGCTTTATTATGCAAGGAATACAGCGAAAATTCAGTTCTTTTTAGTGTCTCCTATGAATGAAACGGATGTATTGTCTGTAACTAAAAGCGACGATCATCCTGACGGTATCGTCGAAGGTCCGAATATCCCTGATGCAGTCCAGTATACCCGGATTGTAAAAAAGCTTGGCAGGAAGCTGGATGCAATAGGGCTGAACGACATACGCTTTGTCATGCCAGATGCATCGGATGAGCCATTGGCTACTTCCTGTATGGAACAAATGGCACAGGACTCATATATTATGAGTAAACTGGCACATTGGGGCGTACATCAGTACGGCGACAGTAATGTGAATTACTGGCAGGAGGTAAATAAGCCCTCATTTTCCAATAAATCGATATGGGTCACTGAAATGGCAGGCATAAGGCATTTGTTGGCACAGCTCGATGATGGTGCAAAGGCATATATGTTCTGGGATGGCTTCGACTGTGTGTACCAGCATGCCAGGCGAAACGGTTATGGAAGTGAACCACCTAATGACTGGGTGTTCTGGGAAGGTCCGGAAATAGGGAAACCGTTAATCGCATATAATGCAGCCTCTAATTCCTGGACTCCCAGAAAGACTTTTTATCAGTTTGCCCAGCTCTTCAAATACGTTGAACCCGGCGCCACACTGATTGGTTCCGCAGTAAATGACAGCAGCCTGGTCGTATGCTCCTTTCTCAATCCGAACGGTGAATTGGTGATCGTTGGCCGCAGTACTGCTGATCAAAGTATTTCTTTGGATGGAATCTTGCTCAGTCTGCCCCTGATCCATCGTCTCAAAATGATCTATACTACCCCAGATTTGAGCCTACAGCCAGGGGATGATATCATTTTGAATGGAAACAGATTGAGTGTGAGCATACCCCCTGATTGTATTTTTACTTTAACCGGTATTTCCAAATCCAACTGAGAAGTATTGGTAGTAGTAATGGAGATTGCTGAGGAGGAAGGTCACTTTTTTTCTTATGCAGTATACATATCGGCCTTCGGCAAAGCCGTACCTTTAACCATTTCCTACAGCCTCTGATCAACGACTCAGATCCTGAGTATGACTTCAATACCCACCTCCCGGAATACCGATCCCTCACGTTTGTCCGGTCCCGATCCCGATGCATACTGAGCCGTGTATTTCGTTTCTGCATATTTAAACCAGAGATCCGCCTGTCTGGTAAGCCTGATCCGGCCCGATACATAAACCCTGCTCCCTGTTCTGTAGAAAGCCGGTATGGAGAAGGCGTAGAGCAGATCATTCTCATAGGCATAGATTCGCGCTGCCCATCCCGGAGCGTCGAAAATTGCATATCGTGCATTCAGCGTAATCCGGTCATTAAGGAGTTTTAATCTGATATCCTGACTTAAAAAGATTCCGTTATATGACCCTGAATCAGAAGGCAATACCGAATGTTTGATGTCAATTTTTGTTTTGAATCCCCAGTCATTATCCGAATCATAATCAATCTGTGTCATGAACCTCAGGTCGCGCTGGCTACCGGTGGAGCCTATACCAGCACCTGGGGTCGTTCTGCCGGTTTGTTTAATCTCGTATTTTAACAGGCTGACCATTGTGAACGAGGGGTTTATGGTTACATCAGATTTAAGCAGTACGTCTTTGCCCCGTTCGGGGGCAACGCTATAGTATCTCAGCCACGGAAACCTGTATTGGTCGATATAAGCGCTTAGTTTCAGAAAGCGAAAAGGGTAGGTTACAACAGCCAAATAAAAGCCTGCTTCGTTTCTGACCCCTGATTCGGAAAAAGCTGAAGCATACGGATTGTAATAGCCTGGATGAAAATATCGAAAATTCATTGCAAGGGTAAGAAGAGGATGCAACGAAGCCGTAACCCCGGTAATTAGAGCAGGATGTCCCCATCTGTCCATAGCTGCCTCACCGTTAACCAGAAAATTTCCCCTTCTGTAAAGCGCATCCAACGAGTGGTACATGAAATTATTTGCCTCCCGGAGGGGTGAAAAGCGATCAGTCCTGATGCGGAAACGATAATACCTGTCATACCAGGTACTTAGAAAGTTGTAGTTTATTGAGAATCGCCTTCCCCCATAACCTATGCCTGTTCCAAACTGACTTTCCCTAAGATCATTTTTCAGTGCGGCCTCTGTTTCATTCCTGAATAATCCCGACTGATTCAGTCCGGTGAAAACAGTAGATCCGTCATCCGCTGGTTCTGTTCTTGCAGAGATTTTTATAGTTGAAAGTAATATCCTTAGGTTAAGTTTTCCAAAAGATCCCGCTGCTGCCAAGCCACGATTAAATCCGGATTCGGATGCGGAAGCATAGCGACTGATACCAGGCAGTTTCTGTTTTGGAATTACTTCTGAAGATTTGCCTCTCCTTCCCGATCCCTTCACCAGTCCGCAACCAGAATCAAACCTATAATCTCCAAGAATGATTTTACGGATCGGGCCTTTATCCTTAATTTCGATGAAAGCAGAAGAAAAATCGAAACCGCGTTGTGATTTTTCCCAAGTGATGTGTTCCCCGGCATCACTTTCAAGGGTTATCCCTCCGCGAAGATTCTTTCCTGCTCTGATCTCGTACTTCATCAGTCGCGAGTAAGGCGGTCCCTTAAAATGCGAAACAGAATCTGATGTGTCTTTAAAACCTTCCCTGTAGGGCCATGAACAGCGGCTTCGCAATATCAGGCCGTGCTTCAGCCGGTATTTATTATTGGACGATGGGGAAGGGCCGGGGGAAGGATGGCCGATCGTGACATACGGCAGGATATGCCGGATCAGATCCTCCCTTAGGCCCGTGATCAGTTCTAATTCGTTAAGGCTAAGTAACTCACCATATGTTTTGCGGTAATCGAGAATCAAAAATATTTGGAAATCGTTCAGGTAATACAGCCGGGTAAGATCGTCCTCCGTAGCGGTATTTATGTCGATCGGATGTACGGCCAGGTCGGAAAGCTCTTCGAACACACTGATCGCATAGCTTTCGTCATTTGTTTCTGTAATGATATCCTCCAATGAAACAACTGCATCCGGCAAAATTGAAGCAGGATCTGTCTGGGCCATTATCCTTGTTTGCGACAGGAGAAATGAAACGAAGAAGAAGTATACCAACTTCATGACTAGCTGACTTTCATTTTTCCCTTAATAGGAAAACGAGACAAAAATCAGCGTGTGGTTGAGAAATTAATTTTTTATTTCCTGCCCCTAAGCCACATAAACCCGTGGCTACTTATGTGACCTTATGTGCCTTATGTGGTTCAACGCAGGTAATTTGTGGTGATGTCCGGGATTCATGATACAGTTGGGCAACGACTCAGCAGTTTGGGGATGACGGAAATCACCTCCTAACTCCATAACTCCCTCCTAATCAAACCGTATCTGTATCGAAAAATGCGGTGTAAACCCCAGTATTTCATGATGTGTAAAAGCGATGTCTACGCTAATCTTCTGGATGATAAATCCAAGGCCGAAGCTACTCTCAAAGGGCTCGGTAGAAATTCCGCCACGAATAAAAAGGTTTTCATAGATCTCGTATTCCGTGCCGCCTTTTACTGAAAGATTGCGGTCGAGAGTCTTTTGTGCTTCAAGGGCCATGAAAAATCTCTCGAAAGGGCGGTAGCCCGCTCCGAGACTGAAGCTGGTTGGGATGGTATCCTGATCATAGGGAGAAATTTTAGAACGGGTCGGATTAAAAACATGCGCACCAATTACCAGGTTGTTGGCCGGCTTGTATTGAATGCCACCCTCGACCGTAACCGCATTCCGGTTTCCGAATTCTGTTTCCTGGTAAGTGTGGTGCAGGTTCATCTGGATCCCGGCAGCAAAACCATTTCCGAACTGGCGCCCGAATCCAAGTCCGATTTTGCTCTCGTTGTATTTGGAGTAACCGAAGTATCGGTACGAAAGTCCGAATGTCCCCGGCCTGGTAGGAAGCGTGATTGCCAGGGCGTGGAGGGCATTTTCTTTCGTGACAAATTTATTTTCGTGGTGAAAGGCGATCGCAAAATGAGGATAAAAACCGAGTCCGGCCTGATTGTGATAAACCGACCATATATCCGATTCCATGACGTAGGCATTGGCCATGGCTGCCGGGCGTGTTCCGATCGGATAGTTTAGATTCTGGCATTTTGCTTCAGGAATACTGAGGAAAAATAGGAAAACCACCGGGAAGATAGCGGCCCTCCCGGTCCGGGGCAGGAAGTATCCCGGTAAGTATTTCAATTCAATTGGTTTTAAACTTAAATTTCACACTTTTCAGCTCTTCATTCGCCTTAATGATCTTGGACTTCAGGTTTTCTTTGTAGGCAATTACTTTTTTCATAAGATCAGGATCGCCGGCGGCAAGGATTTGGACCGCCAGGATGCCGGCATTCATTGCACCGTCGAGGCCAACTGTTGCGACAGGTATTCCCGGAGGCATCTGGACAATAGACAAAAGGCTGTCCCAACCATCGATAGAAATGGATGCCCTCACAGGCACTCCGATCACCGGCACCGGTGTCAGTGCAGCAATCACCCCGGGTAGATGCGCAGCACCGCCTGCTCCAGCTATGACAACCCGTATGCCCCGGTTGTATGCGTTTTTTGCAAAATCTCCGGCTTGTTCAGGTGTACGGTGTGCCGAAAGTGCATTGATCTCAAACGGGATTTCAAACTCATCGAGAACCTTTGCAGCCTTCTCCATTATTGGTAAATCGGAGGTACTGCCCATGATGATGCTGACTTTAGGATTCATAGGTAAAAACGTTTTTCATATTAATGTGGTTGGCTGACAAAAATCAGCTACTATATTACGAAAATTTTCAGTGACTGACATAATGCGCTACTACCGATGATAACACGCGGATTTGTCAGAAGGTTGAATAAGTATTAAATTCACGTCAATAATTCTATTGTGAATGAAAAAAATCAAGGTTTTAGACAGGGAGTTTGAGATCTCCATACCTTTTGAAAAAATCCAGACAAGAATTTCCGAACTGGCCGCTCAGCTTACCAAAGACCTCGGTGATAAAAATCCACTATTCATCGGAATCCTTAACGGATCTTTTATGTTCGCCTCCGATCTCTTCAAGCAAATCGGATTTGATGCCCAGATCACCTTCCTTAAACTCGCCTCCTACCAGGGAACAAGCACCTCCGGGAGTGTGAAACAGCTGATTGGTCTGAATCAGGATATTAAAAATCAAAATGTTGTCATTCTGGAAGATATCGTCGACACAGGCATCACACTGGAGAACATCATTCGGCAACTCAACGGCTTTCAACCGGCATCCATAAAGGTTGTCACACTGCTTTTCAAGCCCGATTCATTTGAAAAAACCATCAAACCCGATTACGTCGGATTCGCCATACCCAATGATTTTATTGTTGGCTATGGCCTGGATTACAATGGTTATGGCAGGCGCTATAGAGATATTTACACTGTTGTTAAGAAGAAATCGATGGAATGATGCGTCCAGGTAGTGATTTAGTGATCCGCCTTCGCTGAAGCTCCGGTGGACGCGGTCTACCTACGCTGAAGCTTCGGTGGACGCGGTCTACCTACGCTGGAGCTTCGGTGGACGCGGTCTTCCTATGCTGGAGCTTCGGTGGACGCGGTCTTCCTTCGCTGAAGCTCCGGTGGACGCGGTCTACCTACGCTGGAGCTTCGGTGGACGCGGTCTACCTATGCTGAAGCTTCGGTGGACGCGGTCTACCTACGCTGAAGCTTCGGTGGACGCGGTTTGATGAATTAGGGATGATTTTAAGAACTCCACTTTGTCCATGGGCAAAACCATGGCTATTGTTGGTGAATGCCTCCGGCATAGAAGAAGCGTTTCTACAAACACCTCTCACGCTCTCCTCATCACCTCCTAACCTCTAACTCCCTACCTCCATCACCTCTTATTTAGTGAATTGGGGATGTTTGAAAAAAACACATTTGTCCTGGCTGATATTCAGTCGTATTTCACATTAAGGTTTAATCGGGGGGCACGGGGGAACCTGGTCAGATTTTCATTTTAATTTCTGCGCTCTGCTTTATAACATGACAGAGGGTAGCTGAGATTTGTTCTTTCGGAGCATTAAGGGTGGTGGGTGGGGGGTGGGATCCCCTACATATACGTATATAAGAACAATAATGTAAGGGCACAATCTAAAACCAGTGTCAAAATAATCATGCGATAGAAAAAAATACGTTCGGTCCCTGAGCTTGCCGAAGGGGGTCCAGAGCCTGACTATGGCGGTCGTTGAGCGGAGCCGAAACGATAAATTCCCGCAAAATTGTAGACGACCCAGGTCCCTGAGCTTGCCGAAGGGGATTTGGTGAATTGGTGATGAATTAAAGAACATTTACCTATCCATGGGCAAAACCATGGCTATTGTTGGTGAATGCCTCGGCACTAAAGAAGCGTTTCTACAAACATCCCGTCATACCTTTCTCCCCATCACTTATTATTTAGTGATTTAGTGATTTGGTGAATTAGTGAATTGAAGAGTGATTTAAAGGACATCTCTCATTCCATCACTTCATAACTCCCTAACTCCCTAACTTCTTCCCCCCTTCCCTGCTTCTTTCCCGCCAGAGTTTGTATATTTGCACTTCGATTTTGTTTTTTACTAAAAAATTAGATATGCTTAATCTTATACTTTTTGGACCTCCGGGATCAGGGAAGGGGACGCAGTCGGAAAAGATCATCGACCGGTATGAACTAATTCACCTTTCAACGGGTGATATTTTACGCAATGAACTTGCAAACAAAACTGAACTCGGGTTGAAAGCCAAAGCGATCATGGACAGGGGTGAACTCGTATCGGATGAGATCGTTATCGGCATGATCGGAAAACGACTGGCTGCCAATAAGAATGCCAAAGGCTTTATTTTTGACGGCTTTCCCAGAACCGTAAATCAGGCTAAGGCTCTTGATCAGCTTTTAAATTCAACAGGCGAGGAGATCACAGTGATGATCGGACTGGAAGTTGAAAAGGATGAACTCGTTGATCGCCTGCTAAAGCGCGGACAACAGACAGGCAGATCGGATGATAATCTTGAAACCATTGAAAACCGTATCAATGTATATCATGAACAGACAACGCCTGTGATGAACCATTACAAGGCGGTAGGAAAGTACGAAGGTATTGATGGAATGGGAAGTATTGACGCGATTTTTCAGAGGATTGCCACCGTCATTAATAAAGTCATCTAAAACTTAATACGGGATCCGGGTTTCATCCAGTCAGGATCACCCGGCTTCTCTTTTAATACTATGGCAGGTTCAAACTTTGTTGATTTTGTAAAGATCTTTTGCAGATCGGGAAACGGCGGAAGAGGTTCAGCCCATCTGCGGAGGGAGAAATTTATACCAAAGGGAGGCCCGGACGGAGGTAATGGTGGCCGGGGAGGACATGTCATTTTGAAAGGCAATGATCAGCTTTGGACATTACTTCACCTGAAGTTTCAGCGACATATTTTTGCTGAAAATGGTCAGGCAGGTGCCGGTGCACAGAAAACCGGTTCCGACGGCGAAGATGTTGTTGTTGATGTACCCCTTGGAACGGTGGCCAGGGACGGGGAATCGGGTGAATTTATCTTCGAGATCACCAGGCATGATGAAACCAAAATTTTGATGAATGGCGGCAGGGGAGGACTTGGGAATGAGAATTTCAAGTCAGCGACAAACCAGACTCCGAGATATGCCCAACCAGGAGAATCAGGCATCGAAGGCTGGCGTATCCTTGAGCTTAAATTATTGGCTGATGTGGGTCTCGTAGGTTTTCCAAATGCCGGTAAATCCACTTTACTTTCCGTGCTTTCGGCTGCAAAACCAAAAATTGCCGACTATCCTTTTACCACGCTTGTTCCAAATCTTGGTATTGTGTCCTATAGAGACGAGCGTTCATTTGTCATGGCCGACATTCCGGGTATTATTGAAGGTGCCAGTGAAGGAAAAGGCATCGGCACCAGGTTCCTGCGCCATATTGAACGAAATTCCATGCTGTTGCTCATGGTGCCCGCCGACAGTGACGACATTAATGAAGAATATAACATTCTTATTAACGAGCTCAGAACTTACAATCCTGAACTGCTGGATAAAAAGAGGCTGCTTGCCATAACAAAATCGGATATGCTCGACAAAGAACTGATGGATGAAATCAGTTTGGATATGCCTGCAGTACCATGGCTCTTCATCTCCAGTATCACCGGTTTCGGCATTACCAACCTGAAGGACAAACTCTGGGAGCTGTTAAACGCCTGAGTATATGACAGATTGGCTTCAATATATCGATGAGAAGATCATTCTGTTCATAAACGGGCATCATTCCCTGCTTTTCGATAACATGATGTACTGGGCGAGTGGCAGGCTGAGCTGGTTGCCGCTATACATCCTGCTTATCATTTTGCTTGTATGGTACCAGCGATGGAAAGCACTGTTCACCCTCCTGTTTGTTGCCGCTTTGATTACGATCTCAGATCAGACTTCGGTACATCTTTTCAAAGAAGTTTTCCATCGTTTGCGTCCGTGTCATAATCCCGCGCTGGAAGGATTATTGCACCTCGTGAAAGGTCATTGTGGCGGGATGTACGGATTTATTTCCTCGCATGCTTCCAATTCATTTGCCCTTGCGATATTCCTGCGATCAGTTTTTAAGATTAGGGGGATCAGCATAATCCTGTTTGCCTGGGCCGTGGTTGTTTGCTACAGCAGGATCTACCTGGGCGTCCATTATTTTTTCGATGTTCTGGCCGGAGGTATCTGGGGAGCATTACTGGGGTGGGGGATGTTTTACCTGTATGATCGCTTTTACCGGAAGCTGTTCTCCTGAGTGACGAGGGACAGTGAGGCTATACGGCAGCATTCCGTGACTTGGTTTTCGAAAGACATTCCCTTTGTACATCAATGTTTAGTATATTAATACCTCCGCAAAACAATTGCTCAGGCAATGGGCATGCTCTAAAAGAAATTAAATATTTCATCATTGTATAATAATTTCACATTATTGGTTAATATTTACACATAATGAAGGGGATCTGATTCCGGGAAGCGGCAGCGTAGATGAAACATATTATGCTGTCCCGCTCAAAATCCTTACTTTTGGATTTTTAAAATCAAAAGCATGCTTTGTATCAATCATACGGGAACGGATCCATACTTTAACCTCGCCACCGACGAATATCTGCTGAAAAATTTCACGGAGGACTGTTTTATGCTTTGGCGAAATGAAAATGCCATTATAATTGGCAAGCATCAGAATACGCTTTCGGAGATCAATGTCGACTATGTGAGGGAAAAAAAGATTAATGTGGTTCGCCGGATTTCGGGAGGAGGAGCGGTATTTCATGATCTTGGGAATCTCAATTTTTCCTTTGTGATGACGGGAGATGATGGCAACCTCGTCGACTTTAAGAAGTTTACACTTCCAATTCTCGAAGTTCTTCAGAAAATGGGAGTGAACGCCCTCTTTGAAGGAAGGAACGATCTGACGATAGAAGGAAAGAAATTTTCAGGAAACGCCGAACATGTATGGCGGAACAGAACCCTGCACCACGGCACACTGCTTTTTTCATCCGAAATGAAGGATGTTTCCGGTGCATTGAAGGTGAATCCACTGAAGTTCAAAGATAAGGCGATTAAATCGGTACGATCCCGGGTAACGAACATCAGTGATCATCTTAAGGAGAAAATGGATGTACTGGAATTCCGTGACCGCATCATGGCTCATATCATGGAGAGATATCCGGATTCACGACTGTATGAATTCACCGAAGAGGATGTGAAAAATATTGAGAAACTCAAAGCTGAGAAATTCGTACGCTGGGAGTGGAACTATGGTTATTCGCCCAAGTACGATTTTGAAAAAATGATCCGTACGGAAAACGGGGGAAGCATTGAATTTCATCTGAATGTTGAGAAAGGCATAATCAAAGATATTAAGATTTATGGTGATTTTTTCCACAAGTATGATATAGAAGTGATTGAGAAATCACTCATCGGAATTCGTCATGATCAGGAAGCCATTCGCCGCACTCTCTCAGGCTTCCGATTCGATGACTACTTCCGGAACATCACGGTTAATGAATTTGTTGAGGGGATGTTTTAAAACGAATACCAGGTTTTTTCAGGATACGTATAAATCTGTTAATGTTTAGTCTATCGGTAAAAGGAGACAACACGTCATAGAATATATTCAGACGGACCATGGGCGTACATCAGGATGTATGAAACTATTTATTACTCGTATACGACACGCAGATTATTGTAAAACAACGATCTTCGTATCAAGTACTACACTTTCAGGGCTTAGAAACTGCAGATAGTATATCCCTTTTTCCCCGAAATCATTAAGACTGATCTCAAATACTGGTTGTTTACAAAGGCTGTTGAATACAACGCGTCCTTCTGTACTGATAATCCGAAGGATGCAGGTATTATAATTCAGATAGTCTCCCATTTCAATTATGATATTATCATTGGTGGGGTTGGGAAATACCGATATAAAACTAATATCAGGTACCGACGAACTTAGGTTACCTACATCGATTTTCAATGTGTCGCTGCCTCCACTGCATACTTCAATTTGAATAGTATCGTGTATAATTACCGTGTCGATAGCGATGTTCCCGGGAGTGTTGAAATGAAAGATATTGGATCTGGATTGTCCAAGTTCCGGTTCACCGGTATAGTTCCAGAATTGTGCTTCTATCTGGTAGTAAACACTATCCAATGACAAATTATCAAACCACGATTGGTTAATGTACGTAACATGACCAATATTGAGAAGGCTCTGAGGGGAAAGACCTTTATAGATATTATATTGTGCTACTTCCCTTCCTGCGTATTTATTCCAAAGGAGCTGGACCCTGGCATTTGCATTCTGATATGCATCCATGTGAAGGGTCTTTTGTATATCACTGCCTTCAGAAAAAATACCACACTGATCTTTGACCTTAAGCTGGTAGGAATATGAATTTGTTTCCGGTTCAGCGCTCTCATCAAGGTACCTTTGCGTGGCACTTTCATACTCAATTGCCTGAATGATTTCTGGCGGACTGGCATCCGGAGATCTCAGAATATAAAGGGAATCGACACCGGCACTTTCATTTTCACGCCAGCTGATTATATTTTTTTTGCTATCGTTATCGTAGGATGCGAGAAGCAGACTGATGGGAATTGTGGCAGGCTTGACATGGAGGTTTATCTGCGCTGTGGCACTGCAACCCGAGGAAGTACTTACATTCAGCATTAGTTGTTCACTTTGGGTAACGGGTCCTGTCAACAGGTTATCTCCGGAAATAACCTGGCCCAGGTAATCCCAGGAGTAAGTAATTTCTGATTCACCCTGATAATTATTTCCAGCCTGAAATGAACCCTCGCTAAGGCAGGAAATCAATGAGTCACCGGCAATAACGGCCTCAAGATCTGAGACAATCACTTTGATCTCAGCTCTGTCTGATTCAATACCTCCATCGTTTTGACTGACATAAAACAGGTATGTACCTGCATTTTCCGTAGAAGGTGTAAAGGGTTCCTCTGTACCGGTACCGCCCTTCTTTTGTGTGTACCAAAGTAAATTATTTCCAGTGGCTTCGAATTGAGAAGAGGGCTCACCGGTACAGTAGTAAACAGGGGAATTCACCACAGGTGTTGGTACAAAAGCCTCATAGTTGAAGATCAGGTACCCGGAATAGTATATAAGCGCATAGCCATATAAATTGTCTGTGCTCCATCCAAACATGTATGTCTGTTCGCCAATTACTACATCTGAAAAAACGTCGAATGAAATAATATTTTTAGTTTCCGGATCGAATGGAACGTAGTTTCCTGCATTGTTCGAACCCCAAACATCATTCAGATAGCCCATGTAATCTACGAAATTCATTTCTATAATTGCCCATACTGTTCCTTCCTCATCTTTAGTCCATACTGTTTCAGGAGTATTCATCTGAGTGAGGGAGGAAGTCCATGTCCCTTGCTGGCCGTTATTACTTACGCTTTCAGTTACACCGCTGGGTGTAAAATTCACTTTAAATCCCCCAAGCTCAATAAATCGTCCATATTGTGCATTTGATCCGTTTAGGCCGTACATACTGGTTGCTGCCTGGAATCCATCTTCATACCTGTCCGCTTCCTTTGTCTGGAGCATAATCTCAAAGTTCCTTGAATAATTGATGTCATCGGCGATGCCATATTTATCCTTAAATTTAAGCAGGACGTATAGGTTTTCTGAATTGAAGCAGGTTTTAAATGATGCACCGAAATTTTCATTTATTTCCGGAAAGTATGGGCTTTCAATATAAGTTGTGAGTGGGTTATTTATGAATTGTTCATCGCCAATCCTGTCCCAGAAATATTTTATAGTATCCAATGACATGGATGACATATCCATATTTGTACCATCAGGAATTTTTATGGATTGAACGGTCTTTTTATCCTATGGATTTTCACTAAAATCAAAATTGAAAAAGGTAGATTCTGGTGTTTCGTCTAGTGGCTGGGTCAACCAATTAACGACTTTAAAGGGACTCTGGGAAAATAATTGTGACATAGAGAAAAGCCAGACAAAGACAAGAGCTATTTTTTTCATGTGAAAGAGGTTAATTGTTTGATGGGTCAGGACATGTTTAAGGGATATGACTTCTTCGTATTTCAGGTAATTATAGGTTGTAGGTTTATTCTGTTTAGTTATTGGAATGCGTTACTCTAATTTATGAAAGATTCTTAAGATATCAAAATCAATCATCCCGAAAAGTATTGGTCTGTTTTATGGACATGAAAATGTTGATGGGGATATTGTATATGCCGATAGAAAGGCTTTTTTTTCAGTTTTTCTGTTGGGACTTTCATCGAATGGCAGGCCTTCTTTTTTAAACTGCCTCGATGAGCTAAAGGATTTTACGATGTTTGGCGGCTCATATGCTTTGTAAATGTATTACTCCCTAAATGCCTGGTTACTTTTTTGATCAAAAAAAAAGTAACAGACTGTCCGGCACAAGGACAACAAAGTGTAGTATTTATAGCAATCAGATCTTTTCAATAATCAGTGGAGCTTATCTTTCAACAATCTTTAATTTTTTCAACCTGACAAAAGTGATTGGTAAATAAAAAAGCAGGCAAACTTATTTGACGTCTATTTTCAAAATTTGCGATTTTGCCGTCGTTACCTTTTTTCCCTGTCGAATTTTTCACCTTTGCCATTATTTCGGATGAAAATCGAGTCAACCTCGGGCGATATTAATAATTTATATTTTTGTGGCCTTCTGTATGCATTCGCCACATTGGTTCTTTTCCTTTCTTCACGAAGTTTTTCCATATCAAAGGTGGCAATGAATATTCCTTCACTTTCACCTGCTACTATAATTTTGTCGCCACTTCCATCAAAAGCACAGGAGTGGCCATTCTGAGAAGGTTCAGGATAGTTGGCCATTGCAACTCCAACTACATTTTCAATAGCGCGTGCCTGAAACAGATTAATCCTTTTTTCTCCTATTCCACATGCATTTGGCGTCAGAATCAGTTCGGCTCCTTTAAGCATTAGTATTCTGGCGCTCTCCGGGAATTCTCTGTCAAAACAAGTCATAATTCCAATTTTAACTATATCGCTCCCTATGGGCAAATCACACACATAAAAATCATCGCCAGGTGTGCAATTTGACTCTATCACATGCATATCGCTCGTGTGCACTTTTGCATACGTCATTAAGATGTTGCCCTTTGAATCAATAACAGTAGCTGAGTTTCGGGGAAGTCCATTCCACTTTTCAAGATATGTAATTACTATTGACATATCCAGTTCAATGGCCAGCTTTTGAAAATGAACAATAAATTCACTGCCGGAATCAACAGCCAAAGCTTTCCAGTCTTCAAAACTCAATGGATACTTATCCGGTGTAAACACACTTCCAGGCCAATGATATCCTGAATATCCTATACTCCACATTTCCGGGAAGAGAGCAATATCTGCACCCAAAGATTTTGCTTTTCTGCAATATTCGTCTCCCTTTTTTAGATTCTCATCAACGTTTGCTCCAACAGGATCAATTTGGAGGATTGCTACTTTAATTACTTTGTCTGACAATTCTGAACCTCCATCCTGCGCGACGACTTTTGATACATTTAAACATCCAATTAATGTATATAGAAGTGTCATTAGTAAGATTAAAGTAGGATGTTTCATCCTATGGATTGCCCTGTTGCTCTTACGATTTATTTCTCTCATTTTTATCTATTATTAAAATATCCCATTCTTCATCACAGTATGGTAAAGATTCAAACTCCTTAATACTGAAAATTATATATTTACCATCAGCCGAACATCTGGTCAAGGAATTTTTCCATCCTGAATCCATCTTAAAAATAGTAGCTGTTTGCAGAGTATTCAGATCCAAAGATATGAGTTCCAGGTAACGGGCCATAAATGCTCCCTTTTGCATTAGACGAATATTTCCCCCAGTCTCAATTTATACTTTTAATAACTGAACTTGGAGGGCAAGGGGGAGTGGTGATATAAAAACGGAGCTTGATGGGATACAGGTCTTCTCCAAGATTTACTTTCTTTAATACTTTCGAATCCGGATGACCAATGGATTCAATATCTTCTTTTGTTGAAATCCTTAGATCGGATGCAAATTGACTATTGCGTAATTGTGATGCGTCGGAGCCAATAGTTTTAGCAGAAAGATACGCATACTGTGACATAGAAGAACTAAATTGTTTCCCATTTTTTGTTGAAACCCGCAACACACAATGTGCTACAGCCAATTCATCTTTATTAGGGTTTTTTATTATAATTTCATTTTCAGGTTTAATAAGGGAGAAGAAAATTGGGTCAATTTCCAGGGTATTTCTGAAATCATCTCTCCACCAACGTGCATCAGGAGCGGTTACCTTTAAATTCCCAATTTTTTTACCATTTAAGAAAACCGGCGCTTCGGTCCAACTATTTGACCAGCACGAATATTGCAGCCGGGCCTCTGTGATTTGCTCAAAATCACCTATATTTAGATCTTCTACCGGAGGTTCCGGAGCTTTTACATCAACAATTTCATTTGGTTCCTCCCAATATAATTCTCGTATAACTCCTTTTCCCGGCGAACAAAACTTAACATTTACTTTACTGTCTTTAACTGTAACTATATAGTAAGCACCCGGAGATCCTGATGCATATGCCCAATTGTAACACAGGTCTTCTTCCGGAAGCAGGATTTTCTGTATCTTCTCAATTGGAATAAAATCATTGTTCACGTTATTTTTTGGAGCTATATAATTTAAATTTACCTCCTGATTCCCCCAGGCGCAGCTCATTAACTGCATTATTTTTTTGTCGCCAAATATTCTAACCGATGCATTATTTTGGTGTATGTGACCACAGAAAAACGCATCAATTTTATATTCTGCTAATATTGGGATCAATTTTTCAATGAATGGTTCAATATCCCATGGGCGATCGTATCTCCATAATGGACTATGACTTAACACAAATGTATGTTTAATAGTATCGTTATGTTTCGTTTCTTTTAAGTCACTCTCCAGCCATTGTATCTCAGCATCTGTACCGAAGTAATCCAGAAAAATAAAGTGGGAATTATCATAGTTAAAAGAATAGTATAATGTTGTAAGTGCTTTCTTTTCATGCGTTACTTTTTCAAGTTCAGTTGAAATAAATGGAAGGGCAATTTTCTTATAAACTTCGGCGACATCATGATTCCCTCGTGCAATTAACAATGGTTTTTTAACCTGATTTGTAAAATCTTTTAATCCGAATTTTAAATTAGTTTCGTAATACGACGGTCCCGATTGTTTACTGTCTTGTGCAAAATCACCCGTATGAGCAACGAAACAAACTCCCGGATAAGTTGTATGAATCTCTTCAGAAAATGGTCTGACAAAAGTTTCAGATATTACATGTTTATAATGCGTATCTGATACCACTGCAAAACTAAATGTGTCAGCTTTTTCATTGGTGCAAGCGAAGAAAAAGAAAAAAGAAGACACACAGAATGTTAAAATTAAAACTGATAATCGTTCTGTTTTTAATAATTTTTTCATCGCAAATCTTTTGTTTATTTCTTTTTTCTCAACAAAAAAATAATCATCGAATCAACAATACCCAATCACTATTGTCAGGCGCCTGAATCTGGTATAGCGAACTTGCATCGATTGTACCGATGGGTCTGTGCTCTCCTGTTCGTGGATCCAGCCATTCAGCCCTGAGATCTTCGCCTGCGCCCGGCAGGTTCATTCGAATCATTCCTCCATTGGGAGCATATACGATATATTGTTTCCCGTATTCGGCCAGACAATATGCTTCATCGCTGCCTTTGACTAATTCATTGGCGGGATTCATTTTCCAATACTTAAATTGTTGTAGAGCGTCAGTAGCAATTTTTAACTGCTTGTGTCCTACACAATCGGCGCCAAGTTGGTCAGGTTTGAACAAATGTTTGTCCAGTGGTTGGATGGGTATCCAGGTGCGCCCCATTGATCCGTAGGTGTTGTCCTCAGGATTTTCGTAGTTCCAGTCAGCCCACATCACATGTCCGCCTGCACACAAAGAGCCCCAAATGATGCGCAACGGTTTTTTTGCGCGTCCCTGTCCCTCCCAAAGCCCTTCTGTAGTCAACATGGGGAAACCACCGTACGATTCCAGTACCAGTTCGTTGTTCGGGCCCGCATCCTGGAACAATGGTGAATTTATCCCGTCGCCCTCAGATTTTAGTTTGACCCACTCCGGCTTCATTGGGTTATCGATGGATGTTTGGATAGCGTTGAGTTTGCGACTTGCCGGAATATTGAGTTTGGACAACCAACGCCGGTTCTCACCGTGCCATTGCTCGCAGTCCTGTGCCGTAATCATTCTGCCCCATGGGGTAAGGGAGGCAAAGTACTCTCCGTACTCCAAAAACTCCTGTTCGTCCTTAACGGCGTAGGCATAAAGCTCAGTATTACCCAACGACCAGTAGGCCAGGTTCCAGAAAGCTCCCTGGCGGGCCACAAAATAGCGAATGATCCTGAGATTGCGCTCTGTATTGAACCGATCCTTGATACCCGGGTTCATGACCAGCTCGGTTGGCGGGTATTTACCCCGGTCCTGACCTCCATATTTCCCGCTAGGACCTTCAAAGGGACCAATGTAAACTCCTGCGTCACCTGCCGTTTGAATCATTTGATCCCATTCATGCCACATCCGTAGGTTCATGCGGTTATAATCCACTTCCTTTTTGGATTTGTCGACAGTGGCAAAAGCAGTTACGTTATGATAGCCGTCAGGCCAGTTGGAATGATTCATGGTACGGGTAACAATGGTATTGTATTCGTGCACCCTGCACCACTCAATGGCGTCCTGCCAGTCGATGGGAGTAAGTGAACAACTGGCATACATGCACACCGGCATAAAATGCTCGCCGCGAATGGTTTTGAACCAATGCGGGTTTTGTGTATCGAGGGTCCAAAAACCCGGTTTGGCATCTTTTTCCACGCACTCAAAATCACCAGATGCACCAGGCGCGCCGTCAGAAAATGTGATTTCGTACGACCATTTGCCGACCACGTCCGGCATAAAGCGTTGTTTCCAAACAGTACCTTCCTGGCCGCCCTTGCCGTCACCGTCAAAAAAGCCGGGAAAGGTTACCTTGCGGCCGGAAGGTGACGTGAAAACAGCGGTAAGAGCAACATCCGTAAAAGGATTGCTGTAGGTGTTCGTGTTGACGACCGCAGTCTCGAACATCCCGTACAGAGGGACATCGGCAGCAAAGCCCGACCCGTATGCCACCGTGAGCACTACCATCGATATGAACCACTTTTTCAGCATCTGCGACCTCCGAGTCTTTGTTTGTTGCGCCATATTACAACCAATTAATGAGAATTTGTTAGTTCCAAATTCGGGCGCTTGCGCCCCCGTTTTCTCTATTGTCCCCCAACCATCGTCCCCTTAAACGTATTGTCCACACAGCGAGGTTCAGGCAGCTCGATCGCCGTTGGCTTTGCCCGTCTACAGCAATCCTCTGCGTTGCGGAAGTTTGTGTTCGTGTCGGCCGCCCCGGGGGAGGAAATGACGATCAGGAGAGCGGCTACCGTACAGTCTTGTCTGTGCCATTTGTCTTCCTGATGTAGACGGCAACGTCAGCCCCGAACCCGACCGGCTTGCTCCATGTGTTGTTGCCTGCAGCTACGCTCACATCCGTCTGCGTGACCGTCCTGCCGGTGGCGCAGTCGAACCAATCGAATGTGTACGTACCTACCGCCATGTTCTTCAATCCGATCTCGCCCGACAGATCGGATGCGTAGGCAATATAGCTTTGACCGGGCCGGGCAAGCACATATACGGTACCACCGTATGCCAGTTCGTCGTTCGATGCCATCTCAGTGAAGTCCGTCGCCTCGAAGAACCGCCGCAGATAACCGCATTGCCGAAGGACGGTCGTATCGAGAATCGGATAGTCCCACGTGTAGACCAGGACAGCACACGCGCCACCCATGGCCGCGGCCCAGCTCCGCCGCCTGATGTGATCGAGCGAATGCCGGGCAGATCCACGCAAATCCGACCATTGGTCAAAGTTCTCCGCCATAGTAACACAGTAGCGGCCTTGCGCGTTCTGCCGTCCTTCCTTGACGTAATTGTGCAGTGTATCATCCGTGTACATCTGTGGGGTTTGCAGAGCGAACATGTCAATGTTCGGATCCGTCGGGAACCAGAACTTCGTGCCGTTGAGCTGGTGCGCCGCAATCACATGGTTGTGATCGTCCTGCTGCCGCACGTACTCGGCAATGGCGCTCGCGTGTGCCACGTAGTCGGTGCCCATCTCCTCCACTTCTTCCATGACACACCAGACCAGGTTCTTGTGGTGTTCGAACCGGTTCACAAGCGTGCGAAGGTAGTACTTCTCCTGCTCGTGAAGTTTGCCGCCAATCATAGGCCAGCCGAGGCTCGAGCTGCCGCCGACCTTTATGTTATCGTCGTAGAAGAACAAGAAGACGACGATTCCGTTGTTGTCCATGAGCGTAAACCACTGCTCCCACTGGTCAAGGATATCCATATCAATCTTGCCATCCTTATTGCCGTTGACAAACGGGTTCTCGTAGCCCGGCGTGAGATCGGCGAAGTACTTGTCGGGCGAATTGACTTTCGGATTCGAATCACCGTCGCCGCCGTGCGAGCGGATTGCCTGGAAGTACAGGCTGTTCGCACCTGTGCCTATCATGGCATGGATGATGTCTTCCTGGTCGCCCTTCCGCGTCCCGTCGCTGTTACGTGAACCCCTGTAGAGAAAGCCCTCGGGATCGCCGGGCCCGCAAATGAAGAACCGGTCTTTCCGTCCGTCACCGTCGGTGTCCTCGTTGCGTGCGAGCCAGAGCGGATTCGTGGGATCCACGATTACCTGCCCGACAAGCGGCGCACCAGTCGGTGCGACGACATTTGCCGGAGTTTGGGGATGAATGTTTCCATAAAGGGAATGTCGAGAGTTCAGAAACTTTTCTGAAATCCGGGTTCCAATTTCCAGTGGAGATTTCCCTTCTTGCCAGTGTTTCAGATTGTAATCTTTTGTTTTGGCATTTACACCAATAACAATCAGTATCAATAAAATCAGTGAAAAAAGTCGTTTCATAGGGTTATTGTTTAAATTTTCATTATTTACATCCTACTTGCGGGGCATTGCAATAGCCCATTGTTGCATCAGCAACTGCCATCCGGTACAAATGATTTTTCATTCACTTTTATTTAAGTATCTCAATGATTTTAATTTCCAAAGGTCCAAGGTCTACGCTCTCATTTATTCTTTGATCTTTAATTTTAACATCCGATTCAGTAGCGTTTCTAAGGTCATACGTTCTTTTATAAACTGAACCATCAGGAGTATAATCGGATAAAGTCAAATCAACAGGGAAAGATGCAGCCTCTTCACTGAAGTTCGCAATAACAAGAGCCAGAGACCCGTCTTCAGCAATCCATAAAGCGCTCATCTGCAATGGGATGTTTGTTTCCTTACATTTTTGATCCGACTCATATTGCTTTAGAAACTCTCCATAGACAAAATATTTTCGCCCTGAATAATGGACCTGACCGAGGGATTTGAAATAGTTTAGTTTTTTCTTATTCGCGGGATTGAATAATTCATCATAACTAAACCGGCCCGGTTTACAGCCCCAAAGGACATCCCGGCCCAAGGTGGAAATAAACACTTCGTCTGATTGCATCCCGCCCGGGCTGGCAAAATAGATTGTATACCCTGAATAAACTGCAGGCAGCAGGGGTATAGATTTATCACTTCTGGGATTGACCATCAGGAATCCGTCAAGACCATCCATATATGGTTCAGCCGAACATTCAGATGTAATGCTGAGATTTCGACCATCACCATGCGCAATTTTCTGGACTTTCCCCAGCATTTGCCTGTACCCCTCTATCCAGAAGCTTCCTCCACCTAAAGGGTGCCCGTGCGATGTGTCAAAGCAGAGATTTGATAGTGATGCGGATATTTGGTCAATATACACCGAGTTTACGCCAATTTCATCTGCCAGGACTCTTATTACTGAGACAATCGTATCCTGGTAAGGTTCACTTGTAGGGCACATTACCATCTGCGGCTTTCCGTTACCGTATTTTTCCTGATAGGTAGTATTATCAAGCTTCTTTGCAGCATAAGGAATAAATTCTTCAATATCTTTATTTGCCTTATCAACGATCCTCCCATTTATGTAGGGCATCACTACAACTCCCATATCAGTAAGCTCATGTGTAAATTCTTTTACCCCTTTCTTCGCAGGGAAAAAATGTGGGTAGTGCGTGTCAAATGGGTAAATATTCCAGTTATACCAGTGAAATCCAAGAGGAACACCAAAAAATTCAATTGACGTTTTCCATTCTGCAAGTCTCTTTTGAAAGTCCCGTTTATCTGAAACAGAATAGTCCCCTTCCCTCATCCAGAGTGCTACGTCTTTAAAAGACTGGGGTGTTGATTTTGCTTCAGAAACTTTTCCTTTTCCTGCCCATGGAGCCGTTATAGCAAATTTACGGTATATTTTTGCTGCCGAAAGCCAGTCTCCCTGGAATACACCGAACATAAAAGGGAAGGGGTCATTAAAATCAGACCCCGGTACTCCCATATCTTCAGCAAATACTTTTACATAGTATTCATTACCCGGTTCAATAACAAATTTCTTTTTCCATGCCAGAGGATCATGGGTAGCCATATAGACACCATTTCTTCCATTATTTGCTCCTATAAATTGCATGGACATATCGCCATATCCGCCCGGATAGTTCATGTCCAGTCTTCCATTATAGTTTTTGTAAAGAGCTCCCCATGATTCTGATATTCCACCACGGTTTCCAAATGTACCGTAAACATCATAATTACTGGAGTCTATAAAACCTGTGATTTTGGGGAATGATAAATCCCATAGTCCCCATTCTTTCGACTCATTGTTAACATTTATGTGCCAGTCGGCGATTCCTGTTTTGTCAGGAAGGTTAATCACCACCTCGACCTTTACATCCTTTAATTCAGGAAGTCCCAGATCGTCCCATACTATCTTGAGTGTTTGCCCTGCATTTTTGTTTTTTGTTATGGCACCTTTCCCTGGTTGAGATATTTTATTTGTGGTTGTAATAATCTTCTCATCCCTGGCAAAAGAAAGTTGCCACAGTTCTTTGGCAGGAGTGGGGGAAGAGATATGCTCTTTTGCCGTTTTAAGATCAGTAAGCCCAATTAGTGAATAACTCCCTTCCTCAAAGGTAAAGGCAACATTTTGATTCTTTAAAACCACATTACCTCTATTATTGCAGGATTCAAATACTATCACAAAGAGTAGTAAAATGAATAATGTTTTTTTCATAATAAGTGAATTAATTGTCATTGAATCGATGAAGTAGTTGTTGTCGATATCTTCATTTGTCTGTATCTATTTTAAACTTGCACCTAACTTAAGAAGCTAAAATTTTGTTGCCCTTGTTCCGGACAGGCAGTTAGTATTATGCCTGATCAAAAAAGTAACCACCCTTGGACTATCTCTCTGGGACCGAAGAAAAATCACCCCTGCTTTTACCCAGGATTCCGCCTATGACGGATCGCGGCATTTTAGCGGCCACTGCGCCGTTCATATAAACGAGGAGATATGTAAGTTACTTTCCATTTTACCGGACAATAGTGATTATATATGTACATTCTACTCAAAATAAGAAAATAGAATTTAAGGCTGCCAACTTAACTTCTGCTTTCTTTTTTTCAATTTCTCGAGATAGTTTTTCAGGTTGATATCCTGTACCGCAACATTTTCATGAATGGCTTGTACCGCAGCAATTCCAGCTGATTCGCCACACATCATAAATACAGGCTCCATTCGTGCCGATGCATATCCTTGATGAGTAGCAGAGAAACATACCGGAACCAACAAATTGGAACATTCATTCACTTTGGGGGTGATTGCCCGGTATGGAATCGGGTAAGGGACATTTGTAGGGCCATTGGCCCCGCCAACAAACATATTTCCTTCAAGGCCCACATACGTTTTTTCTTCCTTTTGAAACCATATCCGCCGCGAGGGATAAGTATCGATTCCGTATTGAGCCAGCGCAATAGGATCATCAACTTGTGTTTCGTTGTATACATCATGTGCAGTAATTGTATAATTACCTGCCAACCGGCGCGAAACCCGGATATATAACTGATGTGGCCAGCCTTGCGTTTCCGGATGATAACGCAGGTCCAGTCCTAATTCGGCTGTCTGCTTCCTGAATTCTTCAGGCACCCTGCTATCTGTGCTTAAAAAGTGCTGCAACCCACTCATATAGTTTTGATGTTCTTTCCATATTTGAGCCTTTACTCCATAATCACCTATAGCATATAAATGACTTATTCCAACGGGTGCCATGGTAAAAAGCGAATTTCGCTGATAATTGTATTCGCCAGAGTTTCTCCAGCCTGGGAATATCCAACTCAACTGCTTAAACAGCGTTTCTTTGTCTTTGGCATTCTTTTTTAGAAAGTCAATATATCGGCCCACCAATTCATATCTTTGGGGATCATAATCTTTCGGTACTTTAAAATCTGCGCGGAACTGAGGATCATTTGTTACATAAAATCTGAAATTATAGGCTTGAGTATAATAGTCACTTGCGCCTATTTTTTGATTAAATACATCATCAATCATGGGTAATAGACCGCTTTGTGAGTTTCCTTCTACTATAAAGGGATCAAGTGGGGTTAAATTTGTTGGTGGACAAATTCCTGCATTTTTTTCATCAAAATCAAAAGAAGATTCCCTTCCTGTTCGGAATGAGACTCCACTTCGAGCCATCAGTTCGCCTTCATAACTTGCATCTATATAAATTCTGGCTTCTACCTTCAAATCAGATTCTTTTTCCGGCATTACCACCGGGCAGCCGGTTTCGTCAAAAGGAGCATAATCGAAAACAACCTGCTTAATATGAGTTTGAATCTTGCTACAAATTCTAATCCGATGGTTATAGATAATTCGAATCTGGTGGTCCTTCAGAATATTCAAAAAGTCTTCTCTGATCTGTTTCGGGCTCATTGTTTGGCTCATTCTCCTCAAATCATCGACAGAATAATTACCTTTTTTCTTACCTGTTCCAAGGACTTTCATCAATTCTCTTGTCTCTCCACCAACAGCTTCAAAGTTCGGACAATCCTGAATGGGTTTAAGTCCGGCGCCAAGTATTCCGCCAACCCATTTTGATGGTTCAATAATAATAACAGAATATCCTTCCTCTTTTACTGCTATTGCGGCCAGAATCCCAGATGGAGTTGCAGCATAAATACAAACATCGGTACTGATAAATTCTTCATCTGGTATATTTTGTCCCGATGCAAGTATATTACAGCCAAGTATGGAAAACAAAGTAATAAGTGCCGTACTATTTTTTATCATGGTTGTCCATTTTTTGTTTTGTTTCCGGTAATCATCGAATCAACAATACCCAGTCACTATTATCAGGTGCCTGAATCTGATATAGCGAACTTGCATCAATTGCGCCGATGGGTCTGTGCCCCCCTGTCCGTGGATCCAGCCATTCAGCCTTAAGACCTGCGTTTGTGCCCGGCAGGTTCATTCTGATCATTCCCCCATTGGGAGCATATACGATAAATTGCTTACCATACTCGGCCAGACAATATGCTTCATCGCTGCCTCTGACTATTTCATTAGCCGGATTCATTTTCCAATAGTTAAATTGCTGGAAAGCGTCAATAGCAATTTTTAATTGTTTGTGTCCTACACAATCGGCGCCAAGTTGGTCAGGTTTGAACAAATGTTTGTCCAGTGGTTGGATGGGTATCCAGGTGCGCCCCAGTGATCCGTAGGTGTTGTCCACTGGATTTTCGTAGCTCCAGTCAGCCCACATCACATGGCCTCCCGCGCATAAAAATCCCCAAATAATACGCAGAGGCTGATTCGCACGACCCTGCCCTTCCCACAGGCCTTCCGTTGTAATCATGGGGAATCCGCCGTATAAATCCAACACCAGTTCGTTGTTCGGTCCGGCTTCCTGCCATTGGGGCTGGTCTACCCAACCACCTTCATTACTAGCATCACCCCAGGACGGCCGGGTCGGGTTTTCGATAGAGGTTTGGAGAGCGTTGAGTTTCCGGCTTACGGGAATATTGAGTTTGGACAACCAACGCCGGTTCTTGCCGTGCCATTGCTCGCAATCCTGGGCTGTTATCATTCTGCCCCATGGGGTGATAGAAGCGATATACTCTCCGTATTCCAGAAACTCCTGTTCGTCAGCAACGGCGTAGTAATAAATCTCAGTAGAACCCAACGACCAGTAGGCCAGATTCCAGAAGGCCCCCTGACGCGCCACAAAATATCGGATGATCCTGAGATTGCGCTCTGTATTGAACCGGTCTTTAATACCCGGGTTCATGACCAGCTCGGTTGGCGGGTATTTACCCCGCTCCTGACCGCCATATTTCCCGTTAGGACCTTCAAAGGGACCAATGTAAACCCCTGCGTCTCCGGCCGCTTGAAGCATTTGGTCCCATTCGTGCCACATCCGTAGGTTCATGCGGTCAAAATCTACTTCCTTTTTGGATTCGTCGGCAGTGGCAAAAGCAGTGACGTTAAGATAGCCGTCAGGCCAGTTGGAATGATTCATGGTGCGGGTGACAATGGTATTGTATCCGTGCACCCTGCACCACTCAATGGCGTCCTGCCAGTCGATGGGAGTGAGTGCACAACTGGCATGCATGGACACCGGCATAAAACGTTCGCCGCGAATGGTTTTGAACCAATGCGGGTTTTGTGGATCGAGGGTCCAAAAGCCCGGTTTGGCATCTTTTTCCACGCACTCGAAATCGCCGGATGCACCGGGCGCGCCGTCAGAAAATGTAGCTTCGTATTGCCATCTTCCAACTTCATTTGGCATAAAACGTTGCTTCCAGATATAACCTTCCTGCCCGCCTTTGCCGTCGCCATCAAAAAAACCAAAAAAATTGATTTTTCGACCCTGGGGAGAAGTAAAAACCGAATTCAACTCAACGTCTGTAAAAGGATTTACGTATTCTGATTTGTTTTCGATTTGGATTTCAAACAACCCGTAAAGCGGAATTTTCTCTGTTTTCGAATGCGACGGACCATCCGTTCCTGTTTCAGGAAGTGAAAAGGAATGCCCGCCAAAAGTACAAATGGATATAGTCGTTGTTAATAGGAATAGAAAGATTATTCTTTTCACTGTATTCATTTTATTTTGATATTCTTAAATAGGTGTATTTGATTGTCATTCTTATCATTTCCAGGTACTTGTTACCGATGCAAGAAGTAGTCGGTCAAACAGCTTTTCCCCAAAATACCTTCATCAAACTCAATAGTCTGATCCAGCTGAAATTTATTGTCCTGCTTACCTTTAGCTGACCTAAGTTTATGGAGCATTGCCCAAATAGGTTCATAATACTTATGACCTAACTGGCGCTGTAATTCTAACGCTGAGAAACTTTTCTTTGTCGATGTTAAAAGGTGCATCGCTATAAACCAGTACCGGTAAGAAAGTTGGGACTTGTGCATAACCGTCCCACTTTTTAGGGACATCCTCGAACGGCAGGATTTGCACTCGTAATGTGCTTTGTTTTTTAGCCAGTAATGTTCCGTGTGCCCGCATTTGTTACAAACTATACCTTGCTGGTCGCGGATACGTTTGAATTCCATTTTACAAGATTCTTCATCAGGGAAACGATCTGTCAAATTCAATAAACTCATGTTTTTTTTCTAAGGTAGGCATTTAGGATAACTATCCGATAGTCATTTGTTGTTATTCGAAGTCAGGGCAAGTAGACATTTTTGGAACATTTGTTCATATCTATAGATTTATTGGGCAAGCAAAAGGGTGGTTTTCAATCTTGTTTGAGCTGAGTTACGAAAAAATTGTTTTTTAATTCAATCCTGATTTTGGGATATTGCTGTGTAATCTGGTACGTTACTGATTGCAATAAGACTGATGCCAAAGAGCATAGAAAGTAAGCGCTGAGATTTGTTGTTTTTGCGCATTAAGGGTGGTGGGTGGGGGGTGGGTTCCCCTACATATTCGTTCTTAAGAACAATAATAAGACACACAAAATCATTGCATATCTTAACATTACCAAATCATGCACTGCAAACCTTCGGCTTTCCAAAATACTTTTAAAGCAAGGCAACGAACTTACTCAATTGAATTAATTTTGGCTGAACAACTGGATTTTGCTCAATATCGTACCCTCCTGATTCATCCACAAACACGGGCACATGTCTAATAAAAATATTCCTTAATATTGTATACCCAATCAATAATCCATTATTATGAAACGCTCCTGCCTTATTCTCGCCATTACACTTCTGTCATTTACCGGTATTTGCGGTCAACCTTTTAAGCCTTTTCCACTCTTTCAAGACAATATGGTCATTCAACGGCAAAAGCCGGTGCATGTCTATGGTACGGCGGCAGCCGGGATTCTGGTTACGGTGGATTTCAACGGTAAAAAGGGTGAATCTGTAACCGGGAAAGACGGCCATTGGGATGTTATCCTTCCTGCTCTGGAAGCTGGTGGCCCATACGAAATGAAAATTTCAGAGGGAGATGAAAGTCTGACATATAAAAATATCATGATTGGCGATGTGTGGATTGCTTCCGGACAATCCAATATGGAGTACAGGATGAAACAAGGTGTTCCCGGTTACAAGAATGAGGTTGCCCTGGCTGATTTTCCAGGGATTCGGTATTATGAAGTGCCTCAGCGTCCGGCTTCCGTACCCCATACCGACCTTCCTGAATCTGAATGGAAAATTTGTACTCCCGAGAATGTACCTGAATTCTCTGCCGTAGCTTTTTATTTTGCACAAAAGATCAACAGGGAAACAGGAATTCCCATTGGGATCATTAATGTGTGTTGGGGAGGCAGTTCTGTAGAGGCATGGATGAGTCCCGCTGCCTATGCCGGTCTACCTCATCAGGCAGGTCCCGATCTGATCGCGGCAATGGGTGATTTAAGTCTGGAAGAGTTTCATGTTATCAATGAAGAAAATACGAAAACAGTTGTTGATGTCACCTCCAATTCTTTCGAGGGACTGAAAAAGGGCGTTGAGACTGCAGGCTATAATGATTCGAACTGGCCTGTTTTAAAGGTCCCTGAATGGGGGAAAGTTGATAACCAGGTCTTTTGGTTCAGAAAACAATTTTTCCTTGATCGTAACCAAAAAGATTCGCTGAAACTTTCCCTGGGTGTCGCGGGTTCCATCATCAGCGTCTATATTAACGGTAAAGAAGTATTTCGTGGAAATGGTGTACAGGTGGAGGTAAGCCTGCCGGCAGGTACATTCCATAAAGGATCCAATATTATCGCATTCAGATTGGCCAATCCCTGGTGGTACCCATATATCCTCAATGGTGAAAATGGTCTCGCCCTCAGGGATGCACCAGGAAATATTTTGTCAGACTTAAGCGGAGAATGGAAATATAATATGAGCATCGAGCCACATGTCCCGAAGTTTTTTCCACTTCAGACAGTGCCTTCAGCTTTGTATAACGGGATGCTTTATCCGCTTTTCAGTACACCTGTCGCAGGTTTCATATGGTACCAGGGTGAAACAAACGGTGACCAGGGCGTCGAATACCGGAAACTCTTTACCTCCATGATATGTGAATGGAGGATCAAGTTCCGCCAGGGGTATCTTCCATTCTATTTTGTACAGCTTGCAAATCTTGGCGACCCCTCTGAAATGGTGGAAGACCATGGATGGCCGTTTCTTCGCGAAGCCCAGGATATGGCATTGTATCTGCCTTATACCGGTATGGCTACAGCGATTGATGTCGGAAATCGCTACGACATTCACCCAAAGGATAAGAAAACTGTTGGTTACCGCCTTGCCCTGAATGCGCTAAATACGACCTATCATCTTCCTGTGTCATTTTCCGGACCTCATTTCAGTTCGGCCGAATTTAATGAAGGCAGTGTTATCCTTCATTTTGACAACGCCAAAGGTCTGCATACCAATGATGATTCTTCTCCGGCGAGTTTTTGTATTGCAGGTGCCGACCGTCAGTTCCATCCTGCAACGGCCAGGATTAACGGAGATATCGTTGAGCTGAAATGTACGGTGGTTTCCCAACCTGTTGCCGTCAGATATGCCTGGGCTAAAAACCCTGTTATAAATCTGTTTAACGATGCGGATTTGCCCACGCTTCCTTTCCGCACAGACGACTGGCCACCAAAATAAAAATGAATTCAGGCATAGGTTATTACTTTACGGATTGACCGGGACGTACTATTTTAAGTCTTGAATAAACACTTGAACCAGCGGAGTAAACAGGAATAAGATTGTCCAATACTACTGAACTGCGCCACCAGTCAGAGGTTATGGGCTATTCCAACACACTCTCCTTAGACTTACCTGGTCCCACATACAATATCCTTTGGGAATGACTTGACAGTTGCTGACGTTATTCCGATCTTTATAATTTTAAAATTCCGGATTATGAAAACAAACCGCATATCAGTCTTGATATTCATCTTACTGTTTTTTCATACATCGCCAAATCTAATTGGCAGTGTTGTTCCCTACCCGGCTGTACCCGGCCTTGTAACCAGCGATATTTATACTGTTGAGGCTGATGGTAAAAAGTTGTGGACAGAGAAATTCGTTACGAATTTCGATTTCAGCAAACTTCCGGAATGGTTCAAAGCTCCATATGTAAGTGTGCAGCAGGAGATTCACCAGACAGGATTTTCCTGTGATGGTCCGGTGAGGATTTCAATTACCGTGACGGAAAAGATATCGAAAGCATCTGTCAGGCCGGCCAGCAGGGAAATTTCAACTGTTATCTCAGGGAATACCATAAGCTTCACTATCCCGGGTCCCGATAAACTTTATGTGGAGATCGACGATCTTCCCCCTCTCTGCCTGTTTGCCGACCCGGCTGAAACAAACATACCGTCAGCGGATGATCCTGGGATTCATTATTTTGGGCCGGGCGTACATCATCCCGGATATATCACCCTGAAAGATAACGAGACTGTCTATATTGCCCCGGGTGCCATCGTCTATGGCGGGATACGGGCCGACAGCGTTTCAAACATAAGGATCCTTGGGCGCGGAATACTTGATGGAAATTTTGAATTCAGAAATATGGTGTTGTTGAAAAATTGTCGCAATGTACAGGTGGAAGGTGTCCTGATGAGATATGGAAACGGTTGGACAAATACGCTGATCAACTGTCATAATATTAAATATCATGGTATTAAGGTTCTGAGTTTTGGACCAAGTGGTGATGGGATCGATCCGCTCGGATCAGAAAATGTTGAAATTTCTGACTGTTTTTTACGCTGTACTGACGATTGCATTGCCATTAAATGCCCCTCATATGAACACATTGTAAATAACATTCATGTTACTGGTAATACGATGTTGGGATATGCTTACAGTGACGGTATTACCATTGGGTTTGAGACGAACGGCAAATCGATCAGTAATATCCATGTAGATAATTGCGATATTCTTCTGGCACGAGGTGGAAACAGGGTGGAAGGGCACAGTGCATTTAGTATTATATGTGACGGACCCTCCGTAGTAAGTAATATCCTATACGAAAATTTGCGGGTTGAAAAATCCGAGATCCTCCTCTTTGAATTGAATGTGACCAATGGAACTCTGTATGGTGATGATCTTCCCGGGCACATCCAGGATATAACACTTAAAAATATTAGCTGGAATCATGATGGCCCAATTGTTTTAAGAGGATTTGACGATACACACCGTGTGCAAAATGTTACGTTTGAAAATTGCACCGTGGCAGGAAAACAACTGAAAAAAGTTGAGTCGAAGATTCTTGAGGTAAATGGATTTGTTGACCATATAAACGTTAAGTAAGATTTTATTCTTAGGTTTCAACGTTTTCTATTCATATCCTCATACTATTTATCTGACTTTCACAGATCTGGTTTGTCCTTTCTGTACGGGCCATTATTACCTCCGTATCAGTATATACCCCTGATCATCGGCTAGTTTTTAGATTTCTAAATATCTGTCAGCCAGGCGAATCCAATAAAAAAATAAAAAAGTCCGGATTGGGATGCAAGATTTTACCACTTTTCACATTAAGGGATAAATATACTCCTTCTGCCTTGTTTACAAATATCTTTAGTGGAAGGATTATGAAATTAAATCCCAATTATTCATTAAATTGATTTGAACGAAGCAACACATAACCAACCAGGAACTTAAACATCTGATGAAGTAAAGTAATCAATGTTTCAGGATGAAAAACATCTCACATCCTGTTTCCGGAATTTGAGATATAAAAAAAATATTCATCACATAGTTGATTTTAGCGGCAGGCGACTATGAAAACAACCTGTTACGACTATGAAAATCTACGAAAAAAAATTAAACCGAGCCCTGTTACTTTCCTTAGGTATGTCTGTGCTCATTATCTTAAGTTTTTCCTGTCAGAAACCTGAAACAGCAATACCTGAGGTTAAGACTGATCCTGAGACTTATAACATGAATGTAACAAATCTGGCACTTGCAGTGAGTCGGGCGCTTGCATCATCTGACGAATTCAGACAAATTGTAAAGCATGAGGCGTTGAAACAATTTGACGGGGATTACGATATTCTTTTCACAAATATCGTGGATAGGAAGTTAAGCGATTATAACACATTTTTGAAAAAATCGGCATCCGAGATACGGATAAAGGACCTTCTTACCGATCATCTGGGTTCAGTATCCTCTTCCTTAAAAAGTACGGGAGCTACCGCTATTGACGATATATTAAAAGCAAATCCGGATCTGCAGATTTCCGTTCCTGTACATTGTGAGGAATGGGACCCGGTGAGTTATAAGCCGGTAGTTGCTGTTGTCCCTTCTGGCTTCCGGGATGGGATAACTAAATCTGTACCTGGGTATTCGCCCGAAGGGAACCGGCTGCAGGTTGATGCGGTGAACGAGCCTGCAGAGGCAGTGGTTGTTATTAGTCTTAATGAACGATTAATGATGGTAGCCCCTACAATCCACAGGGAACCTATACCAACACCTATGCCTCAGAATCTTTCCGGTGTGGACACTGAGTCAGGCATCAGACTTTCATGGGGTATGCCTTCCGAAACTTCGATGAACAATACCGCAGGTTATTATATATACAGGAAGTCAACATCTTCAGCCACCTTTGAAAAAATAGGCACCGTGTATGCCTATTATAATAAAGCCTATGATGATAACAACGTAGAGCCTTCGCGATCATATTCCTATTTTGTGCAAGCCTACTATGGAGGCAGTACTTCGGGAGCTTCAAATATCGTGACCTTAACCGCACCTGCCAATCCAAAGCCGGTCCTGTCTTTCGACGTTATTCAACAATCAAAAACTCAGGTAGAGTTGCGATGGGAGAACGATTATAGTCAGAGTTTCAATTCCACGATGATTTACCGGTACCGTCAGGATATCGACAGTGATTATAAACTCTTCAGGACCATGAGTCCCTCTTCTCACTATTGTTTTGATAATGATCTGGTTCCCGGGAAGAAATTCATCTATAAGATCAATCATGTATCTGATCTGGGAATTTCTAACCCAAAATTTGATTTTACACAGATTCCCTACAGGGATATTTCACATTTATCACCTGTCTATATCCATGGTCTGGGGTTTTCAGACTGGAGCATCGAGAGCTGGTTGGGCGGCAAGCCTGAATTCTATGTGACGGTAGCCAATGTTAATCTGAGCACAGGAAGAACATACAAGATTCAGGAGAAAATTCTGCTACAATTCGGCTCAAGGACAAATTTTCAAATATTTCCGGACACCTTCGTATTTAACTGGCAGCCAGGGATATGGTATGATATGATTACATTCAGTGTTGTGGAGCATGATGCTGGTGGTTCGACTACCATTAAGTTTAGTGCCGGATATAATTCTAAAAACTCACAAAAACTGAATATGATGCCAGTAAGTTTTGGGATCGAGAGCCAATACGAGGTTGGGAATGGAAGTGAAAACTGCGGCTGCTCATATCTTAATTATTATGAGGATCCTGTGCAATGGCTGAAATTCCCGAATTATGGGGTACAACTGTTGGTATCTGATAAATCAATAAGTGAGATGATGCAATAGATTCTGCTTATATATTCCTCAAACTTAACGCTAATATCATGAAAAAAGCTATTTGTTTCTTGACTGCAATCTTCACCTGCATGCAATTGTTCCCACAGGAGAATAAAGGAAATTTCGTCAGGATGGAATTAGGGCCTTGTCTTCATTTTAATAGCCTGAATGAAGATTATTATTTCAGGTATATGAATGAAGGTTATCTGGTGGAAAATACATCAATGATGGGTCTTAATCTTAAATTCAGTCTGGCGTTCAGGCAGGGTCTTGATTTCATCTTTGGTACGCTTGCTGAAATCGGAATGGATAATTACACGGATGGCGAATGGAACCCGGGTTATACCAACTCGAGTGATTATGTACTGAATGGGGGAGGGGTTTATTTTGGGCTGAATCCGCATACAAAGGGTGAACACTTCGGGCTTGACGCCGACATTGCTGCCGGTATTCTGGCTTATAAAGAATACCGTGTCATTTATAATGATACGGTTGAACCCTATGTAGACAAATACGATAAAAAATCATCGATATTTGGAGGTATCGCAAGTGTTGGCTTTTACTTGCGGGGGAAAACGCTTGGTGTATCCCCTCAATTCCAGGTGATCATGGCTGGCGGGAACAATGGTAGTTTTCTTTTTTATGGTTTCTATGTTCCTCTCACGATTTCTTTTTAAACCCACCACCTGCCACCGCTGTCATGGGATGATCTGAAATCATAGGATGACGAAGCAACGATCCCGCACGAGGTTTATCCGAATAGAAAAAACCACTGTGAAGAGGGAGAGTTGCTTCTCTATTTTTTAGGTGTCCCTGAAAGCGTTGATGCGGAAGCGTTTCCTGGTTACTTGCTTCTCTCAAGGAACCAGTTGGAAAGCATCTTAATTTCTTCATCTGTAAGCCGGGCTTCCGGATGCTCAATTTTGAATGACTTGAGCGGCATCTTCTCTTTGGCCACCATTCCTCCTGAATGTTTAAATTTTGATTGCTGCTGGTCCTTACTGTATTCCCCCCATTCTGAGAAGTTCATATGCTCACGTGCCTCATCAATATGATTTTGCAAAAACCAGGATACAGGCTGAACATATGAGTACCAGGGATATTCCGTTTGATAGGAATGACAGTCATAACAGGCATCATGGATCAGGGCCTGTATTTCGGATGGAGGATCCGTTATAGCCATAAGGTCCTCTGACGGGTCAGTCTGAGGCACCGATCTGTTGATACCGAAAAACTGAATACCGAAAAACAGGATCAGAATAAGGATTAGAATGATCCGGCCAACTGGGAATTTCTTCTTTGCCATGAAAATGATTTTTTGGTTTAGATGTAAACAATGACGCGCAGAAAAAAGATCGCTATTTTACTAACAAGATTGAATACCAATGGAAAGTTACAATTTATTCCATGAAGGTGATGGATGTTTTTCTGATTTTTTACGAGCAAAAAACCGGCGTAAGATAGAAACCTTACTATGCTAATGCTGAAGAGACTATCACCAGCCACGTTCAATTTTGCTCTGCCCGGACCATTCACGGAGTACAATGATTCCGGTGGTTTTTTCCAGGTAAGCGCAAAAATTTCCTTATTTTTACTCCCGCATTTCTCATACTAATATGAAGAACATTTCACTGAAAATATTGTCGGTATTACTTTGGATCTGGTTTTCAGCATCATGTGTGATCCTGACGCCTTTCCTGTTTGTCATTTGGGCTGTAACTGCTCCTTTCGACAAACGGCTTGCCATTCTTCATAAATATTCATGCTTTTGGGGCGCACAGTACATCTGGACGAATCCCCTCTGGCACCTTACTATTTCCAACAGAAGTAATTTTGATGACAGGAAATCTTGGATCGTGATCTCGAATCATCAGAGTCTTGTTGACATCATTGTTATCAACAGCCTGTTTAAGCATTTTAAATGGACATCCAAGGCCGAGAATTTCAGATTGCCATTTGTCGGTTGGGTGTTAAGCCTTAACCGTTCAATAAGAGTTTACAGGACATCCCGCGATGCGTATCAGAGATTCCGTGTACAGGCTATCCATGCCATGGAGTTGGGAAGTTCCCTGATGGTTTTCCCTGAAGGTACACGGTCAAAAGGCGGAAGCCTTGGAAGATTCAAAGACGGGGCATTTATGCTGGCCCATGAAACGAAGACTGGCATCATTCCGATGGTATTGGATGGAAGTGCGAGGGCAGTTCCCAAGAAAGGATGGAGTCTAACGGGAAGGGTGAATATTAAGCTGAAGGTGCTTGATTCCGTTCCGTATGAAAATTTTGAGAATCTGTCCCTGGCCGAAACTACTGCAATGTTCAGGGGTATCATTGACAGGGAACTCGCAATCCTTAGATCCTGAACGAAAATGATTCCCGAGTATCCAGGAAAAAAGGTCCTAAGAAGGATGGGATACCTTTCCGATCAGAAAGGAATTCTTAATCGTTACCTTCTGGAATCCGGTCAATGGGAAGATCATCTTGCACGAACATCGTCATTCATTCTTCAGTCTCTGCCGGAAAAATCACCGGAGAAAATTGTAGTTCTTGGAAGTGGCTGGCTTCTCGATCTGCCACTTGAGGAAATATACAAGCGGTGCCATCAAATAAGCCTTGTGGATATCCAGCATCCGCCGCAAGTTCTGCATGAAATCATGAAATATCCTGGTGTAATCCCCGTTAAAGCAGATATCACAGGAGGCCTTATAAAGATTGCCTTTGAGCAGATGAAACACTGCAGAAAAAACGGACTCCCCTTTGAAGCAGGGAATCTAACAGTGCCTGAGCCTGCCTTTGATGAAGAAAATGTTTTTGTAATCTCATTGAATATCCTCGATCAGCTCGATGCCCTAATCGTTGACTATATCCGTCGCTGGTTTGATCTGTCGCCAGAAGTGGTAAACGCTCTGCGACGGGAAATTCAGCGTGCACATATCAGCATGGTCGCCGCCCACCCGTATTGTATCATTACCGATGCCTACGAAATACTTTTCAACAGCAAAGGGGAGGAAACAGGGCGTGAAACACTGCTATTTGCAGATCTGCCTGAGGGAAAGAATTGCGATGAATGGATATGGAAGTTTGATAACCACTACCACTACCGAGAGGAATTTAATACCTGGTTTGGGGTCAGGGCTGTGAGTTGTTAACGGGCTTTAAATCTATACTATTGATAACATGCTGGTTAGTTTCTTTGTTGAAAAAGAAATGAAGCCTCAGGAATTCTTTTGGTTATATTTGTGCAAATTGCGTGGAGTATGAGTGTGAATTATTCGGAAGACAGCATTAGGACCCTTGACTGGAAAGAACATATCCGTAAGCGTCCCGGTATGTACGTCGGAAAACTTGGTGACGGATCTTCATCCGATGATGGAGTATACATCCTTCTGAAAGAAGTGCTCGATAATTCCATCGATGAATATATGATGGGATATGGAAAAACTATCGAGATCACCATCAATGATAAGGAAGTCACAGTGCGTGATTACGGCAGAGGTATACCACTTGGGAAGGTAATCGATGTGGTGTCAAAAATGAATACAGGTGCAAAATACGATTCAAAAGTTTTCAAGAAATCGGTTGGCCTTAATGGTGTTGGTATAAAAGCGGTTAACGCTCTCAGTTCGAATTTCCATATTCAATCAATACGTGAAGGGAAGGCTAAGATGGCCAGTTTCGAGATGGGAAATCTTACGGATGACCTCCCGGAAGCAGATTCTCCACAAAAAAACGGTACAATCATTACGTTTACACCCGATGAGACAATGTTTGGCAGGTTCCGGTTCATCCCCGAGTACGTGGAAGCCATGCTGAAAATTTATGTCTACCTGAACGCTGGGCTAAAGATCAACTATAACGGGAATATTTTTACTTCACAAAATGGGCTGGTCGACCTCCTTCATGAGAATATGAATGAGGAAGGGCTGTATCCTGTGATACATCTGAAAGATCTTGATATTGAAGTGGCCATTACTCACGGGAATCAGTATGGAGAAGAATATTACAGCTTCGTCAATGGTCAGCATACGACCCAGGGTGGAACACATCTCCTGGCATTTCGTGAGGCCATTGTGAAAACCGTTCGGGATTTTTATAAGAAGGATTTTGAACCTTCCGACATCAGGGCATCCATCACCGCGGCTATAAGCATAAAGGTGGAAGAACCGGTTTTTGAATCGCAGACCAAAACAAAACTAGGTTCCCGGGACATGGGTCCGAAAGGTCCGTCGGTAAGAAATTTTATTATGAATTTTATATCCACCGCGCTGGACAATTATCTTCACAAGAATTCCGAGACTGCAGGTATCCTTCTGAGAAAAATCCAGGAATCGGAAAAGGAAAGAAAGGCAATTTCGGGAATTCAAAAGCTTGCCAGAGAACGGGCCAAAAAAGTCAGCCTTCATAATAAAAAACTTCGCGATTGCCGGATCCATTATAATTCAAATGACGAAAGAAAGGCTGATGCCACCATCTTTATTACGGAAGGTGATTCGGCCTCAGGGTCCATCACCAAATCAAGGGATGTAAACACACAGGCTGTTTTCAGCTTAAAGGGAAAACCTCTCAATACTTTCGGACTTACCAAGAAGATTGTCTACGAGAATGAAGAATTCAATCTCCTTCAGGCTGCACTGGACATTGAAGAAGGCCTGGATACCCTGCGCTATAAGAAAGTTGTGATTGCCACTGACGCAGATGTCGACGGTATGCACATCAGACTGTTGCTCATCACTTTCTTCCTGCAGTTCTTTCCCAACCTGGTCAGGAACGGACACTTATACATCCTTAAAACACCGCTCTTCAGGGTTAGAAATAAGCAAAAGACCTTTTATTGCTATACTGAGGAAGAAAAGGGTTCCCGCCTGAAAGAGCTGGGGAGCAATCCTGAGATAACCAGGTTTAAGGGACTGGGCGAAATTTCCCCCGACGAATTCCGTAACTTCATTGGTAAAGATATTAAGCTGGAACCGGTGCGCCTGCACAAAGACGATACCATTTCCGACATTCTTGAATTCTATATGGGTAAAAATACGCCCGAACGTCAGGATTTTATAATCAGTAACCTCCGTATCGAAGAGGAAGTGGTCGATGAAGTTTAATCTTAAATCAGTTTTTTGGAGTAGAGATGACAGAAGAATTGGATAAGAACATGTCTCCCGGTAACCTGGAAAACCAATTTTTTGACAGTGGTTCAGAAGGAGGGGGTGGTGGAACTGACGAAACGACGCCTAAAGTCGTTCATCTTTCAGGTATGTACAAAGACTGGTTTCTTGATTATGCCTCCTATGTAATCCTTGAAAGAGCCGTTCCACACGCCGTTGACGGGCTTAAGCCTGTACAGCGAAGAATTCTTCATGCCATGCGGCGACTCGACGACGGGAGGTATAACAAGGTTGCCAATATCATTGGCTATACCATGCAATACCATCCCCATGGTGATGCCTCAATCGGCGATGCTCTCGTCCAACTCGGTCAGAAAGACCTTCTTATCGATACCCAGGGAAACTGGGGAAACATCCTGACTGGTGACAGTGCCGCTGCCTCACGGTATATTGAAGCCCGTTTGTCGAAATTTGCCATTGACGTCGTTTTCAACCCGAAAACCACCGAATGGAAACTTTCCTACGACGGACGAAACAAAGAGCCTGTAACCCTTCCGGTGAAGTTTCCTCTCCTTCTTGCGCAGGGCGCTGAAGGTATCGCCGTAGGTCTTGCTTCCAAACTCTTGCCCCATAATTTCAATGAACTCATTGATGCCTCCATTGCATACCTTCAGGAAAAAGAGTTTGAACTGTATCCTGATTTTCCTACCGGCGGCATGATCGACGTATCGAAATACAACGAAGGAATCAGGGGCGGGAATGTCAAGGTAAGGGCGAAGATTGAAAAACTGGACAAAAAAACACTGGTCATTCGCGAAATTCCTTTTGGAAAAACCACAACCACTCTTATTGAATCCATTCTCAAAGCCAACGAGAAGGGAAAGATCAAAATCAAGAGAATTGATGATAATACTGCAGAATTCGTTGAAATACTTGTTCACCTCGGGCCAAACCTTTCATCGGATAAAACCATCGATGCCCTGTATGCCTTTACCGACTGTGAAATATCCATCTCCCCGAACTGTTGTGTAATTGAGAATGACAAGCCACGCTTTGTCGGGGTAAGTGAGATCCTCAGACTAAATACTGACAGTACCAGGGAACTCCTGAAACTGGAACTTCAGATCCGGCTGAGTGAACTGGAAGAAGACTGGCACTTTTCCTCCCTGGAAAAAATATTCATAGAGAAAAGGATCTATCGCGATATTGAAGAATGCGAAACCTGGGAAGCCATTATCGAAGCAATCGATAAAGGCCTGGAACCTTATAAAAAACTTTTCAAACGTGAAATAACCACCGAGGATATTACAAAACTGACAGAAATAAAAATTAAAAGAATCTCCAAATTCGATTCAAATAAGGCCGACGAACAGATCAAGGGTATTGAATCGGAAATGGAGGAGGTCAAAAATAATCTCGCGCATATTGTTGACTATACCATCAACTACTACCGTCAGATTAAGAAAAAATACGGAAAAGGGCGGGAGAGGAAGACAGAACTGCGGAGTTTTGAGAATATCGAAGCTGCCAAAGTGGTGGTTGCCAATGAAAAACTTTATGTTAATCGCGTGGAGGGATTCTTTGGTACCGGGCTGAAAAAGGATGAACTAGTATGCGATTGCTCCGATATCGATGAGATTATCACATTCCGGAAAGATGGTTCATATCTGGTGACAAAGGTTTCCGATAAGGTATTCGTAGGGAAAGACATCATTCATATCGCCGTATTTAAACGTAACGATTCCAGGGCCATCTACAATGTGATCTACTTTGATGGGAATACTGGTCATACCATGATGAAGCGCGCTCCGGTAACCGGTATCACTCGTGATAAAGAGTACAGTTTTATCAGGGAGCATAAGAATTCAAAGATCCTTTATATGACAGCCAATCCCAATGGAGAGGCTGAAGTCGTTAAAATCTATCTGAAACCCCGCCCAAGGCTGAAGTCGCTGATGATTGAAATGGATTTCAGTGAACTAACGATAAAGGGACAGGGTGCCATGGGTAATATATTGACAAAACACGCTGTCCATAAGATCGTACTTAAGGAGAAGGGAGAATCCACCCTTGGAGGACGCAAGATATGGTTCGACTGGGACGTGAAACGCCTGAATGCTGACGGACGTGGTGATCTGCTTGGTGAGTTTGCCGGGGATGATAAACTCCTCGTAGTCACGAAGTCGGGTACCTTCAGACTGAGTAACTTCGACCTTGCCAATCATTATGAAGATGACCTGTTGCTGATCGAAAGATACAGGGAAGAAAAGATATTCTCCGCTGCCTATTATGACGCTGATCAGGATTATTACTATCTCAAACGATTCCAGTTTGAGCCTACCGACAAAGCCCTCAGTTTTATTGGTGATCATGATGAATCAAGGCTTATTCGGCTGACGGAATTTGATTATCCGAGATTCGAGTTGCGCTTTGGCGGAAAAAGTAAGGACAGAAATCCGGAAATTATTGAAGTGGCTGATTTCATTGGGGTTAAGAGTTTCAGAGCCAGAGGTAAAAGGCTTTCAACTTACGAAGTTTCAGTAGTCAAAGAACTAGAACCATTGGTAAAGGAGGAATCCCCGGCAGATGATCCCGGTACAGATGAGAATGAAGATGAAACTCCCGGTGAAAACGGTCAAATGTCACTGGATCTATAAATGCTGACAAAATTTGAAAGTTTTCTTAACAGGCTTTATGGGAGCCGGAAAAACCACTGCAGGATATAAACTTGCAAAATTGCTTGGTTACCGCTTTGTCGACCTCGACAGCCGGATCGAAGAAGTGGAAACGATGCCTGTTTCCGCCATATTTTTATTGAAAGGTGAAGACTATTTCCGCCGGACAGAAACATCGGTTTTGCATTCACTCGCAAATGAAGAAAGGATGGTTGTTGCAACTGGCGGCGGTCTCCCCTGCTTTAATGAAAATATGAACTGGATGAAGGTTCATGGAATTACGGTATACCTTAAGATGACAGCGGAAGCCCTTTTTCACCGCCTGAGAACGGGACGAACAAAACGACCTCTGATTGAAGAGAAGTCGGACACCGAACTCCTGGAGTATATACAGAATACCCTTCATTTCAGAGAGCACTTTTACGGCCAGGCTGATGTCATTTGCAATGGCAAAGACCTCGACATCGGGGCACTTGCCCGGACTGTCATCGACAGAGAGAAAGCCTGACATTACTGACTCCGCTTTGTAATGTCACAAAAACGTCTTCAGACGGTACAGTTCTGAATTATTCAGTACTGTACTGAAATTGTATCCGGTTGTCACAAAATTTGTACAGATCGGATACCCGTTGAATCCATTCATCAAGCAGTTTTTAAGAAAGTGAACTACGGTATAGATATAATTGTTTCTATGGTACACAATTTTTGTTGGTTTTCAGGTAAACTATATTGCGGGGGTAATTCTACTACAAGAGAGATGGTAACCGGTTATTTTTTGATTAACCGGTAGATAATTGTGATACATGAACTAACTGTTAGGATCAGGCTGGTTTTATGGTTACTTTTTAGGCCAGAATACATGCAAAAATGTTGACTAAAAATGAATAAAATCTTAGATTTCGTACGTTATTGCATAATATTAATATAGTGAATGTTAGACCAATATGAAAATTAATTATTAAATTACATTTGCAAAGCACGAATTCAAGAAAATGGCTAACTACATTAGACATACTGAAGCCAAAAAAATGAATATGGTAAATCCCTACCCTGGTTTGCGTCCATATACTACCAGGGACTCCAGGCTATTTTTCGGTCGTTCCAAAGAAGTGGAAGAATTGCTTAGTCTTCTCATGAACAAACGGTTCGCCGCTGTAACCGGAGAAGCCGGAAGCGGAAAAACTTCCCTGATAAATGCGGGTTTAATCCCCTCACTTATGTACCAGGGGGAATGGATCCTGTTCAAAATCCGGCCGGGCAGTACTCCGCTGCAGGATCTTTTCGCCGAGATCATGAAGAAACTTGGAAAAGATTCTGGTAAGATATCCGCCACTACTTTCCCGGAAGCAGAAGACATACTGAAGATTTTTTTGGAAATGCACAAGGAATACCAGGCAGGCATTCTTATCGTGATCGATCAGTTTGAGGAAATCTTTACCCAGCGGGGTCCCTTAAGTGAAAAGATACTTTTAAAGAACAGGGAACGTTTTATCGATTTTCTGCTTCAGGCTGTGGGACAACAGGAAATACCGGTTCACGTCGCTGTGACTATTCGTTCCGACTTCCTTGACGAATGTTCAGCGTTTGGCGAATTTTCTGACCTTCTGGATTTGAACAAGTACCCTCTTGAAAGAATGTCATCTGAGAATATCACCAGGGCCATCATGGGACCTTTGGAAGTTTCAGGTATAAGCATTCAGAGAGACCTCGTACGGCGAATCATCAGTGACGTTCAGGAAAATCCTGATATTCTTCCCGTTCTCCAGCATGCTCTGATGAGAACATGGCAGAATTGGAATTCACGCAAAGACACGGATTCACAAGTGAGCATCGAGGATTATAACCTTCTCGGTTCTGTTGATCATGCCATATCGAAATTTGCTGATGAGGCTTACGGACAGCTTAGTGATGAGGAAAAAGGATATTGTGAACGAATTTTCAGGGCCTTGTCGGAACGAGATGATGAAAACAGAGACGTTTGCACTCCAAGGAAAATATCAAAGATTTCGGAAATTACACAGGTCCCGGTTGAAAAAGTGATACGGATCGCAGATATCTTCAGGCGGGAGGGTCGTGGATTTTTGTCACCCTACATTGAAACACCTCTTGATAAAAATTCAGTACTGTCGGTATCACATGAATCACTTATGAAACTTTGGTACCGTCTGGATGAATGGGCAGACGAAGAGTATGAATCGGTACAGATGTATCTTAATCTGGCTGAAGCTGCCGAGCTTTATCAGGTTGGTAAGGCAGAACTGTGGCGCCCCCCTGAACTTGAGACTGCACTTGAATGGTATCGTAACAATAAGCCGAACCTGCCATGGGCCGAAAGGTATAACCCCGCATTTGAACGTACCCTCGTTTTTCTGACAACCAGTGAACGGGAGTTCTCAATTGAAGAGGAAGAAAGATTCCAGGTTGAAAAGAGAAAGCGAATTATAAACAGGGTGCTGACAGGCGCCCTTGGTGTGACAGTGGTCATTGCCATCGTCATTTTTTATTTTCAGCATGTACAAAAACCGGTTACCCTATCAGAGCCTTCCACCGGAATTACCAATTCCGTGCAGGAAACGGAAAATGCAGGTCAGGCTGGTGATGAAATCATTCAGACACAGGAAGCTAAAAATGAGAACCAAAATAGTCAGGACGTAAAAGCGAAAATAGAGGCTTCAGAACAGCCAAAAGCCACAAATACCCTCCCATCGCCGGTTACTCCACCCCTGTCAACTGTTTATCAGGAAGAATCTTCTCAAAAGCCGGTTACAGTCTCACCGGAAAATCAAAACATTGGAGGCAAATCTGAGGGATCTCTCCTTGCGGCCAACGCCCCTGTCGAACAGAAAACGGTCAAAACTGATCAAAGACAGGGAACCTCAAATACAGAGGTGAAAATGGCAGAATCGGCGAGTAATAAACCACCTTCAGTAAATGCTGAAATGGTTATCCCTGTGATAAGATCGATGACGGACCAGCTACAACAAATAAACGGGGATCCCGATCTCTATGCTCTGGTTGCCTATCAGGCATATCTCTTCAACAAGGAGTACAATGGAGATAATTTTAATGCTACCATCTATACCGATCTGTACAAAGCAGTGAGAACCTTCAGAGGGGAAAAATACAATGTCTATGAAGGCCATTCTAATACAGTACGAACCCTTGACTTTATCCCAAATACCAGTACCATGTTCACAGGGGGAAGTGATGGCACCATCCTCAAATGGGACCTGAATGACAGCAAGATCAAACCGGGCACAGTGCTATCAGGTAGAAATATCATTGATATGATCAAGGTGACATCAAACGGCAAATGGTTGCTGTTCGCTGAGAGTAATGTCGGTCTAAGCCTGATCAATCTTTCCGGAACGAATATGGTCCCCGACCAGATGACCGGAAGTGAAAGAAACATAAGAACAATTGCTCCGGCACCGGATAACAATTCGGTTTATACTGCCGGTCTCGGTAATTATATTGAAGTGTGGAATATCACATTGCGATCTGCCAGGAAGTTAACGGATACAGAGGCAATGGTAAATTCACTTTCATTGTCCCCTGACGGCTCAATGCTTGCCGGAGGTTTGCGCAACGGCAAAACAATGATCTGGAACCTAAAGGAAAACCTCAAAGATCAGGTGATCAATACGGATGAACGAAACGCGGTACAGACTGTTCAATTTTCAAGAAATGGGAAATATCTGGCTTGTGGTGCCTTGAACGGAAATATCCTTATGTTCAGGACCAGTGATTTTAAACTGCTTTACACCCTCAGAGGGCATAAAGCCAGGATTACCTCCATTGCTTTCAACCCTGACGGGAAAAGCCTGGTTTCAGGTTCATATGACGGACAGGTTGTACTTTGGAACCTTTCCGATCCTTCCCAGCCTGTTACAATGAATGATAATACAGGTTTTGTTTTTACCGTAGGGTTTAGCCCTGACGGAAAATACTTCCTTAGTGGAAGTGCAAAGGAACCTCGCCTGGTTGCCCGACCGGGAGATGTTTCCGGACTGGCTTCTCAGATCTGTATGCTCGTAAAACGTGATATGACACAGGAAGAATGGAATACATATGTAGGGAATGATATTCCTTACAGAAATACCTGTTCCGACAGGTAACGGGTCATTTAAACAGATCTAAAACTAAACTATGAGATTCTTCTTTACAGCGCTATTACTATTACTGGTTCTTCTGCTATCCTGGAACAATACCTTTGCTCAGGAGTCGGAGTGCGCTATAAAACTTAGTACTGCTCGTGAAAAATTTGACGCCGGATTGGTACAGGAGGTTCCGGGGTTGCTTAATGACTGTATCGCCAACGGATTTAACAACGAAGAACGCATTCAGGCCTATAAATTATTAATTAATGCTTACATCTTTGACGACAACCTGAAACAGGCAGAAGCTACCGTTCTCATATTCCTGAAAAATTTTCCCGATTATAAAGCCGGTGGAAATGATACACCTGAACTGACTAACCTGCTCGAACAGTATGATAACCGCCCAAGAGGAACTGTTGGAGTTTTCGCCGGACCTAATATTTCTGTTGTCCGTGTAAGTGAACCATTTGGTGTCCAAAACCTGAATAAGATTACCGGGAAGTATCATAGTGGCAAACCCGGATTCCACATTGGATTCAACTACCACATTTATATTAGTCCCACACTGGAGTTGAGTTTTGAACCGGCGTATTACCGTTACATCTATAATTACACAGTAACTCCTTATCCTTTTACTACTGTGACTTATGATGAATTTCAAAACAGCATGGCCCTGCCGGCATCCTTCGTATATTGCTTCCGGGGAGCAAGGTTCAGGCCGTTCATAAAAGCCGGGCTGTCTGCATCCTGGATGATCTCCGCTAAAGCGGATCTGAGCCGTTCTTATCAGAATACTGGTGATCTCGTATTTCGGACCCTGTCAGTCAAGAAAATGAATGTTATTGATGATAGGAACCGACCGAATCTTATGCCAATGCTCGGCGCGGGCTTCAGGTATAAAATAAAACAGTCCTATTTTTTTGTTGATGTCCGGTACAGTGCAGCAATTCTCAACCAGGTGAAGGGCAGTAGCAGGAATAACAGCCATGATGATAATATATGGAAATACTATTACATTCAGGATAACATGAGTCTGGATAATATTTCGATCAATATTGGCCTTTCAAAAATCATCTACCACCCAAAACGAAAATGATATCGTCATCATGACAAAGATAACCAGAGGCATATTTCTAATTTTTCTTTTACTCACTGCTTGTCAAAAAGAGATTTCCGAAAATCAGGCAGAATATTTCATCAAGTTCTATGGCAGCTTTTTGGATGATGAGGGTTATGACGTTCAGCCCACAAGTGACGGGGGATACGTCATTGTAGGCTCTTCCGAGCGTGTAGGCAGCAAAAAGGATATCATTCTTATTAGAGTCGATAAATATGGCAACCAACTGTCCTGGTCTCCAAAATATTTCGGTGACTTAGGCGATGATGCTGCTTACTCTGTGAGGGTCCTCGATGATGGCAGTTTTATCATTGCCGGTTATGTTACATCCGGCATCGGAGAAAAAGCAAATAAGGATGCCGTGCTTATCAGAACTGATGCATCGGGAGAATTGATCTGGCAGAGCAAGTTTGGTGGTTCTTCCGATGATGAGGCCAAATCGGTGGTAGCCAAAGAGTCGGGAGGTTTTATATTTGTCGGATATTCTGGGAATGCGGCAAATCTCAAACAGATCTATCTTGTCAATGTTGATGATGGCGGTCACTTCATATCGAGCACAATCAGACCCTTTGCAGGGGAAGAACTGTCATCGATCATCCGGCTTTCGGATGGTAATTTTCTCGTAGCTGGAACCAAATACGCAAGCCTGGGTGCGATCGATAATCCCGAATCACAAATTCTGATCCTTGTATTGAACGAGGTGGGAAACGATCTGGATAATTATACATTCGGCGAAGCGGATCGTAGTGAAACAGTCTCCGGAACATTCCCGTCTTTGGATGGAAATTTCTTCATAATCGGCACAATAGCAACCCAGGACGGCAAACATAAAGACATCCTGATTAAAAAACTTGCGAGACGAAAAATAATCTGGGAAAAAACCATATCTGCAGATGGCTTTCTTGAAGGGAAAGCCGTTTGTGAGATGGATGATGGTTCTCTGATCCTTATCGCTGATAAAACCGATGATTTTGCCATGAAGGCTGAGAAGAAAATAGAGCTTTATTTTCTCGATGCTCAGGGAGAAGTTTTGTCCTCAAAAGAATATGGGGCATCAGGTGATCAATCGGCTGAAGCGGTTAATTACCTGAATGGGCGTATCGTTATTCTCGGCCGGAATACCAATTCGATCGATGTTAACAGCATGATAACCCTCATTAAAACCGACAGGGAAGGAAACCTCTGGAATTAGTAAGCCGACTACCAACCGGTTTTGACTTCGAAAACGGAACAAATTAAGTCCGTATTGCTTTCTTTGTGGAGGTGTCCTGATATTCGATATCCTTAGATTAACATGGTACGCAAACGCCAAACCGATGAAAAAATACCTGTTCCATATACTACTAATATCCGGACTGATTTTAGCTCATCCTGGAAAGGCACAGAGTATTCAGATCTCCGGAAGCATCCTTACGAAAAACAGCGAACTTGATATCAGGACCGGCGGTGACACAATTTCACTCACTGTTTCAGGCGATTTTTGGGCCCTTGATATCGGTAATGATAATTCCAATACCCGGGCGCTCATCAATGCGTTCACCGGTAACCTTGACTGGGGAAAAGTAACTACAGCACTTAATTATACAAACGTTACCCGTGTCAGCTATACCCTGGTTCATATCATACTCCCATCTGTGAGCACGTACAATATAAGCTCCGTGGAAACGGTCAGCCTTAAAGTGCCTGCCACATGCTTTCTGTTTAAGATCTCGGGTACAATTGCTGGCGACAAAAAGTTTAAAATATCTGTCATATCGCCCACGGCCACGATCAACGATCCCGGACTTTCAGAAGTAAATCTGAATGGTGCAAACCTGATGTTACAACTTGAGGAAGAGACTTTTTCAACAACTTCACCACCTGCCTCAGCTTTCATACATTCGGGCCCCTCATCTGTTACCATCAGTGGGGTCATATACCAGTCATCCACAAAAGTTCTGCTCACACTGGGCTTTAACGGGAACATTGATACAGATATCACCAATTTCAAGATTACGGTTGCCGGATCCGTTCTTTCCGGGTTTATCCCACTCACTACCAACGGGATTACAATTACCGCTGTTGCGGAACCGGAAATCATTAATGTTTCCCTGCCTCAGGATACCTTCGGAATTGGCGAAAATGTGAGGGTTAGCATCGACGTTGGTGATGATCTTGGCAGGCATTATACATACTATTCCGGAACGGTGGCGGAAAGGACACTTGACAGTATTACAAGACAATCCGGTTCAACGTATTATGGTTATTTCAGAGTAAATGAGGGAGATACCGACTACTTCTATCCACAGCCCATCCCCGTTGTAAATCTCAGGCTGGATGCCGGTGTTATTCCGGGGATATCGTATAGCGGACAGATCAGTCAGAGTGGATACCTTATTGACGGACATCCGCCACTCATCAATTATATGCAGGCACCAGGAAGCTTGCGGAAGATTGGCGATCAGGTAGATATTATCGTGTCAGCCGACGGTTCCAGCTATGCTGAAGTGCCGAATGAAACTCTTGTTAACTCAATACCTTCAAGTGATGCGAGGGTTGGACTTTTAAACCTGGGAAGTGGCGTGTATATTCTGCGATATACTGTGACGGAGGGCGATAATGATGTCGGCCCCGGAGGTCTGACCGCGAAGCTCAGACTGAAAGATCTTGCTGGAAACAAAAGCTCTGTATTCACAGCTTTGACCTCCAATACAGTTGCAATAGATGCTAATTCCCCCGTCGTATCTAAAGTCACCGTGCCAGACAGTATTTTTTCCATCGGGGAAATTATTAATGCTAAGATTACCGCTGATGGAAGTGATTACACCTCGACCGGCGATACCTATATCAATGGTGTTCCAATTTCTTCCACAAAGGTCAATTTCACACATGTTTCTGGAAACTTGTATAACCTGGCATATGTGGTCAGTAATAATGACCAGGAGGTTGAACCAAATACCATCGATATAAAGGTATACCTGAGAGATGCCGCAGGTAATATCAGCACGGTCTCACCTCCGGTCGATTTTAATTCACTTGCTATTTTCAGCAAACTTCCCACTGCGAAGCTCTCAGGTAATCATACCATCTGTGAAGGCGATTCAGCGGAACTCACTGCAAGCCTTACGGGTAATAAGCCGTGGGAGATTTATGTCACTGATGGTACTAACCTAAAGATATATTCCAATATATTCAATGCTAAGTTTAAATTCTGGGTAAAACCAGTTGTGACATCCACGTATATAATAGCTTCAGTCACTGATTCAAGGGGACAGATCAACGAAGGTACCGGATCAGGCGAAGTTACGGTAAATCCGAAAACTCCGGTTCAGATCACAAATCTGAATACCAGTTACAATGTTGAAAGCGATCCTATTGCCTTGCAAGCTAACGTTTCGGGTGGCACTTTTACTGGCCCGGGAGTGAGCGGTCCTCCATGGTTCTTTGATCCGGGCATTGCCGGCACTGCTAATTCTCCACATATCATCCGGTATTCATATACCAATTCGAGCGGTTGTGCAAGTTTTGACACCGCCCTCGTGTTTGTGCTGGGAGCTAAGGGCGTTCTCTATGTTCCCAAAGATATTTATTGTAATTACAATAATCCTTTTACTGTAAGTGCCTCCAATGGAGCTGGTAATATCGGAACCTTTACCTTAAAGAACAGTTCCAATCAAACGGTGAACGGCTTGACCGATCATCATGATAATACGGCCAGCATTGATCCGTCCTTACTCAATAGTGGGAATTATAACATACTATATCAATATGTGCAATTAGGGACAACCTTATCGTTAACCAAATCGTTCAGTATCGAAGCCGTTCAGAAACCACAGATAACGCTTCCTGTACAGAATACATTTTGTCAGAACGCACTATCAACAAGTCTTCGGAGTGACATTTCAACCGCCATATTTTCGGGTCCGGGTGTGACCGGAAACGTCAGCAATGGATTTGTTTTCAATCCATCTGAAGCCTTTCCCGGAGAAAACCTCATTACCTGTTCCAACTCATCCACACATGGATGTGTCAGATCAACGACAAAGACGATAAATATTAACTATATCCCGGACGTAAATTTTACAACTGATAAAACTTGTGTTGGGGCTGAAGACACTGTGTTCTTTACAAATATTACAGAAAATAAATATACCATCTCATCATGGAAATGGGACTTTAACGATCCGTCAAGCGGAAGCGCTAACCAAAGTTCACTCGAATCTCCGTATCATATTTATTCCATCTCCGGATCAAAGAATATTACTCTCCGCGGAACGACGGATGCAGGTTGTAGTGACTCGCTTCTTAAAACTGTGAATTTCATTTCCAGGCCTTCAGGCACTTTCTGGGTTGCCAACGATTGTTTCATCGACGGCGATTCAACCATCTTTAAAAGCGGGATGGAACCTGCCTCTGAGATATCAAAATATACCTGGAAATTTTACCTTCCCGACGACCAGGTTAAGACAATTTCAGGTGGACCGACAATTACATATTTGCTGGGTGAAACCGGGGAATATCACGTAGGGCTGGAAACTGAAACAGTTCCCGGATGCTCGCAAACTATTGATCAGAATGTATACCTCAAGCCTACAGTCTTGCTGGCCAGCACAAGTTATTTCGAGAATTTTGAAAGCACAAACGGAAAATGGATCTCCGGCCAGGATTTGAAGTCACAATATATAGGATGGAAGTATGGAGTACCTGATTACCAGGGTTTGGGCGATAATACAACAAAAGCCTGGTATATACAACATACTGCCAATGCAGGAGTGGAAAAATCCTTTATGTACTCCCCATGTTATAATTTCACGGGGCTGGACCGTCCGATGATCAGGATGAACATATTCCGCAGTATGGTTAATAATACAGAGGGTGCCGTTCTTCAGGGTTCATTGGATAATAATAACTGGATTACCATCGGAAATCTGACCGATGGTATTAACTGGTACAATTCTGACCAGATCACAGGTCTGCCTGGTACCGCCGGAAAGGGATGGACCGGAATGGTTCCGTTCAATCCTGATACCGCCTGGGTTGAAGCTCGCCATGACCTGAATATTCTGGCCGATTCTTCTCAAGTCAGACTCAGAATTGCATTTACAAGCGATAACAATGTGACTTCTGGAAATGAAGGTTTTGCCTTTGACAATGTTTGGATTGGACCCAGAACGCGTAAGGTTTTACTGGAGCACTTTACAAACGGTTCTGATACTCACAGCCGCACTGTAAATTCAAACGTGAATTTTATTTTTAACAAGAATTACAAAGACCTCGTTAAACTCGAATACCACACCGATTTCCCGGGGTTTGATCCGTTTAACGAGCAGAATCAAGCCGTACCGGCCACACGAACCTTTTATTACGGGATTTCGTCCGTTCCCTTTTCCATCCTTGAAGGTGGCGAACAGGGGACCATGAGGTTTGACTACATGACTTCATCATTAACAGAGGGTGACGTAAATATTGAATCATTGACTGACCCGAAATTCAAGCTCAAACTTTCAGTTCAGCAAAGTGGAGGAAGTGTTTCAGCCAGTGTAGATGTCATTGCTCTTTCAAACCTTGCTCCTGACGAGCGCATTCTTCAGGTTGCAGTATACGAAAAGCTGGTAACGGATGTAACCACCCAAAATGGAGAAAACAGCTTTTTACACATTATAAAAGCATTTCTCCCCAACGCCGCAGGTACTGCTATCTTTGACGGATGGACTAAAGGGGAAACCAAAAATTATCAGTTCAACTGGGAAATTGAAACCGTGTATGATCCTTCGATGATCAGAGTTGCAGCGTTTATTCAGAATGACAACACCAGGGAGATTTACCAGGCCATTACTGATGATACCACAAACTTTACGACGGCGACAAACGCGGTTCAGGCGGGTATGACCAAATTGTACCTATATCCCAATCCAGCCATGGACCGGACAAGCGTTTATCTCAGTACTGAGGGTCACAAGGATTATACAATTGAATTTTTCGATCAGCTTGGCAGAATGGTACTTTCAATGAAGTGGTATGACGGTGATATCGTGAGAGACGTAGATCTTACTGGGATGCAACGTGGCATCTACTACATACGGCTAAGAGACAACCACGGCAATCTGAGAGGGTATAGCAAGCTGGTGATCCTGAAATAAATCACGTTTCCGGAACATGGAAAACGGATGCTTACGCTAGTGTATGCAAAGTACGTTTAAATGTAATATACAAGACATGAAAATCGTTCCGGGACCACAGGCGGGGCTGACTTAGTCTTTGAGCTCCCTCGCAAGAACATGCGCACCGAAGGTCTTGCCAAATTCGAACAACCGCTCACTTTTTCCTTCAAAGGGGTAGAATTTTTCACTCAGACCTTCCATAACGATATTCAGCTTTAGATTCTTCAGATGATCACCGATAAGCTGGACGGCTTCTCCGCTCCAGCCGTACGATCCAAATGCCGTGGCCACTTTGCCTTTGTCTCGGATAGGATTGATAACGGAGAACATGCGGTAAACAGGAAGTAGTGTATTTTGATTGATGGTGGGAGAGCCGATGATGATCCCGTCACTTCGGGAAATCAAGGCCTCTATATCGCCAAGAAGGGCATTTTCCAGATCCATGGATTCAACATGGATGTCACCGGCAGACCGAAGTCCTTCTTCAATTTTAAGTGCCATTTCCCGGGTATAGCCATAGGCAGATATGTAAGCCAGAAAAACCCGGTTGTTTGATGGCCTGGTTTCTTCCAGGTACTCCCTGGCGTATTTCTCAGACAGGTTAACATATTTTTCCCAGTTTTCCCTGAGGATGGGGCCATGCCCCGGACACACCATGGCAATATCCAGCGGCCTGATCTTCTCTATGGCTTTCAGCATAAATTTACTGAATGGTTTCAGGATAACATCAAAATAATATTTGAATGCATCATCATAATCACCGGTAAGGTCGTTGAACATGTCTTCATGACAAAAATGTGCACCAAACGAATCACAGGTGAACAACAGGCGGTCTTCTTCGAGATAAGTATAGATAGTATCGGGCCAGTGGAGATTCGGGGCACCAATGAACCGCAGTGTTTTATTCCCAAGATCCAATACATCACCATCTTTGACCTTCAGTGATTTGAAAGGACTACCTATAATCTCACTGAGATAGTTGAGGGCCTGACCGCTGCCAACGACCGTGGCGTCGGGTGCCAGTTCAAGAAGATGCTTTAAGTTTCCGGAATGATCGGGCTCAGTGTGGTTGCAAATGATGTATTCGATTTCTTCAGGCTTGCATACTTTCCTGATTTTCTCAAAATATACATCGCGGAAAGTTTCCTTCGTTGTCTCTATTAACGTTTTTTTTGTTGAGTTGATGAAATAGGAATTGTAGGTGGTCCCATATTCTGTTGACATCACGATATCGAAGGAAACGATATCTCTGTCTAAAATACCAATCCATTTTACATCATCGGTTACGGGGAGGACTTTGTTATCGATCATTTTCAGGGTGGTTTCTTTTGTCAGCAAAAATAGGAAATAACCAGTATTTATCAATAAAAAAACCATCCATGTGAGTGGATGGTTTCCCTGATAAATTGGTTATGGATTATTTCTTTTTATCCTTGCTTTTGTCGCAACATGTCCCTGATGATTTGCAATCGCTTTTGGTTGTACATGATTTCTGTTCACAAGCAGTTGCACTGGTTTTCTTTTCGTCCGTTTTTGCGGTGGCCTGGGCTTTGTCCAATTTTGGTTTTTCATCCTTAACCTTCATGGTGATGATGGTTTCGGCATTATTCACGGCAAGTAGTGGAGTTGAAGTTGCACCTACAAAGGTGACGATTGCGATGATGGCCAGTATTTTTTTCATTGTTTAATATTTTAACGGTTTATTTTCAAATATAGACATAGGAAGCCGGAGTGGCTGTTAAGGAATAGTTAAATCGATGATTTTAAACCTTTATTAACCTGGCAACCGGAGTGATATTTCCTTTTACTTTTTGGCCTATTTCAACCTCCACGTCAGTACCTGTGGGAAAGAAGAGATCTACCCTGGAGCCAAATTTGATAAAGCCCAGCTCATCTTCAGTTCTTACTCGCTGATTTTCGCGTGCATAACATACTACCCTCCGGGCAACATATCCGGCGATCTGTCTGAAGAGAACTTTCTGTGCATCCTGTGATTCAATTACCACCGTAGTTCGTTCATTCAGTACTGACGATTTAGGATGGCGGGCAACCAGGTATTTGCCCGGGTGGTATTTAACGTAAATAATTCGTCCATTTGAGGGGTACCAGTTAATGTGGACATCCCATACCGACATAAAAATGGAGATCTGAAGCCTTTTGTCACCGAAGTATTCATCTTCTTCCGTTTCCTCGATGGCAACAACGGTACCATCAGCAGGAGAATAAAACACACCTTCCTCATGGGTGATATGTCTGACCGGTTTTCTGAAGAACCGAAGTACAAAAATCATGAAGAGCACACTGGGAAGGAGCACAGCATAGAAAAGCAGGCTGTCTTTACCGGCTGAATACCCTGTAAGGAGATTCACGACAGCAAGAATAAGTGTCAGGCTCATAATGATCCTGTATCCTTCATGGTGAATTCGTAGGTTCATGATTTAGGATATTAATAAAGACAGATAAAGGTAAACAAATGGAACAGAAAAAAGAACGGAATCAAACCTGTCAAGAATACCTCCGTGACCCGGCAGAAATTTTCCGGAGTCCTTCACAGCTGCATTCCTTTTCATTGCCGACTCGATGAAATCACCGGCAGTGGCTGTTATTACTATAATAACTGCTAATCCAGCCCATTCAATAAATGTCAGCCTGGAAAAAAACAATGATGCCACGTACGACATACTGATGGCAAAGATAAGTCCACCACCAAATCCTTCCCATGATTTTTTTGGAGAAAGGGAGGGCATGATCCTGTGACGTCCGACAAGCACGCCGGTGATATAGGCGAACGAATCGTATGTCCATAAAAGGATGAAGAATCCGAATAGGAGGTGGTAGTCATAGTAGCCGTCATAGAAACAGATGAATGGAATGAGCGATAAAGGGAGTAATACATAAAACAGTCCGGAGGTAATTGAGACAAAATTTGTGGTGAATTTGTCGGGATCCCGGAACAAGTTGATAGCCTGAAGTAAAAGAATAATAGCAATATCAGCAAGCAACCATTTATACCCGGCTGTGCCCGAAGCAACGAAAAAATTCATCGTAATGATCAGCCATCCGCCAATGATGTTGAAGCGTGTAAAATTGCCACGATCAGAAATGCCAACCAGACTAAAAAACTCTGAAAGAGCGAAGGTGGAAATGAATAGCAACAGGGTAAGCAGCGTGTATTTATGGAACCAGACAGCTGTTAACATGACCGCTACAAATAGGAAGCCGCTAAGTGTCCGTTGTGTGAATTCTTTCAATTTTCGAATTTCTTAATAAGAACCTTAGCCCTGATCACATCGTCCCTGTTCACGTATACTTCAACACTTCCAAAATGATAACTCGAATCCTGCTTATTCACAGAGAAGGCTGCAATTCCGTTATCAAATAAATACTGCTTCAGCAGTTCAGCATGAAAAACCTGGTTTGTTCTATATACCACGACCAAGTTATCTGACATATGTCTACTCTTTATTTACATCTTTTTTCTTGGACTCAGATGGTGTGGATATCGTTTTTTTCGCCACTTTCCGCTGGGATACAACCAGTTGATCAGTTATGAGATTTTCAGGCTTCTCAGTAATATCCTGATTCTCACTATTGGCCTTCTTAACTTTTCTGAGTGCCGCTCCTTTACGTTCGAGAACTATTTTCTCTCTTTCTTCAGGATTGCCGCCTTTACGACGTCCGAATATCTTCTCCAGATCCTCACTAAAAATGACTTCCTTATCAAGCAGTTTTTCTGCCAGTTCAGTCATGCCTTTTTTATTGTCGCGGAGGACTTTCTTTGCTCTCTCATACTGGATGTCGACCACATGTTTTACTTCCTGGTCAATCAGTTCGGATGTTTTTTCCGAATAAGGCTTGGTGAAGGCATAATCACCCTGTCCGGTTGAATCATAAAAGCTTAGGTTTCCGACCACTTTACTCATGCCAAAAAAGGAGATCATGGCATAGGCTTGTTTGGTGACCCTTTCAAGGTCGTTTAGTGCACCGGTTGAAATACGGCCGAAATTAACTTCTTCAGAAGCACGGCCACCGAGGATGGCACACATCTCATCCAGCATCTGTTCGGTTGTGGTGATTTGTCGTTCTTCAGGAAGATACCAGGCCGCGCCAAGAGCCCTGCCTCTGGGAATGATGGTTACCTTTACCAGTGGGTTGGCATACTCAAGCAACCAGCTGATGGTGGCATGACCTGCCTCATGATATGCAATCGTCTTTTTCTCTTCCGGTGAGATGATCTTGTTTTTCTTTTCAAGGCCGCCAATGATCCTGTCAATGGCATCGAGAAAATCCTGACGCCCGATCTTCTTTTTGTTTTTCCTGGCGGCAATGAGAGCTGCTTCATTACAAACATTTGCGATGTCGGCACCTGAGAATCCCGGTGTCTGTTTGGATAGGAAATTAACATCGATATCCCTGTCAAGTTTCAGAGGACGCATATGCACCTTAAAGATCTCTTTTCTTTCATTAAGGTCGGGGAGCTCAACCAGGATCTGCCTGTCGAACCTTCCTGCACGCAGCAGTGCTCTGTCAAGTACATCGGCGCGGTTCGTGGCGGCCAGGATAATAACCCCGCTGTTGGTACCGAAACCATCCATCTCAGTGAGTAGCTGGTTAAGTGTGTTCTCCCGTTCATCGTTTGAACCGAAGTTCGGATTACGGCCTCTTGCTCTTCCGACGGCATCGATCTCATCGATGAAGACAATACAGGGTGCTTTTTCCTTTGCCTGTTTAAAGAGATCCCGTACCCTCGATGCCCCGACACCTACAAACATTTCAACGAAATCGGAACCTGAGATGGAGAAGAATGGCACATGAGCCTCTCCGGCTACTGCTTTCGCAAGAAGTGTCTTACCAGTTCCAGGAGGGCCCACGAGAAGAGCACCTTTTGGAATCTTCCCGCCCAGGTCGGTATACTTCTTAGGATTCTTGAGGAAGTCGACGATTTCCTTTATTTCCATCTTCGCTTCTTCCAAACCGGCAACATCCTTAAAATCGATTTTAATGTTGGTATTCTTATCGAAAATCTGTGCCCTGGATTTGCCTACATTGAAGATACTACCTGCAGCACCTCCAGCACCCGCACTCATTCTTCTGAAAATTACCAGCCAGATAACCACCAGTATAATAATCGGGATAAGCCAGCTCAATATTTCACCCAGGTAATTGTTCCGTGTTTCTGTTTTAACTTCCGGCCATCGGCTGGTACCTACCTCTTTCTGTAGATCCGTGAGTGTCTGGGCAAACTGATCCTGGGAAAAAATGTTAAATACGTATTTCGGGCTTTCCTGACCCATACCACCGAATCCCCTGTTACTACTTTTCGTCCCGGTCGAATCGTTTTTAAGGAAAACCTCAACCGTTTCTTTGTTAACAACGATCAATCTCGAGACCGCCCCCTGCTTAATTAATGTCTCAAGTCTCAGTAAATCAATTTCATCCGGTTTACTTCCAAAATTCAGAAACTGCAGGCTCAGAAATGCCACGGCAATAAGTATATATATCCAATATCCTCCGAACTTGGGCTTCTGCGGACCTCCTGGTGTGTTACCCTTATTTCCGCTGTTATTTACATTATTATTCTCACTCATTTGTTGAAATACTTATTCTCAATTAGTTATCTTCATGTTTCGTGATAATCCCATCAGCCCATAGATCCTCAAGATGATAAAAAATCCGCTGTTCCCTGAGAAATATATGAACAACAATTCCTGAAAAATCCATCAGCACCCACTGACTGTTCTGCAACCCTTCAACGTGATCTACGGATACGTTGAGCTGCTCCTTTGATTGCTTTCTGATCTCATCAGTGATCGCTCCTACCTGAGTTGTTGAGTCTCCGTGGCAGATGATAAAATAATCACAAACTGAATTATTAATTTTTGTCAGATCTATGCTTACAATTTCCTTGCCCTTTTTACTTTTTATCGTTTCAATAATGACCTCGATCAGTCGTTCATCCTGTCCGGCATTCGTTTTTTTCATTCAAATTTTTTTAGCTCTTTTGCAAAGTTAATCATTTTTATCCTTTCAGGGCACAGGCATTCCTGCCGGAATCATTTGTATTTGCTAATTTTAAAGGAAGGTATGTCAAATGAAAGTGCCAGAATATAGTAACATTAAGGTAAGTCATTTGTTTTAAAATAAATGCCACAGTCATGGATTCAAGCCAGTACGAACTAATTTTCCTCCCGGAAACCGATTCGACAAATTTACAGGCGTCTGCCCTTTTGTCAGAGCGAACGGGCAAGAAACCATTTGTCGTCAGGTCTGGCTACCAAAAATCCGGCAAAGGACAGTCTGATAATGCCTGGGTATCTGAGAAGGACAGAAACCTCCTTTGCAGCATCGCCGTTTTCCCGAACCAGCTTGATATTTCAAATCATTTTTACCTCTCGAAGATCACTGCTCTGGCTCTGTACGACACGCTTTGCCAATATATCAGCAAGCCTGAAATCAAGTGGCCGAATGATATTCTCGTACACAATAAGAAAATTGCCGGTGTTCTCATCGAAAACAGCCTGCAGGATAAAAACCTTATCAGCAGCGTCATAGGAATCGGAGTAAATGTGAACCAGGCTTCCTTTCCGAAGTTTGCACCGGAAGCTGCCAGTATCCTTAATGAAACTGGTGTACATAACGATGTGGATGAGGTACTGGCAAGATTGCTCGACCAGTTTGACTACTGGCTTGGTGTATTGGTTGAAGGAAGCTTACAAACCATTGACAGCTATTATCTTGAACATTTATTTCGTTTTAACAAGATTGCTCCTTACCAGGTTTCAGGATACGAATTTGATGCCCGAATTGTGGGTGTGGAAGCCGATGGTCATCTACTCCTGGAGACTGCCGGCAAGGAACGACTCAGATTTGGCTTTAAGGAGGTTGCTTTTACATGATCGTTTCGCGATTCTGAGGTTCGTCAGAGTGCAGAATCGCACGAGATAGAAGGCTTGCTTAAAACGGGATCTTTTCAAGCTGATCAACGATCATATCCACGAAACTCTGAAGCGGCTTCTTTACCATCCCCAGCATAATTTTATTTACATCGGGTTCAACGGTAATTTTCACCCTGGTATCATAATCAGCCATTCCCTTTAACTGGATCCATAGACTGAAGCTAACTGGTGTTCCCGATTCAGATACGATCTTTATCAGTTTGTAAGGCTCTTTTTCGGTGATCCTTAAACTGGCTTTACCAATCCCCTCAACACTAAAAGAACAACTATCGCCGTCAGACTGGAAGTTTTTAATTTTTTCCTCAGGGATCAGCTGTTTATAATTATCGAAGTCGGAAAGGAATCCGAAAACCCTCTCGTCAACATGTTCGATTTTTCCAATCCTGCTTTCAATTTTACTCATCGCGTCTCGTTTTTCATCCAGTTTCCGGGATCCTGTCTCCAGGTCCTTAATATTTCTATCTGAGCGTCACTGATGGTGCCGGTCTTAAGTGCAACATCAAGTAGTGTATTGTAATCGCTAAGCGTAAAAAGGCGACAACCTGCTTCCTTGAAATTTTGTTCGGCAACCGGAAAGCCATACGTAAAGATAGCAACCATACCAAGTACTTCAGCACCTGCATCCTGTAAAGCATGCAGTGCTTTGAGACTGCTGCCTCCAGTAGATACAAGATCTTCCACGATCACAACCCGAGAATCAGTTTTTAGTTCTCCTTCGATAAGGTTTTCCATGCCATGGTTCTTGGCGGATGACCTGACATATACAAATGGAAGATCCATGGCATCAGCTACAAGAGCGCCCTGTGCAATGGCACCGGTTGCAACACCTGCTATGACGTCGGCTGTGCCGAATTTTTCAGTGATCATATGTACAAAGGCATCTCTGATAAAAGTACGTACAACGGGGTAGGAGAGAGTCCTCCGGTTGTCACAGTATATCGGTGATTTCCAGCCAGAAGCCCATGTGAATGGATTTGCAGGTTCTAACTTTATTGCGTTACTTTGCAACAGGTAACTGACAATTTTTTCTTTCTGATTCATAACGCGGCAAATGTATAAAGTTTTTTTTAAGGATCGAGTTGTTTTTTTTCTCAATAAATTTTCAGATGCAAACAATCTAGATTCCGGACTCATTTACAAATATGGTGACCGCAATGAGCTGAAAGCTCTGATCATGGCCTATTTTGATCTCAAAACGATATCGCGTCTTTATATTTCCCATGAAGATACAGATTTCATCTGGAACGAATTCACCTCCTGTTTCCGTATCATCAAGGCAGCCGGCGGAGTCGTAACAAACACCGAAAAACAAATCCTGATCATCAAACGTCACGGCTTATGGGACCTGCCCAAAGGAAAGGCGGAACCGGGGGAAAACACCCAGCAGACCGCTCTGAGGGAGGTCAGTGAAGAATGCAGCCTCGACGGCCTTGAGATTGGCAAATTGATTACCACCACCTGGCATACATATATTCTTGACGAGAAACCGGTGCTCAAGGAAACTTCATGGTTTGAGATGTACACCAGTGACGGAAATGCTCCCACACCGCAGCTTAAGGAAGATATTACCGAAGCCGTATGGTTCCGGAGAGAAAATGTTGCTTCGATCAGCAACAATACTTATCCTTCCATCGTCGAAGTACTAAAATCGAAGGGCCTCTTCTGATCAAATTTCACCACGTTCCTTAAGTATTCCATAAAATACCTGTTCAAAACCGGCAGATGGGTTGGCCACAGGGGATCTCACCAGCTTACCCTCTTTGTCAATAAGAAAGAATACCGGAAATGCCTTCACATTATATGCCTGAAATACCATGGACTGAGGCGCTGCAGATAAGACTGTCCATGTAAGCCGGTTTTGTTCTGCAAACCTGGCCACCTCCTCTGCATCACCGGAGGAGATGATGGTTACCACCGAAAGGATATCACTATGCCTGACGGAAACAGCCTTTACGTATTCAAGTTCTATCAGCGAACTCATGCTTTGCATATCACAAAATCCCAGACAAACATATTTTCCATTGAAATCCTTCATTGTATAGGTCTTGCCTGCCGTATCTGTTAACCGAAAGTCGGGAGCCTGATGGCCCGGACTGAGCCTTGTAAATTTATGGATCAATTCATCTGCCATGTCTGAAGAAAGTGACAGCGCCGACATTCTTTTTACTGAATCGGCAAAGGCGATCATTGCTTCTTTTGAAAAATCGCCGGAATAATAAGACGTATAGATTTCGTTTAAAAGTACGGCTTCAAAGATGGTGTCATTCCTCATTAAAGGATCCCTTCTGAGATAGGATTTCATTTTGCTATAGGAATGCTGGCCGAATACATGGTATATATCACTGAACTCTTCCTTTTTGGACAGGTGCCGGAAATAATCCTCCATAACCAGCCGGAAGAGTTCATCATAGGGGGGAAGACGAAAATCAGTTGCACAGTTTTGAAAATATTCAGACAGAAGGGTATCTGTATTGTATGCACTTACTGCAAATTCAAGGGTGCCAAGCTTATACTTTCTGTAGCGACGGAAATAGGCGCTGTCACATAGTCCGGGCGGAACGGGGTTGGCTTTTCGGAATGAATCCAGCCTTGCTTCGCTTGGTTCAGGTGAATAATACCTGAGCAACTGCCTGTCTTTGAAAGGCTCATACTCTTCTTCAAACTTCCTTATGGCGTGATTTAATTCCAGGCTGCTGTCGGAACGACAGTCCATACTCTGAACGCTGAGGTGATAGAAGGCCTTTCTGAAATATGGATTATAATGCCATTCATCAGACATCCCCGAAGTCACCGGTAGCTCGAGGTTGTATCTGTTTCCGGGACGTATAAAAACATAAGCTAAGTATGGACCGATCTCTGTCCAGATGCATTCAGTACTTTTACTGTGAACAGTAAAACTAAAACTCCCGTCGTCAGAAACAGCTATTTTTGCGACCGTATTTTTCAGGCTGAAGAAGGGTTCTCTGTAGGTAAAAAATTCGAGTGAGTCTCCTGCGAGATCCGTGGCAGTGCCATGTATAACGGATTCCTGGCCATAGGTCCACGATGCCAATCGCAGTCCGGCCATCAGCAGGATGAAGATCCTTGACATCAGATGTAATTTTTGATATCGATGCCTTGGGGAAGGAATTTGGTGGCATCTCCGCCATGGATAAGTATATCTCTTACAATTGTTGAGTTAACGGGAGTGTATTCCGGTGCGGTGAGCAGAAATACCGATTCGATTTCCGGTCGCATGGCTTTATTTACCTGGCCAATAGCCCTCTCATATTCAAAATCGGCAGCGGTCCGCAACCCCCTCAGAAGGTACGTCGCACCCACACGGAAACAGTAATCAACCGTTAAGGTTTCATAATGATCCACTTCTATTTTCGGATTACTATGGAAGACGTCCCTGATCAGCCTGATCCGGTTTTCGAGGGTGAGATAGGATTTTTTCCCGGTGTTATACCCTATGGCAATGATGATCTTATCGAACAATGGTGCAGCTCTGGAGACAACAGAATGATGACCTATAGTGAAGGGATCGAACGAACCCGGGAATACAGCTATTTTGTCCATGATGGCAGTTTTTTACAAAGGTAATAAACACGGCCGAAATTATTTAGTGATTTGGTGATTTGGTGAATTGGTGATTTGAAGAGTGAACTAAATAAGCTCTTTCCACTTCACCGCGTCCGCCGTAGCTTAAGCGGAGGTGGATCACCTCAGCTTCTTATTTAGTGATTTGGTGATTTGGTGAATTGGTGATTTGAAGAGTGAACTAAATAACATCTTTCCACTTCACCGCGTCCGCCGTAGCTTAAGCGGAGGCGGAGGCGGATCATCTCATCACTTCTATATAAGTTTGCCAGGTAGATAATTAACCTCGCTCCCTGAGCTTGTCGAAGGGGGGGCTATGCCGGAACCTTCCATTTGACAGCAAAAATATTTTGTGAATGATACTGGAAATGTCTTCTTCAACCCACAAGGAGTTCCAATATTATTGCCACCGTCTCGCCCCCAATTCCCTACACCCCAAGGGAATTTAATTTTTTATAACCGCAACCATCAATATCAAATCGCAAAAAAAAATCAGCCTTCACTTGGTTGGAATTTTGGCGTGCCCTCCGGGGACGCGGGAAACATCGCCTCACTTACCACGGACGTGACCGTGGCTACTATAATTTTACCGCTCCGCGGTAGGGAATGGTTCGGATGAAACTTTTCCTCTATCATGGGCAAAACCAATGGCTACCACAATTATACCGCTCCGAAGTAGGGATTGGTTCGAATATAACTTTTCCTCTATCACAGGCAAAACCATTGGCTACTACAATTATACCGTTCCGAAGTAGGAAATGGTTCGGATGAAACTTTTCCTCTATCACGGGTAAAACCAATGGCTACTACAATTTTACCGCTCCGCGGTAGGGAGTGGTTCAAATGATATTTTTCCGGGATTATGAACTTAGATATTAATTGATTGACCCTCCATAGGATAATTCACGGCAACTTATGTGACCTTATGTGCCTTATGTGGTTCAATAAACGGTTTTTGCGGTGATGTCCGTAATAGATCGCGATCGGTTAATCGATTGGAAAAGAAGCGTTTTAGCCTAATTTAATTTATCGCCCATGGGTAAACCCATGGCCACAGCTAGGCAACTACTCAGTATTTTGGGTATGAAGGAAATCATCTCCTCTCCTCTCCTCATAACTCCATAACCCCATAACTCCCTCACTTCCTCACTTTCTAATACAACCTAACATCCACCCCGCCAAACACAATATCCACCTTAAGATCAAGATATGGCGCGGAAGGATCAAAATCCGGGCTTTCATACATCGTGCTCCCGAAAACCGCCGTATTTCCATTGGGAAGATTGGCTCCCGCGAAAGCAGCGTCTACCCTGATGCGCACCGGGAGTTCCCTGGGGAGTCTGATTTCCGCTCCGCCAAAGACGGTATTCAGGCGTACCCTTTTAACTTTGCCGTTGAGGGTGAAATCCCTGAAATCGTAAACTCCTTTACCAAAAACGACATTGTATTCTTTGCCGCTTTCAAACGTTCCGTATCGTTTTTCTCCGAAAATAACATCATGTTCACCGCCTCTCATATGGACAATGCCAAAACTACCAAAAAGCAATCGCAGACCGATAAAAATGAAAACAAATGCCAGGATAATCTTGAGAAGTGGGAAGTCGATATTAAAGACAATCCGGAATACAAGACTTAACCCAAGGATTATAAGTAATAATCCCCAAAACAGTGCAGGACCCATTTTCATAGTGTTTAGTTATAATTTAAACCAAAGTTATGTAAAAATCAATTACAATAACAGTATGGAGTGTCTGGAAATTATGCCTTGATAGCGTACAATGATTCGAAGGCCTGGGATCCTGCAGGGATTCACTTCATGAAAATATATATTTGCCCGGCTAGCCACGAAACCATGTTTGCAACCAGAAGCTGTTACCTGGATTTTTTAGTCACTTCACTGATCTGAAGCGGGTTCTTCACTTTTTCTTTCAGAAGTGCATGTTCCAGAACTTCCATGATTGTATCGACATAGTGGAAATCAAGACCTTTCTTGTAAACATCTCTGATCTCGAGAATATCTTTCTCATTTTCACGTGACATGATGATATCTGTGATACCGGCACGTTTGGCTGCGAGAATCTTTTCCTTGATACCTCCCACAGGAAGGACTTTTCCCCGCAGGGTAATTTCACCTGTCATCGCAAGATTTTTTCTTACCTTTCGCTGTGTAAAGGCAGAGGCTATGGATGAAAGCATGGTGATGCCCGCAGACGGGCCGTCTTTCGGGATTGCTCCTTCAGGAATATGTACATGGACATTCCAGTTGTCGTAAACACCGGGGTCAATGCCAATGATATAGGAATGAGACCTGAGGTATTCAAGGGCTATGACTGCCGATTCCTTCATCACATCACCCAGGTTACCGGTAAGTGTAAGATTGCCCTTACCTCTGCTCAGGCTGGTCTCCACAAACAGAATCTCACCGCCAACGGCTGTCCATGCAAGTCCGGTCACCACACCGGCAAAGTCATTGTTCTCATACCTGTCTTTGAGGAATTGTGGCGGCCCGAGGATCTCTGCGATGTCTTCAGCATGAAGCGTTTTCTTGAATTCGGTTCCGAAAGCTATTTTGCGGGCCACAACCCTCATGATTTTGGCAATCTGTTTATCCAGTTGCCTTACACCTGATTCACGCGTATAGAATTCTGCCACATGCTCGATGGCTTTTTTGTCGAATTTGAGGTCGTTTTTTTTCAGCCCATGAGCAGCAAGCTGTTTGGGGACAAGGTGTCGCCGGGCGATCTCGATCTTCTCTTCAATCAGATAGCCTGAAACTTCAATGATCTCCATTCTGTCGAGAAGTGCAGGATTGATGGTGCTGGTGGTATTGGCAGTCGCAATGAACATCACCTTCGACAGATCGTAATCCACTTCGAGGTAGTTGTCGTGAAAGCTTGAATTTTGTTCCGGATCGAGAACTTCCAGAAGTGAAGAGGCCGGATCGCCATGGAAGTCATGTCCTACTTTATCAATCTCATCGAGCACAAAGACGGGGTTGGATGACTTTGTCTTTTTCAGGTTCTGAATGATTCTGCCGGGCATGGCTCCGATGTAAGTTTTCCGGTGTCCCCTGATCTCAGCCTCATCATGCAGGCCGCCCAGAGATATCCGGACATACTTCCGGCCAAGGGCCGATGCGATGGATTTCCCAAGTGAGGTCTTGCCTACTCCCGGAGGGCCGACGAGGCACAGGATGGGGGATTTCAGGTCACCTATAAGCTTCAGGACTGCAAGATGCTCAAGTATCCTCTCCTTCACCTTGTCGAGGCCGAAATGATCTTTGTCCAGGATCCTCTCTGCTCTCTGCAGGTTAAAATTGTCTTTTGTAAATACATTCCATGGAAGGTCCAGAAGTGTCTGAACATAGTTAATCTGGACTGAATATTCACCGGAGGCAGGATTCAGCCTGTGCAACTTATCCACTTCCTTCATGAAGTATTCTCTCACTTCATCATTCCATTTCTTCTTTCTGGCTTTCAGTACGAGTTCGTTGATTTCCTGTTCAATCGGGTTGCCGCCCAGTTCGTCCTGGATGGTCTTCATCTGTTGCTGAAGAAGATATTCTCTTTGCTGTTGATCAAGGTCATGTTTTACCTTGGTTTGAATGTCGTTTTTAAGCTCAAGCATCTGCACCTCTCTGGTCAGGTATTCGAGCAGGCGTATTCCCCGATGGCGCAGATCGTTGATTTCAAGAAGGTCTTGCTTATCTTTCAGTTCCATGTCATTATTCGATGACAGGAAATTGATGAGGAAGGCGGTGCCTTCAATATTTTTAACCGCGAAAGTAGCCTCAGGGGGAATGTTGGAAGAAAGCTTAATAATCTTCAGGGATAATTCCTTCAGGGAAGCAATGATTGCCTTGAGTTCATCCTGGTTTTCCGGTTTCTTTTCTTCCTGGACTTCGACCCTTGCCACCAAATATGGCTTGTCTGACACAACATCGAGTGTCCTGAACCTTTTTTTGCCCTGTATGATGATGGATGTTGAACCGTCGGGCATTTCGAGGATCTTCAGGATTTGGGCTATGGTACCGACTGCATACAGATCATCAACCCCGGGTTCATCAACATCCGCATCCTTCTGCGCTGTGGTACCTAGAATTTTATTTTTCTGGTATACATCATGTACAAGTTTTAGTGATTTTGACCTGGCAACCGTTATGGGGATGACCACTCCGGGGAAAAGGACGGTATTCCTCAGCGGTAGAATTGGGATAACATCGGGCACATGCAACTGTGTCACATCCTCCTCTTCTTCATCTTCTGAAATGATGGGGATGAATTCTGTATCCTGGTCAAAGCTATCCTGCGACAGAAAATTATTGTAGTTCAATTCCGAGAATTTCTTCATAAAATCTATATCTCCTTTCTTCTGACAAATCGTCCGATTCATTTACAAATATACCTGAATTCAGCGGCAGGGTAAATATGACAAGTCTTATGCCAAAGCTAATGGCAGCTCATTTTTTAATTTCTGTACCGCGCTGTCAGGGTAAAGACTTCAGACAGAATCTTTTTTTCTGTTTCATCGAATGGAATGTTTCTCCTTCCCATGACCTGTTCTGCAACTTCAAACGCTTTTTGGAGTGAAAAGGTTGAAAAGCCATGTGCACCTCCCCAGCTGAATGAAGGAATGAATGCCCTCGGGAATCCTGATCCGAATATATTAGCACTGACACCAACAACAGTTCCGGTATTAAACATAGTGTTAATGCCGCATTTTGAATGATCCCCCATGATGAGGCCACAGAAAAGCAAATCAGTAGTGATAAACTTCTCTGCGTCATAATTCCAGACTTTGACCTTAGCATAATTATTTTTCAGGTTGGAATTATTCGTATCGGCACCGATGTTACACCATTCGCCCAGTACAGAATTGCCCAGGAAACCATCATGTGCTTTATTTGAATACCCCTGGATAACACAGTTATTAATTTCACCGCCGGCTTTTGAATGAGGGCCTATGGTGGTGGGTCCGTATATTTTCGCGGAGAGTTTTACCGTTGAATGCTCACCGAGTGAAAACGGACCCCGAATCACGCTGCCTTCCATGATTTCACTGTCTTTCCCCAGGTAAACCGGTCCTGTACTTGCGTTGATGGTAGAAAACTCCGCCCTGACACCTTCTTCAACGAAGATATTTTCCTCAGCCAGTATATTATTGCTGCGACTCAGCTTCAGGGAATGTCGTCCGGTGGTGACCAAATGGTAGTCCTCGGTAATGGCTTCACCATTCCATGAAAATATTTGCCAGGGGTGGTCGAGGATCCGTATCGTTCCGGAATAGTCCCTTTCCTTTTTTGCCTTAAAACTAGCTGGCTGAAAATTTCCGGCATCACCCTCGTTCAGACGGCATGCAAGTAGTCTGTTCCCCATCACCAGGGCCTCTCCCGTGTTTAATGCTGTAACTGCCGAGGCGAGGTCCCGGCCGGGAACAATGGCTCCGTTGATCAGGAGGTTGTCGGCCATGATCTGACATGAAAATTTTTCTGTGAGGTAGGTCTCAGTGATGAAACTTACAGGAAAGCCTGTCAGCTTTTTCCATTTCTCGCTGATTCTTAAGATTCCAACTCGTAAATCGGCAACCGGTCTTGTGAAAGTCAATGGTAAAAGGTTTCTCCGGCTGATGTCATCGAAAAAAATAATGTTCATGGCAAAAGGCTTAACAGAGTATTAAACTATCGGGGCTGATCATTGTTCATGGAAATTTCCTGACATGAGAGGATGAAAATTTTACCACGAATGATCCTGTTCAAAAATACGTAAAAAAACTCCGATAAACACTGAAGTTACCGGAGTCCTGAAAAATATACGGTTATGAATATTTATTCTTTGATGTTCTTTTTATCGTAGTGTGATTTGTATCTGCTCATGAATTTATCGACACGACCAGCTGTATCAACGAGTTTCATTTTACCGGTATAGAAGGGATGAGATTGTGAAGAAATCTCAACTTTAATCAGCGGATATTCCTTACCATCTTCAAGTTTGATCGTTTCCCTTGAGTTGGCGGTAGACCTGGTAACAAAGGTATGTCCGTTTGACATATCTTTAAAAGCGACCAGCCTGTAATTTTTTGGATGAATGTCTTTTTTCATACATTTATTTTTTTCTGTGATCCTTGCCATTCTGCCGGATTTTCCGGTCACTTACCTTTGTAAAACGTTTGTTCGGGATCCTTTATTTGTACTATTCAAAACGTTCTTTACTCGGTGAACGTCAAAAACGGAATGCAAAATTATACAACATTATGACAAAAGCAAAAAATAGGGCAGTAATTTTTACTCTTTTCGTTATGCTTTTGATCCGATCAATTTACTGGCTTTTTGCAGTTTTAATTTTTCTGCCCAGGCTGCTCTGTTCTTTGCCCGGCATGAACCGTTCAAATGGAAGGGAAGGATCGAGCATATACCGGTAGGTATGATGTATTTTGGCCCTTTCAGCACCCACAGCCTCATAGAGAGCGATCATCTTAGGATTGAAGTCGCCTACCCATGAAAGTTCGAGTTCTGTGTATTGGGGTTTATGCTTCATTTTTTCATTCATGTGCCAGAAAATACCCGATTCTACTCCAGAGTTTTGAAATTTCGGCACTACACCGGCAATCTGTGCCCTGATCCTTGTGATGGTACCTGTCTTTTTGAAATACAGGAAACGGAGTTTATTGAGCAGATGCATGCGGCCATTCAGCTTTTTAAGAATCTGGTTGATATCGGGGAACATGATAAAGAAGCCGATCGGTTCATCCCTGAAGTAGGCAAACCATACCATATGCGGGTCCAGAATAGGTTTTGCTTTCATCATACCGCTTCTGACATCTTCCGGGTTCAGGGGGGTGAAATTTTCCTTGAAGTTTTTCCATGCTTCATTGTAGATATGCACCATATCGGCGACAAATTTGTCGGCATCCCGAAAATTAAAATGTCTGAAACTGAAGTCGGGTTTCCGGCCAATCCATTCCGCGATTTTCCAGAATCGTTCAGGAAATTTTTTTGTAAGATTAAGATGGTAGCTGAATTGCCTGAAGTAAATTCTGAAGCCGTATTCTTCGAAGAGGGTCCGGTAATAGGGGAAATTATACGGCATGCCGAAGCCGGGGTGTGTAAAGCCTTCAACCAGCAAACCCCAGTTACTGTCGTTCTCCCCGAAATTCACAGGTGCGTCCATGGCCTTCATTCCCCTGGAACTAAGCCAGGTACGGGCAGCATCAAACAGGATGAAAGCAGCTTTCTTGTCGTTTATGCATTCGAAGTAACCCATGCCTCCGGAAGGAATTTTTTCTGCCCCGGCTTTTTCGCGACTGAAGAATGCGGCAACCCTGCCTACCGCCTTGCCCTCCTGGTCTCTGAGAATCCACCGGATGGCTTCCCCATCCTTGAAATGTGGATTTTTTTTCTGGTCGAATAAAGCAACAAGATCATTGTCCATGGGACAAACCCAGTTCGGGTCATTTATGTATAAATGTTTTGGGACATTTATGAATTCCCTTTCAAGGCTTTTATTTGTTACTTCAATCAGTTTCATAGTATTAACTGTTTGATCAAAGAGAAAACCAATCTTCGATCATCTTATCGTGAATGGTACCATTCATCTCCGACTTATGCACATATTCATTCTTACGAATTAAATATACATAATCTTTTTCCCATTTATGGATGTTTTTGACAATTGCCGTTAAGGCGTCGATAAAAAAATACACCTCCTGGTTTGTCATCACGGGGTGAAGTGACCATCGCACCCATCCCGGCTTTTCGGAAAGATCCCCATGGTTGATCTTGTCCGTGATTTCCTGTGATTTTTCGTAGCTTACCTGCAGCAGGTAATGCCCGTACGTTCCGGCACAGGCACAGCCGCCCCTGACCTGTATACCAAACCTGTCATTGAGAAGTTTGACTAGGAGATTGAAATGGATCTTCTCATGATAAAAAGATATAATTCCCAGTCGATCTTCAATTTGATCAGCAAGGATTTTTATTCCCGGAATTTTTCTGAGGAGGGGAAATGCGATCTTCAGGAGTTCTTCTTCGCGATCCAGGATGTTCTTAACGCCCATTTGTTCCTTGAGTTCAATGGACAGTGCTGCTTTGATGGCTTCCAGGAAACCCGGTGTGCCACCGTCTTCCCTGGCCTCGATATCATCCACATATTTATATTTCCCCCAGGGATTGGTCCAGTCGACGGTACCACCACCGGGGTTATCGGGGACAGTTGACTTGTACATCATTGAATCAAAGATCAACACACCAGAAGATCCCGGTCCGCCTAGAAATTTGTGTGGTGAGAAATATATGGCATCGAGCTTTTCAAGTGGATCCTCCGGATTCATATTGATGTCCTCATAAGGTGCCGAAGCGGCAAAATCGATAAAACAAAGACCGCCGTATTTATGCATAATGGACGCCAGCTTGTGGTAGGGCGTTCTTACGCCGGTCACATTTGAGCAGGCAGTAAAAGCGCCGATTTTAAATTCACGGTCGGCATACTTTTTAAGCTGCCGACTTAATTCTTCCGGGTCGACGAGAAGGTTGGGATCCGGATTCAACTGGACAACATCGGCAATGGTCTCAAACCATGAAGTTTGGTTGGAATGATGCTCCATATGTGTAATGAAGACTACCGGCTTGTTTTTCAACCTTTGACAATCTCGCTCGTACATGCTACCACAGCCTTTAAGACTGAGAATTCGCTGAAGTTTGTTCACCACCGATGTCATTCCATAACCTGCAGTAATGATGACATCCCCCGGTGAAGCATTGACATGTTTCTTAATATACTTATGGGCGTACCGGTAACTCTTGGTCATCAGCGTGCCGGTAACATTGGTCTCGGTATGCGTATTTGCGATAAATGGTCCAAAGTCCCTCAGAAACTTCTGTTCGATCGGTACATATAAACGCCCGCTGGCAATCCAGTCGGCATAAAGAATTTTTTTACTTCCAAACGGGGATTCAAATTCCTGGTCAATACCGACGATATTTTTACGAAACTGATCGAAATATTTCTCAAGGTCTTGCATAGTTAAAAGTTTAGTTCCTGCTCGACAGGCGTGCCAGTAACCTGAGGAACTCAATATACAGCCATACCAGTGTGACAATCAGTCCGAAAGCACCAAACCATTCCATATATTTCGGAGTACCTGCCCTGGCTGCATTTTCGATAAAATCAAAATCAAGGATCAGGTTAAGTGCCGCAACCACAATGACAACCAGGCTGATGACAATACCGAATGTTCCACCGCCGAAGGAAAGTAATCCTGTGTGAATACCAAAAAAACCCAGGATCATCGACAGGAAATAGGCAATGGCAATACCTCCTGTGGCTGCAACAACCCCCAGTCTGAATTTATTGGTTACTTTGATGATGCCGGTCCTGTATACAAAAAGCAGAGCAAACATGGTTCCGAATGTCAACGTTACCGCATTGACCACAATATTGTGAAATTGGGGCTGTGCATTTAGCATCGCCGAGATCCCTCCGAGGAAAAGTCCTTCGAGAACGGCATATACCGGTGCTGTAAACGGTGACCAAACCGGCTTGAAAATAGTGATTAGCGCGGCAACGAATCCTCCGAGGCCGCCAATTATCATATACGTGGTGAGTGCAGACATATTTCCGGCTACCATGAACTTCCAGGTGTAAGCGGCTCCGAGAACGACCAGCAATACCATGATTGAAATCTTATTAACGGTTCCTTTAACCGTCATCACTTCAGTACTGTCGACTGCTTCCCCGGATTTTCTGAATATATTCTCACGAAGAACCGGGTTTGAAGATCTGTTAATATTCATTTCTCTACTTTATTGGGTTCAAAGATAATTTAATTGGTGAAAACAAAACATGTCAAAGGATATGCCAAAATGCGGCACAGCCCCCTTTATGTCACAACGAAATGAAATATCCTGCTATTTTGTCCAGTAATACTTTATATTTTGTTCCTTTGTACTGTATTGATATTCTGCCATGACGCTTAAATTACAACGGGTACGCAGAAGTGAATTTGTGAAGAATGTTTTCACACTAGTTTCCGCCACTTCCGTTGCCCAGGGTATTGCCATCCTGATTTATCCTGTTCTGTCAAGGATTTACAGTCCTGAGGATTTTGGTCTCTTTGCCCTGTACATGAGTATTACTACCATTACTGCCATGGTGGCAACGGGTAAATATGAACTGGCCATCATGATTCCCGGGAAAGACAGTGATGGTGCATCACTTGCGGTACTATCCTCACTTTTAGCCATTTGTTTCAGTATTATCCTCATGGTCGTCATCCTTGTGTTTAAACAGGATATCGGCCGTTGGCTGGGGAATCCTGACATCGAAAAATGGCTTTTCTTTGTCCCTTTATCAACACTACTCGTGGCTCATTTTCAAATTACAGCATACTGGTCAAACAGGAAAAAATCCTATCCCCGGATCGCTGGGGCAAACCTGAGCCAGTCGCTGGTCAATTCAGGTGTAAAAATTTCCACGGCAACTGCTCTGCCATCAGGTGGCGGACTTGTTGCAGGAGCGGTGACAGGCCAGCTAACCGGCACAATATGGTTTCTTTCCGGGATCATCAGGCGAGACCGGCAATTTTTCACCGGAGTGAATTTATCACGGATGAAGAATCTGGCCCGTGAATTCAGACTCTTTCCGAAATTCAATATGGTGCATTACGTCATCAATAATTTTTCGTCCAACCTGCCTGTATTTTTTCTTACCTCAGCATTCGGACCAAAGGTGGTTGGGTATTACGCTATGGGTTTTATGATGGTCAACCGTCCTGCTAATCTGATTACCAGTTCCCTCACCCAGGTCTTCTCGCAGAGGATCATTGAGAAATACAATCGTGGACAAGCCATCAGCATTGATATTAAAAAGATCGTTTTTCGGTTGGTTGCTTTTGCAGTCGTTCCGTTTCTTGCTGCAGCCATTTTCGGACCGGCGATATTCTCTTTTGTTCTTGGTAAGGAATGGCTGGAGGCTGGTAAATATATGCAAATCCTGCTTCCATGGCTGCTGGTCGTATTCATCTCTTCTCCTCTGTCTTTTCTTCCCGATCTTTTAAGTCGCCAAAGAAAAGCCATGTGGCTGGATATCCTGAAATTCGGAATGAGGGTTGCGGCTCTTGGCGCTGGTGTACTATTACACAAAATCTACCTGGCATTAATTCTGTTTAGTGGAATAAGTTTCATTATTGTGTCTTATAATTTGTTTTGGTATATATCTTTGTCGGTTCGTGCCGATAAACGGAAGGACCTAAAAAATGCAGGAGAAGTAACTTCGAATCATCCGGAATGAATAAAATAAGAAAGGCCCTTTTAGCCACTGGTCATATCATACGTAATCCATGGTTGCTTAATCGTGTTTTGCAGGACCCTGATATCTGGAAAGAACAGGTTGTTAAAAGATATCATATGCCGCATGGTTTGCCGGTAATTGATCCTGCTCAATTATTTGGTGATGATCCTGGAGGCGATCTCAGCATTTTTACCTTTCTCGACGGCGGCTCTCTCGTCACGGATATACTTCTGTTGAAAAATCTGGCTCAGAAATTCAAATCTTGTTCTTACTTTGAAATCGGTACCTGGCGGGGTGAAAGCGTGGCCAATGTGGCAGAAGTCGCTTCTGAATGTTATACATTGAATTTACCGGCTGAAGACATGAGAGCCAGGAAGGTCGATGAAAAATATATTGATCTCCAGGGATTCTTTTCAAAAAGCCTCACGAATGTGGTTCATCTCAATGCAGATTCCTCCACTTTTGACTTTGCTTCATTAAACCGTAAATTTGATCTCATCTTTATTGATGGAGACCACCATTATGATTTTGTGAAAAATGACACCATAAAGGTTTTCCGCCACCTGGTTCATAAGGATTCAATAGTGGTATGGCATGATTACGGTATCACACCTGAAGATGTACGCTTTGAAGTAATGGCAGGGATACTCGACGGCCTTCCGTCAGATATCCACCGTTATCTTTACCATGTCTCGAATACAAAATCTGCCATACTGATCAGACGCGACATTCCGGGATCTACACTGTTGGCACCAGTTAAGCCTGGCTTTCATTATAAAGTAAAAGTAAGTTATATCAAATCAGCATAGTGTTGAAGAACGAAATTAAAATTCTGGTACTTCCTTCCTGGTATCTGCCAGACGGAGGAGGATTTTTCAAGGATCATGCGGAAGCCCTTCACCATGGAAAATTCAAGGTGGATGTAATGGTTAACCGTGTGCTTGGACTTACCAGCCACACGCTTCATCAGATTCTCAGATCATCGGGTACAACGGTAAATATAGAAGGGCCGCTGAAGGTAATACGGTCTGGTTACCTGCGGTGGCCGAAGATGGAAAAGAAAAACGTGAAGGGCTGGGTCAGTAAATATCTGCGTTTATTTGAAGACTATGTCAAGCTATATGGGGAGCCCGATATTATCATTGCGCATAGTACAATCTGGGCGGGCTATGTAGCTTCACGTATTAAAGAAGAATACAGGATCCCGTATATCCTCATCGAACACCGGAGCCGTTTTGCACGCGATATTGAAGCAACCCAAAAGATGATCAGGGAATGGTACTTCCCCTATATCCGGAACAGTCTTTCACATGCCGACAGGATCATCACTGTCAGTCAGGCTATCGACAGCCAGTTGATCAGCATCTCGCCGGGCATCAGAAACAAAATTTCCACCATACCCAACCTCATTGATACCAATTTCTTTCTGCCGCCAACGGAAAGACGCAAGAAAGAACCATTTATTTTTTTAGGGTTTGGCATCCTGGAATATGTGAAAGGATTTGACATCCTCATTGAAGCATTTGCCCGGTTTGTGGAGCGCCATGAAGGCGAATTCTTCCTGAGAATCGGGGGAAGGGGTGGAAAATACCGAAAACTCAGACACCTGGCACGCCGGTTTGGCGTTGCCGACAAGGTAACCCTTCATGGTTATGTACCGAGAGAGGAAGTCAGGCGTGAAATGCAAATGGCGAATCTGTTTATACTGCCAAGTCGTTTCGAAGCTTTCGGCGTTGTACTTATTGAGGCCATGTCGACAGGTTGTCCTGTCATATCAACCTACTCCGGCGGTCCGGAATTTATTGTAAAAGAAACGGACGGCCTGCTCGTGGAACCTGATAGCGTCGATGATCTGACACGTGCGATGGAAACAATTTACAATAATTACGAGAGTTACGATCCGGTGAAGATCAGAAAGGATGTAGCTGATAATTACGCTGTTGAGGTGATTCGTGATCGTTATCACAACCTGATAAATGAAATTCTGGATGAACGAGGTCAACCTTCTTAAAAACAATGGGTTTAAATGGCACGGTACGGATAAGCTGCATGCCAAAGGCTGCCTGATCGACCGGGCTAATAAACTTTGGTCGGGCGAGAATCTCCTCCGGTATTTTGAGGGTATTCAATCTTCGTTCGACCTGGAAGAACGGGTACGTTATGCAAACGGAATCTACAGTGTCATTGTCGAAAACGGCGATGAATATTTCGCAGCCTGTGACCCTTTCAGAACATTTCCGCTTTTCTACCTGCGCCAGAAAGGGCAGTGGTACCTTTCTGACGATCCTTACCATCTTGCAGAACTGCAGGGTTCTGTCATTATTGACTACCCTTCATTCACCGAGTTTCTCGCTACCGGATACGTAACGGGAAATAATACACTTGCCGAAGGCATCCGGCAGATCCAGGCTGGAGAGATGATCCGCTTCGACAGCGAGGGATTGAATGCAGAATTCTATTCATCATATCGCTGCAGTACTGTCTTGGAAGATTCATACCAGGAACTGCGTGCTGAGGCAATACAGGTTATGCATAGGGCTTTCCCCAGGTTTATTACCAGCCTTGAAGGAAGGACAGCTATTTTACCGCTCAGCGGTGGCTATGATTCCAGGTTTGTTGCTGCAATGCTCAAAGATTATAAATATGAGAAGGTACTATGCTTCACCTACGGCAGAAAAGGAAGCCAGGAAGTCAGTATCTCAGGGAGGGTGGCCAAAAAACTTGGGTATCCGTGGTATTTCGTGGAATACAATGAAGAACTGATCAGGGATTTCATGTATCGTGATGACTTTATGGAATACGCGGCCTATGCAGGTAAGTTGTCATCCATGTTCTATATGCAGGAATACTTCGCTGTAAAATACCTGAAGGAAAATAAGTTGATTCCCGACGATGGGATCTTCATTCCCGGACTGTACGGTGATTTTTTGGCAGGGGGGATGCTGAACAAACATGGGAATCTCAGCCTGGAGGAATCGGTCGGGCAGATTGCCGAAAGGATCTATAATGTCAAGTATACCTTTAAACCACCCCAACGCAGGGATATCCCGAAAATAAAAGACCGGATTGAAAAATCCATCCAGGAAAAATTTGTAAAAGAATCCGATCTGGCATACTCCATTCATGAGGATTACGACTTTAAGGAACGGTACGGAAAATTCATCACAAATTCAACATCCACCTATACGTATTTTGGTTATGAATTCAGGCTGCCCCTTTGTGATGCGGAGTTTATAGATTTCTTCCGGCGTCTGCCCCTACATGCCAAGGTCAATAAATACCTGTATGACGATATCCTTACCAATGATTTCTTCGCATCCCGGGATATAAATTTTAATCATGAACTCCAGCCCGGAGAACAGGTCATCCGCAGGGCAAAGATGAAAAACAGGGTGAAGGTCTGGCTCCCCGGCTGGTTTAAGAGGGTTTTTATTAACCGGAAAGATGATCTGTTCTACCGTGAGATCACCCGGTATTTCAAGGATGATCTCAGCCGGAAGGGCATAAAAATAAGGATTTACGCCAATTCCTACAATTCGCTGATCATCCAGTGGTACGCCGACAGTGTCAAACAAATGCTGAAACACAAAAAATCATTATAATTTTTTACCGGAACCTGTGATGGACGAAAAAATTATTTAAATTTGCAGCCCAAACGGTGGATGTAGCTCAGCCGGTTAGAGCGCTGGATTGTGGTTCCAGAGGTCGTGGGTTCGAGCCCCATCTTCCACCCATATGAAAATGAATACCCCTTGATACGTATGTTTCAGGGGGTTTTGTTTTTTGTAACATTAGTCTGATGAGAGAGGAGTTATGGAGCTATGGAGTTACGAGCTGTTCTTTAGGTCACTCTTCAATTCACCAAACCGCGTCCGCCGTAACTTTAGCGAACGTGGATCACCAATTCACCAATTCCCTTTGTTGAACCACATAAGGCACATAAGGTCACTTAAGTAACTGTGGGTTTGTGCGGTTTACGGGCCTGTGTGGTGGCTTACTCACGGATACCCTATCAATTCAACTGTGATGTTTATTTTGAGCGTATTCAAATCGCCAAAAAGGGGGTGAGTAATCTCTTTCATTCTCAAGCGCTGGGTTGTCCAATGATGGTCATGCGGTTGCCTTGCTTTTTATGTCTATCTTCCAGATTTTCCCTTTGTACAGGAATCTTAAGAGTTGATTCAGAATCGGTTGTCCGGTAAAATTTGTACTTTTAATTATGGTTGATCTTCACTGACCGGCCTTTTTTCTATGATTCTAGATTTTTATCGGATACAAGTAATAAAAATAATAGCCGTGATTGTAGTAATTTTAGGGGTTGTTGTCCGATTCGAATTACTTGTAACTTGACAGGAAATTGCCACGCAGTCGGCTACTTTTCTTATACTAAACGTAAATCATTAAAACAAATGAAATGAATAGAATATTAAATATCAATAGAAACCTGATCACTTTTGGAATTCCGATATGTCTTTTAGGAATTTTAGTGCTTTTAATAAAATCTTCATTCCTTGTCGGGAATGAAGCCTTGATTTTGGGAATTACAGCTGACTTATTGTTGACGGTTCCATTTGTCTATTTTTTACTTGTTCGCAAGACTGAAATTCCTAATACGACAGTAATTCCAGTAATTATAGTTGGACTTTTAATTGGTTCATATTTCTTACCCAAAGAGAGTCAAACTTATCTGACATTATTCAAAACCTGGGCTTTGCCAGTTATTGAAATCTCAATATTGACTTTTGTGGTGATTAAAGTTCGAAGTGCCATTAGAAATTATAAAAGTTTAAAAAGTCCTGCTCCGGACTTTTTCGGTGCACTAAAAAGTACTTGCTACGAAATTCTTCCAAAAAGACTTGTGTTGCCATTTGCCAATGAAGTTGCTGTGTTCTACTATGGTTTTATCAATTGGAAAACGATAGTGGTTAATGAAAATGAATTTACCTACCATAAGAAAAGCGGAACACCTGCACTATTTGGTGCATTTATATTAATTATTGGAATTGAAACATTTGCATTTCATTTTTTACTTGTACGTTGGAGTTCAATTGCCGCTTGGGTTTTAACGGCATTAAGTATTTATACTGCAATTCAAGTTTTTGGATTTGCAAAATCACTTTCTAAAAGACCAATTTCTATCAATCAAAACAGTTTGACTTTGAAATATGGTATATTAAATGAAGTTGAAATTTTCTTTTCAGATATAGAAAGAATTGAGCTTTCAAGGAAGTCATTAGATAAGGATCGATTGACGACAACTCTTTCCCCTTTAGGAAAGCTTGAAAGTCATAACGTGATAATTTATTTGAATAGTGAGAACGAACTGGTTGGTTTATATGGGATAAAAAAGAAATTCAAGGTAATTGGACTACATATAGACGAACCACATGATTTTAAAGAAAAAACAGAAAACGCCTTACAATAAAATTTATAATCAATGGTAGTATGCTATAATTCAATGTTTTAGCATTTAGCAAACAAAGTATTAATCCGAAAATTTGGTACTTCTGAACCCGCCACTAACTATACAATAAGCGCTATGCGCATTGTAAATTGACGTAAACAATAGGAAATTCGGCAAGACAATAAAAATATTTCTAATAGACGGCGACCCAAATGGGCGCATAAGTTGAGAACTATCCAATCGGACAGGTTCAGCTTATTTTAACAAAGTCCAGCTTTTATTGGAGAGTGTTTGGATTTTTCTGATCGTTTTTGGAAGCTTTCCAGTTGTGAGGTAATAATTCTGCAAGATCTTTACTGTAGTCATTATTATATTCCGGTATCCGTGTCAGCCCATTGATTAACCTACAAGGTCAAAAGGTTCACAGAACTTATGCCGCGGAATCTGGATTTATAATCCCGGCATACCTCAAAGATCCGAATAATCATAAGAAAATCGATGACGGACTTGGCAGGACGGATACAAATGTTTCATTTAGCACAATTCTGAAAAATAAATTATCTTTATAGTAAGATGTTTAATCGAAAGTGGCGACGTTACGTATACGTTCACACAATATGCAACCAAAAAAGATGACGAGGGACTAACCTTAATAAACTAACAAAAAACTTGGAAGTGCGGAGTCAGCACGATAAACACTGACAAAATTAAAATGAAAAAACTTATAAATAGTAAAACACCCTTAATTCTCATTTTATTTTTATTACCTGTTTTGTGTTATTCGCAAAAAGGAACAGTAAAAGTATTTTCAGAGCTTAAAGGTATCAATGTATATCTTGACGAAGTATTTCAAGGTTCCGACAATATTAATATTGATTCTGTAACCATCGGCAGTCATTATCTAAAGGTGGTTAAGGACAATGTTATTGTTTATAGTGAACTTATTACCGTTAATCAGAATGCAGTAACCACCGCTTTTATCAAGGATTCGGAAGTGGTGCAAAACAAGTTGAAGAATGAAAAACTTAAATTGGAGAAAGATGAACTTGAGAGTAAATCGGACGCTGTTAAACAATACAGCGAGCAACATTTAGATATTTTGGTGAATACACGTTACGTTACAGAAACCAACACCTCTTCTGAAAGCAAGTATTATCCTGGCTACTATTCTTCTACAGGAAAGACAGCATCAAACTCTGTTTCTGAAACGAAAGCTTATACTAATTGGTTTATCACGCAGGGAGCAAGGCAAATATCACACAGCACTTTTGCTCAAATTATTGGAGAACAAAAGATAATCGATGATGTAGCAGCGCAAAATAAAATTATAAAAAGGAAAAGGGTTATTCGTAATGTTATTGGAACCCCTATTCTTATTACAGGCTTAGTTGGTGGTGGTTTTTTTGTAGCAGCTGTTGTTACTACCAACCCATGGGTATTGCCTGGCGTAATTTATTTAGGTGGGGGTGTCACAGGTATTGCGCTATTAACAGATAAGCCAAAATATCAGTCTGTGTACTACGGCAATGATGAAGCAAAAGAAAAAATTGCCATTTACAATCAGAATTTAAAAGAAGAATTAGGCTTGCCTGTAAATTATGAACCAAAATAATACGTTGATGATAATTCGGAATCAAATAAAGCGGTTATTTGACTCATGAAATTCAACGATAAATTTTTAGATGCGACAAATGAAATGTTCTGAATTATCCAGGATCATTATTATAGACGGATAGTATCCGGTTTCTCAGAAAGACTCTCAAATTAAATTGAAACATGATCATAAGTCAGGCATAATTATCTTCCCAAATCACGGAAGTCAGGATTTAGCAGAGATAAATTTAATCCACAAATAGCCGGACCGCTGCTTTTAGTAAACAGGACGCTGAGCGGTCTGCAAGACGCTAAGAATTAATCCACCTGGAGTTTCGGTAAGGTATTCAGATATAGTTCTTTATCGTTCTTTGAAAAGAGATATTCAACTAATGCGGCCGTTCATGTGAGAGGTGGTGCCGGACGAATCCTTCCGCTCAATTTACTCCGGAATCGCCTCCACCAGCAGAAATCCTTTAAAGCTGAGGTGAAGTGTGGTTGAAGTGCCTTCAATACTCCCCAATTTTTGGCCGTTAAAGTAATCCACCAGTTCGTATTTCCGTTTTTGCAATCCCCGGAAGCTGATGTCACCGTCCCAGTCCCTGGCATAAAAAGCGTAATTCAGTGTGTCACCGGTCTGGATCACGTGGGTTTCAGGCTTGTCGTACCCAATATCATACAAAGCACCCAGATAATCGCCTTTTGAAAGCATGCGTTCGTTGTAGAGCGAGAACCACTTTTTCCACCTGATTTCCCTATCAGGAGTGAGGAGACAGCCTTTTTCTGCTGTCGGATTATCACTGGGCCAGGTAAATTTTGTGCCGAGTACCGCTCCGACACCGAATGAACTGGCAAAGTCATCGCCACCGTCACTTAATTCAACATGATCGCCATAGTACGCCGTGTGAGGCATCAGGGCCTTGTAGGTTTTCCCTTTCAGCCGGATCTGCCAGCTGCTTGTCGGATCGGAGGCGACAAACTGGTTTGCCCAGGGCATATTATAGAAAGACATGCAGCATCCACATGGACAGTTTTCGATAACTGCATGGGGTTTTATTGTGCGGGCGGTTTCATACACGGTCTTGAAAAAGCCGGGCAGGGATTCAACGGATTCGTTTGGGTCGCTGTCCAGCGTATAATCCGGTGGCACGGCATTCATATGCTGACCATCCATCTTCAGACCGTCAAAGCCCCAATCTTCAAGGAACATTTCCACTGTTCGCTTTGTATAGTCGAGGGTTGATTTCTTAGACGGCGACATGTAATAACTATCCCACCAGGTTATATACTCTGGTGATTCATCAGCATTCCGGAGCAATACATCCGGCTCTTCCTTCAATATTTTACTACCCGGATCGGCGGCCAGGGGGGCCCACCATAATTTTGCTTTCAGCCCGTAGCCGTGAATAGCCTTGACCAGCCCGCGCATGTCTGCATCCCCGCCGGGAAACCTTTTGCGATTGACATTCCAGTCTCCCTCGGCAACCTGGTAGCCGTCATCAATGACCGCCCATTTAATACCCAATTCCTTCACCTTTGGCAATGTTCCGAGAATCTCTTGAACGGTAAAATTTCGCATGTACCCCCAGCCACACCAGATTGGCTCAAAGGCTTCATCCTCTGTTTTAACAGGGACAATTCCCTTCTTCTCCATGATGGCTGAGAACAGCCGCAATGCAGAAAAATAATCCCCGCGGTGAGTCATTACAAAGGTTTCCAGTGTGTTTAATGTATCGCCCGGATTCAGATCCCTGAATTCCGGGAATTCTTTCTCGATTCCTATCTGTGTATAATTTGTATTGCTATCAAAATCAACAGGAAGACATACTTCTTTTGGCACTAATTCCGTATGACCGATAGCGATCCCGCAATCCTTTCTCCAAAGGTCGGTAACCGGAATGCCACCACCGTAATCGGTATCATTCATTCCCATATAATTTTTCTTATAAAATCCGGTTGTCAGGGGCAGAATCCAGTCTGCTCTCTCCGATGAGGAACTACCCTGGAAAGACCAGAAAGGGGGATCGCTCTCACCCGGCAGAACCTGGTAATGATGATTTGCCCACAACTTTACCTTAACGTCCTTATTTCCGCAATTGATATAGCTTACCTGAAACAAAGCAACACCCGGATAACTTTCGTACGTCCTGATTTCAATAATTTTATCCAGGCAAATATCATCCTTTTTAAATCGCCCCTGTAGCAGGGTCTTGTTGCCCTTACCAAACTGTGATTCAAAGGATTCCCCGTCTTCCCTGTAAACCCGGAATTTATCCGTTTTAAAATTTTTGGCCTCCAGATATTCCGTCAGCTGAAAGCCTTCACACAGGGGTTTGACATCCTTTGCCATAGAATTTACCTGTGCGTACAAATCGCTGTTATATTTGATTAAAAGATCACCGCTTTGAATACGGTATTCCTTATTGCAACCACCTGTAATCAGGAGCGTGGTGACAGATAAGACACAAAAAACCAAAAATTTATGTGAGCTAATCATAAGTTGTATTTTTTAGCATTTGCGATTGTACAAACCAAAATACTTTCTTCGAAGAAGTGTGGAAATTTCAATGGGCATCGAATACTATTAACCCGCTGTTCAAAGCTATAAGCTCAACATTTCTGCCTCAGCTGGACAGTTAATTATTCGATGATAATCTTTTTGACAAATACGCCTTTGTTTCTGACATTAACCTGTAAAAAGAATACACCATTACCTATGCCCGCTGCGGGAATTGAGAGTTCACGGCTGCCCTGAAGGTCTGAGATCTCAATATTCCTCGCATAGACAAGTTTTCCGTCGGGGGTATAGATTTTCAGATATACCGCCCCAGAGTTGCCTGGTCCGAATTTAACGAACAATTCGTCGGAGGAGGGAACCGGCCAGACGGCAATATCATCATCATTTTTCAATTCCTCGATCCCGGTGGTTGTTGACAATTCAACCGGACCTGCATTCGGGGATTTTCCGGCAAAATTATAGCTGTAAACCGTGTATTCATAGGCCGAAGCTCTTTCCAGCCCTTCATCAATCAATTGATTTTCATTTCGACTGAGATCGAATTCCGTTTCAGTTCCGGAAGATTTCTCAGTTCTGGTGAGGATGTAGCCGTCACAATTATCACATTTACTCCAGGTTGCAATCAGCTTGGACGTGGGAGATGTAACAGAATTTCTCACTGCGAAATCTTCTGGCTGCAATGCGGGAAGAACCCGTTCATATTCCAACCGGTTTCTGTTTTTAAAGGGAAGCAATAGCTGGCTGTTTGCTAAGTGAAGAATGACGCCAAAAGACAGGTGATCCTGCGAATTGTCAACCGAAAGCAAATCAAGTGGCACCTGAAACTCCATGAGATGTGAATTTTGTTCGAAGGCATCGATCATCGAGAGCTGTGTGAAGGATCCGGATCCATATTTGAACAGGGTGTCATTTACACATTTAAACTCAAAACCAGCGTTTTTCCAGTACCCGTTGGTCGCGCCTGTCGAAGGATTGTTATCTGTATCGATGTATATTTCAGCACTGATAACAGAATCTCCGAGGAGTAAAACATTTAAAAAATCATTGCTGCAATAAACTTTAAAAAAGAAGTCATTTTTCCCGTCAGATACAGCGTCCAGCGGTGGTATTGCATTCCAGTCATTTTCACTGCCATCGGCATTCACCACCGGATACCTGAAATTACATTCACTCCCTGTTTGGATTGATACTGCATCAGAGTAACGGGAAGATTGGTCATCTTTAATTCGATATATCCTGTAATTGTTGGTTGCATTCTCATTTAGCTCAATATCCCTGAAATAATTTACAGGTGAAAGTCCTGAAAGCACAGAGATGGAAACAAACTGATTATCGTCCCCGGAACTTTTCTCAATGATAAACTGCGAGACAGAATCCTGTTCTTCAGGAGCAAAACTTATAATATTATTATTACAATACGAGGTGACGTACAAATGCGGGGTTTGAATAAATGGTTTGAGGGTGTAAGTGATCATGGCATCACCGATTTTGGGAAGTGATTCATTGGCTGACCAGTCTGCTGATAAGGTCAGTGCACCCAGCCTGATCTGATCATTCGGGCCCGGAGTACCAAATAGAACGGTTGGGATGGCGATTTCTACTACCGTATCATTACTCATGATACTTACCTGGTCTGATGATATCAGGCTCCAGTCCCAGTCACTGCTTCCATTACTGCCATGATAACTGTATACTTCATTATTCTGCACCAGATAATCAACCCCGTCATCGTTCGACCATGTATAATAATTCATTCCGGTGCCACCATCAGGATCTGTATCGATGAAGATCTGGGTATTTGGATAGAGGTTATTTCCTTTCAATAAACAGAACAGCGTATCTCCCGTGTCGTATAGTTTGACGACCTTTAACATCGTATTTGAGTCGGTGGTGCTGGCTGTATCCATCAGGTTCCAGTCGGCAGGATTCCCGTCAATGGTTATATGTGTCTGATCCGGTGAATTACCATCGTAGTTGAGAAAAAAATTTTGACCTGTATAGGTATCACCAAAGGTTGAATTATCGTCGACGAGGAGGGTGTGATGAAGGGAATTCATACCTAGCGTTTCGTTCCAGACATTGTTATTGGCCAGCCTGATGGAAAAGTCGGGATTGTGTTTAAGTGTAGGCTTCGGGTCGGGAAGGTTAAGGTACACAGAGTATGCACCGTTCGGCAAATAAGACGGGATCCCGATCTCGGCGGTAATATCGATGGAAGTGTTTAGTTCATACTTCCTCAGTTCAACTTCAACGGGTGAATAGTATAGTTTGCCGGTTTCGTTATTCTGAAGTACGATTTCCACATTTCGTGGGTTCATGGGATTGGAGTAACCAAAGTTTTCAAGGGTGAATGAAAATGTAGCAGAACTGCCGTGTTTACTAGAATTCTGCAACTTCGAATCAATGAGGAAGTACCGGTATCCCAGCCGTTTTTGCATTTCAGGAAAGCACTCGCCCGCCTTCCAGTTAGTTATGGTTTGGCCGAAATAGTCAATATTGATAAACGACCAGTGAAATCGTTCCATCTCATAGGTGCTCGTGTCGCAATTGGATCGGGGTTCATACCAGGCGCATGTTTCACCACCGATGGAGGTATATTTGGAATCCTGCTCCAGGTACTTTTTATCATACTGTATATTATGATAACTGCCCACATCATTGTTTGAGGAGGCAAAGCAATCATTGTGGTGTGAAATTCTCGATTTTGGAGATCCAGAATAGGCCTCTTCTTTTGTGACCGGTATGGAATCAAAGAGCTGCCTTTTATATCCTACATAACGTAATTGGATCATTCTTTCCTTTGGCAGGGCGTCTAACAAATTATAAACGAGAGTTTTTCTCTCCTGAAGATCTTCTGCTGTTACATTATTCGGCGAACCGGTGGCGAAATGATCGGTATAGTACCATTCACCCCATGCACCGATAAACCCTGCCTGAAGGACCATGATTACATCGGTGTTTTCTATCAGCAGTGGCTTTAACTGTGCGATATGAATATTTACCTGTTCCGGAGTTGCATCACCATACGGTTCCTGCTGTGATGATGTGTAGGCAAACCTTATCACACCTTTGATGCCTGCGATACGCATATGGGTGAAATCTTCCCTGATTTTGTCTAGGTAAGCCTGGGAAATCGGGGTATTTACAAAATCCCTCATATAGAAGATGCGATAAATCAGTGTGTACCCCTGTTCACGATAGGAAAGCAGTGTGTTTACACTCAATGAACTGGTGGTATTGCTCCGCTCTGTGTACCTGTAGAACCCCCTTTCAGGGTTGTTGAATACAGAGTCGCTGTATTCATAGGTATGATCGGTAAATGTTTGTGCATGCATTAATCCGCTTAAACATATCAGGACAACTGGTATCAAAAGTCGTTTAATCATAACGTTATATTAATCTGGTTTCGTCGGATGTTTAATGGTATCCATTTCATGATGCATTTTGAACATTGTGCTTCACGGAGGGAAAAGAGTTTCATAAGAATAGCCTACTGATATGATCAGCTATGAGAAGAAATATTCGGAGTTCAGAAAATTTAGAACCAGGACAGGCCTCGTTTGAAGAACCTGTCCTGGTTTTCAGTATAAATGGTATATCCCGGAATCTTTATTTCATCGTATATCCGGCGGGTACAATCAGAGGATCAGCACTGGCAGGAGGCAGTGTACCCACCTGAGACCAGGTATTATCGCTGTTTCCGAACACAATCCTGATCGTCGAACCGAGAACCGGTGTTGTGAACAACTCTCTTGCCATTGAGAACTCAATGACCTTGTTGCTGCCCACCGTTACATAATCAGACGATGCAAAAATGGCGTTGGTTGCGATCATGGGCTCCCAGGGCCAGTCAGAGTCGGGTCCTGTTGCAGACTGAAGGCTTGATGACGGGTCTGTATCCGTAAATGCCTGGATGACAGCCTCCATGAGGTACTCAACGCCGGGGGTTTCATAGTAACTCCAGTAGTCCCAACCGGTGGTGCCGTTATTATCGGCATCGATGTACAGCTGCAGGATTTCACCGAGATCAGATGTCCCTTTCAGATAAAAATAAAGGAATCCATCACTGTTGGTTACTTTGGCTTCAAGCATTGTGGCGCCTTCACCGTCGGGATAAGAATAGTAGTCGGGAACATCGGTCCAGTCATCGAACGAACCGTCAACAATAATTGGTTCTGAACTTGCTACTGTGACATCGTAGGTAACTGTGTTGGTACCGCCTGAACCTTTGGAAGTTAATGTAACAGTATAGCTTCCAAAATCGGCGTAGGTGTGCGTTGGGTTCTCATCCGTAGAGGTGCTGCCATCACCAAAATCCCAAAGATAGGTTGATGCATCAGTGGAAGCATTGGTGAAAGAAACGACCATGTCGGTTACATCGAAGGAGAAATCGGCAACCGGCTTGGGTGCGTCATCTTTCTTACATGCTGACAAAGAAACTATCAGACCTATTCCAAGGAATAAGAAACTTTTGCTAAGCAGTTGATTCTTGTTCATAATTCTACAATTTTTAGATTAGTAATTTACAATCATTATTATATGTTGTGAATGCTTAAGTACAGATCATTTCAATCATTCTGTTTACAGAGTGGATTATAGATTATTTCATTCAACGGGATAAAATAGATTTGTCTCGGTCCGTTGAATGGATAGATGTCCGTATCGCCATTTACATTCTGTCCTGAAGGGTAACTTCTGTTCAGGTCAATTTTATTTCTTAACAGGTCGTCTCTTCTTTGCCCTTCAAAAGAAAGTTCAAGACGACGTTCACCCAGAACAGCATCAAGCACACTTGAATATCCATGTGTGCTGTTTAAATTTCCAGTAGTTACCAATGCATCTCCCGAAAGTCCTGCACGTGCACGTATAATATTGACGTCGTCAAGAGCTTCATTGTCATGTGAAAGATGCGCATTTGCTTCTGCCCTGTTCAGGTAAAGTTCTGAAAGCCTTATATATGCCGGCGATGTCAGTGTTGGAATGCCATTCTGGTTAGAGAATTTATTCATGTACATCATTTTAAATGTCGTCCCGGGATAGATGGAAACATTGCCCGCTCCGTTTCTGACGGTGTCAATGAATTGATTACGTATATCTTCCGGATATCTTGTAAGAAGATCGAGGTAAGTCTGTGATGGATACACTTCACCCCAGCCTGTACCATCTCCGTTATACATCGATCCCAAAGAAGCTTCCCCGACATCCTCCTCATTCGAATAGTAGATGACAAACAAGTCTTCGTTTGAATCAGGTGTATTCCAGAAAGAAGAAGTATAGGAATCCGTTGGTTCGAGATCAAAAGGACTGTTGTTAATTACCTCATTGGCATAGAAAATGGTTGAATCATACTGTTCCGTAAAGAGATAAGCCCTGGATAGAAGTCCTTCGGCTGCCCACTTATTTCCGTATTTTTTCGATTCGGTGGTATTTCCGGGGTTTCTCATGGTCATAAGCTCGGAGGCTTTTTTGAGATCGGCGATGATCTGTTTGTAGGTCTCACCGACCGTTGCTCTTGCTTTGTTGTCTTCCTCAGCGACACCGGTTCTCAAAATGATTCCCGGCTGATCAATGCCCTGTGAAGGCGGAAAGGAAAATGTACGGGCCATATCAAAGAATATCATTGCACGGTAAAAGTAAGCCTCGCCAACATATTGTTTCAGTTCATCAGTGGATGACTCAGTGATCTTAACTTTATCGATGATGTTGTTGGTTTCAAGTACAATCTTATATCCCGTATACCAGAAATAAGATGTATTTAATTGATCTTCTATATGTTGACGATTAAATGAGTACCAAAGGTTATCTGTGGTACTCTTTACGATCAATACATCATCGGAAGGGAATTCAGTCAGCTGAAACAGATGCCTGACGTACATGTTTCTTGGGTCATCGGTCAATTGCTGTTTCAACATCATAAGGCAACCATTGGCCATCCCCTTCGCACCGTCAGCAGTGGCTACCAAGGTCTCGGCAGTAATATCGGAATAGGGCACCAGGTCGAGTTCGCATCTGGTTAGGGTTAACAATACCGGAACCAGCAGGATATATTTCAATGCAGAATATTTCATCTCAGTTATCATTTTAAGTTTAAAATCTTATTTCAATACCCACGATAAATTGTTTGTTTATCGGATATTTAAATGAGGAAATACCGGGGAGTAAATAACTGGTGTTATACAAGGGAACATCCGGATCCATGCCGGTAAATTTGGTCCAGGTGATCAAATTGTCAGCCGACACATTGACCTTCAAACCGTGTAAACCTATCTTCTGTGAAAGTGCGACCGGGAGATCATAACTCAGGGTGATGTTTCTGAGTCTGAGGTAACTGCCGTCCTCCAGGTATCGCGAAGAATACTCGTGGGCGTTGTGGTTGCCTCCGATCATGGGTTGTGGATGAGTGGCCTGGTCTCCGGGATTTTTCCAGCGCGACATGCCTTCCTGAAGTTTAAACGCGTTGACATTGGCGTTGGCACCGTCGTTGTCCAGCTCCTGTCGTGTATAATTGTAGATCTTATTTCCGTAAACATAAGAGAACGATGCAAACAGAGAAAAACTCTTATAGGTCAGGGAAGTGCCAAATCCGCCTAAGAATTTAGGAAACGGAGAACCTACATTCTCGAAAGTAGCTTCATTATATACCGAGGTGGCTTCCTTACCAGTTTCCTTACCGGTGGATGCATCAATGGTAACCTTTTCCCACATTGGTGTGCCGTCATCAGGATTCACCCCGAGCCATTTAGGCATGTACCAGTCAAAGGCTGATTTCCCGGGAATAAGAATCTGGAAGCCCGGTCCTGAGTTCGTAACCACGATGGTATCGATGCCGGCCTTATCCGATAATTTTACCAGGTCATTCTGATTGGCGGAAATGTTGAAGTTCAGGGTCCATTTCAGGACCTTCGTTGAAACCGCATTTGCATTTACGGAGAGCTCAACACCGCTGTTTTTAATTTCTCCAACGTTTTTCCACTGGAATTCAAAGCCCTGAGAAGCTGGAAGGGGATCCCTGAATAACATGTTTTTGACATGTGTATTATAGTAATCAATATTCACCTCCACCCTGTGGACAATTCCAACATCGACACCCAGGTCGAGAGGATAGCTCGTTTCCCATGTCAGATTATAATTTCCGATATTTGATGGATAATAGGCGGTCTGGTTATTGTAGACATTTCCTCCCGAGTAGGCCGGGAAATAGGGGTAGTAAACATTTCCGGGAAAGGTTTCATTCCCGACGGCTCCGTAGCTTCCTCTTAATTTTAGATAATTAATTGATGAAATGGATTTCATAAACTCTTCGTTACTAAGCAGCCATGAGGCAGAAGTGGTATAGAAGGTGCCGTACTTTGAATTGGGAGAAAACTTTGAGGAACCGTCCCTGCGTGCTGACAGGGTAATAAAATATTTCTTATTGAAATCATAGTTTACCTGTGAGAGTATTGAGAAGCCAGATTCCTCTGCTTTTGAACCCACCGGTTTTTCTATAGAGCCTGCTACACCGATCACCTCCTGTCCGGGCAGGATACCGGTGGCATTACCTCCGAAATCTGACTCGACCATGTATTTGCCACCTTCCACACCAGCGAGACCGCTTATACTGTGAACGCCGAAAGTTTTATCAAACTTCAGAAGCGTCGTATTTGAGTAAGATAAATCGAAGGAGACGGAATTCATGATGCGGCCGTCGATCGGAGAACCTTCAAAAGTGAGTGGTGATTCGATTTCTTCATACTTTCCGTGACTGGTTGAGAGAGACGTCCTGGAATCGATTTTCAGCCAGTTGGTCAATTTGTAGTAAAGATCGAAGCTTCCAAAACCGTTCACGCCATAGTTATCATATTTGTTATATTGTAAGGAATGGTAGGGGTTATTTGTGACATTCGAGTACCATCCTTCTTTTTTAATATTATAAACGAGATCTCCGTTTGCATCGTACGGATTATCCCAGGGCATCAGCCTGAATGCTCCTTCGGCAAGTGTCCAGTGCGGATATCGTGAATTGTTGTATTCACCGGATATATTGGTGGTAATGGTGAGGCGGTCAGACAGCATGTACTTCACCTTGGAACGTACGCTCAGCCTTTTATAGTTGGTTGTGATAAGGGTACCATTATCATCCATCATATCTACTGATAAGTAATAATTTGTTTTGTCCCCTCCTCCCGTTGCTGAGAAATAGGCTGTGGTAATATCCGATTGTTTATAGGTATTGCCAATCCAGTCAAAATCCTGTTGCAACAATGTTTTTGGTCGTATTAATGCAAACAGGTTGGGAGAGTAAATAAGTTTTTGGTAATCGTACAATTCACGGCTGTTCATAACCTCAAAGTTCCCGAATTCCGGTCTTTTAATACCGCGGTTGATTTTAACCGTGATTTCACCCCGTGCAGTAGTTCCGCTTTTTGTGGTGATGAGTATTACTCCTGAAGCAGCCCTGGAACCATACAATCCGGTGGCTCCTGCATCTTTTAGGATGGAGACACTTTCGATATCGTTCGGGTTGTAGGTACCGCCGATCACTCCGTCAACGACTACCAGAGGCGTTTGGGGCGAGTATACGGAACCGACACCCCTGATCCGGATGTCCCCGGCCTGACCTGGCTGTCCGCTGGCTGTTTGCACCTGAACGCCGGCTACTTTCCCGGTAAGCATGTCAGTGACACTGTTTACAGTAACTTTGTCAATCTCATCGGCCTTCAGATAGGTCACCGCGCTTGATATTTCTGTTTTGGCTTTCTCTGAATACGCCGTTACAATGACTTCATCAAGATTCAGCAGGTCCTGTTTCATTGAGACATTGATAACAGCCTGATTCCCGACGGTCATGGTTTGACTCTGGTATCCCACATAGGAGAATATGAGAATATCAGCGGGACTGGAAACGGGTATTGAATATTTTCCTTCCCTGTCGGTGACGGTTCCGCTGCCTGTAGATTTGTCCACAATTGTCACACCCAGTAACGGCTCACCGTTTTCATCCGAAATGATTCCCGACACCCGGTCGGGTTGCACCTGAACAGGATTTGTAGTAGGAGTGAGGACAATCACGTTATTATCAAGTATCCGGTATGTTACCCCGGAATCATCCAGCAACTGATCGAGAATATCACCAATCTTTTTGTCAGAAACTGCAAGGCTGACTATCTTATTCAGATCCGTTAATTCATCATTATAGAAGAATCTGTAATTGCTTTCTTTTTCAATAAGCTTAAGAGTCTCCCGAAACGACATTTTATCCACAGACAGACTCAGTCGTGTGCTTTGGGAGTATACTGAAGCTGAGGCATGTGCTAATGAAAGCATCAGGATGAGAAAGGTCAGTTTCATAGTTAGTATCAATTTTCTGGATCCTATTTTGAAAACATAAGAGTACCAGGGTGAATTTTTTTTCATAGTTTTGTAGAAGTTTATTTCAACATAAATTAACTTGGGTATTCTCTGCAACAGAATGCCTTTGCTTGATTTAGCCGGGACTCAGAAGTCCCGGTTTTTTAATAGTATGGAGTGTTATTCTTCATAGTATTTACATCCTCAGATGTTGTTTTGTTAAATTTCTACCTGTTAAGAAGTCTTGAATACTTCTGCTGGAGTTCTTTATCCAGGTCCCAGGACACCTCTCCTACATCAATTTTGTATTTCATGGGTGTGGTCATAACAAGGATACCGAGCACCTGTTCGAGTGTTTCATTTCTTATCGTTCCGGTAAACTTATACTGCTTAAGTTCATTGGAATTAATAAGAATTCTCGTATTGAACCTCCGTTCAAGCTGAGTAGCAAGATTGTCAAGCGTTATTCCTTCAATTACCCACGTTTCATCCTTCCATGAGGTATACAAAAGTGTTTTTATATTTTTTTTCAGCAGGACGTGGTTTTCAACCTTACTTGCTACAACATTTTCGTCTTTATTCTCCTCCTTCTTCTCCTGATCGAGGGAAGAGTGCAGACTTTTATCTTTAATGAAATAGGTAATATTTTCTTTTTGCTTCAGATGGTATTCAGCAGTACTGGCATTGTTGTCTTCAGTGCTGACAACAATATTCCCCTTAACCAACGTAGCGGAAACAGCGTCATCATCGGGGTATGCTGCCACGTTAAATTCAGTGCCATAGGCTCTGACTGTGAGGTGCTGAGTACGTACGATAAACGGTTTTTCCTTATTTGAGGTGACATTAAAGTAGGCTTCACCCGTCAGGTCAACAATTCTGTCATTTTTGTTAAAATCAGTGGTATATGAGATCTTACTCTTGGCATTGATCCAGACCTTACTGCCATCCGGAAGTGTGACCAAAGACTTAGAGCCAAGGGGAGAGAATATCTCCACAATTTCAGATTCTTGACTGGCCCGTTGTTTCAAGGTAAGATAATGGTCAAAACCGGCACCTATTGACAGCAATACAAGAATCATTGCTGCGTACGTGAGAAAAAGGGTAAGCTTCCGCTTTCTTCCGGCTGCCTTTTGTTTCGATTTTCTCCAGTTCATCATCCAGACAGCTTTTTTATATCCTTTAGTGGCATCGAAATTTTCGGACTTAAGATACATTGCTGATGCGAGCCATACATCCCGTATCGAGTTAAACAAGCTAGTGTTTTGTTCATCAGCGTTAAGCCATTCTTCAAACTCTCGCAATTCACCTTCTTCAAAATCTCCATTCAGAAACCGGATTATCTTCTCTTCATTCATCTCGTTCATTTCAAATCAATTTTTTTTCTCTGTTTCAATCATGAAGCTAAAAGTACCTGATTCCTCAGGCACTTTTAGTTTTTGATAACTCTTCACGATTTAATCTACTTTCTATGAATCATTTTTAAAGACAGTTTTGGGAAGGGGGTAGGGTGACAGGAGATTCAATTTTTATTTTCCCAGTGAGTCTTTTAGCTTGGCAATCGCACGCTTCATTTGAGTTTTCACCGTATTTACCGAGATATTCATTCGTTCCGCGATTTCCTTATAGCTCAGGTATTCAAAACGGTTGAGCCTGAAAATTTCACGGCATTGATCAGGTAATTCGTTGAAAGCTTCATTAAAATCTTTTTCAAAATCCGCGGCATACATTTCCTGCAGGAAGTACGGATCGAGATTTTTTGTTATCAGTGCATTGCGGTTGAAAATCTGATCAGCAGCCCTCTTCAGTAATCTGCTGAACGCTTCTGTTTCCCTGAGTGTGTTTATGCAATTGTTATGTACCGCCCTGTACAGGTAGGCCCGGAAAGAGCCCATGATCCGGATGGTTTCCCTGTTTTCCCAGATTTTTATTATCGTTTCATGAACAACATCCTCAGCCAGTTCACGGGATTTGAGAAAGACAAAAGCATAGTTGCACAGAGGCACAAAATATTCCGGATAGAGCAATTCAAGAAAACCCTCATCATTTTCCTGAATACGTCGTATTATTTCCTGGTCAATCTTACTGCTGCTATTCATTGGAACGGGTGTTTCCGAAAAAAAGTGACTTCCACCGCCGGTTTATCTTTTAACGCTCTGGTAAAGTTACTTAAGATTTATTTAAAACTGCGCCGGGTGATCTGTCCGGGTTTAAATGATGAATTTCGATAATTTAAAGTGAATTTGCAATGTTTGACGCATAATACTTTGCCGAAAATAATTAAAACGAAAGTTGAAAAGAAACACGACAATGCAAAATGAACCGTCTCGTAAGAAAAATGAAGAGCCTCTATCCGATAATATCATTTGCAGATAGCGTGATTATTGATTTAACGTGTCATGAATCTGGTAAATTCGTTCCCGGATTTCGCTCAGATTTCCGATAATCAGGTAGTAGTCAAATTCGAAGATGGTATTTTTATCAAGAAGGGTTCGTTTTATCGAAGAAAGATAAACTGTCCCCGGGGCCTGCCCGGCATGAAAATATGTTGTTGAAGGATTGTACAATCCAATACCCCAAAGCTTATCGTCGACCAAAGCCATCCAGTTTTCCCTGACTCTGGTATAATTACCTGCAACATTTATGGCTAAATCAATCATTTCCGGATTATCCAGAACACCGCCGGTGAAAGGCAGATTGCCAAAATAGGAATAGAGATTATGAAATTGATCGTTGACGTACACTGCCGGCAGTTCCTGATCACGGCCGTTTGTGGCGAAATAAATGACATCGGTCCTGTGACACGTAATCCTGTTTTTGATTTTTAGAACATTCCCTGACAATACTACCCATTCTTCCATTTCTGCTTCTGCGGGTATATTGTTCATATCCCACAATAATGGAGTGCATTTAACATAGGTCGAAGTATCCGTTCTGCTGGAGTCGATTAACATTGAGTTATTTCCGAAAACATCACCCGCCTGAACCGGGTTCCACATCCAGGGTGAATAACTCGTATCCTGTCCTTCATCCAGGCGGTCTGCAGGATCACCTGCATAATAGGATTGCTGAATATAGCGCCCGTTGTCCGATATGTTTACGATGTTCCCGCCAGCTCCCGATTTTGAAATATAGGAAATAGCACCACCCCGATGAATGTCCTGCCTGATATGAAGGACTCCGTTGTCAATGCTGAATTCATCTGAAATCACTACAGGAACGATTACCGGATTCTCCGGTTTATCCTTCGGGTCACTGCTTGAGCAGTTACTTAAAAGAAAGATACTTATAAAAGTATATACTATAACTTTGTACATCCCTAAAGTTCATTGAAACAGCAACATAAAGAAGACTTTCCTCATTCTTTCGATAAAAGTAAAAACTATATCAAACTGATAAGTTATGGCCGTTTCTCTTGAAATATAACAATTCGCAATGAGATAGGTTACACGATGGACGGATTTCAGCCCTCCTCAAACCCTGGATTAACATAAACCTGGAAATGCCTGGGTAGCCCCATAATATTAAAGTCTGAGGTTTTGATTATTGCAGTCTTTAAGGCCTGATTTCCATGTGAATCCATATATTATGAGGCGTGTTCTGCCGTCACTCTGTCATTTTAACTTCATTTTCTCTATATTTGATTTTTACAAAGCATCGAAATTTTAATTGAAATAATACCTCAAAGCTATGACTTCAAACCTGTCAAAAGCACTAGCACTTCTCACTGTCGGCACTGCAGCAGTATCATGTTCAAACCAGGCTGCCAAACAGGAGGTGAAACACCCCAACATCATTTACATCATGAGCGATGACCACGGGTACCAGGCCGTAAGTGCCTATGGTTCCGGCCTGAATGAAACGCCCAACATCGACCGGCTCGCAAAAGAAGGCGCCATCTTCATGAAGGGTTTCGTAACCAATTCCCTCTGTGCACCCAGCAGGGCAGTCATGCTTACCGGTAAACACAGTTTTGTAAACGGTAAGGTCGACAATGTCCAGCCATTTAACTGGGACCAGGAAAATTTTCCCAAACTGCTTCAGCAGAATGGTTACCAAACAGCACTTGTCGGAAAGATCCATCTGGACGGGATACCCCAGGGCTTTGATTATTCTGCCGTGCTCAAGGGGCAGGGGAATTACTATAACCCTGATTTTATTATCAATGGCCAAATGGAACAAATCCACGGTTACGCAACCACCATTACTACCAACCTGGCCCTCGACTGGCTTAAGAGTCGGGATCCGGATAAGCCATTCTGTCTGCTTTATCACCATAAGGCTCCACACAGGGAATGGCTGCCGGAGGAAAAATATTATAAAACCTTTATTCATAAAACCTTTAAGGAACCGGAAACCCTCTATGATGATTACTCAGGCAGGGGGACGGCTGCCAAGGAAGCAGAAATGCGTATCCTGAACAATATGAACTGGTCGGGTGATAATAAATTATACCCGGAGGTTTTGAAAGAACTGGGTATTCAGGAAGTATCCAACTGGGGAAAGAACGCCTTGGAAAATAATCTTTCTAGGATGGATGAAGATCAGAGAGCAGCCTGGGATTCTGTTTATTGGCCAATGAATGAGGAGTTTAAGAAAGTCTATCCATCAATGTCTGAGAAAGATAAGACCCATTGGAAATATGAACGTTATATGCAGGATTACCTCGCCTGCATCGCCTCAGTGGATGACGGCGTGGGGGAGATCCTGGATTACCTCGATGCAAACGGTCTGACCGGCAATACGATCGTGGTTTATACCTCCGATCAGGGAATGTACCTCGGAGAACACGGCTGGTTCGACAAACGATTTATGTACCAGGAATCGTTCCGTACACCCATACTGATGAGGTATCCACCGGAGATCAAGCCGGGGACCGTAGTTGACAAAATGGTCCAGAACCTTGATTTTGCCCCGACTTTCCTCGATTATGCCGGAGTGACTATCCCGAAAGATATCCAGGGCGAATCGTTTCGCAAACTCGTGAACGGTGAGGCTTCGGAATGGCGGGATGCGATATATTATACCTATTACGAGTACCCTGCAGTTCATATGGTGAAACGCCACTACGGAGTGCGTACCGACAGGTATAAACTCATGCATTTCTATTACGACATCGACGAATGGGAATTATACGATATGGAAAAGGATCCGCATGAAATGCACAACGTGTATGATGATCCGGCATATGCAGACGTGCAGAAAATGATGCACGAAAGACTGGATGAGATGCGTGCAAAATATGGTGACAGTGATGCGAACGATCAACGCTACCTTAAGGAATACCTTGAGGCAACGAAAAAATAACCGGTTTGTACCATGGATCAGACCTCTCGTTTAACCTCCAGCTATGAAATATTTCCTGATTATTTTTTTGCTGGCGGCAGCAACAACCCTGAAATCCCAGAAAACATACAGCACTTTTGAGCTGAGATATTTTACTTCGGATTCAGCAGCCAACGGCAGTACCGATTTCAAAGGCGAAACGGAATGGATGAGCACGGATCAGCGGGTGAATTTTCTGAACGATTATGCCAGGTATGCATCACACTATTTCAAGGATCCCGGTTTCGAGCACAAAGTGGTTTCGGATATTGAAGCGGAAAACCTTCTGAAAAAATTGAAGCCTCAGCCATTGACTTCAATTCGAAGCACTATTCTACTGAATGGATGGAAGGCCTATGGATATAAACAAGGGATGGATGTGGCGGAAAAAGAACATCTGGACTCGTGGTTGTCATTTCCTGGTGCTGAGATCAGTAGCGGAGCGCTCGAACTCAACAATACGAAAGTGAATTACAATACCGGGGCAATCGACTGGCGGTTTGCTATGGAAGGGAAAATTCGTTTGTCCGGGGGTAGTGAATGTTCCTTACTATTAGGTACCGATCATGACAAAGCTGTTGAAATCACGATGGGTTCCGGGATGATCATATGTGGCAGTACACCGAAGGAATTGCAGGTTGCCTGCCAGACGTCCGGTGAAATGTCAATTCGGATTGAGGGGGATTTTACGGAGAAGCGATACAATCTTTTCGTAAACAATAACCGGCTGCAGTATTATATTCCAATGAAGGACACCGGCTCATCAGTCATTACAAAATTCTCCATCGAATCTAAAGGCCAGGTGTCTTTAGACGACTTGCAGATTTTCAGCTTCTCTCCGAACGGGAATAAGTTTAAGCCCTATCAGATCAGGGCTGTTCTGGATGAGAATTTTGAGAAAAAACCGGATGTCAGTGGCTGGCAATATGCAGACTTTGATGACAGCGTCTGGGATATTGTGGATCTTCCCTCCGCTCATGGTGGTTTTAGAGAAGCTGGTGAAGATTATTACTTTCGAAAGCAGATAAGAACTGGTGAATTTGAAAGGGCTACACTTCAACTTGAAACCATGGACCCGGGAGGTGAAGTTTGGGTGAACGGCCAGGTTGTGGCGGTTGTTGAAAACCGGCATCCCCAGTCACTTGACATAAGTAGATTCCTGAAAAAGAATGCGGATAACCTGATCGCCATACGTATCAGGCCATACCAGTCAACCCTGCCTACGATCCATGCCCCCGTAGACCAGAACATCGGTTGGTTTCTTGGAAGGTCGCGCTTGATCCTCAGCAGTAAATGCATGATAAAAGATGTCAGGGTACATACCCTTGATATCGGGGAACCTGCGGTGCAGACACATACACTAATTATACAAAATCCCTCAACGGATTATTTTTATGGAAGGGTAGAGGTCAACTACTATCCATGGTACCCGGAAGAGGGAGACCGGGTGGCTGGTATCGTAAAAGAAATTGAGGTAAGGCCGGGAATTGACAATGAGTATGAAATGGATGTACAGGTACCTTCAGCGCGACTATGGGACTTTGACACACCAAATCTTTACCGTGTTGAGGTAATTCTGAAGGATACCCTCGGCCGGCCAGTGGACGATTTCGTGACAACGACGGGTATTCGTACCGTGTCTCAGGGAGAAGGCAACTTTACCCTGAACGGTAAGCCTGCTATGTTGAATGGTGCCCAGATCATGGGATTCAGGACGCCGATCGAGACCATGGCTAAGTACACGCGCTGTGCCCCGGGGGAGGTGGTAGCACGTGAAATGCTGATGATAAAAAAGATGGGTGCGAATGTGCTGCGGATGCATGTACATGCCGTGATGGACACTACTTCCGGTATCAACGATCCCCGCTATTGCGAGTTTGCCGACCAGATGGGCATCGGCCTTATGTGGTCAACGGCCTCATGGATACGTGAAGGTGAAGTATGGAATATCGATTTTGATGGCTTTCCGGAATATATAAATCAGGTATACAATCATCCCTCCATCCTGATGTGGGAAGCGGGAAATCATCCAAACCGCTTCAAAAAGCATGATATAAGTGATACTGAAGATTTTATCAGGACGACATACCATACCATTTATTCTGCGGATCAAAGCCGGCTGATCACGCTCACCACCTTCTGGTCACATACATGGTATGCCAACTATGATGGAACCCTTGACTACAAAGGAAACAAAATCACCCCGGTACCAGAGTTCAACGCACCTACGGTAACCAGGGGCTCACAGGATGCCTACACCGGTTATGGCGCGGAGTGGACGGCGCTCAGGAAAGCCCCGTACGAGTGGGCGGGCTCCTGCCTTTCTGCCGGTGATAAAGCCTATTTCAATTTTGAACATGAGGAATCCATATCGCAGCCAAACTGGGATTTGTGCAAAGGGAAGCCATGGTACAAGCTTCAGTCCTATGAATGGGACTATGACAAAGGCAGCATCGGCCGCCGCCTTACCTCCGGGGAGTGGAAGGCCAGCCAGGCATGGCAGGCATTCTCCGCCTGGGAATCTATGAAAAAACAGATGATACTTGGCTATGACGGCTTTTCGTGGTGCTGTCTTCACGGCGGTCCCAACATGGGTACGTACAAAAAACCTTTGATTGACAACCTGGGACATGCCAAGCTGGCATTTTATACGAATGGGATGGTATTTCAGAATACCTGGGCCGGCAGTAACGATGTTGATGTGGTATACGGTCCCGGTGACATGATAAAACCGGTGATCCATCACATCGGGGCGGCGCAGGTCGTAAACCTGGAAATCATTCTTGAGACAATAGACGGCAAAATCCTGGAGAGGAAAAAATTCAGAAACATCAATCTGCCGGAAGGTAATAAGGTGACGGAAATTGAAGGGTTCAGATTCAGGAAGGTGAGTGATGGGGGGTATGCGGTGAGATATGTGGTGTGGGAGGAAGTTAGGAAGTTAGGAAGTTAGGGGGTGGTTTCTGTAATACCCAAAATGCTGAGTAGTTGTCTATCTGTAGCCATGGGTTTACCCATGGACATCACCGCAAACTTCTTATGTTGAACCACATAAGGCACATAAGGTCACATAAGTTGCCATGAATTATACTATGGAGGGTCAATCAATTAATATCTAAGTTCATAATCCCGGAAAAATACCAGTTGAACCACTCTCTACCGCGGAGCGGTAAAATTGTAGTAGCCATTGGTTTTACCCGTGATAGAGGAAAAGTTTCATCCGAACCATTTCCTACTTCGGAGCGGTATAATTGTAGTAGCCAATAGTTTTGCCTGTGATAGAGGAAAAGTTATATTCGAACCAATCCCTACTTCGGAGCGGTATAATTGTGGTAGCCATTGGTTTTGCCCATGATAGAGGAAAAGTTTCATTCGAACCAATCCCTACTTCGGAGCGGTATAATTGTGGTAGCCATTGGTTTTGCCCATGATAGAGGAAAAGTTTCATTCGAACCATTCCCTACCGCGGAGCGGTAAAATTATAGTAGCCACGGTCACGTCCGTGGTAAGTGAGGCGATGTTTCCCGCGTCCCCGGAGGGCACGCCAAAATTCCAACCAAGTGAAGGCTGATTTTTTTTTGCGATTTGATATTGATGGTTGCGGTTATAAAAAATTAAATTCCCTTGGGGTGTAGGGAATTGGGGGCGTGACGGTGGCAATAATATTGGAACTCCTTGTGGGTTGAAGAAGACATTTCTAGTATCATTCACAAAATATTTTTGCTGTCAAATGGAAGGTTCCGGCATAGCCACCCCTTCGGCAAGCGCAGGGACCTCCTTCGGTAAGTTCAGAGAGCGTGTGTAATTTTTTCCTTAGCAAAATTATTTTGAGACCGCTTTTTGAATATACCCCTATAATATTGTTCTTATATACGTATTTGCAGGGGTTCCCACCCCCCACCCACCACCCTTAATGCGCAAAAAGAACAAATCTCAGCTACCCTCCACAATGTTATAAAGCAGAGCGCAGAAATTAATATTCAAGTCAAACCAGGTTCCCCCGTGCCCCCCGATTATTACTTAATGTGAAATATAGCTGAATATCAGCCAGGACAGATGTCTTTTTTGCATCCCCCATTCGATGAATCAATAAATAAGAAGTGATGAGGTGATGAGGCTATGAGGTGATGAGGCTATGAGGCTATGAGGCTATGAGGTTATGAGGTTATGAGGTGATGAGATGTTCTTTAGATCACTCTTCAATTCACCAAACTGCGTCCGCCGTAGCTTGCGGCACGCGGTTAGCGAAGGTGGATCACCAAATCACCAAATAAGAAGTGATGAGGTTATGAGGTTATGAGGTTATGAGGTTATGAGGTTATGAGGTGATGAGATGTTCTTTAGCTCACTCTTCAATTCACCAAACTGCGTCCGCCGTAGCTTGCGGCACGCGGTTAGCGAAGGTGGATCACCAAATCACCAAATAAGAAGTGATGAGGTTATGAGGTTATGAGGTTATGAGGTTATGAGGTTATGAGGTTATGAGGTTATGAGGTGATGAGATGTTCTTAGCTCACTCTTCAATTCACCAATTCACCAAATCACAATTAAGAATTCATAATCACCAATTCACCAAATCACCAAATCACCAAATCACCAATATAAGAAGCTGAGGTGATCCGCCTCCGCTTAAGCTACGGTGGACGCGGTGAGGTAGGGAGATGTTCTTAAGCTCACTCTTCAATTCACCAAATCACCAAATCACCAAATCACCAAATAAAAAGAGAGGGCATTCCTGTGCCGGGAATACCCTCTCTTCGCTAACCACTTAAACCTAAAAAAGAAAACAATTAAAATCTTTTTAACATCCAGGGCTCGAAGGTCAATGCCTCATCTGTGAAGGTATCCTGATCAACCTTGCTGAAGGCAGACATCATCCAAGGTTCAAATTCGAGCGGTGTTTCCATGAAATGCGAGTCGACGTCAGCGCTAAAATCGCTCATCATCCAACTTTCAAACCCGAGGGATTCGTCCCTGAAAATTTCCCTGCCTGCAAATTCCCGCAATTCGAGCATCCAGTTTTCAAAGCGGAGTTCGGTATCAAATTTCCCTTCAATTTTGTGGATCATTGTTGAAGCACCGGCTTTCTTATCTTTTTTATCTTTAGTAGTGTTTGCGTATACACTGGTCCCAATCATTGTAATCATAAGGACGATGGCGATTGTTGCGACTCTTGTTTTCATTTCTTCCTGATTTTAATCTTTCAATTTCTCTAGTTGAAAAAGGATTATCCATTATCTGTGCCAAAATATATAAACAATTATATATCAGGAATTAACAATAAATATCGTAATGTTTACTATTTGTTAAAAGTGAACGGTTTCAGCACAGACCTGTTCGGATCCGTACACAAAAACCGGAGCGGTGTACGCTAGTCATGGATGACAGTCATACACCGCTCCGGTATATATCAAACCCGTTATCTATGGGGGATTATTCCATTACCCTTGGCTCTTCCCTTTTCCAGATCGTCTCCCTTCCCAGAAAGCGCATACCAAGGACATATCCTTTCAGTTTCAGTACATCAAAATTATTACCTTCAAACCACATATAGGCATCATAGGTTTTCCCGTTGTCCGGATCGTAGATGGTTCCGCCTTCCCATATATCCTCATCGGCATTGTAATCAAAGCCTTTCAGGAGGATAAGATTGAAAATTGGTGTTTCACGCAATGATGGATCCGGATTGCTGTCGTCCTTTTTCGGGGCCCCGTTTTTGTTGGGTTCGCTGAGCCAGCTGATCCTGCCGTAGTATTTTCCGTTTTTTGCCTTATAAACCTGAACTTGTGATGTTCCCTTTTCTGTTAGCCAGTGGCCGGAAATTTTCCCCGGGTCCTGGCAGTATACGATGACTGTAAAAATCGCAAGAGCAGTGATGAGAAGAATTTTTTTCATAAGTTTTACAGATTAAATGAATGTTTGATTGATCCATTATAGTTTGAAAGGATGATGATGATTTGCATGGGGCAGAAAGTAAATGCCGCGGACTAAAATACGATTTTTTTCGGATTATAAAAGAGCCGGTCATGATTTGCACTCATGACAAATAGCGAAATGGATCTCATTGTGTTCTCTTCTGGTTTCTCAGGCTTTTCGGCGGTAAAGAATGAAGGAGTGCGGGTACTCATTTGTCTCTGAAGCCTCAAAACGTTCCCGCTGCAGCTCCTCCCATTCGTCGAAGTTAATCGCCGGAAAAAATGTATCTGCTTCAAATCCGTGTTCGACCATGGTCAGATAAAGTTTTCTGGCGTGAGGCAGGAATTGTTTATAGACCATTCCTCCTCCGATCACAAATGATTCCTCGTTCCCGTCCAGCATCGTCATGGCGTCTTCGATGGACATGGCCATCTGGCAGCCTTCAAAAACTTCCCCTGGGACATCGGTGATCACGATATTGGTGCGGCCGGGCAGAGGCCCGTTTGGGAGGGAAAGAAATGTTCGTCGACCCATAATAACAGGGTGGCCCGTAGTAATTTTTTTAAATCTTTTAAGATCGTCGGACAACTTCCATAGGAGGTGGTTGTCTTTGCCAATCGCATTGTTTTCGTCGATAGCAACAATAATGGATATATTTTTATTGGTTACGTTTCCCATGGTACCAGGTTTACACTGAAATTTGTCCCTTTATATGTGGCTGAGCATTGTAATTTTCAAGAATGAAATCATCAAAAGTGAAGTTGAAAATCGATTTGACATCCGGATTTATCTTTAACTCAGGCAGAGGTCCCGGGGTGCGTCTCAGCTGCTGATCAACCTGTTCAAGGTGGTTTAGGTATATATGGGCATCACCCAGCGTGTGGACAAAATCTCCCGCTGTGTATCCGGTAACCTGGGCAACCATCAGAAGTAAAATGGCATAAGAAGCGATATTGAATGGTACACCCAGAAAAAGGTCGGCGCTGCGCTGGTATAGTTGGCAGGAAAGACGGCCTCCGGCTACATAAAACTGGAAAAGAGCATGGCAGGGTGGCAGGTTCATATTGTCGAGATCACCGACATTCCATGCGCTGACGATATGTCTTCTTGAGTCAGGATTATTTTTCAGGGAATCGATCAGCCTGGAAATCTGGTCGATATGACTGCCGTCCGGAGCGGGCCATGAACGCCACTGATACCCATAGATATGACCGAGATTTCCGTTTTCATCGGCCCATTCATCCCAGATCCTGACACCATTGTCGTTCAGATATTTTACATTGGTGTCCCCGTCAAGGAACCAAAGTAATTCATGAAGAATGGATTTTAAATGCAATTTCTTTGTAGTAAGAAGTGGAAAGCCGTCTTCGAGGTTAAATCGCATTTGATAACCGAAGACACTGATCGTCCCGGTACCCGTCCTGTCAGTTTTCCTTACGCCATTTTCCCTCACGTGTGAGAGAAGTTCCAGGTACTGTTTCATTATAAATCGTTTCCTTGGTTAATCCGGATAAAGGTAAAGAATTTGACATTTGTAATGAAATTTTTGCCTGTCTTGATATAAACATACAATGTTGAATACTTTTTTTACACAGTGTTTTGCCTCATACCATGCAAATCTTAATATCTTAGCCGAGAATTTAATACCCTGATGAACGCATTTACACGGTTTATCTTAATTGCACTGGGGATTATCGGAGCAGGTTTCCTTCTCTGGTATTTCAGTAATATTGTTGCATATATCATCGTCGCCACGGTACTATCGCTTATCGGCTCACCACTTGTGGAGTTGCTTGGCCGCGTCAGGATAGGACGTTTCAGTATTTCGGCAACAATAAGGGCGCTGCTTACATTGATAATTTTATGGGTATTGTTCCTTGGATTTTTCAGAATTTTTATTCCGGTTGTCGCCAGGGAAGCCAATGAACTGTCGCAGATTGATGCCGATACATTTATCAATCGCCTTCAGGATCCGATAAATAAGGTCGAAGGTGTGTTTGAACATTTTCAGATATCGGGTGAAGACGGACAGTCGTTAACCGACTACCTGAAGGCCCGCCTGATCAACGTACTTGACTTCTCCTTTGTTTCAAACCTCTTTGGGTCGATGGCATCGCTTCTCGGTAACATATTTGTGGCCGTGTTCTCCATCTCATTTTTTACTTTTTTTCTGCTTAAGGAGCAGAATCTTTTTACAGAAGCTATTGTTCTGATTGTACCCGAAAAGCATGAAACCAATGTCCGCCATGCCATGCGTTCTGTAAAGCGACTGTTGTCGAGATATTTTATAGGCATCGGATTGCAACTCACCGGTATCCTGATACTGGTCACATCGGGGATGACCATTGTTGGTCTTGGCTTTAAAAGGAGCCTGCTTATCGGTCTGATCGCTGCCATTCTGAATGTGATTCCTTATCTTGGCCCCCTCATTGGCACCACTCTGGGAATCCTGCTTGGCCTGGCCTTTAACATTCACATGGAATTCGTAGATTTGGTACCTCTTGCCGGCTATATGCTGGTCGTTTTTCTTGCGGTCCAGGTCATCGACAATGTATTCTTTCAACCGATGATTTTTTCGAACAGCGTGAATGCCCACCCGCTCGAAATTTTTCTTGTAATACTCATTGCGGGTAGTGCGGCCGGCGTGGGAGGAATGATTCTCGCTATCCCCGGTTATACCATATTGCGGGTATTCGCCAAGGAATTTTTAAATAAATTCAGGGTTGTTAAAAAATTGACCGAAAAGATTTAATCATTTTTTGCCGGAATCTATATATTTACGTGAACATTAATATGGATGAAGAAGTATGGTTTATTGATAATGCTGGTATGTTTCACTTGTGCAAATCCGATCAGGGCACAGGTTTTCCTGCATGCTGATACTTCCTCCGGTTGTGGTACACTGAATGTTACATTTTCACTTCTGCCTTCATCCGCTAACGATAGCATTGCGGATATTACCTGGAGCTTTGGAAACGGGGCATTTGCTACCGGTAGCCTTTCGCCCACCATTACCTATTCCGAACCGGGAATTTACGATGTAGGCGTTGTCATTAACGGCTTGAGTAAGATCTCAGAACCTGGCTTCATCAGCGTGTATCCGGTACCTGACCCCAATTTTTATTACAACGATTCCCTCCATGCCACTGATTATACATATATTTTTCACCCGAACATGCCTGATACGGGCTCCCTGGATTTTGATTTTAGATGGACCTTTGATGATCTTGCCACGCTGTCGGGCAGGAATGCGGTCTACCAGTTCGGCAGTTCCGGAAATCATGATGTAAAACTAGTTGTATCCGCACCTCCCGGCTGTGCAGATTCCACGGTAAGGAATCTTCAGATCAATGCCCCGTTTGTCTTGCCCAATATCTTTACTCCGAACGGTGATGGTCGCAACGATTACTTCAGGATCAGAACAGACGGGCTGAGCACCTACCGCTTTTCGGTTTATACAAGATCCGGCGTTCTTGTATTCAAATCAGAGTCTCCATATGTGGTTTGGGATGGCCGGTCTTTTAACGGAGAGGAAATGCGAAACGGGATCTATTATTTCACCATAAATCAGCTGGACGGAATTGGTCACGTGCAAACCAACGGATTTGTGCATTTGGTGAGATAACCCCGTTATCATTATTAATTTATTTTAAATAAGGGAATATTTTGGAAACCTGGGGATGCAGTTTATCTGAAATTCATATCTTTGGTTATGTATGCTTTTAAGACCTGCTTCCTGAAAGGTTAACACATACGGAAACTTCTTTACTAACCTTAAACAACCAGGAATGATAATTTTTTCCGTCCACCACATCAAGAAAAGCATTCTGATCTTCCTTTTTGTATTGATTCTTGGAATTATCCCGGCATCGTCGTTCCTCACTGCACAATCTACCGGTGCAGATTCTCTTGACATCAGACTTGAAAATCTTACTGCTGCTGAGCTGACCAGGGGAGAACGCCTGTTTTATGGCCTGGTATACAGAGAAGACAGATCCGTAAACTGTACCAGTTGTCACAATACGGTATTTATCGACACACTTAACTGGAATCCCGATGCAATGGCGATTTCCATGAAGTATAAGGACCGGTCTGTCAATGATCTCGTTAAAACACTCCTCAAACCCCGGGGCAGAAAATTATCTGAAGTTCACAAGGACTTCAACCTGACCAATGAAGATATTGTAATGATCAAAGGCTTCATGGATCATTTTACAACCATCGGAATCACCCCTCCCAAACCTGTTCTCAACAAGTTTATTCTTTTCGTTCTGGCGATCCTGCTGTTTCTGGGTGCGGTGACAGATCTGATCTTCATTAAAAAAATCGATAAAAAATGGGTACACCTGATCGTTATCCTGGGTACCGGATATTTTATCACAAATACATTGGTTGTTGAAGCCGTCAGTATAGGAAGGTCGCAGTACTATCAGCCCGATCAGCCTGTTAAATTTTCTCATGCCGTTCATGCCGGACAGAATAAGACAGCTTGTATTTATTGTCACAGCTCTGCCGAGTACAGCAAGGATCCAGGCATTCCCGGTGTGAATGTTTGTATGAACTGCCACCTGATCATCAGAAATGGCACCAGGTCGGGTTCCTTTGAAATCGCAAAGGTTATCGATGCTTATCAGAATAAAAAGCCAATTCCGTGGATTCGCGTTCATCACCTTCCTGATCATGTGTTTTTCAGTCACGCTCAGCATGTCAGCGTTGGAAAGGTCGACTGTATTGAATGCCATGGCGATGTAACTAAAATGGACAGGGTGATGCAGGTATCTGACCTGTCTATGGGCTGGTGCATCGATTGTCACAGGACCAGGGAGGTCAACTTCCATGACAATGCGTTTTACAGTCAGTATAAAAAACTGAAGAAAAAAATTAATGATGGTGAACTTGATAAAATTACCGTTGAGCAAATTGGCGGTACTGAATGCATGAAGTGTCATTACTAGTCAGGAAATGAATAGATTGTTCCCGGTCGCCGTACGTTCATTATAGAAAAGAAATCATTCCCGGATAGGTTGTAACCGGGTTAGCTCTTCGAAAAGTGAAGCTACCTGTTGAACCTGACCAGTGGATTTGAGGTTATTATGCCGGAAACGTTTGCTTTGAGACTTGTACTTCAGGGAAAGTCCGGAAGTATGTATAAATGAAATATCAGACCTATGAAAAAATACTGGAAAAGCCTTGAACAATTCCACGACATTCCCGATCCGGAGGAAGATAGACATGAAGACGAACACAAAAATGCCGTTCTCGACCTTTTTCAGGATGAGCTGGCCAATGCACATTCGTCCAGGAGAGATTTTCTGAAGCTTTTCGGCTTCAGTGTTACCACGGCTGCCCTGGTAGCCAGTTGTGAAAAGCCCGTTGAAAAGGCCATTCCTTATGTCATTCAGCCTGAGGAAATAACACCTGGGAAAGCCCGTTTCTATGCTTCGGCGATGTTCGACGGGAAAGATTTCTGCAGTGTACTCGTTAAAACCCGTGATGGCAGGCCGATCAAAATTGAAGGAAATGAACTGGCCGATTTTAACCAGGGAGGTACCACAGCCAGAAACCAGGCAACAGTGTTGTCACTGTATGATGATGCCAGGCTGAAGAAGCCCATGGCCGGAAAAAAATCGATGTCATGGGAGGAAATGGATAAAGAGGTGCTGTCGAAACTGGCTTCAGCTTCGGAAAACGGCCGGGATATCGTTCTTCTTACCTCTACCATCATCTCTCCTTCCACAATAAGGCTTATCAATGAGTTCAGCAAAACATACAACAATTTTCGCTGGGTTACCTATGATGCGGTATCCTGTTCCGGGATCCTTGAAGCCAATGAAAGATCTTTCGGGCAGGCTTTTATACCGGACTACCGATTCGACAAAGCCGACCTGGTTGTCAGCTTCGGTGCCGATTTCCTGGGCTCATGGATCGCACCAGTCCGCTTCATCCGGCTGTATACAAAGAGGAGAAAGCTTGATGATGGACAGAAAGCCATGATCAGACATATCCAGGTCGAAGCGGGAATGAGCCTTACCGGAAGCAATGCCGATCTTCGGATACCCATCAAACCCTCCGCTGAAAAATCAATGCTTTCTGGCATTTATGCCGCTATCTCGGGAAGAAATGACGGTTCAAAAGATCCGGATGCTCAGAAAATTACGGCTGAACTGTTGGCCCATAAAGGCAAATCACTTGTGATTTCAGGCAGCAATGATCCTGATTGCCAGGTCCTCGTGAATGCCATCAATCACGAACTGGGCAATATTCATAACACCGTGGATGTTAATATGCCACTAAACCTTGCAAGGGGAAGGGACCAGGATATGGCAGCCCTCGTTGACGATATGAATTTGGGAAAAGTAGGCGCCATTCTGATGTACAATGTAAACCCGGTTTACGATTACCCGGAAGCAGAACGTTTTGTTTCCGGCCTTCAAAAAGCGGATCTTTCCGTTGCTTTTTCCGGAAGTGCGTCCGAAACCGCCGGGCAGGCTTCACACGTATGTCCGGTTCATCATGCGCTGGAATCATGGGACGACTTTGAAGTCAGCCCGGGCAAGCTCTATCTTTCACAACCATGCATCAGTCCGCTTTTTGATACACGGTCCTTCCAGGACAGCCTCCTCACCTGGATGGGGGAAGACAGGGATTACTACCATTATATTATGAAAAACTGGGAGGAAACATGGTTTACCGGTAAGGGCGATTTTACTTCCTTCTGGAATAAGAGTCTGAGGGATGGTGTCTACTCCTACAAGGTTTCGGGTGACTGGCCGGCCGACTTTAATCCCAATGCGCTTGTAAATCTGTCAGATAGCACGGAACGTCCAGCCAGTACGGGCTTTGAGATTATTTTTGCCGACAGCGTACAAATGGGAGACGGCAGGCATGCCAACAATCCGTGGCTGCAGGAATTGCCCGATCCTATTGCTAAGGTGACATGGGAGAATGTATTGATGATTTCTCCCGCCGATGCCGAAGCTCTTACACTTCAGACCGGGGATGTTGTAAAGATAGGTAGTGATATTCAGATCCCGGTTTTAATACAGCCTGGACAAACCCGGGGGACATGTGTAGCTTCCCTCGGTTACGGTCGCAAAAATACTGGAAAGGTTGCTGACGGAACTGGTGTTAATGTTTATCCACTGGTGGAAACGGCCAGCGGACGACGGATATTCCACAGCACAATTGACAGCCTCGAGCCTACCGGGAAATCGGTAAAGCTCGCCGTCACACAGGCACACAATTCCATGGAAGGAAGGCATATTGTCAGGGAAACAAGCCTGGAAGCGTATCTTAAAAATCCCTCTTCAGGCAATGAAATGCATGCAGAATATGAGAGCCATCATAAGACCTTATACCCGGAGCCCGAATTCAAGGGCTTCCATTGGGGAATGGTTGTGGATCTTAACTCATGTATAGGTTGCAATGCCTGTGTCATCGCCTGCCAGGCGGAGAACAACACACCGGTAGTGGGTAAAGATGAAGTATACCGAAGGCGGATCATGCACTGGATGAAGATCGACAGGTACTACGGCGGTGAACCGGAAAACCCGGAGGTATTGTACCAGCCAGTCATGTGTCAGCATTGCGATAATGCGCCGTGTGAAAATGTTTGCCCGGTATCGGCTACGAATCACAGTAGTGAGGGCCTGAACCAAATGACATATAACCGCTGCATCGGAACGAAATATTGCATCAATAACTGTCCATACCGGGTCAGACGATTTAACTGGTACCAGTACACCGACAATAAAAAATTTGATTTTAACACGCATTCCGACCTGGGTAAACTGGTTCTGAATCCTGATGTAACGGTTCGTGACCGTGGTGTGGTTGAAAAGTGTACGTTTTGTGTTCAGAGGATACAGGAAAAGAAACTTCAAGCGAAACTTGAAAACAGAATACTGCATGACGGTGAAGTCAGACCGGCATGTGTACAGGCCTGTCCGGCTGAAGCACTGGTTTTCGGGGATATGAACGATCCTGAAAGCAAGGTTTCGAAGTTAAAAAAGGATGCAAGAAACTATCACCTTCTTGAGGAACTACATACGCTTCCTTCGGTTGGTTACCTTACAATGGTCAGGAACCAAAAAGAAGGAGAAAGAGACGACGAAGGAGATAATACGTAACATTACAAAATTTCCTGCCCATGTATAACAGATCTCTCAGAGGACCCTTAATAAAAGGTGACAAGACCTACGCACAGATCAGCAGTGAAATACTAAGGCCTATGGATGAGCGTCCGGGCCTTTGGTGGTTCGCTGCCATGACCTTGGCCACACTGGCCACACTGTGGGGCATGATAGCCATCTATGTTACAGTTTCGCAGGGTATTGGCACCTGGGGTGTAAATAATACCGTGGCCTGGGGATGGGCGATCATCAATTTTGTCTGGTGGATCGGGATTGGTCATGCCGGTACGGCATTTTCGATCTTCCTGCTAATCCTGAGACAGAAATGGAGGACGTCCATCAACCGGTCAGCAGAAGCTATGACCGTTATTGCAGTTGGTTGTGCGGCACTTTTCCCTGCCCTGCATATGGGACGTATATGGCTCGCTTTTTATATTTTCCCCTATCCAAATACCAGGGGACCGCTTTGGGTGAACTTTAACTCACCCTTATTCTGGGATTTCATTGCCATTACATCATACCTGCTTATCTCATTTTCATTCTGGTACCTTGGCATGCTTCCCGACTTCGCAACGATTCGCGACAGGACGAAATCCAAAGTCAGAAAAGCTGTGTATGGCTTTTTCGCCATGGGATGGACCGGCTCATCGCGCGACTGGATACGTTTTGATTCCCTTGGTTTTATCCTTGGAGGTATAGCTGCAGTGCTCGTAGTTTCCGTGCACTCTATCGTTGCCACCGATTTTGCCGCATCGATTGAGCCCGGCTGGCATACCACCATCTTTCCACCCTATTTCGTGATCGGAGCGATATTTTCCGGTTTTGCCATGGTGATGACTCTAATGGTGATCATGCGGAAGATGTACAAACTGAATGATTACATCACAGATGATCACATGGATGCCATAGCAAGAATCCTGATATTTATCTCACTCATCATGGGAAGTTCTTATGTGACAGAGATATTTGTAGCCTGGTATTCCAATAATGATTTTGAGATGTTTACTTTCTTCCATAACCTGGCAACGGGCGAGTATTCACTTCAATTCTGGACCATGTTCATTTTCAATGCCCTTGTGCCTCAGTTGTTCTGGTTTAAGAAGCTAAGGAAAAATACGTGGAGCTTGCTCATCATATCCCTGGTAATCAATGTCGGTATGTGGTTTGAACGCTATAATATCGTCGTCGGATCGCTTTCAAAAGACTATCTTCCCTCCAATTGGGCAAGTTATTCACCCACATGGGTTGAGGTAGGGACTTATGTTGGAACACTCGGAATCTTTGCTTCCGGGATCCTGCTATTCTTCAGGTACCTTCCCGTTATCGCCGTGAGTGAGGTGAAGGGTGTCCTGCATGTGGGAAGTAAGAAAGAGGATTAAACTTAAATGGTTGATCATATGACCGGTAAATTTAAAATAGGTGTATTTGCTGAAGAGGAAAAGATGGTCTCTTCACTGAAAGAACTGCTTCAAAAAGGGTATGCCGTCCAGGATGTGTATATGCCTTATCCGGTTCATGAGGTCCTGCATCTTCTGAAACGGAAATCCAGACTTCCCACCGCTGCCTATTTCTACGGACTTTTCGGTGCGGCAGGCGTCCTTGGATTCCTATATTTTGCTGCCGTCTTGAACTGGCCCATCGTTTACGGCGGGAAACCATTTAATTCATTTCCCTCTTTCATCGTGATTACCGTTGTTCTTACAATACTTACCGTTACGTTAACAAGTCTTGCCTCATTCTCGGCAGCTTCGGGATTATATCCCGGAAGCGAGAAACATATATTCGACGAGCGGGTTACCAACGATAAGTTTGTCATTGTACTTGACATCGCCTCGCTGGGTGAGGATAAACTGAAGGAAGTAGCAGGAATTTTCAAGAATGAAGGTGCTGAGGAAGTGCGGGATACGGTACTTGAAGTTAAAAAACGAAAATCTTAGTTTATGGGTAAATTCGGGACATATCTGACCTTGGGGGCTGTCACGCTGGTTCTGTTTTCCGGTTGCGACAGGAACAGGAATCATCCGGGATGGGACTACTTTCCTGACATGTTTTATTCAAAGGCTTACGAAACCTATGCTCCCAATCCCAATTTCGACAATGGATCAACCATGCGGGTTCCGGTGGAGGGCACCATTCCCCGTGATTTTACACCCTTTCAGTATACCATTGATCCGGCTGACAGGATCAGGGCAGGGGAGGAACTTAAAAACCCCCTCGTCATTAATCCTGCGGTGATTGAACGTGGTAAGCTCGAATTTACAACGTTTTGTGCCGGTTGCCATGGAGACAAAGGTGACGGAAACGGTTTTCTGCATTCCAGTGGATTGTATATCGTGGTACCCCGATCACTGGTTGGTGAAACTGTCAGGGATCTTAAGGATGGGGAGATCTATCATACCATCACACTTGGTTTTGGGTCCATGGGAGCACACGGATCGCAGATACGACCTGACGATCGCTGGAAGATTATTGCTTACATCAGGCATGTTCTTGAACCCCAGGCTTTAAAAGACACAACGATCTCAACACAGTAGAACGGGCCTTGATTACAGTTAAAAATAAAACTCAACACATATGAAGGAAGATTTCAACGTGTCAATGTCCTTCAGGATCATATCCGCAATCCTTGCCTTTGCAGGACTTGGAGTTATGGTATTTGGCCTAATCACCGACCCTCAGCGAGGATGGGCAGATTACCTCCTGAATAATTATTATTTTCTTTCCCTGTCTCTCGGCGCGGTGTTTTTTATTGTAATTCAGTATATTTCACAGTCGGGATGGTCATCAGGTTTTAAGAGGATACCAGAGGCCATGATGGCATACCTGCCGGTTGCTGCGGCGTTCTTTGTACTTATTTACTTCGGGATGCACGCTCTATATGCATGGAGTAACGTGGAGGTGCAGGCTGCCGATCCTTATGTCAGCCATAAACTCATATACCTAAACCAACCCTTCTTTTTTATCAGGCTGGTCCTGTTTTTTGCTCTTTGGATCATTTTTGCCCGTATTCTCAGGCGTTTTTCATTAAAAGAAGATCAGGATGGCGGGCTGGAATACTTCAGGCGGAGTGAGTTCTATTCCAGGATTTACATCTTTGTGCTGGTTGTGACCTTTCTTTTTGCTGCATTCGACTGGATCATGTCCATTGATGTACACTGGTATTCCACCGTTTTTGCCCTTAAGAATATGCTTTCGGCTTTTCTTCACGGAATATCAGTTATCATTCTGATCCTGTTTCTGCTTCACAACAAGGGCTACTTCCCCTTCCTGAATAAATATCATCTGCATGACTTTTCACGGTACCTATTTATGTTAGGTATTATATGGGGATATCTCTGGTTCGTTCAGTTTATGCTTATCTGGTACGGGAATCTACCGGAAGAGACCATATACTATTATTACCGCTGGCAGGACGGGTGGAAAACCCTGTTCTTTGCCGAGATATTGCTGAATTGGGCTGTTCCGTTCTTTGTTCTTCTTCCCGTGAGCACCAGCCGTAACAAATACTTTATGATCATTGTCATTTGCTTTCTCATTATTGGGCAGTATGTGGAACAGTATCTTCAAATCGTACCGGGTGTGACCGGCAAAATTCAGTTCGGCTTCATAGAGATCGGAAGTTTCATTGGGTTTGCCGGCTTGTTTGCCTTCGTGGTGGCGCATTCCTTGTCAACAGCAAAGGTTGTCCCGGTGAATCATCCCTATCTTGAGGAAAGCCTGGAACATCAGTTCTAATTTTCGGATGACGTGATGTTTGAAAAGCTATACCGAACCGTCAGAATCTTATCTCTGGATATTGTGGCTGGTGTTGGTGCCGGCTCGATTTTTGCCGCCCGGATCATGGAAATCAGGCTGCCATGGACATACCTTACAGTGATGTGCTTAACGGTATGGCTGATATATCTTACAGATCATCTGCTTGATGGCATAAAAAAGAAGAGCTCATCCTCCCATTCACTGCACGGCATTTTTTACAGGTATAAAATTCCATTGATCCTTTTCCTGCTTATAGCTGTTATTTTTGATTTCAGACTTTCCCTATATACCCTGCCTCCGTCGATCATTCAGTTTGGATTGATCATTGGTGGTGCCACAGTTCTTTATCTGAGTCTTGCTTTTTTTTCAGGAAGAGGAAATTCTGTATTTTTTATGAAGGAGCTATGGATTTCGGTAATATATACCATGGCTGTATGGGGCGGGCCGGTTATTTATTCCGGCAATACCATGCAGACGTGGCAAATTATAGTTATGACATCCTATGGACTACTTGTCTTATCTAATGTGCTGTCTTACAGTTATTTTGAATATAATGCCGATAGGAGTGGGCAGGAGCGTTCCTTTGCTGTGGATTTTGGACTGTCACGGACCCGTATTCTGATCTATATTTTACTTGGAGCTGCTATTGCCGCATGTCTTGGCAACCTACTTGTGTTTGAGCAACCTATGTCACTCAGTAGTATGATCATTGGATTTATGGCATTGTGCCTGTTCATCCTCATCCGTTTCCCATCTTATTTCAGGAATTACGGCTTGTACGGTATATATGCCGATGCCCTTTTTCTTTTACCAATCCTGGTAGTTACCGCCGGCTGAGCATTCTTATTCCATAACCAAGGAAAGCTGTCGTGAAAAATGAGAATGAGCCATAGATGACAGGCACGATTGCCATAGACGGACTGCTGAGTAAGGTTGTGGCCACAAAGATAGCCAGTGCACTGTTCTGTAATCCCACTTCCACGGATATGGTAAACTGATTTCGCTTACTTAGGCGAAAGAATTTTGCTATAAGCCAGCCTGCCGTCATAGACAGTAAATTCAGAAATAGTGCGGGTGGGAACAGATTTAGATAATCGATCAGATGTGCCGATTCTTCACTTTGATCAATAAAAATTACCCCGGAAAATACAAGAAGTAAAAGGAGTGGCAGGATGACCCTCAAAGGTTTTTCCAGTGAGATTGCAAACTTTGGCATATAATGACGGACAAGCACTCCTATGGTAGCAGGTACGGCAGTTACTATAAATATATTGAGAATCGTGTTCATAACAGGAAGGTGGATGGCAGCCTGCTGACTCATAAAAAACCAGAGTGCTGTGCTTACGATGAGGGGAATGGTAATAAGTGTGATCAGACTGTTCAGCATCGTTATGGAAATCGAGAGTGCTACATTCCCTTTTAGGAGAAAATTTACCAGATTCGATGTGGCTCCGCCGGGACAGGCAGCGATCAGAATTAGCCCGACCTTATAGGTAGGGTCCATAGGTATGATTAAATCAATTCCAAAGGCAATAAGAGGGAGGATAAGCATCTGACAACAGAGTCCCACAATCACTGCTTTCGGATAAAGGAAAATGATCCGGAAATCGCTGAATTCAATCGATAGTCCGGTCCCAAGGGTAATAATACCAAGGGTTAGGGGAAGAAGGAAGTCTGAAAATAGATTTTCCATAAACGTCCAAAGGAACAACAAAAATAATGAAATTAAAAGTAAACTTTGTTATCTTTCATTATGTTTATAAATCACAGGTTTCGCGGATATCGAACGGTTGAAATTCGGTGCGGAAAAGTGAATTGTCACAATATCTGAGCGTGAAGTCTGGTACACTATCCCCCGAATAATTACACCATAAAATGATCAAATTTTATAATCGTCCGGCATTTAAAATACCGGAACTTGTTTTAATCTATATTGGCCTCCCCCTGTTGTATTTTTTCAATCTTATCCCCTTTCATAAATCCATTCCGCTACTTGTCGTTTTTTTTCTTTTCGTGGTTATTCTTCTACGCAACAGACAGTTCAAACGTAAGGAGCTGGGATTTAACGGCTACAGGTCCTGGCGTCCCATCCTTCTTCGCTTTATTTTCTTCGCTATTGTCACTTCAGTTCTGGTATGGATTTTTGCACGAGCACAGTTTTTCATCCTGCCGAAAACCAACGCTTCGCTATGGCTTATGATCATAGTCTTTTACCCCATATGGTCAGCATTTCCGCAGGAACTTATCTACCGTACCTGGTTTTTCAACCGGTACAGGGATCTTTTTAAAAACGAAAATATTTATTTTCTCACCAACGCCTTCTTGTTTTCATTTTCACACATCATATTCCGGAACTGGCTTGCATTGGCGCTAACTTTTATCGGAGGATTTCTTTTTTCGGTTACATACAGTAAGAGCCGGTCATTGTTGACCGTTTTTGTGGAACATACGCTTTACGGTGATTTCATTTTTACTGTCGGGATCGGACAATTCTTCTATATGGCGTTGAGCAAATGAGTTCGACGTTTCAACCTTCTGAAGAAAAGTACTGCGATGGTGATAGCCATTAGTCTAATGATCAGGACGATCAGGTTTTTCCAGAACCTGCCCGGGACTGGCACTGAATTTACTGTCAGGAGCCCTGAAAATGGTGAATTACTGAAAAAATGCGTGAAACCTGAAAGTATGAAAAAGAGCCACCACCATACTACCAGCTTTGAATCAGATTTGCTTTTTTGGTGTGATGTAATTGACTCCAGTGATTCGTCGATTTCGCGCATGATCAGGAAGGGTACAAAGAGGTTGAGTACCGGAATGAACCATGACCAGATAGTGGATGAGGGATTATATGACAGGTGGTATAATTCTTCCCTTGACCGCAGGTAACTATACGTGATATAGAACCACCTGAGAAAATAAAAGGCCAGGAAAACGACGGTAAGTGAACGTAATATGAAGAGAATCATTTGAAGGCTCACCGTCAGGCTGGCAGTTTTCATTGGATCACTTACACCGGGGTAGTGCATCAACCGATAAAAGAGGATGTGAAATACAACAGACAGTAGCGTCAATCCCGCGAGTATATAGAAAAGTTCCAGCACATGTTCCGTCTGTTCGGATATACGTTTTTTAATCATGGTATGTTCAGGTTGAAGGTGAAAGGCAGGGTTTGGGTGTGAATGAATTGCTCGCCGGGTCGATGAATAATGGGCTCCCGGCATGGAATAAGACATTTCCTGGTCGCATTGTTCTGTCGGAAAATCCGGGGATAGCTGCCGGGAATCAGGAGCGCTTATTAATTATTGACTTCCGCCTCCTATTCCTTCAATGTTTTAAGGTATTCAATGATCTTGCTGATATCATCATTCGAAACGACGCCCTGATATGGTTGCATCAGACCCTTCTGATATCCTTTTACTATCTGTGAGTTGGGATCAAAGATGGATTGTCTAATATAAGCGGAGTCTATCTTAACCGTCTTTTCCTGTCCGTTTTCCGTCACCTGCTGCTCCTCTCCCCAGATACCCAGGTAGGATGGCCCGACGAGTTTTGATCCGTCGGAGGAGTGGCATGCAACACATCCGTTCTTTTTAAGGATGGCAAGACCCGGGCTGCCTGCTTCCTCTGTTCCACCTGTGGCTGCAACAGCTGTGGTATCGGAATACCATTTTTTAAACTCGTCGGCAGGAAGCACTTCCACGCTCGACGACATATATGAATGTTGTAATCCGCAATACTCGGCACAGAAAATATGGAATGACCCCTCCATCTGGGGGATGAACCACATCACCTTCTGCCGGCCGGGAACCATATCTTCCTTAAGTCGGAAAGCGGGGATATAAAAGCTATGTATCACATCGACCGATTGAAGGTTCAGGGTTACCGGTTCGTTGATGGGTACATATAGCTTATCGGAAATTTTCCCGTTTTCATAGATAAAGGTAAAATTCCACATCCTTGCACTGGCAATGACTTTTCTTGCTTCGGCTGGTGGCTTTTTCATGGGTCTCCATCCGGCCCAGCCGAAATAAAACATCAGCAAGGCCAGAATGGTAGGGATTACCGTCCATGTCACCTCAAGGGCCGTGCTGCCATGAATTTGTGCGGCTTTGGGGTTCCTTTTCCGGTTATACCTGATGATGAAGTATATCATGATTGCAGTCAGGCCGATCAGGAATATGAAACAAATGCCCAGAATGATGATGAAGGTCATGTTGACCTTTGCCGAAAAATTTGATGCGTCAAGTCCTGTGGTTGAATACATATCTCTTACCTGTATATATAATCGATTAAGGTCGTATAAATTACAATTCCGATCAGCAGTACAACGCCAATGACAAGGTAAGCAAATAATCGCTTTTCAAATCTGAGATGCATAAAAATGGTTAGTACCAGGCTTGATTTGATTACAGCGATTATCAGAGCTGCAGTCACAGTCAGGGTTCCGAGCTGAATACGGGTCACGCCGACGGATGTCAACGTGAGGATAACCAGTGTGACAAGTACGATGACCAGCGTCCTGTATGGAATGACATGGGTTTTTTCTTCAGACATATCGCCAGATTTTCAGGTTACAAGATAAAACAAAGGAAACAGGAAGATCCAGATAAGATCGACCAGGTGCCAGTACAGTCCGCTGTTTTCAAGTAGTACATAGCTGTCGGGATTTATCTTGTCCTTCCATATAAATACCATGATGAAGCCAATAAAAGTAAGGCCGATGATAATGTGCAGTGCATGCAAACCGGTCATAAAGAAATAAAGTCCGAAGAACAGGATATCACCTTGTCCCCAGGTGGCCATGATCTCAGAGCCCGGGTAGATATGATGATGGATCTTTGTACCCCATTCGAAATATTTGTTTACCAGGAAGGCGATGCCAAGAAGCACGGTTATCGAGAGGAGGATGAGAGAAAGTTTTTTAGATCCCTTTTGCATGGCCGTGATCGACATGGCAATGGTCATACTGCTTGTGAGAAGGATAATGGTGTTCAACGTCCCGATAAATACATTCAGCTCTTCCGCTGCAAGGTGGAAGGCTTCAGGATGTTTATAACGGTAAACAGAATACACCACGAATAATCCTGCGAAGAGCAGCATTTCTGTGAAAAGGAACAGCCACATCCCGGTTTTTGATGCAAGATCATCTCTGTGTTCTTCCATAGTGTTTAATTAATACGTTAGTCGTAGTCATAGGGGCCATTCGTGATGACCGGAATTTCAGCAAAATTTTCAACAGGCGGAGGTGAAGGTACAGTCCATTCAAGGGTTTTTCCGTTCCATGGGTTCATTTCGGCTTTAGGCCCCGACCGTGCTCCCCTGAACAGGTTGATCAGGATGATGATCAGACCTGCGATCATAACCCATGACCCCATGGTAGAAATGATATTTCCGCCATGGAACATCTCATCATAGTCGTAATACCTCCTGGGCATCCCCATCATCCCAAGGTAGAACATGGGTGTATATAGGGTCAGGAAGCCGATAAAGAAGATAAGCCAACCTGTATTTGCCCATTTATGGTCGTACATTCTTCCGAACATCTTTGGGTACCAGTAATGAAGCGCTGCAAAAAATGAAAATCCGGTACCTCCGAAGACGATAAAGTGGAAATGTGCCAGAACAAATTGTGTATCATGAAGATGTACGTTTGTGGCAAGGGAACCCAGCACCAGGCCTGAGAGGCCGCCGATCATAAATACGAAGATGAATGAAACCGCCCAGTAGAATGGTGTGTCCAGGAGTATGGAGCCTTTATGCATCGTCGCAATCCAGTTAAAGACTTTGATGGCACTTGGAATAGCAACAAGGAATGTAAGGAATGAGAACGTGAATAGCGCAACATTGCTCATTCCTGATACGAACATATGATGTCCCCAAACGAAATAACCCACAAAGGCTATGGCGAGGGTGGAACCAATGATGAACTTGTATCCGAAGATGGTCTTTTGTGAAAATGTCGGAATAATTTCTGAGATCACTCCCATGGCTGGCAGGATCATAATATATACTGCCGGGTGGCTGTATATCCAGAACAGGTGCTGATATAAGATGGGATCACCGCCCAGTGTAGGATCGAAAAATCCGATATGGAGAGTGCGTTCCGCAACAATCATCAACAAGGTAATACCAATAATGGGTGTGGCAAGGAGTTGTATCCATGCTGTGCCATAGATCGTCCAGGGGAAAAGGGGCATCTTAAGCCAGGTCATACCCGGCGCCCGCATCCTGTGTATAGTAACCAGGAAGTTCAATCCGGTAAGAATTGAGGAGAAACCCAGTACAAAGGCCCCCATCACTGCAGGAAGCATATTGGTTGATGTCTTAAAGCTATACGGGGCATAAAACGTCCAACCGGTATCGGGAGCGCCACCGCCGGCGAAAAGTGAAAAGAGGACGAGACAAATGCCGGTGATGTATATATACCAGGAGAAAAGGTTTAGTCTGGGAAAGGCAACATCTTTCGCCCCGATTAACAGCGGAAGGAAAAAATTTCCAAATACCGCAGGTATCCCCGGAATGACGATGACAAAAATCATGATGACACCGTGGAGAGTAAAAAACGCATTATAAGTCTGGGCGTTCATTATGGTTTTCCCCGGGGCGATCAGTTCAAATTTCATTGACAGACCCAGGGATGCGCCAATAATGAAAAACGTCATGATGGTAAACATATAAAGCAGTCCGATCCTCTTATGATCAGTGGAGAGGATCCATGCAAAAATTCCTTTTCGCTTGCTTTTAACCTCGAGGTAACTGGGTTCGGGAATACTCACGGATGTAGAGCTCATTTCAGGCAAGTTTGGTTTTTCTTCTCACAAATACAAGGACAAGGAATATGACCAGTGAAATGAACGTGATCAGTATCCCTGCTACTTTGGTAATATTAAAAACGAATTGATTTCCTTTTGTGTCGTATGAATAGCAGAAGGCAAGAAGTCTGTTGATGGACGGACCTATTTTGCCGTCGGCGGCTTCAACCATAGTAATTTTGATGTCAAACGGCAGGAATTCAATCCCCCTCAGATACCTGGTTATCTTCCCGCCAGGTGCAAGGGCAATAAGGCCCGTTGGGTGGGTGTACTGCCCAGCGATCCACTTATAATGAAAACCCACAGAGTTGGTTAATTTGGCGATGTTAGCACTGTCACTCACAAAAAAAAGCCAGTCTTTTTCCGCGGCCTTGTTTGTCATGTTCTTCAGGTAATTTCCTTTTTTCTGAATGCCCAATTCGATATTTTCGGTTGGATCGAAGCTTACAGTAAGGACCTGGTAATCCCTTCCAAATTCGAGACCGACCTGGTCGATGGATTTGGAAATACCCCACATCAGCGGGCTGCAGGTTCCAGGGCAGCGGTAGTATACCAACGACAAAATGGTGGGTTTGTCGATGAGATCGCCGAGAAGCACGGTATCTTTATTCTCATTGATCAATTTTGTATCCAGCGCTACATAACTGCCTTGTTTTTCTTCAAATCCGACATTGAGATTTTGAGAGGAAACAGGTGTCTGTGAGTGAACGGGAGTAAATGAAAGCGCGAAGAGGAAGAAAGCCGGGAAGATAAATGATCTCATGTTTGATGTCTCCATTTTCAAAGTATAAATATATGATAATTTTTTAATCGAATCATTTGAAACAATTAGCTTCAGTGACCCATGTGTTTTTTAGATTTATTTTAAATAATACGAAAATACGTTGATAAAGGACTGGCGATGATTACCTTCTTTTTTGAAGAAAACTATGAGATGAACCAGTTTAACCAGTAAATTGTTCACAAATTCACATCACAACAGAATAGCTGATTTTAATCTGCTTTTTTACATGGCTGGCTTACAGTGATGTCATTCAATAAACAGTGCAGTTCGTATTTCACAAACGTTTCATATATTTGATCAATAAAAGGGGTATTAATGGGGATGATATCAGACTTGTTATCCAGGGTATTCAGATTTTACCGCGACGGTTTTAAAAACATGTCGAAATGGGGCAGGCAGGTCTGGATTGTCATACTTATAAAACTATTCATTCTTTACGCCATCCTGAAATTACTTTTCTTTCCCGACCTCCTGCAAAAGAATTTTGATACGGATGAACAGCGTAGTGATTATGTTCTCGAACAACTAACAAAATAAACTGTAAACTATGCTTGAAAATATCGATCTTTCCCTTGTTAACTGGTCGAGAGGGCAATTTGCACTGACAGCTATCTATCATTGGCTTTTTGTGCCGCTGACCCTGGGCCTGTCATTTATTATTGCTTTCATGGAGACCATTTATGTCAGGTCCGGTGATCCGGCCTGGAAAAAAGTCACGCAATTCTGGATGACACTGTTCGGGATAAACTTCGCCATCGGTGTTTCCACGGGGATTATCCTGGAATTTGAATTCGGGACCAACTGGTCGCAGTATTCGTGGTTTGTGGGCGACATTTTTGGAGCACCGCTTGCCGTGGAAGGTATTATGGCTTTTTTCATGGAATCCACATTCATTGCGATCATGTTCTTTGGGTGGAACAAGGTAAGTAAACGCTTTCATCTGCTGTCGACATGGCTGGTCGCCCTTGGGGCAAACCTTTCGGCCTTATGGATCCTGGTTGCCAACGCCTGGATGCAGTCGCCGCTCGGCATGCAGTTTAACCCGGAAACAGCTAGGAATGAGATGGCCGACTTCTGGCAGGTACTGTTCTCACCTACCGCCGTTAATAAATTTCTTCATACCATTTCCTCCGGCTTTGTTCTCGCCGCGATCTTTGTGATCGGCATATCGGCCTGGTTTATCCTAAAGAAGAGAGAGCTTCTGTTTGCAAAACGAAGTATGTTGGTCGGGGCAGTTTTCGGCATCCTGGCATCGGTTTATCTTGTATTTACCGGCGACAGTTCAACTCGCGAGATCGTCCATTCCCAGCCGATGAAGTTCGCTTCTCTTGAAGGTCTTTACCATGGACAGGAGGGGGCCGGATTAGTTGCACTGGGGCTTATGTCGACCTCGAGCAGTGACCCCGAGAATGAGAATATCAAGGATTTTGCCATCCGTATTGAGTTCCCGAACCTTCTTTCCTATATGGCCTACGGAAACTGGAATGCTTTTGTACCCGGTGTCGTCGACCTCATCAACGGCAACCCCGAGCAGGGCATTGTTTCAGCCAGGGAAAAGATCCGGAAAGGACGTATCGTCATTGAAGATCTGAGAGCCTTAAAAGAGGCGAAAAAGAGGAGCGACATCACCACCTATGAAACCTTGAAGGCAAAGTTTTATAACCAGGATTACAAAGATGATTATTTCAGTAATTTCGGTTATGGCTACCTTGATGATGAGATGTCGCTGATCCCGAACGTCCCGCTTACCTTTTACAGTTTTCATATTATGGTTATCCTGGGCTTTTATTTTGTCATTTTCTTTTTACTTGCCCTTATCTTTCTTTACAAGAACACGCTCGATCGCAGGCGATGGTTCCTGAAGTTGGCTCTGATCACCCTTCCTCTGCCATACATTGCCAGCCAGGCCGGCTGGATTGTGGCCGAAATCGGTCGTCAGCCCTGGGTGATCCAGGATCTTATGCCAACGATGGCAGCCGTGTCAAATATAGATACGAGCGCCGTTCAAATTACTTTCTGGCTGTTTGCTGCCGTTTTTACCGCACTGGCCATTGCCGAGGTCAGGATCATGACCCGGCAGATTAAAATCGGACCTAAAGAAGAAGGAGGACTTTAATATGTTTGAAAATATATCATATCTCGTGCTACAGCAATACTGGTGGATTATCATATCATTGCTCGCCAGCCTGCTGGTATTTCTAATGTTCGTTCAGGGCGGACAGACTCTTATCTATATACTTGGGAAGAGTGATATAGAGAAAAGTATGCTCGTCAATGCACTCGGGCGTAAATGGGAATTTACCTTTACTACCCTGGTCACCTTCGGCGGCGCCTTCTTCGCCTCCTTCCCGTTGTTCTATTCAACGAGTTTCGGCGGGGCATACTGGGTTTGGATGGCCATTCTATTTTGTTTTATTATTCAGGCCATTGCCTATGAATTCCGATCCAAACCAGATAATTTTCTCGGTAAAAAGACCTATGAGGTATTTCTGATGATCAACGGTTTTGCTGCCACACTGCTGATCGGTACGGCCGTCGGAACCTTCTTTACCGGCTCACATTTCACAGTAAACGACATGAATAATTCATCATGGGCGAATCCATGGCATGGTCTTGAGGCAGTGACGAATTTCAGGAATGTGTCGCTGGGAATCGCAATTTTCGCCCTGGCCAGAGTTCTTGCCATTCATTATTTCTTCAAAAATATTGATAATGAAGCCATTGAAAAACGTGCCCATAGCCAGCTCTGGGTCAACTCGGGGATATTTCTTTTGGCCTTCCTGTACTGGTTCATTACGTTGCTGATAAGCGATGGCTTTGCCTACGATCCAGATACTTTGTTTGTATCCATGGAACCATTCAAATACCTTCACAACATTCTTGCAATGCCCCTTGTTGCGGTTATTCTCGCGGGTGGCGTGGTACTCGTTTTGTATGCCATCATCAAATCTCTGTTGGGGAACTTCCGGAATGCCATTGCATATTCCGGAACTGGCACGGTTCTTACAGTGTTTGCGGTTTTTCTGATCGCAGGTTTCAATCAGACCTGCTTTTATCCGTCGGTGACCGATCTCCAGAGTTCACTGCATATACAGAACAGTTCCTCAAGTCAGTATACACTCACAGCTATGAGCTATGTGTCGCTTATGGTCCCGTTCGTTCTCGCATATATCTTTTATGCATGGCGTTCACTCAATAAAAAGCGCATTGACCAGGCTGAGATCGAAGGGGATTCACATGCTTATTAAGATTAAGTACTAACTGAAAGAACAAAATTATGTATACCGGTTCAATACTATTTTATTTATCATGGCCTGTGCTCATTCTCATCTCATACTGGCTGATCCAGATGGCCCGAAAAAAATTCGAAAAGCGATGGAAGGAAGATCAATCCTGAGGTGTAGGATACTATTTCCTCACTAAAAAGTATAATCAATGGGCTTTGCACACAGGGAAGGTCGGAAATGTTTCTTCTGCTATAGCACGGCTCCGTTCTTTCTATTTTTGATGGTCTCGAAAATGGAGAGCAGGATATAGAGGATTACAGAAAGGGCAATTCCTTCCATCTTGAAAACAATGATCAATATACCAGAACCAAGGAGAAAAGTATACCTTAGTGAATTATTTTTCAGGGAATAATCTTTAAACTTGAAGGCAAACATACTGAGGCGGCTGACCATGAGGAGTGAGAGAAGAATGGTAAGTACGAGGAGTGAGAGATGGGTGATCGGAATAAGTGTCATCCCACCGTGTGAATAGGTTATCCCCATAGCGGCAAAGAAAAGCGCGTTGGCAGGTGTGGGAAGGCCCCTGAAAACATATTTTTGTTCCTCATCGTTATTAAATTTAGCCAGGCGCAGCGCAGAAAGCAGCGGGATCATAAGTCCTGTGAGTGCATATAGCTGTTCAGGACATGTCCCCGTGATATTCAGGGCTCGCTGCATACTGAATACAATGAGTCCGGGCAACAGTCCAAAACTGACCATATCGGCCAGGCTGTCGAGCGATTTTCCGATCTCTGAATGTACACCCAACAAACGGGCCAGAAAGCCATCAAAAAAATCGAATACTGCTGCCAGAAATATCATGACCGATGCAGTGGCAATATGCCCTGAAAAAAGAAAAATCACCCCGGCTGAACCGGCGGTGAGATTTAACAGGGTAACCATGTTGGGAAGGTGTTTTTTCATTCTTATCAATATTTTGTGAACAAATTTGATTATAATTTGATTTACAAAAAAACATTCACCAATATTTTAAGGATAAAAGATGATCCGCATATCTCAACATCCCTGCCCGGCGTAGTCCTTTTAGCTCTGCCAGATTTGCACAACTGATTCCGTGCGGAAAATGAATGACATTCCCTGGTTATCCCGGGAATATGAGTCCGAAACAAAATATGGAACTCATGATTCGGTATCCCCGGATCGCATTTCCTGGAGATTCATCTGAAAATGGATCCCCTAACATACTGAAATAAAATATACTACAATGAAAGAATCATTTGCTGAATATCTCGATAGCATTAACAAAGGCTATTGTGCTGATGTGCCTTCGATGCTAGAATCACACAAATTTATTGAGGATCTTATTTTTCTTCTCTTCCCCATAAAGGGGAACAGGAATATAAGTAAACGTGAGATTGAAATCAAACTGGATAGGATGAAACTCAGGCTGAAAGAACTTCTGCTTCCGCTTGAAAAGGAACTTTCGAAGAAACCGGCAGAACTGGTAACAGATTTCTTCGATCAGTTACCAGTTGTTTACAAAAAACTCCTCGATGATGCCGAGGTGTTTCTTAAATCAGATCCGGCCGCAAGCTGTGTGGAAGAGATCATTTTGTGTTACCCTGGATTTAATGCTCTCATTGTTCACCGGATCGCCAATATCCTTTACAAACTTTCAGTACCGGTCCTTCCGAGGGTTATAAGTGAGTACGTTCACGGTGAAACGGGTATTGATATCCACCCGGGAGCCAAAATCGGTGAAAAGTTTTTCATCGATCACGGTACAGGAATTGTCATCGGGGAAACTGCAGAGGTAGGAAAATGTGTTAAGATTTATCAGGGTGTGACTCTGGGAGCATTGTATGTTGAAAAAATGATGCAGGATACGAAACGCCATCCTACCATTGAAGATAATGTCATCATTTATGCCGGCAGCACCATCCTCGGAGGTGAAACCGTAGTCGGACATGACACGGTGGTTGGCGGAAATGTATGGCTTACAGAGAGTGTGGTTCCCTATTCGGTGGTATACCGCCAACACAAGACCATCATACGTGACAGTAAAAACTATAAAGAGCCGATAAATTTTGTCATATGAGATAAAACCTTCATTATGAAAGCGTATACAATACTTGAAACCATTGGAAATACACCTCATTTAAGAATTAACAAGCTCTATCCAAAGGAGAGTGAAGTGTGGGTAAAACTCGAAAAAACAAACCCGGCGGGAAGCATCAAAGACAGGATTGCACTGAGCATGGTAGAGGATGCGGAAAGGAAAGGTGTACTGAAAAAAGGATCTGTCATAATTGAACCAACGAGCGGTAATACCGGCATTGGTCTGGCTATGGTAGCCGCTGTCAAACGTTACAGGCTGATCATCGTTATGCCCGAATCCATGTCGATGGAACGCCGAAGCATCATGGCGGCTTACGGAGCGGAACTTGAGCTCACACCGCGTGAGAAGGGAATGAAAGGAGCAATTCAGCGTGCTGAAGAGTTGAAAAGTGAAATCGCCGGTGCATGGATACCGTCGCAATTCGAAAATCCTGCCAACCCGAAGATCCATGCTGAAAAGACAGCTATAGAGATAGTGCAGGACTTCCCCGAGGGTTTTGATTATCTCATTTCCGGTGTGGGAACTGGAGGTCACATCACAGGTGTCGCACAAGTATTGAAAGAAAATTTTCCGGCAATAAAGGTGTTTGCTGTAGAACCGGAACAATCACCGGTCATAAGTGGTGGCGAACCCGGACCTCATCCCTTGCAGGGCATTGGCCCCGGATTCATTCCTGAAAATTTGCACCGGCAGTACCTGGATGGAGCTATCCAGGTTTCAAAGGATGAGGCATTCAGTTATGCTGTGCGAGCAACAAGAGAAGAGGGGCTGTTTGTAGGTATTTCAACAGGCGCATCACTGGCGGCAGTGGCAAAAAAAATTGCAGAAGTGGGACCACGTTGCAGAATACTTACATTCTGTTATGATACCGGTGAACGCTATCTCTCTGTTGAAGGCCTCTTTCACTAAATTCTTCCGGAACCGGATAACCATACCTGCCGGGAGATTAACGTGTATTACTTTTCAGGAAAACAGCTATTTCGGATTACCTGAGCGCATCGTACTTCGATTACCCCTGAATCTCCTGTAAGGGGATTGAGGGGTTTTCATAAACCCAGCTCCCTTCTCCTGAACAATACCGGCAGGAAGAGATATCAGAAAATACATGGGGGCTTTGAGTCACTGCATCCTTTTTTTAAATTTGCAGGACCGGGAAATGACCGGCATCCCGGTGAAGTCGTTTTCGGGCTTGCATATTTGTTGTATATTGCCGCATCATATGACTGATAGCTGGCTCCTTACGTTTGCCGGCATATTTTGGTAACTGAGATGAAGGTAGCTGTGAGGAATAAATATCATCTCCAAAACGAAGGGTGGTAGTTATCCGTTTTTACAACAGTTACCGAAAATATAAAAATTAGTTGTTCCAATAAGCAAAATGATGATTATAGCAGTAGACTTTGACGGCACCATCGTTGAGCATAAATATCCTGACATCGGCAAAGAAAAGCTTTTTGCATTTGAGACGCTCAGGTCTCTGAAGAAACAGAGGCATCAGCTGATTCTCTGGACATTCAGGAGCGGAAAAGCGCTGGACGATGCCGTAGAGTTCTGCCGCCGGAATGGAGTTGAATTTTATGCTGTTAACCGGAGCTATCCTGAGGAGGTCTTTCAAGAGGAAAACATGAGCAGGAAGATCCAGGCCGACCTGTTTATCGACGACCGCAATGTCGGAGGATTTCCCGGATGGGGAGAGATCTGGCATATGATAAATCCTGAAGAAATGCCGGATATTGAGCAAGAACTTAAAAATCTTTCCAGGCGCAAAAAGCCAAGATTTAATTGGTTAAAAAAAATCTTTTCCTGATGAAAAACAGAATCATACTACCTGCCCTTCTATGCCTGGGGTTGGTTTTCCCTTCGTGCGCCAATGATCATTCCAGAACAAAATCTTCCCCGGTCAAACAAGCTGCCAACACTGAAAAGCCAGGGGTAAATATTTCTGTTGAACTTCCCGAAGCCCGGCAAAACATCATCCCTGGTAAAACCTTTGCACTGAAACTTAACATCAGCCCGGAAGGAACTCAGATCGATTCGATACAGGTATATCTTGGTGCAGGTAAGGCAGCCGTGCTTATGAACAGTCTAAGTTCGGAAATTTCCGCAGGGAACGTGAATCCGGCCAACACATATCTGAGGGTGCGTGCATTTCTGTCAGACAGCAGTGCGATCACAGCTTCAGTACCGGTAAAAATTGTGTCGGATATTGTGCCTGTGAATTATACCTACCGTGTTATCAGGGAATACCATCATGATATAAAGGCCTACACACAAGGACTGGAATATGTGGACGGGTATTTGTTTGAAGGTACGGGAAATTATGGTGAGTCGTCACTCCGGAAGGAAGATCTCAATACCGGAGAAATTTTGAAATTCCGGAATCTTCCAAGTGACATTTTCGGTGAGGGCATCACCTATCTAAACAATAAGATCTACCAGATCACCTACAAATCACAGGTCGGATTTGTATATAATGCCAATAATTTTGAGGTCCTTCAGAAAATCTATTATCAGAATAAGGAAGGCTGGGGTTTGTGTAATAATGGCAGCGATATCCTGATGAGCGACGGCACAAATGTGATCTATTACATGGATACAACATATTTCAGTGTTGAGAAAAAAATCCAGGTATTCGATAACAAGGGAGAGGTAGATCTGATCAATGAGATGGAGCTGATCAACGGGAAGTTATACGCGAACCGCTATACCACCAATGAGATCGTGATTATTGATCCGGAAACGGGTAAGGTGGAAGGTAAAATCGACATGAGCGGTATTCTGCGGCCGGAGGACCGGCATCCGAACATCAATTATTTTAACGGTATTGCCTACGACAAAAAGGGCAAACGGATTTTCGTGACCGGGAAATACTGGCCCAAATTATACCAGGTGGAATTCGTTGCGGTGAAATAAACGGATCAATTTCCTATGGAATAACCATCCCCGTTATAATCCTTACACTCCGGGGGATGATTTCAAATTCAAAAGGTGTATGGCCAAGACTCTCACCGTCGGTTTCGAGGTAGACTGATTTCGGGGAATTGATTTGAATGGTTTTACCGATGAAGAACTGAACTTTGGGGTGTTTTTTAATCTGACCGTTGTATAGTTTTGGCAGGCTGCGGATTACTTCCAGTTTTCTCATTTTTTTAATGATCGTCAGGTCGAACTTTCCGTCGTCGGCAATGGCGTCCGGGACCTGGATCATACCACCGCCACTATATTTACATATTCCGACATTCATTGAGAAGATATCGTGGTGGTAGATTGTGCCGTCGATATTGACCGTGGCCAGAAAATGGCGGTAACCAAAAAGTTTAGCGAAAATATTCATGAAATACATGACCTTGCCGTTCTTCCCCTTCTCTTTAAGTTCATTGCTGCGTTTGGTGACGATGGCATCAAAGCCGATGCCCGCAATGTTAATGAAATACCGCCTCTGTGTCCGGTCCTGCTTCGTGAAAACCACACGACCTGCATCCTGGATAAAGGTGTGCCCTTTTTTGATGGTTTTTACTGCATCGTTGTACCCGAAGGGTATGCCGAACATGCGCGACCAGTCGTTACCGGTGCCTACCGGTATCATTCCGAGAGTAATATCGGTGGTATTAAACTGTTTCTGGGCAAAGAGGCCGTTTATCACTTCATTCAGTGTACCATCACCACCAACGACGATTATTTTTTTAAAGCCTTCATTGATTTTATTCCGGGCGATGATCATGGCATGGAATCGCCTGACAGTAAGTGCAAGTTCGAAATTCCCGATTTCGTCTCGTAAAATCTCCTCGATCAGAGGCCAGTCGCGACCGCATTTTCCTGCACCCGCATTAGGGTTAACGATGACCAACCATTTTTTGTACGGCATTCCAGGAGTAGCTTAATTAAACCGATTGTAAATTTAATCTTATTTTCCAAGAAAAAAATTCATGCTAATTAACCTTCGTTGTTTGTTTTTAATTCTAATTTTGACACTCTGTTTACGTATACGCTACTGCGGTAAATTAGAATGAAATTGTGGTATTCATCTGATCTTTAGGGCATTTTTACAATCGCCCCGTTATTGTTAATAACCTGTTAATAAATGAAATTTAAATGTTTACAATAACGAATGCCACAAAAAAGGGCTGAGGGTTTAAAGTAGTAAATTTGAATCCCTCACAAAATTTACTATATTTTGCTTTTAAAAGGAGTGTTTCATGGGCAAAGTCATATCACTAGCTAATCAAAAGGGCGGAGTTGGGAAAACAACCACGGCGATAAATTTGGGTGCAAGCCTTGCAGTTCTTGAGAAGAAGACGTTAATCGTAGATGCTGATCCACAAGCCAATGCCACATCGGGAACAGGCTTTGACTTGAAAAAAGTCAAGACGAGCATTTATGAGTGTCTGATTGATGATGTCGATCCGTCACGTATTATTCTGAACAGCGAGCTGGAAAATCTTGACCTTATTCCTTCGCATATTGATCTTGTTGGAGCTGAGATTGAGATGCTCAACATGCCCGAAAGGGAATATATGTTGAAAAAGGTTGTTGAGAAGGTAAGGGATGACTACGACTATATACTGATTGACTGTTCACCATCGCTCGGGCTGATCACCGTGAATGCCCTGACGGCAGCTGATTCCGTGATTATCCCGGTGCAATGTGAATATTTTGCCCTGGAGGGACTGGGTAAACTGTTGAATACGATTAAGATCATTCAAAGCAGGTTGAATCCTGCATTAGCGATCGAAGGTTTTCTGCTTACCATGTACGATGCGCGTCTGCGTTTATCCAATCAGGTAGTGGAAGAGGTTAGGCGGCACTTCCAGGAGATGGTGTTTGAGACGATCATTCAGCGGAACATTAAGCTGAGTGAGGCTCCGAGTTTCGGTAAACCTGTGGTGACGTACGATGCCGAATCCAAAGGTTCGGTCAACTATCTGAACCTGGCCAGGGAGCTGTTGCAGAACAATGATCAGACGAGATTAAAGAACAAGGAAAAAATTATAGAATAGCATTATGGCGAAAAAAAACGTACTTGGCAGGGGGCTAGGCGCTCTGATCGAAGATGCCGGAATAGAGAACCAGGTACCTGCATCAGCTGTCAACGAAATTTCTGTCAGGGATATCGAAGCCAACCCATGGCAACCCCGATCAAAATTTGATGAAGAATCGCTTAATGAACTGGCGGATTCGATCAAGGAGGTCGGTATCATTCAGCCTGTTACCGTCAGGATGCTTGATGACGGAAAGTACCAGCTTATCACAGGTGAGCGACGTTACCGTGCTGCCCGCAAGATCGGGCTTAAAACCGTTCCGGCTTATGTCAGAATGGCCGAGGATCAGAACATGCTGGAGATGGCCCTCGTTGAAAATATCCAGCGCGAAGATCTGGATGCTATCGAAGTGGCAATAAGCTATCAACGACTCATAGAAGAATGTAGCCTTACACAGGAAAATCTCAGTGACAGAGTTGGGAAGAAGAGATCAACTGTCGCTAATTATCTTCGTCTGCTGAAACTGCCTGCAGAGATTCAGCTTGGTATCCGTGAAAGAAAAATCACTATGGGACATGCTCGTGCATTGGTGAATGTTGAACAGGCAGACAAGATACTCGCTGTTTACGAACAGATCGTAGCGCACGATCTTTCTGTCAGGAAGGTCGAAGAACTTGTCAGGCGATTACAGAAGAAGGAAGTTGCAGAGGAAGATACTGGAACTACGCCAGGTGTGCAGAGTAGCGAATATGAAGATTTACGCCATGCCCTTACAAAACACTTCGGTACTGATATTGATTTCAAGAGGAACAATAAGGGCGCCGGGAAAATCGTTATTCCTTTCAAATCAGATGAAGATCTTGAAAGGATCATCGCAATTCTCGATAAGCTTAATGCTTGAAAAATACACATTAAGAAAGGCAGGATTATGGCTTTTTTTCTTGTCTATCCTGTCTCTTCACTTACTTTGTCCCGATACTGTTTACGGTCAGCGAACCGGCGGAGAGGGTGATACTCTGGCTTTAGACCCAGGAAAATCCGCTACGATTGAGGATACTTCAGCCCATAGCCCGCATAAAGCTGCACTCTACTCCGCTCTCTTACCCGGGCTTGGACAGATCTACAATAAGAAATACTGGAAGGTTCCCATTATATATGCCGGTTTTGGCACTCTGATCTATTTTATCAATACGAATAACCGTTATTATAATGATCTGAAACAAGGACTTATACATGCTAATGATAGTATACCGTATCAACTTAAATATTTTCATTACGACCTTACACCGGATCAATTGCAAAATGGAAAGGATATATATAAGCGATATCGTGACCTCAGTATCATCCTTACCGGAGGCTTGTATATTCTCCAGATCATAGATGCCACGGTCGATGCGTACCTTTTTGACTGGGACGTGGGTGAGGATATAACTCTAAGGATCGAACCGGCTCCGATTACCTCTCCGGTGATGCCTTCAAACTCTTTTGGCATCAGGGCTTGTTTATCATTTTAGTTTTGTATTTATTTGCGAGAGACAAAAATGTTGATTTTATGAAGGGAAGAATTATACTTACAATAATGACCGCAGGATGCTTAGCATCGGTGGTCCAGGCGCAGGTGAATGAATCAGATACATTGTCAATGCCCAGCACAGAATTATTTTCGGGTTTCGAAGACAACCTCGATAGCCTCCTTAATCTGTACTATGTTCAGCAAATCATCCAGTTCGATGATGCCGACAGTATGTACCTGGTCGGGGACGATTCACTTGTTCCCGATTACCCCGATTCGGTGTATATCGACAGACTCACCCGGATACCAAACGTGGTGAATCTGTCCTATAACAGGATAGTTAAGAATTTCATCGATCTATATTCAAAACAGAGGAGAGAGAGAGTTTCAGTTATGCTGACCCTATCACAATACTATTTCCCCCTGTTCGAAGAAGTGTTTGATCGCTATAATCTTCCCTATGAGTTGGAATATATGGCCGTGATTGAATCAGCCTTAAATCCTCGTGCGGTTTCAAAAGCCGGAGCTACAGGGATATGGCAGTTCATGTACTCTACCGGTCGGCGTTACGGCCTTACCATTAACTCGCTGGTCGATGAACGTAAAGACCCCTATAAGGCGACCATCGCTGCAGCTGAGTTTTTGCAGGATTTGTACGATATCTACAAAGACTGGAACCTGGTTATCGCTGCCTACAACTGCGGTCCTGGAAACGTTAATAAGGCGATCCGCCGATCGGGCGGAAAACGGAATTACTGGGATATTTACTATTACCTGCCAAGGGAGACCCGTGGTTACGTGCCTGCATTTATCGCCGCATCTTACATTATGAACTATTACGATAAACATAATCTTGCACCGGTGCCTGTGGAATTTGAGCTCAACTCCGACACCCTTCTTATCCATGATAAACTTCATTTGCTACAGGTTTCGGAAGTTCTTGGCATCCCCATCAACCAGCTCAGGGATCTTAATCCGCAGTATAAGTATGATATCATACCAGGCGACAGTAAGGAATATGTGTTACGGATCCCTCAGGTTCATGCGATGCGGTTTATCGAACTTCAGGATTCAATCTTTGCGTATAAAGACAGCATCTTATTCAACCAGAACAATATGATCGTGAATCCCACTTCACGAAACTACCAGGTACCGGAGCTGCCGTCCAACAAATACACAAAGATGATCTATACGGTAAAACCCGGCGATAACCTGGGATTTATCAGCATGTGGTACAATGTGAGGATCTCCGATCTCAGGTTTTGGAACAATATCAGGTCTAATGTGATCCGGACAGGTCAGAAGCTTGTTGTATATGTTCCAAATAGCAGGGCTGACAAATATAAGAATGTGAATACAGCAAGTTTTGCAGAAAAACAGCAAATGGTCGGACAGCCGGTTGCAAGCACTGCAGCTTCCGCTGTACCGATGGATCAGGAAGCATCTGTAGGTGATGAATTTTTGTATTACACCGTACGTTCAGGTGATACTCTCTGGGAAATAGCAAGGAAATTCCCTGGCGTTTCAGACCTTGAAATTGCTAAAACGAACCAGATCAAATACGGGGACCCGATAAAACCCGGACAGGTTTTAAAGATCAAAAAGAAGATCTGATTCCTGCACATTAATTTCAGGGCCATGAAACCTTACCAGATTTTGTCATTCCTGATCAGTGTGTTCCTGGTACTTTTGATCATGGCTGTCATTATCCCCGATAAGGGGCTCAAAATAGGCAGCGATATCTCACTTCACTTTTTCAAACCAGCTGATTTTTTGGATACGGATACCCTACAGTATGCCGATATTTCCGGTATTCTTATGAATAGCGGTATTGACAGAGAGGTCCTGCCCGGCAACGAGATGATGGAAGTGAGCATGGACATCCGACCCGATACCTTGGTCCATGTGGATACGATAAGAGCATGTGCCGACAGCCTTAAAAAAATTACCCACCTTATTGAACTACCGGAGAATAATCCGGTAGTTTTCTATCCTTTCTTCCAGCAGATCAAGGGGATAAGTAAAACTCGCAAACTGGTGAGGGTGTTGCATTATGGCGATTCGCAGATCGAAGCCGACAGGATGACAAGCTATATCAGACATAAATTACAGGTCAGATTTGGTGGTTCAGGCTGCGGAATGATCCCTGTTGTGCCGCTGTACAATGGTAAAATGTCGATCAAACAAGCTTTTGCAGGTAACTGGGATCGGTTTACGGGTTTTGTGAACCAGGACAGCAGCCTCGGTCATAGACGGTACGGCGCCCTGTTTTCATTTTCAAAATACAGAATAGAGGACAGTTTACAAAACCGGGAAGCGCTCCTGAATTTTTCACCATCACCCATTGGCTACAGGTCGGACCGGACATTCAACCGTTTTTCACTTTACCTGGGAGGAAAATCATCGGGGGCACATTTAAAAGTATTTGCAGATGATGCATTGCTCGATTCCATCACCATCATCCCTCAAAAAATGTACAACCGATATACGTGGAACACTGGTTATACACCTGAAAATTTCCGTCTGGAATTTTCGGGTCGGATGAGTCCTGAAATTTATGGCATTACCATCGATAATTCGTGGGGAGTGGCCGTCGACAATATCCCTTTGCGTGGCAGCTCCGGACTCGTCTTTTCAAAAGTTGACACAGTTCTCCTTAAAAGGATGTATCGTGACCTGAATGTCGGGATGATCATCCTCCAGTTTGGAGGTAATGTAATTCCCTATCTGACAAAAGATTATGACTATTATGAACGTCTGTTCAAGCGAGAGCTCGCCCTGATAGGCCGTATGCTTCCCGGGATACCTGTTATTGTGATCGGCCCTTCGGATATGTCGTTGAAGGAGAACGGGCGATATGTGACCTATCCGAATCTCGAGCCAATCCGGGATGCACTACGAAAAGCAGCACTGGAATCAGGGTGTGCCTTCTGGGATATGTATGAGGCCATGGGCGGCCGAAACTCAATGCCGAGTTGGGTCTTTGCCAATCCTTCACTGGCTGTCACTGACTTTGTTCATTTCAATACCCGTGGCGCAAGGATTGTTGCCGAAATGTTCTATAATGCCTTTAGCTACGAATATGACCGCTGGCTGTCAAACAACACCGGTACCATCGCAACAAATCAATAGTTTTCTGTAACACTCCAGATTATAAACACCGATTTGATAGACCTGCGAGATATATTTCTTTTTAACCCGGAAAAACCTCTGCTTTTCACGCAGATTTATTTCTGGGTGTTTTTTGCTGTCGTACTTGCTGTTTACTCCGTTATCTACCCTCATAAAGCACTTCGCAATGCCTTTCTTTTTCTGGCAAGCTTGTTTTTTTACTGGAAAACCAGCGGACTCTTTTTTCTTCTGCTGATCTTTTCGACATTTGCCGATTATTTCTTTGGATTTCGGATATACAACAGCAAAAAGGCAGGCTGGAAGAAATTTTTTGTTGTGTGTTCCGTCATTGTAAACCTCGCCCTGCTTTCGTATTTCAAGTACTCATACTTTATCACCGGCACGATAAACAACCTGTTCCATACCCATTTCCAGGTTTTTAATTTTTTGGCATTCTGGTCGAACGGCATTACCGGTTCTCATTTTGATATCGCTGCCATTGGCCTTCCTGTGGGAATTTCTTTTTTCACCTTCCAAACCATCTCCTATACCGTCGATATCTACCGGAATAAACTTGAGCCGGTGAAGAGCCTTGTCGATTTTGGATTTTATGTCTCATTTTTTCCGCAACTGGTGGCAGGGCCCATCGTTCGGGCTTCCGAATTTATACCCCAGCTTTACAAACGTTATCATCTTACGGTCGAAGAATTCGGCTATGCCCTTTTTCTGATCCTGAATGGTCTGGCAAAAAAAGTCCTGATCGGCGACTACCTGGCCGTCAACCTGATCGACAGGGTATTCAGCAACCCGACAGGATATACGGGATTCGAGAATATGATGGCACTTTACGGGTATTCCCTGCAGGTGTATTGTGATTTTTCGGGCTATACAGATATCGCCATCGGTATTGCGCTGATGCTCGGTTTTCGCCTGCCGAAAAATTTCAATTCACCGTATAAAGCCGACAGTGTAGGTAATTTCTGGAAACGTTGGCATATGTCACTTTCCTCGTGGCTCAGGGATTACCTGTATATTCCCCTCGGAGGTAACAGGAAAGGAAAATTCAGGACAAATGTCAACCTGATGCTTACGATGCTTCTCGGTGGATTATGGCATGGCGCCAGCTGGCAGTTCGTGATCTGGGGCGGGCTTAATGGTGTAGGTCTGATCTTTTATAAATACTGGAAGCGTATCAGCCCTTACGAACATAGTACACATTGGCTTGCCCGGTTCTGGAAGGTCTTCCTCACCTTTAATTTTATCACCCTTACCCGGATATGGTTTCGTTCCGATTCGATGCTACATGCCAGGCAACTCACGGGTCAGATAGTCCGTCACCTGAATATTTCAGTTGTACCGGATATATTGCTCTCGTACTATAAGGTCATTGCTATCATGTTCCTGGGTTACCTGGTTCACTGGCTCCCTTCCCGAACAAAAGCTACTTACCGCGACTGGTTTATCAGAACACCGATGTATGCCAAGGTTGGCATCGCCGCTGCCATGGTATTTATCATCTACCAGTCATGGTCGGCAGAGCTGCAGCCATTTATTTATTTTCAGTTTTAGGGAATACTCTTTACTCCTCTCCGGGCCGGATTGTCGGTAATACTTAATCTTTCCGTTCGTTGGAGCCGGAACAACCGGATGGTCCTGTCATTCACTCTTGGGCTTTCCGTTTTCGTAGTCGATATATCGGTAAGGTTCAGCGGGTAAACGAAAATACTTCCGGTTTAACTCATGGACATTCCAGCGTGGCCAGAAAAACACGCAGATATAGAGCTCAGGATCAGTGATATCCGTTGGAAGGGGGTAGTTTTCACTAAAGGGATAGATGGTTTTTGAATGATCGGGTCCGTCGAGGCTGCTGATCAGGAGGGATTCAAAGGGTACGCCCCAGAGAAAGAGGACGGAGTCTTTTGAGATATGATCCGCTTCCGTATAAAATTTTGAACCATCCAGCGTCTGAAGTCTCTCGTTCATCGATTTGTAATATTTAGTCCTGTTGGTGTAGATTTTCGAGGGGTGAAGTATCATGACCATTGAAAAGATAAGGAAGACGGTCATGATCATTCCTCTTTGCCGGGTATTGAGTTCTCTCCTGTAAAAAATATCGAATGCGAAAGGCAGGAAGAGAAAAAAATTAGCGGTCATCAGGTTTTTATCCATTTCAATATCAGAGCCGCCGTTGTAATATATCAGATTATGCACAAAGACAAATCCAAGGACGAACACATTCAGCAGGATGCATTTCAGATACTCCCTTCTTCGCAGATAAAATATATTCAGAAAAATATATATAATTGACGAGAGGAGATAAAGTTTGTAAATACGCCGGAGGATATATTGTGTAGAATACAGACTGAAAAAATGCGGTATATTCCGGTTCAGAATATCCAGTCCGCTAAGTTTATCACCTTCATATGAAGCATCCTTTGTAAGAATTACTTTAGCTCCCCAGAGCAGAATAGTAAAAACACCAAGAAGCCAGGGAAGGTATGTTTTCCACGCTGTCCGTTCGATGGTATAGAATGCGATAATGAAAAGGATGGGGAATATGGTTATGGGATGAGCGAAGAAACACAGGAGGATTATAAAAAAGGACAGGGTTACCTTCACTATATTTCGTCCCACGGGTTGCAGACGTTCAAAAGGATGGAATAGAACGGCAAAAAGCAGCAGCGCATAAACCAGACCCTGTGTGGATTCTGGTTCCGGACGATACAGGCTGTGGGCGATGCCAATACTGATGAGCATGATCAGAGCGAGTGCCGCTGCCTGGTTTTTAAAAATGTTTTTTATAAGCAGGTATATCATCCAGAACAGCAGGACAAAGGATGCAGAATATATGTACACCAGGGCATTGAGACTGAGTCCGGCTTTTATGGCTGCAAGGATAATGATCTGTGAAAGAAAGGCTGAGTAACGGCCATGTTCAATATTGAAATGCCCGAAATTGATGAGCTTGAATAGGTAGAAACCGGCGTCAGAATTGATGATTCTTTCTTTTGCGTAGAAAAGCGAAAAGATCAAAAGAAAGATAAAGAAGAGCCGTTCGAAAAATTTTTGGTTCAGAAAATCAAATCGGACCAATTTACTTGGATTCATTGTCTTTGGGTTTTTGCTTTGTCATAATCCGGATGGACGAGATATCGTTCCATTTCAGGGGAACTGGAAATTTTACCAATGCTGTGCAGGTATGCTTTCATTGTCATCGAATCATAATGAATGGCCCCATAATAATACTGAATATTGTGAACACCTCCCAACAGAAGGCTGAGTGAAAACAATACTGACAGGGTATATCGTTTACTACGCTTTAGCTCAGCAATTCGTGAGAGAAATGCACCCAGGCCAATGGCCATCAATCCGTAATAATCGATCATCGGCCTCATCCCGAAGCTTCCTCCATACCACCAGCACCACCACGAAGATATGACATATAACGTAAGGAGAATGGTTAACGGAATGGCAAGTTTCCATTCAGCAGCCTGTTTCCGGAGCAGGAATAATCCTGCAATGCCGAAGATCATTACCGGTGTATAGATCAACCATCCTTTCCTGAATCCAAATAATACCTTCCATAGCTCGGGCTTTGTCCAGAAAAAACCCTCATCGTTCCCGTAGGAAAAGAGAAACCATCTACCGCTGATCGACTTCCAGTAAATAAGCTGCGGTATCCACACCAGCATGGCAAAAATGATCATCAGTATGATCTGCCATTTATAGCTCATGACCGTTTGTAATTGCTCTTTAATCGAGCGGAAGTCATACAGAATGAAAAGAAGGACAATAATTGCATTCGTCGGTCTGATGAGGCTAATGAGTCCGGCAATAAGGCCAATCAGTATCGCATGACCCGTCTTCTTTTGCTCGTGCCACCTGATGGTGTACCATAAAAAGAAAACAATAAGTGTAAAGTCAAAAGAGTGGGGCATCGTAGCAGACTGGGTGGTGTAATTGAAGAGATTTGTAGCCAGTCCAACAGACAGAATTGTTAAGGCAGCAATTGATTCATTGAAATACCGGCGTAGTATCTTTCGCAAAATGAGCAATCCAAAAATAATGTAAAACAGGCTGCTGAATTCGAGTGCTATATGATAGGGGAGTGAATATCCGTCGGCTTCATAGTGTTCACTCAAGGTAGCCCATAAATGACCGATGGCAAAAAAGGGTGAATACATAAATGCAAGTCCCATCGTCGTTTTAATGCCATAGTTTCCTCCCTGCAGGTGCTCTGGCCAGATTTTATCGGAGAAGAACTTGCTGTCCCGGTCGATAAATTTCAGACTCAGATCTTTGTATATAAAAGTTGAAGGAAGGTATGCGTAGTATGAAATGGTGTCCCAAAAAATAATGCCATGTTTTTTTTTCCAGAACCTTACATTCATTACATTGAAAACATATGCCGAAATGACGATGAGAACCGCTATATAACCAACTTTTCTTTTCAGGTACTTTAAAGTTTTCATAAGCTTTTTAGAAGGCTGAATTTGAAAATTGTCCATATCATTTTAAAGCCGTCAAGCGTTCGTATCTTTTTTCCTTCACCCTGATTCCTGGGGAAGTAATTCACCGGCACTTCTGTTATGTTGTTTTTCCTGATACGCATGGCCTTTATGATAATCTCGGCTTCAAAACCAAACCTGTTCTCCCTGAGGTGGAGCTGCTCATAAAGTGAACGGTGGAACAACTTGTATCCGCATGCCATGTCCGTCAACTTAACATTGATGAGAATGGAAGTAAGCCATGTCATCAGCCGGTTTACGATATACCGGCGGTACGATGACAAAGGCCGTGGTATACCTTGCAGATATCGTGAGCCATTCACAAATTGAACATCAAGAGAGTGAAGGGCATTAATCATTACTGGAATATCGGAAGGTACAAGTTCAAGGTCTGCATCCTGGATGATGATCAGATCTCCGTCGGAATGTTCGATTCCGTATCGCACCGCAGCGCCTTTCCCGGAATTTTTATCCAGCCGGATCAGTTTGTGATTTCCGGCTTTGTCTTTGAGATGATTTTCAACCGTTGTATAGGTACTGTCGGTTGAACAATCATCCACAACGATGATATTCACCCTCCCGATCGATTCAGGAAAGGTAACTTCATAGATCCTGTCCAGGGTCGTTCCAATCAGTTTTTCCTCATTGAAAACGGGTATAATGATATCGAGAGTCATGAATCGATGGTCGCTTTTTAGTGATTTTGTGAATAAAGATAATGTAACCGGAGAAAATTATGGTTTTAGAAGCCAATAAAATTTCAGTTCGGGAGAAACCCGGAACCTTTCTTTTTACAACGATCCAGTAGTGATTAATTGGAATTGTCGTGGCACCTTTTCTTTGAAGATCGAAATTAAAACTGGTATCTATCCCGGGATGAAATGTAATCTGCACTTCCCGATTCCCCGAATGTTTCATTATATTTGTCTGACTGTCCCGGACCTTCTTTTTTCACAGGTGTAAAGGTTGAGGCAGACAAGAAGGGTTTCTGATATACGAAATTGGGGGATCGCTAAAAAATAAATTAAGACATAGGATCAGGTATTTGGGGCCGTCAGCAAATTAATGCGTTATGATTTCAACTATTCTTAAAAAGGTTTTTCAGCTTCGGTACCTGCCCTTCTATGTGATTTTACTTACCGCAATTGTATACACGGCTACCAATTTCGCACACAAAGACTGGAATGAGAAAGGTATGAAAAGCGTGATACGATGGGACATCATCTCGTATTACGAATACCTTCCGGCCGCATTCATTCATCATGATCTTACCCTTGACTTTGTTGATGATCCTGGATTTGTAAATGATAATAAGTTCTGGTTTGTACATTCGGACAACGGGAATAAAGTTATCCTTACAACTATGGGACTGGCCTTTATGTATTCCCCGTTTTTTTTCATTGCACATCTTGTGGCTCCCCTGGTTGGTCAAACGCAGGACGGTTTCAGCCCGATATACCAGTTTTCCCTGGTGTTTAGCAGCCTGTTCTATGTCCTCATCGGTCTTTTTATAATGAATAACCTGCTTCGTCGATATTTTTCCACTTCGGCTACAGCACTCACAATGTTGCTTATGACCCTGGGGACCAATCTTTATAATTACGGTACCTATGATGGGCCGATGTCGCACAGTTATAACGTTGTTCTTATCCTGGCGTTGATATGGTCGGTGATCCGCTGGTACCAAAAACCGACCATACCCACCGCGATTTTGACAGGTTTTCTTCTTGGACTGATAACGCTTATCCGGCCTACCAATATTCTTGCTGTCCTGTTACTGTTACTGTGGGGTATCGGGAGTATGCCGGCTTTGCGTGAAAGGATTATATTCTTATGGAAAAATGGGATAAAAATGGGTATTATGATCCTGGCCTTTCTTGTGCCATGGATCCCGCAGTTCATATACTGGCACACACTTACAGGTCATCTTTTTTACAATGCGTACCAGAACACCGGTAGTGCATTTTTCTTCGGATCGCCTCATATCACAGATATCCTGTTCAGTTACCGTAAAGGTTTGTTTGTGTATGTTCCGGTGATGTTGTTCGCTGTCATCGGACTCATTCCGCTATACCGAAGGTGGCGTCAAATATTCTGGGCGGTTGCGGTATATTTTGTGGTTATGGTTTACGTACTGGCTTCCTGGTGGGCCTGGTGGTACGGGGGAAGTTTTGGCCCACGTGGCGTCATCGATATTTATGGTGTTATGGCTTTTCCACTGGCTGCGATCCTGCATACTTGTTTTGAAAGGAAGCTTGCTTTGCGGATGGGGACGTTAGCGATCTCGGGGATTTTAATATACATGAATATTTTCCAGACCTGGCAATTTCAGCATCAGCTAATCCATTACGTTGGGATGACCAGGCAGGCATACTGGAATAATTTTCTCACAGGAAATCCTAAGACATCTTTCTGGAAAAAATTATCGATCCCTGATTTTCCGCTTGCCCGTAAGGGGATATACTATTATTACAATACGGGCGATACCTATGATGCCTTTAAAAAAATGTCGCTTGATGAAGCGCGGGATTCAGTTAGGGAAGAGATGCTTGCCAATGGCAGCCTAATGAAAGATATCCGTGATTTTGCACGGCGTAATGATATAACTGCAGATTCATCACTGGAAATGGTTGTTGACCATGTAGCAGAAATGAAAATTGAAGGTCAGCCATTCTGACCGGTTATGCTTTTCCTCCGGATTTCGGCTAGTGAAAAATGTTTCCTGAATTTTACAAGGTAAATGATGCCTCCGATAATGATGGAACCCAGGTAGGAAGAAATAAAGTAAGCCGTGGAAACCGTCACGGCCAGTTCAGGTGCTTTCCCAAGTAATTCCCAGATCTTGATAAATACAAATTCACGTGTGCCGAATCCGGCAATGGTGACCGGTATAAAAGAGAGCATGTTTGAAATGGAGACAGCACTTACGGATGCCGGGAATGGTACAGGAGAACCAGCAACTGCGGCAAATATCAACGGTATGGAAGCCAGGATCAGGAAGGCAGCCAGGGTGAGTAAAAAGCAGGGAATGAAAAATCGTATTCTGTTGGTTTTCCATAGTTCCTCAATCATGATCAGTTCTCCTCTGAACTGCGGCCATCTTCCGGTAAGGTAGATGGCCGGCCTGAAAAATATCGAGGGCCATAGAACCACAACTACCGATCCGGTAAAAAACAGAAATATCACTGCAATCGTCATGAATCCGGTTTGAAATCCGCTGAAAAAAAATATAATACCGGCTCCCCCCATCAGGCTGAGTACCATCACATCCCAGATACGGTCGAGGAAAACCGTTGAGGTTGACTGGGAATATGAGACGGGGTATTTCCGGCTAACAAACCATATTTTTGCAAATTCGCCAATACGACCCGGTGTTATAGCACTAAGAAAACCAGATACCAGGAAAAAGGTCAGTGTGATCCTGTAGGGGATTCTGATCTGAAATGAACGGTTTATAATGTACCAGCGAAGGGTTTTTAAAAGATAAACCACCATCAGCATCACGATGCCTGCACAAAAACTCCATGCCGGGAAATCCTTCATCAGCAGGAAGAAATGACTCCAGTCCAGCTTTCTTACCACAAGGAAGAGAAGGATGAATCCCAGGCTGTGAAGCAGCACGAAAAATATTCGCCTTACCTTTTTATTCATTGCAGATCCTTCCTCTTAATAGCATGAGTTGATCGTTTCCATACTGTGCGTGCTCTTTCAAATATCTTTCCCACAAAGGACGGGGACAACTGTTCAACGAACCACCTTGCCGGTCGAGTTCCAAGTACAAAAAGCATGATGCAAATTGTTGCCTCCATCAAATAACGTCCAGCGGTGAATCCTTTCAGTGTGTATCCGTAGTCTGGTGTATCCTTTCCGGTCAATTTCCTGAATTTTATCCGGATGAAGCTCCCCCTTTTTTTGAAGTCGTAGCCATGAGAATGCATGGTAATAGCATCCTCTTCAGGAACTATGGTTAAAGCAAGCCATCCGTCCTGAATCATCTCCGACAGAAGTTGTTCTCCCTTATGCGATCGGCTGATCACCATCGAAAAGCCTTTGCCCCGCTCCTCATAATCAGGGGCCCAGGCATCTCCTCCGGAAATGTCGGTGAATTCATTGGTCAGATCGGTGCAGTAGAGGCTGTTTTTTACAATATGAAAGGGGATGAGATAGTTTGCATGAAATTTTTTCAGTTCAAAGGTGTGCCCGGAAGTCATTTCCACTCTCATATTGCCTGGCCATTCTCCATACCTGAACCAAAGATTGCGGATAGCTGTGTAATCTTTTTCTCCATAGCTTCGTAAGAAACTTCTTACCGATGAGAAATACAAGGTGTTGCCATAAAAGGGTCCGAAGATGTATTCGATATTGGCTACGGCCGAATCACCTGCCTTCTGGAGCTTTCGGATTGACTGCACCTGGCCGGGAAGGCCGGTATATGCAAGCCTCCCTTTGAATGCCTCGCTTTTGGCAAGGATTTCATTTACGGAAGTGATGATGTATTTACTCTGCGCTGCCTCAAGAATTTCTTGTTTCGAAGTTGCGATGAAGGGTTCTGTTAGCCAGGGTTTTGAATGTGACATCCTGGTAACGATGGCGCCGTCAATTTTCTTTTTTTCAAGAAGGTAAATAAGGACGGCTGAGATGAGTCCGCCACTTGCTGCATTTCTACGGATCACTTCATCGGTGCAGTAGCCCGTCCGGATGGATTCATAGGATCCGAGATAGGTATGAAAATGCGAAGCATTACCATAAAATTGCCGGTTATATTCAGGAAATGAAAAGTATTTGCCCGAGCAGGAGTTAAGAAGCCGTTCATGTTCTTCATCTGTCAGCTCTTGTTTAAGACGTGGCAGGTACTTCCCTTCCCTGTCGTCAAACGAGATTTTCCCTCCCGATAGTCCGGCACAGGAACCGCAACGGTTACATAATTCCGAGCGCATGATGGACAGAAGTTCCCTGTTATGATTTTTCACAGACATAAAATTGCCGGATTCCGAGTTCTGATATCCAAGTGTGTTGCAAACGTTCAATGATCCTCTCGCCAACGTCCTGCAATCTGGGCGGACCTACCGGGATTAGTAGCGTGCCTTTATGCAGGATGAGATGCCAGCCTGTATTAGCGAGTAAAGCCTTGACCCGGCGTGAAGGAGGGAAACGATGAGGACCCTCACCATGTCCACCAAACAGGAAAGTAAAAATCCTGTATGGAATTTCTGAGGTTGAAGGCGGACAACTGAGTACCATCCTTGCCCCAGGTTTTGCCACCCTGTTAAGTTCTCTCAGGAATGCTGCCGGATCAGCGGCATGTTCCAAGGTTTCAAGGCTGACAATACGATCGAATGAATTATCGTCGAAAGGAAGTTCTGAATATGAGGTAAGCTTAACCTGCCTGATACCCGGCCTCAGACGGATAGCGACCTCCATGAGCTTCGCGGAGATCTCGGCATTCACAACAGTTAGATTTTTTGCTGCTGCCCTGATATACGTGTCAGCTTCAGCATCCCTGCTTGTAATGTTAAGAACCTTCATTCCTGCCCGGAGTTCAAGGTGCCTGGTAGTTTCAAGGAACCTCTGGTCATGGGCATGTTTTACGCGATTATTTTCCATCACATAAACATCTGCCACACTGTCCCAGTGTGCTTCAACATCGCGGTCCGTCCAGGTGGGTTTTGCCATGGATGTCAGCTTTTTCTACGGTTCATGATGGAGATCTGATCGGCAAGAAGGCCGATGAAGAACAGAAACATGCCGAGGATCACGAGAATCACGGCAACGTTTGCAAAACGGTTATAAATGACGTAACCATATATACCGAAGGCCATGCCTGCCAGGAAAATGCTAATACTCGCCGGGATAAAGATTTTCAGCGGATTGAAAAGCATAATGATGCGGAAAAGGAGCAGGATGGTTTTTGTCCCGTCTCTGAAAAATCTCACATTGCTTTTACGGCCGGAGCGTTCCGTGACTTCAATGGGAAAAACGGCGATGTCCAGCCCTTCTTTCAGGAAAGCAAGGGTTGAGGTCGTTGAGAAAGAAAAGCCGTTAGGCATCATATGGAGCATCTGGACGATGTGTTCACGGCGAAATCCACGCAGCCCGGAATTAAAGTCAGGTAATTCCTGTTCCACCAGAAACTCTCCTAATTTGCGGATCACCCGTTTACCGAGTCTGCGTCCGGAATCTCCGGATGAACCCTGCGAGCGTTCACCAATCACCATGTCGTTGTCTTCCAGAAGTTCATCGATCTTTGAGATATAAGCCGGATCATGCTGGCCATCGCTGTCCATGATAATCACCTTTTTTCCGTGACATTTCCTGATACCTGTCTTCAACGCAGCACCATAGCCCTTGTTGACGTTGTGGCGGTAAATCCTGACGGGAAATTCGGAGATCACGTTGAACGTCTCATCAGTGGAGCCGTCGTCGATAAAGATGATTTCAAACTTTTCATGCATCCGCATGGCAGTCATCTTTTCAAGTGTGGTCCTTATTACAGCTTCTTCATTAAAGGCAGGAATGACAATGCTCGTTGAGGGTGTGTTCATGGATTAAGGTTCAATGGGATTGAATACAAGACAAAAATAGTATATTTCTGGCTGTAAAGGGAATAATTCTGAACAGATACCAATGGTCCTTGAATCCTGAAGCCGAACTTCCAGGTGCATTTCGGCATACCTCGGTAATAGAGTAGTTTCAATCACCGGCACCCCAACCGCAGATCGGTAACCCAACAATAGCCACGGTTTTGCCCGTGGTGGCCGTGTGCGTTGCACCCCAACCACGAATTGGTAACCCAAAATGCGCCTGAATTTTACAATAGTTTCAATCACCGGCACCCTAACCGCGGAGCGGTAACCCAACAATAGCCACGGTTTTGCCCGTGGTGGCCGTGTACGTTGCGCCCCAACCATGAGTGGTAACCCAAAATGCGCCTGAATTTTACAATAGTTTCAATCACCGGCACCCCCAACCGCGGAGCGGTAACCCAACAATAGCCACGGTTTTGCCCGTGGCTGGACGTGTGCGTTGCACCCCAACCACGAATTGGTAATCCAAAATGCGCCTGAATTTTACAATTGTTTCAATCACCGACACCCCAACCGCAGATCGGTAACCCAACAATAGCCACAGTTTTGCCCGTGGTTGGATGTGTACGTTGCACCCGAACCACGAATTGGTAATCCAAAATGCGCCTGAATTTTACAATAGTTTCAATCACCGGCACCCCCAACCGCGGAGCGGTAACCCAACAATAGCCATGGTTTTGCCCGTGGTTGGATGTGTACGTTGCACCCGAACCACGAATTGGTAACTCAAAATGCGCCTGAATTTTACAATAGTTTCAATCACCGGCACCCCCAACCGTGGAGCGGTAACCCAATGATAGCCACGGTTTTGCCCGTGGTGGCCGTGTGCGTTGCGCCCCAACCATAGAGTGGTAATCCAAAATGCGCCTGAATTTTACAATAGTTTCAATCACCGGCACCCCCAACCGCGGAGCGGTAACCCAACAATAGCCACGGTTTTGCCCGTGGTGGCCGTGTGCGTCGGTCCCCAACCACAGCGTGGTTGCCTAATACCGTCAGATAAATAAATACCGTTCATCAAATTCAATTTCATGTTCCTTCAATACACCAATAAATTCCTGTACAAAATCAATTTTCTTATGATGGACCTCCTGATTTTTTACATAATTAACCAGATTCTCCTTACAATTGTGATTATACGTAAAGGCTCCATAACCAACCTGCCATCCCGGAAAGTGTGGAAACAAATCCCTTCTTTCTTTCATCATAATATGTGATGCCCTTTTAACATCACGGACCAGATTGGACAAATCTTCTGAAGGATGCACAGAGGTTATCAAGTGAAGATGATTAAAATAACCTCCTACAATGAAAGGAAAACTCTTTCTTTTACGAATTACACCTGCAATGTAACCATAGAGAATATCCTTATTCTGTGAATCAATGAATCCCTGGGCTTTTTTACTCCCAAATACGATTTGATAAATAATATTAGTATAGGTTGACATTTTCGTTTCCTTTTTTTATAATTATTATCGGTCTTCATTTATAAATGTGGAAATAAGGAAAAAATCAGCGTGGTTTTTTGGATTTTTTTAATCTGAGGAATAATTATAATGCCCTGGTTCAAGATATACGTATTTTGGGAAACCCCTCCGGGGGTTGGTGAACGCATTTCTCCGTA
>CAWELH010000004.1:0-1155819 GCA_963809925.1 uncultured Bacteroidales bacterium
ATTTTGGCGGCCACCGCGCCGTTCATATAAACCAGGATGACATGTGGGTTACTTTCAATTTTTATCGGACAATAGTGTTAACGAATATTTAACTCATGAATTTCTATATCTGTCGGGGATAATTATTACATTTATCTGTTAACTTTAAACATTCTGTAAATTATAACGTGATTAAAAATTCTAAATATTATGTATCGCACATTATTCACAATAACCCTGGCAGTTGCCGTAATTCTCTCCTCATGCACCAGCGGGACCACCAATGAAACTTCCTCTGATGTAAAGCACTTCCGGCACCTGCAATTCAGTGAAACAGCCTATGACAAAATCAATGGGATTTACCCGTTGACAGCTGATGAAGCAAAGTCGGTAAATAACTGGACATTTACCTATAACAGGCAGGGTAAGCCGGTGAACATTGCCTATATGCGGGGCGACAACCTGCTTGGGTATTCCGGAAGGAGCTATGCCCGGCTGGAGATTACGTATACCGATTCCACCGAGGTACACCATTTCTTCAATGCCAAAAATGAACCTGTGAATTCAAATGGAGTATACGCCTACGTGTACCAACTGGATAAAAATGGCAACCGGACCGGGCTGAGTTTCCTGGATAACGAAGGCAATAAGGTTGAAAACCGGAATAAGATTGCCTGGTACACCTGGGAAGTGCTTCCCGACGGGATGGTAAAGGAAAACCGCTATAACATGGAGAATGTAGAAGTGGTTATGAATCCTAACTGCCCATTCTTTGAGCTTCGCTTCAGCTATGACCCGAACGGTTTCTGTACACGTATGGCCAATTATATGGATGACACGCTGTATAACTGTACGGCAGAAAACTGTGGGGATATAGGGGTATCGTACTTTACGTTCAACTACAACGAAAAGGGTTCCCTGACGGATTTTGCCGTTTATAATGTGTACGCCCAGCGGGCCAACCTGTATGCCGGATGGTCCCATTACCGGAATACTGTGGATGAAAACGGTGACGTGGTGGAATCTTTCTTCTGGGATCAGGATAATGAACCCATCGGCGGAAGAAGGAATCCCATGACCGTCACGAAATACGATATGCATGGCGCTGTGATCGAACAACAATACATGGATGAAAACCGGCAACTGGTGATCAACCCGGGAATTAACGCTGCGGTGATAAGGTATACTTACGATGAGGACGGCATGCCCGTTGACACTACCCTTCTCGATGCTGCCATGGTCGAGGTTCCCCGGAAAGAAAAAACATAATCTTTTCCCTATGTGGGTCTGCCGTTAGTCAATCATCCCCGGGTAAACATTTCGAAAAAATACGTAACTCCCATGAAACGAATATTCATTTTACTGATCCTCGCGATTTTCTCTTTGTATTCCTGCAAAAACTCCACGACTTCCGGCAAAGAAGGAGAAACTGCAGCACCGGTAGCTTCAGAAACGAAGACCGAAGCCGAACTTCTCACTGAATACCTTATTTCTTCGGGCGACTATGCCAACACCCGTAGCTTCCCTTCCATGATCAAGCCCTCCACCCTGCTGAAAGTCCTGGATGACTCAGGCACTTTTGTCATCGATCTCAGGGGTGAGAGCTCCTACGCAAAAGGTCATATCAAAGGGGCTGTCAATGTGAAGTTCGGGGATATACCTGCGTATTTCGAACATTCCATAAAACCTTACAGGTATGATAAAATAGTGATGGTTTGCGATAAGGGTCAGAAATCCTCCTATACCACCATGCTTCTCCGTCTTATGGGATACGGGAATGTATACTCCATGCGGTGGGGTATGTCCGCCTGGAATCCTGATCTTGCTGCCGGTACTACCAGTGGTTCATGGGATGCTTCTGTGGGATCTAAATACCAATCAGCGCTGGAAAAGGGCAATAATCCCCCAGCTGCCGAAGGGAACTACCCGGAGCTTCATACCGGGAAAACAACGGGTGAGGAGATATTCCGGGAAAGGATAAAACAACTGTTTGCGGAAAATCCCCCCGATTTCACACTCTCAGCCGATACGGTTTGCCTGCAGCCGGAGAAATACTATATCATGGACTACGACCGTAAAGACCGATATGAGTCAGGGCATATCGCCGGAGCTGTAAGGTATAAACCGGGAGAGACGCTGGGCATTGAAAGTGAGATGCGAACGATCCCGGCCGGTAAAAATGTGGTGGTTTATTGTGCCACCGGGCAGAGTTCGGCATTCGTCGCTGCTTACCTGAAGCTTTTGGGTTATAAGGCCCACTCCCTGCGCTTTGGGAACAATGCATTCATGCATGATCAGATGGTTCGGGATAAACGAACACTCTCCTGGGAAGCCTATTCGGATGAGGAGATGTTGAATAATTTCCCATATGTAAAATAGAAACCTGGCGCACATTGCGCCCCCACTAACAGCCCCCCACCAGCCTGCGTTCCTTTGAGAACCTGTCGGAGAAGTAACCCGCTTTCAGGCTGTCGGGCAGGAGATTCCACTCATTCGTCATACGACGGGCCTTGTATCGTCTCTCAAACACAGCATTCTGAGCCGGGGAGATGCTTTCTCCGGTAAATGCTGAATTCATGATGGTACTGTCCCAGGCCGGGATCCCGCCCATGAGCATGAAGATGTTGGGATATCCTTTTTGCATGGCCAGCATCCAGGCCTGGTTCGAAAGCAGATCATCATCGGAGTAAATGACGGTTTTCATGGATGCCACGGAAAACAGGTAAGCATAGCTTTTATCAAGAAAGTTTTCGATGGGTATGTTGATGGCGCCGGGTAGACTCATCACTTTGTAGCGTTCAGGGGTCCTGACGTCCAGCAGCCGGAACCCCGTGTCCTGCCTGACAAGTACAGCAGCCAGTTCATCCGGTGAAAGGGTGAAATCATCGTTCAGTATGACCTGAAGGATTTCCTCCGGAGCTTTCTGTCCGGCATTCTTTCCTCTGAAGGACATGACAGCGGTCATCACTCCCAATAGGACAAGGATTATGGAAAATTTGAATCTGAAATTCATGGACTTTGAATTTAAAGTTCAGAGAGAATATCCGGCCGGGCATACTTTTTTTCTGCTTTTTCAGCCAGCCAAAACATACCGACAGCCACAAGGATAACCAGGAAAAGAAACAGGCCCCGGCTCATACCAAGGATCTCCGGCAGAACCTGCGGTCCCTTGTAGCCTGATAGAAACAGTGTAGCCAGCCGGGGGTAGAACTCGCCAAACAGGAGAGCTCCTAGCGCACCTCCAAGCAGAAAAAAGAAGGCATCAATTTTTCCGATAGAGAGCGCGCTGATCCCTGTACCCGGACAAAATCCTCCCATCACGAAACCGGGGCCCATAATCACGCCTCCCACGATGGCGGAATTCACGTAAAAAGGATTGACGTACACCCGGCTCATATCGAGAAGGCCAAAATATACCAGGAATTGCGATCCGATCATGGCCACGATGGCTGCGGTAAAAAAGACTTTTAACACTGTTGTATCGTACCCATAGAACATACCGGCGAGTTTGCGGCTTGATGAAAACCCGGCCTGCTCAAGAGCAATGCCAAAACCAATACCTATGAGAAACGGAATAAGAAATCCGGCGTTGGAATTGGTACCTGTAATATCCATTATCGTTAGCATGTTGAGATTATGAGTTGATTCTTTTTTTTAAAAATCTGATGGATTCACCTGGAACTAAAGCCAGTTTTTCCTGAAAAACCAGGCAAAGGCATACGCTGAACCGAAAATGGCCAGCATGGTAACAAAACCGGCCGTTGAGAACACCGCCATGCCCGAGAGAGCAGCCCCGCTGGTACATCCCCGGGCAAGTTGTGCCCCGAAGACAAATAATAAACCTCCCAGGAAGGCAAAGAGTAACCGCCGGGAAACAGAAACATGAGCAGGCCGTTCTACCTTCCATGACAGCCTCCCGGATATCAGGCCGGAGAAGAATCCACCGACAAGTAGCCCCAGGACCTCGTACACCAACCAGTTATTCAACGGGTTGGCCCCTCCCTCAAAATATTTGCTGAAATAGGGCGAGCCTGTGACATGAGCCCGGCTTATTGCGCCCAGCAGTGACGTGACACAGTATTTAATTCCGCCGCTGGCGCCCAACCCCCGGCCGGAGAAGTAGTTGGCCGATAACAGCACCAGCCCCAGCAACACTCCTGCCAGGTAGGGATTCATATAAGGTTTCTTCCGCATGAGTTTTTGATTTAAGTACGGGTAAATGTCTGTATTTTAGTCGATTTATTTATAACTATTACTGTAGCAAATTTAGTAAATATTGTTGTACGAATTTAAGTATATCGTGCTGTATCATATTTAGTATATTCTGTTGTGCAGTCTTAAGTATATGTTGTATGGATGAAGGTATAATGAAAATATGCATGGAAATACGAAAAGTCCGGCGAAAAAATGTAAAATATGGAAAGGTTGGCTATGCAATACCTTGATCATTGGCGTAAAAAAGAAAATCTAAAGCCTCTTAACATTAAATAACATCTCACTTTTCATCCATAAATCGTGTTTCACTTGTGTTTCACCTGGCTGGTTGATTGGTTTGTAATTCACACATGTAAGGTTCGTCAGACATTTGAAGCAGAATCCTGCTACCCCGACAAATGAAAAAAGCCATCGGATGGATGGCTTTTTTCTTGATAAACAACAGTATAAACAGCTTTTTTGCGGTGTTGGATCCTTTCTTTTTCGAACCTGCAATTTTTAGGTTGCAATTTCAACGACACAACTCTTAACCTTTTTAACGCACGATAAGCTTACGGGTCAGACTGGTTTGGGAATTGACAACCCTTATGAAATAAAATCCCGGATTCAATTCACTGACATTGAGTGACACCTCTGCAGAACCGTTTTTATTATTTTTCTCCAGGACAATCCTTCCATTGATATCGGTCAGGATCACCCGGGAGTTTACCAGGATTGTTCCTTTCAGGGTCAGCATGCCGTTTTGGACAGGATTCGGGTAGATGGACAGTCCGGAATCGCCAATATCTTTGATGCCGGTTCTGTCACGGTAAACGGTAACCTGGCATATGGTCTGGTGGTCACCGAAATTCGTTGAAACGACAATATCGGTGGTCCCTTCTGCAAGGGCAGTAATATTCCCGTTGGCATCGATGGTTGCCACCCCCTCGTTTGAAGAACTCCAGGTCACTGTCGTATCGCTGGCGTCGGCGGGACTTACCGTAGCCGACATGGTATAGCTTCCCCCTTCTTCAAGGGAATCGGCAGGACAATTATTGATCATCACGCCCTGTGTAGGGATAGTAACTTCAAAGTTCATCCAGTTAAAATTAATTGGATTACCCACATTCTTGATGATCAGGCTCTGCTGGCCGGCATCGAGATGAATGATGGCAATCACGTCTGCCCATTTTCCCCATCCGCCGGTATTCGGCACAAAGATCGATTTGAGAAGTGTCGAACCTTCATAGATTTCAAAATCACCCGGATCGGCCCCCCTGGCTACGCGAAACGTTACCAGATAATCGTCCGTACTTTCAATATTTGCTGCATATTCGAGCGATTCTCCTTCATCGAACCAACCAACATAGTCAGTACTGTCAACGTCCCCGGAGGCTTCCCAGGATACATCACCCACGACATTGTCAAAATCTTCAGCCTGGATCAGTCCCGGAACGAATTTTCCCGGTTTAGTTATGGTATCTACAACGTTACTCTGATCTGATGACTTTCCCGCATAGTCGATGGCCTTGATGTAAAGAAAATATCTTGTATCGGCATTGAGACCATCGACCGTACATTCCGGTAGGATCGACGAGGTCCACAATTGGTCATCGACGTAGACCTCGTATTCCTTCACTCCCGCATCATCGGTGGAGGCATCCCAGGCAAGGTCGACCGAAAGTGAACCGATACCCGTTACTATAAGGTTGGAGGGATCGGTTGGTGGCTGATCATCAACAACAACCTGTATGGGTTTTGATTTCCTGCTTTCACTTTCGGAGTATGCGATGGCCGAAACAGAGTAGATACCCGCTGCCAGATTGCTGAGGGTATATTCATAAGGTGCGGAAGTATCCTCACCAAGTTTTGTCGTACCTGAGTAAAATTCCACCTTTGAAATAATCCCTTCCGAAACGGATGCCGTAACGGCAACAGGCACATCCGAGCCAGGTGCATATACCGAATCTGGGTCCGGCTTATCAAAACTGATGATAAAATTCTTTCCGGAGGAATAGGCTTTCAGGTATGAAAACAGGGCAGCCATGGGAGTAACCGTCTCCTGGACGGTAAATTCGGAAGCCGGGATATAATCCCTGGAATCGATGCATTGTTCCATCATGGGCCAGTCGTGTGGATCGGAAGGTTCAATGAAGAAGGAGGGATTGTAGACCCCGCTGGTATATTTGTACGGCGGAATTCCAGGAATCCATCCGGGAATACCGTCATAGTTGGAATCAATATGGAGGATATCGCGCAGCACCCGGTCGGCAGTAACACTTTTGGCACCGGTGATAAATACCTGCTGGTCGTTGTTTGCTCCAAGATACATATCGGCAGTAGTATAAAGGAAGTTCAGAACATCATCGTCGTCTGAAAGGTGGTGATAAACCATCTGCATCATAATATGAGGATAATATCCTCCCCAGCTCATATTCGGGTTCGAATATTTGATGAACCTCAGTGCTCTTTCACTGGCCTGATTTAGTCCCTGGTCGTAGGCAAGATTTCTGATGGTCGATTTCAGACTGTTTTGCAGCGTTTCATCTTCCGTGGTTAAATTCCCCCATTTGTCGGGAGGAGTCAGACAGAAGACATAGGTTCCATTGTTGTTATCGAGGTAATACCACGACCTGCATTCCTTGAAATCGTCGAGGTACTTATGATCGCCGGTAACCCGGTAAAGGGCGGCAGCTGCGTAATATTTCTGTCGTATGAATTCCTCACCCGGGTTACCCGGGCTCTTTGATTCGGCCCATGAATATTCAGTCTCAGATTCCAGGATCCATTTGTCAATGTCGGTTTGCGGCGCCCCGGCCAATTCATAACAATAGGCCAGGTGTGCAGCTGCGCCTGCATATGCCCACGAAGTGATGGCTTCCTCGGCAAAGGCATACCACATATGGTTATCTTCCCATGAAGGATGATAATAGCCGGTTGTTTCCACTCCTCCGCATATACCCCCGGTGGGGCCTTTCAACCTCCGGTAGAAGTCGATATCCCACTGGGCTTCATCGATAAGATCGGGCAAGCCGTTGGAGCTTTCAGGGATATTCAGTTCCCCGTCATGGAATTTGCCAGGGTTCATTTCGTAGACGAGCAACAGGTTCGTACTGATATTCAGATGTGAACGTGACCGGTCGTAATCTGCCGCATCGAAATGACCTCCCCAGCCCCAGCCGTCGGCCTCATCATTCATGTGCGGGTAGGGGTTGCCGGGCCATACCCATTCGGTAGCCTGTGCCGGCAATTGTTCGAAATTCACATGATCATCGCTGATAGACATGTGATTCGAATAGGTGACCTGAAAGCCGTTGACACCTGGCGTATGATCCTCGGGTTTAATATATTCGGTATATTCCGATGTACGGGCCGGGCCACTTCGCTGGTGATACAGCCCCCTGACCAGCAGGTATGACAGATCGGTATATAAATCCTTGTCGATCCGGAATGGGAAGGAACAACCTATTCCGTCAATCGCGATCCTGTATTCTCCAGGCTCCAAAGCCACAGAATTCCCGATATCTGAGAAATCGCACTCCCATACTGCACTTCCATGCCAACCTACCTTCGATATACCGCTGTTTTCGAGCTGCAAGGGAGCCCGCAACGCGAGACCTTTACCGTCGTCAGCGCTGGAATAAACCACACTGCTGTCGGCATCCCTTACCAGATAGAAGGTGTTTCCTACATATGCAGAGAAATCACTTCCGCCTTTGGTCCCCATCCACTGGTATACATAGGCGAATTTCAAACCGGCATTCGGGACATATCCCACCTCATTAACATGGATGGCTTCGGAGCGGAGATTTTTCGTATCGAAGACAAAGGTCTCGGAACTCTTGTTGGATGCAAGGCTTCCCCATTCGATCGTATAGGTATGTCCCTCCTGCATAGGCTCGGGCAACTGAAGATAAACCCAGTACGTTCCGAGGGCGGCCTCCCGTTTTGACTTAAATCCAATACTCCCGGGGTTGATGCCGGACAAGTAATTGTCATCGTCGGTGCTTGTAATGGTATACGTTGCGGTGGTTTTCGCCGCAACCGGATCGAGAGGGCCCGAATTCCATATGTCGCTGCACGCCGCTGTCGAATAATCCTGACATTCCGGGGTGTTTTTTTCACCCTCCCGGAAATATAGAAGCAGAACATCACTCTTTATGGGTGAGACAAAAAGTATATCAGCTGAAAACAAACTGTTAAAGGAAAGAGTCAGCATACCGGCAAATAAAAAAAGCAATTTTTTGTTCATGGCAATCATTGGTAGTTTCAGGTTGGTTTGTGATTTGAGGGAATGATCCGAAAAGTTAGTTGGGAGAAATATAAGCCTTTTCAAATATAGTATAAATTACCATAATATATAATGTATATTTATTAAGCACACAATCAAGTGGTTATAATATTGGGCCTGTTTTTCAGGCAGGCTTGTTTTTTTATGAGATTTCCGGGTATTTATTATTTTAACGTCGAAAGCGAATAGCAGAAGTGCAAAACGAATTCCAGGAAAAGTTTATTCAACCTGACAGGTTTATAAACCTGTCAGGTTGAATTTAGTCATGTATGAAAAGATTAGGATTTTTTTTCATAATTTTATTATACTCTTAATAATTTGGTTTTATTGAGAAAATTCTTGTACATACTACTTTTTGTTCTTCTGGTTACCGGATGTGATAAACCAGATAAGACTGATACAGTTCCAGATACTGATACGATTACAAATTTTCCTGATTATAAAATCATCGACGATATTTATCAGGGATATATTTCCTACCAGGGAAAGAAATACTGGTATGCTGTAAAACTTGAAGCAAATGGTTTTGATGAATCGCCCTCAGATGCAAATTATTACTCAAAGAGTCAAAAGTGTTTATCTGTTGGTTCGTTCTCAATCAACAAAGATAAACTTGTGTTTGAAGTAGATTCTTTTTTATACGGTGAAACTCCGGCTTCTGAATGTAATCCTGATTTTATCCTGCCAGGGGTATATACTATTGATTCTCTTGCAAATAAGTCACTGGTTTTTGAAAGAGGAGGCAGTAATAGCAGAATTGTCTACTCATTAATTGGAATCGATTATGATGAAGTATTCGATAGTAAGGATTCAGTGATCAGTTTTTTGATTGGTGAATGGGAATGGATCAAATCATGCGGTGGATATGCCGGCGGATGTATCCTTAGTGACACCGTTGAATATGCCATGCGTAAAGTTATTACTAAAATACCTGATACGAAAGACAGTATCCTTACCATTGACTATAAAGACAATTCAATTATTGACATAAGAAGGGCAAAAGTAGCCTATTCGCGGTCGGGGTATGGGCTAAGTTGGAATATCGAAGAAACTTTACCGGGATTATATTTTTCCAAACTTACATTGCGCAATATCTCTGAGGATACCCTTTCATTTGCAGAGAATTGTGATGATTGTTATGTACACACATATGTCAGATTGGACAGTCTCAAATCGTTTGAATAAAATTTTACAGACAATGAACTTTAGGTTTTTCCCAATTCAGGCAAATTATCACTCAACCTTACTCTTTTAATACTTATTATTTCTGATTCAATAATAGCATTCACTTATTACCGGATTTTATTTTCCAGAATATCGGCATGCTCTATTCCATTATTGCCGCTCCCCGGCCACAGGTTCCATACTTTTGAAAAAATATCAAGGTCCCCGTCACCATCTGCATCTCCAACCAATATATCGTGTCCCCCAATTTTATTGTCAAGAATTACCCTTTCAACAAATTCAGGCTTTGATTTTGTGCCGGTATTCTCCCAAACATACCATCTTGGCGAGGCGTTTTCCGGGGGTAATGTGTCATCCTCCTGCTCGCAGGTAAGAATATCCGGATCTCCGTCATTATCCAGGTCACCAACGAACAGAGAATGAAAGGAGCCACGGATTCCGGGTGCACTCATGGGCAAAAAGTGGGAAGTAAATGAAGGTACTTTTGCGCCATTGTTTTCCAGCCATGCAATCCGTGAGGCCTGTTGATCGCAATCGGTCATTACGATGTCGTTGTCGCCATCTTCATCAAGGTCGATAATCCAGCTGCGTGAAGAGATCCCGTATGGGCCTCTTTTTCCGAACGGTAAGAAGTGTTTTTCCCATTCTTTCCCCTTCGATTTGTTCTCTAGCCATCTGTCAGGCAAGACAATATCGTTGTCACCATCGCCATCCAAATCACCAACACCATGAGGGAAAAATCCTGCATGCATACGTTTATTATTTTTAAGGACATCAAGGGTTACGGTCGTCCTTTCCCAGTTCTCATCTTTTGCAGGATTTTCAGGTAAAATATACCAGAACAGTCCTTCATCCTCGCCAGTAATAACAATATCATTTTCCTGATCCCCATCGATATCTGCCACTACAACATCATGAATATCAGAGTGAATCCTGTCATCGTACACAAATCTTTCAAAAGGTTTATTTTTTGGATCCCGGCTGTTCCTGAACCAACATCCCCCGACCACAATATCCATCCACCCGTCCTTGTCAACATCCATGCTGTTTGCCCCCAGGGATACAACCGGCAATTTTCCGACATCATGCCGTATCCAGGTATTTATATCCTGATTTTCAAACCAGTAAAAATCATTAAACGCGGAGAAAGAGTAATCGGGATCGCCGTCATTGTCATAATCTGCCAGGGTCGGACATCCATAACCCCAGTCACTTTCACCCGGAAGATCATTTACGATAAAGTGATGTTCGAACATAGCGGCATCAATCACTGTCTTATGTTTTTTATGGCCCGTAACGCAGGCAAAAGTGACCGGGATAAGGATCACGAAAAACCATGTTAATCTTTTTCTTTTCATAGGTGTATCATTGTTTTCTTTGGGCTGGATAAGGAACGAATTTTACGGATTCATTCGCAATTATCGATCGCAGGTTTTACATTACTTCTTTTTTCGTTTTTATTTTGTCATCAGGGGTGAAACTTTCCGCTGGAAGCAGAAAATTTGTATACTGACAATTTCGTAAATTTACACTGAAAATTAAATGAAAATGCGAAAAGACTCATGGTTAATTTTTATTCTGACAGGTACGGTTTTTATTTACCTGGTCAGTTTTATCAATCCGGATAATTCATCCCCGTACAAGTCAAGCCCTGTAATAGCAGATGTTATGTTTGATAGCTTTGAAACCCAGCACGGAGTGGGAGCTGATCTTTGGCCGGTAACCTGGGCAAACGATGATTCAATTTACACCTACTATGGAGATGGCAAAGGTTTTAACGGAACGAGCAGCAGGGGATGTGGAATATCAAAAATATCGGGTACAAACGGCAGATACTCGGGTACCGATATATGCTGGTGGCCATGCGAGGACCCAACTTTTGGGTATAGTAATGGTATCTTGTTTGTCAGCGACACCCTTTTCATGCTAGCGGGAGATACTACTCATGGCAGAAGTACCATGTTCTTTTCTGTTGACCTTGGCAAAAGCTGGATCAGTTCAGAATGGAGCTTATCAGATGCTCAAGACAGTTATTTCAATTTTCCTTCGATTATGAATCAGGGTAAAGCTTACGCGGAAGGCCCGGATGATGTTTACATTTATGCACCTACAAAACATTCGCCCTGGAATGCCAATGCAGACGGTGTAGATTGTGCCCGTGTCCCAAAAGCAAGTATCCTGGATCCGAAGGCGTATGAATATTTTTCCGGATGGAATGGCAGGACGCCAACATGGACTTCTGAAGTCAATTCCCGCCAACCGGTGTTTACCTGGAAAGGTAAAGTGAGCTGGATTGTGAATGTTGATTATGTGCCATTTACGGAAAATCCCCGTTATCTTCTTACGTTTAATACCAGGCCTGATACATCAAGTTATACCGATCTCGCAATATTTGATGCTCCAAATCCCTGGGGGCCCTGGACCTGTGTGAAATGGGTACGGGATTTTGAAAACGAAAAGGGAAATTTGTGGGCTTTCCGTTTCCCTCAAAAGTTCTTTCGTAATAATGGCCTCGATTTTACAATGCTGTGTTCAGGCGATGGACATTGGGATGCCTGGACCACAATAAATGGAAGATTTGCTTTGAAAAATGCTAAAAATAAAAAATAAAATTGCACTGAACACGCTGGGTTTAAACGGATACCCGATGGAAGTTGCATTGGAAGAAACTCCGACTTGGGGGTTCAGTTTATTAAGCCTGTGTATATTTCGAAATACGACCCTGAATTGAAGGAAGAATACTTCACGGAAAGCAATGCCAGCGAAATTTTCTCTCAGGCCCGGAATTCATAGCTTGGCACAAAATAACGTGTTTACCTTTTGTTTTTCTGTCATTTGGAGGATAATGAGTGTAGGAAATATTCCTGATCTCCTGGCAATTCGGATTTCATTTACAGAATACATCCTTCTGCAGCTTCCCCTCAATCATCAATCGTCATTTCCACCATTTGCCGGAATTTCCATCCCGTATTATCGGATGGGATATCCTGAGTTTGTTTCATGATAATGCCGATGATCTGTTCTGTGGGATCGGCAAAATACTGGGTGTTGAAATATCCGCCCCATTGAAACGTGCCGTCATGGCCTTTACCGCCGAGGTTCTGTGCCTTCTCATCTATACCTCCGAAAACGAGGCCGTAGTAGTCCCCCCGGTTACTCATCAGGTTGCCGATCTGGTTAGACAGGATGAATTCGATGGTGGTACGGCTCAACAGTCGTTTTCCATTCAGCTCGCCCTCGTTGAGATACATTTGCAGGAAAGTCGCATAGTCTTTGGCTGTGCTGCTAAGGCCCGCGCCCCCTGCGAAATAGCTTTTAGCCCCTTTTACCGGGTAATCCGGGTCGTAAAATTGGCCGTCGGTAAATTGTACCCATTTATTTTCCTGCCAGGTTTGTACAGGGACCAGTCGACCGGCTTTTGAATCGGGGAGAAAAAACCATGTATCATCCATTCCCAGGGGGTCAAAAATACGCTCACGGAAGAATTTGTCGAGTGGCATGCCCGACATGAATTCGACGAGATACCCCATTACATCGAGGCCTTCGCTATATGAATATTTTGTGCCCGGATCGAAAAGGAGTGGTTGTTTTCCCAGTGTTTTGATATTATCAGCCAGCAGGACATGGTCTGCGGTGAAGCCATCGATGATGCCGGCTTTCTGATAGATTTTCATGATACGCGGATCGTCGCCGATCATGCCGTAGCCAATTCCGGAGGTATGGGTAAGTAATTCCCTGATGGTTACACGGCTTGTTGCGGGTCTTGTTGTGAAGGAGGAATCGGCTTCATTAAAGCTGACCAGTACCTGCGGATTTTTAAATTCGGGGATATATTTTTCAACCGGATCATCGAGCTGGAACTTTCCTTCTTCCCAGAGCATCATAACGGCGGTTGCTGTGATGGCTTTCGTCTGCGAGGCGATCCGGAAGATGTCGTCGGTTTTGAATTCACGGCCGGATTCTGCGTCCGCCATTCCATAGGCTTTATAAAATACTATTTTACCGTGGCGTGCAATAAGGGCTACGGCACCCGGTATTTGGTTTTTTATGACAGATTCAGCCAGCATGCTGTCTATCCGTGCAAGCCGCACTTCCGAGATACCTTCTGAGGCAGGCGGCGCCAGGGAAAAGGATGAGGAATCTTTATCTGGTCCGGGTTGCGTTGAACAAGCTGCCAGGAGCGTGATTAGCAGGGGGAGAAGAATAGTTTTCATCAATTTGAGTAATTAAGGTTTAAATTATGACTATAAATATATATTTTCCTTGTCGTTTTCACAAGATGCCGGGTATGACCTTGATTTTTTTATCGTAGGGACGTAGGCATTCACCTATCCCTGATTATTTATAACGTAGGGTTTTTATATCGTAGGGACGCACCTTGAAGGCATATCACTACGTTCTAAAGCCCCTACTTTATAAAAAATCAAGATAGGTTTACTGATAGACTCTGACATAATCAATGATAAACTTCTTGGGGAAATGTGTATTCTCATTGATATGACCTCCCCATGATCCCCCTAAAGCAAGATTCATTATCAGATACTGCGGCAAACGGAATCCATTGCCTGCTCCCGTTCCGGCGAGGGATACCTGAAAATAATTGTATTGAATCCCATCAACATACAGGTTAATAGCATCCTTGTCCCATATCGCGGAATAGATATGAAAATCCGAAGCGAGATCTTCCACCGGGAATATTGCTCCTTTTTGTTTTTCTATACCTGAGACAGGATCCGCCCAATGTATCGTTCCGTGAATCGTGTCGGGCTGAAAACCAACAAACTCCATGATATCAATCTCTCCACATTTTGGCCAGCCTACCTGATCGTAGTTAGTTCCAAGTGTCCATATCGCTGGCCACACGCCTTTGCCTTCGGGTAATTTGGCTCTTACTTCTATTTTCCCGTAGGTCCAGGATTCTTTATTCAATGTGATTAGGGAAGCCGAGGTATAATGAGCATTTTTGTACTCTTCTTTCAACGCGGTGATCGTTAAATAGCCGACACTAACTGAAGCGTTTTCACTACGTTGGGTGGTATAATATTGTTCTTCCTGATTTCGGATCATCCCTCTTTCATAACCCCAAAGACTATCTTTCGGCAGACCCTCATAATCAAACTCATCGCTCCATACGAGATTCCAAACTTTTTCCGGAATCGTGGTAGTATCAACATTTGATGTGTCATCGACTATTAGTGTATCATTGACTGCTGCAGGTTCTTCCTTGCTACAAGAAATTAATGCTGAGGGACTTAAAAATATGAATACAGCGAGCACGGCAACTATAAGATAGCCTATTTTCATTTTGTTAATCGTTAAATAATTAATTTGAACAGTTTAAACTAAAAGTGATTCGCTGTATGAGCATTCGTTTTTACAAAAATACTAAACTTAGTGATATATGTAGAAATTTGATTTTGTCTTCAAAAACTTTATGCGGTTCATAGCTATGCAAGCATTGGAGAGCAAACACTGAGCGTGGATGCTACAATGAAGACAGAAAATCCTACCTTTGAAAAAATCTTTTCATTAGCCAGCGATTTACCAATTGGGAAAGCCGATATAATTTCCGTAAATTTATATCATAATAAAAAATTTCTGTAACGCCTGGCGGTCCAGTTATGAAGGCTGGAATTTATCTTTTTATTAGATTCCTCTAAGCAATGCCGAAGTAGCACAACTTAAAAACCCTGTTTCCATCTTTCAACGATTTAAGGGTGTTCCATCATTTGAATGGAAAACTGAAATCGGGCCAATGCTACGTAAACAGATTGGATACGATAATCCTGACAAGAATATAAACGCCTTCAATTCCAATACAGATTGAAGTCAGGCTATTTCCAAAAAATTCGACATTTTCATACCTTTACATGTATAAATTGTTTGTATTTGATAAGTGATAAAATATTTTGAAGCTATACATCAAAAATATGGTCTGTATACGGTGTCAGATGGTCGTGAAATCTGAACTTGAAAAACTTGGCATTCCTTACGCTAATGTAAAAATCGGAGAAGCAGATATCGTAGGCAGTATCGCACCCGAACAAATAGAACAATTGGATATTGGTTTAAGAAAATCAGGATTGCTCGTAATGGATGATAAAAGAAGTATCCTGGTTGAGAAAATAAAAAGCGCTATTATTGAATTGGTACACTATACAGAAGATCAAATCAAGGTGAACCTTTCGGATTATCTGAGTGAAAAGTTAAATTATGATTATACCTATATGGCCAATCTTTTTTCAGAGGTTAAAGGTATCACTATTGAAAAATTTTTTCTGGCTCATAAAATTGAAAAAGTTAAAGAACTCCTTGTTTATGATGAGCTGAATCTTACGGAAATATCTTATAAGATGCACTATAGCAGTGTGGCCCATTTGTCCAACCAATTTAAAAAGCATACCGGTTTGACTCCTTCCCACTTTAAAACCCTTAAAAATAAAAGGCGCGGCACACTTGAAGATGTGTGAATCATGTAATTTTTCGTTGGAATTATGTAAAGCAAATTCAGCCTTTTTGTGTTAAACTTGACATTCCAAAAACTTTGAAAATCTGATATTTAAAATGATCAGAGATCATCCCTATATACGGATAGTTATCTTCTGATAAACGCTTAAGGTTCTGCGGTTAGATGGTTTAACTCAAAATATCAATAATGAAGATCTTATTGATCTATCCTCAATGTCCGGATTCCTTTTGGAGTTTCAAACATGCTTTAAAATTTATATCCAAAAAAGCGGTATTGTTTCTGCCATGGTTGGTTTATTGAATGCGCCTAAAAACACGAAATTGTATGAACAGCTGGAGGAAGAAAACAGGTTGACCACCGAAGCCACAGGTAACAATACTGATCTGTCCATGAATTTTATTCCTAAAATGAATTATTCTGAGCTAATCGAAGGATACAAAAGAATCATTCGGAATATATATTCAACCAAACCATATTACAAAAGACTGCGACAGTTTTTGGTAAATTATAACAGGAGTTACGATCAGCATTCAAGGTTTGATTTCAGCCTTATTCGCGCTTTCTTAAAGTCAATTGTTATCATAGGGATATTTAACAGGGGCAGAGGAGAATACTGGAAGTTAATCATATGGACTTTATTTAATCGACCTGGATCCATGGTCGATGCCATTACGTTTGTCGTTTATGGCTTTCATTTTCAAACAGTTTATGGATTGAGAAAAAAAACTGGAAGATCTAATCTCTAAATGTGAGAATGATGTAACTATTATCCTCAATTATATAACACTCTCGGGAGTCAGATTTATTACTTTGCGCAAAACATATATAAATCATGTTATCCACGGAAATTGAAAAATCGATCAAGGTTATCCTTTGTAAAATTATTGACTATGTTCCCAATTCAGTGGTCAGCAAAATCATATTACGCAAAAAGACCGGAAATATAAGTGTTGTAGCTATGGATAAAGGAGAAGCACTGGAAGTAAAAATTTCACCATTCGACACTTTTATTCAGATTATTGAAGGTGATGCTGAAATAGTGATTGATGAAAAATCAAATTTACTGCATGCAGGCCAGGCCATAATCATTCCCGCTCATACTACGAATAGTTTAAAAGCCAATGAACGGTTCAAAATGATTTCAACAATTATTAAAAGTGGATATGAAGAAAATTCATTATTATCATAACGTCGAAATAACAAAGGATTAAATAATTTTATAGTATAATCTAAAAACATAAAACATGTCAAAGGAGAAAGAAGGAAAGGAAAAAAGCGGAAAAAAAACACCACTTAAAAATCTGAAAGAGAAAAGAGCTGCAAAAGCAGCCAAACGCAACGAAAAAACGAATAAGTGGTAAACTCAATATTAGTCTCTAACGTTTACTTATTATCCAGATGCAATGGATAGCGCCCATTCTTTTTAAAATCAGGCCAGGCTATTAAACTATTTTATTGCGGTCATTTCCCATTCATCGTTAACATGGCTCAATCTATGTTTGAGTCTTTCTGATAACTCGCGTTTTCGCAACCCGGGGCTGACCCATTTCCGGCAAATGGGTATATAAGCAAAAATTATCTGGAAAAATTACCTGTAACGCAAAGTCATGGAAGGAGGGACTTCCTTTGTCATGAATGTAAGGATTTATATATATAGAAAAACGTTGCAAGAATGAAAATAGCTTTTATTGGAACGTACCCACCCAGGGAATGCGGCATTGGTACCTTTACGAATAACTTGTTCAAATCAATATTAGCCAATTGCAAAAGCAAGGGAATTGGCTATGAGGGTTTTGTCATTGCATTGAACGATAATGATCTTACCTATGAATACCCTGAAGAAGTAAAACTGTCCATCAGGCAGGAGTATCAGGAAGATTATTTACAGGCTGTAAAATTCATTAATCTAAGCGGCGCCGATATCTGTATCCTTGAACATGAATTTGGGATTTTCGGCGGTCAGAATGGGGTGTATATCCTTCCTTTGTTGCACAGGTTGAATATCCCCCTTGTGGTAACACTTCATACTATACTTAAATCACCCTCTTATAATGAGAAGGCTGTTTTGCAGGAAATTTGCAAGATGGCGTATAAGGTTGTGGTGATGAGCTATAAGGCTATTGAATTTCTGGTGGAAATTTATAATGTGCCGAAAGAAAAAATTGTTTTCATAGAACATGGCGTACCCGATATTCATTTTAGCCAGGCAGATTCGAAAAAGGAATTTAAGCTCGAAAGCAAGAAATTGTTACTTACTTTCGGTTTTGTCGGACGTAACAAAGGCATTGAAACTGTAATAAAAGCGTTACCTGAGGTAGTTAAAAAACATCCTGAGGTTATTTATATCATTTTGGGTAAAACCCACCCGAATGTGGTAAGACATTCGGGTGAAGAATACCGTATATTTTTACTGCGTTTAGTCAAAAATCTTAAGCTTGAGGATCATGTGGTTTTTCTAAATAAGTTTCTTGATGAGCAGGATCTGTTTAAATATTTGTGTGCTTCAGATATATACATAACGCCGTATCTGAACGAAGCTCAGATTACCAGTGGAACCCTTTCATACGCCGTAGGGGTTGGGTCAGCGGTTATATCTACTCCGTACTGGCATGCTAAAGAATTATTGGCAGAGGGCAGGGGGATACTTTTTAAATTTAATGATCACCAGGGCCTCACCGCGATTCTGACAGGCCTGTTAGATAACCCGGAAAAACTTTATGAATTAAGAGCAAAAGCATTTGAATATGGTCGCAGGATTACCTGGCCGAAAACCGGAGAAAAGTATGTGGAACTTTCATTAGCTATTTTAGAGGACGAGCTTACGATAAGTATAAAGAGTGATACAGAACTTGACCTTTTGATTCTACCTCCTTTTTCCCTGACGCACATCAACCGGATGACTGACGATACAGGTATCATTCAACATGCAAAATTTGGCATCCCTAATTTGAAAGAAGGCTATTGTCTGGATGATAATGCCAGAGCATTACTTATGGTGTTAATGGCTTACAGGCAGACGAAAAATATGCGGGCTCTTGAATTATCGCCCATTTATTTGAGCTATATTCATTATATGCAGAATGCCAATGGTACCTTCAGGAATTTCCTGAGTTTTAGCCGGAATTTTCTGGATGAAGTCGGTTCGGAAGATTCTTTTGGCCGAACCATTTGGGCCTTAGGATATTTACTGGGTAATGCTCCCAATGACGCCTATTACCAAATGGGGAAACTGGTATTTTTTAATGCTTCTCCGAATTTTGAGAAATTACAGTCAATCAGGAGCATGGCGAATACAATGATTGGCATAAGTTATTACCTTAAAAGCAATCCTTCCGACGATTCAATGATGGAACGGCTGAGAAACATGGCCCAAAAATTAATTAAGCATTATGAGGATAACGAGACATCCGACTGGAAATGGTTTGAATCCCTGTTAGCCTATGATAATGGCATATTACCTTTAGCGCTTCTGCATTCAGCAGAAGTACTTAACGATAATAAAATAACCAGGACGGCCATCAAATCAATGAACTTTCTTACGAAACATACGCTAAAGGATGATTATTTATCCATTATAGGCAATGAAAAATGGTTTAGAAAAGAGGGAGAACGTTCTGTATTTGCACAGCAACCCATCGATGCCATGGCTATGGTTTTAATGTATCATCAGGCTTTTCTTGTTACAAAGGATAAAGAATACCTGAGTAAATTGTACACTTCATTTTTATGGTTTCTGGGTGAGAATGATCTTAGAATGAGCCTTTATGATTTTGAAACGCAAGGCTGCTGCGATGGTTTTGAAAGCTATGGCGTGAATCGTAACCAGGGAGCAGAAAGTTCGCTGGCCTATTTAATTTCCCATCTAACAGTATTACAGGCTTACGAAGAATTTCATACGTCGGATTAGAATAAAAAAAAATCCCGCAATTAGCGGGATCTGAAATTTTAAATGTCTATAGTAGTTTAACCTATACAAGCTGAACTTTTACTGCATTTAATCCTTTTTTACCTTCTTCCAGTTCAAAAGTTACTTCATCATTTTCCTGGATATTTTCTTTTAATCCGGATGAATGCACAAAATACTCTTTCGATGAATTTGCATCTTTAATAAAACCAAATCCTTTTAAATCATTGTAAAATTTTACTGTTCCTTTGTTCATTGTTATAATTATTAATTACTTAGTTACAAAGGTAAGTTTAATTATCAACTTATTGTCTTTTATTATAAATCTTTTATTTATTCATAAAATTCATTCCATTTAAGACAAAATTCATTCAACATTCCCCTGATGAATGTATTGGTCAATATTAATCGTATTATTCAGTTGATTCATAAAGACGGAGCCTGTTCTTTAACCTGATAATTTCATCCTGCATGTTGTTTATGCGCTCCAGTAAATGATTGATGGTCTCGATTCCTTCAAGGTTAATTCCCAGTTCGTAATAAAAACGCATAAATTTTTCAAGTTGTTGAAGCTGCTGAACATCAATAAACTCGATTTCTTCAATCCTTGTAATTTCTACAAGTCCTGTTTGTTGTAAGGAATATATGAATGAAATTTCGATGTTGTAATTGATACAGCATTCCTCTACGGTTATTAAATTTTCTGTTTGCATCCTTCACAATTTAAAAAATTACGACTTGGATAATTCAGCGAATAGTGCTTTTTGCTTTTCTGTTAAATTTTCCGGGAGTTTTACTATGTAGGTGATGTACAAATCTCCAAATTGTCCTTCTTTTTTATACACAGGGAATCCTTTGCCTTTTAACTTAATTTTGCTGCCATTTTGCGTTTCGGGCTTTACTTTAAGTTTTACTTTTCCATTCAGCGTATCCAGTGTGATTTCACCCCCCAACATGGCCTTATATAAGTCTATACTCACCGAGGTAAATAAGTTATTTTCCAATCGTTTAAAATTATGATCATTGGCGATTGAGAAGGTAATATAGAGGTCACCATTCACTCCCCCATTTATTCCCTGACCGCCATGCCCGGCTATTTTAATTGTTTGTCCGTTTTCAATTCCGGCGGGGATAGTGATCCGTATGTTTCGCCCGTTTACTGCTAAGGTTTGTTTATGAGTATAATAAGCATCCCTAAGTTCAAGATGTAATTCCGCGTGGTAATCTTCTCCTCTGAATTTCACTTGTCTGCTTCTGCCCGAACTTGCTGCTCCACCAAACATAGATTCAAAAAAATCAGAAAAATTTCCTTCGAATGATGTTTCTGAAAAACTTGCTCCCTGAGATTTTGCAGATTGTTTATTGTACTGCTTTGCCTTTTCAAATTCTTCAGCATGCTGCCAGTCCTTCCCGTACTGGTCATATTTCTTCCTCTTTTCAGGGTCACTCAATACTTCGTTAGCTTCATTGATCTGCTGAAAATTCTTCTGCGCATCTTTATCGTTTGGGTTTAAATCAGGGTGATATTTTCTGGCCAGTTTCCGGTATGCCTTTTTAACGTCTGCCGGAGTTGCTGTTTTATCCAAGCCTAATATCTTATAATAATCTATGAAGACCATACATTAAATGAATTTCTGTGAGACTATATCCTATGAATTATTTCAATCAAAAACTATGCGTCAACTTTCCTGACCATCCGTTTGGTTAACCAGGTAATTTTTCAGGCCCATCTGTTCGATCTGAGAATTTTGCGTTTCTGCCCAATCCACATCGTGCATTTCATCCATTGCCTGTTTTTTCATAGCCTTGTGTAGTTTATTGTAGACCCAGTTTTCGCACATTTCAGAATGTACCATATACTTGTTTACTGCAGTGAGTTTATCTGCAAGAAGTGAATTCAAGACCGAAATTAATTTTGTATTTCCTTTCATAACAGTTGCATATTAAAATAATAATATTGTAGGAGCAGAGGTCGGTAACCTCAATGGAAAATACCGATTTCTTTTTTCAAAGGCCTATTTTATATCCTCTTTTTCTTCATCAACCACCGCCTTATGATATTTCCTGCGAATGTCATCGATATTCACATTTGGCTTCGGAGTTTCAATACCGAGGCTTTCCATTGTCTCGACGATGATCTTTGAGATGGCAAGGTTGCGAAACCATTTGTGATCGGATGGGATTACAAACCATGGTGCATCGTGCGTACTGCATTTAGTGATAACATCATTATAGGCCGCTTCATAACCCGGCCAGAATTCTCTTTCCGTATAATCTGCTTCGCTAATCTTCCAGTGCCTTTCGGGATCATCGAGTCGTTCTTCAAAGCGATCTAATTGCTCTTCCTTACTGATATGGAGACAGAATTTTAAAATGTGTGTGCCATTTGAAACAAGTCGACGCTCAAAATCATTAATCTGTTCATACCGCTTCGACCACACTTTTTTCGGAACAAGGTCGTGAACACGCACAATAAGCACATCTTCGTAATGTGACCGGTTGAAAACCACTACCTCTCCGCGCCTGGGTGATGGATGTTCAATACGCCAGAGAAAGTCATGAGCAAGGTCCTCCGGTGAGGGTTGCTTAAAACCAACGACACGACAGCCCTGCGGGTTCATTGAGCTGATGACATGCCGTATGACACCATCTTTGCCGGCTGCGTCAGGACCCTGAAGACAAATAAGCAGCGATCGCTTCTGTTCGGAGTAAAGCTTAAACTGCAACTCGTCCATCTTTTTTTGAAGTTTTTTAATCTTGTGGCTCGCCGATTTTTTATTTTGTTTCTTACCAGTATAACTGGAATCAATGTTTTTTAGTTGAGTGATGCTTCCCGGCTTCGCCAGAAATTTTTTGCTATAGTTCATGATCATTTGTTCTTTTACGTTTAGTCCCCGTTGTGTCTTCAGGTTAACCTGCTTTAGGTTTGGTGATATTTCCAGGACTAGAATTGACTTTTACCGGATCGAAAATGCGGTATGCAAGTAGTTTAATCGATCATTTAACAGGAACCAGACCAGTGCATAACCCCACACGAATCCAGCCCAACCCCAGCCAAGCGGCGTCATAAACAGCCCATAAACAGCGATCAATGTTGCTACGATTTGCGTGCCGAGTACGGCCATCCATAAAATCCTGGCCGGACGTATAGTCCAGAACGGGCCGCGTGTGCGTGTCAGGAAGATTGTCAAATGCCCTGCAACAGAGAGCTTCAAATACATCAACGTCTGAATGTGATCACGGTCAAGATGAAAAACACGCTCACCCAGATAAAACAAGCCAAAAGCAGCGACAACCCCAATAACACCCAATACCGTTGATATCCCCAGCACCATACGCATATTCCATGCCTCCGGCTGATCCTTATAATTAACATTATCATACGCAATGGAAAGGATGGCGCCGTCGTTAAGCAATGCCAGCATCACAATCATAACCGCTGTTACCGGATAAAAGTTAAATACCAGAATTGAAAGTGTCATAAAAAACAACACACGCAATGTTTCGGCAATACGATAAATCGCATAGCTGTTCATCCGCTGGAAAATGTTGCGGCTTTCTTTGATCGCATCAATAATTACCGAAAGACCGGGCGTCAGTCAGCACGATGGATGCTGCTGCCCGTGCAGCATCTGTTGCATCCGAAACGGCTATACCGCAGTCGGCTTTCTTTAGCGCCGGAGCATCATTCACTCCGTCACCGGTCATGCCAACAATATGCCCGAGTTTTTGCAGCACATCCACAATATGAAATTTATGTTCAGGGAATACCTGTGCGAAACCATCGGCATTCTCGATGGACTCAGCCACTGCCTTCGTTTCTTTCTTCTTTGAATCCCCAGACTGCTGGCATCGAGAATATTTGTGCCCATGTCTAATTTTTGGGCGGTTTCTTTGGCAATGGCCAGTGCATCACCTGTAACCATTTTGATTTTCACACCCATTGCAAGTGCAGTTGCAATGGTTGCTTTCGCATCATCCCGTGGCGGATCGAACAAGGGGCAATACGCCAATAAACTGCCATTTGCCATTCACCTTCAGCACGTGCCACACCCAAGGAACGAAAACCACGTGCTGCAAAATCATTGACCGCTTTATCAACAGCAGATTTCACCTTTCCGGCATTTGCCGCCAATTCCAAAATCACTTGTGGTGCGCCCTTCGACACTTTAAATTCTTTTCCGTCCTTGCCTTTGACTGTAGCCTCGGTGCGTTTATGTACAGGGTCGAATGGCTGAAAATGAATCACTTTATAATCCTTTAACGAATCTTTGTCTTTCAGTCCACCCAAGAACGGCCAGGTCAATCGTGTCATTATTTTCTGCACGCGATGCCAGCGCGCCATCAAGGATGACCTGATCGGCAGGGATATTATTAACACTGAAGGGATCACCAAGTGTTAGCTTATTCTGTGTCAGCGTACCGGTTTTATCCGCGCAAAGCATATCCACACCGGCCAATTCCTCAATAGCCACCAACTTGCTCACAATTGCCTTTTTTTTAGCAAGCAGACGTGCGCCGACAGCCATGGTCACCGATAACACCGTTGGCATTGCCACCGGGATTGCGGCAACGGTTAGTACCAGGGCAAACTGCAATGTGGTAAGGATTGGGTCGCCACGGAAGATCGCAACGGTAATAATCATCGCTACCAGGACTACTGCCAAAATGATCAGGTAATTACCGATCTTCAGAACTGCCTTTTGAAAATGGCTGACAGTATGTGCCTCCTGCACCAATTGTGCAGTTTTACCAAAATAGGTATTCGTGCCTGTTGCATAGACCAATGCGTCAATTTCACCCCGACGAATGATAGAACCGGAAAATACTGCTTCTCCGGATTTGCGTGTGGCGGGCAATGATTCACCCGTTAATGCAGACTGATCCACTTCCACAGGATCGCCTTCAAGCAAGCGGGCATCCGCAGGTACAATATCGCCCAGACGCAAGCGGATGACATCGCCGGGCACCAATTCGCGTGCGGCGGGGTTGACCCATTTCCCATCGCGTTTCACCCTGGCTTTAACAGCCAGCTTTGCCTTCAGTGCATCAATGGCATTGCCTGCCTCATGTTCTTCCCAAAATCCAACCACAGCATTGGCAAAAAGCAAAACCAGAATGATAAAAAAATCCGGCCAATGCCGGGCTACTGCCGAAAGGATCACAGCCACTTCAATCATCCAGGGAATAGGCCCCCAGAAATAAGTAAGGAATTTCAGGAACAGATTGGTTTTCTTTTCTTCAATCTCATTAGGCCCGTATTGTGTCAGCCTTTTCGTTGCCTCGGCCTGTGTGAGACCATCAGGTGAGGTGTCTAATTTTTTCATAAGTTCCGGTATGGGAAGTGATTTCAGATCGTCCTTCGCATTGGATTTCGGTCCCGGATTCGATTCGGGAGGTTCGTGTTTGCGACCATTTTTATTCATGGTTTCGTCCTTTCTATTCATGTTCAAAGTCCTTCAAGCCAATCCGACTGAAATATTCTGGCTGAAATTTAAGATTGAATACATTGGAAGATTTGATCCTTTTTGCCAGTAATTGATTATTTGATTGGGTTCTTTCTATAAGAATTTTTTTTCTGCTTCTGAAGCAATTCCATGATTTTATCTAATTTTTCCACTTCAATGGACTTCAACAGTATTGCCAGAGCTTCTATTTCATGTTTTGCATCTTTATTCGTTTTGTAATCCTGCTCAGCATGCATCCTGTCACGTTCGTTTTGCCTGTTTTGGGACATCATAATAATAGGTGCTGCATAGGCTGCCTGAGTTGAAAAAAGAAGATTGAGTAATATGAAGGGATAAGCATCCCAATGATAAATAAATCCCATAAGGTTTAATCCCATCCAGATTATAACTAACGCTGTTTGAATGATTATAAACTTCCATGACCCCATGCCATTTGCTACAGCATCCGCTACACGACCACCAAAAGTTAATGTTGCACGATGTTTTTCGTGCCAGGTTATTTGAGTACCCATTATTAAAGAATTTAGTTTAGTTCAAAAATATTTAGGTCATATTTCATCCAGATACTTCCTTAATTGAATAGTTAAAAAGTATGTAAGCTACTTTTTTCCAGTGCTATAACTTTGTTTAAACGGCGCACGTATATTTCTTCACCCTTGAAATCAGCATTCAGAAAAGCCTGCACCATATCCCTGGCCAGATACATAATAAAATCCGGGGAGTCAACTCCGGTAACCATTTCATAGGTACCGAAATCTTCCACCTCATACCCTTCATCTTTGAGGGAACGAACACGTTGAGATTTTAACTCGCAACCTCCATGGTCCGCAGCAATGCCTGCCTGCATTTTTTCTAAGTTTTGTTCTGATTCCATTTCCAGTTTCGGATTTCCGGCATGTCCAAACCATGTTCATCAATGTATATTCTGTGTTCAATGAGCTTGTCCTGTACCATCTTTTTCAGTCTGGCACCACTGCTACCCAAATTTGGTACACGAGCAATAACATCCAGCACCAGATGGTATCTGTCAAGATCATTTAGAACCGTCATGTCGAAGTAAGTTGTAATGGTACCTTCTTCCTTGTACCCACGGACATGCATGTTTTCGTGGTTGGTACGTCGGTATGTCAGGCGATGGATCAACCATGGATAACCGTGAAAAGCAAAGACAATGGGTTTGTTTTTCGTGAACAGGGCATCGAAATTTTCTTCGCTCAACCCATGCGGATGTTCCGTATCGGGTTCCAGTTTCATCAGATCAACCACATTGATTACCCGGATCTTCAGATTGGGAAGATGTTCACGAAGCATGGAGACCGCAGCCAGGGTCTCTAGAGTTGGCACATCGCCACAGCAGGCCATCACCACGTTGGGTTCTTTGCCATTATCGCTGCTTGCCCATTGCCATATCCCAATGCCTTTGGTACAATGCTCAATGGCTTCATCCATAGTCAGCCATTGAGGTGCCTGATATTTTCCCGCAACGACGACGTTGACGTAATCACGGCTCCTTAGACAATGATCCCACACAGACAATAGGCAGTTGGCGTCGGGCGGCAGGTACACACGTACGATAGAGGCCTTTTTGTTTACCACATGATCGATGAAGCCTGGATCCTGATGTGTAAAGCCGTTATGCGCCTGCTGCCATACATGAGACGCGAGCAGGTAATTAAGGGATGCAATTTCCTTTCGCCATGGCAATCCGGCAGTTACTTTCAGCCATTTGGCATGTTGGTTAAACATCGAATCGATGATATGAATAAATGCCTCGTAGCAGTTGAACAATCCATGCCTTCCGGTAAGAAGATATCCTTCAAGCCATCCTTCGCACTGATGCTCGCTAAGCATTTCCATAACCTGGCCCTCGGGGGCAAGAAATTCATCGTTTTCCTTTGTTCTGGCATCCCACTGCCGGTCGGTAGTTTCAAAAATAGCATGCAAACGGTTTGAAAGGGTTTCATCGGGGCCAAAGATCCGGAAATTTCGCTGCTTGCGGTTGAGCGCAACCACATCGCGAAAAAACTTCCCAAGTTCATGAGTATCAGCTGCGTGAACGGATCCCGGTGAAAGTACATTTACCGCGTAATCTCTAAAATTGGGCATGATGAGATCGTGCAACAACAAGCCGCCATTCGCATGTGGATTAGCGCCCATTCTTCGTTCACCTTTCGGTGCAAGCTCGGCAAGCTCAGGCAAAAGACGACCGCTCTTGTCAAAGAATTCCTCTGGCTTATAGCTTTTCATCCAGTTTTCAAGGAGCTTAAGATGCTCAGGATGTCCGGAATCTACCAGAATAGGGATCTGGTGGGCACGGGAAGTGCCTTCGATTTGCTGTCCGTCAACTACTTTGGGGCCCGTCCATCCTTTGGGGGACTTCAGCACAATCATTGGCCATCGTGGCCTTGTGGTGTCGCTGTTTTTTCTCGCGTTACCCTGTATTCTTTTGATCTCATTAATGGTTTTTTCCAATACAGAGGCCATCAGCTGATGCATTTTCTCCGGATCATCACCTTCCACATAATAGGGAATCCAGCCACAACCTCTCAGGAATTGATCCAGTTCTTCTGGTTCTATCCGGGCCAGAATAGTTGGGTTAGCGATCTTGTAACCATTGAGATGCAGGATTGGCAATACGGAGCCATCGGTGATCGGATTCAAAAATTTATTGGAATGCCAGGCTGTGGCCAGTGGTCCCGTTTCCGCTTCGCCATCTCCAACGACACAAGCAACAACCAGTTCGGGATTGTCGAACACGGCTCCAAAAGCATGGCTGAGTGAATACCCAAGTTCTCCACCTTCGTGAATTGACCCAGGACATTCCGGGGAAACGTGACTGGGAATGCCTCCGGGAAATGAGAATTGTGTAAACAGTTTTTTAAGTCCTGCCTCATCCTGAGTAATGTTTGGATATACCTCGGTGTAGGTGCCTTCGAGATAGGTATTACCCACCAGTGCCGGTCCTCCATGACCAGGGCCGGCAATATAAATCATATCCAGGTCATACTTCTTTATGATTCTGTTCAAATGCACATAAATAAAGTTCTGTCCCGGAGTGGTTCCCCAATGTCCCAACAGCATTGACTTAACGTGCGACATCTTTAGCGGCGCCCTGAGCAAAGGATTATCGCGAAGATAGAGCTGACCAACTGAAAGATAATTGGCAGCGCGCCAATAGGCGTTCATTTTTCGCAAGAGTTCCTGCGATAATATATTATCCTTTGTCTCAATATTTTTCGTTTTGGAGACAACATTCTTTTCAGTCACTTCTTTTATTTTCATTATTTTGTATATTTTATTCTTTCGTTTCAGTAAGATTTATCATTTGACTGATCGTTTTTGCTATCATCCATTCCTCATTGGTGTCCATAACACGAACAACGACTTTTCCTCAATCCTTAGAAACAATTGGAGCGTTCGCCAGGTTTTGTTTTTCTTCGATCCCGATCCCAGGAAATTCCATGACTTTGCAAATCCTGGAGCGCACTTCCGGAGAGTTCTCCCCAATACCACCGGCAAAGTGCAAACCAACCACTTTTTATTACAACTTTTAAGACTCCGATAGATACATGGTTACCCGGTTCATGTGTAAGAAGGGTTTCGATTTTTTCACCGGCCAGCATGTCAGGAAGAGTTAATAGCTCTTGATCAGGAATTAAAATTAAATGAATGCCAGGAGTTAACTTTTAGGAGACCGCCAAACAAGAACTCCTCCCACTCCCAGTACTAAAAGACCTATGACCGGAGACCATTGGAGATGGTGTCTTTTGTTTGCCGTTATATTAACATCACCTATTTTAACCACACTCTCTTTTGTAAAGAAGGTGACAGCGCTAAAGATGGTTAGTGCTAAACCGATCAGAATAATAAAATATCCTATCTTTTTCATTTTATATTTATCTCATTATCAACATGGAAATGTTGGTAACATCAGTTAATTTTTTAGTCCATTGAAATAACTGTTACAAGAACATCTCAATCCCAAAATCGTTTGAATTTTCATAATTATTTTTGTCCTATGACAGACTTAGATTCTGTGAAATGAAGTACTACCAAAAAACTGATACAGTCTGATGATTGCTACCGTTCTCATAAAAAATTATTTTTATCCCTTCGTTAGGATATTTGAAAATTAATCTCAATAATACCCTCATCATGAACGAATTGGCAATTTTTCATTCTGCAGACTGTATTTTGTTGGATTATTGATGCTGATGCACTTTTCAACGAATTTGTGTACGCCGAGGCCACCATAGAACGCTCTGCGCAACAGGGTGCTGCAGTACCACCGGATGAATCATCCGAAATGATCATCAAAGGCATAGCGCCTTACTGGAGACTGGCATTCCAGCATTCATGGTCTGGTCAGTATCTTGAGGCAGGAACATTCGGCTTGTCATCAAAAATCTATCCTTCCGGGATATCGGGACTTACCGACAATTTTACTGATCTAGGTTTCGATCTTCAGTATGAAAAGGCCTTCAGTGCGATGAGTTTAATCTTGTATTCCTCATTAATTCATGAAACATCGACCCTGAATGCAAGCGAAGAAGCTGGAATTGTCGCTGAAAAGACAAAGAATCTTAACAGCTTTAAAATTGACGGAAATCTGCATGTCTCTAAGGGATATGGGGCGGTTCTTGGTTATCTTTTGGTCAATGGCAGCACATCTCCGGGATTATTTCCGCCAGATGCTGTTTCAGGAAGTGAAACGGGCTCACCAAATAGCAATGGAATATTGGCACAGGTCTACTACCTTCCCTGGTATAATACAAAACTGTCTTTACAATATACCGCTTATAGTAGGTTTAATGGCGGTGAAAGTAATTATGACGGTGCAGGAAGAAACCCGGCCGATAACAATTCCCTTTATGTAATGCTCTGGTTTAATTTTTAAGTAACTATGATCTCTATTTCTTTTTCTCAATGGTGAGGCTGGTCAGTACCCCCGGGGATACCGGGTGAAGTTGAAGTACGTCTGAGCTTGCAGGAGAAATTTTATACCTGATGATCTTATTGTCTTCGGGAGATAACAATTCAAGGTATGTGTTGGTATCCGTGAGACCATAAAATCCCTGATTAAGTGTGTCCCCTTCCTGCGATAATAAGACAAACGTATCTCCCGGTGAGAAAATGAGAGAATTTCCACCAATATAGTCTTCTTCAATAATCGATAAAAACAGAGTTTGTTTACTTACAAGTGCGTCGGTATTGTCGACTTCAGTAATGACCCATTTTCCTACCATGTAAGGATTGTCGGTGTTGTGTGTAAATTTTTCCGAAGCCGGCTTACAGGCTGGAATAAGCATGAGTAAAGCAAGAATAATTCTGATCTTTTGTTTCATGATTTCTTTTAATATAATTCACATATGACCGTTCAGACGAAGACATGCAACTTTTTACTTTTTATATACGTCACATTATCAATAGTTTATCAACAAGGAACTTTAGTTTTAAAATTAAACATCGTAAAAGATGCCCAATACAATAAAATAGGCTATCTAATGATTCATTAGATAGCCGTGGGTAAAACTGTTGAGATTAGAAGTATTAATCTTTTCCTTAGGAAATTTTATAATAAAACAATCAAAAGGATAACAATAAGAATTATTGCACCACCGGAAAGATACACTCCACCACCAATTGTTTTAAGACTTTGCTTCATTGACTTAACCTCTTTTCTCAAATTTTTCTTTTCCGATGAATTTAAGTTTGTCTTATCCATCGTTTTAATTTCATCTAGCCTCAGAAGCATAGTTCTGGCATCAGCCTGAAGGGCAGGTTCTGTAGTCATTGGAGCAGGTACCGAAGTCGGTTCATTATTCGAAGCTTGTAACTGTAATGGGGCAAAAGTTAGCAACATGCATGTTGCCATTAAACAAAACATGATCTTTTTCATCTTTTCTGATTTATTTAAATTGATATAATTAAATTATTCTCCGACCTTGAATAAGTCTGATTACTATAGCGATAACACCTATTACAAGTAGAATATGTATGATACCACCGGCATTGTAAGCAAAAAATCCAATTGCCCATGCGATTATAAGTATCACTGCAATAAAATAAAGTAGGCTTCCCATAATTTTGTTTTATTAATTATTAAATTCAAGGTTGATATGTCATAGAAGAATTAAACTTCCTAAAGCTATGATGTAAAGTTGATCAATGCCTGACAAAAGTAGGTTCTCACCGATATTAACAACTACACAATTCCATGAAAAAGTTACATCATTCTCACATTTGAGATGATATAAAGTGAAATTTTCATAATCGTTAATTTAGTAGTCATTTATTCGAGTTTCATTTTCAATCTCAAGGCAGTGAGTAAATATAGGGGAAAGCAAATTTGCGATTTGGGCATCCCCCTTTTCTAATATACTGCTATTCAATTAAAAGTCGTTCGTAGTAAGTACAACCTCATCGGACGGATACTGTACATCTGTATTTTTCTCGGCGGTTATAAAAATTTTGGTTGGTTTATAGGACGATGAAGTCTCCATAGAAGCTTCCAGTTTTTTCGATAACATGCCTTTGGAGCTTTTGAGCTGTCCCAGATTCTCTGTTCTGTCCTGATCGGTAAGCATCCAAACCACATAGTTATTTTTGTTTGTCTGAAGTCGTTCAACTTCAGCAAGGCCAGTAACACTGACCTGGATATTATAGTTAAGATTTTTATCTCGTTTCACTTTTACCTTACCTTCAGCAGCCGGAACAATAGAAGATTCCAGAAATTTTGAGTTCACAGCACAGGAACTGAAGGAGAAAAGTAAAATGGATATTAGAACACCTATAAAAGTAATTCCTTTTATTCTATTAAATTGTTTGGTTTTCATACCGATTGGTTTTTTAATGTTTTTGTTAAAATCGTTGTTTTTCATCTAGCAGGGTTAATTGGATTTAATCTCCTTAACTTTGTTGTGTTCATATCTTCGTTTACATTTAATGGTCAACAGTCGGGTACCATTTTGTGTTAATAGTGCAGATAAAGAGGATGTTATAAATTTGTTTTCTTATTTTTTTAAGTATCATTCAGATATTTTTCCATTATATAAAGATATGATCATTCAAGGTATTCCCTTTTACACAATTATATGATTAAGTTACATCATTCACACATGAATGACCGGAACATGGTGCTTATTTTACCCTGGTTCATGGCGCTTCGTCATAATGGAATTTAGAAATTAGGAATGAAGCTGATCAGATAAGGATGGAGCATTTCTCACTATTTTAATTTTTCCAAAAAGAAATCCACTGTTCTTTTCCATGCAAGCTCAGCAGCACCTTTATCATATCTGGGCGTCGAGTCGTTATGGAAGCCATGATTGACATCAGGATAAATATAAGCTGTATACGCTTTGTGATTTTCTTTCAATGCTTTTTCATAAGCCGGCCATCCCTCGTTCACACGACTGTCGAGACCGGCATAATGCAACAGGAGGGGGGCATGAATATCGGGAACGAGTTCCAGCAGTGGCTGTGTACCATAAAACGGAACCGCTGCATCCAGATCAGGTAGTCTTACGGCCATCATATTGGCGATCCAGCCGCCGAAGCAAAAGCCAACCACACCAACCTTTCCAGTACAATTGGAGCTGGATTTAAGATACTCAAAGGCAGCGATGAAATCCTCAAGCATTTCATTTCGGTCGCGCTGACCCTGCAATGCCCTTCCTTCATCATCATTTCCGGGATAGCCCCCAAGTGGCGTCAATGCATCCGGAGCAAGTGTGATGAAGCCGGCCACCGCAAGCCTGCGTCCGACATCCTCGATATATGGATTCAGGCCTCTGTTTTCATGAACGACGACGACGCCCGGTAATCGCCCGTCTGCATTCTTTGGCCGGGATAACTGACCACGGATTGACCCTCCGCCTTTCGGGGATTTATAAGTTATGTACTCTGTAGTCAGCCTAGGATCATCGGGTCCGATTTGAAGATTTTCCTGGTAACGCGGCATCATAAAACTCATTAGTGACCCCAATGTGAGTCCTCCTACAGCATAGGTGGAGAGCCTGTCGATGAATTTTCTTCGGTCAATTCTGTTATGCGCATAGTCGTCATACAGATTAAAAACCTCCTGGGGTATGTCTTCCTTCCTGATTGTGTTCATAGTAAACATTTGTAAATAAGGAACAAGCAGGGTGTGGATTGGTTCAAATGGGTGGAGGATACGGATGGATTTTCAGTTTCCTGCGGTCTCCTTAGCTTTTAGCAAGGATGACTGGGTTTCAGGATTTTTTGTAAAGGAATCGGTCACCTCGTTCAAGTCTTTGAAGGGCACAACCACTTTATGTTAGGCTAAAAGACCCGGGAAGAAGATGCTGGTTGCTGAGGGAACATTTGAATTAACTACATCTTGTCAGCATTTTGAGCATTTTATTATCAAATAAATGCTGAGTTTCACACCCTGATCCTGAACAAAAGGTTTGATTTTTGGTATAGTAAAATACCAATGAACGTCAAATAATTCCATGAAACCTGTTCATGTTAAAATTAGATCTATAAAACACATTACCCATGATGTGTTACAAATCATTACCGGGAAACCCGAAAATTTGACATTTACTCCGGGTCAGGCTGCTGATATTTCTATAAACAGAAAAGGCTGGGAAGATGAATTGCGGCCTTTTACCTTCACTTCATTACCTGTCGATAATTTTCTCCAATTTACAATCAAGACCTATCCTTCGCGTCAGGGTGTCACGAATCAGCTTTTAGACATGAGAGCTGGTGATGAGTTAATTCTGCACGAGGTTTTTGGTGCAATAGCATACAAAGGCGAGGGCGTTTTTATAGCTGGTGGTGCTGGCGTTACGCCTTTTATCAGCATATTCAGACATCTGAAATCAAGAAACGAGGTTGGCGGAAACAAGCTTATATTCGCTAACAAAACCAGTGATGATATCATCCTTGCCCTTGAATTTGAAGAATTACTGGGAAGGAATTTCGTCAATATCCTCTCTGATGAAGATACGGCCGGATATGCACATGGATTAATCGATGAAAAGTTTCTTAGCGAAAACATAACCAACTTTCATCAACAATTTTATGTGTGCGGACCACCACCGATGATTGATGCTGTGCTTGAACTTCTGGAAGGCCTGGGGGTTCCCAAAAGTGCAATTACAATGGAAGACATGTAATTACGGACAAATTGATCTTGTTGAATTTCCGGATAAAGGTATAATCTGGATTAACAGTAATAGCCATTGCCGGAAATATGCTCATCGTGATGCATTCATATCAATGCACATGTACAGGGTTTTTATCTGAAACAGTTGTAAAAAGAGAAGGTATGAACAAGCAAACAAAAACCGGGAAAGATATCCCGGCATTGATAAACGAGTTGTCAAGCACCAGCTGGGAGGTACGTACAAAAGCACGGAATTCGCTGATGGCTATTGGGGAAGCGGCTGTTACCCCTCTATCGGAAGTATTGCAAAGTTCAAACGAGGAGAAAGCGCGTTGGGAAGCGATCAAGGCACTTGTTGCCATTGGTGATGCCAGGTCCATACCAACGCTGGTCAGAGCTCTTGAGGACAATGAAAACGATATTGCCTGGCTGGCGGCAGAGGCTTTGAAGAAATTCAGAATGGTAGCCTGGCCGGCGCTGTTAAAAGAATTAATAAAGCCGGTGGCGGAATCTGTTTCTATCCGGAATGGTGTTCATCATGTTCTGAAGAACCAAAGAGAAAAAGGGTTGAACGATTTACTGGACGCTCTTATGAAAGCCCTGGAGTCTGATTCCATTCCTGAAAGTGTACCGGTTGCAGCGGCAAATCTTATGGATAGATTGAGAATCCGGAGAGATAAAACAGGGAGGATTTTGAATTTGAATAGCGGTCATGAAATATCTGACCGGAAGAATCCCTGTGCCTGATTGCCTGGCTCGCTTCACGGAGAATTGGAATTATAACAATAACTTAACTGTGTGTAAGGATTTGAAGGGTATAAGGATAAATTGAAATGGCAGCAATCAACCTGCCCGCCACCATGGATGACATACACAGGCTTCAGATCATCAAATTGTTGATCCGGGTTGCAGTCCACGTGAAGGGTGGTATCCTGTTTATTCCTTCACAGTAAAGGATTGCGGAACTTCCACCTGTGACCAGCTGTTTCCGTCAAAATACGAAAGAGTACTTCCAGCGACAGCCCATACATCGTGATTTGCTCCGGTAGCGAGATCGGTAATGCTGTCTCCTGCCATTCCGTCGGCAACGGTATATGAAGACCAGTTTGAACCGTCAAACATGGAGGTCCCGTTACCGGTACCGAACCACATCCTTCCGTCCTGATCCTGTGTGATGGCGGTGACATTGTTGCTGACCAGACCACTGTCTGTAGTGTAGAGAACCCAGTTTGTACCGGTTATAAATGGATTGGAACCGATGTGTTTTTGAGCCCCGGACGGCATCCCGATCCACAAATTATTAGCGTTATCGGTAAAGAGGCAGTTGATTTCCTTATCGTTCAGACCGCAACCGTTTGAAGGCCAGAGAGCCGATGCTCCGGAGACTCCGTCGGTAGCGATAATATAACGGATAAGACCACCCCCGCGGGTTCCGGCGTAACATGTATCGTTCACGGCACCGATGGAAGTTATCGGGCTGGAGCTGAACGCAGTCGGACCGTAAAAATGGGTGACCGTTGGCCATGATCCCCCGTCGTTTGCAGATATCCCCCGGGGTGTGGCGAACCAGCTTCTGCCCTGATGATCGACACTGATACAGGTGACGGTGTCAGAACCGGTAAAAGCGGCTGAATAGACACTGGATGCTGCAATATTCTCAAAGGTAGCTTCGACATAAATGGCTCCCGACATCGTTCCCATCCAAATCCCTGTAGCGTCAGCAGCAAGATCCGATACCGGTAACGGTGTGCCGCTCATCCCGGAAGGAGTGAAAAGTTTCCAGTTCGTTCCGTCGTATCCAAGCAAACCGGAATTTGAGCCGATCCATACCGTACTGTTTTCGCCAACAACAATTGAAGTAAGACTTTCGATGTTAACGATAACCGTTCTTTTCTTTTCTCCCGGTTTATCCTTTGAACATGCTGCCAGGATGGACAGCACCAGGAGGGCCATTGTCGTCTTTGTGAACATTTGATGCATATTTTTGAACACCTGGAAACCGGATAGGAGTTACCCCGTCCGGCAGATTGACCTTGACTACCTGAAAATATTTATTTTTCGGCTGAGCATGGAAACACCCCGGTCATTTTTGATGATCACCCTTGACAGGTACATGCCATTCGGGATATTTCTGTCTGAAAGCGACAGGTCCCAGCTTTCAGTAATCTCACCTGCATCCCGGTGCTGATCGGAAACGCAGGCAATAAGTCTTCCATTGAGGTCCAGAATCTCGATCCGTACCGATGCCTCTGAATCGAGCGTGTATTTAAACGATAAACGGTCGGATGCAGGATTAGGATACACCGAAAGAGCGTCTTTGGAAAATGCATTGGTTGTGCCATCGTTTATGTTGAGATGCTGAACCAGATTATAAGGTACCGATACGAGATCTATTCCAATGTTTTTCGACATGTTCGAGGCATCATAAAAATTCTTGGTATACATTTTATCCACCGGATTATTCCAGTGCTCGTGAACCCCAAGACTCCCGGGAACGGTACCGTCGGGTGCGTAGGTAATGTCTTCGGGCCGGTTGGATGGGTCGGCCGCCTGGTGCAGGTAGTCATCCACACCATCATAGTGCGGACGGTTGGTGCGCCCGCCTGTCCCGTCATATTCGGTCCACAGGAAATCAAAACATACCGATTCCAGTGCCACATCATCCTGCGACATGAAGATCGACGAAGGGTAATCGTCGTTGAAGGGTTCCATCCTCCATTTCACCGAGTTGGCGTCTGTGTATGCTTCCTGTCCACTGTACAGACCGTCGACGATGAACAGCAGGGTATTTCTTCCAAGTTTGTTGTGTGCCATCAGGTCGACCTGTACCCTGTACTTGTGGTAACCGCCATTGTCGATTTCATCGTTTGTCAGACCGAGCAATCCCGGGTGTAGATGACTTGAATTCGGCCCTGTGTGCGAACCGAAATGGTTTTTGGCGCACAGCGTGATGCCGGCACATGCATGAGCCTTCAGGGCAGCGATATTAATCATGTACGATGCATCCTCGATGATGGTGTAAAAGTAATTGGTTCCCAGGGCGGGATCGGCGAAGGTGATCATATCTGTGGTCCCCTTGACCAGTGCAACCCGCTTAGCCTTTGCCGTTTCGTCAAGGCCGGAGAGGTAATAATCATTGTAAAGAATATGCACCCCTTGGTATTCATCAGTGATAAGATCGGCCATATCCTTGTACACTTCTTTCATAGGGTCACCTATGTAGATCATGTCTTCAGGCACACCAGCCTTGTCTACCAGCTGTTTTACCACGGCAAGAACCGAGAAGGGCGTTGTTTCGACGATGTCGGCCTGGTTATTGATCCTGGAAAAATCGGGATGAATTTTGCCCCAGTACTGTCCGAAAGGGCAGGCACCCGAACCTTCTCCGGTCCAGACATCGGTCATATTGATTTTGATGAATATTTTTTCACCAGCTGTATAGCCAACCCGTCCCTTGCCCCTGGAATTGTTGAAATAGCAGAATATTGAATCCCATGCGGCAGTTTCTTCGTCAATGCCTGCAATCCTGAGGATACATGAATCCACCATGTCATCGATCACTGCCTGGTCATTGTTTTTTCTCTGAAAATAATAGTCATCTGCTTCACTGTTGTCGGCATTGGACTTTCCTTTGTTGGTGCAGTTTTCGTTTGTTGCATCCTTATTCCATGCCCATACAACACGGCCGGGTTTTATCCCCACAGGCGTCCCCATCGGCGCATTAACACCATCAGGATGTTGATCAAGGATGACATTAGCGGCATGGGCCAGGCCTGAAGTCTTCACCAGGTAGAAAGTCATGAAAGCAGCAGCCACGAGGATCAGTGAAATAGCAGGGACATACCTGGCCTTTGTAAGAAGTTTGCGGGCTTTCCGCAGGGCAGCCACTGTACCTCCAAAAGAAAGAAGATAGATCACAAAACCGGACATGACCGGGGCTGCGGCTCTCATACACGGATATGTTGCACGTGAAGGTTTTGGAATGACCCTGATAAGAAACCATACTGTGGCAGCAATCCCGCTGATAATAAATGTAATCCGTCCGGTAATCCTGTATTTTTTTAACCAGGATAGTATCGTCCCGGACAGCTTTGAGTAGAATTTATTCATAATTGCGTAATTTGGTCGGTAAGGTTTAGTATTTCATACCCCTAAAAACAGGTCAGGGTTTTACGACGATTCTTCATTATTTATTGCTTCTTACAAATCACTGAAAAATTCTGTAAAAAAACTCTCGATTAATAGGTTTTTTGATGAGAGTGAACCTTTTTTAACCTTCGGAAAGAAGGATACCATCCGCGGAATACTACAACAACAAAGGAATACAATCGTACGGACGGTACGTTTTGCAATTTACAGAAATTCTTCTTCACCCTGTACCTTTATCACTTCATTAGTCTTTCACTCCCAGCCGGTGGCTACCATCCTGGGTCGTATCCGGTCCACTGATAAAATATTTTTCGTATTTCACCACTACCCCTTTCTCTACCTATCTGACTTTCTTTATAAAAATTTTATGATATCCCCCCGGTTCTTTACAGATTAATTATAAAGGACTGAGGAACTTTGTACCGGATAAAATGATTTGAAATCATGTCGCTGTCTTTTACAGAAAAACTGGAATTGGTACTATTCCTCCTCGTCTTTCTTTTCGTATTGATCAGAAGCATGGTGATCGTGATAAATTTCTGGTTCAATCGGAAGGACATGGACGACTTCTGACCTTATTCGAACCGGTCATAAAGTTGTAAGCAAGTGGTTAAAAATTTTCATATGGGCATCATGTTTCAGGCGGCAATTTTACTGCTTGCCGAAAGTGCATTTGCCATTTTGTGTGTTCCGTTTTCATTGTATTACCACGAATCGTCTGCTCCGTTCATTGTATCGGCGCTGCTTATGCTTTCCTGTGGATCCTTGCTTTTCTTTCTATCCAAGAGGACGGTCACACATTCGCCCGACACGTTCGGGATGGTGGTTCGTATCTTCTCCCTTTGGGTTTTGCTGATCTTGTCCGGTTCGCTTCCATACCTTTTAGACAAGGGCATTTCGTCCTTTACAGATGTTGTATTTGAGTCGGCCTCAGGATTTACCACTACGGGATTCACCATTCTTAAAGATCCTGCTATACTTCCCGTCTCCCTGATTGTCTGGCGCAGTCTCACCCAATGGATGGGTGGATTTCTGACATTAATCCTTTTGTATACTGCATTTCCGGTACTCAATGTTGGAAATTACAGGAATTCACCGGCCGGGATTTTCGCCGGGAACCAGCATGTCAATGGGTCTCTGAATAAAAATGTAATTCATATTTTGGAGGTATACATAGCATTCACTGTCGCAGAAGCAGGGATACTTTGGGCAAATGGTACGGAACTGTATAAGAGTACTTGTTATGCTTTAGGTACCCTGTCCCTGAGTAGTTTCAGTCCGGAAAGCGGCCCCGGGCCTGATGTTACAGCCAGATTAGTAATGACCCTGTTTATGGTATTGTCAGGCATAAGCTATTTTGCGTATGTCAACTTCAAACCAGGTTTTTTCAGGTCCTTGAGGTATCACAGCGAAGTGATTTTTTATTTTGGATTAATGATCGGCTATGTGCTGGTATTCTGGATGATCGGGACCATTACCAATGATATTACCGCAACATCCGGTCAGTTTCTGTACTGTATTGTCTCATTCATTACTACCACGGGATATTTCACAGAGGGCTCACTGACCTGGTCTGCCTGGCTTTTCATTTTATTATTTATCCTGCCGGTAATTGGATGTTGCTCGGGTACACTGTGCGGGGGCATCAAATTATTTAGATTCATTATTATTTTCAGGTACATCGGCGACGCCTTCAGGTCTCTGAAACCCTCCTCCACAGATCCGGTTCGGGGCAAATTCCGGACCCGGACTGATCCTGAACAGGGGAATTCTGTCGTTACCTACTTCCTGGTGCTGCTATTTCTGGGTTTTACAGGCATAATGATGCTTAGCACCGGGGGACTATCCTTTACACAGTCTGTGATCCTTTCTGTATCCTCGTTGACGAATTTCGGTATTGCTGCCGATATTACAGGCATCCCGGATTCTTCAAAAATAGCGATGAGTTTGCTTATGCTGACCGGCCGCCTGGAAATTTATCCGGTCATCATGTTATGCATGCCCTTCACTTATACAAAACGATGGAAATATATAAAGGTAAAGGGTTCATGAGCCATGTATTCGACGGGCACATATAAAACTATTCTGAAGCAGTTAGGCAGTCTGATGATACTGGAGGGAGGGATAATTTTGGTACCATCCTTCGTGTCGATTCTCTATTCCGAAGTTTATTCCTCGGTCGGATTTTTCCTTTCGGCGCTTTTCTCAGCGGGTGTGGGCGTTTTTTTATATTATTTTTTCAGGGATTCTGAGGATGTTCAATATAACAATGCGCTGATTACGGTTGCAGTATTGTGGCTCATCATTACGCTGGTTGGAGGGATACCTTACTTTATCATTGCTCACATAACTCCGGAAGAGGTGATGCAGGGATTTATACCTTCCGGTGCAGATTACAATCTTTCGAGCCTGGTTTATTTCAGGAATTTTCTGCATTGTTATTTCGAGAGCATGAGCGGTTTCACCACTACCGGACTGACAATGGCAGTTCATGAACCCTCGGTGGGAAAAGGGGTTCTGTTCTATCGTTCCTGGTCACAATGGATAGGAGGAGCCGGTTTTATTGTAATGGTTTTGGCCGTATTCAGGTATCAGAATGGTCAGCAGGCTATGAATTTATTTAATTCTGAATCAGCCAGCGAGAGACTGAAACCCAGAATTATCAGCACTGCCCGTGCTATCTGGAAAACCTATCTCTTTGTCACATTTTTTTCTATGCTGTACCTGATTGCAGGGACAGCGCTTATCCTGCCGGATTACCCGCTGGGAGCAAATATTTTCGATTCGGTGAATCACGCAATGACAGGCCAGTCGACAGGGGGGTTCAGCACGCTTGACGACAGTATTTTGGGGTATCATTCTCCCGGGATGGAGATCCTTTACCTACTTCCGATGATACTGGGCTCATTCTCCATTCCATTTTATTATAAAGTTATCTATGAAAAGAAAATCAGTCAATTCTGGAAAGATATTCAGACCCGTTCACTCCTTGTTGCTTTTTTTACCGGAAGTGTGATACTTTCCTTAATGCTTGTGCATGCTGGCAACATCCCAGATCCTGTACGTTCCGGCATTTTCCAGTTTGTCAGTGCGATTTCCACCACCGGGTGGCAAACCTCGGACATAAGTCACTGGGATGGGCTTTCCATAGTTTTTGTGGTTGCCGGGGCTATGTTTATCGGAGGTGCTTCAGGAGCGACAGTGGGCGGTATTAAGATGATCCGTGCCCTAACGCTAAAAAAGGGGATTCAGTGGCAGGTAAATTCCGTGTTTTTTTCCAGAAATGCAGTTAAGTTTCTACGGTTCAACGGGAAGTCGATGCGCCCGGAGGATATGAACCAGGAATTTGCCAGGGCTGCCTCCCTTTCGATCTTGTTTTTTCTGTTCACCCTTGGGGGGGCGGTAGTCACTGCGTTATATTCAAACGAATCGTACGGCTTTGCAGCAGCCCTGTTCGAATCGTCCTCCGCTCAAAGCACAGTCGGATTGTCGGCCGGTATTACCAATCCTTCCATGCCGCCTGTCCTTGAACTCGTGTATATCCTTCAGATGTGGTCGGGAAGGTTGGAGATCCTTCCCGTACTTGCCATGATTCGCGCAATTTTGCATGGAACGGGATCGAGAGTTATGTAAATGAATTACCTTTACTCCTAAAAGGTTCGGTATGAATGAGGTACGTACCATAGACAAAGATCTGTTAAGATCTGCTTCCCAATACATTTTTGGTGTCCTTATTATTGCAGTTACTGTGGTCATATGCGGGCCTCTTTCGAATGTACAGGCGTATCCTGTCGTTTCATTTATCCTTCTTTTTATTGTCTCCATTCTGGCCACTTTTATGGATATCGGTCCTGTTCTGGTCGTCTCCGCCCTCAGTGCCCTGGCATGGGACTTTTTCTTTATCCCGCCCCATAACACCTTTAAGATCGACAAGCCGGAAGACATCCTGATGTTTAGCATGTTTTTCATTATTGCGTTACTTAACGGCGTTCTTACCACGAAAGTCAGAAATCAGGAACAGAAGACCCGCGAAAGGGAAGAACATACAAACGCATTGTTCCAGCTCACCAAAGAGTTGTCCAAAGCCAGGGGAACAGATGGAGTCGCAGAGGTTGCCCATGCCGAGATTAAAAAATTTTTTTCGCTTGAGGTTTTCTTCCTTTTACAGGTAGGGGAAAATGATCTGACTCTGTTTCCGGATCAGGAAAACGGACCAGGGCTGTCTGAAGAGGATTTTCGGGCCGCCGGTTCGGTTTTTAAATACTCCGGAAACTCCGGGATATCTGTAAACGGGGAAGCATCGGGCAGATTTACTTTTTTCCCGTTGAAAGGTTCAAAAGTGAACACAGGGGTAGCGATCATTCCCCTGGAAAAGTCCTTTACAGGCGGAGTCCAGATATTTTGGGAGACTTTTTTATCACAGATCGTCAATGCCCTTGAAAGAGAATATCTCAGTGAACTCGCCAAAAAAGCCGGATTTTTGGATGAGTCTGACCGGTTGTATAAAACCTTGTTCAATTCAGTATCACATGAATTCAGGATACCAGTTGCAACGATCATGGCCGCTTCGGATACACTGATGACATCGCAGGGAAATTCGGATTTTCACAGGGAATTAAGCAGGGAAATCTTTACTTCTTCAATCAGGCTTAACCGTCTCATTGAAAATTTATTGAATATATCCAGGATTGAAAACGGAAAGGTTTCGCTGAGGCTGGACTGGTACGATATCCATGATCTGATCAACAAGGTACAGGAAGACCTGGCGGAGGAATTGAAAAACTATATCCTCATTGTCTCTGTGCCGGAATCCCTGGATCTGGTGAAAATCGACTTTGGACTGATGGAACAAGTCTTGTTCAATCTGTTATGTAATAGCTATGAGTATTCACCCGTTAACTCCACGATTTCGCTGACCATATCGGTGAGGAAGGAAAAACTGATCATCGAGGTTAATGATCAGGGACCCGGTTTTCCAGCGGAGGCGACAGGAAAAATTTTCGATAAATTTTATAGGATCAACCGGGCGAAGACCGGGGGACTTGGTCTCGGGCTTTCAATTGTCAGGGGATTTGTTGAGGCACATCATGGTTGGGTTAAAGCAATAAACCTTCCGGAAGGAGGTGCAAGTATACAAATCGAACTACCTATGGCTATACCAGAATTGTAAAATACAGGATGCAACAATGGAAGATAATGTTAGCATATTGATCATTGATGACGAGATTTCGATTCGAAAGTTATTAGACATAACACTGACAGCCAACAATTTCAAGGTTATCAGTGCAGCTGACGGTCAGGAAGGTCTGGTAATGGCGGCCACCCGGCATCCTTCACTTATCATTGTCGATCTCGGCCTTCCTGATATCGATGGTCAGGAACTTATTACCAGGCTGAGGGAATGGTTTTTCAAACCGATCCTTGTACTTTCGGTCAGAAACTCAGAGGATGATATTATTGCTGCACTTGATCACGGTGCAAACGATTATCTGACAAAACCATTCAGGACCGGTGAATTGCTGGCAAGGATCAGAGTGGCCATACGACAGGATAGGGGAACTGCCGGGGATCCTTGTATGAATTTTGGAAATCTCACCGTTGATCTTAGTAAGCATTTGGTTACAAAAGACAATGAAATCGTAAGGCTTACAGCCACGGAGTATTCAATCCTTAGCCTGTTTGTAAGGAATGAAGGGAGGGTGTTGACACATCAATTCATTCTGAAGGAAATTTGGGGATTGCACTATAGCGAGCAGACGCAGTATTTGCGGGTATTTGTTGCACAGTTGCGGAAAAAACTTGAGGAAAATCCGAACAAACCGAAATATTTCGTTACCGAATCGGGAATCGGCTACAGGTTTGGAGGCTGATGAGAATATCCAGCTATCAGAAAGTATTTCCTGTCTCGTACGGACTGCCTTTGATTATCAGGTTCACACTGTAAGATTTTGCATTGTCCCTAGTCACCCTGAGTTTCTACCCGCAGTCAGAACCCTTTAAGAACACCGGCGATAATTACTGCTATTATCCGCAAATCATTAGCAGGCAACAGAATGTCGGAGATTCAGATCCCGGTAGCTCCCTGCTGCAACTTTTTAATCGGGTCAACTGTTAGTGATGGTCGATCCTTTAGGATAACAGGAAAATTATGAATGTCCATGAAAAATCTAAGTTTCATCTTTCTCCTATGCCTTCCCGGATACCTTGCTTTATCCCAGCCGGTCTTCAGGAATCCCGGACTACCGGATCATGAATTGTATGTCATACATGAATATCTCGATGCCAAAACGGGTTACATTACGTCAAAGATTGAGATAAACCTGAAGGAGCGTGATGGGGTGAAATTTTATTCCATGCTTGTGGATGAAGGTGGACTATACAGGAATGAAATTGACGTCCGGTATCAGGACTTAACTACCATCTCTGAAAAGCGTATCGATCTCAAAACCAACACTGTTGTACAATATTATATCAAAACTGGCGATTCTGTTCTCTTCTACAATGCAGAAAAAGATATTGATAAGAAAATGTCAACCCGTGAAACGAATATTTATTCGCCCCTGGCTTATATCTTTTCATTCCGGGGATTTCCATTCAAAGGTGGTAACAGTGTATCATTCAAAACCTATATGTATATGTATGGCGGTGTGCTGAACATGAATCTTAAGGAGGCAGGGTAAGAAGAGTGTTACGGTCAAAGCAGGCACTTTCGATTGCAACGTGCTTGAACTATCCGTCGGAGGGTGGCAATCCTTGTTTGCCCCGGAGAAGTATTACTTTTATTTTTCCGTTGATCCTCCTTTCCGGTTCATTAAATACGAAGAAGATGTTGACGGAGTTTGGAAGGGGGATGAGCTGGTAAGTTATTCAAAATGATGTATATGTACAGGACGTTTTTGGGGTACCATAGATACGATGATCATCGAAGTATTCTATTCCATTCTTTTTCTTAACTTTCTCATTGCAAATCGTAATGTTTATTTATACAGGCTTTCTGGGGGGCACGGAAATCCTCCTATGCGTTTTAGGAGGTGAGTTGACGAAAGAAAATTTTAATGAGGTTTTATCAGCGGGTAAATGTTTATTGAAGATGCATACAAGATGAAAGGTATATTATGCATATCCCGGTTTTTCATGCCCGGAAAGAAATTCTTCCTATTGCTTTTACGGTCCCTTCTAGCGATTGCATCAATAGCTCAGCCTGCTAATAACATTTCAATGGCAAGTCAGGCTGAAAAGGTTTACCTGCAACTGGACAGCAAAGTATACACTACCGATGAAAGCATCTGGTTCAAAGCGATTGTCGCGAATGCGGCCAGCCATGAACCGACCAGATTAAGCGGGGTGCTCTATGTGGAATTGATAAGTCCGAATGAGACCATTCTTGAAAAGAAATTAATTAAGCTTGAAAATGGGATTGGGGACGGTTTTATCCAATTATATCAAAGCTATTCTGAAGGGCTTTATATGGTCAGGGCTTACACACAATGGGATGAGAATTTCGGGAACGATTTTTTCTTTAAAGAGTATATCCACGTGATCTCACCTACAAATGAAGTGACTGCTAATCCTATTACCCATGTTACTTTACTTGAACAACCGGACAATGAACGACTTCTCGGGGCGGTATTGGACCCTTTTGTTCTGGACAGCCTCCATAAACATGACCTCACTTTAGTGCTGTCTCTCAATAAAAAGACTGACACGATCGCCATCCGAAAAAACAAGGATAATCAATACGTGCTCAATTACGCCATACCCGAGGGTTGCCAGTTCGTTACCCTTCAGATGCAGACTAAAAATCATTTCAGTTTTTCCAAAACCATCGCGCTGGATAAAGATTTCCTCGATTTACAGTTCTTCCCCGAAAGTGGAGAACTGGTAGAAGGTTTACAAAGTGTGGTTGGATTTAAGGCACTGGATTGCAACGGCAGAGGGAAAAAGGTGGAGGGTGAAATTGTAAACGAAAAGGGTGAGATGATCACTTTATTTAAAAGCAATGATTTGGGCATGGGGACGTTTACTCTGGCGAATGCTGATACCGGTGTTCATCTTTCAGCTCGCCTTTTGCCTGCTCAGGAAGATGGGGTTGTAAAAATGTATCCTCTTCCGGAGGTTGCCGGTAGAGGCAATATTCTGTCTGTGAAAAAGGATAGCAACCTGATTCGGCTAAAGGCCATTTCAAACTACATGAAAGATGACAGCCTGACTGTCCTGGCTTCCTGCCGGGGAGTTGTTTACTACATTTATAAAGGAAAGTTGAAAGATGGCCGAAATGAATTTTCATTTGCAGAAGATTTATTTCCCGAGGGCATTATTGACTTTACTATGCTCGATATGCACCTGCACGCTGTTGCGGAAAGACTTTATTTTAATCTCAGGCCGGAGAACCGGATCAATCTTGAGATTTCCACTGATAAGGAATCCTACCTGCAGCGGGAACCGACACATTTAACAGTTGAAACGACGGATTATAAAGGATACCCGGTAAATGCCAACGTATCGGTTCTGGTTGTAAACAAAGCGCAGATGGGGAAAATGCAGGATACACGGCAAAATATAATCTCGTATTTCCTGGTGAGTTCCGACTTAAAAGGTGAAATCGAAAACCCAGGATATTATTTCACGAATGAAAATGATCGGTTTGACGATCTGGATGCTTTGTTATTAACCCAGGGTTGGAGAAAGTACAATTATGCAAAGCCTGTAGTTGACATTAGGCTTCAGCCTCAATCCAAACTTACAGTCTCAGGTAAGGTAAGCTCAGCAATATCGGGTAAGAAGAAGAAAAAAGGAATCAGTCTTACACTGATGGCTTTTGGACACGACCACTTCGTTGAGGAACAAATCGCAGACAGCCTTGGTCGGTTCTGTTTTGACATGAATGACGAATTTGGGCAAAACCTGAAAATTTTGATCCAAAGTGCCAAAAAGGATGGCAAGAAAAAAGACTATACGATTATGCTGGATAAAAAAGAATCCCCGGTAATTTCATTTAATCATGTAAAATCCATAGAAAATCCAGACAGTATAGTCCATTCACTCGTCGAAAAAAATATCGAACGAAAAAAGGTGGATGATGCCTTTCTCTTGTCAAAAGGAGACATCCTTCTGGATGAAGTCACTATACAAGGCTATAGAATGACTCCGGCAAGGAAGAAGATGGCGGAAAAATATGGCAAACCGGATGAAGTCATTGACGGAAAGGCTATTCAGGAAAAAGAAGAAAAATGGTCATACGGCTTGTATAGTGTCCTTTTGTTCAACTTTCCGGATAAAGTAAGAATAATCAGGGGACAGGATGGTACGTTATATGCGATAGCGAATAATCCATATCCAACTCTTGTTGTGATTGATGGTATTCCGGTAAGGGAGGATGATTATTCACGTATTTCCATTATTCCGCCGGGTGAGGTCAGAAGCTTTGAGGTAATAGAAAATGCCAGGAATTTTAGTCAGCTCTATTGTGAAGTATTGCCAGAATATTGCGCCGATTTTTTACTTGATCCAACAAATCCAAAAACAGGGAACATTATTGCTATATACACTTTCGCAGGAAAAGGGCTTAATGGGGTAACCCGGCCGGTGGGCATCCTGACAGCGACTGTTCCGGTGTTTTCTGCTTCACGTGAATTTTATGAACCGAAATATCCGAACCTTAAGACGGAAGACTGGTTTAGACCAGATTTACGTGCTTTGGTGCACTGGGAGCCAAAACTAGAGGTAGACAGCCTTGGCAGGGCTTCCACATCTTTTTACAATGCCGACAACACAGGGAAAATGGAAGTTGTGGTGGAAGCGATTTCCGATACAGGCGAAATCGGATACCAGGAAATAGAGTATGATGTTACAAAAAGGAAATTTTGACACTAAGGTTCATGTATAATAACCATGGAAATTTAAGATCAATTTTTCCGGTTTGTTACTCAATTAAAGCGCTGCATGATTGATTTTTCCCTATATTTGGCCGCACGCAAACAAAATCTGACAACTTTTAAATTATGAAACACTTTTCCTGCCTTTGCCTGGGCAGCATACTCACATTGATGACATGCATGCCCAGGTCCAACCTGAAAACAATGGTGACCTGTATTATTTCGATTTCGCCAATATTTATTTCGAGGTAAATGCTGCCACTGGCGCCCGGATAAGTTCATTTAAAGTGAACGACACAGAGATCCTTTCGGTAACCACCAGTGATAACTTCTCCTGGGGCTCGACTTTCTGGCCATCCCCGCAGGCCGACTGGACATGGAGCCAGTGGGGCAACTGGCCTCCACCGGCAGTCATGGACGAGGAAGCGTATACCGGCGGAATGAATGATACGGCCATCATACTAACAAGTGCGGTGGATGACGGACCCGGACTTCAGATCCGGAAAACATTCACGGCGGATCCTGCCGATACATCTGTTACAGTGATGTATACCATGATCAATACGGCAGGTGTAGCACAAAGCTATGCTCCCTGGGAAGATTCCCGCGTGCCGACCGGTGGTCTGAGTTTTTTCCCTGCCGGCGAGGGAGGCTTTCCGGAGATAACGGTTTTGTGTCGTCATTTCAGAACCTGAACGACAACATCCTTTGGTACCAGTACAGCAATGCGAACAGCGGGAGCAAAGTTTTTGCCGACGGACGCGATGGATGGCGGGCACACGCTAACCATTCCGTCTTATTTGTGAAACAGTTTACCTCTGATCTGTCACCTGAAGATCCAGCCCCGGGTGAAGCGGAACTCGAAGAATATGCGGCTTCCGGCTTTCATGAGATCGAGAACCAGGGTGCCTACGTCAGCATTCAACCCGGAGACTCTGTCACTTATACGGTAAAATGGTTTGGCAGGGAGATTCCTGAGGCCGTCACGATTGAAAAGGGCAGCGAAGGACTGCTCCGTCTTGCACGCAAGACCGTTGCTCCGCATACGGAAGATCCGGTCTCCGCCGGAATCCATTATAGTGACGGAGCGCCTGTCACAGTATTTCCCAATCCCGTTTCCAACCGGGTTTACATCAGGGGGCATTTTTCCTCTGCTTCTTTCGCGCTGTTTACCATCAGCGGACAGGAATGTCTGCGTCGGACGGTGACGGGGTTGACGGAAATAGACATGTCCCATTTGCCTGGGGGAATTTACAGTTATGTACTAACCACACAGGAAGAAATTATGTGTGGTAAGTTCATCAAACTGAAATAATCCGGCCATCCGTTTGCCTTTTTCCTTGATTTAGCATCCTGTCAGGATCCTACGCATCAAAAATATGGCGATGACGCTGAATTTTTCATCAATGTTTTTAATGGGATCTCCTCCCCGAGGCAGCGAAGTGGTCTTATTCTTTCCAGACCCTTCATCACGCATCCATCACTTCGCAGCGCTTAATCTGCATTCAGTTTTCTCTCCGGAATAAAGAAATCCTCTCTTTTCAGGCCACATTTCGTTGCGATGGATTTACAATAGTCCAGTCGTCCTGCATTTTGATTCCGGGAGTCGGATCCGAAAGTGAATTTTAAGCCTTGTTCTTTGGCCATCATAATAAATGCTTCATGCGGCGTATGTGACATGTCGTTGATCTCGATGGCAATGGTACGTTTTTAGCAGCAGAAAGGATCATGTTCATTCGTTCTTCGGTCCACAGGCTGTGCCTGAATTTTTAATAAAGGACCGACGCTTCATTGCAAATGGAGTTTATTCTTTAAGCATTTTTGAGGACCTGTAAATCGTTGCTTTTTCCGAGTACTCCCCGAATTTTTTTTCAAGGAATCGTTCAAGGAGGGTATTTTCTTCACCCACCGACCAGATTATATCGGGAATGTTCTGCTCGATTTGTTTCAGTGAAGCAATGCGGATCATTTCAAGCGGAATTTTAATGCCCAGGCGAAACTCTTTACGTATGAAAACATTGTTGTACTCGATGGTAGTCGGACTATTCCAGTACGACAGCATCCAGCCTACCACCTTTCCCTTATATCTCAGTGCCAGGCTCGTATAATAGGCCAGCTGGTCTTCATGATAAAATGGTGAAAATGATTCAGGGTAATAAGGCATAAAGTCCTGCTCATCCATGATCGTCTTTTTCTCATCCGGTGATACCCATGACCATGGGGTGATCTCGTATCCATCCGGTAATAAAATATTTTTTCTCCAGGGAACGCTGCCGATCCTGGCGGTGTCGGTACGAAATACATGCATCAGTTTTTCGGGTTCCGACCAGCCTTGTTTTTTTAAGATATGTTTTGTTGATTCACTGCTTTCCCAGCTTGACCAGAAATAGGTTCTCACCTCTTCGTATCCTTTCTGAGACAAAATCTGCTCGGTTTTATTCAGTAATTCCTGCCCGGTACCTTTATTCCGGTAGCCAGGTTCAAGATAAAATGAAATTATTTCAGAATAAGGATGACTAAAATCGAATTCCGCAATGCACAAACCTACTATATTACTGTTCTTCCTGACCGAAACTGCAAGGATCGGGTTTTTTATTTCAACCGACTGAATTTGCTTCCGGATGTTTGGAAAGGTATATTTTTCCAGGTTTTCCTTTACAAATTCCACCGTCAGGTTAAATGAGGCCTTGTACTGTAATGAGTCCATGGGCTTACGTTTTATTTACAGAGGTTTATTAACTGCTTGCTTAATTATAAGGCCAAAGTATTCATAAAAGTTCAAAAATCCTTTAATGAAACATCCTGGCTGACGCTGATCATGGCAAATCCGGCCAATTATTCTCTAAAAGTAATGTTTATTTATTTTTTATAACTTACCACTTCGAAGTAAAAATTAACAATTGACGGGGGAGAGCCTGGTGGATTTGCCCTTGCCGGAAGAGATCACAAATTTGTCTGGGCAGGAGCGGAAATAAAAGGCGATAAAATTGTGGTATGGAACGACCGGCTCATGCATCCGGTGGCTGTCCGGTATGCATGGGCAGACAACCCCGACCGGGCAAATATTTACAATAAGGAAGGCTTGGCGGCAGGGCCTTTCAGGACGGACAACTGGTAATAGTGGTAAATGAAAAGATGATTAATTCAAGTTCTGCCAAAAAGTAAGAAAAGTAAACAACATTCGATCCTTATTTGTTTTCAAGTAAATAATGAAAATTTTTAATATTAACTGAATTTAATTTCGGGTATTATTTCTGAATGAAAGTGTTATGTGATTAACATAAATCAGAAATTAAGCCCAAAATGTTAATATCCTATTCCATTGAGTAGTTGGCTTGTCAGAGCATTCTTAAAAATTCGTAAAGAATGTAGCATATTTTGGATTTTAGCCCTCACTCATTAACTTAATGATAATGAAAGTAGTTATCATATTCCATATCCTTTTATTTCATTATTTAATTGCCTGGGGCCAGAATTATCAAACTGACCCTATACTTCCTGATACGATCCCTGTTGCCCTTGGCAATACCATTGAATTATATAATGATGATGTAGCATTTGTACATATTAATGAGACTGCTTACCGTTTTGAATGGATCTGTAATGTGGGGGTCTCCGATAAGTTCAAATGGAGCTGGAAAAGCAGCAAATTTGGCATTTTTCCTATCCGTTTCAGGGTGTATTCTGGGGACAATCTGTTGGTTGAAGAAGAATCAATAATAAAGGTTGTACCCAAAGTCTCTAATCCTTCACTAAACATCTTAGCGATTGGCAACTCTCTAACATCCGGAGGATTCAGTTATCAGTTCCAACAAATCAGCCAGGACCTTGATTTTACACTAAAACCTATCGGCACACAAGGAACCACCTATCCAAATGAAGGACATAGTGGATGGTCATTCTCACAATTCTTAGGTAGCGAATCTCCTTTTTATTTCAATGGTACAATAGATTTTAAGAAGTATATACAATCCAATAGTCTGCCTTTTCCTGATATTGTCAGGATTTTTCTCGGCATTAATGATTGTTTTTCAAGTAGGCCGATGGATGCAATATATCAATCTGTCGACCAATTAATCAATTCAATAAAAACCGCCTATCCCGAGGCGTTGATATTTATTGCAATGCCTACTCTTTGTGAAAACAGTGGAGACGGATGGATTCATGACTACGGGAATTTAAATAATTATTACCCCTACCAGTTGAGAATAAGGGAATTATGGAGATATCTTATTAAAAATTATTCTGGCACTGCTTTAAAAAAAAATGTGAGAATAACTTATGAAGGCCTCTGTATAGACAGGGACAATGGTTATCCTTTAAACAGCAATATGGTCCATAGCGGAGGAGTTCATCCCAATGCTGAGGGGTATAAGCAGTTGTCGAGAGGATTTTCAAATACTCTAAATTATTTTCTTTATCAGCAAAGTCAGGGTCAATTGGATATTGAACCTCCGACCATTCCTACAGGTCTGGATCCAATCATGATCACTGATAGCACAATTACAATCCATTGGAATGCCTCTGTGGATAATAGGGGCGTTTATGGGTATAAAATCTTTGTTAATGATCATGAGATTGATACTGTGAATAGTCTAACCTATTTAATTTCTAACCTGTCGCCAGCGACATTGTATGAGATTTCCGTTTCAGCAATAGACTCTTCATTTAATGAAAGCCCCAGAGCCGAGACCATAGAGGTAATGACAGAAAAAATTACCGGAGTAATGAAATCTAAAGAAAAAACTCCCGAGGTTACGCTTTTTCCGAATCCATGCAGAGACGTGTTAAACATAAATTACAATCATGAAAATGAATCTTCTGTGAGAGTAATGCTTTATAATTCTTTTGGAAATATAGCATTGAATTTGGTGATCGCGAAGAAAGATTTTTTAATCTCCGGTATTAAAATCTTAATACCAGTTAACATTTTGCCAGGCCTATACTTTGTGACGTTGTTTTATAATTCAAGAATTCTCACGGGAAAAATTTTCATTGAAAGGTGAAACTTTAATACAACAGAAGAATTATTTGTTAGGCCAGGTAAAATTTGTACAAAAAGGATAATGCTTTACATATATGCCCAGATTTTTATCCTGGCCAATGATCAGAACAATTCTTATGGATTGAGATAATGATTACATATTTGAAATATATTTAATATAAGTTTGATTACAGCTTGACCAGAATTTAATTTTTTCATAAATTTGATATAAGGGTGTGCAATTACAAGAAAATAATTTCACTCAGGTAATTTTCACTTTGTTTCTTGATCCCGGTTTGTACATCAAAATGATAGCTTAAAATAACATTACTAATTTTAGTAAAAATGTTATTCAACTCAATCGAGTTTGGGATTTTCCTGCCGATTGTTTTTCTATTATATTGGGCAATTGGGTCTTCGAAAATTAAGGAACAGAATATACTACTTCTAATTGCAAGCTATGTCTTTTATGGATGGTGGAATTGGCGATTTCTTTCCTTAATAGTAATTAGTTCTTCAGTTGATTTTCTTATCGGGAGGGGATTGGCAAAAACAGATAATGAAAGAAACAGACGATTGTTGTTGTTTGTGAGCATTGGTGTTAATTTGGGAATTCTCGGTTTCTTTAAATATTACAATTTTTTTATTGAAAATTTTTCGCAGGCTTTCACTCTCTTTGGATCACATATTCAACCAACCCAACTTAAAATTATATTGCCTGTTGGAATTAGCTTTTATACTTTTCAAACCTTAAGTTATAGCATTGATGTATATAGAAGGAAAATTGAGCCTACCAGGGATATTATCAATTTCTTTTCCTTCGTAAGTTTTTTTCCGCAACTTGTAGCTGGACCGATTGAAAGAGCTAGTAATTTATTACCCCAATTTAGCATAAAGAGAGAATTCAAATATGAATTTGCAGTGGATGGCATGCGGCAGATGCTATGGGGATTGTTTAAAAAAGTTGTTATCGCTGATAATGCAGCAATATATGCAAACGATATTTTCATGAACTTTCATGATTATCATGGTAGTACATTATTTATAGGTGCTGCTTTTTTCGCAATACAGATCTATGGCGATTTCTCTGGTTATTCCGATATTGCAATAGGCGTAGCAAAACTTTTCGGGTTTACGCTGATGCAAAATTTCAATTTTCCATACTTCTCAAGGGATATTGCCGAGTTCTGGCGTCGTTGGCACATCTCATTGACAACATGGTTTCGTGACTATGTATATATTCCTTTGGGTGGAAGCCGTGTCAGGAAAATTAGAATAATAAGAAATATCCTGATTATCTTTGTTGTAAGTGGATTTTGGCATGGTGCAAATTGGACTTTTATAATATGGGGATTGTTGAATGCAGTGTATTTCATTCCCCTATTGATAGCGGGCAAAAATCGAAAAAATACCAATACTATCGCTGAAGGTAGAATCCTTCCCAGTATTAAGGAGATATTTCAGTTGATAGCCACTTTTACTTTGACGCTTATTGCGTGGGTTTTCTTCCGATCAGCATCAATTTCTGATGCTTTAGATTTTCTTTCAGGGATGTTTTCAGGTTCCTTTTTCAAGTCTCCACTAAGAGATCTTTGGACTATAAACACAGGAAATCACATTATATATTTAAGTATCATGATTTTTTTATTTGTTATTGTTGAATGGTTGCAGCGGGAGAAGAAACACGGTCTCGAAATATCGGTGTACAAACTTCCTGCTTATATTCGTTGGGGGATCTATTATAGCGTGATTTTCGCTTGTTTCATTATGAACGGGATTCAACAAGAATTCATTTATTTTCAATTTTAATGTATGAAAAGATTTTTAAAGAATATCGTATTAATCACTCTTCCATTTATATTCTATGTCAGCCTGGCTATGGTAATTGACCCTTACAATTATTATAATATGAATGGTTTTGTGAATGATACAATAAAATCCGGTATTGCGGAAGCTGTTGAACCACACTTATCTAAACTCATTGCATATCAGAATTATCCTGAAAGAAACATAATTCTTGGAGATTCACGTTCGAATTCACTATACCAATGTATAGAAAGACCCGGATGGGCAAACCTTGCGTATGGCGGAAGCTCAATTGAAGAGATGTTTCAAACATTTCGTTGGGTAATACATGATTATGAAATCGATACGGTTCTAATAGGCGTAAGCTTTTACCTTTATAACAAATACAATCGGCGTTTTTGGGTTCAAGAGACCCTCAAACGTAAAGGAAATTTTTTTGCATATTCATTTAACAGATATACATTTAAATCCATATGTCTAATTTTAGAGAGGATACTATTTGGAAAACAAGCACAGTTGAAAAAAGTACCCATGAAGGATCAAGATTTCTGGGATTATCAGATTAATGTCACTTCAAAAAGGTTTATGGGTCAATATATTTATCCGAGAATTTACTATCATAATCTGCTAGATATTTCGACATATTGTAATTCAAAAGGGATTACGCTGATATTTTGGATCCCACCATCGCATGTTGAATTCCAAAATAAAATCGATGACTATGGATTAGCCAAAGAAAATGAAAAATTCCTGTGTGACATCAGCTCACTTGGGACGGTTTATGATTTTGATTATAGTTCAGATATAACTTCAAATAGGGCCAATTTTTCCGACCCTTTGCATTTTGATAAGCAAATTGGTGAAATTATCACAAGAGAAATTTTTGAAAATGAAAACAAATTCGCAAAAATATTCAACAAGAATCCTGGGAATAAGAATCCTATGACGAAGGTAAAATGGCAATAGGTGAAATAAAGATGTCTAAGATTTAATCATGTTATGGTAAGAATGTGAGTGAATTTATTCTCTTTCATCAGCTTACGTTTGTAAATTCCTTAAGAGCACTTATCTGAAAAGGTTTAATTTTTTTACCAGAATATTCAATCTGCAATTTTTAATGTTGCCAATCAAAATGTTCGAGCATTGGTTGGTAAAATATATTTAATTTTCAAAATGGTATCTCATAGAGGGTGGCTCAGTTGAACCAGGAAAGTTATTGCACTAGAATGACCCGCCTGCTGAAATACTGCTTTCCTATTTTGATTTTTACCAGGTAAAGGCCGCTGGCCTGACCCGAAAGATCCATCTCCACCTCACCGACAGATGTGAACTTGTGATATTTAATGATCCTTCCGGATGCATTGAGAACTGTCAATTCTATAATATCGTCGTAGTTCAGTTCATGATTACCGATCCCTCCGATCCGTATATATCCTGTAGTCGGATTCGGATAAATAACAGGATTCATCGCGTTGGCAAAGAAATTTTCCTCTCCCACATAGAAATTCCCGGACCCCGGAGTTGCTTCGTCAAAAACGATCCATGGACCTGTACCATCAGGATACCTGGCAAGGGAAACATCCGTAGCAAGAGCCGGAAATGACAGGGTATCGATAACAGCCATTTCTTCACCGATTTGCTTAAACAGTCCGACCTGTTCACCGGATTTATCCAGTTTGAATCCAAGGTGTAGTACTCCCTCATCGGGCTCATCGTCTGCCCACAATAGGATGAATCCTCCCGGATCAACTGTTGTGGTACCCGGTGCGGTTGATGGGATTTTCCATTTTGCAGGCTTACCCAGAGTATCGGTCATGAATAAGCCTCCCAGGTCAACTGACTTCGTCCCTGCATTGTAAATCTCGATCCAGTCGTCATGGTTCCCTTTTTCATCAACGATACCGGTTGAATTTCCAGCCATGATCTCGTTGATTTTTAAGAGGGGTATTTCATCTTCCCTTTCAAGACGGGCGGTAATCCTGATATCGCCTTCTAGGGTTATCTCCAGCGGGTTATCCCTGGTAATCAGCGGCTGGCCTTCCTGCTCTGCGGGATCTTCAATGACCCATTCGGTGAATTTATACCCGGAAGCAGGTGTCAGAACCAGTTCAAGCGGCAGTCCCGTGAAATACTGGGCGTTGAAATCCGAAACACTCACAGGTGTTTTATTCAGGCTGATTTTTCCACCTTCTTCAGAAATAATTTCAACGTTTACCTTGCTGCCGGACTGCAAACCAAAGGTTTCCTGTAATTGCTTTAAGGCATAATAAGGTCTTTCCGTAGCGAAGTCCCTCATCCCGTCGATATTCTGCTGCCATTCCTGCATGTTAAAAATACTTCCACTGGCAGCCCATCTGGCAATGTGACGAGGCATCTCTGTCACGAGGTTCGCACTCAGGGAGTCGACGATGTGAACAACCCTGTCGGGATCATAGGTGGTGTATACCTGTGTGATGAATGCACTGATAAACTTTTTTCTAAAAAGTTCATTTTGCGTCAGCTTTCGAAAGACGATGGTTGCCCATGGTGCCTTTAAGCCAGTTCTGACATAATCATCAATGTCGGGATTAAGTGCTATGGTAAACAGGTTCGATGAGGGTGGGCCCCATTGAAAGCCGTTGAATCCGAAATCCAGATCATAGAGCATCCATCTCCACCTGCCGCCATCCTGTTCTGAACGCCACAGCCTGTGATTATTCGCAGGCCAGTCTATATTGCAGCAATAGATCTCGGTGATCATGTAGTTGATATATTCATCGATATCGATCATCGATGCGGCACTTTCGTAATTTTCTTGTACCGAAAGATCATGGTTCTCAAGGAAATTTATCATTTCATTATATAGCGTATTGTTCCCTGATATCACATCGTTGTTTTTAATGATATCTACACTATCGTGGTCGATGCCATAATGAATTTCGCAGTAATCCTCATTGTGTTTATCCCTGATATTCAGAATTCCCCAGTATTCACCGTTCAGGTATATGGATGCAGGCTGGTAAGACTGGTAATCCAGATCCATCTGGTTTTCCACTATATTGTGCATTAAGGCGTCTCTGAACATTGTCCCACGCCAGCTTCTATACCAGTCATTGGCTGAATTCCGGAGGATAAATGAATTGTAAACCGCTGTCTCCCTGCCGGGCAACAGGGAATATTCAATCGGTCCGTCGCCATACTCACTCCTCGAAAATACTGCGAACGACTTTTGAGCCGCTCCGCGGCTGGCGCCTCCGAAGATTTGCAAACCGGCATTCATGCTGAATACCTGGTCTCCCTGGGGAGCAAAATATTCGATGCCGCACGGTCTCTCCCAATCTTCTTCATAGTTCACGTAGATCCCTGATTGAGAGTCCCAGAGATTGGCCGGATCGGTAAAAACAGATATCACGGGCAGATCATGTTTCTGCTCATTGATAAAATAGCTGTGACCGGTAATTTTTCCGGGGAGCCTTGTATTCTCAAATGACCTGGCACGCACGATGGTGGTGACCGGAACGGATAGTGTACCCGAAAACAGCATCGACGCTGCCTTGGGTTCAGAACCATCTGTTGTATAGCGGATATCTGCTGCAGGTTCATCGGATGACAGCGTAATGGACAAGGCTGAGTTGTAAAAGCCGCCTTCAAGTGAAAAGTGGACCTCAGGGCTGATTCCGGGGTAGCTGTCCCCATCATTTGATTCTCCGGGGGTGGGTTCGGTAAAATATGCCCAGCCAGCGGCTCCGCCTACCCTTCCGAAAGAAATATTTGCATATTGTTGATTGTATGTCACAGAATCGACTAATTCTTCCATAGGACTGAACAAGCCGATTTCCTCACTTTCACTACTCAGGTTAAATCCGGTATGAAGCCCTGAATTCCTGCCGTCGGCCCAGATTATGAGGTAGCCGCTACCAGGTATAAGTGCTCCTGCCGGGATCTTCCATTTTACGGGGTTAAGCAGATTATCGGTAAGAAAGTACCCCGAGAGGTCCATCGCTGTGACGTTTTCGTTATATAGCTCAATCCAGTCAGAATAGTCCTGATAGTCCGGATCCTGAAGGGTGAGTGTATTTGACGCCTGAAATTCATTTATGAGGATCTGTCCCGAAAGATCAGTGAAGCCTGTCAGCTTAAAAATCAGAGCTATGACTAAAAGAAACTTTACACTTAAAATTTGCATGACACATCCAGGTTAACGATTCTCAATAGGATCAGGTTTGCATTACTCAAACAGCAAAAACTCAAGGTTTTCAAATTCAAATACGCTGAGCACATCGTAAAAATAATCGTTTTTCTTTCACTGGTTACGATTCGTTGATTTTATAATGATTTTTTTCTCCGTACCAAGGAAAGTATACCTATTGTCCACGATGTTCCGGATTCCATAAAAAGAAATCCATAGTATTCAGGATCAAAGAAATGCGCATGATATAATGTTCCAGATCATGCGCATATTTCCGCTTGCAGCATATTTCGGTCCCCATGTATAAGCATACCCGGAAATCGGTGTTGTTGTGCAGGTAAATAAAATTCCTACCTTTATTTATACCAAAGTCCCGGTATGCAATCGTTTTTATGATATCGTTGCGAATCCTGGAAATCATACTATATAAAGATGTACCTATGAAAATTTTTTACGTCTGTTTGATATTCATTTGCCTCTCTGGAGTTGTTTATTCCCAAACGCCATTACTGACATTGCTTTCGGATGAACTTGATCGTGAATTCACAACCCTTGCAAAACAGGAGATCCCCTTATATTACATGGCATACAGGGTGTCGGATGTTCAGACCGTTTCACTTGCGGCATCTTTCGGATACATTACAGATGCACAGGAAGACAGATCACGTCTTTTCAATATAGCCCTGAGGGTAGGAAGCTATGACTTCGATAATACGCATATAACCAATGATGAGGGTTTTGGCTTCCTCGGCAGCTTCTTGCCGGAAATAAATCTTCCATTAGATAATAATGACCTGGTCATCCGCAATCGAATCTGGTTTTTGACCGACATTAATTACAAGGCTGCTTGTACACAATATAGCAATAAGAAGGCTGTAGAAGATGCAAAAAAGAAGAGCCCTGACTTTTCTCCCATGAAACCATACCACTATGAAGAACCTCCGGTTGAAAACAACTTAGTGCTTCCCAACCGGAAAGACTGGGAAGAAAAGTTGCGCAACTATTCTTCAGCATTTGCAGATAAAAAGGAATTTATTAATGGAAGCGCCCAATTGCGCTTTGAAAACGAAAGGAAATACTTTGTGTCTTCAGAGGGGAGCCGCATTGCGCAAAACCGCCATTCTGCCATTCTCATACTCTCAGCCTCGGTAGTTTCGGCAGATGGCGAAAATGTTCCACTTGACCAGGTATACTATGCAGAAACTCCGGAAGGGCTGCCTTCTTCCGATTCAGTAATGCGTGCTGCGTGGGAGATGGTTTCCGACCTGTATGCCCTTCGAAAAGTCTCCAAAGCGGAGCCATACACAGGACCGGCTATTATGTCGGCAAAAGCTTCCGGTGTATTCTTTCATGAGATCTTCGGTCACCGTATCGAGGGGAGCCGTATGAATAATAGATCTGATGGTCAAACTTTTACCGAAAAGGTAGGGAAAGTGGTGCTTAATAAAAATCTGTCTGTTTACAGCGACCCAACCATGAAATATTATGGGAATCAGCTTCTTGCCGGATATTATAAGTTTGATGATGAAGGTGTGCCGGCGCAAAGAGTTGAAGTTGTTGAAAATGGCATTCTGAAAAACTTTCTGATGTCGCGAAAACCAGTGGGAGAATTTCAGGTATCGAATGGACACGGGAGATCAGCCCCGGGTCAGACCCCGGTATCCAGACAGTCGAATATGATCATTAAAGCCATCAAAACCCATACCGATGCGCAGCTGAGAAATATACTCATCAAAAAGTGTAAAAAGTCGGGACTTGAATACGGCTATTATATCGCCGAGGTGGAAGGCGGCTTTACGATGACGCAACGTGAGATGCCAAATGCCTTTAACATCATTCCCAGACTAGTGTATAAAGTTTACGTTAACGGCAGGCCAGATGAACTGGTCAGAGGAGTTACCTTTATAGGCACACCACTGGTTATGTTCTCTGAGATTGCTGAGGCAGGAGACACTCCCGGTGTCTTTTCGGGCATGTGCGGTGCTGAATCGGGTCCGGTACCGGTATCAACAGTCTCTCCGGCACTTCTGATTAACAAGGTTGAAACACAGAAAGAGCCTGAAAGTAAAATTACTTTACCCATCCTGCCAAAACCCGGTATTACCGTTAATACGTCGGACCGCCATGAGTAATTCCATCAGAAAAATAGTAAAAACGGCATGCCTTACCATGCTGATTCTTCTCCCTGCATCGCTTCACAGCCAGGATGGCGGTGACAGCATTATATGGAAGGCTATGTCGGATGAGCTTCAATCAAATATGCATAAACTCCGGAAACAGGATTATCCGGATCCCTGCTTTATCGGGTATTCACTTTCCTGTGTTCAATCGTACAATGGTATCTCCACAATGGGTAGTATCGTAACCTCGGAATGCCGGACGAACAGGACAAACAGCGTAAGGTTGCTGGTCGGGAGTTATGAGCTGGCTGATGAGAATTTTAACTATTCACAAATCGGGTATGATTTTGCATCTTACATGCCTGTCCCTCTCGACAACAACTATTGGGGTATCAGGCAGGCATTCTGGAATATGACGGACAAGGTGTACGCTTCAGCGGGCAAGATATACAATAAAAAAGTCAAAGTACTGAATGACAAACATCTGCCACCTGACTTTGAATCATTGCCCGATTTTAGCAGGGAGGATGTGACGGTTATGCTGGTAAAAGGCGAAGGCATTGAGATTGACAAACCAATACTAGACAGCCTCCTGTGTGAGTACTCCTCTCTTTTCCGCGACTACAAAGGAGTTTTCAATTCTGAAGTATCCCTTGATGTAAAGAATACGGATCATTATCTGATCAACACCGAAGGGAGCAGAGTTTATTACCCTGTTAGTCTGGTCAGCCTGCAACTGAACGTAAATTGCTTTAACAAGGAATATGAATCCGTTTCCAACGCATACTCATACCTTGCAACGGATCTTTCCAGCCTCCCATCGAAAGAAGCGCTGAAGGAAAAGATCAGTGCACTGGTCGATTCTATCAGGAACCTTGCTTCGGCACCTGAGTTTAACGAGCAGTACAACGGTCCTGTACTCTTTATGGATGAAGCTTCACCGGCCGTTTTATCCGCTTTGATATTGCAAGGTTCCTTCCTTGACGCAAAGCGGCGACAACTTTCAGTAAATGATCAGGGTGATATTTACTATGGCTATGGGAATGGCATGGGAGGAGGTTATTTTAGCCGTGGTGGCATAAGTAGTGTTGTTTCTCTCAACCAGAAGGTCATGCCTGATCATTTTGAACTTAAAGCTTACACTCATATGGATTCGATCATGGGTGAGCCACTCCTTGGAAATTTCACTGTTGATGCCGAAGCAGTTGTGCCACCGCATGAAATCACACTTGTCCGGAATGGAATTTTGGTTCAACAGTTGAGCAGCAGAACACCTACCCGCGATATTCCTAAGTCAAACGGTCATCGTCGTTTCGGGTCAGGAGAAAATTCCGGAATGGTCCTTCCTGGAATCCTTGATTTGGAAATTACTCAAGGTTCAACGCCAGAGCAAGATCTAAAGGAGGAACTGATACGAAAAGCCAGGGAGGAAGGGCTTGACCATGCGTTTATCGTCCGTAAAATGGATAGTTTCGAAAATCTGACCCCATTGTTCCTATACAGGGTTGATACCGGCAGCGGGAAGGAAACGCTCGTCAGGATGAATACGCGAATAAATATTCAGGGAAAGCCACTCAGGAAGATATCGGCAGTATCATCCTCCCGTTCAGTTTTTAATTCGTTTCTGGGATATGGGGGGTCGCCCTTTAGCTTTCAGTATTCTTTCAGCGGCTACCCGGTCTCCTTTATTCTCCCGGACGCCTTTATTATTGATGATGTTACGATGGCTGAGGAAATTACAAGAATCTCAAAGAAGCCTCCGGTAGTTCCGGAGCCTTCACTAATGGTAAAACAAAGCCAGGACAAGATTATTCTGCCCTGAATATTTTGTGATTTTCATGGGGAAAGGATGCAGAGGAATAGGAAACCCACTCCCTCTTCACATATTCTATCCATCCATTCCTAAAGGATAACTCTGAGAAATATTCCTGTTACTGATTGGTAATTTGGTAGTTTGGTTCCTTAATTGTTCTTACTTGCAGCGCTCACCCGCTGATTTTTTTTATCTTCGTAAGCATGAAGCAAATACTTATCATCCTGCTAACCGGGCTGCTTCTTATAAATACCAGCTACACTTCGGCTGATGATTTCGAAGGTTGCTATGCCCGGCTTAAAAACGACACGTTGTTTGCCGGAAATTCATTCATCGAACGGCAATGGCTATGGAATAATGGTAATCTGACACCTGTCCGGCTGATCAATAAATCCGTTTACCCGAACCGAATCACTGAAATGACCGGCATTGCCCGGGATTCCATTCGTCCGCTATCCGCTGAGTTAAAGATTAACCAGATGAAGGAAACGACGGTGAGTCATGCAATGCTACAGGCAGAGATTATTTCGGATTATGGCGGGTATAAGAAGAAGACAATTATCTCAATTTACCACGGTACTCCTGCCATCCGGATGCAATATGCATTCCTTGTTGCGAACGATACTGACGCTCCTCCCGGATTACAGGAATTTGTCATCGACCGTTTCTCGCTGCCATCTCTTCACTATACCATAAAGACCGTCGAATTTTTTGACCGGACAGATGTGATGAACAACCTGGTGAATGAAGAAACCTTCCTTCCTTTTCCTACTACCATCAGGAAAAGGGGAAACCTGATGATGGCAGAAAGCAATGACGGGCATGATTCATTTTATTTTTTGAAAGAGGCACCCTGTTCATTTGTGCAACTAAACTATGCGGGTTTCGACTTTGAGGTAAAGGGCAGGCAGATTGCTGTTGCCGGATCAGGGCTGGCCGATACTGATCTGGTGCCGGGAGAATGGCTCCCTGCTTATTCGGTTGTCCTGGGCATTGCTACCGGGGATTATCCGGTGGAATATTCCCTGAGAGCATATCAGAAGAACCTTCGGAATCACGATGACAGGCGCGATGAGATGATTATGATGAACACCTGGGGCGACAGGAACAGAGACGCCAGTATTGGTCAGGAATTTTGTTTGCGGGAAATTGATGCCTGTGTGAAGTACGGCATTACTCATTTTCAGATTGATGACGGATGGCAAACCGGTTTCTCAACCAATTCAGCTAATCCGGGCGGTAACCTTTGGGACAGATGGACTGTAAAAGATTGGCAGCCAGCTTCCGAAAAGTTTCCTGACGGCTTCGCTGTGGTGGTAAACTATGCGAGGGCACATCATGTCGAGCTGGGACTGTGGTTTCACCCGAGCAACGCAAATAGCTATGAGAACTGGAAACAGGATGCCACGATCATTGCGGGATTATACCGTGATTATGGTATCAAGTATTTTAAGATCGACGGTATCAACCTCCCGGATAAAGCGTCAGAAATCAATCTCAGGAAGTTTTTTGATTATGCACTGGTGCTCACCGGTAATGAAGTCGTATTTAATGTAGATGCCACAGCCAACAGTCGCGGGGGGTATCATTTTCTGAACAAATACGGGAATATATTTCTTGAGAACAGGTATACCGACTGGGGAAAATACTATCCTCACTGGACTCTCCGGAATCTTTGGCAGCTTTCCGCCTTTGTGCCTCCCGAACTATTGCAGATTGAATTTCTGAATAAATGGAGAAACGCGGATAAGTATCCTGCCGGTGACTCACTGGCCCCGGTGTTTATCCCTGTAGAGTACGAGTTTGCCACCACCATGGCCGGTCAGCCGTTGGCCTGGTTTGAGGGATCAAACCTTCCTTCCGCTGCGGAGAAACTAATACCGGTTATCAAAGCCTATAAAACTGTATGGAACGATTTTCACGCAGGAACCATCCTTCCGATCGGTAGCATGCCAGACGGACACAGTTGGACAGGTTTTCAGTCAATTGGCGCAGGTCACGGGTATTTCCTTATATACCGGGAGAAGAACGGGGAGGGCCGCCATACATTTCAAACCTATCTCAAGCCAGACCAGAAAATATCTCTTGTGAAAATATGTGGTTCCGGAATGGATATGGAGGCAGACATCGAATCCGGGAGAGATCTCTTCTTCTCCCTGCCTACAGAATTTTCGTTTGCACTTTACCGGTACGACATCGTAAAATGAGTTCTATCGCTCTCTGCCACCTACGACGGCATCCTTACTACGAATCTCGCTACCTCTCTGCCCCTCCGCCTCCGCTACCCCTGGCCCCTGAAAGGGGAATTCCCTCGCACGACCCGTTCCTAAAAACCAACAGTTACCAGAATATTCTCATATTGCCAAACTCCATCCATTCGAAATTCGACATTCGATATTCGATATTCATTTAACCCTGCGAAACCATGGATATTTATGAGAATCTCTATGTGCTTATTGTTGGCCTTTCAATCACATCCAACCACGGGCAAAACCGTAGCTATTGTTGGGCTACCGCTCTGCGGTTCTGTGAATAGACCGGCTTTGCATTTTCTATCGCTCTCAGCCACCTATGGAGGCATGTTTATTACGAACCTCGCTATCCTCGCTACTCTCCGCTCCCTCTACCCCTGGCCCCTGAGAGGGGAAAGCCCTCGCACGACCCGTTCCTAAAAACCAACAGTTACCAGAATATTCTCATATTGCCAAACTCCTCCATTCGAAATTCGAAATTCGAAATTCGATATTCGATATTCATTTAACCCTGCGAAACCATGGATATTTATGAGAATCTCTATGTGCTTATTGTTGGCCTTCCAATCACATCCAACCACGGGCAAAACCGTGGCTATTGTTGGGCTACCGCTCTGCGGTTCTGCGAATAGACCGGCTTTGCATTTTCTATCGCTCTCAGCCACCTATGGAGGCATGTTTATTACGAACCTCGCTATCCTCGCTACTCTCCGCCTCCGCTACCCCTGGCCCCTGAGAGGGGAAAGCCCTCGCACGACCCGTTCCTAAAAACCAACCGTTACCAGAATGTTCTCATATTGCCAAACTCCTCCATTCGAAATTCGAAATTCGAAATTCGATATTCGATATTCATTTAACCCTGCGAAACCATGGATATTTATGAGAATCTCTATGTGTTTATTGTTGGCCTTCCAATCACAACCAATCACAACCAACCACGGGCAAAACCGTGGCTATTATTGGGCTACCGCTCCGCGGTTCTGCGAATATACCTGCCTGAGCATACCCCTCCTCTGCCTCTCGATTCTTCCCGTCCTACCTTTCTCTTCATCACTTCATCACTCCATCACTTCATCACTCCATTACTCCCCAAAAACGCCTTCACCATCTTTAACTGTCCGTAAGTGAACTTGTTTGCCAGCGCTTCCATGGCCTCGTTGAGTCCTGCGTTGCTATGTTTGCTGTAGTATGCCGAAATCGCCCCGATGGCGTCGTCATCCATCAAATCGTGGACATCAAGTTCTCCGATACTGATGAACCATGTCAGGTGACTCTCCACGGTTGATGGCATGATCTGCCGTTTGGCGGCGATCTCGTCGATGGTCTTTCCTTCCCGGAACATCTTGAAACTTACGCCGTATGTATTCGCTTCACGTGTAGCTTTTTTCTCTGCGTCATATTCTTGCATAATATCTTTACGTTCATCGATCCTGATCTTCTCGCGTTCCACAAACTCATGCACGATCTCAAGGATTTCTGCCCCGTAGTTTACCAGTTTCGCTTCACCAAAACCTTTGATCAACATCAGTTCTTTCTCAGTCACCGGTAGAAAACGGGCAATTTCGAAAAGGGTCTTCTGATGGATGATCATATAGATCGGCAGGTCCAGTTCCTCGGCTTTGTCCTTACGCCAGGCTTTGAGATGTCCTAACAAACCGATGGGTCCCGACTTTCCTTTCGCTGCATGTCGGCGTATGGAGGGTTGCTTCATGGGTGGGACTGAGATCGCAGATTTAGCCCTGGTGCTAAGAAAATCCTGTATCGTAAAACCATTCCTCGAAACCTCAAGACATGATCTTTTGATGTGATTTTCCTCCCACAATTTTCCCATAACATCCTTGAAGGCCTTAGCCACGGATTTGTTATCGGTATCGATTTCAATGGCCGGCAACGGCTTTTCAATGGTCTCTTTCAGTTTTTCAGAAAAATATTCCGCAGCTTTTTTCATCCTGTCTCTGAAAGTCTCATCCATACCGTTTCTGAATGCCTGTTCAAGCTGGGAATTAAACTTTGCAGCAACATCATTGATGCCCGTGATAAATGCATTTTGCATAGTTGAGAACTCCCCCTGAAAATTACCAACAGTGATTTCCCGGTATTCCCTGGTTGTTTTTAAACAGGAATCCAGCCTGAACAGCAAAGATGAAAAATCAAACAGGTCTCTGATAAGATTTTGTTCGTAGATCATCATTTCCGTGTCAAGGAGTGTATCGTCGGGTGGGTGGTGTCGCAGGTCATCCGTGAAATTTTCCACCCTCCGGTCGGAGTTCAGGCTGTGGTAGTTCACCGGACTGCTTAGGATCAGGCCTTCGAGCGAGCGGCAGCGGCTCAGTGCAACGTATACCTGGCCATGAGCAAAGGCCAGTTGTGAGTCGATGACAGCTTTGTCGAAGGTAAGGCCCTGACTTTTATGAATAGTAATTGCCCAGGCCAGTTTCAGCGGGTATTGTTCAAAAACGCCCACGATGTTTTCACTGATCTCCTTGCTTTCCGGGTCGATGGTATATTTGGAATTTTCCCATTCCAGCGGCCGAACCTCAATGGCCGAATCGTCGCCGGGGCAAAGGACATAAATAATATCGTCGTCGATATCGATGATCTTTCCGATCTTGCCGTTATAAAATTCTTTTGCGGGATTCGGATCATTCTTGACGAACATCACCTGGGCCCCGGTTTTTAACACCAGGTGCGGATCGGTGGGGTAGGAGTATTCAGGAAAATCGCCTTTTATCCTCGCGTCAAAATTATACTCATCCTCAGGCAGCTCATCCAGGCGCGAATCATTAATCCTCTGCGCCCTGGCGTTATGTGTCGTAAGGATGATATAGCCTTCATTCTCACCAGGACTGAAATCAGGAATATACCTCTTGTTCAGCTCGGCGATGGTTGTCGCATCGATGCGGTTATCGCGGATATTGTTGAGAATATTTATAAACGCGGTATCCTGCTGCCGGTAGATATGTTTTAGCTCCACACTTACATATTCGGTGGCACTGAGAGCTTTGCTACTAAAGAAAAAACCGCTGTCATAATGGTTTTTCAGGATTTCCCATTCATCCTCCTTGATAACAGGAGCCAGCTGCTGCAGATCACCGATCATTAATAGTTGGACCCCGCCGAACGGTTTGGAACGCCTCCTGAAACGCCGTAACACCTCATCGATCGCATCGAGCATATCAGCCCTGACCATGCTGATCTCGTCAATGATCAACAGATCCAGGCTTTTCATGATGCTGATCTTTTCTCTGCTGAATCGTTGATGGGAGGGCATACGTCCGTCGGCAGAGACAGTCATTCGCTGGAGTCCGGGGATATATGGTCCGAAAGGCAGCTGGAAAAAGGAATGGATGGTTACCCCGCCGGCATTGATAGCGGCAACGCCTGTCGGGGCTACAACCACCGACCGCTTTGAGGATACGGATTTCAGGTGATGAAGAAACGTAGTTTTTCCTGTACCGGCCTTACCGGTGAGGAAGACATTTTTCCCCGTGAACTGTACGAAATTGAAAGCCAGATCCAGCTGTGGATTTTCAATGTTTTTCATGGGTTCGAACAAAATTTAAAACTACAAAAAAATATTGTCAGCATAGGCTCCTTCTCAATCATTATACTAATTCCTGGCGCATCTCCTGCCGGCCAGATTGCATCCTCATGTGCACAGAATGATTTTAAACCATAGCGCCTCTTTCCCTTAATGGCAAAAACGGAAAAAAATCGCAGGGCAAACGCTGATATTTTTTCTTTTTTTCCATTAAGAGGTAAAAACCAAAGCTTCAAACACATGAAAAAAGAAGACAGCAATAAAGATCTTTTTGAGATCATTACCAGTTCGCATGTAGTACCGGGGATATACAATTATTGTGACCGTTGGTGCATCCTGTGCCATTCCAGAATGAAATGCGCCCTGTATGTTCAAAATCGAATGATCCATGACTGTTACGATGAAGAAAATGAAGATGAGCCCATGTGTATCATGGAGGTGACCAGAGATTTTCTTCAGGAATTGGTTGAAGAAATTGGGATTGAATGGGAGGATGAAATGGAGGATGAGATGGAGGATGAACCGGATGAGGAGACAGATCCGTACTTCGATGATCTCAACCGGAAAGTAGCATCCTATGCAGAAGCATCGTTATTTTGGGTTCAATATTGTGAAAACGTATTTGTTCCGGAGGAGGTTGAAGGGGCCATGTTTATTATCGGATATTATTCATGGGTTATCATGTTGAACATTCAAAAGGCAACTGTGCTGGGTGCCGGTGAGAATAATGCCAGGTCAAGTCAGAACGGATTCGTCAAGGTGGCGCTCGTATCCATGGAGAAATCCCAAAAAAGTCTTACAGTGTTGTATGAATACCTGCCCGACCATCAGGATGAGATCCTTAGCGTAATGAAGCAATTATCGGTTCTCATTAGGGAAGTAGAGCACTACTTCCCGCATGCCCGGACATTTGTACGGCCCGGCCTGGATGATTAGAAACAGCAGGAAGGGAGGGGTGACTGCCTGCTGTTGCGGTTAATGAACTGATGTTCGTTCTGGCCAACGATTTGTCATTCTCTGTTTATTAACATATGCAGGGGACGCTGAGATTTTGGTTTTTTGGCAATTAAGGGTGGTGGGAGGGGGGTGGGTACCCCTTTCCTACGAAGAACATTATTTAAAAGAAGCAGCCTGGCCTCCTTCAATAACCGCGCAGGTACTGAAAATTAGTTCGGAAGATACTGATGTGCCTCTGCCCCCGGGCACTCCACGATAATCAATACATTATGACCCCGGAGAAATCTTTTCCAACAGAGTCCTTTGGTATGGTATCCTTGTTTGGTTGCGTGGAGATCATCACTGGATCTTTTTGAGTGAGAGGACCAAGCTTAAATGGAATCATCCGTACTACAGGATAAAAGTTAAATGTATAGCGGTTTTTTTATACCTTGGTAACTCCTTTTTCTTACTGAGGTTTGAATACGTAAGCAGAACTGTTTCCTTCGTATATGAGTATACCTGTTATCGATATTACCGACTTGTCAAAATATTACGGTAGGGCAAGGGGGATTGAACACGTCAATCTTCAGGTCGGGGACGGGGAGATATTCGGATTCATCGGGCCGAACGGAGCAGGAAAATCCACGACCATCAGGATCCTCCTGAACCTGATCTTTCCCAGTAGCGGTCGTGCAAGCATTCTGGGATTGGATACGATCGGTGAAACAAAAGCGATCAAACGCCTGACCGGATATATTCCTTCGGATGCCAGCGCCTATCCATATATGGATGTGGGCGAATTTCTCGCTTTCTGTATTCGTTTTCACAAAATTGACAACGGACAACAACGTATTGCGGAACTCTCGGAAAGGTTTGACCTGGACCCGAAACGGAAGATCGCCGATCTTTCCATGGGCAACAAAAAGAAAGTCTTCATCATTCAGAGTCTGTTGCATAGCCCACGGCTTTTGATCCTGGATGAACCTACCATGGGACTTGACCCGCTGATCCAGTCCCGGTTTTTTGAGTTACTGCGCGAGGAAAACAAAAGAGGCATGACCATTTTTTACTCCTCACATATCTTAAGTGAAGTTCAGATGCTGTGCAAACGAGTGGCGATTATTAAGGAAGGCAGGATCATCACCATCGAAGACATAGAAACACTGAGGAAAAAGCAATTAAAAAAAATTCATATTGAATTTGGTGATGGCCTGGAAGAAAAGAGCTTCAATGTCAGGGGCCTGGAGAAGACCATTTCAAAATTTGGAAATACACTGACTTTCCTGTTCTCAGGAAAGCTGGATGACCTCATTGGATCACTGTCGGAACGAAGGATTGCAAACATGACCATTGAGGAACCATCGCTCGAAGAAATATTTATGCATTATTACTCATAGTATGTGTTAAACCGATGAGCTGGAATCTGTTCATAAAGGAAATGAGAAGGGATATTTCCGGTTTTTTACTCTGGACCCTGTTGATCACTGTATTAATTACAGTGACCATGTCGGTGTACAATACATTTTTGGAAAACCAGTCCAAAATTTTGGGTGTGATGAGTCTGGTTCCAAAAGGTGCACTTGCATTCAAGGGCATATCCAATATCAGCGATCTTTTTTCAGTCCTGGGGTTTTACGCGGTGAACAACATCATCTATATGATGGTTCTCGGCAGCATCTTTGCTATCGTGCTTTCTTCAAATATTCTACTGAAAGAAGAATATAACGGAACAGCCGAATTCCTGATAAGCCAGCCACTTACCCGTACAGAGATATTTTTCAGCAAGCTGGCGGTTCTGTTCCTGTATGTGTTTTTACTGAACCTGATTACTGCCGCCGCTGGATTTACAGCTATCGAAATAGTCCGGCATGCCCCCTTCAGTATCAGGGCATTCCTGCTATTGTCTTTGTATACCTTTTTACTCAACTTCTTATTCGGTGCTATTGGTTTGTTTATCTCGACCCTTGTAAGACGGCCAAAACCTATTACCACATTTAGCATCGGGCTGGTCATGTTTTTCTACTTTATCTTCACGCTTTCAAAGATCACCGAAGGCGCAAAGAAGATCGGATACATCAGTCCTTTTAGATATGTGGACACCAACGTTGCGGATCCGGCCTATAAAATGAATTTCTGGTATGTGTTGTATTTTGCTGGAATATCACTTCTGCTCATCGCGCTGGCTCACCGGTTGTATAAAAGGAAAGATATTTATTTGTGAGGAAGATTCGGTTTTGGAACGCTGATGGGCTCTTTTTCGGAAGACTTTCCGTATTTTCTATGTTTAGTTTCATTTCAGTACCGGTAATCCCGAACATGTATTTTTTAAGCAGAAACATTAAGAGATGAAATTATTCGCTTCACTCATGAACTCGGAGGGGAAGTCTTTCAACCCCAATGACTTCCGGACGCTGTATACTCCGGGTTACCAGGGAGAGATTCCAAAGGAGGTAACAGAGTGAGAGGCTTTGAAGACGATGATCTGTTTTAACGGGTAGCAGTTCGGAGAAGGATCACTTTGCAGTTCCGCCAACCTGCATCATCCTGCTGCCTCCATCCCAAATCACCTTGAGATTGAGCGAAACGTTCGATTGAACCCTGATCACAGGCTCTTCGTTACGACTTTTTCTTTTCCGGCATTGTAAGCTGACCCACCCGTTTTTACCGTATGGGTACTTTTTCACACCGAATTCATCCGTCAGGCGGATGTCCCACACCAGGATATCTTTCGGGACGTCGGCCCTGATTCCGAATACATATTCGAGTAGTATAGCAGTTCCCGTGAGTCCGCCTTCACCCACAAAGTCTACTTTTCCGCTTCCCTTGCTGAATTCCGGTGCGTAGTTTTCCCAAATCACCCCTGTATGGTTGAAGATCCGGACTACATTGTCCACATGGTTCATGGCAATCTCATACGCCAGCGAATCGGCTCCCGCAGTGGTAAGTCCGCGCAGGACCATATAATCTGACATGGCCCAGACAGCTCCCCGCCAGTATCCGCCTTGCGGATCATAATCAGGGTTATCAGCGGAGAGGGTAGGAATACGATGCGGCCTGGCGAATTCCGTAGAATCGGATAAATGCGCTATGAAACGGGCTTTTCTTTCTTCTGGTACAATACCTGCCAGCAGGGCCCAATAGGTGCCGATTGATTTCACACCGGAAAGACTTCCGTCACGGTACCGGTCGACATACAAACCTTTTTCATCGTTCCACATTTTTGTATTGACATATTCCGTTAAAGTGGAAATTTCATTCATGATCTTTGTAACATCAGCGGTACGACCAAGCACTTCGGCCATTTTCACAATCTGCTTGCCTGCAGCGATCTGTTGCAGTGTGGCATCCACCCACGACATATGGCCATGGCTGAAAGCCGGATTGAAGCCTTTGGGCAGGCGGGGCTGATTATCCATTCCGCAGCCCCAGCCTGAGGAGAAGTAACTGCCGTCAGGCCAGGTCCTGTAAGCGGAATACCATTGATAATTGGCAAGCAAAACAGGAAAAACGCTTCCCAGGCGTTCACGGTCGCCCGTATTACAGAAATATTCCCACTCGGCCCAGGGGAAAAGATTAATGCCGGCGGAGGAGGGATCGAACCTTTCGAAGGCATCGCTGCCCGTTGTTCCCCATATTTCGCGGCAGATGAAACCGTCCTTATGCTGTTTCGCATAAAAATTATCCAGTGCATTCTGAAATTGAAAAGCACGGAAGGCATACCGGCAATAAAGTGCCATAAAACCAAAATCCTCAGTGAAAATATTGCCGTTGAATGCCGGATCAGTATAGGGAGTGATAAATCCATTCTCTTTGCCGGGCCTGTGCAGATTGGCAAACGCGAGTTCCCAGGTTCTCCAGTAAAGACTGATGATGTCGGGGCGCGCAGGCCAGGAAATTTCAGGGAGGCTGTCCTTTAGGTCGCTGAATGCAGGAAGGGCGGATGTATCAGCGGGATACTGCCTGAAAACATTTTCGTCCGCATACCGGTTGGGCACCTCGGTGTTGAAAAAGGGCTGGCCTTTAAGAACGTGGGCGAAAAATAGCAAGGCCGGGATGAAGATAATCCGTGCTGAAATTTTAAAGGTCATGGGCATGATTGGAATCTATAAGTCAGTAATTACAATGATAATGAATTTTTCAGAGACAGTAATTGTTAAAGGCCGCGAACTGAATAAAATAGGATGGGAATTGGGGTTATTTTCAGCAATACGAAGCAGCAAACCCTTTTTGTCGGCTGCAGGCCTGGGGAAGGCATAGGATTGCGGATGGAGGGGATTAGCTCGCTACCGCTCGCTGATCCCTGGGGGAGAGATCCTGCAACCTCAAAAGCCCAAACCCTTCGCTCACGCTACGGGTTTACGGTCTTTTTTCCTATCCCAAACCTTTTGAAAATGTGATTTTCATGGATATTGGCTTCATAATTTTTAAGAGGGGATTAGCTCGCTGCCGCTCGCTGATCCCTGGGGGGGAGACCCTGCAACCTCAAAAGCCCAAACCCTTCGCTCACGCTACGGGTTTACGGTCTTTTTTCCTATCCCAAACCTTTTGAAAATGTGATTTTCAGGGATATTGCTTCGTAATTTAATAGGGGATTAGCTCGCTGCCGCTCGCTGATCCCTGGGGGGGAGACCCTGCAACCTCAAAAGCCCAAACCCTTCGCTCACGCTACGGGTTTACGGTCTTTTTTCCTATCCCAAACCTTTTGAAAATGTGATTTTCAAAGGTTTGGGATAGGAAAAAAGCCCATTTTTTGCTTTGCAAAAAAATGGGCTTTTGAGGTTGCGGAGAGAGGGGGATTCGAACCCCCGGTACCCCTTGCAGAGTACGCCGGTTTAGCAAACCGGTGGTTTCAGCCGCTCACCCATCTCTCCAGCAATATTTTTATGGGCTGTAACTAAATTGAATTCTTGTCAGTGTGCAAGGTACGGTTGCTTTTTTAAAGCTCAGCAAAAATAAACAAACAAATATTATCTGCAAAACAAATAAAACATATCGGGGAATAAATCATCACTAACATCAGGGTCTGACGATACCGGGATGAAAAAACCCGTCATGAATTGGCCATGGAGCTTCAATTTTTGACGGGCTTACCCTACAAGGTATCTTTAGGTTTTATTTCTTTTGTCCACCGGGCCCAGGACCATGTGGTCCTTCATCGGGTTTTGAAAAGCGTTCCCGCATCCCGGTATCAGCCTGAATGTTCTTGAATTTGTAATAATCCATGATGCCGAGGTTTCCAGTGCGGAAGGCTTCAGCCATTGCCAGCGGAATTTGCACTTCGGCGTCGATAACCTTTGCCCGTGCTTCCTGGGCTTTGGCCTTCATCTCCTGTTCAAGAGCTACAGCCATGGCACGCCGTTCCTCAGCCCTTGCCTGGGCAATGTTCTTGTCGGCATTGGCCTGATCCATCTGCAGTACGGCACCGATGTTTTTGCCGATGTCGATATCGGCGATATCGATGGAGAGAATTTCGAAGGCGGTTCCGGCATCCAGACCTTTCTCAAGTACGACCCGTGATATGGAATCCGGGTTTTCAAGAACAGCTTTATGACTTGCCGATGAACCGATAGACGATACAATTCCTTCACCAACTCTTGCCAGCACGGTTTCTTCACCGGCACCACCGACAAGTTGTTTGATATTGGCCCGCACGGTCACCCTGGCTTTTGCAATTAGCTGAATCCCGTCTTTTGACACGGCTGTTACCGGAGGTGTGTTGATCACCTTCGGGTTCACCGACATCTGAACGGCTTCAAATACATCCCGGCCTGCAAGGTCGATAGCAGTGGCCATTTTAAAGGATAGATCGATATTTGCTTTGTTTGCCGAGACAAGGGCATGAACTACCCGCTCAACATGACCGCCTGCAAGGTAGTGTGCTTCAAGGCCGTCTCTGTACAAATCGATACCGGCTTTGAGACCCTCGATCATCGCCCGTACAATCACTCCCGGGGGAACTTTTCGCCATCTCATGAAAACCAACTGGATAAGAGAGATTTTAACACCGGAGACTAGCGCCTGGAACCACAAGCCGATGGGTATAAAGTAGAAGATAATCCAAAGGCCGATGATTGAGGCCACAATTATGATAATTAACTGAACTTCCATATTTTACTATTTTACGGGTTTAACAATGACCTGGGATCCTACCAGTTTTATAACTTCAATAGCTGTTTTCGGTGTGAGATAACCATCGACGGATTTACCCTCGAGGATAATGCCATTTACCTGCACCCTGCCCATGGGTGCAAGCCTCGTAACGGTTGTGCCCTTATCGCCGGGGTTAATCTTTCCTTCCTCCGGACTTTCATTGGCCTTTCCGTCAATATTAGTAGTCAGCATAGCCTTTTTCCAGGTTTTCGACCGCAGGGAATAGGCTAGTATGGCAACCGAGACGATCAATGTACCGAGGAGGACGTAGAAACCAATAAGTGGGCCGAAATTATCATAGGCCAGGTATATACCCGCACCGGTAAGTATCACTCCACCGATTCCTGCAATGGTAATTCCCGGAATAATCAAAAATTCTATGAGAAAAAGCAGAATTCCGAGCAAAATCAATAAAATTACCCCTGTCATGATGTATTCTGGTTAATCAATGCCGGCTTTAAGGCCTTTCTTTATAAGATTCAACTGCATATCTTTCAGCTCGTCCCTGTCTCCTTTTTTTACATCACACTGACCTTTATAATGGGTGATGATGGTACACTGCTCTGCCTGCACGCTGGTATGTCCGCATACTTCAATAAGACTTTCCATGACGTAATCAAACGTGTTTATCTCATCATTGTATAGTATCAGGAGATGAGCGGATGCATTTTCCTTATTTTTCTTCTCCCGAATCAGGGGTTTATCCTGTAATCTGCCTGCCATTGAAATAAGAATTTTATATCCAAATCAAATTTAATTAAATTAATCAGATAAACCAACGATAATCTGTCATCTGACACTGTCTCTCTTTTCAAGTTCAAGAACACGGCTCACCGGAATTTTCTGTCCGTCGTACCAGCCTACGATAAATGCATCGCTATAGCCCGACTGCCGTACCTTTTCAAGCGCCTGCCTGGCATCTTCATAGAATGAAAATTTTCCTGCGTAGAACCTCGTAAGATTTTTTCCCTCAACGGTCTCGGCCGTGATGGGTGAAATTCCGCCAAAGGTTTCATATCCGACCCTTGTACTGAAAACACCCAGTTGGATCCGGTAATAGGAACCTTTCGGGATTTCGGTATTCATGGGAAAGGGATTGGTTGAGGTATACGGTGATTTGTCGAGGATGACAAAACGGTTCAGGGCATTGTCAGGTGTAACCGGTGCTTTTATACGGTCACCGGGTTCATCGATCGTATTGAAGGCATCTGGTGAAATTGTTGCCTGCCGGGTTTCCGGTTTTGATTTATTCTCCTCAGCAGGTTTTTGCTTTTCGCCCTTATAAACGTAAACAGTTATGTCATTGATCACCGTATCTTTTTCGATGGCTGGTGGCAGCGGGTTGGTCTTCTTTCCATTTTCCATCTGTTTAACCTGTGCATAAAGGGCATCGGCCATTTCCTGATAATCGCCGGCTCCTTTCTCCCATGCGATGATCTTTCGCTGCCAGGCCCAGCGTTCGTTGGGATCAGGCATTTCCCTTACTCTTATTCTGGCTTCCCTGGCAAGGCGCGACAATGAATCGGCACTGACCTGGTATCCAAGGGCTTTCTTAACATTTTGTTGGTAATCCTCGGGTAGGTTAAGATTGTTTTTAGCCACCGGTTTCATAGCCACCGGTGTTTTTGTCTTCTGAGGAACAGCAACATTTATGTCTTCGTTCCTCAGATCAACGATGGCAGAAATCGATTCAATGCCGCCAAGTTTACCAATTCTCCGGATCTCTTCCGGTCTGGCGCTGGCCAGTGATTTTTTGGGTTCCATCATCTGAAGAATATAGACGAGCATCATGGAATCAAGTCCCTGCCGGTCGGTAATCAGAAGCAGGGTACCGAGATCTGGGCCCGGCATTACAAGGTATTCGTTATCAGGAGAATTCACAGGGAAACCCAAAGTTATGGGCTCACTCCAGCTGTCTCTCTCCTGGTCGAAGTGCGATTTGAACACGTCGAAACCGCCCATGCTGTTGTGCCCTTTGGAAGCAAAATACAGGTCATTGCTCACCGGGTCGAAATAGGGCATGATCTCGTCATAGGAGGTATTGACGGCATCGATGGACTCCGGTTCTCCCCAGCCATTTCTGGCCGACTTTTTAACACGGAATATTTCAGTGCCTTTCTTTTTGGACCTGCCTTCTCCGGCGAAATATACATATTCACCTTTGGAAAGATTTCTGGGTCTGAAATAAAAATTTGTGAGATCGCCCTTCTTTTCATTCCTGGTAAACAGTTCGTCCGGTTTGACGCCAAGCCTTCCTCCTTTATTTTTGATCTCCCTCACGTAGTTGGAATCTGCAAACGTAAACAGGGAAGATTCATAGACTTCAAAAGGATTATACTCAAGTGTAAGTTCCATGGCGTGCCCCGACATCTCCGCCTCGTGAACTGGCGTGAGCTCCTTTGCACTGCTCTTGTCGGCCGCCCGGGAGTATTTGTTGAACGCACTGATCGATTCGGTGAACTGGTAGTTCTCCCGGTATGCTGTCCCCAGATAGTAAAACACATCGGGAGGCACCATACTTTTTGCCGAAGCGGATTCGAGATCCTCAATGGCGGCAGGCATGTTCGTGTGCTGCTTCAGAAGACAGATGCCGGCGTAATAATGGAATAACCCATCCTTGGGATATCTTTTCAGAAGTTCAGCATAATAAGCATAGGCAGATTTGTAATTACCACTTTCAAAATCACTGGTTGCCTTGATTTTAAGCTCAGGGGTTTCCCCCTTTATATCCTGTGAAAAGCCGCTGGTAATCGAAAAGAAGAGGAGGATAATGATCATCCATCCGCGGTGTAAAACTCTAAACATATTGACTCCTTCCTTGTTTTATCATGTTGACATTTTCGCATATGTGCGGCTAAAAATAACAATTAAAATACTTCAATGATTGTTGATAAACATTGAAGTTACTAACTAATTTTTTAATGTCTAATTTGTACTTTTACACCTAAGATTTACCATCATGGCATTATTGAAAACCGGGGATAAAGCTCCTGATTTTGAGGCTAAAGATCAGAATGGGAAGATCATCAGCCTACATCAGTTCAGGGGTAAAAGTGTTGTTCTTTATTTTTATCCCAGGGATAATACTTCCGGTTGTACCGCAGAAGCCTGTAACCTGAGGGACAATCACCAGGAATTTCTGGACCGGGGATTTGTTGTCATCGGTGTTAGTGCTGACAGTGAGAAATCACATCAGAATTTCATCGGTAAATATGACCTGCCCTTCATTTTGATCTCCGATCCAAACAAGGTGGTCATCAAAAAATATGGAGCCTGGGGGGAAAAATCCATGTATGGTAAAAAATATGAAGGTATCATCAGGATGACATTCATCATCTCAAAAGACGGTTTCATCAAAAAAATCATTGAGAAAGTCAAAACCAGTGACCATAGCAGGCAGATTTTTGAGACGTTATCCAATTAATAAGAAAAACAGATTATGACCAAGGAAAAAAACGAAACTACCAACATCGACAAAGAAAAATTGAAAGCATTGCAGCTCACCCTTGATAAGATTGAGAAGGGCTTTGGAAAAGGAGCGATCATGAAAATGGGAGGAACTGCAATTGAAAATGTACCGGTCATTTCATCAGGGTCTATTGGCCTTGATGTTGCCATGGGTATCGGGGGATATCCGAGGGGACGCGTAGTAGAGATCTACGGCCCTGAGTCCTCCGGTAAAACGACACTTGCTATACATGCGATTGCAGAAGCACAAAAGGCTGGCGGCATCGCTGCATTTATCGATGCGGAACATGCATTCGACAGGTTCTATGCCCAGAAACTGGGCGTCGACATCGAAAACTTGCTGATCTCCCAGCCAGATAATGGGGAGCAGGCCCTCGAAATCACAGATCATCTGATCCGCTCCGGCGCCATCGACATCGTTGTGATTGACTCCGTGGCAGCTCTCACACCAAAGGCTGAAATTGAAGGTGAGATGGGAGACTCAAAAATGGGACTCCAGGCCAGACTCATGTCGCAGGCGCTTAGGAAACTTACAGCCAATATTAACCGCACCAACACCTGCTGCATGTTTATAAACCAGTTGCGTGAAAAGATTGGAGTGATGTTCGGAAACCCGGAAACCACTACCGGTGGGAATGCCCTGAAATTCTATGCATCCATGCGCCTTGATATACGACGGACCGGTCAGATTAAAGAGGGAGAAGAGATCCAGGGGAACCGTGCAAAGGTCAAAATCGTCAAGAACAAACTGGCACCTCCATTCAGGAAGGCCGAATTCGATATCATCTACGGGGAAGGTATCTCAAAAACCGGTGAGCTCATCGATCTCGGTGTCGAACTCAATATTGTTAAAAAAGCCGGATCATGGTTCAGCTACGGTGATACAAAACTAGGGCAGGGCCGCGATGCAGTAAAATCTCTTCTGGCTGACAATCCAGAACTGGGAGATGAAATTGAGGGAAAAATCAGGGAAGAACTCAAAAAGAAACCCGTCTGATCCGTACAGAAAAATTTTATTCTAGTTTGGACATCTGGTTGTACAGATTTAACATCTTACAACCAGTTTTTATTTTGATCCGTACGGATCATTTAAATTAAACCTTTGAATCCTTTTTTAATCCTCTTAAAAAATTATTCTGTTTACCGGCATTTCGACTGTTTTCACCAGTTCGGAGATCACCACGGTCAGGCTAATACCGAAGGTATTGTGAAAATTTGGTCGGATCAGCGATGACCAACGCTCACTCCCTGGTTCAACAAATACGTAAAATAATAGTAAGAACTGATTTCGGATTGCGGATCTTGATTCAGGATCCGCAATCCGAATTTTCAGTTAAATTTGAAGTTGCCTAGTCCTCTTTATCCTCTTTTTGTTCCACGGTCATATCACCAAGCAGCTTCCAGCTTCCACCGTCCTTAACATAAAATTCGGTGTACTTCCCTTTGTGATGGTGCTCGGTCGTTTTGTCTCCGTCTTTCCATGTGGAATATACTGAGAAATAATAATGGACGACAGCAGCGTTGTCAGTGACAGCAATTCTGGCCGGACTGATGGTGTAATACTTAATATCCATCATATCTTTACTGGCATTAAATGACTTCTCTACTTCGGTTTTCCCCATGGGTAAAGGATCTTCAGAATTCCACCCCTGATAGCTTTCATGGAAGTAATTCATTGTCGATGGGTCTTTTTTCTTCCAGTTTGCCCAGCTATCTTCAACGACCTTCCACACTTCTTTTTGCGCTTTGGTCCATTCCTGAGCCTGTACATTGCCTGTAAATAGGAAAGCCAGCATTGCGCTTGCAGCGAATGCCATTCTAAGTTGTCTTTTCATGATAATTTGAATTTTTGAAGTTTATATAAATGAAAGGATGATTTCATGTAAATCCCCATAGAATGGAAGTGTATTTTTTGAGAAAAGATCATACCTCTTTAAGAAAGTGTAACCATAATAACATCAGCAAGTTAATTTGGTTAAGAATCAGGTTTATTTTTTTCGGAGCTTCCAATATACGTCTCCATAAAAAGGGTATCGAAGGATTTAGTTATTATGATAAATTACAGACTATCAGCACGATATAAAATTATAGGGAGTATAATTGTATGTTAAAAAACACTTTTGGAGCTGTAAAACATTAAGTTGTCAGAATTGAGTTAAATGTGAAGACCGATCTATACATCAAGCGTGAATCTGGCAGATTCATACTAAGTATTTGTATATTAATGCAAAAGTTATAATTTTGGCTGTGGCAATATTCCGGTAAATGAATGGATTTCTGAATTTCCTTTTGCATTTTATCTTTATAGGTACTTTTCTGTTCCTGTACGTTGTTTCGATCATCATATTACGTCCTTTTCGGATTCACAGGAAGAGACCGGCATCTACCATTGCGCTGAAAATGAGCTACCTCCTCTACCTTGCTATTTTCCTCGTCCTTTCGTACCTGGTACTTTTTCACTCAGGCGTACCACCTGAATCTGAAGATCCGGGAACGCCCGGATATCTTAATATTTATTATGCGATTGTAATATTTGCATTTTTTGTACCGAATATAGGCATCATGATCAGGCGCCGCATCAGGCGGTTCAGAAAACAATATAACGTCCTGTTCATGGTGATCAATCTTGTGATCACCATCTCGCTGTCATATATCATCTATTCTATGTCGTGGGAATTCTGATACTCAGCCCCTGATTCCAAGAACATCCATACTTACCTTAATTTTTTCTTCCATAGGCATGGATCCTTCGAGCCAGTGGATATTAAATCCTTCGCGTTCCATCTTCCTAAACCAGGTCATTTGCCTTTTCGCAAACCTGTGGATCGCCGAATTAAGGGATGAAAACATCTCATCATAACTGATCTTTCCGGTGACATAACAGGTAAGATATTTGTATTCAAGACCGTAAAATTCCAATTTTTCAGGGGGTATTCCGGAAGCGAGAAGAGATTCTACCTCGCCGGTCATACCCTTTTTCAGACGTTCTTCAAGTCGTTTGGTGATCCTCTCCCTTCGTTCCTCCCGGTCAAACCGGATACCAAAAATGACAGGATGAAGCTCAGGATATGAAATTACTTCATCCTCATGGTCCCTATAGTACGATTCAATCTCAATGGCACGGATCAACCTTTTTCGGTTGACCGTATCGGTGGTATTATGCAAGTCCCTGAAAGAAGACAACCACTCTTTGAGCTCATCATTCGTTTTTTTTTGCATCTCAAATCTTAGTTCATCGCTTACCGGTACGTTGATGAGCTGATAGCCCCGGAGGACTGATTCCAGGTAAAGGCCGGTTCCGCCGCACAGCACAGGCATCTTATTGTGAAAGGTGATCTCATGGAATAATGTTCTGAAATCACGACTGAATTCATAAACATTGTACTCGTAACCCGGATCTGCAATGTCGATCAGGTGAAACGGAACCTGTTGCCCGTCTACGGTATAATCATCAAAATCTTTTCCGGTACCGATGTCCATGCCCCTGTATACCTGCCTTGAATCAGCTGAAATGATTTCGCCACCGATACGGGCTGCCAGGTGCGCTGCAAAGGAAGTCTTTCCAGCTGCGGTATGGCCGAGAATGGTAATGAGGTTTGGAATGGACTTTTTTTCCGGCATGTCTTGCCTGCTTTTTATTACAGAGGTTAGTTTTTCTCAAAATTATCTTAATTTTGCTGAATAAGCTATTTATGGATATCAGAAACATTTTCTTACGTACCAGGACCCTGATTATACATCCGCAACAAGCGTGGCAGGAAATCACATTTGAGAACGGGAGTAAACGGGATGCCATTTCCGAATACCTTCTTCCGATGGCTGTGGTTGTTGGGTTAAGCTCTATGGTGGGATCACTGTTATTTGCGGATATTGAAGATTCCATCTCCATCGGCTATGTATTTGTAAACGGTCTGATCTCCTCCCTGATCGTTTTTCTCGAAGTCTTCCTTGCCGGATGGATTATCACAGAAATGACGGAAAGTTTTGACCCCGAAGTGGATTCGAATACCATTTTCAACCTGGTGATTTATTCCCATGCGCCTTTTTTTATTGCTCTGGCGATCACACGGCTATTCCCCCAGCTCATGTTCCTGATGATAACCGGTATTTACTCCTTCTTCGTTTTCTGGCTGGGAACTTCCCACCTGTTGAAAATTGATAAGGACAAGAAGATCATTTTTCTGTTTTTATCTTCTCTGATCATGATCCTGCTCTTCCTGCTGCTTTCTGTTATCTTCAACAGCATGTACAGCTTACTTCTCAATCAGTTTTCTACGGTCGGGAACTGAATTAACGGATTTTAAATTATGGCGAACAGGTTAAATATAAAGAACAAGAGGGCCTATTTCGATTTTGAGATTATTGAAAAATATACCGCCGGAATGGTCCTCACCGGTTCGGAGATCAAATCGGTACGGTCAGGGAAGGTGAGCCTTGCCGATTCATATTGCTATATAAGAGACGGTGAGGTGTTTGTGAAAAACCTGAATATTGCTGAATATAAATTTGCCGGTCACTATAATCATGATCCGGAGCGGGACAAGAAGCTGCTGCTGCAGAAATCTGAGATCAGGAAGCTGGTGAGAAAAACCAGGGAGACCGGACTGACACTGATTGCCCTGCGGATCTTCATCTCCGAAAAGGGATATGCTAAGATAGATATTGCACTTGCGAAGGGTAAAAAACAATACGATAAGCGCGAATCCATCAAGCAAAAAGACAATAAGCGTCAACTCGACAGGATGCAGAAACATCATTAGCCTGATTTTCTGCCGGCATGAAATCAATTTCGGTGGGGAGGGTTACTGAGAGAAGAAGAAGTTATTCAGCTCGAAGACGTCTTCCACGCTGAAATTTAGCTTGTAATCAAAATAATTGTCGATACTTATCAGAAGTTCCTCAAAAGAAATATAACCATCGCCATCCGTATCAAGCTTTTTGAATTTTTCAGGTATCTCTGTCACGGATTTTCGCACGTAGCCGTGTCCGATCGTTGAGAAATAGTTTTTAATTTCCTCACGGCTCATCGCGTCACCTCTTTGGAGCAAGGTTTTGAGATAGGTTTCTTCGGTGATCGTGCGGCCGTTATCATCCACCCATGATCCAGTTGCGGTACCCGGTTCCTTGTCTCTGAAATCGGGAATGCCATCCTTATCCGTGTCGAGAGGGCAGCCGGTAGAATCTGTTGCAATGCCATATGGCGTACCCGGACATTCATCGACGGCATCGAGGATGAAGTCACCATCTTCATCATCATACATAATACTGTCAAATTCCAGTTCGGCAAACATCTTTTCAACTACCTGGGTTTGGGGTTGTGAAAACAGATCAAGCTGAAAAGCGAAGTAATTGTAACTGAATTTATCCAGTCCTTTTTTCCCTTTCACAGAGGTGCCGCTGCTGCTGATGTTATCTAGATAATCGGTAAGGGTGAAATGCAGGGAGCTTCCAAGCTGGCATGATACACGGTCTGAGATTTTAAAGTTTAGGCCGATGTCGACAGGGATGGAAAATGTACTTGTTCCGTATGCCCCAAGCCCGTACAGTTTTTTTTCCCTTGTACGCAAGTCGGTTTCGTAAGTAAAATTCCTGTAAAGGAGCCGGCCAGCATTGATATCATTTGCTGCGGCAGGCAGGTCCCTTATGGTTCCATCGCTCCAGTAATAATACATATTTCCGTCCTCATCCAGAAGATCAGCTTTGGGTGAGAACTGAATATTCTCAATACCTGCTGATACATAGGGATGGATGAATTTATTTTTCGGAATGAAATGTTCAAAGTTATATTCAGCACTTATACCGAAATCCGCAATGTCGGTGCTAAAATTCAGATTTCGTGAAAGGTCAGTTAATGATCGCTCATTGGCGGATATTTTGCCGTAGAGGAAGAAAAGGTTAAGCTTATAATATTTTTTCAAATCGAGGAAGGTGGTGACCATGATACGGTAGCCGAAATCGCCAATCGACGGGGTGAAATAGTTATTTCGGATATCACCGTAATAGCTAAAGACGCCGGATCCCAAGCTAATCATCGGCTTATACATAGGATTCTCATTCGAAATTTCCTCCTGGAGGAGGTTTTCGATATCCTCATCCTGAGCAAAAGACGGCGCGGAAAATAAGGTTAGCAGGATCAACCCTGGCAAAAATCGGCTCATAGAACTTCCTCATAAAGAGGTTCTTTCAGCGATACCATTTCTGTCGGGATATCATCAGGGCTTCCTGAACAGTGATCCGGTTCCCGTTATTATAGGCTGCGACAAATGCACCCTTTATAGGGGTGGTGTTCCATATGTTTACCCTGTAATTCCTGGCATCATGGTATATGTCAAAAGAACCTGTGGTATATTTTCTCCATCCATCGTGGAACTCCATCTTCACGGGACTGGTAATTCGTTTTTTCTTAAAGTACGGTTCAATATTTATCTTTTTATGCCCTGCAGCCAACTGTATCCGGTAATAGATACCGGAGGAAGGCTGGAGCATCATCAATTCATCACCTGTGATCGTCCTGTCTTCAATCAATGATTTCAGACTGTCGGCTTTTGTAACACCCGATGTCCCTGACTCTGTCAATGGATTGCCGCTGGTTGTATCGGCCACCGCGGAGGAATCAACGGTATTTTTACTCTCCGCAAGATCAAAATTATCGGCGACAACCGCAACAGTTTTTGACTGACTGCCACTAATATACGAAAAGGATCCTGAAATGTTCAAATCACGGACAGTTTTCCCAGGATCGGGAATAAGCCTGTAACTGACAGTAAATTCAGATTCGGCGGGCAGGTTCATCCACAGGATCTTTATTGTGCCCTGACTGAAACTGAATATACCCTCTTTTGAATCGCCTTCTACGGCCCTGAATCCCTCGGGGACATATTCTTCGATTTTAGCAAATTTGTCGAGGTGATCTTTTTTCACCAGCAATTCTACGGTAATTTCATGTGGCCCAGTTTGAACCGGATCTTTCCGTAATACAACCAGGTTTTCACCGGGGACGCCTCTTTGAAGTTCAGGGAGGATAACTTTTTCGTAATCTTTAATATCGACAATGAGGCTGTCGGGAACCGAAGGATCGGGAACTATCATTATCTCGTGTCCGCCGTCAACCGGGACGCTCTTTCGTTCATTCTCCTCAATGAAGGAAAACTCACCGGTCAGGAAAAAACTTCCCTTAAGTCTTTTATCGACGCTTATGTCGTAGGTAACCGTCACCACCGGATCGGACGGCAGCTTCAGCCATATGAACCGGACCCGTTGGTCCTCAAAGGAAAAGTCAGCGTTGGCTGTTGAAACACGTTTGGCTGTAAGACCATATGGCAAATCCTGGCTGAACCGGGAAAAACTCTCCAGGTTACCCTTATCAATGGTAAGAGTTATTTGAAAATTCTGCCCTCCATGAACTTCTGCCGGAACCTGCATGCTGACATTGATTTCCTGATCGGTGAACCATGTGAACAGAACAACCGCCAGAAAATTCAACAGCAACACAAAATGCTTTATCATAGGGCAACCGGTATTTGTTGCGAAAAGTAAAAAGATAGCCAAGAAGATGAAACAGTCTTCTCTTCTAAGATATCAACAATAGCCGGTTCTTATTAACAGGCAGCTTCTCAGAAGTTGGGACTAAGGAGGTATTTGCCGTAAAACTGGTTAATATGTTCAACGGCTTCATCAGCCGTATCCACGACTGTGAAAAGGTCCATATCCTCTTCACTGATGTTCGTTTCCCTTTCCAGCATCACTTCCCGGATCCATTTTACCAGTCCGCTCCAGTAATCGCTGCCTGCGAGTACAACGGGAAAGCGACCGACCTTGCCGGTCTGCATCAGGGTGATGGCCTCAAACAATTCATCAAAGGTTCCAAAGCCTCCGGGCAGGACGACAAAGCCCTGGGCATATTTTAAAAACATAACTTTTCTTACGAAGAAGTGCCTGAAAGTGATCAGCTTGTCAGCATCGATAAACAGGTTGGCACTCTGTTCATGCGGAAGGTCGATATTGATGCCGACACTTTTACCATTCCCTTTCTTTGCACCCATATTTGCGGCTTCCATAATTCCGGGTCCGCCACCCGTAATCACACCATAACCTTGTTGTGTAAGCTTGAAGGCGATCTCTTCAGCAAGTTTAAAATACCGGTTATCCGGTTGGGTTCTTGCTGAGCCGAATATGGACACACAGGGCCCAATACTCCCCAGTTTCTCAAATCCTTCAACAAACTCTGCCATGATCTTGAAGATCTGCCAGGAATCTGATGTTTTTATTTCGTTCCAGTCTTTCGGTTTAAATGCTCTGATAATTTTTTCCTCACTTGATGACATATAATAGTGTTTTTAATGTTTCATTCAAATGTAATATTTATTTTTCTTTCTGAAACCCTCACCTTTTTGACGGATTCAAGCCGGGAAGAGTTCCTGATATAAAAGCTTGAAAATGCAAGGCTTTCAGATCAACAGGAGAACAGACGCGTACCTGATTTTTCTGAAGGTTCATGCGCTGCCCGGATGAAGGTCCGTAACCCTGATTCAGATCCTTGTTAAAGGGAAATTGCCTGTAAACGAAGGAAGCAAAGGTTTAGTAATTTTCAACATACCGGGCATACCGGGAGAGGGTTCTCACTTCCGTTTTTAATCATGATGATCACGATTTCTCTGCAGTCTGAGGTTGCCGTTTTTCAAAACTGCTCTTAAGTTCTTTTCTGAGGAACTGACCTGTGTAGGAATCAGGGTTCTCTGCCACTTCTTCCGGTGTTCCTGTGGCGATAATCTCACCACCGGCATTCCCGCCATCTTTTCCGATGTCGATGATATAATCCGCAGTTTTGATCACATCCATATTATGCTCAATCATGATCACCGTATTGCCTTTGTCGACAAGTTTACCAATGACTTCGAGCAGCACACGCACATCTTCAAAGTGCAGGCCGGTAGTTGGTTCATCCAGGATATACAGTGTTTTTCCGGTATCTTTTTTTGCCAGTTCAGCAGATAGCTTCACACGCTGCGATTCCCCGCCGGAGAGTGTTGTGGAAGGCTGTCCCAGTGTTATATAACCAAGTCCTACCTCCTTGAGCGTTTTGATCTTTCGTTTTATGGAAGGGATGTTGTTGAAGAACTCAAGCGCCTGGTTGATGGTCATGTTGAGGACGTCGTTGATATTTTTCCCTTTATATTTTACATCCAGCGTTTCCCGGTTATAGCGCTTGCCGTTACAGTCGCGGCATGTTACATACACATCGGGCAGGAAGTTCATCTCTATGGTTTCCACTCCGGCTCCTCTGCAGGTTTCGCAACGTCCTCCCGCAACATTAAAAGAAAACCGGCCTGCATTATATCCTCTGATCTTTGCTTCCGGTGTCAGCTCAAAAAGTTTGCGGATGTCGCCAAACACACTGGTATAGGTTGCAGGGTTAGAACGTGGTGTACGCCCGAGTGGCGACTGGTCAACCTCGATAACCTTATCAAGATTTTCAATGCCACTTATACTCTTATAAGCCAGGGGATCTTTGTCGCTCCGGTAAAAGTTCTGACTCAGGATAGGATGAATGGTTTCATTCACCAGCGTCGATTTTCCGCTTCCTGAAACGCCGGTGACACAAATAAACCTGCCCAGTGGGAAGGAAGCTGTGACATTTTTCAGGTTGTTTCCTGCAGCGCCTTTCAGGATCAGGTTCTTGCCGTTACCCTCCCGCCGTTTGGACGGGACTGCAATTAACTTCCGGAAATGAAGGTAATCTGTGGTCAGCGTTTCAATCGACATGATATCTTCCGGCTTTCCTTCTGCCACTACATGTCCGCCATGCCGCCCGGCAAATGGTCCCATATCGACAATGAAATCCGCAGACTCGATCATTTCCCTGTCATGTTCAACCACGATGATGGAATTCCCGTTATCCCTTAGTTGCCGTAAGGAATGGATAAGTTTGAGGTTATCTTTCTGATGAAGACCTATACTGGGTTCATCGAGGATATAGAGTACATTGACAAGTTGTGAACCGATCTGTGTAGCCAGCCTGATACGCTGGCTTTCCCCGCCTGAGAGACTTCTCGACGGGCGGTCGAGGGCCAGGTAATTAAGACCCACATCCAGGAGAAACTTCAGTCGGTTCCTGATCTCCTTGAGGATGTCCCTTGCTATGATATTCTGCTTTGCGCTCAGTCGCGGCTCGATATTCAAAAACCACTCATAAAGGCCGTTGATATCCATACCGGCAAGTTCCGATATATTTTTGCCGTCGATACGGAAGTACAGGGATTCTTTCCTCAGCCGTGCACCGTTGCATTCCGGACAGGTGATTTTTCTGATAAACTGGTTTGCCCACTTTTGCTGACTTCGGCTATTGTTCTCAGTGTTGTGGTTCTGAATATAGCTGATTACACCTTCGAAAGTCAGGAAATAGTTAGAAGAGGAGCCTAAGGGTGTGTTGGAGAGTTTTAAAGGTTCCTCAGTGCCGTGGAGTATCCTGTTCAGTGCATCTTCAGGTATGTTCTCTACCGGATCATTGAGCGAGAAGTCAAACTTTCTGGCGAGAGATTCAAGCTGCCAGAAGATAAGTGAATTTTTATATGGTCCCAGAGGTTTGATTGCACCTTTCCGAATGCTTTGCGACTGATCCGGAATGATTCTGTTAATATCAATCTCACTGATAACACCAAGACCGTTACATACTGGACATGCACCCTGCGGAGAATTGAAGGAGAAGGAATGGGGTGCCGGCTCATTATACGAAATGCCCGATGTGGGGCACATAAGCTGACGGCTGAAAAATCTTGGTGTTTCACTGTCTTTTTCGAGAACCATCATGATCCCCTTACCCTGATCCATCGATGTTTTAACCGATTCCTTCAATCTTTTCCTGTCATCTTCACTCACTTCAACCTTGTCGATGAGGATCTCGATATTATGTGTCTTGTAGCGGTCGACGCGCATCCCGGGCCTTACTTCTTCGATTTCACCGTCTATTCTGGCTGAAATAAAGCCTTTTTTGCGGATTTGTTCGAAGAGTTCCTTGTAATGTCCTTTTCTTCCTTTTACCACCGGAGCCAGCAGATATAGTTTTTTTCCGGCAAATTTCGTGGAGATGAGGTCGATGATCTGATCGTCGGTGTGCCGTACCATTTTTTCACCGGTGACATATGAAAATGCTTCAGATCCCCGGGCATAAAGAAGCCTCAGAAAGTCGTAGATCTCTGTGATGGTGCCAACAGTAGAACGTGGGTTTTTATTGGTGGTTTTTTGTTCGATGGAAATGACAGGGCTGAGACCGGTGATCTTATCCACGTCAGGGCGTTCCATATTGCCCAGGAACTGGCGGGCATACGCCGACATGGTCTCAATATACCGTCTTTGTCCTTCGGCATAGATGGTATCAAAGGCGAGCGATGATTTACCGCTTCCGCTGAGGCCTGTGATGACGGTAAGCTTGTTCCGGGGAATTTCTACGTCAATATTTTTGAGGTTGTGGACACGTGCGCCCAGTATACTGATCTTCTTTTCACCTTTTTCAGGATGTTTATCTCTATCCCTGGTTTTCAATTCGCCTCCTGTACTCCTTTTTGATCATCAAGCCGTGCATCAACCCGCGAAGGATCGAAGTACCCGTCGCGGGGTATCTTGACATAATATATTTTTTTCCTGCTGTTGGTAAGCGATGCTTCACGCAGCCACGGATTCATGAGTTTCAGAATTTTATAGTTAATCCCGTATTTCCTGGCAAATTCGGAAAAATCTGCCACCGCACCTTCCACGCTTACTTCATAATAGGGAACCGCGGGATATAAGTCTTTTTCACCAACATAAAACCCGAATTTTGAAGGGTTTGAAAGAATCAGCTTATATGCCAGTATCCTGTACACATAACGGGATGTCTCCTCATATAACAAAAGATCATAGTATTGTGTTTCATTCTGTCGATTGATCTGAAGGTCCATCCCTCTGCGGCCTGCATTATATGAGGCAGCAGCCATGGTCCAGCTGCCAAATTTTTCATACGAATCACGGAGATATTTACACGCGGCAACAGTAGCCTTTTCAAGGTTGTAGCGTTCATCGATTTCATTGTTCACCTCAAGACCAATTTCTTTTGCGGTACCTTCGAGGAGCTGCCAGAATCCTACTGCTCCCGCGGGGGACACCGCATTGGTCAGTCCACTCTCAGCCACTGGCAGATATTTGAAATCGTCTGGAATATCGTACTCTTTCAGTATTTTCTCGATAACTGGGAAGTACCGGTTTGCGCGTTTAATAAACAGAAGGGTCTGAGACTGCCAATAGGTATTTACGAGAATTTCCCTGTCGAGACTTTCCCTGATATCAATCTGGTCGACAGGGACCTTTTCACCGGCAAACTCAAGTTCATCGGGAAGATCTACGGAAAATATGGCGTAATGATTCGCGGGTTCATCAGGCAGAGGCAGCGATTCTTCTGCCGATGTCATCGTTCCACGGTTAATATACATCATTCCTGCCGTCAGAATCAGAGCTGAGGCAGCCAACATCCATGACTGTCTTGCAGTTAGCATCTTCATACTTCCATAAAATTCAAGTGAACTAAATATACTGGGCTGGTTGTCCTGGCATCTACAGACACAAACTTAATAATTTCTTCAGGAAAATATTGCGATATCTCCCTTATACAAAATCAGTAAAAACAATCCAGAGCAACGACCGCTGATACGGGTCAGAATTCATACCGGACACCAGTGTATAACCCTATATAATACGGTCTTGTAGCAATAAGGTTATGATTATTGAAAGAATTTAAATAATATTTTAATTGAGGCTCAAGTGTGAATAACAGACGTTTGCTTACATCGATGTCCATGCCTATTCCGATGTTGCCACTGTAGTTCACTTTCCTGACATCCCTGGTGGTTCCGAAATAACTTTTTTCACCGTCATTATTGAGAATAACGTCACTGGCGAGGAGGAAATTCGTACTCAGGCCGCCGAGAAGGTTAAGATCGATGGTTCTGTCAATAACCTTATATTGAAGCATAAACGGGACTTCAATAAAATGAAACAACTGATTTATGCTGAAACTGGCAGGATCATAGGAACCAATATTACTAAACAGGGTACCCGGACTGTCGGTGTAGCTCGTCATAAGGTTTTTCGAACTACTGTTCGCGCTGACCAGAATCTGTTCGCTTTCTGCAGAACTTACCTCTCCGATGGAATTGCCGACAAAGATGAGATTGGTTTCCCTGATAGTACCTATGTTGGAATCGTTATGTTCGGAAATAAGTCCGGCAAATGTTTCAATATTATCCACTTCTATGCCGAGTCTCGAATAGATCACTCCTGATTGAATGCTGAGACGTTTCGAAGCCTGGATACCGACATTAATACCTCCGGAATAGCTGATCATCGGATTTTCTGACTGGTTATAATACGTCTGAATATCTGCTTTCTGGTTCTCCAGACTACGGTATGAGTATACCGGGCTAAAGGATGCGGATAGATATATTTTACCTTCAGCAGGTGATTTCCTGGTCTGAAGCTCGGTATAAGGGATGAGCATATCCCAGGAAGCGATGAGTTTCGACTCATTCTTTATTATTGTGTCGTCGGCAGTGTGATGAGTACCCGGGAAGGGTAAGTTCCTGTACCGGTCATCCGGGATCCGGTTATTGCTTTCCAGCGGTGGATTCGCACCGGTAAGTTCTTCATTACCGGTAGCCGGAAATGAGACTTGATCTTTAATGACGGGGATATTTATGTCCGTAGTGACTATTTTCCCTGTATTCTGCAGACTTATTTTTTTGGCGGTGACGGGTGGGGGAGTGGTAGAATTTTCATTCGCGGATACCGTTTTGTGCTGTGCGGGGCTGGTTGTTGCCACCTTTTGTTTTTCCGTTCGTTCTGTCCGGATTTTCTCTACTGGTGCAGTCTTTTTCGTTTCCTGTCCGGCCAATGGCTCATTAAGCTTACCGTTATCCAGGTTTCTGAAATAAAAATATCCAAGACCGAAAGCTGTAAGAATTGCCATTCCGGCGGCCATCCGAAGGAAGGGCACGAGCATTTTTTTACGACGTTGAACCGTCATATTTTCCACGATTCCTTCCCAGATCAGCTCCGGAGGATCCTTCCTGTAGTTTTTCAGCTTTTCACTGAAAATCTCATCCGTTGTATGTTTTCTCTCGTCCATTGCTACTTTGCTTCCCGTGTTTCGCGGTATAAAACCTTTAATTTTTCCTGCAACACCGACCTTGCGCGTGAGAGGTTGGATTTGGATGTACCTTCTGAAATCCCCAGCATCTCAGCAATTTCCTTATGACTGTAACCTTCAATGGCATACATGTTAAAAACCATTCTATATTTTGGCGTCAGAGATCTGATCAGTCCTGTAATCTCATCCGCTGTGATGCTTTCAATGCTCTCTGATGGTACGGATTCAATTTGTCCGACTACCTTTTCGTCGATTCTCTCCATTATTACAGCTCCCCTGTATCTCTCGAGAGCCGTATTGATAAGGATTCTTCTGATCCAGCCTTCCAGAGATCCTTTGCCCGAGTACTGTCCGATTTTGTTAAACACTTTAATAAAACCATCCTGCATGATATCTCTGGCATCATCCTCATTGCCCGCATATCGCAGGCAGAGGCCATACATTGTTGGGGCAACAAGCCGGTATAGTGCTTCCTGGCTTCTGCTGTTACCCTTTATACAACCCTCTAGTATGTTGTCAGGGATATTTGTCACGCCGTTAAATTTACCGTAAATTTATCACTCTTCTCCGGACGGACAAATACCTGTCATTAACTCGGACCGGTTTCATCTCTCCTTCAGATGTGAAATGCATCCTGAACGTTGCGTGATAAAATGATAATTCTGACGCAACGGTTGTGTGGAATGTCTCATCATTAAGTAGAAGTCAGGAAATAGTACTTAACCTGTGTTCATGAAATTCGTTGAAAACCATTAATAGATTCCACGATGAAATATTTACTCAAACCTCTTATCGTAGCAGTGATTTCAATCCCCCTGATTGTTTCTTGCCAAAAAAATAAGGATACTATACCGGAACCAGGGTACCTTGCCACGGATAAAAAAGCCGCCGAACTGATATCTGCTGATAACGCCTTCGCATTCGATCTACTGTATGAAACGGATAAATTAAATGAAAAGGATAATTATATGATCTCACCACTCAGTGTGGCAATAGCCCTGGGCATGGCATATAACGGTTCTGAAAATGACACCAGGCTGGCGTTTGAGCACACACTCCGTCTCAACGGTCTGTCAAGACATGAAATCAACCGCATTCATGGTGATCTTCAAAATTACCTTAAAAAGGCCGACGGAAATGTGAACTTCGAAATTGCCAATTCCATCTGGGTAAATTATCTGTATACATTGAATCAATCCTTTGCCGATACCAATTCCTATTATTATCATGCCGAAGTGGCCAATATTGATTTCTTCTCGGGAAATGCAGAAGATATTATCAATAGCTGGGTTTCTGACAACACGCACGAGAAGATTTTATCAGTGATCGACGAAATTCCGGGTGATGCCGTCATGTACCTGATCAATGCCATTTACTTCAACGGACCATGGAAATATGCCTTCGATGAAGATGAAACGGCCGGCATGGGCTTCCACTATGATGATGGCACCGCGGGGAATGTGATGACCATGAGGATGGAGTCGGATGTAAAATTCTACAGCAACGACACGTTTAAAGCCATTCAGCTGCCCTATGGGAACGGGAATTTCGTGATGGATGTCATTCTCCCTGATGACAATAAAACGGTTTCAGATGCTACACTATGGCTGACCGGGCATAATGACGGGAAATGGTTTGACGATTTTAATGAAGCCAAGGGGCTTCTCATCAAATTGCCCAAATTCAAATTCGAATACGACAATCTGCTGAATGATCCCCTGACTGAAATGGGATTGGGCATCGCTTTTACCGGATCAGCCGATTTCAGCAGCATGTTCGAAGATCTGAAAAGTCTTGCCATTTCAAAGGTGATTCATAAAACCTACATCGACGTGAGTGAAAAGGGCACTGAAGCTGCGGCGGTCACTGCCATAGAGATGGAAACTACCTCTGCAATGGAACCATCCTCCTTCATCGTCGATAAACCTTTTCTCTTTACGATACGGGAGAAAAATACCGGTGCCGTAATTTTTACGGGCAAGGTTGGTAGACCGGTGTATGAATGACAGGGGGGCTTTTCTTCCTAATAAAAGGATCTAGCTTTACCCTAAAGATGAATCACCTCGTCATACGCTGCTGCAGCAGCTTCCATAATGGCTTCTGACATCGTCGGGTGGGGATGGATCGACTTGATGATCTCATGGCCTGTGGTTTCCAGTTTCCTGGCAACGACCATCTCACCGATCAGTTCGGTCACGTTTGCCCCGATCATATGTGCACCAAGGAGTTCTCCGTATTTGTCATCGAAAATTAGCTTGATAAATCCTTCTTTCTGACCGGCAGCAGCAGCTTTTCCTGAAGCGCTATAAGGGAATTTACCCACACGGATATCGTAGCCGGCTTCACTGGCAGCATCTTCCGTGTAACCAACGGAAGAAACTTCAGGGTTTGTATAGGTACAGGCCGGGACATTGGTATAATCAATAGGATCCGGTTTGAGTCCGGCTATCTTTTCAACACAGCAAATCCCCTCCGCTGAGGCAAGATGAGCAAGTGCCGGACCCGGGATAATATCCCCGATGGCATAAATGCCTTTTACGTTGGTACGGTAGAACTGATCAACCTTGACTTTACCATTCTCAAGCTCGATTCCAAGTTCTTCCAGTCCTATTTTTTCAAGGTTTGGTGTAATACCGACAGCAGAAAGGACGATCTCTGCCTTTGTTTCTTCGTACCTTTCGGCGTCTTGATAGTTACCTTGCAGACTTTGCCACTGGTATCGACCGATTCGACCGAAGAGGAGGTCATCACTGTTATTCCTGCTTTTTTGAATGAACGTTCAAGTTGTTTTGACACTTCGTCATCCTCCAGAGGAATAATATTGGGAAGGAATTCAACGAGGGTAACCTTCGTTCCCATGCTGTTATAAAAGCCGGCAAATTCACTGCCAATAGCTCCGGAACCAACTACGACCATGGATTCGGGTTGTTTCGGCAAGGTCATAGCCTGGCGGTAACCGATGATCTTTTTGCCGTCCTGCTTCAGGTTCGGTAATTCTCTCGACCGGGCGCCGGTAGCCAGGATAATATGATCGGCCTCGATAAGCGTCTTCTTGCCGTCTTTTTCAACCTCAACCTTTCCCTTTCCGGCCAACCGTCCGAAACCTTCTATCTGGTCAATCTTATTTTTCTTAAACAGAAACTGAACACCCTTGCTCATTCCGTCGGCAACGGTACGGCTCCTCTTTATGACTTTTTCAAAATCGGGTTTAACCTTCCCTTCAATTGTCAGGCCATATTCCCCTGCATGATTAAAATAGTCAAAAACCTGGGCGCTTTTGAATAACGATTTCGTGGGTATGCACCCCCAGTTCAGACAGATACCACCAAGATTTTCCCGTTCAACAACGCCAACTTTCATTTTTAGCTGTGCAGCACGGATGGCAGCAACGTAACCTCCGGGGCCACTGCCGATTACCAGTAAGTCATATTTCATAAGTTGTAATTTTTTGAATCTACAATACGATCCCGTAGTCTGATTACAACCGGTACAAAATGAACCGGTGACGAATTATTATACAAGATCTTAAAACAGATATATGAATTAATACAATTGTTAACGTAAAATAGGAAATTTTGACAATAAATCACCGCATATATTTATCATTCGCTGGCCGGAGATGGCTGTCATGGTGCGTTTACGTCCATTCTCGTGATAGAACAAATTTAGGGCTTTTTAGTTTACGCTGCAATAATAGCGCAAAATGTCAGTCTGAATTTCTCTGTCTTACCGCTTCAAAAACCAGTATGGCTGCGGACACCGAAACATTCAGTGAGTCGGCAACGCCCTGCATCGGGATGCGGATAATACGGTCTGCGTGCTGTCTCCACTGCGAACTCAGGCCATCTGCTTCCGACCCTACAACAATGGCACAGGATTTCGTAAAATCAGCCTTATAATACGGGTTACTCTCCTGTAGAGCAGCTGAAAAAATGGCAATGCCCTGATTTTTGAAATAGCTGATCGCATCCTGTGTCGAAGTCTGGATAACCGTGGTTGTGAAGATGCATCCCAGACTGGCCCTGATGACATTCGGATTATACAGATCGGTCTGATTGTCGCAAACGATCACGGCATCCGCCCCTGCTCCGTCGGCAGTACGAAGGATGGCACCCAGGTTACCCGGTTTTTCAACCGTTTCTATCACAAGGAAAAGGGGCCGATGCGAAGGCTTCATATCCCCGAAGGTCAGATACCGAGGCCGGGCAGTGGCAATCAGGCCGTCATGGTTGTCGCGGTAGGCGATCCGCGAAAAAACATGTTCGGATACTTCAGTTTTTGAGTCAGCAGAAAGATTTTCCGAAAAAGACCTGACGGAGTCATTTTGCAGATTTGTACAATAAAATACCTGGCTTATCGAGAAGCCGCTGTCGACGGCTTTTTTTAGTTCCCGGTAGCCTTCGATGATGAACAGGGCCTCATCTCTCCTTGAATGTGCTTTCGACAGTTTAAGAAGGTCTTTTATTGTCGGGTTCTGTGTGCTGGTAATCATGATCTTGACTGAATAATGAGATGTACGGTGTAACCGGCATAAATCAGGATAAAGATCAGGCCCTCCCAACGGTCCAGTTTACGCTTTTTTCCTGTGAGCATTGCACCCAGAATAAGCATCGTGCCGATAAGATAGAGGAATATGTCGGGATTGAATGACGGGCTGAAGGAAATTGGGGTTATTGCGCCGCTGAGTCCGAGAACAAACAGTATGTTAAATACATTCGAGCCGATCACATTGCCGATAGCAAGATCACTATTGCCCCTGAAGGCCGCAACTCCAGAGGTCGCCAGCTCGGGCAGTGAGGTTCCGGCAGCCACGATCGTGAGTCCGATAATCCGTTCAGACAGCCCGAAGTTGGTTGCCATCCGCACGGCACTGTCGACAACAAGTTTTCCTCCGAAAATCAATCCTCCGAAACCGGCCACGATAAGCAAAAGAAGGATTGCTGTTTTTTTGTCTCCGGTATAGGGAACAGTCATGTCCCGGTCTTTCTTTATATTCAGAAAGATCATGTACAGGAAGAGAAGGAAGAATGCAAGCAGTATTGCACTGTCGAACCGTGAGATGATATCAGGGATGTTGGCGAAAATGCTGTCGTTGGCCATAATCAGTACGACAATGCCGGCCAGCAGACTGAAAGGGATTTCACGTTTTATTGTGCTGAGACCTACACTCACCGGCCTGACCAAAGCTGTGATGCCCAGAATGACAAAGATATTGAAGATATTGCTCCCAAGCACATTCCCGAGTACCATCTCATTCAGATTTCTTACAGCACCGATGGTGTTTACCACCATTTCCGGCATCGAAGTACCGAAAGCTACTATTGTCAGTCCGATAACAAGTTCGGAAATACCAAGCTTCATGGCTATCGAGGCGGATCCCTTCACCAGCCAGTCGGCGCCCTTAATCAGGAGGACGAAGCCGGCAATTAATATCAGAAGATCAGAAATCATGACATTTATATCAGCTTTTGATGGAACAAAGTAACAGGAATTTTCAGGTATTTTAAAATAATATATGGAATCTGCGTTCGATTTCATAAATTGTGTGACTTATTGCTCTTTTTTCCCGGCAGAGTGTAAATTACGGTATTGCCCGGCTTTTATACACCGGAGAATAATAGCAGCAATACCTTTACCTGACATTGGATGCATCATCCGGTAAATGAATATTCATATATGAAAAGACCGTGTCATCTCCCTACCTCTCTGGATCCCCAATTAATATGTTGGTATTATGATTGGTAAGAAAAATTTTGGAACTGCGCCTGTATTTTTTACGGCTATAGCGACCATCCTTGGTGCTATATTGTTTCTGAGGTTTGGCTTTGCTGTAGGAATGCTCGGATTCTGGGGCACTCTTGGAGTGATATTCGTTGGCCACCTCGTTACCATTCCCACCGCTCTTGCTATTTCAGAAATTGCAACAAACCGGAGAGTGGAAGGGGGAGGTGAGTACTTCATCATTTCCCGTTCATTTGGTCTGAACATCGGAGCAACCATTGGGTTTGCCCTGTTCATGTCACAGGCAATCTCGGTAGCGTTTTATGTAATTGCTTTTACTGAAGCTTTTTCACCCTTCTTTGAGTATGTAAAAAGTACCATGGGTATTGAGCTTCCAAGACAGGTGATCAGCATCCCCGCCATGTTTGGATTGTCGGTGCTCATTCTGCGTAAAGGTGCAAACATGGGCGTTAAAGCGCTGTATTTCGTGGTTGGAATACTATTTTTGTCCCTGGTACTTTTCTTTATCGGGAAAACGGAGTTTTCCCAGTCGACAGAATTTTCACTGGCGAATGCCTCATTCAGGAACAGGGACCAGTTTTTCATCGTATTTGCAATTATTTTTCCTGCTTTTACCGGGATGACGGCCGGCGTAGGACTCTCCGGGGATCTTAAAAAACCTTCCAGGTCTATTCCGCTTGGGACAACAATGGCTACGGTCAGCGGCATGATTATTTACATATTTATTGCCTGGAAATTTAAAAATTCTGCCCCTTCTGAAGATCTCATCAATAATCAGCTCATCATGAGCCAGATTGCTATGTACGGGAAAATCATCATTCCCCTCGGTCTCGCTGCTTCAACACTATCATCTGCTATTGGTTCGATCATGGTGGCACCACGAACTCTTCAGGCGTTGGCTTCCGACCGTTCTTTCCCTTCTGTGAAAGTAAACCGCCGGCTTGGATTGATCAACACAACCTCGGGGGAACCTTACAATGCTACGCTCGTTACCTGCATCATCGCCTTCATATTTGTTGCATTGGGGAATGTAAATGTTGTGGCGCAGATCATATCTATGTTTTTTATGGTGACCTATGGATCTCTGTGCCTTATCTCGTTTCTTAATCATTTCGGAGCGTCCCCTTCCTACAGACCGTCGTTCAGATCAAAATGGTTCCTTTCACTCATCGGATTCATCACGGCAGTGTGGCTGATGTTTATGATGAATTTTTTCTATGCATTTCTCGCTGCCTTCCTGATGATTCTGCTTTACCTCTTCACCAATTCATACCATAAAAACAGGAAAGGACTCGAAGCTATTTTTGCCAACTCACTTTTCCAGGTCAACAGAAATCTGCAGGTCTACCTTCAGAGGAGATCACGCGGGCGCAAACAGGGTGAATGGCGGCCAAGTGCCCTTTGCATCAGCAAATCCTCCTTTATCCGCGACAGTTCATTTCGCCTTCTGAACTGGATATCTTATAAATATGGTTTCGGTACCTTTATTCACCTTATTGAAGGGTATTATTCAAAAGCTACGTACAATAGGTCGGTTGAGGAACATACGGCATTGCTTAAAAGATTTGACCGTTATAAAAACCAGGTATACGTCGATACGCTCATCTCCCCTTCCTATACCTCTGCCATCGCACAATCGATTCAGCTTCCCGGTATCTCCGGGATGGAGAACAACATGGTAATTTTTGAGTTCGACAGGAATGTGCCGTCGGAAATTGATGATATTATCGACAATTTTGCACTAGTACGTGCCGGTGATTTTGACGTCTGTATTCTGGATAGTAGTTCTCAAGAAATAGATTTTAAGCAGGATATTCATGTTTGGATTCGAAGTATTGACCATGACAATGCTCACCTGCTCATCCTGCTGAGTTATGTTATCCTCGGTCACCCCGACTGGAAGCGGAGCAATATCAAGATCTTTGATGTGTGCAAGCCTGGTACGGAGGATCAAACACGTCAACAACTGGAAGATTTGGTGACGAGTGGCCGCTTATCCATCAATATCCGGAACATACAGATTATACCGGAGGATCCCGAGAAGGGAATTAAAAAGCTGGTCAATGAAAAAAGTGCCAATGCCGCTCTCTGCCTCATGGGATTTCATAGCGATACACTCAAGCATGAAGGTAGATCAATCTTCGAAGGTTACCATACAGGCGGGCATATCCTTTTTGTAAATTCAAAGTCTGGGAAAGAAATCAGGCTTGAGTAAACAAATCACAGACTCAATCCTTTACAATCTATGACCAATATGTTTCTTACACTGATGATTATTACAAACAATATCATCGTATCAGCAGCTGTTTTTCTCGCAGGGCTTAGCCTTGTGTGGTATGCAGTAAACCGTATCCGGCGGGAAATTAAGGGTTCTCCGGACATACAGAAAGGCGGAAAGATATTGCGGAAAGCGGTTCTTCCGGTTACAGTTCTTACCATTCTTCTGGCATTGGAATTAAATCTGAAGATCATCCTGGTAAACAAGGAATATATCAGCAGCACACAGAATATTCTAAATATCCTGATTATCGCTTCTGGGGCCTGGATTTCCATCAATTTTATCCAGATACTCCGGTTGCTCCTGCTCAACAAGTACGATCTATCGGGTAAGGATAACCTTCGTGCGCGAAAAATTTATACGCAATTCAGAATACTTGAGAGGATCATCATTTTTATAATTATTTTCCTGGCCATCGCTTTTGCATTGATGACCTTTGCATCCATCCGGAGGATTGGCGTCAGCCTGTTCGCCTCGGCCGGAGTTGCGGGCATCATTCTGGGACTGGCTGCTCAGAGCATGATCGGCACCATCCTCGCCGGATTTCAGATCGCCATCACACAGCCCATCAGGATCGAAGATGTAGTGATCGTAGAAGGTGAATGGGGCTGGATTGAGGAAATCACACTCACCTATGTCGTAGTCAGGATATGGGACAAACGCCGCCTGATCGTGCCAACCACCTACTTTATACAGAAACCCTTCCAGAACTGGACTCGCACATCGGCCGATATCCTCGGAACGGTATTCCTGTACACCGATTATACCATGCCCCTCGGTGAGCTCAGAACGGAATTTGAACGACTCTTAAAGACAACGGATTTGTGGGATGGAAATGTGGGCAATGTTCAGGTCACAGGATCCAACGAACGTACGATGGAGGTCAGGATGCTGATGAGCGCTGCAGATTCTCCCACAGCCTGGGACCTCAGGGTTTTTATCAGGGAAAAACTCGTTGAATATCTCCAGAAGAACCATCCCGACAAACTTCCGGTAACACGCATTTTTCTGCCTGGAGAGAATAAATCCGAAAAGGGCTGAATCAGGGTATTATAAACGCACTCAACTGTCAGGGAAAAGTTGAGGGCAGGAAGAAAGAAGCCACACCCCCATTCATAATGTTTTCAAAGCCAACCTAAGTCTTATTAAAATGTTAAATTACTGATGATTAAAAACATCATTTAGGTAGTTTATGTTTCATTTATTATACCTGTAAAAGTCCTGGATTTCCTATTGGTTTACCATGCCCAATCTGGAGACGCAGGACTGTCCGTATCTGTACTCTCGTGTCCATATCCGGACATTTTCAGAAGGGTTTTCCAAACCGGAGAAAATTGTAAAAATTTCATTTTAAAGATAATACGCTTCAGGGCATATTTTTTGAGTACTCAACTTCAACTTAAACCGTTTTCTGATGATAGATTTACAGCGTCTGCATAAGTCCTATATCACCGGTTCAAATAAATTACATGTACTGAAAGGCATTGATCTTCATATCGGGAAGGGTGAACTTGTTTCGGTGATGGGGTCATCAGGCTCGGGCAAATCTACACTCCTGAACATCATCGGCATCCTCGATTCCTATGATGAGGGTGATTTTTATCTTGACGGGAACCTGATCAGGAACCTGAGCGAAACCAAATCGGCCTGGTACAGAAATCAAATGATCGGCTTTGTCTTCCAGTCGTTCAACCTGATCCCTTTCAAGAATGCCATGGAAAATGTGGCATTACCGCTTTATTATCAGAAGATAAGCAGGCGCAAACGGAACAGGATAGCGATGGAGTACCTGGAGAGGATGGGGCTGACCGAATGGGCCGATCACCTGCCTTCAGAACTTTCAGGCGGACAAAAACAGCGTATTGCCATTGCAAGGGCCATGATCACCAAACCTAAGGTGATCCTTGCCGATGAACCCACAGGCGCCCTTGATTCCGCCACCTCCATTGAAGTTATGAACCTGTTCCGGGAAATTCATGACGAAGGCATTACCATTGTTATCGTCACCCATGAAAGGGATATCTCTGCGATGACGCAGAGGATCATACATCTTAAAGACGGACTGATCGAAAAGATTTCTGTTAACGGGAGAATAAAAGAGAAATCGAATGTTTGATCTGGATAAATGGCAGGAAATATTCAGTACGATACGAAAGAACCGCATGCGGACCTTCCTTACCGGGTTCAGCGTTGCGTGGGGGATCTTTATGCTGATCATTTTACTGGGTTCAGGTCATGGTCTCGAGAACGGTGTCAGACAGGAGTTCAAGGGCGGGGCCGTAAATGGAATATGGATATCCAGCGGGATGACAAGTAAACCATATAAGGGTCTGCAACCCGGAAGAGAGGTGAAGTTTACCAATGCAGACTATGAGCTGATAAAAAACTCAGTGGATGGCATCGACCTGATTTCAGGACGTTTCTGGATACGGCAGAATAATGTCTTTTCCTACAAGAATAACTATGGTACTTTTACGATCAGCCCGGTTCATCCCGATTACTGCGAGATCAAAGAACTCACTATGGTCGAAGGCCGCTTTATTAACAATATTGATCTCAACTATTTCCGGAAGGTGGTGGTCCTCGGGGAGATGGTCAGGGAAAGCCTTTTCAAACCCCCTGACACGGTTGCAATGGGAAAGTATGTGAATATCAGTGGTGTCCCATTCAAAGTTATCGGTATCTTCCATGATGAGGGGAGTGAGGATGAACAACGACGGGCCTATGTGCCGATATATACCGCGCAAAGGGTGTTTACCGGTACGAACAGGATCAATCAGGTATCCCTGACGACAGGGGACGCCACACCTGAGGAAAGCAACAAAATGCTGGAAACCATTAAACGTCAATTGGCAACCTTCCATTCCTTTGATGTGGAAGACCCGAGGGCATTGAATATCTTCAACAAGGCCAGAGAGTATGAACGAACGATGAAGCTTTTTAAATCCATCAGAATATTTATCTGGGTCATTGGTATCGGAACGATCATTGCCGGCGTTGTGGGGGTGAGCAATATCATGCTGATCGTTGTGAAAGAGAGGACGAAAGAGATCGGTATCCGAAAAGCCATCGGTGCCACCCCGGGATCGATCATCAGCCTCATCCTGCAGGAAGCAGTGCTCATCACATCCTTCGCCGGCTATATAGGTCTTGTTCTGGGTGTTTTCCTTCTCGAAATGGTTTCCAGGTTTATGCCGCCTAATCCTTTCTTTCTGAATCCTGAAGCTGATTTCGGCATTGCGGTAGGAGCCACCGTACTTCTTGTGGTTTCAGGGGCCCTCGCCGGGTTGGTACCCGCCATGAAGGCTGCTTCCATCAAACCAATAGTTGCACTCAGGGATGAATAAACGATAGGTATGTTTTTTAAGATAATGATCGATATCGACAAGTGGCAGGAGATCTTTCACTCACTGAAACAGAACAAGTGGCGCACGTTGCTGACAGCCTTCGGTGTGTTCTGGGGTATCTTTATGTTGCTGATTATGCTTGGTTCAGGCAGAGGACTTCAAAATGGTGTCAACCAGGGATTTGGCGACTTTGCCACAAATTCGGTATTTATCTGGCCCCAGAGAACAAGTATGCCATATAAAGGATTTACACGTGGCCGGGGCTTCTCCTTCGATGATGAAGACGTGATCGCATTACGGAACAGGATCCCCGAAATTGAACTACTGGCGCCAAGATTGCAAGGGGGAGGATTCCAGAGTGGTGACAACGTGGTCAGAGGTGACAAAACGGGTGCATACAGTATCTATGGTGATTCGCCCAATTATTTCAGGATCGATCCCGTTAACGTTGTTAAAGGCCGGTTGATCAATGACCTCGATATCCGTGACAAACGAAAGGTAGTGCTCATCGGAAGGCGGGTCTATGAGGAACTTTTTGCGAAAAACGAGGAATGCCTGGGGGAATATATAAAAATCCAGGGCATCTACTTTAAGGTTGTCGGGCTGTTCTCATCCAAAAAAACGGGCGAGCGTGCCAATGATGAGCAATCTTCGATCTTCATGCCTTTTACCACCATGCAACGGGCCTATAATTATGGTAACAAGGTGTTCTGGTTTTCCATGACCTCCAAGGAAAACGTGCCGGTTTCCCTCATCCAGGAGAAGGCCATCAGCTTGCTTAAGGAACGCCATAAGGTACATCCTGACGACGATGTGGCCTTAGGCTCCTTCAATGTTGAAAAAGAGTTTAATCAGATGAAGGGGCTTTTCGGAGGGATCGACCTTCTGATATGGATCGTTGGCATTGGCACCCTTCTAGCCGGAGTGATCGGTGTCAGCAATATCATGCTTGTGATCGTTAAGGAGAGAACAAGTGAAATCGGAATAAAGCGGGCACTCGGGGCAACTCCCATGCATATTATTATTCAGATCATCAACGAGTCGGTTTTTCTGACGATGCTTGCCGGCTATACCGGCCTTGTGGCAGGAGTGCTTGTCATCGAAGGTGTGAATATTCTGCTGACGAAAGCCGGCGGTGACACGGGATTTTTCAAAAATCCCGAAATTGACTTCCGGATTGCAATTACCGCGCTGATTATCCTTGTGGTCTCCGGAGTGCTTGCCGGACTGATCCCTGCAGCCAGGGCGTTGCATATCAAACCTATTGAAGCTTTAAGAACAGAATAAATTCTATATAAAATGAAAAAGTTTTTTAGAGTACTGATCATTGTCCTTCTGCTGGGCCTATTCGGATGGACCATTGTTTACCTGTACGGAAAATCCAAAGACAAACCCGTCATTTTTACGACGGAAAAGCCGTTTGTTGATAACGTCGTCAGGAAAACCGTTGCCACTGGAAAAGTAGTGCCGCGAAAGGAAGTCGAAATCAAACCACAGATCTCCGGCATCATACAGAAAATCTATGTTGAAGAAGGTCAGAGGGTGAAAGAAGGTGATCTTATTGCACGTGTGAAGATCATCCCGAATATGATCAGCCTGAATGAAGCAGAATACAGACTTAAAACGTCAGAAAATAATTTCACCGATGCCAAAACGAACTTTCAACGTCAGAAACTTATGTATGACCAGGGAGTTATTCCGGAGGCAGAGTTCCAGAAATACCAGCTTGAATATTCGAATGCAAAGGAAGAGCTTGAGGCAGCCAGGAATAATCTTACCCTCATCAGGGAAGGAGTGACCTCCAAATCGGACGAGGCTACCAACACCCTGATCAGGTCGACGATCACGGGTATGATTCTCGATATACCGGTTGAGGAAGGTAAATCGGTGATTGAGACCAATACCTTTAGTGAGGGCACCACCATCGCTACCGTGGCCGATATGGGTGAAATGGTGTTTGAAGGAAAGGTTGATGAGACGGAAGTCGGTAAAATTAAACCGGGTATGAACCTCTCTATTTCTATTGGTGCAATCGATGCACAGAAATTTAATGCCAATCTCGAATTCATTGCCCCCAAGGGCGTTGAGGAGAATGGTGCCATACAGTTTGAGATAAAGGCGGCGGTCGAGCTTCGGGACAACTATTTTATCCGGTCGGGCTACAGTGCCACGGCTGATATCGTCCTGGAGAAACGCGACAGTGTGATGGTCATTCCCGAAAGCCTCATTAAGTTTGAGGGTGATTCCGCCTTTGTGGAAATCGAAGCCGGGGAACAGATTTTTGAGAAGCGATTCATAAAAACCGGGCTTTCCGACGGCATCAATATCGAAGTGCTAAGCGGCCTTGGCCTTGATGACAAGATCAAGGGTGTTGAAAAGACGGAGATATGATCCATTAGTGAATGCCATGCTTGATCATGTCAGGTCAATTGTGTTCATGTTGTTGATTGGCTGTGACGATCGTTTCAAATCCTGAAATCATGGTGTGATTTAAATCAGGCCGGTCGATGCAGGGGTCTGGCTAATATTGGGTTTTTTGTTATATTTGTCATTTTACCACAAAAAACCAGGTCAGACATGCAACAGATCAACTCTTTTCTTCTATGGCTGAATCAGTATATTGGCGGGCATGAATGGTTTGTGTTCTTCTTGCTCGGAACAGGAGTCTTCTTTACCATTTACCTTGGTTTTCCTCAGATCAGATATTTTGCTCATGCATTACGAATTGTCCGTGGCAAGTATGACAAAAAAGGCGACGTTGGCGATACATCGCATTTCCAGGCCCTGACGACTGCACTCTCGGGAACGGTTGGTACAGGCAATATTGCCGGTGTGGCACTTGCTATCCATCTCGGAGGCCCTGCTGCCCTTTTCTGGATGCTGGTGACCGCATTGCTTGGCATGTGTACTAAATTTGTTGAAGTCACCATCTCTCATAAATACAGGGATATTCTGCCCGACGGGTCCATATCCGGAGGCCCTATGTATTATATGAAGAAAAAGCTTAATATCCGCACACGGTCGGGGAAACTGATCAGGACCGGAGCGATCATCGGCGGTTTTTTTGCCTTTGCAACGATACTATCCTCCTTTGGCACAGGAAGCCTGCCGCAGATCAACAGCATTTCCGATTCCCTATTTGATACATTCAGTATTAACAGGATCGTATCCGGCGGTGTTTTGGCCGTACTTCTGGCACTGGTCATCATCGGGGGAATCAAACGCATTGCCAAAGTGACATCAACCCTTGTCCCGGTTATGGCTATCCTGTACTTTCTCGGCGCCATCTTCGTCATAGGCACCAACTACCAGAATATCCTTCCTTCCCTGTTGTCCGTCTTCAGTGATGCTTTTACCGGATCAGCCGCTGTCGGAGGCTTCCTCGGTGCGGGTTTTGCCTTTACGTTTAATATGGGGGTAAACAGGGGATTGTTTTCGAATGAAGCAGGTCAGGGATCGGCTCCTATTGCACACTCCGCAGCCAAAGCTCACGAACCGGTTTCAGAAGGTATGGTAGCCATACTTGAACCGTTTATCGATACCATCATTATTTGTTTTCTAACCGGACTCGTTCTTCTTTCATCCGGGGTGTGGAATGAAAAGTTCTATAATCGCTTTGAGGAAGCTGATCTCAGGGTTCTTACCGGAATATACCATGAAGATCAGAATGTGGAGAAGAAGGAACTCAGAAATTTTATGGTTGGTAAATCAGATCTGCCACGATACTCCGGAACGATAGAAGTGACCGACGGAAAAATTACCAGCGATGTTACGCTTATCCATGCACAATCTGTTGCAGACGAAGTTTCCGTAATGGAAAACGGAGAACCCTTCAACGGCGAACTGGCAATAACAAATGGTAAACTCTCTGAGAGTGATTTCTCAAAGGTGGAGATTTGGGGTAACTCACTCATTCACAGCGCACCACTTACCACAGCAGCGTTTAATCGAAGTTTTCTCGGAAATTACGGCCAGTATATCGTCGCCATTGGCCTGCTCCTTTTCGCCTTCTCTACGGCCATTTCCTGGTCGTATTATGGCGGTAGGGCAGTAACCTACCTTTTCGGCACCAAATACGTGGTGATTTACAAGCTGATATATGTTGTCACCTTCTTCTTCGCGGCATTCACCGATACTACCATTGTATGGAACCTGTCGTATATCACCATTGCCATCATGACCATACCTAACCTGGCAGGATTGTGGATATTGCACAAAGATATTAAATCAACCATCAGGCAGTACTGGGTTGATTTCGTTAAAGAATGGCCCGATGATATGCTGCCGAAAAGGCTGAGAGGCAGAAAATGATACTAAACATCAGTGCGGAGTTCCAGGCAGGCAACATTCTCGACATGGTGGGTCTGTGGAAACATGTCAACCGGCTGTAGTTCTGTTACCTTGTATTTTACGTTAAGCAATTGAAGATCACGTGCCTGGGTTGCCGGATTACAACTCACGTATACTATTTTCCCTGGTTCCATCCTGAGGATCTGATCAATGACCTGCGTGTGCATGCCCGCGCGTGGCGGATCCGTGATGATGATATCCGGGCGTCCATGATGCTGGAGAAAGCTGTCATTGAGCACATCCTTGATATCCCCTGCAAAAAAGGATGTATTTCCAATCCCGTTGATCCTGGAATTTATCTGCGCATCTTCAATGGCTTCTGGAACTGATTCGATACCTATGACTTTTCCGGCGTGCCGTGCAATGAAATTGGCAATAGTTCCTGTGCCGGTGTATAGATCATACACGGTTTCATGTCCGGTAAGTCCGGCAAATTCCCTGGCAACCCTGTAAAGTTCAAGAGCCTGCCGGGTGTTTGTCTGGAAGAATGATTTTGGTCCGATCTTGAAATTCAGTTCCTCCATCTGCTCAAAGATATGGTCCCTGCCATGATACAGCCGGATATCCTGATCGTATAGGGTGTCGTTCCCTTTGCCGTTGATGACATACATCAGGGATGTAATTCCCGGCACACGAGTCAGAAGATGGTCGAGCAAACGTAATCGTTTTTCTTCTTCTTCATGAAAAAAGGATAGGATAACCATTACCTCACCATTCAGAGATGTTCTGATAATGAGATTCCTAAGAAATCCCGTATGTGACTTCTGACTAAAGTATGTGTAACCGTTCGCGATAGCAAATTCCTTTACTGCATCTCTGATGGTATTCCCCGGTTCATCCTGGAGCCAACACTTTTTTATATCCACTACCTTATCGAAAAGGCCGGGCACATGAAAGCCGAGGGCACGGGTATCATTGATAACCCCCTCGCGGGCAATCTCCGCCTCCTCTAGCCAGCGGTGATCGGAAAAGGTATACTCGAGTTTATTCCGGTAGAACCTGTCGACCGGAGAACCGATGATCGTGCGGATCTCCGGGATGTCTACATGGCCGATTCGTTGAATCGCATCACCAACCTGTTTTTGTTTGTATTTCAATTGAAAGGAGTAAGGCAGATGTTGCCATTTGCATCCTCCGCATATGCCGAAATGGCTGCAAAAAGGTTCCTGCCGGATGGATGAGTATTGACGAATCGCTGTGACCCGGCCTTCCATATAGTTGTTCTTTTTCTTCGTCACCTGGATATCGACGATGTCACCGGGTACCACCATAGCAACAAAACATACCATATTGTTAACACGTGCAATGGCCTTTCCTTCAGCCCCGACATCCGTAATTTCCACGTTCTCCAGGTGGGGTAGTTTTTTCCTTGCCAATACTGCTAAGATTGAAGTTTGAAATATCGTATTTATGACTGCCAAAGATAATCAATCCTGTCGAGAACGGGCATGATCCGCTGAGGAATGATAGAGATTGAAGATTATTACCCGGTGAAAAAACCAGCATCTTTATTTCTTTGTTACAGCTTATTAAACTTACTTTGCAAATTCAAAAAAAGAATCCCTGAACAGCTTTCGGGTCATTGTGTAATCATATACGTAGCCAGCATGATTTCTGTTGATAATTTAACGGTCAGATTTGGAGGGTTCACCTTGCTGGACAGTGTTTCCCTTATGATTGGCGACCGGGACCGCATCGGTCTGGTAGGGCGAAATGGCGCGGGAAAAACAACATTGATGAAGATCATCTCTGGAAAACAGGATCCGACGCTGGGGAGGGTAGTATGCTCAGCCAGCCAGAAAGCCGGATACCTGCCACAACAGATGGCCCATCATGATGGCAAAACGGTTTACGAAGAAGCCATGACTGCCTTTGATCACGTCCTGAAACTTGAAAGACAGATCGGACATATTACTGAAGAACTTGGAAACAGGGACGACTATGAGTCGGAAGCCTACCTGAAACTGATCGACGATCTGACCACGAAGAGTGAACGCTTCGAAATGGAAGGCGGAAGTTCTGTACATGGTGATGTTGAGAAAACGCTGACAGGACTCGGATTCGAACGTACCGACCTTGACAGACCCACGGCAGAATTCAGCGGAGGCTGGCGGATGAGGATCGAATTGGCAAAGATTCTTCTTCAAAAGCCCGACTTTATACTCCTGGATGAGCCGACGAATCACCTCGATATTGAATCCATTCAATGGCTGGAAGATTTCCTCCTGTCGTATCCCGGAGGCGTTGTACTGATCTCACACGACCGGGCATTTCTCGATAATATAACAAACAGGACGGTTGAGATCAGCATGGCAAAACTCACCGATTACAAGGTTTCTTATTCTAAATATGTTGTTCTGCGGAAAGAGAGAAGGGAGCAGCAACTGGCCGCATTTCAGAATCAGCAGAAGATGATTAAGGATACTGAGGAATTTATCGAACGCTTCAGATATAAAGCCACAAAAGCAGTACAGGTGCAAAGCCGGATAAAACAGCTCGAAAAACTCGACCGGATTGAGATGGAGGAGGAGGAGCGTTCTGCGATGAATCTTAAATTTCCCCCCGCTCCCCGATCAGGGAAAATTGTTATGGAAACCAAGATGTTAGGAAAGAATTACGGCGAGCACGTCATCCTTAAAAATATCAATCTTGTGCTTGAAAGAGGAGAGAAAATTGCTTTCGTCGGAAAAAATGGTGAAGGCAAAACTACCCTGTCCAAAATCCTTATCGGCGCCCTCGATCATACAGGTGAACTTAAAGCGGGACACAATGTTAGTATTGGTTACTTTGCCCAGAATCAGGATGAGTTGATGGACGAAAATAAAACAGTTTTTGAAACAATTGATGCCGTTGCGGTAGGAGACATCAGGGTGAAGATCAGGGACATACTTGGTGCATTTCTTTTTGGCGGGGATGAAGTGGATAAGAAGGTAAAAGTGTTATCAGGCGGGGAAAGGTCACGGCTTTCCCTGGCAAGTATGTTGCTTCAGACAAACAACCTCCTGGTAATGGACGAGCCTACCAATCATCTCGATATGCGTTCAAAAGATATCCTTAAATCTGCGCTTCGTGACTATGATGGCACTTTAATTGTGGTATCGCACGACAGGGAATTTCTCGATGGGTTGGTTGATAAAGTATATGAATTCCGGGATCACAGGATTTATGAACATCACGGCGGGATATATAACTTTTTGAAGCGGCGGAAGCTTGAATCTTTGAGAGACCTGGAGAGATCGGAAAGTGCAGTGCAGGAAAACCTGGAGGACGATTCGAAATCGGACAATAAAGCACTCTATCAGAAACGGAAGGAATACGACCGCATCATGAGGAAGACTGAAAACCAGCTCGCAAAGGCAGAAAAAGAGATCGTAGATATCGAGAAAAGGTTTGAAGAACTGAATGATTTGCTGGCCAGTAAGGGGAATATCGATGATCCGGCCCTTTTTGGTGAATATAAACACGTGAAAGAGGACCTTGACAGCAGGATGACGGAATGGGAAAGGCTGCACAATGACCTGGAAAAATTGAAAGATGAAAGAATTTAGTTAAATTGGGATAGAAAATGTCAGAAATGATCAGGCGTATATTATTTACTTTATTATTTCTGTTGATCCTTCTGGTCCAGGGTTGTAAACTGCAAAATAAAACACAGCGGCCTGCCGGCAATCTTGCTGATATCTATAACCCTGGAAGAGTGACCATCCACCCCGATTTCCTTGTGAATCACATCAACGATTCCACCTCTATTTTATATATACGGATTTACCCTTCAGAATTACTCTTCAACCAGGCAAATGAAATGGGCAACTTCATTGCTAAGCTTAAGGTTGGTTTTATTCTTGAAGAAGCCGGAAACGATCCTGACAAAGCCGCGGGAATTGTCGATTCAGCCTCTATAGCCCGGACTCTGAACCGGAATGATATGAGAAACAGCTTTTTTACCGCACTTCCACTGAAGGCGTACAATGGCAAAAAATATATCGCCAGGGTTGACGTCGATGATTTGCTTCGGGGTACGGTTACGGAGAATTTTCTCATTGTGGATAAAACCTCACCGTATGGTCCGCAAAATTTTAAGGTATTGTCTGCGGTTACAAATTACCCCTCTTTCACCAATGAATTTGGAAGCGGTGAGCAGTTTAGGATCCTGTTTAACAGGATGGGATACGACAGTCTTATCGTTGATTATTATTCTCCGGACCAAAGCCTGCCCAGGCCTATATTTTCAACGGCTCCCGAAATCCCAATGAAAAACTACCCCGATAGTATTTGGACTGTGCCCTTTAACGATTCTCTCGCCTACATTCTGCCTTTGCGGGGCATTTATCATCTGAGGGTGAGCCCCGATTACAAAGAAGGGCTGACATTATTTAATTTTGGAGAAAATTTTCCCAGGATACAGACCTCTGAAGATATGCTTGGGCCGATGGTTTACCTCACTTCCTCCGTCGAATTCCGGGATCTGAGGATGGAGCCCAACCGGAAACTGGCCATCGACAATTTCTGGCTTAAGATTGCCGGGGATACTGATGCTGCAAGGGAACTGATCAGGGTATATTACACCAGGGTGTTGTATGCCAACCTCTATTTCTCATCCTATAAGGAAGGCTGGAAAACCGACCGTGGTATGATTTATATTATCTTTGGCCCACCAAACTTACTGGATAAATCCCTGGCAGTTGAGAAGTGGACCTATCTGAGCAAACGAGCCAATATACCCATTGAATTTATTTTCGACAGGAAGGATGATTTATTTACGTATAAGGATTTTGTGCTCAACAGGAACATTAGTTCCACCGGCTACTGGTCCGAAGCTATCAGGTCATGGAGAAGAGGGAAGATCTATTCTCCCGAATATTAAAAAACACCGTCATTGAAAAAGCAGGAAGATTTTATTTTTGGTATCCGGGCAGTCATTGAAGCCATCCGTTCCGGAAAAGAGGTTGATCGGGTGCTGATCGCAAATAAACCGGAGAGTCAGGTGATACTGGAGTTGTTTCCCCTCGTCAGGCTTCATGAAATTCCGTTTCAGTATGTGCCTTATGAGAAACTGAACAAGATTACGCGGAAGAATCACCAGGGAGTGGTTGCCTTTATCTCGTCTATTTCATACAGTCCGTTGGAAGAAATTGTGGCTTCGGCCTTTGAAAAAGGGAATGACCCGCTTATCGTCCTACTCGACCAGATCTCTGATGTACGAAACTTTGGAGCTATAGCCCGCTCGGCAGAGTGTCTTGGATTTTCCGGTATCGTCATACCTATTCGTGGTGCAGCCCGGATCAATGCCGATGCCGTCAAAACTTCAGCAGGCGCCCTGATGAACATCCCTGTAGCAAGGGTCCGTTCAATGGAACACGCCATAGAATACCTGAAAAATTCGGGATTGAAAATCATAAGCGTCACGGAGAAAGCTGATGATCTTTGCTACGACAAAAACCTTACCGGTCCGGTAGCTATTATCCTTGGAAGCGAGGAAAAAGGAATATCACCCGGTCTGTTAAACCTTTCTGATGCCAGGGTAAAGATTCCGATGACCGGGTTTACCATGTCATTAAACGTATCTGTCGCTGCCTCGGTTTTAATGTATGAAGTGTGGCGCCAGCGGGCCGCCTTATCACCGATCAATAAAGGGGGATCTGACGACTGAAAGACTCCTCCAGGGAGATAAATGTCTCTGTCCGGGCGATACCAGGAATAGCCTGAAGTTTATCAACCAGCACATGCTTCAGATCTTCATTGTTCTTCGTGTAAACCTTAATGAATATACTGTAATTGCCGGTTGTATAATGACATTGTACGATCTCCGGAATATCTTTGAGTTTCTTGACAACCTCCGTATACAGACTTGCACTCTCCAGGAAAATACCCATATACGCGCAGGTGTGATAACCGATCTTTTTTGGATTAATCATAAATTGTGATCCGGTGATCACTCCCAGACGTGTAAGTCTTTGGATTCGCTGATGAATTGCTGCACCTGATACATTACATTCTCTTGCTACCTCAAGATAAGGAATGCGTGCATTTTCCATGATCAGGGAAAGAATCTTTCGGTCCAGGCCGTCAATTTGTAAGGTCTCTTCCATTTTTATCACAACTATTTTTTAAATGCTAAACAAAATTAAACTTCAGCTTTCTATCTGAAGATAATATTAAATATTTTTTGACTAATTATTATCCGATTTGTCGGTTTATTTATAGTAACAATTTTAACGAGTTTTTTAATCCCGGTGAAAACATGGAAGGAAGCCGACGTTGTTTACATGTTATAGCTCTGAATAGTGCCGTTTGAAAAAATGATTAGTTCCTTCGGGAGTATACCGGATAATCGAAAGGAATAGTAGTATATTCATTTCGATCTGTAAATTTATACAAATATGTCAAGTTTCTCCAATCCGGGGCTTAAAAAGGAGGCGTAAAACCTTAAAAGTGCTGCATAGCATAATGAACCTCCGGGGGTGGATCAAGCTCTGGCATGAGGACAGGGCATGGGTGATCCAAACCTGTTTTTACTAAAAATTGTGACAAATCTATGCCGGTTTTCTTTCCTGATTTTCATCCTGCTGACCGAACAAAGCTTTGAAGTCATCACCGGTCGGATTCTGGAAGACTCTGAGTTCAAAATAGGGGATGGACGCCAGTATATGATCGAAGATATCTGCCTGCAGGGCTTCATACTTTGCCCATTCCTGTTCACGACTGAAAACATAGATTTCAACAGGGATTCCTGTTTCTGATGGCTGAAGATGACGGATCAGGAAGGTAAGGTCGGTATTGACTTTTGGGTGCTGGCGGAGGTACGCTTCAACATATTGACGGAACACGCCCAGGTTGGTCAATCTTCTTCCGTTCACCGGTAAGGAAGGGTCAGCTTTCTGTTCTTCGTTAAAACGGTCTATTTCCGCCTCACGGTCAACTATATATTTCCTGACAAGCTGGATCTTTTTAAGTTTTTCCCGGAGCACAGGATCAACGTATTTCACACTTCTCATATCGATACTGACCGATCTCTTGATTCTTCTGCCTCCGGATTCCTCCATACCCTTCCAGTTGTTGAAGGCTTCTGTAACCAGTGAATAGGTGGGAAAAGTCACAATGGTCTTGTCCCAGTTCTGGACTTTCACTGTATTCAGGGTAATTTCGATAACCGTTCCGTCTGCCTGCCTGCTGGGCATGGTTATCCAGTCGCCAGGCTTTACCATATTATTGGCAGAAACCTGGATACTTGCCACAAGTCCGAGTATGGTATCTTTAAAGACTAACAACAGAACGGCAGCCAGGGCACCAAGACCTGCAAGCAGCTTGAGGGCAGGCGTGCCACTCAGGATGGAGATGACCAGGATGATACCGACAAAGAATACCATGAGCTTAACTACCTGAACATAACCTTTTATTGGTTTTTCCTGGGCGATTGGAAGGGTCTGGTAAACGGAATGGAGGGCACTCAGGAAAGAATCGGTCACAAGCAAGCCGATCAGGATCATATAGAGAATGGTAACCGTTTGAAGGATATGAATCAGCCGCGGCATTTCAATTGAGTAACCGATGGTGTAGTATATAACCAGTGCCGGGGCGATATGAGCCAGCCGCTGGAAAAATTTATATTCGAGTAGCGCATCATCCCATTTATTTTTACTCTTCTTCACGTAGCTCTTTAATGAAGTAATAAGGATATTTTTCGCCAGTTTATCGGCTATCCATGCCAGGAAAAAGATCACGACCAGAATGGTTAAGGATACGAGAAAGCCAGCATTTCTTTCAGATAATCCTATATTTTCCTGAAGAAGATTGTCCAGTAAGTGAATTAAATATTCAATCATGGGAAGTGTACGATTTGTTTTTCTTCTGCTAAGTTATAATTTTACTACGTTTTCTGAAAGTGGCTGAATGCACGCTTTTTAATTCTTATGTGATATACTATGAAAAATCTGTTCCTTCTCTTCCTGTTTTGTTCCCCTTCTCTTTTCGCACAAACTGAATTTTATAGCTGGTTCACTGATCATACGATGCGTGTCGATTATCTCATGGCCGGTGATAAGAATGATTTTGACCTGTATCTTTACAAAACCTATCAGGAACCCCACTGGGGCGGATCAGAGACTAACCTGGCTGACACGATGAATTATGGTAATTTCAGCTTTGATGTCAGCGACAGCGTTACCAGCCGGCTACTATATTCCCGCAGCTTTAATACCCTTTTCAGGGAATGGCTCACTACCAGTGAAGCCGGTCGGGTGAAAAAAGCTTTCAAAGAGTCCCTGGTATTTCCATATCCCAAAAATACAGTCAGGCTGGATGTATACCAGAGGAATTCCAGGAAACTAAAAAAACTGAAATTCAGTGTCTACATAAATCCTTCCGATATTCTGATCGAACAACGCATACCTGTTGTGACAGAGACCGATGAAATTTACATTTCCGGTGACCCGCACCATAAAGTTGACATTGTATATTTGTCGGAAGGCTACACTACGGCCGAGAAGGACAAATTTCTCAGTGATGTAAATCGGTTTAACCGGTATATGTTTACCGTGAACCCGTATTCAGAGGAGAAAGAAAATTTTAATGTCAGGTCGGTTTTTGTGCCGTCGGAAGATTCCGGCACAGACAATCCGGGGAAGGGACAATGGAAAAGTACGGTATTCAATTCCGGATTTTACACCTTTTACAGTGAGCGTTATCTGACAACGAACGATTTCTGGCAGGTTCGCAACATGGCTGCTGCTGTGCCCTATGATCAGATCGTCGTGCTTGTCAATTCGAAAAAATACGGAGGAGGAGGCATCTTCAATCAATACAGCTTGTTTTCAGCAGATAATGAGGCATCTGAAGTAGTTTTCGTTCATGAGTTCGGCCACGGATTTGCAGGTCTCGGCGATGAATACTATACATCCAGCGTTTCATATAATGATTTTTATGATCTTCGTTTGGAACCTCCTGAGCCGAACCTGACAACACTTGTCGACTTTGGATCCAAATGGGAAAAAATGATCACCCCTGGCACACCTATACCCACTCCGCCTGAGGAGAAGTACCGGGATTCAGTGGGGGTATTTGAAGGTGGCGGTTATATTGCGAAGGGAATGTACCGGTCGCAAAATGACTGCAGTATGAAAAGTAATACAGCAGCCGGATTTTGCAAGGTATGCCGGAAAGCTATCCGTGATATGATCCGGTTTTATTCTGAATAGATTTGAATACGGTTCAATCTCCCTCTGTAGTACGCATATCCTTTTTACTTCTTAAACGTAGACAGGTTTGTGTGTACCAGAGCCAGAGTTATTTTCTCTTTAATTTTTCTGTGCAATGGAAATGGAATGGCAGACAGTTTTTTTTACTAGATTTGAGACCAAAGGATAATTTTGCCTGTGAACCGATATTCAGTAACTGAGATAATTGATGGCCTGAGACGTCGGGACAGTCGGGTATTACGATATATTTACAAGTCGTATTATCCGGCCATCGTGAAGCTGGTGCTGACCAACAGCGGGACAGAGGATGATGCCAAGGACATTTTTCAGGAAGCACTTATCGTTGTTTTTAAAAATATCCGTGAGAAAGCTGATTTTAAACTCGAAAGCGGATTTCAGACCTACATTTATTCCATCGCACGGCTACTCTGGTTGAAACATCTGAGAGACAGCCGGAATCAGGATAAAAACCTGAAGGAGAACCATTCGTTTATTGAATTTGAAGAGCCCAAACCATTCAATGAAGATGATATCAGGTATGCGATCTACCAGCGGGCCTTCTTAAAAATGCCACCCGACTGCCAGAAAATCATTAGGATGTCTGTCGACGGCGTTTCCCAAAAGGTGATCGCGGAAACCCTTGGGTTTAAAAGTGAGAACTACATCAAAAAAAGAAAGCATTTCTGTAAGGAGTATCTTATCACCAAAATCAAAGAGGATCCGGAGTTCACGACAGATAAAGAATGAGAGGTCAGGCAGCATCCATGGTGGCATCTTTCTTATACCGGCGGTACATGTAGAAGATAACCGGGACGGGAATCAGCAAGATGCCAATATCCAGAAGGATTCGCCAGATGCTGCTTGGGTAAACTGACTCTGAGTTTCCAATGATCACAAAGCTGGACCAGAAGAAGGGATTTGATTTCAGCATGTCGGCGCTTTTCATGAATTCCAGCTTTGATTTTCTAAGTGCCTCTGATTTGGAAAAACCCTGTCCCAGATAATAATAGAAGCGGTCCATAAGTGAAACTGTAGACTGGTCGGCCACCTCCCAGAGAGTCATTAATATGGAGGGACAACCTGCATAGGTAAAACCGCGCGCCAGGCTCTGCATGCCCTCACCTTCCTGAAATTTCCCAATTCCGCTGCTGCAGGAGCTCAATACCGCGAGGCTGGCATTGAGCTTCATATTATATATTTCATAGGTATGCAGGAAGCCGTCGTTTGCGGTATCCGCTGTTTGGGTGAAGGCAAGTTTGGAATACAGCGGATTGTCATCGTCCAGAATGGTGTGCATGGCCAGGTGAAGGATTTTATACTCCGCAGCATGTTCCTTAAAGTTGGTCTCCGTTGCATTCATATCTTCAAACACCCGGCATTTCATTTCCTGAGAAATCTTCTTCACTTCCTGCTTCACACCAGGTATCATAAGCAGTTTTTCGCGGTCCGACTGACGAAGAAGTTCATAGCCGGGTGAATAGCTGGTCACATTGGCATAAGAAGGGGCAAAGGCAAGGATCTCTTTCACCGGCCGGGTATTATGCGGCATTTCACTGAAATGCATGGTGGAGGAATAGGAAGTACTGAATGCATGGCTATAAATAAGGTAGGGTACTGCATAGTAATTGGGATCTCCCTCCGGCATCGGACTGGTCAGAAGGGCTTCAAAAGGAACGTAGTAAATGGCGCCGTCCGGGATGATAATGATATTCTTATCCTCAACGTATGATTCTATAGGATAGAAAAGCACTTTATATAATTGGTATCCGAGTTTTGTATAGCTGTTATATGTACTTGCCGCACCATATGAAAAATTCTGTTTCGTCAGGGAATCGTAAAACTTATTACAATCAATTGAAAGTGAGCTATCTACCTTTTGTTCAAGAATTTTGAATTCCTGTTTTGAAATTATATATGTAAAGAGAATAGAATCCATAAAAGAATATTCAACAATTATGTCCTCTTTGGAGATCGTGTTTTGGACTTTATCTAAACCAATTACTGAATTGTCATATTTAAGCTGATAATATTTTGGATAATTCCTTTCAATAAACTTAATAAGTTCGTCATTCTTTTGTGTGTATTCAAATAATTTATTTTCCCATATTTCAATTTTGAGGTCATCTGGATTTAATTTCTGCTTCTCATTCATTATCATTTCATTATAGGCAGAAATCTTTTTGTTTATTTCTAGTTCCTTAACGGTAAGTTCGTATGGGATATCTCCATATTCCATGGCTTTTTGGGATCTCAGACTTGACAATAGGCTAAATGCCCTCCCTTGCTCATTAATTTGAAATGCCATTTCTTTATACTTCTCGTCGCCGGTGCTTTTAAAAAGTTGAAGCGCAATTTGTTGCCCAATGAAATAGATCTCTTTTTCCTTTGCGCCGATTAAAAACTGACTACTTTCAGAATCAATACGAAGTCTGATCTTGTTTAAGAGTTTAATACCAAGGTTAAGCGCATCAAGACTGTTATTTAATGTATTCAGATTCCCATTTTGATTAAATACTCATAAATGAATTTTCGCTTTGAATTTTAGCTGCATGATAAGCACTATTTTCATTGATAATCTTGTCATCATTTCCGGATTGCTGGATAATGAATTATTATTAAAATTTTCTGAGGATATAATAAGTACCTTTTGAAAATTTTCAAGGGCAGCAAAATAATTTTCCTGGAGGTAGTAGGTTTCCCCGATATAATCATAAAGCACCGCAAATGAAGGATTGCTTTTGATTAAATTCCTTCTGGTGCAATTTTTTCAGCTTGAGTAAAATAGATCAAATGCTATTTCAGGTTTTCCTAATTTTTCAGAAGAGAAAATGTCCATATTCTAGTAGAAATGAAATTTCAACAATGGGATTAGAGGAGAGTATTGAGTGTTATTAATTAACTATTTCATCTTTTCAAAGTAATATATTGCAAGCTTCATATTATTCTTATAGACCATCTGTCTTAGTAAACGTTTTGATAGTACTTTGATCAGTACATAAGGATAATTTTGTGCCAACTTCCATTTTCTGCAAGCTTGACATACTTGTTTGATTCATTCATATTTCCAAAATATGCATACACTAATTCCTAAATTTCCGAACAGAAGCAACGATATTCTCATATTTCAACGTCTGGCTTTGATTTATACAGACTTAAAATTGTTTGAGGTATACTAGAGCTTTTGAATAATCGTACCTTGACATCAGCACTGCTGCTTCATTATTAATGATGAGATCCAATACTTAAATGATTTGGATCATATTTTTTTAAACAATTCTTCAGCTTTGTCATATGCGTTAAGGCCTCTTCAAATTGAAAAAGTTCTTTGTAAGCTACCCCAAGATTACCATAAGTATTTCCAATTCGTGTATAGTCATCTGACCAATACCTTAATTTTAAGTCAAGCACATACTTTAGTTGTTGTTCAGCTTCTTCATAACGACCTTCCTTAACCATTATACCCCTTTATTGTTTTCAACTTGAATTAATGAATCAATATTCTCTGCTCTTATGAAGTTGAGGCAAAATGATGAAAATGAAAATTACTATAAGGAAATATTTCTTGAGATTGCATGTAGTGAACTTCTAAACGATACTGTAAAAATGGAGAAAGTTTTTGGTTTATAAAAGATTTTTTTACTTTTATAACATGCAGAAAAACAACGAATTGTGTTTTTATTCATCTTTTAATTAAAAAAAAATGAAATTTCCGGGTAACGTTTGACCGTCTTGGGGAATTAACTAATGAGAACTAAAAATTAACCCCAAAATTAAGTACAATGAAAACTTTAAACTCTTTATTCAACCGGAATCACAAGTTGTCTCGATTAATGGTTTTGAAAAATTTGCCATCAACAAAAATGAGATGAATAATGTACGAGGTGGTGATGGTGTTGATGTAATTTTCGAAGATGATCCTCCGCCACCAAAAAAACCTTCCAATCCCTGATCCGGAAGTAGAAAATTAGTACTCCTTATTGTTATCCTAAGAAAATTAGTTGGATTCTGCCTGGTGTCGGGCATAAAAGGAGTTGAAATATAATACTGGTTAGTGTTATATAGTTTGGCCTCGAAAGTAATTACACAGCTGCAGTGATTGTAGATATGTGTTGGAAATATCGCGGGTAATGTGTGCAAACCATTATCCAGATACGTGTCGCAGGTATATCTGTAGCTTTGTCAACATACGAAATCTTGCGTAACCGATGGGTTACCTGCATAATAAAATATTATGAATAATTAAACACACATAGTGATGGACAAAAACAGGCATTTAATCTCGAAATACCTGGAGGGTGAGCTGGATTCCGGTGAAGTCGCCAGGTTTGAGGAAGCTCTGCTAGAAGATCGGGAGCTTCGTGAAGAAGTTGATCTTTACAGGGAGGTGGATGGAGCCATTGCAGACACAGAAGTGCTGGAACTACGGGCACAACTGGATGAACTGCATGAGGAACTGACACCTCAGCTGGAAAAAAGAAAAGCTACAAAACGGGTACTCCGTTATGCAGTGGCTGCCTCGGTGGCAGTCGTTATCAGCCTTGGAACCTACAGTTTGTTCTTTAAAAAGGTTACCGATAACAAGATCGTCAGCCAGTTCTACAAACCTTATGACGTGACACTGGTAAACCGGTCTGCAAATTCGGACCTTGATGAAACGTTGAGGATTGCACTCCTGAAGTATGAAAACAAGGATTACAATGAAGCAATCAGGTTATTTCAAAAAGCACTGGAACTGAATCCCAAGATGGTAGCTTCTCATCTCTACTCCGGAATTTCATATTTTGAGATCAAGGAATACCAGAAAGCCGATAAATCACTTTCAAGAGTGATCGAACAGAATGATAACCTGTACATTGAACAGGCGAGATGGTACCTTGGATTCTGCTACCTGAAACTGGAAGAGGCGGACAAGGCACGCGAACAGTTCGGAAAGCTGGCTGAGAACAAAGGTTACTACCAGAAGCAGGCCAGGAAAATTCTGAAGAAAATCGGAAAGTAAAAAGTGGGTAGGAATAGTCTTACCACAACATAATTGAATATGTTGAAGTTGTTGAACAACATTTAGCTCCGGGAAAATGAGAGGAAAGCCGACATATGATGAGCTTAAAAGGTACGTTTACGAACTGGAATCCAGGAGTCCTGGATCTTGAAGAAAGCTCGGTGAGAACCAGGAAAAGACAGAAAGGTTGAAAAGCAGGTTTTTATCAAGTATTTCTCACGAATTGCGCACCCCGATGAATGCCATCCTGGGTTTTTCTAATCTCATGATTGACAAAAACCTTCCGCATGACAAGAAGGAAGAGTACATGGAGCATATCAATATGAGCAGCAACAGCCTTTTGAGCCTTGTCGATAACATGATCGACGTTTCGTTACTTGAAATAGGTGAGTTGAAGGTTAAGAAGGAAAGATGTAATCTGGATATACTAATGCAGCAGGTCTATCACTACTTCAATATCGATAAGCATAAAATGGGGAAAGATCATATTGCACTCCTTTTGAACAAGCAGAAAAGTGACAACGATTTTATGATCTACACCGATTCGTACAGACTCTCACAGGTTCTTTCAAATCTTTTACACAATGCGTTGAAATTTACGTCCAAAGGAATCGTTGAATTTGGATATTTCGTTACGGAAGACAATAAACTCCAATTCTTTGTCAAGGACAGTGGCAGAGGGATACTGGCGGACAAGGCCAGAACAGTCTTTAATAAGTTTGAAAAGATCGATGATACCGATACTGGCAAACTGGAGGGCGGACTAGGTCTCGGCCTTACTCTCGCCAGGGGAATTATCGCCTTGCTTGGTGGTGAGATCTGGATTGAACCAAATATTTTCAAAGGCTCAACTTTTAATTTCACCATCGAGTTACCAGGAAAATTTTGAATATAATGCGGAACAAAGCAAGATATTCCAGTCGCTAATGGTTTAAATCGCCTGACAAACAGTTCTTAGATTAACAATATTTGCTCCTGAATTTTAAGGGGTTAGAATTCAGGAGCAGCATTACAAAAAAAGTCAGGCGTTCAGATTGCGTTTAACGACAGGTTAATTTTAAGTTCTCAATCGTTCTTTATTTCGTTCACTAAGGCCAAGAATCAAGATAAATGATTTTAAGGGGTTAGAATCATTTCATCAATAATAAGTTCTCACTCAGCATTGAGTTACCGATTCATTCAGGTTAGAATCATGATTATTCAAACGCTCTGCGTTTGAGAAGGGCAAGTGTTCTTTTTGTATTTGTGTCTTTAACAGATCTCAGAAAGGCAAATCATCAAATTCCTGGTCGGGTGAGGAAAAATCTTCCTCGCCCGGTAAAGGAATATCATCACCCGGGAGTTTTACCGGGGAGCTGCCTGCATCTGACGATACGTTTTCAATCTTCCACGCTTCGAGATTGGTGAAATAACTTACATTTCCATCTTTCTCCCATTTACGGCCGCGAAGATTAAAGTGTACCTTGATTTCTGTTCCCGGTTTAAATGCGTCAAGCAAAGAGCATTTATCCTGAGTAAGTTGAAATTTGATATAATCAGTAAATTCAAAATTATTCGAGTTTTCTTTTTTCTCGATAACGAAATCTCTCTTTTTGAATTTGCTGCTGATCTCACTAACAGCGTATTTTTCGATCAGCGTTCCGGTTATTTCAAAGCTCATAACAAGTGTTTTAAAAGTAATTAATTTGAAATCCTTTTTTAGTTTAATATCCTTTATTGACTTTTGACAACAAGTATCCTCGACAGAAAAAGGTTAGAGTTTCTCTAACCTTTTTCTATTTGTATTAATGTGTTTGATGTCTGAAAATCAGCGTAGGCATACAGAGTTTTTTTATATACCTATTTGTATATTACTTAATATCAAGAAGTTCGACTTCAAAAATAAGCACTGAATTCGCCGGGATCTGCTCACCGCGTTTCCTTGAACCATAGGCTAGTTCACTCGGAATATAAAGTTCCCATTTTGAACCCACTTTCATCAATTGAAGTGCCTCTGTCCATCCAGGAATTACGCCGCCAACCTGGAATTTTGCAGGTTCGCCTCTCTCAATGGAACTGTCGAATACAGTACCGTCGATTAGTTTTCCGGTATACTGGACTACGACGGTATCGTTGGCAGCCGGTCTCCGGCCTTCACCTTCCGTAAGTACCTTGTACTGTAGTCCTGATGCAGTGGTTTTTACACCTTCTTTACCCTTATTTTCTTCAAGGAACTTTTGACCGGTGGCCATGTTTTCTTCAGCAATCTGGCTGTCTTCAGCCTGCATTTCCTGTGATTTTTTCATAAGGTAGCTCTGAATGTGCATCCCGGTTTCTGCAGCCGGCATTACTGTTTCATCCTGAACCAGTCCTGCTTTGACACCATTCAGAAACAAATCGTGATCAAAATCTTCCGTGATTTTCATCTGCTCGACATTCCCTTTAACGAAGCCACCCATATCAAAGCCATAACTATAGGCAAAGGTGTCAACCTCATTGTTCATACTTGCAGATCCGGTACCACCTGTTACCGGGACAAACATTCCAAGAACATATCCAATTGCAAGAAAGACTATCCCTACAACTATGATAACGCCATTTTTTTTCATATTCAAATTTTTTAATTTATTAAGTTGAGCGAAGTTACTACAAATAATTTAATGCGAAAAAGAATTTTTATTTCGTGGCCCTCAGCATCTCTCGCTTCCCGGGAGGTCCCTTGATCTTTTCAATGATAAAACCACAGGAGCGGAGTGCCCGCTGAACATCTCCCTTGACCGAATACGTGGTCAGAATGCCACCTTTGTTCAGTGCTTCATAAAGGGCAGCAAATATTTTCCGCGACCAAAGATCAGGTTGTACATCAGGAGAAAAGGCATCAAAAAAGATGAGGTCCATAGTATTCGTAAAGGTATAATCATGAAGATCGCACCGGATCTTTTCAATGGTGAAACATTCATGCAACTGGCAGCTGCGGTCCCATGGCGCCTCATGGATCATCCTGTAATACGCTGCTGCTTCATTGGTATAAAGTTGCCCGAAATTCAACCCATCCCATTCATCCTTTGTCAACGGGTACTTCTCCACACTCAGATATTTGACAATTAACGATCTGTCAACAGCTTCTTTCATAGTTAAAAGCGCATTCAGGCCGGTTCCGAATCCGACTTCAAATATTACGGCATTGCTCAGTCCACTGTAGATCAGACACTCCTTGATAAACACATGACACGATTCCTGCACAGCCCCATGAATCGAATGGTAGTGCTCATTTAAGCCCGGTACATATATAGTATGTGAACCATCCCCGGAAATTACCGCTTGTCTTTCCATGTCAGTTTGAATCCGACAAAGTTAATCGTCATCTTGAAATGTAAAACTTAAATAATGTTAATATTTTCAAATTCGTAATCTCCCATCCAATATTATTTAATACATTGTAAATGAGCATAATATAATATTTATCTGCTCGTAATACCTGGATAAGGTATCTCAGTATCCGCTACAATATACCTGTTGAAGTCACCAGGGTGCGTAAAACAGGAAAGGGTCACCGGCAGCCATGGCAAATGGAATTAAAAATTCGCCACATACCCAGTGAATTGTCCATCTGGTATAAATCTACAATGAAAGTGAAATAAAATTGACGGAGGTATTTACTATTTCATTGGTGTATTATACATTTACGCCATGCAGTATCACATCGGATTTCACCAGATCAGGATATTCAGAATGAGCAGATGCCCGAACAATGATGCAACCCGGGCAAACGTGTCTGGCATGGGGAAGCCACTGATACCAGTGCTATTAAACTAAACTGATTGTATGAAAAAACATCATGATGATGTTTTGGGACTTGCTTTAAAAGATTTCCTCAGCACCGGAAAAGAGCGTGATATTATCGTTCATTCACCAGATTTTGAGGATGATGTAATACCGGTATCCTACTATTTCAGAAAAAGGAATCAATTGCCTCCACTCGAAAAAGATGCGCTGGCACTGTGCCGGGGCCGGGTACTGGATGCCGGCGCCGGTGCAGGGTCTCATGCACTCATCCTGCAAGAAAAAGGCTTTGACGTCACCACGCTCGATATTTCAGTTGGAGCCTGTGATGTGATGAAGCAAAGGGGTGTGAAAAAAGTAGTCAGAGAAGATATTTTCAATGCCAGGGAGGGGAAATTTGATACGATTCTGATGCTCATGAACGGAATAGGTCTGGTGAAATCAATTGCCGGTCTGAAAATTTTTCTGAAAAGACTACCAGAAATATTGAACCAGGGCGGGCAGGTGATCTTTGATTCCACAAACCTGGTTTACCTTCTGCAGCAGGATGACGGCTCAGTCCTATTAAACCTGAATGATGTATATTATGGAGAAATTGAGTTTCAGCTTGAATATGCCGGCTTCATCTCCGAATCATTTAACTGGTTATATATCGATTTTGACACGCTCGACTGGCTTACCGATAACGCGGGGATTAGTTCAGAGCTTATACGGGAAGGTGAGAATATGAGTTTCCTGGGAAGGATCACCTTTTAGATCTGCCGGGCAGGTATTCTCCATATATATTATCGAGGGCTTTAAACATATTGATTTTCGATTTCGGATAATCCGCAGCCAGCTTCTCGATGACTTCCCTGGTGTATCTTCGTTTCGTCTCAGTATCAAACGGGCAGCGTTTTTCTTCCTTCATGAAACCACGAAGACCCGCATATTCCTCCAGATCATTCTCCCAGATATCGAGCAGAGGACGTATAAGCTTAACCCTTCCTTCAAACATAGATAGGCTGTAGGGTAAAGCACTGATGGAGCCGTGATAAAGTAAATTCATCATAAAGGTTTCAAGCGCATCATCGCGATGGTGGCCGAAAGCCAGTTTGTTATAACCTTTTTCCCGGCTTTCATTGAAAATAGCTTTCCTTCGGTGCCAGGAACAGACGAAGCAAGTTGACTTTTTTGTTGCATCCGGATTGGCATTGACCAATTTATGGATAAAGCCGATACCCAGATCCTGGCAAAAATTATTGAGATAATCTGTATTTATTTCATAGCCGATATCACCTACCGTAACGTGGATGGCGGCCATTTCCACCTTAAATGGTAAGGATCTGATTCTGTCTGAAAGAATCTCAACTAGAATCAGAGAATCCTTTCCTCCGGATAAGCCGGCCAGGACCTTGTCACCGTCCTCGAGCATATGGTGATCGAGGATGGTCTTACCCGACTTTTTACACAGTTTTTTAAACAGCTTGTCTCTGCTGATCTCTTCTTCATTTCTCATCCCGCTACTATTTAAGGTGAAGATGCCGGAAACTTCCGTCAGATCTTCTGTTACAATATGATCCCGAAAGGCATCATCTCCGCCCGGTTCTGATATTTCTGAATAACGTTGAGTATCTATTTTCCAACCGGCAATAAAAAAATCAGATAGGCTGCAGGTTTTTCCTGCCTAAAATCAGTACAATTATCGCCCTGACATCCTTCACTTCTTTTATTATCCTCTGAAGGAAACAAAAAAACAGAAATAAGTTTTCATTTCCTTGCGGAAAAGAAATATTTTCATATGCTATTTAAAAAAAAACTATTAGTTTCAGGCAAAATTTCTATCCTATGCTATTACAAAAAATTGATTGGATCATTCTAGGGCTGTTTTTTGTGATTTTGCTTACGCTGGGATTTCTTGCATCCCGCAATGCAGGGCGCAGTACAGCCGATTTCTTCCTTTCGGGAAGAAATATGCCCTGGTGGTTACTGGGAGTTTCTATGGTTGCCACAACTTTTAGTTGTGATACACCAAATCTCGTAACAGATATTGTCAGACAGCATGGCGTTTCGGGTAACTGGATCTGGTGGGCTTTCGTTCTAACCGGAATGCTGACGGTATTTGTGTATGCTAAATTGTGGCGGCGTTCGGGGGTACTGACCGACCTTACATTCTATGAGATAAGATACAGCGGGAAGACAGCTGCGTTTTTACGTGCGTTCCGGGCTATTTATCTGGGTGCATTTTTTAACATCGTAGTTATCGCTTCTGTCAGTCTTGCCCTCATAAAGATCGGAGGTGTCATGCTCGGCTGGTCGGCACAACGGACGCTCATCATTGCCGCCGTTGTTGTTGTTGTCTATAGTACCATTGGCGGCTTGAAAAGTATCCTGGTGACTGACTTTTTCCAGTTTTTCGTTGCCATGGTTGGGGTGATCGGTGCAGCAGTGATCATTATCCATATGCCGGAGATTGGAGGCATGAAAGGGCTGATCAGTAATCCTGCCGTTCGCCCGAAACTGGATTTAATTCCAAGCTTCAACGATAAGGAGCTGCTGATCACTGTATTTATCCTTCCCATTGCCCTGCAGTGGTGGAGTGTTTGGTATCCGGGTGCAGAGCCAGGTGGCGGTGGATATATCGCCCAGCGGATGTTATCGGCTAAAAATGAGAATGGTGCAAGATCAGCTACGCTTCTGTTCAATATTCTTCATTATGCACTCAGGCCCTGGCCATGGATCCTTGTCGGCCTGGCATCGATCATTGTATTTCCCGATCTGCAGTCGCTCAGAGATGCTTTTCCTAACGTACAGTCACAGTTTATCCAGAACGATTTTGCCTACCCGGCCATGCTGTCTTACCTGCCGGCAGGCTTTCTCGGACTGGTTGTTGCATCCCTTGTGGCTGCCTTTATGTCAACTACGGCATCGCAGATCAACTGGGGCTCATCGTATATTGTCAACGATTTTTACAAACGTTTTCTGAATCCGGAAGCCTCCGAGAAAAAACTTGTTCTTGTAGGCAGGATTTCCACGATTCTCCTGATGACCTTTTCTGTATTGCTCGCCCTTTTGCTGAGCAATGCGCTTCAGGCTTTTCATATTCTGCTTCAAATCGGTGCCGGGACAGGGCTGATCTATATCTTGCGCTGGTTCTGGTGGAGGATAAATGCCCTTACCGAATTGACCGGGATGATTGTCTCTTTCATGATGGCTCTTTACCTCGAGATTTTTCATGTAAAATTGGGCTTTGAGCCGATGAGTATCCCTATGAAACTTGTTGTGGGTGTTGGTGTTACCACATTAGCATGGTTGATCGTTACACTTGTGACAAAGCCGGAGGATAAGGAAACACTCAGAAGTTTTTACAAGCTGGTGTATCCGGGCGGTCCGGGATGGAAGAAAGTCCTTTTGGATGCAGAAAAGGAAGGTGTTACGATCGTACCCGTAGAAAAACAGGGATGGGATGTCCCTACCGGTATTCTTTGCATGTTCCTGGGTAGCTTTGCCGTTATTACCACCTTGTTTGCAACGGGCTATGTCCTTTATGGGAAGACACAACTGGCGCTGATCTTTGTGGGTATTGATATTGTATTTATATTTTTGTTGTCCAGAGCCTGGCGAAAACTGAGGAACAGGTAAACAATATTTTCTGACTATGAAACCTACACTCTTAGTGTTGGCTGCAGGTCTTGGCAGCCGCTATGGGAATATGAAGCAGATGGAGGGATTTGGACCATCTGGGGATACCATCATGGATTATTCCATTTATGATGCTGTACATTCCGGCTTCGGTAAAATAGTTTTCATCATTTCTCCCGGTATGGAGAAGGATTTTAAAGAGTCCTATTTATCAAAACTCCCTGCTGAACTGGAAGTTTCCTATGTCATTCAATCCATAAATACCATCCCCGATGGATTCCAAATCAGAAGTGAGAGGAAAAAACCGTGGGGAACCGGACATGCCGTCCTTTTGGCTTTTTCAGCGATTGATGAACCTTTTGCTGTGATAAATGCCGATGATTTTTACGGTCGGTCGGCTTTTGCACTGATGTCAGATTTTCTTAAGAATACGCGTGAAGGTGAGGTTCTTGAATTCTGCATTGCCGGTTACAAAATCGCCAATACTCTCTCTGATTTCGGGACAGTATCACGTGGGGTTTGCGAAACCGATGATCAGGGCTACCTCACCGGTATAAATGAACGGACAAAAGTATTCAGATCTGACGATGGAATCGTATATCTTGATGCTGAGGGACGCCCCCATGTCATTCCTGAAACCGCTCATGTCTCGATGAATCTGCTAGGGTTCACACCGGGAATTTTCAGATACCTGGACAGGTATTTCAGGGATTTTCTTACTGAGAATGCCATGAATGCCAGTGCAGAATTTTACATTCCCTTTGCCGTTAACCGGATGATGGAAGAAGGGTTGGCACGCACCAAGGTGCTTCCCACCTCAGAAAAATGGTTTGGAGTTACCTATCCTGAAGACAAACCATTCGTTACAGAAATGATAAGCCGCCTTACCAGGGAGGGGGAGTATCCAGAGAATTTATGGAAAAGGAAGGCATGACGGATAATTACAGTCATATATTCAAACAATTTCAGCCAGGTCTGAGCATCGTTGCTGCGGAACCCTATTCGGGCGGGCACATACACCAGACCTTCCTTGTTAAAACCACCGCTAAATATTTTATCCTTCAGAAGATCAACAACTTCGTTTTTAAGGATACCGACGTTCTGATGGAAAACATCGGGAGAGTGACAAAACATCTTTCCCACAAAATCCCTGCTTCAGATACGGGTTGGGATCCACTGGAATTTTATCCTGCTGAATCCGGCAAGTTGTATTTCACAGATGAAAAAGGTGCTGACTGGCGCCTGATGAATTTTGTTGATCACGACCCTATGGGCCACATGGGTTGTGATGTTCACCATTCTGCAGGCATCGCTTACGGTGCCTTTATAACCATGCTCGGTGATCTTCCCGGCCCTCCCCTTAAGGAAACCATTCCTGATTTCCATAATCTTTCAAAACGACTCCGGGACTTCAGGATAGCCGTTGATAATGCCATCCCTGAAAGAAAGATCAGCGCGGCCGATGATGTACTTTTTGCGGAGGAGAATTCAGAAAAGATGTCCTTTATTCCCGGAATCCTTGCCGAAGGCAAAATAAAGTTTCGACCGACGCATAACGACACAAAACTAAATAACATCCTCTTTTCTGCTGCCGGTTCGGTCATGAGCGTTATTGATCTCGACACCGTGATGCCGGGGTTGGTACACTACGATTTTGGCGACGCGATCCGGTCCTTCGGCAATTCTTGCCTCGAAGACGAGCCCAATCTTGAGAGAGTTTCATTACGGGTTGATGTTTTCGAATCTTTTACACGTGGCTTCCTTCATAAATTAACACATGAAATGAATCAGGTGGAAAAGGATTCTCTTGTTCATGCACCTCAGATGTTTGCCTACATGCAGGGCATCAGGTTTTTGTCCGATTATCTTATAGGTGACCAGTACTACCGGACTACCTATCCCGAACATAATCTTGTAAGAGCCAGAAACCAGTTCATGCTATTGAAAAGCATGAACAGGAATTTTGAGAAAATGAAGGAAATTGTAGAAAACAATCTCAGCTAACCTATTTTTGTAAATTAAAGCTTAATTTTACTGACAGGACAAACCGGTTATTCCATTCTGAGGGGAATAAGAAGTTGGAAACTGGCATATCTCTTGTTTTCTTTTTTAATCCAAAATTATTTCTGTCCTATGAAACCATCCTTGCAGATTCTTGCGGTTTTATTTTTACTCATTTTCTTCCACAAAGTTTCTTTTTCGCAGGACAAGCCTGAATGGGACAATCCCGATGTCGTTCAGATAAATCGTGTTGAACCTCATGCCAGCTTGTTTCCGTTTGGAGATGAAAAAACGGCATTAAAGGGTGACAAAGCGTCTTCGGAGAATTTTCTGACACTGAATGGAAAGTGGAGTTTTCACTGGGTCAGGAAACCGTCTGACCGGCCGGTGGATTTCTATAAACCGGATTATGATGTTTCGGGCTGGGATAAAATCGATGTACCATCTAACTGGGAACTGAAAGGCTATGGAGTACCGATTTACGTGAACATAAGATACGAATGGACGGCAAATCCTGAGCCTCCGGGTATTCCTCATGACTATAATCCTGTTGGTTCCTACCGCCGGTCATTTACCTTGCCATCCGGCTGGGAAGGGAAAGAGGTATTTGTCCATTTGGGCGCAGTGAAGTCCGCTTTTTATATCTGGATAAATGGACAGAAGGTTGGATACAGCCAGGGCAGTAAAACACCAGCGGAGTTTGATCTCACAGATTTTGTTCATAGTGGAGAAAACACGATTGCGCTTGAAGTTTACCGGTGGAGCGACGGGTCATGGTTGGAGTGCCAGGATTTCTGGCGCATAAGTGGGATCGAAAGGGAAGTATATTTGTTCGCAACTCCCAGGGTTCACCTTTTCGATTTCGTTGCAAAGGCTGGCCTTACCAATCAATATAAAGACGGTCTCTTCAACTTTAACGGAAGGATCAGAGCTTTTAAAGGTGAGAAGGGTAAATATAGTCTAAAAGCCAGCCTCTATAACGGTGATAGTCTGATTTTCAGTGAAACGAGGAGTTTCAGAATGAACGGAGAAGATGTGGTACTGTCCTTCGAAAAACAGATCAAGGATCCTTTAAAATGGACCGCGGAAACTCCGCACTTATATACATTATTACTCAGCATTTCCGACAAAAAAGGAAGCTCAATTGAATTCATTACGTCAAACGTTGGATTCCGGTCGTCCGAGATACGCTTCGGTAAATTACTGATCAATGGTGTACCGGTTACCATCAAGGGTGTGAACCGGCATGAGCACGATGAGGAAACCGGTCATGTAATATCAAAGGACTTAATGCTTCGGGACATTACCCTCATGAAGCAGAACAACATCAATACCGTCAGGACATGCCATTACCCGAATGATCCGGAATGGTACAACCTATGTGATCAGTACGGACTATATATCATCGACGAAGCAAATATAGAATCACACGGAATGGGGTATTCACCTGAACGGACCCTCGGCAATAACCCTGTATTTATGAAATCCCATCTCGACCGGACCATGCGCATGGTGGAACGAGACAAAAACCATCCCTGCATTATCATGTGGTCGCTCGGCAACGAGGCCGGAGATGGTGTTAATTTCAACGCCACGTACGACTGGATAAAATCACATGACCTTAGCCGCCCGGTAATGTATGAACGGGCAACCGGCGGACGCAATACGGATGTATTCTGTCCCATGTATCCGAATATTTCGGCACTTGAAGATTATGCCCGGGAGATCAGAGAAAAACCATTAATCATGTGTGAATATGCACATGCGATGGGTAACAGCACAGGTAATTTCCAGGATTACTGGGATGTAATCGAGAAGTACGATCAGTTGCAGGGTGGAAATATCTGGGATTGGGTTGATCAGGGAATTGTAAAATACACAGCCGATGGACGCAAATACTGGGCATACGGTGGAGACTTCGGACCGGAGGATGTGCCCAGCGACGGGACATTCTGCATTAACGGCCTTGTTTTTCCCGACCGCACACCCCATCCCGGCCTGATGGAAGTGAAGAAGGTTTACCAGAACATAGGGTTTAAACCTGTGGATTTCAGTTTCGATGAAATTGAGGTCTTCAACAAATACAATTTTATTAACCTCGACAAGTTTAGTATTTATTGGGAGATCGAATCGGAAGGCAGAGTCCTGCAGGACGGAATGATTATGAACCCTGATATTCAGCCAGGCAAATCGAAAATTTTTACACTGGGCATCGTACCCTTCAAACCGGATGAAGGGGCCGAATATTTTCTGAATCTTACGGCATTCACCTCTGATGCTGATGATCTGATTCCGGCAGGACACATCTTTGCCTTTGAGCAGTTTTCAATACCGGTTCCTCCCCGCACAGAGGTGAAAACCAAGGATAAAGGGGCAAAAGCCGTCTTCGACGCAAATGAGACGCTCAATGTGGAAGCAGGCAGTGTAGTTTACTCCTTCAGTAAGTCAACCGGCTACCTGGTATCGGTAAAATCGGGCGATACGCAGTATTTAAATTCCCCGTTTTCAATAAATTTCTGGAGGCCACCCACAGAGAATGATTTTGGGAATAAGATGCCTTCCCGCTGCAAGGTTTGGGAGGCTGCAGCAAAGAATGCGGAATTCAGGGGATTAAGTCATACACTGGATGATCGTGGCTATTATTCTGTATCGGCTGAATACTGGCTCCCGGATGTGGAGGCTAAATATTCGCTTGAGTACCAGATTAATGGTTCAGGTGAGATAAAGATCACCGGTACTTTCGATCCATCAGGAAAAGACTATCCGGAACTTCCCCGGTTTGGGATGAATTTCTCCATTCCTGCAGGTTACGAAAATCTTAGCTGGTTCGGCAGGGGGCCCCATGAGAATTATATTGACAGGAATTCATCATCCCTCGTGGGATTATACCAGGGTACGGTGGATGAACAGTACGTGCCCTACATCGCGCCGGAGGAGAACGGGAATAAGACCGATGTCAGGTGGCTTGCTTTATTGAATGATAAAGGAAATGGCTTGATGATCCAGGGTGATCCAAAGCTCAGCTTTTCTGCCCTTCATTTTTCAAACAGTGATCTGACACGCGATAAACGCGATGGGTATCACACCACCGACCTGGTCCGCAGGGATGAGATCTGGCTGAATATTGATCTCAAACAGATGGGTGTTGGTGGGGACAACAGCTGGGGGGCAAAAACCCATGAAATATATTCTCTTCCGTACGAAAGTTACTCGTATAGTTTTATGCTCAGACTTGTAAAAGGCGATGATAATATTTGGGTAAAATATAAAACGTTATTTTAAAAAATCAGGTTATGGACAGGAGAAATTTTATTAAAAAAACGGCAATAGCTGGCACAGTAATGTCTATGCCGGCAGGAATGTTTTCAAAAGACATTGAAAGCGATAAAGTCAGGATCGGTTTTATCGGTGTCGGCCTCAGGGGCTGCAATCACCTGCAGAATGTTTTGATGCGAGACGACATTATAGTACCTGCCATCTGTGATATCCGTCAGGACAGACTGGACATTGCTGCACAAATTATTGCAAAGGCGGGTGCACCAAAAGCCCAGAATTATACAGGAAGTGAACATGCTTACCGGGATTTGCTGGCAAGATCTGACATCGACGGTGTAATCATTGCAACACCCTGGCTTTGGCATACACCAATGGCTGTTGATGCGATGCGTGCAGGAAAATATGCAGGCATTGAGGTTTCTGCGGCGACCACAATGCCCGAATGCTGGGACCTTGTTAATACCCATGAAGAAACCGGAGTGCCGGTAATGATCCTCGAAAACGTATGCTACAGGCGTGATGTCATGGCAGTTTTGAATATGGTTAGAGACGGTCTTTTCGGAGAATTGCTCCATGCCCGTTGCGGCTACCAGCATGATCTTCGTAAGATAAAGTTCAATGACGGGCTTCAGGATTATGACAATGGTGTAGAATTTGGCGCAAAAGGATATTCCGAGGCTGCCTGGCGTACTCAACATTCACTGAAGAGGAATGCGGATCTCTATCCTACTCACGGCCTGGGACCGATTGCGACTATGTTCGAAATAAATCGGGGAAACCGGTTTATTTCACTCTCATCGTTTGCTACTAAATCACGCGGATTGCATGAGTATATCATCAATAATCCCAAAGGAGGTCCGAATCATCCGAATGCAAAACTAGAGTGGAAACTCGGCGATATTGTAACTACAACCATTGAGACAGCTATGGGTGAGACCATTATTGTCACGCATGACACGAATTCACCGCGTCCATACTCCCTTGGATTCAGAGTTCAGGGTACCAAAGGACTCACCGAATTCGACTCCTCAATGGAAAGAATCTATGTGGAAGGAAAAAGTCCCGAGCACCAATGGGAAGACATGAAAGACTATCTTGAAAAATACGATCATCCACTCTGGAAGAAATTTGGTAAATATGCAGAAGGTTCTGGTCATGGGGGTATGGACTTCTTTGTGGATCACGCATTTGTGGAGATCGTAAAACGTAAGGATAAGGCGCCTCTCGATGCGTATGATTGCGCCGCATGGAGTGCTGTAACACCACTGTCGGAAGAGTCTATCGCGGAAGGCGGGGAACCAAAGGAATTCCCGGACTTCACAAGAGGAAAATGGATCAAACGACAGCCAGTATTTGCTCTTAACGAGGAATATTAATCGGTGAGGTATTTTTTACTCAGTACAACTTTTCTCGCAATAGTTGCCTGCCTGTTATGGTCTTCAGCATTTGTGGGAATAAAAATAGGACTACCGTACACAGGACCGCTCCACTTTGCAGGTCTCAGGTTTTTTATTTCCGGACTTATTATCCTGCCTTTTGCCGGTCCTCTCCGGAATTATCTGGCTTCTTTCAGGAATAATGCAGGGAAGATAGTACTTTTGGCTTTTCTGACTACCTTCCTTCAATATTCCTTCTTTTATCTTGGTCTGAACCTGGTGCCTGCAGCGCTGGCAGCAATTATCATCGGTTCTGGTCCTCTTTTCGTCGCAATGATCGCCCATTTTTACATGCCGGGTGAACGTCTTACCGTGGCTAAATTTTTCATATTTATACTGGGTTTCGGGGGCATTGCGCTGGTAAGTGCCGGAAGAAATAATTTCTCTACGATCCATGGGGCCAGTATCCTCGGCATTGGCCTGTTGATCCTCAACAATACCATTTCCGGTATTGGGAATGTGATCGTTGCCCGCGACCGACAGAATATCCCGCCACTGGTTCTCAGCTCCTCTACAATGATAATTGGCGGGGCTTCACTTTACCTGTTCTCCTTCCTCCCTGAAGGAATTCAACATGGACCTAAACCAATGGAATATTTTTTGTCCCTGACCTGGCTGAGCATACTTTCTGCATCGGCGATCTCTATCTGGTACGTCCTTCTAAAAAGGCCGGAGGTAAAAGTTTCTGATCTCAATTTCTGGAAATTTCTGATCCCTGTGGCCGGTGCCGGACTTGCCTGGTCCATACTCCCCGACGAGAAACCTTCGATGGTGGCGATTGCCGGTATGCTCATCATTGCGGTTTCATTGATAGCACTGAATATTTATAAGCGTCGGCATACCGCAACCGTAAGTGGATTTTAGCCGGGAGATTTCAGAACCTACCCAAAGATTGTTTCCATTCTTGTATTCCTGCTCATTTTCATTTTGGGCCCGAGAAATTGTTGTCGTCATAAACAATAGATTAAATAACAGAGACCATGTATTCATAAATCTACTGTTTGCTAATCGGGTTAAAATATTGATATACAGAAAAGATGTATTGATCAAAATTTGTAATTGACGGGGATTCGTCATTCACACTTTTTTTAACTTTACACTAACCTGAAAACCCAAAAAAACTAGAATGAATTTTACACTCCCCGATCTTCCTTTTGCGATGGAGGCTTTAGAACCCATTATCAGCAGAAGGACAATTGAATTTCACTATGGCAAACATCACCAGGCGTATGTTAATAATCTGAACAAACTGACAGAGGGATCGGAGTGGTCGAAGAAATCACTTGAAGACCTCATCCGGCTTACCGAGGGTGGTATTTACAATAATGCGGCTCAGGTTTGGAACCATAGCTTCTACTGGGAGGGTCTCTCTTCACCGGGTACAATGAGACCCGGTCCAAAGCTGGTGGAAGTCATCAATAAAAGTTTTGGAAGCCTTGAAATATTCCGTGAACAGTTCATCGTAGCTTCGGTTACGCTTTTCGGTTCAGGCTGGACCTGGCTTGTGAGGGGAAAGAACAACGGGCTTAAGATCCTGCAGGGCCCAAGCGCATGGAACCCATTGCGAGAGGATTATATTCCCTTGTTAACCTGCGATGTATGGGAGCATGCCTACTATCTTGATTTCCAGAATAAGCGTCCCGAATATGTTGAAGGATTTTGGGATATCATCAACTGGGAAAAAGTAGAGGCAAGGTACTTTTCATAGTCACTGTAAGAAAGTGTTTGAATGCTTACCCGGGAAGTAGTCAAGTTTTTCTTCCGTGATTAAATAGTGACCCTGTACTTTAAAAATCAGCTCCTTCCTGTTTGACGAGTTCTTTTGTGCTGAGGAGCCCGCAGGCAGCATAAATATCCTGTCCTCTTGACCTTCTGACTGTCGTGGTAATTCCCCTGGCAGTCAGTGCATCCCTGAAACTGAAGATGCGTACATCCGGTGAGCTTTTCAGCGGTGTACCCGGGATGGGATGGAAGCGGATCAGGTTTATCCGGCATTTAATGCCATGAAGGAGCTGGGTGAGTTCCTTTACATGCCTTTCTGTATCATTGATACCGTCAAACATAATGTACTCTATTGAAATGCGCCGCTGACCTGTCCAGTTGTATTGTTTGATGAAATCAATAACTTCTGCGGCAGGGTATACCGTTTGTACCGGCATCAGCTTCCGTCGTTCGTCATCAAACGGGGTGTGCAGGCTTATGGCCAGGTGGCATGAGCTATTATCCAGGAATTCTTTCAGACCTGGCAGGATACCAATGGTGGAAACGGTTATACGTCGGGGGCTCATTGCGAAGCCCCAGTCGGATGTAAGGATTTCCAGGCTTTTCAGAACCTCCTCCGTATTGTCTAAAGGCTCACCCATACCCATGTACACGATGTTGGTGAGCTTATCTTTTTCAGGAAGGCTGCCGATCTGATTAACGATTTCTCCGGCTGTCAGATTACCCTGGAAGCCTTGTTTTCCAGTCATACAAAAGAGACATCCCATTTTGCAACCGACCTGTGATGAAACGCAAAGGGTATTTCTTGTAGTTTCCGGTATATAGGCGGCTTCGATGAATTTTCCGGACAAGGCAGGGTACAAGTATTTTTTTGTTCCGTCAACAGACTCCTGGACTTTCACCGGTGCTTCACGTCCGATTGTGTACTTTTCTGAAAGAAGATCACGGTTTTTCCTGGATATATTTGTCATCGTCTCAATGGATCCCGTTCCCTTTTCATAGAGCCAGGCAGCAAGTTGTTTTGCCGTATACGCTGGCATTCCCTGTGCGGTGACAATTTCTCCGAGCTCATCAATAGATTTTCCGTATAATCGTTCCTTTTCCATCCAATTAAAAATAAATTTCTGCCGTAATGCGGTCGAAAGCAACGCCCTTTGACAAAATAATGTCCCTTGTCTGAACCACCATTTCCGCGCTGCCGCAAAGGTAGTATTTTCTGTCGTTGGGAAGAAACTCTTTCTCTTGCAGCCAGGAAGTCAGCCTGCCTTCATATACTCCATTCCCCTTTTCCGCTGAGCAACACCGGATATAATTGCCAGTGAGTACAGGTGAAAAATCTTCTTCAAAGTAAAAACTGTCAAGCGTTCTGCCACCATGGATCAGCATTTTACGCGGCCACAAACCGCTATAGAACATCGATGCAAAGGGTGCAATGCCGGTTCCGGTTGCGATCCAGTATGCTGCATCCCCGTTACACGTAAATTCACCGGTAGGGCCATTGTAATAAATTTCGTCACCCTTCTTAAGAGCAGCAAGGCGCGGCGTGAGGTATCCCCCCTCCCTGATGTCGAAAAGTATTCGGATCACCGGTTCATCTTCACCACTCGCAATGCTGTACAGGCGCGTCGGTACTGCCGGATCGTCAGTGATGCCGATGACCTGCCCGGCTGTAAACCGGAATTCCTTTTTGAACCAGATGAAAAAAATGCCCGGGGCTGTCTCCCTGATCCCATCAACCTTTATCTTTCTTGATCGGTTGTTTCCAGACATTTTCATACGTAAAATTATTATGTATATGATTAAACCTTAAAAGATTGGTCATGTTCATTGAACGGGAATATTATTCAGGAATGAAAATTTTAAGCGAATATTTTTTAAAATTGAAAAATTAATTGGACCTTTGCTTTCAGATTAGAATCAAAATGAAGGCAATTTTAAACATATGGTGGTGGCACCTTACCTTAACGTTCTTTAGGAATGTAAGATAGCCCTGCTGTATATATACAATACTCATAGGCCTGTCGGAATTCCGGCAGGCTTTTTTTTTTTGTTTGTCTAAAATAGTAAAAATGAAAAAAACCAAGCTTTATCCCGAATTGCACGCGTTGCCTCCCGGTATCGCCGACCTGGTTACACCAGTCAGCATATACCTGAAGGTCAGGGACCGGTATCCCAACGCCATCCTCCTGGAAAGCTCCGACTATCATGGGAACAGGAACAGTATGACATACATTTGTTTCGATGTTATGTCCTCATTCAGGGTAGAGAAGGGGCAGATTAGGATCGCCTTGTCCGACGGGGATGAAAAGCTTGTCCAGGTCATGGACCAACATACCGTAACCGCCGCCCTGGATGAATACATTCATTCTTTTACGATAGCATCCCCGCCCTCCGGAAGCGGCATGACTACGAACGGGCTTTTCGGATATACAGCCTACGATGCCGTCACTTACTTCGATACCATCAAATTTAGGAATGTTCCTACAGAAGCAATCCGGATTCCCGATATCAGCTATGCTGTTTACCGTTTCATCATTGCCATAAACCATTTCAACAACCAGCTTTATCTACTTGAGAACAAGACTGATGATGGTGTGGGCAGGTATGAGGAAGTAAGGAAACTGCTTGCCAACAGGGCAACCGGTACATTCAGTTTTACAACTTCAGGTGGCGAGTCCAGCAATATTACAGACGGTGAATATATTGATCTGGTAAAAAAGGGAAAAGAGCACTGCTACCTCGGTGATGTCTTCCAGGTGGTGCTTTCAAGGCAGTTCAGACAGGGCTTCCGGGGCGATGAGTTCAATGTTTACAGAGCATTGCGCAGTATCAATCCTTCACCTTACCTCTTCTATTTCGATTACGGCGGCTATAAATTGTTCGGATCTTCGCCGGAGGCGCAATTGGTAATCAGCGAAGGGACAGCAAAGATCAATCCCATCGCCGGAACATTTAAGAGGACAGGGAATGATGAAAAAGACCGTCAACTGGCTATCGATCTGACCAATGATCAAAAGGAAAATGCTGAGCACGTAATGCTGGTTGATTTAGCTCGTAACGACCTCAGTAGGAATTCTGATGAGGTCATGGTTAAGACCTACCGTGAGACCCAGTTTTATTCACATGTCATTCACCTTGTTTCTGAAGTGACAGGGGTTTTGAAAAAGGGATATAATCCCGTAAAGGTTTTTGCAGATTCTTTCCCGGCAGGAACCCTTTCCGGCGCGCCAAAATTCAGGGCGATGGAACTTATCGACGATTATGAGAATTCAAACCGCGGGTTTTACGGCGGGGCCATCGGATATTTCGGCTTTGACGGTGATGTAAATCACGCAATCATGATCCGATCATTCATGAGCAGGAACAATACCCTGTTTTATCAGGCCGGGGCAGGGATTGTCGCCGCATCGGTTGAGGAGAATGAACTGAATGAAGTGAATAATAAGCTTGGTGCATTGAAAAAAGCAATAGGGATGGCCGTCAATATGTGACGATCGGAGTTTTATTCTGAAAAAACGCAATATTAATCAGCTGAGGAGAACAACGATGAAGATTATGGTACTAGACAATTACGATTCATTCACATATAATCTGGTTCATTATGCAAAAGAACTGTCAGGAGAATCTGTGGATGTATACAGGAATGATGAAATCACTCCTGAACAGGCTGAAAAATACGATAAGATCATTATCTCGCCCGGCCCCGGATTGCCTTCCGATGCAGGGATCACACTTGAACTTATAAAACAGCTTGCCCCGAAAAAAAGCATATTCGGTGTTTGTCTCGGTTGCCAGGCAATTGCCGAGACATATGGCGGCAGTTTGACAAACCTGAAACGAGTGTTTCATGGCGTGGCAACCTACATGAATGTGACCGATGATTCAGAGCGATTGTTTGTGGGAATACCGGAGAGTTTTACTGCAGGAAGGTACCATTCATGGATTATTGATAACGATACCCTCCCAGCCCAACTAAAGGTTACTGCAAGGGATGAAGAAGGAACGATTATGGCAGTAACACATAGTACGTTTGACCTTCGTGGTGTCCAGTTTCATCCTGAATCGGTGCTCACCAGATATGGTAAACAAATGATGATGAACTGGCTGAATGGATGAAATAGTAATGTTACTGGAATTAACCGGTTCTCCGGAGATTAAAAACAAAGAAAAATGAAAGAAATACTGCAAAAACTGACGGCACATCTTACACTCGACCGTGAAGAGGCAAAGGCCGTTCTCATGGATATCGGCACCGGAAAATACGGGGAAGCACAGGTTGCTGCATTTCTTACCGTATTTATGATGCGACTTGTGACCGTGGAAGAACTGGCGGGCTTCAGGGATGCTCTTCTCGAATTATGCCTGTTTACCGACCTCTCAGAATACAACGCCATTGATCTCTGTGGCACCGGTGGTGATGGAAAAAACACATTTAACATATCGACCCTTTCTGCTTTCGTGGTTGCAGGCGGCGGAGTTAATGTGGCCAAACATGGAAATTATGGGGTTTCTTCGGCTTGTGGCTCAAGCAACGTGATGGAATACCTGGGATATAAATTCACGAATAAGAAGGATGAATTGAAGCGCCAGCTTGATCGTGCAGGTATCTGTTTCCTGCATGCACCGCTTTTTCATCCGGCCATGAAAAATGTGGGCCCGGTAAGAAAAGCTTTGGGTGTGAAAACTTTTTTCAATATGCTCGGTCCGCTGGTAAATCCTTCAAATCCTCCAAACCAGCTTGCCGGCGTGTTCAGCCTGGAAACAGCCAGGTTGTACAATTATATTTTTCAACAGACAGAAAAAAAATATGCCGTCATATATTCCCTTGATGGGTATGATGAGATATCGCTTACCGGCGACTTCAAGATGATCTCCAACGACGGCGAGAAACTTCTAGCTCCGGATGATGTTGGCTTCCGAAAATACGAACAGGAGGACCTGTCGGGTGGTGACACCATTGCAGATTCTGCCCGGATCTTTATCTCCATCCTGGAAGGGAACGGCACTGATGCACAGAATGACGCTGTAATTGTTAATTCAGGCATGGCTTTTCGCTGTGTCTTCCCCGAACGTTCACACGATGAGTGTTTTGAGATGTCCCGTGAGTCCCTGTTTGGAGGAAAGGCACTGAAAGTTTTAAAAACCCTCACAGAAGTGAAATAAAATGAATATTCTCGATCAGATCATTGCGGATAAAAAAGGAGAAGTTGAAAAGGCCAAAGCATCAAAAACGATTAAAGTGCTCGAACAGAGCAAGCTGTTCTCCCGTCCAGTGCCTTCATTCAGGAATGCGCTGTTACAGCCGGGACCTTCTGTAATTGCAGAATTTAAACGAAGGTCACCATCAAAAGGCTTTATCAATGAAACCGCTGAGCCGGAAGTGGTATTGCCTGGGTACGAACGAGCAGGCGCAGCAGCTATTTCCGTTCTTACAGACCCTTATTTCAGTGGTAATATCCATGATCTGGAGAAAGCTGCCGGTTGCGTTGGTATCCCCCTGCTCAGGAAAGATTTTATTATCGATGAATACCAACTGATTGAAGCCAAGAGCTCGGGTGCATCGGCAGTTCTGCTTATCGCGGCAGCATTGGACGGAAATAAATTGTCTGAATTGTCATTTCTCGCATATTCACTCGGACTGGATGTTCTGTTCGAGATACATAGCGAGCGGGAACTGGATAAATGTCCGGAGCGTGTTTCGATCATCGGAGTCAATAACCGCAACCTCGAAACATTTGAGGTCGATACCGGTTTGTCTATTAAACTCGCAGAGCTCATCCCGCCGACTTGTCTCAAGGTTTCGGAGAGCGGGCTAAGCGATCCTGCAAGGATAAAGGAACTCATGGATTCAGGCTTTGATGCCTTTCTGATTGGCGAGACCTTTATGCGTAGCAATGATCCGGGGAAGAAGGCCGGGGAATTTATCTCCGCAATAACAAAATACATATCCACAGGATTATGAAAATTAAAGTTTGTGGCCTGCGGGAAAAACAGAATATTCATGTGGTGGCAGGGTTGGGCGCCGATCTCCTGGGATTTAACTTTTATCCTATGTCGCCCCGCTTTGCTTCTGATCACCTGGAACCGGATGATCTTGAAGGTCTTCCGGCAACTGTGGAAAAGACAGGTATTTTTGTGAATGCCGGCATCCACGAGGTATACGACCTATGCCGGAAATACAATCTCGATCTGGCTCAGCTTCATGGCGATGAGTCGCCTACGGTATGTGAGGAACTCAGCGGAATGGGTATCCCGGTAATCAAAGCATTCAGAGTTGACAAGGATACCGATTTCCGAAGGATGGAGACGTATACCGCGGTAACCCGTTATTTTCTTTTTGATACACCATCTAAAATTTTCGGAGGTAGCGGTGCACAGTTTGACTGGACGTTGCTGGAGGCATACTCCCTGGCCCACCCGTTTTTTCTCGGAGGAGGGATAGGCCCAGAAGATGCCGAAGCGATTCTGTCATTCCGTCATCCTTCATTCGAAGGGGTGGATGTGAACAGCAAGTTTGAGGTTAGTCCCGGACTAAAAGATACGGGGCTGTTGAGAACGTTTATCAATAAATTAAAATGTAACTGAATGCGAATGAAAAAAACTTTTCTAGCCGATGAAAACGGTTATTTTGGAGAATTCGGCGGAAGCTTTATCCCGGAAATGCTCAGGTATAATGTACATGAACTCGAAAAGGCATATTACGATATCATTGTATCAAAAGCGTTTCAGGACCAGTTCACATCGCTGCTCAGGAACTATGCCGGCAGGCCTTCACCGCTGACATTTGCCAGCCGTTTGAGCGAACATTTCGGAACCCGGATCTTTTTAAAGCGTGAGGACCTGAACCATACCGGATCCCACAAAATAAACAACACGATCGGCCAGATCCTCCTTGCAAATCATATGGGAAAAAAACGGATCATTGCTGAAACCGGCGCCGGCCAGCATGGAGTCGCAACAGCCACAGTTTGTGCTATGCTCGGTCTCGAGTGTCTGGTTTACATGGGTGAACTCGATATGCAAAGGCAGGAACCCAATGTGAAACGTATGGAGATGCTAGGTGCAGAAGTCATCCCTGCCCTGAGCGGGAATAAAACACTGAAGGATGCCACGAACGAAGCCATGCGCGACTGGATCAGGAACCCTGAGGATACATATTATCTTATCGGATCTGTGGTGGGCCCGCATCCTTACCCCGATATGGTTGCCCGGTTCCAGTCGGTGATTAGCGAGGAACTTTGTGGACAACTTACTGAGCAGACCGGAAGAGATTTCCCGGATATTATTCTTGCCTGTGTTGGTGGCGGCAGTAATGCAGCTGGTATCTTCTACCACTACATCGATAAACCCGGCTGCCGACTTATAGGTGTTGAAGCTGCCGGTGAGGGCATTTCCACTGGAATGACCGCAGCTACTATCGCGGTGGGTGAAACAGGGATACTTCACGGCAGTCGCACCCTGCTTATGCAGGACGATGACGGGCAGGTCACTGAACCTTACTCCATTTCAGCAGGCCTTGACTACCCGGGCGTTGGGCCAATGCATGCCTACCTGTCAAAGGCCGGGAAAGCAGAATATGTCAGCGTGACCGATCAACAGGCACTTGATGCAGCCTATCTGCTTACAAGGAAGGAAGGAATTATTCCCGCTCTGGAAAGCGCTCATGCACTTGCTGCACTTAATGATATCTCGTTCAAAAAGGAGGACACTGTGGTAGTATGCATCTCAGGCCGGGGTGATAAGGATATGAGCACCTATGTCGAAGTGTTGAATCTGAAACGCTGATCTTGTTATGAACAGAATAAACGAACTTTTTTCCCGCAAGAAGGAGAATATTCTCTCGGTATATATCACAGCCGGATATCCTGCACTTGATGATACCTCCCGGATCATTTGTGCTCTCCAGGACCAGGGTGCCGATATGATCGAGATAGGCATACCATTTTCCGACCCGGTGGCTGACGGACCTGTCATTCAAAACAGCAGCAGGACTGCCCTGAAAAACGGCATGTCACTGAACCTTCTCTTTGAGCAGCTGAAAAACATAAGACTTAAAACCAGAATACCCCTCCTTCTTATGGGATACTTTAACCCGGTGTACCATATGGGGATGGAACAATTCATTCAACGCTGCAGTGAGACAGGGATCGACGGCGTGATCATCCCTGACCTCCCCCTGGAGTATTACCGTGATAATTATCAGGCATTATTTCGTGAGCACCGGATTGAAAACATCTTCCTTATGACACCCCAGACGCCTGAGGATCGAATCCTGGAGATAGACAGGCTTACGACAGGCTTCATCTATATGGTCTCCTCCTATTCCACCACTGGATCAACGGGTGGTTTTTCAACGGTTCAGGAGGACTATTTCAGGAGGATCATGGAAATGCCGCTCTCCTCACCCCGGCTGATCGGATTCGGTGTAGGAGACAAAAATACGTTTAAGACTGCAGGGCGTTATGCTTCCGGGGCTATTATTGGAAGTGCTTTCATCAAAGCTCTCTCCGCACCTGGCACTACAGAAGAAAAAGTGGCCGCATTTATGCGTGAGTACATGTATTGATTTTCCTGCCGCATTATCATTAGAAATTATATCTTTGAAGTTACGTCACGAACAGCTGCTCATGTTGGCATGGAGGAAACGTGTATCCCTGGGCTTCGGGGAAAGATGTACTTTTTACGTCCCCCAAGCTGACAAACACTGCTTTTTGTAAGAGAACAACAACTGATTACCAACCAGATAATAATTACCTGAAATGACTAAAAAACATCTGCTCCTTTTTATCCTTGCTTTCGGCTGGATTTCCGTTTCTGCACAAAGCTACCGGTATCTGAAGGTGGAAACCCTCAGATGCTCTAATCATAAATGGCAGGAACTCGAATGGTTCAGCAGCGGAACCGTTTACCCGGTGCAAAAAATGACATCTGCCACAAGCAATGGAATGCATGCATACGGAGACAGTGCACCCAGTGAGGCATATCTCCCTTACGATGGCAACCCTGACACGCATGCCTGGATAGGCGAAATAAATTTTCCGCTCACACATTCACTGACACTCGATCTCGGCAATGGAAATGGCATTGATCCGGATAGCCTGCGCATTACAAAGCCGAGCTATTCACTGGTGTATGATTTCCGGGTCTGGGTCTCAAATGATGAAGCTGACTGGAAACTTCTGCTTGACACCGCTGACATTCCTTCGAACGGAAAGAGTCAGATGACCTTTATTCTTTCAGAAATACAGGATACAGAGGCACCTTCCGTACCGCAAAATCTTATTCTCCATTCTTCCACACCAACCTCGATGAATGTCGGTTGGGATCCCTCCTCCGACAACCGTGGAGTAGACCGTTATACTTTGTATTTTGACGATGTCGCCGTCGACAGCACTACAGATTCTGGCATCCTAATCTCCGGACTTGAGCCGGCCACTGGATACAATTGTTATGTTGTTGCAGTGGATAAAACTGGCAACCGGTCAGCACACTCTGAGACCAAACTATTTTCAACAAAGGAAATTGATCTTACACCTCCTACTGATCCTTGGGATATGAGCCTTGCCGGAAGAAGCTACAACCAGATAAGTATTACCTGGAACGGGTCAACGGATAATGATGAATTATCTGGATATCTTGTATATATGGACGGCAAAATTGTAGGGACTCCCGCTGATACCGTTTTCACGGTACCGGGCCTCGATCCTGACAGTAATCATGAGTTTACGGTCTATGCAAAGGATATTGCCAGTAATTTATCTGCCGGTTATGCCGCTGCAAGCTTTTCCACCACCAATGACGATCCTGGTAATATGCTGATCGGCACAAATTTCTGGAACATATCCTGGGGAGGAAGTGGAAACGATCCGTTCGCTTCAGGATACCAGACAGTTTCAGGTGAGAATCCATGGAAGCAAAGTTTTCTCGATGAAGTTTCCTTTTATAGTCATTACCGTTTTATGGACTGGCTGGAAACCAATAATTCAGATCTGTCAGTATGGAATGAACGCAGACAAAAAACAGATTTGAACCAGTTGCCCATGGCCTATGAGTGGATGGTTGATCTGTGCAACAGGGAAGTCCGTGATCTATGGATCACCATTCCTCATAAGGTCGTAAGCCGTAATGGCATGGAGGGCGGAAGTAATCATTATGTAAGAAAACTGGCAATACTGCTAAAGACGGGTGTAGATATGCTTGATGCAGATCTCGATCAGAGCAATTTCAGTGATATATCGAAAATGACAGCGGCTGATTTCATCGTCCTAGGAGGGAAAAAAACCGGTGAGCCTTTAAAACCGGAACTTAAAGTGTACATCGAGTATTCAAACGAAACATGGAATTTTGGGTTCAGCCAGGCAGACTATTGCAAGCAGGAAGGTTCAGCTCTGGGTCTCCCTGGAGACGACTACGCTGCAGGACGAGAATTTCATGCCTGGGCCGCTTTACAAATGTACACAGCGATGGAGGATGTATTTGGCGACGATTCTCCACGATTGGTCAAGATCGATGCCTACCAGGCGGTGGTCCCAAGTCAGATCACCGATCATCTCAGGATCTATGACGATGTGGCTTACAACCCCGAAGGGCTGTATCCCGATGCATTTTCACCGGCACCCTATTTTGGCAACAATGTGAACGGTTCAGATGCAAATATGAAGGCACAGCTTATCAGTGCTATACTGGACAGGACGAATGCTGTAAAACAGGCCAGAAATATCCTCGATAATGCCACCAAAAAAGGAGACCCCGACTTTCGGCTAATCGCCTATGAAGCCGGACAACATCTGCTGACAAATGCGGCTGAGGGAAACCGTAAAGATGTGATGTATGAGCTTTATGTCCAATACCTCGACAGTATGAGTAATTACCTGGATGAGATGTCACATTATCTGCATTCTGGGACATTCAGTTCCGGGGGTGCATGGGGCTCGAAGGAATATATAGGCCAGCCCGCAACAGGGGCACATAAATTCAGGGCAATTTACGAGTGGGTACATGGCACAGCACAGCGCCCCGATGTGGTGAAGCCAACAACGCCTATGGAATTAGCATATTCAGATCTGACTGAAAATTCGTTTAACCTTTACTGGTGGGCTTCAGTGGATAATGATGTGGTCGATGCATACGCCATTTTTGTCGACGGTATTCAGTATAGCGAAGTCTCCGATACATTTGATGTTGTTGATGGGCTGAAGTCAGGCAGAACCTACCGGGTCACAGTTTCGGCCATCGATGCATCAGGGAATATGTCGGCTGAGAGCGACTACATTGATGTGACTACTGAAGGCACAGCTAATTTTACCGTAACCTTTGTTGTCGACGACGGTGCACATCCCGTCGGGGGAGCAACCGTGACCTTTAACGGCACCGCAATCGTTACTAATGAGGAAGGTGAGGCAGTGTTTGACAGCCAGTTGGCAGGGGATGATTTTCCCTACCAGGTTGTGATGGACAACTTCGTGACAGTAAACGGCACGGTGAGCATCCTAAACTCCGATCCTTTGATATCTGTGACACTTGATAATATCAATGATGTTATCACGATCCCGGCAGCAGATTTAAGGATCTATCCTAATCCGGGAAAAGCAAGGATTTTTGTGGAATCCAGATTGAAAATTGAAACTGCGGAGTTTGCAGATATTTGTGGGAAAGTCATATTGAGAAGCAAGCCGGACGACAATATCTTTATATTGGAAACCGCATTGCTGAAGCCAGGGATATATTTTATCACACTAAACCTTGAAAATAAAAGCATTGTTACAAGAAAAGTTATGATCGGAAGGTAATATAAACCTTTCCCCTGTTCCCTTGTTTTTATGTAAAAACAGCATGGAAACAACGGCAACAGGTCTTCAACCTGAACAGGTTGCTCTTTACCGGGAAAAAGGATTTCTTGTTTATCCACATCAGCTTTTCGGAGCAGCGGAGCTGGAATCACTGTTCAATCTTTTTGAAGAGCATCTTGCCAACAAAGGAGAGAAACTGTCTGATGAGCTTGACACTCCCCATTTCCGTGATGAACGGTTGCTTGATTACCTGTTACATGAGCGGGTACTCGACCTGGTAGAAAGCATCATCGGTCCGGACATCGGATTGTGGTCAAGTCACTTCATTTCCAAGGAACCTTATACCGGACGAAGGACTCCATGGCATGAGGACAGTGCATACTGGGCTGGTAAGTTTGACCGCCTTGACAATATCGTCACCGTATGGCTCGCCCTGGAAGATTCTACCATGGAAAACGGATGCATGGGAGTAATACCCGGAACACACAGGAATGGTTTCTCCGAATATGAAGATGTTGAGGACATTAGTAAGAATACTTTCCGTAAGGAAATCAAAAAAGGAAGCTTTAATGAGAAGGAAGCTGTTTGGCTTGAGCTGGAAAAAGGTCAATGCTCGCTTCACGATGCCAGAATCATACATGGGGCCCTGCCTAATGCAAGTCCCAAAAGGAGAACCGGCTATACTATGAGGTACTTTTCTCTCGACATGACTTTTCATCCAATGGCTGCACCCGGACATAAAATATGGTGGGCGAGGGGAAGAAACCTGGCCGGAAATACACTTATTTTCCAATAAGATCCTACTGAAATTCATATTTCACAAAAAAAATTAATGGTTATACGATTAACCTGTTCTACAATATAAAGTGAAGTTGATCGTATTCTCTCAAATTTTATACCTTGTTCAAGGATTAACATCTGTTTTCTTAAGACTTACTCAAGTCTGTTAGTTGGTTAGTTGGTTGATGATCGGCATTTAAAGCTGATAGCAAAAAGGTTGCCTGAGATTTTCAGGCAACCTTTTTCATTCTCCTTGATGTTTTGAAAATATTCATTCAAGCAAATAATTATTTGGCAATTTTAATTCAGCAGCTGAATATTCCTTTGCAGGAAAAGCATTTTCACCTTCCAGCCATTGATCAACTTTCTCCGGACCTTCAAGCATCATGAGCAGACCGTTTTCTAATGTAATTTCCTGCTTTCACTGAATTTAGGATTGGATGAACCCGACCATGTATGAATTCGGAACAAGTTACTGATATTTTAAAGATACTGCTGAGAACGGTAAAGGAAAATAAGGCAGCGAGTTACCCATATTTTTTACCGTATTGATAATGCCCTGAAATATTCCTGGAACATTTGTATAAATTCATGCTATAAGGATGGATTTCACGGATTTATATTATAACTTAGCCTATAACTAAACCTTTAAATACCCAAAAAATGAAAATTCTTATTTCCGGGATTTTTGTCTTTGTAATCTGGACAGCCCTGTCTGGCTGGTATTATGTTTGCGGGATAAAGGGGTTATGTTCAGATGAGATCATTGCGGAAGCCACAGAAGTTCCCGCTCCACAGGGTAATGAGGAAGCTATTACCAGTGACACTGCCGCCGGGCTTGCAGTACCCGTACCCGAAACCCTGGTTATTCACTTTGACACTGACCAATGGTCATTTACGCATGATCCCGGCATTGACAACGGCTGTCTGTCATTTATAACCTGGGCAGAGAAGAATCCGGACGCCCTGATTTACATTTCAGGGCATACTGACGCCACCGGTTCACGCAATTACAATCTGGCCCTGGGGGAACGCAGAGCCGATGCAGTCCGTGATTATTTCACCAGTATGGGCATCCCAGACGGAAGGATAAAGGTTGCCTCCATGGGTGAAGACAGTCCGGTAGGCGATAATTCGACCATCCAGGGAAGGACAAGCAACAGAAGAGCTGAAGTATCACTAAAACAATAAAAAATCATGGGAGCAATCATGCTTTTGGTACAGACAAGAACCACTGCAGCACTGACGATCATCATCATGTTGCTGGGTGCAGGTCTCATTGGCTATCTGACGACCTATTTTTATTACAAGTCTGTGTATACAAGAAAAATAAACGCACTTGAAAAGGAGATTGGGGAACTGAATTCAAGGATTATCCGATTAAATTCTGATAAGGGCGACCTTGAAAAAAGGCTGAAATCTCTTGAAGAGGACCTGGCGAAGATGAAGGATAAGAATAAAAAGAAGGCATAAGAACCAGTAATTCAGGATACGTTTATTATTCCTCGATGGTTTTAATCCCGTCGTTACATCGTATCCATTGAGAAGATCCGGAAGCTATAACGTTGCATTGACAAGCTGTGCCATCGTATTCTATGACAGAATTATACACGGTTTCCTAAGCACAAAACTTTCATAACATTCATCGGTAAACTGAGAATCATTGCAGAAAGTCACACACCGAATGAACGGAAGTTTACGCCGAATGTTTACATAGCGTCCTTTTTGATACTTAAGCGCGAAAGTCAAATGTCAACCAAAAACGATTCTAAACTGGAATGTCGATTATGTCATACCGAATTAAGGCATACATTTATCGATCTTGGGATGCAGCCTTTATGTGAAAGCTACGTCAAACACATGGAACTTGGTAAAATGGAACCCCACTACCCTCTGCATGTTTACATTTGCGATAAATGTTTTCTTGTCCAGGTCCCCGAGCTTGTCTCGCCACAGGAAATTTACCATGACTATGCTTATTTTTCCTCATTTTCAGACAGCTGGCTGGAACATGCAAAAAGATATACCTATGAGATGACCCGGAGATTCGGGCTTCATGCGGGTAGTCTTGTGGCTGAAATTGCAAGCAATGACGGCTATCTGCTTCAGTACTTTATTGAGCAGAAAATACCGGTGATCGGCATCGAGCCTTCAGAAAACATTGCAAAGTACGCAATCAAAGAAAAACATGTCCCGACCGAGATTCAGTTTTTCGGTGTAGAAACGGCGAAGATCCTTCGTCAAAAGTACGGGCAGCCTGATTTGCTTTTAGGTAATAATGTTCTCGCCCATGTGCCTGATATCAACGATTTTGTAGAAGGGATTAAAATTTTCCTGAAGCCCGGTGGTGTTCTTACCATGGAGTTTCCGCATTTACAGAGACTTATTGAAAGTAATCAGTTCGATACTATTTATCATGAGCATTTTTCCTACCTGTCCTTCACCACTGCCTGCGAAATTTTTGCCCGACACAATTTAGAACTCTGGGATGTTGAGGAGCTGCCGACACACGGCGGTTCATTAAGGATATTTGGAAAACACAGCGAAGATAAATCCAAAACTGTCACAGATCGTGTAAAAGAACTCATTGAACGGGAACAGGCGCTGGGCTTCAGAGATCTTAATTACTATACGGGCTTTGAAGAAAGAGTGAAAGAAACAAAACGGAAAATTCTTGATTTTGTAATTCATGTAAAACGAGAGAAGAAAACCATCGCCGGTTACGGCGCTCCCGGGAAAGGCAATACCCTGCTGAATTACTGCGGCATCAGGACAGATTTCATTGACTATACTGTTGACAGAAATCCGGTAAAACAAAATGAATATTTACCGGGGACGCTCATCCCAATTTTGCATCCTGACCGGATTAAAGAGACCAGGCCTGATTATGTATTTATTCTTCCCTGGAACCTCAAGGAAGAAATAAGTGAACAATTATTATATATCAGGGATTGGGGAGGTTTGTTCGTAGTACCCATCCCGGAGTTAACTATCTTCTGACCTTTTAAGTTATTCCAATATGAAAGTCGTCCTTTTTTGCGGAGGAATGGGCATGCGGCTCAGGGAATACTCGGATGCCGTACCCAAACCTATGGTACCTATTGGTTACCGCCCAGTTTTATGGAATATTATGAAGTATTACGCCCACTTCGGCCATAAACAGTTTATCCTTTGTCTTGGCTATAAAGCCGATGTTATAAAAGATTATTTTGTAAACTATCATGAATACATCTCCAATGATTTTGTACTTCAAAAAGGCGGACGAAAAATAAAACTGCTGCACTCCGATATCGAAGATTGGGAGATCACCTTTGTTGATACAGGTGTTTCATCCAATATCGGACAACGCTTACTTCGTGTAAAGGAATTTCTGAAGAATGAAGAGATGTTCCTGGCCAATTACAGTGACGGACTCACTAACCTGGATATAAACAGCATGATTGAAGATTTCAGGAAGGAGCCTGAAATGCTCGCTTCGTTCATGGTTTACCAGCCCACTCAGAGTTTTCATGTGGTGAGACTGAGTGAAAAGGGTATCGTTAAAAGTATAAACCATATCGGCGAAAGTGGATTATACATCAATGCCGGGTATTTTATTTTCCGGTCAGAATTTTTCAACTATATTCACGAAGGGGAAGAATTGGTCAATGAGCCCTTTAGCCGGCTGATCGCAGATAAGAAGCTGATGTCGTATCCGTTTGATGGATTATGGGCCAGTATGGATACCTTTAAAGAAAAACAGAATCTTGATGAACTATACAGTAAAGGAACCCCCTTCTGGGAAGTTTGGAAAAATGAAAATTTCTAACGGATGACCGGCCTCACTCTAAAACCGGGCAAGATCAATGTTCTTTGTCTGGGTGCTCACTGTGATGATATTGAAATCGGATGCGGAGGGACACTTATCAGCCTGAAAAGGTCGGGCAGACTCGGGAATGTGACCTGGGTTGTATTTTCTTCTACAGAGATCCGTAAGCTGGAAGCTGGCAAATCAGCAAACCTGTATCTGGAAGGGATAGAAGGCAGTAATACCGTCATCCATTCATTCCGTGACGGATTCATGCCTTTTCATGCCTCGGAGGTGAAAGAGAAGTTTGAAGAACTTAAAAATTCTCCTGATCCTGATCTGATTTTTACCCATTACAGGGACGACAGACATCAGGATCATCGCCTGATCAGCGATCTCACATGGAATACTTTCAGGAATCACCTGATCCTTGAATATGAAATACCAAAGTGGGACGGCGACCTGGGCATACCTAACATATTTGTTGAGCTGGATGAAAGTATGCTCGAAGAAAAGATTAAATATCTGTTCAGCGCTTTTCCTACACAAACGGGAAAGCACTGGTTTGACAGAGAAACTTTTAAAGCATTGCCAAGAATAAGAGGGATGGAATCATCAGTAATCTATGCCGAAGCCTTCTATCTCCGGAAATCCGGATTGAGTTTTTAGGCCTCTCACACTGACCTTGACCCCAAATTTTTTTCTTCACGTACGTAAAGAACTATTCTAATTTTTGTACTCATTATGGCAGGTTTCTTACAGAAAAATAAGACAACACAAAAGTCTTCGTTTGAAGGGATTGACATTCCGTATAAAAAATTTGTACTCGACAACGGCCTTACGGTACTTATTCATGAAGATCACAAAGCTCCCGTGGTTGCTGTAAATATATGGTATCACGTGGGCTCAAAAAATGAAGTTCCCGGCCGTACCGGCTTTGCTCATCTTTTTGAACATCTGATGTTCAATGGAAGTGAACATTTTGACGATGATTATTTCAAAGCCCTTGACCGGATCGGTGCCACTGATCTCAATGGTACCACCAGCAATGACAGGACAAATTATTTTGAGACGGTACCGGTTTCTGAGTTTGAGAAGGTGCTGTGGCTGGAGAGCGACCGTATGGGCTATATGGCGAACGCGATCAGTCAGGAAAAATTGGATGAACAGCGTGGTGTGGTACAGAATGAAAAACGCCAGTATGAGAATGAACCCTACGGAATGGTTGATGAGTACATCACTAAGGCCGTATTTCCTGCAGGCCATCCTTATTCCTGGACGGTTATCGGATCGATGGAAGATCTTACAGCGGCATCCCTGGAGGATGTTAGAGCCTGGTTTAAATCGTATTATGGTCCCAATAATGCGGTTCTGGCTATTGCCGGCAAAGTTCAGACGAGTGAAGCGCTGGAAAAGGTGAAGAAATATTTCGGCGGTTTACCCGCCGGTCCGCCTGTTGCTAAGATGGAAAACTATATCTCTAAAAGGTCGGGGATCATACGTCAGACCCTTCAGGACAGGGTGCCACAGGACAGAGTTTATAAGGTATGGAACGTTCCAAAAGATGGTTCTCCTGAATGCAACAACCTGGAACTGGTGGCAAAGATTCTTTCATCCGGTAAAAATTCAAGGTTGTACAAGCGACTGGTTTATGACGATCAGATATCTTCCACTGTATATGCATTTGTCGACAGTCGGGAGATTGGAAGTCTTTTCACTATAGTAGCCGACGCCAGGCCGGGTACGGACATCTCGGTCGTCGAAGCGGCTATCGATGAGGAACTCAGCAGGTTTATACAGGACGGACCCACGCCGGAGGAGGTTGAACGTACTAAGACGAAGCAATATGCTTCTTTTATCCGTGGACTTGAACGTGTTGGTGGTTTTGGAGGCAAATCCGATATCCTGGCCATGTCACAAACGTTTTTTAATGATCCGGAGTACTATAAAATATATCTCAACCACCTGGCAACGGCAGATGCTGCATCATTGAAATCCGAAGCCGGACAGTGGCTGACTGACGGACTATATGCGCTTACGGTTCAAGCCTACCCTGAGCTGAAGACAATTACAGCCGATGCTGACCGGACAAGGATGCCTGATTCCGGGAAAGCTTCAGGCCTTTCCTTCCCGGACTTTGAAAGGGCCTCTCTTGCGAATGGTTTGCAGATCATCCTCACACACCGCGCCACGATACCGGCTGTAAACATGATCCTTACTTGCAGTGCCGGTTATGCTTCGGACCAGTTTGGTGTGGCGGGGACAGCACGACTGGCGATGAGTATGATTGATGAAGGCACATCAACAAGAAATGCACTTCAGATCAGCCAGGATCTGGATACCCTCGGGACGAGACTAAGCACAGGTTCAAATCTTGACCAGTCCTATGTTTCTATGAATACCCTGAAACAAAACCTCGACGATTCACTTGATCTCTTCGCAGAGATTATTCTTGCGCCTACCTTCCCGGAATCTGAACTTTTACGGCTCAGAAATGAGCAACTGGTAGCCATCGGCCGTGAAAAATCTCAACCCAACGGAACCGGATACAGGGTACTTCCGAAGTTTCTTTACGGTGCCGGCCATCCCTATGGGAATCCATTATCTGGTTTGGGATATGAAGCCGGCGTCATGACCATATCACGTGATCAACTGGTCGGCTTCCACGATACCTGGTTTAAACCTAATAACGCCACGATGGTTGTGGTCGGCGATATTACCATGGAAGAGCTTATGCCAAAACTGGAATTGAAATTTACCAACTGGAAAGCTGGTCCGGTGCCTGAAAAGAATATTGCTGTTGTAAATCCGCCTGCCGAACCTGTCATTTACCTGATGAACAGACCTGGCTCAATCCAGTCGCTGGTAATCGCGGGTAACCTGACTTTACCGTACGGGAAACTTGATGAAGCCGCACTGGTTATGATGAACAGTATTATCGGAGGTGAATTTACCTCAAGGATCAATATGAATATCAGAGAGGACAAACACTGGACTTATGGCGCCGCGTCATTCATAATGGATGCTGCCGGACCTCGTCCTTTCATGGTTCATACCTCGGTTCAGTCGGATAAGACCATGGAGACTGTCCTTGAGATCCGCAGGGAACTAATGGAATTTGTCGATGGGTCACCTGCCACAGAGGATGAGGTATCGCGAAACCGTGAAAACAAACTTTTGCAGATTCCCGGCAAATATGAAACCATGAATTCGCTGTCGCAGGCGATAAATGAAATAGTTCATTTTCACCTGGCCGATACCTATTTCCAGGACTATGCTTCACAACTGAAGGGGATTACTACCTTGGAAGTAAAAAATATAACACCTTTGGTGATTAAGCCTGCCAGTATGGTTTGGGTTCTTGTAGGCGACCGGGATATGATTGAAGAACCGCTTAAAAAGATCGGATATCTGATCCGTCATATTGATGCTGACGGGAACCTTATCGATTGATTTGTGTGAGGTAGTTGACAAGATTTGCTCTATTTATACTGCCTGCCTCCTTCACATGAAATAGAACATGCCTGACACAGGCGTAAAGGTTTATTACATCTCCGGGAATTCCGGAACCGGGCTATGAAGACCGTCCGACAAATTGAAGCTACTTTATGGAAAAGTTTATTTCCAGTTCTTTAGAAGTTCTGCCACTTCAGAATGTTCGTTTTTGAGGGCAAAATTCAAAGCCTGGTCCCCGTCCACATCCTTCATGGAAGGGTCGGCGTGATGTTCGAGGAGTATCCGTACCACCCCGGTCTGGCCTTCGGCGGCGGCATACATCAGCGCGGTAAAATGGTCGCCGCTGTCCGTCAGGTTGGGATCGGCATGATGATCGAGCAATAATCGTACAGTTTCAGAAAATGCGCCTGTCGATGCATACATCAGTGCTGTCCTGCCCATGCCGTCGGCAAGATCGACTTCACTTCCGACATTGAGAAGCAGTGCCGCAATATCGCTGTGACCATTGTAGGAAGCCAGCATCAGGGCTGTACGCCCATCTTCATCCCTGGCATCCACAGTAATGTTTTCTTTCAGCAATTGTTTAACCCCTTCCGTTTGACCTTCAAATGCGGCATCCCTCAATTGCATTGACTTAACATCTTCTGCCTGTGCTGTTGGTGGATTTCCGGATGGATCGGAAAGATCCGGGATTTCGCCCCCGGCCGTTGTGATCTCCGGTCGGCTTTTACATGAAACGGCGATAAAAATCGTTGAGGCGACGAAAAGACTCAACAAAGGCATTTTAAAAAGGTACTTTAACTTAAAGTACTGGTTATTACGACTTTTTTTGAAAAAAAGCATCATTTTCAGATTTTTTTGGTTCCGCACAGCTGTGATCAAAAGTAACGAATTCGTTAAGATAAGCCTATTTTTTTCCGTTTGCTCCTGAATTTGCTGCCGGAAGCAGTCTGTTTGATGTTGAGATATTATAAAGATATGAACCGGTAAGATGATAAAATTGATCGTTTTTGGGATAAAAATGTGTTAAATTAAAATATTGAATCCGTGAATTGGTTTATTATGTTTAATAAGTTTCTTAACTTTGCAGATCGGTTTTTCGCGTAGAATGGCAGCAGGCGGAAGCAGAGACAGGCAGACAGAAACAAAATGACGCGGAAGATGTTTAAACCGATACACTCAAAACGTGACGCCTCATGCGGAGGATACAAGGACGTAGAGGGTACCTCTGCAGCCTTGTCTGCTCCGCATATGAATTTTATAGTGCGAAGGCCTGGGGTTGTATCAGAACTCACGGTTTCTTCCCGAAAATGAAATAACTACAACAGTAGTGTTTCAGACAGGATTGTAATTTTGTAGAATTTAAAAGATAAAACATTGGCAGGAAAAACATTATTTGACAAGGTTTGGGATGCCCATGTGGTCGATGAGATCAAAGGCGGGCCTAGTGTGCTTTATATCGACAGGCATCTTATCCATGAAGTAACGAGTCCACAGGCATTTGCCGGGATTGATCAACGGGGGATTCCGTGTTTTCCGTCCGGATAAAACCATTGCCACATCCGGACCATAATGTTCCCACGATGGATCAGCATCTGCCCATCAGGGATGAACTTTCCAGGTTTCCAGGTCAATAAGCTGACCGAAAATTGTGAAAAACATGGTATTACGCTTTACGGACTGAATCATCCCTTCCAGGGTATCGTGCATGTGATCGGGCCCGAACTGGGTATTACACAGCCAGGGATGACCATCGTTTGCGGCGACAGCCATACTTCAACGCATGGTGCATTTGGCAGTGTAGCTTTTGGTATCGGCACAAGTGAAGTGGAAATGGTACTTGCCACTCAATGTATCCTTCAGCCAAAACCCAAACGGATGCGCATCAATGTGGATGGAGACCTTTCAAAAGGAGTACGGCCAAGGATGTGATCCTTTACATCATTTCAAAAATCACAGCAAGCGGCGGAACAGGATATTTTATTGAATATGCCGGATCGTCATCCGCGAGTCTTTCGATGGAAGGCAGGATGACCAGTTTGCAATATGAGTATTGAATGCGGTGCACAGGGGAGGAATTATTGCACCTGATCAAACCACATATGCATATATCAAAGGGCGGAAATTTGCCCCGAAAGGCGGAAGGATTTGCCAAGGCTATGGCCAGATGGGATACCCTGAAAACTGATGATGACGCGTATTCGACAAGGAACTGCATTTCGATGCAGCCGACATAAGTCCAATGATTACATATGGCACAAATCCCGGCATGGGTGTCAGGATCAGCGACACAATTCCGTCGGAGAGTAGATATTGATCCTGCCAATCTGCCATCATTCAGAAATCCTTGAAATATATGGGCTTTGAACCTGGCGAAAAATTGTTTCAGGTAAAACATGTCGATTATGTGTTTGTTGGTTCATGTACAAATGGAAGAATTGAGGACCTGAGGGAAGTTGCAGCCTTTGTGAAAGGGAGGAAAAAAGCAGATAATATCACGGCATGGATTGTCCCCGGATCAAAGCAGGTCGAAAAGGAAGCCAATGAAGAAGGGATCACACAAATTCTGGAAGAGGCCGGATTTAAGCTGCGTCAGCCAGGATGTTCAGCATGCCTGGCCATGAACGATGATAAGATCCCGGAAGGTAAGCTGGCAGTTACCACTTCGAACAGGAATTTTGAAGGACGCCAGGGACCGGGAGCAAGATCCATGCTGGCCAGTCCGCTCACTGCAGCCGCTGTTGCTGTGACCGGTAAAATCGTCGATCCGGCAACATTGCTTTAATTGTTAATTTTAAATCCAAACAGAATGCCTTCAGATAAATTTGTAGCCGATAATATCCACGGCCGTACCACTGCCAATTGAAAATGTTGACACCGATCAGATCATCCCTGCCCGGTTTCTTAAAGCCACCACCAGGGAAGGCTTTGGTGAAAATCTTTTCAGGGACTGGCGCTATGATAAAAACAACCAGCCCAAACCTGATTTCGTCCTGAATGATGATACATACAGTGGTGAGATCCTTATTGCCGGAAAGAATTTCGGAAGTGGGTCGAGCCGTGAACATGCAGCCTGGGCTGTCCATGACTATGGATTTAGGGTGGTGGTCTCCAGCTTTTTCGCCGATATTTTCAAAAACAATGCTCTGAATAACGGTGTACTGCCGGTTCAGGTCTCCGAAGCATTTCTGCAAAGGATCTTCAATGCCATCGAAAAAGATCCGAAGACGAAATTCAAGGTTGACCTGGTAAATCAGGAAATCGTCTTACTTGCCACGGGTGAAAAAGAAGCCTTCGAGATAAATCCCTACAAAAAAGAATGCCTCCTAAACGGTTACGATGATATTGATTACCTCTTAAGCATTAAAGAAAAAATTGAAGCATTTGAGAAGAACAGAGTCTGATCTACCAGATTACTGAACTTTTATTCCTGCCAGCATAAAAGTATATCGATCACAAGCACAAGTAGGTAAGCGAGCATCGATGTTAAAATATTTGGCAGGAAACTTTCAAAATCCAGAAGTGATGAAGATAATGATAATGGATACGACACTGCGTGACGGGGAACAAACCTCGGGCGTGTCATTTACAGCAAAAGAAAAACTAAAAATCGCCAAGCTATTGCTTGAAGATCTTAATATTGACCGCATCGAAGTGGCATCAGCCCGGGTTTCCGAGGGCGAGTTCAGAGGTGCACAGATGATTTTCGACTGGGCACGCGAATATGGATTCCTTGACAGGGTCGAAGTGCTGGGTTTTGTGGACGGAACTGTTTCACTCGAATGGATTGCCAGTGCCGGAGGGAAGGTAATTAATCTTCTCACAAAGGGATCATTGAAGCATTGCGAACAGCAGCTTCGTAAAACACCTGATCAGCATATCCAGGATATTAGAGAAGTTGTGAAGAATGCAAATATCATGGGTATCAGGGTCAATATTTACTTTGAAGACTGGTCGAATGGTATGAGGAATTCGCCTTCGTATGTCTACCATATCCTTGACAGCCTGAAGGATGAAAATATTGACCGGTTCATGCTTCCCGATACTCTTGGGATTCTTAATCATCAGGAAACATACGATATGTGCCTTGATATGCGGCAGCGGTACCCCTGGCTGAACTTTGACTTCCATGCCCATAACGACTATGATCTGGCTACTGCAAACGTGTATTCAGCCATCAAAGCGGGGATATCAGGGATACATACGACTCTGAACGGACTTGGAGAAAGAGCCGGAAACGTTCCTTTGTCGAGCGTGATCGGCATCGTTAAGGACCACCTGAAACACGATCTTTCCGTCAACGAAGAAAAATTATACCTCGTAAGCAAACTTATCGAATCTTTCTCAGGCGTCAGGATACCGGCGAACAAACCCCTGATCGGCGAAAATGTATTTACCCAGACCAGTGGTATTCATGCCGACGGAGACCAGAAAGATAACTTATATTATAACGACCTGCTTCCAGAACGTTTTGGAAGGACACGGCAGTATGCACTTGGAAAAATGTCGGGCAAGGCAAGCATCATGAAAAACCTGGAAGGCCTTGGCATCAAGCTCGACAGGAATGAGATGAAAATGGTAGCGGAACGCGTGATTGAGCTCGGTGATAAAAAGGAGACCGTTACCAAGGAGGATTTACCCTATATTATCTCCGACGTACTCAAAAGTGAGCGTATCGACAGTAAGATAAAGATCAGGAATTATTCTCTCTCTGTGGCTGCCGGGCTTAGGTCAATGGCCACTCTCAGCATTGAGATCGATTCAAATGTTTACGAAGAAACTGCTTCCGGTGACGGACAGTATGATGCTTTTATGAAAGCCCTGTGGCGGATCTATGCACGACTGGATAAAAGCAGACCTGTTCTGAAGGATTACATCGTGACTATTCCTCCCGGTGGAAAAACCGATGCATTGGTGGAATGTATGATTACCTGGGATTATAATGGCAAAACATTAAAAACCAGGGGGTTAGATTCCGACCAGACCGTTGCTGCCATAAAGGGAACACTGCGGATGCTGAATATCATCGAAGCTCTCGACGCAGAAAGCGAAAAACCGTCCATACCTCAGACTGAGAGCGTTGACAGAAAATCCGGAAGTTAAATATTTGTTGTAATATTGCAGCATGCGGAAACTCCAGAGGATAGAAGAGAACGGCAGAATACTGCCCTTTCCGCACAAAAGAAACCATCGTTTGGAACACCGCAGAACTCAATAAAAATCAACATAAAATATATTTTTTAATGAAGGCAAAAATCGCTGTATTACCGGGCGACGGCATTGGTCCGGAGATTGTTGAACAAGCTGTTAAGGTACTCAAAGCCGTAAGCAACAAATTCGGTCACACCTTTACATTTACAGAGGCTCCGGTAGGTGCATCGGCCATTGATGCCACCGGTAATCCCTTTCCTGATGAGACATACAGCCTATGTATGGATTCCGATGCCGTGCTCTTCGGCGCAATCGGGGATCCGAAATACGACAATGATCCTAAGGCAAAAGTACGTCCTGAGCAGGGTTTACTTGCCATGAGAAAAAAATTGGGCCTCTATGCAAATATCCGGCCCGTAACCACCTTCAAATCCCTGCTTCATAAGTCACCGCTGCGTCGCGACCTGGTGGAGGGTGCTGATTTTGTGGTGATAAGGGAACTCACCGGTGGAATTTACTTTGGAGAACCCAGGGGAAGGTCGGAAGATCAGAATACGGCCTTCGACACGTTAATATATACGCGGGATGAGATACAGCGGATCACGAAACTTGGTTTCGAATATGCAGCCAAACGAAACAAACGGCTTACTGTTGTGGATAAAGCCAATGTTTTGGCAAGCTCGAGGCTCTGGCGTGAAACCGTGCAGGACATGATCCCTGATTACAAGGATATCACCGTCGATTTTATGTTTGTTGATAATGCAGCCATGCAAATTATCCAATGGCCGAAGAAGTTCGATGTCATGGTCACTGAGAACATGTTTGGCGACATACTGTCTGATGAGGCCAGTGTGATCACCGGTTCGCTCGGTTTGCTGCCCTCTGCGTCGGTTGGGATACATACTTCGGTTTTCGAGCCCATACATGGCTCATATCCACAGGCTGCAGGGAAAAACATTGCAAACCCGGTCGCAACCATCCTCTCTGCCGCAATGTTACTGGAACTGGCTTTAAACCTTAGCGACGAGGCTGAAGCTATACGTTCCGCGGTTGACAAATCTATGCAGCAGGGCATTGTCACCGAAGATATTGCTGAAGGGAAGGCGTATAAAACTTCAGAAGTCGGTGACTGGCTTGCTGAAAATCTGTAACACAGGGGTTTCGGAAACCTTGTTAGATTGCTTATTTAAGGACCTTCAGAGCGTTCAACCTGTATATTTTTTCCAGTATGGTATCGGGCAGATCCAAAGCCGACAGCGACCAGTGGTATTCAAATCGTGGAGCGTAGATATGCTCATCTTCAGTCTCCAGTAGTCTGAATGTCAGCTGGTACATATCCTCATCTCTTCCCAAATCAGTACCATAGAGCAACCTGTCCTGGTATTTCACAAAAAACCGGCGCGCAGCCCGCGGTGTTGCACATAGTTCGGCAAAACGGGCACTGATATCCATATACAAGTTGGGATAGCTGTCGAGCAGGCTGCCAGCTTTTTCAAGGTCATAGCAGCAGTTGGCCACATGACAGGCCACGAACGTTGTGTTCGGATGCTTCGCGACGGTGCGTGCAAGGATATCGATCATTTCCTGATGACCGGCGATTCCGGGTTGATTGTCGAGTCTCCATTTAATGGCGTTCATCATGCCGTCATTGGTTGAGTCCATGGGTTCATACATCCATATCGGATCGGCCACATGAATGTTTACCGGCATACCCAGTTCGCCACATTTTTCGAATACAGGATCCATTCTTGGATCATCGGGATGCATTCCGAAGGCTGGTGGCCTGGAGTAATACAGCCCTTTTCCCTTGTCACCCAGTTCACCAACCCCTTTCGCACCCATTTCATGGCAGCGGACCAGTTCGGCAATGGCTTTCTGAGCAAAGTCCGGATCTTTATACGCTGTATAATCGATGCCGCACCACATTTCAAATTTGGAGCCGTATTTTGAATAAACATTTACCAGTGAGTCGAATTTTGCCCCGTGTGCAATGGTCAGGATAATGGTTTTTTCGATACCAACATTGTCCATGGTTTTCGCCCATTCGGCGATGTTATCAAGGCTTTCGGCATAGTCGTGAGAATGCATGTCGATGATCGCATACTTTGCCTTGTTGACGGATGTGACAGGGATGTTGTAAATAGAGTGGGGGCGGTAGTTCTCCAGGAGTATGGGCTGAATACCGGCCTCGCTTTCCTTTTCCCCATTTCGGGATGACTGGGTGCAGGAGACGGAACTGAGGAACATGAATACAGCGATTGCCGCCAGGGTGGCAGATCCGGAAGCGCCTTTTGCGGCAATCTCCGGATAATGGGTAATTCGTTTCAAATATTTCATTTTATGCTGAAGATTTATGATATACGAATATATTAAAACTTAGATGAAAAGGAGATATAAAAGACAAAAAATCCAGAATCCGGCTGGTTTAGATTCAATCGCTCTTTGCCACCTACGGAGGCGGGATTGTGGGGTTCGATGCGATGCAGGGATTTATGGTGATGTTATTGACCTGCGATGATAAACCGTGTGGTGTTCAATGCGATATTGAGATTGAATCGTGAATGTATTTTGTGGGATTAAAATCAGGGTTGTTTATCATTTGCAAATTCCCGGCCCCAGAAAGGTCAAAGAGCGATAGAGCAATTATTGCCATTGATCCCCTTAGCCCCTTAGGGTGCGCGACAAAATTAATCTGATCAGCGGTAATTCAAAATAATCATAAAATTTTGGACACCAACCTGCGAGATTTCCGGATTTTCCACATTAAGACATACAAGAATCATTCACCTAAATTAAATCCTAAAAAATGATTCATCATAGCCAACGCGTATTTTCAATCATCCATTCATCTCGAATTCGATGTCGAACGCCGAAAATGTTTTAATGCAGATGATTTTCAACAAAAATTACATGCCTGCATTGGAGGGATATTGACCATTCTGAATCATAAAACATAGGCAATTAATTCTGTAAAAATTCAACAATACACTGTCCATGCAGCATTTCGAACCATTACAACCCGGCCACTTTTACCACATTTATAATCATGGTGTGGGAGGACAAAATTTGTTCCGCGAGACGGACAATTATGAATATTTTCTCCGTTTGTACGACAAACACATTTCACCGATAGCCGACACTTTTGCCTGGGTACTGATGCCGAACCATTTTCATTTTCTCGTGAGGATCGGCACCACGACGATGGAAGAGAACGTAAACCTGACAGGTTTGAAAAACCTGTCAGGTTTACGAAAATCGCCACATCAATATTTTTCCAATTTATTCAATGCATATACCAAAGCATTTAACAAACGCTTTGGTTTACGCGGTGCATTGTTCGAACGCACTTTTAAACGAAAACTGATCGACTCGAAAGAATACCTGAAACAAGTAATTCTATACATCCATAAAAACCCCGTCCATCACGGATTTTGTAACCATCCCGTTGAATATTCATGGAGCAGTTATTTGACCTTTATTTCTATAAAGCCGACAAATTTAAACCGGGATCAGGTAATCAGCTTGTTTGATAGTGAGGCGAATTTTAAGACTGTGCATCATGACAAAATTGAAATTGAAAGAATTGAAAAATGGCTGGAACTATACTAAGATTCAAACTTCAAATTTCAATAAATGACAATGAATATTTTGCTCATAACTGACAAGAATACAGATACATGAAGCAGGTTGAACGATGTATTCTATAATTGTTAGTTTAGCTTCTGTAAATACGCCCTTGTCCTGAGCCCCGATTCCTTCATATCAGAATCCTTCCATCCTCCGTTAGAATTTGCAGAGGGTTTGACCATCGAACAGGTTTCGTTTTTATCGGCGATGGACCAGGTGATCCAGCTTATCTTGTTGGATTCCATCCAGTCGATCCAGGTCTGCCATGCTTCATAATTCATGGGACCGTCACCGCTGGCTTCCATACCGGCTGATTCAGACACGAAAACAGGAATGCCTTTTTTCAAAGCATATTCGCCTCTGTCACGAAGAAACTGACCATGAGTGGCAGCATAGAAATGCAGGGTATACATCAGATTGTTGAATCCGGTGATGGGGTCATCGGCGGCCAGGTGGATATCCTGGTCCCAGTGAGGGGAACCGACAAGGATGATGTTGTCGGGATCGATTTCACGGATCGTATTGATTACCTCCACGGAATATACTTTGATATCAGCCCAGGAGTCCCGGACGGGTTCATTAAATATTTCATAAATGATGTTTGGATACTGCCCGTATTTTTTGGCCATATCAGCAAAGAACTTCTTTGCTGCTTTGGTCTGTATACCGTGACTGTGCCAGTCAATGATCACATAAATGCCATTATCAATGGCACCTTTAATCACAGCCTCAACTTTTTCCTGTGACCAATCCGGATCCTGCAGGTAGCCTTTTTCCGGTTCCACGCCCATCGCTGCACGGACCACATTGCAATTCCAGTCGGTATACAACCATTTTACCATTTCCTCATTGTAGAACCTGGGCCACCAGTTGTGCCAGCCAAAACTGACACCACGAAGCATTACCGGTTTTCCATTCTGACCGACCAGTTGAGTCCCCTGAACACTAAGGTTTCCGAATTCCTTCACAGGCTGGGCATTTGCTGTAAACAGAACTCCTGTCAGGAGGAGTGCGAATGTAAGTGATTTCATCAGGCTTTTCATGATGGTGAGTTTTAATAGAACAATTTATTGGTTCCTTTCAAAGGTAATAAGAGAAGTCATTGCAACCCGGCTTCAGGATTTTATCACGGATGAAGTTTGATTCGGCGGACTTCACCATTCATTGCCATCCAACCAGTCTTTTAACTTCCCGTAATAATATCGTGCCCGGGCGAAATCAGGCTGTCAGAGATCATTCCTTTTTCGTCACAGCGATTTTTGTTGTATAAATTTTATTACCGGTACTGGCCCTGATAACGAAAATTCCGGGAGGCAGGGATGAAGCCGGGACCAGTATTCTGCTTCCCGGCCCATTTGACTGGCATACCTTTCTCCCGCTGATTGTATAGATTTCAACCTGTCTAAGTGCAGGGCCGTTTTTGAGCTGAATGACCAGTGAACCGTTTTCATCCTGATAGGTGAAAAGTTTGGGTGCCAACTTAACCGGAACTGAAATATTGGAGGTGTCCTTTGATTGATTAAGTTCAAAAGTGAACTTATCGATATGAAACTGTGGCTCTGAAACTATCGAAAAGTGCATGATCTGTTCACCTGCATCAAGGTTCATCGTTACCGGAATTGCTTTGGATTCAAACCAGTTTCCCGTATTCGTAACCTGCGTGACGGCGGATTCCGATTCACCGATCTTAATTTTAAAGCTTCCTCCGTCCTGAAGTGCAGCGATAATGGTGTTAATAGTATATACGCCCTGTTCTTCAACGTTCACCGAATATTCGTACCATTCACCGGCATAAGCATATCCAATCTGGAAACCCGTACCGTTGATATCATAGATATCGACACCCTCATCAGGACGGTATGCAGCGGGTATATTTGTGGGATCAGCGTCATGATACGTAAATCCTTCCCCGCCTATATCAAAATCCTCTGCCTCTACAATACCAGGAACGGCTGCAGGAAATCCATTGAAATACTGCCTTACTTTTGGGATATATGTAGGTACCTTCAGCCTTACAGGCTGTGCATACAGGTCATTATTTTCTGTATAATGACCGATGACCCTGTAATAATAGAAGATGTTGGGCAGGACATTTTCGTCGTAAAAATCGGTGGCATTGCCTTCAAGAAAGGCATAATTTGCCCAGTTCGTGTTATCAAGTCTTCGCTGTATTATGATGCTGTCATAATCAGCAACAGGGTCCGACCAGTTGACGTGGGCGATCGTATCCTCGAATACATCGATAGATTTAATTGCCGGAGAGCTGCTTGTGGTGTGAATGAGGATATCTTTTACTTCATTCCACTTGTGTTCTGACCTATCCATAATCCTGAAATCACCGCCGTCGTCCCAGGCACAGCTTACGAAGCCATAGAATTGAGAATATTCCACATAGGCCCGGTAATGCCGCATTCTGGAATTATAATCGCAGGAATTCAATGAACCGAATTCTCCAAGGAAAACCGGAATATTAGTAGCATCGGACCAGTTTTTTACAGCTATGAACTTATTTCTAAGTACGGCATAGTCACCGGAAGTTCCCCAGGTCCCTTCACCCTCCAGGCCGAAAAGATAGGGATCATAGGAATGAAATGATCCGAGCACATAATTGTCATCGGGAATGGCTGCCGTGATAAGTTCATCAGATCCTCCCCAGTTATGGCCCTGGAAGATAACCAGACGGCTTGGATTTGTCATCCTGATGATGGATAGGATTCTCTCGTGCAGATCATCATTTTGCTCTTTTGTCAGACCGTAGGGTTCATTAATGATTTCAAACAGAAGTTTCTCTGATTTGTTCCTGAATCTGACCGCGATTTGTGACCATATACTGTCAAAGCGGGCCCTGTAACCGGCGTTTTCATAGTTAGCCTTGATCCACTCTTCATGATGCGCATTGATCACAATAAAGAGGCCCCTGGCAAGTCCCCAGTCAACAATCTGCTCAACCCTGTTCATCCAGGCGTCGTCGATATGGTAAGGGGGCGATGATTGTGTATGTTCATCCCATCTTACCGGGATTCTGACCGTCTGAAAACCGGCGGCTTTATACATATCAAAGTAGTACTCCTGGGTCATCGGATTACCCCATTCACCTTCATGGGGTGGTTCCAGGGTATTTCCGAGGTTAATGCCTTTCTGCATCTGGGCGACCGCTTCAGTTGGAGTTATTTGTGCTTTTAGCTGCGAGGTCAATAATGCGGATAAAAGTACAACAATCAACAATTTCATTCGTCTCAAGTCCATTTTTCTTTCGTTGGCAATAATGCATTAATTTTTACAATCAGTTTCCTTCGCGAGTTTTAAAAACAGGGATTCAATGAATTCCTCAACTTCGGCTTACAATAGATATTACGAGGATGGTCATCTGGCTGATAGCAAATAAACGATAGCGGACCTTGGAGGTTACGGCATATTTACCCTATCGGCCGACCGGATGACAAGAGTAGAAAAAATAAGAGCCTGAATATACAGGCTCTTATTTTCTTTTTTGAGAGAGTATTATTTAAGGATCAGTTTGTAACGTCCGACAAGGTCTTTATTGTTGCTGACAACAATGAAGTACATACCGGCCGGCTGACCCTGGAGAGAGATCTCTGCCGTTGTCTGATGTACGATAATATCGCGCAGACGTGTACCCGAGAGGTTATAGATCTGTACGCGGTTTCCGGATTCAAGGCCGGCGATGTTGAAGGCACCGGACGAGGGGTTCGGATAGAGCGTGATTTTCTGGTTAGAGACGCCACGGTTTGAAGTAAGTACATCCACAGAGTAGAATACTACAGTCTGCTGGTCACCGGAGGTTACCTGCAGCATGCTTTCCTTCTTCATGTTACCTGTGTATGTGGCACCGTCTTTATCCTGTACCTCGAGGGTTGCACCAGGAGCAGGTATCAGATTGGCCATGAACTCGCTAATAGCAGTCGATTCGTATACATCACCGGAAATATTCATAGCTGACTGATCCACGGTATAGATATCGGATACCACATAAGCAAGGTAGCCAACATCTTCGAGCATCGACAGGAAGTAGGTCCTTGTGGTCACGCCATCCTGAGCTGTAACGATTAACTGGTCATCCTTATAAACTGTACCCATCATTCGTTCGTGGCCGATTTTGTCGACGATCTGTATGGTTGCATCGACCGCAGGAACAACATTCCTATATAGGGCATCTACAGTGGTACCTCTGGGGATGAGCTGGATAACCGATGCATCCTGGTCAACATTATAGACGAAGGATGTAACATAAGCATCCGATGATGTTGATGCCGGAAGAAGGCGGTAGAGAATGGTTGTTTTCCCGTCTTCTGCAACAACTTCTAAATAAATCTTGTTGTTGGCCACAACATCCACATAGGTGGTGTCGTAATTCAGGCGTTTCAATGATGCATACGCACCATCGGCATCAACAGTAGTCATTGTAGCGCCATCAGGTACCACAACATTGTTGATAACAGACTGCAGGCTTGTTCCGAGTTCGAAGCCCTCCACGGATCCGGTTTCACCGTCAACATTGATCGTGTAGGCAGATGAGGTCAGAACGGCATCGTTGCTGAGGCCGATATCATCGACTGAAAGGATATATGCGCTGATGTTCTGACCGTCGGCGGAATGAACGATAACTGAGTCGCCGTTCATCACAACATCATCATCATTTTTAAGAGTATCTGATCCATTCTTAACTACGATAACCTGGTTCGGGTCGATTTTTATGATGTTGGTCATAAATTCCGAAAGAGTTGTACCCGTAATCACACCCTGGATTGATTCGCTCATGGTGAAGCCCGGGGACAGTTTATAGTAAATGGAAGTAAGGGTGGATCTGTAAACAGTGGGATCATTTACGAAATGGCTGCCAAGGTTGTCGGCCACGAAAAGAATGTCGTTCGGCCATCCAACGTTTCGTGCATCATAGTATGCCTGATCGCGAAGTGTCCATTGGCTGTTGTCCCAGTTGGTTCCGAAGGATTCGTTGAATCCGGTTGTACCCTTAAAGAATTCGGGTTTTCTTATCCAGCTGTTGATCATCTGGGCTTCCACACCACCGACAACCCAGGATAAACCATCTCCGCCACCCCATGTATCGAGAAGCTGGAAGTCGTTGGGATCTGTAGCCGGTTTCAGACCAAGCTTAATGGAATCGTTAAGGATCTTGTACAAGTAGATATTGGCACCGGTCCACTGATGAGCACAGGTTTCGTTTACCGGTTCTCCACCCCAGGGGTTACGTGTGAAATCAATATCGCACTGTTCACTTGCAAACCATGGATCACCACTGGTGCCAGTAGTCCTGATATCACCGAGAACAAATACATCACCGGGCTGAACGATCGGGTTCACGTTCAAATCTTCGACAGCGATCGCGGGCTGTACCTTCCATGCAGTACTATCCTGCCATTTGTAGCCCGGGATGTACTTCACAAAACGGTTCATCCATGTAGCACCGGTAGGTTCAGCAAATCCCTGGATAGCTGCTGCCGGGTCATTGATCCACTGACCGAAGATCATATAATTACTAAGGTCGAGTGGCTGGTTGCCCGGATTGCAGATTTCGAGAAATCCGTTAGCCCATTGTTCCCAGAAAATAAATTCGGAAATGAAGGGATCGGCGTAGAAATCCTGTACATATTCAGGTGCAACCTGTTTTGAGAACTGAACACTGTAGCTGAGTTTTGTTGTATCGTCTTCAGCAGTGGTATTAAATTTAACGGTTCTGTCCCCAGGTCCGCCTTTGATACTTGTAAGCCTGTTAACCTGTAGCCTAGAGTTCAGCTGTTCAAGCTTGGGTACCAGTGAAGGAACGCCATCTATATCAGTAGGAATCTGAACTTTATAGTCATACTTGGTTCTGACAAAATTCGGAATGGTATCACCCTTCCAGCCAAACAGTCCCTTGAATACTTCAGGAATGTCGGGCCAGGTAACAGCGCTCAGATAGGCATTATGGCTGGGTACATATTTGTTTAGCTTGATGTAATAGTCCTTTACATCATTGTTTTCAGCTGTAACCCTGAGGATATCACCGGTTTTCAGGTCAACCCGTTCTATACCGTCTACCCATACCATCTCCCAGGATGCATTCGGTGCTTTTTCAAGATATTTCAGCAGCGAGTCAACCCTTTCGGCGAAGGCTACATTCCTTATCGTATCCATTACGGGGACTTTGTCGGTCACATCGTAACGTGGCTGGACAAACATACCGTAATAACCCTGGTTGTTCTTCGATGCCTTGGGTATAACGATGTTTGCACCGGCTGTAGGTGCCTCAAGGTTGATGCTGAAAATTCTCGACTGAAGTTCGCTGCCACAGGCATAAACTGTCAGCAGATCGCCTTCACGAACAGAAATAAAAGCTGAATCTGCAGTAGACGGAGCCATGGTGTAATGCCACGCGAGTCCGGGTTGATAATCGAACTGCATCATCAGTGAGTCGTTGTTTCTTACGCCCCATGGAACGGTGAGAATGTTATCCGTCCAGTTGATATCGATGGTTGAGGATGTAAGTGTTGTCTCATTGAGCTGAACATCCACATGGTTGCCAACGGTCCAGAAAGCTCTCCTGTCCGGTTCCCAGTTGTCAAATAACATCGGTACCGGCATCCAGTCGGAGTCGGAAAGGTCAATGCCTCTTGCGGTTTCAAAATCGGTGCTGCCCTTCTTAACTGAGAATTTACGAACAAGGATGGAATTGTTTGTTGCAGCTGTTACGCCGGCAACATCATGAGAAGCATCCTCACTTGTACCATCGCTTTCGGTGAAGAGTCCGTTTACCTGGTCAACAATGGCAGAATCACCATTTGCGAAGTGCTGTTCGATATACCAGCAGTCTCTTCCACTATACACGTCCATGACATGATAGTATGGTGTGACACTATCGGAAACTGCATGGTACGGGGATTCTGGCGCATTCAACTGAATGTCGGCGAGATCCCACATCTCATCCTTAGTGACCCTTTTGTTGTAAACATCAGGATATTTTTTCCACATTTCCGGTTGCCAGTCGTAAACCATACATATTACAATGGATTTACCCGGATCCAAAACCTGGTTTGGAAGCCGGAAGAAGAAGTTTGGATCGGCCTGGTACGGTTGTGTCCAAGGTCCGATCACACCAAATTCAAACTGTGATAAGTGTAGAGCAGAATCCCCCATATTGGTCAACTCAGCATATGAAGTAGCCGGATGACCTAATCTTGCTTCTGTGATAATCAATGAACGTATGGTGTCTTGTGCTTGCGCAGCACCAATCGTCATGATTAAAGCAAAAAATAGTAGCTTTAATTTCATAACCGTTGTATTTTAGTTAGTAATGAGAAGAAGTTGCACTAATTTAGTAAAAAAATATAGTATCAGTCAATATTATTTTCATTCTTTGCAGTTTTCGATGATTGGAAAAATACTTCGCGACACTCTGAAATACAGGAGGAAACAGCCATGTACACGGGATGAGTACCCGCACATACTAAAATTTATTCCCGAAACCATATTTCAAATTCTTATTGATTTGGATTACATAAGAATTAGAAAATATTTCCTGTATTTTTTGATGGAAATTCCTTAAAAGCTGTTTAATCCGGGAGTTTGCAAAAATAAGAGTCCGGTCGAGAATCAGTCTTTTATAAACTGATTCTAAATTAATTTGATGGTCCACAACATTACAATTTTTTTTATATGTTTATTAACAAAAGCTACTTGATTTTTAGTAACTTTCTGTGATTTTCATGAAAATGAATATCCCTGATCCGGGATTGCCGGGGAGGGGGTGAGATATAGATCAACGACTACTAACACATTTTCAAACTACTACTATGACAAGGACTAAACTGTTTGGTTTACTTGTGCTTTCGTGTATTGTTGTTGCCGGTTGCAAGGATGTCCTGGACAGGGATGCGAGATACCAGAGGCCGGAATGGCTGGCAGGAAAGGTATATACGCAGGTTAAAGCCGACCCGGAATTGTCAACCTTCGCAAAATGTATCGAGCTTTCGGGTTATGACACCATCATTGACGTATCGGGTAGCTACACAGTATTTGCGCCGGACAATGAAGCGTTCACCATCTTTTTCCAGGAACATCCACAATACAATACGGTTGAGGACATACCCAAAGAGGACCTCCTGAAGCTCGTCAAATTCCACATTGTTCAAAATCCATGGACCAGGAACCAGCTCATGTCCCTGGATGTGTTCGGCTGGATCGATTCTTCAGATGTCACCAACAATCAACCAAAAGGATATAAACGTGAGACACTGCTCCTTGAACAGGACAGGAAGTATGGTGTGAAATACGATGAAGACAATAAAATCTTCATCCTGGATACGACACAGGCATCATGGACCAGAAAGGTCATCACCGATTCCCGGAAATATGCCCCCATCTTCTTTAAGGATTATTTCGATATCTATAATCTGAATTCAGATGATTATCAGTTTTATTTCAATCGACCGATAGAAAGTCCGACTGATATTTATTTTGCCGGCGCACGGATCACCGGGCAGGAGATCTTTGCAGAAAACGGCTTTGTTTATCATGTAGACAGGGTGGTCGACCCAATGCCAAATGCATACGAAATCATCAGCTCAACTGACAGGGAATATTCATACCAGAAATTTATGGATATGATCAATAAATTTCCCGATTTCAACTATAATGAAGAGAAGACCTTTAACCAGCCCGGGGCGGACCTCGGTTTTGCTATTGATTCATTGTTCGAGTTGCATTTTCCAAAGCTCACGTTTGATATCACCAATGAAGCCACGTCAGCTCCGCCCGGTGTGCAGGGACTTCCGGATAATGTAACGATCCGTTATCACCATGGTATGGTTGCACCCACCGATGAGGCGTTTACAAGTTTTGTGAACACGTATTTCGTTGGTCCAAACAGGTGGGGAAGCATTGAGGAAGCACCCGACAACCTTAAAAACATTATTGTTAATACGCACCTTTGTACATATCCTGTATATCCGACCAATTTTCAGAAGGGCTATCTGAACGGTGAAGATGATCTTGTTGTACTAAATCAGGATAATATCGTTGAGAAGGAGTATTCCAGCAACTCTACTTTTATCGGGGTCAGCAAAATGATCATCCCCCGGGCTTTTATAAGTATTACCGGCCCAATATATCTTCAGCGAACATACAACAAGGTTATGCTGGGAATTGAAAAGTCGGGGCTGCTTCCTGCTCTGAAGCGCGAGAACAAGGATTATCAGTTCTATGTTGAATCGGATGTCAATACCAGGCTCGATTCCTCATTCCTCTATGATGAACGGAGAGCCGAATTTTTTTGCTACACAAACGGGGCAGGATCCTCCAGAAAATATGTTCTTACAAACAGTGATCTTCGTAACCTCCTGCTTAATCAGCTTGCTCTGGAACGTCCTAAAGGCGGTGTGAGAAAAGAATTTATCAAAACATTCGCCGGAAATTACCTGATCATTAACAATGAGACCGGAGAAGTTTCGGGTACTGCACCTACGACGATCGGCTATAAAGGCCTTGAGAAAACCCAGGTGATACCCAATCAGATCAGTACGGATGCTGACAATGGTGTAACCTGGGAAGTAAGCGACTGGTTCAGCTTTTCTACTACCACCATGTTCCTCAAGATCCAGGGTGCGTATCCGAGATTCCAGGCTCTGCTTACAAAAGCTGGTTTGACCGATAATGGTATTAATCAATACAAATTTACATCACCCAGTGAAGTCTACACCGTATTTATTCCTACCGATGCCGCACTGGATGCATACCAGGTAGATACACTGAAAACAGCGGATCTGAAGAAATTCCTGCTCATGCATTTTGTCCATGGCGATATGATCTTCACTGACGGAAGAAAGATGGAAGGCTATTATCAGACCGCAAGGGTAGACGACAGATCCACCCCCTATACTACCATTTTCTCGGAAATATATATTAAACCCGGGAACGACATGATTTCTTTTAAGGCCAAAGACGGGAGTACGTACACTTCAGTGAGTGAGTCTGCAACTACTAATATGGTTGCAGGACGCTTGACGGGTCAGTCAACGGATACCTATCCCACTATTGTCACCAATGCGGTGATCCATCAGATCGATTCAGTTTTAATTTATAATCGCATGGATACCAGGTAATTTCCTTATTGTTTTATTTCTGATTATAAACCTAAGGTTTTTAAAGAATATGAAAAACTTCAGAAAAACAATCCTTCTTTTACTGGCACTCTTTGGCTGCGTGAACCTGTTTTCGCAGAAGGCCATCATTAGGGGAAGGGTGATCGATAAAGAAACAAAGGAGGCGGTCATTGGTGCCAATATCATTGAATATGATAAGGAAAGCCGTATCATTAACGGCACCATATCCGATGTGAACGGTGACTTTGTTCTCGAGATGAAGGATAAAGCGCATATCATCAGGATCAGCGTTATCGGGTATGAAACAAAGGAAGTCGATATCAGTACGGCAGGACCGCTAACCATTGAACTGGCCTCCTCCAATATGGAAATCGAGGAGGTAACTGTTACGGCAACTGCAAAATCCAATGTCAGCCTGACGAACATTGCCGATCGTGACATTGCCTCTTCCACGGTTAAAGTGGACTTGTCCGACATGACCGATGTCGGGGTGCTTTCAGCGTCGGATGCCCTTCAGGGAAAAGTCAGCGGACTCGACATCATCAGTGCGTCGGGCGACCCGGGTTCTGGTTCACAGCTGGTAATCAGGGGACTCAGTTCCATGGGTAACAACAAGCCTTTGATCGTGATCGATGGGATCCCCCAGCAGAGGGTTTCCGATAATTTTGACCTGAGTTCGGCTAACAGTGAAGATATCAGTAACCTTGTCAACATTGCACTTCAGGATATCAAATCCATCGAGATCCTGAAAGATGCTGCTTCAACGGCTGTGTATGGCTCACAGGGCGCAGATGGTGTACTGCTCATTGAAACACACAAAGGGAAGCTGGGGAAGGTGAAGTTCGACTACCAGTATAAAAACAGTATTAACTTTCAGCCTCCGGCCATACCTATGCTCAACGGCGATGAATATGTGATGCTGCAGCTTGAAGAGTGGCACAACAGCAAAGGCGTTTTTGCAATTCCGCCGGAAATTGCTTATGACAGAGACTACTACGATTTTCATAACTATGCTGCCAACACCGACTGGCTCGGAGCCATCACCCAAAACTCGATTACAAACGATCACTACTTCAATATTTCAGGTGGAGGGCAGAAAACCCGTTATTTTACCTCCTTCAGTTACGTTGATGAAGGCGGGACCACCATCAATACCGATTCCAAACGCTTTTCAACCCGTATTAACCTGGATTACTTCCTTTCAAGGAAACTGGTTTTTTCCATTCAGTTCAATTATAACAATAACAGGACAGCCAGTCCGCTAACTATTGGAGACTGGAATATCAGGCAGATGGCATACATCAAAGCCCCAAATATGAGTATCTGGGAATACGACACCTATGGTCGGCCTACCGGTGAATATTTCACACCTATAAACAGTTACCAGGGAGACGGCAGCACCTATTACAATCCGGTGGCTGTGGCAAACCTGGGTAAGAACAATAAAAATGCCAATAACCTGCAGAATACGTTCCGGCTGAGGTATAACTTTTTCGACTGGCTGATTTTCAGGGAGACCGTTTCATTTCAGTACGAAGGAAGCAAGTCACAGAACTACCTGCCCTACAACGCTATCGGGGCCGACTGGCTTGCCTGGAATGTCAATAAAGCAGAGGAGGGCAATAATATTAATTCTTCCATAAGGACGGAGACTCAACTTGCCTTTGAGATTCCATTTATCAACAAGGATCATGTACTTTCCGGCGCTGTTAACTGGATCACTGATCAGTCAAGTTATGAATGGATGAATATTCAGAGTAACAGGACTCCCAGTACCAATATCCAGGACCCGGCCATCGATGCACAGATAAATTATATTGGCAATGGTTCCGGCGTTGCCCGGTCGCTGGGGGCTCTGGGAAATTTGAACTATAAGTACAAGGATCGGTACATGATCCAGACCATCCTGAGAGCCGATGCACATTCCTCATTTGGATCAAATAACCGCTGGGGACTGTTCAAAGGGATTTCAGCGGGATGGCGTTTTTCAGAGGAACCATTCCTCTCTTCTCAAAGGTGGCTTGGCGAAAGTATGCTCAGGGTAAGCTGGGGTGTGTCGGGTCGTCAGCCTGGAGATGCGTATGCCCGATTTGCGACATTTGCTACTACGGCAAACGGCAATTACCTCAACTATCCTGCGATCATACCAACGCAGATCCAGCTGAACAACCTTCGCTGGGAATCGATCACCTCAACAGATGTTGGCCTGGAGTTGAATATGTTCAAGGATCGTGTTTACATCGAAGCGGATATCTATACCAAAACAACCTCTGACATCCTTTTTGCAGACTATTATATTCCTTCTTCATCGGGTTTTGACCAGTTGAAATTCCTGAATGGTGGTGCACTTGATAACAAGGGATGGGAACTCATGCTCGATTATAAAATACTGAGGAGAGATAGGCTTGTATGGTCGGTTTATGCGAATAGCTCCCAGAATATCAATTCCTTTACCAAACTTCCTGACAACTTCAACACGGAACAATCTACTTCCATTAGCAATGGAGAATACCCGCTGCGTGTGATCGAGGGGGAACCCATCGGTTCGTTCTTCGGTTTCCGGTACCTGGGTGTTTATCCAACGGATGCCGATGCCATCGCCCACGATGCGCAAGGGAATATTCTTCGTGATGGCAAGGGCAATCCAATACCAATGACTTACCTCGATTCATATACCTTCCAGGGCGGGGATGCCAAATATGAGGATATCAACCATGACGGGAAAATAGACCTTAACGATGTTGTTTACATCGGTGACTCAAACCCGAATTTTATTGGCGGTTTTGGTACCAGCTTCAGGTACAGGGACTTCGACATCGGCTTTGGTTTCCACTACCGTCTCGGATTCGATATCATAAATGGTGTGGCCATCGAGACCGAAGGTATGGATAACCGCAATAATCAGAGTAAAGCTGTACTGGCCAGGTGGAGAGTCCAGGGACAGGATGAGCCGGGTATGCTGCCAAGGGCATATCTGAATCATCCGGCAAATAACCTGGGATCAGACAGGTATGTGGAACCCGGTGACTTCGTCAGGCTTAACAATATAAAAGTCGGATACCGTCTTCCCAGTGATATTTGCAATAAATTACATCTCAGGACGGTGAACTTCACGCTTAGCGCACGAAAACTTATGACCCTGACAAGATATACCGGCCAGGATCCGGAGGTCGGTCAGGATGCAAGTAATCCTTTCTGGATCGGTGTTGATAAAGCCAACACTCCTCCACCAAAAATCGTGACCATGAGTATTGCCATTGGTTTCTGAACATTGAAAAATTCATACAAGATGAAAATGAATGTAAAATATATTCTTCTGTTGATCCTGCTCCTCCCGCAGGTCTCGTGTAACAACTGGATGGATCTCGTTCCCCCCGAAGGGCTGATCAGAGAGGAATTCTGGCAGACCAAGGAAGACGTCAGATCGGTGGTCATGGGCGCATATTCTAGTTTTTCGGCCCTTGATACCAAGTTATTCAAGTACGGGGAAATCCGGGGTGATATGCTAAAAAGAGACGTCAACCAATCGCTGGATGAACAGAAAATCATGGAAGGGAATATCTATCCGGATAACAGCATGTGTGACTGGAATGATTTTTATACCATCATCGATTACTGTAACGAAGTGATTAAGAATGGTCCCCTCGTTCAGGAAAAGGACCATACCTTTACGGATTACCAGCTCAAGGGGTATTTGTCTGAAGCACACTTCCTGAGAGGGCTGGCATATTTTTACCTGGTCAGGATTTTCAGGGATGTTCCGCTGATTACCGAGCCCACCATCAGTGATGATGCCGATTTCTATGTGCCAAAGACCGATGGGGAGGATATACTGAACTTCCTCATCCAGGATCTGGAAAGCACAAGGGATTTTGCAACAACCGACGGCTATCCGACATTACGTGATCTGAAGGGCAGGGCCACAAAAGCTTCCTATGATGCCCTCCTTGCCGATATCTCACTCTGGACATTTGATTATGAAGCCGTACTCAAATATGTTCAGCGTATCGAGAACAATCAGGACTATGTTCTGATGCCCAATCTGAGATGGTTTGAACTATTCTACCCCGGCAATTCACTGGAGAGCATTTTTGAATTCCAGTTTGACGATGCCCTGAACCAGAAAAACGGAATGTTCAATCTTACCAAAACAGATTCGAAAAACTATGATCCAAGTAACAGGGCTGTGGATTTGTTTACAGCCCCCGGAGTGACAGAAGGTACGCGTGGTTTGGATGCTTCCATCGCAAAAATCGGTACCGATGACTATATCATCTGGAAGTATGTCGGCCGTAACAACGATGGTCAGACCCAGAGAACAGGTACCACTCAAAACAGCTGTAATTTTATTATTTACCGACTTTCAGATGTACTGCTTATGAAGGCTGAGGCACTATCCCAGCTTGGTAGGTTCGATGATGCCTACAATGTACTTGACAGACTGAGGTCGCGGTACGGCCTTGGAACACCGCATCTTGGGAATTTGGCATCCGTCTATGAAGATTTCATTATGGACGAGCGGGCACGTGAACTGGCTTTCGAAGGTAAACGCTGGTTTGATCTGATGAGAATGGGTCGACGCAATGACTTTAACCGTAAAAGTAAGCTCATCGAAATTCTGATACAGAACGTGCCATCGACACAAAAGCGTATACTGGCTACGAAGCTTACAAATCCGCTTGGATGGTATCTGCCTGTCTGGGATACGGAATTAGAACGCAATAAGAACCTGGTCCAAAACCCGTACTATAATTTCTAGCCGATGAAAAATTTAGCCGTCATACTAAGTACGTTCCTCGTGATGTTGGTCATTCAGTCCTGCAAGGAGGAAAGAGTTCAGCCTAATTTTGAGGATGTGGAAAAGATGAGCATCTATGACTACATCATCAACCATCAGGACGAATATTCCAGTTTTCTTAGTATCCTGGAAAAGGGTCATCTTGATAAAACATTAAGTGCCTATAATCCGGACGGTCTGGGTTACACTCTTTTTCTTCCTAATAACGATGCCGTTCAGAGATTTATCGAAGAGAGTACTTCCTATGGTTCACTTGATGAGATGCTTAAAGACTCAGCCTATGTTTACGCTTTGAGCCGTTATCATGTCGTAAACCTTGCCATCGATGCCAATGATTTTCCCTTTGGAGCACTTGGTGAATATACCTTAAGCGGTGACCTTCTTACCGTGAGTTTTGTTGTGGAAACGGATACAGCCTACTACAAGATCAACAACCAGGCACCGGTCATCAGGCAAAATATCGAAACATCAAATGGCTTTATCCATCTTATCGGGAATACCCTTATACCTGTCGCCAGTACCACGTATGGGTGGCTAACTAAAAATGGTGATTATTCCATCTTTAAAGAAGCCATCGATCAAACCGGACTGACAGGTCTGGTAAATTTCAACCTGAAAGATCCCGAAAATACGAAAATTGCCAACACGTTGCTGATAGAATCAGATTCTGTTTATAACCGCGAAGGCATTCATTCATTTGCGGATCTTGCCTTGCGAATAAGCCCCGATAACCAGAACTATACATCCTCTACCAATCCCTTGTATAACTATGTGGGCTACCATATTCTGACCAATGCCTGGTTTCTCGACGATTTTGTCGGCGAAGCGACAAATTACAGCACCTATTCAGAAATTCCCCTGAATATCAACGGGGAAGGCATCGACATTGCCATAAATAAGGGGAAACAGATCTTCGACTCAGTCATTGCCCTCGGTGATACAACCATTATTGATTACATTACATTTTACTACGATGACAGCAATGTCATTACGCAGAGTGGCGCCATACACTTCATCAACCGTGTCATGACCCAGCAACAACCCACAAGGGCAAACCAGAATTTCGAATTCTATGGTGAACCTCTTTTTGATTACCTGAGACCTACAACCGGAACCTACCTTATAGAAGATACTACAGCGGTCAACAACCTGCGCTGGTCGGGCGGCGACCTGCTCTTTGTATCCAAGGAGGATGCAGAGACCAATGCATGGGGGAATGATTATATACAGATCAGCGGTGACTTTATTATCACCTATAAAATCCCAAAGGTGGTTCCCGGAATATACCACATATGGATGAGTGCAAATACGTATGGAAGCGAAAATGCTATGATCAGCCTGAGCATTGACGGAGTGGCTGTTAAAGACTTTGACCTGAACATAGGTACTAATGCTACGGACACCTTTGACAATAACCTGGACTTTGGTCTTCTTGATATCCAAACATATACTACACATTTTATTGAGATCAGGTCGTTGATCCCAGGCATTTTTATGTGGGACAATATCAGATTTGAACTACCCTAAAAATGAGACATAATGAAATATAAATCAATTTCAACCGGACTGCTTCTCCTTCTGCTCCTTGTGGGATGTAAGGAAGATTGGGACAAGCATTACAATTCACCGCCCCCAACCGTCGACATGAACGTATGGGATGCTATCCAGCAAAACGGTGATCTGAGTAAGTTTGTCGAGGTAATAAAAGAATTTAAATTCGATACGCTCTTTCAGAAAGATGATACATGGACACTCTTTATTCCTGATAATGAAGCTTTGGCGGCATTTCTTGATACCACTGAAATGACCCCGGCGATTCTTAACTATATGATTTCACCGACATATGTTCAGTCTGTCACCATCAACGGGAAAAGGAAGATACAGACCCTTGATGAGAAGTATGCTCTCTTTGAAAGGAAGGAGAACAAGGTATACATGGACGGCTCACCCACAAATTTTGAAAGCCCTTTGTACAAAAACGGAAAATTTTTCATTATGGACAAGGTTGGCATTCCGAAACCAAGCCTTTACGAGTATTTTGCATTAAATAGTCCGGTACTTGCGAAGTACATCGATGATAAGGATTCCATTATCCTTGACAAGGAAAAAAGCCGGCCTATTGGTTTCGATGAGTTTGGTAATACCATCTATGATTCCGTTGCCATTATATATAACAGGTTTGAAGTGCAATTTTTTCCTGTGAGGGAAGAATTCAGGAATAAAACGGCCACCATCGTTTTCCCGAATGAAGAAGATTATCAGAATGCCCTCACTGATATGGCTCAGTCGATGCAATCTATTTACCAGGATTACAAGGACATCCCTATGGACTGGCAGCAGAATATTCTTGTTCCTTACCTGCTCAAACAAGGTGTGTTTGAAAATATGATGGAACCACAGGAATTTGTGCCGCATCTTACTCATAATGATACATTTAAACTTAAAAATATTCTCGGCGACAGTATCATCATCAAATACGGGGTAACCGATCAGGCCATCTGCAGTAATGGGTATGCCTATAATTACAGTGATTTCACAGTCCCTGATACCCTCTATAAAGGCAGAATACGCTTCGAAGCTGAAAAATTGCTCGAACGAACCGGTATTGGCAAGTTCGGATGGAAAGACAGTGTGACGTACATGAGCGATGTGCCCTTTGCTCCACTGCAGGAATATATTCAGTCAGCATCGGGTGATTCGATCCTGAAAGTCAATTTTTCAAAAGGATATATTGGCCAATTCAAGTTAGGATGGAAAGTTAAAACGCTGTTCCCGAGAAAATATCTCATGGTCTTTCGGACGAGGATGTACACCGGAGGTATTTACGATATATATGTCAACGACGAACTCGTGACCACTTTTGACTATAAAGCGTACACGGCCATGTCGGGTGTAATTAAGAGTGTTACCGGGAAATATTATGTTCCAAAGGATGGCTTTAACAATTTTGATTGCTGGGTTCAGGACGATGCACCTTATGGAAATACAACGGTGAGACTTGAATATAAAGGTCCAAGCTCAAGTACTCTTATATCTCCGGGATTGGTTATCGATTACGTTGACTTTATCCCGTACGATTGAAATGGGACACTTCGGCGTGTGGAAGAGGGAAGAGGATTATATGATAACAATGTGCAAATCAATACAATGATGAATAAAAAATCACCAATGTTGGGTTTGAATAAAACGGTCCTGTTTGCGGCCAGTTTGATTTTTAATTTGTTCATGGCCCAGGCACAGCAGGACACGCTCCTGGTTAAAGGTATTATTCTTTCCGGGACAAACAACCCCGTTCCTGACGTATCCGTGAGTATAGAAGGCTCCAGTCAGCTGCCGGTTGTTTCTGATCAGGAGGGTGCATTTATGCTCAAGGCCTCCTCCGGAGAAGTGTGGCTGATCGTTTCCCCGACGGGCGGATTTAAATCCAAGCGTGTTTATCTCAATAACCGCCGCAACCTGACCATCTTTCTCACCCCGGATGACATGGCCTCGGGAAATGATTTGGTCACTGTGCTTTCACAAAATTTCCGGAAACGAAGCCTTCTCGGTGCTTTTTATGATATTAATGTGAAGCCAATTGATGAGTCCAACGCCCTTACACTCGATCAGTTTATGCAGGGAAGAGTTCCTGGCGCCTACATTGTGAACAAGTCCGGAATGCCCGGTGCAGGTTCCGTCACAAGCATAAGGGGAATCAATTCTATCTATGCCGGAAATTCACCCCTCTATATTATTGACGGCGTTCCGCTCACCGGACAGGGCATTTTTGGTTCCAACCTCGATGGCTTTGCCTATAATCCACTCACGGCAGTAAATACCTATGATATTTCTAAAATGACGGTGCTCAAAGATCCGGCGAATACAGCAGCCTATGGTTCGAAGGGCTCAAACGGTGTCATAACCATTGAGACCCTCGATCCAAGTGTTACCCAGACCACCATTGAACTCGATCTTAAAACCGGCTACTCGCTCACACCGACAAACCTGATCCCCCAGCTGAACGGCGAACAGCATAAAACACTTATCAACGAGATCCTGTTCTCTGCTGGTTTATACGAGGAAGATATTCTTGAATATTTTCCTAATCTTTTCCTGACGAAAGATGATGTCAGGTACATCGATTATCAGCATAACACCAACTGGCAGGACCTGATCTTTCAGAATGCAAGTTATAACAGTATCAATCTGAATGTAAAAGGCGGGGATGAGATTGCCCGATATGGTCTTTCATTTGGTTATATGAAGAGTGACGGAATCATAAAGGAAACAGGGATGGATGGGTATAACCTCCGGTTTGTGAGCCGCCTGAATATCTTCACATGGCTCAAAATGAATGCCGGAGTGTCCCTGAATTACAATACCTCCAGGTTAAAGGAAGCGGCAACCGTGGATGAGACCAGCCCTATCCTGGCCAGCCTCGCTAAATCACCCCTCCTAAATCCCTACCAGTATGACGAGGAGGGGAATGAGCTCACTATATTGTCAGAAGTGGATGAACTTGGTGTTAGTAATCCGCTGGCCATCGCCAATAATTACGAAGCCAAAAACACCAATTATAACTTCACGGCAACACTTGGACTGGAAGGATCCATTAAAAAGAACCTGGTATTTAACAGTAATTTTAGTCTGACCTATGATGTTCTGAAGGAACAGATCTTCATGCCAAATCATGGAATGCAGCTTTATTATGATTACGAGGCCATTAACGTGGCCAAGGCCACCAATAATGATCTTAATTCCTTCTATAATAACACTTACCTGAAATATACAAAGTCATTCGGTCCCAATCACCAGTTTTCCTCCAATACCGGCCTTCACCTTTATACCAATGAGTTTCAGCTCGACTGGGCTTTGACGAAAAACGCCCATGAAAATGATCAGTACCGGACGCTTGGCGATGGACAGGACAACCTGCGTGAAATAGGCGGAGATAACAGGACCTGGAACTGGCTCTCATTTTATGAATACCTGAACTATTCCTACAAAGCTAAATATCTCCTGACAGCCACAGTATCGCTCGACGGATCTTCAAGGGTTGGTGATAATGCTGTAAACACCATGAAAATTGGGAATCAACCCTTTGGCCTATTTTATTCGGGAGGTATCGGCTGGAGGATTTCCAATGAAGATTTCCTTAAAAACATTTCATGGCTTGAAGATATGAAGTTCAGGGTGACCATGGGGAAAACCGGAAATGACGACATCGGGGAATCAAGTGCCACAAATTATTACCAGGCCGTGAAATTCCGTGAGACTGTCGGCTTGTATCCCGCCGTAATTCCCAATGACAAACTGAGCTATGAGATACTGAAACAAGTAGACGGAGGACTTGATCTGTCGTTATGGGGGAATCGTTTTTCCGTAAAGGCAGATATATTCAGATCGACCACTGATAATATGCTGATATACACACCACTCGATGCATTCCTGGGATATGATCTGAGAATTGAAAATGGTGGCAAGATGGAAAATACCGGGATGGAATTCAGCACGTTTTTGAGGATCGTAAGCAGAAATAATTTTTCCTGGGACATTCAGGCCAATTATTCAGCGATAAAGAACCAGGTCCTGGAGATAAAGGGAAACAAGTTGATTACCAGTGTCCCGGGAGCTGAGATTGTAAATATGGTTGGGGCACCTGTGAACAGCTATTACGGCTTCGTTTATGAAGGTGTTTACACTACCCAGGCAATGGCTGATGAGGCTGCCATGCTTAATGCCAAAGGTATCCCATACAGGGCAGGGGATGCAATTTATGCAGATCTTTCCGGTCCCGACAATGCGCCTGACGGGATCATCAATGATTACGACAAAACAACCATCGGATCATCCCTGCCAAAATTTTACGGAGGATTTGTCAATACTCTTACTTACAAGAAGTGGTCACTAAGCATTGTACTTCAGGGGGTGAGCGGCAACAAACTTTACAATTATGTGCGATACAGGAACGAATCCATGACAGGGCTTGAAAATCAGAGTGCGTCAGTGCTTAACCGGTGGCAATTTGATGGACAGCAAACCGATGTTCCAAGGGCTCTGGCCAATGATCCGATCGGAAATTCAGCATTTTCCTCTCGCTGGATCGAGGATGGCTCATACATCAGGTTAAAAAATGTAACACTCAGCTACACCGTTCCGGATGAATTCCTGACCTTTAAAAGTGCGATGTTTTATGTTACAGCAAGCAACCTGTTTATTCTGACAAATTACCTTGGATATGATCCGGAATTTGCATATTCCTACTCCAATATCCATCAGGGCATTGACTATGGGCTCATGCCTCAGGCCAGGCAGTTTATTGCCGGAATAAAAGTCGGTTTATAAAAAATATCAAATATGATGAGCAAGATGAAGAAATACCCGGTCATTTTTATAATTGTCGCAGCCATCATGATTCTGGGATCATGTGAGAAACTTCTGAACCCGGAACAGGAACTGGCCATTACCGAAGACAGGCTCTTCGACGACTGGTATGAATACCGCTCCGTTGAAATGGGGATGTATGGCTTGCAACAAAAGCTTGTAGAACAACTAATGGTTCTTGGCGAGCTGAGGGGTGACCTTTTGACCATCACCTCAAATGCTGATGCCGATTTGAGAGATATATACAACTTCAATGTTTCTAGAGATAACAAGTATGCCTCACCCACGAACTTTTTTAAGCTAATCTCTGCAAGTAATAACTTCATCAGGGTTTTGAAGCGGAAACATCCGGAAGTACTTGACCCAAACATTCCGGTTACAAACTATGACAAACTCTACGGTGAAGCTCTGTGTATGAGAGCATGGGCGTACTTCAATGCTGTACGGATCTATGGAAGAGTGCCTTATATTCCCGAAAGTCTTGTTACAATCAATGAGATTGAAAATTTTGTGAATTCCCCGGGTAGTTATGTCGACAGTGTGTATATCGATTTTGGCCTGGATGGTTATCACAATGATACGACGCTGAACATGCCGGTTACCCTCGATAAAAATTTCTATGACACGGACCAGATTGTTGACCTCTTCACCACTCAGCTCGAAAATGAGGTGAAAGCAGTCGGGGTTAATCACTATATCGATAACAAGGATGTGACGTGGGAAGTCACCATATGGAACCAGTACGCTATGCATGCCCTTCTCGGGCAGATGTATCTGACCAGGGGTGACCTGGCAAAAGCCAGAATACATTTTGAGGCTATAATGATGAACAGCGAGGTTTCCGTTGAGGACAACAATTACCGATATCAGCTCGATAAAAGCTTTCGGGATTATTTATGGACGAACATATTTACAACCATCGATAACAAAGAGCATATTTACACCATCTGGTTTAATAAAGCTAATTTTCAGCAGAACAGATTACAGGACTTTTTCGAGCCATTTACTCCACATCTTTATATGCTCAAGCCAAGCGGGCCTGCCATATTTAAGTTTGAAACGGTATGGAGAGGTCAGATTCAGGATACGAAAGACCCGGTAGATCCGGCAAAGACGGAGATGGTCTCTATCGGTGTACCCAGTGATTTTTATCGCGGCTTTGGCAGTTCATACCTTTACATAAAGGGTAATGGTGTGCTTTCGCCCAACGATTATATCAATATGCTTGATCTCAAGGCGCATGGTGATGACCGCGGTGTTCAGGCTGTCATGGATGGAGTTGATACCATGGTATATAAATATTCAATCGGCAAGGGAAGGTTTGATCAGGATGCGAATTATATCATCTACCGTGCTGCCGGCATCCACCTATATATGGCGGAACTTCTAACATATCAGGCCTATGTTCAGGAGAACGGTTCCGTCAGTTCAAAAGCACAGCAGGCCCTTGATATTGTAAATAACGGGGCATATTTTAATGATACGCAGGACAGGGAACAACTGGGTGTGAAGGGCAGGGTTGGGCTCGTCTTAACAAAATTCGACGGTATTTTAACTGGGAACGATCACTTTATTCATGATCCGTATACAAACGAAATCGTCGCCTATGAGAACCTTACCGCCAATCTGTATGCCAAGCAGAAGTTAATAGAGGATGAGATCATGGATGAAAGGGCAAGGGAACTTGCCTTCGAGGGGGAACGCTTCTATGATCTGATGCGTGTGGCAAAAAGAAGGAACGATCCTTCCTACCTGGCAAAAGCCGTATCGGCAAAATTTCCTGAAAACCAGCGGCAGAGTATCTATAATTTCCTTCTGGAAGAAAATAACTGGTATATTCATTATTTTGAATAGAACTTACAAGCCTTACAACCGGATCATTTTGAACCTGATTATTCTGCCGGCAGTCTCGATTACAATTTCGTAAAACCCTGCTTTCAGGCTGCCTGTATCAATGTCCGCATCCCCGTTCAGGTTTTTATCCAGGAAAAGGTTTCCATTCAGGGTGAAGATACGTAATCTGTAATCTTCCCTGTTTCTATTGTTTATGTAGAGCAAACCGTTATTTGGGTTGGGAAAGATGGTGAAGTTCCCGTCTGAATAGCGGCCGGGGACGAAGTCGGTGCAATTTGCTGACTCAAGCACAGGCGTGATGCCTGTATTTCCACCGGCACAATTCCCGCATGAATCGATAAATGCGGTTCCATTCAGATCGCCGTTACAGTCTTCGACCGGGTTACAGAGAGCTGGGTCCAATACTGGTGTAATACCGGTGTTTCCTCCGGCACACACTTCGCATGAATCAATAAATGCGGTACCATTTTCGTCTCCATTACAGTCGAGGGCAGGATTGCATGCTTCCGGATCAAGTTCGGGATCAATCCCTGTATTTCCGCCGGCGCATGCGCCACATGAATCAATAAATGCGGTACCATTTTCATCTCCATTACAGTCGACGGCAGGAGTGCATGCTTCCGGATCAAGCTCGGGATCAATCCCTGTATTTCCGCCGGCGCATGCGCCACACGAATCAAAAAATGCCGTGCCATTTAACTCACCAAAACAATCTACCGGAATACATTCACTTTTATCGGTGGTCGGTATAATTCCGGTATTTCCCCCCGCACAAATGCCACATGAATCAATAAAGGCTGTCCCGTTGACATCCCCATGACAGTCAGCCCCGGCTGTAACAAATTTCGACAGAAGGCGGATATAATTTACCTGGTAACCGCAGCTGTTCTCCGTTATCGACCATGAATTAAGCGGCCAGCTTGTATTGAAGTCCTTGTAGGATTTCTGGGCCGGCTGTCCCTTTGGCGGTGAAATGGATTCGGAAGTGCAAATGGCATTATTGTTAGAGGATCCACAACCGCCGGGACAACATCCATCCCAATCGTAAGAAGGATTTGCCCCTCCGGTGAGAAATCCCGGCGGCGGACCGTAGACGGATTCCCCGACCCTGTCCCATAGTGCACTGCCATCGGCGAACCATGAATGATAAAATTCATTCACGCCATTTTCCGCTCCGAAAGCATACATGTTTGAAAGGTAAACGAAATTCAGCGGGTTAACGCCATGGATGTAGTTAACATAAGACCTGGCGGCATCTTTGGCGATGGTTGCAACGGTGGGATCGATGTCATAGGAGATCTCATCATAAAACATACTGCCCAGGCCTGATTTTACGCCATTGCTGCCCCAGGTGTAGGACTCGAGGTATGACATATAAGGATCTTTTTTACCCGTCCACGCAGGCAGATTATTTGCGTTGTTCTTCATCGCATTCCTGTATACCGCACGGATATCATCTTTTACCAATGCGGTGCCATCATCGAGAGTGGAATAGTAAAGCAGCACCTCCTGGTTCTGTGTCTCAAAAGGATATGCGTAGCTCCACTGCATCAGGTGCACCTGTGTGTACTGGCTGTCAAAATAATCACGAAAATCGGGATCGCCGGTAATCTCCAGCAGGAAGGAGGCGGCTTTCAGCTTCGCTATCAGTCGTCCGTAATCATCCGTTTCCTGATCACCGGCAGCCAGTCCGGAGGAGTTGTTGGAAGCGCTGTTATTGTGAAAGATCACATCGGGGTTGGCCTCAGCCCATGCCCAGGCTCTGAGTGCCCTTGCTTCAAGCGTATCGGCATATTCCGTCATGCCTTCCGCCCTGAAAACTTTGGAGCTTATAGCGAGAGCTGCTGCTGTATTGAGGGTGGCTGAGGTGCTGACGGGGCCGTAATAGCTCGGTCCTGTCGCGGCAGATGGAGGACTGGCAGACGATTCACCCACGATGCTTAGCACACTGCCATCATCCTCCTGCATATTGAGCAAAAAGTGAATGCCCCACATCGCTTCATCGAGGATGTCGGGGACACCATTTCCCGATTCGGGTATATTGTAGTCATCGGCCCAGGCATCAGGTTTTTCAAGGTAAGCCTTCATCATTTCAATCACGTAATTGGCAGTCCAGCTGGTATATTTGTTTAAGTCGCCGGCATCGTACCATCCACCGCTGACGTCCCGTTCACTTGCCGGATTATCCTTATCGAAGAACGATCGGCAGTTTTTATCCTGCAGGGGACCGATATGACTTGCCCCATCGGCCCACGCTTCGCCGGCATACTGAGCATCCTTGGCGAAACCGGCACGCTGATAAAAGAACATACGCATCGCCTGTTTCAAGACTTCGTTGTACACATTTGCAGCGATTTCAAATTCATACGATCTGAGATTTTGTTCTTCATCGAGAATGTAATAGCTGCCTGATGCAGTGACCGTTGAAAAATCAAAATGCCAGGCTTTGTCCCCGGAAGTGGCATCGGTAGCCCCGCCATTCCAGACAGTGATGCCCGCCGTATAGACTTTCTCTCCGGTTTTAGCATTCACGACGCAATAGACGCTTCCGGGAGAAAAAGATTCTCCTGCATCAAAGCCGGTCACCGGATCCTTAAGTACGGCAACTTTTTTTGAATCAGGCAGGTAACCAAACTGATCAACGATGATGAATTTTGAGATCTCCTGTGAAAATGTCGTGATGGTAAATAACATCCCAACGATCAGCAGTATGAGCATTTTTTTTGAGCCTGTCATAATACACTGTTATAATGTTAATTCCAAAAAGATAGAATCACGGCGTGAAGGATCGCGGTCCGTCACTTTCCGGTACCGGCCTTCACAAATTTCGACAACAGCAAGATATACCTGACCTGGTAGCTACAGCTGTTTTCCGTTATTTCCCATGAATTCAGGGGCCAGCTGGTATTAAAATCCTTGTATGATTTCTGGTCAGGCTGTCCTCTCGGTGGTGTGATTGATTCTGAGAAACACATGGCATTGTTTTCGGCATTACTGCAATTATCCGGGCAGCATCGGTCCCAGTTATAGTGAGGGTTTGCTCCGCCGGTAAGGTAACCCGGAGGTGGTCCGTAGGTCGATTCGCCAACACGGTCCCACTTTTCGCTTCCATTACAGAACCAGGAATGATAGAATTCATTGGCACAATTATCCCCGCCATAATTATACATGTTCGACAAGTAGGTCATGTTCATCGGATTGACGCCGTGGATATAGTGAAGATAATTCATGGCAGCTTCCCGGCATTCTTCATTTATTGCAGGATCGATGCCAAAAGTTATCACGTCATAGAACATATTGCCCTGGGCTGATTTGACTCCATTACTGCCCCAGGTATAGTCTTTAAGGCAGGCGAGATAGGGATCTTTTACCATCCGCTGTGCCGGCAGGTTATATTCACCTTCAAGGATGGCATTTTTGTATTCTTCTTTTATACTGTCCTGAATGGGCTTAGTCCCGTTACCCAGGGTAGTGTAGTGGAGTAAAACTTCCTGGTCGCCCGATTCAAATGGCGAAGTATTGTGAGATTTAAGCATCATATTCTCCTGGTAGTGTTCATCGAAAAAATTACGGAATTTAAGATCACCGGTCGCTTCAAAAAGAAAACATGCTGCTTCCAGCTTTGCCATTTGCCGGCCATAATCACTGATCTCCATACGTCCGGCTCCCAGTCCGACAGAGTGATATCTCCGGTCGTTATTATTAAAGAGTACATCCGGATTGCTATCAGCCCATTCCCATGCTCTGAGCGAGGCATCAAGGAGTGAATCGGCATAACCGGGCATACCTCGTGAACGGAAGACCGTTGCCCCCAGGGCCAGCGCAGAAGCGGTATTCAGCGTGGCGGAAGTATTTACAGGTCCGTAATAACTGGGTCCTGAGGCTGCAGATGGCGGACTGGCGTGGGATTCACCCACAATACTCAGGACACTTCCGTCGCTCTGTTGAAGACGCAGAAGATGATCCATGCCGTATTTCGTCTCATCAAGAAGGTCGGGTAGGCCGTTTCCGGATTCCGGGATGTTGTAATCATCTGTCCATACCGTGGGGTTTTCAATATAGGCCAGAAGAAGATCGACCACATAATTTGCTGTCCATGAGGTATATTTGTTATAATCACCCGCATCGTACCATCCGCCGCTTACATCTTTTTCCGTGACGGGATTGTCCTTATCAAAAAATGAACGGCAGTTTTTATCCTGGAGAGGGCCGGTATGGCTGGCTTCATCGGCCCAGGCTTCACCGGCATACCTGGCATCTTTCCTGAATCCGGACCTCTGGTAGAAAAAAGTGCGGACGGCCTGTTTCAGAACTTCATTGTAGACATTGTCGGCAATGTTAAAATTGGAGGATTTCTGATTCCGCCTGGTATCGAGTACGTAATAGGTACCCGGGGTCTTCACTGCCGAGAAATCGAAGTGCCAGATCATATCGCCTGAAGATTTATCGACGGCACCGTCAGCCCATTGGACGATCGCGGAGGTGAATATCTTCTTGCCGCTTTTCACGTCAACCAGAGTATATTTTTCTCCCGGTATAAAGGACAATGCGGAATCAAAGCCGATTACCGGATTTCTTATCACGGCAATTTTTCTGGAAGCAGGCAGATAACCGAACTGGTCGGTTGTGATGAAGCCTGAGTTATTTTGGGGGATGGCCGATAGTGCACATAATAAGGCTACAACGGATATCAGGAGTCGGCGTTGCATGGTAGTAGTTTTAATGAGAGATATACAAGGTTAAGAATTTTTATGCACAAAAGGAAGTATAATATGGAAAAGTCTGGGGAATATCTCCGCTTGGCTATTGTTAAATTTTACGCTGAATGAATTTCATTCATTGTCCACTTGCAGGGGAGTGAATGGCCGGCGATTTTAGTTTTATTCCAACCGGGTTTCGGGGACAAAAAAGGGCCGGACTGAATACTGAAAATCAACCTTTTTGTTCAGTGACAAAGGTATGTGACGCTGATATTTCGTTGTACTATACATTAAGGATAGTAGCCGGGGGTAAAGGGGGTAACCGGTTTTTCAGGAGTAAAATTCAGAGGCACCTGCTGAAGAACATCTTCGGTGGATGCTGATATTTGTTTATTCGGAGCATTAAGGGTGGTGGGTGGGGGGTGGGATCCCCTGAATTTATGTATATAAGAACTATTTATTCCAAAAACCGGACCATCTTTTTTGCGGAGATATTGAATTCGGATTTATTTGCAGAGGACTTTCCAACGTATCACCAGATCAATCTATCACTTTTTAAATTCATGACTTTGCATGAGAACAATGATTATCGAACAGGGAAGGTCAGATGAAGGTGAAGGGCGAATGGAGTTCATGATCGGATATTGGATATTCAATTTGAGGCATGAGGAAGAGAATAATGAATATCGAGCAGGAATCCGGAATGTTGAAGGTGGGAAGGCGATTGGATTTCAAACCCTTATTCATCGCGTCCAAGGCGTTCCATGATCTCCAGGCACATCCTTACTGTATGGTAGGGGCATTTCCAAAATCCGGCCTTCTCATACGAAGTGATGGCTTCACCGCTCCACTTTACACGATAATACCACTCCCCGTTCATCCTGTCGATGAAGTTATTTTCGATATAATCAGAAAGTCCGGCAGCATAGTTGAGAAAGCGTTCATCACCGGAATTTTGGTATGCATTCAGAAAGCCTACAATGCCTTCCGCCTGCGCCCACCATTCCAGCTCATCCTTGTTCTGCCGGGCAGTAGTATGGCTTTCATGGATGAGTCCGCCTTCGGGATGTATAGCGGGGAGGACAGCGTTACAGATCCGGAGGGCTTCCGCCCTGAAGGTATCCGCGGCCTTCGGGTCACCAGTGCTCTTCGCGGCTTCCTGGAGAAGCCATGAAGCCTCTATATCATGACCGAAAGAAATGTCTCCCGACTTTACTTCCCAATCCTCACTGAAAAATAATCTCAGATGATGGCTTTCCGTATCAATGATCCGTGTTTTAAAAATGTCAAGTAGATTCAGGACAGATTTTCTTAAACGGTCAGTCTTTTCAAGCCTGTATAGCCTTGAATATGCCTCAATCACATGGAGGTGGGTATTCATGGTTTTTTTCTCATTCATGTCAATATCACTAAGGCGGAGATCCGGTATTTCTTTCCAGTCGCGGGAGAAAGCTTCAACATAGCCGTTTTTTTTCTGATCAAATGCCATGCCTTCAATGAGTTCGTAAAGATCGGCAGCTTCCTTGAAGGCTACGGCTGAACCTGAGGCAGCGGAATATTCGGCCATAGCATACATGACAAAAGCCTGCGCATAAATCTGCTTTTTCCCGTTGTGGAGACTGCCGTCAGGATTCAATGACCATACATACCCCTGGTATTCGCTATCCCTGAAGTAATCGTGAATATAGGTAAAAGCTCTTTCTGCAATCCGGAGATATGCATCATTTCGAAATCGACGGTACACCGCAGAAAACGCCCATAAAATTCTGGCGTTGAGAATTATACCTTTCGGTTTGTCCGGCATGGCCCGGTTGAAGTGGTCTCGTTCTCCCAGGAATCCACCTCTTCGCTCATCAATCATATTCTCTGTCCACCAGGGAAGAATAACTTCATGAAGCTGGTGGGTAGCAAAATTCAGAATTTTTGTTGTTTTGTCGTTATGAGCCATAGTTTGGAAAGAATCTTGAAGACTATTTATGACTGTCAGAATCTGAAATGTACATATCCGGAAGGTCGGGGAGAAACCAGGTGAATTCATCCTTTTCAAACCTTATGAAATCCGGGGAGGAAGGATGACCGGGGAAAGGGGCATAATGGTGTCTGGTACTGGCATTTCGCCATACCAGAAGATAGGTAATCTTTCGGGCCAGACTGTCAGATTTAATGGGGTTTAGCACGTTTTCTGTCCACCATGTGGGATCGGGTATATTCTGGAGACCTGCTTCAGTAAGTGCAACGGGCTTGTGCATCCGTTCACCAATGGAAGCGAGGATTCTCAGGGAGTTGATCCCTTCAGGTACGGTGTTTTTATTTATAAAGGAGTGGTAATCATCATACCCCAAAAGGTCCACAAAGTCCTCTCCGGGAAATCGTTCCAAATATTCTTTTTCATCACTAAATCTGTCGGTAGAATAGCAGTAAAGAAGGTTGTGAAGACCCTTCTCATCCCTAAGATAATGCACGGTGAAACGGAACAACCTTACGAATTCTTCTGTTGAACAATTCCCCTTTCCCCACCAGAACCAGCTTCCATTTAGTTCATGCCAGGGTCTGAATATGATTGGTACCATAGTGCCGTCGGCTGTTTTTAAACCTGAAATGAAAGTTGCCAGCTGGTCGAGTACTGATTTGAAGAACTCGTGCTTCTCGCCACCGGGAAGGATGGCATACACAGCGCTTGTCGTATCCCATGCGTCATCGCCGGTGACAGGATTGTCAAGATGGCAACTCAGCGTGTTGATGCCTCCTTTCTCGAAAACACGGATAATCCAGTCACTTATTTTCGCAAAACTGACCGAGTCAATGTTCCGATCCTGTCCGATTTCACCGGCGTCCCAACCGAAAACGGCCGGGAATTTACCGGTCACATCGTGCACATCAGACCTGAAATCTTCAGCCCACCAGCCAATTCCGTAAGCCAGATCATCCTGGTGCCCGAACATAACAGCCTTGTCGCGGTATTTCAATAAATTCAAAAATAAGGCGTTGGTTTCAGGTGTAGCATTCGGATCAACGATCGTTGCTTTTTGTAAGTTATTATTTTCTAAACCTGATCTGGCATTTTTCATGCGGCAGGAAGTCAGGAGAGAGGCTGATAGAATCAGCCAGATGGTTATTGTCCTGTGATTCATTGTCGTTCGTTTGGCAGTTCAAAGCAAGGTAAGTAAAATATTTCAATGTCCTGGTCACCGGTTGTGATCATCCGGGAATGCAAATGCAGGTAAGCAGGTTAAGGAAAATGAAGCGCGCCAACTACCCTCCGCTTATAGGAAAAGGGTATACAAAAGTGATCTTGTTGATCAGATTTTTCAGGATCTATATGTGTTATATGGCATGAAACTATGGCAGGTCTGAATTATTAATATTATTTTTAGTCTGAAATTACTTTGACATGATTCGTTTTCTCAGCCCGGTTTTTGTATTGGTATTCCTAATGTTTCTGACACCTGTTCCTGCTCAGGAAAATCTAACCTGTATAGAAAACCTGAATATTCCAGATCCTCTTCTTATCAACGGAAGGATTTATTCATATTTTCCACCGGAATCCATCGGGGGGAACCAGTTTTTTCTTCACGAGGCTTTTTCTGTGGGTACACTCGTGATCAGAAATCAGGAATATCCGGGTCAGCAATTGAATTATGATGTGTATAATCAGCAGTTGTTGCTACGTTACATGACGCCCACAGGTGCACTACAGATTATCGAAGTATCTGGGGGATGGCTTACATCTTTTTCGTTGGAAGGCAGAGAATTCCGGTATAGGAACTCTTCAGAATCGAATCCTGGAATTTACCAGGTGATCGGTGACAGCGGCACGCAGATATTCATTCACTGGGAGAAAAGTCTTGAATTTAGAAACATTGCGGGTAAGGCGGTGTATTCCTTTCTTGGCCCAACGAATCGAATGTTCCTTGTCAAGGGAAGTCTTTTCATGCCCTTCAGGAATAAACGGTCGTTCCTCAGGCTCCTGGATCCAGCATTACAACTCACGGTTCGAAAATATCTGAATTCTGAACATGTTAACTTTCGACATGCCAACGATCTGGAATTGAAGGCATTCATCTTATTTTATAACACTTTATAACGTCCATTTTGCCATTTAAACTCATATACCTTACCCTATATACTGTCCTACAGCTTGGAGGCGGAGGCCCGGGACAAAAGATATCCTGTCACTTCGAACAAGTGCCATTCAATGAATTTTCACTTGAAATTTTTGAGACTTCGGGCGTGAGTATTTATTACCGTGCGAATTGGGTTGATAGCATTAAAGTAACACTGCATGCCGACAGTATAACGGTGTTGGAAGCCGTAACCGATGCTGTCAGGGGACAGGGATTACAGCTGTCAGAATGGAATGGTAATCTCGTTTTGCTGCCCCGGGTAACGTTGATTGCTGAACTTCCTGTCTTTGACTATCAGGAGGTGGCTATGGATGAAATTGCGTCAGGGCAAAAACAGGATTCTATCACTGAGAGTGAGCAGCGCTACCTCCGGGGTCGAAGGGCCAATGTGCTGGAAACATACAGGATCGGTACCAGAAGTGCCGGGGCAGGGAAACCCAGAGTAAAGATCCTTGGCCGTGTGATGGATGAAGATAGTGGTGAGCCTGTTATTGGCGCCACGGTCTATATCGAGGAAACGAAGACGGGAGTGACCACCGACAGGAACGGTTTTTTTTCAATGGTAATCCGGCCGGGACAATACGATGTACGAATTGAAAGCATCGGATATGCGAAAAAGAAGAGCCAGTTTGATATTCTGTCGGAAGGCAGCTTTAAGATTGAGCTGGCGAAAAGTATCATTCCCCTCGAGGAGGTGGTGATCATGGGTGACCGGCAGAAGAGCAATATTGCACGTGACCCCGGTCTTGAGAACATACCAATTGCATCAATTAAGGATATTCCAATGATGATGGGTGAGAGGGATGTGATAAAAGTTTCGGAGTTGCTTCCCGGGATTGTTAGTGTTGGCGAAGGTTCAGCAGGGATCAATGTGAGAGGTGGAAATTATGATCAGAATGCATTTTACATCAATAAAATTCCGGTTTACAATACCTCACACCTGTTTGGTTTCTTTCCTGCATTCAACTCAGATATTATAAGAGATTTCAATGTATACAAAGGCTTTGTCCCTGCCCGGTACGGAGGAAGACTCTCTTCGGTATTCAATATGATCACCCGTCAGGGTAACCGCAGGAATTTTGCAGCAAGGGGAGGCATCAATCCGGTTTCAGCCAATCTTACATTGGAGGGGCCGGTGATAAAGGATGCACTTTCGTTTATCGTTAGCGGACGGTCATCGTGGTCAGACTGGATTCTTTCAAGGATCAATGATTATAATATCAATCATAGTGCGGCCAACTTCAATGATTTGAGTGCTTCACTAAACTATGATTATAAGAAGAATCAGATTTCACTTTTTGCTTATCACAGTTATGACAGATTCCGTCTGTCGGATCTAAATCTGTATAAATATGCAAATACCGGATTTTCGCTGAATATCAGACGGAATTTTTCTCCCGGACTTCATATGGATGCGGCGCTGGTCTCGTCCAAATACACATTCTCAACCGTCGATGAACAGCAGGCATCAACGGCTTACGAACATGAATACGACATTCAGCATTATGAATTCCGTGACGATTTTAAGCACGTACTCAGTGATAAACATACCCTGGAGTATGGTGTTGATGCCATCCTTTACAAACTAAACCGGGGAAATGTGTTGCCGTATGGGGCTGAGTCACTGAAAAGCCCGGTTTATCTTGGGAAGGAACAGGGCTTTGAATCGGCAATATACATTTCAGATAACTACGATATTCTATCATGGATGCATCTTAACCTTGGATTGAGGTATATGGCCTATACTGCACTGGGGCCGGTTGATGTCTATCACTATACAATGGACCTGCCCAGGGACCTGCGGTACATCACCGATACGATCACTTTCGGCAGGAACGTCCCGGTCCGGTGGTACTCTGCCCCGGAAATCCGTGCGGCAATAAATATTGAAACCGGACCAGGAAGTTCCATCAAATTGGCTTTCAATCAGATGCATCAAAACTTATTTATGCTCAGTACCACAATAACCCTTGCTCCGAATACCCAATGGCAGCTGGCCGGATACCACCTGGCTCCATCAAGCGCCAATCAGTTATCGCTGGGTTATTTCAGGGACTTTAATGGTGGAGTTTGGGAAACGTCCGTTGAAGCGTTTGGTAAACTTACCAATCATTATCCCGAGTTCAGGGACGGAGCAGACTTTCTGAACAACCGGGTCGTTGAAACCAATGTTTTGCAAGGGCATCAGAAGGCTTACGGTATCGAGGTGTATGTTGAACGGAAAAACAGAAAACTCAGCGGATGGATATCCTATACATGGTCTCGTTCAGTTGTAAATGTCAGGAGTGATATCCAGGGAAACAGTATAAATAACGGGAAAACGTATCCTTCAAATTTCGATATCCCGCATGTTCTAAATACAGTGATGAACTATCATTTCAGCCGGAGACTTACACTTTCTTCCGTAGTTTCATTCCAGTCGGGTCGCCCGGTAACCTATCCAGTAGCTATTTATTATATTGAAGGTTTGCCCTACACCGATTTTTCTCAAAGGAATGCGTACAGGATTCCATATTATTTTCGGACGGATATGTCGCTTACAATCGAAGGCAATCTGAAAAAGAAGAAACCTGTCCACAGCACTTTCCTTTTCAATGTATATAATATCACAGGTCGAAACAACCCCTATTCCGTATATTTTGTTACGGATGATAAAATGATAAAGAGTTATAAATACTCGGTGATCGGTGTACCCATTTTCACCGTTACCTGGTTGTTTAAATTTGGGAATTATGCGAGTGATTAAGCCTTTACTTATTGTCCTGATATTTATTTTGATCGCATTCTCATGCATCGAACCATACAGTCCGGATCTTGGTGAGTCGGCTGCAGACAGGTATGTCATTTTTGGACAGCTAACCAGCCAGGAAGGTTTTCAAACGGTTGACATTTCTCTTGCTTCTGATGTTAGTGTTCCGGAGTACAAACCATTTCTCGACTGTCAGGTCAGCATCAACGATGACAAGGGGAATAGCTTTGATCTTCAGGAGACGGGGGGAGGGAAGTACCGGGTTTGGATGAATAGTGCAGATCTTCAGCCAGGGACCTCCTTTCAGCTTCATATCATCACACCCTCAGGCGTGCTGATCGAATCAGAATATGACAAGATGCCCGAATGTCCTGATATTGATTCAGTGTATTACACACTGGAAGCGAGTCCTCCTGAGAACCCGGCGAAAGATTTACCGGGAATCATGATGTATCTGGATCTGAATGCAGAAAATTCGGACAGCCATTATTTCAGATGGGACCTGACCGAAACCTGGGAACGGCATTCCATTTATCCGGTTGAATGGTGGTATGATCATGAGGTCCATCACACACTGCCACCCGACTATTCATTGATGACCTGCTGGAATACTGAGCATGTAAATAAAATTTTGACACTTACTACGGAAAACTTTGCCCGGAACGAATATAAACGCTTTCCGCTTTTTTATCTGGGTAACAATACATCACGGCTGTCTGTAAAATACAGCCTGAACATCACCCAATATGCCATGAGCCGGGCAGGTTATGATTACTGGGATCAGCTCCGAACCAGCAGTAGTGCGGCTGACGGATTATACCAAAAACAACCTTTGCCCGTTCGGGGAAATTTGAATATCATTTCCGGACCAGAAAGGGAAATTCTCGGGACTTTTAATGCCGTCTCATTTAAACAGAAACGAATCTTCGTCGACGATGTCCCGGGACTAGAGCTTGATTACGAAAAACATTGTTCACCACCCCACATTCTTGACCGGAATGGATTCGAGTCATCGCGTGGCGCCGACTCAATATTGTATTTCCTGGTTATAAATGGGGTTCCCCTTCCTGTAGATGGATCCTGTGTAAATTGTCTCGTACTTGGAGGAACAACTAAGAAACCTGAATTCTGGCCATAATGAAAGCAATATCAGTCATCATATTCCTTGTAGTCGGAAATCTGTTTCCGGATGACCTTCATGCTCAGCCTGAAATGAATCATTTTTCGCCGGAAAGAGTGACATTTTTTTGTGACAGAAACCTTTACGTAACGGGTGAAACAATTTTTTTTCATGCTGGCATCAGCACAGAGACTGACGATAATACGACGTGTTACAGCAGAATTCTGTATGTGGAACTGATATCGCCGGACGGAACTGCTTTTGCGAGGGGAAAGTACAAAATTACCGGCACATCTGCCTCAGGCAGCATTCCCCTGCCGAAGGATCTTTTGAGTGGTAACTACTATCTAAAATCCTACACACACTTTGACCGTAATTTTGGTCCGGGAATATATTGTTACACACCAGTCAGGATCGTAAATCCTTACCTTAAAAAAGTGATTGAAGGGAATTTCGGGAACGGAAAAGTTGCTGCGCTCATACCTGAAGCAGCAAATCCTGCCATTCAGGTATCCACAGATAAGCAAGAGTACGGCGTACGCGATAGTATCCATATCAGCTATCGAATGAGTGATGATGTTAATACTCCCACTTCTGTTTGCCTTTCCGTTGTGCCCAGAGTAACGTATTCTATGTCACATCCTCTTGTCGCCCCCGATATGGAGGAGGAAGGCCGGAATTTCTTTCATGAAAGGAGGGGCGTCTCGCTTACCGGTCGGCTCCTGGACGAAATAGCAGGGAATCCGTTGTCCACGAGGAGGATCAATCTTTCCGTGCCTGCTGAAAAAGACTTTATAGCGGTTGAGACCGATAGTTCCGGACGGTTTTACTTTCTTCTCCCCTTTTTTAGTGGGAACAGGGATATATTTCTCAGTACAGAGAAATCAGGCGATGAGAAGCCTGAAATCCTAGTGGACAATGATTTTACCCCTTTGATTCCGGATCTCCCTTCACCTTTGTTCAGACTCGACAGTGCTGAAAGCAGGGTCAGCCTCCAAATGGCCGCGAATCTGGAACTCAAAAATATATTTTTTCCTGAAGACAGCAGCTCTGGTGGCGGATCTCCAAAAGGTAGCGATTCATTCTATGGCAAGCCTTCCTATATACTCAATATCGGTGACTATGTTGAATTGCCGGTACTTGAGGATTATTTTACTGAACTTTCATTACCGGCCAGGATCAGAAAAGTGAAAGGCAGGAAACACTTTATTTTCAATTCATCACAGCCTGACATGATCTTTCATGAACCATTGGTGCTGATCGACTGGGTCGCCATCGATAATGTTGAAAAGATCATGGCAGTTTCCCCTTCCAGGATAGACCGCGTCGAATTTGTGGATGTCCCTTACATCAAGGGCAATATGATCTATGGGGGAATCATCAGCGTAATATCCAGGAATGGTGATGTTGGTGGCATCGATCTGCCTTCTTCCGGGATTTTTCTTAATTACGGATTTGTTAATGTCATTGCGGAACAAAATGCCGGGTTGGTTGAATTAACTGGTCCTCACCTTCCGGATACCCGTAATACTCTCGTTTGGGAACCTGAGATACCTTCTCTGGCCGGAAATGAATACCATGTCTCTTTCCGTGCCGCCGATACGAAGGGTACTTATATAGTGATAATCAGGGGAATAGGAAGGGATGGAAAATTCATTTACGGCTCATGTACATTCAACATAGAATGAATTTGCAGATTTGAACCAACACAATTCGTCTCATTGTTCTTAGTATAAAATGAAAGTAAAAAATATCATATTCTTGTTGTTCTGCCTTATCCTGAATCCTTCAGCCTGTGATAAAGGTGAAGGTTCATCTCCAAAAGAAGGTATAATCAACTATCCGAGAGGTGAGATGGCACTAGTCAGGGGTATGAGGGATACAATAAAATGGGAGGATACGAAAAGCAGCTCGGTAAGGATTAAGCTTTTTCGGAGCAACGAAAAATGGCTCGATATTACTGACAATACCCTGAATACAGGAATGTTTATATGGGATATTTCTCCGGATATTCCCGAAGACACTGTCTATTCAGTCAGAATTTACAGCAATGATGACGATTTTCTGTATTATTCGAGTGAAGGCAATTTCGCCGTTATTTCTCTTGGCGACACATCATCCTTCACTGATATAAGAGACGGTAAGATGTATCATACCGTCAAAATTGGAAGTCAGTGGTGGATGGCAGAAAATTTTGATCTGGAAGTGGGGGGCGACAATTATTGCTACGATTATGATATTGCAAATTGTGTGAAATTCGGCAGGTTGTATAATATAAATGACGCGGTGAACCTTGCTCCCCCCGGATGGCATTTGCCTTCAGATAAAGAATGGAGGCAGATGGAAGCCTACCTGGGCATTCATGAAGAAAACCGGTTTAAACAAGGTTTCAGAGGAGGAAATGCCGGATTACTTCTTAGGGAGGGTGGATCAACAGGCTTTGATGCGAAGTTCTGCGGATATATGTATCTGTATTATAGCTCTTTTACAGGTATGGGATTGCAATGCTGGTATTGGACTTCCACCTTTAAAGCCGGCGTGGGATCATACTATGCCAGAAATCTTTCTGTGAGCACAGAGGGAATAAACCGGCAGCTGGTTGCCCCGAGCCGGTACAGAATGTCGGTCAGATACATTAGGAATGAAGAGAACTAGAGTAGTCCAAAAGTAAACTTCACTTTATATTTCCCGGCCTCAGTTCCGCTAGTAGCTTATGATATGAATTCAATTCAGGAATGATGGGAATTTTCCTTCCCCTAATCAGTTTTTTCATTTAAATGGTTCGTGCATAAAATCCTCAGCACATCAAAATATATGCGACTATTGGGGTAGAATACCAAGTTATGGATTTCAGGTTAGGATGGTTTGAGTTGCAAACATGAGAGGATGATCTTTCGGGGCTGTAACTGACCCTTAACCGGAATGTCAAAATAGGATCCGAAAATCAAAATAGTATTACGAAATCATCAGTAAATATCGATTAGAGGGGGATATCCGATATTTTTAAACAAGATATGATGGTTATTTGTCTTAAAAGCAAGATGAATGAAAGGAAATATTTCAGATTTTACACTTAATCATTTTATATTATGAGAACTGCCCTTATTGTCATTTTTTCGTTTGCTTTTTGCGCTTGCATGAGTGCGCAGAATCAAAATCTTAAGTTTGATCAGGCACTCGCGGATTCATTGGGTGCCGATGAATATGGCATGAAATCATATGTTCTGGTCATCCTAAAAACCGGTGACTATAAGCCGGCGGATAATGAGGAGAGTCATCGCCTGTTCAGAGGACATCTCGATAACATCAGCCACCTTGCTGAGACAGGCAAACTTGTCGTAGCCGGACCGTTGGGAGAGAATGATCTTGGATATCGAGGGATATTTATTTTCAATGTTCCCACTGTCGAAGAGGCCAGATTGTTGTTGAAAACCGATCCTGCTGTGACTGCGGGCGTTTTTGATGCTGAAATTATCGAATGGTACGGATCTGCAGCTCTTCCGGTCTATTTGGATGTACATACGAAAATTGCGAAAGTAAATCCCTGAAGATGCTCTCACTGATATTCTATTCTGAAGCTTACATATGCGCGTGATTTCCCGCCTGTTTTTGTCATGAAAGATAAAAAAACAGCCCAACAGGAATACAAGACGGCGATAAGGCAGTTTTGGTATAACTCAGTTTGGATTATCCTGCTGATTTCAACTTGTCATCCGAAATATTTATACTTTTATTGGACTTATATTCTTGAAATTAGAAAGACTTCAAATGAAATGTTTTGTTGTCGTGTTTTTTGTATTCGGGTTTTTCCCTGTTCAATCCCAAAACCATGTGATGATCTTGAATGATGAATTCAATACCCACGGCTTTCCCGACAGCACTAAATGGGATTATGAGACTGGCAAACTGCGGAATGCCGAGTTGCAATATTATAAATACTGATTTCATTTACCATGAACAAGAAGATTGCTTTAATAACGGGTGGAGGATCAGGCATTGGCTATGCAATCGCGGAAAGGTTCGTTCACGATGGGATCAGGGTCATTATTGCAGGTCGCCAGAAAGAGAAGCTGTCTGAAGCTTGCAAAAAACTGGGTTCTCTGAGTTCAATGGTACAGATCGACCTTACATCACTTGATTCAATACCGGCAATGGTTAAGCGTATTGCGAAGGAGTATGGCCGGATTGATATACTAGTAAACAATGCGGGTATTCATCATAAGGAGGACATGATAAAGGTAACGGATCAGGATTTCCGGAAGGTTATTCTGACGAACCAGGAGGCGGTATTCTCACTTTCCAGAGAGGTGGCAGTGATCATGATTCACCAGGGAAGGGGAGTAATTCTCAACATCAGTTCTATGGCCTCTCAGTACGGTATTCCAAAGGTCATTGGGTATACCGCTGCCAAATCCGCTGTCGAAGGAATGACCAGGGCGATGGCTGTTGAGCTTTCTCCACTCGGCATCAGGGTAAACTGCCTTGCCCCCGGATTCATCGCCACCGAAATGTCGGAGAAGGCCCTGAATAATGATCCTGAACGAAAAAATAGAGTGCTAACGCGTACGCCAATGGGTCGGCTTGGCACCACGTTGGAGGTCGCTGAGGCTGCCTTTTTTCTCTGTTCCGATGCTGCGGGCTATATCACCGGAGTGGTTCTGCCGGTTGATGGTGGAAATTCTGTGGGCTTTTAAGACCTAAAGCCGGAGAGATATGAAATCCATGAAAAAGAAATGATCAAGCTGAAAAAGACCTGGCGCTGGTTCGGTGAAAACGATCCGGTTACCCTGGATCATCTCAGGCAAATGGAGATCGAAGGAGTAGTTACCGCATTGTATGATTTGACACCGGGAAATGTATGGCCGGCGGAACAGATCGGTATGCTGAAAAAGACCATTGCCGATGCGGGACTGGAATGGTGTGTTACCGAGAGCTTGCCAGTTTCCGAGGGAATAAAATTGCACAACAAAGACTATGACTACCTGGTTGAAAATTATCGGGAATCGGTAAGAAACCTTGGTGAGCAGGGTATACAGACGATCTGTTACAATTTTATGCCTGCCATCGACTGGATCAGGACAGACACCGGCTATACCTTGCCTTCAGGTGGAGTGGTGATGTATTTCAACGATATTTTGTTTACTGCTTTTGACCTGTTTATACTTAAGAGGCCAGGTGCGGAGAATGCATACAGCACAGGAAAAATTGAGCAGGCAGAAAAACTATTTAAAAAACTTTCTCCTGAAGATGCGGAAGCCATCGCATATAACATTATTGTAAGAACGCAGTCCTTTATTCACGGTGAAAGTTTTCAGGGAAATGAAGAAGGGTACAAACAGGCATTTCTGAATCGTCTCGATGCATACCGGGACATCGACAGTCAAAAGCTTAGGGAAAATCTCCTGAAATTTCTATCAGATGTAATTCCTGTTGCCGAAAAATATGGGGTTAAGCTTTGCATTCACCCCGACGATCCGCCATTCCCTGTACTTGGGCTGCCCCGCATCGTGAGTACGCAGGAAGATCTTAAAGTTTTGTTTTCACACATCCCTTCGCTTAATAACGGTCTTACTTTTTGCAGTGGTTCACTATCGCTAAGGGAGGGGAATGATCTGAAAAATATCGCGGAAACATTCGCTGATCGCATTCATTTTATCCATTTGAGGAATAATGTTTTATTTGAAAACGGTGATTTCATGGAAAGTGGTCATCTTGAGGGCAGGGCCAATCTTCCAGCGCTTATCGCTGTTCTGTTGAATGAACAGGAACGCCGGAAAAAAACAGGAAGGACCGACTTCTGTATCCCGGTGAGGCCTGATCATGGTATCAAGCTCCTGGATGACTTCAACCGGAATTCACAGCCGGGTTATCCATTGATAGGGCGTTACCGGGGATTGCTCGAGATCGCGGGCATGGAAGCCGGAATTAAGTATATGATGCAAAACCAAAGGTAGACGATTGCCCGGCAATGGTTCTTTGTGGTTTTTGGCCAGGCAGGGGAAGGGGCTTCTCATTTTTAAAAGAACTTTAGTTGAGTGGGACCCACCCCCCGCCGACCAACCGTCCTGCCCTTAATCGTCTTCGCCCCCCAAAAATCAGCGTCCCGTTTTTCACTTTTTGATTAAAAGTTATCAACTACATAAATAGTTTAGTTAAAATTTGACGAAAAAATTGAGTGAAAAATATTTGAAATCACCAATGTATCAGTCTATTGTACAATTATTATCAGCCACTCCGGCTGCCATTGCGTGATACGTCCGGTTGTGACTCAAAATCTCAGTGAGAAATATGGAAAGTAAATTTCGCCCCTTCGCTTCAGGATATTCCGCCGCAAATAACTGAATACTTTTGTTGAAAGCATTTTAATGAGATCGCACTTCGAAGGCTAAAAGTGCAATTAATGACCTGGAGCATACGGGAAGCTCATTTTTTCGTAATCCTCCAGACGTCCTTCCGGTTGCTCAATCTCTTGTGGAAAAGGCATTCCTGAAAATTCCCTGAAATAAAGCAGACAGGCGTTTCGCCACCACCTTGCCTCCTTCTGCTGTATGGTGAGAAAGGCTTCCACCTGAGAAAAGCGTTCTGCATCGATCTCATCTCTCAGACACTCCCATCCTGATTTCATTATATCTACAGCTTTCACGCCTTCGTCGTACTTAAGGCATAGCTCAGTCCAAAGGCTCTTTCCCGATTTCATGGAAAAGGTCCAGGAGAGGTGATGGAACCATAGCAGATACTTTTCCGGGCAGACAGAAGGATCAGCAAATAGTTTCCTGACATCAGGATGATACTGGCTGAGTGCATCACTGCCTGATGCTGTCCGGTCAAAACCTATGCCTGCCGAATCTGCACGGTGGTAGTACACCGCTGTCCAGTCAGACCGGCCACCGCTTACCCATGGGCCGGGTCCGTAATGATGGCCCGTGGCCATAATATGATGCAAGCCGAGCGGTGTCATATAATCTACAGCGGCTTCCCTTGACATCATCATGATGCTGCTGATTGTCGATATTAAGACTTCTTTATTCCCGAAAGTCTGGGAGATCCATTCATCCGCAATTGTCTCCGAAGTCAGATCATGGTCCCATGCCAGACGGCCGAATGCGTACCAATTGGCCTGCCCGAAAAGATGACCAGTCCAGTTGCAGTCCGTGCCGATATTCGATACTCCTGCAATGACAGACAGGGTATGGTTGTCGAGGGTGCCATCCACGATCCTGGCTACCGTTGAGCCTTTTCCCTTTACCCGTGTGTCGGCAGTAAAACATTCCCTGAAAAGCGGGGCAAGATAGACGAGATGCGTTCCCTGTCCGAGGTATTCCTGGGTGATCTGGAATTCCAGTGCAAGGGGGGTTCCGGGCATTGCTCCGAACAATGGGTGAAAGGGTTCACGCGGCTGGAAATCTATAGGTCCGTTCTTGACCTGAACGATCACATTCTTCCTGAAAGTACCGTCAAGAGGTGTAAACTCATTATACGCCTGCATGGCACGATCGTCAGGTATTTTGCTTGAGTACACAAAGGCACGCCACATCACGATCCCGCCGTGTGTTGACAGTGCATCGGCCAGCATATTTGCCCCTTCAGCATGTGATCTGCCGTAGTCCTGTGGACCGGGTTGGCCCTCGGAGTTGGCCTTCACCAGGAATCCTCCGAAATCGGGGATAAGCCTGTATATTTCGTCTGCCTTCTCGGTCCACCATTTACGCACTTCCGGATTAAGTGGGTCTGCGGTAGAAAGTCCGCCAAGTTCTATCGGAGCGCTGAAGCGGGCAGTGAGGAATACTTTTATACCGAAGGGTCTGAAGACATTTGCCAGGGCAGCGACTTTTATAAGAAAAGGTTTAGTAAGCACATACGCATTGGCGTTCACATTGGTCAGAACCGTACCGTTGATGCCAACAGAAGCATTCGCACGGGCATAGTCGATATATCGCTGATCAATATATTCCGGGAGGCGATGCCAGTCCCAGATGGATAATCCTGCATACCCGCGTTCTACCGTCCTGTCGGGGTTGTCCCAGTGATTTAGGAGACGCACCTTGATCTTCGGTGATTCGATGACCGGCATTTCCGGAAAATGATCACTTGACTGAAGCAGGCGGAGAAGATGAAATGTACCGTACAACGCACCAACCGGGGTATTGGCCGCTACTGTCAGAATTTGTTTATTATTTTGCGACAGGGTATCAATCAGGAATCCTTCGGGGCCGAGGTCTCTCAGACGATATGCAATGAATGACACGTTCAGGGCAGGCATGGTTGCCGGAGTACCGATAATGAGCGTGACTTCTTCAGACAAACGGCTTGTAAGTACCGGCTTTGTTCCTGTAAGCCCTTTGCCTGCACGGATTATCTCGTCGCTGATAATACTGAACGTGGGTCCGGTAGCGGATATGCACACTGTGTCCAGAATACCGGCGATCTTCTCAAGCTGCCGGGAATCTTCAATCCGGGCGTAGCAGAGCCATAAATCATAGCCGTTTTCAGCATATGATGAAACTCCCGCTGTCATCAGGGTAATGATCAGGATCGTGAAATATTTCATATTCCTTAACATCGGAGTTCAGTTTACCGGCTCTGTACACCAATAATACGATTTTTTCAGGGTTTTCCCATAAATGTCATGTGTCCTGGCCGGATAAACGGGGTTAATTTTGTTCCTTGCAGAAAGTATCTAAAATCCCGCAATCATACTATCAGTGGTGGGATGATGAAACACTGGAACGACATCATTTTATCGTTAAGTGATAGTTGGTAAAGATCACTTATGAGAAATCACTGCCAGTCGGCTATCAGGGGCAACAAAATGTAAAATTTATAACAATCAGATCTCTTCAGTAATCGATGGAGCTTACCTTACAACAATAGTTTATTTTTTTAACCGGACACCAGTGATGAGAACAATGCTGATAACGGTTGGGAAAGGATACATTTGGCCGCATGAAATTTTTATTTTGGAGTGATGCGTATTAGAATTTTATTTAACTTTCAGTATTAATTAAATAGTATGCGGGCAAAAGCGCTGATGGATAAAGAGCAAATTCATTCTATTTATGAAAATGCACTGGAAACGATCCTTGTTCTTGAAGAGGACGGAAAAATTATTGCCATCAATCAATACGACAACTTTGCTCCAGGAAATCATGTGGATCTCACCGGGACTAATATTTTTTCACTTTTAGATACTGCCAACAGTTCCATATTATTGGAAATGTTATCCTCCAAAATGTACCCTAAGGGAGCAAATGCAGTGCGTGATCTGGCCTTTGGCAAACCAAAGGGTAAAAAAGTCTGGTACGAAGTAAAATGTCTCCCGGTCCATCCTCACAGTGGTCATAAAACATACTTTCTCTTTGCCCGCGATGTATCGGGGAAGAAGAGCCTTGAAGATCAACTAAAAAGAATAAATCAAAACCTCGAAAAGACGATTGCGGAAAAAACAACAGCCTTACAAGAGGCTGTGGCGGATCTGGAAAGCTTTAGTTTCTCCGTGTCACATGATTTGAAGGCTCCGTTAAGAGCTTTAAAAGGTTACACCGGAATTCTGCTTGAGGAACTGGCGGGACAAGGGAATGAGGATGTGGCTGATGCCATTTCAAGTATTTCAAGAAATGTCATTAAAATGGAAAAACTTATCAATGATATTTTAAGCTTTTCAAGGATTGGCAGAACGGAAGCAAGTATAAAGCCTGTTGATTTCAAAAAAATATTTTCTGAAAAATATGCCGAACTTATAAAACTGGAACCTGTCCGGCATATTGATTTTAAAATTGATGCGAAGTTGCCCATACTTTTGTTTGACGAACCGATGGCCCGGCTGATGGTTCAGAACCTGCTCTCAAATGCTATTAAGTATACATCAAAGAAAGAATTTGCAGAAATAAGCGTTGAAGTACACCAAAAAAGACATGAAATTGTAGTGTCTGTCAGGGATAACGGAGCAGGCTTTGACGAAAAATTCAAACACAAACTTTTTGGTGTATTTCAAAGGTTGCATAGCGAAAGGGACTTCCCCGGAACCGGCGTTGGTCTTGCCATTGTGAGAAGAATCGCAAGAAAACATGGTGGTGCTGTATTTGGAGAGGGAAAAGTTGGCAAAGGAGCGGTTTTTTATATAATACTACCCAAAAAACTGATATATCATGAATAATCCAGAAGATGTGGAAATCTTATTTGTCGAGGACAGCATTGATGATGCAAAGCTGGCCATGCGCGAACTGGGAAAAAGTAATATTGCGAATTCGATCCTTCATGTTGATGACGGACAGAAAGCCATCGACTATATTTTTGGTGAAGGAGAGTTCAGGGGCAGGGACATCTCCCACACTCCGAAATTAATAATTCTCGATCTCCACCTCCCTAAAAGGGATGGCTTTGAAGTTCTGACCGCCATCAGGAATGACCCCAGGGTGGCTAATATTCCGGTAGTATTACTGACATCTTCCCAGGAGGAAGAAGATATTTCAAAGAGTTATGATCTTGGCGTCAACAGCTATATTATAAAGCCGATGGATTTTAGTAAATTTTCAAAATCGATTATTGAGATCGGATACTACTGGCTCGTGTTGAATACGCCTATTTCTAAATGACATGAAGAAAGATATTGTTATTGTAATGCTCGAGGACAACCCCGAGGATACGAAGCTGATCGATCATCAGCTGAAGAAGCTGAAATTCTCTTATTCTAGAATCCTTACAACGAATCGTACTGAATTTGAAAATGCAGTTGCAAACTATCCCGACATTATTATATCTGATTTCAATCTTCCTGATATAGATGGTTTCGGCGTACTTAAACTGATGAAGGAAAAAGGTTCTGACATTCCCCTGATCATCCTATCCGGGACGATAGGTGAGGAGAAGGCTGTGGATCTGCTGTTGCAAGGGGCAAACGACTGTATCCTGAAAGACCGGATGCTCAGATTAGTACCTGCTATTGAACGCGAACTTGAGGAAGCAGAAATAAAGAAAATAAAAGCTAAAACTGAAGATGCTCTTCAGGTTGCCAAGGAAAAAGCAGAAGAAAGCGACAGACTTAAAACGGCTTTTCTTGCAAACATCAGCCATGAGATAAGGACACCGTTAAATGGCCTCCTCGGCTTCAGCGGACTACTATCCCCAGATCTTCCGGTAGAAAAGATGGAAGAGTACATACAGATTATCAACCAGTCGGGAGAGCAATTATTAAAAATCATGAGTGACATTCTTGAGATTTCAAGGATTGAGACGCTACAGGTGGTTGTAGAGACATCAACGTTCAGTCTTAAGACGTTCCTTGAGGAAACCTATCTCATTTACACAAAGCTTTATCACTTGAAAAAACCCGAAATCAAATTCATTGTACGCAGTAATAAAAAGCTTGACAATATCTTTGTAGTTACGGACAAGTCAAAGCTCAGACAGATTATATCCAATCTCCTGGAAAATGCCTTTAAATTTACATCCAAAGGTAAGATTGAACTTGTATGTGATCCTGGGTCAAAGGAAATTGAGGTCACAGTAAGTGACACAGGAATTGGGATTCCGGAGAATTCGCAGGGAATTATTTTCGAACACTTCAGGCAGGCAAATCAGAATATAAGTCAACTGTACGGTGGTACAGGTCTGGGCCTGGCAATTTGTAAGAATATCATTGAACTTATGGGAGGCTCAATATGGGTAAAAAGCACACCGGATATCGGCTCAGAGTTCAAGTTTAAAATTCCGGCAAAATTCAGAAAAGGACCTTCTGTTGTGCAATCGGAAAGTGCGGGTATGCAAGAGTTTGATTTCGACGGTGCTGAAATCCTGATCGCCGAAGATGATTACATTAATTACCTTCTCCTGCAGGAGTATTTTCATGGTACCAATTGTATACTTCACCACGCAGAGGATGGTACAAAAGTCATCGACCTTCTCATCCGTTTTCCAAATACAGAAATTGTACTAATGGATGTCAAAATGCCGCGTATGGGAGGAATTGAAGCCTTACAACTGCTACGGAAACACAATTTTAAAATTCCGGTTATTGCTCAAACAGCCTATACCTTTGATTTTAACAAGCTTCATCTTTTATCAGTGGGTTTTAATGATTTTATTTCCAAGCCTATTGACAAAAAGACACTTCTTACCAAAGTAAATGATCATATGAATAAAAAATCGTTACCAGCATCTGAATCTAAGGTTTAACAGTCGTTTTCTGCGAAAAAAGATATAAAAGCTGTAAGTACTGTCAAATTCATTGCAGGTTGATCAGAAGAATTAATTCCCTTTTGTTTTCATTTTTTCCTGAAACTTTCTCCCGATTTTTTGTCCCCATTCCTGTCCGGCTATCATCGATTCCTGCACAATAATCGGAGTGTATTCTGCATACTTCCTGCCAACAGGAGTTTTGTAGAACGTTATGAGTTCTTTCAAGTCATCCTCAGTAAGGTATTTTTTATAAATCGGTATGTAAATCTCCATGAGTTCGTTCAGCGAAGTTTTTAAGAATTCCTCTTTTAGATCTGCCCAGGTTTTTTCGTCAACTTCCGGATATTGCTTTGTAAACATTGTGAATATTTGGTTTATTGCAGTCTTGAAAGTTTCTTCGGTGCCGGCAAGTTTTAATAGTTTTTCGAGTGTTTTTCCATAATCTTTATCAGTTTGGGAAGAGGCCGATATTACAATGAAAACGACCAATAAGCTGGTAGTTAAGAGTTTTTTCATCTCAATTTGGGTTTTTTAATCAGGATTGCTGGTTAGTAAAAGGTATATGCCATTAACTTTACGGTAATTTCTAACTCTAATTTAAGGGTAAATGTGTTACGATCCAAAGTACCCCATATTTTATATATAAATGTGAAGTCCGGGCAACTTCATTAATGATCAGAACACTATATCCCCATCGCTGATTCTCCTTATAAAGATCAGCAGATAGATATCAATCACCAGTACAAGTGTATTCCATACAATTAGAGCAATAATCCCGGAGAAATATTCCGGATCTCTCGCAACGATATATCGTTAAACAAAATTTTTCACAAATCTTAGGTAGATAATATCTAATTATCTATATTTAAACCACCTGAGAAATGTTAATCGTATGACAAAAATGGAGGGAAGAAACGCCACAATCAATGATTTGGCAAACCGTTCTGGCGTGTCGGTAATGACGATTTCCCGGTATTTTAATCAGCCATGGAAGGTAAGTGTACGAACGAAAAAAAAGATCGAAATTGCGATTGAAAGACTGAATTATTATCCCAATGAACTAGCCCGTTCACTGATCACGAAGAAAACGTTCACGATCGGCGTAATTTTTCCCGACATCAGGAATCCATTCTTCAACACCATGTATCATGAGATTGATCAGTTCGTGAAACCCAGGAAGTACAATCTGCTGCTTTGTAATACCCAGGAGAGTGAAGAAGAAGAACTCAGGGCACTTCGTACATTACTGAGCAGGGCTGTGGATGGTATAATTATCGCACCGGTAACATCGTCAGCCATTGATTTTCTTCAACAGCAGAAAACACCCTTTGTGCTTGTTGATCGGGACTTTGAAGGTATCGAGGCCGATTACATTGGCTGTGACCATTACAATGGAATGTGCACGGCAACTCAGCATCTCATAAACCTCGGTCATCGTGACATCGCCCTGATTGCCGGCCCCTTGAATCTCTATCCGTATGCCATGAGGGTCAATGGGTTTAAGGACACCCTCATGAAGAATGCCATTCCATTCAGGGATGAATGTATTCACTATGTTGGAATTACAGGTCTTCAGGAAGCGTATGAAGCTACTGTGCAATTGTTGCGCGAGCAGGGCAGGCCTACAGCCATCATAGCTTCTAATAACAATACCGGCTCAGGGGTACTCAAAGCTGTATATGCATCAGGCCTGACCGTTCCCGGCGATGTATCTGTGATTGTCTTTGATAAGATAAGCGGTTACGACATCATTTCACCAAAGATATCGTGTATTGTACAGCCCATTGAATTTATCGGGAAAAATGCGGCATCATTCCTTCTTGAAAGGCTGGCAAACCCTGAGACAGCCATGCAGCGTGCGGTCATCATGCCGGAGTTACTTCAGGGCGGATCATGCAGGTCATTAAAGGATGCAGACAAATGACATATGGGGGGATGCCGGTTACAGTCTTTAAGGAGGAGGATGAATTAAGTTCTGAAATTTAAAAATGTACCTATTCATCATATGCTTTATATTAACAACCAGGTCTTTAAAACTACAGCACTATGAAAATACACAAACTACTTCGCTGGCTGATATCCGGATTTTTTGCATTTTCCCTCGCACTTCCGGGGCTGACTCAATTTAATAGCACAGGATCTCTATCGGATTTAACTGCAATCCGTGACAATGTCAAAAACAAAAGAATCAGCAGTTATGACAGGACAGGAGGTAACAAGGATTTTCTGGCCGCCATCGGCGACGGGGAAAAGCGGACCATCGCCGATATTAAGGGATCAGGCATCATCACGCACATATGGATTACCATTGCGCCGCCTCCCGGTCAGTTAAGCCGCAATGACATCATTTTGCGCATGTACTGGGATGGAAACGATTATCCTTCGGTTGAAGCCCCAATTGGTCCCTTTTTCGGACAGGGATGGGATGAATCATATGCCTTCACTTCTCTGCCGCTCTCAGCCAACCCGGTAGAAGGTCGTGCATTGGTCTCCTACTTTAAAATGCCATTTAAAACAGGCGCCCGTATCGAAATTGAAAATCAGACCGGTGAAGAAATCCGGAACTTTTATTATTTCGTTGACTATCTTGAAACACCAGTTGATGAACATACCGGATATTTCCATGCCTGGTATAATCATCAGATCACAAAGGCTCCGGAATCTGGTGAGAACGAATGGGGAAGTCTCAGAATGAAGGAAGGCGTAAATCCGGATGGTAAGAATAATTATCTGATCCTTGATACAAAGGGCAAAGGCCAGTTCGTCGGGGTAAATTATTATGTCAACAGTCCGGGCCCAATTTGGTATGGGGAAGGAGATGACATGTTTTTCATCGACGGCGATGAAATGCCGACTTTAAACGGTACCGGTACCGAAGACTATTTTAACACTTCATGGTGTCCGAAAACAGCCTTTTGTCACCCGTATTTTGGATATCCCAGGGTGAACGGGACGTATGGATGGATGGGGAGGACTCATGTATATCGGTTCAATATTGAAGATCCGGTATATTTTGATAAGTCGCTGAAATTCAGTATCGAGCACGGACATAATAATTGTCTTACCCTGGATCTGGCCAGTGTGGCATACTGGTATGCTGAAAAGCCTTCAACGCTTCAACCTATAGCGGATAAAGAAGCCCGTAAATTCATGCCTGAAATTTCTGTTACGGATATTAATCGGTGGCGCGATGCATGGCGTAAAGCCAATGGCAATGACCCCCAACTTTGGGGTAATGAATAGTAGAGTACAAAACGGATTTATACCAAAACAAATAATCTGAAGATAATTAACCTTACTAAACCAAAACTTAAACCATGAGACTCATCACAATTTCCCTTTGCATTGTGCTGGCAATGGCGTCTTGCGGACAGGATCATTCTTCCCGTCGCATGACCAAAGACCATACATTTAATGGTCCCTACACTGGCAATAATTTAAACCGCATAGCCTTCCCCATCGGAGGTCTCGGTGCAGGTATGCTCTGCCTTGATGGTAACGGGGCATTCTCACATATGTCGGTAAGGCATAAACCCGACATTTTCAATTCACCCTTCATGTTTGCTGCCCTTTCTGTAAAAGATCTGGAGAATGGTGCTAAGGTTCTTGAAGGTCCGGTCCAGGACTGGAAAATATTTGGCAGTCCCAATACCGGAAACGGATCCACACTATTTGGTGTGCCCAGGTATGGAAGTGCATCATTCACAGCTCGTTTTCCTTTTGCGGAGGTCAAGCTGACGGATAATGACATGCCCGTTGATGTGGAAATAAAAGGATGGAGCCCCTTTATCCCCACCGATACTGACAATTCCAGTTTGCCTGTAGGTGGTATTGAATATACGTTTACAAATACGTCTTCAAACGAGATCGAGGCCATGTTCGCGTTTAATTCTGATAACTTTATGCGCGTTTCAAGGCATTCCGAATGGGGTGGAAATCCTATCGGAAAGGATTCCATCATGGCGATAAATAATGGTTTTATTCTCGATCAGTCGTGCTTTCCTGACCATCCTGAATATAAAGGTGACTTTGCCATCTTCACCGATGATCCTGATGTAGTGGTCGATCATTGCTGGTTCCGTGGAGGATGGTTCGATGGCAGGACGGTATTGTGGAAGAACATCCAGGCACTCACACCGGCAACAAATCCGGTAACAAAGGGCGCAACCGGAGCTTCCATCGCGGTCCCGTTTAAACTAAAACCCGATGAGAAAAAGACAATCAGAGTTTATATGGCGTGGTACGTTCCGCATTCCGATCTCCGTATTGGATGGTCTCCTGAAGACAGTGCTGCAAAAGCACAGGCTGCCAAGGTCGTTTGTGAGCCAGGTTCCGGGTGTTGTTCCCCGGCCAGTGCCCTTAACTATGAACCCTGGTACGACAGCAAATTCAAGGATATTAATCAAGTTGCCAATTATTGGCTGACAAATTATAATGACCTTAAGGGCAAATCGGAATTGTTCAAAAATTCATTCTACGATTCCGACATACCGGATGAGGTGCTCGAAGCAGTGGCGGCAAATCTAACCATTCTCAAGTCCCCAACGATACTACGGCAAAAAGACGGAAGGCTCTGGGCATGGGAAGGCTGCCATGATCTCGGAGGATGCTGCGCTGGCAGTTGTACACACGTCTGGAATTATGCACAGGCGATTTCCCATTTATTTCCGGCCCTGGAACGGTCGCTGCGTGAAACCGAATTTCATGAGGACCAAAGCGATGCAGGGCATCAGACCTTCAGGGCAAATCTGCCTATCCGGGAAACAGGACATGGATTTCATGCTGCATCCGACGGTCAGCTTGGCGGAATCATGAAGGTTTATCGTGAATGGCAGATCTCAGGAAATACGGAATGGCTGAAGGCATTATGGCCTAAGGTGAAGACCAGCCTTGATTATTGCATTGAAGACTGGGATCCCAGGCATACCGGCTCCCTTGAGGAACCACATCACAATACTTACGACATTGAATTCTGGGGTCCCGATGGGATGTGCACAAGCTTCTATATCGGCGCTCTCACAGCAGCTATCGAGATGGGCAAAGCCCTGAATGATGAAGTTCCGCTTTATAGTGAAATTCTCGAAAGAGGAATTGCACGGATGAATACCGATCTGTACAATGGTGAGTATTTCATCCAGAAGGTTCAGTGGAAAGGATTGAATGCACCGGATCCTGTCGAAGCTTCAAAAAACAGTTTCGGCGGCCAATATTCTCCGGAGGCATTGAGCATATTGCAGAAGGAAGGTCCGAAATATCAATACGGAAACGGCTGTATCAGCGATGGAGTCCTCGGTTTCTGGCTGGCCGAGATGTGTGGCGTTCCAATGCTCATGGATACCGCCAAGGTATTAAGCCACCTGAACTCGGTTTACCAGTATAATTTCAAAACCGATCTGAGCAATCATGTCAACCCGCAACGTGCCAGTTATGCTTACGGACACGAAGGTGGACTGCTTCTTTGCTCCTGGCCAAAAGGTGACCAGCCGACCTTCCCCTTTGTGTACAGCAATGAAGTGTGGACCGGTATTGAATACCAGGTTGCTTCACACCTTATATTGATGGGCGAAAAACAGAAGGGCCTCAATATTGTGAAAGAAGTGCGTAAACGATACGATGGCGCTATCCGTAATCCGTTCAACGAATACGAATGCGGCCACTGGTATGCAAGAGCTATGTCGAGCTACGGTCTTTTGCAGGGCCTTTCAGGTATAACCTACAATGCGCTGAACCAGACCATGTCCATTGATTCACGCCTGGGAAAAAATTTCAAATGCTTCTTTAGCTGTGAAACAGGATTCGGCTTTGTAGGTCTGAAAGACGGAAAACCCTTTACCGATGCAAAATATGGCACATTTATGGTGAAAAATTTTGTTGTGGACGGAAAATCCGTGGAACTGTAAACCTGATCCATGATAAGTAGAATTTATCCTATAATCCTTACCCCAAATAAACCAGCATGAAAGCCAAACCTTTGTTCCTGTTATTTCTTTGTTTAATAACCATTCCGGCCGTATTCAGCCAGGTAGAGAACGACGGTCCTACCTGGACAAATCCGGTTAGTGACAGTATATATATGGGTGACCCTTTCATTTTGCAACACAAGGGCATGTACTATCTTTACGGAACGACATCATCGGGCACCGGATTTAAATGCTGGAGCTCGAATGACCTTACAACCTGGAAGTACGAAGGCTTTGCCTACAAGGAAACGGATAAGACATGGGGCGAAGGAAATTACTGGGCTCCCGAAGTATATTTTCACAACGGTTTATTCTACCTGGCATACAGCTGTAACGGGAAAGACACCACAAACAAACGCATGCTACTCTGCCTGGCCAAAAGTAATTCCCCGACCGGACCGTTCACCGATCTTCATGCGCCATGGTTCGATCCGGGGTATTCCTGCATCGACGCTCATATATTTTTTGATGACGATGGCAGGATATATCTGTATTATGATAAAGTTGGGTATGAAGGACAATGGCCTGACGGCCACTTGTTTGGCTATATATTTTGCCGGGAATTGGGCGCCGGGATGATGCCGGTAAGTGATCCGGTATTCTGCTCAAAAGCCGAGCAGGATTGGGAACATCCTGAAAGTAAACGTTCCCGTTGCAATGAAGGCTGTGCGGTAATCAAGCATAATGGGGTCTACTATATGACCTATTCTGCAAATCATTACCAGGATCCCTATTATGGCATCGGGTATTCAACCGCCGGAAGCCCTTTCGGTCCCTGGGAAAAGTATTCAGGAAACCCTCTGATAGGCATGGATGAAAAAGCTGGCATTTTCGGCCCGGGACATAATAATTTTTTCACCTCTCCCGACAGCAGTCAATTATATATCGTTTACCATACACACGTTTCGAAAAGCGATACACGACGGCAGGTCAACATCGACAGGATCCGGTTTGACCAGAAGGGAAGGATGCTGGTTCTTAAACAAAACAGGACAAAACCATGAATAATTTAAAAACCACAGGATTCATCGGCCTTTCCCTGATGATGCTAGGTACTCCTTCATGCAGGAATGCCGAAAAAAGCAGCGAAAATGCAAAGGAATCAAAACCCTTAAATATACTCTTCATTGCGGTTGACGATTTGCGTCCCGAACTAGGATGTTACGGTATCCAGCAGATCAAATCCCCGAATATTGACCGTTTGGCTGAGTCCGGGCTGATGTTTATGCGATCCTATTGCAATATCCCGGTTTGCGGTGCTTCCAGGGCAAGCATTCTTACGGGGACGAGACCCGGGAAAAATGATCTCCTGGATTATGACTGCTATATCAGCGTTGACCGTCCCGGTATTCCAACCGTTGGTAAATGGTTCAAAGAACATGGCTATTATACTATTCACAACAGTAAGGTCATGCACCATAAAGGAGATGCCCCCGGCAGTTGGGATGAAGAATGGTGGCCTAACCCTCGTGGAACATGGAGAGACTATGCCGGATCGGAAAACATTGCCATGGATACCGAACAGAACAGGGGACCTGCCTATGAGTGCATTGATGTATCCGATGAAACATATATTGACGGTCAAACTGCAGCCAAAACTATTCAGGACCTGAAGAAACTAAAGGAGAGTGGTAAAGCTTTTTTCCTGGCTACGGGTTTTCTGAAACCCCATCTTCCTTTTACTGCCCCGAAGAAGTACTGGGATCTCTACGATGAAAAGGATATTATAATGCCGGACAATATTCATAAACCAAAGGATGCGCCCGATATCTCCATGCATAACTGGGGTGAACTGCGGGGGTATTATGGTATTCCAAAAACAGGCCCGCTTACCGATGACATGGCCAAAACGTTGAAACATGGATATTACGCCTGCGTCAGCTATACGGATGCACAGATCGGCAAAGTACTGGCTGCTCTCGATAGTCTGGGCATGGCCGATAATACGGCTGTCATCCTCTGGGGTGATCATGGATGGAACCTGCGTGAACATGGGTTGTGGTGCAAACACTGTAACTATGAAACATCACTTCATACACCACTTATCATGAGGGTACCAGGCAAAGCCACCGGGAAATCGAACGCCATCGTGGAATATGTGGATGTTTATCCGACACTCTGCGATATCTGTGGCATCGAAAAGCCTGGCCACCTGGAAGGAATTAGCCTGGAGCCCATTCTCGACGATCCGTCTGCTCCTTCCGACGGCATTGCCGTGGCTAAATGGTTCAAGGGCGTAACCGTTATCCGCGATAATTATTTCTATACCGAATGGCAGGATTCGACCAACCATACGTTTGCCGATATGCTGTATGATCATTCAACGGATCCCGGCGAAAATGTAAACGTATCACTGAAAGAGGAAAACAGAGAACTTGTCAGGAATCTAAGAGATGAAATCCTTCAGCACCGTGGTAGCCATTTCGAAACCTTGTATCAGAACGCTGAAACTCAGAAATGATCTTACCAGCAGGCAAGTAAGGTTTTTGTCTTCGAAGGTTGCAGGGAACCACATTTTCGTAATATTCCAGCGAACGGTATACGTTGTAGAATGAATAAAGCGGATTTGGCAATTTTTTATCTTTGGCATATTTTTATTAGGTTCGTTGAGCGTATCATCACCTCCCTGCCCGTTGCATAATCAGTGATTTCGCATATTGTGCACGAATTTCTTGAATTATTCATGAATTTTAAAGAAATTGCAATAACATTTCCTTCACCTTAAACCTGAAACCATGACAAATAATACCAGATCAAATGCCCAATGCGGAGCCGTGTATGGTCTCGGATTCATTGGTGCAGCTATTTATTACATTTCTGCTGCCACAACTTTCTGGTTAGGCGTTTTGGGCATCCTGAAAGCCATTGTCTGGCCTGCCTTCATGGTATATGAGCTTCTCAAGCATTTTGGGGGCTAGTCTTTAGCTTTTCTCACCCATAGAAAGAGATGATGTATACCGGGCAACCTGATCTATACCGGTTATAAATGCATTTTACAAAGGATTTGGTCCGGACTTATTTTTCATGTCTTGAAGTGTGCAGGGAAGCAGTAATCCGGGTAGTCTGCGCCAAATGAACATCCCTTTATATATCAGCCCGTAAACAATATCTATATCCGCTACAGGATGTTGAAGCTGTAAAATTCCGGTGACGTAGGATAATTTCATATCTTTAATGCAAAGGATATGAATAATTCATCTTTCGCTGTGAAAAACAATACCGGTCATAGTTTTCATTCATCCGGAAACCGGGGTGATGCGACTGCACACTTCAAGCTCAACACCTTCCTGATGAGCGGCGAGGAAGCCTACCATGTGGCGCGTACTACCATAACATCAAAAGATGATCTGGTTTATCATAATCATAATTATGCAGAAATTTTCTGGATCAAAGAGGGAAGAGGCATCCATATTATCAATGACAGGGAAACGGAGCTAACTACCGGTACCCTGGTTATGATCAGACCTGAAGACTCACATACATTCAGGCTTTCTGCGAATCATGAAAGTCTTGTGATCACCAATATTGCATTCCGGGCAGACAACCTTGAATATTTCAGACAAAGATACTTTGAGAATTCCGAGACTTATTTTTGGAAGAAGGATGAAGTCCCATTTACGTATACCCTTAGCAGTCAGCAGTTAAATGAAATTTCTGCTATTGTGGACCGCCTTATTAGCCAGCCCCGCGATTATCTGCATCTCGATTACCTTATCATCAATATTTTTAGGATAATCACATCGGAAATGACAGTAAATGAGCACATTCCGCATTGGCTTTCCTTTGCTCTTGAAAATTATAATTCACCCGCACAGTTTAAAAGCGGATTACAGGGCTTTGTCAACCTGAGCGGAAGATCTGTCGATCATGTGAATAAGTCGCTGAACAGGTATTTAAAACAAACACTGACGGAGACTGTAAACCGGGCAAAACTCGAATACGCGGCGAAACAGCTTACTCTTACCAATGCCGCGATCAAGAGGATCAGCTCCGACTGCGGCTTTGAGAATATCTCATATTTTCACCGGATCTTTAAGAAATATTATGGTATCACACCGAGGGACTACCGTCGGAAGAATCATATGATTTTTTAGGAAGTGAGGTGATTTTCGTCATATCCCAACCGGTGAATAGTTGCCCAATTGTAGCCATGGGTTTACCCATGGACGATTCATCAATTGAATTCTAATAAAACACGGCATATTCAATTGATTAATCCATCATGATCTATCCCGGACATCAACGCAAATTACTCTTGTTGAACCACATAAGGCACATAAGTTCACATCAGTAGTCATTGATTTTGTCCTTGATACCAGAAAAAATCCATTCAAACCATTCCCTACCGCGGAGCGGTAAAATTATAGTAGCCACGGTCACGCCCGTGGTAGGCAAGATGATGTTTCCCGCGTCCCCGGAAGGCATGCCAATATTCCGACGAAGAGAACGCTGATTTTTTATACGATTTGATAGTAACAGGTCCGGTTATAAATAATTAAACCCCTCCGGCGTATGAGGAAAAGAGGGCGTTCCAACCACAGACGTTTCCAAGGCTACTATAATGGAACCCCTTACGGAGTGCGGGGAATTGATAGTGCGCCATCCACCGTCTTTACAGTGAATAGTAACCTGAAACATCCCCATTCACCAAATCGCCAAACTGCGGCCACCGTAGCTTGCACCACCGTTAAAGATACTAAGGCGGCACGCGGTCAGCGAAGGTGAATCACCAAATAAATCTCGCCACAGTACAATGAATTGCTATTTTGCATCCATAAGAATTTTACACCTGTATCTTTTTCAGTAGTACCTTTGTTAAAAAGGCAGGATGACAGGTTTGATCACAACCATACAACGCATGTCGGTGCATGACGGACCAGGGATAAGATCTACCATCTTTCTGAAAGGCTGCAATTTGCGTTGTGACTGGTGTCATAATCCAGAAACGATTTCGCCTCACCCCGAGCTGGAATGGATTGAGAGTAAGTGCCTAAATTGTCACAGCTGTACGGAGAAATGTCCTACTGCAGCGCTAAACGTGGAGGATAACCGGCTTATGTTCCGGAAAGTGGCTTGTAACGTATGTTCCGAATGTATCCCTGAATGCTATCCCAATGCACTTCACATCATCGGCAGAGAAATTTCTGCCGCCGAAGTGTTTGACGAAATAGTGCAGGATTTTATTTTCTTCAAAAGATCAGGAGGAGGCATAACCGTGTCGGGCGGAGAGCCTATGCTCCAGCCAGAATTTGCGAAGGAACTGCTGCGGTTATTTGCCGCTGCCGGTATCCATACGGCTCTCGATACCAATATGTCGGTTCCGTGGAACAGCTACCGAAAGGTGCTGCCTTACACAAACCTCGTGCTTGCCGACCTGAAAATGATCGATACACGACTCCATGAACAAAGGACCGGTTTCGGCAATAAACGAATACTTGAAAATATCCACCTGCTCGATAAATCCGGTGTGCCGTATGAAATCAGGACACCGGTTATTCCAGGCGTAAATGATAATGACCCGGAAATAAACCGTATCATTGAATTCATTTCCGGGCTCTCTAATCTATCGAAATTTACCCTGCTTCCTTACCATGCAATGGGGAGTTTTAAGTACAAAAATCTCGGTATTGCAAATCCTATGTCAGGTATTCCGTCTATGGACTCCGCCGATCTCAGCAGATTTAACCATATTTTGGAAAAGTATAATACCGGACTTTTAACCAGTAACGAATGACAACGAAAAACATGGATTTTCAATACCAGGGCCGGATAAACCATCTCAGGCAAAGAAAGCTGGAGCAAACGAGGGAGAAAATCGCAAAGGAGGGTCTCCTGGATGAGGATGATTACGGACGCGTGGTACCTCCTGCCGGTCATTGGCAAAGTATTCCGAATCATCCGGATGGCTCCTTTTACGGACTGGATGGCTGGACTGAAAATTTTTGTGATCTGATGGACCATCACCCTCTCTACATAGATCCACATGATGCTTTTGCCGGCCGCTGGATGTATTTCATGTCCCGGATGCGGGCAGGGAAGTGGAATCCGGATTATCCATATCATCATCTGGAAGAAAATATCTCAAAATACGATATCATCTCAGGAATTGGCGACGATGCCCACTTTGCCCCCGATTTCAACCTTGGTCTGACCATTGGCTGGCGGGGCATCCTTGATAAAATAGAACAGTACAGCAAAATCAATACATCACCCCAACAGAAGGCATTCTATCAGGCACACAGCCGTGTGGTTAAAAGCATACAGGGATGGATTGGCCGGCATGTTAATGAGATTGACAGAATGATTGCAGAAGAAGAGGATCCTGCCCTGAAGGCCAATCTCAGGGAGATGGCTGAAATAAACAGGAATATCGTGGATAATCCTCCGCATTCACTGAGAGAGGCACTTCAATGGATGATATGGTATCATCTGGCATCTCGAACCTACAATCGTGACGGTGCTGGCGGGCAGATTGACGAACTTTTACGCCCCTTTTATGAAAACGATCTGAAAAATGGCAGTATCGACCGCGATAAAGCCATTTATTATCTTGCCTGTTTCCTGATCAATGATCCGGTTTACTGGCAGTTGGGAGGCCCCGACAGGAACGGGAAGGACCTTGCATCTGAGATTTCGTTCCTCATACTGGAAGCCGCTGAAATTATTGATACTTCACTGAACATTACGGTACGAGTACACGACGAAATGAATGAGGCACTTTTTAGTAAATCGGTGGAATGCCTTATAAAATACAGGAATGGATGGCCGAGGTTCTCTGGTGATAAAGCGCTGGTTTCCGGGTTTATGAAAAACGGTTTCAGTGCTGAACTTGCAAGAGAAAGGATTGCTGTGGGTTGTAACTGGATGTCATTGCCGGGGAAAGAGTATACAATGAATGATCTCGTAAAGGTTAATATGGTGAAGGTATTTGAGGTTGCTTATTACGAAATGATTCAAGACACGGAAGAGGGGAAGTCCACAGACAAACTATGGCAGAGATTTGAAGCTCATCTTGCGACAGCCATCCGGACAGCTGCTGATGGCATCCGGCATCATCTCAACTATCAGAAATTCAACGAGCCTGAGTTGGTACTTAATCTGCTGAGTCATGGCCCGATTGAGAGTGGCATGGATGTCAGTGACGGTGGGGCACAATACTACAATCTCGCGATTGACGGTGCAGGCCTTGCTGTAGTTGCTGATTCGTTTGCAGCGCTTCAGCAGAGAATTGAAGAGGAGAACAAAGTCACATGGGATGAAGTGACCTTCCATCTCAGATCAAATTTTGATGAAAGTAATGGTGAACGCATCAGGCAGTTGTTACGGAACAGTGACCGTTACGGGCAGGGAAATTCTCTCGGCGATCAATGGGCGGAACGCATATCACGATCGTTTACTTTGCTTGTAAGAAGGGAATCCGATCAGGATAAAAAGCATGTCTTCATTCCAGGCTTTTTCTCATGGGCGAATACTATGGGTTTTGGCAGGAATGCAGGGGCTACACCGGATGGCAGAAAGGATAAAATGCCCATCTCCCACGGGGCCAATCCCAGCCCGGGATTCAGTATCGATGGTGCATCGCTGGCGCTGGCCCTGGCAATCGCACACATCCAGCCCGGTTATGGAAATACGGCGCCAATGCAGTGGGAACTTGACCCTTCTTTTGCTACGGAAAGTCATACCGCCCTGATTGGCTCAATCATAAAGGCTCACTTTGATATGGGCGGCACGCTGATCAACGTGAATATCATGGATAAGAACAAAATCCTTGAAGCGCATAAAAATCCGGAGAACTTTCCGGAACTGGTTGTAAGAGTGACAGGTTTTACGGCATACTTTTCGATGCTTACACCTGAATTCAGACAGCTTGTGGTTGATCGTATTCTTATAAACTGAAGCCATTGACCAGCCGGAAAGACAATGAACATTGATGATGTCGGCAGCCGGCAATTGTGACAAAATCATTGGAGGAAAACCAAAACAAATACCATGGAGCTAATCATTTACGGACCTTTATGGGGGATGGACGGCATAAAACTGGAAGATGCTTTGCTGAAACTTAGAGAGGCAGGTTACCAGGGCGCTGAAATTGCACTAAATCCGGATAATGATGACATACACACCATAAAAGAATGCTTTGACGACCTTTGTATGAGGATGATCGCGCAACATCCCTTTGCATGTGGTGATACGCCTGAAAAGTATAGAAAAGATTATATCTCAAAACTACTTAGGATCGCACAACTTCGCCCCGACAAAATTAATTGTCACACAGGTAAGGATTATTTTTCCATTGATGACAATTTCAGGATTATCGAGGCTGCCGAGAAGATTGCCCGGGAGATGGACACGGTGATTTTCCATGAAATCCACCGCGGAAAATTCTCGTTTTCAGCTGCGCTGATGGCTGAGTACCTCGACCGTTTTCCAGCACTCAATCTTACAGCAGATTTTTCCCACTGGTGTGTGGTTTCGGAATCTCTGCTTGAAGAACAGGAGGAGATCGTAAAACGGGTTATCCGACATTGCGGGCATATTCACGCAAGGGTTGGGGACAGCCAGTCTGCTCAGGTCAGTCATCCTGCTGCCCCTGAAAACCAAAAGGCCCTCGACAGGCATACGGAATGGTGGCGGCTGATTTTTTTACATCTTCAGAAGAATAATGTCGCGGAATATAGTGTTACCTGTGAATTTGGTCCCGTACCCTACCTTCCCACACTTCCATTCACAAATCAGCCTGTAGCATCACAGTGGGATATGAATTTATTTATGAAGGATTATTTAACCGAAAAATTCAAACTATGGAACCAGGAATGACTTTGACCAGGCACCAAACAGGTTTTTACCGGGAGAATGGTTATTTATTAACGGATAAACCTCTTTTTTCAGAAGAAAAGTTTCATTTACTTTATGATATCTTTGAAGATTTGCTGGAAACACGTGGAAACACGAAAGGGAATGAACTGGATGTGCCCCATTTTACCGATGGCCGGTTGTTTGATTTCCTGATGGACGATAAGGTTCTGGATATCATTCAGGATATTATAGGCCCGAATATTGGACTTTGGAGCAGCCATTTCATTTGCAAGGAACCGAAAACCGGTATGCGGACACCCTGGCATGAAGATAGTGCATATTGGGAAGGCCGCTTTGACCGTTTTGACGACATCGTTACGATGTGGCTCGCTGTCGATCCGTCGACAAGAGAGAACGGATGTATGGGCGTCATTCCAGGCACTCAAAAAAACGGCTTTTCGGCGTACGTGAAAATGGAATCGGAACATGTTATCTTTAACCGGGAAATCAGGGATGAGGATGTGGATGTGGAGCATGTGGTCTGGTTTGAGCTGAAACAGAACCATTATTCACTGCATGATTCGCGTATAATTCACGGAGCGGAGGCGAATACCAGCAATACACGTCGTACTGGTTATACGATGAGGTATTTCAGTACAGATCTTCATATGAACACTGATCATCCCGATAATGCTACACATAAGGTCTATCACTGTCGTGGTGAGAATAAAGGAAACAACCCTCTGATCTATTTATAAAACATGAAGAAAGACACTCAAACCAATCAGTCCTATCTGTTCTTTATTTCACTTACAGCTGCCCTGGGTGGCTTTCTCTTTGGATACGACACTGCCGTAATCTCCGGTACGATAAGCTTTGTCAAAACCCAGTTTGCCCTGAATACAGGCATGGAAGGATGGTTTGTGAGTTCTGCCCTTGTGGGCTGCATCGCCGGTGTTGCCATGGCGGGACAACTCTCCGACCGGTTTGGAAGAAAGTATTCGCTGATTGTATCCGCTTTGTTGTTTTCTATTTCCGCCATCGGATGTGCAGTCTCCGGAACACATACCGAGCTGATCATCTACCGTATCATTGGCGGTATTGGAGTTGGTGTTGCATCCATGCTTTCACCCCTCTATATTTCAGAAGTATCACCGGCAAAGTTTCGCGGACGCATGGTCTCATTCTACCAGTTTGCCATTACCCTTGGGATCCTGGGAGCGTATTTCGCAAATAATTTTATGTTGAAACTGAGCGTGAGCCTTGAAGATGTATTGACATCTGGGATCTATCATAAAATTTTTGTGAGCGAGATATGGAGAGGTATGTTCGGCAGTGAAACCGTCCCGGCCCTCTTTTTCCTTATTGCCCTGTTTTTTGTTCCGTCAAGTCCTCGTTGGCTGGCTTCCAGGAGCCGGAATGTAGAAGCAGAGAATGTTTTAAGAAGGATCAACAACGCGGATATTGCAAAAGTGGAGCTGAAAGCAATCCAGACCGCCATTGCAAAAGAAACCGGCGGCTTCTGGAAACTCCTTTTTAAAAAGGGCATCCGCATTGCTGTCTTTGCAGGCATCGGTCTGGCAGTCCTCTCTCAATTCACCGGGATTAACGCGATCATCTATTATGGACCCAGGATCATGGAGCAAGCCGGTCTGAAGCTGAGTGATGCCATCGGCGGCCAGGTGATTATCGGCTTCGTGAATATGGCTGCAACCATTGTGGCGATCCTGCTGATCGATAAGCTGGGCAGGAAAAAACTTATGCTTGGAGGTATAACAGGAATGTTTATTTCCCTGATCATCGTCGGATTCCTATTCCTGAGCGGCAAAAGCCAGGGATTCGTCCTGCTGACCTTCATACTTACCTTTATCACCTCTTTTGCTATCGGATACGGGCCTGTGATATGGGTACTTCTCTCCGAGATATATCCAACCAGGATCAGGGGGCGTGCAATGTCGATCGCCACACTTACCCTGTGGATCGGTACCGCCATTATTGGTCAGGTTGTTCCCTGGATGCTTGAAAAACTAACTCCTGCAGGTACCTTTTTTATCTTTGCCGTTTGCTGTATTCCTGTGCCGTTGATTCTCAAAAGAATCCCTGAGACAAAAGGAAAATCGCTCGAGGAAATTGAAAAGGTATGGATGGGGAACTGACCGTAATTTTCAAATAGACGTTGAAATGCTGTACTCCGCACACAGTAAGGGCTTTTTTAAAGTTGAATTTTCTGACTGTTGAAAAATACAACACTTGTATCAAAATTCAACAGTCCATGTAACAATCAGATCTAAAGTAAATTACCACTCACTTAACATGTAAAGTGTTTAATAATACAACACTTTGTCTGAAACCATTCGCTTCACCTTATCATGTAAATATCATTAAATCAATGTATTAACTATCATTGGCACCAGGTTTGATTGAGAGTTATCGTGCTGAAAAAGCAAAAAGCACAGACAAATCTTAAAACCTGGGAACATGAAATCATTATTATTATCAATCGGTGCGCTGGCGCTGCTCGCTTGTGTAAACATTCGGGCAGGAGCAGTGTCATCATCAAACAATCCATCAGAAGACGGGCAATTTCTGTCGGTATGGAGCAGTCCGGAACTCAGTGCATTGACAACATCATGGGTTCAAGCCTACAACGAAACGCAACCTACACATCAGATTTCAATTTTAACTGGAGCATCCACTCAGGAGGAACTTATGCAGAAAGACATATCTGTCGGACTGGTAACCGGCAAAAATATGTCTGAAGGGAGTATCCAACCAGCCTGGAAGATGGTGGTTGGCAGGGATGTGATCGTACCCGTCATGAATGGTGACAATCCGTTCATCGCCGAAATTCAGCGCAGGGGAATGTCCGCTATGGAATTTGCTGCCATTTTCACGGCTAAGGGTGACCATTCCGGGCGTATCCGGCTCAATGATAAAACTACAATGACAGTAAAACCTGTTTTGCCGGCCGATGAATCTGTATTGTCCTACCTGGCGGACTTTCTGCAGACAGACCATACAATGCTTGCAACAATTGCAAACCTTCCGGAGGCGGAGTATCTGGCTATGATCGGTAAAGATCCTCAGGCCATTGGATTTTGCAGGCTGGCTGCTCTGCAAGCATTTCAGAATGAAGCCGGCAACAACAGTATTTTTATTGTGCCTTTTGATATTGACTCCAATGGGAGTATTGACGGATTTGAGAATGTTTATGGCAGTTACGATGAACTCATCCATGCTGTCTGGATTGGCAGATATCCCAAAGCGCTTTACAGCAGGATATATGCTATTTCTGGTAAAATACCCCAGGGTGCGGCATCTTTAGATTTCATGGAATGGATCTTAACCCAGGGTCAGTCCCTACTCTCCGAAAACGGTTTTTCACCACTAACCTACCAGGAAAAGCAATCCGCAATAAATCAATCGCATGGAAGCTTTATATCTGTTAGTGCCCTGCCTTCCGCTACCGCGATAAATAAAGCCTACCTGTTGATCGCAGGAATAATCCTGGCGAGCGGATTGATCTTACTGGTGTTTGTCAGGATATTCAGAGAGAAACCACAGGTCAACGGAAGCATTCAGGGAGTGAAATCTTTTTTCTCCGAAAAAACAGTGGACATGCCCGCCGGATTATTCTATGACCGGTCGCATACATGGATTTTTATGGAAAAGAGCGGATTGGTCCTGAGTGGCATCGACGCCTTTTTGCCTAAAATTACAGGGAGAATCACACGCATCAAAATGAAGTCTCCCGGCGAGGTGATCTCACGGGGGAAGGCCTTCCTTTCAATCATCCAGGATGGCAAAAAACTCGAAATCCTCGCGCCACTGAGTGGCACGATCAGAGAATTAAATACAAAGCTGGAAGGAAGCCCGGGCCTTCTAAATTCAGATCCATTGTCCGACGGATGGATATACAGGATTGAACCTGACAACTGGATAAAGGAGATCCGGAATTTCATGATGGGCAGTACATATTCGGAATGGATCAAAACAGAATTTATACGGCTCAAAGACTTCCTCATCAGGATCCTAAAGTCGGGAATGCTTGAGGAATCCCGCCTTGTCATGCAGGAAGGAGGAGAAGTAAAATACGGCATTCTGGCTGACTATGGACCGGAAGTCTGGGAAGAATTCCAGTCTGATTTTATTCATCTCTCAGTATGAGGCCGATACATTTTCAATTCTTGCTAATTTCTAACACCTAAAAAAATGGGAATCAACAGAAGAACCTTTTTTAAAGTAGCCGGTCTGACGGGCATATCCCTGGGAGTAGGGACAAAGTTAGGCAAGGCTGCTGAACCTGCCGATGATAAAGAATTTAGGGCGATACTTTACGATTCAACACGTTGTGGAGGCTGTCAAACCTGCGAATTTGTCTGTGCATGGGAACATGGTCTGCCGGAGCCCGATGCCAAGGATATTCCTGAGGTCGGAGTAAGCCGTAAAACAAACGAATTCAGACGCTCGGTCATCAATGCCTTTAAAACAGCCAAAGGTGAGATCTATGCAAAAAAGCAATGTATGCATTGCAATCAGCCCGCATGTGCTTCGGCATGCCTCACGGAGGCCATGCATAAAACGGAAGAGGGGCCGGTGATCTGGAGAGAAGAAAAATGCATGGGTTGCCGCTATTGTATGGTATCCTGCCCATTTGATGTACCGAAGTTCGAATATAACAGTCCGAATCCAAAGATTGTCAAATGTGATATGTGTTTCGACAGACTGGAGGAGGGTAAAGTTCCTGCATGCGTTGAAAATTGTCCTGCTGAAGCGTTGACTTTCGGAACACGGCGCGAAATGATCGCGGAAGCCCGCAAGCGGATTCATGATGATCCGGACCAGTATTACGACTATATCTATGGTGAACATGAAGCCGGAGGAACCGGGTATCTGTACCTCTCTCCGGTACCGTTTGAAGAACTGGGCTTTAACATGGGGCTTCAGAAAAAATCATATCCCGAACTGACCAAAGGCTTCCTGTACAGTGTACCTTCAATATTTGTACTATGGCCCGCACTTCTTTTGGGCATACATAACTCAACGAAAAACACTGCAAATCCTGAACATCATGATGAGTAATACCGACTATACCATTCCAGAAGCACGCAATGATCGTACTGTTTGGAAATTCCTGTTATCCGAAATGAAACCCAAAGGGAAGATACTGACGCCATTCAATCTTATCTCCCTGCCGATAATCATACTTGGGATACTGCTGATCGCAATCCGTTTTGCAAAAGGTCTGGGTGCAATCACAAATCTGTCACAGGAGGTACCCTGGGGCCTTTGGATAGGCTTCGATGTAGTCACCGGCGTGGCTTTCGCAGGTGGTGCGTATGTGATCACATTTATCGTCTATATCCTGAACGATAAGCGTTACCAATCAATCGTACGCGTTACAGTATTGAACGGATTCCTGGCCTATGTGTTTTATGCCGGTGCCTTACTACTCGACCTGGGCAGGCCCTGGAATGTGATCAATCCGATCATTGGGAACAGTTTCGGTGTAAGCTCCGTGCTCTTCCTTGTTGCCTGGCACTTTCTGCTCTATATGATGGCACAACTTATCGAGTTTTCACCGGCCATTGCCGAATGGATAGGGGCAAAGCGCGCCAGGAATATACTTTCGGGCATGACGCTTGCAGCCGTCATATTCGGCATCACACTTTCGACATTGCACCAGTCGGGTCTGGGCGCCCTCTACCTCATGGCTAAAGAGAAAATTCATCCGCTCTGGTATTCCGAGTTTATTCCAATACTGTTCTTCGTCTCCAGCATTTTCGCCGGGCTCTCGATGGTCATTTTCGAGGGTTCCATCAGCCACAAAGTCTTCTTCAACCAGATCAGCCCTGAAAATCGCCGGAAACACAAAGGCATTCTTCATGGCCTGTCGAAAATATGCGCCTTTACTATGTTTGCGTACTTTTTCCTTCAGGTTCTTGTATTCGTACATGGCAAACACTGGGACCTTCTGACTACACCAATGGGCTACTGGTATCTGACCGAAATGCTCGGCTTTGTCCTCATCCCGATGATCTTGTATTTCATCAGCTACAGGACAAACAATACCTTTCTTGTTAAATTTGCGGCTATACTGACGATGGTTGGCATCATTCTAAACCGGGCCAATGTAACCATCATCGGTTTCCGCTGGGACGCCAGTACCCACTATATTCCGTCGTGGCAGGAATTCGTTGTCACACTAACCGTTCTGTTGGTTGAGATCTGGATTTTCCGCTGGGTCGTAAACCGTTTGCCGGTGCTGAGAGAAACATCTGTCCCGGGAAATAAACATTAATATAATCCTTTAAAAACTATTATCATGGACGGATTTACATATACCAACATCTTTGATACCAAAGGCATTGAATACCTTATTATCATTGCATTTCTCCTCCTTATCATACCGGTCTGGGTTTTCATGAACAAGCCGGTGAGCATTAAATCCAAAATAAAGGAAAAGCTAAATGTGCTGTCTGAAAGTATTTTACATATTCCTCAAGGATTTTACTTCAGCAATTTTCATACCTGGGCATTTCTCGAAAGTAACGGATTGGCCCGTATCGGCGCCGACGACCTGCTCCTTCATATTACCGGTGATGTGCAGCTGGAAACGGTAAAGCAACAAGGGGACCGTGTAAGGAAAGGGGAAATTATTGCAAGAATTAAGAACAGTGGCAAACAGCTGAACCTGGCTTCGCCGGTTTCCGGTGAGGTGATGAGGACTAACCGCCTTCCGTTTTTTGGGAATCAGGACCCCTTCGTTAAAGGATGGATCTGTGATATCAAGCCCATGAACTGGAGGCAGGAGTCAGAAGCTTGTTATCTTGCGGAAGATGCATCGAAATGGATGAAGAATGAGCTGGCAAGATTCAGGGAATTTATTCTCGATGCCGGTATTGCAACTGGTACAGGCCAGAATATCAATCCTGTACTCCAGGAAGGCGGCGAGCTACCTGATCATACCCTGGCCATGATGTCTGAAGCCGTATGGCAGGAATTTCAGAACGGGTTTTTGAATCCTTGATCTCTTGTCACAAATCGGGAACAACCTAACAGAAATTCATTTGATTTCTGTAATTTTAGAAAAGAATTGAGCGCGAAGGGTATTGGAAAGAAAAGTATATAATAGATTCTGATAAAGTCCTACTCATTCCTGCAGCAAACTTTCAAATTTAATCAAATATGAAAATCCCGAACGGGTTTTTTAGAAAGATCATGAACTGGGAACAGATAAGGAAGTTTGTCCGAATCAGATCTTCAATATACGGTCGTGTCGTATTCATTACCGCAGGATCATTAATTTTCCTGTTTATCCTTTTCAATATTGTTTTCAGGTCAATGTATGTTGAATTGTTCAACACGACCATACGCCAGAACGGTGATCATGTGAGCTCGATTGTAGAAGGAGCCCTTTACTATTCTATGCTGGAGAATGACCGTGGTATGTTGCAGCGAACACTTGAAACCATCAGTACGATGTCGGGGATCGATGAAGTGAATATGTACGATGACGATGAAAACCTTGCATATACATCGGTGTCTTCCGGACTGGAAAAGCATGGAAATCCGAATTGCAATGAATGTCATTCAAACCTGGCGAACCTGTTTTCCGGCAATGATAAATCCTACCGGATCATCGGAAATGAGCTTGGCTGCGGTGCCTATGCCAATGAAAACAGCCGCAGGCAATTGCTTATCAGGAAACCCATTCTTAATACCCCTTCATGTTACACGGCTGCCTGTCATGCCCATTCACGTGATGAGGAATTTCTTGGATCTCTCCTGGTGAACCTTCCTCTGGAAGACCTGGATGTGTTCGTCGAAAAATCGTCGAACGAGTTTTTACTGATTGCTGCATTAATCACCATATTCCTGGTGTCATTGCTCGTTGTATTCACCAGAAGAAGGATCAAAAATCCGCTAAAGTTGATCATACATGCCAGTGAAGTGGTTTCAAAAGGTGACCATAGCATCAGGATCGAGATTAAAAAGGATCTTCTCGACGATATGAGAAAAGTCTCCCAGGCTTTTAACAACATGCTCGACAATATGAATGCAGCGACCAACGAACTGCAGAACTGGTCGCAACAGCTTGAATATAAAGTTCAGAAGAAGACGGAGGAATTATCCGAAGCTCAGAATGAGCTTATACATGTTGAACGGATTGCATCACTCGGTAAACTGTCGTCATCGGTTGCCCATGAAATCAACAATCCGTTGTCCGGTATCCTTGTTTATGCGAAATTAATCCATAAACAGCTTAATATTCAGGAATTTAATCATGCAAAGAAGGAATCCATCCTTAAAAACCTGAAGTTGATCGAGAATGAAACTAAACGTTGTGGCGATATCGTCAAAGGGCTGCTCGATTTCTCCCGTAAAGACAGGGAAGATTTTGAAATCACCGGCCTGCACAAGTTACTTCGGGAGACGTATAGTCTGATGATACATTCCATCAAGATTGCAGACATCGTCTTTACGACCGACTTTCAGGCACATTCCGATGAGATATTTTGTAGCCCGAACCAGGTAAAGCAAGCCTGCGTGGCTCTGCTTGTGAACGCTTCAGAAGCCATTATTGAGCATGGGGAAATCGTTATCCGTACCAGCAACCCTGACAGGGAGAGCATCCGTTTAGATGTCGTCGATAACGGGACAGGAATTTCTGACCAGGATATCCCGCATATTTTTGAACCCTTCTTTTCGACCAAACATAATACCAGTGGAATAGGTCTCGGCCTGTCTATTGTTCATGGTATCGTTGAGAACCATAAAGGAAAAATAGAAGTGAACTCTGCTGTAGGCCGCGGAACAACGATATCCATAATTATTCCCCTGGCAGGGAATTAACACCTTATACCATGGCAGAAAAAATATCCATCCTAATCGTTGATGATGAGGAATCTGTAAGGGATTCACTATATAACTGGTTCATTGATGACGGCTACGACGTTGAATGTGCCGAGAATGCTAAAAAAGCACTTTCAATGTTGGAAAGCAGAGACTTTGATATCGTCCTGGCTGATATAAAAATGCCCGGAATGGACGGAATGGAAATGCACAGACGGATTAAGACATTATCCAGGGAACCTATTTTTATCATCATGACTGCATTTGCTTCAGTCGATACTGCTGTTCAGGCATTGAAAAACGGTGCTTTCGATTATGTGACCAAACCCTTCGACCCTGATGATCTTTCGCACCTTATCCGTAATGCTGCTGCACAGGCAGCACTCAAAGCCGAGAACAAGAGCCTGAAAGAAAAGATCACTTCCCTTGTCGATGTTGAAGATATTGTTGGTGAAAGTGAAGCCCTGAAAAAGGTGCTGAGCGATATTGAAAACATCGCCCAGTCAAGTTCGTCAGTTATTATCGCCGGTGAAAGTGGCACAGGAAAGGAACTTGTAGCCAGGGCGATTCATTCTAACTCACCCAGGAAATTCTTCCCGATGATAAGTGTCCACTGCGGAGCTCTTACCGAAAGCCTGCTGGAAAGTGAACTATTCGGACACGAAAAAGGAGCTTTCACCGGTGCTACCTTTAACCGGAAAGGCAGGTTTGAAATGGCCGACGGTGGCACCATTTTCCTGGATGAGATAGCTACGATCTCATCAAAAATGCAGATTGAACTTCTCCGAGTTATCGAGACCAAGAGCTTTGTACGCGTAGGAGGGAACAAAGAGATCACCTCCGATTTCAGGGTTATCTGTGCTACAAACAGGGATTTAAAGAATATGGTCAGGAACGGCACATTCCGTGAAGACCTTTTTTACAGGCTGAATGTGCTCAATATAACCATCCCCCCTCTCAGGGAGCGAATTGAAGATATTCCCCTTCTGGTGAAGTACTTCATTAAAAAATATTGCACTTCCATGAGCAGGGACGAGATCTCCATTGAATCAGCCGCAATGAACCACCTGATGGAATTTGAATTTCCGGGTAATGTACGCGAACTCGAAAATATGATCGAACGGGCTATTGTCGTTGGAAATGGCAAAGAGATCCGTTTGAGAGACCTTCCGATGGGGAAAGAAATTATCAGCAGTTCCATCGAGAGCCTGGATGAACTGGAGAAAAAACATATCATTAAGATCCTTGACAAATACAACTGGAACATATCCCGGTCTGCCCACGCGCTTAACATCGACAGGGTGACCCTCTATAATAAGATCAGGAAGTACGAACTGAAGCAGGATATTTAGCATACGTTGTTATATTGCCCCTGGTTTGTAAAATATCTCATATCAACGTTAACCCTCCCTGAAAAACGACGAGAAGGATTGGAGAATCAAAGCATCATATTGTTTTCGTGTGCTCCCTTTGAAGATGATCTCACAGACCGGTTAGTTGTGGATCTGGAAAGGGAGTTTCACTTCCCAGTAATTATTGAGGAATGCCATACAGAACTGAGCATCTGGTATAATCCAGTTCGCCGCCAATATGATGCTAACGGACTTTTAAGCATGATATCGGGCATGAACAGGGTGGAAGCAATAAAAACGATGGGCTTGTTCAGGGTTGATCTTTACATTCCGATCCTTACTTATATCTTCGGACAGGCGGTTCTGAACGGAAATTCAGGCATCGTTTCTATATACCGGCTCAGGAATGAACTTTACGGACTTAAAAAAGATCACAACTTGCTTTGTGAACGATTCAGCAAGGTTGTAATGCACGAGATGGGTCACGCCTTTGGCCTCATTCATTGCCATAACCCCATTTGTATTATGCGACCGAGCACGTATGTGGAAGATATTGATCAGAAAGAAGGACATTTCTGCAGGAACTGCAAAGAGGCAATCGAAAATCAAACTCGCAAAGGCTGACTCCGGGATTTTTGCATAACATTGGAAGTATATGCAAGTATTATCCGGGAAAGTTCCTCATTTCCTTATGAAAATGCCTTTTTAAACTTACGCATTAGTCTTATATTTGGAAGACATTTCCAAAAATGAATTGTATTCAAAACTATTCCGATACCCTCCGGTTTGACTTTCTTTTCCGGGAGATCAAATTTTATCTAAAATTCTGTCATTCAAATGAAGGAACAAAAAACCAATCGTCGTGAATTCCTTAAAAAATCGCTGGTAACTGCAGCTGGATTCACAATTATTCCCAGGCATGTCATGGGAAGAGGATTTGTTGCCCCGAGTGATATGCTCACAAAGGCTATCATAGGTGTAGGAGGAATGGGTAAAGGGCACATCCCTTATGAGGGAACCCGCGTTCTCGCCGTATGTGATGTGGATAAAAACCATTTAGCAGAAGCACTCAGACTGGCAGGAAACGATGCCAGGGGATATGCTGATTTCCGGGAAGTTCTTCAGCGATCCGACATCGATATCATTCACATTGCAACCCCCCCGCACTGGCATGGCCTTATGTCGGTCATGGCAGCTGAAGCCGGGAAAGATGTATGGTGTGAAAAACCTATGACACGAACCATCGGGGAGGGAAAACGCGTCAGAGAAGTCATACAGTCCACAGGACGCATGTTCAGACTTAACACCTGGTTCCGTTTCAAGGATGTCTTCTACGGTCTCGGAACACCGGTCAAGCCTCTAAAGAAAGCCGTCCAAAATGGTGTTTTGGGATGGCCACTTAAAGTAACCATTAGCGGCGTGACAGGATTTGACTGGAAATTTTACTGGGTTGGGAAAACAAACCTGCAGCCCCAACCTGTGCCTGAAGTACTTGACTATAACATGTGGCTGGGTCCGGCACCCGACAAACCGTATAATATCCACCGCACACATCAGACATTCCGTGGTTACTGGGATTATGATGGCGGCGGTTTGGGCGATATGGGACAACACTACCTGGATCCGGTGCAATACATTCTTGATAAAGATGATACCGGCCCTGTAAAAATCGAGGTCGATGCACCCCAGCAAAACTATGATGCAGTAGGTACCTGGCGCAGAATTATATATACCTATGCCGACGGTTGTCAGATCATTCTCGACGGCGAAAACCACGATAAGGATGCAGCCTACATTGAGGGTCCAAAAGGTAAAATATTCAAGGGATTTGAGTCTGATATTCCCAATCTCAGGAATCTCATTGACGCACTGCCGGATCCGGAACCGCAGATCACTGTCTTTAGCGAATCGGTCAGGACCAGAAAAAAGTTTGCACTCAATGAGATGAACGGCCACCGGTCGGCTTCCCTGGTAAACCTTGGAAAAATTGCACTCCAACTGGGACGGTCTCTTGACTACGATCCTGTGACCGAGGAATTTGTAAATGATGAAGAGGCAAACAGGATGATAATTCAGCCAATGCGATCAGAATGGATAATATAGGCATTTCGTCTTGCGGGTAATATGCTTTAGGATAAATACCGGCAATGAGAATCAGAATTTAAGTTCGTACCAAATAGCTTTCAAATAATGAAATCATACAGAACGAAATTTTTAGTGACGATACTGACAACGTTCCTGCTCGTTCAGGCATACAGTCAGGATAACCGAACACTAAACACGAAAGTTGCAGATATCCTCGTCCAGTTCCCCGCCAGGGATGCCGGTTACACCGACCGTCTGATGTCAGAAATCGTGAATCTGGGACCGGAAGGCATTGCCGGATTCTGCGACATGATCATCCCCCCCGGTACCGGCGATGACAGTCGTGCGCGTTACGCCCTGGGAAGTCTGGCCAGATATGCAGGAGGACCTGTCTCAGACGATGTCCGTAGTCTGGTTGAATCTGCTTTCCTAAAGGCACTGGATAAAGCTTCGGACAGTGAGGTGAAGGCGTTTTTTATCCGCAGGCTGGCATATTGTGGTCAAGAGATGACCATTGATGCTCTTGGAAAATATCTTGATACGGAAACTACCCTGGCTCCGGCAATCGCTACACTTACCAGCCTCAGGAGTGATGATGCTGCAAAGATCATCCTGACTCATATGGAAGGGAAAGCAGAAGCTCAGCAAGTCGCATTTATTAAAGCACTGGGAGTTATTGGATATAAACCTGCTGAACCGGTTCTCATTTCGCTTGCAGGTTCAGGCAATACTGAATTGCGAAAACAACTATATCGTGCATTGGCAGGACTTGGCAGTGCAAATTCAATGACACTGATGCAAAATGCTGCCGGGAAGGCCGGATATGCTGCAGATAATGCGAACACGATGGTTTCATACCTGATGTATGCGAGCCGATTAGGTAAGAGTGGAGAAAACAAGCTCAGCAACCAGGTGTGTACCGACATTTTGAAGAATTGCAAACAAAGTGATCAGTTGCAATTCCGGTCCGCAGCACTTGAAATCCTGCGGAACAACGAAGGTTCCGCATCAACAGGAGTATTGATCAAAGAAATTAAAAATGAAAACAAGGCATACCGGAATGCGGTACTCCGGGTAGCCGGTGATGGGTTAACATCTGAAGAAGTTAGTGAATGGATCCGGGCTATGAAAAAATCACCATGCTGAGACAAAGGCTGAGATCATTCATTTTCTTGCCGGAAGACAGGAAAGTATTGTTCTGGACGATGCGATTCTTCCTTCTCTACAGTCTGATGATCCCGTGGATCGAAATGAGGCAATCAGCTCCATTGCACTGAACCAGGGAAATAAAGCTGTTCCGGTATTGCTGGAGCAACTGGAACGTCCCGGGCCGGAAAGCACAGTTTTAGCGGTCGAGAATGCATTACTAACAGTCTGCTCGGCAGAGGACGGAGACATGCTGGCGGCAAAATTAATTAAGGTAAATTCAACAGGTCAGGTGGTGATTATTCACGTTTTGGCTGAACGTCGTGCAACATCACATTTTGCAGATGTTGAGAGCCTCTGTTCTTCCACCGACAAAATGGTAAGCACAGCAGCCTTCGCAGCCCTTGATCGTTTGGCTAAACCAGGCGACATAAGCCGCCTGCTTGTTCTGCTTAAGCAAAACAACGGAGCGGAAAAGACCGGCGAATTGCAGCAGGCTGTTGAAAACCTTTATAAAAGGAGCGATCACCCGGAGACATCCATTATTCTGGATGAGATGCAGTCAAAAGACCTCAGGGAAAAGCTCATCCCAATACTGCCGTACCTGAAGGATAAGAACGGATTGAAAACGGTGACAGCTCTGCTTGACAACGGTCAGCCGGATGAAAAAACTGCGGCATTTAAAGCGTTGACAGTCTGGACGGATGCTTCGGCTTTACCGGTTCTTTTCAGGATTTTCCGCAATAAAGCCTTTCTCTCAGACCGTGATGAGACATTAGGTGCATACCTGAGACTGGCCGGTAACAGTGCCATTCCCGACGACCAGCATCTCTTGTGGATCGAGAAGATCATGCCAGAATGTACTACCGCGAAAGAGCAGAACAGGGTGATTTGGGCAGCAGGTTCCATTAAAACCTTTCTTTCACTTGTATTTGTATCACAGTATCTGGACGAAGAGGCTCTGACCAGGTCGGCGGCTTCTGCCGTTGTTGCCATTGTCCTTCCTTCAGCAGGTGAAAACAATGGCCTGAAAGGGCAAATAGTCCGCCAGACACTCGAAAAAGCTGCATCGAAACTTACCGGTCCTGACAGCCAGTATACGAAAATCGACATTCAGGAATACCTGAATAAGATGCCGGCAGAAAAAGGCTATGAATCCATTTTTAACGGGAAGGATCTCAGCGGATGGCAGGGACTGGTAGGGGACCCGGTAAAAAGGTCTAAAATGTCGGCAAAGGAGATCATGAAAGCCCAGGCTGAGGCCAATCGTAAAATGTTGGAAAACTGGACGGTAAGAGACGGATGTATTGTGTTTAACGGAAGTGGCGATAACCTGTGCACGAAGAAAATATATAAAGATTTCGATATGCTCGTTGACTGGAAAATTACAAAAAACGGTGATAGTGGCATCTACCTGAAAGGTACGCCCCAGGTTCAGATCTGGGATACTTCCAGAGTGGACGTTGGTGCACAGGTAGGCTCAGGAGGGCTTTACAATAATCAGGAAAACAAGAGCACCCCCCTCGTCCTTGCCGACAATGCCATTGGTGACTGGAATACCTTCCGGATTCACATGACCGGTGATATTGTTACAGTATACTTAAACGGTGTCCTTGTAGTTGATCATGTGAAGATGGAAAATTACTGGGACAGGAGCATTCCCCTGTTCAGCGAAGGACCCGTTGAACTGCAGGCGCATGGTACAGACCTTGCGTTCCGCAACCTGTATATACGCGAAATTGAACCGGATGTGGCCATGCTGAGTGATGCAGAAAAAGCTGACGGTTTCGTTTCCCTGTTTAATGGAAAGGACCTTGATAACTGGGTCGGAAACAAGGTCGATTATGAAGCTGAGAATGGTTTGTTGGCCATATACCCCAAGGAAGGCAGTCATGGTAACCTTTACACCGAAAAGGAATATTCTGATTTCGTTTTTCGATTTGAGTTTCAGCTAACACCCGGTGCAAACAATGGCCTTGGTATTCATGCACCGCTCCGGGGTGATGCCGCATATGTTGGGAAAGAATTGCAGATCCTGGATAACACCGCCCCGGTTTATGCCAACCTGCAGCCATACCAGTATCATGGTTCAGTTTACGGTATAATCCCGGCAAAACGGGGCTTCCTTAAACCGGTTGGTGAATGGAATGAAGAAGAGGTAATCGTAAAAGGGGACGATATAAAAATTACACTGAACGGTACTGTTATCCTTGACGGGAATGTAAAAGAAGCTACCAAAAACGGAACAGCCGATCACAAAGAACATCCGGGCCTTGAAAGGCATACCGGGCACATCGGTTTCCTGGGCCACGGTTCGGAACTGAAGTTCAGGAATATCCGGATTAAGGAGCTGTAGGTCTGGCGGATCAACAAATCACCATAAAATAATGAGTGATGGAGTGATGGAGTGATGAGGAGTAACACATAGAAACCCCATCATTAAAATTGCGTTGTCTATTTCGAACGTCCCCGCAAATTACCTTATTGTGAACCACATAAGGCACATAATGTCACATAAGGAAGATTTTGAACCACAAAAGTCACATAAGTACCAATGTAGCGTCAATAAATTAAATTGCAGTGTAAACTTTAAGCGCGTCCGCCGAAGCTTTAGTGGTGGCGCAAGCTACGGCGGACGCGGTTTGGTGAATTGGTGATTTGAAGAGTGATGGTAAGAACGTCTAAATCATCCCATCACATCTTCTGATTAGCCTTCATCCATTCGCTCAGTTCGGACAAGAATAACTCCTCATCCTGTATTATCCAGGTAAGGTCTTCCCGCTGACTGGCAAAATGGAAATACCGGTCGGGGACATAGGTATCGGGATATGAAATAAATCGGGTGGTACTGTATACGTCTTTCAGGTTTTCCCATGCCTTGTAAAAATCCTTCATTGCCTCCTTTACACCGTTTAGTTCCTCACTTTTACGTGCACTTGCTGCCTTATCGTATTTCTCTATGGCAAGCAGAATACGCGGCGCGGTAACCTGAAAATCGTTAAGAGCCGAGAATAGCAGCCAGTGGTACCTGTTCCGTTTTGAAGCTTTGTATAGTTCATCCAGTTCATGGCCGATGGCCGCATATTCATCATATACCTTTTCTGCTTCAGCCAGGCGGCCGGCATATTGCTTACTCCATGAACCCGGTGATTGAAGATCGGGCAGATCAATAAGGATATCGGTGAAATCCACTCTAACCGGGGACCCCGGTTTTTTGGGCGGAAGCCAGTGTGCCAGGCCCGGGAGGTTAAACAGGGCGTTCTCCATATCCATTCTGTTCCCGGTTTTAACGTATGCTGTCTCCCAGAATCTGGCACCTTCTTCCAGCCTTTTGTACAGCTCCGCAAAATCAGGTCTGCTAACGGCATATTCACGTTGCAGGTAGGCCTCATCAAAGCTATCCAGGGAACGTCGTCCGGGCGACCAGCTGTATTCAGCGGAAGCGATGAAGCCTCTCCAATAGGTTTCCATGTGGGGTGAACGATCGTCCCAGGCAGTACACAGCATTCCTTCCGTTTCCTTTTCCGCGGCAAGCTCTGTAAAACTCTTTATCGCGGCGATACCGTTCATCGACGTACTATCGCGGTCATCAGCTGGGAACAAGGCACTGGCGCCCGACTGTGCTGCCGTAGCGACCATTACTTTTAACCCATGCTCCCTATACCAATCGAGCGCCATGATATTACCGGCTTCCCTTCCCGAATTATAATTCCATCTCATGTAAATGCATTTCTTCGGGAAATCTGAAATTACCTCGTTCAGCTTGTTTTTTCCAGTCTTCCAAATCTCGGCTGCCTTCTCTTTATCGATATTTTTATAGGTAGTTTCATAAACCCCTCCTTCCTTCAAGGGCATATCATCCCAGAAAATAGGTATTCTGCCGTTTTCTTCCGCAAATTCACAAACCCTCTTCAGCCAGTATAGATTCAGGCTTAACATGCCTTCTTTGTCGGCAGTTGGTTTGCATCTCGGACACAAACCAATGTTTCCGGTTTCATCACCGCCTACATGAAGATATCGTGATCCTGGTGTTGCCTTGATAGCATCACGATAGAGGTCAAAAAGAACCTGGTATGTTCCTTCATTCAGCGGGCAAAATGCCCAGCGGTTGTAGGGGAGTTCCCTGAGATGTGCATATTCTTCATGCTTAAGGATGAATGTTGCATGTCCAAGGCCCTGTACAAGCGGTGAAATTTCTATATGCCGTTCACTTGCATACTTTGTAAGGGCTGCCATTTCATCAATACTTATCGCCTGAGGTGCTCCAACGAGGGGTTGACGTTCGTACCGTAGCTTATCCTCAAACTCGAAAATGATGGCGTTGATCTTATACCGTGCAAGGCGGTCGATGCTATGGTAATAATAGTCCATATTATCGAGATGGTGCTTTACGTCAAAATGTACTGATCGATAGGCCAGGGCCGGATAATCGGTGATCCTGCAGGCAGGTACGGGAACATTAAAATCTCGGGCATCCTCCAGAAGCTGTTCAAGCGTCTGACATCCATAAAATATGCCGGCTTCCCCAGGTGCAATAATTTCTGCATTACCATTTATAATGGTTAATACATAGCCTTCTTTCGATGCAGGAACCTGTTTGTTGTCTATCCTCAGGCTGAGTGATCCTTTTCCTTTTCCCTTGTCGGGAAGAAGAGAAAGCAATTCGCCCATGACCGGGCGTTTTATATCATTTTCCAGGACAAGGAATTGCAGGTCATCAAAACGAATACCTTTTCCCTTCAGCATTTCCGTATTTACAGGTTCCGGAAGGATTCGGAAAGGTGCGGGCATTGTTCCGGCGACCGTCCTCACTTGAACACCGGAGGCTGAAATGATCATGCCTGCGATCAGGAATAAAAGAACGGTCTTAAGTGACTTCATTTGATGACGCATACGATATAATTTAATGGATTAAAATAGTTCTTCGAGCCTCCACCGGATATAATCGGGATACATAACCACCATATTCTGGTTGGGATGGGACCTGCTGTAGTCCACAAGTTTATCGAGGTCCCCGGGCTTCCGGGAGGAGAAAGCATCAGAATAAAGCCGGAAGAATTCGACATAAGTTTTTAGTCTTACGATCCTCTCTCTGATCACAACATCTTGTTCACGTTGGAGAATGATATCCAAATTGTTGAGAATTTTTAAGGCTACCGGATCTATAAGAGCTAATCTGCCGGCGTAGGCTTCATCCTCTGGCCGAAGGTATGGTTCGGGCTGCAGTTCTGTGAATATGCTATTGAAGACATTTTCTATGTCTGTTGAATCGGCACCATAGTAATCCCGGCAATACTCATGCAGCAGAAAAGGGATACTCTGGCTAGGGTCCCAGCATGCTTTGGCAAAAAACCAACAGTTAAAGCAGGTCCGCCACCAGTTTTCCATCGGAAGAAATAATGAGATAATACCGCGATAACCCATGTCTCTTGCATGCATCGCAACATCGACGGCATTTTCCGGGCGCAGCCATAAATTTGCCTTTGACCGGTAATTATCACCCATATAATATTCAAATTGATATACCCCTCCGGCATTGGCCTCTTTGCCAACCCATTCGGCCGCGAGGTCCTCCCTTATGCCGTTGTCGAGACACCAGAGTACGGAAATATTTTTGGGGATACTCGCATCATGCGGCGGTACCCAGGTGAGTGGACGGTAAGCCAGATGCTCAACAATGATATCGGGGCGCACTTTTTTTATGGTTTCAGCCACCTGTTTCACCGCATTAAAGATGGTTTGCGGATCCCGGCAATTTTCACACTGGCAATAGTTTGAACCGTCAAGAGGCCAGGTACCGATTACATGAAATTCAGGGTGTTGTTGTGCATACGTTGCCAATGCATTGGCATAATAATTCACGGCATCTTTATTTGAATAGCACATATTGCCGAAATAAGGAGCTGGTCCGGCCTTTCTTTTTCCATTGATCAGTGAAAACCATTCCGGATGTTCTTTAAAAAGACTTCTTGGAAAAAAATGCGGGAGAGTATGTTCACTCATTTCTATGACAAATCCCCGGTTCTGCAATTCCGGAAGTAGTTCTGACGAGACCTCCTTCCAAATATCCCCATGGGCAGAGCCCGGACAGTCACTTGGTCTTTCTTCCGATACCAAAATATAATTCAGTTTGTTTTTCGCCATCCAGTCGATAAACTTTCTGCCCAGGTTTACACTGCTTCGCTGAAGGCCATACGGCGTAAGGCCGCGGTGTTCGAGTAAAGGAGTGAAGACCTGCTGTCCGGCTTGGAATTCAACGCTTGCTTTGCGAGGTACAATCTCCTCCGCTTTTCCGGGGTATACAAACGAGCAACCAGCCTGCTCAAGAAGCTGGTATACCCCATACAGGATGCCTCTGGCTTCGTTTGAAGTAATCGTAAGACCATCACGATCAGCGGTGATCCTGAAGCCGTCCCACTTTAAGGTTGTGTCAGACCGGACAGAAAACCGGATTGCTTTTTCGGAAGTACCCGCTGAACCGGAGAACATGATCTGAATCGTTGTTCCTGTAATCTCATTAAAATAAGACTGAAGCTCACTGGCGGCAAAATTCAGAACAGGGTCAGCATTGGAAGGTAGTACGATTGAGGTAATGTTTCCGTCTTTTCCGATATGCAGGCTGTTTTTTCCGGGTAAGGTTGAACAGGCTTGCAATAGAAGGAGTGCCACCACAAAGAGGAATCCTTTCAACTGGTTTATATGCATGATCTGATTGTTTTTATGGGACTCATTGATTGAAGTTACCGTTTTTCGTATATGGATTCATCTTGTAAATTATAAACGTACGAACTAATTTATATTCACAGAAGAAATATTTAATAATTATAAATATAAATTAATTGCAGTCCTGAGCAGAATGCGGGTTGATCAAACTCTAGGCAATTTGAAAACGGTTTATTTTTGAAAACTGACAGTTGCCATCTCTATATTTTTCGATGGCTTGAAGGCAATAAAATATCTCTTAGTGTTCTGATAATAAATGCACTAATAATTTATCAAATTTTTTTTCATACCGATTGCCAGATAAATATTTCGAACTAAATTTATCAGGACGTTGATCTGAAAGCTGTTTGCTGTGAGCCTTTAACCTCTAAACCTCTAACCCCTATGAAAGCCTCATCTTTTTTTGCGGTAGTGGCGCTGCTATGTTTCGTTGAGCCAGGGCTCATAGCGCAGTCGTTCACACAGAATATTAAGGGTATCATTACGGACTCAGAAACAAAAATTCCCCTTACTGGTGCCAATGTTGTACTTTTAAACAGTGATCCGCAAAAAGGAACAATATCCGGTCAGGACGGTCACTTCAAGCTGGCTGATGTATCAGTGGGAAGGTATGATATTGCCGTAAGCTATCTGGGATATGAAGGTGCCTTGATACCCAACATCCTCCTTGCTTCAGGAAAGGAGGTATACCTTGAAATTCAACTGACAGAGTCGGTTTCAAAGCTGGAAGAAGTCGTCGTATCTGCAAACCGCAAGAAGGATTTGCCGCTAAACTCAATGGCTGCCGTTTCTGCACGTGCCTTTAATGTTGAAGAGACACAGCGTTATGCAGCCAGTTTTTTTGATCCGGCACGGATGGCGCAGTCGTTTGCTGGTGTTGCCACGGCCGATGATGAAAACAACGAGATAGTGATTCGTGGAAATTCCGCAATGGGCTTGCTCTGGCGACTAGAGGGTATCGAAATTCCCAATCCGAACCATTTTAGCAATGGAGAGGGTGGCTCCGGAGGCGGGATTTGCATGATCAGTAATGCGGTACTTTCCAATTCCGATTTTCTCACCGGTGCATTTCCGGCTGAATATGGTAATGCCACATCCGGTATTTTTGATCTGAAATTCAGGAACGGGAATTACGACAAGACGGAATTCTCCGTGCAGGCAGGAATTCTTGGTCTTCAGGCCTCGGCGGAAGGACCGCTGGTAAAGAACAGTGCAGCATCCTGGCTTGTCAATTACCGTTACTCTTCCCTTACAATCCTTGATAAAGCAGGGATCAAGTTTGGGGGAGATAACGCGCTGGCACCGGATTTCCAGGATATTAATTTCAAAATAAATATCCCCACCTCAAAATACGGACGCTTTTCAATATTCGGGATCGGCGGGATCAGTTATACAGGTGATAATGCCATACAGGATACCTCCAGATGGGTCTACTGGTCTGACAGGCTACAGGAGAGGGAAAACCACCGCACCGGAGTGATCGGCTTTTCACATTTCTTTAATCTGGCCAATGGGAATACCTGGATCAGAAATACTCTGGCGGTAAGCACGGAGGAGAATGGCATGCATCAGGATACCTTGGACTATTCGCTTGATTTTCATGATGTCAATAATGAGATCTTCATTAACAATTCCATACGGTACAGTGGGTTGATACATCATAAGATCAATGCCCGGAATGTCATCCGTGCAGGGGTAATTTACAGCCGGCTCAGCTTTGATTTATATAAATACGGTCTCAAATGGGACAAAGGAATATTTGAACAATCCATCGACCAGTCTGGAAGTACATCTGTTTTTCAATCCTATCTTCAATGGCAAAGGAAGTTCAGCGATAATCTGACATTCAATGCCGGCTTGCATTTTACCGATCAGTTGCTGAATCAATCCACTGCGTTGGAACCACGAGCCAGCCTGAAGTATCAGTTAAATCCCCGACAGTCACTTTCATTTGGATTCGGAATGCATTCAAGGGTGCTACCGCCTTCTATCAACCTAGCACAAAAACCCATTCCGGGTGGAGGCTTTGAACAGCCAAACAGAGAACTTGGACTTCTCAAGGCGATGCATTATGTTGCAGGATATGACCAGAGTATTGCGGATAATCTGAGACTGAAAGCCGAACTTTACCTTCAATGCCTCTTTGATGTTCCGGTAGCTGCCGATAGTTCTTTTGTTTCGGCCATTAATGAGAATTCGGGCTTCACAAATGAAAAATTTGTAAATAAAGGCAAAGGGAGGAATTATGGGCTTGAACTGACACTCGAGCGCTTTTTCGACAAAGATATATACTTCCTCGTGACAACTTCACTCTTTCAATCGGAATACCTTGCTCTCGATAATGTATGGCGAAATACCAGGTTTAATGGAAATTACATCTTCAATGTTCTTGGAGGCAAGGAATTCAGGACGGGAAAAAACAAACAAAATACCTGGTGCCTGAATTCAAGGATTATATGGAGAGGTGGGTATAGGACGATCCCCATCGATCTCGACGCCTCTGTACTTAGAAATGAAACAGTACTGATTGGGGATAAAGCCTTTACCAGAAGGGCCCCGGACTACTTCCGCCTTGATTTTGGAGCCGGCTTCCGAAAAAATAAGGCGAGGTATAGCTGGGCTTTAAACCTCGATCTTCAGAACCTCACGAACCGGCTTAATCTGTACCAGGAATATTACAGTGCGGCCGACCAGCGGATTAAAAGGTATACCTATTCAGGACTGATCCCTAACCTGAATTATAAAGTGGACTTCTGAGATATCTCTAACTCATTTCGACGTAAGTTCCGGACATTGCAAAATCATAGTCGGGCGAAAGGATTCTGATTTGCAATGACTCTCGATTCATTATGTCATTTTTGTCCACGTCGATAATACGTCCAAAAACAAAAATTTCTTAATATGGTTGCACCTGGTTTATAAAGATCAACCGTCCTTAGCCTGACATTGTAATCATCATTCAAATAATGGTGCTTAGACCAGGCATCACAGCCTGTAGGGTAAACCTGCCTCCTTCAGAAAAATACTTCAGTGTCCGTGCGTTCAATTTCGATAAAATTTTCATGCAAATCATGTTGTTGAATATGCGAACTAGTTTTATTGTGGATTGTTATTTATAACAGACCAATACTTTGGGATACAACTATTTAAATTTTATTTCTATGCTCTGATTTTTATAATTGAAAGTGTTATAAACCTTTCCCCACAATGTTTATCCGTATGTTTATATCACTGGAATTATTTGCAAAAGCCAAGGTCGAAAACTAACATTAAAGCCATTAGACTATGAATAGGAAATTGAATATTTCAGTTTGGCTTTATAAATCTTATCTCACCTGTCGGAGATTTCTTCTCTGCCTCCTCATAGTATTTCCAGTAGGTCTCTATGGACAAGAAATTAAGGTAAATGGCTCTGTGAAGGACGAAGCCAACTCTCCGTTGATTGGTGTTACCATAGTAGTAAAAGGCACCACTAAAGGTACTATTACAAATCTGGATGGCGAGTTTTCAATTGAAATTGCAAAGGGCGACACTCTTGTCTTATCCATGGTTGGTTTCCAAAGCCGGGAAATCGTTTCTGACGGCTCGGCTCCTGTGGACATTGTACTGAAGGAAGAATCACAGACACTCGATGAAGTTGTTGTGATTGGTTATGGGACCGTTAAGAAAAAAGACATTACGACCTCTGTGTCTACCGTATCCGTAAAAGACCTTAACGAACGGCCCTTGATATCAGCAGCCTCTGCCATTCAGGGAAAGGCGGCAGGTGTTAACGTCATTCAGCCCAGCGGCGAACCTGGCGCCGGTCTTATCGTCAGGGTAAGGGGGAGCACATCCATTAACGCGAGCAACGATCCGCTTTATGTCGTTGACGGTGTGCCGATGACCGAGATAAATTTTCTTTCGCCCAACGATATCGAAAGCATTCAGATACTAAAAGATGCATCTTCAGCAGCCATCTATGGTTCCAGGGCGGCAAACGGCGTCGTTCTGATCACGACAAAAGCCGGCTTAAAGGGAAAACCGAGTATCACCTTCAACTCAAGCTATGGCGTGACACACGTCGTGAGAAGAATGGAATCGTTGAAAGTTAATGATTACAAGGACCTTATGGATGAAATCGGTGCCGCAACGATACCCGATGGCCTCACTGATCAAACCGACTGGTTTGATGAAACATTCAGAAATGGTACTTCACAGAATTACCAGCTTTCATTCTCAAATGCAACCGATAAAACAAAATACTTTATCTCCGGCGGGATGATCAATGAAGCCGGAATCATCAATGTAGCATATTTCAAACGATATAACCTCAGGGCAAGTATTGAGGACCAGATTCGTCCCTGGCTTAAGGTGGGAAGTAACGTTGCGTATTCCGATTATTCAAACAACGGCATCATTTCAGGAACCGGGTCAAACCGGGCAGGTGTCATCCTATCTGTGATTAATACGCCAACCTATGCACCCATATGGGACCCGGAACATCCCGGGCAGTATTACGACAATTTCTACGGGGCCCAGGTCACAACGCCGTTGGAAAATATGTCACGAACTGCAGACGATAGAAATGCAAACAACCGTCTGATCGGGAGTATCAACGCTGAGGCGACCATGTTTCATGACCTGAAATATAGGCCTATGCTTTCGGTTGACCGGGTCTATAACAATACCACAAGTTTCCTGGATCCAATTAAGACAGCCTGGGGACGAACCAATTATGGCAACGCATCCGATTCGCGATCCTTAAGCACAATCCTGGTTTTTGATAACATCCTCACCTATGACAAGTCATTTAATAAACACAGTATCAGTGCTATGGCAGGAACATCCTGGACTTCCTCACAATGGTCGATGGAATACCTGACCACCTCACATTTCCTTAATTCATCGGTCAAAACACTTAACGCAGGGAATAAGGTCGAACAAAACAGTGGCTCCGTAGCTTCCGACTGGGGCATTATGTCATTTCTCGGTCGGTTGGCATACAATTACAACAGCAAATATTATCTGACTGCCAACTTTCGTGCTGATGGCTCTTCAAAACTGGCTCCAGGTCACAAATGGGGCTACTTTCCTTCATTTTCAGCCGCCTGGAGGATCTCCTCTGAGCAGTTTATGGAAAATGTAAACTGGATCTATGACCTCAAACTGAGGGGTGGCTGGGGACAAACAGGAAACCAGTCGGGTATCGGTGACTACTCTTATCTTCAACTATATAATTTTGACCGGCAAAACTGGTGGGAAACAGGAAAAAGCAATGCGCTTCCTACATTATCACCGGCAAGCCTGAGCAATGTGGATCTGACATGGGAAACGACCAGCCAATTTAACCTGGGTATCGATGTCAGCTTGTTGAAAAGCAGGTTAACCTTTTCAATAGATGCTTATAATAAGTATACCACGAACCTGTTAATGGTGGTTCCGCTGCCTTCCACGGCTTCGGTGGGTTCCATTACAAGGAATGAAGGGGAGATGTCGAATAAGGGTCTTGAACTGTCGCTCAATTCCAGGAATTTCGTCAAAACCTTAATATGGGAAACCGACTTCAATATCTCAATGAACCGTAATAAAGTTGAAAAATTCACATTACAGAACATTTACTATTACGGTCAAACTTCAGAAGCAACCAGTGAAACGGTAATCCGGATGACACCGGGTGAACCTCTAAGCATGTTCTGGGGATATATCAGTGAAGGTGTTGATCCGGAAACGGGAAATATTATATTCAAGGATGTGAACCACGACGGTAAGGTCAACCTCTCGGATAAAACCTACATCGGCAATCCAAATCCCGCTTATATCTATGGAATGACAAATACCTTTACGTACAAGGGATTTTCCCTGAGTATATTCATTCAGGGATCGCAGGGCAATGATATTTACAACGCCTCAAGGATGGAAACGGAAGGCATGTACGATGCAAAAAATCAGTCAACCGTGGTTCTTGACAGATGGCGGAGGCCGGGTCAGATCACCTATATGCCCAGAGCTACTTCTGAGAAAGACAACATCGTCGCATCAACCCGCTTCGTTGAGGATGGCAGTTATCTGCGTCTAAAAACACTCACCCTGTACTACAATTTTACAGGAGATCTCATGAGAAAAATAGGGATAGGCAAACTTCAGCCATACGTGACCGCTCAAAACCTGCTAACCCTTACCCGGTACACAGGATTTGATCCCGAAGTGAACCAGTTTGGCAGCAGCGCAGTCATTCAGGGCATCGACTGGGGAACTTATCCTCATTCCAAAAGCATCATTTTTGGTTTGAATGTTGAATTTTGAAAAGCGACTGAGACATGAACAAAATAATTATATATCTCCTGACTGCAGCTATTGGTATCTTCGCGATATCATGTTCACTCGATGAGAGCCCCATCTCAAATCTGAGTGAGCTGACACTGGGCAGTACGGACAGTACGGGATCGACAGTAAAATATGCTACCCGGGCACAAATGCTCACTCAGTATGAAGCCATCTACAATGTTCTAAAAGGCAACGCCGGGCTCGAAGACTGGAGTGCCGACTTCCTTGTGATATCCGACACCCATGCCGATAATGCATACAGGGGTGCCGCCGATGCTGAACTTACACAGCTCGAACAGCAAAAACAGAACGGAATAAATAAAAATATTGAAAGGGACTGGAATGGATACTACAGTCTGATCAGTGCCGCTAACCGCGTCATTACTAATGTCGATTCCGTTCCTGACCCTGCTCTTACGGCAGCAGAACGCAAGCAATGGAAATCCGAAGCCATGGTCCTGCGTGCATGGATCATGTTTGATATGGTCAGACTCTGGGGTGGCATCCCCCTGGTTTTGGATGAACCACCAGCTATCACTGCCAGCAATATTGAAGACGTATACTCACTGTACTACCCCGCAAGGAACACAGCTGAAGAAGTCTACATGAGAATTATCAATGACCTCGAATTTGCATTGGAACAAGGCGGTGTACCGGACATTGATCCCTCAAATAAGTTTGTGTTCTCAAGGACAGTGGCAAATGCACTGCTCGCCAAAGTATTTGCGGAACAACCTGTAAGGGATTATTCCAAAGTCGTCGAGTACTGTCAAAAGGTCGAACAGGATGTGTCGCTGGTTCCGAGGTATGGCGATCTGTTTGATGTTAACGATTCCAAAACAGATGTAAAAAACAGGAACACATCGGAATCGATTTTTGAAATTCCTTTTTCTGATGGCGGGAATTGGAACACCTGGCTTTTCGGGGTGGACGAAACGGATCCGAACAGTGTTTACGACTGGGCTAAATGGCTTACACCCTCCCGCGACCTGATAGCGGCCTTTGATAATGAAGGTGATGTAGTGAGGAAAAAAGCTACCATGATATTTGCCAGTGTTAGCTGGAGTAATCATTATCCTTCGGGCAACTACCCACATATGCATAAAATGCCATCAAAATTTAACAGTATTATCAAGATTCGACTGGCTGATATTCTTTTACTAAAGGCAGAGGCATTTGTCGCTCTGGGCGATTTAAGCAGTGCCGCATCGCTCGTCAATACGATCCGGTCCAGAGTTAACCTTCCAAATCTGAGTTCGTCGGTAACTTCAAATGCGGAAGAAATGGCAAACGCTGTACTGAAAGAACGACGCCTGGAACTGGCATTTGAAGGACAAAGATGGTTTGACCTGGTAAGGACAGGAAAAGTATTTGAAGTGATGAATACGTTGAATTCGAGAGATGTGGGAAGACTGCCCATGGACGAAGTCACGAAGAATACAGTTTTACTTCCCCTGCCACAGTCCCAGATCGATATTAATCCTAACCTGATTCAGAATCCTGGTTATTAAGTATGATGCATAATGAATAGAAATATTATAATTTCAAATCCGGAACTATGTACAAGTTCTTCAGATTAATATTAATAATACTGCTGACCAGCATTTTGGTAACCTGTAAGGATGACAGAAAACTGGTTACCTACCCAAAGTCATTTCCGACCTATGATCAGGCACAGGTTGAAGAAGCTGAAATCACCTATGGCGATTCAATTACACTCTCTGTCGTTGTCTCTGATGCAGTGACACCATTATCAACTCTTGAAATACTGGTGGTGGTGAATAATGATGTGATAACGTCGGAATCTGTACGAACCAAGGGTAACAATTCCACTGTTGAGAGAAGGTATGGCATCCCGTTTAAGGCCAGAAGGCCCGACAACACAGCGGTGAAGGTCTATCTGTCATCTATAAATGTCGACGGATATACTGCCGATACAATTCTGAGTTCAACGGTTGTTAAGCGCCCGGTGATTGACGAATTGTGGTTTGTTCCAATCGCAGGAACGACCTATAAGCTGACAATGAGCGATACGTCTGAGTATGTTTTTCATGCCGAAAGTATGACATTCGGTAATTCTGTGGACTATTACCTGGCTACGAAAATCGATAAGTTTAAAAAGGTGGACTGGAGTGGTCTGGTTTTTGGAAAAACGGATGACGGGATTGGTTTGATCGATAAAACCGGGAAGCCTGTCTCTGTTACCGACCCTTCATTAGTGGGAATCTCAAAATTCACGTTTGATGCCTATGATTTTACGTTCGAGATAGGGGGGAAACTGCTTGAACCAGTCACAACCCTGGATATTAATGGGGATCTTTCACCACTGGTTATGGCATCAAGAAATTTCCTCAGTGGGAATGTGTATTTCGGGGAAGGTGTGGAGGTCACATTTTCCGGTTTAACTGATCTCAGCCACAGCCTGCCTCCTGATTATTTTGAAATAACCGGTCAAAACACGGCCATATTCGTTGGCGATTCAGCAATATATAAAGCATATTATCTTATCGATGCAGACTATTTGTATGTCGAACCACAGCCAGAGGTCGTCTATCCGGAATGCTTATGGGTGTGCGGTACCGGATTTGGACGTCCGTCAGCACCATTTGTTATCACGTCAAGCTGGAACTGGAATACACCTTTTGATTATGCGCCGGCACGCCGGGTCTCCGATGGCGTTTATCAACTCACAATTTTCGGACGGAATGATGACACGGACGAGAACGGTTTTGGATCTCTCGATTTCAAATTTTTCCTTCAACGCGGTTGGGGGGACCAGGATCCAAGGGAAATTGATGCGTCCCAATACACCCTTACCCCGCCATTCTTCGGAAGAACAGATACCGGTAATACGGGTAATGTAAACGGCGGGCCGACAACCTTCGAAGGCGTCTTTCGGATTACACTCGATGAGAATACAAAAACAATAAGCCTTGAACAAATTAATGAATGATAACCCAGGAGTATTACGCTACACAGCTAATATGGAGGTAAAGTGATATGATAATTTATAACCGGCGTCTTTTAATGGTCATTTTTATTTTGAGCAGTTTTCTGAGTTCGTGTAAACCATCAGACAGTGATACTCCGGGACCTGTTCCTGTTGAACAAGGGGACGTCGACCTTTACGTTACCTATGCCAATAAATCATTACTGTTCAAGCATGTTCCCGTGGATTTTAACGCAAAACCTAATATGGCCATAGCCCAGACAATATGGCTGGATACTACACAAAAGTATCAGCAGATTGATGGTTTTGGTGCCGCGATTACCGGTTCTTCCTGTTATAATCTGATGCATATGACTGCTCAGAACAGGGAAAAATTGCTTAAAGAAACCTTTGATCCGAAGGATGGTGACGGCTTCAGTTTTATCCGTATCTCAATTGGTTGCTCTGATTTTTCACTTGACGAATATACCTGCTGTGACACACCGGGCATCGAAAATTTTGCGATCAATACCCTTGATAAGCGTGATCTTTTTCCCGTGCTAAGTGAAATTCTATCCATTAATCCAAAGGTCAGGATCATTGCCTCTCCATGGACATGTCCACGGTGGATGAAAGTTAACAACCTGACCGACAGACAGCCTTTCAATTCCTGGACGAGCGGACAATTAAACCCCACCTATTACGGCGACTATGCAACATATTTTGTTAAGTATATCCAGGCGATGGAACAGGAAGGCTTTCATATCGATGCGATAACAATCCAGAATGAACCCCTCAACCGTGGCAATTCCGCCTCGCTTTATATGACCTGGCAGGAACAGGCCGAATTTATTAAAACAGCGCTTGGTCCGGCCTTTGCATCCGCAGGCATTGACACAAAGATCGTTGTCTTTGATCATAATTATAATTATGACAACATTCCCGGTCAGAATGATTATCCTTTAAAAATATACCAGGATCCGGGAGCATCTGTCTATGTGGACGGAGCGGCCTATCACGCTTATGGCGGCGATAAAAGCGAACTGCTGGATATTCACAGTGCAGCACCCGGAAAAAACCTGTATTTCACGGAAATGTCTATAGGAAGCTGGAACTACTCTTTCGACGGCGACCTGATGTGGAGCATGCGCGAATTAGGAATCGGTACGTTGAATAATTATTCCCGGTCGGTGATCGTATGGAATTATCTGCTGGATGAGAACGGCGCACCGAACCGTCCTGGCGGATGCACAACCTGTTTTGGAACGATCGAGATCAGCTCGAAAGATTATGCTACACTTGACCGGAAATCTCATTATTATCTCATTGCACAACTTGCAAAAGTCATTTCCCCAGAAGCGACTCGAATTGGCTTCTCCGGGTATTCGCCTGATGGCCTTTATATCACAACAGTATTGAACACAGATGGAACGTATGGCGTTGTTCTGCTTAATGATACTGACAGTGCGATAAAAGTTACCCTGGATGATGGTACACACTCTTTTCCTCTGACCATTGCTGCTAAAAGCATTGCTTCCTGTCGATGGAAAAGCTAATGCCCAGGCTGGTAAAAATTATTCTTCTTGGTAGTTTATATGAAACTAATAAAGCAAATGATGATGAAAAAAAGAATTCTACCTCTGATCATGCTTCTGTTTATCTCGAGCATGAGTTTTGCAACAACTTTCACTCTTCTGGTTACGGTAAATGATACCGCACAGGTTTGTTACGTCGTCGGTGAATTTAACGGATGGGATCCGACCGCAAATATCATGACCAAGGTTTCCGACAGCCCAAAAGTCTTTACCCTTGATATCGACGTGGACGACGCTGATGTCGCGGCTACAGAATATAAATATTGTGCCGGACCAGATTGGAAATATCAACAGGTATCGGGTGATAATTTCAAACTCTCTGAATTGACAGAGGCCGGCGACACGGTCGAATTCTTCCAGGCATACTATGATGTCGGACAGGAAAGTGACGTCACCATTGATGTTCTCGTTCCATCGGACCTATTTGTATGCTATCTTACCGGTACCTTTAATGCATGGAATGCAACGACAGATGAAATGGATCTTGTAGATGAAACTACGAATGGAAAGGAATTCATGCTTACCATTCATACTCTGGATACCACTACATTGGAATATAAATTCCTTGCCGGCCCCGGTTGGCCATATGAACAAACTAATTCCACCAATTACAATTACCTGGCCGATGGCGCAGTGGTTGTGTGTGATGATTTCAAAGCCATTTTTGATCCTTCGAAAGTCGGGGACGTCACAATAAATATCACTGTTCCGCCCGGAACCTCTGAAGTATGGGTCGTTGGCAGTTTCAATAACTGGGATATGGCATCGGCGATTCAGGCTACAAAAAATGAGGACGGGACATGGACGGCAGTCATTCCCCAGGTCGCTGATATCGAATATAAAGTATGGTGTCATAATGACTGGCCCTATGAGGAGGCGGCGGATGACCAGGGCACAAGCCTGGCAAATAACAGGACCGCTTCATTCGTAGACGGGCCCGAATACAACATAACCGTTGATTACTGGAAAGATATTTTCAATCCAACATCAACAGGTATGCTGTTCACGGAGAAATACCACGTATACACCAGATATGGGATCATTACGGTTGAAGGTGTTCAATCTGAAGTATCCGTCTTCGATCTCACCGGCAGGATGGTTGATCGCGTTGCTCTTAAAGGAACCTATACTTCCAAAGCCCTGAAGTCGGGCGTTTATATACTTAGAATCGATAATCACGCCGGAAAAGTATTTGTGTGGTAATCCGCATCAAAGGGGTCCCGGTTTAATCCCGGACAATTCATGAGCTTGCAATAAAAGCATCCTCAGAAGAGACTCTTTATAAATTGCTACTTCCCTTCGGCTTCGGTCTCTCAGACCGGGACCGAAGGGATTTTGAATATGAAAACGGATCATTTTTAACATCTACTTTCGGAATATGCCCCATTTATTTTCTCAATACAGATATAGAAAATCGTAACGCTATGCTGTTAAAGTCCGAATACTTTACGGATATTTAACAGGTTTTTAAAATACAACCGTAAATTAATTGTGCCATGCGGAATATAATCATACAAACAATGATCTTACTTTTGATGATGAACAGTATGGGCTGTGATACCGGGCAAGGAAATCCCTCACACTGGGGGCAGAAAAAAACTGACAAATGGTTTTCAGAAGGAAAGTGGTTAAACGGCTTGATGATAAAGCCCGATTCAACAATTAACCGAAAAGCTCTGGCGATAGCATTTCATAAGAATCCGGAACGTTGGAGAATGGCTTTCGAATTCCTGAAAAGCCACAAGTTAGCAAATCTTGAACCTAAAAGATATGATATTGACGGAGACAATCTTTATGCTTCCGTAAGCCAATATTCAACCGAAAATGAAGAAGATAAGAATTTTGAAGCACATAGAAAGTATATTGATATCCAGTATGTCATTTCCGGCAATGAGCGTATCGGCATAGCAAGGCTCTCAGATACCACGACGACATTTCAGGCTTACGACCCGGATAAAGACATCGGTTTGTATAATGCTAAACCTTTAGGGATGTTTGAGGCCACGCCAGGAACATTCTTCATTTTTTTCCCTCAGGATGCACATAAACCGGGACTGAATCCCGGGGCTACCACACAGGTAAAAAAGTTGGTCATTAAATTGAAAGTGGACTAATCAACCCGGGCAGACATCAGATTACGGATCCTCCCGCGCAGTGAAAAGAATTACAGATGTCTTCATCGCCTGGCAATTGCTATTATTTACAAGTCTTCACCTGCTGAAATCCATTAAATCATAAACCAAATTTGTGGAAAAGTGTTTGTTATGAAGGAACGGGGAATGGTAGCTTGTAGCGAAGCAATTATGGGAATGCATATATGTTCGGCCATCCGGAGCTCACATCCCGGAGGGGAAAGTCCACCACTGGTATCCGGCATTAAGGATATGATGCTGGAATTTCATGGAAATCTTATCAGAAATTTAACAGTTATAGTCATGAAGACAAACAAATTTACTCGTGTAATTGCCACTATCCTTGGCGTTTACCTTATTCTTTACGCAGCAAACCAATTCTTCCATATTTTTCCCACAAGTTATGGTGCGATGCCTGATTTTGCCAGACGATACCTTGACGCCGTCGTGGTTTTTCTCCCGGCACTATACATATTCGAAATACTTGTCGGGATTTTTCTTATTCTGAATATTTGGACGCCTCTTATTGCCATCGTCCTGGCACCACTTTCCGTCAGTTTTATGATATTTAATTTTACCAATGGTGACTGGAATATAATTTCTGCAGCATTTGTTGCAATATTGAACCTTATTCTTTTATTCCGATATTGGGATTCATACAAACCTTTGTTTAAATAAGCGGATTTTCATATCCGTAACCCGCTGGTCCGTAGGTTTAAAGAATTCAATATCAAACATAAGGATCTCGGGCTACATCCACCGTTTTCGGTCTTTTTGTCATGATGTGCCGCAGCGCGACTTCCACGGTGACCACTGGTAGAAGAAGGCCGGGTTTTCTCACGGGTATACCCGGTTGCTTCAGATGCAGATTCTGCCGAACGGATATATGAGCTGTTTACGTCCTTTCAGGCCTGGGATTTCTTGGTGCATTATAGAAATACCTTGGGATGAAGGTAATAACCTGTACTATTTCTCTGGTTTGGTTTTTGAAGGTCATATATTTCAATAAAATTTATTCAATCATAGCCATTATGACAGATCAGGAACTGAAATTAAAATATATCCAAATATGCAAAAGTCTTTCAGCCAGAAGACTTAAGCCAGCTTTTGATTTGCTTGGTAATCTCATTCCAGAGAACGGCCTTGGCATTTACTACGATGAGTACAGGAACCTTGAGGATACTTATCAAAATATGCTGAAATATACGATGGAAGGTATCTTTGATCCCGAACGACAAAAGATCTACCGCAAATTGATCGTTTCTACATTTACACTGGCCGATAAGGTCAATGAAGCCATCCGTTTGAAATTTTCACCTTCCTTAGAGTATGTGGAAAAACGAATGTTCAGGAATGCTTTTATTACCGATCATGCAGCGTTTCGTTCAGAACTGGAAGGCTTGTACGTTCAAAGCGATCCTAAAGACACAGAACGCTTTGAAAAAAGAGAGAATGAGAAATGGCAGAAGATCGAATTGTTTTTTCATCATATATGGTTTACCGACAAACTGACAGCTGAAGAGGCAAAACACTGGAATGCGTTGCTCGTCAGTCCCTGGCTGCCTGTTCCATATAAATCACTCATGATTACAGCAGTAATGCTCAGTCTCAGGCGTTTTTTCGATACCCAGAAATTCATGATGCTTTTTGATCATTGCGATACGGAGGAGCCAGAGACAGTCCAGCGAGCGATGATCGGGCTCCTTATCAATCTTTACAGCTATGACGCCCGGCTTATGTTTTATCCTGATATTTCAGGGCGGTTGAAGATCCTGGGAGAGAAAGCCGGGTTCAGACGCCGTCTCCAAACGATTATCTTTCAGTTTATCAGGAGCAAGGGTACCGAAAAGCTGCAGCAGCGGATCAGGGAAGAGATCCTTCCTGAAATGATAAAAATAAGCCCCAACCTAAAGGATAAAATTAATCTCGACAGTCTTATGGAGGAAGGTCTCTCTGAAGACCGGAATCCTGACTGGGAGGATATTTTTAAGGATTCTCCGGGCTTCCTACAGAAAATGGAAGAATTTTCGGAGATGCAGATGAAAGGTGATGATGTGTTTATGGGCTCATTTTCAATGCTTAAATCTTTTCCCTTCTTCAATAACCTGATTAACTGGTTTATCCCATTCTTCCCAGAGAATCCGGAGATTGCCGGGTCAATGGATATGAGTGAGCAGGGCATGGGGCAGCTTTTAGCTGCCATTGAGCATGCACCGATTTTGTGCAATTCCGATAAGTATTCGTTTTGTCTGAGCATCCGCAGTATGCCGAAAGAGAACGTGAGTTTCATGACACAGGCTATGCAGGCCGAGATGGATCAAATTAAGGAACTTACAGAGGATGAAGTGTTGCTTGATCCCGGTCGAAGGGAAGAACTCATTTCAAACCAGTATATCCAGGATATGTATCGCTTTTTCAAGCTTTTCCCGCGGAGGAACGAATTTGAAGATATATTCTCCTGGCGCCTGGATTTCCATAATACCCAGGTTTTGGGTGAAGTATTCAGAGAAGACCCGAAGATGCTGAGAAATATTGCAGAGTACTATTTTGTCAAGGAATATTACACAGAAGCGGCAGAGATTTTTGAGGTCCTGCTGAATGATGAAAAAAATGTGGAAGTTTACCAGAAAATTGCATGGTGCCACCAGAAAACCGGTGATATTGAATCAGCACTGGAGGCCTATCTCAAAGCCGAATTACACGGAGCTGGCAACTTATGGAATCTGAAAAAAATTGCGCTCTGTTATCATAATCTGAAAAAACCTGATAAAGCGCTGGAATATTACTATGCCGCCGAAAAAATGGATCCGGATAATCTCGGTATCCAGATAAATATCGGACACTGTCTGCTGGAATTAGACAGGTATGAAGAAGCCCTGAAATGTTACTTCAAGGTCGAATACCTGGCACCTGGAAACAAAAAGGTATGGCGACCGATCGGATGGTGTTCCTTTCTCACCGGTAAGAAGGAGCAGGCAGATAAATATTTCAATATGCTGATGGACAACGAAGCCGGTAAACACGATTTTATAAGCATGGGGCATGTGAAGTGGAGCCTGGGAAACCGAAAATCTGCTCTGGAATACTATCGCAAATCGATATCGAAAAAAGGCTTCACGGAAAAAGAATTCCTGGAAATTTTTGAAGAAGATAAAGCCCACCTGCTAGAACAGGGGATTGACAAGGATGATATTCCGATCATGCTGGATCAGCTGAGGTATTTATTGGGGGAGAGTGAGGAGTGATGCGGTGAAGGAGATGTGAAGTTATGGAATTATAAGTTATGGGGTTAGTGGTTATGAGGTTATGAGGTTATGAGGTTATTTCCGTCATATCCCAACCGGTGAGAAGTTGCCCGACAGTAGCCATGGGTTTACCCATGAAGGGTAAATTAATTAAAATCTATAAAAGCGTGTCATTTTCGATTTATTAAACCATCGTGATTAATCCCGGATAGTACCGCAATTTACCTGTGTTGAACCACATAAGGCACATAAGGACACATAAGTAGCCATAGGTTTTGGCTGTTTAGTGGTTTGTGTTATGGATTGCCCATGGACGGTCGATCAATAAAAATACGATGTTTATTTTGAACATCTCCAATTCAGTAAACCGCGTGCCGCCTTAGCTATAGCGGTGGCGCAAGCTACGGCAGACACAGTCCACCTCCGCTGAGTTACAGCGGACATGGGTTGGTGAATTGACGAGAGATCTTACGAACATCTTACAAACCATGGGCAAAACCATGGCTATTGTTGGAGAATGCCTCCGGCATGGAAGAAGCGATTCTATATTCTTTCCCTCACTTTCTCACCCTCCTTCCCCCCACTTCAAAAACCACCTACAACCCTCCTCACCCTATTCTTTTTTTTCTATATTTGTAAAATATTACTTTTTATAAAAAGGTGTTACCATGACAGTCGCAAGAATTGGTGTATCGCTTGAAAAGAACCTGCTGGATGCTCTCGATGAGTATGTGGACGATAACCACTTCTCTAACCGGTCGCAGGCCATCCGCCATCTTATCAATAAAAATACGGTTGAGCAAAAATGGCAGTGCAACAATTATGTGGCAGGATCTGTGACGCTGTTATACGATCCTGGCCGAAGGGAAATACAGAATCAGATCGCCGATGTCCAGGTGGATTATCACGATGAAATACTCTCAACACAGAGAATTATACTCGCCCAGTCGAAACATATGGAGATTATCGCCATCAAGGGCATTGCAAGCAGGCTGACGGAACTTGCCGACAAACTGATAAGCATCAAAGGGATGCAGAACGGCAAACTGACAATGAGCCGGGCAGACTAATCTGCGGAACCCGACTGCGGATCCGTATGAAGGGAAAGGTGTTAATTTAAATTCTTTAATCATGAATGATCTCAATTCGCAATTGCTGGATAAATTCAACCTCCTTGAAAAGTGGTTCAATGCACGGAAAGGTTCTATCGTAGCGTTCTCTGGCGGGATCGATTCTACGCTCGTATTGTATCTGGCCAGAAAATTCCAGGGTAAGGACCATGCCATAGGTGTCATTTCTAATTCGGAAAGCCTCAAAAGCAAGGACTTTGAAATGGCCAAAGATTTTTGTCGCGACTATGACATCACACTGGAAATTATTAAGACGGAAGAACTGAACGATGACCGGTATAATCAAAATCCTGAAAACCGTTGTTATTTCTGTAAAGAGCACTTATTTCATGACCTTCAGATGATCAAGGATAAATACCCTGAATTTGATGTTCTCAGTGGAACCAATTATGACGATCTCGGTGACTACCGGCCCGGATTGCAGGCTGCAGCAAAATATAAGGTATTATCACCGATGGTTGACTGCAATGTCAGCAAAAGTGAGCTAAGAGAGATTGCCCATCACTTTGATTTGCAAAATTGGGACAAGCCGGCGAGCCCTTGTCTGAGTTCGCGTATTCCATATCATCATCTCATTACCCGCGAAAAACTCAGACAGGTTGAAGATGCGGAAAACATCCTGAATGAATATGGTTTCCGCGATGTACGTGTACGTCACTATGGGACATATGGCAAAATTGAAGTGCAGAAGGGTGAACTGGATAAACTCCTTCTCCTGGAAAATGAGGTCCTTGATAAAATGCGTAGTGTAGGCTTCCAGGAACTTAAGATTGACAAGGAAGGCCTGGTATCCGGGAAGCTGAACCGGGTATTGAATACCGAAAAAAAGAAATAAAAGGAAGTATGAAAGTACTCTATTACGACTGTTTTGCAGGGATCAGCGGTGATATGAACCTGGGTGCCATGGTCGACCTGGGTGTCGACCCCGCGTACCTTAGAAAGGAGTTGGCAAAGCTGAATATCAGCGGATTCCATCTTGGCATCACCCGGGATAAACGAAAGGGTATAAGCGGGACAAAGGCCACCGTGATCATTATGAACCAGGAAAATGAAAAGCATCGTCATCTCAGTCATATTGAAGAACTTGTTAATTCAAGCAGTCTTTCCGGGAAAGTTAAAAAGAATGCACTGAAGATCTTTAACAGGGTAGCTGTCGCCGAGGCCAAAATACACGAAATTCCCATCGATGAAGTACATTTTCACGAAGTGGGGGCGCTGGATTCCATTGCCGATATAGTGGGTGCTGCCATCTGTCTTGATTACCTCAATGTGGACAAAATTATGTCTTCACCCGTTCAGTTGGGCGGCGGCATGGTGAAATGCGCACACGGTCTCATGCCGGTTCCTGCACCCGCCACTGCCGAAATTCTTCTGAATATACCTGTGAAAACAGGTCTTGTAAACCATGAGGCAACAACGCCTACAGGTGCTGCAATTCTCGCTGCCATGGCGGATGAGTTTACCACGACGATTGACTTTCCGATTGTGAAGACTGGGTACGGGATCGGTCATCGTGATACGGATGTTCCCAATGTACTTCGCGTATTCCTTTGCGAGACTGCGGGTGGGACAGAGGATGTAACTTCCGAAGAAGCCGTTCTTCTCGAAAGTAATATTGATGATATGAATCCCGAACATTACGATCATATCCTGGAACAATTGTTTCGTGCCGGAGCACGCGACGCCTGGCTGGTGCCCATTTTAATGAAGAAATCACGTCCGGCTGCCACACTTTCCGTCCTTTGCAAACCAGACGATACAGATGCCATGAAAGACGTCATCTTCACGCACAGTTCTTCCATTGGAGTTCGGGAATACCGAGTGAAGAAGGATATGCTTCGCCGCGAAGAAATAAGTGTCGAAACAGGATACGGTCCGGTGAAGGTAAAACAGAGTTTTTTTAAAGGCAGACTGGTCCGTTCAAAACCTGAATATGAGGATTGCAGGATGCTTGCAGAGAAGCATGGACTTAGTATCAGTGAAATTGAGAAAGAAGTAATTCAATCAAACAAAAAATCATGACGCCTGAAGATATTCTCGAATTATACAAAAATGGCGAGATCAATCTCGAGGAGGCACTCGAGCACATTTCCGGTCGGGGTATCGAAGAGATGGGTTTCGCGACCATAGACACCGACCGCCAGAGACGTACTGGTCTTCCCGAGGTGATTTATGCATCGGGCAAAACGGTGGAACAGGTAAGGCAGATTGCCACACGCATGTTCCAGAAGGGAATTGATGTCCTGGCTACACGGGTAACCCCGGAAATGGCAGATGCACTGCGAGAAGATATACCCGGAGCGGAGTATAACGAACTGGCAAAAACCGTCGCTTTTAATAAGAAGGTGAATGAGGCTGTAAAAGGCTACATTGCCATAGTTGCTGCAGGGACATCCGATCTGCCTGTGGCTGAGGAAGCAGCCGTCACGGCACGGTTTCTGGGTAACCGGGTAGAGAAAATTTACGATGTCGGAGTAGCCGGTATCCACCGATTGTTCAATAAATTGGAGCTTATCCGCAATGCCAGAGTAATTATCGTGGTTGCCGGTATGGAAGGCGCTCTCGCAAGTGTTGTCGGCGGGCTCGTTGATAAACCTGTTATCGGTGTCCCTACAAGCATCGGATACGGGGCAAATTTCCAGGGACTTTCTGCGCTGCTGGCCATGCTGAATTCCTGTTCCAGCGGTGTTAGTGTAGTAAATATAGACAATGGTTTCGGAGCTGCCTGCCAGGCTTCTCTAATTAACAAGTTATAACGATCTGTCATGAATGAATTGCATCTGCTTGTCATATCAGCCGCTTCACTGGGCTTTGTTCATACCCTTCTTGGTCCCGATCATTACCTTCCCTTCATCGTACTAAGTCGAGCACGTAAATGGTCGAGCAACAAAACAATGTGGATCACTTTTATTTCCGGGATCGGGCATGTGGGAAGTTCTGTAGCGATCGGCATGATCGGCATTGCACTTGGTATCAGCCTGAAAAGAATACAGTCCATCGAATCATTCCGTGGTGGACTGGTTGGATGGATGTTATTTGCTTTTGGCATCGCCTACACGGTTTACGGGATTTATAAATATCTGAAAAGCAGTCATCATCATCACCTCCCACGGTTTCTCATGCCAAAGGAAGTCAGGGATATGCATCATTTGCCTATGGATGATAAAGACAAGGATAATACCAGGCTCACACCCTGGATACTGTTCCTGATATTTGTTTTCGGACCCTGTGAAGTACTTATTCCTTTGCTCATGTTCCCTGCCTATGCAGACAGGACCCTGGGCATGGTTGCCGTAGCACTTGCCTTTGGCACAGCCACAATTCTGACAATGATGCTTACCGTATACCTCGGGCAAAAAGGTACTTCCCTGTTAAAATTCAAGGGACTTGAAAGGTATGTACATCTTGTAGCAGGAGTAATCATATTATTCAGCGGCATAGGTATCGTCTTTTTCGGGTGGTAGAAGGAAAGTTTCGCTCTTACACCCGGAAGCATAGGCCACATACCGTTCTTCCTGAATCGCATTTGATCATCACTTCAAAATTTTCTATCTTGCAGAACAGTATTCATCAGGAAGGGTGAAAGTCATGTATAAAATTCTACTTCCCTTTCATTCGGGAATATGAATAAGATTACAGTTTTGCTAATCTTGAAACATGAAACTATTTTTTACTTTTCTTTCTGTGACTGTACTGCTTCTGTCAGGATGCAGCCAGACCCCAGGCACATCAGGACCCTTGAAGGTCAGTGCTGAAAATCCGAGGTATTTTGCTGATGTACATGGAAATATCGTTTATCTGTCAGGAGCACATAATTGGAATGTCCTGATTGAGGACGTCAACCACAGACTTGATTATGTGGAATACCTTGACTATCTGAAAAGAAACGAGCTGAACTTTATCAGGCTATGGGCGAATCTCGGATTGGTGTGGAGCAGATCAGACACATTGGATGAGCATTCACAGTATTATATCCCTACAGTTTATGAGCGCACCGGACCTGGAATTGCTACAGATGGGAAACTTAGATTCGACCTTACACAAATCAATCCTCAGTATTTAAATAAGCTAACATCTCTTATTGAAGAGGCACGGAAAAGGGGTATATATGTATCTGTTATGCTTTTTGAAGGCTGGTGGATCTCTTCCCAAAAAGTAACAGACGATACATGGTATGGTCATCCGTACAATCCGCTTAATAATAGTAACAGAATCCAAATTTCACCTTTAACCCTGCATACGCTGTCGGATCCTGAGGTACTCCTTCTTCAGGAAAAGTATGTGCAAAAGATTATTGAGACGGTAAATAAATATGATAATGTACTTTTGGAGATTTCCAATGAAGATAGATTTAGTACTCATGAATGGCAGGTTCATATGATGGACTTCATCCGTAGCCGCGAGTCTGAAATGCCTCTTCATCATCCCGTTTGGTTGACATCTCAGGCATGGGGAAGCACCGATACCTGGTTATGGGAAAGCAATTCGGAAGTAATATCTCCAAGCCGTTTGTTGTCATGGGACAGGAGAGCAGAAGAGCCTTACCTCCTTGATCCGCCTCCTACAAATGGATCGAAGGTCGTAATACTTGACTCAGATCATTTCCTGGGATCTGAAATAATATACGACTGGAGGAGATGGGTATGGAAGGCTTTTCTCAGAGGGTATAATCTTGCCATCATGGATCCGTATACAACAAATCCCGAATGGGTACTGGAACCGAAACTGGTGGAGAGTACGGGCTACGCCAATACCTGGGCACAAAAAATTGATCTTGCCCATATGATACCCTCCGACCGCAGTGATGACTGTTCAACGCGATACAGTATGCGAAATCCCGGGAAAGAATATCTGTTCTATCAGCCGGAGCATAATTCTTTTACCGCGGAAGTTACCGGAGGGACCTATACATACGAATGGTATGATCCTTCCACCGGGCAAATCGTGAAAAAGGGACAATTTCGTTTTCTGAGTGGCCCTCAGGTCTTTTCGTTGCCGGAATCCATTCCCGACGATGCCTTACTTTATCTCCGGCGAAAGAAATCTTTATTCTGATTCAGTTATTTTACTGATCGGTGTCAATACAAGTTTCCTGAATTCAACTTCAGAGCCTTCAGCCTGAATTGCAATCTGACCTTTACTGGCGGTACAATCAATTCCATGATTTACAACATCACCGTTTTCCCAGACTTTCACTTCATTACCTACACATTCAATGACCATGGTGTTCCACTCGCCGGCAGGATTTTCCGAATCATCGGTAAGGTTTTTTATCCGACGGGCTTTATCTTCAGTGATACCCCAGGTTTCTTTAGGACCACGCCGTTCTTCCATATCTGGTACAGTTATGTCTTCAACAATGCACCAAAAGTCCCCTGCATTTCCATGTTCCATTTGTACTTCCAGAGATTTTGGAAACATGCCATAGAGTGCACGGGGTGTGCTACAATGGATAAGAATGCCACAGTTTCCTGGTTTTCCAGCAAAGCGATACTCAGCTTCCAGTCGGTAGTTCTGAAATACCGAGTCGGTGATCAGGTGACCGCCGGGAGTTCCCAGGCTGACCAGCATACCATCACGGACGATAAATGGATTCAAAGTATCCGGGTTGACATCCATAGCAGGAACATCCACATGCCAGCCGGTCAGATCTTTACCGTTGATCAGGCTTTTCGGTTCAGTTTTGGTATTTTTCATTGTGCAGGATGCTGACAGTAACAGGAGAAGAAAGAGTGTTGTTTTCATATTCAGATCATTTAAAAGGTTTAGTAGTTAATTTACTGAATTTTCGACGCCCCGATTTTATTTTGAATCACGGTTCTGACAAAAAGAATAACCGATTCAAATCATCTGGAATTTTCGAATGAGAGGCTAAAAGTACGAGTTTTGGTTTACAGAAGGGAATGTAATAACTTTTTCCCGATGTTGGAGATTAATTTTGAAGAAAGGGTTTTTTCGCGATGCGAACCATCCATCATGTGTTTACTGGCTATACCTTCTTTCAAATTAATCGTGGAAATAATCGTAATTTAGTCACTCAAAACATATTTGTCATGATACGCATTCTCATTCTGTTCATCGCATGGATTACCTGCATGAATACCTTTAGCCAGGAGTATCCTTTCCAAAATATCAAATTAAGCGATGAGGAGCGCATCACCAACATCATCAGCCTGATGACACTGGACGAAAAGATCAACTGCCTTTCATACAGCCCTGCCGTACCTCGACTTGGTATCCAGATCAATCGTTTGGTTGAAGGGCTCCACGGCCTGGCATACAGTGGGCCTGCCAACTGGGCGGTGAAAGGAGACAAAGCTTCCCCAACCACAACTTTCCCTCAGGCCATTGGACTGGCTGAAATGTGGGACCCCGGATTACTTCAGCAACTTGCTGACCAGGAAGCAACGGAAGCAAGATTTCTGGCCCAGAATAAAGAACATGGCGTAAAAGGACTGATCGTGCTGGCTCCAAATGCAGACATGGGCCGTGATATCAGATGGGGTAGGACGGAAGAATGTTACGGAGAGGACCCTTTTCTGAATGCAACGCTGGTAACTGCCTACGTTAAGGGTTTACAGGGAAACGATCCCAAATATTGGAAAACCGCCTCCCTGATGAAACATTTTCTTGCAAACAGCAATGAGAACGACAGAATGACAAGCAGTTCCGATTTTGATGAACGGCTTTTTCGCGAGTATTATTCATACGCGTTTTATAAAGGTGTATCCGAAGGCGGAGCACAATGTTTCATGGCCGCTTATAATAAATATAACGGAATACCTTGCATGGTCAATCCGGTTCTAAAGAAGGTGACAATGGATGACTGGGGTCTGCATGGTGTCATATGTACCGACGGAGGTGCGCTTGCAACACTTATAAACGACCATAAATGGGCACCGGATCTGGCCCATGGTGCAGCTGAAGGCATCAAAGCGGGCATTAGCATGTTCCTCGACAACTATAAACAGGCGGTTAAGGATGCTCTCGCAGAAGGTCTGATAACCGAAAAGGACATTGAAACAGTAATCTACAGAAACCTTTGGGTCTTAATGAAACTCGGAAAACTAGATCATTCACCCGATAACCCATACTCAGCGATCGGCGTGACCGATACTATCAAACCATGGACCACAGCCAAGGCAAAGGAACTTGCCAGAAGAGCAACGCAGGAATCCGTGGTTTTGCTGAAAAATGAAAATAAATTGCTGCCCTTAAATAAGGACAACCTGAAGTCTGTTGCCGTGATAGGACCGGTGGCTGATGTAGTGGTATCCGACTGGTACTCCGGTACTCCTCCTTACCGTGTGAGTGTGCTTGAAGGCGTTCGTAATGCCCTGGGCACTGAGGTTACCCTCAACTATGCAGCCAGTAACATGGCTGACTCTGCTGTGGTCGCTGCGAGAACCAGTGATGTCGCCATCGTCTGCATCGGAAACCATCCGTTAAGTCATGGCCTGGGATGGGGCGTGAACTACGTGCCCAGCGACGGGAGGGAAGCCATCGACCGTCAGGCTGTTACGAGCGAACAGGAAGACCTTGTAAGACTTGTTTTGGCAGCGAATCCAAATACCATTCTGGTGCTCGTGTCCAGTTTCCCATATGCCATCAACTGGTCGAAATCGCATGTTCCGGCTATCCTCCACATCACTCAATCGAGCCAGGAACTTGGAAACGGGCTGGCCGACGTCATCTTCGGAAAAGTGAGCCCGGCCGGACGGCTGGTTCAGACCTGGATCACATCTATTGATCAGCTTCCTCCTATCCTCGATTACAACATCAGGAACGGACGAACCTATATGTACGATAAGAACGAACCGCTTTTTCCCTTTGGTTACGGCCTTAGCTATAGCGACTTTGTCTATTCCGGGTTAAAAACGAGCGAAAAAATACTCAGAGACGGTGACGAAATCAACATAACCTTCACAGTAACCAATACCGGTGATTTCGACAGCGACGAAGTCTCACAGCTTTATGTCAGTTATGAGGATCCGGAAGTAGAGCATCCTCCGATCGCCATGAAGGGGTTCAGGCGGACCTTGATCCCTGAAGGAGAATCGGTTATGGTGACAATACCTCTAAAAACATCCGACTTGAAATACTGGGATGTGGAGAGCCAGTCATGGAAGCTGTCCACGGGAAAGCTGAAATTTTATGTCGGAGGTTCATCTGTCGATAAAAGATTAACAGGAGAGGTATTGATCAAGGGCAGATAAGACCTAAACCGTCTTTTCCGTGAAGATCTACCGGGGAAAATTTGTTAAAAAATGGTGCTTTTTTAACAAAGTACATCTTAAAGATCTTTAAATTTTGCAAAAAAACATCAGAAATCATCCGTTCTGCACTTTTAAAACGCTTTCGGCGATGGTAGCACACTACCCCGCTCATTCCTCCATCCTCACTCTCCTTCCACCGTATAGCTTTCCGGCATACCTTCCGGGTATCTTGCATAGAAAGCCGCCTCAGAGAAGGGAAGGTTGCGGTACCTGGTATCTTTAATTTCTTTTGATCGCATAATCCCAGCCGCTAAGCTATTGAGTGGAACGGTAAAGACCATGAACAAGCCATGAGAAACGGAGATCAGTGGTAATATTCCAAAACGCCGGGATTTGCAGTACTGGATGGAATAGGATGTCACTGTAGTTGTGTCCACATATCGAAGATAGGGTTTCATGTCAGTGCGAATGACCAGGTTTTTATCATTCAGGGCCAGTAATTCGCCGTGAAGTGAGTTGTGGATGGTGTGAACCCTGATTAGGGCGCCATACGGACTTAGACCGAATTCCCCTGGTTTGGGAAGATACTTCTCCGAGGCACAGCTTCCTGTAAGGATCAGGACAGACAGTAAATACAATATCCTATTCATGGGTATGATAATTTTCAGTGTTGATCCGGCTGCTCCAGAATATCTTCTCAATCTCCGATTCATACCTGGAATATTTCTTTGCTTCTTTACGGAAAAAACGATCAGGATCCTCAAGCAACCGATTTATTTTCAGGAGATTTTTATCTTTTAGCCAGCTTTCTCTCATCCATTCCAGATAGTAGCCTTTTGAATAGAGGTAAAGGTCGTAATTACCGGCATCTGCATCGTCGGGCATGGAGAAATAAAGGCTGAATTCATCGCCAGGCATGGAAACAAGATGTTGATCAGGGTTAGTGAGTAGTTCAAGGTCTTCCTGATTGTCCTTCCCCTTATACAGCAGCCGGCCCGGTTTTATCACTGTTGGTTCGGTTATACCGGCAACCGGAAGGATTGCAGCAAAGTCAAGTCTCCACAAGCCTCTGTTCATTACAAGCTTTAACGTTACCTCATCATCCAAAGGAAGGTTGCCCAGATGCATTAGTTGTTGATTCGAAGCGATGGGCCCTGTTTCGTTAAACACGCCGCAATGCCGGTATATTCCGCCTTCGAGCAGGTATACATCGATGCCGCCAAGTTCATCATCAATGAGCCTGTGCTTCCGCAAAATCTGGTTATTTTCCTCCAGTTCTGACATTACGTCGGTCATAGTATTGCCCATATAGCCCATGGCACTGTATATTAAATAGGTGGTCATCAGGCTTTGTCTGAAATTCAGGATAAGTCCCGCGTCTTCAAGGTTGCCGCGTTTGAATTTGAGAATGATCTCTTCCTTTGACTTCATATTTTTCCGATCAGCCGGACTAAAGCGTTCATCAAGGTCGGCGGCAGACAGTTTATGTGTGATATCGCCTTCCTCTGCCAGTGCAACAACAGGATGTTTCATGAATACAGGATCGGTGAGATAAAATTTGTCGTCGTTGCCAAGAAAGGTCCTGAGTGATGGATCGTGTCCGACGGCCAGTATACTGACATCCCTGACAACATGTGTTTCAAGGGCTTCATTTTTCATCTTGATGGAAAATTCCTTTTCCTCAGGGTGAAAATTATATAGCGCATCGATATCGGCGTATTCCATGGATGGCAGTATGGCTTCGGAGAAACCTTCTGCATCGGCACTGAATACATAGTCCCCTTCACCGGTATAGAACGTAGGACACGAGCCCCAGCATGCTTTCGGGATGGTAATGCAGAGCACCCCGATGGTGCCGTCGACTACCGTCAGAATATTACGTGTATTCAGCCTGTTCTGCCGGTGCTGCATTTCCAGCCTTCGATTGGATTCGAAAAGCACGACGGTGTCAGTTTTCAGTTCAGCCACCCCCATCCAGATCAGCTTTCGGCGGGTATCATAGAGCCTGGCATTACCACGAAGGATATCGGTTTCCTGGTTGTATTCCCAGAGGGTATCGGTAAAGATGCACAATCCACCGGATTTCAAATGGGCTTTAAAGTAGGGTGCATCCGTTGCAGAAGTTTCTGAACGGTTAAATGCATTGATATCCCTGAATACTGATCTGTATTTTTGGTTCTGGGCTAAAATCCACTGCCCTGAAAATGAAATAAGGCAAACGAGGCAAACGAGGGCTCTTCTCATTATGGTGATGTGGTTTAGAAGGTTCACTTTAAACAGACTGGGTGACAGAATGTTTACGTCACATCGATCAAAGAAAACAGGTTTGACTTATGCTGGAAAAATTTTAGACAGCCTCAGAGTACACTGTCAAAAACCTTCACTTTCCTCCATAGGTTGTGGTACCTGTCAATGAACTCCAGGTGAACAGGATGTTCCTGATAAATATCCTGATCGGTGGAACTGGTGAAATGCACGATCCACGAATAATCCCAGGAATTGTCGACAACATCCCGGGGAGTTCCGGCCGGTTTGCCGTAATAGAATTTCCTAATCAGAGGAACAGTGCCGAGCTTTTCAAGCCCTTTTTCAAATGCTGCTTTTTGTTCCTGTGTAACATCGTCTTTCAACCAGAAAAAGACGGTATGAATAAAAGAGATCTTTTCTTCTGACATCTTTGATCGTTTTTAAAAAGTCGAGTAGATTCTGATGAATGTGACAGGCTTACACCCGCTTTTCACTTTCTCTGAAACCAGAATGTCCCGGTATAAATCCCCATCAGGTTTCCTTCCACTTCATTAATCAGCCTTCGGGACAACACCAAATACCCTCCGTCCTCAGCGAAGGCTTTTCCTGTTGGCTGATTTCGGATCACTGATGGTTTCGCCACTGTTTAGCTTCCCGTTAATCGCATCTTTCCTGTACGGTCTGGCGGCATCGTAATACTGCTGCGAGATGTCCACATCAGAAATAAGTACGCCTGGCATGTTCAGCGTCAGTTGATTTTGAATGAGACCGTCAGGCGTAATGAAGTAACATGGCCAGCTTTCCGGTGCGGAGGAATTGGTCAGCGACATATAAAAATAGTTGGTTGCAGCCCTCGCCTGTGCCGTAACATGCATGATGACAGGATGAATACTTCCTTTCTCCTGCCGTGCATTGTAAAATGACTGGAAGATCACATCTGTATCAAGTTTTCTGTATTCGCTGTAGAGTTCGGGGAAACGTACATCATAACAGATAAGCAATCCACATTTTACTCCGTTGATATCAAAAGTCACAAAATGATCACCCGGCGTAAAATATTTCAGATCACCATATGTACAGAACCGTTTGTCGTACCTGTCGGCGATCTTTCCCTCCGGAGTGATGAGATACAGGCTGTTATGTGGTTTGTTGGCAGCGCTCAACCTGTGCATGGATCCAAGGATCACCCATACCTTGAATTCCCTGGCAAGGTTCATCACCGAATCGGTGTAGTTGTACAATTCTTCCCAGTTGAAATTGTCCAGGCTTTTCATATCAGAACCTGCATAGCCCGACAAGGCGCATTCCGAAAAATGAACAACATCTGCTTTTTTTAATTTCGCCTCAATGATCTGGCTTTCCATCCAGTGATAATTCTCTTCAACATTTTCCGAAACGGGGAACTGGCATGAGGCGATCCGGAGCTTCCCGGTTGCATGATTTGCAGGCATCGATTGGGAGAAGATTCTGTAATTGCCTGCTATCAGAAACAGGAGGATCATTCCTGAAAGGATATTTAAGTTTTTGTTTTTCATTGTCCTGAAATTTTATACAGTAAAAGCACAGTAAAAATCGCGGTCCCATGCAATGGCAGTCTCAACGAATTCAGACTGATGATCAGGGGATTGCCCTCCACTATTAAGAACTTCCGGCATTTATCATCAACCGGTTACGGTTGGTTAACAGCAAATTTAAGGATTTTCTTCCAGCTTCGATGATGACAATGGGCTTTAGTTTAAAAGTTCCGAAACAACAGGCTGACCGGGCTGCTACTGTTCTAAACGGAGGGCAGAACCCATGGTTTCCGGTAATGGGGAACAAGGAGTGTATTTGCATCTTTGTCGTTGATGAAGGTGTGATTTTCCGCATCCCAGTAAAGCCTTCTACCAGTTTTGTATGCGATGTTGCCCAGGTGGCAGGTACGTGCGACACCGGCTGCGATCTCAACAGGACAATTAAGATTTTCACCATCTTTAATCGCAGCGATGAAATTTCTCATGTGGTTCTGAAGGCCTCCACCTTCACCCTTGATTAACGGGACTGCCTCAAGGGTTGGTTCTCCTCCCTTTGGTTCTGGAATAACTTCCCATCCCTGACGGTCGACGACCAGAGTTCCTTCATTCCCGACAAAACCGACGCCGTGTGAACGGCCGTAATACCCACCGTCGATGCCAATACCATGATCCCATAGAAGGGTGAAACCGTCAAATTCGAATAATGCCTGTTGCGTATCCGGGGTTTCCGTGGCATCTTCAGGATAAGCAAATTTTCCACCCATCGACATCACGGATTTGGGGGCATATTGTTTCATGCCGTAAAGGGCATAATCAATGATATGCACACCCCAGTCGGTCATCATACCGCCCGCATAATCCCAGAACCAACGAAAGTTAAAGTGAAAACGGTTTTGATTGAACGGCCTTGAAGGAGCCGGCCCCAGCCAGAAGTCATAGTCAACGCCTTTAGGCACCTCGGTATTGGGTACGACGGGTACGGATTTCATCCATCCCTGGTATGACCAGGCCCTGACAGTCCTGATCTTGCCAAGTTTCCCGGAATGGACATAACGGATCGCATCCTGCCAGTGTTTATCGCTCCTCTGCCATTGTCCGATCTGGCAGACCGTATTATAACGACCCACGGCCTTCTCCATAAGGTCACATTCTCCGATGGTATTGGCCAGGGGCTTTTCGCAGTAAATGGCATATCCAAGTTCAGCGGCGTGGATGAAAGGAAGGGTATGCCAGTGATCGGGTGTGCCGATGATGATCACATCGAGTCCCTTATGCTCCAGCATTTTTCTATAGTCTGTATAGCCTTTGGGAGCTTTGCCCTGCAATTCCGTCACCTCCTTTATTCTTTTATTCAGCACATTTTCATCCACATCGCAAATGGCGGCACAGGCAGTATTGGGTTGTCCCAGGAATGCTTTCAGATCAGCGAATCCCATCCCGTTTACGCCGATTACGCCGCAGACAAGCTTATTATTCGCAGACGAAATGTATGCGCTAGCTGCAGGAACAGCGGGTAACACTCCCAGCCCGACAGCGGCCACTGTACTATTTCTGATAAAAGTTCTTCGGTTCGTTGGCATGTTTGTAAGTATTAAGTCTACCAAATATAAAAATATAACGCTATGATATTGTCATGTTTGAAGCAATTGTAAGTACACGCTTAAAAAATATTTCGCCCGGTCTTTCGTTTATAAGTAACTTTTGTAAAGATGAAGCCGGAATCTCATGGACGATTCAGGTAGAAATATTCTCAGTTTTTCACCTATAAACCTCTCCCAGGGAATCTGCAGTATAGATGAAAAATTTCTAAATACGGAGGTGTCTAATTTGCTTATGATCTTACAAGAGAAAGGATCCTAAAAAACCTGGGTAAGAATTTTAAAATGCCCTTCGGATATTAATTTTTATTTCAGAACTATTTATGACAGATCATAACAGAGAAGAATGAAATCAACGGTCAAATGTATTTTGATACTGGCAGCATTAGTTTATCAAATGAATGCATCGTGTTCCAGGCTCGTACTCGGCGGGCCGGATGTTCAGCAGAGTGAAAGTCAGGATGCGAAGGAGCGGATGAAAGATTTTCTGGACGGTGGAGTGGGGAAAGAACTGGATATACACAATACCAGTGCTGACGAGATCATTTCCACGGCACGGGAATTCCTGGGTGTGCCTCATTGCATGGGCGGGACAACGGTTAAATGCATGGATTGCTCCGGATTGATGGTGGCGGTATTTGCACGCTACGACATTCGACTCCCACATAATTCAGAAGAACAAGCCAGGTACGGGAAGATTTTAAGTTCGGGCGATAGTTTGATCAAAGGCGACCTGGTTTTCTTTTGCGATTCATATGCTACAACGCATTATATCACTCACTCCGGTATCTATATTGGTGACAATCAATTTATACATACTTCCACCAGCAAAGGAGTAACGGTTACTTCAATGGATGATGCCTGGTGGAAGGGACGGTTTGTGTTTGGAACAAGGGTTTTGAAGTAACGGGGAGTTATGGGTTAGAAGGTGAGAGAGAGAAGATAGAAACTCTTCTTCCATGCCGGAGGCATTCTCTAACAATAGCCATGGTTTTGCCCATGGATAAAGTGGAGTTCTTAAATTCACTAATTCAACAATTCAAAAAATAAGAAGTGATGGAATTATTGAGTTATGGAGTTAGGAAGTTAGGGAGTGATGGAGAGAGGTGTTTGTAGAAACTCTTCTTCCATGCCGGAGGCATTCTCCAACAATAGCCATGGTTTTGCCCATGGATAAAGTGGAGTTCTTAAATTCACTAATTCAACAATTCAAAAAATAAGAAGTGATGGAATTATTGAGTTATGGAGTTAGGAAGTTAGGGAGTGATGGAGAGAGGTGTTTGTAGAAACTCTTCTTCCATGCCGGAGGCATTCTCTAACAATAGCCATGGTTTTGCCCATGGATTGGATGAGGTTCTATAGCTCACTCTTCAATTCACCAAATCACCAAATCACCAAATCACTAAATAACATAGTAAGGGCCTATGTTCCTTCGAGATTGTCTGGTGTTAAGAGGGGCCCCACCCCCGCCTTCCAACACGCCGCCCCTTAATAGTTTTCACCCCCCAAATCTCAGCGTCCCATTTTCCACTTTTTGATGAAAAGTTATCAACTACATCAAAAGTTTATATCGCTTTTGACGAAAACTTGTTCCAAATTCGTACAGTATATGCCTGTAGCACCCTAATTCCGGGTCATATAGGTAAAATGGTTGTCCTGGCATGAAAAGAAGAACGGACCAGACCACCCAAAACGCCACCACTACATTAAGTCCATAGTATTGACTGCCCAATATCTAACCGATATATAAACAATGTCCGAAACCTCATCCCCTTATCATCTGAACCATTTTTTGTTCAGTATAAAGTTCTTTGAGATTTCGGACAGTGAATGTGAGATTTACCTGCTTAACGTTATTTCTGATTCCCCTTCTACCTGAGCCTAAGAATTTGCCCCTGTATTAATTCTTCATCACTCATAATGGTATAAATGAAGATATTATCGCTGCAGCCACCGCTGTCGAACGGGAAGCTATAGTTCACATTGGCTTTAAGCCTTCCCTTATAAAGCTGGGCAATTTTATTTCCCCTGAGATCAAATACCGCTATGGTTACCTCCGTATCTTTTGGGGTATTAACGTTTATATTAGTCTCTTCAACAAAGGGATTGGGATAGGATGATACGAAAATCGATGACGCTTCAGCACGCTTTTCAACTACGCCTATTTCCTCAATGTACTGACATGTAGCTGCCTTATAAAGAACAGGAATTGATGCTGGTAAATAATTCTCCCCATCGCCGTCCCTAAAGCAGACATCAAAGTTAATACTGAATTCCCTGCTGCCATCATTCCCGAAACCTGAAATATCATCAATTTTAAATCCGTAGATGCCAGATTTAGGATCTGTAGCATTCATCTCCATTTTAAAGTTGCGGGAATTTGTTAGATTGCTGATAAAAGCGTCTTCCAGCCCAACTACCAGATGAGACAAATCATGCGCGCAACTACCCGTGGTTCTCACCAATAATTCCATCTCATAGCATTGGTCATCCACCGGTATTAATTTTGTAATTTCAGTTTGCCAACAACTTGCGGGACAATCACCGGTTCCACTGCCCGAATCGTTACCCGAACCATCCCCACCATCTTCGGGATCACCACCTCCACCGTCCCCGGTGGAACATCCCAGATTTACGGAATCGGCATCATGGCAACCGTCTTCATTCCAAGCTGTATAGACAACTTTTGCAGTTCCGCTTCCAGATGTTAAGATGGCCTGGCCGATTGTTGAATCCGTGATCACCCAGCCGCTGTCTTCACTCACAAGCTCCCATGAAAAATCCGTTGCATTGCTGGAAATTGCATACACAACATTATTCTCTGTATTGCAAGAAACCGGCTCAGGGGCATCGATCTTTGCCGTGACTATATTTACTTCATTTATGGAGAATGAAGCCGAGGAAAAACAGCCGTTTGCATCTATTACATCCAGCGAGTACTCCCCTGGTTGAAGGTTATACCGGGATGCTCCTGATACACCGTCGGACCATACATATTCATACGGTAAGCTTCCTCCGTTAGCAGTAAATACAGCATATCCTGATTGTATACCACCGCAAGCTGGTTGTGTGATACCCGATACAATGTTTATTGGATCGGATGAAACAATATGTACGGTTTGTGTTGTTTCACAGCCTAAAGCGTCTCTCATCATGATGCTGTAATCACCGTTTCCCGGAAGGATAAGGGGAGAGCTGATCAGGGAATCTCCAAGGTAGAATTCATAGGCTCCTCCCCCGCCGGTACCATGGAATGCCACCTCTGCATCTGAGTCTGTGGAGCAGTCGCGAGGTGACACGGAATAGCTGACACTCAGCGGCATGCGATCGGATATGTTCAGAGACTTTGTAATGCTGCATCCTGCAGAATCCTTGACAGTAACTACGTACTTTCCGCTTACAAGTCCGGTAATGGAGGCTGTTGTATCTCCGGTATCCCAGAGGTAGGTGAACGGGGCTGTACCGTAATGTACACTTGTGATTGAGAGCTCACCGTCGTCACCTCCCGCGCAGGCAGGATTCGTCACAAGAGTGCTGATGGATAAGGACCTGATACCAACATAAGCCGATTTCGTTTTCGAACATCCTGCTGCGTCAGTAACTATAAGATTATATAATCCCGAATTCACTCCGCTGATTACCTGGCTGGTGTCGCCATTTGACCACGAATACCGGTAGGGTTCTGTTCCTCCGCTGATTGTAGCGACCACTTCTCCCTGTCCTTCCTGGTAGCATTCCAGGTAATTAGGGGTTAGTGAGGCATCAAGGGTAGAATTTTCGCCGATCTGAACCGACTTTGAAACCGAGCATCCGGCATCATCAGTTACAGTAATGATGTATGTGCCGGCTGCTGCACCAGAAAGATTCTGTGCGGTGGACCCGTTGCTCCAGATCACATTGTAGGGTGAGTGGCCTCCGCTGATGGAAATCATTGCCGATCCGTCTGCAGCATTACAAGATGCGTTCGTGACCGTTGCCTCAATGAATAGCGGGCTTTCCGGTTCTTTTATTTCGACAGAACCTTCTGCGGTTTTACCCTTGCTGTCGGTTACACTTACGGTATAGGCTCCTGCTGCGAGGTTATGCAGTGATGACAAAGTACTTCCTGTATTCCACAGGTAAGAAAACGGAGCTGTCCCCCCGTTGACTTCCACATATACCTCCCCATCATTCCCGTTAAAACAGGTTACATCTTTTGGGGTTAGTATGACATTGAGACTTTCCCTGCCGCCCATTTCTTCATAAAAAATGCATAGCCCTGCCTTGTACCCGATGGTCATTGAGGAGAGCAGACTTTTTAGGCAGTCGGGATCCGGGCTGCAAACTGTATAAGATATCTGAAAGGAGTCCTTTCGGCTCTTTTCGCCAAAATCGCGGATATTATCAATTTTAAAACCAGATAAACCGGTTGTGGGATCTGTCACGGACATCTCAACAGCCCAGTCTCTCGAATTTGTCACTTCAGTTACATTACCGCACGGAATTTCAACCATTAAGTGCGATAGAGCCGCATTGCATGAACCAGATGTAAACACCTGTAAATCAATACTTAGGCAGTCATCCAGCAGGACATGTCCGGTTACTTTTGCCGAAAAACAATTTTCACATTTCTGGGACGAAGGAAGATAGTTTTGTGCCGGTAATATGCAGGTTAAAAAGAGTAGTTGTATTGAAATGAATACAAACTTCTTATAACCCAAAACTTGGTTGGTAAGGTAAATTTTCTTCATATCGCAGATTTAGCTAAATGTAAATAATTATACTTTTCACAATCTGTATTGTTTCGTTTAGCACTTTTTTTTGACGATTGGTCAAGATTTAATCGTGGAATTCGGAGACACTTTTCAGGAAGGATGGGCGAAGTTGATCCCAGGAATTTGAGACGTATTGGTACTATAATACACGGAAAAGACTTTCCGTAATATCATGCCCGCGATTGTACTACACAGCCCAAAAATATATAACCTAAAATCTTTATTCTAAATGATTTAAATTTTACATGCCATGAATTTCGTGCGTTTGGATATTGTTGAAATACAATACTCTACTTTCAATATAAGTAATTCGTCATTCTGATTCAAACTATATTTTATCTTGCAATGTCTGAGTTCATTTTTCTACTGAAACGTATTGCAATGGTTATTTCCGGTGTTGCTTTGGGAACGTGAAGATGAATACGGAATTATTGCAGGGGTACATATACCCATCACTCAATTTCTATTGATTCAGTAAAAAAATGGTTGTTTTTGGTAGAGGAGCTATGAAAAAATTATCAGGGTGTTGTGGATACATACGCTGATATAAATAGTCATTGATTTTCCTTTGAGTGGAAATGTGGGAATGTCAGTCATAAAGAAGATAGTTCAAACCTAAACTCAGGCAAAATGTCAAATTTTAAATTGAATCTCCCTACAGATATCCCATGGGAACGCATTTGCGTTACGGAGGATATGATTGACAAGGTAGTATGTGATAATCTTCTTCCTGCCAAATGGCAAACTTCACTGGCTGTTTTTAAGTATCTGCCGGATGATGAATTCCAATTGTTTCCGAATTACAATATTACGTATTTGAAAGTTACGGCAACCATAACAGGTTATCAGCCACTCGACAAGGAAGTACAGGGCAATATAGATTGGGATGGTGTTGATGTATCTACCATTCCCGGTTTAACCGATCTTCTGAATTCGTATAATCCATGTCATGGGGCTGTTTTGCAGGTTGTTGTCGGGCCAAAAGAGCACAAACCCAAACTATCTCCGGATAAATATCCTTTCTTTCTTGATTTTGAACCCAAAAAGAGAGAACTCTACGAACTGGCAACTGATACTAAAGAAAAGCAATCACGATCTATCGAGTCCCTGAACATTACAAAATCATCCGGCAATACCCAGTCGATGGAAATACTGGATATAGACATGGGAGGTGGTGGTTTTGGAGCACAAGCGTCATATGCCGGTACAGGCGGAGGATTTTCTTATACAGCACCAAATGGTCAGTGGGGAACCAAAAGATTGAATGCAGATGAAAGTTTATCCTCGCGTTCCAGTGATGTCGGACAGGAGAAACGGGAGACCTTTTCCTATTCAACACAGATTTCTCAGATGTATCATCTGCTCGACAGCTATCACCTGGGGACCAACCGGGTTATTTTCTTCATCCAACCCCGTCCGCATACCCTGGAAGAACCTTCCGGCTTTGTACGAGGGCCCCGGCCGGTTGACGGCATCCAGGAATTTTTTATGGTTGTGGCACAACCAAAAGACCAGAAGGAGTTTTGTGTTTCACTGCGGTTGGATACCAGCCACCTGACGAAAATCCCTATCATGGAGTACGACAGGCGAACGGTTACATCAGGAGTTGTGTCTGCTTCAGTGCCAACCGTTTATACACTGGATGATATTACGGCCAACTTCGACCTCGGGGAGAAAATCGTGGGCAGCAGAGCATGTCTTCCATGGCCTGCCGACGGTGTATGCTGGGATGTTCACTATCAATGCTTTACAGCAAAAAGGACGAATACCGAAACGATACCCATGCCCCTTGATTATGTCATCGAAAGTTATGATAATATTATCAATGAATCCGATCACGGTTCGTCTACCGTATTTATTTCAGGTGACAACACCACTGCCACAATCAGCGTTGAGGCAAATGGCAAGATATGCATGGAAACCGGTGAGGATGTTTGTGTGGATTGCCCTGACCTGATCAATGAATTCTATGGCCATGCACGGAGGCAGGTGTCTTTTAACCTCCGGTCAAAAGAGCCGATAAAACAAGTGGGTGAGGAAGAGGTATTGATGATAACCACGCGCGGACTTTGTTGCTGCTCCTCTGATAAGGATATTGTACCCGCTGATGAACTGGTAGCTGGTATAAAACGAATCCCGGATGCGCTGAGTGTGTTAAAGTACCTCGATGCAAATGTAAAAATAGAGATGCAATCCAATGGCAAAAATGTGGGAAGGGAAGAATGCATGGATTGCGACGATAAAAACAAAGCCGTACAATACAGCGGCAGTGTTAAGGACCCAAAACTGGTGATCAGGATGGCAAATGAATTAAGTAATTATATTAAGACTGAGACGATTAAAAGTCTGAATGATCCCACCGTTAAATTCCAAAAATATGCCGACACTGACTTTTTTGCAAAGCAGCTTGAATACAAACTAACACAATCGAACCGGGGCAGGAGGATCCTGAAACAAAATGTGTCGAAAGATATACCGAAGGACGTCCTGGTGAAGTTTGAAAAGTACTTCAAAAAAGCTGGCAAAGAGATTACCCGTAGGGATTTACTTTCAATCAGAGGGGATGAACTGGCAAGGGTAGGTGGTTTGAAAAAGGATCAGATTCAAAAAATGAAGCTTTCATTACTGGGTGTTAAGTTTAATCCCGACAAGCCTAAGTCAGCCGGTTCCAGGAAACATGAGTCGAACTAAAATTTTGCAATACTATGTCGATCACCTTCTTCTTTGGTCCGGACAAAATAAAATTTTCAATCAGGGAAAAAGGTCTGGTTGAAGCAAGTTCGGCCATACCTTTTCATGGTATTGTCAGCAGGGGCGTATTAATGAAATTTGCCGAAAAGGGTATATCTGTTGATTTATGGCATCGGTTTGCCCATTCCCTGTTTCAGACAACGGTAGAGGGAATCAGTAACGACGAATTGATGGTGAGAGATCTGGTACATGAAGCAAAAGCATTGTCTTTCGGACAATCTGCGTATTGCGCACAACAGTACATAGTAAGGTATTTTGATATGATTCATGCCATTGATGCAGATGTTGAGCTTTGGAATATCAAAGAAGGACATACATCAAGTGTATGGAAAGTCACCATTGACTCACCCGGTTTAGAGGAATGTTTCATACTTAACATTTCAAGGGATTGTGAGGCATCAAAGGATTTGAAAGAAACCTCGGAAAAGATCATGACCATAGGGGATTCTTTCCCCGAGCTCAATATGTCAAAGGTATTTGAGATCACTTCCCTGAAAGATGATTCCCTACCCTTTGAACCCGTAATAACAAAGAATGAATGGGTAGCCGATTCCTTTGAGGTTCATTGCAGGAGACAGAAACAAAGGGGTGCTGAAGAATTCATCTTTGTGGAAAGATTTCTGACCGATATGATTACACCGGCCAGAATAACTTCTGCCGTTGGCAGGATCTTTACTAAGGAAGAATCATCAAAGATCAATTCGGATATTAATTTTTTCTTATCCAAAGCATCAAGTTGTCTGGGTGAAGAACCATCGCTGAATATTAATGAAGGCGACGTGGTATGGAATGGTGAAAAAGCTGTAGTGGTTGCACTTTCATAATTAAGCGATCAGGCCATGGGTAAATTGCCTTTCGAGCTGGAGCAACAAGGTAGTCAGGGTGTCATTAAAACTGATGATGCCTGTGAACACATAAGGTTCAGCAACAGGGAGACTGCCATCGCACAAGCTACGGGAAAGACCAATGCCAGGACTGGCTCGCCGGAAGTGTGGGACTTGATTCAAAAGAACTGTACGACAGAGGTACTTACTTCTCCTATAGCTGACGATAAGTTCAAGGCCGCCCCTCAGGAAACAGACCCGGGACCAGGCGGAGATACCGCAGCGAATCAGGGCCAGATCACCCCGCCTCCTGTAAATACTGTTAAACAGGATGAGCAAAAGGATAATCCACCGATTACCGAAGAACCCAAACGGCCACCAAATGGCGACAAGCATCCGACGCATAGTGCGGAAAAACCTGATAAACAGACCAATGCCGGGGAACCTGTGGATATTTTCAACGGCACCTATTACCTGCAGGAAACTGATCTTGTCATTCCAAACTCCATATTGCCACTTGCATTCGTCAGGTTTTACCGGAGTGGGGCTACATCGTTCGGCCCGTTTGGCTGGAACTGGGACCACAATTTCAATTTATTCTTGCGTGAACTTAGCAATGGCGATATTGCCATTTGGAGAAATCTTCATGAAGAAATTTTCAGTTTTGACGGTGCCGGATACGAACCTCAAAGGGGGGTGTTCGAAATGCTGGAAAGAGTGCCGGCCCTGGCTCAGGTTTATGAGATAAAGGCAGAAGGAGGTCTTATTATGCACTTTGAAAGACCTGCCGGCTGGATTGACGGCGAAAGAATCCCCCTGCTTCTTATCCGGGACCGGCATGGGAACCAGTTGCAATTCTCCTACGGTGCCGATGATAAGTTGGCTGAAGTAAGGGATGATGATGACCGGTATTTCCGGTTCAATTACGACCAGTGTGGTTTGCTCGTGGAGGTATCCGATCATTCAGGCAGAAAGTTCAACTATGAGCATGATGAAGAAACCATGCAGCTTGTGCGTGTCACCACACCGGCAATAACTGACCAGCCCGGAGGCATCGACAGGATTTATCATTATGAGCAACCCTGGGCTCTCCCTGAATTAAGGCACAACATCCTCAGGGTGGAAGACTCGCAGGGCAATGTTTACATTGAGAATACCTATGAACAGGACCCTTCGGCATGGAGTTTCGCCAGACTCACAGAACAGCTTTATGGTGGGTTTTTGTACCAGTTTCAATATACACAGTTACAATGGGTGCCAGCAAATCCGCTCTACATAAATATTCCGGCCGTACGTGCTGAAGTCATGAATCCGGATTTTGGACTGGAGACCTATACGTTTAATTACAGGGGCGACCTGCTCGACAGAAGGTACCGGTTAAGCAAAGACAAATCGTTCAGGGTTACCGTCTGGCAGTATGAATTCGATGCACAGGGAAATCTTTCAAAAACAACACGTCCCGACGGCAGTGAAGAAATAAACGTGTATGATTTTGCAAACCCCGATCCACGGATGAGGGGAAAATTACTTCGTAGAGAAATCACTGCAGCCTCTGGTTTTCCCGCAGCAAGCCGAATTATTTGGAGAGGCAAATATGAGCCTGTTTATCAGTTGATTACAGAAGAAAAAGATGAAACCGGAGCTACTACTACATATAAATATGATAGTAACCTCACCCCGGCCGCGCTGACCAATACCGGAAAACTCATGGAGGTCATTCAGCCTGACGCTACCCTTCCTGACGGAACCATACAAAAGGCCAAAACTACACGGGAATATAATGCCAAAGGTCAGCTTACTGCCGAAATTTTGCCTGATAGTACAAGGAATGAAATTAAATACGGCACAGCCGGTAATGAAAAAAGCAGGTTAATAAAACAGATCGCAGATACCGGTAATCTGAATGTAGAACAGAAAATCAAATACGATACCTTTGGATTTAATTCAGAGCAGACCGACAGGAACGGAAATATTACCAAACAGATGTACAATGCACTGGGTCTGTTGGAGAAACTTACCTTCCCTCCTGTAAATGGGGTGAGCTCCGAAAATATCTTCCACTACGATTCAGACCGGAAATTAATTTCATCCGAAAGACCAAGAGGAAATTACACCGATCCGGTCATTACTGGTAATCATCTGATCGATCTGTTTGAGAGGGATGTGTTGGGCTATCCTGTGAAATTTACCTTGAGCAGCAATTCCGCTGAACCGAGAGTTTTGGAGGTTTGTAATAACTACAGGGGATTCCCGGTACAAACCATTAATCCTGACAGCAGCCTTGTGAAAAAAGTGTATGACGAAAGGGGGCTGCTGTTGAGCACAGAGATGAAAGGGAATGACGGGAAAACCATATCGACGAAGTATGTCTATGACCGGACAGGAAAACAGACCCAGGAAACGGATATTTATGGACAGACAACGAAATATGAATACGACGGATTTTCAAGAATAGCAAACATAATTCTGCCCAATGGCAGCCGGATTAAATATAAATGGCTTGCAAACGATCTGATGGAATCGGAAGAAACCATTGGTGATGACGGTACGGGTGCGGTAAGACAACTGGCATTCAGATCATATACCTACGATGAGAAGAACAGAAAAATTACGGAAACTGTTAAATCATTCACTGGCAATCCGGCGATTTCAGCGAATATCAAGACAACCTTTTTTTATGACACTCGGGACAGGATAACGAAAATCAGGACACATCGCGGAGCTGTTCATACCCTGCAATACGATGCTCTGGATCGTATTGTGAAGGAAGTGGATGCCCTTGGGAATGAAGAACGGCACACTTTTGATGCAAACGGAAACCTGATTCAGAGTGACAGCCATCATATTGAACCTGACACAACGGTTTCGGTGATCACCAAAAGGTTTGAATACGATACGAGAGACCGTCGGACCGCAGTAATTGAACCGGACGGTGCAAGGGTAAAATATGAATATGATGACAGGAATCTGCTGGTGAAACAAACAGATCAGTCGGGCATCGTCAGGGAAACAACTTACGATTCATACCATGTAAAAGCCAGTGAAAAGCTTTGATCCGACCGGATTGAATATTACCAAAAGCTGGATAACGGATTCAATGTCAAGGATTACTTCCATCATTGATCCGATGGGGCAAACATCCGGTTTTGTTTATGACTCGCTCGGCCGGAATGTCCAGGTAAATTATCCTAACGGTTTCTCAAGCATCAAAACATTTAATGATGTTAACCAGATCATATATGAACATCTGGGCAGTGGTGCTGAATTAAAGTACACATACGATGCCTTTAACAGGCTGGTCAATATTGAAAATACCCTCGTCCCGGCACCCTTGATCAAGGTTGAGAAACATGAATTTACTTATGATGGTCTGAACAGAATGTTGACTTCTGCGGTGTCGGGCAATATTGTTCGCCGCAACTATGACAGTCTGAACAGGCTTGATTGAAGAAACGACGTCAGGCAACACGCTGACATGTATTTACGATGATGTTCTGGGCGAGGTCCAAAAAAAGTGGCCCGATGGCAGGACGGAGAAGCTTTCTCATAATCTGAACGATGTTCTGACAGGGATTTCGGAAAGCCAGGGCGGCACGGTAGGTTCCGGAAACCCGCTTATCGCCGGCTTTAAACCAAGCGGGGCGAATTTTTTCGGAGAAGCTGACTTCAATGGCAACATTTCGATTGCAAACAGGTACGACGAAAGAAAACGCCTGACCGGGATCAATGCATCCAGTGTTGCCGGGCTGAATGAAACGATACAATATCGGTACAATACCTCCAACCTGAAACAGGTTGAAGCTTTTTCAGGGCAGAAACCGAAACTCAGCTATTTCGAATTTGATCCGAAATACAGGTTACGCAAGACTGAAGACGGTTTTGCTTCACCGGTTCCTGCGGCGGTAAGTCAGGCTGATCATGATGCCGCCATAAATACCGTTCGGTCTAATGCTGCCGGTGCCGCACATTCGGAAGAATTTCAATATAATGCCTCGGACGCCAGAACTGTGTCCTCAGAAACCGCTGCACCGACGAAAAATTATACCTATTTACCCGGTTACAGGATTAAGAATGACGGAACAAATCCGTACACGCATTTCGCCGATGGAACATTGAAAAGTGACGGCACTTTTACCTACGAGGCAGATGCATTGGGAAGGATAATCAAGATAAAATCAGGCACCGCTGTAATAACGGAGATTACTTATGACGCATTGGGCAGACCTTGTGTCATCAGGCAATCCGGGACGCCAGACCGCACATTGAACTACTTCGGCAGTATGGTTGAACAGGAAAATTTTGCCGGCGCCGGAATCAGGCAGATCACAAATCATCCGGTGACCGGAATACCGCTTGCCTATCATGTCGGTACCGGTACATTTTATACTTTATTTGACAACCGGTTTAATCTGACATCTTTGCTGGACGATTCCGGTAATCTGCTGGAGAGCTATCGTTATAAGGCATTTGGACTGCCTTCGGTTTATAACCAGGCAGGTGTGGCAATTCCCGGTTCGTCATTTAATATTGAACCCGTATTTGGCGGGCAAAAGTACTTGTCCGGTTCCGGTTTGTACCTGTCGAGGCGAAGGCTGATGAATCCGGTGAATGGCACATATTTATCGGCTGATCCCCGCGGTTACATCGATTCTTCATCATTGTATGTTTATGTCGCTCAGAATCCCGTGGATATGATCGATCCGGAGGGGGAATTCATATTTGCCATTCTCGGGGTGATGGCGATAGGGGCGTTGATCACCGGAGGTCTAAATGCCATTCGACAGGGAATCGCTATTTCGGAGGGTTCTCAGGAAGGCTGGGAATGGGGGCAATTCGGTAAATCGGTGGGGCTAGGTGCAGTAGCAGCGCCACTTCTGGTTGTCGCACCTGAACTGGCTGTTCCGCTTGCTGCCCTCGGCGTGGCTGGCGGAATTTCGCAGATAAGTGAAGGTCACTATGCCACAGGAGCCTTTGATATCGTCACATCGGTGGCACCATTCGGATTCAAAGGCCCAAAGAATGCAACGTTCGGCGCCGGCACACGGTTCGGGCAGATGAGAGGACTGGGTGAGACAGCGACCTGGGGGGCACGCTTCGGCCGCTTCAGGACCATAGAGAACAACCTTCGGAATTTCAGGCCTGTTTTTGGCAAACAGAGGATAGGAGTGGGCTTCGCCAGGATGGCAAATGATCCCAATGACGGTCATGTTTCGGTGGTATTTGATAAAGGTAATGGTGAAAAGCCGGTATTTATGGAAAAAAATGCGACGCGTCTGCAAGGAGAACCTGAGCTTTATGCCGCATTCGACAAGAAGGACAGTTTGCCTGAATTTTATTTTCCTGACAGATATGGTACAAAGCGACCATTTGTCTATGAGTGGATGAAAATACCACGGGATAGTTTTAACGCCTCCTTAAACCACGGTACCAGCCGGGTAAGTCAGGGCCCGTATACCGAACCGTTCAGCTTCGACGGATGTAATTGTTCCAACTTTGTGGGTGATGCCCTCGGTCAGGGAGGAATAAACGGTGTTTCGGAGAATAGTTCTGCAGGTGCCCTGTGGAAGAATTTCCAGGGCCTGTCAAGATCATGGAATAATATCGTAAGCAGTGGATATGCGGCCCCTTTCCAGACAGCTGGCATACACCCAAATGAAAAACCCCCTTCTTCAAAATGAATATTCAACATTGCACAATCCTTTTGCCTCCTGTATGGTCAGGCGTTTACTATAATACGGCAAGACTTCTGAAATACGCCTTCGAAGACCTGGGAATTTCAGCGACGATTGGTGAAGCCGGCGACGATGAAGGGACTGAACTTTCCGTCGTTCTCGGGTGGAACCTGGTGCCTGACGAATTGCAGCTGCGTGTACCCTACATTATTTACCAGCTCGAACCCTTGTGTCTGCAACACTGGCAGGAAAAAATTAATTCAAGAATTTCATTCTTCAGGAACGCCCTCGGTATCTGGGATTACGCTGCCGATAATCAAAAATACCTGGAAGACTACGGGCTGGAATCAATGCTCGTTCCCGTGGGATACCATCAGAAAATGGAGGAGGCTTCTCCTGTGGGTTACACGGATTATGATGTTTTGTTTGTAGGTTTCCTGACGGAAAGAAGAAAAAGGATTCTCGAAGAGTTGAATAATCACTGTTGTGTATCGATACAGCCAAGGTGGGGGAATGATTTTTCCGATGCGCTCACCCGCTCCAAGATTCTCCTGAATATCCATCAGTATGATATTCCGACACCACTGGAACAGCCGCGAATCGCCTATGCACTGAATAATCATGCCTTCGTTCTCAGTGAAACAAGCCTTGACAATCCCTGGGAAAAAATCGTTTCCTGCAGCTATGATACCTTAATCCGCGAGACAATCGATTACCTTCATCATTCAAACGCCCGCCGCGAACGTAACGATCAGATGTTCCATGCATTCAGATCCGTCTCCATGAAAGACAATATTGAAAAAATGATGCGGTAGAAAATCACCGGCCGGGAACAACCACGGACAAACCGTGACTATCATTGGGCTACCGCTCTGCGGTTCTGGGAAAAAATAGCCCTGCATTTTCTATCTCTCTCTGCAATCTACGGAGGCATCTTTACTATGAACCTCGCTTTCTCCTCACCCCATCAAACCCTTTTTTCAAAAAAAAAACCTTTACCCAACGCTGATTTTTCACAAAAATTGACATTAATACAGGACAGCAAAAAACTTTGTAGATTTGAATTATGGCAAACTCAACGATATACAGCATCGGTCACGGGAACAAAGTCTTCGGGAAGTTTATGGATGAACTGAATTCCTTCGGCATCACCTACCTAATGGATGTGAGGTCAAAGCCGTATTCGAAATGGAATCCGGCTTTCAATAAGGTGGAACTGGAGGAGGTGCTGAGAAATAATGGCGTAACCTATGTCTATTCAGGCGATGCCCTGGGGGGGATGCCCGACGACAGGAGTTTTTACGATGCAAATGGGAAGATACTGTATGATCTTCTCCGTGAAAGAGAAATTTTCAAGGAGGGATTGAAACGACTTATCACCGCAAATGAAAAAAAGCTTTCCATAGCTATTATGTGCAGCGAAACGAGTCCGCATGAATGTCACCGGAGCAAGCTGATTGGGCAGGAGCTGTTGAAGGAGGGAATTTCTGTAAGCCATATCGTTGGTCCCGGAAAGATAAAATCACAGGAGACGGTGATGAGCGAGCTGACAAAAGGCTACGGCACAGTCGATCTGTTTGGGAAGAAAACCGATTTTACATCGAGGGATCCCCATTAAGAATAGTGTGATAATCAAATTTATGGGAAAGTACGAGGATTTGAAAAATAAGTAGTGGGGGAAGAGCACGAATACCCCCGGATAATTTGAAGAGATATGTCTTTGCAGCTGACATCGGCACCCTGGTGTCTGCAATTCTTCACCATCGGTGTTTTTGGCTCGGAGGAAGAAGAATTTTTCGGGAAGCTGTCGGATCAGGGTATCGACACCTTTTGCGACATTCGCCAGAGACGATCAGTACGAGGAAAACGTTATGCTTTTGTGAACAGCAGTCGCCTGCAGGAGCGTCTGCGTGCTATGGGAATATCGTACATATATATTCCTGCACTTGCCCCAACCCCCGGTATTCGTCAGCTGCAAAAAAATGCTGACCGTCTGAACCGGGAACAGAACACAAGCCGGCAAACCCTGAGCCGGACGTTCAGAAATGCTTACAGGAAAAAAATTTTGGCGCATTTCGAAGTTGAACCATTCATTCAAACCCTGAAGAACAGCAACGCCAGACGTATTGCGCTCTTTTGCGTGGAAGAACGGCCGGACGCATGTCACCGGTCGCTGGTGGGACAGAAGCTGGAAAAGAATGGTTTCAACTTAATACACCTGTAAATGGAAATTCTTATTTTATCTAAAACACATTACGGTCTTCAACAACTATGTGTGGGCGGTATTGCCTTGTCGAACGGACGCTATCTCCGGCTTCTCAATCCGGATGGATGGTACCAGTACCCGGATACCGAATTTGAGGTAGGGGGAATATGGGATATTTCATTCATAACATCGAAGAATATGAGGCCGCCTCATGTCGAGGATGTCGTAGTCCTGAGACAGGAATTCATCCGCCATGAGACGAATATCAGGTTCTGGATTGAAAATCTGGATGTTCCTGTATGGCGCGGAAGTGCTGATCATATTTTTGAAGGGATGATGAACTGGAACCCTAAAGGCTGCGGTTACGTCAATGAAAAGAATGGCATCCCGTCCCATAGCGTGGGATTCTGGATCCCCGACCTTCCCCTTCTCCGGCAGGATCTCAAGGGTGAGCGCAGCGATGGCGAACTTTACCGGTCGGTACGGTACTGTTATTTCACTACGGATCGTAACTGCAATCTGCCATATAAGGGGTGTGCGGTGCCGGTTGGTAAGATTCCTGCTGGCACAATGGTCCGTGTATCGCTGGCTAAATGGTGGGATACCCATGGCACGACGGAGGAGAGGTGTGCATTGCAGCTGTCGGGATGGTATGGGTTGGTAGAGGATGAGGATGAGAATGAGGATAAATATGTGTTGCCGTTCTAGAATGTGATGAAATGATGATTAAATGACGATGCGGAAGGGGAAGTATCATAGTCCTTCAATACATCATTCAATCATAGTTGGAGCGATTTGATGGCAAATTTTATAACAATTGCCAGCGGTGTTTCAGTCATTCCCTTCATTTGCTGGAACGCGAATACCCAAAAACGCCACAAGTGCACTGAATCCCAACACGGCGAATTCATTAAAGACATCACTAACATCCAATGATATTAATTTAATACCCAGGACATAATATACTACCGAGCCCATAAACCCAAACAGAATACCCATTACCAATGAATTCAAAAAGGACTGCTTTTCTTGTTTTGAGAAATATTTAGCCAGTGCGCCAATCATTCCGCCAATCATCGCCATAAGGATGAACATCCAGGGAAAGGTATACGTAAATTCCAGTTCATTTGAATTATATGCTGATGAGGTGGTTAAGGAAGTCATGCCTATACCTTCCGAACGCAGACTGACAACCTTTGGGCTGTCGTACCGGACATAAACTGCACCAGGTATGACCGTTCCTTTCCCTGCATTAAAGCTGACCTTAACAGAATCTTTCATCGACGATCCCAGGACCTTTACACTGATCGGAATTTTTTGAACCCCGAAACCCTGTAATGCAGTTCTCTTTGATTCCAGCTCAATGGCAGGCCTGACATTCACATAGGTTTCATAGCCTTCAGGATTGGATTTCGTAATGATCTTTACCTGTGCAGAATCGGACAGATCATTTCCCTGTAATTTAATCTCTGTTAAGGGTATACTGAAATGATCGATCTCTTCGGAGGCGGGATCAATGGTACGAATGTCGTTGGAAACAATTTCAATCGGTACGTGTATTTTTAAGGTATTATCGGCTGATGCGGATTCCGGAAAGAGGAAGAATTTCATGGATCCTTCATATTGCCCCGACCGGAAAAGATACTCCAGGGGGAGTTTGGATTCGAAGCCGATCCTGTATAGTATTTGATGTTGACCTGTGGCACCTGTTTGCATATACGTTTCAGGTAGCAGTTTTATATCCGCAGGAGAATATTTTCTTTTGAGTTCCGTGTCCAGGTTATCATAAACAGCCTGGTTCATTTTCGTTATGTTTCTGTCTTTTGGCTGAATTACATAGGTCTGATTTGGCCTGAATTCGGTTACAATCCCCGGGACGGTTTCAGAACCTGAAATATTGCTTTCCTTCAGGCGCAGGATGGTATTGTTATTACGCTTAAGTTCCTGAAGGTTTCGAATCGCTGGTGTAAGTCTCTGAGGTTGATCACTTGGCTGGGCGTAAAAAGGCATGGCGCGAATACTACGAAAATCAGAAGCACCGTTATTTTCCGGCACCGGTCATAAACACCTGCTGATGCATTACTTTTCATACTCATCGTAAACATATAAATAATTTTTATACAGCTTTGTTCAAAGATGAGAGTAAGCGACCCGGTTATTTTCATCTGTTGTGAAAGAACTGAAACATTTTGATTTGGAGATACACAATCAGCTCATGTCGAAGATGCGTATATTAATGCATCTCGTGTCAGCTTGTAAACGGGGTTCACAGCAAAATTCCAAAAGGAACCGGACCATTAATCTTCCGGTATTCTGCTCAGAAATATCTATATGATAAACTCAAAATCCTTACAGTCCTTCTCTTTTTCTTATCTCTTCAGTGGCATTCATCTGAAAACCATTCCATTTATTCAAAAGTCCTTACCAACCGACATTCTGTTTCAACACTCCGTTATTCGCATTGATCTCGGAAAGAGGAATGGGGAAGAATTCATTCTTGTTTTTTACAAAAGGATTGATGGTATTGTTTCCATCGATGCCCCAGTTAATCTGACTCCAGTCGATACCCCATTCTTCGGAAAAGCTCCAGCGGACGAGATCAAACCAACGGTGGTTTTCGAAGGCCAGTTCCACATCCCTTTCATGAATGATGGACTGGGTAGTCAGAGCCGGTACATCGGGCATGTCCACTCTTTCCCGCACCTCATTCAGGGCAGTGAGTCCCGAACCGTCGTCTCCCAACAGGTACATAACTTCTGAGTACATAAGAAGAACATCTGCGTAGCGAATGACGCGTTTGTTTACGGGATCGTTGAATGGCGCCATCGGTCCGTCCCAGTAAATCGGGAAATGCGTCTTCTTAACCCCCAGACTTTCCGTTCCGGCAGGTAAGACGAGTCCTCTGGCCTGGGCAACTTTTTTCGAATTCAGGCCGCTTTTAAAGGGAATGTAATACGGTGATGCCGGATCGAAATCCATTAAGTCGCCATCGAAATAAAAGGAAGCATAACACCGCGGATCACGGTCGAAGGGAGCCGGAGCACCTTCGGTTTCAAATTCAGAATAGAGCGCCGGATGTGCTTCGTGGTTTCTGTAGCTCGTCGCATGGGGAGAAAAATATTGTTCATTGAGTGCGCCCCCGCTATAGTAGCCATTCAGCCATGGGTTGTTCTGGTAAGCCTGACCGTCGGCAAACTGGACTTCCCAAACCGATTCGATGTTATTCTCTGAGTCGTAGGTGTTATTTTCCGAGGGTAGATCTTTAAAGGACGAATTACATAGGATCGCATACAGGTAATCTTTTTTGGTTTTTGGCGCCTGGGGTTTGATGAGTTCATATTCGTGTGAATCCATCACCTGGCGGAAATAGTCCCTGGCTTTTTCCAGGTCGGCTTTATCTTCAGCTGAACCACCCAAGCCGAACCGTTCATAATAATAGTAGTGTTTGTACAAAAGGCTCTTTGCCAGCTGGGATAGGGCGGCACCGTTGGTAACACGGCCGTATTCCGTATCATCGAGCTCCGACCTCAGCTTGAGATCCGGGTAGGCATCCGTAAGGTCCTGTTCGATCTGATTCCAGAGGTTGATTTGCTCGGCATTCCCGTAATTATTCAGGTAGTTGTCTGGGATGTCGCCTTCATCGTACAAGATTGGCCTGTCAAAGATAATGGTCAGGTAGAAATAATACATTCCCCGTAAGGCCTTTACCTGGGCGGTGATATAATCGAAGTTTTCCGCGGTCATACCTTCAATGTCGTTAAGACCCTTTGCATTAAGCTCCTGAAGGATCTTGGAGGTGCGGTACACCCCGAAGTACAATGATCCCCACATGGCGGATACATCGTCACTTGAGGCTGTAAGCGTGGAGAGGCGGTCACGGCCGGTACTTTCAAACAGGGTCCGGTCTTCAAAGGTTCCGAAGCAAAGGTTCATCCTCAGGGCGTACATGCCGCCTTCCATCATGGGAATGTAGGATGAATTCAATGCAGCCTGGAAATCATCGGCAGTCCGGTAAAAGTTTTCAACCGTAAGGGATCCCTTATTTTCAACTTCCAGGAAATTGTCGGAGCATGAAGTAAAAAAACTCAGTGTAACGATGGCAACTATGAAGTATCTTTTCATGATTTTTGGCTTTTCAGTTAGAATTCAATTTGGATTCCGCCGGTGAAAGTCTTCGGGATCGGATAGGAAGAAGCATCGACGCCCGGTGTAGTGGGATCTTTTTCTGAAAGCGGTGCCTCGGGATCATACCCTTTGTATTTGGTGAAGGTTATGAGATTCATCCCACTCACATAAAACCGGACCCTTCCGAGGCCTGCTCTGTTGGTGAGTTTGGCAGGAAGTGAATATCCTAATTGCACATCCTTTAAGCGAAGGAAAGAAGCATCCTCTACCCACCAGCTGGAGAGCCTCGTGTTCCTGTTTGAATCGTTTTGATCGGCCCTGACATATTTTGTTGATTTGTTTTCGGGCGTCCAGTAATTGGCAGCCCAGTCGGCTGATTTATTGTGATCACGGTCCTGCGCCTCAAAGCTCTCAAGGTCACGACGCAGGGTATTGTAAACATCTGCATTCTGGATGCCATAGAAAAATATGGAAAAATCAAAATTGGAATAGTAGATTTCCCCTCCGAAAGAATAGGTGAAGTCCGGTATTCCTTTACCAATAACGGTACGGTCAAGATCAGAAATAACCCCGTCGTGGTTCAGGTCCTTGAACATCAGGTCTCCCGGAGAAGGTGTGCCTTCCACAGGCTTCGCGTACTTGTATTTTCCGTTTTCGTCAAAATCATCTTCCTGGATGATCCTCTCTGCCACATAACCGTATAAACTTCCGATGGCATGACCAATGGTCGTGATATTATTGTCATCGAGGATGGCAGAGGGTACGCTCAAAACTTCATTTTTGATGGTGGTAAAGTTGGCAAATAACTTGTAATCGAAGCTGCCTTTTACCTGGGAATATTTCAGGTCGAATTCAAATCCACTGTTCCTGATATCACCGATATTCAGGGTGGGTGATACACCATCCCATTTGCCATAAATGCGTGAAATGGGCACTCCCAGCAGGAGACCATACTGCGACTTGATATAATAGTCAGTGCTGAACTGAATTCTGTTCGAGAAGGCGTTCAGGTCGAGACCAAAATCCACCATTTCTGCTGATTCCCAATGTGCATAAACGTTTCCGGCATTCCACAGTTCATTAATGGCGTAATACTCCTTCTGGTCGAGCCCGAAGACAGGGCTGAAGTGAAGGGGCTCGGCAAGGTTGGTCTCGTATGCGCGTCCAGTACCTGAGTAGCCCGTTTGCCCCCAGCCGAAACGGAGTTTAAGTATATTGATCTGATCGACATTCCTCAGGAAATCTTCATTCACCTTCCATGCAAAGGAGAAAGAAGGAAAATTCCCCCACTTCTTCTTGGGCCCGAAATTGGAGCTTCCATCGTGCCTGTAACTCATGGTGACAAGGTATTTCGATTTGTAATTGTAGGTGAGCCTGGCAAGCAAGGCTTCCGCGGTCCATTCACCTTCTCCACCGGTAGTGACAACATTTTCAGGTACGGCCTGGGAAATGACATTCAATTGAGGATATGGGAAATCGGACGCATCAACATTTACATTGTTATCATTACCGAATCTTATGTCTGATACTCCCGATAACTGAAAACTGTGATTCCCAAATACTTTGTTTAGATCAAGCTGGTTCTGAAATCCGTAAGAATTTCCGTCCGAAAAACTCTCTCCAAGCGTTGATGTTGTTGTACTCCTGACGCCCATGTCATATTGCTCGGTCCAATTCTTGCTGCGATTGGAATATGCGTTGATGGAAGGTGTTGAAGTAAACGTGAGCCAGTTAAAAGGCTTGAATTCAAGATAAACATTCGCCAGTAATCCATCGGAATAATCCCAGTCCTCAGGCAGTGCAAGAATTCCTTTCGGATTAAATTTGTCGTTCCCGCCGGTATTCGGGACGATTGTGGTATTGCCCTGCGGATCGGTATATTCGACACCAATCTGGGTTCCTTCATAGCCGCCGTTATTGTCCGGATTATAAACATTCATAAGGGGTGACGATTCAATCGCCATACTCCAGGCAGCCCAGTTCGAATTGCGTGTTTTTCGTCTGGTAAGGCTTAACGATTCGCCAATACGAATATACTTTCCGAGTTTAAAGTCGGAGTTGGCTCTCAGGTTCATCCTGTCAGTAAATGTGTTGATCAGGATGCCATCTTCCGAGTAATAGTTAGCCGAGATGCTGTAGTTGCTCCTTTCATTTCCGTCGGCAACATTCAGGTAATAATTCTGGGTAAGATTCGTTTGAAGAATCTCCTTTTGCCAGTCGGTCCCTTCGTGCCAGTTTCCTTTGTAATACCACTGCCTGAAGTCATCACTGTATGCCAGTGGTGCCTCAACATTGTTCAGTTCATATGCCTTGTTGTAGAAATCGGCATACTGGTCGGCATTCATCAGGTTATAATATCTGGGCTGAAGATGTGTCCCTGAAAAGGCTGAAAGTGAAACTTTCATCTTGCCTGAATTTGAACCACGTTTGGTGGTGATGAGAACAACGCCATTGGCGCCATTGGCACCATAGATGGCAGACGCCGAGGCATCCTTCAAAATGGAGACGGATTCAATGTCCTGGGGAGAAATGGAATTGATGTCCCCGCCGATGACACCATCGATGACGTATATGGGATCGGGTTCAGAAGTGATCGAGCCGATACCCCTGACACGGAGACTGACGTCGCCCCCTGGTGCTCCATTCTGCATAACAACGACACCAGTTGCGTGACCCTGAATGGCTTTGCCGAGATTAGCAACCGGTATACGTGTTAGCTCTTCGTTGGTAACCACCGCCACCGAACCGGTCAGGTCTTGTTTTTTGACCGTACCGTACCCAATGACGACGATATCGTCAAGAACGTTCGCCTGCAGGTCCATCTTAACATCTACCACCGTACGCCCGCCTGTCGGAACTTCGACAGTTTTATAACCTACAAAAGAAAAACGGAGTGTGGCTCCCTGGTTGCCAACATTGAGCGAGTACGTACCTGATACCGTCGTGATCGTCCCGATGGTCGTTCCCAATATGGTGACATTGACGCCAGGTAAAGGCAGATCGTTCTCATCTGTAACGACACCCGTAATGGTCTGTGCAACAACCGACTGTGCAAATGCGGACCAGATGAAAAACATGAAAATGAGTGGAAGAAAATGTTTCCATTTAAACCAGGTTGAAGCTTTCATTGGCGTTGTGTTAGTAGTTAGCTTAGCTGTTCGAAAGACATTAAGGGCTAAATGTATAAAATATTTCGAGTAATTTTTTTATTTTAGTATGGCATTTTCTTTATGGTCGGTACGTGTATACAAATATGTTAGCAAACATTAGAATACAAAAGAATGATACGGATTATAGCTTTGTATAAAAAATGCAAAAAATCAGATAGTAATTTTATTATTGTTCTTTTCCGATTTTTAATCAATAAAATTTTCTATCACAATACCCTTCTTTTGCATCAGAATGTGAAGATTAAAGGAAGAAGGAATATTGTTGCAAAAGAAAAAATTGAAATAGGTATTAGCTATGTCGGATTTATTCATAAAACAGATAAAACATACTTAAATATAAAAGGCAAATTAAGGATTAAAGGAAAATACTCAATTGGTCGGGGCTGTCGGATTAATATTGGAGAAAATGCTGTAGTAACAATTGGAGAAGGAGGTTTTATTAATTGCAATACTTATTTTATTATTATGCATAATTTAGTTATAGGGGATAACTGCGTAATTTCATGGAATTGCCAACTACTTGATGATGACTTTCATGAATTGATATACTGTGGAAAAAGAGAATATGCAAATTCGATAATTATAGGAAATAATGTTTGGATTGGATGTGGTGTAAAGATATATAAAGGGACAGTAATACCTGACGGATGCGTAATCGCATCAGATTCAATTGTAAAAGGTGTATTTAATATTGAAAATTCTCTTATATGCGGATGTCCTGCTAAAATTGTTAAAGAAAACATAGAATGGAAAAAATAGTAACGTTTGATAACATGTGGGATAAAACACGTCCCGACCATAAAGTCATGAATGCCTGTCAGCGACATTTTTCCGTCATTGATTGAACAATTTCCGTAACGGGATTTCTTTCTTTACGTATAGTAATTCATATGAGATTCAAAAAAATGCCTGATAGCTATTATTCTCAAGAAAAAGAACAGGATCTTTCCCTTCAGTCTACACTGACAGCAGTAGTAGAGATCATGAATTACAACTGTTTCCTGGAATCGGACAAGTTTCATGAACTTCAATTGTTTTATAAGGAGCTTGCGACAGAACTATATAATATGCGGCTGCAGAATTACGGTTATGGTTTTGAAGTGATACAACCTGTGATCACGATCCTGGCCGACAAGCTGTACATTTATTCAAATCTGTACCTCGAGAATGATGTTCCGGAACTGAACACAATGGTATTTAAAATCTTTGTTGAGAACCTGAACATCCTTTTTGCTGTTGGTCTGAAGCACGAAATGGTAATCCGGGGATTCGCCGGAGTGGACAAGGGAATTAAATCCATGGCATCATCAGGCATTACAGCCCGCACGGTGAAAAAAGATACCCTGGTTTTGACGGATATGCTGAAGGTTTTCAGGTTCGACGAGATCTTTCCGGATGAGATTGACCAGAAATTCGCTCCGGCACTCAATTTTCAGTCTTTTCATGCAAGTAATTTTCTGCGTGCCTCCAGGCTGCTTCAGGAAATCAATGCGGTGGGTATCTATTTCCCGGAGGAAACACGGAATTACCCATTTGCAGAAGTAAGCATTTACTGTGATATATTGATAGAAACAGCCCTCGATGATCATATGCGCTTTGTCACCAACTGGGCCGACTGGGCCGAAAAACACCCGGAGAATTTCCCTGTTGAGCAGGTCAGGGACAGCATTTCAGAATGTGCCAGCATGGATCCCGACTTCGGACTGATGTGGCGGAAATTCAGTGAGATCAAGTGAAGATTTGGTGGAAGCACTGGTGCTTATATTATTCCGGAAATCAAAAGTAACCGTCTTTTGACTGTTCTATCGAACCTTTCCTTCAAACACATATTTGCCTGAGCCCACGGCTACCTTCACATACCCATCTTCTTCACCCATATAATTTACCTCCTTTATATCTTTCAGAGGCATACCGCTTTCCTTAACATCAGAAGCAGGGATGTAAACAATTGCAGTTGTGTTATGAGGGATTTCGACGTCGAGCGTTAGTGCATTATCCACCACCTTCCACGAGGATCCGATCTCTCCGTAATAGGTTTTAAGGGTAGCTGATGCATACGTCAGGTCGCCTCCCGTATGGGGTTTGATCCTGATCTTTTTGTATCCCGGATGATCTTCGAAGGTGTCAAGTCCGGTGATATTGCGGTACATCCAATCACCGATGGCACCGTACGCGTAATGGTTGAATGAGTTCATCGTTGGCGTCTGGAAGGTACTGTCGGGTTCAATCCCGTTCCAGCGTTCCCAGATGGTTGTGGCGCCCATCGTCACTGGATAGAGCCAGGAAGGATAGGTTTTCTGAAGGAGAAGTTCGTACGCCACATCATTGTATCCAAAACGTGTCAGCACATGGCAGAGGTAGGGTGTTCCCAGGAATCCCGTGGAGAGGTGATTGTTGTAGTGGTGTATATTTTTCACCAGCCTGTCAGCTGCCTGTTGCCTTAGTTCCTCTGGGAGCATGTCGAACTGAAGGGCCAGGACATAGGCAGTTTGAGTGCCGGAAACCAGTCGCCCGCTGCGGGTGACATACTCCCGGAAGAAGGCTTGTTTGATCTTGTCCAAAAGTTCGGTGTATTTTTCCGCGTCCTTAGTGTACCCCAAAACGTTTGCAGCCTTCACGACATTCTGTGTTGAATAGGCATAAAAACACTGGGCGATCAGGCTTTTATCCGTGATGGCTGATTCACCGCTCCGATCATTGTTGAGGCTGTAGAAAAGCCAGTCGCCGAAAGACCAATTGGGGATCCACAGGTCATCCCTGCTCTGGCCGGTGATATGGTCTACCCAGGCTTTCATGCTCACATACTGGTCTTCCAGTATCCGCTTATCCCCGTAAGCCAGGTACATGGTCCAAGGTGCAATCGTTGCCACATCCCCCCAACCCGGACTACCGGAAACGCCTTTTCCGATGAAGGGCACTACCGAGGGTACATCACCCTCTTCCTGATCTGCAGCAAGGTCCTTCAACCACTTGGCAAAGAAATTATCCACGCGAAAGTTGAACGTTGCCGTTCGGGCAAAGGCCTGCGCATCGCCCGTCCAGCCGAGACGTTCATCGCGCTGTGGACAATCGGTTGGGACATCAATAAAATTTCCCCTTTGTCCCCACTGGATATTGTGTTGTAACTGGTTGATCAAAGTGTCGGAACACTCGAAAATTCCGGTGGGTACCATATCGGAATAAATGGCCGTGGCCTTGAAATCATCCGGATTGATCTCACCGGGATATCCTACAATCTTAATAAAACGAAAACCCTGCCAGGTGAAATGAGGTTCGAATACCGAAGTGCCTGCACCATTAAGAATGTATGTATCCAGCTCTTTGGCGCTTCGGAGGTTTTCGGTATAGAAGTTCCCATCCTTGTCCAGCACTTCCGCATGATAAATCCTGATGGTGTCACCGGCTTTTCCTTTTACACTGACCTGCACCCAGCCAACAAGATTCTGGCCGAAGTCGATGACATGATCGCCCTCTGGTGTCACAATAACCTGACACGCGCGAAAGACTTCATGCTTTCTGACCGGTTCATTGTATGTGGCGATAAGGTTATCCATAGTATACTTCTTTTCCACAACCTTTCCCCAGCCTGAATCAGGAAAGCCTGGCGCCGACCAGCCGGGCATATCATAGCGGGCATCGTAGGTTTCACCGTCATAAACATCTGAATACCGTATGGGACCTGCGGTGGTTTTCCAGCTTCCGTCAGATATGATACGTTGCCGGCTGCCATCGGTGAAGACAATCTCCAGTTGCAGCAGCAGCGACAGATCGTCTTTGTATTTGTTCAGGTTGTTCCCCATGTCTGATTTATACCAACCTTTCCCGAGAACCACGCCTGCTGCATTCGGCCCTTCCCTGAGCATCCCGGTAACATCGTACACCTGGTACTGGAGTCGCTTGTTATATGAAGTCCAACCAGGTGTGAGCAAAGCATCACCAACGCGGGAGTTGTTGAAGTAGGCCTCATACATACCATGACACGTCACATAAAGCGTCGCAGATCTCACTGTTTTTTGCAGGCTGAATTCATTCCGGAAATAAGGACTGGCATCCCTGTCTTCCTGCTCAGCCGGTTGAATCCATTTTGCTTTCCAGTCTGACAATTTCAGAAATCCCATCTGGAACCAAGCCGGTTTGCTCCAATCGGAGGACTTGTCGTCCTGGTCCCATATCCTCACTTGCCAGTAGTAGCGAGTGTCGGAACGAAGCTCAGGTCCTCTGTAAGCGACCTGTACAGATTCTCCCGAGGAGATCTTTCCGCTTTCCCAAAGCAGACTTTTTGTTTTTTTCAGGGCATCGCCTGATTCTGCGAGACGAATCGAAAAGGCAGTCTGGCTCACGCCTCTTTCATCCGACTCCAGCTGCCAGGTGAACCGGGGAACGTTGACGTCGAGGCCCATGGGATTGGTACGATTTTCGGTAAGGAGGTTACTCACGCCGGTCTTTGAATACGAAGTCGTGGTAAGGAAGACAAGCAGGGTGAGAAGTGTGATTGGTTTTTTCATGCTTCATCGCTTTTAAGAAGACTTTTTCAACTTCAGAAGTAGGAGGATTGAAAAATCTAAATTTTCGTAAAAGTAACAGGTTGCAGCGTACAAGTCAATGCGGAATTGTAAGTCTTGTTATATTGGTCTGCCGAAACTGAGAAGCTTGCAATTAAAATACCCGTATCGATTCAGGCTCCAAATATGAATAGATACAATAAAATAATTAATTTAGCATCATATACCTTAACATTCTTTTTCATCAGGCATCCTCTATCAACCCAACAAAACCAAAGACCATGAAAAGACTTTTCCTCCTATTGCTGTTAACCGGCTTGCTGACCAATGCCGCCATAAGCCAGGATGTTAAGTATAATAAAAACTACCACTTATACTCCTACCGCTTTGAATACAACGGGATGACCCGGGGTTTCAACGTATGGATTCCGTCGGATGATACCACTGAAGTGATCCGTGGTCTGTTCATAAACGGCAACCCGGGGACCAGTGATAATACAGGCTGGGTACTGAACTCACAAATGCAGGAATATGCAAAACAGTTTCATTTCGGACTGTGTGCAACACAGAATGTTTCCGGCTCCAGCACCTACAATTTCTATGGAGGAAAACTCCTCGATGCCCTTGAAAAATGGGCCGACATGGGTATGAATCCCGAACTGAGGAATGTTCCCTGGTGCGTTACCGGGAACTCAAGTGCCGGTGCGTTTACCTACGGATTAGCCATGTTTGCACCGGAAAGGACTATCTGTTTCGGCGCGAATGTACCGGCCACCCTTAATCCCCGTGAGCCTTCAGATGAGGGACTCAGGGTACCCGGGATCTTTATCTGCGGGGAGGTCGATCATACTGTCGGTAACCTGGAACAAAGCACCATCGGTGACAGGATGACCCTCAACAGGCCGAAAGGAGCCCTCTGGTCAAAAATTGAAGTGCAGGGTATGGGCCATGAACACCGAAGGACGATGCATATTTTTTATCCTTTCTTTGAGAAATGCATCGCATTGCGATTGCCGGTTGATGCCAATCCGAGACTTGGTCCGGTTGCACTTAATCCGGTCAGTGAAGATAGCGGCTGGATAGCCCTTGATACCACCTGGACTTCCGGCTTCACCGAAATTCATCCCATAGATTCCGTCGAATTTCCCAGGGACCCTAATTCGAGTTGGTGCCTTGACAAGGATATGGCTTTTCTAGACCGGGCGTACACTTCACGCAACGAGAAGTTCCAGATCAATACTCCTGACACGGTATCCTGGGATATCGCACCTGTTCAAAATACGGATATGATCACATACGATCTTGAGAAGGACACGTCGATCAGGATCCTCGGCAACATGTACACAGAATTTAACTGGGACAAAATTGAAGTATACCTCATGTCGGAAAAAATTGGCGAGGTACATGGTGGCGCGGATGAATTCGAATTTGATTATAAGATTAAACATCTTATCAATAAGGTTTGCGACCCCTTTACAGCGATTGCATACGATGCGGAAGGGAATGTCATCTCTCCTGCACAGATGTTCTCCGTTCTGGTCTTCGGCGGTAATTTTTACTCAGCCGACAGCATCCCTCCTGCTGCACCGGACGCACCCCAACTTGCAACGGAAATCGGCTACCGTTCGGTTAAGGTTAACTGGAATGTGCCGCAGGATAATGACGGAATCTGGGGATACCATGTATATTTTGAGGGAACAAGACAAAACGAGGATCCTGTTGTGGATACATTTTTCATCGTGAAAAATCTTCAAGTCGGATCGGCTTATAAATTCTCGGTAAAAGCCAGGGATATCGGAGGAAATTATTCAGAACTATCGGAGGAATCTGTGATTTCAACGGCAAAACCAGTAGACTTTACATACTTATCCGATCTGGATAATACTTTGTCTGTCAACGGATCCGGACCCGTGGAACATGACATGACCAATGGCGGCAGTGAGCCAAAAGACGGCATACCGATTGTGGCCAGTCATATTTATTTTCCGAAAGGCCTGGGCGTATCATCCGTATCAGAAATTTCCTGGAACCTGAATGGGATGTATGATTACTTTGCTTCCGATCTGGGTCTTCTATCCGGAAGCTATGGTATTTTTTCCATCATTGCCGATGGCGATACATTGCTGACAAGTCCCCCGGTACGCAAAACGACCGGCCGAAGGGCTGTTTTCCTGAATATCGGGGGTGTTGATGAACTAAAACTGGTTGTGACAGGTTTAGCAGATGACGCAGTATGGGCCGGAGCTGCTGTGATGAAATCAAATTTCACGGATACCGAAATACCCCCGGCACCGTATAAACTGGCAGCCAGTTCGGTCGGTGAAACAACGTTGAGCCTTTCCTGGAGCATTCCCGACGATGATACTTATATTAAATCCTTCCTGATCTATATCAATGATGTGGTTACTGATACCGCTTTCATAAATGAGGTCGGGCTTTCCGGTTTAAGCCGGGGAACAGATTATGATCTTAAAGTTGCTGCCATTGATCTGGCCGGGCATATATCGGATTTCAGTAATGTAGTCCACGTCACCATGTCGGGCAATGTGGGTATCGACCAAAATTCAGTGTATAATCTGAAGGTATATCCCATCCCGGCGAATGATATTATTTTCCTGGAAGGTGTAAGTATTAAAAGGCTGGTTCTCACCAACCTCTCAGGCCAGAACGTAAAACTTGTCGAAGGTGATGCCATAAATAAAGTCAACATATCTGACCTTAAAGACGGAATTTATATCCTTCGGCTTGTAACGGATACAGACCATATCCTGTATAAAAAACTTGTGATTGAACGGTAGTAGCCCATCAACGATGGATCCATTTATATGCTGATCGGGTTTGGGAATAGATAAAGAGATTTAAAAAAGGAGACAATCTCCGGCACTGCGCACACCTGGAGGAGCCCGGGTCCAATCCCGATATTCCTGTTCTTGCTGTAATCCGGTATGTTTTAGCCCTCAAGTTCTCTCACGGCATCGAAGAAGGCGATGATGTTCTCCACGGGGGTGTCGTCCTGAATGTTATGCGCCGGGGCGATGATATAGGCGCCGTATCTGCCAAAGATATCCGCCCGGCGCCTGATTTCCGACCGGATCTGTTCCGGACTTCCGTTGGGCAGGAGATCCTGTATACAGATCCCGCCGAAAAACCCAAGATCCTTTCCAAAATCATTGGCCAGCCCTTCCGGCTCCATGCCTGTAGCCAGGGGCTGAAGCGGGTTCAGGATATCCAGTCCGACTTCAATGAAATCGGGAATGATATCCCGGATGGCGCCACATGAATGCCATGCAATCCTGATTTCCGGGTTTACTTTCCTGAACTCCCGGAACATATGCGTGATCCTCGGCTTGAAAAATCGTCTCCAGGTATCCGGACCAAGCATCATGCCCGACTGGGTTCCGAAATCATCCCCGCACCAGATCATGTCTGCACCCAGACGTATCAACTCCTTCCCGGTCTCCAGGTTGATCTCCATGATCCTGTCGAACAGCGGCTCAAGGTAAGGGGGCTCGACGATAAGGTCCATCAGGAGTTTTTCCAGACCTGTCAGGTACCAGGCCGTTTCGTATATCGAGGTCTCAAGATCGGCGATGATGCCGTAATCAGACTTATATATATTTATCTTCTGTAACGCATCGTCATACCTTCCCGGTGCTGCAGGGTCGGGGAAAGGATAGTCATCGATGCTTGCCTTGTCCGTTGCATGTGCAAGCGGGAAGCCCTGGAATTCATTGTATAGTCCCTTGTTGACAAAGGTCATTCCCCACTCATTGGTGATGATGCCGTTCTCACCGGTTACCGTGGGGCGGTCAGCCGGTGCACAGGCTGCGATGCCCACTGCGTCGTTCCCCAATGCAAGCAGAAGATTTGTGTGAGATATCCGGGTGGAGAGAAGGGAGTCGAGTGGTAGTTCATAAAGCAGGCCGAGGTGCGCCGACATCTTTTCCGCCGCCTGTGGTGTGAAGGTGGCGAAAAGCGCCGGTCTGTCGGCTCCCTGCCTGTTGATGGTGCGTAAAAACCGTTCCCTTGCCTTCATACTTAAAGTATTGAGTTCCCGATGCCCACCAGGAAGACCGATGCAATAATCGTCAGAATCCCGGCGGTAATGGTGAGCTTTACACGTTTGCTTACCCCGGACCACTCTTTCCTGTAAATTCCCCACATGTTCGCGGTAAGGATGATGGTAGACATATGCAGGATCCAGGAGCTGGCCCCGTTTCCAAGCTTGCTTTCACCCATTCCATAGAAAAAGAACTGCATAAACCAGGTGGTTCCGGCAAGTGCCGAGAAGAGCATGTTTGCTGCAATAGGAGAGTCCCTGTTCACAAAATCCCTGTAGGACCTGTTGCGTATACTGAGGATAGTGGTCCAGATGAAATTCGAGGTAATCCCGCCCCAGAGAATGACCACGAAGGCAACATTGTTCTGGAACAGCGGGTTGTACCCGGCAGCCACAGCTTGCGCTGCCATGGGTTTTCCGGCTTCTATACCGAAATTGAAAAAACTGCTCAGGATGCCCGACAGCACAGCAATCAACAGTCCTTTCACCAGGCTGAACTCCGGGATGCTCTTTTTCTGCTCCTCGGGAGAAAGCTCTTTCTCCTTCAGCATACCTGCCTTCCCTGAGATGGCGATTCCCAGTATACAGACCGCCACACCTGCAAGCACCAGTATTCCACCAGTATTCCCCATCATGTCGGAGAAGGAGACCTTCCCCGAAGTGGGGTTAATGTTGTAGTAAATGGAAGGCACGATGGCACCGAATGCCGCACAGAAACCCAGCACCACGCTGTTTCCCAGCGACATTCCCAAATACCTGACACCGAGTCCGTATGATAATCCGCCAATACCCCACATCAGTCCCATTAAGAAAGTGAATCTGAGTACAGACATATTGGTAGCAGCAATGATCTCTGCAAATCCGGGGACGGTCAGCCACGCTGCAAGCGGGGGGACGATAAGCCATGAGAAGATTCCCCCAAACATCCAGTAACTCTCCCAGTGCCATTTTCTGACTTTGTTGTAGGGCATGTAGAAGGAGCCTGAAGCGACCCCGCCCAGGGTGTGATAGAATACGCCGAGTAGTACACGCATCGTAATGTTAGTTGGTTGATATAATACAAATGAAGCAATATTTAACGAAATGTCAAATGAGTTCCGGTGGAATGGACTATATTTCGAAACAAAAAACAGAATTGTTACTAACGCAATCTGGAATCTACGAAAATTTCCACTACGCAGACGAATCTGAAGCATATGATTTTGGCCAGTATAATACTTATAATGAAGCTATGACGGCAGACTTTTACCCCGATAAATTATTGGAGGTTCTGTGAGAAGTTTGCGCTGAAATGCACTTACCTTCTCGTTCCATTTGTTAGGCTTTGTTTTTATTTGTATTTATATCTCGTTGTATTTTTATTACCGATTTTTTCTAGTATTCCATTCTCAACAGCATAGTTTAAGTCTCGACTTGCCGTTGCAGAAGATATTTCTCTAAAATTTTTAAGGTATTCTTTACGTGTAAAATAGTCATTTTTTATGATTGACATAAATAAATTGATCCTGTCAACATTTGTTAAACTTACATTTTGAATATTTAGTAAATCCTCTACTGATTCAAGAATAATTTCAAGCATAAATTCGATAAATAGAGTTGATTCCCCTGTATTATCAGACTTTCCTAGTGATTCATAATACTGTTCTTGACGTTCTTTTATAAAAGTCTCAATGGGTATATATTCAAAAACTGGATAAATGTCTTTTAAAATCAACGTTTGCCATAGTCTACCCATTCTACCATTTCCATCAATGAAGGGATGTATAAATTGCATTTCATAATGAAACACGCAACTCCTAATTAAAATCAAATCATCATCATCTTTTAGATAAGCAAACAAGTCATTCATTAAATGCTTAAGCATTTCACCCGGCGGTGCTAAATGTGCAACTTCGGAGCCTTTAACAATTCCAACCGATTTACTTCTAAGTCTTCCAGCTGATTCAATCAGTCCGTTCATGAGTATTCGGTGGGCTTCACAGAACGAGTCAAAATTATATGGATTCAATTTGTCCAGATAATCATAAACAGCAATTGCATTTTTAACTTCCAGAATGTCCTTTTTAGGTCCAATCACCCTTTTGTTTTCAACAATTGCGGTAATTTGCTCAATTGTCAACGTGTTTCCTTCTATTTCAAGTGATGAGTGAATAGTCTTAATCCTATTTTTCTTTCTTAATTCTGTCGGAGGTTTATTTAAATGAGCTGAGTTGACTTCTCCTATTCTCTCTGAAATTGAAGCTACCAGTTTTAAAATCTTTCCTGTTATTTTGTATGGTGGTTTCATTTATTCGGTCTTTGATAGTATCATATGATACTATCAAAGGTAGAATATTTATTTCAAAGTACAGTGAACTATCTGTTTTGCAGCCTCTCCTAACATAAAGCAGGCTGAATATTTACAGGTTTCCACATATGGTGCATTGTAAATAATTTTTATACAATAACGTACATAGCCCTACAATCAGGTTGACAAGCCCGGGGGCTAACATGTGTGTTACCAGTGTGCCTGAGGTAAGAAAGAATCATTTCAAGGCATCCAGTACTAAAGAAGAAGCGCCCAGGACACCGCTGTTCTTCAGATCGGATACGGCGATCTGCAGGGAACGGTAAAGCCGCTGGAAAGGGAATGAATTTTCGAGGTAGTTGTGCATGTTTTTTTCGAACAAGGGAAAGGACAGACTGACGGATCCGCCCAGGATGACAGCCTCCGGCGCCAGGGTAAAAAGCACATTGGCGATTGCTCTACCGATGTGATCTCCAAGTTCGCCAAAAAGACGGAGGGCTTCCGGGTCGCCGGATTGAGCCCTGGCTGCCAGTTTCGATCCGTCGAGGTTTGCATCCCTGAAAAACTGCCCACTGGCATAGGCCTCAACGATGGAATCGCGGTACCCGATATTGCCGAATTCACCGGCACCGCAGAACCTCCCCGGGTAGAGATGGTCATTGATGACAATGCCGCCGCCAAGCCCTGTGCCGATTACGATCCCTACAAAATTCCGGAAAGCCTGTCCCTTGCCGAAATGTTTTTCACCCAGCGCAAAACAATTGGCGTCGTTATTTACAAATACCGGTTTATGAAATTCAGCTTCCAGCCAGTGTTTCAGCGGTAGCCGTTCCCACGAGGGAATATTGACCACATCCAGCACTTCACCCGTCTCCAGGTCCACCAAACCCGGAACGCCTATCCCGATGCCGGCAATACCAGGAGAATGCACCTCCCGTATTGCACGGATCACCTCTTTCACCACCTCCTCCCTGGACAGGCCGGCAGGAGTAGGGCAGGAATATTCCCTGACGATTTCCCTGCCGTCCACCAGGGCGGTTTCGATCTTTGTTCCCCCGATATCGACTCCGAGTAGTTGCATATTTTCCTGTTATAAGATGAAACTTTCCCGTTTTATAACCCCTGGTTACACGGGTTTTCGCGCAAAGCTTTTCAAAAGCCCGGATAATTTTACTGTTTTATTATTCACCAGGGGATCCGCCCAAAATGGGATGGACAGGATGTACCCGAGGGTGACCATGAGGAAGAGCATGGCAAGCCGCAGACCGATATGGTCGCCAAGCCAGCCTATGATCAGCGGCACAAGCGCCCCGCCGAAGATGCCGGAACAAAGGATCCCCGAGAGGGGACCGTGGTGTTTGTCCACCGAATTTAAGGCCAGGGAAAAGATGAGGGCGAAGATCAGTGCAATGAAAAACCCGGTGAAGGGAAATGCCCAAAGCGACACCCGTGCCGGGCCGAACAGAGCAAGGAGGACCGTGACCATGGAAAGAATGGAGATCACCTTCAGCACCCGCTTTGAATCCACAAGTTTCAGGACGACCAGTCCCAGCAGGCATCCCACCGACATCAGGCCCCAGAACCAGGCGATAGCCCGGGCACCCTCCGCTTCCGGACTAAAATGATGGTATGTGTTCAGGAACTTACTCATCCAGTTCGATAGCCCTTGTTCCGTACCAACATAGGCCATAATCCCCAGAAAATACAGGATCACTTTCCTTTTTTTAAGCAGGCCCTTATAGGTTTCCACTGCCCCTGCTTTTTCATCTTCCTTCAGTTCGACGCGTGGCAACCTGACGAAGATGATGATGGCAATCATCACAATGATAATGAAGGAAAAGAGCCAATAGAGCGAATTCCAGGGAAGATCCGGGGGAGTGAGCCGGCTGAGGGTACGAACGAAAAAGTTACCGCCCCCGGTGTACCCGCTGAGGTGCTGCATGAGATAGGTGAATACGAAGGGCGAGACAAAGGAAGCCGATCCGAATACGAGTTGCGAGAATGTCGAATTGAAGGCAAAATTTTCCTCTCCTCCTGACTGCCGCATCAGCGGGTTGATGATAACCTGAAGCATAGCCATCCCCATACCGATAATGAAAAGGGAGGCTATGGCCATAATGTAGACAGGAAAGAATGCAAACAAAAGGGTGCCTGTAAGGGTGAAGCTGAAAGCGATCAGAAGGGACGGCTTTCCCCCGAACTTTTCGATCATCATCCCCGAAGGTATGGACATGATACCGTAGGCAAGGAAAAAGGAAAAAGGCAGAAAAGCAGCCATTGTAAGGCTGAGATTGTAATTATCGATGATGACGGGCATAATCGGCCCGAGGATATTTGTAATAAAAGAAATTACAAACCAGATGCATAGGATCAGGAAAACGATAAGATTGTTTCTTTTCATAGAGTTTTAGTTTTCAGGGTTGACATTTGTGTCCTCCAGTGCATCCTTGTCGATCAGGCAGACCGCATTGGGATGGAGCCAGAGAAAGGATGCAGGCAATGAACAGGTGATCCTTTCCGATAGAAATTCTTTCACGATGGTTCGTTTTTGTTTCCCCTGGATCAAGATGAGTATCAACCGGGATCCAAGAATATCTGCCATGCCCAGCGTGAGCCCGAAAGAAGGTTTTTTTCGCAATTCATCCAGCATCGTGTGGGTACGTGAGATTTCCGAGAGCTTTGCAATATGGCAGCCAGGGTGGAGTGATTCCGAGGGTTCGTTTAGGGCCAGGTGACCGTTCATCCCCAATCCAAGGATGCAGATATCGACCGGCCCTTCCTTCCTTACTATTTCCCGGATCCTGCCACATTCCAGTTCCGGATCCTGCGGATCGCTTTCAAAGCCTGTATACCGTGAACTGTCGATGTTCAGCGGGCGCAGAAGGTGATTTTGCAGGTACGTCTCGCAGGTGGCCGGATGATCCATGGGAATCCCTACCCATTCATCCAGCTTCAGAATGCGGACCTGTGAAAAAAGCCCCGGGTTTCTTTTATATTCGGCAGTGAGATGACTGTAGGTCAAGGCAGGACTTCCTCCCGTGGCTGCACAGAGTAAAAGATCGTGTTTTTTATTAATGCTGCCGGTGATAAGGTCTTTCGCCCTCAGCCCGATCTCTTCCGGTGTATTTAATACCTCAATTTTCATATCTGCCTTTTTTATCTCCGGGATGTTGCAGGAAGAATCCGCCGGGCAGCATACTCTGGTTGAACGTATTCCCTGAAGATTGCACCCTGATTCACCCGTCACATCTCATTCCTCACGCACAGCCGGAATCTGTTTTGCAGAATAAGCGGTGAATCCATCAGTACGTGGTAAACCTAAAGTTTCAGTTCCCCCCAGCCTTCCCTGTATTTTCTTTTCACAAACTGGTTAGCCTGTTCAAAATTGGTGACCTTCATATTCGGACCATCCCATTTAAAACCGATATACCGTCCCGGGTATACATTGCTCGTCATTTCACCGTACACAGGATCCGTTCGTGTAATCTTTTTATTGATGCTGAAACTACGAAGCAGCAGGTTACCCATCAGTACGGTCTCGGTGAGAGGACCGGCATATCCGATAAAGGGTGAATCCACCTCCGCGTTTCCATATCCGGCTATGCAGGCGTCGATGAATTGCCAGTAATGGCCTTCATTTTCTCCGGGCACCCTGGGGTATTTCTGCGGAACCTTTATTGCATCATTGAGTGAAAGAGGCAGGAGAATGGGATTCCGGCCTCCCCAGCCACAGGCAGCCTTCCCCCTTGTGCCCACAAAGAGGGTTGCGCCCTCAAAATCACCCAGACCGGGCCAGTCGCCCAGTACCTCATTCATATTCATTTCAGGATCCAGTTCATCGGGCCTTTCGGGTATGATCCCGCCGTCCATCCAGTACAGATCAAGGTTTTTCCCGTTTTTCAGCGTATATCGGAACCGTATCTTACTGGAGACCGGGCCGCTTTCGGGGTAATCCCCTTCTGAAAAAATACCGTTATACACCGTACTGGCGCTGCCTGACACTTCGGTTGGATAGCCGAGTTCGAGCAGTTTAAAAGGAGGCCCCATGATATGACAGCCCATGTCTCCGAGGGCGCCTGTTCCGAACTTCCACCAGCCGCGCCAGTTGAAGGGAACGAGGTTATCGATATATTCCGTCTCCGGAGCGGTGCCAAGCCAGAGATCCCATTTCAATTCCTTCGGAACTTTGGGGTGCTGTTTGGGCCAGACGATTCCCTGAGGCCAGACGGGCCTGTCGGTCCAGCAATATACCTTTTCGACATCCCCGAGCAAACCGGCCTCGATCCATTCGCGCAAGGTCCGCATACCGTCGGACGAAGCACCCTGGTCGCCCATCTGCGTTACCACCTTGTACTTTTCAGCGGCCTGCGTGAGAATCCGGGCCTCATAAATGTCATGCGTCAGGGGTTTCTGAAGGTAAAGGTGTTTGTGATGCTGCATAGCGGCTAAGCCGACAACGGCATGGTTATGATCGGGAATGGCTACAGTCACAGCATCGAAATTATCGCTCTCTTTGTCGAATAATTCCCGCCAGTCATAATAAAACGATGAATTCGGAAACTTCTTTCTCATTGGGGTCGCCATCCGGTCATCAACATCACAGAGATGTGAGATTACGACATTTTTTTTCGGTGTTGCCATAAAAGCATGGATATCCGCATCTCCCTCCCCGCCACAACCGACGGCGGCAATATGGAGTTTATCACTGGGGGCGACAAAGCCCTTTCCGCCCAGTACATGACGGGGAACGATATAAAAGCCGGCAGTGACCATCGCCGATTTTTTAATAAAATCGCCACGGGTCATCCCCTTATCATAATCGCTGGTTTGATCTTTTTCCATGGTATGCTTTAGTATTAGTTATTGAAGTCACTTAACTTCCGCTTCCTTTTCCAGCGGCTTCACAGACACTTCCCTGAAATATACGACATCATTGTCGCTGTGATTCTGAAGCCCAATGAAACCATACTCGGGCCTCCGACCCCGGAAGGGTTCGAAATCGAATTTCCTTTCAGGTACCTTATCTCCCTCTGTGTAATCGGTAACTTTTTCACCGTTCACATAAACAATGGTTCTCAAGCCGTCGAGCGTGATTTCCATGGTATTCCATTCAGGCCCCGGTTTCCCTGGCTTAGCCAGCGGTTTGGTCAGGGAGTATAATCCGCCGGTGTAATGATAGTCGTCCTCGTCCGACAATTCGGGCTGGTTGTCGATCTGGACCTCATAACCATAGTAAACAGGCATCCATTCTTCGAAGGGTTTTATGGGGATTCTGATGAAGACGCCGGAATTGCTGTTTGTGTCTCGCATTTTATACACCACACGGATGGTGCAATTGCCGAATTCACTGCCGGTCCAGTACAAAAGACCCATGCCTCCATGCCCTCTGATCATCCCGTCTTCAACCGACATAGATCCGGGACCCACATGCTTCCACCCGGTAAGGTCCCTGCCGTTGAAAAGCTGCCTCCATTCACTTTTCTTGTCCTGCTTTCCTGATTTCTCCGGCTTTACACCGGCAAACACGGTGTTTACAAGACTGATAAAAAAAATACCTAATAAGAAATTTTTCATGGTCTTAGTATATTGTTGCTATCCGTTTCTCAGTTTCCGATCCTCACGTATTTCACCAATATGGTAGTATGAGACAATTTCATGAATCATGTTGTTTTTTATGTAATACCATTCACTGACGTCCAGAACAAAATCCTGCCCTTGTTTTGCAGTGTATCGCACGCAAGCCTTATCAGTTTCAAATATAGAACCCTGTATATCAAAAACATAACCCAAGAACTTATCCCTGTTTTCGTTTATAAGGTCAATGTATGCCTTTTTGCCTTCAGTTGTACCGAATGGGCTTGTATGTTTGAAATCAGCAGAGATTGGCAAGTTGAGAAAATCACCCTTCTCCCATCTGTCAAACCATTCTTTAATTAAAGCTTCCGTTTCTTCAATTAAAGTTTCCGTTTCTTTAACCATGTCGACATGGCACATTATATTTACGGTAACGCCATTCGGGTCCATTACAAAGAATCGCTTAACTCCCCATTCCTCAACTTTTAAGGGATTGACAATTTCAATATTTTCAGCAAGTGCTTTTTTATACAATCCATCAACATCGGAAGATTCGATACTAATGGCGACATTTGAGTTGTCAATGTTTTGATTGTCAGAGTGCAATATGTTGATTTGGGCTGTTGGGTTTGATTCAGAAATATAAGTCAAAATCCAGCCCATATCCATGGCAAGCTTTAGGCCCACAAAGCCGGAATAAAACGCTTTGCTTTCTTCAAATTTATTTGAAATTATATCCGGGGTAATTCTTCTGAATCTCATCTTCTTTCAGGTTTAGTTCTTCCTCAGATTAAATCGATTGTACCAGCTGTCTACCCCCCCATAGAGCTTTGCCTGAACGTTTTGAGCCGGCTTTCGCAGATCCCATTGTATCCTTAACGGCAAATTAGGAATAAATCCTTAATTTTCAATGACTAAACATTGTTGAGGCATGATCGCCGTTGTTGATGTTGTGTGTTGCGCGAATAATTCAGCATCAGGGAAAGCTCAATGATTCGGAAAGTAGAGAAAGTACTTATATTTACCACTTCTCCTGAAATTGCCACAAATATGTAATGAGCGCTTTGCTATTTTTTCTGTAACGGTTCCTGGAACTATGTGACTCATTTTACTTTAATTCATCAATGGCTTTCTGTAATGTTTTATCAATGCCAGCAGTAATTTCAGACAGTAAATTTTTGCAATAGATATCAGGCGCTAATCCAATGCCTTCGTACGATTTACCGTCAAACAATTCTACCTTTTGAGTGACAAGAGAATAAAACCAGCCATTAGCCAATTCCCTGCCAATCATAGTTCCATGAGCACCGTTCGTTGTGTCACCCATTAATGTAACGGTTGGAAGGGTTTTAAAAGCCATCACAGAACGTTCACCTGCACTAATTGTGTATCTGTCAATAAGCAAAATAATTGGCTTGTTGATATAATTACCTTTAGGATGAATAGTCCATTCATGCCATTCAGTATAGTCATTTGGCCCTATGCCATTTTTGGTTTTACTGCGGAACACATAATGGGATTGATCCGTTAATCTACCAATTTCTGAAAAACAATAAGTAAAATCACCTCCCTGATTGTGTCTCATGTCAATGATATAGCCATTCACACTGCCGTATTCGCTCAAAAAATCGTTCAATTTGAAGAAGTTTTCAGCCACATAATCAAAATAGATATAGGCAACATTATCGTTCTTAATTTTTCCATAGATATAGCTATTTTCCACTCCCTCTTTGTATCCCTCTTCAAGGTAGGTTTTTACTAGTGGGATGCTAAATAGTTCATCATCAATGAGCTCATTTCTAATTTTATTTGAGTAAAAAATATCTCTGCCGGGAGCCGTAAGACTAACATGGCCATCATCAAGTTTACCCAGCATCTGAGATAGTATTGAAAATAATTCCGTATCTGTAGTAGAGGAATTTACCAGGGGACGAAAAATATTGTACTCGACTTCCCAATTCACATTTCTTTCTTCAAAGGGTGCATACTCTTCGTTAAAGGTTGTCCATAGATCATTAAAAACAGCTTCGGGGTTATTTGCCGGTGGTTCAATGAACATTTTTTCACATGCCATAATTGATAAAGACATGATGACTATATAAAGTCCTTTGATTCTTGCTCTCATAGGTTAAAAAATATAGTTCGCAGAAAGCTTAAGTGCATGAAGAAACGAAAGGAGATTTCGTGGGTTATCCGTATGGATGAATTCAAACAAATAATCAATGCTAAATCCCCATTTTTCACCTAAATCGTGTGAATAATTCACATCGAAATCAAAAGTCTGTAACTTATTCATGGTCACGAATTGACCATCGCCCTGAAAAGCCAAAAATGTATTAATTCCGGAATGAGAGCTGGTATTTTCGATAAACTCGTCATCATTTACCAAATAGGGTGAACGTGCAAGCCAGGCCACAAGTGGCAGTTGTAGTGTTGTACTAAGCCTATTTTTCTTATTCATCATATACTGATGTCTTCCAAACACACCCATGCCAACCATGGAATAATATCCAAAACTGCTAACTCTCCCATACACATAATTCAGAGCCTGAATATCTATTACAAGAATGCCACCGGTAGTCAGGGATGACCTTTTGTATTCCTTTATTTTTTTTCCAAGAAGATAATCTATGTCTATAATGTTGAAACTATGTGGGTACGCAGTATTCGGCTCGCCATGAATGGTAAAATCATAGGGTGTTGATGCCATCGGATTAAAACTACCATACCGCAGAATAACTTTCTGAAACAATTTTGCTTCTCTTGAATAATCGATCCCTACATTCAACAGCGAAAAGTCAGTATGAACCAATGGTGAAAAAATCAGGTCCTGCCGTGCATTATAGCCCATCCCGAAATTTAATGACACCATGTTTTTTTTATTTAATTCCTGTCCCATACAGTTAAGTGCTGCCAGCCAGATAATTGCTGTGAATAGTATTTTTTTCATTTTATATCTTTTCACTGGTGTCCGGTTTAAAAGTACCATTGTCGATATACCACAGGTTCTATGTGCTATTCAAAATATCCTATGATCATTTATCTTATTTTTTAATGTCTTCATGACGGACAGACATTTACCTTTTTGCCTGACCAAAGGAGTAAACAAAAATTTCAATTTTTTGTGCGAAACGAATTATTGATTTGACCAAATCCTCAAATTCAAATTTAAGTCTTAAACGATATCTGTATAAAGTTTTAATGGGCTATAATTTCGTTTTATAAAATCCAAATCAAAAGGCTCAAATAATGTTGGCTCAAAAAGATTGATATAATTAGGTATTGCACAATACAAGTGATTATCAACAAATGAAAACGAAGTTCTTTTTTAGTCTTCCGTTAATAATCCAATAGTCGTTGCATTAAACTTGGTGTTAAGATGTACCGGGTTCACGGGACAATGGGAAAGGCATTTCAGACTGCAAGAAGCCGAATTATTGGTTGGCGATTTTGATTTGCTGTTTTCCGGATTGTGAAGCAATATTTAGTATACTTTCTGCAATTTGATTAACAAATTTCAGAGAAAAATCGTGACCCATTCCATGAATTATGCATAATTCCGCTCCCGGAATGCTGGCGGCCACTTCTTTTCCTGCTTCCAATGGCACTATCGGATCTGAATCACCTTGTATAACTAAAACCGGCATTTTTAATTTCATAAGTTCAGGTTGTCTGTCGCAATAATCCCCAATAAGAACTGCTGCGACCTGTCTGTTCACAGCCAGCGGGTCCCAATTTCTTTTAACATGAGCCTGAGCCCGTTTCATGAGAACATCATCACTATCAACCGAACCAAGCGCTTTGTAGATCTTTACAAAGTAGGTTGCCAGACTATCGATATTTGAGGTTGCAGGAGGAGGCGTTGCCATGGCAGACAATGCGTCCGCCTTACCCTGTGGACGTTCAGGATTTCCTGATGATGCTGAAATGCTTGTCAGTGATAGTACCCTGTCAGGAAAATGGATGGCTAAAAGCTGGGCTATCGCGCCACCCATCGATACACCTGCGATATGCGCCTTCTTAATGTTTAGCGCATCCATTAATCCGATGACATCTTTGCCCATATCAAGAAGTGTGTAGGGCAGCGGAGCAGGTTTACAGGTACCTACGTAGGGACCGATAGCACTCCAGTCGGGCTGCCCCAATGAATCAAGATGAGTGGATAATCCCACGTCTCTGTTGTCAAACCGTATGACATAAAATCCTTTTGAAGCTAACTTTTGACAGAATTCGGCGGGGTAATCAAGCATGGTTGCTGCGGTGCCCGGTATGAGAATAATGGCTTCATCATCTTTATTCCCAAAAGCTTCATAGGCGATAGTGATTCCATTGGAAGGTACCTTCCCAGGTTGGGCAACAATATTGATTGTTGTCAACATGATAAGAAGACTGATAAAAAAAAATTGTTTAACATGTTCCATTTTCATCTTCAAATGAATACTTTGTTTAAGGAAATCGTTTTTCGAGATAAAATTTTTGTCATTATTCTGCTGGGAATCCCTGTGCCGACATTTTTGCGATTAATCTTTGCTTATAGTTATTATAATTCTTTATCCGCTATTAATGGTGGTCCAACAACTTTCATATCATGGTCCTCAAAGGCTTTTTCTATTTCAGCCAATGTTGGTGGAGAAGTCCAGGCATCCGTCGTTTTAAAAAAATCTTCCATTTTTCCGGCCGGCATGTAAGAAACAATCACTTTACCCTTTTCTGTCAATTGTATAAAAGCATGTTTCACTTTTCTGGGCAGAAAAATAGTGTCACCCGACTTCATCTGATATGTTTCTTCACCTACCTGAAAAAAGTATTCACCTTCAATGATATAGAAAAATTCGTCCTGAAAAGGATGAATATGTAATGGAGGTCCTCCTTTTGGTGTATTACCATTCTGTTCAAATACAGCCAGGTTTCCGTCGGTGTCATCTGATGATATCTTAATGTCCAGGACGTTTAATGTAACACCCTTCATTTTATAATGTGTTCCATATCTTGCTTCACCGGCATTTACTTTAAAACCTTTATTTGTTCTCGTCATAACTTTGTTTGTTAGTCTGGAAAAACCAGCTAATGGAATCGTGGCAAGCGTTATTAAAATAAATTTTTTCCTTTTCATTTCCTGTTTGTTTTATGAAGGTGATTTATAAAACATCCTGCAACTTTGCCTTCTCCGACAAAATGGCCCTCTGTCAATCCGAACCGGGAATTCATTCCTGCTAAATAAAGACTTTCAAATTCTTCAGCGATTCCAGGATACATTTCCGGTCTGCCATTTTTATCTTTCACAGTAAATGTCATTGAGGAGAGGTCATCCATTTTCATTTACTTTTAACTGAGGTAACCTTTCAACCTTTGGTTCGTTCACTTTGTTCAAGGATACATCACATAAAGTGGACTACTTTCATTAGCGAGTGCAGGTTTAACATTGCGGCCGTTGGGTGTTTTAACTGTTAGAATGCAATATGTAATCAAGCTGTAACAATAACGAGTGATAAAACTAAAAGTCTTTTCATGGTACTATATTTTGACGTTAAAATTGCCAGGAGTCGTATTCTTTTTTTTATCACTATTTACCTGATGCTCTGACCGCTCTGCAATTTCATCAGGCATACCCGTGCCGAATTTTACTTCCTGCACAGTTCGTTTGGAGGCGATATGATTGGAGATATATCCCGCATCCCTGCCCACGCCCAGGAGAAGTGAGGAACTCAGGGTTCGCTGAAAGGGCATACCGATAAAATACAACCCCGGCTGACCATATACAATTCCCCGTTCGTGTTCCGGAAAACCAAAGCGGTTGAAAATGGGAAGATCGATCCAGCTGTAATCCGTCACGTATCCGGTACACCAGATGACATTGTTCACATCAAGTACCCGTCCGTCTTCCAGCCTTGGGTATCCGTCAACTGTCCCGCTGGTACGTCCCACCCATTCAACGCCGGATTTTTTTAAACGCTTCCCGGTGCCGCCACCCCTCGGGATACCCCTCGGAGGATAAAAGAAGTGCTTACGCAACATTCGTCCCAGAGGATTGGCTACGTTCAGTACTTTCGTGGCGGCAAAAACCATGATTGCGGAGATGAGGCGGCCTTTAAAATTATCGCGAAAAGCAGGTTCCTCGCCGACATCCCTGCCGGAAAGCCATACCTTATGGTGTGGAACCAAATCCAGCGCAATCTCAGCTCCCGACTGTCCCGCCCCTACGACCAGAACCGGTCCATGCTTTATCTGCGACGGAGTCTGATATTCTGAAGAATGCATCCTGACAATCTGCGGATCCAGATCATCAGCAAATTCAGGAATACGGGGATGATGAAAAGGTCCGGTTGCCACTACCACATTGTGAGCGGTAATCATTTCATTGTTGGTTTCGATATGATAATGTTCTCCGGCAGCACTGACACGGATCACCTTCACACCGGATCTTACAGGAAATCCGAAACGGGCGGCGTAAGCCTCCAGGTAGTCGGCGATATCGTCCTTTCCCGGATGCGCTCCGGGAGAGCCGATGTATGGCATACCTGGTAAATTATCATATCGACCCGGAGTAAACAGCCGGAGAGATTTCCACCTTTTCCTCCATGAAGCTCCAACCCTGTTGTTCTCATCCAGGATAACACATGGCATATTTTTTTGGGTGAGGTGCCAGGCCGTTGCCAGACCTGCCTGTCCACCGCCAATAATCACCGTTTCATATTGTCTGTTGCTCATAGCTTTTAATTTTAGTACTTACTTTCTTTTCTTGTGAGGTTCCGGACTTCCCGGGGTTTCCGGATCTCAGTGATCATTGTTTTCCTTGTCAGGATTATCATGACAAATGAAAAAGATACAAAGCAAAATTACGGCGGAGCAGGACAAATGGCATCGGTGTGATTGCCCAATTATGCGAAGGATGAAAAATGGGTGATATTACCCATAGGTAGTTATGATCTGAAAAAATAGGATGAAAAAGGGAGAGCTTCCAGGCGGGTTACATCAGAGACCGATATCCAGCATCTGATTTGTGAGAGCGAAAGCCGTCGCCTCCACTCTTGATGACACTCCGAGTTTATTGAAGATGTTACTCACATGACGATCGACAGTACGCTCACTGATAAATAATTCTCCGGCAATAGACTTGTTGGTTTTTCCCGAGGCTACAAGGCGCAATACCTGTAGTTCACGTAACGTCAACCCCCGGGTTTCCGGGTTTTCCTCCCGGTCAAACAAACGATTGATCCTTTCAAGATCCGGTATGGCACCCAGTTGTTCAAAAAGCCATCTGGCAGCCATCAGCTCTGCATCAGAATTATCCTTATCATCCATTTCCAGGTACACGAGTCCCTTCAGTTCCCTGGTACAAGCCGATTCATAAGGAAGATTCAGGGTGTTCCAGTATCTCAACGCCTTTTGCAATTGCTCCAGAGCGGGCTGCACGTTGCCTTTTGCATGAAAAACCTTAGCCTGGCAATAGGCGCACATGGCAAGGAGGTAGGGTACATTAAAATCCCTCGCTATATCACACAGTTCCACTGCCGCATCATGTGCTTCACCGATGCGTTTCACCTCTGTCATAATGATCACCACTGCTGGGAGAAGCTCCGCACGTTTCTTTGGATCTTTTTTCTCCCGTAAAGAATTTCTAATTGAAGTTTCCGCCTGATCATTCAGTCCCTGTGCCAGGCGCTGTAATGCGAGACCGGCCTGCGGATTTCTGCCTCTTTTGGCTGCTTCGTGATAGCATTCTTCCGCCTTCTTAAAATTTCCTGCCAGTCGGTGCAACTCGGCCTGCCGGTAATAGGCCTCTCCTGCTGAAGATTCAACAGGATGCCGGGTCAGGAGATCACATGCATCCTTAGTTTCTTCCAAAGCCCTGGGCCATTCACCGTGAAACTGGAAGATCTCGGCCCTTCGCACCAGACATTCCCCCCTGAACGGGACAATGTCCGGTTGTGCATCGCACCACCGGGTGAGTGCCGAGGTCCATTCCTGTGCCCTCTCCAGGTCCCATACTTTGCGACAGGACTCGATGACAGCACAATAAACCAGACCGTTAACAAGGGGAAAGACTTCCTCCGCTTCCACCATGATCATCGTTTCATCCAGAAGCTTTATCCCCCTTGCAATTTCTCCCTGCTGGATCATTGACTGTCCCAGACCCAGGCGTCCGAGTGTGATCAGGTCAGGGTCACGAAATTGTTCCCCGGCGGCTACCACCAGCTCAAATATTTTCTGTGCCCGGCTGCCGTGCCCTTCAGAGAGTTCCCCCAACGCCTGCGGGATATGAAGCAATACTTTCTCTGCGCATTCCTGAATTTTTGCATCTTTGAGAAGCCTTTCACCCCTTGCAATCCATCCGCCACCTCTTCCCTTTTCTCCGGCATTCAAAAGCATAAGTCCCAGCCAGAAAGTACAACGGACGGCTTTTTCCGTCATTTCCCGATCCAGGAATCCCTGGTGTGCACGTTCGAAAGTCTGGTAACTTTCAATATCCCTACCTGTCAGGTATGCAGCAAGGGCAAGTTTTTCCAGCTTTCCAGGTTCCAGGGTATGTTCCTGGTCAGACTTCGATAGCTTTACATAAATCTCTGTCCAACTTCTAAATCTTTGCATCAGAATATAAGGGTTTGAACTCAAGTTCATGTTGAGCTCGTTGATGAAGGTTCAGAACTTTATTCAGGTCGGTCTTTTTTCCTCTTTCCTTGATTGTCTTGCAGTCTTCCTACATGTATCTCAACATTTCTGCCCTATAAAATGTTGAGGTAAGCAGGCGGCTTCCTCATCCACAACTACCAATGCAAAGAAGTAATTTCAGCAATGTATTGATTTTGGAAAACACCATTCTGCCGCATTTTTTGTGAAAGGCACAAAAATCTCAATTCAATCCCTATTCCCCTGTTTTTCGTTGTACACTATATCCTGGAACGGGTACTACACTATATGGCGGATTGTCATCCCGTTAAGGCTCCACCCGTCGCAAAAAAAATAAATAATAGAGAAACATCTATCCATAAAGTTGTACACTTTAATTCGGAATACTCAAATATAGATAAAACGCATTATCCTGAAAATGTGTGAATTATGTATCTAATTTCAATAATGATATAATGCTTTTCAGAATAAAGGTTCTCACTTTTACACTATAATTATTCAGTTAAAAATTAAAATCCAGTAACATGAAAAAAATTTTGTTACTAATTTTATTTGCCATAGCAGGAAGTTATGGCACGGCATTCTCACAGCAAACTACAGTAATTTCCAAAGACACTCAAGGTTGGTATAAAATTGGTGAAGCCAAAGTTGATTTCAAAAAGGATCGCGATGAAATTCTTGTTTTTGGGGCTGATAAATTTAAATCCATCAAATTGAAAATTTTTAATGCGTCCATTGATTTGAAGGACCTGGAAATTTACTTCGAAAATGGTAAAAGACAAGATGTCAAAATTAATAAATCGATCAAAGCAGCAGGTGAAACCTCGGTTATTGATTTAGAAGGCGGCGGGGAGCGTAGCTTAAAGAAAATTGATTTTGTTTATAAAACGATGCCTAATAATATGGATGTAAAAGCACATGTCGAAGTTTGGGGGTTAAAAACGAATGAATAAGAAATAAAAGCTTATACATTAATTATGAAGGCCGTCATGCAATATCGCAAGACGGCTTTTTTTGTGCGCAGGGTATGGGCGATAGCTATAGGGTGGAATTCCCGAACGAGCTTTGACGGTAGGAAACGCTAGCCAGGGGCATAGGTGTCCATCGCGAGGTGGAATCAAAAGCCGGATTTCTCTGCTTTAGGGCTTTGCGGCTAGAGGAAGGAGCTCAGATACTACATTTCTCTGCTTTAGGCGGCCGTAGTGAATTGGATGTTACTATTATGCCATTCCGCCATAATATGTGAATCATGTAACTCTGTTAAATAGTTATGTAACATTTCTATACCGTTCCTAGCCTACCTTTGGCATAATAAATCATGAATCGTTGACGAACTAATTAAATAATTATGAAAAAGTTACAAATAAGTTTTGCCGTTCTATTATGTGCGGTTTTAATTTTTCAGGGCTGTGCCTCCTGGAACAAAACTCAAAAAGGTGCAGTTGTCGGGACTGCTGCAGGTGGCGGAATGGGAGTTATAATCGGGAAAGCTGCAGGAAATACTGCCCTTGGGGCGATAATCGGAGCCGCAGTGGGAGGTGCAACAGGTGCTGTGATTGGCCATCAGATGGACAAACAGGCTGAGGAAATAAAAAACAGTGTGCCTGATGCAAAAGTTGAGCGTGTAGGTGAAGGAATTGTCGTTGAATTCAGCAGCAATGTACTTTTTGGATTTGATAAGACAAATCTCTCATCTGAGTCAAAAGTGAGTCTCGATAAATTAGTTAAAGTACTTAACACCTATAAAGATACAGATATTGAATTACAGGGACATACCGACAGCAAAGGCAGTCTGGCCTATAACCAGAATCTTTCTGAGGAGAGGGCAGGTTCCGTATCAGAATATCTGATTGGGGCGGGTATAACTTCTAACCGAATGACCATCAAAGGATTTGGTGAAACAGTTCCAAAATATGACAATGAGACCGCAGATGGACGCTCACAGAACCGAAGGGTTGAGTTTCTTATAACAGCAAATGAGAAGATGAAGGCTGATGCGGCTAATACAACAATGAATTAGATGAAAGAAGTTAGGAAGTTAGGAAGTTAGGGGTTAGAGAGTTAGAAGTTATGAATTTATGCGGTTTTAAAAATTTAAAATGAGTATGTGAATCGAAGAAACAGGCGCGATGGGCCTCCCCCTTAGTGGTCGGGGGTAACGCGGGCTGGGGAGTTAAGGCGCGCACAGCAAACTTTGCTATATACTAATACTTTGTTAGTACGAAACTTTAATAACGAACAAATAAATTATAAATAAATACAATCATGAAGTCAAAACTAATATTTTTTACATTCATCCTTATTTTTTCAGTTTCTCTGGCAAATGCGCAGAGTACAATAAAAGCGAGACCTTCCTTTGCAATTCTTGGCGGGATAAATCTCCAGAATTTAGTCGGAAAAGATAATGGTGGGGACAAACTCACAAATGATATGATTATTGGTTATCATGCCGGAATAAATATTCAAATACCTGTTGCTCCTGAGTTTTGTTTTCAACCGGGCTTGTTATTTTCCACAAAGGGAGCAAAAAATGAATATGGCTCCTTAACAGGAACATACAAACTTTCATATATTGAAATGCCTCTGAATGTAGTTTATAAAGGTGCATTGGGTAAGGGATTTATTATGGTTGGATTAGGACCTTATGTTGCTTATGCAATAGGAGGTAAATCCAGTATTTTTAACGAATCAATAACCCTTGAGAACGATATTATTTTTAAAAATGTAGTTGAATCGGGTGATGACCATTTTACCGCATATGTCAAAAGATTTGATGCTGGTGGTAATATCTTTGCAGGTTATGAAACGGCAGGCGGGTTGTTTTTTCAACTGGATACACAATTTGGAATGCTAGAAATTAATCCTGAAGACCAACGGACTATAGTGGAGTTCAGTGAATCATTATCAGTTAATAATATCGGTTTCGGACTTACATTGGGGTTCAGGTTGTAAGCATATGCTTTATAAAAGAGCGGCTGTCTTCTATGTTGGTGCATTGCCTGTTGTGCCACTGAAAGACAGTACATCTCCGGTGGCTTTTCACGACCTCAGTTTTAATCCAGTACCGATGTATTTCCCCCGGCTTCTTTGACTTTTCGCTTTATAAACAGTTAGCAATTTAATCAGCAGTGATCACATCCACCTCTGCATATCCCGTGTTATCGGTGCCCTCCGTATTGCTAAGTGCCCTAAGCCGGAAGAAGCGTGCTTTTTCAACAGGGAACGTAATACTTTGCCAGACAGGATTATTCCTGATATTGGAAAATTCTCCCTCACTGACAAGTTTCCATTCCTCATTGTCCATAGATATGAAAAACTTGTAGTTCGTGATGATACTGGGACTCCAAAGGCTTGGATCAGGCAGATATCTGAATCCACGCAGTTCTTCTTCCCGGCCCAGGTCGATGACCAGATCGACCGGCATTTTCATGTCGTTGCCCTGATGCCAGACAGTTTCAGGATTTCCGTCGATGATCGCATAGGCCTTTTCATCATCGGTTCCCAATATCTTCCAGGCAGTCCTGGGTATGCCGAATTTTTCCTCACTCACCGGGCTGCTATTTCCCGAACCGGGATCAAAGGCGATTGCCCTGACTTCAGGCTTCCCTTTGGTTTCAACCGGACCGGTATATTTTTTCTTATCCGGTCCCGGAAGGCTGCCGTCCATAGTATAGTAAACCACTGATTCATTGTCGGCCGGAGTCATGATGATCTCACCAGCCTGATTCCTGATGACGAAAGGCGGGGTGAGGATTTGTGGCGCGTCATAGATCCCGATGCCGGAAATGACAGGACAACTTTTCGAAGCGGTTATAGTGAAACGAAGCTGACTGGCACATACACTCCTGAACCGCAGAATTCGCCGGTAACCGATGGTCGTTCCTCTTGCCACTTCCTTCCATTTCCCGTCGGCCAGCGCTTCGATGGTAAAGCTTTTCACACGTTGTCCCAGGCGGATATTTTCCTGAACGAGAAAGCGGTTGAAGGTGAGTGGCTTGCCCAGATCGATAGTCAGTGAAGCCGTATTTACACCGTCGTCTGTCGACCAGTATGTGTTTTCATCATCATCGGCTACGTTACCGGCGCTGAAACCGGGGCTGTTCCCACGAACATTTGAAGCCGTCACCTTTTTCCCCTGAGCGAGGTTTACAGCAAACGCTTCCTTAACGGCTGCTGCAAATTCCAGTACAGCTTTTTCATCCTTTTCATTGATCAGACCGTTCGGCATGATGGGGAAATTTAGCAATAACGTTGCATTGCGTCCGCAGGAGTTATAATAAAGGTCCATCAGCTGAGGAAGTGTTTTCACTCTACCATCTTCAGCAGGATGGTAAAACCACTCCGGACGGATAGATGTGTTTACTTCGGCAGGCACCCAGGCATTCCCGTCTTCAAGCCCGTAATGCAGCATATTCCAGGTAACGTCGCCGGTATCGTTCAGCAAACTCCAGTTTGTTTCGCCTACAAGGCCGGCCTCAGTTCCGACCCAACGAAGGTCGGCCCGGTCTCCTCCATCATTCCAGATTACGATGCCTGGTTGTAGCTTACGGACGAGTTTGTAGGTGTTTTTCCAGTCGTAATAAGTCTTCGGATCGATTTTACGGCTTTCATTGGCGCCACCATAAAAGCCGGAGCCACCATTCGCGCCGTCAAACCATACTTCGAAAATATCACCATAGTTGGTAAGAAGTTCCGTGAGCTGGTTTCTGAAATAGGTGATGTATTCCGGCTTACCGTAATCAGCGTAGTTTCTGTCCCAGGGCGAAAGATAGATCCCCAGCTTCAGACCATATTCTTTACAGGCATCGGCCAGTTCGCGGATCACGTCCCCCCGGCCGGTCGCGCCAGGGCGCATTTTTTACAGAGTACGACGTGTACGCTGAAGGCCACAGACAGAATCCGCAGTGGTGTTTTGCCGTAACAATGATGCCTTTCATGCCGGCTTCCTTGCAGATACGGGCCCATTGACGGCAATCCAGTTTTTCCGGGTTAAACAATCCGACATCTTCATTCCCGTATCCCCAGGGCTGATTCGTATAGGTATTTAATGAGAAGTGTACGAAAGCATAATATTCCAATTCCTGCCATTTTATTTGATTTTCCGACGGAACAGGCCCGTATGGAGCAGGCGCCTTAACCCGGGCCTGGCTGAAGCAGACCGTACTTAGCGTAAGGATGATGCTACTCAGTATAAACGCGATGGGACGATGTTGGATATTCATGCTGAAATTTATAAAATTTTTTAACGGAAATGACAACGATGATGTCGTTTTGTTATGCCGTATCTTTTTAGCACTGCCCCCGGGACGATTTTACATAAATTGCATTAAATTTATAACCGTTTTGCTATTTGCCCGTCAGTATCATGCATCTGCGGGTTGATTCTGATTATGATATTTCAAAATGATTGACCATTTAAACTTTCCCTAGCTATGAAAAGTGCCATATTATCTGCTGTGCTGATCTCCCTATCTGCCATTACATTCTCACAGGTCAAAGTCTATGAAGGGAAGGAAGTGATCCCGACCTATCAGAAAGGTCCGGATATTGAGAGCCCTCTGTTTTACACCGGTCGTGGCGTACAGGGCGCTGCCGGACATATTTATCCTTATCCGCAACAGACAAGCCTGAGCGATACCCTGACCCCGGTGACCTATTCTATGATTTACCTGGAAAATGAATATCTTAAAGTTACTATTCTGCCGGCTTTCGGGGGAAAGATCTTTTCAGCCATCGATAAAACCAACGGACATGAGCTCTTCCACACCAACAGCGTGATCAAACCCGACCTGATCGGAACACTCGGTGCATGGATCTCCGGAGGGGTAGAGTGGTGCTTCCCAAACCATCACCGCACTTCAACACTGATGCCGGCCGACTACACCATTGTAAAGAATGACGACGGCAGCGCCACGGTATGGGTGGGTGAGACCGAAAAGACCAGGAGATTAAGAGGCATCATAGGGATAACGTTGTTCCCCGGCCGTTCCTATATTCAGGCCGAGTACCGCCTCACCAACACCAATGTGACGACGGAAAATTTTCTGTTCTGGGCAAATGTGGCAGTCACTGCCAACAAAGATTTCCGGACCTTCTGGCCTCCGCAGCAGGAGATCGGCGTGTTCCACAGTAATACCAGCTTTACCGAATGGCCGATATCCCACGAGGTTTATAATGGAATTGATTATACGGCAGGTGTCGATCTGACCTGGTGGAAAAACCATCCCGATCCGGTTTCTTTTTTCTTCTGGCAGGGTAAGGAAGGTTTCATCGGCGGTTACGACTATGCCCAGCACGCCGGAACCGTTCACGTCGGCGATAAATATATCAATAGAACATCCAAGTTATGGCAGTTCGGTCCCGGACTCCAGGGACAAAACGCGAGGCGGAAACTGACCGACGACGGAAAAGCTTACGTCGAACTCATGACGGGGACCTATTCAAACAACCAGCCCGACTATAGCTGGTTCGCACCCAATGCGGTAAAACTGGCAACGAATTACTGGTACCCGATGCGCGACCTGGAGATCGCTAAAAATGCGAATACCGATGCGTCTGTGACCCTTCAGATGAGAGATCCCAAAACCGTTTTTTACGGATTCAATACCACCACCAAATTCGAAGGTGTACAGGCTGTATTGAAATACGACGGCAGGGTTCTGGCAACGAAGACTATTGACATTGATCCCGGAAATCCTTTTACATCAACCTTCAAAAGCAAAGAAGATCTCGATGAATACAGGCTCTATGCCGCATTGGTCGGTAAAGACGGAAAAGAACTGATATCCTATATGCCATACAAGCCTCAGCATCCACCGATGCCAGAGGTACAGGCACGGCCGAAGTCACCAGGCGAGATTGAGTCTGTTGAAGATCTTTACCTTACAGGGCAGTACGTAGAACAGTTTTCCAGGCCCGGCGTTAATGCCGATGAATATTACCTCGAAGCGCTGAAAAAATCGCCGGATGACTTCAGAGTAAATGAAGCCATGGGCATCCGCAGGGTCGGCCAGTGGCGGTTTGAGGAGGCATTGTCTTATCTTGGAAAAGCCGGCGATAAGCTGAAAGTAAAATATGTCCAGCCCAAGGATGGGGAGCTTTATTATTACCTCGCCCTGACCGAACAGGGTCTGGGGAATGATGAGGAAGCATACCGTGACTTTTACCAGGCGACCTGGTATTATGCCTGGTATTCGCCTGCTTTTTATCAGCTGGCCCTTACGGAAAGCGCGAAAGGAAACTATATAAAAGCACTCGAATTTGTTGAAAATGCATACTCCACAAATACCAGGGATGCCCGCATCAATGTGCTGTATACATCTTTACTCAGAAAACTGGGGAAAAAGGATGAAGCCATAAACCTGGCCGACAGGTTCATCCGCTTCGATCCGCTGAATTTTGCCGCCCGTTATGAAAAAGGACTTCTGCTTGGTGATGCTTCCCTGAAAGACTGGCAAAAAAATATGCAGGATGTCGATAACGATTACCTCGAAGTGGCCGTGAATTACCTGAATGCAGGCATGACCGGTGAAGGCATTAAACTTCTCACTGATATTGAAGAACCAAAGAATCCACTTGTGTTTTATTATCTCTCATGGTTTTATGATCAGGCAGGACAAGCGTCCGCTGCTGCATCGACGCTGAAAAATGCCGGGACGATACCGCTTGATTATTGTTTTCCTTACCGGCTTGAGACCATGAAAGTACTGAAGCACGCCATTGCAAAAGATCCGGGGAATGAGAACGCATACTACCTCCTTGGAAACCTTCTTTTCGACCGGCGTCCCGATGAAGCCATGGAAGCTTGGAATAAGGCGGTGAGCATCAATGATCACTTACCCATGGCATGGCGAAACCTTGCCTTCGGTGATTTTCACTACAAACACAACACGGAGCAGGCTATATCTAACTTGAAGAAGGCTATCACTCAGTCGGCAGATTATCCCATATGGTTTTCGGAACTCGCTGGATATTATGACCAGTCGGGCGAGGATTTCAGGGAATGCCTCGGGATTATGGAGAATCATATCGACGTGGTAAAAATGGATATCGATGCACCCAAAAATCTTGTAAATTTTTACAATCTGAACGGCGAATATGATAAAGCCATCGACCTGCTTAAAAACCATCATTTCAGAACCTGGGAAGGGGGGCGTGAGATTTATTATCACTATGTGGATGCCCACACCCTGAAAGCCCTGCAGTTGATGGAACAGAAAAAATATGAAGCGGCTCTCGATGAGTTAAATACCGCTATGCTCTATCCTGAAAACCTGGAAGTTGGAAAACCGCTGAACGATGACAGGAACGCGATGATCTGGTATTACATGGGCAGGGCTTTTGAGAAAATGAACAAGAAGAAACAGGCCCGGGAATATTTTGAAAAGAGTGTCAACGCCAGGAATGCCAGGGGCTGGGAAGACCTGGTTTACTATCAGGCAAAATCATATGAAGCACTGGGTAATGCTGAGAAAGCTAAAAAATTATATGATCAGCTGATCAGGAAGGGGAATGAACTGTTGACAAAAGGTACCGCCGGCAGAGGTATCGGTGTGGAAGCCTCACAGGATAATAATAGTACTATTTCTGAAGCCTATTATCTCCAGGCTCTTGGAAACGAAGGGATAGGGAAGGGGGATGATGCAACTTCACTGCTCAAGCAGGCACTGGACGCCTATAAAAATAATCTTTGGGCGAAACAGATGACTGAGCATCCTGAGGAGTTTTAACGTCGGCTGAAAAACCGGGATTTCCGGCGGGAATGCAGAACGTCGGGATAGTCAATGGCGTACCTCGCGATAGCCTTCGCATACTATTTTTGTATACCTACAAAATTTGAGAAACGCGTTGAGGTTTCCCAACATTCCCAAGGTGGTTTGCAAAATGCACCGACCGGAATAGTATATGATTGATCTTGAGTGCCATACTCACTCAATAAAGAATAGCTAAGAGTAAGAATGGTTGTATATTTGGGATCAAATGTCTATTTCATTTTAATCCGCTAATCATGAAAACTTCTTTTTTACATTTTGCATTTATGGTGTTGGTTATCCTGGCGGGTCTCGGAACAACGGATGCTCAGGATGCCTTCTTTTATCTCGATCTGAGCAGGAATGCTAATATGGGTTTTTACGATGAAATCGCGGGGGATGGCAAAGGAGGATGGGCTGATTTCGGCAGCAAAGCCTGCCTCAGTGCAATGCCTGCCGGGGTGCAGATATTTCAGGATGGACTGATTCCTTTTAATATCATTGATCCCGGAAAGAACGACGGAAAATCGGTCGTTGTACTGAGCGGTCCAAAAAGGGAGAATGACTTTCCCGGAATATCCGGGAAGATTATGGTAGGAAGGAAACTGGAAAGTTTGTTTTTTCTTCACACCACCATGTATGCCGGAGAGGGTGACCTGGTCAGGTACAGGATTCACTATGCTGATAATTCAGAACTCATATTCGATTGCGCAAAATCCAATGAAATTGATGACTGGTGGGATTCTGATGAATTCATGACAAAGGCTGTACGATGTTATAATGAAGATGATAAATGGCTGATCAATACGGCCTGGAAAAATCCTGATCCCGGGAATACTATTCGCTGGATCAGAATGGAATCGACCGGCAATGCCATTCCTCTTCTCGTGGCCGTTACCGCTTCCACAAAAGCTAAGTCCTATGATGATTTTATCAGATTGGCAGAAAACCGGATTGTGAACTACAGGAATTCATGGGTAAAGGTTGCATTTTTACAGCTGAAATCAACCGACAATATTCAGGAAAACCTTAAGAAAGGTGAGGATTTTTGCAGAAGAGCAAAGGAAATGGGAGCAGATATCGCTTTGTTTCCCGAGATGTACAGTATTGGATATAATAGTATTGATTTTGAACAGGAGAATGCGATTGCAAAGTGGAAAGAGAGATCCTTCTCGGTGGAAAGTGAATTTGTGAAGCATTTCCGCAACCTGGCACGTGAACTCGATATGGCCATTGTTTTCACTTATCTTGAAGACATCGGAAAGGATAAACTTCCCCGGAATACGGCTACCCTGATTGACAGGCATGGCAATATCGCAATGAATTATTCAAAGGTTCATACCCTGGATTTTTTCAATTTTGAGAATGCAATGACACCCGGTGACGACTTCTATGTTGCCGATCTGGATACGAGGGCTGGGATTGTAAAGACAGGGATCATGATTTGTTATGACCGGGAATTCCCTGAAAGTGCACGCATCCTAATGCTTAAGGGTGCAGAGGTAATCCTCACACCAAACGCCTGTGGCCTGGATGATTTGAGATTGAACCAATTCCGTACCCGCGCATTTGAAAATGCTGTGGTTACGGCTATGACAAACTATGCAGGTTCCGGTGCAGACCCCGGCTACAATGGCCATTCCTGTATGTATTCTGCCGACGGTTCGGAAATTCTGGTTGCAGGTGAGGATGAAGGTGTATATATGGCTTCGTTTAATATTCACGATGAAAGAAAATACAGGTCGGAAACCATCTGGGGAAATGCATACAGACGACCGCACAAATATTTGATTATCACGTCTCCCGAAGTAAATGATCCCTGGCAGAGGAAGAACAGTTTTGGTGAGAAATTTGAGTCTGAGAAAAGATGAACCACAGATCTGAAGCATCACGGATATAAGCAGGAAACCTGACCCATTTAAGGCTTGGGCTACCTTGGAATGCTCCCGTTCCAAAACAACCGGCTGATAAATACGAACAGTGACAGGTGGAAATATCCGTTTATATGGTTGTTTCTAAAATTCACCCTGGTCGATAGCTAAATCTGACCATTTTCTTTAAAGCTCAAGAACAACATTGAAAATTCTGTGTTCTACACTTTTCGAAGACTTTAAATATCATGGTCATTCCTGTATCACTCCACAACGGTTTGATCCCAACCGCGATACAAGCGTAAATGCGTATTAACGTTATTTCATCGGCATGGTGGGGCCCTCCAAGGAAATTTGACAGGCCCGAAACAGACCGGCGCGTAAGTTGGCTGGAGCTTTTTTATGATCTTGTCTATGTGATTGCCATTTCCCGGATAACCCATCAGCTATCGCTCCATATCAGTGCAGACGGTTTTTTTGAATTTGCAGTCCTGTTTATTCTCGTTTACTGGGGATGGCTCAACGGAAGTCTGTACCACGACCTGCACGGTTCGGAAGGCTTGCGGACGCGGCTGATGACGCTCTGGCAAATGATGATCATCGCGGCCCTGGCCGTTCTGATTGGCCAGGGACAGAATAAAAGCTACCATCAGATTATAGTTGTGTTCATGATCATGCAAATCTATATCACCTACATGTGGTGGAGTGTCGGCTTTTATGACCGGTCGCACCGGCGGTATAATATGCCATACACCATTCTTTATCTGATTTCCCTCGCGCTGATGGGGTTCAGTCTGGCAGTTCCGGAGTCATGGATGAAACTGATTTTACCCCTTGTTATTATTTTCAACTATGCTCCTCCATTCGTCACCCAGTCATTATTACGCCGTTCAGCGACGGATCTTGATCTGTCTACCAGCATGTTCGAAAGACTAGGCTTGTTCACCATAATCATTTTCGGTGAATTGGTTTTGGGTGTTGTAAACGGAGCAGGTCATGCGCAGGTTATAGATACTGAAGCCTGGCTGAATTTCGCTCTGGCGATTGCCATTGTATTCGAACTCTGGTGGATATTTTTTACAATGGTGGCCAGAAGGGAACCCAAAAGGGGTTTCATCTTGGCTTCCCTGCTGGAATTATTGTTTATCCCGACACTTATATCTCTTGCATCGATTGCGGTCGGCTTTACCACGTTTTTAGGCTCTCAGTACGACATATTCCTTCAGAAGGTGGTTGGCTATTCTGTTATGACATTTTTAATTTGTATTATGCTGATAATGGGACTGCTTGTGATCCCTGAAAGGTTCGTCCCGGTGAAACAGCCCATTCGAAATTCCATTTTGCTTACGGCGTCAGTTTTTCTTATTTCAGCACTTATCGGTACGCATATCGAAAAAGTATATTATCTGACAGGAGTGACGATCATTCTTATTCTTGAAATACTTTACCTGAACTCTTTGTATTACAGGAAGGTTGCCGGAAAAGAGAAACAGTAGGCATCAATTTGCCTGGTCACTGTTATTTATTACTACCAAAGGGATGTGCCTCAGGTCCTTAAATAGAGACACTTATCGCTTCACCATTTTCAGCGTAACTACTTCCTTGTCCTTTCCCCGCAACCAGATTCTGCAGTAATAAATCCCCCGGGCCAGTCCTGATATATCATAACTGCCATCCGGAGTGACTTTATATATTGCTACCAGCCGACCGTTTCCATCGTATAAATCGATTCGCTTTATGGTTCCGGACTTACTACCGGAAAGCGTAAACCTGTCGCCGGTCGGATTGGGAAATGCCGTAATGCCTTCGGAGACGCTGGATTCGGTGACCCAGGTATTGAGTGAATTGTTATCTACATGGAAATCCAGCACGGCGTCATTCATCACCCCGTCGGTACCGGTTACAGCCCCTGTGGATAGCTGCATGCTTACCGACTGGGATTTAAAGATTTTTTCATCGAGGGTGATCACAACTTGCTTATCATTTTCCGGGTCAGGTGTTACCGATTTGACAGAATTTATTTCCAGACCGTCAACAAGCAGTAAAATACTGTCGGCCCGGGCCCCGTTTATACTCTTGTTGAACTGGCTGGTAATTACAGATCCATCATTATCAACAGCGGCAGAAATGATGGACGTCTCCTTAACCGGGTTGCCCGCCTCCTTGTTATAAAACGGAAGCAATTTCACATGCCTCGTACTCCTGATCCCGCCGTTCCAGTATGAGATGTAAACTTTCTGATCCTGTCGTATCCTTTTTGAAAGTGATACTACAAAAGTATGATTATTTTCATCCGACAAGAATGCGGCTGTGCTATTTATCAATTCATTGTCCACCATGATTTCAATGCCATTTTTCGGGATGACCGCGGTCAGAAGTTCGGAAACTTCAACCTGTACTGACATTCCATCCACGGCAACCTGGGCACTCATGAAGTAAGGAGCAACGGCCCATTTTGTCAGTCCTTTCAAATAGTTTTCCAGTTCAAGCGCATTCTTCCAATGTTGTGCCACCGTTGGATGATAATCACCTCCAAGTCCAAATTCACCGGTCTGTGTCGACATGTGAAACTTGCTGATTTTTGGGTCATTCATTTCGTCGAGTACCGTTTGCACGGCATCTGAAACTTTCTTCGTGGCCGTTGAGCTCATCATGGGACCGGTCAGGTAAACGATGAGGGCATCGGGATAGTGGCTTCTCAGTTTCATCAGTAACGATCTGCAGGAATCGGTAAAGATAGCCTCGTCGAACAGTCCGTTACTGGTATCGTTTGTTCCCAGGTTGACGCATACTACATCGGGCGTATAACCGGTAAAATTCCATTTTTTATTGTTATCGTAAAACAGGATGCGGTCATATTTTGTCAGCATATTGTCCGGACTTCCGGTCACCGGACCTCCGTAATTCCGGTACATTCCGATGCCCGAGACACTGATACCGATACAACCTGCATCCAGCAACCTGGAGGCGAAGGAGGCATAGGTAAAATAGAAGTTTTCCTGTTCCGGCTTGAAGCCATCCGTTGGCTTGTTGGTCTCATTCCCGTAGCCGCAGGTGATGGAGTTACCGTAAAATTCAATGATTTTCCTGTTCTTTACCGGCATTGCGGCGAGCGTATCCCCGCTGTTCAGGACGATGCCTTCGAAGTAGTCTGTCCCCTGTGATCCCTCGGTCAGGCGCACAAGGGAGAGGTGGTGCAGGGTATCGGCAAGGGAACTGGAGAGCAGGTAATCGGTTGTGGTTTTTGCCAGGTGTATTTTAACCGGCTCCGATTCATCGATGGAGTAAAAGTAGTAGTTCGTTGTCGATGCAGAGCTGAATCGGACCTTGATCGAACTTCCTGAAAATTCACAATCGATGGCGACTCCCGAGAATCCAATTCCTGGTTTCACGGAATTTGAGAAATCGAGCCTCCCGGTATATTCGATCTTTGGATTATCGGGAGAAATCAGGACCTGACCCGGCAATTGATGTGCAAAAAGCAGTAGCGTCGCCAGGACAACAAAAAAACTACGCGTATTCATATCAGTGATATTTTTTCCTCTCCTTTCCTCCGTTCACGATCTGCGTATAGAGTATGATAGTCGGGTTGGTGTTAACTTTTGTGCTTAAAAGTACGAAAACAGCGGCAAACTGGCAATACGTTTTTGGGATGTTGATGGCATTGTTTAGTTGAAGGGTTGGGGATTGCGGATACGGTCCTCACATTGCTGCGGGCGCTACATTATCACGGTCTGACCGTTCCGATAAATATCGTGGACAATTATGGAACCCCTTCAGGGTTCAGTGTTACGTTGCCTGTTAACCACGGACGTAACCGTGGCTACTATAATGAAACCCCTTCAGGGTTCAGTGTTACGTTGCATGTTTACCACGGACGTGACCGTGGCTACTATAATGAAACCCTTCCAGGGTTGGGGATTGCGGATACGGTCCTCACATTGCTGCGGGCGCTACATTATCACGGTCTGACCGTTCCGATAAATATCGTGGACAATTATGGAAATGCATCGGGGGTTAGGGATTTCGGTAACACATTATCAAGTTTTGAACGTTCAAGCTTGGTAAGCAACTAAATGCCAAACCCTGAAAGGGTTCAATTATAGTAGCCACGGTCACGTCCGTGGTAAGGTGGCCTCCCCACACTCAACCCCGGAGGGGTTGCATAAAAGTTCATTTAAACAAATACTTTTTCTCGTACGGAATATTATGTTCCTCAAGGAGTCTTACCAATTCCTCTTCAAAATTTATATTGGCATGATGACGTTCCTGGTTCCTTACATATTTCACAAGATTATCTTTAGCTGACGGATCATATGTAAAACTGCTGTATCCTGTCTGCCAGCCGGAGAATCCTCTATATTTGGATTTATTTCTTTCAATCATACCATGTATTCCGCTCTTAATGTCTTTAACAAGATATGCCAGTGCAACAACCGGATGTAGAGAAAAAATTATGTGGACATGATTTTTGAATCCGCCGACGGCATAGACATGACAGTTTTTGTTTTTAAGAATCCCGGCAATATACCGGAAAATTTCTTCCATATTTTCGTTGGTCAGAAAAGGAACATGGTTTTTCTCTCGGAAAACAACATGATGGAGATCCTGTGTGTAAGTTGACATAACAGTAAAGTTTTATTTGAAAATGAATTTGGTTTTTACTGTTAATGTCGTTATGTGTAAAAAATCAGCGTAGGTTATGGAAAAAAGTTATTTTCCTTTTCAGGGATTTTAACGAATTGAACCCCTTCAGGGTTCAGTGTTACGTTGCATGTTTACCACGGACGTAACCGTGGCTACTATAATGGAACTCTTTCAGGGTTGGGGATTGCGGATACGGTCCTCACATTACTACGGGCGCTACATTATCACGGTCCGATCGTTCTAATAAATATCGTGGACAATTATGGAACCCCTTCAGGGTTCAGTGTAGCGTTACATGTTTACCACGGACGTAACCGTGGCTACTATAATGGAACCCCTTCAGGGTTGGGGATTCCGGATACGGTCCTCACATTACTGCGGGCGCCACATTATCACGGTCCGATCGTTCGGATAAATATCGTGGACAATTATGGAACTCTTCGGGGTTAGGGATTTCGGTAACACATTAACAAGTCATGAACGTTTAATGAAAGTAAGCAACTATAATGCCAAACCCTGAAAGGGTTCAATTATAGTAGCCACGGTCACGTCCGTGGTAAGGTGGCCTCCCCACACTCAACCCCGGAGGGGTTGCATAAAAGTTCATTTAAACAAATACTTTTTCTCGTACGGAATATTATGTTCCTCAAGGAGTCTCACCATTTCCTCTTCAAAATTTATATTGGCATGATGACGTTCCTGGTTCCTTACATATTTTACAAGATTATCTTTAGCCGAGGGATCATATGTAAAACTGCGATACCCTGTTTGCCAACCGGTAAATCCCCTATATTTGGTTTTATTTCTTTCAATCATACCATGTATTCCGCTCTTAATGTCTTTAACAAGATATGCCAGTGCAACAACCGGATGTAGAGAAAAAATTATGTGGACATGATTTTTGAATCCGCCGACGGCATAGACATGACAGTTTTTGTTTTTAAGAATCCCGGCAATATACCGGAAAATTTCTTCCATATTTTCGTTGGTCAGAAAAGGAACATGGTTTTTCTCTCGGAAAACAACATGATGGAGATCCTGTGTGTAAGTTGACATAACAGTAAAGTTTTATTTGAAAATGAATTTGGTTTTTACTGTTAATGTCGTTATGTTTAAAAAATCAGCGTAGGTTATGGAAAAAAGTTATTTTCCTTTTCAGGGATTTTAACGAATTGAACCCCTTCAGGGTTCAGTGTTACGTTGCATGTTTACCACGGACGTAACCGTGGCTACTATAATGGAACCCTTTCAGGGTTGGGGATTGCGGATACGGTCCTCACATTGCTACGGGCGCTACATTATCACGGTCCGATCGTTCGGATAAATATCGTGGACAATTATGGAACCCCTTCAGGGTTCAGTGTAGCGTTACATGTTTACCACGGACGTAACCGTGGCTACTATAATGGAACCCCTTCAGGGTTGAGTGTAGCGTTACCTGTTAACCACGGACGTAACCGTGGCTACTATAATGAAACCCCTTCAGGGTTCAGTGTAAGCGTTACATGTTTACCACAGACGTAACCGTGGCTACTATAATGGAACCCCTTCAGGGTTGGGGATTGCGGATACGGTCCTCACATTACTGCGGGCGCCACATTATCACGGTCTGACCGTTCGGATAAATATCATGGACAATAATGGAACTGCTTTGGGGGTTAGGGATTTCGGTAACACATTAACAAGTCATGAACGTTCAAGGGAGGTAAGCAACTAAATGCCAAACCCTGAAGGGGTTCCATTATAGTAGCCACGGTCACGTCCGTGGTAAGGTGGCCTCCCCACACTCAACCCCGGAGGGGTTGCATAAAAGTTCATTTAAACAAATACTTTTTCTCGTACGGAATATTATGTTCCTCAAGGAGTCTCACCATTTCCTCTTCAAAATTTATATTGGCATGATGACGTTCCTGGTTCCTTACATATTTCACAAGATTATCTTTAGCTGACGGATCATATGTAAAACTGCTGTATCCTGTCTGCCAGCCGGAGAATCCTCTATATTTGGATTTATTTCTTTCAATCATACCATGTATTCCGCTCTTAATGTCTTTAACAAGATATGCCAGTGCAACAACCGGATGTAGAGAAAAAATTATGTGGACATGATTTTTGAATCCGCCGACGGCATAGACATGACAGTTTTTGTTTTTAAGAATCCCGGCAATATACCGGAAAATTTCTTCCATATTTTCGTTGGTCAGAAAAGGAACATGGTTTTTCTCTCGGAAAACAACATGATGGAGATCCTGTGTGTAAGTTGACATAACAGTAAAGTTTTATTTGAAAATGAATTTGGTTTTTACTGTTAATGTCGTTATGTGTAAAAAATCAGCGTAGGTTATGGAAAAAAGTTATTTTCCTTTTCAGGGATTTTAACGAATTGAACCCCTTCAGGGTTCAGTGTTACGTTGCATGTTTACCACGGACGTAACCGTGGCTACTATAATGGAACCCTTTCAGGGTTGGGGATTGCGGATACGGTCATCACTTGCTGCGGGCGCTACATTATCACGGTCTGACCGTTCCGATAAATATCGTGGACAATTATGGAACCCCTTCAGGGTTCAGTGTTACGTTACCTGTTAACCACGGACGTAACCGTGGCTACTATAATGAAACCCTTCAGGGTTCAGTGTTACGTTGCTTGTTAACCACGGACGTAACCGTGGCTACTATAATGGAACCCCTTCAGGGTTGGGGATTGCGGATACGGTCATCACCTTACTGCGGGCGCTACATCATCACGGTCCGATCGTTCGGATAAATATCGTGGACAATTATGGAACCCCTTCAGGGTTCAGTGTAGCGTTACATGTTTACCACGGACGTGACCGTGGCTACTATAATGGAACCCCTTCAGGGTTGGGGATTCAGAATTACGTCACCACATTACTACGGGCGCTACTGTTCAGATAAATCTGGTGAAATATAATGAAACCCTTTCAGGGTTGGGGATTCGGGATACCATCAGCACATTATTACAGTGCGACAGTTCCAGTAATTATCATGGACTATGATGGAACTGCTTTGGGGGTAGGGGATTTTGGTAACACATTAACAAGTCGGGAACGTTCAAGGGAGGTAAGCAACAAAATGCCAAACCCTGAAGGGGTTCCATTATAGTAGCCACGGTCACGTCCGTGGTGATGCGGCGTTCTTTCACTCAACCCCGGAGGGGTTGCATATAAGATAATTCAAAATTATTCATTTACTTCTTTAAAAAATGCACTTAGTCCATATGTATAATTAGTCAAAATCTGCGTAATCAATATTGAGTCACTTTCCTCCGTATACCTCCATTTAAGATTATCCGGGGCATCAGATTCCAGCTTGCTCAAAAAAATCTTCATTTCATTTTGTTTTTCCTCTAATGTTGTCCACGATATTTGATAAAACACGTTATCACCGCCAATATTTTTAAAACAGTCCTTGCTTTCAATTTCTTTTTTCAAAAAATTTAACTGTGGAATATCTGCAATATACCCATCAAACAAACCAGGATTGGATAGTAAAATGAATGTTGTAAACATCCCGGAATAATTTTGGCCCCAAATAATTTTTTTTGAGATCTTATATTTTGATTCTAAAAACGGCATTAATTCTTCTTCAAAAAACGCCATTGTTTTTCCTCCGTTTATCGTTTCAGAAGTGTCATTGATAATCGGGGAATAATCAACCCGAACATTTGTTGTTACCGGACACACAACGATACACTTTGGAATTGTCTTGTTATATGCCATTATCTCAGTAATGCTCGATAATGGTTTAAACGCCATGAAGTCTGACAGTACAACTAAAGGATATTCTTTGTTAGAGTCAAAATAAAATGGAAGATGTATTAAAACTTTTTTGGTCTGTTTTAATATTTTTGAATCAATCTGAATCGAATGACCAATTTTAGTATAAAGAGAATCCTTCTCATCTTGTCCAAAGGATATGTTTAATCCGATAATTAAAAGTGTAATACTCAGACATGTTTTTTTCATAGTTTGTGTATTATTTTTCATTATAAGTGCGTCGCTTTTGTGGCAGCCAGTGGCTAAAATTCAACACCGACATATCACTACCGCTCAGCGTCCTATTTTTTTAGCGATGGGTGTTATTGTTTTTTATTCTCAATTAGTTTTATACAAATTTTTTAGAAATAAATTGAGAATATATAATAAACCCCAACAACAATAAATAATACCGCAATTACTCGTCTGAACCAAAGTTCAAAGGCTTTCAGCTTATTGTATACATTGCCAATCGACCCAACGCTATACGCAATAATCCAGGCGAAAATGATCACGGGGATTCCTGTTGCAATGGCGAAAAACAGGGGTAGATACAGACCGCGGGCATTGCTAATGGTCATAGGTATTACCATTCCGAAATATAGTACTCCGCTGTAAGGGCAAAATGCTAATGCAAATACCACACCCAATAAAAGAACGCCCCAAAATCCACTATTCTGTTTGTTCTCCATTTTTCCGGTTAGCGAACCAATGAATGGGATTTTTAGTTTTAAAACTCCAAGCATAAACAGACCAATAATGATTAAAAGCGGACCTACAAGTTTTTCTCCCCACTTCTGAAAGAACCCTGCAAACTCAAATTGACTAGCGCCAAAAAAGAAAAGCAAACCTAATACCGTGTATGAAATTGCACGCCCTAAAGTATAGACTAATCCGTTAATAAATACTTTTCGCTGGCTAACAATGTCTTTGCTAATAAAGCCGATAGCTGTAATGTTGGTTGCCAGGGGGCAGGGACTTATGGCAGTCATAAGTCCCAGAATAAAAGCCGTCAATATCGGAAATTGTGAAGTTTCCAGAAAATTTTGCAATACCTCCATACTTACATCAGTGAATCAATGGTGGCTTTCAATTTGCTTTTCAATTTATCAGGATTGGTGCGGGCATTTAGAAATGCATCGTTGGTTAAGTCCACCTTTTTATCCCCATTGACGATGATTAGTGTTTGTCCACTGATTTTATATTTTTTTACCAGCTCGGTACTGTTTTCTTCTTCAATATTAATGGATTCAAAGCTGATTTTGTCACCATAATATTCTTTAATTGCTTCCATCGAAACAGCTTCTACTGCCTGACATGTTGCGCAACGACGGGTTGTATGAAAATAGTAGGCTTTTACTTCGCCTGATTTTTGATTTTCAACACAAGCTACTTTTGTACTGGTTGAATTTTCGGCTGTCGCCCTGTTGCAACATTGGGCTGAAATGGAAACTACTCCCACGAATAGGACAAAACTTAAAGTGCTAATGATTTTTTTCATTTTTTGATTGATTACTTGGTTAATAATTTTGAGATTTCATCAACTGTTGGGACTTTCCCTCTTACTACAATTTCTCCGTCAATAATTAATATTGGAGTTGTCATAACTCCTAACTGGATAATTTCAACAATATCTTCCACTTTTGTAACACTGGCATCTATCCCAGTTTTTTCAATTGCTTCTTTCGTTGCTTTCTCCGGGGCTTTGCATTTTGCACATCCTGCGCCCAATACTTTAATTTCCATTTTTGGAGGTTGTAAAGTATCAAAATTCATGTTGGTTATCTTTCTAATTCGCTATTCGCAAAACAACGAACAGCATTTTCAAATTTTTTTAGATTCCCAAAAACTGTTTAAAAAGCTGCTGTGCTTCTTTCCAGTTCTCTTTATTAATACAATATTTAATTCTTGGTGATTCAATTTCGCCCTGAATCAAACAAGCATCTTTTAATTCTTTCAGATGTTGTGATAGTGTGGATTTTGCGATGGGCAATTCATCACTCAAATCGCCGCTGTAGCAACAGCTTTGGTTTGAGAGCAGTTCCAAAACATACATCCGCACAGGATGTCCCATTGCCTTGGCGTACCGTGCTGTTCTTATTTGCTTATCTGTTGTAACCGATTTCAAACTCATCCTGTTCGTAAATTCACGAACAAAGATAGATGCTTTTTTTAATTACACTTAACGAATGTCATTTTTTTGTGTGCGATTTGCAAATTAGTGCAATGTACGTTGGGTTTTCTTGTTGAGTGAGAGAGAAAAAAACAAAATATATTCGTCCAGGTATTAACAATCTGTCATAATTGAACGTATTTTTTCGCTTGTCCGTTAGGTAGATAGTCTACAAAGTCAAAGGCACAAGCTTTACACCCAAATCGTATTCAGCCTTGGTGTTTTCGGTTGGTGTTTGAAACGTTGGGCATTTCGAAACACTTTCCTGACGAACCGAAACAAATTTAAATAAATGTAACGACCATGAAATAAATATGGCTCGCGATCTTGAATTTAAAACCTGTCAGGTTTATTTATACATACAATCTTACCTCACACCATCGGGAAACAGCAAATGCTTGGATTTCAGTGCTCCTTTGGTTTCACCTTTATATTCATAAACGTTGACGTAATACAAAGGCAAGATTCCGGACAGCGCAACTTTTTTTCCGGGCTCCTTCCATTCCTTCAATGTAGCCATAGATTCAATACGTAGCCATCCATCATATATCCCACCTTTAACCAGTTTGTTATCAGGATAACTGAGCAACAGATCTACAGAAACAACCTTTCCTGGCCAGGGATGGTATTCAACACCGTATCCGTCGGGGAAAGGCTTCCATTTTGTGATTTTGTAATTTCCTTTGAAAAAGGCATTCGCTCCGGGTAGTTTTTTCACAACAACCGCCTTGGGCAGTTCTGTCTCAAATGTATACTCGCCATATTCCACTCCAATACGTGTTTTGGCAGGAAGCTGGTACATCACGAAGTTTGTACCGGCATTTTCCTTGATATTGGTAAAAAGATCATAGTCAAAAGAGCCAACAGTGGAAAGGAATTCTGCTCTCGCATTTTCAAGTGCATTGGCTTTTGCTGTGGCCGCTGCGGCCGCTGCTTCAGCTTCTTTCTTCTTGCTATTACACCCACCAAGTGCGATAAGAGCAAGAGTTGTCAGAATTAGAAATAAGTGTTTCATTCGTAATTTAGATTTAGATGAGACATAAAAACATAAGCAATACCTATTTTTCAACGTTACCAACGAAAAGTCTTGTTCATGCAATCTTCAGAAGATGAGAAAGTAAATCATTTAAAATAGATGTGGCTTCTGAAAAGCGAGCGAAATGTAACGAGTTCTATAACAAAATAACGCCTGGGGACCAAATGAAGTTCATACTTAAACTGCCAACCTATAGACTTCCCTATAGATTTCCCAAATTAAATCCGGAAACCCCCATAGATGTGCTCCGAAAGAAACTGGCATTAACCAAGAAATGGCCGAATATTTAATCTCTCATGGGTCCGTTGATCCCCACACCGAATCGGCGGAATCCTTTGAGGAAAAAGATGCATCAAATAGCAGAAAACCGTGAAAATTATTGATTTTGCTGCTCATTACCCGAAAAAAAAAGGGAAGATTGGTATTAGACTTATTATGGGGAAGATTACATTGAGCACTCCAATAATCTCAAAAGATTTTATAAGCTGATAAAAAGGGACAAATAGGGGGAGTTAATTTAATCATACTATAAATATCCTTATAGATAGTGAGTCACTTTTTATAGTTATAGCAATGCCAATATTATCAATCATAATTATGAAAGTAGGCAAAACAAAATATGTGAATTATGTAATTTATTTATACAATTATGTAATGCTTTTCAGTTTAGATCTAATTAATTTTAGTTCTACGTTATCTATTCACATTTGTAATCCTTAGATATACAATCAAATACAATTGATTTTCAAAAGATTTATTAATCCAGACAGGTAATGCGTACAAAGGCAAAATTAGAGGAGTTACTCAAAAAAAAAATGCTTACCTCGCAAAATGAAGAGAAAACAAAACGTGAAGCAGAATTAGTCGTTCCTAACAATGACAAAAAAGATCGTGCGGATGAATTAGCCATTGCAAAAGCTGATAAAGCAGATCGAGAAGCAGAGCTAGTCATTGCTAACGAAGAAAAAAAAGACCGTGCTGATGAATTGGTCATTGCTAATGCAGATAAAGCAGATCGCGAAGCAGAGTTAGTCATTGCTAACGAAGAAAAGAAAGACCGCGCGGATGAATTGGTCATTGCTAATGCAGATAAAGCAGATCGCGAAGCAGAGTTAGTCATTGCTAACGAAGAAAAGAAAGACCGCGCGGATGAATTAGTCATTGCTAATGCAGATAAAGCAGATCGCGAAGCAGAGTTAATCATTGCTAACGAAGAAAAAAGAGACCGCACGGATGAATTAGTCATCGCTAAAGCAGAGAAAGAAGAACGCGAAGCAGAGTTAGTCATTGCAAAGGAAGAGAAAGCAAGATTGGCCGCGGAATTAATCATTGCAAATGAGGAGAAAGCGGAACAGTCAGCAGAGTTAGTAGTTGCTAACGCTGAGAAGGCAGAACAGTCTGCAAAGTTAGTGATTGCTAACGCTGAGAAAGCAAAAAACAGGGCTGTATTGATCATATCAAATTTAGAAAAAGAAAAACCAGCAAATGAATTAATCAGTGCTGACAAAGAATTAAATTATCAAAGAAGGGAGAAAGCTAAAAGTGCCGCAGAGACGGTAATTGCGAACACTGAAAAAACAAAACAGAAAGCAGAATTAGTCATTGCTAGTGTAGGGAAAGCAAAACAGTCCCTAGGGTTAATTCTTGCGAAAAAAAAACTTTTATACCTACAAGAAAAGGAAGCAAAACAAACATCAGAAGTAGTCATTGCTGTTGCAGAGAAAGCAAAATGGGCAGCTGAGTTAACTATAGTTAACATAAAGAAAGCAAAACGGGCAGCAGAGTTAACTATTGCGAATGTAGTGAAAACAAAACTGGCAGCAGAATTAGTCATTGCGAACAAGGAACTTGTTTATCAAAACACCAGGAAAGTAAAACGAACGGCAGAATTAATAATTGCAGATATAAAGAAAGCAAAACTTTCTGCAGAGTTAGTTATTGCGAATATAGAGAAGGCAAAACGAGCAGCGGAGTTTGTTATTGCGAATAAACAACTTATACTGGCAAAAGAAAATAAGAAACTTGTAGCAGAGCTAATCATAACAAATAGGAAACTAACAAATCATATTTCAATTCGAAAAGAGTCGGAAGAAAAGTTGAAAGCTTCAGAGAGGCGATACCGCAGACTTTTTGAATCTGCAAAAGATGGCATACTTATTCTTAATGACTTAACCGGGGAAATAATAGACGCTAATCCGTTTATTTTGAATATGGCAGGTCTGACTTTGGATGAAATGGTAGGAAAAGAATTGTGGAAGATTGGCACTTTCGCAAACATTATTGCATCAAAAGAAGCTTTTCGTGAATTACAACTCAAAGAGTATATCCGTTTTGATGATATGCCTCTGGTAAAAAAAGACGGGAAGATCATATATGTTGAATTTATCAGTAATGTCTATCATGTTGAAAATAGAAAAGTAAACCAATGCAACATCCGAGATATTACCGAGCGCAAATTAATTGAAAATGCTCTCAGAATAAGTGAAGAACGGTTCAGGATGGTCACCGAAAGTGCTGGAGAATGGATATGGGAAGTTGATGCACAGGGACTTTATACTTATGTAAGTCATATATCAGAGTCATTGCTTGGGTATAATTCAGAGGAAATCATTGGGAAAAAACATTTCTATGACTTCTTTGCTCCAGAGATAAAAGAGGCAACTAAAAATGCTGTCTTAGAAGGATTTTCAAAGAAAGAAGATTTCAGGAAATTTGAAAATCCGAATATACATAAGGATGGACATAGAGTCATACTTGAAACTCGTGGATTCCCACTGCTGGATACTAATGGTATATTGATTGGTTATCGTGGATCAGATACTGACATTACAGAACGCAAGCAGATAGAATTGGACTTATTGGCATCCAAAGAAAAAGCCGAAGAAAGCGACCGTCTTAAAACCGCTTTTCTTACTAATATGAGCCATGAAATACGTACTCCTATGAACGGTATTCTTGGATTTTCCGAACTCTTGAAAGAACCAAATTTATCAAGTGATGACCAGCAGGAGTATCTTCAAATCATACAGATAAGTGGCGCACGTATGCTCAATACCATAAACAATATTGTTGATATTTCGAAAATTGAATCAGGACTTGTTAATATTGAAATTAATGAGACAAATATTAACGATAAAATTGAATTCGTCTTTAATTTCTTCAAACGGGAAGCCGAAACTAAAGAATTACAGTTCTCTTTTAAAAACGGTCTGTCATCAAAAGAAGCCATCGTTAAAACCGACACTGAAAAGGTTTATGGTATACTGGCTTCGCTTGTCAAAAATGCAATCAAGTTTACCTATGATGGTTCCATTGATTTTGGGTATGAAAAAAAGGGGGAATATCTTGAATTCTTCGTAAAGGATACTGGGATTGGCATATCACAAAAAAACAAAAAACAGATTTTTGAAAGGTTCAGGCAGGCAAGTGAATCACATACACGAGGGTATGAAGGAAGTGGTCTGGGGTTATCCATTGCGAAATCCTATACAGAAATGCTTGGCGGGGAATTATGGATGGAAAGTGAGGAAGGAAAGGGCTCAACATTTTATTTTACTATTCCATACCATTTTGTACATGAAGAAAAAACTCTTATCGAAAACTCGTATTCTGATAACGAATTTGAATTACAAGATCAGCAACACAAGGTATTAATTGTTGAGGATGATGAAATATCACATTTACTTCTTACACGAATATTACAAAATATCAATTGCGAAGTATTGCATGCGATAACAGGGCTCGAAGCTGTTGAGGCTTGCAGGACGAATCCCGGCATTGATTTGATTTTAATGGACATCAGAATGCCAGGGATGAATGGTCATGAAGCGACACATCAAATCCGTCAGTTTAACAAAGATGTAATTATCGTGGCACAAACAGCCTTTGCATTTTCCGGAGACAAAGAGAAAGCAATAGAAGCGGGATGCAACAGCTATATAACAAAACCAGTTAATAAAGCCTTATTAACCGAATTAGTTAAAAGCTATTTTAATTAAAAGTGAAAAACCTAAAATTAAACATTCGATTGATTATTGGATTTTCTCTAATAGTAATAATTAGTATTATTATTGGCGTTTATTCATTATTCAATATAAATAAAATTAGTTCACAGACAGAATTGATTTATTTGAATTCCTTCATTGTAAGTAATTCTGTTAAAGATATAAATATAAATATTCATGCAATAAAGAAAGAAATGCAAGATGCTTTCAGTGCACAAAATTCAGAAAACTTAAACAAATCAATTATACAAATAAATTATCATGACAGTTTAATCAATAATAGCTTTACTATTGTCACTGAAAGATTTCTGGGAGAAAAACAGATTATTGAAGATTTCTATAAGACATACCGCAAATGGAGAGTTACAAGAGATGAAGTTCTTGAAACGTTGAAGAACAGGGATATTGTTGAGACAACAAGAATCGCAATAGATAAAGAGGATTTTCAATTTAAGTTACTTGAAAAGAAAGCAAAATTTATCACGAATTATGCTCAAAACAGGGCAAATAATTTATATCAGGAATCGATTAAATCACAAAAGATAAGTTCTGTTCTTTTGATTGGTGGCATTTCTTTTTTATTGATTTTGAGCATACTAATTGCAAGATTTATTTCAAAAACAATATTAGCAGCCAATAATGAATTAAACAAATCCGAAGAAAAATCCCGACTGATATTGGAGAACTCTCCAGATGCCATTTTCATTGCTGATCAACAAGGTAAATACATATATACAAATAAGTCAGTAACAACTATGCTTGGTTATTCATTTGAAGAGATGATGAACATGACCATCGCTGACGTTTCACCCCCGAATCGCATAGAGGAATATATTAAGATTTTTACAAAGGTCGTCAGCAAAGGTAAAGCTTTCGAAGATATTGAACTTATAAACCAGGACGGGGATTACATTTCAGTAGACTTAAACGCTATTTCACTTCCGGATGGTATGGTATATGCAAGTTGCAGGGATATTACAAATCGAAAGCAGCGCGAGAAAGATTTTAAAGAGAGTGAATCTTCATTAAAGCAAGCTCAGGAAATAGCAAGTATGGGGAGCTGGGACCTCGATTTGATCACCAATGAGGCTAAATGGTCTGAGAATTGTTATGTTGTTTTCGGTTTAAAGCCCTATGAAATTGTGCCTTCTATGGAATACGTCAATTCCCGCGCGCATCCGGATGATTTGCATCTGATTGAAGAAACATTTAATACTATATTTTTAACCGGATCTGCAGCAACGACTGAAGCTCGATTTACTTTTCCTGATAAAAAAGATAAATGGTTTTACTCCAAAATTATTCCCATTTTTCAGGATGGCAAGATTGTCAAATTGAAGGGAATCATGCTTGACATCAACACCATGAAGATGACAGAGCTGAAACTTGAAGAACGTGAAAAGAAATTGATTGAGTTAAATGCCGACAAAGATCGTTTTATAGCAATTCTCGGACACGATTTAAAAAATCCTCTTAATAATCTTCTTGGTTTATCAGAAATATTGATGGAAGACTTACGGAAAGTCGATATAGACGAAATCGAAATCCGTGCTAAACAAATTAATTCAACAGTTCAAAAAACGAATAAATTACTGGAAGACATCCTGATGTGGGCAAGAACACAGCAAGACAAAATTTCTTTCAATCCGAAAATTTCCGGATTTAGAGATATTTATCTGGATATTATTGAAACACTTAATCCAAATGCCGATGCAAAAAACATCACAATACGGTATTCTGCTTCAGACGATCTAAACATTTTTGTTGATATAGATATGCTAAAAACAGTTCTCAGGAATCTAGTTTCTAATGCAATAAAATTTACAAATAATGGTGGTGTAATTACTATTAATGCAGAGGAAAACACCGGAAAAGTAACAATTTCGGTTTCCGACGATGGAATTGGTATAGCACCCTTAGATTTAAAGAAACTTTTTAATAATTCTGAATTTCTTTCCACCAAAGGCACGTCAGGAGAAGCAGGAACAGGTCTGGGATTATTACTCTGCAAAGAATTTGTGAATAAGCACCAGGGTAAAATCTGGATAGAAAGTGAGGTTGGAAAAGGAAGTAAGTTTTTGTTTACATTGCCATCCGGTCCAAATTCCGCTTAATGACAGCCTGGACAGCACATCATTTATCCATTCCCGGGGATTGACATTGCAGCCGACGGTTCGCCGGTGTGGTGTCTTTGGGGGCACACTGCAATGTGCTTTTAAAAGAATGTGGGAAATCCGGATAAATATTTATAACCTAACGATATAGTCATGAAAGAAAATATTTTAAAATACTTAAGCATAGTAGGTTTTGCCAATAGTACAGATTTATCTAATTGTAAACAATTAGAAGATGAACTTAATGAATGAGGCAAAGGGCAGATTTAAGATTGCTAAAAAGGATGTGAAAGATGCCAGGCAGAAATTAAACCTGTCTCTGGAAAAGGTTATAAATAAAATTGAAAACAAGAAAAAGAAAATAAACGAAACACAGAGAAATTTGACGAATGATCCGGAATCATCTTCTCCTTTTAAATTTAAAGCAATAAAACAAATTATGATAATGCAATGGTCGCATTGGAATTAAGCAAGAATAAAATAAAAAAAAGAGTAAGGATTATATTGCAGAAGGAACTAATAATTGGGTCTCGTTTAATCCCATTCTGGCACATGTCTTTGCATTATTTCAATTCGTATTTTACATCAACAATATCTATAACTCTAATCTTTCTTATCCCAATATCCTCGCCTTCATAATCATACATTCTATTCACTCCATTAGCAGATCCTGTTTTTGATTGCAAATAGAATACTTCATTATCACTAGTTGTCATTATTGGTGGTTCGGTATTATTTTTTTGTTGGTTCATAGTAAAGAGTTACTGCACCACCTCTAAAGGTTTTAGTCTTTAAGAGTTTGAAAATAGTCCTGTCGTTTATATCTTCAAATAATGGTAAACCATTTCCTGCAATAACTGGATGGATACAAAGTTGAAATTCGTCAATCAAATTAAGTTTCATTAACTGGATAATTAAACTGCGGCTACCAACAAAAATATCTTTACCTGATTTTTGTTTGAGTTCTAAAACTTCTTCTTTTAAATCACGCTTTGCTACTGTTGCACTTTTCCATTCAACATTATTCAGCGTATGAGAAAAAACAATTTTTGGAATTTTGTCAATAGCCATAGCAAAGTCATTCATTGATTTTTCTTCTGATGGGGTTTCTAAAAATGTTCGCCAAAACTCCATAAGTTGGTACGTTGTTCTGCCATATAGAATTACGCCTCCCTGGCCTAGTAGTTCTGTATAATGTTGATGTATTTCCTCATCAGGTAGTATAACTGTATGGTCGCAAAACCCGTCCATTGTCATATTGATTGCTGCAATTAGTTTTCTCATACTTCGTTCTCTTTCGTTAAGATTTGTCAATCTATTGGTTCTAAAAATTCAAGTTTCTGTTTTCGTTGGGTCGTCCGTTATAAAGACCGCCAACGTCTGTGTATATTCGATTATTGAATTTATATTTCCTTTGTCGATCCTTTAATTGAAACTATCCTTCCAAATTGGACGGATATGATCATGTGCTTTCCAGATTCATGCCGTCAGGTAAATTATTGAAATTTGAATATTGGATGGTTCAATAATGTATTGAACTTAACTTCCATGCCTCCAACGACACAAGCTTTGCGGTCCCACCCAGGGAAGTGAGTGCAATATATTTGCCTTTAACATTTTCCTCCCTGACCTGGCGGGATATACAATATTTCCCGCCGTTAACGTATACTTCAACTATTTTTTTATCAATAAATATATGCAAATCAATGGTGTCTCCTTGTTTCCATTCTTCTATAGGAACTTCTATGCCATCCACATTTAGTATATCACCACTCCAAACAATGGCTAATCCGGGCTTTCCTTCTTTATCAGAAAGAACATTTATTCCACAAAACGAGGCGTTGTACAGGTTAAACTTCACAATAATTTCCATCTGGTCACCCGTGAAATCTTCCATGACATCCGTTGCCGTTATGGAATTCGACACAGGAAGTTCTAAATCGCCTAGTATAAAGTGTTCTGTTCGCAATTCTTTTATTGCCTCTATGGGTGATTGAAGGATGCGTCCATCTGTCAGGCTTAATTTTCGGGGAATTGCAAAGCTGCCATTCCATATGCGATTACTGTTTTTTATCGGTTCGTTCATGTAATAAGGTAACCATTCTCTGTCCCATCCGGGTATCCATGCCATCTGGTACAAATTTCCTTCATGATCAACAATTGATTCCTGGGCATAATAATGCCCGCTATAATCAATAATTCCTTCTGATTCGATAGTAAAAGTCAGGTTTGCAAGGTCGAATTCGCCTAAGAAATAATTTACCCGGTCAACCGGGGCATCTGTTGAAGCCATAAATACCCATTTATCACCGATTGGTTTTAATTCAGGTACTTCAAGATTTCTGTATTTATGTTTGGGAACTGTAAAAAGTATACCCTTGTATTCCCATTCCGTTAATTCGCTGTTTTTTGCCTCAAATATGGGCACCGGCACATAATTCTCATCAAAAAGATCAGCGCAGGCGATCAGGAATGTTCTGCCTTGAGCGCTAAATACATACGGATCACGCCAAAATCCGTCAAATGGAGGCAACCCCGGATGCTCAAGGGTTAATACGGGGTTTTTTCCCTTGTGGTCCCATTCTGAAAGTTGCTTATTGGTAAATTCAGCTCTCCAGAATTTCATTTCTCCGTCATCGCTGCCTCCGGAATAAAATGCAAGCTTTTTTCCATCTTTCGTTATAATGGTCGACCCCGAACCGATCGCATTCAGACCCAGCTCAAATGCTGGTGTCAGACCAGTTTTCATATGCTCCCAGCGCAATAAGTCTTTGCTTCGGAAATGGTCCCAATACCATGCACCGGGATGATTGCTGAAAGGTTGCAATCCGTAAAAAATATGATACCATCCATCATAGTAAACGCCACCATTAGGATCGCCCATACATCCGGCAGGAGGAGTAAGGTGAAACGCTGGTCTGAACGGATCTGCATTTATGCTGACAGCAGAATCTTTTATAGCCCTGTTAATGTTTTCAGGTGAAAGTTTCCAACTTTGAGCATTCAGCACTGACACACATATCACCAATAAAAAAACAGATATAAATGACTTCATTGGTATGATTTATAAAACAATACTGTTTAAGTTTATATTCATTTCGAATAAATTTCATCCTTGTTTTCGGCATCCGTTAAGGGAGACCATTCCCGAAACATCCATCAACTTCATTTCATCAAATATACAAAATTCGGAGCGAACCTGGCCAGGAGCGAAGGAGCACTCATAAGTGGGTTAATATCCGACCGAATGGCAGGAAAATCTCTGAAATTTATAAAGTCAATCTGGAGTATTTTCGGACCGGAACAGTGGAGCCGCAGGATCTGTATTATCCATGCCATGCATGAGCAGTAGCACACACAGCGTCTAAATGTCATTGCAACCCAATGCGAATTATTGCATGTTTCATCTTTGAAGTGTATCTTTATTTTAGATACTGCAGTGGGAGTGACAAAAAAGACTAAATCGAATCGTCAGCCCACATCCGGGCAGATTTTATATAAATAACTAAATAGAAATTTAATAGACATTATGGGAACAAAACTGAACATAAAAAACAGCGACAGTTTATCTAAAAGTAGTGTCTCTTCATCTTTGTTTTCTAATCAAAATGCTTTCATAGGTAGAATCGTTACCTGGACAGTCTCCTCACTCATAATAATAAATCTTTTTACATTAATTCTTGGATTAATTTCATTAAAGTCACCAGATGAATCTATTGGGAATCCGTATTTTTCTATTCTTGAATTGTTAATTATTATTCTGACATTTGTTAAATTACCTTTCCCTGCTCTGGAATACAATTAGAAAGGAGAATGGAGAGGATATTATTTGTATTACTAACCGGACACCAGTGATTGACCATGTGTTTGAGTCCCAAAATAGGTAATCACCCCGAACATCCTTTTAAATACCTGATTTTCAGATGGTAATTTTTTTGATGAATGGTGACGCACAGTTAGAAGATTTTTATACTTTTAGCTGACTAATCAATCCCAAACTAACTATGAAAATATTTTTACTTGCAGCAGGATTATTCCTGCTAAGTTTTGGCTTGTCTGCACAGGACGGCTTTAAAGACGATTTTAATACCGACCCTATTAATAGTGGTTGGTATGGCAATACGCACTATTCCCTGACTCAGAGTGATGGTGCGCTCAGGGTAGGTGCCCACAAAAGTGCCATGTGGGCCGGTTTTGGCGTGAATATCCCCTTAAGTGATGTTCGTACACAACCAGTCCTAAACCTGAAGATAAAGACTGATAATCCAGTGCAGTTAACAGCCTACCTGCTTTCTGATTTAGGCAATGTGTTGATCACTATTCCGGTGATGGCTACAACGGATTACCAGACCATTTGCTATGATTTTACAGGACTTGATGTAAACAGCAATGTATTGAATGCCGTAAACGGAATCCTGTTCGCATTTAACGGCGGAGCACTTACATGGAATGGTAATGTTTATTTCGACGAGGTTAGCCTTGGTTCACAGGCTGTGAAATACAGCAATGTGGGCGGTCTCAGCGACATGGTATTTTTCCAGGGAACAACCGGTCACAAGGTTTTTATCCGGGGGATAAAGAATGCCGCCAGCCTTAGTTTAACCGGCGCTGACGCTCTTGTGGAAAATGTAAGTTTTGACGCAATCTCATCAACCGGTACATCCTGGATGAATTTTGATTGCAAAGCTGGGGCTAATTCTTCAGCTATAGTAACTCTTAACGCCACAGGAACAGCCGGATATACCAATTATGGCACAACTTTCAAACTCGATGTGGAAGGGAATAAAGCACCGACGGTTAATGCAGTGGCAGATATGCAGGCTTCGGTAGGAAATAAATCGACGGTTTCCCTTTCCGGGATCACCGATGGTAACGGTTCGGTTGAACAAGCCGTACTCATTTCTGCCTCCAGCAACAACCTTTTGGTCATTGAAGATAATTTCACCATCAAACATGAAGTTGGTAGCAGCTACGCCACCATGGAGTTCACACCTGTGGGTACAGGAACGGCTACCATTACGCTGACGCTTGATGATCAACAGCCAACCGACAACCAGTTCCAGACAACCTTCGATGTTGAAGTACTGGGCAGCTGGAACAATAAACCTGGCCTTCAGAATATTCCAAATAACGAATTCCTGAATACTGATGGAGAGCAAATCATTCCTCTTACAGGAATTACTGACGGTGACAATGGCACCCAGGCAGTCACAATTACTGCAACAAGTTCAGATCCGACCATTATTCCTGATCCGGTTGTGGAGTACACCTCGGGGTCAACCGGGGCTTTGAAAATCACTCCGTTGGTTGGTAAATCAGGTATTGTTACCATTACAGTTACCCTTACAGATGATGGAGGCGTTGCCGGTAATAATGGGAATCAGTCCATTGTAAAAACATTTAATATAGAAACCTATGATCCGCCATTGAATGGCTATATCATACCCTTCGAAAATGATCCACCCAATGCTTTCGGTGCAGCTCAGCCAGGTGTGCGTGATTACTGGTACGTGGAGGGATTGGGTTCAACCCAGGTAGTAACGCATGATACGGATGGTCCCGAGGATGTATTTAAAATCGTTTGTAACGGAAAATCTACATGGAGTGGATCATGGTATTATACTCCTGATATGGATCTGACGGATTTTCCATTATTATCTATGTGGGTAAAATGTGACCAGGCTATCAAATTTCATCTGTATTTCTGGGACGATTCCATTCGTAATAATGAGAATTCTGAACTGGAGTTTGATATCCCGGCGAATACCTGGACAAAATGTGACTTTGATTTCAGTAACCCGGGAGGCATGCTGAATGGGAAAGGAGAGCTGGTAAATGCAAAGAGGATACAGAAGGTCCTCTTCAATTATCATCCCACATTCGGATGGCCATTCACCACCTGGAACGGTACTGTAATGTTTAAGGATGTCCGCATTGGTGACCAGTCGGGAATTACTCCAACCTACTATTGCACTATTGATCCGGTGGGTCCGCAAACATGTTTCAAGGATGCCAATCCCAGAACGATCAATCTCAAAGGTCTGAGCCGGACAAAGGATAATGTGGTGAGCGCTGGTGTGACAGGAAATGGAGTCGTGACGGATCTGAGTGTGAGCAGCGTCATCAATGGCGAGGCAACAATCACGTATACCCCCTCAGCGGTTGGTGAGGATATACTTGTGGTAACGGTTTCGGGAGATGAAATTAATGGTAAACTTCCTGTCTCAAAAGAGATTAACATACCAGTTTCCGTTGTTGATAAAAATGCTGCTGCAGCAGGAAGTGCAACCGTAGATTTATCTGAAACACACCAGATCTACCGGGGTCTTGGAGGTATGACACCGGGGATCTCATTACTTGACCTTTATACAACCTATGGGTTTGGAGCTACTGCAGTCAGGATAATGGTTGGAGATGATAACCAGATTGAACCAATGAACGACAATGACGATCCGAATGTCCTGGATATGTCAAAATTGAATAAGGGTGCTTATAACTGGAATGAAATCAAGGGTTTGAAAGCTAATGGTGTAGAAACCTTTATTCTTACTTACTGGTCGCCACCGGCATGGATGAAGGAAAACTTAAGTACAAATTTCCAGCAGCCAGCTGCATCACAGTGGGAATACAGCGACAATAAGGTTATGCTTGAAATGTATGATGAATATGCTGAAGATGCTGTTGCAGCAGTAAAACTGTTTAAGCAGGAAGCTGATGTGGATTTGACTGCAATAGGACTCCAGAACGAACCTGCATTCTGTGAACCTTATGCATCAGCCATACTCAGTCCGACGCATTTTGCCGAGATGATTGCAAAAGTCGGCAAGCGCTTCGAGGATGAAGGTATCACAACGAAACTTTATATGGCAGAACAGGTTGGCGCGAGAATGGGCGACGGTCCCATCTATTCGAACCAGTCCTTCCTTGATGCCATTGATACAAATCCGGATGCTAAAAAATACAGTGATATTTTTGCCGTACATGGTTACGGAAGTGATGGTGTCGCTCCCGGAGTAACTCCAGGGTCAGCAGACTGGACCAATACATTTGCAGCAGTTAATGCGAATGGAAAAACCCGGGAATTATGGATGACAGAAACCGGTCCTCCTAGTGGTGGATGGAACGATGATTTTGTGAACGCAGGAAACATCGTCACTGCTTTTGAATCGGGCAATGTCGGTCTATGGACAGAATGGGCATGGGATGGCGTTTGTATCGACCATGGCAAACCTACTCAGAAATACTGGGCCCAGAGTATGTTCAGACATATTAAACCCGGTGCTGTAAGACTTACCAGTGCTTCAGGGAACAACGATATCCTGATCACGACGTGGAAGAATGATGCCAACCATGCCAATAATATTGTGATGGTTCTGTTAAACAAAGGGAATGATCCGCTGACTATCTCTATTGATCAGACGAACCTGCCGGGAACCTATGAACTTTACAGGTGCTCTGAAAATGTGGATGCATTCAGGGATGCTGACTATAACAAGGGTGATAAACTGCTCATCGGTGCAAGATCTATTGTGACCCTGGTATCGGGTAGTTTCACCATTCCTGAAATTGACGGGCTTTCAAATGCAGCGCTGATGATTGACGCGGGCCAGCAGGTGGTCAACCTGACAGGTATTTCTGACGGTAACCTTGTAAATGAGAATCCGATCGAAGTGACGTATTCCCTTTCTGATAATACCATCATAAGCGATGTAAGTATTTCCTACGTTTCACCTGCAACCAGTGGTACCTTTATGTACACACCGGCAAAAGCAGGTTCTACAGAGGTGACCATCCAGGTAACGGCTAACGGAATGACCACGAACACGAAATTCACTATCCAGGTGAAAGATTATGTTGTTCCTCATATTGATGCGGTTACAGGTGATCATTCCTATGAAATGGATTCAGGAACAAAAACGGTTGATCTTACAGGGATCACAGATGGCGGTGAGGGTGGACAAACCCTTGAAGTTTCTGCTGCTGTTAAAACTTCTGTTCCTGATGGCGTGGTTGGAAATCTTGCGGTTTCTTATGCATCACCTTCTTCGGCGGGTTCCGTATCCTTTACTCCCGATCTTGAAGGAACGGCAACAATTGAAATTACCGTTACAGATAATGGCCCGGAAGGTAAGAACACCAGTACCTCAGAGTTCATCGTCACAGTTTTCGCTCATCATCCGCCAACGGTTGATCAACAGAACGATACAACACTTGTTACGGGAAAAGAGGCAACTATTTCATTAAAAGGTGTTACTTCCGGAGGTGATAATGATGATATTGTCAGTATCACGGCAGAATCCTCTGACGAAACTGTTACAGGGTCGTTGATTACCTCACTGAGCCAGGAAACGGTAAAATTAACTCCTTTGGCCTTAGGAACGGCTACAATAACCGTTACCATTGTAGATAACGGACCAGAGGGGCTTAATACCACCGAAATAAGTTTTGGTGTAACGGTTACCTTTCCGGATGCTATAGCAGGAATAAATGCTGACGATATCCGGGTTTATCCTAATCCTGTTGCGGATCATCTTACTGTGACGGTTCCGGAAAATCTCTTTGTTCGTTATACACTGGTCTCATCCAATGGTGCGGTTTTGCAGAACGGGAAATTCACAGGGACTACATTTGAGATCCAAACTTCAAATCTTGCAAAAGGCAATTACCTGCTTATCCTTGAAGGAGAAAAGGGGAGTGCAGTAAAGCATTTTGTGAAATAGAGTGATGAAGATCAATCCGCAGGGTAACTGCTGCGGAAAGTACCACCGGGTTTCCACAGCAATTTGTCTGTGGGAACCCGGTTTTTTTAAAAGGTTAAGATGACCGATCCCGATTTGTCGGAATCAGCCGCCTACCCGATATGTGCTGGCCATTATTTTTTCTCAGGTTCTGCATTGACGGTCTGAATGCCGCCAACGTCATTTACCATTTTCCATTGATGATCAGCGTATCGCCATTCAGTTAAATACATACCCTTCATTTCTGGTCCCGATGGCCATGCTATTTTAAATCTTCCCTTTTCAACGGCAATAGTATCACTTACACTCAATGATAATGTTTTTAATTCAACAAATTTATATCCCTTTGCAAGTTCAATACTCCAATGTCGTTTAATGCATGGTATTCCGCAACAATTTTCGGGTAATAAACAAGCATCTTCTCTATACGCTGTAAGCATCAAGTCAATTTCACCATTATTGAAATTAACCAGTAAATCATTGTTTAATTTTTCGATAATTTCTCTTACCTGGCTCTTTGATTGAGCTTTACTTTCTGTTGTCAGAAAGAAAAGTCCTATCGCTATCAGTAAAAATACTGCTGTTAATGTTGTAATTTTTCTCATTGTGTTTGCTTTCAAGTTAAATAAATCTAAAACATATTTATAAAATTGCCCGAGCCATATTTTCAATCTATAAGCCATTCTATCAAGCTTATATGAAAGTTTTCCAAATGAACTATAAATCTCATAATCCAGGGTTGCAAAAATTAATTTTACGGTATAACTCCTTGGTGTCACTTCTGCTGATTCTATTCTCTGAATAGTTCTCAAACCGATATTGCATTTTTCAGCAAGCTCACCTTGAGTTAATCCTTTTGCACGTCTTAACTCTGAAATTTTTTTACCTAAATCTGGTTGTTTCATAATTCATTTAAATTCGAGACAAGATTATATTTAACTTGAAAATTATTCAAATTTAATGATTGTATTTGATACGTCATTCATGCGTCATTTCATGTTTTCCATTCACAATCAATGTTTTAATAAATAATCTATGGAGTAGTATGTTGGATGAACACGGTTTATAAGTGGTTCCGGATGCCGTACAACTGATGCTGCTTATTTGCATGGACGGTTTGTTTAGGAAGTGAAGGAAATTACACAAATTACCTTTTTAATACTATTTCTGCATAGTAATTTACTTCTATAGCAGTAAATATGATTAATTATCATTTAAATCATGAGAAAAACATCATATATTACCTTTACAGCGGTAAATAATCGTTAATTTCTTGTTAGATCAAAGAAAAAGTACTATTTTTACCGCTATAAAGGAAAATAAAATGCAACCGCAGGATATCGCAGATATAATCAAGACGCATAGAAAGGCAGCCAGATTAAGTCGTGTCCAGTTATCTGAAATGGCAGGAGTTGGTAAGACTGTAATTTATGATATTGAGCATGGAAAAGAATCAGTCCAGTTGGATACGTTAAGAAAAATCCTGAAAGTATTAAACATTAGAATACTATTAACAAGTCCTCTGATGGATACGATGCATAATACAAGAAATGAGAAAAGCTAGGGTATATGTTAAAGGGATTGAGGCTGGAATTCTAACCGAATTAGTCCAGGGGAAAGAGTATGTGTTTGAATATCTTGAAGAGTATAAAGGTCTTGAGGTATCTCTTACAATGCCGACAAACCAAAAGGTATATAAATTCAATAATTTTCCTCCATTCTTTGATGGGCTTCTTCCTGAAGGGGTCCAACTGGAAGGTTTGTTGAAAATTAAAAAAATTGACAGGAGTGATTATTTCTCGCAACTAATAGCAATTGGTGGGGACACTGTTGGAGCAGTAACAGTAAAAGAAATAATGGAATGAATAAATGCCCGATTGCTTATATATCTTGTGGAAATAGTCGGTATAGCGACAAGGGTCTTAAACTATTGTCACCAGGTTTGAAAACCTTAAAAGACCTTGAATATACGGCTGATGAACAGCGTGAGGAAGCATATAATCGTGCCACTAACATGTCTATTCAAGGGGTGCAGCCAAAACTTAGTGCAGTATTGAACTTCAAGAAAGAAAAATTTGAGATTGTTGACAAAGGCGGAAAATATATCCTTAAACCGCAACATAGTATTTTTCCAGAGATGCCTGAAAATGAAGACCTGACTATGAGGCTTGCAAGTGAGATAGGTATGGAGATTCCGCAACATGGATTATTATGGTCGAAAGATAACTCGTTGACATATTTTATTAAAAGGTTTGATAGAAAGGGACATATTGACAAGATTCCTGTCGAAGATTTCGCACAATTAGCAGGCTTAAATAGGGATACAAAGTATGACCATAGTATGGAAAAAGTTGTAAAGCTTATTGATTCATATTGTACTTTCCCGGCAATTGAAAAAATAAAACTTTTTAAACTGACAATTTTCAACTACCTGATTGGTAATGAAGATATGCATCTAAAGAATATTTCGATAATTACACAAGAAGGCAAAAGTTCCCTATCCCCGTGTTATGATTTAGTAAATTCAACCATAGAATATAAGAAGCAAGATGAAGAAATAGCGTTGCCATTGCAAGGAAAGAAAACGAAATTAACACGGAATCAACTAATTAACTACTTCGGAAAAGAGAAATGTGAACTTACAGATAAGAGCATTGACAATGTCCTGGAAACAATTTCATTGTCAGTTCCTACATGGGAAGAGTTAATTAATACCAGTTTTCTCTCACAGGAAATGAAGGATAAATACCAGACCTTATTGGAAACAAGGTTGAATACTCTTGGCATTCAGTAATGTTTATTTGATATACTGATTGTTGACATCTATGAAAGCACCTGTCTTTTCCTTTGTTCACGCTCAAAATAACCAGCTGTTTAGCGTTTCTTATTGTCTTTAGCCCGTACTTCTTTCATGACTTCTGTGAGGTATAAATTCTCCTTTAACAGCCTCTGATAGGCCCTTTTCAATGGCTTCCCGTTCCTCCGGGCTTATTTCATGCCACCAATCAACAGCTTTTCCTTTTAGAACAGCTTCAACTCTGGCAAGGATAGAGGGTTTTTTGGTATTGAGTATAAGCTGAACCAGCTCTAATTTTTTGATTGAAGATTCATATTTACGCTCATTATGTACCGCTGCAGAGGGGTTGGAGGCGGGGAGGATGAAGCCTATAGGTTAAGAGTTTTCGGATCAAGACGGTTTCCTCTGAAACTGGCAAATTCAATGTGTTCGCCATTAAACCGGTAATAAAGTGTTGTTTGAGGACTAATGAGACAACGTCTTAGATTCGTTTTCTTTTCTTATAACGGGTATAAAAGGGGGTTTATGGCAATAGTATCCATCACCTCTTCAAAATGCTGATCCAACCTTAAAAGCTATATCACTGTTTAAACCCTTTGGATTACCTTGTTTTAATTCTGGCATTGGTTCTATTTTAGTACTAACATTCTTATCAGAATTGTTTTGATCTATTTTGGAAATAGAAACATTATTCTTCGAAGGAATATAGGTTGATTGTTGAGCGGTGGTGATTTGTTGGAAATTTAAATCTTCATCATAAGGTTTTCCAGCATGCACTCCTTGTAGACCCCACAAATCAATACAAGTTATCGGATTATTACTTGCATAATTATATGGTGACAGGTTCTCAAACTCATCTGCTTTTGGATCAAGGCTCGGGAACCGGCCAATTGCCGGATCGTAAAATCTGAAACCATAATCATACTAGTTCAATTCCGTATTGCATAATTTCATCAGCAAATGGATTTAAAGCAGAAAAATCTTTTTCTCTGATAGGATGAGGTTCTATACGCAGATCTATTTTCCTTCGTAAACGAAGCAATTGCATCTGGACTTCAAAGAAATCTTTCTTGCTTCCATAAACGATTGCAATGTCAATGTCACTATCTGATGAATTGCTTCCTTTTGCATAGGAGCCAAAAAGGAAAGCCTTCTTCACCTCAATCTCACTAGGTAATTGTTTGAGATATCTTTTAGCGATATTTAAAGCTGTGCTTTTAACCATTCCCTGAGTTTTTCTATTTTAATTTTCCATTCTTCTGCAAATTCACTTGTGCACAATTCTTTAAACTCATCCTTGTATGAGTCATAGCGGGTATTTATATTGAAAGTTGTTAGCCGGTCGAACCATTCTGATTGCTCTTCTGATAAAACCAGGTCCATTTTTGAGGCAAGTCTCAACAGATCATGCCCAAAATTAGCATGCTTCTTAAATTTCTTAACATAAATGGCTTTCAAGAGCTTTTCAATAACTAAATGTCCTAAAAATAAAGCCCAATTATAATCTGATGAACCAAACAGGTTCAACATTGTCTGGTAATCATTATCTGAAGATTCTTCCCAGTGTTCAACAATTGCGCTAATATTGAGACTCTTGTCTTCCATATTCACAAATATACTAAATTTCATGATTTTAATTTGGTCTATCTAAACTGAATTTGAAATGACCTGACTGAAAATCAACTCACTAAAAAATGGTTGATTTCAACTTCGGATCAGAGGAAATGAGAATTTTCCATTTACAGCTTTATGACCAAACTGGACAATGAATTAGATGTTCCTTCTAATTACCTGATGGATGGTTCCATGGACGACCGGGCGTTGGAAAGTATTTCCGATAAGGAACTGTTAAGCCAGTTCCAAAGGGTAGCTAAGATGGATAATAGAAGTAAAACGGTGGTGAAAGAACTGCTGGAAGCATTCCTGCTTAAAACGGATTTGCAGCAAAAATTTGTGCAGTAATTATAGCTGAAAATTCGATTATAACAATAGGTTTATTGTGAAACGGAAAAATAAAAAAGCCTCCCGATTTGGAGGGCTTAGAAAATCAGGCCATCTTTTCTACGTAAAGAAAAATACAATGACTATTCCAATAACAACAATAGCAAATAAAACTCCTATCAGATAATTTTCAAACTCATAAGATTTCCCCCAACTAGATTCAAAGTTCCCATTAATCTCATCTCTAAGAGATGTTCTACACCTTTTAAAAAACCATCGAATTGTAGCTCCAACTAATTCCGCAATCTGAATCATGGTCTATCTATTTTTATCTTTCTCTAATTCATCGTCAACCGCTTTTGTAAGTCCTTCAGCTCTAATTGCAGCCTTACTGTCGTTTACTCCTTTTTGAATGACTTTATTAGTTTGGTAAAGGTCTCCTGCTCTTTCCTGCCATTTCGTTCCTTTTGGCAACCCTTCTGTTACCTTTGCTTCAGGAAATTTCTTGACAAAATCATTAAATCCTTTCAAACTCTTTTCTGTTGTTTTAACCACAGCCCCTGTCTTCGATAAACCAAATGATAACAATCCAGGTCCGACATCAATGAGGGCCTCCATTTTTTCATTTGAATTTAATCCGTGACCTCCGATAGATTTTCCGGTAATTAATGATACTGGAGAATTTACAAAATCATAAGCTATGCTTAAACCAATCTTTCCTGCTGTTTCGCCTAAACTATTAGAAGGTTTATCAATCCACATTTCGAATGAAGCAACTGGCCCAGTTTGGTATAGTCTATCCTGCTGCGGTTGTACAGTTTTGGGGTCCCGAGAAGGTAAGAATGTGGTAGACAAAGCTGTTGTATATCCAGCTGGGGTCTGATTTCTATCCTGTAGAATTTTAGCTGGTATTCCCTGTAATCCCCATAAATCAATACAAGTCACAGGATTATTACTCGCATAATTGTAAGGCGAAAGATTTTCAAACTCATCCGCTTTTGGATCCAGGCTCGGGAACCGGCCGATTGCCGGATCGTAGAATCGGAATCCATAATCGTACCAGTGTTTTGTATTTCAAAGGACTTGTACTTAAACAGGAATTTCTGTTATTTGCATAATAATTCTTCTGCTCTGTTTACAAATTCTTGCACAGAGGGAAGAAAATCTTCAACATCCTCTTTGGTTATAGATATAAAATCGTCATAATCACTGGCATGTCTCTTATCAAACAGATCTGTAAAGACTTTCCCCAGTTCACTACTTAACTTTCCGGTCTTAACAAAATGCAAACCAAGCATTTGTCTTACGCCTGCGTGAGTGGTTGCTTTAATATCATTCTCCAGCAACAAAGCAGTAGCTGCATAATAACATGCATAATACAACCGGTTTATTGCAGTATTCCATAGTTCATTTTCAACATGAATATTAATTTCCCGGAGTGTCTCTTTAGCTCTTTTAAGCCTGTAAATGACCAGTTCGTTTTTCTCAGAATTCCTCATAGTTCTATCCCTTCTGAGAGAATGTTTTGATAGAATGGAGTAATTTTATGCCTTGTTTTCCATTCTTTAATGGGCAAAACAATAGGACTTATAACCTGACCGGAATCAAATTCAATTTCATAAAGCGGATACTTAATCCTTTTTTCATCCTGTCGGCTAATACGTTCTTTATTGACAAGGATGAGAATATCCATATCAGATTCATCCACGTTATCGCCCCTGGCAAAGGATCCATATAAGATGATTTTTGCTCCCGGCTCTGTGGAACGAACAGCGTTTCTGATCCTTATTAATATATCATCCTTTGAACTCATATTCCAAATATACAAATTTTTCAATTCCTGCCGGTAACAAAACAATCCGAAGACTGTCAGACATGATATACAATAACATCCAACTGAGGTATTCAATGATATTATTGATTACATGGTAAACCACTTAATAGTTCAGCTTATGGTATACCTTGATAAGTTTAACCTGGTTTTCATGTTTTTGGATATATCCATAACATATCCATATTTATCCACAACGATCAAAGTCCGATCAAAACAGTTGCTGGACTCCGGAAAAAGAAAGGATTCTCACAATCGGATCTGGCTAGAATCGTGGGGATTTCCTATGCACAGATAGGACGTTATGAGACCAAAGGCGCTTAGCCTCCTGCAGAAGTACTCAAAAAATTAGCCGATGCCCTGGATACTACCGTCGATTTCCTGATCAACGGCAATACAGACGAAAAAGCAGCTTCTACACTCAAAGATGCAGAGCTGCTTCAACAATTTCGTGCCGTGGAACAAATGGACGAGGAAGATAAGAATACAGTAAAAAAGCTAATCGATGCGATTATTACTAAGAGGAAGATTCAGCAGTTGGCACTTTAAAAAGTCTTATTTAGAACTTATTACCTTCCAATGCGAAACTGAGTTATCCCTGATTGCTATAGAACCATTTGGCATATCTGAAATTTCGAGAATAGTATTATCAATTTCAATAATTTCACCAAGCCCTAAAAGCCTTATATCTTCATCAGAGACATTATCTTCTGGACCCTGAAATTGCCAACTGCCATCATCATCATGTGAAACATATACAATTGGAGATAATTTATCAGCTATAAACTTTGTCGTAAATACTGCAGTTTTAAGGGATTCTTTAAATTTTTTCATAAGTTATCTATTGCCTTTTTTCAATTTTTCCTCTTTCGATAAAACCTGAGCATTAGAATTATCATTAGTGCCTCCTTTAGATTTTCTGAATTGGGTTCCTTGTACAGAATTTACTCTATAACCTACTGATATTATGGCATCCAGATTATAATGCCTGATATTCCGTTTGACCTTTCTTTTACCTTCTTTCTGAACTACCGAGTATTCCCCGGTAGTTGACTTTTCCTCCAGTTCCCCTGAATGGAATATATTTTTCAGATGAAGTCCGATGGTATCTGAATCTTTCTCAAACAAATCAGCCATTTGCTTTTGTGAAAGCCAAATAGTGTCGCCTTCAAGTCTAACCTGAATTTCAGAAGATTCTTCAGCTGATTGATATATGACAATTTCAGATTCCGGCATCGTTCAAATTCTGTCAGGAAATTACTTATTTTCTTACTAACTACTCAAAAATTAAAAACGGCCATTTCCATCCTTATCAACGTATTTAAATGGGTTGTTTGCAGCATAGCAATAAGGCGACTGCCATAGATATTTTTCAGCGTGGGGGTCAACAGTAATAAAATGAACGCCTGAAGGGTCGTACATCCTGGCCCCGTAGTCACACCAATCCAACCCAATACCTCCAATTACATTGTCCTGCAACTTTTTGCCATAAATACCATATTTTATTTCTCCTCCTTGCCTGCTGGTAAATTCAAGGCCAAAAGGATAATAATCATGCATTTGCAGAATCTCTCCCAGATCGTTAAATAAAACCCTGGTATTGCCCAGATGATCCTTGGGAAAATAGCGAAACTCAGGACTCGAACTTTGCATCGATATGGTACCTTCTTCAAACAAAATGTAATCCAGATTTAGGCTTGTAGCTTCAGTATATACAAAGTTAGCATTATAAATTGTTTTGCTCTGGAGATTTCTTGTGAATAGACACATTTTTTAAGAATCAGGGCATGACCCTGACGTTTCGTAATCGCCATTGCGCAAGGCTTTGGCGGGTGAGTGCAAGGGATTAATTGTGATTACCATTTTCCTTATCGATCCTCTCTCTGATAGACTCGGCAATGAAGCTATTTAAAGACATTTTATCTTCCAAGGCCAGTAATGCAGCTTTTCGATGAAGCTTTGAGGATACCCCTACATTAAAACTCCCCCTAAACGGGTTTTCCGGTTTTACTCCCGAATTTTTGCAATCAGCCAGATAAATGTCAATGGCCTCTCTAAAATCACTTTCGAGCTCTTTTCCAGTTTTTCCTTCGTAAGATATGAGCCCATTTATACCCTGTACCCGATTTGTCATCAGACCAGACTTGACAGGTTTTCAAAACCTGTCAGGTCTAACGCTTCTCCCGGTTGCCTGATCAAAAAAGTAACCACCCTTCGACTAACGCTAAGCAGGGTCCTCAGGGAACCCTTCGGCAAGCTCTGGGACCGGTGATAGACACCTGATGATTAAGAGCTCCCTTCGGCAAGTAATTCTGCTGCGCTCAGCAGGGCCCTCTGGGACCAAAGAAAAATTATCACGGCCTTTACCCACAAGTCCGCCTACGGCGGATCGCGGAATTTTGCCGGTCAGCGCGCCGTACTAACCGGGCTCTTTTGTGTACCACTGATTTTCTATTTTTACCGGACACTAATGAGTTTTTATTTACCATCCATCTATCGTTTTTTTAAAATATTTCAGTCTGAGATGCTCAATTGTGTTTGTAAAAATTTACGAGAAAGTCACTGTGAAATCATAATTTATTTTAACTTTATTATACCACCAAATTCTAAAAGAATTATGAAAAGAACAATTTTGGTTCTAACCCTGTCAATTTGTATCATTTCAAGTGGGTTTTCTCAGCAAGATGATTCTTTGTTTAAAGACAAACACGGCAAAATCGTACTGCCGCAAAAAGGAGATATGGCACTGGGGTTGTGTATCAATCCCATATTCAATTATGTGGGCAATTTATTTAATGGGAGTGGCAATAATCAACTGGCCTTAAAACTGCTGAATGATGATCAGTTGTTTTTTAAATATTTTCTTGCTCCGGACAGGGCTATCCGGACCAGGGTAGGCATCTCGATATACGATCAGCAATACGAGGATAACACTATTGGTGCTATCGTTAAAGAATCACATATTGAATTAAGCGCTGTTTTGGGATATGAAAAAAGAAAAGGCCGGGAAAGACTGCAGATTTTCTACGGAGGGGAAGCCGGTTTTGATTTTTCCACCGTAAATTACAAATACGATTACCTTTCTAGCTCTTACGACTTAAGAATTACAGAAGCCAGATATAACGATGGCTCCGGTTTTATGCTGAGAGGATTTGGCGGTGTTGAATATTTTGTGCTTCCAAAGGTATCCTTTGGAAGTGAGGTGGGGATAAGCGTCAGTCAAAATCTTAACAAGAAAATTCAGCGGAAATCTGGAGATCGGCCTTTCAGTAATTTCGAGAATAATTCTATTGAATTAAATACGGATATTCTAAACGGTCAGATCTATTTGCTGTTTCATTTCGAATAAGGCGAAAAAAATTGTTCACGGGATTAATATAGCTCTGCCGTTAGCTTTATTGAAGTGTTTGCACCGAGTTTTGTATATTTGATTATATGAGTATTGATTATTTATTTTCCATTGGCAGGCATCAAAAGATCAAGGATTCGAATTAAAACCCTTCCCATGTCATGAAAAAATCCCTGGTGCTACAACCGGCCCTATGCGTAGGAATCGCTTTACTGTTGAATGCTTGTATCGGCCATACTTATATCAATACGGCCCCGAACATCCAGACTTTCGACAGTTCTTATTTTAAAATCAGCGGTTATGCCGGGGTAAATCATGCCGAAGTTCAGGCGACGGTTCCTCTATCTGACCGGATAGGACTGCAGGCAAACGGATTTATCAGTAACTGTGGAAGGTTTGGCGAGCTTGCCGCCGGATTCAGGATCTCACCAGCGGATAGCAGAAATCAGCTCTACCTTTATTCGGGTTTTGGAATGGCAGACATTAATAATTTCTCTGAAATCAAGATGGAAGAACGGTTTTTCCTGAATGACTTAAAATGACTGTCATGAAGTCTCTTATTCTTTTGGTGATCATTTTGTCCTCAGGGATCGGTCCGGGGTGCACACAACAGCCATCCTTTCAAAACAGGGCCGGGGAGCTCGGTTTGGAATACGTGGCCGATATTCCGTTGTCCGGGGGCAATACCCGTTTCGACTACCAAAGCATCGATGAAAGGAAACGCAGGCTGTATATCGCCCACCTTGGAGCCGACATGGTGACAGTGGTTGATATCGATGCCCGGCAAGTCGTTAAAAACATCACGGACATTCCACGGCCTCATGGAATTCTCGCCGTACCTCAGCTCAACAGGGTTTACATTTCAGCCACAGGTGATGATGAGATATATGTCATCGATGACCAGTCGCTGAAGGTGGTTTCAAAAATTCCTGCCGGTCGCTATCCCGATGGTATCGCCTTCGATCCGGATACGAAAAGACTCTTTGTATCTGATGAATACGGGAAAACGGTGGCCGTGGTGGATGCCACTGGTGAACACCTGCTGTCGAAGATCGAAATCGGCGGAGAGGTTGGCAACACGCATTACGATCCGGTTACCCGCCTGATCTATTCGGCCGACCAGACAAATAATGACCTTGTGGCTATCGACCCGCAAACGTTGACCATCACCGACCGTTATCATCTGCCCGGATGCAAAGGAGCCCATGGCTTTTACATCGTTACGGAATTTGATTACGCCTTTGTTACGGGGGAAGATAACGGCGCATACGCTGTTCTCGATTTGAGCAGGAAGGAGATCATTGCGAGCGGAGAAGCAGGCAAAGGACCCGACGTGCTTGCATACGATGAGGAGTCACGCAGGCTGTACGTATCTTCCGAGAGCGGAACCGTCTCCGTCTTCCATATTGAAAAAGGAAAAATCGAAAAAGTCGCAGAAACATTTTTCTCCCGCGATGCCCATACAGTAAGTGTTGATCAGATGAGTCATCAGGTATTTTTTCCTTTGCCGGATATCGGCGGCCATCCGGTTTTGCGGGTTATGAAAGCCGGGAAGTAAGGAAGCGGCGGGAATAAATAATACGTCTGAAATTGCGCTGCCCTGAGAGGGTGGGGGGGAGCTTTCAATTCCGGGATTAACGTTTAATTATAAAGGATGATGAGAAAATTAATCATGTGGAATATGGTCACCCTTGACGGATATTTTGAAGGTGAGAAAAATTGGGACCTGAGCTTTCACGAGCTTGTCTGGGGTAAAGAGCTTGAGGATTTCAGCATTGAACAACTGAAATCAGCCGGCATGCTCATCTTTGGCGGGGCCACCTATAAAGGTATGGCCGATTACTGGATCAAGGCGGAAGGAGATAAAGAGGAAGGAGAGATAGCGGAATACATGAACAAACTTCCCAAAGCGGTCTGTTCACGAAAGCTTCAAACGGCAGACTGGAACAATACAACGATCATCAGAGATGCTTCGGCCGGAATTCCCGAACTGAAGCAACAGGGTAAGGGGAACATGTTTGTGTTCGGCAGCGGGATCCTCTCTGAATCTTTGATGAAAGCAGATCTGATTGACGAATATCGCTTGTGTCTTGTACCGGTAATACTGGGAAAAGGGAGACTTTTGTTCCACCGGGGAATCCCTCATAGAAAACTCAGACTGCTTGAAACACGTCCCCTTGCTACAGGCGGTATCGTTCTAACGTATGTACCGGAGGGGAAAGCGCAGGTAATGTGAAAAGGTGCTGGATTCACTAAAATATTATACGAATAATAAGGTTGACAAATGGTATAATATTTGTAAGTTTGTCAACAAACCTTACACACAATTATGGAAAACACTTTTGGCATAAGATTATCTTCCGCCCGGAAAATGGCGGGTATGTCACTTCAGAAACTTGCCGATGCACTGGGGAATGTAGTAACCAAGCAATCCCTCAATAAATACGAGCAAGGAAAAATGAAGCCTGACAGTACCCTACTTATCAATCTTTCAAATGCCTTAGGGGTTCCAGTTGATTATTTTTATGCAGAACCTGCCGTTTCCATTGAACTTCGAAATCCAGATTATCGAAAGCACTCTTCCAGAATTTCAGCCACTCAAAAAGCTGCAATTGAAGAGAAATCAAAAATCCAGTTGGAAAAATATTTCGAATTGGAAACTCTGTTAAACCTGGATGAAAAATCAGATTATTTCGAGTTTGAAAAAGAGATTATCACTGCAGATGATGCTGTAGAAGCAGCAGATAAATTAAGAGAAGAATGGGAATTAGGGTACGATCCAATTACCGATGTCATTGCCATGCTTGAAGACAAAGGGTATAAAGTTCTTGAAATTGATGCCCCAAAAAACTTTGATGGATTATCTGCCGAGGTTGACGGCTCGAAGGTAATTGTGCTCAATGGCAGTTTGTATGACGGAAATAACTGCCGGAAGAGATTTACCGCATTGCATGAACTTGCCCATCATTCACTCAGGTTTCCGGAAGGAATGGAGCACAAAATCGAAGAGAAACTTTGTCATGTATTTGCAAATGCGGTATTGTATCCATCAGAAATGGCTGAAAAGGAACTTCATTTTGAAAGATTTCATTTCTACGAAAAAGAATTGATTCTGATCAAAGAAAGGTGGGGGATTTCAATTTCCGCCATTTTTCAAACTGTTTATCGATTAGAGATCATTAGTGATTTTGTATTTAAAAATCTGAATATGAATTACCGATCCCTTGGATATCACAGAGAAAATAATGAACCCGGTATTTTTCTTAGTCAGGAAAAACCAGTGCGGTTCCCTCGGCTGGTATACTTTGCTCTTGGCAAAGGATTGATATCAATCAGTGAAGCTGCATACTATACCGGAGTAAGTGTATGGGAATTTCGAAAATCGATGAAACAACTGGTATGAAACTGATAATAACAGATACGAACATACTGTTCGATATTATCAGTATCGGAGCTTTACTACAACCTAAATGATGAATGTTCCCGGTAATGCTTCTTAATCCATTGGAAATATCCCTGACAGATTCGGCATGACCCAGTTGGCAAAACAACATACTGATCAAGTGAGTCCAGCTGTCAATTCCTTTACTGTACTTATCGCTCTGGTACTTCTTTACAATGTCATGAAACAAATGCCGCGGCAACAAGCTTGTGATTTGCGACAAAAGCGTTAATTTTATCAAGGGAGTTGGTTTTTGTGGTAATTGTAAAACTACCCCGTTTTTGGGGTATCTCCAACTCCCCTTTTTTACCTCAAAAAATTATTTTGGACGGATGTGATAGGAGAATAAGCTTGAAAGTATATGTTGAAAAGATATATCTTTACATTTGTTGGGGTAGAGCGGAAATAAACTGAGTTCGCAACTAACCTTTCAAGAATTGGCTGTCAGACAAGTAAGGAAACGAGTCCTTATGAAACCCTTGTTTACCACAAGTTATCACATGGTCGGTGTAATGTAAGGAATGACTTATTTTTTCAGAGGAGTCAAAAGGCCCTGTTGTCAGATCAGATCTCAACTTTACGTTTGATATTTTTGCTTAAGGCTAATAATTAAAATTCTATTGAAAACTGGAAAGTCAAATAAGGAACTCCTGGAACTCATTCAAAAAGATGACAGCATTGCCTTTTATAATTTGTATGAGAGATACAGTAAAAGATTATATGGTTTTGTTTTACGATATTTAAAGCAGAGCGAGGATACCGAAGAAATTGTCCAGGAGGTTTTTGTCAAAGTTTGGGAAAACAGGAATAAAATTGCCACCTATTCCTCCCTTGAGTCGTTTCTGTTTACGATAGCCTACAATGCTACCATTAGCCTGCTTCGAAAAAGGTTAACCGAGAAAAAATATCTGGACCATGTAAAATCTTTGCAGCAATTGGATTATGTATCAGATGCATTTGGAGAAATCCAGTTTAAGGAATTGAATGAACGGATACAGGTTTTACTGAATAAACTGACGCCGCGCCAGAAAGAAATATATCTGTTAAACCGTGAGAAAGGACTTTCTCATGAAGAAATTGCAAAACTTCTTAATATATCCCGTAACACTGTTAAAAAGCACATGGCCAATACTTTGGCCTTTTTAAAATCCCATATCGATACCAACCTCTTTATCAATTTATTTTTTATTTTTTTATTTCTTTAAAAAAAATCACGGTTTTACATACTCCCTGATTGCAGGCTAAGCGTCATACCTTCATAACTAATAATTTTAAAAGCTCATTTTAAAATATGTTAGTTGATTTTATAACAGGGGGTATAGAATTTATCCCCCACCCATCCGAAAAAAATGACAAAAGAATTACTGCTAAAATTTTTTAATGACCGTTGCACGGTTTCCGAACTGAATGAAGTTATCAGATGGTCAAATACAGAAGCTTTAAACACTGAAAATAAAAACCTTGCTCTTGATGAGTGGAAGAGCTTTCAGGTAGAAGATCATCCTGAAGACGATGAAAAATTCAGTCTCCTTTTCGATAAAATTCAACAAAAAATTGCCATTGAAACTTTCAATAGTAAGAATGGAAAACCCGGAATTTCAAGGTTAACCATAATTACTAATTGGATGATAAGGACTGCCGCTATTCTTTTTATACCGGTTCTTGCATTTCTGTATTATACAAATTCGGAAAGATATTCAGGATCGGTTAAAACTAGCGACCTTCATGTTGATTCACTTGAAGTGATTGCCCCAATTGGCTCAAGGACGATCGTCCAATTATCGGATGGATCGGAAGTGCATCTGAATTATGGAAGCAGCTTGAAATACCCACAGGTTTTTTCGGAAGATACCCGGGAGGTACGTCTCACAGGTGAAGGCTTTTTCAAAATTGCCTCTAATCCTGAAAAACCATTCATTGTGAAGACTGGAAAATTAAATGTAAAAGCGTTGGGAACAGTTTTTAACGTATTTGCTTATTCTGAAGAGGAGAATGTTCAAACGACTTTAATAGAAGGAAAGGTTATCCTTGAAAAATCAGCCAAAAATGGCGAGACAATACCTATTGGGGCAATGGAACCCGGGCAGCATGTTAATTATAACTTAAAAACAGGAGCTGTAACATCAAGCAAAGGAAATATTGAAGAGTACGTGGCCTGGATAGATGGAAAGTTGATCTTTAATGATACACCTATAATGGAAATTTCAGAGAAATTGAGCAGGATGTATAATGCAGATATCACAGTTAAAGCTGATGCAAAGGATTATTTTTACACTATGACTCTTGTTGATGAGCCCCTTTTTCAGATCCTCGATTTGATGAGCATTGCCTCTCCGATAAAATATAAAACCTATCCACGAAAGAAATTACCCGACGGCAGCTTCGAAAAACAAAAAATAGTGATAGAAAAGAAATAACCATTAAAACCCAATGATAAAATGATATGCCAATGAAATGAATAAATTATAACACCAGGAAAATGCGTCAACATTTCCCTGGTGGTAAATTATCACCCTGTGAAATGATGCAGGGCAATCTCAAACTAATCAATACAAAAGTATGAAAAAAATTACTTACTTATCCGGGATTAAAAAAATTCACGGGTTAAAAAAATTGCTAAGGATTATGAAACTATCCAGCTTTTTAGTTATGATTTCCATGGCAAGCGTACTGGCAAGTGAAAGCTATTCACAGACCATAACGTTAAACCTTGATAAGGGCGGTGCTACAATCAGAGAAGTCCTTTCCAAAATTGAAGATCAAAGTGAGTATTATTTTATGTATAGCGGAAAGGTCATCGATGTGAACAGGGAAGTTTCGGTACATGTCAAAAACAAAAAAATCGAGGATGTTCTAAACTCTCTGTTTGCCGGAACCAATGTGGAATACACTATAAAAGACAGGATTATTGTATTAACCACTCCTGAAATTTTCAACACTTTTTCTCAGGTTACCCTCCAACAGAAAATGGTCTCAGGAGGAGTCCATGATGAGAACGGGGATTCACTTCCTGGTGTCACTGTCCTTGAAAAAGGTACGGGTAATGGTACGATCACTGATGCCGAAGGGAAATATTCTCTGACGGTTAGCGGCACCGATGCAGTTCTCGTCTTCTCCTTTGTGGGCATGAAAACCCAGGAGATCATTATAGGCAACCGCACCATCATCGATGTTTCTCTTTCTTCAGAAGCGATTGGACTGAATGAAGTTGTTGCCGTGGGATATGGTACGATGAAGAAAGTAAACCTCACGGGTGCCATTGACGTCGTGTCAGGATCTGAACTCGAAAACCGGCCGGCATCCAATGTTTCTCTTCTTCTCCAGGGTATTTCACCCAACCTCAATATTTCCCTGAACAACCATGGTGGTGAACCCGGAGCCAGGCAAAACTGGCAGATCAGGGGCATCGGCTCCATTTCCGGTAATGACGATCCGCTCATCCTGGTCGACGGGGTAGAAATGGATGTCAACCTCCTTGATCCCGAATCTATTGAAAGTATTTCCGTTTTGAAGGATGCATCTGCTTCGGCCATCTATGGTTCGAGAGCAGCTTTCGGCGTTGTACTTATAACCACAAAGAAGGGAAACCTGAACAAGCCGATCCAGATCCAATACAGCAATAACCTTTCAATGGCGGTACCTATCTATGTTCCAGATATGTATAATGCTTATACTTATGCCACTGCTTTCAATGAAGCCGGGGCTAATGCAGGGCTCACGCCTACCTTCCCCGATGAACAGGTCCAGAGGATTCAGGATTACATGGCAGGCACCTATCCCAATGAATACGATGTAGACAATCCGCCTAACAGCCTCTGGAGGGGCCGTTGGATGGGGAATGCCAACTATAACTGGACGAAAGAATATTACAAACCCAACTCCTTCTACCAGAAACACAATGTCAGCCTGAACGGTGGTGATAATAAAACCCAATACTATTTCAATGCCGGGTTATACGACCAGCCAGGCCTTTATAGTTGGGGTGACGACGGTTACAAGCGTTATAACATCCTTGCAAATATAACTTCCAATGTCAACAGCTGGCTGAAATTCAATTTCAATTCGAAATACGCCCGAACTGAAACCGATAATCCAATAGGGATGGTAGGACTTCCACGTACCTACACATGGTCACAGTTTATCGATTTCTGGCCTACCATGCCTTGGTACAATGTTGATGGGAGCCTTGCTAATCCCCTTATCCAGGTTCTGGAAAATGGCGGCAGAATCCAAACGCAAAACCAGGATCTCAGGATGAATTTCGGGATTGAACTGGAACCCATAAAAGGATGGAAAACGAACATCAACTACGACTATAATTACAGGTGGGGTTCTGAAACACAGAATCCCAAGCCTGTTCCCGTACCCATACCGAACGGGACCGTAGGGAATATTGGTGATTCAAAATCAGGATATCGCGAAACCCTGAATATGGGCCAGTATACACTTTTCAATGCTTATACATCTTACGAAAAAACACTCGGAGGCCATTTTATCAAGGCTCTGATCGGGTATGAGCAGGATGCTAACTTCAACCGAGGCCTGTTTGGCGAGAAGATGGAACTGATCACCACTGATGTCACTTCCATCAGCACGGCCCTTGGAGATTACAATCTGGATGACTGGATCAATCATTGGGCAACCCAGGGCGTTTTCGGCCGGTTGAATTATAATTTCCAGGAAAAATATCTCGTTGAATTCAGCGCCAGATATGACGGGTCATCCAGGTTTGCCAAAGGTCATCGCTGGGGTTTCTTCCCATCGGTATCCGCCGGGTATAACCTTGCAAGGGAGGATTACTGGTCACCGATCAAATCATATATCAACACCTTCAAGATCAGGGCATCCTATGGATCACTCGGGAATCAGAATGTGGCCAATTACCTTTACCTGCCCACCATTCCCGTCCAATATAACCGTTATATAGATGTGTACTCGAATCCCGGGTATATTATCGATAACGAAGTTCCGCTCTATGCAATGGCCCCTGCCATCATCAGCAATGACCTAACGTGGGAGACCATCACTACCTTTGATGCCGGCCTTGACGCAGGTTTTATGAATAACCGGCTTAACCTGGTCTTCGACTGGTACAACAGGGTGACAAGTAATATGATAGGACCGGCCCAGACTCTGCCTTCCCTGCTGGGAGCATCAGTTCCTTCGACCAATAATGCCGAGCTTTCAACCAAAGGTTTTGAGATTGCCATTGGATGGAGAGACGTACTTTCACCCCAATTTTCATACTTTGCCCGCCTGAATGTCGGACATTATGAAACGACAATCCTGAAATACCTCAATGAAAACGGCTTTATCGATACCTGGTATGAAGGGAAGAAATACGGCGAGATCTGGGGCCTTACCACCGACAAGATCATGCAGACTGATGCCGATGTGGCTGCAATGCCCGACCAGTCGTTCTATTATAACACCTGGGGACCCGGTGATATCGCCTATAAAGATCTAAACCATGATGGCGTTATAGACGAGGGAGCACGTACACTTGATGACCACGGAGACCTTTCGGTGATCGGGAACAGCACCCCGAAATTCAACTTTGGGATCACGGGTGGCTTTAACTGGAAAAGTTTCGATTTCAATATGTTATGGCAGGGTGTAGGGAAACGCGAACTTATACCCGGAGTAAACTCAGAGTTTTTCTGGGGACTGGCTTCCACTCCAAACGGTTCAGGGCTTTTCAAAGACGGCCCCGCTCTTGACTACTGGAGACCCACCAACGAGGATAATTTCCTCGGCCCGAATACCGATTCGTATTTCCCGAAACCTTATTTTTCAAACGAAAGGAGCAAGAACATACGGAACCAGAGCAAATATGTGCTGAATGCAGCCTACATCAGGCTGAAGAGCCTACAGGTCGGCTATACGATCCCGGCGAACATCTCCAACAAGATCCTTATTGATAAGGCACGAATCTATTTCGCAGGTGAAAATCTCCTGACATTCTCTAAATTGCCCAAATTGTTTGAACCTGAGACTGCTGTGGCTTCCAACCCTGGTAATGGAGGGATCGACCTTGGAGAGATCTACCCTATCACGAGAATGTTCTCATTCGGTGTAAGCCTGACCTTCTGATTTCTAACTTTAAAATAATCAAACATGAAACGATATAAAGCCATTATAAGTTCGGTCCTTTTCACCTTGTTGTTTACGGCGTGTCAGAAGGACTTTCTGGACAAGTATCCTCTTGATGAAATCACTGAGGCGGCCTTTTTCAAACAGCCCAATGATCTTAAGATCTACATGAACCAGTATTACGACAGGAGCGTTTTCCCGCTTACAAGTATCGGTTCTCACAGCGATGTCGGAATGGATACTTATATCAGTGAAGCCGGTATTGATTCCCGCCTTCAGGGAACGAGAACCGTCAACTCAGCCCCGAGCCTTAATTATTCCCGCGTAAGAAGCGTAAACTATTTCTTCGACAATTACCGGAAATGTGAAGCCGACTTCGAAGAATACAAGCAATACGTGGGGGAAGCACATTTCTTCAGGGCCATGTTCTACTACGACCTGCTAAGAACCTTCGGGGGAGTTCCATGGATCACAACAGCCTTGAATACCGATTCTCCTGAACTCTATTCCGAGAGGGCTACGAGAAATGTAATCGCTGATAACATTATCGCCGATCTCGATACAGCTGCGATGTACCTCAACGATTCCAAGACGAACGGATGCTCAAGGATTAACAAATGGGTTGCCCTTCTAATCCAGTCAAGGGTTGCCCTGTATGAAGGCACCTGGGAAAAATACCATGCAGGTGATCCCTTTGGCGTCAGCAATTCGCAACCGGACAAATATCTCAACAAGTCGCTTGAGGCATCAACAGCTATCATGAATTCCGGCCTGTACGATATCTATACTACAGGAGCGCCTCTGTCCGATTATGTTGATCTCTTTGCCCTTCGTGACTATACCGATAATCCGGAGGTTTTGTTCTGGAACAAGATGTCGACCGAACTGAGTATTTTCAGTCAGGGCAAACTCTACAGGCTTTCGACCCCTAGCGGGTTTGGTCTCACCAAATCGATGGCTGACGCTTATCTCTGTAATGACGGAGAACCCATTTCCACCAGTCTGCTTTTCCAGGGACATGGTTCAATCGCGGATGAGCAAATAAACAGGGATCCCAGGTTCTATCAGACCATATTTACACCCGACTCGCCCTGGATGATCGATCTGGACGGCAACATCACGAATTTCGAGGATGAGTATATGACCAAGCTTTTCTCGAACACGACTTTTGCATGTCCTACGGGGTATGTCCGCCGTAAGGATTACAATCCCGATACGCAATATCATGCCCAGAACTATGAAATCACTCCTTCGATCCAGTACAGGTATGCCGAGGTTCTGCTTAATTATGCCGAAGCCAAAGCCGAACTGGGAACTATTTCACAAGCCGACATTGATATTTCCATCAAAAAACTCAGGGACAGGGTTGGTATGCCGAACCTGACGATCGGAAGCATAATAACAGATGTCAACTGGGAATACCCCTCTCTTTCACCGGTAATCAACGAGATCCGTCGCGAACGTAAGGTTGAGATGGTGATGGAGAATATACGCTGGGATGATATTGCCCGATGGGCAGCAGCCGATGAAGTTATCGTAGGAAAACGGCCCAAGGGTGAATTGGCCTCACAATTTGCCCTGACACCAACCTATGCAACCGATAATGACGGCTTTCTCGATCCTTTTCAGAGTGCGATGCCGAACGGCTATGGCTTTGTAATTGACCGGGATTATCTGTCTCCCATTTCGAAACAGGAGATCGAGCTTAATCCGAAACTGACACAGAATCCGGGTTGGTGATTTATTCTGAACCCAGAACTAAGATAATTGCTTTAGCCTGAAACAGGGAGGGTATCCCGGAAGTAATACGAAAATATTAGATTAACCGCCTCACTTCTGAGATACCCTCACTATAAAAACTCATAGGTTCGGCCGTCCGGCCTGCCGCAAAATGCTGGTACGCAACATCGTTAAAATTCGAGTTATGAAAAATAAATACAACCAGGCAATTCTGATCATCGCGATGCTGGTCTTTTGTCTCTTATTTGCACCGGATGCAATGGCATCCAATTATGTTAAGGTAGCCGTGATCGGCACGGTTCCGCGGGTTGATAAACACCAGGATGAGCAGAAGATCGTTGATCAGGTCATCGAATTCTGGAAGAAGGAATTTGCCCAGGTTCTCCCCGATAAACCCGATCTGATAGTACTTACGGAAGCATGTGACCGGCCCGCAGGTATGTCCACCGAAGAGCAGTTTCGCTATTTCAGGGCACGTGGTAACAGAGTCAGGGATTTTTTTGCCTCTGTTGCGAAAGAAAGCCACTGTTATATAGCTTTTGGGATGAAGAGGCAGGACATTGGCGGAACCTGGTATAATTCAAGTTATGTCATAGACCGGAACGGCAGTGATGCCGGCATCTATAATAAGAATTTTCCTACCATAGGAGAGATGGAAGCAGGCATAAAGGCAGGGGATGATGTCCCGCTGATCAAATGTGATTTCGGAACTGTAGCCTGTGCAATCTGTTTTGATCTCAATTTCCAGGAACTGCTGGAAAAATTTCAAAAAATAAAACCCGATATTATCCTTTTTTCCTCAATGTACCACGGCGGACTCGTACAAAGTTACTGGGCATATAGCTGCAGGGCTTTTTTCGTTGGTTCCATTGGCGGTTCCACCCCATCGGAAATCAGGAATCCCCTTGGGGATGTTTTGGCTAGTAACACCAATTACTTTGATTATGTGGTAGCAAAGATAAATCTCGACAGCCGGCTGGTCCATCTCGATGGTAATTGGGAAAAACTGGCCCGTCTCAAGGAGAAATACGGGAAAAAAGTGACCATCGTTGATCCGGGAGAGGTTGGGGCGGTACTCGTCACGAGTGAAGATGAGGATGTTAGCGTGAACCAGATGATCGATGAATTTAAGATCGAACTTCTGGACGATTATTTCGATCGTTCAAGACAGGCGCGAAAAATACCAGTATCAGGAAACTGATAGCTGCTAAATGGAACGGACTGGTTGTTTTTTGACATCCCGGCGCTTAAAATGAAAGAGCAAAAAATCAGCAGGATAATTTCAACCGGCTGTCTTTTCATGGCATGATTAAATATTTTTCATTATCTTTTGATAATGAACATTATAAAATCACATTATATGTATACCCGGATGATCATTTTCCTGCTGGGTTTCGGCACGGCAAATTTATACTCACAGGTACTCGATAAACCTGCATGGACCCATTTTTACATCGACGAAATTCTTCCGGGCTCTTACTGGGGTACCGGGGGCCCCGCACTGGCTGATTTTGATCATGATGGTGATCTGGATGCCGCCTTATCCCGCCGGGTAACTGAGGGAGCATCATGGTATGAACGGGTGAACGACTCAATCTGGACACCCCATGTCATTGGCACCTCGCAGAACCTGGCAAAAACACTTGGCACTGCAGCTATTGACATTAATCGAGACGGTTGGATGGATGTGGTTTTTGAAGGCGTCTGGTTTCGAAATCCCGGTACACTTGAAAAAAATCACGATGCTCAGTGGACCGCTATCAATTTTAAAGGGGGCGGACACGACGCCATCAGCTACGATATTAACCGCGATAGCTCAGACGAACTTATAATCTATGACGGTTATAAACTGGCATGGTATACGAATACTTACGAAGGCTTGAGAGAGCATATCATAGATTATGGTTATGAGGATCATGGGGGAATTGCACCAAAGGGTATAGGCGACCTGGATGGTGATTCGGATCCCGACATTATTATCCCGGGATTCTGGTTCGAAAATACAGGCGCAGAAGGAAAATGGATACGTCATGAATGGCCATTCCAGCCCGTACCCAATGCCTCCTATGGACGCAGCATCAGGTCCTGGATAGCCGATATAAACAACGACGGAATCAACGATATCATATACAGCAACTGTGATACGGGAGGAGGACATGTCTTCTGGGTCGAGAATAAAGACAACGGTACCAATTGGGTCTCCCACGAGTTACCTGATCCACCAACCCGCAAAGGCGACGTTCCCGGTACTGGCTCGTTCCATTCCCTGGGAGTAGCTGATTTCAACCAGGATGGTAACCCGGATATCTTCGCCGGTGAACAGGAAGACCCGGATACATATATGGAGGGTGGGGGAAAGGTCGCAATGAAACCGCGCGGACTGAAAGAAAGAGGGGTGATATGGTACAACAAAGGAGGGAAAAATCCCGCATTTGAGATCTTTCTAATTCATGTCGGTAATCCAGGCTGGCATGATGCGCAAATTGGCGATGTAGACGGCGACGGGGATTTAGATATCGTCTCGAAGGTATGGAACGCTGACAGGGGTTATCCCTACCATCTCGATTACTGGAGGAATGAACTGAAACAGGCTACACCTGCAAAATAATTGGCATGACAGGATGAGGGTCCGCAACCTTCCGTGTTCTCAGGCCATGATTAATAATCTATCAACTTTATCAATATGAACCAGGACAGAAGAGATTTTTTAAAAAGTATGGCAATGCTGCCTTTTCTGGGATATTTCGCTTTTGCTTTTAAAAAAAATATACTCAGAACCAAAAGTAGCGTAGATAAAAAAAACAAAACCCTCGAAATTCTGGGAATTGACAAACTAGAGGCACCAGAAGAAAAACTCACTCCTCCTACTGGGAATACGGGAAACGTACTCCGCTTCGGACTCGTGGGAAACGGATGGCGGGGGGAGCGGCTTCTCCAGATACTCGGATATATTCATCCCGATGTGGTGAAATCCGGCACCGTTAACGGGAATTATACGAGAAGCATCAGGAACTTCCTCGACCAGGAAGATCTTGCGGTAGAGTTTACAGGGATCTGCGATACGTTTGATGTACATACAAGGCGTGCATTTGAAATATCGATGAATGACTTCCATCCCAAAAGCTGGAAGCGGAAATCCAGGGCAGTCCGTATTTTCCAGAATTACAGGGAGATGATCGAAAGTAATGAAATCGATGCTATCCTGATCGCAACACCTGATCATATGCACTCTGCCATTGCTATCGAAGCAGCGAAAGCAGGAAAACATGTTTATCTTGAAAAACCTATGACCCATAGTATTGAGGAGGCTTTAGAACTCAGGAATACCATCCGGTCTTCAGACATTATCTTTCAGCTCGGACATGAGAACAGGCAACAGCTGAGTTATAAAATTGCCAGGGAACTTTACAAAAAGGGAGTGCTCGGAGATGTTTCCATGGTTCAGACCTATACTAACCGTAGTGGTTTATTCGGTGCATGGATCAGGGATGACGCTTTCGACCATAACATGGGGCACAGGGGAAACATCAACTGGGAGGAATTTATAGGGAATGCACCCTGGCACGAGTTCGACCTGAAGCGATATTTCAGCTGGCAGCGATTCAGCGATTACGGGACCAGCGTCACGGGGAACGATTTCACGCATAAGTTTGACTGTGTAAATCAGATTCTTGATCTTGGCATTCCGGAAAGGGTCATTGCCATGGGCGGCCAGTATTATTACAAGGATCATGGCGATATGCCGGATGTCCTAAATGTAGTTTTTAGTTATCCGAAAAGGGGTCTTACCCTTACCTACGATTCCACGTTGGTGAACGGTATCTACCGGCAGCCTCATATCATCGGTTCGGAAGCCGCGATGGATGTCGACAGCGCCATACTCCTTTACAAGGACGGGGAGTCCCAACGGTATAAAAACATAGCTAATGATCCTTCCGACCCCCTATACTATTATGCACCGAATGAGGATATCGATGCGGTCTCGTCCGCGACCTCAAGGGCATATCTCAAAGGTGGATGGGGCTCAACTTTCATCGACGGAAAAATTTTGGATTCATCCTTTCTTCATGTCAAGGAATGGGTCGATGCCATCAGGGGTCACGGAAAGCCCAGTTGCAATATCGAGACTGGTTTTGAGGAATCGGTGACCTTCAATCTGGCCAACCTGGCCTACAGATCTAAAAAGCCGGTAAGATGGGATGCCATAAATGAAAAAGCAATTATCGAATCTTAAAAACATGGAAATGGAAAGAAAATCGGGAAACCTAACGTATACTCCCTGGCAGTTATTCTCACTCACCCTCCTGCGGGTCATGGTGGGCTGGCATTTCTTATATGAAGGACTTGTAAAAATCTATTTACCTGGTTGGTCGGCAAAATCGTACCTGCAGGGTTCCTCTGGTCCACTCAAGCAGGTCTTTCATGCCATGGCAGGAAATGAAACAATTCTTAGCGCTGTCAACATACTGAATGAGTGGGGGCTTATCCTGGTTGGACTGGGCTTATTCATTGGGTTATTTTCAAAAACCAGTAAAATCGCGGGGATCATTTTATTAGCTTTTTATTACCTGGCTTACCCGCCTTTTGCATCAGCCGGAATTAATGTTCATGCAGAAGGCAGCTACTGGATCATAAATAAGAACCTGATCGAAATGGCCGCATTATTTGTTCTCTTGCTCTTTCCAACAGGACAAATTACGGGTCTGGATAAATTACGTCATTGGAAAAAACCTGAAGGTTCCCTTGACCCGGCTTAAGCATTGGATGTTAAAAATTAATTAGCCCGAATGAGATTTTCAGTGAGATATATCAGCATTCTGATGATGATTACAGGATGGAGTCATTCTCTCTTTGCTGCCGTCATCAACGGAAAAGATTCCATCGTTATTGAAAATCGAGAAATGCGTCTCGTTATCGGAAGCGATGGTAGAGCGCTCAGCCTCGTTCAAAAAACAGGCGGACAAGAGTGCCTGGTACAGGGAAAAAATATTCCGGCTTTTACCATCAGCCAGTGCCGTCCGTACGATAATGAACTCCAGTTGAAATATCCTGCCACGCAAAAAACCTATTCAGCCGATTCGGTCATGCTTGACGGCGACCACCTCGTGGTACAATTTGAGCTCATTAATATCGAAGCCACGATAGGGCTAAAGATCACCGGCTCTTACATGGCCTTTACCCTGGAAAAACTCAAGTACAGGATCCCAGAATTCGGGGATCGCAAAAAAACCCCGGCAGACGAACTTGTCTTTTTACAGTTGCCCATAAAGGACAGGGAATATTTCGGGGAGTGGCTTAATGTGGTATGGGATGATGATCTCGCCGTTATTCTCCTCGGCGCTGATCCCCAGGTTAAAATCGATGCGGAGAAAAGTGATGGATATCGTCTCCTGCGGGCCACCGCTGTTTCAGAAGTACAGGGAACAGGTGTTACGGCAGTCCTTATCGCCACACCCCAAAAGACGCTCCTCGACAGGATAGACAGAGTAGAACAGGATTTCAACTTGCCAAGAGGTGTTCAAAGCCGGCGATGCGAGGCATACAAATATTCCTATTACGAAGTTTGGGATGCCACACCCGAAAATATAGATGAACATATCGCATTTGCGAAGGAAGGCGGTTTCAGGGCGATTCAGATCGTATGGACCTCGTTTGCCAAAAGTATTGGTCATTTTGAATGGAACGACAAATATCCCGGCGGTATGAAAGATCTCCAGGTTGTCATCCGGAAGATCAGGGATGCCGGTATGATTGCAGGTGCACACTTCTGGTACAACAAAACGCAGAAGACCGACCCCTATGTCACTCCTGTGCCGGATTACCGGCTTAACCTGCGCCGATCCTTGTCACTCGCTGCCCCTCTTGATAGCGTCTCAACCGTCATTGAGATTGAAGAAAGCCCCAAAGGTTTTACCCTGGATGAGGATCGCCGGATATTGAAGATAGGAGATGAATTGATCGAATATTCCGGATACACCATGGAAAGGCCTTACTGTTTTACGGGTTGCAAAAGAGGGGCACTTGACACACATCCGGGTGCATACACGCAGGGCTTTCGTTTCGGAGTGCTGGATGTGGACACCTGGCCCATCTGGGTACGGTTCGACCAACGCACCAGCATCCAGGAAGAAGTCGCCAAACGTATCGGAAAGATTTACAATGATGCCGGATTTGATTTCGTTTATTTCGATGGTGCCGAGGATGTGCCTCCCCCCTATTGGTACAATGTGGCTATGTCCCAGTCCATCGTTTACCGGGAACTCTCACCGGCGCCTATTTTCTCTGAGGGAGCGCTTAAATCACATTTTAACTGGCACATCCTGACTAGAGGAAATGCCTTCGATGTATTCAGTCCTGAAGTCATAAAAGAAGCTACCCGTTTGCATCCGGTAGACGAGATGAACTTCATCCGCCAGGATTTTACTTCGATCGATTTCGGATGGATCAATTATACGGCACCGGGAGGAAATACCACAGGGATCCAGCCCGACATGCTTGAATATGTTTGTAGCAGGGCTGCGGCATGGGATTGTCCCGTGTCACTGGAAGGAAAGCTCGACGCGTTGAAAGCCCATCCCCGCACTCCCGATAACCTCGAAGTAATCAGGCGGTGGGAAGACGCCCGGATAAACAACATTCTCACGCCTGCACAAAAGCAGGCTATGAGGAACACGAATCAGGAGCATATCCTTCTCATGGACGAAAAAGGAAAACCCGAATGGCATCCCTACGACAGGATCGTGGATGCTGCCGGAGGCGATACCCGCCTGCGTGCTTTCATTTTTGAACGGTCGGGCAGTACCTGTGTAATATTCTGGAATACCGCCGGGGAAGGACAGCTGACGATTGAAATTGAAGCCGGCAGGATACAGCTGTACAGGCAGTTCGGGAAGCCCCTTAAGATGAAGCGTAACGGGGATAAGATCATAGTACCCGCCGCCGGTAGGCTATACCTTGAAACAGATCTGGACCGGGAGACGCTCACCACCGCCTTCCGTAAAGCCCGGTTACTTTAAATTTAAACGTAAGGAGGAAAAAAATGAAAAAACTGGTGAAAATCCGGAACCGCTGCATGCACATCATCATTGCAACGGTAACTTTATTCTCCCTCAGCATGCCCCTTGGTGCTGCCAGGTATGTTACCGTGGCTACCATAGGAGACTGGGTGCCGAACGTCGACAAATCAAAGGGGATGCAGCATGTGGTGGAACAGGTGGAAGAATTCTGGCATTCGAAGATCACTCAGGTTCTTCCTGATAAGCCAGATCTTATCGTGCTGCCGGAGTATTGCGACTTTCCGAGGGGGCTTAGCCGGGATGAGAGAGACGAATACCTCGCAGTGAGAAAAAATCAGATTCGTGATTTTTTCGCCTCCGAAGCAAAAACCAATCACTGTTATATAGCTTATGGTATCAGGCGACAGGTTGAGGACGGAAGCTGGCGTAATTCCTGCGTCATTGCCGACAGGAACGGAGGAACAGCAGGTATCTACAACAAGAATTTTCCCACCATAGGCGATATGAGAGGAGGCGTTAAAGCCGGGTACGAAACACCTCTCATCCAGTGTGATTTCGGGACGGTGGGATGTGCCATCTGCTTTGATCTGAATTTTGATGAACTGCGACAGGCATATGTCAGAAGGCAACCCGACATCCTAATTTTCCCTTCCCAGTTTCACGGAGGATCGGTCCAGAGTCATTGGGCTCTCACCTGTCATTCCTTCTTTATTGCATCGATCATCTTCAGGGATGCACCTTCCGAGATCAGGAACCCGTTGGGAGAAGTTATCGCCTCAACTACGAATTATTTCGACTACGCTGTCACACGCATCAACCTTGATAGTCGCACTATCCACCTCGACGGAAACTGGGATAAACTGAAAGAGCTGAAGAAAAAATACGGGACCGGGGTGACCATTCATGATCCCGGAAGGCTCGGCCCCGTTCTTGTATCGAGCGAAGATGAAAACATTACGATCGACCAGATGATAACGGAATTCGATATTGAACAGATCAACCACTATTTTGACCGGTCACGCCAGTTCAGGCAGGAACGAGGAAATATGGAATAGAAAACAAGTATGGACAATAAAAAAGGACTTTAAAAATAGAACTCGACTTCCGCTTTCCATTTTAACTTTAATTGAGAAGCCTTTTCACCCCGATTTCAGTAAAATCCAATGCTCTGTAAAATCTTGGGTTTACTCTGACTGCCCCCTGTATTTCATGAAATTTTCAGAATTAGGACAGTTACGTTTGGTGGGACGGATACAAAAGGGTAAAGGTGAAGCAGGTACTTCGGTATTTTGGAAAACGCGGCTATATTGACCGTGTATTCGTGGTTTAAAGTGACCACTGGATCGCGGATATTACAGACCACTCCTTTTTAGCTCTTCCTGAAGTATTTTTTATCATGGCCGTTTTGGTTTAAACCAAATTTAACTAATTTCTTCTACTTTTTCATAATTACTATGATTTTTAGGCGTTTGTTTACGTCTAAGAGATTCTCCTATAAGCTCTACCCTGTGTGCATCGTGAACTAGTCGATCAAGGATAGCATCAGAGAGTGTTTTTTCTCCAATAACATCATACCCTTCTTTTACCGGTAGTTGTGATGTAATAATCGTCGATCGTTTTCCGTGTATGTCTTCAATGATTTCCATTAACGACGATCGACTCTGACTATCGGGTGGTTGTATCCCAAAGTCATCAAGAATAAGCAATTCCTGCTTTTCTATGCGTGATATTTCTCTGATGAAAGAACCATCTGCCTTTGTCATTTTTATTAAGATATTAGACATGATTAAAAAACATTGAGAAGCTCAACATAAATTAATCATTGCCATAAAACGACATGATAAAAATGACTCGGGAAGGTGGTCAATAGTATCCGAAGAAGGGGTGGTCTCTTTGTTCCGCGGAGGGGGGCAAAATACCCCGCGATTAGGTGGTCAGTTTAAATTGCGATTGGGTGGTCAATTTGTCCGTTTTTTCCAAGCCGGTCCGCTAACCGGTTTTAAAAAACCAGATCTTCGGAAATTTTCCGAAATGGTCGTTTTCTTCGCCGAGAGACTACAACCCTGGAAAACCAAACTCAACAAGTTGTTGTTTTATACCGATTTTATAAACTTCAGGGAAAGCGGATTTTCGATCAGTGGAATGCCTTATGCTGCTATTGATTTAGGCCCGGTACCCAAAAATTTCAACAGTATCTTTGATTTTATGGCTAAAAAGGATGTTGTCGACATCTTTTCCACTCAATTTTCAGACGGAACTGGCGAACAATTTAGACCGCTTCCGGGAAGATCATTTAACAAGGAAGTTTTTACGGAGGAAGAATTGAAGGTACTTGAAGATGTTGCCAGACGTTTCAAAAATACATCCACATCTGAGATCATTGAGATCAGTCACAATGAGCAGGGCTGGAAAGAGAATGTGAAAGGGAAGGGGTTAATTGAGTATTGGTATGGGTTTTTTATTGAATAACTGGCCGTATGCTCTGACCATCAAATTTTTTGGTTGATGTATAGATGGCATTCTTTTGTAAAAGTGTGATTTTTAAAAGCCTGGAGGGAGTCGAACCCTCATCCCCAACCTTTAAGTTCATGACCTGCGGGGAGTCGAACCTATAAATTTAAATAACATTAACATTTATTTAATATTTTACTATCCATATTGGTGTCCAGAATAGGTAGCTAATCTGGTTACCTTATCAGCTATGAAAATCTCATTGCATTTACATTTAGCCTTTTGAGCCAAAGATTCTTGCCTCCTAGTTCATAAACAATAATAGATAGGCCGAAGTCAAATGAAAGACCAGCTTTCAGTCAGTCTCATTGCTTCTTAAAATGGTTTACATCAACAATAAAGTAATCATTTTAATACTTTATTGTTATTTTATTTGGTGTTAAAGTAATAATTTCATTACTTTTGTAATCGGGCTTTTAACTAAAATCCTAACGTTCTTTGAAATTATTGAACTTCTTTTATGAAAAGGAAATTCATATGAAAATAAGAGAATTAATTGATCTCCTAAAAGATGATGGCTGGATTATTACAAGAACAAGGGGAAGTCATTGCCAGTTGAACGCTTGGCCCCGAAAGGGAATCGTTACTATTTTCTGGTAAATTATCCGATGATGTTAGGAAAGGCACTTTAGGAAGTGTGTTGAGACAAGCCGGTTTAAAATAGCCGGCTGGTCTTAACGCCAGGCAGTTAATTCTGAAGCTTTAATATATATATCCAAGATTTCAAGAAAAAACAAAGATTTAATCAAACAATCTTAAAGTTCGTAAGGATCGAACATTAACAAAATATTAAAGAATTATAAAATCATAAACATTGAAGCATAAACAAACAAAAAATCCAAACTATGAAAAATGTAGTAGTAATCTTGACGGAGAGGGCAGAGGCAGTTCTTCAGCATATATTCCTGCTCTTGATGGATGTGTAGCAACTGGCAATTCATTTACTCCAAGTAAAGCAGAATATCGAAGAAGCTTTAAAATTCCATATTGAAGGGATGAGGAAGGAAGGATTGGAAATTCCTGAAATAATTAGTAATACGTATAATCTTATATATAAAATTGAAATTGAATCTTTTTTTGACTGGTTTTCAGGTATATTAACTAAATCAGGTGTATCAAGATTAACAGGGATGAATCAGAGTCTATTAAGTCAATATGCAAATGGTTTTAAAAAACCAAGTTTGAAACAAACAAAAAAGATTGAGGAAGCATTGCATAATTTTGGAGAAGAACTTCTAAGTATTCAATTTTAGTAATTTCAATTGCAAAAAAGAAAGCTCCCATAAACGGCAGCTTTCAACATTTAATAATAACCTGTTTTGGTAAAATTACATATTATCTAGTAATTTATATCTTTTTAAGAATCACTATTAAAAAGATCTTTTCGAGTTGGATTTACCATTAATCTGTAAGGATTCAAATATAATATTTATTCCTTTCTAGTGATATTCTATGGGAATACTTTCGAATTGGTTATTTTTAATTAAATATCGGAATGAATTGGATTTATGAGAATATTTATTAATGTATGGTAATGATACTTTAAAACTTTTGTAAGTGATTTAAAGTTTCTAATATTACCCTTAGTAAAAAATTTTGCAATAGGCTTTAATGTAACATCGAAATCATGCTTTTCTTCATTAAAAAGAACTCTTTTTTCTGAATTAACTTGAAAAAGTGAATTTTCTTTAGTAGCAATTAAATACACCCCCTCCTCGAATCCTCCACGCGATTCTTTTTTTCTTCTGAAATGCTTTCTATCTCATTAAAATTAATTCCAAAAGCTTTGCAGGACCCTTTAATTGCTTCCAAAATATCGGCTATTTCTTCAATCATATTATCATTTTGACTACTCCAGTAAAACTCATATGCTTCCTCAACTGCTTTTTCTTTTAATAAATGAATTAATTCATTAGATGTAACATTAGTAGAAATTACAGTTTCGTCATTACTTTTTATCTTAATAGGTATTTTATCTCTAACGAGTTTATAAAATTCTTTATGTGGATAGATAGATTCCAAAGGATCAAGACATCTAACTTCAACTCCCATGGAACTTAATACATAGTATGGATGTGAAAGAACGCTTCCTTCAATAATAACTAAAAAACTATTCTTTAATGCAAAACGCCCAATATCTTCAATGAATTCTTTATCTCTAATTATATCAATATTTAAATCTATTTTGATCTGTTTCTTTTTATAAACTAAATTATTCACACTTCTTTTTAGATCCTCAAGGTCTTGTTTTGATTTAATCACTTTATTATACTCGGCAAAAATTGGATCTGGAACTAATTTACCAGATTCAGAAACTTCATTTTGTAGAATAATCCCAAGGCAAAACTTCTGGATAGATTTTCTTGTCATTAATAAAAAACATTAAAGTAACTGGTTTATTACAAGGTGATTTGAAACAAATTGAGTATATGATCTAATATCATTGATTTGCTTCAATGTCAATGATTCTTTCCAATCATAATTTCTACCAGCGATTTTAAATTACCCAATTTCATTTAGATTAACATCAATATAGTTGTGCTTGCATCTGATCTTTTTATAAATATTTTTTCCGTCGTGGGTAACTTCAAATGAATCGTGAGGATGGAAGTATAATCCTTCCACAATTCCCCAGGTGGAATCAATTTTACTCTATTAAAATGAGGTTTCGTAAATGCAGAGCCTCCAGCTTTTGAGGTAATAAATTCATGGATAAGATAACAAAATTCACCAAGCTGCAAGCCTTGTTCTATTAAATTTTCAGTAGTTCTCCTAATAAAATTTGTTGCATCATTATAAGTAAATATAGTTTCTGTCCTTGGAAGTAGCACCTCTTTCCTGGAAAGAATATCAGTTCTAATAACAACTGGTTTTGTAATGATCCATTTCAAGTCCATCTAGGAGATGGCTCGATTTGTTGTTAATGACACTTTCCAATATTTTTGTATTCTCTAATACATAAATATTCCAATAGGGCAATTTACATTGCTTGAATGTTTTGATACATTCTACTTTGGGCCAATTATGAACAGCTGTAGTGGCAATTCAAAAACTTCCAAATTATAATCTTGGCGAATGGTAATTTTTTGTTTTATATTCCTTTCTTGCCATTCAAAACCCAGGTTTTGTTCCGACCTCAACTGATTCTTCTTTATCAACTTGTACAATCCAAAAGTATGCGCCATCCCAAACCCACTCCACATGATATCTTTTTTCTCCATCTTTACTTAACCAAGATGCAAGAGATTTAAGACTTTTATCTAAGGAATTAGTATTTAAACAAGAATGAATTGACATCTCAAAAGTTTCAAGAATCACTTCTTTTTCTAATTCAAATTCTTCAGTTTTTATACTATTGTCAAAGCTAATTTCCTTTTCAATTATCCATTTAAGACTTTCTTCTGTAAGTCTCCTTTCATTAGAAAGGTGTCCTTGAATTTTTGGAATGACGTAGACTTGAACGATAAGTGCTATATTATGGATTTCATCTTTGTCATGGAAATCTTTATAAATACTCTTAATGCAGTGTTTGAACATCTTTTACATTTGGAGCACATTTCAAACTTAGAAATTTCCCTCTATCTAATATTGCCTCATCGCTACTGCTTGATCTGATGATTAAAGTAGAGGAATTAAGTCTTTGGAAATAGATGCAGATAAATTCAATCAATTTATTATTCTTTCGGAATGAAGTACTTCCAATTTTCTTCCACTCTAAAAAGAAATTATAATCAATAACAAAAAATTCTGGACTGATAAGATGATAAATATGCAAATTGAGAGCCTTAATTCCAACTTCATCATTGTTAGATATCAAATTCCCTCGAATAAGATACTTTGGCAGAGCTTGTTCAATCTTCATTAGATTTATGTGATTTATGCTTTTCAATTGCTCCAAAGACTGTCTCGGCAACTTCACTCAATTTGGCGATGGCTTTATCTGAAAAATATCCAACAAGGAATCCTAATCCAAAGATTGTTGTTGGCTTGTGCAACGCTTCAATATCAAAGATATTTAATAGGTGTGAAGAAATTAAACAATAAAAGCAAAAGATAGTGCAGCGGATATATGAGGTGTAATTAACCTCCATAATCTTCTATCCTCATTCCATATATTTTTAGCTACTGAATGGTATAACCATTTAAGGTCGAATAACGTTCCTCCAAATCCCCCACCTAACCAAGCAATGGAATATTTTATTATCGTAGGATTTTTTAAGAAATTAGGAATTGATTGATTATAAATTAAGACTAAAAGGAATGGCACTGAAAAAAGAAGAGTAATTATGTAAATTGCCTCAAAATGATATTTCCTCCTCGCTTCCTTAGGATATCTTGATAACCATTCACCTTGATTTCTATTATCAGTTGTTTCGTTTGGAGCAAAACCAGGATCATCCGAATTTAACATACGAATTCATATTATTGCATCAATCGTAATTTTTCCAGTGTTGCATCAACTACTCTAAAATTTGGATTTGTTTTCCAATCAAAAATTTCTGGTTCCCCCAAATAACTTGCAATCACTTTTTTAAATAATTGGCTTGGAATTCATGGCTAAATGATACAAAATGATTCGCTTGTTGATCTACATAATAGAGATACTCCAAATTCAAATTGTTTAAATCAGAGATATTTTGGATGCTAACCAAATTCTGCCATTTATAATTAAGATTAAAAAAACGGTGGATTCCAGTTTTTAAATCAAAATTTGTTGGAACAATATGTAAATGTGCATAGTCAACTCCACAACCCACAGTTGAACATAACCTTCACGTCCATGTTCAAACATTACAAAATCGCCATAAATATCTCTATACTTTATTGCAATTCGATTAAGAAAATCGCTCAATTCAATATATTCATTATATAAAAGTTGACTGAGATTTATACTAAAATTTTTCGGAACTACAAGCAGCCAACCTTCAATCATTGAACCTAATGATGGAGTAGCAATAAAATTCTCACTCTCAAAGATGACATTGTCATATCTGTTATTGCTGAAGAAATTTTTAACTGATTCCATTTCACATAATTATTTAACATAAACCTTTATCGCGTAAAGGTAAGCACTGGATTGTAAAATTTCCAGTTAGATGTCTTGTAATTTACTAAAACTAATTAACAAAACACAAGGTTGTTGCAATTTTGGAATTCTACCGAAATTTTACTTCCTAAGGATCAATAATATTAGAGATAAATTGGAACATTCATTTGTTGTCTGAGATCCAAGAGACAATCTGGTTTGCCCGTTACTTTATTTTTAGAACCATAAAAATTTAAGATTTCTGCTTACTTTGAAGTATGCTAATCCACTTTGAAAATCCAAATAATTTTGTTGATTCATAAACGGTATATTCTTTTAGCATGCTGACATTCAAAATATTATTCTCAAATACCTCTCAAATTTATATGGTTTAAATGTCCTTTCTTGAGAATACAATGGAACCCTTGCAAATTATAGCTTTCATTTTCGGTATGGAGGCAATAATGATAACCCATTTTGGAATTTTTTGACTGACCAGCCTTTTCCCATGATTTTAAATATTTATCGGAGATCAGTACAAATCGGAAGATAGTCTTTAAAGTCAAAACCCCTCCGGCACCAAATTCAACCGATTAATTGCAGCATTCACAAACTCCAAACTCTCATGAACACTCCGGACTTCCTCGTAATCCCAAACTTTCAGAACTGATCCCAATCCAGGAACATCTGCAGCATGTTTTTTTATTCTATCTAATTGGACCTTGTCTGATACAGCAACGACACCTTGAACAGCAGGATTGTTTCTCGCTTTAAGGAGATTAAGATAAGACTATCGATAGATCCCTTTGTCTGTACTTCGAATACGTACATAACACGCCCCATGTTCCCAATCTTCGATTCCCATACTGTATCAACTACAGAACCATCAGCAACTTTTTTCTCAATTTCTGCTTTAAATCCCAGCCATTCTCCAATATCTCTCATGGCATCCCGGACTTCATTATGCACAAATTTGGATTCTTCTTTTGTAAGATCTTTGACTGGAATTTCTTTTACAACTTTTTTGTGAATGTTTGATAATTTATCTACAACTTGTAACTCTTCCCAAATAAAATAATCCACACTCAAAAGTGATGTATCTTCAAAACCAAGGATTGTCATCTTTTTGATATTTCTTTGGCATTCTCTGATAGTTCCTTGTATTTCTTTCCATCAATCTGGTATTGTATCGAGGCAGATTCTCAACACCTAAATATTCTAAACCAACATAAGCCCTCCTGTTCCATAATATGTAATCATTGGGATGGGTATGACAGAGCAATTCACTTTTTATGGCAGGGCCTAATCCTTTCATTTTATCCATTGAATTATCCCAACGTTTTTCAATCGAAGAAGTACCCATATTAAATCTGCCAGGTCTATTTTAAACTTCTCGAAGCCATTGTCTTGAATGATTTTATCCACATAATACTCCTTATTTCCCCAAATGAGCATACCCCACAATTTTGAAAGATATTCAAAAATATCCTCACGTGTCATTTTAAGTATTTTTTCTCTGGTAAAGGACTGATAATATGTGACTCTTTGCTCCCTTTCGAGTTTGAATTCAAAAAATTTTTCAGAACCAACTTCCTGTTTATGTTTGAAATTCAGTAGATGTTTCTTGAGCAGTAGTTTATCCATGATCAAAATTCGTTAAATTCTATTGAGAGGCCATCATTTTTAATTGTTACTTGACAAATAATGAATCATATTCCTCCTCATTTTCTTTCAACTTTCCAATTAAAAATGAAACCCAATCCTCTGTGTACAAATAATCTTCATGTGCTTCGTCATAGACACAAAATTCTTTCTGAGTAAGTGAGGGATTTTTGGCACTTTTCTCAGGTCGAACCTTATATTTCTTCCAACATCTAGTGTGCGTATCCATAACAAATTTGTTTCTCGATCTTCCATTTTTAACTACCATTGGATTTCCTAATCCAGTTTGAACCATATTAACAATCATTCCGGGTTTTAACTTATCCTTATTGGATACGACAGTTTCATGATTCTTCGTTTTAATTAAGGTAACTATTTTCCTTAACTCAATTTTTTGATCCTCTGTTAATTTGTCATACGCAAGAAATTGCACAGGGAGAGCATCCGCTGAATTATAATTGGATACTTGTATTAGAAATGCCTTAAAAGCATATTTACCAGATTCATAGGCGGAGGAGGAGACGCTTGAACGAAACGATTCGATAAACTTTAAAACCTCTTTCGTTTCTTTCTTAAAAGCAAAGTAACCTTTTAGATGATCAAGGTTCGGAAACAATTGGATAGCAAAAGATAAGGCCTCTCGAATGCAGTACCTGGAACCGAATTCTTTTTCCAACATATTGTCGAAATTAAATAACATGGCCTGGCATTCACCATAGATATTAGAATCTATTTCTGGAATTGATCTATGCTCAATTCTATTTCTTAATTTGATGAAAAACTCAAGATTTTTTCTAATTGGATTTGAAGTGTCAGACTTAAAATATTGTCTCAAGCATTCTTTAAGCTCCCAATGCCAATAGTCGTTTTCAATTTTCAAATACCGAGTATTAGTTGCATTTTTATAATATGGGTTGATACCGCGTCGAAAAAAAATCGAGTGAAACAATGAAGTCCAGGCAATCGTCATCAATACAATATAGCCCCCAGATTTAAACTTTATAGCGGGTTTATTGTAGGTTTCTACTGCCAGGAGAGCAGAATCCTGGGCTTTAACAAGGGAAATTCGAACCTTATTTGGTAATCCACGTGACATATAATTTAATTTCCCTAATTTTTAAGAAATTAAAATATCTTGCTCTTATCGGATAAACTCTAATTTACTCCCAATAATAATCATATTCAAATTTTATCATTTCTTTTGCGAAAAACATTTGGGTGTGGTTTATATGGAAGTCTCTGACTTCCTTAGCTGCAGACTCATACAGTCGAGAAAAATTTTTCAATTTTATCAGATTCCGTTCATCTGACGACTTCATAAATCTTATAGTATTGCCTGTATGCACATCATTCCCTGTAATAGAATTTTCTGATATTTCCAGATTATTCAGTATAAAAATAAATGGATTATAAGTGTTATAACTAATTAAATCTTGTGGGAATTTATTAAATACAGGCGTACAGCCCCATAAAGAGATATCTTCGCCATGATAATTTATCAATCTAAACGGAATTGCATTTCCAATGAGATAATTTTTACTTGATTGAAGAACATAAAGTCCAGAGCTAAAATGTTGAGACTTTTCCAATAATTCGGAATAATCAGAATCAGTCTCATCAAAGAATTCTCTATCCTTAAAAATCTTGTTTATCATATTGATATATTGCTCAAATATTCCTTGAGCTGCAGAAGCTAAACCAAATGAGTAATTTTCAGGGTGTGCAAAATAATTGCGAAGTTTTTTTGCTTTAAGTAACTCTTCTTTCAAATTAGGGTAAATAGCTTTTGCTAATTCTCTGATAGCACTATCTAGCGTGGTGATTTTCTTGTTAAGTACAAATTCGTCGTTCAATAATTTGATCCGTAACTTTACGGACATTTCAAATATCCTGGTCACTTTTGAAATTGCCTCATCATACAGCTGATAATAATAATAACTATATGCCATCATCCTTTCAACAATTTCATAACTATTCCTAATATCCTCCGGAACATTCTTATGAAATTTACCTTTAATGATAAATTTTTTATCAAAATCTTTAAATGTATTGCAATTCCATACACTCCAGCGAGAATCTAGTTTTATAATATCATCTTCTTTCATTTTACTCTCCCCAAACCTTTGCAATCCGGTCTTTGATCTTTTGTTCAAATAATAAGATCAACTCTTTATTGATAATTATTGCTTCTTCTTCCTTTTTTAATAGGCGAACTATATTTTTTTGGTTTTCAATATTTGGCACCGGGATTAGTAATGCTGCAACATCCTTTTCATTAATACTCGGATAAGATCCTTTACCCATTCTTGCATTCATCTGGTTTTGCAATGACTCATCAAAAAGCATATAAAACACATATCTTGAATCTATCTTGTCATTGCAGCTAATAACTGCAAATCCTGTTGAAGCTATCACCTTTTCAGGCACATAACTCATATATGCGTAGGCCTTAAGATTTGGTCTAACTGTAGATAATAATATATCACCCTCATTTACTTTTCTTCTTGCCCTTGAAGGGGCATCAACTACATTGACAATGTTTTCAAAGTTGACAATTCCGGTACCATTTTCAACTGATGAAATATCAATATACCTGAACCAGTCTGAAAATAGGTTTGCGGGATTGACAGTTTTTTGATTAATATCTGCAATTTTCCCCAACTCCACCATCTCCCACTCCGGATCAATATCAATCCTCGGCTTGTAGTTCTCCACCACCTGCCGGGCACCGTCAATGATCTTTTGGTAACTCTCAATCTCTGCTACAATCTCTTCTCCTGGATGGGGAGGGGGGGGAGGGGGATTTGCGATTCCTCCATAGGCCTCCTTTAGCTATATCGTATCCTGGTGCGCCTGCCACGGGCACCATCTGACTTTCATACTCTCGAGATTTCATAATCATGGTACATAGATTATAAGAGATTATCCTATTCTCATTTTCAGGCTTGATGGGAGAATGTTGTACCAAGATAGGATAATGCATTTTTAGCTTGCATAGTGCCCTTCTCCAAACGCTTGGACCCTTTGTGGCAGACCAAGCATAAAGTAAAGGTGCTTCATTGCAGTATTTATCTTCTGTGAAGTTCTAAATCTAAATCATCCGGATTCACGATTAAGAAGTTTCCAACTCTTAATACAGGGCATTCGTCCATTCATTTCGTAATTCTTCTTGTTATTAAGGGCCCTCCATTAATCAAGTGGTCGCATATTTCTCCAATCTTCAACCATAAGGCCAGTCTGATCTAATGTTTTCTGACAACTCTGTATCGCTCCCCGCTCAAATTGTAATCGCCCATTAGTCAGCCAATCTTTTCTTTCTCAACTAATTGCAATATCCTTCATCGATCTGTTAATACCAAATGTTTTTCCTTCTTTAAGAGCTTGCCTTATAAACTGTAACTTTTTTAAATATTTCTGGCAAGTCATTTTGCTTGACAGATGGCCTTCTTTGCGCTCCCAGATCAAAGCCATCATTTTCAACCTTCACAAATAGGATTTTATCTGTTTTCTTTGCCAATGCCCTATCTAACCATAAGATGGATGTCTTAACCCCCAATAAGGCTGAAATACTCCCGCAGGAAGAGAAATCACCCCAACAAGGTAATTATCCACCAGCAACTTCCTGAGGTTCTTATATGCTTTCCCGGATGGAAATATGATGCCCTCCGGTACAATTACTGCTGCCCGGCCATTTGGTGTAAGATGCTCAATGATGTAATCGACAAACAGAACCTCACTCCGATTTGAACTTACTGAAAAGCGTTTATGCGGGCGTATTCCTCCCTTTGGAGACATAAACGGAGGATTAGCCAGGATTACATCTGCATATTCATTCCAGTTATCTTCACTGGTCAAGGTGTCGTATTCACTAATCCGTGGTGAATGAATCCCATGCAGGTACATATTCACCAGGGACAAACGAACCATATCCGGGGAGATGTCGTATCCTTTATGTTCTTCGCCAAACGTTCCTTATCGTCCGGTGTGAGTTTGTCTCCATTGTAATTTTCGCTGTTAATGATCAGTTCTGAAAGATTCTGATCCTTGGTTTCAAAGGTCCTGACATCTGTTTTGGGATCGTAATTGGTGGAGTTCTGCTTGATAATGTGTTTGTAGGATGATATCAGAAATCCGGCAGTACCACAGGCCGGGTCCATAATTACTTCATCTTTTTTTGGGTCAATGATTGCCACCATAAAGTCAATGATATGCCTTGGTGTTCGAAACTGTCCGGCGTCTCCCTGGCTGCCAAGGACAGAAAGAAGATATTCAAAAGCATCTCCAAGTCTTTCACTATGGTCGTAGTTGAACTCGTGGATAATTTTCAAAAAGGCTTTAAGGGTTTCGGGATCCCGGTATGGCAGGTAGGCATTTTTGAAAATATCCCTGAACAGTTGAGGAATATTGGGGTTCATATTCATCTTCATGATCGCTTCACTGTAAAGATTCAGGATTTCAAACCCCCGATACGAGGATCAAAGATGTTATGCCAGGCATATTTTTCGAATTCTCCATTAAAAAATGACCGCTCTCCTCCCAACTCCTCCGATTCCAGGTCCATATCGTCCATAAACTTATAGATAAGGGCAATGGTGATTTGTTCAACCTGAGACTTGGGATCAGGAACTTTACCTACCAGGATATCCCTCGCTGAATCAATTCTTCTTTTGGTTTCTGAATCAAGCATTGTTTAAGGATGCGAATTTGTTTAACGACACATAATCCTGGATGTATTCAGGAATAATGCTTCTCCATCTTTGAGGAACGGCGAAATGCTTCCAATGAAAAAACTGGATTTACAGCATAGTTCAGCAAATTTTTCTCATTGATAATTTTCCTGATTGTATCGTCTGTAATATAAGCCTTGAAAAAATATTTCAGTGCAATGATCATCCGAATCATCCGGTTTATAGTCTGCTATAAACTTATAAAATTCATCTTCCACTAATTCATCTTTAGATTTGAAATCCCGGAATTGAACCGAAAATATATTCAAGTATTTCCCTGAAAGTGGCTCTCCGGTCGTGTTTAAGAGCTTTTCTTAATTTTTCGGGCGTAAAAAAATCTTCCGGTTTATTCATGATCTCTCTGTTGACATAATCCGGCAGCTTATCCCACTTTTCATCCTCAACATTGTCTACCTGGCAAATCGCCCCGTAACTGTATCATGAAATTTGTCAAAAAACATCCGGTCACTCTTCATGCCTTCCAATCCAATTGCTTTTTCCTGAAGTCTCAAAAAGATGATCATCCTCATTTCTTTCATATTCCGAAAGATCAAGTGGTGGTAATCAACTCTCTTCTCTTTTTTGCCGCCCTGGGGGAGTTTAAGATTTCATCATAATTGAATTTCTCTTCGAAATATTCATAATTTCCAAAATAGTCGAAAAGTTTGAATTTCTCTTTCACATGCTATCAGTTTCATCCTGCTTCTCCTGATTGATGATCTGTTGTTCAAAATTGTGTTTGCGTGTTCCTCTTCCCTTAATTTGTACAAAATCGGTAGGGGAGAATATTGGACGCATCAGGCATATATTCAAAATATCTGTGCAGTCATATCCGGTGGTCATCATCCCAACTGTGACACAAACCCTGGCCTTGCTTGTCTTATACCAGGGTAGGAAATTAGCCGAACCAAGAAGATTATTGCTTTTATCAGAGAAATTAGTGGTGAATTGCTGTGAATCCGGCACTGAAGAAGTTACCTGTACCGAAAAATCAGAATTGTATTTCCCGGGATAAATCTTGTCGGCAATTCATTTAGAATCTGTGTCAATTTAGCTGCATGATTTTGCGATACGGCAAAGATTATAGTTTTACCTATTTCTCCGCTGACAGGATCTTTTAAAGCATGCTTAAGGAATGTCTTGCTGAATAGTCGGTTGGTATCTTCCGAAAAGAACTTTTTCTCGAAATCCCGGTGATAATAAAATTCTTCTTCGTCTTCTCCATTCTGTTTCTCTACGATTACAGAATACCCTTTGTCAGATAGCAACTGGGTTGTAACATCAGTTCGTGCATCAATCACGATAGGATTAATCAAGAAACCTTCTTTAACTCCATCGATAAGTGAATAACGGAAAGTGGGCTGACCGCTCGAACAACCAAATGTCCTGTATGTGTCGAGTAAAAGCCTCCGTTCATATTCTCGTTGATCATTAGGTTTGACCTCAGACGACTCCAGTTTTTTTAGGTAGTCTTTCGGTGTAGCGGTTAGTCCCAGTTTATAACCGATGAAATATTCGAAGACAGCCCTGGCATTTCCGCCAATAGAACGATGTGCTTCATCTGAGATCACGAGGTCAAAATCAGTTGGTGAAAACAGTCTTTTATACTTATCATTGAATAGTAGAGACTGAACTGTAGTTACCACAATTTCTGCGTACCGCCAGTCATCACGGCGTTCTTTATAAATTACAGTATTATAATCGTTTTTCAGATATTCTGTAAACGCTTTCCAGGCCTGATTTTCAAGTTCCAGCCGGTCTACAAGAAACAATACACGCCGTGCATTACCGGTTCGCAGGAACAACTTAATAACTGCAGCAGAAACGAGAGTTTTGCCAGTTCCTGTTGCCATCTCAAACAGAAATCTGTTATTGTGATCTTTTAAAGCTTCCTGTATGCTCTGTACAGCCTGGATCTGGTACTTTCGAGGAAACGAAGTTTGTACAGATTGATGAAATGTTCCCGGGTATCTTCGTCTTTCCAGTCCGGATTCTCTGCGTAACCAGGCATCTGTGTTTTTGCAATAAAATCTTCTTTTACCTTCTCTCGAATCAGTTGTTCAGGATTTGGCTGGTAGGGCTGAATAACCTTTTATAGATTCAAGTCCGGGAAAACGGATAATAATTTCAGGGTTTCCCTTTTCAGGTCCCACAAATAATGAAGGTTCCCGTTTGAGAGGATGATGAATCTGCAATTAAGTGATGTGGCGTATTTCCGGGCTTGTTCTTTCCCGACGAGGGGATTCTTCGTTTCTGATTTGGCTTCAAGAACAATCAATGGAAAACCTTTTTCATCAAGCAGGAGGTAATCGACAAAGCCGTTCTTAGTTTTTTCAAAATCCTCACCCCAATCTTCCAGCGATTGTTTACTTAGTTTAACATTATTTTCAAGTATGACGTTGGCCTTTTTTCCTTTTTCATCAAGTAATCTCCATCCTGACTCTTCCAGCAACTTATTTATCTTGATTCTGGCCTTGGCTTCTTTTTCCGACATAATCTCATAATTATCGTGAATTAAAGTTAAAAATTTAAGATTAACCTTTGTTATTTAATTTTTTAAAATTCCAGAGGGTCTGTCTGTTTCTTGCAATGGTCACTGTTACATGGTTTTAATAAACTACTAAAATGTATTTTAAATGACTTGATTTCCCTTTATTTTCGAACATATCTGGATTAAAGGTAAGAGAGGTCTGTTAATTTTTTTTAAGTTGTTCCGATATTAAGATCATCTTGCAACCCAATTGAAAGGCTTTTTTGCAAATTTCCTATAAAAAGCGGTAAAAAGGTTGAAATTTCTCCTTAAGTTAAATTCCTTATCTAATTATTGATTCAAAATCAACTGGGAGAACTCCCAACTTCTCCCTCGCTTCGCTAAATACCTGCCAGAAATGTTGGCTGAATGATCTTATTACCTTCTCTCCTTCATAAGTTATTTTATGAAAGTTTGTTTTGGAGTATCTTTCTGTTCTAATAAATCCCTTCATTTCAAGGATTCTGAGGTGCCGGTATATTCTGTTATACTCCCATAGTAAAAGGGTTGTTGAGAGTTGTTTTGCTCTAAATCTATGATTACCGAGCCTTTTCATGGTATATGCACCTAAAAGAACGATAAACTCAGGTCTATTTATAAAATAGTAATCCTTACTCAGTTTATGAATAGTTTCATAATGGAAGAGGAGGAGCCAGGCATGGCAGGAGGTGATCTGAGAATGGTAGTTCTTAGCATAATCCCGGTATTGAATTTTAATTTCTCTTTCCCGTTTCCTGAGATACTCCTGAACTCTTAGGTCCTCAACGAGCTCACCGAGTGTAATATTTTGAGTTGATATAGCCATTGTCTGTCTTTAGATGTGGTCAATGTATAGTATTGAGGGTTAAATTCATTGAGGAAAAACGATTTTGCAGACCCGCCCCCCTCATTTCGTTTATATGTTTGTCACTAATTCATTTCTATTTTGTTTTGAAATGTTTGAAAGATTCATTGCCATGCGGCTTTCCTTTTGAGAGGACGCCGCCTGGCACGCATGAATCAAATTTTATTGAATATCGTTCTGCTATGATTTTTTGCTCTCCAGTTAAAACAATAAATTTTTCATTATCGAATAGAGAAGGCAGAATCCTAAGCTCTGTTGCAAATCTCTTTAAAGGCATTCTTAGGTCTCTGCGTTTATTTTTACTCTTAATTCTGCAACTCTCGCAGCAATAAATAGCTGTCTTTTTCCTGTCTTTAATCCTCTTCCCACATCAGAGCAAATTTTTGTTTCAGGGTTTGTCAGTTTAACTTGTCTTTTTAACCTACCACTTAAATGGTTATTTTGGCCAAATTCAGAATTCCTCTGGTCCATTAAATTGAATAAAGATTCATATTTAGCTGTTATCTCTTCATTCTTTTTACCCATGGTTAAATTGGCTAAATTTTCAATCTTCAAATTTAACAATGAATTTGCTCTTGCTTGAATAAGTGCCAAAACCTTTCTTTGATCATTCTGTCCATATTTCTCAGTTAAACTTCGGAATTTTCTCCGGTAGTAATCGTGCATTTTACTATTTTCCTTTTTTGAGGTCAATCCAGTATTCAGAGTACCTGCCTTGTTTTGAGTAGTTTCTTCAGATTCTACATTTATTTAGGTTGAGGTTAGGATCATACATTAAGATCTCATTAAAAGTATCTCAAGATCGAGTAATAATAATTTCAATTTATCCTTATCTGTCAAGTCTCCAAGAAACTTTATACCATACTTTTCGAGGTATTTCATTTTGGTAACTTTGATTTCAAACCTGAGAAGATTTACCAAAAACATTACATTGAAGTCCTTTGTCATATACTTTGATAGTATATTGCTGTTTGACACATTGCCTTCCCGTCCTCTTTGCCTGTCCATACATCTTCTCAAATGTTTCGCCTTTATGGTTAATTAAAGTTTTAATAATATTTTGAGGATTTTGAGGGAGATTTATATTCAGACCGTATTCAAGGTTATGAATATGTGAATTAGTAAGATTTATTCCAAAGTCGTCGGTTAATTTGGCTAAAGTTTTAAGAAGATCTGAGTAAAAAAAATCATTGTAATTAATACCGTTTGTGAAAAATTTATGTAAACTCCCTTGAATAATTATGTAATTGTTCGACTTTATTATAAACTTTAAATTTTCGTACTCAGCAATTTGCTCAACCGTATCTGCTTCGCCGGTTTTAATGTCAAATTTACATTTGAAGTCAAGCGATGGGTGATTAATCAAATCCAAAACACTTAAATTTACATATCTCTGCCTTCATAAAATCAATCATTTCAAATTGAATTATATCTCTCAATAGCTCTTTCCCAGGTCGTCAATGTCCATGCAATCGTTCCCAATCTGTATAACATGGATACACTTCGCACGCTTCTATATACCGGTTTAAAAATTGGCTGTATTTAGCGGGACGTATCCGGATTTTTATGACTTCATACGCTATAGGTACACTATTAAGTATTGCGAATAGATTGCTTTTTTATCGGTACGTTTCACCTATTTATACAAATATCCATTCTTTTTAAATTCTGGGGGAAGCTTCTTCATGGTAGTTCATCTTTTCACTCCTGTAAGAAGATTCTTCCAAAGCCGCCTCAACATCCTCTAATTTGTAAAGCAGGGATCCTCCGATCCTCTGATACGGTATCTAATTCCTGTTCCTAAGGTTTTGTAAAGTTGAGGGTGAAATTCTCAGAAGCTCACAGACCTGTCGGGTTCTGAGTATTTTTTTAGGTGGTTCTTGAAAATGGAGATCTTTAATTTTATTAATAAGCCTTTGCTCTAATTCAATTAGATCTCGTTTGGTAATAATTTCATCTAAATTCATTTTGCGGACATTTGAAATTTATGCCTTCAAAATTAATTTATGTAGTTAATTGAAAATGAGTAAAAACTGGAAGATTTTTTATTTTTTTTCGAACTTTTTTCCTTCATCACGAAGAATAGTCGTTACAGAGTTTGACAGGAATTTTTGGTAATTGGCATTTTTAGAATGTACCCTTTTAATATACTCTGCTTCTGTTTCAATAAGTTCTGATATCGATAGTAATCTGCCAATAAATAGTGCTGCTATATTTGTAATATTTTTAACTTCGCTATTCATTCCCATCAAATCCTTCATATACAAGTAGTGGCGTAGGAGAAGGCAAGCATCTTTTCTGACTTTGATTTTAGCTGTATCTTTAGCTTCACTTGGTTTTCCGGAATCGCTATAATGGTTCTCCCAGAATTGATATCCATTTAAACTTTTCAAGTTTAAGGTTAACAAGTAGAACTTTTGTTCTTTCATTTCCAGAAACTCTTTTAATTTGGTCATAATATAACTAATTATTTCTGGGTTTTCAATCGTTCTCGCCTTGATCCCACTGCCTCTACGAAACTTTAAACTTATACTCTTAGGTTGTATTTCCATTCCATCTAATTCATTCAACAGTAACTCATTTAAACGAAAAATCTCCCCGATAAACATTAACTCATCCTCATGCAACTTTTGAAGCCCTCTATTTTTTATATTGGTAAAACGCTTAATAAGTACTTTTACCATCAACAAAATATCTGCCTGTAAAAATTCATTTTTTATGTCATAATTTTTAAATAATGGATCTAATAATTTGATTTCAGAGTCATTAAAAAGGAATCCAAAAGAATTTAAAATTTCCTTTTGTAGTTCAAGGTCATAAGTCTCTTTATAAAAATTTATATATGTACCTAAGAAGTTATAGCACATGAATAAATCAATAATCAGATCCCCATCTGAAATGAAGAGTCTTTTACCCATTTTTCAACCTTCTTTTTGTTGTTTTGAACCTGAATTGAATTTCTTTCTAAGCAAGCTCATATCCTCACTTACCTTTTTCTCAACGACTTTGGCATAAATCTGAGTTGTCCTGATATCCTTATGCCCAAGCATCTCACTTACACTTTCTATTGGCACACCATTGGTCAGTGTTACTGTCGTAGCAAATGTATGCCGTGCCAGATGAAATGTAAGGTTCTTATTTATTTCAGCCAGGGTAGCAATCTCTTTCAGGTAAGCGTTTAGTTTTTGGTTACTAATCATGGGTAATAATACTCCCTTTGTTACTGCTTCCGGATGACTCTCATATTTTTTGATGATTTCTAAAGGTTTTGGTAATAATGGTACATTTGATTTTGTTGAGGTCTTTTTCCTTTCAGCATAGATCCACATCTCCCCGTCAATTCCTTTTCTGAGATTGTCTTTTGTTAAATTAGCGGCATCGGTATACGCAAAACCAGTATAGCAAGAAAAAATAAATAGATCCCTGACCTGATCCAGCCGTGGGATGGAAATTTTTAATTGTTCCAATCTATTTAGCTCTTCGCCGGTCAGGTAATCTCGTTTTACTGGTTTGATTTTGACAGAGAATTTATCAAATGGATCCTTTCTGAGCCAGTCATTCATAACTGCCAGATTAACCACCTTCTTCAAGTTCTTAATATACTTAATAGAGGTATTATGATTGGTTTCCTTTTCTGTTCGGAAATAATGGTCAAGTTCGGTGATAAATTTGTGATCGAGTTGGGTCAGTAAAACATCATCAGTCTTGTATTTGGATATGATATAATCCTTTACATGCTTCAGAGTAGTCTTATATCGAACTAATGTAGCAGGGCTGAACTCTCCGGGCACCTTCTCTACCATCAACTTGTTATGGTAATTGAACACCTCAACAAGCGTCTTTTGTTCCTCTGAACGTCCCTGTACCTTATTTCTTAATGAAACAGCAGTCACAGCTTTATTTTCTTCCAGAAGTTCTCTTTGGGCTGTATAAACCTTGCTTCGTTGCAAGTTGAGGAACTCGTTTAACTCTCTGGCCTCAGTTTTGGTGCCCTTAGCTGTTCCACCTGCTTTATTCCACTTTTCAGGGTCAACATACCGCTGTAAAGCTAATTCAGATCTTTTCTGATTAACGGTAATTCTCATGTAGATTGGGACTTCATTCTCCTTACGTGCTTTATCATTTCGCAGATAAAACAGGATGGCAAGCGTTTGTCTTTCTACCATGATGAAGTATTTTGGTATCCGGATAAGATTAAATCACGATAAAATTATGGAAAAAATACCAAATAAAATATTTTTTAATGTATTTTATATCAATTTAATACATCTTATCCGGTTACCAACCAATTTCTTCAGCCAAGGTATCCGGATAAGGTTCATTTATTGTACTTTTAGATGGACATTTTGGTAAAGCTATAAAACAAAAAACACCGTAAATGGTACAATCTACGGTGTTTAAATTTATTTTACTTCAAATTTGTGGAGCTGCGGGGACTCGAACCCCGGTCCAAACAGGAAACCAATATGGTTTCTACATGCTTATTCTGCCATTGGTTGTCGGGAACAGACTGGCGACAGACAGCCCGGCTGAACCTTAGTCCCTTAATTTCACCATTGTGCCGGGACTTCACAACGGCTAACCCGGTTTATCCTGTGCCCCATATGCCACAATCAATCAGGTGGAAATCGTGGCGGGACATCTCGTCCTCGGTACCTTGTACCGGGTGAAAGCTAATTTTACTTGGTAAAATTAAGCTGCGAGAGCATAATTAGTATTGCCAGTTAAAAATGTGAGCCTTAGGATTTACGGGCCAAAACACAATGCCCGGCATGCTTCCATACCTGTTTGACCTGCTGTCAAAACCAACTCAGCCCCAGGAATGTGAACGACAAATTTACGAAAAGCAGGCGGATTTCTACGTTTTGACTTCCTTTTTTTTTATGCCCGCCTTCATTCCCCCCAAACCTCGATTTTATTTTGTACTTTCGGTATGCAGATGTTACCTTTTATCCGAAACCAAAAGCCTGAAATGATGCATGCATCGTTGCTTACCCTTCACCACAGAACATGGTATTTTGCCCTGTTCTCTTTCATGATTATTCTCATTTTATCGGGGACGGATCTATTGAAAGCCGGCAACGTGGAGGGCGACTCGGCGATTACTGATCTGACGCAGTTTTGTGCCAGGCAGAAGGGCTTTAACTTACTCGGAAAATTTGATGTTTCATGGAATAATGACGGATACAGTGAAGAGGAATTCAGCATGATCCATGAGCTGGGGTTCAACTTTGTGCGACTGCCGGTTGACTACCGGACGTATACGCAGGCCGGGAACTGGGATGTGTTCCTGGAAGAGGAGACGAAGGAAATCGATGAGGCCATACAATGGGGTGAAAAATACAATGTACATGTCTGCCTGAATCTGCACCGCGCTCCAGGCTATTGCGTGAATCCCGGCACGCTCCCATCCAACCAGGACCTCGATCTCTGGACCGACCCTGTGGCACAGCAGGCTTTCGTCCACCACTGGGAATATTTTGCCAGCCGCTACCATGACATTCCTCCGTCGCGGTTGAGTTTCAACCTGGTGAATGAACCGTCCGGGGTTTCTGAAAACGATTACCTGGCGGTAATGCGTATGGCACTTGAAGCGATCCGGAATATAAGTCCGGAAAGGATCGTTTTTATCGACGGGATGAATTATGGAAATGCGATTATCCCCGCACTGAAAGATGAACCCAATGTTGCCCAGGCAATTCACTGTTATGAACCGTTCGGCCTCACCCATTATAAAGCGGATTGGGTAAACGGATCCGATACCTGGCCTGTCCCTCAGTGGCCTGTGCTGGAGGTTTCAAAATACCTTTACGGGCCGGCGAAAAGTGAATATAAAAGTGCACTGATCATTGAAGGTGATTTTGCATCCGGGACCGAAGTCATCGTAAATGTTCAACAGGTCTCCATTGCATCAACCCTTCAGATCATGGCCGGTCAGGGGGTGATCTACACGAAGGAATTTATATGCGGTCCCGACACCGGGGAAGACTTTTCCGTAGTGGTAGAGAGTGAATGGGGGTATCAGAATATTTCCAATAAAGATTTTTCCTGTACGCTCGATACACCTGCGTCCAGCCTGAGTTTTGCAAACATCGCGGGAGACTGGATGACCATCAATTCCATTACCATCCGTGGGGATGAAAAGGAGACTACGCTGGTGTTCTCAGATAACACCTGGGGAGAAAAGCAAAAAACGTATGTTCTGGAAGACGGAACGCTTAAAACCGTTGACGGGGATGACCTTCTTCCATTCGCGCGCTACCGGGAGAATGTTGAGGTGGCAAGAGCGAATAATATTGCTTTTATGGTCCAGGAGTTCGGGGTGTACAACAAAACGCCCTATTCCGTGACCCTCAGTTTTCTTTCCGACCTGATGGATTTTTTCACCGAACACAACATAGGCTGGGCAATGTGGAATTTTGATGGTCCGTTCGGAATACTGAACAGCGGCAGAAGCGACTGTCCGTATGAAAGCTTTTACGGAAACCAACTTGACAGGGGTATGCTGGATATATTGTCGCCGGAGAAGATATCGGGGTTCAGCCCGGCGGAAAATAGCAGGGAATTGATCATCTATCCTTCACCGGCCAGAGAAACAATCCATATCTCCGCGGGTGAAGCGACCGGACGGTTCCAATTTGAAATACTGGATATCTCCGGCAGGGTAGTAGGGAGTTATCACCGGGATGGCAGCCAGGAAGGGACAATGGATATTGATGTAAGCAGGCTTCCCGCGGGGGCATATATTATCAGCATGAAAAATAGGAGTGAGAGAAATTGGGGAAGGTTTGTGGTGGAATAGGGAGGGTATAATTTAGCTCAGGCGTTTCGCTTTACTTATCGGTGGAACATGAAGAAAGCAGGGCAAAGCCTCCATACATAACCGGAAGTATTCCCTGTCCGGTGTTGTCTGAATTGCAAAAAATCCATCAACATAAGAAAAAGACAATGATTGAAAATAAGCTGGATAAAACATTCGGACCATCGGCATCCTTTGCGGGATATTTCTTCATCTTCGCGGGAATACTGGCAACCCTGCAGTCCCTCTTTGGCATACTTCTTATCGCTTTGGGGGTGTTTATCGGACTCTCAAGATCCGGAATTATGATTGATCCTGAGAAGAACCTGGTAAAATATTATACGAGGATCTTCTTTTTTTTCAAACAGGGAAAATGGGAGCGTCTATCCAATTTTGAGGCACTGATTTTATTAAAAAACAGGAATGTTTACACCGCTCATAGCCGAAGTAACCGAACGGTTGAGATAAAAGGACAGGGATATTTCATCTATTTGCTTCGAACCGGGACGCACTTAAAAATTCCGGTTATGAAGTGCAACAGCCTGGAAGAAGGAAGATCGAAAATAAATGAGTTTAGCGAAATCCTTACTATTCCTGTTTTAAGCGAATAACCTTAACTTCTCTTTTCATTCCATGATTGCAACATTCGATCAGCTTTGAACTTCCAACCATGGTAACGATGTCATACCAGGGGACGGACATTCCCTACCGTTTATTCTCACACGGGCAGGGGACTGCCCTGTGGTGTTTTTGTGTGGCACAGCCCTGGGACAGAAGGATGCCAGCTGTCACTATCATCATCACTATTATCTGCCTGAAATATTTTGAATATCGATACATAAACCTGGTGTTTCTGCTATTTGATTTCTTTTATCAATAACGGCGATTTTTCATTTTTGTGACAATTTTTGAAATAAAAAATTTGTGTGGACTCTTTTGTTTGGTGCTCTAAGAGGTTGTTTTCAAATGACAGACCATTCAACCCCCGAAAGAAACCATCCAATAGTATTGTTGTTATAGTAAATATTTCCCAAAACCCGGACATATTCAGCGTAAGGCCAACCTTAACCTATTGCAATTATGATATCATCAACAAGAAAAATGGCCCTGATCGCCGGCATTTCGCTGGTGATCATGTCGGCAACAGCTGTCCGGAAAACAACTGAATTTGAAATGATCCACATCAGGGGCGGCACCTATATTATGGGGGGTCTGGACCTTGTAAAAGACGGCGGACCGGTTGAAAATAATCCGGCTACAGGTGATGAATGCCCGCACAGCGTTGTTCTGCATGACTTTTTCATAGGGAAATACGAAGTTACGCAGGCCCAATGGAAAAAAATCATGGGCAACAATCCCAGCTACTTTGACGATAATGATCAAAACCCGGTTGATAATGTTTCATGGGAAGATGTGCAACTATTTATTGAAAGACTGAACGCGAACTATTCGGAGCATTTTCGGTTACCCACAGAGCAGGAATGGGAGTTTGCCGCCAGAGGTGGTTTACAAAGCAAAGGATTCAGATATGCAGGCAGCGACGATGTGGATGAGGTTGCCTGGTGGGCAGGAAATTCGGGTGGAAAACCTCATCCCGTGGGTTCCCTGAAACCGAATGAATTGGGAATTTATGATATGAGCGGAAATATTTGGGAGTGGTGCTCCGATTGGAAAATCCCCTATCCGTGTAACTTTCAGGGTAAAGATTTTACACATGTATCAAAGGTATTGCGTGGAGGGACTTTTGCGGTTGATTCCAGCAGTGTCCGTGTTCGGGATAGAAATGCCAGGGATACAAAACTACGACTGAAAACGCTTGGTTTCAGGTTAGCAAAATAGCGTCGTGGCCCTTTATTTTACCACCGGGCATAAAATACGGTAACCATGGTACTCAACAGAATGGGTGTTCAGCCGGATGAAGGTTTATCCGGGTTTCCGGAATTGCAGCGACCCTGCTTCCCGGGAAGCAGAATATATATCGTAGCAAATAACAAACAGAAAACATGAGCAAAAAAAATGTAGTCGTAGTGGGTGCCACCGGCGCGTTGGGAAGTAAAATTGCTGAGGCTCTCATGGAACAGGGAGCCGAAGTAACGGCCATGGTCAGAGCCACCAGCAACCGGGAAAAGCTCATCAATATGGGCGTAACGGATTTTATTACCGGTGATATGATGGATCGTAATTCATTGAAGGCGGCACTTTCCCCTTCTGCGGATCATCCGAAAGGCTTTGACGCTATAGTATCCAGTGCTGCCGGCTACACAAGACATTCGAAAGGCGACAGTACCAAAACCGATACCGTGGGTTATCGGAATCTGGCGGATGCTACGAAAGAAGCAGGCATTCCCAGGTTTGTCCTGATTTCGATCCTTGAAAGCGATAAAGCAGTGAACGTCCCTCATTTCCATAATAAATACCTTACGGAACAATACCTTTCCAACATACAGCAACCCTATATTGCCCTTCGTCCGGGTGTATTCTTTGACTTTTCTGTAGACCTTATGATAAAAAAAATAAAGCAGGGCATTGTGCCTGTATTTTTTGAAGGTGTCGATTATGGCACCATTTATACGCCCGACCTGGCCCGCTATGCTGCTATGGCGGCACTTTCCCTTCCGGATTCGGAATTGAATACATCCATTGATGTAGGATGGAGTGAACCGGTAAATAATAAAAAACTGGCTGCCGCCTTCGAAAAAGTTCTTAAGAAACCCATGAAAGATAAGCCGGTTATACCATCAATAGTGATTAAAGTGGTGGCACCCGTTGCTGCGGCATTCAACAGCTATATTCGTGATATGTATAAAATGATAAAGTGGGTGAAAACCGGCGTTTATGTAAGCAGGAACACACAAAGACAAAAGAAACTCTTTGGCGATTTGCCATCGATTGAAGAAGGAGTACGGAGGTTTTGCAGGGACATGGGACTTTTGACATAAATTTTCGGGGGCCAGGGGTAGCGAGGGAGTTAGGGAGTTAGCAAGATAAATGAATGTCGAATATCGAATATCGAATGTCGAATTTTGAATGGAGGAGTTTCGTAATGAAGGTTGCTCCGTAGGTAGCAAAGAGCGATAGAAAATGCAAAGCCGGTCTATTCACAGAACCGCAGAGCGGTAGCCCAACAATAGCCACGGTTTTGCCCGTGGTTAGAGGTGATTGGAAGGCCAACAATAGGCACATAGGGATTCTCATTAAATAGCCATGTTTGCTCGTAATTTAATGAATATCGAATATCGAATGTCGAATGTCGAATTTTGAATGGAAGAGTTTGGCAATATGAGAACATCCTGGCAACTCTTGGTTTTTAGGAACGGGTGGTGCGAGGGCCTTCCCCTCTCAGGGGCCAGGGGTAGAGGGGGCGGAGAGTAGCGAGGATAGCGAGGTTCGTAATAAACATGCCTCCGTAGGTGGCAGTGAACGATAGAAAATGCAAAGCCGGTCTATTCACAGAACCGCAGAGCGGTAGCCCAACAATAGCCACGGTTTTGCCCGTGGTTGGAGGTGATTGGAAGGCCAACAATAGGCACATAGGGATTCTCATTAAATAGCCATGTTTGCTCGTAATTTAATGAATATCGAATATCGAATATCGAATGTCGAATGTCGAATGTTGAATGGAGGAGTTTGGCAATATGAGAACATCATGGTAACTGTTGGTTTTTAGGAACGGGTGGTGCGAGGGCCTTCCCCTCTCAGGGGCCAGGGGTAGAGGGGGCGGAGAGTAGCGAGGATAGCGAGGTTCGTAATAAACATGCCTCCATAGGTGGCAGAGAGCGATAGAAAATGCAAAGCCGGTCTATTCACAGAACCGCAGAGCGGTAGCCCAACAATAGCCACGGTTTTGCCCGTGGTTGGAGGTGATTGGAAGGCCAACAATAGGCACATAGGGATTCTCATTAAATAGCCATGTTTGCTCGTAATTTAATGAATATCGAATATCGAATATCGAATGTCGAATGTCGAATGGAGGAGTTTGGCAATATGAGAACATCATGGTAACTGTTGGTTTTTAGGAACGGGTGGTGCGAGGGCCTTCCCCTCTCAGGGGCCAGGGGTAGAGGGGGCGGAGAGTAGCGAGGATAGCGAGGTTCGTAATAAACATGCCTCCATAGGTGGCAAAGAGCGATAGAAAATGCAAAGCCGGTCTATTCGCAGAACCGCAGAGCGGTAGCCCAACAATAGCCACGGTTTTGCCCGTGGTTGGAGGTGATTGGAAGGCCAACAATAGGCACATAGGGATTCTCATTAAATAGCCATGTTTGCTCGTAATTTAATGAATATCGAATATCGAATATCGAATGTCGAATTTTGAATGGAAGAGTTTGGCAATATGAGAACATCCTGGCAACTCTTGGTTTTTAGGAACGGGTGGTGCGAGGGCCTTCCCCTCTCAGGGGCCAGGGGTAGAGGGGGCGGAGAGTAGCGAGGATAGCGAGGTTCGTAATAAACATGCCTCCATAGGTGGCAGTGAACGATAGAAAATGCAAAGCCGTTCTATTCACAGAACCGCAGAGCGGTAGCCCAACAATAGCCACGGTTTTGCCCGTGGTTGGAGGTGCGATAAAGGCTATTTTAAACTGATAAGCAAAATGAAAGAAAAAAATTACTTAAAATGGGAAGAGGTCTATGCAGAACGTCCTGCTGAGGAGATGCCCTGGTATTATCCGACGCTCGACCCGGACCTTGAAAAAGCGTTGAAAGATTTAAACATTAATTCCGGTTCTTTTTTGGATTTAGGCACCGGCCCGGGAACGCAAGCGGCTGAACTGGCAAAAAGGGGCTTCGACGTTACGGGAACGGATATATCCAAAACCGCCATTAATAAAGCTTCCAGGCTTTGGGATCATATTCGGTTCATTCAGGACGACATCCTTCAATCCAAACTGAAACAGCAATTCGACTATGTTTTCGACAGGGGATGCTTTCATGTTATGAGTGAGGACGAACGGCCCATGTATTTGAAAACGGTCACACAACTGTTAAAGCCAAAAGGTCTGCTATTCTTAAAGTGTTTTAGTGACAGGGAACCGGAAACAGGAAGTGGTCCGCACCGCATCTCAAAAAAGATGATAGAACAAATATTCTCTGAGTACTTTGAGATCAGAAACATTTTTGACACCGAAATTCTGGGAGCATTGCCACATGCACCTAAGGCACTCTTTGTAATCATGAGAAAAAAGTAGGCCTTGTTGTTCAGTCTCATGCTAATATCCCAAATCTTCATTCGGTAGTTCGCTCTTTTTGACGATCGTTATCAAATAAAATAAAGGCGGGCTTCCAAGGTTAACTTTTGCAGGAACAGCATCGATGATATCCATTTCAGGATAGGGCCCGATTCGAAAAAATAGCGGGTTCAGGGATGGCATTGGCAACAGCTAAATCCACCTCTTTTTAAATTATTTTTAAAAATAAGGTAGGGTAAGATCACTTTCGACAGGATATAGTACAGAATCATGTCAAATCTTTAAATAGAAAATTATGAAAAAGAATATCCTGAAAACTATTGTCCTTTCAGCCATTGTGCTGAGTTCCTGTCAGAAAGGAGATGAAATCACATCCACGGTACCGGATGCCACGGGGGTTCTGAAATCAGCCCAGATCGCTGTGAATGATGTAGCTGTCGAAACTGCGCTGGAGGAATTAAATTACGATGCCGATTTCTTTTCGGAATCAACAAAGCTCCTTCGTCAGCTTGCCCACCTGCGTGGTGGCCGGCATTTGCTTGCAGGCATTCACTGCGACAGGTATATGGATGGAAAGTTCCCGGATGTTTCTGTCGACACCTCCGATACCGAAACCGGTTTTCCCATAACCATTACCATCGATTATGGCGACAGCACCGTACTCCATCATGGAACGGTAGTCAGCGGAATGGTAATGATCGAATTATCGGCTCCGAGAAATGTTGACGGTGCTACCCGGACCATCACTTATTCCGATTGTCTGATCGATTCGATTCGGATCAACGGTACCAGTACCGAGGTCTTTGAGGGCGACAATGTCAATATGCGTCAGTTTACCAACACGATGGATGTTGTCTTTGTACTTGCCGATACGATGACACTCGAACGTACCGGAACCCAGATCAGGGCATGGATCAGCGGGCTGAATACACCGCTGGAACATATGGATGATACCATACAGATCACCGGCTCCGATGAGATCAGCAACTCAAACGGCAGCAACTGGACAAGGACGGTCACGGAACCGCTGATAAAGACCGGGACCTGCAGGCATTTTGTTTCTGGTATCATACAGTTTACGATGAACGGCGATGTGTTCGGTGAACTTAACTACGGTGACGGGGAGTGCGACAATCTTGCCGTCCTAACCGCTAATGGGGAAGAAATCGATATTGAATTGCAATATTGTGTACCCAGAGCTAATATTAGAAACCGTTACCGACATCATGGACGTAATGGTAATGGTAATGGCAATGGTTATGGTCAATAAGAAATGTGGGGAGGATTTGTGGACCATGTGATAACAAGACGCATTGTTGTAAGGGCGAAAAATTTTTCACCCTTACGACAATGTGCCTTCCTTCCACATCCACACCTCATCTTTCCCTCATAGTTATTAATTTTCATTTATCTTTGATGATGAGTGAAAATATTCCGTATGGTCAGCCAGCAGCAGTTTAAACTTTTATTCGATACATATTTTGATGATGTAAGACGATACGTTTTATATTTATCGGGGAATGAAGAGGTTGCCGTAGATATTGCCCAGGATACCTTTTTACGGATCTGGGAAAAACAGATGGACCTGGATCCGGAGAGAGTAAAAGGATTATTCTTTAAGATTGCCAGGGACATGTACCTCGTAAAATTTAAAAGAGAAAAACTGGCGTTTCAGTTTTTCAATACCTTCATACCTGCAGAAAATACAATTTCCCCGGAAAATGAACTGAACTATAAAGAACTGAAATTTGCGTATGAAGCAGCTTTAAAATCAATGCCGGAAAATCACAGGGTCGTATTTTTATTGAGCCGGATCGATGAACTTAAATACAGAGAAATCGCCGAAAGACTGGGCCTTAGCATAAAGGCCGTTGAAAAAAGAATGAATCGGGCGCTTTCGCACATGAAAAAATGTTTACTATAGTGAGTATTCTTCCCTGAAAGCACCGGTAAAAGAAGAGAAAATGGATGAGTCAAATAAATATAAAAACCTAAGTTCGTCACAACCTGATGGTGATTCGTTTTTCTCCGGTGGTGAGTTTAAATGGAAGAAAAGCCGGGAAGAAGTATGGAAGGAACTGGAAGCGAAAATGCAACCCGCTCCGCCGGTCCGTACTATCCGGTTAAACTTCACCAGGTTGTCGGTAGCCGCCAGTTTCCTGCTGATCCTTGGACTCACTGCTTTTATGCGATATTATACCCTCAGTGTTTCAACGGAATCGCTCGTCCATCGCATCGTTGATCTGCCCGATGGTTCCACGGTCGAATTAAATGCAAATTCAAAGCTCACGTATTATCCCCACTGGTGGCGGATTCACAGGATTCTTTCCCTTGAAGGGGAAGCATTTTTTGACGTTGAAAAAGGAAGAAAATTCACGGTAAATTCCGCACAGGGAAAAATTGAAGTACTTGGAACGAGCTTTAACGTTTTTGCTCAGCATGATATACTGAAAGTTACATGCATAACCGGGAAAGTCCGGGTGGTTTCCGGATCGAAAGTAAATGAGGAAGTGGTCATTAGTCCAAATACAACCGCTGAACTGAAAACCAACAGGAATATTAATGTAAAGGAAGAGGCGGATACGTTTCAGGATGTCGCATGGCGAAAAGGTACCTTCTATTTTACGGCTTCCCCGGTACAGGATGTATTTTCGCAGTTCGAGCAGCAATACGGTGTTTCCATTGATTTGGATTTCGACAGCAGTCTGATTTATACAGGAAATTTCAGGATCGAAAGCAACGTTGAAACAGTGCTGGGGTATGTATGTCCGGCCCTGGGGCTGACCTTTGAGCAAGAATCACCCGGTAAGTATTTGATCGTTAAGGATGATGAATAAAAAGGAGGAAATAAATCCTTCTCCGCATTTATCCCGCCGGAGGAAAAGCATTTCCCGGTTGGCGGGACTTTTGATCCGGAGCACTGACGCAGGTATTCAGACTGGTGTCAGTATCGTTTTTTTTACACTGCTCTGTCTTTTCCTCAGCAACCATGCCAGCGCACAATCCGGGGAGATTAAACTTGATGCTGTCAATCAACCTCTCAACTCGCTGCTGCTGCAATTACGGGATCAGAACGATCTTCAGCTTTCGTACAATGATCGTGAATTATCGAAATATAACGTTACGGTACATGAAACTTTCCGGAGCACAGATGAAGCACTGAATTACATCATCCGTGATCTGCCTTTCCGTCTGAAAATATCGGGCGGTGTGTATATCATCGTCCCTGACCGGAAAAAGTTAAAGGAGGACTATTTCAGTATCTCCGGACAAATCGTGGAGTCGGGGACGATGGAGCCCCTGCCTTTTTCACAGATTCAGATCGATCACCGGGAAATTGAAACGGATGAGACCGGGAATTTCAGTTACACGGCGCCGGCAGACAGCCTGGTCCATATCCGGATATCGCATCCCGGCTATTTCATTTTCGATACCACACTGAATGTGGGCATGGATCAGAGATTTGCCCTGTTGTCTCCATACAAGGGCAGAGCAGCTATTACCGATGATGATGGTGTAATAGAGAGGTCTTCACAGATCGGGGAAAAGGCCGGAAATATGAAGGTAAATGCAAATATCGCCCGCTATCTTCCAGGTCAGGGTGACAACTCCGTATTCAATCTTCTTAAACTTATGCCAGGTATACAAGCCGCCGGAGAACAAACCACCGATTTGTCCATCTGGGGATCCACACTGGGACAGAGCATGGTCACCTTTGATGAATTCACCCTGTTCGGTATGAAAAATTATAATGACAACATCAGTGTCGTAAACCCGCTGATGGTTAAAAATATGGAGATTTTTAAAGGCGGCTTCGAGGCAAAATACGGGAACAGGGTCGGCGGATTCGTGAACATAAACGGGAAGAACGGAAGTTTGCAGAAACCGGCCTTTACTATCAACGTGAACCCGACCACCCTGAACGGAATGGCGGAAATCCCTCTGTTTAAACGCTCTTCACTGATCATTGCTGGCCGTCAGACGTATTACAATCTCTATGATCTGAACGATTTTAATATATATGCGCCTACCCGTCCGGTGGCAAGAGTTGGCCGCGGCCGGGATGCGGAACAACCCGACATAAATATTTACCCGGAGAACTACCGTTTCGCAGACCTGAATCTAAAATATACCTTTAATTTTAAGAATAAGGACCTATTTTTCATTAGCGCATACCAGGGCGGTGATCATTTCAAATTGTCGGCAGATGCCGATATGACGAGGACATTGCGGGGCGGTGCTGAAATCCCTTTCAATATTCAGCTCGATAATACGGAAAACAACAGTCAGCGGGGGATCTCCGCCTTCTATAGTAAAAACTGGGGTGAACGTAACAATTCAAAGATCATCGTGACCCATTCCGACATTTCAACAACCATCAATGATGAAATTCATGCAGAGAATCTTAGAAACGGGGATGTGTATATACGGAAGGCCGGTGCAATAACCAATACGGGAGAAGAGAATGCGATCCGGTCGGAAAATATCCTTACGCTGAGCAATGGACACCAGGTGGAATTCGGAGCGATGATGAGAAGTAACAGCACACTCATCCAAAATACCACAAGTTTCAGCAACGATACCCTGATCAATGAAAATGACCGTACGCTGAACAACCGCGGCATCCTGTATGTGCAGGATGAACTTCCGGTAACAAAAGATCTTACACTACGGAGCGGGATACGCTTTGTGATGTCAGCGTTAAACGGCGTTTACGCTGAGCCCCGCCTCAGTGCTACATGGAAAATGGGTGAGAACTTCAGGCTCAACGGTGCATGGGGACTGTATAATCAGTTTATTTTCAAGATGGAGAATATCGATCGTTACAATAGCATTACGTACCTGTGGGTTACCAGCAACGAGACGACTAAGGTTCCCCATGCCAATCACTTTGTGGGCGGGGTGAATTATTTTAAAAACGATTTCACCGTAAATGTTGATGTATACTACAAGACCATCGACAATCTCTCAAGAAATGTTTTTATCAGAAATCCGGGAAATGGTGCTCAGGGCGGTGATTATGCCGTTTACAGCGGGGATGCAAAAATCCTGGGCACCGATATTTATTTCAGGAAAGACATTGGAAAGAATGCCGTATGGGCTTCCTATACATTAAGCAAAACAGAAGATCGCTTTGCACCCCCGGGTAGTTCTTTACCAGCCTACCAGGCGGCTCCGAACGACCAGAGGCATGAATTTAAGGTCGCAGCGCTGTACAATATTGGAAAGTTCTGTCTGTCGGGAAATTTTGTGTACGGTTCCGGGATTGAAGCGATCAGGAAAATTTATGCCGAAGAATCCGGCAATATCAGTTATAACCGGCTGGATCTGGGCCTGACCTATAAATTCAACAGGAGAAAATTCTACGGTGAAACCGGTGTTTCCATCCTTAATGTGTTTGATCACCGGAACCTCACCCAAAGCAACCTGAAGAGCATCAGCGTCACCGACCAGCTTGATAGAATCCGGATCAATACAGAAGCCGTGCCGTTTACTCCCGTCCTGTTTTTGAGGGTGTCATTTTGATGATATGTATGGAGGTGTAAAACACTCACCCCGTACATCGGGGAGGAGTCTCAAAAGTCTGATTCTCATTTTATCATCATTCAAATTAAAACCTGGCAATTTTAATAGTGCCTGATTCACAATAGCAACCCTATTGCCAAAAAAACAGTTCCTGTCCGGCAGACCTTCCAGGCTGTTCTGTTCTACGGCATTGCCCTATAAATAAATAGTAAAAAATGTATACGAATTTAAGGTCGTTATTAGTTATTAATACATATATCTACGTATGAACATAATATCATGAAGATGAAATAGATTGTCCGGATTTATTGAAATATCGGAGCGTTTCATGCGCTTAGAATTATTCTAAATAGTTGATAGGGTTGATGGTTTGGTTTATTCCATCAAACAAATAGTCGAATAAACAGTTAAATTTAGTCTTTCAATTATTTACTCCTATGAAAATAAAACCTATTGTTTTTCCTGGTGTTGTGATCGTGATGCTTGCTGGTTTTTTACTGACAGGAGTCTTTTCATGCAGGCATGATACCGGTGACCTGTCGGGATTCACCGAGGTGTGTTTTGAAAGGGACGTATTACCCATTTTTCAAACCAGTTGCGGATTATCCGGTTGCCACCAAAAAGGTGGCGGAGAGTCGAATTATATTCTGACCAATTACCAGGGGATCCTGAATGGAGTCACGCCGGGAAAACCAGAGTCGAGTCCTGCCTACACTGCTTTGAGTGCCATCTGGTCGGAGGGCATGATGCCACCGGATCAGCCATTGTCACTCAACAACAGAACAATCATCAGGCTGTGGATTGAACAGGGAGCACTGAATACAACCTGTCCCGATACCACAACAAAGAATCCAAACGATACGATTGCACAATATGTAAATCCGAGGGCATGTTTTCAACGCGATATTTTTCCTGTACTCCAGTCAAATTGCTCCATTTCCGGATGTCATGATGGTACCGGCGAAGGGAGTGAATATCTCTTTACCAGCTACACCACAATCATGAAATCGGTACGCCCAGGGGATCCTACGCAAAGCAAGCTTTACAGAGTAATCACCACTGGAGGAGGGGAAGATAAGATGCCACCCTATCCGCACGATCCTTTGACCACTGCCCAGATCGATTCCATCTATAACTGGATAGGTTACGGTGCTACTGATGAGAATTGTGGAGTAATGTGCGATACGACGATTACCATTACATATGCAGATGTTGTCTGGCCAATGATTGAAACAAACTGCAAGGGCTGTCACAGCGGCAGCAGTCCTTCGGGAAGTACCCTGTTGACTTCTTACAACGAGGTCAGCACTCTTGCTCTCTCCGGTAAGCTTGCCGGTGTGCTCAGAGGTACAGGTCTAAATGTACAAATGCCACCCTCAGGGTCTCTGCCCGACTGCCAGATCCGGCAAATCGAGATATGGACAGAGAACGGGGCACAGAACAACAAGTAAATCTCTTTTGATATGAGAAGAAAAAATGTGATCATTATTATCCTGGCTGCAGTCATTACAGGCAGTTGCTATTATGATAGTGAAGAATATCTGTACCCGCAGTTAAATAACAATTGTGATACAACTTCAGTAACGTTTTCAGGAAGTGTCATCCCCCTTCTTCAGGATCATTGCTGGTCATGTCATGCAAACAGCAATGCAGCCGCCTTGGGAAACAATATAAGACTTGAAGATTATAATGACATTAAAGCGGAGAGCCCCTTTCTCCTGGGTGCAATCCGGCATGAACCGCCGAGGTCGTTCATGCCAAAGGATGCGCCCATGCTAAGCAATTGTTTAATACAGCAATTTGCTATATGGGTGGACGACGGAACACCTCAGAACTAAAACCAAGCGCTAAACTAACCGGCTATGAATCGACTGTTTCTACTCATCCCCTGTATTTTACTTTCTTTCCTGAGTTACCGGGTGGATGCCCAGGACGATCTGATGGATATTCTTGATGAACAGACCGCAGACCAGACTGATTATACGACGGCAACATTCAAATCTACACGCATCGTAAATGGCCATTCCATCGAACGTATGCCTGAAGGGCAACTTGATTTTCGTATTTCACACCGGTTTGGTCGCATCAACACCGGGCCATACGAATTTTTCGGCCTCGACCAGGCGAACGATCATCTCAGCCTGGAATACGGGATCAAGGACTGGGTGATGGCCGGTATCGGTCGTGGAAATTTTGAGAAAACGGTCGATGGATATCTTAAATTCAGCATCCTCCGACAGTCAAAAGGTGCGAGAAACATGCCGGTATCGCTGTCCTTTCTCGCTGCAACATCCGTGAACGGACTAAAATGGCAATATCCTGAACGCACAAATTATTTTTCCTCACGATTGTCTTATGTTTACCAGCTTCTAGTGGGGCGGAAATTCGGAGAACGTCTTTCGCTGGAAATAAATCCGACCTTCGTTCACAGAAATCTGGTGCCCACCGAACTGGATCCCAACGATGTCTATGCTGTAGGTGCCGGGGGAAGGATCAAGCTTTCATCCCGTATCAGTTTCAATGCCGAATATTACTATGTGATCAGGCCAATACACGATTTCCCGAGTGAGACCATCTACAATCCCCTTTCCGTCGGCTTTGACATTGAGACCGGCGGACATGTATTCCAACTTATGTTTACCAATTCTCTGGCCATGATTGAAAAGGGATTTATTACTCAAACTACCGGGCAGTGGGGGAAAGGAGACATTCATTTCGGCTTTAATATCTCACGGGTTTTTACCCTTAAAAGTAACCAGTAAACAGCCCCGACCTGATCACCATGAGACTGGCCGAGGTAGAAGGAGGGATGTTAAGATTCGGTCAACGAACCAATTTCCCAAATTAATGTTTATTCTTTATATGCATTCTCTAAACAAAATTTTTCAATCCAAAAATCGCTGAAACAATGAAAAAGTTACTTTTCTCAACCATATTCATTGCCATTACATTAGGACTGTCTGCGCAAAAATATATCACCAAGAACGGACATATCGGTTTTTATTCCAGTACGCCGCTTGAAAATATCGTGGCCGATAATAACCAGGTGGCAAGTGTACTCGATATATCGACCAAAGAAATGGTATTCCAGGCACTCATGAAATCCTTTATTTTCGAGCGGGCACTCATGCAGGAACATTTCAATGAAAATTACGTTGAGTCGGAAAAATTTCCCAAGGCTGTCTTTAAAGGCAAAATCGTTGTGCCGGATAATATCGATTTGACAAAAAAGGGAAAGTATGATGTAACGGTGGAAGGTGATCTTACCTTACACGGAGTGACGAAAAATATTAAGGAGCCAGGACAGATCGTAGTCGGAGACAAAGAAATCACTGCTCAATCGGAATTCCTGCTGAAGCCCGAGGACTTTGATATCACGATACCCGGGGTTGTAAGAGATAAGATCGCAAAGGAAATGCAGGTGAAGGTCGATGTGAAATATCTACCGATGAATTGATGCCCTGCTTTCTGAGCTTGCTGACAATCAGGGTAAATCAGCCTCTTCAGGCATGGCTCGCTACCCTTTGTGGCATGTAAACACCGATTAGTTCCATTTCGTTTCAAAACTACACCCATAATCCACAAGTCATGAAACCCATTACAAAGATTGTCCTTTATGCTGGTCTGGCCATTGCACTGATCGGCGGTATCGTTGGCATATATTTCTACACGCTGGGTCAGAAGGACCTTACAAATACGAAAGCTGATTTCACAATGCCTGCAAACGAATTGTTCGCCGAATATGAAGCAAACGAAGAGAGTGCGAACACGAAGTATCGCGATAAGATTGTAGAAGTCTCCGGTAAGGTTGCTCAGGTTACACTGAATACCGACAGCACGTTGAACGTGATGCTTATGGACGTTGACGACTTCAGTGGTGTCCTCTGCACGTTCAACGCCATCAGTGATCCCGCGTCGATCGATATTAACAAGGGCGACAATGTCGTGATCAGGGGCATCTGTTCCGGCATGCTGATGGATGTTCAATTGAACAATTGCGTGCTTGTACTGGAGGATTAGGGGCACAATCCGGTCTACCCTATAAACATATTCATTCACAACATCGGAAACCTGCGATATAGTTGGGATGGAGGAATTTTACCTCCTCCCGGCGTTAAAATCATTCGTCAAATCCGCACTCAACCTTTTTTGTATGTTGATAACTTTTCATCAAAAAGTGGAAAATGGGAGGCTGAGATTTGGGGGGTGAAAACTATTAAGGGGCGGCGTGTTGGAAGGCGGGGGTGGGGCCCCTCTTAACACCAGACAATCTCGAAGGAACGAAGGCCATTACCATGTTATTTAGTGATCCACCTTCGCTGAAGCTACGGCGGACGCGGTCCACCTACGCTGAAGCTACGGCGGACGCGGTCCACTTACGCTGAAGCTACGGCAGACGCGGTCCACTTACGCTGAAGCTACGGCGGACGCGGTTTGGTGATTTGGTGAATTGGGGATGAATTTAAAAACATTTACCTATCCATGGGCAAAACCATGGCTATTATTGGTGAATGCCTCCGGCATGGAAGAAGTGTTTCTACAGACACCTCTCACCCTCATCAATTAGTTAGTGATCCGCCTACGCTGAAGCTACGGCGGACGCAGTCCATCTTCGCTGAAGCTACGGCGGACACAGTCCACCTTCGCTGAAGCTACGGCGGACACAGTCCACCTTCGCTGAAGCTAAGGCGGACGCGGTTTGGTGAATTGGGGATGATTTTAAGAACATTTACCTATCCATGGGCGTAACCATGGCTGCTATAATTGAATGCCTCCAGCATGCAAGGATGGCTCGAAAGGAATTTTACCAATCCATGGGCAAAACCATGGCTATTATTGGTGAATGCCTCCGGCATGGAAGAAGTGTTTCTACAAACAGCTCTCATGCTCATCAATTATTTAGTGATCCGCCTACGCTGAAGCTACGGCGGACACAGTCCACCTTCGCTGAAGCTACGGCGGACACAGTCCACCTTCGCTGAAGCTACGGCGGACGCAGTCCATCTTCGCTGAAGCTCGGCGGACACAGTCCATCTTCGCTGACCGCGTGCCGCCTTAGCAGTGGCGCAAGCTGCGGCGGACTCGGTTTGGTGAATTGAAGAGTGAGCTATAGAACCTTATCCTATCCATGGGCAAAACCATGGCTATTTTTGGTGAATGCCTCCGGCAAGGAAGAATCATTTCAACAAGCACCTCTAACCATCCCCCTTTCACCTCCTAACTCCCTAACTCCCTAACTTCCTAACTTCATCACCCCATCACTCCATCACTTCTTCAAACACCTTCTTAAAAGGCTCATCGGAATAAATCAGAACATTCCCAATACTGACCTTCGACGTTTTCTCCGGATTGACCCATTTCATTTCTACACTATGATGCCCCTTCTTTAAATTATACGCCCAGTACATTTCAGGTGTCCTGGTGGTATATGAAACAGGCATCTTCATAGTTTTGGAGTAAGCTCCGTCAAGAGTGAATTCCATCTCGGCAACGTAGCCGTCAACATCCGATTGGACACCGCCGTCTATGACCAAACCTGTGCCGTCAAACTCTATGCTGGCAACATTATTTTTGGAAATCCTGTCCCAGTTATAACGTTTGCGTTCGACCGGAAACATATTGGGAAATCCTTTTTCAAAGGCAACGGCTTTGGGCGACTGGAACTTGATCTTTACCTGAGCATCTTCCACTTCACCACCATTACGGCTTATATTTTCAAGCGCCTGGTCGAAACTCATCCGGTAAACATCGTTCAGTGATATGGTAGTGTATTTGAAATCCATGTCCTCGACAGGTTTGACTTCTTTTTTCCATAAATCCGGGATATTGGAATAGCCGAGCATGGTACCCAGGATACCGCCTGCTGACGCGGGGTTGCAGTCAGAATCCTGTCCGCAGCGTGTTGCAATGTCGAGTGTTTGTGAAAAATCACCCTTCCCATAGAGCAGGCCGATGACAATGTATGCTGAGTTTATTTTGGAATCGATGTCAAAAGTGGCAATAGCTCCTTCAGGACAACCAATATCATCCGACCAGTTCTTTTGAAGTTCAAACCATGCTTCCATCCAGTCGTCCGGGTTTTGCTTCCATGAATCGATGACCTGACGTATACATTTATAATATTCACTCTCTGCAGGGATGCTCTCAAGTGCCCTGGTTACGATATATTCAATATCGTCACTGATAAAGGCCAGGGAATACATGGCACCAACATATACACCGCCATACCATCCGTCACCATAATTCATGATGTGACCAATCTTGTCAGAGATCCGGGAAGCCGTATTGATCATACCGGGAGACATGATGCCGGCATAGTCGGCTTCGATCTGGTAATCGATGTCATCGGAATGCGGATTCTCTGTCCAGTGTCCCGATTCAGGAGGCATGATGCCCCTGAGAATATTATAGCGGGCGGCCTGGTTTGCGTGCCATAACATATAATCAGCGGTTGCAAATGCCACAGCAAAGGAATCGGCCGGTGCATCAAGACCCAGACGGTCGAACACATCGACAAAGGTGAGATCCATATATACATCATCGTACAATCCCGGAGAATTCTCATACCACCACTTTATCACGCCATCATACCAGGGTATGGGTTGATAATCCTGTATCATGGTTCCCTGGAACCTGAACTCGGTGGGTCCGCCATAGGTGCAGCCTATCGTCTGGCCAGCCCAGCCTCCCATGATCTTATCTTTAAGAATGTCTTTTTGCAACGTAATTAAGTCCCCATCCTGAAACGGATCTGACACTGATTTTTCCTGCGTTGTGCACGACATCACCATGAAGGCGGAGATGATAGCCGGTACAAAGAATGTTAGTTTCATGTTGTGGTAGTTTTTGTGGTTCATCGAAAAGAAAACAAATCTATGAAAAATCGATGCTTCAAGCTGCATATTCATCCCATTAAATTGTGATCATGATACGTTACAGCTTAATTTAACTTCAATTCGACCGGCTTTTTCGACGGTACAAACCATCTCTCTGCATGGAATTATTACGAAACAAGCGATGTTGTAAAAATTCTTTTATTTTTACATTCTTTTTAACGGAAACCGGCATTCAACACTTACGGCTTCCGGATTGATTCAATTTAAACATTAGTAAATATGAAAATCATTGTTTTTCTGTTGTCCGGGTGGCTCCTCCTGGCTGGTACAGCCATAGCTCAGAATAACGCACCGGACAATACCAGGAAACGTATTGACAAGCTTGCCTCCCGCAATAATACGGTTGTGAAGCTGCTTACAACCACAGCCGGAGGAAAGGATATTAACGTAATCACCGCCGGCACCGGGAATGCCGATGAAAAACCAGCCATCGCTGTTATTGGAGGTGTTGAGGGTTCGGCAAGGTATTCCGTCGATTTGGTACTCAGCATGGCAGAAGATGTCGCAGGTGCTGATGATGCGCTGACGGACGAAGTGACGTTCTATTTTTTCCCTGATATGACACCGGATGCCGGGGATGCTTTTTATTCCACACCGGCGTATGAAAGACAGGGAAATGCGGTTCCGTTCGATGATGATAAGGACGGGAAAACAGACGAAGACGGTTACGATGATCTGAATGGCGACGGTTTGATCACCTGGATGAGAATTCATGACACCATTAAGGGGCAATGGATGGTTCATCCCGATAATCCTTATGTGATGGTCAAAGCGGATCCTTCCGCCAATGAAAAGGGTGAATATATCGTTATGCGTGAGGGATTTGATAATGATAAGGATGGCAACATCAATGAAGATCTCCCGGGTGGCACAGTTTTCAATAAAAATTTCACCTTCAATTATAAAGCATTTACGAAGGGCTCAGGCCTTAACCCTGTATCGGAAATTGAGACCAGGGCACTCGCCCGGTTCTTATTTGATCACTGGAATATCTTTGCGGTGGTGATCATAGGCCCCGATAATAACCTCACGGCCTTCAACAATCTGAAAGTAAGTCTGAATGACAAGAGCATTCCTGCTGAAGTAAGCAAAGGTGATAAGACATATTTTGAGAAGGTGGTAAACATCTATAACCGGTGCATCAATCTTCCGGAAAAGACGGTTTGCGCCCCGGACGGCGGGGACCTGCTGTCATGGTCTTATTTTCATTTCAATCGTTTTGCGTTCAGTACTCCCGCATGGAATAGTAAGATAGCAAAAAATGATCATGGATCCCTTGAGTACGACTTCCTTTCCGCTATTGGTGAGGATGAGATGTCTGGGAAAGTTGTGAAATGGGAGACCGTCGTGCATTCTGATTTTGAAAATAATATTGTTGAGGTTGGAGGACTTAAGCCTTTTGTGGTCGAAAATCCACCCACCTCAGCCATGGATAGTCTTGCAGATGGTCACCGGAAATTTCTGAAGGAACTCGCAGCCCTCCATCCGGCCATGTCCATTACCAGTGTCAGGGTAATAGACAGGGGCGATCACATTTACCAGATCGAAGCCGAAATCACGAATTCAGGTGGCTTGCCAACAATGACAGAGCTTGCAGTGGACTCAAGATGGGTTAAGAAAGTCAGGATTGACCTGGTTCACGGATCGGATAATATACTTACAGGCGGGCCACGAACATCACTTTACGACAGAATCGTTCCGGGAGAAACCAAAAAGCTGAACTGGATTGTGAAGGGCAGGGGAGAAGTGACCTTGAAAATGGGGTCACCCCAAACGGGTTACGTGAACCGGAGTATCAAACTTAATTAACAACGAGAACAATGAAAATCAGAGGTAAACTTTTCATCATTGCAATGATATTCCCGGTATTTGTTTATGGGCAAAAGGTTCCTGATTTCTTTAAAGGAGCAGGCTCACCGGTCAGTCCGAAAGTGAATATCAACTGGAACAGGTATTATACCTATGAGGGCCTTACACATCTCTGCCAGGAGATCGCGAGTGCCTACCCCGGGCTTGCAAAGCTGGAATCCATCGGCAAGTCGTACCAGGGCCGTGACCTATGGGCACTTACCGTCACTGATTTTAAACATGGCAATGCATCTGAAAAACCCGGTTTCTACATCGACGGGAATATCCACTCCAACGAAATCCAGGGATCTGAGATAGCCATGTATACTGCGTGGTACCTCACGGAGAATTTCGGAAGCGTTGACTTTATAACCAGCCTGCTTCGGGATAAGGTTTTTTACATTATTCCGACCATCAATCCGGATGCGCGTGAAAACTACATGCTGGAAGTGAATAGTATGCATACCCCACGGTCGGGGATGATCCCTGTTGACGATGACCGGGACGGCCTAATCGACGAGGATGGTTTTGACGATCTCGATCATGACGGAAGCCTCACACTTATGAGGCGGCGGAACCCCCATGGCAAATGGATCGTCGATAATATGGATCCCAGGCGGATGATCAGGGTGCCCGATGATGAATTCGGCGACTACGAAATTCTTGGATATGAAGGGATTGACAACGATGGTGACGGCGAAGTGAACGAAGACAGAACAGGCTACTACGACCCGAACCGAGACTGGGCATATAACTGGCAACCCGACTATATTCAGCGGGGAGCAATGCCATACCCTTTTTATACACCTGAAAATCTTGCTGTGCACGACTTCGTGATTGCCCATCCGAATATTGCGGGTGCACAATCGTATCATAATTATGGAGGAATGATACTCCGGGGACCTGCACAAAAGGATTTCCTTGAGACCTATACTCCGGAAGATGAAAGAGTCTTAAGTACGATCGGTGAAACCGGAGATAAAATACTGCCTGGTTATAAATATCTCATTCTATGGAAAGATCTCTATCCGGCCTATGGCAGCGAACTGGACTGGTTTTATGGTGGCAGGGGCATCTATGTTTTCTCAAATGAGTTATTCACAACCTCCGAATATTTTGGAAAGGAAAATTTAAGCAGGGATGAGGAACAAAAACAGGATTACGATTTTGACCGGTACCTGCTTTTTGGTGACGCCTTTGTCAACTGGCATCCCTACCATCACCCCCAATATGGTGACATTGAGATCGGGGGCTTTAAAAAGAATTTCGGCCGGCCTCATCCGGGCTTCCTCCTTGAATCGGATGCGCACCGGAACATGGCCTTCACCCTTTACCATGCGTATCAGACGCCAAAGCTGGACATCGATACGGTTGAAGTCAGGGATGCCGGGAATGGCCTCAGTGAGATTACGGTTACCATCGTCAACCAAAGAATGACACCGACACGTTCGGGACAGGACCAAAAACATGAAATTGACCCCAGGGACAGGATTACACTTGGTGGCGCTACCGCACTTGGAAAGATGATTGTTACAGATGAAAGCCTGGATATTACTGAAGTGCAAGCCGGTGATCCTTCGGTGATAACCCTCCCTTCCATTCCGGGAATGTCAGAAGTTAAAGTACGCTGGGTGGTGAAGAAAACGAAACATTTCACAGTTAGCGTAAATAGTGTAAAAGGCGGCAGGGTAGATGTTGAGTATTAGAAAATTCGTTAATTGCAGAAAAGATTGATATTAAGCAGCTAGCCAGATCTGAAATATTTTGTCGTTATTCCTTACCTTCGTGCTTTCAGAATTGTTTAAGCCTGACAGCAGAAGCAATCGCTGATCTTTTAATCCGGTCAGTGGCTAAAATTGATGAGTGATGAAAATTGGAATAGTAAGAGAGACCAAGGTACCACCTGACAGGAGGGTGCCTCTGACACCGGTACAGTGTCGCAGGATCATGGACGGGTATGACAATACTGAGATCTTTATTCAGCCTGATGGATTCAGGGCTTACACAGACGATGAATACAGGGCGGCAGGCATTCCGCTTACGGAAAACCTGGGCGAATGTGATATTCTGATGGGAGTAAAGGAGGTTGCCATTCCGGCACTGATGGCGGGGAAGACCTACCTCTTTTTTTCGCATACGGCCAAAAAGCAAGATCACAACAGGAAACTACTTCAGACAGTCCTGAAAAAGAACATCACCCTTATCGACTATGAATACCTGACTACTGATGACAATCTAAGGGTTGTGGCATTCGGGCTATGGGCAGGCATTGTCGGAGCATACAACGGATTAAACGCCTATGGCCACAGGTACAGGAAATATAAACTCAAACCGGCCTGGAAATGCAGGGACAAAGGGGAACTCTTTCAACAGTTAAAACTGGTAACACCCGGAAAGATCCGGATACTGATCACCGGCGGCGGCCGTGTTGCGCAGGGAGCAATGGAGACACTTACTGCCGGGGGGATTAAAAAAGTGACGGTGGAGGATTTCCTTACCAGGAATTTCGACGATGCCGTATTTTGTCAGCTCGATCCCTGGCATTATGTGAAACGACTGGACGGACAAGAATTCGTTCTCGACCATTTCTTTCATTTCCCTGAGGAATATGAAACCACCTTTTTGCCTTACACCAGCCGGACGGATCTCCTTATCGCCTGTCATTTCTGGGATCCCAGGTCGCCGGTTTTTATGACCAATGAGGATATGAAACGTCCCGATTTCAGGATAAAGGTTATTGCAGATGTCAGTTGTGACATCAACGGGCCGATCCCTTCCACGATCAGACCCTCCTCCATTACCGACCCTTACTACGGCTATGATCCTGTGGGTGAAAAAGAAACGGAAGCGTTTAATCCGGCGGGTATTACTGTAATGGCTGTTGACAATCTTCCAGGGGAACTTCCCCGGGATGCATCGGAGGATTTTGGCAACAAGTTGCTGGCGGAAGTGATCCCTTACCTGCTGCATTCGAAACTGGGGCAGATCATTGAGGGAGCGGTTATTGCCAGGGAAGGGCACCTTACAGAACCCTTTTCTTATCTCGATGATTTTGTAAAAGGATTGGAGTGAATACCTCCGGCTTACAACTTTCAGTATTCATTGAAATATGAGGAACAAGCCGGGATGATGGTTACTCAGACTGAGCTTTGCCTGTTGGTTTAGGCATGTTTGAATTTCCTGATCATCTCCGTAGGATCTTCGGCAGAAAAGATTGAATTTCCGATCACAAACACGTCGGTACCGGCATCCATCAAAGGTCTGATATTATCCATGTTCACACCGCCATCCACTTCAATCAGCGTACTCAGCCCGGCATTCGTAATCATCTTCTTCAGTTTTCTGATCTTATCGTAGGTTCCCTGGATAAATTCCTGACCACCGAATCCTGGGTTAACTGACATGATCAGGACCATATGAAGATCAGGGATAATTTCTTCCAGGAAAGAAACCGGTGTATGGGGGTTAATGACCACCGAGGGCGTCATACCTAAACTCCGGATATGCTGAACTGTGCGGTTGAGATGCGGACAGGTCTCAAAGTGAACCGTAAGATTATCGGCACCGGCGTCATGGAATTCATCAAGGTACCGGTCAGGATTGACGATCATAAGATGGACGTCAAGCGGCTTACGTGCTACGCTTTTTATTCTTTTAATGACCGGGAAACCGAAAGAGATATTCGGAACAAAAGAGCCGTCCATGATATCGAGGTGGATCATATCAGCTTCACTGTTGTTGACCATTTCGATTTCATCTCCAAGCCGGAGAAAATTGGCGGTAAGGATGGAAGGTGCTATGGCAGGCATAACGTAGTGAAATTTATTAACGGTATGAAAAGAAAACGGGGTTTAAACGATATCGTTTAAACCCCAAAGTTAAGAATATATACAATACAGGTTGTTCAACCCAGGTAAGTTTTCAGTATTTTACTTCGTGTGGTATGCTTTAGTCGTTTTATGGCTTTCTCTTTGATCTGACGTACACGTTCGCGGGTCAGGTTGAATTCTTCACCAATTTCTTCCAGTGTATGGGGGTGTTTGCCGTTCAGTCCAAAATATAAACGGATGATGCTGGCTTCCCGGTAGGTGAGTGTTGAAAGCGCACGTTCGATTTCTTTCCGAAGGGATTCATTCAGTAATTCCTTATCAGGACTCGGCGTGTCAGAATTCAGGAGGACATCATATAAATTTCCCTCCTCGCCTTCCTGAAGCGGGGCGTCCATTGAGACATGTCTGCCCGAGGAGCGAATTGCATCCTTAATATCATCGGGGGCAAGTTCCATGGCCTGTGCAATCTCGAGAATGGTAGGTTCACGCTCAAAAGCCTGTTCGAGTTCGTTAAAGGTCTTGTTGATTTTATTAATGGAACCGATCTTGTTAAGGGGCAGCCTGACGATCCTTGCCTGTTCTGCGAGAGCCTGAAGGATCGACTGTCTGATCCACCAGACGGCGTAAGAGATAAACTTAAATCCCCTTGTTTCATCAAAACGCTGGGCAGCTTTTATCAACCCGAGGTTTCCCTCATTAATTAGGTCGGGTAAACTAAGTCCCTGGTTCTGATATTGTTTGGCAACCGAAACAACAAAACGTAGATTGGCCTTTATAAGCTTCTCAAGGGCCTCGCGATCACCTTTTCTAATCCTGCGTGCTAATTCGACTTCTTCTTCAGCGGAGATCAGGTCAACCTTGCCAATCTCATGCAAATATTTGTCGAGAGATGGCGTCTCCCTGTTTGTGACCTGTTTGATGATTTTGAGTTGTCTCATGACGGGCGGGTTAATTTATGAAAATCATACGTTGTTCAGAAGGTTAAAATTTCAGTCTAAATTTAATAAATGAATTGATAGAACCTAAGATTTACTTTCGTTTCTTAAACAAAAATGCCTGCACTCTTGTTCAGCTAAAAGAAGTCAATGATGACCAAATGAATCGTTCTGTAAATCTTCATATTTCTCCTCCTCGGTCTAAATGTATATATGTTTTTTAATTATTTAACTCCCTGAGTTCTAAATTATGATGAATTATTTGGTAGTATTGACGAAATCCTTTATACTTGCATCGGAAATTCATTCCCCAGAATAAACTTTTCGAGCAATTCCTTGATTTCACCAAGCCAAATATTTTTACGGGAGAGATTAAAGTTACGTTGAGATTCCGTTATATCTGGTTATATTCATATTATTTACTATCTTATTTCTAATTAATTTCCTTTATTAAACTTATGTACGATATTCTTGAATTAAACAAGAAGCTGCTTTCTGAGTTGCGTGATATTGCTAAGGAGCTTAACATAAAGCGCGTCGACTCTTTTAAAAAGCAGGAACTGATCTATAAAATTCTTGATCAGCAGGCTATTGCAGCTTCAGAAGCAAAAACTTCCCGGAAAGAAAATGTTTCCGGTCAAAGACCTCCAAAGAGTCAGTCTGGTAGTGACGAAAAAAGTGCTCAATTGAGCAGGCAGAGAAGAGGCAGGCCCAGAAAAATTGAAAATCGCCCTCCACCTCAATCTCAATCTCAGTCACCATCACTGCCTCAATCTCCGTCACAATCACAGCCTCAGTCTCAGGAGAGGAAGGATACTCCTCAACCTGAAAAAACGAGGGTTGAAGAATCTTCTGTCAATCCACCCAGAGACCAGAGACCTCCCCTGAACAAAAGACCACCCATTGAAAACCGGAGGATAGAAAAACCACAGCAACCTTCAGAATCGGCATCTCACCAGGAAAATGTAAATTCTGCCGATATGCCTGCATCAGCTCAGCGACGCGATGATAACAAAGACCAGCGAAGGTCAAATTACGACAATAGTTATCGTCAGCAGGGCAAACGCCAGAACGACAGGTACGATTTTGAAGGACTGATCACCAATTCCGGCGTGCTGGAAATCATGCCCGACGGTTATGGTTTTCTGCGTTCCGCTGATTATAATTATCTCAATTCTCCCGACGATATTTATGTTTCACAATCACAGATTAAACTTTTTGGTCTGAAAACCGGTGATACTGTGAAAGGGACAATACGTCCACCAAAGGAAGGTGAGAAATACTTCCCACTGATCAAGGTTGAAGAGATCAACGGACGATCACCGGATTTTATCCGCGACAGAGTACCCTTCGATTATCTTACACCCTTGTTCCCCGAAGAAAAATTTACACTTATCGGAAATGGCCATACGGATCTGTCGGTACGTGTTGTCGACATGTTCTCACCCATTGGAAAAGGACAGAGGGGACTGATCGTGGCACAACCAAAAACCGGTAAGACGGTTCTGTTGAAAAATATTGCGAACGCCATTGCCGCCAATCACCCGGAAGTATATATGATCGTTCTTCTTATCGATGAACGCCCGGAAGAAGTGACCGATATGGCTAGGAATGTCAATGCAGAAGTGATCTCCTCGACCTTCGACGAACCGGCAGAACGCCATGTCAGGGTCGCCAATATTGTTCTTGAAAAAGCCAAAAGGCTTGTAGAATGCGGCCATGATGTTGTGATCCTGCTCGACTCTATAACTCGTCTCGCCAGGGCTTTCAATACCATTGCTCCTGCATCCGGTAAGGTCCTCTCAGGGGGTGTGGATGCAAATGCACTGCACAAACCAAAACGTTTTTTCGGTGCTGCCAGAAATATCGAATTCGGCGGTTCACTTACCATCCTTGCGACAGCGCTCACAGATACTGGCTCGAAAATGGATGACGTGATTTTCGAAGAATTTAAGGGTACCGGTAACATGGAACTCCAGCTCGATCGTAAGCTCGCCAACAAAAGGGTATGGCCCGCCGTTGATATCAATGCATCGAGTACCAGGAGGGAAGATCTGCTTCATGACAAGAGCATGCTGAATAAAATCTGGATCCTCCGGAATTATCTATCCGACATGACTTCTGTGGAAGCGATGGATTTCATCTCCGACAGGATGGCCAAAACCGAAAGCAATGAAGAATTCCTGATCTCTATGAATGCAGGCTAATTCTGCACAATTCAGACAGAAATAACATTTCAATATAAAAGGCAGAGATTTCATCGGAAATCTCTGCTTTTTATTTGGTGATCCGCCTACGCTGAAGCTACGGCGGACGCGATCCACCTACGCTGAAGCTACGGCGGACGCGATCCACCTATGCTGAAGCTACGGCGGACGCGATCCACCTATGCTGAAGCTACGGCGGACGCGGTCCAACTTCGCTGAAGAGCTACGGCGGACGCGGTTTGGTGAATTGGGGATGATTTTAGGAACTCGATATTTTGAACCACATAAGGCACATAAGATCACATAAGTCTAGAATCCTCATCACTTATTATTTAGTGATTTGGTGATTTGGTGATTTGGTGAATTGAAGAGTGACCTATAGAACATCGCTAACTTCCTAACTTCATCACCTCATCACTTCCAGTTTGGTGAATGGGGGATGTTCGAAAAAAACACATTTGTCCTGGCTGATATTCAGTCGTATTTCACATTAAGGTTTAATCGGGGGGCACGGGGGAAACCCGGTATGACTTGAATATTAAATTCTGCTCTCTGCTTTATAACATGACAGAGGGTAGCTGAGATTTGTTCTTTCGGAGCATTAAGGGTGGTGGGTGGGGGGTGGGATCCCCTACATATTTGTATATAAGAACAATATTGTAAAGGCACAATCTAAAACCAGCATCGAAATAATACTGCGATAGAAAAAATACGTCCGGTCCCTGAGCCTTCCAAAGTCGGTCCCTGAGCTTGCCGAAGGGAGTCCCTAAATCTGCCAAAGCCGTTCCAGAGCCTGACTATGGCGGTCGTTGAGCGGAACCGAAACGACAAATTCCCACAAAATTGTAAACGACCCCGGTCCCTGAGCTTGCCGAAGGGTTGGCGATCCGCCTCCGTAGAAGCTACGGCAGACGCGGTTTGTTGAATTGGGGATAATTTAAAGAACCTTATCCAATCCATGGGCAAAACCATGGCTATTGTTGGTGAATGCCTCCGGCATGGAAGAAGCGATTCTTCAAACACCTCTCATGCTCTCCCCATCTCTTCTTATTTGTTGAGTTGTTGAGTTGTTGAGTTGTTAAATTGGGGATGAATTTAAGAACGCCATCCTATCCATGGGCGTAACCATGGCTACTATAATTAAATGCCTCCGGCATGGAAGAATCGTCTCTATAAACACCTCTTAACCTCTCCCCACCACTCTTTAACTTCCTAACTTCCTAACTTCCTAACCCCATAACCCCATAACCCCATAACCCCATAACCCCATAACTTCCTAACTTCATCACTTCCTAATATTAAACATATACCCGCAACTCACCCCGGCCCACAGATGAGAAGTGACAGATCCCAGCTCAAAGGCGGTGGTTCCGCCTTCCATGAAGGAAATAAGCGTCGCCTCCCAGTAAAACCTGGCGTTCTTTTCCTGGTATCGGTAACCAAAGCCGAGATGAGCGAGAAATTCGACACTGCTGCCGTCTTCTTCTTGCCGCTTCAATAAGAATGTTGATCCTGCGCCGATCTTGATGTGATTGCTGTTAAAGGAGAGAATCTCATTGATCGATAGCGGGACCGTCAGCTTGAGTGCACCCTTTACCGGTGGATACCATGCAAACCCGGTTTGCATCGATGTTTTAAACTGATCATGGTTCAGGAGGATCCCTTCATAACCGGCAGAATACAATCCACCAGGCCCCAGGAGCTCTATATAAATACTGTTTTGGTACCTGAACCCACTGCCGGTTACCAACGTATCAGGCTGCTGTCCCGACACGATGTTTCCAATGGTAAGGAAACATGAAATAGTATAAAAGATAAAACGGAAGCCTGATGCTGACATATACAATTTTTTATCAATTCACAGCGGCGCAGTTTTGATGATCCGGAAAAATCTGCTGGATTCAAGGAAGTGAAATCTTTCTTTAAAAAACGATGCATTGAAATTTTTCCGGCCTTACCGCACGCTGTATAAATGTTAAACAACTAAATCCATTTATTGTCCGGAAAACCTGTATAGAAATATGATAAAAGTCAGATTTCATAAGGGATTACGGGCATTTATTTGAAATCATTATGAATAAGGTTGACGAATCTGAATTATGAAATAATTCTCCGTATTTATAGTAATTTTGTGGGGCATTTAACAGAAATGTTAAAATTTTCAAACAATAAATAATCAATCAATTAGATATGGCTGTTAAAAAGAAATTTGTAACGTGTGACGGAAATTATGCGGCATCCTATATAGCATATATGTTCAGTGAAGTGGCCGCTATTTATCCGATCACTCCCTCATCGACCATGGCAGAATATATTGATGAATGGGCTGCTAATGGCAGAAAAAATATTTTCGGGGAAGTTGTAAGGGTAACAGAAATGCAATCGGAAGGAGGGGCCTCAGGTGCCTTGCACGGATCACTGCAAGCCGGTGCTCTGACCTCGACATTTACTGCATCCCAGGGTCTTCTCCTGATGATCCCAAACATGTATAAAATTTCAGGCGAATTGCTGCCAGGCGTATTTCATGTTTCGGCACGAAGCCTCGCCGCTCAGGCACTTTCAATTTTTGGTGATCACAGCGACGTTATGAGTACACGCCAGTCTGGTTTTGCCATGCTGGCCACAGGAAGTGTACAGGAAATCATGGATATAGCAAGTATCGCTCACCTTGCCTCAATCAAATCGAAGATACCTTTCCTTCATTTCTTTGACGGATTCCGGACCTCCCACGAAATTCAAAAGGTGGAAGCACCGTCAATGGATGATCTTGCTAAACTCCTGGACAGGGAAGCCCTGCAGGCTTTCAGGGATAACGCTCTGAACCCGGAACACCCTGTAACCAGGGGTACGGCCCAGAACCCGGATATTTATTTCCAGTCCAGGGAAGCTGCCAATGTTTACTATGATAGAGTTCCGGATATCGTTGAAGATTATATGCAGGAACTTTCAAAAATAACAGGAAGAGAATATCATCCATTCGCTTACTACGGTGCTGAAGATGCAGAAAACATCGTCATTGCCATGGGATCTATCACCGAGACCGTTAAGGAAACCATCGATTACCTGATGGAAAAAGGTGAAAAGATCGGACTTATCTCTGTTCATCTTTACAGACCTTTCTCGGCAAAATACTTCTTCAATGTACTGCCGAAAACTGTGAAAAGGATAGCCGTACTTGACCGTACAAAAGAACCGGGCGCCAACGGTGAGCCTCTTTACCTGGATGTTCGCGACCTTTTCTATGGCAAGGAAAATGCCCCGTTGATCGTAGGTGGCCGTTATGGACTAAGTTCGAAGGATACCACGCCGGGAATGATCATTTCTGTTTTCGACAACCTCAAAATGAAAGAACCTAAAAACAGGTTCACCGTGGGTATCGTCGATGACGTGTCTTTCCTTTCGCTGCCTCTTGGCCCGAATATCTCTGTCGTTAAGAAAGGAACTTTTGAGGGAAAATTTTACGGCATCGGTGCCGACGGTACAGTTGGAGCAAATAAAAACTCCATCAAGATCATTGGTGAGTCTACCGATAAATATTGCCAGGCTTATTTTGCTTACGACTCGAAAAAATCGGGAGGTATCACTACCTCGCACCTTCGGTTTGGTGAAAAGCCTATCCGTGCACCTTACCTCGTTGTAACACCCGATTTTGTAGCCTGTCATGTGCCCTCATACATAAATAAATATGATATGCTGAGGGGGCTTAAAGACGGAGGCACCTTCCTTTTGAACTCCCAGTGGGATGCTGAAGAAACAAGAAGACGCCTCCCCGATGGCATGAAAAAGTACCTTGCCGACCATAAGATAAACCTCTATATCATCAATGCCACAAAAATTGCCGAAGAAATTGGGCTGGGTACAAGGACAAACACCATTATGCAGTCTGCATTCTTCAAGATTGCCAATGTGATTCCTTACGAACAGGCTGTGGAGGAGATGAAGAGATTTATCGTGAAGTCATTCGGACGCAAGGGTGAAGATATCGTGAAGATGAATTATGCTGCTGTTGAAAAAGGTGGTGATGTTGAGAAAGTGGAAGTCTCTCCGGAATGGAGTAAACTCAAAGTTACTCAGGATACGGATACCAGGGATATTCCTGATTTCGTAAAAATGGTTGCCGAACCCATGAACCTGATGCAAGGCGACGATCTTCCGGTGAGTGCATTTCAAGGTCGTGAAGACGGTACATTCCCGGCAGGCCTTACTCAATATGAAAAAAGGGGCATTGCCGTAAATGTGCCTGAATGGCAACCTGAAAACTGTATACAGTGCAACCAGTGCTCATATGTCTGTCCTCACGCCTGTATCCGTCCTTTCCTCTTTAATGAGGATGAGATGGCCTTACTACCCGATGGTACAGATACGGTCAAAGCAAACGGAAAATCGCTCGCTGGTCTCAACTATAAGATCCAGGTATCTGTCCTCGACTGCACCGGCTGCGGTAACTGCGAGGAGGTTTGTCCCTCCAAGGAAAAAGCTCTCATCATGAAGCCGCTTGAGTCCCAGATGGGCGAAGTGGAAAAATGGGACCACATTTCGAAAAATGTGACATACAAGGATACCCTCCTGGATAAGTCGGCCGCCATTAAGAATACTCAGTTTGCACAACCTCTCTTCGAATTTTCCGGGGCATGTGCCGGTTGTGGTGAAACGCCTTATGTTAAGCTGGTAACTCAGCTCTATGGTGAAAGGATGATGGTTGCAAATGCTACGGGTTGTTCTTCAATCTATGGCGGTTCTGCACCTTCAACGCCTTATACATCGAATAATAAGAACGGGTGTGGTCCGGCATGGGCGAACTCACTCTTTGAAGATAATGCTGAGTACGGTTTTGGAATGGCTACTGGTATTAAACAAATGAGAACTTACATCCAGGGGCTCATGACAGAAGCCATTGACAGTGGAGTTGCTGAAGCAACCAAGGCAGTTTTTGCTGAATGGATCGAAGGCATGGATGATTCCATGAATACGGAAGCAACATCTCAAAAAGTCATCGAGGCTTGTGCAAAAGAAAAATCTCCGGCTGCTAAGGAAATTCTTAACCTGAAGCAATACCTGATTAAGAAGTCGGTATGGATTTTCGGTGGCGACGGATGGGCATATGATATCGGTTACGGAGGTCTCGACCACGTACTAGCATCCGGTGAAGATGTCAACGTGCTGGTACTAGATACGGAAGTATATTCTAACACCGGCGGCCAGGCTTCAAAATCAACACCTGCTGGTGCGGTTGCCAAATTTGCGGCCTCCGGTAAGAAGATCAGGAAGAAAGACCTGGGTATGATGGCCATGAGCTATGGATATGTCTACGTTGCGCAGGTTGCCATGGGTTCAAGTCAGTCGCAATATCTAAAAGCCCTTCGAGAAGCTGAAGCTTATAAAGGTCCCTCGCTCATCATTGCTTATTCTCCATGTATCAACCATGGTATACGGGCCGGCATGGGTGAAACCCAGGCACAGGAAAAACGCGCCGTACAGTCAGGTTATTGGTCATTGTACCGTCATAACCCGATGCTCGAGGAAGAAGGTAAAAATCCCTTCCTGCTCGATTCAAAAGAGCCGGATTGGAGCCTGTTCCAGGATTTCCTGAAATCAGAGGTAAGGTACACCTCACTGCTGAAATCATTCCCTGCAGAGGCCGAAAAGCTGTTCAAAGCTGCCGAAGCCAATGCAAAATGGAGATACCAGAGTTACAAGAGACTGGCGGAACTCGTTTATACACCTGTTGAGTAGAAATAATCATTACATTTGTCATAGTAAAAACTGCCCTTGCTAAGAGGGCAGTTTTTTTTATTTTTAAAATTATTGACCGGCCTTCGCTGAAGCTAATAAGGAAGCGGTCCACATACCCTGCAGCTACGACGGACGCGGTTTGGTGAATTAGGGATGATTTTAAGAACTCGATATTTTGAACTACATAAGGCACATAAGATCACATAAGTCTAGAATCCCCATCACTTCATAGCACCATAGCTTCATCACTTCATAACTTCATCACTTCATAACTCCATCACTCCATCACTCCATCACTCCATCATCACTCCCAATTATTTCTTACATTTGATTTTATAAAAAAAACGCCATGGGCCGTTTACTTGGCATTGATTACGGAAGAAAAAGAGTCGGAATTGCCGTCACAGATCCCTTACAGATCATCGCCGCGGGACTGACCACAGTAGGCTCACATGAAATCCTGGGCTTTCTGAGCGATTATTTCGCCAAGGAGAAAGTTGATGCCGTTGTTCTTGGATACCCACTGAAAATGAATGATGAAGAGTCAGAATCCATGAAATATGTCCGTCAGTTTGAGACAGCATTCCGGCGAAAATTCCCTACGATGCCACTGGAATATGAAGACGAGCGTTTTACCTCAAAGATGGCTGTAAGGGCAATGATTGAGGGGGGGATGAAGAAGAAAGATCGGAGAAAAAAAGAGAATATCGACAAAATCAGTGCCGCCATCATTCTGCAGTCATATATGGAAAGGAAGGGAAATACTAAATAGCACATTTTTCACATTATTTTTAAGAACATTCTCAACAGCTGGATGTTAATTGCACAAAACACTTAAAAGCCGGGCAATTTATGATTTATCCTATCTATGTCTACGGTACTTCGGTTTTGCGCAAAAGGGCTAAGCAGGTACCCCGTGATTTTAAAGATCTTGGAGGATTCATTGATAATATGTATGAAACGATGAAGTTCTCAGCAGGCATTGGTCTGGCGGCACCCCAGGTGGGTGAATCACTCAGATTGTTTGTGGTGGATGCTACCGAAATGAAGGACGAGGTAGAGGAAGGGCTAACCGATTTTAAAGTAGCCTTTGTCAATCCAGTCATTGTTGAAGAAACGGGTGAACGGTGGTCTTTTAATGAAGGATGTCTAAGCATCCCGTCAATTCGTGAGGAAGTGGAGAGGGAAGAAAAGGTTCGTATCCAGTATTACGACCGCGACTGGAATTTCCACGATGAAACGTACACCGGAATTAAGGCACGCATCGTACAACATGAATATGATCACCTGGAAGGCATTCTGTTTGTTGACAAGATCAATCCACTACGCAGACGCCTCATAAACAGTAAATTGAAAGCAATCGCGAAAGGTAAAATCGATACCGAGTACAAAATCATCTCATCAAAAGAACGGTTCCACGTTTCTGCAAAGAAATAGAGTCCGCAGGAAATGTACCCCGTCCTGTGAGGGTCAAATCCTGCGAACTCTGCTGTTCAACAATCTTTACCGCTATCCCTGGAGGTAATTATCCGGAGCCGGTGGGTAGGAGATAGTTACCTCAGGCTGTTTATTTTCATTAATCCACCCGACTTTAAAAGCAGCTCAATATACTGAGCCCTTTTATAAACGAATGGGTCTTTCGTCGCTGTTTCACTGAGTTTCCCTTTGAATTCTTTCAGGGAATTATACCCTTTTTTATGCATCCAGGCTTCAATATCACTCAGCATAGTAGATATATGGCTGATCTTATTCTTATATAGCGTGCTAACCACCTGTACGGCATCTGTACCGGCCATAATCAGTTTGATCACATCTTTCCCGCTATAAATCCCTGTACTGCTGCAAATACCTGCTTTTATCCTTTTATGCAGGAGACCGGCAAACCGGAGAGGTAATCTGAACTCATGCTCGGAACTAAGGTTGAACGGAGACATGTGTTCTTCCTTCTCAAGATCGATATCCGGCTGGAACATTTTATTAAACAGAACAAAGCCGTCTACCCCGGTTTTGTCCATTTCTGTGATAACACTTAATATATTGGTATAATACGGACTCAATTTGACACTTACTGGTATAGACAGACTTCGCTTGACCTCCTTGAGAATAGCGATCTGATCTTTTACAGTGTCTTCTCCTTTTTTATCAAAATCACGGGGTAAAGCATAGAAATTCAGCTCGATGGCATCAACGCCCATATCTTCAATCAGTTTTGCATACTCCATCCAGGTTTCCTTATAAATCGCATTCAGACTGGCGATTACAGGGATATTTACGCTTTCTTTTGCACGTTTGAGATTGAGCAGGAATTCGTTAGGTCCGGCATGATCAACTTCCGGGAACAGATTGATCATTTCAGCATTACGTTCATTATATTCAGAGAGATCTTCATCGAGCTGATACTTTTCGAGCTGGATCTGTTCTTCAAAGAGAGATTTATAAACAATGGCAGCTGCTCCGGCTGCTTCAGCAGCCTTAATATTTTCAATGTCTGAAGCCAGATCGCTGGCACCGACAATGATTGGGTTCTTAAGTTCCAAACCCAGGTAATTTGTTTTAAGATTTATCATAGCAATGAGAATTATAAGATTTAGATTTTCGATGAAATCGTGATTCGGAATTGCTCTGAAAGGTACTAAATCTTTTTTAAAAACACCGCTTATCTTGGATTGTTCGCCCTTCCGGAAGGATTGAAATTTTCCTCTTCACAGGTAGCTGATTTTTTGCATTTTGTCACATTAAGAGACAGAAATGGAGTTGCAGTTTACGGAACGGATCAGGGCAATCCCGGTATCAAGGATACTGCTTTGCAGCATTGCCGGGATTTATTTGGGGAAATACCTCGTGGTCTCTGAGGTCTTCTTCCTGGCAGGTATTGGAATCTTGTTGCTCGTTCTTGCTTTGATTGTGAAATTCAGCCTTTTTTTCCGGTTGCATACGGCCTGGATCCGGGGGGTTGTGATCAGTTTGATTTTTATCATTCTTGCCTGGTACCGATGCAGTCAAACAGAGCATTCTCCCGTCGAGCTGCCCGCTGCTACCTATATCGCAGAAGTAAATTCCCTGCCGGTGGAAAAGGAAAGGTCCGTGTTGATCAGTCTCAGAGCAAGCATCTTAAACCTGGATGAAAATGACGGGAGCGCGCTAGTTGGAATAAATGTCTACTTCGAAAAGAGTGACAGTCTGCTCCTGGTTCGCCCGGGCGATTACCTGCTGTTTTTTACCAGACCGGAAATACCTGTAAATACAGGTAATCCTGATGAATTTGATTATGTGCAATACCTGCGGTCACGAGGAATTTATTACCGTGCCAATGTGCAGAGTGGTAAGTGGTTGTGGCTTTCTGAGAAAAGAAAACGACCATTAACTCTTCCAATGTGTATAAAGCAGAACCTACTCACCCGCATCAATGACACTCCCGGGACAAGGGAGCAAAAGGCAGTACTTGCCGCTATTACGCTCGGAACCAGGGATTATCTCGATCCTGAACTGAAGAGTGCGTATGCAAACGCAGGAGCCATACACGTGATGGCCGTTTCGGGTCTGCATGTGGGAATGATATGGATGTTTCTTGGCTGGATTACGGCCGTTTTTGGACACCGAAAAACGTCAAGGGTGCTGAGGTTTATAATCATAACAGGCATATTGTGGATGTATGCACTTATGACAGGATTGTCCCCTTCTGTAACCCGTTCCTGTCTGATGTTCACAATGGTAAGCCTGGGCAGGCTGATCAACAGGAATTCAGGGACCTTCAATACCGTTCTTGTCGCAGCATTTTTACAACTATGGCTGAAGCCGTCCCTGTTTTTTGATGCGGGATTCCGGTTTTCATACCTTGCCGTACTCGGCATCCTTTTATTCCACGCACCACTCATTTCAATGGTGCGCTTGAGACGGTTTATTCCGGTTAAGATAAGAGATCTTTTGGGGGTCAGCCTGGCAGCCCAGATCTTAACCTTCCCGCTAGGAATATATTATTTCCATCAATTCCCGGTTTGGTTTCTGCTGACGAATTTGTTTATTATTCCACTGGTAACCATCCTGGTACTTGTTTACCTCTTTTCCGTACTATGTTTTTTCGTTCCTGCAGCATCGTTTTTCGTGACGAGAATCTGCCTTCTGATCGCCGGTGTGATGAATAATGGGGTCAGCATCATCGATGGGTTACCGTTTTCGGTGGCCGATGGATTATACCTGAATGTACCGCAGGTGCTCCTTCTTTTAATCCTGCCACTCCTGATTTTTGCTTTTATCAGGTACCGCCGGCCTGCACTGCTCATCGCAGTTCAAGTATTCGTTACTGCTTTACTTATTGCCGGTGTACTGGACAGGGCAATTTCAACACTGAATGAGGCCATGCTGATATATAATATTCGTGGCATGCCCGCCGTCAGCATTATTTCCGGTGGCTTTCACAAGATCTACACATCGTCAGGATCAGAAGGATTTAAAGGGAAGCTGGCGTATGCTGGTTCCAATTTCTGGCTGAAACATTATGTCCCTGAACCTGAGTATGCCGACCTTGAAACATTGACCGGAGTACCCAATAAGGTTATCATTTTACCCGGTTCAGGAAATATACTTTTTGAACAGGAGAGCTACAGCCTGGTAATAATATCGGACAACGCTCTTTTTAAACATTGGGCACCTGCCGTGACCTGTAGTGTTGATTTTGTAATTATTGCCACACCGGACCTTCCTTCCATCCATGAGATTCAGGAATTTTTCACACCGGAAAAAATCATTGTAACTTCTTCAGTACCTCCCTGGAAAAAATACAACGGTAAAAATACTCAGACAAAGCCATACATATACGATGTAAGGACTTCAGGATATTTTCTGTTTCAACCATAAAACTGGTGTATCAAAAAAAAGAGAAAGCATTGGTGTATTAACTAGATTATGTGTTATTTTGCCGATTGATTTTTTGAAAGATAACGGTCCGAAAAATTCCGAACTAATAAGGTAAAATGGTGTTCTCTAAGGGAGTAAATAAGGCTGTTATGGAATGTGCCGGGGAGGTCCGTGCACGATTTGCTAACAATAAACAACTATGAAAATTATTCTGGCCGGTGCCGGTGCAGTGGGTGCGCATCTCGCGAAGATGCTCAGTAATGAGAATCATGATATCACAGTTATCGATACCGATCCTGAAAGACTGAAACTCGTCGGTTCAACCCTGGATGTTCTTACACTTGAGGGCAGCGCTACATCCATAGGGCTACTTGTGGAAGCAAAAATTAAAAAAGCGGATCTTTTTATCGCGGTTACGCAGACTGAGGCTACCAATATCGCAGCGGCGGTAATCGGAAAGCAACTTGGCGCAAAAAAAACCATTGCCCGTATCGACAACCAGGAATATCTATATCCCGATAACAAAGAAATGTTTATTGGTCTCGGGATTGATTACCTGATCTACCCTGAAAAAATCGCTGCCACGGAAATAGTTGGTCTTCTCTCACAAACCAGCACCTCGGACGTTGTTGATTTTTCGGGTGGCAAACTTCATCTGTATGCTTTCAAGCTTGAGGAAAACGCTCCCATCATTAATAAAAGTCTGGTGGAAATTGCCAGTCCCGACGAATTTCTGGAATATCGTGCCGTTGCAATTACGAGAAATGGGCAGACCATCATCCCTCACGGGCAGGACCGTTTTCAGGTCGGAGACCTCGTCTATGTGATTTCAAATAAGGGGGGCGTGAAAAATTTGCTGAGGTATACCGGTAAAGAAAATATTGAAGTCCGCAATATCATGATCCTGGGGGGAAGCCGTATCGGGCTGAGAGCGGCCAGAGACCTGGGTGATCAGCACTATGTAAAACTTGTGGAGTCGGACAGGGAAAAATGTTATAAAATTTCAAATGCACTTGACAACGCGCTTGTCATCAACGGCGATGGCAGCAATGTAGAACTTCTGGCACAGGAGGGATTGTCTAAAATGGACGCTTTTGTCGCCGTAACAGGGAATTCGGAAACGAATATCCTGTCGTGCCTGCTTGCAAAAAGCATGGGCGTTAAGAAAACCATTGCCGAGGTCGAAAACATTGATTATATTCCACTGGCAGAGAATATTGGAATAGATACGATTATCAACAAAAAGCTCATCACGGCCAGCAGGATCTTCCGGTTTACAATGAGCACGGAAGTGACGTCCATAAAATGTCTGACCGGTACTGATGCAGAAGTAATGGAATTCATCGCCAAACCTGAGTCCTCCATAACCAAGGAGAAACTTAAGAATATCAATTTTCCGGAAAGCGCAATTATTGGTGGTGTGATCCGGAATGAGAGTGGTATTATTGCCAATGGCAACACCGTCATCAAGCCGGGGGATCATGTTGTTGTCTTTACTCTTCCGGCGGGAGTCGGCATCGTTGGTAAATATTTCAGCTAAAACTTTCTCATGATCAATTCCCGCATAATATTCAATATACTGGGTTTTCTGCTCCTGATAGAGGGAATGTTTATGATGCTCTCCATTCCGGTTGCGATGATCTACGGGGAAAATGATGCCATTGAATTCCTGATTTCAGGTCTGATTACTATTTGTGCAGGCGGGCTGGCATGGTGGCTGACACGAAAAGCAGAGAAAAATATCAGTAAGCGGGAGGGATACATCATCGTTACCCTTGGTTGGATCCTTTTCTCGATATTTGGTTCGCTGCCTTTTGTACTTACAAAGTCGACACTTTCCTATGCGGATGCTTTCTTTGAGACCATTTCCGGTTTTACAACAACCGGCGCCTCCATCCTGAATGATATCGAATCGCTCTCTCACGGTATACTTTTCTGGAGAAGCCTCACCCAATGGCTTGGCGGAATGGGGATTATTGTTTTATCTCTTGCTGTTCTGCCTCTCCTGGGCATTGGAGGCATGCAGCTATTTGTGGCTGAAGTACCGGGCCCCTCGCCCGACAAGCTGCACCCGCGCATCAGGGAGACGGCCAAACGACTGTGGTTTATCTATACTTTTTTCACACTTCTTGAGACCCTGCTCCTGGTTATCGGAAAAATGGATCTTTTCGACGCCATTAACCACTCGTTCGCTACAATGGCGACAGGGGGATTTTCCACAAAGCAGGCGAGTGTCGCATACTGGGATTCACCCTACATACAATATGTCATCACCTTCTTCATGTTTGTTGCAGGGACAAATTTTACGCTGTCTTATTTTGCTATGCACCTACGATTTGACAAGGTGTTTAGAAATGAAGAATTCCGGTTTTATCTGATGTTCGTTGTCATCTTTACCGCAGTCATCTCAATATCCATGTGGCTCATCATGGGTGTGAATGCCGAAAAAGCTTTCAGGGATTCACTTTTTCAGGTTGTCTCGATCATGACCACAACAGGTTTTGTCACGTCCGATTATCAGAGCTGGATACCTATTCTTGGCATTCTGATCTTTATCCTGATGTTTTTCGGTGGGTCTGCAGGATCGACCGGGGGTGGAGTGAAGATTATGCGTGTGGTACTTCTGTTCAAGAACAGTGCACTTGAACTTAAACGGCTTATTCACCCGAATGCCGTAATACCCGTTCGTTTTAACCGGCAAGCCGTTGAACCGAATATCATCACAAACGTTCTGGCTTTTGTGTCGTTTTATATCCTCACCATTGTCGCCAGTATGGTGGTTATGTCAGCCATGGGCTACGACCTTGATACATCGGCGGGCGCCGTTGCAGCTACACTGGGTAATATAGGTCCCGGGATTGGAGAGGTCGGCCCTATTGAAAACTACAGCCACATCCCCGAATTCGGAAAGTGGTTCCTTTCCTTCCTTATGCTGATTGGACGTCTGGAACTCTTTACGGTTCTCGTCCTTTTCTCACCCGATTTTTGGAGAAAATAGGCGGAACTGCAAACCGTGTAAATATTTTAAGGCGTGTTTCCGGATGAGTGTGAAACATGGTTCCTGCCGAACAGCCGGAAGGGAAGCGGAATTGGTGGCTATGTTACACTTGCCGGGCCATCCTGAATGGCATGATTTTCTGAATCAAGCATCCTGCTTCATTGAAGTGGGACTTTTTTTTGTCAGAGCAGATGCATTTGTCAAAATCGGTCATCAACTTTTGCAGTAGTTGATAACTTTTCATCAAAAAGAGGAAAACGGGACGCTGAGATTTGGGGGGTGAAAACTATTAAGGGGCGGCGTGTTGGAAGGCGGGGGTGGGGCCCCTCTTAACACCAGACAATCTCGAAGGAACGAAGGCCCGGCCTATGTTATTTAGTGATCCACCTTCGCTGACCGCGTGCCGCCTTAGCTTTAGCGGTGGAGCATGCTACGGCGGACGCGGTTTGGTGAATTGGGGATGAATTTAAGAATATTTACCTATCCATGGGCAAAACCATGGCTATTGTTGGAGAATGCCTCCGGCATGGAAGAATCGTTTCTACAAACACCTCTCACCCTCCACAATTATTTGGTGATTTGGTGATCCACCTTCGCTGACCGCGTGCCGCCTTTAGCGGTGGAGCAAGCTACGACGGACGCGGTTTGGTGAATTGAAGAGTGAGCTATAGAACCTTATCCTATCCATGGGCAAAACCATGGCTATTGTTGGAGAATGCCTCCGGCATGGAAGAATCGTTTCTACAAACACCACTAACACTCTCCCCATCACTCCCTAACTTCCTAATTTCCTAACTCCATAACTCCATCACCCCATCACTCCATCACCCCAGCACCTTCCCTCAGAATCTCAGGCTGTTCACCGGTGCAATCAATAACAGTAGAAGGAATATTACCACCAAAGCCACCATCGATCAACAAATCAATGCTATCCCTGTATTTTTCATAGATCAGTTCGGGATCGGTGGTATAGTCGATGATCTGGTCGTCATCATGAACGGATGTGGTAAGTATGGGGTGGCCGAGTTCACGAACGATATCCAGAATGATCCGGTTGTTGGGTATTCTGATCCCAACCGTCTTTTTTTTGTTTTTGAGGATTTTCGGAACATTGCTGCTGGCATGCAGGATAAATGTGTATGGCCCGGGAAGTTTGGACTTCATCAGCTTGAAAATATCATTGTCGACGTACCTTGAATACTCTGAAAGATGGCTGAGATCGGAAACGATAAAGGAGAAATTAGCCTTGTACGGGTTAATATTTTTAAGTCTGGCTATGCTTTCAACAGCTCTGGTCTGATAGATATCACAACCGATACCATAAACGGTATCGGTGGGATAGATGATGATCCCCCCGTTGTTTAGAACGTCACATACCTGCCGTACATGTTTTACGTTCGGATTTTCTTCATACATTCTGATATACATCAGGCAGTCTCTTAGTTTCCTCTGTAAAGGTAACATTTGACCGCCGTATTGGTTTGTAGATGGAAATAATATTTGTGTCCGGACAGAAAGGTAGGGCAGTGGATGTAGTCCCACAGAGATGAGTACGATTTACATGTTGGAAAGGTATTTCGCTGAGTCCTGGTCTTCCCCGGCGATTGGGAATTCATCCTCCGGTTCCGATTCTTCCTCATCCTCAAGGCTGTCATCATCAGGTTCCGGGCCTTCGTGCCGGTAAATAAATGAGAGGGCTATTCCTGTCAATGCCCCCATCAGGTGCGATTCCCAGCTGATGTGGTAATCATATGGAAAGAGTCCCCATACCATACTGCCATATAAAAAGATCACCAGCATTGAGATGGCTAGCAGATTCCGGTTCCGGCGCAGTATACCTGAGGTAAAGAGAAAGGTGGCCAGACCATATACGATCCCGCTTGCCCCGATATGATAGGCTTCACGGCCAACTAGCCAAACCAGCATACCTGTGAGGAAAAAGATCAGGAAAAATACTCGGTAGGCAACATCCCTGTAAAAATAAAAAAGAGCAAGACTCAGAAAAAACAAGGGGACGGAATTGTCAAACAGGTGCTTGATATTCGCATGAATAAGCGGCGCTGTGATGATCCCTGTGAGGCCTTTCAGTTTAAGCGGGTAAATGCCAAGGGATGAAAAATTGACATCCAGACCGAATTCAACGAATTTTATGAACCATATCAGGAACAAAAAGAAACCCGGGAAGACCAGACTATGAATAAACCTTTTTTTTTCCTCCATCTCAGCTGCCGGATTTGGGCCTGTTTAATTTCAGAATTTTCATTGCCTTCTCAAATACCGGGCCAGTCCGCCCCATACAGGGAGGTCCGGAAATCGCGATGCCGGACAGAAGCCAAAATGACAGGTCCGGCTGTTTATCAAATGTACTAAACATCCGGCTGATTCAAAAGAGCTACTGAGTAATTAAGCCTTTGCCAGCCGCTAAAATAAGAATGGGTATGGATTGAAATTCGAAAGGATAATGCAGGGTGAATGGCTTATGCCCCCGGTATTTAAATTATAAAGTGGAAGAGATCAGGACGGTCGTTGACGTACTCATAGATAATTTTTTGTTCATCCATCCTCTTCTTCAGCTCATCAAAGTCGGATCTTTGTCTCACTTCAATACCGATGAGTGCCGGCCCCAGTTCCCGGCTGTTCTTTTTTGTATATTCAAACAGAGCGATATCATCGGTGGGGCCGAGAACGTGTTCGAGGAATTCGCGCAATGCTCCTGCGCGCTGCGGAAAACGTACAATAAAATAATGTTTGAGTCCTTCGAAAAGCAACGACCGCTCTTTTATCTCCTCAGTACGTGTGATATCATTGTTACTCCCGCTGACAATGCAGACCACATGTTTTCCCCTGATCTGCGACCTGAAAGTGTCGAGGGCAGTGATCGAAAGGGCACCGGCAGGTTCCACAACGATGGCATCTTCATTGTATAGTTTGAGGATGGTGGTACAGATTTTCCCTTCGGGAACGGTGATGATATCGTCAAGTAAATCGCGGCAGATAGGGAAGGTAAGGTCGCCGACACGCTGAACAGCAGCGCCGTCAACGAATTTGTCGATCCGGGCAAGTTCGATGACCTTCCCCTCTTCGATTGATCTTTTCATCGATGGTGCACCTTCGGGCTCTACGCCGATGATTTTCGTGTTGGGACTCAGCGTCTTAAAAAGACTGGCAACACCTGCGGCAAGTCCGCCTCCGCCAATTGGAACGAAGAGGTAATCGATATGTTTCTGCGTGTCCTGCAGGATCTCAAGTCCTACTGTAGCCTGACCTTCAATAACCAGTTCGTCGTCGAACGGATGGATGAAGGATGAATTGTTCGCATTGCAATAATCAAGTGCCATTTTGTAGGCATCGTCGTACGTATCACCCTCGAGGATAATCTCAACCATGCCTTTTCCGAACATCTTAACCTGTCTGATTTTCTGAAGGGGCGTCGGGCTTGGCATGAAAATGGTGCCTTTAATGCCCAGTTTCCTGCAACTGTATGCCACACCCTGGGCATGATTTCCGGCACTGGCACAAACTACGCCATTTTTGAGTTCTTCTTTGGTAAGGCAGCTGATCTTATTGTATGCTCCTCTTATCTTATAGGATCTCACCAGCTGAAGATCCTCCCGTTTCAGCATGATGGTGGCATTGTATTCCTCCGACAGGTTCAGATTCTGTACCAGGGGAGTATGTTCTGCCACGCTCCTCAGTCGTTCCCTGGCTTCCTGAATCTTCTGAACCTGTGGCATATAGTCCGGTTTCACTTTCTCTTCCTTCATATAAGCTCAATGTACCTGTCATTCAGAATGAAATGACCGGGTAGAGATATACATGCATATATCCATACCCGGGTAAATGTTGTTCGGAGGTTGCCAGATGGCAATCCGTTATGCTTTTGGCCTAAGTTTTCGTACCTGTGCGCCGGCCTGCCACATTTCAGAATTGTGGATCTCATCCAGTTCCTTGGTGAGTTTTTTCCTGTAATCGGCTTGCCTGTTAGCTTCGATGGTAATCCTGGCTTCGTTGCCGGAGGCCACACTCTTGTACAACTCATCAAAAACTGGCTTGACAGCATCGCGAAATCTGTTTTTCCAGTCGAGAGCTCCCCGCTGCGCCGTTGTGGAGCAATTGGCATACATCCAGTCCATACCGTTCTCAGCGACAAGGGGCAGGAGGCTCTGGGAAAGTTCTTCTACCGTTTCGTTGAACGCTTCTGAAGGGGAATGACCTTTGCTTCGAAGAATATTATACTGGGCTTCCATTATCCCGGCCAGCGCACCCATAAGGACACCACGTTCACCGGTAAGGTCGCTGTACACTTCTTTTTCGAAGGATGTCTCAAAAAGATAACCAGAACCCACACCGATACCAAGTGCAACCACCCGCTCGAAAGCATGACCGGTAGCATCCTGGAATATGGCATAGCTTGAGTTCAGTCCCTGTCCGGCAATAAAGAGGCGACGTAATGACGTGCCTGATCCTTTCGGTGCAACAAGAATTACATCAACATCAGCCGGGGGAATGATCCCTGTCTGGTCCTTATAAGTGATACCAAAGCCGTGCGAAAAATATAAAGCTTTACCTTTGGTGAGATGTTTTTTTACGGTTGGCCAAAGTGCGATTTGTCCTGCATCGGAAAGAAGATACTGAATAATAGTGGCTTTTTCGCAGGCTTCTTCGATATCGAAAAGGCTCTGACCTTCCACCCAACCATCATTAACAGCTTTGTCCCAGGAGGAGGAATTCTTTCTCTGTCCAACGATGACATTGAAACCATTATCTTTAAGGTTCAGAGACTGGCCCGGACCCTGCACGCCGTAGCCGATAACAGCAATGACTTCATTTTTCAGGATTTCACGTGCTTTTAAAAGGGGGAATTCCTCCCGCGTAACTACATTTTCTTCGACTCCGCCGAAATTGATTTTTGCCATTTTTTTTTTGTTTATTGGGTTATTGACAATACTTCTTTCTCAGAATGCCTGTTTGCAACCTCCAGGTCCCTGAGGTAACTGGTTATCTCTTTGATTTGTTTTGTGACGGCCACTCTTCCTGACCGTGCAAACTGGAGCACACCATATGGGATGAGTTTCTCAAAGAGTTCCTGCGTTTCATTTTTATGGCCGGCTTTTTCAATGATGATGTATTCCGGTTCCACGGTAAGTATGTGAGCATTATGCCTCCTGATCAGGGTTTCAACATCATCGCCGTTGGCAAAGGCACCTGTCGGGACTTTGTATAGGGCAATTTCCTGGTACACGATCTCAGCCTCTTCAAAATAAAAAGCCTTAAGGACACCGATGATCTTTTCGATTTGTTTGACTACTTTCTTGACGATGTCAAGTCGTGTTGATATCACTATGGTAAAGCGATACACACCTTTTACTTCGGATTCTGATGTAGTCAGACTTTCGATATTGATCTTCCTGCGGGTAAATACCACGGCGAGTCGCTGAAGCAGACCGATGTTGTTCTCTGTGAATATTGATAATGTGAATTCTTGTTCCATGACATTTTTTTTATTATTCTAGTCTCATTTCAGATACGGTGCCGCCTGAGGGAACCATAGGGAATATATTACTTTCTTTTTCAACTTTTACTTCCAGAAGGAAAGGTCCGTCGAAGGCCATAAGGTCCGTGATGGCTCCATCCAGGTCTTCACGGGAGGAAATTGTTTTCCCGCTGATTCCAAAACCTTTTGCTATGGTAACGAAATCAGGGTTGGTTAGTTCAGTGTATGAATATCTTTTATCGAAGAATAGATCCTGCCACTGTCTGACCATACCCAGGAAATTATTATTCAAAAGAACAATCTTTACAGGTAATTTCGACTGGCTGATGGTCCCGAGTTCCTGGATAGTCATCTGGAAACCGCCGTCACCGATCACCGCCACAACCTGGGATTTTCCTTCACAGGCCAGGGCAGCTCCCACAGCAGCGGGTACTCCAAAACCCATTGTGCCTAAGCCGCCGGAGGTGATCTGCGTATTGGTTTTGTTGAATTGGTAATACCGTGCTGATGCCATCTGATGCTGACCTACGTCTGTTACAAGGATGGCTTCTCCCAGCGTTTTTTGGGAAATAAGGTGTATAACCTCGCCCATGCGTAGCCCACCCTGCGAGGGATAACAGTCTCTTTCGATGATTTTCCTGAATTCGTGCTGGTAAAGTTTGTTGAAAGATTCAAGCCATTCAGGATGCGAATTCTGTTTCACCATTGGGAGAAGGGCTTCAATGGCTTGTCTAGCATCAGCAATCACTGCGACGTCAGCCTTTACATTTTTGTCAATTTCTGACGGGTCGATATCGATATGGATTACTTTGGCTTGTTTGGCATACGTTTTCAGGTTTCCGGTCACCCTGTCGTCGAACCTCATGCCAACGGCAATCAGCAGGTCGCATTTATTCGTATTGATATTGGGTGCGTAGTTGCCATGCATGCCAAGCATACCGGTAAACAGCGGATGGTTGGAGGGCAGTCCAGACAAACCAAGTAGTGTACTTGCAACGGGGATTCCGGTTTTCTCAACGAAGGTCTTGAATTCTTCCTGGGCCCCGGAGATCAGGATTCCCTGTCCGGCGAGGATCATCGGTTTTTTCGCCCTGTTAATCAGTTCGGCTGCTTTTTTGATTGCTTCCAGGTTCAACATGGGGATGGGCGTGTAACTCCTGATCTTGGCTATTTTTTCATAGGAAAAATCGAGTTCAGCAAACTGGGCATCTTTGGTAATATCGAGCAGCACGGGGCCGGGTCTTCCTGACCTGGCAATGAAAAAGGCCTTTGCCATAGCCTCGGGAATCTCTTCAGCCCTGGTGACCTGATAATTCCATTTTGTAACCGGCATCGATATGCCTACAATATCAGTTTCCTGGAATGCATCGGAACCAAGAAGTGAAGAGGTTACCTGACCGGTAATGCAAACCAGAGGAGTGGAATCGAGCATAGCGTCGGCAAGTCCTGTGATTAGATTTGTTGCGCCCGGACCAGATGTCGCAATACACACCCCAGGCTTCCTTGAAATTCTGGCAAATCCCTGCGCCGCATGGATAGCCCCCTGTTCGTGTCGGACCATAACATGTTTGAGCTTATCCTGGTAATCGTATAAAACATCATATACCGGCATGATGGCACCGCCAACGTATCCGAACATAGTATCAACGCCTTCCTCCAAAAGCGAAAGTACGACAGCCTCAGCGCCACTTACACGTTTGATTTCGGGCTCTTGCCCTTTGGCCTGGGTTTTCGTTTGAGTATCCATGTCAATCTTATTTTGGTTAATATTAATCTACTATTCTAACAGCACCTTTATCGGCAGATGTAACTAAACTTGCATACGCTTTTAAGGCTTTGGAGATCTTCCTGTCTCTTCCTTCGGGTTTCCAGGCAGAATCACCTTTACCCTCTTCCTGTATCATTCGTTCCTTAAGTTCCTCATCACTAAGTCGAAGGTTGATGGTCCGTGCAGGGATATTGATATCGATCATATCTCCGTTTCTGATCAGGGCTATTTCTCCCTTCTCGGCAGCCTCTGGCGAAATATGCCCGATAGAAAGCCCGGAAGTACCGCCTGAAAAACGGCCGTCAGTAATGAGTGCACATTTTTCACCAAGGCCACGGGATTTAATATAAGAAGTGGGATAAAGCATTTCCTGCATACCCGGTCCGCCTTTTGGTCCTTCAAATTTGATCACGACCACATCACCTGCACCGACTTCATTCCCGAGTATACCTTCGCAAGCAGTATCCTGCGAATCGAATACCCTGGCGGGACCGCTGAATGTTAGCACTGATGCTTTTACTCCGGCGGTTTTCACAATACAACCATTTCTGGCGATATTGCCGTACAATACAGCCAGTCCGCCATCCGCCGAATAGGCATGCTCAACATCACGGATACAGCCATTTGTGCGGTCGAGGTCAAATTCCCTGAATCTGGCCTGTTGCGAACCCATAGTGAGGTTTCTTCCTCCACCGGGGGCAGAGCTGAAAACATCACGGGCATCGTCGGTACAACTCTCGCTGCGGAGATCGTAATTTTTAATGGCTTCGTCAAGTGTAAGTCCATCAGCTCGTTTGACGGAAGTGTCGAGAAGCCCGCCACCGGCTAGTTCTGCCAGAATGCCCAGAATACCTCCGGCCCTGTTTACATCCTGAATGTGATATTTTGAATTTGGCGACACTTTGCAAAGCACCGGTATCCGACGTGAGATGGCATCAATATCTTTCAGACTGAAATCGACCTCGGCCTCATGGGCAATAGCCAGAATATGAAGTACCGTGTTTGTTGAACCGCCCATGGCAACGTCGAGGCTCATGGCATTTTGAAATGCAGCCTTGGAAGCAATCGAACGGGGTAGGACGGAATCATCACCGTCAAAATAATAACGGTCAATATTTCTGATAAGTGTTTCAGCAGCCTTCTCAAACAGTCGCTTTCGGTTACTGTGTGTGGCAACGATGGTTCCGTTCCCTGGAAGAGCCAGACCAAGCGCCTCATTCAGGCAATTCATGGAGTTGGCTGTAAACATGCCCGAACAAGAACCGCAAGTGGGGCAGGCCAGCTGTTCAACTAGAGAAAGTGTTTGGTCGCTTACTTTATCATCACCGGCCATTACCATTGCATCGATCAGGTCGTACATTTCATCATTGATAACGCCGGCTTCCATCGGGCCACCCGAAACAAAAACTGCGGGAATGTTAAGCCTCATGGCTGCAATGAGCATCCCAGGTGTAATCTTATCGCAATTGCTGATGCAGAACATGGCATCTGCCTTATGGGCATTAACCATATACTCAATACTGTCGGCAATAAGTTCCCTCGAAGGCAATGAATATAGCATCCCGTCATGACCCATAGCGATGCCATCATCAATGGCAATCGTGTTAAACTCAGCGGCAAAATATCCCTTTTCTTCGAACACTTTCTTAACCTCCTGGCCTATGTGATGAAGATGCGTATGCCCCGGTACGAACTGTGTAAATGAATTGACAATGGCAATTACCGGCTTCCCGATTTGCGCCTCCTTCATGCCGTTTGCCCTCCATAAACTGCGGGCTCCGGCCATTCTCCTGCCTTGTGTTGTCGTGTGACTTCTTAAAGGATATTCCATTGTATCATTGCTCTTATAATAATAGAAAATTAAAAAAGCCATTCTCTTGTCCGAGAATGGCTTCGTATATTTTGTCAGGATTATACCATACCATTCTCACGTCATCATTCCAAGAATGACGAGCACCACGAGAACCACTACAATATTGGTATGGCTAATTTTCATTTCTATCAGTACGAATTCAATTGCAAATATATTTAAAAACCTTGGTTGACAAAATAATTTTATGTTAAAAAACAGGACAAATTGAAATTTTATCAGATTTTGTTAAAAAATGGCACAAATCGTAACCAAAAAACAGGGATCCGGTGGTGAAGGTTGTTAATTTGAAAGCAAGACATCTCTGGTTAAAAATAAAAAAGGGCAAGCTACTTATATCGCACCGCTACAACCGCCTACCCTTGCTACCTTCCGGTCCTGGGGGGATTCAGCAGGAGCTGGTCGTATAAGACTTGCCCTCGGGCAGCAAAAGTAGTATTTTTATTATTTTCCACAAAATATCTTTTCTTGCAAAGAACATTTTCTCTAAATCGACTATATTTGTTCAAATAAATCTAAATTACCATGCCTAGCTGGACCAAAACTACATTCACTCCCGCATTGATCTATTCAGGTATCATCGGGGGAATTTATATTCTCAATGCTGTGATTGTTGATGCCATGGATATAAATTTCACAGTCTATGACAGTGTGTCCAAATCATTAGTACTCATAGGGGGTATCATAGTTGCCATCTATGCATACCGAAAGGAATACAACAACAATCTGATTACTTACGGTCGTGCCCTGTCTTTCGGGTTTTTGACATCCGTGCTACTCGCCTTTGTCGTCGCCATATACACCTGGTTATTTATTAAATTCATCAATACTGACTACATTGCGTTGATGAACCAAAATATGGAGGAACATATGCTGGCAAAAGGAGTGGCCCCTGAAATGATTGAAAGATTTACTGAACGTAGTTCAAGGATGCGGAATCCAGGCGTAATGTTTTTCAGAAATGTTGCCTTCAACAGCATTATAGGACTGATCATCAGCCTGATCGCTGCAATATTCCTGAAGAAAGAGCCCAATTCACCTTTTGCCGACGCCGAATAACATAGCACTATGGATGTATCGATTGTAATCCCACTTTATAACGAAGAAGAATCCATTATTGAGCTTGTGGACTGGATTGGTGAGGTGGCGGAAAAAAGCCACTTCTCGTATGAAGTTGTCCTTGTCGACGATGGCAGCACAGACAAATCGTGGGAGGTGATCAGTAGCCTGGGTGCGCGAAAGAAAGAGGTTAAAGGTATCAGGTTCAGGAGGAATTACGGAAAATCGGCTGCCCTCCATGTCGGATTCAGGGCGGCGAAGGGCGAGGTGGTCATCACCATGGATGCAGATCTGCAGGACAGCCCCGAAGAGATCCCGGAACTTCGACGGATGATCATTGAAGACAACCTCGATATGGTATCAGGCTGGAAGAAGAAACGATTCGATCCCATCTCCAAAACCATCCCCAGTAAATTTTATAACTGGACGGCCAGGAAGGTCACGGGGATCAAACTCCACGATTTCAATTGCGGACTGAAAGCCTATCGCAACCGTGTCGTGAAATCTATCGAGGTATATGGTGAGATGCACCGTTATATCCCGGTTATTGCAAGAAAAGCAGGCTTCACAAGAATCGGGGAGAAGGTTGTTCAGCATATGAAACGGAAATACGGCGTGACCAAATTCGGTCTCGAACGCTTCATCAACGGCTTCCTCGACCTGATGACCATCACCTTTATTTCGAAATTTGGGAAACGCCCGATGCATATGTTCGGCACCATGGGTACCTTTGTCTTCCTTATCGGTTTTATTGCATCTATTTGGCTTGGCGCCCAGAAATTGTACTTCCTCCATAAAGGAATAAAGACCATACTGATCACCGACAGTCCCTATTTTTTCCTTGCCATAACTGCAATGATCATCGGAACACTTCTCTTTGTCAGCGGGTTTCTCGGTGAACTTATATCCCGCAATTCCCCGGAGCGAAATGAATACTTTATTGATGAAGAAGTAAACGCCAACGTGTGAAGATCGTAAGCATCGGACCGGCCCATCCGCTTCGCGGAGGCATTGCAAAATTCAATGAGTCCCTGGCTTCCTCCCTTGTTGCAGCCGGCAACCATGTTGATATCTTCTCGTACCGCTTTCAGTATCCATCCATCCTTTTCCCGGGTACATCTCAATACACTAAAAGTCCGCCTCCTGAAGGGTTGAACATTGAAGCCCTGGTCCACTCGCTGTCGATGCTGAATTGGAGCCGTGTTGCCAGTGAGGTTGTATCCCGGCAGCCCGACCTTGTAATTATTCATTACTGGATGCCTTTTTTTGCACCGGCGATGGGATATATATCCGGGAAGCTTCGGAAACATGGCATCACTGTTATTCTCCTGGCACATAACCTGATCCCCCATGAAAGCCAGTCGGGACCGGTCATTTTAACCCGTTGGCTGCTCAGGCATGTCGACGGTCTCGTTACACTTTCAGCATCGGTAAAGGAGGATGCGCTTAAAATCCGGAAAGGGATACCAGCGCTCGTCATTCCTCATCCATTGTATGACAATTTCGGTGAGAAAGCCGGTCGGGGGGAGGCGATCCGTCACCTTAGCCTGGATGAGAGTAAAAAATATATTCTGTTTTTTGGTCTGGTACGAAAATACAAGGGACTCGATATCCTGCTGAAAGCATTGCCGTTATTCGCTGACCCGGATATTGTGGTGATTGTTGCCGGGGAGTTCTATGAAAAGAAAGTTGAATATACCACACTCATTGATGAACTTGAGATGAGTGACCGTGTGGTGATCAGTGATGGTTATATTCCCGATGAAGATGTCAGGTATTATTTTTCCGCCGCTGAACTTGTTGTTCAGCCATACCGTTCAGCTACGCAGAGTGGTGTGACCCAGATAGCCTATTCTTTTGAGATACCCATGGTTGTATCGGATGTCGGGGGACTGCCTGAAATCGTCGACAATGGCCGGACAGGTTATGTCGTAAAAGCCATACCGGAAGCAGTTGCAGCGGCTGTTAATACATTTTTTGCATCAGGGGCACAGTCTGAAATGATCGAAAATGTACGAAAAAGGAAAAACGATTTTACCTGGGAATCATTTGTGAAGAAGTTCATCACTTTTGCCGGGGATCTGATAAAATGAACATCACGGCAATCAGCCCGTCATCCGCGATTCGATTTTAGTAGCTTAATTACATACCTGTCAATGGGGAAGGTTAGATCTAACTCCCCAATGTCTTCCGGTTTCACCCACCTGAACGACTGGCTTCCATTTACCCTGCCATTAAAATCGAAAGGCTTTTCAGATATCCGGAAAACTGGTTTGCCCACGAGCCTGATCTTATAATAGATACTTATCAGTTGCTGATCATCATAAAAAAGCGCCTTCTGAAAAAAACCGGTAGTATAAAAATGACTGATGATCTCAATATCCTGACCTAATTCTTCTTTCGACTCCCTTTTCATACAGTCCTCCGGACCTTCACCGAACATTAGCCCACCACCAGGAAATTTAATCATATAACGATCGAGAACATATTCGTCGCTGATCAGCACTTCCTGCCTGTCATTATGCAATATGCCGTATACTCTTATATTGAAATGCTTTATGTTACTGTCGGGTAAACTGGTATTACTTATCATGGCTGCTCTGCGCTAAATTCAAGTATTTTATCCCTCTCATCAGGGTTGAACCATTTCCAGTCGCTGTCTTTTTTGAACCATGTTAACTGTTTCCTCGCATACCGCCTGGTATTAGACTGAATCTTCACAATGGCTTCTTCAAGACTGATTTTATCCTGAAAATGTTCAAATAATTCTTTATACCCGACGGTATTTAAGGCATTTATATGTCTGAACGGAAAAAACGTACGGGCTTCTTCCAGTAGTCCTTCTTCCATCATCCGTATAACCCTTTTGTTTATATGCTCATAAAGTTCATGCCGTGGACGGTCAAGTGCAATAAGCCGGAAGCCGAACGGTCGCCTTTTTTTGGGTGAAGTGAGGAGGGAGGAATAGGGCTTCCCTGTGATTAGGGTAATTTCCAGTGCCTTCTGAATCCGTTTCGGGTTTTTCAGATCAATGCGTTCATAGCTTTCAGGATCAAGCTTTTTCAAATCGTGACGCAGGCTCGCAATCCCTTCCGTTTCAAGTTGATGCTGAATTCGATCTCTCAACTCCTGATCTATCTCCGGCAGATCGTCAATGCCAAATCTGACGGCATCGATGTAAAGTCCTGATCCACCTGTCATTATTACTTTATCATGATTCAGAAAGAGCTTGTCAAGAAGTGCAAGGACTTCATTCTCATACATACTGGCGTTATACTTGTCGTGAATGCTTCTGACCTGAATAAAATGATGTCTGACCCGGCTAAGCAGGTCCTGCGAAGGGACAGCTGTACCGATACGAAGTTCCTTATATATCTGTCTTGAATCGGAAGAAATGATCTCCGTACCGAGTTTCCCGGCTAATTCTACTGATAAGACTGATTTTCCAATCGCCGTTGGCCCGGCAACAATAATCAATTCTTTATTCATCAAAACTCAGGCCCCCAGGATTTATTGAACCAAGAAGGATTTGCCTTGGCGGATGGCCACTGGAAAATGTGATCCGAGGGAAACCTTTTTTTTCAGTTTTTTTTGCCGTACCGATGAGCTCAATGAAGATGAAACGTTCATTAAACAGATCAAAAACGTAGAGCATCCGCTGTTTTGAATCCGTTATGTAATCTTTCAGTACGGATTTATCCATCAGCAACGTATGTATTTTGCCCTCCTCCGACATATCAAAAAGAGTGAATTCCTGCAGCTTTTCCCAGGATCTGGTTGTAAGGAAAATGCTGGCAAGTTGGGATTTATCGTAACGAAAATCATGAATCATGACGCAATGCAGGTCATAAAAAGTCTGTTCAGAGAGTATCTCGATATCTCTGACAAAGTCTTTCACTTCATCGGATATGAGTCTGAATTTATAGACCATGATCGGAAATTTCAGACAAGTTAAGTAAAAATTTTAATGTATCCACATTGTCCGCATACTCCCAGAGCATGGGAGTTTGCGTATGTCCGAAAGCTGTCATGTCCCCGGAACCTGCACCCACAATACATTGAATCTTATCCCTGTCGGTTTCCAAACGATTACGTAATTCCCCGGAATTTTCATACTGCTCAAAATATAAGCATCCAACAGGACTGCTGTACCCCTGGTTTTCAATCACCACCAGGAAGCCGGTATCGAAGAACCGGTCGCGGTTCACAAGATGGATGGCCCTATGATATTCATAATTATTGGCATATTTGTTATGATTGATTAGGTAGTCATGGTGCATAAAGTTATCCAGAAGCCGGGGTATCTCATATCCGGCCGGAACATACACTTTTGAGACATTTCTGCATCCCAGGCCAAAGTAGGCAAAAACATCATCGGCCAGTAACTGAAGATCGCTATTGGATTCCGATCCTGAAAGCACCGCAGCGGAATTCCTGTTTTTCCTGATGATATGGGGGTATTTGCCAAAATAGTATTCAAAATAGCGGGATGAATTATTGCTTCCGGTGGCAATCACTGCCCCCGGATTTTTTAATGTGCCTTTTCCGAAACTAACCAGACGTCCGAAATCACTGTTCAGGTATTTGAGAATATCTACGACAGCCGGCAATAACCTGTCGTCTTTAGCCGAAAGTTTGGCCAGCAAACGATGGCCGGAGAACATAACGGATATAAAATCATGGAATCCAACCAGCGGAATGTTACCGGCCATGATCGCGGCAACTTCGAGCTCACGTCCTGGTTTACCCTCATGTTCAGGATAGGACGAAAGCCACTTCCGGATATTTTCCCTTGTTAACGACTCCGAAAGAGAAGCCAGACATCGTCTTACATTTTCAGGTGTAAACCATGGATTAAACTCATGTTCTTTACGAATGATATTTTCGAAGTTTTCAGAGAACCTGTTGTTAAGTTCTGTTAATTCCGGATTCCGGAGAAATGATACCACTTTGAACTGTGCAAAAAATTTCCCGAGGGTTACAAAGGCATCTGTTTTTTCACTACTTGTCATTATTTCTCCGGATGAATGAAAGTTTTCCTTCAGTTTGCCATCCATACTTCCTTAAGCAAAATCGCCGGTTTTTTAGGTGCATGGATATATTTTTCATAATTTATGCAAAGTTAGTGAATTTGAGGTGAAGGGCGATGATTAAGCGCTGATTCGTATACAAAATTGCGGTTGAAATGCATACTGATATTAGTTTTCTCAAAGACATTGTCATAATATTTGCCCTCGCAAGTTTTGTGATATGGCTTTTTCATAAACTTCGTGTACCCTCTATCATCGGCTTCTTACTGACGGGAATTCTCACCGGTCCCTTTGCCTTCGGCCTCGTTAAAAGTGTCGACGAGATCGAAGTCCTGGCTGAAATCGGGGTTGTCCTTCTACTGTTCACCATTGGGATTGAATTTTCACTAAGGAACCTGATTAGCATCCGCAGGTTGGTTTTCCTGGGTGGTTTCCTGCAGGTGTCGTTCACAACCTTATTTACATTCCTGATTAGTTATTTTTTCGGCCGGCCTGTTGATCAGTCCCTGTTTTTTGGTTTCCTCGCTGCATTGAGCAGTACTGCTGTGGTGCTTAAAATATTACAGGAAAGGGCAGAAATAGCGGAGGATTATGGGAAATTTTCAGTCGGAGTCCTGATTTTCCAGGATCTGATCATCGTTCCAATGATCCTTGTTATTCCGCTTATTTCGGGGTACTCTGAGAATCCCGGCCAGGATATTCTCATCATGGTGTTAAAACTGGCAGCACTGGGGTTGCTTACGTTTGCGGGGGCTAAGTACTTTGTCCCTTGGATGCTGCATCAGGTGGCCCGGACACAGAATCAGGAGTTGTTTCTTCTAAGCGTGCTTATGCTCGGACTGGCCGTTGCTGTCATAACTTCTTCGATGGGATTGTCACTTGCCCTCGGAGCCTTTCTGGCCGGACTCACCATTTCTGAATCGGAGTATTCGCATCAGGCTTTTGGTAACATCATACCGGTCAGGGATATCTTCACGAGTTTCTTTTTTGTTTCCATTGGGATGTTATTTGATGTCGGCTATGTTTTTTCTCATTTGCCCTTGGTACTCCTTGCCGCCATCGTTGTACTGATCGTAAAAACGTTCATTTCCGGCTTTGTTGCTTTCCTGCTGGGCTTTCCTTTCCGGACCACCGTCCTTGCTGGTCTTGCGTTGAGCCAGGTGGGAGAGTTTTCCTTCATTCTGGCACGCTTTGGGATGAATTTCGACCTCATCGATGATAATTTCTACCGGCTGTTTATTGCGGTATCGGTAATGACAATGGCGCTTGCACCATTTGTGATCATGCTAGCACCGCGGTTAGCCACATGGCTGGGAAAACTACCGATTCCTCTGTGGCTGGAAAAGGGCTTGAATCCGCCGGTGTATGACCAGATTAAGCCGCATCATAACCATCTGATCATAATTGGGTACGGGCAGCACGGAAGGCATGTTGCCCAGGCAGCCGGATTAGCCGGGATCAGATACCTGATTCTTGACAATGATCCTGATTTGGTCAGATCAGAACGTGAAGCCGGTGAAAATATCTATTTCGGTGATGCGGTTCATGAAGCGGTGCTCAAACAAGCCGGGACAGGAGAGACGGAGGCCCTCGTAATCACTCCTTCAAATTCGGCAACGGTCTACAGTATTACGGCTTTGGCAAGGAAGATGAACCCGGAGGCCTATATTCTCGTCAGAGCAGGTCAAATTGAAGATATTGAGGATTTGTATAAAATTGGAGCGAGCGAGGTGATCCCTGCAGAGTTCGGGACTTCAGTGGAGATCTTCGCACGTGTACTTTCGAAATTCCTGGTGCCGGAAGAAGATATTGACAAGTTCATCAGCCGGATAAGATCGGATGGTTACAGATTGTTCAGGAATCCGGAGCAACAACCAGGAAGTATGCGTGATCTGCGTCTTCGGTTTCCCGACCTGGAGATCACTGCTGTCAGACTGCATCCCCGTTCAAATGCAGAGGGCAGAACCATTGCTGAAACAGAACTACGAACCCGCTTTGGCGTTACACTGGTGGCCGTCACACGAAATGAAGAGAACATTCAGAACCCGGCTTCCGGATTCGTCCTGCTGGCCGGTGATATCGTATATGTCATGGGCCGCCACGAACAGGTGCGAATCGTTATGCCATTCTTTCTGGAATCTGATGTAGCCGAAACGCCATAATCATAAACCTCTGCCATTCCATCACTCCATAACCCCATCAGATCTTATTTGGTGATTTGGTGAATTGGTGATTTGGTGAATTGAAGAGTGACCTAAAGAACATCGCTAACTTCCTAACTCCATCACTTCATCACTCCATCACTTCTTATTTGGTGATTTGGTGAATTGAAGAGTGACCTAAAGAACATCGCTAACTTCCTAACTCCATCACTTCATCACTCCATCACTTCTTATTTGGTGATTTGGTGAATTGAAGAGTGACCTAAAGAACATCGCTAACTTCCTAACTCCATCACTTCATCACTCCATCACTTCTTATTTGGTGATTTGTGGATGATATTAAGAACTCCACTTTGTCCATGGGCAAAACCATGGCTATTGTTGGAGTATGCCTCCGGCATGGAAGAAGCGTTTCTATAAACACCTCTCAGCATCTCCCCATCACTTCCTAACTTCCTAACTTCCTAACTTCCTAACTTCCTAACTCCATAACTTCACTCCCCAACTCCCCCATCACTTCTTATTCTCCTCCCGAATAAGATTAAGCGCCGAACCAGCCCTGAACCAGTCAATCTGTTTCTGGTTATAGGTGTGGCTAAGGCTGATCCTATCGGTACTGCCGTCATAATGGAGAGCGACAAGTATCGGCGTTTTGTCGGGTGCAAAATCTGTCAGCCCGGTAATGCTAAACGTGTCGTTTTCCCGGATCTTCACGTAATCATCAGGATTGCTGAAAGTAAAGGCAAGCACACCCTGTTTTTTCAGGTTCGACTCATGAATCCTGGCAAAAGATTTTACGATGACAGCCACAACACCCATAAACCGTGGTTCCATTGCGGCATGCTCACGCGATGAGCCTTCTCCGTAATTGTCGTCGCCGATGATGATGGAGCTTATATCTTTTTCCTTATAGTACCTGACGACATCATAAACTGCCATGTATTCACCGGTCATCTGGTTCTTAACCAGGTTGGACTTGTCGTTGAATGCATTTACCGCGCCAAGCATCAGGTTTTTGGATATATTTTGAAGGTGACCCCGGTATTTTAGCCAGGGTCCTGCCATAGAGATATGGTCGGTGGTACATTTCCCTTTCACCTTGATGAATAACCTGAGGTCGGTAAGATCTTTTCCATCCCAGGGCTTAAAGGGTGTCAGCAGCTGGAGACGTCCGGAATCAGGATCAACATCAATTTTTATTTTACTTCCGTGTTGTGCAGGAGCCTGATAGCCGTTGTCTTCCACCGCAAATCCTCTTGCAGGCATCTCAATGCCCTGTGGTTCTTCGAGCTTTACCTTTTGTCCGTCTTCATTGACCAGGGTATCGGTCAGAGGATTAAAGGTCAGGTCGCCGGCGATAGCAAATGCCGTCACGATTTCAGGACTTGCCACGAAAGCATGTGTATTCGGGTTTCCGTCATTGCGTTTGGCAAAGTTCCTGTTAAAAGAAGTAATGATAGAGTTTTTCTCCTGTTTATCTGCATTATGCCTTGCCCATTGCCCAATACATGGACCGCAGGCATTGGCGAGGACAAGCCCCCCTATTTTTTCAAATTTCTCCAGCAGGCCGTCTCGTTCAATGGTGTATCGGACCTGTTCGGAGCCCGGTGTAACCGTGTATCCGGCCTTTACCTTCAGTTTTTTAGTGATAGCCTGTTCAGCAATTGAAGCAGCCCTGGTAATATCTTCGTAGGAGGAATTGGTACATGAGCCAATCAGTCCGACCTCGAGTTTTACAGGATATCCGTTTTCCTTTACGGCAGCTGCAAATTCGGAAACCGGCCATGCTTTATCGGGGGAGAAGGGACCATTGATATGGGGTTCAAGCGTGTCAAGATCTATTTCAATTACCTGATCAAAATACTTCTCCGGATTATTGTATACTTCGCTATCCCCGGTAAGGTGTTCTGCGATTCCATCGGCCAGAGCGGCCACTTCGGCCCGTCCTGTGCCTTCAAGATAGGCCTTCATCTTTTCATCATACCCAAAAAGCGATGTGGTTGCACCGATCTCGGCACCCATATTGCAAATGGTGCCTTTTCCGGTGGCGGAGATGGTTTGGGCGCCTGCACCGAAGTATTCCAGTATACACCCTGTACCTCCTTTAACAGTAAGGATGCCGGCTACTTTAAGGATAATATCTTTGGCTGATGTCCAGCCACTGAGTTTTCCGGTAAGTTTTACTCCGATGAGCTTCGGAAATTTTAGCTCCCAGGGCATCCCGGCCATAACATCAACAGCATCGGCGCCTCCAACACCAATGGCGACCATACCCAGTCCGCCGGCATTCACGGTGTGAGAATCGGTGCCTATCATCATACCTCCAGGGAAAGCATAATTTTCCAGGATCACCTGGTGGATAATGCCGGCACCAGGTTTCCAGAAACCGATGCCATATTTTGCTGATACAGATGACAGAAAATCAAATACTTCCTTATTGGTCAGTTGTGCATTCTCGAGATCGGTTTTGGCACCGATCTTAGCCTGGATTAGATGATCACAGTGAACTGTAGAGGGTACTGCAACCTTGTCTTTTCCTGCCTGCATAAATTGCAGAAGAGCCATTTGTGCCGTTGCATCCTGCATCCCGACACGGTCGGGATTGAAATAGACATAATCTTTACCACGATGGTATTCACATTTTGCATTTCCTTCCTCAAGGTGGGAGTAGAGAATTTTTTCAGTAAGCGAAAGGGGCCGATGGAGTAAATCTCTGGCAGCCTTAACAAGGCCGGGCATTTCACTGTACTTTTCCTTGATCATTTCCAGGTCGAAAACCATTTATTTAGTATTTTAGTGAGACAAGGCACGAATTTACAAATTTCATTACGAAGAGCACTAATTTTCTTCCTATAAGACGACATTTTACTGCTTATATTGTTCAGAATTCCTTAACTTTAGACGACCATAAATTTCTGATTTCATGACTGGCTTCATTCTCCGTGAGAACATCAGGATCGCGCTTCAGAACATCCGGCACAACGGTCTGAGAACGACCCTCACCATCTCAATCATCGCTTTCGGGATCATGGCTCTCGTAGGGATTATTACTGCGATTGATTCAATCAAGAAATCTATCACCGATGAGTTTACCATGATGGGCGCAAATACGTTCACCATTGAAAGCCGGAGCATGCGTGTACAGATCGGCAACAAAAAATACAGGACCAAAAATTATTCCTACATCTCTTTCAGGGAGGCCGAAGAATTTAAGCAGCGCTTTGATTTTCCGGCAGAGATATCAATATGGACGTATGCATCGAGAATGGGAACCATAAAGTCTGGTACAGAAAAGACGAATCCAAATATTCCTGTGCTTGGAGTGGATGAGAATTACCTTTCTACGTCGGGATATGAGATCGCAAATGGCAGAAACTTTACCACTGAAGAGATTCACGACTTCCGAAATTTTGCCCTTATCGGTTCCGATCTGGCAAAAAAGCTGTTCCCGTCTTATGAGGATCCGATCAATAAGCTGATTACGGTTGGAAACGGGAGGTTCAAGATCGTCGGTGTTCTGGCATCAAAGGGTTCCAGTTTTGGGATGAACTCGGACAATATCTGTCTCCTGCCATATACCTGCGTCAGGCAGTACTTTTCCAGACCCAGGATGGCCTATACCATCAGCGTTAAAAGCATGAACAAGGAACTGGTCGATGCGGCTGCCGGTGAAGCTGAAGGGGTCTTTCGCATTGTTCGAAACCTCGATGCACGCGATGAATCGGATTTCAATATCACAAAAAGCGATTCGCTGGTAAATATCTTTCTCGAAAACCTGAAGAATGTGAATAAGGCTGCTATTCTTATCGGTTTGATCACATTGCTGGGGGCAGTTATCGGCCTCATGAACATCATGCTTGTATCGGTCACAGAACGGACGCGGGAAATTGGAATTAGAAAGGCCATGGGGGCGAAAAAATACAATATAAAACAACAATTTCTTTATGAAGCAATTGTTATAGGACAGGTTGGCGGAGCTTTTGGAATTCTTCTTGGGATTATAATGGGAAATGTTGTTTCTTTGCTTATTGGTTCACCATTCGTGATTCCCTGGGCATGGATTTTCCTTGGTGTAGTGCTGTGCTTTCTGGTGGGAATAATTTCCGGGTATTTCCCTGCTGTAAAAGCAGCACGTCAGGATCCGATAGTTGCATTGAGATACGAGTAGTTCAAAATATAATCTTCATTCAATGGAGGAATATTACGTTAAGAAAACATTTAATACGCCGGAAGTGGTTTTTTCGCCCGACGGAGGCATTCTAAAAATTGAGGGACGTTCAATTCCCGAAGATCCGGGTGATTTTTTTGATAATATCATTGATCAGTTGAAAGAATATTATCAGAATCCAAAGCCATTGACCCGGGTTGATATCAAGCTTGAATATATCAACAGCGGATCTTCCAAGTACATGCTAGAGATGATGAGAATACTCAAGAAAAACTATGATAACGGCAAGGATTGTATCGTGAACTGGTATTATGAAGAGGACGACGAATCAATACAGGAACTTGGGCTGCATTACCAGACCACAGTTCAGATCCCGTTCAAACTCATCGATTTTTTTTAGTAGGTTTCGCTTCGTTAGATGTGTATGGTCATATCCTTAACATATATCCTTTCAACCTTATTGCCGCAGGCAACGAATATAACCAGCTGTTTGTCCTCCAGACACGTTCTGATTCTGTAAACCGGCATTTTCATTTTCCATTCAATCCGAAGTTCGGGCACACTGGCGAAATGTATTTTCAACAGACCTTTATAGGATGCCAATACATAATCTTCGCCACTAGGAAAATAGGAAATATCCGTGAGCACGCCGAAAGTAGTGGTTGATGAGCCGGTTTCCCTGTAATTCCCTGTATACGAACCTGAAAATGATTTTACCAGTCCCCGGTCCCCACAAACGACCAATTTCCTTGAACTACTATCCAGACTTACCGCCCTTAGCCAGGACAGACTCTTTCCTATAGTCACCGGTTGGGAGTCAAAGTTAATATTCCATGCTTTTAGCTTTCCATCACCACACGCCGTCAGTATTTTGGCCCCGTCATCGATAAAGGCCAGGTCATTTACGGCCTTTTTTGAAGCATGGATCTGCCGCAATACCGTTCCCGACTCCTGATCAAATAAAAAGAGCTGTCCGTCAGCATACCCTGCAGCCAGAATCGTACCCTCTCTGTTTATGCCAACAGAAGTAACGATGACATTTTCTCTGGAAGGGAGCGCTCTTATCTGACCTTCCGGAAGTGTCATGACAAGTAAATTGCCGTCTTTAAATCCTGCAAGCAGAACAGATTCATCCTCTGAAACATCCATCCTTGTTACCTTGCTTCCAATATCAAACGGGATAAGCCGTTGCTGCAACATGGATTGAACATCGAAAAAAATGAAGGCATGGTTGCCGGGAACAATAAGTGTCCCTGCCTCATCACAATGGACAAAATCATAAATCGCAAGGCTGTCAGAATAGTAGACTTGTGAATACAGGGATGCTGCCGGTAGGAATGTGAGAAGCAGTTTTATGACTATTTTTTTCATCGATCAGTAATAGATTTTATTTCCGCCCAGCTTTATGCAGATGCCTGCATTTAGGTGAAAAAGTGTGATGAGCTTGTCCTTAAACCTGGCATCATTGATGAATATTAGATCTGATCCGGCAGCTGTATGAATCCAGAACGTTTTGGTAATCTTGAAATCGGCGGAAATACCGGCACCTATGCCAGGCCCGCTTTTTTTTATGTTCTCTTCATCATTTTCGATATACCCCGACAATGGGAAATATTCTGTCAATGGCTGATCTAGTTTAAGATGAACGATATTTTCCGAAACCGATGGACTTAATGCTACAATGAGCAATCTGTTTACGGGGAGGTTGATTGTCTTAGGAAATTCCATTTTAAACCCAAAACTTGTGATTCTGGTTTCGGACGAAGAATAGAGGTCCCAATCTGTAGGGCTACGCCAGTCACTCATCATTGTTTTTTGCATGAAGAGTCCCGGATTAATATTATTCACTAAATGATGAAAAGTCAGGGTTGAAGTTTGTGATGTGCATAGGTTGTAATTCCGAAATATTCCGGGAGTACCCAGATAGGTATCGGTTATGCGTTTCCCTGTCGGCAAACCAGTCCCGATTGAATACGTAAAACTCAGAAACCTGTTATCCTGTGCTGAAGAAACAAGGGTGGCAAGAAACAATGCCAACGTTAGTATTGGAGTATACCAGTTAGTTTGTCGTCGGGTCATAGATGAGGATTCTTGAGATTGGAGTTCCACCACTGGTGGCACCGGTACCAAGCAGGATATAGCTGGAACCTGCACAATTTAAAGTCTTTACCACTGAGTAATTCATCAAAGGTGTTGCGAATGATGTAATCTTGTTGCCGTTTTCATCCAGTTCGGTCAGGATCCCACTATAGTCAAGAAAAATTCTATTATTTATTGATGATGAGGACCAACTGTAACCGGGAGTCTCTGTATCATAGGGCTGATCCAGATAGGTCCACTTATTTGAAGTGAAATTATAAACGAAGATTTTATCCGGACTACAGGTTTTTGAAATGAGATAAAGTTTATTATTGAGCCAGACAGCACTTCCGTCAAAAAAATATGTTCCTGCTTTGCTTAAATACGCCCATTCCTCAGTAGTCTCATTATATTCGTACATTTCCCATACGGCCTTTTCAATATTGGTAGAAAGCTCTTCACTTCCCATTCCGACATAACCCTTGTTTCCTTTTCCTGTAGCTACCATCCTAAAATTTGCGGTACCGGGAAAGGCAGGCCCCTCAACCCAGATATCCGAAACAGGATCGTAAACATACATGTGATGATCCACAATGTAGTATCCCCTGGTATCTGTCGTAAAATTTACCTGATTTGCAGACACCACAGGGACATCTCGTTTTTGCGTCCAAAGCATTGATTGGGGATCAAGCTCCCAAAGTGCATTATTTGGCTGCTTATTTGACCCGTCTTTGAAACCGCCCCCGACATAAAATTTTCCATTAATTGCAAAACACATGGCATTTTTCAATCTTCCTTCAGGGTAATTTGTATCCCCCTGCCATGGTGTTGAATAATGGATATCATAGGTAGCTTCCGCCAGGCCCTGATTTATATTTATGTGCAACTGGTAGTCACCACCTGAAACAAAGGAGCGAAAGACGGCGACGACACTGTCCTTTGAGCCAGATACTTCCAGATCGGTTCCCGAGAGATCAACCATGATCTCATCGCTGCCATATTTAAAGTTCAGGATTTGTAAATGGATGTCTTCACCATATTCCAGTCCTGTTCCGGAATTATTGATGATTACCGGAGGGGCTAATGAATAATTCTGTGTTGCAGTTAGGACATCACCGGCAGTATGAAGACTGATGCCGGCTGTCCTGCCCGGAGAGTAAAAATCAGGGGGGATACGAAACGAAATGGCATTGGCACCTGCTGAAATTATCTCTGCGGTGTAACCACCAAAATCAATCATGTTCCCGGAAATACCGGGGTTGAAATTCTGACCTGTTATGGTAATTACTTCGTTATACCCTCCACTTACAGGTGAAAAGTTTGTGATTTCTGGCTGTTTTAAGTGAAAATTTCCAGGGGCAGTTATGGTAGTACCAGAAACCACGAGCTTTATCTGAACATCGGTAGTGTTCAGTGATTCAGGCACTTTAAATCTAATTTCACTTTCTGAAAATGAAACCAGACTTGCAAGTGCATCCCCAAAAAATATGGATGGAATGGCCCCCCGGATGGAGGAGAAATCACCAGACATGGTTATGATGTCATTATAGGTACCTTCTGCAGGGGAAATTCCTGTAATCTCCGGCTCTCTGATAGTAATGTCGGGAGAAGGTGAACATAGATAATTTCTCACGTACACATTGAGGATTTTTGATCCTATTACCGGCACATCAGGCAATTTGACAATGATCTTATATGGACTGACCGATAAGGGAGAACAATTAAATTCATATAATACAATCCTGAAATCCCCTGGATCCGCCGTGTAAAATATCCCGTCTATCGTCACTGTGTCACCCCTGTTGGCAATCTGTGGGTTGATACTGCTGACGGTAGGGAAAGCCGTAATGAAATTATTCACACTGGACAATACATCACCACTGTTTGAATTGTATCTGACGTGGATCTTATCCGGGGTTTTTACTATATCAACAGGAACCTTTACTTTTATTTGTTCCTTTGATTTACTGATCAATATACCTTTTATATTTCCAAACCAGGCAGAGTAATCGGTGGAAGTTGATTGGGGAAAGTAGCCGGGAATAGTTATCGTATCTCCGATTGTGCCGGTTTCCGGATAAAAATCTGAGATCGAGGGTTTGCGTATCATGCAGGTATTTATGCCAATTGCAGGTGAATTTTTAACGGTGAGGAGCAGATTCTGTTGGCCGAAAGGCAGGCTTAAAGGCAGATTGGCGGAAATGACCGTTGAATCTGTTGACTGAAGGCTAACGGGTATATTTCCAATGAGCAGTTTAAAATCAGTCGGCGCCTTTGCAAAAAAATGCCCGTTAATAAATAAGTTATCACCAATCCCGGCAGGTTGAGGACTCAATGAAGTAATCTCTGCAAGTTTCGCGGTGAAAGCATCTTTCATCAGAATTTGTCTGCCTCTGACACTAAGGATAATATCGGTGGAGAGGGGATTGATGCCTACGGGCACTTTTGCCCTAACGAGCGATGAATCGGCGGATACAATACCTCCGGCTACATCGCCTACTGTAAAATAGAATTCTGATTGAACTTTTGAATAAAATTTACCGGTTAGTTTGATCGTATCACCTATAGAGGCTATGGCCGGTTCAATTTTATCAATGTAGGGTGCTAGGAAGTCAATAGTATTGGGAGCCTCCGCTTCATTGTTAGCATCAAATACCGAAACCAGAATGCTATTTTCGCCGGCATCTGTGTTTGGTGGCAGATTAAAATGAATTTCTGTTCTTTCCCTCTGTGGGTCACTTATTGCATTATATCGCAGCGTTACCGGTTTATTGTTGAGCCATACTTTCGTAGAGTTCCTGACAAAATGATCACCATATATCACAATATTATCTCCGGTGGTACCTTTCAATGGTTTTACAATGTTGATGACCGGCAGTGCAATATATATAAGTTTCATCGAGGTTGCTTCAATACCCAGTTTGGGAATCCGGATTCCGATCAAATTTTTATATCCTATGGATTTTTCCGGGCAAACCATATAGATCCGGTCATTATTCACCGAATCGGGAATAAATGGCACCGAATTTATCACTATCTGCAGAGCACCGGGCAATGTAAAAAAGTTCTTGCCAAATATGGTCATCGTATCACCTGGGAAAACCTTACCGGGTACAATACTGTCAATCACCGGAAATGCGCTTCCTAAACTTTTAAAACTTACAACCGAACCATATGCCGTTCCCTTGGTGGTGGATGCGAATGCCCTGATATAGTATGTCTTACCCTCAGCGAAGCCGGTGTTGAGTTTGGCATTGAAATACCCCGTTCCTTCTGGTACACCCAACCTGATAACTTCACCATTTGAGTTGTTAAGAGTGAGCGGCTGCGTTTCGGTCCACAGAAAACCATGTTCAGTTAAAGTCTGATTGCCTTCTGAAGAAAGTTCTCCCTTGAATTCAACACCATCTGATGAATATATAACAGGCTGGCCGGTCAGGACAATGGGCAGTATTACATCTTCTTTTTCACAGGCAAAGAGGGCCAATAGAAAAAAGAAAATCAGCAGAGTGTATTTCATCAGGCTTCAGGGATAGTTATTGTATCATGAAATTAGTAAAATAAATTGGAAAAACAAGATCTGCGGTATTCTTGTGCGTAATCTACGGGCAGCAGAAAAATTTCTCGTAAAAAAGCGAAAGACTGTACATATAAATGCAGTACAAGAGGAGATACCTGACTGAAATCTGAAGCTAACGTGATCGCTGTAGTGAATGATAATTCATCCCCGGAATATAAGACTGAGCTATTGGTAACGAAAAAAGGTACTTCCCACGGGAAGCACCTTTTTCAGAATATTTATGTAAAACTTTATCGGACAAATGAAGCGTGCCCTGAGGGAAATTATTTTACAGTGTTCATGTAAGCAATGAGGTCAACGATTTTGTTGGAATAACCCCATTCATTGTCATACCAGGAAACGACTTTAACAAAATAGTCATTCAGTGAAATACCGGCACCGGCATCAAAAATGGATGTCCTGGGATCCGTATTGAAATCACTGGATACAACATTATCTTCCGTATATCCGAGGATGCCTTTCAGTTCACCTTCAGATGCAGCCTTCATGGCTTTCTTAATATCCTCATAGGATGCGGCTTTTTCAAGTCTGCAGGTAAGATCTACTACTGAAACATTGAGAGTAGGTACACGGAAAGCCATACCGGTCAGTTTGCCGTTAAGTTCCGGGATTACCTTTCCAACAGCTTTCGCAGCACCGGTTGACGAAGGAATAATATTTCCAGCAGCTGCACGACCACCTCTCCAGTCCTTATTGGAAGGACTGTCAACGGTTTTCTGTGTAGCGGTAGTGGCATGAACGGTGGTCATCAGACCTTCAACAATGCCGAAATTATCGTTGAGGACTTTTGCGATAGGAGCGAGGCAATTGGTTGTGCAGGATGCATTCGACACAACCTGCATATCAGCCGTGTACTTTTTGTTGTTTACACCCATAACAAACATTGGCGTATCATCTTTTGAAGGGGCTGACATAACCACTCTTTTTGCTCCGGCCGTGATATGTCCCTGGGCTTTTTCCTTGGTCAGGAATAAACCGGTTGATTCAATGACGTATTCCGCACCGACTTCATTCCATTTAAGGTTTGCGGGATTGGGCTCAGAAGTTACTCTGATTTCATTGCCGTTAACAATCATTTTTCCATTGCTGATCTCGATTGTACCGTCAAAACGCCCATGTACCGTATCGTAACGGAGCATGTAAGCCATATAGTCAACATCGATAAGATCATTAATCCCGACGATCTGAATATCATTTCTCTTCATTGCTGCCCTGAAAGCAAGTCTTCCGATTCTACCAAAGCCGTTAATTCCAACTTTTATTTTAGCCATAGCTTTAAAAATTTATGTATTATGTTAATTGAATGAATAGTTATTGTTTTTTTTATAACAGAGTGCAAAATTATATATAAAAATCAAATCCTACAAAAATTTGCATACTTAGAACGTTAAGCGTATATTAAGTTTTAACTCACAACCTGCAAATGATAATTAATGCAGATATCTCCATCCGGATGGTGGCGCAGGAGTCAAAATTCCTGCAGATAAGATTTATCTGGTCTCAAAGAATACGTTTGTCAGGTTTTTCTGAAAGTCTTTCATCACGCATCCCGCTGTTGTTAAAGAACAAAGCACCAATTCAGTGATCCTGGTATATCCTGGCTTTTGAGTAAAATCTTCCTTCACCTCCGGCTTGGCAAAAGTACTAATTTCATTTTAAAAAACCGCTAAACCACTCAGAGGTTGTGCTGATGTGTACAGTCGTTCGGGCAGTAACGGCAAGGTGGCCCGGCTCAACAAGTTGCCGGATTCATGATTTTAGGCATGCGGATATGGCGGAAGAAAACGAAAATGCAGATGGGTTTGAGGTTGTTGCGATTCAATAATTCGACTGGCTTTGGCTGGCTTTTTTGTTCTGTCGACGTATTTTCTGTTGTTTACGCTCTTCCTTGAACTTATCTAACCAGGTGTCTTTGCGGGCGGCATCACTCATATCGATCACGGTGCCGAACCTGTAACCCACGAATAGGTTCATAAAATAGAAATTATTAAGCTCGGTAGCCATGATGGGGATCTTTTTTGGGAAGACGTCCATTTCAAGACCCACTTCGATCGCATGGACGGTAATATCCATACGAGAATATTCAAACGTGAAACCGATTCGCGCCGAGGCTCCGGGAACAAATTTAGTTTCTCTTACGCCTTCAAAAAATGAAGCCTTGCCAAGAATCTGCGTCTGATGAATGGATGGATCAAATTTTACAATCTTGGTATCGGTTTCAGTAACATTGCTCGAGTATAGAACCTGGTAATAAATGGGTTTTAACAATCCAAGTGTTGGCCCGACATTGTAAAAATAGCGGATGGAAATACCTCCGGCGTCATTTTTTCGGAAAAGTTCACTCTGCTTACCGTACTGAGCTTTCAGTTCAAAAAATGAATTTTTCTTTCCGAACACAAAACTTTTGTTGGAATAATATCCGTTGGTGATCTTATATTCCTTGGGATTTTTCACATTCATGACGGCAGCCCGGTACAAGATGTGATTTCTGGCATTGATCCTTTTTGCGTATTCAAAATCACCACCCAATCCGTTTGAATTGAGGAAAGCACCAAAGGTCTTCTCATTACGCAAAAGAATCTTTGGCTGTTCATCAATATCACCCTGTGAAAATAAACAAGGCCAATTCACAAACAGAAACAGAATTACAGGAACAGCAGAAATGATCCTTTTCATTTTTCAACTCCTTCCCGGTAACTTTTTCTCATAATAACGGAAAAGGTCCTCAGTAAATAAACGGAGATTGCAGATAAATGCCGGGTTGGGTCCGGGATTCTCTGCAATCGGATATTGAAAAAACGTTCCTGATCATCAAATTGTTCAGGAAGCAGGATTTTCTGATTGTTCAGTATTGCTGTTCTGGCTGTAGGCCGGACACACTTTCCTGTTACATGACGACAAAAGGACACCGAGTACAAAAACGACAGCGAGTAGATACGTTAATTTTTTCATTGACCTATTTTCTTGTTTACAGACTATTAACGATGATTTGTCAAGAATGGTTGCAATATACAAAAATTAAATTGCAAAAAAATCAAATTGTCTGTAATCAAAAACGAGGCTTTTCGTGATTTATTTTATAAAAATCCATGAAGTTAACATGCTGACAACCGGACTTATATCGGCTATGCAGCTATGGCTGCAACACAGGAAGCCTGCCTGGCGTCCATGGTATTGCGGCCTTATCCATGGCTTTTTCCAGTGTTTCGATCTCAGCGAGTATGTTCTTCACTTTCTCAAGTACGGGTGGAAATTCTTCAGAGAGGATAGCGAAATCTTCCTTCATCGTTGAAGTAACTCCGGAAGTAGTTCCCAAAAGATTCTCAATTATTGCACCGAGCCGGTTGTTAAGTGGTACAGGCATCGGAGGAAGTTCTTCCTCACTGGCTTTGGCTTCAGGTCCGTCGAATAAGTATAGGACTTCCTTTAGCTCCGTCTCAATCGTCATCGCTTTGGCTAGCAACTCCATACTGCCGTTCGATGTCTGCAGCAAAGTTTGTTCAATTTTGCCGATCTTATCGATATTGTCCTCAACAATGCTATACGTGCCCCTCATGGTGCGTACAAGATTTTTAACTTTTCCGGCAAAAGCTGCAGTAACTTCACGGGTTTCTCTCGGCAGTGTACTGTTATTCAAGAGTTCCGTCTGAAATTCAACGGGCTGGGCAAGACTTATTACTTCACCCCGTACCACCATGTCAAGCTTCACCTTGTATTTGCCGGGGACCGCAAGATATGAAGAAGAAGGTTTCGACAGCGGATCGAAGGTTTTCTTCACCATCCTCACAGGAAAAGGGCTGTCGTACCGTAGGTCCCAGTTTACAGTTCCGATACCCTCTGATGGTTTGGCAGTGATTTTTCGTACCATTTCGCCACCTTCATCCTGGACTGTAAACACAAGGTATGGAGGGATCTCATTCTTTTCCTTCCTGAGTTGGTCCATATCCGGCTGAGGTATTGGCTTTTTTTCCTTGAATAGTTCTTTTTCCTTTTCATGCCTCTGGGCCTCAAGGGTTTTAGGAACCTCTTTCAGGTAGTAGGTAAAGATGGCTCCAAATGGTGGATTCGGTGCATGAAATAGAGAGGCGCCCTGTCCATATTTACCGATAGTCTGGATATACATATTGGCCGTTGGAATGCTGAAAAGATGAGCTTTTGCATCCAGAATGGATCGGTTATCGGCAAGCTCACGTAGTGCTGTATAATCATCGAGGATATAAATTCCTCTTCCGAAGGAGCCAAGGATCAGCGCATTTTCTCTTTTCTGGATATTTATGTCCAGAATGGCGATAGAAGGGATTCCTGACTTTAGCTGTACCCATTCGCCGCCGCCGTCGATAGAAAAGAAGGCACCAAATTCTGTTCCTGCAAATAGCAGGCTCTTGTTTTTGAAATCCTGTGCCAGCGTGTGTACTGTGCCGTTCACGGGGAGATTAGAGGAAACGGAGGTCCATGTTTTTCCTTTATCGCTGCTTTTAAGGATATAGGGTTTGAAATCATCCCGCTTCCGGTTATCGAATGATGCATATACCACATTCTCATCAAATCCGGAAGGCATGATATCACTGACATAGGTATTCTCCGGCACACCGGGGAACGATTTGGTCTGGCGCCAAGTCTTGCCGCCGTCTTCCGTCACAGAGATGACACCATCATCTGTTCCTGCATACAGCAGATCCTCCATCACAGGTGACTCAGCAAGGGAAACTGCCGTTCCATAAAGGCTGGTCGACACATCTTTTGATACGGCATCGATACTCCAGTAATGCCCCATGACCGGCCATGTATTCCTGTCGGTCTGTGCTGTGATATCATCACTGATGACCTTCCATGTCGATCCCCGGTCGTCCGACCTGAAGATATAATTTGCACCCATATATATCCTTGTATTGGAATGCGGGCTAACAATCAGCGGTGTATTCCAGTTCCATTTGTATGTTTTCTCTCCCTTGCCGGGCTGCGGTTTGATATTTACGGTTTCCTCCGATTTCTTGTCAAAGCGATAAACATTCCCATATTGGTATTCGCAGTATATGATATCGGGATCCCTGGGATCAACCTGTACCCAGAAACCGTCACCGCCCAGTATGGCGTGCCATTCTTCACTGGTTACACCATCCTTACTAATATTCCTTGAAGGACCTCCAAAAGTATTGTTATCCTGTGTTCCACCATATACATTATAGAAAGGCTGGGCATCGTCAGCATCTACACGGTAGAACTGGGTGACAGGGAGATTACTTTTAAAAAGCCATTGTTGGCCACCGTCAAAAGACTCATATACTCCTCCGTCGCCGCCGATATATATATGTTTTGTATCGGACGGATCAATCCAGAGTGCATGGTCATCAACATGACGGTTTTCATTTCCGAGAGGTGCCCATGTTTTTCCGCCATCAAGTGTAACCTGGGTATATGTTTCTACGGAATACACCTTATCCACATCGATCGGGTCACAGTATATCTCGTTGTAATACTGGCCGCTGGATGTATGGTCGCTCATTTTTTCCCATGTCTCACCGCGATCGGATGAGCGGAAGAAGCCTCCCTTGTCCATCGCAGCTTCAACGATGAGGTACAATACATCATGATTGGCGGGTGAAATTGCAATGCCCATACCGCCAAGATCAACTTCCGGCAGGCCTTTCATGATCTTCCGCCAGGTTTTGCCGTTATCGCTCGATTTGTATACCGCTGATTCCGGGCCACCACCGATCTTGGTATAAACATGCCTTCGACGTTGTTCTGATGTGGCATATAATATATTATGGTCAGCCGGATCTATTACCACATTGTTAACACCGGTGTTCTCACTGATCTCGAGGACTTTAATCCAGGTTTTGCCGCCATCTGTCGTCTTGTATAGTCCCCGGTCACCACCCGGTCCCCAAACCGAACCCTCAGCAGCAACAAATACAATATCAGGATTTTCCGGATCGACAACGATACCACCGATCTGCCGGCTGTCCTTCAATCCCATATTTTCCCAGTTCTCACCGCCGTCAATAGATTTATAAACTCCATCACCATAACCGAGTACGCGCTGATGATTGTTCTCTCCTGTACCAACCCATACTACATTGTGATTTGTTGGATCCATCGTGACAACGCCAATGGAATAGGATGCATTTTTATCAAAAACGGGCGTAAAGGTAGTGCCGTTATTCTCTGTCTTCCATACATGCCCCGATGCCACGGCAACGTAATATTCAGAATGCCTGGCCGGATTAAAGGCAAAATCGGCAATCCGGCCTGAAGTAAAAGCCGGGCCGATACTCCTGAATGTTAGCCCAGAGAATGTCTTACTCTTGAGTGTATCTTTTTCCTGTGTTGTGGGTTTTCTATCTGCTTTAACCAGGGGGGGCAGACCTAAGAATATGAAAATACTAAATAGTACAGCAAGGAACTGAATTTTTCTGAATGTCATGACTGAGATAGTTTAGGTTATTTTTCCGGCGGGATCAAATTACATAACTTTTAATAAATTATACTGCATTTTGAATGTGTTATGAAGGATGATCCGAAAATTTGTATCAATTACACAATTTATATATACCGACAATAACATGAAAGAGCGAATTCCGTTCATCAGAGATGAAAAAAAGTCGCCTGGAGTATCCTTTTAGAATAATGGCGGACCAGCACCTTTCAATTTGCGATCTGTCAACAAAAATTTATGAAGTGGGCATAGGAAGGCCTATGGGGTAAAAGGGTAACTTTGAAAATTGTTTTCAGGAATTCCCTGTCATTTTTGTATTATTGCAGCTCAATAAATTTATGCATCATGATCGATACAATCTTTAAACACCGTTCCATCAGAAAGTATAAACCTGATCCGGTCCCGCCGGAAATTCTGGACCGGATCCTGGAAGCCGGGTCAAAAGCATCCACTACAGGTAATATGCAGGTCTATTCAATGATCGTAACCACCGATACCGAACTTCGCGAAAAACTATGCGATGTTCATTTCGGACAGGAAATGGTCAGGGAAGCCCCCGTACATATTACCTTCTGTGCTGATTTTAATCGCTTTAATAAGTGGTGTCTTCAAAACAGAGCCGTACCGGGATATGATAATTTTCTGTCATTTTTTACCGGGGCTGTCGATGCCTTGATTGCTGCACAGAATGTGGCCCTGGAAGCGGAAGCTCACGGACTGGGGATATGCTATCTCGGTACGGCTACATATAATGCGGATAAGATCATTGATATCCTTGACCTTCCCCCAGCCGTTGTGCCGGTAGCTGCCATCGTCCTTGGCTATCCCGGAAATGAGCCCGGATTGACACCAAGGTTACCGGCGAGAGCCGTTGTACATCATGAGAAATACCAGGATTTCAACGAGAAGGACATTGAAAGTATATACAAGGAAAGGGATACCTCGGATGAAACTGCCGATCTCATCAGATTAAATCAGAAAGAATCCCTTGCACAAATTTTCACGGAAAACAGGTATACGAAAAAGGATAATGTGTTTTTCTCCCGTAAATTCATGAATGTTATTGATAAACAGGGATTTATGAATAATGATTGATGAGTTTCGTTCTTCCGTTTTCTCTTAACGTAGAAGCGTCTCAACGATAAAAGCGTGGGTTACAAATTTTTACGATTTAACTTCAAAATCAATCCCCAGGATTGTGGCAATTTCCTTCATTTCTTTTGCAACAGGCGGGATAATGCTTATGCCTTCTTTCCGGATTTTCTCTTCCTTTCTACGTTCCAGTTCACCCGGGATCAGTACTTCGGTCTGGCCTGGTGCGACTTTAGCATTTTTAAATGTTTCAATCCACTCATCCATAGACGCTTTAAAATCTTCTGCAGGACGAAAGGCATCGATTCTCATGGCACCGAAAAAATGCCCTGTGCCTTCACCCGTTTTCTTTTCTAGCACAGGAAGATATGCCACGGATGGAGGAACGAATGGCCCGAAGTTGGCACCCGATAACACGGCAGAGAAAATATCGACCACGGAGGCCATACAATAACCTTTATGGCTGCCATGTTCATAGTCGCTGCCAAGGGTAAGCATTGAACCGCCTTTCTGAAGGATATCGGGATCGTCGGAAGGATTTCCGTCCTTGTCCTGAACATATCCATAGGGTACTTTTTCACCTTTTTTTCCTGCTACAGCCAGTTTTCCCCTGGCAATGGGTGTGGTGGCAAAATCAGCCACGAATGGCGGATATTTACCTGCAGGAACCGCAACTGCAATTGGATTGGTACCCAGGAGGCGGGACAGCGAAAATGTGGGTGCTACGAGAGGATTCGCATTGGTCATGGTCATCCCGATCATATCATGTTTCAGTGCCATCATGGCATAATAGCCTGCGATGCCGAAGTGGTTTGAATTCCTCGTGGAAACCCAGCCGGAACCGGCTTTCTCAGCCTTTTCGATAGCGATTTCCATAGAACGGACAGAAGCAATCATGCCAATCGCACCGTCACCGTCAACCACCGCTGTACTTGGCGATTCGTGGACAATCTTTATGTTGGGCCGCACATTGATCCTTCCTGCCTGCCACAACTGGAAATAATCCTTGATCCTGATCATCCCGTGAGATGAAAGTCCCCGTAATTCGGCGGCCAGGAAAACATCGGAAGCTGCAATCGCATCTTCACGGCTGCACCCCATCTTAACAAAAACCTCCCTGGTAAAATCTTCCAGATATTCGTATGTATACATTTCCTGAGTTTTAAATTTCAACAAAAATAACGCTTTTAACTTGCTGTCAAAAAAGAATGATGTACGGTGGATAAAAAACAGGGGAATTATTTCCTTTCATACCTGACAGGTATGATTTCCCCGTTTTAACGGTACTAGTTGTTATTCCTTGCAATAATAGTGGCACTTGCCTGCGCTGTCGGCATAATCAGAAGGTCATTGATATTAACATGAGCCGGTCGTGTTACGGCAAACAGGATGGCTTCTGCAATATCCTCAGCATACAGGGGGGTAAGGTCTTTGTATACGTTTGCAGCCCTGGTACTGTCGCCTTTGAATCTAACCGTGGAGAATTCCGTATCAACGAGACCCGGCGCAATGTTCGTAACCTTAATGCGATGTTTAAGCAGATCGATACGCATTGCCTGGGAAAGTGCATCAACAGCGTATTTTGTAGCACAATAAACATTACCGTTCTCGTAGACTTCCTTTCCTGCAATGGAGGAAAGATTAATGATATGTCCGGTTTCGCGGGCAACCATTAACGGGGTGATCTCCCTGGTTATGTATAAGAGGCCTTTAATGTTCGTATCGATCATCCTTTCCCAATCGTCCACAACTCCATTGTCGATGTGTGAGAGTCCAACGGCAAGCCCGGCATTGTTGACCAGTACATCGATGTTTCTCCACTTGCCTTCGAGTGATGAAACGGCTTTTTTTACTTCATCCTGTAACCTGACATCGAAATGCAAACTGAGAACATCAGCGTCTGAGACCGACCTGATCTTTTTTTCCAGTTCGTTCAGTCTGTCTTTCCTTCTTCCCGTTATAACGATATCATAATTGCTGGCAGAAAGGAGCAGAGCTGTCGCCTTTCCGATCCCCGCCGTTGCGCCTGTAATGAATGCAATTTTCTTCATGAGCAGCTTTTTCAATCAAAGGTAATATCTTCAGACCAAAATCCGAGGCAGAATTCACCTCAGAATAATTAAATGTGTATTTTCGCAAGGCAAAAACCGAAAAAAATTGATTAAGCCATACGAAGATCAGCCGGGAACCAGGAAGGAACAGGTAACAGCCATGTTCAACGGAATTGCCTCACGATACGATTTCCTGAACCATCTTCTGTCATTCAATATTGACAAGCGCTGGCGAAAGGTCCTGGTCAGAATGGTCAAAAAGCATTTGTTTTCCGGAGCCATGAACAGAGCTGAAATACAGATTCTCGATGTGGCAACCGGCACCGGTGATCTGGCTTTCGCACTAACTAAGGCAGGTCCTGCCAGGGTGACAGGCGTCGATATTGCTGAGAATATGCTCGCTGTTGCCAGGGAAAAGGCCACAAGACGAAAGATAGATATCAGCTTTGTGCAGGGTGATTCTGAAAATCTGCCTTTTGATTCCCTTTCATTTGACGCTGTGACTGTCGCTTTCGGTGTGCGGAATTTTGAAAACCTGGAGAAGGGACTCACCGAGATGTACAGGGTTTTGAAGCCGGGAGGAAGGGTCTATATCCTGGAATTTTCGAAGCCCTCCCGAGGGATACTTTCGATCATGTATCGCTTTTATTCGACCACCATCCTGCCGCTGATCGCCTCTCTTTTTACCAGGGATAAATCAGCCTATCAGTACCTGCCGGGATCTATCGCCGAATTTCCATCCGGAGATGACATGAAGAACATTATGGAAAACTGTGGACTCGGAGGATGTGATTACAGGCGACTGTCCGGGGGGATTGCAAGCATTTATACAGGTAAATATATTGTATGAGAGTCACTTAAAATATAATTTTGTTAATACTAAATTTGGTAGCCTTTCGTTTTAACAAATAAATATCCTGTCTTGAAGAAATTAATCCTCGTTATCCTTCTGTCTGTTCCCATTCTTTTATCTGCACAGGTGAAAAGACCTCGCAACCTGTCTGGGTATGATTACAAAAAGCTTCATTTCGGCTTTACGATCGGACTGAATACAATGGACCTTGGGATTAAAAGAAGTCTGAACAATGATCTCCGCCCTGATGAAACCAGAGTTGAGCCTGGGTTTCAGGTAAGTATCGTATCCGATCTTCGACTTTCAGAAAATCTCAACTTAAGGTTCCTTCCCGGGATTTCCTTTGGCCAGCGACGCATTTCTTTTTACACCAGCGATACCATTCTGGACACCGATATGAAAATTGAATCCAGTTATCTCGACTTCCCCCTGCTCCTAAAATACAGGGCCGAAAGACTGAATAACGTACGACCGTACCTTATCGGAGGGCTTGATTACCGCTACGATATGGCGGCGAAGAAGGGCTTTGATGAAAGTTCCAATGTGTATATCCGGCTGAAACCTTCAGACCTCTACCTCGAATTTGGATTTGGGATGGATTACTATCTGACCTACTTTAAGCTTTCAACGGAAATTAAAGTCGGTATCGGCATGTTCAATGTCCTTGTGGATGAAGCCGCCCAGGGCCATCCGCAATACCTGAACTCGATAGAGAAGCTCAATTCCTATATTGTTGCGCTTTGTTTCCATTTTGAGTAATCTACCTGCGACGCCATTCTGCACAGACAATTGCAGCCGCAATCCCAACATTCAGCGATTCTGCCCAGGGTGATCCCCATGGTGGAATGGTAACCAGCCGGTCACAATTTGTGATGACCTGTTCTGACAATCCTCTCGATTCGTTTCCGAACATCACCATACCGGGAATTGGCAATATACTCTCACGGATATCTTCACCGTTCAGGACCGTTCCGGAAATGCTGTATCCCGGAAGGGCGGATTTTAGTCCATCGATCAGTTTCAGCGGCTCTTTATAATGTACTTTGACCCGTGCAAATGAGCCCATGCTGGTCTGAACGACCTTTGGATTATATACGTCCACACTTTCCTGGCTGCAGAATATGTCCCTGATCCCGTACCAGTCAGCAGTACGGATGATCGTCCCGAGATTCCCCGGATCACGGATATCATCGAAAAACAATGAGGGACTGTTCCTGAGATCTTCAGCGCTGAATTCGTATTCAGGAATCTTTATTTCAAGAATGGCATTTCCGGCGGTGTTAAATGAGGATACTTTTTGCAGTTCAGACTTTTGCGCCGGGATGATCTCTACTCCGGCCGGCAATCCGGAGATGGAGGCTATGAATTCAGGGACAGCCAACAGTGTTGCTACTTCCAGAAAACAATCATTACTGGCAAGGATCTCACGGACTATTTTTTCCCCTTCAGCAAGGAAACTCCCGTGTTGTTTCCTGAATTTCTTCTGATTTAGGGATGCAAAATGTTTCAGCCGGTTTTTTGAAAGCATGGGTAAAATATTTGATGTTGGCAAAAATATATAAACATATGATGGTGTTAAGTATATTTGCACTAAAATTTAACATTACACTTTTGAGGTCTCTTTTGACAAGCCATATCAATTCCGAAAGGAAAACATTTCTTTACCTTTTGATTATACTCCTGCTGTTCTCGTATTCATGCCGCACAACCAAATATGTTCCCGAGAACGAGTACCTGCTTAATAAGTACGAACTTAAAGGGGATGTCAGGCAAATCAACAAGGATGAACTTTCTATATACGTGAAACAGAAACCTAATAAACGGGTTGTTTGGCTCAAGTTTCACCTCGGCGTATACAGCCTTTCAAAGATAGGTAAGGAAAACTGGATAAACCGGATGTTTCGTACTATCGGTGAAGAACCCGTAATCTATGACAAGTTCCAGACGGAGAAAACTGTCAGCCAGCTTGAGTTATACATGATAAGTAAAGGCTATTACAATGCCGAGGTAACCGACTCGGTGGAAATTGTCGGAAGGAATGGTAAGAAGGTGGATGTTACCTATTATATCCGGAAAAATGAACCATACCTTCTGAGGAAAATTAATTACAGCTTCGAAGATACTTCACTCAGGACCACAGTACTAAAGGATACCTCAAATTCAACCATTCATTCCGGTGACCTGTTTAATGTCGATGTTCTTTCTTCAGAGAGAGAAAGGATCGAGATATTGCTAAAAAATCAGGGCTATTTTTATTTTTCCAAAGAGTTTGTGTATTACGAAGCCGATACATCGGTTGCGGATCACAAAGTTGACCTAACGCTAATCGTAAAGAAATACCGTATTTATAATGAAGACGGGACCTATACTGAATTGCCCCATCCACGTCTTCGTATCAGAAATGTATATATTAATACAAATTATAATCCGAGAGAAGTTCTGGCAAAAAATGAATCCTACCTGTCTTCACTCGACACACTGGCCCTCGACAGTATCTATATCATTTTCCCTGGCAGAGAGAATATTCATCCCAGTGTCGTGATGCAATCCAATTATGTCTTACCGGGTGATCTTTACAATCTTACGAATTACGAACGGTCCTACCGGAACCTTACGTCACTGAAAATATTCCGTCTGGTCTCCATCGATTTTAGCCAGGTGGGAAAAATCGAAGCCGACCATACGGGAGAACTCGATTGCAATATAATGCTTACCCCTCAAACACTGCAATCCTATACTGTTGAACTGGAAGGGACGAACTCTTCCGGCAACATTGGTGCTGCAGGAAACCTGATCTATCAGCACCGGAATTTATTCAGGGGAGCTGAAAATTTCGACCTGCGAATTAAAGGGGCACTCGAAACTCTAAAGGAAAATTACTCCTCCAATCTCGGTAATATGATTGAATTTGGTGCCGAGTTACGTTACAGTATCCCCAAATTCCTGCTACCTTTTAAAACAGACCAGTTTATTAAAAAATACAATCCAAGGACCTCCTTCTCAATGGCATATAATTACCAGCGCCGGCCTGAATATACCCGCACACTGGCAAATGTATCGTTTGGATATAACTGGAAAGGGAATCGATATCTGACACATATTGTAAACCCCATTGAACTGAATCTTGTCAAGATCCCGTATAAATCACCAGAATTTATGGATTGGCTGGAGGGAAAATATGTCTACTATTCCTATCAGCAGCATCTTGTTACCCTTACCAGCTACAGTCTCATTTTCAACAACCAGAATATTCAGAAAAACAGGGATTTTATCTATGTAAGAATAAACGTTGAACAGGCTGGAAACCTCCTGTATACCATATATCGTCTGGGAGGGATTCAGGCAGACAAACCTGAATACAAGCTGTTTAATAATGTATATTCGCAATATGTCCGGGGTGATTTCGATGTCAGGTTTTACAATATTTTTGATGAAAAAACCAGTTTGGTTTACCGTTTTTTCGCCGGTGCCGGGCTGCCCTTCGAAAACTCAGCGGCACTACCTTTCGAAAAAAAATATTTTGCTGGTGGTGCCAATGGAATTCGTGCCTGGCAGGTCAGGAACCTTGGTCCTGGCTCATACTCTGAGGTTCAAAATACACAGTACCCTAACCAAACCGCTGATATCAAACTTGAGGGTAACGTGGAATACCGCTTCAAGCTGTTCTGGCTTATCAACGGGGCCCTTTTTGTAGATGCTGGGAATATCTGGGCCATCACAAAAAATGACGAAAGACCAGGTGCACTTTTTAAACTCGATCAGTTCTACCGCGATATTGCTGTGGGAACCGGTTTCGGCACACGTTTCGATTTTTCATTTTTTATTTTCCGGCTTGACCTTGGGATGAAGTTACGAGACCCAGCCAGGAAGGAGGGAGATAAGTGGATCATTGGGAACCAGAAACTGGGTAGAAGTGATTTTACCCTGAATATCGGGATTGGATATCCGTTCTGACCCTGTTTGCAGAATAGGTTCAGTGTCTTTTCCACTCCACCCTCTACTCTGTCCTGTCCCATATTTCACTTATATACCTTTCACGGTTATTTTAGAATAATTTGGGAAGAGGTTCCGTATTTTATTTATAAATTTGCGCAAAATTTGACGTTTTAGTAGTAACTATTAAATATTTTACCATGTCTCAGAAAATACTTGATCATGTTAAGCCCGGTGTACTCGCCGGAGATGATGTCTCCAAAGTTTTTAGTATTGCCAAGGAAAACGAGTTTGCCTTGCCTGCAGTGAATGTTGTAAGTACAAATTCCGTGAATGCTGTGATGGAAGCTGCCAGTGAGGTGAATTCACCAGTAATTGTTCAGTTTTCGAATGGCGGTGCTATCTTCTACGCCGGCAAGAGCCTGTCCAATGATAACCAGAAAGCTGCTATTGCCGGGGGTATCGCAGGGGCAAAACATGTTCAGATGATGTCAGAGCTTTATGGCGTTCCCATTATTCTGCATACCGACCATGCTGCAAAAAAACTTCTTCCGTGGATCGATGGTCTGCTTGATTATGGCGAGAAACATTACGAACGCTATGGCAAACCCCTTTACAGTTCCCATATGCTTGATCTCTCAGAAGAACCGATTCATGAGAATATTGAGATCTGCAAAAAATACCTTGAAAGGATGAGCAAAATGGGTATGACGCTCGAAATTGAACTTGGTGTTACTGGTGGGGAGGAAGATGGCATTGATAACACCGGCCTCGATAATTCCCTGCTCTATACGCAGCCCGAGGACGTGGCATATGCATACGAAGAACTTAACAAAATATCACCCAATTTCACCATTGCCGCATCGTTTGGAAACGTTCATGGAGTATACAAACCAGGGAACGTCAAACTGACGCCCAAAATTCTCAATAATTCGCAGAAATATATTGAAGAAAAACTGTCAACAGGTCCAAAACCCGTGAATTTTGTATTCCACGGCGGTTCCGGCTCTACCCACGAAGAAATACGTGAAGCCATTGGCTACGGCGTAATCAAGATGAATATCGATACCGATACTCAGTGGGCATTCTGGGATGGTATCCGAGCCTATGAACAGAAAAATCACGATTACCTGCAATCACAAATTGGTAATCCTGAGGGTGAAGACAAGCCGAACAAGAAAAAATATGATCCGCGTGCATGGCTGCGCGAGGGAGAAAAGTCATTGATCAACCGGCTCAGGGTTGCCTTTGACGATCTGAACTGCATCGACAGGTTATAAGCGGTTCATCCTTCTCTGAAAGATATAAGGGAGCTGTCTCTGGAAGAGGTATCTGTCATCCCGGTTTTGATGCCGGGAAGGATACTCTGACTGCGACAGCTCCTTTTCGTTTATCAGATCAAAGTTTTTTTTGTGACAACTCTTTAGTATTATTGCTTGTTTTAAATCAAAAATCCACATTTATGGCAAATGTCCGATCTTCCCGCGACAGCTTTACAAATAAATTTGGTGTCATTGCAGCCGCTGCAGGTTCAGCGATCGGTCTTGGCAATATTTGGCGCTTTCCATATGTGGCGGGGGAAAATGGTGGGGCCGCCTTCCTTTTCATTTATCTGCTTTGCGTCGTCATTATCGGGGTTCCGGTTATGATGTCGGAATTCGTCATCGGCCGGTCTGCCCAGCGAAATCCTTATGGTGCATTTAAGCTTCTTGCACCTCGTAAACCCTGGTACCTGATTGGCCTTATGGGAGTTGTAGCCGCCTTTATGATCCTGGCTTTCTATACCGTGGTCGCAGGGTGGACGCTTGAATATATTTACCAGTCATTTACGGGCAATCTTATCGGTAAAAGTACAACCCAGCTGAAAGAGATGTTCAGCAGCTTCAGGCATGATTCTGTGAGGCCGGTTTTATGGTTCGTGATTTTTATGGGTCTGACCGGCTGGATCGTTATAGCGGGGATAAAGAACGGTATTGAAAAATCAACGAAAGTGCTGATGCCTTTGCTTTTTGTCATGCTTATCGGTATGGCCATATATGTACTAACTTTTGAAGGCTCCTCAAAAGGGCTGCATTTTTTATTCAACCCGGATTTTTCCAAAATCACTCCTAAAGTTATACTGGAAGCCCTGGGGCAGGCATTTTTCTCTCTGTCGATTGGTATGGGGACATTGATTACCTATGGCTCCTATATTAAAAAGAATGATAACCTGGGAAGTACTGCCATCTCCGTTGCCGGTGCCGATACATTCATTGCCATACTGGCAGGTATGGCAATTTTCCCGGCCATCTATGCCTTTGCCGATGTAGAGCATCTTCAGGTAAGCGAGTTCACCGACGAAGGCCTCGTTTTCATAACCCTTCCCAATATTCTGATAAATATGCCGGGCGGCGGTATCTTTTCCACGCTTTTCTTTATACTGCTCGCCGTGGCAGCCCTGACCTCCACGATCTCTGTTCTTGAAGTCATTGTCGCCTACTTTGTTGAAGAACTTGGGCTGGTCAGACGAAGAGCAACACTTTATGCAACAGCTTCGGTTTCGGTTCTCGGTATTCTGTGCGTATTTTTCGCAGAGATCTTTGGCTTCCTGAATTTCACTACGGCCAATATCCTGCTTCCTGTGGGTGGCTTGTTCATAGTTCTGTTCGTTGGATGGTATTACGGCAGTAAAAATACAAGAGAAGAACTGTCCAACAGTGGTAAATTGAAAGGAAGATATATACCTGCGTTCATGTTTATAGTGAAATTTGTAGCCCCCATTGCCATTACTATTGTCTTTGCCTATGGGATTCTGAATGCGTTCAGGGCAAAATCCGCAGACAAGGCGGTACCTTCAACCGAGACAGTTCAACCTGCAATTCGTCCCGGGGGTGAATAGATTATATTCTTATGTCAGCATTTACTCACTTTTACCTTAAGGTATACTTATGGGTATTGTCCAAACGATTTTCCGGATATAATCCCTCCCGTACACAGATAAATGCCATCACTGCACGGGTAATGCAGTGACAGGTCTTAATATTGACCATGCGACGGTTTCTGAGGGAATATTTTACCTTCACACGGTCTGAGGCACGGGTAATGCTTATATTATCCGGACTGATACTGTTTTTCATCCTGATAAGAGTACACGGGCTAAATTTCAGCTTGGTACATGCTGCGGTTCGGGATGACCGGATGACAGAGGTCAACCAGTTTATTTCCGGCCTTGAAAGGCTTGCCCCAAAGCATGGCGGTGACAGTGAAGCCGGAATCATGAGGCAGGGCAGGCGGAGCCTCAAACCCGTAAGTTTCGACCCGAATACGGTGAAAGAGGATGAATTGCTTCAAATGGGCCTGTCGGAATTTGTTGCCGGTAATATTATCCGGTATCGTGAAGCAGCCGGAAGATTTGCCCAGCCTGAAGACTTGTCAAAGATTTACGGCCTTGGCACAGAGGAATTTAAAATGCTGAAGCCTTATGTTGTTATTGGCAATTCGTCAGACAGAACTCTGAAGGTGGAAGCGTCGTCCATCTCCTACGGGAAAATGGATGATGCGTTTGTCGTTGAGATAAACTCGGCAGATTCCGAAGAGTTCAGACGGATCAATGGGATAGGGCCGACGCTTGCCGGCAGGATTATAAAGTATAGAAATCTTTTGGGTGGTTTTTCAGCCGTATCGCAGCTTAGTGAGGTATATGGCATGTCTGACTCAGTGATCAGGATGAATGAAAACCATTTTCATGTTGATACTTCAGGTATCCGCAAATTATCGATCAGTAAGGCTGGATATTCGACCCTGTTGAGGCATCCTTATATTGAGAAGGACATCGTTGATGCAATGATGAAATACAGGGAATTTTCAAAGGAACAGGTGATTATGTCGGAATTTATCCATTCAGGTGTCATTCCTGATAGTATTTTAAGCCGGATATTGCCTTACCTTGACAAATAATGACTTTTTTAGTGAAAAAAATGGACTATGTGATTCTAAATTCTTAACTTGTGAGAATGACCAGACGGGGTGAGTAATATTGTAATCACCTGTATAAAAGGCATATATCGTAAAAATCCTCCAGTTAAGATGGCTTAATTTTTTTTTTGTTATTTAGTTGATTTAGAAAAGTTGAATGTATAAATTTGCGGCTCACAAAAATATCAGGTAAGATTATGATAGTTATTCCTATTAAAGAAGGTGAGAATATCGAAAGAGCCTTAAAAAAATTCAAAAGAAAATTTGAAAAGACAGGCGTTGTCAAAGAACTGAGAAATCGCCAGGCGTATACAAAACCATCTGTCAACAAGAGACAGGAGAAGCTTCACGCCGTCTACATTCAGAAAATGCAGTTGGAGGAAGAGTAACGTATTAATGCCTATACAGGGGAGAGCAGGAATTTTTTATTAAATGGTATTTTTCCTGCCTATGTTGTATAAGGAAGTGTTTTTATCATACCTGCGCTTTGAGAAGCGCTATTCCGATCACACTATTAAATCATACGATAATGATTTAAGCCAGTTCCGGATCTTTTGCGAGAGTACGGGCACGGCTGATTTAGAATTTGATTCCGCACTTATCCGGCTCTGGGTTGTGTCTTTGCTTGAAAGCCATGTGACTCCCAGGACCATTCATCGTAAACTTTCCAGTCTTCGTTCTTATTCCCGTTTTCTTCTAAGGGAAGGGCACATCAAAACAAATCCACTCGATAAGGTGTTAAAACCAAAAATGAACAGGCGCATACCTCTGTTCATAGAGGAGGATCATCTTAATCATTTTCTGGATACATATGAATTCGGTACCGACTTCAAAGGTGTAAGGGACCGTCTGATCGTAGAAATCCTTTATCAGACCGGTATCCGCAGAAGTGAGCTTATCGGTCTTACCTTATTATCAATTGATTTAGATTCACTCCAACTGAAGGTCCTGGGAAAAAGGAATAAGGAGAGACTCGTTCCATTTGGCAATGATTTGGCAAACCTTATGAGCGAATACACAGCGTTGAGAACCAGTAATTTTCCAATGTGTAAGGAGGAGGCATTGTTGCTGACCGATTCGGGTTTGCCGCTTTATCCCAATCTCGTATACCGTGTTATAAACCGTTTTCTCCGGTTAGTCACAACCCTTGAGAAGAAAAGCCCCCATATACTAAGACATACTTTTGCGACTCACCTATTAAATAAAGGTGCAGATCTAAATGCTATTAAGGAATTGTTAGGTCATGCAAACCTCGGGGCTACTCAGGTTTATACTCATAACAGTTTTGAGAAACTAAAAAAAGTTTATAACAAGGCTCATCCAAGGGCCGACACAAAGAAAAGGAGGACGATATGAATATTAAAATTCATTCAATTCATTTTGATGCAGATCAGAAACTGCTCGATTTTATCAATTTAAGGCTTAAAAAGCTGTTACTCTTTTATGATGAAATCATTAATGCGGAAGTTTTTCTGAGATTGGAGAATGTGGATGACAAGGAAAATAAGGTCACGGAAATTAGGCTTGAGATTCGGGGTAACCCTGTTTTTGCTAAAAAGCAGAGCGATTCCTTTGAAGAATCCACCGACAATGTTATCGAGGCACTACGCCGGCAATTGCAGAAGCACAAAGGGAAAGTGAGGCGTGTCTGACGCCGGGAAAAATATGAAGGATATTTTTGTGATATAATTAAAATATTTATACATTTGCAAACCGTTTTCCGGGGGTACATCCCCCGGTTGTACTCTAAAAGCCGATGTAGCTCAGCTGGTCAGAGCAGCTGATTTGTAATCAGCAGGTCGTGGGTTCGAATCCCTCCATCGGCTCCTGTCGAATGAAAACCGTTCTTAAAAATAATGAATTTCCAGGGAGCATATTTTATCCAAAAAGTACTGTTGGCTCCAGATTCATAATCATGTTTGAAGCCTTAAATAGATGCTTGTAAAAAGCATCTGGACAAGGGCAGAATGACAGGAGAAAAGGGAGTAAGAATCCCTTTTTTGTTACTACTTTTGCTCTGTTTTTTTTCCGGCTGAAAAATTGTAAATAAAATAATTTCAGTTCTTAAATTATTGGAAAAAATTCTGTATCTTTGCAAGCCTTTGAAATACGTGATAAAACATAATAAAGGGGAGATACCAAAGCGGTCAACTGGGGCAGACTGTAAATCTGTTGGCAAAGCCTTCGGAGGTTCGAATCCTCCTCTCCCCACTAAAGTGTGGATTTGGGAAATGAAACCCCATTTTCACACTTAATATGTTTAAAAATTGTCATGACTGGCGAAGGATTGCGAACGATACAAGCGGGAATAGCTCAGTTGGTAGAGCACAACCCTTCCAAGGTTGGGGTCGCGAGTTCGAGCCTCGTTTCCCGCTCTGGAAATTTTAAAAGAGGTATTATACTGTAACCAGGCAAAGGGCCGGAATACCTTTAACGTTCTTAAAATATTGAATGAAGGTAAATGTACCGGTTGCACCTGTAACTTTTGAGGTTGCAGATGATAACCGGGATTCTTCAGGTGTGGATCTTACGGTGATGCAAAATGGTAAAAATACGTTGTGATCCACCGGAAAGGCAGATGGCGTTCAGGATTATTATCCCGACCCTGGTACACCTGGCCCGGCATCATCAGTATAGCTGGTGTTGCAGGGAGTTAAAATGGCCGATGTAGCTCAGGGGTAGAGCGTTTCCTTGGTAAGGAAGAGGTCAGGGGTTCAATTCCCCTCATCGGCTCAAAAGGAGCAACAGAGAGACTTTAAAAATAATGTTTAATAAAAATCTATAAATTAATATTTGAGTTATGGCTAAAGAAAAATTTGATAGGTCTAAACCTCATGTTAACATTGGTACCATCGGCCACGTTGACCATGGTAAAACAACCTTAACCGCTGCTATCACACAGGTACTGGCCAAAAAAGGTCTGTCGGAAATCAGAAGCTTCGATTCTATTGACAATGCTCCGGAAGAAAAAGAAAGAGGTATTACTATCAATACAGCTCACGTAGAATATCAGACTGCAAACCGGCACTATGCTCATGTAGACTGCCCGGGTCACGCTGACTACGTTAAAAACATGGTTACTGGTGCTGCCCAAATGGACGGTGCTATTCTTGTTGTAGCAGGTACTGATGGTCCTATGCCTCAGACCCGTGAACATATCCTTCTCGCAAGGCAGGTGAATGTTCCTAAGATTGTTGTCTTCCTGAACAAAGTTGACCTTGTTGACGACCCTGAGCTTCTCGAACTCGTTGAAATGGAAGTTCGTGAACTCCTCGATTTCTATGAATTCGACGGTGCTAACGCACCTGTTATCCACGGATCAGCACTTGGTGCACTCAATGGTGAAGAAAAGTGGGAAGATATAGTTATGGAACTCATGGACGCTGTTGATGAGTATATTCCAATACCTCCACGCGACATTGAAAAGCCATTCCTGATGCCTGTTGAAGACGTATTCTCCATTACCGGTCGTGGTACTGTAGCTACCGGCAGGATAGAGCTCGGCATTGTCAATACATCAGAAACCGTTGAAATCATCGGTCTTGGTGCAGAGAAAATGAAAACCGTTATTACAGGTGTTGAAATGTTCCGTAAGATCCTTGACCGTGGTGAAGCTGGTGACAACGTTGGTCTCCTGCTCAGAGGTGTCGACAAGAAAGATATCAAAAGAGGTATGGTTATCGCCAAACCCGGATCCATCACTCCTCATACCGTTTTCAAGGCTGAAGTATACGTACTGAAGAAAGAAGAAGGCGGACGTCACACCCCGTTCCACAACCACTACCGTCCGCAGTTCTACCTCAGGACGCTTGACGTAACGGGTGAAATCATGCTTCCGGAAGGAACCGAAATGGTTATGCCTGGTGATAATGTTACCATCACGGTAAACCTTATCTATCCGGTAGCCATCAACCAGGGACTGCGTTTTGCAATCCGTGAAGGTGGACGGACAGTTGGTGCCGGTCAGGTTATCGAAATCGTTGAATAATAACCATTAACCTTTGGTTCAGATTAACTTCTGAACCTGTTCGTCTTGTATAGACTAACACGGGTGTAGCTCAGTTGGTAGAGCACTGGTCTCCAAAACCAGGTGTCGGGCGTTCGAGTCGCTCCTCCCGTGCCAATTAACGGTGTATGAGAAAAATTAGGATTTACCTTCAGGAAGCTTATAATGAACTAATCCATAAAGTGACCTGGCCTTCGTGGAAAGAACTCCAAAGTAGTGCCATCGTGGTAATGATTGCAACACTTATCATCGCCATGGTCATCTTCTTGATGGATATCAGTTTCCAGAATTTGCTGAAACTTATTTATAAATCTTTCTTTTAATCGGGGGAAATAAATGAGCGATATTGAAAAGAAATGGTATGTGCTCAGAGCCATTGGTGGGAAAGAAAAAAAAGTCAAAGAATATATCGAAAGTGAAGTGTCCCGTCTGGGTCTTTCGGACTATATTTCTCAGGTTTTAATTCCCACTGAAAAGGTCTACCAGATCAGAAATGGTAAGAAAATCAGCAAGGAAAGAAATTACTTTCCGGGCTATGTCCTTATCGAAGCTGCACTGGTGGGCGAGATCCCCCATATGCTCAGAAATATTACCAACGTGATCGGATTTCTCGGATCTAAAAGCAACGAGGATGAAGCTACACCGCTGAGACAGAGTGAAGTTAATCGCATCCTCGGAAAAGTCGACGAACTCGCTGCTACTGATGAAGAAATAAATGTTCCCTTCTTTATAGGGGAAACCGTTAAAGTTATTGACGGCCCCTTTAACAGTTTTACAGGTGTGATCGAAGAAGTTAACGAAGAAAAAAAGAAACTTAAAGTAATGGTTAAAATCTTCGGAAGAAAGACACCCCTTGAACTGAGTTTTATGCAAGTCGAAAAAGAAAGTTAATCAAACAAAAATATTCAATCCCGGTTGATGATTGTATATCCCCCGAATGCTTCCTATATGGTTGTCAAATGGATTGATGAACCGGTAATCTGAAAAACAATAATAGATCATGGCAAAAGAAGTAGAAGGCTTGATCAAATTACAGATTCGTGGTAGCGCTGCCAATCCTTCACCTCCGGTCGGACCGGCTCTTGGTGCGAAAGGCGTCAATATCATGGAATTCTGTAAACAGTTCAACGCCAGAACACAGGAACAGGCAGGTAAATTATTACCTGTTGTTATTACTGTTTATAGTGATAAGTCATTCGATTTTGTTGTTAAGACTCCACCGGTTGCAGTCCAATTATTGGAATTGGCAAAACTGAAGTCAGGCTCTGCTGAGCCTAATCGCCAGAAAATAGCTTCGGTAACCTGGGATCAGATCCGTCAGATTGCAGAAGCAAAAATGCCTGACCTTAATTGCTTTACCATTGAATCTGCAATGAAAATGGTTGCCGGAACTGCAAGGAGTATGGGGATCACTGTCAAAGGTGCTTTTCCCGCAAAAACTTAACAAATTAGAAAGATGACTAAATTAACAAAAAACAGGAAGTCAGCTTTGGATAAGATGGAAGAGGGAAAACTATACCCCCTGTCTGAAGCGGCTCAACTGGTAAAGGATATATCAAGCGCAAAATTCGATGCGTCAATCGACCTCGATGTAAGGCTTGGTGTTGACCCCAGGAAAGCCAACCAGATGGTTCGAGGTGTTGTCACTCTCCCTCATGGTACCGGAAAACTGACCCGCGTTCTAGTCCTTTGTACTCCCGATAAGGAAGAAGAGGCCAAAGAAGCGGGGGCTGATTACGTCGGACTCGATGATTACGTGGAAAAGATTGAAAAAGGATGGACCGACATCGACGTGATCATTACTATGCCTCCAGTCATGGCAAAAATCGGGAAACTCGGTAGAATCCTCGGCCCCCGCGGGCTGATGCCTAACCCGAAAAGCGGAACGGTAACAATGGAAATCGGTAAAGCCGTTAAGGAAGTGAAAATGGGTAAGATCGACTTCAAGGTCGATAAATTTGGAATCGTCCATACTTCCATCGGTAAGGTTTCCTTTAACCACGACCAGATCTCGGAAAATGCCAGAGAGTTTATCGGCATGATCGTTAAACTCAAACCGACAGCGGCAAAAGGTACCTATATCAAATCAATCTATATGTCCAGTACAATGAGTCCCGGAATAAAGATTGACGCTAAAGCAATTGACGTATAATTTAAAGCGCTAATCTCAGAATTATGAGAAGAGAAGAAAAGGACCTAAGAATCGAAGACCTGAGAAAACAACTTTCCGGATCCAAGCATTTCTACCTGGCTGATACCTCTGAACTCAATGCAGAGGAAACATCCAAGTTGAGAAGGAAATGCTTCGAAAAGGAGATCACTTTACTCGTGGTCAAGAACACACTCCTGAAAAAAGCGCTGGAGAAAATGGAAGGTGATTATGAACTAATTTATCCGGTTCTTGAAAACCCGACCTCTATCTTGTTCTGTGAGACAGGTAACACACCGGCGAAACTCATCAAAGAATTTCGCAGAACTCACGAAAAACCCTTGCTCAAAGCCGCATATGTTGAGGAATCCATTTATGTTGGCGATGAACAACTGGAAGCACTCTCCAGCCTTAAATCCAAGGAAGAGCTTATCGGTGACGTACTGATGCTACTGCAATCACCGATGAAAGGCGTATTATCCGCACTTTCATCCAGCAGCACCAAACTAGCCGGCGCTCTTAAAACATTATCAGAAAAATCAGAAAATTAATTTCAACAAAAATTTCATAAAAAAATGGCAGACGTTAAAGCACTCGCAGGTCAGTTAGTAGAATTAACTGTTAAGGAAGTAAATGAATTACTCGGTATCCTTAAAGATGAGTACGGTATTGAACCTGCTGCCGCAGCTGTTGCCGTTGCCGGCCCTGCTGGCGGTGGTGAAGCAGCCGTTGCTCAAGAACAAACTTCATTCGATGTCATATTAAAATCACCCGGTGGAGCTAAACTTCAGATCGTTAAACTTGTTAAAGAATTAACGGGTCTTGGACTAAAAGAAGCAAAAGCCGTGGTTGACTCCGCACCGGCACCTGTAAAAGAAGGTGTCACCAAAGATGAAGCTGAATCTGTAAAATCTCAATTAGAAGAAGCAGGAGCAGAAGTTGAACTTAAATAACGGTAATAAATTCTACCTTACTGGGTTTAGGATCCCTACCGGCTAGACCTGACAGGTTTAAAAAACCTGTCAGATTAGCCATGGGGAACCTAAGCCTTTTTGCTGTTTTATTATTTTAAGTTCGAAATAATTTCTTTACATACATGTCAATGGTAAATAATACCCAAAGAATAAGCTTTACTTCCACAAAAAATCAGTTGGAATATCCCGACTTTTTGGAAATACAGCTTAAATCGTTCAGGGACTTTTTCCAGCTGGAAACAACACCTGAAAACAGAAAAAAAGAGGGTCTGTACCAGGTATTTCAGGAAAACTTTCCCATTTCCGATACAAGAAACAACTTTGTACTGGAATTCCTGGATTACTATGTCGATCCCCCAAGGTATTCTATAGAGGAGTGCATCGAGAGAGGCCTGACGCACAGTGTCCCGCTCAAAGCAAAACTTAAGCTTTATTGCACCGACCCGGAACATGAGGATTTTGATACTGTCATCCAGGACGTCTATCTGGGAACAGTGCCTTATATGACAGAACGTGGCGTATTTATTGTCAACGGCGCCGAGAGGGTGGTCGTTTCACAACTTCACCGCTCTCCCGGGGTGTTTTTCGGACAAAGTCTGCACGCCAACGGCACAAAATTATACTCCGCAAGGATAATCCCGTTCAAAGGATCGTGGATCGAATTTGCAACTGACATTAATAATGTCATGTATGCCTATATCGACAGGAAGAAAAAATTACCCGTAACGACCCTACTCAGGGCAATCGGTTATGAGAGCGATAAAGATATACTTGAAATCTTTAACCTCGCTGAAGAAGTTAAAGTGACAAAAACCGGCCTTAAAAAAGTAGTCGGCAGAAAACTCGCCGCCCGTGTTCTTAAAACCTGGGTGGAAGACTTTGTAGATGAAGATACCGGTGAAGTTGTCTCGATCGAACGTAACGAAGTTATCATCGACCGCGAAACTGAACTTGAAAACGATCATATTGACCAAATCGTCGACTCAGGCGCAAAAACCATCCTTCTTCATAAGGATCAGCAGAGCATGGTCGACTATGCCATCATATACAATACGCTTCAGAAAGATCCGTGTAACTCGGAAAAAGAAGCCGTATTGCATATCTACCGTCAGCTGCGAAATTCTGAACCGCCCGATGAGGCCACCGCACGCGATGTAATTGATAAACTGTTTTTCTCCGATAAACGATATGACCTTGGTGAGGTGGGCCGCTTCAGGATCAACAGGAAGCTCGGCCTGCATACCGATATGGATGTTAAGGTCCTGACCAAGGAAGATATTATCATGATCATCAGCTACCTTATCGAGCTGATCAACTCGAAAACCGATGTCGATGATATCGACCACCTTAGCAACCGCCGTGTGAGAACCGTCGGCGAACAGCTCATGAACCAGTTCAGCGTCGGCCTTGCCCGTATGGCCAGGACCATCCGCGAACGCATGAACGTCAGGGATAACGAGGTGTTTACACCCGTCGACCTGATCAACTCGAAAACACTGTCCTCCGTCATCAACTCCTTTTTTGGTACCAACCAGCTGTCACAGTTCATGGATCAGACCAACCCTCTGTCGGAAATGACCCATAAGCGCAGGATGTCAGCCCTCGGCCCTGGAGGTCTTTCACGCGAAAGAGCCGGTTTCGAAGTAAGGGACGTACACTATACTCACTACGGAAGGCTGTGCCCCATCGAAACTCCTGAAGGTCCCAATATCGGCCTGATCTCATCGCTCTGTGTATACGCCAAAATCAACCAGTTAGGTTTTATCGAAACACCATACCGTAAGGTTGAGAGTGGTTCGGTCGACCTTACCGATGGCGGTATCGTCTATCTCAGCGCAGAGGAGGAAGAAGCCCGAACGATCGCTCAGGCTAATGCGCCTATCAGCGAAATCGGAGACTTTGTAAATCAAAAGATCAAGGCCCGTTTTAACGGCGACTTCCCTCTTGCCGATCGGGAAGAGATTAACCTTATGGACGTCGCACCGAACCAGATCGCATCCATTGCTGCATCACTCATCCCATTCCTTGAACATGATGATGCAAACCGTGCCCTTATGGGTTCAAACATGATGCGCCAGGCTGTGCCACTGATCGATCCGGAAGCCCCGGTCGTCGGAACAGGCATCGAAACGGTTGTTGTCAGAGACAGCCGCCTGCAGGTCGTTGCAGAAGGTGACGGTGTCGTCGAATTTGTCGATTCCAACGAGATCGTTATCCGGTACTCACGAACCGAAGAACAGAAGTTCGTTAGCTTTGATGATGACATCAAGCGGTATAAACTTCCGAAATTCAAGAAGACAAACCAAAACACCTGCGTTAACCTGACGCCGATCGTATATAAGGGACAGAAAGTTGAGAAAGGCCAGATCCTTACCGAAGGTTATGCAACCAAACAGGGTGAACTTGCCCTTGGTCGTAACCTGATGGTGGCATTCATGCCATGGAAAGGCTATAACTTTGAGGATGCTATCGTCGTTTCCGAACGTCTCGTCAGGGAGGATGTTTTTACATCCATTCATATCGACGAATACCTTCTTGAAGTCAGGGATACCAAACGGGGCCTCGAAGAACTGACCTCCGATATCCCGAACGTTAGCGAGGAAGCCACACGAAACCTCGATGAAAACGGTCTTATCCGTATCGGCGCAGAAGTGAATCCTAGCGATATCCTTATTGGTAAGATCACTCCCAAAGGTGAGTCAGATCCGTCACCGGAAGAAAAACTCCTCCGGGCTATCTTTGGCGACAAAGCCGGCGATGTAAAGGACGCTTCACTGAAAGCCGGTCCGTCATTGTTCGGCGTTGTGATCGATAAAAAACTCTTCTCCAGATCAGTGAAGGACCGTAAATCCAAACTGGGTACCAAACCCATTCTGGATAAGATCGAGGAAGAGTACAGCCGTAATATCAATGAACTGAGAGCTAAACTCATTGATAAACTCTTTATCCTGGTGAACGGCAAGACCTCGCAGGGAGTGAAAGACTATTATAATAAGGATATCATTCCCAAAGGTGTGAAATTCACCCAGAAAATCCTTCAGGATATCGACTATGATAATGTGAATCCGAATAAATGGACCACGGACAAGGATAAGAACGATACCATCAAAGAACTTCTTCATAATTTCATGCTTAAAAGCAAGGAAATTGACGGTGTCCATAAACGGAAAAAATACAATGTTACTATCGGCGACGAGCTCCCCACCGGGATCGTCAGACTGGCCAAAGTGTATGTTGCCAAGAAAAGGAAACTTACCGTTGGTGATAAGATGGCAGGTCGTCATGGGAACAAAGGTATTGTAGCGAAGATCGTCCGTCAGGAGGACATGCCCTTCCTTGAGGACGGAACTCCGGTTGATATTGTGCTGAACCCATTGGGCGTACCATCACGTATGAACCTCGGTCAGATTTATGAAACAGTTCTCGGATGGGCCGGAATCCGGCTCGGTGTAAATTTCGCCACACCAATCTTTGATGGGGCCAGGATCGATCAGATCAACGATTATACAACGAAGGCTTCAGTTCCGAAATATGGTAAAACCTACCTCTTCGATGGCGGTTCGGGTGAGCGATTTGATCAGCCTGCAACAGTCGGCATTATCTATATGCTGAAACTGGGCCACATGGTAGAGGATAAAATGCACGCCCGTTCTATCGGCCCCTACTCACTAATCACTCAGCAACCACTTGGCGGAAAAGCTCAGTTTGGTGGTCAGCGCTTTGGTGAAATGGAAGTATGGGCACTCGAGGCATTCGGTGCTGCCAACATCCTGCAGGAGATCCTCACGGTCAAATCAGACGACGTTGTTGGCCGAGCAAAAGCTTACGAAGCCATCGTCAAGGGAGAACCAATGCCCGCTCCGGGTATTCCTGAATCCCTGAACGTGCTGCTGCATGAGCTTAGAGGACTTGGACTGAGCGTTAAGCTTATATAATTCTGTATTCACCGGAATATATTTTCCGGTATAACTTGTTAGTGTTGATAACCCAATAATTATTGACAGATGCCATTCAGAAAAGATAAGAAAGATAAGGCAAACTTCACGAAGATCGCCATTGGTCTCGCCTCCCCGGAGGAGATACTCGAACGTTCAAGCGGTGAAGTTTTAAAGCCCGAAACCATAAATTACCGTACCTATAAACCGGAACGCGACGGCCTGTTCTGTGAACGGATCTTCGGACCGGTGAAGGATTACGAATGTCACTGTGGAAAATACAAGCGGATCAGGTACAAAGGTATTGTATGCGACAGGTGTGGTGTGGAAGTGACAGAGAAAAAGGTTAGAAGAGAACGTATGGGCCATATATCGCTCGTCGTTCCGGTTGCCCATATCTGGTATTTCCGTTCATTACCCAACAAGATCGGTTACCTGCTTGGGCTTCCGACCAAGAAACTCGATTCCATCATTTATTATGAACGGTATGTGGTGATCAATGCCGGTGTTAAAAAAGCAGATGGTATCGATTACCTGGATTTCCTTACCGAAGAAGAGTACCTTGATATCATGGACTCTCTCCCCAAAGAAAACCAGGTACTTGATGAAGAACATCCCGACAAATTCGTTGCCGGAATGGGCGCTGAAGCATTGTATGAACTTCTCCGCCGCCTCGATCTTGACACATTGTCGTACGACCTTCGTCATAAAGCAAACACAGAAACCTCACAGCAGAGGAAGAACGAAGCTCTGAAAAGACTTCAGGTTGTGGAAGCATTCCGTGAGTCGAAAAACGTCAACAGACCGGAGTGGATGATCGTGAAAGTAGTGCCGGTAATACCACCGGAACTGCGTCCGCTCGTACCTCTCGATGGAGGACGTTTCGCCACATCCGACCTTAACGACCTTTATCGCAGGGTCATTATCCGGAACAACAGACTGAAAAGGCTGATCGAAATCAAAGCTCCTGAGGTAATTCTCAGAAACGAAAAGAGGATGCTTCAGGAAGCCGTTGATTCACTCTTCGATAATTCCAGAAAATCAAATGCTGTGAAAACCGATGCAAACCGTCCGCTGAAATCACTCAGCGACAGTTTGAAAGGGAAGCAGGGCCGTTTCCGTCAGAATCTTCTCGGTAAGAGGGTGGATTATTCAGCCCGTTCTGTTATCGTGGTAGGGCCTGAACTGAAACTGCACGAATGCGGGTTACCCAAAGATATGGCAGCAGAACTTTACAAACCTTTCATCATCAGGAAACTGATTGAGAGAGGGATTGTGAAAACCGTAAAATCTGCCAAGAAAATCGTCGACAGGAAAGATCCTGTAGTTTGGGATATTCTTGAGAACGTACTTAAAGGGCATCCTGTGATGCTGAACCGTGCACCCACCCTGCACAGGCTCGGTATCCAGGCTTTCCAGCCGAAACTGATTGAAGGCAAGGCTATCCAGCTGCATCCTCTCGTTTGTACTGCTTTTAATGCCGACTTTGACGGAGACCAGATGGCAGTTCACCTTCCTCTTGGAAATGCTGCCGTACTCGAAGCACAGATTTTAATGCTGGCTTCCCATAATATTCTCAACCCGGCTAATGGTGCGCCGATCACCGTTCCTTCACAGGACATGGTACTCGGACTGTACTATATTACCAAGGCCAGAAAGAGCACGAAAGAGCATGTAGTGCACGGTGAAGGGTTAACCTTTTATTCTGCTGAAGAAGTCATTATTGGATACAATGAAAAGAAAGCCGATCTGCATGCGATCATAAATGTCAGGATACCAACCATCAAGGATGGAAGTATTAATGGATATGAAGTGATCGAAACCACGGTTGGCCGTGTCATTTTCAATGAAGTCGTGCCTTTGGAGATCGGATATATCAATGAGATCCTTACAAAACGTTCTTTGAGGGAGATCATTACCAGGGTACTCAAGGTTTCAGGTACATCAGCAACGGCAAAATTCCTTGATGATATTAAGGACCTTGGTTTCCAGATGGCATTCCGTGGAGGACTTTCCTTCAATCTGGATGATGTGATCGTTCCCGATGAAAAGGAAATACTTGTGAACGAAGGGTACGCCCAGGTTGATGAAGTTCTCATGAACTACAATGCGGGTTTCATTACGAATAATGAACGCTACAACCAGATCATTGATATCTGGACTCATACAAACGCTAAGTTAACAACAACGCTGATGCGTCAGCTCAGCTCCGATAATCAGGGCTTCAACCCTGTTTATATGATGCTTGATTCAGGCGCCCGTGGTTCGAAAGAACAGATCAGGCAGCTTTCAGGTATGCGTGGTCTGATGGCCAAACCCCAAAAATCAGGGGCTACCGGTAATGAGATCATTGAGAACCCCATCCTTTCAAATTTCAAGGAAGGTCTTTCGGTTCTTGAGTACTTCATTTCCACACACGGTGCCAGGAAAGGTCTCGCTGATACGGCGCTTAAAACCGCCGACGCCGGTTACCTCACAAGGAGGCTGGTCGACGTTTCCCAGGATGTTGTGATTTCCGAGTTCGACTGTGGTACACTGAGAGGTTTGGTGGCAACAGCGATAAAGAAAAGCGAAGAAGTGGTGGAAACCCTCTTCGAACGGATACTTGGTCGTACAGCGGTACACGATGTGTATCATCCGCTTACAGGTGAACTGATCGTTTCTGCCGGTTTAGAAATCACTGAGGAAATCGCGAAGGAAATAGAGGATTCGCCCATCGAGCAGATCGAAATCCGTTCGGTACTTACCTGCGAATCTACCAAAGGTGTCTGTGGCAAATGCTACGGCAGAAACCTGGCTACAGGTAGCATGGTTCAGATGGGTGAAGCCGTCGGCGTTATCGCTGCCCAGTCAATCGGTGAACCTGGCACACAGCTTACACTTCGTACATTCCATGTCGGGGGTACCGCTTCAAACATTACCTCAGAATCGAATGTGATCTCGAAATACGATGGTATCGCAGAGATTGAAGAACTCAGAACTGTGAGCAAGACTGATCCGGAACTCAATACGCCCATTGACATGGTCATCGGCCGTCTTGCTGAACTACGCATCGTTGATAAAAATACAGGTATCGCACTCACAACGCATAATATACCTTATGGTTCCAAACTCTATATCAAGCCTGGCAGTGAAGTAAAAAAAGGTGACCTGATTTGTGAGTGGGATCCTTATAATGCTGTAATCATTTCTGAAGTTGATGGTAAAGTCAGTTTTGATAATGTGATCGATGGCATTACCTTCAGGGAAGAATCGGATGAACAAACCGGTTATCGTGAAAAGGTTATCATTGAATCAAGGGATAAGACCAAGAACCCTATGATCAGGATCCTCGACAAAAGTGGGGAGACGCAGAAATCCTATAACCTTCCTGTCGGTGCACATATCGCTGTCAATGACAAGGACCTGGTAACAGCTGGTGATATCCTTGTGAAGATCCCAAGAGCTGTTGGCAAATCCGGTGACATCACTGGTGGTCTGCCCAGGGTGACCGAACTGTTTGAAGCCAGAAACCCCTCCAATCCGGCTGTGGTTTCTGAAATTGACGGCGAAGTAAGCTTTGGTAAAATCAAGAGAGGAAATCGTGAGATCATTATTCAGTCCAGGGCAGGAGAGCTCAAGAAATATCTTGTTCCGCTTTCCAAACAGATCCTGGTTCAGGAAAATGACTTTGTCAGAGCCGGTATTCCGCTTTCCGATGGTGCCATAACACCTTCCGACATCCTGGCCATTAAAGGCCCGACAAAAGTTCAGGAATATATCGTGAATGAAGTGCAGGAAGTGTATCGTCTGCAGGGTGTGAAAATCAACGACAAACACTTTGAAGTGATTGTAAGGCAGATGATGAGAAAAGTGGAGATCGTAGATCCCGGTGATACCAAGTTCCTCGAAAAACAAATCGTCGATAAGTGGGAATTCATGGAAGAAAATGATTGGATCTACGGCAAGAAAGTCGTCCTTGATAAAGGCGATTCTAAGACTATACATTCCGGACAGATCATATCTTCAAGGAGACTTCGTGATGAGAACTCCATGCTCAAAAGGAAGGATATGAAACCGGTTGAATCCAGGGACGCTGTTCCTGCAACATCCAGTCAGATTCTTCAGGGTATAACCAGGGCTGCTCTTCAGACACAGAGTTTCATGTCAGCTGCTTCATTCCAGGAGACTACGAAAGTCCTTAACGAAGCTGCGATCTTTGGTCGTATCGACACACTCGACGGTTTGAAGGAAAATGTGATTGTCGGGCATCTCATTCCGGCAGGTACGGGGAGCAGGACTTTCGAAAATCTCGTGGTAGGTTCCCGTGAGGAATACGACAGGATGAAAGCAGGCTCCCAGGTCCAGATGGCCGAGCACGAAACCGAGGAAAATTAAAAACTGAATGCGATGGAAGACAATGAACAGAAGAAAAACCAGATCAGTATCGAACTGAAGGAGGATATTGCCCAGGGTACCTATTCCAACCTGGCTGTGATCACTCATTCCGCGGCTGAATTTATTTTGGATTTTGTTCGGATTATGCCTGGTATTCCAAAAGCCGAAGTTAAGTCCAGGATAATCCTGACTCCCGAACATGCGAAACGGCTGGTGGCCGCCCTAAGCGAAAACATCGCTAAGTATGAGTCTGTACACGGACCTATAAAAAAAGTCGAAGGTTCTGGAAACCCTATCATGCCGATGAATTTCGGAGGCCCGACAGCTCAGGCCTGATTTTCGACCGTATCTCAGATAGATATTGAAACCCCGTTGAATAGCGGGGTTTTTTTATGTGTTGATTCACCTGCGCCAAAGCTGCGGCGGACGCAATTTGATGATGCGGGGAGGTTTCGGGTTTCAGGATTACGAGGGATGCGGATTGAACGGCTATTGAAAGATACTCGCCAATTTGTTTGAGAATACCAGACACTGGTCCATAAATAAGAACGGAAATCCAAACGTTCTCCAGTATACCTCAATCCTGGCCACTGCAAACGCGATTATTAATACAGCCTCACCGTACAATGATCGTCTTTGATCGCACTGGCTGGACATCGAAATAATTCTCGTAATAGTCAACCCGGATCGTATCCGTTTTATGATCCGGAAAAAGTTCGAACAGGATCTGGAGATCGCAGTCTTTTCCCGGATCGGTCGAAGTAAAGGTCTGCCTTCTCCCACTGTAAGCGCTCACTGTCCAGTTTTCGGGTTCAGGCAGGGACCTGTAGCTCCAGTTTCCGCCTGACAGTTTTATTTGCACCTTCATATTCCTGTCGAGATGTACGGCCATGCTTTGTGCCGTCCAGTTAACGGAATAAGGAGAAACGTACATGGTATCCTCATCCAGTGAGAGCACATTTCTTCCGAATTCTCCTGTTTTAGGGTAAGTAATGACCGGAACCGCCTCAAACCGGCTGCTGTCGATAAACTGTTTTACATACTTTTCAAACGGAGGAATGGCAGCAGACTTCCGCGAATCGTTATAATATTTTTCCAGGTTGGTTCGGATGGACTGCAGGTTGATGATCCCGGCATATGTCATCAGTTCTGAACCGATGGAGCTGTCGTCGAGTTTCCCGTCCTCGCGGATATCCGTGATGAACTCGGCCATCAGTTCCGAGAGATCGCCTGCGGAACGAAAGCCCTGGAATATGGCGGATATGGCAAGAAGTTTTGCATTATCCTCCCCCTCGGAGGAGATATCCAGGGATTCCGAGTCCCGGTTCCCTTCCGATCCCATGCAGAAGATATCAAGAATTTCCGACTGGGACTGGGCTTTGGCTTCAGTGAAATCCATGCCCTGATCAACCAGCCATTCCACCCTGTTTTTCTCCAGATGGGACAGCGTATTAATATTCACCGACGATCTGTCTGCAATATTGGAGAGGGCGTACAGGGTCAGTTGGGCTTCCGAATTTTCGCCGGTGATTTCATTGAAATAAAAGCCGTCGGCTCTAAGAGACACATACTTTGAGGAGAGTTTCATATTGCTGATCTGGAAATCCCCGGCTTTATCGCTTATCTGGGCGGTATAGATTTTGCCGCTCTGTGACAGATCCTCATGCAGTTCATTGATAAGGATGGACGTTCCGTTCAGGAAAGGACCTTTCTGTACGTGGCCAGTGAGTGAAACAGGACTGCTGATGTCCGGATCGTTATTCCTTTCACAGGAAACAAGGATAAGAATACATAGAAGGAGTAGGGAACTAACTTTAGATTTCATGGTTTCAGGTTTCGTAAAATCTAATTTATTAAATTTCCGTGATCTTAACAATGTTTTGTGTCTTACATCTTTAATCATTTCCCGGCTGAAAAATAAAAAGTGAAAAAATCCTAAATTTTCCTCCGTTCAGGTTTGAATATGAAATCATTCTAATGTATCTCCAAAGGATATTTTAGTATATTTGTCCACCATCAAAAAAACATAACTAAATTTTTTTTTATGAAGGGATTAAAAATCATTGTTTTGGCCAAGCAGGTTCCCGATACGAGAAACGTGGGTAAAGACGCTATGAAAGCTGACGGGACTGTGAACCGGGCCGCTCTTGAGGCAATATTTAATCCGGAGGATCTTCATGCACTTGAACAGGCATTACGGATCAAAGACCGGGTAAAAGGGTCGACGGTTACCATTCTGACTATGGGACCAGGTAGGGCAGCTGAAGTGATAAGGGAAGGGCTATATCGTGGAGCTGATAATGGCTTTCTTCTGACCGACCGAAAATTTGCCGGATCTGATACTCTGGCAACCTCGTACGCATTAGCTCAGACAATAAGAGAACTGGCGCCTTTTGATGTTTTGTTCGCAGGGCGTCAGGCTATTGACGGTGACACTGCCCAGGTTGGGCCACAGGTTGCTGAAAAACTGGGTATTCCCCAGGTGACTTACGCTGAAGAAGTTATTGATATAAAATCCAACGAACTGAGAATCAAGCGCAGGCTTGAGAGAGGTGTTGAAGTGGTTTCCACAACAATGCCGGTTCTTATTACGGTACACAGCTCTGCTCCATCATGCCGGCCACGAAATGCCAGGCTACTCATGAAATTCAAACACGCAAAAACGATAACAGAATTACAGGATGCAGCAGAAGATTATCTCGAAATGTATACCACACGAACCTATCTGAAGATTGACGAGTGGAGTGTGGCAGATATCAAGGTTGATGAAAACGCGCTCGGTCTTAGTGGCTCACCCACTAAAGTGAAAAAAATCGAAAGCGTGGTATTCAAGGCCAAGGAATCCAAAGTTCTCTCGAACAGTGAATCCGAGATTGATGCGTTGATGAAGGAAATGATAGAGAACCATACGATCGGATAAGAATCTATTTGTCAAATTTAAATCAGGAAAATCGTGAATAATATATTTGTCTACTGTGAAATTGAAGATAAAATAGTCGCAGACGTCAGTCTCGAACTGCTGACAAAGGCCAGATCGCTGGCCGGTAAGCTGGGTTGCAAGGTGGAAGCTGTTGCCCTCGGTTCGGGTCTGAATGGTATCGAAAATGAACTCTTCTCCTTTGGTGCTGATGTTGTACATGTAGGGGATGATGAGCGCTTAAGTCCTTACCTTACCCTCCCTCACACTTCGGTTATTAAGGCCCTGTTTAACGAGGAAAAACCTCAGATCGGATTGTTCGGTGCCACCTCGGTTGGCCGCGATCTGGCTCCCAGAATTGCATCTGCATTAAAGTCGGGATTAACAGCTGATTGTACAAGTCTTGAGATCGGCGACCACTACGAAAAGAAAACAGATACAGAATATAAGAACCTGCTTTACCAGATACGTCCGGCATTCGGTGGGAATATCGTCGCCACCATTATTAACCCTGATACCCGACCTCAGCTTGCAACAGTAAGGGAAGGCGTCATGAAAAAGGAAAGCCTTTCAACTCCGCGTAAGGGCACATTGAAAAAGATTGATGTAGGCAAATATATCTCTGATGGGGATATGGCGGTTAAGATCATCGAAAGACACATTGAAAATCGAAAAGTCAATATCAAGAATGCCGGAATCATCGTTGCAGGTGGGTATGGTGTGGGCTCCCGTGAAAATTTCAAATTGCTCTATGAGCTTGCCGAAGTGCTTGGCGCAGAGGTAGGTGGTTCGCGTGCTGCCGTGGATGCCGGATTTGTTGAGCATGAGCGACAGATCGGTCAGACAGGCATAACTGTTCGTCCAAAACTCTATATTGCCTGTGGTATTTCGGGGCAAATTCAACACAGAGCAGGAATGGCAGACTCCGCAATGGTCATTTCAGTTAACACCGATCCGGGCGCTCCAATAAACCGGATCGCCGACTATGTGATCATCGGTGAAGTGGCTGATGTACTACCTAAAATGATCAAATTCTATAAGAAAAATTCAAAGTAACCTGTCTTAAGAGGAATTAAATATGGCAAATTATTATAGTGACAACAAGGACCTCGGATTCCATCTTCATCATCCGCTGATGAAGAAGATCGTGGCTCTTAAAGAAAAAAACTTTACCGAAGCAAATCAATTTGACTATGCGCCCATTGACTTTGAAGATGCAATGGACAGCTATGAAAAGACCCTTGAGATCATCGGTGATATTACTGCAAATGTAATCGCTGCGAATGCCGAATCTGTTGATAAAGAAGGACCGCAGCTCATTGACAATGAGGTGATTTATGCCCGTGGAACACAGGAAAATCAGGAAGTACTGTCACGGGCTGGACTTATTGGCATGTCCCTTCCACGAAAATACAATGGCCTGAATTTTCCTATGGTCCCGTACGTCATGGCTGCCGAAATCGTCAGCCGGGCTGATGCCGGCTTTGCAAATATCTGGGGACTTCAGGACTGTGCAGAGACGATCCATGAATTTGCTTCCGAAGAACTGAAAGCGAAATATCTTCCTTTGTTTGCTGAAGGTGCAACTGCAGCCATGGTGCTCACTGAGCCCGATGCAGGCTCAGATCTTCAGGCTGTCCAGTTAAAGGGACAACAGATCAGTGCCACCTATGATGCAGAAAAGGACATCTATTACCTGAACGGGGTGAAGCGTTTCATAACGAATGGCGATGCCGATATCGCGCTCGTTCTTGCACGATCAGAAGAAGCAACGGCCGATGCCAGAGGCTTGTCACTTTTCCTGTACGACAGGAGAGACAAAGCGGTGAAAATCCGCCGTATTGAAAATAAACTCGGCATCAAGGGATCTCCCACCTGTGAAATGGTTTTCACCAACGCTCCGTCACGGCTTGTGGGAGACAGGAAAATGGGATTGATCAAATACGTGATGTCATTGATGAATTCTGCCCGACTGGGTATCGGCGCACAGTCTGTCGGCATAGCCGAAGCTGCTTATCGTGAGGCATTTAAATATGCTAATGAACGAATTCAATTCGGGAAGCCGATCATTGATTTCCCGGCTGTTTATGAACTGTTAAGAAATATGCAGACCAGGATCCAGGCTATGAGAAGCCTCCTGTATGAAACAGCCAGGTATGTCGATATGTACAAGTCGTACACCTTTGCTGGTGAAGAACGAAAGCTTGAAGCGGATGAACGTCAGGAGATGAAAAAGTATCAGAAACTGTCCGATGTATTCACTCCCCTGCTAAAACTGATTTCCAGCGAATACTGTAACAGCATTGCATACGATTCACTTCAGATCCACGGTGGCGCAGGTTTCATGAAAGATTTTCCTATCGAAAGGATTTACAGGGACGCCAGAATTACTTCTATTTATGAGGGTACCTCCCAGTTACAGGTCGTTGCCGCTATTCGTGGCGTGAGTACGGGAGCATACCTGAACCGGATCAGAGAATTCGAAGAAGTTAAAATTGCTCCTGAGCTCGAATACCTTAAGAAAATCCTTATTGAGATGACGGGTGAGTACGAAGAAGTTTTCAAATGTGTGGATGATAAGGAAGACAATGAATATCTTGATTTTCATGCCCGAAGACTCGTCGAGATGGCCGGAAATATTGTCATGGGCTACTTGTTACTCAATGACACCACCAAGGATGAGGATTATATGAATTCGGCGGAGATGTTTATTAAAACTGCCGTTTCACAGAATGCAGAGCGAGCATATTATATACGCAAATCGGAACCTAAAGATCTCGGTATATACAAATACTGAGGAACATAAGCATATTGGACGACACGCAATTGAGGAAAATAATTCTTTCCAATTGCGTGTTTTTTTATTCCTTTTAACATAATTTTAACCTGTACTATTTGATAGCACGGAATATTATTATCTATTTTGTGGTATGAATTTTGATCATCAGATACCGTAATCTGAATTTAGATGGAAAAGCTGGTGAATATAATATTAAGGATCCTCAAGGATCATGTGAAAGAGAATAACAAGGAGATTCAGTATAACCAGGAAGAGATAAACCGGATGCTGAACGATCCTTCATATAAAGAACGTCACCGGGAGCTTGATTATAAATACGCCCTCAACAAGGAACTCCTGGATGAGAATGACGATTTCATAAATATGCAGCTACGTATTTCAGAATTCATGGAAAAATATACCCATCTGTTTACCGAAGAAGAATCTGACGACGTGAAAAAGGAAGAATCTGATGAAAATGAACGGATGCCCTACTTCAATAAAACTGTCACCGGACAGATGACCTTTGGCCCCACACATCCCCAGTTTAATAATCCCAGATTTTTTAGTGAATTGCTGAAGCATTATCAGGAAATGGAAAATTATGAGATGTGTGATTACCTCCTGAAAATAAAGGAACAGGGCAGAACAGTCTGATTTTTTCTTCTCTCCGGAAACTTTCCCGTTATGTTATGATCATGGATCATCAACAGTCGTTTGTAATCATTGGTGCAGGGAATGTGGCCTTTCACCTTTCCGGGGCTTTGATGTCCGCCGGATTTACACCGCGACAGGTCATCAGTAAAAGCCTCACCCATGCGCACGAGCTCGCTGTACGCCTCGGATGCGACTATACCACTGATATCGAACAGATGAATCCCGACGCCGAATTCATAATAATTTCGGTGAACGATGATGCTATCCCTGGCGTTTTAGAAAGCCTGGGTGCAACGCATCGGTTGATTTTTCATACTTCAGGTAGCGCGGGAATGGAGGTGTTCGGTCATAAGTTTGACAACTACGGCGTTTTTTATCCTCTTCAGACCTTTTCCATGAACCGCTCGCTGGATTTTCATAAGGTACCGGTATTTCTGGACGCTTCAAACCATGAATCACTAATATGGATGAATAAGATCGCTGCTGCAGTCTCTGATAATGTGAATGAGATTAAATCGGCCGATCTGAAATGGATCCATATCGCCGCAGTTTTCGCCTGTAATTTCACAAACCATTTGTTGGTGATCGCGGGTGATCTGATGGAAGAACATAACTTCTCGTTCGATGTCCTCAGACCACTTATCGATGAAACATTCAGCAAGCTTTCATCCGGTTCTCCGATTGCACTGCAGACAGGTCCTGCTTCCCGTGGAGACCTGAAAATTATTCAAAAACACGTTAATGCGCTTAAAGACCATCCGGAATACCAAAAAATATATACTTTTGTAAGTCAGAATATCATTGATCTCCACCGGAAAACAACAGGGAATGAATAATTTTAAAGAAGATTTGCAAAAAGTAAAAGCATTCGTCTTTGATGTCGACGGCGTCTACTCTTCAAGTAAAATCCTGTTACATCCTTCCGGTGACCTGATGCGAAGTATGAATATCAAAGACGGCTTTGCCACTCAGTATGCCATCAGAAAAGGATATCCTATCGCTATAATTACCGGTGGAAATTCTGAATCGGTGAGGGAACGGTTTAAACGTCTTGGCGTCAAAGATATTTATCTGGGTTCATTTCATAAGATCCAGGACTTTGAACACTTTACGGCAAAGTACAATCTTGTTCCTGAAAATGTGCTCTATATGGGCGACGACCTACCTGATTACCCGGTGATGAAGCAGGTGGGTTTCCCAACTTGTCCCAGCGATGCTGTGGAGGAAATAAAGGCAGTGTCGCGTTACATCTCCGACCGTCCCGGAGGTGAAGGCTGCGTCAGGGATATTATCGAACAAGTTATGCGACTTCATGGAAAATGGATGGATGAAGATTCCTTTCGCTGGTAAGCGGTGATAATAAAATTAGTATCTTTCACGTAAATCTCCGATCGGTGCTCAGAGCTGTATTCAAACTTTTAAGGATAGAAAACCTGCTGATCATTGCAGCAACGCAATACATTATGCGCTGGTGCATTATCAGTCCCTTCCTGGAGATGAATAACTTCAGCCTGGCCCTGAACTGGTTTTATTTTCTGATTCTTGTTCTTTCCACGGTTTTTATTGCTGCCGCAGGATATATTATCAACGATTATTTCGATACGCGTACCGATCGTTTGAATAAACCTTCAAGGGTAGTCATCGACAGGGAGATACCGAGGAGAATTGCTATCCTGCTTCATGCCATCCTTAATATAGTCGGTGTCGGTTTGGGCATCTTCCTTTCATTCTACATCCGGGTCCCCGGTTTGGCACTGATTTTTCTGATTGCCGCCGGTTTGCTCTGGTTTTATTCCACTAACTATAAACGACAGTTCCTGATTGGTAACCTGATGGTGGCTTTTCTGACGGCAGCAGTACCTCTTCTTGTGGTACTTTTTGAAATTCCACTGCTGAACCGTGAGTACGGACAGATCATGATCAGCCATCATGCCAGCTTTAATTATATTTTTAACTGGATTGCAGGATTTTCATTTTTTGCCTTGCTCACAACACTAATAAGAGAGATTATAAAAGATTCGGAGGATTTTGAAGGTGACAGTGCCTATGGGATGAATACCCTTCCAATCCAGATCGGGATAAGGAATACCAAACTTATCCTTGTTCTCCTCATCTTTATTATGATTGCAACACTGACCTGGATAATTCTTACCTATATTTTTTTCAGCGGACCGGAATTGGACTACCTCTCCGCAGGGTACTTTCTTTTCCTGATTATTGTGCCCTCACTGTTTCTCATTCGGAAGATTGTCCGGGCAAAGGATAAAAAGGATTTCCATAATGCCAGTCAGCTGACCAAGCTGATCATGCTGGCTGGTATCATGTATGCCTTTCTCGTAAGGTATATCGTTTTAAACCAATTAACCTGATTTACTGTCGATGTTGTTGGAAAAACTCAAAGGATTCAGGATCATCCTGGCCTCAAAATCTCCGAGACGGAAGCATCTACTGACTCAACTGGGTCTGACTTTTGAGATCTCAGATCTTCATGATGTTGATGAAACCTGGCCTGCAGGCCTGGATAAATTTCAAATCCCCGTCTGGCTGGCCGAACTAAAATCGGACACTTATTCTGAAGAATTGTCAGAAAAGGATATTCTCCTTACCGCTGATACCATTGTTTGGTTTGAAGAGGAAGTGATACACAAACCTGTGGACAGAGCAGATGCATTAAATATTCTCGGTCGGTTGCAAGGGAATTCCCATGAAGTGATTACAGGGGTCACAGTCAGAAGTAAAGATCTCAAACGATCATTTTGCACGCACAGTGAGGTGAGATTTGATGCCATCAGCCAGGAGGAACTTGAATACTACATTGATTGTTTTAAACCTTATGATAAAGCCGGTGGTTATGGTATACAGGAATGGATAGGCTATATCGGTATAGAGGAGATACACGGATCGTTTTATAATGTCATGGGTCTCCCCGTCAATAAGTTGTATCATGTCCTTGATGAATTTGCGGATGCCCTGATTTCCAGAACGTCCTGATGACTGCAGACAACATCGACTGATTTCCCGGCATAGCAGACATTCCTGAACCCGGCAGGCAACCCGGCTCAATACCACATTTTAATGTCATACCGGTAAATACAACAGACAAATACTATGTCCGGCTTTTACTTAAAGATCAACGGCTCCGGCAATGCCTGGCCGGTCCTGCTCGAAGAAGAGCATCCGTTTTACGACCGTCATGCTTTCCGGGAACTAACTAACGCATCGTTTTCAATACTTGAAAAGGATATGGGTGGAAACATTCTAAGCGAAATCCTTATCGATGCCGGTCAGGGAGTTGTCCAGGAAATTCTTACGACAAGGAACCGGATTCCGGATGTGGTTGTGATCACACATCCCCACCTTGATCATACTGCCTCACTCGACTGGATTTCGAGAAGTTATTATGAAAAGCATGAGACGAAAAAATCCTTGCCCGTTTTTTGCTCCGGGCCATGCTACCGTCAGATTACCGTCTCATTTCCTCAACTCAAACATACGATTGAACACCATGAGCTTAAGCCCGGACAAACGGTGAAGCTATTACCTGATGGAAAGATCAGCCTGACTGGATTTCCGCTTTATCACGGAGATAGTGCACACGGTGCAATGATGATGCTATTCAAACTTCTGAATGGCAGAAAAGTTTTGATCACCGGTGACATTTTGATTCCGCTGCTCCGGGAGAAGGATGTCGAAAAGCTTAAGGGCACAGACTACCTTGTAACCGATGCGAACAACCGATACCCGTATCCCCGTTCAAACCACTGGAGCATCACATCGGAACTACCCGGTATTTCCGGCAATCGGTCCGGATTAAAAGAATTGACAGATGGTCTTAAGATCGATAGGATCCTGGCCCCTCATTTATTTGATGAGATATCTGAGGTAAGTAAGTGCTATTTTGAGGAGATCAGAGAGGAATTTGATGCCCAAACTGTACCGGCTTCCGCTGTGGAATTTTCAGCCAGAATCGGTGCAGCACATTTACTTTGTGTGCATTATAGTGGGGGAGAGGATGAGAAATACCACGACAGAAAAAGGCTGTCGTACCCGGAACTGGCGGAATGGGTGAAGAAACAGATATTGAGTGAGGGTTTAATTATTGATAGTGGACTTCCCAGAGCGGGTGATGAATACAGTCTGGAATAAATATATACCGGTAGGATGATTTATTTTTCGAGTACCTGGAGTATTGGAACGATCTCCCCGGTATATTGTCCCTTCACGTGGTGCGTGTTATCAAGTACGGCATCATATGCAATGAGGACGTTGCCACTTTCTCTTCGGACAGATACCGTTCCTTCCGTAACCTTGAATTTGTATATTTTCCCTTCATTCGAGATTTCCACCCACGCTTCGACGATATTCCCCGGCTTTCGTACCGGTGTATTTTCTACCGTATAGAGGCCATCACTAAGCTCATTCAACGAAGGCGAATTGGCATCGAAATATACAAGAATTGAGTAATCACTAACATCATGAAGCATGGCGTCATACGTTCCGTCGGTAAACTTGATATCATAATCGGCGCTCAGGCTGTCCAGGTTCTCTCCCCAGTTTTCAAGATAAGCCCTTGGGGTGTGATACCGGGTTGTGTCGAACACAAATCCGTTCCAGGCCATATCAATACTGAATGGATTTGGCTCCGGACCCGCGTCAGCATCCTGCTTTTTGCAACCTGACAGGGAGGTATACAGCAGTATTCCTGAGAAAAGTATGAGTAGTCGGTTTTTAATCATTAGGTTAAACATCCTATTTAAGGAATGCTTCAAAAATAGGACAAATTGTTTCGCAGGCAAGAGAATTGGATCGGGGTGAAAAAATCATTTTATGAACGGATACAATTTCTTGATAAATCTCAATTTTGTGGAGACGAAGCGTATTTATTTTGATCAAGGGTGATCCTGCCGGCCGTGTTGCCTGTTAGGAGGGTTCTGGAAACTGCCAGGAATTTACTCTCGCCAGAACCCTGGTGTAAAGAGTACCAGAACTGTAAATAGTTCAAGCCGGCCGAGGAGCATCAGCAGGTCGAGCAGGTACTTCCCTGCATCGGGGATAAAGGCGAAATTACCGGCTGGTCCAACCCGTCCTATTCCGGGACCGATACCACCCATTGTAGTGATGACGGCTCCAATGGCAGTGTGAACATCAAGACCCAGGGCTGTCATCAGCGTTGTACCGATGATGAATGTGATGAAATACAGGTATATAAAGGTCATTACATTATGAACAGTTCGTTCATCCACGAGTTTGCCATTAATCTTAAGCGGGAAGACCGCATTCGGATAAATATGATTTCGTAGTGAGGTCCTGATACGCTTGAACAAAAAAACATGCCGGATGACCTTGATCCCTCCCCCTGTACTGCCCGAACTGGCGCCAACGAACATGAGCAGAAATACCAGTATCCAGGAAATCTGAGGCCATTTAAGGTAATCGTCGGTAGCAAAACCCGTTGCTGTCATCACCGACGAAACCTGGAAGAGTGAACGCCGAAACGATTCCTCGAAAGGTAAATTGAGATTATTGATGAGTTGTACACAGATGATAAGACTTACTGCGATAATAATTCCCAGGTAAAACTTCAGTTCCTCATTCTGTTTTACTTTTTGAAATTGTCCTCTGATTATGAAGTAATGAAGCGTGAAGTTCATGCCTGATAATATCATGAAGAAAATAATGATATACTGGGCATAAGCCGAGAAACCGGCGATACTGGTGTTTTTCGTTGAAAAACCTCCGGTAGCCACAGTTGCGAATGAGTGGCAGAGGGCATCAAAAAAGTTCATATCACCAAGCCAGAGCAGGAGAGTTTCCGAAAATGTCATAATCAGGTATATGATCCAAAGTCTTTTGGCTACCGAGGTAATTCTGGGGTGCAGTTTATCCTGGAGAATGGATGAAGCCTCATTATTGAAAAGAAAAACGCCCTCGATCCTGAGGAAGGGCAGAACGGCTACAGCCAGCACAATTATACCCATACCTCCAATCCAGTGAGTCATGCTTCGCCAAAACAGGATGCCATGCGGCAATACTTCAATATCTGTCAGAATGGAGGAACCTGTTGTAGTGAAACCGGAAACGGATTCGAAAAATGCATCTACAAAACGGGGGATACTCCCGCTAATTAGGTAAGGTTCCGTGCCAAACAGGGAGATCATTAACCATCCCAGGGTTACAATGAGAAAGGAATCACGTAATCCATAGTGTTGTTCAAGCCTGCTGCGTGTTAGTATCCAGGTAACAAATCCGGTAAGGGTCGCGGAGAGTACGGAGATGATGAATGATAGCTGGTCGCGCTCTCCGTAAATCAGAGTTACAAACAGTGCTGAACTCATGAAGAGACCCTCAAGCATGATCAGCATACCTAAAATGTGCAATACGCCATTAATATTTATAAGCCGTCTGCCCAATATCTTTTTTTAACCTGGCAAAGGTATATCACAACGGTGAAAATCGCTCGGTATAAGACTACTTTTTTTACCCGAATTGAATTATTCAGACGACGTTCATTACTGAACCTTTTTACTTCATACCGAAAGGAGCAGAGCGGTACAGATTCGACAACATCGTGTCTCCGACCTGATGCGTTGTACTTTTGAATTACTATTGCCGGAATCTCAGGATAGGAAGTATCACGGAGTCCCGGTGACTGTAGTATGCTGACCACCTTCATACAAGCACCCACAATACCAATTAAATACCAGATATATAGCTATTTATATATTAGTAGAGTTGTCGTAACGTATTAATTTAGATTAAATATGTATTAGTGTTATAACAATAACAATGTTATTTAGATACCCAATATAAAAGTATCTTTGTGACGTCAAATTAATTGAGAACATCCGACAATCGAATGTTATTATTATAACAATCAAAATAATATCAGGTCAACGTGATGAAAATCAAAGATATTGCAGAAGTTCTGGGTGCACAGGTAATAACCGGTGACAATCGCCTTGAACAGTATGTGGAATATGCTTTCGCATCCGATCTGATGAGTGATGTGCTTACTCTTGACAGGGAGAATATCGTACTGATAACAGGATTGTCAAATCTGCAAGCCGTGCGTACAGCTGAAATGGCCGACATCAGTACGATCATCATCGGAAGGAATAAGAAGGTCAGCCCTGAGATGAGAATATTAGCTTTTGAGAATGACATTGTGGTGCTGGAGTGCCGGTTTTCATTGTTCAAAATAGCCGGGGAGCTATACAAGGCCGGTATTCATCCCGTATATTGACAAGATGCAGATGAAGTTCAAAATAGCCGGCGGCGATTTTGTCAACGCAGGCAATGCGGCAAGCGCGGTAAAAAAAGTATTGAAACAGCTGAATATAGAGCCACTGCTTTCAAAACGGATCGTTGTAGCATTATACGAAGGCGAGGTAAATATTGTGGCACATGCATGGAACGGGGTAATTGAAGTAGGCATTGACAGCGAAAGGATCACAATCATCCTTGAGGATTCGGGTCCTGGAATTTCTGACATCGATCTGGCAATGCAGGAGGGTTATTCAACGGCGGGACCACAGGTACGCGAAATGGGATTTGGAGCAGGAATGGGTTTGCCTAACATGAAGAAAAACACGGATGAAATGATCATTCATTCTATCCCGGGAGAGGGCACCCGGGTTGAACTTATTAATTATTTTAGGTCAAATGCAAGAAAGAGCTGAAATACGACATTTCCATCATGCTCTTAAAGTGTTGGAGGATGTGTGCATCGGATGCACGCACTGCATGACTGTATGCCCCACAGAAGCCGTGAGGGTAAAGAACGGTCTGGCCGTTATCAGTCCTGACCGTTGCATTGATTGTGGTGAATGTTACAAGGCTTGTCCGGTCAACGCCATCATTGTCGAACAGGATGATTTTGAAACGATCTTTGAATACAAAGCCAGGGTTGTATTGGTGCCCAGCGTACTGATCGGGCAGTTTCCTGAAAAAATACCAGCAGGAAGCATTTACGCGGCACTCACCGAGCTGGGTTTTACCCATGTTTACGAAGTGGAGAGTACTATCGGCTATATATTGCATACATACAACAAAGCTACGGAGGCTGATAAGGGAAAACCTATGATTTCATCATTCTGCCCTGCTGTGATTCGTCTTATCCAGGTCAGGTTCCCTTCCCTAATCCGACATATTAAAGGGGTAAAGCCTCCTATAGATATTTCAGCCCAGTATTACCGCAGAAAGCTAATAAACGCGGGGTATAATGACAACGAGATAGGTATATTCTATATCACACCCTGCGCAGCCAAGATAGCAGCGGTAAAAAGTCCGGTTGGTGAAGAAAAGTCACCCGTAGACGGAGTGATTAACATGAAATTCATGTATAACCGTATCCTGCAGATCCTTAGGAAAATCCCTGAGATTGGCCCGAATATAATGGAAACCGGAATGCTTAGTTCTGAAGGCATTCTCTGGTGCCTCACGCGTGGTGAATCGAAGGCTGTCAGTGGCAGGGCTCTGGCCATCGACGGCATACATAACGTCAGTGAATTTCTTGAAAAACTTGAAAATGAAGAGGCAGAAGATATAGACTTTCTTGAACTTCGTGCCTGTGATGAAAGCTGTGCAGGTGGCATCCTGATCAGCGGGAATCGTTTTCTAACAGTGGAACGCCTCGCTAAAAGAGCCGAAGGATACAAAGATGCCGTCCTTTCACCTGACTGGAACATGCTTGGTCCCGATGATCTGCGCCTTGGCGAAATTAAACCGAGACCGGTTGAACACCTTGACACTGATATCTCGAAGGCACTGGCAAAAATGGAAAGAAAAAGACGTTTGATGTGTTACCTGCCTGCTTTCGACTGTGGGGCCTGCGGCGCGCCGAACTGCCAGTCACTGGCTGAGGATATTGTACAGGGTGGCGCACAGGTTTCCAGTTGTATTTTTATGCAGCAAATGATGCTTAAAACCAAAACACTGAGCCTTGAACATGCGCTGAAAATCACCGGTAAAATATGGGGTGAAAACAGGCTTGACAAGGATTGCAGTAAAACAGGCGCAGAAGATGAAAATAGCTGAATTGATTGATTCTCTTGGACTGAAAGTATACTCCGGAAGCGGAGGACTTCAGAACGTTATTACCGGCGCGTACGTCTCAGATCTGCTAAGTGATGTGGTCGGAAATGCCGAGAAAGGGAATGTCTGGATTACCCTTCAGACACATAAAAACGTACTTGCGGTCGCTTCTCTGAAAGATCTGGCTGCCGTCATATTGGTGAAAGGGCTGACACCGGGCAGTGATACGCTGCAGAAAAGCGAGGAGGAGAACATACCCCTGCTTGGCACCGATGACGACACCTTTGATATCTCCGGCCGATTGTATGAAATTTTGAAGCATCGATGAACGAATACCGTACAGACCTGCATATCCATACAGTTCTTTCTCCCTGTGGAGACCTTGAGATGAGCCCTACAGCCATTATCAGGGAGGCAATTCGTAAAGGTCTCGATATTATCGGGGTTAGTGACCATAATACAACCCGTCATGCCAGGCTGATGACAGAACTGGGAAAAGAGAACGGAATATTTGTGCTGCCGGGGGTAGAAATAAATACTTCAGAGGAAGTACATTGCCTGGCGTTCTTTGAAAGTCTTGAGATTACTGAGGAATTTCAGAAGTTCATGGACCGGTACCTGCCGTTGACGAAAAACGACCCCGTAAAATTCGGGTACCAGGTTGAACTCGACCGGGAAGAGCGGATAGTTTTTGAGGAAGAGCGTCTGTTGTTCAATGCAATAAACAGAACGCTTGAGGAAACAGAACAGATGGTACATGACCTGAACGGCCTGTTCATCCCGGCTCATATTGACCGGGCAAAAAACAGTATTATGAGCCAGCTCGGATTCATGCCTGAGGGCCTGAAGCCCGACGCCATTGAAATCTCCAGAAGAAGTAAGGTTGACGACTACCTTCAGGAGCATCCGGAGTTCAGGAAATATACAGTTATCACGTCATCGGATGCGCACTATCTTCCCGATATAGGAATCGTTCATACCAGGTTGAGAATGAAGGAAAGGAGTTTCGGAGAGATCAGGGATGCATTCCGGAAGTTAAACGGCAGGGAGGTCATGGTACCATGAAAGAAATTGCGCTGAATATTCTGGATATTGCCGGGAATTCGGTGGAAGCCGGGAGCAGACATATCTGGATCACAATCTGTGACAGTGAAAGAGAAAACACGATTTCAGTTTCGGTCAGGGACGATGGTCCGGGTATACCGGAAGAAATAAAAGGAAGCGTCACCGACCCGTTTGTAACCAGCCGGATAACCAGGCATGTAGGCCTGGGCATTCCATTGCTCAAACAACAGGCAGAGGCTTCCGGTGGCGGATTGGAGATTGTGTCGGAACACGGAAAAGGAACGGAAACAAGGGCCTGGTTCATAAGGAATCATATCGACCGACAGCCGATGGGTGACCTTCCCGGAACATTAAGTGTTCTCTTCCGTATTGATAGTGTTGACATCATCTTTAATTACAGGACGGATTGCGGGGAATACAGTCTTTCTACCCAGGAGATGAAAACATATCTGGGGATAAATAATCTGAATAATCAGACTTTGCTTAGAAATGTAAGTGAAATGATACGAAATAACCTCGGGGAAATTTCAGCAACCGGGGTCGTCGGGTCATATTGACCTGCTTGAAACGTGTTCATAAACCACGATAAAAGCCGATCTCCGGCGTAAACATGAAATAATGTCTAATACCAAAATAAACATATAGATGACGAAAGTTAAAACACTCGCAGATCTTAAAAAGATACGGGATTTGATGCAACAGGGATTGATCATCCGGGAAAAAGCGGATGACCCGGAAAGCCGCGTGCAGGTCAAAGTGGCCATGGCAACCTGTGGCATAGCCTCCGGAGCAAAGCAGATAATGGAATTCTTTGCCGAACAGCTTGAACGCAGAAATATTGACGGTATTGTGATCCAGACCGGTTGCATGGGATATTGCTATGCTGAGCCTACGGTTGAGGTTACGCTCCCCGGTCATGATCCGATTGTTTTCGGTTTTGTAGATGAGCAGAAAGCCGACGAGATTATTGAGAAATATATTAAAACGGAAGAACTCATCGATGGGATCATCCCTGTAAACTACGAAACAATCGATTCAAAAGAATAAGGAGGATATATTATGTCAAAATTCAGTATGCATCTTCTTGTCTGCGGCGGTACAGGCTGCAGGGCTTCAGCAAGTGATGCGATTGTTGAAAATCTGAGAAATGAACTTCTTGCACAGGGACTTGAGGATACTGTGCAGGTGATCATGACCGGTTGTTTCGGTTTCTGTGAAAAGGGACCCATCGTTAAGGTGATGCCCGACAATACATTCTACGTTCAGGTGAAGCCGGAGGATGCTAAATCCATCGTGGAAGAGCATATTATCAAAGGCCGCAAAGTGGAAAAGCTCCTGTATAAGGATCCGGTTAAGCAAGAGAGCATTTCCGATTCAAAGCATATGGGATTTTATAAAAAACAAATCCGTATTGCCCTGAGAAACTGCGGTTTTATCAATCCCGAAAATATGGACGAATACATCGCCAGGGACGGATATCTGGCTTTGGGCAAGGTACTTACAGAAATGAGCCCTACAGAAGTAATCGGGGAAATTAAGGATTCAGGTCTTAGAGGCAGAGGCGGCGCAGGTTTCCCTACTGGTCTGAAATGGGAGATCACCAGTAAATCCGAGTCAGACAAAAAATATGTGGTATGTAACGCCGATGAAGGCGACCCTGGTGCCTTTATGGACAGGTCGATCCTTGAGGGTGACCCGCACAGTGTTCTGGAAGCCATGGCCATTTGCGGCTACTGCATCGGTGCAGATTCGGGTCTTATTTACATCAGGGCTGAATACCCGCTCGCCATCAAGCGTTTAAAGATCGCCATTGATCAGGCCCGTGAATACGGCTTCCTCGGAGAGAACATCTTCGGCACGGATTTCAGCTTTGACATAAGACTTAAATACGGTGCAGGTGCATTTGTTTGCGGTGAGGAGACAGCCCTTATACATTCTATGGAAGGAGGACGCGGTGAACCAACTTTAAAACCTCCTTTCCCTTCCGTGGAAGGATACCTGGGGAAACCTTCCAACGTGAACAACGTCGAAACCTTCGCCAATGTGCCGGTAGTACTGCTTAAAGGTGCCCAATGGTTTTCATCCATCGGTACGGAGAAATCCAAAGGCACCAAAGTCTTTGCCCTGGCTGGTAAAATCAATAACGTCGGCTTGATCGAAGTGCCCATGGGAACGACCCTGCGGGAAGTGATTTTTGAAATCGGCGGCGGTATAAAGAACGGAAAGAAATTCAAAGCCGTTCAAACCGGCGGACCTTCGGGTGGTTGTTTAACTGAACTGCATCTGGATACGCCCATTGACTATGAAAATCTTGTGGCCGCTGGATCAATGATGGGCTCGGGCGGTATGATTGTGATGGATGAGGACGACTGTATGGTCTCAATCGCGCGTTATTTTCTCGATTTCACAGTTGAGGAATCCTGCGGAAAATGCGCACCCTGCCGTATCGGGAATAAACGCCTTCATGAACTTCTGGTGCGGATCACAGAAGGAAAGGGTATTGAAGAAGACCTGGACCGGTTAAAAAATCTTAGCTATGTCATTAAGGATACGTCGCTTTGCGGACTCGGACAGTCGTCACCAAATCCGGTACTGTCGACCTTGAAGTATTTCATGAATGAGTATATGGCTCATGTCGTTGACGGAAAATGTCCGGCCGGTGCATGTAAAGCGCTCATGGACTATCACATAAGGGAGGATAACTGTGTGGGATGTACAGCATGTGCCAGGGCCTGCCCGGTAGGTGCAATAACCGGAGAGCGGAAGCAAATGCATTATATCAACAACTCGATTTGTATCAAATGCGGTGCCTGCCTTGAGAAATGCAAATTCGATGCAGTTGAAATCATTTAAAACAAGCAAGACAAGATGGATCTTATAAATTTGACAATAGACGGTAAAAACGTTCAGGTTCCGAAAGGAACGACAATATACAAAGCAGCAAAAACGATCGGGATTGATATCCCAATCCTTTGCTATATGGACCTGAAGGATCTTCATATCGAAAATAAGCCGGGCGGCTGCCGTATCTGTTCTGTCGAAGTAGAAGGCAGAAAAAACCTGGCTCCTTCCTGTTCAACGGATGTCTCAGATGGCATGGTCATCAGGACCTCTTCGGTACGGGTCATGAATGCCCGACGGACGGTCCTGGAGCTGATCCTTTCCGATCACCCGAAAGACTGCCTGACATGTGCGAAATCAGGAAAATGCGAACTTCAGGATATGTCGGTGCGCCTTGGTGTCAGAAAAATTCCCGGACAGGAGTTTGCGGAAATGTCTGTGTACCGGACCGATACTTCACCCTCAATCATCAGGGAGATGGATAAATGCATCATGTGCCGGCGATGCGAGACCATGTGTAATGAATTCCAGACCGTAGGCGCCCTGAGTGCCGTCAATCGCGGATTTATGGCAGTGGTAGCCCCGGCCTTCGAAATGAACCTGGAGCATTCACCCTGTACCTATTGCGGACAATGTGTGGCTGTGTGCCCGACCGGTGCTCTCACCGAAGTGGATCATACCAATAAGGTGATTGTCGCTCTCAGCGATCCTTCCAAAACCGTGATTGTTCAGACTGCTCCGGCAGTTAGGGCAGCACTGGGTGAAGAATTTGGACTTGAACCCGGCACCCTGGTGACTGGTAAGATGGTGAGCGCACTCCGTGACCTGGGTTTCAATTATGTTTTTGATACCGACTTCGCTGCAGACCTTACCATTATGGAAGAAGGAACTGAAATGCTTGACCGCCTTACCCGTTTTCTGGATGGCGACAAAAGTGTGAAGCTTCCGATACTGACATCCTGTTGTCCTGCATGGGTGAACTTTTTCGAACATCAGTTCCCGGATATGAAAGATATCCCTTCAACGGCACGTTCACCCCAGCAAATGTTCGGCTCTGTCGCAAAATCTTATTTTGCTGAAAAAATTGGCGTGAAACGCGAGGATCTTGTCGTGGTCTCGATCATGCCCTGTCTGGCCAAAAAATACGAATGCCAGAGGGATGAATTCAAGGTGGATGGAAACCCGGATGTCGACTATTCCATCTCGACCAGGGAGCTGGCTTTCCTGATCAAGGAAGCAAACATTAATTTCCGTGGCCTGGCCGACAGTGATTTCGATAAACCCCTCGGTGAATCCTCCGGCGCAGCGGTTATTTTTGGCACTACCGGCGGGGTAATCGAAGCAGCTACCCGTACAGCGTATGAATTATATACAGGTAAATCATTGCCGAAGCTTGATTTTGAAGAATTGCGCGGCCTCGAAGGTATACGGAAAGCAAGTATCGATATGGACGGATTTGAATTGAAGATTGGAATAGCCCACGGACTGGGCAATGCAAGGCGGCTCCTTGAAGATATCAGGAGCGGAAGATCCGAATTTCATGCCATCGAAATTATGGCCTGCCCTGGGGGTTGTATCGGGGGAGGCGGTCAGCCGCTTCACCATGGTGATTCATCCATTCTGAAAGCCAGGGCAAAGGCTATTTATGCCGAAGATGCCGGTAAAACCATCAGGAAATCACATGAGAATCCCTACATCAAAAAGCTGTATGAGGAATTCCTTGGCCAGCCAATGAGTGAGAAGGCTCATCACCTGTTACATACCCATTATTTCGATAAGAGTAAAAATATTTTCGAAATCTGAACAGGTGTCCATTGTTAACAAATAAAAAGAAATAAGATGTCCAGTGTTAAAATAGAACTCAGAAAAGACCAGGTTGACAAGATAAAGGAAATCTGCACTTCCTTTAATCATGAACCGGGTGAACTTATCAATGTCCTGCATAAATGCCAGGGTGAATTCGGTTATCTTCCTGCGGAAATTCAGGAGATCGTTGCCACCGAGCTTAAGATTTCCGTTGCAAAGGTCTATGGTGTGGTGACCTTCTATTCCTTTTTCTCAATGATTCCTAAGGGTAAATTTCCGGTATCGATCTGCACCGGCACGGCATGTTATGTCAGAGGTGCCGAGAATGTCCTCGCTGAATTCAAGAAGCAACTTGGGATAGAAGTAGGTGAGACAACCGAGGACGGCAAATTCTCACTCAGCTGCCTGAGATGTGTAGGAGCCTGTGGACTGGCACCTGTAGTTCAGGTCGGTGAAAAAACATTTGGCAGGGTTTCACCTGACGGTGTCAGGGATATTCTTAAAGGCTATTTAGAAGCATAGCATTTTTTTTATTTTTCTTTTATTTAGGGTTAGAAGAGCCGGACAATAATTTGTGTCCGGCTTTTTCATACAATGTCAAAATTATCATCAGGTTACCCGGTAGCACAAGACTTGTTTTTACACCAGATTCATGATCTGCAGGGTGATCTATCCTGTTGAGGTTCAGCTTTCCCGTTTGCCGCTGAGTAACAGGTTGACGGCCTCGTCAAGCGATCCTGCCCGGGTTACTTTCCCTGAATTTACAAAGTAGATTTCATCCGCATTCTCGATGGTATTCAGCCTGTGTGCGATGATAACCTTTGTAGTCGAACCCGGGAGATTGTCAAGAATATTATCAAGTAATTTTTCCGTTACCGTATCGATATTAGCAGAGGCTTCATCAAGGATTAGTACCTCAGGTTTACGCAGCACAGCCCGCATAAATGCAATCAATTGTTTCTGCCCGAGACTGATGCTGTCGCCCGTAGTTGCGACATCGGTTTCAAGGCCCTTGTCGAACCGTTGGAGTAATGTTTCAAGGCCGGTTTCTTTCAGCACTTTTGTCAATTCTCCGTTAGTATGTTCCTTATAAAATTCGTTCCCATACAGGATGTTGTCTCTGACATTCCCGGTGAACAGGAAAGGATCCTGCAGGATAAAGCCAATTTTGCCGGATCTTTCCTGAGCGGCATAACTCCTCAGATCCCGACCGTTTAAATAGATCGTGCCTACGGTCGGATCATAGAGTCTGGCCATCAACGAAGCTGTTGTGGTTTTGCCTCCTCCCGTTGGTCCGACAAATGCATAGGTCTTTCCCTTATCCAGCCTGAAATTGATGCGATGAAGCACTTGTTTACCGTTGGGGTAACGGAAGGAAACATTCTCGAAAGTCAGAAGTGCATGGTCGGTGTCATGCCTCTTTTCGGGGAATTCAGTCAGATCCGATCTTAAGGCAAGGATCTTCGCAATCCGGTCCCAACCTGCCAGTGCCACCTGGAAATTGGCCCAGAGCGCAGCAAGCTGACGCAGGGGATTATAAAAGTTATTAATATAAGCCAGAAAACTGATCAGAAAGCCTACGGTAAAATGCCCAGTACTGATTAAATAAATACCGAAGGCCAGGACGATGAGTTGTCCGATATGTGAGAAAAAGGTGTACACGGGCATAAAAACATAGTTGGCAATCCCGGCTTTTATGGATGTAGTGTAATTCTGAAGATTTGCTTCTTCAAATCGCTGCCTGAAATAATCACGACGGTTAAAGGCAATGATAACCCTGAAGTTGTTGAGGCTTTCCTGAATTTCTGCACTAAGGAAGCCTACAGACTTCAGATTTTCTGCATTTTTCCGCTTGACCCAGGGTGATATCAATCGTGTAAATAAAAATAAAAGCAGCGCAGGTGACAGGGCTGCAGCGCCAAGGGGAAAGTTTATGGACAGCAGAAAGATGCCGGCACCAATCATGATGAAAATACTTCCCATGAACTGCATCAGCGACTGGGAAAAAAACTGGTTGAGTTTATCCGTGTCATTATTTATTCTTGAGATAAGATCTCCGGCTTTGTTCTGGTTGAAGAAGTCGACCGGCAATTCCTGGAGCTTATTGAATACTGAATTCCTAAGTGTGAAGAGCATCCTCTGGCCAACCGTTCCCATCAGTTTTGTCTGAAGGTAGCCCGTCAATAAGGTTACCAGGTACATACCGAGGAGAATCCCCGAGAAAAGGATGACACCATGATATTGCTTTGTCTGGATATAGTGGTCGATGGTATATCCGATAATCAGGGGTGTGAAAAGGCTGATAACCGAATTAATGAGCATAGCCGCAAAGGCAAAGAGAAGCGCACGTTTCTCTTCCACCATCATGGAAAGAAGGCTTTTCAACGAGGAAAACGTGGATTTTTTCTTCCCCTTCCGCTCCAGTATCTTATTCAGATCATAATTCATAATAACTGGTACTCCTTTGTGAGTTGCTGATCTGTATATATTCCGGGCAACTCACGATCAATTCCTTATGTGTGCCTTTAGCGACCAGTTCCCCTTCCATAAGAAGAATGATCTGGTCGTAATCCTTTATGGATGAAATACTTTGTGTTACCGAGATAATGGTCATCGAGGGATAGTTATTCATGACGTTGCAAAGAATCTTTCTTTCGGTACGTTTATCAACCCTTGATGTAAAATCATCGAGAAGTAGAATTTTCGGATCCAGTGCCAGTGCACGTGCAAGCATAATGCGCTGTTTTTGGCCTCCGGACAGACTGGTTCCCCTTTCCGCCACCTTTGTATCCAGTCCATCTGGAAGTGTCGCAATGAAATCTTTCAATTCCGCCGTTTGAATGGCCATTTCAATGGATTCATCGGTCACGGCTTTATTGAAAGCGATATTTTCTTTCAAAGAAAGATTGAACATTACACTATCCTGAAATACAAATCCAATCTGACGGTGGAAAGCTTCTTTGTTCAACTTGTCAATATCCTGACCATCAAACAGAATACGTCCCTCCGACGATTTAATAAGTCCGGTTAGAAGGTGTAATAGCTGTGTTTTTCCAGCGGCTGTCGGACCGACAACTGCCACACGGCTTCCCGGCATGACCTCAAAGCTAATATCCTTCAGGACGGGTCTTCCGTCGTAATTGACGGCTATGTTTTCAATGCTGATCTTTCCCGAAAGGCTAATGTCAAGTTCTCCGCCGCTGGTTTCCTCTCGTGACTCAAGCACCTGGTTTACCCTGGTATAGGATGCTGAAGCCTGAGCGATGACATTGCTCATGAAACCGATGATCAAAATCGGGAAGATCAGCAGAGCTATGTAACTGTTAAAGGCAGCATATTCACCCAATGTCATGGATCCTGATATAACAAAATGACCTCCCAGGGCCAGGACCGTTAGAATGGCCATGTTCGATATGAAGATGATCAGCGGAATTAGCGCGGCAAACAGTCGTAATATGCCAAGACCTATATTTTTAGCTTCTGTATTGGCACCTAAAAATTTATCGTATTCACTGGTCTGTGAATTAAGTACCCGAATTATGGCTGAACCCATGATGCTCTCGTTAATGACTTTATTCAGCCAGTCGATGACCTCTCGAGATCGTTTGAAGAGGATTTTGACCTTTGTAAACATGATGTAAAAGGTAATGCTGATCAAAGGAATGATACCCAGAACAGGCAAAGCAAGCCTCCAGTTTATGGAGATGAGTAGAGCACTGGTTCCCAAAATAAGGAAGACAGAGGAGACAATGGAAACAATCGCCCTGGCAACGAACATCTTCAGGGAGTCGATGTCGGAGGTCATGTTGGTAAGCAATTTATTGGGATTCTCTTTGAGAATAAAGGCGTAGCTCTGACGGGATATTTTGGCTGAGAGTTGTGAACGGATATCCCTTGCTACCCGTTCCGATGCATAGGTCTGAACCACAGACTGAAGGTAACTGAAAATAAAAATGACCAGAGCTGCGGAAAAAAATTGGATGATCAGACTCTTAAAAACCAGATGGTCGCCTGAATAGGAATCGATACCGTGAGAGATCAGTTTTGGGATGATGAGGTTTACCCCGTTTCCTACCAGTGTGAAGAAAATTAGAAGTAGAATGATTCCCTTATACGGTTTAACCAGACTGAAAATATTCGGTTTTCTATTTATCTTAGCATCGGCTTTCTTCCCTGCTTTCTTCTCCGTCTGCATGTACTGATTTGAAATTATTATTTTCCTGAAGACACATCATGGTTTAAAAGACGCCTGCAATAAAATATAGGTGTCCCTTTAAAAATCCTGTAAAGATGAAAAATTTTTAATAAATAACTCATCCTCCGGTTCAGGATATGTGCTGAAATAAAACAAAAAAGCTGCCTTCCTATGGAAAACAGCTTTTTTGTTTTTAGGTTCAGGGGAAATCAGGATAAACCCTTGTGGTTATCCTTAAATAACGTCACGAACGTACTATCTGAAGTTCCTACGTGGCGGCCTTTCAGCTCTTTCACGAGCTTCATTGACCTTTATGTTTCTTCCTTGTAAGTCTCTGTCATTCAGGTTTTCAATAGCATCCTTTCCTTCAGAGTCATTAGTCATTTCAACAAATCCGAAACCTTTGCTTCTTCCGGAATACTTGTCTGTGATGATTTTGGCGGAGGTAACTTCACCGAATTCTTCAAAAACTTCTCTTAATACATCTTCTGTAATGTTGTAATTAAGATTTCCTACATAAATATTCATAGTAAAAAGAAATTAAATAAGACTAAAAAATATAACTGATTCAAATTTAGACTATTTTAAACAATTAAAACAATGTTTTTGAAAAAAAACTTCTGAAAGCACGTCCGGGCATAATTTACAGATTTTGATGTATTTGCGCTTCTGAGCCTCCCGATTGAAAGGAATAGTGCGTTTTATTCTTTCAGAAAAACAGTTAGATTGCAATATATATGCCTGATTGTGAGAATTTCCCTGACATTTAAAGGATTCACAGATAAGCTTTGCAACGCCGGTCGATATATATTTAATCATTAATATCCGGTAAAAATGGAAAGTTACTTACATAATCCGGGTACGTGAACGGCGTATTTTTATGCGATTAGATATTGACAGGTCCTGGGAACATTTATTAAACCCCTCCGGGGTTTGGGAGATGGGGGTCATTTCCACCACGCGCGTAACCGTGGCTACTATAATTTTACCGCTCCGCGGTAGGGATTGGTTCGGATGAAACTTTTCCGAAACCATGGGTAAACCCATGGCTACAGGTGGGAAATTACCGAACTGTTTGGGCTGGACGGGATTTACCTTCTCATTATCTAACTTTCTCACTTCTTATCTGGTAAAAGCGTTCACGCAAGCTTATGTGTTCTTATGTGCCTTATGTGGTTCAATAATGGTGATTTTCGGTGATGTCCGAAAAAAACACATTTGAGCTGGCTGATATTCCGTGCTAAACCACATTAAGGGATAATCAGGGGGCACGGGGGAACCCTGTTGGACTTTCCAATTTATTTCTGCACTCTGCTTTATAACATGGCGGAGGGTAGCTGTGATTTGTTCTTTTTGCGGATTAAGGGTGGTGGGTGGGGGGTGGGAACCCCTGCATATACGTATATAAGAACAATATTGTCAGGCCACAAACCACACACGCTATCAAAATAAACATGTTAAAAATAGAAAATGCCAGTGCTCGTTGAACGACGAAGGGTGGTAACCTTTTTGATCAAGAAAAAGTAACTGCTTGTCCGGCACAAGGATAACAAAATGTAAGGTTTCCTGCAATCAGATCTTTTTAATATTTGATGCAGCTTACCTTACAACAATAGTTAATTTTTTTAACTGGAAATCAGTGATATTTAATGCATTCTATCTGCTGATCCGTGGGTAAAAGCACGAAAAGAATGTATATTTGTTTACTCACTAAGTATAAAACTAATGGTTATGAAGTCAAAATTATTCATTTTTCTTTGCTTGGTTTCAAGTCTCCAGGTCTTTTCACAGGGTGCAGATACAATTTATCTTTGGCCTGGCGCAGTTCCGGGAGAAACTGAGGCTAAAAGTGCAGCGGTATTTTCGGGCAACGATAATGGTGGTGTAGCAAGAATTTCCAGTGTTACCGATCCAGCTATCGTCGTTTTCCATCCTAAGGCTGGTAAAGGAAATGGAGCTGCGGTCGTAATCTGTCCGGGAGGCGGATATAATATTCTGGCCATAGATCTTGAAGGGTATGAAATAGCAAGTTGGCTTAATTCGTTGGGTTATACAGCATTTGTATTACAATACCGTGTTCCGAGGAAGCAGGAAGGTGCCCTTCAGGATGTCCAACGTGCACTCCGGCTCGTACGGGCAAATGCCGGCAAATGGAATGTTGAACCAGGAAAGATCGGTGTGTTGGGATTTTCGGCGGGAGGAAGCCTGTCAGCGAGAGCTGAGACCAGGTACAGTGACCAAACATATCCGCCGGTTGACAATGCGGATAAGCTTTCATGCCGGCCTGATTTTGCTGTGCTGATTTACCCTGCTTACCTGGATCAGGGGAAAGACCGGTCGGTGACACCCGAACTAAAGGTTACTTCCGACACACCTCCAACATTTATTTTTGCCACCACCGATGATAAATATTCCAACAGTGCTCTTGTATTTGCCGGTGCATTGAGAGATGCACAGGTTTCGGTTGAATTGCATCTGATGCCGGTGGGTGGTCATGGGTATGGGCTCAGGACGGGGAACCCGGCAGCTGAGAAATGGCCTGGATGGGCTGCATCCTGGATGGCAACCATCCTGAAACCCGAATAGTAAATATAAAGGGATTCCCGAATGACCAGGCAGGCTCTTCAACTATTTTTGTGTTGGATTGCTCTTTCGTTGGAGAATGAAGATACATGGTTTTGAACCCATTTCCTGGCAATACGGATACAGTCTCTGGTAAGCCCCCGATTTACATCAGATATATTCGATACTCACTGTTTTGAGGAATTTTTCTTCCAGGATTTTTGCCATTCGTTTAACCACAGTTCTGCGTATTTCAAGGTCTACCGGAAGGCTGGGATCCTGGTGTGCTATATTGATCCTGGTCCCAATGATGAAATGGATCTCATCACTCTCCCTGAACATGCTGACAATCCTGTCGGCAGGTCCTTTTCCAAGCGGGTATGAGCTGTTGTAATCCTTGAGAATCCGGGTCACTTTCGTCAGTGTCAGAATACCTTCCGTGACAAGATCTATTCCTCCCATACTCGATACAGGAGGGAGGTCAGGATCATCAAAGTTCAGGCTGTCTTCAATTTTCCGGTCCAGTTCACGTGCCACTATATCGGCGGTGGTAGCCCCGGAAATAATGATCTTTCCTTTGAACCCTTTCACTGCCTTCGCCAGGAGAAGATCTTTTTCCTTCTCATACGGTGGTCCTGTACATACCAGGAGTTTACGCGGTTCCCGGAAGTAGATCATCGCACAGCTGCTGTCGTCACGACTGAAGTAACCATCAATTTTATGGGCCATGGTCACTACTTTGTTTCCAAGTCTCCTTGCCGACAGATCTGCATTATTTGAAATCAGTTTCAGGACATATTCCCTGGCGTTCGCGATACCCCATCCAAACGGAAACTGGTCGGTACCCAATCCGGCCTGGGAAATCCCGTCGGAGCAAACCATGATCCGGTCTTCCTTTTGTGGTCTGAAGCGGCAGGTCTTGATCTCCTTGCCGGCATTCTTATCACTTTGCATGATGATGCAATTCCAGTGCGGGTCTAATACCTGATTCCCTCTGAAAATGACTGTTTGCGGATTGTCATACTCCAGGATACTCACTTCCCCGTCGGATTCGATGTCAATGATGGTAAACGTCGCGTAATTCATTTTTCGCACCGAACACTCAGGAAGGGTATTCATGATGATCTCGGCAATCTTCTCCGGTTCCTTGTGCTCAAGAGTAAAATTCAGCGACATGGTAGATGTAAGTGTTGCCAGGATATTTGCCTTGACGCCATGGCCCATGCCGTCCGACAATACCATAATCGTTCGGTTTTCCTCGAGGACTTTTTTAGTTAGGAAAACATCACCGCATATCCTTTCTTCTCCAAAATTTTTCTGGGCGCAGTGCACTTCTATGTGAAAATGATCCTGCATCAGCCTTTTCGCTTCAATGGTTTATCCTTGTAAAAATCAATGATGGAATGCAACATCCTTTCTGTTTCTGAAGCTCCTTCACCAAGCAGAAAACCAATTTGTTGCACAAGGGACAGATTTTTGTCGATGACTTCGGAGACGCGTTTAAGAACCTCTTCTTTTCTCACTTCCGGTGAGTACATATCTCTGAAGATTCCTCCGGCGATCTTGCCTTTGCGGATAACAAATACGGAAAGGTTGAGCAACTGTGCCCGGAAGTTGATGTCGCGGTTCTGTATATTTTCATTGTTGGAAAGGACGTATGAGAATAAATTGTAGATATTATAAGGAAGCAGCGTCTTGAGATCGGCCCCGGCCAGTCCGGGAATAACCTCATTGATTTCTGCGGCTTCTTCACCCAGCATGGTGATAAAGCTTTGATTCGCCTGCAGGACCTTCAGTTTTTCATCCAGGATCACCAGTCCCGACGGGAGCTTCTGCAGCATCGCCGTGATGATCTCCGAAGCTTCCCTTGCCGTCTCCTTCTCTTTCCTGGCAACCAGTTCTGAATCGCGTAGAGCTTTCTCGGCCTGAGCAAGCTTTTCATTGCTGATCTTTAAGGACTGGATGTAGTCCTGGCGGTTTCTGTTGGTATAGTTGTTGCACATCTCGGGGATGGCAAGATCCTTCGCAATGGCGACGGCAAATTCACGGCATGAATTGTAGCCGCATGCTCCACATCCAATGTCTTCATTACATTCCTTCTTAAGGTCTGTCATGATCTCTGCGATACGTTCCTCAGAAGGGTAGGGCAGGCGCTGATCATTATTTTTGAAAGAACGATGAAAATCTAGACCTCCGTAAGTTTCTAAATCCTTCTCCCAGTTCTTTTTGTTCAGACTTTTTATTCTTTTTCTGGCATAGATCTTAACGGATGCCTGCCGAATATATTTTTTCCCTCCCCTTGTGGTCCCAGGACCCATTAGGTATTCGGTATAGAAGAGATTGAAATGCGAATTGATCGTTTCAACACTGTCCTCAAACTCCTTCAGTGCTTCTTTCATCTCCAGTTCTCCCTCAACAGTTGTAACATTGCCCGATAGCAGATCATCATCCAGTCCGGCAGCATGGATGATACCGCTGGCAATTGGGAACAGAGCACCCATATTTCCGTGCGGAGTATCGAATTCACTGAATTCCAGCTGCTTTTCTTCTATTTTGTACTCATGGAACAAATCCCGGAGTTCCGCAAAGGTAAGTATGGCATCCAGCCAGCCGTCTGCCTCACCCTGCTCTTCTTCTTTTTTGCTGGCGATGAGTGGCCCAACATAAACAACCTTGAGCTTATCACCGTATTTCTTTCTGACTACCTTCGCCGTTGCAACGGCTGGTGTGACCAGTGGAGCCAGGTTTTGTATCAGTCCGGGCTGGAATTTCTCAATGTATCCGATGGCTACGGGATCATTGGACATGATGTAGTATTTACCCTTGAAATCTTTTAAAAGTTTGGCGTATTCCGAAGCTATCAGGTCCACACCAAAGGACACCTCATTTACATATTTGAAGCCCAGTTCACGAAGCATACTTACAAATTTCCTGTAATCCGTGATGTCCGGGAACTCTGCTGCGATCGTCGGATCAACCACAACGGCAACGGTATGAGTTTTATCGGATAGAAGCTGTCGTACGCTTTCTTTTGAATCAAGATATTCGATGGCGCAGGGCTTGCAGACGGCAATACAGCTTCCACAGCCAATACAGCGGTTTGCCAGAATGCGGGGTACTACCTGATCGGTTCTGACCTGAATAGCATTCACCGGGCAGACCCTGACACAGGCGTAACATACCTTGCACTCCTTTTCCGTGATATTTACCAGCGCGTTCAAATTTTTTCCCCGATTATTTTTCCAAATTCTCTGTCAAGTATAGAAGGCAAAGTATCCATGGTAACGCCTTCAAAGAGTTTCCCGTTTATCTGCAATACCGGGCCTTTGTTACATTTGTTAAAACAATGGTTCCCTTTAAAACGAACCCGGCTTTCCAACTGATGCTCCGTGAGATACTCCTGGATGAGTGCAACTGCACCCTTATTGCCTCTTGCAAAACAAGAGCTGCCAAGACATATTGTTAGTTCTGTGACTTTACTGTTCATTCAGCTTTCTTTGCTTTGTTCCAAAATTAACAATAAAAATTGTAACTAAATTTTAATTCATATCGATATATATTTATACGGTACATTACGTAATATACAGATAACCAATAGATTAATAACATTTCGGTTGTTTATTTTAATTTATACGCAGTAAAAATTGAACCTTTATTTCATAGTCCATGCATATAGAAGTGTACATAACATATTAAAAAACAATCATTTAAATCTTCTTTTACAAAATGCATGTTGAAGAATATTGTTAGTTGAATAACAATGTTTGTAAAATAACAGTAAAGATAGTTATATTTGTGTGAACGAGTTGAAGGATAAACATTTTGAGGTAGAAGTTACTATGATTGATGCGTACGAAAACCAGGAATTGAAGTAGATTATGTCTGAAATAAGTGAGTTACTTGGAAGGTTTCCTGACTTAAGCAGGGACAAACTGATTCCTGTCTTGCAGGAAATACAGAATGAATTCGGGTATTTGTCGGAAGAGTCCGTCAATGAGCTGTCGTTGCATCTGCATCTGCCCTCCAGTAAAATATATGGTCTGGCCACCTTCTATAATCAATTTCGGTTTTCACCTCCGGGGAAATTTCATATCCGCATTTGTCATGGCACCGGCTGTCATCTTGAAGGTGGGGCTTTACTTATCCGTGAGGTTGAGAAGGTATTGAAGATACGTGACGGGGAGACCACCCGTGACGGCAGATTTAGCCTTGAAGTGCTGTCATGTATCGGAGCATGCGGGCAGGCACCTGTCATGTCGGTAAATGACGAATATTTTGACAGGGTCGATAAGAAAAAAATCAGGGAAATAATTCTGATGTACCAGGAAAAAGAATAACGTATGGGAACCATCAGCACCGGCATATCAATGAAAGAACTTCTTACTTCTGTGATTCAGATCGACAGGGTGGAATACACATCCGAGATGGAGAAAACGCTTCGGTTGAGTTCACGGGAGAAGGTCACAAAACCCCTGATCATGGTAAGTTCGGGTACATCCGGGAGAGTGGCGGGTTCGGAAAAAACGCTGGCAGAAATCCGGAATTACCTTCAGGATCGGAAAGATGAGGCGGAAGTAGTCAGAACAGGCTGTCTGGGTCTGTGCAATGCTGAGCCTGTGGTCAGCATCCAGATGCCCGGCAGGGCAAGATTGTTTTTTTCAGATATCGTTCCGGAGAAAGTGACCGCATTACTCGACGACGTATTCCATTTGAATGTGCCGCATGAATACCTCATCGGTCAGCTCCGTAATGAGGCGCATGAACCGTGGAAAGATGTTGTATTTCTTGATGAGATACCATTTTTTGCCCTTCAGAAACGAATCATACTAAAGCATTGCGGTATCATTGATCCCGGTTCAATTGAAGAATATATCGCCAGGGGAGGTTACAAAGCCTTTCTGAAAACTATCCGGCATTACACGTATACGGAGATCTGCGATCTCGTGGAAGAGAGCGGTTTACGGGGCAGGTCAGGCAGCGGCTTTCCTACAGGGCAGAAATGGAAAATTGCCTGCCATACGTCGGCAGATCAAAAATACCTTATTTGCAATGCGGAGGAGAGTGACCCCGGAGCATTTATGGACAGGGCTATCATGGAAGGTGACCCGCATCTCCTTATTGAGGGGATCGCCATCGCTTCGTATGCCATTGGGGCAACCATGGCATTCATTTATATCCGTTCGGAATATACTGCAGCCATTGACCGACTGGAGCAGGCTGTCAAACAGGCGGTTGACTTCGGTCTGCTCGGCCACAATATCTTTGGAAGCGGATTTAATCTGAGCATCACAATACGAAAGGGACCGGGAGCATTTGTATGCGGTGAAGAAACGGCACTCATCCGCAGTCTTGAAGGCAAACGCGGTATGCCAAGATCGAAACCCCCTTTCCCGGCTACTGTCGGCCTTCACAAAAAACCCACCATCATCAATAATGTCGAAACACTTTCCAATGTTCCGGTCATTATAGGAAAGGGTCCGAAATGGTTTCGCGAGACGGGTACGAAGAACAATACCGGAACGAAGATCTTTGCAATTTCCGGAAAGGTCAGGATCGCCGGGCTTATTGAAGTGCCTCTTGGCACCAATCTTAAGGATATTATTTTCGGGATTGCCGGCGGAACCAGAGACGATAAGCCGCTGAAGGCCATTCATATCGGAGGGCCATCAGGATGCATCCTTCCGGCAGGGAAGCTGGATATTCCGGTTACTTACGAAGCCATGAGCAGTGCAGGAACGATTATGGGCAGCGGTGGCATTGTTGTCATCGATGAGGATGTATGTATCATCGACCTGGTGAAATACTACATGAATTTCATGCAGAAGCAAAGCTGCGGAAAATGTATACCCTGTCGCGAAGGCACCCGAAGAATGTCGGAGATCCTGGAAAGCATCTCCAGAAAACCGGTTGATGAAAACAGTCATGCCACACTGGAACGGTTCAAAGGGGTTCTACAGCTTGAAAGCCTGGCAGCCGTCATGAAAGATACCTCACTCTGCGGACTCGGACAGAGGGCCTCCAATCCTGTACTCAGTACCCTCGAAGCATTCCGGGATGAGTTTGAGGAACATATTTTCGACAGGAAGTGCAGGTCGAATGTTTGTACTGAACTACGGACGTATTTTATAGATGTTGACAATTGCACGGGCTGTTCCGTGTGTGCGAAGAAGTGTCCGGCTGATGCCATTTTTGGTACGCCGCTGCATCCGTATTTCATTGTACAGGAGAAATGTACGGGCTGCGGCCTGTGTTTCGATTCATGTAAATTCAGCGCAATTGGTTATAAATAAAAGAATACTACCCAAAGAAATTGAGGTTATGAAAGTACCGGCGAATAGAGGAAAGACATAATACGGCAGACAATGGTATTGAATATTGAAGTAAATAAGCGGGTTATCCAGGCACGTAAAGGAGAGACGATCCTTACGGCACTGAGGAGGAATGGTATCCAGGTGCCGACATTGTGTAACATGAAGGATTTAACGCCCACAGGTGCATGCAGGATGTGCGTGGTAGAGGTGGAAGGGAAAGACAACCTGATTCCGTCCTGCTCTTATCCGGTGGAGGAGTGGATGAAGATTTCGACACATACACCCCGGGTGCTGAAAGCCAGGAAGACCATCGTAGAACTGTTACTGTCAAACCATCCTGACGATTGTCTTTACTGTGAGCGTAATGGCTGCTGCGAGCTTCAAAAGTTGGCCGAAGATCTTAACATCCGTGAGCGAAGGATCCCTGGGAGAAAATCAAAGTTTAAGATCGACAAGTCAAGCGTGAGCATTGTGCGTGATCCGTCGAAGTGTATACTCTGCGGACGCTGTGTCAGAATTTGTGAGGAACAGCAGGCAGTCTCAACCCTCGATTTCACCCGTAGGGGAAGTGATCTGGTTATTGCAACATCATTCGACAAACCGCTTAATTTTTCAAACTGTATAACATGCGGGCAATGCGTGATAATATGTCCTACCGGAGCACTGACCGAGAAGCTTCAATATGCCGAACTGGATCAAATGCTCTATGATCACAGAAAGAAAGTGATTGCCCAGTATTCACCTACCGTTGCCGTTTCCGTTGCGGAAGAGTTCGGGCTGAAAGCAGGGAGAGACACAAACGGGATCATCAATGCGGCACTCAGGAAGATCGGTTTTGACAAGGTATATGAAACCTCCTTTGGTGCAGACCTGATGGTGATCGAACAGGCTGAAGAATTTATCAGAAGGCTTGAGTCAGGGAAAAACCTTCCTTTGATCACGGGCTGCTGTCCATCATGGATCAGATATGCCGAACAGTATTATCCGGATTTTCTTGAAAATATCACTACCGTCAGATCACCTCAGCAAATTACAGGTTCACTGATACGAAACTGGGGTCCAGCATCCGATGATGAAGACCCTGCAAATATCTATTCTGTCTCTGTCATGCCATGTACGGCGAAGAAATATGAAGCTCAAAGGGTAGAAATGACCCGGAAAGGAATCCCTGACATTGATGCTGTACTCACCACCCGTGAATTGGTCAGACTGATCAGGCTTCATGGCATCGATATGGATCATCTGAATCCGGAGCCGTCTGACGAACCCATGGGCGCCATGAGCTCTGCCGGTAAGCTTTTTGGTGTGGGTGGCGGACCGCTTGAAGCCCTCCTGCGAACGGTATATTATAAGCTGACCGGAGAGGAACTGACGAATCTGCGAATGTTAAAACTTCGTTCAAGCCGGACAATTAAGGAAATGAGTCTGAAAATTGGTAAGAAGGAACTTTCCATCGTAGCCGTAAGCGGTATGGCTGAGGTTGTTAAATTTTTAGCTGAAGTCAAATCCGGCCGTAAAAAACCGGATATCATCGAAATCATGGCGTGTCCTCTTGGTTGTGTTAACGGTGGTGGACAACCTGTTCGACCCGATGAATCGACCATAAGGAATAGGGTAAAAGCCCTGTATGATGCAGATAATAAGGAGATGATCAAAGTTGCTCACAAAAATCCTCAGATCCTTAGGGTATACGACGAACTACTGGAAGCCCCCGGAAGCCGGAAATGTATTGAGATGCTTCATACAACTCATACTCATAAAGAAGCAGCAAACTGAGAAATATCTGTATTATGAATACAGGCGGAGATCTTGTTTATACGATAAAAGACAAATGCAGGGTGTGCTATACCTGCGTCAGGGAATGCCCCGTAAAAGCTATAAAGATCATCAATGGTCAGGCGGAGGTAATCCGTGAACGCTGTATTGCCTGTGGAAACTGTACGAAAGTATGCAGCCAGGGTGCAAAGGTTTTCATGAACACCATTTTACAGGTTGAGAAATTGTTACTTTCCGACAAGCCGGTATATGCGATGCTGGCACCAAGCTTCGTTTCTGAATTTGCAGAACTGGGTAATCCCGGCATTCTCGTTGGTATGATCAGGTCGCTTGGCTTTCAGAAGGTTTTTGAAGTGTCTTTCGGTGCCGATCTGGTTGCTGAAGAATACCGCAAGCTTCTGCATAAGGCCGGCAAGCAGGGCTATATTTCCTCTGATTGCCCTGCCATCGTTTCATTCATCGAGAAATACCATCCCGGGATTATGGGTGACCTGGCGCCAGTAGTTTCACCTATGGTAGCGCTTGCGAGGTATTTGAGGCATACATCCGGGGAGAATTTCAACCTCGTTTTTATAGGCCCGTGCATCGCCAAAAAAAATGAGTCGGAGGAGGTAAATGAAAAGCTCACATTCGTTGAACTCCGTGAAATGTTAGAACGAAGGGGTTTAACACCGGCTTCGACGATCTCATCAAAATTTGACCTTCCTGTAGGCGGGCGGGGAGCCATGTTCCCCGTAAGTAGGGGCCTGCTGGAGACAGTAGACATTTCTGATGATGAACTAAGGCATAACGTTATCGTTGCGGAAGGGAGGGTTGACTTTCAGGAGGCAGTGAGAGAATATGAGACAGGCTCAATTAAATCTGAACATCTTGAACTCCTGTGTTGTGAGGGTTGCATCATGGGACCTGGCACTTCGAAGAACGGAAAAAAACATGCCCGCAGGTCAAAGGTCATTCAATATTTAAAAGAGAAACTGCAGGATTTTGACCAGGCAGGATGGCAGGAAGCTATGGACAAGGCCGTAGATATTGATCTGAGCCGTACTTTTACCAATAACGATCAGAGGATATCGGATCCATCGGAAACAGAGATCACTGAAGTTCTCCTTTCCATGAATAAATTCACCCCCGACGATCACCTTAACTGCGGGGCTTGTGGTTATGATACCTGCCGCAACCATGCCATCGCCATAAAAAAGGATCTGGCCGAAACGGAGATGTGCCTTCCATATACCATTGATAAGCTCCATAATTCAATTGAAGAACTGGGCGTTTCGAACGAAAAGCTCATGTCGGTCCAGCAGGTTCTGAAACAGACTGAAAAGTTGGCTCACATGGGACAGCTCTCAGCAGGTATTGCTCATGAATTGAACAACCCACTTGGTGTTGTGATCATGTACTCCAATATATTGCTTGAAGAACATGCCGACAACCCGGCGCTGCATGAAGACCTGAAACTCATCGTTGAGCAGGCTGAACGGTGCAAAGGCATCGTCGGAGGACTCTTGAATTTTGCCCGCAAAAACCAGGTGAACTATTGTGAGACAGATATGAACGATCTGGTTCGTCTTTCACTGGCTTCTGTGATCATCCCGCGATCGATTACCGTCAAAGTGAATAACGGGATGAAGGATCCTTTTGCTGAAATCGACAGAGAGCAAATGGTACAGGTAATTTCCAACCTGATAAAAAATGCTGTTGAAGCTATTCATGGTCCCGGTGAAATCACCATTTACCTGGAAGAATTCAACCGCGAGGTTGGGATCACCCTCCGCGATAGTGGCTCCGGTATTAACATGAGTGATCTGCAGAAAGTTTTTGAACCTTTCTTCACAACAAAAGGCATTGGCAAAGGTACCGGGCTCGGGTTGGCAACAGCATACGGAGTTGTAAAAATGCACAAAGGGAAAATAAGTGTTACCTCAAATGCAAATCCGGAAGAAGGTCCTACATTTACAAAATTTGTGATCCGTCTGCCAAGACGCAGGCTAATTTAACATCAAAACCAGGAAGCATGAAGGGGAAAACCATTCTGATCGCCGATGACGATTATGATTATCTGTTTCAGGTCAAATTTCTCCTTGAAAAATGGGGGTATACGGTCTTAACAGCTGAAAGTCAGCAGGAGGCTGAAGAAATAATTTCCAGCCAAAAGCCGGATCTGGCCATCCTGGATCTAATGATGGAGAATGACGACAGCGGATTTATTCTCTGTTACCGGCTGAAAAGGCACTATCCGGATGTACCGGTGATCATTGCCACAGCAGTATCTGCAGAGACCGGCATGTCATTCGGACTGAATTCAGATGAAGAAAAAAAATGGATCAAGGCCGATCTCTATCTTGAGAAAGGGGTAAGGCCCGATCAGTTGAAAAGTGGAATTGAAAAACTCTTGGGAAAGGATGGAATCACTTAAAATTCTGGTAGTTGATGACGAACCGGGCATACGTTCAGGTGTGACCCGGATATTGTCAAAACATACTGTCAGCTACCCGTTCATGGATGAAGATTACATGTTTGAATGCCTCGAGGCATCTACGGGTGAAGAAGGTATGGACATCATTGACGCGGAGAAACCGGACATTGTCCTTCTCGACAATAAGCTACCCGGCATCCAGGGCATGCAGGTCCTTGAGTACATCCGGCAGAAAAATTACGACATCATGGTAGCCATGATTACTTCCTATGCATCACTGGAAATTGCCGTACGCGCCACGGATGACGGAGCATGTGATTTTATCCCGAAGCCTTTCACTCCACAGGAACTTAAAGCTTCTATCGATAATCTTACCAAACAATTGTTTCTGAAGCGGATTACCCGGAAAATGAAGAATGAAGGAAAAAAGATCCGTTACCAATTTGTATCGATCCTTTCCCATGAACTGAAGGCTCCACTGAATGCCATCGAAGGCTACCTCAATATCATGAAAGATAAGCAGGCAGGGGAAAGTATAGATGATTACGAGCAGATGATCGGCCGCTCTCTCGAACGTATACAGGGAATGAGAAGCCTGATCATGGACCTTCTTGATTTTACTAAGATAAGACTTGAGCGAAAAAAGGAAAAGAATAAAAAAATAGATCTCCGGGATCTCGCGAAAGATGCAATTAGTATCGTAAAACCTTATGCTATTCAAAAAAATGTTACTTTTAACCTTGATGCCTCGGATGATCTCATTATCGAAGCGGATCCAAACGATATGGAAATAATTTTTAACAATTTGCTGTCCAATGCTGTTAAATACAACAGCGACAATGGAAAGGTCGACGTTGTTCTCCGCAGGAAAGAGAATATTTATACTATTCAGGTAAGGGATACCGGTATTGGAATGCAGCAGGAAGAGGCTGCTCTGTTGTTTAAGGAATTTGTCAGAATAAAAAACGAAAAAACAAAAAATATTACAGGTAGCGGGCTGGGTTTATCCATTGTCAGGAAAATTACTGAACTTTATCATGGTCAGATCAGTGTGGAAAGCGTTCCTGACAAAGGAAGTGTATTTACGGTAACATTGCCGGCGTAAGGTACCAGACTTTGCTATTAAAACAAAGCCTTAATGAAAACAACCAGATTACCCGAAAAAACGGTCGAGCGCCTCAGCGAATACAGGCGGACCTTATTTGATTGTCTTGCCCAGGGCAAGACTCATATTTATTCACACGAACTCGCTGATTTACACAACATCACTGCAGTTCAGGTACGCAGGGATATCATGTTTATCGGCTACACCAGTATGCAGCGAAAAGGCTATGATGTGCGGGAACTGATTGACGTGATAGGCAGAATCATCGATTTGGAGGAAGGTTTGAACGTTGCCGTCATTGGGATGGGAAATCTGGGTCGTGCCATTACACATTACTTTATGGGTAAACGATCGAAACTTAATATTGTGGCTGCTTTCGACATTGATCCGGGAAAAATAGATCGTGTTATTTCAGGGGTTAAATGCTTTGCTACGCAACGCCTGCAGGAGATTGTAAACGAACTTGATATTTCCATCGCCCTGCTGACAGTACCAGCCGATGCTGCCGGAGAAACCACTGAAAAACTTGTACTTTCTGGTATCAAAGGTATCCTTAACTTTACGACCATGCCGCTGAACGTCCCTTCCAATGTCTACCTCGAAGAATATGACATGATCACCTCCCTGGAAAAAGTTGCCTATTTTGTAAAAATTCACGCAATTAATTCCTGAGAAATTGATTAATTTCGGCTTCTGAAACAGAGCCGGGATTATGAAGGTTTACCATAGTCTGATTGAATTAGGACACTTGCACAACCCTGTAATCACCACAGGGACATTCGACGGTGTACACATTGGCCACCATGCTATCATCACGAGGCTGGGAAAACTGGCCAGGGATATCAACGGTGAGTCGGTTCTTATCACATTTCACCCCCATCCACGCAGAGTACTCTTTCCCGAAACCAGCGGGAAAGATCTTATGATGATCTGCTCGCAACAGGAGAAGATAGATCTTTTGGAGAAAACGGGTCTTGATCACCTTATTATCCTTGAGTTTACTACTGAATTTTCCAGGATCACCTCTCAAGACTTTGTGGAAGATATTCTTATCGGACTTCTGCACGCCAAGATTATTGTTATCGGATTCAACCATCATTTTGGTTACCACCGAACAGGGAATTTCGAATACCTTTATGGGCTCAGCAGGAAATATGGTATTGATGTAGAGGAGATACCGGAACAGGATATTCAGAATGAAAGTGTCAGTTCCACCCGTATACGCAATGCCATCAATGATGGCAATATTCAACGGGCAAATGCTTACCTCGATCATTATTACTCACTCTCAGGTATGGCTTCTCTCCACCAAATGCATACCTCCGCTTACAACATAAAGGTTTATAAGGTTGAGATTGACGACAATACGAAACTGATTCCCCCTGACGGTGTTTATGCAGTACGTATCATTAATGAGTTGATGCATTCCAGGGGTATGCTAAGCGTGAAAAACCACACCCTTGTTAACGGTTACCTAAGCAGTGATACTGAGATTGAATTCCATGTTTTTGATGATGACGTACCACTCGACGGGAAACCGGTCACATGTTTTTTCCATAAACGGATCAGAGACGGCATCCATTCCGATGATCCGGAAGTGATCAGGATGCAGCTTGTGAAGGATATCCGGGCTGCAGAAGAGTTGATCTATTGATGGTTTGGAGTACCCTTCTGCCGTTCAGGACAATTACTGCCCTGACATTAACGTCGTGATTTCCTGTTTTAGGGTCATGAGATCCGTACCTTCCTTTTTATCATAAATACCGGATACACCGGTGGCAGGCTGGCCAAGAATTATGATCCTGTGCCCAAGTAGTACTGCCTCTTCGATATCATGGGTCACAAATATTACAGTACGCCGGTCAGCATTCCAGAGTTCGAGAAAGTATCCGGTGAGTGTCTTCTTAAGTTTCATATCCAGCGCTTTGAAAGGCTCATCCATGAGGATCAGATCGGAATCGAATGAGAAAGCACGTGCTAACGAAACCCTCTGCTTCATTCCTCCGCTGAGTTGGAGAGGGTAGAACTTGCTGAACGCATCAAGCTGAACTTTACGGATATGTTCATCAATACGTTTTCGCAGGGCCTCTCCGCTGAGCCGGTCCTTCAGCACGAAACTGATATTTCCATAAACCGTCTTCCACGGGAGCAACCTCGGATCCTGAAATACATACGACAGCTTTTTACGGCTTAAATCACTAATATCGCCATTTTCGACAGGTGTAGTTCCACCAATGATATTCAGAAGTGTGGTTTTGCCGCAACCCGATGGGCCCAGGATGAAGTTGATCCTGTTTGAAAGAAAATCTACGGACAGATCCCTGAAAATTTCCAGTGGTCCGTATCGTTTGTCGATATGCCTGAGTCCGGGATTTATTTCCATTTTACGATAGATTTTTCGGTTTTCCGGATCACGATTTCAAAGAAGTAGCTGATGGCAATCGCAATGATGGTCCAGGCAATGAGTTCACTTACCTGCAAAAAGATCTGGGCACTCTGCATGCTCGTACCGATGCCATGCCGTGGCTGACTGAGGACTTCCCCAATAATGATCGCACGCCATCCGAAGCCCATGGCATTGGAAAAACCACTGGTAAGGAAAGGGATGATGGAAGGGATGTATACGTCTATGAGAATCCGAAGCGGCTTTACGCGGAAGATTTCCCCCATTTCAACGAGCTCCCGGTCAACGTGCCTGATCCCTTCAATTATATTCAACGTGATAACGGGGTACATGGTCAGTATAGCTATAAATACCGGTACCTGTTGATTCCCAAACCAGATGATGGCAAGTAGAATCAGTGAAATCACCGGTGTGGATCTGATGGTGACTAGCAATGGATTGATAAAGTGGAAAAAGTTCCTGTTCAATCCGGCAGGGATTCCTGTCATCATCGATAAAACAACGGAGATCGCAAAACCTTCCAGACCGCGCAAAACCGTTGCACCGACAGATGGCCAGAAATCCGATGCCATAAAAATGCGCAGGGTTGCCCCCAGTGTTTTCGCTGGAGAGGGAATGATCTGTTCTGAACCGTAAACCAGCGAAATGACCTGCCATATCAGCAGGAGGAAAAGAATGCCGGCAATACTAATGACCCTGTTCTTTGTAATAAAATGTTTCATCTGGCAGGCTTCCGCCAAGGATTAGAGGATTAAAGTTATAAAAGACGTTGAAATATTGCTCGATACCTTTCCTGTCGGCCCACGCACCAATATAATGGAGATTACAGCGCGGAATTGCCTGTGCGGCCACCACGGAATCGGGCAATATACCATACTTTACAATGAGTTGCCCGGCAGAATCAGGATGATCATTCACCCAGTCAATCGATTCCCGCAATTTCTCAAGGTAATAGGATATTACTTCAGGATGCTGCGTGGCAAATTCTCTTTTGACCAGTAATGCTGTTTGTGCGAACGGGACTTCATTACCGAAAAGACTGCTCCACTCACTGTTAAAATTCAGGATGGGCCGAACAGCATGGTTCTTCTTCATGACCATTGAAACGAGAGGCTCAGAGATCACACCCATACTGGTAATACCTGCTGCAATGGCATTCGCCAGTTCAATGTGCGTTGGGAAAGAGTAATCGAGAAGAATATCTTTATCAGGATCAAGACCGTGTTGCCGGGCAAGATATCTGAACATAATGTCAGGGGTCATCCCACGCGCCATCATACTTACTTTTTTCCCCTTCAGGTCCTCCCAGGTATGGATTTCCGGGTCCGATCCGAACAAGTATAGTGTACCCCAAACCGGTACCGCTGCTAAGTAATATTCATGAGTTTTATTATAGAGAAGGGCCGCCATGGTTGAAGGTAAAACAGCAAAATCAACGGTTCCGTCTATGACCATGGCACGTACCTGAGCCGGCTCGTTCCGGATGACAAAGCTGAAGCTGTCCGTATCTTCAAACATGGGCATATCATCAATCATTCTGATCATGGCCATTGCCGACGGACCCCTAAGGGTAGCTGTTAAAATGTTATGGTTTTCTACAATGACCTGCTTGCAGGATATCAGACAGAAGAGCATGCATGTGGTCAGAAGGATGAGGTTTTTCATAGGATATGAGACGAAATCATTCAAAAATACATTAACCCTTTGGTTCCGGCAATTATTGACAGATAAATTGATGTGAGGTAACTCCTGACTCAGCCGGTCTGCCTGGCAGACCCTAACGTTCCCTGATGTGCATAATTAATTAATTATCAATATTTTATGTAATATCAGTGAAAAATAAATTTTGCCATTCCAAAAAAAAGTGTATAATGCTACCTTGTTAAATCAAATTTCAATTTATGTTAAACATCCACAAGTACGACGAAAAACAAGTACCAGAAGAACAAGAAAAAGATGACCTCGTAAATTTCCTTTATGAGCACCTTGAACAGTATGGCGATAAGAAGACCGACATAGAGAGGGCTGTTGACTATGCACTGAACCTGAGAAATTCATTCGGCGGTTTTGTCCTTTCTGCTACAATCGATGATAAGATGGTTGGAGCAGTTGTTGTGAATGGCACGGGAATGAAAGGGTATATTCCTGAAAATATTCTTGTCTACATTGCTACACATAAAGTTTCCAGAGGAAAAGGGATAGGAAAAAAATTAATGGAAAGGGCTATTGATGAAGCCAATGGTGATATCGCTCTTCATGTTGAGCCCGACAATCCTGCACGCTTCCTGTACGAAAAGTATGGTTTCACAAATAAGTACCTTGAAATGAGGTATAAAAGAGGAAAAGTGTAAATGGCATACATCACACTGAATGCCGGAAAGCTAAAAGCAAATTATCAGCATCTCGATCAGCTTTTCAAAAAGCACAATATTAAATGGTCGGTGGTGAGTAAACTTCTAAGCGGGAATGTGTTATTCCTGAAAGAATTGCTGGAACTTAAGCCTGAACAGATTTGTGACTCAAGAGTGTCCAATCTGAGGACCATCAAATCCATTGATCCAGCTATTGAGACGATTTATATCAAGCCGCCGCCCAAACAGTACATTAAATCTGTGGTTGAGTATGCCGATATAAGTCTGAATACCGAATACGAAACGATCCGTTTACTGTCGGAAGAAGCAGGCAGGCAGAAGAAACGCCACAAAGTCATAATCATGATCGAAATGGGAGAACTCCGGGAGGGCGTGATGCGTGAGGAATTCATCAGATTCTATTCCAGGGTTTTCGAACTGCCAGGCATTGAGGTTGTGGGAATTGGCACCAACCTTACCTGTCTTTACGGTGTACTACCGAACCAGGACAAACTGATCCAGTTGGGATTATATGAGCAACTCATCGAAGCCATGTTCAACAAGGAAATCCCCTACGTATCCGGCGGATCTTCGGTTACCATACCCTTGGTCCACCAGGGCATCCTCCCTGAAGCCATAAACCACTTCAGGGTTGGAGAAACACTCTTCTTAGGTACAAACGTATATGACGGCAGCGTTTTTGAAGAAATGCATAATGATGTCTTCAGGCTTTATTCCGGCATCATTGAACTTACGGAAAAACCGCGGGTACCTGCGGGCGAGATGGGCGTAAACGTGGAGGGTGAAAGTTTTGAGTTCGATGAAAAGGATATTGGCAAAACTTCCTGGCGTGCTATCGTTGATATGGGACTCCTTGATGTAGATGAAAATCACATAGATCCTGTGGATGAAAGTCTTCGTATGGTAGGTGCGAGCTCTGATATGTTCGTCATTGATCTTGGCATCAATCGTCAGGGATTTAGGGTGGGTGATTTTATTGAATTCAAGATGGACTATATGGGTGTTGTGCGCGTACTGAATTCAAAGTATATCGAGAAGAAGATCGCGAAGTGAAATGGGCCTTAATTTATTCCATGTGTCTGTTGTTAACCGTGGTGCATCTTTCCAGATATACCTTATATTTGTATTTTCAGAAGTGGCCGGTATTGTTAACCTGAGCATTGCAATAAAATGCATTCAACAGGATGCTATTATTGACCGGCCGGCAATATCGGAGATACATGACGCATTCGCACGGACATAACATTGAAGATAACCAGACCAGGGCATTTATCCTTGGGATCGGGCTGAATATAGCCTTTGTGGTGGTCGAGATTTCTGTCGGACTGATCATCAGCTCTTCAGCCCTTCTTGCCGATGCAGGTCATAATACCAGTGACGTGCTAAGTCTGGTATTTGCCATGACGGCTGCATGGATGGCCCGGCTGAGGCCAAGGGGAAAATATACCTATGGTCTGAGAAAGACAACGATCCTTGTATCTATTTTGAATGCTTTTCTCCTGTTTGGTGCTGTGGTTGCCATAGGCTGGGGTGCCATTGAAAAGCTCAGCAACCCGCATCCTGTGCCCGGGACCAGTATTATGATCGTTGCCGGTGTCGGCGTGGTAATAAATGCTGTCACCGCAATGCTTTTTCTGCGGGGCCGCAAATCAGACCTCAATATCAGGGGGGCCTTTCTTCATATGGCGGCGGATGCAGCTGTTTCTGCTGGTGTTGTGCTTGCCGGCTTAATGATCAATCTGACCGGTAAAACCTGGATCGATCCGGTGATGAGCTTCGTTATCATCGCAGTTATTCTGATCGGAACCTGGAGACTGTTTACCGATTCAATAAATCTGGCACTCGATGCAGTCCCTAAGCAAATCGACCTTGATGTAGTGAGCGATTTCCTCCTCTCCAGGAAGGATGTGGAGGGCATTCATGATCTTCATATCTGGGCAATGAGTACTACGCAGGTGGCGCTTACCGTCCATCTGGTCATGCCTTCAGGGTATGACGATACCTTTCTTGGAAGACTTCAGGAAGAATTGAAAATAAATTTCGGTATCGGTCATACCACATTTCAGATCGAAAACAAAAAGATGGAAGAGGATTGCATGACAGGATGCTGATATTCCTGTGCGTGCGATTTCCGAAGATGAATGCAACTCCGGTTAATTATCTGCTTCACCCAAACCAGCATTTCCACTATCGAGAACAAATTTCCATTTTCCGGAAGGCTGGAGTTTCCAAACCGTTACATACGTGCCTTTATGCCTGCTTTGGCCGGTTGAAAGGATGTAAATTCCATAGGTATAACCCATGTCTCCTGAAGAAGAAACTACAGCAGACGAGGGTTCCCAACTCAGGTTGAAGGAAGAATCGTCGGTCTCTTTAAGTAGCTGTGTAATTGAGTGGATCCCTTCAACAGGCTGCATCTCAGGTCGCAGCAGTACGGCTGCAGAATCGGCAAACTCAACGAAGGCGGCATTCATACCGTGTGTTACAGAATATTCGGAGAAATCAAGATCAGCCTGCTTCAGTTGGTCTCTGTCTACGACTTGTGACGATCGGCTGCAACAGGAACAAAGAATTATAAAGACTGTCAGTACGGGAATTGCAATTTTTTTTTTCATGGGGGCAGTATTAGCGTTTGACTCCGGCATACAAATTAGACAAATACAGCCGAAAGGTCAAATTTTCAAACCTCTGCTTTCAGGCCCGGGAAAAGTTTTTCATTGACCGGTTTGGTCGGAATCAACGTATGTAATCAGCTTCAACAAATCGAACTCATTTTTAGGACGGATTTTTTCTGTCAAAATGTATCCGGATACTTTTTGATTATCTGCAAACTGTCTTGCCAGCTTTTTCCTGCTGGTTTCAAGCTTCAACAGTTTTCCGTTAATCAGGGCATAATAATCATTTTTTATCAGTACGGCGTCACTTCGGTTCCCCATATCAATGGCCCGGTTGTAAGCTGCTTCGCGGATTTCCGAATGATAATAACACAAAAGCGAGGAATGCCGGTTATAAATGAGGCGGTAAAAGCCTTTCGGGCAGTCATTCTTCAGGACAGACTCAGTAATAAAGGTGGTTCTTTCACCTGCAAAATAGATGCTCTTTATATTTCCGGTGGCAATGGTTTTTATTTTACCGTCGTGCTGAATCTCCAGCAGGTTATGGTGCGCATTCATTTTTACAGGAATCCCTTCGATCACTTCATCGCTGCCATTCATCATAACATCGGCTGATTTCCAGTTCGTATTGATATAAACACTACCACCTGTACTGGCCTGGCTGTCAGACTTCTTTACGTTGCCTTTGATAATTGCATTTTCAGGGGTGGTTCTATCTGCTGAATCTTCAATGTAAAATCCCCGGATCTGACCGTACATTTTAGCCTGCAATCCTGTGAAAAGTGCGGTAATAAAAAGGAGAAACAGGAAATCTTTTCTAATAAATTTCATTATCTGAAAATTGAGGAAGCAAAATTAGTATAATACTGAAGAAAACCCTATCATCTGATCTTATATATGAAGGCTTGCAGTATAATACAGAAAATTTGTTCATGTCATACAACTACTCTCTCAATTCGTTCAGGAAGTCTGGACAGCATTTCATAATTGAGACTGTTGTTCATATCGGCGAAAGAGGCCACGGTGATCTCATTATCCCCTTGCATACCCAACAGCACGACATCATCACCCGGTGAAATTCCTTCAATATTTGTTGTATTGATGAGGATCATATTCATATTTACGGAACCGATGACATCCGCCCGTTGACCTTTCACAAGAACATGGCCGTTATTGCTAAGCTGCCGACTATACCCATTGGAGTATCCAACAGGAACAACAGCGATTTGCATATTCTTTTGTGCCTGGAATCCAAATCCGTATCCCACAAACTCACCTTCAATAATTGTTTTTACCGACATGATGCGGCTTCTCCAGCTAATAGCACGCTGCAACGGGTCAGTTCTGTCTTCCTGGCTGTGAATATACTGGAGAAAGGTTTCCCTCGTGGGCCAGAATCCGTAGGACATGATGCCGATTCTGACAAGATCCATCCTGCTGGAGGGATAGCTGATCGCTGCAGCGGAACTGGCAGAATGACGCATCTTTGGTTCAATACCTTGCTTTTTCAACCATTTCAGCCGTTTATCGAAGATCTTGAATTGATTCGATATCCTGACGTAATTCGCAATACTTTCTGCTCCGGCCAGATGTGTAGTCACACCGGTGATTTCTAAATCGCTACTGTTTTCAATGATCAATTCTGCGGCTTTCTTAAGCTCGGCCTGGTCGAATCCTGTTCTGTGCAGCCCGGTCTCAATTTCCAGGTGGATATGTGCTTTTTTTTTCAGCTTTCGGGCAGTTGTGATTGCTTCTCTCAGGCTGCCGGTTTCAAAAACATAAAAACTGATTCCGTTTTCGATGACCCAGTCATAGTCCTCTCTGTCAATATAACCCATTATCATCAGACTGGAATTTGCCCCCATGACGCTATGAACGCGTCGTGCACCACCTGAACTGAAAACTGAAAAATGATGAATGCCGGCACCCTCAAATATTGGGATTACATTACTGATCCCGTGTCCATATGCGTTTCCTTTGACAACGACAGAAATTATGACATTGTTTCCTACCAATTTACGGATAAACCGAACGTTGTTCTCAAGAGCTGAACGGTTGATTTCAATAACAGAAGTACTCATCTGTTGATAATTTAATGGATACCCGATCCTTTGGCGATCATGATCAGGACTGCATGATTTTTTTATAGATACCATAAAACATAAGGACACCGGTATCAATGATTTTGTTTGGGAAATCATAATCCGGGTTATGCAGTTGCGCTGTTTCTTCCCCGGCGCCCAGTCCAAAAAATGCACCTGGAAAAAGTTCGAGAAAATGGCCGAAATCTTCCGACCAACGAAAACTTTCCTTCAGATCTCTTATCATTAATCCCTGTTCTCCCGCCACAGCTTCAAGAATATCCACACTGTTATCGTGATTAACGGTTGCCGGGAATTCTTCTGTAAAAGAGCATGAAAACTGCAGGTTGTTGTTACCGGCAATTAGCCTGATTTTTTCCTCGATCATTCGCACCAGCAATTCCATATCCTCATCCCCGAGAGCTCTCAGTGTCAACATAAAGTCAGCATCACCAGGAGCGGTACCAAACGTCATTTCACCGAGCCTGATATGCACAATTGTAGCGAGGATAAAATCGTTAAAGATATCCTTTCTGATATCGTTGTTTATAAAATTGATTAGTTCTGATACAGCATTTGAAGGGCTTATTCCGGTTTCAGGCTGGCCGGCATGGGCTGTCTTGCCGTGGAGTCGGATGATCATACCTTTTGAGGCTGCTGCAAAGGTACCCTTTCGGATAAGTATAGTATTGAAGGGAAACCCCGGCAGGTTATGGAGGCCGTATATTTGGTCGGGCTTCATATCCGTGAACTGACTGTCACTGATTACCCTGGCAGCACCTGTTCCGGTTTCTTCGGCAGGTTGGAATAAAAGGATAACTCTTCCTGCTGCAGGACGGTCGTTGCTAATCATTTCACCAAGTCCGGTGAGAATCGCCATATGCCCGTCGTGGCCACATTTATGTGAGATTCCGGGATTTACGGATGCCCAGGGGAGGGTATTATTTTCCTGAATGGGAAGTGCGTCGGTATCAGCCCTGAACATCAGTGTTTTTCCTGCTTTAGTACCCGTAAATTCGAAGGCGATGCCATGACCCCCAAGTCTGTGGTAAATTTTATTCGGTTTCAGCGGGATGAACTGACGTTCGATCATAGCGGCAACAGGTTCCTCCTGTTCTGACAATGAAGGATGCCTGTGCAGTTCCTCACGGAGACGGGAAAGATGATCATCATTTATCAGTACGGATCGGGATCTGTAGGGCATCAGAATAAAATTTATTGACGACTGCATAATATGCAGTCTACATTGAGATACAAAGGCAGACTGTGTTTTGTTTACAGGGAAGTGGATTATATAAGATTAAGGGGAGCAATAAATAGGTAGTGGGATCCTGCCAAACGTTAACGTGAATTTTACCTTCTCATCCATTGAAGAATACCTGTATTGTCATTCATCCGCTACCTGTCGGGAATTTTCTTGTTTCTCTCCTGTCATAGTCATGGCCTTCATCAAAGCCTCATCGAATTGGGTGAAGATGTTGGCCTTTCCGATAAGGAACGCGATACGACTGCGTTCAAGTTCCTCCATTACATCGGGCCGGACGCCGGAAAGAAGGATTTTCGTATTCCTTGACTGAATATCGCGGATGGTCTCCCTGAAGTTGTCGATGCCGGTGGAATCGATGAACGGGACATGCCGCATACGTATTATGAGAACTTCAGACCGGGAGTTAATGTTTTTAAGGGTCTCCTTGTATTTTTTCGCCGCGGCAAAAAAGAATGGACCGCTGATCTCATATATATCAATCTTTCCCGGAAGGCCGGAATAATTTTCGAAGAGGTCTGATTCACCGTCCACGCTCAGCACAGCACCGGATTTTGCCATCCTCTGCATAAACAATAATGCCGCCAGCACCATACCAATTTCAATGGCCATGGTAAGATCGACCAGTACGGTCAGGAAAAAGGTGGTTAGCAGGATAAAAATGTCATACCTCGTTCCTTTCATTATGGAGAGGAAGGATCGCCACTCACTCATATTATATGCTACCACGATGAGGATACCGGCCAGACAGGCCATTGGAATCAGCATAGCCATTCTGCCAAGGAAAAGCATGATGAGTAGTAGCGTTACTGCATGTACTAAACCCGCCACCGGTGTACGGCCGCCGTTTTTTACATTCGTTGCTGTTCGGGCAATGGCACCAGTTGCAGGGATGCCGCCAAAAAACGGGATGACAATATTTGCAATGCCCTGGGCGATCAATTCTGTGTTTGATCGATGATTCGCTCCTATCATCCCGTCGGCAACAACGGCACTCAGCAATGACTCTATCGCCCCAAGCATGGCAATGGTAAATGCAGGCTGAAGATAATGACTGAGGTCGGAAAGATGCACGGCAGGCAGTGATATGCTTATTTTATCGGGAATACTGCCATAAACGGTTTGAATAGTGTTTACGGGCAGGTGAAAGACACTCACGGCCAGGGTCAGTATTACAATGGCTATAAAAGAACCTGGTATTCGGGGGATGAGTTTCCCGGCATACAGGGTGATCAGAATGGTGGTTATTGTGATGCCTACAGCCCATGGGTTAAAAGATGGCAGGGATTCAAAGTACAGGCTCCATTTGGGCAAAAAGCCTGCAGGAATGCCGGAAATTTTCATACCAAGAGCGTCTTTGATCTGCGTGGTGAAGATGATCAGTGCGATACCACTGGTAAAGCCTGTAATGAGAGGATGCGGAATGTATTTCAGTATGGTGCCAAGACGAAAGATCCCAAAAAGAATCAGGATGACCCCCGCCAGAATGGTCGAGATCATGAGTCCGGTCATGCCGTACTGGCTGACTACTCCGAAAACCACGATCACAAATGCACCGGTGGGTCCGCCAATCTGGACCCGGCTGCCACCAAGGAATGAAATGAGGAAGCCGGCAATCACGGCTGTAATGAGACCTCTTTCAGGTGAGACTCCCGATGCAACAGCAAAAGCAATGGCAAGCGGCAATGCAACAATGCCAACAATGATGCCGGCAAAGATATCTTTCCTTAATTGTTGCGGAGAATACCCGGCCTTCAGCAGGCTAAAAAACTTGGGTTTGAAAATAGGTTCCATGCTACACGAAATCAGAGTTCGCAAAATTAGATGAAAAACGTATTGGATATCCTGGAAAACTCAAAAATATTTTTAACGTTGGGTAAATGGATATGACCGACCGGCAATTGAGGCAACATGAAACCTTCAATATCTATTGGGTTTTCTCAGCAACACTAAACGTGATAAACCTGCGATTTCAATATCCGGTACGGCAATGAATGATCAGGTCCAAAAGGAGATTGTCAGAAAGAGATGGCTGGCATGTGGAAGGTTATGGGTGGACGATCATGGTGAAGCCTTACTTTTTTCTTTTTTGCTGAAGCATTTGTTTCTTCTCGTAATACTGTAGACTCAGATACCTCATATCACGTATGGCGGAGATAGCGATAACGATGATAAGTATCAGAAGGAGTGAGAAGGATACACTGTTCAGTTTCAGGACGAAAAGTAAGATCAGCAGGTAAACCGCTACGAAACTGTTCAGTGTCACTTCAAAGAAACGAAGAAGGCTGAACGACGGTGGCTTATCCTGCAGCTCTCTAAGTCCGTTTGCGATGGCTGATACGGCATACAAAATGAAAAAAAACAGTGCGAACATCCAGCTTGAGCTCTCCTGGCTGCCAGCTTCACGAGATTTCATGAACTGTGAAAATGGGTAGATAACAAACAGGACGCCCATTAACAAACGTATGATCCCGAAAAGTTTGCGGTATTTTAATAGTATGCTCAAAGGTAATAGCGTTTACTTTTTGAGGGGCGAAGATAAGCAATGATTCTTACATATTTATCATCCGGTATTCCCCATGGCATTGGCAATGGCATTGATGCTCCTGAGGAGATCGACGTGCAGTTCTTCGGCACTTTCCGCATCTGAATCTTTCAGCTGCCTCCATTCACTTAGCAGTTCCACCTGGTTATGATGGAGATAATCCAGGGCTTCAGCACGCAGGATGGTTGAATAGTAATGATTTTTCCGCCTGTTGTCCATCGGAGTGCGTATGAGTTCATTCATCATCTCCCGCGTTAACTTCAATTCCCGGAAAATTTTTCCGAGTATATTATCTTTCACATCTTTGTCTTTTGTCAGACCCGAGTAGAGGCGGATGATCTCCTCATCGGTGGCAGCAAGACTGGTATCAATATTGGTGAAAATATACCGTACAAGGTTGTCGGATTTAATCAGGTTCTGAAGGTTCCCGAACATATCCGGATGTTGTTCTTTCAGAAATACAAGGGTTGAGCCAACGCCATACCAACTGGTAATATGGAACCGGGACTGGTTCCAGCTGAAAACCCAGGGAATTGCCCTCAGGTCATCCAGGGTTTGCTTACCGCTCCTTCTTGCTGGCCGTGATCCGATCTTACTCGATTCAATGGCATCGATGGGAGTGGCTGTTCTGAAAAACGCGATAAAGTCCTTGTCGTGTGTCAGGTCATTGTAAAACCGCAGACTTTCTTTCGCCATCAGTCCCAGTATCTCCGAAACCTGCTCATCGTTCGTTGTTTTATGTTTTTGCAGAATAGTGAGAGTAGCGGCGCCACTGACAAGAAGTTCAAGGTTATATGCTGCATTTGTCCGGTTAGCGAATTTACGTTCGATGGATTCGCCCTGCTCGGTAATCTTAATGTTACCGTTTATTGAACCGTCGGGCAGACTCCGAAGGAACCAATGCATTGGTCCGGCACCCCGGCTGATTGTTCCCCCTTTGCCATGGAAGAATCGAATGCTGATCCCGTGTTTCCTACCAATGGTAACCAACATTTTTTGTGCTTTATAGAGTTGCCATGCACTGGCAATTATACCTCCGTCCTTGTTACTGTCGCTGTATCCGATCATAATTTCCTGTACCGGTTCCCTTAAATTATTGAGTTTTTGTTGGTGGTACAGTGAAAACCTCACGATCGGATGTGAGAAATACCTGTCCATAATTTCAGCACTTCGGTCAAGGTCATCGATCGTCTCAAAAAGTGGCACTACCTGCAGTTTGAGTGCGATGCCCTCCGGAGTTTTTTCCGTTAGTCCGGCCTCTCTTGCCAGGAGGTATACCATAAGCAGGTCGGAGACTGAGCGTGTCATGCTAACGATCAGGGTTCCAAGAGCATGATGCCCGTAATGCCGTATATGTTCATCGACAGCGAGGAAACAACTGACAACGGCAGATGCTTCAGGTTCGAGAAGTTCAAAGTCACGGGTAAACGGCCGGTTGGTTCTCAGTTCATTTTTAAGTAATGATAGTCGTTTTGACTCATCCCATTGATCATATCCATGATCGGCAAAGCCTGAGATCTCAAGAAGCTGCGAGAGTGCTTTCTCATAGTAGGAACTGTTCTGTCTGATGTCGAGCTGGGCCAGATGAAATCCGAAGGTCTGTACAAGCCTGATCGTATTGCGAACATCATGGTAGGCAATTTTTGATGCGCCGATTTCCTTCAGGGCATCCGACAGGATATTCAGGTCATCTACTAGTTGTATCGAACGGCTATAGCTGCCTTTCCGCTCCTTAAGCAGAACACCTTGTTCATTGTCGGGTTCGACAGGCAATTTTGCAATCAGAAGGTGCAGGTATTGCCTGAAAACCTCCTTGTTGTATTTTTCGAGGATATATCCGGTACAATCCCCCAATTCACTACTGATTTTGCTTATCCTGGTTTTCAGTTTGGAAGGGACACCGGAGAATTCGGAATAGAAACTTAGTTTTTCCGTCAATGAGTTTAAGTTGTCCCGGATCAGTGTAAAGGCATTCAGTCTTAGCTGTTTAAGCGTATATCGGGTAATTACATCGGTTACAAGTGGATGACCGTCACGGTCACCGCCAACCCAGTTGCCAAAACTAAGCTTTGGAAAATTAGATGCTTCGTTAAGGTTGTCGGGATCAAATCCCGCTTCTTCCCAAGCCTGGACGAATTTCTGGTCCAGCATAGGAAGTGCAATGGGAAATACATTTACGAGATAGTGAATGACATTTGCAAGTTCCGATCTGACATCCGGCTTTTCGAGAAATATATCGTCAATAAGCCATAGACGGTGAAGTGAAAGCTTAATTTCATCCCTGATACCTTCCTGTTCAAGCTTGGTGTACATGCTGTTTTCCCGCTGAACCAACAGCAGGTACAGATGCCGGTATTCGGACAGAACCACAGGTCGTTTGGCCTCGGTAGGATGTGCCGTAAGTACAGGCTGAACACTGATGTATTTCAGCTCACCAAGGATATCTTTTTCGGACAGTCCTTCCGATTTGAGAATTTCCAGATTATTGCCCCACAGGCCATTGATACTCTTGAGTCCGCCTTCATTTTCCCGTTGTCGGCGATTTTGTACCGCACCATTTACCTCAACCAGATTCAGGAGTTGGAAGATGAGACCGTAAAGGTGCAGGATCTTCTGGGTAGGCGCTGTATTTTCAATCTTTACATGTTCATTGATCCACGGAATGTAGGGAATGAGCTGTTTTTCTTTGTTCTCTCCAAGAACTTCCTGAAGGCAATGAAGTAAGAATTCGAGATCGTGATAGGGTTTTCCAAGCTTATCCTTAACCAGTTGAAACGTGGGACTCATAAAATGTACGGTTTTATATGATAAACAGCAGAAAACTCCAAATGTTGGAAAGGATGGCTCTCGCTGACGTAGGTGGATCGTATAGTAAAATCCGGACGTAAAAATATGGTCCGGACTTTCTCTTTTTAATTGGGGCATTGTTTAAACAAAAAATTATTTGTGCTTTTGCAACATAAATTCATGAATCGGGTTAAAATTTGTATGGTTAATGACGATTTTGCCGTCCGATAGTTTTAAAGTAAATTCATTTTATTTTGTAAATTGAAACAAAAATCCTATGCTTAAGACCCTTCTAGTTATCCTGCTTTCAGGATTAGCTCTTGTTACGTATACACAGGATACGGAATCCGATTCCATTAATGACCAGCTGGTAAGCGACATTGAATATTCAGATCTTGGATTTTTATGGCAGGGCAGCCCTTCCCAGGATTCAAGACTCGGGTATATCGGTGAACATTATCAGCGGTTACAGATACATTTTTTGTCGGTGATCAAAAATTATGACAATCCATTTGAATATTTTCTATACGGAAAGTCCAGGGTAAAAGACAATATATGTCAGTTCCAGGGATCTCTTGTTATTAATGAGGTGGGAGTGATACCCGATGAGGATCATCCCGAGCTACTTCGTGGCTATGCTGCTGGTGACTATGTCATCTTTGAGGATCAGGTATGTTTCCATTCCGGTGTTTTCAGAGGTAGTTTTGTGTCTACTTTTTATGTTGATGAGGAGGGCACATTTCATTATGATGACATTTATGAAAATGCACCGGCTTTTACCAACAATGAATTTACCGGTGACTTCCAGGAATATTATTCAGATACCATACTTGTCAGCAACTGGGGAGATCATCGTATTCCTGATTCCGCGGATCTTGATACCGGTCTCGACGAATTTTACCCGGCATATAAATACCAGAGCTTCGGTTGGAAGGACTATCTGGACGATCAGAAAAGGGTTAAGACAGGGGGAGAACCTGAGGAATGGTGGAATGAATGAGGGGAGGTGAAAGGAGGAAGGCTAAAGGTGAAAAGTGGATTGTAGCAAGTGTCAATAAATAATTTCGGCTTATCATGGATCTTTACGGACAAAAAAGTAAAAGCATCCCTCAGAAAATCGTGATTCATATACTTGAAGTTGGATTTATACTGATATCGTGGTGGATTTTATTTGGAAATGGAGGAGTCTGGGTTGAAAGACATCTACATATACAAAATTCGGAAGTGTTCCCGGAACGCCGTATCATCCTTTTTTCATTCAATGTTATCATTTTTCTCCGCCTCGCATATACGATGTTCTTCCTCGTGAAACGAAAAATCCCCTGGGAAGAAAGCATCAGTGTACCTGTCGCATTTGCGCTATACTATGTCGGGTTCTCCTTGTTTGTCATGCCCGAGGCGCTGCCAGTAGGGCCTATCGCTTATATTGCCATTGGTTTGTTTTTCATTGGCTGCCTGCTAAACACAGGCGGTGAAATACTGCGCGATCGTTGGAAAAAAAGGCCGGAAAATAAAGGAATATTATACACCGGGGGATTCTTCGGATATTCGAGGCATATCAATTACTTTGGTGATATACTATGGGTCAGTGCTTTTGCTCTTCTGACCAGGAACTGGTATTCCGTTTCGATCGTGGTATTCCTTTTCTGCTTTTTTGCCTTTTACAATGCGCCGATGCTTGATGATCATCTCAAAAAGAAGTATGGAGAAGATTATGAGAAGTATGCTGAAAAAACGAAAATGCTGGTGCCGTTTATTTATTGATCTATTAAAATTTTCCGGCTCATTTAACCTCAGAAAAAAGTTGAAAATGAAGCCACTTAAAATAGTTGGTTTAATCATTGCCCTTATGGGAATGGGCATTTCTGCCTCCCGTGCACAGAAAAATTTTACCTACCGCGGATATCTTGGCTGGCTTGCCGATTTTAGCCGAAGTGCGGTGTACGAGGATTGGCCATCTGTGACATTGGACTCCGCCGTGATCGCAGATTATGTGGAAACGCTGGATTTTTTACAGCGCTCCGGAATGAATTCCATAACACCATGGGGATTTTTTACAAACAATAACTGGAATCCGGAAGTCGAAAACACTATTTCTCCGGAAAGGAAAGCCGTCGTTGAAAAATTGATTGAATATGCGCATCAACGGGGTATCAGGGTGATGTGTGGGATGGGAGTGTACAGTTGGGGTTTTGGAGAGATTATTCGACAAAATCCGGAGATCGCCTGCCCTTGCAATCCGGAAGTAATGGATTTTCAAAACCGCGGAGGATGCTTTCTTTGAGAATATACCACCCTTGAATGCTCACCAGCAATACAGCCAGGTCATTCTTCTTATGAACCGCAGAAATAAGACTTCCTCTCTTGAGTACTTTAGTCGTATGGATTCATCGCATAAGAACAAGTATATCCTCACCTTAAAAGGTATTGAAAAATCCCTTATGGATCTCGAAGGTAAAATAAAGAACAAAAAGGAGTTCGGGCTCCTGTCTTCATCGGTAAAAAATATGATATCGGCGCTCAGTGTATCAGTCGAAGATAATCTCAAACCATAGAATTACAGTTATTTGACGGTAACTTTAGATTACGGCATTGTATAAATTATCCAGGTATTTATTTTACCATATAAGCCCTTGACCGATATTCGCAAAAGTGAAATAAAGGGAAGGTGTTCTATGAACCTCAAAATCAATTTTCTGTTTATACTTAAATTGAAACATCAGCCGGAAATACTTTTAATAACAGTGGTATTTTAAGATCTTAACAACGTGTTTAATCCAAATCTTTGATGAAAAAATGAGACCACCCTGTAAAGACGTAGAGGATTACATCCAGAGCTTTCCTGAAGGCGTACAGGTACTGCTTCAGCAGGTGAGAAAAACGGTGAAGGAAGCAGCTCCGGAAGCCGAGGAAGGGATCAGTTACGGAATGCCTGCCTATAAAACCAACGGGAAACCACTTGTTTACTTTTCGGCCTATAAACAGCACATCGGTTTTTACGCCACACCCCATGGTCATGAGGAATTTGCAGCTGAATTGTCAAAATATAAACAAGGAAAAGGTTCAGTCCAGTTTCCTCTGGATAAGCCCATTCCGTTTGATCTCATCAGGCGCATTACGAAATTCAGGGTATATGAGAACGATGAGAAGGCAAGAAAGGGGAAGCGCTAATGTGAATCTGAAAATTTCCCATTAAGGATTGAAAAACGCAAAATTGGATCCGACACTGGTACGCTGCATCTGATAAGCTTCATTCTGACATGTAATTACAAAAATTTAATATCCATGGAACACCATATTGAAAACATAGGTATAAAGTTTCTCGTCGGTAAGCATATGACTATGTCTTTTGCCCATAATACCACCGGCGAGCTCTGGCGCAGTTTCATGCCTCACAGGGGCGATATTCCCAACCTGGTTGGTACCGATCTTTATTCTTTACAGGTATACCGTCCCGGCTTCTTTATTCAGTTTAACCCGAAAGACACCTTCGAAAAATGGGCGCTGGCTGAGGTAAGTGCTTTTGGAGACGTACCGGAAGACATGGAAAAATTTACGCTTGTGGGAGGCATGTACGCCGTCTTTGTGTATAAAGGAAATCCGAAGACTGCTGCACCGATATTTCAGTATATACTCGGGGAATGGCTTCCGGAATCGCCATATGTTCTGGATAACAGGCCGCATTTTGAGATACTTGGTCCGAAATACATCAATGACGATCCTTTATCGGAAGAAGAGTTATGGATACCTGTCGTTTATCCCTGAGCATCATTTTATCCCCGAACAATCCTGTGGTTGAGTATGTATAATCTTCCATATGGAAAACCTGCATACAATTGGGGTCACTTCACTGATTTTGGCCGGAGTAAGTTCGTTGGTGATCATCGTTGATATCCTTTCAGGTCACAGGCAGCATATGATGATCATGAATTTTGTTTATCCCTTAACAGCGCTGTACGCTGGCCCCCTTGTTCTCCCGGTGTATTTTACCCTTGGACGAAAATCCACAGCAAAGACGATGAGAGCGGCGAAAAGCCACAACCATTCGTCACATTCGGGGCAAAAACCATTCTGGCAGAGTGTCGTTATCGGTGCTTTACATTGCGGGAGCGGTTGTACACTCGGAGATATCCTCGCCGAAATCCTGCTCTTGATAATCCCTTTTTCATTATTTGGCATGAATATGTACGGGGCATGGGTGGTTGATTTTATCTTTGCCTTTGCTATCGGGATACTGTTTCAGTATTATTCCATAAAGCCAATGCGTGACTTATCACCTTGGGAAGCACTTAAGGCAGCGGTGAAAGCCGATACGTTTTCACTGCTCTTTTGGCAAATTGGAATGTATGGAGGGATGGCCATTGCCACCTTCCTTATTTTTCACCACGAATTGACAGCCAATCAACCCGTATTCTGGTTCGTGATGCAGATCGCGATGATTTGCGGCTTCATAACTTCATACCCTGTGAACTGGTGGTTGTTGAAAAAGAACATCAAAGAAGTGATGTAGGGAGTATAGGTAACGCCTCCTAATGCCTGTCTCTTTATAAATGAATAGTGATTAAGCATCCTTTCCAATACAGCACCTGAAGATATTTTGCGCCATCGGGAAATAAAAAAGAAACTTTTTCAGGTATTGTTATTGCAATAACAATAAATTCTTACCTTTGTCCGGTAATTCAATCCAATCTGAGAAGTAGTATGTTCTGCTTCAAGGAACCTGAAGTAACCTATACCTGATCCAAAAGTTTGATCTTATGGAAAAGAGAATCGGAAGTGCACTGATCATGATCGAGGATTTATCGGTTGTCCCCGATCTGAACCAACTCCTTACCCGGCATTCGGCAATAATCATTGGCAGGCAGGGTATACCACTCCGCGATAAACAGATCAGTATTATTTCACTTGTCCTTGAGGGAACCACAGATGAGATTGGCGCTCTGACCGGCCAGATTGGCCGCATCAGGGGTGTTCAGGTAAAATCTGTACTAACCAAAAACAAGGATCTTTAGCATGAAAAGTATTTGTCTGTTTATTTTATCATTACTGATATTTTCGTCATCTTTTGCCCAGATCAGCGGTAAGGTGACTGATAGTACTACGGGTGAAGCACTGAGCAGCGCTCATGTTTTGTTATACCAGATACCTGGATCGGTACCGGTTGACCAGTGTATTACCGGAAGGACAGGGGAATTCATTTTTTCCGGCAGGTATGGCAGCAGTGTCGACATTGTTGTTTCCTATGTTGGATACAAAGTATATCATTCCCGTATTCTGGATACTTCACTACCAGAATATTTGGACATTCGTCTTCAGCAAACTGAAGTGCCGGTGGGAGAGGTGACCGTTTCAGCAACGAGGATAGAACAATCGCAACGCGAACTAACCATACCAATGAGTGTGGTAACAGAGAAAGAAATTGACCGGATCGCCGGTTTTACTCTTCCGGAGATGTTGCAGAATGAAGCCGGTATCAACCTCGCACGCGATGGCATCTGGGCGACAAGTATTAATATCCGGGGACTTTCCGAACAGAGAGTTGTTACACTGGTAGATGGTAACCGGATTGAAACAGCTACGGATATTGCCGCCGGCCAGGCAATGATCGATGTGAACGACGTCTCCAGAATTGAAGTGATTAAGGGTGCGGCTTCATCATTATATGGAACCGGGGCACTTGGAGGTGTGGTGAATATCATAACAAAAGACGGTCATTATCATGACGGTTTTTATACTGAAGGTAATGTTTCCGGAATGTACCAAAGTGTCAACAACATGTTTGCCGAACATTCGGCATTGCTTCTGGGAAGTAAAAAGTGGCATTTGCGCCTTAGTGCGACAAACCGGAATGCCGATGATGCCATGACTCCGGAAGGTGAGCTTCAGAACAGCCAGTTCAGGGATAAAAACTTATCCGCCAGGCTGGCAGTGAAACCTTTTGTCAATCATGAACTGAAACTGAACTATCAGCGCTTTGATGCAAGGGACGTGGGGATTCCAGGTGGAGCGCTATTTCCGGAACAGGCGACAGCCACCTACCCGAAGGAACTTCGGGACATGTTCAGCGCCACGTACAAGATTAGTATGAGGAACAAAGTTTTCAGGAATATTGAAATGAAGTATTTTCATCAATATATTGAGAGAGACGTCCTCCTAAAACCTTCACCTGCAGCCACCATCACACCTTCCGGCTTTCATACCACCGATGGGCTTCAGTTCCAAACATCCCTTATACCGGCCAAAGGACATTCCGTTATTGCGGGCATCGACCTCTGGCAGCGTCGTCTGAAAACGGAGAGGGTGAAGGATGTTTATCAGCCTGTTTCTGGATTTCCCGACAGCCTTATGCATGTGGTCAGAGGTGAAGTGCCGATACCTGCATCAAAATTTGCCAGCGGCGGTCTCTTTATTCAGGATGAATACAAGGCATTTGATAACAGGTTGAAGATTTCCGTTGGAGGAAGATTTGATCTGATAAATGTTAAAAATGAACAGGCTGTCGATCCTGTTTATGTGATCGTAAATGAGCATTCCCAGATTCCTGTAAAAAACCAGCGCATAACATTTTCACAAAACAATGTAAACAACGCCAGCTGGAGTGCAAATCTAGGACTTCTCTTTCATGCAACTCCCGACATGGATTTTACCGGTTCCTTTTCAAGAGCTTTCCGGTCTCCATCTATTGAAGAGCGGTATAAGTACATCGACCTGGCAGCCATAGGAAAAGTTGAGATTGGAGATCCTGAGTTGAAACCTGAAGATGGCTATTTTGGTGACCTGGGCATAAAAATTTGGAAAGACCGTTTTCAATTTTCAGTAAATGGTTTTGTCAATTCCATGACCAATCTCATTGTCGCGGTTCCGGGCACTGCCATATACAATTATACCGATGATGATGGAAAGCAGGACACCGTTGCGGCGCTTATAAATTCGAATGTCAATAAGGCATTACTTTATGGATATGATATGAATCTCAATATTACTCTCTGGCACGGTTTCGTAGCTTTTGCATCATCGGGATTTGTAAGAGGTATCGATCAGTCGGGTGAGGAAAAGAATCTTCCCCTCATCCCTCCACTCAGTGGACGACTTGGTGTCAGGGTTCACCATCCGGTTTTTAGTGCGGAAGTCGCATGCATGCTTACAGCTCCCCAGGGAAAGATCGTAGAAGGTGAAACGGCAACCGGAGGCTTTGCTATCTATGATCTTAGTATTTACAGCAAGCCGGTGAATCTGGGATTCGCAGCCCTTAACCTGTATGCCGGCATTGAAAATATCTTTAACCGCGCATACATCAATTTTCTTTCCTCCAATCGCGGATTAATCAGATATGAACCGGGGCGGAACATCTATCTCAGAGTAAACATGGCCTTTTAAATGGCTATAATGTATAAAAGTTACACAGATCTGTGTAACTTTTATACAATTTTAATATATCCTGGCGTATATTGATGAAAAATCCGGAAAAAAAGAGAGCTTTTCAATCAATGTAATAATCTGTTCAAATAATTATGCATGAGCCTTTTCAGACTTGCTTTTAACCTTACTGTAAGCTTCCGTCAGGTCAAATTTCAGGTCATCCAGATGTTCCAGTCCGACAGAAAGTCTGAGAGCGTCGGGTTCAACACCGGTTGCCAGCTGTTCATCGGTTGAAAGCTGCTCATGGGTTGTACTTGCCGGATGGATGATAAGAGTTCGTGCATCACCCACATTTGCAAGATGAGATATGAGGTTTACATTATTGACCAGATTAATGGCTGCTTCCTTTCCACCTTTTACATTGAAGGTCAGAACGCCGCCAAAACCATTTTTCAGGTATTTTTTAGCCAGTTTGTGATATGGATTATCTTCCAGTCCGGGATAGTTGACTTTTGTTACCCAGTCCTGCTCTCTCAGCCATTTTGCCAGTGCGAGGGTGTTGTCGACATGTCGTTGAGCTCTTAGTGACAGGGTTTCAATGCCTTGAATCAGTAGGAATGCATTGAAAGGGCTCAGGGCGTTGCCATAGTCGCGGAGGCCTTCAACTCTTGCTCTGATTGCAAAAGCGATATTGCCAAAGGGGCCGTTTTCACCAAAGACGTCCCAGAATACCAACCCGTGATATCCTTCGGAAGGTTCAGTAAACTGCGGGAATTTCCCGTTTGCCCAGTTAAAGTTGCCCCCGTCAATAATCACACCGCCAATACTGTTGCCGTGACCGCCGATCCATTTTGTGGCCGATTCCACGATGATGTTGGCACCATGCTCCAGCGGACGACAGATATAGCCACCTGCACCAAAGGTGTTGTCAACCACAAGCGGGATGCCGTGTTTACGCGCAATGGCAGCCAGTGCATCAAAATCGGGAATATTGAACTTGGGATTGCCGATGGTCTCAACATAAATAGCCTTTGTTCTACCATCGATCTTCTTTTCATAATCGGCCGGATCATCGCCGCTCACGAAGCGGGCTTCGATTCCAAGTCTCTTAAACTGGACTTTAAATTGGTTATAAGTCCCGCCATACAGATAGGAAGTGGATACAAGGTTATCGCCGTTCCCAAGAATATTGGTGAGGGCGAGAAATTGTGCCGACTGACCGCTTGAGGTGGCAAGTGCGGCCACGCCACCTTCGAGGGCTGCCATTCTTTTTTCAAAAACATCGGTGGTCGGATTCATGATCCTCGTATAGATGTTTCCGAATTTTTTCAGTGCGAAGAGATCCGCTGCATGATCCGTATCGTTAAACGTGTAGGAAGTAGTCTGGTAAATGGGGACAGCCCGAGAATTTGTAGCAGGATCCGGATCATAGCCGGCATGCAGCTGCAAGGTGTCAAAATGATAGGAATTGCTCATGATTATATGTATTTATGGTTAATATTTGTAGTATTCATTGTGGAATATTCAGAATAAACCGGGTCCCGGTGGGTTCCCGGGATCAGTCATAACAGAATTACAGGGAATGTTCAGGGGCGCATGAAAAATATGCAATGATGCATCATACAAACATAGGAGAATGCATGATAGTTGTATTTTTCAGGATTTTTTCCCTTGCCGGGATGAGTTGCTGTATTTTTCATGCTTGTAAGATTTATATTCTTCAGGTAATATCACCTGAACAGGATTTGGCACCTTATCCTGTGGAAGGATGGTTGCCAGAGGGTCTCAGAGCCTGTCTCTCACCTCTTCTTTATAAATCACAATCTTTACTATAAGATAGGACAGATTTACGGTTGTAAAATAAGACAATCTTATCCGAATATCCAAATATTAATTGTAAAAATTATGTTAAAAAGCATAAATCTTGGAAAATATAGCTATTTTTTAGCGGTCCACCTTCGCTGAAGCTACGGCGGACGCGGTCCTCCTACGCTGAAGCTACGGCGGACGCGGTCCAACTGCGCTGAAGCTTCGGAGGACGCGGTCCAACTGCGCTGAAGAGCTACGGCGGACGCGGTCCAACTGCGCTGAAGCTACGGCGGACGCGGTCCAACTTCGCTGAAGCTTCGGAGGACGAAGTCTGGTGAATTAGGGAAGATTTTAAGAACTCGATATTTTGAACCACATAAGGCACATAAGATCACATAAGTCTAGAATCCTCATCACTTATTTGATTTGGTGATTTGGTGATTTGGTGATTTGGTGATTTGGTGAATTGAAGAGTGACCTATAGAACATCGCTAACTTACTAACTTCATCACCCCATCACTTCAATTTAGTGAGTTACTGAATCTGGGATGTTCGAAAAAACGCATTTGTTCTGGCTGATATTCAGTCGTTTTTCACATAAAGACGAGCAGGAGCATTTATTCCACAATCAATACTATTTTACCCTTCGCTCTTCCGGTCTCGCTGTATTCATGTGCTTTTCGTGCGTCGCGCAGGGGATAAGTCCTGTCGATAACGACCTTAATATGACCAAGTGCAATTTGATCTCTGATCCATTTAATATCTTCGGGTAGCTTTTTGAGAAATACCATTTTTACTTTTTTCTTTGAAAACAATGCGGTATATAATATGTCGCGGTAAGTCTGATAGGAATGGTTCAGTTTAATCAGTCTGCCTTTTCTGCGCAAAGCATCCTTAACATCACGGTACGTTTTGTTGCCAACGGCATCGATGATCACATCATAGCTGTCACGGTTTAAGGTGAAGTCATCCATGGTGTAATCGATAACTTCGTCAGCTCCCAGTGACTTTACAAGTTCAACATTTCGGCTGCTGCAAACGCCGGAAATCCTGGCACCCAATAATTTTGCCACTTGAATGGCATAGGTACCGAAACCTCCTGAAGCCCCATAGATCAGTACGTGCATTTTTTCCTCAAAACCAGCATAGTCCCTTAAAGCCTGAAGGGGTGTAACACCGGCGATCCCAATGGAGCATGCTTCCTTCATGGAAATATTATCGGGCAGGAGGATGGCATCTTTTTCCGGAACACAAACATATTCTGCATAACCACCCCCTTTGTAGCTGAGACCTGCAAACACCCTCATTCCCGGGTGCAGGACCTTTACATTGCTTCCGGTTTTAATAATCGTACCGGCGATTTCGGCACCGAGATACTTTGGAAACTTGCGTCCTGTAATGATCTTCAGCCGGCCAATTCGGATTTTCCAGTCGACAGGATTTACAGAAGCCGCTGCAATTTTTATCAGGACCTCGCCGTCAGAGGGTACAGGTGTGACCACATCCGTGTATTCAAGGACTTCCGGCCCGCCATAGCGGTTAAAAATGATGGCTTTCATACAGGGTTATTTTGGTTGGCTGCAATATTCACTTCGTCTATCCCGCATAGTGGTTCCGGAATTGATTTTAAGGAATATGGTCTACTATAATTTTACTCGTATTCCCGGACCAAGAAGAATGAACCATTTTCCCTGGTTGAGCTTATATCCGCCTCCAAGATAAAGAGGGAAGCTCAGCTTCAGATCTCTTCGTGTCGGATAGATACTTCCCAGGATCACGATACTCATGTCCCTTTCGACGTTTGAGTCGCTTGTCAGGTTGAAAGTATTCAGTGCCAGAAAGCCTGCCCCAATACGATACGGTTTGTATTTCCCCGGACGTTCCTGATCGTAAAAACTGAACTGTGCAATCATTGCCATGCTGATACCGCCGAAATTTTGGTACTGGCTGCTTTGGCCGTCCGCAACGCCAAAGGTATTGATGAGAAGGCCTGCCGGAAAGGAGACATCGATGTCGAATGTCATATCGCGCTGTATATAAAGTTCAATATCTTTCTTAAAAGTCTGTTCGTTATACTTGTCCTTCTGATCTGAGACCGAGATCTCGATCTTTGCCCAGTCTTCCAGTTCATATGTTTTCTTCCGGAGATATTTATTCAGACTAATAGCTGTGGCTGTTTCATCGCCCCTGCTGTAATACTGTGACCTCGGCGACTTTTCACCAGGAACGATCACGACATTTTCGATGGTCTGAAGTTCGATGAGTTCATTATTCTTTCCTGTGATTTTAATGTCGATTTTCAAGTACTGTTTACCATTGAGCTTTTCAGGAGTGTCGATTTTATTCCTGTCAAAATCGAATACAATATCCCGGATGGTTTTGCTGTACATTAATACTCCGGTCACATTACTGACCACCTTATCGCCCGCACCGTAATTCAGCGTAATGAAGTCGAAATCCCTGGCAATCTGGTATTCCTTCACATTTAATGCGTAACCCGTCGGTTCCCCATGGTTGTAGAGCTCAATCCTCTTCTTACTAATGTTAACGGGTACCTTTAGCTTGAACATCACAAAATTCTCTGTTTTTAGGGTCGTGTCGGAAGTCAGGTTTTCCACATCTTCCCAAACCAGGTTAGCTTTGTAAAGTGACTGTCCTTCAACCTTCACATCGATCACCTCACCTGGATTGGCATTAAGATTCGTATTCCAGTCGACACCTTCATGCATCACCGAAATTTTTGAGATCGATGTTTTGGGTGTTATACTTAGATTAGTGATAAATTTTGCCCGGTCTCCGTCTTTTATATAAAGATATCCCTCTGAGGAACGGTGGTAATTGTATGGTCTCAGGATACATAAGACCTTGTTGTTGGCCAAAAGATTTTTTGTAAACAGTTCTGTGATAAGCGGTCCCCCGGATTCTTCCTGATTTTCCAGCCTGTACGTTTTACCCATCTCAAGTCCAGGTTCATAATCTATCTGGATTTCAATTCCTTCCATCTTTGCTTTCTCATCCAGCGTGACTTCTTTTTTGTCGATATTCAGAAACCTTAACCTGCTCTGTAAGACGAGAAAAGAAAAGTTTACCGGCGGCAACTCGTAACTGATATGACCGAGTGAATCGATGTAGGGCTTCTTTGTTTTCAGGGTGAATTTAAGGGTATGTCTTCCAAGTGATTTGGCGAGTACATGCAGCATCAGCTGGTTCGAATTGATGGTCAGCCTGTAGTCGATAACTCCCGAAGTTTTCCACTCCATGATCTCCGGGATATTTTGCAGATTGCTCGCAGACAACTCAAAAACCTTTTCCTCACCGATATAAATCTCATCGTTTGAAGGGTAAAAAGCGATGGCGGTTTTGGTGGAAGGGAAAAGTGGAACATCCACAATACGAGATGAATTTGCGCTATCGGCGACGGTGAAGCTGAATTTTAAAAAATCAGTTTTGGTCAGATTATGGAAACGCACCTTATACCTTACGAGCTGAGGGCCTACCCAGAGAAGTGAATCGATCAGGTCATAATCGCCGGAGGGCAGAAGCCTCAAACCCCTTGCCCGGATACCTGTAAACGGTACAAGGTCGACCTGTACCACCTCATCTTCATCATTATAGCTGAAATATATTTTCCTCTCCCCATCGAGGCTGACCGTATTCTTAAGATAGGAGAATTCCAGGGTGTCAACCTTCAGAATTACGTTTTGAAATAAGGAACCGGTTTGTCCAGCAAGGGGGAGAATCATGCAACTAAGGAGAACTAAAAGGGTAAAATTTTTCTTCATCATGCGTATCAAATTTTCGCTACAAATGTAATGTTGTATGTTAAATATCGAAATTCACTCGTCATAATTTCCATCAATAAATGCAACATCCTTGTTCCTTGCCTTGAGATACTTCCCGTCTGACGGGCACAGGAAAGTCAATACCCTCATGGTCGGCGTAAGAGAATTCAAACACAAGATTTTTGGCTTGCGAGTGCATGCTATTGAATAGGTCAATTTGGATTTTTCGTCAATCTTTTAAATAAACGTCGGGAATCGTAAATCATTATAATTAAAGTTAAAAATGCAGGTATTCCGTCTATTCGGCAATTGACAGAATCTGCGATTATGAAGCTTTTAAGTACTAAAACGTTACGGGATATTTTCAGATTGACAGGTCTGCTGTAGAGGGATTTTCATGCTTTTCAGCAGGGACGGGATGAATCGGCGACGTGTTTTAGTCACCTTTCGTATCTTTGATGAAAACCTGATACATGACCCACAAGATCGTCACACAGCTTATAGATCCTAAGAGTATAGCCGTTATCGGCGGATCCAACAATGTTCATAAACCTGGAGGTAAGATCCTTCAGAATATACTTGCCGGCAATTTTTCAGGAAAAATCTTTGTGGTGAATCCGCGGGAAGAATCGGTGCAGGGGATCCGATGTTTTTCATCAGTCGATGATCTGCCCGAAACCGAACTCGCCATTCTTGCTGTCCCTGCAGCCCTTTGTGTTGATATCGTGAGGACCCTTACCGGTAAGAACAGCACGAGGGCTTTTATCATAATCTCCGCCGGTTTTTCAGAAGAAAACGAGGAGGGGGCAAAACTTGAAAAAGAAATTGTGGCAATGGTGGAAGCTGTGAAGGGTTCTTTGATTGGGCCGAATTGCATTGGAGTGATGACACCTTTTTACCAGGGTGTATTCACGTCTCCTATTCCCAAACTTTCTCCAACAGGCTGTGATTTTATTTCAGGTTCCGGTGCTACGGCAGTATTTATCATGGAGTCGGGCATTCCCAAGGGGCTGACATTTTCATCGGTATTCTCGGTTGGAAACAGTGCGATGCTGGGCGTTGAAGATGTACTTGAATATCTCGATCTGACGTACGATGCAGAAACGAGTTCAAAGGTGAAAATCCTGTATGTGGAGAGCATTAAAGATCCTGACAAGCTTCTTAAACATGCTTCATCCCTGATACGGAAGGGCTGCCGGATCGCGGCTATAAAATCAGGGGGATCTGAGGAGGGAAGCCGCGCAGCATCGTCTCATACCGGAGCCATTGCCAGCTCTGATCTGGCCGTTGAAGCTCTCTTTCGGAAAGCCGGCATCGTGAGATGTTTTGGCCGTGAGGAATTGTCGACGGTGGCCGGCATTTTTATGCACCCCAATCTGAAAGGCAAACGCATTGCCATCATCACCCACGCTGGCGGACCTGCGGTGATGCTCACCGATGCCCTCGCAGCTGGTGGTCTGAAAATACCAAAACTGGAAGGCCCCGATGCCAGGGAACTGCTCTCAAACTTGTCACGCGGATCTTCGGTTTCCAATCCGATCGACATCCTTGCCACGGGTACCGCCAAACAACTGGAAATGGTGATTGATTTCTGCGAAAACAGATTTGATACCGTCGATGCTATCATGGTGATTTTCGGAAGCAGCGGGCTGAACGAGGTTTACGATGTGTATGAAGTGCTGCACGATAAAATGCTTTCATGTAAAAAACCCATTTTTCCAATCCTTCCTTCCGTGAGTACTGCCAGCAGTGAAGTCGAAAGCTTTCTGGCCCGGGGGCATATTAATTTCCCCGATGAAGTGGTGCTTGGCAACGCGATCACGAAAGTATATAACACACCCAAACCGGCGGAGGAAAAGATTTACCTCGATGGTGTGAATGTTCCTGAAATCAGGAGAATTATTGACAGGACGGGTGAGGGCTATATTACCGAAACTGAAATCCAGCAGCTACTTGATGCGGCAGGCATCCCCAGGGTGGTGGAAGGAGTGGCTAAAAACCGTAAGGAAGCCGTCAGTCTGGCTGATATGCTTGGATATCCTCTTGTGATGAAGGTCGTCGGTCCATTACATAAATCGGACGTAGGTGGCGTGACGCTGAATGTAAAATCGAAAACCCATCTGATTGCCGAGTTCAACAGGATGAAAAAAATTAAAGGCTGCAAGGCAGTTCTGATACAGCCGATGCTTTCAGGACTGGAACTGTTCCTGGGGGCGAAGTACGAACCTAAATTCGGGCATGTCGTCCTCTGTGGCCTCGGTGGCATATTTCGTGGAAGTTATCCAGGATGTATCCTCAGGCCTTGCACCGCTGACCCGTGATGAGGCAATGAGCATGATCCGTTCACTGAAATCGTACCGGATACTGATTGGCGAAAGGGGAACAGAAGGCATTGATGTAGAACTCTACGCCGAAATCATCATGAGACTTTCCAGTCTGCTGAGGTTTGCCACGGAGATAAAAGAGATGGATCTCAACCCGCTTCTCGCGAGGGGAGATCAGATCTTCGTTGTAGACGCACGGATAAGGATTGAAAAAGGGCGTTGATTAAAAGAATGGAAGGATGTGCTGGTTTATACCCATTGTATATTCTATAATCATTCTAAACTGAAAATTATTCTCACCAATTTTCCTGAAATAATTTAATTTTAGATGCCGGAATTCGAATTTTGGTTTCAAATTAGCAGCCGGGAGCTTTCCCGGGCTGATTGGCCGGTGTCCACTCGGTCCTTTAGTAACACAGGGAACTCGGCTTTGGACCTTAGCCGGCAGGCATTCAAATACGTAAGATCATGACACTGAAACAACTATCGATCTTCCTTGAAAATAAATCCGGAAGGCTTACAGAAGTACTTGAAACCCTTGGTAAGGAGTCTATCAATATCATTGCGCTCAGTATCGCCGATACGTCTGAATATGGTATTCTCAGGCTGATCGTGTCCGATCCGGAAAAAGCCTGTCATCTTCTGAAAGAAAAGGGGCTGAGCGTGAACCTGACAGAGGTGCTTTCGATAAAAACAGCCACGGAAGCCGGTTCATTTGGGAGAGTGTTACGAATACTCTCGGATGAAAATATCAGCATTGAATACATGTATGCCTTTTCTGTAGAGGGTAAAGCCATTCTTGTCATGCGCACGGACGAGAATGAAAAGGCAATCCGGGCCATAAGGAAGCATAAGATGAATCTTATCAGTGCAAGTGACCTCTATGAGTTCTAATCACCCGGTATATCATGTAGTTGTCACACGTACCGGCATTACAACCAGCTTAATATTTATTGAACTATGATTTGGAATAAATCCAGGGAATGTCTCAGCCGCGAAAAGATGCGGGATCTGCAGGGTCAGCTTTTGTCTGAAATGATTGAGAGGGTATACTACAATGTTCCTTTTTACCGGGAGAAAATGCAGGAAGCGGGTATTGAGCCTTCCGACATACGGGGCATCGATGATCTTCCCAGGCTTCCCTACACAACAAAAAATGATCTTCGCGATAATTATCCCTTTGGGCTTTTCGCCGTACCTATGAGTGAAATTGTACGACTTCATGCATCATCAGGGACAACCGGCAAACCGACGGTTGTAGGGTATACCAGAAAGGACCTGAATACCTGGTCGGAAGTGGTGGCACGTACCATGCAGTGTGCGGAGATCCATAAACATGATGTTATACAGATTGCATACGGCTACGGGCTTTTTACAGGCGGACTGGGCATCCATTACGGAAGCGAAAAGATCGGTGCTATGGTCATTCCGGTATCGGGCGGGAATACCAGAAGGCAACTGCAACTTATGCAGGATTTCGGAAGTACGGCTATTGCCTGTACGCCGTCATATGCCTTATACCTGGCAGAGGCTATTGAAGAATACGGGCTGAATGAGGCTGATCTCAAGATCAGGGTGGGTATATTCGGCGCAGAACCATGGACTGAAAACATGAGGCGGGAGATTGAGGATAAACTTCATATAAAAGCCATCGATATATATGGTTTGAGTGAGGTGATCGGCCCAGGTGTTGCCAGTGAATGTCAGTACCAGAAGGGACTGCATATCAATGAAGATCATTTTATCCCTGAAATAATCGATCCGCTTACGGGTGAAGTACTCCCCGAAGGTGAAACCGGTGAACTGGTATTTACCACAGTCACCAAGGAAGGATTGCCACTCGTCCGTTACAGGACCCGGGACCTTACTTCGTTGAATTATGATGCTTGCGAATGCGGGCGCACCCTTGTCAGAATGGCTAAATGTTCAGGAAGGAGCGATGATATGCTGATCATCCGGGGAGTCAACCTTTTCCCTTCACAGGTGGAAACTGTCTTACTTGAAATGAGTGAAACCAAGCCTCATTACCGGATCGTTGTTGACCGGGTTAATAACCTCGACCAGCTTACGGTGGAGGTGGAGGTTGAAGAGCAATTCTTTCTCGATAAGATCAGTCAGCTTCAGATGGTTAAACAAAAAATCCAGAGCAATCTTGAAAGTGCCCTCGGTATTAGCGTACAGGTAAAACTTGTGGAACCGAAAACGATTGAAAGGAGCGAGGGGAAGGCTGTCCGTGTTATCGACAACCGCAGGATGAGTTGATGCCAGATGCTTTTCTGAATGTCATAGAACATACCAGGAATTGCCTTCGGATAATCTATATCATATTTTTTTTCCACAGCTCTTAGTAATATTGGAAAAAAATTCAGCGATGCATACACAAACTCCCATTGATCCCAAAATCGTAGATGAAGTCATTGAAAATATCGGTATAGAAGATATCGGTCGTGCTTCAATCCGTGAACTGGTGAGAATTGTCAATGAGATTGAGGATAGGACCGGTGAGAAGTTCGTACGGATGGAAATGGGCGTGCCCGGTCTCGAAGCTGCTCGCATCGGTGTAGAGGCAGAGATCGAAGCCCTGCAACGTGGTGTTGCTTCAGACTACCCGATGATTGAAGGCATCAAGCCGCTGAAGGAGGAAATTTCACGTTTTGTGAAGAATTTTATTGACATCGATGTTCAACCTTCTTCCTGCATCCCCACTGTCGGATCCATGATGGGGGGCTTTGCTGTTTTCCTTGTTGCGAACAGGACCGACCGGAATAAAAAAGGGACCCTGTTTATCGATCCGGGATTTCCGGTTCAAAAGCAGCAATGCATCGTTCTCGGACAGGAATTCCAGCATTTTGATGTGTATCAGTACAGGGGTCAGAAATTAAGGGCTAAACTCGAATCCTTTCTGCAAACGGGAACCATTTCCACGATACTCTATTCCAACCCGAATAATCCTTCCTGGATTTGTTTCACCGATGAAGAACTCAGTATCATTGCAGAGATGGCAAATAAGTACGACATCATTGTCATCGAAGATTTGGCATATTTTGCCATGGACTTCAGGAAGGATCTCGGAAAGCCGGGTGTTCCTCCTTTCCAGGCAAGTGTGGCAAAATACACCGATAATTACATTCTTCTTATCTCTAGTTCAAAATCGTTCAGCTATGCGGGACAACGAATTGGCATGATGGTGATATCCGACCATCTCTTCAAACGAAAATATCCTGACCTGAAGCGTTACTATACCTCCGAATCATTTGGCTATGCTATGATATACGGGGCTTTGTATGCGATATCAGCCGGCACGGGCCACTCAGCCCAATATGCGCTCGCTGCCATTCTGAAAGCCGCTAATGACGGGACCTACGACTTTATCAAAACTGTCAGGGAATATGGGGAGAAGGCAAAAATCATGAAAGAGATGTTTGTGTCGTCAGGCTTTCATATTGTATATGATAAAGACCAGGAAGAACCTATTGCCGACGGATTTTATTTTACATTATCTTTCCCCGGCTTTACCGGATCGGGACTTGTCAGGGAACTCCTGTCTTATGGCATCAGTGCCATTTCACTCGACATTACCGGAAGTGATCATATAGAGGGCCTCAGAGCGTGTGTTTCACAGGTCAGGAGGGACCAATTTCCTGCCCTCGCACAACGGCTGAAAATCTTCAAAGAAAATCATGCAAATTAAATTATAAATTAACGAGCATTGAATCAGGGAATTACGGAGTAGTGTTCTTAAACAGGGCGGAATTTACGATGAATCAGACCTGAGAAAAAGCCTGTTTCTAGTTAGAATTTTTAATTTTGATGAACATAAATCAGATATTTTCACCTCAAAACCCATTATTATGGCAAAAGCGAAAGGGGCAATTGTTGTAGATGTCGAGAAGTGCAAAGGATGTGAATTGTGCGTGGTGAACTGCCCCACCGACGTCATACAGCTGGCCAGAGAGGTAAACAGCAAAGGATATCATTATGCCTATATGGAATTGCCGGGAGCTTGTATTGGCTGCTCAAACTGCGCTGTCGTTTGTCCTGATGCTGCAATCACGGTTTATATGGTAAAAGTTAACAACAAAATTGAACAACCGTAATGAAAGAACTCAGATTAATGAAGGGTAACGAAGCCATTGCAGAAGCTGCCATCAGGGCTGGAGTTGATGCTTATTTCGGATATCCCATTACCCCGCAATCGGAAGTTATCGAGTACTTGATGACTGAACGACCTGAAGAACGTACCGGCATGGTCGTTTTACAGGCAGAAAGTGAGATTGCCGCCATTAACATGGTATATGGTGCAGCCGGAACCGGTAAAAGAGTGATGACATCTTCATCCAGCCCGGGTATAAGCTTGAAACAGGAAGGTATATCGTACATTGCAGGTGCTGAATTGCCCTGCCTGATTGTCAATGTGGTCAGGGGCGGCCCGGGTCTCGGAACCATTCAGCCTTCCCAGGCCGACTATTTTCAGTCCACAAAAGGTGGCGGTCACGGCGATTACAAGCTTATCGTTCTGGCTCCTGCCTCGGTACAGGAGATGGCCGACTTTGTAAAACTGGCCTTTGAGCTGGCTTTCAAATACAGGAATCCTGCACTTATCCTGAGTGATGGGGTCATCGGACAGATGATGGAAAAAGTGGAATTATTCGAGCAACAGCCCAGGCTGACCGAATTCGATCAGTCGTGGGTGACAACCGGAAAAACTGCCGACAGGCAACGTAACATTGTTACATCACTTGAACTGGATCCGGCCAGACAGGAAAAACATAATCTAAAGCTTCAGGCAAAGTATCAAAAGATTCAGGAGCAGGAAGTCAGGTATGAAAATATTATGACCGATGATGCTGAATACATCATCGTTGCGTATGGGTCCAGTGCCAGAATAAGCCAGAAAGCGGTTTATATGGCTCGCCAGAAGGGAATAAAAGTGGGATTATTCCGACCGATAACACTCTTTCCTTATCCCAAAAGATCAGATTGCAGAACTTGCTTTGAGGGTCAAGGGAATCCTTTCTGTTGAAATGAGTGCCGGGCAGATGGTTGAAGATGTCAGACTGGCTGTAAACGGTAAAGTCCCGGTAGAACATTTTGGCCGTTTTGGAGGGATTATTCCTTCACCTGATGAAGTACTTGAAGCGTTGGAACAAAAAATCATTAAATCCTGAATATGGACATAAAAGAAATAATCAGAGAGGAAAATCTGGTCTTCAGAAAAACAGGATTGCTTACCGACAAGGTGCTTTCCTATTGCCCGGGATGCGGCCATGGTACCACTCACCGGATCATCATGGAGGTGATGGAAGAGATGGGACATTCAGGAAGAGACCATTGGTGTGGCACCGGTTGGATGTTCAGTCCTTGCTTATGAATTCATGGATATCGACATGACACAGGCAGCACACGGACAGGGCTCCGGCCGTGGCAACCGGTATTAAGAGACTTGGCCCGACAAATATGTCTTTACCTACCAGGGTGACGGTGATCTTGCAGCCATCGGAACCGCAGAAACGATTCATGCTGCAACCGCGGTGAGAATATTGTGATCGTATTTCATCAACAACGGAATTTATGGAATGACCGGGGGGCAGATGGCGCCGACAACCATTCCCGGAATGAAATCCTCAACCTCCCCGTATGGCCGTGATGTGAAAACGATGGGAAACCCATTGATGATCACCGAACTGGTGGCCATGCTGCCTGGTACAACCTATGTTACCAGGCAAGCTGTACATAAACCCGGCAATGTGAGAAAAGCAAAGAAAGCCATTCGGAAAGCATTTGAAAACCAAAAGGAAAAGAAGGGATTGTCATTCATGGAAATTGTCTCCAATTGTAATTCAGGATGGAAAATGACACCGGTTGTTGCCAATATATGGATGGAAGAAAACATGTTTCCGTATTATCCACTTGGTGATATTAAGGTTGACGGGAAATTAGTTAAAAAAGAATCAAATAACGACCTGAACAATGACTGAAGAAATCATCATTGCCGGATTCGGCGGACAGGGTGTACTCTCCATGGGAAAAATCCTTGCTTACTCCGGTATTATGCAGGATATGGAAGTAAGCTGGATGCCATCATACGGACCTGAAATGAGAGGCGGAACAGCAAATGTCACCGTCATCCTCAGCGATGAAAGAGTAAGTTCACCGGTTCTTCAAAATTTTGATACAGCCATTATCCTGAATCAGCAATCACTTGATAAATTCGAGCCAAGGGTTAAACCCGGTGGATTATTACTTTATGACGGTAACGGCATCACCCGCCACCCCGACCGCAAAGATATTAGTATTTACCGGGTGGATGCCGCGGAGGAAGCAGCCAGAATGTCCACAACAAAAACCTTTAACATGATCGTCCTGGGGGCCTACCTTAAAATCAAGCCACTGGTGAAACTCGAAAATGTTGTGGCAGGGCTCAAAAAGTCGCTCCCGGAAAGACACCATCATCTGATCACTATGAATGAGGAAGCCATTCAGCGAGGATTTGAGATCGTCAGGGAATTGCAGCTCGCTAAAAACTGATGGGTATTGCCGTACCATAGGTTTCAAAAAATCCGGAAGATGAAATAACCGGCATTCAGAATTCCCTATAAATGTCCCTGCGTATACTTTAGTGCCATCCCAGGATACCGTTTACGATTTCCCGATTGACTTGCCATCCGCTGCTTTCATGCCGGAAATGGTGATCTTCATCATCCTTTCAGGTAACATTGATCATTGTTTCGATTAATTTAAATCATTCATCGGAATAAGATATCTCACCTGCGTTTTCCTTACAATGCCCATATCTCGTCGTAAAATTACTTAGTTAATAAAGCGAGATATTATGAGAGAATTCAGTTTATTAATTGTAGCGGTGGCCCTTTCCTTTACCCTTTCAGCACAGAACCCACAGAACTTTGGGGTTTTCTATGGTGTCGATATGAGTCAGGTTTACACGGGCAGCGGTCATGGTTCGAGTTTAGCAGTGAACACGAACATTCAAAAAGGCAGGCGTTCTCTGGAACTCGGGATGCTTTATCAACAAGATCAGAGCAGGATCAGTGGAGGCGATGTTGAGTATAAGATCTTTCTTGGTAAAAATGCCTTCCTTGATAATCAGTCTGTTAATATATGGCGTTACGTTAAAACCCTATGTTCATTACAACTGTATTTACCACAGTTCAAAGGTAAACTCGCCCGATTTTATTCCGGTTGGCAGTAAAAAATCCACCTATCCGGAATTACCTTCTTCTGTGGGAACAATTGCAACGATGGAGCATTACGCAGGGTTGGGCGTACAGATGACTGTTTCCGGCAATTTATGTATTGACGGAAGCATGGGATTCGGAGCCTATATCGGTTCGCTTGACAAATTCAATACACCGAAAACTGTTGGGTTTCACAAGGAAAATTATGGTTTTGTGATGGCGTTTCAACTTGGGTTAGGGTACAAATTTGGGATTTAAGTTGGATAGAACACTGAATTTCTCTTTGAAAGGGCTGTCTTCTCCGGAGGACAGCCTTTTTTTTCGATCCACCGACCAAACAAAACTTACCTATCTCCGAAGGCATTGTGCTGTAATCAGGGCTGTGGTGATTATTAAGCCGGGAACCTGCAGGTGATGAAAATAAGATATTACCTTATCATGTCAGTTATGGCAGATTTTTGGAAAATATGTATATTGCGTTCACTATATATCCTGCGAATTTTCACCACTGAACTAAAACCAAACAAAACAATGAAGCCAGCATCCAATCAGATTTCACGAAGGACATTCATCGGCACTTCCCTTGTTGGGATGGCCGGACTTTCCCTGTTTCCAATGAGCTCTTGTAAAAAGAACCGTGACCACGTAAACATTGGATTTATAGGCCTTGGTCGTCAGTCGATGTACCTGTTGAGCAGTTTTATTAATATTGAGGGCGTGACGGTTCTTGCCGGGGCTGATGTTTTTGGAATCAAAAGAGAACGTTTCCTGAAGAGAACAACTGAACATTACCGTGAAAAGGGTGAGAATGTAGATATCAAGGTATATGAAGATTACCATGACATTCTGAAGCGTCGTGATATCGATGCTGTCGTCATCGCATCGCCCGACTTCTGGCATGCTCTCATGGCCATCGAAGCCTGCCAGGCAGGGAAGGATATTTACCTGGAAAAGCCACTCACCTTCACAATAAAAGAAGGGATTGAACTGGTGAAAGCCGTAAGAGACAATGATTGCATTCTTGGTGTTGGCAGTCAGCAACGTTCGGACCCGAATTTCCAGCACGCAATTAAATTAGTACAGGATGGCAAACTTGGTAAAATTCAGAAGGTGAATGTATGGGTTGGCAAAGATTTTCATCCTATACCCTATGATGCACCAGCTGAACCACTGCCGGAAGGCCTGGACTGGAAGAAATGGATTGGTCCGGCACCAATGAACCATTATAATCACCTGCTCAACCCACCGATTAGTCTGGATCCTCCTAAGGACGAAGAATTCTGGGGTGCATGGCGCTGGTACAAGGAATATGGCGGAGGATTGATGACTGACTGGGGCGCGCATATGATGGACATTGCACAATGGGGTTTGGGTGTTGACCGGAGCGGCCCGCTCAAAATCACTCCTGCAGGGCATGACGGAGCGGAATATCTGACGTATGAATATCCCGGTGGCATTCCGCTCACCATTGAGGATTTCCATGAGGATACCCGTGGCGTTAAATTCTGGGGAACGGACAGTTGGATTGAGGTAGCGAGGGGTTATTTCGATGCATCCGATGAATCACTCAAACCTGAGGTAAAGGAGGATGAAGTGGCGTATGAGGCAAAATCAGCTCATCATGTGAACTTCATTGAATCGGTGATGTCGCACCACGATCCTGTTGTTCCTGTGGAGATCGGACATCGCAGTGCTACGGCATGTAACCTTGGAAATATAGCATATTTCCTGGGCAGGTCAGTTCAATGGGACCCGGAAACTCAACGCTTTGTCAATGATGCGGAAGCAGACAACCACCTTTTCAGGGCTTATGAGAATGGGTATAAGCTACCCTGAATTACTTTTCTTTCCATACATGCAATACCCAGTCGTGGTAATGAACTGTGCCCGGATAGGATTCAGGGCAATGTAGGGTTAGGACACCCGCTCCCTTAATACGTTGTTTTTCATAGTATTTCCCCGTGCCGGGATCGTACCATTGAAATACGAACTCATCATCGGTGTCTGTTTCTCTGGTTTTGATCTTTGCTACGCCGCCATATCTCAGGTAGGCCAGGTATTCTTCTCCAGGAATGGCAAGGCATAGTGGTTGGGGATATTCGGCCAGTAGTTCGGGGTGTGGGGCCATATTCCACCAGTGTATCTGCCTGAAAAATTCAGCAAGATGTTGCATGGATACAGCACCCTCGTAATCATAGGTTGTTCTCGCATATCCCATTTCTCTAGGCCACGAATTGCCTCCTGCGGGTGATTCAGGCAGGTCGGCAAGCCAGACATGGCCACCGCCATAGGTGTGACCCGCAGCCCCGGAGAGAATGGCACTCCAGGCGGCAAACCGGATGTCCATACCGGTCGGATTTCCTTCGGTGAATTCATACCAGGGCTCTGTAACGACGATGGGTTTGGGAGGTGTAAGATAGTACGCTTCCGATACGACAAGGGGTATCATCTCATTGGCATACTTACCATGGCCTACCTGACTCTGATTATAATCCAGCCAACTTTCATTATGCAGGACGCTTCCGGTTGACCATTGCGGGGCATCTTCGCCACCTCCCCAGAAAGGCGGTGTATTATGCACTCCGATGATGCGATTGTAGGGATCCTCCTCATCAATCATCCTGCCCAGATCTTTCCAGAAATCCAAACCTATACCGCCGTAGTTGTACATATTATATTCACCGGCGAGCACCCATACTACATTGTAAGCACCAAGTCGATGGATAAGGTAACGCCACCACCGTTGCATTTTCTCAGCACCAATTGTATTTTCAAGGTCCTCCCGGCTCCACCAGGCGTGAATCCATAGAGTAATGCCTTTGGAATTTGCATAGCGTATCATCTCCTCTACGCGTTTCATATGATCGGTATCGAGCGTATTATAACGGTCTTTCAACATCGAGCTTTCTTCGCTCCATCCATTTCCCGGGACAAACAACTGGCCGATGGTAAAGCCCTTCGCCGCACGGTTATCAACAAGTTCCTTAAATGAGTCAAAGTGAATACTACTTTTTGTCCAGTTCCACCAGGTGTCACCAATCCAAAGAAATGGCTGACCGTCTGTATATTCAAAGTAATGGCCGGGATTTTCACCTGATTTCATGACCTGAACGAAACCATGACGTGTCGGATTGACTTGCAGCTCATCCTTACTCCAGGGCACAACCGTCAGACTGCCCTTTTTGCCGTTCAGATGTCTGTCGCGGGAAACACTCGTATATTTCCATTCTCCAGTACTGGGAGGTGCAAAGTTAATGCACCATTCCTGTCCGCCATTCCAGAATCCTGTAATGGTGATTTTCTTACCGCTTGCCTCGCCACTCACGCCTTCAAATATAACCTGCAACAGGTCACCGCCCTTTGAAGCAGGGATGTCAGCGTACGGATTTTGACCAGCGTTAGAGGTTAAAAAGGAGAGGGTGTAAACCTCCCAGGGATGAAGTGTGACTTCAGCTTTACTCTCAGGGATTATACAGGTCATCAGAAAAAATACGAGCAGGTAGAGTGGGAGAGATGTTGTTTTCATAGTTAGAAGAATAAATGTCGCAGATAAGCAATTGATTTTCTCCGAAAATTACAACATAATTTAGATGTGATCAATTCCTGGTGAAACAAGATGAATATATAATGACTACTTGTGTCCTTCATATCGTTATTATCTGATGCACAGGTGTCTGTGTTTAATTTTTCAATCTTTCCTGGCAATTATTCCGGCAGGATAAGCACGCCGGTCAGCGTATAAAGCATAAGTTTTTATTTGTACCGGTGCCTTTTTCTTTCATCAAAGAGGACGCGGCTGTTTTACAATATGTTTTAAAAAATAAGACTGGCTTTTTCGTGCTTTATAAAAACCTACCCACCAATATTTTAAAAGTAAACTTTCTAATTGCCGGTTCAGTAAGTTGAGACGCTGTGACTATGTATTTATTTATATATGTATAAAAAAATACAATTTTATGTCTGAGACAGGAAGATTATGTTTATTTTCACCCGAATTTTTTTAAATATTGCGGAAGTACAAAAAGAAAATGGATAGATGTTCATCAGAATCCGTCATTTTTTGTCGCGTTTTTAAATAAATATTCGGCTAAGGGTGGCATTTAGGGGGACTTCTGATGAACCAGGAAAGAGATGTGTTTCCTGGTTTTTCGATTTTCATAAAATACTTATTTAGAATAACTAAAAATAGAAACAAATATCACTGGCCTGCTTTAGAATTCAGTTTTAATATCATGAATTTTGCTCCGGAATTAACTTGGAAGGTTATATGGAATAAATAGTATTCCCGGGGTTTATTGAAAATTTAACCAACCTATGGAATTCATGGTGAATTAATTTTTTGGTAGCGGAGGAGAAGGCAGGCATGTCGAAGGCTTGTGAACCGAATGCAGATGTTGGAAAAATAAAAAATTAAGCGATACTGGTATGAATGAAGAATGGTTAATTCTGTTTTTTCTTGTAGGCCTCATCTTCGTGGGCAGTGTATTAATCCTCTCGCGGATCATTGCGCCTACCTCGTCTAATGCACAGAAATCGGAGCCCTACGAAAGTGGTATTCCAACCATTGGGACCACATGGCTTCAATTTAACGTGGGTTACTATTTATTTGCCATTTTGTTTATCATTTTCGATGTGGAAACGGTTTTTATCTTTCCATGGGCAGTAGTCATGAAGGAACTCGGGATGGTGGCATTTGTTGAAATAATCATTTTCTTTCTCATTCTGGGCCTCGGACTCCTTTATGCCTGGAAAAAACATGCACTGATATGGGAATAAAAGGAATGAAAGAGGAAGATTTCAGGGACAATGAGAGCCTTGAACTTCTAAGGTCATCTGGAACAGATGTAATGTTAACCAAGATTGATGACGTGATTAACTGGGGCAGGAAGAATTCACTCTGGCCGCTTACTTTCGCAACAAGTTGTTGTGGTATTGAGATGATGGCTGCCGGCGCTCCAAGACATGATTTTGCCCGGTTTGGAATGGAAGTTTACCGTGCGAGTCCAAGGCAGGCGGATGTCATTGTGGTAGCAGGTACAATTGTAAACAAGATGGCGCCTGTGCTGAAGCGTTTGTACGACCAGATGTCGGAACCCAAATACGTAATTGCCATGGGGGCATGCGCGATCTCCGGAGGTCCGTTTTTTCTGAATTCATACTCTGTGATTAAAGGGGTCGAACATGTCATCCCGGTCGATGTATATGTCCCGGGCTGTCCCCCTAGACCCGAGGCATTGTTGTATGGTGTGATGCAGTTACAGCGGAAAATTGAAACTGAGAATCATTCCTCCCGCAAGACGCGTATTGAAGGCCATAACGAAAAATGAAAATCGCCCAAATCATAGTGAAAAATAATTACACCCATGGATAGTCAACAATTAGATACCTTGATAAAGGAGCTGGCTCCGGATGCAGAGATCACCGTCGGGAAGCAATTTAAGGAAGTAACGGTTGAACCTTCGGGTCTGAAAGATCTTGCGCTGGGCCTGAGGAATAATAAAGATGTTGCCCTTGATTTTCTGTATAATGTAACCGGCGTCGATTATGGTGAGAAGCTTGGGGTGGTATACCATCTTCGTTCATCCATTACAAATCATACCCTTGTATTGAAAACGATGACTGCAGACAGGGATAATCCGGTACTCGATACCGTTTCTGACATCTGGAAAACGGCTGAATATCATGAAAACGAAATATTTGACCTTCTGGGTATCCGTTTCAATGGTCATCCCGGCCTCAGAAGGCTCTTCCTCGACGATGACAGTGGATATCCGTTACGCAAGGATTATGTCGATGAAGTAAACATAGTTACCAAATAGCTCAATGGAAGAAAAAATTGTAAATCAGACTCTTGAAGATCAGGAATTTGTCCTGAACATGGGGCCGCAGCATCCTTCCACACATGGAGTTTTGCGTCTTCTTGTATCGCTGAAGGGTGAGACGATTCAGAAGGTGGAGCCGCATATCGGCTATGTTCACCGCGGCATTGAGAAAATGTGTGAGAGCCTTGCCTATCCGCAGATCATCCATTTGACTGACCGAATGGATTATCTCTCAGCTCACATTAACAATGAAGCCGTTTGTCTTGCCGTCGAAAACGCCCTTGAGGTGGAGGTCCCGGAACGTGTTAAATACATTCGGACTCTCATGTCGGAGCTGACCCGCATCCAGTCGCATCAACTCTGGTGGGCTACTTTCGGAATGGATCTCGGCGGGTTGACCTGCTTTTTCTATGGCTTGCGCGACAGGGAGAAGGTCATGGATATCTTTGAGGAAACCTGTGGTGGAAGGATGATCGTCAGCTATAATACCCCAGGTGGGCTGATGTACGATATACATCCGAATTTTCAGAAGAGGGTTAAAGAATTCATTACCTATTTTCGCAAAACACTTCCCGAATACGACCAGCTTCTCACCGGTAACATTATTTTCCGCGAACGAAGCAAAGGAATAGGATATCTGTCGAATGAGGATGCCATCAGCTTTGGAATCACGGGCCCCTCTGCACGTGCATCAGGGTTATCATGCGACGTAAGGAAACACGAACCTTACAGTGCTTATGATAAGGTTCAGTTTAACGAGATCATTTACCACGGCGGAGATACATATGACAGGTATATGGCACGAATGGATGAGATGAGAGAGTCTATGAACATTATTGAACAGCTTATCGATAATATTCCCGAAGGCAGTTATTTCACAAAGATGAAACCCGTTATCAGGCTTCCGGAAGGGGAATATTACCAGCGGGTAGAGACGGCCCGTGGGGAGCTGGGAGTTTACATTATCAGCGATGGGAACAAGACACCATTCAGGATGAGGTTCCGGTCTCCCAATTTCTCCAACCTATGGATTCTGGATAAGATTTCCCGTGGTTTGAAGATCGCAGACCTCATTGCTATCGGCGGCTCCCTTGATCTAGTCGTCCCAGATATTGACCGGTAAAAACCAGCTATAATCAAAGTAACATGGCTTTTAACATATATAACTTTTCCACCCTTACTGCCTGGATCCATGAAACCCTTAGCGCACACATGTCGCCGCTGTGGACCGTTGTCTCGGAAATGGCAATTGCAGGTGTGGTTGTACTGATGTTTTATGCAGTTGTAGGGCTGTTCCTGGTATATGCTGAGCGGAAGGTCTGTGCATTCATGCAGAACCGCGTAGGGCCAAACAGGGTGGGGCCTTTCGGGATTTTCCAGACGGTGGCCGACCTCATAAAACTGCTTTTAGTTGAGCTGATCTCCATAAGAAAGGCTGACAAATTTTTATTTAATCTGGCACCTTTCATTGTAATTATCGCGTCGTTTTTAGCCATGGCTGCAATACCTTTTGCGAGAGGTCTTCATGCCATCGACCTGAATATCGGCGTCTTTTATATTATGGCTGTCTCTTCAATGGGGGTGGTCGGCATCCTTATTGCCGGATGGTCGAGCAACAACAAATATTCTCTTATTGGTGCCATGAGAAGTGGTGCTCAGATTGTAAGCTATGAGTTGTCGGTAGGGCTGTCGCTCATCACCATCGTAGTTCTGGCAGGTACAATGCAGCTTTCGCAGATCGTAGAGGCACAGCGCGACGGTTGGTTTATTTTCAAGGGGCACATTCCGGCAATACTGGCATTCATTCTCTATATCATCGCCAGTACGGCCGAGACGAACCGCGGGCCCTTCGACCTGGCTGAAGCAGAATCAGAGCTCACGGCCGGTTTCCATACTGAATATTCAGGGATCAAGTTTGCTTTTTTCTTTCTGGCAGAATACATCAATATGTTCATCGTGGCCTCCGTTGGTGCCACGTTATTCCTTGGTGGCTGGATGCCTTTCCACATTGGAAATCTGAACGGATTTAACCATATCATGGACTTTATCCCGCCATTTATCTGGTACCTGGGTAAAACCGGGTTCATCATTTTTATTATGATGTGGTTCAAATGGACCTTCCCCCGGCTTCGCATTGACCAGTTGCTGACCCTAGAGTGGAAATATCTACTGCCATTGAATCTGATTAATGTTGTGCTGATGGCGCTGATCGTATTAACGGGTTGGCATTTTTAATTTGAAATAAAACGGTTTACATGGAAAGTGTCATAAAATATTTTACAGGGATTTTCGATGGTGTGCGCTCACTGCTTGCGGGCATGAGGGTGACGGGATCTTACTTTATCCGGCCAAAAACCATCGTAACAGAGCAATATCCCGAAAACAGGGATACTCTGGTGATGAAGGAACGCTTTAAAGGTGAAGTGGTGATGCCTCACAATGAGAACAACGAACATAAATGTACTGGCTGTGGCATCTGTGAGATGAACTGCCCTAATGGTTCCATAGAGATCATCACCGATACCATTGAGACGGAAGACGGTAAAAAGAAAAAGATTATCGACAAGCATATTTACCGGTTGAGCATGTGCACATTCTGCGGGTTGTGTGTTAAAACCTGCCCCTCGAATGCCCTTGAATTCTCACAGGAATTTGAACATGCAGTTTTCGACAAGTCAAAACTTGTAAAAGTGCTTAACAAGCCCGGGTCAAAACTTATGAAAGGAGAACAAAAATGACAGCGCATCAGATCATGTTCATCTTATTTTCCGTGGTTATCCTTGTCTTTTCCATCCTTACTGTAACGAGCAGAAAGATACTCAGGGCATCTGTCTACCTGCTTTTTGTCCTCGTGGCTACCGGAGGACTCTACTTCATGCTCGACTACCAGTTTCTTGCAGCTGTTCAGCTCGCATTGTATGCCGGGGGTATTGTGGTTCTGATCATCTTTTCAATATTGCTGACCAGCCACCTGGGGCATAATTTTGAACGCATTGGTTGGAAGAAGTCAGCTTTCACTGCTGTTGCTGTTGCAGCAGGCGCCATTCTCACAATCGTCACGATCCTGAACCACCAGTTTTCTGCCAATGCGGAAGTGGCGAGAGAAGTAAATATGCAGGTGATTGGCAAAAAGCTTTTGTCGTATGGCGACAACGGATATGTACTTCCGTTTGAAGTCATATCCTTACTGCTGCTTGCAGCCATGGTTTCCGCCATCGTTATCGCCAAAAAGGGCGGCCCAAGGCAAACTGTAAAAAGTATAAATCAGTAAAACCATCATAAAATGAACACTGGCATTCCGTTACAGTTTTTTCTTGTTTTGGCAACACTGATGTTCTTCATCGGGATCTATGGTTTCCTCACCCGCAGGAATCTCATCACCATCCTGATGTCTGTGGAGCTGATCCTGAACTCTGTGAACATTAATTTTTTGGCCTTCAACCGTTACCTGTTCCCGGGTCAGCTTGAGGGACATTTTTTCAGCCTTTTCGTTATTGCGGTCGCAGCCTCTGAAGCTGCTGTCGCCATTGCGATCATTATTAATATTTACAGGCGTTTTACCACTGTCAATGTGGAAAATGTCAATGAGATGAAATTCTGATTATCAAAATTCAGGCATATTTAGTTATGACAAATTTTCTCTATACCATCTGGATTCCGCTGATACCCATGATCATGTTTCTTATCCTGGGCCTTGGCGGATCGAAGCTTAAAGCACGACTTAGCGGCATTTTGGGTACATCGGCATTGTCGGTTGTCACTATTATGTCGTACATCACGGCATTCAGGTATTTCTTCTCTGCAGGCTTGGTTGAGGGCAGTTATCACAAGGTTATCGCCTTCAACATGATGTGGCTGAAATTTACCGATACACTTCACATAAATATGGGGGTTTTGCTGGATCCGATTTCGGTAATGATGATCGTTGTGATCAGCACCGTGTCCCTCATGGTACATATTTACAGTCTTGGATATATGAAGGGTGAGGTTGGTTTTGAACGGTATTTTGCTTTCCTGTCCCTATTTAGTTTCGCAATGCTTGGCCTTGTTCTGGCTACCAATATCTTCCAGATGTATATTTTCTGGGAATTGGTTGGCGTTTCCTCCTTCCTGCTGATAGGCTTTTATTATCAGAAACCTTCGGCAGTGAGAGCATCGAAAAAGGCCTTTATCGTTACACGGTTTGCAGATTTTGGTTTTCTTACCGGCATCCTTCTGCTCTCGGTTACCACAAAAACTTTTGATTTTGTCAGCCTGACTGATCCCAATGGCTCTGCCATCACCCAGGGAAGCAGTGTGGCATTCCTGGGTTTATCGGTGATGACCTGGGCGCTCATCCTGATTTTCATGGGCGGTGCGGGGAAATCGGCCATGTTCCCGCTGCACATCTGGTTGCCCGATGCCATGGAAGGACCCACGCCTGTCTCGGCACTGATACATGCAGCGACCATGGTGGTGGCCGGCGTATACCTTGTGGCAAGGATGTTTCCGCTCTATGTATTTGCCGGGCCAACAGCACTGGAAGTTGTTGCTTATGTTGGCGCATTTTCCTCACTCTTCGCAGCCGTAATCGCCTGTACGCAAATCGATATTAAGAGGGTTCTGGCATACTCAACCATGTCACAGATCGGATATATGATGGCCGCTCTTGGCATCTCGGGTTATGGTGGCCACGAGGGTCTGGGATTTATGGCTTCCATGTTTCACCTTTCCACCCATGCCATGTTCAAAGCCCTGCTCTTCCTGGGTGCAGGCGCCATCATCCATGCTGTCCACAGCAATAATATGACTGATATGGGCGGACTCAGAAAATATCTTCCTATAACCCACATCACTTTTCTTGTAGCATGTCTGACGATTTCAGGTATCCCCCCGTTTTCGGGCTTTTTCAGCAAGGATGAAATTCTCGCAGCAGCCTTTGAACATAACAGGATCATTTACTGGACCGAATATTTTGTTGCGGGTCTCACTGCCTTCTATATGTTCAGGCTGTATTTCAATATATTCTGGGGAAGAAATACCGAGTATGAACATACTCCGCATGAAGCCCCTGCAACAATGACCTTTCCGCTTATTTTTCTGGGTGCGGCATCGGTCTTCGCCGGATTTATTCCCTTTAGCAAGCTGGTGACGTCCGATGGTACTCCGTTCATTTCACATATCGACTGGGCTGTAGCTCTGCCTTCCGTTCTCATCGGTGTTGTGGGTATTGTTGCGGCAATGGTCATGTACCGGAAAGAATCTGCTCTTCCTGATAAAGTAGCAGCAACCTTTAAAACCGGGTATCGCTGGACGTTTAATAAATTTTATATTGACGAGCTGTACCTTTTTGTAACGAAAAAGATCCTTTTCGGACTTGTCTCACGACCAGTTGCATGGTTTGACAGGCATGTGGTCGATGCAACAATGAATGCCATTGCCGGTGTCACACAAGCTGTTTCTCTGCGGATCAGGGGACTGCAGTCGGGACAGCTTCAGAAGTATGGATTTGTCTTTGTCTCCGGGGCCTTATTACTTACCCTGTTTCTTCTTTACATATGGAGTTGAGCCATTAGCGATAAAAATACATTGTTATGAATATATTGTCATTACTTATTCTGGTTCCTGTGTTAACCATAACCGGTATCATACTTCAAAAGGATACACGGAGAGTACGTGTGGTTTCTGCCATCGGGATGGGGATTCAGCTGATTCTCGCGGCAGTCCTGGTATTCATGTACCTTTCACAACGGCATGCTGGGAACACGGCTGAAATGCTCTTTGTAAGGAACTACGAATGGTTCAGCAGTCTGCATATCTATTATTGTGTGGGTGTCGATGGCATTTCTGTGGCGATGATCGCCCTTACTTCCATCGTTATATTTGCCGGCATTTTCGCATCATGGCAGGTGGAATTTCTAACCCGTGAATTTTTCGTGTCGCTCATTCTTCTTGGAACGGGTGTATTTGGCTTTTTCATCTCCATTGATCTTTTCACGATGTTCCTTTTTTATGAAGTAGCTGTAATACCAATGTATTTGCTTATCGGTATCTGGGGAAGCGGGCCAAAAGAATATTCGGCAATGAAGCTTACGCTAATGCTAATGGGTGGTTCAGCTCTTCTCCTGGTCGGAATCCTCGGTATCTATCTTAATTCGGCACCTGGAGGAGGTCCACTGACCTTCAATATTCTGGAAATCTCAAAAGTGCAGATTCCGATGAATGCCCAGCGAATTTTCTTCCCGCTTACTTTTGTCGGCTTTGGTGTACTCGGTGCTCTTTTTCCTTTCCATACCTGGTCGCCCGACGGACATGCATCAGCGCCAACAGCGGTTTCTATGTTGCATGCCGGCGTTTTAATGAAACTTGGTGGTTATGGTGCATTCAGGGTGGCAATGTTCCTGATGCCTGAGGCAGCACAGGAGATGGCCTGGATTTTCATTATCCTGACATCCATCAGTGTGATTTACGGTGCCTTCGGTGCTATCCTGCAAAAGGACCTTAAGTATATCAACGCGTATTCTTCGGTAAGCCATTGCGGACTGGTGCTTTTTGCTGTTCTTATGATGAACAGAACCGCTATGAATGGGGCCGTGATCCAGATGATATCTCACGGTTTGATGACAGCCCTTTTCTTCGGCCTGATCGGCATGATTTACGGCCGGACACATACCAGGCTGATCAATGAGATGGGCGGGTTGATGAAGGTCATTCCATTCCTGGGAGTAGCATATGTTATTGCCGGACTGGCTTCACTCGGCCTCCCGGGATTAAGCGGATTCGTTGCTGAGATGACCATCTTCGTTGGTGCTTTCCAGCATGTCGATACCTTCCACCGCGTTGTCACCATCCTTGCAGCTTCTTCGATTGTGGTTACGGCAGTATATATTCTCAGGGTGGTAGGTACGCTGTTGCTGGGCCCTGTAAAAAATGAACATTATTTTAAGCTTGGTGATGCGGTGTGGTATGAGCGACTTTCAACCGTTACGCTGATTACCGCTATTGCAGCTATTGGTTTGGCACCTTACTGGCTTTCCAGTATGATCGGTGACAGTCTCGACCCCATTATTCATAAAATACTGGCAATCAGTCCTTTTTAATTTTGATCAATGAATAACCCAGTTTAGGTAAAAATAAAATGAGTTTATCCAACATTTCCCTGATGAGGCACGAGGTGCTTCTGTCCATTACGATCATTCTGATCCTTGCCGCAGAGATTTTCAGGAAAGGTGATGGCCGTTCAGTAAGACGGTTTGCGCTTGTCATGTTTAGTCTGGTTACAGCTGCAGGCTTTTTTCCCGAATCTCAGGGTACACTCTTCGGAGGAATGTTCGCGATCAACGGAACCACCATCCTGATGAAGAATGTGCTGAACATTGGCGTCCTTATCGTATTGTTTCAGTCGTACACTTGGCTTGGCCGTGAAGAAAATCAGGAGAAGATCAGCGAATTTTTCATCCTCCTGCTTTCCACACTGATCGGGATGGATTTTATGATTTCTTCAGGACATTTCCTGATGTTCTACATTGGACTGGAACTGGCCACTATACCCATGTCAGCATTGGCGGCATACGACCGGTACAAGAATAATTCTGCCGAAGCCGGGATCAAATTAATCCTTTCCTCTGCACTTTCATCAGGAATTCTTCTGTATGGGCTATCCATGATCTACGGAACTACAGGCAGTCTTTATTTTGGGCGTGTGGCTGAGCTTTTTCAGGAAAGTACGTTGGGCGGACTTGGATTTATATTCTTTTTCAGCGGTCTTGCCTTTAAGATCTCAATTGTACCGTTCCATCTGTGGACGGCCGATGTGTATGAGGGTGCTCCGGTGAATGTCACCTCGTATCTTTCCGTGATATCGAAAGGAGCTGCCATGTTTACCATGATGATCGTTCTCTTCGTAGTCTTTCCTTCCATCATCCATCTCTGGCAGACAGTTGTTTACATAAGCGCGGTACTAACGATGACAATTGGTAACCTGTTTGCCATCCGGCAGAAGAACCTGAAACGTTTCCTGGCCTTTTCATCCATTTCCCAGGCAGGATACCTGTTGCTCGGCCTGATCAGCGGCGATCAGCTCGGTATGGCTTCAGTGATTTATTACGTTCTGGTGTATATCTTTTCAAATCTTGCTGCATTTGGAGTGGTCGCCGCAGTTTCGATGGCTACGGGCAAGGAAAATATCGATGATTACAACGGCCTTTACCAAACCAACAAGGGGCTGAGTCTTATTATGATGCTGGCTATGTTTTCACTTGCAGGCATTCCACCCCTGGCAGGATTTTTTGGTAAATTCTTTTTGTTCACGGCGGCTGCCAGGCAGGGATTTTATGTATTGGTTATCATTGCGGTGCTGAACACGATCATCTCCCTGTATTATTACCTCCTTGTGGTAAAAGCGATGTTCATTAACAAAAGTGATACGCCAATTGCAAAATTTGCGGTAGATATCCCCTCAAGGATTGCGCTCTACGCCTGTGTAGCAGGTATCGTAATCACCGGTTTTGCAAGTGTTATTTTTGAAGTGATCAGAACGCTCAGTTTTGGTGTTTAACCTGAAAGATATCAACTATGCCCATAAACAATGCCAAACATCTTATCGAAGCTATTGACGGGGTCCGCTGTACGATAGTGGAGAAGGGAGTTACTAAGGAAAGGCTTGCATTTCTGAAGAACCTCCTTGAGTTTAACAAACTCGAAGTACGGTTTCGGACTGATCCTGTTGATGAAGAAGGCTCTGTTGAACCGCCGGCATTTACCATCGGGGTAACAGACATTATTTTCAATCCGGTTTTTGCCATTTATGAAAGGCAGTTGAAAACGCAAGATGGCTTTTTTGTAACACCTGCAATCTGGAAACAGGAAACTACGGAGTACCGGTCACGGTACTGGGAAGAGTCAAAAAAATAAAGTCTCCTGGATATCGCTAAATCCGGATAGTTTTTTACTGTGAATACGGAGTTTTTCCCGGTGAATTATTTTTTATAAAAGTTCATCTCGTCGATATACTCGTAAACCGGGCCCGGCAGGAAGTATTTCACCTTTTTACCTGCGGCAATGGCTTCACGGATGAAACTTGAAGAGATTTCAATTCTCGGTGCAGGTACCAATTCAATATTCTGATCTTTCACAATCTCTGAATCTGCCACGCCATACCTCGGATAGACGTAGCGCTTGTATTTTTGTACCAGGATTTCACAGTTTTTCCACTTATTGAAACTGAGAAGGTTGTCGGCTCCCAGGATTAGAGAGAATAGTCTCTCAGGGTATTTTTCAGAGAGATAGCTTAGCGTATCGACGGTATAGGAAGGTTTGGGCATCCGGAATTCAATATCACTGACCCTGAAACGAGGGTCATCGCCGATAGCGCGGTAAACCATTTCGAGCCGGTGATGATCATCGAGCAGTGTGTCTTTTCTTTTCAAAGGATTTTGCGGACTGACCACGAACCAGAGCTGTTCGAGATCAGTGAACTCGAGGATGTATTCTGCGATCGCCATATGGCCGTTGTGTACCGGATTGAACGAGCCGAAAAACAATCCTGTCCTGACCAGCCGTTTTAAGTTATGTTCCTGCATGATACATCAGTTTTACTCAGTCTCAGAGAAAGAGGAAGTTGCCGACCAGCTTTTCGGCTGCACTAAAGGCATGCTCGAGATTATCATTCACAATAATATGATCAAATTCAGGAGCATATTCCATTTCGGCCTTAGCCTTTTCTATGCGTTTCCTGATTGAGGACTCGTCGTCGGATGACCTGTTGCGGAGTCTTTTCTCAAGGATTTCCAGCGATGGGGCTTCAATGAAGACGGAGAGTGCCCGTCTGCCAAATATTTTCTTCAGATTTAGTCCGCCCACCACATCAACATCGAAAACCACATGGTGGCCCGCAGCCCATATCCTGTCAAGTTCTGATTTCAGTGTGCCGTAGTACAGACCAGGGTAGACCTCTTCCCATTCCACGAATTCTCCGGCATTTATCCTTTTCCTGAATTCTTCTATGGAGAAAAAATAATAATCCTTCCCTGGTACCTCATCTGCGCGTTTCGCCCTGCTGCAGGCTGATACAGAGAATTCCAGGTCAGGAATCCTGTTTAGCAAATGCTTCACTATTGTGGTCTTACCTGACCCGGAAGGGGCAGAGAAAATCAGGAGTTTGCCCTTCATGATCAAAGTATATTGGCGATCTGTTCCTTGATCTTTTCCAGCTCATCTTTCATTTTAACGACCAGGTGCTGGATATCTGAATCGTTGGCTTTCGAACCGAGGGTATTAATTTCCCTTCCCATTTCCTGGCTGATAAACGATAGCTTTTTGCCGGCTGCTTCCTCACCCGACATTGTGATGGTAAAGTAGTCGCAATGATTTAGAAGCCGGGTTTTTTCCTCGGATACATCGAGTCGTTCAATATAGTAAATCAATTCCTGTTCCAGCCGGTTCCGGTCAATTTCGTCGTTGATGGCGGCATCGGCCAGGTTCTTTTCAATTCGTTCCCGAAGACGGATGATCCGTGGTTCTTCAAATTTGGATAATTCATCGAGGTAGGTAAGGATTGTGCTTACCCGTTCGGTAAGATCGTAAAACATGGAAAGTCCTTCCTGGATCCTGAATTCGTCCAACTGGGAAATAGCCTTTTCAAGGCCTTCCCGGATGAGTTTCCATTCATTTTCTTCCGTCTCATTTTTCGTGGTACGAACTGTGTCGGGAAGGCGGAAGATAGCATTGAGAATGCTATTGTCCATTTCGAGGTTGAGCTCTTCTGCCAGCTCCCTGATATCATTGTAATATGCCCTGATTACTTCCTTGTTAATACCCGAAGAAGTGGCTCCATCATTCATTTCATAATAAACAGAGACGTCGATCTTGCCCCGCTGAAGCCGGTCATTGAGAATCTGTCTGATAATCAGTTCCTTCTCACGGTAGACTGGGGGCAGTTTAACGTTTGTATCGTTATTCTTACTGTTGAGTGATTTGATTTCGATGATCACTTTTTTATCGGGTAGTGAAATCTCAGCTTTCCCGTAGCCGGTCATGGACTTAAGCATATCTGGTAATTATATGAAGTACAAAGTTAACATTTACCTTGTATTATTCATAGTAAGCCTTTCCAACTCAATAGTAAAATGCCTCATGATCGGTGCTTTAAGCACAATTCGGAAATCATGGTGAATCTCATTCCGATGGTCCCAAACATTACCAAGCGCAACTGTCACATAATCCAGAGTACGGTTGGTATAAACCTTTGGGGGATGGCAAGTCGCATCATTTCGACTGTTCTCGTTCTTTTGAAGTACTTCTGCGGATTGGCTCGGTCATTAAGTAGGCTGACTGCAAATAACTATGGCTGTTTCTCAGAATTCTCAGGAGCCCGGAAGCGTTCCCTTCCTCAGATCCTCAAGGTATTTATCATAGAATTCGCTGTAAATTGCAGTCTTAACCTCTTCAGCTTTCTTTTGTCTTTCCCGGAAATCTGAGTTGTTCTCTCCTTTTTGCTTCGGAAGAAAGATATCCATGCTGTTCATTTTTTCAATGATTTGCGGACTGTAATAGAAGTCGGCAACAATTTCATTCGAATAGTTCCATATCCGGATGGTTTTGTCGAGGGAAGAAGATGCAAAAAACCTTCCGTCGGGGGAGAAACTGATATGTGTGACCGGTGCCTCGTGATCGATAAATGAATAGATCGTTCTGCCTGTGGCAACCTCCCACAACCGGATCTCTTCGTCGATGGAAGCGCTTAACAGGTGAAGGCCATCGTTGGAAAATGCAATATCAATAATATATTTTTTATGCCCTTTAAAGATCCTTATCAGCTTTCCGTCTTCCAGGCTATAAAGGCGGATAGTATTGTCCTTTCCGCAGCTGGCCAGAAGACGGCCATCGGGGCTGAATTCGACATCGTAAATATCGCTTTCATGGCCGGGAAGGCTCATAAGTTCAGCGCCGGTGCCGGCATCCCAGATCTTAATGGAATGGTCCCCTGAACCACTGGCGATCTTTTTTCCATCCTTACTGAAAGCCACGGCCATAACGACATCGCTGTGACCGCTGTAATTCCTGATCAGGTCACCTTTAAGCACATTCCACTGCTTGAAAATATGACTTATGGCACCACTGACCATAAATTCACCGCTGCTGTCGATATCGACAGAAACGATGGTAGTGGTGTGATCCTTAAGGTTATATATCTGTTTGCCATCAAGGCTCCAGATTTTGATGGTATTGTCGCCTGCGGTCATGAAGTAACGGCCTTTCGGATCGAAGGCTACGGCGTTTACAGCCTTCCAGTGTCCTTCTACTTCAGTTACGGTTTTTTCCGTACTGAGATCGATGATCTGCCCGACACCATTACTGTATCCTGCAAGGATTTTTGATCCGTCAGGCGAAAAGGCCACACAGTTTACCTCATCGGCTTTTTTGATCGTTTTAAGCAGGTAGGGATCCTTTTGGGCCGACAGATTTACAGCTGTGGATATCAGACAAAGAAAGAGGGCAAAGTTCTTCATGACAAGGGTATGGTTTTCCAGGTTAATGTTTGGTGAAAGCCTAACAGCACCTGAATTTTACCCTGATTCAGATAAAAAGTTTCAAAAAAGAATTTAAAATAAGAGATCAGAGATATTAAAGGCAGCAAAAATAAGACTGGCAATGCCATTCAGCGTGAAAAACGCAATATTCAGCCTGCTAAGGTCATCAGGCCGGACGATCATATGCTGATAAGCGAGCAGACCGGCAAAAATAAAAGAGCCAATCCAGTAAAGTGTTCCAAAGCCCGCAAAATAGCCAATAAGAATCACCATTCCCGCCGAAACGATATGCGTTATTACCGACAGTCGGATTGCACCTTTTCTGCCAAGAAAGACAACCATGGATTTGAGGTTCATGTTAATATCGAAGTCTTCGTCCTGCAGGGCATAAAGCATATCGAAACCGCTAACCCAGAACAGGACAAGTATAGAGTAGAAAATCGGCAGCATGTTGAATTCACCTGTTACTGCAAGGTAAGCGCCGATGGGTGCCAGCGACAGACCTATCCCGAGAATGAAATGGCAAAGGCTTGTGTATTTTTTGGTGAGGCTGTAGCCGAGGATGACAAGCAGTGCAACGGGAGATAGCAGAAATGTCAGCCGGTTAATAAACCATGTAGTGGCAATAAACAGGAGCGAGTTCAGGATGACAAAATAGAGAGCAGAAGTGGGTCTGATCTTCCCTGACGGGATTTCCCTTCCCGATGTCCGCGGATTGCGGGAATCAAAATTTCTGTCGGAATAGCGATTGAACGCCATGGCTGCATTTCGTGCAAAAACCATGCACAGGACCACGAGGATCAGAAGACGCCAGCTCAGGCTCGAATGTGAATCGTGTATACCCAGGAAAAATCCGGTGATGGCAAAGGGCATGGCGAAAATCGTGTGGGCAAACTTCACCATGGACATGTATTTTCTTACCTTTCCTGACTCTGATGTTACTGGCATGTCTTGTATGAATGGTTTAATTGAGTAAATTTTCGTAAAGAGAATAACTCTCATCGTCGAAGGCCACAAAGTATACTTCGGCAGGAATATCACTCCTGTCAAGAAAGTCTCGAACGGCATCGACGGCAATAATTGCAGCCTGATCTTTTGGGTAGCCGTATATGCCGGTACTTATTCCCGGGAAAGCCACGCTCGAGATATTATTTTCTTTGGCAATTTCAAGGCTTCGTACATAGCAGCTTTGAAGCAGCTCAGGCTCCCGGCTATGGCCACCATGCCAAACCGGACCTACTGTGTGGATCACGTATTTTGCTGGTAAATTATATCCTGCCGTTAATTTTGCATTGCCGGTTTCGCATCCGTTTAGCATGCGTGTTTCTTCAAGCAGTCCGGGACCTGCCGCACTATGTATGGCGCCGTCAACACCACCTCCTCCGAGAAGCGACCGGTTGGCCGCGTTCACGATAGCGTCCACCTGCATTTTTGTTATATCGCCTTTATGTAAACGGATCCTGTGCATAACCTCATGCCCGAATTTGTGCGCCAAGTTCTTTTTCCAGTACCTGTGCTATATTACGCATCACCTTGTCGATTGTTTTATCGGTCAGTGTGGAATTTTCATCCTGCAAAATGAAACTGACGGCATATGATTTCTTTCCCTTGCTGATTTTCTCGCCTTCGTAAACGTCAAAAATGTCAATGTGTTTCAGGATTCTTTTTTCAGCCCTGGAAGCCACTCTCCTGATCTCCTCAAACTGAACCGATTTTTCAAGAACCATGGAAAGATCACGGCGTACTTCGGGATATTTCGGTAGAGATTCAAAGGTTGTCGGATGCCTGTCAATGCTTCGAAGTACGGCTCCCCAGTTAAAGTCGGCGTAATTTACACCGGTCTCAATGTCGAATTGCTTCAATATACTTTTATCCACGGTTCCGAAATGTACCAGTTCCCGGTTATGATAGCTGTACATGATCCCTTCCGAAAGATGGGGCAGGGATGAAGTATCCGTCTTCATTTTTATTGGATCCAGTCCAATTCTTTTTAGAATAATACTGACAAATGATTTTAACTGGTAAAAGCTTGAAGGGGCCGATGGACTGGCCCAGTTAACCGGGTATTTTTCGCCGGTGAGGAACAGGGCCAGATGCTCTTCCTCCACATACTTTTCCAGCGGGTTATCTCCGGTGGATTCCGGATCAATGGCATATACATTGCCAAATTCGTACAGGCGAAGATCTGCGTTCCGCCGGTTGGCATTGTACATAATTGCCTCAAGCCCGCCTGGAAGCAGGCTCTTTCTCATCGCGTTCAGATCGGAGCTTAGAGGGTTGTAAATCCGCACCAATGTAGGGTTACTGTTCACTTCCTTTTCGTAGTAAGAGGATTTTGTGAGGGAGTTCGACATCATCTCATTAAAGCCGTTGGACGAAAGTAGTTCCGCAACCAGTTGCAGTACTTTTTCCTTATCCGGTTTGTGGATATAGGATAGAGTTGAGTGAAGGCTGTCGCTGATCTCTACCTGGTTATAGCCATAAACACGCAGAATCTCTTCGACAACGTCTGCAGGACGTTGAACATCGACACGATAAGGTGGAACTTTCAGCTGCATTTCATCTCCGGAATCCTTTTCTACGCGAATATCCAGTGAATTGAGGATTTTTTTAACCAGCTCCTTCGGAAGGGTTTTGCCAATAAGTTTGTTCAGGTAATCCCAGGTAAGGGTGACATCCCAATCGGATACCGGCTCAGGATATACGTCCACAATCTCTGATGAAATTTTTCCTCCCGCAATTTCCCTGATCAACATTGCTGCCCGCTTCAATGCATAAACTGTGATATTTGGGTCAGAGCCTCTTTCAAAACGGAATGCCGAATCGGTAAAAAGCAGGTGTCTCCTGGAGGTTTTTCGGATAAAGACGGGATTGAAACAGGCACTTTCAAGAAAAATATTTTTGGTTGAATCCTTCACACCGGAATCATGGCCTCCGAATACACCGGCCATACACATACCTTCGGTCTCATTACAGATCATCAGGTCATCTTCTGAAAGAATTCTTTTTTCTTCATCAAGGGTTATAAAGGTTGTGCCTTCCGGCATGGTTTTGATGATTACCTTTCCGCCGGTAATCTTATCGGCATCAAAGGCATGAAGCGGTTGACCTGTCTCATGCAGTACGAAGTTGGAGATATCCACCACATTGTTGATCGGATTCAGTCCGATGGCGCGGAGCTTTGTCTGAAGCCATTGTGGTGAGGGTGCAATGGTGATGCCGCTGATCGTTACGCCGGAATAACGTTTACAGCCCTCGCGGTCATCAATAATAACCTCAATGGGTCTGGAGCTATTATCGATGCTAAAGGCGCTGATGTCAGGCTTTTTGAGTTTCACGTTACTTCTCTGGGAGAGAAAGGCAGCCAGGTCGCGCGCCACACCGATATGGGATGCACCGTCAATGCGGTTTGGAGTCAGTCCTATTTCGAAGATATGATCGGTGGTAATATTAAAATATTCACTAGCCGGTGTACCGATCTTAGCATCCGGGTCAAGAACCATGATCCCTTCATGATCATCGCCCAGTCCAAGTTCATCTTCGGCACATATCATCCCTTCTGACACTTCACCCCTGATCTTCACCTTCTTTAAGGTGAGGCTTTCGTTGCCCATATATAACGTTGTGCCAACCAGCGCCACAGCCACCTTCTGACCTTCCCTCACATTCGGAGCGCCACAAACTATGGGGATTGGGGCTTCACCGCCTGCATCGACGGTAGTTACACTAAGTTTATCGGCATTGGGATGTCTTTCACAGGTTATCACTTTCCCTACAACCACCCCCTTCAGTCCTCCCTTCACAGATTCCATATGTTCTACTGCTTCGACCTCAAGCCCAGTGTTGGTAAGGATTTCAGCCGTTGCTTCCGGTGAGGGTATATCGTTTAAATAGTCAGTAAGCCAGTTATACGAAATTTTCATCTTCGTCTTGATTTAGAAAGGATGAACAAAAATAGCAAATAAACCTCAAAACATGCAAGCTGTTGATAATTTCGGAACAATCTTAAACCCATAAGATTTATCATTGTTAGTTCGCCTTAAATCAATATTTTTGTATTTCATTAAAAAGGGATAAGATTTGAAAGAAGAACGGTTGATTTTGATCTCCAACGACGACGGGGTAGATGCGAAAGGGTTAAAGTATCTGGTTGAGGCAGCCAGGCAATTTGGCCGGGTGGTTGTAGCTGCGCCTGCCCTCGCTATGTCGGGCATGTCTCACGCTATAACCATAAAAAATCCCCTGAGGGCAAATAAGGTCAGGGAGGAAGAAGGCCTCGTGGTGTACAGTTGCGACGGAACGCCGGTTGACTGTGTGAAGCTTGCACTAAATCAGCTTACGAACCGGAAACCGGATATGGTATTGTCGGGGATTAACCATGGGTCCAACTCTTCATCCAGTGTGGTATATTCAGGCACCATGGCTGCCGCCATGGAGGGTTGCATCAATTTCATCCCTTCTGCCGGTTTTTCACTTCTCGACTATGATACCGATGCCGATTTCAGGGCAGCGAAGATCATCGTACACAAAATCATTGAGAATATTATTGAAAACAAACTTCCGGAGGGGGTTTGTCTCAATGTAAATATTCCGGCTGGCGAACTCGAAAAACTGAAAGGGATTAAGATTTGCCGGCAGACGAAAGGGTACTGGAAGGAAGAATTCGTGAAACGGCTCGATCCGCATAATGCTGAGTATTTCTGGCTGACAGGAAATTACTTCAATCAGGAGGAAGAAGCGGAGGATACCGATGAATTTGCCCTCAGACAGGGCTTTGTTTCCATTGTCCCTATCCAGGTCGACCTTACTGCGTACAAACACTGGCCTCATTTTGAAAAATGGAACCTGAATTCCCTGTAATGCTGAAGAAGTTTATCCCTGTATCGCATAACCGGGGGAACGAACAGACGATATGAAGAAAAAGATACCGGATACACTGTACACAGGAATCATCATCGGCTTTATCCTGCCGGTTTTGGTATTTCTTTTCATCATTCTTGCCAAGAAAGGGCCTTACTCATTTGGCATTTATTTCCGGGAATTGAGTGTAAGAGGGGCTATCCCCAGGTTATTAACGCTGTGTCTTCTTCCCAACGTGATACTTTTTTTCACTTTTATCCGAAATGACCATTTAAAGAGCGCAAGGGGCGTCATTATATCAATGATTCTTATTGGCATCGTAATAATCATCCTGAAATTTACATGATTGCCTATGAAATATTATTTGATAGCCGGTGAGGCATCTGGAGATCTACATGCATCTAACCTGATAAAGGGTCTGAAGAAATTTGACCGGGAGGCGGAATTCCGGTTTTTTGGCGGAGATTTGATGGCTGCAGCCAGCGGCACCCTACCGGTTAAACATTATCGTGATATGGCTTTCATGGGTATCATAGATGTGCTTGCCAATATAAGGACGGTAGGGAAAAATCTGAAATATTGCAAACAGGATTTTCTCCAGTGGAAACCGGATCTAATGATTCTCGTGGATTACGCAGGGTTCAATCTGCGTATCGCAAAGTTTGCCAAAAAATACGGGATAAAGGTTTTCTACTACATCTCACCGAAAGTATGGGCCTGGAAGAAGTCGAGGGTGAACAAAATCCGTGCGTTTGTAGATAAGCTCTTTGTCATTTTTCCATTCGAAGTCAACTTTTTCAGACAAAACGGCCTTGAAGTTGAATTTTACGGGAACCCGCTTATGGATTCGTATTCCCGGTTTATGAATTTGAAACACGATCCACAAAAATTCAGGGAGGAGAACGGCCTTGACGACAGGCCCGTTGTCGCGTTGTTAAGCGGAAGCAGATGGCATGAGACCATGAGGTGCCTGCCTGAAATGATGCCGGCTGCAGATGCTTTCCCGGACTTTCAGTTTGTCATCGCCGGTGCACCCTCGATTGACATTGAATTATACCAGCAACTTATAAAGGGAAAAGATATCAAGCTTGTTTCGAACAAAACATATGAGCTTCTTAGTATAGCCAAAGCCGCTGTTGTGACTTCCGGGACAGCTACGTTGGAAACAGCCATCTTCAGAGTTCCGCAGGTGGTCATTTATAAGACGGGAGGACTCCAGTATTATCTTGGGAAGTATATTGTTAAAATTAAGTTTTTTTCACTCGTTAATCTTATCCCGGATAAGGAGGTGGTTAAAGAATTGCTTCAGCTAAGACTACGGGAGGGTATCATCGATGAACTGGAAAGTATATTGCATAATGCAGACTACCGGGAGAAAATGATCCTTGAGTATGATAAAATAGTTGAAAGCCTTGGAATTCCTGGCAGTTCCGAAAGAGTTGCCGCGCGGATAAATGAAATTTTAGGTGTGTTATGATGCGAAAACTTTGTCTTGCCTTTCTTATTACTGCGTTTCAATTCACGTGGCTGTCAGCTGGCGATATCCGTGTCGGACTCTACTATGAAAAGCTGGTCTCAGCATTCACCTTCCATTGCACAGCAGGAACGTACCAGGTAAACGCTGACGACTCTGACCTGTTCTCCGCCGACCCGGGAAATATTCTTTATATCAGCCTCATTAACGACAGCCTGTATGTAAATGACGGGTCATCGGATTTTGGACCTTACCGCCAGCTTAAATTCACAGACAGTGAACTTAAGGGCAGATGCCGGATCAAAATCGTTGAACCTGCGCTGGAAGCATCAGATTATGGAGGAGATATTGAGGTAGGCATCACACATGGTACGCTGCAACTTATCAATGAAATCGATTTCGACCAATACCTTGCAGGTGTTATTGAGACTGAGGCCGGTTCAAATGCACCTGAGGAATTTTTCGGGGCCCAGGCTGTGCTATGCAGGACATATGCCCTGAGGAACTGGGACCGTCATGCTGAAGAAGGCTTCAACCTGTGTGATCATACACATTGCCAGGCTTTTAACGGGCTTAAGGATCAGAATCCGGTTATTTATACCGCGGTGCTGACTACACACAACATGGTGGTAGCAGACAGGTACAGCCGGCTGATTGTAGCCGCCTACCATTCCAACAGCGGCGGGGAGACCGAGCAGGCTTCAGATGTATGGCCCGTTGGCTATGATTATCTTCGGGCTATAATTGATCCTTTTTCAAAAAATCAGAAGCACTATCAATGGAGGGAAAGCCTGAGTCCGGCAACGTGGATCGCTTACCTTCAGGCCAAAGGATTCGATGTGAAGAATGCAAAGGCTGCAAATCTGTTAATCCAGCAGCCACACAGGAAGAAATCGTTCATTTATGGTGACGATACGCTTTCACTTTCTGTCATCAGGGAGGATCTTGGATTTAAATCTGCTTTTTTTGATATGGTACTTACCGGTGATACATTAATTTTTAATGGCAGGGGGTACGGACATGGCATCGGGCTCAGCCAGGAAGGAGCCATGGAGATGGCCAGAGAAGGATATTCCTACTCCGATATTCTTCGGTTTTATTTCAACGACGTCCAGATCATCGATTTGAATGAACTGCCCGATTCAGAATTACCGGAAGTATTCAGATAAATATTGTCATGAACGATCATTTCATTAACTTCGCCAAACCAGTTCAGATCAGGGAATATGTGGTCATTATATAAAAAGGAAATCCGAGGTTTTTTCAGCTCATTGACAGGTTACGTTGTGGTCATCGTTTTTCTCCTGCTCAACAGCCTCTTTATGTGGGTTTTCAGTGGCCAGATGAACATTCTGGAGAGTGGGTACGCCAGTCTTGACACGTTGTTTACCCTGGCTCCATGGGTCTTTTTGTTTCTCGTACCCGCCATCACTATGCGCATGTTTTCAGAGGAGAAAAGAGCCGGCACACTTGAACTTCTTTTTACCAGGCCTTTAAATGAATTACAGATTGTAGCGGCGAAATTTTTTGCTTCATGGTCACTGGTGATCATTGCCATCATTCCCACACTTGTGTTTTTCGGATCGGTTTGGCTGCTTGGAAGTCCCAGGGGGAATGTCGACACCGGAGGAACCTGGGGATCATACACCGGACTGATATTCCTGGGGGGAATTTACAGCGCGGTAGGCATTTTCTCCTCTTCTTTAACAGGGAACCAAATTGTAGCTTTCATCCTCGCAGTCCTTCTTTCCTTTCTCTTTTATCTTGGTTTCAATTTCATCGGGGCATTGGGAAATACAGGTGAGGTTGTTCACAGGATAAGTACCATGGGAATAGATTATCATTACCTGTCGATGGCAAGGGGTGTGATTGACAGCCGTGATGTAATCTATTTTATCAGTGTGATATTTCTTTTCCTTTACCTGACCCGAACCATCCTGGTCAGCAGAAAATGGCAGGGATCATGAACAGAAAAATCCTGAAACGGCGTCATCTTTTGCAGCTTTTGCTCATCATACTACTTGTTGGGGCAGTAAATATGCTCGGCAGTTTCCGGTTTTTCAGGCTCGACCTGACTTCCGAAAAAAAATTCACCCTGGCTCCTGAAAGCAGGCAAATCCTTCGGGGCCTTCAAGACATTGTCTTTATCCGTGTTTATCTCAATGGAGATCTCCCTTCTGATCTGATCAGGTTTCGTCAGAGCATAAAGGAAAATCTGGGAGAATTTAAAGCGTATGCAGGGAAAAATCTGGAATATGAATTCATCAATCCGTATGACGAGTCGGATGCGAAAATCCGCAACCAGCTTATGCAGGAGCTTACACAAAAAGGTTTAAAGCCTACGGATATCAGGCTGAAAGATAAAGAGGGCGGAATCACAACAAGGCTTATTTTTCCCGGCGCTATCATCAGCTATAAAGGCATTGATTTCCCGGTGAACCTGCTGAAAAATAATCCGGGCCTTCCGTACCAGGTGAATCTGAATAATTCTATTGAAGCCCTTGAGTATGAGTTTATCAGGGCGATAAAGAGTATATCTGCCGACAGTATTGAAAAGATCGGCTTCATAAGAGGGCAGGGGGAACTCGGTTTTCTTCAGACGTATGATATAGGCAAGGAACTCAGCCTGTTTTTCGATGTTAAATGGCTGACGATCAATGGTGACCTCGACAACGTGCTAAAGTATAAGGCCCTGGTTTTAGCTCAACCTTTAAAACGTTTTGCAGAGCGGGACAAGTTTGTCCTCGATCAGTATATTATGCGTGGGGGCCGTGTTCTTTTTTTCCTTGATCCCGTACAATCCAATGCCGACAGTCTCATCTCAGGACGTACATTTACTTCCTTTCTGGATTTAAATCTTTACGACATGTTGTTCAGGTACGGTTTCCGCATCGACTACAATCTGATTAAGGATGTCCAGTGCAATTATGTAAAAGTCGAGACATCGATGGAAGGGCAGAGTCCCAGGCAGGCCGTTCTTCCCTGGGTTTATTATCCATTGCTTAGCCCGCCCCAGGATAATTTCCTTACCCGTGGACTGAATTATGTCAATACTGAATTTGTCAGTGCCATTGATACCACACCTGCCCCAATGCCGGGAGTTAAACGGACAGTGCTGTTGACTTCTTCTGATACATCCGCACTTGTTGAAAATCCTGTATACATCTCGCTTGATGAGATCACCCAGCCAATCAACCGGCGCCAGTTCAACCGGTCACATCTGCCTGTGGCAATCATGGCAGAAGGTTCCTTTCCATCTTTCTATGCAAACTATGGTGTTCCTGCCGGCGTAAAACCCGCCGGTGTAGAAATCATCCCAATGTCGAAGAAGGCTATGATTTTTGTTGCCGGTGACGGAGATATGATCAGGAATGATGTTAGCGTTACGGCAGCTGACACAGTACCTCTGCCACTTGGCTATGACAGGGACACGCGTCAGACGTTTGGGAATAAGGATTTTATTATGAATGTCATCAATGATATGACTGACGACATGGGGTTGATCAGGCTCAGAGCAAGGAACTTCAAGCTGCGTCTTCTGGATCGTACCCGCATTCGGCTTAAAAAAGAACAAATAAAGTGGCAGCTGATTAATACTCTTTTACCGGTTGGGATCATCGTACTCGGTGGACTGGGCTTTAATTACTACCGGAGAAGGAAGTACACCAGTACTGCAAAGACATGATGGAGAAGAAAAATACAAGGTATGTCGTGTTTATACTGGTTGTTGTCATATTCATGCTGTTACTTGTAACAGGGCAGCTGGAAAGGATAACCGGAGGGGACAGCGATTTTGTCATATCCGACACTTCGAGTGTGAGGCGTATCCGGATAACAGGGAGTGATACGATTTACCTTGAGCGCAGTAAAGAGGGGTGGATTGTTAACGGTCATTACAAGGCTGATCCGTCAGCCATCGACAATTTCCTTATTGCTTTCTCAAGACTTGGGATCAGTGGGGTGATGAACAGCAAGGATCCGGAAGAACTCGACCATGAGCACATCAGGATATGGACCGGGCGCAAGGTCAGAAGACTGAGCTTTTATCCCAATGAAGGTGTCCCATTGATGTCGCATAAAGGATCCAAACGGATATATCGTATCGGAATTACCGGATTACCGGGTGCCAGCCTGTCACGGATATTCAGTGACCAGTCAGACTACTGGAAAGACAAACAGCTTGTTCGTCTCAGCTCATCAGATATTGCCAGAATAGAGGTTGTTCCGGCACGGAAGTGGGGAAAAGGTTTTGTTGTCGCCCGAAAAGAGGACGGATTTAAGCTTGAAGACAGTAAAGGGGCAGTCATTCCCGATTCGCTCGTCGATCAGGAGCGCCTGCATATGTACACCAGTTATTTCGGCCAGATTTTCTATGACTCCACCTATTCCAACCGTATGGCTACTCAGGAAATTCTGGAGTCCGATCCGGATTATACGATTGTTATAAATGATATCAAAGGAAACCGATACATTATTGAAATGTACCCGTTTAAAAATTCAGACGGATCGACAGATATTTTCCATGCACTGGTCAGATTCAATAAAGACAAACACCTTTTGGTGACCCGGTATATTGTGCTGGACCTGTTACGACAGAGACTGTCTCACTTTACCGTCAAATAATTCGGTATTGAGGCTCAGCATCTGAACTTTTTTTTGTATTATTGGTAGTAAATAAATTCGTTTTCGGGGAGAAATTATACGTCTGAAAGTGAAATGTTTGCATCCTGGCTTCTTATGCGTCATATGAAATTTTATTCCACCTCAGCATCCCGGTCTGAGGTATTACCCGCCTTGGGAGCGGACAGCAACATCCGGAATTAACCGGTAAACCAGTAAAATAAATACTATAATCGTATGAAATTTGTTGTTTCCAGTACAGAACTACTAAGTCACCTGCAATCGATCAGCAGGGTCATCAGTTCCAAAAATACATTGCCTATCCTTGACAATTTCCTATTTTCCCTCGACGGGGAAGAGCTGGAAATTACAGCTTCAGATCTTGAAACGACACTCATCACTACAGTAACCCTTAAGAATGCCACCGATTCGGGAAAAATAGCTATTCCCGCAAGGATACTAACAGACACGCTGAAAGAATTCCCTGAGCAACCCCTGACTTTCGAAATCAGTACCGACAACCTTAGTGTTGTGATACAGTCGGAAAACGGACAGTTCACCGTAATGGGCCAGAGTGGCGATGAATTTCCCCAGATGCCTGTTATCAGGGAAGATCAGAAAGTTACACTCAATGTGGATTCTGAACTATTACTTTCCGGGATCGTCAAAACCATCTTTGCAACCGCAGATGACGAACTCAGGCCCGTGATGAACGGCATATTCATGGAACTGTCAACTGAGGACATTACCTTCGTAGCGTCCGATGCACACAAACTGGTACGTTATAAAAGAACTGACGGCAAAGCAGATACATCGGCGACCTTGATCCTGCCTAAGAAACCTGCATCCCTGCTGAAAAATATCCTGCCGCGACAGGAAAGCCAGGTCAGAATCGAGTTTGATGAAAAGAATGCTTCATTTACTCTCGCCAACTATCGTATGGTTTGCCGCCTTGTTGAAGGGAATTACCCGAGTTATAACTCCGTGATTCCAACCGATAATCCAAATAAACTGACCATCGACAGGATTGAATTATACAATACACTCCGCCGTGTTTCTGTCTTCTCAAACCAGGCGAGCAACCTCGTGAAGCTTCAGCTTAAGGGTAATCAGATCACCATCTCTGCCCAGGATATCGATTTCTCAATATCCGCTTATGAACGTCTAAACTGTCAGTATGAAGGCGACGAAATGGAGATCGGCTTCAAATCCACTTTTCTGATCGAGATCCTCTCAAATATTCCCAGCCAGGATGTTTTTCTTGAGCTTTCGGATCCGACCCGTGCCGGACTCATCCTTCCTGCTGAATCGGATAATGAGAATGAAGATATACTTATGCTGCTGATGCCCATGATGATCAATGCCTGATCCTGATTCCCGGGTGAAGAAATGACGAGATATGTTGACCGCACAGTCCGTACTGATACCGAAAATGGCAGGAAGATTGATAAAACCTGCCGGAAGCATAAGCGGTACAGACCTTGCGGTTTACTTATTTTTAGGAGGATAATGCAATAAACATACTGTTGATATGGAATTAAATCTGAAAAACCCACTGATCTTCTTTGATCTGGAAACCACCGGTATAAATGTGGCCAGCGACAGGATCGTGGAACTTTCTTATCTCAAGGTTGATCTTCAGGGCAATGAGAAAAGCAAAACATACCTGTTAAATCCCGGCATCCCGATTCCCCCGCAGTCAACCGCCATTCACGGAATCAGCGATGACGATGTAAAGGATGCCCCGTCATTCACCGAAATTGCAAAAAACCTGGCGCACGAATTTGAAGGCTGCGATCTCGCAGGGTATAATTCCAATAAATTTGATATTCCCTTACTCGCGGAAGAGTTTCTTCGTTCAGATGTGGATATTGATCTCTCAAAGCGCAAGTTCATCGATGTGCAGGTTATTTTTATGAAGATGGAACAGCGAACCCTTTCGGCGGCGTATCAATTTTACTGCCATAAAGTGTTGGATGGTGCACATTCGGCTGAAGTGGATACGATTGCCACGTATGAGATACTGAAAGCCCAGCTCGACAGATATCCGGATCTTAAGAATGATATGGCATCCCTTTCCGATTTTTCGTCTCATACCAATAATGTGGATTTTGCCGGCCGTATCGTATATAATGATAAGCTTGTTGAGGTTTTTAATTTTGGAAAATACAAGGGGACACCAGTACAGGAGGTTTTGGAGAAGGACCCGGGCTATTATGGATGGATGATGCAAGGGGATTTCCCGCTTTACACCAAAAAAGTATTAACGGCCATCAAACTCAGAGCCTTCCAGAAATAAAGACTAAATTATAACGTGTCAGTCGGGCTTCTGCATAAAACTATATGACATGAAGTTGTGGCTTGACCAGACGGAGATGTCAATGTTTAAACTTCAGAAACCATGAAAATCATCTGCATAGGTCGCAACTATTTGGATCATGCTAAAGAACTCGACAATCCGGTACCTGAAAAGCCGGTATTTTTCATGAAACCCGATTCGGCACTGGTGATTAAAAACCGGCCTTTCTATTATCCTGATTTTTCCAACGATGTTCATCATGAGATTGAAATCGTGGTGCGAATCAATAAAGTAGGCAAAGCCATTGAAAGCAGGTTCGCCGGACGATATTACTCAGAGATCGCTCTTGGTGTTGATTTTACCGCTCGTGATATCCAGGCAGAATGCAAGAAAAAGGGGCTTCCCTGGGAAGCGGCCAAAGGATTTGACTATTCAGCACCTATAAGCAAATTAGTACCGCTTAATCGATTCGGCGTCATCGACAATCTGGATTTCAGACTTGAAATCAACGGTATTATCGTTCAGAAGGGGAACACGGGCAACATGATATTCCACGTCAATGATCTGATTTCCTATGTATCCCGTTTCATGACGCTTAAAACCGGCGATCTGATGTATACGGGAACTCCCGCCGGCGTGGGCCCGGTCAAACAGGGTGATAGGCTGACAGGGTATATTGGTGATGTGAAATTGCTGGATTTTGATGTGAAATAGGAATCAAAACAACTTCCATTACATCTCCGCAAGTTCGTTTTTAAGATTTGTAAAAAACTGAAGTACATAATTTTCATTTGTAGTACTAACGACCCTATCGCAGACTTCCGTGATACTTTCAGCACCGGACATGGTTTGCCGGAATATTTCACTTACCACACCAACCGGTCCGGTATCGGGCCTTGAAGCATTCCCGGGGATCATCCGTAGCTGCAGATTGTAATCCCTGAAAAAGTCTTCTGTTTCGTTGTGCCGGATCACATGCCTTCGGATCATACCAGGAAGTGAAGAACATCCTGAGATGAAATTGGCAAAGCGTCCTGAAAGGTTGGCCATGATCTTAAGACCAAGGTCTTCCATTGGAATTCCCCTTAAAATGTAAATTTCGGCATACCTGTATACTCCCGTCAGCCCATATGCATCGAGGTCATCGCATATTGCGAGTGTCCCTGAGATATTCAGTCCTTTGTCACTGTAAAGTGCCGGTGAGGTATGGTAAGACTTGTCATCATGGTTTTCCACTGCCTGGAGGATTACTGATCGATTGTGCACGGCCAGGGTTGTTGCATTGAGGTAGACCTCACAAATTTCCCGGCTGGCATTTCCGTGCCCTGGACCATTTTCCCTGATCATCCCTGTGTCATGAAAAAAACAGGAAATGATAAGATTCTCAGCGTCCTGGTGGGTTACTTCCCTGCCCGTTGCCGCCAGCTCGCGGAGGAACTCAGCGGCGTATTTCCATACCCTAAAATGATGATCCTGATCATGGGAGGGGACGGGACAGGTCGAAAACAGATCTTTTACATAGCCGTAAAGTTCATTGAGCCATTTCTTTTCCGTATCATCAATTATTTGACCCATATCATCGACCTCCTCAGATATAACTTAGTTTCATCATATTGGTTTTCCCCTTTTTCAGAAGAGGTACGCTACCAACATGAACGATGACGTCACCTGTGTGGATCAGGTTTTTCCCCTTGAGAAAGTTAATCGAATGATTGATATAATCTTCAATGTTCGGTTGATCGGATGATAAAAATGCCCTGACGCCCCAAACCAGTGAAAGCATAGGGAGCAGACTTTTATTGGTTGTGAAGGCAAATATATCTGCAGAAGGCCGGAATGATGAAATTTTAAAAGCTGTGTAGCCCGAATGCGTAAATGTGATAATGGCTTTTGCACCCGTTTGCTGAGCCATCATGCAGGCATTGTAACAGATGGAGTCGGGGAGAAAAGTCCGGGAACTATTCTTCGGAGGATGGTCGCGAAAGAATCCGGATTTACTTGCTTCGGTCCAGTCGATGATTTTCTGCATACTGTTGATGACTTCCACGGGGTAATCACCGATTGATGTTTCTCCACTGAGCATCAGGGTATCGGCACCATCGAGCACTGCATTGGCAACATCGGTCGCTTCAGCACGTGTGGGTCTGAAATTCGAGATCATGCTCTCCATCATCTGCGTGGCAATAATCACAGGCTTGGACATGTCAATGCATTTTCTCACGATCGATTTCTGGATCATAGGAACCTGGTCAAAATCAACTTCTACACCAAGATCACCCCTTGCTACCATAATTGCATCAGCGGCTTCTATAATTCCGTCGATGGCCAGCACCGCCTCCGGTTTTTCAATTTTGGCCACGATTCTGACCGTCTTTCTTTCACCCTTCACCAATTGACGAAGATCCCTGATATCCTTGGCCGAACGTACGAAGGAAAGTGCGATCCAATCCACGTTTTGAGCGAGAGCAAAACGGGCATCATCAATATCTTTTTCAGTAAGACAGGGGAGTGAGATCTTCGTGTGTGGAAAATTTACACCTTTTCTCGAAGATAGGGGGCCGCCATGGATAACTCTGGTGATCACGGTGTCCTTATTATTTGTACCTGTCACTTCCAGCTTGATCTTTCCATCATCGATCAGTATGAACTCACCTGAATGCACTTCGTGGGGCAGCAATTCATAATTCATAAATGCCTGTTTTGAATTGCCGGTGCATTTCACAGTAATAAGTCTGAACTCGGAGCCGTCCTCCAGGAATGCCTCGTTGTTTTCAATCTCGCCGATTCTCAGTTTCGGACCCTGGAGGTCAGCCAGGATGGCTACATTTGCACCCATTTCCCTGTTAAGATCTCTGATAAGTCCGATATTCCGCAGATGATCATCATGTGAACCATGGGAGAAATTCAGACGGCAGACATCAATGCCTTCAAGGAACATTTTTTCCAGCGTAGCCCTGTCGGAGGATGCCGGACCAAGTGTTGCTATGACTTTTGTATGTGATCTTTCGTTGCGTAACATGCGAAATTATTTCAATACTTATAACCTCCTTGGTCCTTCTCCAGTTCGACCTCCAGATTCAGTGCGATCCGGTTAACAAAATTAAAGTAGCTGATAATCAGCGTGGCGTCAAGAATAGCACGGTCTGTGAATCCCTTTTTTTTCATTTTCTTTATATGTCCGCTAATCTTTCGGCTATAGGGCGTTAGCGTTGTAAGTTCTGCCAGTTCACAGAGCATTTGATCTTTCTCTTCAAGCCCGGCATCGCGGAATTTTTGTGTCAGAGCCTGCACACGTTTTTCGTCCTTCCAATAGTGCATCAGTGCCTCGGCATGGTGGGCCTTAGAGTACTCACATTTATTTAACGATGAGACGACAACACCGGTCATTTCACGCTGTTCCCGGGTGAGTGGCGACTTGCTGTACATCAGGGTCATATAAAGATCAAGATGCCTGATGATCGATCTGGGATTCAGGCTCTGGACCTTGTAGATTTCTGCAATTTTGCCACGGCTTTCAAGGATCTGATCGTATACTTCCCTGATATATCCGTCGGCATCGGTGGGTTGAATAATCTCAATGTTGGGCATGATTAGGCTTTAATTATTGATTATCTATTGGCGTCATCGCTTACCAAAATCCATGACGCAATTATACGTATAGCGCTTGTGAGGCTGGATGGATACACCAATCGAGTTAAGTTCGGGATTCAACATGTTTTTTCTGTGTCCCAGGTCACGGATCCCTTCATCCACAAGCAAACCTATTACTATATCCATTGCCTTTTCGTATCCGTATGCACAGTTTTCCGCAACCAATTTATACGGGCCCAAAACAGGTTTAAATCGTTTATCAAAATCCTGATGCCCTGTGGTCCCTTTTTTCCCGGATTTGACGGCATGTCCCAGTGCGATATCATATAGATCTTTCATAGGATACAGGAGTGGAAGCCCGTTGGTTTTTTTCAGCTCACGAACCAATGAACGGGAATAACCGGACGATTTTTTGTCCTTAAGCCATTCTTCCAGGAACGTTGCAGCGAAGTGCGGCCCATTGATTCTTGCGAGATTCGTCAATAGCACTACCTGCTTCTCCATTTCAGAAAGGTAATCGGCACTTTCAGCCGTATTAGCGTTCTGTACCGTTTCAGAATCCCAGCCTTTATAGCTGATCGTATTCTGCGCCATCAGGAAATTGCCAAAGAGGCAAAAGTATATCGAGATCACCCATCTGTTCATATCAGTCGTTGTAAGATTTTGCTTTCAGCCAGGCTGACAGGTTGTCCTGAATCTATCAAGATTTAAATATAGTAAAACTAAATTTGGAGAAGGAAGGATTTATAAATACTTATTGACAAATTAGGACTGTGATGAAAGTCAGGGCATCGATAGGATGAAACTGTCATTCGGGGCATTTCTCATGGAGTACCGACAGACATTTACCGGCCTTTTGAACCTTTTCTTCGTAAGTTTGAAAGGAAAATATACAGGCGGTTTTAAACTATTGGTGGATGGATATCCGGTTCAATACAACGAAACTTTTCCTCAGGTCTTCAGCTTTCCGTCTTTATATCGCCAGGGATCGTACTAGATTTAGTATCACGCAGCATATAAATTTCGTAATCGTTGAAAGTGAAAAAGCCCAGATCTTCGTACAGTTTTTTTGCGATGTGATTTTCCTTGTGTACTTCGAGTTTAACCTGGAATCCTTTTTCCCTGATGAAGCGGATGGTTTCAATGGCCAGCTTCTTACCAAGTCCGGCATTCTGCCAGGCAGGTTTGACACAAAAATGGTGGAGATGGAATCTTCGTCCGTCAAATGTCATCCAGCTGCTGCCGATGGGCAATGGTTCATCGGAACTGAACATTACCAGGAGTTTACCGCCAATGGCCAGGCAATTTTCGATGGTCTCGGCATTATCGCCCCTCTCGGGGTTGCCAAGACCGGTTTCTTCCCACAAAAGAGTTAGTCCGGGATAGTCCTCCTTCCTGTAATCCTTAATAGTAAAACGAACTTTTCCCATAAATTTATGCGAGTTCTTCCACAATGAGTTGTCCCGACTCATACCTGATTACCTTTATCCTTGTGCCCTTGGGTATAAAACTGAAGTCCGCCTTTGCATCGTAATAATCACCTTCCACCTCAACCATTCCCGAAGGACGAAGGACGGTATGTGCAGTGCCATCTTTTCCCACAAGGGCGCTGTATTTGCTTTCTACGCTGATAAATCCTTCCTCTTTTCGCTGTGTGAACTGAAGTGCAAACTTTGCAAAAACCCCGGTCGAAAAAAGTTTTTGGGCGGTGAGGAGTGAGATTATCAGGCCAAGGACCATGGCACTTAAAACGGTACTGAATGATCGTAAGATTGTATTCAGGATCAGTGAGGCATCGCCCGTATCAAAAACTAAATTATCGATCATGGCCATGGTAAGGCCTATAATAATGAGTACAATTCCGCTTGCACCTGCCACTCCGAATCCCGGTATAGCGAAGATCTCCACAGCAAGCAATCCGACACCGAGAATAAAGATCAAAAGCTCCCAGTTTTCTGCCAGCCCTTCAAGATAGAGTGGAGCGAAAAAAAGTATTGCTGCCAGAATGGATGCAGCGAGAGGAAATCCGATTCCCGGTGATTGTAACTCAAAGTAAAGCCCACCGATGATGATCATAATGAGTAGGCCATGTACAATTGGGTTCATCAACAGGTGTATGATACTGTCGATGGCTGTTGGCGTGAATTCGATAAGTTCATAGTTGGTGATACCGGCTCGTTTCAGTGCTTCGGGAATATCTTTAACAATTCCTTCGCAGAAATCAAATCGGACTGCTTCTTCGGCGGTGAAGGTAATGACCTTACCACTATCGGAGACCCCTGCAATAAATATGGATGGATCAACCATTCCCTCAGCAATACGTGGGTTTCGGTGCCATTTGTACGTTGTGTCACCACCACTAACGATGGTGTCTTTTCCATGTGCTTCGGCTGTCGCTCTCATGGTGGCCCTCATGTACGACTGGTATTTATCGGGCATCGCCTCGCCGGTTTGACTTACAACGGTGGCCGCACCAATTTTGGCTCCCCGTTTCATATATATGCTGTCGCAGGCAATGGATATCAGTGCCCCGGCAGATGCTGCGTTGTCATCAATAAAAACATATACAGGGATGGTGCTGTTCAGGATTTTCGTTCTGATGGAATCGGCCATATCAACAAGGCCTCCGTACGTATTCATATCGATAATGATCACATCGGCCTTTTTCTCATAGGCTTCACGAAAAGCTTTACTGGTAAGCCTCCAGATTGGTGGTGCGATCTGCTCCTTGATATTAAACTTGTATACCAACACTTTTTTCTCCCCGTCCTCCGTACTGGCTGAGGAAAGTATGAACAGCATGAAAACAAGTAAGATTTTATAAGCAGGTCTGAGGGATACCATGGAAATTTTCTATTGATTGAGGATAATACGCATTAAATTTAAGAATAAATTCATTCCCTCTTCGTCAGCAGGCCCAAAATTATAGTTTATGTTTTCAAAAAAGTAGTGTTTAAGATCGACATTTTTTGAGGCATAGGATTCCCTGAGATCTGTGGCCAATGCTTCCCTGTGATCGATACCCAACTGCAGCGCTTCAGAAAAGACCCGCTCGAAGGCTGGATCAATGGGCTTATTGGCTACCCAGCATGCAAAAACGAAGGGTTTGCCGGTATGTCGATACCACTCCTCACCAAGATCATAAATGCGATAATCGGAATCGTAAAAATCGAAGGCACGGTCGCCGATAACCACGCAAGCCTCACCTTCCTTGAGAGCCTTGTTTTCAAACCCCTCCCCGGTATGCACGAATTCAGGAGTGATCTGCCAGAATTTTTTGGCCAGGATCCTGGCCAGAGTTACAGAGGTTTTCGACTGATAGTCGAGGTATATGGTGTTGATGTCCTTCAGCTCTACGCTACTCGCAAGGACGACCGACCGCACCTTGCCCCGGGATCCGATACAATAAGGTGAGACAATATCTGCATAGTCAAGCCTGTTTAATATTACAACAGGTACGAGTCCAAGATCTGTTTTATCCTGCATTAGTTTCTCATAGCATTCTGCGGGTGTGTCGAGGGATAACCTGATGGAATCTTTTATTGGATGATTTCCCAGACCATAGATAAACGGGACTGAATTTGTATATTTGACAACTGAAATCCTGATTTCTTTCATTCGCTGAATTTTGCCAAAAGTAAATATTTAAGTTTCAAAAGCAGGATTAAAAAGAATGTTTTAGAGACAAATAAGATGATAATTTAACTATTGGAAAAAAATCACTTAAATTTGTTCGGCAAATCTGAAATATATATGGAGTTAAACCATCTCACAGCTATTTCACCTGTCGACGGCAGGTATAGGGATAAAACAGAAGACCTTGCGCAATATTTCTCCGAATACGGACTGATCAGATACCGGGTTATGATTGAGGTGGAATATTTTATATCTCTCTGTGGACTTGGCTTAAAAGGATTGGAGAAGTTGGACGACGCATCAGAAGGTAATCTGAGAGACATTTATCTGAATTTCACCGTTGCTGATGCCGGGCGAATCAAAGAAATTGAGAAAGTTACCAATCATGATGTGAAAGCGGTGGAGTATTTCCTGAAAGAGAAATTCGACGATCTCCACCTTTCATCACGCAAGGAATTTATTCATTTCGGACTGACATCGCAGGACATCAATAACACGGCAACACCGTTGTCTCTGAAAGAGGCCTTGAACGATGTATACATCCCCTTAATCATTTCCCTTCTCAGGAAGCTGGATGAAAAGGCCGGGGAATGGTCAGGTATACCAATGCTTGCCAGGACACACGGGCAACCAGCCTCCCCAACCAGGCTTGGAAAGGAGATCATGGTTTTTGTAGAGAGGATCGATATTCAGCTTAAGCAGCTGCGCGGATTGACTTTTCCAGCAAAATTCGGAGGTGCCACAGGTAATTTCAATGCACATTATGTTGCATATCCAGGGGTTGACTGGGTAGGTTTTGCAAACCGTTTTGTGAATGAGAATCTTGGGTTAAAGCGATCACAAACGACCACGCAGATTGAGCATTACGATAACCTGGCCGCGATTTTTGACAACCTCGCCAGGATTAACACCATACTGATCGACATGTCGCGGGACTTCTGGGCCTACATATCGATGGAGTATTTCAGGCAGCGCATAAAGGAAGGGGAAATTGGTTCGTCAACGATGCCTCATAAGGTAAACCCCATCGACTTCGAAAATGCAGAGGGAAACCTGGGCTTTGCCAACTCCGTCCTGCACCACATGTCATCAAAGCTGCCGGTTTCAAGGCTTCAACGCGACCTGACGGATTCGACCGTTCTCAGAAACACCGGAGTGCCCATCGCACATACAGTCATTGCCTTTCGTTCGCTTTTAAAAGGCATTGATAAGCTGATTGTCAATGTTGAGCAAATGGAAAGTGATCTCGATAAAAACTGGGCCGTTGTTGCCGAAGCAATACAGACAATACTCAGACGCGAAGGCTATCCGCAGCCATATGAAGCATTGAAGACGCTCACGCGAACAAATCATGTCATTAACAAGAAGGCAATCGAAGAATTTATTGACGGTCTGAAAATTGACGAGAAAGTAAAAATTGAATTACGGCAGATATCGCCAAAAAATTATACTGGTGTTTAGTCATTATTAGTGAATTTTCTTTAGTTGAACTGGAATTGAGGTTAGGTGAATGAAAAATTTTTTCCGCATATTCAGATATATTATTCCGTATAAAGGGCTGGCCGGCATCAGTGTTACGTTTATGCTGCTTACTGCTGTCTTCTCCGTATTCAGCCTCGCCCTGATTGCTCCCTTCCTCAATATCCTTTTCGGAAAGACTGAACTGGTAACGGAACAGATACCCTTTAAATTTTCTGCTGAATCACTGAGCTATAATTTCAATTATATGCTCAGTGAGATCATTATAAACAGGGGTAAACTTTATGCGTTGATTATTGTAGGAGCATTGGTCATCGGGATGACTCTTCTTAAAAACGTGTTCCTTTATCTGTCCAAATATTATATGGTTCCTCTTAGAACCGGTGTAGTAAAGGATATAAGGAATAAGATGTACCATAAGATCGTTGAACTGCCACTTGGGTATTTTTCGGAGGAAAGAAAAGGGGATATCATGTCCAGAATGTCGCAGGATGTGCAGGAAATTGAGGTCTCTGTGGTACGTTCACTGGAGATGCTTTTCCGTGATCCGATTCTTATCATCGCTTTTCTCATTGCCCTGTTCACCATGAGTTTTCGATTATCACTTTTTGTCCTGATACTACTTCCGGTAAGTGGATTAATCATCGGAAGGATTGGAAAGACACTTCGGTCAACATCCTTCCAGGGGCAGCGAAAACTTGGGCTCATCATGTCGATTGTGGAGGAAACTCTTGGCGGATTGAGGATCATCAAAGCGTTCAATGCGGAATCCAAAATGCAGGCACGGTTCGAAAGTACGAATAGTCTGTATACCTCGATTCTTATGAAGGTCTTCCGGAGGCAGCAACTGGCAAGCCCGTTCAGTGAATTTTTGGGTGTTACTGTCCTTGTTACGGTTCTCTGGTATGGGGGCAAGCTGGTAATTGAGGGGTCAGGTCAGATCACACCGGCCACACTGATCACTTATCTTGCCATATTTTCACAAATCATTAATCCGTCGAAAAATGTGACTACAGCCTATTACAATATACTGAAAGGGCTGGCGTCGGCCGACAGGATCGATGAGATCCTGGATGCTGATATCCGGATCAGGGAAAAGAAAAATCCGGTATTAAAAAAGACATTCAATGAGTTGATAGAATACAAGGATGTATTTTTCAGGTATGATAAGGATATCGTTTTGGAGAACATTAATATGTCGATCTACAAGGGACAATCTATTGCTCTTGTCGGCCGCTCGGGTTCAGGTAAGTCGACACTGGTCGATCTTCTGCCACGGTTTATCGATGTGATGAAGGGGGATATTATTATCGACGGCATCAATGTAAAGGATTACAAGGTGTCCGACCTGCGTTCGATGATGGGCATCGTAAGTCAGCAGTCAATACTCTTCAATGATACATTTTATAATAATATTGCCTTTGGCATGGATCATACTTCGGAGGAGGATGTCATTGCTGCTGCTATGGTAGCCAATGCGCACGAATTTATCTCGGAGACGCAGCACGGTTATTACACCAATATCGGTGAGGGCGGAGGGAAGCTGTCGGGCGGACAGCGACAGCGGATCAGCATTGCCAGGGCAGTACTTAAGAACCCGCCAATTCTCATCCTTGATGAGGCCACTTCCTCCCTCGATACAGAATCGGAACGCCTCGTGCAGGATGCCATGATCAAACTGATGCAAAACCGTACATCCATTGTCATAGCCCACCGGTTGTCCACGGTGAAACATGCTGATATGATCATAGTGCTCGATAGCGGACGGATCGTTGAGATCGGCCGCCATGAAGAACTTATGGAGATCAGCGGAGGGACATATAAGAAATTACATAAGATGCAGATGTATTAACCAGATGAGCGGGGAAGCAAAAATCAGCGGTTTTTCAATGGGTAAAAATGCCCTGAAATTATACTATCCGGTGAAACAGGCTGTGATGTCTATACTGCCTATTGTGGATGAGTTTGTGATTGCATTGGGTGACAGTGATAATGATGACCGGAGCAGGGAGGAGATTGAAAGCATTGGCAGCGATAAGATACGTATCATAGATACAGTCTGGGATATAAAAAAATATCCGCGCGGAATGGAACATGCTCATCAGACCGACATCGCTAAAAATTACTGCACGGGTGATTGGCTTTTCTACCTGCAGTCGGATGAAGTTATCCATGAAAAATACTTGTCTGTTATCAGAGAGCGTTGTGAGGAATTGGCAGATGATCATGAGGTGGAAGGCCTTCTTTTCAAATACCGTCATTTCTGGGGCGATTATGAACATTATCAGGATGGTCACTGCTGGTATCGAAATGAGATCAGAATCGTCCGTAATGATCCGGAAATTCACTCCTGGGAATCGGCTCAGTCCTTCAGGCGAATACCTGATTTTGACGGGATTCATTACCGGCAGCAGGAAAATACTTTTAAGCTGAAAGTGGCGCCGGTTGATGCCTGGGTATACCATTACGGATGGGTACGCCCGCCACGCCTGATGCAGAACAAGATCAAAGCTTTCAGTATAAATCACAGGGGAACGGAATCGGTAATGGAGCTCGACAGGAAACAGAAGTATTCGCTACGCTATGATTATGGGAACCTGTCAAAACTTCCAAGGTTTACCGGTTCGCATCCAGCCGTCATGAAAGAATGGATGGAAGATTTCGATTGGCATGAGCAACTTCGCTTTGAAGGTCCTGAGCGCAGTATCAACGCACTTAAGAACAAACATGACCGGGTCAAATACAGATTGATCTCCTGGATCGAAAAGAACCTCCTGGGAGGGAAGAGGCTAGGAGAGTTCAGGAATTATATTCTGGTGAAACGGTGATTTCGATATGAATGGATTCATGGCGTTTTTAATTCCTCAAGCACCTCACTGAAATGCAACATATCCTGATTCTCCGGCTCTGCCAGCCGGTAAACCATCAAGATCTGCCCCAGATGAGGAATGTCCTTCCGGGCGGCAAACTGTCCGGCATAAGAATAGCAGGCAATGCCGATGAAGCCGCTGAGCCGTTTGTATGCCATCTGCATCATTTCATCGGGTTCAGAATTCATTTTCATGTGTAAGGCTGAAATCTCTTTTTGCCACCAGGCTTCATCCTTTTCCAGTAAAGCCTGGCCGTAGGCCTGTCGCCATTTTAATTCAAAACGAAGACTCTTTTCCAATTGAGAGAGTTGTTGTTTGTATGACTCTTTCCCGGTTAATTCTTCCGTATTTGACTTAAATGAACCGATTTTTTCAAAAGCATTGACTGATGCCATATTACGACCGATACAGACGGCTTGTAACAATTCTCCTGCACCGGCCAGGGAATCGATACGTACCTTTTGGTCTTTGATATATTGCTGAAACTTTTGCTTGTTGAAGGTTTCAATTTCTTCATTGGCTAACTGAAACCAGCCAAATACATCCGCTAGCATTTTACTCTCAGGCCATTCATGTGATGCTTCTGTAAGCTCGATATGAGCATTGGAAGGCAGGCTTGCCGGATTAAAAATATATTGAGCCGTCTCAAGGAAGTTAAAATCGTCCATACCGATCAAACCCATGACCGGACATTTAATCGCTGAAAGCTGATCGTGGCTTGCAAATGCACCGGCAGCGATAACCCCATCAATAGCATGATTCTGAGCATAGCCAAGAGCCATGCGTGCACCGCCTGAAAAACCGGAAAGATACATATGGTCTCCGACTGGGTACCGGCTTTTTACATCACCAATGAGTTCATCCAGTTCGTGCATGTAATTCTGATCGTTATTCTGAATAAGATTGGATGCCACGATTACTGCCGGATATCTGACAGCCGCTTCTTTTAAATGTTCTATGGCCAGTTTCCCATCTCCGTGTGGATCAATGGCTACCAGCAGAGGAAGGTGCCGATCCGGCTCTTTATGTTTAGGAATAAATACCTCATAGGTATGAGCCGGATTTGACCGGCAGGAATCACTTTTTTCGACTGTCACACGGTTTTCCGTGTTTTTATTCAAAGGGTGACAGGCGGACGTGATGCCTGATAATATTAAAATAATCAATATTTGTTTCGCAGAAATAAATTGCATTGTTTAACAAAATTTGTGATAAAGCATAAAGATCGTGATTTTAAGTGCCCGGATCATTAATTAGAATCAATTTTTTCACTAAGGATAACGTGGTTGATGGGTTGGGGTAGGGGTCTTGCATACGTTGAAATTTTTCTTTATCGCAGGGACTATGCAAGAATATTCAGACAATTACAGAAGATTTTGTAATTTGACGTAAAATCACTACCCATGAAAACTAAACTTTTTGCATTGGCCTTTATCTTCCTTTCAACTTCCTGGAACATTAATTTGTTTGCCCAATTACCGCCGGAAAAACCATTATGGCCCAATGGCATACCCAATAACCCTGTAAAATACAGCCATGAAAAAGTGCGGGATACGGATCCTTCCAAAAGTTCGCCCTCACAGCAAAACCGTGTATTCAGCTGTGTTTCAACACCAACATATACCATCTTCAAAGCAACAAAGCCAAACGGTGTAGGCCTTGTTATTTGTCCGGGCGGGGGATTTCGCGATGTATGGATCGACCGCGAAGGAAATGATTTTGCACTCTGGCTTGCAGAGAGAGGAGTAACATCGCTGGTTTTAAAATACCGTACCTTCAACAAAGATGTTGATAATTCAACCTTAACGCGATCTGAGTATAATCCGGAGGTTTATGCGGATGCAAAACAGGCGATTTACATTTTGCGAAGCCAGGCAGATAAACTGGAAATTGACAGCCATAAAATCGGAATTTCAGGTTTTTCAGCCGGTGGAGAGCTAAGCCTGATGGCGGGGCTCAGTCTGTTTGAAGAAGAACTTCCTCCGTATGCAGACTTCGGAAAAGTCTCCACAGTGGCCAATTTTTTATGTCTCGTCTATCCGGGAATTACTCGCGAGATATTGGCTGCGGTAAAAACGCTGGAAAAATTGCCACCGGCATTTATGATAAACGGAGCCCAGGATACCACAACACCGGCGCCTCTTTGCATCGACTTGTACAGCATTTTTCTGGAAAAAGGTATTCCGGCTGAATTGCACGTTTATGCAAAAGGAGAACATGGCTTCGACTCGGGAATTGGCAAAGGGTATGGTATCGCTGGCTGGCGTGACAGCTTTGTGGACTGGTTAAAGGATATGAAATTCATTGAAGAATAGAACTTTTATGAAATACATTTCGGTGTTCTAAGTTGTCAGTTGTCAGTTGTCAGTTATCAGTTATCAGTTGTCAGTTGTCAGTTATCAGTTATCAGTTGTCAGCTATCAGCCTTCAATTTCTCTGCCGATGAAATGAGACCAAATGATCAGACTTAATAACAATCAAAAGTATTATTATAGCAAATTCCTAAAGACATTATACTCTATATCATCGGCCTATCATTTAATGAGGGTAAGTCCGTTTCCATCATGAGACCCGAGTGGTGCAGGTAAAACGTGTAAAGTTGGCTATAATTTTCCCTGTTATGTTGCAAAGTAATGTCGGGTTGCGTGTCACAGGAATCTGGAGGAATTCGAAGCATTAATCCTTTTTTGTATTCAGAATACCCTATAATATACGTTGAATTTATGTAGTAGCTTCACCCAAAAGGTGAGACGAGGCATAGCCGGGGAGTAATCCATAATTTACGGGCCATTCAATTTTGAACGTTTTAATGGGTAAGGTGTAAATGATTTAAAACCCTTTCCCTTTCATGAGATTTATTCGACTCATAATAAGAAAAACTTTACGAAAACCCTTGTTCCCTGTTGTCTCAGTAACAGGTCTGACCGCGGGTTTTGTTGCGCTGGTATTTATCACCCTGTGGCTTAAAGATGAACTCAGTTTCGACAAGTTTCAGGAAAACGCTGGACGGATTTACCGTTTAACGGTGGAAGAAACAAATGCTGAAACCACAAAATACAGACCTAGAACCGCATCTGCAAAATATAAAGGATATCCATCTTAATTCTTCAAAGGAGCGGGAACTTGAAAGAAACGGAAGTATGAAGCAGCTTATCTGGACTGCCGGACTGGCAATGCTAATTCTCTTGATAACACTCTTCAATTTCTTTAATCTACGCTATATCATACTCTTAAAAACTTTGAAGACCATCCGGATCATGCGGATTATTGGAGCTTATACAAGACATATTTTTAAATACCAGTTCATTGAATCGTTTATGTATTCTGTCTTTGCGATCATAGCTGCTTTTATTCTGGTTTATTTTCTCTATCCGCATTTTAACCTCCTGATGAATAAGCCTTCGGATGCCGGAATTGTCGATAGGGTCCCGAATACTATTCTTATACTTTGCAGCCTTGTCATTTTGTTTTCACTTACGGGTCTCCTGCCTTATTTGATTGTAAAAATTTCATCGGCATTCATGTTTTTACGCACAAGGAATCTGGAGACCTCAGGAAACGGAGTTAGAGGTCTGACCGGCAGATTCCGACTGCTTAAAACCCTTTTGGGGGTCCAGTACATTATGACTTTCATTCTACTTTCATGTCTTTTTGGGGAGATCAGACAGTTGAACCTGTTTATGCAACACCGGCTGGGCAAAGATTCCGGTGGAATCACTCAGATACGAATAAATACTGATCTGCATCGCATACTAATAAATTGATAATATATTATGGATTATCTATGATCCGTAATCCATTTTCCAGATTAATTTTTAGGTTAAAAAGGCCCAGAATACTAAGTTGCTACGACGTGAGGCGATGGTTCTGATTTTCCTCAAATATTTCATATATTCACTTCTTTTTAGAGTCATCATTCATGCGGCCGTTCTGTCCCTGAACTCTTATCCTTAAAAACAAAACTCAGAGACTGTATGCTCACCCGGACCTTTAAGTTGCTGATCAGAAATGCCCGTAAATACCCGGCCATTTCGGTGATAAATATATTCGGGTTGGTGCTTGGCATCACAAGTACTCTTTTCATCCTTGAATATGTTCAGTACGAACGAAGTTTCGAAGCTTTCCATCAGAATGCCGACCGAATATACAGGGTCGCTTACAACCGGTACCAGGAAAATCGGCTGTTATGGAAAACCGCCAATTCCTTTTATCCGACAGGTGAATTTTTGAAGGTGACTTTTCCTGAAGTCGAGGGGTATTTTCAGCTGCGCAGGAATTATAACATTGAGGTCTCATGCCGGGATGACGAGGGCAAACTGCGAAGTTTTTTTGAAGAGAAGACTTACTTCGCCACACCTTCGGTTTTTTCCATCCTGAATATTGATCTTCTGCAGGGAACAGAGGATTGCCTTTCTGAACCCAATGCCGTGATAATTTCAGAAAGGGCCGCAGGAAAATATTTCGGAACTACAGATCCTGTTGGTAAGGAAATCCAGGTAAATGCCAGGGATGTATTTGTGATTACCGGCATTTATAAAACGTTTTCGACGAATTCACACATTAAAACAGATTTTTTGTTTTCGTTCGAAAACATATATATCCGTGATCCCTGGTTAAAAACAAACTGGTTTTTTGATTACAATTACACGTATCTCATACTCAGACCGGGGACAGATTCGAAAGCCTTTACGAAAAAGGCTTTTCCACGAATGATCAGTGAAAATTATGAAGATTATTTGAAAGAGGTGAACCAGCGGGACGAATTCTTCCTCCAGCCGTTTCACAGTATCCATCTGAATTCTGCCATCGAGTATGAGACCGAACCTCCGGGCAACAGCAAAGCGATCGCCATTCTCTTCGGATTTTCACTCTTTTTTCTTCTGATCGCATGGGTCAATTATATTAACCTCTCCACTGCCCGGGCCATCGAAAGGGCGAAGGAGATCGGGATTAAAAAGGTGCATGGGGCGCTTCGCCCAAAGCTAATCATTCAGTTTCTTGGCGAAGCCGTGATGTTAAATACCCTTTGCCTGATTTTGTCCCTCCTTCTGGTATTTATGTTAAATCCTCTCTACAGGGAAGTCACCGGGATCCTGGATTTGCGTTTTCCAGCCGGAGCCGGATCCCTGACATTTGCGTTTATCATTTTCGTTACTGGCGTCTTTTTATCAGGCTTTTATCCTGCATTTATTCTGTCTTCCTTTAAACCGCTCATGGTCCTGAAAGGGAATTTTAAGAATACCGTCAGCGGGATCCTGTTCAGAAAGGGGATGGTCATGTTCCAACTTTTTGTTTCATTATCGCTTCTCGTCTGTACTGGTGTCATTTTCGACCAGGTCAGGTTTCTCATGAGGAAAGATCCAGGTTTTGATCCCACCTCCGTAATGATTGTTAAAGCGCCCAGGACAGCTGATCCTGACAGCCTTTATAAAAACAGGATCACTGTATTACGAAATGAAATACTGAATCTTCCGGCAGTCAGAAGTTTTACGTTTATATCCGATATTCCCGGACAGGAGATCAATAACTGGTTCTCTTGTTACAGGAAAGGATTTTCGTCCAACGATACCAAGGACTATTTTCGAACAGACATCGATGAGAATTTCATGGATTTTTTTAAAATTAAATGTCTCGCCGGTCGAAATTATGGTGTTGAAGACCGTCCCGGACAGCAGAAGGTGCTCATCAATCAGCAGGCGATGGAACGCCTTGGTTATCATGATCCTCAGGAGGTTGTCGGCCGAACCGTGATCAACGGTCAGGGGGAGTTTGAGATCATTGGTGTGGTCCGTGATGTAAATTATTATACGATTAAGATCAGTCCGGTACCTACATTTTTCACCCTCAATGACCGTGAGAAATCCTACATTGCCTTTAAATACGAAGCCCCCGATGTGAGCATGCCGTTGCTGATAAAGAACATAAGGTCGTTGTTCAACACCAATTTCCCGGATAATGCCTTCGATTACCAGTTTCTGGACCAAAAGATCGCGGTGAACCTGATTCAGGATAAAACCTTTGCGCTTGTTTTCGGTATTTTTTCAGTGCTGGCTATCATTATCGGAGTCATCGGCATTTTAGGGCTGGTTGTTATCGTTATCAATCAGAATATGAAAGAATTTGGCGTCCGTAAAGTACTGGGAGCCAGCTACCCGGATATCAGTATTCTGCTCAGTCGCCAGATCCTGTGGCCGATGATTATTGCCACAGCCCTGTCCCTCCCGTTTTCAGCCCTAATCCTTCGTAACAGGATACTCAGAAATTATACCTACCACATCAGCATACAATGGGCACACCTCGCAGTACCTGTCCTGATACTGGTGGTTGTTTTTATTGTCGTTGTTCTGGTGTTGGGCATAAAAGCATATAGGATGAATATCACTTCCGTACTAAAGACCGAGTAGCTTTGGACGGAATACAAGGCAGAGTAACCTGGTGGCGGCACAAAGGACAGGTTTATCTGTTAAAATTCTGTACAGGTATTGTGCATAACCGGTACTTTTTGGCGCTGTAGCCCATATTCCCTTCGATCTGACTGATAGATTACTTTCAATTTCATACTTTTGCCAATTAACACAACATGTCATGGAGAAAATCAAAAGAATCGCCCTGGTAGCACACGATAACAGGAAAAAGGACTTGAGCGAATGGGTGGATCATAACTGGAACAATCTGAAAAGCCATAAACTTATCTGTACTGGAACGACCGGTAAAATGGTGGAGGAAACGATTAACCGGCGGTTGGTTGAAGCTGCTGGGAAACCCATCACCATTACACGGCTGAAATCCGGTCCATTGGGCGGCGATCAGCAGTTGGGCGCCCTGATCAGTGAAGGTAAGATCGATCTCATGGTATTTTTCTGGGATCCGATGCAGCCGCAGCCCCATGATGTTGACGTCAAGGCCTTATTGCGGATCACTGTGCTGTATAATGTTCCAACTGCTTGTAATAGGTCGACAGCCGATTTCCTTATTACATCGACACTGTTTAATGAACGGTATTCCCCAAAGATCAAAGACTATTCTGAATATATAAACAGGACATTGTAGTGGTAATATCAACGTTCATATGTCTTGTAAGATGGTATCTTAATACATCTTTTTGAGAAAGCTTACAAAGACATTGGTCCGTCAACTCACAGGTTACAGAAGGGTAACGGGCAAAGTTGGCAAGACATCTGAAATAATTAAGGCAAACTACAATCATCCTCCTTTCAAATCCTGCCTCAGTATGAATGAAAGGGTGGTAGAGTCGTTGATATAAGTGGCCTTTAATATTGTTCTTATAAACGTTATTGTAGGGGATCCCTCCCCCCACCCACCACCCTTAAATGCGAAAAAAGAACAAATCTCAGCGTCCCCCGCATATGCTCTTCAGCAGCGTACTAACCTGAAAGTTAAACTCTTTTTTATTGTGGTCCTTTGAAACACTCCCACCTGCAAATGACATCCTTGTATTCGAAAGGGCTCTCCTTTATTAACCTGAATCATGAGATACTCCGCCAATCAGTTTGATCCGCTGATGTTATTTTCCGAAAAGTTGTTTATCTCCTGTCTAAAATTTGTAGGCAACACTGAATTGTACATTCCTTGGGTTGCCCGGTGTATAACAGATATCCGTGACGGGCACGGTTTCGCCTTTTAAACGCGTTTCCGTAGCAAACTGGGCTTCATTCCAGTCCACATTCATGATGTTTTCGAAGTAAAGAGACAAGGTCAGTTTGTCCAGTTTGTAGCTTAAATTTGTATTCAGCAGGGTATACCCGAGTGCCGTCAGGGAATTGTCTTCATTTGCCGGACGATCACCGATATGCCGGAACCGGATGGACGCATTCAGTCCTTTTTCCCTTACGATGCTGATGCCGCCAGCAGCCGTCAGCGTTGGCGCGAGGGGGATATTATTCTCATCTGACGGTACGTTCAGGATCTTCCCTCTGGATGCACTCAGGTCAGCATCCAGCCAGAGCCATGAGGTAAGGGAATATCTCGCCTCGGCATCGATGCCTTTTCTTTCTGTCGGATTGCTTAGTTCCGTGATGCCTCCATCACCGGAATAAACGTATTCTTTTTCAAGATAGAGGTACCACGCCGCCAGTCCGAGATGCAGCTGCCGGAACAGGGTGGTCCTGCTACCTATTTCCCCTCCGGTTGCCTTCGGTAATGTACCTGCATACCTCTGTCCGGGACTGAAATTATGTAGCTCGAGCCTGGTATCAATCTCCTCATTTGATAATCCCTGCCTTTTCCATACGGAAGAAAGCTCCCTGACCTTCTCGCCGATCACCACATCCCGCCCATCATTCGAATGAAAACCCCTGCCGAAATTCAGGTAAATGTCCAGGTTGCGAACAGGTTGAATGATGAAGTTAAGTTTCGGGCTAAACACAGACTGACTTGCATAACCCGATGCGTGAGGATGACCGTTGAGGACTGAATCCATCTCATTCCCAATCTGATCTTCTTTATCGAAACTGAAATAATCATGCCTGATGCCCCAGATCATTTTTATTTTAGGACTCAGCGTATATTCCTGCTGTGTCCAGATGAAAAAGTTGTGCTGATGGATCTCATCGTCAGTCACAGCATTAAGGCGGATACGTTCCGGACTGTGCCACAATCCGGGATTGATATTATCGCCGCGGTAACCTCCCCCGATTTTCGTGATCACCAGATTTTTCTTCATATGGCCCGAAAAAGTATAGGTAGCATTCAAACCCTGTATATTACGGTGTTCAACCTGCTCGATCATATCCCCGTTTATGCTGTCTTCCAGAAAATAAGTAAAATCCGAGAAAAGTTTGAAATTGTAATTTGTTGCATAGGACCGGATCTCAAGTTCATTGCCGGCATGGCTCCTGAAACGGTAACTCAGATTTATATTTTCCCGGTCGGTCGCACCGCCTTCCATATCGTCAAGCGCTTCAAAGCGATCAATCAGGCCATCCTTAACAGCCCTTGAAGGAATCTGTCCTGAAGCATTCCAGGCTGAATTATAACCGCCAGCCGAAAAGGTAAGCCGGCTGTTTTGGGTCAGTTGGATAAAGTATTTCCCGAAAATATTCATTCTCTGAAGCTTTTGCGGGCTGTCAAAGGGCCCGTCGGTATGGTAGTACTGTGCAGCGAGGTACCCATCCTGTTCCGCTCCGCCGTTGTCGATCTGGCATAGGACGGTATACTTCTGGGTATTGAACTGACCTGCTTCCACCTTCACAAGGTTACTTTCAAGAACATCTTTTGTGGTAAATGATATGGCGCCGGCTGTTGCGAAATCGCCGAATTTGGTGAAGTAGGGACCTTTATTTACTTCGATGCCATCAACGATTTCAGAAATGATAAAGTGCAGATCGGCATAACCCTGACCATGGGCATGTGTCACCATATTGACCGGCATCCCGTCGACATTGACCGAAACATCCGTGCCGTGATCACAATCAAAGCCGCGCAGGAAGATCTGCTCAGCTTTGCCGCCACCGGCATGCTGAGCTATGACCAGTCCGGGTACCAGCCTAAGCATGTCCTGCGTGGTACGGAAAGGCCTTAGCTGCATATCGATTTTTCTGATCTGACCTGAAGATGCCGCTGAAACTGGCACTGACCCTTCAATGGTCACCTCCTGGAGGTTGGTGGTTGTCTCCTCAAGCGCGAAATCTACGGTAAGGGTGTCATTTTCTTTAACGACTACCGTTTTCTGAACCAGTTTGTACCCGATGGCTGAACACATTATATTATACGTACCGGTCTGGAGATTTTTTATCCTGTAATTCCCATGCAGGTCACTGATCGTCCCTATGATCGTTTCCTTGATATAAATATTGGCTCCGTTTATGGGATACCCGGATTCCAGGGCAGTGATCTTTCCCGTGATGCTCCCGGTTTCATGTGCAGAGGCGAAGAGTGGCATACACATCAGTACAAGACACAATGTAAACTTATTCATTTCTGTTTTTAGGTTGATCGTTACGGTTGAAAAGAAATAGTATTACGATTATATAAAAAGGTAATACTATTAGATCAAATATAAAACTTTTTTTAATATGAAGGCTGAGAAAATTTGAAGTTGAGAAGATTTTTTTTGAGTGATGAGTGGGGAACAAAAAGCAGGGGCAAAATGAAGAAAGCTGAGGTCATGGTATTGAAAGGGATGAGAAGGGAGCGGAGAACGGTGGGAGGTATGAAGAGAGCACGGAACAAAGAAGGGCGGGCTGAAAGTTGAAAAAAGGCTGCTGTTTTATTAAATAGTATTTGTCCCGGTACAAGGATCGAACTACTGCTTGTACTCAAATTAATTTTGAATTTTATTCTTCCCGGGACAACACTTGTTATTCATGCGTCCCATAAATCTTACCGTAGCCTGAGAAACAGAAATAGTGACTACATGAGGCCCATACGGGCATAGGTTCTGTTTCCAATATGAATTATCCTGAGGTTTTTAGAAGCTGAACAGGGTATACTTTTTTTCGGAAGAAGATAAATTTGAACCGATTGTGGTATGAGATAATTGCGTTAAATTTGCAAGGATTTACGTGTGTTTTTCTGGGTCAATTTTCTTCAAGATAGTAACCTGATGGTTATTTCCTTACAGAACGAGTGCTAGGGGAAAATGTCTTCACATTTTTAGATTAAAGTATGAAAAAGTTCAGATTGCCGGAGAATAGTATTTTAGTTTCTTCAATCGCATTTTGTTTAATCATACTAATTGGCTTTTCAGACTATGAGACGGGATCTGAGTTATCATTTTCAATTTTTTACCTTGTTCCGGTAATCCTTGTCGCCTCCTCAACCAGGGCCGGTAAATTCCTGATAATTTTCATGGCGGTCCTGGCGGCCCTTACCTGGTTTTTTGCAGATTTTTTAATCCATGACTATTCAAGATCCTTTATTCCATTTTGGAACGCATTCGTTCGTTTCTCCATATTTCTGATCATCGGATTACTTATTTATAATTTAAAATTACAGCAAAGAAAAATAAAGATCATTAATGAAGGATTGCAAAATCTTAATGCGGAAAAAAACAAATTTATCGGTATTGCGGCCCACGATTTGAGGAGTCCCATTTCAAACATTTACTCATTTACTGAAATATTGCTCTTAGAGAGTAATAATAAATTTGATAGCGAGAATGTTCGTATCATTAATTATATCAGGGAATTGAGCGAGAACACCTTAAATCTTTTAAAAGATTTACTCGATGTCTCAAAGATTGAAACAGGCAATGTATATTTTTCACTTAAACTGCATGACTACATTGAATTTCTGAAAACAAAAATTTTTCTGAACCAACTACTTGCAGATAAAAAGGGGATTAAAATTCACCTTGAAAACCATGAAGCCGAGGTAGCCTTTTTTTATGACGAAAAGTACCTTAGCGAGGTCGTTGATAATTTATTGTCAAACGGCATTAAATTTTCAAATTATAATAGTGAGATAATTGTGAGAGTCACAATAACATCAGGCGGCAGCATATTGACTGAAATAATTGACCATGGAATAGGAATCCCGTTGGATGAGCAGGATAAACTTTTCCAGTATTTTCAGAGATCCAGTGCAAGGCCAACAGGAGGGGAAGAAAGCACAGGGTTAGGGTTGGCCATTGCAAAGAAGATCGTTTCAATTCATGGAGGGAGTATAGGTGTAAAAAGTGAGTTGGATAAAGGTTCAAACTTCTATTTTGAGTTGCCCAGACGTCTCAAAGAAAATAACACGAAAGAAGATTAGAAGAGTGATGTATCTTTGAAGGAGAAGGCCAGTTCAAACAGAATTCTTTTAAGGTTGCTTTAATCTCAAAATAATACCTGAGGCTGCCGGTTTAATTTATTCTGTAGGATTAAAAAAGATAGTACGCCAATCCGGAGGCAATAGTTAGCAATTCAACATGATAAATGTCCGTTTGGGCATTATTAAATTCAACTGGTATTGACATACTGCTATTTTTGTGTTGATGAAACAATCCAGTACCGTAAAAAAACTTTTGCGCATTGCCCTGTTTACATCCACGGCGATTGGATTGATCACCGTGGGGCCGGCGTATGTCGTCGGCATTACTCTTGGAAATATTACTACCTCACCGGGAATGCTGTTGAAGCTTGCTGGCGTTTCTATAGCCGGAATTACAGTTTTTATATTCATATTCTGGCTTATCAACATCGGACTGCTGAATTTTACAATGACCGGGATTCCTGGCCCGCGAAGAAAAAACCTGAGATATTTTCTAAGTTATCTGGTTTGTTTATTGCTGATGTTTTTCATACGAATCTCGACCATGTCGGTATTTAATGATTCGGAAAAACAATTGAGAGTTTTTGAATGGAAGTTGAAGACATTTGGCCTGGATCCCGCCAGTATTAATACCATACCCTATACAAGCAAAGTATTTCAGGTTCTCATCATCATCTCCGTAGTGATCTCTATCAACACGGTTGTTCTTATCATCCAGGACCTTGTTCTTCTGAATGAAAAAAAAAGACGGACCGAATCAGAAAACACGCTGCTCAGGATCCGCAACATTGAAGCCGCCAACCAGAAACTCAAGCAACAGCTTCAGCCACATTTCCTGTTTAATTCCCTCAATGTTTTAAAGACCCTTATCAGGAAGCAGCCCGATAAAGCTGAGGTTTATCTCAAGCGACTTTCAGATTTTTTAAGAGCCTCAGTTTCTTCGGGTGATGTCAATACCGTGACCCTGACAGAGGAACTTAGACTGAGTACGGAATACTTTGAAATGCAGAAGATCCGTTTTGAGGATGCCATTCATTTGGAGGTCAGCATTCCTGAAGAAATCCGGGAAGGGCATTTGCCGGTATTTTCCATTCAGTTGCTTTTTGAAAACGCCATAAAACACAATGTTTTCACTTCTGAATCACCCTTAACGATAAAATTGTTATATGAGGAGGGCTGGCTTACCGTCAGCAATAACCTTCAGCGGAAGATGTCTGAAGAATCCTCTTCAGGACTGGGCCTGGCAAACCTCTCAGAACGGTACAGGATTATTTCAGGAGATGAAATAATGATCCGGCCGGATGCATCGAATTTCTCAGTCAGCATTAAAATTCTGAAAGATGAAGATCGTCATCATTGAAGATGAAAAACTGAACGCACATGATCTTGCAGAAACGATCTCTGAGATCGTACCGGAGGCTGAGCTCTCAGCCATGTTATATTCTGTAAAGTCGGCGATACGATGGTTTCAGGAGAATGAACCGCCCGACTTGATCTTCAGCGATATCCAGCTGGGAGATGGTTTGTGTTTTGAAATTTTCAAGACTGTTTCTTTCGACACACCGGTGATATTTTGCACTGCCTATGATGAATACGCATTGAAGGCATTTGATGCCAACGGGATTGATTATATCTTAAAACCTTTTGATAAATCCTCCATCGAAACGGCTTTTCAGAAATACAATAACCTGAAAAAAAGGTTCGCCGGAGCCTCAGGCAATCTGGATGAGATCATACGCATATTTGAAAATCAGAGGCAACACGTCAAAAGTTCCATCCTGGTATACAGACAGGATAAGATTCTTCCGGTGAGATTCAGCGATATCGCCCTGTTCTATATTGAAAATGAGATCACACACCTTATTACATTCGATAACACAAGATACACTGTTAATAAAACCATTGAAAAAATTGAGATGATTGCACCCGGTTACTTTTTCAGAGTCAACCGTCAATTTCTGGTACACAGGGACGCAATTAAGGAAGCGTCACAGTATTTCGCCCGCAAACTTTCCCTTTCATTTACCATTCCGTTTCGTGAGACAGTCACAGTCAGTAAGACCAGGGTAGGCGCATTTCTGGACTGGCTTTCTGCCAACTAACATCGTCCTGGTGTCATCTCATCCGCCATTTTGTCCTTTTGAGTTCCATTTAATTTTTAAGATATAGGAATTAGCTGCAATTTTATTCCATAGTTCATCGGTCGAACAAACCAGTGATTTACTTCATTAAATGAGCCTGAAATTATGAATGCAATGATCAAAACAGAGGGACTGACCAAGACATTTAAAGATGTTATGGCAGTTTCAGATGTTTCCCTGAATATTGAGAAGGGGGAAATCTACGGTTTTCTCGGACTCAACGGAGCCGGTAAAACAACAACCATCCGGATGCTGCTTGGGATGATATCACCTGTGAAGGGCAAGGCATTTATCAACGGCTCAAAAGTTCATGCCGGAAATACAGGGATATGGAAGCAAATCGGCTATATGGTTGAGACACCTTCGGCGTGGCCCGGTCTGACAGTACGAGAGAACCTGGAGATATTCCGGCGACTGAGGTTACTGGATGACAGAAATGCGGTGGAATCAGTGATGAATAAACTGAAACTTAATCCGTATGCAGACAGGAAAGCCGGAAATCTGTCTTTGGGTAATGCCCAGCGGCTTGGAATTGCCAAAGCCATGATCCATAACCCGGATATTCTGATCCTTGATGAGCCGGCCAATGGACTGGATCCGGAAGGGATCCTTGAAATTAGGGAAATGTTGCGGGATCTGGCACGAATGCACGGCGTTACTATTTTTATCTCGAGCCACATCCTTAGCGAAGTTTCAAAATTTGCCACCCGTATCGGCATCATTCACCATGGTGTTCTGATCAATGAACTGAGCACACATGAGCTGGAGGAGATCAGACAAAAGAGGCTTGTTGTAAAAACAGGGAATAACGAGGCGGCCAGATCCCTGCTCAGGGATAATGGCATTCCTGCCGAATACAGCGGTGAAGGGATGCTTGAAATCAGGAGTGCGGCTGCTATCACCAATCCGGAAAACATAGCAACACTTCTTGTCAATCAGAACATTCCGCCTTCACTACTAAATGTGGTCGAAGAGGATCTGGAGTCATATTTCTTAAGAACGATAAAAATGAAAGGGAACGGACAATGAATAATCTAACGGTATCTCTCTGGGCAGAAAGCCTGAAAGTAAGGAAATCAAAGGTTTTTTGGTTTTCAATTCTGTTTTTCATGTTTGTTGCGTTCATGATGGGCCTGATGATGTTTGTGCAGATGCATCCGTCGGTATCAGCAAAACTTGGTATCATCGGCACCAAGGCCACCCTGTTCGGAGACGGGGAGACAGGTTGGATGAATTACTTCTCATTACTAATGCAAAGCTTTGCCGGGATAGGATTGGTTGGCTTTGGCTTTGTGACCAGCTGGGTTTTTGGTCGTGAGTATATGGAACATACGCTGAAAGATATCCTTGCGCTGCCTGTACCGAGGTCATCGTTTGTGTTTTCGAAGATGATCATTATTATGGTGTGGTGTGTCATCATTTCTGCTGTATTCCTTACCTCGGCAGTCATATTCGGACTTTTGGCCGGTGTTACGGGCTGGTCCGGTGAAATGTTTTCAGAGACTCTGATTCTATTCACCAATGTATGCCTTCTTTCAATACTCCTCTGTACACCGGTGGCATTCCTGGCAAGTTACAGCAGCGGGCTGATGCTCCCGCTGGGCGTTGTTATACTGACAGTGATCATGGCGAATTTCTCAGGGCTGCTTGGTCTCGGTCCGTATTTTCCCTGGGCGGTGCCAGGTTTGCTGACGGTGTCATCGGGTGCCGGAGGGATGCAGATCTCTGGGATCAGCTATCTGATTCTTGTGCTGACCAGCATTGCCGGATTAGCAGGAACCATTGCATGGTGGCAGTATGCGGATCAGAAGTAGGAGGGAGGCCGGGAGGATGAAAGGTGCTGGCAGATTATTTTTTCCAATCCCTGGTGTATGGAAATCCATAAAACATGATAATATCGCCCCGACACCGGAAGAATCCTCCTTCTCCAAGGCAATGGAGGATAAGGTTTGTGAATTGACTGATCGGAAATGAAGACACCATCATACAATCACTCCGTCACTTGATTTCCTGACGACATGTCAACATTTACCCGGATCTGTTTGTTGAATGCGTGGGCAGTTTGTTGAGGTATCAGGAGAAAGTGAGCAGCCGGCGGCCCTGAAACCATTAAAATCAAACCTTCATGAAAAACCAGCTCTATTCAGGATTTCTGGCCGGGGTATTTTCCGTTGTATACAGGAAAAATTTCTGCATCTTCCTTGTGATGCTTATCATTAATTCTCTTTCATCCGCATTCGGACAAAATTCCTACTCCGGCCGGGTCGTTGACGTGGAAACCGGAAAACAGGCATGGTGTACGATTTCCGTATGGGACAACAGAGGCTATGATGTACAAATTGACGGACAACATGAGTTTGTTAACTATCTGGGTAAAAAACGTTGGTATATCGACGGGGAATTCAGTATCACCAGTGCAAACGACAGTCTTTATGTCGAGATCAGGCGGGGTCCGGAAACACTTCCTGTGAATCAGGTTATCCATCCTTCGAAGGTAAAGGGGGATGTGCAGCAATTCAGTCTTCGCCGCTGGATTGATATGGCCCGGAAAGGTTACCTGAGCGGTGACACGCATGTACATTTTCTTGAGCTGAATTCATCTTTTCAACAAATGCAGGCAGAAGATTTGCATGTTGTTAATCTGCTGGTTAGTGATTTCACCAATGATGTTGAAAAATTTACCGGTGCACTTGATAAGATATCAACGGACGACCAATTCATTTACGTTGGCCAGGAAATCCGTGACTGGCAGCTTGGGCACGCCAGTCTGCTCGATCTTAAAAAGATTATTCAGCCTCTGACGCCGGACGGGGGAAGAGCTCATCCCAATATTCTTCTTTCTCCCAGGCTTGAGGAATCGGCACAACAAAATGCCTCCAACGTCTGGGCACACTTTTCAAACCTTCCCGGACTGGAATCGGCCATTGCTTTTCCCCTGGGTTTGATTGATGCGGTGGAGCTTATGACGTATAATGATCCGACTCAGCTTCCGAGTCACATAACGCCATGGGATTATTCTAAAATGTCAAGGGTGGAATTCCCCGAATTGGGGGGAATGGACCTGTACTACCAATACCTGAATGCCGGATTTCACATTCCCATTGCGGCCGGGACAGACAAGATGGACAATAACATTCCTGTTGGGAGCAACCGTCTATATGTCAGGATTGAAGGAAAAACATCCTATAAAAACTGGATTGAGGGGATGAAAGCGGGGCGGGGTTTTATTTCAAACGGACCCATGCTGACCTTTTCGGTGGATGGGCATTTGACCGGTGATGTCGTTGATTTCCGAGGCCCCAAAGTCGTAAAAGTAAAGATCAGGGCCGAATCGATGCTTCCCTTCGGCAGACTGGAACTGGTTGCCAATGGAAAGCTTATTGCGTGGAAGGAGGTTTGGGATATGGAAAAGAATGGCGATACCTACTCAGCCGAACTGGAGACTGAAATAGCACTTGACAGAAGCACCTGGATAGCAGGCCGCGTAACATCAGTAGACCAGGCTCAGATGTTACCGAGAAACCTCACCGTATATGCACACACAAATCCGGTTTATTTTCTGAAAGATAATCAGCAGGTGTATTTTGAAGAGTCCCTGGATTATCTGCTTAAATATCTCGAATCGGGGCGGAACTGGATTAAAAATTATTCCGGGTTTGCAACTGAGGGAGAGGCAAAAGAGGCAATGGGTTATCTTGAAAAGGCTGAAAAGGTATACCAAGAGATCAAGACGTCAGATGGTGTAGGAAAATAGCTTTTAAGTTAGTCTATGTTTAGGAACTCTCGAGCGTCATTAGCCTGGTGCGAATATAAAATCAAGGTAATGTGCGGGTGTCCGCTACCTTTAATAAATGGATAGGGTCTTATTATGGTATATTTCAGCTGCCGGAAATGCGACTTACATATGCTTATGCAGCAAGTCTGGAACTGTATCTGTCCGGTCAATGCCTGCAAATACACGGTAAAAATTACCAAGGCCGCCTTGTTGCAACGATTCTGAAGAACAATCCTGACAGTTTGTACATACCCCTCCCCGGGAAAATACGAAATCGAAATACTACCCAGGACCCGGAATATGTTCTCAGCTGACCTTAAACTTAGTTCAGCACAGCCAAAGGATCCGGACTCCAAATACAAAGATTGCATGGCCGTTGAACCAAACCAAAACGGCTGATCCGCTCATACAGAATTTCTCCAACCACGCATGAACCTCCACCCATATCCTTTCACTGCGAAGGTACCAGTCGTATCGCAGTACCTCCTCCAGCAGCCAGTCCAAGTTTCAAACTCATTCCTGAATCGACGATCATGTTGGTGATTTGCACAGGTTCAGGATTGAAACGGTAATCGGCACCTTCACCATCGGCATAAATTTGTGCATTGTAGCTTTTGTGCTCATCCAGGAAGGAGAGATCCAGATCAATACTTCTTGACTCTTCATTGGTGATACTCCCTACGTACCACTCATCACTGTTCCGGTCCTTTCGGGCCATGGTTACAAACTTTCCGATTTCAGCATTTAATACCTTGGTATCCGACCAGTTACACGGAACCTTTTTTATGAATTCGAAAGCAGGATTTCCTGTATAATTTTCCGGCAGATCGGAAGCCATTTGTTGGGGACTAAAGATGATCACGTATAATGCAAGCTGTTTCGCCAGCGTGGTATTCACACGTGTGCCTTTAACAGCACAATAGTCGAAATCAAACGTGCCGGGGGTGAAATCGAAGGGTCCGGCCAGCATTCTTGTAAAAGGAAGAATGGTAGTGTGCGAAGGGGGATTTCCACCATCGGACGACCAGGCATCATATTCCTGCCCTCTTCCGCCTTCCTGTGTCATAAGGTTTGGGTACGTGCGTTGCAGTCCGGTTCCTTTTACGGGTTCATGATTGTCGATCATGATGTGGTATTTTGCCGCAGTTTCCACTACTTTCCGGTAGTGCCGGACGCCAAACTGACTGTCATGCCATTCCTTTCCATCCAGGTAGGTATTCACATACCCCGTTTTGACAGCATTTACCCCATAATGACGATACATTGCAAATGCAGCCTCCAGCTGGTTCTCATAATTTGTTACTGCGCCGCCCGTTTCATTATGACCAATTAAACGCACGTTTTTGACAGCCGCATAGGATGTTATCCTTTCCATGTCAAAATCCGGATAACTTTTGGTAAAATTAAACGCTGAACCATCCTCCGACCATTTTCCATCCCAGCCATAATTCCAGCCTTCAACCAAAACACCATCAAAACCGTTCTCACTGGCAAAATCAATATACTTCAATACATTTTCAGTAGTTGCTCCATGATGAGGTCCCTGTCCCCATGTATATTTCCCAAGGTGCATACCCCACCATATTCCTATGTATTTGGAGGGTTCAATCCAGGAAACATCATACAGTTTACAGGGATCATTCAAATTGAGCATTAAGGTTGAAGCAACGAGATCCCCTGGTTTTTCACCGATGATGATTGTTCTCCAGGGACTTTCAAAGGGTGCTTCAGCATAGACTTTCACACCGTTTGACCAGGGGACCAGCTGACTTACATATTGTTTTGGGTTGAGTTTTCGAAGTGTCAAAGAAGCAAAATCGGTAAGATTGGCCTCGTGAATTGCCAGGTACAGACCTTCTGCAGTTTCAAAAGTGGCCGGTGTGTTTATCGTATCGGTCTCGCTAATACGATTTTTGCGGTATAAACTTTCATAGTAACTGTTTTCCGAATGTACCGGAATCCACCATACCTGGTGTTCTTCAGGAAAGGTGAACTGTGTCAGTTCATCAGTAATTATCGCAGAATCAAGATCAGGCTGTTTCGGGAAGGAATATCTGAAACCCAAACCATCGTTAAACACCCGGAAATGGATGTTCATTAAGGTTTTTTTTCCACCTTTTTCTTTTAGATGAATTGTCAATTCATTATGCCAATCTACGATGGATTTGAATTCTCCCCAGGGTTGTTCCCAGCTCTCTTTTTTCGAATCCTCTTCGTACGACACTAATTTATAGCGTGTATGACTATCGGTATGATCCATGATCTCAAATCCCATAGCCGAAGGTTCAATGATCTTTTCCCCGTTCCTTGTCAGCATGTATTGGGGTTTACCATCGGTGAGTGTGAAGATGACTTTAATTGTGTTGTCAGGGGAAGTTACCTCCAACTCATGAGTGCCGCATGAAAATAAGAAACCTGACATAAATACAAGATAAACGAAGAGTAGTAAACTGTTTTTCATATACTTACATAAGTTTTACATCACGAAAAATTGGCAATATAAATGTTAAGCCAGTGTACTTCGCACAGGCGTAAATTTTTGGAAACACAATGATTAAAACTGGCAGAATCAACCAGGTCTATACTTCATCCAACTTTTGTAGATAGCAGAAAATCTTAACTTTCATATCCCCACTCTACAACCAATCTCCGACCCCCAAACATCCATCCATTCCTCCTAATCTTCCACCACCTACCTCACTCCCGGATATCCTGCAGATTGCTGAATATTTGCATTTCTTTCCAGTTCCAATTGAGGAATAGGCTGGACATATGATTCATCGCCCTTCCAGGTGATGGCGCCGTGTCTCGTTTCTACATAAAATTGTGTCTCCGCCGGGCCGGCCTTCCACCTTCTGATATCCCACCACCACTGTCCTTCTGCAAATAGTTCTGCCCAGCGTTCATACTCAAGGACATCATTGGCCAGATGATCATTCTCGTCAACAGTTTTGGTACGGTCATTCAGGCTTGTATAATCATAAGGGCTGGGGGAATCCGGTGAATAACCATAAGCCCTTCTGTGAACTTTATTTATATATTCAAGGGCCAGGGAGGGGTCCTCATTTTTAATCAGTTCGGCATAGAGAAGATAAATATCTGCCAACCTGATGATTATATAATTAGCATCGCCGCTATGGTTTCTTCCATACGGTTCAGGTCCCATTTCCACTCCCCGGATATTTGTGAATTTCCGATGTTGCCAGGTAAGTAAATCAGGCCGGTTATTGACCTCCAGTGATCGGTCATAGGTTGTAATGTTCCCTTTGTCATCGACATATTCATCCACGTATGGTTGTCCTGCACAGAGCATCAAACGGGGATCCACAAGGTCCTTGTTATTTTTTAGACTGAGGGACTTTACGCGGTAATCAGGATCCTGGGTCTGGTAAGGGTAATTATCTGTTGAACGGGGCAATGCAGAATTAAAATCCGGATTAAGTGTTCTTCTGGGCACAGTATCTCCTCCCACACCATGAAATCCAAAGCGTCTGATATTGGCATCATGAATGAAATTATTTCCCCACTCGCTGCTTTTTTTGGAAGTAATCACATCCAGTTCCCGGGTCAAAGGATCAACGGCTCCTTCTACACTTGCTCGGAAACGGATATTCAGATCCATATACCAGGGGGCCATCACCATGGGCATACCGCTGCCGGTGGTGTACCCTGCCCATGGACCGTTCTGATTCCAGTTTGTAGTCATACTTAGTTCATACAATGATTCCGCGTTGAATTCATTTGCTTCATTGCCATAAAACATATCCTGATAAATTTCAGGGATTACCAGTTCCTTACCACTGTTATGAATAATATCCTCCATGAGGGCCTTTACTTTGTCCCTGTTTTCAGGGAAGATATAAAGCGATTGCATATAAACTTTTGCCAGTAACCCTTTTGCAGCCCATTCAGTTGCCCGGTATTTATCATTATGACCCGTCAGGAGGGGGATGGCTGTTTCGAGGTCGTTGATTACGAAATTCCATGTATCGGTTACCGTAGCCCGTTCTCTTTTCATACCTTCCAGATCGGTTGCCACAACATCAAAGATGGGGAAACCCCATCCGTCAGGAGCAATTTCGAAAAACAGCTGGGCATGCCAGTAGGCTAAGGCACGATTAAAAAGAGCCTGCCCACGCATATATCCTAACTGCTCCGATTCATTTTCATTTGCATAGGTTTCCTCATAGTAATGAATTGCCTCAATTGCAGTGGTTGAAAGGTTCGCCCATTTGCATATGTCGACATACATTTGAGTGGTATACCGGCTGTTCAGGTCGGTATAATTATCCATTTGGGTACCGCGTTCATCATAAGAACCGTAGGTATTGGTAGTATGATCGAATAAATAGATACCCATCGGGAACCAGTAAAATGAATAGAGTCCGATCCCATATGGTCCTGCATAACTCGAAGTCAGGACAAGATCTACCTGTTCGAGTGTCGCAGGAAAATTATCGGTGGATAAAGTTTGCGGGTTCGAAATTTCATAGAAGTCCTTACAACCTGCAATTGACATTACAAATACTATCAGGAGTATATATATTGCCTTTTTCATATTGATGAATTTGTCATTTACTCTACAATCAGAAAGTCAGATCAATTCCAAAAGAAACCAGACGAGACGGCAGGTAGCGATTCTCATGGTCGATTCCCCGCATGAGCACACCGCCGCCAATCTCCGGATCTATGCCCGAATATCCTGTCAGGGTGAATACATTTTGAACGCTGACATATATGCGTGCTTTGTTCATCCCGGCTTTCCTGCTTAGTCTTTCAGGAAGATTATAGCCCAGGGACAAATTTTTTAATTTGAGGTAATCGCCTTTTTCTACCATGTAACCCGACACGGTTGAATAGTTTTTATTGGCGGCCCCGTCGCCAATAAATGAACCATTCTCATCCAGATATCCCACACGCGGAAGATCAGTGACTTTATCATTACCGACACCAAATAACGATGTTTTGAAGATCTCGGCCGTTGTATTGTCAGAACTAAACATCTGCGTGTAGGGTTTCACCAGGTTCATAATGTCGAATCCGAACGCTCCCTGGAAAACCGCACTCAGGTCAAACATTTTATATTCCAGGTTGATATTAAGTCCCAGAAACATTTTAGGCCACGGGTTTCCAATGAGCTTACGTGAAAGCGGGGTAACCCTGCCTTCTCCGTTATCATCAAATATTAAATCGCCTACTCCTGTTTGCCTGGTCTGATAGTAAATGCCTATGGGCTGTCCATCCAGGTTTAAAGGCTGGCCGGTTTCCGGATCAAAGCTGGTATGATTGGGATTAGCCGCCTTCCATGCATTCAGGGCTGACTGATTATATTGAATTACCTGGTACTGGTTCTGGAAAATGCCGATGACTTCATATCCATAATACATACTCATGGGATAGCCGTCCTGCGTACGTGTGATTAAATTCCAGGCATTGTTCAGGCCCTCATCAATAGGTGTTGCACCAGGTTCATCCCCGACCTGTTTTACCAGGTTTGAGTTAAATGACGCATTGGTCGTTATGCTGTAATAAAAGTCGCGCTTTTTGTTTTTCCAGCCAATCGTAATTTCATGGCCCAGATTTTCAACAAGTCCGGCATTAAAATAAACCGGTACTGTGTTTGCCGGGTCATCACTGCTGAAATAATAGCTCATTCCTGATGACAGAGGCAGATCGCCGCGATAAAGCATATCTCTTGTCTGCCGGTTATAATAATCGTAGGAGAACGTCAGCCGGTTTCTAAAGAAGTTTACATCCAAACCCAGATCGATCTGGGTGATTTCTTCCCATTTTAGATTTTTATTTCCAAAAATGGCCAGCCAGTAACCGGCTTGTTGCGTGGAGGTTCCGTCAAATGAATGGCTGATTCCGGTCCCCGACCAGGTTGACTGGTACATGAATTGCGGGACACTGACATCGTTTCCCAGTATCCCCCAACTGGCGCGAAGCTTTGCATCATTCAGCCAGCTTCCTTCAAATGTTTGGAAAAAACTTTCTTTACTGATACGCCATCCGGCATTTATCGAAGGAAAGTAACCCCAACGATTGCTGCCTACAAAACGGTCGGAAGCATCTGCCCGGAAATTAGCAGTTAACAGGTATTTTCCAAGATAATTATAGTTAATACGTCCGAAATATGATCCACGGCGTTCAACAGGTAAATTGTCAAAGGCATCTTTGGTAGGACCGGCCGAGGATAATGCAATGGATTGTGCCACGGGGATAGCGAAATCGTATGCAGTAACGCTCAGGTTATATCCGTCTAGTTTCCAGAATTCGGTACCGGCCATCACTCTGAGATTATGGTCATTATATTGTCTGTTGAAGGTAAGGACAGAGTTAAGCATCAGGTTTTGCATGGTACCTGCATAGGAATTCAGGTGTTGTGGGGTGATCTGAACCGGACCAAAATCACGGAATTCTGTAAAATTATTTTTTGAAAAACCGGAAAATTCTCCGGCTCCGGTAATTTTGAGGTTCAGTCCCTCGAAAAAGCCGACATTGAGATATGCCTGTGCATTCAGATTATAATTATTGTCATTGAATACATGAAATGCATCTTCCAGTCCGGCAAAGTTTGGCCCGCTGCCTACCGTGCTATTTGTCATGGCATAGTTCCCATTCTCATCATAGACGGGAGAAACCGGAACGGTACGGAAGGGAATGGTATGGTTATAAATTGAGGAAGAGGTTGCGGGATTCGTTTTTACACTGCTCCCATAAATTGATTCACCTATGGTAATAGATTTATTGAATTTGTAATCAATATTGTTTCGAAAAGAAAAGCGATCGGCCCGTGTATCCAGGTAAACTCCTTTTTCTCCAAGGTAGCCTGCGGAAAGAAAGATGCTGGCTTTTTCGTTCCCGGATGCAACGGAAAAGTTGTATTCCTGCTCAATTCCTGTTCCGAACATTACATCCATCCAGTCGGTATTGGGTAGATCACTGGCGCTTTCTGCCCCAAGAACATCGAGAGTGCTCCCTGTTCCAAAAGCATCCCGGGCGCGTATCCATTCTTCGGAATTCAATAGTTCAATGTCGGTGGTAATATTTCGGAAACCAAAACGGGCGTTGGCATTAATTGTAGGTTTGAGTCCCACTTTTCCTTTTCGGGTGGTGATCAGAATCACTCCACCCGCAGCCCTTGAACCATAAATGGCGGCGGACCCGGCATCTTTTAATATTTCGATGGACTCAACATCCCGCATATTAAAATTAAATCCGGCATCCTGAGGAACTCCATCGACGACGTATAACGGAGTCATGCCATTAAGAGAGCCTGCACCACGTATAATTATGTCTGCTTCGCTTCCCGGAGTACCCTCACTTTTCGTCACCATGACACCTGCAGCCATACCGCTCAGGGATTCTGCAAGACTTTTGGATGAAAAGTCTTCAATATCTTCTGCCCTTACGGATGAAATTGAACCTGTTAATTCGGATCTTTTCTGGGTTCCGTACCCAACCACTACCACTTCATCCAGCGACTTTACATCTTCTTCCAATACTATATTAAATATAACTTTTTCGTCTGTAACGTTTTCCTGATAAGGTTTATATCCAATGAAAGAGACTCTGAGCATACTGCCGGTGGGAACGGAAATTTCAAACTTCCCTTCTGTATCGGATATGGTACCGCCAATCAGTTTATCTGAAAGTGTTGCTGTGATGGTTGCGCCTATTATGACCTCATTATTGGTGTCTGTAACTTTACCGGTAATGGTCTTTTCTGGCTGGGCATTTGCAACCGTGCCCGACAGAAAATACAAAACAAAACCAGAAAATATTACGAATAACTTCAGGCTTTTCATGAAATTTAGTTGTATGGCATTCTTAATGAATCGAAGTGTAAAAGAAAAGCGAAGCGTGCATACTTCGCTTTTCTGCAAAATGTAATGCTTATTGTTCAATGAGCTTGAACTCCTTAACTACCTCTGATGTGCCATCTGACTTTAAGATTCTGTGAATGTAAAATCCTTTTCTTGGTTCTATCGGCAACCTTACACCAAGTACATTATAGTATTCATGACCAATGATCTCAGTATCTGTTTTGAAAACGTCGGATATACCTGTATATAAAGCACATGGCAGGCTATATCCTTTCACCGGCGTATTATTTGAGAAAAACAATCCACCTTCATAATCATCACTCCAGATTTCAGCACTGGTTTTCGCACCTGTGTAAGGAAGTGTTCTGAATATTGCACCTGTACCAGGATCGATAGCAGTACCACCCGGTATATCATCAGGCCACATCCACCAACCTGCACCCGGATTCTCATCTGTAAATTCATAGCCAAAAACCTGACCATATATATATACGACTGAGTCAGTTCCGGTTGCAGATACAACGTCCATTGTGGATGCCATTTGAATAATATTCCAGGTAGCTGCATAAATATTTTCGTCTACCTGCTTTAAACGGTTGGTTTCACCACTAACATCCCCATAATTTGTCCACTTATTGATAGCCAAAGCACGGGTTGCACCATCGGCTGTAGGAGTTTCTTTTAGCCAGTCTTCAAAGGGAGTTCCAGTAACATCTACCGCAAATGTAAAAGTTTCATCTGCCTCAATGTCATTTGAAGCTGCAAAAGTACCTTGAGAACAATCCCACTTAATAATGTAATAGCCATCGCCATCTTTTGGATTATTAAGTGTTTGTGAATTTGAAATCGCCGCAATCATTAGTAGTAAAGCGGTAAGAACGGTAAATTTTTTCATAAGCTTAACATTTAATTTAATGAATAATGTAAAAATACTAAGTACAGGAAAGCAAAACTGGAATTTAGATGATAATATTGAAACGGTAATGTGCTAAAGATCTGATAATCTATATTTTAATTTAATTCAGATGCAGAAAAATATAGATTTAATCAGGCAAATTCAGCAAAAATGCGCAAATAATGGAAGTAAAAACACAATCTGAAAAAGGATGCATTTAGGAAATCGCAAATCAATTCGTAATTTCGGATGAGACTTATGACAATTATTTATCTAAAATGAAAAGGAATTTCTTGCTCGGCACACTTTTTTTGCTTATCACAAACCTGAATGCTCAAAGTGTTATCTTTGGAGATGATGAGATACAACGGGGATATTTTGATCGTTCATGCCGCAGGTATGAAGCTGAACCCGGGAATTGTATTACAAACGGAGACTTCTTATCCGAAACCTTTGATCAGCGTGAAGTACAAAGTGAGGCATCGAATCAGACTGCTGTCCAGCTTTTAGCAAAAGGAGACTTCATTCAATGGACAAATGAAGAAGCGGCCGACGGACTGACTCTACGATTTTCAATACCGGATGATACCGAAGGAAAAGGAACCTCCGGCAATCTTTTATTCTATATTAACGACATCCCGGTTGATACCCTTGCATTGAACTCTTACTGGGCCTGGCAATATATTCTAAAGTCAGGGAGTAAATACCCCGACAATATCCCCGATGAAAGCGCAAAGTTTCCCAGAATGCGTTTTGATGAGATTCATCTGAAACTGGAGAATGAGATACCGGCAAATGCTACATTCCGTTTGGAGAAAGCCGACGAAAATGATGTCCCGTATGTTATTGATTTCGTGGAACTGGAGCCGGTCCCCAGGGAAGTGCTTTTTAGCGAGATCCAGGATGAAAATAAAGTTTTATATTCTGCTGACAAAGGGAGTTTGCAGTTATTTATTTCTCAGAACCAGGGTAAAACCATCTTTATTCCGGAAGGCATTTATGATGTTGACACCCGTATTATCATTAGTGTGAACGGAACCAGGATCATTGGGGCGGGAATGTGGTATACGGAAATTTATTTCTCTGCATCGTCTGACGAGAAGAGTACTTATAACAAACGTGGAATTGAAACGTACAGCAGCAATGTGTCATTGGAAGGGCTGTACCTTAATACCCGAAATAATAAACGGTATTACAATAATGATCCGGCATACCAGGTAGGTAAAGGCCTTATGGGCAGTTTTGGGCTCAATTCTTTAATCCGAGATGTGTGGATCGAACACTTCGAATGTGGGGGATGGATTGAAGGTTCAGAAAGCCTGCAAATAGAGCATTGCCGGTTCCGTAATAACTATGCCGACGGGATGAACCTGGCTTATGGGTGCAAGAATTCAGTTGTCGAACATTGCAGCTTCCGGAATAACGGTGACGACGATATGGCCTCATGGTCCCGTGCTGACCAGTTATGCGAAAATAATGTTTTCCGTTACTGTACCAGCGAGAATAACTGGCGGGCTTCAGGATTGGGTTTTTTTGGTGGCAGGCAAAATAAGGCATACAACATTGTTATTCAAGACCCTATGGAAGCCGGATTCAGGGTTACCTGCGATTTTCCGGGAAAGCCTTTCAGTGACGACGGGTATAGTGAGTTTTATAATATCTCTGTATATAAGGGGGGTGTAGCCAATGGACCGGTAGGTGTTAGTGGAGATCTGTGGGGTAATGAACAGGGAGCATTGCATATCAACAGCAGTTCTCAGTATGATCTGCAAAATATATATATTTACAATATTGATTTTCACAAATCGAAGTATGATGCTATTTTCATCGGGAGTGCGGCCTATAATATCAGGAGTCTTGCACTTAGAAATATAAACATCGACGGAACCGGGCGATATGGCATCTATTTCTCCAATCCGAAAGGGGACGGCAGCTATTGTAATTTTCACTACGAGGATATCGGAGCTTCTTCTGAAACCAACGCAATTCCTTCATCCTTTTCATTCATCGAAAATTGCAACAATTTATCAGTTCCTTTGACTGAATCCCCCGCTGTCAGGCTTTTTATTCAGGATGGCAACCTGTGTATCTCAGGAGAGCCGGACACGATTGTTTCTGTTTATGACCTATGGGGAAGAAAATGCTATCAGGCATTATTGCCGGATGACTCCCTTGTTGTCCCTAATTTGCATCCGGGATTATACATTGTAAGGTGGGACCAGGATCAGGCGATGAAAGTAATTGTTCCCTGACCGGACAGTGAACAGAAGTGTATGGGACAAGAATTTTCAATATTCTTTCCGGAATTATTCCGGATCCAGACTCCGATACCTGCATTTCAAATCGATTTAATTTCCATGACTTTCTTCTTAAACTGATCTGATGGGCAATTTGCTTTGGCTTTTATTTTAGTTTTATAAGCATATATTGTGTTGACAGAGTAGTTTAAAAAACTGGCTATCTTTTCATTGTCATTGATCCCCAGACGAATTAACGCATAGATCCTTAGATCTGTGTTCATTAGCTGATCATCGTTAATTAGAATTTTTTCCTCTGGCTTGAGGAGATTATTGAATTCTTCTGCAAAATTTGGGAATAACTTCAGGAAGATCTGGTCGAATCTTTCATAGAGTGCCATCCTTTCGTTTTCAACACTCATATTCTGGGTGAGTTTTTTTAGCCCTTCGAACTGGTTTGCCGCTACTTTCCGTCTGACCCATTTCTGCAAGAGTTCAATTTTTTCAATATATTCTGAGTTCTGGTTGAAAAACCAGGCAATATATTCATCCTTGATTTTGTTTGCCTCTGTAAGCTTTTCATTCGATTCCTGGATTGTAAGTCGCGCTGCATAAAGTCGCTTAAAAGATATCCAGATAATGACAAGAGCCACGATCAATGCAACCAGGAGCACCGAAATGAAGGCTGTAAATACGATGATCCTGTCCCGCTGCTTTTTTATTACATTAATCCGTTCTCCTTCGATAATCGGCAGTATTTGTCCCGCTTCCAGTTTCCGGTGCCTGGCATTATAATAGGAAGCATCATTCAGGGCTTCAACAATGAACCTGTACGCCGTCTTTTCCTCTCCTTTCTGATATAGTAAGGTTGACAAATTTCGCAAAGCCACCGTTTCCATTGTAGCCGTTTTAACATCAGCTATCGCAGCCCTGGCAAAATACTCAATGGACAGGTCGGTAAACCCTGTCATATTATAAATATAAGCTAAACTTGAGGTTGCAATCGCATAGTAATGTCTGGGAAGGTCAAAGTTGTTCATCCAGTACTGAAATGCAAACTTGGCTCCGCTCCAGTCTGATTCCTTCATACGTTGAAGGCTTTCTATCGCCCAGAATTCATTGGTATTTGGTTTGACAAAAATTAATGCGCTGTCTAGATAGAGATTACCCTGCGAAATATAGTTTGGCATAAAAACAGGATCCCGGCCATAATCTGCCAGATCATAATATGCACGGGCAAGTGTGGAAAAAAGGTTGCTCCTCAGAGAATCATTTAAATAATGCGGATTGACAGATGATAGTGTATCAATTGCTTCCTTAAAAAGTCCCGAAGACAGCAATACGAATCCCTCCCTTGTTTTAACATGTGCTATAAGAGACTGATCGTTCAGATGATAAGCAATTTCTTTAGCCTGGTTTATATAGTTTTGGGCAGAGTCGTAAATATATGACTGATACTCGTAGACCAACTGCAGGCACATTTGAATTTGTTTGCTAAAATCTTTTGCAGATCCAAGCACATAAAGCTCTTCCTTTTTCTGCTGAATAAGTTCTTCTCTTTGCCGGATATATGTGCTTTTATCGTCGAGAACCGATTCCAGTTCCAGAATTGAAGTAGTATAATTCTGTGCTGACGAACAGAAAAACTGTAAAACAAGTAGCAAAAGAGTTAGTCTATATTTCATTGCAACTTTGAATATTAATTTCTGCTGCTTTTTCTACTTTACTACGTCCCTGTTTCCCTGTCCCTGAAAGAGAGAGCCATGTATGAGTCTCAGGTTCCAGGTGCCACCGGGAAATCATAAGACTGCAGTCCCGTATTTGTAATCATCTATAACAGAGTACGGTATAATTATTACGATAATGCATTATTTACCAGTTTCCTGGCATTCCTGATAGATGGCAGGGAGTTCCCGAATTGAGTAAATCTAACAATAAAATGAGAAGGATAAAAATGAGAAGATTAAAAAAATGTGCAGGTATTGGCAAACAGTATGATAGCCGGAATATTGGTGAAACATTTTGTAATTCAATGATGGGTATTCCAGGTCACATTCTGCATGGCATAGCAGAAGCAGGATGCTAGCCGTATCAATCCTGCTAATATTTATCTCCTAAAATATTTTGAAATCAATGTGGTTTGATGTCATGGACCATTGGCTGGCCTGATGTACTTTTACAAGTACAGTTCTAATAAATTTATTTTCTTCGCTCATAATCTCAGAAGGGGAGTAGTCCTCAATGATTTCACAGGAATCAAAAGGCGGTGCAATAAGTATGTGATTTAACACAAAAGCGTTAAATTTAATATCAGGATTAGTTTTTTTTTGCTAGCTTTAATATTACTTGTTTTTCTGGTATCTCCAATTCCCACTTTTTTTCACAATTTATTGGATGGAGGTGTATAAGAACCTAAAAATTACTTTCTCTATGAAAAGAAAACTTTTCCTTTCACTTACCCTGATCATAACTGTATCTGGTATTGCACTCACGCAGAATCGCACCATCACCGGCATCATAACTTTTTCCGGAGACGGCTCTGTTATGCCTGGCGTGAGCATTTCGGTAGAAAATCATCCTGATATTGGTACAATTTCCGGTGAGGATGGAAAGTATTCATTAGATATGCCGGCAGAATCAACAACGCTTACATTCGCTCTGGCAGGCATGAAATCCCGGCAGATCCGGATCGGACAGCAGCGATACATTGAGGTGGCAATGACTGCGTCTTCAGAACAAGATGAGGAAGAGACCGTCACCGCGTTGGGTATTAAGCGGCCGACCAGGACCCTTGGTTTTTCTTATCAGGAGCTGAAAGAAGATGAATTCTCCGGAGCAAGAGAACAGAACATCAATAATTTCCTTACGGCTAAAGTATCGGGTCTGCAGGTTTCGAACACAGCCGGGAGCACCGGCGGTTCTGTGGTTATGACCATACGGGGCATTAGTTCCCTGACCCAGAACAACCAGCCTCTCTATGTAGTTGACGGCATTCCCGTTTCAAACTACAGCCACTCGTCAGGGGGTGTTTTGGGAGATATCGACTACGGTGATGGTGCCGGCGATCTCAACCCGAACGATATAGAATCGGTAACTGTTCTGAAGGGCCCGAATGCTACTGCCCTCTATGGCTCGCATGGCAGCAATGGTGTGATCATGATTACAACAAAATCCGGTACCCGAAACAGTGGAATAGGGGTTGAGATCAACTCAAACTTCTCCATCGATGGAATCAATCAGGTTCCAACATTCCAGAATAAATATGCTACTGGGTATGAAGAAACAAATATTTATCCCGACTACACTCTCGAAATACCGGTAGGAAGCGGTCATTTCTATGAAAACATGCCGACAGGGCACAGAGACAGCTGGGGCCCTCCGCTTGACGGAAGACGGACGGTGATTAATCCCTTTGTCATGCCTGGTGATACTGCGGTAAGTCTTCTTACACTCCTTCCTCAGGATCCCGGTAATGTCAGGAATTTTTATGATGCGGGTCTTAAAAACTCCAACACGATTGCGATTACCAGTGGGAATGATAAATCGACGTTACGACTCTCCATCGGAAATGAATCCGCAAGAGGTATTCTTCCGGGCCACAAGATTTCCAGTCAGAACGTTTCGCTGAGAGCCAATACCCGGGTTTCAGATTTCCTTTCTTTCGATGCCAAAGTCAATTATATACATGGTACTGGTCAGCAGCGACCTGTACTGGGAGCTATCTCAAGTGAAAACCTGGTATACGACCTGGCAACCATGGGGCGATACGTTCCACTGGATTTTCTGAAGAAATATTATGATGAAACCGGTGAACGTGGTGAGTGGCCGGGGATCAGCAATAACCCGTATTATATTTTGAATGAAATCAGGAATAGCGATAAAAAAAACAGGATTATCAGCTATGTATCATCAACTTTCAGGATGACCAGTTGGTTACGTCTTATGGGACGTGTCGGGGCAGACTTTAATACTATGGAAGCAGAGAGAACATGGCCTGTTGGTGCCAGCGGCTCCGACAACCGAAGTGGCCGCATTATCAATAATACATCGCATTCAAAAGATATTATAGCTGACGTGATTTTGTCGGCAGATAAAGATATCTCAGGTTCCTTCAAATTGTCAGGCAACATCGGAGCTTCACTGATCAGTCAGCGCAGAGAAAATTCAGGCATTGAAGGACGTGATTTTAAGGTTGCCGATGTTTACTCCATAATCAATGCCCGGGACATCCAAAAAAATTCCGACTCCTTCGGGGAAAAAATGCATTCCATATTCTTCACGGCTGAAGCTGTTTACAACGGATATTTGTTTCTTGATATTACAGGACGTAACGACTTGTTATCACCTTTATACAATAAAGAGTCTAACTTCTATCCGTCTGTTGCTTCCGGCTTTGTCTTTACAGATGCTATCAGATCTATTCCCGGGAGTATTCTTTCATTCGGTAAGGTCAGAGCCTCCTGGGCTCAGTCCGGTAACGAGTATATGCCTTACCCGACACAGCTTGTATTGTCAAGTCTTAAGAATGAGTTAACAACTTCATGGGAGGCAGGTACCGACCTGGGCTTCTTCCGGAACCGGCTGTTTTTGGATGTAACGTATTACAACAGCATCTCTGAAAACCTGATTTTACTGTTATCCGTCCCGGACGGAACTGGTTATGATAATGGAGTTATCACCGGAGGTAAAATGGCCAGCAAAGGATTAGAAATTACCCTGAATGGTGCACCGGTAAGCACAAAAAGAGGATTCCGCTGGGAGATAACGGCAAACTATGCCCGTAACCATTCCGAAGTTCTTGAACTGGTACCGGGCACTGAAGTGTATACACTTGCCGGTGATGCCTATCCGAACCATGTTGTGGCCATCATAGATCATCCATATGGTGATATCATGGGATATGCCTACAAAGGAGCTCCCGATGGTCAGTTGATTGTTGATCAGTCGGGTAGTTACGTCAGGATATCTGAACAGAGCGTTCTCGGTAATATCATGCCTGATTGGATCGGTGGATTGAATAACACTTTCTCATTCAAAGGATTATCACTCAATATACTTCTTGACTTCGTGCAGGGAGGGGAATTATCCTCCACGACAAAGTATCAGATGACCTCAAAAGGGACCGGTGCCTGGACAACATGGGGAAGAAGGTCGAGGGACACAGACGACCTGGGTAACCAGTTACCTCTCGTTGGAGTACTTTCTGGTGTCAATGAAGTTACGGATGCAGATGGGAATGTCACGGGTTATAAAGAGAACGATATCGCTGCCGACGGTCAGACTCTATGGGCAAACAGGGCCTGGAAAAATATTGGTGAAGAATTTGTCCTCGATGCCAGTTACATTTCACTACGGGAAGTGATCCTGAGTTATACCTTCCCTCAGTCGCTATTACAGAGAACTCCCATCCGGGGACTTACACTTAGTTTGATCGGAAGGAATCTGATTTATCTTGAAGAGCACATGCAGGGAATGGGTATTTCACCCGAATCTGCACCAAATACCCTGGCAGGGTATTCCGGCATCGAAGTTATGTCTTTGCCATCTACAAGGACCTACGGAGTGAATGTTAGGGTTAATTTCTAACGTAACTAATGAAGCATTCAAAATGAAAAACTCAAACAGAAGAAATTTCATTAAAACAGGAGCCATTTCTACCCTTGGGATGAGTATTTTGCCTGGCATTACGCTGGCAGCAAAAGATTCGTCCAGGACTGTAAAAATTGGAATTGTTGGTACGGGAGGCAGGGGAACCGATCATGTAAGGACTTTACTTGAAATCCCGGGGGTTGAGATTTCCGCTTTATGTGATCTTTTTGCAAGCAGGGCGGAAAATGCTGCAAATTTGTGTGAAAACGCAGGAAGAAAACGTCCTGCTATCTATTGCAACGACGAGAATACGTATAAAGAATTGTTGGACAAGGAAAAATTGGATGCTGTTATCATAGCCACATATTGGGACTCACACACCGCGATTGCGCTTTATGCCATGAAGAATGGAATTTATCCGGGGATTGAGGTGCCTGCAGCCCTGACTGTTGAGGATAACTGGCGGCTGGTGGAGACATCAGAGCAAACCGGGATTCCCTGCATGATGCTTGAAAACTGGAGCTTCCGTCAGGATAATCTGGCCTTGTTAAATATGAAACGTCTTGGAATGTTTGGGGAAATTGTTCATTGTCATTGTGCCCATTCGCACGAATGCATGGATTATTGGTTCTTCGACTTCGAAACGGGGGCACCGTTATGGCCGGCTGAATACCTGCTCAAATATAACCGCGACCAGTATCCTACGCATAGTGTTGGTCCAATAGTAAGCTGGATGGATATCAATTGTGGAGATGTTTTTACTGAGATTTATTCTACTGCGTCAGCGTCCAAAGGGATTAATGCCTATTTCAGGAGAAAGTTTGGCGAGGATCATCCGAATGCAACGTTGAAATATAAACAAGGCGATATTGTCACTTCCCTGCTAAAAACAAAAATGGGCAAAACCCTTGTTATAAATTACGATATGCAGCTGCCGAGACCTTATTCGAACCGTTGGTTACTACAGGGAACACTTGGTGTTTATGATGAAGAAAAAGGATCAATCTATATGGTTGACCAGGGCTCTGATTACCACAAATGGGATGATCACCTGTGGGAGCAGTGGAAACCCTACGAAGAGAAATACAACCACAAATGGTGGTCGAAGGAACTCTCTTCCGGTAGTCACGGTGGCGCCGACATGGCTATGATGATCCAGTTTATTTCAGCAGTAAAGGCAAAAGGCCCCACCCCCATAGATGTTTATGATTCTGCGGTAATGTCGGCAATTGTAGAGCTATCAGGCATTTCCATAGAAAAAAATGCGCCGGTCCCATTTCCTGATTTTACAAAAGGCAGATGGCAAACTAAAAAGCCTTATTTTGCCTTGGATAAAGCCTGATTTGTTGATTCTTACTTGTAAAAGATACTTCATGGGCAACATCTGAATTTGTCTGATGATGCCTGGTATCTCGAATTGGAGAGAGATAAGAGAATAGGTACAACTTACACTTCCGATATATTTTCATTGTAAACCTGCCCTTAACTGCATTCTGTATAAACACTGGTAACCATCCTGGCCGGTCTTCGTAATGCTACGGTTTTACGGTCTTTTTTTATGCCCTCATCCTTTTGAAAATGGGATTTTCAAAGGATGAGGGCATAAAAAAAGCCCTTTTTTTTGCTTTGCAAAAAAATGGGCTTTTAGGGCTGCGGAGGAAGAGGGATTCGAACCCCCGGTCCGCGCAAGCGGACAACGGTTTTCAAGACCGCCGCATTCGACCACTCTGCCATTCCTCCGGGCGCAAAAGTAACATATTTTTTTTAATTGAAAACTTCACTTCAGAAATTTTCAAAAAGAGGGTGATTTCGACCTCCCAAAACACTACGCAATACCTGTTAAATCTGAGAAACCCGGCTGTTTTTACCCATATTTTAGCCTTTTATCAACAAAACCGCATTTTTTTAGCGCTAAATTTGCTAAACATCAGAAATACTCTATATTTGTATACAATTTGACACTTTAATGATTACTAACCCTAAAAATTTTTTATTATGAACAAAGCACAATTAATCGATGCAATTGCTGCCGAGGCTAATTTGACTAAAGCTGATGCTAAAAGAGCTCTGGATGCTTTCGTAAAAACTACAACTGCTGCCCTTAAAAAAGGTGATCGAGTTGCACTCGTAGGTTTTGGTTCATTCTCAGTATCAAAAAGAAACTCAAGAACCGGTAGAAATCCTCAGACTGGTGCTCCTATTACTATTAGCGCGAAAAAAGTTGTTAAATTCAAAGCCGGTAGCGAATTGGGTGACGCTGTTCAATAAAAAATATTTGTCCTGCCTTGAAGGGAGCTTTTCAACGCTCCCTTTTTTTTTGTATTTTCAGGCACATGAATGAACTGATCACCTATCTTTCCGGTTTCATCACTCCCGGCAGGCTCCAACGTTTCGAACAGGTCCTGGATTTCAGAACCCATTATATCTCGGTGGTGCTGGAAAATATTTACCAGGCTCAAAATGCCAGTGCCGTTGTCAGAACCTGCGACTGCTTCGGAATTCAGGACATTCACATCATCGAAAATGAAAATGATTTTAAATTGGACCGTGAGGTGGCACTGGGTGCTGAAAAATGGCTAAGCATCCACCGATACAGGGAATCCGAAAACAATACCCTCGCGGCAATCAACAGCCTCCGGAACCTGGGATACCGTATCATCGCAACCAGCCCACACAAAAAATATGCAACACCCGAAGACTTCGATCTGTCTGGAGGAAAAGCAGCTGTCTTCTTCGGTACAGAACTTACCGGTATCTCCGATATCGTCAGGAAGCAGGCTGACGATTTTCTAAGAATACCTATGTTCGGATTCACCCAAAGTTATAATATCTCCGTTTCAGTCGCCCTCGTGCTACAAACTTTGGTATACCGTTTGCAGTCTTCAGCCATAGACTGGAAACTCACTACTGATGAGAGAATGAAACTTAAATTGCAATGGCTCAGAAAATCCATCAGGGATATCGACTTTATTGAACGCCAATTTTTAGACAGTAAAAAATAGAGCCACTGTTCATTAAAATTGAAACCTCATTATTAAAAATCCGTATAATTTTTTATCTTTGACCAAACAATAAATTCTGTTGATTAAAATTATATTCTTCTCCATTAAAAGGGACCTTAATGAATTGCATAATAATTGATGACGATAAACTGTCAAGAAGGATTCTCGAAGAATTCATCAAAAAGACAGAGGGATTGGTACTGCGATATTCATTTTCAGATGCAGTTGAGGCGATAAATGTCATGAAGAAGGATGATGATATCGAACTGATCTTTCTCGATATTGAGATGCCCGAAATGAGCGGCATTGATTTTCTTAATTCATTGAAGAATCCACCTCAGATCATTATCTTTTCATCGAAGGGAAAGTATGCCATCGATGCTTTTGAATATGATGTGACGGACTATTTGCTAAAACCTGTTACGTATTCCCGTTTCTATAAGGCTGTTGACAAAGCCACCACCCGTTTCGAACGAAACAAAATGAACGTGCTGGGTAAGGATGAGATCTTCATTAAAAAGAACTCAACCCTCGTCAGACTCAAGTATGAGGATATCCTGTGGGTCGAAGCCCTGGAAAATTACGTGATATTTAATACGTATAAAGAGAAGTACACGATTCATTTTACCATGAAGGCTATCGAACAGAAATTACCATCGGGTAAATTCACCAGGGTACACCGTTCCTATATCGTCAATACAAGCAGTATTGATGTTATTGAGGACAATTCTGTCATCATCAAAACCGAAGACGGATCCAAAAATATACCCATCGGTAAATCATATAAGGATAAATTAATGAAAGATATCAATTTGATTATCAAATAGATATTAATTTATCCCCAAAATGGTCTCAAGCCGGATTCTCTTTCTGAACCATATCGCCCAAACCTCGCCGTCCCCATTGCTACTCGAAATCGAGTCAGCCAGTGGATTGTATTTATATAGTCCTGATGGCAGGAAGTACCTGGATCTTATTTCCGGCGTGAACGTTTCACTTCTCGGACATGCTCATCCTGAAGTTATCAAGGCAGTAAAAGAACAGACGGATCGACACATGCACCTGATGGTTTACGGTGAGTTTATTCAATCGCCACAGGTTGAGTATGCAGCATTACTTACAGAGAACCTCCCTTCGCGTCTCAATAATGTATATTTTGTTAACAGCGGTGCAGAAGCAATCGATGGCGCACTGAAACTGGCAAAGAAATTCACGGGGAGAAATGAAGTCCTATCATTCCGGAATGCATATCATGGAAGTACCATCGGGGCACTTAGTATCATGGGCGACGAAAGTTTTAAAACACCGTTCCGGCCATTAATGCCAGGTGTAAGGTTACTTTCTTATAACGATTTCGACGACCTCAGTTCTATTTCAACGGAAACAGCCTGCGTGGTGGCTGAAGTTCTACAGGCGGAAGCCGGGGCAATTTGCGCGGAGGAAGGATTTCTTAAGGCTCTTCGGAAACGCTGCGATGAAACAGGAGCGTTACTGGTCTTCGATGAAGTCCAGACTGGTTTCGGAAGAACCGGCAGTCTCTTTGGCTTCATGAAACACAACATAATCCCCGATATACTGGTTCTCGCCAAAGGTCTTGGCGGAGGCATGCCGCTTGGGGCATTTATAGCCTCAAAATCAGTCATGTCTGTATTGGCTGCAGATCCTGCACTGGGTCATATCACAACATTTGGCGGCCATCCGGTCTCCTGCGCTGCAGGGCTGAAAACATTACAGATCATCCTTCGGGACAGACTGACTGAAAGGGTTCCTTTGCTGGAATCCATTTTCAGGGAGAACCTCCGCTCATCCTTTATCCGCGAAATACGAGGAGAGGGTTTACTGCTGGCCATTGAATTGGGTGATCAGGCGTTGATGCATAAAGTGGTCAGTGAAGGCATAAATTCCGGTTTTATTACCGACTGGTTCCTCTTTTGCGAAACAGCCTTCAGAATCTCTCCGCCATTGACGATCACAGAGGATGAGGCAGTGGAAGCATGCAAACTCGTGAACCGGGCAATAAAGGCAGCTTCCGGTCAATAATCCGACGAATTCTCCGTTCTCTTCAAAAAAAATAAACGTGAAGAAGTTCCCCGCACTGATCACTTTCGTTCTACTTACTCTTCAATCCTATTCACAGGAACCCGGATATGCCCTTATGGTTAAAACGGAAAAGCAACTGACCGGTGAATTTGAACTACTATACGCAATGGACGATTCTCCACTGAGGGATTCCCTTAACCGGGAAATCATTCTTCAGTTCAGGGAATGTCTGACTTCATGGGATTCTTTTTTCTATGATTGGAGTAATATTAAATATGCCGGTATATTCACCTCGCAGGACAACCAGGTAAAGATTTATTCCTGGTACCTGGAAAACAATAGTGGAGAATATGACTACTATGGGTTTATTCAGCGCCTTACCGGGAAAAAGAAAAATAAACAACATATTGATGTCTTTGGCCTTCACGATCATCATCGTGGAGTAAATAATCCGGAGACCGCTTCAATGTCCGATACATCAAACTGGTATGGATGCCTCTATTATGCCATAAGGTCGTTTCAAAAGCGGAGAGACAACTGGTATGTTCTTTTTGGCTATGATTTTAATACAATCTATTCCCATAAGAAACTGCTGGAGGTGCTTACCTTCGACCGGAAAGGGAATCCTGTTTTCGGTGGAAATTTCATCACAGAAAAGAAATCTCTGACAAGGTACATCCTGGAATATTCGGCAGAATTGGTCATGTCGTTGAGGTATGATGAACACCTGAATATGATCGTATTCGATCATATCGAACCATTCCAGCCAATATTTAAAGGAAACTTCAGATTTTATGGTCCCGATGGCTCCTATGACGGTTTTAGCTTCGACGATGGCGATTTCCTATACCTACGGGACGTTGATGCCAGGAATTACTGAGAGTTCTTATTTGTTGAGTTGTTGAATTGTTGATTTGTTGAGTTGTTGATTGGGGGATGTTTAAAATAAGCTGGCCCTTAAGCACCTTTCCTCATAACTCCATAACCCCATAACTCCATCACTTATTATTTGTTGAGTTGTTGAATTGTTGATTTGTTGAATGGGGGATGTTTAAAATAAGCTTGCCCTTAAGCACCTTTCCTCATAACTCCATAACCCCATAACTCCATCACTTATTATATGTTGATTTGTTGATTTGTTGAGTTGTTGAATGGGGGATGTTTAAAATAAGCTGGCCAGTAAACACCTTTCCTCATAACTCCATAACCCCATAACTCCATCACTTATTATTTGTTGAGTTGTTGAATTGTTGATTTGTTGAATGGGGGATGTTTAAAATAAGCTGGCCAGTAAGCACCTTTCCTCATAACTCCATAACCCCATAACTCCCTAACTCCCTAACTCCATCACCCCCCACTGTCGAATTGTCAGTCAGCACTCCTTGGCATAGGCTTTGACAGAGTATGCGCGAATGTTTAATATAAAACCAGAATACTATGCACAAGGGAAAAATTGATGTTACCACCGAGAATATTTTTCCGATCATCAAAAAGTTTTTATACTCCGATCACGAGATTTTTCTCAGGGAATTGATTTCAAATGCCGTAGATGCCACACAGAAACTTAAGACCCTGGCTTCAATGGGTGAGTTCAAGGGCGAACTTGGCAACCAGATCATACGCGTCGAGCTGGATAAAAAGAATAAAACACTTAAGGTTTCTGACCACGGTATCGGGATGACCTCGGAAGAAGTGGAGAAATATATTAACCAGATCGCATTCTCCAGTGCCGAGGAATTCCTCGAGAAATATAAAAATCAGGGGAATGCAATAATCGGCCATTTCGGCCTTGGTTTTTATTCTGCATTTATGGTATCTGAAAAGGTCGAAGTGATAACTAGATCGTATATAGAAGGTTCCAAAGGAGTAAAATGGGTTTGCGACGGCAGTCCGGAGTATACGCTCGATGAAACGGAAAAGGATGATTTCGGCACTGATATTATTCTTCATATCGATGATGAATCGAAAGAATTCCTTGAAAAAGACCGTATCAACGATATCCTTAATAAGTATTGTAAATTTCTGCCCGTTCAAATTGCCTTCGGTAAGGAAACCGAATGGAAGGACGGTAAGGAAGTCGAAACCGGGAATGACAACATCATCAACAATACAAAGCCTTTATGGACAGAAAAGCCTGTCGATGTCACCGATGAGCAGTATCAGTCTTTTTACAGGGAATTGTATCCTGTGTCTGGTGATCCGTTGTTCAACATTCATTTGAATGTGGATTATCCATTCACCCTTACCGGAATACTTTACTTCCCGAAAATCAAGACCAATTTCGAGATACAGAAAAACAAGATACAGCTTTACAGCAACCAGGTTTTTGTCACGGATTCTGTTGAAGGCATTGTACCTGAATTTCTGACTCTTCTTCATGGTGTGCTGGATTCGCCCGACATTCCGCTGAATGTTTCCAGGAGTTATCTTCAGAGCGACTCAAACGTGAAAAAAATATCCAGTCATATCTCCAAAAAAGTGGCCGACAGGCTTGAGGAGATTTTCAAGGAAAAGCGGGATGATTTTGAAAAGAAATGGGACGACCTGAAACTTTTCATTACCTATGGGATGATCTCTGAGGAAAAATTTTATGAGAGAGCGGAAAAATTTGCACTCCTGAAAAATACCGACAACAAGTATTTTACCTTTCCGGAATACGAAACGCTGGTTAAAGGCAATCAGACGGACAAAAACAAAACGGTAATTTATCTCTATGCAACAGATATCCAGGCACAGCATAGCTATATTGAAAAGGCACGCTCGAAGGGATACGATGTCCTGATTATGGACGGTCAGCTTGACCCACATTATATTAATCACCTCGAACAAAAACTGAAAAATGTCAGGTTTAGTCGTGTCGACGCCGATGTGATCGATAAGCTGATTGAGAAAGATGAGGTAAGGACCTCCGATCTTCCGGCCGAACAGCAGAGTGATCTTTCAACCGTCATCGAAAGTCAGGTCCCAGAACGGAACAAGTTTATGGTATCCTTTGAATCGCTGGGTGAACAAGAAAGTCCTGTTATCATTACACAATCTGAATTCATGCGCAGGATGAAAGACATGTCAGCCATGTCAGGCATGGATTCGTTCTACGGCAGCATGCCCGATAGTTATAACCTGGTAGTAAATACCGATCATGCGCTGATAAAGAAGCTGGTGGAAGACAAGGATAAAAAGCTTTCCAAAAAGCTCACTGAACTCGGTGAAAAGAAAAAACCTCTCACAGACGAAAACGACAGTCTTAAAAAAGAGAACGAAAGTAAGAAGGAAGAAGAGATTCCACAGGCTGTTCATGACCGCATGGAAGAGCTAAACAAGGAGATCTCGGTCATCGAAAAAACCCGGAGAGAAACTCTTGAGGAATTTGCCGGTAAGAATAAGCTGGTGCGTCAACTCATTGATCTGGCACTGCTTTCCAATAATATGCTGACCGGTGAAGCGCTTACCAGGTTCCTGAAAAGAAGTATTGATCTTATAAAATAAATCGCTGTATTAAAAAAGCTGGCGTACTTCCTTTTTTAGATACTCAATAGCTTCCAGGGTTGGAGAGTGCTGAAGTTCAATGGCATTTTCGAGGATTTTTTTCCCCAGTTCCAGGCCGTTTGATTGAGGATTTAACTCGACCATTGATTCACTGATCAGTTTGATGATGCTGTTTTTTGCAGCCTTCACTTTCTCCCATGCTTCCGAGCTGATGTAGGTCTGCTGTGCAAGGTTGTGTTCAAACTCCGTTCTGACAGAAGATATCAGTTCATTTTGAAACTGAGCGATGGTCAGGTTTGTTCGGCTCATCCTCATCACCAGGGAATCGGGAGAAATCCTTTCCAAAAAAAGGATCAGTCGTTCACAGGCCTGCAACCGGAGAGGAAGTGTATTGTCTTTCTGGCCCACGCTGATCTGAAAGCTTCGTTTTCTGTCCTCATTTCTAAGAAACATCCTGATTAGCAGATATGCCGTCAGAAAAACGATGAGTGCGGGAATGGTATACTTAAGAATTTCCATGTATTCCTTCATGTTAATATTTTTTTCAAACTAAAGGTCTAATAAATTTATCAATTTATAATAAATAAAGTATTTTTGAAGCTGGATTAAAAAATAATATCATAAACGACTCGCACATCAAATTTACGACCTATGGAAAATGTTTCAAAGAGATTGGCCAGTTTATCTGCATCGCAGACCATTGCAATGAATCAGAAAAGTCGGGAGATGAAAGACAAGGGATTGGATATCATTAATCTCAGCGTAGGCGAACCTGACTTTCCGACACCTGACCATATCAAGACCGCTGCTAAAAAAGCCATAGACGATAATTATTCATTTTATGCTCCAGTTCCGGGTTATCCTGATTTAAGGAAGGCCATCTGCAAGAAATTCAAAGATGAGAACAATCTTGAATATACTCCCGAACAGATTGTAGTATCCACCGGTGCAAAGCATAGCATAGCAAATGTTTTGTTATGTATCATCGATAAGGGTGACGAGGTTATTGTTCCCGCTCCATATTGGGTAAGCTATGTTGAACAGGTTAAGATTGGTGAAGGGGTGAATGTGATTGTGGAGACATTGCTTGAGGACGATTACAAAATGACAGCGGCACAACTTGAAGCAGCCATAACCCCAAAAACGAAGGCACTGATACTTTGCTCACCCTCGAATCCAACCGGTAGTGTTTACAGTTTCGAAGAACTTAAACCGCTGGTTGAAGTACTGAAAAAATATCCTGAGATAATAATTATCGCGGATGAGATCTACGAACATATCAATTTTGTCGGAGCACACGTCAGCATTGCTGAATTTCCGGGTATGATTGAACGCAGCGTCGTTGTAAACGGTGTCTCAAAGGGTTATGCCATGACCGGTTGGAGAATCGGATATCTGGGTGCTCCGCTGTGGATTGCCAAAGCGTGCAATAAACTTCAGGGTCAGATGACATCCGGCGCCACATCTGTAGCCCAGCGTGCTGCCCTTGCTGCTCTTGAAGGTGATCAGTCCTGTGTTGCGGATATGAATGCGGCGTTCCTGAGGAGGCGTGATCTCGTTCTTGGAAGGCTGGCTGAAATTGACGGCATCAGGTGCACCATTCCGGGAGGCGCATTTTATGTATTCCCCGATATGAGTGCCTATTACGGCAAAAGCATAAACGGCGAGAAAATTAGTAATTCTATGGATCTTTGCTTGTACCTTCTGGAACAGGGGCAAATTGCTACAGTACCGGGTGATGCCTTCGGCGCACCCGATAATATCCGGATATCCTATGCCAACTCTGATGAAAATCTCATCAAAGCTATGGATCGTCTCCGAAATGCACTTGCAAATCTAACGTAGATTCATTTCATTAGTCGGAAGTGCAATTGCGGTATTTCCCTGCAATAAACAGGAGCCTTTTTATCCTATTCCGGCTATAAATATTCATCGACGGAATTGAGAAGATACCGCTTCTTTTTTCCGTTTTTTCATTATTTATAAAATTCCAGAAGGATTTCTCCGTTCTTAACGAAGAGTTAATTTTTGTTTAAGTTTGTGATATATTAAGATTTGCCACAGGATGGTCCGACGTAACATTTCAAGAAAGAAACCGGGGTTTTTAAGACTTTCCCTATGGCTCGTTTTTGGAGCCATTGTCATAGCGCTTTTTTCTTTCATTAAAATATACAGGGTGCTTTTCAGTCCCTCAGTGAAGTTGTCGCCTGGTGACAGTACTATATTTTTCGTTCCCACAGGGTCTGATTATCAATCTGTTTTGATAAATCTGAAAACAGAAGGAATCATCAAAGATCCGAAAAGCTTTAAGTGGCTGGCACAAAAGAAAAATTATCCATCGAATGTTCATCCCGGAAGGTACCGCATCACAGGGAAAATGAGTAATAACGATCTGTTAAACATGCTGCGCTCAGGCAAACAGGAACCATTGATGGTTACATTCAACAACCTCAGGACAATTGGTGAGCTGGCAGACGTTTTATCTTCCCAGCTCGAACCTGATTCAGCAGCTTTCGCCCGTTATTTCAGGAAACCGGAAACCGTGCAGAGCAATGGATTTACAATGGAAAATTTTGCTGTAATGTTCATCCCCAATTCGTATGAATTTTACTGGAATACAAGTCCGGAAGAGTACGTCAAAAGAATGAAGCGTGAATATATCGCCTTCTGGTCAAAGGGCCGGATGGAGAAGGCCCAAAAGATCGGTCTTAAGCCGGAGGATGTTTCAATCCTTGCCTCGATTGTTGAACAGGAATCACTTCATAACGATGAGAACTCGCTGATTGCCGGTGTGTTCATAAACCGTCTGAAAGAGGGCATCCCCCTGCAGTCCGATCCTACACTGATCTTCGCATTGCATGATTTTAATATACGTCGGGTCCTCAATTTACAGAAAAAGATCGATTCGCCTTACAATACTTACAAGAACAGAGGACTTCCTCCCGGACCGATTTGTATCCCTTCAATTTCAGCCATTGATGCAGTTTTGAATTATGAGGCTCACCGGTACCTCTATTTTTGTGCAAAACCGGATTTTTCAGGTTACCATAATTTTGCCCAGACACTGGCTCAACATAACAAAAATGCACGTTTATACCAACAAGCTCTCAATAGGCGTAAAATATTTAAATAGTCAGTATTATATAGGAAGAATAATGTAATTTCATCCAATGAACAGGATCAAATTCGGAACAGACGGGTGGAGGGCAGTTATCGCCCGTGATTTCACGACAGAAAACGTGGCCAGGATAGCTTTGGCCAGCTCTACATGGCTTCAGCGAAAATATAGAGAGGCAACTGTGGTAATCGGATATGATTGTCGCTTTGGAGGACCAATGTTTGCAGAAACTGCTGCAAAGATATTTGGGTCCAAGGGGATAAAAGTAATCCTTACCGACCGATTCACATCAACGCCAGTGGTATCATTTGTTGTGAATATGATGAAAGCTGAATTGGGAGTTATGATTACGGCCAGTCATAACACCCCTGAATATAACGGGTTCAAACTGAAGGGTACACATGGCGGGCCCCTCTTTGATGAAGATGTAAAGGACATCGAAAATATGATCGATTATGAGAATCAGCTCGATCTTGACATGATTAAGATCGACAATCTGATCGACAAGGATATACTTACCATCGGTAATATTGAAGAGTACTACGTTCAGCATGTCAGTGAAAATTTTGACCTCCAGGCGTTGGGGAAATATGCCGGATCCATTGCCTTTGATCCGATGTTTGGAAGCGCTCAGAATATCCTGGGTGCAATTCTCCCCGGAATAAGGGTCATTCATCAGAAGCACGATTTTTCCTTTGGAAACACGAAGCCCGAGCCACTGGAAAAAAACTTAGGTGAATTTCTGACATTCGTTGGTAATAATGACGGTATAAAACTTGGCATTGCTGTCGATGGTGATGGCGACAGGATTGCCCTGGTGGATGAATTTGGCACGTACATCGACTCTCATCACATCATCTTGCTTATGATCCATTATCTGGCAGGGTACAGAGGTGAGAAGGGAACTATTGTCACAGGCTTTTCTTCAACGAATAAAATTGAAAAGCTTGCTGCACATTACGGACTGCCGGTGAGAAGGGTGAAAATAGGATTTAAGGAAATATCCCGGCACATGGTTAGGGAGGATATACTTGTAGGTGGAGAAGAATCCGGCGGCATCAGTGTGAAAGGTCACATTCCGGAACGTGACGGTATCTGGATGGGACTGCTAATCCTTCGTTTTATGCACGAATCAGGAAAAAGCCTTGATGTACTCATAAAAGAAGTGTATTCCATTACCGGTAGTTTTGCTTTCGCACGTTCCGATCTGCATATCGAGAAGGATCTGAGGAACCGCGTCCTTGAAAGATGCCAGAAAGGGAAATTCAATGCCTTTGGGGATAAACCTGTGGAACGGATGGAAAATATAGACGGTTTTAAATATTTTCTGGACGAAAATTCATGGTTTATGATCAGGGCTTCAGGGACAGAACCCATTTTAAGGACCTATGCTGAAGCACCATCGATTGACCAGGCAAGGGAGCTGCTTGAAACGGGGTATGCGGCTATCATGGAAACCTAAACGACATTAACTTCTCGTTCAAGCGCTATATTGTATAGACTTAAAACTGCCTCCCGGATCATTTCGGAAAAGGCGAAAACTTCACGGCCGGTTGCGTTGCCATAGTTTACGATTACTAGTGGCTGATTGGGCCATGTTCCGGTATCTTTCTCACGTACACCTTTCCACCCGGCTTTCTCAATGAGCCATGCAGCTGGAATTTTGATTTTGTCGTCAAATGGAAATGAGGGCATATCGGGAAATTTCTCCCGTAGTTCACCAAAGTCTCTGACCTCCAGTATCGGATTTTTAAAGAAACTGCCGGCATTGCCTGTTACCGCCGGATCTGGAAGTTTGGCTGATCTGATAGCGATTATCGTATCCCGGAGCGATTTGCTGTCTTTCTTCCTTTTTTTTCTGAATTCCTGGGCAACGATCCCGTAACCGAGTTCAAACCGTGGATGTTTATCCAGCCTGAAGCAAACATCTGTGATCATGAAGCGATCCTTCAGTTCCTGCTTGAAAATACTCTGACGGTAGCTGAAGCGGCAGTCCTCTGCATTAATCCTGGTCATCTCCTTTTTCACAAGATCAACACCTTCAACCCACAAAATCCGGTTCTTAATTTCTATGCCATAAGCACCGATGTTCTGAACCGGAGCTGATCCAACCATTCCCGGTATCAGCGATAGATTCTCCAGTCCGGAATATTTGCGCTCAACACAATACTCCACAAAACTGTCCCAGTTTTCACCGGCACCAACCCGGATATCAATGAAAAGATCGTCTTCCCTGACTATTTCAATACCACGGATCAACGGATGCAGAATAAGACCGTCAAAATTATCCTGAAACAGGATATTACTCCCTTCCCCAAGGATCATGTACCTGTAGTCAGTCAGCGTATACTTGTCTAAAAATTCAAGGATTTCTTCGGAAGTCGTAAATGATGCGAAATACCTGGCCTTTATATCAAAACCAAATGTATTGAGAGCGCGAAGGGAAACATTTTCCTGTAGTACTGTCATGACCGGATTGTTAGGGCAAAGATAGCATATGCCTCCCATTCATATAAGGAATCTCTCTTTTATTTTTTATCTTCGTCTGGTTCGTATTTGTAAATGACTCAACATATATATATAGCGGTCACAAATGATCTGGTTACCGATCAGCGGGTGCACCGTACCGCCTTAATGCTGCATTCCTCGGGGGCAGCCGTGTGTCTCCTTGGAAGAAAACTACCCGGTTCACCGGTAGTGGGTGAACGGCAATACAGAACGCACAGATTTAACCTTCTGTTCCGGAACGGTTTCCTGTTTTATGCCGCGTATAATCTTCGTCTGTTTCTTTTTTTACTAGTCCGGCGAAGGATCAGCCTGATCGTTGCCAATGATCTGGATACGCTGGCGGCATGTTTCCTTGTTTCAAAGCTTAGGCAGGCAAGACTGGTATACGACAGCCATGAATATTTTACAGAGGTTCCTGAACTGTTAGGCCGCAAGTTTGTCAGATACTTCTGGCTGACGATTGAAAAGATCATCCTTCCACGTCTGGAGCTGGCCAGCACGGTCAATGCTTCGATCGCAGGGATTTACCAGGAGAAATATGGCACCGGATTTACAGTGATCAGAAATGTTCCCTCGCTTTACCACCATACAAAGCTTTTCCCATTACCGGCGGAAACTGCCGGTAAACAAGTTGTGATCTATCAGGGTGCAGTGAATACAGGAAGAGGCATAGAACAGGTGATTGAAGCGGTCAGTCAACTGGACAACGTTGTTTTTATCGTGGCAGGCACTGGTGATCTTTTTGAACAGATCAATGAAAAGGTGCGCCGGGAAAATCTCGGACAGCATGTCATCATGACAGGCAGGCTGGAGCCGGCATACCTGTACAGTCTCACTGCACAGGCTGATCTTGGAGTTTCCGTTGAGCTCAATGCCGGGCTCAACTACTACTATGCGCTTCCAAATAAGCTCTTTTCTTATATTCATGCAGGGATACCAGTACTGGTATCTGCATTTCCTGAAATGAAAAAAATCATCGACGAATGGAAGGTCGGGATGACGCTTGATAATCCTTTGGACACATTGAAAATGAGGGAGATGATCACCATAATGCTGAATGATGGGAAACAAAGAGCTGTCTGGAAAAAGAATTCAGTCATTGCGGCACGGGAATTGTGCTGGGAAAATGAACAAAACAAATTCAAGAGTCTTTATAACAGGGCGGGTATAACATTCAATGAACACGACCATCACTGATTTATTGAGGGTTTGAATCGATTCCCCCTAACATTTACTAAATATTAATACGATGAAATTAACTCCTGCAATAACAACATTTTATTTACTGTTACTTCTCGCATTTTCCACCGGGACTTCAAATGCACAGATCGAGTTTACAGAAGTAAAAACTGCTTCGGATTGGGAACAGATCACAGCCGAAGCACAGAAATCGGGAAAGCTGATTTTCCTTGATGTATATGCCACTTGGTGCGGGCCATGCAAGTACCTCGAGAAAAATGTGTACACAAATCCAACGCTTGGAACGTATTATAATGCCAATTATATAAGTGCAAAAATGGACGGTGAAACTGATTTCGGTGCCACCTTTGCCAGGGCTCATCAGCTTGAAGCGTATCCAACGATGTTTTTCCTGGATGGCAAGGCCGGACAGATAGCTAAAATTGTTGGTGTAAGGGAGGCCGAGCCGTTGAAGGAAATCGGTAAGACCATAGTGGAAAATTCGGAAAAGATTGCCTATTATGCCGAGAATTTTCCTACAGAAAAGCTTAGTCTGAGCGAGCTTCAGAACTATCAGGCCATTCTTTCCACACTGGGACAGGATGAAAAAGCAGCAGAGGTCGGCGCAGCGATACTTCCAAGCCTCACGGAAGAAGACATACTCAACCCTGCTTACAAAGACATTATCCTTGCTGCATCCCCTGATCTCGATAGTAAGGTTTTCCAGATCCTGAAAAACAACAGGAGTAAGCTTGAAGAGAACTGGACAAAAGTGGAGCTCAACCAACTTTTCGGGATGATATTCAATCATACACTAAGTGAGGCCATTGCTAACAAAGATCCGAAACTTATGGAAAGGATCATCGCCGAATTGTTACCGGTTTACCTGGACAGCCCCGAAGACATCAAATCAGGAGCATATATCACGCAGAAAATCTTCTTTGCTAATACTGACCAGTGGAAGAAATATTCTGACCTTGTTTTGAAAGAATATACCGAATCCCACCAGGGTGATGATAAGTTTCTATATTCAGAAGTTTCTGAGATAGCAAAAAACTACAGCTATAGCGATGAAGCATTGGAATGGGCTAAGGTCTGGATCAATAAGGCTCTTGAAATCAACCGTTCTTTTGATAATGTCGTCATTGCGGCATACATTGATGGAATGAAGGGTGAATTCGACACAGCAAATGCCCTTGTCACAGAAGCCGGAAGCATGGAACTCACTGAAGAACAAAAAACTATGCTGGATGAACTTAAAAAAGTAATCGACCAGGCTGCTGAACAGGCGAAGACGAAGTAAAAGAAAAGGGAAAATTATTGGCGCCGAACAGCGATATATCCTTTAGATACACCTGCAGTTTCTAACCATGGAACAGGTTTCTGGAATCCGGCTACACTGCTTTATTTTCTATCCGCTTTCCCCAGTCTTGAGATTTCATCTGATGGATAGATCTTTCTGGCGGGAATATTATTTGCCACTGTTATCATAGCCCTGGCGACAGTTTCAGCAGGAATACCACGATACTTTTTTAACGGGCCGACAAAGAGGAAGCCCAACAATTGAAAGATGAATTTTCCCGCCTGCTCCCCAAAGCGGAATTCATCCCTTCTGCCAAGTAGAAGGGAGGGTCTGAATATCGAAACCTGTCTGAACTTATAACTGCTGATCTCCTCCTCCATCCTGCCTTTTGTTTTCAGGTAAAAATTCCCCGAGGATTTATTGGCGCCGAGGGAAGAGATGACCAGAAACTTCGCCACACCATTGGCATATGCGGTTGCTGCCAGATCAGACGGCAAATCCAGATCAACATGCTCAAAGGCTTCTTTCGAACCGGCCTTTTTTATGGTGGTGCCAAGACAGCAATACAGTTCATCCCCTTTAATTTTTTCGTTGATCCTGTTTATGTTAGTCAGATCATCCAGGATGATTTCCATTTTAGGATGCGGGTTTTGTACAGGTTTACGTACAAAAATTTTAACTGTCGTATAGCGGTCATCGGTGAGCAGCAGATTCGTTAATGCTCCACCGGTCAGTCCGGTATAACCGAAAACGAGGGCGGTTTTATCCTTTGATTTTGTCTGCACGTATCAGGGTTCAGTGGGTTGTACAACATTTTCAGAGATCCAGAAGTGTTTTCTCAGGATTTATACCTCTCATCAGCATATTCACCGGATTTTCAATATAATTTTTAACCTTAACGAGGAAGCTGACAGAGTCCCGTCCATCAATTATACGATGATCATATGAAAGAGCCAGGTACATCATTGGCCGTATTACGATTTGACCTTCGGCTACGACAGGTCGTTCTATGATATTGTGCATGCCAAGTATGGCTGCCTGGGGAGGGTTGATGATAGGTGTGGAGAGCATCGAACCGAAAATACCACCGTTGGTTATGGTAAATGTACCGCCGCTCATCTCCTCAATGCTTATTCTGTATTTTCTGGCTTTCCCAGCCAATTCCACAATATTCTTCTCAATATCCGCAAGGCTCTGGTTTTCAACATTTCTCAGCACCGGTACCATCAGACCCTTATCCGTCTGGACGGCAATCCCAATATCACAGTACTCCGGCGTTACCAGATCTTCACCCTCAATATGACTGTTTACGGTTGGGAACTCGGCGAGAGCAATGGATACTGCCTTAGTGAAGAAGGACATGAAACCGAGCTTAACGCCGTGTTTATTAACGAAGCTGTCCTGGAATTGTTTTCTAAGCGCAATGATGCTGCTCATATCTGCTTCATTGAAGGTGGTAAGCATGGCCGTCTCATTTTTCACAGCTACGAGGCGTTGAGCCAGCTTCCGTCTGAGATTGCTCATGCCGGTTTTTTGTTCTTCCCTGCTAACCGCCCCACCTGCAAAATCCTTTCTCACCTCTTCGCCATTCCCGGCTCTGATCACTGCACTGACTTCCTTACTTGTAATTTTTCGAAGCCCTTGCATGATGTCGTCCACACTCAGGCCCGCATCATCCATCATTTTTCTTGCCACGGGCGTGGATTTTATGGGACCTCCTTTTTCAGCATCCTGAGCTCCGGCGTCAGCTTGCGGTTGAACCATGGGTGGACTGTTTGCTTCAACCTGCTCGACGTCTTGCTTTCCGTTCTCAAAGCCTTCAGGAGTTTTGGGTTCTATACTAGCTTTTACCGTTCCACTGCCAGTGCCGGCATGAGCCGCCTTTTCCGCGTTTACATCAGCTTTTGACGCTTTCGGTTTTTCGCCGGATTTCCCGGCTTTGCTTGTGTCGATAGTACAGACCACTGTGCCGACAGGAACAGTTTCCCCTACTTTCTTTAGAAGGGTGATCTCCCCACTTTCTTTTGCGATCAGTGGCAAGGTTGCCTTTTCAGATTCGATCTCCCCAAGCTCCTGGTCCTTTTCGACATGATCGCCGGTTTCAACAAACCAACTCCCGATCTCAACTTCTGATATCGATTCACCCGGACTTGGTACTTTGATTTCTATTGCCATGTTTTTCCCGGTTTATGTCTGGTTAACCCTCAAAATAGTGATGTTGTTTCAGGATTTCTTTTCTTGAACTTCCTACGACGCATTGAAGTCCGCAATATTTGTTTTTCAGTTCGCAGGTACATCTTCTGAATACTTTGTCGATGATTTCTTTTTGCTGTAGTTCATGAATCTTGAATAATCCTACTGCAGGGCTTCCGCTTGGATGTCGTGTAACGGGGATTATCCCGGTGTCCTTCATAATATTCTGAATGTAATACCAGGCACCCATATTTTCCGGTTCTTCCTGAACCCATAGTGTAAGGAGGTTATTCTTATACCTGGAGAGTATTTCCCTCGTCATTTGTTTGGGGAAGGGGTGAAGCTGCTCAATGCGAACCAGAGCAATATCGTGGGCATTGAGTGCTTCTTTTCTTGCAAGGAGATCGTAATAAATTTTGCCGGAACAAAGCACTACTCGTCTTACTTCGTCCACCTCCACGTTGTCGTCATCAATTACCGGTCTGAAATGTGCATGTTCCAGTTCACCGAGATCAGAAACACATTTCGGATGTCTCAGCAGGCTTTTTGGCGTGCAGATGATGACCGGTACCCTGAATTTACGTTTTAGGTGCAGCCGGAGCAGATGAAACAGATTTGCAGGTGATGTCGGATTTACGATCTGCATGTTGCCCCTGGCAGCAAGCACAAGGAAACGTTCAAGTCTTGCGCTCGAATGTTCAGGACCCTGGCCTTCAAATCCATGGGGCAGGTACATCACCAGGCCGTTCATGAGACCCCACTTTTCTTCGGCAGAACTGATATACTGGTCAACGATCACCTGGCCCACATTGGTAAAATCGCCGAACTGTGCTTCCCAGATGGTGAGGGAAGAAGGTGTGGCAAGAGCATAGCCGTATTCAAAACCGAGAACGCCGTATTCGTTGAGTGGAGAATTGTAGATGTCAAACGTTGCCTGGTCGGCCGCGAGGTTCTTAAGTGGTATGTACTGCTGATCTGTATCTTCAATAACAAGAGCAGCATGGCGATGTGCGAAGGTGCCCCGGATACTGTCCTGACCACTGATGCGGATAGAATGTCCTTCTGTGAGCAGTGAGGCATAAGCAAGTAATTCTCCCATCGCCCAGTCAACCTTTCCTTCTTCGGTCATTTTCGTCCGTTCTTCAAAAAGCCGGATGATCTTTTTAAAGAATTTTTTATCATCCGGAACTTTATTAATCTTGCGGGCAAGATCAATAAGGTTTTCCTCTGTAACACCAGTCACAACCTGTTCTACAAAATCCTTTTCGTCGGCGTATTTGAATTTTGCCCATTCCTCCTTAAGAAACTGCGGAATAATTACCTTCTTGAGTTCACGTGACTTGACAAGCTTTGCCTCCAGGATCTCGTCGTAGTCTTTTTCAATACGTTCAATTTCCTCCTTCGTGTAAATATTCTGCTCAATCAGGCTTGTGGCATATATATCTCTTGAATTGGGATGTCTGGCAATGGCTTTATACAGGAGAGGCTGCGTAAATCTGGGTTCATCGCCTTCATTATGTCCGTATTTCCTGAAACACAGTATGTCGATAAAAACATCAGTATGGAAAGTCTGCCTGTATTCCATGGCGATCCTGATGGTATGAACCAATGCTTCGACATCATCCCCGTTGACATGGAAGATCGGTGATTTTGTGACCTTTCCGATATCGGTGCAATAGGTGCTTGACCTGGCATCCAGATAATTTGTTGTAAATCCGACCTGGTTATTTATGACAAGGTGAATGGTACCTCCGGTACGATAACCGTTCAGTTCCGACATCTGGATTACTTCGTACACAACACCCTGTCCGGCTATGGCAGCGTCACCATGGATGATGATTGGAGCCAGTTTATTAAAATTTCCATTGTAAACGTGATCGATCTTCGACCTTGAGATGCCCTGGATGACAGGAGTCCCGGCTTCCAGATGAGAGGGGTTGGGAGCCAGGTTAAGCCGGACCTGGCGTCCGCTCCTGGTTTTAATTTTATTGCTATAGCCCAGATGGTATTTAACATCCCCCAGAGTGATTCCGGTTTCATACTCTTCGCCCTCAAACTCCTTAAGTGCTCGTTCATAGGGTTTCTGAAGAACATTTGAGAGGACATTCAGCCGGCCTCTGTGCGACATGCTGATGGCAAATTCATCGATGCCCAGAAATGCCCCGTGATCAATAACGGCATTTAGTGCCGGAATGAGAATTTCAGCTCCTTCAAGGGAGAACCGCTTCTGGCCTGTGAATTTTTTATGGATAAATTTTTCGAATCCCACGGCATGCTTAAGGTGCAAGAAAATTTCCTTCTTTTCCTCAACCGAAAAAACACTCTGGTTCATATTCGTTTCGATCCGTTCCTGAAGCCATCTCGTCTTTTCCGGACTTCGGATGAACATATATTCGGAGCCGATAGATCCACAATACGTCTGGTTGAGGTAGTCAACGATCTTTCTCAGCGTCGTTTTTCCGATCCCTATTTCTCTTCCCGCATGGAATTCAAGATCGAGATCATTTTCAGAAAGTCCGTAGTTTTCCAGGTCGAGCGTGGGAAAATACTTCCTCCTTGTCCTGACAGGATTGGTAGGTGTAAACAAATGCCCTCTTTTGCGAAAGGCATCAATGTAGTTAATGACTTTAAATTCCTTGTCAAATGTATCGGAATGGAGTTCACCTTTGTTCGCATTCCGCACAGCAAAGTTAAACCCCTGAAAAAATTTTTGCCAGGAAGGGTCAAGAGCTTCGGGATTATTCCGGAATTTTTCAAACAGTTCTTCAATCGCGTCGATCTCGCCATTGCCTAAAAAAGATAGATCATCCATAATTGATTGTTCTCAGGGCTTTTGAAGTTCAAAAATATAAAACTTTTGCGATCTCCCGTGATAATTTAAAACATGTTCTATAAAACCTATTTTCAGGTTTTTAAACATCTGAAATGTACGGTTTGTTTAATAATATTTGAGCTATAATCGCATATATAATACGATGTCATGCTTCACCGGGAAAATTTGAACAGGCATAACAGTATCGAAAGCCGGCATTTTGAGTTCCCCGTCTTTCCATTATTTTTTTATCTTTGTGCTTTTCTGACTTTTCTCCAATATAATAATATTCTTAACTATGAAATTAGGCATTCTGAAAGAATCATCGGAGGAGAACAGGGTGGCCATCCTGCCCGAAAGTGTAGCTACGTTAACGGCTATGAAGGTTAACGTACTGGTTGAAAAGGGAGCCGGGGAATCGGCATTTGCCTCAGACAGTGAGTATAAAGAAGCTGGTGCCGTTATTGAAAGCAGGGACAAGGTATTCACGCAGGCTGATATCCTGGTGATGATCCATCCGCATTCAAAGGTAGAAACAAAAAAACTGAAAAAGGAACAGGTCGTCGTTGCCATTCTGAATCCATTCTTTAACAGGGAAGCCATCGAAAGCTTTGCAAAAGGGGGCGTCACCTCTTTCAGCCTGGATGTCATCCCGAGGACATCACGGGCACAAGGCATGGACATTCTTTCATCTCAGGCAACAGTTGCCGGATATAAAGCTGTCCTGGATGCTGCCAACCATTTTGGTCAATTTTTTCCTATGTTCATGACCGCTGCCGGTACAATTAAACCGGCCAAGGTCCTTATTCTGGGAGCCGGGGTTGCCGGGTTGCAGGCGATAGCCACTGCGAGAAAACTCGGGGCAGTGGTTGAAGCCTTTGATGTGAGGTCGGCTGCAAGAGAAGAGGTGAAGAGCCTTGGTGCGAAATTCGTGGAGGTCGAAGGTGCACAGGAAGATGTGAAAGCCGGCGGTTATGCAGTTGAACAGTCGGAAGAATATAAGAAAAAGCAACAACAGGCTATACATGATCATGCCGTAAAATCAGACATCGTCATATGCACAGCTCAGATCTTCGGTAGGAAAGCTCCTCTGCTACTGAGGAAAGAAACGGTAAAGTTGATGAAGGCGGGTTCAGTCATTATTGACCTGGCTGCTTCCACAGGAGGAAATTGTGAACTTACAAAAGATAACGAGACGGTTGTCCATAACGAGGTAAAGATCATTGGAAATTCAAATTATCCATCACACCTGCCTACAGATGCAAGTCGCATGCTTGGCAAAAACTATATTAATTTCCTTCGTTTGCTGATCGCTGAAGACGGTGCCCTGAATCTGAATTTCGAGGATGATATCGTTGCGGGTACCTGCGTTACAAAAGCCGGAGAAATAATTCATGAACGAATCAAAGCGTCATACCAATCATAAATTCTGACCGACATGGAAAAGATATTGCAGTTTTTCTGGGAGCATAAGGATATGATCTTTATCATCGTGCTTTCCATATTTCTGGGTTTTGAAGTTATCTCGAATGTTCCTTCCGTTCTTCATACCCCGCTAATGTCAGGAGCTAATGCAATCAGTGGTGTTATCATCATCGGTGGTATAATCCTGGTGGGGCATGCTGACACAACACTTGAGTGGGTACTCGGGATACTTGCTGTTTTCCTGGCCACGCTGAATGTTGCCGGTGGCTTTGTTGTGACAGACAGGATGCTGGAAATGTTTAAGAAAAAGAAAAAGAAGTAGTATAGAGCTCGCTCCCGGAAAATTAATGTGACGCCTGCGGTAGTACAGGAACGCTCCCGGGATCAATATAAATCAAAGGCAAACAAAGAAAATTATGGATACATCGATTATCAATCCCTCAAACGGTGAAATCATACTTGAATTCAGTTATTTGCTGGCTGCCATTTTTTTTGTGATCGGTCTGAAATTACAGAGCAATCCGGTAAGTGCCAGACGGGGGAACTTATGGGCGGCTGCAGGGATGGTGCTGGCCATGCTCACCACGCTATTACTGCACAAGGATTCTGAGGGGAACGCGATAAGCTGGATGAATGGTCTTATTGTTGTCGTTACCATAATAATTGGTACAGTCATCGGTGCTATCGTTGCCAGGAAGATTAAGATGACGGCAATGCCCCAGTTGGTATCGTTCTTCAATGCCACCGGCGGTGCTGCGTCGGCACTTGTCGCCCTCATTGAATTTTCAAATCCAAATAATGAATCTACACTGGTCACTTTGCTCGGACTGGTAATTGGAAGTATTGCCTTCAGCGGAAGTATGATTGCTTACGGAAAACTTGATGGCAAGGTCGGTGATATTTTCGCACGCTTTATGACCTACCTTAATAATTTTATTTTACTGATCATCATATCCCTCGTTGTATTTGTCATGATCGGCGGGGCCGATATCGGGGTGCAGAACATAGTGGTCTATGTACTGCTGGTCATCAGTCTGATCTACGGGATTACCTTCGTGCTTCCAATCGGGGGTGCTGATATGCCTGTTGTCATCTCACTCCTGAACTCGTTCACCGGTATCGCTGCTGCTATGGCTGGATTTATTTATAAGAATGAGGCCATGATCCTTGGTGGTATCCTCGTGGGCGCTGCCGGAACCATCCTGACGATTCAGATGTGCAGGGCGATGAACCGTTCGCTCATTAATGTTATCATTGGTGCATTTGGCGGTGGTGGCACCTCGGTTGATAAAGAACACGGGAGTATAAAAGAAATCTCTGTGAATGATGCCAGCGTACTTCTCGCATACTCAGGCAAAGTGGTGATAATACCCGGTTACGGTCTTGCCGTCGCTCAGGCACAACATCTCTGTCATGAATTCGAATCTGTCCTCGAAGAAAACGGTGTAGAAGTAAAATATGCCATTCATCCGGTGGCAGGACGTATGCCCGGACATATGAATGTTCTCCTGGCTGAAGCAGATGTATCGTATGACAAACTTGTTGAAATGGATGAGATCAACCCTGAAATGCCGAATACGGATGTCGCGGTGATTATTGGTGCCAATGATGTTGTAAACCCTGCAGCCAATGATGATCCTGGCAGCCCGATTTATGGAATGCCCATCATTAAAGCCTTCGAGGCTAAAAATATTATTGTTATGAAACGCGGCATGGGGAAGGGGTATGCAGCTATTGAAAATTACCTGTTCTATGATGATAAGACCCGTATGCTTTTCGGTAATGCGAAAGATTCCCTGCAGAAACTCGTCACTGAAATTAAAAAATTATAAATAAAAAATTTCGTTTTATATTTTGTCAAGGAAAAAGCGGAGATATTTATGAATCTCCGTTTTTTTTATGTGAAATTTCAAATCCAAGTGATGAAATGTAATTTTTACAAAATATCGGGAAAATCACGGTTAACAAGGCATACAGCGTTTGCTTCGACATAATGAGAACCTACTCATACCAGGCAATACATACACTTTCAGATAATTACATATTTAGAATTCATCCTTTTGTGGCCATTTTATGTCCGAAAATTCTGATGCGTTGGTGAAAACGCAGCGCAACATAATTGTTGATAAGTCGTAGAACACCGTAGCTGTCGAGTTGGGAAATAGGAAAATAAATTCCTTATTTTTGAAGTGTCGAGTGCATGAAAAAGGAACCTAATAAAGGATATTTATCAATAAAGTATGCAGAGGGAGTACGTTTCTACGGACTTACTCTGCATGTTTTTTGTATATTCCTGATCTTCATCGTTCTTTATTTCTTTCAAGGCATTCTCGCAAGAAACAACACTGAATAACTATACCGGAGACTGGACAAATAATGCCAGTTGGTCGGATGGAAGTGCGCCGGCAACCTCAGGTCTGAATTCGGATGTTATCATAAATGGATTTATCACACGTACAGGTAACCTTAGTTTCAATAGTGGCGATCTCACGGTTAATGACACGCTGATTGTATTTGGTGATATTTCTTTTGGTAACAATGCAAATCTTTCAATAACAACAGGTGGGGTTCTCATCATTTACGGTAACTATACTTCCGGAAACCAGGTGAATGTAATTACCGGAGGATACCTTGTCGTGACCGGGAATTTTACCCAGAACGGCGCCAATAATCAGGGGTCCTTTGAAGTGACCGGTGGTTCAGTTTATATTCTGGACCCTACGCCCGGTATCAAGACGGGGACTGGCTTTGCTGATCTTCAGTGTGATCCGGCCTGCGGTTATGGTGATGAAAGTGATCTTTCCGTCGATCCTATTTTTAATTTTTTTGAATCAGGAGGATACAGCATTTCAGCCTCAGGGCCCACATCGTTCTGTGCAGGTGGATCAGTTGATCTTTCCGTTGAAGATGACGGCTCCTATTATCAATGGCTGAAAGACGGATTAACTATTGCTGGAGCCAGTTCATATATCTATACGGCCACCACTTCCGGAAGCTATTCACTTAAAATGGTCGTAGCATCCGATACGCTGGATCTCGAACCTGTTGTAATAACCGTTTCATCCTTAAGTATCGCCCCAACCTCGGCTGATGTGGACCGTAACGACATATGCCCGGCTGACGGTAATATCGTTCTGAGTTTTACAGGTGGCACATTGGGTACCAACGCTACGGCACAATGGTATTCTGACGCTGCATTTACGTCCAACGTTGGCAATGGAAACAACCTGACTCTTGCAACCCCGAATTCTTCTACAACATATTACGTCCGCTTTGAAGGCGATTGCAACACAACATCCGCTGCCAGTGTATTAGTAAATATAAACCAGCTGAGTACAGCTCCGGATTCGGTCGTTTCTGATCCTCAATCCGTGTGTGCGGGAAGTGGAAATATAACATTAACTTATTATGGCGGCACTGCAGGAACCGGAGCTCTTGCCCGATGGTACGATGATCCGGCACTGACCAACCTCATTGGCACCGGAAATGATATCGTTATTCCTGTACCTGGCGTAAGTTCAAAATACTATTTCAGGTTTGAAGGAAGTTGTAATTCAACCGGGCCCGATTCTGCTCAGGTGACAGTTCATCCTCTTCCGGTTGCCGGTTTTGCAGGTCTTACGTCGCCGGTTTGTGAAAATTCCAGTGATCAGCTTCTTACCGGAAATTATGCACCGGAAGGAACTTTCAGCGGGACGGGCATTACCGATAATGGGGATGGAACCGCGGATTTCTCACCTTCAGTTTCTGGTACGTATACGATTAAGTATGTAATCGACGATGTTTTCGGATGCAGTGATTCAGTCTCACAACCAGTCACGGTCAATCCATTACCTTCAGTTGATTTTGCCGGAATGAATTCACCGGTTTGCGTTGGTACGGCGTCTGACCTACTTACCGGATCCGCTGTCTCCGCTTGGGACATTTATGGGAACCGGCATTACAGATAACGGGAACGGAACCGCAGTCCTGGATTATTCGACGGATGGGACATTTGATATACGGTATTATTATACTGATTTCAACAGTTGCTCGGATACCATCACGAAAACACTGGTTATTAATCCTTTGCCGGTTGTTTCGGTAAGCGGCTTTGAAACCGATTATTGTTTTGAAAGTGATCCCGATACATTAACAGGAAGTTATGCACCGGGAGGAACTTTTTACGGTGATAATATTGCAGACCTTCTAAACGGATCTGCCCTCTTCACGGCCGCCATGAGTGGCGTCAACACGATTCATTATACCTACTCCGACATAAATGGCTGTGCTGATACCATTAATCTTACAGCCACGGTACATAATTTACCCGTTGTCAGTTTCATTGGCGTCAATCCTTATTATGATATCAGTGATCCTACGACGACACTGATCGGAGCGCCTGCAGGCGGTACTTTCACGGGACACGGAGTAAGTGGGAATACATACAATCCGGCACTTGCCGGTGTAAGAACGGATACAGTAGTTTATATCTATTCAGATTTGAACGGATGTACAAATTATGATACCGCATACACAGAAGTAAAGGATTATGATTTCAAGGACGGCGCTCGTATCATCACTGATATTGATAACTGGTGCTCCGTCGATGCTGTCTATTCTACAATTGGCGCCACAGCCGACGAAACCATTGGAAGCTGCTGGTCGAACGGACCAAATTTCAACCGATGGTTCAAATTCCAGGCACCGGGCACGCAGGTGAAAGTGGAGGTTAAAACCGGTGGCGCCGAAGGAACATTAAGAAGACCATTTGCAGCTATTTGGGATGAATCCGGGAATCAGGTAGCCTGTCAGACATATTATTCCGATTACAGTGATATTACTCTGGGCAGTCCGGCTTTGACCCCGGGTGAATGGTATTATATCTCCGTTGACAACTTTAACAATACCGGCTACAGGGGAAGTTTTACTCTGTGTGTGGATGATTCAGTTGACTATGATTTCATGGAGGGAGCCATTACCGTCCCGCATTTTAACGACTGGTGCTCCGCCGAAGCTGAATTCTCAACTCTTGATGCAACCGCCGACAGGACAAAAGGAAGCTGCTGGCAAAACGGACCGAATTATAACCGCTGGTTTAAATTTCTCGCTACCTCGTCAGAGCTGACTGTCGATGTAAAAACCGGTGGGACCGAAGGCACGCTTAGAAGAGCGGCCGTGGCCCTGTGGGACGGAACCGGTAATGAACTTGCCTGTTCGAGGTACACGTCCGATTATGACGATGTCAGGTTCGGATACGCCAATTTGACTCCGGGTACATGGTACTACCTGTCTGTCGATAATTATGTAAATGCCGGCTATAGGGGAACATTTACCCTATGCATTGATAACGAAGTTAACTACGACTTTAAGGAAGGGGCAATTGAACTAACCGATATTCACGAGTGGTGTTCGGTAAATGCAGATTACACGACCGTAGAGGCCACTCCCGACGGCATCCAGCCGACCAATTGGAACAGTGGTCCCAATTATAACCGCTGGTTCAAATTCCGGGCAACATCTAGCATGGTCAGAGCCGAACTAAAAACCGGTGGTGCTGAAGGTACATTACGATACGGATTGATCGCTGTTTGGGATTCCGTAGGGAATGAAGTATCAAGTGCAAGGTATACAGGAGAATACAGCGATGTTGTGATAAGTTCAGTTTTACTTACACCGGGAGACTTGTATTATATTTCCGTTGATAATTATGTAAATGCCGGGTACAAAGGAACTTTCTCATTGTGCGTGACCGATACAATTGGGTACGATTATAAGGAGGGAGCCATTGAAATTGCCGATATTAATCAGTGGTGTTCACCTGAGGCAATTTATTCAACAGTTGGGGCAACGCCCGACCGGCTCGCCGGATCCACATGGCCGAACGGACCAAATTTTAACAGGTGGTTTACCTTTACAGCTTCGACGAATCAACTAAAAGCCGAGTTGAAAACCGGGGGTAGTGAGGGAACCTTACGATATGGACTTATCGCCATCTGGGATGACGCTGACAATGAAATTTCAAGCGCACGTTATTATTCCGATTACGGCGATGTTGTTGTCAGTACCAACGATCTGGTTCCAGGTCAGAGATATTACATTTCTGTTGATAATTATAATAATAACGGATACAGGGGGACATTCAGCTTATGTGTGGATGATACCCTTGATTATGACTTCAGGGAAGCTGCCATTGTTTTTGATGACCTGAACTACTGGTGTTCCGGCGATGCAGCATATACCACGATGGATGCTACACCGGACGGAGACATTGGCAGTGCCTGGCCGAACGGACCAAATTTCAACCGCTGGTTCAGGTTCCAGGCTACAACAGCCTTTGTAAAAGTGGATATGAAGACCGGTGGAACACAGGGTACCTTACGTTATCCCTTGCTGGCCTTGTGGGATTCTGCCGGAAACGAAATATCGAGCGCCAGATATACCACTGATTATAATGATGTAACGGTTGGATACAATGCGCTTGTCCCCGGTGAATGGTATTTCATTTCTGCCGATAACGCCTCCAATACTGGCTACCGGGGAACATTCACCATGTGCATTACGGATACACTCGACTACGACTTTAAGGAAGGGGCGAAGGAGATTACAGACATTGATGACTGGTGTTCAGCCGATGGTATTTACACTACCCTCGGAGCCACGCCTGACAGACTGAAGGGCTCAGCCTGGAACAGTGGTCCGAATTTCAACCGTTGGTTCAAATTCCAGGCGACCACTACAATGGTCAGGGCAGAAGTGAAAACCGGCGGACTGGAAGGTTCAATGAGGTATCCATATATCGCTATCTGGGATGAAAATGACAATGAACTTTCAAGTGCCCGGTATACGATTGATTATGACGATATTGTAACAAGTTCTGATACACTTACTCCGGGAGACTGGTACTATATTTCTGTCGACAACTATAATAATACCGGTTATCGGGGTACTTTCAGCCTTTGTGTAAATGATACACTTGATTACGACTTTAAAGCAGCTGCCATTGAACTGAATGACATATCCAACTGGTGTTCTCCCCTTCAGAAATATACCACAATGAACGCAACACCTGATGAACAAGCAGGCTCGGCCTGGAGTTCAGGTCCTAATTACAACAGATGGTTCAGGTTCACGGCTACCTCCGACATGGTGAACATCATGCTGAAAACCGGTGGCAGTGAGGGAACACTCAGGTATCCCTATCTTGCATTGTGGGATGCTGCCGGAAATGAGATCAGCAGCCAGCGTTACTATGCTGAATACAGCGATATCAATGTATCTTCAGACATTCTCGTACCTGGACAAACGTATTTTATTTCTGTCGACAACCTGAATAACCTGGGTTACAGAGGATCATTTTCCTTATGCGTCACTGATACTGTGGATTATGATTTCCGATCGGCAGCCAAAGAACTTACAGATATTTCATCCTGGTGCTCCCCACTGCAGGCATATACCACGTTGGGAGCAACGCCCGATGAGATGGTAGCCTCATGCTGGAATTCAGGTCCGAATAATAACCGCTGGTTTAAATTCCGGGCAACTACACAGGATGTCACAGTACGTCTATTGACAGGAGCTGAAGAGGGGAGCCTGAGATATGCGTATATCGCTTTGTGGGATTCGGCCGGAATTGAAAAAACCTGCCGCAGGTATGCGTTCGATTACAGTGATCTTGAAATAACCACCGATACCTTTAAGCTGGTGGTTGGAAACTGGTATTACATTTCAGTAGACAATCTGAATAATCTTGGATACAGAGGTACTTTCAGTCTTTGTCTCGACGATAAATTGAGTTATGACTTTAAAGATGGCGCCGAACTTATAGCTGATACCGATAATTGGTGTTCTGATCCATCCGCTTTCAGTACCGTGAATGCTACTCCCGATAAATCAAAGGCCAGCTGCTGGCCAAATGGTCCGAATTTCAATCGTTGGTTCAAATTCCAGGCAACATCATCCGACATCGCTGTCCAGCTCCGGACTTCCGGCATTGAGGGGAACTTGCGACGCGGCATGCTTGGACTTTGGGATGAATCCTTGACGGAGGTCAGATGCCAGGTTTATACTACCGATGGCTCGGATCTCGAACTGTACTCAACCAGCCTGACACCTGGAAACTGGTATTTTATTTCAGCCGATAATTTTAACAACACCGGCTATCGCGGCACATTCACCGTTTGCGTCACCGATCACCTGAGGAATGATGAGCGGTCGAACGCAATTTTACTTAATGATTTAAATAATTGGTGTTCTGAAAATGCAAAATATAGTAATTCAATAGCCACACCGGATGAATCAGCGGGGAGTTGCTGGACGGGCGCTGAAAATAAGAATGTCTGGTTTAAGTTTCTTGCCACCTCCAACCTTACTACCATAATTGTTAAAACAGGTGCCGATTTAGGTAGTATGCGGGGTCAGCAAATCGCCCTTTGGGATGCCTCGGGTACTGAGATCGACTGTGTTCCGGCTAACCTTGCCTCTGACACCACTGTCCTTGTTTCGAACAGCCTAAACACCGGTGACCTGTATTACGTTTCTGTCGATGATGACGGAACTTCAGGAACCTTTACGATTTGTATCGATGATGATGTTACGTATGACTATCCTGAAGGAGCACTTGAATTGACAGATATTGACAACTGGTGTTCACCAGATGCAGGATTCTCAAATGCAGCTGCGACTTTGGATCCCACAGCGGGTTCATGCTGGACGGGTGCAGATTTTAAAAATGTATGGTTCAAATTCCAGGCTACGGGCCCGGAGATCAGCATCAGTCTGAAAACCGGAGGAGCCTACGGCTCAATGCAGCGTCAGCAGATGGCCCTGTGGAATATCAGTGGTGATGAGGTAGCCTGTGCCAGTTGGGTTTCCACCCAGGGAACAGTTGTGATGCAGGCAGACTCGTTGGTCAGTGGGAACTGGTACTGGATTGGTGTTGATGATGACCGGGTTTCCGGAACCTTTACCCTTTGTCTGGATGACAGTGTCGACTATGATTACTTTAAAAATGCGTATACCATTGCTGATCCACGTGGATGGTGCTCTGCGGACGCTGAATTCACGAATATATGGGCTACGGATGACGTCGGGCAAGGCTCATGCTGGAGCGGAACAGTAAATAAAAACGTTTGGTTCAAATTCCAGGCTACAACGCCTTTTATTAAGATACAGGTAAAAACTGGTTCGGTGTATGGCGACATGCAACGACAGCAAGTTGCATTGTTCAATGGTGAACAAAGTGAAATAGGATGTTCGAGGTGGATATCAGCGCAGGGTACCATCATCTTGCAGTCCGATACCCTTACACCAGGTAACTGGTACTGGATTGCTGTGGATGATGATTATGTAAGTCGATACTTCACAATTTGTACTGATGACAGGCCGGATTATGACTTCAAAGCCGGAGCACTTGAGATCACGGATATTAGCCAGTGGTGTTCTGCTGAACAAGCTTACAGCAACCTTTGGGCAACAGCTGACCAGTCGATGGCATCGTGCTGGTTGGGCACTGAAAATAAAAATGTCTGGTTCAAGTTTCAGGCTACAACAAGATTTATCAACATTAACCTTCGTACAGGAAATGTATACGGCGACATGCGTCGTCCGCAAATGGCCTTGTGGAATGCCGCAGGTGTAGAAGTGTCGTGTATAGATCCGGTTATTGACCAGGGAACACTCACGATGAACAGTGATTCACTGACACCGGGCAACTGGTACTATCTGTCTGTCGACGATAACTACCGCAGCGGCATGTTCACACTGTGTTTTGACGACCAGCCTACCTATGATTATATGGAAGGAGCTATACTGCTTGGGCATAACAGCGGTTGTTCCACCGAAGCGCTATATACAAATTACTATGCCACTTCCGACCAGTCCATGGGATCATGCTGGAGTGGGACGGTAAACAAGAATGTTTGGTTCAAGTTTGTGGCTCAAACAAACTTTCTGACGCTTAAACTTACGTCTGGAAATATTTACGGTACCATCCGCCGGCCACAGATGGCCATTTGGAGAGATGACGGCACGGAAGTGAAATGCATAGGTCCCGTTATTGATCAGGGCTCTCTTATTCTCAGCCTTGATACACTGTCGATTGGCGATACATATTATATATCTGTTGATGACAACTACGTCAGTGGAAGCTTTACGCTTTGTCTCAGCGACCAGATTGACTATGATTACCGTGCGGGGGCGAAAATTCTGGCACATGATGCAGGCTGTTCCGCGAATGCTTCTTATACCAATTACTACGCCACCGAGGATGAAACCATGGCATCTTGCTGGTTGGGCACTGTAAATAAAAACGTATGGTTCAGGTTCCAGGCTCTCACACCCTTTGCAACGGTTAAACTGAAGACAGGGAATGTATACGGTAACATGCGCCGGGGGCAGATGGCTATTTGGAACGCTGACAAACAACTGGTTAAATGTGTAGACCCTGTCTATGATCAGGGTACAACAATTATGAGTATAGACAGTCTGACCGTTGGTAACTGGTATTGGATCTCTGTTGACGATAATAGTACCAGCGGTTCATTTACACTCTGCCTGGATGATATGCCAGATTTTGACTACAGGTCTGGCGCCATTGAGATTCCGCACATGATGTGGTGTTCAGCGAATGCAGGATATACAAATGCGTATGCCACCGAAGATGAATCCATGGCATCATGCTGGCTAGGTACAGAGAATAAAAACGTATGGTTTAAGTTCCAGGCAATGAGTGATTTCGCTACTATCGAACTTAAAACAGGTAATGTTTATGGCAACCTGAGACGTGGGCAGATGGCCTTATGGAAAGCCGATGGTTCAGAAGTAAAATGTGTGGGCCCATTGCTCGACCAGGGTACCACCTCCATCAGTTTCGATTCATTGGTTACCGGCGACTGGTACTATATCTCGGTAGATGACAACTATAGTCCGGGAACTTTCACGATGTGTATGAGTGACCAGCCTGATTTTGATTATAAAGCAGGAGCTGTAGAAATTCAGCATGATGCAGGTTGTTATCCGGATGCCGGCTTCTCAAACCTTTTAGCCAGCCCCGATAGAAGCCAGGGCTCATGCTGGACAGGTACAGAAAATAAAAATGTATGGTTTAAATTCCAGGCCCTTACACCCGAACTGAAAGTAGAGATATCTACAGGCGGAGTGTACGGAAATATGCAGCGACAGCAAGTATCTCTTTGGAATGAAGCGGATGTTGAACTGACGTGTACAAAATGGATAGGCAATACAGGTACAATTATACTTCAGACGGATACACTTACGACCGGCGACTGGTATTACATTTCTGTGGACGATGACAGGAACAGCGGAAGTTTCAAACTGTGTATCGATGATCAGGTCGACTATGATTACAGAGCCGGCGCTATTGAACTTACCAATATCAGTAACTGGTGTTCGGATGATGCAGAGTATACAAATCTTTTCGCAACGGCTGACAGGTTACAGGGCAGTTGCTGGTCGGGGAGTACAAATAAGAACGTTTGGTTTAAATTCCAGGCTGAAACGCAGAATATTGTCGTAGATGTCAAAACAGGTACGGTTTATGGAACCATGCGCAGGCAACAGCTTGCCTTGTGGAATGAAGCAGGAACCGAGGTTGGCTGTGCCAAATGGACAGCAAGTTCAGGAACCGTCACACTGGTTGCCGATACTCTAACAGCCGGTGACTGGTACTATATTTCCGTGGATGACGATAATACAAGCGGTACGTTTTCACTGTGCCTCCAGGGTAATCCACTGGATGCCGATATTTCTGGTACTAATGTTTCGTGTTTCGGCAATACGACGGAACAGTCACCATAACTCCCCAAGGTGGAACAGGTATGGGATATACCTACAGCTGGACAAAAGATGGTTCTCCTGTTGCAATCAATACATCTTCCGCTTCAACTCTCGTACCCGGTGTATATGCTGTAAAAATAACGGATATCGGCGACGCGAGTTTCATCGTCAGATCATTTACGGTGAATGAAAATCCAGCGCTCGGTGTGGCATTGTTTGTTGTGAATGAGTCATGTTCAGGTTCTGCTAATGGTTCAGTATCTGCGACTCCTTCAGGAGGTACCGGCTCTGCATATCTTTATAACTGGTACAGAAATGGTACTTCTATGGGGCTGACCACGTCATCGATAAATGGTCTCAATACAGCCTGGTACAGGGTAGTTGTAACCGATGCCGGCGCACTTGGATGCACGGTCACAGATAGTGTTGAAGTAGGAGTTGACGGGTTAATGTCATCTGATCCCGATTCAATCATCATCGCAAATAACAATATATGTCAGGGTACACCTAAGATACTTACGGTCTCCGGTGGAAGCCTCGGTACTGGTGCAGCCTGGAAATGGTATCTAGATGGCGCCTTTACAACATCTGCAGGTACTGATGGTATAGCCCTGACTGTGGACCCGTCTGTAAATACTACTTACTGGGTAAGAGCCGAAGGTGCATGTAATACTTCCGGTGGAGTTTCAGCCACAGTCCTGACCGGTGTCCCGAGTACAGCTCCGACTTCAGCCAGCGTTGACCGCAATGACCTTTGCCCGGCAGACGGCAATATCGTGCTAAGCTATGCAGGTGGAACACTGGGAGATGGTGCTACAGCCGAGTGGTACTCAGACGCAACATTTACGACCAATGTTGGCAATGGCAATGCCCTCACCCTTGCAACCCTGGATGCAACCACGACCTACTACGTCCGCTTCGAAGGCGACTGCAACACCACTGCTGCCCAGAACGTGACGGTAAATATCAAAGCAGTAAGCGTTGCCCCAACCTCAGCCAGCGTTGATCGTAACGACCTCTGCCCGGCAGACGGTAATATCGTGCTGAGTTACTCAGGCGGAACCCTTGGTGATGGCGCTACAGCTCAGTGGTACTCGGATGCTGCTTTTACGACGAACGTCGGCAATGGCAATAGCCTTACCCTTGCTACCCCGAATGCAACCACGACCTACTACGTCCGCTTCGAAGGCGACTGCAACACCACCGCAGCCCAGAACGTGACAGTCACAATCAAAGACATCAGCGTAGCTCCGACAAGTGCTTCAGTTGACCGCAACGATCTGTGTCCTGCAGATGGCAACATCGTGCTGAGCTATGCAGGCGGAACCCTTGGTGATGGCGCTACGGCCAGTGGTACTCAGATGCTGCTTTCACGACCAATGTTGGCAATGGCAATAGCCTTACCCTTGCTACCCTGAATGCAACCACGACCTATTACGTCCGCTTCGAAGGCGACTGCAACACCACGCTTCCCATGAACATGACAGTTAATATCAAAGACATAAGCGTTGCCCCGACTCGTGCTCACGTCGACCGCAACGACCTCTGCCCGGCAGACGGCAATATCGTGCTGAGTTACTCAGGCGGAACCCTTGGCGATGGTGCTACGGCTCAGTGGTACTCGGATGCAGCTTTCACTACGAACGTCGGCAATGGCAATAGCCTCACCCTTGCTACCCTGAATGCAACCACGACCTACTACGTCCGTTTCGAAGGCGACTGCAACACCACTGCCGCCCAGAACGTGACGGTAAATATCAAAGACAATAAGCGTTGCCCCAACCTCGTGCCAGCGTAGACCGTAACGACCTCTGCCCGGCAGACGGTAACATCGTGCTGAGTTACGCAGGTGGAACCCTTGGCGATGGAGCAACAGCCGAATGGTACTCAGATGCTGCTTTCACAACCAATGTTGGCAATGGCAATAGCCTCACCCTCGCTACCCCGAATGCAACCACAACATACTACGTCCGCTTCGAAGGTGACTGCAACACCACTGCTGCCGCAGTGAACGTGACGGTAAATATCAAAGCAGTAAGCGTTGCCCCAACCTCGGCCAGCGTTGACCGCAACGACCTTTGCCCGGCAGACGGCAATATCGTGCTAAGCTATGCAGGTGGAACACTGGGAGATGGTGCTACAGCCGAGTGGTACTCAGATGCTGCTTTCACGACCAATGTTGGCAATGGCAATAGCCTTACCCTTGCTACCCCGAATGCAACCACGACCTACTACGTCCGCTTCGAAGGCGACTGCAACACCACTTCCGCAGTGAACGTACGGTTAATATCAAAGCAATAAGCGTTGCCCCAACCTCTGCCAGCGTTGACCGCAACGACCTCTGCCCGGCAGACGGTAATATCGTGCTGAGTTACTCAGGCGGAACCCTTGGCGATGGCGCCACGGCTCAGTGGTACTCGGATGCTGCCTTTACGACCAATGTTGGCAATGGCAATACCCTCACCCTTGCAACCCTGATGCAACCACGACCTACTACGTCCGCTTCGAAGGCGACTGCAACACAACTTCCGCAGTGAACATCACGGTTAATATCAAAGCAATAAGCGTTGCCCCAACCTCTGCCAGCGTTGACCGCAACGACCTCTGTCCGGCAGACGGCAACATCGTGCTGAGTTACGCAGGTGGAACACTTGGCGATGGCGCTACAGCCGAGTGGTACTCAGATGCTGCTTTCACAACCAACGTTGGCAATGGCAATAACCTTACCCTCGCTACCCCGAATGCAACCACAACCTACTACGTCCGCTTCGAAGGTGACTGCAACACAACTTCCGCAGTGAACATCACGGTTAATATCAAAGCAATAAGCGTTGCCCCAACCTCTGCCAGCGTTGACCGCAACGACCTCTGTCCGGCAGACGGCAACATCGTGCTGAGTTACGCAGGTGGAACACTTGGCGATGGAGCAACAGCCGAATGGTACTCAGATGCTGCTTTCACAACCAATGTTGGCAATGGCAATAACCTTACCCTTGCTACCCCGAATGCAACCACGACCTACTACGTTCGTTTCGAAGGCGACTGCAACACCACTTCCGCAGTGAACGTAACTGTAAACATCAAAAACATAAGCGTTGCCCCAACCTCTGCCAGCGTTGACCGCAACGACCTCTGTCCGGCAGACGGCAACATCGTGCTGAGTTACACAGGTGGAACACTTGGCGATGGAGCAACAGCCGAATGGTACTCAGATGCTGCTTTCACAACCAATGTTGGTAATGGCAATAACCTTACCCTTGCAACACCTGGTGCAACCACAACATACTACGTCCGCTTCGAAGGCGACTGCAACACCACTTCCGCAGTGAACGTCACGGTAAATATCAAAGCAATAAGCGTTGCCCCAACCTCTGCCAGCGTTGACCGCAACGACCTTTGCCCGGCAGACGGCAATATCGTGCTAAGCTATGCAGGTGGAACACTGGGAGATGGTGCTACAGCCGAGTGGTACTCAGATGCTGCTTTCACAACCAATGTTGGCAATGGCAATAGCCTCACCCTTGCAACACCTGGTGCAACAACGACATACTACGTCCGCTTCGAAGGCGACTGCAATACTACTTCAGCTGTAAGTGTAACGGAAAATATCAAGATTGCCCCGGTAGCACCGGCATCCGCAAATGCTGATCGTACAGAAGTGTGCGAAGGTGTCGGGGATGTGATACTCAGTTATACAGGCGGGAATCCCGGCACGGGGGGTGTAGCCAACTGGTATTCCGACGCGGCCTTTACGACAGGTATTGGAACCGGTAATAATCTTAGTATACCGGCCCCCACAATTACAACGGACTATTATGTAAGATTTGAGGCAGAATGTGGGAATTCGGCGGCAAAAACGGTTACCGTTATAGTAAATCTAAATCCACAACCACTGGTAAATGGTCCTGATGAAGTATGTCTACCGGGCTCTGCAGTTTTTACAACAACTGCAAATGCGAATTATAATTATACCTGGAACATTACCGGAGGTGTTGCTTCAGGCAGTACGATCTCAGATCAGCTAATCGTGGACTACGCTCTGGCAGCGTCAGCCAGCGTTAATGTAACGGTTACGGATACGATCACGGGATGCGCCGGAACATCAGCGGTACACAACATTGAAATATATGATCAACCAGAAATTTTTGAAATTCAATCTAATAATAAACTTAACAGAAGATGAAATCAATAAACCAAAACATAACCTTTTTAAATAACAATGTCATGAAAACAAAAATCTACACAAAAATCGCTAAAGTTGCTGTTGTTATGTTATTTACCGTTGCATCAGCACCGTCACTTCTCGCACAGTTTGCAGCCACCGCACAGGTTGATCAAACTCCTATTGAGGAGAGAAAAGGATCAGTAAGTACGTACAATGTTCCCGGTCCTGCTACCGATGAATACAGCTGGCAGATTGTTGGTGGAACAGTAACTGTACCCGCATCAGGTGTTACCGGTTCTGGTACCGGAGCTGATCCATATGTCGTACCATTTACAGTAGGACAGACTCAAATTGAAGTTCAGTGGCCAGCAGATGATAATACTATCACATCTGTATCAGGAAACGTTTCAGCTCAGCGTCGTGTTGCCCACTCAACGGTTCAGTGTCCAAGTATGATACAGTCACTTGACGTTGCATTATGGAGTAATCCAACCATTGAGATCCAGGATGCCGATTATGAAATCTGTTCGGGTGATGTTACAGCCGGAGATATTACGGTTGCATTTACCGGTGCACCGAATTTCGATTTCAAATACACCATCACGGATACCGACGGAACAGTAAGTGCAGAACAGGTTGTTACCGGTGTGACCACAGCCACAACGACCATTTCTATTCCGGCAAACCTTGTTAACAGCAGTTCTACTGTTGATCAGACCTATATCGTGACAATCACTGAAATGAATGATTCATTCACCGGATTAGGGACCATTGTTGACGGAACCTTTACCATTACCGTACATCCCACAATTGAAACTGGCGACATCACCAGCAACAATAGTCTGACTAGACGATAGAACGTAGATTATTGAAATAATTCTCACTGCGGGCCGGTAAACGGCCGGCCCGCAGTTTTAATAAATATTTAAATCGGAAGCTGTCATCATGATGACTTCCTGATAAAGGCCCATGAAATAATGGTTGCTATGCAGATCAGTATATGATATTGAAAAAGTACATATGGTTGATTCTGATCCTCCTGGGGATCATCCCGGAACTGAAGGCACAGTATGTAAATATTGTGTGCGCAGGTGACAAGGGTGTGGTTTACAGGGTCAAAGGTACAGCTGGTTCAACATTCGTCTGGACTGTGCAAGGGGGAACCGTTGCAACGAACTGGGGCGATTCGATCAGTGTAAACTGGGGAAATAAAGAAGGTGAATATACCCTAAAGGTTCAGGAAATTTCTCAGTTTGGTTGTCCGGCCATCCCGGTTACCGCGAGGATTAAAGTTTCTGCTCCTGATATCGATCTTGGTGATGATATCGGCATCTGCCGGGGTGAGTCCATTAATATCAGTCCGGAAGGGACTTTCTATTCCTACCTGTGGCAAGATGGATCTTCCGGCCCTTCCTTCACTGCAAACCAACAAGGGTATATCAGGGTTGCCGTTACGGATGGATACGGTTGTAGCCGGTCCGACAGCTTATATCTTACTGTACATTCCTTACCTGTTGTAGATCTGGGCCCGGACACTTCGCTCTGCGGAACTGAATTCATTATGCTCGATGCAGGTCCTGACGGGCTTAGTTACCTGTGGTCAACGGGAGAAGCAGACAGGGAAATTACCGCCTTTACCGGAGCACAGACCATAACTGTTACTGTTACAGATGAATATACCTGTGTTTCTAAAGATACCATCAAAATTAAATCATGTTCAATTGATGACAGGTTTAAAAATATGCCGACCGCATTTACACCAAACGGAGACGGGAAAAATGACGTATGGAATATTCCCGAGTTGGCACCCTTCCCGAGAGCCGTCGTAGAAATTTACGACCGTTGGGGTATTCTGATCTTCAGGTCCGAGCCCGGATATTCAAATTCATGGGACGGTATATCAATGGATGGAAGAGAAATGCCAATGGATTCTTACTATTTTGTCATCAATCTTGGTGATGGTTCAGCGGAACCACTAGTTGGTACCGTAACCCTCATCAAATAAAGCTTTGTGAATAACTAATTTTGCAGCTTTTAACTGGCAATATTATATTGCGGCGCCATTCATAAGCATTGAAACTTAACACTCTGATTTGCGTATAGGCAATCATACCGGCGGGGAGAGTTAATTAAATGATGAAAAGGATTATATTATTCTTTGCGGTTGTGCTTACGTTTATACTAAGTACTGAAGCTCAGCAGATTCCATTATATAGTCAGTATATGATGAATGGTTTTCTGCTTAACCCTGCTGTCGCCGGTAGTGAGGGTTATACCGCAATTAATCTGACTGCCAGAGAACAATGGCTTGGACTGAAAGACGCCCCCAAAACTCAGGCAATAAGCGGCCAAACCAGGATTCTCAAGAATAGTTATATCTCTAAGAATGCGTCAATAAGAAAAAGACAACGGCTGAGTTCACGGAGTGGAAACATAGGTGTTGGAGGGTATATTTTCAACGATCAGAACGGACCGATCAGCAGAACGGGTATGCAGGTCTCTTATGCATATCATATCAGGATGCACCACTCCCAGCTTTCATTCGGACTTTCCGGATTGGCTTATCAATTCTCTATTGATGATAGTAAGATAAATCTGGAGGACCCCAATGATCCGACCTACTATAATGCTGACAAGTCAATCTTTATTCCCGATGCAAGTGCCGGTATTTATTATTCCGACCCTAAGTCTTATGCCGGTTTTTCTGTTTCGCAATTGTTTCAGTCAGCGCTCCGTCTTGGTGAAAGGGGGTATGCCGAATATAAAATGAAACGCTATTATTACATCACGGCAGGATATGACTTTGAAGTCAATGAGAGCTTCACCATTGAACCTTCATTTCTTATTAAGGCCGCAGAAAACAAGACTTTTCAGGCTGATATAAATTCTAAATTTATTTTTAATGAAGAGTATTGGGGTGGTATTTCTTACCGAACAGGTGGTGCACTGATTTTTATGGGGGGAGTACGGGTCGATAAATTCTTCTTCGGCTATGCCTTCGACTACACCCTCAGCAGTATCATGAATCGTACATACGGATCGCACGAAATCATGATTGCCATCAAGTTCGGCGATAGTGCCCGTCGATATCGCTGGCTCAACCGGTATTGATCCTTCCTTAGATTTTCTCCATAAATCCTGCATGAACCTTCTTACAACTGTTTTGTTGTAAATCAAAACCTTATTCTATGGATCTGACGAGTAAGAAATGCAAACCGTGTGAAGGAGGTGTGGACAAGCTTGATGCACTCGCAATTAAAAGGTATAATGATGAACTAAACGAACCATGGCCAGTCGTGGACGGGATGAAGATCGTTAAATCCTTTAAATTCCCAAATTTCAAGGCATGTATGGTTTTTGCCAATAAAGTTGCTGCTATTGCAGAACAGGAGGGACATCATCCTGTGATGCATATATACTTTTCAAAGGTTGAGATTGAATTGTGGACCCATGTGATTCTTGGGTTGTCTGAAAATGATTTCATCATGGCCGCCAAAATTGATGAATTGTAAGCCAAAATCTTATTTTACTTTCAACTCAGGATAAGAACTTGTAAATTGCGAAGCATTTGACAGGTGTTCCCGAGAATATGTGTCAGGCCACTTCTTAAACTAACCCCATGAAAGCTACAAAATTACCCCTTGCTATAGGCATAAGTTTTATCATTTCGCAGGCACTTTTCTCCCAGCAGGGTTCACTGGTGGGTGATATCAGGGACAACGCCACCGGTGAACCACTTACCGGTGCTTCCGTCTATACCCTTGATGGTAAATCAGGGACCACAACCGGGGCGGATGGTTCTTTTACGCTTTCACTTTCCTATGGGGAGTACACACTAGTGATTTCATACGTTGGATATCGCACGGAAAGAGCGAAGATTGAGATCCATTCCGGTCCGGCCAACGAAGTGCATATTCGTCTCAACCGCAACATTGTTGCGTTCTCTGATGCGGTTATTGTCACAGGGAACAGAGGCACACCCAGAAGTGTAACCGGTTCAGCAGTTCCGGTCGACCAGTTTCCTGCACCAGTATTGAAAAACAGTGGAGCGTTCGATCTGAGTCAGCAACTCAATGCACTTGCACCTTCATTCTATTCCACAAGGATGACGTATTCGGATGCGACCGATCATGTTGATCCTGCTACACTCCGGGGAATGAATCCCGACCAGACACTTGTATTGGTGAACGGGAAAAGGCATCACCCTACGGCTATCGTCAATCTGCTTAGCGTGGTTGGCAAGGGTGCTGTGATCAATGATCTTAATACCATTCCCTCATCTGCCTTAAGCAGGGTTGAAATTTTGCGGGACGGAGCTTCTGCGCAATATGGAAGTGATGCCATAGCCGGTGTCATTAACCTGGTTTTAAAACAGGATACCTCCGGGCTCAGTCTTCGGACAGGAATCGGTCAGACCTATGAAGGCGATGGCCTCAGAGAGAACATTTCTGCCAACTACGGATTTGGAATTGGCAGGGGAGGCTTTGTGAATATTACCGGAGAATTTGATAAAAGAGAGGCAACAAACCGGGCCGGTATTTACAATGGACTGATTTTCCGTGTTGACGGACAGGATAATCTCAATTTTAATGAGAATTTAGATTTGGATAACCAGATGCTCTCCGACAGGAACCTTACCAGGGAAGATTTTCGTCTCCATCTTGGAAATTCGGGATTAGGCGATGCAAAGGTATTTTTAAATGCGATGGTTCCATTGAGCAGCCATGCGGAATTTTATGTCTTTGGCGGACTGAATTATCGTTTCAGCGAATCAGCCGGAGATTTCCGTCTGCCCAACGATTTTGCCCGAAACAACTACAATTTATACCCAAACGGATTTCTTCCAAACATCAATGCACGTCTCACCGATCACTTTGTTTCTGCTGGTGTGAGAGGAACTATGGGTGGCTGGGATATTGATTTTAGTAATACTTACGGATCAAATGGCATTGATTTTTATGTTTCACATTCTGCCAATGCTTCCATGGGTGAAGAAAGTCCGACAGAATTTCAATCGGGAGGAACCAGGTATGCACAAAACACAGTCAATCTGGATTTTTCAAGACATTTCAATGATATTTCATTCATGGATGATCTTGCGCTGAACTTTGGGAGTGAATTCCGGCTCGAAAATTACAGGATCATTGCCGGAGAAGAAGCATCATGGCTGAATCGGGATCAGGTACATTATCCTGGAGCACAGGGTTTTCCTGGATTTCAACCGGTGGATGAAACCGACCGGTCAAGGTACAATATTGGTTTTTACGGTGATGCAGGACTCACTTTTACTCCTGCATTGCTGGTGGATATTGCAGGCAGGTTTGAGGACTACTCCGACTTTGGTACCAACCTGTCAGGTAAAATAGCCGCGCGATACAAATTCAATCTTCCCATAAGCGTCAGAGCTTCACTAAGCTCAGGTTTTCGTGCACCTTCGTTGCACCAGATCTATTACAATAATACCGGATCCTATTACCTTGGTGGAAGCTTGTTTGAAATTCTGACAGCCAGCAATAACAGCAGAGTTGCTGATGCCTTTGGGATACCGCCCCTGAAAGAGGAAACAAGTTTTAGTTATAGTTTCGGGCTGACATCAGATCCATTCCGGAACACCGTCATCACCGCCGATGTTTACGAAATAGATGTAAAAAACAGGATCGCTCTCTCAAGTACATTCTATACTTTCATTCCTGAAGTTTATGCCCTGTTGTCATACCTGCCTTCCGTAGGAGGGGCACAATTCTTTACCAATGCCATTGACACCCGGACCAGAGGGGTGGATATAGTTCTCTCCCATATGATGCCACTCCATTCAGGGAGCCTGGGGATAAGTGCCGGATTGAACCTGAATCAGACGAAAGTTACTGGTAAGGTCCATTCGTCTGGCGAGATCAGGTCCCAGGGTCTTGAGGAATACCTCTTTAACCGGCAGGACAGAGCGTTAATGGAACTGGCTCAGCCCCAAAGCAAAATTAACATTACACTGAATTATACATATAAAAAACTTACGGCAACCGCGCGGACCATCCGGTTTGGACAAGTCTCATACCGGGGGATCGATACAAGTGATTCTGAAATGGCCAGGGATCAGGACTACGAAGCAAAGTGGCTTACAGATATCAGGATTGAGTTCAGGCTCCTTCCTTCTTTAAACCTGACTGCGGGGGCCAATAATGTATTCAACGTATATCCGGATAAAAACAATGAGGTTTTGCAGAACTTCGGACGTTTTCCCTACAATACCGCAGTAACTCAGTTCGGTTTCAACGGTGGTTTTTATTATGCAGGGATAGAACTCAGTATACTGCCCTGATTTTTACTACAGTAAACTTTCACCTATGAAGTTAACCGATTGCTCATTTACATAAGCATGTTAAAAACAATGGGTAATGGATATCATAAAGTGCCATAAAATGCATCAGCTTTGACTGGCATTATTTCGGGTCATTATTGCAACATCCAGAATTACAGGAGGATCTAGCATTTAAGCTACCCATTTATACCAGATCTGTTTGAACTAATTACATCAATTATTTGTTAAAAATCCATAATTACACCCGTTGGTCTGGATTGTAATAACTAACCTGCCTCTCTATGTCGCTCCAAGGATTTCTGTGTTGGTGCCTGGTGATATTGACATTATTGGCATCCTGCCGCAAGGTTGACGACCCGGCGCCAAACGCGCCTCCCATTGCTGTTGCCGGGTCGGCACAATCAGTTAAAACTGATAGTCATGTCACACTTGACGGGTCGGCATCCAGCGATATCGACAATGACTCCCTCTATTTTTCATGGTCATTTATTTCCAAACCCGGAGCAAGTACTTCGGTTATTTCTGGCTTTGATCTGCAGATAGCTGGATTTGTTCCTGACCTTTCAGGAAAATACGTTGTCAGACTTCTGATTTCTGATGGCATTGAAAATGATTCAGATACTACTGAAATAGACGTCACGGAAGGAGGTTCCCTCCCGGTTGCAAATGCAGGTCCGGATATCCATGCTGACCTGGGAGATAAGATTACCCTCGACGGCTCAGCTTCCTTCGATCCCAATAATGGTGTACTCAACTATACATGGATCCTTCTTGGTAAACCTTCTTCATCAGTTACCACCCTGACACTTCCAAACACGGTTTCTCCAATACTTACGGCCGATAAAGCCGGCACATATACAGTTATGCTTACCGTGAACAATGGGGAATCAACAGCATCGGATACAGTTCAGGTAATTACCAACCCTCCGGTAATACTGGGTATAAGTCCTGAAGGCGGAACCTCGGGAACAGAAGTTCTGATTTCAGGAAAGAATTTTGATAACACCACTGCAGGAAATTCAGTTTCATTTAATAAGAAGGCTGCTGTTGTGCTGGATGCTTCCTATACACAGCTGAAAGTATCTGCTCCTGATGCTGCCGGGTCAGGGGAAATCACGCTTACCACAGGTGGTCTGACTATCGTCGGACCGGTATTTACGTATTATGCAGTTGTTCAGAGTTTTGCGGTTCCAGAAACTCCCGTTATGATGGCCAGGGATCAATCGGGAAACCTGTTTGTATGCGGTTATTTAACGCATGTGATTTATAAAATTACGCCGGATGGAAAGGTCACAACCTTTGCTGGCACAGGTCAGCAGGGGTACCAGGATGGGAAGGCGGAAATTGCACAGTTCAGTAATCCGGTCGGACTGGTTTTCGATGGCAGTGGAAATCTCTTTGTGGCTGATTATGGGAACAATTGTATCCGTATGATTTCCACTTCAGGCCTTGTATCGACTTTTGCCGGTACACCACAGGCAGGCTATCTGGATGGCGTGGGCGGACAAGCGCTGTTTAATAATCCTGCCGGGCTGGCCATCGATGGTTCCGGAAATCTTTATGTGACAGAGATCGGGAATCAAAGGGTTCGGAAAATCACCCCCGCTGCCCAGGTGTCTACCCTTGCCGGTAGCGGCGTTGCCGGATTCGGTGATGGAAAGGGAACCGCTGCATTATTTAATATTCCTATTGGTATAACCATGGATCTAAACAGCAACCTGATCATTGCAGATGCCGGTAATAACCGGATCAGAAAGATAGACCCCCAGGGAAACGTAACCACGGAAGCGGGATCCGGGACCGCCGGATTCCTTGATGGAGCCGCAGGTTCCGCTGAATTTGATTTACCGTATGGCGTGGCTGTGGATAATGCCGGACAGATCATCATCGCGGATTTAAACAATAACAGGATCCGACGTCTCAGTGACGGAGTGGTTTCCACCTTTGCAGGCAACGGGGACAATGCTGATGTTGACGGTATCGCACCAGATGCTTCCTTTAACAATCCATCCGATGTATTATTTGATGAATCGGGCGGCATTTACTATGTAGCGGATTTTGGCAATAATAAGATCAGGAAAATCATTCCCGAATAATTTTTTGAAAGATGAGCAAGTCCCTGACATTCTTTTTGTCACTTATCCTCCTGGTTCTTGTCGGAGATATGGCTTATTCACAGGATTTGGGAAACATAGCAAAACAGAAACCCATTGATGTGTCGGGATCAGTTTCACTCCGACTGAATACCTTTGCTACCTCGGATACGCTTTCAAGGCGTGATCCTTTTTTCTGGACTCTCAGTGGTAATCCCACCGTTTCTTTATTTGGCATCACACTTCCATTCAGTTTTTCATTCAGTCAAAAGCAGAGTGCGTTCCGTCAACCATTTAACTACTTCGGTGTGAGCCCATACTATAAAAAAATTACGTTTCATGCCGGGTACAGGAGTGTGTATTTTTCCGATTATACCTTGTCCGACCATATGTTTCTTGGAGGGGGCGTTGAAGCACAACCCTCCATTTTACGACTTGGATTTGTTTATGGCAGGTTTTCGAAAGCTGTTGAACCCATAACGGATACTCTTACGCAAGTTTATTCGGTTCCATCATTCAATCGTAAAGGGTATGCGGCAAAGTTTGGCATTGGGACCTCCAACAATTATGTAGATCTGATCCTGCTTTCGATTCATGATGACAGTGCATCAATTGGGAGCACCGAAGGTACTGGGATTGCACCGGCTGAAAATCTTGTCCTTGGGATTAAATCAAAACAGGTGTTTGGTAAAATTGTAACGCTGGATGTTGATTTTGGTTTCAGTGCCTATACCTATGATACGCGATCCGATGACCTGAACCTTGAAACCTATAATATTCCCTCAGCCGTAACACTTTTTTACACACCAAAAATATCGTCTGAATTTCTGACCGCAGGAAAGGCAAGCCTGGGTATCAGGCTTAAAAAATTCTCCCTGAAGTTAAATTATCGTCGCGTTGAACCGGATTACCAGTCGATGGGCGCGTACTACCTGAATACTGATATTGAGAATATTACGCTGGCTCCGATGGTGAATCTGATGAAAAACAGGCTAAGGTTGAGCGGAAGCATCGGATATAAGAGGAATAATCTTTTTAATACCAAGTTTAACAATACATTTCAACAGGCTAATTCCCTCATGGTATTTTTCATGCCGACATCAAAATGGGGAGTTAATTTGAATTACAGCAATTACAACATGAATCAGCAGAGAAATTATGCGCTGGTGAGGGATACTCTCGAACTCCAGCAATTTTCCAACAATGTAACCGGGAATATATTTTTCAATTTTGGAACAAAGGTCAGACGTCAGAACCTGTCTTTCTCAATGGCCTATATGAATTTATCAGATAATTCTTCTGACTCGGTGACGAACGCCATAAACTCTCTGAATCCTTCAGTTTCGTACCGGTTTTCAGATTCAGAGAGCAAATTCTCATGGTCGCTGGCTGCAAATGCAAATGATTTTGAGTCGCCGCAAAATGAGACCTTTCGCTGGGGAGTTGCGGGTTCTGCGGCAAAAGCTGTAGGAGATGATAAATGGAGCCTCGGGTTGAATTCAAGAGTTTTCAATACACGTCTTAATAAGGAGAAATTCAGTACTACATGGATGATCGGGGGAACGACCGGATACAAACCTGCTAAAAACCATACTTTTTCTGTCACTCTAAGTTTTGTGAATCGACTGTTTGCAGATGCTGTTAGGCAGGATGCCAGCGATTTTATTGGAAATTTTATGTACAGCTTTAATTTCTAACCAGTTCCTGTCATGAAAGCTTATACTTCACTGTTCAGAATCCTGATGATCATTTTCACCGGTCTGCTGGTACAGTTAAATACGATGGCCCAGGATGATTACCCGTTGAAGGTGGTTGTAAACATATATCCGCCCTATCCGTTACGATTATCAGACTTTACATCAGCTGAATCCAGTGTATTTGTCACCATTACAAATCCTACATCGCAAACCTACCGGGTTGTCCTCACCGGTGTGCTGAAAAATGAAGATACGGAGTTTTATGTAAATACGACAACGCCCGGAAAATCATCGCGTTGTTTTGATGTTCCCCCTGGCGGAAGGACATTGACAGGAACAGAACTTGATGATCTTTTCAATCCCGATTTTCTCGAATATCACGGAACCACTACACTGGATGTTATTCGCGGGAACCAGGCCCTGCCTCCAGGCCATTACACACTCTGCATCAGGCTTGCTGACTGTGACATACCGGATAAATTCCTTTCCCCAATCCCTGAAGAAATGGATGGTTGCGGAATGATGGATATCAGTTATACCGAACCCCCGGAAATCACTTCCCCGCTCTGTGGCGAAGAAATCGATCCGGCTGCCGGTATCATACCCATAATCTGGAATATTATTCCCCCCGCTGGCGGGCTGGGAAACGTCCGTTACCGGTTTCAGCTTATCCAGCTTGAACCCCCGGACCGAAATCCGACTGATGCATTCAGATCGTTGCCCATTCTTTTTGAACAGGAAGATATTATGAGCACAAATTTTGAACTACTTCCGGATGCAATGGTAACCCTTGAGGAGGGCTATACCTATGCGTTTCGTGTTACGGCCTATGATCCGACCGGTGGTGTTCAGTTCAACAATAGCGGGATGTCGGAAGTTTGCACCTTCCGTTACGGGCGTGCTCCGGCATCACCTGCCAATCCGCAGATCGTGCCCGAATATCCTGCTGACGGGGATATCATTCCTTTCAGTTATTTTCCGCTTATTATCAAATATGAGCCCTACAGCAACGAATATCACCACTTCGATTCCGATCTTTCGATCGTATCACCATCTGGAGCCCTGGACAGTAATCATCGTCCGCTTAACTGGCCTCATGGTCCGCTTATTGATCAGCGTACGGCTACCAGTTTTCCTGATCTCACTCAGGAACAGGCACAGTATATAGCCGTCAATAAAAATCAGTCTCAGTCGCCGCCCTCCTATACAAAAGGGGTACAATATACGTGGACGACTTCAGTGGATCTGGAATACCGTTCAAGGACCCTTACCGCACCCACCGTTTCATCCACTTTCGGGGTAGGTATGGCACCATCGAAACTTTTACTGCCGTATGACGGAGACACCGTCCCGGCAGGAGAGGTGAATTTCAAATGGATAACCGCTGATCCGCCTCACAAACTTATGCCCGACTTTTCGATCGTTCAGGCACGTCGAGCCACTGGCCCCGTCTTCTTCAACGGCCTTGTCGATGAACGCTGGGTTATGGAGGTATCACGCCACAGGAATTTTGATACCATCATTGATGACATCTCAGGTCGCCTCGGGTATGAGTTTGAGCTCACAAGTGATGAAAACACCATCAAAGATGAGCTCTACAAGGATGAAGAAGAAATGTTCGCCTATACCGATACCGGTCGGTATTACTGGAGGGTCAGATGGATGAACTCTGCCGACAATCCCGCGGATAACAGCTTTTATGCATCAAGCGATACCTTTATGTTCATCATTGTAGCCGGTGCCACACGACCTCCCGAACCGATAACGGAAGCTGATACTACAGGAGGTTGTATAAGCGTTTGTGTCACTCCTGAAATAACCGACCGGACGGCACAGGCATCGCTATCTGTGGGTGAATCCCTGAGAATTGGAAATTTCACTCTGGAGATATCTACTCTAACCTCCTCCGGAGGAAGCCGGTTTACCGGAGATGGTATCATTCAGATCCCGTTCCTGAATAATGTGAGGATCCAGACCGAATTTAGCAATATTCAGTTTAACAGTTCAAGACAGATCTTCAGCGGAGAAGTCAGGGCGAAGGAAGACAGAAGTTTTATAACGGACCATATCTCAACCACAATGGGGGATGTGATCTCCATGGATGAAGATGAAGCGAGGAACCTTGAGGGCTTCCTTGAGGATGGTGAACGCCTGGTCAGTTTCTTTGCCGGAACCAGGGAAATCGGCATGCCGATTGGGATCGATCGTGAGATTGAGGGGAACAAATATACCATCGCCATTACTGAAATGGAATTCACGGCTGAACGCGCGACCATCTCTGCTGTCATGAACCTCAATTTCCCGCAAATCGGAAACAAACTCATTGCCTTCGGTGTGACCGATCTGTGCATCAACCCGGGAGGACTGGGAGATGAGGGCAGACTTTACCTGGCCAGGGACTGGGATCTATTCCAGGACGGTGATACGAAGTTTTCTTTCAAAGGCGCCGAAACAGCCGATACCACTGCATCATGTTACGTCAGCTGGGACTGCCATGGATTCCTTTGTGCACGAATCCAGGGTGAAGTGACCTTCCCAAGAACTATGCTGGTACCCGACCAGGAAGACGGAACCCCGGGCGAAGGTTTTGTTACCGGATCTTTTTCACTGAAAGCTTGCCGTGGTAACAATTTCATGGCATCCATAACCATTGATCCATTTCAGGTCGTTGGTGTTGACGGTTGGGGCTGGGTAGGTTCCAATGCCTGGCTCGATCTTTCCGATCTTGAGAATCCCCCAGGGTTTACTTTCCCTGAGTCGTATGGAGATCCAACCCTTGCCAGCGGTGACAGCAGAATGAGAAATACCTGGCAGGGATTTTACATGGAAGCGATCGAGATCCGGACTCCAGGACAGTTCGAAGACAATACCGCATCCGATCGGGTGGCCTTCGGTGTTCACGATGTCATTATCGATGCAACCGGGATTACGGCTTCATTGCGGGCTACCAATATTCTTCCCATTGAGAGGGGATCGTTTGAGGGATGGGGATTGTCGCTCGATACCATCAACATCGATTTTGTATCCAATACTTTCAGAGAGGGAGGAATATCCGGAAAACTGGCTATCCCGGTCTTTGAGGAAGGTCAAAATCTCAATTACCACATGGCCCTGACGTATCATGAGGATCATCTGAATTATCTATGCCGGGTTTATGCCAGGGATACACTCACTGTACCGATGTGGGCAGCAAAATTGCATCTGCGTCCCGATTCTGAGATAAGGTTGCAGGTGGGCGATTCAAGTTACGTATCTACCAATCTGAGCGGTGATGTAAGTATTACAGGAGAGGTTGGAAATGAGACATCATCGATTCCAGGTGTAGATTTCAGGGGCATTGTATTCGAAGGGCTGAAGCTTTCTACATCCGATCCTCATTTTGATATCGACAGCGTGTATTTTTCAGATGCCAGCCCACAGAAGAGTGTATCGGGATTTCCTGTAAACGTTCGTAATATTGGGCTGAACCTGGATGAACTTTCCCGTCCCGGTATTGACTTTGACCTCGAGCTTGTACTTGGTGATTTCAATGCGACCTTTGGATTTGGTGTTTTTGGCCGTCTCAGCTTTGAAGGTGGAAGCTTTAGTGCAGATTTCGACGGTGTGGATCTGCATTCGATCAGGATCGACCAGACCATCAGTAGTATCCGGCTGATCGGTGAGCTTGATTTTTATAATCACGACGCCGAGTATGGTGACGGACTTCGCGGCTACCTCGATGTAACTCTCCCAATGGACCTTAGAGCCAGCCTGACCGTTCAGTTTGGGACCATCCGGAATTCCATGACGGCAGCCTATGATACGGAAGATTATTTTAACTACTGGTTTGTGGACGGACTTGTAACCATTCCGGGCGGTGTTCCGATTTTCTCAGGCTTTGGCATTTACGGCTTTGGGGGAGGAGCCTATCATCACATGAGGATTGAAGATACTTCACTGCCATCGGCATCTTCTACATTGGAAGGGGGCTCAGGTGCAGGGGAGAGCCGTCGCACATCCGTACATTACCACCCCGATTTCCACACCTTCCTCGGATTGAAACTTACGGCTGTTATGGGAACCCAGCCGTCAAGCGAGGCATTTAACATGGATGCCACGCTGGCTGCGGAATTTACCGATGCCGGAGGACTTTCTTACATTGGGATCTCGGCCGATGGGTATGTCATGGCTTCACTAAGTGACCGCTCATCTGCAAAAGTTTGGGCTGACGTAAATATTGCCTTTCATATACCGGCGGATGGAAATGCCAATTTCCATGGTGAATTCAATGTGTATGCGAATGTATTCGATATTCTGACTGGGGCCGGTAGCGACTACCTGATGGTCAATGCCACCTTCCATGTCGATCGTGACAAATGGTATTTCTATATGGGTCAGATGCCGGTACCACAACGCGCTGGGCTTAAACTTCACCTGGGCCCGATCGATGCAACTTTGAAGACATACCTGATGGTCGGTTACGATATTCCTTCAGTTCTGCCTCCTCCCCCTAATGAGATCCGGGAACTGCTGTATGGAAGTGGTGCGGGCCGGCTCGGCACAGAAGGTGCAGTTTCATCACAGCTGGCATCCATGAACAATTTGGCTTCGCAGGCAGGATATAATTCGGGACAGGGCTTTGCTTTTGGGACGTACTTCGATATGGGTGTAGAAATGGATTTTGCTGTCTTCTATGCCACTCTGAGGGTCATACTTGGCTTTGATATCAATGTCACGGAGGATAATAACCGCATCTGCTCAGAAACCGGGCTTGCACCCGGAATTAATAACTGGTACGCCACCGGGCAGATGTATGCCGGGCTCTTGGGTGAGATGGGCGTCAAGGTCGACTTGTGGTTTATCAAAGGGAAGTTCCCATTTATTAATCTGGGGGCTGCCATAATGATGAGCGGCGGACTTCCCAACCCCGAATGGTTTACAGGGCGGGCCGGACTTCATTACAGCGTGCTCGACGGCCTCGTGGAAGGACAATGTAATTTCAAAGTTGAGGTGGGACAGAAGTGTACGATTCTGAATGCCAATCCATTCAGTGGCATCGCGTTTATCGCCGATATCCGCCCTCAGGATGAGGATAGTCCGGTAAGCGTATTTGAACAGCCCAGGGTGTCGTTTAACCTGCCCGTGGAACGAATACTTGAATTCCCTGCAGGTACCGATGAAAATCCGACACTAACCAGGCGCTTTAAGCCGTACATCTCTACCTTCCGGCTGTCAAAAAATGTTGGCTCAGCGGATTCTGTGATTGGGCATTATGAGATGAGTGAGAGGAACAGTATTGCTACCTTTGTCTTCGATGAAGCTCTCGAGTCCACCACAAACTATAAAATAACGGTTACTGTGCAGGCCAATGAATATTTCAGGGACGGGTCTATCCGACCTGTCATGGAAGGTTCTGAGAGATGGAAGGAGGAACACGAGGTTACCTTTACAACTCAGGAAAGGCCTGCAGTAATCGTACCGGAAAATGTTAAGTTCACCTATCCGGTAGAAAACCAACAGTTTTTCCTACAGGGTGAAACGCAGGGTCATAAGGGAATTCTACGGTTTCTCAGTGCCGGTCAAAGTTATCTTTTCTATGCAACACAGGAGGGCGAGAGATACACATACGTTGCCAGGTTCAAGCCCATTCCTGACGGAGAGCCGGTCGAAACTCCGCTTGCTTCCCACGGGATGTTTGTAGATTTCAATCTGCCGGCACTAGATAATAGTAAAATGTACGCTGTGCAACTGATCCGCAGACGGATACCATCTCCCGAAGAACAAACCCGGGCTAGGCTCGGCGATCTTTCTACGGTCGCTGTCGGGAGCCATAGTCCGACAGCCGTGGCGCTGACCCCTCTTCGCTTCAGTTTTGGTGAGAGCAGTACGACTGTTCAGCGCTCTGGTGTTTTGCTTCCGGCATCCGTTGTTAACCGGGATGAATTCCTGCTGTATAGTTACTATTTCAAGACCAGCAGATTTAACACCCTGAGAGATAAGTTGGCCACCTCCACGCTAAATGCCCAATACCAGAATATCCTGATCGCTGAGATCTTTAATATTCGTACGGTGATCCCGGAATATTTTGATGACTTTGAAATTAACGGGCTTTACAAAAACGGAACAGAAGTACTGAAACCAATGCTCGGATTGACAGCACCGTTTACCTACGCTTACCATATGTCAAAACCGGTGCCATACATCTATACTTTGTCCGACAGGCTGCAACGGTTCTTTGCCTCGCAACCCACACTAAGCATTGGAGATGTATCATCACTGAACAGGCATCACAAAGGCAGGCCTCCGGTCGATGCTGTCAGTATAGGTCCGGGATTTGTCCAGTCTCCGCTTACGGAATCAGATGTTGAGCGAAGTGTGGGAACAGGAAGCCACGCAGGGATCAGCAATCCTTATGCAGCACAAATAACGGCTAACCCCGGTATTTCCGGTGTGTTGAACGGCCATTCAACTTCAATCTCCGGAACGACGCGTTCCCAGGTATCCGCCTTTGCCGCTGTTATTGCCGCTGATCCGTCGAATTTCAGACTGATATACGAGACCAGCAATTACGTCATGCTTGATTTCAATCAGTTTAAGTCGAGCGTTAGCAGAGTATTATCATCAACCTTTGTTGGTATGCCAATGAATATGAATGCCCTCAGGGCGCACGATCCGGCACTGTTGAATGACCTGAACCATCTGCTCCGGATGTCGGCGGGTGAATTCAGGCTTACCGGAGGCCTTTACGGCATCGAATTTACCTATCGCACTCCCACATCATCCGGTGGTCAGCTGCCGGCTTCAGGTCCCATTATCAGAACATTTAATTACAGCGGATCAATGGCCGAACAGCCCTCACCGGCAAACGGAACGCTCTATTAATATGTAAAAGGAAACAACCAAAAGATATGAAATCCAAAACCGTCATTTTCATTCTCCCTCTTCTGGTCATCCTGCTGCAGGCGGAGGGTTATTCCCAAAATGGGAAACAAAAGGCACAACCTTTTACAGCACAGCTTCAGCTGAGTGCCAAATCATATGGCGACAGTATTGTACTGCGCTGGGCTCCTGATGCACCGGGTGCATGGACAACTGCAAACAAGTACGGTTATGTGATAGAGCGTACTCTGGTGCCGGATACCGGAAGTTTTGACCCTGCATCATACCGGCAGCTGAATGAGCCGGTTATCAAACCCTGGCCGCTCGATCAATGGGCAGCTATCGCCGGTGAAAAGTCTGACAACCCTGTTGCCGCCGTCGCAGCGCAGGCTCTATATGGAGAATCGTTCTCAGGAAGTGGAGCGGGATTTGTGGAAATGGCCGATGAATTTGCAAACCGGTGGTCTTTCGCCTTGCTTGCTGCCGATATGAGTGCAGTCACAGCGGATGCTCTCGGACTTCGGTATGTTGACCGTACCATACAACGCGGAAAGACCTACATCTACCGAGTCAGCTGCCCCGTCGACACTTCCGTGTATAAGATTGATGCCGGCTATTTTGTCGTGAACAGCGGGGATGTCACAGAAGTTCCTAAACCATTTATAAGCAGAGCCATTGAGACGGAAAACCTGGTGCAGCTTGAGTGGGACAGGGAGTTCCATGAAGGACTGTTTACCGCTTACTGGATCGAAAGGTCAGACAATAAAGGAAGAAGCTACAAGAAGTTAAATTCAGTTCCTTTTATCAATCCGCAAAATGATGTCAGGAAGGAAAGCAATATTATCATTTTTGGGGATTCATTGCAGGAAAATTACAAGCCTTACTGGTACCGGATTGTGGGGATTACCTCATTTGGCGAAGAAAGCCGGCCCTCAGATCCCATTGTTGCCATGGGCCGTGATAAGACACCACCATCCGCACCGGAGCATTTGAAAGCCACTTCCCTTGGGGGCCCAAGGATCAGGCTTACCTGGGAGAAAAAGGAAAAGGAAAAAGATCTGAAAGGATTCCTGATCGGAAGAAGTCATACTTCACTGGAAGATTTTGTACCTCTGTTTGACAAACCTTTGCCACCTTCAACACAGTCATGGACGGATGAGAATGCCGACCCGTCAACGTCGAATTATTATGTTGTTGCTGCCGTTGATACTGCAGGAAACGGAAGTGTTTCGCTCATTGCCTATGGAATGATCATCGATTCCATACCACCGGCACCTCCGGTTAAACTCACCGGATCCATTGACAGTACAGGAATTGTCAGAGTCACGTGGTCACTCGGCAGTGAGCCGGATCTGGCCGGCTACATGATTTACTTCGCCAATGACTCTACGCATGTATTTTCGAGTACAACGCCAAAACCTGTGCGGGACACAGTTTTCATTGACACCATTTCACTGAAGACCCTGACAAAAAAGATCTATTACAGGGTTAAAGCCGTTGATGTAACCTATAATTATTCAGATTTTTCTTCCATCCTCGAATTAAAAAAGCCGGACATTGTCCCACCTTCTTCTCCGGTCATCTCATCCTACAAGATCACCGATTCCGGGATATGGCTGGAGTGGATCCCGAGTATGAGCAATGATGTGAGCCGGCATATCCTTAGCCGCAAGACGGATGACGGTCCATGGTCAGAATACCGGGATTTTTCGCAGACGTCAGGAGTTCATACCTTCACCGACACAAGCCTCGTCGCGGGATCAGAGTACAGCTATCGATTACGGGCGGAAGATGAATCGGGAAATCTGTCGCCTCTTTCTATGGAATTCACGCTCAAATTTACAGGCAGCCCGGTTATGGTAGCCGTCAATAACATTTTTGCCACGCTTTCGGATGATCAGCGAGGGATACTGGTGAACTGGAACTACCCGGTGGAAGGAGATTACCGGTATGTGGTTTACCGGGCTGTGAATGGAGGGAACTTTCAGACGATCGGATCCGTCGACAGGCCTAAAAACACCTATTCCGACAAAAACATTCATAAAGGGCTGATGTACGAATACCAGGTAAGGGCATTTTACAAGAACGGGAAGAAGTCGGCGCTGGGGAAAGTGGCCGGTGTGAAAGTTCCTGAGTGAAAGTGCGTCGGTAGAAAAGAGTAAAAGCGGGGATTCTGGTACCAGGAAATATTTGATAGTTTATCATTAAACATGTTTGATAAAACAGAGCGTAATTTGCTTTTTTGGAGTATCTATCTCATATCTTTGGATTTCAAATTAAGAACCTAGATGACAGCCTTAATTAGATTGGTAGATTTTTCCCTCCCATTGGCAAATCCTGTTTTGAAATTCCTCATCATCCTCATTATTATCCTCGTAGCTCCCATAATCTTAAATAAAATAAAAATTCCCCATATTTTGGGACTGATAGTGGCCGGAGCCGTGATTGGTCCTAATGGGCTAAATTTACTTCTTCGCGACAGCGGAATCATCTTGTCGGGTACGGCTGGCCTTCTTTATATCATGTTCCTTGCCGGCCTTGAAATTGATATTGCAGATTTTAAGAGGAACAGTTTAAAGAGCTTTGTTTTCGGAATGTATACTTTCCTGTTTCCGATGATTTTTGGTATACTAGCGGGGGTATACCTTTTGAAGTTTTCAATCCCGACAGCCGTTTTGCTTGCAAGCATGTTTGCTTCACATACATTGATTGTTTACCCGATGTTGAGCAGGCTTGGTGTGGCTAAAAACCGTGCAGTTAATATTACAGTCGGGGGTACATTGATCACTGACACATTGGCTCTCCTGGTGCTTGCCGTGATCGTTGGAATGGAAAAAGGTGAGGTCAATTCTGAATTCTGGACGAAACTTACACTATCAATGCTGGTTTTTGGTTTGATAGTACTGTTGATTTTCCCTTTGATTGCAAGGTGGTTTTTAAAACGATATGACGATAATGTATTGCAATTTATTTTCGTTCTGGCAATGGTCTTTCTTGGTGCATTCCTGGCTGAACTAGCTGGCATAGAAGCAATTATCGGGGCATTCCTTTCGGGACTTGCACTCAGTCCTCTCATACCTTCCACTTCTGCTCTCATGAACAGGATTTCTTTTGTCGGGAATGCGGTTTTTATACCTTTTTTCCTTATTGGAGTGGGGATGTTAGTGGATTACAAAACCTTTTTCGAAGACCAAGATACGCTCATTGTAGCCGCAATAATGACAATCGTCGCTACAGGTTCAAAATTTATTGCTGCCCTTTTAACCCAAAAGACGTTTGGATTTACTATTGATGAAAGGCGATTGATATTCGGATTAAGTAATGCACAGGCCGCTGCCACGCTGGCTGCTGTTCTCGTCGGATATAACGTTATAATCGGTGAAACGCCTTCAGGTGAGCCTGTTCGGTTGTTAAACGAAAGCATATTAAATGGAACCATTGTTATGATTTTGATTACATGTACAATTGCTTCTTTTATTGCCCAGAAAGGAGGACAAAATATTTCTCTTGCTGAATCTGTAACTGCTGATCGAGACGAAAATATGGAAAGGATACTAATACCAGTGAGCAATGGAGAAACTCTTGAAGAATTAATTAATTTAAGCTTAATCATTAAATCGGGGCAGAACAAAAAATCTCTTTTTGCATTAAATGTAATTCCTGAGGATAGCCCTGATCCAGAATTCGAAATCAAAGGCAAACGACTTCTTGAAAAAGCCGCAAGTACAGCGTCCTCCGCCGATATATTATTAAATACGATTTTGACTCATGACGCTAATATTGGCAATGGCATAGCTAAAGCGGTCAGAGAAAATGGTATTACAGATATGATTATGGGAATTCATATCAAAGAAGGGATATCAGATGACTTTCTGGGCAGTTTGATAGAAGGGATTTTATCAAAATGCAATATTACAATCTTTGTCTATAAGTCGGTACAACCTGTCTCTACGTTAAAACGACATATCATCATTGTACCTGAGAATGCTGAAGACGAGATTGGCTTCCCCTTTTGGCTTTCGAAAATCTGGAATATTTCAAGAAATACCGGCACTAAACTGGTATTCTATGCCACTGCGAAGACGAATACCGTCATTAGAGACATACTTTCGCATTTTACAGTTAAGGCCGAGTTTAAAGATTTCGAGGACTGGAATGATTTTCTGATCGTGGCTCGTGATGTGAAATTGGACGATAACCTTCTCATCGTATTAAGCAGAGAAAAGAAACTTTCTTATCACTCAGCTATGAAGAATATCCCTGCCTACCTGAATAAATATTTTCGGTCAACCAGTTATATTTTGGTTTATCCTATGCAAGCCGGTGTGAATGACACTGAAACTATTGATTTTAACAATCCCTCCCTGTTGGAGCCGATCGAAAAGCTGGATGAATTTGGAAAAACGATTGCAAGGTTATTTCGAAAAAAATAGAAATTTAAATAGCTGAATAAATACATATAAATCAGTTCATTCTACAAGTCCCCTAATTTTTTACCATTTTCAATTTCATGGATATAGGGACCAATTAAATATGAAAATGTTCATTCATTTAACCATCCCTCCCCAAATTTGTCTTCTAGGGAGAAATCTGGAGGAGCATTAAAGAAACAATTATTGATGACAACAGGCGAATCTTAGGCGTAGAAACGACTACTAAATATCTATATCAGGTTATTTTGAGAAACACAGACTTGATACTAATACTAAAATGGCATATTATGATAAAAATTGCAATTAACGGCTTTGGACGAATTGGGCGTCTGGCCTTTCGTGAGATGATGAAGAGCAGCAACCTGGAGGTTGTTGCCATTAATGATCTAAGTGCACCTTCAATGCTTGCATACCTGCTGAAATATGATTCGAGCCAGGGGAGATTCAACGCTGATGTAAGCCAAACGGAGAATGCACTTGTAGTGAATAATAAGTCGGTTGCGGTGTATGCCGAACGATCACCTCAGAATCTGCCATGGGCGAAACATCAGGTTGATCTTGTATTGGAGTGTACAGGTATCTTCGAATCCAGGGAGAAAGCATCCGCTCATCTCAGTGCAGGTGCTGGAAAAGTTATTATCTCGGCACCTTCAGACAAGGACGTAAAAACAATTGTCTATAATGTAAATCATCAAATACTGGGGAAAAGTGACCAGCTGATCAGTTGTGCATCATGCACCACAAACTGCCTGGCACCAATGGCAATGGTCCTGAATGATCAGTTTGGAATTATCACAGGGCAGATGACCACCATCCATGCATACACAAATTCTCAGCCATTGCTGGATACGCCGGATCCGAAAGTGAATTATCGTAAATCGAGGGCAGCAGCCAGCAATATAGTCCCATATACCACCGGAGCTGCAAAAGCCATCGGCCTGGTAATTCCTGAGTTGAAAGGAAGACTTGACGGTTCATCCCAGCGAGTGCCGGTTCACTCAGGATCCATCGTGGAATTGTTTTCTATTCTGAAGAAGACTGTCACTTCCGAAGAGATAAATGAAACGATGAAATCTTCGGCAAATGAGTCATATGGCTATAATGAGGATATGATCGTATCCAGTGATGTCATCGGGATCAGTTATGGTTCGCTTTTCGATGCAACACAGACCAAAGTAGTCACAAACGGTGATAGACAACTGGTTAAAACTGCAGCGTGGTATGATAATGAAATGTCATTTGTATCGCAGTTGGTAAGGACAACAGAATACTTTGGTGCCCTATAGAAACATCGCAGGCGGACTCAGGACTGTTGTATGCCCGGGCCAGGAAAAGTGTCAATGAGGTACATATAATCTTTTCAAAGATGCCGCATTTGTGTTAAATTGCCGGTAGAATGTCCATATTTACGGATAATGAAGAAAATTATGAAAACTTTACTCCTAAGCATTCTCTGTCTGTTGATCCTTCAGCAAGTCATGCCACAGGATCCAAAAAACAACATGGTTCAAAGAGTGGAAACCAATGATTACATTCTTCAGATCACTGAAGTAAAATCGCCACACATTTCTCAAATTATCAGGAAGTTACCTTCCGCCGGCCCTCGTTGGTGGAAAGGTCCTTCAACCTTTGAAATACGTGACAGTTCATCTGAATTCCACGCCATAGGATGGATATCATCCACTTCCGTCGATCTGCTTTTTCATGTTGAGGTAACTGATGACAAAAACTTCAATGCGCAGACATTTGGTGACGATATCTGGAAGGACGATTGTGTGCAGGTTGCCATCGACGCCCAGGGGCAGGGTTCTGGTGAAATGCCTCCTGAAACCCGCGGCATGGTTGGGGACGACGATTGCTCTTTTGGTATGGCTCTGACAGCCTCAGGTCCTGTTGCGAACGCATGGTTCTGGTCTGGCGGCAACTACTATGGGGTAATGCCAAAAGATTTCCTGACCATCCAGAGGAATGAGAAGAAGAAGCTTACAGTTTATGATATGAGAATTCCCTGGGCGACACTCCATACCGTTCCCGGCATGTATCCCTCTTTAGGCATTGCCATTCAGATTAATGACAGGGATGATCCCGGTGCGGATCAACGCAGGTTTTACTGGGGAAGAGGGGCCGATGCTGAACCCCGTCCGGGATTGTTCAATCGCCTCGCACCGGAGCCACCCCTCAGTGGATTCACAGCTTCAGCAACAATTAACCAGACCCTTTGGAACCGAACCGATACACTTAGCTGCCTGTATTCACTTTCAGGCACAACAGGAGAATTTTTATTAAATGCCAGATATGACAAATCGGTGGTAAATAAAATTATTACCCTTAAAAGTCTTGAGCCGGTGAGATATTCTGTTCAGTTGATTGCGAAAAGCAGCCACCTTACCGGTACATCCATATCTTCACTCACTGATATGAACACCAGGAAAGTTGTTGCAGAGCATCACGATTCCATAGTAAACCCGCAGTCAGTGTACGACAATTTCATATCACTTATGGATTCCCTTATCCTTATACCTGATCAGCATCCCCTCTTTCTGAGGCATCTGATGTCAGTCAAAGCACTTACCGCTTCCGAGTGGGCTAAGATTGATTTTTTAAAAGCGAACAATCCGAAATTGCGTGATGAGACATTTGGGTACGTGGATAATCTTTACAATGGATTTAAAGGTGGATCTTCCGTATGGGAAAATTACACCGGTCTCCGTCGCAGCCTGTTGATGGCATATATATCAAGAATAGACAGGACTGTACAGTATTACCTGCTGGACTTGCCAAAAGACTGGGACCCGGAAAAAATATATCCCTTGTTCGTTGAGTTACATGGGGCAGGAAACAGCAGTGTGCTGAACATTCCATCAGCGCAACTTGGCTCCGGTAGTACTGCACCCGACCTTATGGGGTATTCGAAGTCGCGTTCATTTTCACAAACCTATGGCATGGGTTACCATATTGCTCCCTGGGGCAGAGGCAACCTCTCTTACAGGGACATAGGTGAACAAGATGTTTACGAAGCGATCAATGACATTGAGAAAAACTTCAACATTGATCAGAACAGAAAATATTTGTATGGCTTTTCGATGGGAGGAGGCGGTACATGGTCAATTGGTTTGAGAACGCCTGACCAGTGGGCTGCCATTGGTATTTATGCCGGGGGCGTATGGCGTGAGCGTGACAGACCGGAAAATCTTACTAGTAATGTAGCCAGCCTGCCGGTGTTTATTGAAGTCGGCGAGAAGGATGGTCTGCTTGCAAGTTATAAGGTGATGCTTTCAGAACTGCAAAAATCGGGGACACAGGTATACCCGGTAATTGTGCCAGGCATAGGGCATCAGTTTCTTGATTCCCTGCAGATGGTGGGGTTGAACTGGATGACACAATTTGTAAGGAAAAGACCGGATAAGTTTTTCTACATTGCAGATACCAGAGAGCATACCGGCGTATGGGGGATATCAATGATACGCAATGAGGGCATATCAGCCCGACCATGGTTCGACTGTGAGATAAAGGGACAAACCATCGACATAAACTCCTCCGGAACGGAACGTCTTATCATTGATCCAGGCATGGATGGCTTGCAAATGGAAGGGGATATAAAAATTATCTGGAACGGAAAGCTCGCTTATGAAGGAAAAAATGAGAGGGTAACATTGAGAAAATGACATTCCGGATTTTACATCCGATGCAGTCTGCCAGGTAGGTGCAGACAAACTAGTTAGCCGGCGATATTCTGGTTCCTAAACATATTCAATCAACTTTTATGGGAGAAAGAACACTTAACATAGTCAAACTTTTTCTGTCGCATCTCCTGCCGGTACCAATACTGGTAGGGTGTTCCTTCCTGATTAGCAACGGAAATTTGATGATCCTGTGCATTGGGCAAACCGTGCTGGTTATTGTCTTCCTGGCCGGATACTGGGAATTTCTCGGTCTGCGATTTCGTTTGGTATTCACGATCCTCTGTGAACTGCTTATTATTGCAGCTGTCACTGAAGCTGTAATCAGCGGGAAGCCTGTATTCCCGGCTGCAAAGTGGTTTATATTCCTGCTTGTCGTGCAAATATGGTTGTGGTACGTTTTGATTAAAATGCTCATTGTCATCTTCAAAAATGACCATGAGGTTTACGACATGGAGTTCCCTTTCAGGGACGGACGTTACATGGTCACTGATGGCGGCGATTCATACATCAGCAGGCTTATGAATTATCATTATCATTCCAGGATGCATAAAAAGAAAGGTACCAATAAATCGATGTTTTATGCGACCGATATCGTTAAGCTTGCCGAACATCACACTTCCATAATGCCGCCTGAAAATGAAGACTATCCTATTTTTGGCGAAGTCATGCATGCCCCGATGGATGGGACAATTTTCAGGGTGATCAATGACATCGATGACAATCTGCCTTTCTCCGGTGGTTATCCATACAATACCGGAAATACAGTGGTCATCAGAAAGGACAGTCTTTACTTTCTTCTTGGCCACATGAAAAAGGGGAGCATTACTATGAAAGAGGGGCAACAGGTACATCGGGGTGAAAGGATTGGGGAAGCCGGAAATTCAGGCATGTCGGAACGGCCGCATTTGCATATGCAACTTATGAGAAGTGAAACCGGGGATTACTGGAAGGGCATGGGCATATGTATTCGATGGGAAGGCCGGAATTTATTTAAGAACAGGATTGTGAAACGGTGAAATAAAGTTCTGGTCCTTTGTATAAGGACTTTTTCTTTCGTGCTTTCTTTGTATAACCTTCAATTTCACTTAGACTAATGCCGCTGGCAACCTTTTCCTGGACAGATCACAGGCCCGGCAGCTCATTAGACAGCTATCCGGGTTATGTCTTTTGTGAAATTCACAACTCATTTACCTGATTTATGGAGGTGGCACTTTTAATCCTTCGAAGTGCCATGGTGCAGATGTGGTTAGGTACTGTCAATTCTTATTTAGGATGAATTTAGTACCGAAAGCAAAAATCACTCCAAGGGACCCTTCAATATAGAAATTTCTGTTCTAATAACTTTATAGTGAATGTGTAATGGCAGGGGTATGCTTTGCAGGGCATGATTATTTTTTGTAAGTTGAGTTTGAACCAAATTCAAATAAAAATGAAAAAAAGATACTTAAGACTCATTTTGGCGTTGCCCCTGTTCTTATCGCTTTTATTTTTTATGTCATGTGGGAAAGAAGACCCTTCGGCAAATGATTCCGTGGACAAAGCTGAATATGAGCTTACTATAACAATGGGTAAAGATTCATTAAAATTAATTGGAAAAAATATCGATTCTAATTGGGCTAGCGATGAAAGAGTTATTTGGCTTGGAACTGATGAGAAAAATGAACCACTCGGAACATTAAATATAGTATATAACCAGGTTTCTCAGGATAATATTGCCACGATAAAATCAATATCTCTATCAAAGACCGATGTAAAAGTGGGTACTTCAGAAGAGCTTAATTCGAAACTTTATCATTCTAATGAAGGAGAGATAAAAATAATAAAAACGGCTTCAAATTATATTCATGGAAAATTAGAAGAATTTCCTATGGTTGAAGCGACATCAGGTGATTCAGTGACTGTAAGTGGTTGGTTTATTGCAGTATCAAAATAATTTGTCCAAATAGTATCAGCTTAAAATTGTCCTTTACAAAGTACGAAGCCAAACCGACCTCTAAAATCTGAGCTCTACTCCGGCAAGCAGCATCCCCGACAAAAGCCGGTATTCTGTTGTGGCGGTGCTAATATCGTCTATGCTAACCGCATGCCGCCTAAAGCTTTCACCGGCGGCCGAAACCTTGTGCCTCCGCTATAGCATGCGTTAGAACCACACATGATTCTATCTGGTTTCTAATGTTTTTATTAATTCAGCACACGATATTCCACGAAAGGTTGTAGTCCCAACAAGGTGAAGTGTCGAACCGGGACGAATGGTAACGGTTATGTCGTAGTCAACTGTACAGGATTTTTCCATGTACATAATATTGAATGCGGAATTTGATGCATCATCTGTAGTTTTTGTCATCTCAGTCGTTTGTGAAAAATTGACCAATTTTTTCTGATCCATTATTGAACCATAAGACGCCGGTAACATAAATACAAGCGCAAGCACAAATAATATTGTTTTCATCTCTTTTACATTTTAGAAGTTCGTTACTGTTGTACATTTTATGATAAATGCTACTCTGTTGTTTTGTGTCGCTTTTCGCTGTCTACATCCACGACGTCGGGTGATCGGCCCCGGGTAATCCAGTCACATGATTTTCGCCTTCAATGGCATGTATGTGTTAATGGAAAAAAGGCGGATTTCTAGCCCGGTAAAGACGATATGTTTGGTAAACGGACTTAATTGTGGGATGAAGTGTTGATTATCGGTGATGAAAATCAATTGTAGCTTTGTCGGGATATCACAATGTGAACTTCGTTGAGACCAGGGAAGCTGCAGGTGAAATTCTTTGCTGGCGTTACGAAATATACTGTGTTATTAGTACAAGAGAGGGTTGAGAGTCCACAGGGAAGATTTAGAGTAATCCGGAAGCCACAATGCAGTCGAATTCCTGTAACAAAAATAGTATTAAAGGTTAGAATATCCTTTAGGACACTTCCTCAATGGCTTATTATTCGTGGGTTTTAGACTGTTGAAAACTTTTCATCAAAAAGTGGAAAATGAGACGCTGAGATTTTAGGGTTAAAGACATTAAGGGGTTCAGTGTTGGCAGGTGGGGGTGGGTCGCTAATCCAAAAAAGAACTCCTTAGAATGATAAAGCCCCTTCTATGCCCAATTTTCAAAAAGGAACTTCATATGTAATATCTTTCCCAACATATCTGACCTGTTTTTTATCATACTTAAATCAAAGACTTTTTCCTCCGCGCATCCTTATAAATTATGTATTTTTGCGCAAAATTTAATATAATGAAAATCAATTTTGTAGAGATACTGGCCTCTTTCATGGTCTTGTTTGCCATCATCGACATCCTTGGATCCATTCCTATCATTCTCGACCTGAAGAAAAAGACGGGTGAAATTAATTCCCGGAAAGTAACCCTGGTTGCATTAGGAATAATGCTCGGTTTCCTCTTTATCGGTCAGCCTCTTCTCGGACTGTTTGGCGTTGATATCTCATCCTTTGCTATTGCCGGGTCCATTGTGATCTTTCTCCTCGGTATCGAGATGGTGCTGGGCATAGAGCTCTTCAAACATGAGGCGGTAGGCGACAGTGTTTCAATCGTTCCGCTGGCTTTTCCCCTGATAGCCGGAGCAGGTTCTATCACAACACTGTTGTCACTCAGGGCAGAATACCAGATGATCAATATTCTCATAGCCCTCATTTTGAATATGATCTTTGTGTACCTCGTCCTTCGGCTTACGGATGTTTTCGAACGTGTACTCGGCCCCGGCGGACTCCATATTGTAAGAAAATTCTTTGGCATTATCCTTCTTGCCATTGCAATCAAATTGTTTACCACGAATACAGGACTGATGGTAGGTAGGTGATCCTGAATAAACACTGATATTTAAATTATTGGGATTGGAATTGGAGCACATTGGTTCAGGGGAGGTATTTCCATTAAAATACATGTTCAGGGCAGGATAATCCGGAACCACGATTGTTATTGTTTCCACATTCGGCACAATTGAAATTTTGGCTATTCTATATATTGTAAAGATTTGTTACTGTTCAAGGGTTTTCAACGCCCTAAGAACATCAGGTGCAACTTCTCCGGTAAATATCATAATAACGTCCCCCTTCCTCGAGATCAACCAGTTCTTCAAACCTTTAATTGTGAGTTCATCATCCTTAAGTTGCCACCCGTTCTCGGTCAGCATCCTCTCAAGATGTGACTGACTTTTGAAATTAAAGATAAATACCCCGATGTCTTTCCCTTCAAAACTCACGTTATACCATATACAAATATAACCGGAATAGTCCCCGAAGCGGTACGACCAATCGGGCAAACCATTCTGGAAGCCCAGCGGACCCATGATGATCCTGAAATCCGTGAAACTGAAATCACCGGTTTCAGACGGGTATATGTCCTGCAGGGTCAGCCCTTTATTTTCAGGTTTGGCATAAAGCAGATCTGCAATCCGGCGTACAAGCAATTGTTCTTCTGTGGAACCGCGCTCACCGGCTATGGTGACGTAATAATCGGAAACAGGAAAAGTAAGGGCATAGTGGGTCTGACAGAACATCTGATTCAGGGTACTATCCCGGGAGAAACAGCCGTACTTTTTTACACTGTACAGTCCAAGGGCCTCGTATGGATTTTCAAAGCGATAGATCTCAATCTCAAGCCTGATATCGCCCGATGCAACCTGGTAATACCTCAGATCCTGAAATCCATACTCGATGAAAAGATTGGCAGCTCCGTCAATATGGCTCCAGAGGGTGTTGCCAGTAAAATATTTCTGTGACCGGATGGTTACATTATCGAGGCCGCCCCCGTTAAATACGAGGCTGTCCTGCCCTGATACCTTCATTAAAAAGAGCAGTACTATAAAGATGATCAAAAGATGTTTCACGTAACGATGCATAGTAAAGTTAAACTGGCATAACGATAATTTAGTGCAGGATTGTTTACCCTGCCACCACCGATCTCAGGTCAATCTTTTCCGGATCACATTCACCAAGTCCCAGCTCACGAGCCATAGCCAAAAGTTGTTTTGACTGTTCGATATCGGTTTTCTGAATGACTTCCATATTACTTTTCACCAAAATAAAAATACAGCGTGCCCTCACGATAAGGTGGCAGGCTATGGGGGCTGAATACATTCAGAGCCCCCTGGGGACCGGTCTTTTCAGCCGGAGTAAACTTGGTTCCTATCGGGCTTACCGCTGAGAGAAAAGAAATGTCTCCGCCGGGGAAAGGCGGTGAAGTATGGCCATTATATGCACCGGCAGGGGGTTGCGGTGTGAAAAGCCTCAGAAAGAGGTCCTCTGTAGATGAAACTACATAAAATGGCTGTCCCCGGGTAATGAACTTCGCCCGGTACATTCTCGAGTAAAACCCCTTGAATTCAGGATAATCCCACGATTCACCGGTCACTGTATTGTTATAGTTTTTATCCCACATACCAAACTGTGGACCCTTCATCCTGTTTTTCCATACACGATAAGGCCCGTCACCAAGATACCGGACAGCTTTTAACTCTGATTCAGGGAATGAAAAATCAATGCCTGCAAACGGATATTCACCTTTCATATAATAACGGTAGTCGAGCTGCAGCCAGCCTCCAGGTCTGAGTGCCCATCTGAAACTCAAGTGCCCCTTATTGTAACGGACATCAATAACGATCCGATCCTTCTCCTGATGCCAGGAGATCGTATCAAATCCAACATCCTCATGAGCCAGAACAGGACCGTTACCAAAGGGTACGACTGCTTCTTTTACCATAACCGAATCAAGAAGTCCGCCGGCCTTGTTGATGAAATACCTGATATTTCCTTCTTTCAGGATGATCTGGGCTTCATTTTCTTCAACTGTAGCTGCGAAACCAGCTGAATTACTTACGATCTTCCAGGCTTCATCCTTGGGAGACTGAACCGGCCATGACCAGTCCATGATACTACGCCCGTGCGGATCAACGGCGGAAAGTTTAAGGATATCAAAGTCCCGCCAGTTTTCAGGCAGGGTAAGGTCAACGATTCCTCTCATCCCGGCCGCGGTATGCGGGGAGGTGATGGAATAGCTTATCCCGGTCTTCTCAGTATCAAACCATGGACAGGAAACCAGGCTGAGGCTGAAATGGCACTGGTCGAGGTTTGTAAAGAAAAAGCGATTTTCAACATTCAGATAACCGTTGAATGCAGGAGGCAGATTTTCCATGTCAACATGCACGGGGCTCCAAATCTCCCTGATAGACCAGAAACTGCCTTCTTTCTCCCGGTAAGGTCCGAGGATGCCGTCGGCTGCATTATTAGTTCTTGTATCTATCCGTCCGTCTTCATCGGTACGTACAACCCCTTCGTCCGAAAAATCCCAGAGAAAGCCCCCGGCCGAGAGAGGGCGGTCAAGCATCAGGTTCCAGTAATCATCCAGTCCGGCACCATGTCCGCCATCATACAAACCGTGTAGAAATTCTGTGGGGAAAAAGATATCACGACCGTTAAAATCGACATTCTGCCCGTAATTCCAGTTGATGTAATGTTCGGTATTCAACCCATCGAATATTTCCCGTGGATGAACAATCTTGCGGTTTTGGGGATCATACTTCGCAAATTCATCGTTGAGATCATCATTCCAGCCATTTTCATTACCGTTATCCCACAGTACGATGCAGGGATGATTCACATCCCTGTTTACCATTTCCCTGACCAGCTTCTTACCAATGTCTGTATTGTACGGTGGTTTCTGCCAGCCCGCCAGTTCGTCCAGAACAAATAATCCGATTGAATCGCAGGCATCCAGGAAGTGGACATCAGGGGGGTAGTGCGACATTCTCACGGCATTCATATTCATATCCTTCATCAATTCCACATCCTCAATGCTGAGTGTCTTGTTCAGCGCCCTGCCCGTTGTTGGCCAGAAGGAATGACGACAAACGCCTCTGAACATGATCTTCTGTCCGTTAAGATAAATCCCATCCCTCTCTTTCACCTCTACGGTCCTGAATCCAAAGCGTTCACTAAGACTGTGAATGATGTGTTTACCATCGATCAGATCAATTTTTACCGTGTAGAGGTTCGGAAATTCCGGACTCCAGAGTTCCGGCTTAATAATGCTGGTTTTCACTGTCTGAACGCCGGCTTTTTTATCCACCGCCATAGATGTTGTATGGCTTTTACCGGCGATGGTCAAAGGCGTGATATTTACCTTGATGCTATCAGCATCCCGCAGATTAACGACATGAATTTCAGCCACGAAGCTGCCGTCAGCCTTAGCGTTTACCGCTATCCTGTCTATATGCTCAACCGGTGAAACCCGTAAGTACACAGGACGGAAAATGCCGCCAAACACCCAGTAGTCGGCATCCCGTTCAGCCGAATTAACCGATGCATCCGATGACATTTTGCTGACGGTAACCTCCAGCAGGTTATCTTTTCCTGGCTTTATGAGTCCTGTGATATCGTATGAGAAGCGATAAAAAGCACCCTGGTGGACCGGACCGGCTGACCTCCCGTTGATTTTCACTTCCGTATCTGTCATGGAGCCTTCAAACACCAATTCGGTGATCATGTTTTTCCAGTTGGACGGCACGAAGAAAGTATGTCTGTACAGGCCCTTTTCATCTCCTTTGTTTTGATCATGGCCGTAATTATAGGTTCCGAAACCCTGCAATTCCCAGTTTGAAGGTACCGGGATGGTTGTCCATTTTCCGCTGTTCTGCCCGCCGGTGCAGTAAAAATCCCAATCGACAGTCTGATCACTCCCGGTTCCTGATAAATAGACACGTCGGCTTTCCTGCCCGGAAACAAGCAGGCTGGTCACCAGAAAAAATATGGAAATAGTGAAGATCCTGTACATAATAACTTTTTTTGATGATGAATAGAGAAGGCTAAAATAATCATTTCTGCACAGCTGGACAGACTATTCGATCCCTGACTGCCTGTGCAGAGTTCATTTTTTTGATTTGTATCCTTATATTTACAAAAAAACCTTGACCATGAGAAGAATTCTGACCGCCATTTCAGCAGCGATCTTTTTGCTGATATCATCCTTTTCTCCGGCATCGGCTCAGGATGAGCATCCGGAAATTAAACCACTTGAAATAGGGGTGAAGGCACCGTTTTTCAATCTCCAGGGCGTTGATGGTAACTATCATACGCTTAATGATTATGATGACGCGAACATACTGGTCGTAATTTTCACATGCAATCATTGCCCGACTGCCCAGGCCTACGAGGATAAGATAATTAAACTGACCTCAGACTATCATGCCAGCGGTGTTCAGGTGGTTGCCATCAATCCGAATGATGATGCAGCGTTAAGCCTCGCCGAAATTGGTTATTCAGATCTTGACGATAGTTTTGAAAACATGAAAATCAGGGCAAAGGACAAATCGTTCAATTTTCCATACCTGTACGACGGAAATGATGAAGAAGTATCAATGAATTATGGTCCACAGGCTACACCGCATGCTTTCGTGTTCGACAAAGAACGCTTACTTCAATACAGAGGCAGAATCGATGATACCGAAAATCCATATGTTGATGCTAAGACAACAGATCTGCGAAACGCCCTTAATGAAATGCTTGCAGGAAAAGAAGTTACCGTTAAGACCACAAAAACCTTCGGATGCTCTATCAAGTGGGCATGGAAGGATGAATGGACCAAAAAACTGATAGAAGACTGGGCTAAAGAACCGGTAAGTGTTCAATCCGCGGACCTGAATGAAATAAAAAAAATCATTGCAAATGAGTCGGATAATCTTCGCCTGGTGAATGTCTGGGCTACATGGTGCGGCCCATGTGTCATAGAGTTCCCTGAACTGGTCAGTACCTTCCGGATGTACCGGGGCAGAGATTTCGAATTTGTGAGTATAAGTGCCGATAAACCCGATCGTAAAGAAAAAGTCCAGGATTTTCTGGAAGAAAAGCATGCATCAAATGCGAACTATATTTTTGCAACGGATGATAACTATGCAATGATCGACGCGATTGACGAAGAGTGGCAGGGTACCCTTCCCTATACACTGGTCATTAAACCCGGGGGAGAAGTGATATACAAACATGCCGGGGCTGTGGACCTGCAGGAATTGAGAAAAACGATTATCGGATACCTTGGCAGATACTATGCCGATGATAAGTAGGTCGTCATCCACAAGTTATCATTACACTCCGTAGTTTGCCCTCCGCTCCCAGGAGCCGGTATGGAGGTGAAAAAGGTTATGATGATCACTAATATATATACCAAATCAACTAAAACTCATCCAATGAAAAGAATGGTAAGTTTCATTCAGGCTATGGTCCTGTGTTCCTTTACCGTGGTTGTAACGGCCCAGGATCTTTCTGACCAGAATATTCTCAAACTCTATAAGGATCTTCGCGTTGCAGATGTCTCCGACGGTATGGATTACATCGGTCTGCATGATCAGGGTCTCCTGGACCAGTCGATCGAAGCATTGTGGAAAAACATCGAGAACTTCGACCATGTTTTCAGAGGCATCGCTTTAACGGTGAGATATGTTCCCACTAACCGTGAGTTTCCGAGCAACCTGAGAGGCAAGGAGTATGAAAATTGGAGAGATCAGTGGTACAGTCACCTTTCGGCAGAGCCCTTTATCGATTCCATCGCACCTGGGAATGTTATTGTAATTGATAATGCAGGACACAATGACGTGGGTACAGTCGGTTCCAACAATTCCCTCATCTGGAAGAAAAAAGGTGCAGTCGGCATCGTGTCAAACGGTGGAATCCGGGATACAGATGAGATCATCAAAGAACAAATTCCTGTTTACCTGGATATTGCAAATCGGGGAAGAGGCATACGTCCCGGCAGGAATGAGCTGGAATCGATCAATAAACCGGTGGTGATCGGAGGTGTTCTGATCAACCCTGGCGATGTTATCGTTGCTGACGGGGATGGCGTAATTGTTGTTCCACGACAGCATGCTGTTGAGGTGGCCAAAGCTGCACTTGAAGTTCTTTCAGTTGATAAGGCTGCACGCAAACGTCTTTACGAACAACTCGGTATCCCTCTTGATTTTACGGTAGAGTAGGAACTGGAAAGCGGACTGTTTACCGATTAAAACCACCATTTACCGGTAAATAGATACCGTTCACCGAATACTGTTTTCACAACACGCTGTTCAGCGTTACTTTTGATATATCAAATCAAATCAAACGTAACGGAGGAATTCAAAAATGAACATTATTATGGAACAACATCGTGAAAAACGCAGCAACAAAGCATTGCTTGGAATTGTACTGATCCTGGTGGGTTTGGTACTTGTTGGAAACCAGTTTAATCTTGTCCCCGGGAATCTGAGGGATATCTTTTTCACCTGGCAGGGACTGCTCATCCTGATCGGAATCATTTTTATGTCGAGAAGGGATAATAAAGCGACGGGTTATATCCTTGTTGGCATTGGCATTTTCTTTATGATCCCTGAAGTTTTTGATGTGCCCTATGAATGGCGCAGACTTTTCTGGCCAATCATGATCATCTTTATTGGTGTTGCAGTTCTTTTCGGCACCACTTTCCGGTACCGGAGACATCTTACCATTGAAGGCACCGATGATGATCTTCTGGATGACGTGAATATTTTTGGTGGTCATGACCGTGTTGTTACGACAAAGTCTTTCCGGGGTGGAAGCGTGATTTCTATTTTTGGAGGTGGTAAATATGACCTGCGTAAATCCACCCTGTCACATGAAACAAATATTCTTGAAATGATCAATGTTTTTGGGGGAAGCAAGCTTATTGTCCCTTCCGACTGGGAAGTTAAGATTGAGATTGTTGCGATCTTTGGTGGCTATAACGATAAGCGGGTAGTTAACGATGTCATGTCGGAACAAAAGCTTATCATTAAGGGTATTGCCTTGTTTGGTGGAGGTGAAATTACCAGCTACTAATTGTTATGTTGAATCCTATCATTACCAAACGAGTCTATTTTCTGGCTTATTTGCTCATCTGGATGGTCATTGTCGGCCTCCAGGTGAGCATTGAGCATTATTTTTTTTATATCGACACTTCATATGCATTTGTTGATTCACTCACCTCAGGGGTGATCCATGCTGTCATCGGTCTTGCTGTTTGGTACCCGGTACGCTTTAATCCAGTAAGTATGGCAAATGTTGTAAGCCCGCTGATCAATATAACAGCAACCGGACTTTTCACTGTCTTCATATGGGTGGGATCGGCATATCTGCTTTTGCATAATATCTTCGCGTCAGATGATCTTTTCATCGATTTCCTTAATCGTTCTCTCCCATACAGGATCGTGACCGACGTACTGTTTTATATCGTTCTGGTATTGGTGTATTCTCTCATGGTATACAGTGTTAACCTGAATCAAAAACTGTCCGATGAGGCAAGTCTGAGATCCCTTGTCAGGGATGCTGAATTGAATGCGTTGAAAGCACAGATAAATCCTCACTTCCTCTTTAACTCACTCAATTCAATCAGCCTCCTTACCATGAGAAATCCTGGTAAGGCAAGGGAAATGATCATAAAATTATCCGATTTTCTGAGGTACTCCCTTCGTTCAGGCGATGTTGAGACAACCACACTGAAGGTTGAACTTGAAAATATGAAGCGTTATCTGGATATTGAAAGGATCAGGTTTGGTGACAAGTTGCTGTATGAGAATACCTGTGATGAAACCTTACTGGATTCATCCATTCCGAATATGATCCTTCAGCCGCTCCTTGAAAATGCTGTCAAGCATGGAGTATATGAAAGCACGGATCCGATCTCTATTCATCTCAGCGTTACCGGAACACGGACATCCATTGAAATCATTGTTGTCAATGATTTCGATCCCCAAGCCACTCCCAGGAAAGGGGCGGGCATCGGACTGACCAACATCAAGGAACGATTGCGATTGCTATACGGCAGGGATGACTTGTTGTCATTCGTGAAAGAACAGTCCAAATTTACGGTCCGGCTGGTCGTGCCCCAGAGCCCTCAAAGCTGATATAATTTTAATTTACTTAAATCATGTGGAAAGCCATAATAATTGATGATGAAGCCTACGCCCGGGAAATCATTAAAGAATATCTTGTTAGGCATACAGATATTGAAATAGCGGGTGAATATGCTGATGGGTTTACCGGACTGAAAGCAATAAATGAAATTGAGCCACACCTCGTATTTCTCGATATTCAAATGCCAAAACTCACGGGATTTGAAATGCTCGAATTGATGGATAACAGGCCGGAGATTATTTTCACTACGGCGTTTGATCAGTATGCAATCAGGGCTTTTGAAGAAAATGCGATTGATTACCTGCTTAAGCCTTTTGGGGAAGACCGTTTTGATGAAGCTGTATCAAAAGCTATTGACAGGCTTGAAAGCGGGGTAAATGTGGCCGACAATAAGAAGCTTGAGAAACATTTTGCGGAGAAACCTGAAACGCTTAATCGTATTGTTGTCAAAAACAGGGGTGGCATTAAAGTTATCCCGGTAGACCAGATCGTCTGTCTCGAAGCGCAGGATGATTATGTGATGATCCATCTCAGCGGTGAGAAATTTCTGAAACAAAAGACGATGAGATATTTTGAGGATCACCTCGACGTATCAAAGTTTTTACGTGTTCACCGATCTTATATGGTTAGGATCGATCAGATCAGAAAGATAGAGCCTTACGAGAAATCGGCCGGTATTCTTATCCTCACTGACGGAAGAAATATACCGGTCAGCCGATCAGGTCTTTCCAGGCTGAAAGAAGTACTCGATATTTAGGGTGGATTACCTATCTTTGATTAAAACTGCAGGTTATGTTCAGTATTTTCAGAAAAAAATCAGGCTCCGGTGAGGAACTGATCTTCGCCGACATCAATGGTAACCCCCTTCGTGAAGGAGATATTGTTGAATCCCTGAGGTATGACCTTGGTCGATGCAGGATCGTAAAAACTAATAAAGGCTTTGTATATGAATCACTTGGCAACAATACGCAGATAAGCTGGACAAAGATGATCGATGCGGCAACCAAGCACCAGAAGGTGAGAAAAGCCGATGAGGGTAGATAAACTTTTTCCCTGTCGACGTATATGAGCATTGCTCCTGCCAGTTCCTGGTGAAGTTTACTTTTTTAACACTTTGTCTATTGTTTTCTGCGCCAGTTCTTCCATGATCTTATATCCTTCTTTGTTGGGATGGACACCGTCATGGGAATATTCAGCTTTCATACCTCCCCGGTCATCAACGAGCGATGAATAATAGTCGAGATAGGTAAATTTATTTTTACGGGCATATTTCTTTATCCATTCGTTCAGCGCAATGATTTTTTCCGCCGGTTCAAGGCCTGGTCGCCAGGGATAATCGTAAACTGGAAGCACTGAGCAAAGGATAACCTTGATATCATTTGACTTCGCCAGTTCAGCCATTGAGGCAATGTTACCCTGTATCATCTCTGGTGTGGAAGGACCTGTATTTCCTGCAATGTCGTTTGTGCCGGCAAGGATAAGCACCAGTTCAGGCTGAAGATCGATGACATCTGGACGGAATCGGATCAGCATCTGCGGTGTGGTCTGTCCGCTGATACCCCTGTCAATAAAGTCTTTGCCTTCGAAGAATTCAGGTGACCACTTTATCCATGCATCGGTGATGGAATTTCCCATGAATACCACTCGGTTATCTACCTTTCCCATATTTTTCAGGTCCATATTTGCATTTTGATATCTGGACAGGTTTGCCCAGTCATCTTTTGCCTGTAGCCATTGATTGAACTCTTTTTTCCTTTGTTCAGCCACCCTGGCTGAGTCAGTATCCGGCATTTTTACAACCTGCGCAGTGATAATCTGGCCGGAAATCATCAGGAAGAGGAAAATAATAATTGATCGTCTCATAATATATGATGTTTTAGCAAATGTACTAAACTTTTCAATGCCCCCTAGTGCCAGCCGGGAACATCGGTCAGGAACACGTTAATATATAGTCAGTACACAACAACCTTTTAATTTCCAAATTGTTATTTATAAAAAGGTGGCATGAAAAAACTTCTACCCCTTGTCTTGATAATGATGATTTTTCCCGCTCTCCGGGCGCAGGAAGCTTATTCGGTCACCGCAGACGGGTATGAATTCAACCCCTCCGATCTTAATGTATTTGTAGGAGATACTGTAATTTTCAATATCGGGACAATTCATACGGCAACACAGGTCAGTGAAGCAACCTGGAATGCCAATGGTTCAACACCGCTGGAAGGTGGATTTGACATCACCTCAGGTCAGGGCATTTTTATCCCCATAGAAACCGGTATTATTTATTTTATCTGCACACCCCATATCTCAAAGGGCATGAAAGGTAAGATAACTGTAAGCGAGACAGCTTCTGTTCCGCCGGTCAACGCGAAAAGCGATCCTGAGATTTATCCTAATCCTGCGGCGGATGTTCTTTATCTTAACTCACCAAGCTCAGAGGCACCATCCCTGGTCACCATCTATGATATGACAGGAAAAATAAGATTGAAACTGGAAGATCCCGGAATGGTGAATCACGTTACCGCTTTTTCACTTCAGAATCTCGATCAGGGGGTTTATTTCATCAGACTAAACTATCCCGGCAAATCCTACATTCTGAAATTTATTAAATTGTAGGACGGAGAGCAGATCTTTATATCCTTTCAGCTCAAGATAGGCAAGGTAACAACCCATAAAATTTTGTGCAGCATCATCATTAAAAAGTCCGGGACGCTCCTTTACAAGAGAATAGGTATGATTTTCTATATCTCAGAGACTTGCGAACATCAGCCGGCATCCGTCAAAATTCCATATCTGCCGTGGTAGGATTCCACTTCAGCGTCCATTTTTTTCTGACTCACGGATGTTCATTTTTAAGATCATAAGTAGTGTTGCCATCAATGATAAGCCTTTCAGAACGGTTGCCCTGAAAAGAAGGATATCCCGGAACCGGCTCAAGGATTTCAGCAAGTTTATCCTTTTAGTAAATTTCAATCCAGGTATGCTAAAAACATGGGAGAAACTATATCCCTCCAAAAATATACCTTTTTGAAACGCTAAAACTTGTTAAAACCAAAAACCTATATTCAAGAATCCCAACAACCCTCCACGATTTGCCGACCTCATAACACTTACTTCAACCGGACCAATGTAGCTATTATATCCTGCGGTCAAGCCGTATCCTCCGAGTACATGGTCGGTAGTGAACAGGTCATTGAAACCTTCCCGGACATTTCCTGCATTCCCTTTTAGGATAAGATATATGTCAGGAAATACTTCACACTGGATATCTCCAGCTAAAACCAGGGCAGCATTGCCCACTTCTTCCATATAATTCAACCCGACGAAAGGCACAAGCCCATTATACCGGGAAGGGTTCAGCCCCCCCGCATAAAATTTGTACTGCTCGGGAATCGTATTTCCGTCCGCGGAACCACCGTAGATGTGATTGATGTAAGTGAAGCGGTCGCTGATTTTACATGTCTGGTTAAAACGTATGACGAAAAATGCCATCGGGTCAGTATTCCTCCTTGTGACAAGCTTAAACTCGGAATGCAGCTGAGTCCCTTTTTTCGGGTAAAAAGCGTCGTCATAGGTATCCATTTCGAGGAATCCAACATAGTTAAAATAATTCAACGTATTTCCCGGAATATCGGGAATTGGATTGATTTCGGATTTTATCTTCGATGCCTGATGCTCAATCCCTGCACCCAGGGCATATGAATTATTGAAGATCGATTTTGTAAATAACCGGGTCGCTGTTTCTGTATAAACGAAGGAAGAGATCTTGTGGCCATTCTCGTACCTGTATACATTTGATCTCATTGAGTTAAAGTCGATACCGAACCCTGGCTTCCAACCGTTGTTTTTGAAAAAAGATGCTTCAATGAAGGGATTTTCACCCAATGCAGTGCTTAAAGAAAGCTTTGAACCGTCGAATAGTAGATTTCGGAATGTGGTATTCAGGAGGATGGCCGATTTATAGTTTGTATCGTAATGCAGGCCCACCCTGAACTGACCTCCCTTGGCTTCTTTAACATTGATAATCAGTCTTGTGCCTCTGTCCATCGCCTGGATTTCATAATCAACTTTATCAAAATACTGACTGGCATATACACGCCTGATGGCATCTGCGATCTGTTGGGGAGTTACTTTTTTCAGGACTTCCAGTTCAAGCTTACCACTCAGGAGCTTACCTGATACCTTATTCAGGCCCCTGACCCGGATCTCCATCAGGAATAAAGAATCCTTGGCCGGGAGTTCCTGGTGGGGGCCATAGTCCGGACATATTTTTCTCAATGAATCGGCCAGTGCCAGGAACTGTGGAAGATAAAGACGCGCTGCATTTTCTCCCCTACTGATAATGCTGTCGGCGGAATTGAAACTCGTTGAATTATACCCTTCAAGTTCCGGCTCGATGAGGATATCGCAGAGTGCCATATTTTCCCGGTTCAACTTTTCACCGTAGAAAAATACCGATTGCTCGATAATCCGGAAAATGGAAGTGAGCTGATTCTTCTTGTAATACTGAAAACCAACATTGACCCCAATGAGTATGTCAGCTCCCATGTCCTTCACCCTGGCAACAGGAAAGTTGTTTACAAGACCACCGTCGACAAGCAGGACATTATCAATTTCCAGCGGATTGAAAATGCTTGGAATAGACATGCTTGCCCTTAAAATCTGAGGCAGGTATCCTGAGGTGAAATCGACTTCTTTCCCTGTCTCAATATCTGTGGCTACGCACATAAAGGGAATTGGGAAACGGTTGAAATCCCGGATATCGTAGGCTGGTACACACAGGGTGTTCAGCATCTCCTCGATATTCTCTCCGTTGATGACACCTGTGGGAATCTTGATCTTGTTCTCTTTGATTGGAAAGGAGATGACAAAACGGTCCATATCGTCTTTTTCCTCCAGGGTAAGTGTACGTCTTGGGGTTTCATCGCTAAGAAGGTATGACCAGTTGGCCTGCTTTACAATTTTCTCAAGAGAATCGGCAGAATACCCAATGGCGTATAAACCACCGACGATAGCACCCATACTTGCTCCACCAATATAATCAGGACGGATGCCTGCTTCCTCCAGGACTTTCAGAACACCGATATGGGCCAATCCTTTTGCACTTCCCCCGCTAAGGATGAGCCCGATCCTTGGCCTGCGGATCGTATCATTCTGAGCGACAACTGAAAAAACTGGGTAGATTAGCAGTGAAAGGAAAAGCCAGAACCGGTAAATCATAGCTGTAAATAATTCAGTATCTTGGTAAGTGTCTGCGATGCATTGCTAAAATTAATATACTTTAATCAGAATATATAAAATCCCGGCTTTAAAGTTTATGAATTTTGTAATCCCCTGAATGAGAACACTAAGAATCACTGGAAACGATATTTAGTCCTTTGAGAAAAAATGTCACATTCACGGAAAATCATCAACTTAAGTCTGAAAGAATTGTTGTTTTTATGACAACAGCTGCCATGATTAGTAAAAAAACAGGCATATTTGCATAACAGCAGGATTTTTGAATAACTGCTTGTCTAAACTCCGGATTTATGATTCTTAACATCGATGAAAAAGACCTGGACAAGTTTATCCTCGTTGGTGACCGCGTGCTTATCAAACCTAAAAGTGCTCAAAACAGGACAAAATCGGGGCTTTATCTCCCCCCGAATGTCACAGAGAATGAAAAGCTCCACAGTGGTTATGTTTTGAAAGTCGGTCCGGGCTACCCCATTCCGGTAATAAGTGAAAGCGAGGAACCCTGGAAATCGACTGGAGAAAATGTTAGATATGTACCACTTCAGCCAAAAGCCGGAGATCTCGTAGTCTATATGCAGAACAACGGATGGGAGATAGAATTTAACAGCGAAAAGTATCTCATCCTGCCGCACATGTCAATCCTGATGCTGATAAGGGATGACGAGCTATTTGATTAAGTCTGAATCCCAGGAATTGATCAAAAGACGAAACGGTTATTCTTCCCCTGCATGATGTGCAAGTTCCCCGTGTCGGAAACAAGTGGTCACGTGGTCGTTGACCATTCCGATAGCCTGCATATGGGCATATATGATGGTTGTTCCAACGAAGGTGAAGCCTCTCTTTTTCATTTCCTTTGAGATTTTGTCAGAAAGGCTTGTGCTTGCCGGGATTTCACTCAGGTCAAGAAAACTGTTGACAATCGGCTTGCCATCAACGAACTGCCATATGAATTTATCGAAACTACCATATTCGTTGCTTACTTCCAGGAATTTTCCGGCATTATTGATGGCTGCTTTAATTTTAAGCCTGTTCCTGATGATGCCTGCATTTTCCAGAAGCTCTTCTATTTTTCTGCTATCGTAGCGGGCAATTTTCTCCGGGTCGAAACCATCGAAAGCAATCCTGTAGTTTTCTCGTTTTCGAAGGACGGTGATCCATGATAGTCCGGCCTGGGCTGATTCGAGGAGTAAAAATTCAAAATGCCGTGTTTCATCATGTACTGGTACGCCCCACTCATTATCATGATAACTGATGTAGAGCGGATCTTTCGTACTCCATCCACATCGTTGAAGCTGTTGGTCGGTCATTTGGGATCGATTTTTTCCAGGGTTACCTCATTCTGATTTGTTTTACCAGCTGCGTAGTCTGAAATGTTCTGAAGCGTCGTCCTGGTGATGCCTTCCAGTGCTTCATGGGTCAGGAAACCCTGGTGTGCTGTCATCAGGACATTCGGAAAGGTGCTTAATCTGGTGATCATCTCATCATCAATGATTCTCTCAGAAAGGTCTTTGAAAAATATTTTTTCTTCTTCAGCATACACATCGATACCAAGATAGCCGAGATGTCTTTCCTTTAAGGATTCAATCACATCAGCGGTGTTAATAAGTTTTCCCCGGCTGGTATTGATGAGCATTACGCCCTTCTTCATCATATTAAGGGTATGTTTGTTGATCAGCTGGTAGGTTGACGGGGTAAGAGGGCAATGAAGTGAGATTATGTCTGATTCCTTGAATACCGTTGTAAGATCGGTGTAAATGATCCCGTTGTTGTCTGCTTCCGCACTTTTATGAACATCATAGGCAATGACACGGCAGCCGAAACCGGTCATGATCTTTCCGAATACCCGGCCTATATTGCCAGTTCCAACTACGCCGACTGTTTTGCCATATACATCAAAGCCTACCAGGCGTTCGAGACTAAAATTATTGTCCCTGACACGGTTAAATGCCTTATGAATTTTACGGTTAAGACTGAGAATAAGCGCCACGGCATGTTCGGCGACAGCATGGGGGGAGTACGCCGGTACCCGCATGATCTTTATTCCGAACTTTTCAGCGGCTTCCAGGTCAACCTGGTTAAAACCTGCACAGCGCAATGCAATCAGACCAACATTATGGGCCGCAAGTTCCTGGATAGTATCATGATTTATCCTGTCATTGACAAATGCACAAACTACATCAAAGCCTGCTGCGAGTTTTGCAGTGGACGACTTGAGGGAGACGTCATAAAAGGTCAGTTCATGAGCCCATTCCTTGTTTAACCGGTCAAAATATTCCTGATCGTACGTCTTAGTGCTGAAAATCGCTACTTTCATGGCCACTTATAATCGGGTAAATAGTATTGGTTTCCCATTATTCTCGCGGCGGGGGATATTTATTATTTCCGGCATCACAGTCAGGGTAACCTTCAGTGTGAAGAACAAGACCGGATATATTTTTGTTTTTGGCAACACTTACAATATGCATCTTATTTTGTTGCCAAACCCGGGCATCGATGAAAATGTTACGGGAGGTGCCGTCGGTAAACCTTACCTCAAGGTTTGAGGGGAAGGGCATGCCTCCCTTATTTTCAAGAAGTATCCTGTTATCGCTGCCTGAATTGTCAACGCTGCTGATACCTAGATCAGGATAATCGAAGTCGAGGAACCACGGCTGCCAGAACCAGTTGAGATTCTCCCCGCTGATGTCATTAAAAGTAAAAAACATATCGTATGGAGTCGGATGTTTCCCTGCCCAGCGTTCAATAAAACCTCCAAGACATTTCATGAACGTTTCTTTGCCGAGGATATCCCGGAGGGTCCAGAAAGCCATACTTGGACGCATATACTCGTGTTGCTGGAAAATGATATTGGACAGGTACGATGAATTCACGATCTGCGGCACATCCTCCTGCGTTCCGGCGATCTGGGGGTACATGTAAAGGTACATCTGACGAAGATCATAGAGTGAGGTTTTTCTGGAATGAATATCCTGGCCAAAGACAGTAGTCATCCCTTCATCCATCCAACCGTACCTTCTCTGGTTTATCCCTACAAGGAAAGGCAGGTAGGTGTGTGAGATCTCATGAGCGGTGAGAAACCATGTTCTCGCTTCAGATTCCTGATCCTCATCATTGACGATCATCGGAAATTCCATGCCGTCATTCCCGTAAAAGACGGTCATGGAAGGGTAGGGGAAGGGCACTCTTATAACGGAATCTCTTAGCTGGCTGATCACATAGGCGGCCATTTCTGCAACCTGGCCATAATAGGGAGAGGATGCTAAATATGCGCTCTGTACAAAAACGCTTTGGTTATTCCCGGCATCCATTTTTATTGCATCCCAGAGATAATGATCGCTGATTCCGAAGGCAAAGTCGCTGACATCCGATGCCTTAAATTTCCAATCCTGCTTCCCTTCCTGCGTAACCTCCTTCTTTCTTATGTCCTTTTTAGTGATAATCTGCACGATCCTTTTCCCGTTTTTCGCTGTCATATATCGCGTTAAACAGCCTTCACTCAGCACTTCCTCAGGGTTCTGAAGTTCACCGCCAGCCCAAACGACGAACTGTTGTGGCACTGTAATCGTCACATCATAATTTCCGTATTCATTGTACATCTCTGCCACGTTATTATAATCGAAGGTATCCCAGCCGTCGATATCGTCATATACGGCCACCTGTGGAAACCAATAGGAGATAAAGAAGGAGGTTTCATCGATGCCCCCCATCCTCTCCTCTTTTTCATGCGGGAAGGTAAGTTTCCATGTAGCCTCGATGGTGTTTATTGTCCCGGATTTTGCCATCATCCGGAAAAACGTATTGGTCTGAGATTCGTAAATGACAGGCGGATTATTTTCCAGATTCACAACTCTGCCATTGAGGGTCAGAGAGGTCAGTTGAACGCCATCAGTAAGGTCTGACTGATTTACCGTCCTCCCGCGATTGCCACCTTTTACGAATATATTCTGGTAAAAACGCAGCCCGATTTCTTTCAGGTTAAAGGGACTGTTATTATAAAAAGTAATTTTTTCATAACCTGTGAGTACATGGCTGACAGGGTCAACTTCAGCTTTAATTTTATAGTCGGCGCGGTTTTGAAAATAGTGCGCACCCGGATTCCCGTCATATGATCTGGTACCCTGTTCATAAGCGGAACGGATATCCCGGGGTATATATATATCATTTACCTGTCCATACACCCGGCAATAAATCGTCAGTAATACCATCAATGTGGACAGGCACTTTACCATATTACAATTCTTTGATCATGATATTTTTGAACCAGATCTTGCTGCCGTGGTCCTGAAGTGCAATATGTCCGGTTTCGGCTTTTCCGTAATCCGGGTAATCTTTCCATTTCCCATTTGCCACCCTCTCATTCCAGTCGTCGGTCCACATCTCGTACTCAAGAACTTTTTTTCCATTCAGCCAGTGCTCAACATGCGGACCGTTTACAACGATGCGTGTGGTATTATATTCACCGACAGGCTTTAATACCTTGTTTTCGGGAAGGTGCATGGCATAATTTGCCGCAGTTTTCTGCCATTCTTCAATTTTGCCCTGGGAGCTCTCGTCGTCGATGAGCTGGTATTCAGGTCCGGTTTCGTAGGTTGTTTTGTGTTTCCCGTCTTCCACGACGTGGAACATAATTCCACTGTTTCCGCCTTTAGCGATCTTCCACTCAAGGCTAAGTTCAAAATTCCGGTATTTCTTATCCGTCAACAGATCGCCGGTGAGATCACTGCCCTCGCCAAGGCCTGTCAGGGCTCCGTCTGATACAACCCATCCTGTCACCGTGTCGCTATTGAATGAATGCCAGCCGTTGAGGGTTTTTCCATCGAATAGTGCAACCCATTCGTCTTCAGGTGCTTTAGCTTCAGTACCAGAAGATGGGTTTCCTTGTTTACAGGAAGAGATGACGGTGAACGAAATGATCACCATGGAAATAAATAATAATTTAGTATTCATGATCCTTATGGTTTGATTTTTTTTTTAAACGGGCGGTTGAACAAATCGTGTACAATACCCCCTGAAATGCAAAGTAACAATTTACCTGAATATGCACTGCATATGAAGGCAGGGAAATTAATTATTTATTTTTACCGGAATTCATCATTCCACCATATCAAAATACATTATTTTTGACGTCTTCCTTATATACTGAAAAATGAACGATAACACGAAAGGACTGATGTATGCCGGATTTACGGCACTTTTGTGGGGATTCCTGGCTATTGCACTCAAGGTTTCACTAAATGATCTGAAGCCTGTTTCGGTAGTTTGGTTCAGGTTTACCGTTGCCTTTATCCTGCTGGCCTTACTTCTTCTCATCTTCGATAAATCAGTAAAAAATGTATTCAACCGGCCACCGTTGCGTGTTTTTGTTGCCGCAACATTTCTCGGCTTAAATTACCTGGGTTTTATTACCGGGCTCAGTTATACCACACCTTCAAATGCACAGGTATTTATTCAGACCGGGCCTGTAAGTCTTGCTTTTGCGGGGATTTTCATTTTCAGAGAAAAGCTTTCGTGGAAACACGGTCTGGGTTTTCTGTTGCTGCTTACTGGTTTCTGGTTATTTTATTCGGAACAGATCGATACCCCGGGGATAAAAAGCGCCGATTATATTAGAGGCGTCCTGTCGGTTGTTCTGGGCGGTTTGTCATGGGCTGTTTTTTCCGTACTTCAGAAAACGCTGGTAAAAAAGTGGAATCCTAATCATATGAATTTACTGATCTATGGCTTTTGTTCCCTGCTTTTCCTACCCTTTGTAGAGTTCAGTAAATTCGCGGGATTGAGCACAGGCGACTGGCTGTTGCTGGTATTCCTGGGAATTAACACACTTCTGGCATACGGATCTCTCGCTCTTGCGCTGAAATTTACTGAAGCCAACAAGATCAGCGTGATCATCACACTCAATCCCATGATCACTTTCATTGCTATGGCTGTTCTCGGAGAAATGGCTGTAGCCTGGATCGCTCCGGAAAATTTCACTCTTTTAAGTATCATCGGCGCCTGTATCGTATTTACAGGAGCATCAATTGTGGTTTTAAGCCGACGGAAGAAAGGGATCTAATATTTGATGTATATTCCGATCAGCCTATTCTTTCTCGATTTTCCTCTTCTTTATGAGATTGGATGTTAGGAGCATAAAGGCACCGAAGGCCAGCATGCCAATACCTGTCCACAGATTGATATTGATGCCGAGTGAAATCTGATACATTTCATCGCCGTTGGTGGTCAGACCTAGAATGGTAAGCAGGATACCAAAAAGCGAGAACATCATTCCGATAGGGATTTTTATATCTAAGCCCATAGCTTTTTATTTTTTTTGTTGGTTACCAGAATATTATGCTTAAGGTCAGGGCGATGACTGCGACAATGACAGCCATAACAACGGGATTCTGGTACCAGTGTTTTGAATCGTCCTTAGGTTTGGGAGTGAGTGAGTAAACCAGGCCCTTAAGTTCACCATCTGTTTTCAACTGTTTTGTAACGAGTGAAATAACAACTGTAAGGACAAATGCAGTGACAAAGGCATAAATGGCAGTCCAGAAGTTCTGGGCCATTTCACTTGGATAAACGTGCAGTACAGAACCAAGCCAGCCTCCTTTGATCACCGAGGTAGCGCCAGCTGGTTGGGTAAGCCCGTGATGAATGGCGGCCGCCGCGATTCCTGAGAAAAGTCCCCAGAATGCGCCATGTCCGGTTGCCCTTTTCCAGAACATTCCCAACAGGAAAGTGGCAAAGAGCGGGGCATTGATGAAGGCAAAGATCAGCTGAAGAAAGTCCATCACATTATTGAACATCCTTGCCACATAAGCGGCCAGGATACTGACCAGGATACCGAATATCGTAGTAAGCTGGCCTACGTGCAGATAATGTTTATCCGATTTGGAAGGATTGATATAACTCTGGTAAATATCATAAGTAAATATGGTGTTAAACGCTGAGACGTTTCCTGCCATACCAGACATAAATGAAGCCAGGAGGGCGGTGAGGCCCAGACCCAGCACACCGGTCGGGAAGTACTTCATGAGAAGCTGCGGGATCACCATGTCGTAATTGAGATCACCCGAACCGACTTTTGTGGGTAAAAATCCCGGATCAACCTTCATAAGAGCGATAGCGATCATACCCGGGACAATTACGAGGATCGGGATGAACATCTTAGGGAGAGCTCCGATAAGTGGAGTACGGCGTGCTGCTGATAAGGAGTCGGCAGCCATAGCCCTCTGAACAACCAGGAAGTTCGTACACCAGTAGCCGAATGAGAGTACAAAGCCGAGCCCCATCAAAACACCGATCCAATCCACACCGAGGGCGTTGGATGAAGGTTTTCCGGTGAGTGCCCAGGAACTGGTGTAATAAGCCGCATCGTGTCCGTGTTCAACCGCAATGCTGGTAAGTTTGCCCATCAGACCGTCCCACCCGCCAATATCGATCAGGCCAATGATCACTAAGGGCAGAAAGCCGACGACGATGAGAAAAAATTGAAGGACCTCATTATATATGGCGGAGGAAAGTCCGCCCAGATAGGTATAAACGAGTACGATAACGGCTGAGATCATCAGGCTGAGGGTAAAGTCCCATCCAAGAAGGGTTTCCATAAGCATTGCCAGGGCATACATGGAAATCCCTGAGGCAAAAATTGTCATAATGGCGAAGGAGAAAGCATTGAGCCCCCTGGTTTTTTCATCGAACCTCATCTTGAGGTATTCCGGTACCGACCGGGCTTTAGAGCCGTAGTAAAATGGCATCATGAAGATCCCAAGGAAGATCATGGCAGGAATGGCACCGATCCAGTAAAAATGAACAGTCATCATGCCGTATTTGGCACCGGAAGCGGCCATACCGATTACTTCGAGTGCACCGAGATTGGCCGAGATAAATGCCAGCCCCGTGATCCATGCCGGTATAGAACGGCCTGCTTCAAGAAACGCTGTCGATGATTTCATGTAACGTTTCAGGGTCCAGCCAATGCCCAGCACAAATGCTATATAAACCAGCATGATCGAATAGTCGATCCAGGTTAGGTTGAAGGTGTTCATGCGGTATGCTTCTTTAAGGGTTAGTAAGTTAGTTTCTGAAATCCTTTTCAAATGTATAAACTTAATCCATTTTTTCAATATTCAGCCGCTATCAAATCGTCTGCTTATAACTAATGTCAGGGTATTCAACTGGCAAATAATCAATGAAATGGATTTCCCTTTTATAGTTTGAATTTAATCTAAATTGTTTGCCCCGCTTGTTTTTTCATGCTTTCACAGTAAATTATGCCTGTATTTATCAGGATTATATCCTCTGGGCTAACTTAAACTTTTTCTAAATGACAACACTCGACTGGATCATTCTGGGCCTGTTCTGTCTGGGCCTTATTGGCATCATCCTTTGGGTACTTAAAAAGAAAGACAAGGATACTTCCGATTATTTTCTTGCCGGCCGCGATGCCACATGGATTGCCATAGGGGCTTCCATATTTGCCTCGAATATTGGGTCTGAACATCTAGTCGGACTCGCCGGTGCCGGTGCTTCAAGCGGGATGGCAATGGCGCACTGGGAGATGCATGGCTGGCTTATCCTGCTTTTAGGCTGGGTCTTTGTTCCCTTTTATGCCAGGAGCGGCGTTTTTACCATGCCCGAATTCCTTGAACGACGCTATAATTCACAATCCAGATCTTTCCTGTCTATCATCTCCCTGGTGAGCTATATCCTCACAAAGGTTGCTGTTACCGTTTATGCCGGAGGGGTGGTCTTCAAAGATGTCTTCGGCATCGAATCCATAAGGATCGGCGCCTGGAATATAGATTTTTTCTGGGTAAGCGCGGTGGGACTTGTTCTTATCACCGGCTTGTATACAACATTCGGTGGAATGAAGGCTGTTTTGTATACCTCAGTTCTGCAAACACCGATCCTTTTATTTGGATCTGTTGCTATTTTGGTGATCGGGCTGATAAAGCTGGGTGGCTGGTCAGAGATGATGGAGATATGCCGGGCGGCACCTGTTAATAACTTCGGCGACAATATGACCACTCTTATCCGATCTCCGCACGATACCGAATTTCCGTGGACGGGAGTCTTGCTGGGTTCGGCTATCATCGGATTCTGGTACTGGTGTACCGATCAGTTTATTGTACAACGGGTACTCTCCGGAAGAGACCAGAAACAATCACGAAGGGGGACAATTTTCGGTGGTTACCTGAAGATCACTCCGGTGTTCATCTTTCTTATTCCGGGCATGATCGCATTTGCCCTGACACAGAAGATCGATCCGATGACCCATAAACCTATGCTCGAACTTGCATCCAACGATGCTGCTTTTTCAACCCTGGTCAGGGATCTTCTGCCAAAAGGATTCACAGGAATCGTTGTCGGAGGCATTCTGGCTGCGCTTATGAGTTCCCTCGCCTCGCTATTTAATTCGTCAGCGATGTTGTTCACTGTCGATTTTTATAAGAAATACAAGCCAGAGGCCACCGAGCGCCATTATGTAAATGTTGGCAGGATGGCTACGGTGGTAATCGTTATCCTGGGTATCCTGTGGATACCGGTAATGAAGGGATTGGGGAAAGTGTTGTATGCCTACCTGCAGGATGTTCAGTCTCTTCTTGCACCGGGGATTGCTGCGGTATTTCTTCTTGGTATTCTTTCAAAAAGAACCACTCCAAAAGCTGGATTTACAGGCCTTGTGGTCGGCTTTATCCTGGGTATGCTGCGTCTCGGGATGAAGATCTACTACGGGAGCTCGACAGGCGACGGATTCGTCTATGATCTGATCGTAGCGCCTAACTGGCTTCATTATGAGATAGCCCTGTTTGCCATTATTATAGTCCTGATGATTATCGTGAGTTTCTTTACGGAGAGAATGGATCCGGCAAAGATCCAGGGATTATACCTGGGCTCAGCTAGCCCGGAACAACGAGCTATCACTAGGGCGAGCTGGAATCAATGGGATGTGATCAATTCTCTGATCATTATCGGGATTATCGTGGCTTTCTACACGTACTTCTGGTAAATCTTTTTGATTTGCTATAAACATATCAACGGTATTTTTATGCTGCAATATTCTGTGAAATGTGGTTGTCAACATGTAAATTTGAGGGTCCCTAATTTCACTAACAACTAACCTTTCACGATATGTTAAGCGATCTGAAGCACATGGTCTTCCTTGCGAACAAGGAGCTCGTCAATTTTAACCTGGTTATATTCACATGGGGAAATGTCAGTGGCATTGACCCAACGGGAAAACTTATAGTTATCAAACCTTCCGGTGTGAATTACGAGGAAATGACGCCCGAACAGATGGTCGTAGTCGATCTTGACGGGAATGTGGTGGAAGGCAGACTGAAACCTTCCAGTGATACGCCTTCACATCTCGAAATATACCGTAAATTCAGCGGAGTGAAAGGAATTGTGCACACTCATTCCGAATGGGCAACTTCCTGGGCTCAGGCCGGCAGATTTATTCCCGCATTCGGAACTACGCATGCCGATTATTTCCATGGCGATATCCCCTGTACCCGTTTTCTCCGCAAAGATGAGGTCATGAACGACTATGAACTGAATACAGGAAAGGTTATCATTGAGACATTTAAAGAAATTGATCCGCTCGAGATGCCCGCAGTTCTGGTAGCCGGGCATGGCCCCTTTTCCTGGGGCAGCAGTCCGCAAAATGCAGTCCATAATGCAGTCGTCCTGGAACAGGTTGCACGAATGGCTTACAGAACCATGGCACTGGGGAATAACCGTTCCCTTGAAAAATTTCTTCTCGATAAGCATTTCGAGAGGAAACACGGTAAAGATGCTTATTACGGACAGTAGTGAATATAATCCGGTAACTTTTGGATGAATCATCCGGAAAGGTCAGAGGGATTTGCAATGCTTGCAAATTCGCTGCATCCCATCGTTTGAAGACTATAACATATCGGGCATAGAATTAAATAAAAGAAATGAGCATTTTTCGCGCCCTCATAATTTCCGCTTTATTGCTACTGTCTTCATCATGTGCTGAGAATGAGTCGTCCCTAAAACATGCAGCATATGAATTTGCCGGAAACGCTGCTCATGCTGCGCGGCGTGGAAACATCACTTATGACCTCTCATCATTCCAGTCCGGTTACCCCTATGTTCCCCTTATGGTTTCCAATGGTATCGTCGGAGGTTGTTTTGATCAGATGGGCTTCCAGAGTACACCGGATTATGGTTATCCGCAGGGCAGGACGGCATTCGGCTATGTCGGCAATTACGACAGGCATGTATCCTCACGGCAAATCCAGTTTCCGCTGGCTGTTATCCAGGCAGAATTTGCCGACGGGAACAGCATCCTTAATCTGGTCGACTGTAAAAATTACTCCCAGGTACTTGACATTTATGATGGTGTGCTCACTACGAAGTATGATCTCTTTGGGCCGGTTGAAATAACTTCTTTTGCAAGTCAGTCGGCGCCGAACCTTTTCGTGATGAAAATTCTCAGGAAGACTGATGAGCCAGACAAGAAAATCAATATCAGGATTAATTGTGAGACCTCGGATTCACAGAATAAAAATTTTCCATGGCCAGTGGATCCAATCAGGCTTCAATTCAATGTCAATAAAGATGAAGTCAACATTCGATCACAGACTGATATATCCCTGACAGATTGGACGGTAAAAACAAATAGCGATCCTATCGTGGATGGTCATACGATCATTATCCCGCTTGAAAGCGAAGAAAACATGGTAAGAATCTTTGTTAAAAGGGATGATTGCCCTGGTCGTGAGGTCCTTGACAAATCCTGGGATAACCTGCTGAATGAGCACATTTCAGTGTGGCATAAACTTTGGGATAAATCGTGGGTTGATTTACCCGATAACATCTCCCAGGCTATCTGGACAAGAATGAAGTATTATGACATTTCAAATTTTCCGCCTGTTCCCGAAAAACCTATGATACCGACTGGACTGAATTCCAATATCTGGGGGTTTACTTTTCCGCAGGATGTATATTATGTTGCAAGAACATTGCCGCGTCTGGGTCTTACCGACCGCTTTGAAAAGGCTTTCGAGTACTGGCTGAAAATCCTTCCGGATGTAGAAACCTATTGCAGAAGGATCATGGGAGTGGAAGGGGCTTATTATCCCTGGACACCGCCGTTTACCGACTGGGACAGTTACGAGCGAAACGGTGTGGTAGCTGCTGATTCTTACGAACTTCATAATCCTGCTTATGTGGCTGCAATGGTCTGGCAATATTACCTGATAAGCCGTGACAGGAAATTCCTTGAAACGTACTTTCCCATTCTGGAAGGAGTTTGTCGTTTTTATGCCAATATCAGTGTAATGAATGATCAGGGTACCTATGATGTCTACCATGAACATGGCCGTGGCCAGGATGAAGCCTCCTCTACTGACGGAAAACTGAAGAATCTGCTCTGTGCTTCCTACAGTGCAGAATATACAGTACGGAATTATTTACTGGCATGTAACGAACTTGATAACGGTGATACCTCACTCATAAAAAAGGCAGAATCTATCCGTAATTTTGGATACTCACGAAATAATCTGCTCCGGTCTGAGGGCTGGTATGCTACCTATGAAGGAGACAAGCGTCCCCTTAACAGCCAGAAACATCCGGTTCAGCTGAACCCGGTGGCTTATCTCCCTATGCCCGATCTCACAGTGGAAGGTAGTCCCGTCGAAACGGCATGGAGGAACCGGTATGATCTAACAAAAGATGCCAGGAAACCACTGACGCTGGGATGGACAATTGGCGAATTTGCCCTGACTTCATGCCGTATGCGAGATCCGGCAGCACTTAAAAAGGATCTTCTTGGCATTCAGCCATGCCATGGAGCGGATCCACGCTGGATCCAGTTCTATGAGTCGAGTTTCTGGCCGGGTTGGCATATGAATAAATCTTACTACTTTCCTATGATGGCCCTTTACCTCGATACCTTTACCGATGCCATTGTTCAGGACTGGAGAGGTTATACCGACCTGTTTGCCTGCCTCCTGCCGGAATGGCAAGGTCTCCCACTGACGTTCAAGGGGATAAGGACAGCCCAGGGCATCACTGTTTCGGGTTACCTGAAGGGTCAGGAAATGAATGTAATCATTCAGCCTTCAGGTGCCAAAGATGCTGATATAAGAGTGTCGGGCAAATGGAAGCACCTGTCTGCCGACGGCATGAAGGATGGCCCATCCATTTTTGAAGGCAATCAGGTAGTCCATTTTGTTTTCGATGGAGCCAAAGCTATAAGGCTGTCACATACGGCATTAAAAAATTAGAAGTTAGGTTCAATACTCGCCGTGAATTATCATAGTAGGCAGATTCTTACCACACCGGGAAGAAGTTCAGCACGAAGAAACCTTTTTTGACACCGAAATTGTCTCTTACAGGGATAGCAGAAAAGGGCTTCAATAACCCCACAGACCCAAATAAATTAACCTTCACAATACGACAATTGGTACAGATATCTGTAATAAAATTTTAAAAATAAGATCGCTAACTTAGCAAATCTGAAAAAGACTGTGAATACTGGGGAAGGGGGAGCGCTTGGAGTATGAATACGAAATGGGCCGGAAGGTGATCCCGGCCCAGGTCTGAGAAAAAAAATACATGATAGAGGAGATGAAAAATCAGTGTCCTCCGGCGAGGAATATTGTTCTGTATTGTTTTAAACAACAATTGAAAGTCTTTTATAAGTGACCAGTTATCGATGTAATTCAGGTCCATCCTCATCCATTTTTCGAATTTCACGTCATTTCTGTTGGGGATGATCTGCCATGTACAAGTGATACCGGGTTTAACCGAAAGTCTTCTTAACTGCCATCTTTCATACGACCGGACTTCCGATTCAAGTGGGGGCCTGCGGACCGATCAATGACATTTCTCCCCTGATGACGTTGTAAAGCTGAGGAAGTTCATCCAGACCTGTCTTTCGCAGAATGATTCCGATACGGGTAATCCGGGGATCTTTTTTAATTTTGAAGACAGGACCATCAGCCTGATTTTTGTCCTTTAGGTTTTCAAGGAGGGCTTCAGCATTTACAACCATCGTTCTGAACTTGAAGAGCTGGAATTTACGTCCTCTGAGGCCAATTCGTTCCTGTTTGAAGAAAATAGGGCCCTTTGAATCGAGCCTGATTAGCAGGGCGATAAATACTATAGCGGGTAGAAGGAGGATCAGCGCTGTAATAGAAAAATAGATGTCCCCGATGGTTTTTAAAAGGAGAGACAGATTATTGGACGGAATGTCGACAAGGGTGAGATGATCCGAGTTTTTTAATGTTTTAAGCTGGAAATGAAGCGGATTCAGCGGTGAAATTGAAGATTGCAACCGGAAGATCACGCCGACTTCATTACAAATCTCAGAAATTTCTCTGACCTGCTGATCATCAATATTGCTTCTGCAATACAATACTTCATCAATGACATTTTTATCAACGATCGCTTTAATATCTGAAGGCCATGGAATAATAGGTATATCTTTTCCAAATTTTGCTGTGATAAGTTTTGAATTCGTGATAATACCCCTGATCTGAAATCCCCATTCCTTTTGATGGAAAAGGCGTTCAATAACACCATCGGAAAAAGAATCGGCAAAGATCAGTACATGATGAAGATCATACCCATTTGCCCTGTATACTTTCAGGAATGAATATGCCATCAGGCGAATGAAAAGCGTATTGACAAGAGTCAGGGAAACATAGGTAAAAATAAATACCAGAGGAATGGATGTCAGCCTGAATGCCACTTTAATAAATAATAAAATGAGGAGAATGATGAAGTTAACACGGATAAACTGAAAAATAAGCGTCAGGTACCGCTGGGTTCGCGGAATTTTTGCCATGGCGGTGATCCTTGACAGAACATACCAAGAAATAATAAGGTAAACACTGAAAAGAGATGTGAGTGGAAATGTTGATATGCCATGAAGGGATGAAGATTTCCTTTAACAATGACAATGGAGATGGGAAATGATATAATTACGGCAAATAGTTCGATTACATCCAGTATCACCTTCAACTTCCCATGGCTATTGGTTCTGTAATCTTTGAACTTGCTGATTATTTTGCTCATTCGGTATAGAATTTTCGGCATTTTCTTTCGATGACAAGGTCTGAAATTCTGCGCTATTCTCATAGCTATTTCAGACTCCATCATGCTCCGATTTTGATCAGTCATCGTTAACTATGGTTAAAGGAATTTATTAATCTGGGAAAAGAGATTTCACCTAAGTAATGAGTACTAATGTTGCGTTTAGTCACAGATAAGCTATTATTTAAATATCAATATATTGTAAATTACCGTAATTTTTGATAACTGTATGTCAAATTGTATTTTAAATGAACATTCATTACGCATTAAATGGTTAATTTTATTTTCAATTCAACGCCACGTAACCTGAATGAAAGACCTTATTATCGACAAAACCGCTAAAACATTGGAGGTCAGATGTGCTGCCGGTAAGAATTCATTTTACCGGATGCTCAATCACAAATGACCCAAAAGTGTTTTTTACGCCGATTAAGAATTGGATAAAAGATTATGCTAAAAATCCGGAAAAATTGACGGAGGTCAATTTGAAATTTGATTATATCGATACAGCTTCGGTGAAGTATGTATTTGAGATTCTGTCAGACCTGAAAGTGATCCATCTGAATAATGGCAATTCAGTAATTGTCAATTGGTTCTTCGATTATGATGATCCTGAAATTCTGGAACTTGGCGAGATCATCCAGAGTAAGATCGCTATACCATTCAGTTTTGTAGAATATTAAAATTTCGTAGTTTAATTTTTCTACGGAGATCACCCTTATCCATCTTATTGTGTATTTTAGATGCCGGATCTAATCCAATACCGCAAGATGAAAACCAAAATATTGATTATTCTGATCAGTTTTTTTTCCGTATCTGTTCATGCCGGAATTCTGACCCTTGAATCACCCGACGGGAATATCCATATATGCATTTAACGCTGAAGATCAACTCTCGTGGTCTCTTACTTTCAACGGTATTTCCGTTCTCGAAAACTCAACCATCGGTCTTTCTTTCAGCAATGAACCCGATTTGGGGGAAAACATCGAAGTAACAGATACCAGTATGAGTTCCGCTGATGAAACATGGAAGCCCGTGTTTGGAGTTCATCAGGCTATCAGGAACCAATACAATGAGCTACGGATTGAACTCAGGGAGAAAAATTTCCCTCAACGGCGTTTTTCGTTGATTTTCAGAGCATATAACGATGGCATGGCCTTTCGATATCTCTATCCCGAACAACATAATCTGAAACCATCCATTACAGCTGAAAATACGGCATTCCATTTCAACTCCGACCATCGGGCATGGATGGCCGACTACCTTGGATATTATTCGCACCAGGAGGCAGAATTCAGAGAACTAAGATTGTCTGATGCGGGCACAGGAAGTTACATCGGACTGCCCATGCTGACGGAAATAACTCCTCACTGTTACGCCGCAATTACAGAAGCGGAGATCACAGACTGGGCGGGTTTTTATCTTTTCCGTAAAGAAAACGACACCACTGAAGGTCTGACCTTATATACCAGACTGTCGGCCTCTCCCGGGGGGAACGAGACGTCAGTGAAGGTAAGTTATGAAGGGGAAAACTGGTCACCCTGGAGAGTGGTGATGCTTGGTGACAGCCCCGGGGCTCTCATCGAATCAGAACTCATCATGAATCTGAATAAACCTTGTGCCCTGGATGATGTATCCTGGATCCAGTCTGGAAAGTGTGCATGGGACCACTGGTGGAGCGGTGATGTAAAAATGGATACCGAGACAATTGAAAGATATATCCGCTTTGCTTCTGACATGGGCTTTCCCTATATGCTTATCGACTGGCAATGGTATGGCGATTTTAACAAACCTGAATCCGATATTACCACTGTAAATCCCGCTGTCGATATGGATGCTGTCCTGCGATATGCAAAAGAACATCATGTACGATGCTGGCTTTGGCTCTACTGGACTGATGCCGAACGGCAATATGAAGAAGCCTTCGGGTTATACGAAAAATGGGGCATTGCCGGTGTCAAAATCGATTTCATGGCAAGCGATGATCAGGCCATGGTCAACTGGTACCATAAAATGGTGAAAGCAGCTGCAAACCACCATCTGATGGTAAATTTTCATGGCGCATACAAACCCGACGGATTCAGAAGAACCTATCCAAACCTGATGACCCGTGAAGGCGTCATGGGTAATGAGTATAACAAATGGTCAACCCGTATCACGCCGGAACATAATGTTACACTTGCCTTTACACGTATGCTGGCAGGTCCGATGGATTATACACCGGGTGGCTTTCTGAACCGCAGTCCCGATCAATTCCGGACGGGCACACCTGCAAATGTTATGAATACCAGATGTCACCAACTTGCCATGTTCGTGGTGTATAACAGCCCCATCACAACGGTTTGTGATGATCCTGACAATTATTACGGGCAGAAAGGACTCGACTTTCTGAAGGAAGTCCCGGTTGTCTGGGACGATATAAAATTCCTGGGTGGTTTTCCCGGAGAATTTGTCGCAATCGCAAAAAAATCGGGTAAAAAATGGTATATCGGAATCCTGAATAATAGTGAAGACAAAGAGATCGATATCGATCTTAGCTTTGTGGGTCACGGAAAATTTACGATGGAAAGCTGGTCAGATGCGGCAGATAGTGATGTCAATGCTGAAGATATTTCAACCTCCGTCGAAACATTAAATTCACCATCCTCAAAGAAAATCAGGATGGCTCGCGGAGGCGGATTTGCAGCGGTGATCGCACCAGCAAAATAATGCATTCGCAGGTACAGGTATTGAAATTTTCCGGAATTATAACTACTTTTAGTGTGATATGATCAGATTCCTTCACGGCATTTTTCCCAAGCCGGAAATGAATTTGACATATTTTATGTAAAGAAAGGGGAAGGCCATGAAACAAAATATTCCCGGAAATGTTTTCAGGAAAATGAAGCACGGATTTTACATACTGTTATTTTGTCTGGCTGCCTTTACATCTACCGGTTTGAAGGCGCAAAATGAAAAGACAGAAATAATTGGTAATGAGGATGTTGACATGACTTCACAACCGACTCAATCAGTCCCCGCATGGTTAAACCGGGGATGGAATATAAGTCTGGGTAGCAGCTACACGTACTCACCTCAGTTTGGAAGTCTAACCGGATTCACCGTCTCACCAGTGTATACTATGCCACTTACGTCCCGCTTATCCATTTACGGTGGCGTAATTTTCAGTAAGTATTATTCCCCGGTTGGTGCTTTTTTCAGCGAACCTGGCGTCCAGAATCAAAGCGGCATGATCTCCCTTACAGGCTCAGCATCATATAAACTGAATGACCATATTTTGGTGTACGGTTCCGGAGTAAAACATTTCGGAAGCATGCCTCTGCCTTCATATTTATCCCCCTATAATTCAGATAGTTTTACTATAGGCTCAATGTTTAAAGTCGGGGATCATTTTTCTCTTGGAGCTTCTTTCAAATACAGTAATGAACCTTACAACAACCTGTACCCGTATAATTCCAATACCCCGTTTTTCGGTCAGTTTCCTTTCATACCCTAAGCATGAATCTTATTGTCCTCGCACTTTCCCCGGTGTTTATTATCCTGATGTACGTTTATTTCAGGGATAAATATGAAAAAGAGCCAGTTAAACTGCTGCTTAAATCGCTGCTCGCCGGGGGATTGATCGTCCTGCCTGTATCCATGACGGAATCAATTCTATCCGGTTTCATGCCGGTGAACGGTACGGTGACACAGGCGGCATACGAAGCTTTTGTGGTAGCAGGGTGCACGGAGGAGATATTCAAATTTCTTGCATTGTATTTTCTGATATGGAGAAACCCCAATTTTAATGAGAAATTTGATGGCATCGTATATGCCGTTTTTGTTTCCCTGGGGTTCGCAGCCATCGAAAATATCATGTATGTCAGCCATGGCGGGATTTCAGTTGCACTTACACGTTCTCTGACGGCAGTGCCCGCCCATGCCCTCTTCGGGATTAGCATGGGTTATTTTTTCGGTATTGCCCATATGAACCGGGAAAAGCGGAATCTGTTTTTGCGGAAAGCATTGCTTGTGCCGATTTTACTGCATGGCCTGTATGATTTCATTCTCCTTTCGCAGGTTTCCCTGTTCCTGTTCCTTTTTATCCCGTTTATGATTGCACTTTATATTTCAGGCTTCAGGAGGATGAAACTCATTTCCGACGCTTCCGTGTTCAGGAAAAATCGTCCAGCCGGAAAGATACTGAAATGATAGTGTGATACTTACAACTTTCTCCGTGTAACATCTCTACAGTCGGGCGGATCCGGCGAGTACTTTTTTTATTTATCAGGTCAAACAACCATTCGCATGAAATACAGGAATCTTGGAAAAACAGGGATGAAGGTGTCCGAAATCGGATTCGGCGCCTGGGCGGTCGGTGGAAGCTGGGGCAGGCAGCGCGATAGCGATTCTATTGAAGCCCTGAATGCAGCCATCGACCATGGTGTTAACTTTATTGATACAGCAGCGGGTTATGGGAACGGGAAGAGTGAGAAGATCATTTCCTCGGTATTGCACGGAAGAAAAGAAAATGTATTCGTTGCAACGAAAACGCCTCCCCTAAGCGGGGCGTGGCCTCCGACACCCTATGACAAAGCCGGGGATAGATATCCTGATGCATACCTCCGTGAAAATGTGAAGGAAAGGTTGAAAAATCTCGGCAGTGAAAGGATTGACGTCCTTCTCCTCCATACATGGACACGCGCATGGAATGCCGAACCACGTCCGCTCGAAGTGCTTCAGGAATTAAAGAAAGAAGGCATGATCAGGGCAATTGGCATTTCAACACCTGAATACGATCAGAATTGTGTCATCGAACTGATACGAAACGGCCTGGTGGATGTGGTTGAGGTGATCTATAATATTTTTGAACAGGAACCTGTTGCCCAGCTTTTTCCGGTTGCCCTCGAATATGGGACAGGCATCATCGTCAGGGTTGCCTTCGACGAAGGAATTCTTACAGGAAAGTATAAGACTGGTGACTCCTTTCCTGATGATGATTTCCGGAGCAGATATTTTGCCGGTGACCGACTCGACCGTGGTGTGGAACGTGTAAACGCCATACGCAATGAACTAAAAGGACTTCCTTACAGCATGCCCGAAGTAGCGCTGAAATTTGCGCTCTCGCCTGCGGCTGTAAGTACCGTTATACCAGGAATAAGGGATAAGGAACAGGCCATTATCAATGCCGGTATTTCGGAACTCAGGGATTTGCCTCCGGTACTTCTTTTGCGACTCAGGGAGCATGCCTGGCGAAAGGGTTTCTGGTACGATGGTAAATGAAAAACTCTTCTTCACATTCAGGCGTTGCGGCACTCTTCGGCGGAAGGCTGAATTCTTTCCGTATCATTTCTTCCCCGGCGCAATATGCAGGATTCAAAAAGGATGGGTATAACTTGCAGAATAGCAGCCTTATTGAAAGCTATTCAACCTGCGAAATTTTAGCGGTGATATTTATCTCCAGGTAATAAATGTATTTCCAGAAATCTTTGTCTGACAGCTTGTTATAATTTCAGCTGGATTGCCATTGTTACCCCATGTTTCCCCGGATTTTAGGTTAAAAATCAGTTCAATGTCGGAATATTAAATCTTAATACCTACATTGATATCCTGAATTCAAAGAACCAAACTCAACCTAAAACCACTGCAATGAAGACAAAACTACTCTTCTTGTTCATTCTGTTTTCCACAGGCTCGCTTCTGGCGCAGGAAACCATATTTTATGAAGATTTCGGAGATATGGGGTATTTCAGGGGTCCTGCAAATACCTACACCGGATATAGTTCTTCATCCTCTATGTTTTCTTCCGATTCCATAGCAATACACAACTGGGACCCCGTATCGGATTATTCCGTTGCTTCCGGCGCCGGATTTGCGCTCTGTGGATATAATGGGGGTAATGTGGTAAACCTCATTATAATCAGTGGAATTAACACAACAGATTATTCCGGCATCAGGCTATCATTTGGTGCTGCGACCTGGTATGGAATTGCCGGCAGTTACCTCGATATCTCATATAGTACTGATGGTACCAACTGGACACTTCTTGACGATGCCGATCTCGCCTCCGGTCAGTTTGGAGACGCCTCATGGGGCTATGTTACGCTTAATGCAGATCTGCCTGCCGTACCGAACCTGAGGCTTAAATTTCAGAATAATAATGAAGTGCAGGCGGTTCGGCTCGACGATATTACCATCAGCGGTGTAGGAGTAGATAATACTCCTCCGTCACAACCTGCCGGCTTACATCTGCTTTTCAAAACATACAACAGCGTCGGACTCTCCTGGGACAGCTCCACCGATGACATTGGTCTCGACCATTATGATGTTTATCGTGACGGGATTCTGATGACCTCTGTAACTGATAATTCAACGGAACTAAAGTACCTGAATCCGGGAAATACCTTCGATTTTTCCATCGTTGCCGTGGATCTGGCATTGAATGTTTCACCGGCCAGTGACCCCCTGCAGGTTAGCCTGGATGAACTGCCTGCTGATTTTAAGTATGATTGGCAGATGCCACAGGCTACCATGCTTCCCGACGGAGATCTTGAATGGAAACCACTGCCTTTTGTATTTGAAGCCGGGGATAACATACGGTATATCGATTATGAGAGCGGTAATGACAACAATGACGGTCAAACTGAGGCCACGGCATGGAAACACCATCCATGGGATCAGAATGCTATCGCCAATGCTGCGTCGGCCAGCGGGTTACATACCTACGTATTCAAGCGCGGTGTAATCTACCGTGGAAGATTAATTGCTGATGAATCGGGCAAACCCGGCGATCCTATCCGACTTACTTCCGATCCGTCATGGGGTATTGGGGAAGCTTGTATTTATGGTTCAGTTGCTTTACACGATGGCTGGACCAAGGCTGATGCTGTAACCGCCCCGAATATCCCTGAGCCCGATAAGGTTTGGTACCAGGATATTTCTCTCCCCGATACGAAAGTCATTGTTGAAACTACAGGCGGCACGATGAACAGGGTCAGAGTTGCCCGTACACCCAACTATAAGGATACACCGGACGATCCGCTCAAATACTGGTATGCCATGACCGGAAAGATAAAAGACAGTCAGAATAACGTACTCCTTCTTACCGATACGAAAAACCTAACCCAGCAAAACGTAGATTATTACAAGGGTGGAACGATCTGGAGCCAGGAGGATGTGATCGTAATGTGTACAGTGTGGGGTCAGCAAATTATGGATTATGATCCTTCCAAGAGCCGGATCACGGTAAAAGATCAAAATTTTGGTGGGTTGAAATCACGCTACTTCATTGAAAATACCCCCTTTCTCCTTGATACGGTCAATGAATATTATTACAATAAGAATGCAGGGCGACTCTTTGTTAGACTGGGAGGGGAAAAAGATCCGAATTCGGCTACCCTTGAAGTAGCAATAAATGAAGAGCTTCTTGGGATTAGCGGGAAACACGATATCGTGGTGAGCGGACTGACCTTCGGTTATACCACTGCTACGGCAGTAAGGTACGGATACGCCGATACCAGGTCTGCCATACGTATGACCGGTAGTTGCCGGAACATCGACATTAAGAACAACAGGTTTGTATATGTAAACGGAGGAATTTCGGCTCAGAACAGCTCATCTGAAAACCTGTCATCATCAGATATCAGTGTAACAGATAACGATTTACACGTAGTGGATGACCTGGCCATCATTTTTTCTGAAAATAATGGTGTCTACTACCGTGATATGAAAATTATGCGTAACCGGGTTTATGACAACGGAGCACGGCAGCTTGGGCGCTGGTACAGCTCAATCCCTGCCATCCTCGGGAATTTCAGGGATGGAGAGGTCGCAGGAAATATCGTGGATGTGTCGTGGGGTAATGGTCTTGATTTCTTCTGGGGAAAGTCCGGCAGCGATGGAAGAGACGTTCCGTTTATCAGGGGCCTTGTATATCAGAACAAGGCAAGTAACACCCTCCTCGGAACCAATGACTATGGCGGGATCGAAGGCTGGCAGGGAGGTCCGGCATTCTGCTTCAACAATTGGTCGCATAACGCTTCGGGATACAAACACTACAATAATTCATCCATTGGGTATGCATATTATTTCGATGGTGCTTTCAAACAGATCGTATTCAACAATATCGCTTCCGGTGTTTCTCATAACAGGAATGCCGCATCCTTTATGCAGGTACTGGGATTTTACAATATCTACGCTCAAAATACCTCGTACAATACAAACGTATTCTTCGATGCGGCAACCGGAACCCTGGCTTTAAACGGGTATAATACATACCTGGGCAATATTGGGGATGATGTAAGTACTTTTTTCAGCCATCAGATCAGTACGTCGTACATTCCGTATGAATCCTACGGACTGAATATCAGCAGTACGCTGCCTTTTGCCGGGTCGCTGGAAAATAAAGGTTCGAAAATGAACCTGTCTGATTTTAAGGAGGACCTGAACTCATATAAAAGCCAGCTTACGCAGACAGGATGGAATGCCGCCATGCCAGTTCTTGAAGACGCTGCAGGCCACGACTTTAGCCTTAGACCCGATGGTGAAGCCATTGACAGGGGTGTCAGATTCTTTACTGCCTACCCTCTGTATGCAGTGGTAGGTGAATGGAACTTTTATAAACATCCGGCCAACCCTTCCGTGATCATGGGAGACAACTTTTATATGACGTCCGAATTTTCCAACAGGAACACATATCAGGATGTACCGAAAAATAACCTGACCACTTTTAATATCAATGACACAAGCTTTGTAAATGGCAAACTTGAAGACTGGACATCCGGTGCCCTTTGGTTTGATGGACAAGCCACGTATTGCAGCGTATCCGATGCTGTTGTAAAAACTACAATATGCAATAATGTTGATATGACAACAAATGATTTCATCCTTGAACTCTTCGTCAAACCGGATACAAACTTTGTAAGCGGTATCCTGATATCAAAACTGGATAACATCAACGGTTATGAACTGGGCATTGACGACAGCGGAAAACCGGTTATGTCAGTTTATTCGGGAGGTAGTAAGGCAGCTGTGACCGCCTCATCTGCAGTTAATGAAGGCGGTTGGCACCATCTGCTGGCTGAGGTGAACAGGGCAGGTATTATCAACCTTTATATTGATGGAAAACTTTCAAATGGTACTGCCACAGGTACGGTACCGGCAAAAGATGTTTCAATCTCAAATACCAGCGATCTTCTGATCGGAAAGAATAGTGACGGCAATTTCTTCAGGGGAACCATAGATTTTCTCAGGATCTCAAAGGGCAGCCTTGCCGATGCCAAGACAACAATAGGCGAATTATACACATGGGAAACCGACGGTCCCTTCCTTTACGACAGGACCGGAAAAGCACCTGTTGGTAAAAGAGATGCAGGCGCCTTGGAGGCCGGTTCAAAACCCTGTGAATTGACGGTCGATCCCCTGACACTATCTTTTGATGAAACATCTTCATCAAAGAGTATTACCGTCAGCTCTTACCAGGACTTCAGTATCTATGGAAGTAACGGCAATTTTTTCGATACCGGTACATCCGGAGAACTCGTCACCGTTACGGTGGAAGCGAATCCTTCGCCATCGGAAAGATCCGGAGATCTGACCATTTTTGGTTGCAATGAGTCGGTCAGGGTCACCATAGACCAGTCAGCTTCTCCGTGCGTGTTTGAGACCGGGGTTGATACGATTCGTTTTACAGCTGATGCACAGAGTTTTACTTTTTTCGTCACGTCCAATGATGACTATACCGCTAAACGAAGCGACAGCTATTTCAGGGTAAGTAAAGTGACCTCAGGCGATTCTGTGCAGGTGTCGATCGATGAAAATACCACGCTTTCGGAACGCTATGGTGAAGTTCGGCTAACAGGCTGTGACGGCACCACCGTAATTCCGGTCATACAGGATCCAGGCACAACCTCCGCAGCCGGATATCTGCCCGACGGCTTTGAGATATTTCCGAATCCCGTTTCTTCAGGTATCCTCAACCTGGTGCTCCCTGAGCCCGATGGATGGTATACCATAAGAATCACCGACCTTTCCGGTCGTGTAGTCCAATTAGAATCGTTGCAGGGAGGAAGGCGGACGGTGGAAATTTCTTTCGATGCCGGTACATATTTGCTTCATATTTCCGGGAAAGTCACAGATATCCAGACCAAACTAATTATTCTTTAAGTCTTAACTAAACACCATCCGCCAGAAACCACGGTTATTGCATAATTTCTGCAATGGCTGTGGTTTTTTTATGGTGTGACGCTAGTTTTTTCATTTCTTACCATGAAGGCGATCGCCAAGAATGTATTCGTCATTTGTTTACAATAATTTCCTTTACGCCGGCTCATAGTTTTTCTTAACTTTTTCAGATTTGGAAGGTTATTCTTTTCAGCTACAGGACTTGGGCGCTGTAGATGGATTTCTGCTTTTACGGGTGACTGAATAACAAAGGAATGGCATATACAAAAACCGAAAGATATACATTGGTGTCAACCATTCTGGCCTCATCCATGGTTTTCATCGACGGTACCACGGTGAATATTGCTCTTCCCACCATTCAGTCCGATCTTGGCATCAGCGGATCCGGTCTGCTTTGGGTAATGGATGCATACCTGCTTACACTTGCCTCCCTGATGCTTGTTGGCGGGTCAATTGGTGATTACCTGGGCAGGAATAGGGTCTTTTTATGGGGACTGGCTTTATTTACCCTTGCTTCCATTAGCTGTGGTCTGTCTTTTTCCCCATTACAGATCATCATTTCCAGACTCCTTCAGGGTGTAGGTGGAGCGCTTCTTACCCCAGGAAGCCTGTCGTTAATTACTACACATTTTTCAGCCGGCAGAGTGGGAGGGGCCATTGGGCTTTGGTCCACATTTTCAGCTCTCACCTCGGTATCTGGCCCACTGCTGGGAGGTTGGCTGTCTGAATCAGGACTCTGGAGGCTGATTTTTCTGATAAACGTGCCCCTCTCGGTAATCGCATTCCTGATCATTCTGAAGAAGATCCCGGAAACCAGAAACGTTCAGGTAAAAAGTCTGGATTATACAGGTGCCGTACTAATAACTCTCGGATTATCGGGGCTGGCCTTTGGATTTATCGAATCATCAGGCTTTGGATTCGGAAATGTACTGATAATATTTTCACTGCTGGCGGGAATGCTGGGACTCATTGCTTTCGTGATGTATGAGCGTAACAGGCCGGATTCCCTGATGCCTGCGGAATTGTTCAGATTCCGTAATTTCAGTGCTGCCAATGCTCTTACATTGTTTCTTTATGGGTCACTGAGCGCTCTGACATTCTTTCTTCCCCTCAATCTTGTCCGGATACAGGGCTATTCCGAATGGCAGGGAGGCCTTGTATTTTTCCCTATGGTACTGATCATTGCACTGTTGTCACCTGTATCAGGATTCCTTACAGGGAAAGTAGGAGCCCGGATATTTCTTATTGCAGGACCTGCCATAACAGGCGCCGGCTTTTACTTATTTTCCGCTATCGGGGATACCGCCGGTCCCTCTGAATACTGGCATACTTTCTTTTTACCCGTTTTGCTCCTGGGTATTGGTATGGGCTTGACGGTTGCCCCCCTCACCACTCTCGTGATGCGTTCCGTGGACCGTAACAACAGTGGTTCGGCATCGGGCATAAATAATTCCGTATCGAGAATCGCTGGTCTCATGGCTATAGCGCTACTGGGTACTTACGCACTTCATCATTTCAGCCATGATGTGTATAAAGAGATCGTCAGAATCGGATTCGGGCAGGATGAGATTAAGGCGATCATGAGGAATACAGGAGATTTTGCGGATGCACGTGTCCCTGAAAGCATTACCGGAGTGAAAGAAACGCAGCTGCGACAACTCTTCAGGATTTCATTTATTCATTCATTCAATCTTGTTTCACATGTTTCCGCTTATGCGACGTGGATGAGTGCACTTGTGGCGTTGTTCTTCATACGACGAAGAATAAGAACAAACAGAAGCCCGTGAGATGAAAATTGAAGACGACGGTGCACGACGTTTAATCTGTGAGCATGGATATTTTTTCTTCTTCACTGGAAAGTAGTTCACTTTTTCACCCCTCAGGGGAGGAATTCACCCCTGCAGGCGGGTTTTCACCCCATTCTGACAGAATTTTGCCACTCTCTGTTCCCAAGGGTGAGGATATGTACTGAATCCAGGCCATGGGAATTATCTGGTGTTGGTGAAAGGGCAGTGCAGTCAAGAAAATGAAACGAAGGCTGTGGATAAATACATAATCTACACATCCCTGAACGGCACCAATATCTCAGGTGCCGCCGGGAATGGTCACAGAACAGTATAAAAATTAGGTATCTGCTGGTACTTAGTACTTAAAAATTTTACCTCCGGCCATCACCTGTTGTGTCTTCTCATCAAAGGTGGCTTTCTCACCGGTCCTGAGTGCCGCCGTCACCATGATGTTGGCAATGGAATGATTGTAACCGGCTTCTACAGGTGCGTTAGTATTGACATTTCCATCCCTGACGCTCTGCATCCAGTTATGCATATGGGCATTGGTCAGGGGATCAGCACCGGTATTTGCATTGGTTTCCACAGTAATCTGTGGAAGTTCTACATCATCCAGAAGGAAGGGTTTCATCCCCATGGCTGATGCAAATTTCTCTGTCAGGCCGCCTTCAGAATCGATCTTGTTGCTGGCCAGGTCGAGTTTCCCGCCATTGGAGAAGTACCATTCCTTTGTTCCGCCTGAAGAATTGTGCATCCGTGATGAATAGACCACCTGGAAGCCTTCATCGGGATTATCCAATGGGCCGTAATCGAAGACCGCAGTCACGGTATCATAATTTTTTCGTCCGTCTTTCCAGACATAAATCCCACCGTTGGCAGCTACAGAACGTGGATGGGCAAGATGAGTGAACCAGTGTACGGTATCGATTTGATGCGACATCCACTGACCTGGGATACCGGATGAATAGGGCCAGAACAGTCTGTATTCTAGGTATTTCCTGGGATCCCATGCTTCATACGGTCGGTTTATAAGGTAACGTTTCCAGTCGGTATCCTGTTCCCTGATTTCAGCTACGAGTTCCGGTCTGCGCCATCTTCCGGGTTGATTTACATTCCATGTCATTTCCACCATGGTGATCTTCCCGAATTTTCCTGACTGGATAAAATCGTGGGCAGCCTGGTAGTTCGGTCCGCTGCGTCGCTGCGAGCCAATCTGGATCACCTTGCCTGATGCCTTGGCAGCCTTCAGACCGGCGATGGCATCATCCATGGTTTCTGCAAAAGGCTTTTCGCAGTATACATCACATCCGGCATTTACAGCATCCGCAAGGAGAAGGGCGTGCTGAAAATCTGCAGTGCTGATGATCACGGCATCGGGTTTTGCTTCGAAAAGCTCATCAGAATTCCGCAAAAGCTTTATTTTCTGCCCGGTCAGCTCCTTTATTGCGGCAGCGCCTTCCTCACGTCGCCGGCTCCAAAGGTCTCCAAGCATCGTGAATTCAAAATTCATATCAGCGGCATACTTGTGGAAAGCCTTTTTCAGTGTACTGTTGAATCGATCGGAAAATCCGAGTATACCTACGCTCACGCGGTCGTTGGCACCGAGGATTCTGCCGTAGCTCTTTGCGCTCATTCCAAGTCCGCCAATCATGATTCCTGCAGAGGCGGCAGTTGTGTTCCTCAGGAATGTTCTTCGGGTTGTTTTCATGCGTTTTAATTTAGTGAAGTGACAATATTGGAATTTATTTTATATCGGTTAGAACTGGTTTTTTATCGCCTGAATTGCCAAGGCAGCTTCCTTTTCCTGATCTTTCCACCTGCATTCAATTGACATCCGGCTTTTATATCCGGCCTTTTTCAGGGCGTCAAAGTACATGCTGAAATCTTCGCCGTTTACTCCCGGGGCTGCGCGATTTTCCTTTTCAGCAATGTGGATATGATATAACAGGTCGCCGTATTCGACAAGATGATCGGGACTTTCATCTTCCATCAGCATATGATAAATATCAGCAAGCAGTCTGAAATTCGGATGATTAATTCTTTTTACAAGTTCGCCGCCCTCAGCTACAGAGTTGATAAAATTACACTCCTTTGTATTCAGAGGTTCGAGAGAAACAACAACGTTGTATTTGCCGGCCAGGTCACCCATTCTTTTACCCAGCTCGACGAACTGTTTTTCCGCATCGGACTTAGAAAATCCGTCGGGGATGCTGCGCGATCCTCCACTGCCGAAAACGATGGTTTTGATACCTGCCATCTCAGCTCTTCTGAATGCCGTTTCTGCAAATTTAAGGATATCGCCTGGCACAGCATCGTTTCCAGTGCTCTTCATTTTACCCGGCAGGAATGAATTGCAGGCTTCGACCGGCAATCGTGAAGCATTGGCAAGCTCGAGATTTTTCATGAAGGCCTCCTCATCACTTTCCGGAACAAGAAAATGACTGACCCCTTCCTCAATGTATGCATATCCGGCTTCAGCAAATAAACGGTTGTTACTGAGTGATGTGCAGACACCAATCCGCAAGGGAAATTTCCTGAAACCCCTATCCCTGCCAAAGCCACTAACCCCCTCTACCAGGAGGCCTACGCCTGTCAATGCCGTAAATCTGATAAATTCCCTTCGTGTTGTGATCATGAATTTCGGTTTTAATAATTACTTTTTCGTCTGAGCAGAAGAGGAATATATGCCGGTCGCACCAGTCTTCCTGCCAACATTACAGCAACCAGCAAAAATTAATGTTGGCAGATGTACAGGATAAAAATAAGAAAATATATCCCATCATCAAAGATGAAACATAGGTAGTACATTGATAAAGTCCTCATTTATCCAATGAAAAACAGGGAAAAGGACCTTAAATTTGTTTCGCTTTCTTAATTTAGTGCAGCTCATCATGGAACGTTTAAAATATACATCAAGATAAATATGCTCCAATGAAAAAATTTATTCCTCTGATCCTCATTCTTCTCTTTATTGCCGGCGGATGTGCATTTATCTCTTCCGGGGACAACCAGCTTATCGAAGTTAAACATCTTCTCTGTAATGGTTCTGATCATCCGGTTTGTGCCGGCCAGGATCCGCTCTTTGGCTGGGAATTGACAGCATCCGGTTACCATCGGCAGCAATCGGCCTACCAGTTGCTGGTCGCTACTTCACTGTCACGTCTGAATGAATCAGACGCCGACTCCTGGAACAGTGGTAAAATTATATCTACACAGTCGCAATGGATCAGATATATAGGACAACATCTGGACCCGGGTGAGAAGTATTACTGGACAGTCAGGGTTTGGGATGAAGGCGACAGGGCTTCCGTCTTCGGTAAGCCGGCATCGTTTATCATGACCGGCAGACAAGAGGATATGGAAGCTGCCTGGATCAGTGATTCGGCAGCCGTCGATGGCAATCCCGGCACATCTGCAGCACCATTGTTCAGAAAACCCTTCATGCTGGAAGCCCTGCCCAAAAAAGCTATAATACGATATACCGGAGTAGGCTACATCGATATGTATATCAACGGAACTACCTGTTCAGACGCCGTACTTCAGCCTTCGTTTACCCGATACGACAGGCGGGTGGAGTTTGAAACGGCCGACATCACCGCCATGCTTGTCAAGGGGGAAAATGTACTGGCTTGTATGGCAGGCAACGGATTTTATAATGTCGATACAAGATCAGCCTGGCGGTTCAACAGGGCACCATGGAGAGGCAGGCCCGCCATTGCCTGTGTTCTTGACATTGAAATGAAGAATGGCGAACATCGTAAGATATCCACCGATGAATCATGGAAAACGGCACCGGGACCTGTTATCTTTAACCAGATCAGAAATGGTGAAACCTATGACGCAGGGCGGGATCAAAAAGGCTGGAATTCAACTCCATTCGATGATGGCAAGTGGGGAACAGCCGTGAGCGTTGCAGGTCCGGAGGGTAAACTTACGCCGGCGATCATTCCGCCAATGCGAAAGATCAGGTATCTCAAAGCGGTAAAAATCACTTCACCGTCTCCCGGAATCTGGCTTTTCGATTTCGGACAGAACCTGACAGGTTGGACCAAACTTTCATTTTCCGGCCGGCCGGGCGATGAAGTAGTGATTAAGCATGGTGAACGCATTGATTCCTCCGGTTACCTTGATCAGAAAGAACTGAGCCGCTTTATTTTCACAGGCGAAACCCAGACGAGCCGGTACCTGAGCAATGGTACAGGCAGGCAGGAATGGGAGCCCCGCTTTACCTATTATGGTTTCAGGTATGCTGAAGTCAGCGGCCTCACGGCAAAGCCGGATGAGGAGACACTTCAGGCCTGTGTGGTTTATACAGATTTTAAACCGGCAGGCGAACTGCACACGGGCAATGAGATGATTGATAAACTCCATGAAAATACGCGCTGGTCGTACCTCGGTAATTTTCACAGCATACCGGAAGACTGCCCGCATCGAGAAAAGATGGGGTGGACAGGAGACGGACAACTGGTTGCAGGTACAGGTATGATGAATTTTTATACATACAATGGCTACAGAAAATGGTTAAATGATTTCACGGATGAACAGAAACAGAGCGGGGACTTGCCAGGAATTATCCCGACAAGCGGCTGGGGGTATGAATACGGACGGGATCCGGAAACACAAATCTATGGCTATGGTCCCCAGTGGGAGGGAGCCTGCATCACTATCCCATGGAAATTATTTCAGTATTATGGTGATACTTCCGTGCTGAAAGATTATGCACCGATGATGAACCTCTATATGAAATGGCTCGGAGATATTTCAAAAGGTGATTTGCTGAATATCGGGATTGATGACCATAAGTCTCTGGTCAGCAGCGATCCTGCCCTCATCTCTTCCGCCTATTATTTTTTGCTCGCTGATATTATGACTTCTGTGACGGATGTCACCGGTCCTGAGAATGATCACCGGGATTACATGGCGCTTCGTGACCGGATATCAAAAGCATTTATGCACAAATGGTTTCCGGATGGGAGCCCGGATACCGCCTCTTTTCTGTCACTTGCTCTCGCCACAGGTTTCGATATTCTCCCTGAAGCCATGGATTCTGTTTTTTTGGAAGAGTTGGCTGCCAGGATCATGGACCAGAACTACCATGTTACCACCGGCGTGGTTGGTACCAATGCACTTTTCAGTGCCTTGGTGAGGAAAGGATATACAGACCTCTTCATGCGTGTTGTCACCAATCCTGAATACCCCTCTTACGGCAACTGGATAATAAATGGCGCCACCACGCTTTGGCAGAACTGGGACGGAAGCCAGTCGCGAAACCATATCATGTTTGGTTTTGTGGATGAGTATATGTATGATGTTCTTATGGGACTCAGGAATACAGAGACATCCGCTGGTTTTCATAATTTCATTCTACAGCCGGCATTTCCGGAATATCCCGGTCGGGCAACTGCAAGCCACCAATCAATGTACGGCGACATTATTTCCTCCTGGCAGCGTCACGGAGGTGAGGTAACATGGAATGTGACCATTCCGGTGAATACCATCGGAAAGGCAGTCTTTCCCACAGCTGCACATGATATCGAAATCGAAGGTCCTGCTCAGGTTACCGGCTCGTCTGGAAATTATAGCGTTGAGATTGGCTCAGGAAGCTACCACTTTACTTTCATCATAGAATAGACCTCGAACACAACGTCCTGTTTCTGGCTGAAACAAACTATATATTCAATTTTGGGATAACCTGTTTCGAAAACTTATGAGATTTCAGGACATGTTTCGTAAAGTTTGTTTTGATACTTTTTCATCTTATCTTTATGAGTTTAATTTTTATTACGTTTCATTTGGTTTGACAATCCGGAGCGGAGTGCGGTAAATCGGATGAAGACCGGGGCTTACAGCGAGATGTACTACGGGATCATCGGTTTGACCATATTAATATTGATGGAGGAGTGTCAGTCACAAACATCAGTACAAATATATGTTCGGGAAAATTAAGGAAACGCTTAAATCGATCGGCCCCGGGTTTATTATAGCTTCAGTGGTACTGGGACCTGGCAGCATCACGGTAGCATCGCGGATCGGATCGGAGTACGGGTACATGTTTTTATGGGTCATACTTATCTCAGCCGTATTCATGGTGACCTATACCTCAATGGGGACAAGGTATGGTGTAACGAATGATCGTTCTATACTTCAGTCTATCGCTGACAGCTATGGGCGATGGTTTGCAATTCTGATCGGCATCTCTGCCTTTATCTCTGCATCGAGCTTTCAGTTTGGGAATAATCTTGGAATTGCCATTGGCATGGAAGGCATAACCGGTATCAGTGAATGGGTTTGGCCGTTGATTTTCACGCCCCTTGCCATTGCTCTTATTTTCTGGGCAAAGAACCTCTACAAGCTGATCGAAAAACTGATGATGGTATTGGTAATGATCATGATTTTGGCCTTCATCGTCAATCTCATCCTGACAAAACCGGAACTCGGTCAGGTTGCGAAAGGTTTTGTTCCCCATGCATTTTCGATGAAACAGCTTGATGTTATGATTGCGCTGATCGCCACATCCTTTTCACTCCAGGCTGCAATATACCAGTCGTACCTGGCGCAGGACAAAGGCTGGAAGCCCGGGAATTTGAGAAAGAGTTTGAATGACACGTACATTGGAATATTTCTGCTCGCTGGAATCTCAGCCATAGTCATTACTACATCTGCTGCTGCACTTAATCCAAAAGGGATTGTGGTCAGTTCCGCTGCCGATATGGCACTTCAGCTTGAAGCGCTCTTCGGTGGCTTTGCGAAAATTATCTTCAGTCTCGGACTCTGTGCTGCGGCCTTTTCATCACTGATGGTCAACGCGGTGATGGGGGGTGGCCTTCTCTCCGACGGACTTGGACTCGGCCGTTCCATGAATTCACCGATGCCAAAGTTTTTTACCATTATCATCCTTCTGCTTGGAATGATCATCGCCGTTTTCTTTAAAGGAGACGTCATTTATGCTTTAATCATGGCTCAGGCATCTACTTTACTCGCGGTACCACTTATTGCCATCGGATTATTCCTTGTACTCAATAACCGGAAACTGATGGGAAAGCTGAGGAACAATCTAATTCAAAATATTTTGGCTATCCTGGGACTTATCATTATCAGCGTAATGGTATATTTCATGTATCACAAACTGATCGGTTTTATCGGTTCAGTATAACGAGAAATTGTTAATGAAGCTGGAGATATGGAAGGTTTCGATGTTTTAGAATTAACCCGTAAACTACTGTCATTTAATACAATAAATCCTCCGGGAAATGAGGCTGAGATAGCCGGATATGCCGGAGGGATCCTGGAAAGGCATGGTTTTGAAACCAGGCTGTACCAGTTTGAACATAACCGTCTTCACCTTGTTGCGGGTAAGGGGACCAGTTCCGGCGCACCGGCGCTGGTGTTTTCCGGACACTTCGATACCGTACCTCTTGGCGCGGCGGATTGGAATGAAGATCCTTTTTCCGGTGAGATAAAGGGCGATAAACTTTACGGTCGCGGATCGAGTGATATGAAATCGGGCCTTGCCGCCATGATTTCGGCGGCGGTAAACGCAACGGAAGAACATATCCCTGAGGGAGGGGTCAGGCTGATCTTTACTGCCGGTGAAGAGCTCGGCTGTCAGGGTATCCGCCAGCTGGCGGAGATATATGAGAATCCTGGTAGGGCAGGAGCGGTGATAATTGCTGAACCAACAGCTAATGTACCTGCGGTGGGTCATAAGGGAGCGCTATACTTTAATGCCACGACGGAAGGTAAAACAGCTCATTCGTCGATGCCCGAGAAAGGGGTAAATGCCATATATAAAGCAGCGCGGGGCATAATGGAAATTGAAAAGTTGAAATTCAGTGCCATTGAAGACCCGTTACTGGGTTTCCCGACCATTAATGTTGGTAAAATGAATGGAGGGATGAACATTAACTCTGTCCCCGACCATGCAGAATTTACCATCGATGTCAGATCGACAAAAGGGCTTTCTCACCATGACATCATTTTGTATCTGTCTGAGATACTGGGAAATGATATAAGGTTGGAGAAGCTTGTCGATCTCGAACCCGTATCAACGAGCGAGTCCGATCCTTTTATCCGGAAGGTTTATGCCTTTTGTTCCGAATCCGGAATTCCGTATTCGGGTCCGGTAGCTCTTCCGTATGTTACGGATGGATCAGTCTTGCAACACCTTTATCCGGATGCACCTGTCGTGATACTCGGACCGGGGCAGCCCGAAATGGCACACCAAACGGATGAGTTTTGTTACATCTCCAAAATTCGCCAGGCCGTGGAGATTTATGAGAAGATTATAAAAAATTGGAGGAAATAACCATGATAAATTACCCGGATACAATAACCGATGAAAAGCAACTCGACGAACTACTGTCAAGGCCTTCGGAACAAGTTGTGGAGATGTTGTCTCGTACCGACGGGGATATCCTGTTTCTCGGCATTGCAGGAAAGATCGGTCCCGGGCTTGCCCTGATGGCAAAAAGAGCCTGTGATAAGGCAGGTGTGAAAAAGCAGATCACCGGTGTTTCTCAGTTCAGAGACCTTGCGATGCGCAAGCAGATTGAAGAATCAGGTATTGAAACCATCCAGGGTAGCCTGCTCGATCCGGAATTCGTCAAGAGTTTGCCTCGGGTGAAAAATGTATTTTTTCTTGCCGGCATGAAGTTCGGTTCAGTGGAAAATCTGGCCATGACCTGGGCGGTGAATTCATATATGCCTGCTATGATTGCTGAACATTTTACGGATTCCCGGATCGTCGCTTTTTCAACGGGATGCGTGTATTCGCTGGTGAATGTAAATTCAGGTGGCTCAAAGGAAACGGACATGCCATTGCCGGTGGGTGAATATGCCCAGTCATGCCTAGGCAGGGAGAGGATGTTTGAATATGGAAGTATAACACACAAGACAAAGGTTGCGCTGATTAGATTGAATTATTCAGTGGAGTTGCGATATGGCGTTCTGGTGGATATCGCTCTGAAAGTAAAAAACAGGGAGCCTGTTGATCTTACGATGGGGTACTTCAATGTAATCTGGCAGGGTGACATGAATGACATGGTTATCCGCTCGCTCGATTTGTGTGAGAGCCCGGCAAGGATCCTGAATATTACTGGCAGGGACATCATTTCCACAAAACAGGTAGCCCTTGCATTTGGAAAGCACTTCGGCATCACACCGGAATTTGTGAACAAAGAAGCGGAAACTGCGCTCCTAAGTGATCCTGCAGAATCGGTAAAACTATTCGGAGAACCTGAAGTTCAGGTGGATACCGTGATACGCTGGATTGCTGAATGGCTGAAACAGGACTTGAAGTTATTAGGTAAGCCCACTCATTTTGAGGTCAGGGACGGAAAATATTAAAATCAGTTTTGAATATGAAACGTACGGAATTACCCAAAGATGTCTTATCTGCCATTAAGGAGGGGACTGTCATCCCGGCGCTCCCATTAGCCCTTACCGCACTTAGAAAGTTAGATGTACGCCGCCAGCGGGCCTTAATGCGTTATTATCTGGAATCGGGTGCGGGCGGAGTAGCCGTCGCAGTTCATACCACACAATTTGAAATCAGGCTGCCTGAAATTGGCTTGTTTGAGCCGGTACTGGATATTGCCCGGGAAGAATTTGACCGTTTTCAGAGAATTACGGGTAAGCCGCCTGTCCGGATTGCCGGCGCCATCGGAAAAACGAAACAGGCGGTCGCGGAGGCACGAATAGCACTCGATAAAGGCTATCATGCGGTATTGTTGAGCCTTGCAGCGATGAAAGATGCTGATAATGCAACACTCCTGGAACATTGCAGGTTGGTCGCGGATGTGATCCCGGTCGTGGGCTTTTATCTTCAGCCCGCTGTGGGTGGAAGAATGCTGGATATTGACTTCTGGCGGGGATTTGCAGGGATCGAAAATGTGATTGCAGTTAAGATGGCTCCTTTTAACCGCTACCAGACGTTGGAAGTCGTACGGGGTGTCATTGAATCAGGCCGGTCCGAAGAAATCACCCTGTATACCGGCAATGATGATAATATTCTTGTCGACCTAATGTCTGAATACCAGTTTCCATACAACGGAAAATTGGTAAAAAAGCGGATCGCAGGCGGTTTATTGGGTCACTGGGCGGTTTGGACAGGTGCAGCAGTGAAACTCCTTGATAGGATTAAAAGAAATGACTTTGACGGCGATGTAAGACAATTCCTGAATCTTGCTAACAGGATTACCGACAGCAATGCTGCGTTTTTCGATGCAGCAAACAATTTCAGAGGCTGCATTGTAGGACTTCACGAAGTACTGCGGCGCCAGGGATTACTGGAAGGGTTGTGGACACTTAACGAGGAAGAAAGCCTGACACCTGCGCAGCGGCATGAAATTGACAGGGTTTATTCCGCTTATCCAGAGCTAAATGACGATGCCTTTGTACACGCCAATGTGGATAAATGGCTGAATTCTGAGAGCTGAGATATGTGCGCCTCAAAAGGTATTTCTCTAAACAAAGATCAGAATCTGCAATATTCTTTCTGCCTTCTGTGGTAAATTCACACGGAAAAAATTTAATATTTTATTGCATTATATTCCTTTTGCAGGGCATCGAAGTCCACAGATTCTGCATCCCCCTTATGTACAATAAGGCGGTAATGTAAAATTACAGGCTCCGACATCGGGATACTTACCCTGTCTCTTCCTGGATATACGATATTCTGCATGCTTGTGACCTGCCTGAGTATCCAGGGAGCCGGATAGTTTGGTGTATCCGGATGGCAGAGGATCGCCAGTCCGCTTCTCTCTCCGTTTTTGGCACCGAAGTCACCAGAGAAATCCATCCATGGTCCGGCCACGATTTGGGTAACAATAGGGGTAACCTGCCCACTGTCAGAGGTAAACGTCAGGCTTTCGGGTAATTTTATTCGTGCGCATAATCCGCCGTAGCCTTTTTCATCATCGGAACCTCCAAGGTTGAATCCAGGGACAAGTGCTTTCAGGATGATTACGAAGTCAATTTTACGGATGTTATTGTCTGAAGGATGAACTGTAATCGTGGTGAACTCATCCATAAACGGATGATCATCACCCAAGATTTTTGATTTCCAGAGAACATCCAGACTAAGGATGGCCTCACTATTTTCGACTTTGGTACTTGCATTGATGACCTCCTTGGATATGCCGTCCATGATCCATCCGTCACCCAGATTCCTGTCATCCTGGAACAGCTGGTGCCAGGTCCAGAATATGCCTGCGTGGTAAGGATGGTCGGCAGGAAATTCCTCGGTAAGAGTATCGCCGTCGAGACCATATAGCGGATGCAGGTAATTTGTGATTACGTAGTCGCCGGTGGTGGATTTTTTTGGCTCCCTCTGATAAAAAAATACCGGATTTCCGTTTTCGCGGAGTTCAATTCCCTGAGGGCCTCCCTCAAAGGTGAAGGCTGAGTTGGAATTTTTTGATCTTACGCAGGAGGTCAGTGCTGCTGCCAGGATCAGGCAGATCTGAATGCTACGGATATGTTTCATGTCAGTAAAAATTGATGTCGGAACTGCAGGATGCTGTATTATCATCAATTATCGTGAAACGCATCCCTGTAAAAACAGAACAGACAGATAATTCACGTGAATGTCTCTGTCTGTTCCTGTTTCATGATCTTTTTGTATATATCAGATAATCTTTCTGTTTACCGGATCCCATTCTGTACGGCGTTTCTCAAGGTAAGAGATGTTTGCCATCTGGCAGGTTACGCCTTCTTCCCATCCACGTTCGATATTGGCGGCAGTAGTACCACCGTTCCTGATCACATCGATCCATTCTTTGATGTGAAGGTGGGTTACATCCACGTGCCGGCCGTTTATGTTTGTGGTGGTCAAACCACGTGAAGCATAGTATTGTTCGGTAGGCGTGGTCACCGCATCGATACTTCCGGAGTTAGGATTTATCGAGATCATCGGGCCCTTCGTGGTGATCATCCCGCTTTGAATCTGTTCCTTATACTTTGTGGAGTCGTAATCAGCGATGATTTTCATGGAATCACCCAGCTCCATGGAAGCGTCGTGCCCCATGAATACCCTTCCCCTGTCTCTGCTGCTCGCAAGATCGGCACTGTATATAAGGGTCAGGTTTTTATCGGGGTACTCAAACACACAATGGAGCACATCGGGGATTTCCCGGTTATCTTTCCAGTAATAGATGCCGCCGGATGAAACCACTGATGCAGGAATGCCGATGTTTAACAGTTGGTTTACCGCATCGTATTCATGGGTAAACAGCTGACCGATCATACCCATATCATAATCGAACCATTTCGTCCAGTTGTAGTAACGGTCGATGCTGAAAGGATGATATGGCCTTGAGCCCAGCCATTGCTCCCAGTCGATGGTACTTGTGGATCCTGGTTTCGGATTGCCGTTATCATCGAGATGCCTTATCCATGCTCCACCGGCATAATTCCGGTTTGTTGTTGTTTCAACAAGTGTAACAGGACCGAGGATGTCTTTTTTAACGATTTCTTTGGCTTGCTGAAAGACAACATTTTTTGTGATCTGGTGTCCGAGCTGGAATACAATGCCACTTCCTTTTACGGCGTCGTAAACTTCATAAAGCTCATCCATTGTACGGGATATACTCTTCTCACAGTAAACATGTTTTCCTGCCTTTGCTGCGGCAATGGTTATTTCTGCATGATGATGGTCTGGCGTGGCAACAACTACAGCGTCGATTTCCGGATCATTTAGCATGTCCTGGAATCTGAGGTAACGTTTCACGGGAAGTTTGGAAACACTTCCTCCACCGGGCCGGAGTTCAGTCCTTGCGGTTGCGAGTCCCCGTTCAGCGTGTAGATCAAATACATCGCAAATCCCAACGACGGCAACATTCAGGTCGGCCTGCTGCATCCATGAGTCGAGCCGGTTGGATTTTTTACGTGCTTCGATTTCCTCGGGGTGAAGAAACCCGAGTCCACTGGCAAGGGCTTCAGCACGATTACCGAATCCGATCATGCCGATTTTCAGCAGATCACCTTTGGAGGGTGCTGTTAAGGAGGCCATATCCGGGTTCTGGATGTCTCCCAGCCCCAGTTCTTCAATAACCCTGTTCCGTTTATGCGAATCAAGATCCTTTTTCTTCAGTGCTTCAAATCCCAAAACGCCAAGAACAGGCACACCTATCATTGCTTTTAAAAGGGTCCTTCGCTGAACCTTATTTTTCTGTTCATTCTCATTTGATGAATCAGGTTGTTGTATATTATCTTTTTCTGTTGCCATGATGCTCCTGTTTATCTATTTTTATTTCTGAACCGTGAAACATATATATCCAGACCGACAAGTTTACCGGTTGGAAAAACAGCCAGTACAACTAAGGCTGCTGCCTCAATGAGTGTTTTGCTTACTATGAGATAACTTCCCTCTGTTGGTAAGGAATAAGTAAGACCAATCAAAGGCGGGTTATTCAGGTAATATATGAACACGAGTGCAGCACCAAATATTGCAGCTGCCCTGCTGAATAATCCAAGGACCAGGCCGATACCGATGGCGATCAGACCCCAGGTATTCAGAAAGTCGACCACGGTGAGGACTCCCTTATTCGCGATGATCCAGTGTGCGAAGCCCGACATGATCCACTGTGATTCCCGGAGAAATCCAAGCGAGGACCAATTTGCGGTAAAGAGTTTTGCAAGACCTTCATAAAGCAGTTGCCAACCAATCAGAAGACGAAGCACAACCAGTGTGGTTAACTGTAACGAGGAATATGTTTTACTGTCTTTCATAAATTAGATTGTTTATTAAAGCAAGAAAATGAAAGTACAAGTATAAAAAAAAGAAATGAAATGATAAGTATACAACATCTTTTTTTCATCGTCAGGGTGCACCAATTAAATGTATAAATATTCATAATTTCAGCAAGGGCCCGGAATGGACCATGCCTGTCACTCCAACTGCAATATTTATTGAGAGCGATTGCAATATGCATACTTACAACGTTGTAAGTATATAGGCTCCGATTGGACGATTTTGCATTTCAGAAAAAAATGAAGACTGAATACGATAATTCGGATTCAGTTCAAGGTATCAATATGCAGTTTTATAGAACTTCAGCTGGATTTCTTTTCATTTCTACCTGATTTACTACCTGACAACTCACTGGTAAAAAGTTAAGGTGAAACCTATTAGGATACTGTCTCACTGCATACCGCGGAAAAGGAAGTGATTTTTTTAAAAGTTCTTTTCGTAGAAATTACGTATCTTTCAAAATCTTATTATTTTTATAGCTTCTTAACCAAATTACTAAGGTTGCGAAATTTTTCACTTTATAAAAAGTTTATTTTGCAAAAATAATATGATATCATGAATCTGATCCGAAGTAGAAAATTTTCGTGCTTATTCTGGATTGTACTTTTCTTTTTAGTACCCCATGTCGGCCTTTATGCACAACTAGATGTAACTCACTTCAGCCAGGCATTCAACCGGCAAAAGACGTATAGGATTTTTCTTCCCGACAACTACGGAACTTCGCAAAAAAGATATCCCGTGATCTATTATTTTCATGGAAACACTGGAAATCATGAACTGAGTTTCCCTGAAGTACCCCTGCTGGTCAATGAAAACCAGGTTATTCTTGTTGCCTGGAACGGCAGGTCCGTTGACAGTGACCTTCGTCCCTATAATATTGGTAATCACTCTAATATCAACTACCAGATTCAGTTCAAAGACTATTTTCTTGAACTTGTGGCATTGGTCGACAGCTCGTACCGGACAATTCCCGATCGTGCTCATCGTGGAGTAATCGGTCATAGTATGGGCGGTATCATGTCCTTTTTCCTTGCAGGGAAATACCCGGACATGATCGGCACAGCGGTCAATTCAAAAGGCTCACCGGAATTCTTCATCGGTTACCCCGATAACCATACACTTTATCGCGTAAGATATATGTTCAGGAACCTCTATGGTATACGACTCAGATTTACAAACAGCACCAACGGAGAACTGGTCAACCTGAACACCGAAGTACACCAGGCGGCGTTGAGGGAAAAGGGGCTGAATTACGAATACCATGTCTATGAGGGGGGGCATACTCTTACAGAAGATCAGTTCATTGATGCATTTAAATTCGTTGTGGCTTCCTTCAGGGATCCACTGCCTGATCCTGAGCGCTGGAATCATGCCGATCTGTATCCTGACTTTAGCGTATGGGGGTATGACGTCACCAGTGATCTTGACAAACCCGGTTACATCGAATTAAGAGGTGTGACAAAGGGCGGACTTGGAATATCAACCAAAAAATGGGAGCCTGATGGCGGCCCGGTTCCTGGTGTTCATATCCATGTGAAGACGCCCGCCAGATACAAAGCCGGTACTTCATATAACCTGCTGGATTATAATGTCGCTACCGACAAGCTCGTGAAATCCCAAACCGTAAGTGACACACAAGGAAGGATCAGTTTTGATGTCGACCAGAATATTCATCAGATCGGGATCTTCGCTAAAAATGATCCGGCCGATATCAGCTGCGTTTCATATATGGTCAATGATTCCAGCTTGTTCCTGGACCATCACCTTGAATGCCCGATGAAGATCCGGCTGCTTAACAGGGGTGGCAGGAGCGCAAAAGGGTTGAAGCTAACCCTTACAACCACAACTGAAAATGTGGATATCCTGAATCCTGTCACCGACGCCGGTGATATCCTTTCCGGGGAGCTAAAATGGATTTCACCTCAGTTCAGGATAAAGGCAGATAATAAGCCGACAACAAACGGACAACCCTTCCGTGTCCGGTTTTTTCTTACCGTTACCGACAGTAAGGGGAATACCTGGAATGACGACTTTGACGTTCCTGTCTTTTACGATGTTCCTGCATTTAGCCGGATTGGTATCGACGATGGTGACAGTGAAATGTTTGGTAGCGGGAACGGTAACAATATTGCCGAACCCGGCGAGGAGATCATGGTTTATGAAATCTCCGGCAGCAGCAACCGCACACGGCTCTACTATGACGATCCCTATGTTGATGATGAAAGACTTTATACCGAAGTCCAGCCCGATAAATGGGGCGACGGATATACGGTATCGTCCGTGGTCCACATTGCCGATAATTGCCCTCCGGGTCATAAGATCAGATTTCTTGCCCGCTATGAGATTAAAGACTGGCAGACGATAGACCGCCAGGTAACATGGGGGACATTTATCATCACAGTGGGAGGAAAGGAATAGTCAGAATTTTCACAGTAGTGCTTATTCTCTCACATACACTCGTATAGCAGAAGAAATTTGCCATAGGTGGCAGTATAAAAATTAATAAGTATGAAACTGAAGTTCCTCATCATCCCGGGAATTGTCCTGTTCCTTGCAGCTTCCTGCAGTAATTCAGACGATCGGATTGGTCTTTCAGATGATTTCTCAGGTATTTCGGGCTGGATGGAAGTCAATCCCGTTGGTGATACTGTGCCACCTGAACTTAAACTGGAGATCAAGGATGGCTCGATGATCATTCACCATAAATTCAGAACGCTGGAATTTGCCGATGAAAAATGGCCATGGATCAACAACCCGGAGGATACATCTACAAACCTTAGAAGAAATTATGGGACGGTGGACCTCGATAAATACCATTATGTCGTTCTCAATGTGAAGGAGAAGGGATCAAGCAGTTATTTTGATATTAATGGCTTCACCACCAAACTCGGATATACCACAGGTACCACAGTCATCGATCTGAAAGATTATGATGATGCCGCGATACAAGGGGTACAGACGATCGATTTTGGCATTGACCTTCAGGATAACCATACCCGCCTTGTCCTCGACGATCTTAAATTTGTATCAAAACTCACGGCTGAGGAAACGCCCAGGCTCATTGGAGGCGGATTGAAGGTAAGGGATGAGAATTTAAATCCAAGGCCCTACCATGGTCTTGAAGCATTGAAAATCAGGGAGAACTTACCACTACCACATCCTGACGAAGAAGAAATGGCAACATTCAGGGATGATGCAACCGGTGCCATCACAACCAGACTTACTGACACTCCGGGTGACGATTATTTCGGAGAAGGTGGAATATGGTCGGCAGATGGTAGTGCGGTGAAATTTGAAAGCAGCAGGAAAATAGGAGGAATACCGATATGCATTCCCGGTGAAGGAAAAATTATTGCCGGACCTGAAGGTGCGGCCTGGCGGATGTGGAGCCTGGACAATGCTGACATCATATATCTTATGAAACGAAAAGGACTGACTTTCAGCGTTTCATCCTGGAATATGAAGACCAGGAAGGAGAATGATATTGCACAATTCAACGTACCAGAAGTAGGTTCGTATGTCGAATTTAAACGATTTACACCACTGGGCAATATTATCGTCGGTTTCAGGGAAACACCGCATCTGTATATTATTGATGTGCATAATAATGAAGCCAGGTATATTGAGCTTCCCACCAGGCTTAAGGATGTTGAAATAAATGAAGATGAGAATGTCGTCGACTGGGCAAACTGTTATACCTATGAGAGGCCATGGAGAAATTTTAAAACCGGGGAACACGGTCTGACACCAGGTTTCAGTGCCGGTCATGCCAGCTGGGGACAGAATGGCATGGTGGCGAACTTTGGTGGGCATCTGAATGTCTTTGTGCCCGGCGACATTGGCAGGACGTTTACACCCGGTGACAGGATCAAGGTATGGGCCAACTGGGAGAATGATATTGTTACGGATTACGGGAATCTTACCGTTGATAATCAGTATGTCTTTACAAACGGGACAAGAGGAGACGTGAAAAATCAACACCTGATGATCCCATCTTCAGATCCGGGCGCCGTTATGCGGGTGGCCCGTTATTTCACAAAATTTTCCTGGACATCAACCACGTACAGCAGACCGAGTCCTGATTATACAAAACTCATCTATAATGAAAACGCTATCGGAAACACCGAATTGTATATGGTGTATGTCAGGCGGCCCGATGCACCGGTCGACGTGAGACTTGACGGCACATCACTGAAATGGAAGGCGCCTGGCCGTAAACTCGAGATCGCCGGCTACATTATTTATGGATCAGACAGCAGTGGGCGGAATTTCGTCCGGATAAACAGCAATCCGGTTAATGGCGAAGAATATTCTGTTGATCATCCCAGGAATTTCTATGCGGTGACTTCCGTTGAACATTCCGGACTGGAAAGTTCCTTTTCCACAGAAGTATCGGCAGGCGGTGGACGATCATTCTATTTTGAGGCCGAAAATATGCAGATCACGGCTCCGGCAAGGCATTTTTTTGACGGGTACTGCAACAACTTCCAGTGCATACGAATCAATGCTGAATCGGATGAAGAACATGTCCGTGCCGGCGAAGTCAGGATACCTCTGACTGAACTGCCTTCAGGAACTTATCATATCTGGCTGAGGGTGAAAGGGCAGGGAACATGGTCAGCCGGTAATGAACAGGTCCGGGTATCTGAAAATGAGTGGAAATGGGTAAGTGATGGTGTTTGCCAGTCTGACGGTACTGCGAAGGATCTGATAGTTAGCGCTGCTGATGATGATTTGAAACTGGATTTAGTCCTGTTAACAGCAGATGATTTTACTCCTGTAGCCGCGTATCCCTGTGATGCTCTTGCGCCCGGTGCCGTTGACGGTTTCAGTGCCACGGCAAACGGAAAACAGGTGCACCTTTCCTGGAACGCATCCAATGCGCCAGATCTGCACCATTATTCGGTATATTGTGGAAACTCACCTGATTTTGACTGCGACAATACCTCCCTCATACGGTCGGTACTAAAGACAAACATCACCGATATACTTCCCGGTAAGCCGAGGGGCATGTTTTACAAGGTTGTGGCGGTAGATAGCCGCTGGAATACAAGTGAACCGGCGACCGTAAAGGTGAATTAAAAAAATTTCAAAAAAAGCTAATATACTATGACTATTGCTCGAAGAATGTTCAGGGAAATGATTGTCATCCTATCCTTTTTCATGATAACAGTATTTCCCTGTGCCGGAAGTTACAATCCTGACGAAGTAACGACGTATGTAAATGATGGGGGTGAAAAGGTATTCGTCATACACGCCCCGATCCGTGATCTAAATGAGTTTCGCGTGCTGGCGAAACAGGCTGTAAGGCTTAAGCAATTCGGACGAGTTGAAATCAACATTAGCGAGCTTGCAGAGAACAGCTACTATGAAAAACCGGAAGGGAATAATTTCTGGTACGAATATGCGAGCAATAATCCAACACCTTACAAATTTTTCCCGGATCCGAAAATTGCACCGTTCATTCCGGCCGAAAGTGTGAAAAAAAACAGGGAACTCCTCCTGGCGAAGGCGAAAATCCTTAAAGAATATGGAATTGATGCAGCCTTTTGGTGTTATGAACCGAACTTCCTTCCGGAAGCCTTTTATGAAGCCTGGCCGCACCTCCGTGGCGCAAGGGTTGACCATCCCCGAAGGAATAATGTTCCTGCCTTTGCACCCTGCGTGAGTGAAAAGGAGACCCAGGAGATGTATGCAGGAATGGTGGCGGAACTGCTTAGAAACGTACCTTCGATCCATACCTTCTTCTTTAAAACCAATGACGCAGGGTCGGGCATCTGCTGGTCCGACTGGCAGTATACCGGACCAAATGGACCTGATCATTGCAAAAACCTGTCGATGGGAGAAAGGGTTGCCGACCTGATGAACGCATTTAAGGAAGGGGCATCCAGAGCAGGTAAGGAAATTTCCATATATCTTACAGGATCGATGTTCTCCGACAAAGAGAAGGAAGACATCTATGCGCATCTTCCCGAAAACTGTCATTTTCAAAGTCATAACTCCGATGAGGTCCGTTCCATCAGCAGCATGATTGTAAGCACTTATCCGGTGCGTGGTCTTTTTGATCCGTTTTCAGTTTTCGGCAACATAAACTCCCTTGCAAAAGGAGATGCCGGTACCGTTTTCATAAGTTTTAGAGCCTCGTACGACCGTGGCGTTGAGAGCCCGGAGGCTATGGATAAAATGTTTGATATGCTGGTCGATTATATCGGAAAACCGGCTGTTGAGGGCAAACAGGCTGAGATGGATCAGCTTCATAAACTTTGCGAAGCCTGGGCAGGCCCGAATTCAGCCGATAAATTGTTCAATGCCTTTCTTCAACTGGAGGACGCAGATCAGTATAAAAGGACGGCGGTAGGAGGTGTAAGCCCGATGTATTGGGGTGTCACGGCACGGCACATCACACGTCCGCTCGTCATAAAGCCTGATTTGCTTACAGAAGCTGAAGAGTCTTATTTTCTGCCCTACGTGTTCAATCCGTCTCTCACTGAGGCGAGGATGGACTATACCGATATTCATGGTGCACACAGATCTATCGAACCGGGTATGATGCAGCGATATGTCTCTCAGCTTAAGAGCGCGGCAACATTATTGGAAGAAGTTGACAACCAGGCGCCGGAAATTGTTTTTATCCGTCAAATGGCCAAAGCCGTCAGGATATATGCCAGTATCATGAGAAGCTGCGGCAATTTCGGCGAAGCTCAGATGATCATAGACCGTAATGCCGGGAAACTTAGCATGGAAGCTCACCGGCCCAATAAAATCCCGACATGGGATGGTGACCCGGATCTTCAGGCTTTCAATGCCATAATGCGCGACGAACTGGACAATACGCAGGAGCTGATAGATCTTCTGGATGATGGTGGTATGAACCTGATCTGTCATGCACCCATAGCCGAATTTGAAGATTCGTTCCTGCTTGGCCCGGATTTGAAAGATCAGCTGAAACAAAAGAGAAAGATTATGATCGCTCACTGGACAGACATAGAGAGTTATTTGACAACCCCTTTTAAATAAAGATAATACAGACTGGATAAGGGAAAGAAAGCAGGGAGCAAAGAATGATAAATTGTAGATTTCAGATAGGCTATGACCAGTGACCGAAAATACAATTCTACTATGAAAAATTCATTGGACATTCCACAGAAACGTATAATGTCGGTCGATGCCCTCCGGGGCTTTGACATGCTGATGATCATTGGTGCCAACCGTTTTTTTTACGGCTTGCATAAAGGTGCAGACACGCAGATCACAGGCTTTATGGCAGGACAATTCGACCATCCTGAATGGTTTGGATTTCATTTCTACGATATCATCATGCCATTGTTCCTCTTCGTAGTCGGAGCAGTGATCCCCTTTTCTGTGGACAAGCGACTTTCGCTCAATCCTGATAAATCTTCACTCATTTTACACCTGCTGAAGCGCGTTCTCATCCTCTGGATTCTCGGCTGGATTGTTCAGGGAGGTATCCTCAACCTGGACATCAATCATTTTCATATTTTCAGCAATACACTTCAGGCCATTGCGGTAGGTTATTTCTTTTCCTCTATCGCTTACCTGTATATGTCGAAAAAGACACGATACATATTTTTTGCTGCCTGTCTGATTCTCTATGCCATCCTGCTCACTGTACCGGTCGTTCCCGGCATAGGTAGAAGCACACTTGCAATGCCTGGAAAAAACTTTCCGCTTTATGTAGATCAGCTGATTATGGGTAAATTCGATGACGGCACCCAGTACACCTGGATCCTTTCCAGCCTGGGCTTCATAGCCACTGTACTTTCAGGACTTTTTGCCGGTGAGATGATTCAAACGATCAAAGACAGAAAGAAAGTAGCACTTCTGTTGTTGCTTATTGGTCTTGCCGGATTTGCTGCCGGGATGTTATGGGGAATATGGCTTCCCATTGTAAAAAAGGTATGGTCAAGTTCCTTCGTACTTTTTTCATCCGGCATTTGCTTCGTCCTTTTGGCGTTTTTTTACTGGATTATCGATGTCAAGGGATATTCGCGGTGGGCATTTTTTCTCCGGGTTATCGGGATGAATGCCATATTCGCATACATGGTGGCCAATACCATCAATCTTCCGGGCATATCCACCCAGCTCCTTTTCGGGCTGAAACAGTATGTCGGGGAATACTATTCCGTCTTTACTGCTCTTGGCGGATTTTTTATACTGTATCTGCTACTGTGGTATTTCTACAAGAAAAAAACATTTATTAAGGTCTGATGTAAAATTTATGAATCTGTAAGAATACAAGATAAGATTATGGAATGGATGATTACCAGGAGGGAATGTAAGTGTCCCTATTCAATGATTTGTAAAATCAAGGAAAATAAAGCATTAAGCTCAGCATTAACTTTCCTTAGCTTACTATTATAAGCTATTATCCTAGAAATGATACATGAGTGCAGAACTTTAGCGTAGTTAATTATTAAATTGATAGTCATGAAAACATTTAAATTGATCTTGTTTATACTTGGGATATTCCTTCTTATGCTAAATGTTACCGGACTTTTTTCTTCCCTGCGCAATGATGAGTTAACTCTTGAGCCGACACCATACAAGGATGATATTTCCGTACCCTTCCCGGAAGCAAAAAAACAATGGAATAAGATGAAGGATGAATCGGATAAGGATTTTGCCATCCGAGCCACCTGGCTGTTCAATCACTCGATGGCGCATTACTGGCGCGATGAGGGAATAAAAAAATACAATATGCTCGTGCCGTTCCGTGAAAATTATATCCTTAGGTTGCAACAGATGCTCACGGGAGATAAGAAATATGAATTCAGGAATTATAAGAAGGTTATGGAACGTGGTGTAGGTATCTGTTCACAGCCATGCATCGGCTTGCAGGATCTGCTCCGGAAGAACGGGATCAAGGCTGACCTATGGGATATCAAGGGGCACGTGGTTGTTGAAGCGACTTTCAAGGATGGTGAAAAAAATATACTCGATCCGGATTATGGACATATCGTTCCCTACGGAATGGAAGACATTGAAAAGGATCCCAACATTGTCAGAGCTTCCTACAGTAACCAGGATGATGTATACGCCCCGGAGCTGAAGGAGCATAAACACACACAGGATATCATTGATGAATATGAGAAGGACGGAAATCATATCTATACTATGGATAAATCGTTCGAGAATTTTGCCTATGGAGCGATATGGGTGATTCCTTTGTTACTGTTGATTCCCTATTTGCTGACCCTTATAAAAACCGGAATATCATGAAGAAAATCATTGGATTGATTTCTCTTGTACTGCTGGTGTCCTTGACAGGCTATGCCGTGTCGCGACTTTCCGGCGAAAAAAAACAAAAAATGAATAAGGGTGAGGCGATGGCAATTGAAAACCCTGAATCTTTTCAAAGAAGATGGACGTATGTTTCTGAAACCTCCGCCGTTATTTACTGGCAAATCGATGATATCAGCCATTCAGCCAGGAGTTATGTTGAATATGGGATGACGCAGAAACTCGGGCAGAAGACCGCTGTGAGCAATAAGCCAAGATGGTCTCAGTTTCACAGGCTAACCGGATTGAAAACAGGGAAGACCTGTTATTACCGGATGATGAATATTGATCCTGTAACCAACAAAAAGACGGAGAGTGAACTTCTGCAGTTTAAGCCACAGACTATTGCCGGAGCCGTTTACATTCCCGGAGATATGACCGGTGAACCTCCGTATATTCTGGACAAACCTAATACTCATTACGTACTGACCCGGGACATACGGGCGGACGGATCTGCCTTTGAGCTGCGGGGTGAAGGATCGACCCTCGACCTGGACGGTCATACAGTCATTTTCGGCGACAATACTCCTGAGCAGGTTTATGGAGTATTGCTGACAAGCCGGGATAGATGCAGCCTGGTAAACGGAACGGTTAAACAGGGGGCACGCTCACATGATTACAGCGCAGCCGTTGCCAGCCTCGACCGCACCTTTGAACGTCCTGCACCGACGGAAGTATGCGGAATTACCACTGATGTGAATCTAAAAGACACCTGGCCTATGAATTTCACACACATCGCCCAGCTCGAAGTACATCATAACAATATCTACAGCAGGGTTACAGAGTTGGAGTGCCGCCACTATCCAGGCAATGTCCTTATACGCGTATATACCTACGGTGGTGACATTCACCTGCACGACAATCTTCTTACCGAGGGCTGCCATTGGGGGATTGTGGTTAAAGAACAGAGCAGGACGGTGCATAATGTTGAAATCGATCATAATGATATCCATCATCATCAGCAGTATGTGAACGGTTATGCCATCTCTCCCTGTGCTTTCTCTGATGTTCACGACAATAAGATCACCTCCACGGGGCGGGGAGCACATCTGACAGGTGAAGGGATCCTGTTTCATGATAACTATCTCGACACAAAGGGACATATGACACTTAGCGACCTCCCTGAAAGGACAAGGCCTTTCCATCACCGAATGATTGAACTTCACGGTATTAAGCTTGAAGGCAGCAATGTAAAAAATTGCCGGATCTATAATAATTTTGTACGGATCACTCAGGCGCAACCGGTGGATTCGGGTGGACTGGGAAACCCGCTGAATAAGATCGAAAACGGGGTTTATATCAGAGCACATTCCACTGCCATATCAACTTCCAAACTTTCGGATACAAGCCAGAACTGGGAAAAAGACCGCTGGCGGCATTACTACCTCAGGTATTCTGATGACCATGCTCCGGTTCTGATCGACAGCAGCGACAGCCAGAATCTTTACGCACACTTGAGAAAGCAGTGACCGGTAACTATTCGGTATACATGAAATGGAGTTATGTGGCACCAACACCGCTGAATATTGCATGCTATGATCCCAATGCCATGAATGAGATTTTTAATAATACCTTCATCGGGATCACTACATATAAAAATACAAGGCATGGTGAGTATGGCGATTCCGGGGAATGGGCCACCGCCATTATGCTGATCGCCATGACGAAAGGGCCCGCCGATCCGGGAAAGTATTCGGCATTTATTCACGACAATCAGTTTTATAGTAACGATCTCTTTTACAACTCTGGTTGGGATGTGAATATGACGGTGAATATTGAAAACAATACCTTCACCCTTCTGAAAGAACCCTTTACGACTGAAAGACCCAGCAGGATCCATGAAGTCGGGCCATGGTTCACGAAAAAAATTGAGGCCAGTCATAATACATATATTGAATAAATAAAAAGCAAACCGATTATGCATCATCAATCATTGAATACGAACAGAACAAAGGCAGGATTTATATGGATCCTTGCCATGCTATTTTTAGCAACATCATGTGGTAACCGGCAAAGAAAGGAAAAAACCGACGATACCACGAACGCTTTTCCACCTGAATTGGTATCCTTCAAACCGTATGAGCACAACCCTGTCTTCAGCGGCACCGGTACGGATACCTGGGACAGTTCAATCAGAGAACGTGGGTATATCCTTTACGAGGAGGGCTTGTATAAAATGTGGTACACCGGTTACATTGGCGGGGATAGCGATCCCAAATATCTGGGCTATGCCACTTCGACCGATGGAATAAACTGGACAAGGTATGCGCAGCATCCGGTCTTCGACAAAAAATGGACAGAAGATATGTTTGTCATCAAAGTTGACGGCACATATTACATGTATGCTGAAGGCAAAAATGATATCGCTCATCTTCTGACCTCAGCCGATGGCATCCAATGGGAGGAGCAGGGCGATCTCAGGATGCACAGCCAGAACGGCGATTCCATTCCAGGTCCTTACGGGACTCCCACGGTTTGGATTGAAGACGGGCACTGGTACCTCTATTATGAAAAGGATGACAATGGTATCTGGCTGGCCGAATCAACAGATCATATAACATGGACGAACATCCAGGATGAACCTGTAATAAAAAAAGGCCCTGAGGAATACGACGCCGGAGCGCTGGCAGCAAATCAGGTTATCAAATATAATGGCAGGTATTATCTTTATTACCATGGTTCCACAAATCCTGACTGGGCTGATCCAACTTCAAACGCCCTGTGGACTTCGAACGTTGCGATGTCGACCGATCGTATCCACTGGACAAAATACCCCGGGAATCCTATTGTAGAGGGAGACCATTCGAGTCCAATCCTGGTCAGGGTCGGCAACCAGTACCGTCTGTATACTATGCATGATAAGGTCTGGCTGTACTACCCCAAAAATAAATGATCATGTAATCCGACACGTTGTCAGCAGTGATTTAATCACTGATGTAATCCGGTTTTCTGAATTTAATAAAATACAGTACCATGAAAGTACATAGTTTTTTTGCGGTTGCCATACTGACAGCTATACTCAGCGTATTCTCCAGTTGTAGTGTCTGGGCGGTCTCCCCCCCCGATCATTCTTCCAAAGAAACTGGAAAAAGTACGCATAACGATATCACTGCCGGTGCGCCGGAGAATTCAGTGTTTGTTGTAAGCGATGCCATCACAAACACGGATGATTTTGCTGCGTACGCCAAACTACTTTCCCGGCTTAAATCATACGGTAGGGTAGATGTAAGTATTAATTCGCCTGCGCTGGATGCCACCTTCGATATCGGCGGTCCCTGGCATGAGTATGCCTCCTATAATCTTGCTGTATCGGCATTTTACCCCGACGAAAAAATTGCACCCTTTTTCCCTGCCGAATACATCAAGGCAAACAGGCAACTCCTGGAGGGTAAGTTGAAAATTCTCCGGAAATATGGCCTCTCTGCTTCGTTTGGCAGCAATGAACCACGGTATCTTCCGGAGGCATTTTACACAAAATATCCGGAACTGAGGGGTCCGCGTGTTGATCATCCGAGAAGGAGCAACCAGATGGCTTTTGCTCCCTGTTTTCACGAGCAGGGTACCCTGGATATGTATAAAAATATGGTCGGGGAGCTCTTCCGTAATGCCCCGGAGATCAATACGGTAAGTTTTAGTATGAATGATGCCGGATCAGGATTTTGCTGGAACGACTGGCTATATACCGGACCCAATGGTCCCTCTTCATGCCATAACAAGGACAAAAATATTGCGATCATTAACCTGTTGAATATTTATAAGGATGAAGCAAAAGAAGTGACAGGGCATGATATTGATATTTATCTCGGAGGCATGTTCACCGATGAAGAACTTGATCATCTTGTCAGCGCACTGCCTGACCGTTGTTTCCTCAGATCAAGGAATGTACCGGAATCCATCCGTCTGTCAAGTATGATTTGGGAAGCATACCCGGTAAAAGGACTCATTAACCCTGTCAGGATCGTAAATTCACTCGGCATGAAAGATCCCTCTCAACCCCAGCACTTCAGTATGGGATTTTCCGGATCGTACCACCGCGGTACAGAAAACCTGGAAACCATTGAAAAAGTTGTAAACATCGTCACCGACTTTTTAGACCATCCGCCATCAGGAGAGAGCGCTATAGATAACCTGAACTCACTCAGGACTTTATGTGTCAAATGGGGAGGTGAGGACAATGCTGACCGGCTCATGAAAGCCTTCATCGATTTTGATGATGCTTTGAGCGCCGGAAGGATTGCTGCACCAGGGTTGAGTACACTTTACTGGGGTGTTTCGAACCGGCAGATAACCAGGCCCCTGGTTTTCGCAACCGACAGACTCAGCCCTGAAGAGGAAACCTATTTTCTGCCGTATGTCTTCAATATTTCTGATGAGGAAGCCAGGGACGACTATATGGATATTCATGGTGCCAGCAGAGAAATTCCGGCCGGATCTGCAGCTTCTTTTGCAAGAAGATTGAGCAGAGTGGCTGCTTCAATTGAGAAAATAAACGGTGCCCCAGAACAGGAATATCTGAACCATTTTGCTATGTCGGTAAGGCTTTTAAGCAGTATAATCCGAAGCTGCGGTAACTTTAACGATGCACAGATGATCAGGAACCGTCATCGGGAGGCATTGGAAGGTACCGTCCATCGTCCAAACAAGATTCCTACATGGAGCGGCGACCAGGATCTGCTGGATTTTAATGCCCTGATGCGGGATGAATTGGATAATACGCAGGAACTGATCGACCTTCTCGGGAAGGGAGGGATGGATCTCGTATGTCATGCCAGTCCTCCGTTTCCTGAAGATACCTTTTTGCTTGGTGCCGATCTCATCGATCAGCTTAAGCTTAAAAGGAATGTAATGCTCAGACACTGGACCGATATCGAAGGCTACCTGACGACTCCGTTTAAATAATATTGTCAATTCTGTTCTTTAAAGGCATTTATTTTCAAAACATATGAAGAGTTTACAACGGCTGATTCCGGGGATCCTTTCCCTGGTGTTCCTGACTCCCCTGTCTCAGGATTTGTCGGGACAATACCAGCAGCCTGATCACCGGCAGTTGAGGGAAGGTGAAATAGCGGTAACCGAACCCGGAAGCTATGCAAAATCAGGTGCCACCTATGTTCTGATGAACGATATCGCTGCACCCGGCACCGCCGTATTTCTTGGAAAAGATATTACACTTGACCTTAACGGATATACCATCAGATTTGCTGACGGAAACTATGAACATGTTTCCAACGGCGGCTTCGAGGAGGGGCTGAAGGGATGGGACACTTCAATGGCTCCGTCGGCGCGGACCGAAGGCAAAAAAGTCCATGTATTTATCGGCGACAGTATTCTCAGAATGTCTGAAGGTGAGGAGATCGTTTCATCATGGATCAGCCTTCCGTACGCCAGACGATCGTGGGATGCAATGTGTGGTGTCATCGGACCTCAGATGAAAATCAGTCTTTTTGTTGAGGACGAAACCGGCAAATCCGTGAGATGTATCACCGAATACAGCGACAGTACAGCTGTAAGTTGCCCGGTCCTTAAAGCTTCACCCCGTCTGGGTGGCGGTTTTGTATTTGCCCATCTGAATGGGCTGCCCGCCGGAAGATACCGTATTCGGGTAAAGGCTGAGACCGACTGCTTAGTGGATCAGATCGATATCCGTCCGGCGATGGATGTGGGCATTGGCATTGTTGGAAAGACACATCCGGCAGGTAGTTTTGCTCACCTCTATAACCGTACTCACTGTGCATTTTTCGATTATACATCCGATGTAAAAACCGGAACTCCGGTAGCAGGTGTTCCTCAGGTCACCGGCAAAGGTACGGTGACCATCCGGAACGGGGTGATCAGAAACGGCACCAGAACGATACTTTCCTGGGGGATACAGTCGACGGCAGATGACGTCAGCCTCGTTCTCGAGAACCTTCATATTGTTTCGACCGGCATCAATTCGACTGCTGTGGATGTACCACAGGCAGTGATCACCGAATGTACCTTTGATGTGGATAATCCCTTTATCATTAACAGGCATGGTTCTGAATTTTATGCCGTCGACCTGAGAGGGGAAATGCCATCGGAAGTTTCCTTCTCAGATTTTCAGGGAGGCCAAGGCTGTCTGGTCTTTAAGGGGAATAATTCAAAGGTTCATCATAATACCTTTGTAAATCGTCAGACGGTTACAAACCATTACAGCATCATGGCCATCGGAGACAGTTCCCTGGTTTTTGATAATCTCATAACACCCGAGACCGGATCCGGCATTGAAGTATATGTCCATCGCGGCATGGAGATCTTTAACAATGAGATACACATCGAAGCTTCGCCGCCAACATGTGAATACGGCCATGAAGATTATAGTGTCAATGCGATAAGGATTGCCGATTACAATGCAAAACCCGGTTCAGTCGACGGCTGTTTTGGAAATAAGGTCTATAACAACAGGATTTTCGTTGATGGCCGGGATTACCCTGAGTATACCGATTATATTCCCATGGCATACGGCATCTTCTATAGTTCGAGTGCCGGCGAAAATTATATTTTCGGAAATGAATTTACCGTAACGGATCATGACAAAGGCATGAAGAACGAAACCGCCGCCCTGTATATCGGAGGAGGAAGCATAGGCGGTGAGTTTTTCGATAACCGAATTACTGCAAATGTACCCGCCATATGGGTAGCCTCCAGGTATGGCGGTGCAAAGGATACAAAAATCTCACACAATACAATCATATCTCCGGGAGGGAACCCGGTGGCAGACGTACCGGTAAGGATGGGATGGACAGGTTGGAAAGGTTGCATTGCCAGAGATGTGCAATTTCATTCAAACACGTTTTCAGGCACAACCTTCGCCATTGACCGGACTGACCAGGGACATAGTTACCAGGTATTCTGGACACTTATGGTTAAACTTACGGACCGCAAAGGACAGCCCCTCGCAGGAAGGGAAATCATAATCATTGACAAATCTGGTAAAGAAGCCGCCAGGCTCCAAACAGATGTCGACGGAAAAGTCGAAAAAGAGTTGTTGCAGTGTGCGTTCGACCGGACAGTGTTGACAGATTATTCTCCGTATACAGTGATCGCCGGAAAGAACAGGGAAATTGTGAAGCTGGAGAAAAATACCGAAATTGTACTGCAGGCCAAGTAACTTTTTCAGCCCATCATTAAGGTATCCGAAATTTCGATGCTGATTCCAAGTATATAGTTATTATTGGTGATTACCGCGTCGGTGATTTTTAAAATCTGAGGATCGTCCACCTGAATTTCTGGTAGGCGGTTGAATGAAGAAGATTTATGTGAAGGTACAACGGTTCCATGCTATTCAACGGATTGAAATTTTCAGTATGAGAATTATAGGATATTTATTTTGGTTGATGATCCTTGGCATAACCCTGGGAAGCATATCAGGATGCAAAAAGCAATCTGGTAAGATGGAGGGATGGAATATTCTGTCGTCTGATGTCAACAGTGATCTTGATCTTATCAGAAGGGCTAAGGAGTACAATATCAGTCATTTACAGCTTTCACACGATGTGATCCATTTTTTACGCGAACTCAGGGATCCAGCAAAACAGAAACAATGTAATTTACTGATCGACTCCGCCCACAAAGCAGGTATAAATGAAGTGGTAATCTGGGATCATTCATTGTATGACATGGAGTACTACCCCGACCGCTTTAAGATTAACGGCAATAAGCATATCAATCTCGATGATCCGGAATTCTGGTCCTGGCTTAAAATCGATTACCGTCATCTTCTCGATCTGTCTCCAAATCTGAACGGTATTGTTCTGACCTTCATTGAAACCGGTGCCTTTATTGAAGATCAGTATTCAGAAAAAATGACCAGGAAGGAAGAAAAACTGGCGGCCCTGATTGATACGCTGGCAGGAGTGATTATTAATGAGAGAGGGCTGAAGTTTTACATCCGGACCTTCATCTACACGCAGGCGGAACTTGAGCCGATCCTGAAATGTATCAAAATGATAAAAAATAAGGATGTTATCGTCATGGTGAAGGAGACGCCACAGGATTTTTTTCTGACTTTCAGGAATCAAAATTACTTACGCCAGATCCACCGGAAAGTTTTGATAGAATTTGATTGCGGAAATGAATACAATGGTCAGAATGTCATTGCGAACACCTTTGTCGGAGAGAAAGCGGCACGATGGCGGTATTATATGAAGCAAGAAAATGTGATCGGATATGTGGCGAGGACCAGCCGTATGGGAACAACTTCCATCATTGACGAACCTTCAGAGATCCTGCTGTATACCCTGCACAGGCTTACAGAAGAACCGGGGATATCCGATGATCAGATTTATGATGAGTTTATCCGTTCCAGATATAATGAACAGGCCCTGCCATATATTAAATCAGCCTTTAAAAAGTCATTCGACATCATCACTTCAACCCTCTATACCCTGGGTCTGAATACTGCGAAACATTCCTGGCTCGATTTCGATTATATATCCAACTACACCCGGTTTGTACCTGGAAGATGGCTGAAACGCGAGAAATTCTTCGTGGGTCACAATGTAAACCGGAAATTTCACTATTACACCGATATTGTCGAACATCTTTCTCCGGCAAAATATAAGTCTCCTGAAAGCCGGCTATTCGAGGAAGACCCCTTTCTGATCAGAAAGAAATGGGTCAGCAACCGGGAATTGATGGACAGTACCTATCTGAGCTATGTCATCACCGAAAAAGATTACGGTGTTGAACTTGCTGAAGAGGCATTGCATAATATTGAGCAAACCCGCGACATGATTGATCCGGCCTCATACCGGAAACTTTACGGAACCTATTACAGGACATGGCTTACCGCAAAACTTTACAGAGCCAGCGCTAAAATGTATTACGGCAACAGGATCGCTTCACGTGGAGAATCATTCCGGACCGATTACCTGGCTGCGGTCATCCACGAAGGTATTGATGAGATGCTGGCGACAGTTCCGCTTATTGACCAGTACGATGAAACGTATCCTATCGGAGGCTGGGACTGGAAACAGGATGCCGTGATGGCGACGGCATATTATGAAGAGATTCTTAAAACGGACTGGCCGGTGGGGGGAAAGGTTACCGAGAACAGATGATCATTCAGGCCTTCGTGCGATGATGTAGAATTTCCCTCATTTCACTGAAAAATAGTATTCGCAGCCATTCCAGACATAATCCGGGTTACATTATTTTTTCCGGCATCGTCATTTCAGATCAAGAACGACGACTTCATAAACCTGTATAACGGGCATCCTCAGTTGGGTTATCCCATTTTTTTCGGTGAAGGGGATGGTGATTTTATCCTTTCTGTCCGGGGAAACGGCCCATGCATCTTTGATCCTTCCCAGGTAGCTCAGGGTGACGCCGCTGCAGGGATTTTGAGTGTAGTTATTCAGATGGATAATGTCGCGGTTAAGCTTTGTATCATGATCGTGTGAAACGCCAATCCATTCCGGTGCCGTTACCTCCAGGGGGAGTTGACTGCCGGCGGCCCAGAATACTGCCGCCTCAAGTTCACTTGCATTTTCGGGCATCCTCCAAACCGATTCAAAGCCAAGTTTTGTTTCGCCTTCGTTTTGTACCAGCTCAGGAATGTAGATAACGTTTCCCTTGCCATACACGAATGAAACCGATTGACTGCCTGACAGGATCGATTTATTCCCACCGATGCCCGGGCCTTCCATGTACATGACATCAGGAATACTGTGTTGCCGCAGTCTCCGCCAGTCGTCATATTTACCGGTATTGCCTGTGAGGACAAGTCCGCCGCCATTCTTCACAAACTGTTCAATAGCCTCTGCCACAGAGTCACTCAGGCTTTCCTGGTCGGCCAGGATAAGCACATCGTACTTGTCAAGGTGACCGCTCTGCTGATCGAAGATGATGTCAAACGGGATATGACGTTGTTGAAGGACCTGTTCAGCCATGTTGACCGCCATTTGTGTATCGTAGTTATTAAATGCCATTGAAGGGTAGCTCCTCAGTACGGCCACTTTTTCGGCACCCTGCATTCCGGTATAAAGTTCTTTATGGGAAAGCCAGAAATCAAGATACCTCTTCCCCGTTCCGGATGGGATGTTGTGACCCAGGGAACCGATGGTTCTGTTCAGGGCCAGGTTTTCCGCGAAGTCATTGGCTGTCCGGTTACCTGTCATAATAAAATTATGCATTGTCCTTCCAAGTTTGTAATGCCTGAATTTACCAATGGCGACACCATTTTCCCATCGGGGATAATTTGCGTCTTCGGTCCAGATCACGTTGGTATATTGCATCAGATCCGGGTGGTTTATTCCGGCTTCCCAGGCTCTGTTGCTTCCAACCAGACCATGCGGGTTCACCTCGATCACCACTTCCTTGTTCATCGCCCTTACGAAGCGTGCACATTCTGCCAGCCTAGAGGTGAAGGTATGACACCGAAAACCGATCCATTCCTGGACGACTGGGTCGTTTATGGTCTGCACTTTTTCAGCTGGGTTCTCATCATTCCACATTGGAGGGATTACGTAGGAAAGATCGGTAAAACCGAAACGCTGCAGGCGTTCTTCAGGGGAATACCTGTCTTCCAGGTATTTTCTGAACGCCTTTATTGTGACCGGGTTAAAGTCAGCCGCAGGCGGGTAATTATAATCAAAATTATCGAAATGTATAAAGTCGGTTTTTACGGTTTCCACAACATAACGCAGTATCTTCTCCTTGAAATAATTCATATAGCCGTCATGATTGAAACACGGCCTGAAACGGAAGGATTGCTGATAACTGTAGGTCAGCATCAGGGGTTTACCGTTCTCATCAATCTGGTACCACATATCAGATTTTGCTTCCGGCACTTCTGTGAAAAATGTTTCATAGGCCATGGTGTTCCATTGTACGTAAGTGTCGACTTTTAAACCGTATTTATGTGCAATGGCGGCCGCCCTGGCTACTTTGTCCATATTCTCCTTTTCGGCAGCAAATCCGAAGCCCTTGTAACAACTGACATGGTATACCGAAACCCCTGATTCAGCCAGGGCTTTAATAAATTCTTCCGTCATTTCGTATTCATACCTGTCCTTCTGCAACTGGTTGAAGGTGGGATTGTTCCGCCTCACCTGAAAAATCCAGGGTTCATGCGTCGTTCCCGCGTCAGAGAAACCATTCCGGATCCATGCCGGCGTATACCGGGCAGGATCACCGAGGGTGTCGGTACCGGTTGTTCCGGAAGCGATTATATTAGCCTGGACCAGAAAGAAGAATCCGGAGAGCATCAGCCAATACAACGGCAAACGCGTGTTTTGAGATAATTTTTTCATACACTGGAATTTGTTGCGTTTTGGTGAATTGAAGAGTGATTTGAAGAAACTCATCCGATCCATGGGCAAAACCATGGCTATTGTTGGTGAATGCCTCCGGCATGGAAGAAGTCGCCTCATCACCACATCACCATATCACCACATCACTCCATCACCTCATCACTCCATAACTCCCTAACTCCCCCTCACAGCCTCTCCACATACGAAATATCATCCCTCTTAAGTTTTTTAAGTACGTTGGCAGACCATTCGTAACTCGCCGGGACATCACCGATAAACTCAGTACGTGTTGGGCTGACGAGAGCCGGGAGTTCATTAAGATCGGTTGCGCGTAAACAGTTGAGCATTTCAATAGCCGGACCTTTTCCGTCCTCGTTGCTTGCGATATCCTGCGAAGGAGGAGGATTTTTCAGGTACAACTGCTCAATTTTCCCATCCATCAGGGCTGCATACATGGCAACCACGGTCATTTCGTCGCGGGCAGCGATGCTGATACTGTCGGGATCAACACCCTGCAGGTTCCGGCAGAATTCAAGGCAGCGGAGCAGGTCATAAACCTGCATGGAAGCAATGGTTCGTCCGGTCCAGGCTGCGGCCCTTCGGATATGCCATTGCAATGCCGGATCCCAGCCGGATTCCCCAATTCCTCTGACTTCCAGATATGCTATATTCCATTCGCGGCTGTGGCGTGAAACAAAACTTTCAGGTCCCCACCTCTCTTCGTTGTATTTATTCAGAACAATCACCAGAGGTTTCCTCTCGGTGGTGTCCTTATTCCAGTGAAAGTCGACTTTTAAGCGCCAGCCCTTCTCCGGAACAAAGCTGTAGATTTTCCAGCCGAACTTACCGCCATCAGCTGAACGGAATTCCATCCTGGGGTCTAATGATACCGCCTCTTTGGGAAACGCACCGAATGTCTTTTCTGACAGGAATGCTTTAACTTTGTCACGGTACGCAACCAGGTCCTGTCCGGTATTGATTACGGGAACGGTGTGAAGATGTACAAATGAGTCCTGGATCTTCAGGGTGCGGTCAGCGGCAGGTGGTCCGTCAGTATACACATTCAGTTCATCTGCCGGCAGGAGATCATTCTGTGATGTATCGATATCACCGGCTTCTTCGGGAGAAACGTCTTTCCCCATAAGCTGCTTTAGAAAAAATGAATGGATCCCCGATCTGGATAACCTGTGATAGGAATGCCCGCCCGGTGTTTCAATGAATCCGATATTGTCTGTCTCACCGTACATATCATACACCTCTTTTATGTCGGAATACAAGCGGCGGACCGATTCAATGGTATTGAGTCCGTCACGGTCAGCCTGGCATATCAGTAAAGGTCTGGGGGCGATCAGGGCACCGATATTCTGGAAATCGATCTGATAGGTATTGATGGGCATCATACAGTCGCAATGTCCGTCAATGGTTCTTGTCCCGATTTGTGCCTCAAGTGTACTGGCGCCGCATACGGGAGCTACTGCTTTAACCCTGGGGTCGGCTGCTGCAATGTACCAGCTTTGCGAACCGCCTCCCGAAATTCCGGTAACCCCCAGTTTTTCAGGATCCACCTCCGGTCGTGCAGCGAGCAGGTCGAGACCGCGGATGGCGTTCCACAATTCGACGCCCGCCGGGTCATAGCCCCGGCTGTACCAGTTAAACCATCCTCTTGCATATTCGCCCCAGTGCTCTCCCTTCACTTCTCCCATCTGGATTGTTTCAATGATCAGACAAACAAAGCCGAGTTGGGCAAATTTGGCAGGGAAAGGCTGATAGTGTACCTGCTGAGTGGGGGAGTGTCCGCAAACATAGAGAATGGCGGCTACCGGCTGTTTAATATTGTCAGGGACATATAGGTTTGCCGGAACATACAGGCCGGGCAGAGACTCATAGTAGAGTTTTTCAATGCGATAGCCGTCCCTCTGAATGGTACCGGTCACCTTTACGTTAAGGTCTGTCCGCTCCTTTCCGATATAATCCTGAATGCCCATCATTTCGGTAAATTCGTTGTACCGGGCAGTTCTGTCCTTTTTCCAGGCATCAAGGTCAGTTATAGATTTCAGGGAGTTATCGGTAATATCCTTTGCGGCATTTGAAAGATATGCCCGGATGTTGTTCACCGGGAGACATTCCTGTTTTTCGCTGACTTTCTCTGGCATACTGGTGCATCCGGCAAGGAACAATGCCATAGCCATGCATGCATTGATCAGTAATGCTCTTTCCTTTACATGAAATAATAACCGTGTTTTCATAGTGTTTTTTATGAGATATGCTGTGACTAATCTTCTCTAACAAAGACAGTGCACTCTTGTTTTAAAGAAACTTTTTCATCCAGTCGTAATGACGTTGCTCGGCTACCGGTGTGGGGGAATGACCGGTACCGTGATTGTACAGTGCCAGTCGCTCGGGATCTGTCCCATACAGGCTGTATATCGGTCTGACGGCATCGATATATGGCTGGCTTTTTTCGCCGTCGGCATCGTCCCCTCCGATCAATAGAAAAGGTTTAGGTGCTGAGAGGGACAATATTTCATGCTGCTGATGACCGAAGCTGTGAATATCCTCGCCGAGATACCAGATCGCATCCCAGTTTGAAAAGTCGATTCCAACACCTCCCTCATTACTGACAATCACCTTTACCCTGTCGTCAAAACCGCCGAGGTAGAGCACTTCCTTAGCACCAAGAGAATGTCCGGTGGCCCCGATCCTGTCGGGATCTGTTTCTTTCTGGCTCAGTAATACATCGACGGCCCGCTGGGCGTCAAATAACATTTTTGCCATGCCTTTTGATCCGGGATGACGTTCCTGAAACCTTAAGGTAACCTGCTCATAGGTGAGTTCGCCTTTATTATGCCAAAGAAAACACTGCGGACAAAATACGATATAGCCTTGTTGTGCAAGTTTGAATCCGAAAGGCAGGATCCGGCCCTTTTCCACTCCGGCAATATACACCATCTGGTTGTCGCTCGTAGAATGCATGGCAACGATGCCAGGTATTTTCCCTATTATTTTTTCCGGTTTAAGAAGATATCCGATATCTGTGATCCCGGCTTCCCCCTCGTATTCAACAAACTGACGTATGACGCCGTCAACATGTTCCTCTTTTAGTACTTTAAGCACCGGTTTTTTCGGATTAGGTTTCAATACCCCCAGATAGTCTGCCCAGCGGTTTTTAATGATTTCCCGCTGTTTTTTCCATTCTGCCAGTGTTTTTATCGGCCGTCCTTCTGCACTGGTAAGCAGCGGATCCAGGCCATCACCTCCCTGCAACTGGAGGGCATCAGCCCGTCCCTTGATCCCGAATCCCACCAATGCCACTGACGCTGTGCTTACGAATGTTCTCCTTTTCATTTTGTGTTCTGTTTGGTAGGTACTTTCATCCTGAATGCCGGATTGGGAAATTATGAAAAAATGGAATGTCTTTCAAGACTATTGGTAACTATTTCATTTTTTTCATGGGCATAATTAAGTATTTTTACATGTCTTTATACTTTTTTTATTGAGATAATACCGGATCATCCAGGTACTTCATATGCACTTCCGAAAAAAATTTCATCATGAACGCTTCAAACCGTTTTCATATTTTGGTATTAATAGTACTGTTCGCATTGGCTGAACAGGGAGTAATTGCACAATATCAGCCTTCCGCACATAAAAATCTCCCTGTTGGAGTGATCCCCGTAAGCAGCCCGGGAAATTACGGGGTACCGGGAACCACCTACATGCTCACCCGGGACATCAGTTCCCCACAGACAGCCATTTTTCTTGGTAAAAATGTAACACTCGACCTGAACGGTTACACCATCACCTTCGCTGACGGAGATTACGACCATGTACCAAATTATGGTTTTGAGGAAGGTGTGGATGGCTGGGATCTTTCAAAGGCCCCCGGTGCAAGCATTCGCAGCACCAAAGATCATGCTTTTATCGGTGAAAAGCTGATGAGCCTTAAGGCTGGCGATGAAATAGTTTCGGGCCCTGTCAACCTTCCGGTACCAGACAGATCCTATTATGCCATGTGTGGTTTGACCGGTAACTACTATAACGAAATGGGGGGTGATTTGAGTAAGGATATGAGAGTGAGCATTTTTGTTGAGGATGAACACGGGAAGGAGGTGCGCTGTACCACTACGTACGGTGACACGACAATGCAGACCTGTCCTGTTATGAACCGCTCTGCCCGGCTTGGCGGCGGTTTCATTGTTGCGCATTTGAACGGCCTGCCTGCCGGGAAATACAGGATAAGAATTAAAGCCGAAAATGACTGTCTTGTCGATCAGGTAGATATCCGCCCGGCCATGGATGTTGGGATCGGCATCGTTGACAGGACACATCCGTATGGAAGTTACGATCATCTTTACAACATCGTTCACAGCGCATTTTTCGATTACACTTCCGACGTCAGCAATGGAAAGCCGGATGAAGGTATTCCGGTAGCTGAAGGTGCAGGTACAATCGTGATTAAAAACGGCATCATCAGGAATGGCACTGTGGGGGTTATGTCATGGGGCATTCAGTCTACGGCTGAGGATGCAGGCATCATTCTTGACAACATAAGGATCATTACTTCCGGCATTAACACAACAGCCGTGGATGTTCCGCAGGCAACCATCACCAACTGCAGGTTCGATGTTACGAATCCGTTTATCATCAACAGGCACGGGTCGCAGTTTTATGCTGTAGACCTGCGCGGTGAAAAACCATCGGAGGTATCTTTCTCTGAATTCTATGGTGCGCAGGGTTGTCTTGTTTCCAAAGGACTGAATTCGAAGATCTATCATAACCATTTTGTCAACAGGCAGACGGTTACAAACCATTATAGTGTAATGGCCATGGGTGACGGATCAAGTATCTTTGAAAACCGTTTTGAACCGGAGATCGGATCAGGCCTCGAAATCTTCAGGCATAAGAACATTCTGATTTTTAATAATGTCTTTGTCATCAATGCGGCACCGCCCAGCTGCGAATATCACGAGCATTACAGCACCAACGCCATCCGAATTGCCGACTATGGTGCCGAATTGGGGTCTCCCACAGGTAGTTACGGTAATATGGTATTTAATAATAAGTTTTATATCACGGGTAAAAAGTATCATGAGTACCCGAATTTTATACCCATGGCCTCCGCCTTTTTCTTCAGTGCCAGTGCAGGAGATAATGAAGTATTCGGCAATCTGATCATGGTAAACCAGGAGGATCCCGGGACCGATGCCGAAGCCTTTGGTTTTTATATTGGTAATGCCCGTGGGGGAAAACTTTATAATAACAGGATCATTTCTAATGTCACTCCGATTTGGGTGGGAAGCAGCTACGGAAGGGCTACACGTACCGTTCTTTCACGGAATATCATAGAAAAGGCACCGGGCGCTCCCTCCGGTCAGCTTCCTATACGGATGGGTTCGTATGAGCAACCTACCTACCTGTCAGATCATGTTGAATTCCGGTCAAATGAGTTTACCGGCTGGGACTTTGCCGTCGACGCCACTGATCAGGAAAACAGCTATTATCTGTATAATACGCTTACTATCACAGTTATGGATAAAGATGGAAAGCCCGCTGAGAATGCGGAGGTAAGCGTATCGGATTCCGGAAGAAAAAACGTGAAAAAGGTAAAAACCGACACTTCAGGTAAGGTTACCATGGAGTTGGCTGATCGCTTCGTTGAAGGGAAAAAGGTTACGATGTATTCACCCTACATGATTGTTTCCGGAAAATCGAAACAGGAGGTTCAGCTTAGCAGTAACAGGGAAGTAATTCTCCGGTTGAAATAATAGTTCACTGATCTATTTCATTGATTATTTGTTATTGAACAAGAAGGCAGACAAGGGTACTACTTTGAAATGTTCAAACCTTACCAGTATAAAACTTGAACGAGAATATTCTAATAAATGAAACTAACAGTATGAAAATTCACTGGCGATGCCTTCTGATTGTGGCACTACCTGTCCTCTTATTTATACCTGGCTGCACAGGCAGACATATGGTTCAGGGTGTTCAATTCCCTGAAGTTTCCGGGCCGATCCAAATTACCGTGAATTCCCATGAGCACCTGTTTGCCAGCTATTATGGCATCAATTCCTTCAGCGAATCAGAGAGGTATGTTACTGTGCTGCAGACGGATGTAAAGTTCAGGATTCCTGATGAAAAGGACACAGCTGTTCTCGGCATCGTCGATCTTGAGACCATGAATTTCAGACCTGTCGCAACAACAAGGGCATGGAACTTCCAGCAGGGATGTATGGCACACTGGTTGGGCACTTCACCCGATTCGGTCATCATCTTTAATGATCTTAGGGACGGGAAATTCGTTTCTGTTATTCTAAACGTTCATTCGGGAAGTGTGATAAAAGTGATCCCGTACCCGGTAAGTGCGGTCTCCCATGACGGTAAAAAAGCCTTAAGCATAAATTTCGGAAGAATTCGTATCACCCGACCTGATTACGGATATGGGGGAGGAGGACAGGATCCGGGGACGGACGTTCAGTTTCCGACGGATGGTGGAATCTTCCTCGTCGATCTGGAGACCGGTAAAGCCAAACTCATTGTCAGTATTGCCAGCGTACGGGACCTGGTGCCGGATGTCCCTTCTGAGGGCATTGAATACTTTAACCATACCCTGTTCAGCAGGGAAGACCACAGGGTATTCTGGTTAGCCAGAGCCACACCACAACGCAATACCACAGCGTTCACTGTGAATACTGACGGGACGAACCTTCGGCGCTGCTTTCCCGACGGATGGGAAGGGTCGCATTTTGACTGGCTCGACGACCAGCGCCTGATGGTCACTGCTAAGTTCGATGCCCGCCAATATGCACACGTTCTTTTTACGGTAGGCAAAGATGATTATGTGAGGCTGGGGAAGGGGCTGCTTGATTTTGATGCACATGGAACTTTTTCGCCCGACGGCCGATGGATGGTGACCGACACCTATTCGTCAGGAGGCATGAATGAGCAGAAGATTTTCCTGATGGATATGGCAAGCCAAAGTGTGATATCTCTCGGGCGGTTTCCTGAACCACCGGAATTTAATGGAGGATGGCGTTGTGACCTTCATTGCAGGTTCAGCCCGCATGGTGATATGATCGGTTTTAATTCCACCCACACAGGCAGCCGGCAGGCTTACATTATGAAACTCGATTTTGCCCATTCAGATATCAACCCAGGCCCGGACGCAACCAACTGACGAACGAATAATATGCCTATTGATGAAAAAAGAGAGGAAATTAACATATATACTGGGCTACCTGCTGCTTACCCTTCCACTTTTATCATTTACACTCCATGGAAATGAGGTAACCATCATCGACGGCGAACACTACAGCGAGGTATTTGGAGAAATGCGCCACTACCGCATCTTTCTCCCCCCCGGATATAAGGATAACAAAAACAGGCGATACCCGGTCATCTATTTCTACCATGGCTGGTCCCAACGATATTTTGGGAGTACAAGTACCCCCCACAGCGATGAAGGCGACGCAAACAATGGAGATAATATTGCAAATTATGTAGCTTCCCATGATGTGATTGTGGTACGACCCGATGGGTACAACCGCAGACCGGATGAACCGTACGACCTGAGACCCTACAACATCGGACCGGTTGAGACTTTCCGGCAGTTTCCTCTTTACTTCCCTGAAATTGTCGGATTTATTGATTCCAGGTACAGGACCATTCCTGACAGGAATCACCGGGCGATATCGGGTTTGTCCATGGGTGGGTTCATGACGTGGTGGATCGCCGGTAAGTATCCTGATATGGTTTGTGCCGCAGGTAATTTCTGCGGCTCTGTTGAATTTGTTGCCGGGCCGTATGATTTTCCTGCAGAGTACCGTCATATCGACATGTACGGAAACTACAAGGGAGTGAATATGCGTCTGAACTATGGTGATCAGGATTTTATCCGTGATTATCATCATGATGTAAACCAGATATGGACAAGGGTTATGGATAACTATCGATATAAAGTATATCATGCAAATCATTCCACATGCGGACTGAGTGAGATGTTCGATTTTATTTTAAACAGTTTTAAAAATCCTCCATCAAGACCGACAGAGTGGAACCATATCGATATTTATCCTGATTTTATGGTCTGGGATTACTCTGTCAGCAGTGACCGACATTATCCGGGTTTTACCGTTCTGGAAAATGTGAGTTCACGCGGCTTCAGATCCTCTGTAAGAGAATTCCTTCCTGACGGCTCACTGATGCCGTTTGTGAAGTTGACGGTTACCACAGCCGGGCTTTATGAACATAACAAAACCTATGCTGTGAATGATATTAACGTGACAAAAAATATTGCCAGGCAATATACGGTTGATAGTGATGATCAGGGAAGGCTCAAACTCATTCTCAATGGTGATCTTCATGAGATTGGAATTAATGCCGACAACGACGGACCGGAAATAGTACTTTCCGGTATACATGTGACAAACATGCCCTGGCTTGTAGCCGGTAAGGAAGTACATCTTGAAACCGGCCTGCTGAATAAGGGGAATATCAAATCTGAAAAGCTTCGTGCCATCCTACAGCCGGCAAATGGAGATGTTGAAATGCTGGATGATGAGTTGATATATAACGGAATTAATGTCAATGAAACGGGTTTGCCGGATGGGCCGTTTTCGTTTATCATCCGGAATGACAGTGCGGTAGTCGAACAGTTCCATGTTGTCATTTCTGATGGAAGGGGTCGTGAGTGGTCCAGGACTTTTAATCTGACAATACGACCAAACGTCCCGGAGTTTAGCGATGTTGCAATTGCTGACGGACGGCGATTCACTGTGGCTGCCGCTGGTATTGATACCGTGTCCGAGATTCTTGGTCACGGTAATGGTGACGGCATTGCCAATCCTGGCGAATCTGTGGTGGTTCTTGTCAGGGACCATGGTATTTACCACAGAACAGAGGCCCTGACGAACGATCCTTTTATCAATCCTTCAGATGTAAATATCAGAGAAACAGACAGTTGGTCAAATTATGATCATGTCGGGGCCACCGAAAAATATACCATGCCGCTGATCTCGTCCACAACTCCGGAGGGCTATGAAATCTCCTTCACAGCTACATACTGGCTTCCTGATTATCCATATCACGATGAAAAGCATGGCATTGTCACAATTAAGGTACAGGGTACTGACCATACTGCACCGGTGTTGAGGAGAGCTGAGATTGGTGGCGACAATACCATCCATGCCTGGTTTTACGATGGCGGACAGATAAAACAGGTTAAAGCCCGCCTCATCCCGGCAGATGATTCAGGAGAACGGTTGGACGTTCAGCTTAATGATGATGGGCATGATGGCGACCAGGTTGCCGGCGATAACCGTTACAGTCTGACGATTACACCAAAAAAGTTTGGACTGTACTACCTGGAGACCGAAGCTGAAGACGTTTCCGGTAATAAGTCAGACCGTCGATGCCCTGGTGTTTTTTCCATACATTGATACAACCGGGAATCCGATGTATAGACGGATATTCGACTGTTTTTATTTTTTATTTTTTAATAATGCAAAGCTTTTGATTATATTTGTTTGTTTTTCATAAGGGAATGATAAAATTGATGTTAAAACATTCTTAATAAATCAATTTTTCCTTTATAAATAATAATGAAACGAAAGTTTTTATATTAATGAGATTAGCAAAGGAATAAGGATTGCTTTCTCTTTGAATGTTCTGTGAATCAGGATCAACAGATTAATTAAATAATAATATGACAAAAAAAATTGCAAGCATTGGTCGGGTGTCTTTTCGTATGATACTCCCCTTATTATTGATTACAGGTGGTTGTAATCAGAACACAAAAACGAACAAAGAATATTATTCGATGGATGATTTCAAAGCAATGAACAAGATTGACATTCATTGTCATGTCAATGTTGAACGGCAGGCTTTTATGCAGCAGGCTGTGGCGGACAATTTCAGAATTTTGAGTCTGAATACAGATGCATTTGCAACCCTGCCAATCGAAGAACAGCAGCAAATCGTACTAGATCAGATGAAAGTATTTCCCGACAATCTGGCATATCTCACTACTTTCTCTATGAAAGGTTGGGACGAACCTGGTTGGCAGGAAAAATCCATTGCCTACCTGAAAGAATCATTCGATAAAGGTGCAATTGGAGTAAAAGTATGGAAGAATATCGGTATGGTTGAAAAGGATAAGGATGGTAATTTTATCATGATCGATAACGCAAAGTTTGATCCGGTAATTGATTTTATTGAGAAAAGTGGAAAGACTCTTTGCGGTCATCTTGGTGAACCGAAAAACTGCTGGCTGCCGATCGATCAGATGACCGTCAACAATGACAAGAAATATTTCGCTGAGCATCCTCAGTACCATATGTATCTGCACCCTGAATTTCCGTCCTATGAACAACAGATTGCAGCCCGGGACAGCATGCTTAAAAAACATCCCCATATCCGGTTTATGGGAGCACACCTCGGAAGTCTGGAATGGAGCGTTGACGAGCTGGCCAAGCACTTTGATGAATTTCCGAACATGACTGTGGACATGGCGGAAAGAGTTTGTCATCTTGAAGTACAGAGCCAGAAAGACCGTGAGAAAGTCCGTAATTTTTTTATCAAATACCAGGACCGGATTCTTTATGGAACCGATATGGGCGATTATGATGGTGCGGAAAAAGATCCGGAAAAACTGAAAGCTGTTACACATGAAACCTGGCTCAATGACTGGAGGTACTTTACTACCGACGATACAATCTCCAACTGGAAAGTAAACGGAATCTTTCATGGGCTGAAGTTGCCCAGGGAAGTTATTGATAAAATCTACTATAAAAATGCTGAAAGGGAATTTCCCGGATTTCCTGCAGCTAAAAAAGAAGATTAATCCTGTTATCCGGAAAGAACAGAATTTAAAATTACCACAATGAAAAGGCGAAAATTGATGGTCATGGTTATGACTGCAGCTTTATTCACCGGAATTTATTCCTGCTCGGATTCAGAACATAACGGCCTTTCTTATAAAAAGGGCGGAGATATTTGGTTTCGGAATTCAGGAATTCAACTCATGTTCAATCCGGAAATGTACAGCAAGGTCTATTTCCACGATGAAGCGAATTCTCTGAATGCAACCGGTGAGGATGAATTTTCCAGACCGGACCATTTTCTCGTGGCTGATGGCGCAGTGGTTAAGGATTTTGCTGTAGACTACGACAGGATTGGATCCGAAGATATCGATACGGAATTCGGAAAAGGGAAAAGGCTGACACTGATCGGCGTGGCAACGATGGCTGATGGTGGTAAATTGGAAAAAACCCTGGTTACGGAATTATATGATAAGTTTCCGAATACGGCCATACAGTACGCTCAGTATAAGAACACCGGATCCAGGACAATTCATATTGATAAAGATTATTCTGGTTTCTATCGGCTGGATGCATCACTTGTCAAACCGGATAGCCAACCCTTTGATTTCTGGTCATTCCAGGGCAGCTCTCTGTCGTGGGGCCTCGACTATATCATTCATATCACGGATGGATTCGATCATGAAAACTGGATGGGTGTTCAGCCTAAAACCAAAACCGGCGGCGGTGTACCTTTGGTGGATCTCTGGAATGAGAAAATGGGCATGGCTGTCGCTCATATTGAAACCAAGCCCGAACTTGTTTCATTTCCTGTAAAGGTAGAGCGTGATAAAAAAGTGAACATTGGAATTGAAAAGGATGCGGATGTCGGCCTGGAAGCTGGTGACAGTTATAAAACACTCAGGACAGCCATTATCACACACGCACTGGATTATTACGACCCGCTGAGAACTTATACGGAACTGATGGCTGCACAAGGCCTGGTTAAGCCAAAACCTTCGGATGAATCGTACGATGCTATCTGGTGTGGCTGGGGATATCTTACCGACTTTTCCCTTGATGATATATATTCAACCCTGCCCAAGCTAAAGGAACTTGGAATCAAATGGGTTGTCATCGACGACCGTTGGTGGGACAGGTATGGTGACTGGAATCCAAGGAAATTCACGTTTCCGCAGGGCGAAAAACAAGTGAAACAATTTGTCGATTCCCTGCATCATGAAGGATTCAGGGTAAAGATTTGGTGGGCTCCCACCCCTGTTCAACCGGAAACAAATCCAACCTTTACCGGCTCCTTTGACCCGGGAATGGCAAAAGTGGCTAAAGAGCACCCTGAATGGCTTATTATGGATAAAGATGGCAACTATCCCCGTGATTGTCGCGGAATGTACCAGTTCTGTCCTGCTGTGCCGGAAGTTCAGGAATACATGAAAACCCTTACGACAAGGTTTATCAAGGATTGGGGATTCGACGGACATAAGCTCGATGCATACTATGTGGTTCCTCCCTGTTATAATCCTGCTCATCATCACCATTCGCCAGAGGAGTCATACCAGGACCTTCCCAAAATGCTGAAAGTCATTTATGAAACATCCAAAGCCATTAAACCATATTCTGTAACCGAGCTATGTAACTGTGGTACAAACCAGGATTATTTTCAGTCGGTTTACACCGATCAACCTGTTGTCTCTGATCCCACCAGTGTTGAACAATCCAGAAGGCGGGTTAAGGTTTTTAAAGCATTGTGGGGTCCTGAAGCACCGGTTTATACCGATCACGTAGAACATATCAGGCTCGCGGTGGATATGAACGATAAAAGTGACACAGCACGGGTAGGACAGGATTTTGCAACATCGATAGGCCCTGGCGGTGTTCCGGGTACAAAATTTACGTGGCCGGCAGGTCCGCTAAATATGCAGCTTACCGGCCAGAAGGAGAAGGACTGGGAAAAATGGTTCAGGATCTATAACGAAAAAATGCTGAGCAAAGGTACCTACCTGAATCTCTATGATGTTGTGTACGATAAACCTGAAACGCATGTCATCAGTAAAGATCAAAACCTCTATTATGCGTTCTATGCTGATTCATGGAAGGGAAAGATCGAACTTAGAGGACTGGATGATAAGACGTACAAGGTCTACGATTATGAAAACGGCATCGACCTTGGCACAGTGAAAGGTCCGGTTGGGGTTATTTCACCGGTATTTGAGAAGCACCTGCTGATTGAATGCACTCCGGTTGAATAATAAAGCTATTCGGGCATTTCATTTTTCATTTGCGATATTGTCAGAGACAACCCTTAACACGTAATGACATGAGAAAAATAATTGTAGCAATAGTACTAATCTTGTCATTAACAACGTATCAGAGTATGACAAACGTATTACATGCCCAGGAAAAGGAAGGCACGGTCAGGATCATGAAGTGTGAGGATTTCGAACTGACCGGTGACGGCAGTTCCGGCACCTGGAACAAAACCGGATGGATTGAGATCCCGCAGCGCACTGCACAAAAGGACAACTATATCACGAAGGCAAAAGTTTTATACTCGGAAACAGGGATATATGTGTTGTTTGATTGCCAGGATAAAAAACTGATTTCAGAATATACGGAAGATAATGCTGACCTGTGGGAAGGCGATGTGGTCGAAGTGTTTTTATGGACGGATGAAAATTTTCCGGTATATTTTGAGTACGAGGTTTCACCGCTGAATTATGAACTTCCTATCATCGTGCCCAATGATAAAGGTCGCTTTTTCGGATGGCTGCCCTGGCACTATGAAGGTGAGAGAATGACCCGGCACGCAACAGGCGTCAGGGGAGGAGTGAAGGAAAATGGAGCAGCGATCAATGCCTGGACGGCTGAGATTTTTATTCCATATAAACTATTGACTCCTCTACCGAATGTTCCTCCAAAATCGGGAACGCAATGGAGGGCTAACCTCTACCGAATAGATTATGACCAGGGAATGACGCTGTTCTCCTGGCAGAAGACAGATAAAACCTATCACGAATTTCATAAATTCGGTACGTTTATTTTTGAATGAGGCAGAATGGGGTAGCCTGAAAAGGATATTCCCGGATGGGACAGACGATGATCTATCTACCATCTTTAAGGATATTCCTTGTTGCCTGGCTGATTTCAGTGAAAGAGTAAAAAATGATCCAGGGTATTCCGGTACGGAATGTCACAGTTTGAAAGCTATGAGCCGGAAATTAAAGATAACCAAGACATTAACCTCGTCATGCCATGCAGAATTACCCGGCTAATACAACCTCAATACCACATGAACACCTTCGTAAACTAAAGGAACATTACCATTCTGCGCTTATCTGCGATATTGTTCCATTCTGGGAAAACCATTCTCTTGACTATGAATTCGGCGGATACCTTACCAGGCTGGAACGAGACGGTACAGCCTATTCCGGGGACAAGGATATGTGGATGACCGGTCGTCAGATATGGATGTTCAGCCATCTTTACAATAATTACGAGAAACGTGAGTCATGGTTGAACATGGCCAGTCATGGACTCAATTTTATGCTTGCCCATGCTTTTTCAGGAAAAGGCAAAATGTATTTCAGGCTCGACCGGAAAGGAAATCCAATTTCGACGGTATTAAGCCTTTATACGGAAGTCTTTGCTTCGATAGCTGTAGCGGAATGTTCAAAATCTACCGGTCGGAAAGCGCTGAAAGATATCGCCATGACCATGTACAACCAACTGGTTCCCCGACTGGGTCAAGCATCCGATACTCCCATGCTGGGTTATCCGCTAAACCGTGAGTTTCATCTTCATTCACACGATATGTGCAGAATAACAGTGGCCAGGGTGTTCCAGGATATTTGGCCTTCGAAGCAATTCGAAGATGATCTTTCCCTCTCTGTAAAATCCATTGTGGAGATGCACTGGAAGCCGGAACTGAATGCACTGCTTGAAAATGTGGCGATGGACGGCTCACCGGTAACTGACCTTCCCGAAGGACGGTTGTTCCATCCCGGACATGCCATCGAAAGTGCATGGATGCTCATGGAAGAAGCCCTCGACCGAAAGGATAGTGGCTTATTGTCTACATCCATTGATATTCTGCTCGCTTCTCTTGACCACGGCTGGGACACTGACTTTGGAGGAATACGGTATCTTCGGAATATTGACGGTACTCCATGTCATCCACTGGAAGCAGATATGAAATTGTGGTGGCCGCATTGCGAAGCACTTTATGCGCTTTTATTGTCATGGATCATTACCGGCAGGGACGATTTAAAACAATGGTATGAACGTGTTCACGACTATACTTTTTCGCGTTTCCCGGATCCGGAATCAGGAGAGTGGTTCGGTTATCTGAACCGGGACGGCAGCAGAGTCTGGACAGCAAAAGCAAACGGTTGGAAAGGATTTTTTCATATTCCAAGGGCTTTGTACAGGTGCTATCAGCTTCTGGAACATCAGGAAATATAGAAATACGATAACAATATACGGGGAAGCTCTGATGCAACCCTGAAGAGCGTTATGCATAATCTGTGGCTCGGGAACCGATGGAAAGGTTGATCAGGTTCCGGGCTGTATCTTTTGATAAATTACGGTACGCATGAATGAAAATTACGGCAAGGGGAATATGGCATATCTTGCCCTGATCTGTTTTGTTGCCTCCCTGGGGGGCGTCCTTTTTGGTTTCGATACAGCCGTGATATCCGGAACTTTTGGGATGGTGGAGACACAGTTTTTACTTAGCAAGATTGAAGTCGGATGGTTCGCCAGTTCAGCACTAATCGGAGCAATTCTTGGGGCCATGTTTGCGGGATTGTTAAGTGACCGATTTGGGCGTAAGCCCGTACTACTGGTGTCTGCTGCATTTTTCTTTGTTTCTGCACTCGCATCTGCTGTGGCTCCTGACTTTCTTTTTTTGATTTTTGCCCGGCTCATCGGGGGCTGGGGCATTGGCATCGCATCTGTTCTTGCCCCTCTGTATATATCAGAATTTTCCCCACCACGAATCCGTGGTCGTCTGGTTGCCCTTTATCAGCTTTCCCTTGTGATTGGCATCCTTCTGGCATATTTCTCCAATTGGATTTTACTTGGATATTCTCAGTCTCATATTCTGAACTATGTCCAACCTGGAATGATGTACAAGATTTTGGTTCCGGAGGTTTGGAGAGGCATGTTCGGTGCTGAAATGATTCCTTCAGGTCTGTTTATCCTGTTAATGTTTTTTATTCCGGAAAGTCCGCGATGGCTCATTGGTGCCGGAAAATCGGCAAAGGGATTCAGTATTCTTGAAAAAATTAATGGCACCACCCTGGCAAATGCTGAATTTAACGGGATTAAGGAAGCGGTTAATCAGGAAGAGGGCACACTGCGTGAACTGCTGAAACCGGGTCTTCGCCTTGCATTGGTAGTGGGTATAGGACTTTCAGTATTCGGCCAGCTAACCGGTGTCAATATTGTAATCTATTATGGTCCGACAATCCTGGAAAACGCAGGTTTTAAACTTGAAAGTGCGCTTCAATTCCAGGTTGCCATTGGTTTGATTAACCTGATTTTTACCATTCTGGCTCTATGGAAGATTGATAAATGGGGGCGACGACCTTTGCTCATCGGTGGTATGAGCAGCGTTTTTATCTCACTGATTATCATTGCATTCATGTTTACTTCCGGACAGGCTTCCGGAATGTGGATCGTGGTCATGCTCTGCATTTATATTGCCAGTCTTGCGATTTCCATTAATGCGGTCATCTGGGTCCTGACCGGCGAAATCTTTCCGAACCGGGTCAGGGGCAGGGCTATGTCCATTGCCACCTTCTCCAACTGGACGATCAATTTTGTTTGTGCTTTTTTCTTTCCCTGGTACGTCGCACAAATCGGGATGGGTGGGGGTTTTTTCACCTTCGCGTTTTTTTGCCTTATTGCCACATTGTTTTTTTACCACTTTGTTCCTGAAACCAAGGGAAAATCACTGGAGGAAATCGAAATATACTGGAAGAGTAAAAAAGAAAGATAATTTGTATAGCAGGTTTGATCTCATCTTCAGGTAGGACAAGTCTGGAACTTGAAGCGTTTTGTATGATGAACCATTCATTAATACCAATTCAAATGGAAACAGCAACTTCACCACAGCGCTGGACGTGGATTTTTTTCTTGATAATCATCGCTTTTACCGGCTGTACATCAACCCAACCAAAATCCGATGCGATTTCGAAGAACCAGCCGTCCTTTCAATGGGAAAGCGCAACGCCGGAGAGTCAGGGTGTTTTGTCAGCAAATCTTGATACCATGAAGGAGGTTCTGGCAGCCAAATCGACTAAAAAACTACTCATCCTTAAAAATGATAAAATCATTTATGAGTGGCATGCACCGGGTTGGAGTGATAGCGAACGGAAACACTATACCGCTTCATTGGCGAAGGCTATAGTAAGTGGAATGTCGTTGCTCGGCGCCATGAACGATGGCTATATTACACCGGATGAGGCCGTCTGCCGTTATGTTCCCGAATGGAAAAATTCGGAGATGAAATCCATGATAACGGTCAGACAGCTTGCAACTCATACATCCGGTCTCACGGATGCCCAGCCCACGCCTGAGGAACTGGAAATGATTCAGGCCAAAGGATTGAATAACCATTTCGATCTGCCGGGATGGCGAGGGCAGTTCTGGAGAAAAGAGCCTGATCCATTTACTGTGGCGAGAGACAGTACTCCGTGTGTCTCTATTCCCGGAACAAAATATTCCTACAGCAATCCTGGTATTGCCATGCTTACCTATGCCGTGACAGCTTCGATGAACGGATCAGAATTTCATGATATCCGCTCTTATCTGAAAAAAAGGATCTATGAACCTATTGGCATCGAAGAAGGTGAGTACACCATGGGTTACAAGAATACCTACGAAGTGGACGGATTGGGTCTGGTTCCGGGCTGGGGAGGAGGTGCATTTACTGCCAGGGCCATCGCCAGAATTGGCATGCTGATGCTTCATAAGGGGAACTGGCAGGGCAATCAGATCCTGGATTCAGCATGGGTTGAAAGAGTGACACGGTATGCCGGGCCGGTACTGCCTCAAGGTCATGAGGGGGCTGAGACAGATGATCCCTGGTACTTTGACCATCTCAGTCCGGTGCCTACACTTGGATGGTATAATAACTTTGACGGTATTTGGCCCGCCGTGCCCAGGGACGCATTTGCAGGTGGAGGTGCCGGGAACCAGCATCTTTTCGTCATCCCCAGTATGAACATGGTAATTGTCCGTATGGGAGAAGATCTCTATAATAGTGATGCCGGAGAGGGATTCTGGGATGCTACTGAAAAGTATCTTTTAAATCCCATCATGGACGCAATCACCGAAGCTCCCTATCCTGAAAGCAACCTTAAGGCTGTATTTGCACCGGAAGATTCAATCATCCGCCTGGCTGAAGGAAGCGACAACTGGCCTGTCACCTCGGGTGATGACGGATCGTTATACACGGCATACGGCGATGGATATGGATTTGTACCAAATACTGAATATAAACTTAGCCTTGGATTGGCGAAGGTGGAAGGTGAAGCACCATCAATACAAGGAGTAAATCTTAGATCTGCTAGTGGTGAAAGAGTAGGCCAGGGGAAATTCGGAGAGAAGGCAAGCGGCCTTCTGATGGTGGATGGTGTTTTGTATATGATCGTACGAAATGCAAATAATTCCTGCCTATTGTGGTCTAACGACCACGGAAAGACATGGGAATCTGCACCGTGGAAATTCGATGTAAGCTTCGGATGCCCAACCTTTCTAAACTATGGAAAAAACTATGAAGGAGCTATCGACAGGTTTGTGTACATCTATTCCAACGATGACAAAAGTGCTTATAAAAACACTGACCACTTTATCGTGGCAAGAGTTCCCTCTGATCAGATAAAAGACTGGCGCAAATACAAGTATTTTGCCGGATTCGATGACCGTGGCAAGCCCGTATGGACTGAAGATATCCGGAAGAGGGAGGCGGTATTTACCAATCCGGGAAAATGCTACAGATCAGGCATAACCTATGACAAGGGGCTTAAGAAATTTCTCTGGTGCCAGAGTATTCAGCTGGCGCACTCAAAGCAATTAAAGGATCAACGGTTCAGGGGCGGGCTCGGTATCTTTGAGTCGGATTATCCATGGGGTCCGTGGAAGACGGTATTTTATACCAGGAACTGGGACACAGGTCCGGGGGAAACCTCCTCGATTCCAACGAAATGGATCAGTGCGGACGGGATGAATGCATACCTGTTATTTTCAGGCGATGACTATTTTTCATTAAGGCATATAACCTTCATCCGCCGGTGATGAAGATATAAAGAGCAAAATGCAGGGTCGGCATACTGGTGTTCGTAGATATAAATGAAATAAGTATACGATTATGAAACAGAAGTTTAACGTTCCCTCGATGCTTATACTGGCATGTGCCATTATCACTGCTTCAGGCAACGGTTGCAGCAATAGAAATACCGATATAGCAAAGGCTGGTACTTCTGAAAGGGGCCCAGGGTGGAAGGTGATTGGCCCCGGTGGCGGTGGCGGATTGTTTGATCCTACCATCGATCCGGCTGATCCTACACATGTCCTCATGCGCTGCGACATGACGGCCGGTTATGTTACCCGTGACGATGGTCAGCACTGGGATATTTATAATCTCTGGACGGTGATCACCGATTTTGAGTTTGTTCCCGATGGTTCGGGAACAGTCTACGCGTCAACACGTGGATACCTCCACGATGAGGATCGCGGGTCGGGCTTGAGTATGCTTTGCCGAAGTGAAGATGGCGGCACTAATTGGGAAATCATTTATCCACCGCTTTCAGAATATAAGTCACTAAAATCATTTCATACTATGCAGAGTTTGTCACTGACTCCTTCAGAAATGGCACCAGGTCTCCCGGACCGCAGCATCGACAAAATCTGCGTGGACCCTTCCAATCCGGACAATATTTACCTGGGAATGTCGCCACTTCTGCCTTACATAGGCAGGCCGGCAGAACCAACTGAAGGCACAGCGATCCTGATGGTCAGCAATGACCGGGGTGTGAACTGGAAGATGGCTGCCACCCTGAAAGGGAAAAAAATTCTGGCCATTGTGCCGTATAAAGATGGGATTTCGAAAGGGAAAATGATCGTGGTCACAGAGACAACCTGTCATGAATATGATCCCGCAGACCACAGCTTGAAGGAATATCCCCTTCCTGTTGAGACTGCACAATCGGCTGAAGGAGGCGGGGGACTAAATGGTATGGTGCTCTATTTACTCGCCAGGACGGGATACAAGGAAGGTGAATTGCAGGGAGGTCTGTTCCGGAGCTTAAACAGGGGTGTGACATGGGAGGCTGTAAATGAAAGAGTTATTAAGGCATTGCCAGGAGAAAAGATCTTTAACTTCCAGTCTATTGGCGTATGTGAAAATTCGCCGGAAGATATCTACCTGGCCGGAAATACAATCATTCCTGGTATGGGCAAAACAAAAACCGTAAATCATGAAGTGATGTACCGCAGTCGTGACGCGGGTGATACATGGCAGACGGTATACCTTTCTGATACAAGGAATGTCCTCTCTGCAAATTTTCAGGGATCATGGCTCAACGATACATATGGACCCGGTTGGGGTGGCGTACCGATCAGTATGGGTGTTTCACCAACAGATCCTGATATCTGCTATGGAACAGACTATGGACGGGCGTATTGCACGAAAGATGGAGGCAAAAACTGGCATGTGGTCTATTCGGTGAAAAATTCCGACGGTTCTTATTCTGGTACTGGCCTGGATGTCACTTGTTGCTATGGGGTACATTTCGATCCATTTGATCCGGATCATCTGGCCATCTCATTTATAGATGCTGCGCTGTTTCAGAGTTATGACGCGGGAAAGACATGGTTTCATACCATAGAGGGCATTCCTGATAAATGGGTGAACACCTGCTATTGGCTCGAATTTGATCCTGCAGTGAAAGACAGAATGTGGTCGGTATGGTCAGACCTGCACTCCCTGCCACGGAGGTCACAGTTTGCCCCTGATAGATTCACTCATGGGACAGGGGGAGTGGCCAGATCGGATGATGGCGGAAAGACCTGGATGAAAAGCAACGAAGGGATGCCTGAAAATTCAGTGGCAACACATATATTGGTGGACCCGCAGAGTCCTGAAGGTGAAAGGATCCTGTATGCCTGCGTGTTCGACCGGGGATTGTACAAGTCTGTAGACGGCGGAAAATCCTGGAATCTGGTGACGAAAGCACTTGGAAAGCACCAGTATGCATGGGAGACCCGGCTTTCCGGGAAATATCTATATTTTTTGTGTGTTCGAGGCTGGCCCGACGATTCTACAGTTGTCAACGGGGCCATATTTGTAAGTGAAGACGGTGCTGAAACATGGTCGGAACTCAAACTTCCGGAGGGTGTGAATGCTCCCCTCGACCTGCTAGTGGATCCCGGTGATCCGGACAGAATGTATGTGAGCTGCTGGCCATCTACGGTTAATGGGAGCGATGAAAAAGGTGGAGTTTTCCGGACCGATGATGCGGGGAAAAGCTGGAAGCAGGTGTTCGATGAAAGCTGCAGGGTATATGCTGCCGCTCTGGATCCCCGGAATACGAAAACCGTTTTTATCAATACCTTTCAAAACGCAGCATGGCGAAGTGACGACAGGGGAGACACATGGAAACGCCTTGGTGGATATACATTCAAGTGGGGACACCGTCCTGTACCGGATCCCTATCACCCTGGAATGCTTTACCTCACCACATACGGAGGTAGCGTATACTACGGACCCGCTGAAGGAGTGGAAAGTAAAAAAAGTGACATTCAAAATTTCCCGGACAACTGGTGGTAAGTAATTGAGAACAATTTCGGGGGATGTTGTTTTATGTATACTATTTTGCTTTTTTTTCATCTGAATGTTAATCACACCGGATACTAGGGAATAAGTATTGTATTGGTCCTGCTATGGACCTGGAGAGGAAACATGAATACCTGATTAGTTAAAACTTTTAAAATGAAGAACGTCATCTTTTTCTTACTAATCTTTCTGTCCTGTGTTTCATTTGCTCAGAAACCGGGCGAAGTTAAAATAGAAACCGTCACACTGGATCTGTTGCGCCCTGCCAGGTATGCCCGTTCTTTCCAGGGTATGGACGGTGATGTTTATGTGATGGGACTTTTCAGGATTTCTGTTCAGGATGATGGTGAGCTCGTAAGCCGGGTACTGGTCGATCCTGTCTTCTCTCCTGTAGACTTCAATGAGTCGAGAATGAATACTTTTTATTCCCGTCCCGGTCTTTTCATTGCACTTCAAAACCGTCTTCTGCACGAGAAAGATTCCGTTTATACCTTAAAGATGTGGCGCTCGGATGACTCTCTTAAAACCCTCGCAGAAGAACAGGCGAAATTCATACTTCCTGAAGCCGGACATGTGTATTTCGGAAAGGGCGATGAATGGGCCGGCCTGTTTTGTCATCGTTCCATACTGGAACTAAACGATGGGTCTCTGATCGCTGCTTTGTATGGAAATTTCGAAACCGATACCATCACTCCGACAAATGACCAGAGTAAATTGGAAACCAGGTATAAACTCAGGGCATTTATAGCACGGTCAATGGATGATGGTACAACCTGGCACTATTCATCTTCCCTCGCGGTCCCGGACATTCATCATCCCGATCAATCGGAAGGGTACAACGAATGGTCCATGGTCCAGCTGAATGACGGACGCATCTTTGCGGTTATCCGTACCGGACATTTTACTCCCCTTGTCATGTGTTTCAGTTCCGACCAGGGGCAGTCATGGTCAAAACCAGAAGTATGTACTGAGTTCGGACCTGCAGGATGTGATCCCTGCCTGCTGAAACTCAGTGATGGCAGGATTGCCCTTTCTTATGGCGAAATGGTCCAGCCACCTTCGAATGCTGCAGGCTATTTTGAGAACTTTATTGAAAATGGGGACCATCGCAGGCGTTGCCGCCTTGCCATTTCCACATCACCAGATGTAAAAAGATGGGAGGTTATTGATGTTACTGGTTTTGACAACCGGAGTGCATATTCATCCATTTTTGAAATGAAGCCCGGTTTATTGTTATACCAGACCGATCTTGAGCTTTTCGCTATTCATATTCCCCGTTGAGAGGGCAAATTCTCAACCAATTTAGCGGAGAATTGTTTCATTATGTATTGCTATGAAAGCCGTGAATACACTAAAAGAAGTAAATCTGCTTATCTCATTTCTGCTTGAGATTGGAATGCTGATCATCCTTGGCCGATGGGGATTTTCACAAGGAGAGAGTGGCCTGGTAAAATATGCACTAGGTGTATCTATTCCCTTGGTTGTGATCTTCCTCTGGGCAGCTTTCGCTGCCCCTAAGGCACAGTACAGAATACATAATCCATGGAGAGGAATCCTGAAAGTATTGTTGTTCGGGACAGCATCCACTCTGCTTTTCATTACCGGTTTTCAGATTCCGGCTTTGATCTTTGGCGGCTTTACCATCCTCAATGTTACTCTTGCCCTTATTTATTCACAGGATTATTAGGATGAATTCAGGAAATGGTGACCAGTAATGAATTGTCAGTACGTGTTGTTCATTTTGAGGTTATCGTGAAAGATTTCGCAAACGGGCATGGAAAGAGGCTTCGTTCTTCTCATGTGATCTTCGGTTAAAAGGGGCTCCCTCCCCCGCCGGCCAACCGCCTGCTCTTAATAGCATTCACCCTCCCAATATCAGCGTCCGCTTTTCCCCTTTTTGATGAAAAGTTATCAACATACAAAGATAGTTTAGATGAAATTTGATGAATGGTAAATGATCATGTCAAAGATTGGTCCGACTGCATAAATAATGCGGCAGAATACCATAGGAAAATCGTGAAGCAACTTGATTTTTTTGATTTGTGGAATTGAGGAAGATCTACATAGCGTCACACCTTCTATCTTCTTACCCCGGCATCGTCATCTAATCTGCATGATCAACCAGGCAATAAGAATCAATACGGCGACGAAAAGCCAGCTCAGCAAAAATCCAAAGAGATCTTCGCGATATCGGGTGAAGAAGTTTTTCCACCGTTCTTTTTTCAACCAGCCTGGGAGGTCAAGCAATAGAAGGTCTTCACCAGTCTCCGAAGCCAGGGGCTTATTCCCGAATTTATCAACAGTGGTGGCATCCGATTTTCTTCGCATTTTGTCGAAAAAAGCTTCGTTTTGCACTTTGTCCTCAGGTCTGGTAAGCAGACTTACAAGCCAGAAGATGATAAAGCCGGCAAGCATTGCCAGCCCGAAAGGTCCGGGTTTCCATTTGTACACCAGTTGAAGCACACCGGTATTCATATAATTAATGATATAATACGTAGAAAAAGATACAACCAGCGATGCCGAAGCGCCGTACCGGTTGGCCCGTTTCCATATCACTCCGCCCAGGAATATGATCCCCATAAAGGCTGCCAGTGTTTCAATAAAAAGGAAGGCATACAATACTTTTTTAATACTTAAGGCAAAGAATACGGCAAGAATGGACAGAATCAAGCCGGAATAGCGTCCCATCCATAGTAATTTTCTGTCGGTAGCAACAGGGTTGATATAACGTTTATAAAAATTTTGAGTGAAGAGCGCACCGGTATTCACCATGAAATTTGAGCAGGATGACATGTTCGCGGCAACGATGGCAGCAAGCATCAGGCCGGTGAGACCCGGGGTAAGAAGCACTCGGCTGGCATAACCGAAGGCCATCTCAGGATCCTCGAGTGTGACTTTGTTTTTGATGACAAGGGCGGCGACCACCAGACCTGTAAGTGCCCATCCTATGGTGACCAGGCGTTTAACCAGCGAACCAAAGGTTTGCCCGATTCGCCCTGAACGCTCCGTATCCCCCGTTGCACACATTGAGATCATGTGCGGCTGGGCCGTAATACCCACAATGCCATTTACGGCAAGCATAGCTATAGTAAATCCATCAATGCCGCTCGCATCATTGATCAGGTCAAAAAAGTGGTCAGGCAGGACTTGCCTCATCCCTGCAAAGCCGTTCACCTCCTTCAATCCGAGAGGAATAAGCATCATCGAAAGGAGAATGATCAGGAATGACTGAATAAAATCTGTATAGGCGGAAGCGATCAGTCCGCCTGCAAAGCTGTAAACGATGAAGGCTACAGTCATGGCAAGTACTACACCGTTTGGGGAAATCAGATTACCTGTAGCTACGGAGATCACCTTGGCGGCACCCTGCAACATGGCGCCCATGCTGAATACGAAAAAGAGAATGGCAAAGAGAGAGTACACGACACCCAGCTGTTTTCCATAACGGTCCTCAATGATCTCTCCAACCGTGGTTCTTTCACTCCTTCGGTAAAAGGGTGCAATAAGCCAGTAGAACGGGGTGATCAGCATATTTTTCCACTGGTACCATATCGTTGCAAATCCCTGGCCGAAGGTTGCCCCTGTCTGTGCCACAGGCATCTCAGCATGAGTACCCGTGCCAAACGCCTGGCCCATCATCACCCACCATTTGAATTTGCGATCCCCTCTGAAATAGCTATCGCTGCTTTTTATTTTTCGCGAAATCCAGAGTCCAAAGAGAGTAATGGAAACAAAATACCCGATAAGAATAATGTAATCCAGACTATTCATATGATTAGATTGTCCCGGTTAGTTTTAACAGCGGGAGGACCCAGGACTGAGGAGGCTCGATAAGATGAATCGCCACCTTCCTGTGTCAGACCGCTTATTTTGCGATGAAGACCTGCTTACCGGCTAACCAGGTCTCTTTTATCATCAGTTTATTATCCTGTTCTTCATAGAGTATGAGGTCAGCTCGTTTTCCAACCCCAATTGAACCCCTGTCGGATAGGCGGTATATGGCTGCTACGTTTTTACTCGCCATATTCAGGGCAGCAGAAGGAGAACATCCCGTCACCTGCATGAAATGCCCTACGCCGTGTATCAATGGGAATGACGCTCCGGCCAGGCAATTTTGTTCAATATTTACCAGAGCACCTTCGGAGGTCAATCGGATTTCTGTTCCTGCAAAATTGTAAATGCCCGGAGGCATTCCCGCAAGAGATGTAATATCGGAGGTCAGGATCATGCCTCCGGGACCTTTCACCCGGAAAAAGACCTTCAGCTCATCTTCGGTGAGATGATGTCCGTCTGCAATAACGCTGGGGATGATTCGGTCATCCGCCAATTGAGGCCATATCGGATTATTGTGGCGGTGAATATAATTTGCACAACCGTTTCCCAGATGCACTGAAAGTCGTACCCCATAATCGGCAGCCTTATGAATCTCCTCCGCAGAGGCGTTTGAATGCCCGATCGCGACTTCAATTCCTGCTTCACAGCATTCTCTGATAAAAGCTTTTGCCCCTTTGAGTTCCGGTGCCATCGTGATCTGAAGAATCCTTCCTCCCGATGTCTCAAGATATTCACTAAATTCCTTCCAGGAAGGATTCCGAATATGCGATACCGGATGTGTTCCCCTGAATCCCTCTAAAGGTGATATGTATGGTCCTTCCAGGTGAAAACCCGGTATAACTTTTTTCAGGTAATCATCTTCCAACGCTGAAGCAAGGATTCTAAGATTTTTCAGAAAGTTTGAATGGCTGTTGGTGATCAGGGTAGGAAGAAAAGAGGTGATGCCCGTTTTGGCAAGTGCCATTGCTGTATTTTGGATCCCTTCCACGGTTAAATCATCTCCTGAAAAATCCACGCCGGCATAGCCGTTCAACTGGTTATCAATAAGGCCGGGTGCTATATGGTACAGAACATCTGGCAACCTTGCCGGCTCAGGTCGTGATAATTCACATATGACGCCGTTTTCAATCTCTATTTTAACCGGCTCTTTCGTTTCGTAATGGATTCCTGTAACAGAGATCCGGCCTTCATTCTTTAATGATGACGACACTTTCACAGCCTGATTGTTTTCAATTTCAATTCCGGAAACAGGAAGCTTTTCAGCTTTTTTCATAGAGGGAATTTTTATTGTGCCCTTATCCTGAAACATTGGCCACATAACCATTGATCCAGATTAGGAGCTTCTTAATATTTCATCTGAATTCGCAATGGAATCCGGCTTTTACATAAACCTTCAAAAGTATCGTTAACGTACACAAATAAAAACAATAATTTTGGTTCATCCTAATTTCGATGGTAAAATGAAATTGAAATTGGTGGGATGAAATTTGACCAGCGTTGTTGATGAGAACATGCTTATTCAGAGGATATTAGTCCTGTGGTTAAGCATATTTGGAGGCGGATCCACGGATAGTGTAAAACATGGTTCCGGGATCCGGAATATTCCCGGATTTTTGGATTCGGCCCGTATTGTCAACGTATTCTTCGGGCAAAACTGACTTCCTGACGAATGTTATATCAACCCTTCGAACATTGTCGTCGAAAATACACCCGAAAAATTGTGTACGTTCACAATTATCCATTTATTTGTACCTGGAAGACAACGAATATGACAAGGAAAGTCAGACTCATCGATATTGCCAAAAAGGCGAATGTATCGCTCGGAACGGTTGACAGAGTGGTAAATGGCCGCGGGAATGTAGCGCTGGATACCGAAGCAAGGGTGAAACTGATCCTGAAAGAATTTAACTATCAGCCAAATATGATGGCCAGTTCACTTGCTTCAAGGAAAAAACTGAAACTGGCTGTCCTGTTGCCGGAGCCCATTGGTGAGGACTACTGGCATAAAATTATCCGTGGCATCCGCAAAGCCGAAAAGGACATTGCCGGCTTTGGAGTAGAAACATCCTATTTTTTATATGAACAGTACGATGACCTCAAATTTTCATCATTTGCGGGGGAGATCATAAAGGGAGGATTCAACGGACTGCTTACCGCACCGGTATTTCGCAAAGAAACCAGGGCACTTGTTACGGATCTCGAAAAGCATGAAATTCCATATGTATTTATTGATCAGGGAATTGAAGGCGTTCGTCCCTTGTGCTCCATTAGCCAGGATGATTTTCAGAGCGGGAGACTGGGAGCGAAACTTCTTGATTTTGGACTGGGAAGGGGAGAAGAAGCACTCATGGTCAGTATCATACTACATCCTGAAAATCCGGAGCATATCCTGGCGCGTCTTTCTGGATTTAAGGATTATTTTAAACATGAAGGCAGGTTGGAAAGGGTAATTCATCAGTTGGAGATTATAAATCCCAAATACGAGATGCTCTCTGATGCACTTGGCGGGATCCTTGCTAAGCATCCTGCCATTCAGGGTATCTTTATTAACAATTCCAAAGCGCATATGATCGCCAGGTATCTGGATGAACATAAACTGCTGGGGAAAAGGCTTATCGGTTATGATCTGATCGAACCTAATGTTTGTGCACTGCGAAAGGGATCAATCGATTTTCTAATCTATGACCACTCGGAGACGCAAGGGAAGATTGGCATGAACATCCTGTTCGGGTATCTCGCAAAACAAAATCCTTCTCCGTACCATATCAATATGCCGGTACATATCGCCACAAGTGAGAATATAGACGGCATCCTGCCTGAAGAAAATCAATTTTAATATCCTCAAAATTAAATAGTTGTATGAAAAGTAACCGAAGAAATTTTCTGAAATTATCAGGTCTGGCCACGGTTGGACTCGCCAGCGGAAATTTACTTGGTACAGCGAATAGCGGTACAAATGACAGTCTCAACGCGTTGATCAACGGTAAACAGCGCCAGTCGGGTAAGCAGTTGTTTAACATGAGTGGTTACGCAGCTCCGGCGCTGGAAACCGTTAGAATTGGTTTTATCGGGCTGGGTAACCGTGGACCGAATGCCGTGGAACGGATGAGCTTTATTGAAGGCGTTGAGATCAGGGCTCTTTGCGATATCCGTCCGGAACGGGTCAGGGTTGCTGAAAAGCTTCTGGAAAATACCCGTTTTTCACCCGTCACCTATACCGGTTCGGAAAATGCCTGGAAAAAGATGTGTGAGAGGGACGATCTCGACCTGATTTACATCTGTACCCCATGGGATCTGCATACACCCATGGCTGTATATGCAATGGAACACGGAAAGCATGCCTGCACTGAGGTACCCGCCGCAACTACGCTGGAAGAGTGCTGGCAACTGGTCGAGACCTCGGAGAAAACGCGGAAACATTGTATGATGCTTGAAAACTGCTGTTACGATTTCTTTGAACTGCTCACCCTGAATATGGCACGACAGGGTTTTTTCGGTGAGATCATACATGGTGAAGGTGCATACCTGCACGATCTGCTGGAAGGAAATTTCTCAAAAACGAAATATTACGATATGTGGCGGTTGAAGCAGAACTTCCGAAACGGTAACCTCTATCCGACCCATGGTCTGGGGCCGATTTGTCAGATCATGAACATAAACCGTGGTGACAGGATGGACTATATGGTCTCTACATCGGGAGTCGATTTTTCCATGAGCAGAATGGCCCGTAAACTGGCTGCAACCGATGATTTTTATTCACCTTTCGCGGATAAAACCTATCGTGGTAATATGAACACTTCAACGATTCGGACCATCAATGGGCGAACGATCATGATTCAGCATGATGTAAGCTCACCACGGCCATATTCAAGGATACACCAGGTCAACGGAACAAAGGCAATGGCCTTAAAATATCCCCTCCCGTCTCGTATCTCGAATGGCGGTGACGAATGGCTGACGGATGAAGAATATAAGGCTGTTGAAGAACAATATACTCCCGCCATCGTTAAGAAAATCGGTAAAATGGCCAGAGAGGTGGGGGGGCATGGAGGCATGGATTTCCTGATGGACTGGAAGACGATCGATTCACTCCGAAACGGCCTGCCACTCGATGAGAATGTCTATGATGCAGCCCTCTGGAGTTCAATTGCCCCACTTAGCGAGTGGTCGGTTGCCAGACGATCGGCTTCGGTCGATGTCCCCGACTTTACCAGAGGTTCCTGGGAAACAAATACACCTGTCGATATCACGATGAAACAGGGCGGAAATACAAAAGTTATTTCACCGGTAAAGGCAGGATAAAGATGAGGGAAGTAAGATGTGGAAATAAGATTTGCTTGAAAAATTAGTCACTTAATGTACGATGATCATGAAAAAGGCCTTCATTTTAATCATGCTGGTAATTGCCGTCTCAGCCGCGGGGCAGAAAGAAATCGTTCTGAAAGAAGATTTCGAAGAGAATTCACTTAAGGTTCTGTTTGGTCGCTGGGATGATGTGGTGAACGGGCAGGGTATGGCATTTAGTGACGATGTGCCCGAGGGGAGTAAGGGGAAGCAGTCACTGTTAATGAGCTATACACCGGGACAAAATACCGGAGGACATCTTTATAAGATGCTTCCATTAGGTTATGACACGTTATATGCCCGGTTTTATATCAAGTTTATCACCAATTACAGTAAAGTCCATCATTTTGTGAAAATGGGCGGATATAATCCTCCGACATCCTACCCGCAGGGACATGCCGGTACAAAACCTAAGGGAGACGATACGTTTATCACCGGTATCGAACCCATGGGTGACAACTGGCGATGGGACTTTTATACCTACTGGATGTACATGCGGGGATACGCTGATCCAAGGTTCTTCTGGGGAAACACCTTTCATCCTGATCCGCCGGCAAAAGTAAAACACAATGAATGGATATGCGTCGAATTTATGATGAAAGTGAATGATCCTGTTACTTCAATGAACGGTGAACAAGCGTTCTGGATCAACGGGAAGAAGGTACTCGACCTGGGCAAAGGTTTCCCAAAAGGATACTGGGTCTGGGACAAATGGCATCCTGATGCAGACAGCACGGGATTCGAGGGATTCCGATGGAGGACCACCAATGATCTTAAACTGAACTTCTTCTGGCTGAGTTACTATATGACCGATGGCAAGGAAGGTGAAATTGATAAGGTGTTGTTTGACGATGTGGTGGTATCAAAGCATTATATCGGGCCGCTTCCCGGTGACCCGCATACGAAATAGGTTTGAATCCGAAAATGTAAGGAGCGGCAGTACGACCGTGTCGGTCTGTTCTTAGTTTAAAATACGGTTCATTCAATGACCGGCAACACAATACATGAAGGGTATTCCTCAGTATGATAGATTACCTGGTTTGCTTTCACCATGGTCGTATCGGTTGCAAAGTAATTGCCGGTATTGAGATTTCTGTCAAACCTCGGGAAATTGCTGCTCGATATCTCCACCCTTATTTTATGACCCTTTTTGAATAGGTTACTGGTTGCCCACAAATCAATGGTATATTCATAGATCTTCCCGGCTTCAATATTTGATGGTGCTTTACCTTTATTCCAATGACTTGCCCTGATAATACCTTCACAGATTCTCATCGACCGGCCATCGGGATAGACATCCGTCATTTTTGCAGTAAAATCCGTATTCACCGCTGAACTGGATGCGTATAAAATGACTTTGACCGGTCCGGTGACCTCAATATCCTTCTTCAAATCAGGAGTTGTGTAAACGAGTATGTCCTCACGTTGTTCCATTTCAGCCTGGTCGTATGGACCCATTCCTCCGACCGTCCTTACAGGGTCGGCCGGGTCATACGTGTACCGGTCTTCGGCTTCTTTCCCCCCAGGTTTGGTATTTAGCATCCCGTTACCTGAAAGGCTGTTGGCATTGCCTTTACTGTGAAAATAGTAGTTCGTGTACTTCGTTCGAGCCAGCGGCCATTCATTTTCATCCCGCCATGTGTTTGAGCCCATAACGAAGATCCTTACTGGAGGTTCCTCAAGAATGCCGTTGTCGATTCCCTTAAGCTGATTGTCGAACCATCGGAGAAATAATTCGCTGGTATTTATCTTTGCATTCTCTCCGAAGTCCATCTCACCAACTTTCTCTCTGTTCCAGTTGTGGATCCACGGGCCGATAATTAGTTTTTGCCGTTTTCTGATATCGGGATCGATGGATTTATCGGTCATTTTCAGATAGTTGCCGATGGTTGAACCAAGAAGAATATCATACCAGCCACCGATATTGCAGGAGGAGACCTGAATATCCGAATAATGATCTCCGACTTCTGTTTCATCCCAGTATGTATCATTGTCAGGATGCGACAGCCAGTCGCGCAGATAAGAAATTCGCCAACCCATGGCCACATCCTGATCGATGAGGGGCAGTGTGAAAAGGACGCTGTCGGTACGGTTCTGGACATAATCCATAGTAACCATGGAAGGTTTTGTCATCTCAAAACTCCAGGGTGAAAACAATTGCATGAAATAGGCTCCGTCCTGATAGACCACGTCGTGAAGGTTTGAAAAGGTCACTGCCGGAATCATGGTTTTCAGATAGGGGCTTTGGAGCGGGGCAGGCATCCATTGTGTGAAGCCTACATACGAACCTCCTGTAGTTCCAAGCTTTCCATTGCACCAGGGCTGCTTACCAATCCATTGTTGCATATCATACCCGTCCTTTGCCTCATCCTGGCATGCATTGTAAAGACCTTCAGATTCATACCGTCCTCTTGTGTCCTGGGATATGTAGACATAGCCATGGCCGGCAAAAAAATGACCCTCCCTGTTCCCTTTTCCTCCATTTCCATACGGTGATCGAACAAGAATGACCGGGAAACTCCCTGGTGCATCAGGGAGGTATATGTTTGTTGAAAGCCTTATTCCGTCTCGCATAGCGACTTTTACATCCAGTTCTTCCCTGACGCTGAATTCAGATTTTGAATTTTCCTGGGCATAACTTCTGAAAGGAAATTGCAACAAAATGATGCAGGTAAGGAGTGCAACGAGGACCAGGGTTGATTTTTTCATGGCTTCAGAGTTTTCGATATAAGAAACAGATGCAATATATAACAGGATACACTTTTCTGACTTATTTTTCAAGGGTTTATTCCTCTCACCTGCTCCCGGATTTTCAGGTTCAATACACTACGCTCTCCATCCGCTCAAGAAAGGACTCCTCAAATCCCGCCCCGATCCCTGGCACTTCCGGTAATTCCCACTTGCCTTTTCCCTTATACGTAATTCCCCCGGTGACCGGATCTTCTGCATGGGAAAGGGCGGAATCGATATCGAAATATTCGATATTATTCCTTGCAGCTACCAGGTGTGTCAGGGCTGTAAGGGCGTAGCGGCTCTCCGACATACAGCCAACCTGGGTCTTGATCCCGGCACTTTCGGCGATGGCAATGATCTTCAGGGCATGGTGGATCCCGCCACACTTGGCAAGCTTGATATTGAAATAATCACATGCACCCATGGCGGCCAGCCGGAAGGCATCTTTGTGATCGAACACCGATTCATCGGCCATGATGGGTATCGGGCTCTGATCCCTGACCCGTTTAAGATCACGGTTATTCCAGCGGGCAATCGGTTCCTCGCAATGCTCAATATTGAAATTCTCCATCGCCTTGAGTGTTTTTATAGCAGTAACACAGTCCCATCCCTGGTTGGCATCGATCCTGAGTGGCATTTCATACCCAATAGCTTCACGTATTGCACGTATGCTGGCTATGTCTTTCTCCATGGAAATTCCGACCTTGACCTTTATGGTTGGGAAACCGGCATTTTTATATTCCAGGGCCTGGGCAGCCATCTTTTCAGGGGAGCCCAGGTAAACCGTCATGTCGGTGCAGATTTCCCTCGTGTTACTTCCTCCCAGAAGCCGGTAAAGCGGCATGCCTGCATGTTGTGCCAGCAGATCATACAATGCCATGTCAAAGGCACTCTTCAGCGTAACGTTTCCTACGATGGCACGATCGAGGTCATTCACGCGGTCTTCCACTGCAAGGGCATCTTTCCCCTTCATCATGCGGGCAAGATACCCGGCAGTTACAAATTCAGATGACTGCAGTTCACCGGTAATATGTTTCTCCGGACTGCATTCACCTGTGCCGTACAGACCAGACGCTGTATGAATCCTGATGGCCAGGTTTTCAGTCTTGTAAAACGTTCCCAGTGATATCGAAATGGGTTCTTTCAATTCGATATCCAGTTTTATAACCTCAATTTTTTCAATCTGATTGCTGAGCATCGCAAATTTGTTTATTGACCTACTTTAGCTTTAGCGGTGACGCAAGCTACGGCAGACGCGGTCTACCTTCGCTAAAGCTACGGCAGACGCAGTTTTGTGAATATTAAGAACAGATTTATCAAACGCACTATTAAACCCCTCCGGGGTGCCGTCAAAGGTCTTCACCGATACCATGAGCGTGACCATGGCTACTATAATTAAATGCCTCCGGTATGGCAAAAACGATTCTACAATTTTCCTAACTCCATCACTTATTTGGTGATCCACCTTCGCTCAAGCTTCGGCGGACGCGGTTTTGTGAATTGAGTGAACTAAAGGACCCCGTCCTACCTATCACCTCATCACCTCATCACCCCATCACCCCCTAACTTCCTAACTCCCTAACTTCCTCACCCCCTCCTAATAGATTGCCTGCAAAATAAGCCCCATCACATAACCAATATAGTTACCGATCACATAGCCCCAGATGCCTAGCATAAGGGAAGGTACGATCAGATTCTGCCAATTCTTGGATATGGCCACCGCTACGCCGTTCATGGGGCCGCCGGAGGTAACAATGGCTGCGAGAGCAAGTTCTTCCAGTGTAAAACCGGCCCATTTTCCAATGAGAAATGTTACCAGGAAGTTTATGGTCAGAATAAGTGCACAAAAGAGCAGCATAAATGGCGCATTGAAAAGTACTTTTGAGATACTTGCCGGCAGTCCGATCATAACAAAAAATATAAATATCAGAAAGGTACCCAATTCCTCATTCCCTGCAATTGATTTTGCTGTTTTTGGAAAAACCATGGGGAAGAGTATGGAAAGTGTGGTAAGCAACAGGTACTGCTGCCCCAGGAACATCTTCACAACCATGGGCATCCCTTCGGTACTGAAAAAGGCACTGATCTTCACCGATAACATTGAAATAATAAATGCAATGGCCAGGGCTTTGCCAATATCTACAAGTCCTATAGCTCTTGGCTTCCAGTAATTTTCACCGCTCTCAGCGTTACCCGAACCCGTAATTTCAATCGACTTCTTCGTTACCGGGAAAAAGCGCCGGGCAATGGCCATCCCCGGAAGTGTGATCAGGAGAAGGAAGTAGATGATCATCACGCCGGAATCTGCAACCAGTGTGGCATTTACCAGGTCTTTAGGTGGGTGGAACATAGAAACGACCGAGACAAAATTAACCGATCCACCAATATAACTGGCTGTCATGGCCGGACCGATAAGTTCCAGGTTGCCAATGAAGGTGTGAAGAAGCGCCACAGCAATAAAACTTCCAAGAATCGTTCCCAGTGCACTGATATGGAAAGCACCGGAAAACCTGCCGGTCTCACGGAATATTTTTCTGACATCGGTTTTCATCAGAAGCAAGGGGATGACCAGGGGAACGATATAATTCCAGACGATGTCATAGGAGGATGACTCGGAGGGCAGGATACCAGTATTCGAAGCCAGCATACCCGTGACAATTGCTACAGAGGCCCCGGTAATTTTCTTTACGAAATTATATTTCTGTTCCAGGTAAAGGCTGAGAGCTGCCGTGCCAACCAGGAAGGTCCAGATAACCCAGTGGTCATCGGCTGAGATAATACTATTCATAAGTTTCAATATATGCCTGGGGATATTCCGCGAACAATTCACCCAGGAACCCGATATCCGCAGTTATTACGTGAATACCTTTACTGGCATTTGCATTTACTTTTACAATTACAGGGAATTCTCTGGTTTCACCGGCGTTCAGACTGTATTCAACAACTTTTTTACCTATGCTGATATTGCCGTATGCTTTCGGGTAGAAACGGCCCACAAAGGCATGACCGGTGTAGTTCTTCAAACGGAGCATAATCTTTACCTCTTCACCGGCACGGGCATGAGTACGGGCAGGATAGAAAGAAGCCCAGTACGGATCAAATCCCATTTCCTGGAAAGGCGGGGGCAAAAGCGCTGTGATGGCATCCGTTGTTGTGGTTGCCCATTTCAGAAATTCCTGTTTATCGCTTGTATCAGTGGCAAAGCCGTTTGAATGGGCGGCTATGCAGATGTAAGGATCGGCTTCATAAAATGATCTGGCCGTTTTTAAAAGACCCGCTGAAAGATGAATGCCGTTATAGCAGTGGATTGAACTGCGTATGTGGCCATCCTTGCTTAATCCGGAGCCGTCGCCGATAAAATAGTAGGGCAAACCGTCAACCTTGGCAGCCAGGCCCATCTGTTCTTCCATATGCACCGGATTTGAATAGACCCGGAAGTTATATCCACCCCATTCAAATCGTTCCTTTTCCGTAAGAATCCTGTCTGCTATAATTTTTTTACCTGTCCAGCAGGTTGTCGGGAATCGTTCAGGGTACTCAAGATGTTCTGCTAGTCTTTCAAACACCCACACTTTTGCGCCCTCTTGCTTAGCAATAGCGGGGATGCCGTCCACATGATCAAAATGCCAGTGACTGGGAATGATCACTTCAACATGCTTTATGTTGTATATTATTTTTAGCTCAGACAGTCGTTCCGGGGTAAACTCATCACCGCAATCATAGAGTAGCGCTTCGCCATCATCAGTGAAAATGATTTGGGTTGTACTCCCGCAATCCTGAATAACATGCGGTGAGACCTGAACAAAACCGCTCCAGTTCCATCTTCCGGCACGCGGAAAGTCAAATGCCCGGCGAACTTTTTCAAGACGGAAGGCCAGTTTATCTATATCTGATTGTGGATGAAGGATGGTCTCACCATGTGACGGAAGGATTACATCTGGTGAAAAGTCACGTAATTTTTCCAGCGAATGCAATGAAGAATCTATGCCGGGATTTTTCAGATATTCCCATTGCATGCTATACAAATCTCTGATATGCCCCCCTTTCATGATGAGGTCGCCACTGAAACATAGTTTCTTACCATTTCTCTCAACAAAGTATGAATAACTTCCCTGCGTATGCCCAGGTGTTGCAACTGCTGTGATGTGAAATCCGTTCCATTCAAATTCTTCAGCATCAGAGAATGTTTTCTCAACTCCCGGTTTATAAAAGGGTGCAAGCCGCTGCCCCCAATCTGGGAGAGCGCCGTTCAGCAGGAACTTTTCAGGCATTGGAAAGGGAGCACGGATATCGTTCTCTTTAAGGTACGCTGCCTCGGCTTCCCCAATGGCAATCATTGTTCCGGGCTGCTTTATCAAAAGGTCGCCGATGCACTGGTCACGATGATAGTGTGTATGCAGGATCCAGTCGATGTGTGTCAGCCCTGCCTTCTTAAGCCATGCCGAAACCTTGCCTGTGCCTCCATCAATCAGTATGGCCGAATTCCCTGATTTGATAAGGTATACATTGCAGGCGTCCCTGAAAAGATAGACATCTTCAATGATTGTGTCGAAGGGGAAGGTTTCTGAGCCGGCATCACCCTTTTCCATCGCATCTGACTGCAATGTCTTTCCGGCCGGGAAAGAATTTAAAGCGGCAATGGTCAGGGGGATGTCCTGTGTATCAGACTGGAAGTCCCTAAGAGAACCTGCCGACATCAATGTTATGGCAAGAAGAGAGTATCCTGCAAGTACCGATATTCTCATTGCTTAAAGGGATATGGTGCTAATCACTTTCGATGATGATTTTGTTTTCAGGTCCTGTGACACCGGCCAGATTCATAGTACGGAACAGCCATTCATTTTTCTCTTTCCTGAGAGGGAGTTTCAGTTCGTTGCCGGTTTTGACCCAATTGCCACCGGGAAGCTTCATTTTCTGGTATTCCCTTAGGTTGGGTGTCTCAGAATTAAGATATACCAACGCCACGTTACCTTTTATTTCAACTTTTGACTGGATGACTCCAGGAGTCCATTCGAACGCATTTCGGTTGGGTTCGAGGACCAGGATCTCAGGTTTTTTGTATGCCCAGTGCGGCCCATTCCCCCAATACCAGGTATGATTCCTGAAGTAATCGTCCTGGTACATCATAAGCATATAGGTGTGTTTTGATCCGGCGGAGAAGATATCATTATACTGGTCCCATTCAATCCACGTATAGGTTTGGGAGAAACGCTCTTTGCTTACCTGGTATAATGTGTCAAATTCAACGGGAACACGGTCGGGTCCGTTCACCATTACGATGTCGGCAGCCTTATTTTTCAGGTACTCATCTCTGATCTCAATCGCAGACAGTGGGATACCGTTCTTTTCAAAGTGATGATCATATTTGGCATCGGAGAGAAACCATTTGTGGTATTCGTTTACCCAGATCTCATTGATGCCATGATGCCCGTTGGGGCCGTCCTTCACGCCCGGCCCGGCTCCCAGAGTTCTTGTAACATAACCGTAGGCATTCATAATTGCATTTTGCACCCGCATATAATGACCGCAGTGAAAACCTACTCCGCAGAGTGCAGAATCAAGAATTACCTCAGGGTTGCCTTTCCCATAATTGTCCTGTTGCGAATTGTCAATCTGCACCACAGACCTGATCCAGTGTCGTAACAATAAAATCCGTTTGAATTCATCGGTTTCACCATGAAAAACCGTATCGAGTTGATATTTTTCAATAAGATGATTAAACCCTGGTGCTTTTAAATCCTCATAGGATCTAAATGCCGTATTGGGAGTATAAACAGGATTCTGTACTTCAACCTGGTGATACTGTCTGCCAGCACAGCCTGACAGGAAAAAGACCGTCATCAAGATCAATATCATAACTTTCATATACTTATTATTTAAGTTTTGATAAAAGTAAAAAATATAAATTGTTTGTCAAAACCTTATGAAATATATTATCTTTATCATGTTTTACCGTGTTTTGCTTTCTTTTTTAATCTTCAGATTATGAAAATTCAATCAAGGTTGAGAAGTCCGTTGCTTTTAACGGCAATGATCTCATTGCTGGCAATGAATACCTATGCGCAGAATCCTGATAATCTTATGGTAATTAAGCCCAAGGAGATTGATGATGTCCTGATTAATCCTGGAATTGGCTTTAATACTTTCCAGATGTATAATGGTGATAATCTGGCACCAAACCAGGATGTTCTCAGGGAGGCAAATGTCGAGCAGTTTAAGCAAACCGGTAAAAATCTTAAAAATGATTATTATCCGCAAACATCCACTACATATTTCAGAATTCTCTGGAGTGTGATTGAGCCGGAGCGGGGCGTGTACCGTTTTGACTATATTGATAAATTGCTGGAACTGGCACATGAACACGGACAGACTATGCTTCTCAGGATTGCACCCTATAAAGGCCGGCCCATTGATGATGTACCAGGTTGGTACAGGCAGCTGGTGGGACCTGAGAGAGAATTTAAGCATATAAAGTGGCCTGTTGATCCCGAGAATCCTCTGTATGCCGAATGCTTCGGCAACATGATCAGGGCTCTTGGAGAGAGGTATGACGGTCATCCTGACCTTGAAGGTGTAGATGTCTCTATCGTAGGCTGGGCTGGCGAAGGCGGTGGAACCAGCCTTTTGTCCACTGAGACCATGCATAAGCTAATGGATGCATATATTGAATCTTTTAGGAAAACGCAGCTAATTGCGCTGCTTACCGGTAAAGAATCCGTTGATTACCTGAAGTCCAAAGCAAATGTCGGCTGGCGGCAGGATTGTCTCGGTGATCTTGGTTTTTGGGCCGATGAGCAAAATGGCTGGACACATATGTATGACTATTACCCGCTTGCGATTGTGGAGTATGGGATGAGCGACGCATGGAAAACAGCTCCAGTCACTTTTGAAGTTTGCGGTACCTGTGGATCCTGGAAAAATCATGAAGGGTATGGGAAGAAGGAGGTACAGTATATCATTGACCAGAGTCTTAAATGGCATATCTCTTCATTCAATGCCAAATCGTCACCGGTACCGGAGGAATGGGACTCTTTAGTGGACGAATGGCTGAAGAAAATGGGATATCGCTTTGTCCTTCGAAGGCTGGCATATCCCGATACTGTGCAAATAAATGGTAAGCTTCCGTTTAAAACCTGGTGGGAAAATAAAGGAGTGGCTCCCATTTACAGGTACTATACGCTGGCAATGCGTCTCAGGCTAGGTGATAAAGAATATATTTTCCCAACCTGCGCAAATATCTCGAGCTGGCTTCCTGGTGACAATATATTCAATGACGATGTATTCATCCCAATGGATGCGCTTCCCGGCACGTATGAGGTTCAAATGGCCATATTGGATCCGTCAAACAGGAAACCGGCAGTGAAACTGGCTATTGAAGGCATTCAGGACGATGGTTGGTACTCACTTGGAAAAGTGGTAGTGGTAAAATGATCCCGGCTTTACCTGACTTTTTCAATGACGATACGGTATTCCGGACCGTGGACGCCGGCTGTATTCACACTGCGAAACCTGAGATCATAATTGTCCGCATTAAGATGAACTGTAAATATTGAATCAACCGGGGCCCATGTTTCGTCGGGCAAGATCTCCATCTGGTAGGTTTTGAAATTCGGTGTCTCAGAAGAAAGCCTAATGTTAGCTGATTCACCCTCGAGCCGGACCAAAGATTTTATGGTATTTGGCGTCCAGTAGATTTGGCGCGGATCATCAACGTAATGAATGAACTCAGGTTTGTTGTATGCCCAATGGGGGTGGCCGTTTTGAAACCAGGTGTGGGTACTTGAATAATCATCCCTGAAGAAGATCAGCATGGTCTTAAAATCAGGCCACACCGTGCACATGTTGTTATTCAGATCCCACGACACCCAGGTATAGATCTGAGCCAGGGATTCTCGACTGGTATGAAATTCCAGATCTTTTTCAGTGACCACACGATCCGGTCCCTTTACCATGGAGATATCCGAAGCTTTATTCTTAAGATACTCTGCCCTTACCTCCAGGGCTGACAAAGGAATACCATTCTTCTCAAAATGCTGATCGTACTGCGCATCAGATAGTACCCATTTCTGTAAAGCATTCACCCATATCTCATTCATACCATGGGGGTAATCCAGACCACCGGGTACGCCCGGCGAAGCTCCAAGGGTTCGGGTGACATAGCCGAAGGCATTCATGAGACCATTCTGAACCTTCATGTAGTGGCCGCAACTGAAGCCTTCTCCCTTCAAAGCGGCGTCAAGGATTCCTTCCACATATCCGTCACCACTGTAGTGCCCGCCTCTGCTGTGATCATTCACGGGTATGACTTCTCTTATCCAGTGCCGTAATAGCAATATCCGTTTAAATTCATCCGTTTCGCCGTGAAATATGGTATCAAGCCTGTATTTCTCAATGAAATGGGCGAACTTGGGTGAACTGAGATCTTCTGAATTTCTGAATACGACATTTGGTCGGTATTCGGGATTTGCTATATCGACAAGATGGTACTCACTATGACCGCAACTTGCCAAAAGGAATCCAAACGTTAGGAAGATCATAGAAAATTTCATGGTTCGTCAATGATAAATTCCGGAGATGTGATCAAAACGGAGTACAGGAGTGTAACTCCCCTTGGTCAGTCACAGATCAGGATGATTATATTAGTAACTTTCAATAACGATCTTATGCTCCGGGCCCGTTACATCAGCAATATTCACTGTTCGGAATGCTAGTTCGTATCGGGCATCCTTCAGATCAATATCCAAAGCCGTATCGACTTTTGTCCATTCACCCGAAGGCATACTTTTCATCTGATACTCCTTCAGATTAGGCGTTTGTGATGTAATGTCAATATGAGCCTTATTGCCATCCAAACTTACTTTTGAAGCAATGGTATTGGGAGTCCAGTAAATGACATTCGGGTCCTGAACAAGCCTCATAAACTCAGGCTGGGCATAAGCCCAGTGAGGTTTGCCGTCCCAGATCCAGGTATGGTTCTTAAAATAGTCATCCTGGTACATGGTGAGCATGGTTTCGAAATTTGGCCATGCAGAACACAAATTATTATTGGTATGCCATTCGATCCAGGTAAATGTCCGGGCAAAGCTTTCCTTGTCCAGTTTAATTTCCGTATCGTAATCCGTAGGAGTACGGCCGGGTCCTTTTACGAGCACGATGTCGGCGGCCTTATTTTTAAGGTATTCGTCACGTATCTCCAGCGCAGATAAGGGGATGCCGTTTTTCTCGAAATGATGATCATACTTTGCGTCTGAAAGGAACCACTTTTGAAATTTATCAGACCATATTTCATCAATGCCATGGTGTCCGTCGGGGCCACCCTTTACTCCCGGCCCGGCACCGAGTGTGCGGGTTACGTAACCGTAGGCGTTCATTAGTCCGTTCTGTACATGCATAAAATGACCACAGTGAAAGCCCTCTCCCTTAAGTGCTGCATCCAGGATCCCTTCAACATAGCCGTCGCCGCTATAGTGCGAACTAAAATCATTGATGCTGATCACTGATTTAATCCAGTGTCTGAGCATTAGCTGACGCTGAAATTCATCGGTTTCACCATGAAAAATAGTATCGAGCTGATATTTTTCAATAAAGTGGCTGAACTTGGGAAGGCTTATATCCTCCGAATGGCTGAATTCTATATTTGGCCTAAATTCAGGATTTTCAACTTCAGCAACTCGATATTGATGAGTGCTGCAACTGATGAGGAGGAATATCATCGCAAGGGAAGTGAAATATACTTTCATTTCGTTATGGTTTAATTTTTTGTTAAAAGTAAATAATAAAATTATTTTTTCAAAGCCTTACGAATCAGTCCCGGCCAAATTCGCACGGAAGTATCTTACCCCGGTCTTACGGATGAATTCCAATGCGTTAAATAATTTTCAAAACACGTGCACCCTTAATTTTTTCAAAAAAGTTTCCGTTGTCAGGAGTTTCAGGTTGTTATGTAATAAGGTGTATAGAAATAGTACTACACCTTTAATACAATAACTGAAAAACTTTCATTTCATTACTTTATTTACTTTTATTTGTAATCGAATAGTAAAAAAAAATTAACAAAACCTTATTATTTTGAAATTATTGTTTTATTTTTGGATTCTAAGGTTTTGATTTACGGAGAATATTTTTTACTATAGACAGGGTTTGATCTGTAAAAAAAAAATTACCAAAATATGAGAACCAGCTTCAGCCATCGAATTCAGGGTATTTTCCTCCTTATTGCAATGTTCTTCCCATTGTTTTTGCATGCCCAAAACCCTGGAGACCTTACCATTATTAAACCGAAAGAAATTAATGATGTTCTGAACAATCCCGGGATCGGTTTCATGACCTTTCAGCGATTCAATGGTGATAATTTAAATAAGGGAAGTGGCTGGACTGAAGGATTTCCAATTGATTATCAGGAGTTTGATGGTGATCTTACAAATAAGGATTTTCCGGCTACGACCATCGCATACCTGCGGGTGTACTGGAAATTCATTGAACCTGAGAAGGGAAAGTACAATTTTGAATTGCTCGATAAGGCGCTTATAACTGCTGAGGAGAGGCATCAGACGTTATTGCTTAGAATTGCTCCTTACGGCACGGGACCTGAGAGAGACGTACCTTCATGGTATCGTGAGATGGTTGGCCCAAAGAAGGACTGGAAATATAACAATCCGGTAAACAAATGGGTCGTGGATCCTGAAGATCCAAGGTATGCAGAGAATTTTGGCGGTATGATCAGGGCCATCGGAGAGCGGTACGACGGTCATCCCGATTTTGAAGCCATTGATCTTTCCATTGTAGGTGCATGGGGCGAGGGCGCCGGTTCCGAACTCCTGAGTCAGACTGCCCGTGAAAATCTTGTTGATGCGTACACGGAGTCCTTTCTCAGAACACCGATCATTGCCTTACTGATGGACAGAAAAACAAATATGTATGCTGATTCACGGATCACAGTAGGGTGGAGGGTAGATTGTATCGGTGATCTGGGTTTCTGGGCCAATGAACAGAATGGCTGGAGTCATATGCTCGATTTTTACCCACGGGAGATCATTAACTGCAATGTCCAGGATGATTGGAAGACTTCACCGCTAAGTTTTGAAATTTGCGGAACCCTGCTTAGCTGGAGGGATCATGAACATTATGGCCGGGAACAGGTTAAATATATATTTGATCAGTCTCTCAAATGGCATATGTCATCCTTCAACGCAAAGTCATCGCCGGTTCCTGAAGAATGGAAAGATCTCGTTGACGACTGGCTGAAGAAAATGGGTTACCGGTTTGTATTGCGCAGGATGACCTATCCGATGGTTGTTAAGCAGAACGATAAAATGCCATTTACTACATGGTGGGAGAATAAGGGCGTTGCACCCTGTTATAAAGATTTTATACCAGCCATTCGCCTGAAATCAGACAGCTATGAGAGGACGTTTGTAAAAGACGTCGATATCAGAAAATGGCTGCCAGGTGATGTGGTTTTTGATGATGACATTTTTATTCCTCTTGATATGCCGGCCGGAACGTATGATGTTCAGATTGCCCTTGTCGACCGGCTAGAGCACAAACCAAGGGTAAAACTGGCTATTGAAGGTGATACGGGTGACAGTTGGTATCAACTGGGTTCAGTTAAGGTCACCCAATAATTATTTCGTTGCATAACATTTAATACAGTATTATAAAGGGCGCATCTCTACGAAAAATATTGAAACGGCAACAGCAGATGAAGAAGGTTTATGATATCATAGTAGTAGGTGAATTAAATGTCGATCTCATTCTTGATCAGATAGAAAAATTTCCCGAAGTTGGGAAGGAGGTTCTTGCTCACAAGATGACACTGACCCTGGGAAGTTCTTCTGCGATTTTTGCCAGCAACATTTCGAGTCTTGGTTCAAGGGTTGCTTTCATTGGCAAAATCGGGAAAGATAAGTTCGGCGAAGTGGTTTTGGAGAGCCTGCAAAGGAATAAGGTGGATACATCCATGATAAAGATCGACAACACGGCAGGCACGGGCGCCACCATCAATCTTAATATGGGTGAAGACAGGGCCAACACCACATATCCTGGTGCCATGGATCTTCTGACCATCGATGATATTTCTGAGGATGACCTGAAAAAGGCAAGGCACCTACATTTTTCTTCATTTTTTCTGCAGCCCGGCATTCGCGGGGACATTGGAAAACTTTTCAGCATGGCTAAAAATGCGGGACTGACCACTTCATTTGATATGCAATGGGACCCGGAAGAAAAATGGGAATTGGATTTACATAAAATTCTTCCCTATGTTGATGTTTTCCTTCCTAACGAAGCCGAGTTGATGCTACTCACCCGGCAATCCAACCTGGCGAAAGCGATTGAAATCGTAAAAATTTACAAAGGAATCATCGTAATAAAAAGGAGCAATAAAGGTTCAATGGTATGGTATAAGGATGCACTAACCGATCTTCCGGCATTTCTTAATGAAAATGTTGTGGATGCTATTGGCGCCGGTGACAGTTTTAATGCGGGATTTATTCACCAGTTTATAAATGGTGCCGATATAAATATCTGCCAGAAGTTCGGGAATCTTACCGGGGCAGTTTCCACAACAGCATCTGGTGGTACTGCAGCGTTCGAAGATCATATTCTTTTTAAACAGACAGCACTTGATAAATTTGGTGTGGAAATCTGACAGAGCAATCTTCAATCGTTCTTTGAAAGTAATCGCATAGATTAATATCGTAAGTTCCGCGTTAGCGTTTCGTTTCGAAAATCACATTAACTGAGGGTGAATTTTAGCTGAAGTTATACATGTCAGCGTTTCATGACATTTTATATCCTAAGTATGAAATTGTTGGTTCGGTAATCGAGACACACTCAGAAAGATTTGGTAACCGGTGTAAATTTTTTTCTCTGGCCTGTGATTTGACTGTTCGGTTTACCAATCCCTGTCAACTTAAATCATTTCATCACAAATGATTTAACAGATTCAGCCAGGGGCTTTTTCCGGCTACATTCTTGAATATTGGGAAGTTTTAGGTGCATGACCGATATGAATTCTTCGGATTGCCTATTATCATTCACTTTCAAGCACTCACAGATTTTAATTGCGGAGCAGTTTAAATACTTCGAAACTTTTTTTTTTCATTTTATAGGAAGATTTTATTTCTTTTTGTTTTGTTTAAAAGATTTTTTCTTATTTTTATTCCAAATAATAGTAAAATAAAAGAGAATATAAGTAAATAAGTAATGTTTCGTAAATGTTTAACCCCCAAATTTTACTCTTTGTTTAATTTAATAATTTGAAAGACGAGTTTCATTGAATTGGTAACTGAATTAATTTTTTAACATCCAATTAAACTACTTTTCTATGAAAAAAAAGCTATTCTTAACACTTACCCTTATTGTGGCAGTACTGGGAAGTACATTCGCACAGAATCGTACTATAACAGGTACGATAACATCTGCTGAGGATGGATCGGCAATGCCCGGTGTCAACGTTACAGTACAAGGGTATGCAGGTCTTGGTACAATTTCTAATGTTGAAGGAAAGTATACATTAGAAGTTCCTGCAGAAGCAACTACACTTGATTTTTCTTTTGTTGGTATGGAAATGCAGTCCGTTACTATTGGGCAGCAGAGGATGATAGACGTTGCAATGCAATCTTCCTCCGAAGAACTTGAAGAGGTAACCGTTACGGCTCTTGGTATCAAGAGACAGACGAAAGCCCTTGGGTATTCTGCCCAGGAGCTGGGTCAGGATGAGTTATCCGGATCAAGGGAGTTGAGCATAAGTAACTTCCTGACCGGTAAAGTAGCCGGGTTACAAGTTTCACATACCTCCAGTGGTATAGGTGGATCTTCGGCTGTAACCATCCGTGGTAACAGTTCTCTTACCGGAAGCAACCAGCCGTTGTATGTGGTTGATGGTGTAGCCATCTCGAACAATGGCCACAGTGGAGGCGGTTTGTGGGGAGATCTCGATTACGGCGACGGTATCGGTGACCTCAATCCGAATGATATTGAATCCGTATCGGTGTTGAAAGGCCCGAATGCCACAGCATTGTATGGTTCTCGTGGTAGTAACGGGGTGATCATGATCACAACAAAATCCGGTTCCCGGAAAAGCGGAATAGGCGTTGAAATCAACTCCAATTTCTCTATAGATGTGATCAATCAGGTTCCGACCTTCCAGAACAAATACGCCACAGGTTATGAAGAAACCAACATTTATGGTGATGGTTTATTTGAAGTACCGGTCGGAAGCGGCAACTATTATGAAAATATGCCGACATGGCACGGTGACAGTTGGGGCCCGCCACTCGACGGAAGAAGGAAAGTTGTAAATCCTTTCGTATTCCCTGGTGATGCACCCAGTGTACTGACACTCCTGCCTCAGGATCCGAACAATGTCAGGGATTTTTATGACATGGGTATGTCAAACCAGAATTCCATTGCCATAACCGGTGGTAACGAAAATTCTACCGCCAGGTTGTCAATCGGCAACACCTGGGCCCACGGCATCATGCCTAATCACAAAATTGAGAGTCAGAATATATCTTTAAGAACAACCACAAAAGTCAGTGATTTTCTGTCATTTGACGCAAAGGTCAACTACATTCATGATGAAGGACATCAACGCCCGGTTCTGGGTTCCACAACATCTGAAAACGTTGTGTATGACCTTGCCATCATGGGACGTTATGTACCATTGGATTTTCTGAAGAAATATTATGATGAAACCGGTGAACGCGGTCGTTGGCCTGGTATCAGTAATAACCCTTACTACGTTGTTGATGCGCTGAAAAATAATGACAAGAAAGACCGTCTTCTCGGTTATGCATCCGCAAATCTGAAACCTGCAAGCTGGCTGGATATTGTTGGTCAGGTTGGCGCTGATATTTATACTCAGAGCAGGGAAAGGAGATGGCCCATTGGTGCTAACGGTTCCGACAATTCAAAAGGACGTTTGACACAAAGTTTCACAAAGTCGAACGAGATCAATGCCAATGTCATCATGACAGCACATAAGGCAGTATCAAGTTCTGTAAACCTGTCGGCCAGCGTTGGAACTGAAATCGTTTCTATCAGACGTGACTATTCCTCTGTCGACGGACGTACCTTCAAAGCACCTGATGTATATTTCATTTCCAATGCACAGGATGTGCGTGCAGGTGCCGATATTTATGAAAAGCAGGTACAATCAGTGTTCTTTTCCGGACAAGCTTCCTACAAAGAATATCTGTTCCTGGATGTCACAGGTCGTAATGACTGGTCTTCCGCTCTCGGTATCAACGATCAGTCATTCTTCTATCCGTCAGTAAGTTCCAGCTTTATCTTCACCGAAGCTTTCAGCTCACTTCCGAAGAATATTTTCTCCTTCGGTAAAATCAGAGCTTCCTGGGCACAGGTAGGTAACGACTCAGATCCTTATCTTACACAGAACGGTTACAATTTGTACTCCACAGGTTGGAATGGTCTAAGCTATTCGTCCAAAAACTCGCAGATACCTCTTTTCAATCTTAAAAATGAGCTCACAACTTCATGGGAAGTCGGTGCAGACATGAGATTCTTACAAAACAGGTTAGCCTTTGATGTTACCTACTACGACGGTTACACAACGAACCAGATCCTTCCGACAACCATCTCAAATGCCAGCGGTTACGGTAGTGTGGTTATTAACGCCGGTAAGGTTGCAAACAAAGGTCTCGAACTTACCCTTAATGTCGCTCCGGTTTCAACAAAGAGTGGTTTAAGATGGGATGTTACCTTTAACTATTCCAGAAACCACTCGGAAGTTATTGAACTCTCTCCCGGTGTTGAAACTTATACACTGGTAGGTGATTCATATCCAAACCATATTGAAGCCAGACCGGGTCATCCTTACGGTGATATCGTGGGTTACGCTTACAAACGTGCTCCCGACGGACAATATATCGTAAACGATGGTGGTAGTTATGTAAGGGAATCTTCTCAAACAGTTCTTGGTAATATTACACCCGACTGGATCGGAGGTTTGAACAATACCTTCTCTTATAAAGGGATATCCCTTAACTTCCTGCTTGATTTCGTACAGGGTGGTGAAATGTCTTCATCCACAAAGTATCAGATGACAGCCAAAGGTACCGGTATTTGGACCACATGGGGAAGAAGACCTCAGGATACCGATGCAGATGGCAACCAGCTTCCGCTAGTTGGCGTACTTCCTGGTGTAAATGAAATCCTTGATGCAGATGGAAATGTTACGGGTTACCAAAAGAATGAAATTGCTGCCGACGGTCAAACATTGTGGGCAAACAGAGCATGGAGTGAGATTGGCGAGGAAATGGTGCTCGATGGAAGTTATATCTGTTTGAGAGAAGTTGTTCTCAGCTATAATTTCAATCCATCGATCTTGAAAAAGACTCCTTTTGCAGGACTAACGATTAGTCTGATTGGAAGGAACCTGGCTTATCTTGAAGAACATATGCAGGGCATGGGTATTTCACCTGAATCGGCTCCAAATACAAGCGGCGCTGCCTCAGGTATTGAAGCACTTTCATTGCCTTCAACACGGACCTATGGTGTTAACCTCAGGGTTAATTTCTAATGATTGTAACCAAAAATACTGCACAATATGAAAACATTATTAATGAAGATAAAAACCATCGTTTCAGTTTTGCTGGTCTTGCTTCTTGTGAATGCATGTACCGACAAATTCGCGGAGATGAATACTTATCCTGGTCTCGTCACTTCGGACCTGATAAATCCTGATCTCTTACTCACCCCAGTTGAAGTATCCCTGTTCGTTGATGGGACCGGTGGTCCGGGATCAGCAGGGAATTACTGCGGACTCGATGTTTCCGACGCGAACCGGCCTTTCCAGACCGGTGATAAGCCCGGACTTTGGAATAGTACCTATGGAAATTATGTCAGAAACTCTGCTGATATCATTCACTTGACTGAAAATGATCCCGACTTGGTGAACAAAAAAGCGATTGCCAGGATCATCAAAGCTTACGCTTTCGCTAATCTTACTGATACCTATGGAGATGTACCCTATTTTGAGTCCGCTCTTAGACTGGAAGATGCCGTTTTTCAGCCAAAATATGATACTCAAAAGGAAGTCTACATGGATCTGTTTAAGGAACTTACAGAAGCTGCTGCTGAATTGGATCCTGATAAAGCCAGCTTTGGAAGTGCTGATATCCTTTACCAGGGTAATGTAGCAAAATGGCAAAAATTTGCAAATTCGATCAGACTTCGTCTTGCCCTCAGGGTACGCTATGCTGATGCAGCACTTGCCCAGGCGCAAATGGCTGATCTGAATCTGAATAATCTTATCTCTGATGGCAGTGATGACGCGTTTATCGAGACAATTACCGACTATCCGGAAAATGAAAATGGTGGTTATGTTAGTTTGGTAAATGCTGATGGCGACATTACGAAATCTTACATCGGCAAAACGGTGCTGGATATCCTTAATGATAATAACGATCCTCGTACCGGCCTTTATGCTGATACTGCCAAGGCCCAGTTCCCCGGATGGACTGACTCGGTCGATTATTTCGGTTACCGTGGCCATGCTCTCCTCGGACTTGTTCCCGTTGAGGAAAAATATCCGTACGGTTCAGAGTCATGTTCGAGAGTTCCTGATTTCGACTATGTTCCGGTGGTTGAAGAGGGCGTTTACAGAAGCTCGGAGACCTATTTCGCTCTCGCTGAAGCAGCACTTTTCGGACTCAAAGGAACGGCCGCTGATGCGCAGACGTATTATGAGATGGGAATCAGAGCCGCTATGGAAGCTAGTATGGCTGCTTTTGAAAAACTCGTACCCCAGATGAATGAAGTATGTATACTGCTTCATAAAAGGGATATTGATGTAGACGGTAATCCTGCTCCCTGGACAGAAGAAAATGTTGCGGATTATATTAATTTCAAACGGGTTTCTCAGGCACAGGCAGATGATTTCCTTGCAAATGCTCCTGTTATGACTTTAACTGGTGATAATGAGCAAAAGCTCGAGATGATCATCAACCAAAAGATCGTTGCAATTCCCACATATTTGCAGGGATGGAGTGAAACCAGAAGAACGGGCTATCCAAGGATACTTGTCGGTCACGATAACGATGACCTGAAAGGTAAAATTCCGCGGAGATATCCATGGCCAACTTCAGAAACATTGGTTAACAGTGCAAACTTTGACGCTGCTCTGTCTAGAATCGGCGGAACAAATGATGAAACCGTAAGGTTCTGGTGGGATGCTAACCCGGATTACTTCAAGCCCTATCCTGGTGAAGTGCTAAGTCAAAGCCAGGCCTGGGTATCAGGTGCCAAATAAAAAAGTTTAGGTTTTTAGATAGGTATAGTTTTAGTTAGGTTTAGATTGTAGCAATTGATAGCCCATGGAGACTTCTCACTCTGTGGGCTATCTTTTTTTGAGAGGAAGTTAGGAAGTTAGGGAGTTAGGAAGTTAAATGAATATCGAATGTCGAATATCGAATATCGAATATCGAATGACGAATTTTTTCGTAGTGAAGGTTTCTCCATAGGAGGCAAAGAGCGATAGAAGATGCAGGGCCGGTCCATTCGCAGAACCGCAGAGCGGTAGCCCAATAATAGCCACGGTTTTGCCCGTGGTTGGAGGTGTTCGTAAGACCAACAATAACCACGTAACGGTTCTCCTTAAATATCCGTGGTTTCGCAGGATTAAATGAATATCGAATATCGAATGACGAATTTTTTCGTAGTGAAGGTTTCTCCATAGGAGGCAAAGAGCGATAGAAGATGCAGGGCCGGTCCATTCGCAGAACCGCAGAGCGGTAGCCCAATAATAGCCATGGTTTTGCCCGTGGTTTGCTGTACATCAGTCATTCTTGAATTCTATAATTCAACAAATTCAACGAATAAAAAAATATTCCGGTTGCCTTGAGCCTCGACAAGGAGAGGAAATAACCTGGAAATAAATTTTTTAACTATGAATAAAATTTCACAAAGAACAAATATCATACTGGTTTTCATTATTTTCACAGCATTGACCACTGGGATGTCCTGCCGGGAATCCGGCAGAAATGAACGGCTTACTAGTTTTGTGGAGCAGGAAATCGCTGACTCCATAGCCAGGCACTTCGGTAATCTGCTTCCAGATACTCCTTCTGAGGACCTTTACCGGCTTTTCAACCGCTTCTGCCTTACGCATTTTGGTGCAGGAGCCGATCCTGTTGTTTTCCAGAATTTTGGAGACAGCCTTAAGATTTACGATGGAAGTGAATGGTCCTACGTTTCGGAAAATTCAGCCGTCATTGCCTGGGATACCAACCTCCCTTCTATGACATTTGTTGAGTACGGTACCTCAATTTCATATGGACATAAAACATCTCTCCCGGAGCGTTATTTTTATACGCATATACATTACCTTAAAGATCTTAAGATAAATACAGAATACCATTACCGGCTGGTTTCCCGCGACGAGTCTGGTAAAATGCTGGTTTCACCCGACAGATCATTTAAAACAAATGAGATAGCGGGGGCAATCCATATTCCTGCCGACATGGGGCAACCGCCGTTTAATCTTGACAAACCGGGCGCCACGTATGTTGTAACAAAAGATATTGTTGCCGGCAGAAATGCTTTTAATATTACCGCTGACAACATTACCATTGATCTGGGAGGACATTGCATTATCCATGCCAATGATTTAATTACTGACCTGGATTATGAAGTCGCGGACCGTTCCGGTGCAGGGATCCGAATGTATACCGGTCATATACAGACCGGGCTGAAGATCCTTAATGGAAATCTTAAACAGGGAAAGGCTGAGAATAACAGTGAATATACACCAGCAAAACGCATGGTTCATCCGGATGAGGACAGAAAAAAACTACTGGAACATAACATGTCCCAAGGCCTGAATTCCATAGAGCTCACCGATTGTGCCGATGTGGAAATTGCGGGCATCACGGCAGAGTACAGGCTTAGCCAGACCTGGTGCATGCGCTTCACCGGTGCTTCTGGAAAGTATGATATTCACCACAATATCTGCCTTGATAAAGGAACACTGATGTTTAGCAGGCACGGTGGTGGTGAGTCACGATCGATAGGATTTCGGGGTGATGAAGGCCGTGATATTGCACATGTGAAAAATGATTTCGCCGTTCACCATAATCTGATCAAGCGTACGAGGCAGAATGGAATCAACACCGCACGGAAAATTTACAGTAACGAGATCTATGTCGATAGTTGGGTCGTGAACTCTTTTGCTGTGTCACCTCACCATGAGGGAGGAAGCATTTATGATAACAGAATCTTTCTGACCGGGTATTATGGATGCGGCATTCTGTGGGCGACCAATAATCTTGATGTCCACGATAATTTCATTCATATGGAAAGCATCGTGACCATGATAAGCAAACCTGACTCCGGCCGCCGTTTGATCGAAACCTGGGGCGAACAGGACGTGCTTGCAGGTTTCCGTCTAACGAATTATAATAAGGGCGGCCAGGAGCGGCAGGATATGTCGTATCATGATAATGTAATACTCGGCAGATGCCGTTGGGGTGCCGAGATGAGGGGAACGGAATTCTATTCCGACTATTCTGTAAAAAATTTGCAGTGCAATAACAATATTATCCGGATTCTGGCCCAGGATACCCTGACTTTCAAGGCAGCCTGCATAGATGCGCAGGGTTCCTATAATGACCGGACCACTCATCTGCCCATCTACTACCGAAACGATTCCCTGGTTTCGAATATTTGTAACGTGCGTTTTGGAGACGATTACGGCCAGGGAAGCAACCATCAGTTTGTGGGATGTCAGATCAAAAAAACCGGATCAAATCCGAATTATCACACCTTTCTTTTCGACGGTCACAGCTCTGTTTTTAACCACGGTTTTCTCGATTGTGATTTTATCGGCGGTGCAGCCTATGATGACGTTTATTGGAGTGATACTCAATCGCTGAGTAACTACCATATCAGCTGGTCACTAATGCTTGAAACCACGGCTGGTGCCGAAGTCATTATTAAAGACAGAAAAGGAAAAATTGCGTTTAAGGGCAAGGCAGGTGAAAAGGGAATGCTCGATATCTCTCTCATTCAGTCGGTGATCCGGCCGGTGGAGTGGACAAATGAAGGTGGAGAAGTTGAGGTTCTTGAAAGATCAAAGCATCAGGAGGAAGTCTTTTCACCCTATGTCATCACTGTAGTGAAAAACGGCAGACAAAAGACGGAACAAATCATTATGAATAAAAAGCAATCTGTCAGGATAACCATATAAGAGGCCTCAGGGACATGTTTGTTTTTATAACACGGAATGCGGCAAAATATTCCAGAACTCTCATAATCGTCATAATCAGACTTTATTACCTGTCTGGTTATGAAGATTTATACTAATCGTTCGTGAAATGTATAACCCGGTGTAAATAATCTAACAGATGAGCGCACGTAAAATTCATTTATTAGGGATTCTTCTTATGATCATTACATTTGCATGCCGTCAACCGGGATCAAATCATCAGAATGGCACGGAGAGTGAGCAGGGAGTTTGGGTCATAAATGATTTTGAGGATTTGTCAAATCTTCAGAACATGCAGGGCACCGTCGCACTTTCCACACGCTTTCCTTCGCATGGACATTCCTGTCTGCGACTGATCGACACAACAGGTAATGCCCTGTATATGGAAACCAGCGATTTCCCCAGAGACTGGAGTAAGTTCGACTTCCTTAAATTCGATATCTATAATCCCTCCGACAGGTTGTATTTTGGAACGATTCAGATTCTCGATGAAAAAGGGACCGATGAGGAGGCTGAATTCTACGGTCAAAGCTACACAGGAGAAAAACTCTTTTTAAATAAAGGCTGGAATCATTTTATATTCATACTACAACATGCTGTTGTTGAAGAAGGTGACCGCAGGCTGGCGTTGGACGCGATACGTAAACTTCGCTTTTCCTTTGGTGTTTCTAAAAATCCATTATTCATTGATAATTTACGACTGGTACGTGGAATAGAAGACCCGGGTACAAAATCAACCATTAATCCGCAGGACTGTATGGTTATCATCGATAACCGTGATGTTTTTCCATCACTGGCCGGACCTATAGACGATATCAAAGTAAGCGACAGGGTAAAACAGTTGAGGAAGGAAGCCAATACGGCAGTTCAGGAACTCAGACAGAATATCGGTGTTGCAGAGTTACAGGGTTACCAGACGTATTATCAGCGAATTCCTCTTATCACCGCTGATATCGGCTTGGGGATCAGAAGCCGGCTGGTGTGGTTTCAGAATGAAGAAGAAGAAAAGAAAATTCTTGAATATGTGATCTCATCCTGCCGGGATGCTTCGAATGATATCCTTGATATTATTGCGGCCAGACCAACAGCGTATCCTACATTAGCGCCGGAAAATGAGGTTAGTCAGGCTACTTTTTATGTTCCGCCTTATCCGCCTTTCGACAAACTCAGCTGTGGAAACGGATTTTACCGTGATCAGTCAGGAAATCCAGTGATGGTTTTTTCAATGCTACAGGTTAATAAAGGTCCGTTAATGGATTACTTTGCCCCATTCAATCACCGGCTTGAAAGTTATACTGTGGGAGGTGGATCTAGATATACCATTGAAAGTTCGCCGGTGTACAAAGCCTTTAAAAACGATCCGGGTACGCACAGGGTTGGATGGGATGGCTGGTGCGGACATCTTATCAAAGACAGATGGTCAATGGGCGGCAAAAAAGAAGATGTGGTTATTTGTCTTGAAAGTTCACATATTCGACAGGCCGTAAAGGAATACATGAAGCTACACTACAGGGAGTGGACGGATAATCCAAATCTGTTGTACAATATCATGGCGTATGAGCTGCAATATGTTTGCTTCTGCGATAAGAGCCAGGAAATGTTTCGTGACTGGCTGAAATCGAACTATGCAGACGTTGGCTCACTGAACAAAATCTGGCAGACGACTTACAGGTCATTCAATGAGATCCAGGCTCCTGAAACGAAGAATGCCCGTCCGGTTGACGCTACAAATCGTGCAGAATGGTATGACTGGGCCTGTTTTAACAATCAGAGATTTACCGATTACATGAAATGGATAAAGGATGAAATGCGCAAGTTAGACCCGGAAACACCAATTTGTGCAGGGGGTACCTCATCAATGCTTAATTCTTCGAACAGCGTAACCGGCATCGATGAAGAGAAGATTATTAATGAAGTGGACGACGTTATTCTGAATGAGTCAGGTGGTTCCGTCATCTATTCAGATCTGCTTCTGTCACTGAGTAATACTAAAAAAGTCATGGTTGATCCTGAAATGGGGAGTGGTACCCATGGCATACTTTTGCAGTTTTTGCACGGGAAGTCAGATATTTCAAAATGGTGGTGGGCTGGTGCACCCAGTAAGGAATTTCCGCAGATGGACCAGTCGTCACTCCCGCACAGCAAAGAAATATCATTAGCGGATATTGATGAAGTGCTTCGCCTGGGACTTGACGTCAGGAGACTCAGTACAGAAATATCTGAGTTTACGCGGCCCGAGCCCGAAGTAGCCATCCTCTATTCGAAATCAAGCATTATACAGGTACCTCCCGGCCAGGTTCAGTCCGGGCGTACTCCGTATCTTGATGCGCTTTACTCTGTGTGGGAGGGTGGACGATATCTGGGAACCAGGATTGGTTTTATCAGTGAGTCGCAAATCATGAAGGGGAAGCTGGAAAAAATAAAACTACTTATCATTCCTGCGGTAAAGTACAGCAAGCCTGAAATTGTAGATGCTGTAAATAAGTATATCGCTGCCGGCGGTGTGGCATTGGTCATTCCCGAATCATTTGTATTTGATCAATATGCACGGCAGGCCAACAGGATCGAAGACTTTGGGATCTCAATAAACGGAGTGACCCTTCCTCCGGTTTTAGGAAAGGCATCAAAAGAACAGAACTACGATCAAAGTTTTTCGCAGGCAATTTTATACGGTGAAGTCCGGAGAACGATCACCTGTGGAAAGGACGATATTTTTTCGGGGAGTAAGGCACCGGCCTCATTGCAGTCCGACGGTTTGGTACAAAACATCAATCCGGGTGCGAACAAAGTCCTTGCGAGGTTTGAGGATGGTAAACCCGCCTTAGTACTTTTCAGGCGAGGGAAGGGATCAATGTATTATCTTGCTGCTCCGCTGAAAACTTCAGATTATCACCAGTTACTCATGCTGCTTGCAGAAAAGGCAGAGCTTAATCGTCCCGTTACAGCGGTCGCAGCGGACGGGAACCTCATAACCGGCGTTGAAGTCAGAGCGGTGGAACATGCGGATGATTACCTGGTGTATGCTTGTAATCTTACTGGTGATACAGCCGAATTTAAACTGATTGGAAAAGACAAAATCGATGATATTACCGATTTACGGACGCTGCGTGAGCTTATATCTCCTCATATAATCTTAAAGCCATTTCAGGAGACAATTTTCAGGTTGAAAAAATAAATAACGGTCTTTCTCATGAATAAAATTGAAGAACAGGTACAATTGATCAGCAGCTTTTAACGGCTTAACAAGCCTCATTTCAATAATTATATCTAAATCTTACGATTATGAATATCAAACAATTATTTTTTTCCTTCTCATTGCCGGTGATTGCAGGCATGGCGATTTCATGTACTGGCCAAAAGTCAAAACTTTACGAATCAATGCCCAAGATTGATGCCCATGTGCACATCAAGGTTGAAGACCCTGCTATTATTGAGGCGGCAAAGAGTGAAAACTTCAGATTTTTTTCGATATGCACGAGATCAAGCAGCCAGGAATACATTGATTCTCAATTGTATTTCGCAAAAAAAATGCATACTTCATTCCCTGAATCGCTGGCTTTTGCAACAACATTTTCCATGGAAAACTTTGAGAAAAAAGGTTGGGAAGAAGGGGTGATCAGCAGGTTGAAAAAAGATTTTGAAGATGGTGCTGTGGCTGTAAAAGTGTGGAAGGATATCGGTATGACATTTCGTGACAGTCTGGGAAATTTTATCCTGATCGACGATCCTCGTTTTGATCCCGTCCTTGACTTCATTGAGGCCAGTAACAAGACATTGATTGCACATCAGGCAGAGCCAAAAAATTGCTGGCTTCCAATTGATTCCATGACAGTTAACAATGACAAATCGTATTTTAAAGAAAATCCGCAATACCATATGTATCTGCATCCTGACTATCCATCGTACGAAACGCTAATCGCTGCACGTGACCATATGCTGGCCAAACATCCCGGACTAAGGGTTGTAGGAGCACACCTGGGCAGCCTTGAATGGAGTGTGGATAAGCTTGCCGAATGTCTTGACAAATATCCAAACCTGGCGGTTGATATGGCGGCACGTGTGTGTCATTTCCAGGTTCAGGACAGGCAGAAAGTAAAGGATTTTATCACGAAATACAATGACCGGCTTTTGTATGGCACCGATTTCGGAATTAATGAAAAAAATGATATGGATGAAATGATTGCATCCATGAAGAAAGCGTGGCATTCAGACTGGGAATATTTCTCAACGGATGGAGAGATGACATCTCCAAATGTTGATGGTAGTTTCCGGGGACTAGATCTTAGCGAGGAAGTTCTCCGTAAAATCTATTATGAAAACGCACTTCGCTGGATCCCGGATTCTTTTTAATTGCAAGCTGAAAAATTTTATGAGATCGAAAAAAGAAAGATATGAATAAATGGTTTAGTACAACATTGAAAATAGCGGTGATTCCCGGTCTTCTTTTGTTAAGCCGGTGCATTCCTGCCGGTACTTCCTCAAAGGTTGCGGAAGATGATTTTCTCCCCTCAGTAAGGAACATGAGCTATGTGGACAGCTATGATGATAAGGTGCATTTTGATGATCTGTATGAGACAGCGGCGATGAAATTTGCTTTCAGCGGATCCTCAAAGGAGGACTTTGAAAAATGGCAGACGGTATTCCGTCCTGAGCTACGTCGTACCTTGGGGCTTGATAAGATCGAAGCCTCCCTCCCGGGCTATATTCCGAAAGCCGTAAAGCGGGACTCCGAAGATATTGGCTTTGCCATTCGCGAGCGCTGGGTTTTGTATACAGAGCCAACCGTGCCTCTCCCTTTCGTCCTGCTTCGGCCAAAGAACATCACCGGTAAATTGCCTCTGGTGATCACACCCCATGGCCATGGAAGAAATACAGAACTTTATGCAGGTATTTATCACAATGAAGAAGAACGGCAGTCTATGATCGATGGCGAAAGGGACATTGCTATTCAGGCGGTGAAGCAGGGATATATTGCCATCGCTCCGACTACACGTGGCTTTGGAGAAACAAGGACCAATGAGGACAGGGAGAATGATGTGAAGTTTTCCTGCCGTATACAGTTGATGCACGATATTATGGTAGGCCGTACCCCAATTGGTGACAGGGTATGGGATATCAGCAGGATTATCGACTGGGCAACGGCTAACCTGCCTGTTGATACAACGAAAATTGCCGTTACAGGAAATTCAGGAGGCGGGACTGTAACACTCTTTGCATCAGCCTGCGACACGAGGATAACCATAAGTATGCCCAGTTCCTATTTCTGCACTTTCGCTGGTAGTATCGGGACCATTGCTCATTGCGACTGCAATTATATACCTGGAATCCTTGAACTCGGAGAAATGGGGGACGTGGCCGGTCTCATTGCGCCGCGCGCATTCTGTGCCATTCATGGTGAGAAGGACCCGATTTTCCCGATAACGGAAACCCGGAAATCATTTAAACACCTGCAGGAGATTTACGCTGCTGCGGGAGCACCTGATAATTGCAAATTATATGTAGGTCCTGAAGGTCACAGGTATTATAAAGCCGGTGCATGGCCTTTTGTAAAGAAAAACTTTGATTCGGTGGCAGAATGATGGCGACAACCCGTGATGTACCAATTTGTATGGAAGAAAAATTTTTTACTCCTACAAATTAGTATGTCATAGAATGTCATCAGGCTAAAACTGAAATTTTGAGCTGAATATTTTCTCTGTCATTTCCGCTCAACACCTATACCCATCATTTCTTCATTGAGGGTATAAAGCGGATCTTTAAACGCGGGTCCACCGGTAAAAGGTTCCTGTTCCGGGCTGAGGTGCGGATCCAGATCGATAAAGCGAAATCCGCCGGTACCGGCCGCAAAGTGCACGGCACAGCCCAAAGCCAGTTTTGTTTCGATCATACATCCCACCATGAGCTCAACGTTTGCGCTCCTGGCAATGGCAGCAATATCCATAGCTTCTACGATGCCGGATTTCATCAGTTTTATATTGATGACATCGGCGCATCCCGCCCTGACAACATTGATGGCATCAGCGCTCGTAAACACCGATTCATCGGCTCCAATGGGGATGGAGGTATGATCCCTGACGAACTTCATGCCTGCCAGGTCGGATTTGATCACCGGTTGTTCAAACATGACCGGACGAATATTTCTTTTTTCGAGCTCTTCGAGGAAATGAACGGCTTCCGGTGGTGAGAATCCCTGGTTGGCGTCCAGCGTGATTCCGCAACCTGGGGCGCCCTCGATGATGGCGAGTATTCGGTCGATGTCATCGTTCAATGATTTGCCAACCTTCGTTTTCAGCACCCGGTACCCCTTGCCGGCCAGTTTGGACGCATTTTTTTTGGCGGTTGCCGCGTCAACGATATCCACCGTGTAATCAGTTTCAAGTGTGTTTTCCAGCCCGCCGAAAAATTTATAGAGAGGGATGCCTAGCGTTCTGGTCAGTGCATCGAGTATGGCCATTTCAATAGCGCATCTTGCGGTAACCTGGGCCCAGAATACACTTTTCAGATGCCTTGATATCCTAACATAATCGGAAACATCTTTTCCAATCAGATATTCGCGGCAACTTTCCAATGTTGCTATTGCTGTAGCCTGATTTTCACCGTTTACAGGCTCCAGCGGTGCTGCTTCCCCATATCCGGTTATGCCATTTTCAAGCCTGATGGTGATGATGGCATTTTCTATACTGTATTTTGTTCCAATGGCGATCCTAAACGGTTCATTGAGCGGGATATTTATCTTCTCAATCGATACGGATTCAATCTTGGTTGATGTCATTTTTTTCTCTCCATATTTTTAATAACTGGATTAATTCGGATATTTGATTTTCTGAATGAGCGGCCGATGCGGTAAGACGAACTATGTACCTGCTGGTTTTCACCGGATAATCAACCAACGGTGCGATGATTCCATTCTCAAACAAAAAAAGTGATAATGCTTTCGCCTTCTCAAGTGAATTAAACAGAAAAGGTATGATAGGTGTTGGGTCAGTTGACGATTCAAATCCCATCGAATGAATTTCAGCACGGATCCGGCTGGCATTTTTTATCATAGAAAACCTCAGTTCGGGGGAACGCATGAGAAGTTTTACGGATGCATTCGCGCCGGCGGCAATCGGAGGTGGGAGTGAAGTGGAGCCGCTGAAAAATTTCGATGAGATCATCAACTGCTGAATAAATGACGTATCGGATGAGATGAAACCGCCGTAAACCCCGATGGCCTTGCTCATGGTTTCTGACTGAAAAATCAGAGGCGAAGCACCGAGGTTGAAATATTCCGGTGTTCCCCGTCCGTTTTCACCCAGGACGCCTGTTGCGTGTGCGTCATCCACAATGACAAGGGCATTATATTTTTCAGCCAGGATATGGATGCTGTCCAGGGGTGCAATCTCCCCTGTAAGGGCAAAGATGCCATCGGTTATGATAAGGGGTCTCACGGAATTTTTTGCTTTTAACAAAGATTCCAGATGGTTTACATCGCAGTGTCGGTAAAACGTTGGGACCTGCTTTGCCAAAGGGATGCCGTCAATAATACTTGGATGAGCGGATTCATCGGCAAAGACCGTTTCATACCTGTCTTTCAGACCTTCCATTAGCATTTTATCGCCCATATACCCGGAAGCATATACCATGGACGCTTCCTTCCCTTTAAACTGAGAAAGCCGTTTTTCCAATTCAAGATGGAGTTCATGTGTGCCCGTTGTTTGACGCGAGGCGGCAAAATTAATCCCGTACCTTTTAATGGCGCTAATAGCTTCTTTTTTTACTTCAGGATGATTGGATAAACCAAGGTAATTGTTCCCTGCAAAATAGGAGTATGTCCTGCCGTTCACCGTAACGAAATGTCCGGCACTGCTGCTGAGTACTGTCATAATTATCATAGATATTCGTAATTCAACCTACCATGCATCCGGGCAAAACTCTCATATTCCTGAATGAAAGAAAGTTGCCTGTTTCTAAAAACCTGCATAGGTAAAACCGAAGTCAGCCACGCCTGTGTCTGACCAGGGCTCCCGAAACGGTGAAATTCAAGCCATTAAATCGTTAATCAACAATAATATTCACGTATTCCCAGCTCTCATTATTTCCTGAACGTTCAAGCGCTTCAAGGACAGCAACACAATTAAGGATACTGTTATGGGACCGCGGCTCTTCCCCTGTACGGAACATATGCACCATGTCTACGTAGTTCTTCCCTGGCTCGGTATCTTCAACGTGAGATTCAAGTTTCTTAATACCATCTTTGGTTTCCACAAAGGTCTCCCAGCCATAATGCTGTGTAAGGAAAACGAGGCTTGCAAGCATTCCGTTTTTATATGCGATGGTAGCGGTTGCACTTTTATCATTACGACTGATCCTTACTTTCTCAATATCGTCACCAAACATATACATCATAGGCTGTACAAGATGGACACCATAGAAAAAAATTCCTCCGTATTGGGATTCCAGGTCTGCAGGCCCATACCGTACCATCTGGTTAATCTTTCCGAGAGCAGGGATCTGCTTCATGATATCAAAGGTGGCATAACTGTGAGCAACGGAGCTGTATGAGCTTACCGGTGTCCCAAGTCTTTCCGCCATAGCAAGAAATTCTCTTCCCTCATCCACGCGGTAGCAGAAAGGTTTGTCAATAAATGTCGGAATGCCCGCTTCTACAAATGGTCTTGCAGCAGCCAGGTGATATTTGGGATGTCGGTGGTCGACGATCAATGCATCAATTTTCCCAAGCATTTCGATCGGATCCGCAACAATGTTGGGAATATTTCCTTGCATGCTGGCCTGCTTCGCAAATTCAGGTGTCTCACCCCAGACATACAAAAGTTCAGCTCCGGGGAATTTCTTATCGGTATTGAACATCTGCCCATAGCCGGCAGTATGGGAATTTTCGGCACCGATTATGCCAATCCGTAGTTTTTTTTCAGCTTTGTCCGGTCTTCCGGCTACTCCACCTGCAAACAATGCGTTTGAAGAGAGTGCCAGGGCAGAAGCTCCTATTTTCTTTATGAATGATCGTCTTGAATCCATTTGATACTATTTTTAATTGTACCGAGCCATGTTATACTGAGTCTGGGAGGATGGTATTTATTCATATACCGGTAAAAGCCGTTTAGTAGAAGAACAATTCTGATTCACGTTTGGTAATCGATGCTTAAATTTAAACCTCGAACATTGACCCTTTACGTCTATTTTACTCTTTGGATCTTCGATGAGTTAACTAATAATCAGGAAATTGCAATTCCATACCAGAACCTCTGACGGCGTATTAAATACCCGCTGCAATTTCGAAAGTGTAAGGTAAAGAATAATTTTAGTTTGTTTTCCCTCTTATGCAGTAAAAATATTCGAAAATTCATTAATTATAAGGTTTTGCAAGAAAAATAAGTTTCATTAATTAATTTTTTTCACTAAATTCATATTTTCTTATTAAATATAATTTATTTTCTATTATTTTGTTCGATAAACCTTTTAAAGGTGTAGAATCAATTATTTAAAACAAAAATGACTACCTAAACTACCCTAATCGAATGGATCGATCATATAGTAAATCAACGGTTTCCAGAAGAGCCTCAATTCTTGAGGAGTTAGAAACAAAAGGACAGGTTACGGTAAGTGACCTAAGCAAAATGTTTAGTATAAGTGAGGTTACCATTCGCAATGATCTGGCTCACCTTGAGAAGCAGAATATGCTTATCCGTGCAAGGGGAGGCGCGATCAAGGTGAAGTTTTACCGCATGGGTATCGACCCGTCATTTTCGGATAAACAGAAAGAATATCTGAAGGAGAAACAGAAGATTGCCAAAGCTGCACTTAAGTACATTGAGGACGGTGATACGATCGTATTGGATTCAGGGACAACGACCACTGAAATAGCCAAAAACCTGGAGCAGTTTAAAAACCTCACCATTGTTACCAATGCGCTCAATATTGCCAGTATACTTGCTGATTATGAGGACTTTAATATTTTCATGCCCGGTGGATCCTTACGAAAAAAATCGCTGTCTTTGGTAGGATCCCTGGCCGATGAGAGCTTCGAAAAATTTTATTGTGATAAACTTTTCCTCGGTGTGGATGGCTTCGACACTAGCCATGGCCTGTCTACACCAAATTCAGAAGAAGCACACCTGAACCAGATCATGATTTCGATTGCGAAGAAAATCATTGTGGTGGCTGATTCAAGAAAATTTCTCAGAAGGCGCTTCGCCTTTATCAGTCCGGTTACCAAGATCGACATTGTGATCACCGATTCCGGGATTACTGATGAGGACAAGGCAAGACTTGAAAAAAGCGGGGTAGAGGTCATCATTGCCTGATTCCCGGTAAATTTCACAAACTGGACTACTTTATTATGAAGAAGAGACCATGGTTACTATTTGCTCTCATTACAACACTGTTTTGGGGAGTATGGGGCGCGTTAATTGAAATTCCGGAAAAAGGAGGCTTTCCCGCTACACTGGGATATATTGTCTGGTCGCTGACGATGATTCCATGTGCTCTTGTCGCTCTTGCAATCATTAAATGGAAACTCGATCATAGCCCAAAGGCTATTATGTATGGGATGATTGTTGGTCTCCTTGGTGCCGGTGGGCAGCTCATTCTCTTCCATGCGGTGAAGGAAGGCCCAGCCTATCTTGTATTTCCGATAATTTCCCTTTCACCGGTCGTAACCGTGATTTTGTCTGTTTTATTTCTGAAGGAAACCACAACCAGGCGGCATTGGATCGGAATTATAACAGCACTCATTGCTATCGGCTTCATGTCGTTCCAGAAGCCCGACAGCAAAATCGTCCTTCATGGCTATCTGTGGCTGTTGCTGGCATTGCTGGTGTTCCTGGCATGGGGTATACAAGCTTTCTTTATGAAGAAAGCCAATAATATCATGAGGGCGGAAAGTGTTTTCTTTTACATGATGATCACCGGTCTTCTTCTCGCTCCTGTTGCTTATTTTATGACGGATATGAGTCAGGAGATCAACTGGGGTTTCAGCGGACCTTACGTAACCGCCCTGATCCAGGTACTGAATGCTATTGGCGCATTGATGCTGGTCTATGCCATCAGGTTTGGCAAGGTGATTATCGTCGCTCCACTGACCAATGCCGTTGCGCCCATCATTACCGTTATCATTTCATTGCTTATCTACATGGTAATCCCAAGCTTTATCACCGTCTTGGGGATTGTTTTTGCTATGATAGCCGTGTACCTTATGGCGGAGTGAGGAAGTTATGGAGTTAGGAAGTTAGGAAGTAGAGGGTAGCGTGATGATCTTAAAATCACTCTTCAATTCACCAAACCGCGTCCGCCGTAGCTTTCGCCACTGCTAAAGCTAAGGCAGCATGCGGTTAGCGAAGGTGGATCGCCAAATCACCAAATCACCAAATCACCAAATCACCAAATCACCAAATCACCAAATCACCAAATCACCAAATCACCAAATCACCAAATCACCAAATCACCAAATAAGACACGGGACCGTTTTATACCTTTGTTTCCCGAAAAATTCCCTTCACCAGTTACCTGAAACTACTTTTTCCCCGTTACCCTGAATGGCTGATGCCATTCGCTCCAGGCTGATTGCTTATCCATGCTGCTCTTCTGTCGGACACGACAGAAATAAATACCTGGTGTGAGGGCGGAATGACCCGCAAGTGTGCCGGTAAACTCACCATTTTCGACAGAAACTGTGGTTGAATTTAAAAGTCCATGTATGGCAGCGCCGTAAACTACGTCACTTCCTGTACTGTCGGCGGCAATTTCAAGATCCCATGAGCCTTGCTCGTTTGGGCCATAATATGGTGTTTTGAAGATCTCAGGATGGGTTGAAGTGCTTACCGGACCAATGGCTTTCGTTGAGACGACAAAATTGTCAAACCACCGACCTTCGGTTTTAACTGCTCCACTGTTCCAGTACACTTCAAGGAAGACTGCATTAATACCATATGCGGTATAGGTTCCCCTGAAGTTCAGGTTTGTACGTTCGGCCTCAAGTTTACCGTTTATCCATAGCTGAGCGAGCCCGTCACTCTTACCTGGAGTGTTCAGTCGCGCTCTTGCCTCTACCGGTACCCAATACCCCGATTCATTGGTGGCGGAAATTTTAAATTCACTTTCCGGTCGGTTCCCCAGCCAACGAAGATGGTCGAAATCATTATACTTAATGGTTACGATGCTGTCGGTCATTCCATTCACCCCACTTGCCGGATCGAGAGTGAGTGAATTGCCGGACCCGCTCCAGACATGGAGGATCATGGCCTGGCACCAGTTTGCCGTTACAATGCTGGTAGCACGCGACATCTTGGCCGGTGCTCCCTCCCAGCCGTGCTGGTGTTTTACGTAAATACGCCAGTATATCTCGTTATACGATTGACCTTCATTTACAACAGGTTTTCCTCCCGGAAAATCTCCGAAGGCCAACTGACGATTGCCTTCACCCGTGACCTCGCCTTTTTTGAAGCCCGCATTCATGGAACCGCCGGAAGTACCGTAATCTGAAGTGAAGTCAATGGCTCCTTTATAGCCCATATATTCTTTCTCTTCGTCAAAGGCATCATACCAAATAACATCAGTGTCGGTTTGTTCCGGTTGAATTTCCAACATACCCACTTTATCGATATGCGGGACCTCCATTGGGATGGCTGTGATAACGTCCTTTGGTGTTGCCGGCTGTGACTCACAAGACTGAGTTATGAAAAGCAAGGAAAGAGACAGTATAGCGAGCATAAAATTTGACTTTACCATAGAATTGAATTTTGGGATTCACAGTTGCTTCAACGCTGAATATGATCAGTAAAAGAAATAAATTTGCGAATCATTATTATTCGAGTAAAAGTAGTATATATTGATAATAAAAAGTTATTAAAGAATAATATAATTGCTATTAATCTTTCAAAACGTTATTTTTAGAGGCTAAATAAAATTTAAGCAAATGATATCAAAGTTCAGTATTTCTGCCTTATTATTCATGGTAGCCATGGGTACAGGCTTTTGTCAGGAGAAGTCGGTGGCAAACATTGCGATTATTCAAGCCACTGCTGTGAAGACACAGGATCCTTTTATGGCGGATTTCGATATGTCGAAAGTTAAACCCTCGATGATGGAACATTTCAATAATCTGCTTGGACTGTTTGAGGAAGCCGGGAAAAAAGGAGCTGATCTCGTTTGTGGACCCGAAGATATGCAGCACATTGGGTCTTACGGTTTGTATATCAATGTCAAGGACCCTGAGTCCGGTGAGATTTTATTCAACGCTCTCTCAGTGAAAGTCCCGGGGAAACTGACGGATATGGTTGCAAAGATTGCCAAAAAGTATAGCATGTACATCATCGCCCCGATTTACGAGGAAGACGGGGGTAAGATCTACAATACCGCTGTTGTATTCGACAGACAGGGAAATATTATTGGCAAACACAGGAAAACTGTTTTACCCATCATGGAAACCTGGCTTGTATCCACTGGCGACCAATACGAAATATATGATATGGACTTTGGGAAAGTAGCCATTGCGACATGTTGGGAGATGACCTTTCCTGAAATCTCCTCAATATACGCGCTTGAAGGTGCCGACATCATTTTTAATCCGACCATGGCACATGACAATGACCCTGGAGCAAGTCTCTCTACAGCACATACTCTTATTACAAGAGCCAGAGACAACTCAGTGTACATTGCACCCTGCATCCTGGGTTCCGATGGCAATGGCATCCTCGATTTTGACGGTAAAGTAATTGCTGAATCACCGGGCAAGAAAAACGTTGTCGTGATGACTACGGTTGACTTTTCGAAGGAACGCATAAATCAAAGTAGCTGGTGGAGAGCAATAAATGGAACGGATAATTATAAGGCAATGATATTAAAATCCCGCCGTCCGGAAACTTTTAAAGTCCTGACCGAACCCAATCCTCCTGTTCTTGAAGATTATAAAGATATTCATTTAACCACAGGCGATCGTGAAAGACAGCTGAATGCTGTGCGGGAAGTTGATTACGGACCAAATAAGAAAAAATAGAGGTACGTTTTTCAATACCGTTTACACTGATTCCGGATCTACATAATAGATTATTTTTCTTGATATAATTCCCAGACCATGAGAAAGTTAGTTATTCTCAGTTTTATTGTAATCGTATATAGCGCATACGTTAGTGCAAGCGTTAGCCTTCCGATGATTTTCAGCGATAACATGGTGCTCCAGCGGAACATGAAAGTGCCGGTCTGGGGTCACGCTGCTCCGGGCGAAAGCATCAGTGCAGAACTTGGTGGTCATACCGCATCTGTGGTGACCGGCAAGGACGGTAGATGGAAACTTTACCTTGGTCCTCTTGATGCAGGCGGACCTTTTGATTTAAAGGTAAGGGGACAGAACGAGATCGTCGTTAAAAATGTGCTGGTGGGAGAAGTCTGGATCTGCTCGGGACAGTCAAACATGGCGTTGGAAGTGAAAAGCAGCATGAATGCACGACAGGAGATAGCCAGTGCAGCCTATCCTGAGATCCGGTATTTTCAGGTCATAAATTACAAGGCTCCCAAGCCTCTTGATGATGTATCACCCACCACAAATCCTGATCTGGCATGGTTGAATCACTGGCAGCTTTGTTCGCCGGAGACTGTTGGAAGACTGACAGCTGTTGGATATTTTTTCGGCCGCCGCCTGTACGAAAATCTGGATGTACCTGTTGGACTTATAAGTGTTTCCTGGGGAGGGACTACTGCGGAGGCATGGACACCACAGGATGCACTGGCCGGTGACCCTGAAATGAAAGATATCCTCACGGATTGGCCTGGTTACAATAATGATGAAGAATGGCTAAAATCTGAATACGCCAAATATCTCAAAGGAGTAGAAGAAGCCAGTAAAAAGAAGGAAGAGCCGCCATTGTATTTTAATCAGCCTTCGGTATTGTACAATGGCATTATTGCACCTGTCATACCATTTGGAATTCGAGGAGTTATCTGGTACCAGGGTGAATCGAACGCTTACCGGGCATACCAGTACCGTCATTTATTCCCACTGATGATCAGCAGCTGGAGAGAAAAATGGGGTCAGGGCGATTTCCCGTTTCTCTTTGTACAGTTGGCCGGATATCATTTTGAACCACAGGTTTTCCCTGAGTTGAGGGAAGCCCAGAACATGGCCCTTTCGTTACCCAATACTGCCATGGCGGTTGCCATTGATGTAGGTGATTCGGCGAATATCCATCCAAAGAACAAACAGGAAGTGGGCCGGCGGTTGGCGTTGGCTGCTGAGAACATCGTGTACCATGAGGACAGAATTTTTTCCGGGCCCGCTTTTCAGAATATGGTGATCAAAGATGGAAAATGCTACCTGACATTTAATAACACCGGCGACGGTATGACAGCTAAGGATAGTCGGGAACTGAAGGGTTTCACCGTGGCAGGCACGGACCGAGCATTTGCACCGGCTCAAGCAGAAATTCAGGGCGACAAAATTGTCGTCTGGAGCGATCATGTTGCCTCACCTGTGGCGGTGCGCTATGCATGGGCAAACTACCCCGGTGCAGCTAATCTGTATAACCGGTTTGGTGATGATGACTATCTGCCTGCTTCTCCATTCCGTACCGATGACTGGCCTGGTCTTACCTATGACAGGACACGTAAAAAAGAGGAGATGCATTAAAATCAATGGGAGATCGAGGCCTTATAGTTCTGGTTCAATGTGTTGAAATCTTTGTAATCTTAAAAGGCTAATTTAAATATCTTTGAAGGCTAAAAATAGCTTCAGAATATGCCCGAAATAATAAAATTTTATGCCTAAACCCAAGTGATTATAGTGCCGAATCAACAGTCTTTTTGAAAGGTATCAACGAAAAATGCGGTTACGATAAATTTCGAAATTCATAAAGCCTTACAATACATGTTTTAGAACACTTGTTTTAATTTCAATTATGACTTGTATTATTTGTTAAAATGCTATAAATCAAGCTACTAATCAGTTGCAATGTCTCAAAAAATTATACACCAGGATAGTCGAAAATTTGGTTGTTATTTAAAATGAAAATGAAAATTAATAACGTTGCGAAACATTAAATATATATTTTGGAAAGAAAGTGAAAATATATATATTTGTATTGAAATCAAAGAACTATAACGAATCTATGCTCATATGAACTACTTAACCTGCGACAGGAAAGAACTGGAATCGAACGGGGGGATATTCACCGCGAAAGAGATTTGCAGTCAGCCAAATCTGTGGATTGAAACGTATGTGAAACTTCGTAGTGAAAAAAGTCATATTTCACGATTCCTGAGGAAAGTGCTTGATCAGGAGTGCCCTACCATTATTTTATCAGGAGCCGGGACCTCAGCATTTATTGGAGAAGCACTGGTTGGAACATATCAGAAGAAGCTGGGCGTTTCAGTCAGGGCAATTGCGACTACCGATATTATTACTCACCCTGCCGATTATTTTATTAATTCAAGACCTACGTTGTTAATTTCATTCGCACGTTCCGGTGATAGTCCGGAGAGCAAGGCAACTGTTGATCTCGCAGAGAAATACTGTGATAATATTTATAACCTTATCATAACCTGTAACAGGGATGGCGAGTTGGCAAGGAAAACAAACACCGAAAATTCTTACGTTTTCCTTCTTCCTGATGAGACAAATGACCGATCACTTGCCATGACGAGTTCTTTCACCTCTATGTTACTTGCGGCGCTTCTGATTCTGAATATCGATGATATTGACTTAATGCGGCCGATGATCAATAAGTTACAGAAGTTCGGAAATATGATCCTGAATGAAAACTTGCCTAAACTGAAGGCAATTGCCGAACTCTCATTCCAGCGTATGGTCTTCCTGGGTTCGGGCCCATTATTCGGGACCGCTCATGAGTCGCATTTAAAAGTTCAGGAGCTTTCAGATGGCAAGGTCATATGTAAATTTGACTCGTTCCTTGGCTTCCGTCATGGACCGAGGGCAGTGGTTGACAGTTCAACGATCATCTGTTATTTGTTGTCGAACAATCCCCATGTAAAACAATACGAGTTGGATCTGATCCGCTCGGTGAATGAAACGATAACCGGAGCCCGAAAAATTGCCATTGGAGATGGCTTTGATGCCAAGGGGTTGAAAATTGATTATGCCATTCAGCTGCCGGAAGAACTCAACAGCATCCCTGAAGAATTCCTTTCGGTATTTTACATCCTGCCGGCTCAGATCATCGGATTTTTCAAATCCCTCAATCTTGGATTATCCCCTGATTCACCCTCAAAGGGAGGTGCTATAACGAGAGTTGTTCAGGGCGTTAAAATATATGATGTGGATCCGGTGGATAAAATATCGTCTGATTTATAAATCGGAACGGAATACCGTTTTTGTATCCGGATTGTCTGATCCTGATATATAACAGACAGATCTTCCATTACAAAGGGCTGTATTCCCTTATTTGACATTAATGATCGTATGATGAATTCTGCCAGGGATATTTTCCTTGAATTGCTTTCCAAAAATAAACAGGGAGCCGGAAAAGGCATTTACTCCATTTGTTCTGCTCATCCTGAAGTGCTTGAAGCCTGTTTTCAACAGGCAGCTGATGACCATTCGATGATCCTCATTGAATCAACCTCTAACCAGGTGGACCAGTTTGGTGGTTACACCGGAATGAAACCGGCTGATTTTGTCCGATTTGTATACACACTGGCCGATAAAACCGGATACCCTCGGGAGAAGATACTGCTCGGAGGTGACCATCTTGGTCCAAATGCCTGGCAGAGCCTTTCGTCGAAGGAAGCAATGACCCATGCCCGTGATCTGATCAGGGAATACATTATCGCCGGTTATCAGAAGATCCACCTCGATACCTCCATGTTCTGCGCCGATGATGAGGGTGACCGGTCCAAACCTCTTGCCAACGAGATTGTAGCTGCACGAGCTGCCGATCTTTGCAAGGTAGCGGAGGAAACCTGGAAAAATCAGAAGGAAGGGAAGGAAAAGCCTGTTTATATAATCGGTACGGAAGTACCGGTTCCGGGCGGCGCTCAGCACGAAGAGGATGATGTACCTCCCACTGATCCGGATGAAGCTGTTAAAACCATCGAAGTAACCAGAAAGTATTTCATGGATGCCGGCCTTGCTGATGCCTGGGAGCGGGTGGTAGGTCTTGTAGTGCAACCTGGTGTTGAATTTGGTGACAACATGATATTTAATTACCGGAGGGAGAACGCCAGATCACTAAGCCGGGTTATTTCATCCTTTGAGCATCTGGTATATGAAGCCCATTCAACTGATTACCAGAGTGAATCCGGGCTGAAAGCTCTGGTGGAAGATCATTTCTGTATACTGAAAGTCGGTCCCTGGCTGACCTTTGCATACCGTGAAGCCCTGTTTGCAATGGAAGCCATGGAAATTGAACTCCTTGGTAAGTTTCATCCAGACCTGTCGGCGTTGAAAGATGTTCTCGAATCTGCCATGCTTGAGAATCCAAAATACTGGAAAAAATACTATACCGGCAATGAGGAACAACAGGCTTTCAAACGTAAATATAGTTTTTCCGACCGTTCCAGATATTACTGGCCGGTAGAATCAACGGCCAAAGCCCGGGAAAAGCTATACTCCAATCTTAGAAAGACCGGAATACCCCTGTCCCTGCTAAGCCAGCATATGCCATTACAGTTTTACCTGGTATGCGAAGGGCGGCTAAGTCCCGACCCTGAGAAGCTGGTTCAAAGCTATATCAGAACCGTTTCCGGGATTTATGCCCGTGCATGTGGCTTGTCATCCGAGAGGTAGAAAATATTTACGGATTGATGACGTTCCATAAATATAGTTTAACCATTCACAACACAGCCAATGACATTACAGGAAAAATACCGGGAGCTTCAGGAAAAGAATGCTGCTCTTCTCGCAACGAATTTTTATAATTTCGAGACATTGGAGGGTGTGCTGAAGGCAGCGATGAATGTTAATCGTCCTCTCATCCTCCAGCTCACCCGTAGTTCTATCGAGTATATGGGTTTGCCTGTCGCATTCAAAATGGCCAAAGCTGCCATCGCATATCATGGTGTTGAAGCATGGATCCATCTGGATCATGGCGATTCCTATGAACTTGCAGCAGCCTGCCTGGATGCCGGCTTTGATTCGGTTATGATCGATGCCAGCGAAAAACCTTTTGAGGAAAATATTCGTCTTACAAGGAAAGTTGTTGCGCTGGCCAGGAAATATAATGCCTGTGTTGAAGCTGAACTTGGTTATGTTGCCAAACTAGGACAATCGACCGAGAAACTCGGCTTTACGGAACCTCAGGAAGCCAAACGTTTTGTGGATGAAACCGGTGTTGATGCCCTCGCAGTGGCCATAGGAACTTCACACGGCTTTTATAAGGAAGAACCCAGACTGGATCTTGAACGGCTCTCAAAGATCCATGAGATTACTGGTGCTGCGTTGGTGTTGCACGGAGGTTCAGGTGTGCCCCATCCATCTCTTTCGGATGCGGTGGACCGTGGAATTCGGAAGATCAACCTTGCCACGGAAATAAAGAATATTTTTGTCAAAACACTGAAAAGTAAACTGGCAAACGAAACAGAAATCGACCTTAGAAAAGTTTTCCCAACGGCTACAGAGGCAGTTACCGCACTTGTGACGGAGAAGCTGAAAGTGGTGAATAAAATTTAATCTCACACTCACTCCTAAACGAAAAACGAATGAATCAGATACGAAAAAAAGCTTTGACCACAAAGGAAAATACCTGCCAGCCTTCAAACAGGGGTCTGGTTACCATCGTACTGTTTACTCTTTTTTTCATAGTAAATGGGACCGTTTCTGCCTACTGTAATGAACTGTCAGCCCTGGGACTTTCGGTCATTCCATATCCTCAGGAAGTTGTGAGTGGAGGGCCTGATTTTATTTTTAACGGAAAACTCTCCATAGTTCTTGATAAAAAAACTTCTGCGGCAGACCGCTTTGCTGCAGATGAACTGGCAAAAGATCTTAAAACGCGATGGAATATCGATGCCACGGTAAGCGATTCCAAAGGACAGCACACGCTTGTACTCACACATTCCGGCACGCCGAAATCTTTGAAGGAACAGGGCTATATCATTACCACCGGCACAACCGAAATCACCATCGCCTCACCCGATGAAACCGGCCTGTTCTATGGGACACAGACATTCCTGCAAATCATTCGCAAACATCCGGAGGGTTTTGAAGTACCGGGAATGAAGATCACCGATTGGCCCGACATCCGGGAACGTGCCGCTCACTACGATACCAAACACCATCAGGATAAGGCGTCGTATGTAAAACAGTTTATAAAGGAACTGGCGGGGTATAAAATAAACCTCCTTGTGTGGGAATGGGAGGATAAATTTGCTTATCCAAGTCATCCTGAGATCGGTGCTCCCGGAGCTTTCACCATGCAGGAAATGCAGGATTTTACAAGATATGCACAAAAATATCATGTACAGATCGTTCCGCTTGTTCAGGGACTCGGCCACGTCAGTTTTATTCTGAAATGGCCCCAATTCAGTGAATTACGGGAGGTACCGGCCTCGAACTGGGAATTTTGTCCGCTGAAGGAAGGTAGCTATGATCTGTTGTTCGATCTTTGGAGTGATGCCATGGAAGCCACACCAGGATCAGAGTATATTCACATCGGTTCCGACGAAACCTATGAGCTTGGTGCCTGTGCCGATTGTAATCTTAAAGCCAGGGAAATCGGTGAAAAGGGGCTTTATCAATTATTTATCAATAAAGCCGCAAAACGGCTCCAGGAAAAAGGACGCAAAGTGATGGTCTGGGAAGCTCCTATGTCCTGGGAGCAGGGTTCTTCACCGGCAAAGGGCATTACACCTGTAAAAGGTCTCGTATTCACAGAGAGTTATCATTATGAAACGGCGGGCTTCAAATATGTAAAGCAAGCCAGGGAATTGGGGTTCGAGGTTTTTGCCTATGATCCGAACCCTGCTGTAATCCCGTTAATGATTCCCTATATGTACGAACGTCATGGAGTGGAAGATGTGCGTAGCATGGGTGCTCTGGAAAAATCGTACCGTTTTATTTCTTCCGCTGCAGTTTCAGGCAATTACGACGGCATGATCAATACATCCTGGGATGACGACGGAATGCATAACCAAATGTGGATGATGAGCTGGGTCAATTCAGCAGAATATTCATGGAGCGGAAGTAAGCCTGCACTTGACGAATTCAAAGCATCATTCTTCAAAAATTATTATGGCGACAATTCCATGAATATGGATGAACTTTTTACACTCCTCAACGAAGGCAGCTATTACTTTGCCTGGACTTTTGAACGAAATGTCTGGCACTGGGGTGATATCGGAAAAACGCATCTTCCCGATCTTCCCAGAGGGGATGCCCTGGAATACGATCCATACTGGACCCGTGAGTATAAAGAAAAGATCAGCGAATCGAGGGAAGAGCTTTCGAAAATGTACCGTGCACTTCAAATCATTGAAAACAATAAGAAAGCCGATGTTCGGCATCCTTATGATTTCGAGCTTTTCCGTACTGAAGCTGAACTTATAAAGCATACCTGTCTTACATATCTTGACCTTGCCAATCTTGAGCGAGCTATTACCGATGCACATCGCAACAGGTTTGTCAGTTACCAGGCAGCGATTGACGACCTGGTGAAAGCACAGAAGATTATTGAAAGCAGCCTTGAAAGGAGAAAAGATGTCTATAATGACCTCGTATCAACCTGGGAACAGACCCGACTACCAAAGGGGATGTCGACAAGCGATAAGACCTATTTTTTCCAGCAGGATAGGGCGAGGCATTTTGCCAACCGTCGTCCTGATATGACGTATCTCATTTATGATGAGCAACTTCTTGATATGGAGGGTTATTTGAAAAAGCTTAAGGAATACACCGATTATTGCAAAAAAACCTGGTTAGATAACGATTAATGCAAAAGTAACGAATGGGAAATTTTGGAAAAATCTGTGTTGCCACCCTGATATCGGCAACACTGCTCACATCATGTAGTCAGGAAAAACCTGTGCTGAGTCCTGAACAAAAGCACTTCATTATCGGACAGTTCGAAAACACACTTAATGTTGACAAGGATCCAATGAAGATCCCACGGACCATCGATAAAAATGGCCGGCTGAAAACCACGGATGTTTATGAATGGACCAGTGGATTCTTTGCGGGAAACCTCTGGTTTCTCTATGAACTGACGAAGGAGGAAAAGTGGAAAGATGAAGCAGAGAAATGGACAGAAGCGCTGGATACGATTCAGTACTGGAGCGGAAGCCATGATGTCGGATTCATGATCAACTGCAGCTATGGAAACGGACTGATGATTACAGGGAATAAAGCATATAGTAAGGTGATGGTACAAACAGCAGAATCGCTTTGCAAACGCTTCAACCCGGTAACAGGCTGCATTAAGTCCTGGGATTATCGTGAAGCATGGGACGGAAAGACGGAGTGGTTCTATCCGGTGATCATCGATAATATGATGAACCTGGAGCTTTTATTTGAAGCATCCATACTTAGTGGTAACGAAAAGTATAAGGAGATTGCCCTCAAACATGCCCTGACGACAATGAAAAACCACTATCGCAAGGATTATTCCTCCTATCATGTGGTTGACTATGATACCATCACCGGGGAGATCCTGGATAAGGCAACCTGCCAGGGCTATACCGATGAATCATCCTGGGCCAGGGGTCAGGCCTGGGGACTGTATGGTTTTACCGTTTGCTACCGCTATACAAAGGATGCAAAGTTTCTTGATTTTGCTGAACATATTGCCGACTACATTATTACTTATCCCGGTATGCCGGCAGATATGGTCCCTTACTGGGACTACAATGTTATTGATAAGGACAAGAAACCGGAATATTCCTTCAATCCGGCCGATTACCCGGTGATCCCAAGGGATGCATCAGCAGCGGCAATAACATGCTCAGCCCTATATGAGCTGGCTGGATATGCCGGTGAAAAAGGGGAGGAGTACCGGAAAACTGCGGATAAAATCCTGAATTCCTTGTCGTCGCCCGATTACCTGGCTATGGGCACTTCCGATAAATATTTCCTTCTTAACCACAGCGTTGGGAGTATCCCTCATGGCGTAGAGATCGATGTACCCCTGGTATATGCCGATTACTATTATCTTGAAGCGCTCATCAGGCAGGGGAAGACCATGCTCAGGTGAGGGATGGAGAAGGTATGGAGTTTTGGGGTTATGAAGTTATGGAGTTATGGGGTTATGAAGTTAGGGAGTTAGGGAGTTAGGGATGTTCTTTACATCACTCAACAACTCAACAACTCAACAATTCAACAACTCAACAATTCAACAACTCAACAACTCAACAACTCAACCCCTGAGTGGTTGCCCAACAAAACCCATGGATTATCAATCAATTAAACTGTGGTGTTAATATTGAACGTTTCCCATTCAACAAATCAACAAACCGCGTGCCGCCTTAACTTTAATGGGGCAAACTTCGGAAGACACAGTTTGGCGAATAGAAGGATGATTTAAAGAAACTTATCCTACCCATGGGCGTAACCATGGCTACTATAATTGAATGCCTCCTCCATGCGGGGATGGCTCGAAAGGAATTTTACCAATCCATGGGCAAAACCATGGCTAATGTTGGTGAATGCCTCCGGCAAGGAAGAAACGTCTCTATAAACACCTCTCACTCTCATCAAGCATTTAGTGATTTGGTGATTTGGTGAATTGGTGATACACCTTCGCTAAAGATACGGCGGTCGCGGTTTGGTGATTTGAAGAGTGATTTGAAGATCATCACGCTACCCTCTCACTTCCTAACTTTATAACATCCCCCCGCTACCCACTGCCCATGAAAGGGGAGGCCCTGCGCACGTTCCTTCCTATAGACATCTCACCTTTTCACTCACTTCTTATTTGGTGATTTGTTGAGTTGTTGATTTGTTGAGTTGAAGAGTGATTTAAATCATCCCTAACTTCATAACTTCATAACTTCATAACTTCATAACTCCATAACTCCCTCCCCTCCTCATTCCGCCAAACTTACCGGTAAAAAAGCCGCCATTTCAGCCAATGGATACAACTTAATAGACTGATTACGAAGATCTTCTGCTTCTTTCTTCTGGCCCAGACCTTCGAGAGCTAGTGAACGACTGAACAACCCCGCAGCTTTACTGATCGTCCTGCGATTTATCCGCGCTGACTGTTCTTCATCGTCCTCTCCTGCTGTCCTGGCAATCATATGATCGGTGGCATCCAACATAGCCTGATAGATTTCTTTTGCCTTCGCCTTTTCACCTAATTCTTCAAAGGCACGGGCCCGGTAATACTGGTTGGCATTCCCTGCAGGTACATTGTCGTCAATGACCTTTTTAAAGTAGGTTTCCGCCTGTGCTTTGTCGTTGGATGCTTTTAGGGCCATGCCGACCTTAAAATTCTTCCTGGCATGCACCGTATTCGGCTGTTCTGCAACCTCCAGGTTTTCAGGATAGGTCAGCGCATCTCGATAATAGTCAAGCGCTTTACCGTATTTTTTCCGGCTGAATTCAAGATCTCCCTGCTTCAGGTTGCTTTCGATCCAGAACTGGTGGATACCGTACTGGCCTTCCCAGGAATTGAAATGATTTTTCTTCAGCCATGATAGAGCATCATTATATCTGCCACTGATGACATAAAGCTGAATAAGTTCAGTGATGGCCTGGTTGTAATCTGAGACGAGCTTAGCATTGTTCTCAAAGAGGCTGATCTGCTGATCAACGGGTATTTTCATTTCCATATTCAGTGCACCAAGTTCAACCAATGCTTTTCCGGCGCCGGGATCAGCCTTCAATGATGCCTCGTAAGCGGATTTTGCTTTTTGCAGCTCGCCATTCTGATGGTAAGCCAGGCCAAGGTTCCGCCACGCAATAGCGTTTCCCGGATTTAATCCGACGGAAGTTTCCCATTCCTTTATCGCCTCTTCACTGCGGCCACGGCTGTTGAGAAGGTCGCCCATAAGGTAATGTGCAAGTGCGTCATTTTCATCCAACCTTATTGCCCACCCAAGTACGGAAAAACTTTCCGGTCGTATCGGGAAGCAGTATTCGGGAAGCAGTGTACTTGCCTTTTTGGCCAGTTCTGCTGCTTCATTCCCCATACCTTCAAGATGTTTGTAATAGCCCATATAGTAGTATACCAGGGGGGAAGTCTGATGGCTATCCGATGCAGCCGACACCATCTCAAGAATCTCAGCAGCTTCCTTGTAAAAACCACTGCGGGCAAAGCGTATAGCCAGATTAATGTGGTTATCGTTATCTTTGCGGGTAAGCGACAGCAATGCATTTTTTATCGAAGGGCCCTTCTCCGGCTTGGAATGCAGGTAGGTAAACCATTGTATAGCAACGGCAAAGAAATCAAGAGGATCGGTGATCTGATTTTTCCGGGATATATCGAGTGCGTTATCGTAATTGCCGATGGCATACTGTATAAGAGATTTTATATCGTATGCATCCGTGTTGTCTCCATTTTCGCTGATACTTCGATCAATATGCTTGAGCGCTTCATCAGGCTTACCCTGTTTCAAAAGAAGCTGGGCAAGTTCAAAATGAGCAGGAGCATACCATGTAAGATCGTAACTCGACCTGTTCAGTGATTTGACAGCATCATTTACGTTTCCGAGCTCAAGCTCAGCCAGTCCCCTAAAATAAAAGGCCCTGAAATACGTTTCATCCCTCTCAAGTGACGTATTGAAGTATTGAACGGCCTCTTTATACCGTCCGTCTTTAAGGGCCATTTCGCCGAGTGCCGTGTTGCATCTGACATCCCCGGGATCTCTTTTGACAGCTTCTTCATAATAAGATTTTGCTCTTTCAGGTTCTCCGAATACATCCAAATGATCGGCAATCACAAATAATTCATCCTGGTATTTTACTTTTTCAGGTGACAGCGGTAGCGGTGCAGGTTGTGGTAGAGGCTGGTTGAGGGGCTTTTGATGACTGAACGCGAGCAACGTGTCGCCACCAGATGATAGAACGTCCATCCTGAGGTCATAGAGAGTAGTAGCTGCAGGAACTTTAAGTTCTCCCAGGAAGGGTGTACCGGGATCAGCATTGATGACTTTCCTGAAAACTTCATTGCCTCCTGAAGTTAGCATGACAACTGCATTTTTATTTTCACCTGTGGGCGACCAGCCAAAATGTACGGTGTCATGATCAATCTCAATGTTTAGTGCTCCTTCGAGGTTGGCATAATCGTATACACCTATATCCCTTACCGGGAACCAGAAATGGCTGAAAATTTTTGTCTCACCAGGTTTTATCCAGAAGAGACTAGGTTGGTTATCGGAATATGCACCTGCCTGAGGTTCATAATAGGGGAGGTCCCCATCGGTGAGGATCTTTTCCCAGAGGCGACCTGAGGGCGCAGTACCCCAGGTCCATAATTTTTTTCCCCGTACGATGCTATGTTCGGCATAGTGCACCATACCCGCATTTTTTTCCGGGCTGTAACCACCGAAGTAATCGCTTTCAGAATCGACAACGAATTTACTGCCGGAAGCCGGATTATTTTTCCAGTAACTGATGTCGACGCCGTCATTTACCGGCCAGTGATAAAATTCCCGCTTTCCGTGTCCCGTCATAATTTCGGTTGGAATGACAGCCTGGTAATTCCAGGTAGCACGCACAGCGCTGGTTGCCCAGTACTGAAATCGCTGAACGTAGGGTGTACAATTGTAGAGTCTTACTTTTGTTTCAACCCAGTTTCTCCCGGGATGAACGGTTACTCCCACTGACCAGCGCATGCCGGTAAGTTTGTCAGTTTCACCCACCCATACTGTCTTCGAACTATCCGGATTAATTTCAGTTGTCCAGTCAACGTCTCTGAAACCACTTTGCCTGTGACCTATCGGGAAATTCCATTCAACGCCGCCCGATATCCAGGCACCGGTTAACCCAATGAGTGCAGGTTTGATCACTTTCTGATTGTACAGAAACTGGTAACCGTTTGTTTTATCCTGAGCACCATGAAGCCTTCCTCCAAGTTCGGGTAATACAAGAGCTTTTACATATTGGTTTTCCACATACAACGCCTTGTAGGTCCTCTCCCCGCGCTTATTGGTGAGCCTGTCGTACATCGTGTAGGGATAACGGTAGAGCCTCCAGTCAGGCATGATTTCTGGTGCCATTAGCCCATACGTTGGCAATGTTAGCGCCTCTTCAGTTATCTTTACCTGTCCTTCCACCGGCTGATTCACAGTCAAAGCCAGCAATGTTGCAATAAACACCATTGTGGCAGATATGACAGCCTGGCCACGAAAAATTGATTGTTTTTTAATCATTTTTTTGATTATATTTTAATCAGAATTATACTAAAGCATTGCAGGAAATGACCGGAAGTCGCGAATGGGTTGAAGGTGCTCAATACAGGTTGGATCCGGACAGACCGGCACATTATCGTTTGACAGGCAAGCCATATACTTCAATCCAGTCGAGTCTTGAACATGCGTCACTTTCACCACCCGTCATCAGATCGGTAAATCCTATCTCATCTACACGACTCAGATCAGGGGATGCTACTGGTTTCCCCTCATAAACTCCCCGTATAAAAAGCTTGTACCAGTGAATATCCATCAAATTAAATTCATGTATTCGCCAGTCCTGCGAAGGTCCGTCCGATTCGTCACTCACAAGCCAGCTACCGTCGGCAAGTTTCAATACGAGGTGAAGTTGCCTGAAACCGCTTTGTTTTGAACGCCATAGCACTTTTGAAAAGCCGGTCAGATCAAGATACCTGTTCTTGTCTTTCAGTGTCAAAGCCCAATTGGCGAGGCAGGTACCCGACCAGATATAATAGGGATCATCGACAGGGTGGTCATGATGACTCTTTTTAATACTGTCGGCACCCGGTCCATAAAGATGCAGAATAAGATTTGGATTTGCGACATGTTCCTGAGTTACTGGTGTTGCAGCAGGGATCTCTTTCCAGTCCTCCCGTAAAATAACCGAAGGTCTGTACTGAGCATTTGCACTCATAAACAGGAGTGCCAGGATTCCTGTTATCAGACTTGTAGGAATGAACTTCCTGGATTTGGTTTCCGATAAAAAGGTTTTACTTATCATGCTTCTTCATATTTTTATAAAAGATTTTGTTTGATTGTTTTGCCCTTTAAAAGTAGTCAGTTTCCTTGTAAGAAAATTATCATTTTCTTGTTCGGGGCCCATAATGAGGCAGTTCCTGCCCAAATTCATAAGCTCCGCAATCCGGTGCCTTTCCAGTATAGCCGTCATCGATATTCGGAATGTACACTCCTGCATCGATGACCGTGGACCCGGCTATTGGTCTGAGATCCTGGACTCCTCTTTCCGGGACAGGTGGATTTGGAAATGAGACATTTCGGAAGGTTTCTTTGAGGCTCAGATGTTCAATTCCGTGCTTTTCAACCGAAGAGAATGGCTTTCCGCCAATCTTTGCCACGTAAAGATTACCCGAGACACCTACTGCATCATAATCAAAATCACTATGTATCCCCGGACCGATGATATCTGCGGCATAGGGATTGCCGGCACCATAATCGCCCCAGTTTACACCTCCCGTAGGTCCGCCAATGGCCAGGTTATTCCTGAAATAAGCAAAGTCCATTTTGTCATTGCCACCCAAACCTGCACCAACCTTTACCACTGTATTATGCAGAACGACGTCGCCCTGGCTGAATCGTTTCAGTTTGTAAGCAGCGTGGATCACATTGTACATAGCATTCCGGAAGAAATAGTTCGGACCGCCGAGACCAGGTTGTGAACTAAGACCAACAAATGAATTGGTGATCCTGTTCCTGTAAATACGACAATTGGAAAAGCAGAAATCAGCCTCAATGGCATCATCGACTCCCGTGAAGATATCATTGTTGTAAATATCGATACATGTCTGATTGAAAACATGTTGATCCTCCATCGTTGAAATACAGTCGCGAAAAGCGGTAACTTTATTGTAACAAATAATGTTTCCCGGTCCTGTCATTTCAATCCCTTCTCCGATATTTTCGCCATGTGCTCCCATTGCTTCGTTGGTCCACACGCAGGTGCCTGTAACGGTATTGTCACTAATATAGCAATTCGTAGCCCCGGGCAGGTAGGCTACGATGCCGTACACGGCATTTACAGTGCAATGTTGTACGACACAGTTTTTGGCGCCATTAAGCTGTATGCCGATGCCGTTTTTCTGAAGGTTTTTCACATTTAGTCCTTCAATGTACACCCATTCACGATTATTCAGGTCGATGTACCGGTAGGTGGCCTTACCTGAAGAACAACGGTAAACGACGGGTTTGGTCTCAGTTCCGTTTTTTGTAACAAGTGTATCATGATCACCATCGGGGAGTTCAATAATATCGTATGAATTCACCACCACAGGTTCTGATCTGGTCCTGGCGGTTATGATGCGATTTGCATTTCCGCCATCGGGGTCCTCCAGGCTAAGTTTGATCTCATATTCAGTGCCGGCTTTCAGGTTGAATATACTTCCGGCATGTTTGTTTTCCCATGAAAAATGTACATTTTTTCCAGCAGGGACTCTGAAAAGAGGCATACCTTCTTTCCATTCGGCAGTACCTTTTTCCCTGTATTGCACTGTGGTTACACTGTTCAGGTTATCATCGCCGCGCAGGTACCATTCGACAGCAAGATTTTCAATGGTAGGGAAGGGCGAAACGGCCTGTCCCGGAATGGCGTTGTCCTGGGAAAATGCTTTCGGACCGCTCAGGAATACAAGAGAAAGGAAAATTATAAACATGGCCTTTCTCGGTTTCCGTGGCTGAATTTTTTTGTGGTAGAACATAACAATTAAATCTTAGTATTGGTATTGAAATGCAGGGCTGACAAAAGTCAGAACTTCGGAATCACATTTTGCAGCGCCTATCTGTTCCGTAAATGAATTTATTTTACTGAAATGATAATGGTTGCGGGTTCCGAACTGTCTTTCCCGTCATTCACTCGCCAAACTATCCTGTCCTCGCCGGTGAATCCTTTTTCCGGTTTGTAATACCTGTCATTTCCCACTCCGGAAAGTGTTCCGTGTGAAGGACCTGTTTCAATCATGATCGTATAGGGACCCGGCCCGCCGTCTCCATCGGTATAACCCATCTGAATGTAAACAGTACTGTCTTTTTTAAGTTCAACGGCCCGGCTTTGAGTCACAGGCTTTATATTGTCTTTCGGTCTGCTCCATTGTTCATTTCTCCTGGTAATTTCACGATTTTCATCAGGCTGCTTATCTTCCCTGTGAAGGTATAAGGCTACTTCATTGCTGAATCCCGCAGGTTTATTCCATGAACGGTTTCCGGCTTTCGTCTTTTGCTGCAGTGAGGATTTTTTTTCTCCGCTGATACAGTCTATCCAGGTCAGCGAGTAAGTACCTGCTGTGAGATTTTTAATCCCTAGTGTATGTTTTGAATTTGCGGAATAAAGGATGTAATCGTATCCGGGATCAGCGAGAACATAGGACGTTTGTCCGTATGCCAGCCCGTCGTCGGCATACATCCCGTTAAATGTAGTCTCTTCAAAAAAGTTCTGCAATATCCTGCAATCATGGAGCCAGGTTTCCGGGCTGTGTTCAATGTCCATACCCAACACCATTACGTATGCGCCACTCATAGCTGATGCCCAGTTACGCTGCCGGATTTCATCACGGTCGCCGTTCGGACATGAAACATTTCCCTGAGTATAATCCTCTGACATGACAAAGCAGTAACTGTCGCGCGAATCCTGCGCAATGGTCAGTAACCACTGATGGAGAGAATCGGTGGTGGCTGTCAGATTTTTTTCGGTCTGAACGGCAAACTGTGTGATATACCTGTCACCTTTGTGGAAGAAGATATTTCCGGGAAGCTGATGACTCGCTATTATGTGATGGTGTTCATCTGCGTCATGGATGGCCTCAGCGATTTTGGAGATATGCTGTTTCCAGTTATCACCAAGCTCCTGACCTTCCTCCATTGTACACCATATAAGGTTTTTGTGATGTTTGAACTGATTTACCAGATCGGTGATAAAAGCCTTTTCCCGGGGATCAAGATTACCGCTTTCATCCAGCGCCCATCCGAATTCTTTGGCAATATCGATGGCATCGTCATAAATAAAAAAATAGATAACGATGTTGTCACGGTCCATTTCGTCGAACCATTTCTCCCATTGTGCGGTCATTTTTAGGTTCAGCCCTTTTGCAGGATCCTGATCCACCCAGGGATTCTGCAGGGCATCGGGATAGGTCGCCGGTTCGTCCCTTGCGCTTTTCCATGCATCTCCGCCATTGGTCCTTACTGCAATGAAATACACGGAATTACCTCCGTATTGGTTCAGCTTTTCTATCAGCTGCATCTGATCACCCTTCCTGGTGCCATCCGCATTGCGTTTACCTCTGTATAGAAATCCTTCAGGATCGCCCGGGCCGCAAAGAAAAAACGGATCGGCTTTTCCGTCATGGTTATCATCCCTGTTATAAACAAGTTTATCGGGATGGAAGGGATCCTGCATGATCTGTCCGGAAACGGGGCCTCCCGGCGTTTCATTTTCGTCATTTGCCTTCATTACTGATGACGGCCCGACAGCAGCGAACAGCTTTCTGAGAAAGACATCTTCCTGTTCATTCCAGACTTCACTTGGATATATCTGGCTCGTTCGCACCACCACAAGATCCATCGATGGAATAATGTACGCCTTATTGAGGCCCGATCCTGAAAGTCTGAACATATCAGCGGGATATTCCGGAAAATACCCACGCGAACCTACCTGGTCAGTCTGTCCGCTTGTCCAGGTTCCCGGCACATTTCCAAATAGCGTGATGGCTACTGACTTCCCATTGGAAGCCAGCCTCGCCTTTTCAGTTTTACCACGGTCAACCGGTATAGGATTTCCTTCGGGATCGCCGTACCATTCACCAACAATCCATCCATCTTTTATGACAATGACACTCTTATCTCTCAGCGATTTACCATCCCAGTTATTCTCCACATTCCATCTGCCAAAATCTTCCAGTTTTTGAGGATCTATGCCTAGCGAACGAATAAATGCAGGGTCTGTGTTTTTCCTCCACCCTCCCTCTTTTTCCGCAGGAGGGAGGTACGAATGTAGTCCTCCCGGATCCACCATTGTGCCCTGTGCTTTCAGATGAAAACTCATTATGGTCAGAATAGCGCAAAAAAAGACAGATAATTTCATATTTGTGAAATAATGGAGAAAATATAAGAAAAATGGGAGTTTTGAGATCAAGGTCAAAATCTTTCTTAACCTTTCTATAACAAATATAAAGATTATTTTTGCTTTTGTTTTTTATTTCGTAACTAAAAATTAAATTTGCTTCAAGAAGAAATGAAAGATAAAAAAAGATTTTGATTTTCTCAAGATTTAGCCTCAATAGAGGATATTGTATCAGATTTTGAGAGGTGGATCTTCCCAAGACTCATTTTTTTACCGATTTAGCTTTAAATTAAAATATACACAGAGCGATGAACCTGCTATCCGTCCACATTAGATATCTATTGTTTTTATTCTCCGCAACGCTGTTTGTAATGCCAGGCTGCCAGAGCAGCAACGGCATTGAGGGGAATAAGAATGCCAGTACTGAGGGCACTGCCTGGAAAGTCATAGGACCCGGTGGCGGTGGAGGAGTACTGAAACCGACAATTAGTCCGTTTGATGAGAAGTTTGTGCTGACCCATTGTGATATGACTGCAGCATACGTGTCGCTGGACGGAGGAGAAAACTGGAAAATGAAGAATCTTTGGAATGTGCCGGAGGATTTTGAATTTGACCCGGTGGACCCGAAGGTAGTCTACGTTGCTACGCGGGGTTTCAGACATAGTGAAGACAGGGGCTCCGGTTTGAGTATGTTGTACAGATCGGCTGACAAAGGGATGACCTGGGAGATTGTATACCCGGATGTGTCTAAGGCCCGTAAAGTCGATCACCTTCAGAATAAGGACCTACTACCATCGGAAATCATTAGTGGTGCAGTGGATGGTACGATAGAAAAAGTAAAGGTAGATCCGAAAGATAATCATCATATCCTTCTTGGCATGGCTCCACTGAAATTTTATATGTCCCGTGGAAATTCCAGGGAAAATGAAGGTCAGGCACGCCTGGTTACTTCATTCGATCAGGGAAAGACATGGAAGCAGCTGGCCTCATTGCCCGGTGAAAACGTAAAAGCGATTTTTCCCGGGAGCATATCAGGAAGAAAAGGAGAGGTGCTGGTATTTACCGAAAAGGGATGTGTATGGGTAAATGAGACAACAGGTAAAGTAACGCAGGTAGAGCTTCCAGTCAACAGAGTGATGACTGTCGAAGGAGGGACCGGAGGGAATGAGACAGTGATCTATCTATTATCCGGCTTTTCAAGGATGCCGGGAAATGCGAAAGGTGGGGTTTACGTAAGCAGGGACCTGGGAATGCACTGGACCCAAAGTAATGGCGGAATCCTTGATGGGACCATTAAATCCAGGAAACCCGAATTCAGGCAGGGCCTTGGGGTTTGTGAATCCAGACCCGAAGTCGCATATCTTTCAGTAATTAATCATAAGAAGAACAAGGAAGGTAATGAAGTCGAGATATACAGTATTTTCAAAACGGTCAATGGTGGAAATTCCTGGGAAGCTGTTTTACTATCGTCTTCTCCGGATGGTTACATCACCAACAATTTTGAGGGCTCCTGGATGGAAAAAAGTTATGACCCTGGCTGGGGAGGCGCACCTATAGATCTTGGCGTTGCCCCCGGAAATCCGGATATATGTTTTGCCGGAGACAATGGAAGAGGCTATAAGACCACCGATGGTGGCAAGACCTGGAAGCAAACCTATAGCCACAATCAGCCAGATGGTTCTTACTCCAGTGGCGGGCTGGATGTGACAACCTGTTATGGGGTTCATTTTGATCCATTCAACAAAGACCATTTCTTCATTTGTTACACCGACATGGGCCTTTTCCATACCTTCAACGGTGGACAGAGCTGGTTTCATGCGCTTAACGGTGTCCCGTTCCGGTGGCAGAACACCTGCTATCAGGTTGCTTTCGATCCGGCTGTGAAGGGCAGGATATGGTCCGCATGGTCCGGGGCTCACGATCTGCCGCGGACGAAAATGTTTGGAGGTTTTTTGGGCAGGTATACCGGCGGCGTCGCAGTTTCTACCGATGAAGGGAAAACATGGCAGAAAAGCAATGAAGGGCTTCCGGAGAATTCGATCTGTACCAATATTCTGATTGATCCAAATTCACCGGTTGATTCAAGGACGCTTTACGTAAGCGTCTTCGATAAGGGTGTCTTTACATCAACAGATGGTGGAAAGAGCTGGACTAAATGCAATGGCGGACTTGGAGATAATCTTTTCGCATGGCAGCTTAGACTAAATAAAGACGGCCGTTTATTCGTACTCTTCCCCAGAGGACAACGCAATGGGAATACGGTTGACGGGGCGGTATATTACAGTGATGATAAGGCTGCTTCATGGCATCCTGTGATTCTTCCCGACAGTGTCAACGGCCCGCACGACCTCCTTCTTGATCCCGAAAATACGGATAGAATGTACCTGAGCTGCTGGCCTTCAACAGCTTCAGGCACCGACAGCCACGGAGGGCTTCTTAAAACGGAAGATGGTGGTGTAACATGGAGACAGGTCTTCGACGACCGTTACCGTGTTAATTCCGCAGGTCTGGATCCCGCAAATCCTTCCGGGATTTTTATAAATACCTTCCAAAATGCTGCATTTCGTAGTGAGGATTTCGGTGAAAACTGGACGAGGATTGAAGGTTACCGGTTTAAATGGGGACAACGCGCAGTTCCGGATATCAATCATCCCGGTATGCTCTTCCTTTCTTCATACGGTGGCAGCGTTTTCTATGGTCCATCCGCGGGTACTCCGGATGTGCAAAAAGATATTTTGAATATGCCGGAGGGCTGGTGGTAGAATATTGATTACCAGGACTAAGGCACTAAAATAACCAGGGAAAATATTGGTTAGTTTTGTAAATAGTTTGTTAGTTAGTTAGTTTGTTAGTTAGTTAGTTTGTTGGTTAGGTAGTAGTTTTGATGAGATCTTGATCAGTGTTCCGGAAAAGCTGGAGGATTTCCCTCCCGTCTTTTTTCGGAACCTGACCATGATCTTCTTTCACCCATGAGTCTTTTTCCCTCCAGATCACCATATTTAGGTCATGGTTTTATTTCCGAAGAAAGCGCTTAAACTTCTGTGACATTTTGAAATAGGTATATCTTGCAGCATGCACTCCGGTTTCCATCACTGTGTCGCCCGTAACCTGAAATGTACTTTGCTCTCCTGCTATCCTGGAGAAGTAGATATCGAATTCCTTCTTATTTGCATCGATCATATTCACGAATACAAGATTTTCATTAAAATCTGAATGTAAGAGGTGCTGACAAAGTGGACAGTAGAAGTTGACATGTTCACCTTCTCCGTATTCAAACCAGGGATGTTTTATACTGGTGTAGTTTCCAATTTCAGGATGGAGCAGAATAAGGCCTTTTTCCCGTTTGCTGTTCCTAACCGTCAGGACAATATAGTCTCCGACTTTAAGATGGCCACGGCAATACGGACATAAAAAATGATTGTTTGACATGGCTGTGGTTTATAGGTGAAACCCAATTAGGTAAGTTACTAATTTTTGGGGCTGGTGTCAATGCACCCGAAGCGACAAAGTAAATTATAAATTTCCCCAGTTGAGGTCTTTTAAAATTTTCTGTTTTTCTTCAAGTCTAAAGATCCTGCGGGCATTGTCATGGAGAAGGGTATCCGTCAGGGCAAGGGCCTCAGACTGCGTAAGAAATCCTTCATCGGTGAGATCTGTAAGTGCGGAGGCGATGCCGCTTCTTGCGATTACGGCATGACCGAGAACAGGTTCTACCGGAACGTAATCGCCGCCAAAGGTCAGGATTTTATTTGCCGGTACGGTAACGAGGTATTTCTTCAGGAAGTCTTTGGCCGCAACCGGGTTGATAATCCATGACCAGCACATATCGATGTTGGCATTAGGATATTGCTTGGCCAATGCCAGCATTTCTTCATAATAGGGATAGCTGAGATGAAAGAAAACGAAGGTTGTATCCTTAGCCTGATCGCAGAGATTTCCCGCGTCGGAAGGATTGTTCCGAACCATATTCAGCGACATTCTGTTGGTCTTCCCCTTCCATATTGCGTGATATCCCGTATGGATCTTGACTGGCAGATGGAATTCCGTAGCTTTGCCAATTACATACCAGAAAAGGTGGTCTTCAAGTTTTTTTCTGTCTTCTGCTTTAAGTTCTTTCCCCCTGAGATGGTTTTTACAGATTCTTCTGACACGTTCAGCCGGCGTTTTCTTAAAATCGAGGTTTCGTGAGTAGGCCAGCCCGACTTTAATTCCAACCACGTATTTGCCGTATTTCTCAAACCACCAGTCGATGACTTTATGCCAGTCCTCGAGTTCCCTGACCTCAATACCCGCCTCACTTTTATACATAGATCCACCCGGATCGGAAATCATGGCATCAACCCATAGATCACTCATCAGGAAGGCCGGCTGTTCCGACTTCATAAGGGGATAGCCGGTGATTTGACACGACTCGATATTCGACTTTTCCTTTAAAATCATATCGTAAAATCCGGGACGGACCATTTTCATATACCCGTCCTGCAGGTTTTTGACGGTATCATCCGTAAGTTCATCAATGTCGTATAATTCCTTCATAGCGATACGAACGGCCCAGGCGTAACCGGTTTGCCTGATATACGGCCACCAGGGTTTGAGTATTTTCCATTTATCCACCGGATCGATTCCGGGAGAAAAAAAGTTGTTGTAATCCTGTTCGGTCATCCCGGCAGAGCGCATGTCAGAATCGAGGTAGTGACTGAAGATCATGGTCCAGTCATTGCATTTGTCTCTTATTACCGCACCACCGCTTAGCCTGTCCTTTTCGTCCATTAGATGTTCGTGCGTGTCGGCAATTGATGTATTGAACACTTTATCCCAGATATCTTCTTCGGCTGAATTCTTGTGTTTTTGCCCGGCTTTTGCCATGGGTGCATTGAGACCGGAAAGGGCAAACCCTGCCGACCCCATACCAAGAAATTTGAAAAAATCCCTTCGTTTAAAATTGTGGGAGTTCATAGGCTGGAGTTAATAATATGCACAATGATTGAGAAATGAAAGTTACGATACATTTCAAAAAATCCCGTTAAAATACCCGGATTTTCCTAACATGACTTTAGTAATTAACCTGCGGGCCGTTCTTAAGGTTTACATGTACCTGGTTTTTATTTTCAGTTTATGATGCCCGTCAGCACACGCTCTCAGAATTGGATTACATTTTAAATAAAACCTGCATACGTAGTATAATAACAAACATCATTGTATTAATCGTTAATAAAACGTTAATAATTGATATTCAGGCATCAGGGTATTGTTTTCCCATCCTCGTTTTTGTAAACTTGCCGGTATATGCTGGCCGTCAAAATAATTTCACATGGTTCCTTTCCCGCTGGATATACTTCCAGGTCTGTCAGCAAAAGGATGATAAGTACTCACCTAAAGAAATTGCGAGATGGCAGTACAAAACTGGGGAAAAAGTGATCAGGCCGCTAAGGTAGGTCCACGGAAATCTGAAGTTCAGGGAAGGAAAAGTGGAACGAAAGATGGTGCATTTCGGGAATCAGAACATACCAAAAATAAAAATTCCGGCTCAAGTCCGAAGCTTGAAGATTATGCTGAGAGAGTGGCTCCGGTAGACGAATGGGCAGATGATCTCATGCATTCCGGCTTTCGACCTTCCATATTGACAGAGATGTGGGTGGAGGCTCAAAAATTGGCCAGATCACCTAAGGGTGTTGGTGTGTCAAAGAAGCGTTCAGCAAAAGCCGGTGTAACAAGGATGTTCACCGGCGATACCCGAAAGATTGAGAAACCCTTGCCGCAAATCCTTGCTAATGCGCTGAACCTGGAGCTATACAAGATTGACCTGAGCCGGGTGATCAGCAGTCATCACAGTGAAACAGAGATGAATCTTAAGACTCTCTTTGATAGGGCTTATGAACATGGTGCCATACTTTTTTTTGATGATGCATCATCATTGTTCGGAAGGAGCTATGGATCGGTCGACAATCAAAAAAATGCTGAGAATCCCGGAATGAAGATGCTTCTGCAAGGAATGGAATTGTATCGGGGACTGTCGGTTCTTGCCATCCATCTTGAGAATGAAAACCATTCAAAACCCTCGTCGCTTACACGGTTTCTGGTGAATTTTCCGGCCACAGATGGGGAGTTGGATAATTAACTGGGAAGATCTTTTGCTGGATAGAAATTTATAAGGAAAGCCCTAATGCGGGACCTAATTTGAGAGGCTGCATGAGTGGATCCGCCCCGGATTTTTTAAATTGGTGTATATTTAGTTTCAACTTTTCCAAGCGTTTTTCCAGCCGGGGGGTTCATTTTCCAGTGGAACCCGATTGCAGACATGTGGACGGGTTTTTATGTTCTTAATAATAGCTTCAAAATTAAATACGTGATAAAAGAAAGGATTATAACCAGGGCGTTTCCAACTAAAAAATGATGAAACCTTCTTCTGCCTTCAGCATTACTTCCATTTCTCTTTCTTTTATCTGAACCCCAGGCTACCCAATCTGCAGCAACTTTGATTGCCAGCCACAACCCAATGAATTCAGGATAGCAATATAAAATCGCTATAGGGTACATAATTGATTCAAACAAACCGGTTATTGCTGCGGGGAAATGGTTTTTATTATCTTCAGTCTGATGTAGATCATAAAGAGGTCTTATTTTACAAAGGAAAATGAAAGTAATATAATGTATTTGCGGAGCGGAAAATAACAATATACCTACAACTAATGAAATACTTTTGAGAGTTTTGGGAAGATTAAAAATAATAGAGATTCCAAAAAGTATCACGCCGATTATAAAAATGGTACCCAATATTATGTGCCATTTTTTACTAAATTCTTTAAGGCAGGATTTCATTTCTTTTTTTTTGCAAAGCCACGAATTAGCGAGGGTGGTACATTTTCAGAATTTTCAATTTGTACAGCCTGACTGTCTGCATGATTGATAACAAACCAAAGGTCTTTTTTATAGATAGTTACAAAATCACTTATTTCAATATAAACCTCAGTTATTAAATTATGAATAGCTTCTTTCTTGCCAGGAATCAAATTTTCCAATCTTAATATCTTCTTTTACAATATTGTCATTTAAGAAATGTGTCGCTTTGAAATTTTTTTTCATAAATTTATTGTTATTTGGTTGAAGAGACAATTTAAGGAATAAATTTTTAAAAATCCCAAATTTGATTTTTTGAATCAGAAAAGATGCTCAAGAATTATTACCAAATATTGGATTTGGATCGATATGCCACAAAGGAAGAAATTAAGAAGGCGTATCATTTATATGCTATTAAATTTCATCCTGATAAACAGGATGGAGATAAATTCTTTGAAGAAAGATTTAAAGAGGTTAAAGGGGCATATGATATATTAATTGACGCCCATAAAAGAGAAAAGTATGATAGTCAGTTCTTCGGCAATTCCGAGAGGCTTAATTCATCTGAATCCGGCACTCAAAATGATTTCTCTCCAAAACAGCATAAAACAAGTGAATCAGTAATTTACAAAAAAGGTGAATTACTAATAACATCAAATAAGCTAATTTACAAGGGGGAAGAGTATGATCTAAGGTATTATAAGGGTGCAGAAGTTCAGAAGATAGATAAGAAAAATTATTATTTCTATGGATTTTTCTATTTATTACTTGGAATCATAAGCATCCCCGTCTATATAGGTTGGTTATTCATCTTTGTTGGGTTGTATTTTCTTCTGATATATAAATATGCGCTACATTTAACGGATTACCTTGAAACTAAAGAGTTTTTATTTAAAGGACGAAGGAATAAACTTCGATTTATTGTCAGGAAATTAGATGAGGCTATGGGCAAGATATCAGGTAAATAATGACATTCTCTTTTGGCACCTATCAAAGAAAAAGCCCTGTTAAATCATTGTTTAACAGGGTTTTATAATTACTGTTTGCGGTCCGGACGGGACTCGAACCCGCGACCTCCGGCGTGACAGGCCAGCATTCTAACCAACTGAACTACCGAACCAGGTAGCATCAACAAACACACAGTGTTTCTAAATGCCCTGCAAAAATAGTCGTTTTTTTATAATCCCAAAACATAAATCAATAATTTTATTTTGCATATTGAATCTTTGCCTGACAACGTGTTCCCGGGTTGGAATTGCAGACTCTGCTTTATTGTGAACGACCCGCTGGATCGAATATTTCAACGTATTTAGACATTTGGAGAAACCCTGAATTATACAACCTTTAACATAAACCTGTCCCTTTTGACAATGATAAGATCATAAGGTTGCATAAAATAATTTACTTATTTTTTGTTTTTATTATTAGGATTAAATCAAAAACGTTACCTTCACGAACGGTTTTGAAAGCGAATTGGTGACTGTAAGATTTTTGTGATTGATTATGTGGATAAACAAAATGAAAAAATATTTTCTTATATCCATTCTTCCCCTGCTGGTAGTATGTTTTGTGAATTCTTGTGTCGAAAGTTACCAGCCGGAAATTCTTTCTGAAGATACTTCTTCATTGCTGGTTGTCGAGGGACAGGTCACAAACGAAGAGGGACCTTTCCGGGTGAAACTGTCGAGGACATTCGGACTTGACAACCTTGAGCTGAACGGTGATTCCGTAACCGGTGCCGATGTTCAGATTATTGACGACAAAGGGCATGCCTACCGTCTTTACCATACAACCGGCGGATGGTATGAAACGAATGAAAAAGATCTGAAAGCCGTTCCGGGAAATTTCTACACACTGAACATTACTACGGATGATGGGGATCAGTATGAATCAGAACCTGTACAAATGATCGATGTTCCGGAAATCGATTCTGTCTATTTCCGCACGGAGGTGGTCGAAGTTTTGATAGGAGAGACACCAACTTACCAGAAAAGACTGAATATTTATGTCACCTCAAAACCCTCTGACGGGCCTCCTGAATATCTGCAATGGTCTTTCGATGAAACCTGGGAAGTACATTTGAATAAACAGAATGTTCGGGTGCAAACCGGGCAAACCGCAAACAGTATTATTAGAGAAGATATTGAGTTGGCGCATAACGTGCAGGAGGTATGCTGGGTTTCAAAACCATCAGCATCAATCATGATCGAAACCGGGAAAGACGATCCTGAGAATAAGGTGAGCAATTTCCTGCTTACCTCTATCGGTCAGGGCAGCGACAAGCTGCATGTGAAGTACAGCATTCTCGTTAAACAATATGCCCTCACTGAAGAAATGTATAAATACTTCAAGGTACTCAAAGATGCCAATGAAAAAACTGGGGGTATTTATGACAGGATTCCTGCACAGATTTTCGGTAACATTGATTGCTGCAATCATATGGGTAAAGCTCTTGGATATTTCGCGGCATCTTCTGTGCAGACAAAACGCATCTTCGTCACTCCGAACGAACATACCATGTCAACGAAGAGTCCATACGACGGATGCATTTATGTAACGCAATATAATCCCAGAGTAGCAGTATTTATTTATGGTCATGCCGCATCAAACGGTCGGACAATCTATACCCAGGATATTTACTGCTCTGATTGTCGCACATACGGATCCGGAGTGCAGCCAGCTTTCTGGGAATAACATAGCCCCAAGCGACAATATGACCCTGAAAACGTTTACGTTTTTGCTAATATCCCTGACAATCCTGATCCATTCCTGTGTGGATCCTTATTATCCCGATGTAAATATCATTGATACCCAGCCGGTTCTGGTGGTGCTGGGTGTGATTTCCAATGAGGACGGACCCTTCAAAATCCGGCTTACCCAGTCCATTTCCCTGTACACCGACCCGAATCAACTGAACCAGGATCACCCCGTTGATGGGGCTGATGTCCATATTGTCGATGACAAGGGGAATGATTTCAAACTGAATGAGACAACATTTGGCTGGTATGAAACTGATGACAAGCATTTGAAGGCTGAAACCGGCAATACCTATATACTTACAGTGGCAACCCCCGATGGTAAGCAATATGAGTCCTCCCCGCAATATGTTTACGAAGTTCCTGACATTGATACTGTCTATTATGAAGAAGAAGAACGTTCGCATTTTGAAAATGAAGAACTGATTACGGAGAACTGGCTGAATATCCTGGTGAACAGTGATCCGTCACCGGAAAAGGATGTATACCTCCGTTGGGAAGCAGAAGAGACATGGGAGTTCCATATGCCCACACGGATACTTGTTGATCATGGCCCCCCCAGTTCAGTGGCAAATTGGTATATACCACCATCATGGGTAACCGTAGCAATAGACGAGGAAAATACTGAGATATGCTGGATTACGAAACCCACAATGAAGATTCTGGTATCCTCAACCGTCGGATATAAGGACCGTAAAGTTACGCATTTTACCCTGCAGTCTATTGGCCCGCCGAGCGACAAACTCAACATCAGGTATAGTATTCTGGTTAAACAATATACCATTAATCCCGAATTATTCACAATTCTGAAAAAGCTTAGAGATGCCAACGTGGAAACAGCGGGATTGTATTCCAAAAACCCTGGTCAGATTTTTGGAAATATCACGTGCTGCGATGGCGGTGGAAAAGCACTTGGTTATTTTTCAGCTTCGGCGGTTACAAGCAAACGGATTTTTATTATGCCTGGAGATCACGATATTGTTCGCGGTTCTGCCTATGGTGGTTGTGGATGGACAACTTCTCCACCCAATGGGGTACGCCTCTTCCTCTATGGGAACTATGGAGGCAGTAGCGTATGGTCAGACAACCGATATTGCGTAGATTGCACTGCCAGAGGCACTAAAGAGAAACCAGATTTCTGGTAATCAGTATTGTGATACGTGCATGATATTCTCAACATTTAGTCTTGTCTTGAAATGAGTTTTTTACTGTCAGGTTTAAGAATGATTCTGTTAACCGGGATACTGCTTATTCTGTATTCCTGTGTAGAAATATTTCAACCCGACGTCGCCGCTGATGAGTCAAAGGTTTTAGTTGTAGAGGGAAATATTACAGATGAAACAGGCCCTTTTAGGGTAAAACTGACATCTTCTTTTAAAGTTAATAATTTGCAATTGTATGGCGAACCGGTTGCAGGAGCAAGTGTGCGTATTGCAGATAGCGATGGCAGCCTTTTTCAACTTGATGAAACAGCGGGTGGATGGTATGAGACTGCAGACAAACAGCTGAAGGGGAAAGTTGGAAATACGTATATGCTCGAAATTACCACAACGGATGGCAGGATGTACGAATCGACACCTGTATTGATGCAGGCCGCCCCTAACATCGACAGCATATATTTTGAAGAAGGACAAGTCAGCTACATCAGCGATCAGACAACAGTGACGGAGAATGAACTGAATATATTAGTAGATGCTACCGACACCACCGGGGAGATCAGTTATTGGAAATGGGACTTTACAGAAACATGGGAAGTGATTTTGCCTGTTGATAATGCCCTCGTCTATCATGGAAGTGTAGAACAGTCCCAGGTACCCAAATCTCACGAAAAAGTTGAAATCGGTCCGGTCCAGGAAGATACTTGCTGGCGGACAGTTCCCTCCACCAGAATACTCATTGCTTCCACCTCGGAGACCACCGGTCACGCTATTCAAAAGTTCGGGCTTCAATCGATACCACCATACAATGACCGTCTGCATGTGAGATACAGCATTCTTGTTAAGCAATATGCCCTGTCCAAAGAAATGTATGGCTATTGGAAGGATTTGAAACAGGCAAACGAAGATCCGGGGAGCATTTATGAGAGAAATCCTTCCCAGATTTTCGGAAATATTCAATGTTGTGACGGCACAGTTCATGCACTCGGATATTTTTATGCCTCAGCAGTGTCTTCAAAAAGGATTTTTATTTCACCGGGCGACTACAATTTAGACACAAAGAGTTATTACAGCGGCTGCACGTATGTGACAAATCCAAATCCCCGTTCAATTTTCTATTATTTTGGTAAGATCATTAGTTCCGGACAACCGGTGTATACATTTGTAAAAGAATGTGCTGACTGCCAGTTTTACGGTTCAGATAAAAAGCCTGATTATTGGTAGGAAAGCAGTTTTAATTGAAGGAGGAAGAATACAACCTATGATATATGCACAGGAAATTCAGTTCACTGAAAATAAATTAAAGATGTAAGTACTGAAAAATTAAAGAGGACTTTCAGAACGTAATATAGAAATGAGAAGTATGCATTTTCTAAAGGTCTGGAAAAGGAACCGCTAAATTTGCTTTATAAACGAAATGTTTTGAAATATTTTTTTCTTTTATATTGTAATTTATCTCAAAATTGAAAAAAAAATAGTAAGTTTATAACGTTTTTGAAAGAAAATTATAATTGTTTTTAAATCAGGCCTATACTGCGATCATTATAAGTCAACATGCACAATAATAATATCCCTGAACACTGTGAATAAATTCGTATGTCTGGTACTACCGTTTATGGTTTACCTTTTGTCAAACATGAATGCATTTTCCCAGGAGTTGCCTGCTGAATTGAGAGCAAATCCTCTCTATTCGCACCAGTCAGATATAATAAATGGTGTTAAATGGGTTTACGAAATGAAGTACAGGGGCAGTCCATTTCTTTCAGAAAAGTACTGGCCTGCAGCCAATGTCAGATATAACGGTGAGGAATTCAATAATGTAAGGCTGAACTATAATTTATTTACCGATGATTTCATCGTTTATGTACCCTTAAAAGGGAATGAAAAATACGTTCTGCCCGTTAAGGATTACCTTGAGGGATTTTCATATACTGACAGCATCACAAGAATTTACAGGCACTTCGAATATTTCCAATTGCCGGGTACTCGTGGAAAAAAGCTGTATGAGATCTCATACCGTGGAGATTCTATCCTCTATCTTATCCGGCATCAGGTGAGCACAAGAAGCGATATCCATGGAGGCTTCCTCGGCGACTACATCAGGTGGGTGGAACTGGTTATCAAATACGAAAATAATTTCACATCCTTTAAGAATAAACATGCTCTTTTGAAACTCCTGGGAAAGCATCCTAAGGAGCTTCGTAAATTTATCAGAAAGAACGGTCTGAAAATAAATAAGAAGCATTATGATGATGTGGTTCCGGTGATCCGGTATTTTGAGCAACTTGAAAAAGAAGATAAAGAAAAAGCGGAACTTCCCGGTGACAGCATAGGAAGTGATATCGTTCCCTCGGCTACATCCTCTGGTCTGAGCATGGTTCAGAAGGGGTTGGATTTCAGAGAAGGCGGGCAGTCCCAGATAATTAATTAATGCATATTTGGTGAAATGAGAGGAATCTATATAATATTGATCTTTTTTCTTTTTTCAGTCCGGATGATGGCGCAGGATTCAGCGATCAAAATTACCGGTAGCTTTTCGTCGTTTCCGTTGAGAGATTTCCTCGAAGACGTTGAACATAATTACCCCGTTCATTTCTATTATGATGCACAGACTATTGACAGTGTATCAGTGACTGCAGACTTTCAGGATACGCCGATAGAAACCTGTCTGGATATGATTTTCAGAGGGAAATTGATAAATTATTACAAATCGGGTGAAGGCCGCTTCATTATCTATCCCGGGCCCGGGATGAAAGTCCTGTTCCCTGAAAAAGAGCTGAATATACTGGATAAGGAGGCAGCACCTACTGCAGAAAAACTCACAAAAGAACGCCTTAACGCACTCCAATATCAAATTTTCAATATAGGTACACCGGGAAAATCAAGGACTTCGTATGCCACAATCACAGGACATATTAAGAATTTTGAGACCGGGGATCCCGTAGTGGGTGCAAATGTTTTCATTGTTGAGACACAGAAAGGTGCTTCTACAAACAGAGTGGGATACTTCCGTTTAACGCTTCCAAAAGGGAATCATATTCTTAACTTCAGTTGCGTGGGTATGGAACCAACACGGCGAATCGTTAACCTGTATTCGGATGGAAGCATTGATGTTGAACTATTAACCCAGGTTAATGCACTTGCTGATGTAAGCGTTACTGCAAAAGGTGAAGGCAATGTAGGGGAAATCCATATAGGACTGGAGAGGATTGATATTCAGGCATTGAAATCTATTCCGGCACTTTTCGGTGAACCCGACGTCATAAAAGGGCTGCTGACTTTACCTGGTGTACAGACTGTAGGAGAGGGGACATCAGGATTTAATGTTCGTGGCGGAAAAACGGACGAAAACCTGATTCTGCTGGATCAGGCACCGATGTACTATCCTTCTCATTTTTTCGGTATATTCTCGGCTGTCAATTCGGAAATTGTGGATAATGCTGTGCTGTATAAGGGAAGCATGCCCGTGAAGTATGGCGGACGTATTTCTTCTGTTCTGGAGATCAACACTATTGAGGGCAATAAAAAGAAAATCGAAGGTGCCGCAGGTATCAGCCCGATCTCAACGCAATTCCATATTGACGGACCATTGTCAAAAAATTCAACCTTCCTCGCCAGCTTCAGGACTACCTATTCAAACTGGATACTAAATGCAATTAAAGTCCCGGAATTATATAAAAGTAAAGTCAGTTTTTATGACGCCATGGTTAAAACCAATCTCTATCTGAACGAAAAGAACAGCCTTGCGATTGATCTTTATAAAAGCAATGACCGCTTTCAGCTAAATAGCGATTCAATCTACAGTTACAATAATATCGTCGCCTCAATAATATTGAAGCATACCATTAGTAAGCATGTTAAGTCTCAGACAGGATTTACCTACAGTAATTTTAGTTATAATATTTCGAATGAAACCAATGCCAGTCAGGACTTTAGGCTGACACATTCACTCAATGATATTGGTTTTAAAAGCAATATCGAGTATTCTCCCGTAACAGATTTGAAATTTAACATTGGTGTCGACCTCGATCATTATAATGTGAATCCGGGCGAACGGGTTGTTGGTGAAAAATCCAATATTATACCGTTTTCAATAAATGAGGAGCGTGCGCTTGAGTTCGGTGCTTACATAGGGAGTGAATACAGCATTACCAGCAGGCTCAGGGTCGAAGGCGGCGTCCGCCTTTCCGGATTGTTTTCTTACGGAAACGGACACCGGTACCTATATGGAGCTGACTTACCTTACTCAACCGATAATATCATTGATACCATCGCAACATCAACCAACAAGGTTGAAACGACTTACGTGAATCCTGAATTCAGATTTTCCGCTAATTATTCGGTTGATGAGTACAGTTCCGTTAAGGTTAGTTATAGTAAAACTTCCCAGTACATCCATATGCTTTCCAATACAACCGCCATTTCTCCCACCGATACATGGAAGCTGAGCGACAGATATCTTACCCCTCAGACGGGTCGTCAGGTATCGGCCGGCTATTTTAGGAATTTTAACTACAACCGGTTTGAAACCTCAGTTGAAGGATTTTATAAACGAATATATGATATCAAGGAATTCAAGCCAGGTGCCGAACTTTTACTAAATGATCATGTTGAGACGGAAGTTCTGAACGGTCTGGGTAAATCCTATGGGCTTGAGCTCTCCTTTGAGAAAAAAGGCGGCCGTGTATTTGGACGGATTAATTACACATATTCAAGGACCCTCATAAAATCGGACACCCGATTCCCGGAAGAGGTTGTAAATAACGGCAGCTATTTTCCAGCCAATTATGACAAACCTCATAATCTGACGATCCTGGCCAACCTGAAGGCTTACCGCCGACTGGTTTTCTCCTCCTCATTGAATTATTCCACAGGTCGGCCAATCACTTATCCGGTTGCACAATACAAATTGGGTGAACAGGTATTCCTTCATTACTCGCAGTACAATCAATACAGGATACCGGATTATTTCAGGATCGATCTTTCAATGACCATCAATGGAAGTCTGAAGTCACATAAACTGGCCCGGGGCACATTTACCTTCTCGGTGTATAATATCACCGGACGAAAAAATGCTTATTCCGTTTATTTCCGTAGCGAGGGCGCCACTTTTGAATCATATAAACTGTCTATTTTCGGGGCTGTTATACCTACTGTTACTTACAATATTAAATTTTGACAGGCATCCCAATGCTGAATTTGAAGCAAGATAACGCCAATTTATGAAACGAATTTTAATCATAGCTGTATTGATTCTGATATCGCCGGTCTGGCGAAGTGTTGATGCACAAAATGCAGCAAAAGATGATGGATCAAAATATCCCGCTGAAGAACTGACAGTGCAGCTTACGAACCAGTGTGCCTTTGCGGGTGAGGTGATATGGTTTAAGATTTATTGCACCTCACCATTGTTTCCAGCAACGGAACTAAGCAGGTTGGCCTATATTGAACTGGTAAACTCCGATAATGCATCACTCATCAGAAAGAAGATACTTCTAACCGACGGAAATGGCAAGGGAGAGTTTGTCATTCCGGTGGATTTACCCTCCGGAGTATATTACGTGATTGCCTACACAAACTGGATGAAAAATTTTGGTGAAGAACACTTCTTCAGAAAAGCCATTGCAATAATAAACCCTGACCAGAATTTCACACTTCCCATAGCGGATACCATGGCAGAGGTTGCCACAAAGTCGGTTCCGGCAGAAATTAGTACAGGGAGCCCGGGGAACCCATTGAATATTCATCCTGATAAACAAACCTATGGTACCCGCGAAACTGTTAAGCTGAATCTGGAATCCGGGTTGACCGCAGCAAAAGCTGCAGGTGGACACTATTCCATTGTGGTCAGCAAGAAACAACCTGAATTAATCGCGGGAGACGGCAGAAGTACTTCAGATAATCCAGCCACGGCTGACAAGATGCAATACCTCCCTGACTACCTTGGGGTCAAATTATCCGGGAATATTACGGATGTTTCTGGTGATCCTGTGGCTGGCAAACAGGTTATCTTATCCTATCCGGGCCCGGGCACAGATGTTAAAGATGTATTAACCGATTCAACCGGTGATTTTAATTTTTTACTGAAACCAGGCGAAGACGATATCGATGTCGTATTTACATTGCCAGGAACGGACCTCAGGATGAACCTCAAAGAATCATTCTGGAACGGTTTCAGGAATCCACCCTCCGGTGCGTCCCTTTTGCTCGATAGTGCGGGAGTTAAATTCCTGAAAGAAAGATATGCGCTGATCCAACTGCAAAGACGGTTTAAGCAACAGAATTTTAAAAGAATAGTCGAGAACGGGGCGACTACTAAAAATGGCAGCTGGCAATTTTATACGAATTCCGATGAGCTGATAAAAGCTTCAGATTATATTAGACTTGATTCTATTACCGAATATTTCTGGGAATTATTGCCCTCAGCCAGGTTTTCACAAAAAAAAGGCAAATTCGACATTGAGGTGATAAATCCGGCAACGACAACAACTTTTGAGGATCCGCCAGGAGTTTTTGTTGACGGGGTACTCTACACAGATTTTCAGCAGATTGCAACGATGAGCGTTGATGCCCTCAGAGAGATTGGGGTCATTTCTCATATATATTATTACCGCGACTTTACCTTCGGTGGCATTGTCGATATCCATACAAAGGATAATAATTTTAGTGATGTAGCATTGCAGCCGAATATGGTTCGTGTTCGTTACCCGCTAGGCGCTAAGGAAGAAATGACGTATACTTTGCCGTCTTTTGCTGATGCAGGTAAACTGACCAGAGTCCCTGATCTGCGATACCTGCTTTACTGGAATCCGGAAGTTGATTTACCTGAGAATGGAGAAAACGCAACAGTCAGTTTTACCACCAGTGATATAGAAGGGGATTATACGATTTCGGTAATCGGTATAACTGGCGACGGTAAGATCATACATTCCGAAAGTGGATTTACTGTCAAATCAGACGGGGGAATTTAAACCAGATGCCTTGATTTGACGTAAGGATGCGTCACATGGTGCGTGCCTACGACTAAAGATTCTCTATCCGAATATTTCGTTCTGATAAATAGTTGAGAATGAAACTCATGCATGCATCCTCCTCGCCCAGGTATTCCGGCGGACAGACTCCTTTTCTACTGTAATGATTTTCAAGTATTAGCCCGGCAGCTGCGGCGCATGTATAGCCAGTAGTTCGTGCCATTGAACTCGTACCGGTGATTTCGTCATATTCATCATACAGGTCGTAAACGAGTGTTTTTTCCTGTCCATCTTCGATCCCGTTAATGATAATTCTCATCACGGTGAATTCACTCTCGCCATTTTTCATCTCCCACAAAGGAAGGAGAAGTCTGGCACTCAGGTCGACCGGTCTGATCATCTGTCCATGAACTTCCATGAGTTCTGACGAGAAATAGCCTAATTCCTTCAACACCTTAAGGTATTCGGTAGTCCCTGGGTATCTTAAGGTCTTTTCTACCATATCCGGTATATGGGGCATAGTACTTATGAGTGATCGCAAACCATCAGAATTCCACGCTTCAAGACTGCCGATACCTTCAAAATCGATCAATTCGGGATCGGAGAGTGCCTGTTTGACTACCATTTTCCCGTTTTCCACAAGTCGTGCAGGTCTCGTATATTCCTCAATAACATCAGCCGGTGACCACGATGCTTTATATTCCAATGGCCACTTACGGACAACAGGCAATCCTCCAACCATGCATTTGTATTTCTTTATTTCCATCCGCTGATTATGATAACCGCAAATTATATTGCATAAACCCGGGGCCACTCCGATATCGGGAATCACCGTGACGTTATTTTCACGGGCGAGTGAATCAAGTTCAAGATAGTCCTCAGGACAAAAGGAAATATCAATCATATCCTTTCCGGCCTCAATAACATTTCTGAGTAGTTGAAAACCGAATTTCCCGGGTACAGCACCTACTACAAGCGAAGCGTCTTCGATGGTTTCATAGAGGATTTTTTTGTCAGAAATATCTGCTTCAACGATTTTGACGCCTGATCTTTCTTTCAGTGTATTAAGGCGTATCGGGTTTATATCCATCACAGTTACGTCGTAAAGTTTCCCGAGGTCAGCGGCTATGGCACTTCCGACAAGTCCGGCACCGATGACGCATACTTTTTTCGTCATAATTTATCCATTTGAGTTTAAAGGTACGATTTGTTGAGGAAAATTGGGACAGGATCCACGCTGCGCATGTATTTTCAAGCTGCATCATAATTTGAATTCCATCAGATGTTATGTATCGAAGAGGTTAATTATGATGCTTTTTGTATGAATTTCAATGGAAAGCCGGATCATTTACACTGGTGCGAAACGAATCCAAATACCGGATTTGGTCTGATGGGTTTGCCGGACTTCGTTCTTAATAGTGTTCTTATAAACATATTTGTAGGGGATCCCACCCCCCTCCCACCACCCTTAATGCGCAAAAAGAACAAATCTCAGCCACTCTCACAGATGTTTTTCAACATATGCGACCAATGATCTCTTGAAATTACCGGTTCACCATGTCCCCGGTCATCATTTATATGAAAATTGCTGAATTCTCAGCGTTCCAAAATCATCTTTTTTGAATAGATGACATGGATTTTCCCTCCTGAAGATTTGGTCCAGTGTAATAGTACTGAATTGTATGGACAAATTGTTATAGATTATTTTGTATTCTGGTTGAGAATTCATCGGATCTTGTGCTACTCAATGCAAATGCCCGCGTATCATGCTAACCGGCCTTCCTCTTTTTTCCCTGTGTATCGAGGTTGCATCAACAGAAATGCAGTAGGGGACTATAGGGATGAATTCTGTAAGTACTCACCCGTTAGCATCAAACATATCTGGGAAATGTGTAATTGAGATAATATGCGGCATATAATATGTTATATAGCATAATTGCCGGACCCGCTCGTTCTTTCTGGAATTCGCAGCCTGCGACGAAATCAATCGTCAGCCGAAACATGCAAGTTGTGCAAAAAACCCGCATTATCTCTGCTTCCTTCGTGGTGCGCTTCACACATTCATCTATTTCTAAATTAATGATTAAATTCAGATCATCTTTTATCCGACTAATCGTATGAAAAAATTAGGACTGTTATCCCTTTTGTCTCTGCTGACATTTCAAATGTTTGCTCAGAATACACTCAGCTTCAGCAATACAGCTATAGCACATTCCGAAGGTATCGGACTAAACGTGTCAGTACGATCGTACCCTTCCTGGGACTTTAGTGGATTGGCTTCCAATTATATTCAGCGTTCAACACTTGAACATAACCTCAATCTTAGCGACATCTGGAAACGAGTCGATTGTGAATGGGATGGGTATACGTCAGATCCCTTCCAGGGCAGACAGTCCGGCCGTATAAACAACCATGGAACCGATCTCAACCCCTCTCTTCTCAGATGTCAGACTTCCTATACCCTTTATTACCGCTCCGATGCACAGTATGAATTGTCATTTGCACTGAAAAAAGATGCGGCATATACAGGACAGTTTTCCGTGAAATTCGGGGGCATGCTTGAGACACCAAAGGAAGACCTTACAGAGGACTGGAAGGTTTATACCTATACCTTTACGGGCAACAATACATCCGGACAGACGCTGGAATTCAGATTTTATTCAGAGGGATATGTATACATTGATGATGTTCAACTGCACCGTCAACCAAATAGGAGAGGAGACAAATTTTCGTACGAAATGATGCAGTTGCTTGAAAATATGCAGCCCGCAACCATTCGGTGGGGCGCCCTTACTGCGAATGTATTCAGCCTTTTAGGTGAGCCAGGTGGCAATACTGATTTTTCTGCCGGATTTCCATACAGCAATTTCACCATTGCCGACTTTGTGAGTCTTTGTAATACCCTGGGAATTTATAGTAACATCACCATCGGAACTGCCTCCTATACTGATTATTTTAAGGATCCGGAAACCATGGAGCAATTTGTAGACTACCTGGGTGCAGGATCTGAAAATCCGATGGGCGCACTCAGAGAGGCGGAAGGCTATCATGAGCTCCTTTCTGATTCGAAGGGGATCGTAATAGAATTTGGGAATGAAGTATGGGGAGGAAGTTCTCATAATGCACCTTTTGCCGGAGCGAAGGATTATGGAAATTGGACCGGTCCGTTGATTGAAGCAATGAAGTCCTCACCCAACTACGACGAAGAGAAGTTCATACTTACATTTAGCGGTAGAGATATCGCAGATGGCGGCGGTTGGAGCAAAACTGTGGTTGACAATGCGGAAATACTGCCCGACTGGCTGGCGGTAAGCGGGTACATGGGTGGAAATTTCAACTACGATCCGGCCATACCATTTGAATCCGAGCTGAATTATTATAAGTCGGGCTTTGCCTACATAGAATCACAGAAAGCTGGTGTCGCAAATTTCAGGAAAGACATGTTCCAGAAATACTTTATGGCATTTCCTCTGTTTCTTTATGAAGGCAACATGACCAACAACAACCCTGACTACTATGGAAAATTCGGCCAGGCAGTGGAATATGTTGATTTTTGTGCTTCAATGATTGCCACAGGCGGTGTCAGTATACCTGTCATCTTTAATATGAACCAGGGTCAATGGCGGATCATCAACATCGATAACATGAACTACAGACCATTGCCACTCTATTATGGGGCAATGCTGTTCAACCGTTATTGCCAGGGTACTGTACTGCAGTCTGTGTATTCCGGTGCTGAGACCAAAAGTACTTTTATACGGGAGTATACATATCCGGTCATTACCGGCGTTGTATTTAACGACAGTACAAGATATTCTGTTCTACTCATCAACAGGGACTTTGAAAACAGCCAGAATATTAGCCTGCAATTCCCCTTCGATGAAATAAGCGACACGGCAAGGATAGCCCGGCTCACTGCAGCCAACTGGAATGTGACTCAGCCATCGGATGTTCAATTTACAGAATCCACGGTAAACAACTTTTCAAATAATTACCAGGTAAGCCTTCCGCCTTTTTCAATCGCCGTGCTGTCTTTTCGAGGCCCCGACAGCGGTATTAAAACATCGGAAGGGTATTACAATCATATTGCTGTGGATTCCATCGTCGTATATGAAAAAACAGGTCTGGACACATTAAGTACCAATCTGGGAACGGTATATATAATTGCCAAAGCTTATCCTGAAGATTGTACCATTCCTTACTACGACCTTCATCTCATTGAGGATCAATCAACAGCAGTACCAGGTACCTTCGTTCATACTTCAGGCCGTCTTAAGGGCAGTGGCACACAGGAAGGGAATGGCGTAGTAAAAATCGAAGCAATATCAAGGGATAACTCTGAGATACGGGATACGATTTCCATTGTAATCATCAACCAGGGAAAATCAACCGATGGCTTGCAAAATCCTGCTTCGGATGATGTAAGGGTATTTCCGGTTCCGGCCAAGGATAAAGTGAGAATAAATTTCCCCTATTGTTCGGCGCAGGGAAGCATAGAAATTTTTGATATGACTGGAAGGATGGTATATCATAGCTCCGGACTGCATGGAGATCATCTGAACATCGATATTTCAGGATGGGGGAGAGGTGTCTACCCCGGAAGATTTACGAACGGAAACAGCGTGATTGCTTTCAGATTGGTTGTTGCAGGGCAGTGAATCAGGGCTTTCTGAAGAAACTAAAATTCACGCTCCCATATGATCTGTGTTCTGCGAAGCCGGGCAGATTTTCAAAGTGGTTTGATTTGGAATGCTCAAGGATAAACCACCCATCTGCCGGAATGATGATTTTTTCCAGTATCCTGACCGGTATATCTTCGAAATGATCCATGTCGTAGGGAGGATCTGCAAATACCACATCAAATTCCAGGCTGACCTTGTCGATATACCTGAACACGTCGGATTTGACAACGCTGATATTCTCCATACCGAAGTCCCTGACAGTCCGTTTAATAAATTCCGTGTGGATAAAATTTTTTTCCACCATTTCCACATGCATGGCTCCTCTCGATGCGAATTCCATGCCAATGCTCCCGGTTCCTGCAAACAGATCGAGAACGTTGAGCCCGTCAAAGTCGACATGATTATTCAAAATATTAAAGAGGCTTTCACGGGCAAAATCCGTGGTGGGTCTTGCCCGCAGATTTGATGGGGGATGGATCCGTCTTCCTCTGTATTTCCCGCTGATTATACGCAACCTGTACTTTTTAACAGATTGATGAAGTAATTTTCATTCAGGTCGCCGGCCAGCTCAAAGGGAAATTCATTTTTCAACGGGCTGAGGTGACTCAGGTAATCGGAGAGTGTACTCACTACAGGATGATTTTCATTCAGTGTACCAGAGTAATAAAAATCTGTTTCTTCACGGTTGAGTCCAAGCCGTTTTATGACATTCAATGTGTGATAGATAATATCATTATCCTCTGTAGCCTCAATAATATTATGAAGTATAAGTTTGTTCTCATGACGTGCCGTAAATGAGAGAAGGCTGCCTGTATGATGAATAAAGAGGCCGTTATGGTCCTTATAAGCGCTCCACAGATAATCCAGGAAGGGAACGGAAGAATGGACAATGGTGGGCGAATTATGAAACGAATTGATTGCGGCGATGAATTCCGCATCCAGTTTAAACAGGAGCATGGCAGGGTAGTGGTCAGGATGATTGGCAATCACCTTCTCATTGTCATTCAGTGGGTGATTGTATAAAAAGTAGAGCTCCTTCATGTCTTCTGAGTATAGCTCTTCCGGAACGAGCGTAAATTCATGGGTATTGATCAGTAAGACAGATTTGTCGAAGCGAAGGTTGATAACCGGATACAGATCCATATTCTCCCTGAGCTCGGCAAGGCTCCGGGCAAGGCTCTCACTTTTACGGTGAAAAAGAAAGAGGATATTTTTGTGTACGTCGGCGATTAAGATAGAAAATCCATCCGGGTTGAGCTGGATGGATAGTCTGTATGCAATGGTTTTATTTAAATTGTAGTTCTCAGAAACGTATTTAAAATCATTCATGTGATCATGATTATTCCCAGTTTCCGGTTAGTGTACCTTCGGTCATGGAACCAAATTTAAGCCCGGGAAAATTGGTGATCTTCTTCCTTTCGTCAGCATAGTTAACTACAAGTTGAGGGTCGAGTCCGTTGAGAAGGATACTGTACGGTACGCTTACTTCAAGCACCTTCACGGTAAGGTTTTGTGTTTGATACTCACCTGATTCCATTTTAAATTTGTCACCACGAGTGAAAGGAACATACCGTAATGAGTCAACGGGGAAATTTTTTCCATATAACGAATCCATAACCGGCACCTTAGTAACCGATCTTTTAATGATACCTCTCTTAAGTGCGATATCCCTGGCTTTATTCAAATTTCCAACAGAATCAAGAAGTTCTTCAGGGATAGTTCCAATCGCCTTGGTAATAGCAAAGGAATCATTTTTCAAAAAGGAGATAAGGGTATCAAAATCAGCTGTATAAGCTTGGGTAACATCTTTGTAGGCTTTCTCGGCTTCCCGGATCTGTAGCATCCTGGCGATGGTTTTCTTTTCCCTGAAATCTTTAGCTTTGTTGAAGCGGATAGGGGTTAGGATACTGTCATATACAAGATATGCAAGGACGAGGATCACGATTCCGAGGATGATTTGGAAAACTGTTCTCATTATTTTGATGGTTAAATGGTTTTATGGTTTGCGAACAAATTTAGCAAAAAAAATAAATTAAAATTTGAAATTTGTCATTTCTTTACAGGCATGCTTAAAAACTATATCGAGCAGGAACTCAGAAAAAATCTGGACTTTGAGCCTACCCCAGGTCAGGAAAACCTCCTCGTGGAACTTTCCGGATACATTAGTTTACCGGGTAACCGGGAACTTTTCCTGATCAAGGGTTATGCCGGTACCGGTAAAACGACGATTGTCAATGCTTTAGTACGTACTCTAGCTGTTTTAGAGCAGAAATCTGTACTTCTTGCACCAACTGGCAGGGCTGCTAAGGTGCTGGCTGCTTATACTGGTCATACCGCATATACCATTCATAAGAAAATCTACCGGCAAAAATCAGGGAGAGACGGACTCGGCGATTTTGTTCTGGACAGGAACCTGCAAAACAACACCTTCTTTATTGTGGATGAGGCCTCTATGATTGGCGACAGGAATCCGGAGAACCATTTTTTCGGCTCCGGGGATCTGCTTTCGGATCTCGATCAGTATGTTCATTCCGGAACAAATTGCCATCTCATCCTCATCGGCGATACTGCCCAGCTTCCTCCGGTCGGACTTGCTGTTAGCCCCGCTCTCGACACTAGGAAACTGGTATCTATGGGTTTTCAAGTGAGGGAGGTGTATCTGCGGGATGTGGTCAGACAGGCACAAGGATCGGGCATACTCACAAATGCGACTCAGCTCCGCAATATCATGGAGGAAAGCCGGGTTGAGATGCCTCATTTTGAAATTGATGCGTATTCAGATATTGAGAGAATTGGAGGAGTGGAACTTCTTGAAGAACTGGAAAACTGTTATTCAAAATATGGTGTAAATGACACCATCGTAGTAAGCAGGTCAAATAAGCGTGCCAACCGATTCAACCAGGGGATCCGGAACCAAATCCTATGGCATGAAGATGAGATCGTCATGAATGATTTGCTGATGGTTGTGAAGAATAACTATTTCTGGAATTCGCCAGAAGAAAAACTTGATTTCATCGCCAACGGTGACATTGTCACTATCCTGAGAATCAATGGTTACCAGTCGTTGTACGGCTACCGGTTTGCGGATGTCACCCTCGGCTTTGTCGATTATGAAAATCTTGAGCTGGATGTCACCATAAACCTCGACACACTGGCTATCGATACCGCAGCCCTGCCCATCAACCGTCAGAAAGAATTTTTCAACACGGTCATCGAAGATTACGCCGATGAGCCCGACCGAAAGAAACAGATCGATAAAGTGATCGGCAACCCGTACTTTAATGCACTCCAGGTAAAATTTGCCTATGCCGTCACCTGCCATAAAGCGCAGGGGGGCCAGTGGAAAGCCGTTTTTATTGATCCCGGATACTTCGTAGAAGATATGCTAAATACAGAATATCTGCGGTGGATGTACACGGCGGTCACAAGGGCGACGGAGAAATTGTATCTTGTGAATTTTCCGGATGAATTTTTTGGTTAGTAACACTGTCAGCCGAATTTATATAACCGGCCGTATTTTAAATCTGTACTTCAGCGGAGATAGAGTATGAAAATGCTGCCAGAGAGAAAAAAAAAGTAACAAGGTCTACAGAATTCAGGGTACAAAATGCGACGTATTCAATAGCAGGCTTTCAGAAGGTGTCTATTTTCCGATCAATATTTCAGCACCCAGAGAGATCCCGAGAGTCCTGACCTGGATATGGTCCTTTAAATAATAATTGCCGTTAGCCAATGAATTTCTTGTCTCATATTCTATGTTTGCCTGAAGGTTGAAGCGTTTATTTACTTTCAACCCTGCTCCTGCACCAAGAATGATAGCGCCATAGTAGGTATGTGTGTCTGTATCACCTGTCAGTTCGTAGGTTCCCAGTGTACGTGAAACCTGGAAGATTTTAAACTCTTTATTCACAAGAAAAATGTTATCGTACCCAAGGTAAATTTCAGGATAAACTCTATGATACCCAATTTTATAACGGAGCATCAACGGAATGTGAATGACGTCATAATTTGTTACCACTTCTATGCCGGATCGTGTCCCTGAGGTAAAAATTTTATCGAATTGGTTATCAGACCATACGGCGTTTATTCCAAAATCCAGGTTATCGGATACCAGGGGCGGGTTATAGTAGAATTGAAAGCCGTACATCATCCTGCTACTCTTCTCAAAATCTCCCGAAGATTTTACGCCAAGGTATGAGGTCAAAACACCGGTTTTAATCCCGTAGGTAAATCTTACATCCAGGCTCTTTGTATAATCAATACACGGATAATCATTGCAGACATCATTATGATAATCCTTAGAGATATTTACCAGTGCCCTTGCACTTAGCGGTGTATGGTCTATTTTATTGTACAGCTTTCTGTCGTCTCCGAAAGCCACGTGAAGTATAGCTTTGTATTTATCTTTAACAAGAACCACCGTTTTATCATTAGGGTAGCCTATTGAATTACCTACGACCCGTCGTTCTGTTTTTTCTTCCCGGGGAAAAAGCTCCTGAATCCCAAGACCGGCCTTTTCAATATAAAAGTGGGAGGCCGAGGCTTCTTTTAAGTAATAGATATCAGCGATGCCGTCAATCAGGCATTCAAGAAATACGCTTGTGGAATCGCCATTCAACGGGATGACTCTGGACACAAATAATTTTCCGTCGGTATAGTGATAGGCTTTAAGGTTCTCCGGTTCGTATTTAACCGGCTCGGAGGTCAGCGTGGATTTGAAATAGCATTCTTTAGCGCTTTTCAGGTAGTCAGACTGCCCTATATATCCGTAGATTGTATCATTGTGACTGTTAATGATAAACCCGGCGAGGTATTCCCCCTGGGAAAAGATCCGGATCGGTGTAACGAACAACAAAAGAAGAAGCAGACCGGAGAAATATTTCATACAATGTTTTATTGGGTAAAGCAGTTTTAAAGTAAATCAGAATACCTCACTCATGATCCTTTCCCAATCTTAAAGTTAGCACCAAATGTCAGCATTACGGCATTGATACGCTGGAAGTCCATGAGATGTCTGAAATTCGACCCTGGTACTCGTCTCTCAAAATACAGGCACATATTTATTTCTGATTTTTCGTTCAGGTGGTATGACAATTCCGTCCCGCCTGTGAGCCCAAAGTGATACATGATAAAGCGTGAATCGACAGGGTAGGAAATAACTGGTGAATATTTGAATGCTTCGAAAGACCTGTCCAGCAGTAAAACGTTGTTGAGTCCGGCTACCACTGCGGGTTGAAATTTTTTGAGCGGGAATCGGTATTTGATCAGCAGCGGGATCCGGAAAGCATCGTACGATACATCAATATCATATAGCCTTACTTCTTTTTCAAACTTGGTAAAAAGTTTTGTGCTGTAAATCCTGTCAAAATGATTCGAGGAGTTCATCAATCCTGATTCCAGCGTCCAGTTTTTTGAAAGAAAGGATGGGTTCATACCTATGCGAATTCCATATATTGGTCTGATATTCAGTGCATAGTCTTTCGAAGAGTACATGGTCATCCACGAAACAATGACACCAGCTTGTGGACCGTAGGTTATATTTGCATGCATCTCCCTGCTGTAATCTATGCATGCATATTCATTGCAAACGTCCCTGTGATAAGCCTTGGCTATTTTAATAAGGTCCTTTGCTCCGAGAGAGGTCTTGTTTATCTGATCATAAAGGGCCTGATCGTCGGAAAAGGTATAGCGTAAAACACCTTTATATTTTTCATTTGTTTTCAGCAACTTTTTGTCATTGCCAAATAAGTCTTTCTGAATAATTTCAGATTCTTCTATGGTGAGTTCAAAAAGACCTTTCCCGCTTCGCTCTATAAAATAGTGATCTTTCCTCATATCCCTGAGAGTATAGATATCAGCGATGCCGTCGACCAGGTATTCCAGGAAGAATCTTACAGAATCACCATTTTGTATGATGGTTTTAGAGACGTAAAACTTTCCGTTTTCGAAATGATACGCCTGGATATCATCGGGTCCATATTTTGTTGGGTCGCTCTCAGGCAAAATTTTAAACAGGCATTGCCGGCTGTTTGAAATGTAATTTTTCTGGTCAATGAAGCCGGGAATGGTGTCATTATCCGAAGTAATGATGTATCCTGCGGCAAAATCAGCCTGTGAGAATAATCCCTGCACAGTAAGAGCAAGCAAAATTATAGCAACAAAGGTGATTCTGATCATAATGGTAGTTTTCGGGGAAAATAGGTAAGCTATATCGAAGTTAATAATTTAGAAAATAAGATTTGTTCTAAATTGTCGTCTCACGGGCCGTGGTATGCAAAACGGGCATGGTCCTCATATGGTACAGGTAAAGAGACTTCCTGTTGAGGATTTCGTCCCCGGTACCATACGGAAACCGTGCCCGTATTGAAAAATGCTCTTCCGACTTATTTATTCACCAATAATCTTGACCAACACCCTTTTTCTCCTTTTACCGTCAAATTCACCATAAAATATCTGCTCCCAGGGTCCGAAATCCAGTTTCCCGTTTGAAATAGCCACCACAACCTCGCGTCCCATGACAGTCCGTTTCAGATGTGCATCGGCATTGTCTTCAAAACCATTGTGCTTATATTGAGAATAGGGTTTTTCCGGTGCCAGTTTTTCCAGCCAGACTTCAAAATCCTGGTGTAGTCCGGGCTCATCATCATTGATAAAAACACTTGCTGTGATATGCATGGCATTAACAAGCAACAGGCCCTCGGTTACCTCGCTTTCTGCCAGGCATTTCTCTACTTTTGGTGTAATGTTGATCAATTCTCTCCGCTTTGTGATATCAAACCAGAGTTCTTTACGATATGATTTCATTATGCAGTGATTTATGATAAAAATTTATTCCTCAGTCTGCTTATATTCCGGGCATCCCGGCTCCACCTTTCATGCTATATCGAAATTGTATAATGCAGGATGGCAGAACAGAAAAAAATCTTAATGATCAGTCTAATACCCTTCTTCCCTGAATCCATCTGTCAATCCTTGTCATTCATTCGCAAGGTTAAGATTCGGGGGTAACTTTATCTCCAAATTACAAAAGCTCCAACTCATCCTGCAGCTTCACAATCCTTTCGCTGAGGACACGATCCACCTTTTCAAATTCGGAGGCCTGCCCCAGCTGTTGATTTACACTAAAATAAAATTTGATCTTTGGCTCCGTTCCGGATGGTCTGATAGATATTTTCGTGCCGTCCTCAAGGAAGAACTGAAGGACATTGGAGGTTGGAAGATCAATCATCGTTTCATTTCCACTTAGCTGATCATAACTCATGCTGCTCTGATAATCAGATATGTTGATAAGCCTGGATCCGCCCAGTGACACAGGCGGATTTTTCCGGTAATTGTCCATCATCCTGTTAATCTCTTCAACGCCTTCTTTACCTTTTCTTACGACAGAGATCAGGGATTCCTTATAGAATCCGAACTCCAGGTAAATATCAAGGAGAATGTCGAAGAGTGATTTGCCCTGTGATTTAGCCCAGGCTGTAACCTCAGCAATCAGAGAGCATGACATTACGGCATCCTTGTCCCTTACGAAATCACCGGCAAGATATCCGTAGCTCTCTTCACCTCCACAAATAAACTTCAGGCTACCTTCGTGTTTTTTTATGATGTCGGCGATATACTTGAAGCCTGTCAGGACATCAAAATGCTTCACATTGAATTTATCCGCCATCTTGTTCAGCAGATCAGTGGTTACAATGGTCTTGCAGATGAATTCACGACCATGCAGTTTATTTTTGTCTGCCCAGGCACTCAGAAGATAGTACACGAGCAAAGAAGCAGTTTGATTCCCGTTGAGCAGGCTGATCTGTCCATTCTGATTCTTCACAGCAACACCAACGCGATCGGCATCAGGATCGGTTGCCATCACAAGGTCGGCATCGATCTGCCGGCCTTTGGCAACAGCCATTTCCATGGCTGCAGGCTCCTCCGGGTTGGGCGATTTTACCGTCGGGAAATTTCCATCTGTGACATCCTGTTCCGGTATATTAAAAATGTTTTTGAAGCCCATTTTTTTAAGTGCCATGGGTACTAACATCACTCCTGAACCATGTATGGGCGTGTACACAATTTTAAGATCCGACTGTTGTTCAATGATTTCCGGATTTAAGGAAAGCTCCTTGATTTTGTCGGTGTAGATTTCATCGATTTCATGTCCAATCGCTTCAATCTTCGACTCATTGCCGTCGAAACGTATGTCGGCTGCTGATTTAATACGCAGCACTTCATTGATGATATTCCTGTCGTGGGGTGCAATGATCTGACCGCCATCATTCCAGTAAACTTTATACCCGTTATACTCTTTTGGATTGTGTGAGGCAGTGATCTCAACTCCGCTTTGGGCTCCGAGGTGCCGGATGGCAAAGCTCAGTTCCGGGGTAGGGCGGAGGCTATCAAAGAGAAAAACCCGGAAACCGTTAGCTGTAAATATTTTAGCCGTAGTTTCGGCAAAAAGCCGGCTGTTGTTCCTTGAATCATGTCCCACCACCACTTTGATCTCTGTTTTACCCGCAAATTGTTTATTAATATAATTGGACAGCCCCTGTGTAGCCATTCCAACCGTGTAGATATTCATCCGGTTGGTGCCGACACCCATGATGCCACGAAGTCCCCCTGTACCAAATTCCAGGTCACGGTAGAAAGATTCAATCATTTCGTTCTCATCGTTTTCGAGAAGATATTTAACTCTTTTTCGTGTCTCTTCATCATAATTTGCTCCGAGCCAGGACTTTGCGCGGTCTCTGACCTGGTTTATCATGTCGTTGGTTTCCATATGCTTACTTACGTGTTTTTATTATACTCTTTAATACAAACTGAAAGGCTTTCCTTCCAGTGAGGGATTTCAATAGAATAAATCTCTTTTATTTTCATTTTGTTCAATACACTGTAAAATGGACGGGGAGCAGGAAGAGGAAACGAGGATGTATCGACAGGAATGATGGTGGCTTTATGACCGGAAAGCGCAGCGATTTCGCAGGCAAAATCGTACCAGCTGGTTATACCTTCAGCCGAATAGTGATAGATCCCGGGGAAAAATGATGCCCGATCTTCAAGGGAGGCATCAACAATTTGCAGGATGACGTTTGCAAGATCAGGGGCATAGGTAGGTGTGCCCGTCTGATCGTAGATCACCCTTACCACTTCCTGCCCGTTAGTCAGCCGGTGCATAGTCCGGAAAAAATTATGACCGTGTACAGAATAGAGCCAGGAAGTACGGATAATGATTACATGATCTTCTCCAAGGATGGATTCCTCACCTTTCAGTTTGCTTTGACCATACACCGATTCCGGATCGGGAATATCCGTTTCATGGTATGGAATAAAATGTCTCCCGCTGAAAACATAATCGGTGGAGATATGGATCAGACGTGCATTGGAAAGTTTTGCCGCATCGCTGAGAGATTTTACTGCTTCAGCATTCAGCAGGTAACAATTTTCGACATCCGTTTCCGCCTTATCTACAGCGGTATAGGCAGCACAGTTGATGATGAAGTCGGGATTAAGGGTGGAGATATATTGATGACATTCTGCGTGATTGGTGATATCCAGCTCATTAAGATCGGTGTACACGAATTGGATACCGGGATACAAACGGGCTTTTTCTTTCAGACTAATGCCTAATTGCCCGTTTGAACCTGTAATAAGTATTTTTGCCATGAGAATATTCGTCGTATTACCAAAATACCAGTATTTAACCAGCAAAGTTAAAGTTAAGTTCCGCATTTTCAAAGGAAGGAAGGGAAGCATCTTTCCCTGAGATAATTTCTTTCATTCCGGCAGTCTTCCAGTCAATGTTCAGTGAAGGATCGTTGTAGAGGATACCTTTCTCGCTGGCAGGAGTATAAAATGCGTCGCATTTATACATCACCACGGCAGTTTCACTTAATACTGAGAATCCGTGGGCGAAACCTTTTGGAATATAGAACTGCAGGTGATTCTCTGATGATAATTCGATCCCATGCCATGTTCCAAATGTAGGAGATCCCTTTCTTATATCTACGGCGACATCATAGATTACTCCCTCCAGGACACGAATGAGTTTTGACTGGGCAAAGGGTTCAAGCTGATAGTGTAAACCCCGGATTACGCCTCGCATTGATTTTGACTGATTATCCTGGACAAACTGATCTGTGATCCCGGCACTCTCCAGCTCTGAAGTATTAAAACTTTCAAAGAAATATCCTCTCTCATCCCTGAAAATACGTGGCTCAATAATCAGAAGGCCGGGTATACCTGTTTCATTAAAAATCATATTTTCAAATCTTCGGTGTGAATGAATGATGGTTAACACGTTGACCGTTTTTTTCCTGCAGTTCCTGCACGGTCAGGAAGGGAATTGTTTATTCCGCTCATCGGCAATCCTCTCCAGGTATTCAGCATACTGGCTTTTGCCATGCTCTTCAGCGAGGAAAAGAAGCTGTTCACGGTTAATGTACCCTTTTTTAAATGCAACCTCTTCGATACAGGATATCTTAAGTCCCTGTCGTTTTTCAATGGTATAAATAAAGGTAGATGCCTGGAGCAGGCTTTCCTGTGTACCGGTGTCAAGCCAGGCAATGCCTCTGCCCATTAGTTTGACGCTAAGTTTATTTTCAGCTAAATACAGTTTGTTAAGATCGGTGATCTCCAGCTCACCTCTTGGAGAAGGCCTGAGTGATTTGGCTTTTTCAACCACTGTTCTGTCATAAAAATACAAACCGGTGACGGCATAGTTCGATTTTGGGTTCTTTGGTTTTTCTTTAAGGCTCAGAACCTTCCCTTTTTTGTCAAATTCGACGACACCGTATCGTTCCGGATCATTGACATAATAACCGAACACCACGGCGCCCTTTTCAAGTTTTGAAGTTTCAGCCAGCACCTGCCCGAAACCATGTCCATAAAAAATGTTATCACCGAGGATAAGGCAAACTGTATCGTTGCCGATGAATTCTTCACCGATCAGGAAGGCCTGTGCCAATCCTTCTGGTTTAGGCTGTTCAGCATAGCGGAATGTCAATCCCAGATGTTCGCCGCTGCCAAGTAATTCACGGTACATCGGAAGGTCCCTGGGTGTAGAGATGATCAGAATTTCCCGGATATCTGCCAGCATCAGGACCGACAACGGGTAATAGATCATTGGTTTGTCGTACACGGGTATGATCTGTTTAGAAATACTGCGTGTTATCGGGTAAAGTCGGGTACCGGATCCTCCGGCCAGTATTATGCCTTTCATTACTTTTAAGTTATGGTTCCAGAAAAGATCTCGTTAAAATTAACTCTCCATCTCCCATTTTCATGCCGGCAGTTCTGCAAAATAGCTAATTGTTTTCTTAAGACCTTCCTTAAGCTGAACATGCGGTTCCCAGTTGTCAAGCAATCTTTTTGCGGTCGAGATATCAGGTTGACGTTGAACAGGATCGTCGTCCGGCAGAGGCTGGAAGCAGATATTTGATTTTGAACCGGTCATGTCAATGATCATGTCGGCGAGCTGCAGGATTGTAAATTCACCGGGATTCCCGATATTAACCGGTCCGGTTACCTCATCGCCGGTTCCCATCATGCGTATAAGCCCCTCAACAAGGTCGTCTACATACTGAAAGCTTCGGGTCTGATTTCCGTCACCGTAAATAGTAATCGGCTGGTTCCTCAACGCCTGAACGATGAAATTTGAAACGACCCTGCCATCGTTTGGGTGCATCCGCGGGCCGTAGGTATTGAAGATTCTGACAATCTTAATTTTCACTTTGTTCTGGGCATGGTAATCATGAAAAAGAGTCTCGGCACATCGTTTACCTTCATCATAGCAGGAGCGTACCCCGATTGGATTAACGTTACCCCAGTAATCCTCCGTTTGCGGATGAACCTTCGGGTCACCATAAACTTCGCTCGTTGAAGCCTGCAGTACTTTGGCTTTTACCCTTTTTGCCAGACCCAACATATTGATGGCTCCCATTACCGAGGTTTTAATCGTTTTAATGGGATTGTACTGGTAATGTATGGGGGAAGCCGGACAAGCCAGGTTGTAGATTTCATCAACTTCGGCGTAATACGAGACAATGACGTCATGTCTCACAAGCTCAAAATAAGGATGTTCGATGAGATGGACGATATTCTGTTTGGAACCGGTGAAATAATTGTCGAGGCAGATTACCTCATTTCCTTCATGCAATAAACGCTCACATAAATGACTGCCGATAAAGCCGGCGCCACCTGTGACCAGAATCCTTTTCATATTTTAGACTTTAAGGTTTTTCTCCCGATGCTGTAGTAGGTATAACCATATTCCATCATCTCAGAAGGTTCATATATATTTCTGCCATCGAAGATAAGCTTTTCCGACATTAATTTCTCCATGACTTTGTAATTCGGCACTCTGAATTCAGGCCATTCAGTAATGATGACAAGGGCATCAGCATCGATCAGCGCTTCATACATGTCGTGTGCATATCCGATTCGGTTACCGAGCGTGTGAGAGGCTTCCTCTGATGCAACAGGGTCGTAGGCTGATACTATGGCTCCCTCTTTCAGGAGTTCCTCAATAAGTACGAGTGAAGGTGCCTCTCGCATATCATCCGTTTTGGGTTTGAATGAGAGGCCCCATACGGCAATCTTTTTACCTTTTAGCCCTTTAACGAAATGCTTCCTTATTTTGGATGGAAGGACGAGCTTCTGATTTTCATTGACTCTTTCGACCGCCTTTAGAATTTCGAGCGAATGATGATGTTCATCTGAGGTTTTGATGAGCGCCTTTACATCCTTAGGGAAGCAGGAACCACCGTAGCCGGCACCGGCGTATATGAATTTTGTGCCAATCCGGCTGTCACTTCCGATGCCCTTTCTTACGTTGTTAACATCGGCACCAACAATCTCACATAGATTTGCTATATCGTTCATGAAACTGATTTTTGTTGCCAGCATGGCATTGGCCGCGTATTTTGTCATCTCAGCCGACGGAATGTCCATGAAAAGCAACGGATGTCCGTTCAGAAGAAATGGCTTGTAAAGCCTTTGCATTATTTTTTCCGCCCGTTCCGAATCAACGCCAACCACAATGCGGTCGGGTTTTAAAAAATCACTTATGGCAGCTCCTTCCTTCAGGAATTCAGGATTGGAAGCGACGTCAAACTCATGGTCAATGCCTTGTATTTTCAATCCTTCTTTTACTGCTTCCCTCACCCTTGTTGAGGTACCTATCGGAACCGTACTTTTATTTACGACAAGCAGGTATTTCTTCATGTACCTCCCAATATCCCGCGCAACACTGAGCACATAACTCAGGTCGGCACTTCCATCTTCCCCGGGAGGCGTACCCACAGCAATAAAGGCTGCATCACAGTCGGTAAGGCTTTCTTTCAGATTGGTACTGAAGAAGAGACGCTTCTTTTCAACATTAATGGCGATCATGTCCTCCAGCCCGGGCTCGTAGATGGGCACCTTTCCCCGGTTTAGCTTATCAATTTTTTCTTTGTCAATATCGACACAGTTGACAGTTATCCCGGTTTCGGCAAAACAAGTGCCAGATACCAGACCTACATAACCTGTTCCTATAATAGTGATTTTCAATGTTATAGATTATTAATGATTAAAAAGAACACGCTCCCGGCTATAGTCTGATCGAAAAATGTACTTTCCGATAGTTCGCCGAAAAATTAATCCACCGCAAAAATAGAAGTTTTGATTGACCCGGCCTTTTTTTTAAACCTGTTTTTGGTCTAATTTTATTTTATTCTGTCGATGAAGGCATGTTGAGAGACATGAAAAATCAGGCTTTGCAACCAGACAAACAAACAGGATTTCCATTCTTTTACTAATTTCCACTCCGGCAGGTGATTTCACAGATCAATTCAATGTTAATTTATAGCATAAAGCATAGTAAGTTTGTAAATCTTTTTATATTTTTGCACCTCGAATTAAATAATATAATGTCTAATTTACTAGAATTAAATTAATTATTACATGACTGAACAAGAAAAAAACAACATTGCTGAAGACGCTGAGAGCGTTGAGAATGTAGAAAACAAAGAGCAGGAAACTGCTGAAAATCAGGTTCAAGAAGTTTCAGAAGATGTCGTTGAGGAAGAGGAAGTTGATGAAAAGAACGTGGAGGAAGTAAAAGCGGAAGAATTAGTAGAGGAAGTAAAAGCAGAAGCAGAAGAATTACAGGAAGTACCGGAAGCTGAGGTTGAAGAAACAGAAACCGCTGAAGTAGTTGAGGAAATTGTTGCTGAAGAAGCACAAGAGGAAATTATTGCTGAAGAAGCACAAGAGGAAGTTGTTGCCGAAGAAGCACAAGAGGAAGTTGTTAGCGAAAATGTAGAAACCACAGTTGCTGTTGATGAAGAAGAAACTGAGCCGGTCGTTGCCGAAGCCGGGGATGAACAGCCAAAGGCTGAATCGAAAAACAATGACGACTTTAGCACGGAAGCAGGTCTGGCAGATTTTGACTGGGACGCTTTTGAAGAGGATGCCGTTGAAGTTTCGAAAAGCGATATTTCAAAATTTGAAGAAAAGTATAATGAGACTCTTTCAACCGTCGCCGAAAATGAAGTCACAGATGGCACCGTGATTTCAATGAACAAGCGCGAAGTCGTGATTAATATCGGGTACAAATCCGAAGGCGTCGTAAGTCTCAATGAATTCCGTTACAACCCGGAACTTAAACCAGGTGATACGGTAGAAGTCTATGTAGAAAGCAAGGAAGATAAAAAAGGACAGCTTGTGCTTTCTCATAAAAAAGCAAGGGCTATGCGTTCGTGGGACCGTGTTAACCAGGCACTGGATCAGGATGAAGTGATAAAAGGTTATATCAAATGCAGAACCAAAGGCGGTATGATCGTCGATGTATTCGGTATTGAAGCCTTCCTTCCCGGTTCACAGATCGATGTGAAACCCATTCGTGACTATGATGCATATGTCGGAAAGAATATGGAATTCAAAGTTGTGAAAATCAACCATGAATTTAAGAATGTTGTTGTCTCCCACAAAGCTCTCATTGAGGAAGAACTGGAGCAGCAGAAAAAAGAGATCATTGCAAAACTTGAAAAAGGTCAGGTTCTCGAAGGAACTGTCAAAAATATTACCTCATACGGGGTGTTTATTGACCTTGGTGGTGTCGACGGGCTAATCCATATCACGGACCTTTCATGGGGCCGGGTCAACCACCCCGAAGAAATTGTTCAGCTTGATCAAAAATTGAATGTCGTTATTCTCGATTTTGATGATGATAAGAAACGAATTGCTCTTGGTCTGAAACAACTTACCCCGCACCCATGGGATTCACTGGATGAAGGACTTAAAGTGGGTGACAAAGTTAAGGGTAAAGTTGTGGTTATGGCCGACTATGGCGCATTTGTTGAAATCGCAGCCGGTGTCGAAGGCCTTATCCATGTATCTGAAATGTCATGGTCACAACATCTTCGCAGTGCACAGGAATTCCTGAAAGTTGGTGATGAGGTGGAGGCCGTTATCCTGACACTCGACCGGGACGACCGGAAAATGTCCCTTGGCATGAAACAACTTAAAACCGATCCCTGGGAAAAAGTGGACGAAAAATATGCCGTCGGTTCGAAACATACGGCAAAAGTTCGCAATTTCACCAACTTCGGTGTGTTTGTAGAAATTGAGGAAGGTGTTGACGGCCTGATTCATATCTCAGACCTGTCGTGGACGAAGAAGATTAAACACCCTGCAGAATTTACGAACATCGGTGAAGACATTGAAGTAGTTGTTCTTGAGATTGACAAGGATAACAGAAGACTTAGCCTTGGTCACAAGCAGCTGGAAGAAAATCCATGGGATGTATTCGAAACTATTTTTGAAGTCGGCTCAATTCATGAAGGAACCATTGTTGAACTTACTGATAAAGGTGCTGTTGTTGCCCTTCCATATGGTGTTGAAGGATTTGCCACACCAAAACACCTTGTAAAGGAAGACGGAAGCCAGGCCAAAGGTGATGAGAGAATTGAGTTCAAAGTCATCGAATTCTCCAAGTCAGCCAAGAAAATCATCGTTTCTCACAGCAGAGTTTTTGAAGATGAGCAGAGGTCGAAGAATGATACCGAGAAAAAGGCTGTAGATAATACAACGAAGAAGGTACAGAAAAAAATCAGACAGAACCTCGAGAAGACCACTTTCGGTGATATATCTGATTTAGCGGCACTTAAGACAGAAATGGAAGAGAATGAGAAGAAAAATGCTGAAAAAGACGAAGAAAATAACTAAATTGGCTTTATAATTTTAAATTTTTCAGCAATGGAATTTAAAACCGATAAATTTGAAAACCATACTTTGATCAAAGTATTGGAAGAAAAATTGGATACACACGTAGCACCCACCCTGAAATCGGAACTGGTGGTGGTATCCGGCAATGGCGAAAAGAACATTATCCTCGATCTGAGTAACTGCCGCTATTGTGATTCTTCCGGTCTCAGTGCTATCCTCGTTGCAAACCGTTTGTGCAAGAATGCCAGCGGAACTTTTGTACTAACGGGTCTGAACGATGCGGTTGAGCGACTGATCACTATTTCACAGCTCGATACCGTTCTGAACATCGCGACAACCGTTGAAGATGCTTTGGTTTTGATTAAAAATGCTGAAAAATAACAAGGCCGATTGACGTGTCATTTTCTTTAACCATATTGGGCAGTAGTTCAGCATTGCCCACTTCAAAACGTTTTCCAACCGCTCATTTGCTCAATGTGAATGAGCGGTTTTTTTTAATTGACTGCGGTGAAGGCACACAGATCCAACTGAGACGTTATAAAGCCAGGATGGGCAGGATAAACAGGATCTTCATCTCCCATATGCATGGTGACCATATCTTTGGACTTTTCGGACTCCTGTCGAGTTTCCAGCTTCTGGGGAGAAAAAACGATCTTCATATCTACGGTCCGGGCGAGTTAAACGAACTTATTACATTTTATAAAAACAATTTTGCTCAGGAAGGTGATTATAAGCTGATTTTACATCCGGTGGGTCATCGCGGACCTCAGCGTATCTTCAGTGATGAAAAAGTCGAGGTTATAGCTTTCCCGCTCAAGCATAGGGTACCCACAAGTGGATACCTGTTCCGGGAAAGGCCGGCGGAACTGAATGTCAAAAAAGAAGCTTTGGATATGTATAAGCCGTTGATTGAGCAGGTAGTTGCAATTAAGAAGGGAGAGGACCTGCAACTTTCTGATGGCAGCATGGTACCGAATGAGGAGCTGACGCTCCCGCGGTGGGTCATCAGATCCTATGCGTATTGTACTGATACGGTATATGATCCTGGAATCGTTGAGCATATCATGGGCGTTGATTTACTTTACCACGAGTCGACATTCTCTGATGCAGACCGTGAGCTTGCAGGACATACTCTGCATTCGACGTCGGTGCAGGCAGCAGAAATTGCCAAAGCTGCAGGTGTGAAAAAACTTCTTCTCGGACATTTTTCTTCACGGTATAAAGACCTGAATGTCCTCCTCGATGAGGCTAAAGGCGTATTTCCCGCGTCTTTTATCGTCAACGATGGGGATGTTTTTGAAGTGGAACGACGGAGAGAGAGCCGTAATGACAGCAGGAATGATGACATGTTAGATTAGATTATTAATTTTACAGGCTTAAAAAACATAACCAAGGTGAATGAAAAAATACTGATTCTTGACTTCGGGTCACAGTATACACAGTTAATTGCCCGGCGTATCAGGGAACTTAATGTATACTGCGAAATCTACCCTTTCAATGCGTTTCCTGAGCCCGATGAATCGGTGAAAGGCATAATTCTTTCAGGGAGCCCGTCTTCCGTGCGCGATGTCAATGCTCCTTTTCCTGCAACCGAACATCTTGGTGGTGAGCGGCCTGTCCTGGGCATTTGCTATGGAGCACAGTTTCTCGCTCAGAACAACGGCGGTGAGGTCATGCCCTCCGGGTCGCGCGAATATGGCAGAGCCAGGCTCGGATTTATCGATGGCAACAACCCACTCCTGAAGGGTATATCTCCCAACACCCAGGTTTGGATGTCGCACGGCGATACGATCGAGAAATTACCAACTGAATACAGAATCATTGCCAGTACCGGCGATATCAAGGTTGGTGCCTTTGCTGTGGAAGGAAAAAAGATTTTTGGACTTCAGTTCCACCCTGAAGTGTACCATACCCCAGAGGGATCAATAATACTTAAAAATTTTGTTGCAGATATTTGTGGATGCCACCAGGACTGGACCCCACTGTCATTTATTGAAGCTACAGTTTCAGAACTCAAGGAGAAACTGGGCAGCGACAGGGTTGTCCTGGGCTTGTCCGGGGGTGTCGATTCATCGGTTGCAGCTATGTTGCTTCACCGTGCTGTTGGCGACCAGCTAACCTGTATTTTTGTTGATAACGGCCTGCTCAGGAAAAACGAATATGATCTGGTCCTCGATTCATACAAGCACCTTGGTTTGAATGTTATCGGCGTTGACGCGAAAAAGAAATTTCTGGACGGCCTCGCTGGCATTTCTGAACCGGAACTGAAACGCAAAAGTATTGGCAAAAACTTCATTGAAGTCTTCGATGAGGAAGCCCATAAAATTAGTAATGTAAAATGGCTTGGCCAGGGTACCATTTACCCCGACGTAATCGAATCGGTATCCGTAAACGGCCCTTCTGCCACAATTAAATCCCATCACAACGTAGGTGGTTTGCCGGAAAAAATGAGATTGAAGATCGTCGAACCATTGAAACTTCTGTTTAAGGATGAAGTCAGAAGGGTTGGGAAAGCCCTCGAACTACCAGGAACATTGATCGCCCGTCATCCCTTCCCCGGTCCGGGACTAGCTATCAGGATCATTGGTGAAGTAACTCCTGAGAAGGTAAGGATCCTGCAGGAAGCCGACGACATCTTTATTTCCTCTTTGCGTAAAACCGGACTCTACAACAGAGTATGGCAGGCTGCTGTTATCCTTCTGCCGGTGCAATCGGTAGGTGTGATGGGCGATGAAAGAACCTATGAAAATGTTGTGGCACTGCGGTCAGTCGGATCTACCGACGGAATGACAGCCGACTGGTCACACCTTCCGTATGAGTTTCTGGGCAGGGTATCAAATGAAATCATTAACAAGGTCAAAGGCATAAACAGGGTTGTATACGATATCAGCTCAAAACCACCGGCTACGATTGAATGGGAATAGACGTGCATGTTTTCACGACAGATGCATTGGGATTGGTTTTTTATATTAGAAATCAACAATTTAGATGCAGCGATTGTTACATTCTATACTTCCTTCTAACCCGGATAACTGACTGAGACGTCGAAGCTTCAGGAAAATATTATGGAAGTGAATTATAGCCGGGAAATCATTAAAACAATTTAGCCGGATGAAGCCGATCACAGATGCTGATAACGGACCGGAGGTATGACTCAAACAGGGAAACCTGAAATTAGTTTGATAAAATTAGATTCACATGAGATTGATAAAAAATAGTTTCATATTCGCAGGTCTTATTATCCTGTGCTTTAGCCCCGCATTTGGTCAGATTACTGAACAATCGTTGAAATTCGGTGAAGTGCTCAATGATATTTCAAGGTATTATGTTGACACCGTTAATGAAGATAAACTTGTAGGGACTGTATTGCGCAGCATGCTTCATGACCTGGATCCTCATTCAACCTATCTTAGTAAGGAAGAAGTAATTGCCGCTCAGGAGCAGCTTGAGGGTGGTTTTGAAGGCATAGGGGTATCCTTCAATATCCTGGATGACACGATTTTTATTGTTAACCCTATCGCTGAGGGGCCATCAGAGAAAGTGGGCATTCATGCCGGTGACCGTATTGTAAAAATTGACGGTGAAAATGTCGCCGGTACAGGCATCACAAATCTGGATGTTATGAAAAAGTTGAAGGGGGTGAAAGGCACCAGGGTGAGTGTAACCATAGTACGCAGGCACGTTGACAAACTCCTGGATTTTACGATCACCAGGGATGAAATTCCCATTTTTAGTATCGATGCTGCCTACATGGTGAATGACAAGCTGGGTTATATCAAGCTGGCACGATTTTCAAACACCACCATGGACGAGTTTACCCGGTCCATGAGTAAGCTCCAGGGTCTGGGTATGCAAGACCTGATCCTCGATCTGTCGGGTAACGGAGGTGGTTATCTGTATGTGGCTATTGATCTGGCCGATCAGTTTCTTTCCGGCCGGAGAATGATCGTATATACCGAAGGTGTGCACAACCCAAGAAGGAATTATTATTCTACCGATAAAGGTTCGTTTGAAAGCGGCAAACTGGTGCTCATGGTTGATGAAACATCAGCTTCAGCTTCGGAGATCGTTTCCGGTGCTATGCAGGACTGGGACCGTGCAGTACTTGTCGGAAGACGGTCTTTCGGAAAAGGTCTCGTTCAGGGCCGATTCGAACTCAATGACGGATCTGAAATCAGGCTTACGGTGGCAAGGTATTTCACACCTGCCGGCAGACTGATCCAAAAGTCTTATTCAGAAGGTTTTGAGGCATATTCCCATGAATTGCTTGAACGCTACAACTCAGGTGAACTTAGTGGTGAGGATACAAAACATTTTCCGGATTCCCTAAAGTTTCATACACTCCTGAAAAACCGGATCGTTTTTGGTGGCGGGGGGATTTTGCCCGATTACCTCGTACCAATAGATACAACGGCGTATTCCGATTACTATCGGGACCTCATCAGCCAGGGAGTACTAAACCAGTTCATCCTGGAATACGTTGATAATCACAGAAAATTGCTTAAAAATTCATATCCCGATTTTCCTGCATTTAAAAACAAATTCAACGTAACCCCGGAGATTCTTTCCGAGCTGCGAAAATATGCGGAAAACCAGGGTGTAAGTTATGATAAAGACCAGTTCGAACTGAGCCGGGAGATGATCACGATGCTTGTAAAAGCATACATAGCACGTGACCTGTGGGATACGCAATCATTCTATGAAATTTATAATCAGAAGGATCCCATTTATCAGAAAGCGGTTGATGTTTTGGCGAAAGACGACCTCTATAAAGCCAAGCTTCAGGTATATAAGGGCAACTAGGGATGGTTTGGGAATGGTTGTCGGAAAACTATATTGAAGTCCTGGGAGCAATCGCAGGGCTTATTTATTTATATTTCTCCATTCGGCAGATCATCTGGCTGTGGCTTCTAGGCATTGTAACCTCCCTTCTGTACGTATATGTCTTTTTTCATGCGCGTTTTTATGCCGACATGAGCCTACAGGTATACTACTTCTTTGTCAGTATTTACGGCTGGTATCATTGGATACATGGCGCGGGAAAAAGCAGGGATCAGCAACAGATTCCTGTCGCATCCATTCTGATTGACAAGTGGATCATTCTTATTGCCATCAGCCTTATACTGACAGCGATCTCGGGGTATATCCTCGATAATTATACCGATTCTCCGTTGCCCTACCTTGACGCATTTACTACAGCATTCAGCGTAGTAGCAACATGGATGCTGGCCAGGAAGATGATTGAAAACTGGCTGTTCTGGATAATGATCGATGCAGTGTCGATGGGCATGTACATATATAAAGGATTGTATCCCACGGTTATCTTATTTTTAGTTTATACATTTATGGCGTTTATCGGATACCGTCAATGGAAAAAAAACATGAGCAGGGACTGATCAGAATTGTAGTTACAGGACCTGAATCAACAGGGAAAACGAATATTTCAGATTACCTTGCCAGGGAACTGGATGCTGTCTGGATTCCAGAATATGCCAGGTATTATATGAGTTCCCTCAGAGAGAAATACAGCTACACAGATATTGAGCATATTGCAAGCAAGCAGATTGAGGATTATCTTAAGTACACCGGTACAAAAAGCGGAATTGTGATTTTTGATACCTGGCTGATCATTACCAAGGTTTGGTTTGACGTTGTTTTTGGAAGATATCCCGCATGGCTCGATGAAAAGATCGTTGAACTTCCCATTGACCTGTATCTCCTGTGTGCAACGGATATACCCTGGGAAGAAGATAATGTAAGGGAGAACCGGGGTGAAATGAGGGATATACTTTTTCAAAGATACCTCAGGGAAATTGAAGCACTTGGGGTGCCTTACAGGATAATCACCGGCAACGGTCACTCAAGAAACAGGATGGCTCTCAGTGCAGTAAAGCATTTAAACAAATTTCAGAATGATTGACGATCGATTTGTGGCAACTACCCTGTTCGGACTGGAAGAAGTCCTGGCGGAGGAACTACGGGAACTTGGTGCTGAAAATATTAGTGTTTATCACCGTGCGGTGAAATTCTCTGGCGGTACAGCGTTGCTGTATAAGTTAAATCTCTCTCTGCGATCAGCAATCCGTATCCTGATGAATATTAAGTCATTTACAGCCAGGAATGAGACAGATTTTTATAATGAAATCCATAAGATGGACTGGGAAGGATATTTTCCGGCAGAAAGATCTTTTGCAGTAAACAGCGCGGTAAATTCAAAATATTTTTCTCATAGTCATTATGTGGCTCTCAAAGCAAAGGACGCCATCGTCGATAAATTCAGAGAGCAAACCGGTAAACGGCCAGACGTTGATGTCAATCAGCCTGAAATTTCAATAAACGTTCATATCAATGATTTCAGGGTTGATATTTCCCTCGACAGTTCAGGTGATCCGCTGTTCAAACGCGGTTACCGGACAGGCCAGTTTATCGCCCCTCTGAATGAGGTTCTTGCCGCAGGCATGATTCTGATGACCGGATGGCGAGGGGAAAGTGATTTTATTGATCCAATGTGCGGTTCAGGTACAATGCCCATCGAAGCCGCGATGATTGCACTGAACGTACCCCCGGGTATACTTAGAAAGTCGTTTGCTTTTATGAACTGGAGAGATTATGATGAAGAACTTTATACCCGAATTGTTGAAACCTTGCTGGTAAGTAAACCGTTTAATCATAAGATTTATGGTTATGATATTTCGGCTGAAGCTGTAAGCCTCGCAAGTGAAAACGCTGCGAGTGCACTTTTGGGAGATATCATCGTGTTTGAAAGAGCTGATTTTATGGAGCTGCGTTCACCGGGTAATGAAGGGCTCATTATGATGAACCCTCCTTATGGAGAAAGGATCAGGGAGGAACGCATCGTTGATTTTTACCGTTCCATTGGAGATAGGTTAAAACGTGAATTTACCGGCTACCAGGCATGGATTCTCAGCGGGAATGTGAGTGCAATGAAGTTTATCGGTCTGAAACCATCCTTGAAAAAGGACCTTTTAAATGGCAGCCTAAAATGTAAGTTTTATTGCTATAACTTATTTCAGGGTAAAAGGAAAGATCAGTTTGATCCTGAATAAAATTGATTAATTTGCAATCGTGGAAATCGTGAAATGTATTTCTTTTTTATTCAGGTATTTTTTTACATTTACCAAAAATTCAGGCTCCGGTCTAAAAAAGTTTTATGGATCAATTTTTTTTGTTATTTTTAAATGATGAAGCAACCCTTATCATTAAGGGGGAGTCAGCTGTTTAAGAATCTTTTTTAATGCTTGATTCTACATTTCTTTTTCTATTTGAGTTTTTTTCTATATTTGTTGAGCAATAATTGTTTACGTACAGAATGTGCGTACTTATAAGAAAATAGAAGCCTCAATGAGCTTTGATATTAACGAGTATTATGAGAAATTAAACGGTGGCGATGTTCTCCTTGCCTACAAGGGTAGTATAACAAGTGACCTTATAAGCAATGTTTTGGAGGTGGTCGAAGCCAAACTCGATGATCTTAGCGAAACATCAAAGATTCGCAAGAAAGTCTATAATGTTCTGGTCGAAAGCCTGCAGAACCTGTATCACCATATTGATGAGTTACCCAAAGGCCTGAGTGAAAATTATGAACCCAAATTCGGCGTACTGGTCGTTTCAAGGGTTGATAATAATGTCTATAAAATCACCACCGGTAATTTCGTCACATCAGGGAAAATCAAACTTCTTAAAGACAAGATTGATAAGATTAACACGCTTTCAAAGGATGAATTGAAAGACATGTATAAATTTATCCTTAATCACCAGAAATTAAGTGCCAAAGGAGGCGGTGGCCTCGGCCTGGTCGACATTGCCAGAAAGACCGGAAATAAGCTGGAGTACAGCTTTGAAAATTTTAATAACGACTATTATTTTTTCAATCTGGACGTGTTTGTTTCCTGAGTTACCGATTAAAATAACTTAATTGATAAACAGATTAGTATGGAAGCTATTTCAATAGATGGAACCGCGAAAACACCAACAGTGAAGTTTGATGCAGAATCAGGAATAATGGAGATCAAAGGAAGATCAATTCCTGAAAATTCAATTGAATTTTACAAGCCGCTTGTCGACTGGTTGGATGAATATGCAAAGGGACCAAAGGAGCTGACCCAGGTTAATGTTCAACTGGAATACTTTAATACAAGTTCATCAAAATGTATTCTCGATGTTTTCAAAAAACTGGAAACAATTCAGAAAGGAAAACAGGAAGTCATCATTAACTGGTATTATGAAGAGGATGATGAGGATATGCTGGAGGCAGGTGAAGATTATGAATCTATTATAAGAGTTCCTTTCAAAATGATAGAGATCGTTGAATAAAAGAACCTTCAAATAATCTAAAAGGAACCGCTTTCGTTTTGAGAGCGGTTTTTTTGTGGATTCTCTTTGATGATTTGGGTTTCAGATTTTCTATATTGAACCTTTGCTGAAGAAATCAAGCAGACGTTTCAGAAGTCTGAAATAGAGGACGATGTACAGTTGAATTGTAGCAAACCAAATCACCACGGCATTGACCCAAAAGGTTGGAAAAAATCTTCCGAATACCATTTTCCTTGGAGCATAGAAATGTGCCCGGATGAATCTGAATTGCGGATCAAGATAGATGGGATCAATTTTCTGGATCAGTTCGCCGTTATATTCCACGATCCGCTGAAATTCATTCTTGTTGGTGACGAATTCTTCAAGGCTTTCATTAAAATATTTTCGCTTCAGGCCGGCAACATATTCCTGATCTTCCTTCATTTTCTGTTCGTTCTTCTTGTCATAAATATATTTGTACAGCCGGTTATAGAAATTTTGTATATCCTGAAGATAGTGCAATGTTTTGTCAAGGAGGGCAGGCGAAACCGTTTCAATATGGAGTTTGTCTGTGTCTTCAAAATAGATAAGGGGAATTCCCTTCTCTTCCTGGCTTAGCCTCTGTCGGTAGATGAATTCTTTTTTGATTTCTGATCTAAGCAAATCAAGAATATAGGTGATATGTTCCCGCTGTTCCGGAATTTCGAGATTTTTGCTTGAAAATCGGACCTTATTCACGAGGTCATTCAAAAGAAAATTATCTTTAAAACTGGCATTGCTGATGAGCTTATCCTTAGAATAGTATCTCTGCTGATAGTCATTCTCTATAAACTGATATGTAGCAAGGGCTTCGTATGCCCATCTGGCTGACATCACTTCACCGTATAAGGGGATGGATTCAGGACTTGAAATATTCGGATTCAGCTTCTCGTACTTCACAATTATACCGCTCAGCACAATCTGAGGGATCACCAGGAACGGGATCAGAATGTATATGGTAACCACCGTTTTGAAACTGTCGGATATGACAAGACCCATCAGGTTCGCATTCGCCCAGGCACTGAATAGAATAAGCCAATACTCAAAATACATGCCCCTGATCTCAAGAATGGTGTTTCCGACAGCGATAAAAAGGGCGGCCTGAATCGCAGAAATAACAAACAATACAAAAATTTTCGATAAGAGGTAGCCCGACCAGCTAAGGTTCAAAAATGCCTCCCTTTTCAGTATCTTCCTGTCTTTAATAATTTCCTCGGCGCTTACCGTCAGACCAATAAAAATGGCAACAATAACCGACATGAAAATATATACCGGCAGATTGCTGTTTCCGCTGAGTGTATAACCAAAATGGTTGGCGACATCTACGTTGTAGTACCTGATAATGTAGGCAAGAAGGAAAGCCAGAAAAGGAGCTTCAAGAAAGTTGATGATCATATATTGAAGGTCGCTGACTTTCTTCAGAATGTCTCTTGTGACAAATACAGAGAACTGTTTAAATTTCCGGGGGATACTGAATGAAATGGCAGGGAGGTCTTTCTTATCGGCTTCGGGCACCTCTTCTTCAATATGCCCTTCCTTGTAATACTGGCTCCACTCTTCAGGAGAGATCTTTCTCACATCCGTCAGTTTCCCATACTCATCGATCACAGAGGCTTCAACAATATTAAAGATCTGTTCGGGATTGACGTTTCCGCAAGTGTGACATTCACTTTCATTCCAGTTGGCATGATGCACCCTCGATTTAAAATAAATGATAGAATCGACGGGATCACCGTTGTAGATGAGGTATCCACCGGAATCCAGGATCAGAAGTCGATCAAACATTTTGAAGATCTCTGAAGATGGCTGATGTATAACAACAAAAACGAGTTTTCCCTTCAGAGAAAGCTCTTTCAGCAGATCCAGGATATTTTCGGAATCACGGCTTGAGAGTCCCGAGGTAGGCTCATCAAGGAAGAGCACAGCTGGTTCTCTGATAAGTTCCAGGGCAATATTCAACCTTTTCCTCTGACCTCCGCTGATCTTCTTGTTCAGGGGAGATCCCACCTCAATATCTTTTATTTCATTTAAACCCAGATTCCTGAGTACATGGTCAACCGCATCATTAAGCTGTTCCTGTGAATAATTGTCGAAACAAAGTTTGGCATTGTAATACAGGTTCTGAAAAACTGTAAGTTCCTCAATAAGAAGGTCATCCTGTGAAACATGACCGATCAGGCCATCGATTTCCCGACTGTCCCCATGAATGTTGATACCATTGATGTGCACGTAGCCGGAAGATGGCGTTGATGTGCCGTTCAAAACATTCAGAAGCGTTGATTTCCCGGCACCGCTGGCACCCATGATTCCAACCAGCCGCCCCGACTGCTCCGTGAAGCTGATATCGTGGAGTCCTACCTTGCCAGACTTAAAACGATAGTGAACATTCCTAACATCAAAAACGATCCGCGATTTAATCTTGTCTTCAGCGAACCAGCTTACAATATCGCTGTAGTAAACAGGATCAATCTGTTGATTCCTGATGGATGAGCCGGTATTGAAAGCATAAACTTTCTCTTTTTCAATAAGCTGGCCATTCATGTAAATTTCATTCATACCAATATACCGGATGAAATACAGATTGGCTGAGGAAACATGCAGTACACGTATCTGTCCCTGAAGATCGTCGACCTTCATATGCCTTACCATGATACCCAGGAAGGGTTCAGATTCATTGCTGTCAATGATTAGCACTGCCTGGGAATTGGGAAGCTGGTCGAACGCAAAGAGGACAAAATCCTTTATTTGGGAGAATTCACTGCTACCAATATTGAAGGTTTCAGAAACCGTGGTAACGAATTCCATCTCCTGCTCTGTGATCTCATCGTTGTCGGATTTCACAAATTCAAGAAGCTGGATGAGCACGATAATTTTCTGAGGCTGGGCCAGTTCTTCGTTTATTTCCGTGCAGATCCTAAGAACCCTGACGGAATTGGCAGAAATACGCCTTCGTCTGGAATCCTTGTCTTTTTGCTTTGTCTGATGGGTCTTGTAATATTCATCAAAAATGCGAAGATATTCGGTAACCAGTTCCAGATTCAGCTGGCGTTTGAGGAAAGATTCGACGATGGTACGACGGTCTTCTGCATTACTCTCCGGTCGCGCTATTATAGCGAAGAGTTGCATTAAGGCCTTAAGAATCTGTTCACTCATCGAAACCCTTTTTAAGGTAAAGCATCCTGTACTATACTTATTTTAGAATATCCGAATATAACAAATAATCAGATATGAAGACATCATGATCTGTTAACTACGATGTCCATAGATACAATACGAGAAATACCATGGGTATGGTTACAGTCTTTCCGACCAGCCATGCCCTGCGTTTTTTTAATCCATTATTACACCTCAGGATAAATGATCCTGTACTAGCGATAAAACCTAGAGATTCGGCAAAAATATCGGAAAAAATTGTACGTAGTTATTTTGGCTTATTTTAAAGTAGAAAAAAGACTTCAATTATTTTCCTTAGAAAGTATGTTGTTCAGATGAAATTTTCAAGGGTCAGTTTTGTCTTTTTATGAGATTCTTGTCTGCGGTATTCGATAGAAATTCTCCTGCCGGGTCTGGATTGCAGGATCTGATAAATCTCATTGAGTGTAAGTTTCTTGACGGGAACTCCACCAATATACTCCAAAACATCACCTTTTCTGAGCCCGGCTTTATCGGCTGGGGATCCTTCTCTGACCTCCTCGACCAGATAAGTATGTAATTCCGGTATGGGTGCAATAACTTCCATCCCGCTCAGGTTTTCAGTAAACGCATTTTTATAGTTGCTGTTTTTCTTAATGCTGAGGCGATGGTTTGGATAATCAATAATGAAGTTAAATCGTTTCAGGATTTCGGAACCTATACTTCCATTCCTCTTATCCAGGGCAATTGCATGAGCGATCGAAACGGAATCGGGAAAGGAAACGATCACATTGTCGAGGTCAAATCCACCTACTTCAATTGACTTCATCCTGGTTACTACACCATGGATATCACCATTCAGGCCACTGCCAAGATATGTATATTGCTGCTGTTGCGGGATAACCATTTCGGGAAGGGAAGCAGGATTGAGCCAGAGGGCATGGCTGGCACCTGTATCAAGCAGCATTTTGACATCGAAAGCCTTGCCGGTGCTGTCTGTGATCGTCATATTGATATATGGCTTGGTGTCATGAAGGATGATGGGTATGCTGGTGTACTTCCTCTCAGCTTTTGCATATGAAAAATAATCGGGATCTGAAAAAGTGATGGTCCGATGGTCGTAATTTACAGAGACAATAAAATTTTCGAAGACGGAATACCCAAGGATACCATTAATCTGCATGCCAAGCTTTGATGAAAGGTGAAAGACATTTTCAAGCAGGACATAAAAGTCCTGGTTTTCCCCTTGTATACCTCTGATCTGAATGGTGTTACCAAAAGAATGCAAGGCACTTAAAGCTTCCCCGGAGCCCAGGCCATGTAGTTCCATTGTCTGAGCATAATTAAGCTGCACACTGTCCAGATAGCCCAACTCGGTGATTATCGAAGTTGTCAGACCTGTATCGAGAATGAAGTTCATCGTATCCGAACCATTAACAGTCACAGGGAGGATTATCAGATTATTAATGAATGTAAACCTGACCGTCACTGATTTTTTATCTGGCTTGAGAAAACGGAGTTGTTTGACGGGATTCTGGCTGTGCGTGCCATTCACAATCATAAATGCCAGTACAATGACCGCTAAGAGTTTTGTCTTTCCAGATCGTCTCATTCCAATAGGTACAAAAACTATAAACTTATGATATTTCCCGGTTTATATCAAGGGCGGAAAAAGAGACACTGGATTGGGGTGAAGTAAAAGAGTTATAATTCATAGGGGGAAGTGGCCTGCCTGCGGACTCGTAGGAAAGATTGTGTATAATCTAGGTTTTCAGGGTGTTGACTTATTGATCTGCGATAGTTTAGGAACGTCAGATCCATAGAAAGAAGATTTGTTTTTCTGACTGTTCTAGTAGTGAATTATTAATGCAGTGGTGTTGCATTTTCACCTTAATTGCTTCATTCATAAAAATAATCATCACCCATTCAGGTGTGTTGATAAGTTTTTATCAAAAAGGCTGAAACGGGAGGCTGATATTTGGGGGGTGAAAGCTATTAAGGGGCGGCGTGTTGGAAGGCGGGGGTGGGGCCCCTCTAAACACAAAACATCTTCGAATAACAAATTCCCCTTTCTGTGCCCGCATGTGAAGTCCCATCATCCCCCAATTCCTTCTGTCTGCATTCCTTTCGAAACGCATGTCATCTTGTCAGAATATTTCACTGAAAACTACTATGGCAACAGATTTGAAAGCAATCTAATTTGTAATACAGGAGGATAGTAAAAATGAATGTTAACAATCTAACAATAAAAGCTCAGGAAGCTTTGCAGCAGGCATTTACAATTGCTGCAGGGTATACTCAGCAGGCTGTCGAAACCGGTCATCTGCTGAAAGCCGTACTCTCAACCGGTGAATCTGTAACTAGCTTTATCCTTGGAAAATTCGGGATTAAAAAGACTGTTTTCGAAAATGTAATCGACCGGATCGTGGAGGCTTATCCGAAAGTATCCGGAGGTGACCAGTATTTGTCGAGTGCTTCGTCCAAAGCATTGCAAAAGGCCGAAAGCGAAGCCAAAACAATGGGTGATCAGTATGTATCTCTCGAACACCTCTTCCTTGGCCTGCTGTCGGCAGGTGACAATGTCTCACAGGTGATGAAGGACAGTGGAATGCATGAGAAGCAAATGAAGGAGATAATCCTTGAACTGCGTAAAGGCTCTAAAGTCGATTCACAGAGCGCTGAAGATACCTACAACGCGCTGAACCGCTTTGCAATCAACCTGAACGATCAGGCCGCTAAAGGAAAACTCGACCCCGTGATCGGCCGCGATGACGAAATCAGGAGGATACTGCAAATCCTTTCCAGGCGGACAAAAAATAACCCCATTCTTATTGGAGAGCCGGGAACTGGAAAAACTGCCATCGCTGAAGGCCTGGCACACCGGATTGTAGATGGTGATGTGCCTGAAAACCTGAAAGACAAAAAGGTATTCTCACTTGATATGGGAGCACTGATCGCCGGGGCCAAATATAAAGGGGAATTTGAAGAAAGGCTCAAAGCCGTAGTCAAAGAGGTGATAGCGTCGGAAGGCGATATCATTCTTTTCATTGATGAGATTCATACCTTGGTCGGTGCAGGTAAAAGTGAAGGCGCCATGGATGCGGCCAACATACTCAAGCCCGCACTTGCCCGCGGTGAATTGAGGGCAATAGGAGCCACTACATTATCGGAATACCAGAAATATTTTGAGAAGGATAAGGCACTCGAAAGGAGGTTCCAGATCGTAATGGTGGACGAACCCGACATCTTCAGCACCATCTCCATTCTTAGAGGACTGAAGGAACGCTATGAGAACCACCACAAGGTAAGGATTAAAGATGAAGCACTCATTGCTGCTGCTGAATTGTCGAAACGTTATATCACTGAACGGTTTCTTCCTGATAAAGCCATCGACCTGATTGATGAGGCTGCTGCAAAGCTCAGACTCGAAATGAACAGCGTGCCCGAAGAGATCGACGAAATTGAAAGAAAAATCAAACAGCTCGAGATCGAGAAAGAAGCGATTAAGCGGGACGGAAAATCAAACAGGGAAAATGAAATCAGTAAGGAAGTGGCCAATATGACCGAAGAGAGAAATAAACTTAGGGCTAAATGGCAGACGGAAAAAGGAATAATAGAAAATATCCAAAAAGAGAAGGAACTTACTGAGAAATATAAAATCGAGGCCAACGATGCGGAAAGAAAGGGTGAATATGGCAGGGTTGCCGAGATTCGCTATGGTCTGATCAAAGATTCAGAGAGAAAGATTGAAGAACTGAATACACAACTCAGAGAAGAACAAAAAGATTTGGCATTGATGAAGGAAGAGATCGGCGAAGAGGATATTGCAGAAATTGTTTCCCGCTGGACCGGGATACCCGTAAGTAAAATGTTACAAAGTGAGAAAGTCAAGCTTTTACACCTCGAAGATGAACTGCATAAACGAGTAGTAGGACAGGATGAAGCCATATCTGCTGTGGCTGATGCAGTTCGGAGGAGCAGGGCAGGTCTTCAGGATTTGAAAAAGCCAATCGGATCTTTCATCTTCCTTGGGACAACAGGAGTTGGCAAAACGGAACTTGCACGCGCACTGGCTGAATTTCTGTTCAATGATGAAAGCCTTATGACCCGCATTGATATGTCGGAATACCAGGAAAGACATTCCGTTTCAAGACTTATTGGTGCACCTCCAGGATATGTGGGCTACGATGAAGGAGGACAGCTGACTGAAGCAGTTCGGAGAAAACCATATTCGGTGGTACTTCTCGATGAGATTGAAAAAGCACACCCCGACGTCTTTAATATTCTTCTTCAGGTGCTCGATGATGGCCGTCTCACCGATAATAAAGGCAGAACAGTGAATTTCAGGAACACCATTATTATCATGACATCAAACCTGGGCTCATCCATCATTAGCGAAAATCTTGCAGTAATGAATGGGCAGGACAGGGAACAGGTATTTGAGGATACAAGAAGACAGGTCCTCGATCTATTAAAACAGACCATTCGCCCCGAATTTCTTAACAGGATTGATGAGATCATTATGTTCCGCCCCCTGGATGAGTCACAAATCAAAAAGATCGTTGAACTTCAGTTCGACCAGATTCGAAGAATGATGATTCAGAATGGAATTGACTTGAGGATAAAAAGTGCAGCCATTGAATGGATCGCTGAAAAAGGCTTTGATCCGAAATATGGTGCCCGTCCCGTGAAAAGGATGCTGCAGAAATATCTGGTGAATGAACTCTCAAAGAAGATACTGGCCGATGCTGTAAATCGGGAAAATCCTATCGTCGTTGACGTAAAGGATGGTGATCTCATATTTTCCAACTGAGTCCCAGGCAGAAAGGTGGAGTGCAGATAGTATGAAGGAATCAACGCTCAAAACTCTTCAGAGCGTCTTCCTTGGTATTGTAAATTTCAAATACATTGTGCAACTGAAGGAGCTTGAACAATTCCATGACTTCTTCCGATATGTTGCAGATCTTAAAAAATCCGAAATTGTTGTTGGCTGTTTTCATGATAGATAAAAACGTGCCGAATCCGGAACTGTCGATAAAGGTAATTCCTCCAAGATCGAGAATAAGCTTGGTGTTTGGCGCAGTGAAATAGGACTTTATCTCTTCTTTAACCGGTTCGGTAATCAATGCATTGAACCGGTTAACATTTTTAAAGGAGACAACAAGAACGCCATCAATGGTTTCTTTACTCAGCATAGTCTGCAGTTATTATTGTTCAGCGATTAATTTTTTATACGATGTAAGTTCTTTAACAGCCTCACTGCAGTCTGATTTGAACAGGTCAATATAATCCTGGTACCTTTCCGGGTGCTGACAGTTACGCGTCAGAAGCTCAAGTTCTTTCAACTTACCCGAAAGTAAGTCCATACCCATAATAGCTACAGATGATTTGGCTTTATGGGCTAGTTTACCAAGGGACTCATATTCCTTCTCGTTGAGGAGCCTTTGCATCTCACTACTGATCTCATCTACCTGTTCGGTAAAGATCCCGATCATTTCATATATCAGTTCCTGGTTATCACCACTCATTGATTTTAAATAACTCAGATCTGTTTTCATCTTTCATCTCCACTTTGTTTGTAGGCAAAGAAAGTAAATTCCGTGAAAGTTATCAAATAAAGCTTTCAAATGCCTGTTCATTAAAAGTAAAACTATTTTTTCAAAAATAGAATTAAAAATCTTTTATTTACATCAATAACTTTCCTTTCCACTCTGCGTATACAGTGTTAAATGTAATAACTCAAGGATCATGAAAAGAATTGCCCTGCTGTTTAATATACTTCTCTTTCCCGCAGTTCTTGCCATCGCCCAGTTACCAGACAAAAATCAGAAGGAAGCCAAAAAAGCTTATAATCAGGCAGTATTATATATTTCTGAAGGTAACTTTGAGCCAGCAATAACCTACCTCGATGCCAGCCTCGATTTGGACAGCACTTTTTTGACTGCCCTAAGCGCAAGGGCGAAAGCTAATGTTGAAACCGGAAATATAAAGGGGGCGTTGCATGATTTCAGGCTTCTGGCAGCAAAAGATCCATCCCTGGGAGAACCCTTCTTTTACATCGCCTATCTTACGTTTAACAACACGGCTGATGAGGAAGTTCTTACTAATTTTAATGCAGCAATTGAAAAAGGATACAAAGAGGCTCAAGCCTGGTATTTCCGGGGATTATATAAATTGGAAAACGATGACTATAGCGGTGCCGTTGCTGATCTTACGGAGGCTATTAACAGTAAAACGGATTACGCATTGGCGTATCACAATCGCGGTACTGCCAAACGCCAACTTGGTGATTTGCAGGGAGCCCTTTATGATTACAGGATGGCAACCAACTACAAGCATAATTTCCCAGTGGCTTTTAATAATATGGGAAGCGTAAAGATCATTCTCGGCGATTACAACGGAGCCATTGAGGATTACACTGTAGCGCTCAACCTTGATCCTGAATTTTCCGTCGCTTACAACAATCGCGGAAGCGCTGAATATTTCCTTGGAGACATGGATGCAGCCCTGCAGGATTTTGACCAGGCCATTCTCATCAATGAAAACTATATCCCGGCATTGAATAATAAGGGAGACGTGCTTGCTAAACAGCAGGATTATACTGCAGCTGTGGATATTTTCAATAAAGTGATCACTGATGATCCTGAATTTGCCCGTGCTTACCTGAACCGTGGTCTTGTAAAGGAATTAACCGGCGATCTTGAAGGTGCCTGCAATGACTGGTCCAAAGCCCTTGAACTCGGGATCGTTGTGGCATCAGATTATGTTAAGGAATGCAAATGAACTCAAAACGATTCAAAATGAAATTTCGCTTAGTTAGTATTCTGATCCTGACGGTCCTTTTTTTGTGCAATGCAGAGGCACAGGTCGCCCCGGACGATCTGAAAATCAGAAAAAGTGAATTCAAAACTGATCAGGAAGAAGGATTTAATGAAGCCTGGAAAAGCGTAAAACTTGCGAATGACTATTTTAAAGCAGGGCCAGGAACCTACGCCCTGGCAAGAGATCATTACCTTTTCGCCCATCAGTATAACAGTGAAAATAATGTTCTGAATTACAGAATCGGTGTGTGCTACCTGTATACTGATGATAAATACGAAGCCTTGAACTACCTAAGGAAAGCCTTTGACACAAATCCGGATATCAGTCCGGATATCCATTTTTACCTTGGACGGGCCTATCATCTTGTACTTGACTTCAACAAAGCTAAAGAACACTATCTGGCTGCCCGTGAGATTTATACCGGCCTTGGTGAAGTTGATCGGGTGGTGACGGTCGACAAGTTTATTGGAGAATGCGAAAACGGTAAATCTATCGTCGAAAATCCTAAACGTGTGATCATTACTAACCTGGGTGACAGTGTGAATTCCAAGCTTGATGACTATCTACCGGTATTTGCCGATCATGATTCAACACTCTACCTGACCTCACGACGGCAGTTCAATGAAAAGGCGAAGCGCAATCCATACGATAATAAATTTTTTGAAAATATCTATAGCTGCCGTCTCGGACAGGGTGGCTGGCAGGGCGCAGTACCTCTTTCAAAAAAGATAAACACAAAACATAATGATGCCATTCTCGGGATTTCTCCTGATGGTAATGCAATGTATGTGTACAGGGGAGCAGAAAATGGCGGTGATATTTATGAAAGCCGCTTCAGTCCAAAAACAGGGGAATGGAAAAAACCCAAATCAATGTCGCGGAAAATAAACAGCAAGCAAACTGAAGGATCTGTCTGTTTTACTGCTTCCGGTGATACGATGTACTTTATTTCGTCCAATGAAGATCTTACTCAGGGTGGCAAGGATATCCTCTACACAGTGAAGAACGAAAAAGGCCGCTGGCAGTCACCCCATGGAATCGGCAGCTTGCTGAATACCAAGTACGATGAGGAAGGTATCTTTCTGAATACAGCAGGAAATGAACTATGGTTTTCCTCTAAAGGCCATAATTCAATGGGCGGATTTGATATTTTCCATACTGTAAAGCTTAATGATGGCACATGGTCAGATCCTGAAAATATTGGCTACCCTGTTAATACTCCCGATGATGATCTCTTTTTCAGTGAGTCGGTTAATGGAAAATACGGATATTATACCACGATCAGGGAAGGAGGTCGCGGTGCTAAAGATATTTACAAGGTGACTTTTCTTGGATCTGAAAAAGAACTTCTGCTCAGCAATCAGGATATTCTGATCGCCGGCCTTGAAGATACATTGAAAACGGGATTCTTTTCTATGCCCCAACCCGTTCATATCGATTCCTTCTACTACCTTACCGGGCGTATTCTTGATAAGGAAACAAATGAACCTGTGCTTGCAAAACTTGAATTCATCGATGTTTCCCGGTCCCAGGTTGTGGCTACATCTATCTCAGCCGACAGTGGAACTTACAGGGTCAGGTTTTACGAACCAAAAAATTACGGCATAGAGATCTTAGCAAAAGATTACCTGTTCTTTCTTGACGCAGTAAATATGACCGGAGCAAGTCCGGATGAACCAACAGTAAAAGACTTCTACCTTGAAAAACTGCAGATTGGGACAAAAGTCGTACTTGAGAATATTTATTTTGAAACCAACAAAGCTACGTTGAAACCCGAATCGTTCGACCAGCTTAACCAGGTTGTCAAGTTTTTGGAAAATAATGAGTCGGTTCGACTTGAAATATCCGGTCATACCGATAATATCGGCTCATTAAAGTACAATACGAAACTCTCGGAAGAAAGAGCCAAAGCGGTGGTCGACTACCTTATTTCCAAAGGTATTGATGCTTCAAGGCTGGAATCTAAAGGCTATGCTTTCAATCAGCCCATTGCCCCGAACAATACTACCGAAGGTCGTGAGAAGAACAGGCGGGTTGAATTTAAGGTAATCGGCAAATAGAGCCACAAAATATTCTACATGGAAATTGCATGACCGGCATTGCACGGTTATGCAATTTTTTTATCTGCCCGGCCAATCTTGTATTTTTGTACCCCTTCACCTGTGAATACGGCACATTGCTCGCGGTGATCTAATTCTTTCCCTAAAAAATCCGTCTTTGATCTGGTTTTACACTTTTGCCTTCAGTACTTTTATGGCAATTTTGTATCACGTTGCAAAAAATGATGTACCAATGATAAAAAAATTAATCTTCCAGAAGAACCCAGGTATCTTACGACACCTATTTGGCTGGTTAAATCCGGCTCTATCAGTTCTCATACTCCTGACTGCTATGCAGCCTCACCTTGAGGTTTCCGCCCAGGTGAAACCGGAAGCCGGTGATCCCGCAAACAGGACAGACATCCCTGAATTTTTCAGGTCCAGGCTTTCCGATATCGATGCCGGAATCCACGATCTTAAAAAAGGGAAGGATGTGATCATTGCCACCTCACCGGGCGGCTTGCCTGTTTATGCAGTATATTACGGACAAAAAGATGACATGCATACGCAGGCCAATTATAATTCAGCTGTTGGTGCCGGCAACCCTGCATTTTACGCTGACAAAAATGAGACAACGAAACCGGTCATCTTTTTTCTTGGTCCGGTGCACGGTCAGGAAGTTGAAGGGATTGCCGGACTCCTAAACCTTATCCATGTACTTGAGACAGGCAGTGATTTCAGGGGAAAAGACTGGTCCGCGTTGCAGCGGAAACTTGATCAATGTCGCGTGATCATTGTACCCTGCGCAAATCCTGATGGACGGCAACGATGTCCATACGACAGTTTTCTTGGCCTGCCTACTGCGATTATGACAAAATACGGACAGGGTACAAGGAAAGATGGTAGTTCATGGGGATGGCCACTGGCAAAATCCGTCCATCCCATGAAAGGAGACGTCGGTATCCTGGGAAGTTATTTCAATGATAATGGCGTAAATATCATGCACGATGATTTCTTTGCCCCGATGGCTGAGGAAACCGAAGCTCTGATGAACATTGCCCGCTCTGAGGCGCCTGACATGACAGTTTGCCTTCATTCACATGAAAACAGGTCGATCATCCTTCAGCCAGCTTATGTACCTTTCTTTATGAAAGAGCGAGTGCATGAACTGGCATTGCAACTCAATAACCGGTTCAAAGCGCTTGGCCTTCCCAATTACGCACCGAAAGAGATTTGGGAGCCATCGATCGACGATAAGAACTTTCCGCCTCATAATTCCTTCAACCTGGTCAGTGCTTTAAACCAGGTGTCAGGTACTATGTCGTTCACTTTCGAATGTTCCCATGGTTCAGTGAATGAAAATATATCAACCCCTGTGATCAGCTTTGATTCCATAATCGACATGCAGATGAGCATGTATGAAGAAATGGTGGATTATTTGCTGAGGCAGAGATTATATCAGACAAAGAAATAATTTCACTCCTTACGGTAATATCGGGAAGCTGTGTGCTTTTTAACAACATTAATTCCATCAAAAAATCATACTTTTGTCGCGGTGAATAATCACATGTAAACAATCTCTAACAGCCAATACGAATGAAACGTACTGTTTTCTATGAAATGCACAGACGTGCAGGTGCAAGACTTGTCGAATTTGCCGGTTTTGAAATGCCAGTCGAGTATTCCGGAGTGATTGACGAACACATGACGGTTAGGGAAAAGGCCGGACTTTTTGATGTATCTCATATGGGTGAGATATGGGTCAAGGGTAAAAATGCAAGGGATTTCGTACAGAAAGTAACATCTAATGATGTTGATAGGCTTGTGCCCGGCAAGGTCCAGTATTCATGTTTTCCAAACGGAGAGGGCGGAATTGTGGATGATTTACTCGTTTATATGTATGAAAAAGAAAAGTATCTTCTCGTCGTAAATGCTTCCAATGTAGACAAAGACTGGAATTGGCTGAATCAAAGTAATGATACAGGTGCAGAACTTGAAAATGCATCGGATCACATTTCACAACTTGCCATCCAGGGTCCCAGGGCGTCTGCCATTCTTCAAAAAATCGCAGAAACGGATCTTAACAATATCGGATATTATTCATTCATTACGGGCACCTTAGCAGGTCTTAACGATATTATTATTTCCAACACAGGCTATACTGGTGGCGGAGGCTTCGAACTCTATTTCCATAACGACAACGGACCGGAATTATGGGAAATTATCATGAAAGCCGGAAAAGCTATGGGCATTAAACCTATAGGACTTGCAGCTCGGGACACATTGAGACTGGAAATGGGATTCTGCCTCTATGGTAACGATATTGATGATACAACTTCACCCATAGAGGCCGGTCTGGGCTGGATCACAAAATTTACTGATAACAATATGTTCATCGACAGGGAGTTGCTACTTACACAGAAGGAAGATGGTACTGCACGGAAACTTGTAGGCCTTGAAATGATCGACCGGGCAATACCGCGTCAGCACTACCGCATCACCAGCCTGCATGGTGAGGATATCGGAGAAGTTACCTCAGGGACCATGTCACCCGTTTTGAAAAAAGGTATCGGTATGGGCTATGTCAGGTTTCCTTTCAATACAGAAGGTACTGAGCTTACAATACAAGTCAGGAACAGAGCAATGCGGGCAAGAGTCGTCCGCCCGCCCTTCATCAAACCAGAATAGAGCGTGGACGAATGGAAAAAATGAACAAGGTTGAGGTTTGTTTCTCACCTGCACTTTATGGCTTTTTTGAAAACCCCGGAGCAGTAACCGTCGTTGTCGATATCCTCAGGGCATCTTCAGCCATTTGCACTGCATTTATGAATGGTGTGGAACGAATTATTCCTGTTGGCACACTGGAAGAAGCAAAGGCGATGAAAGACATGGGATTCATGGTCGCCGCCGAACGTGATGGTATCGTGAAGGATTTTGCGGATTTCGGGAACTCACCGTTCAATTTTACTGCGGAAATGGTAAAGGGCAGGCAGATAGTCTACAGTACAACCAATGGCACACAGGCGATTCAGCTTGCGTCTTCCAGCCATCAGGTCATCGTAGGCTCATTTCTAAACCTGACATCTGTCGTCGATCATCTCATCAGTTCTAACCGTGATGTTCTCATCCTATGTGCCGGTTGGAAGAGTAAATTCAATCTGGAAGATACCCTTTTCGCCGGTGCGGTGGCAGACAGGCTGCTATCCCGTGGTGATTATCAGACCATTTGTGATTCATCCCTTGCCGCACAGGATTTGTGGACCCTTGCCAAAGATGACCTGGTAGGTTATGTTGAAAAGGCAGCACAGCGACACAGACTGAAATTAAACATGCTCGACGATGTTATTGAATATTGTCATACCATCGATCTTACGGATGTTATCCCTGTTCTTGAAAATAATTACCTTATCCGCCTTCCTTCACTGAAAAGATTATTGTGAATTAATTAACAATTGAATACAATTTATTAACGATTGCCGGTTTTGGTGTTAACAATCGTAATTAATTTTCTAATTTTAACTGAATTTTTAAAGCAATCTAACCAAAACACTCAGATCATGAAAAAACATAATTTCTATGCGGGACCGTCTATTTTGTCAAAGTTTACCATCGAAAATACTGCCAACGCCATTCTCGATCTGAATGAATCAGGCCTTTCCCTGTTGGAGATATCACACCGCAGCAAGGACTTTGTGAAGATTACCGAGGATGCTATCAATCTTTTTAAAGAACTTCTCTCCATTCCCGAAGGTTATTCCGTCCTTTTCCTACAGGGAGGAGCCAGTATGCAGTTCTGTATGGTTCCCTACAACCTGATGAATAGTAAGGCCGCTTACCTCGATACCGGTTCATGGGCATCCAAGGCCATCAAGGAGGCTAAAATATTTGGTGAGGTTGACGTAGTTGCCTCATCCAAACCTGAGAATTACAACCATATTCCAACAGGCTGGAAAGTTCCTTCCGATGCCGATTACCTTCATATCACAACCAATAACACGATTTTCGGAACAGAAATAAAAACCGACTTTGATGTCAACGTTCCTCTGGTAGCCGACATGTCATCCGACATTTTCAGCAGACCGCTGGATGTGTCAAAATATGACCTCATCTATGGCGGTGCACAGAAAAACCTGGCACCGGCAGGATTGACTTTTGTGATCGTTAAAAATGAAGCGCTCGGAAAAGTGGAGAGAAAGATCCCGACCATGCTTAACTATCAAACACATATCGATCAGGAATCAATGTTCAATACTCCTCCCTGTGTTGCTATTTATGCTGCTCTGCAGACCCTCAAATGGTACAAACAACAAGGCGGGCTGAGCGCAATGCACAAAGTTAATCTTCAAAAGGCGGATCTTTTGTACGGTGAGATCGATAGGAACAATCTTTTCCAGGGTACGGTTACCAATGAAGTGGACCGGTCTATCATGAATGTTTGTTTTGTGATGACGGACAATTTTAAGGAGAAGGAAGCTGCATTTCTGGAATTTGCCACCGCTCGCGGTATGGTTGGAATAAAAGGTCACAGGTCGGTAGGGGGGTTCCGGGCATCCATTTACAATGCTATGCCACTCAGTAGTGTACAGGCACTTGTTGATACCATGAAGGAATTCGAAAAAAAATTATAACCCCTTTCCGGACTTAATAGGGAAATTTAAACCATTTACCAATGAAAAAAATATTAATTGCTACATCTAAACCTTTTTCAAAGAGTGCTGTGAAAGCCATCAGGGATATTGTGGAAGGATCCGGAAATGAATGTCTGTTGCTTGAGAAATACACTGAACAAAGTATACTTATTGATGCAGTGAAGGATGTTGATGCTCTTATCATCAGGAGTGACATTGTTGACAGTGATGTCATCAATGCAGCCGGAAAACTGAAAATTGTTATTCGTGCAGGTGCCGGATATGACAATGTTGACCTGGCTGCAGCCAGCGCAAAGAACGTCGTTGTCATGAATACACCGGGACAGAATTCAAATGCAGTTGCTGAACTGGCCTTTGGAATGATGATCTACCTTAATCGGGGTGGTTTCAGTGGCGCAACCGGTACCGAACTGAGAGGTAAAAACATAGGAATTCATGCATATGGCTATGTTGGACGGCTGGTTGGGGCAATAGCAAAAGGATTTGGCATGAATGTATATGCCTTTGATCCTTTCATCGACCGTTCTGTTATCGAAAAGGACGGCGTGAACTGGGTGAGTTCGGTGGAAGAACTCTACGGCAAATGCCAGTACATTTCTTTGCATATTCCCGCCAATAATGTTACAAAAGAATCCATAAATTTCGACCTGTTAAATCTAATGCCTGAAGGTGCCACACTTATAAATACAGCGAGGAAAGAAGTTATTCATGAAGCTTCTCTCCTGAATATTTTTGCTAAACGCACTGACTTTCGTTATATCTCAGATATTGCCCCCGGTTGCGCAGATGAGATAAAGGCATCTTATGAAGGAAGATATTTTTTCACCACGAAAAAAATGGGGGCACAAACTGCAGAGGCTAACCTGAATGCGGGCGTAGCCGCTGCAAAACAGATCATTGCTTTCTTTGATAAAGGGGATATAACATTTAAGGTAAACTGAGGGGACCGGGTAAACGTTTTACTTCAGTATCCAAAAGTCCCCGGAACACTTTTCTTAATGTAATAATCAGTAGCGTGGATGATTGTTCCTGCTGCATAAAAATGACGTAGTTAAATGGCAATACTTAAAGCGTTTAAAGGTTTCAGGCCTCTGAAGGATCATGTCGACATGGTAGCTTCAAGACCCTACGATGTGTTAAATTCGGACGAAGCTCGCGAAGAAGTAATGGAGAATCCCTTTTCATTTCTTCATGTGGTAAAACCGGAAGTTGACCTTCCGGAAGATATCGATTTGCATTCAGATGTAGTATATAACAAGGGAAGGGAGAATCTTGAAAAGCTTATCAGTGACGGGATGTTTGTCCAGGATGAAAAGGATAAACTTTATATCTATGCACAAACTATGTTCGGGAATACTCAGTATGGTATTGTCGGTTGCGCTGCCGTGGATGACTATTTGATTAACGTCATTAAGAAGCACGAATTAACACGTCCCGACAAGGAAGAGGACCGGATGAACCACATCCGGGTAACAAATTTCAATGCCGAACCCGTTTTTTTCGCTTACCCCGATCATCCGGAGCTCGACAGGATCGTCGCAGAAGCGGTAAAAGCTGAACCGGAATACGACTTTACTACACCGGATGGTGTTGGCCATCATTTTTGGGTGATCTCTGATGATCAAACCATTGCCAGAATAACCGAAATTTTTGAAAAGGAAATTCCTGAAACCTATGTCGCCGATGGACACCATCGTACGGCAGCTGCTGCACTGGTTGGAAATGAAAGGAAACAGAATAATCCGGATCACCAGGGAAACGAAGAATACAATTTTTTCCTGGCCGTCCATTTTCCTGCCAGCCAACTAACAATAATCGATTACAACAGGCTGGTGAAGGACGTCAATGGTTATTCCAAGTCTGAATTTCTTTCCATGCTCAGCGACAGTTTTGATATCGAGCTGAAAGGGGAAGATATCTACAAGCCCGATAGGGTCCATAATTTCTCCATGTATCTGAATGAAAAATGGTACTCGCTCACATCGAGGGAAGGGACCTATGACGATAACGATCCGATACGGGGATTAGATGTTACGATTCTCTCAACCCAGGTACTCGAGCCCATTCTCGAAATCACCGATCTCCGGAACTCAAAACGGATCGATTTTGTTGGCGGGATCAGGGGACTGGAAGAACTGAAAAGACGCGTCGATTCCGGTGAAATGCGCGCAGCCTTTGCCCTGTATCCCGTTTCCATGGAACAGCTCATGAGGATTGCCGACACCGGAAATATCATGCCTCCAAAAACGACCTGGTTCGAACCAAAACTACGCAGTGGTCTGGTTATCCATTCTCTTGGATAATATTAGTTAGGCACAGGAATTTTTGGTTCTATGAATACCGTAAATATTGCCTGAATTGAGATCTGTTCAATTTTGGTCTTACTTTGTTATCCATTTACTTAAGGTACTTCCTTAGTACCTCTGGAATCTTTGATAGTTGTTTCACCTTAATATCTTTAAAGTACAGTTCAGCACCTTCCGATTGCAGGACCAGACGTCCGGAAATGACCGGCATAGGCTTACCGCTCTGGTTGCTGAAACTATTAAGTACAACCAGGTTTACTTTGCCGTTGACCATATGAACAGCATGATTATTCCAGCAAATAAGCTCAAGTGTATTCCACTCTCCGGGAGGATTTTCATTGTAGGGATGTGCAATTACGATTTGCCAGTCTTTTGGTCCACCATCGCCGTTAAAATGGTGGTATGATCCTTCCATATCAAAGATAAGCATGGAATCGTTTAGTGTGCTTACAAGAGGTTCGAGATAAGGTTTGGCAGTTTTGATGGCCTCAGGAATATCATGCGACCATCTTGACGGTATGTCTACGATGGTTTTTCTGGACCAGTAACTTCCCACATCTCCCTCATGAATCTGAAATTCATGTCTAACCCCATTTCCCTGGTGATATAGAATTCCCCCATCTTTGGGACGTCCCTCCATCCATTCCCATTTTTTCTCCCCCCATTTGAATTTTAATTTTAATTCATAATTCGACAGGCTGTCGGCGAGTACGAGACCACCTATGATCTGTCCGGATATTCGGATGACGGGTTCTCCGTCAAGCATAGTTACTGAGAAAACATTGAGAGGATCTGACCAGCCGGGACTTTCAAGGTAGTTACCGGCACTGTCACGCTTCAATCCGGGTACATCAACCGATGGATCAGGACGGCCCAGATAGTGATGAAAGGGGGGGAGCGTCTTCCCGTTAAACAATGGTTGCCATGCGCTGTTGCGGCATCCCTGGGAAAGGACAATTAATAACAGACCAAATATGATAAGTTTGGTTCTGTCAGGATTTCCGGTCTTACCTTTTTTCAGAATTATACGTTTTTTTTTCATGGTTGACAGGTATTAACTTTCAGAGGTGGAGTTTAGATGTTGCTTCTGTTTTTGCATACCTTAAACAGAGAGTTTTTGTCAGATAGAAAAATTCCGGAAAAATAAGAACATCTCCTCACTTTTTATTTGGTGATTTGGTGAATTGGTGATTTGGTGAATTGAAGAGTGGTAAAATGGACATCTCTCACTCCATCGCTTTTAATTTGGTGATCCACCTTCACTGAAGTTCCGGCGGACGCGGTTTGGTGATCCACCTTCGCAAAAGCTACGGCGGACGAAGTTTGGTGAATTGAAGAGTGGTAAAATGGACATCTCTCACTCCATCGCTTTTAATTTGGTGATCCACCTTCACTGAAGTTCCGGCGGACGCGGTTTGGTGATCCACCTTCACTGAAGTTCCGGCGGACGCGGTTTGGTGATCCACCTTCGCAAAAGCTACGGCGGACGAAGTTTGGTGAATTGAAGAGTGATTTTAGAATTATCACATTACCTCTCACTTCCTAACTCCCTAACTCCCTAACTCCCTAACTTCATAACTCCATAACTCCCCAACTCCCTACCAAAGATCCAATCCCTTTAAAAAATCAATATTCTCTCTCACACTATTTGCCGAAATCTCCACAAGCTTTCGTTCGTCATCATCCAGTTCAATCTCAAGGATGTCTTCAATACCATTTTTACCAAGTTTTACCGGCACGCCGAAATACATATCGTACAAGCCATATTCCCCGTTCAGGAATGCACTGCAGGGAAAGTATCTTTTCTGATTCCTGACGATCGCCTCCGCCATTCGGGCAGTTGCATAACCCGGTGCATACCAGGCCGATTTACCCATCAGGTTCACCAATTCACCGCCTCCCTTGCGTGTTCGGTTCATGATTTCCTCTATACGTTCTTTCGGCAGAAGTTGAGTGATGGGTACACCACTGAGAGTGGTATACTTCATCAGGGGTACCATATCGTCACCATGTCCGCCCAGCGTGATGGCCTGAATGTCTTTCACAGATGAGTCAAGAGCTTCTGCCAGGAAGGCCCGGTATCTGGCTGTATCGAGCAATCCTGCCATGCCGATAACGCGTTCAGGTGAAATACCGGCGGTTTTATATGCCACATACGACATCGCGTCGAGAGGGTTCGATACCACGATCAGGATCGCGTCGGGCGAATATCTGATAATATTTTCAGTAACATTCTTGACGATACGGGCATTGGTAGAGAGAAGATCCTCCCGGTTCATCCCCGGTTTACGAGCCAGGCCGGAAGTGATGATTACAATTGACGACCCGGCCGTGGCTTCATAGTCATCGGTTACACCGGATGTTCTCGTATCAAATAGCGCCAATGGTGCCATCTGCATAATATCAAGCGATTTACCCTCTGCCAGACCCTTGACCACATCAAGCAATACGATCTTGTTCCCTATTTCCTTTTCTGCCAGAATGTTGGCTGCTGTGGCACCTACATTTCCAGCTCCGACTACCGTGATTTTCATGTTACGTAACATTTAAAATGCTTGCAATAATAGGCATTTTATTTTTCTTTAGGGAACCATAGATTGAAAAATATGTCTTCCAAGCCGGGGCAACGATAGTATGAGATATTTTTTTAATTTTGAACATAAAAAAGGAAGTGATAAATCTTGTCGAAAATATCAAACATCTGAAAACAGAGTTGTCTGAAGATGTTAAACTCATCGCAGTCTCAAAGACAAAGTCTGTTTCAGATATCAGGGCGCTCTATGATAGCGGGCACAGAGTGTTTGGTGAAAACAAGGTTCAGGAACTTGTGTATAAGGCGGGTGAGCTGCCCGAAGATGTTGAATGGCATATGATCGGCCATCTCCAATCTAACAAAGTCAAATATATTGCACCTTTTGTTCATCTTATCCATGCTGTCGACAGCCTGAAACTCCTTAAAGTGATTGATAATGAAGGCCGGAAACTAAGCAGGATCATAGATTGTCTATTGCAGGTGCATATTGCCGAGGAAGAAAATAAATTTGGGTTTTCGGATGAGGAGCTGCACAACCTTTTCAGTACAGTCAAACATTCAACGCTGACAAATATCCGGTTATGCGGCCTCATGGGAATGGCCACATTTACCAGAGATGAAAGCCAGGTAAGGAAGGAGTTCAGGCATCTGAAACAGCTTTTTGATCAAATACAATCAGCATGGTTTACCGATAAACTTCATTTTAAATGGATATCCATGGGCATGTCCAACGACTACCAGTTAGCCGTTGAAGAAGGATCGAACATGCTACGCATCGGTAGCCTGATCTTTGGTGAAAGATAGTATTGGTTTTACTAAAAAGTCCATATATGGCCAACCTGAATACAACTTTTGCGGGTTTGAAACTCAGAAATCCGTTTATCATCAGCAGTTCCGGGATTACATCTTCCCTCGAACGCATTCGGACACTCGATACCCTGGGAGCAGGTGCAGTTGTGCTGAAGTCACTCTTCGAAGAGCAGATCAATTTTGAAACCGGAGACTTGCTTCAAAAGACCGACTATCCTGAAGCACTTGATTATGTGAAAAGGTATACAAGGGAAAATACACTCTCTGAATATTTGCAGCTCATAAAGGATGCGAAAAGGGCAGTTCATATGCCTGTCATTGCCAGTATTAATTGCATATCAGCCAGTGAGTGGATGGATTTTGCCGTAAAGATTGAGGAAGCCGGAGCCGACGCTCTTGAACTGAACGTTTACTTCCTGCCTGTCAACCGTGAAAAAGACCCGGTGCAATACGAACAGATCTATTTTGATCTGCTCACAGGCATTAAGAAAAGGATCAGTATTCCGGTCATTATTAAACTTGGTCAGAATTTCACGAACCTTAACTATCTCGTAAGTCAGCTTTACTATCGGGAAGCTAGTGGCGTTGTTCTTTTCAACCGCTTCTATGCTCCGGATATCGATATTGATGACCTGAGTATGGGGAGTTCTGAAGTATTCAGCCTGCCTTCCGATATAAGGAACAGTCTGAGGTGGGTGGGTATTGTGTCCAGCCAGGTTCGAAGTATTGATATTGCCGGATCAACAGGGGTTCATTCCGGTGAAGCGGCAGTGAAAATGCTTCTTGCCGGGGCAAATGCAGTGGAAATTTGTTCTGTGCTCTACAAAAATGGTCTTGAATATCTTACAGTAATGATCGACCAGTTTGAATCATGGATGATTTCGAAGAATTACAAAACGATAGATGAATTCAGGGGGGTGATGAGTTATTCCAGGATAGATGATCCTGCAATATATGAGCGTGCACAGTTCATGAAGTACTTTTCAAAGCTGACTTAGTTCAGTTCGGGACGGAAAGGGCCCTGAAACATTTTGACGACTGAAAGCAGTTCACGGACAAGCTTATTTTTTTCATCATCCATTGCGGTGAAACGGCTTTCGATATACAAAGCCTTCTTATCTCTTTCAGAGATGCTAAGATTGTGAATATTTTCCTCCACAACAGTAAAAGCCTCGAGAGCAGTCATATAGTCCTCTTCCAGCACCAGGTCGATAAACAGGTCGATGTCGGAGGAGTAATCAAGGCCATTTTGCCAGCAGGCTGCAACGATCCGGTGAAGGTTCATTCGCTTCCGGTCTTTTCTGATGGCTTCGGCTATCACTCCTGCTGAAGATTTATCTTTAAGGTCGTTTAACAGTCCTGCACATGCATCGGCAGTTTCCTCACTTACATCTGAGGAGATGAGGTCAATCACCTCCGGAAGAATATCCCTGTTTCCATTATACCGAAGCTCCTGGAGTGTTTCAAGGATGACTTCCTGCTTTCCGGAGTGTAATTTCCGGATGATCTCCTCATTTTTCTTCTGTTTCCCAGTGCTGCTGTCTCCTGTCGTCATGATCATTTGCAATATTTCTCAACATAATCCCTGGCTTCAAAAAGGCCGTACTCAAAAGCTTTATTGAATCCGAAACATGCTTCGTCCTTGTTACCGAGCTGAATGGCTGCAAGACCGAGATCGAAATAGGCGGTCGCGTTACGCGGATCAAGATCCAGTGCCATGGAAAAGTCATTCCTTGCATATTTATAAGTGCGTGTTTCCATATAGGTTTCACCACGGGCAAGAAAGTATTCAGGTTTCGACTGGTCCAGGGCCAGCGCTTTGTTATAACACTCGAGTGCTTTGAAAAGCTTATGGTTTTCCTGGTTGATTGTACCAAAACGATACCAGTTTTCATGATCGTTGCCAAAGTACTTCAGATAGAATTCCATATCTGATACCGCCTCATCATACAGGCTGCTCTTGCTGTTTGCCTGGGCTCTTTTCGGGTACAGACTAAAGTTATCCGGATCATATTTCAGGGCAGAGGTAAAATCTTCCAGGGCATCCCGGTATTTCCCCAGCTTTAAATTTAGATCTCCACGCCTGGCATACAGATCCGCATTTCTTTTGTCAGTGGTTAGCGCTGCATTGAGGTCCTCAAGCGCCTGATGGTCGTTCCCGGTTTTCAGATAGACCTCGGCACGTTTTGCATATAATGGTGCTTTACGGTAATTCCCTTTTAATGCTTCACTTAGAACATCTGCGGCTTCAATGTAGTCGCCCGATTTAACCATATAATCTGCCTCGGCCATAGACTGATCAAACCCTGTGTAATAGTTGGATTCCTTCCAGAAATGTATCCACTTTGGGTTGTTTTCAAATACCGACATATCCTTATCTAGAAGTATGGCGCTTTCCGGTAGGCGGTGATTGGATTTTAGGTGCAAATCAAGGTAACGGAGGGTTTCGTCGATATTGTTTTCGCGGGCACTGATTCTGGCAGACCAAATGGCACCTCTTCCCGGATCAGCTTTGTCAACGTCATTAAAGTCATTCAGCGCTTTTGCCGCGTCACCTGATTTAAGGTACGACAGGCCACGATAATACAGTGCATCTGTATTTTTTTCATTGATTTTCAAACTACGACCTAAACATACGATGGCTGAATCATAGGCTTCCTGCTGATAAAAGGCATAACCACGGATATAATTCTCCTCCGGTAGTTTTTGTGCCGCAACTACTGCAGGAAGTAGCAGGAGTAATATGGTGACTTTAAAATTCATTTTGTCCCTTATTGTCGTTGGTTGCACCTTTTTCATGATACAAATGGATGAATCCTACTATATTTCTGATTTCAATACCGGTAATTCTCTTCTCATATACATCACAGATATAGTAGTAAACCCCTGGAGCCGCCAGTTTATTGCTGCCCATGATTTTCCCGTCCCAATTGATGTTTGGATCTTCCGTCTGATAAATCATCTGCCCCCAGCGATTGAAAATCTTCATGTCGATTTTACTGACATCTCTGTATTCATAAGGCCTCAGAACATCATTGATATCGTCTCCGTTAGGGCTGAACACATTGGGGATTTCATATTTGATGCATTCATCCACACATATCTTTACAGAGGGTTGACTCTCGTTTCCGAATGAATCTACTGCTGTCACAAAATAGCAACCTGCCAGGCCGTCCTGTGGATAATGTTTATACGTATTCTGAGTGATACCTTTTAGACTGTCTATCACAAAATAATTAACATCGATGCGGGGTGTATAGTAAATTTTATACTGCACAACATCCACGCCACACTCAGGCGTCGGATCGGAGTATCTCCACGTCAGATGATTGTAAAGACTGTCACATGCAGAATGTACCATCAGGTCAGGAGGGCAGGGTGGGATGGTGTCGCCCGGAATTCCACAAGCCCGGTGAGAAATATTCCGGTTTGTATAATGAATACTGCTATTATCCCTGGATCCGGATGAAACCACGTAATAACAATATTCCTGCCCGTTTGTAAGATTTTTGTCGGTATAATGATCTTCGGTTGTAATATCCAGGGAATCATACAAACCTGTGTTATTATTTAGTCTGTATATTATATAACTTGTATTAAGCCAGGGCACATTTTTCTTGAAATTGAGAAGGATCTGATTATCACCGATCCTCACTTCCGGGTAAACGGTTGAAGCCACTTCCGGTTTCCCGATCAGAAACTGGTTACCCGGAGCATCGTTATATAATTCAACACTGTAGGAGTATGGGTAGTTTTGCGTATTGATGGGTTGGTCGGTATATGTTGTATCATTCAGATCATTGGTAGTAAAAGAGTTTATTTCCTGTAGATTTTTGCCCCAGAGATCATTTGATCTGTAGATGATGTACTTATAAGGACCGTTGGCTGGAATGGTATCCAGATTCAGCGGTTTAGCCCATGAAAGAAAAATAGCCCCCTGGTCTCCGGGATCTTCTACCGATGCATTTAGCAAGGGCGGAGAGCCGGGTACGAGGGATGTACATAATTCCTCTGAGGGAAAACTTTCGGAACCGTCGGAGAGAATGGCTGTGATTCGGTAGCAGTATTGTGTGCCCTGGACAAGACCGTTTCCCTTATTATCATCATTGAAGATGGTATCATTAACGGATGAAGTAGAGCCGGCAAGTACAAAACCAGAGCTCGCTGGGAGACCTGGTGTACAGTCATCATGTGTGTAGGTTGAAGTACCTTCTTTCCGGTAGATTTTATATCCCAGGATATTATCACAGTCATATTTATCCCAAAGAAGGTTTATAGAATTACTTGAAGGTATTGCATCAAACAAAACAGGGGCAGGTGCAAGGACTTTGATCCTGAGATTGTCAATATCGATAAGGCTGAGTTCCGGATTGTGGTCTTCCGTTTTTATAGTAATAAGGTATGGTTGCTCTCTGGGATCCATACATGAGGTTTGCCATACGATCCTGGAGGTAATAGATCCCGGGGATTGGGCGATAACCGAGTCGTAAACGGATGTGCCGCCATATGCATAAGGTCCGCCGGTAATAAAATGGGTCAGGTTGTCGCCGTCGGGATCGGTTGAAGTGACCAATTGTTCAAAGCGGGTTCCGGCCAGGATACAATAATCAGGCAGAGAATCATTTACGGGCGGATGGTTGTTTGTCCGGTAAACTTCAATCTGCATGTCCCGGACAACGTTTCCTATCTTAACGTGATTTCGCCACTCGGAGATATTCATGGCGATATTATATATTCCGGTATCCACCGGTGCATCCCATACCAGATCACCAGTCACGGGATTGACGTATAAAGTATCGCTCGCTTTGGGCAAGGTGTAATTTTCGATTGGCAGGCCGTCTTCGGCAGTGCAAACCGTGAGTGAGTATGATAAACTGTCGCCATCGTAATCAAAAGCAGCCGGGTTATGGATGAAGATCTGATGCAAGGCAGCTTTGTCAATCGGGGGGTTCAGCAACACTGGTGTACTATTTTCACCAATACTGGGATTGATGGTAATGATGGTCTTGATGGAAAATACCACGTTCACGGAGTTTGGGATGTTTCTTACCCCGTAATTCCTGTTGGGGTCCTGGACTACGACCTGGTAGGTTCCGGGGCCCGGAAAAGTATGTTGAGAAATGTAGGTATTATGCCGGTAATAATTGGGAAGGTTTTCCAGCGCTACTCTGGGTGCAATTGATTTGGTATTGTCGCCCCACTGTACTTCCAGCTGAGGCCTGTCTGCAGCACTTAAAGTGTACGTGAAGGTGGTTATGGTGATCTCATAGGTCAAATCACTGATCTGCCGCATGGTGATCTCACCTGCCCTGTTATGTGTTGCCCATACAGCAGGGTTAGGAAAGGCGGCCAGAACCAGGATGATTGCTATGGCATTGGCAATATGTTTGTAATAGCTTCTCATTTCAGTTGTATCTCCTGCTCCCTGTTGTTGTTAGTAAAGCGGTAACCATTCTGATTGTTGTGGTCACTGACAATTACCAGATTGGTCTGATCATGGAACATATCGACAAGCAGGCTGTTCTGAATGGTCAGTGTCTTCATTTTACCGGTAGTTTTTATGTCAAAATATAGCCAAATGGCACCCTCATTTTCCTCACTCCCCGAATATGCCAGCTCCACTGTGTCTTTCCTGTTAATGATAACCTGCAGTTCTCCGATGATATATCCGAGTATAATTTTTTTTTCAGGATTCTCATTCAGCTTTTCAACATCTATTTTTCGATGAAATTTATTCTCAAGAGCCAACGCCAGATCATCACTGAAAAGCTTTACGGAAACTTTCATCTCATCAACTCCCACCTCGAAATTACAAACCGATACGTGTACCGGATGCGCTTTCATTTCTTGAACTGACACGAAAGTTATCAATAATATCAGAATTACTCTTCCCAAACCATCAATTTTAAGGTAAAATTACACAAATATCACATGGTTTGTTTGCCTCAAATGTTAAATATTGTAAATCAGGAAGCGTTCATCCGGGTAAACCTGTTCTGAAAGCAATCTATGTGGAAAATAAGTTTCAGTTTCAAGGAATTTTATACCATAATATAAAATTTTCAACGCCTTCACGTATTACATTCAAGGCCTGAACTACCGTTTAATTATAATCAGGCTACTGAGTGCTATAACATACGAATAAACGCTTATCTTCAAATTTTTATTTTATTTGTACTTCAAACCTGAAAAATCATGTCCGTTTTTGAGTTATACCTGAGGCTTGGGATCGATCATATTGCAGACCTGCAAGGCTATGATCATATTCTTTTTATTATGTCTCTCAGTATCATGTATCCATTGAAACAGTGGCGCAAACTGCTCATTCTGATAACAGCATTTACCATTGGACATTCTCTGACCCTTGCCCTGGCTACATTGAACATCATCAGGATAAATACCGGCATCATTGAGTTTCTCATTCCGGTAACCATTTTCCTTACTGCACTTGGGAATGTTTTTCAGAAGGCGGAGAAGATATCTGAGCTTTCACACCGTTTTAAGTATGTTGCAGCACTCTTTTTTGGTCTGATCCATGGGCTTGGATTTTCAAACTACCTCAGGGGAATGCTTGGGAAGGAAGACAGCATGCTCATTCCGTTGTTTTCTTTTAATTTGGGAATTGAACTTGGTCAGATTACCATCGTTTTGATAGTCACTGGTATTACCCTGCTGGCTGTGGATATACTGGGGGTGAAACGACGTGAGTGGACGCTGGTATTTTCCGGCGTCGCACTTGGAATTGCCTTTCTGTTGGCTGCCCAGAGGTTCCCATGGTGAAAGATATGAAGCAGTCAAAATACCTGGGATACAAATTCATTTAATCGAATATCATTATTCATTATAAACCAAAAATCATGTGGATTATCAGAACAACATAGCTTATTTTACGTAACAGATAGAGTTAAATACTTAATCATGAACTGGGACGACTGTTTTGGTGATTTTCAACATTTTTTAAGACTTGAAAAGTCGCTTTCCGGCAATTCAGTAGAAGCTTATAGTGCGGATATTCAAAAGTTCATGCGGTATTTTACGATGCAAAAAATAACCCGGGGTCCTGACGAAGTGAAGCTTGAAGACCTTCGCGAATTTCTCGTCTGGATTAATGAACTGGGCATGAGTACGCGTACCCAGGCACGCGTGATTTCCGGTCTTAAAGCCTTTTTCAGATTTCTGATCATTGAAGACCGTATCGCTGAAGATCCTACTGCTCTGCTCGAAGCACCAAAAATTGGACGAAAACTGCCGGACGTTTTATCCGAGAAGGAGATTGACCGTTTAATCGCAGCCATCGATCTGAGTAAGCCTGAAGGTCACAGGAACAGAGCCATGATTGAGGTAATGTATTCCTGCGGATTGCGTGTGTCGGAGCTCACAGGGCTTCGTCTCACCGACCTTTATACCAGTAAGGGATTTATCAAGGTGACTGGCAAAGGGGATAAGGAGAGACTGGTTCCTATCGGAAAACGAGCAATAAAAGAAATTGAAAATTATCTTCCTGACAGGAAAAATCTGCCTTACATTGATAAGGACGGTGAAGATATTCTCTTTCTTAACAGACGCGGAAAGCAGCTCACAAGGGTAATGATATTTACAATTGTCAAGGATCTTAAAAGTAAGGCTGGAATCGAGAAACACGTCAGCCCCCATACTTTCCGCCATTCTTTCGCCACTCATCTGGTCGAAGGCGGCGCCGATCTCCGTGCAGTACAGGAAATGCTCGGTCATGAGTCGATTCTCACCACCGAAATATATACCCATCTCGACAACGATTTTCTAAGAAAAACCATCCTAAGTTTTCATCCCAGATCGCTCAAACGCTGATCGCTCAGATCCCCCATAAAATAACGATAAATTAATCCTATTTAGAATTGATTTAATGTTTTTTTGAATACATTTGTAATCTTGAAAAAAATTAGGATTATTTAGCTAAATAGTTCATTTATAATAAATAAGAAAAAGAAAGGAGATAAAAAATGTCACAAGTAAAACGCGTTTACACTTTCGGTGATAAAAAAGCCGAAGGTAGGGCTGACATGAAAAATTTGCTTGGTGGTAAAGGTGCCAATCTTGCAGAAATGAACCTCATTGGCGTTCCTGTACCTCCCGGGTTTACTATCACTACGGAAGTTTGTACTGAATACAATCAACTTGGCCAGGAAAAGGTTGTTGAACTTATTAAAGCTGATGTAGAAGCAGCTGTCAGCAACATCGAGAGCATTATGGGAACAAAATTCGGTAGCAGTGAAAATCCGTGTTTGGTGTCAGTTCGTTCAGGTGCACGTGTTTCCATGCCCGGTATGATGGATACAGTTCTGAATTTAGGAATGAATGATGATGCCGTGAAAGGCCTCGTTGCCAAAACAAACAATGAGCGATTTGCATGGGACTCATACCGTCGCTTCGTTCAGATGTATGGGGACGTTGTACTTGGACTAAAACCTGCTTCTAAGGAAGATGTTGATCCTTTTGAAGAGATCATTGAAGGAATGAAGGAAAAAAGGGGAGTAGAACTCGATACTCAACTTAGTGTCAATGATTTGAAAGAACTCGTTGTCAGTTTTAAAAAAGCCGTAAAGGAAAAAACTGGCAGAGATTTTCCATCCGATCCATGGGAACAACTCTGGGGCGCCGTTACGGCCGTCTTCGACAGTTGGATGAATGACAGGGCAATCTATTACAGGAAACTCAACAATATTCCTGAAGAATGGGGTACAGCCGTCAATGTTCAGGCCATGGTATTTGGAAACATGGGTGAAACCTCAGGAACTGGCGTAGCTTTCACTCGTGATGCCGCTACAGGTGAAAACATCTTCAACGGTGAATACCTTATCAATGCACAGGGTGAAGACGTTGTTGCCGGTGTTCGCACACCACAGCAAATTACCAGGGAAGGTTCACTTCGTTGGGCAAAGCTTGCTGAAGTCTCCGAATCTGACCGTGCTGAAAATTATCCTTCTCTCGAAGAAAAAATGCCCGTAGTTTATTCCGATCTTTTCGATACACAAAAAAAACTAGAAGGTCACTATCGCGATATGCAAGACCTTGAATTCACTATCCAGGAAGATAAACTCTGGCTTCTCCAGACCCGTAACGGCAAACGTACCGGTGCGTCCATGGTAAAAATTGCTATGGATCTGCTCAGAGAAGGCGTGATCGACGAAAAAACTGCGCTCTTAAGGAATGAAGCCAATAAGCTCGACGAACTTCTCCACCCTGTCTTTGACCAGGATGAGATAAATTCAGCCGTAGTTGTTGCCAAAGGTCTTCCTGCATCACCAGGTGCTGCGACAGGGCAGATCATCTTCTTCGCCGATGAAGTAGAAGAGTTGTTCAACCAGGGGAAAAGAGTAATTCTTGTAAGAATCGAAACCTCCCCCGAAGACCTTAAAGGAATGAACCTCGCCAGAGGAATCCTGACTGCACGTGGCGGTATGACCTCACACGCTGCCGTTGTTGCCAGGGGAATGGGCAAGTGTTGTATCTCCGGTGCTGGAAGCGTGAAAGTCAATTATCGTGAACGTACCATGACTGTTGATGGCAAGGTGTTCAAAGAAGGTGATTTTATCTCACTGAATGGTTCCACCGGTGAGGTTTATGTAGGTGAGATCAAAACGAAAAATCCCGAACTCAGCGGTGACTTCGGGGAATTGATGGCCCTGGCCGATAAATATGCAAGTATGACCGTCCGTACCAACGCCGATACACCCAAAGATGCTGGCGTTGCCCGAAATTTTGGTGCAAAGGGTATTGGTCTTTGCCGTACGGAACATATGTTCTTCGAAGGTACCAGAATCAAAGCCATGCGTGAGATGATCCTTGCATCTGATGAAGTAGGAAGAAGAAAAGCGCTGGACAAACTGCTTCCCATTCAGAGGGAAGACTTTGAAGGAATCCTTGAAGCCATGAACGGGCTGCCCGTTACGATCCGTCTTCTCGACCCGCCCCTCCACGAATTTGTTCCCCATGAAGAAGAAAACCAAAAGGAAATGGCTGATGAAATGGGTATCTCAGTGGAAGAAGTCAAATCCAAGGTCGAAAGTCTTGCCGAATTCAACCCTATGCTCGGGCACAGGGGATGTCGTTTGGGCAATACTTATCCTGAAATTACGGAAATGCAGGCCAGGGCGATCATTGAGGCAGCTTTGAATCTGAAGAAAAAGGGTGTCGTTACCAAACCGGAAATCATGATCCCTCTGATAGGTACCGCAAAAGAATTCAAAATGCAGGAAGAAATTGTAAGGACCACCGCCAGAAAGGTGTTTGAAGAAAGAGGTGACAAGGTGGAGTATATGGTTGGTACCATGATTGAAATCCCAAGAGCAGCACTTATCGCCGATCTCGTGGCCAAAGATGCTGAATTTTTCTCTTTCGGAACGAACGACCTTACACAGATGACCTTTGGATATTCAAGGGATGATGCCGGTAAATTCCTCCCTGTCTATCTCGAAAAAGGAATACTTAAGAACGATCCTTTCCAGGTTCTCGATCAGGAAGGTGTTGGTCAGCTTGTTAAAATGGGTATTGCTAAAGGCCGCTCAACCAGGCCCGACCTGAAAGTTGGGATCTGTGGTGAACATGGCGGCGAGCCTAGCTCTGTTGAATTCTGCCACAATGTTGGAATGAATTACGTGAGCTGCTCACCATATCGTGTTCCGATTGCCAGATTGGCAGCTGCACATGCTAAAATTAAGGAGTCCTGATTACTTACAATCTCATAGCTAAAAGGCGGCATTTCTTATGATTTGCCGCCTTTTTGTTGGCATCAGGTGATATAAATTTTGTATATTTGGCCGGAATTATTGCAATTAGTATTGTTAAAAATTTTATAATTAGGTATGAAGAAAATCAATCTAAGCGTTTACGGCATTACCGGAGTTCAGGATGTTTATTACAATCTTTCTTACGACGAATTGTTCCGACATGAAACCGACACCTCACTAACAGGATTTGAGAAAGGCACAGTGACAAGCCTGGGTGCCGTAGCCGTCGATACCGGTTGTTTTACAGGCCGTTCACCAAAAGATAAATATATCGTTAAAGAAGAAACTTCAGCTGACAATATTTGGTGGAAGAATGAAAAAAGGAAAGCCTCAGATAATAAACCTGTTTCTGAGGAAATCTGGAATGACCTGAAAATGAAATCCACAAAACAGCTTTCCGGGAAGAAACTTTATGTTCAGGACGGTTATGCCGGAGCGAACCCGGAAACACAGCTGAAAGTAAGATTCATAATGGAAGTGGCCTGGCAAGCGCATTTTGTAAAGAATATGTTCATCAGACCTACTGAAGAGGAACTGGAATCCTTCGAACCTGATTTCGTTGTGCTGAATGCTTCAAAGACACAGAATGATGACTGGAATGCGCAGGGGCTGAACAGCGATGTCTATGCCGTCTTCAATCTGAAGGAAAGAATGGCCTGCATCGGTGGTAGTTGGTATGGCGGCGAAATGAAAAAGGGCATCTTCTCCGTGATGAATTATTATCTGCCCCTGAAAAATATTGCTGCTATGCATTGTTCCGCCAATGTTGGCAAGGACGGTGACACAGCCATCTTTTTCGGTCTGTCGGGAACAGGTAAAACCACCCTGTCAGCCGATCCGACCCGTGCTCTCATTGGTGACGACGAACATGGCTGGGATGATGACGGCGTCTTTAACTTCGAAGGAGGCTGTTATGCCAAAACCATCGATCTTGACCCGGAAAAAGAGCCGGATATTTTTCAGGCTATTAAACGGGATGCACTGCTCGAAAATGTTGGGATCAGAGAAAATGGCGATATCGATTTTTCCGATGATTCAAAAACCAAAAATACCAGGGTCTCTTACCCGATCTATCATATCCAAAATATCGTAAAACCTGTTTCAAAAGCCGGTCACGCAAAGAATGTGATCTTCCTCACTGCCGATGCATTTGGTGTGCTCCCTCCGGTTTCAAAACTTACACCGGAACAAACGGAATACCATTTCATCAGCGGTTATACAGCCAAGGTGGCAGGGACAGAAAGAGGTGTGAATGCGCCGCAACCCTCTTTTTCAGCCTGTTTTGGTGCTGCTTTCCTTCTTCTTGATCCTACTGTTTATGCAGATAAACTTACAAGAAAAATGAAAGAACATGGCTCAACAGCCTGGCTGGTAAATACCGGATGGATGGGAGGACCTGTCGGTGTAGGAAAACGCATTGATATCCCTTCTACCAGGTCTATCATAAATGCCATCCTGAATGGATCGCTCGAAAATGAGGAGTTTGAAATCATACCCTATTTCAACCTTAGTGTTCCGAAACGTGTCACCGGTTGTGACGATCATATCCTTAATCCCAGAAATCTTTGGGAAAGCCCAGATGAATGGGATGCCGCTGCAAAATCGCTTGCAGACCGCTTTATCGAGAACTTCAAACATTTCATGGATAATGATGCGGCCAAACGACTTGCAGAAACGGCCGGACCGAAAATTAATTGATCTTTTTGCCCAGGAGAAGCATGTAGGTGTTTTTTAAGGTTATAGAAGCAAGCTTAACCTTTAAGTGAGATTATCGTTTGTGTGGTGCATCCTATGTATAGGTGTAATATTTACGCCTATACATAGGATGCATCCCTACAGGCCTGATACTAGCGATCTGAACGTGTTTTTCAAAGGAATTAATTGGGATATTCTTCTAAGATTTCCTTCCTTTCATTTGCCCCTGTCAACTCCTCCGACCTCCTAAATTGATTCTAAAATACATAAAAAGGATGCTCACCATTTTATTTCTGGATAGATAATTATATTTTTGAGCCCTCTAAAAAAGTAAGAGATGAATCATGACTCAGCCATGATCCTGGCGATGGTGCTTGCTTATCTGACAGGCTCAATTCCGACTTCCGTCTGGGTGGGAAAAATATTTCACGGAACCGATGTCCGTGAACATGGCAGCGGCAATGCCGGAGCGAGTAATACAATGCGTGTGCTTGGTGTGAAGACGGGTATACCTGTGTTGATCTTTGATGTGTTTAAAGGATGGATTTCCGTGAAGTATGCCGCTCTTTTCAGCCTGTATCCGGTTTATACAGAATCCTATACTAATATAGCCATACTGTTGGGGATACTGGCGGTTACCGGACATATTTTTCCAGTTTATGCAGGATTCAGGGGAGGGAAGGGCGTCGCCACCATTTTCGGCGTTCTTTTTGCCATCCAGCCTGTAGCAACATTGTGTGCAGCCGGTGTCTTTTTGGTCTTCCTGCTTATTTTTAAGATATTCTCTGTCGCATCCATGCTTGCCGGATTATCATTTCCGGTCTGGATTATCGTCATATTCCATTCGCACCATATCTTGCTGAATATATTTTCGGTTATGGTTTCTGTCCTACTGATCGTGACGCATCGGAAAAATATCGGTCGTCTGATCCACGGTGAAGAGAAACGGGCAACATTTCTTTTTAAGAAACGTGATCGCGACCCGGAGCCGTTCTGATATGAACATCTCTTTGCGGGAAGGGTATGGTAACACTGTTTTCATTGAACTTCCGGTTAATGGCATACCTTAGATCACTCTTTGTAATCTCTACCCAAAACGTATCATATGTCCAAAATAGCAGTCTGAAGTTCAGGGAAGATTCTCCAAAGTCGCTAAACATCACAATTGGTCTGGGATCTTTAACTATTTTAGGATGATCCAGAGCCACTTCCTCCAGGATCCTGGTCACTTTTTCGACATCAGAGCCATAGGCAACACCAACATTTACATTAAAGCGCGTTTTCTTTTCCATGTGACTCCAGTTGATCAGCCTGTCAGAGATGAACTTCGAATTCGGGATGATTAGGATCAGTCTGTCACGGGTTTCAATTTTGGTGGTTCTGAGATTTATCTCTACCACCTTTCCTATTATATTACCTTCCAGTTCAATAATATCTTCGACTTTCAGGTTGCCTTCGAAAAGCATCACGAAGCCTGATACAAGGTCTTTGAATATTTCCTGCAATCCAAGACCCAAACCAACCATCAAAGCTGCAGAACCGGCAAGCAATATTGTGATCTTCACGCCGATGGTCTCAATGGAAATACTGATGGCGATGACCCATAGGACATATTTGATAATCTGGATGATGGAATGTGCAGTTCCGACCTCTATCTTGTTCTGGCTCGACTGACGGTGGATCAGTTTTTTGAAAACCCATACGATCAACTTTGTGGCCACGATGATAATCAGGATCTCGAGGAGGTGATAGACGGTAATATTGATCGTCTGGGTTTTGATCAGCGAATACTCAAGTATTTCCTTCAGTGTCATAAGTTCAGGATTTAGACGCCCTGGAATTCGTTTTCAAGCTTTGTCATCAGTTCTTTGGGACTCAAGTCGTTATTTAGTCTGCCATTCTGTGCAAAAGATATCTGTCCGGTTTCCTCAGAAACTATAACAACGATTGCATCAGTGAGTTCAGTTATACCAATAGCGGCACGGTGTCTCAGACCGTATTCCGGCGGCAGATCGGGATTATCAGTAACAGGTAGAACTACCCTGGCGGCAGATATTTTCTCACGGTCGATGATAATGGCTCCGTCGTGTAACGGGCTCAGCTTGTTGAAAATACTGAGAATGAGACGACTCGAAGTGTCAGCATACAGGGGATCTCCGGCTTGAGCATAAATGTCGAGCGTTGACTTTCGTTTAATGACGATGAGCGCACCCGTCCTGCTTCCGGCAAGGCTAATCACAGCCTTCATGATGGATCTCAGCCGCACGGTTGGCCTTGTGTCGAAATCCATTCGCAGCATACGCTCAAAACGCATTCGGTTCCGGGTGATATACCGCGCCCCGATAAATATCAGGAAGCGCCTGATCTCCTGCTGGAATACAATAATGAGAGCGATCACTCCAACACCGATGACCTGGCCAAGAATGGTACTTAGCAGCTCCATTTTCAGCATCTTGACAATACCCCAGAAAAAGTATATGGAGATGATACCAATGATAATATTGATGGCCACCGTACCCCTTACAAGCATATAGAGCTGGTACATCAGGAGGGCTACCAGGAAGATGTCCAGGATGTCGAGAATCCGTATATGAATGAAAAGTGGAACCATTCGCTATCTGTCAGAGCAAATTTAATAATTACAGGGAAATTAACCCTGTTTTTCCATGTTATGTAAAAATTTGAACAGCTTTACCGTTTCCACAGCTTCCTTAACATCATGAACTCTTAGTACTGAAACTCCTTTGGTGAGGGCGTACATGTGAAGTGCTGTTGTGCCATTGAGAGCTTCTGATTTATCGATGTCCAGGAGTTTATAGGTCATCGATTTTCTGGATATCCCCGCCATCAACGGCATTCCGAAACTCCGAAATACTTCAAGTGAAGCCAGGAGCATATAATTATGTTCCAGGGTTTTGCCGAAACCAAAACCAGGATCCAGAATTACATCATTAACGCCCTTATCGATGAGTGTTTCAAGCCGGCCGGCAAAAAACATCATGATATCGTTCACCACATCGGAATAGGTCGGTTTTTCCTGCATAGTACGGGGGGTACCCTGCATATGCATCATGATATACGGAAGCTTCCAGGATGCAACCAGATCAAACATCTCCGGATCGCCATTGCCACCTGTAATATCGTTGATAATATCGATTTCAAAATCTTCCGAAACCCGCCTGATCACTTCAGTACGGTAGGAGTCAACCGATACAGGTATGTTGGGGAATAGCCGCCTGACGACTTCAATCGCGGGAAGAAGCCTCGATAATTCCTCCTTAGCGCTGATATCCTCAGCACCCGGACGGGAAGAATAGCCACCGATATCGATAATGTCGGTCCCCTCGTCCACCATTTTTCTAACCCTGCTTTCAATTCCGGCTTTGTCAGTGTACCTGCCTCCGTCATAAAAAGAATCGGGTGTTACATTCAGTATGCCCATAACCTTCGGTACAGTGAGGTCCATGAGTTCACCCCGGCAATTGATACTGAGGTTTCTTGAAAAAAACGTATCTTTAAAAGCCATTTACTGACGTATTATTTCTGAATTGCAAAGGTAAGCATTTGAAAGCAGTATCGAATTAAACCATTTATCAACAAATGAGCTTCATTGTTATTGAAGGACTTGACGGATCGGGCAAATCAACCCAGATAAAAATGTTAAAGGATTCTTTTGAAGATAGGGGAATTCACTACCATTACCTACATTTTCCAAGGACCGAATCCCCTGTGTATGGTGAATTGATTGCCCGCTTTCTGCGTGGCGGGATGGGTGATATCAATGATGTCGATCCTTACCTGGTGGCTTTGATCTACGCCGGTGACAGGAATGGCGCAAAGCATTTAATAAGAGAGTGGCTGCGTGAAGAAAGTATGATCCTGGTTGACCGCTATGTGATCTCAAATATTGCCTTCCAGTGTGCCAAACTGCAAAACCCCGAAGAATCCGATAGATTAAAAAAGTGGATACTGCATCTTGAATATGAATTTAACCAACTTCCGGTTCCTGAACTGAACATCTTTCTGGATGTGCCCTTCTCCTTTACTTCTGTACAACTGAAGAATAATCGGAGCGGTGCTGAACGGGATTATCTTCAGGGGGCAAGCGACATACATGAAAATGACCTGAATTTTCAGAAGAGGGTGAGGGATATATACCTTTCGCTGGAAAATGAGATCCAGGGATACACTATTCTGAACTGTTCAGATAAAACCGGAAAGATCCTTTCGCCGGAGAAAATATTTAATCAAATCACCGAATTGATTTTTTGACCATGAAAACACTCAGATCCGTCAGCCGCATTATTACTGGTGTCGTTTTTATTTTTTCGGGCTTCGTGAAAGCTGTTGATCCTCTGGGTTCGGCCTATAAATTTGCCGACTACTTCAATGCTTTTCACATCGGTTTCCTCAGTCCTGGCGCACTGCCATTGTCCATATTTCTTTCATCCACCGAACTTTTAATTGGCATAACGCTGCTTTTAGGCTTCAGGATGCGCATTGCGGCATGGATACTTCTTATATTTATGTCTTTCTTCACTCTTCTTACCTTCATCCTTGCCCTGACCAATCCGGTTACCGATTGCGGATGTTTTGGTGATGCCTTGATTCTGACGAACTGGCAGACGTTTTTCAAGAATATCGTCCTGATGGTTTTCGTTCTGGTCATTTTCACTGGCAGGAGTAAATTTACTATCGTCCGCGGTCCAACGGAAGAATGGGCCGTGATCCTTTTATTTTACTCCGGGGCTGTGATCTTTAGCCTGTACAATTACCACCATCTGCCTTTACTTGATTTCCGTCCCTATTCCGTCGGAACCAATATTAATGATGGCATGATTATCCCGCCTGGTGCTCCGGAAGATGAGTACAAAACCGAGCTCATCTACAAAAACAAAGAAAGCGGTAAGGAATCAGTATTCACCATGGAAAACTTTCCCAGAGATACTGTGAGCTGGCAATTTGTCGATGCCAGATCGGAACTGGTGAAAAAGGGCTACGAACCGCCGATACATAATTTTAACATCGTGGCTCCAGACGGTAACGATATCACCTCGCATATCCTCAGCGAGCCCGGATTTACTTTTATTCTAATCTCCTACGATGCGGCTGAAGCCGACACCGGAGCTATCAGGAGTGCAAACGACCTTTTTCATCTGTCACAAACAATGCCTGCCCTTGATTTTTATGCTGTTACAGCGTCAAATGAGGATGTCTTGAGTACTATTCGCCAGAATACAGGTATAGGATATGACTTCTGCCTGGCGGATGAGATCACATTGAAAACCATTGTAAGATCAAATCCCGGACTTTTACTGGTCAAGGACGGTACAATCATAGCAAAATGGGGCAGAAAAGACTTCCCCGGTCCGGAGGATCTTAGGGCCTATTCAACGGTCTTTAGTGATTTCCCGCTTTGCCAGGGATGTATTCCGAAAGAGATCGACTCTCCTCCGTTCGGCTCGGCACAGGACAAGTTTGAAACAGTGCTGCGTTACCGGAATACTGTGACCGACAGTATTGCCTCCTTCTCCATTGAAAATTTTCCAAAGGACAAGGAAAAATGGGCTTTTGTGAATTCTGAAACAACGAAAATTCCCGGTGGGTTTAAAGCACCGTTGGAAAATCTGAAGATTAATGCGGTATATGGGATGGACCTCACGGAACTTGCACTTAATAATGAAAATATTAGTTTCCTTGCCTTCCTCCGTTCGCCTTTTGAAACCAATCCGTTACTGTTGAAAAAACTGAACGAATTCGCAGGCATGGCAGGTGAACATCTCACGGAACCTTTTGAGTTTTTTGGTCTGACTGCGCTTGGGACGGAAGAGATTCTTCATTTTACCGACGAATTTATAAGTCCTGTTGAGTTTTATCATATACCGGCAGAAGCGTTGGATATTGTTGATTTTAAGGAAGTATTACTGATAATGTTACGGCAGGGAAGAGTAGAAAAAGTATGGAAAGATGAGAATTTTCCGGAAACGGCGGCACTGGATAACATTGTTTCCCGTTCCCTGAAGCCCGCAGAACAGGTGCTGATGCCGATGGTTTTGGGTCATTATCGCCAGCTGATGGAAAAACGTATGGTATTCACCCTCATCTTTATATTCTTTACTATCGTATGTCTTTTCAGGACAGTGCTAGATTCCAGATTGATAAAGAAAAAACATGGCAGGCAGGATCATTAAAAAAGTGTTTTACAGCCTCCTGGTGATATGGGGCGTGATAACCCTGGTTTTCCTGTTGTTCAATGTTCTCCCGGGCGACCCGGCGCAGATGATGCTGGGACAGCGGGCCGACCTTAAAAACACTGAAATCATACGGAAAGAACTCGGTCTTGATCGGCCATTATACCTTCAATATTTCAGGTATCTGAATGATCTTTCTTTTGTTTCATTATACCAGGCTGGTAATCCTGAATCCTACTTTTTTCTCGATACACTGAAATACAGAAGGAGTATAACCGTTCTTTCGATGCACAACGGACTTACGCTGATCCTTAAGCCCCCCTGGCTTGGCCGGTCATTTCTAAGTGGCAGAGCGGTTGCTGACATGATATCAGAAGCGTTGCCAAACTCGCTGATCCTGGCCTTTTTTGCCATCATTCTCGCTTTCTGTGCGGGGAATGTTCTGGGTGTCATGTCGGCACTAAAAAAGGATAGCTGGTTTGACAGAACAGTCCTTGTAATCTCAACGTTCGGGATGTCACTTCCATCATTTTTCGCAGCCATTCTTATTGCCTGGCTTTTTGCATATAAACTTGGAAGCTTTACACATCTTAATCTCACCGGTAACTTATATGAGGTGGATGATCTTGGTCGGGGAGTACACCTTGAGATAAAAAACCTGATCCTTCCTGCAGTGACTCTTGGAATCCGTCCTTTGTCGGTGGTCATCCAGTTGTCGAGAAATGCAATGCTCGATGTTCTGAACCAGGATTACATCAGGACAGCATTTGCAAAAGGGTTGCGTTACAGCCGTGTTGTAATTGTACATGCCTTCAGAAATTCGCTTAATCCGGTAGTGACTGCGGTAAGCGGTTGGTTTGCCGGGATGCTTGCCGGGGTGGTGTTCGTTGAATATATTTTTGGATGGCATGGTCTGGGTTATCTTATCGTTAATGCCCTGAATTTCTATGATTTCCCCGTCGTTCTGGCAGCAGTTCTGACCATCTCCGTTGTTTTTGTCGTGGTGAATATACTGGTCGATATTATCTATGTAATCCTGGATCCCAGGCTCCGCAAATAATCATTAGATGGTTTCTTCGTTATTATTATACTAATTTTTTTATTGCTAGCTTCTTCTTTGCTACTTTTGGGGTTCTGTTGAGTTTAACCTAAAAATGATATTATGAGAATTAACATTGTTGCCGGAAACTGGAAAATGAACACGAATTTACAGGAAGGGCTTGAGCTGGCTGTTGCAGTAACTAAACTTGCCGCAAAAAAGAACAACGATACACTGGTTATCATTGCTCCGCCTTTCATTCATCTGTCTGAGATTAGCAAAGTGCTCACCGGCGTAAAACTTTCGGCACAGAATTGTGCCTCCGAGGAGAATGGCGCCTTCACCGGAGAAGTATCAGTAGGCATGATAAAATCCACCGGAGCTGAATATGTAATCATTGGGCATTCCGAAAGAAGGACCTATTATCACGAAGATAATAAGACTCTGTCAAAAAAAGTTGATCTTGCACTGGCAGCAGGCTTAAAGCCAATTTTCTGTATTGGTGAAATTTTACCTGAACGTGAGGCTGGAAAACATTTTGAAGTGGTTGAGCAACAATTGCAGGAGGGTATTTTTCATCTGACCGAAAGTCAGTTCAGAAAAGTTATACTCGCGTATGAACCAGTTTGGGCCATCGGAACAGGTAGAACAGCCAGCCCTGAACAAGCACAGGAAATGCATAAATTTATCAGGGAACAGCTGGTGGAAAAATACAACACACAACTGGCTGATGACACATCAATATTGTATGGGGGAAGTTGTAAACCATCCAATGCAGCTGAATTATTTTCCAATCCTGATGTTGATGGAGGCCTTATCGGAGGTGCTTCACTCAAAGCAGATGATTTCCTTGGGATTGTTAATGCTTTCTGATCAGATAGAGGTACCCACGAATGGACTATATACAGGTAAGGGTCAAAATAGAACCTTACAGTGCCGGTATCAGTGAAATGCTGATGGCCAGCCTGGAAGGCATGGGGGTAGAAGGATTTATTGAAGAAGATCCTTACCTCCTGGCCTTTATTTCTGAAAAGAGATTTCATAAGCGCGAACTTGAAACCTGGCTGGGACGGATTAGTATCGAAGGTATATTGATTAAGACAGAATTTGTAGCTCTTCCTTCCAGGAACTGGAATGAAGTCTGGGAAAACAGTTATAAGGCAATTGTTGTTGAAGGCATCTGCGCTGTCAGGGCACCTTTTCATGACGTTATTCCGAACTTGTTGAATATCGTGATTGAACCGAAGATGTCTTTTGGTACAGGGCATCATGAAACCACGCAACTGATGATCCGGCATATGGCTGCGACAGACCTGAAAAAAATGAAAATCCTGGACATGGGATGTGGTACCGGGATACTGGGAATCTTCGCACTGCTCCAGGGGGCTGATTACGTTACAGCCATTGATGTTGATGAATGGGCTTACAATAACAGTCTTGAAAACTTCAGAAGAAATACTGTTGAAAACGATAGCTTCTCGGTCGTTCTTGGTGATGCATATTCCATTCCATCGGATGGCTATAATGTAATTCTGGCGAATATCAACCGGAATATCCTGATGGAAGACATGCCTACCTATTTTAATCATCTTAAAGATAAAGGAATATTGCTGTTGAGTGGTATCCTTGAAAGTGACAAAGAAGTGATACGTCGTAAGGCAATTTCCACCGGCTTAAGTTTTGTTTCAGAACTTTATGATAATAGCTGGATTTCTATTAAATTCAGCAAGTAAATATGGATAATAAACCATTCCCGGTATGAGAAGGATTCTTCCTGTTTTTATCCTGATTTTTATCACCTCGTCGGTTTTCTCACAACAAATCCGGGAATTTGAGGTAGATACGATCAGGTATACCGATCAGCTGAAGGAATTCATGAAAGGCGTGAATGAGGAGGAGATGCAGGTTGTCGACCGTTTCATTACCGCATGGAAAAGCGACTCTATAAGTTATGAAGATAAAATCGGGCTTATAGGGGTTTCAAATCTGATGCTTACCAGGAGAGCCCAACCCAAACCGCATTTTCTTGATTTTCTCACCATCAACCTGATGATAATTTCGGACGATCATCCGGGTATGGGCTTGAAAAAATGGCGCGAATCCTTTAATTTTCTGGTCGCTGACATGCATGTGCCTATCAGGGATACAGAAAGGTTTCTCGCCCTGTCCGTCGACCTGCTCAGAAACAGGAATCTTTATAATCTGGCAGGAAACAACTGGAAGGTTATTGGTGGGACATTCAGGTTTGATCACAAAAACTATGTACCCATCGTATTGTTTACAGGTGCCGACCTGTTTTGCTACTCCAACAGAGACACGCTCAGCATTGCCAACACCAGTGGAAGTTATAATCTCCTGAATATGGTCTGGAGTGGAAAAGGGGGAAGAGTGAACTGGGAACGGGTCGGACTGAGTCCCGATCAGGTATACGCAGATCTTTCTGATTACCGGATCGAAATGAACCGGGCGCAATATGAAGCCGATTCTGTACGATTCATGTATAAAAAATATTTCAATTTCCCCCTGGAAGGCAAGGTTGAAGATAAAGCCATGCCGATCAATAATCCTGAACAAGCCCTCTATCCGCGTTTCTATTCCTATCAGAGCAAGTACATACTTCCTAATCTTTATAAGGGGATTGAATTTACCGGCGGACTTTCCATGCAAGGTGCTAAACTGGTAGGTACCGGCACTGAGGGAAGCCCTGCAAGGCTTGATCTTTTTGAGAAAGATACCTTGCGCATAACTATACTCACTAACAATGTGGTGATCCGCGAAAAGGGGATGAACGCACAAAGTGTTAAGATGGCACTTTACCTTGAAAATGATTCCATCTTTCATCCTGACTTGCAATTTCTGTATTTTGAGGACCGTGACCTTGTGCGTTTGACCTTAAGTGACCGGTATACTTCCGGTGTTCCCTTTTCGGATTCTTATCACAAGATTGATATGAATTTTGAGGAAATGGAGTGGAACAGAGGCACAGGTGTTATCCATATGAGGCCATCGATTGGACGGTCCATCGGGCAAGCCAGCTTTGCTTCCAATAATCTGTTCAATTTCCAGGCTTTTGATGAGTTACAGGGGAGGGATTATGTTAACCCGCTCGTGTCCTTATGGGAATTTTCAAGAACGCTTAATAATTTCAGAAAATTTCCGGTCACGTCTTATGCAAATGAAATCGGGATGCCTCCATATCAGGTCAGGCACCAACTCATGAAGCTGAGCCGTCTGGGTTTTATTTTCTTCGATGACAAGACCGACATGGTGAGCCTGAATGATAAGCTGTTCTACTATATTGATGCCAGTGTGGGAAAGATAGACTATGACGTGATGTACTTCATTTCTAAGGTAAACACACCTGATGACAACGCCCGCCTCAATCTCTCCAGCAAGGATCTCACCATATATGGCATTCCTAACATCTTCCTGAGTGATTCGCAAAATGTAGTACTTATTCCCAATAATAACAGCATCCTCATGAAGCGGAACCGAAACTTTCAGTTCAGCGGACAGGTAAAAGCCGGCTTAATGGATTTTTTCGGATCAAATTTCCTTTTTAACTACGACAGTTTCAAAATCAATCTCCAGGATATTGATTCACTGAAGATGCAGATCCTTGAGTCCGACCAGAATACCGGCGTAGTTAGAACAACCAATATTAAAAACCTGATTGAGGACCTCACCGGTGAACTACAAATTGACGAACCGTCAAATAAATCGGGATTGAAGAATTACCCTCAATATCCGGTATTCACCAGCCGGGAGAATTCGTATGTTTATTTTGATTCACCATCTATTCAAAAGGGTGTATATGACCGGAAACATGTTTATTTTGAAGTTTATTCCTTCAATATTGACAGCCTTGATAATTTTGATAAGCATGGATTGAACCTGAAAGGTAAATTTCAATCTGACGGGATGCTGCCACCACTTGAGCAAACACTTTCACTGAGAAGCGATAACTCGCTTGGATTTTCATATACGACGCCTGAGAATGGCATTCCTGTTTACAATGGAAAAGGTACATTCTACTATGATCTTGTGATGAGCAGCAATGGCCTGCATGGGTCAGGAAAACTTGAATATCTTACTTCCACAACCCTGTCCGATGACTTCCTGATGCATCCGGATTCGGTACTGACGGTGGGTAGGGAGTTCAATATCGCGGAGCAGCTTCAGGATACGCAATACCCCGTAGTGGAATCAAAAAATGATAACATACGATGGCTGCCAAAGGCGGACAAGTTCTACGCCTACAGGCGGGAAACTCCATTTACCATGTTTAACGATACCACTTTACTGAAGGGCGACCTGCTTCTTGAACCAGGCGGATTGTCTGGAAAGGGTACAGTCGATATGCGCTCGGCGAATATAGGTTCCGACGTCTTTAGATTTACGGCCAGGCATATTCTTGCCGATTCATCGGGCTTCAGACTTAATTCACTGATCAGCGACGAGTCGGCCATATCTGCAGAAAACATCAGGACAGATGTGAATTTTGACAAGAAGAATGGCGACTTCTACTCCAATGAAAATTATACCCCGGTAAATTTTCCGGAAGTACGCTATGTTTCTAACCTTGATTTTTTCAGATGGGATATCGAAAATGAGAAAATCCAAATTGGAGGCAATAATCCGGCTCCCGGCGCAGGTAAAGTCGATAGCGATACGCTCACTGGTCCACGATATACTTCTCTGAAGCCCAGCCAGGATTCTTTAAATTTTGTAGCACCCCTTGCAATCTACGACTACCGGAACAGCTTGCTGAATGCTCAGAATGTTCCTTACATACGTGTGGCAGATGCGAGGATCTATCCGAAGGAAGGCAATGTGGTCGTCAGGAAGAATGCAGAGATGGAAACGTTGAGTCATGCTGGCATTGTTGCTGACAATACCCATGAGTATTATTCGCTTTACGACGCATCAGTCACCATCAATGGGAGAAAAAGTTATTCAGCGAGCGCATACTATGATTATGTTAATCTTAGCGGAAAACCACAGCCCATATTTTTTAATAATATTTCTGTTGATAGCTCGCTTCAGACCATTGGCAGCGGAGAAATGTTAGTCCAAGACAGTTTCAGACTGAGCCCATTCTTTGAATATCAGGGAAGGGTAAAACTGGCTGCCCGGGAGTCGCAGCTTTTATTCGACGGTGGTACCAGAATAATCCATGACTGCGAACCAGGAAGGGCATGGCTTAAATTCAAAGCCTATATTAATCCCGACAGCGTGATGATCCCAGTGACTGAAGCGTCCCTGGATATAAACCTTTCTCCGGTCTATTTCGGAACTTTTATAACCAGAGATTCGACGCACATATATACAGCCTTCACGTCAGGGAGAAAGGATTACTTTGATGCCCAGATCACCTCGGCCAAGGGCTATCTCAGGTATGACCGGTTTGCCGAAAGGTACGAGCTTGGATCGCTTGAAAAACTGACGGACAAAAATAAGTCCGGTAACTATATGGCACTCGACAGAAATTCATGTAAGGTATATAGTGAGGGTGAAATAAATTACCAGGTGAATTTCGGGCAGGTAAAGATGAAAACAGTGGGTAATGCAATTGAAGATGCGGAAGCAGATACTTTTTCAACGAAGGTACTTATGGCACTGGACTTCTACTTCTCTTCAGAAGCCCTTGCCGAATTTGGAAGGGAACTCGACAGTATAACAAACCTTCCAACCTACGATATGGCAGATCCGTTTTATAAAAAATCCGTGAGAGAACTTGTTGGCACCGAGGCTGCCTCTCGAATGGATGCAGATCTTGGCTTATATGGAGAATACAGAAATATCCCTGAAGCCCTGAATAAAAACCTGATTTTGTCCGACGTCAGGTTGAAATGGAATCAGCTCACACGTACATACCGGTACCATGGAGATGTGGCTATAATAAGGGTAGGAAACAATCAGATTAATAAAAAAGTAGAGGCATATATTGAATTGACAAAACGATCCACAGGAGATCTGCTCGACATCTACTTTGTGCTGGACGACAGGAACTGGTACTATTTCGGTTACAATCCCGGATCGCTGCAGACGGTTTCTTCGAACAGGATTTACAATGGTATCGTATTTGACCTTAAACCTGCCCAGCGTAAGATCAAAACAAACCTCGGCCAAACCGGCTATATTTATTCTCTGGCTGCCGACCGGAGGGCACAGCTGTTTCTTCGCCGGTTCCTGTCATCAGAAGATAAGGGGGAGGATCTTTCTGAGACTCAGTGACGCGGTAGTTCGATCACTTCGAGATCACGGATGTTTTTCCCTTCAATGGCAAACCTGACTGCGGTTCGTATCTGATGAAATCCGGATTTACCTGCTGCTCCCGGATTGATATGCAATAATCCCAGCTTTTTATCGGGGATGACTTTAAGAATATGAGAGTGCCCTGCAATGAAAATATCAGGAGGATTTTTTCGTAGCTCATCCCGTACACGTCGGTCATAATTTCCCGGATAGCCGCCAATATGTGTTATCCATACTTCCATTTCTTCACACCGGAAGCGGAGGTGTTCGGGATAGGTGAGTCTCAGCTCGGAACCGTCAATATTTCCGTAAACGGCCCTCAGTGGTTTGAATTCCCGGATAGATTCGGAAGTTTCTAGGTTGCCAATATCTCCAGCATGCCAGATTTCATCACATTCGCTAAAAAAAGTTTTAAGACGTGGATCAAAAAAACCATGTGTATCCGAAAGTAAACCGATGTATTTCATTTTTCCAAATTGGATGGATACTGCGTAATTTAACCCAAATATATAAAATTAGAGTGTAACATATTACGTGGCTGGATTTTGTAATATATGGATAAACGGTAAGCATACTCCATGGTTGTATTGTTCTTCCTTTATTAGAAATTTAAATTCCCACGCAGCAGTATGATCCTGGACAGCTCCGGATTTCAAGTATGAAAAAGAAAACGTAATTTTGAACATAAAAACAGGGATGCAGCTATTTTATATTACAGACATTGCTGGTGAATCTTGCTTAATGGACCGGTCGGAATCCCATCATTGCATAAAGGTACTAAGATTGAAAGCAGGGGACACAGTACATTTTGTGGACGGTGTCGGAGGATTTTATCAGGGCGTTATTGAGGAGGATGATCCAAAGGCATGCCTTGTCAGGATTGTAAAGCATACAGTAGATTTTGGAAACAGGGAATACGGTCTGCATATTGCCATAGCTCCCACTAAAAATACAGAACGTTTTGAATGGTTTTTAGAAAAGGTGACGGAAATCGGTATCGATGAAATTACACCACTTATATGCGGACATTCAGAACGGAGACAGGTTCGGGCCGACAGGCTTGAGAACATCCTGATATCAGCCATGAAGCAATCTGTGAAGGCCCGCAAACCCATCCTGAATGAGATGGTAACGTTTGAGGCTTTTCTCGGGAAGACATTCGACGGTTGTAATCGTTATATTGCACATTGCCTCGAAAATGAAAAACGGGACGAATTGTTGACAACACCAAACAAAGGGCTTCAGTATCTTGTGTTGATCGGACCTGAAGGAGATTTTACTCCAGAAGAGGTGAAACAGGCCACCGACAAAGGCTATAAGGCAGTTACTCTTGGCAGCAGCCGTCTTAGGACCGAAACTGCCGGTGTAGTGACAGCACAGATAATTATTGATAAAGTGAAACTTAAGAATTACCGACAATAAAAAAACTGCCTTCTTTTAGAAGGCAGTCAGAGATTTTTTCTCCAAGGTTAAATACTTTCAGATTTTTTCAAGTATTTTCCTTATAACTCTCTTTGGCGGAGAATACCTGATTCTCCCAAAGATCTTTTCCAATTCCTTTGTGTACAGTCCCTCCGGTTCATTGAGATCTTCATAAGTTAACAGGTTGTTTGTTGAATCAAAATTACTGTAACAAAAGAAAAAGGTAGAAATTTTAACCATAGGCGTAAAGTGTTTAAACAAAATGTTTGACGATATTCAAACGCTCTGCAAAATCACTTTATTGTTTTACCTGCGGTTTTTTAATGCACTGTAAGTGTGATGTTATGCTTAGTGATCAGTTTCCTTAGATTGATCAGTGCATAGCGCATCCTACCCAGTGCAGTATTGATGCTGACATTAGTCTGGTCAGCAATTTCTTTGAAGCTCAGCCCGCCATAATGCCTTAGAAGTATAACTTCTTTTTGGTCTTCGGGCAATTCTTCAATCAGATTCCGAATATCAAGATGAATTTGTTCCTGGATGAGATTATCCTCAACGTTTTTGTCGGACATTTTTCTCGAATTGAATATATCCATTTCAAAATCGTCATTGGATAGCGTGTTTAATTGTTTCTCCTTCCGGAAATGATCGATGATGAGATTATGGGCGATACGGATCACCCATGATAGGAATCGGCCATTGTCTTTGTATTTACCTTCCTGGAGAGAATGGATAACTTTAATAAACGTATCCTGAAAAATATCCTCCGCAAGTTGCTCGTTCTTTACGATGAGCATGATGTAAGTAAATACTCTGTTCTTATGGCGATTGATCAGGACTTCAATACTAGATTGCCTGCCACCTACGAATTCAGTTACGAGTTCGTAATCAGTTTTACTATTTGCTTTCAAAACGACCTCCTCTATTTGGTTTACCAGAGTAGATGTTTAGCTATAGGCAATCCTCCTTTTTTGAATATATTTTAAAACGAGTCCGAAAATAACCTAAAATTTTCTTTCTACAAAAAATATTACTTTTGAATATTGTTAATTAATGTTAATGCAGAATGAAACTAAACGATTAAAAGTTTACAATATTTATGCCAGAAATCGAAGATAACTCCATAAATCAGATATACATCAAGGGCGCCAGGGTCCATAATCTGAAAAATATTGATATTTCAATACCTAGGGACAAGCTGATTGTCATAACAGGCTTGTCGGGTTCGGGAAAATCGTCGCTCGCGTTCGATACACTCTATGCCGAAGGCCAACGTCGATACGTTGAGAGCCTCTCAGCATATGCCAGGCAGTTTCTTGGGCGGATCGACAAACCAGATGTAGACTACATCCACGGTATTCCACCGGCTGTTGCCATCGAACAAAAAGTCAATACCAGAAATCCCAGGTCTACGGTAGGTACTTCAACGGAGATATACGATTATATGAAACTTTTGTTTGCACGAATCGGGAAAACTTTCTCACCCGTATCAGGGAAAGAGGTTAAACGACATACAGTTACGGATGTAGTCAACTACCTTCTTACTCATAAAGAGGGTGAAAGAATGCTCATTCTTACGCCTTTCCAGTGTTGCGACGGAACAACGGTTGAGTATCAGCTCGACGTGTTCTTTAAACAAGGTATTACCCGAATAGAGATAGGTCATGAAATTTATAGTATTGAAGACGTTCTTCTTGACCATGATCTGATGGAACGTTCACCTGGGATGAACCTGGTTATAGACCGTATTGTGATAAGGGATGATGAGGATGAACTGGCAAGGTTTGCTGATTCGGTGCAAACAGCCTTCAGTATTGGGAAAGGCGTCTGCCGCATAAGGAAAGCAGAAGAAAAAAAATACGTTGAATTTTCTGACCGGTATGAAATGGACGGCATTGAGTTTGATGAACCCAGTGAACACATGTTCAGCTTTAACAACCCGGTGGGTGCCTGTCCGGTCTGTGAAGGTTATGGCAAAGTTATCGGCATCGACGAGGACCTTGTGGTACCAAATAAGAGTCTATCCATTTACGAGGATGCAATCGTATGCTGGAAAGGAGAAAAAATGTCACAATGGAAAGACCGACTGGTATACAATGCGGATAAATTTGACTTTCCGGTTTATAAACCCTACTATAAATTGTCCGATGCACAGCAGGAACTGATCTGGACCGGAAATCGCCATTTCAAGGGATTGAATGATTTTTTTGTCTATCTGGAAGAGAAGAAATACAAAATACAGTATCGTGTGATGCTATCGCGTTACAGGGGCAAAACGACATGCTACGAATGTAGTGGAACACGATTGAGGAAAGAAGCCACCTGGGTAAAAGTAGATGGCAGAGCCATCACCGATCTCGTCCTGATCCCTGTTAAGCGGCTTATTACTATTTTTGATCAAATCACGCTTACCGAAAAGGAGCAGAAGATCGCAGGCCGCCTGTTGCTTGAAATACGGAACAGATTGAATTTTCTCATCAATGTCGGCCTGGGCTATCTGACACTTAACCGGCTGTCGTCGACCCTCTCCGGTGGCGAATCCCAGCGTATTAACCTTGCTACTTCACTTGGGAGCAGTTTGGTCGGATCCCTGTATATTCTTGATGAACCAAGCATTGGTCTTCATCCCAGAGACACAAGTTTACTGGTGAAGGTGCTGAATGACCTCCGTGATCTTGGAAATACGGTTGTGGTTGTTGAACATGACGAGGATATCATTCGTGCTGCCGACATGATCATCGATATCGGGCCTGGTGCGGGCAGACTTGGTGGCGAGGTTGTTTTTCAGGGCAATCATAAAGAGCTGGAAAAAGATCGCCGGAGTATCACGGGAGAGTATCTCACAGGGGTGAGGAAAATAGAGCTTCCTGAAGTAAGACGTCGCTCTTCCAGTTATGTTGAAATTGTTGGTGCAAGAGAGAACAATCTGAAAAATTTAAACGTCAGGATCCCCCTCAATGTGATGACCGTTGTGACAGGTGTGAGTGGCTCCGGTAAATCATCACTTGTGAGTGCAGTCCTCTTTCCCGCTCTTAATAAAAGGATTAATGGGGCAGGGGACAAAACGGGGAAATTTGATTTTCTCGAAGGAGATATCGAACGCATTCATGGTGTTGAATTCGTTGACCAGAATCCAATCGGCAGGTCTTCAAGGTCTAACCCGGTGACGTATTTAAAGGCTTATGATGAAATCCGTAAACTCTTTGCCGAACAGCAGCTTTCAAAGCAGAATGGATTCACTGCCAGCCATTTCTCATTCAACATAGACGGAGGCCGCTGCGATGAATGTCAGGGTGAAGGAACCATCAAGGTAGAAATGCAGTTTATGGCCGACGTATACCTTCTGTGCGAAAGTTGTAAGGGACACCGTTTCAAAGATGAGATCCTCGAAGTAAAATATCGTGGTAAAAATATCTATGATATTCTTGAGATGACAGTTAATGAAGCGATTGACTTTTTTGGTGAGAAGAAGTCTGGTGCGGAGAAACGAATTGTGAATAAACTTCAGCCACTGAAAGATGTCGGCCTGGGATATGTGAAACTTGGACAATCCTCAAGCACGCTAAGCGGTGGTGAAAGTCAACGGGTGAAACTGGCATATTTTCTTTCGAAGGAGGGCTCCACAGAATCCATGTTCTTTATTTTCGACGAGCCGACAACCGGTCTCCATTTTCATGATATAAATAAATTACTGGACGCTTTTAATGCCCTCATGAAACGTGGTCATAGTATTCTTGTCATTGAACACAATCTGGAAATCATCAAATCTGCTGACTGGATCATCGATCTCGGCCCCGAAGGTGGTGATGATGGCGGGCAGGTCATTTTTGAAGGGACACCGGAAGAGCTAATTAAGCAAACCGGATCCTATACGGCCAAATTTCTTAAGAAAAAACTGACATGATTGAACAACCGGGCGAAGGGTATACCCTTTCCGGCTTCAGGATTAACAAACTACCAATGAAAAAGCGTCGGTTAGAAATCATATTCCGGTTAACGGAAATCAAATGAGGCTAATCACTTGCTAATGTTTCCCGAAAACGCGATCCAGAATACTACCTACCGAAGTTCTGGCCCAGGCCAGAGGATCACGGCGGATCTTTATCTCTTCTTTTCCAACTTTGTAAAACAAGCCGTCCAGGGCTTTCTCGGTCACATACTGTCCCAAATCAGTGGTTTTCACCGGCTCAATCATTCCAAATGAATTACCGGCTACCCCATTATATGTTGATGTAAGGGTTTGCCATATCTGATTCGGACTGTAGTTTCCGACAAGCTTTTTACTCAGCGATGCATTGATCTTTGGCGCAAAAGCGTCGCTGAGTTGCTGGTATGTGGTGCTACGGAGATAGCCGGTTGCAGCGGTGGAATCAAAAACTGATGTGGTGGATTGTGCAGCAGGATTATTTCCTTTAAGAATTGCAAGACCGTCAGTAATGCTCATATGAAGGATAGCGTCCTTGAAGATCGGACCTGCTTCAGAGGCTGCATCTTCGGCAGCGCGGTTAAGAGCCATCACCGCCTCCTCCAGTTTCTTGTCGAGGCCGGTAGTCTTAAACAGCAAGTTGTCCTTGTTGTCATAGATAACTGCTGCTTCGGGAGGTAACATGATTTTTATCACAGCATCTTTATAATAGCCGTTTATTCTGGAAGTAGTGGCAACGGATGAATCTGTCCCAACACGTAAGGCTGTTTTAAGGCCTTCGACGATGTCGGAGCCCGATAAACCCTGGGAAGAAGGTGCAGGAACAGTGACTGACTTTAATAGCTGGTCGCACGATGGGACTCCAGTAGGTGCCAGTGTCAGTAGTAGGATGAATGCAATATTTTTCATGGCCTGAATATTTTATATAAAAAAAGCCTGAAAATTCGAATTCACAGGCTTCTTGACAGATTAAGTATCTTTTTATTTTTCCTTAAAACCAAACATAATTGCCACACAGCCTTCCTTGGGTTCCTCAGCGAGGCTGTCTGTAACCGGAACCTTCACAACAATCTTAAGTTGCTGACTGGATTCCAACCTAAAATCCCACTTCCATTCGAAATCATTATATTTATTGTTATACAGAACTTTTCCATTACCATCAACCACGCTGAATTCAATGGGCCCGATATTGTTAGCACCACATACGCCGATCCGGTATTCAGTATCTGAATAAAATGTTTTATATAATTCAGCTTCCTCACCTTCAAGGAGTACAGCGGCATGATAGTTACCATCGTGCTGATAGGGTGCTAAGCCCACCTTGCAGGTATTCTTTGCGAATTGCTTGCACTGGGCATCAGCCAGAAACGGAGTGAATAGGAAAATTAAAAGTGTGATGCTGACAAACAAACTTCTTTTCATAATGAAGATATTTGATATTTATGAAATATACCTTGTCCTGACAATAGCAATCTGTTTCTTCAGGTCGTTAAATATTTCCCTGGTAATCGTTATTTTAGATTCTGATTTGAGGGTGGTAACATTGGTCTTGGGATCTTCGACAGCTGTAATTTCAGATTGCTCAATCTTGATCCTTTCAAAAATTACTTTAAGTGTTTCAATATCTTTCTGCACTTTCTGGACTTCTACACTTTCCCGGTTATTCTCGAGAAGATTTGTGACGATGTTCAACGACAGTTTTTGATCAACGATACGTTCAACGAGCTTATTATGATTAAGGTCAGCATTAGGTGCAACAAGATTTGTGGCAATATACAGGCCTTCCACCCACCCGCCGACGAGAATGACCGCAGAAGTAGCCTGCAATCCTCTGTCTTCTAAAAATGAACTGGAATTCAGGAGTGTTTCGGAAATAATATCGATGATAACATCCCTGTTGTTGATGTTTTCCTCCAGCCTGGATATCGTCTGTTCATCAATAGCGTCAAGGATTTCAAGCCCATCAGCCATTTTCTTTGCAGCATTGATATAGTTGAGTGTCGCCTGTGTCTGGTCGAATAAACTGGCAAAACTGAGATCGGTACTATAAATCCCAAGATTAAGCGCCATCTTCAGGTTGGTATTGTATTTATCGGCATTTGATACTGGATTCAGCAGTGCTTCATCATATGAGGCTCCGGCCGTCTTGATCAACATGGCCGTTTCAAGCGGGGAAGGAAGTGAATAGAAAATCCTTTTTGCCGTGTTAATTTTTTCAACGAGATCGTCATCAAGATCTGTATTAAAATCCTCTGATAGTTCAGAATTTGCACTTTTCTTGTTTTTCTTGCTCTTGTCAGACGCACAACCTCCAACAATAAAAACAAGGAAGATAAATATCAGGATAAAGCTTGCCGGTTTATCCAAGGTTTTTATATTCATATAGATCCTGTTTTATTATTCTGATTTTGAATGCTTTTATTTCAGTGAATAAAATTAATACTTTTTTTTAAAAAACAAAACTTACTGAAAGTTCCATGAACACTGAGATTCCTAATGATCAGGAACGGTTTTCAGACAGTTTGAATTCCAATGAGAGCGCATTAATTTTGACCCACAGACCGTCATGTTTACGAAATTTATTTTAAAAGGTTGTCAATAGAGAGGCCGATTTCATGGTCCCCGGTATTTAATTACTGTTACTCGAAATATTACTTCTATAGCCACAAATCCAGTACTATTATCCTTTTCCAGATCTTATCGGCCGGAATTAAAATTGTCTCCTGGTCAGCAGTACCGTAAAACCGGCAATAATGAAACTGAGTTGATGAAAGTATTGAAGAATATGTAAATCAGCGGAAAAAATTTTCAACAGGCGGAGAGACGAAATAGACTGTTGATCGCGGACCGTAATTTTGCTGTTCTGTATGCTGAAATACTATATTGGGAAATAATTAGAATTATCCACTGATTCAGGAGTGCCGATTCACTCAGCTTAATTCTGAATCAAACTGTTATACTGCGGTTGCTTCCGGGAGAGATTAAAACTGCTTTTCGTTTAACAGACTTCCTTTTTCGTCCCATTCCTTCCATGTCCCTGATTTAATACCCATGGTATATTCCATCTCATAGCGGAGTGTTCCATTGTCATCCCAGATCATCCATTTTCCATCTTTCTTATTGTTGCTGTATCCTGCCTGCGCAATCTTAATCCCTTTACTGTTAAAAGTTAACCAGACGCCGTCGAATTTGCCATAGTTATATGATCTGGACTCATTTAACTGACCGTTTTTGAAGTAAAGCAGCGTATTGCCATTTGTGACACCTTCGGTAAGATTCATCCTCATTTTAAGATTACCACTCTCGTAGTACTCTTCATACTTTCCGGAATACAGCATATTGTTATCTGCATAGTACTTTCCGTCGCCACCTTCAAATATTTGAGCATTGGCGAGCAGGTTGAGGCTGATGAGCAAGGAAAATATTACAATTGTCTTCATGGTTTCAAAATATTAATAATCAGACAGATAAAACGTATTAGATTAACAATGTCCCGGATGTTCAAACCATGTTGTTAACATTAAATTAACATTGAGATAACACAAATATAATCTTAAATATTAATATCACAAAGAAAGTGCAGAAAAATGCCTGTTCATACTATTCAGGCAGTGACGGTTAGCCGGCCTACCTTTTTTGTTGGTGTGATCTGTCCGATGATCCTGGCATCATCAATACCTTTGGCGTGAAGTTCTGCGAGAAGGCGGCCGGACTGGTCGGAAGACAATGAAATGAGGAGACCGCCTGAAGTCTGCGCATCACACAAAAGAATTTTAAGAGGTTCGGCGACATCCTGGCCCCACTCTATCGAGTTTCTGAGATATTCAATATTATTGCCGGTGCCTCCGGGGACGATGCCCTGTGCAGCAAAATCGTAAGCATCTACCATCAGGGGGACTGCATTTGCGAACAACTTGGCTCCGGTTTCGGAGCCCATGCACATCTCTCTCAGATGTCCCAGCAATCCAAATCCCGTCACATCGGTACACGCACTGATGGTATAATTTTTACTGATTTCAGCGGCATTTTTATTCAGCGTTCGCATATTCTTATACAGAACGCTTTCAGTCGTGCTGTCAATAAGTCCCCGTTTTAGTGCGGTGCTCAGTATTCCAGTTCCGATGGCTTTAGTAAGGATAAGGTCATCTCCTGGCTTTGCGGTGGAGTTTCTAAGGATTTTATCCGGATGAACGATACCACTTACTACCATACCGAATTTGGGTTCGTTGTCTTCGATGGTGTGACCTCCGAGGATAAATATTCCTGCTTCTGATGCCACTTCATTGGCACCTTCAAGGATTTTTTTTAAAACCGAAAGTGGAAGTCTGAGATTAGGAAATGCCACAATATTCAACGCGAAGAGGGGTACTGCACCCATTGCATAGATATCGCTAAGGGCATTTGCGGCGGCTACGGCGCCGAATTGAAACGGATCATCGATCACCGGAGTAAAAAAGTCGACCGTTTGTACGATTGCAGTATCGCTGTTTATCCTGTACACGGCAGCATCATCGGACGTGCCGGCGCTAACAAGAATGTCTTTGTGAACGGGGACAGGGATCTCCTTCAGCACTTTTTCCAGGATCCGGGGAGAAATTTTGCATGCGCAACCCAATCCGTGAGTATATCTGGTGAGTTTGTACACATTCTCGTCGGCTTCAGGCAGTATGGTTTCATTTCTGGCAGGTCGCATACTTGCCACAACCTTGCATATGGCTTCTGCAGCTATCCTGATTTCACTTTCTGTTGTAAGTTTCCCGGTCGATAACCGGATGGTTCCCATCGCAATTTCTACTGGGATACGCATTGCCTGCAGCACATGAGACACGCTTACTTCATCAGCGTGGCAGGCAGCTCCGGCAGAAGCTGCCACTCCGGTGAGTTCTGAAAGCAATGTGGAAGCATCGACGCCCGGGAAGCTTATATTGAGGGTATTTGGCAAACAATGCTCAGTGTTCCCGTTCCTGATCACATCCGGGACGTTTTCGTTAATTAAATGAAACAACAAGTCTCTTGTTTTTTTCATGGTTTCAGCATTCTGTTCCAAATCACGTCCGGCAATCATCATTGCTTTGCCCATACCTGCTATTTCCAGGACATTTTCCGTACCCGGACGGAGATCTCGTTCATGATTGGCACCCTCCATGAGTTTAGCAGGTTTTACACCTTCACGGATGTATAGAGCTCCAATTCCTTTGGGTGCGTACAATTTATGACCTGCCAGTGAGAGCATGTCGACGCCGAGTTTATTTACGTTCACTTCGATTTTGCCGGCCGACTGCGCTGCATCTGAATGGAAGAGAATCTTTCGAGGTTTCAGGATGGCTGAGATATTTTCGATAGGCTGGATGGTTCCGATTTCATTGTTCGCATGCATTACACTAACCAGTATGGTCGAATTTCTGATTGCATTTTCAATATCCGACGGCTTCACCATTCCCGAACTGTCGACATCAATATATGTGATCTCAAAGCCTTGTTTTTCCAGGTTTTTGCATACTTCTAGTACGGCCGGGTGTTCAATCGCTGTGGTAATGATATGGTTACCCTTATCGCGCAAGGCATGGGCGATGCCTGCAATCGCAAGATTATTGGACTCAGTTCCTCCGCTTGTGAATATGACTTCTGAGGAACTGCAGCTAAGAAAATCAGCCACATTTTGCCTGGCTTCCTCAATAGCTTTCCTCGTTTGAATGCCATACCAGTGAATGCTGGAAGGATTACCAAAATGTTCCCTAAGAAATGGGATCATAAAATCAGCCACTTCCGAGTCAACTGGTGTTGTAGCATTGTAGTCCAAATATACAGGCTTCATCGTAATATTTATTTCGGATGTATAAATTTTATCTGTTTAACACAGGTATAAACGTTATTTAACATGTTTACTGTAGTACATACAGTATGGGGTAAGGCCGCAGATTTCGCACTTCGGTCGGCGTGCCAGGCAGGTATATCGTCCGTGCAGTATAAGCCAGTGATGGGCTTTCGGAATCAGCTTTTCCGGGATATAACGAAGGAGTTGGAGTTCTGTGTCCAGCGGTGTCTTTGACCCGGTGGTTAGCCCCAGTCGTGCTGAAACTCTGAAAACATGCGTGTCCACAGCCAGGGCAGGAAGATCAAATACCACAGATGCGATAACATTGGCCGTTTTTCTTCCCACTCCGGGCAACCTTTGAAGTTGTACAATATCAGAAGGAACCACGCCGTCAAATTCTTCAAGGAGCGTCTGTGCCATTCCCGATAAATGCCGTGCTTTATTATTAGGGTATGAGCACGACCTGATATATTCAAAAATCTCATCCACGGATGAGGCTGCAAGCGTTTCCACATTAGGGAAACGATTAAAAAAAGGGGGAGTAATGATGTTCACCCTTTTATCCGTGCACTGTGCCGACAGGATAACAGCCACCAGCAACTCGTAGGGGGAGGTATATCTCAGCTCTGTCTCAGCCACAGGCACGTTCTCCTCAAACCAGGAGAGGATTTTTTCAAATCGTTCTTTTTTTCTCATGTATTTTGCGCTTTCTGGCTTTAAAATTAAGAAAAACTCATCAATCGTGACGAATCTCCCCGGTCAGGTAAAATTTGTTCAAGGATATTTTGATTTGCGGGTTGCGTGAATTAAAGGAGGGGAAAAGAACAACTCGCTAGTTTTCTAATTCCCGTTGTCACGTTAATTTTTCGTTATTTTTAATAAAATACTTGCAATTATTAACCATTATGCTTTATTTTGCTTGAAATAGTTAAACCCATGTCCTGCAAAGTCAGATATTTTTATTTTGCATTTCTTTATTAAGAGAGCGGGACCGTATAATTTAATCATGGAATCCCGGTCAAACGCCGGGAAATTTTTTTTACAGGATGAAACAAACAGACAACAGCCAAACCTGGTATTATTATTTTTATTTTTTCTTTATCGGGGATTAACCCGCCGGGCAGCCTGTTGTTGTATTTAAACATATAATATCTGAAAGGTCCCGGAAAATCCGGGACTTTTTTTTTAGGTACACAGGTATGGAAACACAGACTAAGGAAAATATCACACGGATTGCGATCCAGGGAGGGTATGGTGCTTTTCATGAAATTGCTGCCATGCATTATTTTGGAGATGAGAACATCGACATTCTACCGAGGAATACCTTTAAAGATTTGATGAAATCGTTGAAGAAACACCAGGTTGACTATGGTATCATGGCTATTGAGAACAGCCTGGCTGGTAGTATCCTTCCAAATTATACGCTCATGAAAGATTCGAACATGAGGATTATTGGTGAGATTTATCTGCGGATCAGGCAAAACCTGGTTGCTCTCCCGGGTCAGGATATCAGCAGCATATACGAGGTATATTCGCATCCGATGGCAATTCTTCAGTGCCAGATATTTTTTGAGCAATATCCTTCCATTCGGCTTATTGAAAGCCTGGACACTGCACTTTCCGCAAGGGATATCAGGGAAAAGGGGTTGAAAGGTGTTGGTGCTATCGCCAGTGGGCTGGCAGCAAAAAAATACGACCTTGAGATCCTCGCCGCCGGAATTGAAACGAATAAAATGAATTATACCCGCTTTCTCATTCTGCGGGAGAAAAGCTTCAAAATAAATCATGATATCGATAAGATCAACAAAGCGTCGATACATTTTGCTCTTGCTCATAAATCTGGATCACTCTCAAAAATACTGTCAATATTGTCATACTATGATATCAACCTGACCAAGATCCAGTCTATGCCGATTATGGGCAAAGACTGGGAGTATCAGTTTTACGTTGATCTCATGTTTGACGACTACGACTGGTACAGGAAGTCTCTCGAAGCCATCGGCCCGTTTACTAGCGAACTTGGTGTTCTGGGCGAATATGAAAAAGGTAAATCAATCATGGAATAAATAGTAAGTGCTATGGGAATTAATTTAAATCTGGAGCCTATTAACCTTTGTGGTGAATGTATGAAAAGGCCAATAATCATTGCCGGTCCGTGCAGTGCCGAATCTGAAGAACAGGTACTATCCACTGCGAGGGAGCTGGCTGCGAAAGGAATCAAAATTTTCAGGGCAGGGATTTGGAAGCCGCGGACACGGCCGAATGCCTTTGAAGGTGTGGGCACCGAGGGGTTGAAATGGCTCCGGAAAGTGAAGGAGGAGACAGGGATGCTTACTTCTACGGAAGTGGCCAATGTGAAGCATGTCTATGAAGCGCTGAAAAATGGGATCGATATCCTCTGGATAGGTGCGCGTACAACCGCCAACCCGTTTGCTGTTCAGGATATCGCCGATGCCCTCAAGGGTGTAGATATTCCGGTTCTGGTGAAAAATCCGGTAAATCCCGACGTGGAGCTTTGGATCGGGGCATTGGAAAGGATAAACAATGCAGGCATTAAACAGATGATGGCTATCCACCGTGGATTTTCAATCTATGACAAGAATCTTTTCCGGAATGATCCGCAGTGGCAGATCCCAATTGAACTCAGGAGAAGAATTCCCGACCTCCCGATCATCACCGACCCAAGTCATATCTGCGGAAACAGACATATGCTTTATGATGTGTCTCAGAAAGCGATGGACCTGAACTTCGACGGCCTGATCATAGAATCACATATAAATCCTGACAAAGCACTGAGTGATGCAAATCAACAAATCACTCCGGAAGTACTGGGTGACCTGTTGAGCCGACTTATACTCAGAGATCCTGATGCAGGCTTCGAGGCTGCTCTTTCTCTTGCAGAATTAAGGGAGCAGATTGATAAGCTTGATGATAAACTGCTAAATTTGTTCGAGAAAAGAATGATGGTGGTTGAAGAAATTGGCCGTCAGAAAAAGACCAATAATCTGACCATTCTTCAAACAAAACGCTGGGATGACATTCTTAAGAGAAGAGTGAGTCTGGGCAGCAGGAAAGGCCTCAGTGAAGAATTTATCCTGAAGGTGTTCAGGGCGATTCACCAGGAATCTATTAATCATCAGACCATTGTCATGAACAAACAGGAGCAGACTACAGATGCCAACAGTAGAGCTTAAATCCAACGGAGGTAGATCAGAGATCTGCATTCCGGGTACAATCGGAGACCTGGAATCCTACTGTGATCCAAAAAGTACCATCCTACTTGTCGATGCCAATGTCAGGCGCCTGCACGGAGATAAACTCGAGGGTTTTCAGGTGATCGACACGGGCTTCGGTGAAGAAAACAAGACGTTGCAAAATGCCTCCAGGATATACGGGCTAATGATTGAAAAAGAGCTCGACAGGTCATGGACAATTGTTGGAATCGGAGGAGGTATTACTACTGACCTTACCGGATTTGTAGCTTCGACTTTTCTTCGAGGGCTGCGCTTCGGCTTTATTTCCACAACCCTGCTTGGTCAGGTTGATGCTGCCGTCGGCGGGAAAAACGGCGTCAATTATGAGGGCCTAAAGAATATGATTGGGATTATCCGGCAACCGGATTTTGTTCTTTGCGATACCGAGGTATTAAAAACGCTTCCAAGACGAGAATTCATTGGCGGTTTTGCTGAAATTATTAAGTATGCCGCCATCCGTAGAGCAGATCTTTTCCCCTATTTGCAGGAACATATTTTGGAAGCTGCCGGATACGGTATGGACATCCTCACCCATCTCATCTTTGAATCTGTGCTTACAAAGATTGAAATTGTCGAATCAGACGAGAATGAGAAAGGTGACAGGAAGCTTCTGAATTTTGGCCATACGTTCGGCCATGCGCTGGAGAAGTTGTATCACATCAGTCATGGTGAAGCAGTAGCTGTCGGAATGCTGATCGCTGCCAGGCTTTCTGTAAATCTTGGCATGCTTTCAGACGATAAACTCACCGGTCTTGAAGATTTAATCAAAACAACAGGTCTGCCGACAAGCATGCAATGGGATCCTGATAACCTGGCGGTCGTAATGCGAAGCGATAAAAAGCGTAAGGGTTCTGAAATGCAGTTTATTTTACTTGAAGATATTGGGAAGGCAGTAATCAGGAACCTCCCTCTGGCAGACCTAAAACCCATAATGCATGATCTGTATTAGCATCGGACATTCAGACTTTCATGCGGCAGGAGTACTGGCGCAGCGGGCTCAGATGATCGAGATAAGGCAGGATCTTGCACACTTTTCGCGAGCAGAACTTGCGGAACTTCTTTCCCTTGCGCAGAGGAGCATTATAACTTGTCGACCCGGTGCGTATACCGACCGTGAACGCATTTCGCTGTTCTCATTTACGCTAGAACACGGATCGAATTACGTGGATATTGAGACAGAGAGTGATCCGGCTTTTATTCTTGAAGTAAAGACATTGTGCCAAATGCATCAGCGTGAACTGATTATCTCCTACCATAATTATGAAAAAACACCCTCGGAGAAGGAACTTGAATCCATCATGAAAACCTGTTATCTTCAGGGCGCGGATGTGACAAAAATTGCCACTATGGTTTCTGACGATAAGGATGTTTCCGCCCTGTTAGGACTCTACGGAAAGAAAGGAAGAAAGGTCATCCTGGGAATGGGGGTGAAGGGTATGATTACTCGTGTGGCATCGGTACCCATGGGCGCTGAATTTACCTTTGCTTCATCGGATGAATCGGCCGCCACGGCTCCGGGTCAGCTAACCGAAAAGGAACTGAACGAAATTTACGACATATTGAAAATAAATCAGGTATGAACTCATTCGGGCGAATTTTCCGGCTTTCAATTTATGGGGAGTCTCATGGTAACTCCGTTGGCATCGTCGTAGACGGCTGTCCGGCAGGTATGCCACTGACCGGTGATGATTTCGACACCGATCTGGCCAGACGAAAAGGAGGCGCCAAAGGAACTACACCCAGAAAGGAATTTGACATACCCAGGCTGATGAGCGGGGTCTTCAATGACCTCACAACAGGTGCTCCACTCACCATCCAGTTTGAAAATTCAAATACCCGCTCAAGCGACTATGCCAGGTTCAAAGAAGTCCCGCGGCCTGGTCACGCTGACTTTGTTGCTTCGCGTAAGTTCGGCGGATTCGAGGATTACCGGGGTGGCGGACACTTTTCGGGCCGGCTTACACTGGGACTCGTTTCAGCGGGTGTGATAGCAAAAAAGATCATCAAGCCGTTGAAGGTAGAAGCCAGACTGATAGAAGCCGGAGGTTCACCGGATATAGAAAAGGCCGTGGATCAGGCGATCGAATCAAACGAATCCATTGGAGGCATTGTTGAATGCAGAGTAACAAATGTGCCTGTTGGACTGGGTGAACCCTTTTTTGATTCGCTGGAGTCCTTGATTGCTCATTTGGCTTTCGCTATTCCTGCCGTAAAGGGGATTGAATTCGGATCAGGATTCAGAGCTGCACGGATGTCTGGACGGGAACACAATGACAATATTATTTCCACCAACGGTAAGACAGAAACCAACTTTGCAGGGGGAATAAACGGAGGGATCAGCAACGGCAACGATATTGAATTCCGGATAGCCATAAAGCCGACCAGCAGTACGGCCCTCCCTCAGAAAACCATGAATATGAGCACAGGAAAGGTAGAGGAACTCCGGATTGAGGGAAGACACGATAAGTGTATAGCTCTCCGTGTACCACCGATTATCGAAGGCGCCACTGCGATTGTTCTGGCTGATCTGCTCATGCTTGAAAGCAGGATAAACAGGATTTATAAACAAGAAAACTAATATACCATGAGAATTGCCGTAGTCGGAGCCGGAAATATGGGCTCCTGGTTGGTCGAATCACTCTGTCTTGATTACGAAGTGGGTGTGTACGATGCTGATAGGAAAAGACTGAAGTATTTCTTCAATTCAAGAAAATTCCTGTACTATGAGGAGATGTTTGAATTTCAGCCCGATATGCTTATCAATGCAGTAAGTCTTGAAAATACAGAAAAAGTATTTGAAGAGATCGTTCCGTTCTTGTCGGAAAGCTGTCTGCTCGCTGATATAACATCGGTGAAGAACGGCCTGGCAAAGTTCTATAAAAAGAGCGGACGAAGATTCGTCTCCACACATCCCATGTTCGGACCAACCTTTGCCAATGTTAAGAATCTGAGTGAAGAAAATGCCATCATTATTAAGGAATCAGATGAAGAGGGGAAAGAATTCTTTAGAAACTTTTATGCCTCTCATAAGCTTAAGATTCATGAATATTCATTTGAAGAACATGATAAAACCATCGCGTACTCATTGTCTATTCCTTTTTCATCAACACTGGTCTTCGCATCCTGCATGAAAGCTCAGGAAGCGCCCGGAACCACCTTTAGAAAACATCTCGAGATTGCGAAAGGGCTACTTTCGGAGGACGACTTTCTTCTGTCGGAAATTCTCCTTAGTCCCTTCAGCCTCATACAGATTGAAAAAACAAGAGATAGCTTGAATTTGCTTATAGATATGATTGGAAAAAGAGATACACGCGGGCTCAGAGAATATTTCCATGAATTGAGGAAAAATATGGGAATGGTTGAAGAAGAGAAAATTTAATCGAGTTTTATCATCCATCATCCGCATATATTTAAATAAAATGGAATTCAGACTCCATCATTCTTCGGATACCATAATCGCTGAACTCATTTCAGATGATCTGGTGATCAGTACAACGGAGGATGCTCTCGATCTCATGGGCGAAGCCGGATATCTGGGTGCAGAAAGCCTCATTCTGCGGGAATCTCACCTTGTAAAAGAGTTTTTCGATCTGAAGTCTAAAATAGCAGGAGAAATCCTCCAGAAATTTTCAACATACCGGATGAAACTCGCCATTACCGGTGATTTTTCCTCCTTTACATCGAAAAGCCTGCAGGATTTCATCAGAGAATGCAACCAATACGGACACATAAACTTTGTTCCTGCATCGGATGATGCAGTTCGTGTACTATCCACAAAGGGCTGAAGAATATGTCAGAGCAGAATGATCAGAAGGATGATGATCAACAATGCACTACCTGAAATATAGATGCCATAGCTCTGTCGATGCATTTTCATCTCCTTGTTGATGTAATTCACTTCCGACTTAAGATCTTTCTTTTCAGTTGACGAAAGATCCGATAACGGTATGTTTTTAATCTCCAGAACTCTGTTTTCGAGTACTTTAACTCTTTCTGCATGTTCGGTTCTGTTCATCTTTTGAATGTTTTCTTCACTAATCCTGCCAACAGGTCCGCTTGCCATGACTGCCAGACTGAAAAATAAGAAAACTGCAATAGATACTATATGTTTCATGATATTTATACATTGGTTAAATTCAAAATAATGCGATCATCGTGCCAATCATTTTCAAATATTATACAATACCAGTTTAATTGCACTATTCATCGCATGTTCCTAAGCTTCTGCAATAAATTGGCATTTTCATATCATTCTCAAAGATTCTTCGTTTTGTGGTAAAAAATCCACGGAATGCAAAACGAAGGTTTCCAAATTAATTCCGGTATAAGCCGGACATTTTTCGCAGGCAACGTGCCTTCCCCCTGAAATTGATGTCAACATCAGGTTTTTAAAGAAAAACAACTATTTTTGTACTATTGAAGGCTTTGACTTCATGGCTTGTTTTTTTATAAAGATAAAATTCTGATTACAATGATATTACCGGTAGTTTCGGTTGGGAATAAAGTGTTAAGAAAGAGATGCAAGGAGGTGGATAAGTCGTATGCCGGCCTCAATGATCTGATCGACAATCTTTGGGATACACTTTACGCAGCTGACGGGGCAGGTCTTGCAGCGCCACAGGTTGGCGAGGCAATCCGGATTTTCATCGTCGATAGTAAGACGACCTATGAGTATTTGGAAGAGGAGGAGAGGAAATGGTTTATCGGTGACAAAGGTATTGCAGAGACCTTCATCAATCCTGTAATCATAGAGAGGTCTTCAGAATCGTGGTCTGATACGGAAGGATGTCTTAGTATTCCCGGAGTATGGGATGAAGTAGAGAGACCTCTGACCATAAAAATTGAGTACTTCGATCGAAATTTTGAAAAGCATGTACAGTCTTACAGTGGAAAGACAGCCCGGATCATCCAGCATGAATATGATCATCTGGAAGGTAAGCTTTTCCCTGATTACCTCTCTCCGCTGAAAAAAAGGATGCTTAATGGACGTATTCGAAAGATTTCGGAAGGAAAGGTTAAGACAAAGTACAGGATGAAGTTTGCCGTATAAGCGGTTTGTGATATGTTTCCTATGTACTGGGCACATTACGCTGATGTGAAACGTCCTAAACAATTGATATTCTTTCTTATGTTCGACCTCAAAAAAAGCAATCGGGTATTTTTTTTGCTGCTGTTGCCCTGGTCATGGTTTTCACCCTTATACTCTGCCTTTTCACTGGTGAGGCTCTGGCACCACGGTATGGGGTGACTTTAAATACCGGTATGATCATCCTGTACGCACTCATTACAATGGTAAGCTGTATCCTTGGTGTGCTATACTTTAAGAGAATGATATCGGTCCACAAGAATTAAGGAAAGCTTAATTCCGGTTCGTGAGATTCATTTCCTTATTTTTACTATTCAGAAATTTATTCAAAATAAAATACACACAAATAATGAATAAAAGTCAGAAACTTAGCACATTGATACTCTTTTTCCTATTTAACTCAGCATTTTTACCGGCACTATTATTTGCACAGGGCGAGAGGTTTATAATTTCTGAAGATGTCTTGTATGACAAGATAAAAGGCGGGTTGACAGGTCAATTGCTGGGAAACCTGAATGGTCTTCCTTACGAACAAAAATATAATAACGAAGCAGGGGATCTACAGGGGTATATACCATCTCTGCCCACTGGTGCCTTTACGGATGATGATACGGATATTGAATGGGTATCGGTATTCTGGATGGATAGCCTGATGCAGGTCCTCCTGCCTCCAAAAGTGATTTCGGAAATGTGGAAAAGGCATATCAACTATTCCATCTATTCATCGAATGCCTATGCGCGCGAACTGATGTCACTTGGTTTTAATCCTCCTGAAACAGGAAATATTTTCCTGAACCCATGGAGTAATCAGAATGTAGCCGGACAGTTCAATTGTGAGACCTTCTCGTTTATGGCACCCGGAATGTGTTCAGCATCCGAGCAGATTGCGATCCATTATACCAGTGTTCCGGTAAGCCAGGAACCTGTTCAGGCGACACAAATATTTTCTTCCATGATATCAAGAGCTTTTGTGACCAATGATCTGGATGATATCCTGCGGACAGGCATCTCGGCGCTAGACACACTCAGCATGACATACCAGGCAGTTCAGGATGCCATCTACTGGTATACTATATATCCGGACGACTGGCATAAGTCAAGGACCGAAATCCGAAGAAAATATTTCTTCGTCCCAAATTCGAACAAGTCCCTTCGAAATGCCGCATCCATCATCTCACAGTACCTGTATGGGAAAGGTGATTTCGTTAAAACAATGGAAATAGCCTTTAACTGGGGTTTTGATGCAGATTGCAATGCGGCAACGCTGGCTTCAATACTGGGTGTGATCAGGGGATATAACTGGTTCATGGAGCAGGGCTGGGACATTGGGGATAAGTACTGCAATACCACCAGGCCAGGGATGCCGATGGAGGAAACCATAAGTTCATTTTCTGACAGGATTTTACGGCTTGCTGCAAGGGTGATCAATGAAAATGAAGGCAGGCAGGTAACTCGGAATGGGAAGAAAGTTTTTGAGATTAAAATGCAGGAACCATCAGTAATCAGACATATTGAAAATGAAGAAGTGATCTTTGCCAGCCTGTACGCGAAGTATCACGACGAGGTTATTTCTGTTTTTGAAAAAAACAGTGAACAGGGCGACCTGGCACGTGCTGCGTACCTGTCATTCTGCCTTAAGATTGCTGATGATATGCGGGATGCCTATCCGGTACAATGGAAGCGCGCCCTTTGGATCCTTGAATCGGAATATAAGGGTTTGATGCATGTGATGTCCACTTCTGGTGAAAACTATATTAAAAGCGTGGCTCAGTATACCGGTCTAACATTTCCTCTGGCTTTACCTTCACTGGACGGGAAATATGAATTCAGGCTTGCAGGCTACCAGGATGCCAGGCAGGTTTCCCTGGGTGGCACAATGAATCATTGGAAATCATGGAATTATCCAATGCTCAGAGAGGAGGGTGGATGGGTATGCCGGATCGACATGAAGCCCGGAAAATATGAGTATAAATTCATTGTTGACGGCCAACCCATTTTCGATCCATCCAACGATGTGAGAGAAACCAATTGCGAATACCGGACAAATTCCATATTTATCGCGGAGTGAGACCTCTAACGCAATTTGTAGACTTTATTTATGACGAACGGTATAGAAGTCTTCGGGTTGAAGCCCGCATTGTTCGATCATATCCATGCCGTACTCCAGGAATCCAAGTTTATTGTCTCCGTTGTTTGTTCCCATGGTAAATTTGACCCCGGCTGCCTTGGCTCGTTTAATAAAAGTGGCAGAAGGGATCCTTAGACGGGCACCTATTTCAATGGCAATATGGTTTTCCACTGCGGCTGATATAATTTTGTCCATCCTCTTCGCAGTCCACAATTCATCGTATTTCTCTGAGAGTATTTCAGGAATATAGGTGGCATTTACGTAAATGTTCACAGGTTCATTTTTCATTATATCGGTGATCTTTTCGACAAGCATTTCCATAAAAGACTGTTCATCCTCGACCCAGACCTCATCCTTCATCCATAATCTTGTCCGTCGGCCTTTATTATCCGTAAATGTCATCGCATCGGTAAAGGCGTAGTCGAACATTGCCACGGAATCGGGTGAAAATAGTTTTATCCATTCCCTGCCTTCAGCCTGTAATCCGCGTGCAACAGGATATCCATCCAAAGAGCGGTAGTAAGCCATAAGTGCAGAATCGCCGGTAATGGGAAATCCGATACCGCAATTAGCAGCAACTCCATAGGTAATTCCTGTAAGGCGGGAGTGGGCCATCAATTCATCGAGAGTTAGACCGCCCTTTAGGTGGGCATGCAGATCGGTCATAGGATAGCCTGCCTTTTTGAATGAATCGATTCTTTGTACAAGGGCAAGCGTGTCGGGGCCAACAGTTACGGCGTCGTATTCGGCCTGCTTAACATTTCCTCCGTTACAGGATATCAGGCAAAGGAAGAGACTTGACATAATAAGCATTAGAAATCCGGATAGTCGATTGCTGGTAGTCATGATATAGTTTTTAAATAGTTATTCATTAATGGATAAAGATATAAAACCTCACGAAATAATTCGAAAAAAAAGAAATCACAAGGTACGCTTTATGCCTCATTACCAACAGCTATCATTATTTCATTATTCGTTTGTGGAGCCAGGCAGATCACCTTAATGTTGAATTCAGAATGAATGGCTGGCGCAATCGTCGTAATTATTACGGAAATCTGACAGAAGGGGAAACTTTTTAGAGTTTATCCGGTTTAATTTTATATTAGGCTGTATGAATCTTGACGAAGCAGGTCGTTTAAAAAGAAGGTATTCCATATTTTTGTGGATCAACCTAATTTAGAACAATTTTTAGTACCGGAGCAGCGTTAAAAAAAACAGATAAACTCAATAAAAACGAATATGCAGAGAAGAACCTACTTTAACCAAAAGCTGAGTCAACAACTACTTATTGTAATTACTATCCTGCTTTTTTCGTCATCATTCAACCTGCTTTCAGCTCAAAACGAGGAGGAACAAAAACCTTCACTTAACAACGGTACCATTGAAGAGCAGTTTGACTTTATGGTCGAAAAGTCAAGCAATTATGAAGAATATAAAGTCATAAAGAAGACATGGGTCAATACATTCCGGGCACATTTTCTGGACTCACTGAAATCCATGAGGGGTGATATTTCCGGAAAACAATCTCTCATTAGTCAAAAGGGTACACAAATTGATTCATTAAATGCCCAGCTACAGCAAACCCGGGAACAGCTTCAGACCGCAATAAAAAATCGCGACAGCCTTAGTCTTATAGGTATGCGGTTGAATAAAATTGCATATAACGGTGTCATGTGGGCACTAATTGGTATTTTGATTGTGGCTGTTGTTGTCTTCGTTGGGCTTTACAAACGAAGTAACAAAGTTACTGTTCTTACAAAAAATGATCTTACTCAACTCAAAGAGGAATTTGAGGAACACAGACGACGCTCCAGAGAGCAGATGGAGATTATAAAGCGTAAACACCTTGATGAGATCAACAAACTAAGAAACACACATTAAAACCTGATGGACCGCTGAGGGTGGAACCTGAATTTTAACTTCGTTTCATGACTAAATAAGTGTCATCGTTGATGATCCTTTAGGCCTTGATTTGTAAGTATTATCAATAATCATACTACTTTCGACACTTACCCCAACCGATGAGATATTTGCACTCTATACTGTAAATAAAACAGTTTTTAAGCTACATGTACAAGGTCCTCAACGATGTTTTACCCTTCCTCTTCAACTTTACTTGCGATGTAATGTTATATGACAGAAATATCAAAATAAAGTACTATGCAAACAATTCTAGGTTCAGGGGGAGCGATAGGCAAAATCCTTGCAAAAGAACTTCTGTCATATACTGACAAGATCAGGCTTGTAAGCCGTCATCCCCAAAAAATAAATGAATCCGATGAGCTTTTTGCTGCTAACCTTTCTGACCCGTCTGAGGTTGAGAAGGCAATTCAGGGCTCCAATATTGTTTATGTCACCATAGGTTTTGTATACAATAAAAAGGTATGGGAGAAGACCTGGCCTCCATTCATCAAAAGTGTTATAGAAAGCTGTGTGAAGCAAAATGCATGGCTGGTATTTTTTGACAATGTATATTTGTACGACCGTAATTACATCGGCCATATGACAGAAGAAACGCCTATTAGGCCTTCCAGCCGGAAGGGCAAGGTCAGGGCGGAAATTGCAGGAATGATAATGGATGCGGTTAAGGATGGGAAACTGAAAGCTCTGATTGCGCGGTCGGCCGACTTCATGAGTCTTGAAAACAGTGTGGTGGTGGAACTGGTTCCCAAAAAATTACTTCAAGGGAAGAAGGCAAACTGGTTTGCCAATATTCACAAAGTTCATAATTTCACCTTCCCAAGTGATGCTGCCAGGGCTACAGCAATACTCGGAAATACACCCGATGCTTATGGCCAGGTTTGGCATCTGCCTACCGATAGTACAAAACTTACCGGACAGCAATGGGTGGAATTGTTTGCAAAAGAACTGAATGTTAAGCCATCTGTTCAGGTATTACCCATATGGATGATGGGCATTACAGGAATTTTCGTTCCGATTTTGGGCGAATTTAAAGAAATGGCATATCAGTATGACAGGGATTATTTCTTCGACAGTTCAAAGTTTACCGCTAAGTTCGGTTTCAAACCCGTTAGCCCGGGAGATGGAATTCGAATTATCGTGGAGGGTTTGAAAGCACAGGCAAAGGAAATTGTCGGATCAGGTAAATAGTCAGAACAACAATTGCAGTCCTGGTCCTGTACATCCCTGGCTGAATATTACATATAGTTTTCGAAATACTACATTAAAATTAGTGATCTATGAAGAGTGGTGATTCAAAAGCTGATCTGACAACCAGGTCTGTCGGATTTTTCTATTCAAATGAGCCCGAAGCGGCTGAAAAACAAATGGATAAGAGTCCTCTTGCTCTTACAGTAGTGTATAATAATATTCCCGGGGATCCCGCCCTTAAGGAATCGTGGGGTTTTGCCGTATGGATTGAAGACGGGGAGGGAGCTGTCCTTTTCGATACCGGCAGTGACGGTGATGTTCTGCTCGAAAATATCATTTCCTCAGGAATTGATCTCACACGTTTGCATACCATTGTCATCTCACACGAACATTGGGACCACATCAACGGACTACCGGTTATTACCAGTAAGCTTAATCGTCAGATCCAGGTACTTGTGCCGGCCGATATCGAAAATAAGATCCGGGCACTCGTCCCACAGTCCGATATCATCCCGATAACCGGGCCACAATGTATTACTGCTGAAATTTGGACTACAGGACCTTTGCATGGTACTCACAGGGGTGGCAAGATATCAGAACAATCGTTGCTCATTAACATCAAAGGAAAATCCTATCTGGTTACCGGCTGCTCACATCCGGGAATAAAAACGATAGCTTCATTTGTTAAAGAACATTTCCCAGATAATGATTTTGCTCTGATCACCGGTGGTTTTCATATGGCTGAATATGAAGAGGAGGAGGTTAATGATGTGATCGATTACCTGGCATCGCTAAACGTCCATCAGATTGCGCCTACACATTGCACAGGGGACGCGGCAATGCAACTATTCAGGGATTCCTGGAAAGAGAATTATCTTAACCTCGGTCTTGGTGAATCCCTGATGATGGGATAAAGTATTTTGCGTAAATGCGAAACCGTCCTCACTGTTTTTGTGAGTCTCGCTGTTTCTCAAGGTAAAAATCCCTGAGGACAAAGAAGGCATCTTTTTTGTCTCCATGCTGTCCGATTAACCCCTTTCTGTTCCATCCGTCCTGGATAAAGGGAAGAGGCCGTTTGGGGGAATGGAAGTCCGACAGGATCCATGGCGTCATTCCTCTGAGTGGTCCAATCTTTTTTAGCATATTAATCTGCTCTGTATAGAGGTATTTCTGGAATTCTTCAGTCCACCGGGTAAGGGAGTCACCGTGAAAGCCCTGCAATGCTCCTCCGCCAAGTTCTGAAATGAATACCGGCTTAGAGTAGGCAAACTGAAATGTCACTTCCCTGCATTTAGCAGGAAGTCCCGTGTACCAGCCAATATATTCATTGAAACTAAGAATGTCGGTATATTTGCCCAGTGGATCGGTAATTTTCAGGATATTTCTGTCGAAACTCTCATAATTGACTTCCATGGCAGCAGATATGAGCCGGCTGTCATCGAGCAAACGGGCATCTTTGATCAGTTTAGTCATAAATACCGTTCTCTCGTCACTTACCGGGGTTTCATTCCCAACCGACCAAATGATTACGGATGCCCGGTTTTTGTCTCTTGTAATCAATTCTTTAAGCTGATTTTCGGCATTCTGTAGTGTACCTTCATTTTCCCATTGTATGGTCCAATACACCGGAATTTCTTCCCATAGCATGATGCCAAGTTCGTCTGCTACTCTTGCCATATATTCATTATGGGGATAATGCGCCAGCCGTGCGAAATTACATCCGAGTTCTTTTGCCCAGCCAAGAAGCATTCTGGCATCATCTTCAGAAAATGCCCTGCCTCCGCGTACGGGATTTTCCTCATGGATGGAGATCCCCCTAAGGAATACAGCCTCACCGTTCAGCAAAATATCTGTTCCGGATACTTCAATCGTTCTGAAACCCATCCGGTCGGTAAGCGTATCTGAAGCACATACGAGCATGACATCGTATAAATACGGATCCTGAGGAGACCATCTTCTTAGCTTTTTTACTTTGAATTCAAATTGAACCGTGCCATCCTCACGAATAGTAAATTTCCTGTCGGTATTCAGGTCGGGGATGATCAGTTCAACTTCCCTTGCAGCCTTTTTGCCATCGAGGATAACAGATCCTTGAATGACATCTCCTTCACCTTTTTTCAAACCGAGTGTATAATTCTTTACAAATGTGGGAGGTACTTCCAACAGCCGTATGTCTCTTGTCAGGCCACCATAGTTCCACCAGTCGGTATTTAGTGTCGGAACACCTTCTTTCATCCTTTTATTATCCACCTTGACAACCAGGGAATTACCCTCAGGTTTTACTGCCCCGGTCACTTCAAAGTTAAAAGGTGTGAAGCCACCGATATGTGTGCCCAGTTTGATCCCGTTCAGGTATACGTCAGCCCGGTAATTTGCCGCACCGAAGTAGAGAAACAGCCTGTTTTGTTTACTCTTAGGAGAATAGTTGAATTTATGCCGGTACCACACGGAACCTTCATAATATAGCAGACTGGGATCCTGCGAGTTCCAGTCACCCGGCACAAGGATTCCCGGTGTGCCGTCAAAATTATACTCTAGAAGTTCCGATTTTCCGGCTTGAACGCGGTCGAGATAGTATGCCCCGCCGGCTTTGCTCTGGTCGGGGTAAGTGTCATATGCCTGGTATCTGTAGTCATAAAACCCGGTTTCATAGGGATCAATAATATAGTGCCACTTGCCGTTAAGATTCAGCCCCTGTCTTTCCATGGGATTGGCAATGAGGTCCTGACGGTTTTGGGCCGACAGATTCAAAAATGTTCCGGAAATAAGAGCCAGGAATGAAATGCTGAAAAATTTCTTCATAATAGATGCGGGTATAATATGCTTTACAATGTCCGATTGTTAATTTTAAGCTTGTTCCGGTTTGGATGATAAATGCTGAAAAAATGTCGGCTGAAGAATCCGGAAGTATAAAATTAGTGATAATCTTATGAAATAAGCACCGGTCCCCAGGCTTTCTGCAAAAAGATTGACAATCTGTTGGCAGTTGCCAGGGAAAAAAGGTCGAACTATTTATACAACATGAATGAGTAGATAATTTACACTTTAGTTTACAGGATTTCTATCTGAAGTATTTTTTCAGTATCGCCGGCAATTCGAAAGCGCTCATCGATACGCTTACCGATCACCCAGACAATATCTTTGCCGCTAGTAAGTAGCCAGGTGCTTTCTTTTTCAGGGATAGACATTTTCGTATCTACAAAGAAGTCGCTGAGCTTTTTCATATTTTTCATTCCTAGTGGCATGAAATAGTCGCCTTTCTCCCACTTTCGGAGGATCAGTGGGAATACAAGTTTGTCGAAATCCAGGCAGGCAATATCTGGATACCTGGGTATCACAAAATCAACGGAGTTATCCAGTACGCTGAAAGAAAGTTTAAGTGGTTCGTCAATATTTAGATACGGGTTCTCGATGTAGTAGCGTTTTGGGTGCTCAGGCCGGAGAGGCTCGATGATAAGTGCTTCCCTGTCTTTAACAAGACGGTGTGTCGGAGAAATGAAGATTTTCCCGGGTTCTCCCTGCAGGCTTTTCATTATATCATCCACAACGGCGGACGTAAAGTTGAAATCTGCCAGGATTTCGTACAGCCATGTACGAGCAAACTTTTCAGTGACGAGCTTCCTTAGATTGATAAGAAGATACCTCTTATCCCTGATTAATAATTCCTGTTTCTTCGTCTCGATGGCATCGGCATATATTTCTCCGGCTTCCTTAAGTCTGGCAATGTTTTCAAGCATTATATCATTCAGGCGTGGATTAATCTCCTCAAGGACAGGGATGACACCATGACGGATTTTGTTTCTGGCATACTTGGTGCCGGCATTACTTGAATCCTCTCTCCATTCAAGATTCCGGTCGATGGCGTAAGAGGCAATTCTGTCTCTTCCGGAAAAGAGCATCGGGCGGATAAGAAAACCACTTTTTTCACGGATACCGGCAAGTCCTCTGATACCAGTCCCGCGGGACAGATTAATGAAAAATGTTTCAACGATATCGTTCTTATTATGTGCTGTGGCAATATAATCGCACCCCGTTTGAATCCTGATCTCCTCGAACCATTCATATCTTAATTCCCTCGCCGCCATTTGTACAGAAATATTATTTGAACCGGCATATTCCAGGGTATTGAATGAATGTGTATGTACAGGTATATCGTATTTCCGGCCCAAGTCTTTTACAAATGCTTCATCATCATCCGATTCGGTACCCCGGAGTTGAAAATTGCAATGTGCGATGAAGCAGGTGTAACCTGCCCGGTAAAAAAGGTCGAGCATGACCACCGAGTCGATCCCTCCTGAAATGGCAAGAAGAAGGGATTCATTTTTATTACAAAGACGATTTTCTTGAATGTGTGTGCTAAAAGCGTCAAGCATGCGGAAATTTTTCATCTAAGGTAAAAAAAAGAGGTTGCTCCATCAACGGGCAACCTCTTAATTCGATTATAAATCTGATAAGTGCATTAATTTTCCGACAGGTATGCTGCAATTCCTTCCTGGGTAGCCTGCAAAGCTTTTTTGCCGCTATGCCAGTCGGTTGGACAAACTTCCCCATTAAGTTCAAAGAACTGCAAAGCATCAATCATCCTGAGTATTTCGTCCACGCTTCTTCCGAGTGGCATATTGTTAATGACCTGGTGCCTGACTATACCCATTTTATCTACCAGAAACAAACCGCGATAACTCTGTGGATGCCTTTGAAACCTGCCATACCGCCTTCGAGGTATGTATATTCACCTGCAAGAACATCATAATTTTCTGCAATGGTTTTTGACTGGTCGGAAACCAGCGGGAATTTTCAAAACGTTAGTTCTGAAGGAGCATTGATGTAAAAATTATTCGGATTTAATCTCTTTTCCCCGGAGAAATTAAAGTAATCGCCAAGTCCCATCCCGACAAGGTTTGGGTAATACGTCAGCCTGAACTGAAAGGTTGGGAATACCAGCCGCTCATTCCTGATCCTTACTCCAATGCCAATTGCCGTGTAAGCGTCGACATTTGAAAATTTCACCTTCTCAGGTCCGATTACGGCTAAATCAGCAAATCCAAAAAATACAAATCTGAAGCCGTAAATAAAGTTTGGAGAAAAGGCATCGGATTCCAGGTTTAGTACCAGTTTTTGCCTTCCAAAAATGTCGCTGCGGGATAAACCTGTAAGGCCGGATTTGTCGTTGATGTATATCCTTTCGAGGTTGAATCTGTTTATTCCTCGTGTGTAAAGGAGCTTTGCAAAATGGCGAAACTTGAACTGATGCAGCATGTGCAGGTTGGTGAAATAGTTTGTCCCAAAATTGAAGACGCCTTGCTGAAACTCCCCCTCAGTTGTTAAATACCCGCCGCCTGATGTACTTAAGTAGATGTATCCGGCATTGCTTATATAATTCCCAAATGCCAGACTTAAAGAACCATAGTTCCGGTTTATAAATTCGTCGAATTCCCTGCCCACGATAAGGTTCGCCTTCCATCCAATCGGGATATCTTCTGTCCGGCCGAAGCTGTAAATCAGGTTACTACGGTAAAATGTCTGGGATGAAAGGGCAAAGCTGTTTAGCCATACGGTTCTATTATGAAATTCATGAAGCAGCTTTTCTTCTACCTTAGGTCTTTCCATAAATACTTCGTGGTAAATACGTGAAGAAACCACAAAGTTTGTACGCTTAATTTGCAGTGAATTTCTATTACTTATTGGAAAAGCCCTGCCTATCCAAAAGTCGTAATAATTGTGGCTAACGTTTTCTCTTATCGTGGACGAATCAGAGTACCATATATATCTTGCTGAACGTGTATGGATTGCCGTAAGTCCGCCGGCATATTTTGTATTCGGAGTAAAGAAACGTCTCTCCAGGGATATCCCGTATGATTTCAGGTCAAATACATCCTGGTAAAATATCTTGTTATCGATGAAGCTTCCCAAAATGTTACGGTTCCTGTAAAATAACTCATAACCCAGTAGATTAGGCTTTGTCTGGTCCCAATGAATATTGCCCTGCAGTTCATGCCCTGTCCCGAGGATATTCCTGTCCCAGAGTTCTGCCTTTCCGGATGCAACACCGCTCAGTTCAATAAAAAATGCTTTTGACCATACATCCTTTGTTATAACGGTTACGTCTACCATGTCCGGTTCTCCCACTACTTCAGTGATGATGAACATGACATCCTCGATGTTGCTCAATTCCCTCAGTAAGCGTTCATTATCGGCCATGATTTGCGGATTTAAAGCATCTCCTTCCTTAAATAGAAGGTTATTTTGCAGCACGCTTGTTCTGGTCTTCACATGTATAGTGTTGGCCGCGTTATTCAGCCAGGAATCCCTATGTATAGAAGTATCGCTTATGGAGGTGCCAAAAGGTTCGAGTTTTACAAACCGGATTTGGCGGATTATTTTTCCTTTGTAGGAAAGATATTCGACTTCACTCTGGATGGTAGAAATGGTATCGTTTGATGGTTTTTTCGCAGCAGAAATAACAATGTTGTGAAGCTCCTTTGTCCATTTGTTTTGGTAGGCCTTGTCTTTCAGCGCATCAAAAAATTCATCTGTTTTTTCATTGCTTGGATTGGGATTGACACTGTCAGGTTCTTCGAACGTATCATTGAAATGGGGTGGTTGTCCGGAGATTTTAACCGGAATCACTATTCCCAACACAAGAATAAGGGTAATATATATTGGTTTTAACCTCAATCTGTTCAATAGAATTACGTCGGTAATATAATAAACTTTCCCGTGAAATATCTCTGCGGTGAGGAAACTAAGAAAATACAGGACATCGCGTGTCGTTTTCTAAGTTTGGATGTTATTTTGCCGGCTGAGGAACAAAATAAAAGTAAAAAACGCACGCCATGTCCTGAAATTCAGGAGGTGTAAGAAATGAATTTCAGATTTAGGATCACTCCAGGCCAAGAACCTGCGGACCCTGTCTGAAAACTATATCGACGGGGATATTTTGATCCTTCAGCTGTGATAGGTCATCATGAAGCTGCTCTCTGATATAGCCTTTATCGGTGATAAGTTTTTTTGCCGCATCATAATCACCCATGCCCTGAATTGTGATAATTTCCGAGGAAAGATTTTCAATCGCTTTCTTCATCTTATCAAAATTCACCCTGTAGGTTCCTGTTGTATTATCTCGGGTAAATGCTCCTGCATCCTGGAAATAATAGAAACGAATCATATTGGCGACACCATGTGCTGAAGCGGCACCAAAGCGTACAGACCGGAATATTCCTGCAAGGAATGTAACATAATTTGTCATGAGATCCTTATCCCCGAGTTCTCCTGCTTCTGCAAGTTTTGTGACAATATACAGACCCAGAATATCCGCTTTACCTTCTTCAATTGAGGAATACGTATCCTTAAGTGCTTCCCGTACAGGGCCTTTACCGTTTACAGTATAGTCAACACCAAGACCGTGAGCAACTTCGTGGAACATGGTGTTTTCAAAAAATGCATCAAAATCAATATATTTTCGTTGATCTTCAGCGATGAGAACATTTGAGATCGGCACAAGGATTTTTTCGAATTTATACCGTATGGCATTTTTCAACTGAAGTTTTCTACTGCCAAACTTTGTCCTTACTTCCGGATCATTTGGAAGATTAATGGCTATGGTTTTGCTACCGGCATTACAATCTCCGGCATAATATACGGCATTGTACACATTCAGATCTGAATTGGTCGAGGGTACCGTTTTCCTGAACTTTTCCGGAACAGGAAGTTCTCTCTGCAACTGCGGAAGCATGCCAGATATTTTTTTTAGCTTACTGCTCCATTCTTTATCCTTGATAAGTATATAAGCCTCATGCGCTGCCTTGAAATTAAACAGCTTATCTTCATAATTTTCGATGGGACCGACGACAAAGTCGATATCATTGTTTTTCATCTTCATCCAGGCAGCATCGCTTTCAAAATAGTTGTCGGTGGTAAGTGCATCCGCCCTGAGAGTCAGATATTTTTTGAAACCTGGATCCGTAGCGAGATCTGCGGCTTGTTTCAGCAGGCCGGAAGCCTTCTGAATATCATCCCTGAAGGCATCATGGTACCAGACTGATTTCAGTTTTCCCGTATTATCTCTGCGCAATACCGTATACTGGCTTGTTTTATCAGGGTCATTAAAATTTTCAAATTCACTCACAGTCATATCCGGAGGATAAAAATTTGCACCGGCAGGTTTTGTTCCATACTTGCCCATCAGGGGTTTATTATCATTCAATCTTTCCCAGGGGCCGTAATTAATTTTGAACAAATCCCGGAGCGATTGACTTTCGGTGGATGCCATCAGTGAATCCTTACTTTCCGGGCAGGCTTCTTTCCAGAAAATATCATTCATGATATCAGCAGTCTGATACAGGAGTTTGAGCATCTTTTTCTGATCCTGGCTCAGGCTGGTGATGTCGGTTGTCAGAGGTACTTCGGCAAAGGATTGCAGCTTATGTTCAAGAGTAACCTGCTCAGTCTGAAGGGTAATATTCTTCTCAGGCGTATCTCCTAACATGATAAGTTGGTCTTCATTTTTAAGATATTGAAATGATTGTACTTCATCCTTGCCTTCTCTTTGAATCTGACAAAGGAGCGTAAGATACTCATCGGTATCCTTAATGATCTTGTACGTGCCTTCAAGACCGTTTATTTCAATAATACCTGCAGGCTTGACCGTTACAACAATGTCGGCCGTCATGCTGATATTTTCCTCGGCTACCTTATCGGAATATAATTCAGTTCCTTTATAGGTTTTATAAAGGTAACTGTAATCACGTCCGGTGCAGGTAGCAACGAGTAGAGCGAGTAGGAGTAGGGCTGGAAAAAACAACTTTTTCATGGATGATTATTTTTGAGTTTTAAAAAAAAATTACAATTAATCGTATAAAGATGATTTCAATTTTAACGTTAGGGTAACACCCGAATACCCGTATTGTTTTTTTCGCTGAAGATTAATTGCCGGAGTCAGTTTTCAATACCAGTGACCTTACTATCAACTTGATAGATGTATGAAAGGTAAAGAAGGCCGGAACAAAGGAAATGAGATTCAAATGTGAAGAACTGTTACTTTGTAGCTATCCGGGTTCAGAACTAAATAGTATTGTCCGAAAGGATCAATACGATCTGGCAAAGAGTACTTTTTTAACAGCCGGCTTGCCCGAATACACGCATTTTCCTTGTTCTTCTTTCGCATCCAGGGGAATACAGCGGATCGTTGCCTTGGTTTCCTGTTTGATCTTTTCTTCCGTTTCCGGTGTCCCATCCCAGAACGCACTGATAAAACCTCCATGGTTTTCAAGGATGCTGGTAAATTCTTCCCAGGATTGAGCTTCCCGAGTTGAAGTTTCCCTGAATTTCAACGCCTTGTCATAAATATTCTTCTGGATATCATCAAGCAATTCCTTAACAACTGTTCCGATCCCTTCCCGGCTAATGGTTGTTTTTTCCAGAGTATCACGCCTTGCTAATTCAACCGTTCCGTTTTCGATATCACGCGGGCCGAGAGCGAGTCTGATCGGTACGCCTTTAAGTTCATATTCGGCAAACTTCCAGCCTGGTTTATGTGTGTCGCGGCTATCATACTTCACAGAAATACCTGATTCTTCTAAAGTAGCCTTTATTTTTTCAGCTGCAGCAGAAATGCCGGGGATCTGATCCGTTCCTTTGTAAATCGGAATGATAACAACCTGAATCGGAGCTAGTTTTGGTGGAAGTACCAGACCGTGATTATCACTGTGTGCCATAATTATAGCACCCATTAATCTTGTTGATACCCCCCATGATGTTGCCCAAACATATTCCAGGTTCCCTTCTTTATTGGTGAACTGGACATCAAAGGCTTTGGCAAAATTCTGTCCCAGAAAGTGCGACGTACCAGCCTGCAACGCTTTTCCATCCTGCATCAGCGCTTCAATACAATAAGTATCGATGGCACCGGCAAATTTTTCGCTTTCGGTTTTCACCCCTTTAATCACCGGGATTGACATCCATTCCTCCGCGAATCTTGCATATACCTCGAGCATTTTTGTTGTTTCTTCCTGTGCCTCTTCCCTGGTAGCATGTGCAGTATGCCCTTCCTGCCATAGAAATTCAGCGGTACGCAGAAACAACCTGGTACGCATCTCCCATCGAACAACATTCGCCCACTGATTTAAGAGAATAGGCAGATCACGGTACGATTGTATCCAGTTCTTATAGCTATGCCAGATTATGGTTTCTGACGTGGGCCGTATAATTAGCTCTTCCTCGAGTTTAGCTTCGGGATCAACAATGACCTCACCCGTCTTCTCGTCATTTTTGAGACGGTAGTGAGTTACGATGGCACATTCTTTAGCGAATCCTTCGATATGAGCAGCTTCCTTGCTGAAGAATGATTTGGGTATGAACAATGGAAAATAAGCATTCTGATGGCCCGTGTCCTTGAACATTTTATCGAGCGCGGCCTGGATTTTCTCCCATATTGCATATCCGTACGGTTTGATGATCATGCAGCCCCTAACGGCTGAGTATTCAGCTAAATCGGCTTTAATTACAATATCATTATACCACTGGGAGTAGTTTTCCTCCATCGATGTTAACACTTTTGCCATATTTTTTATCGTTTATATCAGTTGGCTAAATTGCGAAATATTATCCTGTTTACAAAAATGATCCTTGCCAATTACGGCTCATATTGCCCGTAAACGGTAATGAATCAGCAATTGTGCACCTAATGAGCCGCAATCCAGCCAGAAATAGTCTGATGCCGGTCCAAATGCTTTTTACAGTTTGCCAACCACTCAGGCAGCAAACTGTTCAGGCTTCAGACGATGGTAAATGAAAGATATTTTGTTAAAAATTACCCGATATCACGAATTTCGATTCAAAAAATGTAATTTGGTAGAAGAAAAATCGCAATTGCTGTTAAATTCGATCCGGCAAGCAGTTTTGGTATAGTATTTGTTTTTATCAGGGTAATGTTGAAAAAACATAAACCTAATCATAAGCCAGGAGGTTTAATCATGAAAACTTTAATAAATATATTCTTAATCAGCTCAGTTCTCCTCGCTTCCTGTTCCAGTGGTTACTACGCCACTTCCGGTTATTCTGACGATGCGTATTATGTTCCTTCGGACAAAAAATCAACCGGTCCTGTCGTAGCTCTTCCTCAGGGTCAGACAAGCGCAGCCGTAAATACTGAAGCACTGGATCCTTCAAGGGTCAGCAGCACCAGTACAATGGCAGGAGGACAGAATGCCGGCGATCCGCAGGGCCTCACAGACTATGAGAGGTATAAATTGCAAAGAGAGCAGGAGATGCTTAGTGGTGATAATGCCTCTACAGATGATCAGAATTATTTGCAATCGCAGGCAGGAAACTATGACACCACTTTTGCGGCTGATGAAAATTACCAGGATCAGTACTACAATGATCAAAATCAGTATTCCAATAATCAGGATCAGTATTCCAATAATCAGGATCAGCCTGCAGTCGTTAATAATAATTATTACAATGATGACGATTATTACGATTATTATTACACATCAAGGCTGAGACGGTTTCACAACCCCTATTACGGATGGAACTACTACGATCCCTGGTATTCCGACAACTATTGGTATACCTACAATCCTGCAAGCTGGGGTACGAGCATATACTTTGGCTCTCCCTGGGGTATGAGCTTAGGCTGGTACCGTCCCTATTACTCACCATGGTACAGCAGTTATTACTACGGTGGTTACTACGACTATAACCCATATTACGGATATGGTTATGGATATCCCGGTTACTACGGCTCATACTGGAACGGTTACGGGCGAGGATACTATGGTGGCTATTATGGCAATTATTATGGTAACAATTATGGTTCTACCAGGTACGGAAATATTCCTTACCGGTCAGGTTACTCGGTCAGAAATTCTTACTCCAGTACCAATGGAGTCAGAAAATCCGGGGGTGACACCAGGGTTGGCAGCAGGGTCAATTCATCAACTTATGATCCTAAAGGTGCCGGTGCCTCAAGTACAGGAAGAACCGTCGATCGCAAATCAACGATAGACAGCCGTTCTGCTGTAAGGACAACCACCCGGACGCAGACAAACAATGGTGCAGTCCGTACTCCAAGCCGTACTCAGGGGAGTGAAAGCCAGGTCAGATCTGCAACGCGTACACAAGGAAGCAACGACGGAAGGAAAGCGACTCCTTCTACGACGAACAGGCCTGTAAGATCAGCATCCGCAGACCAAAATCGTCCGACCTACAACAGACCGGCAACAAGAACCTATACACCTAGTTATGAGCGGCCAAGGACGAGCACTACTCCACAGTACAACAGGAGTAATACCAGTAGAAGCACCTACAGCAGGCCTTCCGGCACTACCAATACAAACCGGACCTATACCAGACCTTCTACAAATAATAACACTAAAAGTACGTATAGCAGGCCATCCGGTTCAACAAACAGTCCCTCAAGATCATCGGGTAATACCTATAGCAGACCTTCTCCATCCTCCAGAAGTTATAGTACACCGTCAAGATCTTCTGGTAGCAGCCCGAGTTACAGCCAGCCTTCCAGGTCATCCTCCTCCGGCAGCAGGAGTTACAGTGCACCCTCCAGGTCCTCATCCTCAGGCAGCCGGAGTTATAGCGCGCCTTCCAGGTCTTCATCTTCAGGCAGCCGTAGCTACAGCGCTCCTTCAAGATCAAGTAGCAGCAGTAGCGGAGGAGGCAGCAGGTCTTCAAGTTCAAGTTCTGGAAGCAGCAGAACCGGTGGCAGAAGGTAAATGTTTTTCCATGAAATCATTCCCATACATGTTGGGACTGATTTCATGGTTCCTTCTATTTTTACAGACCATTCCTTTGTATGTTCTTAGATCTTTTAACCTCCGGATAAATTTCCGGTTTATCTAAACCTTTGTCTCATTTACAGAATTACAGACATTAAAATTCAAAAGCTATGAAACGCCATATTTTAGTTTTTGCAGGTATTCTGGCATTCTTCAGTGCCGGCCTGGCACAAAATGAAGTTGATGCCCTGCGCTTTTCACAACATTACCCGGTTGGAACTGCCAGATCTGTCGGTCTTGGCGGTGCAGTGGGAGCTCTCGGTGGTGACTTTACAAGTATGAGCGTAAACCCCGCCGGCATCGGACTCTACAGGCAATCTGAATTTACCATATCGCCGTCTATAAACTGGACAGTAGGAACGGCCGACTTTATGGGCAATTCCTACGATGATACCAGGTATAATTTTAACTTCGGCAATATCGGTTACATAAAGAATTATGATTTTAAAAACACGTCGGGCTGGAAAGGAGTCTCATTCGGGGTGGGTTACAACCGACTTAATAATTTCAATAAAACTATACTGATGCGTGGAGTTAGTAAAAACACTTCCTTCCTCGATAATTTTACAGATAACCTGAATAATTTCCCCGGACAGGTCAGTGATATGTATGAGGGACTGGCACAGAATACAAACCTGATTTACTATGATACGATTTATAATGAGTATTCCAATGATATTTCTGATTCAGGGTATGGACAACTGATGAGCCGACGAGAAGTGACCTCAGGGAACATTGGTGAGTTTGCATTCTCATTCGGGGCAAACTACAGCGACATATTATACCTGGGTGCCACATTCGGACTGCACTCCGTCCGATGGGACGAAAAAATCACTCATTCAGAATCCGATATCGGCGATTCCATTGATTTTTTCAGTGCCTTCGACTTCACACAGAACGATCACACAGATGGCGTAGGCTATGATTTCAAATTCGGAGCCATCGTGCGACCAGTCGAGTTTCTGAGATTCGGCATCAGTTATGAATTGCCGACCTTTTACACACTGCATACCAATGCAACCACTGAAATGCAATCCTATTTCGATCCCAATATGGGGGTTGATAATGGCTATGACATCGCAGGCCCATATGAAAATAAATATAAACTCAGGACCCCTGCTAAAATTACTGCCAGTGCTGTTGCAACCTTTGGAAAGTTCGGCCTTGTAAGTTTTGACTACGAGCGACTCGATTATAAAAAGATGGATATGGATGGAAGCGGCAGCTCCGATCTGTACTTTACTATTAATCAGACTATCAATGATATTTACCGCCCGGTTAACAACTTCAGGGCTGGGGGTGAATTGCGTTTCGGCACCAACTACATGAGGGCAGGATATGCCTATTATCAGAGTCCATATATTTCCTATGAACCCAATTCCAATAATAATTACCAGATTTACTCGATAGGATTTGGTGTCAGATCAAAATATGCTTTTGTGGATCTTAGTTATGCTTATTCTACGAAACAGGAAAGATATTATATGTATCCGGAACAAATAGACAGTGGTTCCCTGAATACGTATGACTCAAATAACATCATCCTCACTCTGGGTTTCAGATTCTGAGGCCTGTATTGTATATGATATGAATGAATCCAGGAGGTTCAGGTACGGTTGAATACCAGGCCTGCCTCCAGGATTTTTTTTGCCTCCGGTCCGGTATTAAACAGCAGATCAATTATGCTCAGATTCGGGACAAAATCGAAGCGGCCGGAGAAAACCTGAGGGTATCTAACAGGTGTAAAAGCCGGATCGGAATTTTGTGAAAGCTTTGGATGGATTCCATACCTGTCATCCTGAAAATCTCTTGCGTCTGAAATATAACTCTCTGTAAGGGAGAGCTGAGGATGAAGTCCGAGAGCATCCAGAATAACCCTGGTAAGCCCCATGTTCAAATCGAGCAGGAAATTCATCTTTCTTTTGTAAAGCGGTTCGAAAGCATCAAAATAGAATTCAAAAAAAGCCGAAGAATTGTACGCCGAAGTGATGCCTGTAAGATGAAGCCTTTTCCAGTTGGTTGCATAATCTATCCTGATATCCTGCATCAAAGTTTTCCTGCCATGATTTTTCACAATTGGGATGACCAGATTCAAAGGACCATTGGCACCCAGAATGACACAACGGTTCCTATAGGTCTGTTTTGTATAATGATCGTACTTTTCGATGGTAATCCTGCAATCTGAAGCAAACCGGCTGAAATACTGAATCGGTCCGAGATAAGCTGATGTTAACAATATGTTTTTAACTGTATCCATTATAAAACGACCTCAAATATAGAAAATCCACAAATCTTACATATCCTTCCTGGCGATGCAACCTGTCTTCAGATTTTTATTTAGAATGATTTAATATTGTCGCAAACCTCTGGTTATGGGCGATCGCAGGATGAATATTTTCCAAATTTAAGAGTAGTTTTGTACAACATGAAAATTAAGTGGTGCCATTGAGTATTCAGAGAATGAAGTATCTTTTGTCTGTGACCGTTCCCGGATTTCAATATTATCTAAGTCCGGAAATTCAGGACCGCTCAGAAATCATGGAAGCAGGGAAAAGCAGAGGAGTAGAGTTACAATTGGAGCTGCGCGGTTAGTCCGGTTTTTGACGGGTAAAGTAAAACCAAATGAGTTATGAAAAGAAGAGACTTTCTGAAAAAAGGGATCAGTGTCGGCTTTGTTGCCGGAACAGCCTTTACGATAATTCCCTATAATAGACTTATAGCCTCACCGCTTTCAGCGGATTATGATATGGTGGCTATCAGAGGCGGAGAAGCTGACGCCATGTTCGACAGGGCCATCGAAGAGATGGGTGGCATGAGAAAGTTCGTCACAAAGGGTCAGACTGTTGTGGTAAAACCCAATATTGGCTGGGATGCTAGCCCTGAAAGAGGTGCCAATACGAATCCAGCACTTGTCAAACGTATTATCCAGCATTGTTTCAATGCCGGTGCTAAAGATGTTTATGTCTTTGATCATACCTGTAATGAGGCCAGCAAATGCTATACGAACAGCGATATTGAAGCCGCTGCAAAATCAGCCGGAGCGAAGGTTGTTATGGGAAACAGTGAGAAATATTACCAGCAGGTGAACTTCACCGGTGGTAAAGTCATGAAGGATGCAAAAGTTCACGAGCTTATCCTGCAGTCAGACGTCTTTATCAACGTCCCTGTGCTTAAGCACCATGGGGGGGCCAATATGACCATCGCTATGAAAAATCTGATGGGTATTGTATGGGACAGAAAATTCTGGCATGCCAACGATCTGAACCAGTGTATTGCCGACTTCCCGCTGTACCGCAAACCAGATCTCAATATTGTGGATGCTTACCGGGTAATGAAAAGAAATGGACCGCGTGGAGTTTCAGTTGAAGATGTTATTACCATGAAGGCACAGATCATAACCACCGATATGGTTGCAGCCGATACGGCTGCCTGCAAACTCTACGGAATAGACCCTGCCGACGTGAAATACATCGGTCTTGCTGAAAAACTCGGAATTGGCACTACTGATCTCGACAATTTAAATATTTCCAGGATTAAAGTATGACATATAAATGGCTTAAATGGACCAGGGTGATCATTGCCCTGGTTTTTTTTCTTTTAACCCTTCTGGTATTTCTTGACTTCAGGGACATCATCAGCGAAAAGGGTGTTAACCGAGTACTTTACCTCCAGTTTATTCCTTCTTTGCTGAAATTTTTAGTACTTATTTCTTTGTCAGCGGTTGGATTCATCCTTGTACTTGTTCTCACGGCACTTTTCGGGCGAGTTTATTGCTCTGCAGTATGTCCGCTGGGCATTCTCCAGGATTTCATCAGCAGGGGAGGGAGGATGTTCAAGAAAAAGAGAAAGCGGAGGTACAAATATACGAAGCCAAAAACGATCCTGCGTTACACCATTCTCATTACCACCGTTCTCCTTGGATTGTTTGGATCGGTATTTATCGTCAATATTCTAGATCCTTACAGTATGTTCGGAAAAGTGGCAACAGGTCTGCTCCGGCCTGTAGGGATATGGATCAATAACGACCTTGCCCATATTCTTGAGAGCATGAACGTCTTTCTCCTGAGCCTCAAGGATATTGGCACCGTACACTTGGCAACACTGGCATTTCCGGTGATCATCCTGTTTGTTCTCATCTATATGGCAGGACGGTATGGGAGGCTGTATTGTAATACGATATGCCCGGTGGGTACTCTATTGGGATGGATCTCACGGTTTTCGCTATTCCGGATTGAAATTGATGCGGCCAGCTGTATTAAATGCGGGAAGTGTGCTTTTTCCTGCAAATCAGGTTGTATTAGTATTGTCGATCTTTCTGTTGATCATTCAAGATGTGTGGCTTGTTATGATTGTCTGCCTACCTGTGATGACGATGCAATTCGGTACTCTTTCAAAAGAAAGCCAAGGTCGGGGACTCCAACAATGGTCAAAGCAGAAGTGACTGGCACCGGTCGAAAGAAATTCATTTTCACCTCAATTGTCGCGCTCTCCTCCCTGGCTGGTATAAAACATCTTGAGGCAGCAGCGAACAGTGAAGATGAGCCCCTAAATAAAAAGCCTACGACAGTACCTGTCAAAAAAACATCACCTGTTTCACCTCCGGGATCTCTGAGTGTAGACCATTTCAATTCGATTTGTACCGCATGTCAGCTATGTGTAAGTCAGTGTCCAACCGGTGTACTGCAACCTGCAAGGCTCGAATATGGCCTTCTCGGCTACATGCAACCTTTTATGGACTACAGTAGTAATTACTGCAATTTCGAATGTACGAGATGCTCCGATGTTTGTCCTACCGGAGCTATATTGCAGGTTACAAAGGAAAATAAGAAAACGTTGCAGATGGGCAAGGTTACCTTCATCAAGGAAAATTGTGTTGTGTATACGGAGAATACTGCCTGCGGGTCGTGTTCCGAACACTGTCCCACGCAGGCAGTGACCATGGTACCTTATAAGGGATCGTTGACTATACCCGAAACCGATAATTCCATTTGTGTAGGATGCGGAGCCTGTGAGCATGCCTGTCCCGTACGTCCATACAAGGCCATATTTGTTGATGGTAACCCCATCCACCAGATTGCTGAAAAGCCAAAGGCTGAAAAGCTAGAAACTCCTGATACAGAGGAGGATTTCCCTTTCTGAAAAAAGTAGGATGATTTGTTGATCTGTCTTCGCTGAAGCGGACGCGATTTGGTGAATTAAAGAGTGTTCTGTTGAACTCCCTCTCCCTCTGATACAATGACTCCCTCACTCTGCCTCATCCACCACTTTAAACAACCTGTTCCACCTTATCTTATTCAGGAACTTTTTATTTTTGTCGACAGACAGCCAGATAAATTCAGGTTTTCCAATGATATGGTTCTCCGGAACGAATCCCCAGAAACGGGAATCGGCAGAACTGTGCCTGTTATCCCCCATCATCCAGTAGTAATCCATTTTAAAGGTATAGCTGCTGGCTTCTTTGTCATTGATCATGATTTTACCGTCGATGACCTTCAGGTCATTTTTTTCATAGGCTTCAATAATGCGTTTGTAGAAAGGAAGGTTTGCCGGCGTTAGCGAAATGGTGGTACCCTTGCTGGGGATCCAGACCGGGCCAAAATTATCTTCATTCCAATGGTACCTGTCATCGTGGGGGAAAAGCTGAAAATTGTAACCAGAACGTTCGATTTTTTCAACCTTCACAATATCGGGGAAAGTCTTTTTGAGCTTTTCGGCTTTCTCAGCAGTGAGTGTCAGCCTGTAATTTGGATTATATTGAATACCCAGACTCTCTGTCGGAAGGTCGAAATCCTTCAAAGCTCTTGGATTTAAGGGACGTCCATTGGTTTGAACCAGGTATTCTCCCTGGATTCCCAAAAACTGTGGCTGGGCTTTGCCGTTTATATACACCTGCCCGTGAACGATAAGAAGGCTGTCACCCGGGAGAGCCACGCATCTTTTTATGTAATTATCCTTTCTGTCAATAGGCCGGACAACGATATGAGCCAGGTTATTAACTCTTTCCCTCGCTGCCGCAAGGTAAACATCCCATGATTTTTCAGGGCTGCCGGAAGTGATGTCTTTCATTCTCTGTTCCATCGCTGTTTGGCGGAAAATACTGTAGATACTGGTAGACGTATTTTCCAGTGCAACGGTATCACCTGCAGGGAAATTAAACACGACAATGTCATTTCTTTTCACATGTCCAAATCCCTTCAAACGCTTATAATCAAGTTGTATCCACTTCAGATAGGATTCGGTATTCAGTATCCTGTTCTGTGCAAATGGGAAAGCGAGCGGTGTGATGGGTGCCCTTGGTCCATAAGCCACTTTACTTACATAAAGATGATCTCCCACGAGGAGAGTACTCTCCATGGAAGGTGTCGGAATTTTATAATTCTGGAAAAGATAGATATTGATCAGTGTAACTGCCACTACAGCAAAAATCAGGGCATCGATCCACTCGACAACGATACTGTTTTTGCCGTTTCTTTTTTTCCAGAACGTCCAGTTCACCTTTTTGGTGATATACATATCAAAAAGTATGGGGATACCCAGCAGGTACCAAAAGTTCTTTAACCAGATAATGAATAGTACATACAGAAGGGCCACGATGCCAAATCTGAAGTACCTGTTCCTTAGAATCTCTAACATAATTGATTATTTTATTGATTTAAACATGCGGTTTAAACGTAAACCATGCAAAATATTTTTCTTCGGGTCTTTGGAAAACCATATTGCAACGGCTTTCCCCACGAGGTGATCTTCGGGAACAAAGCCCCAGAAGCGTGAATCTGCCGAATTATGACGGTTATCGCCTAGCACGAAATAATAATTCATTTTAAAAGTATAAGAACGGGAAACTACACCATTTATGTATATTTCCCCGTCAAGGATACTAAGCTGGTTGCCTTCGTAGTCGGCAATTACCCGGTGGTACATCGGTAGATTTTTTTCATTGATATCCATGGTCATACCTGCAGCCGGGATTACCAGCGGACCGAATTCATCGGCTGTCCACTGGTTATAAGGGGTATGTGGAAAAACTTCTGTGTTTCTGAATGATATCTGTGGTTCAACATAACGCTGAATGCTTTTCACCTGGGGCAGTTGTCTCAGATATTCGGCTCCTGCACTGGTAAGCGGAATGATATGTAGTGAACTTGTTGGATTGAAGCTGATATCCTCCGGAACAACCCCTGCTTTTATTAGGATGGAATCACTTAGCTTGTTTCTGTTAGTTATGACATAATATTTAAACTGTTGGGTAGGCAGTTCAGGTACTTTTTTATTATTAATAAACACTACAGCCCTGGTTATCAGGACGGTATCTCCAGGCAAACCTACACAGCGTTTGATATAATTTTCTCGCTTGTCAACAGGGTTTACGACCATATGATAGCGTTTTGAAAGATAGTCGCGGCCATATTGCCGGAGAAGCCTGTAGTAGCTTTGACCGGCATATTCCACAATAATGGTGTCACCTTCCGGAAAGTTAAATACGATCACATCATTACGGTGTACTTTTTCAAGTCCTTTAAGCCGAATATATGGCAATTGTATTTTCTTTGAGTAGGTTACGGTTCCATCGGGCAGCATATTTGGCATAAACGGAATGGACAGTGGAGTATTTGGCAGTTTTGGTCCGTAGGCGATCTTGCTCACGAAAAGGTAATCACCGACCATGAGTGTCTTTTCCATGGAAGGGGTCGGGATCTTGTACGCTTCAACAAACAGGGTTCGAATAGCCAGGGTAATAATCAGGGCGATAAGAATAGCACTTGTCCATTCAGCGATACCCCTGTATTTTGGAGGCAATTGTATAGCTTTTCGCAGTTTTTTCCAGGGAATAATATGAAAGATGTAGGCATCAATGATAAGGAGTATTCCGGGAATCAGCACCCATGCCCTGAACCATACGGTAAACGAGATGTATATTAGAGACCAGAGGGTCAGCAGGATATAATCGGATATATTTGGCTTTTGTATCATAAATCTCAGATTCCCATGAGATCACGCATTGTGAAAGTCCCTTTTTTACCAGCAAGATATTCGGCGGCAAGAACTGCACCTACCGCAAACCCTTTTCGCGATTTTGCTTCATGCCTGAGTGAAATCAAATCTTCATCTGATTCATAGTTAATTTCATGGATGCCTTTGACATCTCCTTCTCGTAGTGCTTTGATCATCAGTTCATTTAAATTTTGCACTTCATCGAGTGACCATTTAGACTTTCGTTTGAGTGCATTCAGTATCTGGCCGGCAATGGTGATTGCCGTACCGCTCGGAGCGTCGAGTTTCTGAGTATGGTGTATTTCCGTGATTCGCACATCATACTGTTCAAAGCTGTCCATTATTCCGGCCATAAATTCATTGACAGCGAAAAGTATGTTGACGCCAATGCTGAAATTTGAAGCGTAAAAGAGTGACTGAGCCTTTTTTTCACAAAGACTGATCATCCCGGGAAGTTCTTCGTACCAGCCGGTTGTGCCTGTGACGACCGGCACATTGGCATCAAAGCATTTTTTAAGATTCTGGATCACTGTACCTGGTGTGGTGAATTCAATAGCTACATCGGCAACACCAAGTTTAGAAGGGGCGAGGTCTTCGGGATTTTCAAGATCAATGATGAGAACGATCTCATGACCCCTGCTTTTAGCAGCTATCTCGATCTCGTGCCCCATCCTTCCGTATCCGATCAGTGCAATTTTCATGTTTACTTGGTTTCCTAAATCAGGTCTAAATTTAGTTTTTTTAAGGATAACAGGGATGCATTTGAAAAATAAAAAAGCCGTCTCAGACAGTGAAATGAGACGGCGGTTATTTTTTTTCGTTTTGAATGAACGTTCAGGCTTTCACCTGGTTCACGATCTCTTCAAACGCCTGTGGGTGATTCATGGCAAGGTCGGCCAGAGTTTTACGACTAATGACAATATTTTTCTTGTGAATGAGTCCCATAAATTCCGAATAGGACATCCCATGATCACGTGCACCGGCATTAATTCGTTGTATCCAAAGAGCTCTGAATTCTCTCTTCTTGTTCCTTCTGTCGCGATATGCATATTGCAATCCTTTTTCGAGAGAATTTTTTGCAACCGTCCAGACATTTTTCCTTCTTCCGAAAGAGCCTTTTGTCTGTTTGAAAACCTTCTTTTTTCTCTGTTTTGAAGCAACAGAGTTTACTGATCTTGGCATTTCTTCTTGTTTTTTGAGTGCAAGCGGTCTTAGGCGACACTTTAGGGCTGATACACTCCGGTTAAACCATTAAAATAATTATTTCATTGCAAGGAGAAGCTTGACATTTTTTTCGTCTGTTTTATCGACGGTACCAAAATATGTCAGATTCCTCTTTCTTTTTGTAGCTTTTTTCGTCAGAATATGACTTTTATAAGCATGTTTTCTTTTGATTTTCCCGGTGCCGGTAAGGGTAAACCTCTTTTTAGCGCCGGGATTAGTCTTCATTTTTGGCATTCTTCTGTTGTTTTATGTTCAACTGTAAACGTTCATTTTTTCTTGACTTTCGGAGCGATGAACATAGTCATCCTTTTTCCTTCGAGCCGCGGTAACTGCTCCACCTTCCCGTATTCTTCAAGATCCTGTGCCAGTCGTAGCAATAGGATTTCACCCTTCTCCTTGTAGAGTATAGTCCGTCCTTTAAAAAACACGAATGCCTTCAATTTTGCTCCCTCTTCGAGGAATTTCTGGGCATGATTAAGTTTAAAATTATAATCGTGTTCGTCGGTATTAGGACCAAACCGTATTTCTTTGACCACAACCTTAATGGCTTTGGCCTTCATTTCCTTCTGCTTTTTTTTCTGCTGGTAAAGGAATTTCTGATAATCTACGATTTTACAAACAGGGGGATCCGCTTTCGGTGATATTTCCACGAGATCGAGTTCGAGGCTGTCTGCTAGTTTCAGCGCCTCAGGAACTGTAAATACTCCAGGATTTTCAACATTATCTCCTACTAAACGTACAACTTCTGCCCTGATTTCACGATTGATTCTATGGGGGTGTTGTTCCCTTCTGGGTGGACGTGGTCCTCTTTTAAATGTAGGTCCGGCTATAGCTCGTTCCTCCTTTCTTTAGATTAATACTAGTTCTTATTTATTTCCTCAAGCTGTTGCTTGAGTTCGGATTGGATAAATTCAGCAAATTCTTTAGTCTTCATGATGCCTTTATCCCCCTCACCCTGTCTTCTGACAGAAACTGTACCGCTTTCTTCCTCTTTTTCACCGACAATAAGCAGGTAGGGGATACGCTTTAACTCATTGTCCCTTATCTTCTTACCTATTTTTTCATTCCTGTCGTCAACGAGTGTGCGAATATCGTAATTATTTAGGACTTTTAAAACTTTTTTAGCATAATCCTCAAATTTTTCACTGATGGGTAAAATCACAACCTGATCAGGGGTCAGCCAAAGAGGGAATTTACCGGCTGTATGTTCAATCAGCACGGCCACAAATCTTTCCATTGAACCGAAAGGTGCTCTGTGGATCATGACAGGTCTGTGTTTTTGATTGTCGGATCCGACATATTCCAGCCCGAATCTTTCCGGCAGATTATAGTCTACCTGGATCGTTCCGAGTTGCCATTTGCGTCCGATGGCATCCCTGACCATGAAGTCGAGTTTGGGACCATAAAATGCAGCCTCACCGTATTCAACCACGGCATTCAGACCTTTTTCATCTGCGGCTTCAATGATGGCTCTCTCGGCTTTCTCCCAGTTCTCATCGGAACCGATATATTTCGTATGATCATTGGGGTCTCTGAGTGAAATCTGGGCTGTATAATCCTGAAAATCAAGAGCCTTAAAAATTATAAAGATAATATCCATTACCTTTTTAAATTCGTCCTTCAGCTGATCCGGACGGCAAAAAATATGGGCATCATCCTGTGTAAAACCACGTACCCTTGTCAATCCGTGCAATTCTCCGCTTTGTTCATACCGATATACAGTTCCAAATTCGGCATATCTCAGTGGCAGGTCTTTATAACTGTGTTGTTTAAACTTGTATATTTCACAATGATGCGGGCAATTCATGGGTTTGAGCAGAAATTCTTCTCCTTCCTGCGGAGTATGGATAGGCTGAAATGAGTCCTTACCATATTTCTCATAGTGGCCTGATGTAACATAAAGTTCCTTCTGTCCGATATGCGGAGTGATCACCTGCTCATAGCCGTAAGCTGCCTGCACTTTTTTCAGAAAATTTTCCAGATTCTCACGAAGTTTTGCTCCTTTTGGAAGCCATAGGGGCAGCCCCTGTCCCACGCTCTGGGAAAAGGTAAAAAGCTCCAGCTCACGGCCTAGTTTTCGATGGTCACGTTCTTTTGCCTTCTCAAGCATTTCAAGATAGTCATCGAGCATACCCTGTTTCGGGAAGGTGATGCCGTAGATTCTTGTCATCATTTTTCTTTTTTCATCGCCACGCCAATAAGCACCTGCAACATTTAGCAGTTTAATGGCTTTGATTGGTGATGTATCGGGAAGATGCGGCCCCCGGCACAAATCCGTAAAATTGCCCTGAGTGTAAAATGAAATGGTCCCGTCTTCAAGATCTTTGATGAGTTCAAGTTTGTATTCATCACCCTTTGTACCGAAATATGTAAGGGCTTCTTTTTTACTTACTTCCCTGCGTTCAAAGTGCTCCCTGCCGGAAGCCAGTTCCTTCATCTTCTTCTCTATTTTCGGAAGGTCGAGGTCACTGATCTGGACGCCCTCACCCGGATCGACATCATAGTAAAACCCATTTTCAATAGCCGGGCCGATACCAAACTTCGTTCCAGGGTACAATTCCTCCAGTGCTTCTGCCATGAGGTGAGCGGAAGAATGCCAGAATGCATATTTTCCTTCCGCGTCCTCAAACTTATGGAAGGTAAGTCGTGCATCCTTTGTGACCGGTCGGTTCAAGTCCCAGATTTCATCATCAACACTGACAGAAAGGACCTCCCTGGCAAGGCTGTTGCTAATGCTTTTTGCGATGTCCAGTCCTGTCGACCCGTCCTGGTACTCACGTACCGAATTATCCGGAAATGTAATATTTATCATATTGGAGCCATGATTTTTCTAACGAAAGGCAAAATTAGTCAATTTCCTTTAGTTTTAACAACAACTGTATGAAAATGATCAAAATGTGGTTACTGGTTTCAGTCATTGCTCTCATGCCGGTCCTTGATGTTTGTGTGCAGCATTTCACGGTACTTTCCGGGTGTAACCTGTTCGAATTCCTTAAAGGCCCTTATGAATGAATTGATTGATCCGAATCCTGATAATTCGGCGATGCTCTCATAATTAAGATTGTCTCCCGGATCATCCAACATCAGACGTTTGGCTTCTTCTACCCTGTACCGATTTACAAAGTGGTTAAAATTTATGCCATAATCTTCGTTGATGATCCTGGAAATATAGGTTCTGTTGGATCCAATTTCCCTGCTGATATCCCAGATTTTCAAGTCTTTGTTCAGATAAGGCTTCTTTGATGCGATAAACTCGTCAAATTTCTTTCTCAGTCCGCTTTCAGCGTGGACTGACTGCATGGAGTCGTCTTCCCTGTCGATGATGGGTGATATTAGTTCTGTTTTACGTAACTGCACATTTCCGATATAACCAATGCTGAAAAGGAATGTACTTATCAGTACAGAAGGAAACAGTAAAAGATGCTCATTGCGCGCAAAGGGTTCCCTTCCGGCTATGGCGAGTCCGAAACTGGTTAGTGCAGTAAAGATCATAAACAGCGTGATCTTTTTTACCCATCTTAGGCCATATCGCTCCTCATCGGAAAACATCTGTTCAACCTGTTGCTGATGTTTTTTGAGAAGCCTGAGTGTCAGCGTGACATAAACCACAACACCGATTGCAAATGCAAATCGTGCATACATACTATTCATATAGAGCCAGTAAAAGCGTCCGGATTGTGCAGGATGATGGATACTGGTTGTCGTAAGGTATTGTATGCGTTCACTATTGTCCATCCCAATATAAAGGATATACTGGGTTACAGCAAATATGACCGGAAAAAGGAGATGTAACAAATGAAACGGCTTTACACCACTTTTGGTTGCCAGATACCGGACGTAAAAATAATATAAGGGATATACGGATAGGGAACAGAAAAGGTATAATCCATCAATATAGGAATAGACCAACAGGTAACCTGAAAAATATAAAGCATGCGAAAAATAAAGCACGCACGCTGTAACCATAAAAATAAAAAGGCTTTTACCCGGTTTGTTTTTCTGTTGTAAGGCCAGCAAAAAGACCACACTCCAGAAAAATGTAACATAAACAGGGTTGAGCACTACAGCAGCTTTAAACATAAATTGAATTTTTCACGTCCGGAAGAAGGATTAATAGTTAGCCGAACTTCTTTTTCTATTCGATTTTCAATCAGGCTAATATATAAAAAATAGGATAGAAGCAAACATGTTTTTACCATTTGGCAGAAGGAATTTATTTTTTGAAAATAATAGATTTCCACTTTTCCGTACTTTCACCCTTGATGGGCAGCTTATACGAATTTTCCCTGTTGGCACGAAGATCTTCCCTGGTTGTCCGATCGGATTTATAGTAGATATTTTATTGAGTGAATTAAAATTTAATAGTGATTATGATGAAGATCTATCCAGAACCGGCGAGAGATAAAATCTGGTTTGAATTTTCAGAAACATCTGATAATGAGAGTAAGCTAAGTGTATTGGATGATGCCGGCGCACTACTGATATTGAAAAGGATCGACCCGGCGGTGAAGGGAGATATCTTTGTACTTGATCTGAGCAGTCTCCGTCCTGGTTCTTATCAGCTTGTTATGGAGGTAGATAACCAGAAACATTTCCAGAATATTCTTCTCGATTGATTCAGGGCTTTTGTAAGATTTGGAAAGTGTTCGTCAAAAGTAGTTGTATGGTTCTGGGGATAACTGTCAACTCAGGTTCGGACGGACACTTTTCTTTTTTCTTTCCACAAAGACTTTGCCGGAGAAATGTCTTCAGAGCTGGATCTGGTTATACCTTTCAAAAAGTTTGGTAGGAGTACAAACAGGCAGGGAATTGTAAGAATGATGATGTTCTAAGCCTATAAACTGGTCATTTGCAACCTGCGAGCAACTTTCGGCAGGTACAATGAGATATTGGTAGATTTATTTTGAAGAGGACAAAGTGATCAGAAAAGATTTATGGTAATACCTCCATCTACGGCAATGCACTGGCCGGTGATATACCGTGCCGCCGGCAGGCATAAGAAAACAGCCAGTGAGGCAACATCCTCAGGTTCTCCGATTTTATACATCGGCGTACGCCCCAGAACTTCATCACGATATTCCTTATTTTTCAGCACTTCATCAGCCAGTGGAGTGTTTATATACCATGGAGCGATAGCATTTACACGGATCCCTTGCTGAGCCCATTCCACGGCAAGATTCCTGGTCATCTGTATTAAGGCGGCCTTCGTCATCCCGTATATCACGCCGGTTCTCATATGATTCAACCCTGCTACTGACGATATGTTAACAATGCTCCCATATTCTGAAGCAGCCAGCATGTCGTGCAGACCAACGGACAGAGAAAAAGCAGCATTGAGATTGATGTTAAAAATGCTGTTGTATTCGTTCTGATTATATTCTTCCGCTTTCTTACGGATATTCGTTCCGGCATTGTTGATAAGGATATCTACTCCGGGCCATACTTCTTTAAGATGAGCGATAAGATTTTTCAGCTCTTCGGCTTTTGAGATATCGGCCCGGAAGCCGGAGATTTTATATCCCTTGAGACGCTGAGTCTCAGTAAGTGCCTGCAGATCTTCCGCATGTCTTGAAACGGCCATAACTTCGGCCCCAAAGCTGCAGAGTTCCTCAACTATGGATTTCCCGATGCCTTTGGTACCTCCGGTCACTACAGCTCTGAATCCTTCGAGATTCCAGTTCTTTTTCATTATTTGATTAATTTAAGAACTTTTGGGCTTCACCATAGATGAATTCCCACGCTTTGCGTATATGCTCCCTGGTCACGTACGTTTGACCGATCGCAAAGCGAAGGATAAATTTATTTTTCATACTTGTATGCGACAAATATAACTTGCCTGATTGGTTCAGATGATCCAGAAACTGCCTGTTCAAATCATTTAATGCCTCACTTTCAGCCATCAGGGTTGGTTTAAGTCTGAAGCAGACCAGCCCCAGGTTTTGTGGTTCCCAAAGTTCGAAATCATCTGCATCCCTGATAAGCTCCGCCAATTCTCCTGCCCACATGATATGGGAGGCAACCTTTTCCCGGATCCCTTCGGTTCCCATACTCCGGATCACGAACCAGAGTTTAAGTGCGCGGAACCGCCGTCCCAACTGTATACCCCAGTCACGATAGTTATTTACAAGCCTGTCATTTTTGGTTTTCAGGTATTCCGGCATAATCTCAAAGGTACGGATAAGCTGGCCCTTGTCTTTAACAAAGTACGCCGAACAGTCAAAATTAGTAAACATCCATTTGTGAGGATTAAATACGAAACTGTCAACGGCTTCGATGCCCTGGATCATGTCTCTTTTCTCCGGCAGCACCAGGGCTGTGCCGGCATAGGCAGCATCGACATGCAACCAAACTCTGTATTTCCGGCAGATCTCAGTAAGCGGTAGCAGAGGGTCGATGGCCACTGTTCCCGTCGTACCCAGGGCGGCTACAACGCAGGTTGGAATAAGTCCGGCAAGTATGTCGGCTTTAATAGCTTCTTCAAGGCTTTCCGGGATGATCCTCAGTTGATCGTCAACCTCGATCTTTACCAGGCTCTGATGGCCAAAACCCGCTATCTTCACCGCTTTGTCAACAGAGGAATGTGCTTCTTCGCTGCAATAGATCCGGTATTTATTCGTGAGAAAGCCAATCTCATTGATCTGAAAATCACTGATCCTCTCTCTTGCTGATAACAGGGCTATAAGTGTGGATGTTGAGGCACTGTCCTGAATAACTCCCTCGAAGTTTTTTGGGAGGGCAATCATTTCCTTCAGCCAGTTCATAACCGTTTCTTCGAGTTCAGCAGCTGCCGGCGAAGTTTCCCATACCATACACTGTGCACCCAGTGTGGCAGTAATCATCTCTGCCAGTATCGAAGGGTACGAAGAATTTGCAGGGAAGTAGGCAAAAAAATTAGGGCTTTGCCAATGCGTCATTCCGGGGAGAATAATTTTATCCACATCCTCCAGCATACGTTCAAACTCTTCCGGTTCTTCAGGCGGACTTTCCGGTAATTTTGCGGTAATATCGCCGGGTGATACCGTGGATTTAACAGGGTAATTTTCAATATTTTCGTAAAAGTCGGCCATCCAGTCAGCCACTTCATGTACATAGGTACGAAATTCTGAGGGTTTCATCTTATATAAATATTAGGAAGGATAAAGCTAAACAGCTTTGATCAGATTGCAAAATCACGGAAGATTAAAAACCCTCTTCATTTGGTTTATCGTATTATATCTTATTTTTATGACACAATGAAGAGTAGATTTGTAAGAATTTGAGAAGGAATTTATTCCGAAGGATTTTTTGGCACGCTATTTGAAAATTTACCCTCAGAAACCAGTAAAAAACTTAAAACGAAGAGTCATGAAACGTTTAGCCATATTCATATTCGTAATACCTCTCATACTTACCGGATGTACCAAGGAACCCTATGCTGATTTTAACATTTCCAGGCAGACTGTATATGTGGGAGATGTCATTTACTTCACCAACCGTTCCATGGATGCCCGCTCTTATGAATGGGATTTTGGGGATGGGTATTCATCCAGGAATTTTAATGTGTCTCACTTCTATGATTCACCCGGTAGATATACTGTTACCCTATCGGCATTCGGCAGGGATGACAGGGTAGATGTGTACAGGCTGGACATTACAGTCCTCGCATCCACAGGCGACCTTACTGTTGTGGTAAAAGAATACTTCGATGAATATGTGGTTCCGGATGCCAGCGTAATACTTTATCCATCCCTGGCCGACTGGGAAAACCAGGAGAATGAGATTATCGAAGGGTTTACGAACGCTAACGGAGAAGTCACCTTTTATGACCTGGATGCGGATAGAAGCTATTACGTGGATGTTTATGAACAATATCATGACAATTATCAGTTGGAGCAGGAAGACCCGAAATGGGTTGAAACACAGGTCATCACAGCGGGTGAACTGAATGTCTTCGTCGCTTATGTCGATTACTATCCGCCTTCTAAAAAATCCGGCACTACAAGGGAAGAAGCCAGAACATTGCATCACAAACTTGTACCGGACAGGGCACCAAGGATCAAAGCTGAATCTAAATAATCCTGAGATAAAGAGTTAGCCAGCATGAATTGCTGAATGCCGATGCTTAAAACCAAAACCGCCGGGGACTTCCGGCGGTTTTTTTATGGTGAATGCCCCTACAAAAAAACCATGACCGGAAATTTCCGGTCATGGTTTCTGTGCTGTGCCCAGGACTGGACTCGAACCAGCACGCCCTAAACGAGCACCAGCCCCTCAAGCTGGCGTGTCTACCAATTTCACCACCTGGGCAGTGGCTTTTTGAGCGCTGCAAATATATGAAAAATTCCATAACTAAAAGAACTTTTTCTCCGTCCTGAATATTTTTTACAAAAAAATATCTTTCCATTGAACAGGGCGGTTTAACTCATGTTACAATGTTCATTGAAGTTGAAATATCATATAGAGAATCGGTCAATTCTATTCTTCCGGAAGCGGAATGGTCATTAAATTTATTTTCCGGTTGATTTTCATTAATTTGTGTCACAAAAGGTTACTGATATTTCCGTAAAAAACAGGCAAGCGAATGAGTTTACGCAGCTCAAGGATCCCTGTCAGGAGCTGATACCGCCGCCTGCGGCAATTTCTGAGAAGGATTTATTATCAGTACCCCCAAGATATTTTTATATTTAACCTCAAAATACCCATACCATGAAATTGTTTGTATTTCTGCTGATGGCCTTTTTCTCTGCCGCCATCGTAACCGGTCAGGATGAAAAACTAAACATTGTGATCATTGGGGCTCATCCGGATGATGCAGACGGGACTTGCGGGGGCACAGCCCTTAAATTTGCCCGCCTGGGACACCATGTATTATTCGTCTCATTGACGAACGGTGATGCCGGACATTATAACAAGGGAGGAGGAGCCCTTGCAAAGATCAGGATGGCAGAAGCCGCGGAATCAGGCCGCCGGTTTGGTGTAACCTACAAGGTTCTCGATAATCATGACGGGGAGTTAATGCCTGATTTAGATCGAAGGTTAGAAGTTATCCGGATTATCAGGGAATGGAAAGCGGATATCGTTATCGGTCCCAGACCTTATGACTACCATCCCGATCACAGGAATACGGCTATTCTTCTTCAGGATGCCGCCTACATGGTCATGGTACCCAATATTGCGCCTGACACGCCGCCTTTAAGAGAAAATCCGGTCTTTTTATATACGCAGGACCGGTTTCAAAAACCCTATCCTTTCATCCCCGACATTGCCGTTGATATCTCTGATGTTTACAGGGACAAGATCTACGGCATTGCGGCCCATACTTCACAATATTTTGAATGGCTCCCGTGGGTTGACGGCAAGTTGGATGAGGTTCCGTCGGGTGAGAAAGAAAGACTCGACTGGCTGGCAAAGACTCGAAGGCACCCGGTAACACAGGCTGTAAGGGAATCGTTGGTGAAATGGTACGGCAAAGAGAAAGCAGATAAGGTGACCGATGCCGAAGCCTTTGAGATATGCGAATATGGAAGAAGACCGGATGAAGCCGAGATCCGAAGATTGTTTCCGATGATTAAATGACAGGATACTAATTTCATCCGGGTCTGAATTGTCTCCGGTATCTGCCGGTGATCTGAACTCAGGTTTCATGTCGATGGTTTACTGATAATACCTGTCGGAAATACAGATGCCGCATACAGAGAAAAGGTTTTTTCGAAGAATGACTTACCTTTATAAGTTCAATTTTACTAAATAAAGAACACATAAAATGAAAAATATTATTTTACTGGTGATGCTAATGGCCCCGATGGCCGGCTTTGGTCAGAAATTTGACAAACTGGCCCAGACGCCGCCTATGGGATGGAACAGCTGGAATAAGTTCGGCTGCAACGTTAACGAACAGATGCTTCGTGACATGGCTGATGCCATTGTGGCAAGTGGAATGCGTGATGCCGGATATGAATATCTGGTGATTGACGATTGTTGGCATGGTAAGCGTGACAGCCTTGGCTTCATCCATGAAAATAAAGAACACTTCCCTTCTGGAATGAAGGCACTTGTCGATTACGTTCACGCAAAAGGATTAAAATTTGGCATTTATTCCTGTGCAGGCGATCTGACCTGTGCCGGTAAACCAGGAAGCAGAGGACATCAGTACCAGGATGCCGTGATGTATGCACAATGGGGTGTGGATTACCTCAAATACGACTGGTGTAATACGAAAGGGTTAAATGCTGAGGCATCATATACAACCATGCGGGATGCACTTTATGCAGCAAAACGGCCTGTTGTATTCAGTCTGTGTGAATGGGGAGACAATAAACCCTGGTTATGGGCCTCCGATGTAGGTCATTTATGGAGGACCACCGGTGATATCACCGATCTCTTTGATGGCGTGGATACCCATGGCGGCAGATGGACCAGCCTGGGTGTGATGAAGATTCTCGATTTGCAGGAAGGACTGAGAATCTATGCCGGTCCGGGTCACTGGAATGATCCCGATATGCTGGAAGTGGGAAATGGCGGAATGACGGTTAACGAAGACCGTGCCCACTTCTCAATGTGGTGTATGCTGGCCGCTCCTCTGATGGCAGGTAATGACCTGACCAATATGAGTGAAGCAACGCAGGGCATTCTCACCAATGCTGATGCTATTGCCATTAACCAGGATAAACTGGGTATTCAGGGTTTTAAGTTTGCAAGCAAAGACGGCGTTGAAACCTGGTTCAAACCATTGAAAGACGGAGACTGGGCCATTTGCTTCCTGAACCGTTCTGAAGTGCCAGTTCAGATTACATTCGACTGGAATACAAAGGTGTATGATGATTTTTCAAAACGCGCTCTGGATGGTGCGGTTACAAGTTATAAAGTATTCGATGTCTGGTCAAAAAAATTTCTGCCCGATTCGAAGAAGATGCTGAAAAAGGTAGTGCCGGCTCATGATGTTCTGATGCTCCGTTTGTATAAAAACCAGTAGCAAAAAAACGAAACCCACATCCGTGATCACCGACGCATGATGATTCAAGTTCATGAATCATACAGATCTGAAGACGCCGGTAAACGAATGAAATACGCTAACCTGAGAACGATTTGCAAGCCATAATCATTCCGACGGCTATTATCAACGTGGTTCAAAGCTCATAGCCATTAATTCCGGTAACAATGTTCCGGGTCTGAACAACGTCGGTTGGCATGATGCATTTGTGTATAATCCTGTGGCGGAATCACAGTGCGATTTGAACTATGATCACTCATTGAAATTTAAATCAAACTTTTCCTGAGTTTAAAATAAAACAGAATCATGAAAAATAAATTGATTTATATACTTCCCCTGATGATACTTCTGACTTTGTCTGCAATTTTCATGTCATTATCAGCATATGGTCAGAAACCACGACTTCTTATCACATCAGATATTGGAGGTGACCCGGATGATCAACAGGCGATGATCAGATTCATGCTGTATACCAACGAGTTCGATGTTGAAGGGCTTATCAGCTCAGGAACGCACACACCGGAGCATCCTGATGAAGACGCACTCCGTCCGGAACTAATAGTAGAAATTATAAATGGTTACAAGCAGGTATATCCGAATCTTCTCAACCATGATCAGGATTACCCGTCTCCTGAATATTTATTGTCCGTGGTAAAGAAGGGCAACCCGCACAGGGTAAATGGAGTTGGAAAAAATAAGGATACGGAAGCTTCGGAATGGATCATAAAGGCAGTTGACAAGAAAGACAAGCGACCATTAAATATCTGCATATTTGGAGGTCAGACTGATCTGGCACAGGCATTATGGAAGGCTAAAAATACCAGGTCCGAACGTGATTACAAGCAGTTTGTTTCAAAGATCAGGGTTTTCGACGTTGGCGACCAGGATCATATATTCAGACAGATGTTCTCGGAAAACCCTTTTCAATTCTATATCCTTGCCAAAGCGCCGGAAGGAGTGGACAAGAGGGAAGGTTCATACAGGGGTATGTATCTTGGAGGTGATGAAAGTCTGACATCTATAAAGTGGCTTGAAGAAAATGTTCTGGAGAGCCACGGACCACTGGGAATGTTGTATCCCCACAAAACATGGACTGCACCCAATCCTAACGGTGCCTTGAAAGAAGGGGACACCCCATCCTGGTTCTTTTTCCTCAAAAACGGATTGAATTGCCCGGATCACCCGGAATACGGGGGTTGGGGCGGACGCTTCCAGCTCAGTGATGAAGGTTACTATAAAGACATTAAGGAGCAATTCCAGGGCGATAATACTGCAAGAGCCACAGTTTACCGATGGCGTGACGATTACCAGCGCGATTTCGCCGCAAGAATGGACTGGTGTGTTAAGTCTTATGCTAAGGCCAATCACTCACCCATAGCCTCGGTTAATGGCAATTCAAATAAGGAAGCTCTGATTATTCGCAAAAAGTCTGGAACGAAGGTAATCCTCGATGCTTCCGCATCGACAGATCCGGATGGCGATCAGCTCAGTTACCAGTGGATGGTTTATCCTGAGTCGGGAGGATTTCATGGCGATGCAGGACTTCATCCTGACGGAGCCCAGGCTTCATTGCTCATGCCCGCAATGACAACTGGCACAAGTCTCCATATTATCCTTAGAGTGACAGATAACCGGGAGCCAAACATAACAGCCTACAAACGGATCATTTTGCAAAATCCGTGAATCCGTGTAAGCGGCCGGAATAAGTGCCACCAGAAGTTTATTCTTCATGAATCCGTTACGGTGCAGGTATATTGAACATTGATTTCCTCCGCACAAAAAATTATAAACTGTGGGCATATGTCTGCCGGATGTTCATGGTAATGAAGATGGATTAAGTCGCTAAAATTATCTCATTTTCCAGGACCGGCCACGAGCCGAATGATGGAAACAAAACACATGACTGCATATGCTGTACAGAAAATTTCGAGTAAAGAACTGCAACCTGTCAAAGCTTTCAAACTTGAATATATCCACGGTAGCAATTTTTGTGTTAACTGCCGTACTGAGTTCAGCATCATGTAATTCCCGGCCCACTGGATACGAAAATTCAGGTTCGGACACTATTTTTTATGAATGCGACGCATATTCCGTATTTTCCAACAGTGTTATCGATACAATTTACGGTGGAAACTCCGATCCGTCCTACATCCCCAATGATACCACCATATTTTCTCCGGTTAGAATAATCCCCGAAGGAAAGACGGTTGTACTTGACACCCTGCCGTGGTGGCATCCGGCTTCAGAAATCAGAAATTTCCCAAAACTTGTTTCACGTTTTGCCTCTGTAAATGCGGCGTATAATGTAGCCCTTGATATATTATACCGTTGCAGCTCAGGTGAATTCATGCGGTATGAAAACGAAAAAGGGTTGTGGCAGGCCGGATTCAGAAGGGGCGAAGGATACGGTGTCTGGACACGGGATGTAAGTTACATAGGAATCTTGTCGGGATCATTAATTGACAGGCAGGTGGCAAAACGTTCGATTGAGTATGTTTCAAGGCAGGGAATAGACAATGGTGAAGATGGGATGGCATTACCCGCTATTGCTGTCTGGAATCATTTTATTGTGACAGGTGATTCTTCAATTATCAGCGATACCTACGAAAACCTGAAAGTACAGGTTTCCAAAATCAGGTATGATGACAAGCGAAACCTTGGCTTTGCCCTCGCAGGGTCCCTGATCGATAATGGACCGCAACCCGAAGCCGGCGGGTTCCCGTTAAGTTCAAATATATTGTTTGCAGAAGCCTATAAGGTTATGGCGTTTATGGGTGAAATAATGCATGAGTCTCCAGCCTTGGTTGATCTTTGGAGAAAAAGATCCGGTTTGATCAAAGCAGCAATCAACAGGGATTACTGGGATCCGGAAGCGGGATACTATATGCAGGGTCCGAAAGGGTCGGTATCGTTTGATGAAAAACACTGGCAGAATCTCGGTGTATCCTTGGCAATATGGCCAATGTGGGGAATTGCAGACGAGGATAAAAGAAGATCTGTTCTGAACAACTGCGGTCAATTTTACAACCAGTATGGATTTACGGATCTGAATTATGAGCGTCAGACAAATGAATTAAAGAGTTTCCATGGATTTCAGATCTGGATATTTACGGAGGTTGGGGAGATGGTAGCGATGGCTCGTGAACAAAGAGCTGGTGAAGTATTGGAGTTGTTATCTTCTGTAATCCGAACAGTCTGTATACATAAGACCTTTCAGGAGTGCATAGACTGGCGCACGGGCAAAGCCTGGCGATTCCCGGGACAGTTATGGCATGCAATGGGGTACATTTCGATGATTTATTATGGTGTTCTCGGGATGGAAATTGATCCTACTGGCATGACATTTCCGAATGCATGTGTGCCAAAACCGCTTGCAGGATTAAGATTGGAGAATCTTAAATACAGGGATGCCCAACTTGATATTCAGGTATCAGGCTATGGCGGCTTTGATCGGTTGTTGCTGGACGGGAAGCCGGTTACAGCGATCAGTCCGGAACTGAAGGGAAAGCACAAAGCGGAAATCATACTGAAATAGCCGGTTGTAAATTCCTGTCGTTCAACTGCAGCTGTGAATTGTACTGAACGGAGGCGTTTTGCACGTACACGCTGCACGATGAATGCCTATGACATTTCTATTATTTGCGGTGAGATGCAGGGTTTTGCATAATCAGAGGTATACCTTCAATAGGCTATCATCCTGTTCGGAAATCTGCCCTTTACCCACTTCATCCTGAATGCCGGGCAGTTTTCGAAGACCGGCGCTGCCCACGGTAATACGTGCCTACTCCGGGGCATCCGTAAAGGACGTTCATCCTTTACTTAAACCTGTTAAACCGGGATATAAAAAAAGCTTCATCCGTTGCGAATGAAGCTTTGTGCCCAGAACAGGACTCGAACCTGCACATACTTACGTATACTAGTCCCTGAAACTAGCGCGTCTACCAATTCCGCCATCTGGGCATAAAAGAACGTATAAAAAATTACGAACACCGACCAACAAATTCCTCGTTGGCAGCCCGCTGCTCTGTATCCGGGGAAGAATACCATTTCTGAACCGGGCTTGCAAATTTAGAAAAAAAACCTAAGCGTAAATGAAAAAAATGAAAAATTTTCATTGCCTTACCGGTCCTTGTACCAAGTCATTGAATATCATGTTAAGCGAAGGGTTATCTTTTGTGCAGGCCGCATTCTTTCTGATCTGGTTGTTCCCACCACCAGCGACCGGCCCTGACATCTTCCCCTGCATTGACAGCCCTGGTGCAGGGCTGGCAGCCAATACTTGGAAATCCTTCATCATGCAGAGGATTGTACGGTATTTCCAGTCGTTTGACGTATTCCCAGACATCTTTTTCTCGCCAGTTGATCAGGGGGTTGAGTTTGATAAGACCATTATTTTCATCCCATTCAACCATTTGTGAATAAAATCTGGTGATGGATTGATCCTTTCTTAGTCCGCAAATCCAAACGTCGAGACCTTTAAAGGCCCTCTCCAGGGGTTCCAGTTTTCTGATCCCACAACAAAGTTTACGATTTTCAATACTTTCATAGAAAAGGTTGACGCCTTTTTCCTTCACCATCTTTTCAACCTGTTTGTAATCTGGGAACATGACCTGGATGCTAATATTGTATTTTTTATTTGTCCGGTCAATCAACTCATACGTTTCGGGGAACAAACGGCCTGTATCCAGGGTGAAGATCCTGGTTTCCGGATCTGCAGCTACCACCATTTGGGTCAGAACCTGGTCTTCAGCGCCTAGGCTTGACGACAAGGCAATCCTCCCTTTGTATTCCTGAAGGAAATACTTTAAAACCTCATGGGGATCACTGTTCTTGAACCTCTCGTTGAGATTTTCGATTTTTTTCAGAATATCCTGTGCCACTTCCATATCGTTCTCCTTTTTAACGCCGCTAATTTAACATATTTCTCTGAAAATTGCCTAAAACGAATTCATTCTGCATCAAATGATGCAGGTTTGCCCAGGTCTTTCCAAGTTGATTTATCGTGGCTGTAAAGCCAGATATCACGCTGTTCGGCTATTCGGAGTAGTTCGGGCATGATCGGGAAAGAACCGGTTTTTTCGAAGTAGTTGAAGATTTCAGGGTCCAGCACGTAAATCCCGCTGAATGCAATAGGAGAAAGGCCCTCTTTACCTCTCACAATGATCTCTTCACCTGTTTGGTTGTTCCTCCATCCGCAGAGAACCTGATTTTCATCCATGAGAAGGGACCGTGAGGTCTCCCTGTGCTTGACAGCAAGTGTGCCTATCGAACCTTTTTTCAGATGGCAGTTCATGAGACCGTTAAGATCCAGGTTAGTGGATATATCAACGTTATGTACCAGAAATGCACCGGAATCGAAATATGTTGATGCTTTCAACAATCCTCCCCCGGTATCGAGCAATTCATCGCGTTCGTCGGAGATGGTAATCGTAGCGCCGAAATTTTTGTTTTCGCTAAGATATTCAAGGACCTGACCGGCATGGTGATGGATATTGACAATAATATTTTGAAAGCCATAATTCACAAGTCTTTCGATCACTGCCTGCAAAAGTGTTTTACCCTGATACTTCAGTAGTGCTTTTGGGATTGAATCGGTGAGTGGCTTCATCCGGGTGCCGAGTCCGGCAGCCATGATCATGGCCTTTCTATTCATGATTCATGCAGATTTTTTCATTCTTTTAGGTTTACAGCAGTATTCCTCTTTGGTGCTGCTGAGCCCGCATTTTTTGCAAACATACTTGAACTTTTTTCCTTTTTGGTTCAGATCCTCACCGTATTTGCATAATTTTTTACCCATGGAATTTAGACCGGAAAGACGGTAGATCGTTTTATGTATGCTAGCTCATTTCTGTGTGTTCCAGATCAACAATCACATTTTCCTTTTGTTTAAGATGCTCCGCTAGTTTTTCAGCAGCATACACCGACCTGTGGCGTCCGCCGGTGCAACCGAAGCAGATATGGAGGTGGTAATAATTCATCTCTGTATACGTTTCGACTGTTCTGTCTATTATGCTGAAAACATCTTTAAGAAAAGACTCCATTTCACTCTTCTCTGAAAAAAATTTCTGAACGGCAGCGTCCTTACCGGTCAACATCTTATATTCATCGTACCTGCCCGGGTTGTGGATACCTCTGCAATCAAAGACAAAACCACCGCCATTTCCGCTCAGATCATCAGGGACAGGTTTCCTGTAAGAGAAACTTTTAATGCTTACACTCAGTTTTTCCTTTTTTGGGGGGATGTTGATCTTCAGTTTTTCTGAGGCTGTAATGTCTGAAAGGACCTTTAACAGTTCCGGGAAACCGGTGGGCAAAAGTTTGTTTTCGAGGAGCCACTGAATATTCCTTAGCGCGAAGGGTACACTTTGAAGGAAGAGGGCTTTCTTCTCAACCCATCCCCTTAAGCCGTATGTTCCGAGAGTTTGAAGGATTCTCACCAATACGAAGGGATAATAGTAGATCATATATTCAGACCTCTCTATCCCGGTTTGTAACCTGAGTTCATCGAGATAATAATCAAGGAGCTCCTCCCTTTGCTCAGGCGGAATATTTGTACGAGCCTCGAAAAGAAGTGATGCGGTATCGTATTGTAACGGTCCCCGGCGACCTCCCTGGTAGTCGATGAAATAGCACTCATCTTCATGGATCATGATATTTCTTGACTGAAAATCCCGAAAGAGGAAGTAATCAGAACTGGCACCCTCTAAAAACTCAGCGAATGCCTGGAAATCATTTTCAAGCTTCTGCTCATCATAGGGTAGGCCACTGATTTTAAGAAAAAAATATTTAAAATGGTTCAGATCCCAAAGTATCGACTGACGGTCAAAGTTTTCCCTGGGCATACAGAGTGAATAATCCAGCCCCTGATGGCCAATGGTTTGAAAACGGATGAGTTCACGAAGTGCTTTCTTATACCATGGGATCACGCTCTCTGGAAAAACAAAGTCTACAGATGCGTTGTCAATCATGGTTTTAAGCATAGTGTCCCCCAGGTCGCGAAGTAAATAGTAATGCTTGTCTTCCGAAACCTCATAAAGATCAGGCACATGAAGGCCCTTATCCATAAAATGACGTGTAAAACCCAGAAAAGCGGTGTTTTCCTTAAGATCATCATTATAAACACCAATGGCAGTAATTTCCTTATGCTTTAGCCTGAAATACAAACGACGTGATCCTGCAGGGGGAAGAGACGAAATTTCGCCCGCTTCCTTCCCTGCAAATGTCTTAAACAGCTCCTTCAATATTCCCGTATCCATATCTGCTGGTTTATTCCTGCAAAGTAAATATATAATTTTGAAAGTGAAGGTTGATCCTGGCATCAACTTACAACAATTTCCACTGAGTTGAGCGTCTGTAATATTGGATGTGATTATCGCGCACAGGGCATGCCAGCAAGTTTGACATTTCCCAGGAAATAAGAGGAAAGGATGAATGGTGGTTCAACGGAAGTTGAGAAGGAAAGACGCACAGGGTGAGGCACTTTTTTTAGGGCGGGTGCTCATTCGTCAGATCAAATTACACCTGCTACAGGGTTGTTGAAAAATATATTTACTATCTTACAACAAATTACTCGTGATATGGAGATCAGGCTTTATTCTTCCGAGGATCTAAATTTAGTTGAGTTTTCATATTCAACCGGTCAGGATGGTTTTTCACCGATGATCGAAAATTCAAAATATCTCCATGCTGCGGTATTCTGCCTGATCCAGAAATCATTTGAATTAAGCAAACCTGATTTCCGTTATAATGAGGCTACATCATATCTCGGGCAGGAACTTGTAACGCTGCGGAATCGCCTCGTTGATCAGATCTCACGGATCAGGAATATTGATAGTCCTGAAGAACTCGAATCCTACTCACTGAATCAGGCTGCCTGTATAGACTTTCTCAATGAACTCAAGATGAATAACCCGACTTGGAAAATCAACTGGGAAAACATCAAGGATCAGGTACTAAAGGTAACCGAGGAATTGCTGGAGCTTGTTGATTTCTGTATCGATGAGGAAAAAGTTTTCTGGATTAAGGGTTACTGACCAGGACATTACCAACAGTGAAATATTTCCTTTTGCCTTGAAATGATTACCTTTGCGCCGACAAATGAATATATTATGAAAGCGAAAGTGGTTGTCGGACTGTCGGGCGGGGTAGACTCCAGTGTGGCTGCATGGTTGTTGAAGGAACAAGGCTACGATGTTACCGCGGTGTTTATGGTAAACTGGCATGATAAGACCGGTGTACTCAAGGGTGACTGCCCCTGGGATGAAGACGTCATGTTCGCAGAAATGGTAGCCAAAAAAATTGACATTCCTTTCCATGTAGTTGATCTCAGTAAGGAATATCGGAAGCGAATCGTTGACTATATGTTCAGTGAATATGAAAAAGGAAGGACCCCAAATCCTGACGTACTTTGCAACAGAGAGATAAAATTTGATGAATTCTTTGAAGCAGTAAAGCCATTCAATCCCGATTATATTGCTACCGGGCACTATTGCAGGAAGGACTCTGTAGATGTTGACGGAAAGACCATGTTCAGGCTTCTTGCCGGTGATGATCCGGGGAAAGAGCAGAGCTATTTTCTCTGTCAGCTCAATCAGTCTCAGCTTTCAAAAGCACTTTTCCCTATCGGCCATCTCCACAAAAAGGAAGTCAGGGAAATCGCAAGAGAAATTCCGCTTGCTTCGGCTGAGAAGAAGGATTCCCAAGGGATTTGTTTTGTCGGAAAAGTCGATCTCCCTACATTTTTGCAGCAAAAACTTGTGGCAGTCGAAGGCGATATTGTCGAAATACCCACAGATTTACCGGTGTATGCAATGAGGATGAACGGAGATTTGCGTACAACTTGTTCGCCCTGGACCTATGATGCATCGGACGGTGAGGTAGTAGGCAGGCACAGGGGCGCCCATTTTTTTACTATCGGTCAGCGAAAGGGGATGAACGTCGGCGGGAAGAAAGATCCGTTGTTTGTGATCGCCACAGACACGGAAAAAAATATTATTTATACCGGACAGGGGCAGTCTCATCCCGGATTATACCGCCGTGGTCTTTTTATTAACGCTGCAGATATACACTGGATACGTCCCGACCTTGCAATGAAGCCGGGGGAAGAAAGGAAGTATATGACCCGCATCAGATATCGTCAGCCGCTTCAGCCCGCTTCACTCAAAATGAAGGAGGACGGTATGTACATCCTTTTCGATGATGCCCAGCGCGGGATTGCTGCAGGACAGTTTGGCGCATGGTATGACGGCAACGAACTTCTTGGTTCAGGTGTTATTGAAGCCTGATAAATACATCGGACCCAATTGCCTGAAAGCGCTATTATTCCTTACGACGTGACATTACGTTCCTTTCAGGGAACCTCAAAGGCGGCACAGGCATCCTGATCGGGAAAGGGAAAACGGTACATGGTAAGCTTGGTCTCAGAGTGAAGAAAAGTAAACCGTTATTCCGAAAAATAAATTCAGACCGCCTGTAGTGTGATGAACGTTTGCCGGATTATCAGTTTTCTGCTTTCTGTTCATAAATGAATATTCCAGCATTCCTTCCAGCGCAATATTTTCAACGAAAAAGTAATTGGCCCCGACTCCTGCGGAAAGCTCGGTCGAAGTGCTTTTACTTTTTGTTGTTTCATTGTCGAAGACGCTTTTCGACGAACTGCTGCCTATCGCTGCCGCTACTTCCGCAAAGGGGGAGATACTTTCGTAGGAGCCTGTGTAATATCTGACGATGGGCCCAACCATCACGCTACTGTTGGAATACTTCGTATCATTAAGCTTGCTGGAACTGTTTGACAAGTTCAGGGAAGCTCCCACAGCAAAATGTTGTTCAATAAAATAACCGGCTTTCGTATTGAAAGATATAAAAAATCCTTTTGTTGGATCACTGGTGAAATTATCGTTTTTGTCTTTTTGTGATGAGAATCCCGTGGAAAAATGTGTTGAACCACTGGCAAACTTGTCGCCGGTATTGAATTGTGCATTTATCAATCCCGCTGTCAGTACAGTGACAAAAAATGTCAGAATTATTTTTTTCATGACCAGATGTTTTAAGGGTTAATGTTGAGCTAAAATACGAAATCTGAAATAGTAGGCTTAGTTCAGTAACTTGATTTTGACTAACTTACGATTTAACTTGATAAGAATGCCCTTTTTAGCACCTGCCAAGGAGGATTATTGCCCGCCCAAATTATTAACTCAGGTCCGGTTCAATTTTGTACCTTCGCAGTAAATCGTTCCGGATGTCCGAATTGCTCATATACAAAGCGTCTGCCGGCTCAGGGAAAACCTACAGGCTTACCAGGAATTATCTCCTTATGTTGTATAAAAATCCCGGTATTTACAGGAATATCCTGGCCGTAACTTTCACAAATAAGGCAGCCGGTGAGATGAAGGCCAGGATTCTTGAATCGCTGTACAAGCTTGCCAGTGCGGACCCTGCAGTGGATGGCTACAGGGCTGACCTGGTGAGGGAAACCGGCAGGACTATCGAAGAGATCAACAAGATTGGCAGAGATATCCTCACCACCATCCTGAATGACTACTCCGGCTTCTATGTCAGTACGATTGATAAATTCTTCCAGACGGTGATCCGGGGCTTTACCCGTGAGATCGGTCTGCAGTCGGGCTATAACCTTGAACTGAATGGTGAACGCATCCTGACGGAGGCTGTCGACAGGCTCATGGCAGGCCTGGATACAACCGGATGGCTTCGCACATGGCTGGTCAGCTTCGCCGATGAGCGCATCCTTGCCGGGAAATCCTGGGATCCTAACAAGGATATTTTCAACCTGGGAACTGAAGTGTTCAGGGAGGAATATCGGGAAATTTTCGATTCACCGGTACTTGCGGATGGATTCGGGGAACGTATCTCCTCGTATTCTGCGAAACTTGCCGGGATCATGGGCAGCATGGATGAACATCTTAAAAAGACCGGCCGCAGCGCCTTGGAAATAATCAGAGTTGCCGGTTTGGAAATCAATGACTTCTCTAATAAGAGTTCCGGTGTAGCCGGATATTTCGTTCATCTTGCTGAAAAAGGGATGGTTGAACCTGGAAAACGTGTTCTCGCAGCCCTGGAAGATCCTGCAAAATGGTATGCTTCTGCTTCTCCGATGAGAGATGCCATCGAGCGGGTTGTGGAACAGCAACTTTCAAAGCTTCTCAAGCATGCCGTCGGGTATTACAATGAAAATCTACTGAGGTACAATACTGCCTCTGCCATATACAGGAACATACATGCTTTCGGGATACTAAATCATATTTCACTCAGGATCAGAGAAATCGTTCATGAAAAAAATATTTTCCTTCTGTCTGATGCTACCTATTTTTTGAAGAAGATCATCGAAGGAAACCCGACACCCTTCGTTTATGAGAAAGCCGGAAACTATTTTAGCCATTTCATGCTTGATGAATTTCAGGATACCTCAGGATTTCAATGGCAGAATTTTGCGCCACTCATTGAGAACGCTCTTGCTCAGGGCAGGTCTAATCTGATTGTTGGCGATGTGAAACAATCCATTTATCGTTGGCGTAACAGCGACTGGATGATCCTTGCAGCGGAGGTGGAGAAACATTTTAACAAATTCTCAGTTGACGTTGAACCACTGAAAGAAAACTGGCGTTCTCATGAGAATATTGTCAGTTTTAACAACACATTATTCTTAAAGTCTGCAGAGATTATTGCCTCAATGGTGAAAATGGATGCCCTCGAATCGGGTGCCGGTGCAGATTTTACAGAAGGCTGGCCGGAACTGATCTCCGGGATCTACGGCGATACTGTGCAATCGGTTCCTGAAAAATTCCGGGGAACGGGTGGGTATGTTACCGCACAATTTCACGAGAATAAATCCAATGATGCCTACCTGCTCTGGCTAAAGGAACAACTTCCGGCAAAAATCAAGGATCTTCAGGACAGGGGCTATGACGCCAGTGATATTACCATCCTCGTAAGGAAAGGCAGTGAAGGACGTGAAATCGCATCTCTTCTTCTTGCTGCAGGTACGGAAACAAATGAGGGGTATAATTTTAATGTGATTTCGAACGATTCACTCTATCTCACCAGCAATCCAGCCGTTAATTTTCTGGTTGCCCTGCTGAATTTCATGAAAAATCCGGCCGATCAAATTAACCTCGGTTTTATAAAACATGAATTTATCCGTTACCTGGAGAATGACCTGGAATTACTGCCTGACCTGAATTCCCTTTTCATGAATCTTACGGAATCTCGCGATTTTCACAGAGTTTTTGGACGGTTTTATGAGGAATTTCCGACCATACAGTTTTTACCATTGTATGAACTGTCGGAACAGCTTATCTCAATATTTGAACTGAATACTAATATTGATAATCTTCCTTATATACAGGCATTTCAGGACATGGTTCTCGATTTTGTCCGGAATGAAACGACAGATATCAATGCATTCCTTGAATATTGGGAAAAGAGCGGTCAGGCTGCAACCCTCGGTATTTCAGAGGCCCAGGATGCCATTCGTATAATGACCATTCATAAAGCAAAAGGACTTCAGTTCAGAGTGGTCATCGTTCCTTACTGTCATTGGTCCCTGACAACCGAGACCGGGGGGATCCGCGACAATATCCTTTGGTGTAACACCGAAGCCACGGGTTTTGATGAAATTCCATGGGTTCCTGTACGCTACAACAAAGAACTCCTGAATTCTGCTTTTCGTGACAATTACCTGAATGAAAAATTTCATAGTTATATTGATAATCTTAATCTGCTTTACGTAGCGTTTACACGTACTGTGGAGGAACTTCATATCATGGCCGGAAAGGAAGTTTCAGGTTCCAGACCCGCTCATACCGGAAGTTTGCTGTCTAACATTTTGGAGAAGGACTTCCCGGGTGCTGACTTCAAGGAAAACCCCGAAGGCAAGCAGAACCATTTTGCCTTTGGCTTACCTCATCAATATTCTGAAGACCGTGAGAAGAAATTCAGAAATGCTCATGAACAGAGCGGTCTGCTGGATACGTATCCGGTTACCCGAACCGGCGAAAGGCTGAAGCTGAATATCAGGAATGCATACCTGTCTGAGATTCAAGAAGATACTTCCCTGGCCATAGGTTACGGTACCGTGATGCACGAGATCCTCTCCGGCATCCGGTCCAGGGATGATCTGAATTCTTCCGTGGAGAAAGCCTTTTCAAAGGGGAAGATCACTGCGAAACAGAAATCTGAGATCACTGAATTGCTGGAGAAATCATTGGGTAGTGGTAAAACTGCAGTATGGTTTGATGGATTCCTGGCTGTTAAGACGGAACAGGATCTGACTTATTTGGGAAGGGGAATACTGCGACCGGACAGGGTCATCTATTTTGAGGACCATATTGAAGTTGTGGATTACAAATTTGGTGAGAAGACGGAAGAACGGCATACAAAACAGGTGAGAGAATACATGAAAGCAATTGGTGAGATAGAACACCGGAAAATCAAGGGATTTGTCTGGTATATTTCACTTGGCAGAATTGTGGAGGTGCAACAATGATACAACGGCCCCAATGGGAAAACGGACGAAGGTTCAATAGTTATGCAGGATACATCAGGACCTTATTTGGAGGAAGGGTGCAGAAGCTGGCCATCGACGCAGGGTTTACATGCCCAAACCGGGACGGTGCAAAAGGCAGCGGAGGTTGTACGTATTGTAATAATGATGCATTCAATCCCTCGTATTGCAGGCCGGAAAAGAGTGTAAGCGTTCAGTTGGAAGAAGGTCTGGAATTTCATAAAACCCGATACAGACGCGCCATTGGTTTTCTCGCTTATTTTCAGGCCTATTCCAATACTTATGCCCCCATGCAACGACTTAAAGCTCTTTATGAGGAGGCACTTGCCTTTCCTGGGGTTAATGGATTGGTCATCGCCACCAGGCCTGATTGTGTGAGCGATGAACTGCTGGATTACCTGGCTGTTTTGAATGAACAATACTATATCGCCGTGGAATACGGCATTGAATCGTGTTTTGACGACACGCTAAGGCGGATCAACCGGGGTCATGATTTTAAAACTGCCAGTGATACCATTAAAAAAACGGCGGCCAGGGGTATCAATACCGGCGGTCACCTGATTGTCGGACTGCCTGGCGATGACAGGTCGAGAATGCTGGCTTCAGCCGGTATTTTATCAGCGCTTCCCCTGCAAACATTGAAATTCCATCAGCTGCAAATCGTCAAGGGCACACGGATGGCAGAGGATTTTAAAAAACATCCCGCTGACTATCCGGAAACTGGCATTGAAGAGTACCTGTCGTTATTGGTTGATGTAACAGAGAGGTTGAAACCGGAACTTGTAATCGAGAGGATTGCCGGTGAAACAGTACCCCGGTATAATCTTGGCCAGTCTTGGGGTTTGCGCTATGACCAGGTACTGAACCGGTTTGAAGCCTTGTTGGAGGAGAGAGATACCTGGCAGGGGAGGAAGTGGAGTTAGGAAGTTAGGAGGTTATGAAGTTAGGAGGTTAGAAGTGAGGAGGTTATGAAGTGAGGAGTTGAGAGATGTTCTATAGGTCACTCTTCAAATCACTAATTCACCAAATCACTAATTCACCAAATAAGAAGTGAAGAGGGGAAAGATGTTCTTTAGGTCACCATTGGTGCATGGGGCTTACCCTCTCAGGCCTGGGGTAGAGGAGACGGGTACCAAACAATTAGGTGTTATGAAATGTAAAACAGGGAACGACAAAAAGGGAATGTATAAATTATGAAGGCCTATCTCGAAACACTGGCGTACCATTTGCTCGACAGGTACCACGACACTCTTGGAAAACAGTGCGTTGTTTTTCCAAACCGCCGTGCCGGGGTCTTTTTCAGACACTATCTCAGCAGCGCGATGTTGGGTTCCGGATGGCTGCCGGAGATCCATACCATAAACTCGTTTATGGAGCAGCTTTCCGGGATGAGTTATGCCGATCCTGTGGATCTGAACTTCGAGATCTACCGCTCCTACCGGAGTCTGGTATCCAACCCTGAGACCTATGATGAATTTTACTACTGGGGTGAAATGATGATCAGTGACTTCAACGACATCGACAAGTACCTGGTGGATGCAGCCTGTTTGTTCACCAATATGGCAGATCTCAAGGATATTGACAATGTATTTGATTATCTGAGTCCTGAACAGAAGGAGCTCATCCGCCATTTCTGGAGTCATTTCAGAGAAAAAGATTTGAGCCCCGAGCAGCAGTCCTTTCTTGCGATATGGAAGGTACTGCTTGCGCTGTACGATAATCTGCGTAGTGTGCTGTTTGAAAGAAAAAACGGATATGAAGGAATGATTTACAGGGAAGTGGCTGAAAAAATTGCCAGGAAGGAATACCCTGAACTGCCTGGCGAAAATGTGATCATTTGTGGTTTCAATGCACTTAGCGCAGCCGAAAGACAGCTTTTCCGTCATCTAAGGAATTCCGGCCGCGGTGAATTTTACTGGGACTACGATCATCAGTATCGAGATGGAAACGTCTCCGAAGCGGGTCGTTTCATCCGCCGAAACCTTGAAGAATTCCCACAGGCGCTTGGCTTTCCGGATGACTTTAATCATCTGTCAGAAGGGAAGACCTTTCGGGTTTTTAACCTGCCTTCGGACGTTCTTCAGACAAAAAAACTTTATGAGGTATTGTCGGACAGGGAATTTCGGGATCCGGTCAGCTTTAACGATACGGCGGTTATCCTTTGTGATGAGGACCTGCTGCAGCCTGCATTGTCATCCCTGCCGGCAACAGTTACAGGCCTGAATATTACCATGGGTTATCCGTTGAAGAATACTCCTGTATTCAGCCTCATGGAAAATCTTCTCAGATTGCAAAGAAATATGGCACAGAAAGCCGATCGCAAAACAGGGCTTTTTTATTTCAGGGATGTGCTCTCAGTATTGAATCATCAGTATATTCGTGCCGTTCTTGAAAAAGAATCGGCAGAATTGTCCAGGCTCATTCATAACAGGAATATGATCTATATCAGGCCCTCCTTTTTTGGAAATGATGGCTTACTTGCAGAGATATTCAGAAAAACCGATTCGGCCATGGATATGGCTGAATACCTGTCGTCTGTTCTCAACACCCTCATCACAGCGACTCCTGAGGCAGGAAGATACAATGAGCAGTTCCTGACAGAAAGGGAGTTTATTTTTCATATACAAACCAGGCTAAACAAACTAAGTCAGATTTTTGCAGGTAACCCTGTTGATAACAGCATTGAGACCTTCACGCGCCTTTTCAGTAAGATCATGAGGAGTTCACGGATTCCTTTCGAAGGTGAACCTCTCCAGGGAGTTCAGCTTATGGGAATTCTGGAAACCCGGCTTCTCGATTTCAGGAATCTTGTTTTTCTTTCTCTAAATGAAGGTGTCATGCCTGCGGCTGCGGCTTCACTTTCATATATACCCGCTAATCTGCGGTTTGCTTTCGGGATGCCGACCCGTGAGGATAAAGATGCAATCTATGCCTACTATTTCTACCGGCTAATTCAGCGTTCGGAGAAGGTCGACCTGATGTACAACAGCAAAACAGAAGGTGTAAATACGGGAGAACCTTCCAGGTATATCTACCAGCTTAAATACTTATTTGATCACGCGATCAGCTTTGAGACAGTCTCATTCAGCATCGGAGAAAAACGCCCTGTTCCGGTGACCATCCGGAAGACGGAAGAAGTTATGAAGAAATTGTCGGAATTCACCAGTTCTGGACAGCGGAGGCTTTCTCCCACATCGCTGACCACTTATCTTGACTGTCCGCTTCGTTTTTATTTTACCTATGTGGCAGGAATCAGGGAAGAAGATGAGGTGGCTGAAGATGTCGATGCTCCGGGCTTCGGTAACCTTCTGCATAAGACGATGGAATTTCTGTATGAGCCCTATTTGCAAAAACAGGTCGGGCAGAAAGATTTTGATCTGATTATGGATGATGCAAATATCCGCAAATGCATTGACAGGGCATTTGGTGAGGTATTTTACAAATCAGATGAAAATAAGGAGCCTTTCACTCCGGAAGGCAGGAATATCATTGTTTATGAAGTGATACACAAGATGGTTTCGGCAATGCTCGGCTACGACCTGAAGAGAGCACCTTTCCGACTTATTGCGCTGGAGGAGAACGTGGTACTTCTTTTTACCCCCGCGAAAACTTCGCATGCCATTCGTATAGGAGGAATCATCGACAGACGTGATGAGAGTGAAGGTACTGTTCGTATTGTTGATTACAAAACCGGCAGTGTCGATACCGTATTTTCGTCCGTTGAGCAGCTATTCGACCGCGATTCCTGGCCATCTGGAAAAAAACTGAAAGCTGTGTTGCAGACTTTTATATATTCATGGATCTTCAACAAATCGTATGGCTCTTCTCCCGTGAAACCTGAATTATATGTTGCAGGGAAGATCTTCAGGGATGATTTTGACACCGGAGTGATTTTCAAACAGGGTAGACAGACTGGTCAGATGTTGAAGGATTTCAGGGAAATCAGCACGGAATTTGAGAACCGTCTCGCAGCGCTGCTAAGTGAACTCTACAATCCAGATATTCCTTTCAGACAAACTGATGATGAAAAGCGCTGTGAATACTGTCCGTACCGGAGTATTTGTCACCGCTCCGCGAAGAAATGGTAAAGGATGATGTCACGTCTCATCCTTCGTCACGAAAAAGATCAGGCCGTAGTTTTTTCGTCCGTTCGATCGCATTTTGTAATTTCCATTCGTCAATCAGTTTTGCATTCCCTGAAACGAGTATATCCGGAACTTTCCATCCTTTGTACTCTGCCGGCCTGGTGTAGACTACCGGTGACAGCAAGCCATCCTGGAATGAGTCGGTGAGGGCAGATGTTTCGTCTGATATGGCCCCTGGTAAAAGCCTGACGATACTATCGGTGATCACGGCAGCTGCCAGTTCACCGCCTGTCATGACATAATTTCCAATAGAGATCTCCATTGTGATGAGATGCTCCCTCACGCGCTGGTCCACCCCTTTATAATGGCCGCAGAGTATGATAAGATTTTTCATTATAGAAAGGCGGTTGGCCAATTTCTGATCAAAAAGCTGACCGTCTGGTGAGGTATAAATAACCTGATCATAACTTCGCTGTGATTTCAGGTCACTAATAGCACGGTCGATCGGTTCAATGCTCATCACCATTCCGGCCTCCCCACTGAAAGGATAATCATCAACACTCCGATGCTTGTCGGTCGAATAATTTCTAAGATCATGAACCACGATTTCAACCAGGCCTGCCGAACCAGCCCTTTTCAGGATAGAGTGGTTGAGCGGTCCGGAAAGAAGGGCTGGAAGAACAGTGATAATATCTATTCGCATCTTTTTTTTTACAAAAGTAGGAATTATTTAAATTTTAGCACCGTACAGCCGTTTCGGAATCATACCGTCGGCAGCAGCCCTGTCGCGCTTGGTCCGGATCGCACAAAAGACGGAGGCTTCCTTTTCGTCTTCCCGGATAGATGTACCATCATTAACCTTATTTTATTTTGTTCTCATGCCGGCTGTGCATTTACTTTTTTTATTCACATCCTTTTTATTTCAACGGAGTTCCCCGATTGATCAGGCATACTCTGAACGCGTGATTCATGATAAAAAATAGAAAATATGACAAAATGACATAATATAATATTTAAAAATGACAATATGGCATGTATTTTTAATTGAATTATGGAAAATATGTCAGAAAAGGCCAGTGGCATATGATTTGAAAAAAGCATACAGAAAATCAGTATTAACCAATAAATATTTAAAGAAATGACACTTTTAAGAGTTTATAACGGAAACGGACACGATGTCTCAACGGCAACACCTGAATACAGGTACTCAAATCTTATGCAGGATTTCTTTGGTGAAAACGTTGGATGGAATTATTCTTCACCTAAGGTGAACATTACGGAAGACAATTCAAGTTTCACTATTTTCATGGCTCTACCCGGGGTACAGAAATCAGAGGTTGATATAAATGTTGAAAAGGATAGGCTAACCGTGTCGCGCAGAACTGAAAAAGATCAGAATGAGACATTGAATTACAGCAGGCGTGAGTTTGACTACGGATCTTTTGAACGTTCCTTCAATCTGCCTGAGGTTATTCATGTTGAAAAAATTGAGGCTTCTATGGAAAATGGCATCCTGAAGCTTGTTCTGCCAAAAATTGAAGAAGCGATTGACAAGGGCCCGGTTCAGATTAAAATTTCGTAAACGGGCGGGAAGCCATTGTTTGATTTGGTTTTATGGTTAGTGCAGGCCACTCTCTTTCAGAGGGTGGTTTTTTTTACTTTAACGCAGAGAACCATGCAAAGAAAATGTTGAGAATTAAACTTTTATGCCGACGTATTGTTTCGTCATGTACAGGAATACCAGTAAGATACCTAATCCTGCTCGATATGGTTTCTCTCTCTTTAAGATGATCCATTGGAATGACGACTATGAAATTGAAATATCAGCGTTCCTTATGCAAATAGCTTAATTTTATTGTAATTTGTCAAAAACATTTGAAACCCGCTGATATATTGGTAATTTCGTAAATATAAATTCCAATAAAGGAAAAATGATTTCCTATGAATATAAAAGATCCCAAAAACTCTGTTCATGTGGAACAATTCGGTGAGCATTCCGAAAATACAGATAGTGAAAGTCAGAATACAGCTATGCAAAGCACTAATCCTGTTGAGGATAAGGCCGGAGACGAGGTGAAAAAGGTAAAGGAGCCGAAAGTAAAGGTCACCCCCAACCTAAAGCCGGATGAAGATATAAATGCTGGACCGGTTGAGGGTGAAGTTGGCATGGTTGAGCCGGAGAAAACTGGTATAAAAGGTAAAACTGCCGTTGAGGAAAAAGTTAGTACTGAAGAGGAGGAGAAGGATGATAAAGCAGAGGTTGAGGCGGTTGAAACGGAGGTAGGCAGTGAGTCGGGGGAAGAGGTTGCGCTTCCCACCCCGGAGGAGCATAAAGAGGAGATTGCTGAGGATACTACGGTTGAAGAAGAAGTTGTAGTTCATGCTAAGGATAAAAAAACTGTTGAAGATCAAACAAATAAAAATATTGATAAAAAGAAGGAAAGCGCGGATGATTCCAGTTCATCCACGGTCAGTGGGGAAGATGCAACGGTCAATTACAATTTGCTCAGCAGGGAAGACCTCGTGAGCATGCTTGATGATCTGGTCTCAGGGAAAAATATCACGGATATCAGGGATGACGTTGAAATCATAAAAATTGCCTTTTACAAGAAGCAACGCGCGGAAATTGATGAAGCAAAGGAAAGTTTTATTGCCGGCGGCGGTAGTCCAGATGAATTTCAATCGCCTGAAGATTCGGAAGAAGAGCGGTTCAAGGAACTTCTGAAACGTTACCGGGATCTGAAATCGGATCTTTCCAGGGTTGATGACAATGATAAAGAAAGTAACCTGAAAGAGAAATACAGGATCATCGACGAGATCAAGGAACTGCTAAACCGGGATGAATCCATTAACAAAACATTTCAGGAATTCAGGGAACTTCAGAAACGCTGGCATGATGTTGGTGTTGTGCCGCAACAGAGCCTGAAGGACCTGTGGGAAAATTACCATTATCACGTTGAAAAATTCTACGATTATATCAAGATCAATAAGGAATTGCGTGATCTTGACCTGAAAAAAAATCTGGAAGCCAAAATAGGGCTCTGTGAAAAAGCGGAAGCGCTTCTCCTTGAACCCAATGTGGTGAATGCCTTCCAGACCCTCCAGAAATTCCATGACCAGTGGCGGGAGATCGGCCCTGTTCCGAAGGAAAAGCGAACAGAGATATGGGAACGATTCAGGGATGCTACGTCAAAGATCAATAAGAAACATCAGAGCTATTACCAGGAACTCAAAGAATCCCAGAAGAAAAATCTGGAATCAAAAACAGTGCTCTGTGATAAAGCGGAGGAACTCGCCCTTGTAGAACCCGAAAACCATGATGAATGGGTGAAGAAGACCAACGAGATGATGGAATTGCAGAAAGTTTGGAAAACCATCGGCTTTGCCCCGAAAAAGGACAACAACAGGATATACGCCAGGTTCCGTTCTGCCTGTGATAAGTTCTTTGAAAAGAAAAGAGAGTTTTATGCCCATAATATGGAGGAGCAGCAGAATCATCTTCAGCAGAAACTGGATTTATGTATACAGGCTGAATCGTTGCAGGACAGTACCGACTGGAAAATCACAACCGACGAATTGATCAGGCTGCAGAGAAAATGGAAAGGAATAGGCCCTGTTCCAAGAAAGAACAGCGATGAAGTCTGGAAGCGCTTCAGGGCAGCCTGTGACAAATTTTTTACCAGGAAAGCCGATTTCTTCTCGAAGATTGATTCGACATATGAGAACAATCTGAAATCCAAGGAAGAACTCATTGAAGAGATCTCGGCTTTTAAACTGAGTGATAACCAGAAACAAAATCTGAAGCAGTTGAATGATTTCCAACGTCGCTGGTCGGAGATCGGTTTTGTTCCGTTTGAAAAGAAAGATGAAATCATGCAGAAATTCAGGGTGGCCATCAATAAGCACTACGATAACCTTGAATTGGACGACCACCGGAAGAGTATGCTCAAATTCAGAAACAAGATCGATACTATCAGGCAGAAACCAAGGCCTGAAGTAAAGATGCGTTTTGAGCGGGAGAAGCTGATGAACAAACTCCAGCAACTTAAAAGCGATATCAGCCTTTGGGAAAATAATATTGGGTTTTTCGCCAATACGCAAAATGCCGGTTCAATGGTCAGGGATTTTGAGCAGAAGATTGTCGATGCCAAAGAAAAGATGACACTTCTCGAAGAGAAAATTATTCTGATCGATGATCTTGATGGAGATGAAGATTAAATTCACATTTTCTTCCTTCAAAATTACCCCTTCTAAGAATTAATTATTTACTTTGCGGATTGAACTTCAAAAAACCAGCTATTGGCCGCACCGAAATATATTTTTGTAACTGGAGGCGTTACTTCATCCCTGGGTAAAGGCATTATCTCCGCCTCTCTTGCAAAGTTGCTTCAGGCCAGAGGTTACCATGTCACCATTCAGAAGCTCGATCCATACATCAACGTGGATCCCGGCACACTAAATCCTTATGAGCATGGCGAATGTTACGTAACCGATGATGGTGCGGAAACAGACCTTGACCTTGGGCATTACGAACGCTTCCTGGGTGTCCCCACCTCACAGGCAAATAATGTGACCACAGGGAGAATTTATCAATCCGTGATCAATAAGGAACGAAAGGGTGATTACCTTGGGAAGACGGTTCAGGTAATTCCCCATATCACCGATGAGATTAAACGAAGGATCAAACTTCTCGGAACAAGACATAATTATGACGTGGTGATTACTGAGATTGGCGGTACCGTCGGCGATATCGAATCATTACCTTATATTGAATCCGTCAGGCAGTTGAAATGGGAACTCGGTCCGGGAAACGCACTGGTTATACACCTTACACTGGTACCCTACCTTGCAGCTTCCGGTGAACTCAAGACGAAACCAACTCAGCATTCGGTAAAGGCATTGCTGGAAAACGGAGTGCAACCCGATATTCTTGTCCTCCGAACGGAAAAGACCCTTACCAAGGATATCCGGAAAAAAGTGGCTCTGTTTTGTAACGTTAACCTGGAATCCGTCATTGAGTCCATCGACGTCTCCACAATCTATGAAGTTCCGCTTCTTATGCAGAAGGAAAAGCTTGATGTGACGGTATTGCGGAAGCTTAACCTCCCCAACGGAGGTCCTCCGGAGCTCAAGCCCTGGAAGCAGTTTGTGGATAAACTGAAAAATCCAAAGTCAGAGACAAAGGTAGCCCTTGTAGGAAAGTATGTGGAATTACACGATTCATACAAATCCATACTTGAATCCCTCACCCATTCTGGTGCTGTCAACCTTTGCAAGGTAAATGTGACCTGCATTCATTCCGAAACCATATTCCCTGAGAACCTCGATGAAAAACTTGCGGGATTTGAAGGCATTATCGTAGCTCCTGGGTTCGGTGACAGGGGAATCGAAGGCAAGATCCTTGCCGTAAAATATGCCCGCGAAAACAACATTCCTTACCTGGGAATTTGTCTTGGCATGCAGTGTGCCGTCATTGAATTCGCCAGAAACGTCCTTGGTTACAAGGATGCCCATTCAACCGAAATGACCCGCATGACCGAGCACCCGGTTATCGATCTGATGGAAGATCAAAAGGGTGTAACGGAAAAAGGCGGCACGATGAGGCTGGGAGCATACCCGTGCGATATCAGGAAGGACAGCCTTGCCGCTAAGGTCTACAATAAGGAGGAACACATCAGGGAACGCCATCGTCACCGGTATGAATTTAACAACGACTATCTACCGGATTTTGAAAAAGCAGGCATGATACCTTCAGGTATGAATCCCGACAGCGGGCTTGTCGAAATCATGGAATTTAAACATCACCCCTGGTTTGTAGGTGTTCAGTTTCATCCCGAATACCGCAGCTCGGTCCTTAACCCACATCCGCTTTTTGTTAATTTTATTAAAGCAGCACTGGTTTACAGGGAAAGCAATAAGGACAAAAAATCTTAAAAAATCAAGGATTACAGAATGGACAGGAATTCAGTTATTGGTATTATTGTCATTGCCATTATTCTCATTGGTTACAGTGTGCTCATGAAGCCTTCCAAAGAAGAGATGGAGGCGCAGAGGCTTAGAGCCGACTCATTAAAACAAGTGCAGACAGAGCAGCTGGCTGAACAACAACGGGAGTTGCAGTCAAAGCAAACCAAAGAAGTAACGGATACGGTCGCAGCGGTCATGGCTGCCCCGTCGCAGACGGTGACGAAAGAAAATATGGGTATTTTTGCGCCCAGAGCCAGTGGAAAAGATTCATTCTATGTGCTTGAAAATGATAGGCTGAAGCTTACAATTTCCAATAAAGGCGGCCGACCCTATTCAGTGCAGCTGAAACAATACCAGACATACGATTCCCTGCCCCTAATCCTATTCAGCGGCGATTCAAGTGTCTTCGGATTGCAGTTCTTTTCCGACGGCCGGAGCATCGCCACCAGTGATCTGTATTTTGACCTGGCTGAAGGCAATGACAAGGCCTATGCAAAGGATGGTCCGGTCAGTCTTGCGATGCGACTTCCTGTTGACTCAAGTGGTGCCTTTATCCAGTATACCTATACCCTCCATCCCGATCGGTACTTCATGGATATTGATTTGAGAATGAAGGGTATGGAGTCACACAGAACCGACAATGTCCAGTTAAACTGGATGATCAAATCCCCTCAGCAGGAAAAGAACAGGGTGAATGAACAGAACTACTCAAATCTGTATTACCGGTATTTTGAAGGCGACGTTGAAAAGTTCAAGGCTCGTTCAAAGAAGGAACTTCAGGATGTGAATGAGACCACAAAGATCCATTGGCTTGCCTATAAGGATCAGTTTTTCTCTTCTGTCCTTATTGCTGATAAAATGCCCTTTGAGGGAGGATATATGGGATACGACCGGCTACCGGAGCCAAATAAGGACCTTGCCAGATTTACAGCTGAGCTTTCACTGCCTTACGACCGTGCCGATGATTTTTTGATGCCTATGCACTTTTACTTCGGTCCCAACAATTTCAAGGCCCTTAAAAGGATTGGCTTCCATCTTCAGGACCTTGTCACCATTGGCGGCTCGGTTATACGATGGATCAATGCCTGGGTTATCATTCCGATTTTCAACTTTCTGAATAAGTTTATCTCTAATTATGGGATTATCATCCTCCTCCTTACCCTGATCATCAAATTAGCTCTGCTGCCATTGACATTCCGTTCCTACATGTCGCAGGCGAAGATGAAGGCACTAAAGCCGGAAATTGAGGAGATCAATGCAAAAATTCCAAAAGATAAGGCTATGGAACGCCAGCAGGCAACAATGGCCTTGTACAAAAAAGCCGGTGTGAACCCAATGGGAGGCTGTCTTCCTATGGTATTCCAGATGCCTATTTTGTATGCCATGTTCAGGTTTTTCCCAACCTCGATTGAACTAAGGCAACAACCATTTTTGTGGGCACACGACCTTTCAACCTATGATTCGATCCTTAACCTCCCATTCACGATACCGATGTATGGGGACCATGTGAGTCTCTTTACCCTGCTGATGACAGTTTCCACCATCCTGTCGATGCGGTTTAACAGTGCCACTCCAGGGGGAGATTCTGCAATGCCTGGTATGAAAGGAATGATGTATGTGATGCCGGTGATGTTTATGCTCATCCTCAATAACTTTTCTGCAGGTCTTACCTATTACTATTTCCTCGCCAACCTCATTACTCTCGGACAGAATGCGTTGTTTAAGCAATTTGTGGATGAGGATGAACTCAGACGAAAACTCTATTCAAGGAAAGCCAAAGCAACAAAAAAATCCGGATTCCAGAAGCGTATCGAAGATATGGCGAAACAGCGGGGCTATAACGTTCCCAAGAAAAAATAAACCGGATCTGAGGCAGTAGGACAAATGCATAATCCGCACAATTGCAGCAAAATGACAAGCCCATCTGCAAAACTCCGGGCTGGCTAACATTTCCTGCCTGTTAGTGTTCTACTGATTATAGAGGCCGTAAACATTCAGGTAAAACTTTATAATTTTCCATACACTATGGCTACTAATCTGAGAAATCTTTCAGCATTTAATCAGGATGCAATTCCGGATGCTTCTAACATGAAATTCGGTATCGTTGTTTCAGAGTGGAATCAGGACATTACCAGCGCGTTGCTCGATGGTGCTCTCTCAACCTTGGAAAAGCTGCACGCGAAAAATGAAAACATCCATGTAAAATGGGTCCCCGGAAGTTTTGAACTTACGCTGGGAGCACAGTTTATGGCCGAATATACCAATGTTGATGCCATCATTTGCCTCGGATGTGTCATTCAGGGTGAAACACGGCATTTTGATTTTATCTGCCAAAGTGTGGCAGGAGGAATTACCGATCTGAATATGAGTTACAATATGCCATTTATCTTCGGCGTTCTGACCACCGATACCCTTGAACAGGCAAAAGACCGGTCGGGTGGAAAACACGGAAATAAGGGCGATGAGGCAGCGGTAACGGCTGTGAAGATGGTGGGACTGCAGAAGGAGATGGAGTGAGGAAGCGAGGAAGTTATGCAGTTATGAAGTTATGCAGTTATGCAGTTATGCAGTTAGGAAGTTAGGAAGTTAGCGATGTTCTTTAGGTCACTCTTCAATTCGCCAAACCGCGTCCGCCGTAGCTTAAGCGGTAGTGTAATTTACTTTTATTGAACCACATAAGGCACATAAAGTCACATAAGTTGCCATGAATTATCCTATGGATGGTAAATCAAATAAAATCCAAGTTCATTAATACGTGTTTTGACTTGCGACAATATTCTTTGAACCACTCCCTACCGCGGAGTGGTAAAATTATAGTAGCCACGGTCACGTTCGTGGTAGGTGAGGTGATGTTTCCTGCGTCCCCGGAGGGCACGCCAATAATCCGGGCATGTGAAGGCTGATTTTTTTACTGCACTTTGATATTAACAGGTCCGGCTATAAAAAATTAAATCCTTCGGGATATAGGGAATTGGGGGCGTTCCAATCACGATCAATTCCGTGGTCTTTGTGATTTTTGTTATTGGTTACCTGGTAAAGGCAAAAAAAAATACCGCAAACTGTTTTAAGCCGGCGGTATTCCTTGGATTACAGGATCTGTAGTCTTTATTCTTTCACTTCCAGTTTAGCCCGGTCGATATACTTACCGATGTCCCGGCCTTCATTGGATGAGGGATAGTCCTTCTGAATAGATTCGTAAGAAGCGATGGCCTTTTGAAAATCACCAAGCTGCTCATAAACTACTCCCTCCTTCTTCAGGATAATGGGAGTGGTAAAATCATTGGGGTATTTTTCAATGCCCTTGCGGTATGATTTAACGGCACTTTCATATTCTCCGAGTTCAACATAGGCGTCACCCAGACTGCTGAATTTGGCTGATCCCACGAGAATATCACTGGTTTTAAAATCTTCGAGATAATCTACGGCGTTACTGAAGTCTCCCATATTCAGATAGCATATGCCTGCATAATAGCTTGCTAGGTTTGCTGATTTTGTGATCCCGTAATCGTCGATGATCTGTAGAAAGCCCGGGTAAGTACCGTAGCCGTTGAGCGCCAGGTTAAATGAATCACGGTCGAAAAAACGTTCCGCCATAAACATTTGTTGCGATGCCTCGGTTTCGATCGGATTGATGTAATACCGTTTAACGCCAATAAAAGCAAGAACAATAACAACAATTCCCAGAACGATGTAGGACAGTGTTTTCGAATTATCTTCTATAAATTGCTCAGTGCGTGTCAGGGCGATTTCAAGTCCTTCAAGATTTTTATCCTGATGCGTCTCCTTCGCTTTTTTAGCCATACTTATAACTTGATGATTACAATTTTTTTAAACAAACGCAAATGTAATTGTTTTTTGTGAAATACCATCAAATGGCAAAAAAGAAATAAAGGAATTTGGAATGTCGCATCCTTCCTCCGGTAATTTTGTAAATTTGTTTCCAGAAATCCTTTGCTATGTACCTTAAAAATCTTTCCGTCGTAAATTTTAAAAACTACGCCCAGACAGAACTGGAATTTAACAACCGTATAAATTGTTTCGTAGGAAATAACGGTGTCGGAAAAACCAATCTCCTTGATGCCATCCATTACCTGGCACTTTGTAAGAGTTATTTCAACCAGGTCGACAGTCAGAATATCATGCATAACCAGGAATTTTCGGTCATACAGGGTGAATTTGAAAGAAGGGATAAACCGGAATTGGTCTATTGCGGGATACAGCGAAACAAGCGCAAACAGTTCAGGAGGAATAAGAAGGAATACCCAAAACTTTCGGACCATATAGGCCTGTTTCCACTGGTGATGATTTCACCATCGGATAGCAGCCTGATTCTGGAGGGTGGAGAGGAGAGACGTAAATTTATTAATGGGGTGATTGCCCAGTTCGATAAAGTATATCTCGAGGATGTAATAGGGTACAACCGCGTTCTAAGTCAGAGGAACAAGCATCTGCGGAACATCGCCGGTCAGGCTTCAGCTGATATGGACATGCTGAGCGTGTATAACAGCCAGTTGTCAGAGCTTGGTAAGGCAATCTTTGAGAAAAGAAAGAACTTCATCAATGAACTGGTACCGGTTTTCTCAAGATTTTATACCTATATTTCAGGAGGTGTTGAAGAAACAAGCCTGAAGTATGAAAGCCAGCTACTAAAGAAAGATATGATGTCTTTACTGGAGGAAGGTCTGAAAAAAGACCGGATCCTGCAGTACACCACAGAAGGCATCCACCGGGATGACTTAGTGATGCTTCTGTCCGGATTTCCGTTGCGAAAAGTCGGCTCACAGGGACAACAGAAGACCTACCAGGTAGCCCTTAAACTCGGAAAGTTCGAATTTATCAGGCAGGTTACAGGCATTACCCCGGTTCTTCTGCTCGACGATATTTTCGACAAATTCGATGCCAGCAGGGTTGAACAGATCATACGACTCGTATCTGAAAATAATTTTGGTCAGATCTTCATCACCGACACCGATGAGGAAAGAATGAAGGACATCCTCGAGAGGATTGGCATTGAACATAAAATGTTTTTGATCGGTGAAAAGCAACAAATTAAGGAGATGCTATGAGACGCAGCAAGACGTCAAATATATCTGAGATTATTTCAGCACTGCTCAAGGAACAGGGACTGGAAGGAAAGCTGGAAGAGACGAGGCTGATCAGCAGCTGGGAGGAGGTCCTGGGACGTTCTGTTTCAAAGGCCACAAAGAATCTTTACATCAAGGACAAGGTATTGTTCGTTCAACTGAATTCGTCAATAGTCCGCAGTGAACTGATGTTGATCAGAGACGAAATTGTCAAACGGCTGAATGAACGCGCCGGAAAGGCCGTTATTGACCGGATAGTTTTAAAGTGAAGTCCGTTACCGGGGATGATTCTCTATGAGTTTGAAGCGATTTGATATGCTGATGTTGCAATACCTTCACGACAATATATCAGACTTCGTCAGCTCAGAGATATCACCATCCTGAATTTCCTGGATTATTTGTAAAACCGGTCGATCGTCGAAAAGAAAAAATTGCATTCATTCTCGGCATTTTCATCACTATCGGAACCGTGGACGGCATTATTCTGAATTGATTTGGCATACAGCTTTCTTATGGTTCCTTCTTCTGCCTTGCTGGGATCGGTAGAGCCGATCAGTTTCCGGTATGATTCAACTGCATTTTCTTTTTCAAGGATCCCTACGACGATAGGCCCTGAAATCATAAAGTCTACCAGATCTTTATAAAAAGGCTTACCTTCATGAATGCTGTAAAACTCCTCTGCCTGTCTGCGATTCAGACGTGTGAGCTTCAGAGCGGCAATGTGAAAACCTGCATCATGAATCATAGTAAGGATGGGGCCTATATATTCATTCTGAACGGCCCCTGGTTTGATGATGGTGAATGTAATTTTTCCTTTCATTGTATCAGATTTTAAAACAAAGGCAAAGTTAAATAATTTATTTCCGGATAAGATTATCGATACCGATAAAAAGTAAATTCCTTATCCGGATCAAGGAACCCCTGGACAACATTTTCCTGACATCAGGGTTAATATTTGATGATGGCATTGCGATCATCGATTATTGCTATCTTTAAACTTTAAAAAAGTATTCAGGTGAATCAGGAAAACAATTATCCTATCGAAAAGTTACAGGAACTTATTTCTCAGGCCCGGAACATTCTGATAGGCACACATGTAAATGCCGATGGAGATGCAATCGGCTCAACACTGGCCATGGCGATGCTACTAAGAAAGGTCGGGAAAAATGTGAATGTGGTGACACCCAATGATTATCCTTCTTTTCTGAGCTGGATGGCCGGAAGTGAGATGATGATCATCTACCGGACGGAACCAGAGAAGGTAAAAGAACTGTCTGAAGCTGCTGACCTGATGATGTTTATCGATTTTAATGATCCGAAAAGACTTGAAAAGGCCGAAGATGTAATGCTGGCATCAAAAGCACCTCGCGTGCTGATCGATCATCATCCTGATCCTATGAATTTTGCTGATATCGTATTTTCAAAACCAGGATACGGATCATCAGCCGAACTGGTTTTCAGGCTAATGTGTGATATGGGATACAGACATCTTATCGATAAAGACATTGCCGAATGCTTGTATACCGGGATTGTGACCGATACAGGTAGTTTCAGCTATTCCTGTTCTTACCCGGAGATCTGGCATACCGTCGCCGACCTGATGACATGGAAAATTGATCGTGACCGGATCCATGCCGAGATTTATGACAATTTTTCAGTGAACAGGATGAGACTCATGGGATATTGCCTTAACGAAAAACTACAGATACTGCCGGAGTATAATACCGGTCTGATCAGCCTGAGCAGGGAGGAGATGCGGCAGTTTAATCATCAGCCAGGTGATACAGAAGGCTTTGTTAACCTTCCTTTTAATATTAAAGGAGTGAAATTTACTGCACTTTTTCTAGAGAAACAGAATCATGTGAAAATTTCATTCAGGTCAAGAGGTAGCTTTCCGGCCAATGCCTTTTCCTCGGAGCATTTTCGTGGGGGAGGACATTTAAATGCTGCGGGAGGGGAATGGGATAAACCACTCGATAAGGCAATTGAAAGATTTGTAACCCTCCTGGCCGGTTATAAAGCAGAACTCCAATGAAAGATTCAGTTGTACGCATTGCTGCTCTGCTCGGATTTGCCGTTCTCATCCTGCAATCGTGTGGCCCTGAGCCTCAGGTTGACTCAGACCGCGCTGGCCAGGCAAAAAAGGTGAGTAATGAATTGCTGAAAGTAAACCATTACATAGTCAAACGCAACCAGGAACTCATCGAAAATTTTGTCCGCCGGACAGGTTGGGACATGAAAGAGTCCGGAACGGGATTATGGTATATGGTGACCAGCCACGGCAAAGGCAAAGTCGTAAAAGACGGCGATGTGGTGATCATCAGTTACAGGATGCTTTTGCTTACTGGTGATACGGTGGAAACCGTGCCGGGAGATCATCCCTTAACATTTACTGTTGGGCACGGAGGTGTCGTATCCGGTTTGGAGGAGGGAATCAAGTATCTCCATTGGGGTGACAGTGCCATATTTATCCTTCCTCCACATCTGGCATATGGCAATTTTGGCGAAAATGGTAAGATTCCTCCAGGAGCCATTCTTATATACGAATTGAAACTTCATGCTGTAAAGTGAGATGAAAAGGTTTCATGTAATTCTACTCTTTTTCCTCCTTCCGGCCTGTAATTTCTTTCACCACCAGGCTTACCGGAAGATCGGACCGGGTCTTTATTTCAGGCTTACTACCCTGGGTGAACCCGGGCCAAAAGCAAAGTCCGGGGATTATATCACCGTCAGTCTCTTGTATGCTACGCAGGAAGATTCTGTTTTTTTTCATGGCACCAGAAAATTCCTTCTTGAAGGAAGCCCTTATCCTGGGGCTGTCAATGAAGTTTTTCAGCGGCTCTCTGTCGGCGACAGTGCTTCCGCGTTTATCTCTGCCGCCGGCTTTTTCAGGAACACGCTGAAACGTGAGCTCCCGGCTTTCCTTGGTGAAAAGGATGAAATCAGGGTAGATGTCAGGTTGTTGGATGTTCAGACAAAAGAGGATTTTGAGAAGGAAAAGATGATGTTCCTTACTTGGGCTGCGGACCTGCAGTCGTCTGAAGCAGAATTGATCCGGAAATTTCTCAAACGGGAAAAACTGGATTTGAATATGAATGACGAAGGGTATTATTTCATGACAATTAAGGAAGGGTATGGCAAAGCAGTGGCAAAAGGAAGACATATTTATATCCAGTACGAAGGCAGGTTTCTGGACGGACAGTATTTTGACAGCACTTTACATGGCGGTGAACCGGTGGATTTTATTTACGGCAGTGAACTGATTGTGCTGGATGGGATCGATAAAGCGCTTGGAAGGATGAGGGAAGGGGAGAAGGCCCTGGTCATCCTTCCTTCTGACAAAGCATTTGGGCCGGAAGGATCGGGGGGTGGAATCGTTCCGCCCTGGACAGCCCTCATTTATGAGGTCGAGATACTGAAAGTTGAATAATCTTCAATAAAGCGCAACCTTTTTCGTTAAATTTACATCATTGTTTCTATCCGGGTAAAAAGCTTTTGCTTTGAAAATTTTATCCGGTAGAAAAGCATCCGGCATGTGAGGTAAAGATAGACTTTCGCAATCTCATCATTGTTAAAACATATTTAAACTTTATATTTACGAGTTGGTAGAAGAATTTAAAATCTGTTTTTATGAAAACATTCTCCCTTAAAATATTGACATTTCTCTTATTGATCTTGTCCATGACGCTAAGTTCCTGTCTTAAGAATAAACAGGATGATTATATCCAGGCAGAAAAGGATAAACTTCATAAATATCTGACGGACAATAATATCACAGTTTCACCTACCGCATCTGGACTTTATTATTTACCGGAAACGGAGGGTACTGGTGCTTCGCCCGCTGACGGGGAGTATGTAGACTTCGATTATACGCTGACCAGGCTCGACGGGGAGGAAGTAGTCATTACCACCGACAGTGTTGTAGCCAAGGAAAACAAAATATATTCGTCTGGTCTTATTTATGGTCCTGAAAGGCTGATGATCGGTACAAATATTGACGGACTGGATGAAGGTCTCAAAAAAATGATGCCTGGTGGTGAAGCTACAATGATCGTACCTTCCAGCCTGGCATGGGGCGATAACCCGTATTCCCCGGTGGGAAGTTATAGCACTGTGATCATAAAGGCAAAACTCCATCGTACACTACCCGACCCCGGCTTTTACGAACAGACCCTGATTCAGCAGTATTTGGCCGACAGCAGTATCATGGTTGATTCAACGAATTCGGGTGTTTACATCATTCAGGATATAGCCGGATCTACCGATACCACCAACCTGGACAAACTGATCATCATGACCTTAAAAGGGACACTGATGGATGGCAGAGTATTTCTACCAGAGAGAACCGTCAGAACCGTAATCAATACAAATAAAACCTCTCTCATCACTAATGGTTTGATTGACGGTCTTAAAAATATGACCATCGGCGAAAAAGCCACCATCCTTGTCCCGTATTACAGGGGATATTTATCGACAGGAAAATATAGTGACGACGGACTTACGCTTATTCCAATACCGCCCTTTTCTGCATTGAAATATGAGGTGACGGTTTCAGAAAATTAATTACTAAGAAGTTCGCTTCCTAACAGAAATATGCAGGGCCGCTTGTGAAAGCCGGCCCTTGTTTTTTTCCAGTCACCCACTTTCATCGTTTTGATATTCTCAGTTACGAGAGTGATATCGCAGGCAATGCAGAGAAGGGTATCCTGTCCGCAGGTTTTCAATATATCCTCTAGGAGCCGGTCATTTCTATACGGGGTTTCAATAAACATTTGCGTCTGTCCGTACTTCAGCGCTGCGTGCTCAATTTCTCTGATCTTTTTGGATCGCATCGGATTGTTAACTGGCAGATAGCCGTGAAAACAAAAGCTCTGACCATTGAGTCCGGAAGCCATGAGTGCCAGCAGAAGGGAAGATGGGCCTGTTAGGGGAATGACCCGGACTCCCTGTTTGTGAGCGAGGGAGACAATTTCTCCCCCGGGGTCGGCAACTCCCGGTACACCTGCTTCAGAAATGATACCCATTGAAATGCCGTTATGACATGGGTAAAGAAAGCCGGATTTTTCCACTTCTGGCGTGTGTTTGTTTAACTCGAAAAAATGGATATCATCTACCGGCTTCTGATACCCGGATCTGATCAGAAATCGGCGGGCAGTGCGGATATTCTCAACGATAAAATGATCCAGGTCATGGATTATTTCAAGCACACCTCCGGGAATCACAAGATCTATCTTACTATCACCCAGAGTATTGGGAATCATGTACAGCTTGCCCTTCATTTTTTGAAGTAAAAATAACCAAAGTTTCTTAAGGACACCGGGGTGGATCCTTTCATTTTTGCTAATTTCGTCATGAAAAAGTACAGAAATTGAAAATTACCTTTTTAGGAACCGGCACATCTCAGGGTGTTCCAGTCATCGGATGCGGGTGTAATGTTTGTACTTCTGAGGATAAGTTCGATAAACGCCTCAGGACTTCAATCCTGATAGAGGAGGGTGATACAGTCATTGTAGTGGATACCGGCCCTGATTTTCGACAACAGATGCTTTGCGCCGGTGTCAAAAGGCTCGACGCCGTACTGTATACACATGAGCACCGCGATCATGTTGCTGGCCTTGACGATATCAGGGCCTTTAATTTCATCCAGCAGAAACCTATGGATATCTTTGCTGAAGAAAGAGTTATCAGGGCACTGAAAAAAGAATTTGCATATATTTTCGCTGAGAAAAAGTATCCCGGCGTTCCGCAGGTAAACATACACAGAATAGAAAATGAGGAGTTTTCCGTAAATGGAATGACGGTTATTCCGGTGAGGGCCATGCATTACCATTTACCGGTATACGGATTCCGCTTTGGTGATTTCGGGTATATCACCGATACCAATTTCATCCCGGAAGACGAAAAAGAAAAGTTATATGGTGTTAAGTATCTTGTAATTAATGCCTTACGCCATGAAAAGCACATTTCGCATTTTACACTGGCTCAGGCTGTTGCCCTTATTAATGAGCTTAGCCCCAAACGGGGATACATCACGCATATCAGTCATCAGATGGGACGTAACTGTGATCTGGAGAAAGAGCTCCCTCCAAATATTCGCCCTGCTGTCGACGGTCTGATCATTGAGATCTAAGCAAACTCCACCCCGGTTTATCTTGATTTGAGTGCTTTCGTGAAGAGGAAAACAGAGATTCCACTGAGGACCATAAAGAGGGTTCCGGCAAGTAACATTGCTTGTGGAAAGGAATAGATATCAAGGTACCAGCCCAGGAAAGGGCCGATGACTGAAAAATTAAGCCTGATAAAAAAGTTTCGTACCGACAACACAGTCGCCCGTGTTTCTGAACCGGTCATTTTGTTGATATAATCTTTAAGAACAGGTGTGGCAAACCCCCTGACAATATAAAAAACAAATAGTATGGAAAGGGCATAGGCTGAATGGAAGAAGTGAAGGCTGATGTAACCTGCCGGAACCAGGACAGCAATGAGAACGACCGATTGAACGGGTCCCAGACGTGACTCGATTTTGTAGGCGATGAATGCAACCAATCCGACGGTGAGGTTAAGCATGGTCCATAAAATACCATACCAGTGCAGTGCCAGGTTTATGTGCTCAAAAAACGGTTGAACGAACCATGCCATGGTCAGTGTGGCGGTTCCGATGATGGATGAGAAAAGTATGTTGCGCTGGAGAGGTTTGTCTTCAAAAAGTGAAAACTTCACGATGGAAAAAATTTCTTTGAACCGCATTTTAAGCAGCCGCTTATGTCTCGATGGCTCCACCAGCAGCAGGGAGGTGGGGACGGCAATGAATGAGATAAACGTCTGAGCTATATACGGATACCTTACCGATACTGCGGCCAGAAGGCCCCCAAGCGTTCCTGCCACCGCTTCCGCCAGGTTGCCGAATGAGGTCATCCGACCTTCGTATTTGATATAGTCACCTTCGCGCTTCATATCGAGAAGAGTATCGTAAAGCATCGCTGAATCAGATCCGGAGATAAAACTTTGGCCAATACCGAGAATGGACTCTGCGATCAGAAAGCCCCAGAAACCAAAACTCAGGCTGTAGGTAAGAAATCCCAGAAATCCCATGAGTGTTCCGATGATGATTGTCTTTTTCCTGCCCAGGACATCCGCAAAATAACCGGATGGGATCTCGAGAATCACTATGGTGATCGAATATACGCCCTGGAGTAGCATCACATCTTTCATACCCAAACCATTTGCTTTGTAAAAAGGTACAACGATGGGCATGTAAAGCATGAACCATTTTGCAACCTTGATCAGATAAAGTTTGGAAATGTTTGCACTCAGTCTCACTGGGCGGTGTTTTACAGAAATATTCCGTGTATCTGAATGCAAAACTATTACATTAATGTCATCGGACGAAGAAAATTGACTCAATTCAGAATCGACTTTCGGTTAATGTTGGGATGAACCGCTTACCATTCGATATTAATTGTTGGTAATCAGTTATTTACAGTATAAATAAAATGATCTTTTAAAACTCCCGGGATGATTAATAGAAAATTAGATGCAACTTCGGTGAACAGTATGTTTCTTTTCACGTACTTATACAGTACTTCACCTTAAAAAATTTTTGGAATGGGAAGGAAAAAACTGTGGATGCCTTTGGTATGTGCGATAGTATTTTCGGCGTTATTTATAACGATTGGAGATGCGCAAACGGTTTCCACTGAAACCCTGAATATCCGGCGTATCAAGGCATTGTCCGACAGTACCTTCCTTATTGAAGAGACAGATGCCGATTCAAATCTGCTCTTCATCGGTACAATGAGCTCGCTGGATCCGGATGTCAGGAACGGAAGATTCAGATTTTATAATGAATCCGGCAGGGTGGAGGCAATTGGCTTTTACTATCACGACATTCCATACGGCAAATGGGTCTATTATGATAAAGCCGGGAGGATTACCAGAATGTTGGATTTCAAATACGTTTTGGAATTCATCAGCCGGAGCCCCAATGCTGCAATTTTTGTTCGTGACAGTCAGCCTGCCGTGAGTATGCCAGCGTCGCAGAAGGAGTTTGATATTGGTTTAACCGGTGAAGAAGAACAATCTTTTGATTCCTTTGTAACTGTTGGGGATAATGTTGAGGGGACGATAGGGTTGAATAGCACGGTTGCAACCTCCCTGGGGCAGGATGTAGATTATTTCACTCAATATATTCGGGAACACCTGGTATACCCTGTATTTGCCCGCGATAAGGGAATCTCGGGAATTGTGGAGGTACAGTTAAGGATAAGTGATATAGGTAATATATCAGAAATTTCAATCCTTTCAGGTGGCAACATCGACCTGAATATGGAGGCACTGCGAGTAGTCCTTGAAGCTGGAGGAGGGGGTATGACTAGCGGCGAACAGAGTCGTCCTGCAGATAGATTTATTACTGTCCCGGTTAGCTTTGTACGCGAGTGATGAATTTTCGAAATTGAGGTATGGGTAATTAGATCCAGATTTACGGCCAGATTTCGAGTCCTGCACTCTGTTCACTTGTGTAGAGGGAATTCAGCTTCCATGCTACGAATTACAGAATCAGAGACACAGGTATTAAAAAGCTTTAGTATATTTACGTCCTATCGATGCATGACGTATGGATTGCCGTTGTTTAGATGCCTGAAATTATGCTTTCTGAGATGATTATCAAAAGAATCCCCTTTATGATTAAAGTTGCAGGTTTCATTGCCGTGACGCTTGCATCATGTACACATTTAGAAGAGAAACAGGATCCTTTTGCTTCAGATACATACCTTACCGATACCGCAAACCTGGGCATCGTTTCCTCAAGCTTCATAAGAATTACCGCAGGGCTTGCCGGACATCCAGAGTTCAACGAATACATGAAGTATCCCATTCAGGTTTATAAGATCATTTACCAAACCACGTACAAAGGTAAGCCTGTCCTGGCCTCCGGAATTGTATCCTATCCGGCAGGACTGAGCGATTCCATTCCTGTTATGCTTGTAGGCAACGGATTGATCTTTGCCAATGATGAGGCTCCCTCCGAATTCGATCTTCCGAATCACTATACAGGATTTGAATTTGTCGGTTCAATGGGATATTTTACAATGATCCCGGATATGCTTGGTTTTGGTATTTCAAAGGATCTGCTTTTCCCCATACACAATTACTATTATTCGGCACAGACTATGATTGATTTTTACCATGCATGTAAAGAATTCACTGATCATCTTAATTTGCCGGTGAAGCAGGAGACCTATCTCTCGGGTTACTCACAAGGAGGGTATATCGCTGTAGCCACGCTGAAAGTGGTAGAGGAGGATGAATCTTCATCCATACATATCAAAGCTGCAGCGGTTGGTGCAGGAGGGTATAATTTACCGGCACTACTTGAGCGTGCGCTGGAAAGCAATTTCTATTCAGCGCCAAGTCATCTCGCCCTTCTCCTTTCTTCGTACAATATCGTTTATGATTGGAACAGGCCACTCACTGATTTTTTCAACGAACCTTATGCGGGCGAAATTCCAGGATTGCTTGGCGGAGCCTATACAAGAGAAGAAATCGATACACACCTTCCTGCCCATCTCGATAGTCTTTTGAATCCGATATTCCTGCAAAAGCTGAAATCCGGTGAGGAGACCGCGCTGATCGCAGCACTCTCGGAAAACAGTGTTTACGACTGGGCCCCTCATACTACACTGCGAATTGTCCACAGTATCAATGATGAGCGGATCCCTTTCTCCGATTCAGAGGAAATGTACAACACCATGCGCAAGAACGGATCTGTCAGTGTGTCACTTGTGCCCATCGATTCGGAAGGACATTTTAATTCAGGGTTTACATATATGCTGAATGTTATCCCCTGGTTTGACAGCCTGAGTACTGCAGCCCATTAAAACCCAATAAATCAGACTATATTTCACAACTGCAATTTATCAACCTAAAACCATTTAAAAATGAAAACTACCACTCTTTTAACATTGCTTTTTGCTCTTGTTTTATACAGTTGTGGTGACCGTGGAGGTACAGACAGTTCATCAGAAACCGGGTATCCGTCTGAAATCTTTAAATACACCGGCAATATAGAACCACGATGGATCAGTTATGAAAATCAGTCGGGTGAGAAGGGCAAAGGCGGGATGGAGAATAACGGAGCCAAAGGGCATCCTTCGGATGTAATCCATGCAGGTGAAACGGTTACTCTCGCTGATGTTCAGGGACCCGGGATAATAAACCGGATCTGGATTACGATCTCCAACCGTTCTCCTTATACCCTCAGGGGACTTGTTTTAAAAATGTACTGGGATGGTGAGGCCAAGCCGGCGGTTTCAGTGCCTTTTGGAGATTTTTTCGGTGTAGGGCTTGGGCGCACTGCAAGCTTTGAAAATGCGCTTTTCGCTAATCCTGAAGGCAGGTCGTTCAATTCCTTCATTCAGATGCCTTTTAAGAAATCAGCACGAATTGAGATTGTAAACGAACTACCCTATGAGATAAGTGCCATCTTCTATGACGTTGACCTTCAACTGCTGAAAAAGTGGGATGACGATTTTATGTATTTTCACAGTTACTGGCACCGTGATACGGCGACTGTTCCGGGTAAAGATTTTGAAATTCTCCCGATGGTCAGCGGGAAAGGCAGATATCTCGGTACGAATATGAGCGTGAATGCCAATCCGCTTTATAAGCACTATTGGTGGGGTGAAGGCGAAGTTAAGATCTATATGAATGGTGACACTGATTTCCCGACCCTTGTTGGAACAGGTACAGAGGATTTTATCGGTTCAGCCTGGGGACAGGATAAGTTCTTTAACCGGTATACCGGTTGTTCTGTGGCCGACCCGGAAAACCTGCAATGGTCCTTCTACCGCTTTCACATTAAGGATCCGGTGTACTTCAGTTCAGACTGTAAGGTGACGATGCAGCAGATGGGCGGATCGGCAAAAAAGGATGTCGTTGAGCTTCAGAAGCAGCATGTACCGCTTATCCCGGTGACCGTTGGCGTTCCTGATCCCGTGAAAAGTAAGATCTTTAAAAAAGACAGTATTGTCAATCTCGAAGATATTACAGAAGCAGGGGATAACGTATGGACCAATTTTTACCGCTCCGACGATGTTGCAGCCTCGGTTTATTTTTACTCAAATTCACCTAAGGATGAATTACCTGAATTGCAGCCGCTTGATATCAGAACCTGGAACCTTAAAGAAAAAAAAGGCCAGAAAAAATAATCATCAACCAAACCCAGAAAAATGAAAACCATTCCGGCATATCTGATGCTTTTAATCTTTCTGGTCTCTTCGAATCTGATTTCGTGTATGGCACAGAAAAAAGTTAGTGAGTTGACAGGCAACGATGTCATTGACCAGATTCGGGAACATACCGGTGTTACCTGGAGTGGAGCGACTGTCGATGTTGTAAAAACCGGTGATGCGTCTGACAGGGTCAGCGGCATTGCCGTATGTTTTATGGCTACCATGGATGTAGTAAAGGAAGCGGTGAGTAAAGGGTGCAATATGATCATCACCCATGAGCCTACATTTTACAACCACCTCGATGAAACAGCAAGTTTTGAGGGCAACCGTGTGTTTGAAGAAAAACTCAAATTTATACGTGACCATAATATTATCATTTTCCGGTTTCACGATCATATCCACAGGATGATACCGGATGGCATCGAGGCCGGGATGATCAGCAAACTAGGGCTTGGTGAACCTATGGAAGGACTTTCATCGCCAGTGTTTCGCATCAGCGAAACCAGCGTGCGAGATTATGTGAATGATTTAGAGGTTATTTTCAATTCAACCTCAATAAGGTATATCGGTGACCCTGATATGAGATTTAACACGGTCGGACTGTCGGTTGGAGCGCCTTCTTCTTTATCACAGATCGCTATGCTTGAAAATCCGGCCGTCCAGGTCTTAATTGCCGGGGAATCACGTGAATGGGAAACAGTGGAATACATCCGGGACGCTGTTCAACAGGGAAGACAAAAGGCAATGATTCTTCTGGGACATGTAAATTCTGAAGAAGCCGGGATGTTGTGGTGTACGGATTGGATAAAGTCGTTTGTTACGGAGGTACCGGTATATTTTATTGCTACGGGAGAGCCATTTGGCAAGCGTTAAATTAGCAATTATTTAAGGATAAACTTTTATATCTTGCTTCACCGTACACAACACCTAAACCTGTTCTTCCAGGTATGAAAACGTTTTACCCTGGTTTTTTACGAATGACCGGGACAATGCCGGGCGCAATTTCCCTGGAAGTGTTTGTTGTAAAAGAGCGTTTTAAAAATAAGCGGAGTTGGCTCGTCAGTCCGCCATTAATCCTTTTTCAAATCCTTACTCTATGAAACGGTATATTCTTCTTTTGAGTTTATTATTACAAATTCTTAGCAGCGGCTTCAGCCAGAAATTCGAAGGTTTGGCGCTGACACCTCCGATGGGATGGAACAGCTGGAATGCGTTTAATTGTGATGGGATCAGCGAGGAGGTTATCCGGGGTATTGCCGACGCTATGGTCGAAAACGGAATGCGTGATGCGGGGTATAGTTACATCGTTATCGACGACTGCTGGCAGACAGGACGTGAAAAGGATGGAACGATTATCGTGGACAAGGAGAAATTTCCTTCCGGGATGAAGGCACTTGCAGACTATACCCATGCGCTGGGACTAAAGTTCGGAATCTACTCCGATGCAGGAAGACAAACCTGTCAGGGGAGACCCGGATCCAGAGGATATGAATACCAGGATGCGCGAACATATGCTGAATGGGGGGTAGATTATTTAAAATACGATTGGTGCAACACCGGAAATCAGAATCCAGTTGAATCTTATACGCTCATGAGTGATGCGCTTTTTAAGGCCGGTCGCCCGGTTGTTTTCAGCATCTGTGAATGGGGCCTGAGCAAACCATGGTTATGGGCTGATGATGTAGGCCATTTATGGAGAACAACAGGCGATATCCGCAATAACTGGACTGAGCCCGACGCCAAGGAAGGCAAAGTCTGGGGAGGAGGGGTCCTTGTCATACTGGATATGCAGGTTGGCCTGGAGAAATTCGCAGGACCAGACCACTGGAATGATCCGGACATGCTGAATATCGGGAATGGTGTATTGACACCCGGTGAAGAACGGGCACATTTCAGCCTTTGGAGTATCCTTTCGGCTCCGCTGATGGCAGGAAATGACCTAAGGGATATGACGGATGAAACCCATGGGATTCTTACTAAGAAGGAAGTCATTGCCATTGATCAGGACCCACTGGGGAAACAGGGTTACCGCTTCCGGGATGACGGCCTTTTTGAAATCTGGAAAAAAGAGTTGTCAGGTGGAGAATACGCATTTTGCTTTCTTAACCGGGGCGAAGAAGACGTAAAGTATACCATTGACTGGCATAAAATGGATATTGAGGGGCGGTTTAGTATTACCGATGTCTGGGATAGAAAAGTCAGCGGTACAACGGAGCAGAAAACATCGATCATCGTAAGAGCTCACGATGTAGTCCTTCTCAGTCTACATAAAATTTGAATGAACGCTTTGATATTATTGATATCAGGGCGTTTTTGTTTATTGCTACTGAAACTATTCTGAAACATTTTCATCATCGTTTTTTGTATTTTTACAGCTCAAAGATAAAAAGCTGTATGTATAAATGTCAATATCAATCGAGACAAGTCATCTAATTTCCAGGCCTCTTTTGGCATTGTTAGCACAACCGTCTCAAAATTACCAACTTCTGGTGTTTTTCTACCCTGATTTTGTAAAAACGTCTGGAAAAAAAGCTGGTGCATAAATCACAGATGAATAATTGGTAGATCAAATGATCTCATCAAACATACATGTGATTAATCGTTTGCAATAGGTGTTAAAAATTGGGACATTTTGACATCCTGCTCAATATAAAACCGCCTGATTGTTTCTAGATATGGAAACAATTACGTAGATTTGTCACAAAATGATAAATGATTAAACCGATTACGATAATCATGCTCCCAAAGGCCGATAAGTTCGTTGACAAGATTGAGAAATCAGCAAGAAAAAAAATATTCTATGCGATTCGTAAGACAAAAATGGGAATTTATGGTGATTGGTTTGAGAAATTGAAAAGCTCAAAAGATATTTTTGAGTTTCGAGTAAAGGATAGTAACAAGTTTTTTCGACTTTTTGCATTTTGGGATAGTTCGGGTGACACTGAGACATTGATAGTTTGTACGCACGGATTGATTAAGAAAACAAACAAGACACCAAAACAGGATATTGAAAAAGCAGAGTTGATTAAAGAAAAATATTTTAAAGGATTATAATATTCATGATTATGAAAACGACAGAATATAAAAGATTTGAGGATTTAGAGGATAAGTATTTTGGTAAAAAGGGATCTCCCGAGAGAGATGAGTATGAGTTTGATTTGAAAATGGAGCTGATTGGAGAAAAAATAAAACAATTAAGGATTCAAAATAACTTGACTCAATCACAGCTTGGGGATTTGATTGGTGTTAAACGTTCGCAGATTTCAAAACTTGAACATGGAAACCATAGTTCATCTGTTTCAACGATAATGAAAGTTTTTCAAGCAATGAAAGCTACAGTTAAATTACGGATTGTGACAGATGATAATCTTGAATTCGCTTTTTAATAACCACCAGTTGCCATGACTTTAAATTCATTTGAATTATCTAAAGACAAAAGGTTTAAGGTAATAGCAACAAACTCCGGGGATACTTTGATTGGTAATTATGAAATAAATGATAACATTTTAAAACTGAGATTTGATGAACCTTGGAATTCAATGGAAGGTTCAGATTTTGGAAAATGACTACCTGAAGAAACGTAGAAATCATTTATTAATGACAATATGATTTTCAGTATTCATAATATAGACAATAAGTCTCTTTCATTTGTTAGTACAAAACAGATTGGTACTTACTACGGAGATATTTCTAATGAAATAGTTTTTAATATTTATAGAAAAATTGACCAAAAAACTCTATTCAACGATTTCCTTCATTTAGTTGCATTTCATTGCTTTTAAACTCAGCTAATGAATTAATTAAATGCCTATTTATCAAGCATTAAGAGGTAACAAGAGAAGATAAAAAGAAGAAATTTCAGTTCTTCTCAAACTAAAAAAAGCCAAAATCTGACGAAAAAGGTTCTTAAAGTAAAGGCTGGGAGATAAATGGTTGCAACCTGTCAGATGATCATCTCCCACCCCTTTTCATATTCTCTTGCCCAGTATTTTTTGGCTTCCTGGTCATTAAGGATATGCCCCGTTGATGGATCGATATCGATAGAATGTCCAACACGTTGTGCAATATTGCCCAATTGGACGAGGAGGGTACTTTTGTAACCGGTTTCGACGTCTGAATGCGGTTTGTCCCCGGTTCTGATGGCAGAGAAGAAATTCTGAATGTGGGGCCGGTCAAAGGCATCGTTTGATGCTGTGCGGTCCAGGGCGTTTATTTTCTCATCATCCTTCACTTCTTTTACAACTTTTCCTTTCAGGTCGAAGACGGTGTAATCGTTCCCTGCTGATATCTGCAGGCTTCCCTTGTCGCCATAAAATATACAACCAACCGGAGAACCTTCCGTGTTGGCACCATTACAGCTCCTGCCTTCCCAGGTAATGGTAACATCTTTAGCAAAGTCCATGGATATTACCTGTGTATCCGGTGTTTCCCAGTCATCATGAAAATGATATCTACCGCCGTTTGAACTTACGCGCACCGGAAAATCAACATCCAGTCCCCAGCGCAGAAGATCAACGAAGTGTGTGCCGTTATTCAGCGCCTCCCCTGTACCCCAGTGCCAGAACCAGTGCCAGTTATAATGGATATAGTTGTCTTTGAATGCTTTCCTTGGTGCCGGACCCTGCCAGAGATCCCAGTTAAGCCAACCGGGAACCGTGACCTCCTTCCCCGTGCCGATGGGCCCTCTTGTGTTGGCGTACCAGCTTTTACCGAAATAAGCGTTGCCGATAACTCCCGATCTGACCTCTTCAATGGCCTGAATAATGGTAGGTCTTGAGCGCCGTTGCGTTCCCATCTGGACCGCCTTACCGTATTTTGCCGCTGCTTCTACCAGGATCTCCCCTTCATGCGGATTATGACTCAGCGGTTTTTCAACGTAAACATGCTTTCCGGCTTTCAGCCCGTATAAGGTAGCAGGGGCATGCCAGTGATCCGGTGTGGCTACCACCAGGGCATCCACATCGCTGCTCTCGATCGATTTGCGAAAATCTCCAAAGCCTTTCGGCGTGTTTCCCGCAGTGTTTCGAACTTTCTTTACCGCAACATCAATGGCACGCGAATCGACATCGCAGATATGGATCACTTCGCAGTTGTCCTGAAGCGCGAACTCTTCGGAAAGAGAAAGACCCCGGGCATTTACTCCCATGATCGATACCCTTATTTTATCATTGGCGCCGAGAATCCTACCGTAACTCTTTGCCGAAAAGCCGGGTAAAATACCTCCCGCTACCATTGCTGCTGATGCACCAGCGGTTTTCTTAATGAAATTTCTGCGTGATTGTGAATTTTTCATGCCATCATTTTTTAAGAGGAATATTACTTCATTTTACTTCACTATCCATGGCCCTGGTATAACAGTAATATAGCCATACATCCTGAAGAGATGTAATCCGGAATTGTATATCGGACCCGGTTCATTACAGGTTGATTATACAAATCTATTTAATTGTTACCGATATTCAAATAAAATTTGGGGAGTGATCCTCCTACGCTGAAGCTACGGAGGACGCAGTCCACCTACGCTGAAGCTACGGAGGACGCAGTCCACCTACGCTGAAGCTACGGAGGACGCAGTCCACATTCGCTGAAGCTATGGAGGACGCAGTCCACATTCGCTTAAGATAAAGTGGACTAGGTTTGGTGAATTAGGGATGAATTTAAGAACTCGATATTTTGAACCACATAAGGCACATAAGATCACATAAGTCTAGAATCGTCATCACTTATTATTTGGTGATTTGGTGATCCTCCTTCGCTTAAGCTACGGCGGAGGCGGTTTGGTGAATTAGGGATGAATTTAAGAACTCGATATTTTGAACCACATAAGGCACATAAGATCACATAAGTCTAGAATCGTCATCACTTATTATTTGGTGATTTGGTGATCCTCCTTCGCTTAAGCTACGGCGGACGCGGTTTGGTGAATTGAAGAGTGACCTATAGAACATCGCTAACTTCCTAACTTCCTAACTTCCTAACTTCATCACCCCATCACTTCAATTTAGTGAGTTACTGAATCTGGGATGTTCGAAAAAACACATTTGTCCTGGCTGATATTCAGTCGTATTGTGGTTGACCGTGTGTGCAGGACCAAAAATAGCCGCATAGCGGTTTCCATTATTTAGACATGGGCTCCCCGGCACTTAATAAAATTATCACCGAATAATTTTGCTAATCCGGTAATTGTATATACTTTTGTTCGTAATATTACGAACAGATATGGAAGTAACTACAGTCATAAGTGAAGACCATAAGAAACTGGCCAGGTATGCCAAGGCCATGGGACATCCTGTGCGGGTTTATGTCCTGAAACTGCTTTCCAGCCAGTCGTGTTGTTATAGCGGTGATCTGACAGAGGTTCTTCCAATAGCAAAGTCGACCTTGTCGCAACATTTGAAAGAATTGAAGGATGCAGGCCTTATCCAGGGGGAGACGGAAGCACCAAAAGTTAAGTATTGCCTGAATCGTGAAAATTGGGAGGAAGCACGATCATTGCTTTCTTCATTATTAAATATCTGAGTTTTTTTACCTGTATGTTCGCTATTTTACGAACTACGAACAAACCTGAAGACGATGAAAATAAAAGTATTAGGATCGGGATGTGCCCGGTGCAGGAGCCTCGAGCAAGTGACCAGCAAAGCCGTAGAGGATATGGGACTTGACGCTGAAATTGAAAAGGTAGAGGATATGAGGTTGATCATGGGATACGGTGTTATGAGGACTCCGGCACTGATCATCAATGATAAGATCATTCTTTCCGGACAGGTGCCTGATCTGGGAGAGATGAAAGAAATCCTGAATAATAATCTTTAGTTCACGAAAGTACAGAAATGCGGGATGGAATTGAGCCGATGAGATCGGTGAGGAACCGGTGGATTATTTTTCCGGCAGGTCTGATCCTGTGGATCCTGATTTATGTGAATCTTCGCACTATCTCTGAGGGAATTACAAGGAATGTATTGCATCTGCCAGCGGGAAGTCGTCTCACAGAGGCCCTTCGGTTTTTTATTTTTGAGGTGCCCAAAGTCCTTTTACTTTTAATTCTTATCGTATTTGCTGTGGGCATGATCAGGACCTGGTTCTCACCGGAGAAAACCAGGGATGCATTGGAAGGCAGGTCCTTGTTTACAGGCAATATAATGGCAGCCTTTCTTGGCATTGTTACTCCCTTCTGCTCCTGTTCAGCAATACCGTTATTTCTGGGTTTTATTGAAGCCGGCATACCTGTCGGAGTGACCTTCTCTTTCCTTATTGCAGCGCCAATGATCAATGAAGTTGCTCTTGTTCTGCTTATCGGGCTGTTTGGATGGAAGGTGGCGCTGATATATGTAGTCACAGGGCTGATGATTGCCATCTTCTCAGGATTTATACTGGGAAAACTCCGTATGGAAAAATACATTGCAGACTGGGTTTTTGATGTAAAGGCTGGAAGGGCTGATACTGGGGAGGAGAAAATGACGGTCGGCCGGCGTATGCAAGCAGGAATTGTGGCTGTAAAGGAAATAGTAGGGAAAATCTGGATTTATATCATCGCAGGCATTGCTATCGGTGCGGGAGCCCATGGATATGTACCTGATGATTTTCTGGCAGGTGTCCTGGGTGATCAGAACTGGTACTCTGTCCCCCTTGCAATACTCGTGGGCGTTCCCTTATACTCGAATGCTGCAGGCATCATTCCCATAGTAAGCGTACTTATCGAAAAAGGGGTGAGTCTGGGAACAGCTCTTGCTTTCATGATGTCGGTTGTGGGCCTCTCACTGCCTGAGATCGTAATTTTAAAAAAGGTTCTGAAATGGCAGCTCATTGCAGTTTTTATTGGTGTGGTAGCCACCGGCATTGTAATCATCGGTTTTCTTTTTAATTTTCTGCTGTGATCCTGTACGAAATGAATCTCAGTATATATTTTTTGGTACTTACTTCTCGTTTTCCAGGTCTTTACCAGTCGATTATACCCAGAAGGTATTTGTATTTCTCTTCAACTAAAATTCCGCAGTTGTAATCAATCGGGGTCATTTAAATTTACCAATATAAATTTTCTTAGTACAATTTTCCTGATACTGCTTGTTTTGTAAATTTCTTACGCTTTTCCTTAGCTACGATGTCAACGATATAGAACTCAGGCATTAAGATGAACGTCGTGAGGTAAAGGAGTTAAAGATTGTTAAATCGGGTATTTTTCTCTTCCCGTACTAATATTCATTCAATTCTGGTATATATTTTGACGGAATATGTAAAAACAACTAAAAAATCAAGGTTATGAAAAATAAGGTATTGTCCCTCGTGATGACTTTCGTAATGGTTGGGGCTCTGTCATCTGCATATGCCAGTCCTCCGCAAGATAAGAAAGCCGCCCGTGAGGCAAAGAAACAGCTGAAAAAGGAAAAGCTGGAAGCGGCATTTGCGATAACCTCTAATCTGATTGAAAACCAGCAATTTGTACTTGAAGCCGACTGGCTCAGCAACCAATATGGAAACAGAATACCGGTGACCCCTAATCTGAATTTTATCAGAATTGACACCACCTATGTCGTTCTCCAGATCGGATCGAACTATGGAATCGGCTACAACGGCGTTGGCGGCGTGACCGCGGAGGGTCATCTTTCATCCTGGAAGGTTCATAAGAATGAGAAAAAACTCAATTACAGCATCCAGGCGAATGTTCTGACAAGTATTGGGATCTTTGATATTTATATGACGGTCAATGCGGATGGTAAGGCCACGGCCAATATATCAGGACTGAGAAGAGGACAGCTCAATTATACCGGGGACCTTGTGTCTCTGGATAAAACGCATACCTATAAAGGTCAGACATCCTATTAATAAGAAGAAGCTTTGGCCATTTTGACGCTATGGCTATGTTCATCCCTGAATTAATCACTCAAATGTTTAACTTCAAAATGAATTTCTTGTAATTTTGAAGCTCAAACTTTAATTGTAGAGGTATATGGGGATGACGATGACAGAAAAGATCCTTGCTGCCCATAGTGGTCAGGATACAGTAAAACCGGGTGATATCATTGATGTGGTTATAGATGCCAGAGTAGCCAGGGATTTTGGAGGAGCTAATGTGGTCAAAAATATCAATGATTATGATCTTGGGATTGAAGATCCATCGAGGACTTTCTTCACCTTCGATTGTAATCCGACAGGTTCTGATCAAAAATACACCGCCAATCAGCACACCTGTCGTGTGTTTGCACGAAATCACGGTATCAAGGTTTACGATATTAACAAAGGTATCGGTACTCATATACTAATTGAGGAAGGCCTAGCTTTTCCGGGTTCCACTGCGGTTTCGACCGATTCACACGCGAACATCCTGGGTGCCATTGGAGCATTCGGACAGGGAATGGGTGACAAAGACATCGCCGCTGCCTGGAGCAAGGGGAAAGTGTGGTTTAAAGTACCAGCTTCTGTAAAAATATATCTGAAAGGAAAGTTTCCTGATTCGGTCTCTGCAAAAGATATCGTACTGAATCTTCTTTTCCATTTTGGACCTGAAAAACTACTCGGATATGCAGTGGAAATTTATGGTGATGACATTGATCATCTGAGTCTTGACGATAGGATCACCATTTCATCGATGGCTACTGAAATGGGAGCCATAATTATTCTATTTCCCCCAAACAAAGCGGTCATGAGGTATTGCAGGTCACGGACGAGAAAACATGTTGAGCCGGTCGCAGCGGATCCCGATGCCGAATATGCCTGGATTGAAAAATTGAACGCCACTGAATTTAATCGCAGGGTTTCCCTGCCCGGTCAGCCAGCCGATGCTGTTGAAGCGTTAAAACTGGAAAAGATCAGAATTGATTCAGTTTTTATCGGGAGCTGCACCAATGGCAGGATCAGTGATATGCGTGCTGCAGCAGGCATTCTCAGGGGAAGAAAAGTTGCAGAAGGTGTCATCCTGAAAATTGTCCCCTCCACCGATCTTGTCTGGCAACGATGTCTTGATGAGGGACTGATCGACGTCTTTAAGGAAGCCGGGGCAATGGTTTCAAATGCCGGATGTGCCGGATGTGCTGCAGGTCAGGTGGGGCAAAACGGTCCGGGTGAAGTGAGTGTAAGTACAGGAAACAGAAACTTTCCCGGTAAACAAGGGAAAGGAGATGTGTATCTTGCTTCACCCGAGGTGGCGGCGGCGTCCGCCATTGCAGGTTTTATTACCACTCCCGACAGGATCCCGGATGAACCTTTGATCACCGACCACGAAGAAAAGCCAAAACACAAATCTGAAGAGCGCAGAGTTATACCTGAACGAACTGACACCGGAAAACCGGTAATACTGAAGGGTAGGGCATGGCTCATCAATAAAAGTAACATAGATACGGATATGATCTATCATAACCGCTATCTTGCCGTTACCGAACTTTCAGATATGGGTAAGTATACCTTCGACAATCTTGAAGGTTATACTACTTTTGCTGAAAAGGCCCTGAAAGGTGACATCATTTTTACAGGAAGCAATTTTGGTGCAGGCAGCTCACGGCAACAGGCGGTCGATTGTTTCATATCCCTCGGAATTCAGGCATTGGTTGCAGGCTCTTTTGGGGCCATTTATGAGAGGAATGCCATTAATGCGGGCTTTCCTGTGTTCACATCAGCAAAGATAGATGAGCTTGGTATCACAGATGGTGATGAGGTTATGATAGACCTGAAAAGTGGTGAGATTAAAAACATCAGTAAAAAAACAAAAATTATGGTTGATAAATTCTCGGAAGTTCAGATGGAGATTTATCAGAATGGAGGCCTGTTTTAAGATATATTTGAGAACCCTAAAATACCTGTCATGAAATTAATTATTCCGGAAGGCTATAAGCCTATTCTCGATTTAAAACAAACTGAGAAAGCCATTAAGCTGGTAAAAGACACGTTTGAGATGTCCCTCGCATCGGAGTTGCGACTGAGAAGGGTTACTGCACCGCTATTCGTTCTCAGGGGCACAGGCATCAATGATGATCTGAACGGTATTGAACGACCCGTATCATTTAAGATAAAGGACATGGCGGATAAGACCGCAGAAATCGTCCATTCACTTGCCAAATGGAAAAGAATGATGCTCCGTGATTACGATATCAGAATAGGATATGGAATATACACAGATATGAATGCGCTGCGGCCCGATGAAGAATTGGATAACCTGCATTCCATCTATGTGGATCAATGGGACTGGGAGAGGGCGATCAATTCTGAAGACCGCAACCTGGAAGTCCTGAAAAATGCAGTGATAAGAATCTATGATGTAATTAAAAGGGTTGAATTCCAGATCTACGAATATTACCCTGAAATCGAACCTTTCCTACCCCGGGAGATTACTTTTATTCATTCTGAGGATCTCTTTAACATGTATCCAAATCTGCCCCCTCGTGAAAGAGAACACAAAGCGGCAGAACAATTCGGTGCTATATTTATTATAGGGATTGGCGGCCTCCTTCCGGATGGTAAACCGCACGATGGCCGTGCACCGGATTACGATGACTGGACGACAGAAACAGGAAGTGGTCATGCCGGACTGAATGGTGATATCATTTTATGGAATCCTGTGCTTAAGATGGCATTCGAACTTTCATCCATGGGGATCAGGGTCGACAAGAAGGCCCTGGAGCAACAGCTTATTATTCGGAAATGCGAAGAACGTTCGGAACTTCTTTTCCATCGAAGATTACTCAATGATGAGCTGCCCGAGGCCATCGGTGGTGGGATAGGACAGTCAAGGTTGTGTATGTTTTTACTTCGGAAAGCCCATATCGGTGAGATACAATCCAGTATCTGGCCGGGAGAAATGGTAGCTCACTGTAAAAAATCCGGGATTATCCTGATCTGAGAATTTTTCGTACAGATCTTGATTTTGCGATATTTACCAGGTTCTGTAACGGAGGATAAACCAGTGTAGCTTTCATTTTTGTACCAATAAGACGCTCATTACTAATTTATCGCAGAAAAGGAGAGCCGAAGTTTAAAAAAATGGCAACTTAATTTTAAGGGAACAATCGCAAACATTATTACTTTTGTCCGCGTGGACCTCAAAACGGTCGTTTAAAAGATACCTGCATGGGCTTTGACACGTAAAAAGGACGCGCGAGTCGACAGACCGAATTGTTAGCTTTCAAATTGAATTTCATAGAATTTAAGCGTAAACTATTCATTATTATTTATTTATGACTATAAATCAGATGAGTATACATCCCAACACAGTAATCCATGAGGAAGCGGTAATTGGTGAAAATGTTAGCATTGGCCCCTTCACCTTTATCGATGAAAACGTAGAAATTGGTGAAGGAACCTGGATAGGGCCAAATGTTTCTATTATGAAAGGGGCACGAATAGGAAAAAACTGTCAGATCTTTCCTGGAGCTGTTATTTCTGGAATTCCCCAGGATTTGAAATTTGTAGGGGAGGAAACCACGGCTGAAATTGGCGACAATACAACGATAAGGGAGAGTGTCACCGTAAACAGAGGAACCAGTTCAAAGGGTAAAACGGTGATCGGCAGCAATTGCCTGCTCATGGCAAATGTTCATGTCGGCCACGACTGCATCGTTGGTAACTATTGTATTATTGGCAACAGTACAGGTGTGGCCGGTGAAGTGGTCATCTATGACTGGGCTATAATCAGTGGCATGTGTGGCATTCATCAGTTCAGTACAATCGGTTCCCATTCATTTATCAGTGGACTTAGTAAAGTGCAGAAAGATGTGCCTCCATTTGTAAAGGCTGCCCGTGATCCGCTTTCTTACGCAGGATTAAATGTGGTAGGACTTAAAAGAAGAGGATTTAGCTCTGAGCAGATTGGTAATATCCATGAGATATACCGGATTATCTTTCAGTCGGGTAAGATCACTTCGGAAGCGCTTAAGTGCATTGAGGAGACATTTGCACAGAGTCCTGAGCGTGATGAGATTATTCGCTTTACACGTTCATCCAGGCGAGGCATCATCAAAGGTTATAAGGGGAACAACCTGGATGAAGATGTGGAATAATAAGATATAAACCGGTGCCTGAAAGTTTTGCAGGCAGAGTTTGTGGATTTCCTTTATTTTGAAATATTCGTGTTCTGGACTTTCATCCAGTTTACCAGTCCTTTTTTCTCCAGGATTTCATTCAGTTTTCCTGGCAGAGGTTCGAAATGAAACACCTTGCTCCCAGTTTTTACAGTACCTGTCGATGTATCTATTTCTATAGGATCACCTTCCTTCCAGGCTTCAACTGCAGCAGGAATAACCAGAAGTAAAAGGCCCTGATTTATGGCTGAGCGGTAGAATATCCTGTTTACCGATTTTACGATCACTGCCTGAATACCGGCATAAGCAAGGCCCACTGCAGGATGTTCACGAGAACTGCCGCAACCAAAATTTTCACCTGCCAGTATAATGTCACCGGAGGTGACCGACTTTGTAAATTGTGGATCAAATCCGGCGAAGAGATGTGGAAGTATAGCGGGCGCATCGGAGCTAAGAACATTGTACGTCAGGTTCCCGGCAAACATTTGGTCAGTATTCAGATTATCAGCATCGGTATAGTTCCAGACGTTACCAAATCGCCGGCTTTCCGATGCATTGATTTCGAGGGTTGAGGATTGTTCTGTATGAAATGGAAATGTATCACTGGTTGCTTTTCTGCGCGGATCGGTGATCCTGCCCCTGATCGCCGACCAGGCTACGGTGGCTGGAGAAGCCAGGTATATGGATGCATTTGGGTTACCCATGCGGCCTTTAAAATTCCGGTTGGCGGTTGATATCACATTAATGCCGTCGGCGGGAATGCCCTGTCCCGTTCCCAGGCATGGTCCACAGCTTGAACTGAGGACATTCCCTCCCGCCCGGATGAGCGTCTCAATGATGCCTTCCTTCATTGCCTCCAGGTAGATTTCCTGAGAGGCCGGAATGACAAGCAGCTGAAAACCATCCGCAATCTTCCGGTTTTTAAGGACTTCAGCAGCGATCCTGAGATCTTCAATTCTGCCGTTAGTACATGTGCCAATGAGGCCCTGCTGAACAGCGATCCCTTCCACTTCAGACACTGCCCGGATATTATCTACATGATGAGGCGCAGCAACGACCGGAAAAACGGTTCCGAGATCAATATCGATGACGCGTGCATAGACGGCATCTTCATCAGCCCAAACACCGTTCCGGACCTGCGTGTCACCATAAAAGGCTGCCAGGATGTTATCGGGAGGAAATACAGCGTTCTTGGCACCCATCTCTGAAGCCAGATTTGCCAGTGTCATCCGGTCAGAAATTCCGAGCGTCTGTACACCTTCACCATGGTACTCAATCGACATGTAATTTGCCCCGGCAGAGCCTAGCATACCGATGATCCACAGAGATAAATCTTTTGCATATACGCCTTCAGGAAGCCGGCTGGTCAGATTCACCCTGATACTCCCGGGAACCATAAACCATGTCTCACCGCTTTTCCATATTCCCGCGGTTTCCGTCCGGTCGATGCCGGCTGCAAGGGTATTAAATGCGCCGGCAGTACAGGTATGACTATCGCTGCCAACAATGATCATTCCGGGCAAGGCGTGGTACGACATGATTTGATGACATATGCCACGACCGGCATCATAAAACTTTTTAATGCCATGTTGCCCCACAAAATCGCGAACAGCCTGGTAATCATTGGCCAGCCTTGCATTCGTGGGCGGGGCATTATGATCGAGCACAACCAGAAGGCTGTCCGGGAAAACGGGGGAATCACCGTTCATTTTCTCAAAGGTTTTTTTAATACTGGCGGTATTGTCATGAGAGAGGACGATGGATGGTTTCCTGAAAACGATGGCGCCTGCAGGTGCTCCCAGTATCTTCTCAACAAAGGTTCTTCCCATAATTTTTTTTTGCAAGTTTGGAAAAATCTTTCTTCTGTCTCACAAGAAAGCTTGTTTTTTTAATTGGAGCATGCAAATTAATGATGGTGAAATGATTTTCCATTTGCAGAGTATTTCCGTCAGGTAGTATGAAAGTAACTTTATCCCGAAGTGTGAATTTGTCAGGACACTTTCAGACATTGTCCAATTTCATGTATACAAACCGGATTTGATTTTCTTCCGTAAGTCAATGTAAAGCAATCCGGCAAGAATAAGAAGTGTCCCGGTCATATAAAGAGGGACCAGAAAAAACTGGGATTCTGAGACCATCGATCCCACGAGTGCGGCACCGACGGATATGATGCCCGCCATGACTGCATAGGGCCTTGCCATGTAATACCATGCGAATGGGAATAAATGAGCTCCTGTGATAATTGCGAAAGTCATTGGCATGTCTTCAGGATGCTTATAAAAAGCGATAAATATGAACGGAAAATAAAAAAGCTGGGCGAGATTAAGCCAGAGTCCGAGTGATCTCAGTGGATTTCCTTTAACCTTCCATGAGGTCTTCAGAACTTTGGAAAATAACCGTGCAAGGGGCATCATCGGTGCGATGGCAAAAAACATCCGGAACGCGTTTAATCTTGGAGGTGCGGGTATTTTCCAGATCAACGCAATAAATGCCCAGCAGACGGTTGCTGCCAGAATAAAACTTAACCCATTTTTAGTTTTAATTGAAAGTTGAATCCTGATGTGGTTGATATCTTTTACTGAAGGTTGTTTTTCCATGCTCGAACTCATTTCTCATTTTTGAGACATCAAAAGTAATGGAATTAAGTATAAATGACAAGAAGCAGGTCATCGGGAATGCTTTCCCCGAACAGCAGTGTGGCTCTGATGCACTGGTCAAAGAAATATGATAGTGGTTTGCATCAGAAGTCTTTATCGACGAAGTCCTTCCCGAGCGGATTTTGTCTGTTGTGAAGACACCAATGCTTCTTTGTGTTGCCGTCCTGTTTGAAAAATAAGAAGAGCAATTACCGAAGTAACAGCGATCATGAATGCCACAGGAAGGCTTGTCGTGGTATGGAACAAACCTATGCTGGCCGAAGTCAGTCCTGCGATTCCGATCCGTATTGTCCCAATGAGAGCAGAGGCACTTCCCAGGTTGCCGGTCAGGGGCTCAAAGGCAAGGGCAAGGGCATTTGGCGAGGTAAATCCGAGGAAAGTCAACAGGATAAACAGCAGGATTATCGTTGCAATTTCACCATACCAGCCATTAAACGCCCCAAGTAAAAATATCATTGAAGCTATGACCTGTCCAAATAAGGCCAGCCTGAAAATTTGTCTGCTCGAGAGTTTTCTGAGTAGCAATACATTTAACTGACTGCCACCGATAAAACCAACCGACAGGACGGCAAAAATGATCCCGAAGTTTTGGGGCGTGACATTGAATACCTGCATAAAAATAATAGGCGAGCCGGCAACATATATAAACAGCGTGGCGAATGAGAATGCACCGGAAAGTGCATATGTCAGGAAACTCTTTTCAGTGAGAATGGAAATATATCTTGCTGACTGGTCTCTGATCCTGAGGGAAACAGAAGGATCAGCCTTGTACTTAACAGGCAGGACAAAATAAGCCATAACCAGCAGAACCGCGGCTTGCAGAGAAAGGAAGACAAATATCCATTCCCAACCCAAATGGGCGGTGATGAAACCGCCTATGGTAGGAGCAAGCAGGGGAGAACTGCCGATCACCAGGATGAGCATTGAAAAAGCCCTTGCACTTTCTTCCTGTGTGAAAAAGTCACGGACCATGCTGACTGCGGCTACGCTAGCGGCCGATGCACCCAGCGCCTGGAAGAACCTGAAAACGATAAAGGCTGTTTCATTCCATGCCAACATACAGGCGAGGCTTGTCAGGATACTGATTCCCAGACCGATGTAGAGCGGTTTCTTTCTGCCGAACCTATCGAGCAGCGGGCCGTAAAGCAACTGTCCGAGCGCAAAACCGATAAAGAATGTAGTCAGTGAAAAGGACAGCACAGCCGTTGTAGTACCGAAATGATTGGCAATACCTGGTACAGCAGGTAAATATGTATCAACAGAAAACGGTACAAGTGTGGTTAGTACTCCCAGAACAAGGATGATTTTCGTCTTTTGCCTCCGGTCGGAATCATTTCTCATACAGACAAGAACAAGTTTTTGGCAGTATGGTTTTATTGGAAGCCCTGTTTTAAGGTCGTTTTCAAAGCGTAAGTTTCGGTATAGAATTAGTGGTTGGAGGGGTATCCAGTAAATTTTTTTCGTACAACTCCAAATGCCATTAATAATGCCAGGCAGCCGGACCTCCGTGTTATTCCGGTTTCTTCCAGCTCAGGTGGACTTCCGAACCACCAACATTCTCGAAATAATCAAGACGCAGATTAACTTTTTGATCTTTCTCCAGGGTGATCTGCCCCTCATGAATCTGCACACCATGAGGGTTCCAGTCGTCGATAATAAGCTCATCATCCACCCAGAGCCGGACTCCATCATCGGCGGCGGTGTAAAAATTGTAAGTTCCAGTCGCCGGAATATCAAGTTTTCCGGTCCATCGTATGCTAAAACCATCGGCCGGTATTCCTTCCGGGGCGCCGCCATTCCATTCAAAGTTGATCTGTGGATCGGTCCTGGTAAATGCCAGGGACGTAAATGTCTTATCCCTGTAGTACCCTCCTGTGAGGCCACCCTGTTCACCGGTTGAATTATACAGGCTTTGATCCGGAATAGACTCAGTAGCAGGCATGAAGGTAAAGTCAAAAATGTCCAGTTCAGGTTTACTGTGAGCCGATCTCATGAGCGCCGAAAGTTTACTGACAATTTCAGGATGCTGTTCTTTGAGATCCATGGTTTCCCCGATATCATCTTTGAGGTTATACAGTTCATAATGCTCTGGAAGAATGTTGCGCTTTGTCCTGATGAGTTTCCAGTCACCATTGCGGACAGCCTGCATATATTTCATATACCAGGGCACACCGAATTCAAAATAAAGGTAGTCATGCTGTTGCAGCTGCTTCTTTCCTGTCAGTGTACTTCTGAAAGAAATCCCATCGGTGGGAGGTGTAAATGTTGTACCGGCAAAGTCACAGAATGTTGCGGCCAGATCCCAGTGTGCCCAGATCACGTCGCTTTCTGTTCCGGCAGGTACAATACCAGGACCCCAGGCTATCATTGGCACCCGTATTCCACCTTCATACAGGTCGCGTTTAATGCCGCGTAGCGGCCCATTGTCCCTGAAATACTCATTTTTATGGCCGCTGTAGCCTTCGTCGGCGCCATTATCACTGGCAAACAAAACTATTGTGTTTTTATCCAGATGCAGATCCTTCAGAAGGTGCAGGATCCTTCCGACATCCCCGTCGAGTTTGGTGATCATCCCGGCGTATTCCGCATACGGCATGTCATTTCGTTTAAATTCACCGTTACGGTATGGGATTTCTTTAAAAATACTATTGCCCTTTTCGTCAAGGTACGGTTCCAGATCCTTCTGCGGAACAAGTAATTCGGCATGAGGAAGGCGTACAGGCAAGTAAGCAAAGAAATGCCTGGCCTTGTTATCCCTGATAAATTTCATGGCATCATCGATCACGTATTCATATGAATAGCGTCCAGAGTCGATAGCAATGTTTTGCGTTTTTCCATCGGCAATCTTATTTATGGAATCCTGGTAATAATAATGTGCTACGACCTGGTCCGTATAACCGGTAAAGGCATCCCATGCTTTAAGAGTCGGATCGCCCGTGGTGCCTGCATTGCCAAGGCCCCACTTTCCAAACATTCCTGTAATGTAACCTGCCTTTCGGAGATGCCGGGTAAAAACAGTGTCACTTTCCCTTAGAAAGATATTATCGGCATTTCCCCTAATATATGCATGTCCTGTGTGCAATCCCGTCATTAGTGTACACCGGGAGGGTGCACATACTGTACTTCCTGCATAAAACTGTGTGAACCTCATACCTTCACCGGCCATCCTGTCAATGTTCGGGGTTTTGATCATGTTCTGGCCATAACATCCAAGATCACCATATCCGAGGTCATCGGCCAGAATGTAAATGATATTCGGTGACCCGGTATTCCTGTCGGGAATGCAACTGCTTAACGCCAGCATCATACCGGCAACGACCGTAAGATTGGGATTCTGCATGGAAATGGAATTTATTGCGTTTGTATACCCAAACTTACAATTTTTCAGGAATTGTCAAACGTTTTCGAGCTACCCGCAATAAATTGATTAAAATTCGATAATATTGTATATAAGTTTTCGAAAGGAAAATGAATCATATCTGAAACTTAAAATTCAAATATATGTTCAGCAATATCTTCAAATCGTTTCGGCTGAATGCCAAGTTTTTTCTCATATTTATGATCCTGAGCTTACCTGTTTCAAAGAGTTTTGCTCAAATCGATACCAGTATGCTTTGCATGGGTAATTATTGGACAGAAGAACAGGGCAAAGAGAAACTCCAGGAATTTGCATCACTCTATAACGATAGAGCGGGCTGGGAGAGGAGAGCTGCAGAGATCCGAAAAAATATTTTGCATGGTGCACAGCTTGACCCGATGCCGGAAAAAACGCCCTTGAATGCTGTCATTCGCGATAAAAAGATAATGGATGGTTATAGTGTCGAGAATGTAGCATTCGAAAGCGTACCCGGATTCTGGGTGACTGGCAACCTCTACAGACCCCTCGAAATAAAGGGCAAGGTTCCGGGCATCCTGTGCCCTCACGGCCATTGGGAAGACGGACGCTTCCGGGATGATATGCAGATCCGCTGTGCAGCAATGGCCAAAATGGGAGCTGTTGTATTTGCCTGGGATATGGTCGGTTATGGAGAATCAACACAATGTGAGCACAGGACGATCCCGATTGTCTTAAAAATGCAGTTATGGAACAGCATCAGGTCGGTGGATTTTATTACTTCCCTGGACGATGTTGACAGTAACAGAATCGCTGTTACCGGAGCATCGGGTGGTGGTACACAAACATTTCTGCTTACCGCCGTTGATCCCAGGATTGCTGTGTCAGCACCTGTCGTCATGGTATCTGCCCATTTTTTTGGTGGATGCGTTGGGGAAAGTGGTATGCCGGTACATAAGGCAGCCGGGTTTCAGACAAACAATGTCGAAATAGCTGCCAGTTCAGCGCCCCGACCGCTGTTACTGGTGTCGGACGGGGATGACTGGACAAAAAATACACCGGAAGTTGAATACCCCTATATCAGGCATATTTACGAATATTACGGCGCCGGAGACCTGGTTCAAAATGTCCATTTGCCTAATGAGAAACACGATTACGGCGCTTCAAAGAGGCTGGCAGTTTATAAATTTTTCGCCGACCATCTCGGTTTGGATATCATTAAAATTGAAGATGCCGGTGGAACTGTTGATGAATCATTTGTAAAGATCATCACGAGAAAAAAACTATGCGTTTTTAACCGCCAGAATCCCCGTCCCGCTACCGCGGTTTTGGGCGACAAGGCAGTTGAAGCCCTGTTCTCAGGATTAAACTGACCCTCGGGAAGAAAAATGTATGTACATAAAAATCTTATTCATAATACTTTATAAACTAATTCCCTGACTCCCATGGGTCTTGCTGAGTCCCGGATCGGCAGAGAGTTCTGTTTACATGATCACAAGTCAGATTGCGGGCTTATAGGTTTTCATTTTTCCTGCCCATCAGCGGATCAAGGAGGTATTCGAGACCGTTTAATTTAATCTCATACATCGTTTGCAGCAGCACACCCAGCTTACCTACGGGGAATCCCTTCCTGTTAAACCATTCAAGGTAAGATATCGGTAGTTTGCAGATAAGCGTTCCTTTGTACTTGCCAAATGGCATTTTCATTGTTGCAAGCTGCAAAAGCAAATTTGGATCTGCCTGATTTTCCATGTTCCGTTCACTGAAATTCATAAAAATAGTTCAACAAATACAAATGCGCTCACTCCTTGCATTATTTTCTTCCTATCCCAATTAGATTGAAAAATTAATTGCTATGAGTACCTGAGCGAATACTAATCGTTTTATTTTCTATCGTCCTTCCTAATCAAATGACAACATATATACCGGCAGCGACTGGCGGGGAAGGCCTGGTCCTTCAATTTCAAGTCGGAGCATCTCACCGTAATTTCCTTCAAAATAATCCAGTTTTATAGGATGTCTGCCCGAGGTAAGTTCAATTTTTCCTTTCACAGAAAATGGTCCGTGAATTCCATCATTGTTCACTACGACTTTCCCGTCAACCGACAGTCTTGATCCATCATCGCTCAACGTCGAAAAAACATAGGTGCCATCCCGGGGGATGTTAATAATACCCTTAAAGCAGATTCCCCAGTAGTCTTCGATCGATTTGATCGGGCTTAACTTAAAACCATTTACCTTTCCACTTTTTAATGGTTTGAGTGTACTGAAGTCCGGGATACTGTCCCACTGTCCTTCGTAATAGGAGTAATGAAGTCCGTTAACGCTGGAATTGTAGATATCGTAATTCCGTTCTGTGACATAGCCCGGTTTAAGATCCTGTTTAAAGCTTCTTGCCCGCACTCTGCCCGGATCCATCATTTCGAAAGGTTTTGAGTACACCATTGAATGCCCGTCCGGTTCAGAACCGTCCAGGGTATACCTGATCTCTGCTTCAGAATCATCACAATGCAACGTAACCTGTATTTTTTTATCGATAGACATATCATCCGGCGAAATATCCACGGTGGCCGAGCGGTTGTAGTTTTTCACCGGGATCTTTACTTCTTTTGACTCAAAGTGATACGTGCCGGATAGAATAGTATATATTGCAAATCCGTCTTTGATCCCGGTGAATGTCACGCCATTTGAGGTGGAGGGTTTCTGTCCGTTTTCAAGTACCGAGGACCTGTTGTTCGCCGGTACATAAACCTTAGCAGAGGTGTTGACCGGAACCTGGATGTCCCAGGTAAAGTCATTATTTTCATTCATATTCCAGTTGCTGACAATTGTTCCATAGGGTGAGCGGTGTGTAGCTTTGACAAAGCTAATCCCAGCGCCAACAAGCGGTTTCATGATCATTGATTTGAAGCCGGGTTCTCCCGGTTTTATGCCTGCCAAATACTCGTGCATCCAAATAATCAGGTCGCCCAAAAGCATCACATGGTTTCCGGAATTCATTGAAGGATCAGCAGTATTTCCGTTCCACAGTTCCCAGATCGTTGTGGCGCCGTTCTCTGCCATGTAACCCCAACCGGGGTATGTGGTTTCTGTGGCAAACCGCATGGCGATATCTGCACGGCCAAAATCTGTCAGAACCCTTTGCAATACCATGATGCCAATGAGTCCGGTTGGAATATGACCATGATATACTGTTTCAATCTGTTCGACCGCACTATTGAATACATCCTCTCTTTTGCCGGTGGGTACAAGATCGAATGCAAGCGATAAGATGTTTGCTGTCACAGTATTATTGCCATAATAGTTGCCTTCAGGGTCGAAAAAGTTTTCATTGTAAGCATTTTTCATTCGTGCAGCCATGTCATGAAAAGTAGCTACATCATCGGTCCTGGAGAGCAGTTTCGCAAATTTCTGCATGAGATCCAGGTCGTGGATGAAGAAACTGGTACCGAGCAACGTCCCTGCAGTGATGCGCTTTGGATCCCTGCTGTGGATCATCGACATTTCCTCCGGGGGCATGCACCAGTCGCCATAGCTGTCACGGGGCATAAGGTCGTTGCCCCCATATTTGCCATGCATATACATCACCCATTTTTTCATGGCATTATAATTTTCCTCCACGCCGGTAAGATCCCCAAATTGACTAAGTAACATATCCATTACCATAATTCCTGTACCGTCCCAGGTTACATTATCATTGTACATTGCCCAATATGCCGGGCAGACATCAGGTATCCCACCCTGTTCATTCTGAGCGTCCCGCATGTCTCCAAGCCATTTACGGTAGAGCCCGCCATTCTTAAAAATATAACTTTCTCCCCGGCATCCGGTTGCCCTGTCGCCCAGCCAGCCCATTCGCTCGTCGCGCTGTGGGCAATCGGTTGGGAAACTCCGGTAATTACCACGTATTCCCCACATGGCATTTTTATAAATCGTATTAATCAGGGTATCGGAACATTCAAATGTTCCGTTAGATGCAAGGTCGTTATTTACAACACATCCGGTAATGGTTGACAGGTCAGGTTTCATCCCAGGACAGGTAAGCTCTACATACCGGAAACCGTGGTATGTGAATTTTGGTTGCCAGGTTTCTTCATCACCGCCTTTCAGGACGTAGGTATCAGTAACCCTTGCAGAGCGGATGTTCTCCAGGTACAGGCTGCCATCATCCCTGAGGCTTTCGGCAAAACGAAGACTGACTTTATCACCACGTTTACCTTTCACTTTCAATGACGCCCATCCGACCATATTCTGTCCCATATCGTAAATGTATACACCCGGGTTCAATGAGGTAAACGAGACGGGTTTAATTTCACCTGTTACCCGGATCGGCTCATTCAACTGCCCGGTTAATACGCCGGAGGGTGCTTCCACTAGATTTGCGCTCGTCCATTCCCCCGGGTTAAAACCGGCTTTATCCCACCCATTCATCTCCTTTGTGGCATCGTATTTCTCACCGTCAAATTCATTATTCTCCGTAATAGGGCCGTGCACTGTGAGTTTCCAGCTTTCATCACTAACAATACGATCTTTCGTTCCGTCGGCGTATTCGATATTCATCTGCAGGAGTAATCGCGGGAAACCATAATTATGCATCAGGAAGGGTTCGTCTTTTCGCATGGCAAAGTATCGACCATTGCCAAGGATGACGCCGATGACGTTTTTACCTGTGACCAGCAGAGAGGTCACATCATAGGTATTGTAAAACACAGTTTTCGTATAATCGGTGGCCCCCGGCGCCAAAACAAGATTGCCGGTTTTTGATCCATTCATCCGGAGTTCGTATAGCCCCAGTCCACTGACGTAGGTAACAGCTTTCCTGACGGGTTTATTCACTTCGAATTCCTTACGCAGGTAGCGGGCGGCCAGTTTTCTGAACTGACCTTCTGCATCCTCGCCCGGAAATGCTTTGTCAATCCCGATCCAGTCGGCTTTCCAGTCTTCCGTGTTAAGAAGTCCTGTACTCCATCGCGCCGTTGAACTCCAGTCGGAGACCCGCCCATCCTTATCCCATACTCTCACTTTCCAGAAATATGTTGTTCCGGAAACTGGTTGAGATCCTGCGTATTCAATGAGTACAGACTGGTTCGATTTCTTTTTCCCGCTGTTCCATATATCCCCCATATTTTCGGCAAGCATCTCAGCCGAAGCAGATACAAGAATCTGGTAAGCACTTTGCCTCTGCCCTCTCTCCTGGCTCTCCATGATCCAGCTAAAGTGGGGGCGCAGGAAATGGATTCCCTGGGGGTTGTCCTGGTTCTCACAGGTTAGTGAAGTGATCTTTACGGTGCTTTCGGAAGGTTTGCAAGCGGAAAGGAAGGAGAGGCACATTATAACAAAAACAAAGCCTGTGGAAGTTTTAATTGTCATGATTGGTTGGTTTTACAGCAGGATACAATAATAAAGGAAAAATACGATTTTTCGCTGAAGGTGGGGATTAAAATTCAGTGGCTGTAGAAGACAGACTGCTATTAGACTGATACGGTGATACCTGAAGAATGTCAAATATTATTGCACAGCTTTATTTGTTGAAACTGCCTGCTTTAATCTGCAAAACATACAATGCACCGGTATAGCAAAGCCAGTATTTATGAATATTCCCAAGGTCCGAGAAATGCATAAGTGAGAGAAATTTATCATGGTTTACTTTTGTGTACCTGCATCTTTTTATTTGGCAAAATGCAGGCGGTAGACTCATAATGATGTGGAGGGGCGTTCTAAAGAAATAATACGCCAGGAATCAGCTGGTCAGGATTTCAGGGTCAGGATGTGTAGATTCTGTTGCTCTAATATTGTTCTTATAAACATATATGCAGGGGAACCCACCCCCCACCCACCACCCTTAATTCGCAAAAAGAACAAATCTCAGCTTCCCCATCTTATGTTAAAAAACAGGTATCTGAAAAATCATTCTTTTACAACCGGGTTCCCCCGTGCCCCCCGATTAACCTTTAATGTGAAAAACAAAAAAAAATCAGCCGTTTCTGGCTGACTTTTTTCTTTCCCGGGATTACAGACACCACATTTATAATACTACAGTTCCCATTCTCCTGCAAGGACCTCCGTTGCAAACGTTCTGCTATATTTATTGCGGTATTCAATGGGTGTCAGACCGGTAATTTTTTTGAAGACGGTCCTGAACGCCTTGGTATCCGTATATCCAACATCAAACATCACCTCCGTGATATTTTTCTTGGTGCCCTCAAAACTACGTTTGGCGGCTTCAACTTTTACCCGCTGGATGTATTCGATGGCAGTATTCTGCGTGGCCTGCTTAAAACGACGTTCAAAACTTCTGCGGCTGACGGACGTCATATCAGCAAGCTGGTCAACCGTAATCTTTTCAGGATAATTATGTTCGATGTATTCCTGGGCTTTTTTTACTTCTTCATCATGATGGTCCTTCTGGCCGTTGAACATGGTAAAGACAGACTGACTGGTCCGGTCAATATCAATGGCAAAGTATTTGGCCGCAACGATTGCGGTGTGACGGTCTGTATATTTTTCGAGCAGATATAATAGAAGATTCCAGTAGGAATTGGCACCACCGCTCGAATAGAGTCTGTCAACCTCTGTAATGATCCTTCCATCCACCAGTTCAACATCGGGAAATGTGTTTCTGAATTCATTGGTAAAAGCCCAGTGCGTAGAGCATGGCTTCCCGTTTAGAAGACCTGTTGAAGCCAGCAGGAATGCACCCACACAAAGCGAAGCCACCTCAGAACCCTGATGATAATGCCGGCGGATCCATGGGATGGCTGCCTTGTTTTTTTCTACCGCATCGGCCATGCTACCAAAAAGTGCAGGCAGAATGATTAGGTCGGTGCTCTCAACTTCATTCAGCAGTTTGTCAGGATGGACAGAAAAAGCGCCGTTAACCAGCCTGACTTCCCGGGTTTGACCAACAAGCTGGACATCAAACAGGGGATCGCTGCCGGATGAAGAGAGAAATTCATTGACAGTGGTAAACATGTACCGGGGATCTGCAATGGCCTCCATTACCGCTGACTCCGGGACATAGATGGAAATGGTCTTCATATGTGCAATTATTAAAATAGTAGGCCGTCCTAACTTTACAATATTCTTCCGATATCTGAAATAATAGAACAAAATTTCATGAATATGGTTAAATGTTCTGCACTGCTTTTAAACCAGATTAATCTCCAGCTGTCATATATTGCACATCTCTCTGATATGGCATGATCAGCCCTCCAAACTGTCGCTTTTACACCCTGCATTGCTACTTCTCATCATATACCTTTGTTCTGTTCAATCATTACCGCGTATGACCAGGATCATCACATATCTTACTTTTAGCGGGAACTGCCGTGAAGCAATGACGTTTTACCATGAGTGTTTTGGCGGCGAATTGTCCCTTCAAACCATTGGCGATACTTCTGGCGCAGCCAGGTTGCCTTTCCGCATGCAAAATTATGTTCTGCAGGCCAGGTTGAGACTCGGTCAGTACAGTCTTATCGGAACCGATATGGCTGAGGAGTCGGGTCTCAAAAGAGGAAATGCCATTTCCATCCTTGTTGAATGTAATAGTGGCAAGGAGATACAAGATTGTTTTAAATATCTTTCATCAGGGGGGAAAGTCCAATATCCGATTGAGTTGACGAGGGAAGGGGATCTATTCGGGGCCCTGACCGACAAGTTTGGGAACCAGTGGCTCCTGAATTTTTCTGAGGCGATATCACACCATCAAAATGTAAAATAAATTGTTTAGCAATTATAATCAGTAAAAACGAATCGTATGGATACTAAAATTTTTGTGAATCTGCCGGTCAAGGATCTAAGCAGATCAATGAATTTCTTCAAAAGTCTTGGCTTTTCATTCAATCAGCAATTTACGGATGAAACGGCTGCCTGCATGGTCATTTCCGACGACATTTATGCCATGCTCCTGACGCATGAAAAAACCAAAGAATTTACCAGAAAAGAAATCGCGGATGCCACGAAGACCACAGAGGTTCTGGTGGCGCTGAGCGTTGAAAACAAGGACAAGGTGAATGAACTGGCCGATAGTGCAATCAGGTCAGGAGGCAGTAAGGCCAGGGAGCCCGAAGATTATGGCTTTATGTTCTCAAGGAGCTTCAATGATCCGGATGGACACATATGGGAAGTTCTATGGATGGATCCCGGATACGTTCAGGATCAATCGTCGGGAACGGATCAAAAAACAGCTCAGGTATGAAAACTATCAAAACTTTCCGGGATTAACAGGGCAAAGTCATCACAGGAAGTCTTGCTGCCCTGTACCTTGGGAATTATTAAGGAAATTCTATACTGATGAATTTTAGTAAAGGGTGAAGTATCAGGTAAAATCAAAATGGATCAATTATGGTAACCACATCGAAAAGTACAGGTAAGGGGAAGGACGTATCGCAAAAGATCACACCCTTCCTCTGGTTTGATAACCAGGCAGAAGAAGCAGCGAATTTCTACGTGTCGGTATTCGAAAATTCGGAAATAACGAAGACCATAAGGTATGATGAAGCCGGAGCCCGTGCTGCAGGAAGACCTGTGGGCAGCGTGATGACAATAGCTTTCCGGCTTGATAATGTGGAATTTGTTGGCCTGAATGGTGGCCCTGCTTTCAACATCAATTCATCGATCTCATTTTATGTGTACTGTTCCACAAAGGAGGAGATGGATACGTTATGGAAGAAACTCTCTAAAGAGGGAAAGCCCCTCATGAAACTGGATACGTATCCTTTCAGTGAAAAGTACGGCTGGATACAGGATAAATACGGTGTATCCTGGCAACTGATCCTTGGAAAGGGTGAACGGAAAATTTCGCCATGTCTCTTATATTCAGGCGATCAGCAGGGCAGGGCAGAAGAGGCTATAAATTTTTATGTTTCGGTATTCAGGGACTCCGAAATCCACGTGAATGTCCATTATGATCCAAAGCTCATAAATATTGATGCCAAGGTTGTTCATGCCGAGTTCAGTCTCTGTGGTGAGCCGTTTATTGCTATGGACAGCGGAGTCCTGATGCCTGATGTTAATTTTAGTGAAGCCGTATCACTGGTTATCAATTGTGAAAATCAGCGCGAGGTAGATCATTACTGGGAAGCACTTACCATGGGAGGGGATGAAAGTGCACAGCAATGCGGGTGGCTGAAAGACAAATTCGGCATGTCATGGCAGGTCGTTCCCACTACCTTGCAGCAATTGCTTATTGATCCGGATCCGGCAAAGACGCAGAGAGTTATGATGGCTATGCTGAGTATGAAAAAAATCGATGTCGGCCAATTACAGGAGGCGTATGCAGGGTAAAGTGGCTTTGTCTGAAGATTTTTTTTTGAGTTGGTGATCCACCTTCGCTCAAGCTACGGCGGACTCGGTCCACCTTCGCTCAAGCTACGGCGGACTCGGTCCACCTTCGCTGGCCATGTGCTGCCTTAGTTTGCGCCACCGCGAAAGCTAAGGCGGCACGCGATTAGCTGTGGCGCAAGCTCCGGCGGACACGGTTTGTTGAATTGAAGACCTAAAGAACATCCTCACTTCATAACCTCATAACTTCCTAACTTCCTAACTTCTTACTCAACAAGCAATATAGCCACCCGATGCATCTCCGACTCATGTTCAGAAACAACGCCAATATCGAGACCGGCATTTCTGATCGTCTGATAAACATCGACGGCAAAACCTTCAGGGCTGGGTCGCGCATTGGCCTTATCCTTGCAACCCTGTCGCGTGCCTGCACATTCTGTGCATGATGCACAGCAGGTATGGTTCAAAAGAAATGCTTTTTGATATCCGCCAAGAAAGATGCCTCTCTCAATTTCCAGCAATTTTCCGGTCATTTCCCTGGACCAGTCAGACGGGTAGGCATTTTTCCGGGCGATCTTGGAAAGCCTGATCAACACGGCACTGCTATACTCCCTGAAAAATCTCACACATTCTTCAACCGGTGGCGTGTTTGGCGGGCATGACCCCGATCCGTAATCGGCACAACCATACATGCATTTTACTCTTACCCAGTTCGAAACGACAATATCTTTGGGATCAATCCATTTATAGTCACAGAATCCGCGATTTAACAGAATCGTCTCAATGTTTTCCCTATTAAGCATTATGCATGAATTAATTTGAGTATTTTTCCTTAGTTCCGGGCATGGCTTCACCACGCTGAACGACACGTGGATGCATGACATGAAGCATTGAGTCCATCCTGGCAACAACATCCTGGTATTCGGGATCAGTAGCAAGATTATGCAATTCATCGGGATCATTCATCTCATTATACAACTCTATACCCTTGGCCCCAAGGTCCCATTCATTGTACCTCCATTTTTCAGTTCGAACGGAATACCCGGGTCCTCTTTCCACCTGGGTGTAAGCAGCGTGATCCCATGCTGCTTTGGGGTTGTCTAACAATGGAGCAAGACTGAAACCCTGAAGATCATCCGGGGGTTGAAGCCCTGCCAGGTCGGCCAGGGTAGGGTATATGTCGACCAGTTCGACCACACGACTACACATTGTACCATTATCTTTTTTCCCTGGTACGGCAACAATAAGTGGACATTTCGCGGCTTCTTCAAACAAACTTTGCTTGAACCAGAGTCCGTGTTCACCCAGAAGGTAACCATGGTCGCTCCAGAAAACGATAATCGTATTCTCTGCAAGACCCAGCGAATCAACAGCATCGATCAGCCTGCCGATCTGGGCATCTACGAAAGAAATCGCTGCATAGTAAGCCAGCTTGCATTCACGGACCTGATCCCTGGTGGCTCCGAGATATGGCCAGGGTTTTGTGGAGGCTAGCGCCAATTTGGGATATTTTCCCTGCGTTTCCGGAGTAAGTTCGGGGATCTGCGTCTGATCGAGGTTATAAAGATCAAAGTACTTCGAAGGGGTAATATACGGACAGTGAGGTTTGTAAAAACCGGCAGCGATAAAGAACGGTCCATCCTTGTGCTCACTAAGGAGTTTTATGGCTTCATCGGCAACCTTGCCGTCGGTATGTTGTGCATCGGTACCTACAGAATCCGGGTAGTAGGCCATCGAGGCGCCTAATCCCTTGCGGGACGGAGTATAGTTGATCACATCAAGCTCAAGAGAAGTTTTATCGAGGCCTGCAGGATTTATTCTTTCCATCCATGATGCCTTGTCGTCAAGACCATTAGTACCAATATCGCCGGGATTGCCATAATGGTAAATCTTACCAACACGGGCTACATAATAATCGTTATTCATGAACATCTGCGGCAGGGTAACCACATCGGGCATATCCTGCCTGAAATGATACTGTAGCTCGAAGACCCGTGTGGAATCCGGCCGTAGGCCTGTCAGAAGTGATGACCGGCTTGGACTACACAGCGGAAATTGGCAGTAAGCATGGTCAAAGGCTATGCCCCGATTCGCAAGGCGGTCAATATTGGGAGAATGGACCTGGCCGTTGCCATAACAACCCAGGTCGTTGTTCATGTCGTCGACGGCGATGAAAAGGACGTTGAGCGGTTTATCCTGCTTTTTTTCAGAACAGGACACAGCGGCCAGGGCAGCCGGTATGAGCAAAGACTTTATAAGGAGATGTTTCATTTCCGGAAGGTATTATTGAATCGCGATGAAGATAAGAAAAATTAGCCAAAGGCCTTCATGATTTATAAAAAATATGCCGGTTAATGAGATGCCGTTACTTCTCTGTAATCCTTTCACAGTAACCGCTTTGCCCTATATTCATCGGATCTGACCTGTACGGAATGGTCTGTATCTGCCTGCCGATACCCGGCGACCGGAGAATTTTTTTTCAGGGCATTTTGCGGGATCGGTACATATTCGGCTACAATCATTCTGACTTCTGTTCATCTTAATCGATGAAGAAGTATCCTTTATATTTTTCTTTTCACATGGATCCACCCGTATTTTCCTGTTAGTTTGCTTCATGCTACCGCATACCGGTAGCTTTCGGCAGGTGGAGTATCTGGCTGTTGCCCGGGCATCAGCAATTTGTTGCCTGCAGTAAACCTCTTTTATTCAATATGGGAGATAAAACCAAAGAATGAAAAACAAATAGGTTCTTTGTCAGAAAAATCAGGCATCTACTGTCTGAACTTTCGTTATGCCGTCTTTTTCCCCATGTTCATCACCCATGATACCACAATACCTGAGATGGCAGCAAGGACGGTGGTTGCGATGACATCGACAATGACAGGCGCAAATCCCATAAACATGGTGTTCATGGAATACATGCTCAGATCCATGGAGACAGCGATTAAAAATCCAAGGATCCCGCCGGTTATTGCTCCAGATAGTAGTCCTTTAACGTCTGACCAGCTGAATACAAATGCCAGAATAAAACCGAAACCAAAATTTGAAAGGATGAGAGACCACCAGATCATTTCTTCCATAGGACGGGCGGCGGTCTGATTGTAGTTGGCTGTTGTGTAATTCATTAATAATACGCCATAAATCAGCCATCCTAACAGAAAGAATGCTATTCCACCAGCAAGGCCTCCGAGTAAGATCTTTTGTGTTTTCATTTTACGAATTTTAAATTTTCGAATTTAAAACTGTTTCGTTTCCGCTGATAAAACATGATTTTCGCGAAAATTACAGTAAATGTAAACCGGGATATAAATAAATGCAATGGTTTGTCTGATAATTTAGCTGATAATCTTTGATTTACAGGTAATTGCTCAGCCAGTTCGGCGCTTTCTTGAGTATTATATTTGTTGAAGACTATAAAATTAAAAGAAACGCTAATCAAAAGATAACTCTTCTTCCAGTGCCTTTCTTTCGATCAGGAATAACAATTTTATCAGGTTAAGGGAATGTTCCGCCTGCTGAGGATCTTTATCCTTGCCTGGTCGAACGTCTGGAATGAGCCATATATGCAAAAAGAGTTATATCCTGTTTGTTTTCTGTGCTCCTTTTTCATAAACTCATGCTTTGGGGGTAAAGCTGACTGGTCAGCGGCATATTTTCAAGATACAATTAGCCGAAGGCTCACGATACTTCAATGTGTGAATCATGTAAGGTATTATGGAAATTGTGTAACACATGCCTGGAAGACAAGCCTTACCTTTGAAAAACAATAATATATTAAAGCCATGTCTCTACTCACAATCTTACTCGTTTTAATCGTTGCCGGTGTTCTTCTCTGGCTCGTCAATTCTTATATCCCTATGGATAGAAAGATTAAAAAGATCTTAAATGCTGTAGTTGTAATTATTGTTGTCATTTGGCTTCTAAATGCTTTCGGGCTTTTAAATGATTTTAAAAATATACGTGTTTAAAAAGGAAGGAGGACAATTATGATGAACGTATCTGGAGGAATGCACGATTGGGGGCTAGGATATGGATACGGATATGGATACGGATGGATAATCGGATTGATGATTCTTTTCACTGTAATTTGGATCGGTATAATGATTTATAAACGATCAAATAATACAGGTCAATAATCCAGTCTGGTTTTCAATTATAAATCCAATCCTGAGAGTCAATGGTATTTTATCACCTGATCAAATATCGATGTATGTAATAACGAGATTAATAAACAAAATTTGATGAAAAATAAATTTATGTATTCGGTGATTCTGGTTGCAGGAATGTTATTTGCCGGTTCTTCCGGAAATTATGGTTATAGTCAATCTCACCAGATCACGTCAACAAATCAAAAATCCCTGGAAGTAGGCACGAGACATATCCCAGATTCAATAATGATGAATGTTCTTCACGATTCAACCGGAATGCAAAATACCCAAATGGATATGATGTATGACACAACCGGTATGAAAAATGGAAAAATGAAGATGAAGCATGATTCAGCCAGCCTTGAGAATGGACACATGGATATGATGTATGATACAACCGGTATGAAAAATGTGCACATGGATATGAAGCATGATTCCATGTCAATGAAAAAAGAACGCATGGATTGCGACTCGACCAAAATGAAAGAGGTCCAAATGAAAAAGGAGGTAATAATTGATACAACGAAAACCAGGTAAAGTACGCTCAATCTTGTATTATCTGTATTGAGTGAGTGCGTCATGTCTGTCCAGATTGTAAGTGCATTAATTTGCACCTTTCTGGCACCCAGGCGAAAATAAACAGACTGCGATATTACTTGTCCTGAACGTATACCATGTTATGAGAATCTTAAGTAGGGACGGTAAATGAAGATGTTTTCAGTTTTTGAAGTTGCAGGAATGATTTAATTAATTTCAGTAATTATGCAAATCACAAAAAGCGAATAATTTGTTTTTTTGATTTTCTACTCCATAATTCTGTTGTATATTGACAACATTTATACCGATAAACTATGAAGTTATATATAAAGAATATGGTTTGTGAGCGCTGCAAAACAATTGTTAAAAGAGAGCTGGACAATGTAGGCGTTAAATATAATTCAGTACAGTACGGTGAGGTTGATACAACCGAAGATCTTACGATATCACAACGCACAAAGCTTCACGATGCTTTACAAAAATCTGGATTTGAATTGATAGATAGCCATAAGCATGCTCTTATTGAAGATTTAAAAAGTGCCATCCATGACATGGAAGGGTTTTCTGACGAGGATTTAAAAACCAGTTTCACAGACTATATTAGTCTGAGGGTGAATGATAACTTTATTTCCCTTAATACCTTGTTTTCTGAATTGGAAGGTGTTACGATAGAAAAGTATATTATAAGACGTAAAATTGAAAGGGTAAAAGAGATGCTTGTTTACGAAGATATAAGCCTTTCTGAAATTGCGCATAAGTTACACTATAGTAACACAATCGAATTAGTCAGACAATTTAAAAGCATTACAGGTTTGACCCCATCACATTTCAGTTTGCTCCGGTGCAGCAGGGTCCAAAATCCCATAGTTATTGAATAATATCTGCTGATCATCTTTGGTTGGAATCGGACAACTTTATAAACTCTAATGACATGAGATCCAGTAAACTTAACAATTTCAGTGAGGGTGAGCAGGTCGCACCATCTGGTAAGCCTGGAGACGGAGCAAAAATTGCAAAACCTAAAGAGAACTTGAGTATGACACCAATACAGGAGATGGAAAAAAATCATTCCAGGTTAGAAAAGCTCGTCAAAAAGCGAACAAAGGAGCTTGATGACGTAATTGCCACTAACCACAGGTTTATATCTATCCTGGGTCATGATCTGAGAAGTCCCTTCAGTACGATTTTAGGCGTTCTCGGTTTGCTGAAGGAAAGCTTTTATGACTATAGTGAAACTGAAATTGAAAAATTCATCGACATGGCAATAGAATCTGCCAATAGGACACTGACCCTGTTAGATGAACTTTTAGCATGGTCTTATGCGCAGAACATGGGAAAATCAATAAGCCCCTTAAAAGTAAATTTAATCGAAGTGATTCAAGCTGAGATAATGAATTTTTCTGTTATAGCCCAGCAAAAAGAAATCATACTTACTCATACCGTTCCCTCAGGATTGAACGTTACAGCAGATTTGATGATGGTTAAAACGATCCTCAGAAATCTGATCAACAATGCTATAAAATTCACTCCCAGAGGTGGCAATATATCCATAACAGCCTCAGAAAATAGCCCATTTGTTGAAATATCAGTGAAGAGACTCTGGGCTTGGAATTGCAAAGGATATTCAAGAGAATCTTTTTAAAATAGATAAATTTCATTCTTTACCGGGAACAGAAAATGAGAAGGGGACGCGGGCTGGGTCTCTTGATCTGCAAAGAATTCGTTACTTTGCATGGTGGAGATATCAAAATTGACAGCAAACCTGGTGCAGGATCGTCATTTATGTTTACTTTACCTCATTATTTGTAATACCTTGACACACAATATAACGACACAGAAAGTTTCTATCAAAGATACAACGTCCGGCTCGGATTCACCTAAGTTCCATGTTGTAGGTATCGGCGCTTCAGCCGGCGGGCTTGAAGCTATAGAACAGTTTCTGAGTAATGTGCCGGAAAGCAGTGGAATGGCATACATCGTTATCCAGCATCTCGATCCTACACAGAAAGGGATGTTACCGGAATTGCTTCAGCGTGTTTCTAAAATGAAAGTTTATCAGGCATTGGAAGAAATGCTTGTAAAACCGAATTGTATATATGTCATCCCTCCCAACAGGAGTATGTCCATTTTTAAGGGGAAACTTTTTCTATCTGAACCTCTCGAAGTAAGAGGGCTGAGGCTTCCGGTCGATTTCTTTTTACGTTCACTTGCTCAAGACTGCAAAGAACATGCTATTGGCCTCATTCTTTCGGGTATGGGTTCCGATGGTAGTTCTGGCATCCTTGCGATTAAAGAACGGAACGGTATCGTGATGGTCCAGGATCCTCAAACGGCTAAATTCGACAGTATGCCCCGAAATGCTATTAATTCTGTAGTAGCAGATATTATTGCGCCTGTGGAGCAGTTACCTGCAAAACTCATTGACCTCATTTCTCAGGTTCCGGTCCTTAAATTTGATGGTGAGATTGAATTAAAAGACAAAAGCTCCCTGGAAAACATCATAATTCTGTTGCGAAAATATACAGGCAACGACTTTATGTCGTACAAAAAAAGTTTGGTATATCGTCGCATTGAACGTCGGCTGGCTGTACATAAAATCGACAAAATAGCATCCTATGTCCACTTTCTGAAAGATAATCCAAAGGAAATTGATATTCTTTTTAAGGAATTATTGATCGGGGTGACTAATTTTTTTCGGGACGAGGCTGTATGGGAGAGTTTGAAAACGTCGATCCTTCCGGATTATATTGCCAGTCATCATTCCGGTTCTTTGCTCCGGGCTTGGGTAATAGGTTGTTCTACGGGCGAAGAAGCATATTCGTTGGCAATTGTCTTTAAGGAAGCACTTGAAAAGGTCAGCCGGAAAGGCAATCTTTCTTTGCAGATATTTGCAACCGATCTTGATAGTGAGGCTATTGATATAGCCAGAAAAGGAATTTTCTCTTTAAACATAGTTAATGATGTTTCGGAGGTTCGCCTCAATCGTTTTTTTCAAAAAACAGAGAAGGGCTATCAGATTAAAAATGAAATAAGAGAAATGGTTGTTTTTGCGCAGCATAACATGATCAAGCATCCGCCTTTCACTAAAATTGATATTATTTGTTGCAGAAATTTACTGATTTACCTTGAACCCGAGTTGCAGAATAAAATGCAGCGACTTTTCTTCTATAGTCTTGTGAATGATGGAATGATGGTGCTCGGCAGCTCTGAATCAACGGGAAAACAAGGCCAGCTGTTTACTGTTCTTGACTCCAGATTAAAAATTTATAAACGATCTGACGTTTCACTAATGCCTGAAGTATTCAGCTTTCCTTCTTCATTTTCGAGAACTATACCAAACGACAACGATGAGATTCTGACTCCCCACAAATCTTTTGATATTCAAATACTCGCTGACAGAGTGTTGCTTGAACTATTTTCACCTGTAGGTGTCCTGGTAAATGAGAATGGCGATATTATCTACTTTAGCGGACATACGGGTAAATATCTTGAGCCTGCAATCGGAAAAGCAAACATGAATATTTTTGCTATGTTGCGTGAAGAGTTGCAATCTAAATTTCCAGCAGCATTCCGTAAAGCTCTTACCAGTAAAGATCCGGTGGTTATCTCAAATATCAGGCTCGGTGCTAACAACAGCATGCAATTATTAAATGTCACGATTCAACGGATTGAAAGTCCCGAGCCTCTCAAAAATACAATGATGGTAATATTTTCTGAGGAGACAGAGGTTACTATTGACAAAAAAGTGACGAATAAAAGAAAGGAGACGACAAAGGTTACGAGGGAACATGAGCTGGAGAAAGAGCTGGTTACGAAACGGGAAGAGATGCAGAATGCCTTCGAGGAAATGCAGACTTCACAGGAAGAATTAAAATCCACCAACGAAGAATTGCAATCCACCAACGAGGAGTTGCAATCTACAAATGAGGAACTTACAAGTTCAAAAGAAGAAATGCAGAGCCTGAATGAAGAACTTCAAACTGTAAACGCTGAATTACAAGCTAAAGTTGATGATTTCGTGAGGATTGACAATGATATGAAAAACCTCCTTAACAGTACCGATATTGCAACATTGTTTCTCGATAAAGAGCTGAATATTCGTAGGTTTACTACCCAGTCAACACAGATTTTCAAGCTTATAAAAAGTGATATAGGCAGACCTTTGACTGACCTGTCGTCACAACTGATTTATCCTGATTTAGAAACTGATGCCTTAGAAGTGTTGCAGACGCTTGTATTTATACAAAAGCAGATTCCGACCCTGGATAACCGCTGGTATTCTACGCGCATAATGCCATACCGCACTTCGGATGACAGAATTGACGGACTTGTTATTACCTTTATCAACATTTCTGAACTAAAGCAAGTGGATCTTAAATTGAATCAGGATGAGCAAATTATTAATTTCCTTTCAGGCATTTCATCAGATATGATTCTCAGATTATCTTCAAATCTTGATATAATCACTATTAATGCCGCTGCTGAGCAATTTTTTGGTAAAAAAACTGAGCAGGTAATAGATAAAAATTTTATTCACCTGTTTGTTTCAAAACCAAGGCAGAGAAAAGTAAATAACGAACTAATAAAGGGTATGAATTCTTTACAGGATGGCATATTCAAAATTGAGGTAATTGCAGATAACGGAGACAGTATTACCCTGGACTGGTCTGCCAGGATACTTCATGCTGATGAGAAAATGCCAACAGGAATTTTATTATTCACGCCAAAAATCAATAAGCAATGAGTAACGATGAACAGAGCTTTACAGATGCACGGATGCTACGAAAAAAGGCTGAGACAAAATTGCAGCAGAAAAAGAATAAGTCAAAAAATACAGAGAAGGAACCTGATATTAAAAAACTACTTCATGAGCTGCAGGTTCACCAGATAGAACTTGAGATGCAAAACGAAGAACTACTCCAGGCGTATCAAACGACAGAGATGGCCCTAAAAAAATATACGATGTTATATGATTTTGCTCCAATGGGCTATTTTACACTCGACCCGGAATGCAGTATATGTGACCTCAATTTTACCGGTGCCGAAATGCTTGGTGAAAAGCGCTTCAGTTTGATAAATACCAACTTTAGACTCTTTATTTCAGACGATTCCAAATTGGTATTCGACCATTTCTTCAACCAGGTAATGATCGGAGAGAGAAAGGAATCATGTAAGTTGAATCTTGGATATAATAGTAATCAATTACACTTAGTTTATATGGAAGGCGTTGTGACCGAAGACGACAAGAAATGCCTGTTGTCCGTGGTCGATATCTCCGATATTAAAAAGTAGAGCATTCACTGATAAATATCTGGTAAGAAAATTGCCGGTTGTTGTATGTATGCAGTATTCAGAGCGTATTTAGACAGCCTTTTATCCTTGTATGATATTATTCTTCACGGAATATCCTTGCAATATCACCATTGATGTTATCTTAAAATCCTTATTCCCCACTTCTTTATAAAATGTATTGGCTGGAATGATCATGGATTCTCCTGCCTTAAGGATATTCGACCTTTCATCTGTCACTATTGCAGCCATGCCTTCAATAACCTGAATGAAGGTGTCGAATGGGGAGATCTTGTTAATAATCATTTTCCCGTTGCGACTGGCTAAAAAGCTAGAATTTCCACTGAATTTGCTGAAAATTGCATCACTAATCAATTCATTGCTTGTATGATTTCTGACTTCAATCTTAAGTTTTGATTCCTCTTTGATGTAAGAATTATTTGGCATAAACATAATGGTGGATTTATATGTAACGAAGATAATCTGTAAATTATGTAAGAAATTATATTATTGTAGGCAATTGTTACATGATTCACACATTCCCTGGCATTTTTGGGAGGTTACTATTGTCCTCGTTAGCGATTTTAGATGGGTGATATTATCGTAGGGACGTGCCTTGAGGCACGTCCCTACGATAATATCATGACATCCAGGAGCACAAACGAGTCTGGAACAAGGTAACTCAAAAACTATAGTCTAAAAATAAAAAAGCCTGTTTATAACAGGCTTCATTGTTGTGATTCCGGCAGGATTCGAACCTGCGACCCACGGCTTAGAAGGCCGTTGCTCTGTCCAACTGAGCTACGGAACCGGACAGGATACCGGATATTTTCCGGACCGGACGCAAAGATATAAAAAATAGTTTTACAACAGAATAGTTTGGAAAAAATGGCAACGGGGAGGGGGAAGGGGGTGAAGAAATGTGGGAGAGCGTGTTGGGGAAGATCGGGGAAAAGGCAAAAGGAAAATAGAAGGATGTTTGTTGAACATGGGTGAAATCTGGGGTTGAGGGATTTATTCAGGCGGGTCTATTCGCAGAACCGCAGAGCGGTTACCAAATAATAGCCACGGTTTTGCCCGTGGAAATTCGTGCATGCAAGGCCAAAAATAACTTCGTAGTGGTTTCTATTACAATGCCATGTCTTCGAGCAGTTAAATGAATATCGAACATCGAATTCGTGTCTATTGACAGTTGGTTTATAGATTCAGGTGGTGCGAAGGCCTTTCCCTCTCAGGGGCCGGGGGTAGCGAGGGAGATGAAGTAGTGCGAAGGCAAGGAAAAAGGAAAGATGAAGATGGACAACGGGTGAATTCCAGCGTAGGTGGATCACCAACCAACCGGTGAATCAGGAGATGTGCTTCTCTTTTCTCTCCAGGACGATATTCCAACGCTCAGCACCTTATATTCTGAAAGCTGCTGATTTTATGTGTAAGCATGACCGAAATTTTATCATAATTAATGGAAAATCTTTATATTACAGCAAATTTGGCTACGGGATATGGGGAAGTTGAAATTACATTATTACGCTGTTATTGCGGCATTTACCCTTTTTATATGGATACTGGATGCCACCGTTACATATTTCCTCTCTTACCCAACCTTTACTTACCCGGGCATATTATACCTCCATATACCCACCGCAGATTTGGTACACCGGACCATCCTTTCAATTATCGCCTTTGTTACCGCATATTTCCTGTACCATAATCGGGAACAAGTCCGGTTGATAGAGAAGTCTTCTGCGGAGCAAGATGAGAGATACCGTTTGATCAGCACCTATAGTAACGATGTGCTGTGGACTATTGACTTTGACGGGAATTTCACCTTTGTGAGCCCGGCTATCAAACGCCTGCTGGGATTTACCCCGGAAGAACTGATAAAAATTAACTTTGAGCAAACCCTGGCACAGGGTTCTCTTAAAATTGCCACTGACCTTTTCGGGCATTTTAAAGACATCATTGTAAATGAACCCGGGAAGATACCTTCCGTGGTCACCGAACTGGAGCTTGTCACGAAAAGTGGCGGCACAGTCTGGGTGGAAGCCTCGATCACTACCATTCCCGGCAGTATTGGGAAACCGATGTTTTTTCTGGGTGTCTCGAGAGACATTTCGGAAAGAAAAAGAAAAGATGGCGAACTACGGCAAAGCGAGGAAAATTATCGTCTGCTGGCTGAAACCAGCCTCGATTTTATCATTGTTCACGATACAGAAGGCTATATCACGTATGCAAACTCTGCAGTCCTGAAGGCCACCTCCTACAATATCGAAGAACTTAAAGGCCGCCAGTTTTCATCTGTCATACCACAGGAATACCATGATCTGCTGGCCGGATTTGCTTCCAGGAGGACGGAAGGCGACAACTCAAGGTTTCTTTACGAGATTGAACTGATCTCTCACAATGGGTTTCGTATTCCTTCTGAAGTAAGTTCAGCACCATTGATGATCAATAAACAGCCTATGGCTGAACTAATCACCGCCAGGGATATCAGCGAACGCCGGGAATCACAAAAGACCCTGGTCGAAAATGAACGCAGGTTCAGAAGCTATATTGAACATTCACCTATTCCTGTTTTTATTATCGATGCGGAAGCAATGATCCGTTTCGTAAACAATGCAACTGCCCGGTACCTGGGATATTCCGTAAAATCACTTATTGGAACACCATACGGAAATCTCAAACCTGAAGAAGAAAAGGATGGCCTTCCACTTCAGATGGAACGTCTTTCCAAAAACAGGAGACTCGATGGTGAGACCAGGTACCTCGACAGCCAGGGGCATGAAGTTATTGCCATGATCCGTGGAACTCTCCTCGATGACGGATCCATCCTGATTTATGCTGTTGATATTACAGAACGAATTCAGACAGAGCAGAAAATGAGGGAGACGGATGAGAAAATACGAGTGATGAACACTGGCCTTGAAGAAGTGGTAATAAAACGTACAGAAGAATTGCAGCAGGCCAACAATGAACTGGAAGCCTTTTCCTACTCTGTTTCGCACGATTTACGAGCGCCACTTAGGCATATTGCTGCCTTTACCCGACTAATTGAACAGTCAACGGCCATCAGGAATGACATAAAACTAATGGACTATTTCAGCAAAATAACCGGTTCGGTAACGAAGATGAATGAACTTATCGACAGCCTGCTGTCATTCTCGAGAATGGGCCGTACTTCCATCACAAAGGAGAACACGGATATGACCGATATGGTAAAGTCTATCCTGAGCGAGATTGAGTCGGATATATCCGGACGACACATAGAATTTGAGGTTGAGAATCTTGGTAGTGCCGGTGCAGATAAAAGCCTGATTTACCAGGTATGGGTTAACCTTCTCTCAAATGCCGTAAAATTTACACGTAATAAGGAAATGGCGCTCATAAAGGTGGGTAGGGAAGAAGTGCATGGTAAGGATGCATTTTATGTCAGGGATAACGGAGCCGGATTTGAAAGTGGATATAAAGACAAATTGTTTGGCGTCTTTCAGCGTCTTCACAGCGAATCGGAGTTCGAGGGAACAGGCATCGGCCTGGCAAATGTACGACGCATCGTCACACGCCATGGAGGTGAAGTTTGGGCAGAAGGTGAAACTGGGAAAGGCGCCACATTTTATTTTACATTACCTTAACTGATTAAGGGTTGAAAGCAAATTCATGTCTCTGGATTATCGACGATGACAAAAACGACATCGAACTGATGGAGTCCGTGATTAACAGGTATATGCCTGATCTCCGGGTTATCTCTTATGGTGGCGGAGAACATGTAATTTCTCAGCTCGACATGATGAGTTCCGGAACTGGAAAAAGGATTCATATTCCGGGTCTCATCCTCCTGGATCTGAAAATGCCTGTACGGGACGGCTGCGAGATGTTCGGTATTCTTAGAAATAATAAGATTACATCCGTTGTTCCGGTAGTTATTTTCAGTTCCTCGGGTATTGAAAAAGATATAAGGAATTGTTATAATTTAGGCGTCAATGCTTTTGTTTCTAAACCGGTAGCTTTTGACGAGTTTGAAAAAGTACTTCACACGATTCTCGATTTCTGGATGAAGACGTGCGAAGTCACTGAAGATCATGCTTGATAATGGAAAAATATAGTATACTTTACGTAGAGGATAACCCCACAGACTTCGAAATGGTGAAGGCCATTCTTGAGGAGGGCGAATTAATTCATGAACTTAGAAGGGTCGAAAAAAGAGAGGAATTCATCGATGCCATCACCACATCCAGGTTCGATCTCATCCTCACGGATTATTCCCTCCCGGTTTTTCACGGCCTTGAAGCCATTAAAATTGCCGGGCAGCTTTGTCCGCAGAAGCCTATCATCATGATCACCGGTACACTTCCCGATGAGGTGGCGGTGGATGTGATCAAAAAAGGTGCCTGGGACTATGTACTAAAAGAGAATATTTACAGGTTGATCCCATCCATCAACAGTGCGATGGAACGACTGCAGATGCAGCGTGAAAAATCCGCAGCACTTGAAGCTCTGAAAGAAAGGGAGGAAAATTATCGTAAACTGGCCGAATCTTCACCCTACGGAATCATCGTTCATGCCGGCGGAGAAGTGGTATACCACAATAAGCAAGCCCTTGTGATCCTCAGTGAGGATGAAGGCATCTCTCTGGACGGCATAAGGTTAGTCGATTACGTTCATCCCGATTACCTCGACCTTGTTGTCAGTCGAATGAAAGTCCTCTACAACGGGAAGGGCGATGATAAGCCGGTGGAGCTTAAATTCCTCAATAGCAAAAAGGAAGAGATACTTCTCGAAGTGGCGTCCTCTCCCATCACCTTCAAAGGTATACCTTCAGGCCAGGTCATTTTCCGCGATATTGCCGAGAGGAAAAGGATGGAAAATGATCTTATCAGGGCAAAGGAAAAAGCCGAAGAATCCGATCGCCTTAAAACAGCCTTCCTCGAGAATCTCTCACACGAGATCCGTACCCCATTAAATGGCATTATCGGATTTACCTCCCTGCTTAAAATTGACGACATATCGCAGGAGGATAAGCTGAATTATATTCAAATCGTGGAAGAGTCGGGGCTACATCTGCTCACAATTATCGACGACCTTATTGAAGTATCCAGGATTGAAGCCAACCAGGTCGAGCTCCACCCTGAAGAGTTTAACCTAAACAACCTTCTCGATGAGCTCCTGACATTCTTTACTGAAAGTATCAGATTTAAGGAAAGTCCTGTAATCCTCAGTCTTACAAAAACACTAAAAGATGATCAGTCGTTTGTCAGTGCCGATAAGGCCAGAATCAGGCAGGTACTTTTCAACCTGCTTTCAAATGCTCACAAATTTACTTCTATTGGCAGGATCGATTTTGGATATGAAAAATCTAAAAAGGACAGAATACAGTTTTATGTGAAAGATACTGGCATCGGCATCCCGGAAAATGCTCTTCAAATTGTTTTCGAACGCTTTCGGCAGGCGGATGAAAGCACAACGCGAAAATATGGCGGGAATGGCCTAGGACTGACCATCTCTAAAGGTCTGGTAGAGGCCATGGGTGGTAAGATATGGCTGAGCTCACGTGAAAACCAGGGTAGTGAGATTTATTTTGAAATTCCCCTGAAGACGTTTATTGCAAAAGGAAAAAAGGGATCCGATCTGGTAATTGGTAACAATACCTATAACTGGAAGGGGAAAAAGATCCTTGTTGCAGAAGATGAACTGAGTAATTTTTACCTCCTTAAGCATATCCTCGATAAGACTGAAGCTGAAATCATTCACGTTACCAGTGGCGACGAGGTACTGGATAAGCTGTCCGAAGACCATAACTTTGATCTGCTTCTTCTTGATATTAAGATGCCCGGGATGGACGGGTTGATGACCATTAAAACACTCAGGGAAAGAAAAATCCTTCTCCCTGTTATTGCCCAAACAGCCTATGCAATGTCCCAGGACAGGGAAAGATGCCTTCGTGCCGGATGCGATGAGTATATTACCAAACCCATCCGGGCTGCTGAATTATTGGGAAAAATTGATGTTTTCCTCGGATAACAGAAAGATATGAATCCTAGTAAAGTACAGAATCTGTTTTTCATTCTAAAATCTGGTATTTTTAAAAGAAATTCATTTATCCTACCCGGGAATGATGAATATTATTGGTAGTTGTTATAATTTTACGTTTCGTTCCGGGTCTCTCAGCCTATAGTTTGATTACCGGGCTTCTAATTACAACTTAATTTGGGTAAGATTCGAACTCTGGAAAGATGAATACCATGATTAACCACTTTCAGTTATTTTTATATGATCACAGATAAAAAATTAATTCTATCCGTTTCTGCAATTTTTGGTCTCATGATCCTTTCCTGTGGAAGGGACGATGGTTTTCAAAAAGCATACGATAGCATCAATGCAGGCAATCTGGCGGAATACGTAAGTAAATTAGCTTCAGATGAATTTATGGGAAGAAAGCCTTCTACGGAAGGAGAAGATATGACCATACATTATCTTGAAGACCAATTTAAAAAATCCGGCCTCGAACCAGGAATTAACGGACAGTATATCCAGTCGGTTGATATGGTGGAAATTGCCTCGGTGGTTGACCAGCCGGCTATGGTCAAAACGCCGGGTGGAGAACAGTACCTCCGGGTACCCGATGATCTGGCCGTTGTGTCACCAAGACTTGCCGATCTCACTGAGATCAATAATTCAGAGCTTGTATTTGCAGGTTTCGGCATTGTTGCTCCGGAATATGACTGGGACGACTATAAGAGCCTGGATGTGAAAGGCAAAACCGTTGTGCTTCTGGTCAATGATCCGGGACTGTATACGGGCGATTCTACCCTGTTTAAAGGACATGTGATGACGTACTACGGGCGGTGGACGTATAAATTCGAGGAAGCAGCAAGACAGGGAGCGGAAGGAGTGATCATCATTCACGAGACAAAAGGTGCTGGTTATCCATGGGCTATTCCCAGAAAAAGCGCGCTGAATTCAAATTTTTATCTGGTACCGGGAAAAGATGAACAGCAACCTTGCGCATTCCAGGGCTGGATATCCGGCTCTGCTGCCGACACATTATTTCACAACCTGGGTATGTCTGTCGATTCCATTAGAATGATTTCAACAACCCATTCATTCAGAGGTTTTGACATGAATGCGGGAATTTCTATTTCTGTAAGTAACCTGATCTCCTATAAAATATCCCGTAATGTCGTTGGAAAGATCACCGGCACTAAGCGCCCCAAGGAAAGTATAATATATACGGCCCATTGGGACCATTTTGGCATCGGTGAGCCAGAGAACGGAGATTCAATTTATAACGGTGCCGTGGATAACGGAACGTCTTTGGCATGGATGCTTGAAATTGCCCGGGCGTTCAGAGAACTGAAACCGGGACCCGAACGGACGGTGATCTTCCTGTCCCCCACCGCCGAAGAACAAGGACTACTCGGTTCGGCCTGGTATGCAGCTCATCCTGAACTTTCCATGGAGAAGACGCTGGCTTGTATCAATAATGATATGATGCTTCCCATCGGGAGGATGAAAGATGTGATGATCACCGGTTATGGGCAATCGGATCTGGACGATCTCGTAGCCAGGGTAGCAGAAAAGCAGGATCGGTATATTTTCCCCGACCCTAATCCCCATACGGGAATGTACTTCCGCTCCGATCATTTCAGCTTTGCAAAATACGGAGTGCCATCTGTATTTGTAAGGGGAAATTGCGACAGCCGGGAAAATGGCAGGGATTGGGCAGCCAACCAGGAAAAGGATTATATTGAAAACAGGTACCACCGTCCAGCCGATAATTATGTACCGGGGAAATGGGACCTCTCCGGTGTGGCTGAGGATGCACAGCTAGGCTTTGAAGTTGGATACATGCTCACAAAAGCCGGAAAATTCCCCAGATGGAATGAGGATTCGGAGTTTAAAAAGCTGCGATGATTTTCAGGAAGCTTGGTTTTAACCTCATTCATAACTGAAAAATAGTAATGAAAACTACTGCTTTCATTGTCGTGTCATTGCTGTTCACGCAAATTGCCCTGTCTCAATCATGGCCACAACGGAATCATATTACCATTCCGGATTTACCTCCCGATTCAGTGCAGGCTACGTATATCAACCCTGTTATTTCAGGGTTCAATCCGGATCCAAGCGTATGCAGGGTGGGAGATGATTTTTATCTCGTTACCAGTTCCTTCGAATTTTTCCCCGGCGTACCGATATACCATAGCAAAGACCTGGTAAACTGGGAGCTGATTGGTCACGTGCTTACCAGGAAAAGCCAGCTTAATCTTGACAAGGCATGGCCATCGGGGGGTATCTTTGCACCTACGCTCCGATACCATAAGGGCACGTTTTATATGATAACCACCAATACAAGCGGCGGAGGTAATTTTTATGTAACGGCGAAAAATCCCGTCGGGCCGTGGTCGGAACCCATCTGGGTCGACAAGGAAATGTTCGATCCTGACCTGTTTTTTGATGACGACGGTAAGGTATATTACACCAGGCGGAGCAGCTTTGAGAAAGCTGGCATTGTTCAGGCGGAGATCGACATCAAAACAGGTAAATTGCTGACTCCACTAAAGGTAATTTCCAACGGATTGATCTCTCCTGATTGTGAAGGCCCGCATATTTACAAAATGTTTGATAAATACTTTCTTATGATGGCCGAAGGGGGGACGAGGGCCCTTCATATGGAGACCATCGCACGCGCTGATTCACCATCGGGTCCATTTGAAGCCTGCCCGCATAACCCCATCCTTGCCAATCATACTGCATGGCAGGAAGAAGTAAGGGCAACAGGTCATGCCGATCTTATTCAGGCAGCCGATGGTAGCTGGTGGATGGTCCACCTTGCAACCCGTCATCCCGGCTACGATCATACAAGCCCACTCGGCAGGGAAACCTTTCTTGAACCAGTGGTTTGGTCCGACGGCTGGCCGGTGGTCAATCAAAATCATACCTCCCAGATCAGAAACTACAGTACAACCCTCCCTCTGCACCCGGTGCCGGAAGTCCCTGTCCGCGATAACTTTGACAGTACCTCACTTAATTTGCGCTATGCTTTCATACGGAACCCCGGGAAGGAACCTGGTCGTTGACCGAACGTCCCGGATTTTTAAGACTTCATGGAAATGAATTCAATACCAACAGCTATTTTTCACCGGTATTCATCGGCTGCAGACAAAATCACCTCACATGTAATGTCAGCACCCGTCTCGTTTACAGTCCTGCTGGTGGTGATGAGGCCGGACTGACTGCATTTATGGACTATATGGATCATTACGACATCTTCTTGACAAGGCGTAACGACAGGGTTTTCGTTATGCTCCGCAAAACAATTGGGGACCTGAGCGCGACAGTGGCTGAACAAGAAGTCCGGGACGACAGGATTGTTCTGGGTATCATTGCAACGCCTGTCGAATATAAGTTCTGGTTTCAAGAGGAAAATCAAGATAAGATCATCCTTGGAAAGGGACTAACACAATATATTGGCAGTGAGATTGCTGGTAAATTCACCGGTATGTTTTTCGGAATGTTTGCCTCGGGAAACGGACAGAAGGCAGTTAAACCTGCCGACTTTGACTGGTTTGATTATCAACCCATCAAAAAATAACGATTATGCACGACGTCCGATTGATTAGTTTCGACGCCGCCTGGATTAACCGCTACGACGAAGCTGTTCCACCTCTTGATGAAGAATTTGCATCCATGCGTTTTCCAGACCTTAGAACATTTGTTGCCGGCCTTGACGATATTGGAGGGTGCCGGTAATAAGGGATGAATCAAAGCAGGGGAAATACTTTGTCTTTCAATATTTGTGTTCCTGTGAAAATAATTTTTTTATTGATTGGGATTTTTGGGGTGACACCAAATTCTTTATTATTTTGGTACCAGATGATCCATAATCACGAGTTCAGCATAATATCAACAATATCAACCATACACCGACAGCGTGAACCCAATTAATCCAATATAACCAAAATGAAAAAAATTGCTGTATTATTCATCATTTTCGCGACCTTAATAGTAAATGTCTGTGGACAGGAAACGCCCGTGACGGCTTCAATGTCACATTATTTTCGAACTCCGTCGGTGGAGCCCGGGATCCACAATATAGTGCTTCAGAACCGCTGCGGTAACAGGCTAACGATTATTATGCAGGAGGAAGAAACGGAGCTTGAATTTACTTACAAGCCAAATGCATTCAGAAGAAAGGACTTGTGGGCAAGAAATTTCTCCGACAGGGACAATTTTACCAGTCTTTTTGAGAAGGTAAGCTTCCCTTTTATCCGGGCAGATTACGTAAAAGAATTCGGGTATGATCCTTTTCAGACCATTCTGAAAACACTGGTTCCCTCGCAGGCGGTGAACAATCTCTCCTTCCTGAACCTGGCAGATGAAAATGCATTCATTGTAACTGCAACATCTCCGCTTCTCATTGCCATAAGGCCAAAAGTCAGGTTCGACATTCAAAACGGGCTGCTTACTGAATCCTTTACCGAGAGGGGAGAGAACATTATTTCCTATGTCAGATTTCCAGGTTTCAGCCAGAACAGGTTCAGGATGCTTAAGGATGGAACCGTCGTTCTGCAGGTGATGGAAAATGATGTCGTAATCTTTGGGGGAGAGGAAAATATTCACCAGGTTGACAGAGTGGTAAACCGATTTGATTCAATGACGTATGCCCAAATCAATGCTGATAATGAGCAGACGTTGAGCAAGGTCATGCAAAAATCGACCTTCAATTATACCAACAGCGATTTCCAGAAAGTACTTGATATCAACAAACGGATTGTGTATTCCGCATTTGATGAAGGCGGAGCCGTAAATGGTGCCCTGGCACGAATCTATTACCTGATCTGGAACCGGGACGGATCCATGTCGTCGTCGCTAATGGCCATGGGAGGCGTACCCGACCTGGTGAAACTCTGGGCGCCATTTATCCTTCACAATCCCAGCTGGATGCTGATCAACCCGGAGACCGGTGAACGATCACCGGAATACCTCCAGATACTCGGTACACGATGGACAAAATCAGAAGATGACGGTATTTATTATGCCCTACTCTCCGTATACACCCATTTTATGAGCACCGGATCGGATGAACTAATCAAAACCGATGATTTCACACAGCTCCTGGGTGCGATTGACCGCTTTATAGATAAAACCTGGGAAGCAGATAAAAAGATGATCGGTTCAGATACGAGGGGCGAGACATCCCTGCGTTCCAGTCCTTTTTACGGTTATGATGCCGTTAATGGAATGATGTACACAGATTTGAGAGGGAATAATGTAGAGCATACAACCCTGAGCCGTTCATACAGCCTTTATAACCAGGTAAATTCATACAACCTTCTCAGGATGGTTATGATCCTGATGGAACATAGGACAGAAGGAATTGGGACAAGATATGACAGGTATGCAAAAATTGCCGGTGATCTGGAAAATACCATCAGGACAAAATTTAAGGATGACAAGGGCTACCTTTATTCCGGCTTTGAAATTTTGTCTGATAGCTCGGAGCACTGGCGCCGTTTTGAACGGGGTGCCGATTACTGGGAGTACGCCTGGGCTGTCTCGCTGGGGCCTTTTTTTCCTGCCCTCGACCTTCAGATTGAAAGTGCCAGGATGACGCAGAAAACATGGCCGTCCATTCGCAGTTACGGGTATTGTCCATGGAACACCCTGGCCGGATTTCTCTACGAGTACGGAATGAATTCAGATGAGTACGAGTCGATGCTTTCGCAGGAGGTCAAAGAAGCGCTCATGTTGACGAAAAGGTACACGATGCCCGGAGCAGTAACAGAATACCAGGGAGCTGTGGAAGGATGGCGAGCCTTGCCTTTTCAGATCGGCGCCTTGTATTACTCCATGGGTTACCAATTGCTGCATGCTCTGCCTGAGGGACTTTCGGTGCGTGCGAGCCAGAATGTAAACAGCCTGAACGGATTTTGTTACCGTGATCATACCTTCAATGCCACAGCCGATGGAAAAGGCGATGATGTGGCGTCCTTTACCCTCAATGGTGAGAGGATTACCGGGACGCTTCAGATTCCGGAAGACAGGATGCGAACCGGGCTCAACGGGATTTTTGTTAACAGAACGAAAAGATGCGACGAGGTAAGGCTCCGGTCGTCCGATGCAGTGTTGCATGGCTTTAGCGATAGTAACGGAAAGCTCACCTTTCTTATCCATGCAACCTGGAAAGCGCATCTTGTGTTTGATAACCTGGATAAAGCTACCTCGGTGAAGATCACCAATGCTGCATCGGGTGAAGTGATCAGGTTTGAAAAATCTGTCTTACCTGTAAAGGGAACCTCAATGCTGGCTTTTGAAGGAACAGGGGATTATAGCATTGTCGTGGAAAGGTAAATCATTTTAAAAAGTCACCGCAACAATACCTGCCGGTTCACCTTAAATAAACAACGATGAAATTTTGCTCCAGTCTGCCATCATCCGTGGAGCAGGTTAGTTCTATTTTATTAAATCCGGTGTTAACCGTGCCTAACCACTCACATAAAATCCGGTAATACCCTGAAAATGTCGAAGGTGTTTCCTGAGCATATCGAAGGTTAGTCCATGAACTTACCGAACGCGATCTCTGAATTTGCCGAAGGTGTTCCCTGAGCTTGCCGAAGGGGGACCTATGCCGGAACTTTCAATTTGACAGCAAAAATATTCAGTGAATGATAGTAGAAATGTCTTCTTCACCCCACAAGGCGTTCAATTATAATTGCCACAGTCACGACCGTGATAGGAACGCCCCCAATTCCCCATACTCCAAAGGGTTTAATTTTTTATAGCCGGACCTGTTAATATCAAAGTGCAGAAAAAAAATCAGCCTTCACATGCCCGGATTATTGGCGTGCCCTCCGGGGACGCAGGAAACTGCACCTCACTAACCACGGACGTTACCGTGGCTACTATAATTTTACCGCTCCGCGGTAGGGAGTGGTTCAAATGGTATTTTTCCAGTAGCAATTCCAACGAACATCGCTAACTCCCTAACTTCCTAACTTCCTAACTTCTATTCACCTCATCACTTCTTCCTCTTCCTCTGTCTTTCCTTCATTAGCAACTCAAGCGCCAGGTAGGGCTTGTCAATATTAAACCATATCTCATTTTCATCGCCATTCACTGCTTTTGCCGAAAGCACATCGTAACTGTGGTTCTTGTCTTCTACAAGCTTCTGCCCGGCGGGTTGAAGGCCCAGACTCCTGAGTATCTCGTATTCATGATTGACATTTGTAATAACATAGGCAGTCCCGGGTCCCTCACCGTCGCCACTAGCCATGACCCCGTTCCTGAAGCCGAAATATTCAAACAGGTTTTCGAAATGTTTTTCATCGTTTCCGTTAATATTGTAGACCATCGCAAGGTTATCGTATATGGGAAACATTGTCTGATCATCTGAAAGATACGTCTCTGCATGACGTATATACAGATCGTACTGTGCCAGACTGAGAAAGTGATCGAGAGAATCCGTCCGCAAATTATAGGGTGAATATTCCTTGCTACCGGAATACCCATAGTATAGCATGAAGAATTCATCGAGACCCATCGAAAAGAGATCCTCGTTGAATTTTTTGAGAAGAGCAGGATAATAATATCGGTCGAGGGGATCTGTGATCCTGTTACCTAGGACATCCATATTGTGTTCATTCAGGATTTGGAATCTGGGTTGTCCTGAGGCATCAAAATTGTAAACATCAGGGGGCGTATTTTTCATGATAAGCGACATCGCCCTGTACCTGGTAAGATCGGATCCCTGGTTTTCAAACTTAACACCCTTAGAAAATACCTTATAGGCGAGACCATAATTATGCTGGAAAAAAAGACTGAGGCCCCATGGGTAATAGAGAAGATATGCAGTTGAATCATAGCTTAACCCTTTAACAGCGGCATCGATGGCCTGGTTATACTTGTCGTTTTGCACATACGCCATTGCAAGAGTATAATACGCTCTCTGATTGGAAGGTTCGAGTAAAAGAGCCTTCTGTGCATAAAATACCGATGAATCGTTTTGCTCCGGATCATCCATGTAGATAACCGATAGCCGGATAAAGCCTGAAGGATCATCAGGATTCATCAGGGTGTACTCTCTGAACCAAAAAAGTGCACTGTCAATGATGTTGGAAATATCGTACGCATTGCCGAGACCATAAGCAGCATCAGCCAGATCAGGACGGATTTCCAACGCTTGTTTGTATCGTGCTATCCCTTCACCTAACTTCCCGGTCTGAACATAGCATTTCCCCAAATCCTTAAGAATTTCAGCATTTCTCGGGTTTTGTTCACTTAACTTTACAAAAAGTGGTATAGCCATTTCAAACTCATCGTTCTGATAAAAAAGCATGGCTTTGTCCAGAATGGGATCCGTTTTTTGTGCATGGGAAGAATGAAGAGCCAGCAGCAGTAATGGGATAAGAAGAAATCGTTTCATAATAGGTTGCGGTGAGTCATTTTTGCGATCTGAAGTTATTCCAGGAAGTAGAACGGGAATAATCGAAAAATAATACATCTGCCTGCAAATTCAGCCTGTGCCTGGCATATCAGAATAAAAAAGGTGCCCGTAACCCACGAGCACCTTATTTTACAGGCTAACCCTAAATTAACCTAATGATAGATGAAAGCATGACAATATACAAAATTATTTAATCCAGGTAAAGGAAATTGTAAGATTATTTTTTATTTATTTCGTTTTTGTGATTTAATAATGCTATTACGCTTTCATTTACCCTTTGTTGTTCTATATTACGAATTATTATTATGCTGCTTAAAAACTCTGGCACTCTATTTATATAATTCATTTACAGATATTTACTATATACATGGCTAGCTGTCTGACTTCATTTTTATATAAAAAAGAAACTATGCCATTGATCAAAAGGCATCATTGTTTATCTTGTACAGATCAATGATTTTATTCAGGGATTTATGTGTCTCGGGGTGCGAACAGGTATTATATCGTGTTCGGTAATATGAAAGAGAATATTCTGTAGCAGGAATATAAAAATAGGGATAAATTGCACATCGATATAAATGTAAAATCCATATATCCTATGATTCCAAAAAGGTCTTTTATTTTGTTGTTCACAATGATTTATTTTCTGGCTACATCAGCCTGGGTCCAATCGCAACCCGCTGGCTGGAAATCATTGCATATGAATGTATGGCCTGCTGCATACAGTTCAGATACCGGAATGTTTCATTTTGTTGTGGTGGGTGACCGTACCGGGCATCATCGCGACAGCGTCTTCTACCGGGCCCTGCATCAGATCAATCTTCTGCAACCGGAATTTGTAACCGGTGTGGGTGATATTATTGAAGGATATTCTGAAGATCCGGCCGTCATTGATGAAGAATGGAAAGGGATGGAGACCATGACGTCGGAGTTGTCGATGCCTTTTTATTTTGTACCCGGAAACCATGACTATTCAAATGAAGTACAGGCCAAAGCATGGGCTGCACATTTCGGACCTTCATATTCTCATTTTATCAGGCATAATGTTTTATTCCTCTTTTTGAACACTGAAGAGATGCTGGGAGGGTCCGGGAAAGGGGCTATCGGTGAGCCGCAATATGAATATGTAAGAGATGTGCTGGAAAAAACGGACAATGTACGCTGGACCTTTGTTTTTATGCATCAACCATTATGGCACGAAGAAAATACGGGGTACTGGGCCGACATTAAGTCACTGCTTTCGTCGCGGAGATATACCATATTTGCAGGGCATGAGCATCACTACCAGGTGGCTGACTGGGAGAACGGAAAAGCTGTGATCATGGCTACAACAGGTGGCTTCAGTGAGCTTAAGGGTTTGGAAGAAGGCGAATTTGATCATATCATGTGGGTGACGTTCAGCGGCGGGGAACCTGTCTTTCTTAACCTCATGCTTGACGGTATTTACGGCTTGGATGTCCATGATGCCGGAGAATAGGAAAGGCCCGGCTATACGCATATCCGGTTCATATTTCTCAAATTATATTTGATCTAAACACACGTTATACTACCTTCACAGGTTATGAATGGATAGCAGATTAATTTTCATGTCATGAATAAGACCCTTCTGACCAGCGTGCTGACCATGGCGATTTTACCGCTTGGTGCTATCTGTACCACTTGTGAAAGACAGGATCATGGACCACCGAATATTGTCATATTTCTTGTCGACGATCTTGGGATTTCCGATCTCGGTTGTTATGGTAATCATTTTAATGAAACGCCCAATATTGACCGACTTGCAGATTTAGGCATAAGGTATAGTGATGCTTATGCCACATGTCCGGTGTGTTCCCCTTCGAGAGCCAGCCTGATGACTGGCAAATATCCCGTCAGGGTGGATATAACTGACTTTATTCCTGGCAGGCAATTCAGCCGTGGTCTTGAAGCCGATAAAATGTTGAAGGTACCTTCCTTCTCTCATCAACTGGCTCTCGGAGAAACCACCCTTGCCGAGCTTGTGAAAAAAGCGGGTTATGCCGCAGGATTTGCAGGGAAATGGCATTTGGGTGCAAAAGGCTTTTACCCTACCGATCAGGGATTTGATGTGGATATTGCAGGCGATAAACGCGGTATGCCACCGTCATATTATGCTCCCTACCTTAAACAACCGCAACAGGATACAACGCCTTTTACCGAATTCAGTGAACGGAGCCGGGAAAACCAGTATCTCACCGACCAGCTGACATCCGAGGCAATTAGTTTTGTGCGTGAACACGCCGGATCACCGTTTCTGCTATACCTGTCTTTTTATAATGTACATATTCCTGTAGAGGGCAGGGGAGACCTGGTAAAAAAATACCAGGCTAAACTGGCTGCCGACAGTTCCTATCTTCATAAGAATGTACACTATGCTGCAATGGTTGAGGCAGTTGACGAGAACATCGGGAAAGTCATGAATATCCTCGATTCATTGAAAATTTCCCACAATACCATCGTCATATTTACAAGTGATAACGGCGGCCTTTCGGTTAAAGAAGGGCCTCGCACACCTTCTACTACCAATAGTCCATACCGTGCTGGAAAGGGATATATTTATGAGGGAGGAATAAGGGAACCGTTCATCGTATACTGGCCAAAAGGAATCGGTACTAAAGGAGTTGTCAGTCACACACCGGTCATCGGTTGCGACGTATTTCCGACCATCGCCGAATTATTAGGTCAGGATGCCGGTGATGTGGATGGAATCAGCCTTTTACCACAGATAAAATACAGTAAGGATCTGCCGGAGCGAGCACTTTACTGGCATTATCCACATTACAGCAACCAGGGAGGTACACCGGCAAGCGCGATCAGACTTGGAAGATATAAACTTATCCAGTTTCTTGAAGATAACCACTATGAACTCTATGATCTGGTTGCCGATCGCACTGAGACGAAAGATATAGCCACAGATATGCCTGATAAGGTTGATGAACTTGCTGCGATGCTTTCGGAATGGCGACTGACAAACGGAGCTCACATGCCGGTACCCAACCCGGTTTATGATCCAAATAAATAAACGATGTTCCCTTTTTATGTTGGAACATGAATCCCAAAATTCGATGAAAAGAAGACAATTCATTAAGCATTCAGCTGCCGGAGCCGCAGGCCTCAGCCTGCTCCCCGGAATGTTAACAGCCTGCACTGATACGGTTAATCCGCTCAGACAGATCGGTATTATCACCAATACTATTGATCCGCCGCTGAAGAAAGATTGGGAAAAAACACTCAGGGAAGTTGCTTCCATTGGTTATAAATACCTTGAGCACGGAGGAGGCTTCGGCGACGATAAGGCCTATTTTAAGTCGGTAATGGATGAAATAGGACTGAGCTCCCTGGCTGGCGGAGCTAGTATGGCCCAGATGCAGGGTGATGATCTGCGAAAACTTATCGACCGCGCACTCAGCCTTAAAAAAGCGTATGTGATCTGTTACTGGCCATGGATGCATTCCGGCGAAAATATTACCACGGATGACCTGAAATTTGCTGTCGATCAGTTCCACCTGATCGGTGAAAGATGCAATGATGTGGGCCTGCGTTTTGCAGCGCACAACCACGATAAAGAATTCAGAATGGTTGACGGTACTGTGATCTATGACTATTTTCTTGAAAAAACGGACCCATTGCTTGTTGCCATGGAACTCGACATTTACTGGATATACAAAGGCGGAGGTGATCCTCTTTATTATTTTGACAAATATCCGGGCCGCTTTGAACTCCTCCATATGAAAGACATGAATGATGATGAAGATCAGTCATTTGCCTGCGTCGGATCAGGGAAGATCGACTTTCAGACGATAGTTGACAATGCCGGGAAGGCTGGAGTCAAACATTTAATTGTGGAACATGATCATCCTGAAAACCCCATGGAATGTGCAAAGTCAAGTTATGAAAACATCATGGCCCTGCATTTCTAAGTCCTTTTCAAACTGAAGAATTCATATTTGTAAAATCTATTTTTTTTCAAGAAATTTACATTCGTCAATAATACAAACCTTTATATTAACATATCAAATAAAATAAGCTATGAAAAAAACAAGATCAATCTTATTCCTGTTATCGATTTTCATTTTCTCAGGGATGATACTTATTTCCTGCAAATCTAAAACCGGCGGCGAACAAAAATCCTCAGAATCGACAGATTCCATGTCTGAAGCACCAATGGAAGATGATGGCTGGGTAACCCTATTCGATGGTAGTTCTACCGAAGGCTGGAGAGCCTATGATAAAGACGCATTTCCAACCTCAGGCTGGTCTATCGATGGCGATGCTCTTAAATGTACGGGCTCAGGTGAAGGAGAAGCCGGTGGCAGTGGCGGAGACATCATCTATGATAAAAAATACAAAGATTTCGATCTCACACTTGAATGGAAAATCTCAAAAGGCGGAAACAGCGGTATTTTCTATCTCGCCGAAGAGATCCCCGGTGAACCGATTTGGAAATCTGCTCCTGAGTACCAGGTACTTGATAACGAAAGACATCCCGATGCAAAACTGGGTAAAGACGGTAACCGTCAGGCCGGTTCATTGTATGATCTGATCCCTGCAAAACCGCAGAATTCAAAACCTGCAGAAGAATGGAACACGGCTGAGATCATGGTCTACCAGGGTACGGTAATTCATAAAATGAATGGAGAAGTTGTCGTTGAGTATCATATTGGTACGCCCGATTTTGAGCAGATGATTGCCAATTCCAAATTCAAAGAATTTACAGAATTCGGGAAATACCGTTCAGGATACATCGGACTCCAGGATCATGGCAATGATGTATGGTACAGGAATATTAAGATCAAAGATCTGAGTGTTGAATAACCGGATCTGATCAGAAGGACACGACCGGAAAATCATGACTGCTATCAGGATAATTACGATTCCGGTAGCTGGTGATCAGAATTGCGGTATTTTCTTCTGTAATCAAAAAATTGGAAAGCACGGATCTTGTACAAATTGTACTACGATCTGTGCTTTCTTTTTTCAGGAAGATTGTTTGAACCTTTTTCAATGAATTTGTAAAATCACATAATTCAAATTCACTATCGAATCCCGCAGGAAGAAAACCTTCCGCCCATGTTTTTGTTACATTCTTTTCCGGCATGTACCGATGCCGCGTTATTCTGAATATCATGAACTTAAAAACTAATCTGTCATGAACCGACGAACATTTCTAAGGACCACAGTATCCGGTGCTGCGTCACTAGCCGTTTCCGCTGCCGTACCGGGAATTCTACATGCCTCCGTTACCAACGATCTATGGTTTAATATCTCACTAGCGGAATGGTCTCTCCATCGAAAACTTTTTGCCGGAGAACTCGACAATCTGGATTTCCCCGCCTATGCAAAAGACAACT
>CAWELH010000005.1:0-474789 GCA_963809925.1 uncultured Bacteroidales bacterium
CGAGTAGGCGGCTGACGGACTAAAGTCCGCCAGTACACCTCTCACACCACTGTACGTACGGGTCACGTATACAGCGGTTCATTAAATTGTAGGGATACGATTTTATACATCTCCGAAAAAGGTATGTAACCACGGCGTTTCAGGCGTTCGACTGTGATGGTGGTACCAAGAATCGGGCTTTGGGCAACCGCCCAGCCACCCATACGGCTGCGGCTCCACATGAAGGCTTGATCCGGATTAACCCCCAATCGGATAAGACTTCGTCTTTTCTTCTCAGGTTTCTTCCAGTGATGCCAAATACAATAGCGAAGCCTGTTCCTGATCCATCCGTCCAGTTCCGTGAGCCTGACATAGATGTTAGCCATCCGGACGTTATTGATCCAGCCCCGCTGGATTTCTGTTAGTCTACGGATGCGCTCATCAAAACTCATCGGGATGGTTTTCCGGGTGACAGCTTTAAGTTTTTGTTTTAGCTTAACCCAGCTCTTTTTGGATACTACCAATTGATATTTGCCTTTAACGCCCTTCTCATAGGTCGGTACAAACCCGAAGCCCAGAAGTGTGAAGTTTACCGGTCGACAGATGCTACTCTTTTCCCGGTTGATCGGGAGCCTGAGTTTGTCTCTGAGGAACATGAACACCTCATTGCCTGTCTTGCGGGCTTCCGTTTTTGTCCTCATGAAGATGCTAAAATCATCTGCATACCGGACAAAACGAAGTCCCCGTCTTTCCAGTTCCCTGTCTAACTCATGCAGCATGATATTGGACAGCAACGGGCTTAACGGGCTGCCCTGTGGTACGCCTTTTCTGCGTTTGACCAGCTTACCGTCTATCTGGATAGGCGCTCGCAGCCATTTGCGGATCAGTCGCATTGTTACAGGGCATTTAACCTTCCTGTGAAGGAGCTGAAGCAAATAACAATGGTCCACTTCATCGAAAAAGGATTTTAGATCGATATCCACGATATGCTGGTAGCCATCGTTGATATAACCCAGTCCTTTTATCACTGCCTGATGTAAGTTCTTTCCCGGACGAAAGCCGTAGCTGTTATCCGAGAACTCGAACTCAAATCTTGCGGCGACTACCTGTAAGACCGCTTGTTGCAACATGCGGTCTCTAACAGTGGGGATACCCAGTAAACGGGTCTTCCCTCCTCCTTTTGGGATGTATACTCCTTTAATGGCCTGTGGCAGGTACTTCCCTTGTCGAACTTCCTCTGTCAGAACTTCTTTGTCTATTGACATCAGTTCCGATAACTGGGTTACGGGCATATGATCCACCCCGGCGGAACCGTGGTTCCGCTGGACCTGGTGCATGGCTCGCAGCATGTTCTTTCGTGTTAGTACCTGTTCGATCATTTTTGGTGTCTTTATCCTTGTTTCCCCGCTCATCCTATTGAAAGGCTGGAAGCTGCTTACGCAGCCAGCCTCCTTTCAGCATTCAGAGCAATTTAATGTTCGGCCCTTCGCTGCGTCGTGAGACCTCTGCCTTTCTTATGACAGCTCGTTTCCTGCAGCTACTATGGCTTCTGCTGACTTCTCCTATCTCAACCCGTGAGTTGGGAGATCTCCCCTGGTAAGAGCTTTCTCCTTCCTCCGATCCCTGCGACATCTACATACAAGCTCACGTTAACTTTTAGGACGTTACAATGATGTGCTTGCTTATCCCAAGCTTGGATGCCTCTTATGCCGTTCCTGTTCGTCAGTACCGGATTTTGCAGTCTGGCTTCCTTCAGCCCCCGGATTGTTCCGGGCTGCCTTGCCACTTGCTAACGGTTCGGGGCGTTACTCCCGCCCGTAAGGGACTTGCACCCTCTGGAAAAAAAACAACACCTGACTTTGCTCGTTAATCAAAGAAAATTGCTATTTTCAATTATTTATTGAGCTTTCGACAGGTGTGTGCTACTGCTCATGCAGGGCACACACAATGGTATAAAAAATAGGCGGGATAGTGGTAATATCAAAGGTTGTAGCTCGCTTCAAGTTTTGTGTAACTTGACAGGAAAGTGCATCGAAATCGCGCTACTTTTCATACACCAAACGTTGTAGGTAATGCCTAAGGAACCTGCCCAATTCGATATTTCATCTGATTTTAAAACAGGGATTAAAAAGAGTATCTTTGAGCAAATAACAATTGTCAAATGAATTTTAAAATTCTAACAGATAAGCTACTTAATGATTACACGAAGGCTGTAAAAGAATCTCCTTTGGACAAAATTGATAAAATCAAAAAAACTGAAATGCCAGTTGACTATTTTCAATTCTATAAGTCAGTTTCATCTGTATACTCATCAAAGATTGAGGGAGAAAATATTGACTTTGATAGTTATTTTAAACACAAATTTCTGAAAGTTAAATTTAAACCTGATTATACCCGAAAAGCTGATGACTTGTATTCAGCATATGATTTCATTGACAATAATAAATTGACACTTGAGAATGTTCGTAAAACACATTCTATTTTAAGTAAAAGTTTATTACCAAAAAGTCAACAAGGATTAATCCGTAGCAATCCAATGTTTGTGATCAACAATGATGATAAAATTGAATACGTTGCGGCAACCCCAGAAATTGTAAAATCAGAACTTGATAAGTTATTTCATGATATTGTCTTATTACAACAAACTGATCTAAATCCGTTTGAGATCTTTTATTATGCAGCTTTATTACATTTGGTTTTCGTAAAGATTCATCCATTTCAGGATGGTAATGGACGCTCTGCAAGATTAATTGAAAAATGGTTTCTGATTGAAAAAATTGGACAAAAAGCAACGTCTGTTCAACTTGAAAAGAATTATTATAAAAACCTCAAGAATTATTATTCAAATATTCGAAAGTTAGGACTTGAATATGAGGATTTAGATTATTCAAAATGCCTTGATTTCTTATTAATGACTGTTAAAGGAATTGATAAGCAAGATTAAAGGGCACATACCTACAATCGAGTAGGCGGCTGACGGACTAAAGTCCGCCAGTACACCTCTCACACCACTGTACGTACGGGTCACGTATACAGCGGTTTCCCGGTGGAATAACCGGGACAGGCTATTAAATTGTAGGGATACGATTTTATACATCTCCGAAAAAGGTATGTAACCACGGCGTTTCAGGCGTTCGACTGTGATGGTGGTACCAAGAATCGGGCTTTACTCATTATATAGTTTATTTTCAAAGGTATTCGTGAGGGCTTCGCCGTTGGGCAACCGCCCAGCCACCCATACGGCTGCGGCTCCACATGAAGGCTTGATCCGGATTAACCCCCAATCGGATAAGACTTCGTCTTTTCTTCTCAGGTTTCTTCTCCCGATAAATCGGGACCAAATACAATAGCGAAGCCTGTTCCTGATCCATCCGTCCAGTTCCGTGAGCCTGACATAGATGTTAGCCATCCGGACGTTATTGATCCAGCCCCGCTGGATTTCTGTTAGTCTACGGATGCGCTCATCAAAACTCATCGGGATGGTTTTCCGGGTGACAGCTTTAAGTTTTTGTTTTAGCTTAACCCAGCTCTTTTTGGATACTACCAATTGATATTTGCCTTTAACGCCCTTCTCATAGGTCGGTACAAACCCGAAGCCCAGAAGTGTGAAGTTTACCGGTCGACAGATGCTACTCTTTTCCCGGTTGATCGGGAGCCTGAGTTTGTCTCTGAGGAACATGAACACCTCATTGCCTGTCTTGCGGGCTTCCGTTTTTGTCCTCATGAAGATGCTAAAATCATCTGCATACCGGACAAAACGAAGTCCCCGTCTTTCCAGTTCCCTGTCTAACTCATGCAGCATGATATTGGACAGCAACGGGCTTAACGGGCTGCCCTGTGGTACGCCTTTTCTGCGTTTGACCAGCTTACCGTCTATCTGGATAGGCGCTCGCAGCCATTTGCGGATCAGTCGCATTGTTACAGGGCATTTAACCTTCCTGTGAAGGAGCTGAAGCAAATAACAATGGTCCACTTCATCGAAAAAGGATTTTAGATCGATATCCACGATATGCTGGTAGCCATCGTTGATATAACCCAGTCCTTTTATCACTGCCTGATGTAAGTTCTTTCCCGGACGAAAGCCGTAGCTGTTATCCGAGAACTCGAACTCAAATCTTGCGGCGACTACCTGTAAGACCGCTTGTTGCAACATGCGGTCTCTAACAGTGGGGATACCCAGTAAACGGGTCTTCCCTCCTCCTTTTGGGATGTATACTCCTTTAATGGCCTGTGGCAGGTACTTCCCTTGTCGAACTTCCTCTGTCAGAACTTCTTTGTCTATTGACATCAGTTCCGATAACTGGGTTACGGGCATATGATCCACCCCGGCGGAACCGTGGTTCCGCTGGACCTGGTGCATGGCTCGCAGCATGTTCTTTCGTGTTAGTACCTGTTCGATCATTTTTGGTGTCTTTATCCTTGTTTCCCCGCTCATCCTATTGAAAGGCTGGAAGCTGCTTACGCAGCCAGCCTCCTTTCAGCATTCAGAGCAATTTAATGTTCGGCCCTTCGCTGCGTCGTGAGACCTCTGCCTTTCTTATGACAGCTCGTTTCCTGCAGCTACTATGGCTTGCGCCACCGCTGAAGCTTTAGGCGGCACGCGGTCTGCTGACTTCTCCTATCTCAACCCGTGAGTTGGGAGATCTCCCCTGGTAAGAGCTTTCTCCTTCCTCCGATCCCTGCGACATCTACATACAAGCTCACGTTAACTTTTAGGACGTTACAATGATGTGCTTGCTTATCCCAAGCTTGGATGCCTCTTATGCCGTTCCTGTTCGTCAGTACCGGATTTTGCAGTCTGGCTTCCTTCAGCCCCCGGATTGCTCCGGGCTGCCTTGCCACTTGCTAACGGTTTCCCGATGGTTATCGGGATTACTCCCGCCCGTAAGGGACTTGCACCCTTCGGTCGCCGAAGGCTTGCCGAAGGTGATACCTCTGGAAAAAAAACAACACCTGACTTTGCTCGTTAATCAAAGAAAATTGCTATTTTCAATTATTTATTGAGCTTTCGACAGGTGTGTGCTACTGCTCATGCAGGGCACACACAATGTGTATAATTCATAAGGGTTTTAGAGGTTTTCGAGCAGTATTACCCGCATCAAATTAGGGTGGCAACTTGATAGGTTTGAAGCCCGCATTCCCTTACGAAATCATACACTCAACGTTGTAGCCAATGCCATGGAGCATAACGACCTATTGCGTAAAAGTAAATTATAATTTACCTTTGTGAATATTGATACTGAATGAAATGTTCCGAATTATTCAGGATTCTTGTCAAAGACGGATGGTATCCGGTTTCTCAGAAAGGATCTCATATTAAATTGAAACATGATCAGAAGCCTGGTATAATTGTCTTTCCAAATCATGGAAGCCAGGAACTGGGCAAAGGACTTGAAAACAGGATTAGGAAAGATGCCGGCTTAAAATAAAGTGTGAAAATGAAAGGGATGAAGAGAAAAATAAACATAAGCGTCGAGAAAACGGATACCGGTTTCTCAGCCTTTGCAACAGAGTATCCTATTTTCACAACCGGAAGGACAGTTCCGGAATTATTGGAAAATGCGCTTGAAGCGGCCAATCTTTATTTTGAAGAGGATGGATACACCTTGACCCAGGAAAATCTGAAATTTGAAATTGATTTTAAGCAGTTTTTTCAATATTACAAGGTATTAAACGCAAAATTTCTGGCTGAAAAAATTGGAATGAACCCAACACTTTTGTCTCAGTATGTGCAGGGACACAAAAAACCATCTTATAAACAAACCGAAAAAATTCTGGAAGGCATACATCAGATAGGTCAGGAATTGTCAGAGATAAATTTAATCCACAAATAGACGAGGCACTGGCTACAACAGCGTATATGTGCCACAGCTACCTTTCGTCGCTCCGAATAAGTCAATTCTGAAAAAATTACATATCTTTATTTTTACGACGCTCAGTCGCAGGTAGCCGCGTCACATATACGTAAACGTCAGCCTCCCGCTCTGCGGGAGACTCACGTTAGGGGTAAGTGCTTAAGAAACAGGGAACAGAAAAATTTCGTATTTTTACAAAAAAGCAGTTTATGACCTTTGAAAAAACATATGAAATAAAAAAGGATAACCGATTGATTATCAAATTACCCGAAAGTTTTAGATCTAAAAAAAGGGTAAAAGTAATTATTGAGGATATTGAAGACGGTCGGCAGGAAAAAATTAATTTACTCAAGAAAGCTTCAACTGATCCCCTCTTTCTTTCAGACGTAAATGAAGCCACTTCTGATTTTAAGGATTCTGACAGAGAATTACTATGAAATATAAAAAGTGGAGCATTTGGAGAGCGAATTTAGATCCTGTTTTAGGTTCAGAACAAGGAAAATCCAGGCCTGTTCTAAAAGTGAGTGAAGATGATATAAATGAACTACTTAATATTGTCAATATAATTCCAATCACTTCTCGCAAACCTGACCGTGTGATATATCCTAATGAAGTTTTATTACCCTCCGGAAAATTTGGTTTGGAGAAAGAATCAATTGTACTATGTCATCAAATTCGCACAATTGATAAAAGGCGATTATCAAAGCGTTATGGGCAAATCGCTGATAAGAATTTTAAAAAAGAAATAATTGAATCCATTTGTTTTCAGCTTGGAATATGCAATGACTGAACATTGATGGAAACGCGCCTACCCCTAACAGCGTATATGTGCCACAGCTACCTTTTACTTCGAATAAGTCAATTCTGAAAAAATTACATATCTTTATTTTACGACGCTCAGTCGCAGGTAGCTGCGTCACATATACGTAAACGTTATAGCCAATGCTGAAAATAACATTACATGAACACGATAAATCGAATACTCAAATTAGTATTTTATGATTATATTACTGTTTTATTTCTGCGTTTTTATGAAATTTTTCAGAAAAAACATCTTGATTCCACTAAAAAAACAAACTGAAATATTTACTCATATAAATTGTCTAAATTTAAATAATCAAATGTTTAGAAGACTTTCGAAATAAACCTGAAGATTAATGAAAAATTCAATTATAATAGAGTTAGTTCAAAACGCAGCCATATTATTGGCTTTTGCAATGCTATACGAGAACTTCTGGATTAAAAATGAAAACTCTAAAAGTATAGGTGCAAAAATACTTATGGGATTTATTTTGAGTGGTATTTGTGTTGTATTAATGTTTACTCCATGGACATGGGTTCCAGGTATGATTTTCGATACTCGTTCAGTTATGATTTCCATCGCAGGTTTGTTTTTTGGTCCAATCCCAACAATAATAACAATGACCACTACAGGCATAATAAGATTGCTTATTGGTGGAGATGGAAAATGGATGGGCATTGCTGTAATTATATCTTCTGGAACAATTGGTTTATTATGGAGGAATCTCAGACCAAATTGGAAAATTAATAAATATTATTTTGAATTATTAGCAATGGGTATTTTAGTGCATTTTACAATGGCGTTATGCACTTTACTTCTGCCATATGATAAGATTTTACTTACTCTTAAAACCATTGCTCTTCCTCTTATTTTTATTTATGTGCCTTCTACAATGTTACTAGGTATTATTATGTTGAAACAATATAAAAATTCGCAAAATAGATTGGCGCAAATAAAATTAGTTGAATCAGAGCGAAGATTAACACAGGTTCTGGAAAGTGGAAATATTATATCTCTTCTATTAAATATAGACGGAAGCATTAAATATTGCAATAATTATTTATTACAGATTACCGGATATTCACAAAATGAAGTATTGGGTAAAAGCTGGTTCAGTATATTTATACCAAAGGATATTAAAGATGATATTTATCAAATATTTTCAGATAGTATAAGTGCAAAAAACATTGTAATAGATTTTGAGAATGCGATACTTTCAAAAAGTGGGGAATATATATATATATCATGGTATACCACTGTCTTTCATTCCGATTCTAATGAAGTAATAGGTGTAGCCAACGTAGGAGTAAATATTACAGATAGTAAGATTTATGAAAGGAAACTGGAAGAAAAAAATAATGAATACAAACAAGTAAATAGAAAACTAACTGAAGCTAAAGAAAAAGCCGAAGAGAGCGACCGCCTGAAATCAGCTTTTCTGGCCAACATGAGCCACGAAATACGAACACCTATGAATGGAATTCTGGGTTTTGCAGAACTGCTCAAAGAACCGGATTTATCAGGTGAACAGCAACAAAAGTACATTCAGGTTATCGAGAAAAGTGGAGCCCGCATGCTTAATATTATTAATGATATTGTGAGCATCTCCAAAATAGAATCGGGTGTACTTGACGTTAATCTTTCAGAAACCAATATCAACAATCAGTTCCAGTTTGTTTACGATTCATTGATTATTGATGCTAATAATAAAAATCTCAGCCTTTCTTTTCATTGCGCATTACCTGAACAAGAAGCAATTATCAAAACAGATAGTGAAAAGTTTTATAGAATCTTATCTAATCTGGTAAAAAATGCCCTGAAATATACCGATAAAGGAACAATAGAATTTGGATACTCGAATAAAGGAGAAGAATTTGAATTTTATATAAATGACACCGGAATAGGAATCCCAAAAGATAAACAGGAAACTATTTTTAAACGTTTTATTCAGGCTGATATCGAAGATAAAATGGCACGGCAGGGTGCCGGTCTTGGTTTAGCCATTGCAAGAGCTTATGTGAAAATATTGGGTGGTAGTATATGGTTAGAAAGCGAAGTTGGCATAGGCTCAACTTTCTTTTTTACCCTTCCAGGTAATAAAGATGTTGAAAGAAAAACCTTTTCAACTATTTTGTCCGATAAAGAAGAAAAACAAATAATTCCTAAAAATTCAGGCTTAAAAGTTCTAATTGCCGAAGACGATGAAACGTCAGAAATGTTAATTTCAATAGAACTGAAAAAATTTAGCAGAGAAATTCTGAAAGTGACCACAGGAAAAGATGCCATTGAAATTTGCCGTCAGCATCCCGATATTGATTTAGTGCTTATGGATATTCAAATGCCCGGAATGAACGGTTATGAAGCTACCAGAAAAATCAGAGAATTTAACAAAGATTTAGTCATTATTGCCCAAACAGCTTTTGCTATGACAGGCGATAGGGAAAAAGCCATAGAAGCAGGTTGTAATGATTATATTTCAAAACCCATCAGGAAAAATGAATTATTGTCATTAATACAAACGTATTTCAAAAAATGATTTAATGTAAACTGACAATGAAGAGCAGAAAATAAAGCACATGGCTATAATCGAGTAGGCGGCTGAAGGACTAAAGTCCGCCAGTACACCTCTCACACCACTCTAGTGCGGGTCACGTATACAGCGGTTTCCCGGTGGAATAACCGGGACAGGCTATTAAATTGTAGGGATACGATTTTATACATCTCCGAAAAAGGGATGTATCCACGTTGTTTCAGGCGTTCTTAATAGTGACTATCAATACGTAGAAACAAAAAATGCTACAAATGGAAAAATTTCAAGAAGTGTCAACTATTTGTCAGTATTTGACACGCTTCAAAATAACATAATTAATTCGAAAGTTTCTCACAGTCATATTGTAAATGATACGTATTGTAACGTTATTTATTACAATAAATTTAGTAATGGTGAATTGATTGCCTCATATAGAATAATTAAAGGGAATACAGTATTTCAAATAATTAATCGCGATTATAATTTTAAAATTCACTGGTGTCCGGTAAAAAAATTAAATATTGCTGAAAGGTAAGCTCCATCGATGATTTAAAAGTTTTGATTGTAATAAACCTTACATTTTGTTGTCCTTGTGCCAGACAGGCAGTTACTTTTTTGCTTGATCAAAAAAGTAACCAAAAAAATCAAGCCAAAATCATCCCGGCCATTACCCACAGGTCCGCCTACGGCGGAACGCGGCATTTTGGCAGCCACCGCGCTGTTCATATAAACCAGGATGAAATGTAAGTAACTTTCAATTTTTACCGGACAATAGTGTATTATAATGATAATGGTGAGTTATTTAAAAGTCTCATTGAAAGTAAAGGATATGATGAAAACAAAAATCTTATCAAAATTGTAATGGAACAATTTGATTTATTTTCAAATAGTAACCAATATGATGAAATTAGATATTCATACGATGCGATGAGTAAGCGAACAAGGAGTGATTCATATGATGCTAAGAGTAATCTCATGGGTTATAAAGAGTATATCTACGATGGAGATAATCAAATTAAGTTGCCATCATATGATTCAGAAGGGAATAAAACAGGATATACAATAATTGAAAATACTTGTGATTAAAACTCAATGCCAACAACACGCGGTCATTCTATGTGATTATCGGATTGACACTTTTAATTTTGACGTCGTGCATCAAGAACAAAACAGAAACAAGGAAAATGGAACTGATAGCGACAGACAAATTGGCTTTAGCGACGGTGGGACAACAACTTTACAAATCGCAATTCGTCACCCAGAAATAGTTGATAAAATTATTTTAGGTTCTGCTCTTGCAAAACGCAACGGAGTTCCCGTATGGTTTTGGGATATTATGAAAAAAGCGAAATTGGAAAATATGCCGGAACAGCTAAAAGTTGCATACAAACAAGTTGCTCCAGACACGAATGGTTTGCAAATAATGCACGAAAGAGACGTAAAAAGAATGGTTAATTTCAAGGACATTCCAGACGGTCAAATAAAATTTATTAAAGCACCGACATTAATCATTATTGAAGATAAAGATGTTATTACGCCTGAATACGCTATTGAATTGCATAGACAAATTGCCAACGCTGAATTAGCAATTATTCCAGGCGGACACGGAGAATATATTGGAGAAATAACAACAATAAAACCTGAGTTTAAAGAGAGTGCGCTTGTTGTTCCTTTGATTGAAAAGTTCCTTGACAAGAAAGAAAAATAAATATATAGCCTGACAATACTGGCATTTCAGTATTTTTAGGTGTTAAATTCCCTCTTTTAATGAATTATTCAGGTTATATCCTAATTTTAACCGATATAACTTTTAACGGAGGATAGGAATGAAAAAGCTATTTTGGGGCTTGAGAATGGAACGTATTTTACTGATCAAAAGTGCTCCTAAACGCGCAAACGTGATGGAGGAATTGTTACGATCCGGGGCAAAGGCAATGTTCATGCTCTTGTTGGTGTTCTTATTGCCATACAAAGCAGCCGGCCAAAATCCCCCTGGTGTCACGGACATGCCTGCTTTTGAGGAACTGCCGTTTATCAATGAATTGCCGGATCCATTTATGCTCGACAATGGAACACGGATAACCTCCGTGTCGCAATGGCCATTATGCCGCGAAGAATTGAAGGCGAAAATTCTTTATTATGCCTATGGTCATTTTCCCCCTCCACCCGCGGAAATCACCGCACATGAAATTTCATCCGCCTCAATATACAGCGGAAAAGCAACAAAGAAAATTGTGCGCCTTACCATGGGGCCTAATTCTGAGATTACTTTTGATGTAAAATTGATCATTCCACAAGATAAAATAGATCTACTGCCAGTTATCGTCACCGGTGACGCCTGCTGGTATACCCAGGAAAATCGTTACGGACCTGAAACTATCCAGCGTGGATATGCCATTGCAGAGTTCGACCGCACCAAGTTACGACCGGACGACATAAACCTCCCCGGTCCGGTGATGCAGGCCTATCCTGCCTGGGACGGAGGCGCGGTAGCAATTTGGGCATGGGGATACATGCGTGTTGTTGACTATCTATTGACTCAGTCAATTTTTGATCCTGAACGTATAATTGTCACCGGTCACTCGAGGGGAGCCAAAGCTGCGCTTTTAGCAGGCGCCTTTGATGAGCGGATTGCACTAACGGCACCCAATGGGTCGGGAACGCTTGGCACAGCTGCTGCGCGCCTTTATCAGGAAGGAAACGAATCCGTCGCCCGAATAACGACTAAATATGGGTATTGGTTTCACCCACGACTGGCGAAATTTGGCCTTGATGTACGTCGTTTGCCCTTTGACCAGCATTCACTCATAGCCCTGGTGGCGCCGCGAGCTTTTTTCAATACTACTGCAGCCGATCATCTTTGGGAAAATCCGGACGGAACGCAGCAGACCTATCTTGCTGCCAGGGAAGTCTATAAATTTCTAAATGCCTCTGACAAAGCCGGCATTCATTACCGGCCCGGTACTCACAATCATTCACACGAAGACTGGTTTGCCATGGTGGATTTCGCCGATAAGGTATTGTACGGCCTTCCAGTAACAACCGATTTAGAAATGCTGCCTTACCCAATTCAATCGGGTATCCGCAGCTGGTCGGCGCCTTCAACCGGTTCACTTAGTCCCGGTTTCCAGGTCAATCCCTCCCCTGTCCTCATTAAACCACGCGGACAGTTGCAGTTACTGTCCGGGGAACCGCATTCAATTGCCGTATTCTCCCTGGACGGGAAACGAATATTCTCCGGGGACAACGTATTGAAAGGCTCAGTTCAATGGGCAAAAGCGGGTCTGTCAAATGGTATTTATATCATTCGAATAGAAGGGAAGAATGATATATGGAGACAACGTGTTTTACTAATACAGTAGCAGGGAGTTTTAGTATATATCCGGCAGAAAGAAAGTTGCGAGGTTAAGTAATGGATAGGACATGATGTGACAAGACAGAATTAACATGAGGAAAACGTAGTGGAAGAAGTCAATAAACTGAAAAAACAAAATGGCAATGACATCATAACGTCAGAACCTGATTTTTAACGCTCCAAATATCTCCCTTCCCGGACCCGGCTGGTACGAATTGCCATCCGGATCAGGTTCGGTGAAGGCCATGTATTCCGTACCGAAGATGTTCCGGACGTAAATGCTGGCCTCGCCATTCAACTTCCACAGGTTCCATTTATACGAAAGCCGGGTATGATAAAGATTAAAGCCATCCTGCCAGTTCAGGTAAACCGCCGGATCCAGCTCGTTGTTATAGGCGCTGGCATCGGTATAGATGGCCCATTCCGACTGGTATTCGGTACTGACATTCAGTTCCAGCTTCGGGAAAACAGACCACACGACTTCTGCATAAAGCTGATGACGTGGTGAATTTGGCAACCATTGTCCGTTTTCCGGCGGAGTGGTGAGTACATAGTTCACATCGGTGTATACCGGATCGACGGATGCCGAGGTATAGGTATAATGGGCATAGGTATAAGCAGCCTGCAGCCTGAGGTTGTCCAGCAGGTGAATATCAACGTAGGTCTCAATCCCATACCGTTCACTGTTGCCGGCATTACCGTAAAAAACTTCCTGGTTACCACGGCCCGACTGTTTGAAGCGGAAGAAATCGTTTTCCGTGTTCATGATGAAGCCGGTGACTTCAAAATCAAGGAATTGGCCGAAGAATCCCCTTGCCCCAATCTCGTAACTGTTCGCCGTGGCCGTTACCAGGTGGGCGTTGAATCCGGAAAAACCGACCGGGTTGTTCGCCAGCTCCTCCGTGGAAGGCGGCATGAAGCCCTGGCTCCAGTTGGCAAATGCAGTAAGGTGATCACCAAGCCGGTAACTCGCCCCCACCCGGGCGGTCACATTTGAAAAATCTTTTGTTGTTTTGGCCGTATCCAAAGCAGCCATTTTGTTCGTTAATTCATTTTTTGTAAGGTCGTACCGAATGTTACCGATCAGTCTGAATTTTCCCAGCTCTGCCGTGTAAAGTCCGAAGATTCCGGCACCCTGCTGAGAGATGACCTGGTTGGCCAGCAGGTTGGTGGTTTCGATATTGGTTTCATTGATGCTCTCCTTCCGGTTAGGATCGGCAGCACTCTCCAGTTTGTACATTTCGATGTTCTGCCATTCCAGGTCGGAGCCCAGACTGAATGTATGCTTCATTTGTCCGCTCGGGAGATGGAGGTTGTACTGCAGGCTGGCACCCGGGTTCGTGATATCACGATATTCGGCCGCTTTGTTACTGGTCTCCTTGTAGCGCCAGGATCTTAAGAAAGCCATGGCCTCCAGTTCGTGCAGTGAACTCATGCGATAGGTTCCATGGACACCCACCGTGGTGCGATTGGTCTTCTGGTACTCGTTGAAGGGTACTGCATCGGGGTTGGCCTGGCGGGGATTTCTGAGTTGGTCGAGACTCAACCCCTCAGGATTCTGATGAAAATAATCGGTATGAGCAATGATCTGTGTGATATGTAAATTGGATGATGGATGAAAATTCACCTTTTCGTACAAGTTGTTGGCCCAGAAGGCCTGGTGATCGCGATAACCGTCTCCTTTTGAACGCGAATAGCTGATAAGGTAATCAACCGGGTTCTTACTACCGGATACCTGTACCAGTGATTTTGAGAAGCCGTTTGAACCAAGCGTCTGACCGAGAGTACCACCAACCGGTTGAGTACCGCCGTTTTCCGTGGTAATATTGATCACTCCGGCAGCCCCTCCACCACCATAGAGGCCGGCAACCGGACCCCGAAGCACTTCGATGTTCTTTACCATCGACCAGTCGACGTCGTATAGATCGGGAGCGAAGCCCGACGGATCGTTCAGGGGGATGCCGTCGAGACGAACGCCGATACCACGTAATCCGCGCTCGGTGAGGATGCCCTGTCCACGGATGGAGATATGCACCCGTTCCCCGTCGTGCTGGTTATCGATCCGCACACCCGGGACCAGGCGCAGGGCTTCTTCAGCGGCAATACCCTTGGGCATTTCGGTGAGCTGTGCTCCTCTGACCAGGGAAACAGATCCCGGATTGCTTTGCCAGGTCACCGGAATACGATTCGATGATACCGTGACCTGTTCCAGTTGGATCGTTTTGAGACTGTCATCCTCTGATTCCTGCGCGGATGCTAAGATACAGGTAGCCACCAGGAAGCTGATGACAAGGGAGATTTTTTTCATGTTCGGTTGTTTTCAGGCGGATAAAGATACTGGAATAAATGTATGCAAGGTAATGAATACGGATGTTTCAGAATATGAAATATAATTTCTGAAGGAAGATCGAACTCCCCTCCTCACCCACCGCAACTAATCCCATTCTATTTCATGCCACCACCGTACAAACAAGGTAGCAATAATTGCCACGGAAAAACTGTACTTGAAAAAAATTCTTGAAATCTTCGTATTTTTGGAAAAGTTAGCAATGACAAAGGTTGAATATGATCATAACCTGTTTTAAAAAATGACCGCAAGAAAATCTATCTATTTACTACTAATATTCGCCCATATGACAGGAATTTTATCTTGCTCTACGATACCCAAAAGCGCAGTGGCGGTTAAACCTTTTGATAAGGAAAGGTATCTTGGCAAATGGTATGAGATTGCCAGACTGGATTTCAAATATGAAAAGGATTTGAATAATACCACTGCAGAATATACTTTAAATACCAATGGTACCATTAAAGTAGTTAATAAAGGCTACAATTTGAAAAATGGAAAATGGGTTCAAGCTATTGGTAAAGCTAAGTTTGTCGGAGAAGATAATATTGCGATGCTTAAAGTTTCATTCTTTGGCCCATTTTATTCCGGATACAATGTAATTGCAATCGATTCAGATTATAAGTACGCACTGGTTTCAGGAGCAAGTCTCAAGTATTTATGGATTTTATCCCGTGAGACAATTATACCGGAGGAGATTAAAAATCAATATCTCAAGATTGCAGAGGAGATTGGATATACTACATCCGACCTTCTATGGGTGGAGCATGATAAGCAGAAATAAGGTTAGCACATTATATAATAAATTGGGTTGATAGTAAATTACAAATGCGGTACAGCGCATTCAATCAATTTTATATTTTTGCCAATTAGAAGCTGATTATGAAAACTATTCAACGATAAAATTCCTTCACTTATGGTACTTGCCGTCCATATACTTTCATGTTGTTCTCATTCAAATTACAACTCTAATTTATCAACACAAAAGACCAGCGATATGAAGGATACGATAAACATGCAAAAAGTAACTTCAAGAGATGGGGCCACAATAGTTTTTTGGTACAGCGGGGATTATGTGCTTGTTTAAACTTTTGATTCTTATGAAAATCCGTGCAACAAATAAGTTACTGAAGATAGCAAAAATTAATGCTTTAACTGACAATAACGAGCTTCCGGGTAACTTACCAGGCGAGTGGTATGCTGCGCCTGTCTCTCTTCTTCTTCCAGGAAAAATAGCTATTCAATGTTTACATTTCCCAACCTTTATATCTACTGTTCTACAGACGAAATCATTGAATAAAGTTCAACACGTATTAAAAGAAAATATTGAGTCACTTCTATTCAGACATGGATATGATCCGTTAATCCCATACTTCGATCTGGATTCTGAAGTTGAAATATTTAAGACTAATAGCCGTAGCATGTTAGCGCATTTAAATCAATTAAAATTTCATTATGAGTATCACTTTTCAAGATATTCCGTAGATGAAAGTATCGATTTTAAAAAGCTTGAAGACATTAATATGGATTATCTTTTCGGATATAAAAAAGAATATATTACACCAATAAGAGTTCTGGATAAACTTTTAAAGCTAATTGAAAAATAATCACCCGTGTCCGGCTAACAAACAACATTGTTGATGTATCTCAGATTCAATGTTCTGTAAAAAGTTAGGATCTCTTCACTCATATTTTTTTTCTATGTGCCGACAGGCATTTACTTTTTTACCTGATTAAAAAAGAAAATAAAACCGAGTGCCGCCGTATCGCCAGCGGTGACGCATAATCAGGTCAAATTAATCATGGCCTTTACCCACGTGGCATATCGGCGAAAAACAACAATCCGATAAGTAATCCCGCATAGTTTTGGCTCCTGAGTTCGTGGTCTGTACAAACAGAGTGCAAAAAATTCCATCTGCTTCTAATTGCAAGCCTGCATCAGGAAGTTTCCTGTTCACCAAAAAGGAATTAGCCTTAAATCTCGCCAAATACTACTGTTAGTTGTTAATAACTACAATAAATAGTGATATTACAACTATAAGTTCATGAATTTAATTGAATCCGGAAAAGAAGCCGGATATCTTTGCAGTGTCATAAAACTAAATAAAAATATAGCACCTATGTTAAATACTAAAATGATTGGCAACAAGATTGCCGAAGCACGAAAGAAAGTAAATATTTCTCAGGCCCAGCTTGCTGAACGTCTATTCATTAGTCCACAAGCTGTTGGAAAATGGGAGCGAGGAGAATCAATGCCGGACATCATTACTTTTACCCGTCTTGCGGAAATTCTCGGTGTTGACCTTAACTATTTTTCGGAAAACTTCCAGTCTGAAGTCACTGAAATTACAACCATTGAGTTGTCGGAAAAGCAATCGGTTGAATTGCCATCCGGAAAACAGAAGAAAAAACTTAGCTGGGATATGTCAAGAGGAAATTGGGTGGACGCTGACTTTTCCGGATTAAAAAATCTACAGGAAAAATTTAATTCCTCCAACATGAAGGGTTGCAAGTTTGTTGGTTCAGAGTTGTCGGGGCTTCTTCTAAAAAGCAATAATGTAGATAGCTGTGACTTCTCAGGTTCCGACATCAGCAGCAGCCACATTGAGAAGTCCAACATGCAGCGCTGCCTGTTTAGCGGTTCAGATATGTCGGGGATTCTTCTAAAAAGTAATAATGTTGACAGATGTGATTTTTCAGGTTCCGATATCAGCAGCAGCCACATTCAGAACTCCTACTTAGCTGGCAATCAATTTAAGGATTGCTCACTGAAAGAAACAGAATTTTCAGGAAGCCATATAACCGGCTGCGATTTCTCCGGCGCCAATTTTACAGGTGTAGTGGTTAAACTTAGTGACTTTGAGAAAAATACAATCGTTAATGCAGCGTGGAATCGCACCTCTTTTATTGGTTCTCAGGTAACCAATACAATTTTCGATGGTACATTGGATGACTGCTATTTTGAAAACTGCGATTTTAAAAAGGTGACATTCCAGAATGCAAGGCTTATTAATACCTTCTTTAAAAACAAGAGCTTAAAAGGGATTCGATTTACAGACTGTCAAGCCGATCGAATGACGTATGAATTTCTGAAAAATGGGAAAGCAGATATGACCGGTATCACGTTGATAACATCATAAAGGAGGGAATGAATTATGTTGCAAAATGAAATAGCCATTTCGGCGCAAGGATTAAAAAAATCCTATAAAAACATTCCTGTGTTGACAGGAGTAGATTTTCAGGTTAAAACCGGCAGTATTTTCGCCCTGCTCGGCTCCAACGGAGCAGGCAAGACAACGATTGTCAAAATTCTCACCACGCTGCTTAAACAAGACAGCGGAAACGTTTCCGTAAACGGATTTGACGTTGCATCAAATCCCGGCAATGTGCGGCAAGCGATCAGTCTGACAGGACAATTTGCCGCTGTGGACGAGATTTTAACCGGGCGCGAAAATCTTATTATGATTGCCAGGTTGCGACACCTGCGCCATCCGCGTCAGGTTGCGCACGATTTACTGAAACGGTTCGGTCTGATGGATGCCGCCGACCGCAGGGCGTCTGCTTATTCGGGCGGTATGGGACGCAGGCTCGACATCGCCATGAGCCTTGTGGGAACACCACAGGTCATTTTCCTCGATGAGCCGACCACCGGTCTTGACCCCGAAGCACGTCTTGAGGTTTGGAAGATCGTCAAAGAGCTTGCCGGCAGCGGAAAAACTATATTCCTGACTACACAGTATTTGGATGAGGCTGAACATCTCGCCAATAGAATCGCCATTCTTCATAAGGGCAAGATTATCGTGAGCGGCACTATCGGGGAGCTGAAAAAGTTGTTCCCGCCCACAAAAGTGGAATATATTGAAAAACAGCCGTCATTGGAGGAGATATTTCTTGCAATCATTGGTAAAAAGATGGAGGAAAAGTAAATGGAAACGACAAAAAATTATTATTTCAGCGATATGGGTGTTATGCTTGGACGTTCTATGCGTCATATTCTTCGCAGCATGGACACTATCATCACAGTTACCATCACGCCAATTATGATGATGCTCCTGTTCGTCTATGTGTTCGGCGGAGCCATTGAAACTGGAACGGTTAACTATGTAAACTACCTGCTTCCAGGCATTCTGCTGATTGCCATTGCGAGTGGTATATCTTATACGGCTTACCGCCTGTTTATTGATATGCAACGGGGCATATTAGAGCGGTTTCACTCCATGCCGATTGCGCGTTCCAGCGTGCTGTGGGGCCACGTACTGACATCCTTGGTATCGAATGCTATTTCGGTAATCGCAATCATACTTGTAGCGTTGATCATGGGTTTTCGCTCGTCGGCGGATGCACTATCATGGCTTGCTGTGGCTGGTATACTTGCGCTCTTTACATTAGCCTTAACCTGGATCGCGGTGATTGCCGGACTTACTGCCAAATCGGTGGACGGTGTAAGCGCCTTTTCCTATCCCTTAATCTTCCTGCCGTTTATCAGCTCGGCATTTGTGCCAACCAAGACGATGCCGTCGGTAGTCCGCGCCTTTGCAGAAAATCAGCCGGTGACTTCCATCGTGGAGACCATCCGCGCTCTGCTTTCAAATCAGCCGGCAGGCAATGAAATATGGCTTGCTCTAAGTTGGTGTGTCGCAATTTTGCTCGTGGCGTACATCTTTGCGATGAGGGCATACAAAAAAAGTCTGTAATACATTGATTTAGATCTTCTTCCAAACTGCACATCCTGCTTTCAGACAATTACGCCAAAAAGGCTCAGGCAGAACAAGTACAGGGGCTGGTAGGAGAACCTGCCAGCTCATTTCGTTCCGGTGGCTGCCAAATACACAAAGGAGAAATTTCAATGGTCATTTTACAGTGATAAATTTAGAGAAACTATGACTTATTTATCTCTAATTCCTATATTTAAGCACATTAAAAACCCGATCCTATGAAAAAATTTATCTCCATCAGCACTTTGGCCAGCCTGGTACTACTTGCTTCACCCTTCACTGCCGGAGCCCAGATGACGTCAATGGTAAGAAATATGATGTCCCAATTCGATGAAATGCGCGCTGTTGATTATGACTCAGATGAGCTTATTGATGGGACGTCGGCTTATCCTACCGACAATTTCGATATAGAAAAAATTTATACCGAAGCTTTTCATGAATCCGGTAATTTGATGCGGCTGTCCGAACTACAGGGTGGCTATGTTGAGATCGACGGAAAGGAATACCCCGACAACAGTATAGATTTGGAATTCTCCTGGCTGAGATTGCCATATTTCCAGGCCATCAGTTGTTGGTTTGAAGAACTGAGTCTGTCAAAAGAGGGGAAAGATCTGCTGATGAGCGAAAAGGAAGTGGATAAATACAAGGAACTTGGAATTATCGAAGATGAATTCAATTTTCCAATGCCCGGCACGTATTCAGAAACTTTCAGGCTTAACCGGGAACTACTATGGGAAGATACGATCGCTATATCCGGCAAGGTAATGATCTCAATGCCTGATGAATATGTGATGGCCATTTCGGATAAAAACAATATTGGCACCATTCATAATTTAGGCGGGATTTCCTACCAGCTGCTGGAAATGGAAAAAAATATTGCAACAGTCCTGGTGAAAGGTGACCGGAGACAGATAGAAGCCGTGAAGATCATAATCCTGAATAATGAGAATAAACCCTTTGGGTCTTATTCATCAGTTGCCATTGACGCAAATCTATATGATACTGAAAGTAAATTGGTAAAAGAGGTGACTGATGAAGAACTGGAAAATCATGTGAAAAATTTCAACATGTCCGAAATGAATATCAGCCAGGTAAAAAAAATTCAGGTAAACGGCAATGTTGACAAACTTGTTTTTCTCAAGGTTAATAGTAACAAAGAGCTGGAACAGGCTTTTACGCTTAACTTAGGAATTGAATATTGACCAGAATAATAACTGTTTCCAAAAGAGACTTTGGGCAATGATATATCCTGAAGGTGGCTGAAATCATATCGGAAATCGGGTACCTTCATTGGATATGTATTACGATCCATACACGCATCAAATCCCTCTTCAACAAATCGCTGTTTTACGCGTTCAACAGTCTTACTATTTATCTGTCATCTGTTCATTCGATAATTTCTGTCCATAAGGTCCTTCATCAGAATTGATTAATATGCAGGCATTCCGATATTGCTGGAAGCTGTGTTTCTCTTTGCCCAAAATGACTTTTAATTGCTCATGGTCTTCCCTTGTTAGGGTAACCTTGAATCGTACCTTCATTTTTGATGGCGAGAAAGTAAAAGAAACAGACATACTCAAATTGACATGACACTAGTAATAAGTGAAAAACTCAAAAAAAGGCCACTTGACACGATTCATTGAACTTATCAGAATTTTTGAAGTTGTATTTGAAATGAAAGAATTTTCAAGGACAGGGAATTGGAAGTAGACTGATTGCAGCAACGAATACGTGTTCAAAGGGAAAAGATTTGAAGATGTAATTGTACAAGCAGATTAGGCTGATGACTATGTGATTGATTTTTATCGACCATAGTAATGAGTCACTACCCGACTTCAAACCAAACCTTGAACAATATGCAATGGACTTAAAAACAGCAGCAGAAAAATAAAACCATTAATAAATTTTATACCGATGGAAACAGAAGGAACAAAAGAAAATCCGTGGAAATTAAAAACTCCACCTCTGACATCTGAATACGAGATGTATAAAGATGAAAAGGACGGTAAAGACATAATTATGTGCATCGTCGGTAAGACGAAACTTATCTATGACGCTAAATGCCTGACCGACTTACATACGATGCTTAAAAAGCACGGAGACTGGATGGAACTGGGCAGTGCTGACGAACAAAAGCCTGCAAAAGAAGGAACTGTTGAAGCCTGGGGTCGCTCTGAAAAGAATCCAAACGGTGGATGGTATGGACTTAAAAAAGGACTTCGTGGACGATTTGGAATGTATATACCCCCATTAATGGAAAAACTTGGACTTGCAGAAGTGACCCACGATGCCAGGGGAAACAAAATGAGAGCAAAGTAATACGAATGACAGACGGGCGAACGCATAGCACCCTTGGCGGCAACCTTTGACAACCGCACATACATGAAATGAAATTACTTTCAAAGAGAATAGTCAAAATGCCACCTAAACCAGTTCTTTAGGGGACAGTTTTTCTGATCTCAAGAAAAATAAATAACATCGCCTAATTTAATTCTGTAGGCCAAAGGGGGTACTTTCAGTATCCATGAAAGTTTTCATGGGACATTGATTGAGAAAAAATCTTACTTCTCACTCATCTGACTTCTAACTGAAAACGCAACCAAACCGACACTTTTTCATTATTGACTAAAGAGTATTCCAGACTGCAGTGACAGAATTAGAACTTTTAAATAAGATAAAGATCAATCCTACCGACTTTTCGGAGATTTTCAAATTATACTACAAACCTATTTTCGGTTACATACTTCGGAGAACAGGAAATTTTGATGACACTGCGGACATCGCGGCGGACACTTTTTTCAAAGCATTTACGAATATCAAGAATTTTTCCTGCAAAGGCATTTCAATAAAAGTTTGGCTATATCGTATTGCCACAAATGAAGTTAACCAATTCTATCGGAACAGAAAAAAACATGATTCCCTATTTGATAGATTTGACTTTGAAAACAAGGAATTATTGAGAAATTTCCTGTACAATGATAAAGAAGAAGTAGAGGCAGAACTTCAGAAGCACAACCAATTCCTGACAATTTTATCAGTTTTAAAAACTTTACCATATAAATATCAGGAAGTAATTTCTCTGCGATACTTTGAGGGAAAGAATAACAAGGAAATTGTAGAGATATTAAACATCAACGAAGGAACTTTAAAATCTCTTTTATCAAGGGGATTACAAAAACTTCGTGAAAAACGCAACCATATGTAGCGCTTAGTATTATTGATTATGGAAATGAAAAAATTTGAGGAAACATTGTTTCAAATGACAACGCCGGAAGTTTCTCAATTAAAACATCAGGATATGTTGGCAAACGCAATTACAAAAGCCAAAGACAAATCCGTTCTAAGCTGGTGGTGGTTAATTATTCCATTTTACATTCTTGCAACGCTGTTAATGAAAAGTTTTTTTATGCCATCGACAACATTAATGTCAAATCTAAATGACCTGACAAACAAACAAAAATATTCTTCTGTTTTATTCTTCGCTGTTTTGCCAATCATTTTTATAGTAATAAATTTTATCAGCATTAAAAAGATATATTTTTTGTCAGGTAGTCCGACGTTAATAAATTTTCTGAAAGTAGTGTGGTTTAATGTCCTGATCATAGTTGCTTCTGTTTTAATTCTAATAATTTATTTACTTTAAAAATCAGTACAATGAATTTACCCTGGTTCAAACGAATTGGCATTCTCTTCATACCAATATCAATTGTAGGCTGGATAATTCTCATGGCAGGGCTTGCTTATGCAGTTTATGTTTTCATCGATATTGACAGCAGGTCTCATTCAGTAAGCGACACGTTGATAAACTTCGTCTATAATCTTCTCATCATCGGTGCTGTTTACTCTCTGATTGCGTTCCTGACAAGCAGAAACGTAAAGACTTAATACCTTCTGCGAAACGTCGTCAATGCTGGTTACAGCATCCATGCTTAATCGAATACTACACATAAGCTGTTGGTTGAATATGAAGCCAGGAGCTTAATTAATGCTGTATCCCGGGAGCTTGGAATGTACGCTGCAATTTCTTATCTTTCTTCTTAAAAACAGTACGATACACACTCCCGGACAACATGCCGGTGAAACGTCAGCGGGCTTTATATGATGATTTATGAACTAACTATAAAAGATAATGAAACCTACATTTCTCACAATAGTAATCTTCTTTTTTACCATTAACATCTCAGGGCAGGATTTCGCCCCAGTCGGAGCTAATTGGTACTATGGTGAAGGTTTTGCATTCTCTGGGGACATTAATTATATTCAGTTTACCTCCGTCAAGGATACCGTGATAAAAAATGTGACCTGCAAAAAGATTACGAAACGACATCAACTGGGTTGTTTTGACAGACCAATGAATGAATATCTTTTCACCCGAAATGACACTGTCTTCTTTTTCGACGAGGCATTCAACGATTTTCAGATACTTTACAGCTTCAATTCAAAGAAAAACGATTCCTGGAAAATTAAAATGCTTGATGAAAATCAAATCATGGATTCAGTCATCGTTTTAGTTGATTCAATCACTACTTCACAAATTAATCAAACGGAATTAAAAACCTTATATGTCACCTACTCAAAAAGTAATGAATCTAAAACGGAATCATACCATTCTACTATATATGAGAATATCGGAGATGTACAATATATGTTTAATTGGTACCCATTGACGGCGATCGTCTGTGACGACAATTATTCGTTAGGGTTGAGATGTTATCAGGACAATAAATTCGGAGCATATTCCACTGGTATTGCCGATTCTTGCAATTATGTTTACAAAGGGACCGGAGTTCCTGATATTGATTCTGAACCAGTTTTTAATGTTTATCCAAATCCGACTCATGGAATTGTGTACCTCAATAATGTCTGGAATTCAACAGCAATTGTAAAAATAACTGATGATCTTGGCAGAGAAATCCTAATAAAAGAATTTAACGCTCCCATCCAGCTGGATTTGAAGCCATATCAAAATGGATTATATATCCTGACGATCATTCAGAATAACCATATAGCTATGATCCGGAAAATAATTAAGAATTAAACGTCGATTATCTGGAAATTGTGAAAGGCTTTAATAATAGATGGATTCCGGGAATTGAAACGAATAAATGGATGGAAGAGCAAGGATATTCTGTACGAGAAAAAGTATTTGTTTAAATGAACTTTTATGCAACCCCTCCGGGGTTGGGTGAAAGAACGCCACCTTACCACGGACGTGACCGTGGCTACTATAATGGAACCCTTTCAGGGTTTAGCAATTAGTTGCTTACCTTCCTTAAACGTTCACGACTTGTTAATGTGTTACCGAAATCCCTAACCCCCGATGCCGTTCCATTATAGTCCACAATATTTATTGGAATGGTCGCACTCTACTAATGCGGCGCCCGCAATAATGTGATAACCGTATCCGCAATCCCCAACCCTGAAAGGGTTCCATTATAGTAGCCACGGTAACGTCCGTGGTACACAGGTAACGTAACACCGAACCCTGAAGAGGTTCCATTGTAGTAGCCACGGTTACGTCCGTGGTAAACTTGCAGCGTTACACCGAACCCTGAAGGGGTTCCATAATTGTCCACGATATTTATTGGAACGATCGCACCGTGTTAATGTGGCGCCCGCAGTAACGTAGTGACGCAATCCCCAACCCTGAAAGGGTTCCATTATAGTAGCCACGGTAACGTCCGTGGTGCACAGGTAACGTAACACCGAACCCTGAAAGGGTTTCATTATAGTAGCCACGGTTACGTCCGTGGTAAACAGGCAACGTAACACCCAACCCTGAAAGGGTTTCATTATAGTAGCCACGGTTACGTCCGTGGTAAACTTGCAGCGTTACACTGAACCCTGAAGGGGTTCCATTATAGTACATGATATTTATCTGAACAGTCAGACCGTGATAATACGGAGCCCGAAGTAAAGTGGTACCGGTACCCGGAATCCCCAACCCTGAAAGGGTTCCATTATAGTACATGATATTTATCTGAACAGTCAGACCGTGATAATACGGCGCCCGCAGTAACGTAGTGCCGCAATCCCCAACCCTGAAAGGGTTTCATTATAGTAGCCACGGTAACGTCCGTGGTAAACAGGTAACGTAACAACGAACCCTGAAGAGGTTCCATTATAGTAGCCACGGTAACGTCCGTGGTACACATGTAACGTAACACCGAACCCTGAAGGGGTTCCATTGTAATAGCCACGGTTACGTCCGTGGTAAACTTGCAGCGATACACTGAACCCTGAAGGGGTTCCAACATTGTCCTTGAAAGTTGTCTGAACGGTAGTGGCCGCAGTAACGTAGTGACGCAATCCCCAACCCTGAAAGGGTTCCATTATAGTAGCCACGGTTACGTCCGTGGTAAACAGGCAACGTAACACCCAACCCTGAAAGGGTTTCATTATAGTAGCCACGGTTAACGTCCGTGGTAACACATGTGCAGACATAACGCTGAACCCTGAAGGGGTTCCATTATAGTACATGATATTTATCTGAACAGTCAGACCGTGATAATACGGCGCCCGCAGTAACGTAGTGCCGCAATCCCCAACCCTGAAAGGGTTTCATTATAGTAGCCACGGTTACGTCCGTGGTACACAGGTAACGTAACACCGAACCCTGAAAGGGTTTCATTATAGTAGCCACGGTTACGTCCGTGGTAAACTTGCAGCGTTACACTGAACCCTGAAGGGGTTCCATTATAGTACATGATATTTATCTGAACAGTCAGACCGTGATAATACGGCGCCCGCAGTAACGTAGTGCCGCAATCCCCAACCCTGAAAGGGTTTCATTATAGTAGCCACGGTAACGTCCGTGGTACACAGGTAACGTAACACCCAACCCTGAAAGGGTTCCATTATAGTAGCCACGGTTACGTCCGTGGTAAACTTGCAGCGTTACACTGAACCCTGAAGGGGTTCCATTATAGTAGCCACGGTTACGTCCGTGGTAAACATGTAACGTAACACCGCACCGTTATTTTGTAGTTTCAAAAGTTATATAGGATGCGAAAGGATTTATATCAAAACGGCCCTCTGTTGCATCCTTAATGTATTGACCATCTATCTTAAGGTCGATAAAATGGACACCGTCTATACTTCTATCTGAATCATAACCCCAAATGTAATTATCCAGACTGTTAAGACTCGTATTTAAGCTGATCCGATTAAAAGTAATATTTTGTATAGACTGACCCGGAGATACATTAAAGACAGACTGCAATATACTCAGTGAAATGAGATTTGTTGCTTTACCTAATTTATCAACCCGGATATCTTCAAAAATTATGTCCTTTGCCGTGGCTTCATCTCCAAGGTTAATCGCCAATACTCCTTTTGCCCAGTCAGCATTGTAATTTTCGCAATAAAGGACATCAATATTTTTTATAATGATATTATCGTATGTTTTGTCAGAATTGCTGAAAGACTCCGGCCCAATTAATACCGATCTTCCCTGATCAGTCCAAAAAATGCAATCCTGCACGGTAATGCCATGACTTCCCCGTGAATTGCTACTTCCCCCAATTCCATACGCCAATTTTATCGAGATACCATCGTCGTAATTTCGGATATAACAGTTTTTGATCATGACCTGGCTTGAACAAACCGGATCTATACCATCCGTGTGCGTTCCATAGCCTACAATTTTTAGATTATCACATACAACATTGGAACAAGTATATAAAACAACATTCCAGGAAACGCTGTTAAGAAGCGTAATGCCGCTGATGTTGACATTTGTTGAATTATCGATAGTGATCAATTTTTCGTCCCCGAAAGTGTGGTCTGTAAACATCTCACCGCTTAGAATCCCATGACCTGCTATCGTGATATCTTTTGCACCGATCGCACTGATTTTTCCAAATAATATCGCACCTCCGTCAATATACACCGTTTCATGATCGTGAAGAATCAGCGTACCTGTTCCATCCGGTCCAATTTTATGAATGCCGGGCCCAAAATACAAGGGTGAATATTTACTAATATCAATACTATCGGGTATATCAGCAAATATCATGAGGTTTGCAGAAAAATTGTCAGGTAATTCTACACACAGTTTTTGAGGTGACGTCAGAGAAAAGGTAATGGCTTTGCCATCAACAACCGGTAAAACACCAGCCATTTCAGGACGAATTTGAGCTCCTGCCATCGAACCATCCTTTTTTTCCACCTTAACTTCTATCTTTTTTGAAAAATCAGATACAAACGAAACAAGAGCCATCCTCCCCGCTCCACTGACTCCATACCTTGCTTCATATTCAAACAAATTAATCCACTCTCCGCCCTCGTATCTTACATGAACTGAGTAGTTTGTGTTGCCCTTTGCCTCCGCAGGAGCTTCAAATACAGTCAATGCCGGTTCCGCGATTGAAGTGGCAAATGTATCTACCTCAATGGAATCACCCGTTGAACCATTTGATGTTGTATCAATTGGATTTATATTCGGATCCGGACCATGTGGATCCATTTTATGACAGTAAACGGACAGAAAAAGCACTGAAAGTAAGACCGCCAGTACTTGAACTGAATAACGTTTTTTTTTCATTTTACAAATGTTAATTGTCGAATTATACGTTAGAGTATTTACGGCAAACAACCAATCTTCGATTTTCCGACCACCATCTCATCAATCCATAACTTTTGATTATTGTCTAAAAGTCCGGGACCAAAATACGGTGCCATCAAAAACTGATTAATTTTCATCCCCGGGAAATCCGTCGAGCGCAATATCACATCGGTATGCTCAATGACTAACCGGCCATCGAACCATCCTCTGAGAATGCCATCCTGATTTGGAATGTCATTGGTCATATCCAGACTATTCAATTTGAAGTATGCCTCAATACAATGCCATTCCGTATCGTCGAAAAGAACCTCATCACTATCATACAATTTGCCGTTGTATCCGCCTTTTAATTCTCCCTGTGTCAAACCATGAGGCATATCCTTGTTTTGAATGTCGGTAGCTCCCAGACGGAGTTTTCCGTTTACCGGCTCAATATACAGGGTGAGATGACTGGCAGCCGGTCCGTGGTACGCTGAATTTTCCGTTGTCATAAAATGAGTAAGATGAGGATGATAATTTCTGCCACTCCATTGCCAGCCTTCTGACAGTTTCAGATAAAACCGAATGTAAACCTCATTCACAGGTTCAAGAAGGTGCCTTTGATGAGAAGAGCCATGAACCGTCTGGTCTCCTTTAACCCATTCATACTCAATGCAGCCCTCCCCTTTCCGGGAATCATCCGCAATTCTGCAGCCGGTACCATCATACCAGCCTCTGCTTTCCAGATTTGCATCATCGAATGATTCGCTGAAAAGGATATCATCTCTCGTCTGGCCGGTACGAAATAAAACCGAACTTATCCCGACAAAGGCAATCAATATTATTTTTTGCATAATCGTGTTGAATTAAAAGTTTATCCTCTTGATATAACAGCACATATTCAAAATCATCTTTTTCCAGGAGCCAAAAACTGATGGTGAAATTAGAGAATAAATTTTAATCCTCGAAAGAAATCATAACACTTCGAACACTCACCACTCTGGCAAAATACATTTCAGGCTTCGCTGATGAAGCACTTTCTGATAATCCACCAGTGAACGCCTCATGACCATCGAGTTACCACTATGGCAGGTTAAACATGCACCAACTGTAAGGATCTTTTTCTGCATTTCAATATCAAACGGTACTACATTTGTCCGGGTAGAAACAACACCTGTCCTGTTCATAAGAAATCCTGTCCATGCGTCACCCGGCAACCCGTCATTCGGATCGTCTTCGTAAAGCGGCTCAAAGGTCCAGTTCCCCTTTCCTTTTTCAACCTGATAAGCAAGTTCGCCTTCACCGTAGCCCAGTGCAACCGGGTTATTATGGCAGCTCTTGCAGTCACGTCCTTCGGCAGCTGTAGTATGTGGAGCAACCGGCGCAAAGAAACGGTGAAAAATCACTGAATCTCCCTTTTCATGTGTAAATGATCTTTTGTCAATGGTAAGAACCATGCCGGGACTAACCGGAATGACTTCTTTCTGATTTCCGTCCGTCCGAATCCCAAGTGCGGGTTTTACAGCTGAATAACTTCCAATATATTCTTCCCAGCTACCTTTGATTTCCTTATTCTTCACCATGTCGTAACCAGTTATATCCGTATCGAAAGTATTATGGCAACCGATACAAGACGGGGCCCATGAACTGTGACAGCTGGAACATGAGAGGCCGGCATGTGCGTTATCGCGTGTGCAAACAGCGGCCGGCGGTTTCATAACCATCTTTTTAGTCGTGTTTTTGGTGAGGAAATATGCGGAATCTTTCTCAAAAAACGTATTGATCAAAGCATGTCTGTGCCTATGTGTTTTCAGGAATTGTCTGTCGTTAATACTCCCAAATCGCAATGAAGCGATGATCGCTGATTCATAGTCCAGATCCGCGGTACCAATGGTTAATGGTTTACCATCAAAATGGCAGTCAATGCATTGGACATCCTCCTGATCCTCCTCATGTGCATAGAGTTTCCCATCGCCCATCAGTTCGTAGGAATTATGACAGTCGATACATTCCAGTCCCAGTTTATGGTGTACATCTTCAGGTTCCCTGGTAAATACGCGGCTTCCCTCGACCAGCCGGTATGTGAGACTGTCGGTTATCCGGTCCGTTTCTATGGTCGTTTCATGCCATCCCTGGTAATTGGCAGATATTCGTCCGGAGCGGCTGTGACAGCCAAAACAATGGTTATCCGATACCGCCAGACTCACTGAGGGATGCACTTTCATTATGAGGCCGGAATTTTGGGCCAGCGCTTTTTCAGCTTCCGGGCTATAATTCAGGTGACAGGCCAGGCATCCTCCACCCCTGCTCATCTCATTTACCGCACCAAATTCTGTTTTCGGATTCCCCAGATGGCATCGCACACACAGATTTTTCAAGTGCATATCGGCGGCAGATTTTCCCAGGTGATGAACATCGGTCAGAACGTCGGGGTTGCTTTGCTCGTTGAACACGAAGCGGTCAACGCTGATCATTCCGCTGAGGGTTGACATAAGTCCGGTCGGCAGGCGTCCGGCAATATCTGGGTGACACTGGCTGGTTCCACAGGTTTGTCCGGCTTTTGCCAGGTTTCCGGGAATCAGGATCATATTCCGGTGCGCCTGGGATTTGGCTGTCGCGAACGGATCTCCACCATGACAGGAAAAACATCCGACAACCTCAGGTTTGTGGGAATCCGTAAATCCGGTAGTTTCTTTATGGCAGGCCAGGCAGCTTTCTTTCCTTCCCATAATTACCGGAGAACCAGATGCATCTTCAATACTAAAATCTGGTGAGAAATTTACCCGTGGTGACTTGAAATTATGGAGAACCATATATTGATAATCCGGGGAACCCGGAGCTGACCAGGTCCAACCTTCACCCCTGAAAAACAGCCCGACAACTGTCAGTATCAAATAAAACCCCGTAAAAACCAACAGGCTTCTCTTGCTCACCAGAACAGCTTTACCTTTTCCCGCATTTACGATATACATCAATATCAGTACCGCCAAAAATAGTAACAACGACCATTCGGGATGACTCAGCCAATGCAGTATTTCCTGAAATCCAACGAAATACCACGGACCTTTGACCGTAGGATTGAGGCTGTCGTGCAGCGGTGCACTAAAGAAACAACTCACTATTACTAAAGCTAAAAAAGAAAGAATGAAGTCGCGGGCAGGTGGCCAGAATTTCCGGCTGTGCTCAACCATAATGATGGAAACAAAAACAGTAAATGTAGCAATGTGGTGCACATAAATGAGCTGGAAACTGCCGGAATCACCAAGCAATGAATATGCCAGTGTCGTCCCTATGACAGGAATGCGTTGCACCAGAGTCTCGAGTATCTGTCGTGCCTGCAGGCTGTCAGCGTCACCTTTCAACAGAAACCCCGTAATCATTGCCAGAAAAATAATCAAAACGCCTGCGCTTAGCCGCCAGGCCATTCCTTTTTTCATACCGATCTTTTCTTTAAAATGAAAATGATCATAGATATGTATCAGGCTGAAAATCAAAAAGAACTGGGCACTCCAAAAATGTAGGTTCCGTATTAAGGATGCCCAGGGATTGCTAACCATAAATCCACTGATGCTTAAATAGGGTGTTTTAACATCGAACGGGATGGCGAGCAGTACTCCCGATGCAATAACGACCCAGAACATTGACAATGCTACTGTCCCAAAGGTCAGTTGGGTCCTGTCCCCGGTGGTGTTAACCTGTAATTTCGATGTGAGTCCCATCAGACGTAATTTTAGAAGGTATCTTCACAAGGCTTTCCCAGGCAGGTCCCTTAACCACATTTCCATCAAGATCGTATTCCGAACCATGACACGGACAAACAAGCTTGCCCTTCTCTGTTTTGTTGATCACGCAGCCCAGATGCGTACAATGTGCAGAAAAGACAGTCGTTTTTTCGTTATGCTTAATGATCAGGTAATTATCGATAAAAGTGACTTGCTTATTTTCATTCAAAGGTAAAATACGTATTTTCTCTTTCTTCATTTCCAAATGGTCATGGATCAGCTTGTCCCAGGCAAAAACAAACATCGCAACGATGCCGATCATTGCCAGACGAAAAAAAGAACGTCTGCCCACTTTTTCCATTTCCTCAAATTTTGTTGTAAAATTAATCAAATGAGATCCACAATTAATCCGGAAAGATTTATCTGGAATTCCCGGACAAAACAAAGGTTCAGCTGACTCACTTAAAAAGCGTCTGTAACCACAAACGCATAGTTTGAACAAATATTAAAATTCAAAGTGAGTCAAACATAATATAAAAAGCCATAACTCGCTATTTATAACCTCTTTAAATTAGCTCTCCTGATTATTTTTTAAAACATGTTGCGCAGATGACTTTTTGTTTTATAAATAACTAATATGCAATAATGTAGATATTTAGACATCCCTTTTTATCATTAATAAGGTCGCCATTTATCTCTAATATCCAAAAATGTATGTATTTAGGGAGAAGTAATTTTTTTTAGATTTGCTGAGTGTTATATTTTTAGCAAGTACAATAAACTAGTCGTGAATGAAAACCAGACGTGAATTCATCAAAATTTCAACGGTCGGAGCCGGAGCTGCTGCACTGGGATTGAATGCCTTTGGTGCTGGAGTGTTCAAGTGGATCGGGTCAAAGGCGATAGACGCAGTAAGCGATGAAGATCTGACTCCGTTTCCAACCTATTGCGAAGTTTGTTTCTGGAAATGTGCCGGATGGACCTATGTAGATAAAAGCGGCAAAATCAGAAAAATAGTAGGCAATGTGGACGATCCTCACAGCAATGGGCGTTTGTGCCCCCGGGGTACCGGAGGAGTAGGCATGTATTATGATGAAGACCGGCTGAAAACACCATTAATCAGGGAAACCGGGAAAGATGGCTCTCAATATTTCAGGGAAGCTTCATGGGAAGAGGCTCTCGATATGGTGGCAAATAAGATGAAAGAGGTTAAAGAGAAGTACGGGCCCGAAGCATTTGGCTTATTTAACCACGGGAATCCCGGAGCCCACCTCGAACATCTGTTGCGTGCCTATGGTTCGGAAACCAATGCTGAACCGGCGTATGCCAACTGTCGTGGCCCACGATCGACAGCTTATTATTCCACATTTGGTGCATTCATCGGTTCGCCGGAAAATACAGACATCCGTGACACACAATGTTTGGTTTTAATCGGATCACACATTGGTGAAAACATGCACAATTCCCAGGTTCAGGAAATGTCTGCAGCCATCGACAACAAAGCGACAATTATTACGGTTGATCCCCGGTTTTCAACGGCAGCAGGACATTCCACCTTTTGGTTGCCAATAAAACCATCCACCGATATTGCTTTACTCATGGCGTGGATACATGTGTTAATTTATGATAATTTATACAATAAGGATTTTGTAGAGAAATATACATTTGGCTTTGATCTCCTCAAGAAACATGTAAAAAATATGACCCCTGAGTGGGCATTTGGCATTACCGATATTGAGCCGGATGTTATTCGAAAAACGGCCAGAGCCATGGCGGGAGCAGCTCCAGCAGTTGTAATACATCCAGGACGACACACCGTGTGGTATGGCGATGATACCCAAAGGGAAAGGGCAATGGCTATATTAACTGCCTTGTTGGGTGCCTGGGGAAAAAGAGGTAGTTTGTACCTTCCCGAAGCTGTCAGTCTTCCAAAATTTCCGCAACCGGAATATCCAGAGCCGGAATGGGCATGGAAAGATCTCAACGAAGGTAAATATCCGTTGGCAACGATGGGAATTACAACTGAATTGTTGAAAGCATCCATTCCACGACTAAATTACAAGCATCAGGTAAAAGCATGGCTGGTTGCCGGAACGAATCTGCCACTCTCAATGCCAAATAAAAAGTTGTTTAAGGAAGCTACTGATTCCGTCGAATTCATTGCTGTCATGGACACCATGCCGATGGAAGTAACCGGATACGCCGATGTTATTTTACCGGAAGCAACGTATCTTGAAAGATATGATTTTCTGAGGGCAGCTCAAAACCGCACCCCGAATATTGCGCTTCGCATGCCTGCTGTTGAACCCAAATACGATTCAAAACCAGCCTGGTGGATTACGAAACAAATTGGTGAGCGGCTGGGGCTTCATGAATATTTTAATTACAATGATTATTCTGAGGTGATCGACTGGCAATTGAAGCAGTTAGGCACCTCGTTGGAAGAGATGAAAAAAATCGGAGTAAAATCATTCCCAAGGAAAAGTGGCCCTCTCTATTTGGGTGAAAACGAAGATTTTACATTTAATACAAATACCGGAAAAATTGAATTGTATTCTATTGATTTCGCTGATAAAGGTTTTGATCCGCTTCCGGTTTACACTCCACACCCCGAACCTCCGCAAAATTTCTACAGGCTGATATACGGACGTGCGCCGGCGCATACCTTTAGTCGAACATCCAACAATCATAATTTATGGGATCTGATGAGTGAAAACAGTGTGTGGGTGAATCCCAAAGTCGCTCATTTATGGGGTCTGAAAAAAGGTCAAAAAGTATGGCTAAAAAACCAGGACGGGGCGGTTACCTCTTTCCCTGTTGCTGTTCGTGTCACAGAAAGGATCAGATGGGATTCGGTTTATATGGTTCATGGTTTCGGTCATTCTGATAAAAAATTGTCACGTGCTTATGGCAACGGGGCAAGTGATGAAGAGATGATCACTAATGTTGCTGTTGATCCCATAATGGGGGGAGCCGGAATGAGAGGAAATTTTGTTACCTTTTTGAAAGAAGATCCTGCAATTAAAAAAGAGGAGGTTAAAGCATGAGATTTGCAATGGCAATTGACACAAAAAAATGTGTCGGATGTAGCGATTGTGTGGTAGCCTGTCAGACAGAGAATAATGTTCCCCACGGGTATTGTCGCGATTGGGTCGTGGAAAGTGTGGCCGGAACCTATCCCAATCTGGATCTTGAATTCAGATCGGAACGATGCAACCATTGTGAAAATGCGCCCTGTGTACGTTGCTGCCCAACAGGTGCCAGTCACATTGTTGAAGGAGGCGCTGTATTAGTTACCCATAACAAATGTATCGGCTGTGGCGCCTGTATACAATCCTGTCCCTATGATGCCCGTTACCCGCACCCTGATGGGTATGTTGATAAATGTACTTTCTGTATGCATCGTGTTGTAAAAGGACAAAATCCGGCATGTGTTGATGTTTGTCCGACGCACTGTCTTTATTTTGGCGATCTGGATGATCCGAACAGTGACGTTTCAATGGCTCTGAAAGACCGCAAATGGAAGGTACTGGCACCGGAAGCAGGTACTAAACCTCAGTTATATTTTCTGACCTAAAATGCTAAAAAAAGTATACGATGAACGAAGAATTATTTGTAAGCGGACGCAATATTCCCAATATTGATCCCTTCCTGAATATTTGGCACTGGCAGATCCCTTTGTACTTATTCCTTGGCGGACTTGCTGCCGGGATCCTGTTTTTTGCGGGATACTTTGTAGTCAGGGGAAAAGAACAAAAGATGCAGGCAACGGTGAAATGGGCACCGATCCTCGCACCAGTGGTTCTCATTCTCGGACTTGCGGCCCTGTTCTGGGATTTAAAACATAAACTCTATTTCTGGCAACTCTATACCACGATTCGCCTGGAATCTCCTATGGATTGGGGGGCCTGGACGTTGCTGGCCATCACTCCGATATCACTGATCTGGGTCGGCAGTTATATGAAGGAGATATTTCCCTCATGGGACTGGAAATTTAAGTTTATAGACCGTTTTGAAGCATGGGTAATCAAAAACCGGATTTCGTTGGCCTGGATCATGATGATCTATGCCATCATCCTCGGAATTTACACAGGAATTCTGTTATCGGCATTTAATGCACGTCCCCTTTGGAATACATCTATTCTCGGACCTTTATTCCTTGTTTCCGGTTTTTCCACAGGCCTGGCTACCACCATTTGGATAAGTAAAGATGCAGAAGAACGAAAGGTATTGAGTCGAATTGACCTTGCCTTTATTGTGATTGAACTCTTTCTGATTGTTCACTTATTTATGGGATTTTTGGCCGGATCGGAAACTGCTATCGAAGCTGCAAAATTGTTTCTCGGCGGTTCGTTTACCGTTAGTTTCTGGGTATTTGTTGTTTTGCTGGGGCTGATTTTCCCAGCTATACTGGAAACCCTTGAATTGTGGGGATTTCATGTTCCCAAATGGATGCCATCTGTTTTGATCCTGTTTGGAGGATTGATGTTCCGTTTTGTCATTGTTGAAGCAGGACAGATCACCCGTTATTTATATTAAACTCCTAAAATGCTGAAGACATGAATAAATCAATGAATAACGAACCAAAATATATCAATCCCTATCTGGGTGGTGTATTATTAGGTCTTCTGGTTCTTCTTACAGTCTTTGTCACAGGTCGCGGACTTGGAGCCAGCGGAGCGATCAAAAGCACAGTTGTTACAACCGCCGAGGCAATTACTCCGGAGAAGGCCAAAGAAAATGCATACACAAGTCAGTTTATCAGTGACGACCATACGCCCTTGTACACTTGGCTTGTATTTGAATCTCTCGGGATTTTCATTGGCGGACTGCTTTCAGGAATCATTTTTGGAAGAGTAAAAAAATTCCATGTTGAGCATAACCCAAAAATCACCAGTAGAAGGAGGCTAATCTTTGCACTCATTGGCGGCGCATTATTTGGATTAGGCAGTCAGTTCGGAAGAGGATGTACCAGCGGTGCAGCCCTCAGCGGCTCAGCAACCTTCGCATTTGGAGGTGTGATCGTCATGTTTGCCATTTTCGGAACCGGCTATGTCGTGGCCTATTTCTTCAGAAAATTATGGATTTAAATTTACGATCAATTCATGTACCTATGTTCTGAAATAAGATAATCAGGGAGAAAAGTGAAAGTTACCAACAAGGGTTTCGGAAGTAAAAAGGTAAACATGAAATTAACGTTGAATTAGAACTAAAAATTTAAAAGAAAACAGTTATGGGACCTTTAATTCCTAATGGCATAATCAGTGGCGACTGGGATTTCGTAATCGCCATTCTTCTCGGAATCATTTTTGGATTTATTCTCGAAGCCTCGGGGTTTTCATCATCCAGAAATATTGTCGGCGTATTTTATGGCTACAACTTTGTTGTTTTACGTGTATTTTTCACGGCGGTCATCGTTGCAATGGTTGGATTGTTGTATTTCGATTATTTCGGATGGATCGACCTCGCCAAAATATTCATTCTTCCAACCTATGTTACACCGATGATCACAGGTGGCGTAATAATGGGCGTCGGATTTATTATGGGGGGCTTTTGTCCGGGAACAAGTTTTACAGCCATCGCCATCGGTAAATTGGACGGACTTGTATTTACGGTAGGACTGTATTTGGGGATTGCCGGTTTCACGTTGGTCTATCCATATATTGCAGACTTTTATAACAGCGGATATCTGGGACATATTACATTAACTGAACTTACCGGAATCCCGGCTCATTGGTTTGCCATGGCTTTTACATTTGTGGCACTGGCCGCGTTTTGGGGAACCATGCTTATTGAAAAACGCGTTAGAAAAAATATAACTGACTACAAATTCTAATCAGATGAACAGAAATTATATTTTTCTTACCCTAATAATGCTACTGTTGGCTTTTGGCACGTTGATCCTAAAAAAGACCAGGGAACCTAAACAGATTGAACCCCAACAACTGTTGAGAGAACTCATCCAGCCAACAAGATATGTTTCCACCGATCAGGTGGCTAAATTCATCATTCAAAACGATCCTTCACTGGAACTCATCGATGTGAGAGGTGAGGATGAGTTCAGTAATTATTCGCTTCCGAATGCCATAAATATCCCGCTGGATAGTCTTATGAATAAGCAGAATCTCTTGTACTTCGGTATTCCAGGAACAAAAGTGGTTTTTATTGCAAACGATGATATAGCCTCCGACCAGGCCTGGGTTTTGACCAAGCGTCTTGGTTTCAATGGTACGTATGTCATGAAAGGCGGCCTGAACCGGTGGATGGAAACCATCATCGATCCAAAGGAACCCGGCGAAACTGACCCTGCCACAGCTTTCGAAACTTATTCATTCCGCAAAGGCGCACAAATGTTTTTCACAGGTGCTAATTCCGAAAATGTTGAGACCTCAAAAATCAAAGTACAGGTTTCACGAAGAGAAAAAACTAACGTTGTTGCAGGAGGTTGCTGATTAGTTAATTGTTAAAAATAAAATATCAGGCTATGCATGTGCACGAATTAAATCCATGGAGAACAATAATTGCCCTTTCGGTTTTTGTAATTATTTTGCTGGTCGGCCTCCTAACTATGTCGAAACCATTGCTGACATATAAACTCGGCATAAATGAAAGTCTTGATGATTTGCATCAGAAAGATGCCTGTTTTTATCCCTGGGAACTGGATAATTTTCTGAATGATAAAATGCAAAATGTAGTTCTTTTTGATATACGGGATAATTTTGTTTTTGGGCAGGGTCACATTCCGGGGGCTGAAAATATTTCAGCAAACGATTTAACTCAGGAGGAAAGCATTAAAAGGCTTGAAGACCTCAACGATAAGAATATTACCGTGGTTTTGTACGGCAAAGACCGGTTGCAGGCGAACGGGCCATGGATGCTGTTCAGACAGGCAGGATTCAGTAATGTGAAAGTGTTAGAGGGCGGATACGATTATTACGTTCAACACAAAAATAATCTGGCTGCAACCAAAACCAATCCAACTTTCGAAAACGGAATCCCGCGGTATGATTTTGCTGAAATGGCCGGGCCCAAAGAAGGAGCCGCAGCGAATACAACAAAAGAAAGAAAACCGGTAGAAATCAGTCGGAGACAGAAAACAAATGTGGCTGCAGGAGGATGCTGAACTGAACCAGGATTGAAAAACCATCCTAATCAACAGATTGCTAATCAATATTTAACTTCCCTCAAACTCAATTTCCGGTACAGGAAAAAGTTTTGAGGGATTTTTAAACCGGATCATGGCAGGTCAGTAATTGACCTTTCCTCTATCATGCCGGGATAAATTTAGACCCGTACTTTCGCATCCTCGTAGTAAAAAATTTTCCACATTCCATCAACCAAAATAAAATTCATTTGTTATCACTAACTCAGTGAGACATACTTCCTTATTCTCTGAGATGACGGGCAGCAATGCCCGGATACTTTTCCAAAAAGAAACCAAACTTCTCTATTTATTTTACAATGAAATTCCGATTAATAACAAAACTGGCTGTATTCCTGACTTTTACCGCATTTATATCCTGTTCCAAAGATGACAGCCCATCCACGACAGCGGATTATTCTGCTGCACTTACCGGGAGCTGGCGATTTGTTCAGGGCGGCGCAAACGAGAAATATTTGCTTTTTTATGAAAACCGGACCTTTTCACAGCTGAGTGCCGAACCTCAGGCAAACTTTCACAGTCGCGATGACGGCGTGGAGCTGGCAACAAAAGATCAGATAGTGCTGAGTTTTGCTTCCACATACGGCACATCGGTCTACAATTATAGTATTTCCCATGACACGCTGAGTTTATCGGGGATTACCGACATTTACAAACTTGTTGAGACCAACATTGCACCTGACACCAGTGAATGGATCAAAACTGTTCAGGCAACCTACACCATCTCTGCTCCGGTCAACAATCCGACGGATATTGCGTATGATGGCACCAATCTGTGGTATGGTAACTCAGGTTTATCATCCTATCTCTATAAGGTTAACCCGAATAATGGAAGTAAAGACAGCATCCTCTCAGGTTTACAAGTTCAGGGAATTGAATTTGACGGCACAAATCTATGGGTAAACAACGATGGATTTAATACTTTAAGCTATATAGATATCACAACCGGAGTTGAAATCTCCAAATCTTCGATAATTGCCCCTTGGATTTATAGTATTGCCCGTGATGACAACTTTCTATGGTGTTACAGCAATACTAACAGGACTTTATATAAATATAATACTTCCTTAAATACTATCACTACTTCAATCGAAATCAGCACCTCTTTACGGGGAATGACATTTAACAATGGCTTTCTTTATGTCACAGCGAACGGCGCATTACATAAATGCAGCTTTAATCCATTTACGACGGAATTAAGTTTTACCTTACCAGGATATACTATCACCGGAGTTACGTATGATGGTGCATCCTATTGGGTTTCAGCATATAAAACAGTAAGCCAAAAAAATGTATACAAAATTTTAAAACTTTCAGGAGTTGAATAGTCTGGTGAAAATTCCAGGAGGCTGAGAGTTATATTTGTTAAGGCTTTAAATATTTCCAATTCCAGCCAGATTTCAGGCGTTCATTTTGCTGACTCATTCATTTCCTTCTTCAACCCTTATCATGACAGTCATTGATTTACCTTTGTCATTGCCATTTGGCAGTTTCAATGCTTCTCCATACAATAAACGATTTTTGTTTCTTACCTCAAGGGTCAGGGCCGGCAATTTTTGTGTCGGATCAGCCACAGAAAGCATCATGTTTCGCTGTTCACGGCTGTCAATCAAAAGAACACAACTATGATCTGATGATACGGTTATGCCGTTTTTCAGATAAACAGTCTGCGGCTGATGAAGAACGATGCCGTACAACTTCAGGTTCCTGTTGAACACCATTTGCAATTTTTCGTCATTTGCCATGATCTCTGTACCGGACGGATCATATTTTGCGAATGCTGACAGTGAGATGCCGGGAACAAGAATATATGCAAACGACTGACCATCAGGCCTCAGGCCCTGGGATTTGGAAATTTCCACGATATTGTTGGTTTCATATGTTGCGGAGGGATAAGCACCAATGTCACTCCAGTCGCCCTCAACGGTCCGGCAGCTTATGTTCATTTCAGATGTATCGGGCAAAAAATACCCTGTATTTGCGTGCCATATCCATTCACTGCTGACGGTTTCATTTGTATAGGGCTGCATTACACGAGCTCCCTTACCGGGCTCCTTCAGCCAAACTTTCGACTTTCTTCTTGTCTGGTTTAATGTTGTAAAGATCCGCGTTGAAGCCGTGCTTTTTATTCCTGCTGCCAGGCACACGATTTCGCTGTCAAACATGAACCATGATTTTTTGACCTGTGTGCTGTCGTGGTTCATGTCATAGACAGCAACGCCAAAGTTTCCGTCGGAAACAGCACCGACAAATTCTGTTGTGCCGTGCATTTTACCCCAGAGTGGAGGTGAAGGTGCTACTTCCCTGTCCGGGCAGGTAACTCCCGGGATCCTGCTCCAGTCCCAGGATGGGAAAATATTGAAATATTCGTCCCCGGCTGTCATGATCGTCGTAGCGCCATCAGTGAGATAGCCGCCCCGGCGGTTTTCATTGTTTCCGCTTTCCGTCAGGGATGTTCTTTCAGAATTCATATGAATGGAGAAGAAATAATTTTTTCGCCGGTGTACGTGGTAGTCAGTCCACCAGAAGTGCTTGTCACCGGTCAATGTGACATTTTCCACTCCCATAAAAGTATTAGCCAGCGAGTTATACACCTCACTTTCAGCTGTATCGACGGCGGCGGCCTGAAGAAGAAGTGCGGCCATGAAATGATAACCCCCCTGATTCTTTTTTCTGGCAATTTCCCGGCCCCAGGTCTGAAAATCCATATTGTCATACCGGAACATCAGCAAACTGCCCTGTAAAATAAAATTCCTCAGGATTTCGATTTGTTCTTCATTCAGTGCTATGTCAAGACCGCGGAACCGGTATGCCCATTTTATTACTGAGGTAAGGAAAGCCATGCCATAGCCGCCGGAATACAATTGCGCACCATGTTGTCTGAAACTATAGTCGGGCATGATCCCTTCCGTGGTATAAATTTGTATTCCGGACTTAATGGCTTCGGCGCCACTTTCCAGCATCTTCGGGTCATTGCTCAAACAGCCTTTCAACACCATTTGCTCAGAAAACCAGAGTTTATTCTGTCCCGTGTAATCACCAAAAGAACCGGCCAGTTCAGATATGATTTCATTCATAATGTCTTCCGGTAGTTTGTCACCAAGCATGATTGCCAGCGGACCAAGGCTTAATTGTTTTCCTATATCATTATACCACCAGTTTTGGCAGCGTGGATTTATATCATACCAGTATCTTAATCCCAGGATGATTTTATGAAGTAAGGCTTCATTTTGCGGAATGGAGAGCCAATTCGATGAGTAAAGCTCAGTCATCCTTCTCAGGCGTCCGATATGCTGGTCAGGTTCCCACCTTGCGACGCCGGTATCCGAATAGTTCAGATCGTCCCAACTGCCGTGAGAGTCTTGCTTCCGGATAATAGCCTGTATCCCGGCGGTATCTGCCGTAGCGATGTATTCCTGAAGGAGCCTTGACTTCAGTGTATCTATATCATTTGAGGACTTTGCAATCTGAAACAGACCAAAAAGTACTACAGCGATGAGGCTTAATTTTTTCATAATCTATACCTGTTCTTTTTGAAGAAATAAAGACGTAATTGAAACATGAAGATTTCCGGGGACGTATTTCGACGGATCCGGTACTACTAATGCCATAACCTCATTCGGCTCTGACGGGCAAATTCATCTTTTTGCTGATGTATTGCCATCCCCGTCCACAGCTACTATATCATACCGGGCCTTCGTGCTGTTTCCTTCTGAAAAGTCGAAATAAAACGTGCCGATGGCCACAAAATCGATCAGGCCTTCATCCCTGTACACCTGGTATCCCGCAAGTATCCGGTCATCCCTGCTTTCCGTCCATTTCACGGCTGTGCCGGCATGACCACAAAATGTTGCCTTTTTTACCGACATGACAGACGGGACTGTCGGACTGGTTTTGTCAGTTCCTGAGCCGGGAAAGTCGTCAAGATTAAAAAAGATCAGCTGTGCTGCGGTTGTATCACGGAAAGTTATTCCCTCCTTCATCAGTTCCGTGCCCGTTTTGGAATAGCCACTGCCAGCCGATTTGAATTTTACAGAATACATCATTGCCGGAATGAGTGATTTCGGATAAACCGTAACGTCATTCCCTGACGATGCATCCTGTGATATAACACATTTCGAACGGTCGGCGTTGGTCCGTTCAATAAAACAATGCGATGTTGCAGCATTTTCGGCAGCCGGGTGATAAAGGTTCATAAACCGTCCGACCACATCCTTCTGCTTCAGATATTTAAGCATAAGCATTTTCGCCCGAACAGCCGGCACCCTTACCGGTTTTATTTTTGAGGAAGCACCGATCCCCATCATTTTCGGGACACTCCAGAAATAGCTAAGATGGTAAAAATCATCCTCTCCACCGCCGTCGGAAGCCTGCTGTGATTCAAGGAACTCGCTTTTATCCCAGTTTGCCCACTCACCTCCCGAATTGCATCCTTCTATGCCCATCTCCGGATCTGCTTCCTTAAGTTCTTTCATTAATCGGATCGTATTCCTGTATTGCGCATAAAAAGGCTGCCCGGGAATATGATCATGTTCTGTCGAATAACAGGGTGCTTCCACCCAGCCGTCAAAACGATTGATGTAGGTCCCGTACCTTTTCTGGCGTTCGAGCAGAAAGTTCTTCTGGTATTCAACCACGTCATCCTCTCCCATGCAATAACCGTAGCCGTACCAAAGGGTAATTCCCGGTGACATTTCGGGATCGAGATGCCAGTCTTTCTGGTTCAGATCGTTCGGTGTGTTCTTTGCAAAATGATTTGGCGGCATCCAAAGCTTGAAGCTGATACCCGACATCCTGGCATAATCAACAATAGGTTTCCAGTCAACACCCTCCCATACTCCCCTGCCTCTGTCGTCAAACCAGAAATCATCCTCATGGGCAATTGTGAAACCGAGGCTCCTGGCCTTGTTCACAATATCGAATACCTGTTGAAAATGCAGATCAGTTTTGTTCATTGCTGATCTGTTATTCCAATCGCCATTCCACATGTTTCCGCCGAAAAGGTACTTTTCCCGGGTATAATCCCATTTGTAAGCAGCCTGCCAATATTGAAGTTGTTCGTTTGCATTGTCCATGTCCCCTTTATACACACCGGTAAAGCTGTTGGGCGCTTCAAAAGATTCTCCCGGTTTCAGGATCTGAATATGATTCTCAAGTTCGGAATTGAGGTAAAGATATTTCCTGTTTTGTAAAATCAAGCCCCATGATTTTACAGTCTCCGCAGGCGGAAAACGGTTGTCCGACCAAATCTTTACCGACCACGGTCCGAGGTAGTTAAAGCCGAAAAACAGGCCTTCCCCTGAATCGTGCTGAAGTACAAAATAGGGATGGAAGGAAGAAGATCCGTTATAGTTGTCGTCTACACGGTAATCATTTGCCCCGGCATCAGAATGGAAGGTATGGCTGGCATAGGCCAGTGAATCCACAAATTCGTGATTACAGTTTTTATGCGCACCGCCGCCCTGCCAGTAATGCACCCTAAGGCCGGCTGCTACCTTATCATCTATATCCATTTGGATCATGGATATTTCATTCATCTGAATAGCTGAACCGGAAGTATTGGTCACAGTATAAATTTTTCTGATCATGCCCATCGGAGTATTAGGGGAACTGGCATATACCTGATAATTCAGAACAATCGTGAATTTGGAGTTATGCAGGGTTATTTCCAGAAAAACACCGGGATCGATGCCTGGCAGGCTTGCAGGTACCGGCAGCTTACCCGCGGTAAATGAAACGAGTTCATAATTGCCCCTTGAACCCGCGAACAGCTGGTTATTTAGTACGAATCTGAATTCATCGGAGATTGCTGTTCCAATAAAATCAGTGCCTGTGAAATTATTGGTTAACGCTTTCAAATAATAATGCCCATCTTCAATTTGCAATACCTGTGTCATCGCCTTCGTACCCAGCGTCCACGTCGAATCCGCAACATCAAAGCTGACAATGGCATCTCCGGATTTCATTTCAGCCTGGCGTTCCATCTGACTGGCAGGACTATTGATGGCTTCATTTGGAACTTTTACTGACCGGCCTGCACTGACGCTTAACAAGGAAAGAAAAATAACAATGAAGAAGGACAAAGCCGGCATTTTAGATGTCACAAACATGATCGTAAGTTCTTAAAATTTAATTGATGCATTCCGGCTTCCCGAAACAGATTAAATTGTATTTGAAAACCATAACCAAATATAAAGCAACGAAAGGTTTTTTCAATCAATTTTTCTATTTAACCTTCATAAAATTATTATACATTTGGAGGAATATTTCAAAAACTTATGAAGTTTGTTTCGGATTTATGTATTATTGCTTCTTTGTGGAACTAAACTAATTTATGATTTTGCGTTGGTGAAATATGAAATCAATGCTGAACCGGACATTTCAGGATAACCGAAAGAGGGATTCACTTTTTCTGAGATAAGATACAAACGGGGAGAATATGTAAGCCCATGCCATATGAATGTAATTTCAATCAAGAATTTATCCTTTCAACGGTCAATACACTGGCAGGTCTTAAGGATGCCTGATCTGACCAAAATAAGAAGTGATCTTTAGTATACTGTTATTTCTTATGTACTCATCCTTTTGTTCCCTAAATATCTGCAATTTAACCATGAAAATCTACAAATACGGCCTGTTTGTCCTTTCAATACTCCTGTTATCCTGCACAGGGAGAGATAGGACTGGCAGTACGGAACAGGGAATACCCCCTTTCCCCAGGATCTGGACAACATACAGTGTCTGTAAAAATTACGATGAGGATTTTACCGATCTCAGGAATCATGGTGTGGAGGCGATTGTTTCCGGCAGGGCTTCAAAGGAAATTCTGGTTGCTGCCCGAAAGCATGGGATGAAGATCATGATGGAGATCAATGATATTACTGAACAGGCTTACAGGATCGACTCAACAAAGGTAAAAAGAGCATTAATGATGGCCGGGGCTTACCAGGGGAAAGCTATTGACCGTTTCAGGTTTGCATTCTCCCCGGAGCCACAAAAAATCGTCATCGAAAACCCCATATACGATAAGATCAACTGTTATGGTGAAAACCTGGGCCATTATATTCCGGGAATGAAGGATCCTGTGAGAGCTGAGGTGATTGTCAAGCAAGCTGATTTTGACGGACAGGCACACCTTACCATCATCCCAGCTCTTACAACAAGGATGGATGATTACCACTGGAGTATGGAATTTGATCTGACCGACGTTACCGGTGACCTGGACCATGTTGTTCTCGCAGTGTACTGGTCAAGTTCGGGATCGCGCAAGTACTGGATGTTTGGCGACAATGCCAGCCCCTTTGCTGCTTCCACCCGCGAGGCAGTTGCAGATGCTGTACGTGAGAAAGTGAAGGACTGGTCGGATGCAAACGGGGGTACCTTCCCCAATGATATTATCGTTGCTGCATGTTATGGAGATGAATGCTGGAACGTCACAGGACATCTGAACAGTGATGGTTGTTCCTATCCGTTATGGGATTATTCTGAAGATGCTGTAAAAACATTTGAAGAAAATTATCCCGGACAGGTTTATCCCAGAGGGAAGTCGTGGCCCGATATGTTTGGAAGGCTGGCATATGCCGGCTGGCTGTTCAATTATCATAAGGCATGTGCAAGCCTGGCATCTGAAGTGAAAAAAACGCTGATAGATCTCGAACTCCCGAATGTTCTCACATACCGGAATATTACCCGCTCAAATGTCTTTGCAGTTCAGAATGATCAGGACGGGACAGGGCTTGAGATGCTGGTAAAAGCTTTTGATATTACACTTTGCGATCCCTATCCGGTGGCCCCATCAGGATATAAGAAAGACACCATTCCCTCGGATATGAATTACATCGCCGGTCTGTCGAGGCGTTATAACACCTGGCTGGTCCCCTGGATGCAGGCGCATGAATATCTGCCTGAAATGGGATTTCTCGTCCATCCCACTGCTGAGGATATTGAGAAAATCATATCCCAGCATAAACTGTTTCATCCCGATGCAGCGATGTGGCTGGGATATGGTCCTCATTACACTTTCCCGAATGTCCACCCGGATGCATGGGAGAAGGCCGGTGAACTCCAGATGTCATTGTTCGATGACACCACCAGCATAGTCCCGTCATTTGCGGCCATTCGCCCTTATAATGTAAGGGCACTGAGAGATGTTGACAAAAGGCAGGGTCAGGATCATTATTTCACCGACTTTTTGTTTTTTGCCTCTTCAGATACGTTTCTGTACTACGATCCTTTTGAACCTCTCACACTGAACGACATCAGTCATGGACAACTGGATAAATATCCTGTTGTATTTGCGGAAGCCGGCGCACTTTCAACCGCCGAACTGGCAAAATTGTCCCGACAGAAACAAAAAATTGTATTTTTTATTGACGGTGCCGACCATTTCAATCCGGATAAAGCCATCACCGGGATTACATCTTTCAAAGGGAGGGTGATCAGGCCGGTCAAAATTCAGGTTGCCGGACAAGATGTCGAATTAACATCACTGGATATTTATGAGCTTAACAGGAATGCAGAGATTTTGCTGCGTGCCGGAACAAACCCTGTGGTTTGGAGAGTAGATAACCGCATTTTTATAGCCGGCAGCTCAGCCTCAGATGCCGGAGCATTTTACAGGTACTGGCTCACTCTCATTTCATGAGGTGACAATTTGCAGGAATCAGAAAGCTAAAGAATGTAGGTCATTTGTTGGAAAAGATAAACAAACAACCGGGTTTCGTGTCCTATATTACCAGACAGGTAAAGCCGGAAGCCAATTAAGAAATGTTAAATCAAATACGTAAAAACATGAAAATTTTTATCAGAATCCTGTTTTTCATCGGACTGCTTTTGCTTGTCATCAATATTTACGGTTTGTTTAAAACCATGCGAAACCCTGAAATCTATACCCTGGAAAATACGCTACATAACCGGGTCGGTGATGTTACCATCAAATACCCGGAAATTAAGGGGATGCTGAAAAAGATGGATCATGAATCCAATATTGATTTCGGAAAGCGAATCACCCTGGTGGTAAGCAAAGGATTCGCTCATTACTGGAAGAATGAGGGTATCGAGAAATACCATGAGCGCGTACCGGTATGGGAAAACTACCTGCTTTGGGCTTCATCCTACATCAATCCTCACAGATACCGCAAATATGAATTCAGCAATTATAAAAAGAACCTCGAGAGAGGTGTCGGACTTTGTTCCACGCATTCCACCATTGTTAAAGGAGTGCTTCTGAAAAACGGCATAAAAGCTGAATTACTTGATGTTGGCGGTCATCATGTGGTTGTCAGAGCTGAGCTTAACGATACGGCCACATATCTACTCGATCCGGACTTCGGGATTGTGGTACCTTATGACACGGCTGCTATCTCGGCGAATCCTGAGCTCGTCAGGAATGCATACAAAGATATGTCTCAATTATACTATACGGATGCCGTCGATCCCTATACTCCCGATATTCTTGTCGACATTTTCGGTAAGAAACTTTATGTATATTCAGTTGAAAACTGGTTTGAAGGCTTCTCTTATGCAGCGATATGGGTCCTCCCGGTTTTACTGATGCTACCTTTTGCCATTTCCCTTGTCAGACGAAAAAGTACGATGGTATGAGTATCTGTCAGAAGAGGAACTGGGTTATTGCATCGCAGCAAACAATGAAGATCTTCATTGTACTCATGTTGGTTTTAGTCCCTTCTGTCAGATCTTTTGCGCAAATACAGACAGAGGGAGAAGCTGAAAAGATCCCGGTGTTTATTGAGACCGAACTTTTTGTAGGCGGCCAGGACGGCATCAATACATACCGAATCCCTTCCCTGATCTGTACGTCACAAGGCACTGTTCTGGCATTTTGTGAAGGAAGGATTGAAAATTATCGTGACGGTTCCCCGACGCATCTTGTCATGAAACGCAGCCTTAACAATGCGGGGCCCATGCCAGTTCCTCAACGTGAGGTTCCCCGGGTTTCGGAACGCCGTTCGAAGGAAAGAAACATGACCTGGGAAGCGATGCAGATACTTATCCACAGTAAAAATGGCGATGCATATATGAACCCGGTGCCCGTCATCGACGCCTCCAATGGTACGATATTTTTACTCGTAAACCGTTATCCCAAATATGGTGAAGCGGAAAACGAGGGAAAAGGTGTAACCCAGGTTTGGATCATGAAAAGCACGGACGAAGGTCAAAGCTGGACAAAGCCGGTAAATATTACTGGTGCGGTCGGAAATATCGCATTGGGCCCGGGAATCGGCATCCAGATGAAATCCGGCAGAATGGTCGTCCCTGTATATGATGGTGTGATATTCAGCGACAACCGCGGGAAGACCTGGACGGCTGGAGAGAAGACCAGCGCTCCGCTCAACGAATGCCAGGTAGTTGAACTCACCGACGGTTCCCTGATGCTTAACACCAGGGGATATCCATATCGCACCATCACGATCAGCCATGATGGCGGGCAGACCTGGGGACAGCCCATGAAGGATACAACCCTTACGGATTCCAAATTATGGGGTGGCTGCCAGGCCAGCCTTATCAGGTATACCAGGAAGGATCAGGGGTCCGACAAAAACCGACTCCTTTTTTCGAATCCGGCAGATACGAGCTACAGGTATGATATCACTGTCAGAATGAGCTATGATGAAGGAAAAACATGGCCGGTCGCCAGGCTGGTTAAAAAAGGTACCGGCGCCTATTCTTGTCTTACTGTCCTTCCCGACGGTAGTGTAGGAATAATTTATGAAACCGGACACTGCAACAATGATTTCGTTGAATATTATCAAAACCTCTCCTTTGCACGCTTTAATGCTGCATGGCTGGGGGAGCGATAATGGATAATGATTAATAAATATGAAAATGAAACATATAATGATCCTGGCTTTACTGTTGAATCCCGCACTGACAGGTTTCTCACAGTATCATGGTGTTGAGCACCATGAAGTCAGAGGGAATGAGATTGCGGTAAAAAAAGCCGGAAGTTATTCGAAAGCGGGAGCAACCTATGTTCTGACCAATGACATCACGAGTGAAAGAAGCACCATCTTCCTTGGTAAGGATGTCACGCTCGATCTGAATGGTTACACCATCAGGTATGCGGATGCGAATTATCAACATATCCCGAATTCAGGTTTTGAAGAAGGTCTGGAAGGATGGAATGTTTCAAAAGCACCAGGAGCCAGACTTGTTAATACCGCAGATGTACATGTTTTCCTTGGGAAGAAGCTGATGAGTATGAAGGCGGGGGATGAGATCACCTCACCCTATGTTTATCTTCCTGTGGCCAACAGATCGTACTTTGCTATGTGCGGGATCACCGGACACTACTGGCACGATATGAAGAGGTACCCGCGGGATGAAATGTATATCAGTGTTTATGTGGAAGATGATAAGGGCCGGGAAGTGAAGTGTATGACGGAATACAGCGATGGTGTGAAACAAAGCTGCCCGGTATTGAGAAAGAGGCCTAGATTGGGCGGAGGTTTTGTATATGCCCAGTTGACGGGGCTGCCAGCGGGTAAATACAGGGTCAGAATAAAGGCTGACACAGACTGTCTCGTGGACGAAATCGATATCCGGCCTGCCATGGACGTAGGCATCAGTATTATCGAAAAAACCGTTCCCCTGGCAAGTTACGATCATGTCTTCGCAGAAACACGTCCCCCGACTATTCCCTCATTTTATGACTATACCGGTGACATGAAAACCGGAAAGCCTTTGAAAGGTATACCACAGCTCAGTGGTGCGGGTACAATCACCATTAAAGACGGAACCATCGAAAATGGTGTTGCAGGAATAGAGTCATGGGGTATCCAGTCGTCGGCAAATGATGTAAAAATTATCCTCGATAATGTAAATATTAAAACGACCGGCATCAGCTGTGGCGCTGCCGATATACCTTATGCCGATATCAGCAACTGTCGTTTTGATGTCGATATGCCATTTCTTATTCAGCGGCACGTTGGTTTATGTTCTGTGATCATCAGGGGTGACAATGCCACTGAAATTGCCAATTGCGAATTCAACGGTGGTGAAGGCTGCCTGTCGGTAAAAGGCAAATACTCCCTTGTACATGACAATCATTTCGTCAATAACCAGACTGTCACGAACCATTACAGCATTATGGGCACAGGCGACAGTTCCAGGATCTACAACAATGTGTTCGAACCCAAACAGGGATCTGGGATCTATGTGTCACGGTACACCGAGGTTGCTGATAATATTTTTAAAATTGAAACATCACCCCCCACCTGCGAATACGGACGGGAGGAATACAGCACTGCAGCCATACGTCTAGGCGACTATCATGCTGTACCGGGATCGCCCCAAGCCTCTATTGGCAGCAGGATACATGGCAACAAAATTTACATTACAGCCCGGAATTATGCCGAGCCGCAAAGCTTCATCCCCATGTCATGGGGAATCTTCTACAGCGCACGAGGCGGTGAAAATTATGTCTACGACAATGAATTCTTCGTTAACAAGGTGGAACCCGATTCTAAAGTCAGAACTGCCGCCCTGTATATCTGCGGAGGTCCGGAATACTTCGGTGGAGAGTTCTACAACAACAAAATAACCACCAATGTACCGGCTGCCTGGATTGCAACTGTCTATGGAGGGGCATCGAATTCCAACCTGCATAACAACGTCATCATCCCCTTCGGAGCTGCAACGGATCATACCTTCACCATGGGATTCGATACTTGTGATGAATGCGTGGCTGAGAATGTCGCTTTCCGCTCCAATGAGGTGAAGGGAGGCAGGTTTGCCATCGATGCCACACAGCAAAATCACAGTTACACCGTATACTGGACATTAAATCTGAAATTCCGTGATAATCAGGGCAGGTTATTGAAAAGTACTGCTGTGACGATACATGACAAAGCCGGGAATATTGCACTGCAGACTTCAACGGATCAAAACGGGGAGGTATCGGCTGAATTGCCGGAATACGCGGTTTCCGGTACGACCAAAACGGATTCCTCTCCATATAAAGTATCCGTTGAAGGTCAGGAAAAGATGGTTGAGCTTGACCGGAATAAGGATGTACTTATCGATTTAAAATGATTCCGGATTTTTGGTACGTGATTCTATCGATTTTTATTGAACTAAATTTTTATTTATATTTAAATCATATTAATGACGCAAGATCTCCTTTGTGTGGGCGGATAGTATAAGGTCATTTCCATGGAAAAATAATTTTCAGATTGGAATGTTAACTATGCATATATCACAAACCAGACTCCGAAAATCTAAACACCAAAAAATAAGTAGTCCCAACTAATAATACTTCCAACTAATGAAAACAAAATCTACCGACCGCCTGGCCTCACTCGATGCGCTCAGGGGATTTGATATGTTCTGGATCGCCGGTGGTGCCATGATGGTCCATGCCCTTGCAAAGGTTCACGATACCGGATTTATCGGATGGCTGGATGTCCAGACCGAACATGTGCAATGGAATGGATTTCACTTCTTCGATATGATCTTCCCGCTGTTCCTGTTTATTGCCGGCGTTACATTTCCTTTCTCACTAAGTAAACGCCGGGTTAACAAACAAACCAACGGGCAGATTTACAAACATATCATTACCAGGGGTCTGATCCTTGTATTCCTCGGGGTCGTTTACAATGGCCTGCTCCAATTTGATTTTGCAAACCTGAGATATGCCAGTGTGCTGGCTCGCATTGGTTTGGGATGGATGTTCGCCGCCCTCATTGTTATGAACGCGAATATCAGATGGCAGGCGATCTGGTGTGGGGTTATCCTGCTGGTATACTGGGCTGTCCTGACCCTTGTGCCTGTTCCGGGCTATGGTGCAGGCGTCCTGACCGTTGACGGCAGCATTGTGGGTTACGTCGACAGATTACTTCTACCGGGAAGACTGTTCCTTGGCGTGCACGACCCCGAAGGCATCCTGTCAACGATTCCTGCCGTGTCTACCGCACTTTTGGGTATGATGACCGGCTATCTCCTGATGATCAAAAAAGTATCACTTTCTGCTACGCAGAAATTCTGGATCATGGCAGGATCAGGCATTCTTCTGATACTGCTCTCACAACTGTGGAATTTAGTGCTCCCTATCAATAAAAACCTGTGGACCAGTTCCTTTGTATTTATTACCGCCGGTTTCAGCCTTCTCTTTCTATCCGTATTTTACCTCATCATGGATATATGGCAATTCAGGAGCTGGGCTTTTCCCTTTGTCGTAATCGGGCTGAATCCAATCACCATTTACATGGCCCAGGCCGGCATGATCGGTTTTTCCGTCACATCCCGGTATTTCTTCAGTGGTCTCATCAAATTTGCACCCGAAAGCAATCAACCCTTCTGGAATGCCCTCGCCTACTTCCTGGTCAGCTGGCTGTTTCTGTATTTTTTGTACCGGAAAAAGATCTTTATTAAGGTTTGAGGGGGAGTTAGGAAGTTAGGAAGTTAGGAAGTTAGGAAGTGATGGAGAGAGCGTGAGAGGTGTTTGTAGAACCCCTTCTTCCATGCCGGAGGCATTCACCAACGATAGCCATGGTTTTGCCCATGGATAAGATAAGGTTCTCTAGCTCAATCTTCAATTCAACAACCGTGTCTACCGAAGCTCCAGCATAGGTAGATCTACAAACCTCAGAAGAATTACTAATGGGTTGGGGATGTTGCCTATTTTGTTTTTTTATAGGAGGCTGTCTCAAATGTAGAAATTTTGATCTTATGAAACCATACTTTTGAGTCAGCCCCCTACAGTACTATTGTACAACATAAATTTTTCGTGCCATAAATCGTCAACCAATTGCCCTGCATTACGTTAAACTGAATATGGGGTTGGTTACGGAAGTGTCTGGAGGCAAATTTTCCCTTTTCCTGACAATATCTTATCCGTACAGGTAAAATGGATGTAACATACTGATTTTGAATAGCTAATATAAGTATGTGACGACGTATCGCCCTCTATTTCTTCCATTCTGCCCTGATGAACTACCCCTATAAATATTTGGAGAATGAAAAACGCAGGCGGGATAATGAAAAAAATCCCAGGTTGTTAATAACTGTAACAGTTGTGAACGATAACTTAATCAGAGTGGTATGTAACTTTATATACAAATTTAAACCCTCCAATATGATTAAAAATAGACCCAATTTTAAAAACCTCCTGGTTAGAATTTATGAATCACGAAAGAAGATGGTGATGACCAATAATATAATCAGGGAAATGGAGGCCCTTGGTAAGCCTACTGACGTATATCGGCGTAATCTCCAGCTTCTGGAGAAGGATATCCGCTCCTGCCAGCTCATGATGAAAAAGAACTACGGATGACCATGCTGGTGTCTGGATATACACCCCGGGACTTGATCTGTTCACAGGAAAGCCAAAATGGATAAAGTACGGCGGAAACTAAATTTTCTTGGTGAGGACCTGTTGGATGAAATGATCCTTCATGGTAAAATTATGGACTTCAGTCAGGGTGACATAGTTCTTACCGCCGGCCGGTACGTAAAGGTTGTGCCTATTGTTCTGGATGGACTTATCAAAGTATTCACCAGCAATTCGGAAAAGGAACTCTTACTTTATTATATCCTGCCATCCGAAAGTTGCATCATGTCATTTTCTGCCGTGCTGAAAAATGAACCCGGCAGGGTTGACGCCACTGCCGAGACTGCAACGAGTGCGTTGCTGCTGCCGGCAACCATGATCAATGAATGGATCACACGCTTCCCCCGCCTGAACCTTCTCTTCTACAGTCAATTTAACATAAGATATACCGACCTTATCGACACAATCAATCATCTCCTCTTCGATTCTCTGGATGAACGTGTCCTCGATTTCCTCATGCGCAGACGCGGTGTCACCGGTGAACAGACCCTTCACCTCACGCATAAACAAATAGCCGAAAGCCTTGGAACTGCCCGGGAAGTAATTTCAAGGATCCTTAAAAAACTGGAGAACCAGGGCATTATACGCCAAAGTGCAGCGGGAATAGAAATAATTTAGCCTGTGTGACCCAAGTCACCGAATAATCCTGCGACCATCCCCTACCTTTGTATTAAATAATTCATATCAAGTACCCATCATTAAATGTTTGAAACCATGAAAAAAAATGTAGGCTCAACCGACAAGGTTATCCGTTATCTACTCGCTGCGATCCTCGTAGTCCTTTATTTTACAGGTATTGTGAACGGCATTTTGGGCATCATTCTGCTTATTCTTGCCGGTGTCCTCGTTCTGACCAGCCTGATCAGCATTTGTCCCTTGTACATGCCATTTAAAATATCGACACGGCATTCAGCATAACGTTTCGTCGTAAAATAATGCTGTCAAGCACTTTCAGACAGTCCTTCACATGCCACCTCGTAAATTCATCCAGATCAGAGGGATGATTTGTGGTATTTCGTATTATCTTGCAGAGTTCGTTTCCGGAATCAGTATCCTGATTCCGGATAACGGAATTCAGCACAATGTGAAAAGACTGTGATGGAAAAATATTTTGATGAACGTAATAGTATTGAACTGTTCCGGTTCCTGTATCCCAAATTTCCACCAGGTAAGCTGATCCGTGCCGAGTCACCCGATTTTATTGTAAAAGACGGACCCGGGAATACACTAGGCATTGAGATCACCCATGTAATGGACAGGGGCCATGCTGAAAAAGTCTCCTCCGATTCAGCTGAGAACAGGATCAGACAGTTGCTAATATGGCATTCACAAATCAATTTCGAGTCTAGCAGTGATACAAGGCTGATTGTTTCTCTGTATTTTAAGAAAGGTCACAGATTAAAAAAGAGAGAAATCCTGCCAGCCGTAGGCGTTTTAACAAAAACAATTTTGCATAAAACTGAAGGTAAGAAAAGGAATGAAAGCTTTCACATTCATTTCACTGTACCTGAACTTGATGATCTTCTTGAATCCATGACTGTCTTCAGCTTCCGGGGCCTCAAGGAATCGGATTGGTCGGATGCAGAACCCTATACAATGTCTGAACTCAACCCTGTGATGATCAGGGACACCATCAAGCATAAGGAAGAAAAACTGAGGCTTTACCAGAAAAAAATGCTGAGATTTTACTGGTTGCTGCTTATCGTGGATACCTTGCATAACGGACACGAAGTAGAGACTGCTCAGGAAGAACTTTTCAAACTTCCGGGCACAGATTTCCACAAGGTATTTCTTATCGAGCGCAGAGAAGGTAAACTCTATGAATTATGCTAAAAAAGTTTTCAGAGATGAACATCCCTGCAGCGTGAATTTCACAGAACGCAAGATCAGAAAAAATCACGCTTCCTTATACGTGATTACCTCAACCGGACAACTTTCGGCGGCTTCCTTGATCTCCTCCGTATATTTACTCAAATCGGCTCCTTCAATAACTACCGCTTCATCCTGCAGTTCAAAAACCTCAGGACAGATATCCGAACAGAGTCCGCATGCGGTACATCCATCTTCAATGACTACCTTTATTATGCTCATAGCTCATATTTTTTTGGATCTGACTGCCGGAAGATCCTGTATGAATAAGAGGTATAACAAAAACTCTCAATTTATTGTTTTTAGGTTGACGAAATGACTGCAAAAAAAGCATGCCAGGTTAATGGTGTTGATGACGGCGGGAAATATAAGGTCATCCACTATCACACCTGCCGGCAATTGTAGTCCGACGTATTTTTAGTTGTATATGTACTTTTGATCAGGCAGATAGGAATAAAGGAGGAAATTCAGCAATTCGGGAAATTTTATCTACAAAGAGCTTCCAGGCAAAGATTACCATTCAGTATTAGACAAGAAGAATAGTTCCGTTAAATTTGTCGCAAATTCCACCTGTATCAGATATCTATTTCACCGTCGAACACATATTTTACCGGTCCTTCCAGCCAGACATCTGTGAATGAGCCATTGTCTCTGGGCACAAACCTGACAGTAAGTCTGCCTCCCCGGGCATTCAGAATACAGGAAGTTTTGTCAGTACCTGAATGCAGGGATGCACTAATGGCAGACGCCACAGCGCCGGTACCACAAGCCAGTGTCTCATTCTCCACTCCTCGTTCGTAAGTCCTGATATACAGCTCGTTATCATTGCCGTTTTGAATGAAATTAATATTGGCACCATCGGCACCAAAACGTGGTTGATAACGCATCTGACGGCCTTCTTCGAAAACATTTATATCGGCCACATTGTCGCGGTAGGTTACAAAATGTTTGGAGCCTGTATTCAGAAGGTATCCATCGCTGAGCTTTTTGACCTCCGTCACATCGATCATATGTAAACTAACCGTATTATCTGGGTTTATGATGGCTTCATGAATGCCGTCGATACCTATGAACCTGGTACTGTTACCGATAATTCCCTTTGAAGAGGCAAAGGCAGTAATGCAGCGTCCGCCATTGCCACACATAGTTCCTTCACGGCCGTCAGCATTGAAATACGACATACGGAAATCCATAGTATCATCATACAACAGCAGGATGAGTCCGTCTGCCCCAATACCAAAATGCCTGTCACACAGAAATTTCACCTTATCAAGGGTAAATAGCGACTCACTGATCTCACGGGAATCTATCATCACAAAATCATTACCTGCACCGTGATATTTTTCAAAGGGTACAATCATCGTCAGTTTCTGTTAAAAAAGGTTAATTCACAAAAACCCTGCAACACTTTGATTACATAAGCGTTATAGGCATATATTTCACATTTTAAGAAACTATCAGGGCATAGTATTTGAATACTGCCAACCTGATAATTTCTTGTTAAAGTTAGAAAATTAAACAGTATTGTTATGAAAACAAAAAGATTTCTTGGGACACTCACCATTGCCGTTGTTGCAGCTGTAGCAGCAGTTTGGGCTTATTCACAGTTTTTTCAGCCCGAACAAAAATTAGTTGACGTAAACGGAAAACAAAGCATGCTATATACCAACCTTCCTGAATCCTCAGGTGCAAACGAAGGGTCGGTGGACCTCACTTATGCCGCTGAAAAGGCTGTCCACGCTGTTGTGCATGTGAAAGTAAAATCGATGAGAGACAACAATTATTCAGACAACCCATTATATGATTTTTTCTTCGGCGACAGGGGAAATGCACAACCTCAACCGGTTATGGCATTTGGATCAGGGGTAATCATTTCAGATGATGGTTACATCATTACAAACAATCACGTTGTGGATCAGATGGATGAAATTGAAGTGGTTCTGAATGACCGGCGTTCATTTTCTGCAAAGGTGATCGGAACCGATCCGAGTACTGATCTGGCACTATTAAAGATAGACGCCAAGAACCTTCCATACCTGACATACGGAAATCCTGATGATCTCAAACTCGGCCAGTGGGTGCTGGCTGTGGGGAATCCCTACAACCTGACTTCAACGGTTACAGCCGGTATTATTTCCGCCAAGGCAAGAAATATTGATATTCTGCGCGGCCAGTTTGCCATTGAATCTTTTCTGCAGACCGACGCTGCCGTGAATCCGGGAAACAGCGGAGGTGCACTTGTTGATACCCAGGGAAACCTGGTGGGAATCAACACGGCTATCGCCTCACGTACAGGGGCCTATTCCGGCAATTCATTTGCTATCCCGGTCAGTATTGTTAAAAAAGTCGTGGGTGATCTGATGGAATACGGCATCGTCCAGCGAGCATTTCTGGGTGTAACCATTCAGGATGTGACGCAGGAACTGGCGAATGAAAACAATTTAAATAATACCAATGGCGTTTATATAAACAGCATTACAGAAGAGGGTTCCGCGAAATCTGCAGGGATAAAGAAGGGAGATGTTATCATGTCAGTGAACAATGTCCCGGTGAATAATGTTTCAGAGTTACAGGAGCAAATAAGTCGCTTTAGACCAAATGATAACGTTGGTATTTCAGTTATACGTGACGGCAAAGAGAAACATTTTGACGTTACGTTGCGTAACAGGGAAGGGAATACGAACGTAGTCAAGAAAAGTGAATCTCTCAATCTCCTCGGGGGCAGCTTTGAGCCTGTCAGCAAGGAAGATATGAAGAAGTTGGGCATTGACCACGGTGTGAAAATCACCTCGCTGACCGCAGGAAAATTACTAAAAGCAGGTGTCCGCGAAGGATTTGTCATCACTCAGATCAATAACAAACCCGTAAAAACCGTTGAGGATATTAAGAATGTTCTTGGCGGCATTAAGGGCGGAGTGTACATCGAAGGAATCTATCCCGATGGTATGATTGCCTACTATGCATTCGGCTTATAATGAAATTAGCGCACAATGTAAAACTCTTTTGCAGAAAAGACTTGCATGTGCAAGTCTTTTTTGTGTTAAGCATTTATCAAATAAAGTTGAATTGTATCTTAAAATAATCTAAATTCGCAGCAAATTTTTTTGGGAGAAATAATGAGACAATTAAAGATCACAAAATCAATTACCAACAGGGAAAGCGCATCTTTAGACAAGTATTTGCAGGAGATTGGAAAAGAGGAGTTAATAACCGTTGAAGAAGAAGTAGAGCTGGCGCAAAGAATTAAGAAAGGAGATCGCCTGGCTTTGGAAAAACTTACGCGAGCAAACCTACGTTTTGTTGTATCAGTAGCTAAACAATACCAAAATCAGGGACTTAGTCTTCCTGACCTCATTAATGAAGGGAATCTTGGATTAATAAAAGCTGCCGAGAAATTTGATGAAACGAGGGGTTTTAAGTTTATTTCTTATGCCGTTTGGTGGATCCGTCAGTCCATTTTACAGGCTCTGGCTGAACAATCGAGGATCGTACGCCTTCCTTTGAACCAGGTAGGTTCATTAAATAAAATAAACAAGGCGTTTTCCAAGTTTGAGCAGGAAAATGAACGGACTCCAACACCGGAAGAACTGGCTGATGCTCTCGATCTGCCAAAGGAAAAAGTAGCTGATACCCTTAAGGTGTCGGGAAGACATGTTTCCGTTGACGCCCCATTCGTGGAGGGAGAAGACAACAGCCTTCTGGATGTTCTGATCAACAATGATTCTCCGAATGCAGATAAATTACTTATGAAAGAGTCTCTTTCAAAAGAAATTGACAGGGCACTTGCTACCCTCACAGAAAGGGAAAGAGATATTATCAGACTTTTTTTTGGAATTGGTATTCAGGAAATGACCCTTGAAGAAATTGGAGAGAGATTTGGGCTTACACGTGAACGTGTCCGTCAGATTAAGGAAAAGGCCATTCGTAGACTTCGCCATACTTCAAGGAGTAAACTGCTTAAAACCTATCTTGGATAAGACAATGTAACGAATTGATCCTTATTTAATAAAGGGGCTGCAAATCAGCCCCTTTTTATTGTTTTTTGTTTTATCTTCGAAAAAAAATCCTGCGGAAGTTTTTGAACAGGATGTGTAATTTATACAAATGAACAACCTGACCATTTGCTCCCTGATCACAGAATCAGTCAAAAAATACAGTAGGAACCTAGCTCTTACATTTGCCGGTGGAGATGGAATGACGTATGCTGAACTGGCTGTAAAAATAGGCGAAACTACGGACCTTCTGGCATGTTTCGGTATTGGAAAGAATGACAAAGTAGCCATCATTGGTGAAAATATGCCAAACTGGGGAATTGCATACCTTTCCGTGATGTTTACCGGCGGCGTGACAGTTCCTGTCCTTCCGGAATTCCATCCTTCTGAAATCCAAACCATACTTAACCACTCGGATTGTAAACTACTTTTTATTTCCCGGAAACAATCGTTGCGCCTCAAAAAGGAGATTGAAAAATTTGGTATGCCCGTGATCCTACTCGATGACATGAGTACATCCGAGCGCCTTCCCCATGCCACCAGTGAAATATCCCGGACCCCTTCTGGACTGCCCGAATGTTCGGTTTCAGAGGAGGATACCGCATCTCTGATCTATACCTCCGGAACCACCGGCTCTTCAAAAGGTGTGATGCTCACGCACCGTAACCTCGCCTGGATGGCAAAACAGTCGCTGACCATCCAGGACGTCAATGAGCACGACCGATTCCTGTCCATCCTCCCCATGTCGCACACCTATGAGAACAGTCTGGGATTTCTTCTTCCCCTGCATGCTGGAGCAAGTGTTCACTATCTCGATAAGCAACCTACACCAACGATTCTGGTCAATGCATTATCTGTTGTGAAGCCGAGCACCATGCTGTCGGTACCGATGATTATAGAAAAACTTTACAGGAAACAGGTTCTTCCAAAACTCACCGGGAATGCCGTAACGAAGGCTATGTTCCGTTTCAGACCAACACGAATCCTGCTTAACAGGATGGCGGGTAAGAAACTCATGAAAACATTTGGGGGAAAACTGAGATTTTTCGGCATCGGCGGATCCAAGCTGGATCCAACGATCGAAACTTACCTCAGGGAGGCCCGTTTCCCCTATGCCATTGGGTACGGACTTACAGAAACCAGCCCTCTCCTCGCCGGTTCACCTCCGTCTGAAACAAGATGGCAGTCAACAGGAAAAGCACTCAGCGGCGTCGAAATCAGGATCTTGAACCCCGATCCTGTAACCGGTGAAGGCGAAATCCTTGCCAAAGGGCCCAATATCATGAAAGGTTATTATAAAAATCCTGAAGCCACGGCTGAAATATTTACCAGCGACGGATGGTTATGCACCGGTGACCTTGCGACCATCGACAAAGATGGGTATATCACTATACGGGGAAGGATAAAAAACGTAATCCTGGGCACCAACGGGGAAAATATTTACCCTGAAGAAATCGAGGCAGTCTTCAATAGCATCGAAGGTATCGAAGAAACCCTCGTAGTTCAAAAAGGAGGCAAATTGGTAGCGATGGTGAATCTGAATATTCACGAGCTCGAAGAAAAAATCATCAGGGTGAATGAAAAACTGATCCGTGTAACCCAGGATTCCATTGATGAGGCACTGATTGAGATACAGCTTTTTGTAAATCAACGACTTAACCGCTTCTCACGGATACAGGCCGTTGTACTTCAGACGGTTCCGTTTGAAAAAACGCCGACAAACAAAATAAAAAGATACCTCTACGGGGGGTAAATGAAGGTCTGCTTTCTCCTCCTCAAAACGCCTGCCTGCTTAATTTCATCAAAGCATGTATTGAATTATCTGCTTCATAATCCGCTGTCTTCGCGGCTCTGAAGGATCTTTTCGAGTTCATACATCTCGTCACGTAATTTGGCGGCTTCAATGAAGTCAAGTTTCTGTGCTGCCTTCTCCATGGATTTGCGTGTTTTGTCGATGGTCTTACGTAGTGCATCACTATCCATATACTGAACAACCGGATCAGCGGCCAAATTTAACCCCACCGGCTCCGTGTAATAGGATTTTTTGTCCTGCCGGTCTTTCATCATTTCACGCAGCAACGACCTGCCAGATCCAATGATCTGCTTAGGTGTAATATTGTTTTCTTCATTATAATGCAGCTGCTTCTCCCGCCTGCGATTCGTCTCATCAATGGTCCTCTGCATAGATCCCGTGATCTTGTCAGCGTACATGATCACCCTGCCTTTAAGATGACGTGCTGCCCTGCCGGATGTCTGAGTGAGTGAACGTTCCGACCGCAGAAAGCCTTCCTTGTCGGCGTCCAGGATGGCAACAAGTGATACTTCGGGCAGATCAAGACCTTCCCTGAGGAGATTGACACCAACAAGTACATCAAAGCTACCTTTCCTAAGGCCGTCCATGATCTCAACCCGTTCGAGCGTATCGATGTCAGAATGGATATAACGTGTTTTGATATTCATCCTCACCAGGTAGGTGGTCAGTTCTTCTGCCATTCTTTTCGTAAGCGTAGTAACGAGTATGCGCTCATTCAGTATAACCCGCTTGCGTATCTCCCCGATCAGATGATCGATCTGGTTCAGGCTGGGCCTGACCTCAATCTCTGGATCCAGCAATCCTGTGGGTCTGATAACCTGTTCAACGAGAATGCCGCCCGACCGTTCAAGTTCGTAGTCACCTGGCGTTGCAGAAACATAGATCGTCTGTGGCGTAAGCGATTCGAACTCCTCGAATTTCAGCGGACGGTTATCAATGGCAGCCGGTAGCCGGAATCCAAATTCCACCAGTGTCTGTTTCCGTGAATGATCACCGCCATGCATCGCCCTGATCTGGGGAATGGTAACATGGCTTTCATCAATTACCATGACAAAATCCTCGGGAAAATAGTCGATCAGACAGAACGGACGGGTTCCGGGCATTCTGCCGTCAAAATACCTCGAGTAGTTTTCAATGCCGGGGCAGTAACCAAGCTCACGTATCATCTCAAGATCATAGGTAACCCTTTCTTCGATGCGTTTGGCCTCATAAAACTTACCAATTTCTCTGAAGAAAGTCACCTGGCGCATCATGTCGTCCTGGATCTCTTCAATGGCAGTTTTTAACCTGTGTTTGGCAGTAATAAAAATGTTCGCAGGAAAAATTACGACATTGTCATGATTTTCCAGGGTGCTTCCGCTAAGTGGATCGATGGTCTGAAGGCTGTCGATCTCGTCACCCCAGAACAAAACCCTATAGGCATAATCGGAGTACGCAAGAAAAATATCCACCGTATCTCCCCTCACCCTGAAGGTACCCTGCTTAAATTCGATTTCATTTCTGGCATACATGCTGTCAACCAGCTTTCTCAGAAAAACATTACGGCTGAGTTTGTCACCTTTTTTTATTTCGATGGTGTGATCATGAAAATCATCCGGATTTCCTATTCCATAAAGGCAGGAAACGGACGATACAACCAGGACATCTCTCCGTCCCGAAAGCAGTGCCGATGTTGTGCTAAGCCTAAGTTTTTCTATCTCCTCATTGATGGAAAGGTCTTTCTCAATGTAGGTGTCCGAAACAGGAAGATACGCTTCGGGCTGATAGTAGTCGTAATATGAAACGAAATACTCGACCCTGCTTTCCGGAAAGAACTGCTTAAACTCACCGTAAAGCTGTGCTGCAAGCGTCTTGTTATGACTAAGTACAAGCGTTGGTCTGTCTACTTCCTTAATCACATTGGCTATGGTAAAGGTTTTCCCGGAACCGGTCACACCAAGAAGTGTCTGGTGACTATCTCCATTGTTCAGGCCCTCTACTAGTTGACGAATTGCCTCTGGCTGATCCCCTGTCGGGACATAGTCGGATGTTATTTTGAAGCTCATAGAATTGATACAGGCTTATTTCATATCTATTTTGGAATTGATGCAATCACGCCCTGAGATGATAACGGGCTCTCGGAATTTTTAGCATTACTCTTCTTCCAAAACAACATACACCGGAAAATGATCGCTCACTCCACCGTAATAATTATCACCTCCGTAAGTACGTGCCGGTATCTCAATACCGTCTTTGGTTTTATACACCATAAAATCCTCTTTAAATACTTCGCCTGAATTATAGTCACAGCTCAAGGCTCCTTTCCGATCGATGAGATTATAGCTGACCATGATCTGGTCGAGCATATTCCAATCACCCTTGAAATAATAGGATCCGAGATTGCCGGCATTGTGCCTGTCATAGAACAGATCATACAGATCGATGAGGGAAATATTTTTTCTTTTTCCCGTGGCATGGAGAATTTCCATGATGCTCCGGTTTGTGGGTTCGTCATTAAAATCACCCATAACAATGATCCGCGCATTGGTATCCTGGCTTAAAAGCAGATCAATCCGACGCCGAAGGGCTACGGCGCAGTACATTCGTTTTGGTTCGGAGCCTTCCGTACCGCCATATCTTGAACTCCAGTGATTAACGAAGAGATTCAGATTGCCGCCATCGGGACCCCTGCCCCGGACATAAAGAATATCTCTGGTTGTCAGGGTTGAATCAAACGGAAATGTTACAGGGACCTTTTCATGACGGATGTATTCAAAACTTTCGGGCCTGTAAAGCAGTGCCACATCGATACCCCGCTCGTCGGGACTTTCCTCATGAACAATTTTGTATTTCCCCGAAGCCAGTAAGGGCATTTTCACCAGGTCATTCAAAACGACGGCATTTTCGATTTCCGCAAGACCAATCACATCAGGAAGACTTCCGTGACCTGCATCAGCCAAAACCCTGGAAATGTCTGTAAGTTTCTTCATGTATTTCTCACTGTTCCATTTTTTAGCGCTTCCGGGGGTAAACTCCTCATCGTTGGTTGCCGGCGCATCAAGAGTGTCAAAAAGGTTCTCTGTATTATAGAATACTACCGTGAATTTCGTATTTCCTGACTGACTGAAGGTAAAGGCAGGTAAAACAATCAACAGAAACAGCAATGTGGAATATTTCATGAAGAAGTATTTTTTATTGGTATAATTTTGTCATTGCTTCTGCGCTGACAAATGAATAACGGTCTCTCTGAATGGAATATTTACAGATATTAACCCTGTCAGCAAAGAAACACTTTGAACTCCAAACAAAACAATAGGACAGAACCGGAAACCATTTTCACGTTTTCTGCGTATCAATAAACCTGTAAATATACATTTAAGAGACAGAAAAACCGCCCCCGATGGTACATTTAAAGAAGAGGGGTATGAAGTATACCTGAACTTTGCGGTTATTCCGGTAGAGTGACCCGTATGAGTGCCCGCCGAAGTGCATTGCTTTTGTGAGGAGAGAGAAAATGGGAAAGGGGTCTCCCGAGAGATGAAGGGTTTCTCTTTTGCAATTCTGGTTTTCAACGAGGGGAGTGTGTTGGAAACTTACATTTTTTGAATTCGAAATATGAGGATATGGCTTCAATGAACCACTCAAGTAAGAATCTACTGCAACGTTTTGCCAGGCTTGCGAAACAGAATCAGGATCTCACTAAGGAAAATGAGAACCTGAAAAACTGTATCTCCAATCTCGAAAAAAACGTTGAATTTTTTCAGAAAAAGTATGACAAGGGTCTACCACCGGCAACAACCGTCGCTTCTCCCACAAACGCTCATGAGAATCTGAAATTCGATATGGCTACCGTGATGTTTGCCCATATCCATGGATTCAACAAAATCATTGATGGTATGGATTCGGTAGCTGTGATGGACGAACTTGACGAAACCCTCTTTCGCTTCGACGCAATCCTGAAAAAATACAATATTCAAAAGATAAAGACTATTGGCGATACATATATGGCCGCCGGCGGTATCCCTGAGAAAAACATAACAAACCCCGTTCAGGTCGTTATGGCAGCAATAGAAATGCAGCGTTACATGGCCGAATTGCATGAAATTTCGGGTCGGGAATACAAAATCTGGGAATTGCGTATCGGCATTCATACAGGACCAGTAAATGCCACAGCCAGTGGTAAAAAGAAAATCAATTACGATATTAAAGGTGACACGGTCAATATGGTTTCACGGATAGAAAACTATTCCGAAAACGGGGGCATTGTTGTTTCAGTGATGTCGTATGAGCTTGTAAAAGAATTTTTCATATGTGAATATTTTGGGAAAATGCCGGTCAAATATAAAAACGACCTGGAGTTGTATTCAGTAAAATCCATCCGACCTGAATTTACGATTAACAGCACAGGAACGGTTCCCAATGAAAAATTCGACACCAAATTCAAACTTATCCAGTTTATGGATATTCAGGAGCTCATTCTCGATAAGCTTGAGAGAGAATTGCCGGCCTTTCTTTATTATCACAATGTAAAACATACAGTGGATGTAGTGACTGAAGTAGAACTGATAGGCTGGGCAGAAGGTGTGAACGATGAAGATATCCTGATTTTAAAAACAGCAGCACTTTTCCATGACTTGGGCCATGTTGTAAATTATGATGATCATGAACATCATGGGGGACTTCTGGCAAGAGAATTACTTCCAAAATACAAATATACCGATGATCAGATTAACAGAATTTGTGACATCATCCTGGCCACAAAACTTCCCCCCTCTCCAAAAAATCTGCTTCAGAAAATAATTTGTGATGCCGATCTTGATTATCTCGGAAGAAGCGATATGATTCCGGTTTCAAATACTCTTTTCAAGGAGCTTCAGGAACAGGAGAAAATAAGTTGTCTCAATGAGTGGAATAAACTTCAGCTGAAATTTATCTCCGGGCACCAGTATTTTACCAGGACTGCCCGAAAGCTAAGGGAAGTCAATAAGCAAAAACAGATCGAGAGAATACGATTTCTAATCGAAGATTAGTTACACAATTTCTTTCTCCTGTAATAAATAGGACCGGAAAATTCTTTCATGGAATTATACCCTGGAATTTCAGAAGAAAATGCGGCTGCTTCTGTTACCCTCTCTTTTCTTTACAAAATAGATTTCATTACTGGGTCCGGATGTTCCAGGTTGGTTCTGTTTCTCTGTGATTACCAGATTTATCCCCGGGGTTTCCACTTATGGAAGTTGACAGAACTCGCAATCCTGAAGAAATTTTTCAGTCTCACGGTTACATAAAAAGTCCAGGCATGGATGCAATCAGAAAGGGCTATGCAAAATCCAGTGTTGAAGGCGGGTCTTGCGAAATATTCAGATTTTAGAGTTGTTGTCCTGGGCGGAACCCGCATTCAATATTTGTGCAAAACGGATGATCTCCTTATCATCTATGCAGGAAACGGTTTCATTTATACCTTTTATCTTCCTTACGATAACACGCTGAAAGAAGTTCATGCGTTCAAAATCAAATTCACCACCGAAGATGCCTGTGACCAGGGCTTTTTTTCTGACTTCTTCCGGGAAGGCATTACCCAACTGTTCAATCGCCTTTTCACCCACCTCCATGCAACATACGAACAGACCAAGCTTTTTATGCTCCAATTCTGAAGCATTTTCTGTGCAGAAGTTTCTCACCCTCGACTGCATCATGCCGGCATGGATAGAACCTCCGATGATCACTGTATCATATTGCTTCAGCTCAATATTCCCGGACCTTCTAAGACGAAGAATATCAGGGCTCACATCCAGGAGCTCCTGCAACCGATGTGAACACTTTTCAGTGCAACCGTGAGTCGATTCATACACGATCAGGCTTTTCATTTCTGTTGAGTTTATAGTATTGATAATGACGGTTTTTATACTTAAACGCACGGGATGATTGCAGCCGGATCCTGACAGCGCTGACATTGTCGAAAGCCTGTTCAGACAATACACCAACAAGGGCAATAAATGAAAAGATGGTAATAGTCATCAATCTGGTCCCGGTTCATCAGTCTATCTGTTATTAAATATATCAATAATCACGCAAACCATCCTTACTTTATGCCGATAGTTTTCAGGGTATTTTCATTTTTAACAGTTCCGGCAATAATCTATTAAACTACTGATTTATTGATAACTACACGATTTAGTTTTGTAAAACATAACTTTACGCATGAGAAAGCAAACAAAATGCCCTGGCAGGTGCTTATTTAAGAATGTACCATTAAAACAAATCAGAGAATAATGAATTTCAACATCACGAACCAGCGGTTTCTTGTTGGTGGGGCAACAAGTGGTTTTGGCCGGGCTATAACCGGTGCTCTCGTTGCTGAAGGTGCCAGGGTGACGGCTGTTGCCAGGAAACCGGAGGCACTTGAGGCACTTAAGAGACTGTCTCCTGATCTTATTGATATTTTCTCCGGTGATCTCACCCGGCCTGAGACCCTGGATGAACTTTTCAGAATGCCAGGCCATGACGAATTTCAGGGGGCGCTGATCAATGCCGGAGGACCTCCGGCGAAGTCATTCTTAGAAACCATGCTCAGCGACTGGGATGAAGCATACAGGACACTTGTCAGATGGAAAGTCGATATCACCCAGAGACTTGCACACATGATGGTAAAGCAGCATTACGGCAGACTCTTATTTATTGAAAGTGTTTCAGTCAAACAACCGATTGAAAACCTGGTATTAAGCAATTCCTTGCGTATGGCGGTAGTTGGCTTTGTAAAAACATTTTCTGCTGAGATATCCCGTCAGGGTATTACGATGAACATCATGGCACCAGGATACCATGATACTCCGGCCTTATCGCGCCTGTATAAAAAGAGAAGTGAATCGGAGGGCATTACGGAGGAAGAAGCCAGGCAGGAGCTCATCAAAGCCATACCGGTCGGCATACTCGGCAGACCGGAAGATTTCGCATCGCTGGCTGTCTGGCTGTTGTCGCCGCAATCGGCTTTTATTACCGGCCAAACGATCTCCGTGGATGGTGGCAATGTAAAAGGTGTTTTCGGTTAAGGCAATAACAGAAATCCCGGGATAGAGGAAAATAAATGTTCGGAAATCCATTTACCATGATTAGGAATCCTTCGTCCTGAAACTGGAATTCTTAAACACGGGCATAATCTCGATGCCTTCAGCCCTCATGATCTCTTTTGCAGTAAGGTAATCCCTGGTAAATCCGAGCAGGAATCCACCCCCACCGGAACCGCAAAGCTTAAGATGGTAATCACCCGTCGAAAGACCCTGCTTCCACAACGGAAGGAACTTCGCAGGGATCATTTCCCTGAAGGCTTCCAACTGCAGCGAGGACATCTTTCCAAGATTCTCAAAAAAACTGATCATATTGCCTTTTGTAATGAGGTCGATGCTGATGTCGTTGAGCGGGATAATATGATCGATGATCATCTTTTTATAGCCGGGGTCAAGGGTTTTTTGAAGGAACATTTTGACCAGGGGTTGTGTGGTGCTGGGGTAACCTGAATTAATCAGGAAGATTGCCCCGTCGCTGTTATTTTCATGATGGGGTACAGAAACTTTCCTGATGTTGTCGTTACTGCTAAAGAGCAGTGGCTCTCCGATATAACAGTTCAGTGGGTCCATGCCGGAGCTTGTACCATGGAAATAGGATTCCATCAGGGATAGTACATATTTCAGATTTTTCAGTGATTTCTGATCATCGTGCATGATCCGGTTCCTGCTATAGCGTTCGTATACCGCAGCTACCAGAGCGCCCGAGGAACCAACTCCAAATCCCTGTGGAATGTTCGATTCAAAGTACAATCCTTTATCAAGATCTTCCCTCAGATCTGTAAGATTGAGGGCAGCTGCATCACTTAACGACCTGTTTTTCAAAAAATAATCAAGATATACAAATAATTCATTGTTCGATTGAAGGGCCATATCATACCTGGTGTACTTATCCTCTCCGATAAAACTCAGGTGACCATTAAAAAAGGAATAAGGTATTGTAAGGGCTTTTGAGTCAAATATTACGGTATACTCTCCAAATAGCAGGATCTTGGCACTGAAAACGGAATCTTTTTTTCTCATGGATTGATCTTATGATTTTTTACTGGTCCGGTACCGATGTGGTCCGGAATAACTGTCCCCTCCTCACAAAATTTCATCAGCTCCCGTTTAATGAATAGTTCCGTTTCGCTCCTGTTATTATCATGATAGATCAGGTGTACGTTTGGTCCTGCATCCAGGGTAAAAGCAACAAACTGTCCGGATTGTTCACGGTATCTGCGAACTTTGTTTATTATTTCCAGCGTTGCGGGCCGCATCAGGATAATTCCGGGATCCGAACTCATCATCAGCGCATGAAGGCTGAGCGCTTCCTTTTCCACAAGGGAAATAAATTCTTCCGAATCACCTCGTCTGAGGATATTTGACAGGAGTTGAAGATGTTTGTTCGCCTCGCGATATCGTGCCTGCGCATACGGGTGATCTTTCATCAGGGCATGACCTTCTGAACTGCTTACTGCTTTCCTGCCGCTGTCGACCACCAGGATTGCATTATTGATTCCGTAAAAAAAAGGGTGAACCTCAAACGGTAGGCTCGTGGCATACTCGTCCGCTGATCCCGGGAAGATGTCAGATTTTCCCCAAATAGCATAGCCACCAATCACAGATCTCGCTGCACTTCCGGATCCCCTTCTTGCAAGCATGGAGGCTGAATGGATGAACTCATTCTCAAGCATCACTCTGCCGGTAAATACTTCCTCGATACTCATCATGCACAGCGCCAGCGCAGCCATTGAGCTTGCAGAGCTTGCAATCCCGGCTGAATGAGGAAAAGTGTTTCTGCTGTCAATGCGAATATCCAGGTGAGGTAGTGACGAAAGAATCCCGGTGACATTCGTAAAAAACATTTCGATTTTCTTCCCGAACGTATGTTGCAGGTCGCCGTCAAAGTAAAACTGCCATTCCAGGCCACTGCCTTTTCTGAAACGATAATGAATGGTTGTCTCTGTCACACAACGTTCGAGTGCCAAGCTGAGGCTTGGATTCATTGGAAGCTGATTTGCCTTTTTGCCCCAGTATTTTACCAATGCTATGTTTGCGGGGGCGGTCCAGGTGACATGGTCCTGGTATCCAGGGATATCCGATGGGCTATGTTGTATACCTTTTTCCCTCATGAGCTCCGGATTTCGGCCATGCAATAATGTCTTCATACCTGAACCAGATTTTCAGGTCTTTCCTTCGGAGGTAAGATACTACATACTCTCTGGGATAATCACTGATGAAAAGTACGAAATCACCTCCCCAGACCCCGAGGGATTTTACCGTCCCGCTGAAATCTCTATAATCAGTTTTCCCCACCGGCTTTTTCCCAATGATGTCTGAAATGATATTTTCATGTCGTTCAAGAAGCCTCACAAAATCGGGATAGCTGACTGAAGCTGCAATTTTACGGGTTATATCGGAAACTTCCGTGATCATGGAGGCATCAGCGCGTTCCAGTTTACCTATCCTTTTCAGTTCTGCAGCTGTACTGACTTTCTTCCCGCTGTAAACGAAATATAACCTATCCTTGTAGACAGGATCGAACAAGACTTTTCTTACAACAGGTTTATTATCCCGAATACTATATATAAAAGGCGTCTCAAGCCCGGCTGCAGCGATGTCATATCCAGAACCCTCTGAAACCATATAATGCAGATCAAAGGGATTTATTTGAGCCCAGTGGGCAAGATTGTTGATCAGCGACGAACTACTGCCAAGACCCCAGTTTATATTAAATTCAAGGTCGTTCTGAACCTCATAATGGATCTTTCGGGAGAGAAAATTACTATTAAGTTTTCTCGCCGCAATGATCAATTCCCTGATAATCTGAGCAGTTGGAAAGTCATTTGTATTGGCAATGGCAAAATCCGGGATACTGAACCGGGCATCAAACCAATAGCAACCATTGATATTGGTTCTCCAGCTTAAGGATGGAACTCCCCTGCCCTGTGAAATTTTCATGGTCTGCCCTTTGCTGAGAGGAAGTGTTAGCGATTCCGCTCCACGGAGCACAAGGTATTCACCGGTAAGCATAAGTTTTCCATTGGAGCGGATAACCATTTTCTTTAATTCATTTAAGATCATAATCCTGATCGTTTATTCTCCAGAAACTTCTTAACATTACTATAGGAAACTGTCATACCCCTGAAATGTTCATGTGCGGCATTTTTTTCATTATCTGTCGCATTCATTGAGGATAAAATATTATTGAGATGCATTTTCATGTGCCCGGTCTGGATTCCGCTGGTAATAAGAGCTCTCAGAGATGAAAAGTGTGTAGCGAGTCCTGCAGCTGCAGCCATCATCATCAATTCAGGGGCTGAAGGGCTACCCAGTAGGTCGAATGACCATTTTGCCAACGGGTGAAGCTTCGTCAGTCCGCCTGTTGTTCCGACAGACATCGGTATCCTGACGCCAAAAACGAATCGTTCTGCATCATGTATAACATAGGATAAACCCCTGTACTGTCCGTCTCGTGATGCATAAGCGTGACTGTTTGCCTCCACCGCGCGGAAATCATTCCCTGTAGCGATAAGGAAGGCATCTATGCCGTTTAATATCCCTTTATTGTGCGTGACAGCCCTGTATGGATCGATCAGTGCAATATCCACCGCCCTTGAGAATTTGATCGCAAACGCCTGTCCTGTCATTCCATTCGCTGCTTCATCCAGGTCATCCGGATGACATTCAACCTGAGCTTCAACCAGGCAGTCGGGAGTATAATTTGAAAGGATAGCCATGATCTGTTCAAAATCATTTCCACGGCCAGGGAAGCTATCTGCAAGAAAATGACCTGTAAGCTTTCCTGCTTCTTCCATGCAGGTATTAATGAAATTTGCACCCATTGAATCGCCGGTTTCAAATGAAATACGCAGTTCATAATAATCCTTCATGAGTGCTGTTTTATTCAGGATCTCTATGTTGGTGATCCCTCCGCCACGTTTCTCCATCCTGGCAGTGAGTGGATGAAGGTTCTTCATCAGGTACGCCTTCAGATCCTCGAAGAGTGAAAATAGCTCATCAGACTTGCCCTTCCATGTAAAATGTAACTGGCCGGTTTTAAGCGTACCGTTTACCTTTAACTTAAAGCCGCCCCTTTCCGCCCAGAATTTTGCTGCTGATGAAGCCGCTGCAACCACGGAACTTTCTTCCGTAACCATCGGAAAATGAAGGATTGTCCCGTTAATCAGGAAATTAGGCGCTATGCTAAAGGGTAAGGGGTATAGTGCGATTGCGTTCTCCGATATCAGCTCAAGATCGTGATTCATCTTCGGAGCAGTAAGGCGCAGATCAGCGAGATCGCTCCGAAAATGCTCAATGTCAGTGACCCATTCCTCCGCCATTCTCAATTTTTCAGCATGACTCAACTTCGAAAATCCATGTATTAGTTTCATTGTTTGTCATCCCTGATTTTAAGATAGGTAAAGGCCATCTCGAGACCTTTAACCTGCTGTACAATATATTCCCGCAAAGAATCATAACTCTCTTTCGCATACTTGAGGAATGTGGAAGCCTGTCCATAGATGGCCTGAATTTCAGATAATCCGGTGAGGTAGTATCCATCGAGAAAATTTTTTATACCTCCTGATATAATGATGTGCTGTGTTCTGACATTTCCCTCCCGAAAGATTTGGTTGGCCATGCGGGTCATTTGCAGCGCATCGTGTCCGACCCTGGTGAGAGGTTCATACAAGGATTTCTCCTCGTCAGGATTTCTCATAAGTTCCAGCCGGGCAAAATTTGTCCCTCCGAAAGCGCCGAATTCAACGGCGAGCAGCGGTAGCTCAAGCAAAGCTTTTAGACTATGGTATCCCATTCCCTGACCTACTTCCTTAACGATCATCGGATAGGGTACAACAGAAAGAAGTTCCCGTACTGTATCGTATGGGGATCTCTTCAGCCGGTCGCCTTCAGGCTGGAACCATTCCTGCAATGGATTGACGTGGACAATAAGGCCATCGGCTTTCAGGCGGTCAATAAGCGTATGGATCAGATCTGTTTTTTTTTGTTCAAGAATCTCCTCGATCTGGGCAATACCCAGATTTGCAAACAGAGGTGCATCGCCGATTTCTTCCCTCATGTCGAAATCGGGAAAGTACTCATCATCATCCAGAATGATTCTGCACGATCCAAGTCCCATTCCCATCCCGAATTCATTGCAGGCCCTGGCCAGGTTACGGTTGATCTTACCGGCAAGTTTTGTACCCCCGGTCATGCTCGACACCCACATCGGTACTCGTAGTTTTTTACTTCCCAGGGTAAATTCACGATTAATCCCTGAAGGATGTGGACTGAGCATCGGTTCATAATAAAACCGCAAGTCGACATTTTCCATCCCTGTCTGAGACAGGAAAGCCAACTCAATATGATCTTTTTTCCTGTTTTCCATACATATCTTATAGTCCGAGTTGCCTTGAAATTACGATTCGCAATATTTCTGAAGTTCCCTCACCGATTTGCAACAGCCTCTGATCACGATAGAAACGTTCTACCGGGCTGGATTTAAACAGACCTGCACCTCCAAAAACCTGAATGGCTTCATCGGCCACTTCACGGGCTATCTCCGAACAGTATAATTTCGCCATTGCCGCTTCGCGGGTGAAGGACATGCCCTGGTCTTTCATCCAGCAGGCTTTATAAAGGAGGTTGCGTGCCAGTTCTATTTTCATATCCATATCGGCAATTTTAAATGCCACGGCCTGGTTTTTCCCGATTGGTCTCCCAAACTGTTCCCTTGTACCGGCATAGCTAAGGGCATGTTGAAAGGCCCCACTTGCAAGTCCAAGTCCCATGGCTGCAATGGACAGGCGACCTCCGTCAAGAGTTTCAAACATGTATTTGGCACCTTTTCCGCTCTCACCAAGCAGATTGGAAAGGGGAACACGGACATTTCTAAACGTGAGACGTGCTGTATCGGCGGCTCTCCACATAAGTTTACCCGTCATCTTTTCTGTTTCATAACCCTTCCTGTCTCTTTCCACGAGAATAGTGGTCAGCTCCTTTTTCCCACCAGTCTCACCGGTCACTACCTGCAGTGTAACACCTGCGCATTGTTCCACCGATCCACTGGTGATGTACTGTTTCGAACCATTGATCACCCATTCTTCACCATCAGGAACTGCACTGGTTACCGTTCCCCGCGCGTCAGAACCGGCACCGGTTTCTGTTAGTCCGAATGCCCACAATTTATCACCTGAAGTAAGCATGGGCAGATATTTCCGCTTCTGCTCGCTGGTCCCGAAACGGTAAATAGGGTAGATGCCCAATGAATTATGCGCGGCCAGAGTGGCTGCCTGTGAACCATCAATTTTAGCTATTTCCTCAACGGCAATGATATACGAAAGCATATCACGGTTTTGTCCTCCATATTCTTCCGGAATCGTGATCCCGAATAATCCCAGTTCCCCCATCCTCTTCGTTAGATGCGGCGAAAATGACTCTTTTTCATCAAGTTCTGCAGCAACAGGTTGTATCTCATTCAATGCGAAGGCACGAACCTTTTCCCTTAATTTTTCATGTTCTCCGGTTTCATATATGGTTTGACTCATAAAGCAGAATTTACAGGTACGTGCTCGTCTATTCAATAACGAGGACAGTCTGGTTGATCTCAACCTGGTCACCGGTATTGACCCTTACTTCTTTTATATGACCATCGAAGGGCGAGATGATCTTATTCTCAATTTTCATGGCATCAAGGATAAAAAGAAGTTCACCACGGGCAACTTTTTTCCCTGTCTCGGCATTTAACTTAACGATCCTGCCATGCAGCGGTGATTTAATAATTCTAAGTCCTCCAATTGCATCGGGTCTTACCTCTGTCGTAAACGGATGATCCGGAAGGTAATCCAGGGGTTTAAAGCGGAACTCGATCCCATCCAGGAAAACGATGTCTTCAATATCAAAGCCTCCGCTCACCTTACCTGAAATTCGCTGATTCCCATCAAGCATCAGCATGATGTTTTCACCTTCTGATTTCACCAGTTCTGCACGGTGTCTGTCCCCATCCATGTCAAATTCAAACCATTCGTCCAAAACTGTTCCTACCAGCATATCGAATTGTCTGCCGGCAAACACCACGGATTTTCTGATCATCTGTCGCCAATAACCGATCTGCTGCCAGACCCCCGGGGCCGGTCGACGGACCTTTCTTTTCAGTGTCCAGGTAAGCCAGAGTGTCAGTGCTTCAAGCGGTGGTATTTGGCGGGCAAAGGCATCCATTCCGAAAGTAATTCGTTCTGTAGCATTTTCGAGCCATTCCGTTGAGATCGTATTCCTGACAAATTCATCATCGCTCAGAATAGCCTGAAGAAAAAGCCGGTTTGTAATTGGGCCGGCGATAACCAGATCTTTAAGGGCCATTCTCAATTTCATGATGGCTTCGTCGCGAGTTTGGCCAGTAGCAATCACCTTTGCAATGAGAGGGTCATATCCGGGATGAAGCATGGATCTGCCATCAATACCAGAATCGATCCTGACACCGGGTAATGACGGTTCATGATAGGTGTAAACCATGCCGGGTGAGGGCAGAAAGTGCTCACATGGATTTTCCGCATATACCCTGGCCTGGATTGCATGGCCTTCCCTCATGATATCCCCGGGGGAAACTGCCAGCTTCTGGTTTGCAGCAATTCTGATCTGTTGTTCAACCATATCGATACCAGTCACCATTTCTGTGACAGGATGTTCAACCTGGATCCTGGTATTCATCTCAAGGAAATAGAAATTCTGATCTTTGTCAACCAGGTACTCGATGGTTCCTGCATTCACATATCCAATTTCTCTTGTAATATGAACAGATGTTTCAAAAAGTCGTTTCCTGGTGCCGGAATTTAAAAAGACTGACGGTGTTTCTTCGATCACCTTCTGATAGCGGCGCTGGACAGAGCACTCCCTTTCGCCGGGCACGATGATATTTCCGTAATTATCGGCAAGCACCTGAACTTCAATATGCCTGGCATCCCTGCAATATTTTTCAATGCTGAGTGCAGGATTCCCGAAATAATTTTTTGCCTCACGTGCTGATATCTCAATACCCTCCGCTAATTCCTGCATATTCTCAGCTTTCCTCATAGCCTTGCCACCGCCCCCGAAAGATGCCTTTATCATTACCGGGAAGTCAATGCGACCGGCATCGGAAAGGGAGGAAATCAGCCCTGGAGTAATGCCGGTAATTTGTTCAAGCACGGGAACACCAAGTGCAGATACCGTTTTCGCGGCCCTGTTCTTATCACCCATCAGCCTGATCACATCCGGACCTGGCCCGATAAAGGTAAGTCCCGCCTGGTTTACTGCTTCGGCGAATTCCGCATTTTCACTCATGAAACCATATCCCGGATGGATGGCATCTGCACCGGCAAGCAGTGCAATGTTAATAATTTCAGCTGAATTCATGTACGTTTCTTCGAGGCCCTCCCCCTTAAGCAAGAACGATTGCCCGGCTACCCGGGTATGTAAGGCTTCCGTATCCGGAACTGAATAAACCGCTATCGTCTCCACGTTCATCCGTTTCAGTGTTTTTATGATACGGACTGCAATTTCACCGCGGTTTGCAATAAGTATTCTTCGCAACATTTTCATTTTTCTTCGTTAAACCAGAAAGGCTTCCTTTTCTCGAGGAAGGCATCAATCCCTTCGCGTCCTTCATCTGATGACCTGGCACCCGCCAGTACTCCCGATGTAAATGACAAGATCTCATCACTGTTTGTGATACCTCCGAGACGACTGATCATCTGCTTGGTACTTCTTAGCGCCAAGGGTGAAGCCTTCAGTATTTCAACAGTGACCATATTCAATACTTCATCCAACAAGCCTGAAGGACAGCTTCGGTTAATAAGTCCGTACCTTTCTGCTTCTTCAGCCGCATAGGACATTCCGGTAAGAAACATTTCCTTTGCCCTGACAATTCCTACCCTGCCGATAACATATGGAGAGACGATTGCAGGTACAAGTCCCAACCTGACCTCGGAAAACCGGAAAACTGTATTCGAGGAAGCTATGGCATAGTCTGAAGCCGCAACGATAGCGTTTGCCCCTCCCATGACATGTCCGTGCACCAGGGTGATGACAACTTTCGGGCATTCTGCAATAGACCGGAAAAGCTTAGCAAGCGTCATGGCATCTTCAAAATTCTCTTTCTCATGACCATTTGAATGTACTTTCATATCATTAAGGTCGGCACCACTCGAAAAGGATTCACCGCGTCCCCTGATTACGATAACGTCGGTAAAATCATCATTGCTGAGCTGGTCAAGAACATCGGACAGCTCAGAGATCAACCCTGCATTGAGTGCATTGTGAACAGCCGGTCGGTTAAGCCATACTGTTGCTTGTCTTCCTTCTGAGACAGTATCGATAAACCTGAATTTTTTCATGAGCCGTTACATTCTATATATTCCCGTTTTTGGGGCTTTAATTTCTCGTTTCATGGTCAGAGAGAGGGTCATGCCAAGAATATCCCTGGTATGCATGGGATCGATGATGCCATCGTCCCAAACTCTGGAGGTGCTGAAATATGCAGCACTTTCCTCATCATATTTTTGAAGAATTTCATCCCTAAGCCTGGTGAATTCCTGTCCGTTTTCTCCTTCTCCCTTCTGTCCATTTTTTACCGTGACAAGAACCCTGGCTGCCTGTTCGCCTCCCATGACTGCAATTCTTGCATTTGGCCATATAAATAGAAAATCGGGATCGAAGGCTCTCCCTGCCATCGCATAATTACCTGCCCCAAAGGAACTCCCAACGATAATGGTTATAACGGGCACCACCGATGTGGCTACCGCATGGACCAGTTTTGCCCCGTCGCGGGCGATTCCACGGTGTTCGAATTCTTTTCCGACAATGAAGCCGGTAATATCCTGAAGAAATAACATCGGTATTCTCCGGAAGTTGCATAATTCAATAAAATGTGTGGCTTTAAGGGAGCTTTCGGAGAACAGGATTCCATTGCTGGCGATGATGCCTACCGGAATCCCCATAACCTTTGCAAACCCGGTGATAATGGTTGTACCATACCTTTCCTTGAATTCATGAAAGCGGCTACCATCGGTAATCCTGGCGATGACCTCACGAATGTCAATTTTGTCACGTGGGTTGGCGGGAATGATCCCATAGAGATCGGATATATCGTAGGCCGGAGCTTCGATTTTTTCCAGTGACAGCGGTCTGGTTGCAGGTAAGGGTAGCGTCTCGAATATGTTTCGGCATATCTGGATGGCGTGAATGTCATTTTCTGCATAATGATCGGCAACACCGGAAACGGAGGTATGAACATCTGCACCGCCAAGCTCCTCAGCATTGACATCCTCGCCGGTTGCTGCTTTCACAAGTGGCGGGCCACCAAGGAATATGGTACCCTGGTTCCTGACGATAATGGTTTCGTCACTCATTGCCGGCACGTAAGCACCGCCCGCAGTGCACGATCCCATCACCAGAGCAATTTGCGGAATTCCGTCAGCAGAAAGTTTGGACTGGTTGAAAAAGATTCGCCCAAAATCAAACCTATCGGGAAATACATCCGCCTGTCGCGGAAGAAAAATACCGCCTGAATCCACAAGATACACGCAAGGAAGACTATTTTTAAGAGCGATTTCCTGTGCCCTGATGTGCTTCTTAATGGTTTCCCCGATGTAGGTGCCACCCTTCACGGTTGCATCGTTGGCGATGATCACTGCTTCCCTGCCGTGAATCATGCCAATACCTGTCACAATACCTGCGGAAGGAAACTCATTGTTATACTGTCCGAGTGCGGCAAGTGCTGATAATTCAAGAAACGGCGTCCCGGGATCCAGAAGAAGATCGATTCTTTCCCTGACAAGAAGTTTTCCCCTCGACTTATGCTTTTCACGTGCTTTCTCCGTACCACCCTTTTGCACGGCTTTTTGCTGTTCACGGAAGTCACCCAGCCTTCCCATAAAAGCATCACGATTCCGCCGGAAAGTCTCAGAATCCGGGTCTGTGAACGACTCAAGCTTGAACAAAATACTGTATTTAATGGATTTTACGTTTGATTAACAATTATATATTGTGAAAGTTTAAATATTGAATTCAGCTCCTGAACAAAAAATAAAGCCCAATTTGGAAACCAGGATCATAAAATCTTCGTTAAAGACTTGTGCGGGTTCGTTATAATTTGTTAATTTAGCCACACAGGGTAACCAAAAACAAGTACCGAATATGTCCGGAAATAATCATTTGAAGGAGAGTGCAGATTCCTACCGGGAAAATCTTATCAGGAAAAGGAGTCAAAAGAAGTATAACCTTCCGGTCATTGGTCACTTTGCCGACCGGAGTGTGGAGTTTAAATCTATACTTCATGCAGAGGCCGTTACCGGCATACATTATACCCTGATCTTCGAAGCATGCATTGGAAAGATCTACAAAGCCAAGAATGTTCTGTGGGAGTTCAAAAAGGGCAACCACTATATTAAATATAAGGCTTACTACATTAATATCCAGGACAGCTATACCCGAAAGAGTGGCTTTAACGGATAATGCTTCAAAAAACGGGCATAAAGTCCGCCTATCAATAAAATAGACTGAATGTGTTAATGCCTGGGTAACCGGATTAACCTCTGCATGGAGATGAGTCCCGTGTAATTACTATATGGGCTGAAATCACAAAACAGGTGTAAAAACCCGTCAGATAGTACATTTCAAGGTATAATGTGAAGTCAATATAATTCTTAATCGCAAGCGGCTGCGATGAATAAAACTACTCTAAAAGGATATTACAGAACGCTGTACGGGGCACAACCGTACAGCAGTTCTATGTAAAACATCCTTACTTCAACGTTACCATTGCAAAAGCCTTTGCGATGTCTTCAGGTTTCTTTTGTTTCCTGAGATAATCTTCAAAATCCCCAGTATCCTGACTGAAAATAGAATAGCCTATGTCCACATCCTCCACGAGTTTGTCAATGGCATCCGTCATCGTAATATGTCCCTTTTTCACCTCTTTCTTATAATAGCCGGAAAGTTTCTTGATGGCATAAAAGATGGTGGGTTTCTGAACGATGGTTTTATCACTTGGGGACATCGGTGTCCCTTTTTCAATGTAAGTATATGTCTTTTCAAGAAGATACATCTTACGTGCGATCATGTCGCCAAAATAGCTTCTTCCAGACATACTGTAATCGATCTTTACCCTAGCAGTATCGCTTAATGTATTGTTAAAAACAAATTTCTGCTCACTTTGTCCAAAAAGCGCAGTTACAATAAACGATAAGGTGAGTAAAGACATCGTCTTTCTCAATAATTTCATCTTTCAGGTTTAAGTGGTTTTTAAACTAAGTGGTTTTCATATACAAAAATATACAATTTTCTTAAATCATGATCTTTGTCATATTATTTAAAACGAAACTGAACTTATTACCTATCAACTTATCACAAAAGCCATACGAAAAGTGTTAAATAAAACGGCAGGGAAATCGAGGATTTCCCTGCCGTCACCTGATTTTGCGACACAGTTTGTATTTACTTCCCTGTATTTTTACTTAATACCTGCGGTAATTCCTGGCCAGTCGTCACTGCGGAACGGTGATGCCGGAAGTCCTTCCTTGTTGTATAAGTTAGCATCATCGGGATTATTTGCCCATGCATACCTTACAGCCACAGGATTTTTAACCTCACTACAGCTGGCAATGATCTTACCGTCGCTTATCACCGCTTTGGCCCAATGAAATTTTTTGTCGGCACCGGCAATGGCAAAGCCCTTCAGGTAGCCGTACTTATCTTTAACCATCAATCCCGAGCCCTCATGGCTAAATGAGATTATGGCTTTTCCGTCTTTGAATTCTACCGACTTATACAGTGGCCCCATGCTTTCTACATCCATGTTATAGGCAATTTTAAGAGCATTCATGGCGAGGCGGTAACCCACATCCTGTTTATTGGTCGGGTGTATATCGTTGGCTTCGCCAATATCGATGATCACTGCCATACCGGTATTCTTTAAGCTGTCGAGTGTACCCGTCTGAGCTTCACGTAGTTCAGCCCAATCGCTCTCCCCAGGCTCGGTTTTTACGGCCATATAGTTTGCCAGCTGAACAAACAGGAAAGGCATATCGGCTTCCTGAAATTTGTCACGCCAGCAGCGGATCATCAGCGGGAAGAGATAACGATACTGGTAAGCTCTTCCGGCATTGGCTTCACCCTGATACCATATAGCCCCTTTTACTCTCAGGTTAAGTAGTGGATATATCATTCCGTTATAAAGAGTAGCAGGTTTCTCATTCGGACTCATCGTAGTTGGCGAATATTTAAGTCCTTCACCGGTTAGACGGTAATGCCATGTTCCGTCAAGTGGGAGAGTGAAACTACCTGAAGTTATATTCATCTGGGCTGCGGGCCCGCTAAATCCACCGTTGCCGCCATCATCGACTACTTTCACGGCGATCACATTCTTTCCAGGTTTAAGAATTCCAGGGCTCAGCGTGTAACTGCGCAGCTTATCATATTTATTAATGCTCTCACCAACCTTAACACCGTTTACAAATGTATAATCACTGTCGTCGATCTTACCGAGATTCAAAACAGCTTCTTTTTCCGAAGCCGAAGCTGGCAGTTCAAAGCTCGTTCTGAACCAGACAGTACCGTCAACTCCAGGAAGATTACGCCTTTCCCAGTATCCGGGGACTTTCATTTCCTTCCATAACGACATATCGATATTTTCGGCAGAATAGTCGGCCGGTTTTCCGCCCGTGTTGTCCGAAATTTCGAATTCCTTCATCAGCCCGGCAATCACTTCTTCCTGCTTTATCTTAAGGTTGTCGAAGGTGTTCTGATCCACGTCATCCAGGCTGTGCCTGAACTCTTCAACCGTCGTGATATAGTCCTTGCTTGTCCATGCTTCCACATTGGTACCTCCCCAGTTTGTACTGATCAGTCCGACAGGAACGCCGACTTCTTTTTGTATATCCCTGCCGAAAAAATAACCGACCGCAGAAAAATTTTCGACGTTTTCAGGAGTACAAATCATCCACGATGTTTCCGGAACATCATCCACCGTTGAAAGCTGAAGGTTATTGGGTATATTGAGAAGCCGGATTTCAGGATAATCGGCCTTAGCGATCTCATTAACGGCATCCTTTGCCCTATGCAACTGAAACTCCATATTCGACTGACCTGAACAGATCCAGACATCGCCCATCAGAATATTGTCAAGAACGACTTTATTTTTCCCTGTGACGTTCAAAGAATAGGGCCCGCCTTCCTTCATCGGAGGAAAGGTAACCATCCATTCTCCGTTTTTATCTGCCCTGGCCTTGAGCGTTTTTCCCGCAAATTCAACACTTACCTTTTCTCCTTTGTCAGCCCATCCCCAAATACGGATTTCCATATTTCTCTGAATTACCATGTTACTGCTTAAAACCTGGGGAAGCCTGACGTTCGCAAACAGCCAGGCCGGTATCATCATTAAACCTATGATAAATACCAGCAATTTTGTGCTATTTTTCATTTTGAAAAGTTTAAGATTGGTATAGAATTATCAAATTTACATCATTCTGTTGAAAAATTCGAATTCCTCAGGCATTATACGTGCTCGATGCAGTATCGCCACCCCTTCCTGTCCAGTTTGTGTGGAAAAATTCGCCCCTTGGCTTATCCGTTCTTTCATAGGTATGTGCACCGAAATAATCACGCTGTGCCTGCAGCATATTGGCTGGAAGGCTTTCCGAACGGTATCCGTCGTAGTAAGAGAGTGCTGTTCCGAGTGCCGGAACGGGGATCCCGTTTACATGTGCGGTTGCCACAACATTTCGCCATGCTTTCTGCGCTTCATGTATCTTCTGCTTGAAGAAAGGATCGAGCAGGAGGTTTTTAAGTCCGGAGTTTGTATTAAAAGCATCGGTGATCTTTCCGAGGAAAGCAGAACGTATAATACAACCGCCCCGCCACATCTGGGCAATCCCTCCATAGTTCAGATTCCAGTTATATTCTTTCGCTGCTTCGCGCATCAAAACGTACCCCTGAGCATATGATATTATCTTCGATGCATAAAGGGCTTTACTGAGATCATTGATAAACGCTTTTTTGTCACCTGTAAAATTCACTTCAGGACCAACGAGAACGGATGACGCTTCAACTCTCTCATCTTTTTGTGACGACAACACCCTTGCAAAGACAGCTTCACCAATTAATGTGAGCGGGACACCAATATCGAGCGCTGCTATACCGGTCCATTTCCCGGTGCCTTTCTGACCGGCAGTGTCCAAAATTTTTTCTACCAGGGCTTCACCATCCTCCTTAAATCCGAGGATATCTCGAGTGATCTCAATTAAGTAGCTGTCAAGGTCTCCTTTATTCCATTCATCGAACACATCATGCATTTCGTCGGAAGTCATATTGAGAAGTTTCTTCATAATGAAATAGGCTTCCGAGATCAGTTGCATATCACCATACTCAATACCATTATGAACCATTTTCACAAAGTGACCTGCACCGTTCTCCCCCACCCAGTCACAGCATGGCGCACCGTCTTCTTTGGCTGCTATGTCCTGAAATATGGGTTTAATAAATTTCCATGCACCGGGTGACCCGCCCGGCATGATGGAAGGTCCGTTAAGTGCACCTTCCTCTCCTCCCGATACACCTGTACCAATGAAAAGCAGTCCAAGATTTTCTACGTATTCTGCCCGCCGAATCGTATCGTGAAAATTGGAATTGCCACCATCGATAATTATGTCACCTTTCTCCAGATGCGGAAGAAGTTGTTCAATAATTGAATCGACAGGTTTACCGGCTTTGACAAGGATCATTACCTTCCTGGGCCTTTGAAGCGAAGCCACGAACTCTTTAATGCTGTGGCTGGGGATAAAGTTCTTATCTTTGCCTCTTCCCTTAATAAAATTATCCACTTTCTCCACAGTTCTGTTGTAGACCGACACGGTATATCCATTTCGTTCCATGTTCAGTACAAGGTTTTCGCCCATTACGGCCAATCCCATAAGTCCAATGTCTGCTTGCTTTTTCATAAAATCTGTTCTTTAATTGTTATAGACCCTTTTACGAGGGCCGGTAAGTTTCAAAATATTTCCTTCGAACGGGTAACTTTGGAACACACTTATTCCGTCAGGAGTTCATTCCCTGTCAGAAACAGCTGTTTACAAGCACCGAAAATCCGAGTTTTCCAAGTATCTCCTCAAGGTGATCAAAGGGATTATTGATCAGTCGGACACTATAGGCTGTGGCTTCTCTTCTTATCGGGTAGTGGCCGCGGAGAAATTCAAAACGACTAATGTCTTCCCTTAGCATTTCATCGTCAAGCTTTACATCATAGGTATTGAGATAAACTTCCCGCAGGATATCCGTTTCACCAAGCCCTGTACAATCGACGACAAATGATGGGTTTTCAGGGAGAGGAAGATCAGAGGGGGTCCAATCATCCAGTCCAAGCCCAAAAAACCGGGAAACTGCTCTCACGCTCATCATTGTACCATTCGCCTTTCCGTCGGTGGAATATCCCGCGATATGAGGGGTTCCGAAATCAACTAGACTGAGAAGCCGTCGCGAAATATCGGGTTCATTTTCCCATACATCCAGGCAGGCTGCTTTTACTTTACCGGATATCAGGGCTTTTTCAAGTGCGTCGCTATCGACTACCGGGCCACGTGATGAGTTAATCAGGAAAACATTCCTGTCCAGACGATTAAAAAATGCATCGTTGCACATATGCAGTGTTTTGTCAGCGCCGGATTTATTTAACGGCACATGGAAGGTTAGTACATCGGCTTCTTTTTGGATGGTTTCGATGGAAACAAAGCCTTCCTCACCTTCCAGCCTTGCCCGGGGGGGATCGTTAACCATCACTTTCATGCCAATGCTTTGTGCTGCTGCGGCAATCTTCGATCCGACGTTACCAGCACCTATTACACCTAAAACAGTACTGCCTGGATTCAGGTTTCTTTTGTCTGACCAGTTAAGCAGTACGGAAATGACATACTGCTCAACGGAAGATGCATTGCAGCCCGGCGCATTGGTCCATTCTATGCCAGCCTCACTGCAATATTCCGTATCGATATGATCAAAGCCTATGGTGGCCGAGGCAATGAACTTCACCGAAGAACCACCCAGGAGACTCCGGTCACATTGTGTTCTGGTTCTTATAATCAATGCATCTGCATTTCTGACAAGTGCAGGCGAGATGTCCTTACCCGGAAAATAGGCAATTTCTGCAACATCATCCAGGACAGCCCTGAGAAAAGGGATTTTGTCGTCGGCAATAATTTGAATTTTCTTCACTTCAAAATTTATCTTTGTGAGCCCACAGCCCAAGAGCCGGGTTGGAGATATAGTAAATCTCCTCACCACCGGGCAGAATATTAAAACCGTCTTTCAAGGTCCCGGTATCATAGATCTTCAGCATTTCTGAGAGAGGGGCATACCGGTAATTCACCTTCTCAATCTCCTCCCTGGTAAGAATCCCGGGGCTGTAGGTTACTGTGAACCGGCCTTCTGAGGATCCATGGATCAGGTGGGCGGCGGCACTCAGGTTAGCGGCCAGGTCATCGTTCTCGGATGTATGTTTCAGAATATCCGGAGTCTTTAGGTAGCCATACTTCCTGATTAGGGCATCGATCTGACGGTCTTCACCGAATTCGCGAAGACCGGGGGCCAGAACAATTAATTCACCTTCATCGGCAATGGCCATCCTTGTCCGGTAAATGCTCTTATTGCCAAGCCAGGTGCTCTTAAATTCAGAAGGATCAAGGTGTACGACGACTTTTTTCAAGGGTTTCTCCAGAAGCCGGAAATTCACCTTGAGTGACAGATCAGCCGCGAGGTTGAAGCACTCACGATCATCCCCGATATAAAGGCCTTTTATGGCAAGTGCGTCCTTTTCCTTGGCTACAACGGTCTGAACATAAACGATTGGAAGATGAGTGGCAAAATTTTCCGAAGCATAATCGAGCACTTTTCTGACCGGCGTATCAGCTCTGCCCATAATTCTTTCCATGCCATAAGCGGCACCTAGGAAGTGGCTCTTATTGATCCCTTCCGCGCCACCCGTTCCGACGAAAATATTTTTATTGTAATTGGCCATGCCAATCACCTCATGGGGTACAACCTGACCTACAGACAGGATCAGATCATAGTTCCCCTCAACGAGCATCCGGTTTACCTGTGCCGGCCAATTGTAACTAACGCGGCCTTCCGAAACTTCATTGACGAAGCCGGCTGGCACAGTCCCAAGGGTAATCAGGTCGTGCCTCCAATCATGGTTTCTGAAAAGTCTCAGTGGAATATCCCCATACATCCTGCGTATCTCTTCGGAGGTCATCGGAAAGTGCGTTCCAGTGGCAGGAAGGATATCTGTCAGCCGGCTTCCGTAATAATCATAGACCATCCGGGTGATCTCGCCTGCCTGCGAATGAAAGCGTGTAAAATCGGGAGGGATGACAAGGATTTTTTTTCTGGGGCCTAATGCTTCCAGCACACCGAATACCGACTCCTCCAGTTCCCTGGTGCCAATGACTGTTTCTGTACCACCCTTTTTAAAAAATAACATATACTGTTGTATTAGAATACCACTTGGTCAGAATGATTGATGATCATTTCCATGGAGGCAACTCGGGGAGATAGTTATCAAAAATGCGGATACGTTCATTCTCGTAGGAGCCCTGGTATGTACCGTCAAAAAATTTGTCGAGTGCCTCCTTGTAAAACAGTTCCCAGGATGCTTCTTCATGTCCGGGATTGATTGGGTAAAACAGGACGCCGTTGGATTTCGCAGCTTTAAAATCACCGGGTGCATCACCGATCATCAGGATCATGTTATCAGGATATTTTCCTTTGGCAGCCAGTGCAAGGTGTTCCCGTTTAGTTCCATACTCCTGTCCGGCAATTAGCCTGACATATTTTTCGATCTTGTTTTCCTTCCATTCCCTTTCCAGGGCTTCAACAGGAGTTTGTGATACCACAAGGGCATCAGCCCTGTCTGCCATTTTTTCCAGGGAATCCTTCACAAAAGGGAATGGTGGCATTCCATAAACCATTTCACCGATATCCTGATTTACTTTTAACGACCAGGCATAGGTGCGATCGATGATGGGATCGTCCACTTCTTGTGCGAAAATCTCCAGTGCAGGATTCCCCAGCTTGCTCTCCTTTTTCGTCCATTCCTCCAAAAGGCTCAGGTCGGGGAGTTCCATGCCGCGAGCGGTAACCTCTGGTCTTTCAGAGAGCAGACGAAACGTTTCGATCAGGGCAAGAAAGCGATTCACTCCCCTTGTTTTAGAATAAAGATTTACAAATTCCCAGGTTTCCCTGGCATATTTGGAAATTTTCTGTAGTTCAAATGTCTGGATGAGGTTAGGGCAAAAACATTCTTTTTGCTTTATCTCCATGGTGTCAAAGGCACAACCATCAGAATCAATGCCGATAAAAAATTTTTTTTCCGGCTGAAGTTTTGTGAGTGTATCGTGAGGATTATTCATATTTTCAAAGGTTGATTTGTCTACGAATTCTTTTTTGACAGTTTTACTGTTCTACTTGTAAGCCTGTGGCTGGTAAGCGACAAGTTTTTTTTCTGCCAATATCATCCTGAACCGTGTAAACCGCTGCCTACCGTTAATGATGGGTACGCTAACCCAATCTTCGCCAACCAGCGGTCTAAGATAGCCGAGGAATTCATCTGTAACATCGGTACCCGAAGGTGCAATCCATTTTTTAGGGAATGTACGTTCCGACAACGCTACTTTTTCAAGGGGCACCTTATCGTAGGTAACATTGTAAATAAAACCGGGAACCCTGAGGATGGTAGCCATCCAGCCATTCCCTTCATTCATGGCAATATCCACAGCTTTCTGTCCAACCTTGTAAGCTTCATCAAGGTCAACGGTAGATGCATAGATCATGGCATCTCTCTGATCTGTTCCCATTACCTGTCCCCGGGCTTTCCCCCTGACTCTGAATCCGGCCTTGTTCAGGTGATTCACCACCGACTGAAAAACGGATTGTTCACTCGAACCGAAAGAGGTATGACCGAAGGCATCTTTCACTTCGCCTAAAGACCCCACATTAAATCCTTCACTCACAACAACAATGCAACGGCCGTCGCGGCTTAGCTGATCATTTACGTTATCGGTCATTTGTTCAAGGGTAACATCCGATTCCGCAAGGTATATCTGCAGTGGAATTTCCCGCTTTGGATCAGCCAGTCTTGCGGCTGCAGGGATATAGCCGATCTTCCTTCCCATAGCCTGAAGTACGAGAACAGGATCAGCCGGTGAGGATCCCATGTTTTCTTCATTTGCATTCTGCACAATGTTGGACCAGTACCTGGCCACGCTGCCATATCCGGGAGTATGGTCAATCAGTTTAAACTCACTGTCTCCGACATCATTATCAATGGTTTTTGGCACGCCGGTAGCAATGAGTTCGAGACCCTTTTCTTTCGCTATTCCTGCAACTTTATAAGCCGTATGCTGAGAATCGTTACCCCCGATATAAAAAAAGTAACCAATATCATGCGCTTTAAAAACTTCCATTATCCGTTTGAAATCCTCCTCCTGATGATCCTTTAGTTTATAACGGCATGTTCCGATAGAACCAGCGGCTGGTGTGACCCTCAGTAGTGCGATTTCTTCATCATCCTGGGCAGTAAGGTCAAGCAGTTCTTCTTTCAGCACACCTTCTATTCCGTGCCATCCCGCATAAACCTTTCCAAATATTTCAGGAAACATCCTGCAGGTATCAATGATCCCCCTCAGTGAATTATTGATCACCGGACTCGGTCCTCCTGATTGTGCAACAATAACATTTTTTGGCATACCTAATTCTGTTTTCTTATGATAAAACAATCGCTTTTTTGGCTGGTGTCAACATTTCTTCTTTTCCAATGTATTGAAGGAGGCCGAAAACGCCGGTCATCTATTCAAGATGAAGAACCAGCTTCTCGCATCTGAGCCATATCCTTATAATTATTTTTTTACTAATTAATTAACAAAAAAGTAGGAGGAAGATCATAAGATTTACGGTGAATAAACCGGTTTTCATTTTGATTGATTCTAATTATTCTCCTTTTTCCTCAAACACCTCCAAAGGCGCTGTATCCACCATCAACAGGGATCACAATACCTGTAACGAATTTTGAAATATCCGAGATTAGGTAAAGGACGGTACCCTGAAGATCTTCCGGTTCACCAAATTTCCCGGTGGGCGTATTGGCAATGATCTTCTCTCCTCTTTTTGTTAATTTACCTGTATTTTCATCAATAAGTAAAAATCTGTTTTGATTGGTCAGGAAAAATCCCGGTGCAATTGCATTAACCCTGACACCTGTTTTTGCAAAGTGAACGGAAAGCCACTCGGTAAAATTATTTATGGATGCTTTGGCTGCCGAGTAGGCAGGGATTTTGGTCAGCGGCTTAAAAGAATTCATGGATGAAATGTTCAGTATCGCACCTTCGCCACGTTTAACCATTTCTTCGGCAAATACCATGGTGGGCAGCAAAGTTCCCATAAAATTCAGATCGAAAACCTTCCTGAAGCCTTCCAATTTCAATCCGAAAAATCCTTCATCCAGAGCAGATGTTGCTGAATCAATCTGCTCAATTTTTGTGGTAGCGTCTGGTGAATTGCCACCCGCACCATTGATTAAAATATCAATCTTCCCGAAGCGCTGAAGTATCACCTCTTTCGTTTTTGAAAGTATATCCTTGTCCAGAACATTTGATTCCAGTCCTACGCATTCGGTACCTGTCTCCCTGCCAATACTTTCAGCGAGTTCCTCGGCAACGGTTTTTCGTAAATCCAGGATGATGGTTTTAACACCCACAGATGCAAGTGCTTTTACAATGGCAGTGCCAATAACTCCGGCTCCGCCAGTAATGACGCACACTTTGTTTTTCAGATCAGAAAAAGAATTATTTCCCATGGTTAAATTTATCGGTATTCGTAAAAATCAATATTTTCTCTTGTCAGAATATCGATGGGGATATACTGAACTTTTTGTACTTCCTTTTTCAGAATGATCATATTGAAAAGTGTCATAATGCCCCGGTAGCCCTGTTCTTCAGGTTTCTGACTGATCAGAAAATCCACCAGCCCTTTCCGGAGGTAATCAACATTTTCAGGTAAGAGGTCGTAGCCGATCAGTCTGACATGATTCAGCCCGTGTTCTTCAAGATAGGCGGCCACCCTGTGAACTCTTGAGTTTGCAACAAATATTCCCTTCACCCTTGCTTTGCCAAAGTAGGAATCTAGTTTCTTTGAGAGCTCATCTCCGGTTGGCTGTCTCATCTCCACAGTGATCAGGTTAAAATTCAAAGCGGAATTATCACTGAAAAATTTACGGAACCCACGTTCCCTCCTGATGATATCATTATGATTCTCCTTTTTCCCGACAAGGCTGATAAGAAGAACGTCCCCATCTACAGGAATGCCGTAGGTAAGCAGCTTAGCGCCAAGGTATCCGCTCTGAAGGGCATTCTGGCCTATATAACAAACCTTTACCAGCTCATCAATATTCGAATTAAATAGTGCAACCTGAATCCCGGCATTTGTACATTTATTGACAAAATCCATCGATTCAGCGGGAAAAATCGGTGCAAAAAGTACCGCATCAGGTGCCTCATTTTGTACTGCCTCCGACTGTGCCAGGAAAGATTCCTTATCGAACTGGTCGAAATAAAAACGGCGGATGATAATGCCAAAGGGATTTATCTCACTGCTGGCTCTGTCAATGCCGACGTTCGGCGCATGCCAGAAATCATTTCCGTTTACGGACACGGGCATAAGCACGGCAAACAACCATGTTTTTTTTGAAGCAAGTGTTCTTGCAAGTATATCAGGTTTATAATCAAGTTCTTGCAATATTTTATCCACTTTCTTCCTGGTCTTCTCCGACACCTCTCCACGATCATGAATTACACGGTCAACTGTTCCAGGGGAAACCTGGGCAAGCCTGGCGATATCTTTTATCCTAACCTTCAATTATATAACTGATTTTCTGTAATTTATTATATTTTACACGGTAAACACACAACGAATATTTCAGCAAAAATAATGAATAATTTTTGGAAAAAACAAATTTTGATCTTAATTTCGTGTCCGTACACGGAATTTTATTTTACTTCAGCACACGTAAAAGCCTGATGTATATTTAGACAAGATTGGAAAACATTTGTTTAGATTATGTATCGGCATTTTCAGCATTGAAAAATCTTTAGAAATAAGAGCATATATTAAACAGTTAAATGATGGACACAGTAAAGATCAGTAAGTATTCCTTCGGAACAGGCGACCGGTTCGGACTTCAAGGAAGAGCACAACTTAGGGCCATCAGGATGGCCAATACAGCTGGCATTCCCCTGACGCCAGTATGGAACAAATCAAACCGGGAACATCAGATCATTCATACCTCCCCGGAGGAAACAAGACTTGAAGCGGACCTCGCAGTGAAGGATGCAGGATGGGATGGGGATTATTTTGTCGATGCCGATCATATCAACCTTTCCAATGTTGACATTTTCATTGACCATGCCGATTTTTTCACCATCGATGTTGCCGATTTTATTGGTAAAGCGGCTGAGGAGGTTGATGTCGAACACTTTGTAAAGAGAAATGCAAAATATACGGGCTCCCTCAGCATTCCAGGTTTACAGGAGCCATTTACTGTCACCTCAGACGATCTGAAAAGGATAGCCGGGAAATTTTTATACGCGGTTCAGCAGGCTGCCCTCATTTACAGACACATTGAAGCAAAAAAAGGGAAAGGGAATTTTATCACAGAAGTGTCTATGGACGAAGTTGATCAACCTCAGACACCTGTAGAACTGTTCTTCATTCTGTCAGCTCTTGCTCAGGAGCAGGTTCCTGTTCAGACCATAGCTCCAAAATTTTCAGGACGATTTAACAAAGGTGTGGATTATGTTGGTGACATTGAGAAATTTGCGAACGAATTTGAGGCCGATATCCTTGTAATTAAAAAGGCTATCAGCGAATTCAACCTTCCTGAAAACCTCAAGTTATCGGTACATTCAGGCAGTGACAAATTTTCTATTTATCCGGTGATGGGGCAACTGATCAAAAAACATGACGTCGGAATCCATGTGAAAACAGCAGGAACAACATGGCTTGAAGAAGTTATCGGTCTTGCTCTGGCAGGTGATGAAGCACTCAGCCTTGCAAAATCAATTTACAGGAAAGCATTCAGCCGTATGGATGAATTGTGCGGACCCTACGCAACGGTAATCGATATCGATCCGGGAAAGCTTCCGTTACCCGGGGAGGTTGATGGCTGGAGCGCAAAAAAGTTTACCGATACATTAAGGCATATCCCAGGACATCCTGATTATAATCCGGGTTTTCGGCAGCTGATTCATGTGGGCTACAAGGTAGCAGCAGAATACAGTAATGTATACCTGAATCTCGTCAGACTCCATGAGGATATCGTGGGAAAACAGGTGGAGGATAATATTTATGAACGGCATATCCGGCGGCTGTTCAATATATAAACCCATCAATCACAGAAATATCAATATTCAAAAGTCATGAAAACATTTCTGGACGACAATTTTCTCCTGGATACTCCTGTGGCGGAGAAACTTTACCATGATCATGCCAGGGATCTTCCGATCATCGACTATCATTGCCACCTTCCCCCGAATGAAATCGCCGCGGGAAGAAAATTTGAGAACCTAACCAAGATCTGGCTTGACGGTGATCATTATAAATGGCGGGCTATGAGGGCCAATGGCGTAGATGAAATCTACTGCACCGGGAATGCCCCGGACAGGGAAAAATTCCGAAAGTGGGCCGAAACGGTCCCCATGACCATCAGGAACCCCCTCTATCACTGGACACATCTTGAACTTAAGCGATATTTCGGCATCGACAAATTGCTCAACGCTGCCACAGCGGATAGCATTTATGATGAGGCTACTGAAAAACTGCAGTCAGATGATTTCAGCGTCAGGAACCTGTTACAAAAGATGAAAGTTGAAACGCTCTGTACAACAGATGATCCGGCTGACAGTCTGGAACATCATATTCGTCTGAGGGATGAGAAATTCAGGATAAGGGTTTTGCCTGCCTGGCGACCTGACAAAGCCATGGCCGTCGAGGATCCCTTATCTTATAACAATTACCTGGATTCCTTATCCAGAGCCTCAGACATGACTATCACACATTTCGACGACCTCCTCAAAGCATTAACACAGCGGCAGGAATTTTTTCACGACCTGGGGTGCAAACTTTCTGACCATGGTCTAGAGACCTTCTATGCGGAGGACTTTACTGAAAAAGAAATCAAAAATATATTTGTTTCAATCCGTAAAGGAAAAAAGCCGGAGAACGCTGAGGTCCTGAAACTTAAATCGGCCCTGCTCCTTCATTTTGCGGAGATGGATTATGCAAAAAGCTGGACGCAGCAATTCCATATCGGTGCGATCAGGAATAATAATTTCGGGGCATACCGCACACTTGGCCCCGATAAAGGCTTTGACTCGATCGGCGATTATGAGATTGCCCGCCCTATGTCAAAATTCCTGGATACCCTGGCAAGCAAAAACAAGCTTACAAAGACTATCCTGTATAACCTAAATCCGCGAGACAATGAACTAATGGCCACGATGGCAGGAAACTTCAACGACGGAAGCATTCCCGGAAAAATGCAATACGGATCAGGGTGGTGGTTTCTTGACCAGAAAGACGGGATTGAAAAACAACTGAATGCCCTGTCAAATATGGGCTTGTTGAGCCGTTTCGTGGGTATGCTCACCGACTCCCGCAGCTTCCTCTCCTACCCCCGGCATGAATATTTCAGACGGATACTTTGCAACCTTCTCGGCAATGATGTTGAAAAGGGCGAATTACCTGCCGATATGGACCTGCTGGGTGATATTGTGGAAGGGATCTGCTATTATAATGCGAAGGAGTATTTTGGGTTCTAGAGTTTGACCGTAAACGAAGAAAACGACTTCGGCTGCATGCCGATAACCAGGTAATGGTCGCCGATCTTTAGTTGTCGGGCTGTTTTTGTGAATTCGCGGTTAGCGATGATACCCGCAACCTCATTTCCCGGGTTCAGGAAGACCAGCATGTCGTCGTAACCGTCGGGTGTTTTAAGCTTCACAGCGCCGGGTTTCACAACGTGAGAGAGCTGTTTAAAAAGATAATATTCGGGATTGTATTTAACGTGGCCAGTCTGACTGTCGACCGTGATCAGGCTGTTCTGTTTCCAGCCCCAGCGGCTTTTACCCGTCTCATCGAGCACCATATTCCAGTACATGTATGAACTCACGCCATTCTCAAGGTAAAGCTTAATCAGTGACCATGTATATTCTGCGGCTTTCCAGTCGTTTGAACCGTCCCCGCATTCCGATTCGGTCTCCATCAGCTTCATGCCCGGATATTTTTCATGAACGCCTTGCACGGCTTGCTTTCCTGCCCATTGAAATCCCACACCTGCAATATAGGGCATCGCATTGTGGTTCATAAGGATAGTATCCACATTTTCGACCCGTGGCCGTTCATAGGTACCATACCAGATCTCTGCATTTACCTGGTTCTCACTAAACGCAGGCCCGAGATACTCACCGATAAAGGTTGCCTGGTCTGTTGCAGTCCAGATGCAGCTCGGGAATACCTGGCAGGAGTTTGGCTCATTCTGAACGTGGACTGCATACAGGTTGATACCCTCATTCCTGTATGCCTTAACGAATTTTACAAAATACCTGGCATATGACTCAAGATATGGTTTTTCCATGATAAACTGTGTACACCCTTCCATGCCGGCACCTTCTGTGTCGAGATGGTTTATTTCTGAAGGTTTACATGCATAATGGCCATTTGTTTTCATCCATGAGGGCGGACACCAGGGTGATGCCCAGATTTTCAGTCCGGGATTGTAAACCATGGCAGCTTTGATGTAGGGTATCAGGGCCTGCCTGTCGCGTACAATACTAAAGTCCTGCAAATTGAAATCCCCGGCTGTTTCATCGAGCGAATACCAGTCGCGCGAATAGTCGTTGGCACCGATAGGCATCCGGCAGATGGTAAAATTGCAGCCTTCTTCCGAGAAAAAATCCTTCAAAATTGCCTCCCTGCTGCTGTCGGGAAGAAGATTCAGCGCATCCCAGCCTAATTCATTGAAGCAGGCGCCAAATCCATCTATAAGCTGTTGTCCGGCTTTGATATCAATTGTCACAAGGGGTATCCCTTTATGTTCTTCCGGCATCACCGGATAAGATGCTTCAACCCAACGCTCATGGGGGTTGGTGCTTATAAAATTAAACTGAATACTTTTCTTTTCACATGAAGAAAGAATTCCGGCCACAAGCATCAGGTAAACCCACTTATTTTTTATGGTCATCGGCTGATAGTTTAAATGAAGCTTCCTGAACATCGTTTGAGTTCGTGCCGACAAAGACATTGAAATCACCTGCCTCGGCAACAAAATCCATCTTGTCATTGAAGAAGCGAAGATCGTCAGAGGTCAGTTCAAAGCTAACCTCCACACTTTCGCCCTTCCTGATCATGACTTTTTTGAATCCCTTCAATTCTTTGACCGGTCTTGTAACGCTCCCAACCAGATCGCGCACGTACATCTGAACCACTTCTTCCCCGTCAAAGTCGCCGGTATTGGTAACCTTTACCGATATCGTCAGGGGCTCGCCAAAGCCAATTTCATTTTTACTGAGGGTAATCGCTGAATAAGCAAATGTGGTATAACTTAGCCCGTAGCCGAAAGGATAAAGCGGATCGTTCGGGATATCCAGGTACCTTGATGTAAAGAACTGATCGTCTTCAAATGGTCTTCCTGTGTTTTTATGATTGTAATATACAGGAATCTGACCCACCGTGAGAGGGATACTGACTGGCAATTTCCCTGAAGGAACATAGTCACCGAAGATGACATCAGCAATAGCATCACCGCCTTCAGTACCAAGAAACCATGTTTCGAGGATGGCAGGCATATTGTTTGCTGTCCATTCCATCGTTACCGGCCTTCCGTTCATAAGGACAACGACAACAGGTTTACCTGTTTTATGAATTTCCCTGATCAGGTCAACCTGTACACCGGGAATGTCAATGTAGGCTCTGGAATGCGCTTCACCGCTCATCATCCCGCCTTCCCCAACTGCAAGGATTACTACATCCGCACTGCGGGCGGCAGAAACGGCTTCGGCAAATCCTGTTTTTGAATCGCCAGTGATATCGCAGCCTTTGGCATAAATTACCTTTGCATCCGGAACCTTTTTCCCGATCCCGGTCAGGAGGCTTACTGCCTCTTCAGGTCGCCCCTTGGCACTCCAGTTGGAGAGGAGGTCGGCTTGTGAATCGCCCAGGGGTCCAATTACGGCAATGGTATGCGTCTTTTTTGAGAGCGGAAGTAATTTATCCTCATTCTTAAGCAGAACAATAGATTTCCGGGCAATGTCCCTGGCATGATCAACATGTGCCGGAGCAAAAAGCATCTCCTTTTCCCTTTCCGGAGAGCAATAGCGGTAGGGATCGTCGAACAGTCCCAGTTTAAACTTGATCCGCAGGATTCTCCGCACGGCATCGTCGACCAGTTTTTCGTCCACAACCCCTGATTTCACGAGTCCAGGCAGGAAATCGAGGTATGATTTCGAACACATATCCATATCACTCCCGGCCTTGATAGCGATCTCAGCTGCACCTTCCCGGTCGGCCGCTACCCCATGGTTCACCATTTCGCCAATGCTATTCCAGTCGGAGACTACGAATCCCTTGAATCCCCATTCACCCTTAAGTTTATCCCTTAGAATATACGCATTGCCTGATGCAGGAATGCCGGCAATTTCATTGAACGAATTCATGAGCGTACCCACTCCTGCATCCACTGCTGCAAGGAAGGGTCTCAGGTAAATTTCATTCAGCGTGCGCTCCGACATATCGACTGTGTTGTAATCACGTCCTCCTTCAGCGGCACCATAGGCGGCATAATGTTTAGCGCAAGCCACAATGCTGTTGTTATCCGATAGATTTTCACCCTGGAAACCTTCAACCCTTGCTTTTGCAACCATACTTCCAAAGAATGGATCCTCTCCGGCACCTTCCATGATCCTGCCCCACCGTGGGTCCCTGGCGATATCTACCATGGGTGCAAAGGTCCATTGCACACCCTGGGCTGAGGCCTCTATGGCTGCTATACGTGCCGATTCCCTGATGCCGGCCGTATCCCAGCTGGCAGCTTCTCCCAGAGGTATCGGGAAAATGGTTCGGTAACCATGGATCACGTCGAGTCCGAAAATCAAGGGAATACCAAGACGGGTATCATTCACCGCAATCTCCTGTGCTTCCCTGGTTTTATCGGCGCCCACAAGATTCAGGATCGATCCGATCTTTCCGTTACGAAGATCTTTAAAGTCATCTCCCGTTCCAAGGACAGGTCCGGTAGCTTCCCCCCCGGTGCTGATCTGGTTCATCTGTCCCACCTTTTCCTCTAGTGTCATTTTTGCAAGAACGGAATCCACTCTGCGTTCAATTTCCTGATCGGCTGACGATATTTCAGGGCCTCTGTTACAGGAAATAATGAGGGTCAATAACCCGGTTAAAAGTACATTCTTATTTATCATGCTTCTGATTTTTTCTATTGCCGCCAAAGATAGTAAAGCCGGTGGCTAAAATGAAACAATACTAGTTTACTCTTTTTAATTGTAATTTACGGTCAGTGTTGTGTATTAACCCATTATAACTTCAACCTCATTTACAGTGTTTTCGGATTGGACCGGGATAATTCCTGATTTCAAAATTTTTCCATTCAGGGTTATCGATTTAATGCCTTTGCTGACACCTCCGGGGTTTAAAACTTTGATATGGTAAACTGAACCTCGGAATTTCCTGGTAACGGTAAAACCTTTCCATTTACCGGGGATACAAGGATCAATTTTCAGGCCGTCAAAAACAGGCTGAATGCCAAGAATATAACGACTAATCGCATAAAAATTCCAGGCTGCGGTACCCGTCAGCCATGAGTTTTTTGCTTCTCCGGGACGGTAAGCATCTTTACCGGCGATCATCTGTGAATATACGTATGGTTCTGTTTTATGAAGATCGCTAATCTCCTCGAGGTAAGAAGGCGCAATCTTGCTGTAGTATTCGAATGCCCTATTTCCGTTGCCAAGTATTGTCTCTGCGATCATGATCCATGGATTATTGTGGCAGAAGATCCCAGCATTCTCTTTATATCCGGGAGGATAGCTGGTGATCTCGCCCATCTCAATGTGATATCTGGTAAATGCCGGGTTGTTCAAAACGATGCCATATTCACAGTCGAGGTGTTTTTTGACTGAATCCATTGCTTTTTGTGCCCTTCCATCCTCTCTGCCAATACCGGCCATGACACAGAACCCCTGGGGTTCAATAAATATCTTGCCCTCCTCATTTTTTGAGGATCCGACAGGTTCACCAAAATGATTATAGGCACGCAGAAACCATTCTCCGTCCCATCCGGCTTCGTCAATGGCAAGCTTCATCCTTGCAATCTGTTGTCGTGCTGAATCCGCTTCATCCATCAGCCCAAGCTTTTCACATAACGAAACATATTCCTCTCCATAGAATACGAACATCCCGGCGATCAATACCGATTCGGCCTTTCCCCCTTCCCTGTTCTCCGTTGTCTGGTAAGACTCATCAGGGTCATTGCTGAAACAGTTCAGATTCAGACAATCGTTCCAATCTGCACGTCCGATCAACGGCAACTGGTTTGATCCAAGGTTATCCACAACGTGGTTGAACGAACGCTTGAGATGCTCGAGCAAGGGAGCCGCAGTGGATTCATCATTATTAAAGGGCACGTTTTCGTCAAGAATGGAATAGTCGCCGGTTTCCCTGACATATGCAACGGTTGATCCGATAAGCCAGAGAGGATCGTCGTTAAAATTTCCGCCGATCTCGCTGTTTCCTTTTTTTGTGAGCGGCTGGTACTGATGCCAGGCTCCGCCGTCTTCAAGTTGCGTGGCCGCCAGATCGAGGATCCGTTCACGGGCTTTCGCCGGGATCTGATGAACAAAACCAAGCAAGTCCTGGTTGGAGTCCCTGAATCCCATCCCCCGGCCGATGCCGGATTCGAAGAAAGAAGCGCTTCGCGACATCTGAAAGGTGATCATGCATTGATAGGGATTCCATGTGTTGACCATCCGCATCAGTCTTTTATCCTCATGTACCAGCTGCCAGGTTGAAAGAATATCATCCCAGTACGACTTCAGATTATTGAATGCCATTTCGACCGCTTTAGCAGATCCATAATCCTTGATGATCTTTTCAGCATTTTCCTTATTGATCACTCCTTTCGATGCCCATTTCTTTTCCTCATCATTTTCAACATAACCCAAAACAAATACAAGATCGCGGCTTTCCCCTGGTTCGAGGGAAATATCAAGACAATGTGATGCGATGGGTGACCAGCCATGAGCGATCGTATCTGAGGATTTGCCGGTAAATACTGAATCCGGACGTTCGAAGCCATTATACATACCCATGAATGCATCCCTTTCGGTATCAAAACCCTGAACTGGTGCATTTACCGAATAAAATGCATAGTGATCACGCCGCTCCCTGTATTCCGTTTTATGATAAATGACTGAACCTTTCACCTCAACCTCCCCGGTACTGAAATTCCGCTGAAAGTTCGTCATATCATCCTGAGCATTCCACAAACACCATTCGACGAAAGAAAAGAATTTAAAATCGCGGATCTTTCTTGTATTGTTGGTGAGACGCACCCTCTGTATTTCAGCATCTGTTCCCAGAGGAACCATATACAGCACCTCACAGCTCAGACCATTGAGTTCGCTCCTGATTTTTGTGTAACTCAGTCCGTGTCTGCATTCGTAAAAGTCCAACCTGGTTTTCACCGGTTTCCAACCGGGCGACCACATTACAAGGTCATTTTCGCGGATGTAGAAATATTTTCCACCGGAATCAACGGGGACATCATTGTACCTGTAGCGTGTTAGTCTCCGGAGCCTGGGATCCTTGTAAAAGCTGTATCCCCCGGCCGTATTTGAAATAAGGGAATGAAAATGATCATTCCCCAGGTAATTGATCCAGGGGTAAGGGGTTTCGGGAGTGGTGATGACATACTCCCGGTTCTTGTCATCAAAATAACCGTATTTCATAATCTATTTATATTTAGGCATGAGTTAAAATGCTGAACTCAGCGTTCCCCGCTGAATCCTTTGACTTCTTTCAGGATGTCCTCCAGGTAGTCGGCCTGGATTTGTTGTATCTCGAGCAGCCGCTTGTTCTGATGATCGATGAGATGATCCATCTTTTCGTTCAGAATACGGATTTCCAGTTCGGCCTTGAGGTTGACCTTATAATCATGCTCGCTTCGCTGACGGTCTTTTTGTTCCTGCCTGTTCTGACTCATCATTATGATGGGAGCCTGGATGGCAGCAAGACACGATAGAATGAGATTCAGCAGGATGAAGGGATAAGGATCAAATGCTGAAGTTGTCAGGGCGATAACATTAATAGCCATCCAGATAAGGATAAAGGCAAAAAAGATGATGATAAACGTCCAGCTTCCGCCAAAGATGGCGATATGGTCAGCGATGCGCTGACCAAATGTTAATTTTTCATTTATCGTATCTTCAATGTTTTCTGACAGTATCTTACTATGTGTAATGGCTTCAACAACTTCAGATTCAAGGGCATCCGCCTCCCCGGTTTCTTCCTTTATCAGACTGGTGAGATATTGCTTTCTGTATACATTCAGCTCAGAAATAGAAATAAAGGATTCCACGGTAAAATCAGGGTAGTCCTTTTTAATTAGTTGAAAAATAGTTCCTCGCAGCATGTCGCCACGGTAGGCTTCAGACGCAGGGACACTTTTTTTTGAGATGTGGCTGATTACATTTTCCATTATTTGTATTGCCTATAATTGAGTTCAGGGCTAAAGCAGCTCAAGGAAAAACGAATATTTGCAGGCGAATAAAGATAATGAATTATAGGTAATGAGGAAAGGAGATATGTCACTGATATGTGGATTCCTGAACAGCTGTCTGAGGATAAGGATAAATATGAAATCACATCCTGTTCTGTTATTGGACCGGGGGGCCGGCCTCTGTAGCCCGCGGCGGCAGAGTATATCAGGCCTGTTAATATAAAAAGATGAATAAAGTAGCGATGCTATTGACAATCAATGATCTTCAGATGTACATTTGAATTCAGTTTCAAAAAATAAATAGCAAAACCACGAATTCAGTGCGTACCTCCACACTGTTCAGGAAGATTAATCAGACATTGTCTGTAATCGAAAAATTGATTAAATTGTACCTACAACAAACGGTTTTTTTCATATATCGAAAATTATTACGAATTCCTGGAGATAGTTGCAACATATATTGAGAAGTAGTGCCATGAAAAATTTCCTGTTTTTTCCATTGTATGAAATATCTTAAATCAAATAGCAGGGTTGTATTGTTTCTGCTGCTGATAGTTGTCTTGCAAAGTGCGTGTCAGAACAGCCGGAAACTGATGTCGGGGCAGTCGGGGCCTGGTGTCAGTAATGAAGATGCAGGCCCGGCGCAAATAATTTTTCTTATCTATTCTGCCGAAACAACAAATGATACCGACATGTTTAGTATCCACCTCATTGAAAAAACGATTTCAGCGGGTAAAATAAAAGAGCCCTACCCGGTGCCTGTTTCACCTTCGATAAATGATCTTGAATACACTATTTATGATAAAGATGATCATGTCATCTTTCATAACTATTTACCTGATCCGTTAAAGAAAACTGTGGAGTATGCTGATTCATCCGGAGTATTGAATCAAAATGAAATTACCTTGAAGAATGCTGAATTTTTCCTGCGTTTTCAGCTGGAACCTGATGCAGGATATATCGTTATCGCAAAATATAACGGGCCACATGAAGAGAATTTTCATCTCTTAACTACCAAATTATGATTTATCATGTAGTTAGGTCAACATCATGGATTATCCTTTCCATCCTGATTTTTATTCAGCCTTCTGTTTTCGCACAGGTATTTGATGTTGACACGCTGCTATGGAGCGGTGATACTGAACGGATGATAAATGTTGTCATCCTTGGCGATGGCTATCAGAGTCAGGAATTAGCCAAATTTAAGGATGATGCAGGAAATGTAAGCGATAATTTCTTTCTGGAAAAGCCGTTCTCAGAATACAAAGATTTTTTTAATGTATTTGCCATTGAAGTGCCCTCGAATGAATCCGGTGCTGCACTGAGTCCAAATGCGCTGATTGACAATTATTACGGTAGCAGCTTTGGATACGCCGGGATCGACCGTCTGCTGTATCCTTCCAAGATTTCAAAAATCGTGAATGTCCTTGCCACGAATTTCCCGATGTACGATGTCGTCATAATGCTGGTAAATTCAACAAAGTATGGCGGTTCAGGCGGCTGGTTGGCCACTGCATCCACGCATCCAGCGGTTATTGAACTGGTTCTCCATGAATCAGCCCATTCATTTGCCAACTTGGCTGATGAGTATTGGGCTGGTCCGCAGTATGCGAGGGAAGCACTTAACATGACTCAAGAGACGGATCCTGCTATAGTGAGATGGAAAAACTGGTATGGCGATTTTGGTATCGGAATATACCCTTACGAGGAATCACCCACGTGGTACAGGCCGCATCAGGGATGCAAGATGCGGTTTCTTGGATCTGATTACTGTTCCGTATGTTGTGAAGCGATCATCGAGCGAATCCATTCCCTGGCTTCTCCCCTTAACTCCTATTCCCCTGATAATCTTAATATTAAAGCACCAGTTTATCCAATGGAATTCAACATTGACCTGTTGAAACCCGAACCAAACACCCTGCAGATTACATGGAAGTTAAACGGCATGGATCTTAATATCAGAACGGATTCAATTACAATCAATTCACATTATAAGACAGGTTATCCGGATACACTTTTAGTTAACATTGTCGATACCACGGTCCTTGTCCGGGTGGAAGATCATGCATCCAAACATTTTCAATCATTGACATGGACGATGGATGATCCCTTTGTACCTGAACTGAGTGTCTCTCCTACTTCGCAAACTGTAGCTGCCGCCGCCGGTGAGGCAGTGTTTACGGTAACATCAAATATTGAATGGGTGGTGAATGAAAATGCGGACTGGCTCGGCGCCGTTAAAAATGACTCAACAGGTATAACCGTGACATGGGATGAAAATCCCCTGGTTGTTCCAAGATCTGCAGAGATCACACTTTCGGGTGAAAGTGTTACGCCCCGGATCATAACCATTGAGCAGGAAGGTGCTCTGCCAATACTAAGTGTCTCTCCAGATTTTCTGCCTGTTGGCGCAGAAGGCGGTGAGATTCAGTTCGTGGTGACGTCGAACATCGACTGGGCGGCAATGGATTCTTCAACATGGCTGACTGCAGCTAAAACCAGTTCTACTTTGCTCACGGTATCTTGTGATGAGAATACCTCGGTAGAGAAGCGTTCTACTGAAATCACACTAACTGGTGAAGGTACTGAATCACAAATCATTACAGTTGAACAGGAAGGAGCCACGCCGATACTCGTCGTATCACCGGAGTTACATACTCTGGATGCAGCCGGAGGGCAGGCTGAATTTATGGTGACCTCAAATATTGACTGGACAGCTGAAGAAAATGCAGAATGGATGACTATTGAAGAAACTGCTCCCGACAACCTGACCGTAACCTGTGAGGAGAATTTGAGCATTTATTCCAGGTCTGCTGAAATCACGCTTACGGGAGCAGGAGTTGCAAGATTGGTTGTCGCAGTGGAACAGGAAGGTGCCGAGCCCGTACTGGAAGTTTTACCGGGCATTCAAACAATTAACGCTACCGGGGGACAGCTTGAGTTCCTCGTGAATTCTAATTTTGACTGGACGTCAAATGAATCTGCACCATGGCTTGAAGTGGTGAAAATCAGTTCTACCCTTCTTACCGTTTTCTGTGATGAGAATTTATCTGTTGAAAAGCGCTCTGCCGGGATTACGCTTACCGGAGAAGGTGATTTGTCACGGACTTTATCGGTTGAACAGGATGGAGCATCGCCCTATCTAACGGTGTCTCCCTTTGAAATTACAGTTAGTGCCGATGCCGGCACGGTGCCAATCACTGTTTCCAGCAATCTACCATGGGAATTCATTGAAACCTCCGACTGGTTGTCCTGTACAAGTGCAGATGACAGTATCCTCACCATATCTTATGAAGAGAATCCACTTGCTGCCGAACGAACAACAACGATAGATATTTCGTCTGAAATGACGGATCCGTTATCAGTCCTGCTCACCCAGGAAGGAAATACCACCTCCACTCAGCCTTCCGGACTGAAAAGCACTCCCGTGAATATTTATCCCAACCCGGTAGATAATATTTTATATATTGTATCAAAAGAAGGCGTATATTCAAAAACTATCATATCCATATCAAATGCTTCGGGTAAGGTTATGTACATGAAATCTGAAGATTCCATTTTGCCGGAAGAACGGATCGCACTTGATATTTCCAAATTTGAAACTGGAATCTACTTCTTGAAAATTGAAAATGCCACGATTATCATCATCCATAAAATAATCAAAAACTAATATGAGAATCATTTTTTTTAAGAGTAGTACCAAGATTCCGGATCTCTCCAAACCCGGTAAAAAAAGGCTGTTCCGAACCATGAATATCGTCCTGTTTTCAGGAGGCGTAATCCTTATTGCAAGCCTGCTCCTCCTGCTGAGCAATCTGGAAAATGCCGATCGTATTATTTTTTATATCATACCTGGATTTTTCATAGGAATGGTTCTCATCATGATCTACTATTTCGGTTTCCGTAAACTTAACAACAACACAAAGGATCATTAAAAGCAAATCTTGCAAAAATCCTGCATTTTCTAATAAAAAGGGCCAGCTACTGCGCCTAACCCCGTTCACAGCCAGAGCCCGGCCTTTTCCATTCTAGCCGGCAGAAACAGTCTGCAAATTTTCCCGGAGAATTTTTAAATTCTGTGGTTCTGTATCCCTACGGGAACAATCGTGAACTTCCCCTGTTACCATCTTTGATAGCCTGTCCAAAACGGGATAATATTTATATGTATCTTGTTTAAACATCACAATCATGGATTTAAAGTTGCGCAATAAGACAGCCTTCATCAGTGGCTCGACAAAAGGCATTGGATTTGGCATTGCAAAGAAATTGCTTGAAGAAGGTGCAAAGGTAATTATCAACGGAAGAAATCCTGAGAGTGTGGAAACGGCCCTTCGGGATCTTCACTCCCTGGGACACACATCTTCCGTTTCAGGAATTTCCGCAGATTTTTCAAATGCGGATGATGTGGAAAAACTGGCAAATGAGCTGCCCCAGCTCGACATCCTGGTCAATAATGTTGGTCTTTACGAGCCCAAGGCTTTTGAAGATATTACCGATGATGACTGGTACAAAGCCTTTGGAATAAATGTTATGAGCGGAGTAAGATTATCGAGACATGTCCTGCCGCAGATGCTAAAAAGAAACCAGGGCAGAATCATCTTTATCTCCAGCGAATCTGCCATATTCATTCCCGGGGAGATGTTACACTATGGTGTGACCAAGACCGCCATTCTGGCGGTATCGAGGGGGCTGGCAGAATTGACCATAAATACAGGTGTCACCGTCAACACGATTCTTCCCGGTCCAACTAAAACCGAAGGCACTATCGACTTTCTAAATGAACTGGCAAAGACGGATCGGATCACTCCTGAGCAGGCAGAAAAAGAATTTTTCAAAACCAAAAGACCTTCCTCCCTTATTCAACGGCATGCCCTGGTAGAGGAGGTAGCCAACACGGTTGTATATTTTGCCAGTCCGTTGTCATCTGCCACCAATGGGGCTGTTATTCGGGTTGAAGGAGGAATTCTCAGGTCGGTGGTGTAAGAAAAATAATAAACGGTCCAAACCGGTCCTGAAATTCGGGAACACCATTATCTTATAATCCTCAAAGGGAATAGCATGCGTACAGCAACCGTAATTGTCCAGGGTGTTTATTTAGATTCTATTGCCCCGGATGAATAAACGATTTTCCCGCCAACAATGGTCAATTCAGCCTTGATGTCCCGGATCCGGTCAACCGGGCAGGTCAGAATATCATCAGAAAGAATCGCAATATCAGCCAGTTTTCCTGCTTCGAGCGAGCCTTTGATGGATTCTTCGAAAGATCCCCAGGCATTGTTTATTGTATACGTTTTTAATGCTTCCTGCCTGCTTACAGCTTCCTCCGGTACAACTACATTTCCGTTTTCGGTTGTACGGGTTACCATTGTCCACATAGCCAGGAAGGGATTGTAAGGGTTGATGGATTTGTCGGCATCAAATTTTACCATATGGTCAGAACCCCCGTTAACCATAACTCCTGCATCCATCAGAGAACGGTAAGGCATAAAGGTTTTTATTCGTTCATCGCCAAGAATATACTTCATGGCATCGGCATCTTTGTAGAACCATGCGGCCTGCATATCTGCATATACTCCCAGTTTTTTCATCCTTTCTATGGCATCAGGGGTAAAGAAATTCCCATGAATAATGGAAAACCGCAAATCTTTGACAGGATATGTTCTGTTCACTTCCTCATAAACATCCAGTAGCCTGTCCACACCTCCTCCGCCGGTACAATGTGCGGTGAATTTCCATCCCAGGCCGGCGGCGGTCTTTACTATTGGAACAAGGTCGTCATACGAGTAATTAATAACTCCGCGGTAGGACGGATCTTCTATACCGTATATTTTTGCTGCTCGTGCCCCCCAGGGCTCACGCAGGTAAGCGGTTCCGGTTAGAATGCCCCCATCGAGAATGACTTTTAACGCACCGATCCTGACCCATTTATCCCCGTCGCCTGTCTTAAAGTCAAGATTTTTCACTTCGTCAACCAGTGTATCTTTGTTCTGCCCTGAGAACAAGGGCAGGAGGATATTAATAAAAACCCGTGCTGTCAGATCTCCATGGTTCTCCAGTTCCTGGTACAGTTTCCTGGAATTTGCATTCCCCGCCCCTTCACATACACTTGTAATTCCATAGCTGTTGTACCGTTTAAGCATGTTAACGAGTGCTTCCTCCTTTTCTTTGTCCGAATACCTGTCAGAAGTCGGAATCTTCAACAATTCGAAGGCAGATCGTTTCAACAGGCCGGTGAGACGGCCGGTATGTTTATCACGTATAAGCCCCTGATGTCTTGTAGCAGAAGTAATTCCCGAAATTCTCATGGCTGCCGTATTTATTACACCTCCATATGAACCATCCAGAAACACCGGATTGTCAGGTGCAACAGAATCAAGTTCCTTCAGGGTGGGCGGCCTCATATCGAGGAGCCGGGTGTAAAAGAATTTCGGAAAGATGATCCACTCCCCGTCGGCTTTCTTACCTGCCTGGTCAGTGATCCAATCCAGGAGGGCTTGAATTGTATGAACGTCAGGGATCTCATCGGTCAGTTCACTCAGCGAGGCTGACTGGGGATGAAGATGCCCCTCTATCAGACCAGGGAGGACAGTCCTTCCACCGGCATCAATAACTTTTGTCTGATTTCCTATATATCTGTTGATCATCTTTGCAGAGCCAACCGCAAGGATACTGTCACCTTTGACGGCCATGGCTTCAGCGATGTCAAAATCCTGATCGACCGTAACAATCTTCCCATTGATGATCACAAAATCAGCATATTCCCTGGTTATGCATGAGGATGTAAAAAACAAGGTAAACAAGCTCAGAATTACAATCCGCTTCCAGACATGTTTTTTTATTTCCATCATAGATATTATATAAGTTTATCCGAATTCTGGTCCGCAAATGAGATATTGTAGAGCTGGAATACCAGGATAAGGATTATCCCCCATGTACATCCGGGTAAAAGAGCGTTGTCTGGTAAATCCGATGGATTCGAGCCATCTGAAAAGTTCTGTCTGTACCGCAGGGACATCCACAACGATCGGGCTGTTGCCAAGGTCGTTCAGGACTGCCATAATCAGATTTTGCGCAGACTGAACATCGGGTGCAGATACCGGACCCACCTGAATAAAACGGGAACCTCTTCTCCCGAGAATAAAACCAGTGACATGATCCCCAGATTTCAACACACGGCATAATTCCTGACTATTTTGGACCAGTTCCCTGATAAGGTCCCCCCTGCCGGCTCCAAAGACGTCGTTATCAAGGGATATTACCGCTTCAATATTTTCATTTTTAACCGGTTCGGTAGCCATGGTGTTTTCATGTTTTCCCAATGCAGCATCCTTTCCCATCCTGGTCATCCGGTGAATGTCATATTCATCCAGAAAGCCCAGTTTGCGATAAACCGGGTGACCTGCCGGGGTGGCATCAAGCTTGATGGACGGACAATCGTTAAGGAGGTCAAACGTTTCCAGCAGCAATTTTTTACTTATCCCTCTTCCTCGGTATTCACGATCAACGAGGACCATCCCAATCCATGCAATCAGGTTTTCGTAAATGACAGCGGTGGTGGTTCCAACAACTTTTTCGTCGACTTTTGCAACCAGACATATATTTTGCTTACCATCCAGAAGAATCTGCCAGTCTTTTTCTGTCTGGTTCCAGTTTTCCGAAGAAGAGAGTCGTAGACCCTCCGGTAAATCGGAAATCTGCATACCGGCAATTGTTGTCAGGGAAGCCTCCATCTGCCTGTTCCTTACTTCATTTCAACATTCCTGTTTTACTGTCTGTTGAGACAGCTAATTTACCAATAAGTTTAATAAAAACGAGAACTCGCAGAATTCAATTCCTCGATGTTAAACAATAATTATCTTGATCTGTTAGACTGACTTTCATTTATCTTACAACTTATATTACTTTGCGGAAAACAGGAAGCGCTGTCTCCGGCCAAAGAAGCAATCCATTTGCAAACCATCATTAAATGTAATCTGGTAAGTGAACACCCATGCCACAATACTGGAGCATTATACTTGGGCGCTATTTACGTTCAAATTACCATGTTTTGTAGCGTCTGAAATAAAAAATTATTCCATATCTCTTTACATATGGCATGAATTTTCATACATTTGCGCAATCGATTGCACCAATGATCAAGGCAAACATAACCATACATGATATAGCCAGAATTCTCGAGGTATCACCTTCAACGGTATCAAGAGCCCTGAACGACAATCCCAGGATAAGTCTGCCTACACGACGTGCAGTAAAGGAGCTGGCTCTTGAGAAAGGGTATCGTCCCAATAATATCGCAACGTCTCTGAGAAAAGGAACAAGCATGACCATTGGCGTTGTTATACCCAGGATAAACAGGTATTTTTTTTCATGCGTAATCAGCGGCATGGAGGAGATCCTGAACGAGGCGGGCTATAACCTGATGATCTGCCAGACACTTGAAGATCAGCACAAGGAAATTGAAGGACTTCGAACGCTGATGAATATGCGTGCTGATGCCCTGTTTATTTCCCTCGCTGCGGGGACACGCCATTCTTCATACATTAGTGAACTTGCAACGAGAGGTATGAATATTTACATGTTCGACCGTGTTGATGAAACTCTCGGAGTCAGTAGTGTGAAACTCGATGATTACCATGGCGCTTTTGAAACCGTGAAACATATGGTCAGCCAGGGCTATAAAAACATCGCCCATATGGCCGGGCCGACGAACCTTAATGTTTACCGCGACCGCAAACAGGGTTATCTCGAAGCTCTTGATGAGGCCGGCCTCGTGCAAAACCGTAAATTTATTTTTCCGGATGTCCTCACCCGTGAAAAGTCCTACGAAATCGTTGTGGACCTTTTCCGGTCAGGCAACAGACCAGATGCCATCTTTGCTGCCAGTGACTTCCCTGCCCTGGGAGCCCTTCTCGCTGCCAGGGAGCTGGGACTCAAGGTGCCTGAAGATTTGGGTATTGCCGGTTTTGCCAATGAACCGTTCACGGAATTCGTCCAGCCCGGCCTGACAACAACAGATCAGAATCCGGAGGAAATGGGACGCAGAGTCGCATCAATGTTTCTGGAGAATATCGAAAATCCCGGAATTAACCGGGAAACCATTAAACCGGAACTGGTAGTCCGGGGTTCAACGTTAAGAACACCTATAATATAAACATTAAATACATATCAACATGGCAATCAACTATGAAATCAGGTATTCGAATCACCCTGATGATGCCCGCCGATACGATTCGGAACGCATCAGAAAAGAATACCTTGTTCCAGGTATCATGAAAAATGATGAAATCAATCTGGTATATTCCTTCAACGACAGGCTTATTGTGGGAGGCTGTGTCCCCGTTAGCAAAAAGCTCACCCTTGAACCCATCAAACCGCTTAAATCGGAACATTTTCTCGACCGTCGTGAACTCGGTGTCATCAATGTTGGCGGCAACGGCGTGATCATCGTTGACGGAAAAGAAATTAAGATTGGTTTCAAAGAAGCACTGTATGTCGGCATGGGCGCAAAAGATGTGATTTTCACAAGTACCGATCCCAAACATCCGGCACATTATTATATCAATTCTGCACCTGCCCATACTTCATACCCGACAAGGCGGGTCACCCTGGCCGACGCCGATGTGGCTGAACTCGGATCACTTGAAACTTCAAATGCGAGAAAGATTAACAAATTGCTCGTTAACAGTGTAATACAGACCTGTCAGCTCCAGATGGGGATGACAGAGCTCAAAACCGGCAGCGTTTGGAATACGATGCCGCCACATGTACATAGTCGCCGCATGGAAGCCTATTTTTATTTTGAGGTCCCGGATGATCAGGCTATCTGCCACTTTATGGGCGAACCTCAGCAGACCAGGCATATATGGATGCAGAATGAGGAAGCGGTCATCTCCCCACCATGGTCCATCCATGCAGCTGCAGGTACAGGAAAATATTCCTTCATTTGGGGCATGGCCGGTGAAAATCTGGATTATGGCGATATGGATGCCGTGAAGATCAATGAGATACGATAACCGGAAATAAATGCAGAAATAGTAACCTTAATACACCATCCTATGTCACTTGAATTATTCAGTCTGAAAGGTAAACGGGCACTGGTCACCGGCGGTACCCATGGCCTGGGCATGGCCATTGCAAAAGGTCTTGCCGATGCCGGTGCGGAACTCATTGTCAATGATATCTTTTCTGAAAAACTTGAAAAGGCAGCGGCCGGATACAAAGCAGACGGGATCAATGTCCATACTTACCTTTTCGATGTCACAAAGGAAGATCAGGTTATTACCTATGTCGCCAAAATGGAGAAGGAAGTGGGCCCCATTGATATCCTGGTAAACAATGCAGGTATCATTAAGCGTATTCCCATCCTCGACATGAAAGTGGAAGATTACCGGGACGTTCTCGACATCGACCTTGTAGCGCCATTCATCATGGCTAAACATATTGTTCCTGGTATGATCAAACGCGGACACGGAAAGATCATAAATATGTGCTCTATGATGAGCGAGCTTGGAAGAGACACTGTTTCAGCCTATGCCGCAGCCAAAGGCGGATTGAAGATGTTGACAAAGAACATGGCCACAGAATGGGCGAAACATAACATTCAGGCAAACGGTATCGGTCCGGGATATTTCGCAACGGAACAGACGGCACCGATCCGGGTGAATGGACATCCATTCAACGATTTCATCATCCAGAGAACCCCGGCAGGAAGATGGGGTGACCCGTCCGATCTTGCAGGGACCGCAATATTCCTGGCATCACATGCGTCCGACTTTGTTAACGGCATGGTGGTATATGTCGATGGCGGTATCCTGGCCACCATCGGAAAACCTGCCAATGAATAACCGGCAGCATCTTAATACGAAACTTTCAACCTTTAAAATTAATAGTATGAAATCCAGGCTTTTTCAACTTTTCATCACAGGCATAATTATAATGTTGGCATCCTGCTCAGGGAAAGAAAACCTGACAGCCCGCTTTTTCAACCCCCTCGACATCGCCTTGCAGGAGGAAGTCGTTACAATTTCAGCCGAAGCGTATACCGACAGTATAGGCATCATCCCCAAAGGAAAGTTGCCGGTATTTGTATCGGAAGGCGACACACTGCCATCACAATGCCTCGATTTTGACAATGACGGAAAATCCGACCAGGTACTGGTTTTAGTCTCCATGCCTGCAAAATCATCGAAGAAAGTGGAGATCTCATACGTAAGTAAAGACAAATATCCTGCTTTCAAGGCCAGGACAAACATCAGGTTTGCCCGTCACGTAAAAAATGCCACCGAACTCGACACGGCTACAAGAGCACAGACAGCTGACACTGAGGTGACTTCGACGATCTTCCAGATGGAAGGTCCGGCGTGGGAAAATGACAAAGTAGGCTTCCGGAATTATTTTGATCTGAGAAACGGTATGGACATCTTTGGCAAGCAAACACCAGAAATGGTGCTCGACAGTGTAGGTCTGAACAGGAGGATTGAAATGGGAAACGGCCAGGTTGTCGGGGCTAGCTACCACGATATCAGTACATGGGGAATGGACGTGCTGAAAGTTGCGAATTCACTTGGTGCTGGTTCTGTCGCTCTCCTGAGTGACGATTCACTATATCGTATTGGTGACAATGGTTATGGCACCTTTAAACGACTCTATGAAGGACCGCTGCAAAGTCAGTTTTTATTCAGTTTCCCGGGATGGAAGGCTGGAAATCAAAGGCATAATATAAGCCAGTATGTTTCAATCACAGCTGGAAAATACCGTTACAAAACCAGTCTCGTCAGCGGAAAATCCGGGGAGGGCCTGTCATTCGTCACCGGCATCGTGAACAAACATAGTGATTCACTTTACGTTGAAAAAATCTCTGACCAATACACCCTGCTTCTAACCCATGCTGTTCAGTCGGAAGATACCGCGATGCTAAGCATGGCCCTTCTTATCCCCACTGAGGAGCTCGAAAAATACGGGCGAACGCGGGATACCGGTGAAGGAATTACTGAGACCTTCTATGCGCGGCTGAAAACAAATTCAGGAGTTCCTGTAACATACTGGTTCTACTCGTTCTGGGCAACAGGTGAGCCTGCCTTTGAAGATTTACAAAATGTCCTGGCTGTGATCAGAAAAGATGTATCCATGATGGAACATCCGGTGAGTATCAGCAGAATTAAATAAAATTCTTGCTTTCATTTTAACTTTAACTATTTTCGAACAATATTTTAAAACTTATGGCACGTTTTAAACGATGGAAGGTTGCCGACACCATGGCTGAACAGGGTTTAATCCCAGTTCTTTACCACCCGGATGTAAAAATAATGAAGAATGTGCTTGCAGCTTGTTACAATGGTGGGGGCAGGTTGTTTGAATTTACCAACAGGGGCGACTATGCCCATGAGGTATTTTCAGAAATCAATAAATGGGCGAGCGCGGAATTACCGGAGATGATCCTCGGAGCTGGTTCCGTAATCGATGCAGGAACTGCGAGTCTATATATACAGCTGGGAGCAAATTTTGTGGTGTCGCCGGTATTAAAAGAAGATATGGCCATCACCTGCAATCGAAGAAAGATTTTATGGATGCCGGGATGCGGAACACTTTCCGAGATTTCAAGAGCTGAGGAGCTCGGCGCCGAGATCGTGAAAATCTTTCCCGGAGCTGCTGTTGGTGGACCCAATTTTGTAAAAGCGATACTGGGACCTTCTCCATGGACGTCCATCATGCCCACAGGGGACGTGGATCTATCAGAAGAGAATTTACAGGCCTGGTTCCGTGCCGGTGTATCCTGCGTCGGAATGGGATCAAATCTTATCAGTAAAGCGCTGATAAAAGATGAATCCTGGAAAGAACTTGAGCTGAGGATGAGAAACACGTTGTCGCTGATCCGCAAAATACGGGGTTGACAAGGAGGAAAACATTATGAGAAAAATCTTTTTTGTGGTTATCCTTATGAGTATAACACTTTTGTCGTGCTCGCATAAGGAAAAAGCAAAAGTTCTGAAGCTCGCTCACGGTCTCGACCCCTCTCACCCTGTCCATAAGGCAATGCTTTACATGGCCGAACGTTGCAATGAACTCTCAGGTGGAAAACTTCAGATACAAATCTACCCGTCAGGGCAACTCGGTTCAGAACAACAATGTGTTGAACTCCTCCAGATCGGCAGTCTTGCTATTACCAAAGTTTCCGCCGCAGTAATGGAAAGTTTTGTCGATGAGTACAAAGTACTTGGTTTACCTTATATATTCAAATCAAAACAACAGGCATTCAGAGTACTTGACGGTGAAATCGGTAAAGAACTTCTTGCAGCCCCGGAACCATATTTGATAAGAGGACTTTGTTTCTATGATGCAGGTAGCCGGAGTTTTTACACCATTAAAACCCCTATTAATAGCCCGGGCGATTTGAAAGGCCTGAAAATCAGGGTAATGAAAAGTATGATCTCCATGGACCTGGTAAAGACGCTGGGCGGGTCACCCACGCCCATCTCATTTGGAGAACTATATACTGCTCTTCAAAGTGGTGTGGTGGACGGTGCCGAAAACAATCCTCCGAGTTTCTATACTTCACACCATTATGAAGTCTGTAAATATTACTCTCTCAATGAACACAGTATGGTGCCCGATGTGCTGATCATAAGCCTCAAAGTTTGGAATGATCTATCCGACCAGGAGAAGGAATGGCTGCAGCAGGCTGCCAATGAATCGGTACCAAAAGAACGTGAACTATGGGCTGAATCGGTGAAAGAATCACTGGCAGCAGTTGAAAAAGCCGGTGTAACGGTTATATACCCTGATAAGGAGCCTTTTGCCGAGAAAGTACAGGGCATGTATGAGATGTTCAGAGATCAGCCTAGAGTATATAACCTTCTAAAACGTATCAGGGCGGCGAAATAAGTTACGATATCAATGACCGGAAAATATATAAACGCTGAATCATCAAATGAGTCAATCTATGAAATTCAATTTGATCCTGAATAAAATCCTTGAAGCGGTCCTCGTCTTTATAATGTCATTTCTTGTAATCGATGTGATTTGGCAGGTTGCAAGCCGTTACGTGCTTTCATCACCAAGCTCATTCACCGACGAACTGGCAGGTTTCCTGCTTATCTGGACAGGATTGCTTGGGGCCGCATACGTTGCCGGAAGGAAGGAGCACCTTGCCATTGACATACTTCTTCAAAAAACAAGGGAGAGCAGAAAAAAGCAGTTGGAGCTTCTGATCCATGGCATTGTTTTTTTCTTTGCCTTTTTCGTCATGGTCGTTGGAGGCTCATGGCTTGTCTACACCCGCTTTGCACTGGATGTAAAATCAGCCGCACTCGAACTTCCTTTGGGCTATGTGTATACGGTTTTGCCAATAAGTGGTCTGCTGATCATGTATTTCAGCGTTTTTCATATATCCTTGATTTTTAAGAAAAACTAACCCCAATCGAGTCACTGCTTATGGAAGTTCTTATCCTGGTTCTCAGTTTTGTCATCCTCCTGGCAATAGGTGTACCCATCGCTTTTAGCATCGGCGTTTCCGGCATTCTTACAATGCTCGTTTCCATCGATTCTCTGCCCGCAATCACGACCTTTGCACAACGGATGGCTACTGGTCTTGACAGCTTTGCATTGCTTGCCATTCCTTTTTTCATCCTTGCCGGGAACATCATGAATTCAGGCGGTATTGCCTTAAGATTAATTAATTTTGCAAGGGTTCTTGTTGGCGGACTACCGGGCGGACTGGCTTTTGTCAATGTTATTGCCAATATGCTTTTCGGGGCCATATCAGGCTCTGCCGCCGCGTCTGCTTCGGCTATCGGTACCATTATGACCCCTGAAATGAAGAAGGAAGGATTCGACGAAAATTTCAGTGCCGCCGTGAATATCACTTCTGCAACAACCGGCCTGTCTATCCCTCCCAGTAATATCCTCATCGTTTACTCGCTTGCCAGCGGTGGGGCTTCAATTACTGCCCTATTTCTTGCGGGATACATTCCCGGAATAATGACAGGTCTATCCATCATGCTGGTAGCCATGTCGATGCTTGTTTACAAGAACCGCGGAATCCGTGGCGTCGCTTCGGTACTCCTAAAGTTTCTGCTGATCACTGCTGTGCTGATCGCCATTGCCGCCGGACTGAGAAGCCTATATGAACATGCTTCCAGGTCGGTCAGTCTACCTGTATTTATAGTTTTTGGGATTGCTTTGGCCGTAATTCTGACCTGGCGAACCATAAAGCATAAGGTACAGGCACTCAACGGACTCCTGAAATTCGTCGACGCCATACCCTCACTACTCTTGCTGGTCATCGTCATCGGTGGCATCGTTGCCGGCTATTTTACTGCTACTGAAGCCTCCGCCGTCGCGGTCCTGTATGCACTTATCCTGTCATTTATCTATGGCGAGATAAAAATACAGGATCTTCCTCAGATTATCCTGCGCTCGGTCAGAACGACGGCCATTGTCCTTCTGCTTGTCGGAACCTCAATCGGACTTTCATGGATCATGTCGTACGAAAACATCCCCCAGAATGTTAGCGAAGGATTGCTGTCCATTAGTGACAGCCCCTTCGTCATCCTATTGATTATCAACCTAATATTATTATTTGTTGGTGTATTTATGGATATGACTCCGGCTGTACTGATCTTCACACCGATCTTCCTGCCGGTTGTAACAGCACAAATGGGGATGAATCCGATTCATTTCGGAATTATAATGGTTCTGAATCTGAGTGTAGGACTCTGTACCCCACCAGTTGGGTCAGTGCTTTTTATAGGTTGCAGCGTGGCCAATATCAAAATCGAGAAAGTAATTAAGCCTTTGTTACCGCTTTTTGCCGCAATGATTATTGTATTATTACTTGTGACGTATATTCCGGAACTCAGCCTGTGGCTGCCTGGACTATTCGGTAAATAATCCAATATAGGATTTTTAGAGTGGAATGATGGCATTTCTGCTCATCCCAACTTGCTTAATCAAGGCCTTACCATAAAAGTTATTAAAATGCGTTGAATATCCTGAAATGACCGTAAAGAAAAGTTTTGAACAGGATTTTGTTGATGTAAAAAACCGGTCAATAAACCCGTATTAATGATAAAAAAGATATATTTGCATGGATTGGACCAGCGAGGGTCTAAATCAAAAAGGATATTTATTTCGAGGATATTAAACTTTCCTGTTAATGCAGGTCAATTTTCTTAACCATATTATACTGGAGAGCCTTCCTCTGGTTTGGGCATCCGTGTCCTACCAGTTGAATTTTCTTTCCATTAATTCGTTCATTGCAGATAACTTGTGGATTTACCACATATTTGCAGCAGTGCTGGTCATTCTCATCGTGATCTTTTTTGTCAAACTTTCATCCATTAACCGGAAGAAAAAGTTCATCGACAATCTGCTGAAACAAGAGGGACCCATCAGTCCTAAAAATATCCTTACTACCCTCATCGATACACTGCCTGATTTCATCTATGTTAAAGACCTTGATAGCCGGATTATCGTGGCCAATAAAAAACTGGCCAGGACCTTCGGAAAAACGTCGGGCGAGGATATCACCGGTATGTCAGATCACGATTTCTACCCGAAAAAACTTGCAGATGAATTCAGGAAGACTGAGATCGAGATCATGGCCTCAGGAAACCCAGTGATCAATCAACTGGAAAAAGGACTCGATGAACAGAAGAAAGAAATATGGGTAAGCAGCACAAAGATCCCCTTCAGGGATGAACAGAATAATGTTATCGGCATTGTTGGTATTGGCCGGAATGTGACTGCGTGGAAGAAGGCTGATGAGGAACTCGGGAAGAAATCGCTTGCCCTGCATGAGGCAAATTCACTTTTGGAGGAACGCCAGGAAGAAATCCTACAACAACAGGAGGAACTAAGAACGCAGACTGAATTAATCCTGGAGGAGAAAAAACTGCTCAGGACACTGATCGACAATATGCCTGATCGGATCTATATTAAAGACAGAAAAAGCTGTTTCATCATTGGGAACATCCATGTTGCAAACGTGATGAGCGCCAAAAATCCTGAGGAGCTGATAGGAAAGACGGATTTTGATTTCTATGAAAAGAGCCTTGCCGAGGAATATTTCCAGGATGAACAGAGGGTTATGAATGAAGACATTCCCATCATTACAAAGGAGGAAAGAGGCCTTGACCCATCGGGAAGAAAGATCCTTGTTTCCACGACAAAGGTACCGATCCATGACGATAAAGGCGAAGTTATCGGTATTGTAGGCATTGGCAGGGATATCACACCCCAGAAAGAGGTGGAAAAGAAACTTATAGAAAAATCAGAGAATCTTCAGGAAGCCAATGTCCTGCTCGAAGAAAGACAGGAAGAGATTCAGCAGCAATCGGAAGAATTACAAACACAGGCAGAACATCTAATCAGCATCAATAAGGAACTCGAAAAACTCTCACTTGTTGCCAGTAGTACCGATAATGTCATCGTCATCATGGACAGGGATGGTAATTTCGAATGGGTAAACCTCGGTTTTGAGAAACGGTACCGTATGGGTCTTGTCGAATTCGTCAAGAAAAATGGCCGGAATCTGAGACAATCATCGAAGAGCCAGGAGATCAATCATATACTGGATGAAGTGATCAGGACAAAAAAACCGGCACTCTATGAGTCTCCCGATACAGACGGTGAAAATAATCAACTCTGGTCTCAGACGACTATTTCACCGGTTCTGGACGACAAAGGTGAACTCGTCAGGATCATTGCCATCGATTCAAACATCACCAAGATAAAGCTCGCAGAGGAACAAATAAACCTGCAGAAAAAGGAGCTGGAGAAGAACAGGGACGAGCTTAAAAAGTTAAATGCCACAAAAGATAAATTCTTTTCAATTATTGCTCACGATCTCAAAAATCCTTTCCATTCCATCATGGGCTTCTCCGACCTTCTGACGAGAAATTACGATTCTATTGAGGACGATAAGCGACTTGAATTTATTCAGCTTATTAAGGATTCCTCTACCAGCGCTTACGCTTTACTGGAAAATCTTCTGCACTGGGCGAGATCTCAGACGAATAAGATTAAGTTCACACCGGCTGAAATAAATCTTACTGAAATTATCAATGAGAATTTCCAGATGTTAAGTGTGACAGCACAGAATAAAAAAATAAGCATGGTTACTCCTCCTAATGGCAAACTTGTGGCCTACGCTGATTATAATATGGTCAACACCATCATAAGGAACCTTCTTAGTAATGCCATTAAATTCACACCGGAGGGTGGGGAAGTCAGCCTTTCCGTTGATAAAAAAGGTGACATGATCATCATAAAAGTAAAGGACAATGGTATCGGAATGACCGCCGAAGACCAGAAAAAATTATTCAAACTCGATGAATTCCACAGTACGGCAGGAACCGTTGGTGAATCAGGTACCGGCCTCGGCCTGATTGTCTGCCGTGAATTCGTAAAGAAACATGGTGGCGAACTCCTCGTGGAAAGCAACCCTCAAAAAGGAAGCACATTTACATTCAATCTTCCGGTGACTAAATAAGCAGTTAGCTTGTATTTTGCGATCTGAAAAGAATTTTCCACGGAAGCGACGCATGAGACAGCTTGCCCGGAATAATACTGCACGTCCTAGTTGCTAAAAAGCTTCATACAGCAATTCTTATATTTTTTACCACTGCCACAGGGACATGGATCATTGCGACCTACTAATGTTTTCGGTCCGGCTTTCTGTTCCTTTTGCCGGTCAATCCGCTGAACCCATTGCATTACACCGGCAGGTGCCCGTTTAGCTCTCAGCTCATCGGTCATGAATTGCATATACGGATGGACATGACTGAAAAAGGATTTATACGCCGCACACAAATAATTTAAACCCGGATCACCATCGGCAGTCTGCAATATCCTGTTTTTGGGACATTCTCCGTGACAGGCAAAGCGGTAATCACATTCGAAGCAATACCTGGGCAGGTGGTCTCGTTTGTCGTGACCGAACTTCACCTGACGATCCGATTTGATCATCTCCTTCAGTGGCGTTTTCATAATGTTTCCCAGGAGGAAATCTTCATAAACAAAATGGTCGCAACTATAAAGATCACCATTATGCTCCATGACAGTCGCATCACCACAGGTTTCGGTAAAAACACACAACCCGGGGTTCTCCCCTACCCAATTCGCCAGTGTGACATCAAAAATCTGTACAAAGTAACGGCCTACATCCTTTCGTACCCATTCATCAAATATCGCATTCAGAAAACGACCATATTGAAGCGGCTCTACTGACCAGTCGGTCACGCTAGCCTCCTCGCTATAATTGGGTGCCACCAGATTTGGCGCATCCGACCTGATCTGGCCGGCAATCCGCTCCACGATGGGAATGAACTGGATAAATCCGCTACCAATCTCTTTCAAAAACCGGTACACCTCAAGGGGGTAATCACCATTCTCCCGATTAACCACGGAAAGAGTGTTGAATTCAACGTTGTATTTATGAAGCATCTCGATGCCCTGCATCACCTTGTCAAAAGATCCGTCATTGGAATTGGTGACACGGTGATGATTATGGAGGGCTTCAGGACCATCGATTGAAACCCCTATAAGAAAGTTATTATCCTTGAAAAATTTACAGTACTCCTCAGTGAGCAAGGTACCATTCGTCTGGAAAATATTATCTATGCGTTTCCCTAAACTATGCTTTTCCTGGTATTTCAATGCTTTCCGGAAATAGTCAAGCCCTAATAACGTGGGCTCGCCGCCCTGCCAGACAAAACTAACAGCAGGCACTTCCTGAGCGGCAATATATTGTTTGGTGAACTCTTCCAGAACATCATCCGGCATACGGAAATTCCTGGTATCCAAATACAAGTTTTTCTTTTCAAGGTAATAGCAATAGGTACAGTTCAGGTTACAAACCGGACCTATCGGCTTAAGCATCACATTGAATGCAGTGGGTTTATGTCCCGGAAACAAAACATCCATCAGGATTTCCTCCTTCTCTTTGATCTCAAAATTAGAAATAAATTGAACGAGAGAGGGGAAAAGTGAAATAATATAGAATATTTAAAAATAAGAGGTGAAAAAGTGAGAGATGTTCCTTAAATCACTCTTCAATTCACCCAACATTGTCTACCGAGCTTTAGCGTAAGAAGACTGTGTCTACCGAAGCTTTAGCGTAGGAAGACTGTGTCTACCGAAGCTTTAGCGTAGGAAGACTGTGTCTACCGAAGCTTTAGCGTAGGAAGACTGTGTCTACCAAAGCTTTAGCGTAGGAAGACTGTGTCTACCGAAGCTTTAGCGTAGGAAGACTGTGTCTACCGAAGCTTTAGCGTAGGAAGACTGTGCCTACCGAAGCTTCAGCGTAGGTAGGCCGCGTCCACCGAAGCTTCAGCGTAGGTGGATCAATGATTACTAAGCGTAATATTGACGCTAAGTTTGGATTTCAAAAAATCATTCCCTAATTTTGGATAAATAATTTTTGGAAAATTGAAGCTAAACCCACATATATCGGTCGACTGTGTTGTTTTTGGTTTCGACGGTGAGCACCTGAAAGTACTGCTAATGAAGCGGAAATACAGCCTATCACAGCAGTCAGAAGGTTTTGCTTCCGATTACAAGCTGCCGGGTGATTTCATTACCGATGAAGAAGATCTTGATTCGGCGGCCAACAGGATACTTCAGGAGCTGACCGGCCTGAATAAGATTTACCTCCGACAGTTTCACGTTTTTGGTGCCCCGGGCAGGATAAAGAAGGAGCGCGATTTGCGCTGGCTCAGGGATACTACCGGCTTGCCCGTTGAGCGAGTTGTAACGGTAGCTTATTATTCTTTAATAAAAATAGACGAAAGCCGACAGGAACTTGCTGAGAAAAATAACGCAGGCTGGTTCAGTATCTCTGACACCGGCGAGCTGGCTTTTGATCATTCATTGATCCTTAGCGAAGGCTTAAAAAATCTGAGGAGGAAGCTCCAGTATGAACCTGTTGGCATGCAGCTGTTACCGGGTAGATTTACAATCAGGCAATTACAGAATTTGTATGAGGTCATCCTGGGAAAGCCTCTTGATAACCGAAACTTCAGGAAAAAAGTTCTGAAGGCAGACTATCTTGTGCCTATGGATGAGAAGGAAGAAGGCGTCTCTCACAAACCGGCAAGGCTCTTTAGATTTGACAGAAAATTGTATCATGACCGGTTTAATCAATTTGAAGGATTTCAATTCTGAACTAACCAAAAGCAACATGTACCTCCTTGGATATGATATTGGAAGCTCTTCTGTCAAAGCCTCGGTTATAGAGGCGGGCACAGGTAAAACTATTGGCGCTGCGTTTTACCCTGCTGAGGAAATGCCCATCACCGCCTTGAAGCCGGGATGGGCGGAACAGGACCCGGAACTTTGGTGGACGAACCTGCGACTGGCTACGGCTGAGGTATTGAAGAAGTTCGATGCCGAAAAGATTGCTGCCGTAGGTATTTCTTACCAAATGCATGGCCTGGTGATGATCGGCAAAGACAGGCGCGTCCTCAGACCCTCAATTATTTGGTGCGACAGCCGGGCAGTACCTTACGGTGATCGGGCATTTGCGGATCTGGGTCCGGAAAAATGCCTTTCCCACCTTCTCAATTCTCCTGGAAATTTCACTGCATCCAAACTGAAATGGGTAAAAGAAAACGAACCCGCCCTCTTTGAAGATACCTGGAAGATCATGCTGCCCGGGGATTATATCGCAATGAGACTGACAGGGGAAATCAACACCACCATTTCCGGCCTGTCTGAAGGGATTTTCTGGGATTTCAGGCAGGGTGAGGTGGCCGATTTTCTTCTCGATTACTATGGTATTGAAAGGTCGCTAATCCCTGAGATTGTTCCGACTTTCGGTGTACAGGGCAAGATCACTGCCGCAATTTCTTCAGAACTGGGCCTCAGGGCGGGCATACCTGTGGCCTATCGCGCCGGCGACCAGCCAAACAATGCCTTCTCACTGAACGTACTCCATCCCGGTGAAATTGCGGCGACAGCAGGCACCTCCGGTGTCGTATATGGCATCAGCAACGAAGTAAAATATGATCCCGGCTCCAGGGTAAATACTTTTGCCCATGTAAATCACTCCCCGAAGGAAAACAGGCTGGGCGTACTGTTATGCATCAACGGCACTGGAATTCTGTATTCGTGGCTGAGAAAGAATATGGCTCCTGAGCTGGATTACAATTCTCTGAACGATATGGCTTCGGGCATTCCGATCGGATCAGATGGTGTTTGTACCCTTCCTTTCGGAAACGGTGCGGAACGCATGATTGGAAATCGTGATCCGGGATGCAGCATTCACGGACTCAATTTCAATTTGCACCGCCGGGAACATCTCATCCGTTCAGGCCAGGAGGGCATTGTTTTCGCCTTTCATAATGGTATGGAGATCATGAAAAATACCGGCATCGATCCGTCTGTGATACGGGCAGGAAAAGCCAATATGTTCCTGAGTCCTGTATTCAGGGAGACACTGGCTGGAATTTCCGGTGCTACAATAGAACTCTATAACACTGACGGGGCGCAGGGTGCTGCCCGTGGTGCCGGTCTGGGCTCCGGCATATACCATTCCGACCAGGAGGCGTTCAGAAACCTTGAGAAAATTCAGGTTATCGAACCTGATCTGACACGCCAGAATGAATACAAAGAAGCCTATGGAAAGTGGCTGACATTTTTTGAAACAGTAACCAATAACACATAAAAAAAATGGAATATTTAACAGGAGATAAGGCATTCTTTCCCGGCATAGGGAAAATCGTTTATGAAGGCAGGGGTTCTGACAATCCCCTGGCATACAAATACTACAATCCAGAACAGATGATCAGGGATGGCAAAACCATGAAGGAATATTTTCGCTTCTCCATGGCCTACTGGCATACTCTTACCGGCAAAGGGGGTGATCCGTTCGGACCCGGGACCAGAGATTTTCCATGGGATGCTAAAACCGACAGCATAGGAAGAGCAAAGGACCGGATGGATGCCGCTTTCGAACTCACAACCAAGCTTGGCCTCCCCTTTTATTGTTTTCATGATATGGATATTATCGATGAAGGTACACGTATCAGTGAAACGGAGCGAAACTTTGGTATTATGGTTGATTATGCAAGGCAGAAACAAAAAGACTCAGGCGTAAAATTACTCTGGGGGACGGCAAACCTGTTCTCACATCCACGATACATGAACGGAGCTGCTACCAATCCTGATTTCCAGGCGATCACCTGGGCGGCAACACAGGTGAAGAATGCAATGGATGCTACCATAGCCATGGGCGGTGAGAATTATCTTTTCTGGGGTGGCCGTGAGGGATATATGTCATTACTCAATACCAATATGAAAAAGGAGACCGACCACCTGGCCAGATTTCTGCATATGGCGAAGGATTATGCCAGGCAAAACGGTTTCAAAGGAACATTTCTTATCGAACCAAAACCCATGGAACCAACAAAACACCAGTATGATTATGATACTGCAACAGTCATCGGATTCCTAAGGCACTACGGACTTGACAATGACTTCAGACTCAATATTGAAGTCAACCATGCCACACTCGCCGGGCACACATTTCAGCATGAATTGCAGGTTGCTGCCGACGCTGGATTATTTTGCAGTATTGATGCCAACCGTGGTGATTACCAGAACGGATGGGACACAGACCAGTTTCCAATCAATGTTTACGAACTGGTCGAGGCCATGCTGGTAATCATTGAAGCAGGTGGTTTCAAATCCGGGGGCATTAACTTCGATGCAAAAGTAAGAAGGAACTCCACCGACCTTGAGGATCTGTTTATTGCTCATATCGCCGGGATGGATGCCTTTGCCAGGGCATTTCTGGTCGCCAGTGAGATCATAGACAAATCACCTTACCTCACGTGGCGCAATAACCGGTATGCTTCTTTTGATTCGGGTGACGGGAAGAAGTTCGAAGAGGGAAAATTCACCCTCGAAGACCTCAGGAAAATTGCCATAAGCAAGGGCGAACCTGCACAGTTGAGCGGCAAGCAGGAAATGTACGAGGCGCTGATTAACCAGTACCTATAGCAGCCCTAAGCCAGGCAGTTCTACCTGCACGTGTGTAAAAAATGTATGCAGGCAGAATATCAAACCGGTAAATCATTACTACTGACTAATACTATTCCAATGAATTCATCCAAACAAAATTTTGTGCTAATTATTATCCTGACGCTCGTGGCGACACTTGGCGGCCTCCTGTTCGGATACGATACCGCCGTGATCAATGGCGCCATCAAAGCACTCGATAGTTTTTTTATTCAGCCGTTACACGACAACCTGGAGCTTTCGGTGAAGGTGATCATAGAATTTAAGGTGGCTGCGACAATTTGCTTCGGCATTGTTGCGATTCTGGTAAGCAGCTTCTTCTACCGTCTGTTTGGCACAGGTAGAGGTAGCCTTTACAGCCTTATCTTCCTGGTAGTTGTTGGTGCAGTTGTTTATTTCAAATTCCTTGCGCTACCGAATGAACTCACTGAGAATATGGCCAATTCAATTAGCGGTTTTACGATTGCCAGTGCACTGCTTGGATGTATTATCGGGGGTTCTTTAGGAGGCTACATTAGTCAGACTGCCGGTCGTAAAAAAGGACTGTTATTGGCTGCGGCACTGTTTCTCATTTCCGCTGTGGGCTCAGCCATCCCCGATAGAATGAATTTTCTTGGTGCAGAGGTCATAAGCAGCTTCATCTTTTATCGGGTAATTGGAGGTATCGGTGTCGGCCTGGCATCAATGCTCTCCCCCATGTATATTGCAGAAATAGCTCCGGCAAATATCAGGGGCAAGCTCGTCTCCTGGAACCAGTTTGCCATTATCTTCGGAATGTTGGTTGTCTATTTTGTTAATTTTTTCATCGCCAGAGGCCGGGAGCCCTCGTGGATCATTCAGACAGGATGGAGATGGATGTTTGCATCCGAAACGATACCTGCCACACTCTTTTTTATTCTTTTGTTCCTCGTACCCGAAACACCAAGGTTCCTTGTAATGAAGAACAAGGAAGACCAGGCCCTGCAGCTGCTTAATCGTCTGACAGGACCATCAAGAGCCGGTGAAGTCCTGGAAGATATCAGGAAATCTCTGGTCAATAAGAAAACACCCTGGTTGAGCTACGGAGGCATGGTCATTGTTATCGGGATCTTTCTGTCTGTCTTTCAGCAGTTCGTTGGGATAAACGTGGTCCTGTACTATGCCTCCAGTATTTTCAGCAACATGGGAAGCGATACCGATGCATCGCTTCTTCAAACCATCATCGTTGGTGCGGTTAACCTGGTCTTTACCGTCCTGGCCATTCTTACCGTCGATAAATTTGGCCGGAAACCACTTCAGATCATCGGGGCGCTTGGAATGGCAGTCAGTATGATATGTCTTGGATTCAGTTTCTACTTCAATAATATCGGAATCGTATCCTTGATATTCATGCTTTTTTATACCGCCTTTTTCGCAATGTCATGGGGGCCGGTAACCTGGGTGCTGCTCTCGGAGATTTTCCCGAACTCCATCCGTGGTGCGATGTCGATTGCTGTGGCCGCTCAGTGGATAGCAAATCTCGTAATTTCGTGGACCTTTCCCATAATGGATGGAAACCCCTGGCTCACTGAGACCTTCCACAAAGGCTTTGCCTACTGGATTTATGGTGTGATGGGATTACTCGCCGCCTTGTTCGTTTGGAAGCTGGTACCTGAAACAAAGGGGAAAACGCTTGAGGATATGGAAGGGATGTGGAAAAAATAGGCGTCTACCGAATGTGTATTTAACCGGGAGGGTATTTCTTAAGACCATAGTAAAACGGCTTAACCCTTTAGATTGCAAGTACCAAACTATTTTTTATTGAGTTCCCTCTGCCTGGTGATCACGGATTTAACAGGATTAACAATCCGTTCCAACAACCTTGCATCGTCGGTGATGATCTCTGCTTCACCCTGCATTTCCTGTGTGAAGCTAACTTCGTTTCCATAGGTAGTTTTCAGTCCCCCGGGTAAGCCAACCAGAACAGAATAGGCATTATCACTCGCCACAAGGGAGATATTCCTTATCTTTCCCTTCACGATACCGTATTCCATATAAGGGAAATTGGCAAATTTAATATTGACATCCTGGCCCGGTTTTACCCTTCCTGATCCTGAGATGGGCAGTTCCATCTTCCCGATGATCTCTCCGGCATCTTCAGGTATCACGGTCATAACCACGCTTCCTTCCCTGACATTCTGATTGGCGCTCCAAAATTGGGTGAAACTGACAATACCGTCAATACTGGATCGGAGAACATATTTCTGGTCCCATGAATCAACGGATGCAGTTAGATTATCGAACGCTTCGATGACTTGCAGCTGAAGTTTTCCCGTTTCATCATTTTTTTGAAGTTCAAGGTCAAGGATGAGCTGTCCAAGTTTAGATATCTCTATCTCATTGTTCATCAAAACGCTCCTGGATTCTTCATAAGCTCGTTGTTTAACCAGAAAAGCCGACTTGGAGCGTTCAAAATCAGCCTGCGGGATTACCCCCTGGTTATGGAGTGTCGAATCACGACTGAACTGGTTCTGAGCCAGGCTCACCTCATCGCTTATGATTTGGCTTTGCTTTTTAAGGGTCCAGGAATAGGCGCGGTATCTTTTAATCTCCTCCCTTACCGATTCGATCTTCTGATCATGGTAATCGAGTTTGATAAAATTCAGCAGGTCTTCATATTGCTTCAGAAAGTTGGCATACACCGACTGGATATCTCCCAGCTTCAGGTTTCCCGGAAAGTGAAATAGGGTATCGCTGCCTGGCGCATCAAGGAGAAGGCGGTAGGTATCAAGACTGCTTCTAAGACGTTCAAGATCGGTAAAATCGGTTGTAGATTCTATAAGTGCCATGATCTGGCCAGCGGAAACTTTCTCATTGTCTTCAACAAGAAGTGTCGCAATACGGCCGTCGGTCCTGGCTACCGCGCTGTAGGGTGGATTTTCGGTCGTAACATAGATCTTTTTCGCCTTGATAATGTATGGATATTTGAAAACCCAGCTGCCTAGCAGGATGAGAGAAATGGTAAAGAACAACAGGAGGATACCCCATCTTACAATCCAATGCGGGATATGGCCGAGAATTTCCTGTACTTCTTCACTTCTTAGATCCACGGAATTTTTCAGATTGTCGTCAGGCATAGGATCACTGTTCAGTATTAGAGGGTATTAAATTACACATTTTTTTATTCCGGATCCAAATTTAAGGAAAAATGGCCTCTGAATGTCAGGTGGAGACGATAACATAGCCAGCCATCGACTGCGCAAAAACGGTCGGAAGCGAAAAATCTCCCCATAATGGGAAGATTTGAATAGGTATTTATGGATTGACTCGTTCCGGTAACTATGTTACCTCCACTGCCATTCGCTCATTATGCATCGATCTTCGCGTATTTAGCGTGTTTTTCGATGAATTCCCGTCTAGGCGGAACATCATCACCCATTAGCATTGAGAAAATCCTGTCAGCTTCTGCCGCACTTTCGATTGTGACCTGACGTAAGGTTCGATTGTCAGGATTCATAGTGGTATCCCAGAGCTGTTCGGCATTCATTTCACCGAGACCTTTATACCTCTGGACATGGGGATTTGAACCGCCTTTGGTCATTTCCTCAACAATCAGCTTCCGCTCTTCTTCCGTCCAGCAATATTTCTCCTGATTTCCTCTCTTGACCTGATACAGTGGAGGTGTGGCAATATAGAGGTAACCACTCTGGATCAATTCATTCATATAGCGGAAAAAGAAGGTCATGACGAGGGTTGCAATATGGCTTCCGTCCACGTCGGCATCAGTCATAATAATGATCTTATGATAGCGAAGTCCAAGCACATTGAGGGCTTTGCTGTCTTCTTCCGTTCCGATATTCACGCCCAGGGCGGTGAAAATATTTTTTATTTCTTCGTTCTCAAAAATTTTATGCTGCATGGCCTTCTCCACATTCAGGATCTTTCCTTTCAATGGAAGAATCGCCTGAAAATTACGATCTCTCCCTTGTTTGGCTGTGCCACCGGCTGAATCACCCTCGACGATAAATATTTCCGTTTTTGCCGGGTCTTTATCAGAACAGTCGGCTAGTTTACCAGGGAGGCCGGCACCTGAAAGGACATTTTTCCGCTGTACAAGTTCACGGGCTTTACGGGCTGCATGGCGGGCCATGGCGGCAAGGATCACTTTCTGTACGATTGTCCTTGCATCCTTCGGATGTTCTTCAAGGTAGTTAGCCAGCTCGCCGCTGACAGCACCATCGACAACACCCATAATGTCGGAATTACCAAGCTTTGTTTTGGTTTGACCTTCAAACTGAGGTTCTGCCACTTTTACTGAAATGATGGCCGTAAGTCCTTCCCTGAAGTCATCACCATTGATATCAAACTTAAGCTTGGCGAGCATTCCCGATTTTTCAGCATACGATTTCAGAGTACGGGTCAGGCCGCGCCTAAAACCAGCAAGGTGCGTACCGCCTTCGATCGTATTGATATTATTGACGTAGGAATGTATGTTTTCCGAGAAGGACGTATTGTAATGAAGTGCAATTTCGACCGGAACACCATTTTTTTCCGTTTCGATATGAATGATCTCATCGATTAGTTTTTCGCGATTCACATCGAGGAACCGAACAAACTCCTTCAGTCCTTCTTCTGAAATAAAACTTTCATTGCGATATTTTTCTTGTACCTGACCATTTTCGTCACCGCTGTCATCCCCGTTCCCATTTCCGTTTCCGTTCTCTTCCAGCTCTCTCTTGTCGATGATGGTAAGCTGGATACCCTTATTCAGAAATGCCAGCTCACGAAGCCTCGAAGCGAGGATTTCAAAGTTAAAAGTAGTAGTGGTGAAGATTTCGTTGTCGGGCATAAAAGTAATGATGGTGCCGGTGTCATCAGCAGATCCGGTTTCACGGATATCACTCAGTGGCTTTCCTCTGCCATACTCCTGGACATAAATCTTACCATTGAGGTGTACCTCGGCCTTCAGATGGGCAGATAGGGCATTCACACAGGAAACACCAACGCCATGCAAACCGCCGGAAACTTTGTAGGAATCCTTATCAAATTTACCACCGGCATGGAGTACGGTCATTACAACTTCGAGCGCCGATTTTTTCTCCTTTTGCATCATGTCGACGGGTATCCCCCTGCCATTGTCGGTAACCGTTATGGAACCATCTTCATTTATAATTACATCGATATTCGTACAGTAACCTGCAAGCGCTTCATCTATTGAGTTATCCACCACCTCATAAACAAGGTGATGAAGACCCTTCACGCTGATATCACCGATATACATCGCAGGTCTCTTACGCACAGCTTCCAGCCCCTCAAGTACTTGTATACTGGTGGCAGAATAGCCCTTTCCATTTTCACCTACAACGACATTTTCATTCAGTTCTTTCTCTTTATTGTCCATGTATTTTAAGATTTAATGAAGACATAAGCATCCGGTAAGAATCATCATAGTTTGATCCTGCTGGTTCATATTCCGGCTTGTGATTTTGGTAGTTTGAAACTGCCTTCCGGGCAGTTGTTTATGAAGGCCTTCCCAAGGCCGCTGAATCTTATATAAAACGGTCTGAATTTCAAAGTTTTACATTAACCATCCAACATCACTAAATTTCATATCAAAGGTACAAAAATCCGATGGCTTTTCCTCGATAAAAATAAAGTATTTTGAATGGTTTTTCAACAAAGAATTAACAACGTAATATCCTAAAATTCAGTTGTTTATAAATAAATTTTTGGAATGATTTCTTCCCTGCGTTTTACGAATTCGTAAATGTTTGTAATACACTGATTACAAGGCGTATGTAAATCCGATCATGGCCTGGAAACGCTGAGCAGGGTACTGATTCCATATCTGATATTTGGATGCTGTGAGATTATTCAGTCTGAGAAAGAAAGAAAGAAGCTTCGTGTAGCGGTATTCCACCGAAAGATTTGCATCAAGAAAGGGCTTTAGTTCAATATCGTCGGGAATACCGGGGGCAAAGCGGGTACCGGTAAGAAAGAGTCCGGCATCAACGAGTATTTTGTCACGCAGATTATAGGATGCACCCAGCGTAGCATCGAAATCGGGTCTGTGCCAGGGATGCGCCAGGCTGTCAAGATTGTAATGATAGTAATTCCCCCTGAGAACGATCTGTAGCTTGTCGTTTTGGTTCCATGTGACCTCCGCAGAGGGATTCAGCAAGCCGGCATTGTCGTACTGTACGGTGTACTGATTCTGTAAAACAGAGCTCGTGTCCGGTACGAAAAAGTACATATCGCTCACCTGTGAATAGGACAGCTTGAAATCAAATGACATCTTGGAGCTGTACTTTCCCTTTAGTCCGAAATAGCCGTTCATCCCATAATCACTGTTCATAACAGAGAGACCGGGAACGATGTATGGATTTTCAAACAGAATTTTCCTGTAGCTGTTGATTTCACGGTATCCGTCAATACCCATATAAGGGATAAGAACATTTTTTACAATAGTGAACTGAAACCGTGCTTTCGGGTAAATGTGTATGGCGCCTCCATCCCGGATATCCGTTGTAGTATTTAATCCCAGCATGAAGGTCCATTCATCGCCCGATTTGGATACGAATGGGTTAACCCTGACCACCAGGTTATCTGAAGAGTCAATGGTGACAGATTTCCCGTAATAGTCCACACCCATGTCAAGTCCTGAATACCAGTCACCAATGAAATCCTCGAGCTTTGCATTGATACTGATCGCATTCTCCGTATTTTTGAAAGCATCATGGGTAAGCTGATAATCCAATCCGAAATTATACTTAAAATGCAGCGAATCGGGATAGCTTGAATACCATGATACGCCGGCACCCGCTGAATAAATTTTCTGTCGTATATCTTTTTTATTAAGAATGGTATCCAACTCAGGATTGTAACCATAGTATAACACTGAATTGTACCCACCGGTGACATGACCCTCAACCACTGATCTATAGAACATATGTCTCCCGTAAAGCTCCCCGATATTGTCGCTATAGGAGGCCGGTACTCTCACGTCATTCTCCAGCTTTACTTTTCCCGCCGACGACTGATGATTCAGGTAAAGGCCGAACGCATTTTTCCTTGATCTCAACTGATTAACAGTTAGTTCCGCAAATGGAGTGAAGTAATTTCCGAGGCCCAGTGACAGTTGACTTTTGTATAACCTTTCAAGGGGAAGTCCAACCATCCTTGCCGGCTGAATTGGCCTGACACTGAAATGGGTACCGTAGCGTTTTGGTGTGATGGAATAGTCAAAATTGGTTGAAATGCGGGTTGAGTCGCTAAATTTTGGCAACAGGTTTATCTTTTGAGCATCCGACAATGTTGGGTTATATGGTTTTACCACCCTGACTTCCTTGTCGATCTGCTCCTGCGAAAAAGCTCCGAATGATAGTAGAGCCAGAACTGTCAAAATGTATATGCGCTTAAGGTATGATTTCATAACACAAACGTTCAGGTTTTAATCGACTAATTCAATCTATCCGGTTCACTGTTGAGGCTGTCTGATGGTGCCGGTTTATTTTCCTCATCAACACGGTTGGTGATTGCCTTCTTTCTTTTGATGGCTTCAGACTTGATGCCGTCATCATCTGCCGTATAATAATTAATTATGCTCTCCAGGGTTTGTACAGCCTGAAAATCATCATTTTTCGACAGGTAGATATCTGACAAGAGCAAAAAGGCTTTCCCCATCCAGAACTGATGCGGTGTGTTCATATCGATGAACTCGAAAATCTCTTTCTCAGCCTTTGCAATATCCTTGCGATTATAATCGATTTCTGCAGTGCGGTATTTTGCTTCAGCGCCCTGTTCACTATTCACTTCACCCGATATTCTAGTGTACCAGTCGTAAGCCGCAGGCATATCATTCTGTTTAAAATAGGCATCGGCGATAAGGTACCTCGCTTCTCTTGCTACGGATGGTTCAAGCTTTGCCTGAAGAAGAACCTGGTTTGCAGCGTTGATGGTATTCTGATATTCCCCAAGTTTGGCATAAGAACGCATCAGTCCTGTCTCTGCTTCATTGATGTTGGCCTTATTCTCCCCCAGAGTGACGAGTTTTTGATAAATACCGGCGGCCCGGTTATAATCTTCCTTGCCGTAAGCAATCCGTGAAGCCGCCACCAGGGCAGGTTCAGTAAACATGTTAGCAGGCTGATCGATAATATACAGGAGGGAACTGAAGGCATCATCGGGCCTCTTGAGTTTTAAAAGGCAGTCGGCTCTGTAGTAGTTGGCATTGAGGAGGAAAGCCCCGTTCGGGAAACGCCCGATGTAATTATTAAGGTCGCCCACAGCCTTTTCGCAGTTCCCTGCCAGGTAGGTATTTTCAGCGGAGGCATAGAGCAGGGAATCCTGTTCTGTTATAGAGACTCCCTGTCCGATCTCCTTTACATAGCTAAGATAGCCATCCACATCATTCAGATCGACATAAATATCCTTGACGGATTTCAGAGCATTGGATGATTCAGGCGAACCCGGATAGTCATTGATCACCTTTTTGTAATACTTCAGCGCTTCATCGTTACGTCCGGCATTCCGTAAGATCAGCCCGAGCTGAACAAGTGTCCTGCTAAGATAATTGCTGCCGGGATAATCAGAAACGATCATCGAATAATTCTGCTCAGCCTGAATCGGATTGTTCAGCAGTAAATAAGTCCTGCCCAGTTCATACAATGCATCATCGTAATATGCTGACTGGGGATACTTCGACCGCAGTTCATTGAGAGTCTCGATCTTTCTCTCTGGCCTGTCGACCAGGCCAAGTGTGAATGCTTTCTGGTAGTAGGCATAGTCTACATCGGCTTTACCAAGACCAATAACCTTATCGTAATAATCGATGGCCTGCCAGTAACTCGACTGAACAAAGCGGCAATCACCCAGCCGGTTGTATGCATCGGCAAGTGTCACTGAATTGCTTCGCTGTTCCAGATTCACATATTTCATGAACCAGCCTTCCGCCTTTTGATAGTTCTTTCTTGAAAATTCCAGGTATCCCATACTATAGTTTACATTCCGGTATTCGTCTGTACTCACCGATACAGGCTCATCAATAAAAAGCTGATAATAATCTTCCGCCGTACCCGGATCGTTCATCCTGTAGTAGGCTTCAGCCAGCCAGTAGTACGTCCTGGCCTTGATAACCGCATCATACTTTGCATACTTCAGGGCTTTATCAAGTACCGAAATAACATCATTAAACCTTAGGTTGGTGAATAGTTCAAGACCCCGGAAGAAGGCTACTCTTTGGTACGCCTTCTCAATTTCACTGTCCTTGTCCTTTATCTTCTCCAGTGATTCCAATGCCATGCGATAATTCCTGGTATTCATATAAGCCATCACAAGGTAATGGTAGGCTTCGTCGATGCGTCTGGACGCGGGATACTGGGTGATATAGGCGTTGAATCCGCGTATCGCTTCATTGAAAGGTGTGTACGACAGTTCATACGTTACCTTTGCATAATTGAACAGGGCATCTTCCTTTATCGTCTGGTCAAAGTCAAGTCTTGCGGCCGAAGCAAATGCAGCGCGGGCTTTATTTTTTTCACCAAGTTTAATATAACACCCGGCAAGGTGATAGAGGGCACTCTGACTTATTTCTGAATTATTCAGCGATATCCGCTCAAAAATTTCCGAAGCTTCCTGGTATTTACCGTTCATGAAATAGGCATAAGCCAGCTGATATTTATCTTCGATGGATATCTTTCCCACGGCGTCCCGGTATTGCTCAAGGAAAGGCACAGATTCTTCGTAACGCCCGAGGTAAAAGTATGATTCGCCAATGATCTTTGACATTTCCGCAGCCCGCTTTTCACTAACGGTTTCCATCAGGGGTGGCGCAAACTCAATCACTTTTTCAAATTTTCTCTGTAAATAATAGATCTGTGCGATATAGTAAGGAGCCACCGGTGAGAAAGTCTCATCATCAAGAAGTTTCAAAAATCCCTGCAATGATGTCTCGTAATTCTCCTGGATGTAGGCAATATGTGAGTAATAATAGAGCGCAGGTGCAGAATATTTAGTATCCGTATCTTTTATCTCGTAGAAGTCGACACGGGCATTCTCATAATCATTACGCATATAATAAGCATAGCCTCTCTGGAAATAAAATTCTGAAAGCTCTTCGGCATTCAGAAAAAATCGATCAACTTTATTGTAGTAAGTGATGGTTTTTGGCCAGTCTTTCTTGATATACATATAGTTGGCCAGTCTGAAATACGCACGGTTTATAAGCTGGCTCTCAGGGTTTTCCTTAACAAAACGGTAAACCAGGTATTCGGCATCGAGATTTTGCAGTTCAACGGAGCACATTGCCAGGTAATACTGCGCCTCCGCCTTCAGTTCCGATTTCCCGTTCTCTGAACTCTCCAGTGATTTCTCAAAAAATTTTTTCGCTGCACCGTACTTCTCCTTTTCATACAATCCCTTACCCTTGTCAAAATTCTCGCCCGTGTAGGTATATATCTCCGATTTTTGCGAAAAAACAATTTGAGCCCCTGATAACACCATAAAAACCACCAGGGAAATCAGATATTTTTGTTTAATCATGCCAGTTTCTTTGAAGTATCGCGTAAAATTAAGAATAAATAGGCTTCACATCTGTCCTGCATTTTTTTTTAATTAACAAGGCCCTGTTAATTAAAGATTTTAATATTAGGTTCAGAAGACTGATATTTGTACCATTGAAATTTTAGATAAAGAACGAAAGAATAACACTAAAATTGCTTATTCATGGCTCTCGACAACATCATTGAATTCCATACCGCATCAATACTCATTAAAGATCACCTCGTTTTATCCGATCTTGAATTTACTATTCAGAAAGGTGAATTTGTTTATGTGATCGGAAAAGTCGGAAGTGGTAAAACCAGCCTGATCAAAACAATCAACGCCGAGATCCCGCTTAAGGAAGGCAGTGCGGTGGTCACCGGATTTAACCTTGAGTCAATAAAGCAAAAACAGGTCCCCTTCCTGAGGCGCAAACTGGGTATAGTCTTCCAGGATTTTCAATTGCTGACCGACAGAACGGTAAATGAAAATCTTTCTTTTGTTCTGAAAGCTACGGGTTGGAAAGCAAAGGAAGATATCAACACCCGAATTGGAGAAGTGCTGGAGAAGGTCGGATTGGGTTTCAAAGGATACAAAATGCCACACCAGTTATCGGGAGGTGAACAGCAAAGGGTTGTAATCGCCAGGGCTTTACTCAATGATCCTGAAATCATTCTTGCTGATGAGCCTACCGGAAATCTCGACCCTCAGACTTCCGAAGGCATTATGAACATCCTTACCGATATCAGTAAAAATGGAAGAGCCGTGGTTATGGCCACACATAACTACAACCTGTTGAAAAAATTTCCGGCAAGGATCTTTAAGTGTATCGATGGGAAAATCGTGGAAACAGATATGGATGATCCTGAAATTAAATTTTTAACCGGTCAGATGTCCTAGGTGAAAAGGTAATCGCCGTCCCCATCCTGCATCACAAAATCTTTTCCACTGATCTTGGCAATCTGTTCATCTATAGCAGTATACCTGATTTTCTCCAGGGAAGTGCGATACATTTTTGGATTAGCTTTGATAAACCTGACAAAAGCTTCATGAAAACTGACGATGACTTTATAGTTATCGTTGCGGAGAATGAAACGGTAGAGTTCGGAAAAAAATTCCTCTTCAAATTCGTGAGTATACCAGAGATAGGACGTTTTCACCGTACCGTCGCGGTATGTAAGAAGCGCGATACCTGCCCTGGTATCTGACTTCCGTATCTCCAGCCAGGAGTAACGGAAGTCAGATGCGTAAATGCTGAAGAAATAATGAGGTCGCAGCGCTTTGTATTCATTCTTATCCTGGGTCAGCCAGTGACTGTCCATCCACCATTCAATCTGCGATTTATCGGGTCTGGTAATGTCATGATGAGAATGCTCCTGTATAAACTTGATTTGGCTGTCAGAGGGAAAGTCGCTTTCAAGGGTGCTCCAATCCGTACTGGCTTGAATAAAAGCCCTGTGCCGTTTCTTTACCGATAGATTTAGCATCAGGTCATAAAGTCGAAACAAGCCTGTCACGGCCATGATATTCACCATTCGGCCGGGGAGTGATGTTTTCCTTATATTGACGGCTCGCTCGTGCATCGATGATCTCAGGCGTACAAGCACACCCTGCCTTTTCCTGATGATAAAACCTCCCAGGCTCTGAATTATAAGCATAGTCTGATGGCTCAGATCTGAAAACAGGACACGCCGGTTTGTAATTCTAAGAAATTCCATCAAAAGCGGCACCGAGACCTGGCCGCCATAGCGCGGGTCTGCATACCAGCAGGAATTCCAGAAAATTTTCTGATCAGGCCTTCCGTTTAGCAGCCCCGGAAGGATACCGGCAAATCCGCAAACATTGCCGGATGCGTCTTTTACGTATAGAAGAAGGATATCATCTTTCGCGGCAACGGGATTCAACGCCTGTCCACGGGCCCGCCAGGGTGTAATCGCAATGCCTGTACCGGGAGCTGCGGCCATGTCATCTGCAACCTGAATGAGTTCATGTTGTTTTATCCTGATCAGTTCCATCAGGCATGATGATTTTTCTCCACCGCCCGGCATATATCGCCGTAGGTCCTCATTGTAAGCATATCATCAAGACCAAACCTGATCCCGAATTCCTTTTCTATCCCGGTGATCAGCATGATATGTTTCAGGCTGTCCCACTCACGGATATCCTTTGGACTGGTATTGTCATTGATATCATCTTCAACTGTAAATGTATGTGTAAATACAGTCAGGACCCGTCGTTTTATTTCTTCCATTTCCATAACGCGTACATTCAGAATTTCCCCACCATCCAGAAAATGCCAAAGTGGCTGTTTTCAGTGAATCCCAGCTTTTTATAAACAGGGTAACCCGCAGATGTGGAGTGAAGCACAAATTTACGAAACCCTTTCCGGATAAAATAATCCATAGCCTCCGAAGTGATCCAAGTTCCATACCCCTTACCTCTGAATTCACTCTTTGTTGACACCATGTAAATGCCTGTCGTATCACCATTCCGGAATCCCAGGAGGGTGGCCACAGTTTTCTTCTGTCTCAGTATTCTGAAGAATTCAAATTCAGGAGCATTGAGTGCTGGACGAAATAACCGGTAATCAATGGTCTTTCCGCTCATTACCTCATGATTCACTACATCAAGCCATTCCCGTAGTTCCCTTTCGCCTGTGATCCGTTCAATGGTTATGTCCCTAGACGGAGCCAGACGGCCAAAGATCGTTTCCTTCACCATCTCCATCCCAGACCATAAATTGATTTGTCGAATCCCATATTCTGCAACTGACGCTGCAAACTCATCCCCTGGTACTATTTCTCTCAGCCAGAAGGCGGGCAACTCGCGGTTGCGCATTTTTTCACAGATCTCCCCGATGATGTCTGTGGAAAGCTTACCGCCACCGAACACATAAGAAGGCCAGCTGCCGTCGGGATTCAGTACATAGCTGATGCCGTTTGCTTCGCCTGTTGGGAGTCCGGAGAGCATGGCAATCCTTTTATAAAAACTGGTGAGATTGGATCCGGTTTCTGTTTCCAGGCTCATTTGCTGATCCATTTATAAAGTTCCCTGCGATCGATCTTACCACTCACAAGCTTCGGGAGTTCATCCAGGTTAATGATGCGTCCTGGAATCATATATGAAGGCAGTTTTTTTCTTAAATACTCAAGCACCTCCTTTTCATGACCCTTGCGGTCTTCAGTAAAAAGGCATATTTCCATTGTACCGGCTTCTTTCTCGGCTGCGATTGCGATAACATTTGGTTGTGAGAGAACATCGCGGGCATGCTTCTCAATTTCACCGAGTTCTACCCTGAAGCCATGAATCTGAACCTGATTGTCCATTCTTCCGCAATACATCACATCTCCTTCATCGTCGACGTATACAAGATCTCCTGTACGATAATAACGGCGTGATTCACCGTTATGGTCCAGGTCAAAAAAAGCTTCCGCGGTCTTCGCAGGATCCTTCCAATAGCCACGGGTAATCTGATCACCGGAGATGCATAATTCACCCTGCCTATGAGCTTGCACAGGTTTTAGTTTCCGGTCCACAACCACCATAATGTTTTCTCCAAAGACCTTCCCTATGGAAACGATACCCCCATGTGATTTTTGTGACGAGTTTTCAGCACTCCAGCTATAGATGAGGCAATTTATGGTGGCTTCCGTTGGACCATATACATTTTGTATCCTTGCATTTGGGACCGATGCGGCCCAGGCTTCAGCAAGGATTGATGGAAACGCTTCTCCCCCAAGCAGACAATACCGCAGGCTATCCAGCCTGATGGAACTAAAATACGGCTTAAGATATGCCAGTGTTGATGGCGGCATTTTCACAAACGTAAGCTGTTGCTCCTGCATAAGTTTGTATGCGTACAGGTATTTTATTTCTTTCTGGGGTACCGTGTATACACAGCCTCCCACGGTCAGAGGTACGGTGTAGCAATGCACAGAAGCATCGAATGACAAGTCGTATATCTGTAAAAACCGGTCCTCAGGAGTGAAATTGTACCCTGCCGAAATGAAAGAGCTGACGAAGGAATTCAAATTTCTTCTGCTTATGGGCACCCCTTTGGGTTCTCCTGTGCTGCCAGAGGTGAAAAGCACATAAAAATCGTCGTCGGGATTTGCCGGTACTTGCGTTGGATCTGCTTTTACCGATATGCCGGTGGTCCGCCGGAATGTGACAGTGCAACCCTCCGGCAATGCAGACAAGGGAATATCCATGGAATGAAGGATATGTGTTATCCCAGTCTGCTGAAGGATATTTTCATTTCGTGAGGACGGATTCATGGGATTAAGCGGTACGAAAGCCCTGCCGCTGAACCAAGTGGCAAATATCGTCGCATAGGTCTCAAGATCATCAAAAGTATAGATCGCCAGATATCTCTTATCCGGTGGAACATCGTTGGAGATAAGTGCCTGAATAGATCCGGTTTTCTTCCTCAATTCCTCATAAGAGTAACTTACTCCCTGAATGTAAAAGGCATTCCTTTCAGGATATTGCTCAAAATTTTCAAGTAACCTGTCAAGAAAAGAAAAATGCATATCATTCTGAATTTGAATATTATATCACTTATTCGAAGTAGTCTGCCTGATAATTCTGTTCCGACCGGCTAATGATTTCAGTATGTAATAAAAGTACTCTGATTTAAGATATTTCTCAGCATTTGGACCTGATTTTTCCAATGGTATCCTCTGGTAGTGAGGATAAGGCTCATCCTCCTTCAACCCTGATGTGCCGAAAGAAGCATCAAGAAAGCCTGATTTGCTATCGTACAACCGACGGAAAACATCGCTGCCCGTACCTGTATCGCTGAATGGAAAGGAAAACAGGGAATAGCTTAAATCAAACCTTTCCTTTATACCCTTCACACTACGTTCAATCTCTTCAATCTGTGCCCCATCATCCAGGCTGTGAAATGACGGATGGTCAAGGCTGTGTCCCCCAACAAAGAATCCCTTTTGAATGAGGCGGCTTATTTCCTCATCATTCATATAGGGTCTGTGTACAGATAAATAATTTTCGAAATCGACTTCAAGATAGGTGGCCAGTACTGAAATGATGGCATTCGAATCATACCCAATCTTAAGTATTGCAGCCGCCAGACTTTCCCTGTCAAACTTTGGCACTCCCATTGCACCCGATATTTTTTTAAGGGTTTCTGTCCCAATGCCCGGCTTTTTCAAGGCTTCGAGGAGCAATGAAACCTTGTATCGGTAAAAAAGTCCCTGATTTCCAATGAAATTATTATTCAGAAAGAAAATGGCATTAATTCCCTTTGACTCAAGAATAGGTGCAACGATTCTTTTTACTTCGGAAAGCCCGTCGTCGAAACTGAGGATAAAAGCCGGCTTTTGATGTTGTTTTGGAGGATTATTATTCAGCAACAGCTCTGGTGATGCCGGTTCAAAATACCTGAGCAGGTCCTCAATATCCTTTTTAAATTCAACGATGCCCTTAACCCGGTAGAGATGCCTGATATGCGGAGGAGGAGCGTCGCTGATCAAATGATAGAACGGAAAAATAAGAACCTTCCCGGTCCGGCGAATCATCCTCTCCAATGAAAATAATGAAGCCAGCGGCAAAATTAAGTTTCGCAGTTCAGCCATGCTCATTTTTTTAAAAAGCGGAGAAGTAAAGGTAACCGATTAATTGTAAGTGTATTATATTTAATTTCCCTGGCTCCGAAGCCGGTAAAAAACCGGGCTATTCCCGGGATATTTGATCCCTCAAAATCGAGTAACATACCTGTACCGGCATACAAGCCGATCAGGTAATCGACGATGCCGAACATGGCACGGGAAGCCTTGCCTTCTTCATCCGATACCGGGATCAGGTAGTTGATCCTTCCGTTGGACACAGTAAAAAATGCAGCAGCCACCAGCCTGTCTCCGATCCTGGCACCAATAAGACGCCCCCGACCCATGGAAATGACCTTATCTGCAAAACAGTTCATCCATTCATAATGATCGACAGGATATTTGACCACGGCATTTTCCCTTTTCAGACGCACCAGATCAGGAATCGTCAATTTCTCGGTAAGCTCCACGAATGGAAGTGACTTTTGAATATTTCGTTTCGTATTATCAGAATAATTGTCCTTAATTTCCTGATACTTCCTTCCAAGCCTGAGTTCATAATTTGAATTACCGGTGAAGTGGTAGGATGTTCCACCAAGGTCATTGGTGAAATTCATGTTAATCTTTGCATATCGGACGAAAGGCGGGATGGCTTTCAGAAATTCATCCACCCGGGCAGCATTGACCCAAGATCGTGAGAAAATACCCAACTGCTGACTGTAATATGGCTGAAAAAGGTAAGAGATGCCGGCCTTTTTCTTAAATGTCAGCGGCATAACGGTCCGGTAATCATCTTCAACAAGCCCTCCCCATCCGGGAGCCGTTAGGTCGAGGTACCACGATAAGGCATAAATCAGTCCAGCCTTTGAACTACTGATACATTCGTCCCATTTTTTACGATCGATCTTACCTTGTCCGATATAGCTTATCATTGCCAAATGTTTCTGTTAGCCATCCGTACATTTTTTCATAAACAATCCTCCACCCTTCCCATTCCCCGGTGTCACAGAGGGAATCGTTATGCCAGACAGGGATGAAGCATCCACCCTCTTCCTTAACCACCGAAGCCAGAAGTTTAATTTTCTTGAAGGCTTCATCCGGATTCAGCTTTAAATAGTCTTTAAGTGTCCTGTCCATTACAGTAAATGGAAATATTTTCAATTTAGTAACATCTTCTTTTTCAAGATCATAGAAATAAAATGGTGAGGAAGTCCCGGCTCTGAATCCCGTTTTATCGGCGTATCCCATGGAGTAATCCTCGGTCAACCCTGCCCCGGCAAAATGACGGTAGGTAGATGGAAATGCCAGCCGTAAAAAATGCTGACGGACCCTGGTCAGTGGTTTTCCCGTAAGCTGTTCGATAGTCTGTTTTTCATTTCTGAACACCTTGGGTTTCTCTCCGGAGTGGTACGAGGGATGAAAACCGATGTTGTATTTTTCTGAAAGGTTGCGGACGAGGGCTTTCCATTCCGGGTTTGTTACCGGATTGTTCAGATCATATTTTCCACCCTGACCGGCAAGCATGAAGATGATGAGGTTGGCGTTATGGCTTTCTACTATATAATCGTAAGTATCATACGGATCAGGTTCTGAGCCTGCAAGAATCGAAAATCTCGAAATAAGGTTTTTAAGATCAGCCTTAAGCACTTGTCGTCCTATTCCACCGATCGTCCTGTAAAGCCCCTTGTTCCTTACTGACCACGCCACATCGATGTCAATGGTTGGAAGGAAGGATGAAGCCGGGAGAGTAAGAACCAGGGAGGGAAATTTTTGCTTCAGTTTACGGCCAAGTTTGTTTGCCCAACGGTTTATCACCGGAATTTCGAGAAAGCCATTCCGATATGCCAGGCTCTCAGTTGCCGGGAAACGCCCATGGTGATCGCTGCCGAACGGCAGGTATTCCTCATATCTCGACATAAGGTAAAACGCTGCGGAAAAAATATCAAAGTCTATATTTCCACTATCGGCAGGAAAAATGTGAATCTCCTCATTCTGCTTTCTGATTATCGGATTTAGGGCACGAATCCCATGTTCGGCAAGAAAACCGGAGTCCAAAATATGAAACGAGTCCCGGATTAACTCATGGGAGTAATTAATAACAGGGCCTTGATATGAAACGCCTTCCTCTTTTACGTTTGAAAATATGATCTTTAATCCCAGCAGTTCGCCAAGGATGAATGAGGCGGCATACCGGAGTCTGGGGGTGATATTTTCAGCGTAGATCAGCACGGTGTCAGGTTTCAAGTTCAATAATTGTAATCCCGGAACCGCCCCTTTCTACATGTTCATCGGCGTAAGATTTTACCAGATCGACACCGGAAAGGTACTGGCGAACCAATTCCCGGAGTATGCCGTTTCCCTTCCCGTGCAGAACCCTTAGATGCCGTGCCTGTACCATTACCGCCTGATCAATGAAATCGGTGAGCATTGCCATGGCTTCATCGGCACGTTTTCCGCGCAGGTCGATGTCGGGGTGAAAATTCATTCTTCTACGGCCAATGTTCCAGTCGTTGTCAGATGCCTGCATTTGAACAGGGCGGTCCAGTTTTTTATATTTCTCACTGCTGATCTTTTCCAGGGAGGTGATACCAACCACGGTATGCAGGCTGCCAAAAGCCACAGTGGCTTTTCCTGCACGCATACTGACAACCTCACCCGGTGTCTCCTGCCCTTTCATCAGCACAAAGTCTCCTGCCTTGATTTCTGTATCTGTTATTTCCTGTCCTTTATCCGGATTCTTTCGCAGTGCCGGATTTCTGGCTTTAATTTTCTCACTGGTTTTCCTGATTTCAACCAGCCGCTGTTTTAACACATCGCCCTCATTCACCGAGGTTGTATCTGCATTAACTTTCTCACGAAAGGCGTCAAGCCGTTTCCGGGCCTCCCTGGTCTTGTCTTTCTCAGCCTCCGTCTCCCGGATCTCCCGGATGGTATTCTCGATCTGTCGATTGGTATCTGCAAGCAACCGCTTGGCTTCGTCCCTGGCGTCATGAATGATCTGCTTTCGCAACTTATCCGTATCACTGAGTTCTACATCATATTTATCCACGATCTCTGTAAGTCGTTTCTCAGCCAGCCTGATGCGCTGGCGTTTGTCTTCCCAGTATTTTTTATCACGGATTATATCTTTCAGATGCTTTTCAAAATCAACATGATCTTTTCCGATCCTCGACTCCGCTGATTTCAGGATATTTTCAGGCAGCCCGATTTTTCTGGCGATTTCAAAGGCAAACGATGAACCGGGTCTTCCCGGTGCCAGTTTGAATATCGGCTGCATTTTATTTGTATCAAACAGCATAGCGCCGTTTATGATGCCATCTGCTGATGCTGCAAAATGCTTAAGATTTGTGTAATGTGTAGTAATAACACCGAAAACTCCTGCTTCATTAAGGTCTTCAAGCACCGATTCCGCGATTGCCCCACCCAGCATTGGCTCTGTACCACTTCCGAATTCGTCAATAAGTACCAGGCTGTTTTTTGTGGCATTCCTGGTAAAATATTTCATATTAATAAGATGGGAACTGTACGTGCTGAGATCATTTTCGATCGATTGTTCATCACCCATGTCCAGGAATATACGCTCGAAGCAGCCGCAAACAGAGCTCTCATCAATGGTGACGAGAAATCCACATTGCAACATATATTGCAGTAGACCTGCTGTCTGGAGACACACAGATTTACCGCCTGCATTCGGACCCGAGATCAGCAGGATCCTGTTTTTCACATCAAGCTTCAGATCTAATGGAACAACCTCATGCTCTTTATTCAATTCACGGAAAGACTGGAGCAGGTTTGGATGTATAGCTTTGTGCCAGTCTATTTCAGGATCATTTTTCACAAACGGCATGGTAGCCCCGATGTCAAGCGCAAACCGTGCCCTTGCCCTTACCGAATCGATTTGGGCCAGAAAGTGATGTGAGTGCTGAAGATCTTCAATATAGGGACGGATAAAATCGGTGAGAGCAATAAGAATTTTAACCTTTTCCCGTCGTTCCGCTATTTCCAGTTCCCTGAGTTCATTATTGGCTTCCACAACTTCGGCCGGTTCTATAAAAGCGGTTTTACCGGTAGCCGATTCATCGTGAACATACCCTTTGATCTGCCGCTTATTTATGGCCGGTACCGGGATTACCGGCCTCCCGTTTCGGATCGTCAGACTGGCATCCTCATCAACCAGTCCCTGCTGACGTGCCGTTTCAAGCAGCCTGTTGATCTTCTTTGATATGGCAGCTTCTTTGCCATTGATCTCACGGCGTAACCGCTGGAGGTCGGGCGAAGCATTATCACGGATCTTCCCGTGTTTATTCAGAATATTGCCGATCCGGTCAATAACTGCAGGGTAAACCATTACGACAGAAGCCATAGCCAATAACCTTGGATAGCCTTCTTTTGCCCCTGATTTTAAAAATGTCAGAATGGCTCTGACAGATTCCAGTGTCCGTTTGATATCAAAAAATTCCTGCTCCTCAAGAAAACTACCCTCTACCTTAGCCTTTTTTAATGGTTCTGAAATATCGATGAAATAGCCGATAGGAAATTCAGTTTCGCCAAGGATAATACCGCGAAACTCACTTACCTCTTCAAGCCGGCTGCGAATGATGTCCGGATCGGCAGAGAACGGTGTATTCATAATTTCTTCCCTGCCGGGATCAAAAAGGCAGAATTTTGACGCCTGTTCCCTGATCTTGTCAGCACCGATCTTTTTCTCGAAATTTTCAGGATATATCACGGATCATAGATTTACCGGCAAAGGTAATAAAATTATAGTTTCGCGCCTTTCGCCAGATGGCGGATACCAGGCCACGTGCTATGCCTGGCAAAGGAAAAATGCAAGGCATTACTGTGGAGGTGCGTACATTAGCGAATCAAGTACAACACCCAGACTGGCAGGGTCAGATTTAAAGACAATATAGTAATCCTTACCCTTCGGATCATCGATCCACAGGTTCCTGCTCTTTATCCTTTCACCGGGAGCTTTCGGATCTGTCACCTCCATGCGGTTGGTGCCTCTTATGAGATCAAAGTAGGGGTCGGTTCCCATCACGGCGATGTAGGACGAAATTTCATCCCAGCTGTACCGGTCGCTACCCCCGGTATATATACTAAATGCCATGGCCACCGGGTTACTGACACTCGTATAAAGTTCATCAAATTTTCCCCCTGTCATCACCTGCCATCCAATCTCAAATCCGCCATAGATCACCTTGACCGGCCAGTGGCTCATTACGTACTCAGCTTCATGTGGGTATGTATTAAGGTTAAACTCTTCGTTTCCCTGAGGAAATTGTCCTCCCATACATGACCAGAATTTTACCTTCATTTTCACCAGCTCCGATCCGCTCAGATTGCTGAACTCGTCCGGACCTGATTTAAGCAGATCATCAAGATTGGTCAAAAAACCAACCGTGACAATGGTTACTGAATGATCTGGCTGACCAGCAAGTATCTTCCTGTAGAGCTTATACCCTTCCGGAGCAAAACTGCCATTCTGAAGATCATGAGGGAACGATTCTGCAATCTGTTTGGAGAAACTACTTACCCTGTCGGGGATATTATGACAACCTTTGTAAATGCCAATGGGAATATCGCCGCGGTTATAATAAGTGTTGATAGCATCAACACAAGCTGCACCCCAGTAACCATCATACGATCTGGAACTTGAAGAGACAACCACCCCAAGAATCTCACACTTTCCCAGCGTCTGAAGCCTGTGTAACATGGCCAGGGCACCGGCATCATCCACGTCGAGTGCTATATCCGTATCAAAGATAATCCTTGCCGGCTGTGCCGAAGCAAAAGAATATACGGTAAGGAAAACCAACAGGATAATCAGATTTTTTTTCATCGAACAATTCTTTTTAATTCTACAATGTTTGTGCAGCCACTCTATTGTGATATACAAATATCGTAAAAAAATAATATTTAATATTGAACGCTTGATCTCCCAATGTGTAATCAGGTTATAAAGTTAAACTTAAATCGTCATGAAACACTGTTTTCGTATAGTTCTGATTTCCTTGCTGGCGACTGCAATGTGCCCGGCTCAGCAGCCTGAAAAAATTTATTCTGTAGCGAAGGTCAGGAAAACACATGAGTACTATGTTTCTCAGGCCGGATTATGGTGGAATATTGTGAATGAACATCGCCAAGACGAGGATGGCTGGTATAACTATTTTGCAGCCTGCAGGATGGCAGGCCTGACTAACCAGGATAATGTCGATTGGCTGAGCGAAAGTCCTGCACTGAAAAAAGGGGATGATATCGTGGCGCTCATCGAAAAAAATATACCCGGAACCTTTACCGCTCATTACGTCAAATGGTGGAATCATGGTGCGGATATTGCCATGTTCGATGAATTAAAGAAAGCAGCAGAAATTGACCCTGACAGGGTTGAAATCTATGATGGCTTTGTCGTTTATGGTGAAGTAACCGGGAATCCCGCAATGAGAAAAGAGTATAACCTGAAATGGTATGCATCAGAAACGATGTCAACAGGACTGTTATACTTCAATTACAATGTGTTACAATCGCTCGACAAGGATGCCGTCCTGCTCACCGGAGGAGATAATGATACATTACCAATCTGGATGTTGCAGGACGTCAAAGGGATCCGAAAGGATGTTATTGTTCTGAATATAAGCCTGTTGTCTATCCCCTCCTATAGACACGAAATGTTCGGAAAGCTTAAAATGCCAGATCTGAATGCAAGCTTTGATGACGGTTCATCGCCGTCAAATCTCAAGGAAATCGTTGATTTTTTTATCCTGAATCATCCCGTTGACAGACCGGTATACTTCACCTTAACTTCGTGGAAACAGTTTAATGAATATTCGGACAAGCTGTACCTTACCGGATTGGTATCCAGGTTTTCAGAAGAAAACATTGATAATATAGCCACATTGAGAAATAATTTTGAAAATAAATATTTACTCGATTACCTTAAAATGCCACTCGCTCACGATATTTCTGAAAGTGTTGTTAATTATATCAATGTAAATTATCTGCCCGGAATGATTAAATTACATGACCACTATCTCCGTAGTGGTGATACCGCCAGTGCAGGACGAATCCGCGATCTTGCAATGATTATCGCAAAACGGGCCGGTGATGACTGGACAGAAAAAACAATGGAAATGTTCAATACTCCATGAGGTATAACGGGTATTCGGATGAACAACTGATGCAGATACTGTCCGGCTATGGTCGCGGACAGCGGTCAAGGGCATTCGACAGCCTTTACGATCGCTATTCACGGCTTCTTTACAGGTATTTTTACCATTCCCTGGGCAGGGACGACGAAAAATCAAAAGATTTTCTGCATGACCTTTTCCTGAAGATCCTCGAACGTCCTGAATCCTTCGATGGAAACCGCAATTTCAGACCATGGATCTTCAGTGTAGCGGCGAATATGTGCAAAAATGAATACAGGAAAATGACTGTCAGGAGTGAACATGCACGACGTGAGATCCGGAACGGAGAAGAGAATCCGGCAGCCGAACCTGTAAAAAAAACCGCTGATCTCAGAGAAGTGTTCAGAAATATCTCTGAAGAACACCGGACCGTGATCGTAATGCGTTTTAAAATGAAAATGAGTATAAAGGAAATCGCAGATGTACTAGAAATCCCTGAAGGGACTGTTAAATCAAGGTTGTACTACAGCCTGAGAGAACTGAGAAAATATATGAATTCACAATAATAAGCATATCATGACGAAATCAATTATTCCTGAGAAAATATATGAACTTCTCGAAAATTTTGATTTTCAGGAGCTTGAACCCAAAGATCAGTCCATGATTGAGAGCCAGATTGGGAGGAATGAATATGAGAACCTGCGAAAGACGTATTTGAAGGTTGCGCTGGCGAGCGAAAATCCTTCTGCCGACGGGCCGGTAAATGAAGTTCATTTTAGATTGAACAAACGGAAATCATTAACCCGCCGAATCTTCGTCGTACCGGTATGGCAGGCAGCTGCTTCAGTGGTAATCCTGCTGGGAACGGGTTTTATGTTCGGCTTTATACCGGTTAGTATGAAAAGTTCCACGCTCATCAACACCAAAGATACCGTGTATATTTCACTTGCAGATACCTTCGAAATGCTAAAAACCGACACTGTCTGGATGTATCGGGATGCTCCGGTGCAGGCAAGCGTCAAACAGCAGGCGACACGGGAGGTTAAGGTCCCCACAGCTGTGAGTCGCGATCTGCCGGTTTACGACTGCCGTACCAACCTTTGCCCTAATGACCTTAAAAACACCAATCTTGTGGGTGACAGAAAACTTCCCGGGGGAAGTGAACTGGTAAATAAATTTGCAGTGAGGAACTATTGAAATTCACCAACTAATCGTCAATACTAATCGCATTGCCGGCTCCCTTAAGAGGGTATTCCTTATTGTCCCAAATAAAAGTCCCGCCTACATTCTCCGGTAGATCAATGCTGTACATCCTCTTGCCCTCAGCATGCTCGTACCTGAATCTTATGATACCCTGGGGATGAGGCATCGCTGCTTCAATCCGCTGTAAATGACCAGGTGCAGGCCGGATCACAACAGATCTGAATCCCGGTTCGGCAGGCCTTATTCCGCAAACGGTTGCAAGAAATTCATAGTTAGGAGAGGCGCTCCATCCATGGCAGTCGGACCGCGTCGGTTCCTCTTTTTCGGCAAAGGTGGTCAGACCCAGCTTTAGCATATCCTTCCAGGGATCGAGAAGCTGTAAGTAAAGATCCCCACGGCCGGCGATCTCGAGAGCCCTGTTCAGATAAAACCTATAGTATATCGTTGCCTGGATCAACTCCCTGTCGGTCGCAATACGCTCTATGAAGGCCCCTGCTTCATACGCCGGTACCAGACCGGTAAGAACCGCCAAAATATTGGCATGTTGACTGAATTCTGTTTTCTCCGGTGTATCAGCCAATAAATTCTTTTTATCGTCCCAGCAATTAACGAAAGTTCCGCGAATTACATCCCTGGCAATTTCCAGATAGTCTTTTGCTTCCTCTTCTCTTCCGGCAGCAGCGAACAGCGTTGATGCGGATTTAAGTGCCCAGGCGTACTGCAGACTTAGAATGGCCGAGCGGCCGGAGGAACCTCCTTTTGGTACACCACCGGTATGTTGCTCAGGAATCCATGGCCATTGCTGCGACCAGTCGACAAAATTCCAATACGGGACATTATTCAGCATCCCGCTCACCGGGTCGAGGTATTGCCGGTGCCAATCCAGCACGCCCCCTATCTTATCAAGGAAACTAAAAACATAGGCAGTATCGTCTCTTAGCATATAATAATCATTGACCATTAATGTCCAGAACAAGGAAAATGGAGGTATGATATTTCTTCCCCGATCAGGATATGCTGCAGCGGTAAGCCCTGATGAATCAATAGAATGACTGAACTGTGTAAGTGCATTTCGCATTAACCGGTCATCCCCGGATACATATAGGGAAATAAGTGCCTGTATCCTGGAATCACCGATGTATTGTAACTGCTCATAGTACGGACAATCCATATAGGTTTCCCATGCACAGAGCCGTGCAGTCCGCCAGGAAGTCTCCCAGATCGTCTTAAGTAACGGATCATCCGACGAAAATGAAGCTTTTTCTTCAAAGGGATAAGCGGTGAAGACTCCGTGAAAGTCGGTGATGTGCAGTGTATCGTCACCGGTTGTAATCTCAAGTAATGCATAGCGGTATGTTCGGAACCATGATGGCGTGAAGGAGGCATTCACGGCACCGTCGGTAAGGATTACGTCGTGATAGCCAACCATGACCTTACCGAGTGTCATATCCCGGTTGCCCTTTCTTATCCCTTCATCCGTAAGGCTCCCATCCTGATTTCGTTTTGCAGACTGGTAAAGTGACTCCGACCACGTAAGTTTTATTTTTGAATTTTTCCCACCGCTATACCTGAGCACAGGAAAACCGGCTGTCAGTTCGCCATTATCGAACAGAATCCCTACTTCCGAATGTGGCGGCACCACAATGTCGGGATTCGATGCAGACAACTCTGATATCCGTATAGGGCCCGTGACATCAGTAATCCTGTTGAAGCGGACGATCTCATGATCCAAATCCGGAATATTTCTCTTTTCCAGTTTCCAGGGCGCATTAACCAGCGGCTTGAGATTCAGACTATCATCTGAGACTTTCTCCCATCCATCAAAGTCGCACGCTTGGATATTCCAGTTCCGTATTCCAAGGCTGTCGATGACCGAATCACATGCCGGGGCGAGGAATCCACCTCTAACGTCAACGCCGTTTATAATGGGTACAGGGAATCTTGAAGCATTGGCGGCGAATACCCACTTCCCAGGTGTGCTAAGTGTCGGAATCTTGTCGCAGTCAAACCAAAAAGCAGGTCGGACGGAGATCATTGATGCCCCTCCATATTTACCAAAATATTCTACCTCCACCGCAATCAGGTTGTTTCCCCTCTTCAGGAACCGTGCAATATCATAACTGTCATATTTCCAATGTGCAGGATCCGACAGCTGGGGTCCGGTACCAACAAATTTTCCGTTCACATACAAGGTATACCTTTTATCGGCTGAGATCCGGATATCCAGATTCTGGGGAGGTTTCTTCACACGAAATTCCCGCCGTAAGTACCAGCTTCCGTAAGTCGAATTGCTTTCAGGCATAAGAACAACCCAGGAAGGCCCATTCACATGATTGATGAAAAAATCACATCCGGAGATAAGAAAAGGAAGAAGAAAAACACAAGCGAATAGGCGCTGTTTCATAATTATTACGTATTACCAGAATGTTCAGAAAATTCCCGTTTGCCTGTACCGATCTTCACTCTTTGAACTGTTCCAACTCGCGGTCGAGAAAGGTGGATAGCCGGCCCGGCTTTTTATTGGTCAGTTTCTCCACATCATTGGTGATATATGGAGCTTTTTCAAATGCCTGAAGGTAATGAAGCAAGATCATAACAAATATGTGTCCCATGGCAAAGCCGTCCTTCCGCTTTTCAACAAAGAACCGAAAAAGTGTCGGGCTAATATAGGTAATTTTCTTGCCAAGCTTTTCAGAGAGCATAGTAGCAACCTGACTAAAACTAAGGTTTTCCTCTCCGGTAAGGGTGTAAACAGAATTTCTGTACCGGTCAAAATCCTGCAGGATCATGGCTGAGATACCTGTGATGTCTTCCAGATCGATCCAATTGAAAACTCCGTCTCTTGCCGGGACGAAGATGCGGTCCTTTACCACGATATCGTTTAACAAGACTGTGGTGAGGTTTTGCATGAAATAACCGGGCCTGATAAAAACAAAATCAAATCCCAGGCTGATAACCATATCTTCAATCTTATTATGCGGAATAATACGACTCTTCTCAACCCCTTGAACGGAAAGGAAGACGATCTCGTTAATATTCATCTCCCTGGCTTCTTCCAGAAAAGGGAGAAAGTATTTATTTACTGCGGCAAGCTGTGGCGGACGGAGTAGAAATATCGTATCGATATCTTTCAGGGCAGGTGCGTAGGTCCTTGTATCTTCAAAATCCAGGTGCCTGATGTCAAAGGAGGGCGGCTCGTTAAACAATTCCTCAGCCTTTTCCACATCCCTCACCGCTGCATATACCCGCATATCTTTTACATGACGTAACTCGTTAAGAATAAGCTTACCTGCATTTCCTGTTGCACCAGTTATCAGAATGTTTTTCATCGTATCAGTTTCGGATTAAACACTTGCCCTTACATATCGGGAGAACCTTTCAGAGCAGCCTATAAATATAAAAAGTTTTCCGCATGAACGTCTTTACTTTCCACGAGTATTTAATTTATCGGGTAAAATACAATTCATCCTTTTTGGAAATCCTGCTGCTAAAAATGTAGCCATCCATATCAAATGCCTGCAAGTCTTCTGAACTTTCAATCCTGATTTCAATAATAAACCTGGCCATCATTTTCGCCAGACTTTCCGTGCTAAACTTTCGGAGTTTTCCGACCAGCCTTTCCGACATCTCAATGTACCGCGGGATCGAATACTCCTTAGTAATCAGACGGGGATGTTCATTCATAATTTTAGAAAGGGAAAGGATGACGATCATGTAAAATTTAAAGAAGCGTTATCAGTTAGGTTTCAGCCGATAGGACAGGCAAATTTACAATTTCTGACCTAAGGTTTTCCTTTCTGGTTTTATTTATTCATACAATTTTCCAAACTTTGGGTTCATAAAAAATCAACAATGCAGGAATATTCAACAATCATTGCAAAACTTACCGGACTGGGTGAAAAACAGGTCGCCAACACAACGAAACTTCTCGATGAGGGAGCCACCATACCTTTTATAAGCCGCTACCGTAAGGAAATGACGGGAAGTATGGATGAAGTGCAGGTTGCCACTGTCAAAGATGAACTTAGCCGGCTGCGGGAGCTTGACAAAAGGAAACAGACTGTACTGAAGACGATTGAGGAACAGGAAAAACTCACTCCTGAACTACGAAAAAAAATTGAGGAATGTGACAACATTACCGACCTGGAGGATATTTATCTTCCTTACAAGCCGAAGAAAAGAACCCGTGCCACCATTGCTCGCGATAAAGGATTGGAACCCCTGGCCCGAATAATCATGAAACAGAAAGAGCTTCAGATATATAAAAAGGCGGAGGCTTTCATCACTGAAGAAGTGCCAACTATTGATGATGCCATGCAGGGAGCAAGGGACATAATCGCAGAATGGGTAAGTGAGAACCAGAAAGCCCGCAACCTTGTCAGATCCTTCTTCACCCGAGATGCACTTATCTTTTCAAAAGTGGTAAAGGGAAAAGAGGAGGAGGGTGTGAAATACCAGGACTATTTCGAATACAGTGAACCATTGAAAAAATGCCCTTCGCACAGGGTACTGGCCATGCGACGCGGTGAACAGGAAGGATTCCTGAAAGTGTCCGTTGAACCGGATGACGAAGCTGTTGCAGATGCCCTAACGGGCCTTTTTGTCGAGGGTTACTACGATGTATCTCAGGAGGTTGCAACCGCAGTCAGAGATGCATGGAAACGCCTTCTTGCCCCGTCGATTGAGAATGAATTTAAAACCTTGACAAAGGAACGCGCTGATGAAGAAGCCATACGGGTCTTTGCCGAGAACCTGAGACAACTGCTGCTTGCCTCACCCCTGGGACAGAAATCGGTACTCGGCATTGATCCCGGTTATCGTACAGGCTGTAAAGTGGTCTGCCTGGATGCACAGGGCAACCTGCTTCATAACGCTACAATCTACCCTCATCCGCCCCAGGAAGACCGGAAGGGTGCAGCAAAAAAAATAGACACCCTTGTTCAGCAGTATAAGATCGAGGCAATTGCCATTGGAAACGGTACAGCAAGTCGTGAAACGGAACAGTTCATCCACACCATCCGATTTGACCGAGATCTCCAGGTGTTTGTCGTGAGTGAGGCGGGCGCTTCAGTCTATTCTGCTTCAAAAGTAGCACGGGATGAATTTCCTGATTATGATGTTACGGTCAGAGGTGCAGTATCCATTGGCAGGAGACTTATGGACCCCCTGGCTGAACTGGTTAAAATCGATCCGAAATCAATCGGTGTCGGGCAGTACCAGCACGACGTAGATCAGAACAAATTAAAATCGGGACTCGACCAGGTAGTTGAGAGCTGCGTGAATATGGTGGGTGTGAACATCAATACAGCAAGTAAGCACCTACTGACCTATATCTCGGGACTTGGACCCTTGTTGGCTCAGAATATTGTCGATTACAGAAAAGAACAGGGTGCGTTTAAAAACCGGAAACAGCTTATGAACGTACCCCGCATGGGTGCGAAAGCTTTCGAGCAGTCGGCCGGTTTCCTTCGTATCGACAATCCCGAATATCCCCTTGATAATACTGCCGTCCATCCTGAAAGCTATCATATTGTAGAGAAGATGGCTTCTGATCTGGGCTGCCCCACCGGTGAACTTATACACTCTGCCGAACTGCGGATAAAAATCAACGTCAGCAACTACGTCCAGGGAAACATCGGCCTCCCGACACTGAATGATATAATGCAGGAATTGGAGAAACCCGGTCGTGATCCGCGTTCCAAAATCGAGGTATTCGAATTTTCCTCTGACGTTTTTTCGATCGGAGACCTGAAAACAGGGATGGTCCTGCCTGGAATCGTCACAAATATCACGAACTTCGGTGCATTTGTGGATGTTGGCGTGAAACAGGATGGCCTTGTTCATATCTCTCAACTGGCTGACCGTTTTGTCAGGGACCCAAATGAGGTGGTTAAATTACACCAGCATGTGAAAGTCAAAGTCATTGAAGTCGACATACCTCGCAAACGCATACAGTTATCCATGAAGGATGTGTAGGATTTACCCACAGAATAATCCTGTTTCGTCAGGCCTCTTCTCCGGGCTCAACCCGGTCTATGAACATTATATAAACTGTCCTGTTTTTTACTTTTAGGCAGATTAAGCTAAATTTGCACAAATTCTTATGAGAATGTACGACATCAAGGAAATGGTCCGGCCCTGGATTGTTGAGCGTGTCAGAGACCTCTGCGAGGGTACTTATGTTTTAAGATTTAGCAGAAACGGCATGAACTTCAGACCAGGACAACACCTGGTTGCGGGTTTGCATGGTACTTCTGAATCCCGTGAGTACTCGATATACAGCGGTGTTGACGATGATTACCTGGAAATTCTGATTCGTGAAGTAGAAGAAGGAATCGTCAGTAAAAAACTTCGCAGGCTGAGTAAGGGCGACATCATTGATATTAGTGGTCCGTATGGCTATTTCATGTATAATTCACAGCCGCCGAGCTTCAAAAAACTAATCTTCATTGCCAGCGGGACAGGAATCGCACCCTTCCACAGCTTTGCAAGATCTTTTCCTGATGCCAACTATAAAATCATTCATGGGATAAGAAATGTTGACGAGGCGTACGACAGGGAGCATCTCGCATCAGGGCGATATATAACCTGTACGTCAAGAGATGACAGCGGTGATTTTCATGGCAGGCTGACATCATACCTGCATACTGCAAGCTTCGATCGTGACGTTCTCATATATCTTTGCGGAAACAGTAATATGATCCTGAATTCCATGGACATCCTCCAGGAAAAGGGCTTTTCACAATCACAGATGTATACTGAGGTTTATTTTTAAGAGAGGAAGAACAGAATGTATTACCACCTGATCACGCTGGGTTGCCAGATGAATATCTCTGATAGTGAGCGAATTAACACCATAATCAGAGGTATGGGATATATCTATACGGAGAACGAGGAAGAGGCAAACCTTGTGGGTATCCTTGCATGTTCGGTCCGCCAGAAAGCCATCGATAAAGTGTACTCACGAATCTATAAGTGGAACAGATGGAAAAACCAGCGTAACCTGATCACCTTTATTTCAGGTTGCATGCTGCCAGCCGATAAGGAGAAATTCCTGAAACTGTTCGACCTGGTTTTTACCGTCAGTGAAGCCGGAAGCATTCCTGATATGATCAGGCAGTATGGTGTGGTGACAGGTGCCGGGTCCCCCGGAAATCCACTGACCATCCCGAAAAACGAACATATCTTCTCCCTGTGGAACATTCAGCCATCCTACCGCTCCGACTTTGAAGCCTATGTGCCCATACAGAATGGCTGCGACAAATTCTGTACGTTTTGTGCCGTGCCATACACACGGGGGAGAGAAGTTTCAAGGCCTTCTGAAGAGATCATCAACGAAGTGAAAAAACTGGTGAGGTCCGGATATAAAACCATAACCCTTCTCGGACAAAATGTTAATTCCTATGGATTTGATAAAAAAGGGGAAGAAATAAATTTTGCACAACTCCTGGGCCAAATCGGAAAATTCGGTGAGACCTCCGACCGCGAATTCCGCGTCTATTATACATCTCCTCATCCCAGAGATATGACCCATGAGGTTATTGATGTTATGGCCAGGTATCAATGCATCGCAAAACAGGTGCATCTTCCCCTGCAATCGGGCGACGACAGGGTCCTGATACGAATGAACAGAAAGCATTCTCTGGAAAGGTACCGGGAAATTGTCGGATATATTCGGGAAAAACTTCCTGACGCTACGCTGTTCACCGATATCATTGTCGGATTCAGCGGTGAAACAGAAGAGCAGTTTAACCATACAGCCGACGCATTGAGGGAATTCCGATTTAACATGGCTTATATCGCACAGTATTCACCACGGCCGGGAGCTGCTGCCTATCGCTGGGACGACGATATTGAAAAAGAAGAAAAGAAAAACAGGCTTCATACCCTCAGCGAAATTCTTGCTGAGATTTCAGGTGAATACAACCAGACTCTCATCGGGAAAAAATTACGGGTCCTCGTAACCGGAAAAGATCGAAAACCCGGCTACCTTTGTGGGCTGACTGAAGGAAAGATAAATGTAAGATTCCCCTCCCCGCACACTAGCCTTATCGGTACGTTTACCGATATTGAGGTTACTGCTGCCACAGAATTTTCTCTGGAAGGTAAGACGGAAAGCATGACGATCACCTCGCTTCAGGACTGAAGATGGGTTGAAAATCGTTCGGCAATGATAATACTGGTTTAAAAGGGATGGAGAACAGACAGGATGGAGATTAATTTTCATGAAAAGAATTGCATTTAAAACACTTGGATGTCGGTTAAATCAGTATGAAACCGATGCGTTGGTTTCACAGTTTCACCATGCTGGCTACAAGATTGTGAATTTCGGTGAAGAATCCGATGTGACGGTGATCAATACCTGCACGGTTACCAACCAGAGTGATCAGAAATCAAGAAACTACATCAACCAGGCATCCGGTCACAATCCCTCAGGTATCCTGGTCGTAGCCGGATGTATGGTAAATCACCGCCGGGAAGACCTGGAAAAACAGGATAGGATCACATATGTTATTGAGAATGAGCATAAAAATAATATTTTCTCCCTGATCGACAGTCATTTTAAGGGGGAAATTATGCATCCGTCAGCGTTACCAGGAAATGTATTCGGTTTTGAAACCGTCGAAAAAAGTTTTCATACCCGTACTTCAATTAAAGTACAGGATGGCTGCGACAATTTCTGCACGTTTTGTATCATCCCACAAGTCAGGGGTCGCGCCGTGAGCCGTCCCGTGAACGAAATCGTAGAAAATGTCAGACGAGTCACCGCGAACGGATTTAAAGAAATCGTGATCACCGGTGTGAATATTGGCAGGTATGACTACGAAGGATTTCGATTTGAAGATGTTCTGGAGAAAATTCTCAATGTAGAAGGTGATTTCCGTGTCAGAATATCTTCCATAGAACCCGATGGTTTCAGTGAACGATTCCCGGAGCTTTTCAGCCATCCCAAACTGGTACCGCACCTTCATCTCTGCCTTCAGAGCGGATCCGCGAAAATCCTGATGCAGATGCGAAGAATGTACACAGTACGCTCGTATATGGACATCCTGGAAAAATTCAAAATTCTGTATCCCGGTTTTAATTTTACAACGGATATTATCGTAGGTTTCCCCGGAGAAACGGAAGATGACTTTTCGAAAACCTGCGGGTTAGCGGAAGAAGCAGGTTTCAGCCATATTCACACCTTCCGCTATTCGAAAAGGACCAGCAACACGGGCAGCACGAATGCAGGATCAGATTCCTGAAAAAGTTAAGGCTGAACGCAGTGAAATCATACGGTCGATATCTGACAGGAACAAGGAAAAGTACTTTGCATCGATGCTGGGAAAGGTACAGAGAGTACTTGTCGAAAAACCCGACGTTAACGGGTATGCAAAGGGTTACGGCGAGCATTACATCCCTGTGATCGTTCCCGGTCTCGTTGCAGTTCAAAACCAGTTTATCAATACCAGGCTGTCATCCATCTCAGAGGATGACCCTTCAGAAGTAATCGCAGATGCAATTTAAGATTCCGCTCTCCAATTCTCTGATCAATCGTGATAAGGAAACAGGCTGATGTACATCATAAATTACCAGAATGAAATTACAGGGATATGTGTTGTCAGCTCATTTTCTTCCGGTGGTTGCCGTTGCGTGAGAATCGTCTGAATCACCCTGGCTCTCATCCATAAATACTGGAGTAACAAATATTTATAATAAACATTCCCTCATCTCAACCGTTAACTTTTCATATCGAAAAGATGTTTAATAGGATAAATGTTTTATTTTTGGCCGTACCTAATCCGGATATTCCTGTGGAGTTATATGCCGGAATACTTCAGAAAAATTTCGACGAATGACGAAAAATGGTAAAATTACCAGCATCAGCGGAAATCTGTATTACAGAATTTTTCATTGCCGGTGCCAATAAAATCCTTGAAAATCAGAAAGTTCTAAATCAAATCAATGTCTTTCCTGTTCCCGATGCCGATACAGGGACGAATTTGGCATCCACCTGTCGCTTTATTATTGATAATGTAAGACCTGACGATTCATTCAAGGTTACCGCCGATGCCATTGCTGTTGCAGCTCTGAACGGCGCCAGGGGTAACTCAGGTGTCATCTTTGCCCAATTCCTGTATGGCATGAGCGTGGAATCGGGCGACCAATCGCACCTGAGTATTCATGACTTTGCCGAGGCTCTCAGAAAATCCGTAGCCTATGTTTATGAAGCCATTGCTAATCCTGTTGAAGGAACGATGTTGACCGTAATACGAAAATGGGCCGATTTCATCTATTCACAGAAAGATATTATCGATGATTTTTCAAGGCTTTTTGCACGTGCCTATGAGATTGCAATAAACGCGCTTGCTGAGACCACAAAAATGTTGAAGGTGCTTGCCCTGGCTAATGTTGTCGATGCGGGTGCAAAGGGATTTGTGCTCTTTCTCGAGGGTGTACTTGAAGGCATGCTGAAAAAAACGCTCAAAAAACAGATCTTAGTTTCTACAAATCTCATCGAAGATGCTCCGTTTAAGAGTATCTCACACGATGACGTTCATTTCCGGTATTGTACGGAGGCAATCATAAGAGGTGAGAATATTGATAAGCAGGCGATGAAAGAAGAAGTAAACACCCTAGGGGACTCCCTTGTCATTGCGGGTTCCCCGGCTATCATCCGACTGCATATTCATACCGATACTCCTCCTGTCCTGTTCGAAAAACTTGAAAAATACGGCACCATTACCTTCCAGAAAGCTGATGACATGGTAAGACAGAATGAAGTTGCCAGTGCGCGGAAATGGAACATCGCCCTCGTTACGGATTCTACTTGTGATCTTCCCGAATCGATCACCGCCTTCTACCAGATCCAGACCGTACCCCTGAACATCCATTTTGGTGAAACCCAGTATATCGACAAAATTACACTTCAACCCGGGAGATTCTTCAGAATGCTCGAGGATGTGGCGCAATACCCAACCACTTCACAGCCGAATGAAAGCGCTTTCCTCAACATGTTCTCTCACCTTGCCAGCCATTACGATTCCATCATCGCTGTTCACCTATCAGAGAAATTCAGCGGGACATTGCGCAACAGCAGAAATGCTGCCGAAAAGATCTCAAAGGAAATGAAAACGAAGATTACGGTACTTGATTCCCGACAGATTTCGGGTGCCCTTGGATTGCTTGCATACCGCATTGCACTAGCTATAAAAGACGGTGTCGACCATGATACGATCGTACGTCGCTTCCCTGAATGGCGCGACAATACAAAGGTTTACGTCAGTGTCAAGAACCTTAGATATCTCGTGAGAAGTGGCAGGGTGAGCCCGTTGAAAGGAAGAATAGCACATCTTCTGAATATAAAACCCATTGTTTCGATAACCACTGAAGGTGGCACAGAACTTTTCGACAAGGCATTCAGCCAGCGTGCGAACATGAGAAAGGTCATGAAGCATGTCCGGGATTTTCTTGAAAACAGATCCCTGGACGAATATATCCTTCTGCATGCAGACGATGAGGAAGCAACCAGGTGGTTCGGGAAGGAGATGTTGGCGCTCACAGGCAAAGAGCCCCTGGGCGTAATAAACATTTCTCCGGTTATTGGACTGCATGCCGGAAAAGGTTGTGTTGCCCTCGCTCTTAATGTAAAGTAATACTATGTGGGATGCGCTTGTGATATCAGGACTTGCCGTTTTAGGCTATATGATGATCTTCTATTTGCTGGCACAGATCATTAGCAATAATTCTATTGTTGATGTTGGATGGGGTCCGGGTTTTGCCCTTATCACACTGGTTCTTGCTGCCAGAAGTCCGGGCTTGTCCGACCAGGCAAAAGTTCTGTTAGCCCTTACCATTCTCTGGGCATTTCGCCTTGCAGTCCATGTTTTTATGAGAAACAAGGGTAAATCGGAAGATTTTCGATACGCGGCATGGCGACGTGAATGGGGCAGGAAAGCGCCTGTCATTGCTTTCTTCAGAGTTTTTATGCTGCAGGGTTTCATCATGCTCATTGTGGCATTGCCCCTCATCCATGCATTTGCTGTAAAGACAATCGAGTTGACGCTGTGGAATTATACAGGCATCCTTATTTTTTGTGTGGGATTCCTTTTTGAAGTAATCGCCGATTACCAGCTATCAGCCTTTAAAAGAATTCCTGAAAACAGAGGCAGGGTACTTACCGGAGGACTCTGGAAGTATAGCCGGCATCCGAACTACTTCGGAGAAGCCCTGGTTTGGTGGGGCCTCTGGATCATAAGTGCCGGAAGTAGTGGGTGGTATTATACGATTATCAGCCCGGTTCTGATTACACTGTTGCTCCGCTATGTTTCAGGTGTCCCGATGCTGGAAAAGAAGTACGGGGCAAATCCTGAATTCGTCAGTTATGCCCTACGTACTCCAGTCTTCATTCCACTAATCGGGAAAAAAGGACTATGAATGTCCTGTATCCTATTCTCTGTCAGAATACCCCGATCAACACGAAAAAGTAGCACACTGCCGTTGTACTATCTTCGGGAACTTTTCTATATACATTCTCAGGTTAGCTATTCTCTTAGAGCGATAAATATGTCTATTTATGCGAAATATGACCTGCACTTGAACTTTCCTGCCGACGGATTTCGGGATCACCTTTATAATGGATTGATCCGGCACTACTTGCAGAGGCCGAAAGTTCGCCGGTCACGTGAATGTTCATGTCCCCTGCACTTGAAGCATCAACATCGCAATTGATTGTCTGTAGCTCATCGGCATTCAGATGGCCTGCACTGCTGACCTGGGCCTTCATCTCTTCGGCTTTGCCACTCAGATTTGCTTTGCCACTTGAGCTGACGTTTACATCTACTGACTGAGCATCAAAGTCGAGGTCGAGATCTGCCGCACTGCTTACATCAATTTGGAGTCTGTCGGTAGTTAGCTTGTTTTCCCCTTTCAAATGCGCGGCACTGGAAACTCTAATCTCCTTCAGGCTGCCGGAATTGACGTATATATCTTTTGATTTCGCATTCCGTATGGACCTTTCAGACCTGATCTTCAATAAGCCGCCATCTACTTCGGTCCGAATGTATTCCTGCAGGTTTTCATCGGCAACTACCTCAATGTCACCACTAGCTTCGCCAAACTGTACAATGACATTCAGTCCTGTGGCAGCTTCAATGGCATCGAAAGAACCGATGCTTCTTTTTTCAGTAACGACATTTCCGTTTCCTGTAACGGAATTATTTAACACTTCGATGCAGGAGGACAGAAACATAACCGAAGAAAACAAAAACAACAGTAGTGCAGTGTATTTTCTCATGATTTGTGGGGTTTAGTATTTCCGTACAAATTATTAAAAATGGATTGCTTCACCTAACTATCTGTTTAAAAACAATTGAAAAAAAACGTTTCTGTAGCAAATTCAAAATAAAAATTTGTATATATTTGATATAGCATCGTCGAGGATGCAAAAAAAGGATAATAAAGGATTAAACTAAAATGCCCGGATTGTGGAATCGTGAGATGAACCCACTTTTTGGTTGTACTGAGAATGATATGTGTGGTATTTATTTGTAATATTCTGATTATCAGACGAATGAGCTTTTTTGTTTTGTGAAGGAAACCCGATACCCAACGTGCTCTGTCTGATTGATCAGCATTTACCCTTTCCTTTCAAATCTTTTTCATCCTCCTGATTGCTAATGCTTTTTAAGCGTCCTGACAGCATGGAGAAAAAGAATTTGAACTAAATACCACCTGATGAAAAATGAGACCCAAAAAATCCTCGTCGTTGAAGACGATGAAGCCAGCCGTGAATTTTTATCCGAAGTCATCGAAAATCTTGGTTACGAATTTATCACTGCACAAAACGGAAGTGAAGCCAAAGAATTTTTCCGCCTTCACCTTCCGGACCTTGTCCTTCTTGATATCCGGTTACCGGATATCAACGGAATCGAAGTACTTAAATATATTAAGAGTATCTCCTCCGACACCCCGGTTATAGCGCAAACAGCCTTTGCAATGGAAAAGGAAAGGGAGGCTTTCATGGCGATGGGATTCGATGGCTACATTTCCAAGCCCATCAGGCCAGATGTTCTGGCTGACACAATCAAGTCATATATGAAGCAAAGTTCAGTGTAAACAAATTCAGCATCAAATATCCAGGTAAGCACAGACTACAGATCAGCTTTCATTATCCACTCTCAGTACCAGACCTTTCAGATATTCTCCTTCGGGATGGTAAATGCTCACCGGATGGTCAGCCGGCTGTGACATTTGGTGAAGTATTCTGACTTGCCTGCCTGTATTAGCAGCTGCAGCGAAGACACTTTTTCTGAAATTTTCTCTGCTAACTACCTGCGAACAGCTGAAGGTGAAGATGATCCCACCCGGAGCGATGAGTTCAATTGCGCGTCGATTAAGATTTTTGTACCCCTGAAGAGCATTGCCCAGAACATTCTGATGCTTGGCAAAGGCAGGCGGATCGAGGATCATCAGGTTGTACGGCTCTTTGCTCTGTCTGAAGAATTCAAAAGCATCTGTGGCAAATGCGTTATGCGGGGCATCGCTGAAATTCAATCCGACATTCTTGTCGGCCAGTTTCACCGCCTTTTCCGATGCATCAACAGTATGAACCAGTTTCGCGCCTCCCGCCAGGGCATAAACAGAAAATCCTCCGGTATAGCCGAACATATTCAGGACTTTTTTCCCTGAGGAATACCGGCTCAGCAACAATCTGTTTTCACGCTGATCGATGAAAAACCCTGTCTTTTGGCCATCTTTCCAGTCAATGGAAAAACGGTGTCCGTTTTCCATCACTTCACTTTCCATAACACCACCGCTGAGGTAACCGTCAACAGGTTCAAGCCCCGATTTGAAAGGCAAGGAAGATGCACTCTTGTCATATACAGCACGGACGGGCTTCCCAGGGAGTGCCAACAATGCCTCCACAAGAAAATTACGGCTCTGATACATCCCTGCCGAGTGTGCCTGAAATACGGCGGTGCCATTATAGAAATCAATGATCAGGCCCGGGAGGCCGTCACCTTCCCCGTTCACGAGCCGGAAAACATTGGTATGCTCAGAACCGGCAAGACCAGCTTCAACCCTCAGTTCCCAGGCATTAAGTATCCGCTTGCTCCAAAAAGGCTGGTCAAATGTCGACGGCTTAAAGCTGAGTATCCGCACCGCAATGGAACTTTTCTGATAATGGCCTGCAGCGAGAAATTCACCCTTGCTGTCAAGAATATCCACCAGCTCCCCTTCCAAAGGATCTCCGGAGATATCCCTGATAGCGCCTGAAAAAACCCATGGATGATATCGTTTCAGAGAGGATTCCTTCCCCGGTTTCAGCGTGACATTAGTTCTTCCCATAATTATTAACAGATTTCTTCAGTGTGTTGTAAATCTCGAGACATGACCAGGCATCGGTAGCCGCATAAATAATCTGACCTTCATTCAGAACTTCGGCTTCCCAGTTTGAAAGCTGTTGCGTTTTGGATATGCGTATTCCGAGGACGATGGCGGTAAGTTTCCGAAGACTGTTGCTTTCAATACGGAACTGATCGGAATATTCCTGAAGATCGATAAAACCACCTGGTTTGAATCGGTGCACCATTTGAAGTTTGCCAATGTCATCACGTAGTGCTACGCCTACTTTACGGACATTCTCATTCTCGAGAAAAGCGATAAATGATGGCATAAAACCGGTATAGAGGGTACGGATGAGGTATACTTCTTCGCCTGTGGCAATTTGAACCAGCGATACCTGATTTACTTTACCTTTTTTGAAGCTGGGTTTCGTCTCCGTATCGAAGCCGACCGTTTCAAATGTCCCGATTTTACGCATTACACTGTCAACATCAGCAGGATTATCAACGATCCAGATTTTGCCTGAGTAGGCACCGGGTTTCAATTGGTTAATCTCCTCCTTACTGATGTCATTGTTATAAATCACCTTCCCCTCCGAGATCTTTTTGTCGTTTTGAGATGAACCATTCATCCGTGTTAATTTCCTTCCCAACATTTTTTTCTTCCCATTCCTGATCCATCCGCTCAAGCGTATCATCATCCTTCATCAATATCTGATGCAGGGCCAAGGAGACCCTGAGTGACTTCTTCCCCCAATAGATCTCGAAATTCATTCTGCACTCCCATAGTGCATCATTCATGATCTCTTCTGTGCCGTTACTGTACAATTCAACAAAATCACCGATATCCTGGTAAATATCAGCAAGGTCTTCTGAGATTTCACGACTGATCAACTCCATCCTGTCATATTCTTCATCTTCAGGAATATCAAGGTACTCATTTTGTGAACCCATGACAGACAATATGTTCTGATAAACTTTTGACCATTCTTCCTCACCAACGAATTTTTCGTTTCCTCCATCATACACAGGCTCTCCGGCGGGTATAGAAAGCATCGATGAGTACAGGGCAGGAAGCATCCGAAGCAACTCAGCCACGAATGACTTTCTGTCTGATTCTGTGCCTTCGTGGAGAAATCCCCTGAAATGACCTGCAAGTCTGACGAAATTCAGAACTTCAGAGGAATAGACTAAATCATGCAATTGTCCCATCGTCAGAGTAAATAATCAGTAAAGTTACAAATTATTTACTTAGTTTATCCCGCGATCCTGCATTCCAGGAAAATGTATTGGTATTGTCTTTTAACACTCTGCCGTGATCAAGCAACCACCTAAGGACCGTGGTAAATTTTTTATCGGGATGTTTCACCAGTTGTGCCAGATCAGTAATGTTCATGCTTCGCTCTGTAAGTGCACTCCTGATATCTTCACTGATACGAACAAACTCGTCATTGTCTGTATCCTGTTCCTTCCTCTCCCTGCAAACATCACACTGACCACAACGTGGGGGATCTTTCTCTCCAAAATACTGGAGGAAAAAACGGCTACGGCATTTGGCGGTTCCTGAGGCATAATCAATCATGGCATTCAAGCGATCCTCGTACCTCTCCTTTAGAAATTTATAGGACTCAACGGAAAAGCGGAGACTTTTCAAGTCGAGTCTTTCTTCCGTAAATGTGACCACGGGATTCCGTTTCCTTGGTATATAGGTGATTACCCCGAATGAAGAAAGTTTGGACAGAAAGGTGAAAATGTTTTCTCTTTTCAGTCCGGAACGCCTTGCAAGAAGATCTTCATCGATGGCAACGAAGGAAGAGAACATCCCGCTGTAAGAACGAAGCAGAAGCTTGATGAAGCCGTCAAAGCGGGCATTAGACACCTGGAATTTGTACAGGTCGTCCCGTTCAGATTTAAAATGCACGCGCGACGGGTTATTGATCTCATCGCTCAGTTCAATATAACCCTCCCTTTGGAGGATCAGCAGGCTATTGTGTGCCACAAGTGCATTGAAATGATACTTTGTCAGAAAATCGGAAAGGATAAAGTCAAAGCTCTGTCCCTTTCCGCTGCCGACAGGAAGCTGGAAATAATTTCCAAGAGCGTGATAAACATCCTTGACGACGCTGATCTCAGGAAAAGTAGTTGCGATCCTTTGCCCGGCCTGGCGTTTATCGGAACCATTGAATAACAACAATGCCAGTGCCGGTTTCTCGTCTCTCCCGGCTCTGCCGGCTTCCTGGAAATAGGCTTCCGGTGAATCAGGAAGATCCATATGAACAACGAATTGCACATCGGGCTTGTCGATACCCATGCCGAAGGCATTTGTGGCAACAATAACGCGTGTCGCTCCCTTTTGCCAATCCTCCTGTCTGGAATTCCTCGTTTCGTGACTCAAGCCGGCATGGTAAAAATCTGCGCTGATCTTATTCTGTACAAGGAATTGGGCAATCTCCCTTGTCTTTTTCCTGCTCCTTACATATACAATCCCCGAACCGGGATAATCACGGGCAATAAGCAGTAACCGCCGCATCTTATCTTCGATTTGATCAACACGGTAAGTAATATTTTTTCGTTCAAAACTTTTTCGAAAAACGATCCTTTCCCTGAATTCCAGCTTGTCCATGATATCTTCAAGCACATTTGGCGTGGCCGTTGCCGTCAGAGCAAGATACGGCACTCCGGGAAGCAAGGTCCTGAGCGCACCAATTAGGAGGTAAGAAGGACGAAAGTCGTAGCCCCACTGTGAAATGCAGTGAGATTCATCGATTGCAATAAGGCAAACTTTCAACTTCTCTATCCTCACCCTGAATAATTCTGTCGTCAGTCTTTCCGGTGAAAGATAAAGAAACTTGAAATCACCGTATATGCAATTATCGAAAGTGATATCGATTTCCTCCCGGCTCATTCCCGAATGTATGGCTACTGCCTTAATACCCCTCTTAACAAGATTTTCCACCTGGTCCTTCATAAGCGCAATCAGCGGTGTGATCACAAGGCAGATACCATCCATGGCCATTGCTGGTACCTGGAAAGTAAGCGATTTGCCACCACCGGTAGGCATTAGCCCAAGCGTATCATGACCTTCAAAAACCGAACGGATGATATCTTCCTGTAAAGGTCTGAATCTGGAATAGCCCCAGTATCGAGTCAGTATTTGATGAAAATCGTTCAACGAAAGTCGGATTATTTAACCGGTGATATGTTTTAACATTTTTTAAGGTTTGAGAGGTATCACCTCACGATACGTGTGCCGTCCTCTGAACCAATGAATTTATACATGATATAACAATTGCTTTATCAATCTGATTTACAGTACATTATGAATTTAACTCACCCTGGACACCGGGCAGGAATAAGGATCCCTTTAATCACTGAGCCCAACCTGTTGCCATTCATGCTTTCAGATATTCTCAATATGATGCATAACTGCAAAGTAAATACAAGGATGATATGAAAAAATCTCGCAGAGATTCTCTAATTTTTTGTAATTTCACACCATTTAAATTTAATCAAAATAAATCAATGTCATTTATTGAGGATAAAATTAATTCGGAAGGTTTAACCTTTGATGATGTTCTCCTGGTTCCTGCATATTCGCAGGTACTTCCGCGTGAGGTCGATTTAAGCACAAGGTTTTCCAGGAATATCAGTCTCAATGCTCCTGTGGTTTCCGCTGCCATGGATACCGTCACCGAAGCCGGACTGGCAATAGCTATTGCACGTGAGGGGGGTATCGGTGTAATTCACAAGAATATGTCACTCGAAGATCAGGCCACGGAGGTCAGGAAGGTGAAACGGGCTGAGAGCGTCATGATCCATGATCCCATTACAATTCGAAGGGATGCCACAGTAGGTGACGCCCTCACTATCATGAAGGAGTACAAGATTGGAGGGATCCCGGTGGTTGATGATGATGGAAAGCTGACTGGTATTGTGACAAACCGTGACCTTCGTTTTGAGCTGGAAATGAGCCGTTCGATAGAAGACGTGATGACGAGTGAGAATATCATAACTACAACCTTTAAGACGGATCTCAGCAAGGCTGCAGAGATTCTCCAGATGCATAAGATTGAAAAACTGCCTGTGGTCGACAATGATTACCACCTCATAGGACTCATTACCTATAAGGATATCACCAAATCGAAGGACCGGCCAAATGCGTGTAAAGATTCAAAAGGAAGGCTCAGGGTTGCTGCTGCCGTCGGCGTTTCCGCCGATGCAATTGAACGCGTTGCGACACTAATAGAAGCCGGAGCCGATGCCGTGGTTATCGATACCGCCCATGGTCATACCGAAGGTGTGATCAAAACACTGAAGAAATTAAAATCTGTATATGGCAAAACCGAACTGGATATCATAGTAGGTAACATAGCTACCGGCGAAGCTGCCCGTGCTCTGGTGGATGCCGGGGCTGATGGCGTCAAGGTCGGGATCGGACCGGGATCGATATGCACTACCAGGGTCATTGCCGGCGTGGGGGTGCCCCAGCTTACCGCCATTTATGATGTTGCAAAAGCCATCAACGGATCGGGCGTTCCCATCATCGCCGATGGAGGCATCCGTTATTCCGGCGATATTGTCAAAGCTATCGCCGCTGGTGCACACTGCATCATGGCCGGATCTCTGCTCGCAGGAGTCGAAGAATCACCCGGTGAAACCATTATTTATAACGGAAGAAAATACAAAACCTACCGAGGCATGGGGTCGATCGAAGCTATGCAAATGGGATCCAAGGACCGCTACTTTCAGGATATGGAAGAAGATATTAACAAGCTCGTTCCTGAAGGTATTGCAGCCCGCGTACCCTATAAGGGGAGCCTTTCTGAAGTTGTGTATCAGCTTCTTGGCGGATTACGTGCCGGTATGGGTTACTGCGGCGCGCCCAATATAGAGGCACTGATGAAGGCCCGGTTTGTGCGCATTACAAATGCAGGCGTACTCGAGAGCCATCCACATGATGTAACCATCACAAGGGAAGCACCAAACTACAGTCGTTAGAAAATAAGATCACTGAATTACCGTTACATATTTCACTGTTGAATTGACTAAATTAATGTTATTATGAAGAAATCAATTGCTCTTCTGTTTTCAGTTTTTTGTTTTGTTCTTACACTTCCTTTAAATGCCCAGAGTTACAAGGATGAAGTCTTGATGACGATAGGTGGAAAGGAGATAAGTGCTGGTGAATTTGAGCGTATCTATCAGAAGAACAACAATGAAAGCATGACGCAGAAACAGAGCCCGGAAGAATATCTCCCTATGTTCGTAAATTTCAAACTTAAAGTCATTGAAGCCGAGAGCATGGGACTGGATACCACAAAGGCATTTCTTGATGAATATAATTCATACCGGTCACAGCTTGCCCAACCTTACCTGGCCGATCCTGACGCTGTTGACCGTTTTGCCCGGGTGGCTTATGAAAGAATGAAAAGGGAGATCAAAGCCAGTCACATCCTCATTTCCCTCGATCCTCAGGCTTCACCCGAGGATACTCTGTATGCATGGAATAAGATTATGGATATAAGGCAACGGATCGTTGACGGTGAAGATTTTGACACGGTTGCCCGTGCCACGTCCGATGATCCTTCAGTCAAGCGGAATGGCGGTGACCTGGGTTGGTTTACTGTATTCAGGATGGTACTTCCTTTTGAAGATGCCGCCTACAGTACGCCGGCAGGGGAAATTTCGATGCCCTTCCGTACACAATTTGGATATCATATCCTTAAAGTTCAGGCTATCAGGCCGGCACGCGGAAAGGTCCATGTTGCACATATCTTCGTCAGGGCCCCTCAGTCGCAAAGCCCGGAAGAATCGGAAGCTGCAAAAAATAAAATCTATGCCGTTTACGACAGCCTGAGGAGCGGTGTTGATTTTGGTACTCTTGCCAAAAATAATTCAGAGGACCGGGTAAGTGCTGAAAAGGGAGGAGAACTCCAGTGGTTTACCTCCGGCCAAATGATCCAGGAATTTGAAGACGCGGCATTTACTTTACAAAATCCGGGTGACTACAGCCAGCCTTTTGAATCTTCCTACGGCTGGCACCTTGTTAAACTTCTCGACAAAAAGGATATCGGCTCCTTCGAGGAAGAAAAACCGAATATCATCCCGAAGTATGGGAATGGTCCGCGGGGATACCTCCGGAAACAGGCCTTTGTTGCGATGGTGAAGAAAGAGTATAATTATGCTTTCAACCAGAAAGGCTTCGATAGCTTTGTCAGTCAGGTCGATACATCAGTATTCAGTGCCTCCTGGAAGAACAATACCTCTGCGGATGTTGCAAAGATGGAGTTATTCACCATAGGTGACGAAAGGGTGAATGTAGGAGAATTTGCAAATTATCTCGAAAAAAATCAAGTCAAAACAATTCCGATAAATTTGGTGGTTTATCTGAATGAATCCTGTAATAGGTTCATCGGTGATAAACTGAGGGATTACGAGGATGCCCGGCTTGAAGGCAAATATCCTGATTTCCGGAACATTCTGCAGGAATATCATGACGGGATCCTTCTTTTCGATCTCACCGACAAATTGGTATGGTCCAAAGCTGTTAATGATTCCACAGGACTCGAGAACTTTTATAAGAATCACAAAAGCGAGTATTTGTGGGGAAAGAGAGCCGAGGCCTGGACCGTGGTGATCAACGACAGCACGACACTTAAAGAGGCCAGGGCTCTGACCGCTAAATATGGCAGGAAAAAGAAGTTCAGCCAATCCTACCTGGTCTCCAAACTTTGTCCCGATGATACCATATCCTGTGTAAAGGTAGATTACGGAAAATTTGAAAAAGGAGACAATAAAGAGGTTGATTCAACCAACTGGAACCAGGGTATCGGCAAAACCTTCACCACGAAGGACGGAAAACCTGCCTTTGTTTATATCATCTCAACATTGCCTCCGGAAAACAGGAAGCTTAATGAATCAAGAGGGCTGGTTACCGCCGATTATCAGAAATACCTCGAAGAACAATGGGTAAAAGATTTGCGAGAGAAATACCCTGTTAAAGTAAACAAAGATGTCCTGGCTAAAATCAGTGAATAGTCTATGCAAGTAAAAACCATTTGTGTCATATTGCTCATTTTGTTTGTCTCTTTCGCCTGTGACAGGACGAATAAGGCATCTCAAGAAAGTCCCGTGGCACGTGTAAATTCCAATTATCTCTACCCTTCCGATCTGTCTGAACATATTCAGAAAGGACTGTCTATGGAGGACAGTGTAAAAACTGCCCGAAGGCTCATTGAGGAATGGATCAGGAATGAATTGCTGCTTAAACAGGCTGAAACTAATCTTCCTGAGGAACAAAAAGATGTTGCGAAACAAGTGGATGAATACCGTACATCGTTGCTGATTTTCAAATACAAGCAAAACATTCTCAGTCAGAACCTTGATACCATCATCCCGGAAAAGGAGATTAAATCTTATTATGAGCAAACCGCATCGAATTATATCTTAAGCTCTGATGTGGTAAGGGTTACCTATGTGAAGATTCCGGTCTCATCGCCACAGATCAGTAAAGTACGCTCATGGTACCGCTCGGAGAAGGAAGATGATCTCAATGCACTGGAAGATTATTGCAGTACATATGGGGAAAAATGCATGATTGACGACGATCATTGGATTAAATTTTCTGAACTTATCAGTGACACCCCTTTGAAAATAGACAATCCGGGACGTTATTTAAACTATAATCATAATATTGAAATCAGCGATTCAATGTATTATCATTTCATTCACATCATAGCCCGAATCCCTGAAGGCCAGGTTGCACCGCTCCAACTGGTAAGGGATAACATTCGCAGTGTGTTAATGAACAAACGTAAAATTGAATATATTCAGGATCTGGAGAATACCGTTTACAAAGAAGGACTAAGCAGGAACCAGGTCGAAATTTATTAAACCATAACATGAAGAACCTATTGAAATACCTGATCCTCTATTGTGTGATTTTCACAAGTCTGACTGCTTCAGCCCAGCCAAAGATGATAGACAGGGTCGTTGCCATTGTCGGTGATTACAATATACTCCAATCGGATATCGAAAGTCAGTATTTGCAGATGAGGGCGCAGCGTGCACAAATTCCGGATCTCAGGTGCTATATCTTCAGAAGTTTCCTGGAACAGAAACTAATGCTTGATCAAGCCAAAATCGACAGTGTCGAGGTATCGGAAAGTTCAGTGAACCTGGAGCTTGATAACAGAATGCAGTATTTTATCAACCAGATCGGAAGTCAGGAAGAGCTGGAGGAATATTTTGGGAAATCCATCCTAGAGATAAAAGAGGACTTCAGAGAAGAAATGCGCAATCAAATGATTACTGATCAAATAAAGAGAACGATCACCGAAAAGGTGACTGTAACCCCTTCTGAAGTCCGGAAATTTTATAACAACCTTGACCCCGACAGTATCCCCACAATTGATGCTGAAGTTGAGGTTCAACAGATTGTTGCCTACCCCCCACTGAGTGAAAATGACGTATTCGCGGTAAAGGAAAAACTACTTGAACTTCGGAAGCGGATCATGGATGGTGAAAGTTTTGAAACTCTTGCCGTCCTGTACTCAGAAGGCCCGTCGGCTTCAAACGGCGGAGACATCGGATTCAGTTCAAAAGGTGAGCTCGATCCTGCCTACGCCAAAGCAGCCTTTGCTCTTAAGAAGGGTGGAATCTCGAAGATCGTTGAGTCCGATTTCGGCTATCACATTATTCAGCTCGTTGACAGAAAAGACGAGAGGGTGCGTACCCGGCATATCCTGATGAAGCCAAAAATCAGCCCGGATGCCAGACAGAAAGCCATAGCGCGTCTCGATAGTATTATCGGAGCAGTGCGAAAAGACAGCGTTACCTTTGAAAAAGCAGCGAGGTACTACTCACAGGATAAGAATACCGCCATGAATTTCGGACTGGTTGTCAATCCGCAAACGGGATCTTCAAAATTTGAACTCAAACAACTCGACACCAAGGACTATCTAGTTGTCAGGGATTTGAAAGTCGGCGAAATCTCCGATCCCTATGAATCGGTCGATGAAAATCAGAAGACCATGTATAAGGTGATGCGTCTGAAATCCAGATCAAACCCCCATAAAGCCAACCTTGATCAGGACTATAAACTGCTTCAGATGATGACCCTGGCACAAAAACAACAGGACGTTATCGACAAGTGGGTCAGTACGAAACAGGAAGATACCTATATCCACATTGATGAAGAATTCAAACAATGTGATTTCATCAAAAACGGCTGGCTGAAAACTGATGAATAACGAAACAACAAACTCCTGCGGGTCATTTCGTTACATTCTGATATTTTGAAAAAATCACACTATGTTTCCTGCTGAATCCAGTTTTGTTTCCATTCATGAAAACCGACAGCAGGTTTCAGCCAGGTCATTCGATATTCGACAGTTCAGGAGATTTCCGGCTGTTTTGATCCTGTTTTTCCTTCTCCCTGCCATGAATAGCACCCTGCTTCTCGCCCAGCAGGTACATCAGATCGATATTAATGCCGACTACATTGAATTTGACAGTGATCTTGGCAATAATGCAAAACGGTTGATGGGAAACGTCACCTTCAAGCATGAGGATGTATACATGACCTGTGACAGTGCCTACTACTATTCGGAAGAAAACATGGTTGATGCATACAGCCATGTTCATCTTTGGCAGGGCGATACACTCGACCTGTACGGTGACTTCCTGAAATACAGGGGTGATATCAGAATGGCCAATGTGCGCGACAATGTTATACTTATTGATAAGGAAAGCCGGCTCACCACCGATTACGTCGATTACGATTTCAATGCTGACCTTGCCTATTACGTGGGTGGTGGTCGGATCGTCAATGGCGACAATACGCTCGAGAGTATCCGGGGCAATTACTATTCAACCCAAAAACTTTTCTTTTTCAAAGACAGCGTGGTTGTCACCAACCCTGACTACACAATGTATTCTGACACGCTCAAGTATAACTCCCTCACTGAAATAGCTTATTTTCTGGGACCGACAGATATCATCTCCGACAGTAACTACATATATTGTGAAAACGGGTGGTACGATACTAAAAATAATATTTCACAGTTCAACAAGAATGCCTGGCTTGAAAGCCAGGGCAAAACCATTAAGGGCGACAGTCTCTACTATGAAAGAGAAACAGGCCTGGGCAAAGCATTCAAAAATGTTATCCTTGTTGATACCGCACAAAACATCATTCTGAAAGGCAATGAAGCCATATACCTCGAAAAAACCAAGTATGCCCTGCTAACCAACAAGGCTCTTATGATTCAGGTCGATGATCAGCAGGACAGCCTATTTGTCCATGCCGATACCCTTAAATCTGTTCCCGATACCATTCCCGACTTTAATATTATTAAGGCTTACAATCATGTAAAACTATTCAGGGACGACATGCAGGGAAAATGTGATTCACTTGTATACACCGATACGGATTCCGTTTTTCGGTTTTTCGGTGAACCGGTAATATGGTCTGAAGAGAATCAGATCACCGCTGAGTTTATCGATCTGTATATCAAGAATCAACAGGCAGACAAAATGGAAATGAACAACGATGCCTTCATCATTTCTCGTGAAGATTCCGCCAGGTACAACCAGATCAAAGGCCGGTCTATGACCGGATACATTCGTGACAATGCACTCACTCAGATCGATGTGAACGGAAATTCACAGACCATCTATTATGCCAGGGACGGAAACAAATATATCGGTGTGAATAAAGCTGAAAGTTCCGACCTCAGAATAAAATTCAAGTCCAATAAAGTCGATTTTATTATTTATCTCGTCAATCCAGCACTGGTTTATTACCCTCTTGATAAATTCCCTGAAAATGAACGCTTGCTAAAGAATTTCCATTGGTTCGGAGAATTCCGCCCCTATACCAAAGAAGACGTATTCAAATGGAAGGCCAGTATTGTCCCCAAACCACAGGATACCACAGAACCGGGACAAACCGGGGCATCGGAACCGGATAAGGGATCAGAATAATTGCTTCCTTATCCTTCCAGAAGATACGTTTTCCCAACCGCGCAACACACCTGCCTGGCTAACTATACGTACCAGGAGAATCCAAACGGCAGGGATCAGACAAAAACCATCCCCCGGACATTTTTTACAAACACCTGATGACTAGTAAATTAAAAAAAAGGAATGCGATAACCTTTAAGAAAGAAGGACCGGGTATTCCGGTACAGATAAGCCGGTGAAGACAGTGGTGAGAACTGACCGACACAGGGAATCAATATTACAAATTAACTCACAGCAAGCCTTCAGGAAAAAGAAGGGGTTGCCGAATATTCCTCAGTATTCATCTTCATTGAAGAAGAAATCATCCTTACTTGGATAATCAGGCCAAATATCCTCGATACTTTCATATATTTCACCCTCGTCCTCGATCTCCTGCAGATTTTCGATTACTTCCAGAGGTGCCCCAGATCTGATGCCAAAATCAATCAGTTCTTCCTTCGTAGCAGGCCAGGGTGCATCTTCAAGTTTTGATGCCAGTTCAAGTGTCCAATACATAGTACAAAAATTTCTTTTAGCTAAATTTTTGTTATTTTAAAATTGCGCAAATATAAAAACTTTTTTAAGATTTACAACTTTGGCTTCCATGTTATTTCGTTCACATCTAACTCTCTGGATATCAACCTTGAAAGTACAAAAAGGAAATCTGAATACCGATTTAGGAAACTGATAATCAACTCATCAACGCTAAACTCTTCCGCTACATGGATTACGATTCTTTCTGTCCTGCGACAAACCGTCCTGGTTATATGGCAAACTGAAACGGACGAATGACCTCCAGGGATAATAAACGAACGCAGTTCATCCAGCTTTTCTTCCATGCTGTCAATTTCCTGTTCAAGTCGTTGAATATCCTCCGGGAAAAATTTTGGAAGTTCATCATCCTGTCCGTCGGAAGCCAGAAGTGACGCTGCCGTCATAAGTCGGTCCTGAATCCAGAGGAAAAGTTCCTTCCTATCGCAGTTTACATCTTCATCCATCAGGAGTCCCGTGTGAGCCATCAGTTCATCGATGGTACCGTAGGCTTCAATCTTCTGATGAAATTTTGGCACGCGCCTCCCCCCGATCAGCGCTGTGGTCCCTTTATCACCTCCCCTGGTATATATTTTCAAGTTGACCTCCAGCTCATAATTGATGTATTAAGCAGAAATAAAAGTTTTCACAGGATTTTCATTGATATAATCAGCATCGACATACCCGTCCATCAGCTTGACGATCCTGTGAGCATGACGTGCAATATCTTCTTCATGAGTCACAAGGATAACGGTATTGCCTTTGCGGTGGATCTCACCAAAAAGTGCCATAATGTCCTCAGACGTTTTGGAATCAAGGTTACCTGTGGGTTCATCTGCAAGAATTATGGAAGGGTCGTTAACGAGGGCCCTGGCAACGGCTACTCTCTGGCGCTGGCCGCCGGAAAGCTCATTGGGCCGGTGATGGGTTCTGTCGGAAAGTCCAACATCATCTAGTACTTTTTTAGCCCGTTCTTCCCTGAAAGACTTCGATTTTCCTGCGTAGATCAGCGGAAGCATCACGTTTTCGAGAGCTGTGTACCTGGGCAGGAGGTTAAAAGTCTGAAACACAAAGCCAATCTCTGAGTTTCTCACATCAGCAAGCTGGTTATCATCCATTTTACTTACGTCAGTGCCATTTAGAACATATGATCCGCTGGATGCCGTATCGAGGCAGCCGAGGAGATTCATCAATGTGGATTTACCCGAACCTGAGGGCCCCATTATGGCAACGTATTCGTTTTTTTCAATGGTCAAAGAAACTGACTGCAGTGCTTTAACTATAATGGTGCCTATCCAATAGTTCTTTACCACCTGATCGAGTACAATAATATTCTCCATTTCTTACAGATTACGAAATTTCTACGAATTTAACCATATAAATGTTAATTCAAAACCCCAAAGCTTTAAAAATTGACAATGAAATCCTGAGGAATAATACCTTCTCTGAAAAAAACAAGTCCCATAAAGAACAGGTCAACCGTAAGCGCCGAACTTTTTTCTTTTTTTATCTGTTCCCATGCTCTTTCCATGTCACCGGACCAGTGGATATCATCGATGATCAGGATAGTACCATGCTGGATATGGGCTGTAAGACGTTTGTAATACCTCATTGTTGCTTCAAAACTGTGGTCACCGTCGATAAAGATCATCAAGGGCAATGATCCCGGTTCAAAATCAGCGAGGAAATCATCAAACGTCTGATTCACCACTCTGACATCCGGATAACGGATTTTAAGAAAACCTGTCGCAACGAAGGCAGACCTTGCCGCATCACCTTCAACGGTTGTCAGTATGCTTTGCGGAGCGCCGGCTTTAAGGTAGGCCCCACTGACTCCAAGTCCTGTTCCCAGCTCGACGATCTCACCGGGTTTAAAGAACTCAGCAAGGCGGTACAGGAGTCTGCCATACTTCGAAGACACCGAAGACTTCCTGGCCATAAGGGAAACCTGCCGGGCCTGGTTTTCCCCCAAATGTGACCCGGCCCCAAAGGTATTTGTGGAAATCATATGGCGATTCTTTAAGAGCGTATGGTGCCATAAACTAACTTCTCTCAATCTTGCAGAATCCGGATTATGTGCAACGACCTCCGAAATAAGCCTGAAAACAAAAGGGGAATGAATGCCATGACCTTTTCTGTGACGTGCTGTCAGTTTATAAGAGATATACTTTACAAATATCCTTAGTCTATTCATTGTTGCTTCAACGATTGCTTATCTTTTTAAGGTCATGAGCCTGAAAAATTCAAAATAAAAGTCTCAAATGTAAAATAAAAACAGAAACTATTGTTCTGCAGCAGACTAAGAAGTAACCCAAAGCGCTATTTTTTACAGCTTGTTTAAGTATCTTTACTTGCTGATCAAAATGTATTTTTCAATATATGCGATAACACCATACAGAGAAGAGTGTTCTGATGTTCATCGTTTGTTTTTTAAGACAGAAAAATGAACAGGAAACCCTGATAGCACAAATCAGCCGTTCAGATGTTAATGTATAAAAAGCCGAAATAGAGCTGACGGAGGCTCCCATGTATCTGTATTCTGTAGTATGAACCTAAAAATAATCTGATGACTGAAAATCCGGGCCAGTCAAAATCTAGAATTACTCTGCCCGTATCGATGATTTCAAGCTTCGTGAGGGAACGAAGCCTTCCCTTCATTCTTGAGAACAGGAAAATCATAGCACAATTTATTCTCACAATTCTTTTTCTCGGGCTTGGCCTTTGGTTTGTAAAACACGAACGGGGTGAAATTACTGAGGTCAAAAATGTTCTGATAGAGAGCCGAGGTTTGTGGGTATTGGCAGGAGTAGTGTTGACATTCGTTTATATCCTATTCCAGGGACTAATGTATATTGCCTCCTTCCGGTCGGTCAGGAACCGGATTGGTTTGTGGGATGCCGTTCTACTATTCCTGAAACGAAACCTGATCAGTGTTTTTCTTCCGGCTGGTGGTATTTCTTCACTTGCTTTTTTTACGAGGGATATTGAAAAAAAAGGCATTACGAAATCGCAGATCAATTTTGCATCTTCAGTCTATGGATTCGTAGGCATATTATCGGTCATCATTGTGGCAGTGCCTGCTTTTATCTATGCACTTTTCAGAGGTTCGGTCGGCAGCAGCGAATGGATAGCCCTGACGAGTGTTATCGCAATTATTTCGGCCCTTTACCTGATGTACATGTCTGTCATCCGGCAGGGAATTGTGTACCGGCTAATCATTAAAAGTATTCCTTCCTGGCAGGTCTTTATGGATGATCTGTCGCAGAATAAAATAGAACGCAGGCATTTCTTCATCACGGTAATCTATTCCGTTATCATCGAGATAACCGGTATCATGCACCTTTACATAGCTATGAAGGCTATGGGTTATGAACCCTCTCTCTTTATTGCTGTGATCGGATACATTGTAGCAGTAGTATTTCTTATCATTTCCCCTTTTCTGCGTGGCCTTGGGGCGATTGAGCTGTCAATGACATACGCCATGATGCGTTTTGGTTACTCAAATGTTGAAGCTTTAGCCATCACACTTCTCTTCCGTTTCTTTGAATTCTGGTTGCCACTTTTTGCCGGTATCTTTAGCTTTCTTCTGAAGATCAATCGCTTACTGATGCGTGTACTTCCTGCATTTTTGCTTTTCATTCTTGGAATTATCAATATCATCTCCGTACTTACGCCGGCTATTGCTTCCCGCCTCACGCTACTGCAGGATTTACTTCCTGTGGATGCCATCAACGTCTCGAATTATTTTGTTTTCACTGCTGGGCTGTTTCTCCTCGTCACTGCTGCTTTCATGCTAAAAGGACTGAGAACTGTATGGTGGTTTGCTTTGTTTCTCACTCTCGGCTCACTGATTGGCCATATTACCAAGGCCATTGATTATGAGGAAGCCATCGTCTCCCTTCTTGTGATTTTCATCCTGCTTGCCACCCGAAAGGAGTATAATATCAGAGGAAATCCAAAGCTCAGGTATGTAGGCATCCAAACGGCACTTCTAAGTATCCTCGCCGTATTGTTGTATGGCATCATCGGTTTCTATTTTTTAAATAAACGACATTTTAATATGGATTTCAGCTTGCTGGAATCTATAAAATACACGATCGCGAACTACTTCCTGGTGGGAAGCAATGAACTGCATCCTGCCGGACATTTTGCGCATGATTTCCTTGTGTCGATAAATATCTGTGGCTTCATCACTCTTTCGTTTATGATTTACACATTAATACGTCCCTATGTATTCAAACAGGTGCCAAACCTTGAAGAATCGGAAAAAGCACGCGACCTCATCGAAAAATACGGCCGGTCAGCGCTGGATTTTTTTAAGATCTATCCCGACAAATTGTTCTTTTTCAATCCTGAAATGTCGGCCTTCGTTTCCTACAGGATTTCAGGAACTTACGCTGTCGTCCTGGAAGATCCAGTTACCGGTGACGATGCAGACAGAAAGGCCTGTATCCGTGCATTCGATGAATTTTGCTATGAGAACGGACTGAAGAATTTTTTCTATCGGGTTCCTGAGAAAAGTCTTCAACTATACACCCAACTCGGCAAAAAAGTCATGCTTCTCGGTCAGGAAGGTGTGGTTGACCTGTCATCGTTCTCACTTGAGGGCGGGCAAAGAAAATCCATGCGCAACGCCATCAACAAGGTCATCACCAGTGGTTACCATGCGAGTATACATGAGCCCCCGCTGAAAGACGGGCTGCTTCAGAAACTTAAAGCAGTATCGGACGACTGGCTTAAGGATACGGGAAGGAGTGAGATCATTTTTTCACAGGGTATGTTCAAATGGGAGGAATTGAAGCAGCAGACGATCATAACCGTTGAGAACAGCGAAGAGCTCATTGTTGCATTCCTGAATATTATCCCCGATTTCGTTTATGAAGAGGGCACGTATGACCTCATGCGTAAAATATCGGATGCGCCCAATGGTATCATGGACTTTCTCCTCATCGAAATGTTTAAGTACCTGAAATCCAAAGATTATAAATATGCTAACCTGGGCTTTGCACCCATGTCTGGTCTGACTACACCACAAAATTTTCCAGAACGCTCCATGAAATTTGCATACGAAAAAATCAGGTCATTTTCCCATTATAAAGGATTACGCGATTTTAAAGAAAAATTTTCTCCTGAATGGAGCAACCGCTATCTCATCTACGACCACGACTATGATCTGCTACAAATCCCAAGGGTGCTGTACCGTGTTATCAAACCCTGAAATTGGGTTGAGTATACTTGATGGCATCGGCGAGCAGGTTTATCAGTATCCTACTTTATCCTTGTGTACTTTTCCGGCACCTAACCTTAGAAATCCGGGTAATACAACCAGAAGAAGGGGCAGTGCGATTACAAAACCGCCAATAACGGCTATTGCAAGTGGCTGATGCAATTGCGCTCCGGTACCGACTCCAAGAGCCAGGGGCATCATTGCGGTTATTGCGCATAAGGCTGTCATAAGTTTAGGGCGGAGTCTGGTGCTGATTGAAAATGTTATGGCATCATGGACATCATTTCCTTCCTCCAGATTTCGTTTATATTGAAGATAGGTAAAGATGGCATTTTCACCAATAATCCCCACAATCATAATCAGACCGGTATAACTTCCGACATTTAGAGGCGTACCCGTAAGATAAAGGGCCAGGTAACCTCCTGAAATACCGAGCGATGCGATGAGAATAATGATCATTGCAGCCAGAAAATCCTTAAAAAGAAACAGAACCACCAGGAACACAAGGAGTATGGCGAGGATGAGAATGATCAGGAGTTCCCTGAACGATTGATGTTGTTCCTTAAATTCTCCGCCATATTCAATATAGTAACCCTTTGGAAGCGCGAGATTTACATTGATTTTTTCCTGGATCTGTCTCATTACACTTCCAAGGTCCGAACCATTAAGGCGTGCAGATACTACGCTCATATTCTGCAGGTTCTCCCTTTCAATTTCAGCGCTGCCTTTATTTATGCGGATATCAGCAACACGCTTTAAGGGTATTAAGGTTCCATCGGCGGTGAATAAGAGTGCCTCCCTAAGATTCTGCATATTAAAATCGGTACTGTCATGGTAGGCCAGTCTGATGTCGGGCAGATAATCCCCTTCGATAACCCGGCCCATTACCAGCCCCTCGGTTTCAAGCTGTAGCTGATTATGGAGAGCAGACGGAGTAAGCCCGTATTGTGCCATTTCGGAGTAGGAAGGGTAAATGTCAACAGAAGGTCCGGCAATCACGATGCCGTCAAAAACATCTGCCGTTCCGTTCACACTTCGTACCAGCGCGGCAACTTTTTTGGAATACTCCTGTAGTTTCAAATTATCATTCCCGAAAATCTTTATTTCAACCGGCTGAACCGAAGTGGTCAGGTCTCCCAGCATATCTGTGATCACCTGACCAAAATCCGCGATCAGTCCCGGAACACTGGATTCAACCTGGGTCCGGATTTCATCGATAACCTCCTCAGTCGACTTACCCATTCCTTGATCGATCTTAATCAGATAATCCCCCCTGTTGGGCTCCGTGATGAAAAATCCCATCTGCGCGCCCGTACGCCTTGAGAAAGCAACAACTTCCGGTGTCTGGCTGAGAATATGATCCACCTCGCCAAGCATTACGTCAGTTGCTTCCAGCGAGGACCCGGGTGGAGAATTGAAATCCAGGACGATGCTTCCTTCATCCATATATGGAAGGAAGCCGGTTTCAAGCCGTGGATATATGACTAGGATCACTGCAATAAGCACAGCTACAATTCCAAGACTGAAATAAGGTTTATGTGTAAATATACTTACCCATTTCTGTTTTTTAACCAAATGGATATCCGAACTTTCACTTGTGCCATTGAGGCCTTTTCTCCCTGAGAGCAATAAATATACCACTGGCAGTCCGGTCCATGTAACGAAAAATGATACGGTCAGGGTGATAATCATCGTCGTAGTCATAATACCAAAGTATGCGCCTGCAACCCCCGACATCAGAATGAAAGGCAGGAAGATCACAATTGTGCTCAAAGAGGAGCCTACCATAGCGGGCAAAAGGTAATGGATGGCTTTCTTCACCAGGTTCTGCGCTGAATCCCCCGGATGTTCTTCATGTGTACGATGTATCTGTTCTACAATGACCACCGCATCATCAATGATTAATCCTATGGAGGCTACCAGGGCCCCGAGTGTCATTATATTGAAGGTAAAATGAAGCACGTAGAGTACAAGAATTGTAACGCCAAGCGTTACCGGTATGATGATTAACAGGCTGATGCCTGCTTTAAGAGAGCGCAGAAAAAGAAGGGCTACAAAAATGGCAAGTACAATTCCCAGCCATAGGGCGTCTTTTACTGAACGGATCGAATTGTTCACAAATTCCGACTGGATATAATAGGGATGGATCGTCACATCCGGAGGCAGTACATTCTTCAGCCCGGCTAATTTTTTTTCTACCGAATCTGTAGTGGAAATCAGGTTGGCATTGGGTTGCTTGACAATATTTATGAGCACACCTTCTTTTCCATTTGCATTAATCTTTACATACTCAACTGCTTCTGTGATATGTATATCACTAATATCTTTGAGGAGGACAATCCTTCGCTGATCATTTCTGACAACAATATTTCCGACGTCATCTTTATTTTTGAAGGAAGCATTGGTTATGCTTAAATACAGACGGTTATGATCATTGAAAAATCCATTTGAAAAAATAAAACCATTTTGAGACATGATGTTCTCAAGGTAATCCGGAGTAATGCCAAGTGCGCTCATCCTCTGACGATCCAGTATCACCCGGTATTCCTTTTCTTTCCCTCCCAATATGTCAACAGAAGCCACGCCCTCTACCTGTGAAAGATATGGTTTGATGGTATATACGGCGAGTTTCTTTAAACTGATCAGGGAATATTTGTCACTTTCAAGCGAGTACCCGATGATAGGCAGTATGGAAGGATTCATCTTTTCAACCGAAATCGTAGTGCCTGCAGGAAGGGCTTCCTTCATCTGGCTTATCCTCGATTCAATCTGCAGCTGCGCCACGTCAATGTTGGTCTCCCATGTCATAAACGCCGAAATTTCACAACTCCCGCGGCTTGTGGTACTGCGAATCATCCTCAGGCCAGGAACACGCTTTACCGCATCTTCAAGGGGGCGGGTTATGGTGACCATCATCTGATCTTCAGGTTGAAGCTGCCCCTCAGCAATAATTTTGATCTTTGGAAAGGTGATTTCCGGGAACAGGGATGTCTGCATTCTGGTATAAAAATATACACCCCCCAGTACCAGCAGTACAAGTAAAAAAGTAACAGGCTTTTTGAAGTTGTAATAAAAATCTCTCATCAGAAGCTGTCGGTTAAAGTTACCTGCACCGTATCGGGTAATGCATAGTTCCCATGGATCAAAATGCGGTCACCTGAATGGAGAACTGGATTTACGATTTCGACGGTATCCCGGTTCATTATTCCCGTAGTTACAGGCGTTTTAACCGCAATAGAATCGTTGACCATCTTCATCACCCAATATTCAGTTTCGGTCTCATTTGAAAGTAGGGCTTCCCTTGATAAAAGGATGGCATGTAAAGATTCGGACACGGGCAACCATACACTAGCAATCAGTCCTTCCGGAAATTGTTCCGGATTCTCCACGGCGATGATCACTTTCTGCGTCTGGCTTGCTCTCTCCACCTCAGGGCTGACCTGGACTACAATTCCTGTACCAATGCTTTGGTCAGGGTAATGCAGGCTGACTTTCAAACCGGTGTGGACCTTGTCTCTCCATTCAACGGGCATATTCAGAATGAAAACCAGGCTGGAAGTCTCCCTTATGGTTGCGAGCTTCTCCCCTTTTGAGACAAAATCTCCACGTTGATGATTTGTTTCAGTGATATAGCCGTTCGCAAATGCCAGAATCGTATCCATTCCTGAAAAGTCAATCCCATTATCCAGGATACGCCCTTCCGTCCCCAAAGCCATGGATTCACGGGTTTGCACGGTAAACAGGATATGACCCTTCCTTACATTATCTCCGGCCTTAGCAAAAGATTCTACGATGTAACCGTCGATTGGTGAAGCAATAACATCCGACTTAAGATAGTGCGCAGTGGCCTTCATTTCAACCTTTTGCATGATGTTCCCCCGATTGATCTTTGTAGTCGCCACTCTAGGAAACGCCTTAGTACGATTCTCTGCCCTGTTTTCAGTCCCGGTACAGGAAACCAGAGCAAACAATATGATTACCAGGATTTTGGAACTTCTCATATTCAATAATTTTCTAGTCATGTCAGGATCTAATTGGCCAGGAAGTTTATCTCATTGATAAGCATCATCTGCTTTACACGATTGGTTGTCAATTCATTCCTGACATCCATATAATTTCTTAGGATCATAAAATACTGCGAGATTTCAACCTGACCAAGCCGGATGAGTTTTTTCTCAGCTGCCAGTAATTCATGATAAAAATCCATTTGATCGTTGATCTCGTCAATTTGGAGCTTAAGTTGAGAAAGCATTAAACGATAATGATCAATTTTAAGTTGGTACTGCTTATCAAACCAGAATTCCTGCTGCCTGTTATTATCTTTAAGCAGATCGATGGTGCTGTGCTTCAATTCTTTCTGTCTTCCGTCGTACAAAGGCACGGAAAGCTTAAGGCCAATCCCTGCCCCAAAATTTTTATATGGAAGTATAACCAGAGAAGAAAGATAACCCGCATCAGCATGGAGACTGAGTGAGGGCTTATATTCCAGATCAATAAGTTTCAGCCGGTTTTGAAGACTCAGACTGTCAAGTACAAACTGCATGAAAAACTTTGAAGATTCCTTATCAGGAATTTCATCTGAAACCAATTCGGGAGTCTCAAGTATGATTAAGGACGTATCCGGCAATCCCGAAATATATCTGAGCTGCATAAGAGAATTCCGGTACTGAAGTCTCGCATTGCTAACGGTAAGCTCCTGGCCTTTAACTCCAGCCATGAAAGTAAGGTAATCGGATTGTCTGAAAATATTCTCCGCGGTGAGTGTCGCAATCAGGTTCTTCTCATCTCTTAATATCTGCAGAATTTCTTCATTGTATTGCCATTGAAGAAAATCACCCCATGTGGTGAGATATTGCGAAGTAACATTTTTCCTTACCACAGCTTCTGCCAGTTGTAACCCGTTACCAGCCTGATTTTTCATGATCTCAAATGATCGGAGATGATCTTCAATCTGCCCTTTGAACAATATTTTCTTGTCAAAACTTACCAGAACTGAGGCCACCTGACCATCCGTGATAATTTCATCAAAGCCATACCCTTTTACAACAGGATCCCACAAAAGATCTGTTGTAAAGTCGACCTGAGTTTTCAGACCAGATTCAAACCGTTTCCTTTCAATGTCTTCCTGAAGAATAGAATTTCTGTTTTCAGAGATCACAGGATTGTGATACAGAGCAGAATCGATAAAGCCTTCCAGGTTATTCTGGGAATATAATCTGCCCGGAAGAAAAACCAGAATACTTACAATTAAGCATTTATTGAACATGGGACTTGCTTCATGGATTCTCAAAAGTAATCCAAAATTTTTTAGAACAAAGCATTTACAGTCAGAGGATTCATTCCATGGTTCCAATTTGATATGTCACGGGCAAGATAATGAACTCAGTGAAGTTTTGAATTGATATACGCAGATAGTTCTTCCGGATCATTCGTCCCCAAAAGAACTTTTTTATCTTCACCTTTGATCTTCAGCTCGATGGCATATCTTCCAGCAATGTTGTAAACCGTGACACCCGGCCTGTATTTGATGCCCCATCCCAAAAATAATTTACGTTCGGGACGGCAGTGCTCAATGTTCTCAAGTGCTATCTTTCCCCTGATGATCCCGATACCAAAGACATATCTTACATCATGATCATCAACATGAATGGTAAGTCTGAATGACATCATCAGAACGATGAATATGATGGCGGAGGTTATTAGAACCAATGGATTATGAGCACGACCAGAAAAGATTACCGGGAAAACTATGACCATTGCAAACAGGAATAACCAGGATATTTGTGTTCTTTTCATTTTCGCGTTCCCCAACAAAATCAAGTATTTGAGCAATTTTTCCGGTGATCTGTACTAAAATACTGACCGGATACCAGATAAACGATGCTGGTATGAAAAAGTTTATTTGAGCTCCTTGTCGGAAAGGGGGGTATTGGTTATCGGTGATGGGGTGTGGATAATTAGTGACAGGTTGTGGATTATTGGTGACGGAGTGTGGATTATTAGTGACGGAGTGTGGATTATCGGTGACGGAGTGTGAGTTATTGATGAAAGAAAATTAGTGATCGGCTATGCTTAAGAAGCTATGCCAATCACCTAATCACTTAATCACGAATGAGAACGCTGGCCCGTTTAATAGGTATTATATCCTTTATAAACCGATGATTTTTCTGTAGTTACCAGCGAACCGGTATAAATTAGTTGCCCCCCTGAAATTCCCGACAGGGTAGCTCTTGTATATCCGTCAGCACCCACTGACATGTTTATATCAAAGGTTCCGATAGCGGTCATGACACTAAATGTCACGAAGAAACTTTTCCGCTTATTATCAATCTGAACGCTGTATCGCGATACATTCCCTTCCGCAGTAACACCACCGACTCCATTATAGCCCATTCCGGTGTCTCTGCCTATCTGAAGTACGGAATTGGAAGAATCAACTGAGATGAAATTCAGCGTTGAACTCACCGGCGTCCTGCCACCGGATTTGTTTGCCAAATAATCAGCTTCCAGAACGAAATCCTTGTTTTCAAGCATTTTATTGGTTGCCTCGAATTCCTTCTGAAGGGTAGAATCCTTTGAGGGTTTCTTATCTTTTAGTATCATTCCTTCCAGTTTGGATTGATCCGAAGCATTTACCGGAATGTTAAATAATCCGAGGAAGGAAAATGCCACGAATGTTAAAATTACTTTTTTCATGATCCTCAGTTTTTTGTTCATCAATCCCATATTGTTCAAATAGTGTACCATAGTATTATATTTTTTTTATCAAAATGCTGAAAATCAATAATTTTAACATTTTTTAAGAAGCCAATCCCATTCACAAAATTCTATAAATTAAAAAGCCCTGGGACAGGCCCATCATTTGAGATGTTTCATTTTTTTCCGATCTTTAAAAACTCAATAGTCGACAATGCACGATCTACTAGAAACAGAAATAAAATTCCTCCAGGGCGTTGGGCCAAAGCGTGCAGAAATACTCAATCAAGAACTTAGTATTTACACTTTCAGAGACCTGCTGTACTATTTCCCCTATCGGTATATCGATCGGACAAAGTTTTACCTGATCCGTGATATTCATGGCGATTTACCATATATTCAGCTCAGAGGCAGGATAACCAGCTATGAAACAGTGGGTGTGGGCCGCGGGCAAAAACGGCTGGTCGCAGAATTTTCGGATGGCAGCGGAACAATTGAACTGCTTTGGTTTCGCGGACACAAATGGATAACGGAGACCTATGTTCCGGGTAAGGAGTATATCGTTTTCGGAAAACCTTCTCTATACCATAGCCGTGTAAACCTCGTGCATCCTGATATTGATGATATCTCTAAAGCGAAGGACCTGACTACCAGGCTGCAGCCGGTTTACAATACTTCGGAAAAGATGAAAAATAATTACCTGACCAGCAAGGCCATCCAAAAAATGATCGGTAATTTACTCATCCAACTTGAGAATAACATTGAAGAAAGCCTGCCGGCCTGGCTTCTAAAGAAAGCGGTCCTGATCTCTCTTCGTAATGCCCTTATCAATATTCATTATCCTGATAATCCGGAAATATTAAAAAAAGCAGAATTCAGGTTAAAATTTGAAGAGCTATTTTTCATCCAGCTGAACATTCTGAGAACCCGATCCGTGCGTGAGCAAAAATATCGGGGGTTTATATTTTCAAAGGTTGGGGAATATTTCAATGCTTTTTACCAGAAGAATCTTCCCTTCGAACTTACAGGAGCCCAAAAGAAAGTGTTGAAAGAGATCCGGCGCGATATGGGATCGGGCAAACAAATGAACCGGCTTCTTCAGGGTGATGTGGGCAGCGGGAAAACCCTTGTCGCACTCATGAGCATGCTGATTGCTGTTGACAATGGCTTCCAGTCATGCCTGATGGCTCCAACTGAAATTCTTGCTATTCAGCACTTTACAACTTTAACCTCTTTTCTTAAGGGGATGGATGTCACCATAGAATTACTGACAGGTTCAACACGTAAAGCCGACCGAAACCGTATTCATGAGTCGCTGGAGAATGGCAGTCTCAACATTCTGGTCGGAACGCATGCTCTAATTGAGGACAAGGTGAAGTTTCAGCATCCGGGTCTGGTCATTGTCGATGAACAACATCGTTTCGGGGTTGCACAAAGGGCAAGGTTGTGGAAGAAAAGTGAGCAGGCTCCCCATGTACTTGTCATGACGGCCACACCCATCCCACGCACGTTGGCAATGACCCTGTATGGCGATCTGGACGTTTCGGTCATCGATGAACTTCCGCCAGGCAGAAAGCCGGTAAAGACCATTCATATCACCGATAGTAAACGTTTGAGGATGCATGGTTTCATTAGGAAACAGATTGAGGAAGGACGTCAGATTTACATCGTTTATCCCTTGATCAAAGAATCGGAAAAGATGGACTACAAGGATCTTGAAGACGGGTATGAAAGTATAGTAAGGGCATTTCCTCCACCCCGCTATGCCGTTAGTGTAGTGCATGGTAGAATGAAACCGGAAGAAAAGGATATCTCCATGAATCATTTTAAGTCTGGACGGACTCACATAATGGTTGCCACAACGGTCATTGAAGTGGGTGTTGATGTTCCCAATGCTTCGGTAATGGTTATCGAAAGTGCGGAACGATTCGGGCTTTCTCAATTACACCAGCTCAGAGGCAGAGTCGGCCGTGGTGCCGATCAGTCATTCTGCATCCTGATGACAGGTTATAAACTATCCGTTGATGCAAGAAAAAGAATTGAGACCATGGTGCGCACCAACGATGGATTTGAAATTGCAGAGGTGGATCTCAGGCTGCGTGGCCCCGGCGATATTGAAGGAACCCAGCAGAGCGGTATCCCCTTCGATCTTAAAATTGCCAACCTTGCACAGGACGGACAGATCGTCCAGTACGCGAGGAATATTGCTACAGATATCATCGATGAAGATCCCGGTCTCAAAAAAGACGAAAACCTTATCCTTCTCAAGCAACTGAAAAGACACTATATAAAATCCATAAACTGGTCAGCCATTAGTTGATCTCATCCGTTTCCGGAACAATGGAAAGATTGAAAGCCGGAATATGCCAGGGGTAAAACATCTTTTTATATCTTTATACCACACTCGGAAAGAAATTCTGACGCTTTATGAAACCCGAAGGATTACCTGAGATTGACCCAATTCTACCTGTGCTCCTGACAACAATGTTAATCAGGTTTGTAAGGGCTCCCGAAGGATCCATGATATTTTTCTTTAAGACAATAAAGGTCAAAGCACTAAATGCTATGCCTGGATTCGCTATTCTGAAGTTTCTGGATGTGGCACTCGGTTAATGATATGGAAATGCAGAACCTCAGTTGGATAGTGTAAGATTTACTATACATTCACAGACGCTGATATTTCAGGCTTCGGTCTCTTCTTAAAATTTTTTAATACCGGAGATCAACATCCCACAGAAAAAAGAAAAAACCATGCAAAGGAGAAAATTTTTCAAAACGTCCGCCGTCGGCGCAGCTACACTTTCATCAGGATTCATGCCCTTCGCCCTCCGGAAATCAGAAGTGACCCGTGAAGTATATGAACTTCGCCAGTATGAGCTGTTACAGGGTTACCATAAAAATGATCTCGACAAATATTTTAAAGAAGCACTGGTACCTGCACTTAACCGACTTGGAGTTCAACATGCGGGCTTTTTTACTGCACTCGGAAAGGCAGAGCCTGTAGTGATATACGCACTCATTCAATACCCGTCAGCCAATGATTTTCTGAGGATATCGTCTGCCCTGCAACGTGACGGTGAATTCCGGAAGGCGTCTGAGCTTTACGATAAACAACCCCCCGCAAACCCTGTCTTCAACCGGTATAAAAGCGCACTCCTCATGGCTTTTGAAGGATTCCCTGAACTTAAGATTTCCGGTGAAGCTAATAAGTTGTTTGAGATCAGGACATACGAGGGGTATAACGAAGATGCCGTTCGTCGTAAAATTGCCATGTTTAACAACGGAGAGATTGATATCTTCCTAAAGAATAAATTTAAACCTGTATTCTACAGTGAAGTCATGACCGGTGAAAATCTGCCATGCCTTACCTATATGCTTGCCTTCGACAGTATGGTAGAAAGGGATGCAAAATGGAAGGATTTTGGCAATGATCCCGACTGGAAGCGAATGTCGTCGGATCCGGCTTATGCCAATACAGTTTCAAGAATTACAAAAATCTTTCTTGAGCCCCTTCCCTATTCACAGATATGAAATTAAAACAGACAGGAAGGTCAGTGTTTCTTTCAAACAGAATATATCCTATTGATTCGTGTTCCGGATACAAGGGCCGAATAAATTACTGTTCCTTGTTCTTTTCTAACGAATGAGGATCGGTGTCAGAAGCAGAATTCATCGATGGACTGCCTGCTTCAACCCATGCCGTAAAAATAAGTTCGGCGAGAGCATGTGATGCATCATGAAATAATTCAATGGTGAAATTTCCCGTCCTGCTCCACAATGCATCAATATATGATACTGAGTCGGTGAACCTTGTGATTTCTGTAGCGTAATCATCAGCCATCAGCACCGAATCCCTGTACCGGTAACTTTTGTAGAGATAGCCGAAGATGTAGGAAGCTACATCCTTAATCACTGAAACAGAATCACCATTGTAGCTGATATCACCAATGTGTGCATTGATCATCGTAGATTCGTACCGGGAATGAATACCGTAATTTCCGGTAAACTGACCGTTGTAATTTTTACAGATGTGCAGCGGCATATGACCATCGCCAACATAATGCCCCAGATCCGCTGCTACCAGTACCGCCCTGTCCAAGTCACCCTGTTCAAAACAACGTTTCAGCGTGTCGAAGGTAGCAAGTGTTGCCCACGGGAGCAGTCCATTGTCCCTGACAAATGCGCTGCCATGAAGTGAGCCCAAAGAATCGTATGATTCGGAAATCCAGCCGGTAGCGAGAAATTCGGAATAATTGTCTATATCAATATAATGCTTCGGACCTTCACTTTCATCATACCTTTTCCTGTCATCGGCGTCAGAGCCGTGTCCGGCAAGCACATTTTTCCACGCCCGAAACTGGCTCATTCTGCCATTGAAAGACAGTGCTGCGCTTTCATTAATTTTATAATGACCTGCATAACCCCAGCTCATTAAAACGAGCGATAAAAAAGGCAAAATAAAAATAAGAAAAACAGTTTTTTTCACGGTTCTTTTCTCTGATGAATGATGGTCCGAATCTAGAAATTATTCACGAGATCCATGGCAGAAGACGGAGGCCTGGTAATATAATTATAAACATCTGAACCGGATTTTGGTGCAAACCAGGCAAGCGAAATAATGGAAAGCATACTCCGGAATGAAATTCTAAGCCTGGTCGATCATGGTCTGCCATTTGGTAAGGCGGTTAGTATCTTGCAAAGAGCCGTCCGAAAATCTTCCCTGATATCCATATCGGTGATACTTCGATCTGGCGGTGTTGTGATAAGGAAGCAGGGTAATTCCTGAGAGGGAAGGATATTGCTTTTTGATTTCCAGTACCGACGCTATGTGAGCTTCATTATCGTTAACACCGGGAATAACCGGACAACGCAGGTGAACAGAAGCATGGCTTTTAATCAGGTAATCCAGATTTTTCAATATGAGCGCATTGCCCGCCCCGGTATATTTTTTATGCATTTGGGAATCGGAAAGCTTATAATCAAAGAGGTAAAGACTTACGAAAGGTAATGTGGCTTCAATGACTGACGTCGGAACCAGGCCGCACGTATCCAGACAGGTATGGATATGATGACCTGTAGCTTCTCTGAGCAACGATATGGCAAATTCAGGCTGTGCCATAGGTTCACCACCTGACAGGGTCAGCCCTCCACCTGATGACCTGTAATACGGCAGGTCCTTAATAACTTCTGTCATTACTTCTTCTGCAGAGATCATATACCCTGTCATCTGAAGGGCATCTGAGGGACAAAGTTCGACACAATTACCGCAGGCATTGCAAAGTGAATGGTCGAATAGGTGGACGTTGCCGTCAAGGAAATGGGCATGCTCGGGACAGGCAGCAGCACAAGAGCCACAAAGTGTACACCGTTCATCAAAGTAAGCTACTTCAGGCTTCCCTGAGATCGACTCAGGATTATGGCACCATGCACAGTTTAAAGGGCAGGATTTCAGAAAAACCGTTGTCCTGATCCCTGGTCCGTCATGCAGTGCAAAACGATGAATCGAAAATATCAGCCCTTTTTCCATAAACTGTCACTCATTTCTACTTTAGATACATGACAAAAATCCTTGAAAAACAACCCATTATTTATTTTGAAAATTCTATTTAAACTCAAAATAAATTAATTCCCATATTTTATAATATGACAAAAAACAATTTTTTATCATACTGTAATGATAATTTTGTACCGATTTTTCAAATGTAACAAGAATTTATGTCAACCGGCAAGGCAATTGAGCATAAAGGGATTGTTGAGAGCATAAGTAATGAGGGGATATTGGTAAAGTTCGCCTCAGTTTCTGCCTGTGCTTCCTGTCATGCTAAGGGCGTATGCTCAGCGTCCGATATGGAAGAAAAAGAAATACTGGTACCTGCTTCCGGAGAACATTTTATAACAGGTGAACAAGTTTGTGTGATCATGAAAGCAGCACTGGGAACAAAAGCTGTACTCATCGGGTATGTCTACCCCTTCATCGTTATGCTTGCCGTACTGATCACCCTTAACGGTATTGGAATCTCTGAGCTGAGAGCCGGTTTGCTGTCACTGACAGCACTTTTACCATATTACTTTATTGTATATCTGTTCCGGGAAAAACTTGAACGAACTTTTGGTTTTACAATCAAAAAGACAGTTTAATATGAGCAATATCATTTTATATACTATTATTTCACTAAGTACCATCGGTGTAGTTTCAGCCGTTATCCTGTATTTCGTCGCTCAGAAATTTAAAGTATACGAAGATCCGCGAATCGATCTTGTGGAAGCCGAACTTCCATCAGCCAACTGTGGTGGTTGCGGTTTTGCAGGCTGCAGGAATTTTGCCGAAGCGCTGGTAAAATCTGATGTCCTGAACGATCTGTATTGCCCTGTAGGAGGTAACACCGCCATGAGTAAAATTGCTGAACTCCTGGGCATGGAGGTTGTAACACAGGATGCGATTGTTGCAGTGGTGAGGTGCAACGGACGGCCTGAATTCCGGCCGCATATGAATCTGTATGAGGGTGCTTCATCATGTGCTATCGCACACAGTCTGTACACTGGCGAAGGCGGCTGTCCCCATGGCTGTCTGGGATGCGGTGACTGTGTGGATTCATGCGATTTTGATGCCATTCATATGAACCCGGTGTCCGGCCTGCCTGAAGTAGTGGATGATAAATGTACGGCATGTGGCGCCTGTGTCAAAGCCTGTCCAAGGGATATCATTGAACTCAGAAAGAAAAATCCGAAGGACCGTAAGATCTTTGTCAGCTGCATCAATGAAGAAAAAGGCGGGGTCGCACGCAAAAACTGCCAGGTGGCGTGCATAGGTTGTGGAAAATGTGTCAAGGTTTGCCCTTTTGATGCTATTACCATGGAAAATAACCTGGCGTATATTGACCCGGTTACGTGCAGGCTCTGCAGGAAATGTGTTCCCGAGTGTCCAACGGATGCGATACTCGAGATAAACTTCCCTCCCAAAAAGGAGAAAAAAGAACCCGCTGAAGAAACCCAACAAGCATAATCATTAATAAGCCAGGAGGAAAAACGTGCTAAAAACATTTTCTATAGGCGGAGTACATCCGGAAGAACAAAAAATTTCGGCCGGAAGAAGCCTGCAGACTCTTCCCCTTCCGGAAATGGTTACCATCCCGCTATCACAGCATATCGGAGCACCCGCAAAGGTATTGGTCAATAAAGGCGACGCAGTCAAAGCCGGCCAGCTTATTGCTGAATCAACAGGTTTTGTCTCTGCAAACGTCCATTCTTCAGTATCAGGCACGGTACAGAAAGTGGATCGGTTTATGGATAGTTCAGGATATCGAAGGATGGCAGTACAGATTAAAGTTGAAGGTGACGAGTGGATGGAAGACATCGACCGTTCCGAAACCTTGAAAAAAGAATTTTCATACACTTCTGAGGAGATTATTGCGAAGATTCAATCCGCGGGCATGGTCGGTCTTGGAGGAGCAACCTTCCCCTCCCACGTGAAACTTAGTATACCTCAGGGCAAGAAAGCCGAGTACCTGATCGTCAACGGAGTGGAATGTGAACCCTATCTCACCGCCGACCATGCGCTGATGCTTGAAAAGGGCCGGGAACTCATGACGGGCATCCGGATTATGATGAAGGCGCTACGGGTTGAAAAAGCTATCATCGGCATTGAGAACAACAAAACTGATGCCATCGCCCTGCTTTCAAATCTTGCGGCTGATGAAGAAGGAATTATCGTACAGTCACTTGAGGTAAAATATCCGCAAGGGGGTGAGAAACAGCTGATTCAGGCTCTGATCGGGAAGGAAGTCCCTTCCGGTAGGCTGCCGATCGATGTAGGTGTGGTTGCTTTCAACGTGGGCAGTATCTATGCTACCTATGAAGCAGTTCAGAAGAATAAGCCACTGATAGAACGGGTAGTTACGGTGACCGGAAAGTCGGTAAAGAATCCGGGAAATTTCATCGTTAGGATAGGCACTCCGGTCGCAACGCTGATCGAGGCTGCCGGCGGAATTCCGGAAGATACTGGTAAGATCATCAATGGAGGACCGATGATGGGGAAGGCTCTGGGCACTACGGATGTTCCTGTTATGAAAGGCAGCTCCGGTATCCTACTTGTACCTGATGATGAAGCTCACCGTAAGGAAGTACGCAATTGTATCCGATGTACACAGTTGTGTCACGGCGTGTCCAATGGGATTGGAGCCCTATCTCCTCATGAGTATGTCGGAGAGAAATATGTGGGAAGGCCTGGAGCAGGAAAAAACGATGGATTGCATTGAGTGTGGATCATGCAGTTATATCTGCCCATCAAACAGGCCGCTTCTCGACTATATCCGTCTCGGCAAGTCAAAAGTGGCTGCCATAATGAGGACAAGAAAAAACAACTAACACCTTAACGGTTCAGAATATCTGATATGAAAATTCTTACTGTTTCTCCTTCACCCCATGTACAAACAAGGGATTCAGTCCCAAAGCTGATGTACGGGGTAATCGTTGCTCTGTTGCCGGCGCTGGCGGTCTCAATATTTTATTTCGGTATCGGAATGATCGTCATCACTACCGTTTCAGTGCTGTCGTGTGTAATCTTTGAATACCTGATATCGAAATACATTCTACAGCAAAAGCCCATGCACCTCGATGGTTCAGCAGCGCTGACGGGACTCCTCCTGGCATTTTGTCTTCCCGCCAACCTGCCTTTCTGGATCGTGATTATCGGTGCTCTGGTAGCCATAGGAGTTGGTAAAATGACGTTTGGCGGTATCGGAAACAATCCCTTTAACCCTGCCCTGGTTGGCCGGGTATTCCTGTTTGTCTCCTTTCCTGCTGCCATGACATCCTACCCTAAACCCGGACAGTGGCTAAGCTATCTGGATGCCACTACCGGTGCGACACCCCTTAGCATTCTTAACGAAAGTTCTGCCAGCCACACTCCCTTAGCCGAGGTGATGAGTAAAATGCCTTCCTACATGGATATGTTCCTGGGGAAGATGGCAGGTTCTGCTGGTGAGGTGGCCGCCTTTGCCCTCATCCTGGGGCTGATCTTTATGCTTTGGAAAAAGATCATTTCCTGGCACATACCGGTTAGTATACTGCTAACCGTTGCAGCCTTTACATGTATCCTCTGGCTGGTCGACCCTGATCATTTTGCCAATCCGCTGTTCCATCTGCTTACGGGTGGATTAATGCTTGGCGCTATTTTCATGGCGACAGATTATGTTACTTCTCCGATGTCGAAAAAGGGCATGCTGGTCTATGGCGTAGGGATTGGCATTCTGACAGTCCTGATCAGGGTGTTCGGCTCATATCCTGAAGGTGTGCAGTTTGCCATTCTTCTGGGGAATGGTTTTACTCCGCTGATCAATAAATATTTCAAACCAACACGTTTTGGGGAGGTCAAAAATGGCTAAAAAAGAATCCAGTTTCAGGAATATGGTACTTACCCTTTTCCTTGTAACATTCATCTCATCAGGGACACTAGGATTCGTTTACGAATATACCAAGGAACCAATCAGGATGGTGGAGATAAACAAAAAGAATGACGCCATCAAAGAAGTCATCTCCGGCTTTGATAACCAGCCTTACCAGGAAAGCTTTAAGGTAGCCGCCGATAAAGACAGTCTCACTTTTTATCCAGCAAAAAAAGACGGCGAACTGACCGGAATGGCGGTCGAAACCTATACAAACAAAGGATTCAGCGGACTGATCACCATGATGATCGGTTTCCGGATGGACGGAACGATCATCGGTATCAAAGTGCTTTCACACCAGGAAACTCCGGGTTTAGGACAAAAAATAGAGCGGGGTAAATCCGATTTTGAAGTTCAGTTTGAAGGCAAAAACCCCGCCAGCTTTAAATTATTTGTGACAAAGGATCAGGGCGATGTGGACGCCATTACCGCTTCCACTATATCCTCCAGGGCATATTGTGATGCAGTACAGAGGGCATACAATGCATTTATTTCTGAAAATCAAAACGCCGAACACGAAAAATAATACGATATGAACCACTGGCAGAACTTCAGTAAGGGATTGCTAAAGGAAAATGCAGTATTTGTACTTTTCCTTGGCCTCTGCCCTACCCTTGGCGTATCCACCTCCGCCATAAACGGACTCGGCATGGGACTGGCCACAACCTTCGTGCTCACTATGTCAAACCTGGTAGTTTCACTGGTGAAAAACGCCATTCCCGATAAGGTAAGGATACCTGCTTTTATTGTCATCATCGCCACTTTCGTTACTGTTGTGGAACTCGTAATGAAAGGATTTCTGCCTGACCTTTACCAGGCGCTAGGTCTCTTTATCCCACTCATAGTCGTGAACTGTATTGTTCTTGGACGTGCTGAAGCATTTGCATCCAAGAATACATTTGTTAGTTCTATCATCGACGGTCTCGGAATGGGGCTCGGTTTTGCTTTGGCGCTAGTCATACTTGGCAGTGTTAGAGAATTCCTGGGTAACGGATCTTTATTTGGACACAAGTTCATCAGCGGCGACGGAATGCTTCTGTTTATCCTGCCCCCGGGAGCATTCCTTGCTCTTGGTTACCTGATCATGCTTATGCATAAACTTAAAAAAAGAATCTACTAATCTTCCTTTACCATGGAATATATTCTTATTCTCATATCAACCGTCTTTGTAAGCAATATTGTACTTACACAATTCCTGGGTATCTGCCCCTTCATCGGGGTATCCAACAAAGTACAGACTGCCCTGGGAATGACCGGTGCCGTGACATTCGTCATGGTGATCGCAACCACGGTTACCTACCTCTTATATACCTACCTACTTGTACCGATAGGTATTGAATTTGCGCGTACCATCACTTTTATACTCGTAATCGCTGCACTGGTACAACTTGTGGAGATCATCCTGAAAAAAGTAAGTCCTTCACTATACCAGGCCCTTGGAATATTCCTTCCCCTGATCACTACAAACTGTGCAGTTCTTGGAGTTGCTGTATTGACCATTCAGAAAGACAATAATCTTATTGAGAGCGTATTTTTCTCTGCCGGGAATGCGCTTGGCTTCGGACTTGCACTTATCCTCTTCTCGGCTATCCGGGAACAGCTCGAACTGCTCAACATACCCAAAGCGATGCGGGGCGTACCGATCGCCTTCGTAACAGCCGGCTTGCTTGCCCTTGCATTTATGGGCTTCGCCGGTATTGTAAAAATGTAATGCAGACCGTAAGTTTGTAATGGCCTGGCTCTTTTTTAATCCGGCATCTTCGCCACCGGTCATCCGGGCTTTCCCGGGCTCTGTGTTGTGTGCCCGGAACCTCTGGCCTTCACATTAATACTGCATGCATGGAAAACAAATCATTGATCCCAAAGACAGCCCGTTATGTAAAGCATATGCTTGAAAGCGCTGAAGGAGGACACGACTGGTGGCATGTTTACAGAGTCTGGAAAATTACCAGGAGCCTTTTGAAGACGGAAAAAGCAGATCAGGTAATCTGCGAACTCGGTGCGTTGCTTCATGATATTGCAGACGCAAAGTTTAATGGAGGAGATGTGGAGAAGGGTATGGAGCAGGCACAGGAATTTCTTCAAAAAGAAAACGCAGAAGCCGGAACCATTGCAGCTGTTACCGATATCATTAAAAATATCTCATTTGCGGGTGGTGTCCTGGAAAGTAAACCTAAATCTCCCGAGTTGAAGGTCGTCCAGGATGCGGACCGCCTTGATGCCATCGGTGCCATTGGGATTGCACGTACTTTCAATTACGGCGGATACAGGAACAGGAAGCTCTTCGATCCTGAAATTCCACCGGTACATTACCGGAGCAAAGATGAGTATTACCGTAGCAATGCCCCCACTATCAACCATTTCCATGAAAAGCTTCTTCTTCTCAAAGACTTGATGAATACCACTGAAGGCCGCCGGATGGCTGAAGATCGTCATGCATTTATGGAGGCTTTCCTTCATCGTTTTTATGAAGAATGGGAAGGCCGGATGTAGTTATCAGACCTTTGTTTCACCCATTTTCTCCAGTTTATGCCTCAGAGATATCAGCTTCTCCACGATGGCAGGATCTGCAAGTGTTGAGATATCGCCGAGATCACTTACCTGGTTCGCGGCAATTTTCCTTAAGATCCGGCGCATGATCTTTCCTGACCGTGTCTTCGGAAGTGCAGGAGCAATGAGTATCTGATCAGGGGTAGCAAATGCTCCGATGTGGCGTCTGACCTCGTTGCGAAGTTCACCAACCAGATCTTCCTCCACTTCTGCACCTTCCTGAAGTATGACGTAAGCGAAAATACCTTCACCCTTAATCTCGTGTGGATAACCGACCACAGCTGCTTCAGAGCAGAAAGGATGAGATACCAGTGCACTTTCAATTTCAGCTGAACCAATGCGGTGACCCGATACATTCATAACGTCGTCGACACGACCTGTGATCCAGTAGTAACCCTGCTCATCACGGATTGCCCCATCGCCTGTGAGGTAATAGCCCTTATATGGTTCAAGATAAGTCTGAAAGAACCGCTTATGATCGCCCTGGATGGTACGCGCCATGGCTGGCCATGGTTTTTTAATTGCCAGCAAGCCAGAAACCCCGTTTCCCTTAAGTTCTTCACCTTCGGGCGATAGAAGAACCGGCTCAATGCCGAAAAATGGCAGCGTGGCAGAACCCGGTTTTTCTGGTGTAGCACCCGGCAGGGGAGTAATGAGAATACCACCGGTCTCCGTCTGCCACCAGGTGTCGACAATGGAGCAGCGCCCTTCACCCACAACATCGTAATACCACCTCCACGTATCCGGGTTAATTGGTTCTCCTACAGTACCAAGGATACGAAGGCTTGATCTGTCGTATTTTGTTACAAAGCTGTCTCCTTCGCGCTGGATAGCCCGAATAGCCGTGGGCGCCGTATAAAACTGGTTGATCTTCAGGCGTTCAACCATTTCCCAGTATCGCCCGGCATCAGGATAATTTGGAACACTCTCGAAAAGAACAGTCGTGGCACCATTGAGCAAGGGCCCATATACCACGTAAGAATGACCTGTTATCCATCCAATGTCGGCGACGCAGGCAAACACGTCGCCGTCTTTGTAATCGAAGACATATTTATGTGTAAGGGCAGTGTATAGAAGGTAACCGGCGGTTGTATGTGCAACGCCTTTAGGCTTGCCCGTACTGCCGGAAGTATAGAGCAAAAACAATGTGTCTTCGGAGTCCATATGCTCAATCGGACAGTAAGGCCGCTCCGATTCCATTGCCTCATCCAGCCAGATATCCCTGGGTGGAAAGAAAGGGACTTTTCCGCCTGTTCGCCTGGCGATGAACACATGTTCTACCGTTGGACAAGCCATCGTTGCCTCATCCACCGTACGCTTCAAGGGAATTATCTTTTTACCCCTGAGACCTTCGTCTGCAGTAATAACGGCCTTGCACCTGGCATCATTAATCCTGTCACGCAGTGATTCCGCACTAAAACCGGCAAAAACAACGGAATGTACGGCGCCGATCCTTGAACAGGCCAGCATGGCATATACCGCTTCGGGAATCATTGGCATATAGAGAGCAACCCTGTCACCCTTCCTGATGCCATTATGTCTCAAAACATTCGCCATCCTTGAAACATTGCGCTGAAGCTGGCGATAGGTAATGCGCTCTTCATGACCGGGTTCATCAGGTTCCCAGATAATAGCCACCTGATCCCCGCGCTGTTTCACATGACGGTCGACACAATTTTCACATGCATTGAGTTTACCACCCAGAAACCAGGAGATCAGTCCTTCTTTGAAATCACTGTCACTGACAAAACTGAAGTCATGCTCCCAGTGCAGCAGTTCATGTGCCTGCCTATCCCAAAAATTCTTGCAGTCGGTAATACTCTCTTTGTAAAGTTTCTCATATTGTTCGATCGATGAGATGTGGGAATCTTTAAATAAGTCATGATTCGGCAGGTAGGAACCATTTTCATCTTTTGCCATGGTGTTGGGAATTTTAGCGTTATGAAATAAAATACCAATGTTTCCCTTTTTTAACAAATCATAACAAGATTTGTTAGATTTTATTTCCGTCAGAACTGGTTCATTCCATGGGTGATGAAATAGTATGATGAGATTATGGCATAAAAAAACCCAGGATGTATACCTGGGTTTCTTAATCTGGAATTGGCTTATTTTTCCAGGAACCGATCCCTGTCAATGGCAAAATCGATAGGGACCGTAATATTGACTTTAACGCTTTTACCCTGCTGAGCTCCTGGTTTCCACAAAGGCATATTCTCGAAGACTTCTTTCGCGGGCTTTTCAAATATTGGATCGGAGGCGCTGATCACACTAATATCGGTGACCTTTCCACCTGTCGTAACCGTAAAGCCTACAACAGCCTGACCCTCAAGGCCCTTTTCCCGGGCTTTCACCGGATATTTCAGATGACTGTATACATAATCCCGCAGGGCTGCGGTACCTCCCGGAAATTCAGGCAGCTCTTCAACCACATAAAATATTCCGGAATCTGCGGAAGGCGTCTTCATAGCCTCCCCGGATGGTGAATGTGGGATTACGGTCTGTTCTGCAACATGCTGGATATCAATTTCATGTCCCTGACGGTCAAGCAGGATTTCAACAAAATCTCCCGGAGATACATTCACGGTCTTCGTACCATAGCCGACGAAGGAGATAACGATCTCAGTCTTATGACCCACTTCAAGGCTAAAATTGCCTTCACGATCGGTGAGGGTTCCTGTTGTGGTTCCGGCGATGACGACGGCCGCACCGATGGCAGCTTCATTTGTGCCCGAAAACATTACCTTTCCTTTAACAGGACCACGTTGAAATTTTCCACCGGAAATAAAACTAAACATCAGAAGAATGGCCGGTACCAGGATGATAAATTTCACCATCCCCGATTTTGATACATTCAAATTTTTCATCATGTCAAATCGTTTTTTTGTTAATGAATGATTAAAAGCATGACCCAGCCTGAACACCCTGATACCCAGGGATTGGTTCAGGAGCAGGGCACTGTAATGAGCCGGGGCAATCCCCTGGCGCAGGACTTCCCTGTCTGCCAGATGCTCATGGTTTTCTTTAATCATCCTGGAAATAAGCCATGTAAAGGGGTTGAACCATGTCAGTAGCACGGTGATCTCAAGGAGCAGCAAATCGAGGAAGTGCATCTGCCTGATGTGTGCGCGTTCATGGATCAGAATGGTATCAATATCTTTTTGTCCCCGGTATTTTTCAGGGAGGTAAATCTTCCGGAAAAGTGAAAATATCTGGTCACGATCAGTATAAACGATCCCACGGTCAACAGGATCATGATTCCCCTGTCTGTCCCATTTTCGAAGCACCTCAAGATTTCGTATAATGAGCAGTATAATACCGGAAAGATATAACACGAAGACAAGCTGCCACAAGCTGAATGCGTTCGATGTATGATCAAAAGCCGGAACAGAATTTGCCATCCGTGAAACCGGATCAAGATTAATCATAAAGGAGGGCCTGACCATGGTTACAATGGATGAACCGGGAAAATGAAGAAGCGGAAACAGCCATGAAAAAACAAGCGCGAAAAGCAGAAAAAACCGCTTTACGTTAAGGTGATTATCATTCCGCAGTAAAAAAAAGTAGGGCAGGGCAAAGATACTGATGCCTGCGGCAACCTTCACAATATATAAAGTCTGTGTGTTCATTTGTTGTCACTGTTTTTCATGTCCTCTTCAATATCTTCCATGATACCATTTAGTTCTTCCAGACTCAGATCGTTCTCACGAGCAAAAAAACTGGCCATGGAAGAGAACGAACCGTTAAAGTATTTGCTGACCACTCCGGATAAATATCCCTTCAAATATTCCTTCTTACCTACAATGGGAAAATAAATATGTGTTGTCCCCACCGCCCTGTGGCCCACAAAACCTTTCCTTTCGAGAACCCTTATTACCGTGGAAACGGTGGTATATGGAATGTCCCTGGTCTTTAACTTTTCGATGACATCCCTCACCACTCCCTCATTAATTCCCCATAGAATCAGCATGATCTCCTCTTCTGCTTTTGTCAGCTTTTTCATATCCTGAACATTTAGTAAATTAATCCCGATGTAAACGTACAACTATTTTTTACGTTTGTCAACTATTTATTACGTTTTTCTACTGCAAACATAGTTATTTTTATTAATATGTTGTATATGAGATTTTTACGAAACATATCAGGCCAGCCTGGGATATCTTTTAAATCCTGCGGTAAATTCTGTCATCCGGTAGGACAGCAGAAATTGTATTTTGTAATCTGCTGTGGAGTGTAAACGGGCCATGAAAGTACGGTGAATTCTCGCGTAAAAAATTCATCCCAAATCATAGTATCAATTATTGGCCCCTACATTGAACATTACATCAAAACCGGTGGTTAATTAGAAAATTCCCTACAGTACGGAGTAACGGTTTCTGCCTGATATTCCAAAGAAAATAGATATTTCTGATGAAAATACCTGTAAATTGCATTTGAATTACCCTGATAACATCAGTCTCCACCCGGAATGGCAATTTAAAAATCAAATAAAAAATGAGACAATTAGTTCTGAAGGCCATATTTATTCTTCTTGCCTGCCTTCCGATGATCTCGAAGAGTCAGTCGCTGGAAGAACTTGAATCGGACAGGATCAACCTCCCCAACGGATGGAAACTTACTCCGGCTGGCCATCAGGTTATGGTTGGTGATCTTCCTCTAAATATTGCCATATCTCCGGATGGGACTTTGGCTGCAGTGACCAATAATGGCCAGAGTGATCAGACCATTCATCTAGTCGATATTTCCAGCGAGGTTATTCTCGATTCTGTTATCATCGGGAAGTCCTGGATGGGACTTGTGTTCTCAGGCGACGGCCGACACCTCTATGCATCCGGCGGCAACGATAATCTGGTCATCAGATATACCATTCAGGACAGGCATCTTACAGTATCTGACACGATAAAGCTAGGCAACCCATGGCCCAGTCGAATATCGGTAGCGGGTCTGGCCGTGGATGAAGAAGCGGGGAAATTATATGCCGTAACCACAGAGGATAATTCCTTGTACGTACTGGATCTCCGTAAAAAAACCGTAGCCGGAAAATATCAGTTGGGGGGTGAAGCCTATACCTGTCTTCTTTCACCTGACAAGAAAACGCTATATATTTCCTGCTGGGGTTGCGATAAGATCATTTTCTTCAACACTGACGTGATGAGGATTACCGGTTCTATTCCTGTCGGTGACAATCCTAATGATCTCTGTATCACCCGTGACGGCAACTTTCTTTACATTGCCAATGCCAATGACAACAGTGTATCTGTGTTAGACACCAGAAAACGCCAGGTAATTGAAACACTGAGTGCCGCACTCTATCCCGATTCACGGGCAGGCTCCACAACCAATGGCGTTGCACTTTCAGACGATGAACACACGCTATATATTGCAAATGCTGATAATAATTGTCTTTCTGTTTTTGACGTGAGTAAACCGGGCGCCTCGGAGAGCAAGGGATACATACCCACAGGCTGGTATCCCACCTGTGTGAGGACAAGCGATAAAAAAATTCTTGTGAGTAACGGGAAAGGCCTTACTTCCATAGCAAATCCTTACGGCCCTAACCCGATCAGACGTGGTGCGGAAGTAACGGTACATAAGGGTGGAAAAGATCAGTCAATGAAGGTACAATATATCGGAGGATTATTCAGAGGCAGCCTGAGTTTCATCACCATTCCGGAAGAGGAGCAGATGTCGGTCTTCTCACAGGCAGTTTATCACAACACACCGTACAACAAGAACCACGAAATGATATCAGAGGGGTCGGAAGGAAATCCTATCCCTCAGATTGTCGGCGACTCATCTCCGCTAAAATATATATTCTATGTAATCAAGGAAAACCGCACATACGATCAGGTTCTTGGTGACATCCCGGAAGGGAATGGAGATCCGCAACTGACCCTTTTCGGTGCGAAGATTACTCCGAATCAGCATGCTCTCGCAAAGGAATTTGTACTGCTCGACAATTTTTATGTTGATGGGGAAGTGAGTGCAGACGGACATAACTGGAGTATGGGAGCGTATGCCACCGATTTTCTGGAGAAGACCTGGCCAACCAGTTATGGCGGCAGGGGTGGTGAATACAGTTCTGAAGGCAGGCGTGACATAGCAAATAACAAAGCTGGCTTTATCTGGAACAATTGTAAGCGATTTGGCGTCTCATACCGCTCATACGGTGAATTCATCGATGATGATGCGCCGAACATCCCTGTCCTTGAAGGGCATTTTTGTCCCTGGTACACAAGTTGGGTGCAGATGGTACGTGATACAGCGCGATTTTACCAGTGGAAGCGCGACTTTGACGTATTGCTCGCCGAAGACAAAGTTCCTCAGCTTAATACTCTTCGGTTTATCAATGATCATACTCTTGGACTCAGTCTTGGGAAGCCTTCACCGTTTGCACAGGTTGCCGATAACGATCTTGCGGTTGGCATGTTCGTCGATTATCTTAGTCACAGTCCTATTTGGAAGAAGACCCTGATTGTGATTGTAGAGGATGATGCCCAGAACGGACCGGACCATATTGATGCCCATCGGTCCACGGCATATCTGGCTGGCGGTTTTGTGAAGCAGGGTTTTGTTGATCATACCATGTACTCCACCTCATCGTTGTTGCGAACTATCGAGTTAATCCTCGGCCTTCCACCGATGAGCCAGTATGATGCCTCTGCGACACCTCTCTGGAGATGCTTCACAAATGAGCCTTCACATCCACCATTTACATTTCGTCCGGCAGGAGTAGATTTGAACGAGGTAAATACAGGCCGGAACAAATGGCAGGAATTGAGTGAGACTTTTGATTTTTCGAAGGAAGACAGAGTGAATGACGGAGCCTTCAATGAGGTGATCTGGAAAGCGGTGAGGGGATTAAATTCACCATGTCCGCCTACCGTTCATGCGGCTTTTATCAGGATCAATGATGAGGATGATAATGATGACTGACAGTGTATGTTTGATAACCCAAAAATAAATATCTGAGCATGGAAAATTTTCGTTTATTGCCAGCATTTATCATTATTTTCCTATGTGTACGGATTACTGCACAACCTTTGGCACCGAAGAATGGAACTGGAGATACCAATCCTGTATTACTCTCATATGACCGGTATATTCAGCCTGCCGGCCGTCAGATCGTTTTCGGTGATCCCGGGTTTGAAAATCATGCACTCGACTGTTCACTTTCTCCCGATGAAAAATGGCTGGTGGTAGAAGAGCGGTTGAGCCTTGTATTCATAAATACGTCCACGGGCAATATCGACGGCAGGTTGGCACTGGGTAACGTACCGGAACTGAAGGGTTTGATGAATACGTATTCCGGAATACAGTGGCAGGAAAAGGATGGCCACTTATATGTTTGGTGGAGTGCAGCCGGAGGCGGTACTTCACTCGTCATGCAAGCTCTTTGGGATGGAGACTCCTGCTTTTTGAAAAAAAAGTTTTCATATCCTGCCCTGCCTCCCGCAACGCTGGCTTTGCCAAATGAGGTCCTGATCCGGAATGAATCAGGAAAGGACTACCTCTATGTCGTACTAAACGGTAACAACAGAATCATTAAGCAAGATGCGAAATCGGGTGATACTGTCTGGATTACGGAAGCCGGAGTAGCACCATATGGTTTGACGCTTGCTGACAATAAATTGTATGTCACAAACTGGGGAGGAAGGATTCCCGGACCCGGCGATACGGACGTTGCCGGCGTTCCATGGGGAAATGCCCATGTTGATCCGAACACAGGAGCAACCAGTGAAGGCAGCGTATCTGTAATTGATCCCGGATCAGGTTCCGTCTTAGCCACGATTTTAACAGGACTGCATCCCAACGAGATCACCTCGTCACCCGACGGCATGTACGTCTATCTTACCAATTCCAACAGCGACGAGGTTACCGTTATTAATACCAGTACCGGCAGCGTATCAGAGACGATTACTGTCCGGCTACAGCCAGGCATCAACCCGTATTTCGGAGATTCTCCGGACGGACTTTGTGTGTCAGGAGACGGAAAATACCTGTATGTTACCAATGGTATGGACAATGCCATAGCTGTAATAAGACTCGGAAAATTATCATCTGCAAAGGGTAAGGGTAAGACGAGTCTGGTAGAGGGATTTATTCCTACTGGTGCCTACCCATCATCCGTTGTACTTTCAGGTAATGGCGTACTGTATGTCACTAACCTCGAGGGAGACGGGAAGTTCCTCTCTGTCCCCTCAGAGGACGGTGGAGGGTATGCATATAACAGCCATCATATGCTAACATCCGTGTCGGTGATTGAAAATCCGCGTAAAAGAATGCTCCGGGATTATACAAAAACGGTTATTGCTGTAAACCGTCTGGCAAGACTTGAACAGGCCGGTCTTCCTCCAAGGCCCGGTATAATGCCAGTTCCGGTACCAGAAAGAATCGGCGAGCCTTCGGTATTCAAACATGTTCTTTACATCATACGTGAAAACAGAACGTACGACCAGATTCTGGGAGACAATCCGGCTGGTGATGGAGATTCAACGCTCTGCATATTTGGGAAACAGGTAACGCCCAATGCGCATAAGCTTTCTGAACAGTTTATCCTCATGGATAATTTCGCCGTCGCCGGTAAATGCTCTGCAGAAGGGCATCAGTGGACCGATGCCTCCATCGTGACCGATTATATCGAGAAAAATATGAGGGCATGGTTCCGGAGTTATCCGCATGTGCAAACTGATGCACTGGTATATGCCCCTTCAGGTTTCCTTTGGGACAACGCGGTCAAACACCACAAATCGGTCACAATTTATGGCGAAGCTGCCATCCCGGTTTTTGATAATTCACTTTCATGGCGTGATATCTATACGAACCATCTGAACAAAGTGCCATTCGTGTTTACCAATAAGACGACCATTGCTCCGGTGAGAGAGCTGCTGAGCACATCATTTCCCGGATACGACAGTCACAAGATCGCTGATCAGATCAGGGCCGATGCTTTCATCGCTGAGCTTAATGCCTGTGAGAAGGCAGAAGGTGATCAGCTTCCAGAACTGATGATTATGGCCCTTCCAAATGATCACACCTCGGGTACGCGGCCGGGATTTCCGACACCCAGGGCAGCCATAGCTGATAATGATCTGGCCCTGGGCCGGATTGTTGAGGCTATTTCAAAAAGCCGGTTTTGGAAGGAAACCGTCATATTTGTTACAGAAGATGATTCCCAGAATGGCTGGGATCATCTGTCACCTTACCGAACCGTCGGATTTGTCCTCAGCCCGTACTCCATGACCGGCAGCGTTCTCCATACTCCGTATAACCAGCAAGCGATGGTCAGGACCATTGAACAAATCCTCGGACTGCCGCCCATGAACATAGAAGATGCCATTGCCACACCTATGTCGGATTGCTTTGTTGATTCACCAAAAGATTCCTTTTACCAGGCACTTCCGAACCTAATCCCCCTCGATGAGTTGAATCCTCCTCTTTCAGCCCTTAGCGGGCAGGCTTTACATTTTGCACGGCAAAGTCTTCACCCGGACTTCGATCGTATCGATTCCGGCAGGGACGATGCTTTGAACCGTATTCTCTGGTTCTCAATGCAAGGGAATAAGCCTTACCCTTCAAAGTATGCCGGAGATGATGAGGATGACGGGGAAGAGGAAGCAAAGTAATGGCTTTTCATTGATTTCCTTAAGCCGGGTGATCTGTGAAAGGGAATCTCCAATTGTAATTCACAAGAGCAAAGATAATGGGATAATTTAGCGCCGCGTTTAGGGGGTTACTTCTTTTTCTTCTCAGCTGACTGCAAAGCTTTATGATATGCCTTTGCGGCAATGGCAGCCCCAACGATACCTGCTTCATTCAGTAATTCTGCCGGGACAACTTTTGCGCGGGTTTTGAGAAAACTAAAAAACCGGTCGTCCTTTTTGCTCGCCCCTCCTCCGATGATAATAAGGTCGGGCCAGGTCAGATCTTCAAGTCTGCGGAGGTATTCGCTGAATCTCATACCCCAGTCCTCCCAGGTCAGATCATCGGCTTTCCTGGCGGCGTCGGAAGCATACCGCTCCGCATCGTCGCCATGTAATATAATATGTCCGAGTTCAAGATTCGGTACCAGTTTGCCACCAGTAAACATTACTGTTCCCAGCCCTGTTCCAACGGTGATCAGTGCCACAACACCTTTCATTCCGGCACCGGCCCCGAATTTCATCTCGCCGAAACCAGCAGCATCAGCGTCATTCACAACCTGGACAGGACAATTTGTAAGCTCTGAAAATAATCCGTTCACGTCAGTATTAATCCATGATGGGTCGATATTGGCGGCTGTTCTGGCAACCCCATTTTGGACAACACCAGGATATCCTGCGCCAATCGGACCTTTCCAATCAAAATGGTCTACAATCTTCTTAATTACCTGGCCTACCTCCCCCGGTGTTGCGGGATCTGGTGTTTGGATTCTGTACCGCTTGGTTTTGAGCGTTCCCTTTTTTGTATTTACAATAGCCCCTTTTATACCTGAGCCGCCTATATCAATGCCAAGAATGTACTTGTATTTCATGGTCTGGTCTTTTTTGAATGTAGAATTGTTAAAAATATTGAATTAATTTATAATACACATCCAATTCGTCTTTTAATTCGATAGATATGATATTTCACAGTAACTCTTCATCCAAAGCGTAAGTTCAATAGTATTACTTTAAGCACGTGAAAGCATCATTGCTGATATTGACGCGTACACGCAAACTTTAGCAAAAGTAGTATCCCGACACTCACCGCCAGCGATATAAATTTATTATTTGCAACTTGCTTCGAATCATAAAATTATTACTATCTTAGAATTTCAGATGACCTGTCAATAAGTAATATACTCCAATAGGCTATAGATGAATGAAGATTACTTTGGAAGATTTGAATGGGAGGGTAAAACCATCCTGATCGTTGAAGATGATCTCTCCAGTTCTTTTTTTCTGAAAGAAATTCTGGCAGATACAAAGGTAGATCTGTTGTTCGCCTCTGATGGGCAGCAGGCCATCGAAATGGCATCCTTACATCCTGAGATTGATATTATCCTCATGGATATTCAGCTTCCGGTTATAAACGGCTATGATACCACACGAGAGATCCGGAAAAAAAATCCGGATTTACCCATTATTGCACAAACGGCTTATGCTTTCCAATCCGACCGGGATAAATGTTTAGAGGCAGGCTGTTCCGACTATATCGCCAAACCTATCGAGGCCGCACTATTACTTGAAAAGATATCCGAAGCATTCAATTCAGTAAAACACAATAAATAAATCCCACATATTTTCACTTGTCGATAAGCGCTGAAAAGACACCTTTCAAAATGCATTAAAGGGAAAAGTGCTTCATGTTTGAGTCTGTCTCCGGGGATACGTATTCAGCGACATTTTAATCGTATAAAAGCGGGTACCTGTTTCTTATGGTTTGCTGTTATCGGGGTGGAACTTCATTTCGAATGCTTTGAATTCTTTTACAATTTGCCCGGAGAAGTAATCCGTCTTGTACACAAAATCAAGGTAATCCCTGGTCTGACTGCAATAGTATGGACTTGATGGTATCCCGGAGATACCGGTCGGAAGGATTACCTGGGATTTGTCCCAGTCACCGGCTATATAAATATGCCGATGTGAAGATCCGTGAGTTACATGAAAAAGATCATCCAGTGGATAAGAATAGGCGCTCACAGTATGATAACTTCCTCCTACTGCAAACGGTCCACGGTTAAGTTTAAAGACTTTGTCAAGAATACTCACTGATCCAAGGGGATGTTTCAATGTCAGGGTGTGTACTTTTCCCCACTGCCAACCGGACATATCGTCTCCCAACCTGCTTTTCAGCTTTACAATCGTACTGTCAAGGGCTGCAAAAGCGATATCACCTGCAGTCTCCACCCTGTCTTTTGTATCGATATTGTCGAACCAAACAGAATTTTTCGTACGCCTGACTTTATCTATCAGATATGCAGCAAGCAGATCCTGATCGATTAACCTGCCGTACAAATCTTCCTTAAGTTCATCGTAAAACATGGCGTGAAGAAATTCCACGTAGAATTGTTCAAAGATGGTAGATGGAACACTGCCGGTTCCCATTTCAAAGTTCCAGGATTTTAGGATTTCAAATGCCTGTTTGTTCATCTCCGGCTGTTCCTCGATCCTGTCGGCCATCACCGATATAAAGTAAGGTACCAGTTTTTGTGCCCACATTGAACTCTGATTGGATTGTATCTTTTTAAAATCATCCAAGGTTAATTTTTCAGTGGATATAAGGCCCTCCCTTATCCGCTCAAACCGATTTGGCAGGTCAAACCAGCGGCTGATATAATACGGGAAGTCATCACCTACTGTTCTGTTGTTTGCGGAAGCGACATATCCTGATTCAGGATTATAGCTGTACGGCAATTCAGCAAAAGGCACTATCCCTGTCCAGTCGTACAGGGAGGTATCACCGGGAACTACAAATATACCCTTTCCGGCCCTCAATGGTATGCCTGCAGCAGTTTGTAAACCGATATTCCCCTCCTTGTCAGCATAAACAATATTCTGGCTAATGGAATTGAATGTACTGGCAGCTTCCCTGAAATCAGCCCAGTTCTTCATTCGATTGAACTTATAGACTGATTTAATCTCATTACTGTATTCATTCCCTATCCATCGCATGGAGATCACCTTGTCGTCGATACCCTTGAATTTTGATATTACCGGACCCCGGTGAGTAAAGCGGTTATAGACGACCGAAGAGTCTCCACCTTTAATATGTATTACCTCCTTCTCGAATTTCAGATCTTTCCATTTCCCATCGATAAGATATTTACCTGAATCCTCCGCATTTATGGTTTCAAGATAAAAATCCATATCGTCAAGCATCACATTGGTCATTCCCCATGCCACATCTTCATTATGCCCGCAAATGACAAAAGGCTGTCCGGGCAGTACAACACCACTTACATCGAGTTTTCCCGGTATCTGTTGGTGCATCTGGTACCAGATGCCTGGAGCGTTCAGATCGAGATGCATATCATTTGCCATCATAGCATGGTCATTCCCGCTCCTTCCGGAGGAGACGGCCCAGTTGTTCGAGCCGGAAAACACCTGCAAACCCAGGTCCCTCACTGCCTTGTCCATGAGTTCCAGGGATGAAATGAAGGTCAAATCATGCTTTTTCATAAAATCAGGGAAGATCACGGACTGCTGCATGGAAAGATCCGGAAGGAGTTCGGCAAAATGAGCGCTGTCGATACCCTGTTCAATTTTGTAGAGATTGATCTCCATGCTCCACGCCATAGTAAGTCCCCAGGCCATGTAACCGATCAGATTAACTGAATGAAGCGCTTCCCACTTTTCAGGTTTATACCCAAGAATGGCAAATTCCGGAGGTAATTTAACAGCATGATCTTCAATGTACTGATTGACTCCATCGGCATATGCATCCAGGCATGAAATAATCTCAGCACTGCAACTGTCCATTACCATTTCAGACTTCTGGCTGAAATGCAGTGACCTGAACATCTGGTCGATTCTGACGAAATCCTTTCCAAAGAGCTCAGACAGTCTACCCTGCGTGAGCCTCCGCAAAAGGTCCATCTGCCACAATCGGTCCTGTGCCATAAGATAACCAACGGAACGGTAAAGATCAGCTTCGTCGGTGGCAATTACATAAGGCATGGCAGTACTGTCACGGTATACCTCCACATCCTGCTTCAGGTTCGTCAGCGCTATATCCTGGTTGTAATCGGGCAGTGCTCTCTTTGAGATTCGTTTTACCAGAATAATCCCGGCGACCAGGGCAATGATGAGTAGTGCTCCGATACTTACGAGAATAATTTTAAACGCTTTCATTGGTCAGTGATTTAGTTGGAAAGGTATACTTTCAATTTTACAGGCTGGTGGTCAGATGAGGCAAATCCCAGATCAACAGTGTTAATTGATTGCAGCCGGACGTTTGGTGAAAGAAGGAAGAAATCGATAACCGTGGTAGGCGTTACACCCTGTCTGTAAGGAATGTTTACGCTTCGGTTGGAAGGAATGGAAGGATCAAATGCCCATGTCCAGTCTTGTGAAAGATAGTCATCGGGTACCAGGGAACGATTCTTGTCATCAAAAACATCCTTACTGAATCGTGGCTCAAAAGAGGGTGGTGATTGATTCCAATCGCCTCCGACAATAATATAATTACCTTTTTTGTATTCATCGAGAAGAAATATTTTTAAAAAATTCATCTGCATTTTTCGCAGTGAGCCGTCATCGTACGCTGAATTGTGTGTGTTGATAATAATGAGTTCCTTTTCATCTTCCATCTTATAACGGTTAACAAGAAAACAACGGTCGAGCATGAACAGGCTCTTGGGCCAGGCATAGTTTCCAGGAAAACTCCACCGAACTGAGGAAACCGGATCATACTTGCTCAGAATCTGTATCCCTGACCTGACCGGGCCCATCGGATGCTTAAAAGGAACCGGAACGTAAAAGACATCATAATTTTTTCCGAAAAAGGACAGGAAAGCAGGAAAGACATTCCGGATACTGTCGTATTCATTGATGTGATAGCTTCGTTTGGAATTCTGGTCAACTTCCTGAATAAGAAAAAACTCGGTCGTATCATGCTTTTTCAGAAAGGAAAGCACCTGATCAAGGCTATGCTGCACATTTGCTTTTGCCGGCCTGACATGTTTGCCTCCGTCATAAAAAAAATCCATGGTCGAATCGAGTCCGCAATAACCGATGTTCCATGTCAGAAGATTGACTTCCTGACCTGAGGGAATCAGGTTCGGTTTTTTCGAGAGATATTCAACGGTCTGTACATCCGGGGAGTAGTTACTAAGTGTGGCGGTAAGGATCAATCCTATAAATATCAGAACGATAGCAAGGATCAGATAAAGAACAATCTTCAAGAATTTTTTCATCATCGGCAGGTTTTGTTGCATCGTTTATGGCTTTCCTGTTTGAAAAGCGAGGAAAATCATTCAGGTTCTTATATGTCAGCCTGCTTCGTCGGGGAATTCCTGCCTTAAACATCCAATAGCAATCAGGTACTGGGCAGTGACATACGTTACCATGATAAAAATACGTGCAAAATTTATCTTTTCATAAAAATGGTTTATCGCAATGAGGGAATCGGACAATACGAAAAGTAAGGCGCCACTGGCTACCAGCATATAACTGAGGCCGTTTACCTTCCCGTAGCGATTCAGGGCTGATGCCAGCATGGTGAGTATGGCTGCAGCGTATATAATTACGGGTATCCTGAAATCACCAAGCTGATTGTATACGAGCCACAAAACGAGGAAGCCATAAGCAGTAACAAGAAATAACTGATATATTCTCTTGCCCAGGATGGTATTGCGCCCTCGCTGCCGTAGAAAGACGATAACATAGAGAACCTGTGTGAGAAAATATGCTATAATGCCGAGTAAAAACCACGAGTCAGAATCAAGGTAGCGCTCCGGCCCTTCGTTTGAAAACTGAAGTAAAATATCACCCTGCCATGAGAAGAACAGCCCCGTAAGGATCAGAATGTGAACAATGCTGATAGATTTCTTTGCACGGGAGAAATAATACAACATCAGTGACGGAATAATAAGGGCTTTAACGATAACTGCCGGCAAAAACAAATGTAATTGAACAAGGATGATGAAAATAACCCCGATGGAAAAGTAGTAAAGAGAAAAAGTAGATTGTTTCATTCCAAATAAATTTATTGTCCTGCCTGTTCAAACCAGTCAGATTGTTTTCTGGCCTACAGGACAAAATCAGGCCGCTATCATTCGAAAATCCACGAGAAGGTCCAGATAAAGCAGTAATACCGGATTAACTCTCTAAATTAATATTTTTTTCGATTTGAGTACCAAATTTGAATAAAATACAAGATCTGAAAAATATTCTTATATTGCTTCTCAGAAACTTGTTCGCCTGATAAAGTACTAAAATTAAATTCCATCCTGGGTAATTATTGGCTGGTATATCCAGTCAGGAAATTCTCCCGATAAACCAAGCCGTATGAAATACATTCTAGCTACGCTTATCCTGTTACTTTGTGTTAGTTCCTTTTTAGTCATGGCACAGGAGAAGGAAAAAGTTGCATCCAAAACAAAAACTGGCTGGACTTTTGGTGCTGTGCCTGCTATTGCATATGATTCCGATATTGGTTTTCGATATGGAGGGCTGGTTAACTTCTATGATTATGGCGACGGCTCCATTTACCCGAAATACAGGCATTCGGTCTACCTCGAGTGGTCAAGGACCACGAAAGGCAGCGGTACCAATCAGTTCACTTATGATTCCGAATACCTGATACCCGGCGTGAGAACCTCAGCGGAGGTAAGCTACCTTACTGAACAGACACTGGATTTCTACGGATTCAACGGATATAATGCATGGTACAGCTCAGCGCTGGAAGATGATCAGAGCCCTGAATATCTCTCCAGAACGTTTTTCCGGATGGATCGTAAGCTATTGAGGATCAAGGCAGACTTTCAAGGAAAAATCGGTGACAGCCATTTCCACTGGCTTGCAGGTATTGCACATTACGGAATTGTTTCAGACACCGTCGATATCGACAGGCTTAACAAGGGAAAATCAGGCGAGGACCGGCTACCCTACTCTGGCGGTGGCCTGTATGGAAATTACATCAGATGGGGGCTGATCACACCTGAGGAGGCCGATGGCGGAAACACCAACCTTCTGAAAGTAGGAGCCGTGTTCGACACAAGAGATAATGAAGCGAACCCGATGAAAGGGATTTGGACCGAAGCCCAATTGCTTCTGGCACCAAAATTCCTTGGAAACAAGGACCTTAGCTATTCCCGAATTGCCATAACGCACCGACAGTATTTTACTATAGTGCCGGAGACTATGAACTTTGTTTACAGGCTTTCTTATCAGGCAAAACTCGGAGGCGATATGCCGTATTATATGCTGCCATTCGTTTTTAATACAGCTCCGGGTATCACACGTGACGGACTAGGTGGTGGTAAAACAATAAGAGGTATTTTACGAAATCGCATCGTTGGTGAAGATTTCGTATACGGAAATGTCGAGCTACGATGGAAAATGGTGAGAACCGTGGTACTAAATCAGAACTTCTATGTTGCCCTTGCGGGTTTTATGGATGGTGGAATGGTTACAGGAAAATATACATTGCCCAAAACCAACGATCCGGATGCAATTGCCTGGCTTGCTATGGGGTCTGAGGAAAAAATGCACCTCAGCTATGGAGCGGGACTGCACTTTGCTCTGAATGAAAATTTTATCGTTACGGTTGATTATGGTATTGCCGCCGATGCGAGAGACGGCGATAACGGATTGTATATCCTGTTGAATTTCCTGTTTTAATCATGCAGAAGCAGTGAATTAAAACGTAAGGAAAATGAGAAATTGATGAGACCATGAAAAAATGTTTGCTATTCTTCGGTATGAGTATAAGCCTGCTACCACTTCACTCCCAGGATATTAGCCACCCGGATATTGCTTTCAAATCGCATCAAACTCTGGAACTCCTGAAAATAAGCCGCACATCTGCCAGTACCACGCTGGTTGTCAGGGTTACAAGCCTCATTACCAACGGCTCTTTTTGTGTTGATCCGGCGACAGTGATTTCGCTTCCTAATGGAGAAAAATTGTTGCTGGAAAATACGGTGAATATCCCAAACTGCCCCCAACAACATCATTTTCTTAATCCTGGGGAATCACTCACTTTCAGTTTGCAATTTCCTTCACTTCCCGAAACGACTCAATGCATTGATGTGTTGGAAGGCTGTGATCAGGATTGTTTTTCCCTGATTGGCGTCATCACCGATCCGCTTCTAAATGAGCAACTGAATGAGGCTCAAAAGCTGTCTGCAGCGGGCGATTTTCAAACCGCGCTTAAGAAGTACATGTCTCTTCTTGGTACTCTTTCCGGACAACATCTCTCTGCAGAAACCGGGATCTTCTCCCGGATCATTCAGATCTACCATGAAGAGGGAAATACAAAAAAAGTGAAGGAATGGATCGACAGACTTACATCGGAAAAGCCACCATACTACCAACAACTGGTTGAAGACATCAAGGAATCAGGATTGCTGGATTAACAGGTAATACCATTATTTTGTGCTCTAATGAATTGATCAATAGAAAAGCTGCCCCCTACAAAGGAGACAGCTTTCCGTATTTTGATCCTTCCATAAATCTTAGAAACTCAAATCAACTCCGATGCCGACAAACAAGTTGTTTTTGTAATAGGTTTCGCGGGCATTCAGCATTGTACCGTTAAAGTTGTGTTCGACATTCTTTTCACCATCCTGATATATTGTATATCCTACACCAAGATTAATTCCGACCTTATCATTCAGCGAATATTTGCCACCAACACCAACAGTGCTCGAGGTGAGACTGTAACTGAGATCACTCTGGTAATTGTCATTCACTCCTGTTTTGGCAAGTAGATAGCCTGCACTAACAAGGAGCTTTTGTGACAACATATATTCCAGACCTCCGGCAACCTCAAAGTAATTGTTATCAATTACTTTATCATTGGTCACTGATTCACCATCCATGGTTTTACCATAATCAGCCTTGAGATCATAATAATAATGTCCCCCAAGTGAAACATTGAGTCGTGATGAAGCTTTGTATCTAAGTCCTGCGGACAACATGGCAGGCATATCACTTCTGAGTTTAGCTCCGTCAGGAAACATCGTAACCGGGATACCCTCTGGAGTAAAACCGGTGGTGAAGTCTTTGGTGGTCTTGTTAGTAAGTTCAATTTTCGTGGCGAACTCGTACTTGATCCCTATGTTCAGCTTTTCACTGGGAGAGATATTCAGTCCGATAATGGGAGTAATCCCAGTTCCGGTCTGTTCAACATCAGCTTCCTGGTCCCCCAGCAAGGATGCCTTGGCTGCATAACCAGTTGCGGTGGCAGCATATGCCCCTTGAGCCTGCTCCAATGTCAAACCGGTGGGGTCAATGCCAAACTGCAATAATCCGCCTTCAAGCTGGGCACGCGTAGCTGCATCTATGTAACTCATGCCTTCAGCCTGATCAAAGGTAAGCGATCCGATACCGGCATCAATAATAGGCTGCATCGCAGCCACTGCATTATTTGCAGACTCAGCAAAACTACCTAGAATCACGTCGGCACGCATCCAGTCGTTGTTACCCATGAAATTAAAGACCTCTATGTCCTTCAGGTATCCGGAGTATGTATTTTTGGCAGTAACATAGCGAACACCTCCGAAAATCGATATCATGTCGTTAATCTTATAGGAGATGCCAGCCTGGTAACCAAAATAAACTGATGTTCCTTCAAAATATGCGTTCAAATTGTATGCGTTGACGCCTGTGGATGCCAGCGCAGGTACCAGATCGGAAGCACTCATCTCGAAGGAAGGCAGGCCTTTGTCAAATGTGGCACCACCACCGCCACCAATGGGGTTAAAGCCAAAAGAGAAGGCCAGCTTATCCATCTTGTAGGCAGCATAAATACTAGGGAAAATGGGCGCTGATACCTTACCTTCATACATCGACTGATTCAGTCCGTAAACAGCTCCGGGACCAGCGTAAAAATTTTCAACTTCCTTCTTTTGTGATATAAACTGGTTGGAAATAGAGAAATGCAATCCGTTAGTCAGTTTCATCAAACCGGCAGGATTGAAATAAACAGCTTCAATCCCTGTTGAGGCATCCTGAGATGGCATCCTTACCCAGGACGCACTCTGATTGGTATTTGTTAGCAGACCACCGGCAAAAAGACTGCCGCTGAAAGCTGCGGCTGCAACAAGAAAAAGTAGCTTTTTCATAGGTAATTTTAGTTTGTTAAGTAGTGCTAATATAGACGGAATCCAATAATTAGCAAAACATTTTTTCGGCCGTCTGAAAATTTTCTTCTTTTTCAGGCCCTTTAATTGCAGACGCTCACTCTACAATTCAATATTTATAGGACTCTCAACTATCAATAAATAATAGTATACTATCCGACTAGTATCGTAAACTTATCTTATCTTATATATTTACTAATTAGATTTAAAGTATACTAATGTATTTTGTTACTCAAGTTACCTTCATTCCTTTTTCCCCCATCCGCCTTTCAAAATCCATGGATTTTTCATTCATTTGTAATCGTAAAAGCCACCACAGCCCATGCACAAATTCATCGCCTGTATTCTTGTTTTTCTCACCGCTGCAGGTTGCAGCCAGCACGAAAAGGCCCCCGATCCGGAAGCCTACAAAAAGGATATTTCTCATTGGAAGACCGAACGACTTGAGAACTTGAAAAGCAGGGATGGATGGCTGAATCTGGCCGGATTATATTTCCTTAAGGAAGGGGAAAACAGCTTTGGTGCCGATTCATCAAACGATATCATCTTCCCGGAAGGAGCTCCGGCCTTCGCTGGTACCATTATTAAATCCGGGGATGTCATCAGACTTTCCCCGGCGGAAAATGCCAATGTCACAATTGAGGATAAAATCGTCGACCGAATCACGGACCTGAAAACTGATTTATCGGGCCACCCGACGGAGATGGAATCAGGCTCTTTTGCATGGTTCGTAATCCGGCGTGGGGACCAGTATGGGATCAGGTTACGAAATTACCAACATCCCCGTCTGGATGAACTCTCAAACATCCCCTCCTACCCGGTAAACTTAGAATGGCGGGTACAAGCCAGCTTTATTCCTTTTAAACACGATACGATCTTTAAAATAGCGACGATGATTGGTGGCACTGAGGATTATAAATGCCCGGGAAAACTCATTTTCAAGGTAGATACTTCGAAAGTTGTAATCTATCCTTTTGAATCCGGAAATAATTTTTTCATCCTTTTCGGTGATGGCACAAGTGCTCACGAAACTTATGCTGCCGGCCGATTCCTGTACACAAAGAAGCCTGACAGGCAGAATATGGTGATCATCGACTTCAATAAAGCATATAATCCGCCCTGCGCTTTCAGTCCCTTTGCAACCTGTCCGCTTCCCCCACCCGAGAACAGGCTCAAAGTTGCCATCAGGGCAGGGGAAAAAGCTGTGCATTTGGACTAAATAAAGCAATGAAGTCCTCACAAACCGAATAGACATCTTCAGAATAGAAATGAAGATTCTTCAACCAGGGTCTAAACCATACCATTCAGTGAATCCATGTTCCCTTCCGGACATTCCATGCAGTGGTTGCTTAAAAACATATGGCACGGATGGAATATTTTGGGTAAATTATCCATGAATTTCATAACCATCCCGGATGATGTCAGGGTCAGTAAAAAGTAGGATTGCATTTCCCATATGTAGCATAAGATAAAGACCTTCAGGTTTTCCGGAAAAAAACACAGAATGTGAGCCGTAAAATCGCCATAGGAGATGTACATGGGTGCTATATGACCCTGCGCAGGCTTTTGGAGGAAAAGATTGTCATCAACCACGAGGATGAAATTTATTTGCTGGGCGACTATATTGATCGCGGACCGCGGGCACGGCAGGTGATTGAGTACCTGATCCAGCTCAAATGGCAGGGTTTCCTGATAAAACCGCTGATGGGCAACCATGAAGATTTATTTATTAAGGCCATCACCGATGAAAACTTTTTGCAAGTCTGGTTCAACAACGGTGCAGAAGAAACACTGAAAAGTTTCGACATTCCTGAACCGATGCTGTTTGATTATGAAGCGCTGTCGCTCATCCCCGAGCGCTGCATTCATTTCATTTCAAACCTGACAATTTACTACGTTCTGGATGATTTTATCCTCGTCCATGCTGGTCTCAATTTTCACCATAATGACGTATTTGATGATCGGCAGGCCATGCTTTGGTCGAGAGATGGCCAATATGAAGGCGATAGGATTGGAAATAAAACCATTATCCACGGGCATACACCCATGCCGTATGTAAGTATTAGCAAGAACATCCGAAACAATGCCGGGAAAATGATCAACCTGGATGCGGGCTGTGTCTACAAAGATCTGCCGGGATACGGAAAATTGCTGGGGATGGACCTTGACAGCCGGGAGCTTTTTGTACAGGAGAATATTGATTAGAGGAGTTATGGAGCTATGAAGTTAGGAAGTTAGGGAGTTAGGGAGTTAGGGAGTTAGGAAGTTAGGAAGTTAGGAAGTTAGGAAGTTAGGATGAGGATACTTTAAAAATTTTCACTCTTCAATTCAACAAACCGCGTCTGCCGAAGCTCCAGCGTAGGGTGATCAATAATTCACTCTTCAATTCACTAAATCACCAAACCGCGTCCTCCGTAGCTTCAGCGAAGGAGGATCACTAAATAACAAGTGATGGAGTGAGAGATGTCCTTTAAATCACACTTCAATTCACCAATTCACCAAACCGCGTCCTCCGTAGCTTCAGCGAAGGAGGATCACTAAATAACAAGTGATGGAGTGAGAGATGTCCTTTAAATCACACTTCAATTCACCAATTCACCAAACCGCGTCCTCCGTAGCTTCAGCGAAGGAGGATCACCAATTCACCAAACCACTCCCTACTGCCGGCTAAACCTTTCTGGATTTCCATTTCCCTTTTTTAAACATGATCATCGCCAATATGGCGAGCGAAGACTCTGCAATGATAATCGACAAATAAACGCCAGATTCACCAAAATCAGCCACTATTGCCAAAATCCAGGCAAGTGGAATTTCAAGTATCCAGAAGCAGAGGAAGTTCATCCATGTTGGTGTACTGGTATCACCAGCACCATTAAATGCCTGGATCATAACCATGCCCAATGCATAGAACAGGAAACCGAAACTGATCATCCTCAGGCAAACGATTCCCGAATCCAGGACACCGGCTTCGGTAGTAAAGAATCCGATAAAATCTGCAGTTCTGGTTATCATAACCAGCGACAGGGCACCAAGCAGAGCCATGTTCACAAAACTTGCCACCCATACCGATTTCTCTGCACGATCAGGTTTGTTTGCACCCAGGTTTTGTCCTACGAGTGTTGCTGCAGCATTGGCCAGACCCCATGATGGCAGTAATGCGAAGATTACGATCCGTATGGCAATCGTATATCCGGCCAACACCTCACTTCCGAAAATGGCGATGATCCTTACCATGCCGATCCAACTTGAGGTTGTGATGATGGACTGACCAATACCACCAAGTGACAGTTTTATCAGTTTGGCAATGATCCGGTACGATAGCCGGAAGTGTCGGGCATAAATCTTTATCCTTCCATTTCCTTTCCCCAATAGGTAAAACTGATACAACACGGCAATCCCCCTACCTGTTGTTGTGGCAATGGCAGCACCTGCAATACCCATCTCGGGAAAAGGTCCCAGTCCAAATATCATGCATGGATCAAGTATCATATTCAGGACATTCGCAAGAACAAGAACGCGCAATGACAGCGCTGCATCACCGGAACTCCTGAACACCGCATTGATAATGAATAAAAGCATAATGATACCATTCGATCCAAGGAGGATCATCGGGTAGAGATAATTTCCCGTAACCATACTGTCAGACGATCCCATCAATTTCAATAGTTCCGATGGGAAGATGAAACCGGGGACGGCGATCAGTAACGACAGAAAAAGTCCTGTGAGTATCGCCTGTACTGCTGTAAAAGCCGCTCTTTCGTTATGCTTTTCCCCGATCCTTCGAGATACAAGTGCTGTGGTTGAGATACTCAGACCAAAACCAATGGCGTATACCAAGGTCAGCAATGACTCAGTTATGCCCACAGTCGCCACAGCCTCGGCCCCCAGCCTGGAAACGAAATAAATATCCACAACTGCAAAAACCGACTCCATGATCATCTCCAAAACCATGGGGATAGCGAGGATCAAAATTGCCCTGCTTAATTTTATATCGGTGAAATCACGGTCATTTCCGGCAAGTGCCTCACGAAGGTCCTTCCAAATGCCTGATTTACGAAGTGAGTAATATAAGTACAGTATACCTGAATTCTGGAATTTTTTGCCCGACATAATGATGAGATTTAAGAAGTGAAAATTGTGTTGACATGGAGTATGGTAAACTCCTGCCCATTGAATACCCTAGCAGGTTATCAACAGGACCGGAAAAAGATATGACCGGACAATTTTCATCGGGCAATACGATTAATGAATTACAAAATTACAAATATTTTACTTTAAAATGGTTCAGTTCCGGCGGGGAATTCTTCAAATTCATTGCATTTATCCACGAATGCGAGGTTTGAATCCATGTATAGTGGAAAATATATGGCAAGACAAAGATAAGCCAATGTGATAATCCGGATAAAGTAAGGTCCCGGAACACTCCAACAGAAATTCACATCAGGTTTTCAGCGGTGAGATTAATTTTTATATAATAAAGCAACCTCATTCAAAGTTTCCCCGGTAAGCCTGTTGATCAGCCATTCATTCATAATGTTTGCACCGAGTGATTTGTAAAACTGAATGGATGGTTCATTCCAGTCCAGGACTGCCCACTCCAGCCTTCCACAATTCCTTTCAACCGCAAGGGAGGCCAGATAGGTCAGCAATTTTTTCCCAAAACCCTGTCCCCTGAATTCCTCAAGGACAAAAAGATCTTCAAGGTAAATCCCTGGCTTTCCCAGGAAAGTGGAGAAATTATGAAAGAACAGGGCAAATCCTGCGGGTTTATCATTGTAATATCCTATGATGACTTCAGCAACCGCATCTTCACTAAAAAGATATTTATCGAGATCACCGGTGGTGGCTATAAGCTGATGGCTGAGTTTTTCATATTCTGCAAGCTTACTGATAAAATCCAGAATAAGACCGGAATCACCGAGTCTTGCCTTTTTGATTACAAATCCCTTGATTGTCGTGGTTTCTATGTCTTTCATCTTTTAAAGAGTATGAGGTTTGATCGAAAATAGATAAAAAATTTCAGAAAGATGAGGGTTAAATGTATTTTTACTTATATAACCATCTGAGTAAACCCTATGAAAAACATCCTGTTCATGATCCCTGTCATTCTTTTGACCATTACAGCTTGTAACCGAGTTGAAAGTCAGCCTCTGAGAGGCTTGCTCATCACTGGTAATGATCATCCTGCCCACCGTTGGAAAGAGACCACACCGGTAATAAAAGCTATATTGGAAAGAGATTCTCTCAGCATTATCGATGTTTCGACAGACCCGGAAATTCTGAAGGATATAACGACTAAAGATTACGATTTCATTGTCCTGAACTATTGCAACTGGGAAGATCCCAAGGGTCTGAGTGAATATGCAAAGGCCGGATTTCTGTCATTTTTGCATGATGGGGGCGGATTACTTGTGCTGCATTTTTCAAATGGGGCCTTTCACCGATCGCTTCCTGGTGCATCAGCATCAGACTGGCCAGAATACAGAAACATCGTCCGGCGGGTATGGGATCAGGACAGTCTGAGTACGCATGACCCGTATGGTGAGTTCCTGGTCAGTATTTCAAATAATGCACATGTTATCACAAACCAGATCAATTCTTTCACCACACATGACGAGTTATATTTTAACCAGGTCGGGGATATGAATCTTAAGCCATTGATGACAGCGCATTCAAAAGTGTCGGACCGGGATGAGCCACTGGCATGGGCTTATTGTTACGGTAAGGCGAGAGTTTTTCAGTCCCTTCTCGGTCATAGCGCAGATTCATATCACCCGGCGGAATACCAGGAGATACTGAGACGTGCAGCAAAATGGGTTAGTAAAACAAAATAATTTACAGATATGATAATGAGACTATTTCCATATTTGATTTCAACACTACTGGTCCTGATATCGTGTACTTCCAGATCCGGAACATCGACCGGGAACACCACCGGCGAAACACGAAGGACGAAGCTCACCATTGAAGGCGAAAAGGTACTCATTAATGATGTCCCTACGCTGAAAGGAAAAATATGGAACGGCATTGAAATGGAAGGTCTCCTGCCAAACAGCCGTATGGTACAGGGTATTTTTGACGATCTAAACCCGGAAACAGCTGGTATGTGGGTGTATCCTGATAGCCATGTCTGGGACCCCGAACGAAATACCAGGGAATTCGTTTCAGCGATGGATTCCTGGAGGGAGCAGGGACTTCTCGGATTTACGATCAATCTTCAGGGCGGAAGCCCACAGGGTTATTCATCTTTTCAGCCCTGGTATAATTCAGCCATTGATTCTTCCGGAAATCTCAGGGAAGATTACATGATGCGTCTCGAAAAAATCCTGGATAAGTCCGATCAACTGGGCATGGTCACCATTCTCGGTATCTTTTATTTTGGACAGGATGAGCATGTGATGGGTGAAGAAGCCATAAAGTCCGCCGTTCGCAATACTATCCGCTGGCTGGCTGAAAGGAAGTACTCCAATATTATTATTGAGATCGCCAATGAATGTAATAATAAGAGTTATGAAAGCCCCATTATTCAGGCGGGAAGAATTGATGAACTCATCAGGCTGGCCCAGGATTTCAGCGCTGAGTCAGGTATTCGTTACCCCGTAGGTGCTTCATTCAATGGCAACACCCTGCCGTCTCCCAATGTTGTCAAAGCTTCAGACATCATCCTTCTTCACGGTAACGGGGTGAAGGATCCCGCCCGAATTGCTGAAATGGTTGCACAGACAAGGTTGCTGGACGAATACCACCCAATGCCCATTATTTTTAATGAAGATGATCACTTCGACTTTGATAAGGAGGATAACAACATGATTGAAGCCTTCAAGGCCGGGGCATCATGGGGATTTTTCGACTTCAGGATGAAGGGTGAAGGCTATCATGAAGGGTTCCAGAGTGTACCTGTAGACTGGACCATCGGTAGTGAACGGAAGAAGGCATTTTTTGGAAAATTGAAGGAGATTGAAGGAGCGGGGGAGTGAGTTGTGAGGTTCTCTTAATTCAAACCGTGTCTGTCGAAGTTTCAGGGGAGGCAGGTCACCAGATGACATGAGAAGGGGCTTCGTTGTTTTAAAGGAGCTTCGGTATGGTGGGGCCCACCCCCGCCGACCAACCGACCGACCCTTAATGACTTTCACCCCTCAAATCTCAGCGTCCCATTTTCCACTTTTTGATGAAAAGTTATGAACTACTTCAAAGGTTGAGTCCTATTTTGATGAAAATTTGAAAATTTCTCTAAATCATATCGTAGGCTGAAAGATACGCCGGCCGTTTTTTAAATTCTTCAGCCTGATCCCGGCTGAATTCATAAAACCTCACCCTGATCCCGGCTTCTGTTGATCTTACCATCTTCCCAAAGATGCCGGTATTTACAAATCTGCGGAATGCCAGTAATGCAGGACATTCGGTATCGAACCACATCATCGCTATATGTGTTTCGAAATACGAACATACAGATTCAAGTAAGGGCTCCAGACAATCTTCACAGCCCTCATTAAACCATATTCCTTCAATAGCCAAAAACCGAAAATGCATCGGATCAAAAATTTTTCTTACCCCGGGTATGCGAGGGAGAATGTCAAGAAGAAATTTTCCTGCAAGCCCTCCCCTTCCGGCAATTTTCCAGGCATCAGGATGAACCTGCAGTCCCCCAACCATTTTTCCCTCCCGCTGAAATATAAAATAGTTACCGTCCATGAAAATATTCCCGCTATAAAACATGGAATGCCGCGCATAAAAGGCTTTCAGTTTATCCATGATGGCCGGATATAAGCCAGGTTCAGCAAGCACAACTCCCGGCCTGCTTTTCAATCGTAGCCTGCTGAAAAGTATAGTAGTAAAACTGCGGACTAACTCCAGTCCCATATCGGTACTGAATCGCAAGGACCTGAAGTTCGCCTTTTCGATATAAGCATACAGCAATGCGGGATTGTGTTGGGATTCTGTATGATCAAGTAATCCGGGTTGTTCGAAATAGGGTTGTGCTACCGAATAAAGCAGACCAGCACTTCGGCTGGCGTCGTTCACTGACTTTCCCGGCTTGTATTTTCTATCGCGTAGCGGGGCTCTGATTGAAAAGTACCTCACATACCACGATTTGTATACTTCGCATCCACAAGCCGTTTCCCGGTCAACAAGTCCTACTGAACCGATTAAATGCCCCGACTTTTTAAGAAGCATAAAGTAAATACTCCTGATATGACGGAGCTTTTGGGTTATTTTGGTATGCTGATACTGCAGTCCGCCGGGAGTTCCCAGAATGGTATCCTGAAGGTGCTGAAGCAATTCTTCGTCTGCCTCTCTGATGATTTCGACATGTAGTTGATGAAAACTTGCCAGTTTTTTAGGGCCTTCGCTGGTCATATGTCCTGTTTTCTGCCAAAAATAATGGTTTTTAACGCATTTTCCGGGTATAAAAAGCTTTTTAGGTTAAAAAGGTATTAATATCCCTGTACCCGGAGTTTTACATTCTCAAGACCGAGCGGCGATCCAACAAGCGTCACAATGTCACCGAGCCGGAGTCGCGTATATCCGTGTGAAATGATCATTTGTTCACCACGTGTGACGGACAGGATAATGACATCAGTTGGCAACCGCAGATCACGAAGTGTCAGCCCGTGAATATCCGGGTTAATAACTTCAACATCGATCGTATCCTGCCTGTCTCCTTCACCCATCAACAACGACACGGCCAGTGGGGACCTGACATAGTGTTCAAGAAGGGACACCATGGCCGTTGCCGGCTCCATGACCTGCACACCCAGCTCCCGGAATTTTCGGTAATTGTCCCGATCCTGAAGTCGTGCTATAAGATTTTTAGTCCCAAAATGTTCATATGCAAGTTCACAGATCTGGTAATTCTCCTCGTCAGAAAGCAGGCAAACGATGGTATTAACATTCCAGGCATTTAATTCACGAAGGTTGTCAACACTGATCTCATCAAACAATGTTACTTTTATTCCCTTTTCTACCCTGAAGCTGTTATCAATGTTCTGGGAAGCTATGCTTACTTTCCACTGATGATGTTTCAGCTGTTTGGCAAGAGCGATGGACTGGCTCTCAAGGCCGAAAATAAGGATCCGTTGCTGTGCACTTGCCGCTGCATCTCCCTTTTTATGGGTTTCTCCGGCGATATTAATAGCCCATTTAAAGAAGGGTGGTCCAATGATCTGATTCAGGACAATGACAGCAATAATCATGGTGGCAAACCCCGGGCCCCATGTTGGATATTCGGAGGAGATAATTGTAGCAAGGCCAAGGCCTACACCAGCCTGGGTTACATAAGGCATCCAGGCAATCCGGTTAAGCTTTGGCGGATCACCAGCAATGGTCCCTCCAACGAAACCCGCAATCACAAGTGAAATAATCCGGACGAGAAATAGCAAAAGAGCTATATCCCAAACCCGGCTTAGTACCCCAATGGCAAGAGATGCTCCTGTAAAGGTGAAAAAGACCACATAGATATGAGGCCCGGTTTGTTCTATAATTCGTATAAAATCAGGCCTGTATTTGCTATAATTAGTGAGTGCGAAACTGGCAATAATGCATGATAGCAATGGCTCTATATAGAGCTCCTCATCCATGTACTTCATTGACAGATCACGTAACAAATAAGAGATCAGGTAAATAGAATATCCTGCCGCCGGAATGAGTAAACTTTTAAGACCTGTTTTTCCCGGAATTTTCAGAATCAGAGCCAGTAACTTCCATAAAATGAGGCCGAGCAAAAGAGAAAGACCCAGTTCAGCGATAAGCAGCAGAAGAAATCCAAATCCCAGATTTTCGCCCCTGATCAATGATCCCGAGACAGTAAAAACGACAGAAAAAAGGATAATCACCAGGAAATCCTTTAGAACGGTTACTCCCAGTGCTGTTTGTGTGTAGGGGCCATGCGCCCTTACCTCATTCACAATTGCAATGGCTGAAGCTGGCGACCTTGCCACAAAAATGGTCCCGGCAAAAAGTGAAATGGCCACATGGGTTGCCTCTCCCATCCCCGACATGAAGGGCAAAAGACCGGCGAGGAACCAGACTGCTGCAAAGCCTGCCATAAATGTAATTACCAGCTGGCTGGCTGTCATCCACGTTATGCTTCTGATTCTGCTTCGAAGTTCCCTGATGTACAGTTCCGCACCAACAGCCAGGGCTATAAATGCCAGGGAGATGTCATTGATAAACCGTAACTTTGGGATAGCCTCATGATCAATCATTCCCAACATGTCGGGTCCGGCGATAATACCGATTAGCAGCAAACCTGTAATCAGCGGAAGCCTGATCTTTTTAAATATTTCTGCAATACGTCCCGATGCCACCGATACCAATCCGAATGCAAAAATGTAGGTCAGGAATTTTATAATGTCAACGTCTGAGAAGTAATCAACCATAGCAAAGCAAATCTGAATGACAAAAAAATGCTCTCCGTAATATAATATTTTAATTTGAATTATCAGGCCTTAATATCTGAATTCCACGTTATAGAGGGATCACTTCTGAGAAGTTGGTAATATTTTCATTGACCGGAATCCGCTCGTTTTCTAGCTGGACCAAAACCGTGCAGGAAGGCATTAAACTGTTGGTAGAGAAAGTTGTTTAATCCTTCATGAAACGGGTTGACTTAACATCTTTCAGTCCAAAAATAATTACACAATGAAATATAATAAAATCCTTTTGATACTGGTGTGTTCGATATCTATGCCCAAAATAGCCCATACCCAGAGTATGCCTTCGTTTAAATCGGTTGAAATCGAAAAATCATGTTCCCTGCATCCCAAAATTTGTGATGTCGACCAGGACGGAATCAATGATATTGTAATGGTTTCTGATTATGTTGATGAGAAAGGGGACGACAGGGACAATTTCAAGAATCTCTGCTGGATAAAAGGTCCCTCATTTGAAAAGACGGAAATTGCCTCCATCAACTATCGTTCCTGCGGGATGGCTGTTACAACGATCGATCAAGATAATTTCCCCGATATTATTGGACTCGAAGATCTGGACGGTATCGATTCAAACGGGAACAGTACGCTGTTCGTATTCTATAATCCGGGAAGAACAAATTCTGACATGGAAACGTAAGGACCTCGGCAGGATGTGCTATGCAAAAGACATTGAAACCGGCGACCTGAACGGCGATGGCAGAAATGACGTCATTGTAAGGACGGATGACAGAAAAATACATCTTTATATACAAACAGCCGACGGTTGGAATCATACTGAAATCCAGCTGCCTCCCTTTGACGGTCTCGCTATTGCCGACCTTGACAATGACGGGGATAATGATATCGCTATTAACGGCATGTGGTTGGAAAATGAGAACGGTAACTGGACAAAACATGATTACGACAAGTCATGGTATACCCAGAAAACCGGTGAAAAGGGACAATGGATGGATAACAATACAAGAGTAGCCGCCGGAGATATTAATAATGACGGATTGAATGATATCGTAATTAGTGAATCTGAACAGTACGGGCACCCGCTTACCTGGTTTGAGAATCCGGGTATGCCCGATACAAGCTCACATTGGCAGGCTCACATAATCAGCAATTTAGATCATCTTCATTCCTTACGTCTTGCAGATTTTAATGCTGACGGTAACCTTGACATAATGACAGGACGATTGATCTTCGGGGGCGATAATGTCGAGGATCCTCATCCAGTGATCATATACTACAATTCTGGTAGTGGCAGATACTGGCATCCACAGGTATTGAGCGAAAAAGGATGTTATGGGGCCAATGTCGGAGATGTGGACGGCGATGGTGACATCGATGTGGTGTTCCCACGCAATTATGACCTGGGACCGGTGACCGTTTTTCTAAATCAGCAGAACGATCATTGATCTGATATTGCAACCTTCGATCCGATACAGTCTGTGAAAACTTACAGGTTCAAAAACTTTTTTATCTTTGCATACCGGCAATGGGGTCTGCCTTAAACCGTCCGAACCGACTGATGACTCCTGTAAACAGATGTTACAGATAAACTGTCACTGAAAATGCTAAAAGTCATTCTTGCTGTAGGTACAGGAGGATTTATAGGAAGTGTTGGCCGGTTTTATCTTTCCCGGTATTTTCAAATTCTTGCCGGCTCGTCCTTTCCCCTTGGTACACTGATCGTTAATGTCGCCGGTTGTTTTCTTATCGGTCTTTTTTACGGAACATTCATGAAATACTCAGACCTGTCACCCGCCTGGCGTCTGTTCCTTACCACAGGCTTTTGCGGAGGTTTCACCACATTCTCAACCTTTTCGTATGAAAATATTGCTCTCTTGCGTGACGGGCAATATGTATTTTTCTTCAGTTACACCGGGGCAAGTCTTGTGATCGGCCTGATATTTACATTTCTGGGTTTGTTACTGTCAAAAGTTATCTGAAAACTGTAAATTCACTAAGAAATATAAAAAAAGGGCGCAATACTGAAATTCAGGTCCGTTAAATCTTCGAAAAAATGAATGCGCAAAAAAAAATAAGCAGGATCAGGATCTACATCAGTTCCACCGATAAATTCAAATATTCACCCTTGTATGAAGTCCTGGTATACATGGCCAAACGGCAAGGTATTTCCGGCGCTACGGTAGTACGTGGTGTGATGGGATACGGCTCCAGTAGTGAGATCCATTCTACAAAATTCTGGGAATTGACCGAGAAGCTGCCGATGGTTGTGGAGATCGCCGATACATCAGACAAAATCGACAAATTCCTTGATATCATTACACCCATACTGGAGAAGCTTCGGTATGGATGCCTCGTTACGCGGGAAGAGATTAACCTCGTAATGCTTAAAACCGGTTTGAGAGGGAAAAAGTAAATAAAGCCTGCTGCTACCCACTTCCGATTACCGACTACCGATTACGACTACCGACTACCGACTACCGACTACCGACTACCGACTACCGACTACCCATCCTCTCTCCTATCCTCTAACACTGGCTTCCGGAAACCTTTTCTGAATATCTTTCAGTTGTTCATAGTTTTCAATGCCCAGGGTAAAACAATCAAGAAAATCATGCCCGGTATGGAACTCAAGACACTCATCCTTATGGTCGACAAGTTTTCCTGCGCCATAGACCTTCATACCAATGATGGCTTTACCGTTTTTCTTCATCCTGCTAAGTACCGAGGTGACGGTCGGAACATCGGAATCCATATAGGCGCCTCCGGGATTGAATCTTGCCAGGTCAACCTGCACCCAGGGTTCTTCGGCTGCAGTCTCCAATGCTCCCAATGAGTGACAGGAAATGCCCTGTGCTCTTACAATACCCTTTGCTCTGGCATCATCCAGTGCATCCATGGCCCCACGTAAATCCTTATTCCAGTTTGGATTTGTGATGGCATGAAGGAGAACAATATCAAGAAAGTCGGTATCAATTTCTTTCCTGAATCTGTCTATATCCGCATTCATTTCTTCGTAAGTTGATGCATGAGACTTTGTTAGTATCACAACCTTTTCCCGTGGCACCTTTTTTAAAGCTTCCTTCATATGCGGGTGAGAGCCATACTGATCTGCAGAATCCCAGAAATTGATCCCTTCATCAAAGGCCGCTCTCAACATGTCTGAAAGCCCTTTAATACCCAACTGACGGGTTTGGTTTGAACTTTTTGCGTATCCGTTAGTTCCCGTTCCCATAGCCATCCTCGACATCTTAATACCTGTATTACCGAGAGGCACGATATCGGAAACGTATTTTCGTTGGCTGCCGGCATAAAGATGATAGGGAAAAGAGGACAAAAGAGCTGCACCCGCAAGGCTATACTTCAGAAAATGTCTTCGTTTCATGGTAATTGGAATTAGTTGTTTGAAAATGAAACAATAACAATAGATGTTTGTTTATCAACGTCTTGCTATTTAACGCCTTTTAAACAACTTCCCTCACCCCGGTCAGGCGTGTATAATTCAATCCCGGAAAAAACCTAACCATTCAACGGAAGTCTGGCAAGCAATGTTTCTCGCTTAAATGTCACATTTTTTTTCTGAGATTGCAAATTCTGCACAATATTCATTTCCCGATATGCACGTCAATTATTCTTAACATGCAGGTATATCATTTGGAATAAGCTGAGGTCAGAACATTATGATGGCATCACTCAAATAAGATTGTACTGAGATACCGTTCACCTGTATCAGGAAGGATGACCACGACAATTTTACCTGCATTTTCCGGAATATCAGCAACCGATAATGCTGCATAAAGGGCTGCTCCGCCTGAAATGCCAACAAAGATTCCTTCTTTCGAAGCCAAAGATCTTGCAGTTGCCACTGCTTCTTCGGCCGTAACTTTGATCACCCCGTCATAGGTCTTGGTATTCAGTACCTCCGGGATAAATCCGGCACCAATACCCTGGATTTTATGCGGGCCCGGATTGCCACCAGACAATACAGGTGAGCCTTCTGGTTCAACCGCATACGATTTCAGGGAAGCTTTCTTTTTTTTCAATGCTTCCGAAACTCCAGTTATTGTTCCGCCTGTACCAACTCCGGCAACAAGTATATCAATCGTCCCGCCGGTGTCTTTCCAGATTTCCTCTGCCGTTGTATCACGGTGTATCTGTGGATTCGCAGGATTTTTAAACTGCTGAGGAATAAAATGATCAGGGATTTCTCCGGCAATTTCAAGTGCCCTGGCAATAGCACCTTTCATACCTTCCCCGGCCGGTGTAAGGACTATCTCTGCCCCAAAAACGTCAATAATTTTACGACGCTCCACGCTCATGCTTTCAGGCATGGTTAAGATTAGCCTGTAGCCTTTTGCGGCACTTACCATGGCGAGACCAATGCCCGTATTCCCACTGGTCGGCTCAATGATGACGGTACCCGGTTTAAGCAAGCCACGCCGCTCAGCATCATTTATCATTGACAATGCAATCCGGTCTTTTACCGATCCACCGGGGTTGAACGATTCCAGCTTGGCAATAACAGTAGCTTTAGTTTTATTAATTTGATTGATCCGTACCAGGGGTGTATTCCCTATGGTTTCAGTGATGTTATTATATATACCTGACATAACCTTACTATTTTATATGAATATGATTATTACTATGTGGCCGGTCTGTGCAAAACCTTCACACGATCGGTGCAGATTACAAGAATTTGAAAGCTTCATCACCAATCACTGCAACAACAGAAGCATCCTCCGGAACACCCGGTAATGGTAAATTTGAATTTCCTGGTATAAATCGTTGCTGTAAAGCTGTACCCTATGGCAACCGGAAGGAATTCAACGAAATGACCCGGCGATAATGTTATCAAAAAACGTTGATCTTGGAATTCATCTTCCATACGATATGGTTTGGTTAAAAAAAAACCCCTCACAATCGTGAAGGGCTGTATAAATAAAAAATGTCATTTTTGTTTAAGACACCAGACTGCGATTGCCCCTCACCATTGAGAACCAGGGACAGCAACAGTTGCATACTTCAAGCGAGTGAAAAAGGACAATTCTCATATCTTTTGTTTGTAATCCCGGAAACTTCTTCAAAAATGATCTGTTTAGCTCACGGTCCAAGGTATAACACATCAGCGGTCATTTGGTTTAGACTGCTGGTGAGAATTCAGTTTTAAGATGTCATCGTTGTCCTTTTACATATCCCGTTCTAAATTACATTCTTCTCATTATCAGCAAGCTACAAATAGAGGTGGAGAATCTAAAACTCATCGCTGAAATAACAGGTACAGGACAAAGGGGCATTCCGGTAAAGCAGATGAGAAGACCGGTCTGAATATCCCGAAGATGCAATAAAATTTAAGGCAAAATCACAGGCATAGTGCTGCCTGATGGACCGAAAATTGCCGATGGCTTGTGAATATTTCCATTAAGGGCCTGATCGTAATACATTTCCAAATTCTAAAATGAGATGACCTTTGCTCCGCTTTTAAGATAATTGGAAAGAGGTTCTCCCATCGACCTTACATCAAAGCCCATTTCCGTCAGCCGGCCAGCTACGCCGAACATATTAGCACAGGTAATGCAGGCTTCGACAACGACCCCATCTTCCTGCATACTCCTGACTTTCGCACTTAACTTATCATTCTGGGTAATCAGCTTTGCAGACGGACCCCAAATAACCAGTGTGACGTTTTCAAACCATTTGTTTCGTTTTGCTGCATGTGTGTACATAAAAACCATACTCATTGCAACTTCCGGGTCAGCACTTGACCACACCACAACCAGCTTATCCTGGGAGGAAACAGTTAGATTCTCTGCAGCTATCATAGTACAAAATCTTTTATAATGGACGAATTTTGTGTAATAACAATCGTGAAGGCGAGTAGTTGTTATGAGAAATCAGGTAGACTCAGATTTTGCCAATGAAACGAATGACTACCTAAGTACCCCCGGAGAGAGACAAACCGGAACAGAATAAAATTAGGAATGCAGCTCAAATTGGAACAAACACAAAATTTGTATACAGGTCCCGGGTTTCAACAGGTGAATCCATTAATTCTCCCGAAGGATCCAGTATCATACAGTTATAGTCTATATCCACTGAAAAAATCGAATACCAGCTTGCGGTCTGAAAATTCTTTTGTTACCTGAGGAGAAACCTCAACCAGAATCAATGGTTTGAACCGCTTTATTGTTTCTTTCATTCCCCGAAGTGCAAAAATTTCAGCACCTTCGACATCAATTTTAATCATTTTGATCCCATCAAGCATGTAATCCTTCAAAAAGTGGTCAAGATCAATCGCCGGAACATTCTCAATAACCCCGGATTCAGTATCATGATGAAAAATACTGGACATCCCTAGATTTTCCTGACTGGCAATATAAAACCGGAGAAGTGTTTCTCTGTCATAGACTGCTTTCCTGACGACACTGACATTTTCCAGCCCGTTCAAACCAATATTCTCCTCCAGGCGGTCAGCCACTCTTCTCACTGCTTCGAAGGCAATAACTTTACCCTTCCTTCCTGTTGCTTCGGAAGCTACAAGAGTAAAACAACCCACATTCGCCCCAATGTCGAGAAAAACATCTCCCTCACTAAGCACTGACTTCACAAGACGGATACCTGCTTCATCATACACTCCAAAAAAAAATATATTCTGCTGGATCCACTCATCGAGATCAACTCTCATCCTGAATCGGCCAAGATATTGGGATGTGCTGCTTACGCCCCTGAAAATATTATACGGTCTGAAAAACCTTTTATAGAGACCAAAATAATACTTGCGTGTAAACGTTAAAGCGAAAAGCAGCCTGAATAATCTGGCGATGATGATCATGATCTGTCAATGGTATCTAAAACCGACATAAGACACTAAGCCATATTTATTTCCCGGGAAAAATCCTTGTTTTAAATTTCACCTTCCCGGCAAAGGGGTCTTTTTCAAGATTAAAGAACCCGTTTTTCTTCACCATTGTCAGAGGATGTAACACATTATCAGACGGCAGGCAAATTTTTCCTTTGGCATTCTGACTCGTCTTTGCATAAACGACAAGATCCAGTTTCGACCAGTCCATATCCATGGTCGATTGTGCCAGTTTTATTTGTGGAATAACGGCTCCTTCTCTTACGAGGATAACCGCTTCGATCTCACCGGCTTTCAGCCGGTTCCATCCCTTATGATAAACTTCGCCGGTTTGGTAGTCAATCCAGTCGCCCCCGGGGAGGTATACATCCCGTTCCGGCACATCCTCGAACATTGGTGCTACGAGCATATCCGAGCCGAACATGTATTCATTGTCGACAAGCCATGCGCCAGGATCATCAGGAAATTCAATAAAGAGAGCGCGCACCATTGGAAGTCCTTTCTCCGTGCATTCTTTTGCCTGAGCATAGATGTAAGGCATCAGAATATATTTCATGTTATCAACAGTCCTGAAATAGTTATTAAAATCTTCGCCGTATTCCCAGGGTTCCTTTGGAGGTGCACCATGGCAACGGCTGTGTGATGACAGCATCCCGAAAGGAAGCCATCGGCGGTATATATCCTCGGGCGTAGGGTTCACAAAGCCGCCAATATCGTGACTCCAGAATGAGAAGCCACTGAGACCGAAAGATAAGCCGCCACGCAACTCTGCCTGCATGGCATCATCCGAGTTGGCTGCGTCTCCTCCCCAGTGCAGGGGAAAACGCTGACTCCCGGCCCATGCACTGCGCGCCCAGATGATATTTTCCCCGTTTACCTTCCTTGTAACATCCGCAACTGCTTTATTATAGCGCAACGGATATAGGTTATGTTCATAAAATCCCGTTTGGCCTGAGGCATAGATACCGGTAGCCGGTGCTGCTTCGCCAAAATCGACTTTGATGGCGCCAACGCCCATCTTCAGCAGGTTACCGATTTTTTCCTGGTACCAATCAACCGTGTTAGGGTTTGAAAAATCGAGTGTAGCATCCTCATAGGGCGTGTTTCCTTTCGCATCTTTTACATATAGCCCTTTTCAATGATCTCATTGTAAAGATTGTTCTTAGGTACGAAATAGGGAAGTTGCCAAAGTGAAATGTGGAAACCCTGATTTTTCAGATCTGCAATCATTTTCTCCGGATCCTGAAAGCGAGATTTAGAAAACTGGTAATCGCAGCGCCAGTCGGTTTCAAACCATCCGGTGTCGAAATGCAGAACATCCGAGGGGATTTTCTCTTCACGAAGGCGGGCAGCCACCTCACGGCCTTCCTGCTCGGAGAAGTACGTAATACGGCTCATCCACAGGCCGAAAGACCAGAGCGGAGGCATCGGTGCTTTGCCGGTAAGATTGGTGTATTCATCCAGAATATCGGCGGGCTTACCAAGAAATACGAAAAGGTCCAGATTGTCGTCACCGATCATAAGTGAGCTGACGGCATTAAAATATTTCCCGAAATCGCAGGTAATGGGTGATGAGGTATGCATGAAAACACCGTATCCCCTGCTGCTCATAAAGAAGGGAATGGGCTTATACATCGTTTCATTCTGCACCCCGTTGGCATCATCTGTCCATAAGACGACTTTCTGCCCGCGCTTGTTAAACTGAGTGAAGGATTCACCACAACCGAAGATTTTTTCATCAGGGGAGAGAGTAAAAGCTGCGTTGAAACTCCTTGAATAATCAGAGGCACGTCGAACATAAGAAAAAGGTAGCACTGGTGTGTATGTAGTTTTGCTGAAGTCAGTATTATTCACTGTTGACGTTAATAACCTGCCGTTTGCATCAAAAATTTTAATATGGAAGGGAGACGACTGAATCTCAACTTTACCGTACTTTCCTGTGAACATGTAACCATTACTGGTCTTTGTTGATTTCCACGACGACCTGTCAACGGGCGCCTTCCCGTCAACGAGCATCAGCGACGGCTTTTCCATGGTGGCAGGCTGGCCGGAACTGGCTTCAATACGGATCGTTCTTGGTGATGAGAATTCAAGTTTAAATTCAAGTACCGGAGCCGCTGCATATTCATTCGTAGGGAATTCATTGGCAGGCACCCTGTGAAGCGTTCCGAGCGTATTATCAAAGGCAAGACGGGTAAAAAATTCGTACCGGTGGTAAACCAGTTTCCCGGTTCCCGTAAGAGGATCAAAACTTGCCAGGCTATCGGCCAGGTAATACGTATTGGTGAAATCATGGAAGTCGCCGCTGATATCAACAACTTCGTTCATCAGGTACTGGGGATGCCCGGGTTGTTCGGGTTTCTGTGCTTTTATGGAAAGCGGGATACAGAATAATGCAACCCCTATTGTGAAGAACTTTGATCTGTTCATAGTAGTAGTATTTTAGTGAGCGTAGTTTTTGATATCCTTTAAGAGGTTGACTAAAATAGCAATGATTTTCCTAAAAAAGAAAAAACATGGATGACTAGGTACCGTAAGTTTAAAACAGCGTGTCCAGAAAAGAGCCAAAAGGAAGAAATTGCATCCGGCAAACAAGTACGTCTTCATTCTATATCATTAGATATGATGCAGGCGGAAAGCGCATAAGATATCTTCTGAACTGTATATTGATCGCAGGAATTGCTAATTGTTGTCATGTTAGAATATTCTTGAAAGCACAGAAAGAAGACTCTCAGTCAGGTCAGGAAGGTAGTTCGCATGGAAAGTAAAATATATGACCTATAACATAAACTTCACATCAAAACAAAATGCAAATCCGTGTTGTTTATATAAAACTTCGCGGATAATTCTACCCGTGTTAAATATACAACCGACGGAGTAATTTACCTGACTGCTTCCCCTTAAATAAACTGTTATTGTAGTTATTGGAAATATCATTAACAAATGAAAGGAATCAGTCATGTTGGAAACAAACAAAGTATTCAGTAGTTTTTCTGTAAATGATCTGCAGAAAGCAAGAAAGTTCTACAGCCAGACACTTGGCCTGAAGGTGGAAGAACATGAAGCACAGCCATTTTTTTACTTGCATACCAGTGGTGACAATCACATCATGGTTTACTCTAAATCCGATCACGAACCGGCAAAATTTACTGTGCTCAACCTGCCTTGCGACAATATCAATACCACCATTGACGAGCTCACCAGCAAAGGTATCAGATTTGAGCATTATGATGGAGACCTGAAAACGGATGCCAGGGGTGTTCACAAATGGGAGAACGGCCCAACGATGGCATGGTTTAAAGATCCGGCCGGCAACATTGTTTCCGTCGGTCAGATGTAGCATCAAGGATGCTTCGAACGTCTAAAAAAATAAATTGATATGTAGAAGGCAGACCGAGGGTTTCCCCGTCTCCCCCATTCTTACTTTTTGAAAAACAACGATTGAATGGGTCGAAATTCTCAGGCTGTCTTCTCTATGTTTCATTTCAGCATGAAGCTGCGAGAATTTCCCTGGGTTGTTTCATACCCAAAGATGCGGGTAGCAACACCTGAAAGCTTATCCTTTCTCTGGCAGAGCGCAGTAATGTAATTGTTTATTTACCTTTCGATAATGTGTTCACCCGATCAAAATACATAGCGAAAGAACGGTAGAGAAAATGAGTCCACTTACCGAATGGTACTATCTCTCAAGCCCTGGTTCATCCATCCCATCCGGCAGATTTATGGCTGCCGTCAGGCAAAAAACTGACTTCCACGATTACCCGTCACTATATCCCTACGTAACTTTCCCACTACTTTCCCAATAATCACGCACTGGCATTTACATTGCTATCTCGCACAATCAAAGAAAATTATGACATTTTTAACAGCCCGTCTACCCTTCCGGGCTTAACAAGCGGTTGTCTTAATTGTTAATTGAATAAATATCAACAATGCGAAAGATATTTATATTCAATGTATTGCTGTCGTTGATGACTTTTAGGGCGTACGCGCAACAGGTAGAAAAAATTGATACAGCCTCGTTGCGGAAACTCGTAAACATCCATGATAACAAGTTACATATCATCAACTTTTGGGCTACCTGGTGCAGCCCATGTGTGAGCGAGCTTCCGCATTTTGAGAAGATAATGGGAGAATATCCGGAAAATAAAGTCGATTTTCTGTTCATCAGCCTCGATTTTCCCTCAACGGTTCAGAAAAGCCTTATCCCATTTATCAATGGCCGGCCGATGCAATCCCGTGTGGTCCTGATGTCATTGAACGATGCTGATGCATGGATCAATATGATTGACAAATACTGGCAGGGCGATATCCCTGCAACTCTTGTCTACAGAACATCCGACAATACAAGGCTGTTCCATGCCGGTGCAATGGATTATAATGAATTAAAAACGATCATAAACAATCATCTTTAAATCTGAAATAAAATGAAAAAGTTATCAGTTTTAGTTATGATGGCACTGATCGCAGTGTCCCTTGAAGCACAATATTCTGTTGGGGATAAGGTGCAGGATTTCAAACTGAAAGGAACTGACGGTAAGATGCATTCCATGCTCGACATTAAGAATGCCAAAGGCTATATCGTGACCTTCACATGTAACACCTGTCCTTTTGCACAGAAATATGAGGAAAGGATCATAGCTCTGAATGAGAAATATGCACCGTTGGGCTATCCTGTAATCGCAATCAATGCTAATGACCCAGGACAGCAGCCCATGAACTCAATGAGTGAAATGATGAAAAGGGCTGAAAACAAAGGCTATAGTTTTCCCTATTTGCGCGATGATGAACAGACGGTCGCTAAAAGATTCGGAGCCGTACGAACACCAGAAATCTATCTTGTGGAAAAAAAGGGAAATGAACTTCAACTAGTCTATACCGGTGCTATCGACAATAATGTTGATTCACCCGCAGATGCTGATAAGCATTTTGTATCCATGGCTATCAATGATCTCATGCATGACAAGAAGGTGGAAGTTCCCTCAACAAAAGCTGTTGGATGTTCGATCAAGTGGAAGCAGTAATTTCCGGGATCCGATTCACCGACTTGCAAGTTCTTCTCCTGTAAGGTCTTCAGGAAGACTGTCCCTGAAGCCAAAATACAGGTTGAGGAACACAGGTATGCTTACCGATGCAGCCTTATTTGGGGAGTTCGTAAGAAATACAATGCCGATATTTTCATCCATACACAAGGCAATCTCCGATTTGTATCCATCAACATAACCGGCATGGTAAGCAACTTTACGGCCCTTATACCCGATAATCCGCCAGCCGATAGCATATTGTTTTGAATCCACATGATCCCAGTAGCGCAAATACGTCCAGGGTAGAGGTGTTCTTACCTGTGGGGAGAAAATGGTATCCATTACTGCCGGCATTCTGTCTGTGTTGAACATGCCGCAAAGAAATTGTGCCATATCTGATATACTGGCATTTACTCCTGCAGCAGGCAAGGTATTATAATACCTGTTATTCAGGGGCAGAGCTTTAAATTTCCCCCTGGAACGATAGTGCGGGTAAGCTTTGTCGGTGCTCTTTTCAAAAGGCTCAAACCCTGTTGAAGCATCTACCATACCAAAAGGAAGGAAAACTTTTTCAGACATCAGCGAGCCAAAGTCTTCTGAGGTTTCTATTGCTGACAGGGTATCATAAAGACTGAACATGACATTCTGATATCCATAGAGATGACCGGGAGGAGCTGAAATATTTACCCTCGAAAGACTGTCCATAATCACGCTGAACGGTATGTGATCCTCCACAAGGTTATCATAGGCATGGGGTACGAGACCGGAGGTATGGCTTAGAATGTTTCTGATGGTAAGATTATTGGTATTCAGGCTGTCCTTAAGCTGAAAACCGGGGATGATATCTTTCACCTTTGTATCCAGATACAGAATTCCTTCATCCGAAAGGATTCCCGCCAGCACACCGGTAACCGTTTTGGAAACCGATCCAAGTCTGAAAATTGTGTTGGGATCCACCGGATCGTCTTCACCTGCTTTTCTCACTCCATAACATTTCAAAAAAGCGATATGTCCTTTATAAATGATGGCCACAGCGGCACCGACAGTCCCGGTCTCATTGATCTCAATGGTGAGGAGGCTGTCATACAACGGAATCACAGGTTCAATCTCTGACAATACCCTTGACGGCATAACAACTTCTTCAGCTTCTGAAATCCTGGAATATGGTTGGAGTTTAAGTGCAACCGAAGACAGTCCGGTAAAAATTAACAGGAAAAAAATATATTTTCTCTTCATCAAGTATTCCGTATTTAGCAATTCAAACCATTAACATTTTACAAACAGCAGAGTAGAAAAACTATTGTGTCAACACAACAATCAATGTGTTATTTTCCTTCCCTCAATGCAATCTCCTAATCTTTAGGAAACAAAAATAAAAAGAAAATGAAAGCAGTAGGATGAATGAATATTATTCACATCTTATTAATAATGTGAATAAATCCCTAACGAAATCTACTCATTCCTTTCACATCAAAGCCCGACTGACTCGGAAGGGAAGATAAGTATTGCAATAGATTGTTCATAACTTTGCGTACGTTATATTTAAAAAAGGTTTCACTATATCGCAAAACCTTTCGTAATTTTAATTTTATATTATTATATCAGGCAGTAAAAGTATACAAAATATTCCCTCCACGTTTTAGAATGCTCTCTTTAATTCCTCCTTGTCGGTAGTGCGCACAGACGAATATCTGAATTACTTTAGTCTAAAACGATAACCGCATATTTCCTGCTCAACGCAAACCAAACCCAGTATCGGGCGGGTTAATGTCCTTATTTAAACCCGGATGAAACTGGCATGAATAGCTGATTTTGAGTTCGATTCTGATTTTTGTACAGTTTTCCAACGTCATTCAACTATTTATAGTAGTCGCTAAGCACTTTTTCCATTACGTTATTGGTACGGGCGGCGGACTGAACATCAGAGGCGGATTTTGTAAAACCCATCAGCTCACCGACAACTGACTCGATAAAAGGCAGCTGAATGTGCTCAGGCAGTTTGTATGGATATTCCTTCGTGCCGGCAGATGTTTTTACAGTTACAGGCATATAACTGAAACACGAAAGCGAAATCGTCCCACCGGAACCTCTAATTTCCATGACATCTTTTTTGCTCTCTTCTTCAACCGTAAAACTCCATTGGCCGGAACCGGCAACCCCGTTTTCAAAATCAAAAAGTGCTGAGACATAATCTTCGGCCGGATATTTACCTGCCAGATTGCGGACGAGAGATGTAATATTTTTCACCGGACCGAACCAAAAGTCAAGAATATCCCATTGATGGGGTGACATGTCGGCGAAATAACCTCCTCCGCCGATTTGAGGAATCACATGCCATGGCAGGTTTCCGGTATTGTAATCGTTCTCCCGGGGAGGCAGAAACAACTGGACGCTTACAAATCGCACTTCTCCAATTGCTTTGGAAGCAACAAGTTCCTTTACCAGCATGAATTGGGGCAATCTGCGACGGTAATATGCTACAAACAGAGGTATTCCAGTCTCTTCCGAAGCCCTGATCATATCCAGGCATTGCTGGTGATTGACAGCCATGGGTTTCTCACAGTATACCGGTTTTCCTGCGCGTAGTGCACGAATTGTGTATTCCGCATGTGAGTCGGGTGGTGTTGCAACATATACGGCATTCACCTCCGGATCGTTGATCAGGTCACTGGCATTTGAATACCATTTCGGCACGCCATGCCGCTCGGCATAGTCTTTGGCTTTACTGGCATCACGACGCATGACGGCTGTCAGCTTCGATCCCTCAATTTTATTGAATGCCGGCCCGCTTTTCACCTCTGTCACATCGCCACATCCAATGATTCCCCAGGAAACAGTTTTCATAATGATCTGCTTTAATTTGTCTCACAACCGCTAAACGTGTTCTAAAATTCATTTACAAAAAGGTAAACGAAATTCTGAAAAAGAATGTTCCCAGATCTCTTTCGAAATTCGTTATTCGTTGTTCGATATTCATTTCAAGCAGGCGAACCCATGGATATTTACAGGGAATCGCTACAGTGGATATTGTTGGCCTTACAATCACAGCCATCCACGGGCAAAACCGTGGCTATTTTTGGGCTACCGCTCCGCGGTTCTGCGAACAGACCGGCTTTGCATTTTCTATCGCTCTTTGCCACCTACAGGGTCATCCTTATTACGAACCTCGCTACCTCTCCGCCCCGTTACCCCTGGCCTGAAAGGGGAAGGCCATCGCACCGCCGGTTTCTATAAACCAACAGTTAACAGGATGTTCTTAAAATACGAAACTATGACATTCAATATTCATTTGACTCCCTTTCGTGATAACCTGGATAAATTTATTCGCATTCCTTCACTGTTTTAAAAAACTGTCGACATCCCGTTTCAATTGAAAAACTAAAATCCGGATGTCTAATCACTGTAACCATATCTCACTGCCTTTATTTTCAATTATTCTACTGAAAATTAATCACATAAAACCTGCCGATTATTTCAACATTAGGTCAGATTCTTTGTTGTCTAATTGTACATACGCATCCATATTCTTCCCGTTCTAATGCTATAACGAACTGATTTTCCGGAAATGAAAACAAATAAAGGTCGACCGGAGCAAATGAATAAATCACAGAGCATTGAAGAGGAAAACCGTCAGTTGCATGAGCAATTAAGAGAGTCTGGAAGACTGCTTTCTGCGTTCACCAATCACTTAAAATACCTCATAGTTAGATTTGACCGGCAATTGAACATTGTGTATGTGAATGATTCAATGGCAGCCTTTACAGGAATACCCTCCGAACATTTGTCTGGTAAACCAATTGACGAAGCAGGTCTTTCTTCCGGCCTGACGAACTTTCTAAAAACAAATCTTACGGAAGTCTTTGCAAATGGCATGGCAAAGGAAGTGATCACCGGTTTGTTTTCAGCCGGTGATGAATCACAGTTTATCACCACATTTTTACCCGAAACCGGAAGTAATCCAAAATATTTTGATCATATCCTTGTAACATTACATCGGGTTTCCACAGAAGAAATTGAATATATTAAACAACTGCAGAAACCCTCTGAAGTCGAAGATATTTTCCGTACGATCTTTGATTTAACGGATGAAGGATTTTGTATTATCGAGATGAAAATTGAGCCGAACAAGCCTCTTGATTACAGGTTTATTGAAATAAACAAAGCGTTTGAACAGCAATCGAAGCTGAAAAATGCAAAGGGGAAATGGATGAGGGATCTACAGCCCAGGCATGAGGAATATTGGTTTGAAACCTATCGTGATGTTGTCCTGGAACAAAAACCGGTACATTTTGAACAGCAAGCCCGGATGCTGGACAATACCTGGTTCTCTGTACATGCTTTCCCGGTGGGACTACCTGAATATCACCATGTTGCGGTTATCATTAATGATATCACCGAAAGGAAAAAAATGGAGGCTACAATTGAATCACTTTCCAAATTTCCGGATGAAAATCCAAATCCGGTATTTCGTATTGATACCCATGGAAAGTTGATGTTCAATAATGAAGCCGGAAATACACTGATGAAAACATGGAAGTGCAGGGTAGGTGACCAGATTCCGGGATCCTGGCGTTCAAAATTTATTGAAACACTCACCGAAAATAGGCTGAAAGAATTTCGGATCGAACTCGGGGATAGAATATATTCCCTTTTAGCTGTACCCGTTGCCCAGCAAAATTATATAAATGTTTATGGCAGCGATGTGACTCAGATTTATACGCTTCAGGATGAGATATGGGAAAACTCAGAAAGGTTCCGCAGTATATTTGAAAATACCACCATAGGAATCATTGAAGCAACACACGGAGACCGGATACTAAATGTTAATGAAAAACTTTGCCTTCTCCTCGGTTATACACCAGAGGAGATTATAGGAAAAACCGTAGCAGATATTACGCATACCGATGATAGAAAGATTACCGAAACCATGATTGCGCAGTTGGGAGACAACGTCGACCTGTCTGACTATGAGAAAAGATATCTAAGAAAAGACAACACGCCTGTCTGGGTTCATGTCATTGTTTCAGCAGTACGCAATAATAAGGGCAAACATGTGAAGTCCATTGCCACCGTTGAGGATATCTCGCAACGAAAGATGGCTGAGGAAGCGCTTCGTGAAAGCGAGGAAATGTTCCGGAAACTTTTTGAACTCCACGGCTCAATCATGATGCTCATTGAGCCGGAAACGGGTGAAATCATCGATGCGAATTCGGCAGCTGCCAAATTTTACAATTACTCACGCAAACAATTGCGTTCGATGAATATCAGTCAGCTTAATCAGATGTCGCCTGATGAGCTCAAAGAAAAACGCAAACTTGTTCTTAAAAACAAAAAGGAACAGTTTCAATTCATTCACCGGCTTGCCACTGGCGAACTTCGCTGGGTTGAAGTCTATTCCTCAAAAATTACCGTTCGTAACAGTGAACTTTTGTTCTCTGTTATTCATGACATCACGGAACAGAAAAATGTTGAAAGGGAATTGATGGAGAGTGAGACACGGTTCAGAAATACCTTTGAAAATGCGGCTGTTGGGATGGCACACATAAGTCCGGAAGGAACCTGGCTTAAAACCAACGACACACTTTGCAGAATCACGGGATATAGCCCGGATGAACTGAAACGCTTGTCGGTTATGGATATAGCACATCCCGAGGATCTCAGTTTGAATAAACAGCTGATTGATCAGTTAACTTACGGTTCTCTTCATCAAGACACCAAAGAATTACGCTTTATCAGGAAGACCGGAGAAAGTATCTGGGTCCTGATTACGCTGGCCTCGCAATTTAACGCCGATGGGAAAGTTGCACATCTGATCTCCGTTATTGAAGATATTACTGAAAGAAAAAAAATAGAAGCTGAAATTGAAAAAATAAACAATGAATTAAAAATTGCCAATAACTTCCTCGAAAGTGTAATGCATATTGCCATGCATGACCTGCGTAGTCCTGTTGCGAATTTAATAAGCTGTTTCCAGTTAATGGAGGAAACTGAAAATGGTCTTCAGGAAAATAAGTATCTCCTCTATTACAAACTGGCTCTCAATAAATTGAGCACAACGCTCGACGGGCTTACAGAACTCCTGCAGTTCCTTCAGATAAAACAGGTACCCGCCCAGTATGTAAATCCCGACGAAATTTTTCGTTCGGTCATCACAGAAAACAATCTTCAGATCGGTGGAGGAAAAATTAACTATAGCATTAATAAAATCAAAGAAATAGTATATGTCAAGCCTTTTTTCGAAAGCATCATAAAAAATCTGGTCGGAAATGCGATCAAATATCAGAAGTGATGAAAGGGTCCTGAATATCGATATTGACTGCCGGCGTGAAAACGGATACGTCGAGATCCATATCCGGGATAACGGGATAGGAATTGATCTTAACCGTTACCGGAACGACATTTTTAAACCGTTTAACCGGTTTACTGAGAAGGCCCAGGGTACCGGAGTGGGGCTGTTCCTGATAAAGAATATTATTGAAAAAAATGGCGGATCCATCTCTGTGTCCAGTGAATTCGGCGAGGGAACACACTTTACGTGTTATTTAAAAGAGTATGACATCACTTAATAATTCCCAGGGATAATAGATCGTAGCTTCCTGAACCTTCGGAATATTTATCTGTGTGAAGAAAATGAACCCCTGGCTGAACTAGCTTGCTCCCCCGAACTTATTGAATAATATTATCCCGGATAATTTTTGCGGAGTTTGTATTTCACTTGAAGAATTCCCCTGATCATATTGCATTTGAGCAAATTTGCATAATTGTATAAACCTGTAGTTCAATGATCGGTCAATTGAACACGGGATGCAATTTAATGTTATATAAATAATTTAATATTAAAGATTTATAACCATTTAGAGATGCCCCATCATCCTCTCAAAAATTATTAACATTTCGTGTCCAAATTTCGGTCCCCTGTTCGTCATCACATCAGAGAGTTTAAAATTTATACATACGTAAAATTCAAACCAATCGAAATGAAAAAGTTTATTGTTATTTATCATGCACCGGCTGATGCACAAATGGAAACTTCGAACCAAACGCCGGAAGAACAGGCTAAAGGAATGGAACCATGGATGACCTGGGCTAAGAATTGCGGCGACAAGCTCGTTGACCTGGGAACTCCACTTGGAAATGGTCAGGCCCTCACACCTGGGGGCAGCTCAGCAAGCACAAAGGATGTCGCCGGCTATTCTGTACTCCAGGCAAAAGATATGGAAGAGGCAAAGGCGCTGCTAAAAGGCCATCCCCACCTCGGTTGGAATGCCGCCTGCTCTATTGAAGTATTTGAATCCCTGTCAATTCCGGGAATGTGACCCTGATTTTTCAATGCCTAAACCCAGCACCACAATGAAAGAGTATCTTTTATTATTCAGAGGCGGCGACTCGCAACTTGCGCAGCAATCGCCAGAAGCAAGAGACCAGCATATGCAGAAATGGATGCAGTGGATGGGAGGATTGCAGCAGCAGGACAAGTTTGTCGGTGCACAGCCTCTCGACCAGACCGGAAGGCAGGTTGCCGGAACACAGAAGATTGTAAGTGACGGCCCTTTCATGGAAGGTAAGGAAATGGTAGGAGGATACCTTATCTGCAGGGCGAGCACCTATGATGAAGCCGTCAATATCGCACTGGGTTGTCCCATCCTCGAATTCGACGATGGAAATGTTGAGGTCAGAGAAATCCAGGAACTGGCTATGCGTTGAGGAACCACGAAAACATCGGCTCACTTATAGACCATCTTTTCCGGCAGGAATCCGGGAAGATGGTTTCTGTGCTGACAAAGATATTCGGCACTCAAAACCTGGAGACTGCCGAGGATGTGGTTCAACAGACTTTTATGGAAGCAATGAACACATGGGAGCTCCAGCGTATCCCGGAAAATCCGCAAGCCTGGCTTCTCAGGGTGGCAAAAAACAAGACCATCGATATCATCCGAAGAAATAAGCATTCCGTCCGCTTTGATTTCGCAGCTGATGAAAGGATACTCCTGACGTCCGAATACACTTTATCAACAACTATTGAAAACCTGTTCAAGGATGAAATTGTGAAGGATGATCTTTTACGTATGATGTTCGCATGCTGCCATCCCGGCATCTCGCGTGAAAACCAGATCATCATCATTCTCAAAACGCTCTGCGGATTCAGTACATCAGAGATTGCCAGCGCTTTTATCATTTCGGAAGACCTCGTTTCCAAACGACTTTACAGAACCAAAGAATTTTTCAGGAAGAATAAAATTAAACTGGAAATCCCGTCCGTCGAGGATTTGAAATTCAGGACTCATGCCGTTCTGAATTCCATTTACCTGATGTTCAATGAGGGTTACTATTCAAGCCATTCCGAAAACTTAATCAGGGAGGAATTGCTTCGGGAAGCTATTATGCTCTGCAAATTACTTTCGCAGAATACACATACACAGCTGCCTGAAGTTTTTGCATTGATAGCCCTGATGTGTTTCCACTCTGCACGGAGCGAAAGTCGATTGACTTCTCAGGGAGAGATTATTCTACTGCCATTGCAGGACCGGAGCAAATGGGACCGTGAGCTGATCGCCGAAGGTAACCGGTATCTTAACATTGCAGCGTTTGGAAATGAAGTCAGTGCCTATCACCTTGAGGCGGCCATCGCATATGAACACTGCGTGGCTGCTACTTTTGACAAAACCAACTGGAAGCAGATCCTGAAGTTATACGAATGGCTGTGCAAAATATCCCCTTCCCCAATCGCCTCGATGAATAAAGCCATTGCAGTAATGCAGGTTCATGGTCCCGAAAAAGCAATAGAAGCACTTGGCCAGATTGACGACCAAAAAAAGCTGGAGTCCTATTATCTCTATCATTCCCTGCTGGGTGAAATATATACCCGGCTCAATAAACATTCAGAGGCCAGAGAACAGCTTGAAACAGCCATTCGACTGACACAGTCGGATACAGAAAGAAGAATCCTGAAGGACAAGATCATGGCACTGGAGGATAATGCTTCTAATCTTCCCTTACCAGACTGATTAGTATGCTGTCAAACCTTGCAGCTTCTTCAAAATTGGGAGAATGCGCTGAATTCTCAAAGGTAAAAAACCTCTTTTCCGGGGCCTTCAAACTATCAAAATATTCTCTGGCTACAGCATATGAGGTTTGGTAGTCATACTTTCCCTGGAACATGTAAACGGGGACTTGTTGTGCCGGCAATTGTTCAAAGAAATTTGTCTGCATAACTTCAGGCCACAGATGTTCCATAGAGAAGCCCATTCCCTTGAAATAGTTTATCTTATCCGCAATGGTATACTCATGGTACCGGAATATTGCCTTCATCGCTTTGGTATAGAAATTTCCGGATCGTATTGCGCCCCGGTACCGGGTAACATACTTTCTCTCCGTTATAACTTTATCTATTGACTGTTCCTCCGGCAGGTACGGCGGTCTTCCAAGTGTCTCGATCTCCTGTATCGCCTTTGTATCGTTGTTCTCTCTTGCATTTTCCAGAACAAAATCATAGGATATCTGCTCTGCCCTCAGCTGTTCGACAACCTGTCCGATGGCGAAGTATGCTTTGTACATCGTTGGATACCGGTTCACGGTATACGATCCAAGCATAGTGCCCCAGGAATGGCCCATCAGGTAGATTTTATCCTGGCCGAATCTAGTGATCAGGTACCGGGAAACCGCTGCAGCATCCTCAATGAACTGTTCGAGCGTCATCGTTTCAGGCGGGATATTTTCATAATAAGACATGCCCGATCCCCGCTGGTCCCAGTAGCAAACTGTAAAATGATCTTCCATAGCGGTTCCAAAGTACTTCAGGTAGGGATATTCCGGACTTCCTGGTCCACCGTGAAGATACAGGAGAACCGGATTAAGGGTGTCAGCGCTCCGGAGGATCATCTTTTGCTGTACACCGTTTATATCCAGTGATTCAATCACCGCCAGGCTGCGCGGAAGCACTTTCCCTTCTCCGTCGCGGAAAGGGCTGGTCTTACCCGGCGAGTTGATGAAAAGGAGAAGAATCAGGAGCAGAAGAAGTCCGATCATGCCGGAAAGGACGTAAAGGAAAATTTTCAGAATTTTTTTCATAGTAGTCACAGGTATAGTTTTATTGAGGGGGAAATTCAAATGCATTGTATTCGTTTTATGTCAATCGGCTATGTTGTCATCCGTACATTTTGAGCCCGCGATGATGTTAGTGTAAATATAAACAAAAGCACGCATTTCACTAAAATAAGCGTCGGCATGAAGGATTATGTTTCTTACAATGGGTAAAACAGGTTTCAGAAAACCCCCTCCTGAATAAGTTAAAAAACTATTTACAGGAATAATCTAAAAATTTACGGCTGATTTCCTCAATTTAAAAGTTCTAAAAGATTATTTTTAATTTTTCATTGATTCTCAGCAAAGGCGTATGATTGCAACACACACATATTTTACTTACAAACATTCCATCCATGATATCCGATAATATGAAACGCATTACAAAATCCGCATTAATAAATATCATCCTCATCATACTGTTACCTGTCCCGTTCTATTCCTGCCATATCAGCCATAATGCCAAATGGATCACCCCGCAAGGTGATCCGGGCAAACCGGACCAGTGGATATGTTTTCGTAAAGAAATAAATATCAGTACTATTCCTCAGCAGGAACTGGCACAAATTGCTGTAGATTCAAAATACTGGCTATGGATTAACGATTCACTGATCATTCGGGACGGATCGCTTTTGAGGAACATAAACCCTGAGGATACATGGTATGACGAAGTAAATATTGCCCCTTTCCTAAAGGAAGGTAAGAATGTACTTGCCGTTCTCGTCAATTATTTTGGACGGGGAGGATTAAACCACAACAGCAGTGGTAAGGCTGGACTGTATTTCAACAGTACCTCCGTTAAATCCGATGCATCATGGAAAGTAATGGTGCACCCAGCTTATTATTCCCTGAGGGACGAAAACTCAAATTACCGGTATGCTGTTCAGAGCATCGGATTTAATTCAAATGCGGATGTGCAATGGACAAAACTGACTTTTGACGACCGGGAATGGGCTCCGGCAGTCGTAGTGGGGGAGCCGACTGTTGCACCGTGGAACAAACTGATAAAAAGGCCGATTCCGCAATTTAAAGATTACGGTCTTTCATACTTCTTAAAAACTGATAGAAAGGGGGATACCATAATCGCCACCCTTCCCTATGCGGCACAGGTCAATCCCTATTTTAAAATCCGGGCGCATAAAAACCAGAAAATAGAGATTTGTTCCGACACCTATTCATTAGGAAACCTAAGGCATGCCAACAGTATTAAAACAGAATATATCTGCCGGGAAGGACTACAGGAATACGAGATGCCACACTGGATTTCAGGCCAAAAGATATTTTTTATCCTTCCATCGGATGTTGAAATTGAAGCGTTAATGTTCAGAGAGACTGGCTACGATACCAGTCTGAAACGGCGGTTTGTATCCGACGATCCATTCCTTAACACACTTTGGGAAAAATGTCAGCGAACGCTGTATATCTGCACCCGGGAATATTATATGGATTGCCCTGACAGGGAACGTTCGCAATACGGGGGTGACGTGGCGAACATGATCAACCAGTCGTTCTATGCGTTCGATACAACAATTTATGCCTTAGACCGCAACTCACTTTTAAACGTTTTTCACTGGCAGCGTCCCGATTCAACCATTTATATGCCTTACGGTGGCACAGCAAATGAAGAACTTCCTTTGCAGATGCTCTATTTAACGGGTTATCATGGGATCTATCAGTACTTTCTTTATACCGGTGACACGGCAACCGTTAGAAGTGTTTTCCCGGCGATAAAAACCTACCATGCCCTGTGGCAGACTGATGAAAGAGGCCTGGTGAAACAGCGTAAGGGAGACTGGTACTGGAGAGACTGGGGCGCCAATATTGATGAGAGATTGCTGGATAATGTGCTCTATGCCGATGCACTCCGCAGTGATATAGAATTTGCCAGGGTTTTGGGCGACGAGCAAGATTTAAAATTTTATCAGAACAAGTATGATGAGCTGAAGAAAGCCATCAATACCAATTACTGGGATGGTGATGCATACCGTTCCACAGGCTTTACATCCGAACCCGACGACAGAGGAAATGCCATAGCGGTGCTTGCAGGGATTGCCGACAGTTCAAAATTTGATGAGATCACTTCAGTTCTTAAGAAAAGCTTCTTTGCCAGCACATATATGGAACGTTTCGTTTCCGAGGCGCTTTTCCAGATGAATGAAACGAGGACAGCACTGGAAAGGATGAAAACGCGCTATAACGACATGGTATACTCACCGTACACGACCATCTGGGAACAATGGACCTATAACGGTACGCGGTACAGTACATCGACTTATAATCATGGCTGGTCGTGCAGTCCCCTGCACCTGTTGTCACAATATATTTCCGGCATAAAACCGTTGGCTCCGGGGTTTTCTTACTACCAGATTATACCAAAAACACCGGGTTTACACAGGGTTTCCTGTATGGTGGAATCACCGGCAGGAACGATCGACGTGAGGATGGATTTCGAACAGTGGCAATATCTGATGGAGATCTACTCTCCGCCTTCTACGGTTGTAAGAGTAGGCATACCTAAACGGTATTATCATAATATTCTTAAAATTAATGGAACCATTCTCAGGAACCGCGTTGGCAGAAAAAACAGGGAGGTTGAAAATATTATGTTTACCGGGGAAGATGCCGGTTATTTTTACTACGATATGAAACCGGGTAAGTGGCTTGTAGAGGCATTTTAACTACAGGTCAATGCTCTGATTTTGCCAATAGCTCTCTAGCCGCATCAGTGCAATGCATTGTTTCAATCATGGAATATGGATTTATGACAGAATACACAATAACCCGGCGCCCGCAGATATGGTATTTCTAGGTTCTTCCCATACACTCAATAGTGTTGACGACAAACTTATATCCAGGAAACTGAATGGTATGCAAGTAATTAATTTCGGATATTGTCGATATGGAAGGAATCTCACGTATGCACTTTTAGAAGAGATCCTATCAACAAAAAAAGTCAGGTATGCAGTCATCGAAGTAAGGGAAAATGAGGATCATTACAGTCATCCTGTTTTTCCTTTTATTGCTGATAGCCGGGATGTAATATTCGCACGACCATTTTTTAACAAGAAAATGTTTTCTGATATTTGGAACCATCTCGCTTATAAAATTGAAATTACCCAAGATAGAATGTACCTGCAAGAGAACATAGTACCTTTCAGGAAAAGTGACTTCGGCTACAGCCCTGTCATGGATACACTCTCCTCCGCCCTGCTGAATGAAATAATAGAAAAGCGGCAGGGCCCAATGCAAAAAGTTTCGGAGCTGGAAATGAATTTTAATAATACATTTGCAAGAGGCTATATCAGGAAAATCGCCAGGCTCTGTCACAAAAATAAAATCACTATGTACTTTCTGTATCTTCCATCCTGCCGGAGTACTTTTTCCGCTCCTTCTGATTTGGAATTATACAAACGTTACGGAAATGTTCTGATCCCACCCGACTCGATCCTTTCAGAGACGAACTACTGGTTTGACGAGGGACATCTTAACAGTGCAGGTGGTGCTGCGCTTTCTAAATGGCTTGCGGATATTATGAAAGAGGATATACAATGATCAGTATTAAAATAGGATCTTATTTGCCGGTATGGTCAATTCTGAAGGATGTCTTAGAATTGGACTCCGAAGCCCGTTTACTCTTAAAGATCACGAATTCGTAATATTGTGCTGATAATTTTAAATGGAAAATTATGAACGTCCTGTTTTATGCTGTCTGGTTCAGCTGGTTTTTATCCGAATTTCTTGTTAACCGCCTGTTTCGTTCAAAATTAAAAGATTCGAAGGATCTTGATAAAGGTTCTGTGCGGTTAATCTGGATAACGATTATGACTTCAATGGTTGTGGGTGTTTTTTGCAGTAACCGTTTCCATTTCCCGATATATCAATATGAAAGTATTACCTATATCGGCCTGGGACTCATTCTTACCGGGATGATCATCAGATTTATGGCAATCCGGACTCTTGGTGCATCCTTTACGGTTGACCTGGCCGTGAAAGAAGAGCAGAAACTCATCACGACCGGTCTGTACAAATACATCCGCCATCCCTCCTATTCGGGTTCACTGCTTTCATTTGCAGGATTCAGCATGACGTTGAACAACTGGCTGAGTATGGCAGTGATCCTGATTCCGGTAACAAGTGTAATTATATACAGAATTAATCTGGAGGAAAAGTTGCTCCTGTCGGTCCCTGGCATGGCATATTCCGAATATGTAAAAAAGACCTCACGGCTTATCCCCTGGATTTATTAACTGCAACCGGTATTTCTTTCTTCCTGGATTCTCCTCCCGTCATTTTTATTCCGCAACGATTAATTTGAATCTGCCGAGGTAGATGTCAAAGGATTTGTCGCATGCGTTGATCTTCACATTTTCAAGAACAAAAGCCAACGGCCCATGTTCATAAGATCGGTACCATTCTTCAAATTCCGGGAAATATGAAAACGATTAAATCCAAAAATGTCGTGTTCATCACAGGAGCATTTGTGCATCACAGCTGTTGGGATGAATGGAGGGAATACTTCGGGAAAAAAGGGTTTAAAACCTCTGCCCCGCCATGGCCGTTCAAAGATGCGCCTACGGCGAAAGCTTTACGTGATAAAAGGACTGATAACCAGGGACTCGCTATGCTTACCCTTACCCAACTGGTAAATCATTATGTTAGCATTGCAGAAAGCTATCCCGAGAAACCGGTTGCCGTTGGTCATTCCCTGGGCGGTCTTATCACCCAGATCCTTGTTAATCGAGAACTCGTTGCCGCAGGGGTTGCAATACACTCCGTTCCCCCCAAGGGTATTATTCCTTACGAGCTATCATTTTACAAAGGGGCAGCCCAGTCGCTCGGACTTTTCACTTCCGTATCGAAACCTTACATGATGTCATTCAAAAAATGGCAGTATGCATTTGTGAACGGCATGCCGCTGGAGGAACAAAAGGCAGCATACAACAAATTCACCATCCCTGAATCAAAAACCGTAAACCGTGGCGGACTGGGTTCTGCAGCCAAAGTCGACTATAAAAAGTCACACCCCCCGCTTCTTCTCACCTCCGGGGACAATGATACCATTATACCTGCACATCTGAATCTCAGAAATTACAAGCGTTACAGGAGGAACGGCTCTGTTCTGGATTATAAAGAGTTCGCGGGAAGAAACCATTTTGTACTGGGCCAGCATACATGGAAGGAAGATGCAGACTTCATCCTGAGTTGGATTAAGTTATACTGAAATACCTCATCACCCATCATGAAGCAGGGAGATCGTTCATGACACCGAAATTTCTTCACTTTTTTATATCAAAGTACAAGTATGCCGTGTTGTCGACCGTTACAACGGACGGCAAGCCTGAATCAGCGTTGGTAGGACTTGCGATAACGTCTGAACTTAAAATTATCTTCGACACAGTCAGTACTTCCAGGAAGTACCGGAACCTGATGACAAATCCAGGTATAGCGTTCGTATTCGGAGGAGAAGAAGATAAGACAGTACAATATGAAGGCAGAGCGAATTTACTCACTGATACGGGAAGTGATGAACTTCTTACCGTATACTATAGCGTTTTCCCGGACGGTATTGAGCGAAAGGAAAAGTGGAAAGACCTCGTATATTTCATAGTAGAACCCCAATGGATACGATACGCTGATTTTACGGGGTCACAAAACATAGAAGAATTGCGATTTTAGAACAACATATCCGGAAAACAGCCAGGGCAAATAGGAATGACCCAACAAGATTCCCTGAATCCTTTGACAAGAATGTCATCAGCCTTTTCGCAGACTCAGTGGGTTTATTAGGACCAATGACCTTAATGCCGGTGAACTGATCGATGATCATTACCATACCATTTTAACCGACTATTCCCCGGTTAGCTGCTATTGTAAGCGCAGTAAGAACAACAAAAATATTAAAACATTTTAGGAGCGGATGCTGCCGGTCACGACACAGGGTGTTTCGTGCAGAAAGGCGCTTTGTTATAATGTTCTTAAGAACATTATTGTTGGGGATCCCACCCACCACCCACCACCCTTAATGCCCCGAAAGAACAAATCTCAGCGCCCCCTAAGCATGTTACAAAGCAGAGTCCGGAAATTTTGACACACATTAAACCGGGATCCCCCGTGCCCCCCGATAATCTTTTAATGTGAAATATGCATGAATATCAGCGCTGATTTAGAGGGATTTTTGAATTTGAATTGGGTTTGATTCCGAGTCATCCAGGTTAAAACTGGAGGGCTTGGGTTGGCGGGGAAATCGCCATTGAATACCCCTAAATCCCCTGTAAGGGGACTTGAAGATTTGCTAATATCATTCATGAAGTATCCGGTAATTCTGGGCGTCAATTTCTATGCGTCTGGTACTGGTTGCGCTTCTAATTGGTTAGGAATTCAGGGATCCCTTCTATATATCGGAAAACTTCACATAGCTAAAGCTTTCGGGCATATGCGAATACCAGTATCCGTGTTTATTCCAGATCAATCATCTTTGTCATAGGCACCTCTTCTTCTGAATTGTTCCTGCATTCACCGGATTCACACTACTCGCCAAATCTAATTTTCCGGAGAGAAAAACTATCCTCTCCAGAGAATAGCAGATAACATTCTTTTCCATTTTCACTCATCCATTTTGTGGGGATGGAAGAAGATTCACCGGGTCCTATGTCCCAATCCCTGGTATAGTAGACGGTCTTCCATGGTCCCCAGGGATGATCGGATTCAAAAATCCCGAGCCCGCCATGGAACCTGGCATCTCCCGCTTTTCCGGGCGAGGATAGTTGAATGGTCTGGCACCAGAGGTATTTTTTAAGTCCTTTGTTATAGGTAATACCGGAACGGTAGCATTTGCCCGGGTTGGTAAAAACTGGTTCCCTTCTTCGTATGTCATCCGTCCACTTTGGCTGTTTTTCTGCTCCGAAACCTGCAAAATATTCATACTTTCTCCAGTCTTTCATCTGATCCTTTGGAACCCTGGCCAGAATAAAATGGTCACTGTTCTTATATGCGCTGGCATCATCGTTTGAATAGATATACACGTAATTGTCGGCAGAACCTTCATAGTTTTTACCAAAATTCAGAAAGGCAGGGCATCCGAGACTAACATCGAACTTCCAATCAGCTGTTTCCCAGGTGTTTCCATGATCGGCCGACCACATAAGACCGGCATTTTGGGCGTTCCTTATCAGCATATAAAGCACACCATCAACCATTAGCATACCGCTTGCTTTTTCACCATATCTGCCCTGTCCGACTTTCTCACCCGTAACAGACCGGATGTTTACACCTTCTAATGAAGGTGGATTTCCAGATACTTTCGCAAGGCCCAGGCTCAGTTTGATATCGGTATATGGCAGGAAGCCATTGCCATCTCCATACGCACAGTATACTTCATCGTCATCGGCCCAGGTAACAGGCCAGTTATCACTGCCATGAGCTTTTCTTATCAGCGTCTCCACCGGTGCAAACTCCACAGAAAGACTGCTTTTGGGATAAGGTGGTTCAACGATGGCGTCCATCACCGGGTTGAACAGGTACTTCTCCGCTCCCAACCAGAAGCTTTCACCCTTTGATTGATCATAGAGATCATCCCCCATGCGTACGATGACGAGGTTCAAGTCCGGAACGACCAATAGTAACTGGTTGCCTGCCCCTCCACCTGCAAAAGCGTCCCTGGGTATACTATTCCAGACCCCGTCAAAATTGCTGTACCAGCCAGAGGTCGTTGCAGGAGTAGGATTACTCTCATTCCTGAAGTTTTCGTTCTCTATTGAATTCGTTGCATCTTTGATGGGTAAAGGTGTTTCCCAATGCGTGATAACTTTTTCAACTGAAGAGGAATCGATGATCTGCTTTCCCTGCCAGTTACCCTTGTGAAGCATCAGCAATCCTATCCTGGCAATGGCCCTCGCGGTATAGCCACCTCCGCCCCAACCAGCTACCAATCCCAAACCGTCAACGTCATACGTCTTCCCATAGCCCATTTGGTATTCCTTTTCTTCAATTCCGATGGGATCATAAACCCTTTCTTTCAGATAGGTTCTGATATTCTTGTATTTTGATCCCTGCAATGAAGCCGTAACGGTATAATTTAACATGGCTATACCGGGATTGCTGTACTGGTATATTGTTCCGGGAGGGGCTATCACGGGCGTACTGTCCCTTGATAGGGTAAACGGGTCAGGTTCCTTCCGCCAAAACTGTCCTTTCCACCCCGGAAGGTCCATGTGATGGTCCAGTTTTTTCGAATCCACTATCTTTAATTCTGCTTCTGTACCTTCTGCATCGATCATCCCCGAAGTATGTGTTGCCAGATGCCTGATCGTGATCTTGGACTTATGCTCGTCCATTTTCCAGGAAGGGACATACTGACAAGCAGCATCGTCAAGATGAATATATCCGTCATCAAGCGCTCCTAGAAATGACATGCCACTTACAATGGCTTTTGCTAATGAAGCGGTATAATGTGTCCTGACGGAATCTTCCCAACCTTTGGCAAACCATTGGTAAACAATTTTATCATTTCTGATGATGAGTAATTTTTTCGTACCCTTCTCAGCCAGAACATCCCTCATCAGGTTAAGCTTCTGAGATGACATGCCCTGACTTTCCGGACTGACTGTTTCCCATTGAAATGATTTCGGAATACTTGCATTTGCTTTTTCCTGATTTTCATTTTGCTTACATGAACTGAAGGTCAGAGCTGCTATCAATATAAGCACAGGAAAACACTTGGATAGGCCGGTCTTACAGTATTTTGAATTCATTATCGAGATTGTTTTAGTAATGTTCTTACTTTGAATATCTGGCGGGTCAGATAATGCAACTATGGCCGGGCCGAACAGCAATGATTCAGAGCACTATTTTTCCAACGCCAGTATTGTATTTGGACTCAAAAAGAATGGGGGCACAATGCCCGGGATATTTGATAAAGGGAATACTTCATCGGGAAGTTCTATCCCCAGTTCTTCGATCATAAATTTTCTGCGTTTTTGGCAACGGTCATAACAATCAGGAAATCGTTCGCTTAATTCGCTGCGTAAACTAAGATCAGCAATGACCAGCCCATCTTCCATCCTGGTTGAGAAATAAACAGAAGATCTAGGAATTACATCAGACTGGATCACCATGCCTGAATGAACTCTGATTTCCGAACCGGAGTAAAAAGGAGAACTTAACCACTCATCAAGGTGGATCAGGTGACCGGGGTTCAGATATATTTCAAATTTTTGAAATGGTAACCGTTTATTAATCATTGAAGAAAACTCTCCGCCACTGGTCCCGATTTTCAACATTGAGAACCATTCATTCCCCGTAAGTATCAGAGGTTTTCCTTTCTGGCCCAGAATGAGTAGGCTTTCCTCAAAGCGTGGGTCGAAACCGGTGAGCCATGCCAGGTTGGCAAAATGTTCCCGGTCGGAGTACACCACCAGGTGTGTCAGACCTTCCCGGTCCATCCTTGCACGGGTCTTTTCAATGCGATCGGCAAATTCCTCGTATGCAGGCATATCAGGCCGAACGCCTGTACCAAATTCAGGCCAGTTGATATCAATAAGCCTGTGCCTTCTTTGTGTTTTCATGTGCTTTTTTTACACCTCTTCAGAAAAAATATCACCAGATTAAGAAATGTACCTGCATATTGAAATACTGAGAGGCTTGTTTAATTTCCGGCTTCAATTCCCGGTTTAAAAATTTTATTCCTTCATTTTTAATGCTTTCTTTGAGGCAGATTCTAATCCCGAAGCATTGAACCAGGACATCCTAAAAGTCATCGTTGTAGCACTGATCATCTTTGTGATCAATCTTCCTTTTGGTTACCTGCGGGGAAAAGAAAAAAAATTTTCGTTTCGCTGGTTTCTTTATATTCACCTGCCCATTCCACTTGTAGTCCTGCTCAGGATATACAGTCATATTGGTTTCGCACTGTATACCTATCCTTTGTTTGTCACTGCCTTCTTCCTGGGGCAGCTCGTAGGGAAGAAATTTAACCGGAATGCCCAGAAGAGCTGAACAGGGAATGCGGAAAAACCCAGCTCAGACGGTCACACAGCCTTCCGACGCATCGGATACCACATCAATATATTTTTTCAAGATACCTGTTGTTGCTTTATAAGGCAATTTTTTCCATTTCTTTCTGCGCTCAGCTATTTCCTCCGGGCTCAGGGCGACATCAATCCGGTTGTTTATGGCGTCGATGGTGATGATGTCTCCATCCTTCAGAAGTCCGATCAATCCTCCTTCAGAGGCCTCTGGTGTAATGTGGCCTACCACAAATCCGTGTGAACCACCTGAAAATCTTCCGTCAGTTATGAGGGCTACATCTTTTCCCAAACCCGCCCCGACGACTGCACCGGTAGGTTTCAACATTTCGGGCATTCCGGGTGCACCTTTAGGGCCTGAATTTCTAATCACGATAACATCTCCTTTTTTCACCCTGGATTGAATTCCCTCAATGGCTTCAAATTCATCCTCAAAAACCCTGGCCGGTCCTTTAAATATCTCTCCTTCTTTTCCCGTAATCTTCGCTACAGCGCCCTTTTCGGCAAGGTTGCCATAAAGAATCTGTATATGCCCTGTCTTCTTAACCGGATCACTGAATGGTCTGATAATGGTCTGTCCTTTTTCGAGGTCGGCCACTTCCCCGAGGTTCTCACCCACTGTTTTACCGGTCACGGTCAAACAATTGCCATCCAGGTAGTCTTCTTTCAGGAGGTATTTCATAACACCTGGGATGCCCCCGACTCCATGTAAATCCTCCATTAGAAATCTGCCACTCGGCTTAAGATTGGCAAGGAATGGGGTTTTGTCACTTATGCGCTGGAAATCATCAATTCCCAGGCTCACATTTACCGCTTTTGCCATGGCAATGAGATGGATGACAGCATTTGTAGACCCCCCGAGTACCATGACCAGAGTAATGGCATTCTCGAAGGCTTGCTTTGTCATGATGTCTGAAGGCTTAATATCCTCTTGCAATAATTTCATCAGTGCTTTTCCCGCCTGTTCACATTCCAGACCCTTTTCCTTGCTGAGTGCCGGGTTGGATGATGAATATGGCAGGCTCATACCGAGGCATTCGATCGCTGATGCCATGGTATTTGCGGTGTACATTCCTCCACACGCACCGGCGCCGGGAATGCAGTTTTTAATGATGCCCAGATAGTCTTCGGAAGAGATCCTGCCCCTGATTTTCTCACCATAGGCTTCAAACGCAGAGATGATGTTCAGGTCTTCATTCTTCCATCGTCCTTTTTTCACCGTTCCGCCATACATCAGAATGGAAGGCCGGTTAAGACGGCCAATGGCCATCATGGCTCCAGGCATATTTTTATCACAACCAACGATGGCAATCACCGCATCATAAAATTGTGCACTGACTACCGTTTCAATTGAGTCTGCAATAATCTCGCGGGAAGGCAGAGAGTATTTCATGCCTTCCGTGCCATTCGTGATACCGTCGCTCACGCCGATGGTGTGAAATATCAGGCCGTACAATTCTGCCTGTGCATCAACACTTTTTTTTACCTCCGCGGCCAGGCTGTTGAGGTGCATATTACACGGATTGCCTTGGAAACCAGTGCTAACGATGCCCACCTGGGCTTTTCTCAGATCGCTTTCGTTCATGCCAATCGCATAAAGCATAGCCTGTGCAGCAGGAAGACTTTCATCCTGTGTGATCGATGCGCTGTATTTGTTGATTTTCTTTTCCATCGGATATCTGATCTTTGTACCATATATTTTGAAAATGATTCCTGAATATTCAGAAAGTCATCCTTCAATTATTTTTACTCTACAACTCAATATTCCATTTCCACCTTGCTTATTCTGACCCGGTAATACTCATACCATTTTTTCTTCCCTTCACTCTTGGCCACCCGGTGTTCTGCATTTTTTGACCAGTTTTTAATGGAATCCAAATCCTTCCAGTAACAGACCGTGATCCCGATATCCTTCCTTACAGATTCCATTCCCAGAAAACCAGGCTGATCCTTTACAAGACTTTCTATACGATCCGACATTTCTCCATAACCCTGGTCACCCGCTGTTCGGATGGAGGTAAATATCACCGCATAGTATGGTGGTTTTGGTGTCTTAGCATACATAATTCTATTGTTTAACATCCAAATTGACAGATCATTGAAGCCTTAATTCCAGCACTCATTCCTGTCAGTCTCAACATACCCGGCCCTCCGGAATTAATCTTATGTTCAACAATCCAGATCCGGATCTGTTCTGCGTAATTGCCGGTGCCAGTATAAAAAGGAAAGAAAATGACGCCGGATCCGGAAAGATTCATTTAGGATATCGCTGATTGCCTGTATTTAGGGGGATGTAATGTCACAAAATGCGAACATTGCACCATTAACGGACTTAATACTGAAAATGTAACACCGGTAATTTATGAATGATTTTTGATGACTACCATGAATTTACTACTTTAGTTGAGGGCGAAACCGTGGTTCAGTGTTGATGGAAATGGGGTCGTGAGAACCTGGCCTACAGACATCACTAACCTATCGGACAGGAACAGGAATATCTGCACAGGGGGAACGCCCACCAGGGCCTTCAAAGAAAATCACCCTGAACTGTTGTAGCATCGCAGGGCAGAAGTTCCGGGAATTGTTGTTTGATGGTCATTTTGAATGAAACAAGCGACAGCCGGATTTTTACATTGACTCTATTTTAAATTAAAAATTGCTTATGAAAAAGGTCCTTCTTCTTGCCATAACCTTTGCTGCTGTCAGTTGTACAGACAGGCATACCAGGTTGCACGATTACCCTGTATCCGCTGTGGGAATCAGGAATGTCACCCTGACCGACAGCTTCTGGCAACCGGTAATCCGGTTAATTCGTGATTCGACCGTCAAATATGCCTTCGACAAATGCAACCGTGAAGGTCGTATGGATAATTTTCTGATTGCCGGTAAAGTGAAAGAAGGCAAGGTAAAAGGAAAGATGCCTTTTGATGATACCGACCTGTATAAGATCATTGAAGGAGCCTCCCTTTCCCTCATCAGTGTTCCCGATCCTGTCCTCGAAGCCTACCTTGATTCCATGATCGAAATTATCCGGACAGGTCAGGAAGAGGATGGTTATCTTACAACATGGTTTACCATCGACCCGCTTCACCCGCCTGCTGCATGGGTAAAACCTTCGGAAACCAGATGGGAGAACGAAATATCAAGCCATGAACTTTATAACAGCGGACATCTGTTCGAAGCCGCGACAGCACATTACACCGCCACAGGCAAAAGAAATCTGCTGGATATTGCGTTAAAGAATGCCGATTTGCTGGTTGAAAATTTCCGGCCGGACAAATTGCACATTCCCCCGGGGCATCAGATCGTAGAAACCGGTCTGGTCAAGCTGTACCGGATTACCGGTAATACGGATTACGTCGAACTCGCAAAATATTTTCTTGACCTGCGAGGTGACAGTATTTCACATCCATTGTACGGCGAATATTACCAGGATCATCTTCCCGTTACAGAGCAAGGCGAGGCGATAGGACATGCGGTAAGAGCGGAATATATGTATGCAGGGATGACGGACATTGCAGCCATATTTCAGGATTCATCGTATTTCAGGGCGGTGGGTAAGATATGGGATAATATCGTCGCTCATAAAATGTACCTGACCGGTGGCGTCGGAGCAAGACATGAAGGAGAGGCTTTTGGCGATAACGATGAACTCCCCAATCTGACGGCGTACAACGAAACCTGTGCAGCCATAGGAAGTATTTCATGGAATCACCGCATGTTTCTGCTGACGGGCGATTCCAAATATTACGACATCATCGAAAGAACACTGTATAACGGGCTGATATCCGGCCTCTCCCTCGACGGAAAGAAATTCTTCTACCCTAACCCACTGGAATCCGATGGCGAATATCCCTTTAACATGGGTGCCTGCACACGGCAGTCGTGGTTCGATTGTTCCTGTTGCCCGACCAATTTGATCCGCTTCGTCCCTTCTATACCCGGACTTATCTATGCAACACACTCCGATACTCTGTTCATCAACTTGTACATTTCAGGTGACGCTACGATAAACATCAACGATACCGAAGTAGACGTGATCCAGCAAAGTGACTACCCATGGGACGGGAAAATATTTTTTTACGTCAGTCCCGGGAAGAAAAAGGCATTCACCCTTAAACTCCGTGTGCCTGGCTGGGCCCGGAATGAGCCCTTTCCGGGCGATTTGTATACTTACGCTGATAACGATAACCTTCCGCCAGGTATATGGATCAATGGCAATGCTGTGAAATCTGAGCTCCGAAACGGCTATCTTAGCATCACAAGGACCTGGGAACAAGGCGATAAGGTGGAACTGGATCTACCCATGAAAGCCCACAGAGTCAAAGCCGCAGGCAGAATTCAGGATGACCGGAATAAGGTGGCGTTTGAACGCGGTCCGATTGTGTATTGTGAGGAAGAAGCAGACAATCTGCGGATTTCTGAGCTTGCAATACCGAAAAGTGTAACGTTGCAGACAGAGGAAAAAAATATCCTGTCGAAGCAGGTAAAAGTTTTGACGGGCACAACCGAAGGAATTTCATTCACCCTCATCCCCTACTTCCTCTGGTCGAACCGTGGGCCCGGGAAGATGGAGGTATGGATGGCGGAGAGTGGTGATTTATTGATTAAGTGACGCACCTGCGCTGAAGATACTGAGGAAGCAGTCCACATTCGCTGAAGATATAGTGGACTAGGTTTGGTGAATTAGGGATGATTTTAAGAACTCGATATATTGAACCACATAAGGCACATAAGATCACATAAGTCTAGAATCCCCCTCACTTCATAGTATCTCCATAGCCATCACCTCATCACTCCATCACCCCATCACTTTTTAATTGGTGATTTGGTGATCCGCCTACGCTGAAGCTCAGGCGGACGCGGTTTGGTTAATTGAAGAGTGATTTAAAGAAACTCATCCGATCCATGGGCAAAACCATGGCTATTGTTGGTGAATGCCTCCGGCATGGAAGAAGTGTTCTAAAAATCCTGCTCCATCTTTTTATTTGTTGAGTTGTTGATCCACCATAGCTAAGGCTACGGCGGACGCGGTTTGGTTAATTGAAGAGTGATCTAAAGACATCCTAACCCCCTAGCTCCATAGCTTCCATCACCCACAGTTTGGTAATGTGGTGAATTGAGGACGTTTGAAAATAACACTTTTGCACAGGCTGATATTCCGTCCCAATCCACATTAAGTAATAATCGGGGGGCACGGGGGACCTGGTTTGACTTTCATTTTAATTACTTCGCTCTGCTTTATAACATGATAGAGGGTAGCTGAGAATTGTTCTTTCGGAGCATTAAGGGTGGTGGGCGGGGGGTGGGATCCCCTACAAATATGTATATAAGAACAATATAGGAAGTGCACAATCTAAAACCAGAATCAAAATAATCATTCGATAGAAAAAATACATCCGGTCCCTGAGCCTGCCGAAGGCGGTGGTCCCTGAGCTTGCCGAAGGGGGTCCCTGAGCTAGCCGAAGGCGGTTTGCCGACCCACCTCCTCTGAAGCTGTGGTGGACGAGGTTTCCCGAATGAGAGATGTCTAAATAAACAACTCAATTTAATTGATTGGCCATTCATGGGTAAGCCGCCACACTGGCCTCTAAACCACCCACAAACCTATGACTACTTATGTGACATTATGTGCCTTATGTGGTTCAATACATGTAGTTTACGGTGATGTCCGGGAGAGACCATGATGAGTTAATCAATTGAAAATGACATGTTTTAATATAATAGTGATTCGCCATCCATGGGTAAACCCATGGCTACGGTTGGGCAACTACGCAGCACTTCGGGTATGACGGAATCTCTCATAACCTCATAACTTCACCCCATCACTCCCTAACTTCCTAACCTCCTAACCTCCTAACTTCCTCACTTCCCTCCTCCTCGAATTTCCTTCCCTCTCATCAATTATTACCCCACTTTTTCCTAATATTGTGCAATAAATCGATACCATGCAAACCATCTCCCCATCGTGGTCCCCCAAAGAGGAATCCCTGCTCAGAAAGCTGAACTCGCCATTTCGTGTGCAGGAATTTCTGGATGCCTGCTCATATAATTCTACTGAGGAAACACGTTCGGTGCGGTATATCCTGAAGTATAAAAGAGCCCATTGCATGGAAGGCGCGATTTTTGCCGCCGCCTGTCTTGAATATCACGGGATGCCACCACTTGTTCTTGATCTGAGGGCGTTTAACGATGATGACCATGTCATTGCCGTTTTTAAAGTGAAGGACTGCTGGGGAGCCATTGCGAAGTCGAACTTCACAACTCTCCGTTACCGTGAACCCGTGTACCGCAGTCTCAGGGAACTTTCAATGTCGTACTTTGACCTGTATTTTAATACCGAAGGAGACAAGTCACTTCGTAGTTATTCCCTCCCGCACAACCTGAAGCGTTTCGATAAAATGGAATGGAGGACAACAGATTCTGACCTTGAAGATATTGGCAACTACCTCGATAAAGTCCGGCATTATCCCCTGGTCAACGACAATCAGGTCAAAGTACTGGAAAAAGCCACTCCTCTCTTGCTGAATTCCTCGATGATGGGTTCTGATCCAAAGGGTCTTTATAAGCCTTCCGGCGGAAAAACCGTAGGGTGAATCATTAAAAAATAAATGGGTGGGTTGCCCGCTGATCTTCCGCATTTTCGCAGATTCTTTTATTTCGTGGTTTCAGTATTTCGAAACCGTACCGTCAGCTAGTGATCATCAAGGGAATACCCCAGTGTAAAACACAAAATCCAAAAGTGCCGATATCCGGATGTGTCGCTTAGGGATTTATCTAAATCTTTATCAAAATCACCAAAACCCTTTATTTTTTACTATTCTGTCCTTAACTTACATGGCAGCCTGTTTATGACGTATTTGTGAATTGAAGGAACAATCCAATCGTGGGGTTCTCATTGTGAACAATGCCACTTCAACATCATTATCATGAAAAAAACAGTGATTCTGAATCTTCTGACCTTACTTATTTCCGGGAGCGCTCTAATACCGAATGCCTTTGCATTTCCTGGTTCCGGGACAAATAATTCACGGGATCAAAAATATACTCTATATGCTGCATTTCCGGGAAAATCTTTATCTGACGCTCCTTCCAGGGATGCAAATACCGGTGAATCTGCATCCGACAAATTCGTAGATTTCAGATCTATCGAATTAAGCAATACAGGATCTGTGAATACTGCAGTTAATATGTCTGGCTATGAATATTTTAATCAGGCACAAGCTATGCAATCCTATTCAAACAGTAAAACAAAAAAAATCCCGCTATACGGCTTGTTTGAAATCCCGGTCGAAAATAAAACACATTACATGAATCCGTTTAGGGACGTTGATGTGAATTCAGTTTTCACCTCACCCGGTGGCCGAAAAATAAATTTCTTCGGTTTTTATGACGGTGACGGCAAAGGTGGACAGGAAGGTCATATTTGGAAGCAGCGTTTCATGCCCGATGAGGTCGGAAGATGGCAATATGAAGTTACTTTTACCGACGGATCGCCCGGCATCTCCGGTGAATTTGACTGTGTGGAACAAGATGCCCAACCTGGATTCTGGGTTCCCGACCAGGATAATCCTCACTGGTTGAAGACGATTCGTGGCGAGCGATTTCTTCCCGTTGCCATGTTCGCAAATTGTATATATACGCCCCTGGATTGGAATGATGCCATCGACTGGTGTAAAGCCAACAAATTCAACACTCTTATAACCGGTACGTTTAATATGAATAATTGGGGAAGCGGCTGGCCAAATCTCACGGCGTTTGCCACTGCCAACGAAGCGAATAAGGAGGTGGACTATAGCCGGATGAATCTTAAAATGTGGCAGGAATGGGATCAGATGATCATGGCTGCCGGAGATGCCGGTATCTATATCGGACCTTTCGAAGGACCGAACGGCAAATATGGCGGTCAGGAACGGGGGAAATACCCACCGAAGGAGCTGGTCATGAATCCAGGCATCAAAGACCGGTTCAATACAGAGAGAAATCTGCGTATCATCCGGTATTTTGTAGCCCGTCAGGGCGCATTCTGGAACCTGGCGTACTGGTCTCTCGGCGGAAGCGAGGTGTATTACTATGGCGTTAAGGACGAGACAGAATTCATTGAATACGGCGAGTATATCGCCTCCATTACACCGTGGGGGCGGATGATCACAGCCCAGGATTGTGAACAATGGCATGAAAAAAACCGCCGTTGGATATCAAAACTCAATATTCCTGCGCAACGCAAACTCAACCTGCTGCAAACCTCCATCGAAAATCCAACCCGGCCAACCTGGGGTGATGCCAGCAACGAAGGCGGCTGGGTAGATCAGCCCCAGTGGCAGGAAGCCGGCCTCAACAATGAGCTGGTCCTCGATTCATACGGCGGATTTCCCATGATCACCACCGAAGGCCTGTGGGAAGGTCAGGGTCGTGCCAAGCAACCCCTGAGAATTATCTGGGGATTTTTATGCGCAGGTGGCCATGTGGTGTGGGCCGACTGGAAGTATGAAAACACAGAGAACCATACCTATGGATCGCTGGGCAGAGGATGGATACCGATAAAGCCCCTGGACCAGCATTTGTTTAAACCGGATCAGCTTGGAGCAAACTGCGTTGGACAGAAACAACTTAGTATTGCTGCAGGAACGTTGCAGCAATTCGAATATTGGAAAATGAATCCTGCCAACGAGCTCGTCAGGGGAAGTGATGAAGCGTATTGCCTTGCTGAATACGGAAAACAGTATATCGTCTATGCACCGAAAGGAGGAAAGATACGGATCAACTTTCCCGGGGCAGGCGAAAACCTTCAGGCTGAATGGCTCGATCCGCGAACAGGAGAGCGTGGTCAGATTGGTGAAATAAACACATCCTCTCTGTTTCAGATTAACGCACCAGACCTCAGGGATTGGGTGTTGCTGATTCTATAACATCCAAAAAGGCGTCACCCTTTAACTCCTGACTTCATACTCCTAAAAAAAGCTATAGGCAAGGCTTAGATTAAAGGTAAGGTTGAATTCACCATGATTTGTCAATCCACCCGTAGTATTCATTAAACTCATGAGCGGACTGTAATCCCCGATTTGATAATCGTTGATATTTAACCCATTATCCTGGAACTGCCAATTTCTATAAATATTCATCCCTGCATTCAAATTAAAACGGGAGAAAAATAATAATGCCACCTGCCTGAGATCCTGAATGGGTTCAAGCCTGCCTTTCCCCACTTTTAATGGAACAATGGCTGTAAAACCTTGTGTGCAATCATTGACCGGATTGGAATCTGAACTACTTTTTGTCTTTCTGAAATTAAATGAAATATACGCATCTGTTTCAAAAAAAATTTGATTTGAAGAATACACACGGTTTTCAATACCCAGTTCATCTATGTATAATTGTTTTCATTTTTATATTCAGAATTATCACTGTATTTTGATTTGGACTGTTGCCCTGAATAAACAAGTAATACAATTTTGAAATATATTCAGGCAAAGAACAGAAATGTTATACTGCTTTTTTTAATTATTTTTTCACTGGTGTCCGGTTAAAAAAATTAAATATTGCTCTAAGGTAAACCCAGGCGATAATTGAAAAAATCTGATTGCTATAAACCTTACATTTTGTTGTCCTTGTGCCGGACAGGCAGTTACTTTTTTGCTTGATCAAAAAAGTAACCAAAAAAAATCAAGCCAAAATCATCCCGGTCTTTACCCACAAGGCTTGCGTGCACGCGGCATTTTGGCGGCCACCGCGCCGTTCATATGAACTAGGATGATATGTAAGTAACTTTCAATTTTTACCGGACAATAGTGTTATTTTTTATATCTTATATACCCAAAAATGCAGCAAAAAAATGAACATGAACTATTTCGTTCCCTTCCTGGCTTCAATTTTTGTCCTCATCAGTTTTGCAAATAACAAACCTGGCTTTACGGAACAAATTATTGACCGCGATGCGCCTCAGGACCTTTGGATGAAAACCATCGGGGATATAAACTCGGACGGTAAGACTGATATTTTGGTCGGAGGGCATGCTACTGGAGGCATCGTTGCCTATCTGGCTCCTGAATGGAATAAGATGATTATCTGTGATACCCTGAAAATTTCCACCGATGCCGAGATTTGCGACCTTGATAATAACAGGTCCTCCGATATTGTGGCCATTACAGATAAAGGCTTGATGTGGCTGAGTGCCCCCGGCTGGGAACTGCATGTTATCGATTCCGTTGCGCTTCACGATATAGAAATAGGTGACTTTGACAAGGATGGTCTGATTGATATTGTTGGACGGGATCAGGCTGAATGGGGGACCGGGGATACACTTTACATTTACCACCAAAAGCCTCAGGGGAAATGGTCAAAATACAAACAGGTCATCATCAACGGTGAAGGCCTGAAATCAGCCGATGTAAACGGTGATGCCCGGCCGGATATTATTGTGAACGGCTTTTGGCTTGAAAACACCGGCGACATTCAAAACTGGAAACAACATCAGTTCAGTGATACCTGGGACTGGCGCAACACTTATATTGATGTTGCCGATTTTAATAACGATGGTTCACCCGACATAATACTCTCCCCCTCAGAACTGGCCGGACATTACTACCACGTCTCCTGGTTTGAGTCCCCGAAAAATCCGGCCCGGCTTTGGAAAGAGCATATAGTTATTGATACGATTGAAACGGTCATCCATTTCGTTGGTGCCGCCGATTTTAATTTAGACGGAAAGATGGATTTTATGCTCTCTCATATGCAGCAGGGCGCCGATCCCGATGAAGTTGCCGTGTACTATCAGGGAAAAGCAAACAGATGGAACAAAGAAGTCCTCAGCAACGGCGGATGTCACAGTATGCGGCTGTTTGATTGCGACGGCGACGGGGATATTGATGCGTTTGGAGGAAACTGGCGGGAAAATGTGGTAAAAATGTGGGTGAATGAGACGGTGGAGGAACCTGTGCGGTAGGGCGCCTTGAATCATCGCAGATATTAATTATCGTAGGGACGTGCCTCCAAGACACGTCCCTACGATAATTAATATCTGCGATGATTCACGATTATTTACGTCCCCAGCGATAATCCACATCCATACGACAATTCTCATCCCCAGGTAATTATAAATAGAAACTGTTTCAAAGGTGCTAACAATTCGGGTCGTACGATGTTAATTTATTAACTATCTTAAATTTATGATAAAGTACATCGCTATTACACCCCTTTTCTGTTTCCTCCTGACTTCAGCTTTAATGGCTCAAAAAGTAAGCAATGAGGAAATCAGTCACAGGATAGAAAAATACAAGGCTGATTCACGGGGGCCATATAAGGAAATCCGATGGTATTGCAAGGATGGAAGTATTCTTCCTCCGAACGAAAGATGTCCTGAACCTGGTGGCATTCAGCGAGCACGCCATAAAGATGAGGTTACGAAACTGGCTGAGACAAATCATATCTACCTGGGACAGATCCTTGCTACGACACCCTTCAATGATTTTTGGGATGACAGCAAATACAATTCGAGATTAAAACAATATCAGTTAGAAAAATACCTTCGTGCCACCGACAATGGCTGGATTTTACGAAAAGCTCAATATTATAGAGGTGCGTATCAGGCAGAAGATGAAGAACAATGGGGCATTAATTTCTTCGACTGGTTACTGACGGATGATCAAAATCTTACTAAACAATTTTTTCTTATACGTGAAGCAACAAGAGACATTCCACATAACGCTGACGATAACCTGAAACAAAACATCCGCCTGCTTTCAAGGGAAATCTCAGAGGTATATCCCCCTTTTCTTGACATACGGGTTAAAATTCATGGTCAACCGGAAGCATCCGATATTCAAAGGGTAAAAGATTTCAGGGAAAAGCATAAATCCAGCATGCCAAGAGATGTACTGACCAAAATTGATGAGTTGATTAAAGATATGCAAAAACAATTCAGACCGTTTGATATTGGGTCAATTCGTGGATATGTCTCTGTTTTGCCTGGAAAATCATCAATAACCTCTGCGTTGACATCCTTCCAAAATGAATATAAAAGCACACAAAATCCGAAGGATAAAATTGGATTATTATCCGGTATGCTTACTAATATCCGTTTGTCCGTAACATCTGTAAAATCACCAAAATCACGGCTTGCACTCCTGGATGTATCAGTAATACTGGAAGATTTACTTTTTAAGGAAATGTCTGAGTACAAAGCCCCAAATATTGCGGAACAAGTTCGTACCATCTATAATCTTGGCTTGGCTGCTACCGGTTGCGGCTATCTCGAATTTTGGGAGTGGGAGAAATTAAAGCCTCAGCTTACTACGAATTTAAATGATACCTTATCAGAAACTGAACTGGTCCGGGTTTTTGAATCGTGCCGGGATATTACAGAATGGGGTACCGGGATGTATATGGCTGTCTATGACGACATTGTTCAGCTTTATTCAGGCTTTGAACCATTGACCAATGGCTTTACAGATGAAAAGGTACGGTCTTCCCTCTTGCTGCAAATCGGAAATTCAGTGAATATTTTGGGCGAGGCTATTGCAACCTACCTGCCCGTTTCCAATAAAATTATGGACATAAGCAATACCAGTGCTGCCAGGGGATTAAATCCCGGATTCACGAAGGGTGAACTTGTGGTACTGACAGGAAACACTGAGAATATGAGTTTCGATAAGAATAAAATCTATGTATTCAATAAACCCCCGTCCGATATAAAACCCGTGGCAGGTATCGCAACGGTGAGTGAAGGAAATCCCGTATCGCACATACAATTACTGGCCCGCAACCTGGGTATTCCCAATGCGATTATCTCCCCGAAGATCCTCGAGGAACTCAATAAACACTCAGGTGAACGAGTATTCTATGCAGTTTCCTCTAAAGGGGTGATCATCATGAAACCGGAAGGTGAGATGACCAATGTGGAAACTGCATTGTTTGAAAAACGGGAGCGTGAAGATGTTAAGATTACCGTACCGACAGATAAGATCGATCTGGATCAGAAACAAATCCTGAACCTGAGAAATGTTAATGCCACGCTATCAGGCAAATTGTGTGGTCCAAAAGCAGCTAACCTGGGCCAGTTAAAGCAAATTTTTCCGGAAAATGTTGTTGAAGGATTTGTTATTCCCTTCGGTATTTTCAGGGAACATTTAGACCAGGCTATGCCCGGACAAAACATGTCGTATTGGAAATATCTAAACCAGATATTTGAAAAGTCCGCGGCTATGAGAAATAAAGGAGCAGCAGACACTGAAATTGAGAAATTCATGCTATCGGAATTGGCAACAGTTCATGAAGCTATAGAACAAATTAAACTGTCGGATGAATTTGTGAGTGACTTACGGACCATGTTTACATCAGTTCTTAAGAAAGATTTGGGAAGTATCCCTGTTTTCCTTCGAAGTGATACGAATATGGAAGATCTGAAAGAATTTACCGGGGCTGGTCTTAACCTGACTCTTTTTAATGTCGTTTCTGAACAAGTTATTTTACAGGGTATCCGGGATGTCTGGGCTTCACCATATACCGAAAGAAGCTACAGGTGGAGACAAAGGTACCTGACAAATCCTGAAAATGTTTTCCCGTCCATACTTGTAATACCATCCGTTGATGTTGACTACTCAGGTGTTGTTGTTACAAAAGGTGTAGGAAAGGGTTCGGTGAACGATATTACCGTTGCTTTTAACCTGGGAGCCGGAGGAGCTGTTGACGGACAGGCAGCAGAATCATATCTTCTCAAAGATAATGGGGAAAATGTATTACTTTTCCCGGCCAGGGAACCAGAATACAGGAAATTACCTTCAACCGGCGGCACGAAGACGAACTACACAACATTTGAGAAGCCCATTCTTAGTGAAGAAAACATGACGGAGTTAAGAGAATTCTCAAAAAAGGTCAGATCCGTCCTGCCGACGACTCCCGGAATTGAAACTCTGGGGCCTTTTGATAGTGAGCTGGGATTTAAGGATAATAAAATTTGGTTATTCCAGATCAGACCTTTTGTTGAAAATAAAAATGCCGCAGCCCAGAAGTATCTTGAAGATCTGAATCCAGACTTAAGTAATAGCAAGTTTATTAATCTTAGAGACCCCATAAAAAAATGAAAACAATCTTCGCAATTATTGCAATACTGTTTTTATGCAGCCCGGTTTATTCATATCCTATTGATGGTTACGAATTAACAGGCATAAGGAGGTTATTGTATCTGGAAATGGTACAAAGAGGTGAACTTAAAGGAACTTTACCTAAGGATGGAGCCTTACTCAGCATAAATGATATAAAACTTAATCTGACCGGAAGGCGTGGTGATAGTTTGATCAGTCTTCCGGCGGCCAACGAAAAACTTCAAAAATCGATCGACGCATTGTTCCCGATCCTTGACGAGAGCTACTCCATAGCTGTTCTGGATATAACACCCGGCCGCCCTTTACGATATGCAAAAAGGAAGGAAAAGATGGGGTATCAGCCGGGCAGCGTAGCCAAGTTAATTGTTGTCGCTGCCTTATTCCACGAACTTCAACAGATTTATCCGGACTCATTTGAAAAACGTCAGGAATTACTAAAAACAAAGTATGTGCATGGTGGTAAGTGGGTAAATTACGATGAGCATACAATTCCGGCATTCAATCCGGAAACGAAACAATTAAAAAGAAGGGTGGCGGTAGAGAGCGATTTATTTAATCTGTATGAATGGGCTGACCATATGATCTCAGCGAGCAATAACGGTGCGGCAAGTGTCGTCTGGAGGGAAGTTCTTCTTATGCATGTTTTTGGAAAGGATTATCCTGCCTTAACGGAAGAAAAAGCAAACGAATATTTTAGTCAAACCCCAAGGGCAACCCTGATGCAGCTTTCTGTTGATGTCATAAATACACCAATTCGAAATGCAGGCATCGATGAAAAAGAACTCAGGCTGGGAAGTTTTTTTACCCGGGGTGCCAAAGCAATAATACCCGGTTCAGGTGGCAGCGTTGGCACTCCGATCGGCTTTATGAAATACCTGGTTTTGATTGAAAGAGGTAAAATGGTGGATGAAAAATCGAGTCTTGAAATTAAACGGCTTATGTACTCTACATCAACCCGGATACGTTATGCTTCTTCACCCCAGTTAAATTCAGCTGCAGTATATTTTAAATCGGGCAGTCTTTATGAATGCCAGCCTGAACCAGGTTACGTGTGTAATAAATACATGGGGAATAAGAATAACTTTATGAATTCGGTTATCATCGTTGAGCATAAAGACGGAACTATTTATCTTGTCGCCCTGATGTCAAATGTGTTGAAGAAAAATTCAGCAGTTGACCATAACGCACTGGCTTCAAAAATCGACAGGGTAATCAGGCAACCATAAATCAACCTACCCTGTTTTACACCTGGAATTTCAAAAATAACATTGAGAAGAATACCTTCACATTAAATATTGAATCTATTCATTTATTTGTGTGCAAGCTGTTTCACGATAAAAAATATCAGACTATGAGAATTGATTTAATAAAATAATTTAAGAAAACTAATCGCTGCAATCAATATGACACTTGATGGGTTTTGCTACCATACAGCCATGATTGCAGATGCGGAAACACATCAGCATTATACATGGCACGTGGCTGATACACCATCAGAACGGCTACCTTTATGCGGTACATTGATAGCATAGCGTTTGGAATTGAAATTGTCCCCGGGAAGCCGTTGAGTTGATAAACAGGACGGTATCGGAGTTAAACAATGTCTTACTTATTCTTCAGGTGATATTCCCTGACATTGCCGTCACTGATCTCTGGGCAAAGGAACTTACTCTTTTATCCGGGTGATTGATAAATTTATTTGCCAGGGGTAAGTATTTCCTGTCTTTTAAAACAGTCAGCAGGTATAAAACAGCCATTTTCACTTTTATATCTTTACCATCCAGAAGCATAGAGAAACACTCCCACTGACTCATGATCTTTATTTTAAGTTCCTTCAAAACTTCCAACGTAATGGTTTCAGAAAGAGATGTTTCAATTAAGGGTATGATAATTTTTTTCAGGTTTGCATCCAGCATATTATCCAGAAATTCAATGGCATTGGCTCTCATTTCTGTCTTGTCGCTTTTTATCTCACGGTAAATTGTTTCAATTTCTTCCGGAGGATATTTAAGGCCCAGGAATTTGAATATGTGCTCCAAATTTTCATCGAGCCGCCTTTCCAGTAGTTTAATTAGACTTTTTACGGCATCAGAAATTTCATTTTCTCCTTTTGCAGCCTGCTGGTCCATAATTCCCTGCTGTACATATAATGCCGATAAAGTATTCATGAACAGTTTGGCTTCATCAAAGATATTGCGGATAATCCTTTTTTTGTAAAATACGAGATGTGGAAATTTAGTTTTTAGCCTGGCTAAAGCCTGAATTGAATCATTCCTGGTATTAATATCGTTAAATTCAAGCAACTCAAAAAGAAAATCAATACCATTTTGTGTCCCAATATTTTCAATGATTTGCGGTATACCCCGCACTATTTCGGTCTCAAAATTATTCTCAAGGACCTGGTCTCTTAGATGACTAATGATCCTGAAACCATAATTTGAAATGGAAAGAACTGCATATCGTTTTAAATCCTCATTTGTCAGAAACGAAATAAGCTCAGGTATAAATACCATATCCAATGTCGAACCTGCGGAGCTTATTGCCACTTTTTGAGTTTCAGGATCAGATGCTTTGAAACAATCAGAAATGAAAGGATAAAACTCAGACTGGCCAGCTGCGCCTATTATCCTTAACAAACTGCGTTTCCTGAAGTCATGGTCTTCACCTGCCTGTAATTTTTCAATTTCAACTATTTTGTTTTTGATAATTTCAGAGAAGCCGACATTCATTTTTAATTCGGGATTATCCCTTGTTTCATTTGCAAAGGCAAGCATCGCGGAATGGGAGATGGCGTCGTCTGTGGATGACAGAAATTTCTTTATCAAATCAGGCCTGCCTTCCTCGGCATGCTCAATTAAATACTCAATGGCTGCCACTTTAGTATTGAAGTCATGGGAATGAATGAGCCTGACAATTGAGGAGGAAAGATTTTCAGATTTATAATAATACAACTTCCGGATCGCCTCAGATACTACAGAATCCGAACTGTGTTTTAATAGTTTTTTCAGACTTCCGAATAACTTCTCATGCTGTAAATCATCCGTATTTTTCAGAATATATAAAATTTGTTTTTCCGTTCCATTTTCCAGTACTTTTATCAGCCCGTCATACACCGAAGCTTTACTTAAATCCAGAATGGCATCTTTGTTTTTTACCGGATTTTTTGTGAGATTTAATTTTAACTTGAACAGGGAAATATATTCCGCTCTCACTTTTATTACAAAACGCAGCCAAACTACGATTAGCAAAACGATCAGAATGCTGATAAACCGTACGGGTATATTCAAGGCATTAATGAAAGTTATCAGCAGAATACCACTAAAACCAGTAGCAAAGCTATCTACAAATACATCGATGAATGTTTTCGCCTGCTTTTTGGTCTCTGCCGGAATAGGCAGGGCGAGTAACTCAATGGCAGATTTATTTACCGATTGTTTCAAGCTTCCGTCACTTGCCTTAATAAGAATGGCCGACCATACCGCCGGAGAAATTAAGATAGCAATGGCTCCGATAAGAATCCCTGCCGGAAGAAAAAACAAGGATATGCCGACACCATACATACCCACAACCTTTCGGGTAATAAAAAGCTGAATGAGTAACGACAAGATGTTAAAGTTCGAATACCAGAAACCAAAAAATGAGGTAAGCTCGTCTTCGTTGGTAATTTTTTGTGATGATATAGCACTGAACTGATAATCGACAAGTTTGGCCACCAACACACTGATGGCTGTGATCAATGCCAGATATGTCAGATGTTTTGAGTTGATAATTAAGCGGTATGGGCGTTCCGGTATTTTCCCCATTCTCTGCTTCCTTTTAAATACCGAATTGGCTATTGTTTCATTGCTGTTCCATACGCGTTTTGTGAGCGGGATACAAATAAACAAAAACAGGGCACCAATAAACAAGAGGTTTTCACTACCCACAAACGGGGCGATCAATGAAGTAAGATAACCCCCGAAAATACCTCCGGCAATAGCTGCCCCGCCGATTAAGCTGAACAAACGTTTTGCTTCCCTCGCATTAAAAATAATGTTTGCCAATATCCAGAATTGCGATGTTGCCAGCACCCCAAAAACGGCTACCCACGCATAGAAAATGTACAATATCCATTTATCAATGAAATTAAGTTTGAGTAATATGGTGAAGATACTGATGGATATTACAGAAAAAAGAAGCGTAGAATGAATGATCTTGTTTAACGGGATTCGGTTTAACAGTCTGGAATAGAATGAGGTAATAATCGCTGCCGCTACCGCAACCAGGATAAAAGCCAATGGGAGTTTCTTAATTCCGACAACCGATAAAAACAGGGAAGTAACTGTTGGTTTGATAATTAAAAGGGTAGAAAGTAGAAAAAATATATTAATCTGCATTAATAGTACCCTTTTCATCTCCCCTTTTCGAATATCAAAAAGCCTTAAGTAGAGGCTTTGCAAAAAATTATTGATTTTGATATCATTTACAGCGTCAGGAATCATCGTCTATCTAAGCATATTATCAATAACTATGACCATATCTCTTAAAATTTTTTCGCCCTCGGCATCATCGATCAGGGCAACAAGAATATATCTTCTCTCCGGTCCCCATACAAGTACTGAATCGGAATGGTATGTCCTCCACGTGCCTGATTTTCGGTATAAATGAGCATTCGGTGCGATTTGTCTCAATGAATTCACAAACTTATGATTTAACTCAGGATTGTCCATATAAGAAAGCATTTCCCCTGAGCGTTCCGGGCTTACCAGCTTACCGTAAGCCATGAGGTAATAAAACCTGCATACCTGGGTAACGGTTGCACCATGACTAATTCCCCTCAGGGGATCCGGATGTCTTTCCTCTGTTTTCGCATAGCGTTTTCCTACCCATAAGCCACCTCCAAAATCTTCATCATACAGAGCATAATCAGGGTCTTCAAGCACACTTTCAATTTTATCAAAGCCAAGCAGATCTATTAATTCAGTAGCAGCAGCGTTACTCGATTTACTAATCATCTGCCGCATTTTAAAGCGAATCTCCGGTGTATCCGCCAATTCACCTTTCTCAATGGCATCCATAGCAGCAAGTAAAATTCCGATTTTTGGCAGACTTGCGGCATACATCATTACATCGCCGTTTACCCTTGCATACTTTACATCATAGGGATCGCTCAAGTCAACCACGCCAACAGCCATTCTATTCTGTGAGATTAAGCGCTTCCATTTTGCATTTTTAGAAATTACCTCCTGCAACTTTGACTGCATTTCTGTATCGAGGAGATTTCTGAGAGGTGTGAGCGAATCATTTTGTATTTCCAATGGCAGCGAAGGTATGGACTGAATTTGGGTTTCAATGGTTATTGGATTCTGAGCCTGTTGTTCACAAGAAATAAGAGCAAGCAGCGTATATGCTATTAGTAATTTTGTCATCATGTCCTTTACTATAAGTTGTATTATTTCCGAAAGCTGAAAATAAATTGCATCATGCAGTTTTCACCGCGATAAAATTACTACTATTAAAACGAATTCTTTCATTGATTTCCTTTCTCATCTTTAAAGATTGAGATAATCAAAATTCATCGACGGAAAGCCAAACCTATATATTTCAAATTTCCTCTGTTTTCCTCAGTTTTGAAGCCCTGTCAATGTAGAAACCTAATTCCGGAGGTTATAATAAATATTCAAATAAAGCTCAGGGCTTCTAATGTTCTGGTAGAATAAAACCCTCGTGTTTGTGAAATTTTTCTGAGTAAAAAATGCTCTTTTCATTTTTTACCGTAAACCAGTGATTTTATTTCTAAAAAAATCCACCCATCTGTCAGGTTTCGAAAAGTCGTACGACTACTTCACTGATTTCACACTTCCGGCTGAATTAAGAACCGGAATATTGAAGAATATTTTTAACTAAAAACTTTTATCATGAAAAGAAGAAAAAATAAGCTCGTCGCATTTTTACTTGCAACATTGCTTTTTACAGTATTTTCAGGTCTGACAGGTACTTTGGATGCTCAATCAATCAAACCTGTTATCATTCAATCTTCCAAAAATTTCAATGAGACCATCAGCACAATTAAGAAGTCAGTTTCCGACGGCGGATTAATGGTTTTATCGGAACTCAACCAAGGAAATATCCTTTCCATGACAGGCTTAAAAATAAATGCTCATTCATTTTTTATTGGAAATCCGAATGTCGGGAAAGAGGCATTTTCGGCAGATCCTTCTGTAGGACTGGTAATCCCGATAAGGGTAAATGTGTATGAAGAAAATGGCAAAACCTATGTCAACTATTTTAAACCATCCGACATGTTTTCTTCATTTCAGTCTGAAAAGGTGAAAATGATAGGTCAAAAACTCGACGGAAAGCTTGAAATGATGATGAAAATGCTATCCATGTAAAGACAAAGCCGGACCGGATTAAATTGTTGTTTCCGGTCCGGCTTTATCAGTTATAAAAATTATCATTACATAAAAAATTTCATCATGAGACAGGAGAAAATAAAACTAATACTAGTACTGATCGTTCTTTTGTTTGCTGGTATAGCACCTAACCTGTTTCCTATAGCCCAGGCAGGGATAGCAAAGCTTTCATCATTGTCAGTACAATTTTTAATTCCGTCAGTCATTCTTATTTTTATTATATTTCTTATCACTCATGTATTAAACTATCAAGATCTTAAATTACAGATCTTAAATGGCATCCTGGCCGGACTTACAGGCACTATTGGGTTGGAGATCATTCGGGAGATTGGTTTCCATCTCGGCGGCATGCCGGGAGATATGCCTAAGTTAATGGGAGTCATGATGCTAAACAGGTTCGCCCTCGGACCCAATTTATGGTCCAATGTGGCGGGTTGGGCATATCACTTCTGGAACGGCGCTGCATTTGGTATCATTTTCAGTTTGCTCTTTGGAAGGACTAAAATTATTTGGTCTGGGCTATATGCCATCCTGATTGGCACGGGTTTTATGGTAAGCCCGGTCCCTAAAGCCTTGGGAATTGGATTGTTTGGCCTCCAGTTTAAGGACGGTTACCAGTTCATCCTTACCGTTACTCTGGCTCACATTGCTTTTGGAACTATTCTTGGGTTGGTACTACGAAAAATGAATGTCGGAATACCAGGTATCTTTTCCAGAATAAGGCATGCTTTTAATATCTGACTGAAAACGGTTCACATTCGAGATATCTCCGGTAGGTGAATCACAGATGAAAAATGGGAAACGGGGACACAGGATATAAAAATAAAAATGTTAATTTGCCGGAATACCTGATTAAAAACTGGAAAGACAATGCATATCGAGACTAATCTCCTTTCCGAGTGGGTTGAATTGTATACAGGTGATCTTTATTCCTGGGCGCTTCACAAAACATCGGATGCAGAGCAGGCCAAAGACCTGGTTCAGGATACATTTCTGGCTGCCGCAGAAAAAATAGAAAATTTTAAAGCGGACAGTTCACCTAAGACCTGGCTCCTGGCCATACTTGAATCATAAAATTATCGACATTTATCGAAAGAAGGTTAATCAACCTATAAGTTATGACAACCAGGCTCATATGGGATTCTTTGATGGAAATGGCAGCTGGCTTACCGATAAAAGACCCAGGGACTGGCATGATGATGAACAACACCTGGTTGATGATGCCGATTTTCAGAACGTTCTGAATACATGTCTGGATGCACTACCGGAAAAATGGAATCTTTGTGTAAAACTGAAATATCTTATGGAGAAAAGTGGCGATGAAATTTGTCATGAACTGGAAATTACTCCGTCCAATTTCTGGCAGATCCTGCACAGAGCGAAACTACAGTTAAGAGATTGTATTGAAGTCAACTGGTATAAAGATTAGAGGTAACATGAGAAAAATAATGAACATATTTTTTCTGTCCTGTCTGAGAGCAACTGAGCTGATGGAAAAAAAGCTGCATTTTCGACTGAACCGGGTTGAAAAAATTCAATTAAGAATGCATACGATGATGTGCGATGCCTGTCCACGATATGAGGATCAGACAGAGATCATAGAGAAAGGTATTGCCTCAGCCCAGAGAGAAGAGCTGTCTGATTCAGAGCTTGAGCAATTAAAGACTTTAATTTCAAAGAGACTGGAAGATCTGAATAAATAAGCTCGGCATTCCGGTTTCACTCTCTCATCTCGCGTCTCCTTTCACGCTGAAATATCATATCTCGATAATTTGACTTATGCATATCCCCGAATACCATATCACAAAAAACAATCACCTACCAATATCAAAGTTCAGGGATATGGATTACCTGTCAGTAAGCAAGTTTGATATACCGATTGAATTGATGATGGAAAATGCAGGATTGCAACTGGCCAGGCTGGTTACTCATGTGATGAAAGCCAATGGTAAAGTGTTCATTGGTATTGGGACAGGGAATAATGGCGGTGGCGGTCTGGTAGCAGCAAGGCGTCTGGCCGGATGGGGTTACAGTGTATTTTTGGATCTTCCCGAAAAAGTGCTAAAACCTTTGCCGGAAATTCAATATAAAAGAGCCCTGGCAGCCGGCGCAAAAGATAAACCGGGTGATAACCCGGATATATTTATTGACGCCTATCTCGGCTTCTCTCAGCACCTGCCTCTATCTGAAAATTTCCAATATGCCGTTGAACGTGCAAACAGGTTACCTTGTCCTAAAATTTCACTTGATATTCCAACAGGATTCCATCCTAAAAAAGGGACAAGTGAGTTTAATCCGGGAATAATTTTAACGCTTGGTGCCATGAAAACCGAGTTGTTATCCTTAGCTGGCCATACCAGTCTTTATCTGGCGGATTTGGGTCTGCCGTTCTCAATATACCGGGAATTTGGTATTGAATTGCCTCCTGCATTCAGAATTAGCGGACTGATACATTGCGTGATAGAATAGCCGTATCCGGTTCTCCCCCTATTAAAATCAAAAATATTCTATTTCCATTGTCAGGATTCCTCACTTCCTGCGACTATTCTCACAACTCAATGCACTTATAAAAATTATAACAACATGAAAACAACAAGATCAATTATTTCAAGCGCAGTATTCGTATTTCTATTTGCAGTTGCAGCAAGTGCTCAAACTGAACCAAAAGTAATTGCCGTTATTAACAGTGCCGATTGGTGTTCAGTTTGCAAAGCAAATGGAGAGCGGTGCCAGCAACTGGAAGCCGCCCTTGCCCTGGCAAAAAAAGGCGCAGAATAATTTTTTCGGTTCCAAAAGGCGGGTGACTTATTAGTTACCCGCACTTTAATTCATAAGTTAAACCATTATCTGGTAAATCACGGATCTGTTTTTAAGAAACATGACATATCAACATGCCGATAAAATTTATATCAAAAATTATTATGAAAGCAATTTGGAATGAGAAAGTCATCGCTGAAAGCGAAGACATCGTAAACGTTGAAGGAAACAGCTATTTTCCTGTAGCATCAGTTAAAAAAGAATACCTTAATAAAAGTGATTTACGTACAGTATGTCATTGGAAAGGCACAGCCTCCTATTATGATATAGTGGTCGAAGGCAAGAGAAATGAGAATGCAGCCTGGTACTATTCAGAACCTTCTAAACTTGCAGAGAGTATAAAGGGCCGTATTGCATTCTGGAAAGGAGTCCGGATTGTCAGGAACTGAAAATATGGATTGATCTAATTTTACTTCAAGGGCCCATCGACTCAGGTATCCCTAAAAAATTAACTTGTAATCAGTACCTTCCATTAATTCCATAACTTTATAACTCCAGCGAAAGATGCAAATCTTTAGTAAATTGTATATCAGTCAAATCCTAATACAATATTCCTGAGTCAAACATGGTTTAATCTCCATGAAAGAAATGGTAATTCTTTGCTATTTTATTTTCGCGGAAATAATTTATATCAACGGGCAGGAATGGTGTAAACCAGTAAAATCTTTTGAACCTGATAAATTTTTTTCCAGTATGGATAAACTATCCAATGACCGTTTCTGTCATACCATAAGCCCTGTAATTACAAAATATGGACATACTCAGATAGAAAGTGTATTATTCTTAAGAGATCAGTACTATGCAGATCACCAATTAAATGAAGATCATACGTCTTCAACGCTTAACGCCTACTCCGGCCTGAAAATCAAACGCGCCCTTCCTGGAAATTTGGAAATGGATTTGAGCCTGACAGACATTATCGTCAAAACAGGCAAGGAAATAAGTGAGTACGGAGGCCCAAATCTTATGTCAAGGTTCTCGGTCGGTTCTAAATACAGTCTATCCAATTCCGGAAACAGGAATGCGAAACTGGCTTTTTCCGGACGGGTAAGCATACCCCTGCATGACACCTTAAAAACAAATTTAATATCTGAAGCAAGAATATTATGTTCCATTTCTATATCCAGATATTTGCAACTAACCGGCAATCTGGGTGGCGCAAATATCAACAAGACAAACAATACTCTGATCTATGCCTTCGAGATGAAATGGATCACCTTCAAAAGACTTGAACTCATCACTGAATTTTACGATAACTACATCAATGCCATATCTTTAAACAACCCAAACAAAAGATGGCTTGCCGGCATCGGTTATTATGCAAGAGAAAATTTTTATCTCTATTCAACTTTTGAACATGGACTGCATAGCGAAGATATGCTAAACAAAGGAAGAGTTGATATGGGATTGGCTTACCGATTTTAAAGATGGCATGCCCTGAAAACTTTTACCTACGACAACCACCTCGGCATTTTTCATATCATTTTCATTCGGCCCGATGGCATGAAGCATAGCCTCCGTATCTGGAACAGCAATGCTGATAATTATACCGTAAATGTCTGGACAAGAACGATATCACATATCAATGGAGTTTGGGAAGACAGAGGTACTATTGAACCGGATCACAGAAATATCGGCTCCCTATGAAGTTTTTAATAAAGGCACATTGCCGGAGAGCAGTTTAACTGGTCATAAACCTTTTAAATCATATAATTTCTATAATTTAGTCATGATGATTAAAATATGATCAAACCAAAATTTTTCACGATGAAAATACCCCTGATTTTTATTTTTATGCTGGCAATAATGCAGCTATCAATAGGTCAATCACCCGCTATTTTCGGGTTCTATAAAAATCATGTTGAAAAGGAACTTAATCTTGAATCAGCGTTCGATAAAAATTTAAGCAGTGAAAATATTGGGCAGACCATAAAAAAATTATCGGCTGAACCTCACCATCTGGGATCTCCTGGAAGTAAAAAAAATGCCGAATACATTTTAAGCCTTTTTAAGGGATGGGGTTGGGACGCAAACATTGAAACGTTTTATGTTTTGTTCCCTACACCAAAAACAAGATTACTCGAAATGACTTCTCCAACGACATATAAAGCTTTATTAAAAGAACCGGCCTTAAAGGAAGATGCCACATCGGGACAGTCAGGGCAACTGGATACCTATAATGCCTATAGCGCTGACGGGGATGTAACGGCTGAATTGGTATTCGTTAATTACGGACTTCCCGAAGACTACAAAATTCTCGATAAAATGGGTGTCAATGTCAAAGGTAAAATAGTGATCGCCAAATACGGTCATAGCTGGAGAGGGATCAAACCCAAAGTAGCACAGGAACACGGGGCTGTAGGCTGCATAATATACAGTGACCCTGCCGATGATGGTTACTTTCAGGGCGATATGTATCCGAAAGGTGCATTTATAAATGAATACGAGGTGCAACGAGGGTCAGTAGTCGATTTGTCGATTTATCCTGGTGATCCACTGACACCGGGTACAGGTGCTGTAAAAGATGCCAAAAGACTTGAACGGGCCGGAGCTCCCAGCCTTTTAAAGATCCCTGTCCTCCCTATTAGTTATCATGATGCTGCTCCACTGCTCGAAGCTTTGGAAGGTCCGGCAGTTCCGGTGAGCTGGCACGGGGGATTGCCATTTGCGTACCACATTGGCCCGGGAAAAGCCACGGTTCATCTGGAAGTTTCATTTAACTGGGATCAGGTGCCCTGCTATGATATAATAGCAAAAATTCCGGGAGAAAAATTTCCTGATGAATGGATCATCAGGGGAAATCACCAGGATGCCTGGGTGAATGGTGCAGCTGACCCGGTGAGTGGATTGGCTCCATTGCTTGAAGAAGCCAAATCGATGGGGACACTGCTAAAATCAGGCTGGAAACCTGACAGGACCATTGTTTATTGTGTCTGGGATGGTGAGGAACCCGGGTTACTTGGTTCCACCGAATGGGTGGAAGAGCATCAAAATGAACTCAGGGAAAAAGCGGTGATTTATATTAACTCCGACGGCAATGGACGAGGGTTCCTGTATGCTGAGGGATCACATGCCCTGGAACCTTTTATGGACGAGATAACCAAAAATGTGATTGACCCGCAAACCAAAGCAAGTGTTTTTGAAAGAAGGAAAGCACATGAAATTATTTCTACAGGAAACATGGATGCAAGGAAAAAACTTTGGGCCGAGAACGACTTAAAACTGAGTGCATTGGGATCAGGATCGGATTATAGTTCTTTTTTACAACATGCAGGCATTCCTTCTTTAAACCTGGGATTCGGAGGAGAAGACAATGGGGGTGAATACCATTCGATATACGATTCATATGATATGTATATCCGTTTTAAGGATCCTGGTTTTCACTACGGAGTGGCTCTTGCCGAAACAGTGGGTCATGCAGTATTACGCATGTCGGAAGCTGACGGCCTGCCTTTTGACTTTACACATCTGTATAAAACAGTGGATAAATATGTAAGTGAATTGACCGACCTTCTCAGTAGCACTCGTGAAAACACTGAATTAGAAAATGAGATCATTCATGCCAGGTATTACCAGATTGGTGAAGACCCGACAAAGGGTTATAAGGTCCCTGCTACTGGAACGGAAGTTCCTTATCTTGATTTTTCACCTTTACAAAATGCACTCGCACATCTCCAAAAAAGTACGGATTCTCTGCAAGTTGCTTACCGTGAAAAACTTCAGGAAAATAATATCGACAATACATTTAACCAGGCACTTTACAGGGCTGAGCAACAATTACTGAATAATAACGGTTTGCCGGGAAGGGAATGGTATAAACATTCGTTATATGCACCGGGATATTATACGGGATACGGAGTAAAGACTATGCCAGGAATCAGGGAAGCCATTGAACAAAAAGACTGGAAACTTGCACAACAACAAATCGAAACGGATGCACAGATCCTGGAAGGGCTTGCTGGGTATTTTGATAATTTATGTTTGGAAGAGCAGCCTTAAAAGCATTATTCTCAGGTCACCGAAGAACAGGTTAAAGCCCTGGAGCCGGTCTCTGCCATTCATCTGAAATCTTCCATGCCAGGTGCTGACCCGGAAGGGCTGTTCATTGCTCCGAATGAATAAGGTTTGTGACCATTCTGGAATACATTGACCTCGAATTATGGAGATTAATTACGATTTTAGAAAAATCACCCGTCCGGTGTCATTAATACCAAAAACTAATTCCCGGAATCCGATGAAATTGGCTGTTTAACTTAATAACCACTTAATTGCTTTTTCTTTAGATGAACTCAATTTTCATTTGTCTGAATAAGAAATAAAATATTATATTTGCAGCCCTAATAACATACTTCTGTATGCAGCAATAATTACAAAAGTATGTACAAAGGTGGCAAGGTAACTCAGATGCTTAGAGCGTCCCGATAAAATCGGGAAGGTCGACAGAGTTTCAAACCTATAGAAAAAATAGTTGATATAATGGCGAGGTAGCTCAGCTGGTTAGAGCGCATGATTCATAATCATGAGGTCGCGAGTTCAAGTCTCGCTCTCGCTACTTTAAAAGGCTTCAATTTATCTTGAAGCCTTTTTTTATTATCTTTAATTATGCCATTTTATGTTTATATACTTCAGAGTAAAGTTAAGGATCGCTATTATGTCGGCTATTGTGCTGACATAGAAACCCGTCTTTACAAGCATAATTGCGGTTCCACACCGTCTACAAAACCTTACCGGCCCTGGAAGCTTGTCTATTCTGAAGAATATGCTTCCAAGACTGATGCGCTGAAAAGATAGAAGCAAATTAAAAAAATGAAAAGCAAAACCTTTATTCAAAACTTAATTGCCTCTAAGAGAGAGGGTAGCTCAGCTGGTTAGAGCGTCCCGATAGTAATCGGGAAGGTCGCGAGTTCAAGTCTCGCTCTCGCTACAAAAAAGCCAGTGCAATAAAATTGCACTGGCTTTTTCTATTTTTATCAGATGAATTTTCTGTAGATTTTAAGGAAAAAATATGCGGAAAGTACAACTGATTTAGTCACTAATTTAAAGAATGCGTTTCAAACTAAAGGTATAGTGCCACTTGACACTTTGATACTGGAAAAAATTGTAATCCATAACATGAAAAGTCATGGTTTGTACTCTGATTATCGTCATTAGGACAGGGATAAAAACTGGTCGTATGTATTGCCGGAAAATATTTACAGACAGATTCTTAAGCATGATGTAAACAGTAAAGAAACTGAAGTTCTTTTTGAAATTTTAGCAGAACAAATTTTGTTGTTTACAGCAACAGAAATTAAATGGAACTCTGAGTGGTCTGCATTCCGATAGCAATCGGAACAGCGATGAGTCGGTTTTGAACTACAAACGCCGGTCTATGAACATATCGAATAAAGGGAAATTTATCGGGAGAATGTCTGAACTGTGATTTTGAATGATTGATGTGATACACATGATGATCAATGAGCAATATAAATAATCTGAACAAACCGTTAAAATTATTGGCTGCGCCATGGTGATTCCAAATTGAAATTTCACCGCCTCGAAAACAAGAAATTCAGGTAAAAGAATCATGACAATCAAAAAAATCACATAAATCACAGTTCAGACGATTGATATGCATATGTTCCTTGAAGAATTATTGTAGTGATAAATCCATTTCCTAAGCGAGGGATTCTTTTTTGTGAGGCTTAAATTTATCTTAATAGGGATAAAATCAATATCTTTCAAACAAAATAAATAAGAATATTTAATATTAAACAAATGTTCATATAATTTGTTGTAATCATTTGATCTTTAAATATGCCAAGACCAAAACGAATACGAAAGGTGACCAATCCCCCACATTTCAAGGGATTTAGGCCTATTGGCCAGCAGCAGGAAAATAATCCGGTAGTTTTAAATTACGAAGAATATGAGTCTATTCGTTTAAGCGACTTTGAATTGCACGGACATCTTGAAGCTTCCCGGTTAATGGAAGTCTCACGCCCTACGTATACGCGTATTTATGAAAGCGCACGGAGAAAAGTTGCACAAGCGTTCGTTCTTGGAAGAACTATCGTTTTTGAAGGCGGTAAAGTTTACTTCGACAGTGACTGGTATTTTTGCAACCATTGTGGTTGTTGGTTTAACCATCCCGCTAAAGATGAGGAAATTAAGAAATGTGCACTTTGTGGTTCCACGGACATCGAACAAAATCAGAATAACATGTTGCAAGAAGAAATAAAGAAAGATAACTGTTAGAAGCATGAAAGTAGCTATTACTTCTGTCGGGAATAGTCCCGATTCAAAATTGGATAACCATTTCGGCCGCTGTTCTTATTTTGTGATTTACGATAATGAGACATCTGCGACTACATATATCCCGAATCCATTCAAAGAAAATGTTGAAGAGGCAGGCCCGGAATCGGTTAAGTTGATTTCATCCAATGGAGTTAGTAAAATAATTTCAGGTGAATTCGGTGCTAAAGTTAAGGCTATCACTGACAGTTTACAAATTCAGCTTATAATGTTGAAAGATCAGAACAAAACAATCAGTGAGATCATTAAAATGCTTAATCATTAAAAAAACGGTTATCTGAAAATTTAATCAGAAAACCGTTTTCTATATATTACAGTTGCATTCCTACCTGGCTTTACCCGCATTCATCACTTTTTCTTCCAATAATTCCCGGGCACCGAAGAACCAGTCCTAAGCTTTTTTACCTTCTTTCTGTGTTTCCATGCGTTCTTTGGCCGTATCACATGAACCGGTTGTTAGTATGATACCGGATCGACCGCGCGTCAGTCGGATTAAGGACAAAAAAGAATTACCCATTTGCCTTTGTATTTTGATGGAAAATTAATTTCTAAATGGTTTGCGATAGCTTCGAATACAGGTGTTGCTTCTCCAATGCTAGGTAATGATTCAATTTCTTGCTCTGTTGTTTCCCTATTTTTTGATTTTTAAGCTACATTCTATTTTTTTATCTGCGACAAACAAAGATAGGAAAATCTTTATTTATGAGTATATGTTCATTATATTTGCATCAATTACTTGCAAATATGATACGCATAGGCTAAAACGAATTCGTCAAATGAATTTCCCTCATTTCAATTGGTTTAAACCCATTAATATTGAGGCTTATAACTAGGAAGACTTGGAAGGACGCGAAGAATCGGTTTGTATCTGTCCAAAATGCGGAAGAGAAAAACTCACAGGCACGGAACGCCGTGTTGCGATGAAATTTTGCAATACAGGTATTCATCCCTGAAACCTTGGCAACGTTTGGGAAGTGGCCAGGGTGGATCTGGCCGGGGACTAGGACGCAAAAACTGTTTTAGAGTTGGAAATTAAATTATGAGAAGGGCAAATCACTCTTCGTTCACTAAATAAATTAACTAAAAAGTAAAAGCATGAATAAACGAATTGGTATCCCGATGGAAAACGGGATTTTGTCCGCGCATTTTGGGCATTGCCAACAATTTGCAATTGTGGATGTGGTAGATGGTGTAATTACCGAAATTAAAGAATTAACTCCACCAGAACATGTACCAGGATTGTACCCGAGCTGGGTGGCAGGGTTTGGAGTAACCGACGTGATTGGCGGTGGCATGGGGCAAAAAGCCATCGATTTGTTCAATCAGCAAAACATTAATGCATTTGTGGGAGCGCCAATAAAATCGGCGAGAGAACTGGTCAGCGATTTTATTGATAACAAACTTAGCCTGACTGCAAATTACTGTAACCACGATGGCAATCACAAGTGCAGCCATTAACAAAAAGGAAGAAGTAATCTCAGACTTTTCACAATTTGGGTGCTTTCACTATTTGCAGGACTCATGATTGCTGATAAGATTTCTAAGCGTTGGACAGTTCTTGCTCATATAACGGTCTACTGGCTGATGATAGGGCTGACAATTGGTTCTTTGATTATCTATAGTGGTGTGATCATTGAATTTGGGAAAAAACCTGCCTTTAAATTCCTTGTTGTGCCCTTAATATCATGGCTTCTTTTCGTGACGGCTATGCAGATAGTAAGCCGGCTGCCTTCTGACAAATCCAATTAGCTTTTACATGAAATGACGAAAAATATTCTGTTCTCAGTATCCCTTTTTATTTTTCAAGACACTTTACGTACACGTAATAAGCATTCCTTTGAATGTTTTCATCATCTTTAAACCGGCATTCCAATTGATAGTACCCTTTTTGAAGCTCCAGTACAAACCGTGCACAGGAATCCTGACCTTCAACAATGTTGAAAAATTCCTGGCCCCCGATCCTGATCTTTGCACTTTTAATGTTCAGCCCTTTACCCGGCGGATATGATTCCCCTCCGGGGGCCGTATCATTCAACCGGAGATGACTCTCCCTGGGCCAGCGATAAAGTTCAATTTCATACTTCCCGGATTTTACCGTTTCGACGGCCCAGAACCCATTTGCCCCTTCGTCCATTTCTCACCATTAGTCTGAGACCAGGCTGGCATCCCCTCCAATACATGGCAATCATGACTGTTCAACCTCGCAGGGGTATCATATGGCGAACCGACCGTTAAATAGCTGTATTGACCAGAATCGACGGAAACATTTGCCCACCAGTTTTCATACCCGGATAGCAGTTTCGATACAACTTCAGGATGTTCCATTGCGACATTGTCTTTCTGTCCAGGGTCAATCTTCATATCATACAGTTTGTCTTTACCCACCAACCTCCACTGGTCGGTCATAACGGCAAACTGCTTCCATTTGATCAGGAATTCTTCTCTTTGGGTATCGGTAAAAAGAATACGTTCAGGCCAATTTTCCGGTTGTCCGTAAAGAAGCGGTGTAAGGCTGATTCCGTCAAAGCTGTCTTCAGGTGAAGAAATTCCGCACAGGTCCAAAATGGTGGGTACAAAATCAATGTATGAAGTAATTGTCGATACATCTTTCCCGCCCGGGATCCCTCCATCCGGCCAGTACAGGAAGAACGGGACGCGATGGCCTCCATCATAGGGTGAACCTTTTTTGCCCCTCATACCGGCATTGTATCCTGCCATTATTTCACCGTCTTTACCGAACTCCACTCCCCCCGATGTGCCGTTGTCCGACATAAAAACCAGTATCGTGTTCGTGGAAAGGCCCAGGCTGTCCAATGCCTCACGGAGCCTGCCCAGGTTTTCATCCAGATTAGAGATCATCCCGTAAAAATCGGGATGCGGGATATCAGGGTTGTTTTTGTACGGATCACTGTATTTTGCTTCCACATAGTATGGGTGATGCGGGGCATTGGTTGAAAGGTAACAGAAAAATGGCCCGTTTTTATTATTTTCGATAAATTTCAGAGCTTCTGAAAACCAGATATCGGTACAGTAGCCGTTATATTTTTCCGCTTTCCCATTGTGGAAATATGTATCGTCAAAATAATCATTGTTCCAGTAATCGGGCTCCTGTCCTACCCCTCCGCCGCCATGAATCAGCACCTCATCGAAACCACGGTCCTGTGGGCGGTACGGGTAATTGTCGCCTAAATGCCACTTCCCGAAAATACCCGTACGGTATCCGGCTTCCTTTAACCAACCCGCCAGTGTATTTTCTTCCGAAGAAAGTATCTCCCGGCCTTTAATTGTATGCCAAACCCCGACTTTATTGCAATATTTGCCGGTCATTAGACCCGCCCGGCTAGGAGCACAGGTGGTGCCAGTGTGGAAATTGGTAAAACGGACGCTCTCTGCAAATAAGGTGTCCATGCTGGGGGTTTTAATCCAGGGATTGCCCTCGCACCCAAGGTCCCCATAGCCTTGATCATCGGTAAGAATGAATATTATATTAGGCTTTGCCGGTACCTTATGATGCTTGTTTTTTAATTGCACGGAACATGAAAATAAGGTGCCGCCAATCACTATACCGGTGGCGGCCAGAGCTTTTAATGAATGTGCCTTTTCTCTCATTTTCAAAAGTTATTACAAGACCGATGTAAGCCAAAACTCAGGATAAATTGCTCAGCTCAGGATATCCAGGTTTGATGAATCGCTCGTGTTCCCCACAGTTTTTGCCCGATAACCTTCCAGGTCATTTCCCGGCTCATCACGGGAAGGACCGCTGCTATTTTCAACTTCCTATACATTTTCATCCAGCCACGAAGCCAAGATTACCATATCGGGAATGTACAGTTTAAGCAGATTCCTGTAAGTATTATTCATAGTGCCAATCTTACAATAATTTCAACGTTAAATCAAGAAAAAACAACCCCATTGTTTGAGACAAAAGAGAAAATAAGAATATTTACGAGGCTGATACTTCCTGGCTTGGAAATGATCTTTTTCTACTTCCCAACAAATTTATCAGAAGTCTTATCGAAAATATAAGTAAGGACCAGATAAAATTGATCCTCTTACTTTTAACCTACAGATCTTCGCTTTATATTTCTGATTTTCCAACTCGCTTCTTCCTAAAGGATGATGAATATTACTCTATTGCGGTGATATATATCACCCGTTCCCGGGTAACGAGGATCTATAGCCTTCGTAAATACATTACAAATTATTCTTACTCAACCCAAAATATATGAAATAACCTTTTACACCGAACTGAAATTTCTGGATTTTCATTGAAGACATAGGTCTTTATATAGCGCGAATGGAATAGTAATCAATTTTAGACAAAAAGACCGGACTCAGATTTTCGGTGGTTGTATTTACGTTGAGAATCTACTTCCGGATCACAATGATCCATGATATATACAGTGAAAGTCGAATGACTTTTTGAATATAGACAACTATAAGGATAAATCATAATCTTAACGTTACGGTTGCGAACCCGGGAATATCGGGTTAGAAGCCTCCCGTTTTGGAATTGAATCTTTTATCCGGGTATCTTACTTCAGACTGATCTATTTACCTTCCTAATCCTCCATTTCACTGAATTTTCCATATTCAGCATAAATTATATTTTTCAATATAATTAATTACTTTTTGCCTTATGAAACTTAAAAATAAATCAAAAATGCGATTCATTCTCCTCATTTTCATCGGCTTACTTTCAGCCAATTCATTTGCTCAACTTAGCAAAGATGAGGCATCAGTTATCCGAACCTGCTTTCAGCTAGCAGAAATGCAGCCGCAGAATCACCCTGGGCCCAACGGTCTCCCTGTTTTGGTCATAGAGAATAACGGTGTAATTACCGCTGACGAATCCTTGAACTGGTTTGGAAACTCTGTCGAATTTATAACGCAGGAGGTAATAAAACAGGAGAATATCAACGCTTATATCAGATTCGAATTATTCCAGGTTGAAGAGGATAAAGCAGCCGCCACATTCATCTACCAGGTTCGGAATGATGTGGCTACCAGGTTTAGCCTGACTTTTAACCCGGGAAATAACCATTGGTTTATTTCCGGCAAAACATCAGAAAAGCTCTGAGCCAAATCTGCTGATAAAAGAATAGAAATAACGTTAAGAAAAACCGAATTATAATGGAACAAATCTACTTCAACAAGTTTAAAATTTGCCTTAACCTTGCAATCCTGCTATTGGTGTTATTGTTTACTTCCGCGGGAAGTATTTATGCACAGACACCAGTTGTAAGCAACTTCACGAACTTCTCCTATACCGAAAGGACTTCGCCGGTATACGCAGCACCGGGTTTAACCGTCACCAATGGTTCATCCTATAACAACGGGTACATACGGTTTGAACTCCCAGTGGCAACCGGAGATGAAACACTGGCTCTTACCAGTGCAGCCTCCCCTACTACCTTTAACGCCATTTCAACCAACGGAAGCAGTGTTTACCTTGGCCAGGGCGGGGGCAGCAAGGTACGGATAGGCGAAATAGACGCTATCGAAAATGGACAGAACGGTCAGCCCCTTAAAGTGGCGGTCACGTTTGAACGTTCATTCCCCAACGCAAGTTTTGAGGACGGGATAGACGGATGGACAGTCTACAATCAAGCCTATTACAGGCAATCCTCACTCAACGGGATGTTGTTCCCGATCAGACCAGGTGAAAGCTGCGCCCCTTACACCGAGGGATCTGTACGTGTTTATTCAAACACCAATTCCTACTACGTCGGTCAGACCACAAGTCAGTCTCCCCCCGACGGCGGCTACTGCATTATGCTTCAAAACAACGGCAGCGTTCCTGTAGTATCATCTACCACTTGTTATGGTCCAGCCTATTCAATTTTTGGACCTTCAATTATAAGTGATTCCTTTAATGCCTATAACGGAGACAAATTCAGTGTCGAATGGAAAGCTGTGAACGGCAGCGACTGGTACGATGTTATTGGATACCTCCTGGGAAGCGGGAGTGACCATACCTGGAATACGGCCGACGACTCCAGAGTCGTAATGTTCTCAGAAAGAGGCAGTGTAAGGACTTCGTGGACGACTTCTCAGATTACGATACCTTCCGATGGAGAATACAAATTTGAATTCGTCAGCGGTTCATTCGACCGCAGCGGCGGTGGTGCACTGGGAGCCACTTTGTATGTGGACAATCTGCAGCTTATAAGCGGCGCTATGGTAGGCGTTTCGGATGCCAATATGCAACAAATTGCCAGGCAGGTTACCTACCAGAATAATTCCTGTGAGCCGACTTCCAGCCAGTCCTTGACAATATCTGTCATGAACACAGTAGGTAATTCGGACAGCCAGACAGCAACAGCAATGATTACTGAAATTAACTGTCCGCCGCTGCTGGCTGCAACTGCAATTAACCCGGCTTTAGTGGAGAATACGCCGGATGTAACATTATTTAACAATGCTTCGGCTTCAAATATTGAAACCGGTCAAACGATAACAGACCTGATATTTACTGTATCGGGTGTGTCAGACGGTTCGTCTGAAAAGATCACTATCGATGGATCAACCATCGAACTGACAAACGGTCAATCGGGTACAACCTCAGATAACGCACTTACCTACAGCGTTTCGGTAACAGGCACCCTCGCAACCGTAAGTCTGTCAAAATCACCGGGTATATCACAGGCTGCCCTGATAGTCATTATGAATTCCCTGGAATACGGTAATGACAGCGGTAATCCCACTGGCGGGAACCGTACGATTTCACTTACGTTCCTGAAAGATGACGGTGGCACAGCCAACGGCGGCGTGGATCAGAGCACGCTGGGTGTTCAGTCGGTTGTGAATGTCAAACCGGCTGTCAATATTGCCATCTTTTCCGGTAACAATCAGACCGATAAGGTTACCAGCGAACTGAATGATTATATCGTTCTTGTCACCACATCCGATGGATTTCCGGTCAGCGGAAGAAATGTTTCGTTTACACTCACTACAATTCCGACAGGCTCGTCCGGTGAGGCATTGTCTGTTAGTGCTTCTACTACTGACAGTCAGGGAAAAACATCCACGAAACTGACACTGGGTATCAAAACAGGTAACTACATTGTATCGGCAGTCTCTGCCGGACTGAGTGGTTCACCCAATTCATTCACCTCAACGGCTGCGCCGGAAAGCACCGACGTCGCTACTTCTGAATTAACTGTTGACGATAATACCTTCACTGCAGGTAGCAGTGTGATTGTAACCATCACTCCAAGAGACGTCTTTAGTAACCCGATTGGGGCAGGACTGAGTGTTGTCATTAAACTTGATAGCTTACCCTCCGATGCATCAGGCCCTATCAGCGTGACCGATAATGGTGACGGCACCTATTCGGCAACAGTAATCCTGACAAATACCGGCGCAGGCAATATTATCAGCGCTGTAGTTGAAAGTCTGCCCTTAAGTTCAACTGCGGACATAACCCTGAATCCTGCTCCGGCCCATGATATCATTGTAGCGGGTGTGCAGACGCCACAAACCTATGGTGACACACAGGATGTCACGATCACTATAAAAGATGACTACGGAAATGTTAAAACCGATTACACGGGACTTGTGACGTTCAGCAGTACAGATGTTGATGCCAGTGTACCGGCAGACTACACCTTTCTTCCTGCCGATGCAGGAGTAAAAACTATTGTAGGTGACCTTATGTTCGGAAAAGCAGGTACGTTCACACTTACAGCTTCTGAATCGGGCAACCCGACTATAACCGGTTCACTATCCGATATCTTAGTCAATAAAAAAACACTTACTGTTACTTCCGATACGGCATCAAGGGTTTATGGTACTTCCGATGAAGTATTTTCCTTTAGTTACGGTGGCTTTCTTACCGGCGATGATGAATCGATACTGCAGACTGAACCGGTAGCAACCACAACAACTCTTCAAAGTTCCCCAACCGGCTTTTACAGTGATGCAATTATTCCGGCAGGTGGAGCAGATCCCCGGTACGATTTTAATTATGTACCGGCAGGCTATACCATCACCAAAGCTATGCTTACCGTTTCTGCCGACGCTAAGTCAAAGGTCTATGGTGATGCAAATCCATTACTGACCCTCCAGTACAGCGGATATGTTTTGGGTGAAGATGAGGCCGTTCTCGACACAAAACCGACCGTAAGTACGTTTGTTACCGAAGCTTCGGCCAGCGGTGTTTATGTTGATGACATTACCGTTCAAGGTGCAGTAGATAATAACTATGACTTCACCTATATGCCGGCTGACTTTACCGTCGAAAAGGCGACACTTACCGTCACCTCCGACAACCAGGAGAAAGTGTACGGTTCTGCCAATCCTGTCCTTTCATTTACCTATGACGGATTTATTCCGGGGGAAAATGAATCGGCACTTGGTACAAAACCTTTCGCTTCATCAGCGATAGACTCTTCATCAGCGGTCGGAGTATACACTGGTGCCGTAATCATTGACGGCGGTGTTGACAACAATTATCAGTTTATTTATGTCCCTGGTGACTTCAGTATCATCCAGGCCACGCTGACGGTTACTGCCGATTCCAAGTCAAAGGTTTATGGTGAGGACAATCCTGAACTTACCCTGCAATATAGTGGCTTCGTTAACGGTGAGGATGAGTCGGTGATCGATACCAAACCTTCACTCAGCACAACCGTTACGACAAGCTCCGTCACCGGTTTGTATACAAACGACATTATGCCTGCAGATGCTACAGATGCAAACTATGACTTCAATTACATGCCGGCCGACTTTACGGTAACCAAAGCTATGCTTACCGTATCTGCCGACACTAAAACAAAGGTCTATGGTGATGCCAATCCGGCACTGACCTTCCAGTACAGCGGTTATGTACTGGGTGAAGATGAGGCCGTTCTCGACACAAAACCGTCCATAAGTTCGTTTGTTACCGAAGCTTCGGCCAGCGGTGTTTATGTTGATGACATTACCGTTCAAGGTGCAGTAGATAATAACTATGACTTCACCTATATGCCGGCTGACTTTACCGTCGAAAAGGCAATGCTTACCGTCACCTCCGACGACCAGGAAAAAGTGTACGGTTCTGCCAATCCTGTCCTCTCATTTACCTATGACGGATTTATTCCTGGGGAAGATGAATCGGCACTTGGTACAAAACCTTTCGCTTCATCAGCGATAGACGCTTCATCATCGGTAGGAGTATACACTGGTGCCGTAATCATTGACGGCGGTGTTGACAACAATTATCAGTTTATTTATGTCCCTGGTGACTTCAGTATCATCCAGGCCACGCTGACGGTTACTGCCGATTCCAAGTCAAAGGTTTATGGTGAGGACAATCCTGAACTTACCCTGCAATATAGTGGCTTCGTTAACGGTGAGGATGAGTCGGTGATCGATACCAAACCTTCACTCAGCACAACCGTTACGACAAGCTCCGTCACCGGTTTGTATACAAACGACATTATGCCTGCAGATGCTACAGATGCAAACTATGACTTCAATTACATGCCGGCCGACTTTACGGTAACCAAAGCTATGCTTACCGTATCTGCCGACACTAAAACAAAGGTCTATGGTGATGCCAATCCGGCACTGACCTTCCAGTACAGCAGTTATGTACTGGGTGAAGATGAGGCCGTTCTCGACACAAAACCGTCCATAAGTTCGTTTGTTACCGAAGCTTCGGCCAGCGGTGTTTATGTTGATGACATTACCGTTCAAGGTGCAGTAGATAATAACTATGACTTCACCTATATGCCGGCTGACTTTACCGTCGAAAAGGCGACACTTACCGTCACCTCCGACGACCAGGAGAAAGTGTACGGATCGGAAAATCCTGAATTGACCTTTTCCTACGACGGTTTTGTTTCAGGAGAAGACGAAACTGTTCTGGGTGTTCTTCCGATTGTATCAACAGACGCCGTTTCTGGTTCGGATGCCGGTGTTTATGATATCGATTTATCCGGTGGTGAAGATATCAATTACCAATTCTCCTATGTAAACAGCATATTGACGGTTACAAAAGCCGGGCAGGTAATAAACTTCGAGACGATCCCGTCCGGACTCCGCACAACACAGGAATGTAATCTGAATGCTACCGCAACCAGTGGTCTTGAAGTCGAATTCGATGTTCAGACGCCCGGGACTGCAGGAATTTTCGACAGGTCACTTACTGTTCTTAAAGAAGGTGAAATTATCGTCATTGCAAGACAATCAGGTGACAACAACTGGAATTCTGCGACGGATGTGGTACAGACCATAACCTCTCTACCGACGTTTGACAATATCACATCGCTCTTTACCCCGAATAATGACGGAATGAATGACTACTGGTACATACCTGATCTGGCATCATACGGAAGGGTAAAAGTGAAAATTTACAACCGGTTTGGGAAAATCGTGTTCTCGTCAACCAATTATGAGAATGACTGGGATGGTACATGGGAAGGAAAAGAACTGCCTTCTGCCTCCTACTATTACATCATTGAGTCGGACAATAGGAGTATACTAACCGGAACGGTAAACATTTTAAGATAGATTTAGATATCGCATAAATTCAGAAAAATGAAAAAATATTTCTTACCCATATTATCAGCACTAACGATATCAGTAATGGTATCAGCACAGCAGTTTCCATTTATGGAGGGATACACTGTTAATCCATTTAGCCTCTCACCGGCATATGCCGGATATGAAAAACCCGGCTATCTCTTCTCTGACTACCGGACCGACTGGACCGGAATCAAGGGGGGACCTTCTACACTTCATCTGAGTTACAATACGAAAGTAACGGATGCGATGGGAATAGGCGGGCGTATTATCTATGATAAAGCGGATATTTTCAGGAACACGTTAATACTGGGAAGTTATTCATACCAGGTGCAGGTATTTGAGAACCAGTATCTGAGAATGGCTGTCTCGGCCGGGGTTTACAGGAACGCTATTGATGTGGCAAAGTACTTCAATGATCCAGACTATGTCAATGATCAGGTCCTCACTGCTGATATGGAGAAATCCAAACTCAAATTCGCTTCTGACCTGAGTGCAATGTATGTTTGTGGTCCGATTGAAGGAGGTATTGTGTTCTCCAATATAATGTTCGGATCTGCAAAGTATGAAAACGAAAACCTTTCATACAAACCTCTGAAAAATTATCTGCTTCATGCTTCATATGCATATGATATAAATGAGGTTTTTACGGTAAAACCGGTTGTCATATACATGGGAGGGACGCATGCACCTTCAAGCCTGCAAATTGCACCCCAGGTGAAATATAACAATAAATTCTGGGGGATGGCATCCTTCAGAACAGGAGGTGTCTGGGGACTCGGCCTCGGTTGTGAACCGGTTGAAGGGTTTATAATTAATTATAATTATAACATGTGCTCCGGATTGGCGATGAACATTTATGGAGGACATGAAATTAGTCTCGGGGTGAATCTATCAGGATTGACCAAGTATATGGGAGGCAAGAGTGTTGTGGAATAACTGCGGGGAAGAACGAGTTGACTCCTGATAGTAACCGGCTCAACGGTTAAACATGCTCAAACAGGATTTCTATATTGGGAATCTTGTTTTAAGAATCCCTGAACTTTCTAACGATTAATTAGAAAGTTCAGGGAGTCTTTTTTTCAATATTCAACTTCCTGCAACATGGGGTGAACACCTCTGTCTGATGGCTAGCCCATCTGGAATCAGTCATTCCACTAATTCAGTATAAAATTAACGGGGAAAGTAAACTCTACGGTGACCGGTTTCCCGAACTATATGTAAAAAGCAGATCCATTCTTACAACAATAATATCCTAAAAAATTAGGATTGACTTTTGCCATCCAAGACGGTACCTTACCGCAGCTAATGCAGCAAGATAAGCTCTAAAATAACTATGTTGTTACGTAAAAGAAAAGACGATGATCTTCAGGATATCCCCGTAATTATTGATACAATAAAGAACGAGCCGGAGTTTAGCATGACACGCTGCGCCTATTTTGTCGTTACTGCTGATTATCTAACCCTGTCAGGACTGAAGTCGATCCCTCCCCGAGAGGCGCCCTGGCTTGACACCGGTCTTCAGTTGATCCTTACCCGGAATCTCAGTGGGAAGCACTTCAGTCACCGTCGCCAGATTACATCACTGATCCTGGGGATCGAGAAACATAAAGGCTACTTTGTGGATATTAACGATATCTGGCTGCCCAATTCCCTGTTTTTGAATGATGTTTATCACAGAAGGGGTGCGGTTTACAGGGTGAAATTCAATCTTTTCAAGAATGCCTTTGAATTCAGCCAGCAGCGCATAAGCAAAGAAGGGTTTGAGAAGGAAGCCCTGCCATCAATGCTGATCTATTCTTCAGGCGAATCCGCGGCATTTGAAGCCTGGAATCAACGGAATATATCGCTAGCCTTTCACAATTTTCAAAGCAACAATGAACTGGCCCTGCAGTATTCAGGCACATCGCAAAGTAAACAGACATGAGCTCTTTACGAGTAACACTGATCAATACCGGGTGGGGAGATTCAGTTTTCATCGAATCTGTTGCCTGGGATAATACGCACCATTTTGCATTGGTAGATTGCAATGACAGCACCTACCATCGTCCCACACTGAATTATCTCCGGAAATACTTCAGTAAGAATTACCCGGACATTCCCGGCAATGGCCCGGTTTTCGACTTTGTGATGTTGTCACATGCCCATACCGATCATGGAAAAGGATTAAAACCGGTAATCCGGGAGTTTGGAGCACGGTGCTTCTGGTACCCGAAATCCAATGTTTGGGCCGGACTTACACTACTCCTCGACTATGCTAACACGACAGCCGACATCGGATTTCATCAGGCTGTGGACGACAGCAAGATTTTTCCTGATCTTGGAGATACAAAGGTAAGTGTACTGTCCCCGTTATTCAGGGATGAAGCCGATCCATCCGAAAACAATAACTCTGTGGTCCTTCTGCTCACCCTCATAAACCACCAGGTCCTCCTTACCGGCGATGGCGGTAGTAATGCCTGGAATAGAAAGATCAGCATTCCCGGAAATATCCGCTTCATGAAAGTGCCGCAGCATGGTAACGGCACCATGGATGCAGAAGACTCCTTAAACCTCAGTAAACTCAATAAAGGTACGATTTTGGCCGTTTCCGCTGCCGGACAGTCCCGTGGCTTCCCTCAAGATCCCTCTACAGCTCCATTTGCTGAAAAGGATTTCGTCATTCTTAGCACAGACATCCACTCACATATCAGTTACCAAACTGACGGTCAACAAGACAGGATCATCTATACACATTAGGATTCTTCAACCGCTTCGTAGCCTTCCAAACATCACCCGGGCACCCTTATTGCCCAGGTGTACCACTCAGGTGCTAACCCAGCCTTCTCAATAATTTATCCTTATTCCTTTCGGGATCATTCACAGGAAGCATTCTGGCCGTGTCATATTCAGCAGCCGACTCAGCTTTGTGTTCCTCACTCCGTAACCCAGTTCCGAACCTATGTACTTTTCGTATCAGCCCGCAGGAAGAGGATATAGCGTCATCCAGGGTAACATTTCCAGCGGCATCTTAATCAAGGGGCAGTTCATAATTAAAATTTTAATACAATGAAAAGGATCCCCTTATCAAGAAGTCTGGAATCTTTAAAAATCAAAGGTTCCATTGAAATTCTGAATGATGAAATGTTGTACAGGGTAAAAGGTGGCGATGGTGATGACAACGGAGGCCAGAATCCGCCTCCTCCGCCTCCACCACCAGATTCCAATCCTTAAAACTTTAAAAAGTACCTTTCTCAGGCAAAAGAACGGTACTTTTTTCTTTTATTATTTCATTACCATTAACTTCGGATCCTGAATGATTTATTCAAGTGATGAAGCAACTGAAAATAGTAATAATTCTGTTATTTCTGACCGGGAGCCTGTTTGCGCAAAGTCGTCAGGAAACAAGAGCATTGCTGATTCAGTTTAATAATTATATAAATAACGGAAATTTTTTTGAAGCGAAAGAAATTATCTCCCGCTTCGATTCAATCTCTCCTCTGAAGAGTGGAATCGATCCATGGTACTTTTACACCGATTATGGACTGGTTTACTCAATGCTCGGACAACAAGAAAAGGCCTTGTATTATTATGGCAAGGCTGAACAATTTTGCCCTGATCCTGCGGTGGATCCCTACCCTTCCATCGATAATTACAGCCGAAGAGCCACCGAGAACGAGCATCTTCATAATTTTAAAAAATCCTCGATCCTTTATGAAACAGCGCTAAACCTTCTGGATGCCTGCAGGGATACCTCACTGAAATACCTGAATACACTTTCCCAGATAGAATTGAACTATGGTATCATGCTTTATACCGCCCGGCGATACGAGGAATCCAAAGGCTTTCTCAGAAAAAGCCTTAAACTCAAAACCAGGTATAATATGACTTATCTTTCAAGTGCATATTTTAACCTGGCGAGGATCTCAGACAAGCAGCAAGATTACATGACAGCCGGAAAATATTACTGTTTGGCTATGCGGGCAGTGCTTCAGGAATTTGGGGAAGCAAGCGGTCATATTGCAGCGGTTTATCTTGAATACAGTGAACTTCTTGTTCTCAGGAAAAACTTCAGTATGGCTAAGGTATATCTTGATAAAGCATTGGCTATTTATCAGGAAATCTATGGTTTCCATCATTCCATAACAGCCTCTGTATACCAGGTCTACGGTGACTTTTACCATGCTCAGGGGAAAGACAGGGAAGCACTTATTTATTATCAGAATGCCCTGATGTCGATCACCGAGGGATTCACTAATAAAAATATTTATTCAAACCCCACCCAACCTTCAATAAAAGATAACAGGCTCGTGATCATACTGCAAAACAAGTCAAGGGCCCTCGCCACACTTGCTGATTCGGAAAAATCAATAGATAGTAAAAATAAATTATTGACCTGTGCCCTTCAGACAGTAAAACTCGGTATATCGGTCAACGATAGTATGCGAAACCGTTATATACATGATGAAAGTCGTTATTTCCAGGCTGAAAATGAAAAGGAACTTTACCTTCAGGGAATAAATTGTGCACTGCAATTGTTTGAGAATACTGGTAATAAAGATTATTCCGTCCTGGCGTATACGCTTGCTTCGGAATGGAAAGGCGCAGAACTTGACAGGCAGCTGAACACCCGGGATGCAATTAACAATGCAGCCACATCCGACAGCATTCTCAAAAATATGTTGTCGCTTGAGGAAGAAATGAAAAGTCTCGAAAACCAGTCCTTTCAGGAAGGTCGAAAGCCAAATCCCGATTCGGCTAAGATACGGCGATGGAAGGCCAGTCTTTACACACTAAATCTCCGTTACGAGGACCTTCACAGAATAGCATCGACACAACCATGGTATGAAAGGTTCTTTACTACCCCTGAGATCCCCAGTCTGAATTCCATCCGCAACCGACTGGCAAGAAATCAAAACCTGGTGGAATATGTCATGCCAGATGAAGAATCAGAATTGCAGGAGATGTATATATTCGTGATCAGTAAAAACGGTTTGCATTATGTCAGACAGAAACTTAAACCGCAACTCAGGCAGGATATGCGCTTCTTCAGAAATACCATGGTAGACCTCCAACATCCCACAATGACAGTCTCGAAATACGATTCGCTGAAAAATGTACTTTACAACTTTTACAACTGTTTTTTCAGGCCGATGGAAAGCTATCTCCATGGTCAACAGGTATACATTATCCCCGATGGTGATATCAATTACCTCCCGTTTGAGAGCTTCATTTCTGACAATGATCCGGGTGGTACTATAGATTTTTCCAGTCTGAAATACCTGATTCGAAAGTATGACTTCTCCTATGCTTATTCCATAACCTCACTTTTCAAGAGAAAGGGTAAAGAAACCATCGTTCCCAGGGTCTTTGCTTTCTCACCCCAAAGTCTGAAAACGAACGATAACGATCTTCCGGAACTTGAGGGTAGTGGGAAAGAACTTGAATCCATTTCAACCGTGTTTAGAGGGACTTATCTTAAGGCGGATGAAGCCACAAGGGATACCTTCCGTAAACTATGCCGGGAACCCGGCATCTTTCACCTTGCCATGCATGCCATGAACGACGATCAACGAAACGACGGAAATTACCTGATCTTTACAGATGCAGAAAGGTTGTATGATTACGAGATCAGTATGCTGAACATGAAATCCCCGCTTGTGGTCCTCAGCGCATGTAATACCGGTTCGGGGAAACTAATTGAAGGTGAAGGAATGCTTTGTCTTACCCGTAGTTTTCTTGAAGCAGGCGCCAGATCTGTAATACATACATTATGGCCTGCTAACGATGCCACCGGTCCGCTTATTATGAAACGCTTCTACCTGGGCCTGTCCAGGGGCGAACGCAAAAACAGTGCACTTCGCGATGCAAAGCTTGAATACCTGTCAAAGGTTTCACCATCCATGGCAAATCCGTATTATTGGTCAGCCTACCAGCTTGTTGGCAGCATTAAGCCGATACAGGAAGGTGGAGCAGCTTTTAAATTGTTGTTACTGATCTTTCCACTTGCCCTTATTATCTACTGGTTGCCCTGGTTCAGACGCCGCAGAAGCTTAAGGGCATCCTTACGGTAGTTGCCCTTACTCCTGCTCAGTTCAGCAAGGCCTTTCCTTGCACGATGGACATCCCCGGTTTTCAGATAGCATAGACTCAAATACCATTTTGCCTCCAGGAAGTAATTACCGGGGCCATTAAGGTATTCCTCGAATTTCATGGTGGCAACCTTGAAGTCTCCTTTTCCCATATTAATAATGCCGGAATAAAAGGGTACATCGTTCGCGTAATCCTTTTGATCAGGCAGCAAACTTACCAGTGAATCTGCTTCCAGATATTTCCCATTCGTGTAAAAATTCAATGCAGTGGATAATATCCCTGTTGAAGCGACTTTCCCTGATCTGACATATTCCGAAGGCAGGATCATCGGATTGTAAAACTGTGCGTAGAGCGTATCTGTTGATATTGAACGGAAAAAAATGTTGTAAATAAGAATTCCAATGATGAATGAAGCCGCCATCCCGGCCAGGAGTATGTACCTGTTTTTACTATGCATATCCCTTTTTCGTATTGACACTGTTGGGCGATACGGTGTGCTTTCGTTTAGTGCTCCCGGGATCTTATGATCGATGGAAGTAACATAATCTTCGGATTCTGACAGAATTTTCTTCGCCAGCAAATCGGCTTCATCATAGTCCTCTGCCGACACAATGTCATCAATATCTACAATAGTTTTAAGATCATCATCGATCGAATTGACAAGGTCAAATTCCCACTTCAGATCTTCGTTCTCATCCAATTCAAGCTCGAACTGCAACCTGTCGGACTCTGACATTTCGCCCTGCAGATATTCAATGATTCTTGAAAGATATTTTAATTTCATAATTATCTTTTTATACGCATAACCTCAGGTAGCCGATCCGTAAGTATTTTGACGTTATCTTCATTGCTCAGAATCGATTCGACTAGACGTTTCTGACATATAAATTTTCTTTTCCGTAGATATCCATATGTAAATCCCAGTAATTCAGCCATTTGTTTTTGAGGCACCTCATTCCAAAACATTCTGATTATTTTCTGGCAAAGCGGTCTCAGCTTGTAAAAACTATTATCCAGCAGTTCTCTCATCATATGCCTGTCGTAGTTTTCAGTAAAATCTATGTTCCCGGGTTCGTCGCGCTTTTTATATTGGTAGAGCCCGGCAATACGTTTCTTTTCAAGCTTAAGCTTCCACATGTTGTCGGAAATGGCATAAAAAAACGTTTTGAATCTGCAGGTCAACCGAAAATCAGGATCATCCACTTTTGGCAGGAGCACCAGCATCACATCATTGAACATATCCTTTGCATCTTCATCGGAGCCTCCCTTTCGACCAACGATATACCTGATCATCGTAAAGTATTGTCTCTGAAGGTAGACTGTAACGGCGCCGTCCCTATTTTGTAATCCCAGTATGATCTCCTCGTCCGTATACATCCTGCTGAAAATATGTAATTAATTCAAACTAAAAATACGAATAAAAAAAAATCTTACAAAGGGGGGTAACATTTTATTCTTCTTCTTAATGAAGTGATAATTATGGTAAATCCGCAAGTAGGGATTTCCGGTACAACTCATTAACCTTTTACCTATCCTGATATGGAAGAACCCTTATCTAAACGTGAACTGGAAGTAATCCGGCTACTGGCAACCGGCTTTACAGCTTCCGAAATATCGTCGATGCTGTACATCTCAGAATCGACTGTTGTGACCCACAAAACGAATGTGCAAATTAAACTGAAGGCCAGGAACAGCTGCCAGGTGGTATATATTTGTTCAAAAACGGCATTGATCTAGGCAAGATCCAGAAAAATCAAGATTGCCGCATATACATTCCACACCAGGCCCTGGTAATTTCATCCACTGACGAGTATGGCATCGATCAACATTTGCATGTGATGGATTAGACAGACTTATCCAGACTCTCCAAAACGGAATTATCTATATACCTACGATTTTTAAGGAGACATATATACCTGTTAATGAAGGATCAGGAGCTGCACATAGAACTCGACAACTTCCACCTTAGCAGATTTCCTGGGTTACAGCAATGGCGCGCATACGATTATAGAACTCGCTCTCCGGCATCCTTCTTTAACCCGTAAAATTATCCTGGCTTCTGCATTTTACAACAGATCCGCTACTGTACCGCAGTTTTGGGAAAGTTTTGATAAGGCAACAATCAACGATATGCCGAAAGTTTTAAAAGAAAGTTATCTACAAGCAAACAACAGTGAGTCAGGATTACTAAACATGTTTCGTAAAGATGTTCAATTAATGAAGGGCTTCAGAGGCTGGGCGGTTGAACAGATGAGATCTCTAAAATCTCCTGCATTGATTATTAACGGGACACAGGATGTCGGCAGCGTAGAGCACGCTGTTGAAATGTACCGTATTATCGCTGACTGTGAGCTTGCAATATTACCAGGGAAACATGGTGAATATCTCGGGGCCCTCGAAGCACTCTCCGATGTTGATGGACTGGAATACTGTTCAGCAGCGCTGATTGAACGGTTTTTGGATAAGAAAGGATAGGGTCTATACTTATCGCAGGGAAGTGCCATTAAAGAGAAATAAACCTGGTGCCTGCGATCGACTGTCTTTCATCCCCTCTCTTCAATCCCCAGGCTTCTGAAGATCCTCTCCTTAATGGGAAATACCGGGATATAAAAAAGCAGGAATACAAGCAAGTATTCCGTAAAAATCTTTTCAGATGACAACATAAAGGTAATGACCGAAAACAAGGCCGGGGCTTCGATGGTGGCAATCCGCATGATCAGAGCCGACTGGAACGCAAGCATTTTGCTTTCGGGTGTCTGCATCTGTACGATCGTCTTCATCTGTTTTTTGAACAGAAGATAACCTGTCAGGACAGACACTGCCCCAAGTATCGGGACAATCAGTATAAAAATGTCGTTATTTTGCTCAGGGTTCGTTGTTGAAGGTTGCGTTTTTCCCCATATGACGGCCAGAAATAGCAGGGGGCCCAATAATAAGGCGAGCCAGATGATTCTGAGAATGCGTATCTGATTGTTCATGTTGTGTTTTTCTTTTTTCTGGATTATTTCTACAGGCAATTCTACGGCAATATCAGCCTGCGGGTTGCATAGGGATCAACATGGTTTATTGCATGCCGGATCTCTCTCTTTCATTTCCTTTAAGGGATCAGACCATTCGTATATGGTTCATCAGGCTTCCCGTTTCCGGTGTTATTGATGATGTAGCTTTTGTAGACATGGTATTGGTGGTTGTCGGAAGATGATGAAAAGGATAATCATCACTCATAGTACAATTCAGTTGAAATAATTATACAACAATAGCCCTTCCAAAAAATTTAACAAAAATTAATGTCGTAAATATACGTTATATTAATTTATGACGTATATTTGCGTCATAAATTAACCGACTATGGTATATGCGAAAACACAACTATTCGAAAACGAGCTGCAGGCATGCGCCCTGTTTTGCAAAGCGCTGGCACACCCGGCTCGACTGGCGATCCTAAAATACCTGTCGGAGACTAAGGTCTGCATGACGGGCGACATATCCTCCGAACTACCCCTAAGTCGCACAACGGTAAACCAGCATCTCAGCGAACTCAGGGATGCCGGCCTGATCGTGGGTAGCACGGAAGGGGCCAAAACAAATTACTGCCTGAACTCCGCGAAACTGAAGGAACTCAAAGAGACCCTTCTCCTGTTTATGGATCAAATGGATGCCGCTGCAGAAAACTGTTGCTAAAAACCCGACCTATGAAAATTCTTATCCTTTGCACCGGGAACAGCTGCCGGAGTCAGATGGCTGAAGGCTTCCTTCATTCATTCGGTCCGGGATTGCACGTAGCTTCCGCAGGCACTGAGCCGGGGGAACGAGTCAATCCCAAAGCCGTGAAGGTGATGGCAGAAATTGGCATCGACATCAGCAGCCATATTCCTGCTCACGTTGATAAATACCAGGCAGAAGAATGGGACTATGTCATCACCGTGTGTGACAACGCCAACGAAACCTGCCCGCTGTTCACCGGAAATGTAAAACACAGGCTGCACTTCGGCTTTGAAGACCCGTCGCTCGCTGCCGGGACGGACGAATACATCATGGGTGAATTCAGACGGATACGAGACGAAATAAAAAATAGATTCTTCCGGCTGTACACCGGAGAGATTAAACCAAAACTATAATCCTGCGGAAATCTAAGCGTTTCAGCCTAAGCATCTTCATCATTACATAAAACAATAAATTCAAGAATATTATGAAAGCCGAGGACTTAAAACTTATTGTAAAAGACAAATATGGCGATATCGCCATGCAAAGCGAAAGCGGGAACCAGTCATCCTGTTGCGGCAGTGACTGTGGCTGCGGGGATACCTCGTATACCGTGATCGCCGGTGAATATAAAAACCTTGAGGGATATAATCCAGATGCCGACCTGAAACTGGGTTGCGGCATCCCCACCGATCATGCATCCATACATCCCGGGGATTCCGTCCTCGATCTGGGATCAGGTGCCGGCAACGACTGCTTTGTTGCCCGGGCACTGGTCGGGGAAAACGGGAAAGTCACCGGACTGGATTTTACGGAATCCATGATCGAAAAAGCAATTAAAAACCTGAAAAAAACAGGGTTTACAAATATCGAATTCATTTACGGTGACATAGAAAATATGCCGCTTCCCGATGGTGCCTTCGACGTGGTGATCAGCAATTGTGTGCTGAACCTGGTCCCGGACAAAAAAAAGGCATTCCGGGAAATCTACCGTGTACTCAGACCACTGGGGCATTTCAGTATCTCCGACGTGGTCCTCGAAGGCGATCTTCCGAAAAAACTGAAGGAGGATGCCGTGATGTATGCCGGATGTGTTTCAGGCGCCATGCAAAAGGACGACTACCTTGAAGTCATCCGGCAGCAGGGCTTCTCCAACATAGAGATCAAAACGCAGAAAAAGATCGAACTACCGGATGATATTCTGATGAATTACCTCGATCTGGAAGAGATCCGAAACTTCAGAAAGGGGAACACGGGAATCTTCAGCATAACTGTCAACGCAAACAAATAACGGACCCCCACATCATCAGCCATGCCATCGAAACCAGCGCTTAAATTTTCAGACCGGTACTTAACGATATGGATATTCCTCGCAATGGCCACGGGCGTTATTGCCGGTTATTTGTATCCGGGACTTGCCGGATTCTGGGATTCACTGAAATCATCACCAGGAAGTACCACGAATTTACCCCTGGCCGCAGGTCTCATCCTGATGATGTATCCGCCACTTGCGAAGGTCAGATATGAAGAACTGGGTGATGTGTTCAAAAATCTCAGGGTCCTGTCATTGTCCCTGGTACAAAACTGGATCATCGGTCCGGTGCTGATGTTTGCCCTGGCGATTACCTTCTTCACCCTTTTCCCGGGCAAAGATAATGCGAATCTGCCCTACATGTACGGCATCATCATGATCGGTCTGGCCCGTTGTATCGCCATGGTGATCGTCTGGAACGACCTAGCCCAGGGAGACAGGCAGTATGCAGCCGGTCTTGTGGCCTTCAATTCAATTTTCCAGGTGTTGTTCTTCCCCTTGTATGCGTATGTATTCATAGCCATATTACCTGGCTGGTTCGGTGTTCCTTCAAACCATGCCGTCGAAGGCATCACTGTCGGGCAGATCGCCGGGAGTGTGCTCACTTACCTCGGTATCCCGTTTGCCACAGGTTTTCTTACCCGGTTTATCCTTATCAGGCTGAAGAACAGGGAATGGTACCACCGAAAGTTCATACCCAGGATCAGTCCGTTGACGCTGATTGCCCTTCTGTTTACCATATTCGTCATGTTCTCCATGAAGGGGGGGTATATCATAAAGATCCCGATGGATGTTGTCCTGATCGCTATCCCGCTACTGACTTACTTCCTGATTATGTTCCTCCTGTCGTTCTATTTGAGCAGGCGGACAGGCGCTGACTATAAACAGTCAGTAACCCTGTCGTTCACCGCGGCCAGTAATAATTTCGAACTGGCCATCGCCGTTTCGATCGCGGTTTTCGGTATGAACTCGGGTGAAGCTTTCGCCGCGGTTGTCGGACCGTTGGTCGAAGTTCCCGTGATGATTGGTCTGGTAAACGTTGCCCTATACTTTAAGAAAAAATATTTCAGACCTCAGTAAACAGATCCCACTGTAATGCAGGAAATAGTGAGGTAAATCAAAGCAACCCTGGGATCCACTCACCCATATTCAAGCCGGGCCACTATGAGCTGTCCTTCCCGGGTTAGCTTTCACCACCGGTATTCGACGGTCCGGAAGCTCTATACTTCAACCCGGCAACAAAAAATTTCCTCTTTCATTATCCTGCCGTTTCTTTGTCCATGTCACTTTTAAATCCATAAATTTGAAAAACCATGACACCTTTAACCAAAAAAACAAGATTCAGGCTGCTCTTTTTCAGCGCACTTCTTATTTTCAGTATCCTCGCTGGAATGATCATGATATACTTCCAGACCGGGACGATTTTTGTTCCCCAGCTGCCCTTCACCATTTCCACCATTTTCTTCCTGGTCTTGTTTATGGGAATTCTGACAATCCGACTCCTGAAACACTTCGACGGAATGCCACAGAAAAAGATGATACGGCGTATACCCCTGGCAATGGCGGTTTTTATCGTATCCTCTTACCTCATCGCCAATATCGTGATCACCCTGGGGACGCTGGTATGGTTCCTGATCCACCACCTCGATCTTACGAACTTCTTCCAGCATCTCTTCCGGAACGAACTGCCGTTTGCCAATATCCGTATGCTATTCTGGCTGATGTTCTTTTCGGTAACATTTTTCTTTGTACTGTGGCGAAAAACAGCGCTCCGTGAGCAAGCCCTCCGTGAGGAGACCCTTAAATCGCAGTACGATAACCTGAAAGCCGGTATAAACCCGCATTTCCTCTTCAACAGTCTCAATACCCTCTCTGAGCTCGTATATGACGATGCGGCAAAGGCAGAGCATTACATTCAAGGGCTGGCCACGATATACAGGTATGTGATTGAGCATGAAGATTCCGAACTCGTTACCCTGGACGAAGAGCTGGATTTCGTTGACAGGTACTTTAACCTTCAGAAAATAAGGGAAAACGGAAAACTCATCCTTGAAAAGACGGTTTCCGAAACCGGTCGGTACCTGGTCATCCCGGTCTCCGTGCAGACGCTTGTGGAAAATGCCATCAAACATAACGCCGCCTCCTCCGCCTCACCACTGAAAATTGAGATCGTAACCGAAAACGACCGACTTCTGGTACGTAACAATTTACAGCGGAAGAATCGTCTGGAACCGACGACGGGTAAGGGACTTAAAAATCTACAGCGTCGTCTCCGGCTGATGACAGGAAAGGAGATGGAGATCAGCGAACATGGCGGAAACTTTGAAGTAAGCATTCCCATGATAAAAATGACAAATGAAGATATTGATCATTGAAGACGAACACCCTGCCGCGGAGAAGCTTAGGCGGCTTATCCAGGACATGCTTCCTGAGACGGAGATTCTGGCAACGCTGGAATCGGTTGAAGGTGCCGTGAACTGGCTGTCAGAAAACCCTCATCCCGACCTTGTATTCATGGACATCCAGCTGGATGACGGACTGTGTTTTGAGATCTTTGAACACATCGGCCTGAAGTCACCCGTGATCTTCATCACAGCGTACGACGAATATGCGCTCAGAGCGTTCAGGGTAAACAGTATCGATTATATCCTGAAACCGGTATCGGAGGAGGCATTGCGGAGAGCAATAAAAAAATACAAAAATTTGTATGAGGATAAGGACTATATGGAGAAGCTTGAGAAGTTGATCAGCACCCTCCCCTATGTCGGCAAAGAGCGCTTCCTTATAAGGATCGGTGAACATTACCGGCCAGTGCAGAGTGCCGATATCAGGTGTATCTATATCCGGGAAAAAAATAATTTCTTTTTTACACGATCGGGAATGAGCTACCCGGTAGATCTCTCACTCGACCGCCTTGAACGTATGCTAGACCCGTCAAAATTCTTCAGGGTAAACAGGAACGTCATCATTGCTTATAGTGCCATCCGGGATATCATCTCATACAGTTCGAGCCGAATCAGGATCATCATTGAAGGATGGGATGCCGGAGAAGATATCATCGTGAGCCGGGAACGGGTAGCGGCTTTTAAAGAGTGGATGGTGAGAGGGTGAGATGCTTTTTAGATTACTTGAATATCGAATAAAGTTCATAGTTATTCTCACCATGTTAGACCGTATAGATCAAACCAAATTAACCATGTTTTGATGCTTGCAATATTGTTCTTATATACAATTATGTAGGGGATCCCACCCCCCGCCCACCACCCTTAATGTGCAGAAAGAACAAATCTCAGTGTTCCCCAACCATGTTCTTCAACATAGATTCAAAATAAACCTCTCAACAAAAAGGCAAAGCCTAAATATTTAGTGATTTGGTGATTTGGTGATTTGGTGATTTGGTGATTTGGTGATTTGGTGATTTGGTGATTTGGTGATCCTCCTTCGCTTAAGCTACGGCGGACGCGGTTGGTGAATTGGGGATGAATTTAACAACATTTACCAATCCATGGGCAAAACCATGGCTATTGTTGGTGAATGCCTCCAGCATGGAAGATGCGTCACTATAAACTCATATCACCCTCATCAATTATTTGGTGATTTGGTGATTTGGTGATTTGGTGATTTGGTGATTTGGTAATTTGGTGATTTGGTGATTTGGTGATTTGGTGATTTGGTGATTTGGTGATTTGGTAATTTGGTGATTTGGTGATTTGGTGATTTGGTGATTTGGTGATTTGGTGATTTGGTGATTTGGTGATCCTCCTTCGCTTAAGCTACGGCGGACGCGGTTGGTGAATTGAAGATTGAGCTATTGAACCTCATCTTATCCATGGGCAGAACCATGGATATTGTTGGTGAATGCCTCCGGTATGGAAGAAGGGTTTCTACAAACACCTCTCACGCTCTCCCTATCACCTCCTAACCTCTAACTTCCTAACTTTCTAACTTTCTAACTTCCTAACTTCCTAACTTTCTCCCTCACCTCCTCCTCCGCCTGAACAGCCTGAATTTCCTCACTTTCTTCTGGATAAGTTCTCTCAGCGTCTCCTGCTCGTGGTAATCGTCGCAGTCCAGCATATCCATTACCTCTTCACTGATATTAAACGAGGAATTAGCCATCCCCCTAAAGTCTTTGTCGGCATATAGTCGTTTTAAAAATCCGGCGAAGATTGGAAGGGCGGCTGAGGAGCCCTGGCCGTTCCTGAAAGTCCGGAACCGGATGGAGGGGATTTCACCGCCTACCCAGGCGCCGGCCACAATATCCGGCGTATAGCCGATAAACCAACCGTCAGAATGGTTCTGAGAAGTGCCGGTCTTTCCGGCTATATTCCCTGGAAGGTTAAAACGGGAACGGATGGCGGCTGCAGTGCCATGGTTCACCACATTTTCGAGCAGGGCTGTCATGATTTCCGCGTCCTCTGCTGAAAAGGCACGGCTGACGTCGGCTTTGGCTTCTCTTTGATACAGGACGGAACCGGTACCATCAGTGATGGAAGTCAGGTATTCTGGTTCACGGTACAGTCCGCCTGAAGCCAGGGTGCGGTAAACCTGTACCATATCATACAGGGAGATGCTTGCCGTGCCCAGGGCAATGGAAGGGACATCCGGAAGGTCTGAATGTATTCCTGCCTTGCGGGCGAGATCCGTGACCATATCCGTGCCCGTCTTCATGATGAGGGCCGCCGTAACTGTATTTACAGAATGCGTCAGCGCACCTTTCACGGAGTAGCTGCCACCGTACTTATCATCGGCATTTCGTGGACACCAGTTGTCATAGTCCTCGTAAACGACGCTGTCGTTCGGATAAAAATCGCAGGGCCTGATGCCGTCCTGTAGCGCCGCCAGGTAGACCAACGGTTTGAACGCCGAACCGGGCTGGCGTTTTGACAACACGTGATCATATTTGAAATATTTGAAATCAATGCCGCCAACCCATGCCCTAATGGATGCCGTTGTCACATCCATAGCCAGAAAGCCGGTCTGCAGAAATCGCATAAAATATTTGACCGAGTCAATCAGACTCATCCGTTCTTCTTTATCTCCATCCCAGGAAAATACCTCCATCGGTATGGTGGTGGTATCCTTCAGTCCATCCTCACCGGTTTTCGCCAGGAGATAGCTTCCTCCTGTATTTTCAATCGTTTTCCAGATATCACGGTTCTTCCATTCCTGATCAAACAGTTTCTGAAGCATCCGCATATGCTCTCTAACCGCTTCCTCAGCACTCCTTTGCATCCTTGAGTCGATGGTTGTGTAGATCCTCAGACCATCCATATAGAGGTTGTAAGTTTCCCCGTTTTCCTTTTTATGACTGAGGCACCATTCTTCCAGTTTTTGACGTAGGAATTCCCTGAAATAAGGCGCGATTCCGGCATAGTATGGCAGTGAAGAATACCTTAATTCCAGGGGCGTTGCCTGGAGAGAGTCGGTTTCTTCGGGTGACATGTAATCATAATGCTCCATTTGGCTTAGCACCACATTCCTTCGCCGCAGTGCTCTCTCAGGGTATTTCCTTGGGTTGTACGAGTTGGTCGCCTTCAGCATGCCAACCAGCATGGCTGCCTCTTCAACCTTGAGTTCAATTGGCGATTTGTTGAAATAAAGCCTTGCCGCTGTCTTTATTCCGTAGGTATCCTCTCCAAAAGGAATCGTATTCAGATAAAGGAGCAGTATCTCATCCTTTGTGTACAGATGCTCGATCCGGAGCGCCGTCAGCATCTCACGGATCTTGTTCACCGGCAGGGAAAGAAAGCCGAAGTCATTCCTCGGGAATATATTCTTGGCAAGCTGTTGCGTGATGGTACTCCCGCCACCGGAGCTCTCTCTGCTCAACAGGATGGTCTTAATTACCACCCTGAAAAGACTTCTGACGTCGATGCCGTGGTGGGAATAAAACCTCGCATCTTCGGTCGAAAGCAGGGCCTCCCTGATGGAAGGTATCATCTCATTTTCTCTGAGATCGAGGCGGTTCTGGATATAATACCTGCCCATCAGAACGCTGTCGGCTGAGTAAACCTCCGATGCCAGCGGATTGCTGATACCTTCCAGTTCTTTCGCCGAAGGGAGTTTGCCGAAAGCCCCGAAATACACGGAGGAAACAAGAATGATCATTAAGATGATAACCGTTGCCACAGCAAAGATGACAGATTTCAATAACGACTTCCTCCAGCTAATATCGTTCTGGAAAATATCCATGAAGAATTTCCGGATGCCACGATATGATTTGCCAGATGTTTGTTTTAAGAATCGCCGGAATTTCATGCAGTATTGATCACTTAGAAGAATTACCAATTAGTAACGTCACATGTGAGGGGATTGTTTTGGCGATGAATCGATGAAATCAGGGAGGACGCAAAGTTTTCTCCAGATTCAAAAGGATTGAAATGAACACCCGTGTTTACTCTGCAATTAAAAATCAAGAAATAATTTTAAAATTAAGTGCAGCCAAAAATTTGTAATGGTAATTTTCTTCTTGCCTGGCAATTAAAAAAATATGTAAAGCACTACCTCTTTATCATCCTCCACCACTGCACCCACCCTTAATTTCTGTCGTCCTCGTCTCCACCTCCATCATCTGATCGACCGTAGTGCTACCTTTGAGGGTGAAATCGACATAATCGGGACCTACCTCGGAGATCACACCCCCGAAAAGGTTGGCGTAAAGTTGGAAATTGATCTGCTTCCCGGTAAGGGCAACGCTTTTTCCATCGATACCTTTAAGCCGGAATCGCTTCGTAAAGGGCATCCTGATATTAGAAAGGGTTTGAACCGCATCATACACCTCAATGGCAATCTGGGGGCCGATCTCTACATCACGTTCTCTGGAGATTACAACTTCCTTGCTGTTGGTGGCTTCCCAGTAATTCTTGGTTGTTTCAGTATTGGAGGTGGTATACTTGTAACCGGCAGTTGCTTCAAGACTGTATGTGGCACCGCTACCAAAGAATTTGGCGTCTACCTCAACACCTGCCGTAACTTCCGCAGAATACTCGCTGCTTGAGAACAATTCCAGACTTTCTTCGGTACCTGATTTATACGATTGTGTGCGGCTCTCACTACGACCAACTGTTTCAGAAAGTGTAGCTGGTGAACAGTTACGAAGCGTGGCTTTATAGGCAAATTCAAGCTTTGCCGGGGGAAGCACTGGCTGTTCAAAACTTGTCCCCATATCAGTGATATTCCATACAATATTACCGTTTAAAAGTCTGAACCGGCTTGAATTCGTTGTGGATTTAACAAGATACACGAGACCGAAATCAGGCTGTGTCCATCTCAGGTATTCTCCGGTTTTATACCTGAACCTTACCCAACCGTCGGCATCCGGGGATACAATCAGTTTAAGCTTTTCAGGGACGTTGTCCGGGTCAAACTTAACCGAATTTTCCACCATCTGATTGAATAGGTCAAATTCCATTAAATTCCCGCGAAATGATGTCAGACAGTAAACGGAATCTGGTTCCCCGTTCACCCTCCTGAAATAATATAACTGAAAGTCATTATTCTCACCGGTAAACTCACTTGTGCCAATAGAAATCTGGTTAACAGGATAAGAATTATATTGCTTGCTGCTAACAACTTTACCGTCGTTCTCTACCTGTATGATAAAGGGAATGTCCGGATTCAGTTCCGGTGGCGGAGAAATGGCAGGCAGGTTTGTGGTGAGTTCAAGGCTCTGCTCGCTTTCATCCACGATTTGTTTTACCAATACCTGGCCTCCAAGAAGTTTCTGAGATGCATCGTACACGTTTATATCCATGTCAACGCCACTGTTAAAACCACTCAATTCGTCCTCTGTCAGACTGTCAACATAATATTTAAGGACGGTGATGTACGTTTTAGGATCGATACTCATACTGCGTGAGAATGGAGCATACTCCCCATTCAGCGTCACAACAATATGATCGGGGATATATCCGCTTTTGGCTATGGGTCTTGTGTTGAGAATCAGCCCAATGCTTCCCTGATCAGTCTGAAGATTGACATCAACAGTATCCGTCATGTCCACCGATGGCTTTGAATTATCTTTCCGGCAATTACCGGTGAAAAAAATGAGTGGCAAGATGAAAAGAACGACGATAATACTACTATTTTTCATAATGGTTGATTTTCATAACGCTCAATGCAATAACAGCATTACGGTTATTTTGTTTTTCAGAAACAACGGTGAATCATATTACCCTTTCAGGATAGGAGCAGGGAAATTTTTGAATTGAAGAATGACGTAATGCCTTTCTCAAATATTATCAATTCCATTCCACGCTACCCGCGACCACTGAAAGGGGAAGGCCCATGCACACCCGTTTTTAATGGAAGCCACTCCACAGTAATTTTTGACCCTGGACGTACGGCCAACTACGGCCGACCATTGGCAAAGCCGTGGATATTATCTATTTACAGCTCCGCGGTTCTGTAAAATGACCGACCTGCAAAATCCTTCTTCCTTTTCTTCCTAACTCCCTAACTCCCTAACTTCCTAACTTCCTAGCTCACTAACTCCATCCCTCCTCTCCCTTCCTTTTTATTCTGGACATTTTTTCTTACATTGCGATTATAGCTTTGTTAATATGCTAACAATGGACAAAAAGAAATTCGAGCTGGAGTATACATTGAACACTTCTCCAAAAGTTCTTTTTAATCGTCTGAGTACGCCTGATGGGTTGTCGGAATGGTTTGCCGATGATGTAAATATGAACGAAAATGTTTACACATTCTTCTGGGAAGGTTCAGAAGAACAGGCTGAGATGGTTCAACTTAAGGACTTGAAATATGTTCGATTCCGGTGGCTCGAGGAGGACGAGGATACTCTATTTTTCGAATTCAGGATAAAACAGGACGACCTTACCGGTGATGTGGCACTTCTTATTACCGATTTTGCTGAAGACGATGAGAAAGACGATGCTGTAGACCTTTGGGACTCTCAGATTTCAGAACTCAAACATGCCATGGGTCTATAGTGATTTCCCCAAAATAACTTACCTTTGTTTGCGTTTTATTGACATGGGAAATATTTTTATGCGCAAACGTGAAAAAGCTTTATAAACTTACATTATCGTCCTTTCTCGGCCCTTTCGTTTTAACTTTTTTCATAGTTGTTTTTGTACTTCTCATGCAATTTTTATGGAAGTACATCGACGATCTGGTTGGGAAGGGTCTTAAATTTCCCGTCATTTCTGAGTTATTGCTTTACACTTCGGCCAGCCTGGTACCCATGGCACTGCCACTGGCTGTGCTTCTTGCCTCTCTCATGGCTTTTGGGAACCTGGGTGAAAACAATGAACTTCTTGCTCTGAAAGCTGCCGGAACTTCATTACAGCGGATCATGAATCCGTTGATTATGCTCATTATCCTGATCACTATCGGTGCATTTCTCTTCAATAATTATGTTCTCCCGTATACAAACCTGAAATTCCGGTCGCTGCTTTACGATATTCAGAGACAGAATCCCGAGCTTCAGATCAAAACCGGAATCTTCGACAATACTCTTGAAGGGTACAGCATTCGTATCGGTGAAAAGGATCCTAAAACCAGCCTACTGAAAAATATCATGATCTACGATCACACCGATCATGTTGGCAATATCATTGTTACCATTGCGGATTCCGGGTACATGAGAATGACGGAGGACAAACGATATCTTCTGCTCATTTTGTATAACGGAGAAACGTATACGGAGATGCAGAAGCAACGAAAACGAGTCAGAGACAAATCCTACCCGTCGAGGCGAGATATATTTGAAAAACAGGAAATGATTATCGAACTTGTTGATTTCGGCTTGAAACGGACAGATGAAAACCTGTTTAAGAGTTCATACCAGATGATGAATCTGCGACAACTGGGATCTGTGGAAGACTCATTAAAAATTGACATTTTATTCTCACATAAATCCCTTCAGGCAACACTCGATAAATCAAGCTATTATAAAAACAAGAATTACCTTAAAAAGGTACCGCTTACAAAACCAGCTGTAACGGTGGTTCACCACGACAGCCTTGATGCCTTTAGCCTGGCTGCTGACAGCATAGCGGCTGATAGTATAGCAGCCGATACCATTCCAGAGAAAAAAGAAATCAGGATCATTAATCTGAACATAGACACCGTCTATTCCAACATGACGAAGAATGAAAAGGAAAGGGTGCTTTCGCAGGCGTTAAACTATGCCAGGAGCACCATGAACTTCGTGAATAACAATTATGTCAATACCGATAACAAAGTCAGACGGCTCAGAAAATATGAGATCGAAACGCAGCGGAAGTTCACGCTATCGATTGCATGCCTTATTTTTTTCTTCATTGGGGCACCACTTGGGGCGATTATACGAAAAGGCGGACTGGGAATGCCGGTGGTGGTTTCGGTGGTTTTTTTCCTTCTTTACTATATTATCTCCCTGACCGGGGAGAAATTTGTCAGAGAAAGTGTTATCAGTGCGTTTGCCGGAATGTGGATATCAACCTTTATCCTTGTTCCTCTCAGCGCTTTTCTGACGTACAAAGCGTCCACCGATTCGGTGATCATGAATATTGACACCTATCTCAGTTTCTTTAAACGCGTATTCAAAAAGAAGAAATCTTAAGATCCGAGATAATGAAAATCCTAATCCTTTCATCAAAAGTTCCTTTTCCTCCGAAAGACGGTGGTGCCATCGCTACCCTGAGTCTTGCAGAAGGCCTTTCCGATGTGGGAAACGAAGTCTCCATTCTTTGTCTGAATACTTCTAAACACCCTTTCGATGTCAGGAATATTCCCGGGGTGTTAAAGAAAAAATTGAATTTTTTTTCTATTGATCACGATACGGGGATCAATCCCTTTCGTCTGCTGCTGAACATCCTGTTTTCCAGTGAACCCTATAACGCCCGGCGATTTTATTCCAGAGCATTCATCAAATACCTTGTATCACTTCTCAAAGATGAGCATTATGATGTAATCCAGCTCGAAGGTCCATACATGGGCTATTATATTGATACGGTCAGAAAACATGCTACTAACGCAATGGTATCATTGCGTGCACACAATGTAGAGCATGAGATCTGGCAACGCAAGGTACTGAATACCAGGAATCCGTTTCTTCGTTTATACTTCGTACAGATCTCAGGAAGGGTACGTGCACTGGAGGAAAGGGTGCTAAAGAATAGTGATTGCCTGGTGGCTATCTCAGACCGGGATCGCAAACAGCTTCTTATGATGAAGGAGATCAGAAACATTACGATTCCGACTGGACTGAATGAATATCGCTACCCTACGCCCAGGGAGCCGGAATTCCCGACACTTTTCTATATCGGTGCACTCGACTGGATGCCGAACCAGGAGGGAATCACATGGTTTGTGGATCAGGTATTTCCGCTGGTTCGTGAAAAGGTGCCTTCTATAGCCCTTCATATTGCCGGTAGAAATGCACCGGCATGGCTGGTACATAAATTTAACGGAAAAAGGCATGATGGCATTAATTTTCATGGTGAGGTGGATAATGCGTATCAGTTTATGAACCGGTATGCCATTTTCGTCAGTCCTCTATTCACGGGTAGCGGGATCAGGATCAAAATCCTGGAAGGAATGATGATGCAGCGGGTGATCGTATCCACATCCATCGCTGCCGAAGGGATTCCGGTATCCGATAGAAAAAATATCCTCATCACCGACGGAGCTGAAAGTATGGCCGGAATAATCGCTGAACTCTGCCGTGACAAAACCCGCTATGATGAGATTGCAAGAAACTCACGGACCTTCGTTAATGAAAATTTTAATAACTTTGCAACCAGCAAAAGATTAAGCGATTTTTACAGAAAGAATCCGGCATGATCTCCGAAATACTGTTTTGGCTGGCTGTTTTCCTGGTTTTTCATTCATATGTGCTTTACCCGCTGATTCTGAATCTGATGGCCAGAGGTAAGAAAGACAATGATGTTGTCTTCCGGCCGGATGAAGAACTGCCATTCGTATCTATCATCATGTCGGTTTATAACGAGGAAGCGGTGATTGTCGAAAAAATAAAAAGTATTTTTTATACATCTTTCCCTATTCGCAATCTTGAGGTTTTAATCGGTTCTGATGCATCTACCGACGGTACGGCCAGAATCTGTGAAGCCTACGCTGCAAACTATCAACAGTTGAAATTTTACCCATTCCTGCTAAGACAGGGTAAACCGTCGGTCATCAACAGCCTCGCAGGAAAGGCCAGGGGTGAAATCCTTATCCTCACTGATGCAAAGGTTTTTTTTGACCTTAATACAATATTTGAACTTGTCAGACACTTTAAGAATAAAGAAATTGATATCATTGGCGGCAACATTGTCAATGAAAGGACGCGAAAAGACGGGATATCTATCCAGGAGAAGGCTTTTATGAGCCGGGAAATAATGATGAAGTACCAGGAAGGGCTGATCTGGTCAAAAACGATGGGTGTTTATGGTGCAGTATATGCCATCAGGAAAGATGCCATTACGAAAATACCGGAAAAATTCACCGTCGATGATTTTTTTATTACCATGAATGTGATTAAAAACGGGAAAAAGGCGATCATGTCACTCAAAGCCATAACCCGTGAAGAAGTTCCCAATGAAATCAACATGGAGTTCCGAAGGAAAATAAGAATATCGGCAGGCAATTATCAAAACCTAAAAAGGTTTTATTCACTTTTATGGCCACCCTGGTCCTCCACCGCTTTTGTGCTGGCATCCCATAAGGTCATCAGGTGGACAGGACCATTCATACTTCTGATGGCTTTCATCAGCAGCGGATGGCTGGCCAGACACTCTTTTTTGTATCTGGTTTTGTTCGCCATGCAGGTTTTTGTCATGATTATCCCCTTAATTGATATATTTCTGAGGAAATTCAATATACATATTATACTTTTGCGGTTCATAACTCATTTTTATGCTATGAACATAGCATTACTGATTGGTTTTTTTAAAAATTTATTTGGTTTGCCCACCAACATTTGGCAACCCACAAGGAGATAAATCGTGGAGAAGATAAAATTAAACAAAATTGATGAAGCGGTAGAAGATATCAGGAACGGGAAAATCGTTATCGTGGTTGATGATGAGGATCGTGAGAATGAGGGTGATTTTATTGCCGCAGCAGAACTGGTAACCCCCGAAACGGTCAATTTTATGGCTACTCACGGTAGAGGGCTCATCTGTGCGGCGATCACAGAGGAACGGTGTGAGGAACTCGAACTGCAGATGATGGTTGGTAAAAATACCAGTGCACACCTGACAGCATTTACTGTGTCGGTCGATCTTTTGGGTCACGGCTGTACCACCGGAATTTCCGCTTCAGACAGGGCAAAGACGATCAATGCACTGGTGGATCCGGATACCAAGCCTGAAGATTTGGCACGTCCGGGACATATCTTTCCTCTTAAATCAAAACGCAACGGCGTTCTGCGGCGGTCCGGACATACCGAAGCAGCTGTTGATCTCTCGAAGCTTGCAGGTCTCAGACCGGGTGGCGCACTTGTAGAGATCATGAATGATGATGGCACCATGGCCAGGCTATCACAGCTGCAGGATATTGCCAGGAAATTCAATCTGAAGATCATTACGATTAAGGACCTCATCTCTAACAGGTTGAGATCTGAAAGTATTATCATCCGCGGGGTTGAGGTGGATTTGCCTACCGAATTCGGCCATTTCCGTCTCATCCCTTTCATCCAGAAATCAAACGGAATGGAACACGTGGCACTTATCAAAGGCACCTGGAGCAAGGATGATCCCGTACTGGTAAGGGTCCATTCCTCCTGTGTTACCGGTGACATTTTCCATTCGTACCGCTGTGATTGCGGAACACAGCTTCATAATGCCATGGAGATGATTGAGAAAAAAGGTCAGGGCGTTATTCTCTATATGAACCAGGAAGGCCGGGGTATCGGACTTTTCAATAAGATCAAGGCGTATAAACTCCAGGAGGAGGGCTACGATACCGTGGAGGCAAATCTCAGGCTTGGCTTCAATGATGATGAACGCGATTATGGTGTCGGCGCGAGTATGATGCATGCACTTGGTCTGGGTAAAGTACGGCTCATTACCAACAATCCCGTTAAACGTGCCGGACTGGAAGGTTACGGCATCGAAATCGTTGAAAATATTTCGCTCGTGGTAGAGCCCAATAAATACAACCGTTTTTATATGGAAACTAAACGGGATAAGATGGGCCATTACCTGAATATTGCCAGGTACGACCAGAATAAGAAAAACGAAGAAGAAGAATAATCACCGGCCATTCCGGCTGTCATCCTGCATTTATGAAGATCATATACATGGGGACACCTGAATTTGCCGTGGCACCCCTGGAAGCTTTGCTGAATGAGGGCTACGATATTGTTGCGGTGATCACCGTTCCCGATAAACCTGCAGGCAGAGGCAAAAACCTACAGGCATCTCCGGTGAAAATTTTTGCCGTCGAGCACAAACTGACAGTGTTGCAACCCGAAAAATTGAGGGATGATGAATTTATTTCCGACCTGAGGGCCATTGATGCCGACCTTCAGATTGTGGTGGCCTTTCGTATGCTGCCGGAAGTGATCTGGTCGATGCCTCCCCTTGGGACCTTCAATCTGCACGCTTCCCTGTTACCCCAATACCGCGGGGCGGCACCCATTAACCACGCTATTATTAACGGTGAAAAAAAAACCGGTCTTACTACCTTTTTCATCAATAAGGAAATTGATACCGGTAAGATCATTTTCAGGGAAGAAATGCCGATTGGCGACGAGGAGACAGCGGGTGATCTCCACGACCGGATGATGATAAAAGGGGCTGAACTCGTACTCCAAACTGTAAGGGCAATAGAAACGGGAAATATTAAAACAAAACCACAGGAAGCCATTTCCGGTGAAGAAATTCAACTGAAACCGGCACCGAAAATCTTCACCGAAAATACCAATATCCACTGGGATCAGGATGCCCGAAATATCTTCAACCTGGTACGCGGGCTCAGCCCATACCCTGCGGCACGGGCCATTATCGAAACCTGGGACAAAAGCCAGGTTCCGCTGAAAATTTATTTCCTGAGTTTCTCCACAGAAAGCCTCAACCTGTCTCCCGGCACCATCAGCTCGGATGGAAAGACATACCTGAAGGTGGCAGCCGGTACAGGCCACGTTTCCATCACAGATCTGCAACAACCCGGCAAAAAAAGAATGGATATCAAAAATTTTTTAATGGGATTTAAAAATATCACAGAATGCCGGTTTATCGTTGACGGGGCTATTGAATGAAGTTCTGACAATCTTTTGATCAACTTTTGCTGACTGCAAAACACTTACTTCTGCGCCCTTAATCTCCCGTATTAATTGTCATCAAAATCAATTTTTATCTGTTCACTGTTCTCCTTGTCTTCTTGAATCTTCAATGGGAAGAGAGCCTCTTTTTTCTTTTGCCTCAGATAGAGTTTATCGCCAGGTGCTGGTTCGGTGCCAGGTGCCATCCTGTTTTTCTCGTAAAGTTTATTGAGTTTTATACCATACAGCTGCGAGATCGTCCACATGGTTTCCCCCTCCTTTACTGTATGATAATCATAACCTCTAGCTGCCTTGTTCCGCTTAGGTTGCAGGTACAGTATCTCACCTTCATACAGTACATCATCGGCAGAAATTTCATTATAGCGGAAGATCCCGTTCTTCACCAAATCGAGTTCTCTCCTTAATCCCTCGTAACTGTCGCCTTCCTTCACTACAATATAGTTAGCACGGTTTATCTGAAGGATTGTCCGTCCGCTAACCGTATTTTCAACCGGAGGTAAATGTCTGCCCTTTCCAATTTTTCCGGGCAGGCCTTCTTCCGCTGCCAACAAATCAAACCGGTGAAGATCGTTCTCCTTGATAATGCGGATCAGCATGTCGGCATAGGTATTGCTCGTAGCATATCCGGCCTTCTTTAGCCCCTTTGCCCAGCCCTCATAATCCTCCGCATCAAGGTCAAAGAGAAAAGCATAACGCGGTGTGTTGCGCAAAAAATCGGAATGATCAACATAAGAATCGTAAACAGTATTATATTTTCGGAAGCACTCATGCCGTGCATCATCGTCGTGGTGGACTTTTTTACCGGTCCAGTCACTATGGCATTTAATTCCAAAATGGTTATTGGATCGTTTTGCAAGACTGGAGTTCCCATTATCCGATTCGAGCATACCCTGGGCAAGGGTGATACTTGCTGGCACACCTGTTCTGACCATCTCTTTCATAGCCAGTACGCTATACAATTCAATATATTCTTCACGGGTCAGACGGTCTCCGGCCTGTACATTCAGATTTATAAAACACAGGTTAAGCAATCCGACAGCAAGTATACAAATCCATCTCATCTCATCTCAGCATAGGTTTTCCGACTCTAAAATAATAAACTGATCTTTCCGGAGCATCTCAAGTTATCAACAGACATCAACATGAACGGTATTTTTAGGAATTAATTTCACGATGTAGCATGTTGTGTCCGGATAAGAACACTCATACCTGTCACAATTCAGAATTTGTGTCAGAATCCATACCCGGTAACCGGAAGACGAACAGTGGAATCGTTACGTAATAAAGTGAAGACAAGGACTTTATTTTGCTGAAATTATTTGAAAATTGTCGGGATAGTATTTATTTAGCTTATTATTTATCTCCGATGACGAAAAAGAAGATTGGAATTGACTACATGGAGGTTAACTCGACGGATGGACTCGGATCTGATGATATAAAAATCATTAAGAAGGCCCGGTCTGCTGCCCGTAAAGCTTATGCCCCATATTCTGGATTCAGCGTCGGAGCGGCCGTACTTCTTGAAAACAACGAGATCATCACTGGAAGCAACCAGGAAAATGCAGCCTATCCATCGGGGATCTGTGCCGAACGGACTGCCCTCTACTATGCGGGTTCAACATATCCTGATGTTCCGGTCAAAGCCATTGCCATCACCGCTTATTCCAAAAATGCATTTGTAAGATTTCCTGTCTCTCCCTGCGGTGCCTGCAGGCAAGTCATCCTTGAGAGCCAGCAGCGTTTTGGAAAAAAAATACGGATCATCATGTACGGAGAAGAACTGACCCGAATTGTAGATGATGTCGCATTTCTACTGCCTTTTCCTTTCGATAAGCTGGAGCGAGATTGAAAGGGGGATAGGAACGGTTGAATTAATGCGAGGGTGACCTAAAGAACACCTCACTCCATAACCCCATAACTTCTCATCTCTCCCCCCTTCCACTACCCCCCGGCCCCTTAAAGGGGAGGTCCTGCGCACGCTTTAACCCATCACTTCATCCTCATAACCTCATAACTTCCTAACTTCCTAACTCTCTCACCCTCCCTCCTCCAAACACCCCGAAAATATCATCTGCCGGAGGCTCCGCCACAATTCTGACTTCAGTCTTTTTTATCGGGTGAATAAAGCTTATTTCCCTTGCATGCAAGCTGATACCACCATTTTTGTTGGATCTGGGGAAACCGTATTTCAGATCACCTTTGATTGGGCATCCAATGGCGGCAAGCTGAGCCCTGATCTGGTGATGCCGTCCTGTATGGAGGTGAATCCGCAGCAGAAAATACGTGTCAGATGATGCAATCAGTTCATAGCTGAGCGAAGCTTCTTTGCAGCCAGGAGTGCCGGGTTCACAGACGAAACTTTTATTTTGTTTTTCATTTTTTCTTAGAAAATGAATGAGAGTATCAACCGCCTTCTTGGGTTTGTTTTTAACGATGGCCCAATAGATCTTTTTTGTCTCCTTCTCCCTGAAAAGTTCACTCATCCTGGACAGTCCTTTACTGGTCTTAGCAAATACCGTAACTCCGCTCACCGGTCGGTCGAGGCGGTGCGGCACGCCGATAAAGACATTGCCGGGTTTTGCATCACGCTCCTTAATAAAAGCTTTTAGTACCCTGTCGAGTGAATCATCACCGGTTCTGTCGCCCTGTACAATATCAGAGACGCGCTTATTTACAACAATCAGGTGATTATCCTCAAAAATAATTTCAGGAACAGAGATCATTTGTTGTCAGTATTGTTCTTTCTCGTTGGGAAAATCCTGGTTTCTGACATCTTCAATATAAGATTGGACCGCACCGAGCATTTCCTGGTAAAGATTGTGATAGCGTCTCAGAAACCTGGGTGAAAACTCCTGGGTGATACCCAACATGTCATGCAGCACCAGAACCTGGCCGTCGACCTGACCGCCGGCACCAATGCCAATGGTCGGAATTTTGATCGCTGCCGTTACTTCACCGCCCAGGGAGGCAGGTATCTTTTCAAGTACAATGGCAAAACACCCTGCTTCCTCAAGGATCAAGGCATCCTGAAGCAATTTGTCAGCTTCCTCTTTATCCCTTGCACGTACCACATAGGTACCAAACTTATGGATAGACTGGGGGGTCAGGCCGAGATGTCCCATCACCGGAATGCCGGCACTGAGAATACGTTCCACCGATTCCTTTATCTCCTTGCCACCTTCCATTTTTACGGCACTCGCCCCTGTCTCTTTCATGATCCGGATGGCAGATACCAGTGCTTCTTTGGAATTGCCCTGGTAGGTACCGAACGGAAGGTCTACTACGACAAGCGCACGCTGAACAGCACGCACCACGCCCGAAGCATGATAGATCATCTCATTCAGGGTAATGGGCACCGTCGTCTCATGACCGGCCATGACATTGGAAGCTGAATCACCAACCAGCACCACATCTATCCCTGCCTGGTCAAGGATCCTGGCCATTGAAAAATCATACGCTGTAAGCATGGCAATCTTCTCATGTTTGAGCTTCATCTCATTCAAAACATGAGTGGTTACTTTTTTTACTATTTTATGAACTGACATCTCTCAGTTAATTTTGGTAAGAATCCACAAAGTTCGTGATAATATTCAGTACAATGAACCCTAAATCCTGTTTTTTATGATCAACAGCTGTGAAAACCTTTCTATAACAAAGAGAGCACGGTCAAATATAGGATACGGAAAAACGTCACGGAATTTATGTCATATTGTCATAGCTGCGATTACAGATCGTTTAGCCTCATTGTCAATAATGTCAGAATTTCCTGTAATAACCCTTATGGCACAATCATTGAAAGATACCAGAGAAAATTTAGAATACGAATTTTTAAACAAACATATATTATGGGTAAAATTATCGGAATCGACTTAGGTACAACTAACTCCTGTGTTGCTGTGATGGAAGGGAACGAACCTGTTGTAATTCCCAATAGTGAGGGTAAGCGCACAACACCTTCCATGGTGGCATTTGTTGAGAACGGAGAGAGAAAGATCGGTGATCCGGCCAAAAGGCAGGCTATCACCAACCCTACAAAAACCGTATATTCCATCAAACGGTTTATGGGGGAGACGCATGATAAAGTTCAGAAAGAAATCAACAGAGTTACCTACAAAGTAATCAAGGGAGATAACAACACACCCAGGGTACAGATCGATGACAGAAAATATTCCCCCCAGGAGATTTCTGCAATGATTCTTCAGAAAATGAAGAAAACTGCTGAAGATTATCTTGGACAGGAGGTAACTGATGCCGTCATCACAGTTCCGGCATATTTCAGTGATTCTCAGCGACAGGCTACTAAAGAAGCTGGTGAAATTGCTGGGCTGAATGTCAAAAGAATTATCAATGAACCTACCGCGGCATCCCTGGCTTATGGCCTCGACAAGCGCGGTAAGGATATGAAAGTAGCCGTGTTTGACCTTGGTGGCGGTACCTTTGATATCTCCATCCTTGAGCTCGGTGATGGCGTTTTTGAAGTTAAGTCAACAAATGGTGACACGCATCTTGGTGGCGACGATTTTGATCATAAGATCATCGACTGGCTCATCGAAGAATTCAAAAAAGATGAAGGTGCCGATCTTTCCAAAGATCCTATGGCACTTCAGCGCCTGAAAGAAGCTGCCGAGAAGGCAAAGATAGAACTTTCCAGTGCCACCAACACTGAGATAAATCTTCCTTATATAATGCCGGTTGACGGCGTGCCCAAACACCTTGTCAAATCACTCACCAGGGCTAAATTTGAAAACCTGGCAGATTCTCTGATACAAGCCACGATCGAACCCTGTAAAAAAGCATTGAAAGATGCCGGGATGACCTCCAAAGATATCGATGAAGTGATTCTTGTTGGCGGATCCACAAGGATACCGGCTATCCAGCAGGTAGTTGAAAAGTTCTTCGGGAAGGCGCCTTCTAAAGGTGTGAATCCGGACGAAGTGGTTGCCGTTGGCGCTGCCATCCAGGGCGGAGTGCTTACCGGTGAAGTAAAAGATGTCCTCTTACTTGATGTTACCCCGCTGTCACTCGGAATAGAGACCATGGGTGGCGTTTTCACAAGGCTGATTGAATCTAATACCACCATACCAACAAAAAAGGCAGAAACCTTTACTACGGCATCCGACAACCAGCCATCAGTCGAGATCCATGTCCTCCAGGGTGAAAGGCCCATGGCCAGGGATAACAAGACCATCGGGCGATTCCATCTCGACGGTATTCCACCTGCCCCCAGAGGCATACCTCAGGTTGAAGTTACCTTCGACATTGACGCAAACGGTATCCTGAGCGTTTCTGCCAAAGATAAAGGCACAGGGAAGGAACAGAGCATCCGCATCGAAGCATCCTCCGGTCTTAGTGATGCAGAAATCGAAAGGATGAAAAATGAGGCCAAAGAAAACGAAGCCAGTGACAAACAGGCCAAGGAAAGGATCGACAAACTAAATACTGCCGACAGCCTTATCTTTCAGACGGAAAAGCAATTGAAGGAATTTGGTGAAAAAATCCCGGCCGATAAGAAAGATCCAATCGAGAAAGCCCTGGCTAACCTCAAGGATGCACATAAAAAAGAAGACCTCGATGCCATTGATAAAGCAACGGCCGAACTGAATACTGTTTGGCAGGCCGCATCGGAAGAGATGTACAAGGCCGGTCAGCAAGCTCAGCCCGAAGATGCTCAACATCAGGAAGCTCAGAGCAGCAATGCCGGTGGAAACAAAGGCGGCAAAAAAGGTGATGAAGAAGTCACTGATGTCGATTTTGAAGAAGTGAAATAAAACATCCGCCGTAACATACATATCAGAAGGCTGCCCCATTTCAGGGCAGCCTTTTTTTAACATTTAAAAAAAGTTTGGATCTTCACCTGGGATACTGTCAATGGCCTATACCTATACCATGGCCAAAACCATGACTACAATTTAAAAATGCCTCCTTCATGGAAGAAACCTTTCTGCCGGCTTCATCAATCCCATCCCTTTTAATTTGGTGATTTGGTGATTTGGTGATCCTCCTTCGCTTAAGCTACGGCGGACGCGGTTTAGTGAATTGAAGAGTGGCCTAAAGAACAGCTCGTCACTTCCTAACTCCCTAACTTCCTAACTTCCTAACTTCTTCTAATACCATTTCTCACGATAATTCGTTATTTTTGAAGAAACTATACAGATGATTTTCAAACAACTTGTCTTATACTTTTTCCTTTCAGGATTTGCATTGACAATTTATGGTCAGGATACCGTGTTTAACAGCGTGAACACTGAAGGTCAGAAAACAGGGTACTGGAAAAAATATTACGACAATGGAAAACTTAGGTATGAAGGCCGGTTCGAAAAAGATAAGCCAGTAGGCCTGATGAGAAAATATTATAAAGGTGGGCTTCCGCAAGCGATAATGAATTTCGGTGACAATGGCAATACCGCTCACGCCAAACTTTTTTATGAAAATGGGAAAATAGCCGCAGAAGGAAACTATGTTAATAATGTAAAAGACAGTACTTGGTTGTTTTATTCTTTTTATAATGGCCGTATGGCAATCATGGAAGATTACAGCCATGGGTTGAAAAACGGAATATCGCTGAAATACTATGATAACGGGAATGTTTCCGAAAAAACGGAATGGAAAAAAGACATAAAAGATGGCGTTTGGGAACAGTACTATGAAAACGGCGTTTTACGATTACGCGCAACATATAAAAACAATCTCCGCGACGGGCTGTTTGAAACATTTTCGGCTGAGGGAAAGCCTTCAGTGAAAGGCTTGTATAAAGAGGGTGTTATGGATGGGAAGTGGGAGTATTATAAGGATAACGGTGATCATGATTTTGAAGCAGAGTACATTGAAGGGAAAATGCTGCCCAATGAAGAGCTTGAAAAAAGACAGGAAGAATTTTCCAGAAAAATAGAGGAGAATGTGGGTGAATTTCCTGAATCAGTGGATCCGGATTTACGCTAATTTGAAAATGGAAAAAGGATGACAGGAAAACGGTTATTTATGTTGGTCATTGTTGGATTGTTCATTCTCCACGTGCATGGTCAAAGGCTTGCTCCTGGTAAATACTGGATTCCGCTTACCGATAAACAACAAAGTACCTTTTCAACGGGCAATCCGTCAGCCTTTCTTTCAGAACGTGCATTGCAACGAAGAGCAACACAGAATATCGTAATCAGTGAAGAAGATCTTCCGGTCTCAATATATTATCTTGACAGCCTTCAAAGCCTGGGACTAAGGATCCTTGGCTCCAGTAAATGGTTTAATGCAGCCATCGTCCAGTCATCCGACACATTACTGTTGGATACCCTGTCTTCGACCGTTAGCTTTGTTGGCCCTTTCATCCCCACAACAGACTACTTTAGCTCCACTGTTAAAAATAATACCGAGTCTGTGCCTTTTGTCGATTTTGATTCGCCTCTTCCGAAAAGTGAGAACTATGGCATGGCAAACGCTCAGATAAGGATATTGAATGGAAATACGCTCCATGATTTGGGATATAAAGGCAAGGGGATGGTGATCGCAGTGATCGATGCGGGCTTTTACCGTGTTGACAGCCTGAGTGCCTTCAATGAGATGAGAAGTCAGGGAAGGCTACTCGGCACTCGTGATTTTGTCGGGTCAGGCAGTAACATTTTCCTTGAAAGCAGTCATGGTATGTCGGTATTGAGCACAATGGCCGGCTATGTTCCGGGTACCATAATTGGAACGGCTCCGGAAGCCTCCTACTGGCTCATTCGATCAGAGGACGTAACTTCAGAATTCCGGATTGAAGAGGCAAATTGGCTGATGGCAGCTGAATTTGCCGATAGTGCAGGGGCAGATGTCATCAGTAGCTCGCTGGGTTACAGCCATTTTTCAGACAGCCTCATGAACTATACCTACCAAACCCTTGACGGAAAAACAGCACTTGTTACACTGGCAGCAGAAAAAGCATTTTCCAAAGGTATGCTCGTTGTGGTCAGTGCAGGAAATGAGGGTAATGATCCCTGGGGGTATATCACTCCGCCTGGTGACGGAGCAAATGTGCTCACTGTTGGTGCGGTAAATGATTTCAAAGGAATTGCGGGTTTCAGCTCGAGAGGTCCCACCAGCGATGACAGGGTAAAGCCCGATGTTGATGCAGTCGGTTTTCAAACCGTGATTATCACGCCGTCAGGAAACACCGGACTTGGTTACGGCACCTCATTTGCAGCACCGCAGATCGCCGGGATGGCTGCATGTCTCTGGCAGGCCAATCCTGACAGACCAAATACAGATATACTTCTTGCAATACGGCGAAGTGCGGATCACTTTTCCATGCCCGACACAGCTTATGGTTACGGAGTCCCTGATTTCATTCTCGCATTGTGGAGCCTGACCGCCACGGATACCACCATAGAAACGACACCTGTCGTGGCTTTCCCCAATCCTTTTTCGGATGCTTCCGGGTTGAGCATTGTGAATGCTACAGATGACATCAAGCAGATCCATATTTTTTCAACCATCGGAAAACTCGTCTATTCAGACTATGGAGACTGGAAAAAAGGTGAGAATATCAGAATCAGGAGCTTGCGTACTCTTGGTACCGGTGTTTACTTTATGGTAGCCCGATCCGCTGAGAAGGAATATGTTATCAAACTCATTAAGCAATAGCCTGATGCACGACAGCCTGACGTTAAGCCGATTGAACTTCAGGATCAAAGAATCTGTCAATGATTCCTTCCCGGAAAATTTCTGGATCACCGCCGAAATAAGTGAAATCAGCACCAACCCAACCGGGCATTGCTATCTTGAGTTAATCGAAAAAGAAGAGAACGGCGACCGCATCATTGCAAGAATGAGGGCAACCATCTGGGCATATACCTTCAGGATGCTGAAACCATATTTCGAAAATACAAGCGGATACAAGCTGACCGCCGGGATTAAGATTCTGGTGAATGGGAACGTCACCTTTCACGAAGTTTACGGCCTGAGTCTGAATATCAAAGACATTGATCCTACCTACACGCTTGGCGACTTCGCCCGTAAAAGAATTGAGATCATCAACCGGCTTACAGCCGAAGGCGTGATAGACATGAACAAACAGCTCCAACTCCCGATGATTCCCCAGCGCATCGCAATCATTTCATCTGAAACTGCTGCCGGATATGGTGATTTCATGAATACACTGAACAACAACATTTTTAACTTTGTATTTAAAACGACACTTTTTTCTGCTGTTATGCAGGGTGACAAAGCCGTTGAATCCATCATCCATTCCCTGGATAATATTTATATGCACGAAGATCAGTTCGATGTAGCAGTTCTCATCAGGGGTGGAGGGGCACAGGCTGACCTGGAGTGCTTCAATAACTATGATCTTGCCTATCACATTACCCAGTTTCCCATTCCGGTTCTCACCGGTATAGGCCATGAGCGGGATGAAACCATTACAGATCTGGTTGCCAACCATAAACTGAAAACACCTACAGCAGTTGCTGAATTTCTTATTGACATGCTTGCCGCCTTCCTTGAAGATCTGCAAATGTATGAGCAAAGGCTCAGCGACATCTGCCATGAAATTATCCGGGAAGAAAAGGATCGTATTGCAGGGCGGGCCAGATTTCTTTCTCATATAGTAAACCGACGGCTAGGCCAAAATCAAAGTTTTTTGGCTGGCATCACCCGGCATGCAGCTATAGCTATCAGTCAATATTTTGAGAAGAAGGAGATGTACCTGGAGCAGAGAAACCGCCTTACTTTCCTTTATTCCAGTAACCTCATCGAAAGGTATAAAAGCGAAACAGCATACAGGGTGAAAAATATTTTCAGAAGTGCCGCTGACTTTATTTCTGCTCAAAAAAAACAGCTTGACAAGTTTCAGGATCTGAGCACCTATTTAAACCCGGAGCATATCCTCAAACGCGGATTTTCCATCACCCTAAGCAATGGCAAAGTGATCCGGGACAGCAGCCAGCTTGCTGAAGGTGAAGAGATCACAACTGTTCTGTATTCCGGAGAAGTGAAAAGTAACGTAAAACAAGTGATACTAAAAAAGAAAAGCAATGGCTAAAAAAGAAGTGAAATACGCAGAAGCCGTCAATGAAATTGAAGTCATCATCAGTCAGCTCGAAAACGGTGAACTTGATGTGGATGAACTTGCTGAGAAGGTGAAAAGGGTAACCGCATCTGATCAAGCTCTGTCGGTCAAAGCTTCAGTCAACTGAAACTTCCGTAAACAAAATCCTGGAGGAAGATCTCAATCCGCCAGAGGACGAATAAGCAGCTTACTCAGCCGCTACATTAAAATCAAAGTCGAACTCGAAAGAACCTTCCATGTATTCGATCAAATAGCTGATATCGAGGGCAAAACCAATCCTGACAGTAGAATTCCTGAAAAATTCCTTTGCGATGTGTTTGATTTGATTCTGATTTGCAATTAAAACCTGGATCGGATCAATATCGTTGATCTGCCATTTTCCTTCCTCTCCTCTGAGCATTTTCAGGTTCAACTCAACAATATTTGAAAGTTCATTGTAATTTCTTACCAGGCTCATTTCCTTGTTGGAAATAATGCCAAGCACTTTGCCGCTCACAGCATCAATTAATGGCCCGCCGCTACTTCCCGGTTTGACAGTACCATCATATTGTAAAAAGCTATGGTCTCGTGAATTTTTATAATATGAAGACACAAGTGCTGATTTGATCGACATATTCCGGTGTTCCTTCTGGTAGGCCATGGATACTGCTTCAAGGCCCAATGCAGGACGGCAATCGCGACACAGCTCCAGCGAAGTGGTTTTCCTGAATTCCCGGAAATCCGCAGGCAGTATAGCAAAACCCAGATTTTCGAAATCTTCCTTATCTGGTAGCAAATAAAGAAGTTCATTGTATCCTATTTCCAGCACTGCAGTGGGCGTCACCCCATCCAGGTCGTAAAAGGAAATTACCACATCTTTGGCATCCTTTATTGAATATAGCAGGTCATCAGTGATTATTTTGTTACCCGTCCTGAAGCCCGTCAGTCCAAAAATCTGGCTACCGCATGATCCGAGAAATTCGATAGAACATACTGCTCCGTAATTCTTTTTCCATATCTCCCTGTACATATTGGTAATTTTTCGTGGTTTAGTCGTTTCTATCCTATTTATACCCTTCAGGCCAAAAAAATAACATCGAAAAAGACACTTTTTTTATAAAAAAACGAAAAAAAAAGTTAATCATTTCTTTTTCACATACTTAAGAACAAGCATATTCATAGGATTGGACCCGAGGCCTGAGATATTTACCGGGACAAAGCGTGCTACCTGGTCGTAATAGAGCGGTACGATAGCTGCCTGATCAATGATCATTTGATCCATACTTTCATAGTACCTGGCTCTTTCCTCCTTGCGTAATGTATGTATTGCTTCATTGTACAGATCGTCATACCCCTTATTAGAAAAATGCGTATAGTTGGGTCCTGAAGGACTATAGTTATTGGAATAGAAAAGGGAAAGATAATTTTCCGGATCGGGATAATCTGCAATCCAAGAACCTCTAAAAAAAAGAAGGTTTGAATTTGCGACTTTATTCCTGAAGGAAGCACCAGTAGCCACATCCAACGAGAGGTGTATACCCAGTCGTGTGAGTTCAAACTGGATATATTCGCAGAGGTCAAGATAATCGGAGGTGGTCGTAAGCACGATTTCATCCAGACCTTTTCCATTTGGATAACCGGCAAGTGTAAGGTAATATCTGGCAGAATCAGGGCTGAATTGATATCCGCTAACCCTGCTGTGATCAAAGTCAGGAAGACCGTATGGAACGACACCTTTCACAGCTGGTGTCCCAATATTGTTGCGCAGGTACCGTAGCATTCTGACACGGTCGAAGCCGAAGTTGATGGCTTTTCTGACATTAATGTTGCTCAGTGGACTCCGTTTTACCATGGCAATCGTTGTATCCACGAGAAAACCCAGGTATTCCGTGTTCAGGTATGGCTGTGTAATGAGTTTGAAACGATTTTCATATTCAGGATTGAGATTACCTGATGGAGTAAGAAGTTCATCCTTGTATGTGGGATGAACACCGCTCAAAAAATCAATACCGCCGCTCAGAAATTCCAGGAACTCGGATTGTTTGTCCTTAATGAAAGTTATGGCTACCGCATCCAGGTAGGGAAGCCTGTTTCCCGAACTGTCTGATTCGAAATAATGATCATTTTTAAGGAACACAAGTTTCTCGTCCTGAACCCACATTCCGAATCTAAAAGGGCCGGTACCTATGGGATGCCTGGCAAAATCCCTCCCATAGTAATCAATGGCTTCATGAGGCACGATAAAACAATATGGCATGGTTAGTATCCCTGGGAATGGTGCAAAAGGTTCTGAAAGCCATATCCGGAAGGTAGTATCATCAACGGCTTTAAAACCGAGAGGATGATCAGGATCGTCCCTTTCCAGTTTCGAAAAAACCCATCGTCCGGGCGATGCAATTGAAGGATCAAGGATCCTCGAAAAGCTGAAAACTACATCTGAAGCCATTAACTTCCTTCCCCTTCCTCCTTTAAAAACCGGATCATCATGAAAACGAATATCCGTTCTGAGATGAAAAGTATAGATGGTTCCGTTGTCCGACATGTCCCATGTTCTTGCCAGGCAGGGTATGATCTGCAGGCTGTCGTTCATTTGAAGGAGCCCATTAAAAAGCTGGCAGACCGGCCAAATTACGGTTTGATTCCTGGCATAGGCAGGATCCAGGCTGCTGATACCTTTCGACTCATTGTACCTGAATACACGCGACAGATCAGAACTGTCAATCCGTTTTCCTGTACATGCAGCAACGATAAGAGCCATAAAAGCGATCGACGGCCAGCTTTTCATATAATTAATACGTCTACCCAAGGTACTTGTTCAATACGAACATCAGCTCACTGATCTTGACAGGCTTTGAGATATAGTCATCGCAACCGGCATCGATACTCAATTCTCTTTCACCGGCCATTGCATATGCGGTTTGAGCCACTACAGGAATTTGCTTGTTTATCTCTTTTATGAGCCTGGTAGCTTCATAACCATTCTTACCTGGCATCTGCACATCCATCAAGACTAAGTCAACCTTTCTCGTCGAGAAGAGTTCTACTGCCTCCTCTCCGTCTTTTGCCCACAATATATCTGCTCTGGTTTTTTTCAATATCTCCCTGAGCAGGATAAAATTTGATTCATCATCCTCAGCGATGAGTATGCTTTTCTTTTCCCAATTTTTTAGCTCATGGCCAGAGTGAACCACTTCCTTTGGTAGTGCTGCTTCCTGATTTATAAATGGAACAGAGAATGAAAACTCAGAACCATAGCCTGTTTTTGAACTTACCTTTATCTCACCCCCCATGAGTTCAACCAGATGTTTTGATATTGCAAGTCCGAGACCCGTGCCGCCATAGAATCTGGTATTGCTTTCGTGCCCCTGCCTGAAACGCTCAAATATGACCGACTGTTTTTCGTCACTGATGCCAATGCCTGTATCGCGCACATAAAACCAGATGAATTCCTCCGATACTTCCTTGATCCCATACCGAATTTCACCTTCCTCGGTGAATTTAATTGCATTGTTGATCAGGTTTGAGAAGACCTGTCTCAATCGGAACTCATCCGTGAATATAAGAGAGGACGCATAGGCATTGCTGTGGTTTTCGATGAGCTGGATTCCCCCTTTACCCTGCCGTAACATAGATTTGGAAAACAAAATTTTCAGATCCTTCAGCAGCGGTGCCAATTCAAAATAGGATTTATTCATCTTGATCTGTCCTGCCTCAATTTTGGCGATATCGATGATATCATCGATAAGCCGCATAAGGGAATCGGCACCATTGTTTATTTGCTGAATAAATTCTTCCTGCTCCTCTTCTGAGATATCATGATTGGACAACAGTTCAGCAAAGCCAATGATGGCGTTCATCGGGGTCCTAATCTCATGGGACATATTTGAAAGGAATGCGGTCTTCAGCCTGTCCGATTCTTCAGCCTTTTCCTTTGCAATTTTCAGATTAAATTCATACGCTCTGCGTTCGTTGATGTTTTTGACAACGATGACGAACGACTCCCCGCCCTGATCCGAACCGTGGATCACCCCAAGTGATGTCTCGGCGAAGAATTCCGAGTCATCATCTCGTTTCATTCTGAATTCAATATTCTTCTGATACCCACTCATGAGGGTTTCGTGAAGCATATTCTGTGCTCTTATGGCTTCGGATTCAGGGACAAACTCAAAGAAATTGCGCGAAAGAATCTCCTCCGGTTTTACCTTCAACATAATGGGAAAGCTGCTGTTATGATCAAGTATAGCGCCTTCAACATCGATCACCACCAGACCGTCGGGTGATGATTCAATGATTTTTCGAAGACGTTCCTGGTTTTCCCTGATGTTATCCTGGTCAATTTTCCGTTCGATGGCCAGGGCTATCTGGTCGGATACGAATTCAAGAAGCTGCACATCCTCCTGAGTATACTGAATTTTTTTATCATAGCTCTGTACCACAAACACACCAATAATTTTATCATGACTCCTTAGCGGCACTCCCAGCCAGGATACCGAGGGAGTTCCAATCGGTTCGATATCACCTGACCTTTCAAGCTCATCGATCCTCGCGCGACTAACCAACTGGGACTTGCCGGTCCTTATAACAAATGCCGTAACCGTTTTGCCTGCCGGAAACTCCTGAAAATTGTCTTTTTCATCCCGGTGAAACGGAAGGCTGATCTTATCGGTTTGCTCATTATATAACGCTACGTAACAGTTGGTTGTGTCAATTACCCTATGCAACGAACCTTGAATGTTTAAAAACAATTCATCAAGGTTTCGTGTAGTGGTTACGGAGTTGGCTATTTCAAACAATACTTCCTGGATGTTCTCCTGACGTTTGCGCTGTGATATGTCAACGTGAGTACCTACAATCCTGGTAGGCTGACCATTTACACCTGTTTTAAATACCTTTCCCCTGGAAAAAATCCATGCATAGCTACCATCCTTTCGCTGGATGCGCATTTCTGTCTCCGATACACTTGCATTCTTCTTCAGAAGCCCTTCAAAATATTGTTTGACATTCTGTCTGTCATCGGGATGCGCATATGTTAACAGTAAGCTTGCCTTGTGATCAACTTCATCCGGTTCGTAACCGAGCATGGTAAAGAACCTGGGTGAGAGATAAAGCTCATCGGTCTCCCGGTTCCAGTCCCACAATCCGTCATTCGATGCGTCAAGTGCCATTTTAAGCCGTTCTTCACTGATGCGGAGAGCTTCCTGGGACTTCTTTTTTTCGGTAATATTTTCTCCTGTGCCCAGTACACCAATAACATGCCCATTTTCATCATGAAGAGGTATTTTATTTGTATCAAACCAGGAAAGCCTACCATCAGCATGCTTTCGTTGTTCAATGATATGATATTCTGACTCATCTTTATCCATAACCTTCTTATCATATTCTCTTAAAAATTCCGCTTTATCTTCTTCCCATGGCAGGTCAAAATCCGTTTTGCCAATTATATCTTCGGGCTTTGAAAGTCCCGCTGATTCAGCGAAAGTCCTGTTAGCGCCCAGATAAACGGAATTTCTGTCCTTCCAGAATACGGAATGCGGAATATTGTCGAATACAAGCTGAAGCATCTCCTGGGATTCTCGCAGTTTTTTTGCTGCTTGTTTTTTTTCAGTAACATCAGTGGCAATGGTCATAACCGTGTTTACCATTCCATTCTCATTGAATTCAGGAAAGAGATGCCATTCCACAAAAGTTTGATACCCCTTTACATCAGTCGTGAAATCGACTTCGCAGGATTTTTTCTCTTTAAATACCCTGCTTATGTGCCCTTCGAGATTCGAGACCAGTGGTTCGGGAAGAATGCCCATTTCACGTAACGATTTGTGAAGGAAACGCGCAGAGGACAATCCGAATAGATCCTGAACCGACTCATTCACAAAAAGATGCCTGAAATCCTTATCATAACGCAAAATAATGTCGGGGCTGTTTTGCGACAGAAGCTTGTACTGCTCCTCACTTTCATGAAGCAACATTTCCGCTCTTTTCTGTTTATCAATATCCCTGACGAGAGCCATCAGGAAATGACCCGGACCAAGTTTTACTTTCTGGAGAGTAACATGAACCCAGAACAGATGTCCTGATTTATGTTTCGCCAGCCATTCCCTGACCTGAGGTTTATTCTGAGCTGCCAGTTTAGCGTAGGTCCTGGCAATCTCAGTAGTATAACCACCATCACTGTCGCTGAAGTCACTGATCTTCAGTTTTTTTATTTCGTCTCTTTCATATCCATACATCTGAACCACACGGTCGTTGATATCAAGAAGACTAAAATCATTCAGATCATAGAGAAATATTCCATCATTCACTGAATTGAAAACAGCTTCATATTTCGACTGGGATTCCCTCAGATTGATCTGCATCCTGACTTTTTCTGTTATATCGTTGATGCAGAATACGATCTGAATTAATTCACCTTTATTATCAACAACAGGTGTAGCGCAGGCATCGAGCCATTTTTCCCGCATGCCTTTTCCCGACAATAAAAGCAGTATGCCGCTTTTAGGATCTCCGGTGGAAACCACCTCTTTGAAACAATTATTTTTTGTTTCTGTAATCGGCCTGCCCGACTCATCACGGAAATCTAATGCTTCAAAAAGTTTTTTGTTCCGTATATCATCCAGTTTCCGGCCCGTTAGTTTTTCAGCTTTACTGTTGCAATGGACGATGATAGAATTAAGACCGGTCAGAAACACTCCAGTTTCAATATTGTCGAGCAGCTTCCGTGACAATTTTTCACTTTCACGTATCCTGTTTTCCGCTTCCTTTCGCTGTTCAATTTCAAGTTTATACTGTAGTGCATATTTAACCGAAGAACTTAACCTTACGAGATGTTCCTTCAGAACATAGTCCCAGGCACCTTTCTTGATGCAGTCAACTGCTGTTTCCTCATCCAGCGATCCTGTGACGATGATAAATGGACAAAGCGGATAATGCTCCTTTACTACATTCAGAGCGTCCAGTCCGGTAAAACGTGGAAGGTTATAGTCGGATAGAATAATATCGGGCTGAAAGCGTTCAAGCTCAGTCACGAATCCTTCTTCATTATCTACAATTCTGGCGTCGATTTCCCACTCATCATTTTTGAGGCTTGAAAGATTCAATTCTGCATCATATGGGTTATCCTCAAGGATAAGAATTCTCAGGTTCGGTTCTGACATTATTGTTTCTTTACTCAGGGGAAAATATTTTCGCGGTTAAATTACCATTTAAACTATATTCCAGAAATCGTTTTAGAAGCATTAATCACTTATTAATAATCAATCTCAACAGGAATGGTAAAATGGAAGACTGCTCCTTTGCCGGAAACTCCTTCTGCCCATACCCGTCCACCATGCCTGTGAACGATTCTTTTCACCAGAGCAAGGCCAACACCACTGCCTTCAATTTCTACAGAGGTATGCAATCGTTGAAACACTTTGAAGATCTTTTCTTCAAATTTCTGATCAAAACCAATCCCATTATCTTCTATGCTGAAAAGCCAGTTGTTTTCTTGTCTTGAACTGTTGACAGATATCCGGGAATACCCAGAAAAACCAGAACTACAGAACCGGCAAAAACAGCAAACAGTGCTTTTTCGCCCAGAAAATATATGGAAAGGATGGCAATGGTCAGAGAGGGCAGGATGAAAACTGTCTCACCGTGGTTCATGCTTATCAGGTTTCCCGCGTACCCTGATATGACGAATAAAAGAAATACAATTACAATCCTGATTACAAGATTAGCCCATCTCATGCTTTAAGTTTGGTAGCGTCTTTTTGGTTCGTCGATTTCATCTGAAATATAAGAATCTGAAATAAATGTTCGCACACATCAGGAAATATCCTTTCTTCGGAACCACAGAGGCTCCCCAAGAAATCTATCTCAACCCGTACCTTAATAAAAAAACCTTGACAGTACTTTTAGCTCACTCACTCTTCAAAGCTATTTCATCCGTATCCGTTTCAGATTTTTAATAAGAAACTCTGTCCCAGTGTATAAATCTGTTTTCCGGATATTTTTTGCATGATGCATTTCCCTGGGTGTATGGGCAAATTTTAACTCTCCCACCGGTACAGCAGCTATTGAAACGTCAGGACAATTATGATCATGTTTTTATACTCCCGGGGGATCATTCGGTTTCAATAATGGTCTGGAATATTAGAAAGAAGTCCTTTGAACGGTCGATTTGTCTGACGCCAGGTTGCATCCTAAAAATCGTTTTGAACTATATTGTTCTTATATACATTATCTTAGGGGATCCCACCCCCCACCCACCACCCTTAATGCTCCGAACGAACAATTATCAGCGTCCACCGCCTGTGTTATTCAGCAGTACAAACTCACCTGAACCAAACGACCGGTTCCCCCGTGCCCCTATCTCTCCTTAATGTTAAAACCATAAAAAAATCAGCCATGGTTGGCTGATCTTTTTATAATTCGTGATCTGAAATAATGACTGCGGTCATCGCGCATCCATGTGCGAATATGCTTATGGCTCACCCGGACTGCGATTGGCAATCCGGCATCCTCGTCTTGAAACAGCGCTGACTTCCGTTCTCAGAATCTCAGCTTTACCCCTCCCATAATGTGCGTCCCTGCCTGGGGAAAATACCCGTCAAGAACTGCTTCCTGTCCTTCACTCACATATCGGTAGACCCATGCATTGGTTTGGTACTTTTCATTAAACAGATTTGCAACCATAAAATGAAGGCTGAAATCCTTCGTCCACCTAGTTTCGAACGACCATGAGAATTGCAGGTCGCTGACGAAGTATGGATCAAGTTTGCGCTCATCGGAACTGGTATTATCGAGGTACTGCTTGCCAACATACCTTGATTGCACGCTGACATCAAAGTTCTTCAGGATCTGATACACAAAATTTCCGGAAGCCAGTACTTCGGGTGAAAATGCGATATCGGTCGTGCCCGGATGCTCGGTATACTGGTAGACTTCGTTTTCAGGATCGTTCCAGTAATCCCAGTTATCGACATACGATACCATATTCAAAATTTTGTTCCTGCTTAGTGTAAGGTTGACATCGCTGCTGAATTTATCACCTACCTTCATACCTGCCGTTATCTCAATCCCGGCACGGTAGCTTTTGTCAACATTCGTCATAACTGCAGCACCCACATCATTTATTTCACCGGTAAGCACCAGCTGATCGTGGTAATCCATGAAATAAAAATTCAGCCCCCCCCGGAACTGTGAGGAATTCAGGGCATATCCTGCTTCAACATCATAGAGCCTCTCCGGTTTTGGTCCAGGGCCATTGGGATCTGCATCGACGAAATTATCGCGGTTCGGTTCACGGTTGGCAACAGCTACCGACAGATATAGCCTTTCACGCGAACCGGGTGAATAGTTGATGCCTGCCTTTGGGTTGATGAAGAGATAACTGTGATCCTGTGTCACCGATCTGAGATCGTCATCCAGCCCATTGAGATCATACTTTATGCCCCGGGCCTGTACATCGCCATAAAGGCTGATCTGATCCGATACCGAAAAGTTCAGTTTAGAATAAATATTATAATCCTGCTTTTTCCCGGTGTTCGTATACCATTTATGCCTTATCTCAGAATCACTGGCATACCTTGCCCAGATGATCGTCCCGAAATGATCGCCTATATAATTATTTGCACCGCCACCAATCGTGGCATTGACGCGGTTATGAGAATAAGTCAATGAAAATATCATCCCGTAAAAATTATTTTCCAGCCATTTTCTCCGGATAAGATCCGTTGAATTAATGGTATCGCCGGCGGTAATGACCGGAGCAAGTCCATAGTCGGAAAGACTTTCATCCTCCTTATACTGTTCATAGTATCCGGCACCCCGGGTATAGTGTAAGCCGACATTAACGGTCAGATACCTTGTAACGTCATGGGAATAGTGAAGCTGGTAGTGATCTTGTTGGTAATTATCCGTCTCATTGTCATAGTATCTAATCTCTCCATCTACATTGGTATACTGACCAATACCATTAAAGGTACGATTGGTAGCCAGAAGGTAGCCAGGTACACCATCCCAGGCCTGATAGGTTTTTTCCTTGCCTGAGAAGACGTCAAACTTAAGCAGGCTCTTCGCGGTATACCATGCAGAAGACATAAAGAATGACTTCAAGTTGGAGGAAGCTCTGTCGATATAACCGTCAGAACGAATATCAGAGAGCCGTAAGTCGAAACTGAATTTATCCTCAAGAAGACCGGAACCAACGCTAACCGAGTTTTTTAAGGTATTGAAGGAGCCATAATAAGAATTCACTTCAGCATAGGGAGACTTGTTCAGTTCTGTAGTCTGGAAATTCATGCTCGCACCGAAGGCAGCAGCACCGTTGGTTGATGTTCCGACCCCTCTCTGAACCTGGACATTTTCTACCGATCCGGCAAAATCCGGTAGATCTACGAAATAAACGCCATGCGACTCGGCGTCATTAAGCGGGATACCGTTGATCGTTACATTAATGCGATTGAGATCGGTACCCCTGATGCGCAAACCGGTATACCCTACGCCATGTCCAGCATCAGAAGTTACGACCACGGAAGGTATCGTTGAAAGTAAAAATGGGATGTCCCTGCCAAAGTCACGTTTCGTGATCTCCTCCCGGGACAGCATAGTAGAAGCAACAGGATCTTTAGACCCCGCTCGTACTGCCCTTACGATCGCTTCTTCACCCATTACTGGCGATGGCTTCAGGTTAAAAGTCATTGTCAGGTCAGTGGTAAGATGGATGACCGTATCAATTTTAGAATGCCCGATGTAAGAAATTATAACATGATACTCCCCAGCTGCAAGCCTGTCGAGACTGAAGGAGCCGTCAGATTCTGTTACGGCGCCCAGATATAAATCGCTGAATGCAATACTGGCACTGGCAAGTGGCTCCCCCTTTTCATCTAAAACCTTACCGGAAAATGTATATTGTGCGGAGACCAGCATGGATACAGAGAACCATGCAAGCATAAAAAATGCTCGTATCATAATAAAAATACCGTTTTAAGAAGAATGTTCCACGCTGCTTTCTCAATATTTCCCTTCGCCGGCATTACCCGGATCAGGTCCTAAGGGTATGATCTCAGCCCGAAATATTAAGGCACCCCCTTAGAGAGTAAGTTCAACAATACACAGGCAAAGATAAAAAAGCTATGTCAAAGCACAAGTGATCCGAAGTAGAAATTTTCTGCACTTTCAGAATGCGTCAGCCAGAAATGCTTAAATTTTATTGAGGATGAAACCTGATTAGAGTAATAAAGGAATTGAAAATCAAGCAGCTTACGGGGCAGAAACCCCGGATTCGGATGGGAAAATCACATATATGGTGGAAAGAAAAAACCACGGGTGTAGGGGTATTTCACCCCTTATGCACCCGTGGTTCATTAGTATTTAACTTTTCATCCCTAGCGGTAGTAGGGAATCTGTATGATTATCAACCCGGAAATGCTGAATTTATTAAACACAGTATCAACGGGTTGTAGAAAGTTAATTTACGTTCAATACGTCTTTTATCGCTTTCTGAAATGTCTCTTTGGGTAACGCACCCATCGCCATCTGTGGCTGTCCGTCTTTTGGAACGAAAAGAAGCGAAGGTATGCTCTGAATGCCAAAAATTGCAGCAAGCTCCTTCTCATTTTCAGTATCAACCTTGTAGATATTCATCTTGCCATCATACTCCTTCGAAAGTTCTTCAAGTACAGGAGCTACCATTTTGCATGGCATACACCAATCTGCATAAAAATCAATCATACATGGTTTATCACCCTCAAATTTCCATTCCTTGTTATCAGTATAATTAAATACCTTCTCTTTGAAAGTCTCGGCTGTTAAGTGTTCAATCATTGGTCTGAATTATTTATTAAACAATTATCGAAATATTTACATCTTTAAATATACAAAATGTAAAACTCAATATTCATACCGTCCTGTATATTTAGGGATATAATTCTCGAATCGCCTAAATAATTGTAATTTTGTCATTGTTTTTGTCAAAATTGTCATATCTACATATGAAGAATTGTCTTAATGATAAAATTTTCAATCTGATAAATGAGCTTGCAGACGAGGAGAAGATAAGAGCATATGTTATCGGCGGCTATGTCAGGGACTGTATCCTCGGGAATCCATCAAAAGATATAGATGTTGTGGTGTTGGGGAGCGGAATTGACTTTGCAGAAAAACTTGCAGCGAAAGCCGGAAAGGTAAAAGTCAGCTACTTTAAGAATTTCGGAACGGCCATGCTGCGATACCATGGATTGGAGATTGAATTCGTAGGGGCAAGAAAAGAATCCTACAGGCTTGAATCGAGAAAACCCATTGTGGAGGACGGGAGTTTGGAGGATGACCAGAACCGTCGTGATTTTACCATCAATGCACTGGCATTTGGATTGAACAGCGACAATTTTGGAGAGCTTTCTGATCCGTTCAACGGCATATCCGACCTCAAAAAAAAGATCATTCGTACTCCGCTGGATCCGGATATGACATTCTCCGATGATCCGCTAAGAATGATGCGGGCAGTTCGCTTTGCAACCAGACTGGGCTTCAAGATCGACGGACCTACTTTCGAGGCCATAAAAAGAAATTGTGAACGAATCAAGATTGTATCGGCCGAAAGGATTACGGACGAATTGAATAAAATTATCCAAACCGACAAACCGTCAGTTGGATTTGTGATGCTGGAAGCATGCGGACTTTTGCGTCTTATCTTCCCGGAATTGTATGAACTTAAAGGTGTGGAAGTTAAGAAAGGCCGAAAACACAAGGATAACTTTTTCCACACAGTACGGGTCCTTGACAATGTGGCATCCAAAAGTGATAATCAATGGCTTCGCTGGGCGGCACTCCTGCACGACGTAGCCAAACCTGCTACAAAAAAATATCATCCCGAATCAGGATGGACCTTTCACGGACATGATTTTCTGGGATCGAGGATGATTCCCGGCATTTTCAGGAAACTCAGACTGCCGATGAACGAAAAGATGAAATACGTTCAGAAGCTCGTCGCACTTCACCTCCGACCTATCGCCCTGGTTCATGAACAGGTAACTGATTCGGCCGTACGAAGACTGTTACTGGAAGCTGGTGATGATATCGATGATCTGATGTCATTGTGTGAGGCGGATATTACTTCCAAAAACGAAGAAACCGTCCAGCGTCATCTTGAAAACTTTGCTGGTGTAAGAGAGAAAATGAAAGAAATTGAAGCCAAGGACTCTCTCCGCAATTTCCAGCCACCAGTATCCGGGGATGATATCAGGAGCGCTTTTGACATTGAACCTGGACCAATTATCGGGGACATTAAAAATGCCATTAAGGAAGCCATACTCGAAGGTGAAATCTCAAATAACCGATCTGAAGCCTGGGATTATATGTTAAAGAAAGGCGCTGAACTGGGATTGATGGTGAGTGGGAGGGCGATGAGGGGGTGATGGGGTGATGGAGTGATGAAGCCTGCAGTAACGTTTCTTCCAGATCGGATGCATTCACAAATATTAACCTTGGTTTTGTCCATGGTCGTAATAAAGAAAATTAGAAACGACCCTCATCAATCTCCCTTATTCCACCGCCTCTTCCCTGAACCGCATTCTCAAAATTACTGGCAGATGATCGCTCACGCCTCCGTTATACCTCATTCCTGTGTAGGTCCTGAAAGGCTTAAAACCGCCGTAACTTTCATCCGGTTCAAGGAGAAAATCCGGGGCATAGATTTCCGCCGAAGCGCTGTCGACCCTAAAAGGTGAAGCGAGACTGTAAAAATTACCCGAAATAAAAAAGTGATCGATGGTTTGCCACTGCCCCTGGTACCGGATAGTACCATCTACCTTTTCATGACTCATTTTTAACCGCACAAGACCGGAACCTGAATCCAGGGTTCTTGCGGGTCCATCTACGCTCATAGAATGAATGCTGGCGCTTTCCGGCGTGTCATTGAAATCGCCCATGCAAAGTATATACGCATTTTCGTGTTTTGCACAAACGGAGTCTGTGAGCCGGTGCAATGTCGCAGCCGCAGCTTTGCGAAGTGGTTCGGTATACCCGGCTCCACCATATTTCGAAGGCCAGTGGTTAACAAAAATATGAAGACTGTCCTTACCATTCCTCAGTACTGCATACAAGATATCCCGGCTTGGATGTGGTTCGGAAAGATTCGTTACAGGCTGATACCATGAAGTATCGGTAAGTTCGAAAAAAGTTGGATCATAAAGCAGGGCCACATCGATGCCCCGTGGGTCAGGTGAGTCGTGGTGTACGATTTGGTACCCGAATCGCCCGAATGGCGAATTGGTAAAAAGGTCTCTGAGCACTTTTTCATTTTCAATTTCACAAACGGCAATGATTGCCGGAGGCCGCTCTTCATCGACGGAGAGAATGGTTTTCCATACCGCCCTAATCTTCAGATAATAACGGTAATTGTTCCAGTTTCTGAGTCCGTCCGGAGTAAATTCTTCATCGACGGTTAGGGTATCATCATAGATATCAAACAGATTTTCCAGGTTCCAGGATAATATCGTAAAGCCTTTGGCTTCCGTACTTGTCGTATTTTTCTGACAAAGCAGACTACAGGCAGGAATGGCAACTGCCATAAAACAAAGGAAGGGGAGTTTTTTCACAGGAAGAAGTTTTGGTTATACCTCTTAATGTGCAAAACCTTAAAAAATCGCAGAAGTATTGGACTTTTTTTAAAAGTACCAGGAATGGCAGGAGAGAGTGAAAAACCAAATTTCAAAATAACATGAACAATGATGGATTGCGAAAGAATGACTCTGCCCCGGTTACTCTGTCATACCTTCTTCCCGTTCGTAGGCACCAATATCTGGTTTGCTGTCCTGAATACGACTCATATTGTTCTTATCAAGAGGATATAATTCCCCGATAGATAGCTTGCCTGCATTTATTGCCGGCGACAGTGTATCCAGCTGAAAGTCGTATTCTTCCCATGAAACGAATCGTGGTCCCTCAGACGGGTTATTGATCAGATTAACAAAATGTGAAATGTCACCCAGGTTGAGTGAGTCGGGGTGGAATCGTGTAAGACAGTTTTCAAATGTATAGTTCAAAACACTTTCCGGAGAGTAGCGGTCTACGTACAATTCACTCGACAAATTTCCCCAGATAATGCAGTTGCCGAAATATGCTTTTTCTATATCCCTGATCTCGACTTTCCTTCTGACAGAACCATTGACGGTATCATTGTAGAAATAATAATTTTTAAGATATACAGATGGAACCTGACGTACAGGATTATAGGACCATCGGTTGGCAATGGTGCAATGGTAGAATTCATAACTTCCTCCTATGGTTAGAGCAATTGCACTCTGTCCACAATTTGTAATCACATTGTTCCATCCTTTTATGGTTGCCCCCTGAGCAAGTATACCTATTGAAGAGCAATGGCCGATAAAAGAGTTCGAAAGTGTCAGCGTTGGATTTGTATTTATAAAGGTGTCCACAATAATACCGAAATTTCCGCAGCGAATATCCACGTTATTCAATATGTTGTCATGGCTGCCTGCATACAGATAGATACCGCCCCATTGCCCAGGTATGTCCCTGTACATATATTCAAGCCTGTCACCTGCGAAGGTTACCGGCATGTCTGTTTGGCCTGCTGCATTTATTGAGCCGAGTACGTATAATACAGCATTTTTATGAAAATACACCCTTACACCTGGATCCAGGTCCAGTACTTGTCCTGTATCCACAACAGCATAATCAATAACGAGATAAGGTTTGTCGTTGATCCATGTCTGGGATTCAATCAACCCACCCCGGATAATATGCACATCCTGTCCCCAGGCCATCAAATCGATGTCCTGGATCTTGCCGTTAGTCTCAGTAACCACAGAATCCTGTTGAAGGAGAAGACCATCCGAATTATTCGGATCCAAAGTAGCCTCAACAAAAACATAAATGCTGTCTTTTGGAGGGATCTCAATATTTCTGAAGTCGGTTCCGGATGAGCCGTCAACATTAATCCGGTACACCGACGACTGCCCCTTTCCCAGATAGATGTGCGAAATATTGATGTAATCATTAAATGTGTTATGAATGGTGAAGCTTTTTGTCACTGTGCCCAGGGTGGTAAATACCGTATCAAAATAAAGTGTATCCATGGAAAAACGAATCCCCGCATTATGTTCGGTGACAAACTTTTCTTTATCACAGGAAATCACTGCAATGATCATCAGCAGAGAAAGGACCAGGTTCCTTAGAAGTTGCATAGTTCGTTATGAATTGGCAAAAGTAAACATCCGAACCGGAATTCAGGGTGTATCACTAACGTTTTTTTTCATGGTTAATTGTCAAATCCATCCAAAAACTCAGGTTGCAAGATATGCTGTAACTACTATTGACACGTGTGGAAATGAATCAAAGAAAAGCCCTTATCACCAAACTATCCATCTTGGAGCTTCCATAGGCGCACAACCAAACAAAATCAGACTTCAGTCCTCTCCGCTCCAATACTGAACATGGCCTGCTTCATCCTATTTTGGTAATTAATGAGTAAAACTCCCCCCTCATCACTCCATCACTCACTTCATCCCTTACTCACCAAATAATTCCGTGCCACTATCCGGAAGGTTATTCATTGTCCGGAAATCGACAGAGACTTAATATATTTTATATTTTTACGTCAAAATAAGCTGTCATGCATAAAATTAAATGGTTTTTCTTCCTCCCATTTCTAATCCTCTTAAGTTGTAACAGCGTGAAAAATGTTGATCTAATTGTTTCAGGTGGTAAGGTATACAGCGTTGACAGTACCTTCGGTGTTTACCAGAGTTTTGCCGTCGATAAAGGACGGATCGTGGCTGTGGGCACTTCAAAAAATATTGAAAGCAAGTATACTTCAGCCCAGCATCTTGATTTGTCCGGCAAATTCATTTACCCGGGATTTATTGATGCCCATTGTCACTTTTACTTTTACGGACTTAGCCTCCAGGAAGCTGATCTTACCGGAACTGTATCATTCGATGATGTTTTGGAACGCATAAACCTTCAGGCGCAAAATCATCCATCCGGATGGGTGGTTGGGCGAGGCTGGGATCAGAACGACTGGGACGTTAAATCTTTTCCTGACCGGGAAAAACTTGATGAATTATTTCCTGACAGGCCGGTAGTACTATTCAGAATCGACGGGCATGCAGCCCTGGCCAATTGGAAAGCCCTGGAACTTTCCGGTATTGACATACACAGCGAAGTTTCAGGTGGTGAATTTAAAAGGGAAAAAGAAAGGCTGACGGGGATCCTTGTTGACAATGCTGTAGGTTTTATTACCAGAAAGATGCCTGAACCCTCCGGTGAACAGGTAGCCAGAGCTTTGCTGGACGCCCAGAAAAACTGTTTCGGCGTTGGGCTTACATCCCTGCATGACGCTGGACTGGATGCCGGAATCATAAATAAAATGGATGAACTTGGGAAAAAAGACAGTCTCAAAATCAGGATCTATGCCATGCTGAATCCCAGCCAGGAAAATTTTAACGCCTACATGTATAAAGGTAAATACAAGACGGATCGTCTGCATGTTGCTTCCATTAAACTTTTTGCCGACGGTGCTCTCGGTTCCCGTGGCGCAAGACTCATCAAAGCCTACAGCGATGATCCTGAAAATAAAGGTCTCTTTGTTTCTCCTCCCTCCTTTCTTAGGGAGATGGCCCGCCTGGCTGATTCATGCGGATACCAGGTGAATACTCACTGCATCGGAGACGCCGCCAATGATACCGTACTGCAAATCTATGGTGAGATCCTGAAAACGAAGAATGATAAAAGATGGCGCATCGAGCACGCACAGGTGTTGGCACCACGGGATTTTGACTTATTCGGAAAATACTCTGTGGTGCCTTCTGTACAGCCCACACATGCGACCTCTGATATGTACTGGGCCAGGGAACGTCTCGGAGACCGTGTCCTGGATGCCTATGCCTACAAAAGACTTCTTCAGCAACTAGGCTGGCTGGCAGATGGCAGTGATTTCCCGGTTGAAAACATTAACCCCATTTTCGGCTTTTATGCAGCTTTCACCAGACAGGACCAACAGGGTTATCCTGAAGGTGGCTTCCAGACTAAAGATGCCCTAACGCGTGAGGAAGCACTTAAAGCCATGACCATCTGGGCTGCAAAAGCTGCCTTCGAAGAAAATGAGAAGGGCAGCATCGAGCCAGGGAAAATGGCTGATTTCGTGGTTCTCGACAGGGATATCATGAGGGTCGTACCCCTCGATGTTGTCAGGGCTAGAGTCATATTTACTTATGTTAATGGTGAAGCAGTATATATTGGACAGTGATAGGGTACTATGATCTATAAGGCTACAGAAAACGATTTTATCGAAGTCATGCATATTTATTATGCGTGTGTTTATACTATGAATCAAAATGGATTGTATAACTGGAACACCGCTTATCCGGCATACACCGATGTACACTCCGACATCCTTAAGGGCGATATATATATACTCAGGGAAAATCATGTGTGCCTGGGTGTGGTATGTTTGAATGAAGACCAGCCGGAGGAATATCTGGGCCTTACCTGGGAATATGAAAGCCCTTTCCTCGTCGTTCACAGGCTCGCTGTCCATCCGGCATTCAGGAACCGGAAAATCGGAGAAAAGTTAATGACATTTGCAGCGGATATGGCAGGAGAAAAGGGCTACCGTTCAATACGACTGGATGCGATTACCGTGAATCCGCCTGCCATGAAGCTTTATGAGAAAGCAGGGTATGAACACAGGGGTATCATACATTTCCCCTACCAGAAGCATACATTTATGTGCATGGAACTAAAAACCAACCGCTGATTAGAAATAGAATGCCAGACCGGTGAAAATTACAGCGAAGTTCGTTAGAGGGAACGACACAATCAGTCTGCCGTCAAGTCCCAGATTATTGATGATATGCCCTCCCGTGATTAGTGACAATTGGAAATGCCGTGATTGTTTAAGAGACCATTCAAGGTCAGCATGATCGTAAATAAGACTTCCAATGGCTGGATGAAGGCAACCGGTATTGCAAAAAAAGACTGCCCTGAAGGACAGTCTTTCCCAAATAAAATAACAATGTAAAAGACTACAATTTTATCTGATTCCCCTGGTAAAAATCGAGGATCTTCATCCTGAAAATATACTGATATTTTGCCTGTGCCAGATCCGACTGCGCCTTGGAAAGATTATTCTTCGCCACATTAAAATCCACTGAGTTGACCAGTCCAACTTCAAATTTCTGCGTCGTGTACTTAAAAGCCTCCTCATTGGACCTTACAGCTTCTTTCGCGGAATTATACTGTTCAAGCGCACCCAAAGCATTTGCACGGGCTTGCTGGATGCTTTTGTACAGAACCTGTTTGTCCTGTTCCAGCGCCAGGATATAATCATTCAGCTGAACCCGGGATTTGCTGATATTGGTCTGTGTATTGAAACGGTTGAATATGGGAATGCTCAGACCGATGGTCATTTCTGCATACCGGTTATCTGCAACCTGGTTGCCAAGGGAATAGGCAAGCGTCGGATGCTCCCTGTCCGGATCCAGCGGATTGATGGCATTCATAAGATAACGTGAGTAATACAATCCGCGCATGTAAATCTGTGGAACCCGCTCACCCTGATTATAGGCTACGCGTTTTTCCTGTGCATTCACACGATACTGGCCGCTCTTAATCTCCGGCATGATATTTACAGCCACATTATAGATGTCATTTACCTCGGGCGGGTAACCGACAGCACTAACATCCATTTCGGCTGCGTATACCACAAAGTTTCCGACGGAATCAAGATCGAGCAACTGTACCAGATCGAGCACACTGTTTTGATATTTTGTTTGAGCTTCAACCAGGTTAAGTTTTTCTGTTGCCGCTTGTGCTTGAATTTCAAGAAGATCACCTTTCGCCATGTTCCCTACTTCGACCATTTTCTGGTTCTTTTCAACCTGAAGAAGCGTGACATCAAATTTTTGCTGTGCCACATCGATGAGTTCCTTATCGAGAAGGATCTGAAGGTAATAACCGACAAGGTTAAGGGTGATATTATTTTTAAGACTTTGCTGATCCTCCAGAGTACTCAGCAAAAGAAATTTATTCGCCTGAATATTATTGTAATTCTGCAAACCGTTAAATAGTGTCAGATCTGCCTGAATGCCCAGCGAACCCTGTTGTTTCTTATTGTTCTCCCATTTGTATTCCTCCAGGTTCAGTGAGCGGCCGGAACTCAGCTGATGCTCAACACCCGCGCCCACCCCGGGTAACAGATTATACCTGGCCTGGTAATAATCTTTTCGTATCAGGGATGTTGTCAGTTCCGAGCGCTTTATCGCCAGGTTGTTTTCATAAGCATACTGGATACAGCGTTCCAGTGTCCATATGTCATCATTGCTGTTCTGTGTCATGGCCGGACTACCAAGGGTTGCAGCCAGAAGTAGTAAACTAAAAAATCTTCTCATTATTACGCTCTTTTTCTTTTTCTGTATAAAACCTGAATATAGTCAGCTTTTTCAGAGGGGTTAAAAATCTGGATAAGTTCCCAGTTTTTGTCATAGCTCTCAATTGCTTCCTTCAACCGGTAGATCCGGGCCAAAGACCTTGAGAGGTTGTCGTTGAATACAGATGAATCGTTCAGGTCATCCCAGGGGAATGAAACTACCCTGAAATTGTATTGTATTTCTTTACCGCCAATCCTTAAAATAATTTCGGCGTTGTCATTGTCCTGGAGTCCTGGAACGGGAATGCTGAGATCCTTCATAACATGATGATTTAGTTGAATATATAAATCCAAATGTCAAAAATCAGCGTCCTAAACCGAAGAACTATACGATCTGCTTAATATTCTCGGTTACGATATGGCCGTCAAATAACTGGATGATCCGGTGAGCTTTATCCGCATCGGTGGGAGAATGAGTTACCATAACTACAGTAGTACCTTCCTGGTTGAGTTCAGATAATAGGTTCATCACCTCTTCGCCGTTTGCCGAATCAAGATTACCTGTAGGTTCATCCGCAAGGATCAACTGGGGTTTTGAAACCACGGCCCTGGCAATGGCAACCCTCTGCTGTTGTCCGCCTGATAATTGCTGAGGAAAATGTTTTTTACGGTGAGATATTTTCATCCTGTCAAGAACGGCTTCTACCCTTTTTTTCCTTTCGGAAACGGAAACACGCTGATAAAGCAGGGGAAGCTCAACATTCTCAAATACGTTCAACTCATCGATAAGGTTAAAACTCTGGAAAACAAATCCGATATTTGATTTGCGGAGGTTTGTCCTGTTTCTTTCTGAAAAATTCGAAACTTCCTTATCGAGGAAGTAAAATTTACCGCCGGAAGGGTTGTCAAGTAAACCGATAATATTCAAAAGTGTCGACTTACCGCAACCGGATGGGCCCATGATTGCAACAAACTCTCCGCTGGTAATTTCCATATTCACTTTGTTAAGTGCCGTGGTTTCCACCTCATCGGTCCGGAAAACCTTAGTTAATTCAACTGTTTTGAGCATAAGGCTATAGTATTGATTTGTAATGATTAGTCTTTATTTTTAAGGATCAGTTTATCAACGTTTCCAAAGCTTTCGTAGCTGGACACTATGACTTTCTCTCCCTCTGTCAGTCCGTCAAGTACTTCATAATAACGCGGGTTCTGACGCCCGATGGTAATTGGCCTGCGAACAGCATAATCTCCGGCAGGATCGACAACATAAACCCACTGTCCACCGGTACTCTGATAAAAGCCACCCTTCGTAAGCAGAAGAGCTGTTTGTGATTCGCCAAGCTCAAGCTTGATCCGGGAAGTCTGACCGATCCTGATCTGAGGTGGCACATCACCAGTGAAAACCATATCGACTGCAAAACGACCGTTCTGAACTTCGGGATACAGCTTGTTGATCTTTGCCGCATATTTCGCCCCGGCAAAATCACATTCACCATAAAGTCCCCGCTCTACCCGTGCAACGTAATGCTCATCAATCTCCACCCTCAGCTTATAAGAATCGAGAACGTTGATGGTCCCGACCCTCGTCCCATAATTGATCACCTCACCGATCTCCGGGTTCAATGTTGCCAGCTCGCCGGCCACCGGAGCCTTAATATTCAGGTTGTCCAAACGTTTCTTTGCCAGTTTGAGGTTATCGCTCATATTTCTGACTGACTCCTCGAGGGTGGCTACCTGGACACTCCTGTAGATGGAATCCGTGATATGATTTTCGCGCTGAAGGGCAAGCAGCTTCCTGGTGGTGGTATAATCCTCCTCTGATTTCAGGAATTCTTCATCTGAAATATGCTCACTCTCATGCAGTATCCTATTCTTTTCGTAGGCTCTTTTCATCTGCGTAGCCTGGTTGTTCAGCTTAAGCATTTCGATGTTCGAGCTCAGTAACTGCTGCTGCATGAAATTCCTTGCATTTCGCAGTTCATTTATGGTTCTCAATACCTGTGCTTCTGTATTTGATATCTCCAGGATGAGGTTATTATTTGAGAGCTTTATGATCACATCACCCTTCTTGAGCATGCTGCCCTCCTCACGGAGTAATTCTTCCACTCTGCCCCCTTCAACAGCATCAAGGTAAATGGTACGTATGGGCTGAACAGTTCCCTGGACGGCAATGTAGTCCTGGAATACATCCTGAAGCACGGGTTCAACTGTTATCTTTTCCGAGTCTACATTTAGCTTCGAACTTTTATCCCCGAATACGAGGTTGTAAAACAATAACATGATGATGACGACGCCAGCTGAGATCCAAATTGCTTTTTTTGTAATTCCTTTCTTTTTTTCGAGGATTCTGTCCATTCCGTCCATAGGTTGATATTTTATTGCATTCTACAAACCACGAATTGTGCCAAATGGCATATATAATTGATATATTGATTTTTAACCTTGCACCAAACTTGCCTCAACTTGCCTAAAGTGTCCGAAAACGAAACATTCGCAGTACGATTCCGAACATAAAAATTCAAAATACCGCAAGCTTCCGGATCCCGGCTGGATCATCTGCTAAAAATGAAAGAATTGAAATGCAAAGCGTTTTCGGCGCTACCATTTTTAATCAAGGATTGAAAAGTAGTGAATTTTTTCTTCCCGCTTGACTTTTGGCAGGAGAAAGGAATTGCCGTTAAAAAATTTCAGACAGATAAAAAAAACACGTAATATTGTGTGAAAGGACGAACCTTCGCCACAGATCTGGTGTCGTATGTTAGGAAATCCAAACAGGAAGCAGGAGAACACCAGGAATTTTATGCGCTACTTAAAACTGTCAAAAAATGAGTAAAACCGGTAAAATTCTGGCTGTCGATGACAATCAGGATATTCTCTTTGCCCTCAAATTACTTCTTCGTTCCGAAGTTGAACGGGTCGAAACATTAGCCAGTCCGGAACGAATACCGGAGATGATGGCAGAGGACACATGGGATGTGATTCTTCTCGACATGAATTTTACCAAGGATGCCATTAGTGGTCAGGAAGGTTTCGATTGGCTCAACAAGATTCTGCTGCTCGACCCTCAGGCTGTGGTAGTTTTCATTACGGCATACGGTGACGCAGAAAAAGCAGTGAAGGCAATCAAATCCGGAGCTACCGACTTTGTCCTCAAACCGTGGCAGAATGAGAAACTTCTGGCTACGATTAATTCAGCAGTGAAACTTCGGAAATCGCGACTTGAAGCCGATCAGCTGCGACAGAAGCAACGGGAGATCTCAGCAGTTCTCGACAGGCCATTCACAGATTTTATCGGACAGTCACCGGAAATGATGCAGGTATTCACTACTATTAAAAAAGTGTCCTCCACTGATGCCAATGTGCTGATACTGGGCGAAAACGGTACGGGAAAAGAACTGGTTGCCAGGGCTATTTATAGAAATTCACTGAGAAAGGACGAAGTATTTATAAACGTCGATCTTGGTTCAATCACTGAAACACTTTTTGAAAGTGAACTTTTCGGTCATGAGAAAGGTGCTTTTACCGACGCCAAAGCCATGAAGCAGGGCCGTTTCGAAATTGCTTCCGGAGGCACTCTTTTCCTCGATGAGATCGGTAATTTGTCGCCTCAGATGCAGACGAAACTGCTGACTGTAATTGAGCGGAGGGAGGTGACCAGGGTAGGTGCAAACAAGGCTATGCCCATCAACGTGAGGCTGATCTGTGCAACGAATAATGACATCCATCAGGATGTTTTGGAAGGGAAATTCCGTCAGGACTTGCTCTACAGGATCAATACAGTGGAAATTCCTTTGCCACCATTGAGGGAAAGAACAGGTGACATACAACTCCTGGCGGACCATTTCCTTATCATATATTCCAAAAAATACAGAAAAAATGTCAGGGGTTATCTTTCTGGTGCCCTGAAAAAACTAATGCAATATCAATGGCCCGGGAACGTAAGAGAACTGCAACATGCCATTGAACGGGCCGTTATCATGACAGAAAGTGATATGCTCACGCCTGAAGATTTCATTATGAGTGGCCAGGCCCGCAAAGGCGGTGAACCTGAGTTTGGATCCAACGACCTTGATGAGATAGAAAAGACTGTGATACAAAAGGTCTTAAAACAGTACCAGGGCAATATTACCCAGGCAGCCCAGGAACTTGGGCTTACCCGTACATCACTTTACCGTCGAATGGAAAAACATGATCTATAAAAATTTCAGAATCAACTTATTGATCAGAATTGTGATTTTGTCACTTACTGTATTCCTGTTCTTTTATTTTATCAATACAGAAACGTTCCTGACTCCGATCCTGATCCTCACCCTGGGCATCCTCCAGGTATATTCGCTTTTCCGGTATGTCGACAAAACCAATCGCGATCTTGCCAGCTTTCTGGAATCGATCCGGTTTTCGGAATTCACCCGTTCATTTCAGATCGAAGGTATGGGTGCATCCTTTAACGAACTGAACAAGGCATTTAACGATGTGATCGCTGATTTTCAGAAGGTGCGTTCGGAAAAGGAAGAACATTTTCACTACCTCCAGAGCATCGTGCAGAACATCGATATCAGCATCATCGCTTACCAGCCCGACGGAACCGTGGAGATGATCAACAAGGCGGCAAAAAAACTGTTCCAGATCAACAACATTAAAAATATCCAGAAACTTTCCGTTTTCTCCGATGAACTTATGACAACCCTACAGAATATCAAACCCGGTGAAAACAAACTGGTGAAAGTCCAGGATGAAGACGACCTTCTCCAACTGGCCATCAACTCCTCAGAGTTGAAGATCAAAGAAAAAATCATCACACTTGCCACCATTAAAAATATCCAGAATGTTCTGGAGGAACAGGAAACCGAAGCCTGGCAAAAGCTTATTCGTGTGCTCACCCATGAGATCATGAATTCCATCACTCCCATAGCCAGTCTCTCCGCAACCCTGGAAAATATACTAAAGCCGTATATCAGTGAAGAGGAAGAAGTAAATGAACTGGAACACGAAACCGTAACCGAGATACACCAGGCCCTTCAAACGATAAATAAAAGAAGTACAGGCCTTCTTCACTTTGTGAATACTTACCGGAACCTGACAAGGATCCCGAAACCTAATTTCAAGATTGTAAAAGTGTCAGAAATTTTCAGCAATATTGACCGGCTTCTTGAAAAAGACCTTTCGGAAAGCTCCATCGAAGTGTCGATGATTGTTGAGCCCCGGGGAATAGAGGTCTCCATGGACGAACAACTGATTGAACAGGTCATCATCAACCTTTTAAAAAATTCCATTCATGCCCTCGACGGAAGGCCGGACAGCCGCATTATTCTGAAAGCATTCTTCAACAAACGCGGCCGTCCTACCATCCAGGTCACAGATAATGGTGTGGGCATACTAAAAGAGGTACTGGATAAGGTCTTTATCCCGTTTTTTACCACTAAGCCAAATGGGTCAGGCATCGGGCTTAGCCTGTCAAGGCAGATTCTCAGACTTCATGGGGGGACCATAACAGCTCAATCAATACCCGAAACAGAGACTACCTTTACCCTTACATTCTGACCCGAAAATGCAAGAGCCATTCCACACTTTGTGTGATGAGGCAAAATTATTTAAAATCGAGACGCAAACAATGAAGCAAATCTTACCATCCTTTTGTACTATTGATTATTTTTGATTATGAAGCACTTGAGTTCGCCAATGAATAAAAAAAAAATAAGGATAGCAAGACTGTCTGTATTTTCCAATTCCTTTCTGATAGCATTGAAGGTTATTGCAGGTGTGCTTACCGGTTCAGTAAGCATTATTTCTGAAGCCATTCATTCAGGAATGGACCTGATAGCTGCCATCATCGCCTACTTTTCGATCAGGGCTTCCGGCAAACCTCCCGACCGTGAACATCCTTACGGACATGGTAAATATGAAAATGTTTCGGGCGTTATTGAAGCGATACTGATATTCATCGCTGCAGCCTGGATCATTTTTGAAGCCCTGAAAAAACTCAGGGGAGAAATTGAAATCAGTTCCCTGGGCATCGGATCTTTGGTGATGTTTATCTCTGCCGCTGTAAACGCACTGGTGTCATCCAAATTATATAAGGTGGCAAAAGAAACCGATTCTATCGCCCTGGAGGCTGATGCGCTCCATCTTAAAACCGATATCTATACCTCATTGGGTGTTGGCACAGGACTTTTGCTCATCCACTTCACAAACTGGCATTTCTTCGACCCAATAATTGCCATAATCGTTGCAATCATGATCCTCAGGGAATCCTATTCTCTGCTGGCCAAAGCTTATTCTCCGCTGCTTGATTCATCACTTAACCCTGAGGAGATTGACCGTATCGAATCCATTCTAACCAGTATGGAAGTACATTATCATGGATTGAAAAGCCGTAAATCGGGAAACAGACGCTTTTTGGAATTCCACATTGAGCTACCCTCCGATGAGAAGCTGAAAGACGTGCATATTATTTGCGACACCATCGAAAGGGAATTAAAAAAACAGTTGAAAAATCTGGAAGTCCAGATCCACGCAGAGCCTTTGGGTGAAGGGAATGATACAGGGGGATGGGGGGATGAAGTTAGGGAGTTATGAAGTTAGGAAGTTATCAGGAGACAGGTATGACGTGGAGTTAGGAAGTTATGAAGTTAGGAAGTTAGGAAGTTAGGGCGGTGATGTTATGGGGCTGGATCAGCACATACCCTTCGGCAAGCTCAGGGACCACCCTTAATTTTAATACTATATAAATAAAACGGTTCTTTAAAACATTCTTCACTTCATAACTCCATAACTCCATAACCCCCTCACTCCCCCTACGGTTGTTCAGGCAATTTTTCCAGAGAAGTCGCAGAAAGATCCCGAAGCGTTTTTGTCGAAGGGAAAATAAGATTTTCCTTAATAATCCGCGGGTCTTTCCTAATCCGGGTAAACGTTTCAGCCGTTGCAGCCTTCCTGGCCGCAACTGGTAAAGCCATTCCTGTGGCTAATTCCATGGCTTTGTTGAACATGTTGTCCGTGAAGTTACCGAATTCAACTGCAGCCTTCATGTTATCCTGAACATAATAATCGGGCGCGAGGCCGTCCTCAAAATCCGTCAGCCCGTCGGCATTTGCATATTTCAGGACGACAGGCATCATTCCCCAATTGTGACGTGGCGGATCCTGTGTATCCGGAATTACCCACATTCCGGTGTATTTTCCCACAGTGGTATCGCCAATAGTAGTTACCTGCATATAAGGTTCAAGTCCCGTAATAACCAGCTCGCTGGCAGAGGCGGTTCCCCGGCCGGTAATGAAAAATACACGGCTCAGATTCAGGTTGTGCCCGTTAGGGTTAAACCTGGCGATCAGTGAACTCGATGTCTCTCCTTCGTTTTTGATAAAATAATCGTTCACCTCCTGGTTATACTGATACCTGACGAGTACGTCCTGGTTTGTGACATTGGTAGCCGGAGCAATACACGACGCAAGATACTGGGCAACGCTTATCGAGCCCCCGCGGTTATAGCGCAGATCCACGATAAGATTGTTGATACCCTGGCTTTTAAAGTTGTCCATCACACTGCCCAGTTCGGTCAGGTAGGCATTGCTTACGCCAGGGGTAAACTGGGTAAATACGAGATAACCTGTTTTCGAACTGTTTGTGTCGATAACAGCAGAATATAGGATCGGATCAGCGTTGATAACTTCAGCCGAAAGATTTACAGAACGTCCGTTGGACTTCAGTGAGCCGGTGGAATAATCGCCAAGGCCGGCTGAATAGTCATTCTTACTGTATAGGTCATAATAATTGTCGAGATTTAAATCCTGTCCATCAATGCTCATGATGAAGTCACCTCGTTTTAGCCCTGCCGCTTCAGCTGGAGAACCGGGATATACATATTCGACAAAGATAGCCACTTTATTGGTGTTAGCGATCAATCCAAAGGTCGGCGAGTAACCCATTGAAAGGGGCACACCCTGAAGATCAGCTTCTAACGCTGAATAGTCATCGGTGATATACGACCAATGGTCTTTGGATGTGTAAAGCATCTTATGAAATAATTCCTTCGGATCAGGTTCAGTAAGAGGATCAAGTCCCGACGGGATGGCCTTGTTCCAAAAGTAAACCGCGGTCAGACCGTCATAGATCCATTGATTGACAATTTGCGTTTCCGTTTTGTCAGCTGAACCGTTGTTGTCTTTTTTACAGGAACCGCCCAAAATTAAGAGGAGGCCCAGACCTGTAATAAACATTATTTTTTCTTTCATCTGGAAATAAATCTTCTTATTACAAAATCAGTGTTGCCTTAGCAAAGAAGTACTGACCATTACTGAATTGGATCTCATTTGTATCCCGAACACCACATGCTTGCTGCAATGAAATCCCGGTCATATTTTCAATCAAATGTTCTATTAAAGAACTTTAAAGAGTGTATTAAATTAGCTCAAATTCCATGCCGGATAATGCAACGTTTTCAATGCGTTTGCAAACCCCTTTTGCCTCCTATCTACTTCAATTTTTCAATTTCCAGTCTGGATAGAAATGCATCTACTTCAACAAGACATCTTAAATATAGTTATTCATTTTAATTTTTTTTCACATTTCAGTTCGACATTTTGGTAAGCTGAACCCCAAATGGCCAAGTCCTGATCTCTGGCGCCTGTGTACCAGACGAATTTTGGTGCACGCCTCTCAATCGGGGAAGAAAGTACTAACGAGGGAATGATGAACATCGGCGAAAACTCCGCCAAAAATAGATTTTTCTTTAGCGTCCGGCACCACAATTAATTCTTGCCTGGTCGAGAGCGAAACCAATGAACATCGGGTACGACCAGTTTTTATAACCGTCGCCAATGTTGCCATAATATTTCTCAGCCTCACGGATTATCACAGGCAGGATCGGCTCCGCATCACTACCAATCCTTCGGATGGAGATGGCGGCGTTTAGAACCGTCGTTGGCCTGTCATCTGTCAGATATCTGACTAGCGTCTCCAGACCCATCTTCTTGTTAATTCCGCGCTCCACAAGAATCTCAGCCGCCAGGATGGCTACGGCAGGTGAACTGCTTTGTGTCAGATCTTCGATTACTTTATACAAGTTTGTCGTTGGTTCTAATGAATTCATCACGGCATTCAGGCCCCAGAATACGACACCAGAATCCGGGTCTTTCAGCAATGCCATGATTGTATCTGTTTCCTGATCCTTAACCGAAGCTAAAAAGGCAGCATGTATGATCTTCGCTGCATCATAACGTTTGGGATCCCTGGCAATTTCATAAGGTGATGAACCTTCAGATCGAATCATCATCTCCGATTCGTGCAAAAATCCTATGTCTTTCTTATCGTTAAGGGAAATGATGAGATTTTCCCTGAGCTGCTTTTTGCGGGCATGGAAGGCCGGTTGTACAGCCAGATTATTCAATTCGAACGGATCTGATTGCAAATCATAGAGTTCTTCCGTATCCTTGGGCTCATACATTCTCATCACTGTATCATTAAGCCTGCCTTCCTCCATGAGGGCATTGAGTTCTTTGTAACTACGCTTCTCATCCCCAAAAATAATCGCTTTCTGTATGTAAGGTTTATAGGGCATGAAATTACGGATGTATTCGTACCGGCCATCACTAATAAATCTGCACACGTCATAAACATCATCGGCTCTGCTCCTTGCTCCATAAATAAATTCATTCGTTTGAATAACCCTCCCGGCAAAGGGGACGCCCTGCATGCCCTGATCAGGTTCCAGGCCTGCGAGACTCATGACAGTAGGTGCAAAGTCGGCAAAGCTGATCAGTGTATTATCCTTACTTCCTGTCTTCGATTCAAACAACGACTTATATTTATCCGGTACATAAACCACAAGAGGAACCTTCATGCCGCTGCTATAACACCATCGCTTATATCGCGGGAGTCCGAACCCGTGATCGGAGAATACAAAAATGATGGTATTTTCCAGCTCTCCGGATTCCTCAAGTTCATGTATCCTTTCTCCCATCTGCATATCGAATTTCGTGATCAGGTCGTAGGCATGTGCCCATATCTTGCGCATTTCCGGTGTATCAGGGAAATAGGGAGGTAGATTTGCCTTCGCAGGATCATGGTAATCCACAAGTCCTTCAATGTCATGTTCAGCAAATTTATTTGTATTCCCTTCATGGGTAATGCCGAAGTTAAAAACGCTGAAGAATGGTGCTTTTTCCGGACGATGGCTCCAATGCGCATCCGGCCCGTTTTCATTCCACCGGCCGGCAGGATCGAAATTGTAATCGGTTTTAGCGTTGTTCGTGCAGTAGTAACCGGCTTCCATCAGGTATTCCGGGAGAATTTTCAAAGAAGGAGGCACGGGAATTTCAGACCGAAGATGCTGCGTACCAGTTGATGTAGCGTAGATACCGGTGATCAGCGCTGAACGTGCCGGCGCACATATGGCTGCTGTGGCATACACATTTGTATAGATGATGCCGTTCTTCGCCAGCTTATCAATATTGGGCGTAACCGCCTGCGGATCACCATAACAACCCAATGCCGGACTAATATCTTCCGCCGAGATCCAAAGAATGTTGGGCGGGGGTAGGGTGGTCTTATGATTGGTGCAACCGGCTATCATAACGAATGCAAGTGGAATCGTACTAAAGGAAAGGAATGAATGTTTCATACTATTTTTTGTTTTAAGAAATACGTTTAGGCTCAAACAGAACCTGAAGGGAATTTCGGGTAAAAGAAGATAAATTTAAACCATTTGAGGGACTTGAAAAAGTATCCGGGAAAACCTTTATTCAATTCACCGGGATTCCTGTAAGAATGACAAATTTTAATTTTGTGCAGGAATGAAATCAATGCGATGAGAATACCCTCCTCTTTCACGGAAGCAAATGAAGTCGCTTTATACATTCTCTGATTCAAATAATTTGTGCATTTCAAACCTAATATTCTCAAAATTTTAAAAAAATAAGGATTTTTCATGTTTCGGTAAAATATTTATGCTTCCTGATTGTCTTCATTCCTGGGGGACAAGGTTAAAATCATGTCGAACCCCAAACACATCGTTAAAATTGAAAAAAATGGAAAATTACAGATTTAGAATGGTCATCTTTTTCATTCTTGGCTTCGCTGGTTTTAGTGCCGTCGTTATGCTATTATGGAATGCTCTTATTCCCGGAATGCTGGGTTTAAACACCGTTGGCTATCTTCAGGCGGCAGGTCTGCTCATCCTAGCACGGCTCCTCTTCGGTGGATCCGGCTTAAGAGGAGGAAGTCCTTTCATGCATTTCGGAGGGCACAATCCACTGAGAGAAAAATGGATGAAAATGACGCCTGAAGAAAAAAAGCAGTTCATTAAAAAACGCCGCGAAATGTGGAAAAAATGGTCGGACGAAGAAAAAGAGGAGATCATTAAGTCAAGACATCATATGTACGGTCACGGGAAAAACTTTCATGAGAGGAATTTTGGCTTTCACCAGGAAGATAGCGCAGGAAAAGAACATGAATGAACTCTCCGACAATAAAAACCTGGAGGAACTAATTGTTCAACACCGGCCTCGTCTTAAGGCGTTTATTAGCAAACGTATACCGAACAGGGAAGATGCGGAAGATATTCTTCAGGATGTATTTTACCAATATGTTAAAACCGTCAGGATTTCAATACAGCCTGTTGAACAGATATCGGCATGGCTATTCAAAGTTGCACGGAATACGATTATTAACAAACTACTGAAAAGGAAAGAGATCATACTTCCTGTTTATCAGTATGATGATGACGAAGTTATGAACGACTTCTCGGAAATCCTGTTCAGCAAAGAAATAGAGAATACCCCTGAAACAGAATATTTACGCTCGCTGGTCTGGACTGAGCTTGATAATGCGCTCCTTGAACTGCCTCCTGAACAGCGCGAAGTATTTGAAATGACGGAACTGGAGGGCATCCCGGTAAAAGATATCGCTGAGGCTGCGGGCATTTCCGTGAATACTGTTTTATCACGTAAACATTATGCCATACTTCATCTTCGGAAACGACTGTCTGAGTTGTACGATGAGATTCTTAGCGGAGAGTAAGTACGTAAGGGTACGAGCTTCCATATTGCAGTGGTTGGAGACCCGGTCAATCCTATGATGGTGAATCGACGATTTTCCTTTTCATGAAACCAAAACGGGGTTGCTTGAGAACAGCCTTTAGCAACCCTTTTTTGAATGAGGATGCATTCTATAATATATCATGCTCAACTTCCACTTCAGGTTCAATATATCAACAAATCATTTAAATGGTGTGGTCATATAATCCTCAACATCACGCCAATGGGCCATCATTATTTTGTATTTCTTTTTTAGCTGGCTAACGATATCCGGCCCGAGAAGGAAGCAGTCCTCATGGGCGGCATCCCTGGCAAGACAGAGGTTCTCCACACCTTCTCGTTGAAGAAGTGAGGTTAGCTCTGCCGTATTATCCAGCTCATCCCGCATAATCTCATTCAAAAGCAATAAATCAGAATCACCGGTCCAGGTACTTTCCTTACTTGGCCGGTGTACAGGCCCGTTAAGGTTCTCAGCGTTTCTGTCACGGATACGTTGAGCTTCACAAAAATTTCCAGTGCTTCGGGTAAGGCTGGCGTGGATCCGGAGCGCTACGGCCAGGTTATGTATGAATTCTGCTTTCGGTGCCGAATGGTCAATGGATTCAAGCTTTTTACAAACCTCTGTCACTTTCTCAACATACATTTGAACGGAATCACGTGAGACAAACCAACGTCCGCCATGAATATCCACATAATCCATTCTGGCCTCTTCTTCTGAAACATTGAATACATAAGGAAGAAAATATGCTTCTTCTTCCTTGCTGAGCCTTTGGGGTGCGGCGACCAGAGGTCGTGTCATCAGTCGCAGTGAGACATCCCAGTAAATAGCGATCAAATTGCCAGGGGACGAATTTCTGAACCTGTTCGCTACATTGAGTTCGATGAGCGCATTGTACAGGGTGTCGGCATATTTTTCTCCGGCCCAGTCCCGGCAGTAAACCTGAAGTTTTTGTTTTGCAGTCTGATCAGACTCAGGATGGGTTAAGTAGTCATCCATGAGCTGAATCATCAGATTATCAATGGCCGGGCTTTCATTCCCCCTGTCGTAATACGCGCTTAAACTCATGAATACCGTCCCCGGTTTCTGCCTGTTCGACCTTTGCAATCCGTTCAGGAATGAATACACATCAAGGATTCCTTTCACCGGGTAAGTAAAGGAAAAGCTACCTCCTATGGACGAGAAGGAATGTTCCGGTGTACTGGCAAAATAGCAATTGGCGGGCAGGTGATTCTGGATGTCCTTTCGTTCTTCATCGGTGAAATTCGACGACCCCTGTGAATGCGAGAGGTACACATCCAGTCTGGAGCCTGCTTTCGTGGCACCCGCCTGTAAGGCGCTTAACAAATGTTCCATCCGTTCACCGGTAGTTTCATTCTTGCAATGATCGGGCCCGTTGGGTCCGGGATAAAGCCAGTCGGACCAGCAATTGCCGGATCCGGCATCATTGGTTTTGAAAAAGAATGATTTGATTTCCGGTGCGTTTTTCAGAAGTTCAGCTATCATTCCGGCATACATTTCCTGCATTTCCTCTACACTCAAACATGGGGAGAAAAACGGTACATTACTCCGCCGGGGATGGTCGACCCGGGGACCACGCAGGTACGGGTATTCTTCGAAAAATGCAGAAGGGATGATTTCAGGCTCATTACTGAAAAAGGCCGCATCCATTCCGTTTTCACGTAATATTTTTACCTTGGCCAGGAGCAGTTGCACATTTGCCCGGACGAAGTCAGCCGGCACATAGGGCGCGATCTTTTTGTCGGGGTAAAATTTATAAAGATTGGCAAAGTTGCTTGCGTATTCACTCCATGGATTTCCGCCTTCCGGAATCTCGTAAAAAGCTTTGTCAGCAACGACGCCGACATTGATCTGCACATCGCCGTATTTTTTGAGCCTGCTGGCCGACTTTACGAGTAATTTAAACTCATCCAGGTCCCTGATGCAGTTATTGATGATGAATGTCTGTCTTCCTTCAACTGATCTCCGTGTCTCCACCGGCAGTGAACTTCCGGTCTGCGCACCAACTCCGGCCGGCATGGTTATTCCCGCACCGCTTCCTGATGCATGCCTTTTTTGATCTGCTGCACCCAGGGAGGTTAAAATAAGCAGGCCAACCAATACTTTTCTAAATACCTTCATCACTTTGAATTTTTTATCGGTAATATTTACAACATACTATTCATTTCACCACCGGAAAGGCAACGATTCTCAGCTTACTGCACCCATATGGGATAAGGGAAATTATTTCAGTACTGTCTGACAGAATTCCATTATAGTTGTCGGCGTTATCCGTAACCGGCAGGAACGCAACGCCGTCAATATTCAAGAATGCGGGGACTTTTCTGGCCCTAACCTGAATTTCCAGTGGAGCGTTTTCCGGATTCCAGAAATAATTTCCTTCAGGATGCTTTTCAATAACCGTACTATTCTTGGCAGGATCAACGAGAATATCATGTACAAGCCCGTAATTCCAGGGTGTGACAGGGTGTACTTCATAATAGTCTCCCTGCTTCGGATCCTGTTTCATTTCCCATTTCTCCCCGATCCTTAAGGCGTACACCAGCGGTCCGCGTTCGACAGCACGTGAGTTCCTGCCCCAGTTACTCGTGGTCACCTTCATCGGAAACAGTACCGAGAGGGTATCGTTATTTTGCCATTCCCTCTGAAGCTTTACAATCTGGCCGCCTTTCTCATTTGACAACGTATTGCCGTTTAGTGAAATCACTGCCTCATCGCACCAGCCGGGAATGCGCAGCTCCAATGGAAATGTTGTACGCCCGGCAAGCGTGATGCAAAAATCAATCTTATTGTCAAACGGGTAATTTGTACACTCATCGATCGTGACCGCCACACCGTCCGCAATTTTTGCAGTAACTTTCCCCGGACCGTAAACAAGGGCGGCGAGTCCCCCGTCAGGCGTTGCATACCAGAGGTGAGATACATATTTTGGCCACCCCTGATGCATATTTGCCAGACAGCAGGTATATCCGGAGCGCGCGCCGAAACAGTTACACAGAAGACCACTGGGTAATGAAAATTCGTAAACACCCGGTTTCGCCTCTACCTGATTTGCAGTCTGGAAGTACTGTTTCATATTGTAATCGTCGGTGGTCTGCGTTGGAAGTGCGTTAAATACAATCCGTTCCAGTGCATCCATATAGGTCAGATCACCGGTAATGGCTATGGCGTTCTCAAGGGAAAACATCGTTTCGACAATAGCGCAAAGTTCAACGCCCTTTGAAGGATCATTGCCATGAAGGAGTTCATCTGATGAGAACATTCCCATAGGAAGACCGTGTAACCGCATAAGATCAGTGAAACCTGTTTTCAATGATTCTAGATACGCCGGGTCGTTTTGTGACTGGTAAAGGATTGTTGGTGTCTTCAGACCCATGGCAACATTTACGCCGTGTATCCTCATCCTGTCGTCACGGCTGTGCATAGTTGCCGTACTCATAACCCAGTCACGACCGGCCAGCCAGCCTGTCCAGTCAAATGTCTGTTTTGACAGGATATCAGCCAGGTCCAGCAGAAATGTATCTCCGGTAATATTGTACAGCCAGTATACAACCATGATATTATCTTCACCCCGTGACTGAGCCCATATCGACCACTGTTTCAGCGGGCAATCTTCAAGATTTCGCCATTGATACCTGAAGTACCTGGTCATAAATGAAATCACCCTTTGGTCTCCGGTTGCCGTGAAATATTGCTGCATTACCTTCAGCATGACCATCTTCGGCCACCAGTCGTCGCCCTGAATCCCTTTCTCCACCTTCAGGCCGGTCTCACGTTCATATTGAGTAACAGGCCCAAAAAAACCCGACTTTCTTTGAGTTTCTATAGTATAGTTAATATATCTCAGCACCTTTTCTTTTAACGCTGCGTCATCCAGCAGGTAAGCCAGGGGAAGCGCTCCGTCCAGCCAGTAAGGTGTCTCTTCCCAGCCGTCACCTTTTCCCCCAAGCCATCCATTGTCGTTTTTTAGTTTTGCATAATATTCATCCAGATGTCCGGTTGAATTGTTTTTCATGATTTCCAGTTCCGTCAGCAACCAACCCTGCGGCATTACTGCGCCAAGTGGCAATTCAATGTATTTTTGGGGAACGAGCGGAGGCTGATTCATGATATAGTTCTGTCTGGTCTCTGGTACTGAACGTGTGCACGCTGCCAGCAGGAGGCAGGCTACCAATATTATTACTTTATTCATAGTCATAATCTGTTAAATAAATAAGCCGGCTGATTCACCGTCGTATCTCTACATGTTTGAGTGAGCACTCCCGAACTTAGACAGTTTTACCGGGAAACTTTGCATACAAGGTCCACTATTTTCGGAATAAAAACAATCAGTCCGATGATCAGTGCAATTATTGCACTGATAAGCACCGCAGCTGCGGATAAATCCTTAACTCTCTTTATTTTATCATGTTTTTCCGGAGAAACATAGTCCGCAAGATTTTCAATGGATGTGTTTATGGCCTCAATTACTAAAACAAATCCAACAGATAACAGAAGAGCTATCCATTCAAAAATCGCAATTTTTAAGAATATAGCTAACACAAATACAAGCATAGCCACCACAATCTGAATTCTGGCATTATGTTCTTCGCGAACAAGGATGCGCAATCCGTCAATTGCATATTTAAAACTACTGAGTCTCCGTTGGATTGAAAATTTATGCGGTTTCATGCTGGCTGATTATATTTTTTTCCCTGATAAGCTGCGCTTTTACCTTCAGTTTCAGTTCTCTGATAAAAACCTTCCCGTCACTGCATTAGTTCGCTTCATGTTTCTGATTTTCCAGATCATCAGCATAGACCTTTCTGATCCGGGTGAATGCGATAGCAGGTTTTAATCTTGTTTCGGAAATCACTTAATTTATATTTGTATCCGATGGATACAAAAAAAAATGCCAAAACAAATTACATAATTTTTTTTACTCTGAAAATGGGCCTGCCCAAATAGCCCTTTCTTCCTGATATCACTCGTGGAATCATATTCAGCATGGCAAACAATACTTCAACAGCGGCATCCTCCAGGTTAAGTCATTCATTCCAGCCCTTCCATACCATGCCTGCATTTTAGCTATATCTAACTTTTTTGTAGATTTACATCATGTTGAAAGCTTCCGAGTACTACCTTGAAAGAAAAACTGCCGCAGATACCGAATTAATATCCCTGAAGAAGAGGATGAACTGGGTATCGGTCTTCCGTCTGCTCACGATGATCATATTTGTTTTCATGCTCGTTCGGGGTATAAAAACAGGGCATCCCATTTGGTATTCAGTATCCGGTGTATCGCTTGTGTCGTTTTTTCTTTTGGTCAGTTTTCATCGCAACCTTACCGTTAAAGCGGATACAGCCAGGGCATTGTCCGCTATAAACAGCAATGAACTTGAAGGCTTGAGTGGTAACTTTTCTGTCTTCGACCCCGGCACTGAATTCCTCGACATCCAACATGAGTTTACGTATGATCTTGATATTTTCGGACCAGGCTCTCTCTTCCAGTTTCTGAACCGGACATCCACATGTGAAGGCAAAACCCTCCTGGCCCGGGATCTCCTTAATTCACCCTGTCAGAAGGACCAGATCAGGATTCGGCAGGACATACATCGTGAACTGGCCGGAAACCCTGATTTCATGCAAGAGTTCAGAGCCTCGGGGAGCCTTGCTGGAGACAGATCGGAAGACAAGCAGGAGATTATGGAATGGGCAAACCAAGTTTCTTTCGCATTTACTTTGCCTAGAATAATTAAGATGTATGGAATTCCAGCCGTATTTGTGCTGCTTCTACTAATGGGATTTATCAACCCGGCGTTCTACAAATATACCATCCCGATGATCATCGTAAGTTTCCTCGCCAATAGTTTTGGATTCGTACAGGTCAACCGGTACCATGAAAAGATCTCCAAAAAACACGAGATTCTCACAAAATACCTGGGACTGACCCGTATCATTTCCGAATGCGATTTCACCCATCCCCTCCTCAGGGAGTACGCAGGTCGCAGCCGGTCTTCTCTATCAACATTCAGGAGACTCGACACACTTATGAACTTCCTTGATGCAAGGCTGAATATCATCATCAGCTCACCGTTGAACCTGTTTTTCATGTTCGATCTTCATATAATCAGGGCGCTCGAGAATTGGAAAAAGACCAACAGGGAGATGCTCGACAGTTTCTTCATGACCCCTGCACACATGGATGCTGCCATAAGCTTTTCCACATTTCATTTCAACAATCCCGGTTTTTGTTGGCCGGTGATCCAGGAAGATGGACTGGAAGCCCGGGATCTCGGCCATCCACTGATTCCCGAAGACAAGAGGATCGTTAATGACTTCCTCTCTACCAATGAAAAAAAGATTTTTATCATTACTGGTGCAAATATGGCAGGTAAGAGCACCTTCCTCCGCACCCTGGGAATTAATATGATCCTCGCCGGCGCCGGCGCTCCGGTATGCAGCTCCGTATTCCGCTATGAACCGCTCGAGGTGATCACCGGCATGCGTACAACCGATTCCCTGGCGGACAGCGAATCCTATTTTTTTGCCGAACTCAAACGCCTGAAACGGATCGTTGAGATGCTCGGCAAAGGTGTCAAAATACTTGTGTTGCTGGATGAGATACTCAAAGGTACGAACAGCACAGATAAACATAACGGGTCCATTGCTTTGGTGAAGCGCTTTACCCGGGAAAGATGTATGGCGCTTATTGCCACACACGACCTTGCACTGGGAAAAATAGCTACATCGTTCCCTTCTGTCATAGTTAACCTGCACTTTGAAAGTTATATCCATGGGAATGAACTTCGTTTCGACTATAAATTAAAAGAAGGCATTGCCCGCAATATGAATGCTTCCTTCCTGATGAAGCAGATGGGCATTATCGGGGAGTGACGGTTTAATATTATATTTTATATTTTTGAGGTCATTCACAATTAGCCACTATAAAATGAAAAAGCCAATTATTTTTCTTTTCGCATTCCTGCCTGCAGTCATATCAGCCCAGATCACTGCCAATCTGAATGTTGATTTTGCTGCAAAACAGACTGACGAAAGCCACTACTGGCGTTGCACCGGCTTTACACCCGGTATTGCCCTTGTACGGTCAGACATGCAACTAACCCTTGAGTACCTTGGAACCACTGCCGGAATGGGGATTCAGTATGTGAGACCTCACTACCTTCTCAATTTTATAGGTACCCGTGGACTCGGTACAGCCCATCCTGAATACAACTGGGAGAAACTGGACGGCGCTATGGATCAACTTGTGAATAATCAGCTCAAGCCGGTGTTCGAGATTATGGGACACCCATCACTGAACTGGGAAGTCAGCAAGCAGGTCATGGATGCTGAAATCCAGGCACAGAAGAGTGCCGAAAACCGATATTTCAATGATTTTGAGAATCCGGAACAAATGCATCAGTTCCGGGAACTAGTGAAAAATCTGGCAATCCATTTCATTGACCGTTACGGCAGGGACGAAGTCAGAACCTGGTATTTTGAAACTTCCAACGAACCGAATCTGAAAAATTACTGGCCTTTAGATCTCCAGGATTTTTTAAATTATTACGATGCCTGTTCCGAGGGGCTTAAAGATGCAGACCCTGCTTTGCGTTTTGGCGGACCAGCCACCGCAGGAGCACCTGGTAATGAATATTTTACAGGTCTTCTTTCACATTGTAATTCAGGTACAAATTATTTTACCGGCAAAAAAGGCGTACGGATCGACTTTATTTCCTATCATCTTAAAAACCGCGTCAGGTACATGATCTCACAGGAGAAAAATGTGTACGACCTGATCATGAAGGATTATCCAGGCCTGATGAATGTTCCCCTGGTCAATGACGAGGCTGATCCGATTGCCGGATGGAACACCAAATACTGGTGGAGACCCGGGCCATGGTACGCCTCCTTCATCGTACAATCCATCGACCAGCACGACAGGTTACTCATCGATAAAAATCACCTTAACTACGGCTTCATGAGTAATGACAACGGCTTTATGGGCGACTGGTTCACCAGGAGTCATTTTGCACGGTTTACCATGGACAATGATAACCAGCTCAGCGATTATCCCGGATTCTACCTCGTAAAAAAACCAGTGTATACCGTCATGAGTCTGATGTCGCTGCTTGGCGATAAAAGGTTTCCTGTCAAGGTGGACAACCAGGATAAGAACTTCGGGATCATTCCCACTACTGACAGTCTGGGGAACTATGTCATTGCTGTTTACAATTCGCCTACCATTGAAATTTCGTACGGGAAACCAGCCAGCACCAAAATGGAATTCGTTGATGAGACAACCTTCCAGTCGCAGGAAACAAACCTGAAAATAAACATCAGGGGTGTTACATCAGGTGAATATACCCTCATACATTACAGGCTCGACGACACGCATGGCAATCCCTTTGCCGAATGGCTCAAAGCAGGTAGTCCCTCCCTGCCATCCAGAGACCAGTACCTCAAAATGATCTCACTGCAGGAACCTGGACTGATGGGCGCACCATCAGATCTGCATGTGGGTTCAAATGTGCTTGAATTTGAGTTGAATATGCCTTCACCCTCAGTCAGCATCCTGATCCTTGCCCGGAAAACGGAAAAATTACCTTCGCCTCCGTCGAATCTTACATCTCATGAATATCAGGGTCTGAATAATGACCGTATGTTATTTATAAAATGGGACGATACCTCCAATTCCAACATCCTTTCATACGAACTCATGTACAAAAGCGGCAATGATACTACATTCTCGAAGCTCAATGCCCAATATCTCAGAGACAGGGGGTTTATGCATCTGATACCGGAATCTGTAACAAATGCAGAATACAGGGTTAAAGCTGTTGACTACTGGGGACGTGAATCGGAGTTATCTGAACCGCTGAAAATCAATTTTTGATAACCCGAATGGAAAGGTCATTTTCACTATAGGTCTGTCTGCACCATTGCTATGACTGACATTTGGCTGAAAACAAAAAGAGCGTACTGATGATTTATAAAAGAATCTTTGATGTTGAAGAGAAGACTGTGCTAATCACCGGATCGAGCCGGGGAATCGGATTTACACTTGCCAGGGCATTTGGCTCACTGGGTGCCCGGGTTATCCTGAATGGACGATCAAGCCTGCCGTTGGAACAGGCATGCAGCAGCCTTAAAGCCCTTGGTCATCAGGCTTACACCAGCCGTTTCGATGTGGATGACCAGGAGACGGTGGTGAAAGAGATCAATGGGATCGAGAAGAGCATTGGGCCGATAGATGTGCTGATCAATAATGCGGGGATAAACCGTCGGCATCCACTGGAAAGCTGTCCCCTCGATGAATGGGAGGAAGTTCTGAGAACAAATCTTACAGGGGCTTTTATCGTCTCAAGGGCTGTGGTGAAGCGGATGATCGCCCGGGAATCCGGTAAGATTATTAATATTTGTTCCCTGATGAGTGAACTCGGAAGAACAAGCACGGGTCCGTATGCTGCCTCAAAAGGAGGACTTAAAATGTTAACCAGGGCAATGGCCGTTGAATGGGCAAAATACAACATCCAGATCAATGGCATAGGTCCGGGATACTTCCTCACAGAAATGACCCAGAACCTGGCGGATGATAAGGATTTTGATGAATGGATCAAAGGCCGTACCCCTGCCGGCAGATGGGGGAATCCCGACGAGCTTGCCGGCGCCGCCCTCTTCCTTGCATCCGAAGCCAGTAGCTTCGTAAACGGACAAATCATCTACGTGGACGGAGGCCTTTTATCAGCCATCTGAAAAACAATGAATATCCACCAGGATCATCCCCACCACAGTATCCATTACTTCATCTTCAAGTCCCCTCCCAGGGGATTTAGGGGTATTCAAACCATACCCATAACCTCATCTTCAAGTCCCCTATCAGCGGATTTAGGGGTATTCAAACCATACCCATAACCTCATCTTCAAGTCCCCTATCAGCGGGATTTAGGGGTATCCAAACCATACCCATAACCTCATCTTCAAGTCCCCTATCAGGGGATTTAGGGGTATCCAAACCATACCCATAACCTCATCTTCAAGTCCCCTATCAGGGGATTTAGGGGTATCCAACCCATCCCAATAAAACTAATCCAACATCCCCGGTGTTTCATATAAACGATGCATGCTAACCATCCGGAACATCAGAATCTTAAGTTTAATTTGATGACGTAATTATGACTCTGGCAAAAATTGTAGAAAAAATAATATATCGTACCGAAAGGCCACGATAGAGGACTCTCCTTCCACGATGTCAAGGACGGTATTTTTGCTCATCCAACCCTTGCTGAAGGCCTGAGCAATCTATTTACGAACCTTGATTGACACAGTACGAACAGGATAACAACCATTTAATTGGTCGAATACCATGAACAACTATCAAAATTTTACAGCTGTTGACAACTGGACAAGCACTGATACCAACTTTTCAGGCTTCTCTGATGAGCTACTTGTCGATGACATGGTTTTCACCCTGCTAGAAGACCAGAAAAGGATCGACAGCAAATATCTGTTTGACAGCACCGGAGCCAGGCTTTTTCAGGAAATCTGTCTCCTACCTGATTACTATCCTGCCAGGATGGAACTGGAGATTCTAAAGGATTCCATCATTCCGGGCCTTCCTTATTATCGTGATGTGGAGATTGTGGAGATCGGAACAGGAGGAAGCCTGAAAATCAAAACACTGATTATGTCGTTGCACCAGAACCCCGAATGTGAAATCCATTTCGTTCCGGTCGATTTCAGCAACGCCGCTATACGGTTATCTACTGAACCTGTCCTTGATATACTGACAAAAGACAGCATAAATCCACTGTACACTGATTTTAATAATCCTTTGAATCTTCCCCCGACCGATGTGCCGCGGATCTTCTGTATTTTTGGAGGCACACCCGGCAACCTGGAAGATTTCAGGGCTCTACAGCTGATGAAATCAGTGAAGGCAAATATGAAAAGTCAGGATAGGTTGCTTGTGGGTTTTGACATGAAAAAACATGATAGTATGCTCGAAAAGGCATATAACGATTCGAAAGGACTGATGCCAGCTTTTCATAAGAATATCCTGGCTGTTTTGAACAGGATTACCGGAGCGGGTATCGACCTGGAAAAATTTGTCTACCAGGTTGTTTTTAATCCGGAGCGGTCGAGGATCGAGATGAAGCTGAGAGCATTGACGGATCTGAATCTTCATCTCAGGAAGGCGGGGCTTATCCTGGGGATGGTACGCGGGGAAAGCATCATGACGGCAACAACCCGGAAATACGATGTCGGGGAAATTGAAGAACTTGCCGAATCCGCGGACCTATTCATTAACAGGATTTGCAGTACAGAGGACAACTGGTTCTCAATGGTTGATTTTAGTAAAGTTTGCGGATGATGGAAGTCATTCTTTAATAAAGTCGATCAATATGGAAAAAAACAAATCGCTGGCATACTTTTCTTTCCATGGATAATGACCGCAGCGTTCAAGAAGTTCAAACCTGTAATCGTAAAGGACCTTTTTTAAAGGATATTCCACACCTCCTGCGGGGTGAGGGTCGTAGTCACCATGAATAGCCAGCACCGGACAACGGATGAGCCTGGCTGATTTAAGCAATTCTCCGTTATGGCGAATTTCGTGGGCTTCTTTCCACACTTTACGATAAACCTTTGGATGATAAATCGTATGTGGATGATTCCCCTCAAGAACATCAAAACTATCTGCCTTTGTCATTAATTCGCCAAAACGTTTTAAAGTCCTCGAACCCGCTCTGGTATCCTCACTGTCCAACATCATAAAAAGCATCGCAGCTTCCGACTTTTCCTCTCCTTTCAGTCGATTAGTTCTGGCTTCCAGAATATCAGCGATATATTTTTCATCGAAGGGTCCCGCACCAATCAGTACTAGTTTATTGACAAGATGTGGAAAACGGGCCGTAAACAGAAATGAAAGCCAGGCACCCCATGAATGTCCAATAAGCGTGACAGGAAATTTACATTCGTCGTTGAGGAGAGTGAACAGTTCCCTCAACTGTCCTTCAATACTATCCTTCGACAAAAAGGGCTCAATGACACCAGAAACGTGCACCAGCGGTTCGGCTACAGGCGACATATACCCTGCCACACCTGGCCCTCCGTGAATGACGGCCAGGGTGTAAGGGGCTTTTCCATATTTTTGGAGGTGACTCATACGGCAAAGATATTTAATTCTAAAATTCAGGCATGGATAAATCTTCCTGCACCATAAATCACACAGGCTGGTGATGACAACAGCCGTTTACTGATAAACAGGTTGCATGGATTGAATTCAGGTATAATTTCTAAACCAGATGAACCCAATACCGGATATTCTTTATCACTGTAGGGTAACCTACATTGCAAGATCCTCCATCTTTTTTTTAAAATCCCTGAAGGTCAGTGGTTTGGCGATAATCTTTCGATCTCTGTCCAGAAGGAACATAGTTGGCGTGGCGTAGATATTGAATTGGCGGGCGACCTTTCCTTCCCAGCCCTTTATTTCATACACATTTGTCCATGGAAGTCTGTTTTCCATCACATATTCTTCCCATCCTGCACGGCTTGTATCAATGGACACCGCATAAATTCCAAGCTCCGATGCGGATGAATTATTCTCATACCAGTTCCTGATCCTTGGCAGTAGACCCTGGCAATGTGGACACCAGGAAGCCCAGAAAAGAACCAGTACATACCTGTTGCTGAGCGATGAAAGCCTTTGGGGATGATCGTTCATATCGGGTAGTACGATGTTGTCTACCCGCTGTCCCACAGCCATCCGTTTAAAGGCTTCCAGTCTTTCATCCATTATTTTTACATTGTCGGTCTCACATTCCCCCGCAACATAATTATCGGCGATATATACAAGGACATTCTCCATACTTATTTTCTGGAAACCATCAATGAGATAATTAATCACAAATTCATACACCTCCTGATTGTATTTCACCTCATTCATAATACCATCGATGGCTTTCATGAACAGTTTTTCCTGCTGCTCCCTGCCTGCAGAAGCTTCGCGAAAAAAGCTCAGATACGTGATAACTTTTTGTGTGTATACCTGTGAGTTTAAAAGTGTACTGTCGTTTAGGTCAACCAAGTCAAAATAGTGTTCTCTCATAAAGTTTGCCATCGTCTCACCCTGAGTTGGTTTGTACACCGGTTCCTGAAACACACGGATGAATCTAGAGACAAAGCTGCCAGGTTTTTTTTGCGCCATCACAATAAGTGTATCCGTGAGCTCCTGTTGCACTCTCACAAGCTCCTCCGACAATGCCGCATAAAAGGGGTCGGTAGCTGTATAGAGGTTCAGGAGGGGAAGCAGGGTCCTTATTCTGGCGACATACCTTTCCCTTGTACGCAGAAATGTATAATAAATCCTATTTTCCTCCGATTGCAGTACTTGCATGCTGTCTACCAGGTTATGGTTGGAGGTCATGACCGAAATATTTTCATGATCGAAGAGAAAATCAAAGCTTTCTGTTGTTCTGCCAAATGCATCGGTTTTTGCACCATTACCCAGAAGCACCCTGTATACTCCGGTTTTATAATGGTTGTCAAGAGAAAAGCGGAACCTTCCCTGAAGTGAAGCGGCACTGTCGGTTATTGTCACTTCCTCCCCCCTGAGTGAAGCAAGATAAATGGTCTGATCGGGTAATAGTTCCACCTTGGCACTAAACTGCCAGGGTTGAGAATTTCCGGTAGAAGGCAGAAGAAAAGTGAACAGAATAAGAGCTATGAAACTTCGCATTTTGCAGAGAATTTACATTTAATATCCCCGTTGATCACCCTACTTCCAAAGAACAAATTCGTCAATCTTAAGTTCTATATTTAAAGAGTGCGAAAAGAAGGCTACCTTCGGTTCCGACTTTTATTGGAAAAGGTAATTTCAGTGAATATGTATGATCGACCGAAACAGATCAAGGGAGACCACATGATATGAATCGACTTATCCTACTCTTCGTGCTACTCATCATCCCGAATGTTGCTCTCCCGCGCGACAGTTCCTTCCCTCACCTGGCCGGATATCCTTCATACCGCGAGGCCTGCGTTTACTTTTTCAGCAACTACGATGTTGAATCTCTGAAAAATGGATCTTTCTACAGGTTCCGATTCGCGCGTATGCCAGACGGCTGGTTTGTATTTCCTGAAGAATTTGCGTCGGGAGAACTGGTGCCTGCCGATACAATCTGCTTGTGGAATAAGCAAACCGGATTTAGTTCATCCGCAGCGCCCAAAACGGCAAAGATTGAAAAACCGGAGACCGGGGACTATCTCTCCAACGCCAACCTGTATAATTTTTCCATCTACCCGTTTTATGGCTATGCCGGCTGGGACCTTGATGTGATAAAGGAATTTGGGGATCTGCCTCCGGAATCTTTATCTGATGAAGAGGTCTACGGAATGGGAAGAGCATATAGCCAGCGAGCCTCCGACATGTTCTGGAGCCATAGCGACTTCTCCCCTGTCGTAAGTCATGAATTAGAAAAGAGCAATAAAACAGTGCGTCAGTATCTTATGTATGCGAAGAAGGGTATCTCTTGTTTCGGCTTGCTGGCGGACAGAAACCCGGACTATCAGACGATTGTGGGTTCAATAAAACTCAAATATGCGAATGAGATCATGGCAAAATGGTATGAGCTTGTAATTTTCGGTTTTGAAAAAAAAGCCCGCAGACTACTTACTTCATATCCAAAAATTCACACGTTGTATAGCGGGTTTTGGAATACTTTTTCAGATGCCATGCTCAATATTCCTGATTCCCACGCTATTCTCTTCACCAATGGTGATAATGACACGTATCCGCTTCTGTACATGCAGGCAGTAAAGCATGTAAGGCCCGACATCCGGATTATCAATACCTCACTCCTCAACGATCCGCTTTATTACAGGGCTATCCTTGAACAGACTACTCCGGGCAGGACCTTCTCACCCACATTGACAGCCGACGAATTCTCTCAACTGACTAAAAACGGAATCTATAGTATTCCATCCGGCGGTGAACCTGCCGGAACTTTTAATGACTGGACGGATCAGTTTCTTGAACTATCAGGAAAGAGTTCGGAACCCCTGACCGTACGTAAGAAATCCTACCTGTATATCTATTCCACAGAAGAAAACCTGTCCGATACAATTGAACTCAGTGAAAACATTCCAAATTTCCTTCGGCCCGGTATGTTTATCATCCCTGCTTTACTTATGGACTTCTACCCTTTCAGTCCTGTATATTTCAGTAAAGGTTGTGATCCTGCACTTATCGGGATGTTTGCGTCCAGGAATCTGCCAGAACAGGTGATGGTGTTCAGATTGACCGGAAATGCTGAAACAGCCGGAAACCGAAACATTATAAAAAATGGAGAAATGTATACGGATACCTCCATGATCAACAGGTTTTTCCAGTCTACCCCGGTTCGTTTACCTGACAGTGCCGCCCCGGCGGAACAACGTACATTTTCATGGATTCTCAGTGATATTTCATTCCTTCTTAAGACTGAAGCCGAAATGATGGATACCCTCCGGCTCAGGGAACTTGTTACCAGGTTCTTCGCTCAGTACCCACCGGAGAAATGTGGCATAAATACCGCGGAATGTGATATCCTTAACCTATGGCTGGCATCAGGAGGAAATGGAAATATTGAAGGTGGAGAAGATCTTACTGGCCGTTTCCTGAGGTTACTTGATAAAGAACAGCAGAATCTTGAAATGACGGATGATGACCTCTATGACGAGTTCAATGCCCGTTATCTTCTTTGGTGTATCCATCTGTTAAGGGATGCACCACATACTGGTCCACAGAACTTCTATTCAGGTCTTGCAGATGTAAGTAAGAAGATTGAAAATAAAATTTATGGGATGCTTACTATGTCGCCGGTACAAAAGTAAACCTCATTGCTCAAGAAGCACAATGGCCTGGGCTCCAACGCCTTCCTCCCTGCCTTCAAAACCCAGTTTTTCCGTCGTGGTGGCCTTTACTGAAACACGGTCAGCAGGGATACCCAGGATATCTGCGATTGTTTTTCTCATCTCGGGAATGTAGCCACTGACTTTCGGCTTTTGAAGGATCAGTATGGTATCGAGATTAGCCACTTTCCAGCCCTTTTCAAGAATGAGCCGGGAAGTGCGCTCAAGCAGGATCCTGCTGTCGATACCATTATACTCTTCCGAGTTATCGGGGAAATGTTGCCCGATATCACCCAGTGCCAAAGCGCCGAGTAATGCATCACAAATGGCATGCAACAATACGTCGGCATCGGAATGTCCAATAAGTCCCTTGTTGTGATCGACTTTTACACCGCCAAGATGTAGGGGAAGATTATCACCAAACCGGTGAACATCATAACCTATCCCAACCCTGAAACTCATCCTGTAATTTGTTATCTGAATTTATCAAAATTGAAGCCGAGTGTGAACCTCAATGTATTGGCAAGTGGGTTGTTGACCGCTGTCGGGATCAGGTAAGCGAAGTCGAGTGAGAATACATTCAGTTTAAGGCCTACACCGAGTGTAACATATTTTCGGTTGCCCTTGGTTTTGTATTCATAAAAATACCCTCCCCGAATGGCAAATTGTTCCCTGTACCAGTATTCAACCCCGAAGCTGTAGGTAATTTCGTGTAATTCTTCAAGGAAGACACTGCCCCTTGAATTATCAATCCCTGGTGCATCATAAAAGGACTGGATCATACCCAGCGGAACGGATACGTTAGGATCTTTTCCTTTCAGAATGATCTCTGCCGTATCGGTATCAGCATACAAGGGTTGCGTCGGGATCAGAAGCTTATTTATATCGAGGGCGAAGGTGAAACTGTTGTAGGCATCAAGATCGAGGGCAAGTGCACCTCCCAGTCTCATATTAATGGGAATGAAAGCCTTATCCTGGTTCTCCGTATATGATATCTTGGTACCGATATTAGAAATATTTCCGCCAAGTGAAAGGTTGGCATCCTGTCCCGACAATTTTATCTTATCGGTATAGAAGAAGCCCAGATCGGCGGCCACTGAAATTCCTGCCTTTGAGGCAAGGTCGCCGACATATTGCCCACCGGTAAGGTCCGACCTTATGAAGCGGAAGCTGATGGCCCCTGACAAATTATCGGAAAAAAGCCTTGAATAACCTCCATCGAGGGCAAACTCATTGGGGTTGAACTGCCGTCCGTCAGGATTACCGAAGCGATCAGTAAACACGATGTTGCCGAGTGAAAAATATCGTAATGAACCACTCAACGCCTGTTTACCGTCAATTTTATAGTAACCGGAGAGATACGCAAGGTTGATATCGGGCACGAGCTTCCTGAGCCAGGGTGTGTAAGAGATGGCAATACCGCCTTTTCCTTCCATAAACACATACTTGGCAGCGTTCCAGTGCTGAGAATTGATGTCGGGTGCAGTGGCCACTCCAACATCGCCCATGGCACCCGACCTTGAGTCCGGGGCAATGGTTAGGAACGGTACTGCCGACTGTAATGTATTTATCTCCCCTCCGGTCACTTCCCCGTATTTTATCTGTCCATATGCCAGGTTAGGCATAATGCAAAACAAAACGAAAGCAATACCCGAAATATAGTTCATCCTTATTGTTTTCTTCTCTGACATTATTACTTATTTTAGAATCACAAATATAACAGAAAATTTGAAAAAATATTGTCACAATAATTATCTGACAATGATTAGCTTCCCTGAACTTGTGGCTTCTTTTCCGTCGGAACTCACAACGTGAATTCTGTAAATATATAAGCCCTGCCTGCTCTTGTTTCCTGACTCGTCAAAGCCGTTCCATTGTATCGGTTCGGTGCGGAAGCCAGAATTAAACTCTTTAGCTTTTATGGTCTTCATTAGTCTACCGGCCATATTGAAAATATCGATGGTAATTTCAAGATCAGCACCCGAATTATTATGCTCAAAAGTGATGGAAGTACTCTCAGTAAAAGGGTTTGGGAAGTTCATCAGATTGTCGAGCACCAGTCCTCCTGAGCTCACTACAACAAAGTCAATAGAGGCTTCATTAGAATTATTATAAATATCCCAGACCTTGACATTTATGGTATGATGACCATCGGTAAGCTTTGAAAGCGGGTATTCGACCGTTCCGCTCTTGTAGCTATTCAGGTCGGCCTGGTAATATTCGTTCAGGACGATTACATTTTGGCTGTTGTCATCAAGAATCCCGGTGATGTCATGTCCGATGCTGTTCCCTGCTGTATTGATGCCATGATCATCATACAGCTTCACCAGTAGATTTGGGTTTGCATCGGTGATCCCTCCCGACCTGAAATACTCGTTATTCATATACAGATTTACTTCAGGTCCGCTAACATCTGTTTCAGCATTCTCGTAGGAACCTCCTACGTCGAAATCGTAGTAAGCCCCTGCAGCATCAATGACTGAATCTTCAGCATAATAACTGAGTTTTCCGCCTCCGACAGCATAGCTGATGTCCTTTGGTACATAGAATTCAAAACTGAAATACCCGTTCTTGACTGAAGCCTTGCCTTTATATAATACACTGTTCCGGACGGTAAATGTTTTCTTATTGCCACCGTCATTGGCAAGCGTGGTTTGAACAGATGGCTTATCATACACGACAGGGTAAATCACTCCGTTGAAGTCACCAAGTGTAGCGCCTCCATTATCTTCCACATGGCCACTGATTGACACTTTTTTCAAAGCAGAGAGGGTATCAGTTCCTGCACTCACCGGCAGATGATTGATGGAATCAGTGGCAATATGATTAAAAGGATAGGTTAACTTCATCGCGGGATCGCCAAGGAGCGTGAAATTTCTTTTATTAATCCCGAAACCCGTCTTATTTTTGCTATACATCATGACTTCTCCCAGCGTATAGTTCATCCCCATGGAATCCTTTTCGAAGACAATTTCATAAAAATGCTCATTCAGGACATTGTTGGGGCCGGAATACACCAGGCGCGTCGTAGTTAGCAGGGCTATGCCACCTCCCTCGTTGTTTAGCAGAACTTCCTCTCCTGCCGATACGATATTTGGTTCGTCAAAGCGGCTAAATTCGCATGTTGCGGTCATAAATAGAGGAAGCTTGTCTGCATTCTTCCACGATTTGATATCCTCCATTTCCACCACATGTTCATGTGCCAGGCCGCTTACCCCCCCATGCCCCGTATAATTAATTATCAATGCGCCTCGGGCAATCTGTTCATTGATAGCCCTGTTAACATCCGGGTATCGCTGTCCCACTGGCTCCGCAACCTGCTTGTATGCGTCAAGGAAAATCTTATTAATATTAAAGTAAGGATAGTTGGATTCGACGTAATTCGCCAGGCCATTGGCCTGTGTAAAGTGCACATTATTGTCTTCATCATCTCCGATAAAACAGATGCTATTCCGCCAGTCGCCCATTCTTTCCGGCTTTTCATAACCAATGATCTTATCGACCATTTTCTGGGCCTGGTCCTCTGTTGTTATGGGAAGCCGGCCCACACCGATATCAAGGAGACCATAGTTCATGCTTTCTCCATCGTCAAGAAGAGCAAAGTAGTCGTCAGATACATACGAAGAGGTAGGTGAAAGACTATTCACCGACTGGTATGTCGGGACAAAGCTTCCGTTGGCCTTGTCACAGTTCTTGTTTATGTAAGAACCATCGCCAAAGAGTAAAAGGTATTTCGGAGTTTTCACCGGATCGCCGGCAGCATTTTTATAAAAGTACCGCATCATATTCCGGATGGAAGTGATATCCGGCCTGCCTGAAGAAAATTCATTAAAAACCTGCTCGGTGGTAACCACCAGCACACTGAGCTGGTTATGTTCATGACGGTAGGTTGCAAGCTCATCAGCATAGGTTAGAAAATCGGGATGTGTAACAATAATGTATTCAGGCTGTCCGGCACCATGAATATTCTGATTTGCCACAGGTCCAAGCCTTTCACCGCTCAGCGTGGGTGACGGAAAGGAAGCGGAAGGATCGAAAGCCACAAATTCCCTGATTTCAGGTGTAGAAACTGTAAAGCTGAGGTTATTTCCGTTCAGGGTTCCTTCTACCTTTCTGATATCGTGAATATCGGTCACATCCCAAACCTGCTTTGCCGGGGTCATATTTCCAACCGTAAATTTTGTTACGGCTGTATCATTTACGCCCATAGCATCCCTGAACATCAGCATATTTCCATTCAGCTCCAGCTTTGCCCGTGCGGTCACACTTATATAATCGAGGTAGCCCTCTGTATCATTGTCGGCCTTTACAAACCGGTATTTCAATTGAAAAGTGTTGCCTGTCGGATAAAAATCCAGTACAGGGTCGCCTGTAAAAGCATAGGTAGCCGTATAATCGCTTAGATTTGTTGGCCGGATAAAAACCGTATCGAGATTGGCATTATTTGCTGATATAATAAAACTGCAGGTGTCTCTCGACCTTCCAATAACATTGCTCTTAAATCGTACAGGTGAATCTGTAACAATTCCCGGGATGGTAAAATTGAATATATGTTGCGGAGTAGTTTCAAATTCTTCTCCATACCATTCCCGGCCTGAGCCGAACTCAGAGCCCTGCGCCATAACGTTTACTTCGTCCAGCTCATGATAAGCACGGGCATCATAGGTGGTGGTAGTATATGTAACCTGTCCGGCACCCGCTGGTTCCGTAACAGGCTGGGCAGACGCACCATTCCCCGAGGTAACGAAATAGTAGCCATAGTCGCTATACGGGTTAAGATCATGGAGGAATATCGAGTCCTGCATGTCCCATCTCCAGCTGGCAAGGCCGGCACCATAAAACAGAATGTAGTCACCCGCATTGAAAACCCCGTCCTGACCCTTATTCATATAAATCTGGGTAGCCCGAAGGTCATCCTGCTCTCCCATTGTGGCATCATCGGGAAGACATTGTCCGCCCCAACCATAAATTTTTACCGTTGCGGGATCCGACAGTCCAAGCCCGGAAAGTTGATCGTAGGTAAGCTTATAAATGCCAGCGTCCTGAATACGGATCTTAAACCAATTTCCTGAGGATAGCTTTGATTGCACAACAGAGGACGATTTTTTAAGTGCTTTCTGGCTTTTTTGAATAATCGGACCAGGTAACGATTCAAGGTCAAGAACAAATGAAACCAGCCTTTCAATTCTTCCCGACTGCGGGTTTTTCCTGAAAGGAACCAGGGCGATTTGAAGAAATAACCTGCCATCTTCTGAAGATAAATGTGTTTGCACAACGATACTGTCAGATAGTATTGAAAATTTTTCAAGTGCCTCATTATCTGGAGTCACAGCCTGATATTCTGCTCTGAAAATTCCGACCTTGACATCCGTATCTCCCCCTTGCCATCTAAAATTTTCAAAGAAACGGGGCAACAAAGCATCATAATTTTCGTAATCAGCTTTGTCGAATGCGATGATATCCCTGAAAGTCATAGCTTTTACAGTGTCCACAGGAATATTCCAGGAGATATCACGTTTCAGGTACCAGGTTTGAGCATCGACCTGAAATGAAATAACCAGAAATAATGACAATAGGTATTTCATTGTTGAGAGGGGGTTGGTAAACGATCTATGATATTCCTTCAAAACAGCGCGCAAAATAAAACATTAGATCCAAAATATCGTTTGATAAACGAAGTTTAACCTTAATTTATTGCCATAATAAAACATATTAGAGTAGCTGGATTCAGCGGAATATGTGCCAATAGAAGACTTCTGGCCTGCATGGTATTCCTGTTTGCGTTTATGACCTCATATTCGCAGGATCCCTCTTTTTCCCAGTTCTATGCTAACAGGCTGTATCTCAGCCCTGCATGGGCAGGTGTTGGCGATAATGACAGGCGACTGTTTCTTAATTACCGGAACCAATGGCCCGGTATTGATAACGCATATGTGACCTACGGTGTTTCATACGATCAGTTCATGAAACAAATGCACGGAGGTTTTGGTATCCGGGTCATGAATGATGTGCAGGGCAATGGTGCGATGAATCAGCTCACACTTGCCACCATTTATAACTACCACCTGTACGTGAATCGGGAGCTGACGGTCACAGCGGGATTTGAGGTAGGCTATGTACAACGTAAGCTGAATGCCTCCGGATTTAATTTTACGGATGAAAGTGAAAGCTATGGAGACCTAAAAACCGATTATCCAGATTTCAGTGTTGGATTTGCCGGATTTTACAGAAATTTTTTCGGTGGCGTATCTATGGCTCATCTCCTCAGACCTTCCCAATCGGCTGGTGCCGACCCTGATGCAAAACTGCCCAGAAAGCTGACATTGTTTGCCGGCGGAATGATTCCTATATACGAAAAACACTTGGGTATGAAAGTATTACAGCTTTCACCCAATTTCATCTATGTTCAACAAAAAAGTTATACTCAACTCAATTATGGGATGGAAGCATTGGTCAAGGATCAATTGCTTGCAGGTATGTGGCTGAGACAAAACCTGGGTTTTCATTTCAGCTCATTTATTTTTTCGGCAGGATTTGTAACCAAAGCCTTCAGAATACGTTACAGTTATGACCATCAGATTAGCAGTCCGACCATAAAACTGCCGACCATGGGAACACATGAAATATCATTGATTATTACGCCCGACGGTAAAAAGAAAATAAAACACCGGGCAATAAATTGTCCTAAAATTTAGTTATTTTTACGAATTAATATTATTTTCGAACGCATAATTTGGTCAAAAGAAAACCTGTTAATACTATGAAAATCAAGCTGAACCTCGTTCCTTTCTACGTCATCGCTGCTGCTATGTTATCATCATGCGGCGGTAGTGGAGATGTTTCCAGTACGGGTAAAGAATCTACAACGACCGGATGGGATTACAACGATCCTGCCAACGGCGGCTTCGAAGTTAAGAATGCTATCGAGCAGGAAACGGGTCCCGGTCTTGTACTGATCGAAGGCGGAACTTATACAATGGGCAGAGTGGAAGATGACGTGATGTACGATTGGAATGCCGTTCCCAGGCGGGTAACAGTGTCTTCATTCTACATGGACGAAACCGAAGTCAGAAATGTTGATTACAGAGAATACATTTACTGGCTGGAAAGAGTTTATAGCTCCGATATTGACCCGCAAAGAAAGATCGTAAACAATGCTCTTCCCGATACACTCGTTTGGAGGGATCCAATGGCCTATAACGAACCTTACGTGGAATACTATTTCCGTCATCCAACGTTTAACCAGTATCCGGTTGTAGGCGTTAACTGGCTTCAGGCCAACGACTACTGCCTGTGGCGTACCGACAGGGTGAATGAAATTAAGCTGGTTAAAGAAGGTATCATTGAAATGAGCACCGACCAGAAAGGGGCAAACCATTTCACAACGGAAGCCTTCCTGCTGGGCCTTTATCAGCCTACATACAGGGAACCAATCCCCAGTCTTGACCCCAATAAAGACACCAGAAATATCAAAATCGAAGATGGTCTCCTGCTCCCTAAATACCGCCTCCCAACCGAGGCCGAATGGGAATTCGCCGCTTTTGCCCTTCGCGGAAATACGGTTGATGAACTGGTATGGGAAAGAAGAATTTATCCCTGGAACGGCCATAACGTAAGAAATGACCAACCCAAAAATATGGGCCAGATGAGAGCCAATTTCCAGAGAGGCAATGGTGACATGATGGGTGTCGCCGGTTCATTGAACGATGCCGGTTCTATCACAACACCTGTGAAATCTTTCTGGCCGAACGATTATGGCCTCTATTGTATGGCTGGTAATGTAAATGAATGGGTTGCCGATGTTTACCGTCCTATGTCTTATGAAGACGTGGCAGGTTTCAACCCTTACCGGGGAAACCAGTTCGATAAATTATACCTGAACACCGACGGTATGCCGGAAATTGACAGTCTCGGTAATGTAAAACGCTCACCAATCTCTGAAGCTGACGCAGAAGGCCGTTTTAACTACAGAAAATCTGATTACAGAAATTACCGCGATGGTGATCTGAGATCGTCCATGAATTTTGAAGAAAAAGATACCACTTCAGAAGCCTATCAAAGAGGTACCGATAACATGTATGTGAACAACCAGTACGAAAAATCATCACTGATTAACGATAATGTCAGGGTTTACAAAGGTGGTTCATGGAAAGACAGGGCTTATTTCCTCAGTCCTGGTACCCGCAGATTCCTTATTGAAACCGAATCTCGCGATGACCTCGGTTTCCGCTGCGCCATGACGCGCGTTGGAACACCTCAGGGTTTCTAAAATACATAAGATATTTAAGAATAAGCCGTCCATCAATATGATGACGGCTTTTTTTTGCAATGCCCTCTCTCATTTCCACTATAAAATTTCACGAACAGTAAACGGCCTTTGCCTGTTTTTTATGTAATTTGCAGTTGGTACCAAAGAATATAACCCTGAAATGCTGCATGAAAATGATGTCTCTGGAACACCTTTATCAACTCTTCCTGCAATCTGATGGGATTTGCACTGATTCAAGGCTGGCTTCACCCGGAATGATTTTCTTTGCCCTTCGTGGTGACAACTTTAATGGGAACACATATGCCAGTGCAGCGCTGGAAGGCGGTTGTAAGGTTGCCGTTGTCGATGATCCGGAGATTGAGGCAGAGGAAGAAAAACTGTTCAGGGTGGACGATGTCCTCACCACCATGCAGAATCTGGCGTCACACCATCGAAAACAATTGGGAATACCGGTTATCGCCATTACCGGCACCAACGGCAAGACAACCACCAAGGAATTGACCCAGGCGGTATTATCAACGAAATACCGTGTTCTTGCTACAAAAGGAAACCTGAACAATCATATCGGCGTCCCTCTCACACTTTTAAGACTAAAGGATGAGGAGATGGCGATCATCGAAATGGGCGCAAACCACAAAGGAGAGATCGATACTCTCTGCCGAATCGCTGATCCTAATGTAGGCCTGATCACCAATGTTGGCTTTGCTCACCTCGAAGGTTTCGGATCACCTGAAGGCGTTGTGGAAGCAAAAACAGAACTCTACCGCTACCTTGAAAAAAAGAACGGCACCATATTCATCAATGGTACTGCTGATGCTCTTAATAGCGTAGCTTCTTCAATGAACCTTGACAAGGTATATTATATGGATGGAGACAAACCGCTTTGTGAAGGAAATGCAGAAGTCGGCCCGGTATTCCTGAAACTGATCATAAGATTCATGGCAGGAGGCACGTATAGAGTCAGCACCAGGCTCACCGGAGCGTACAATCTGGAGAATATTCTCGCCGCTGCCTGCATCGGGAAATATTTCAGCGTGCCCGAACAGGATATCATTTCTGCTGTTGAAGCCTATACTCCATCAAATAACCGTTCACAGGTGCTGGAAACGAAGACCAATCACATTATTCTTGATGCCTATAATGCCAACCCGACCAGTATGACCGGAGCTATAAAAAACTTTCTTGGCCTTGCTTCAGACTCAAAACTGATGATCCTGGGTGATATGCTTGAACTTGGACCCTATGCTGCCGGTGAACACCAAAAAATCCTCAGGCTTATCGCTGGAAAATCGCAGATCAGGGTCATGCTGGTAGGACCGGAATTTATGAAGGCGGCAAAAGATCTGCCCTTCCCTGCTTTTTATGTTGTTGAAGATATTATTGAACATTTGCGGCGCAATCCGGTTTCCAATCAGTTAATCCTTCTTAAAGGCAGCAGGGGTATCCGTCTCGAAAAAACATTGGAAGTTTTGTAAAATACCGGATCAACCCTTTGACTCATTAATTGTTAGATTAATATCAATTCAAAAATTCCTGCATGGTAAACAAATTAATGGATCCCATCGGCCGGCTGATGGGTCTGAGATACAAATCACATCCCTGGCACGGCATCGACATTGGCCCTGAATCACCTGAAGTGATCACCTGTTTCATAGAAATTGTCCCCCGTGATACCGTAAAGTATGAGGTGGATAAGGTGAGCGGTTACCTCAAGATCGACCGGCCTCAGAAGTATTCCAATATCGTCCCTGCACTTTATGGTTTTATCCCACAGACATTCTCGGGCGACAAAGTGGCAGAACTCAGCCGGGAGAAAACAGGAAATAAGGATATAACGGGAGACGGTGATCCACTGGATATTTGTATTCTCACCGAAAAAGAGATCACACACGGTGATATTCTTGTTAAGGCCAGACCTATCGGTGGCTTCAGAATGATTGACAAGAACCAGGCTGATGATAAGATCATTGCTATTTTGAATAATGATGCTATGTACGAGAAATTTAACGACATCTCTGAAGTCCCCGAAAGAGTTGTCGAACGGCTGAAGCATTATTTTCTTACCTATAAGGATATTCCAGGTAGCCCGAGTAACTGCGAGATCACTCATACCTACGGACTTAAAGAAGCCCTGGAACTTATTGAACGATCCATCGAAGATTACCGGCAGAAATTTGAAAATCTTGATAACCTCCTCTCCACAGTTTGAGTAGCATGAAAAGCACCGCTATTTTTCTACTTTACCGGTACTTTAGATAAACTGAATGCACATGATAAGAGTATGTATATTACTTACTGGACTTTTGCTCTGCCTCGTCGTACATGGACAAAAGCCCCTCCGGGATGACGGTGCGGTAGTTTTTGAAACCGGCTTTGAAGAAGGGAACAAAAATATCTGGGATGATTATGATGGGAATCCCGATTCTGAAAATAAGATCATAAGCAACCCCGGGCCTTTCGGCACTTCAGGAAACCATGTGATCAGGCTGGCAGTTCCGGCAGGTCAGAGCGGTGGCTCAGATCTGATCAAGGAACTTCCCGGTGAATATGACAGCCTGTATGCCCGGTGGTACCTGGAATATGAACCCGGATTTAATCTGAATGCCAAAAATCACGGTGGCGGACTGTTCGCAGGGAGCAGGAACTACCTTGGACAATCTGATTATCGCCCCGACGGTGAAAACTTTATGATCAGTACCCTCGAATACGATATCAACACACACAGACCACAGCTATATGTCTATTACAGAGGTATGTACCAGGATTGCGCCGACCCCAATGGTGCCTGCTGGGGAGATCACTTCCCATGTACCAGCGACGAAGGCCAGGTCTATTGCACAAAGCCGGATGACCGTGACCCTCCCCTGCCCCCGGTCCTGACTGATGGAAAGTGGTATTGCTTTGAAATGAAGGTTAAGCTTGGCAAACCCTCCGCTGACGGTAGCGATGCCAACGGAGAACTCGAACTTTGGGTGAATGGTGCCGAATATGGATCCTGGAAAAATCTGTGGATGAGGACCAGTAGTCAATTAAAACTCGACATCCTGTGGTTGTCCCTGTATCATCATGATGGCTCACACAGTACCGCAGGTGTCCTGATTGACGACGTGGCCGTGAGCACGCTTCCCATTGGTTCCGGTATCACCGCTGTGAGCCAGCCTGTGAATATCAACGCCAAGGTAAGCATATACCCCAATCCGACCAATCACTATCTTCATATTCGGTTCCCCGGCAAAAATTCCTATTCAGTCTCCCTGCAGAATCTCGCAGGCCACATCCTGATTAACACATCTTTATACGGCTCCGATGCATCCATCGATACGAATAATCTAACCGGAGGCATGTATTTCCTGACTGTCAGAGATGAGGATAACAGAATGGTTGGAGAAGTTCAGAAGGTGATTTGCTGGTAGGAGGTGGGGAGTTAGGGAGTTATGGAGTTATGGAGTTATGAAGTTATTAAGTTAGGGAGTTAGGGATGTCAATTAGATCACTCTTCAATTCACCAAACCGCGTCCGCCGTAGCTTGAGCGAAGGTGGATCACCAAATAAGAACTGATGGTGAGAGCATGAGAGGTGTTTGTAGAATCGATTCTTCCCTGCCGGAGGCATTTAATTATAGTAGCCATGGTTACGCCCATGGATAGGATGGTGTTCTTAAACTCATCCCCTATTAAACAAACCTCGTTCGCTGTATCTTCAGCAAAGGAGGGCTTCGTCCACCGTAGCTTGCACCACCGCTAAAGCTAAGTCGGCACGCGGTCAGCAAAAGTGGACTGCGTCCGCCGAAGCTTCAGCGTAGGCGGATCACTAAATATTAGGTTATCAAGTAATTTTGTTTGAAATTGAAAAAAATGCCAGATAGAACCTTCCATACTAAGCATGCCAATATTCCGAACAGCCAACAACAAAAAAATATTACCATGAAAAAAATGATTTTCCTTGGATGGATCGTAGCTCTTTTGACCGGATGCACATCCGGTGTGAAATATGATGTTATCATTCGAAATGGCAACATTTATGACGGATCAGGATCAGCGCCCTACAACGCCGATCTGGCGATAAACGGTGATACTATTGCAGCCATCGGCGACCTTAAAAAATCTACCGCCATTACTGAAGTAGATGCATCCGGAAAGGCTGTATCCCCCGGTTTTATCAACATGCTTAGCTGGGCGGATGAATCACTGATTCAGGATGGTCGCTCACAAAGCAATATTCGCCAGGGCGTTACGCTGGAAGTTATGGGTGAAGGCTGGTCAGACGGACCGTTGAATGAAGAAATGAAACAGGATAAGTTTGAAAAACAAGGAGATATCAAATACGACATCAACTGGAATACTCTTGGTGAATTCCTTGATTACCTGCAAAAAAAGGGCGTGTCACCAAATATTGCCTCCTTCGTTGGTGCCACTACCTTACGAATCAATGCCATTGGTTACGATAACAGGCCACCCACGCCGGAAGAACTTTCCAAAATGAAAGAACTTGCAAAACAAGCAATGGAAGAAGGAGCCATTGGCCTGAGCACTGCCCTGATCTACGCCCCTGCCTCCTACTCCAATACTGATGAACTCATCGAACTCTGTAAAGTTGTTTCCAGCTACCATGGCATGTACATCTCCCATATGCGGAGTGAAGGTGATAATCTCCTGGAGGCGTTGGATGAGCTCCTGGAAATCACTAAGAAAGCGAGCATCAAATCGGAAATCTATCATTTAAAAGCCGCTGGTTCAGAAAATTGGTACAAGATGGATACCGTTTTGCAACGTATAGAATCAGCCCGTGCAGCCGGTCTTGACGTTTCAGCAAACATGTACACATATACGGCAGCCGGTACCGGACTGTATGCCACTATGCCGGGATGGGTGCAGGAAGGTGGACAGGATGCATGGATTGCCAGGCTGAAAGTTCCTGCCATCAGGGCAAGAGTAATAAAAGAAATGCGTGCACCCGGAAAAGACTGGGAAAATTTTTACTATATGGTGGGCTCACCCGACAAAATTCTGGTTGTAGGATTCAAAAACGATTCATTGAAATATCTGACAGGCAAGTCCCTGGCTGAAGTTGCAAAACTTAGAAATACGTCACCCGAAGAAACCATTCTCGATCTTGTCATCCAGGACAACAGCCCGGTTGCTTCCGTATTTTTCCTGATGAGTGAGGATAACATAAAGAAAAAAATAGCTATGCCCTGGGTGAGCTTTGGTTCTGATGAGCAATCGCTTTCACCGGAAGGCGTTTTCCTGAAGTCAAATCCGCACCCCAGAGCTTACGGAAACTTCAGCAGAGTGCTTGGGAAATATGTCCGTGAAGAAAAAGTAATCAGCCTGGAGGATGCTGTTCGTAAGCTGACTTCCCTCCCTGCTACCAACATGAAAATCAAGAAAAGAGGATTCCTGAAAACGGGTTACTATGCTGATGTTGTTGTATTTGATCCCTCCACCATTACCGACCATGCCACGTTTGAAAAACCGCATCAGTTCTCAACAGGTGTTCTGGATGTGTTTGTGAATGGTACACAGGTTCTGAAAAATGGAGAACACACTGGGGCAAAACCGGGAATGGTGGTAAGAGGTCCTGGATATAAGCCGGAAATGAAGTAGAAGGGAAAAGTCTTCCTATTAGTTAGTAATGGTTACGTCCCAGCGGCCCGGGTCATCAATGGTGAATTCCAGGACGCATTCAGACTGCATGGAATGGATCTGATTCCAGGTACGGTATCTTATCTTGACAGAAACCGGGAAGGTAGCATTCATGATCCCAATGAAATTTCCACTACGATATTCAGACCCACTATCATTGGCTATGGAAAGATCCTGAATATCAGAATTGATACGACCGCCGATCATAAATCTGATTTTAATATCGCTCATATCATCACCCATCTTATTAAAACTTGTTCTTATGATCCCCACAGACCTGTTAATCATATACGGTTTGTATCTCTCAGTGCCAATGTACTTATCCTTGCTCCAGTATCCGACAACCACGGAATCACCCAAGCCAACCTTATACACCATCTTTCCTCTTCCTTCCATGAGTCCCGCTGTCCATTGCCCTTCATACCAGTTTCCGTTTGCCCATATATAGGTACCCGGACCCTCAGGAAGTCCCCTGTAAAACCTTCCAATATAATGATCCACTCCCTGTGCCTCACCCTTTCCCTGTGCCAGTCCATTTTTACAATTTCCCTTATATGTATCTGCAATAGAAGGCATCAATACACGACAGCCCGAATCCTGAGCAATACTAACCATCGGAATCAGGATCATCAGGACAACCATGATTATGACGGATGCAGAATTTCTGTTACGTAATTTCATCTTTGTTTTTATTGATGTGTATACACTATAAAATATCAATCTGGCGTGCTGAAATGATACTTTGCATTTGAGAATAAATCCTGGAAAATTATTCTTGTTGCCAGTATCGAAGCTGGCTATTTGAAAATCAAAAATAAGTAAATGAAATTACTTCCCCAAGTCATAATAAGAAAATGAAAGACGGATTTCAAAATATATTTTTTCAATGCATTTCGATTGAATCGTGCTTTAAGCAAACCAATCGCCTAAAAAATTTGTTTTCTCTTTGTTCTGTCATACTTTTATAAGATATTCAGACACAATCTTCTTTTTCTCTGTGGCGCCGCGGAGGCTTCACCTGCCATGATCACATGGATATTCCGGTTCTAACAGATCTATAATCAGTAATATGATATCTTAAATCAAACCACGTACAGTATGAAAAAAAATAAATCGGCTTTGTCAAGGAGGAAGTTTATACAGCATTCAGCCACCATTGCTGCCGCTGTATCGGCTTCGGGATTACTATCATCTTTCTCTGCGTTCGGGGAAGAAAAAACCATGGTAAAAGGTATTATGCGCAGGAAGCTGGGCAAAACGGGCATGGATATTTCAATCCTCACCTTCGGCGGCGGCTCTCAATTTTTGAGAAATCCCAATGGAGATTGGGAAAAAATTCTTGAGGCTGCGGTAGAAGGAGGTATCAACCTTTTTGATACGGCACCGAGCTATACATCTGCATCGTTCAACGTTGGCGGAGCCAAGTCTCCCGACAGTGAGGACAGATATGGAGAGATTCTTCCCAAATACAGGAATCAGATCTACCTGACTACAAAGCTTGAATCGCGTGATCCGGAAAAGGCAAAGGCAAGCGTGGAAGCCAGCCTGAAGCGATTAAAAACCGATCACGTTGATATTATATATATCCATGGTATCACTCCACAGGATAATACAGCTCAAATCGAGAACGGGCTCTATAAAGTCATGCAGGAAATGAAATCGTCGGGAATGGTAAAATTTATCGGTATTTCATCCATGGACAGTGCGGAAAGATCAAAGGAGATGCTGGATAAACTCGATTTCGACGTTGCCCTGCTAGCGATGAATGCCACAAAGTACGGCGATTATGCCAATACAGCATTGCCATCGGCTATTAAGAAAAATACAGGTGTAATCTCAATGAAGGTTTTCCGTGATATCGTCGGCGATAATGCAGCACCAAAGGAATTACTGGATCACGCGTGGACACAGAAGGGTGTTTCAGGAGTACTTATCGGTCATTACGGCCTCGCCTCCCTGGAGGAAAATCTAAAAATTACCAGAGAATTCAGCCAGACAGGAAGTTCCGATATTGACCGGCATGAACTGGAAACAAGGCTGGCAGGTTTGGGTGGCCCGCATGTATTGTCGTGGGCAAGACCAGGTTATACCGATGGAGGTCTGACCCTCGTCTGAGCCTTGCTACGTTCGTCCTGATATTTTCGTATCAATTGCCTGATTTCATTGGTTTTTTCCATTTCAGGGAGAGAAAGGTATATTTTTTCCTCAGGAAATAATCCAGCACAATGCTGTTTGGATATATTTCATTATGGATTTCACGTGTGATGAATCTCTTTTCTTGTTGTCTGAACGATTTATATTTTTTGAAGTGCCGGTAAAAGGATGCATGTGCCGACAGTATTGACCAAATATCCCGAAACTTGCCACTGAGCAGAAAGCGGAGAGCCGAAAGGCCGTCGAAGATCAGCCTGCGGAATAGGGTGCCTGCAAGCTTATCAGCAGGAAGATTCTTATATAGCATAAACAGACTGTTTCTGAAATTGAGATAGGTCTTCCATGGATTGGATGAAGGCAGTGTACCCCCACCCACATGATAAACCGTCGAATCTGGAACACACAGGAGTTTGTAACCCCGGTTTTTCAGCCTCCAGCACAGATCGATTTCTTCAAAATGAGCAAAGAAGAATGGATCCAGGCCACCCAAAATTTTGTATAGCGGGCCCCGTACCATCATGCATGCACCGGTTGTCCAGAATACCTCGGCCACGGTATTGTACTGACCATAATCTGTTTCCAGGGAATCGAAGATTCTGCCACGGCAAAATGGGTACCCGGTGGCATCAATATATCCCCCTGCTGCCCCTGCATACTCAAAATATCCATCGGGTTCAACAGCCCTTATTTTTGGCATACAGGAAGCCACGAGGTTGTCCTTCTCCATGGCGGTAAGCAACGGGGTGATCCAACCGCTGGTGACCCTGACATCCGAATTAAGAAGCACGAAGTATTCCGCTTCCAGACTTGCCAGAGCACGGTTATAACCACCCGCAAAGCCGTAATTTTTATCAAATTCCAGTAATTTAACGGACGGAAAGTTTGACTTAAGGTAGGCCACCGAAGTATCCGTGGAGCCATTGTCGGCTACGATCACCTCGATACCCGGTGTCACGGTATTTTGCACCACCCCCTCCAGGTATTCTTCGAGAAATTTCTTCCCGTTCCAGTTGAGTATAACAACGGCGGCTTTAAGCATTAGCTGTCGTTTTATGCTGTTTTTTGATGAATTGACCTTCGAATCTGTATTTACCCTGCTTTTCCTCCCGTTCCCTCTTCCGTGTAAGCTTCCAGCGGCGATGCGACCAGAGCCAGTACTCCGGCTTTTCTTCTATGGTTTCCTGAAGCAGTCTGACATGTCTGTCGGTGATGGAGTACTCGTTCTCCAGACTTGCGTCCTCGGATACGGGGATGATCTCAACTTCATAATAGCCGCGTTTCAGGATGTGCATCTTTAAATATACGACCGCCATCCCAAATTCACGTGCTATTTTCTCCGGACCCAGATAGACCGGCGTAAGCTGATTCAGGAATGTTGTCCAATATTGAATTTCTTCCCATACCGGCGACTGATCGGAAATATACATTGACAACGTGGGCTTGTTCTGGCGCTTGTATCGGCGGAGCGACCGGATTATGTCACGCATGGAAACAAGTTCGGCACCGGATTTTTCCCTCTGTCGGGTTAACACCTTTTCCATTTCCTTATTATTCAATGGCTTATACACTGCGATCGACTGATGCGGAATGGTACGAGCAAGGCCCTGAAGCCATTCCCAGTTGCCAAAATGGGCAGCCACTGCAACAACAGCTTTCCCCTCCCTGTAATAACGTTCGATAAGGTCTGTATTCCTGAACCTTATCCTATCAGCCAGTTCTTCCTTACTGAAGTCCATGACCTTGATCGTTTCAACGATAAGATCTGAAAAATGACGGTAGAAGCGTGATGCTATGTTCCGGATCTCCCTATTATCCTTCTCAGGGAATGCCCGGTGAAGATTTTCATACACCACACTTCGCCTGTATCTGAAGATGGAACCGGCAGAGAAACTGATCAGATCCGAAAAGGCATAGAGCAGCCACAGAGGCAATAAGGATATCGCCCTGACTAAACCATAAACCATACGGAATGCCAGGATCTTCATGATGCTTACCCCTTCATAATTTCTTTGATCACCTTTTGGAATTCATCAAAGGCGTTTGCATTGCATGCAATGATCTCCCCACCGAAAAGATAATCCTCACCCCCACTGAAATCAGAAACCCGGCCACCTGCCTGTTGTAAAATCAATATGCCCGCAGCAACATCCCAGGGATTCAGACCGTACTCATAAAAGCCGTCAAAACGGCCGCATGCTGTGTAGGCGATATCTGTGGCTGCTGACCCAAGTCTGCGCAGACCGTGGGAATTCTCCATAAAATAGGTCATGGTATTCATAAACTGGTCCAGAAGCTTAAAATTAGTGTAGGGAAAACCAGTGGCAATAAGACAGTCACTTACAGTCTGAGCTTTGGAGACACTGATGACTTCGCCATTTAGGTATGACGGACTGTCCTTCCATGCATAGAAACATTCCCCAAGACCTATCTCGTATATTACGCCAACTACAATCTCATCATATTCCATTAATGCTACACTAATGGCATAAGGTGGAAGACCGTGAATAAAATTGGTGGTGCCGTCAATGGGATCAATGATCCAGTTATACCTTTCCTTTCTTCCGTTTGCGGTGCCCTCCTCAGCGATGAACCCGGATTCAGGAATCAGATCAAGCAGGCCATCCACAAGCATGCGTTCTGAATTCTTATCCACGCTTGTGACATAATTATGCCGTCCTTTAACTTCGATATCAAGATGACGTTGTTTTTCCTTTTCCTTCCTGATAAATGTCGCGGTGTCTCTCACGATCTCCTGAACTTCACTGCAAATCCTGCCTAAATCCATAAATAATACAATTTGTTTAAAATTAATAATTTAGCCAACAGAACTTCGTATATGTTGCCGGCTATTTTTTTGATTTTAATCCTGATGTGGAACCAGATTAAGTGACCATCATCCTACCCTGCATGAATTGACCCCGCCGATAGCAGGATTGTACGAGACAGCTGTCAGGAAGGCCAGTCTTCCTGGCTGAGCTGCTTGTAGAACTTATACAGTTCTATTTGTGACCTGACGGGCTTTTCAACGCTGCCCGGCTTATAATGGTTGCTCTGCTTCTCATCGATAATCCGTGCTTTGACATTATCCTTGAGCTGAATATCGATGATATGCCTCAGCTCTCTCTGAAGATCCTTGTCAAATATCGGGGCACTTACTTCTATCCGGTGGTCGATATTCCTCGTCATCCAGTCGGCAGAAGAAATATAATACAATTCATCGCCACCATTGGCAAAAACGAATATTCTTGAGTGTTCCAGATACTTATCAACGATACTGATGGCCTCGATATTCTCACTCTGCCCTGGAACGCCGGTGATCAGTGAACATATACCCCTGACGATCAGTTTGATCTTTACACCGGCATTGTTGGCCTGGTAAAGCTTTGTGATCATATAGCGGTCGACAAGGTTATTAATTTTTAAGATGATGTAGGCATCCTGCCCGGCGTGTGCATTTTTTATCTCATTATCGATAAGAAGATAGAGTTTACCCCGCTGGAAATTTGGTGAAACGATCAGATGCTGGTATTTGTAATTCTTATAGGTGTTATCGAAGAAGTCAAAAATACGCCAGATCTCAGAGGTAATCCTTTTATCGCTGGTGAGAAGAAAAAGATCGGAGTAAACCTGTGCCGTTCCTTCGTGAAAGTTTCCTGTACCTACAGCCGCATAATCCACCGGCCTCCCGTTCTCCATCCTGCGGATCAGGGTTAGCTTGCTGTGCACTTTCAGACTCTTAATTCCAAACGAAACATTCGCACCCACTTCCTCAAGCCGTTTTGACCAGTAAATATTTGATTTCTCATCGAAGCGTGCCTGCAGTTCTATGTTCACATTCACCTGTTTGCCATTCAACGCGGCATTGATGAGTGCATTGATCACCGCTGAGTCGTGTGCCACACGGTAAAGTGTAGTGCTGATTGAAGTGACCTGGGGATCCATGGATGCCAGGCGAAGCCAGTTTATATAGTGGTTGAAAGTTTGATACGGGAAGTGAAGAAGTATATCCTTTTTTGAGACAATTTCAAACAGGTTTTCATTATGCTTAAGCGCCGGATGGTTCAGGTGAGGCAACTTTTCATACTGAAGGTTATCTTTCCCCAGGTTTGGGAACTTCATGAAATCCTTAAAATTATGATAACGTCCGCCGGGAATGAGATTGTCGTCTTCATCCAGTTCCAGCCTACGGATCAGGTAGTTGAGAAGATCTTTGGGAATCGACTCGTCGTATACAAACCTGACAGGTTGGCCCTTTTTCCTGTCTGTCACCGATTCATCGATTTTCTCCAGAAAGCTTTTCGAAAGATCATTGTCTATATCCAGCTCGGCATCACGGGTAAGCTTAATCGTATATGCCTCGTAATGGTCAAAGTGAAACTGTTCGAACAGGATAGAAAGACCGAAACGGATCACATCATCCAGGAGAATGACATATTTGCGGCTTCTGATGGGGAAAAGCAGAAATCGTCCAAGCCGTTCTTCAGGAATTTCGATGATGGCATATTCCATCTCCACATTTGGATCCTTGCTGGTCATTTTTACAGCGAGGTAAATCGATTTATCCTTAAGGTCGGGAAAGTCCCTGACGTTATGAAGCATGATGGGAGTGAGAACCGGAAGAACTTTATCGACAAAATACTCCTGGACAAATTCTGCCTTACGGCGGTTCAGTTGTTTTTCATTGATGATATTGATCTTTTCTTTTTCAAGTTCGATCTTCACCTCCTCATAAATTCTTTCGAATTTCCGCTGAAGCGTTATCACCATCTGCTGGATCTGATTAAGCACTTCTTTCGGCTTGTCTTTATTAGGCCTGCCGGTTTTTTCCTCGACGTCGATCATCCGCTTGATCGTTGCCACCCTTACTTTAAAAAACTCATCCAGATTATTGGAAAATATCCCAAGAAAACGAAGCCTTTCCACCAATGGAACGTTTGTGTCGGCAGCTTCCTGAAGTACCCGTTCATTGAAGGACAACCAACTGATTTCCCTGTTTATAATCTTTCTGTGCTTCATAGGGGACAAAGATAACATTTTCAGCCTTTCTTAGGATAATCGAAATATTGTGAAGAAACACGTTGACGACCCAGTTCCGACCAGCTACTGATGTCGAATTCAATGGTTACCATTCCGCTGGTAGGCAGGTTTTCCAGTCGCAAGGTGGAGAGGTCATTCGCCAGGTCGGTGAACACAGGGTTATGACCAAAAATCATGACGGCGTCCACATCGTTTTCAATCCCGTAAAGCAGATTCATAATATTGTCTATACCGGTCTGGTAGATGCTTGAATCGATCTTGAAATTTTTATCCGGAATTTCCAGAATGCGTTGAAAAATTGTAGCAGTATGAAGTGCCCGTGTTGCAGGGCTGCTTATCATCAGCTCCGGCTTACGCCCTGATTTTCTCAACCTTCCTGCCACCTTCTCTGCATCGTGAATCCCCCGTTCGCCGAGGGGCCTGTCGATGTCCTTCACCGTTTCATAATCCCATGATGATTTCCCGTGGCGAACAATAAATAATGTCTTCATTGTCTGGTTTCCTGTTAACGATGATTTGACCGGCACTTCCTCTGGCATTTTGCAATCTTGCCGGTAGATGCGTTAAAATATTCCGGCTCAGAGACAATTACTGACGCGCTGCGGCACATTCAGCCGGTATTCCTGCAAATTACAAAATTTCCGGGAATACTGAATGCGCAATTCCTCTTCTCTGCCCGTTTATCCTGTTTTTGTCCGTAACTGAAAGAAGCGGGAACCGGAGTAAACACACAAACCCCGGATCCCGCAAGCTTAAAAAAAACAAAAGGCTGGATAAAAAACCTTTTTCTACAACAGGTTACTGGCAAGATCGGCCAGATAACTTCTTTCGCCTTTAACAAGATTGACATGTGCAAATACATCCTGCCCCCTCATCCTGTCGGCGAGATATGACAGTCCGTTTGACTTTGTATCGAGATAAGGTGAATCAATCTGTTGGATATCACCGGTAAAGACCATTTTGGTACCCTCTCCAGCCCTGGTAATGATGGTCTTAACCTCATGAGGTGTCAGATTCTGCGCTTCATCCACAATAAAGAATACCCTGGAAAGGCTTCTCCCTCTGATGTATGCCAGGGGTGTGATCACCAGTTTTTCTGTTTTAAGCAATTCTTCGATCTTTAAAAATTCCTTGCTGGTGGGTGCAAACTTTTGTTTGATTACGGCCAGGTTATCGAACAGGGGTTGCATATACGGGCCAATCTTTTCGCCGATGTCACCGGGCAGAAATCCCATATCGCGGTTCGCCAATGGAACGATCGGCCGGGCCAGAAATATCTGAGTATAAAGCTTTCGCTGATCCAGTGCAGCAGCCAGGGCCAGCAGCGTTTTTCCTGTTCCGGCCTTACCGGTCAGTGCCACAAGTTGTACTTCAGGTCTCAGTAGAGCATCGAAAGCAAAGGTCTGCTCCGCATTCCTCGGCTCAATCCCATAAGTCTTCAGCTTTTCAACCCTGTTGATCACATTATTGAACGGATCGTAGTGAGCCAGGGCACTGGCATTGTTGTTCCTGAAAATAAAATACTGGTGGGCCAAGGGACTTTTTTTCACTTTGAATTCCGACGGTGGAACACCCTCATATTGCTTGTAAAGTTTGTTTATGGTCTCCGTCTCTGAATCCTCTACCACGTGTATATCACGGTAGATATCATCAATATTCTTTACCTTGTCGTTCTCGTAATCCTGAGACATGATCCCCAACGATTTGGCTTTCATCCGGAGATTGATGTCTTTGGTGACAAGGATAACCGGTCGTTCTGTAAACTTGTTAAATACAGATTCAGCGATCGCAAGGATCCTGTGATCGGGGGTATTTTCGGGGAATGAATTCCTTACCTTATCTGAAAAAGGCTTTCCGGTCTCAATGGAAAGCTTCCCCATCCCCTTCCCAAGAGGTAGTCCTCCGTTGAACAACTGATCACCTGATATCTTATCCAGTTCCCTGGTAAATTCCCTTGCCTGAAAATTAATGATATCACTTCCCTTTTTAAACTTATCGAGTTCCTCGAGTACCGTGATTGGGATGATGATATCATTTTCCTGGAAATTGTAGATACATTTGTAATCATGGAGGAGTACGTTGGTGTCCAGTATAAAGATCTTCCTGACTTTCTTCATGTACTCTTTTCTAATTTGACTAAATTTGCTCTCTGTAAATATAGTAAAATCCGTTTCCCATGGTTGGTTGAAAACCTGTTGATAACTGTGTTTTTTGGAATATTTGATGAAAGAAGTTAGGGAGTTATGAAGTGATGAAGTTAGGAAGTTAGGGAGTTATGAAGTTAGGAAGTTAGGGAGTTAGGGAGTTAGGGAATAGAACTGATCTTTGGCAAAGATCCATAAACTCCGGTAAGTATATTAATTAACACACTTCAGCATGAATCTTATTGACACGATCATTAAAAGAAGAAGCATACGGCGATTCACATCCCTACCCGTCACGAAGGAAATGATCGAAGCCATGATCAGGGCTGCGATGTATGCGCCTTCTGCTGTGAACAAACAACCCTGGCATTTCATCGTAGTGGATGACAGGAAGATCATGGATGAGGTTATGTCGATCCATCCGAATTCCAAAATGCTCTCGTCGGCCACCCTGGCTGTTCTGGTATGTGGCGACGAGAAACTGCAACACGATACAGGCTACTGGATCGCCGACTGCGGTGCGGCGACTGAAAACCTTCTCATCGCGGCCACTTCCCTGGGGCTTGGCTCCTGTTGGATAGGGGTTTATCCAAGAGAAAACCGTATGGAGGCATTCAGCGCCCTCTTCAAACTCCCGGCACATATCCGGCCGTTTGCCCTTGTAGCCCTTGGTCATCCTGCAGAAGAAAAACTGATTCCTGCACGCTTCGATCAGTCTAAGATATTTCTAAACACCTGGGCCAATCCCTACTTCGATGAATTACAGTGAAACGCTCGACTACCTGTATAACAACCTACCCATGTTCCAGCGTATCGGGGCTGCTGCATACAAGGCAAACCTCGATAACACCCATGCTCTCGATGAATACTTTGACTACCCCCACAGGAAATTCAGGAGCATCCATATAGCCGGGACCAATGGCAAAGGTTCCGTGTCACACATGCTGGCAGCCATTTTGCAAAGAGCAGGACTCAAAACCGGTTTGTACACTTCCCCGCACCTGAAAGATTTCAGGGAAAGGATCCGTATTAACGGTGAAATGATCCCGGAAGAATCGGTTGTTTCATTTGTAAAAGAGAGCCGGTCTGTCATTGAAGAGATCCAGCCCTCTTTTTTTGAAATCACAGTACTGATGGCATTCAGCTATTTTGCTTCCATGGGTGTCGATATTGCCGTTATCGAAACCGGAATGGGCGGCAGGCTCGATTCGACCAATATCATCGATCCTGAACTGTCGGTGATTACAAATATCGGTCTGGATCATACACAATTCCTCGGCGATACACTTGAAAAAATCGCCGGTGAGAAGGCCGGCATCATCAAAGCCGGCAGGCCGGTTGTGATTAGCGAATGGCAGGCTGAAACAGCAAAAGTATTTGAAAATAAAGTGGCTGAAACACACGCTGAACTATACTATGCCAGTGACTTTTACCAGATCGATTACAGTACGGTCACACCCGGACAAAAGCAGCGATTTTATGTGTATCATGATGACAAGCTGGTGTACGACGGCCTCGAATCCGACCTGGGTGGCATCTATCAGCGGAAAAATATTCCTGCTGTACTGAAGAGCATCGATATACTTCGCAAGAAAGGCATCAGCATTCCCAACTCCTCAGTTTTTGAGGGCATCGCTAATGTATCCCAACTCACCGGTTTGAGGGGACGGTGGGAAATTATGGGTTATAATCCGCTGGTGGTGTGTGATGCTGCCCACAATGTCCATGGCATCATGGAGGTCCTTGAGCAGATCAAAGCCACAGCTTATCGCAAACTACACATAGTTTGGGGGATGGTGTCCGATAAAGATGTGGATGCCGTTCTCGGTTTACTGCCCCGGGACGCTGTATACTACTTCACCAGGGCCGGAATCCCGAGAGCATTAAATGAAAAAATTCTGCGCGAAAAAGGCAGCAATGCAGGTCTGATCGGAGAAGCATATCAAAGCGTTGCCGCAGCACTGCAGGCCGCAAAGGAAAATGCATCAGGGGAAGACATGATCTTTATTGGCGGCAGTACTTTTGTGGTTGCCGAAGTGCTGGATTAATATGAAAACATGTTAACGAAAAAAAAAATGCCAGGATCTTTCCCGGCATTGTATTCTCTTTTGTCCCCTTGCATGCATTTGCATTTAGCGCGCGAAAGGTTGTTCCGTCTTACTATAAACTATCACCGAAATCTTTCTTAAATTTCGCTACAAGCTTCTGTGGCCAATTGTTTACCGGAGCAAGGCGCCCCATGAAGAAACGAAGTACCGCCGGTTCATCGACAAACTTCAGTCCGCCAACAAGATCCCGGTTATCATACAACCATTTGATCCTGTCGAGCAGAAACATGGTCTGCGACAGTGTGAAAACCCTGCGTGGGAAGGCAAGGCGCAGCAGTTCCATATCGGCGAGAACGTCATTACCATGCTCATCGCGATCACTGGAAACCGTACCACGTTCCATACCACGACAACCGGATATGATAAACAATGCAGATGCCAATGCACCTGCAGGGTATTCTTCCTGTCGGACATGAGGGAGGAAATCCATAGCATCAAGATGACACCCCAGTGCTCCGGCAGGTGTTACTACAGGAATTCCCATTTTAACAAGCTGTTTCACGGCATATTCAATAAATGAAGGCGACTGGCTGATCACGGTTTCATCGGTGGTTTCATACAAACCAACCGCCATGGCTTCAATCTCACGCACCGACATTCCTCCATACGTCAGGAAGCCCTCGAACAGCGGCACAAGGTCTCTCATCTTCAAAAAGAGGCCGTGATCGTTTGTGCAAATTCCACCTCCCCTAGTAGAGCTTACTTTACGGCTTGAGAAATAAACAATATCAGCAATTGCACACATTTCATTAAGAATATCCTTAATAGAAGTTTCCGCAAATTCTGCTTCTCTTTTCTTGATAAACCATGCATTTTCACCGATAAGACTGGCATCCAGAATAATCATAATCTTATGCTCATCAGCTATTTTCTTAACCTCCCTCATATTCGCGATGGAGAAAGGCTGCCCGCCAATCAGGTTGGTGGAAGCTTCAAGGCGGATGAAAGGTATTTTTGAAGGACCATATTTCTGTATGAGTTCTTTCAGTCGGTCAATGTCGATGTTACCCTTAAATGGATGCTCGCTTTTGATTTTTAATGCCTCATCGGTATAAATCTCAAAGATCTTACCGCCATTGAGCTCCATGTGGGCTTTTGTGGTGGTAAAGTGGTAGTTCATCGGAATGATATCACCCTCGGTTATGAATGTCTGCGAGATAATATTTTCGGCTGCCCTTCCCTGATGTACCGGGAGGATATATTTTTTACCAAAGACATCCTGTAGTGCTTTCTCCATACGGTAAAAACTCTGTGAACCAGCATAGGCATCGTCCGCCTGAAGCATTGATGACAGCTGATTGTCACTCATAGCGTTGGTTCCGCTGTCGGTAAGCATGTCGAGAAAAATGTCATTGGTATTGAGCAGGAAGGTGTTATACCCGCCTTCTTCAATAGCCTTCAGTCTCAGATCCACGGGCTTCAGATGAAGCTTCTGGACGATACGTACTTTGTGCAATTCAACAGGTACTTCATTCCCGCTATAAAATTTTACCGTTGTAAGTTTTTGATTGTTCATCAGTTAAATATTTAGTTAATAATACCACAGATTTATCGATATCCCCCTCTGTATATGCACTTCCCGGAGAACTTCACGTTTAAAAAATGTGTAAGCTCCCCTGCCGTGGAATGTAAAAATGCCACTGTGCCAGATCATGTCAAATTTTATGAATGAAAAATGCAGATTCGTAAAAACTCGTATTTCCGGGCTGAAAGGAAAATCAAAATTCTCACTGCAAAACAAATTTATTAATTAGATTTTGTTTTCAAAATAAACAAAAATACATGTTCTGAGTAAAGAATTGTTATCCCTGACAGGAGAAATTATCCTGAAGCTTATTTTTAAAAGAATATAAATAAAGAGATCTTAGATTTTAATGATAAAACGGCTCCCCGAACCGGGTTCTGTAAATACTTCGATCGTACCGCGATGCCTTCGTACAACCTGCCTCGAAAAGCTGAGGCCGATACCATTGCCCTGCTCCCGCGTCGTAAAAAAAGGAATGAAAATCTTATCGGCTATCTGAGCGGTCATTCCCGGTCCGTTGTCGGCGACTTCGATCACAACACGATCGGTTTCATCCATGGTTCCGGCACACACTATTCTTCGGTTTATGATATTTGTATGCTCAAAACATTCGATGCCATTTTTTACCAGGTTGATGAGAACCTGAGAAAGCAGTTTTTTGTCCGCAAATACCGACAGACCGGAAGGTTCGGTATGACATTCAAGATGAATCCGGTTGTCATTCAGTGATGCGGAAAAGAGTGTGGCAGTTTCCATCAGAAGATCGTGAACCCTGAAATGCTCAGGTGCTATCTGGGGTGGCAGGGTCGAAGTCCTGAATTCATTCACAAAGCGAAGTAGCCCGGCATTCCGCTCATTGATGATGCTGAGCCCTTCGATGGTCTTCCGGCAGATCTCTGATGTGCTCTCACTAAAACCCTCCCTACACTCGTGTGTTTCGAGTTTTTCCAGAAGTAGTGTAGTAAGCGAGGTCACCGGCGAAATCGTGTTGTTCACCTCATGGGTCATCACCCGGATAAGTTTTTGCCAGCTTTCCAATTCCTTATCCTGCAATTCATTGCGGATATCCTGCATCGACACGAGCTTAAGTTGTTCGTTATAAAGCCGGAATCGTGCACATTTCAGAAGTAGATGTCTGAGATCATCCTTCTGACGAAACTTATATATTTTCCGTTGGCCTGGCAGAATGGCATTGATAGCAAAAATGAGACCCGGATCGGCATCAGGGATATTTTCAATGTATTTTTCGTTTCTGAGGTTGATCAGCCTTTTTGCAGGTTTATTGACAATCTCGATCTGGTTGGTATCGTTCAGGACAATGATGCCGGTATCGAGGTTTTCAATGGTATAATCCAGGAGGTATTGCCACCGCTTTTCTCTGGTCCGGTATTCACTGATAATATCGGACAGGTGACGAAAGTACTTGTACAATTGTCTGTCCCTGATCATGGAACCGTTTTCCCGGAAACTGATCTGAGGATCGTCATTTTCGAGGTAATTGGCAAAAGTTGCCAGTTGTGTATTTATCCTGTTCAGGAATAACACCAGTAAAATTACCTGTATTACAAAAACTGCCGAAAGAAAAATGGAAGTGAAGATAAATACAGGTCGAAAGAAAAAATATCCCACCAAAAGCGCATTAACCGCCAGCAGGATGATCCTGAAAAGGATGACCAGGTAAAAGCGTCTAAAGACCATATTTCTGCATTTTGCGGTAAAGCGTTGGCCGGGAGATACCCAGTTCATCAGCGGTGAAGGAAAGGTTGCCCTTATTCCGCCGTATTGCCTCACCGATTGCCCTCTTTTCCATCTCTTCCAGGGTCAGTGGCTGAAATGGCAGATTTACCGGTTTATTGGCAAAGGTAAATGTAAAGTCATCAGGAACAAGTGTTGTTCCATCGCACAGAATCACCGCCTTCTCGATGGCATGACTGAGTTCTCTGACATTGCCCGGCCAATGGTATGACGTTAGCTTACCTAGCGTTGCCGCATCCGGACTACTAAGATTTTTGTTATATTTATCAGAGAACTGCCGTACAAAAAAGCTTGCAAGTTCAGCGAGATCCTCAGGTCTCTCTCTTAGGGAGGGAAGCTCGATGGCAATCGTATTCAGGCGGTAAAAGAGATCCTCCCTGAAATTTCCATTTTCAATCATCTCAGAAAGAGGCTGGTTTGTCGCTGAAATCAGTCTTATGTCTATCTTCACTGGACTGGACGAACCAAGCCGCATTATTTCCCGTCTCTGAAGCGCCGAAAGGAGTTTTGCCTGGGATGTTAAATCCAGATTACCAATTTCATCAAGAAAAAGTGTTCCGCCACCGGCGGCTTCAAATTTACCCGGCTTGTCTTCTTTTGCATCGGTGAAAGCACCTTTAACATGGCCGAAAAGCTCACTTTCCATAAGGGTCTCCGGCACAGCACCAAGGTCAATATTTAAAAATCTTCTGTCCTTCCGTTTGGAAAGACGGTGAATCTCGCGGGCAACAACTTCCTTTCCGGTACCGTTTTCTCCGAGGATGAGAATATTGGCCTCAGTAGGCGCCACTTTGCTCGACAGTCTTCCACAACTGTGTCATTTTCTCTGAAGTTCCCCTGATAATGTCTGTATCGCCAACAATACTCTCTGACAAGTCTTTCTCCTGTTTCTTTTCCGGACTACCCATATCCAGCTTCTGTTTTGATACATTCAGCCTCAACGCCGATTTCATCAGGTCTACCAGCTGATCGTTGTCCCATGGTTTGAGAACAAAATCTGCAGCCCCGCTTTTCATGGCTTTTACCGCAAGGTTAACTTCTCCATACGCGGTAATCATTACCACAACAGCAGAAGGATCAAGTTTTATAATCTCATTTAGCCAAAAGAGCCCTTCATTTCCGGAATTTATTCCTGCCCTGAAATTCATATCCAGCAGGTACACATCAAATTTTTCCCGCTTTAGTTTTGAAGGAAGAAGGTTTGGATTTGTCAGTGTTTCGATTGTCCGGAAATGAAATCCCAACAAAAACTTCAGTGATTCAAGAATCTGACGGTTATCATCGATGATAAGGAGTGACCCTGATTTTGGCATGACCCGGAGTTTAAATTGTTTCTGAACTGCTAATTGTAAATCTATATGGGCTCTCCATCATTGCTTGCAATTCACTCAGCTTATACACAACCGAAATTCTTTATCTGCATTTCTGTTATCCATTCCGCCGTCCAATATTCATCCAGTCTCATCAAAGTAAAAATTCGTTGCATCTATCTCAAAACCAATGACATCTCTTTTGTGTATTTCTCTTATTCGTTATGTGTTACACCAAAAAAAGCAGGCCTTACTATCTGTCAAACCTGATTCGGAATACTCAAAGTTAAAGTATGGTCAGTAATAAATCACAGTACAACTAATTTTTTTTTGTGATGAAAATTGAACTTCCATTCTGATGCTGTTACCGGCTTCTCAACCAGAAAGATCAAGCGACGGTTTATTTCTGCTAAAATTTTTCCTCCGGGAAAACAAGACAATCAAATCAGGAAAGAGTGTATGTGATGATTTAGTGTCGGATGTTGAGTATACTGCAAATTCAGAAAAATTACACTCCAATAAATGACGCACAAACCCGGAAGAAAATATCTACTTTGGTGGAATCTCTTTCCGAATATGAATGGAAAATATTGAACGAACCGGTTCAAAGAATTGTGCTGCTAAATTCTGAATCCCCGAATCTTAACTGTCCGAAAATTGTAATGTAATGTTACATACAGGGTTATGCCTGAAAGATAAAAAATATTCCTAACTATCTTATTATTAGTAATTTATTCATAATGGTACATGACTTGAAGATCTATCTGTGTTCTTGGCAGAATGTCCGGCATCATAACATGCCAAAGACATAACCGAATTTATTATTTAAATTGAAAAAAGGTTTTTTTACCAGCTGCCTGAAATGGCCTGACGAGATTCGCCTGGCGAAACTTAGATGAAAAATTGGACCTGGTACTGGTAAGAACCATTTTATAACTTCGCCTAAATCTTCAAAAAATGATCAGAAATTATTTAAAAGTAGCTGTCAGGCAATTCGTCCGTCAAAAGAGCTATTCAGTGATAAACATCTCCGGCCTTGCAATCGGAATGGCGGCAACCATGCTGATCCTTATTTATGTATTCTTTGAATTAGGTTTTGATCGTTTTAACAAGGATTATGAGCAGATTTACAGGGTAAACTTTCACGGCACGTTCGGAGGTGAAAGCATGGATGAAGGTATAACACCGGCTGCCCTTGCTTCATTACTAAATCAGGAATTCCCCGAAATAAAAAGTACCACCAGAATTTTCAGTACGGAAAACAGGGCTGTAAAATATGGTGAAAATGCATATTACGAAGATCATTTTGCGTTTGCTGATTCCGGTTTTTTCAACTTTTTCACTTTCCCGTTTCTAAAAGGAGACCCAAAAACCTGTCTCACCGAACCCCATACAGTAGTTATCACGGAATCGACAGCTGCCAAATATTTTGGCAAAGATGAGCCAGTTGGCAAGGCTATCAAGATAACGAACCATTTCGGAGATCCGGGAACAAATTATGATACGGTGATTTTCACAGTGACAGCGGTCATCAGGGATATGCCGGAGCAAAGCCATTTTCATTTCGATTTTATCGGGTCAATGTCAAGTATAAGGGCTATTGCAGATAGCCCATTTCTTGTGAGTCTGAATATGTATACCTATATTAAAATCCCGGAAGAAACCGATCCTGCCGGGCTTACCGAAAAGATCAATGCCTTATATGTGGAAAGGGCAATCCCCCAGCTGAAGCAGTTTCTGGGCTTATCTGAAGAACAGATCGCAAATTCCGGGAGCCTTATCCGTCTTGACATGACACCCCTGAAAGCTATTCATCTCAGGTCACATGGCAAATTTGAACTAGAGGAAAATGGTAATATTGAATACGTCCGTATCTTCATCAGTGTAGCCTTGCTGATCCTGCTGCTGGCCTGCATCAATTTTATCAACCTCTCGACAGCACGGGCGGTACGACGGGCCAAGGAGGTAGGTATCCGCAAAGTGGTCGGCTCTGGGAGGATGCAGCTTATCGGCCAGTTCATGGGCGAATCGTTCCTTTTCACTATCCTGTCCTATATTCTGGCTATGATCATTGTTGAGTTTTCTATTCCGGTCTTCGAAAACATTACGGGTTACAATCTTAGTGGCTTCTATCTCGATAAACCATGGTTCTGGATCTCATCAGCAGGGATCATCGTCTTCGTTGGCTTTCTTTCTGGCATCTACCCGGCAATCGTGCTTTCATCATACAAACCCATTGATGTCATCCGGGCACTGCCGAACAAGAATGGAAAAGGTTTTCTGTTCCGGAATTCACTTGTAACCTTCCAGTTCATCATCACTGCTGTGATCCTTCTGGCCGTCATCCTGATCAGCCGTCAGCTCACCTACATTCAGTCGAAGGCCCTGGGCTTCGATAAAGAAAAGATCCTTGTAATAGAGCGGACTGATCCTATTAAAACATCGGTGAAAAGTTTTATGGATGAGCTTGAAAAGCTGCCTGAAGTGGAAAAAACGAGCCTGAGCGCAGGCATGCTATGCCGTACCATGAATATAAACGGCTTTCAGTATCTCCGTGAAGGGACTCCTATGACACTCTTGTCTGCAACATTAAATGTAAACTATGATTTTGCTTCTGTACTCGGATTGAAACTGATGGAAGGCCGTTTTTTCGACAGGGACTACAACGATGATTTGAATATTGTTGTTAATGAAACAGCAGTTAAGGAGATGGGACTGAAAGACCCGGTCGGGAAATATCTCTATGTAAATAATCAGGACAGCACTGAAACACGACTTTATATCGTCGGAATATTAAAAGATTTTCATTTCGAATCGCTTCATAACAAGATCCGGCCACTCGCCATCTTTCTTGCCAAAGACTATTTCGATGGCTATATCATGGTAAGGCTAAGGGAAGGTGACCATATCAATGCGGTGAACAAGATCCGTAAAGTTTGGGGTGAATTTACGGAAGCCAATCCGCTGGTTTACTATTTCTTTGACGATGATTTCAAAACTCTCTACGGTACGGAAGAGCATACCCGCAAGCTTATGGAGCTTTTTTCCCTACTCGCAGTGATTGTGGCCGCTCTGGGATTATATGGTCTGGTATCCTATTCTGTATCCACAAGAACGAGGGAAATTGGCATCCGTAAAACCAACGGCGCCGATATGTTCAACATTATGTCACTCATCATCCGTGACAATATCCGTCCCATCCTGTACTCCGTGCTTATCTCCTTTCCGCTGGCCTGGTTCTTTATGGACAAGTGGTTGAGGAATTTCGCATACCGTATACCGATCAATATTTTATGGTTTGCAATGGTCCTGTTCGTGCTTTTATTCATTGGCATTGTTACCACCCTGTTTCAGGCGATGCAGGCGTCACGGATCAATCCAGCCACGGCTGTCAGAGCCGAATGATCCCAATTTCAAACCGGTGCTCCAGTTAGGGCAGTAGTCCAACCATGAAGTTAATTTTGCGGCGATCTGAAATACAAAACAATCTCCGGGATCGTGGCGTTTCCTTACATGCGTAAACGAAATCATCCCAATGGAATCATTCACTGTCAGCGGAAGTTATACCGACTTCTATGAGATCACGATGGGACAGGCATATTTTCTTAGCGGAGCAAAAGATACTCCGGCCTGTTTCGACTACTTCTTCAGAAAAATGCCCTTCAACGGAGGCTACGTCATTTTTGCCGGCTTGCAGGATGTCCTCGATATGCTCAGTGATTTCCGTTTTACGGACGATGATATCCGCTTTCTGAAAGACCAGGGACTTAACGGTAAGTATGTTGAATTCTTGCGGACATTCCGGTTTAGCGGTGATATTTATGCTTCCCGTGAGGGGGATGTTATTTTCCCGACACGTCCGGTTATCAGGGTAGAAGGAAATATTATTGAGACACAACTAGTTGAAACACTGATCCTTAACACACTGAATTACGAATCTCTTGTAGCTACCAAAGCTTCCAGGATGCGTCAGGTTGCAGGAAGCAGTATCCTGAGTGAATTTGGATTCCGAAGGTCTCAGGGCTTTGGTGGTATTCAGGCCAGCAGGGCTGCCATAATCGGCGGTTTTGACTCAACCAGCAATGTATTCGGAGCCATGATCAACGGTATCACAGCTTCCGGTACCATGGCTCATTCCTATATCCAAAGCCATGACGACGAACTCACTGCATTCCGGAAGTATGCCGCTGCCCATCCCGATACCACCACCCTCCTCGTCGACACCTATGACAGCCTCGGTTCGGGCATCCCGAATGCCATCACTATAGCACGGGAACTTGAAGCCGCAGGACACCATCTCCAGGCCATACGACTTGATAGCGGCGATCTCGCTTACCTGGCCAAGAAAGCCCGGAAAATGCTCAATGATGCCGGCTTCAGGGAAGTAAAAATCGTGGCTTCAAACCAGCTTGATGAATACCTGATCAAAAGCCTGAGGGACCAGCGTGCACCCATCGACATCTTTGGCGTGGGTACCAGCCTTGTAACCGGCGAACCTGATGCCGCCCTCGATGGCGTTTACAAGCTGGCAGCTTCGGACGGCCAGGCACGGCTGAAAATATCAGAAAACCTCAGTAAAATTACGCTTCCGGGACAAAAGCAGGTACTTCGCCTTTTGAACAGTGATGACAATTTTTATGGCGGAGATGTCGTCATCCTTGAAGGCGAAGAAGAACCTGAGGTTATGTATCATCCGTTTGAAGCCCATAAATCACTTCATATCAGGCACCTGAAGAAAGAACCTTTACTGCAAAAGGTCATGGCTAACGGAAAAATTTTGCATGCCACAACTTCCCTCGCCGAAATCGCTTCCTGGTCGGCAGGCCGGCTGTCACTTTTACCCGATGAATTCAAACGATTTGACTATCCGCATGTTTATAAAATAGGAGTCAGCGAAAAACTGAAAGATCTTAAAACCTCGCTGATAGACAAATACAGGACTAACCCATGAAGGCACTCATCATGATCGACATACAGAATGATTTCCTGCCCGGCGGTTCGCTGCCGGTACCGGGAGGTGACCGGATCATCGACGTGGTGAATAAGATATCAGGGAAATTCGACCTGGTCGTTGCAACACAGGACTGGCACCCAGTCGATCATAAGAGTTTCGCGAGCAGCCATCCCGGCCATAAAGCCGGTGACCGGATCATGGTGGGAGACATCGAACAGATCCTCTGGCCCGACCATTGCGTGCAGGGCACGAAAGGCGCCATGTTCCCGGATGGTCTCAATTTTAACATGGCGGAGGCCATATTCAGGAAGGGGATGAACACCGGGATAGACAGCTACAGCGGATTCTATGACAACGGCCATCTAAAGTCCACAGGCCTTGCGGGTTACCTCAGGGAAAAAGACGTTATTGATGTATTCTTGTGCGGACTGGCCGGGGATATCTGTGTATACTATTCAGCCCTGGATGCCGTTAAGGAAGGCTTTAAAACCTGGCTGATCGAAGATGCAACACAACCGCTCGACAAGGAAAACTTCACTCATCTAAAGAGTGTGTTAATAAAAAAAGGCTGCTCTCTCACTGAAAGCACAAAACTGTAATGTAACAAACATTGTTACTTTTCCAGATAAGGTTGTCTCGTGAAGAAGAAAAATTAAATTAATCGAATCTATGACCTGTCGCCTGAATACGCACCTGGATTAGTTCCGGGATGGTCAGCAGGAAATTACCAGGTCTCCTATGGGTTGTTACAGCGATTAATTTATCTTCAGAGGCAACCTTTTATCGTTGAGTCGTATCAGGTCAATGTCTTTTTCCGTTCTTCAAACTCTTCCTTAGAAATCTCTCCACGGGCATATCTTTCACGAAGGATCTCCATGGCGTTGTCAGTTTTATACTGCTCCGCACCTGTCCGGCGATTGATCCCTACAATAACGAGAATGACTACAATAATAATTACGAAGGCGCCCAGAAACCAGCTGCATCCCATTCCCATGAAATGAACTCCATGATATACCATGACTCAGGTTTTAAACAGTTAAAGATATAAAAAACGTTCAGAACCGTTAGAATGAAAATACCATGCCCGAGTAAGACAGATCGTAGAAAATTTGCTATGTTCAGTGAATCAGCATTTAACACAAAAGTGTCCTGGTTCAAACAATTTCCGTGATGTGGAAATGATTCCACAAAAGACACACAACTAGTGTTAAATTTTTACGCATACTTTCTATCTGAACAGCATTTGAGAATAGGCGTAAATATGGTGCCGCCAAACCTGCCATTCATGTGAACCCGGACTTTCATACCAGGTATTTTTAACGCCATTTTCGTCGAGGCTCTCATGAAATGTCTTCACGGATTCATAGCCGTTATCGGCCTGTCCGCAGCCCAGCCACAGGAGATGATAGGTTTTATTGAACTTCTTTGGGTCACTGAAAACTCCGTTGTATGATGTCGCAGGATCTAAACGCCGTCCGCCACCGCTGAAAGCGCCTACCCAATGAAACATCTCCGGGTGGGTAAGTCCGATGGACAATGCCTGGCCGGCACCCATGGAGAGTCCGGCAATGGCGCGGCTATCAGGATTGTTAATCGTTCGGTAACTGTTGTCTATCATGGGTATAAGCTCATTGATGACGAGTGATTCAAACGCATTGTTTCTGCCATTTGGCCGCTCCGGATTTTCTGACCCGGCCTTCGCTGCATATCCGTTGTCCATGACGATGATCATCGGTTTGACTTTGCCGGAGGCGAGCAGGTTATCCATAATTAAGTTTACCTTCCCCTGCATGGTCCAGCCCAGTTCACTTTCGCCGGCGCCATGTTGAAGGTACAGAACCGGGTACCGCTCAGCAGTATTCTTGTCATATCCCGGAGGTGTGTATACCAGGCATTTGCGGAATGCTCCGGTAGTGGTGGAATGATACCAGTGGTAACGGACCTCCCCGTGAGGAACATCCTTTGGCAGATAAAAATCCTCATCCCCGGGTACTTCAATCATACTGGTCCACTTTCCCCATCCAAAGTATGACGGAGCAGACGGATCGGCACCCCGGAAGCCGTCGACGCTAAGTTCATAATAATGAAGTCCCGGCCTGCACGGCATGGTAGTAACCGTCCAGTTCCCGGCGGTATCCTTTGTCATTTCATACTCTTTAGCACCCAGGGCATTTTCATCACTCAGGTTTATCACCTTCACTTCGTTGGCGCCGGGCGCATACGCATGAAAGGTAACTCTGTGATCATCACTGATCTGTGGAGCGCTCATGATCTGAGCGTAAAGCCCGGAAAATCCCGTGAACATCAGGGTAATAAGGGTGCAAAGAATGATTTTGTTTTTCATTTCCGTTGGATTGGTTGATATTAATGGTAGTTGGTGTTTCTGTAAAGCAAATTAAAGGGTTTTTGACGTCAATGTAAAATTTTTCAGTTTCAAAAAAACGTCGCATGCAACGTCCTTGCACAGAATCATTATAAAATATAAAATTCCTGGTTAAAACAACATCCCCAATCCATCCAGTTTGTTATTTTTGAGAATAGAACCGGCAATAAACCTGCCTGCCTGATATCATCTAACCAAACCTAAGCTAAAATGTCCAATTCAAGACGCACATTTCTTAAAAAAGTGGCTGCCGGAGGCCTGTTTGTTTCCGCTGCACCTTCCTTTGCCGCAGAAAAAATCAATCCCCTGGAGCTTCAGCCAGAGTTCCCCGAGCAAAAGGTGAACATCAAACGGAAAATGAATGTGATCTGGATTACCTGCGACGAGATGAATACCAAGGCTATGAGCGTGTACGGCAATCCTCACACTACACTTCCGGGTGCGGAGCAGATGGCGAAGGAAGGCACAACTTTCAACCATGCTTATGTTCAGATGCCGAAAAGCGTACCTTCACGCTGCATTATGGTCACCGGTCGCTATGCCCACGTGGAAGGTCACCGGACCCTTACCGGGCGGAAGTATTACACGCCGAACAAAGATGTTCCGAAAAACAGAGATTTTACCTTGCGGGCTGATGAACCCAATATCGTTAAACTCCTGAAGGATAATGGTTATAAGACCTGCCTGCTAGGTAAAAACCATCTTGTTGACTGGAACCTGCACAAGGTCTGGTTCGATATGACTTCCAAATGGGATAGTCCAGAATGGAAAAACCAGCCCGACGCCTTTGATAAGACCGATGATCCGGACCTCAGGAAAATGTACCTCATTGGTAAAACCAAGGAAGATCTTGATTACAATAAACTTCCCGACTCTTTGTGTGTTGACTGGACGAAGGAATTTCTCAATACTTATAAAGACGAGCCTTTCTTTGCACTTGTCGATATCGGCAAACCCCATCCGCCCTATGTAGAATATACAAAAATGCCAGCATACAAGATCCCTCTTGACAGAATCCCTGCCCCAAAAGTACAACCGCTGGATAAGGTGCCGTCGGTGGAACAGTGCAAGAGAAAGAGTTTTGATCTTGAACATGTCACCGACCTCGAACGGAAACGCATCCGAAGAGCCTACTACACGTGCGTGGAATTTGCCGATTCAAAGGTGAAGCAGATCATCGATGAAGTGGATCGCCTGGGACTGAAAGATAATACCCTGATCATTTACAGCGCCGACCATGGGGACTCAAACGGCGAAAGGAACTGTTATGAGAAGTGGGATACATTTTTCTATGATGAGATCACTCGTGTACCGCTGATCATGAGATTGCCGGGTTCGCTGCCCGCAGGGAAAAAGATTGAAAACCTGGTGGAATTTGTCGATATCGTTCCAACCATCATGGAACTTATGGGGATCGACGTCCCGGTATGGGTGCAGGGAAAGTCTCTACTTCCGCTCATCGAAGGCAAAACCACCGAACACAAAGATGCTGTTTTCAGCCAGGGAGGTGTTGAGAAGGATGCCACCCTCCGGCCCGATCCGAATATTCATTCCCCGAAACAGCAGGTCGTGGTCGATTTTCCCGAAAGTATGATCCGGTCGAAAATGATCCGTACCAAACAATATAAATATGTTTATCGTCTGGAAGGGGATCATGAGTTGTTCGACATGATAAACGATCCCGACGAACTTACTAACCTGGCTTACAATCCCGATTACAGGGAAGTCGTCAATGAGCACATGCAGCGTATGCTGAAGTTCACCATTGAGATGGAGACGAATTATCCGATTCTTGATCATTTAATCTGTTAGGAGGGAGGAAGTTATGGAGTTATGAAGTGATGAAGTGATGAAGTGATGAAGAGACAGGTAGGACGGGTGAGTGAGGGTGAGAAGGTGAGAGCATGTAGTAATATTTCTTCCATGCCGGAGGTTTTTAATTATAGTAGCCATGGTTACGTCCATGGTTACGATGAAGTCCTTAACCAGAGAGTGTGCGGGGGGTCTCCCCTTTCAGGGGCCGGGGGGAGCGGAGGGTAGTGAAAATGAGTGGTTCCGGGGTTGCCGGTAGAATCAATTCTTCCATGCCGGAGGCATTAAATTATAGTAGCCATGGTTACGTCCATGGTTACGGTGAAGTCCTTAACAAGAGAGTGTGCGGGGGGTCTCCCCTTTCAGGGGCCGGGGGGAGCGGAGGGTAGTGAAAATGAGTAGCTAAATCCCCTCGGGGGGTTTTAGTCTGGATAATGAAAGATGATTCTAATCATCTATATTTATTGTCCAGTTAACCTCCTCCAGTATCTTCCGGGTTTCGTCATAATGGAATGCCTCCCAGGGTATAAAACCACCAGGAATTCCAGGATATTTCCTGGCCCAGGAAACCGTATATGTATCTTCAATCAGGTTGAGTAATGGAGGGCACTCGTAAAAAAGCCATTTTTGCACGACCGTTCCGTCATGTTTCTGATACCTGAGATCTATGGTTGCGGGTGCATTTATTCTCAACGTACCTGAATTATTGGATTCCAATTCTCCGATTTTCTCGTCGATATTCCAGATCTCTGTCTTTATTCCTTTTACCGGCAGGTTGTTTCCATCGACAAAATGTACATTTATCTTTGAAATAAGAGGTTTTACAGGGATCCGTTCCTTCGCATTGAAATATACCGGAGAAGTCATACTTACACCCGTATTTTTCTTAAAATCCTGGTCTGGATGAAGCAAGCAATGCTCTGCATAGGCCATTACATCAAATTGCAGCGTATCCTTTGGGTAAACCTTACCGTATGACTTGACCACATACCAGGAGGTTTCGTTTTCTGATATACAGAATGTGTGATCCACTTCACGACTTTTTCTTTGCCTCAGATCAACTATTTCTTCCACCTTGCCATTCCTGTAAAGAACAAGATAGGATACATATTCATCCGGAAAAGGTTCACTGCAGACTTTTACCCTGATGTTATGTTCCTTACCATCAGCTATAATTTCCGAACCTGGTGGCAGACCATCATCTATCGAAAGGAACATCAAAGCTTTCCCTGATAACATAACATGTCCCAGTTTTATATGCCGAAGAAATGAAGAATAGTTGTATTCAGCCTCTCCCGTGCTGACATAACTGAGAGCTTTGTATCCAAGGCTACCCCTGTCAACATTCCCATCCGATTCTGCAAGGGGAACCAAGCGATACCCCAGATTCAACAGATGGAACCAGAGATTCTGGTAAAAGATGTGGTCTTTCTCGTCCCCCATAACCACAATGCCGTCATATGACCGGATGGTCAGAAGGTCGAATGCCAGGTCAGCAGAGATGTTGGTTGCCGGGTATTGTTCATTAACTCCCGTATGCCACCACCTGGTAGGGTGTGCAGCCACAGTGAAACCGCCCTTTTTCCTGTACCTTGCCCTGTCAATAAATGGAGGGTGCCAGGATGGATGCAGCGAAGTCCTCAGATCAAATGAATCACTTGCTTGTTGAATAGCATTGAAATACGAGGCATCATGCCATTTCAAATAATCATTGAACGGTTCTTTTAATCCCGGATGATTAATGGTCCAGGTGTGTCCATATCGCAGTTTCGGTGTTTCAGAACCGAACCTGATGTCAAGATGATCCGTTGAAATCGACTTCAGGTAATGAATGATCGAATCGTAGCTTACAGGCATGCGAAGACCAAACAACCACCCCTGACAGATATCCAGATGGTCGATCCCAAGGGCTGCACAATATGGATACAGGTATGGGGGGCGGTTTTTTTCTTCGTAACCGTTCAGATGATTGTGACTATCAAATGAGTAATAACCCAATTTGTGAATATCGATAACACGCTTCATTTTTAAAATTACAGTCTTTTGCTGCCCTTCCTTTATCCGGAATTTCTTCTCCAGAGGTTTGCATTCCCTGTTCCATGCTTTAATGGTTAATTCACCGGGTGGCACAGACAGATTTTCATGCGAGAATGCCGGAAATCCGGCATGCTGCTTTCCACTGTACCAGCCATGGATGTTTTTTTCGTTTTCTGAATCTATCTGTATCCAGGCTGAAGGTGGAGATTCGTCACCATCCTGGCGGATAATTATGGTAAGGTTGTTCCCATCAACCTGTGCAGAAACAGGGCATGAAAAAAACAGCTGTACGGCGATCAACAGGCAGTACATATTATTTAAAAACCACAACATAACCTTAAAATTCATTGAGTGGTTCTTTTAAGATGTAAACATAACCGTCTATTTTCCTGTTAAGAAATCCTTCCAAATCTCAGCCCTCAACTTTTATTATTTTCTCTCCTCCGGCCCAATACACCTTCAGTTCTAAAGGAATATTCGATGAAATGGTAATCTCCGGTTCTTCGTTAGCACTATTTCTATGTTTGCAGACCAGGTGGATGATCCCTTTTTTACCAAACGGATATTGGAGGATACCATGCTCCTCCGTTAACCTGACATCCCAGATAAGCTGGTTATTAGGCACATCAGCCCGTATACCAATGATATTTTCAAGAAATATTGAAATGGGTGACACCCCGGAGAACCCGACAAAATCTTTTCTGCTGTTTTTAGGCAATACGCCGGTTTCAGGTGCATAATTTTCCCAGATTGTTCCGGTTTCAAGGTATCTTTCCACTATCTTTTCAATATGATTCATGGCAATCTCATGTGCAAGTGAATCTCTGTTGACCTCCAGTAATCCTTTCAATACCATATAATTGGTAATGCACCACACCCCTCCTCTCCAATAATCACCAAAATCCTTGTAACCAGGAGTATCTGCAGAAATACTTGGAATACGGTGAGGCCTGGCAAATTCCCCCGGATCCTCCAGGTGTCTGCAAAATGCTTCTTCCTTGTCTTGGGGAACGATACCTGCAAGCAGAGCCCAGTATGCTCCGATCGATTTAACATCCGAGATGCCGCCATCCCGGAACTGGTCAACATAAAAGCTAATATTTTCATTCCACATGTTCCTGTTAACATAAGTTTCCAGTAGGGCTCTTTCACTTTCTATGCTTTTTATTTCTTCTCTCCGTGAAATGACATCCGCTATTTTCAAAAGAATATCATCCATAAAAATCTGTTCAAGTGTGATGTCTATCCATGACATATGGCCATGGTCAAACTGCATGGAACAACCTTCAGGTAATCGTGGTTGATTATCCATCCCTGAACTCCATCCATTGGCAAAATAGGTCCCATTCTGCCAGGTTCTGTTTTTCATGACCCACTGTTTGTTGGCCACAAGGACGGGGAATACTTTCCGTAGTCTTGTTGTGTCCCCGGAGATCAGGAAATAGGTCCATTCAGCCCATGGGAATATATTAGGACCTGTACTGGACAGGTCGAACCTGGAGAACTGTTCCGAACCGTCTATTTCGCTAATTTCACGACTGATATATCCATCTGGATGCTGCGCAGCATAAAAGTTATCGAGTGATTCCTGGTAAGGGAAAATCCTGGCTGCATATTTCCAGTACATTTGCATGAATACATGTCCCCACATAAAGATATGGTCGTTAAATCCGGTAGTAACATAATTGGATACAAAACCACTGCCTTTTTGAGGGCTCCGGAGATTTCTGAAAGCGATTTCCCATGTTTTCCAGTAACAATCGATAACATCCTGATGACCCTCCCAAACAGGATGTGGCAGGGAATCCCTGGATATTGAAAAAGCAGGCATTTCGTGATGAATATATTCCTTGTCCTTAAATGAATTTTCACTGGCAAAAGGATCTTTTACATATTCTTCCATATAAAAAGAACCTTTTTTCACCTGTTTACAGGATGTTGCTCCAATTATTATAATCAGACCGCAAAGAAATACAGCCTTTAATTTATATACTGATCTGATGGTCGATAAAATTGTCATAAATTTTAATTTTGGGTTATCAGTCAAAATACCTGTCCTGAGTATCAATATTTCCATCTTCTCCTGTATCACAGATAATGCTTCTCTTTACAGATTTGCAATCTGACGTTTCTGATATCTGGATGCAGTAAGTATCTCCTGTCGATATTAATGAGTCATCTAAAGGGGACGGTAATTTTGCAAAAGTAACCTGTGAGTTCAATGAATTTAAAGAAAGCCAGCCCCGTTGTCAAAGGCTCACGGGACTGGCAGTCGTACTAACATGAAACTACTTCTCCGATTGATAATCGTCCGGATAAACAAGAGGAGCAATGTTTGAATCACTTCCGCTGTAACCCGGATTCTGATTAATATGTCCTAACGTATTTGTGATGATTGCATTGGCAGGAATAGGCCATAAAACGTGATAGGGTGAAATTGTATGTGTAGCAAGAAACTCCGGGATCGCATCGCGATAAAAGTTATTTTTCTCAATTATCCTGTCATAGAAGAAATTTGATGTCGAGAAATTACTTAGTGAGTAAGTTTTCCCATTATATGATTTCCCGGTCTTGGTCAGGAGATAAGAAATTCTTGTAAGTTCACATTTACGGGGTTCTTCCATGTATAATTCCTTGGCCCGTTCATCCAGGATCCTTCCGAGATCCACATCAGATTCATTTATCGGGTCGCAATTTGCCCGGGCTCTAACAACATTGATATCTGCCGCTGCCTGGTCAGGCTGATCTTTCCAGAAATAGGCTTCGGCTCTCAGGAGGTAGGTTTCAGCAATCCGGTAAACATACCAGTCCTGGTTTATCCCGTTTGGAGTGGCCCTGTCATCTTTAGTAAGGAACTTACTGAAGAAGGGAGCCCAGCAACGGATGGAATCAATTCCATCAGGCCGGTCATCCATGGTAAGATGCTGACCGTAATATATGGAATCTGCTGTTCCAAGTAGAGCGCCGTTGTTGTAAACCAGGTCCGTCATACGCCACCAGTTTGGTTGTTTATGACGAAGGTCTTTCGTATCATCCCAAATCCCATAATTCATCCAGTTGGATCCTCTAAGATAACCCTCACCGGCTCCGATCGTTCTCAGCATTCCCAATTCATCATCATTGGCCATCATCCCCGGAATTCCGGATGGAGTTAAAATTATACCTGACCTGCTCCAGGCAGGAGTACAATTCCTCATATTACGCATTCCTGACCTGTAGAGTATGTTCCATTCGTCAACAAGGGCATCATCATTCCCTTCAATATTTAATCTGTCGATTACTGTAAATAATGCTTCCTTGTTTTCAGCTGCCGTGATATTTTCATACCAGTTAAGGTCCCAGATAACATCCAGATCAACCTCACCACCATTTGTGTAAGCCATGAAACCATCAGTGATCTTATCCTGCTTTTTAAACTTACCAAACCTGGAGGTCATAAGATAATGAGTACCTCCGTCAATGACTACCGTCGCCGATTCAATGGCGTCATCAAATTCACCCAGAGCAAGGTTTATCTTTGTCAGTAAATGATAGGCAGCATCCTTATTCGCAGTGCCATGAGGAGCCTGTTCCGGTATATACCTGGCATATTGATCCAGGTCGTCTTTCATTTTTCTCAGGATGCTTTCCCTGGTATAGGTGTAGAAATCAAGTTTGGGTGATTTTACTTCATCAAGGATCAGCGGAACATCGCCAAATTGATGGGTTAGCCGGTAATATGCCCGTGATCTGTAAAAGCAAGCTTTTCCCAGCAGTGCATTTTTCACTTCCTCACTGGTTATCTCTGCATCCTTCATCCTGCCTATGATCATGTTGGAATACTTGATTACATTGTACCAGCCTTCCCAGTAATTGCCAATATTGTACCATCCGCCGAATAATGCCTCCGACTCGGGATAAACATTGGCATTCAGATCTATCAGGTCCGTCGAGACCGGCAGAGCGATATCGGAGAAAATGTATTCCACCCTGACCCAGGGTCTGTTATAGTCTGTCCTGAAAATTTCCTCACAGGCAGTCAGAAGAGACTCCATGCCCTCTTGCGACATTAGGACATTTTCGGGGGAGAAAAATGAAAGTGGTTCTGGTTTCAAAAAGTCCTTATTACAGCTTGTGACTGCAACAAAAAGTAAAATTGAAACTATATATTTATATTTTCGGTTTGTTTTCATGATATTCATATTTTCTGGCTATAAGTCAATAGATGCACCAATATTATAATAACGTGGAACCGGCCTTCCGGGGAATTCCGGATCCCAACCCGGCCATTTCGAAATGACAAAGACATTATTTATGCTGGTATAGATCTTAAGATTATTCAGGTGAAATTTTCTGGAGACGGATGAAGGGAAATTATACCCGAAGGACAAATCGTTTAACCGAATGAAATCCATCCTTATGTAATTGGTTCCCCTTACGGCACCTTCATAATCACCTCCCATTCTTGGATTCACATTACTCCTGTTTTCAGGGGTCCAGTAGGGCATCACATACGCATTGAAATTATCACTACCCGCCGATTCTACAAAATTCCCCATAAATCCCATTTGGCCGCTCAGTGAAAATGAAAGGGAGAAATCTTTAAAAAACACAAATTCATTATTAAGATACCACCTGAAAGGAGCTTTCGACAGTCCCAGTATTTGTTTATCTTCAAGATCCGTATAAAGCGTATCCGAATTGACATCAACCATTTTAAATTCACCAGGATGGTAACCACCATAGGCATAGGCAAGGTCAGCTTCCTCCTCCTGCCAGACACCATTTGATTTGTAATCCCAGATAGCATCGATAGATTCCCCGATAAACCATCTATTGTTATAATCATCCACTTCCTTCCGACCTATGACCTGATTCTGATCGTTGAGAACATCCACAAAATCACCGTACAGGGAAACAATCTTATTCTTATTGAAAGACAGGTTAAATCCCGACCTCCAGATAAATCTCTGACCTTTTTCAATGTTAACGGTGTTCAGCATAAGCTCAATACCCTGGTTATCCACCCTGCCAAGGTTTGACATCACGGAGCTATATCCTGTAATTGTTGGCAGGCTTCTGCTTATCAGTAGATCAGTAGTAATGGAACGATAGCCATCCAACGATCCGTTGACCCGGTTACCAAAAAGACCAAAATCAACACCCAGGTTCATTGCTGTGGTTTTTTCCCACTGCAATTCTGAATTGGCCATTTTCATCAGCCGAAGCAACGGTGTAGTATAAGCAGCTCCAGTGGTGTAGTTACTGTAAAGGTATTTCCCACTATCCATGGTTGCCAGGGCAGAGTAATATCCGATAGCTGAATTTCCATTTGCACCCCAGGAAAACCTGAGTTTAAGATAATTTACTGGATCAAACGAGAAAAATTTCTCTTCTGAGATCTTCCAGGCAACAGCTGCCGTTGGGAATACTGCAAAGGGATTATCTTGCCCGAACGCAGAATAGCCATCCTGCCGCATTGCCAATGTCAGGTAATATTTTGACTGATAATTATAATTTAGCCGTGCAAGCATTGCACTTCTGGTATATACCTGATCATCACTATTCACGGTCGGGCTTTTTCCGATATTCATTGCATGGTAACCGAGATAGTCTGTGGGAAAAAATAATATATTGGTCATTTCACTGCTCCAGTACTGGTATTTCTCACCATTGGTCATCAGCGTCAAATCGAAAGCATGCTTACCAAATGTCTTTTCCCATTTTAGTATATTGTCCAGTGTCCAGGAATAGGATGAAGAATTAAAACGACCCGCGTATCCCATGCTGCTGTTGCTGGGACTTTCAGAACTCTGGTGTTCAAAAAAACGATTAAAGGAAAAGTTGTTGATTGCGTTTACCTGATAAGTAAATCCAAATGGAAGATCAATAATCGCATATAATTTGGCGTTCAAATCATTATACTTTAAAAACCTCTTATTATAGGTCATATTGATGAACGGATTCCTGGCCACACTGTAATCCTGAACAAAATACCGCAGTGTCTCTCCGTCTTCTTCGTAAATTGATCCATAGGGTGATGCAAAATAATAAGCTGTCCAGTCAACGGGAATACTGCTTTCATCCTTAAGGGCAAACTGGGAATTGAGTCCGATAGTCAGAAATTTAGCGATCTTGCTTTCAAGGTTGAGCCTTGATCTGATGCTCTTGTATTCTTCCCCTACTACAAATCCTTCATTATCTGTATAATTTGCGGACCAGTAATATTTAATGTTCTCCGTTCCACCAGACACGCTAATCTGATCCTCCTCTCTCAATCCTGTTTGGAAAACTTCATCGCCCCAGTTTACTGTTTTTCCTGCCAGGTAGTTTTTAACTTCTATGTCCTGGAAATGCAATCTCCTGAGCCATACTTCCACGGGGTCCCCCGAAGAGGAACTATATTTCATCCAGTCTTTAAGGCTTACTCCATCCGGCAGATTATCAGGATTAGAATAATAACCGGGGTTTTTCGTTCTTACACCTATATAATCTGAATAAAGTTTCTGCCTCATTTCAATATAACCTTCCGGATCCTGGACCGGCCTCAAAAAAGATGGCGTGGCAAACCCTGTTGTGTGCCTGAAATTAATCGATGGAATTCCACTTTTTCCCTTTTTGGTAGTAATCAGGATAACTCCGTTTGCAGACCTGGAACCGTAAATCGCGGCCGAACTGGCATCCTTCATCACATCAATCCTTTCAATATCAGCAGAACTTATGTTGGCCAGATCCCCTTCATAGATCATCCCGTCAAGTACGATCAACGGTGAATTGGATGCAGTGAGTGAATTAGATCCCCTGATAAGAACTTCTGACATATTAACACTTCCTTTCGGATCAGAAGATAGGGGGATATATAAACCTGCAATACTGTTTCTTAGTATATCAGTAGGGTTTGATGTAAGTTTTTGTTCCATTCTCGTCGGATCGATCTGCGAAATTGAACCTGTGAGGTCACTCTTTTTTAATGTTCCGTATCCTATTGCCACGACTTCTTCAAGTCCAATAATATCCTCCTCCATAACGATATCAACAGTCGTCTCATTACTTACAGTAAATTCTAAGGTTTTCATCCCCACCGACGAGAATACAAGGGTAACATTGCCCGGTTTTGTTTCCAGGGAATAATTCCCGCCTACATTTGTAATGGTTCCATTGGTAGTTCCTTTTTCCACGACAGTTACCCCAATCATGGGATTTCCTTCTCTGTCTGTAACCTTGCCTGAAACTTCCCGGGGTTGCACGGCAGCCAGGTTCTGGTCAACAGGAATTTCAGAAGTAATCCTTTTATTCAGCAAAAGGATGAGGTTATCATCAAATATTTTGTAGCTCACATTCTCACCACGGAACAGATGATCCAGGATTTTGAGTATATCCTTTTCCCTTATATTGACACTTGTCTGCCGATTTACATTGATCTGTTCGTTCTGATAGAAGAACCTGTAATTGCTTTGGTTCTCAATCTCGGAGAGAATATCTGCGACTTTCGCATCCTTGTAGTTCAGCCTGATTTCTGATGACTGAGAGAAAATTGATGCGGAAATCGTCATAAAAGATGTGAATAGCAGTAGTGTTGTTAGTTTCATTATTTTAATTATTCTTGATTGAAACAATAGATAATGAAAATGAATGGAAACATAATTTTTCATATATTTGATAGTTTTGTTGGGTAAAATGGTGTTGACGCACCGTTTATCTTTCGGATAGCAGGAAGGCTCATCTTTCCTGCTATTTTTTTTATTGACGCTTATCAATATTATTTTTCATAGGCATTTCCCTTATTTTGATTTGAATATTATTATTTCCTGGCCTTCAATGCGGTAGTCCAATGGTAAAGTATATTTGATAATATCAAGCATCTCAAGGACAGATTCATTTCTGATGGTTCCTGTGTAGTGATAGTCAAGTATATCCTTTTCTTCTACTTTTATATTCACACCATATTTCCTCTCCATTAATACCAGCAGTTCCCTGAAGTCCATGTTCAGAAATATCAGTTTGTTATCTTTCCATGAAACAAAATAAACCGGATTCACCTTCAATTTCACTACGGTATTCTCACTTTTAGTAAAGGTGATTTGTTCCCCGGGACTGAGGAGATATTCCTTTGGTAAATGCACACTACCTGCTGAAGTGATCCTTACCGAACCTTCCTCAAGAGTAGTCATAACCTTGTCGTCCTGCTGATAGGCTTTTACATTGAATTTAGTTCCGGTAACATTTACATCATAACAGGGGGTGTGAACAACAAAAGGTCTTCTTTTATCTTTGGCAACTTCGAAATATGCTTCCCCGTCAAGGTACACTTCCCGTTTCGACCTTCCATCATCAGGTTTATATTTTAATTTGGAACCGGCATTTATGAAGATATTTGTCCCATCCGGGAACATAACTTGTGAAATGGATCCTTTAGGAGCAAAAGCGTAGTAGTATTGTTTGCGACCGGTGAAGGGACTGGAGATAAAAAGGCTGACGATTAAAGCAAGAATAAGGATGGCTGCTGCACCCTGCCATGTTCGCAACCGAATCAATTTTGTCCTTGCAGCGTTTCTGGAACGGGAAAGAATCTTTTCACGGAGTCTTATCCATTCATTTTCAGTAGCTGCCAACTCAGTCTTATTTAACCGGGAAGTTTCCCAGATATCTTTAATCCATACAAATGTTTTTTGATTTTCAGGTGAAAGCTCGAGCCAGAGGATCAATTCTTTTTCCTCTTTTTCATTCAGCGTCCCGTCAAAATATCTAATGATAATCTCATAGATTTTCTGTTCAATGGCCATTTTTGTCCTTGTTTGTCAATATAAAGACACATGGGAGCCATGCAACCCTACCCCGGGTTACTAAAAAAAATATTAGATATAAATCCAATAAGAAGAAAGAGATAATATTCCTGTAATTCTTTTCTTAAAAAGGAAATGGCCTTGGTAATTTGTTTTTCAACCGCCTTAACAGATATCCCCAGTTTCTCAGAAATTTCTTTGTTCTTCAGGAAATCGTTCCTGCTTAGAAGAAAAATTGTTCTGCATCTTTCAGGAAGCTGGTCCAATAAGGTTGAAATTATTTCTTCCAGATCTTTTTCCAGCAAGCTCTTCATCGGATCCTCCTCATGAAGGAAAACGGACTTCTCATACTCTGCTATGCGACGTGTCAGCTCATCTCTTACTTTAAAACTGGCATTCCTCTGTCGTATTAAGTTAAGACATCTGTTCCTAACGGCTGTGAAAAGGTAAGAACCAGGCGATGAATGTATTTGACCGGGTTTATCCAATAACACCAGAAAAACTTCCTGGACAATATCCTGAGCATCCTTGATATCGGAAGTAAATTTATTTGCGAACATTACCAGACTACCATGGTATTTCCTGAAAAGCTTTTCAAAGCTCAGGATATCCCATTCCGGGAAGTCAGGTTTCAATCTGGATTGTTCGTTTGCCATTAATTTTTTTTACGCTGATCAATTCCTTCTGGCGTGCAAACTAACAATTTTATTTCGAAAAGTCTATTTTATACAAAGCTGCCCGTGAAATGGGAAGTTATGCCTTCTCTGAAAGCTAATGGGGACAAACAATCTCTGTTTCATTTATTTGGATTATCGGCGGCAAAGCGGAAACTTTCGCAATTTTAGCCTTGGGTTTCTACTTTAATAAGTCTGTCTGTTCCATAATTATTGTTTCTTCAGTTTCTTAAAATCCAGTTTTCCCTGATCTGGGATGAACCATAGTTAACTCATCGAATATTTTAAGGTTACTGATTATAGTTAAAATTAAGAAGCAAAAGGTATACGCCTTGGGGAAGTCTGAAAAAATGAAGAAGATACTGTAAAACAAGTCAGAGAATAAAATCTGGTCAGAGAAAATGTGAATTTCGGAGTTCCCTGTATTACACAAAAAATAGTAGAGGAATTTTATCTTCTCTAATTTTTCCTGCCATTTATTTACCACGATTCTTGATTCTGCAGGTAGGGTTAGTGCACCTTCATGTGTCTTAAGAATATACATTTAGTAGAATGTACCGGACTCAAACATATTGCTCACCTCGAGGACAATCATATGGATACCTTGATGTATAATACAACTCTCCACAGCTTTATTTTAAATTTTTACAGTGTTCTTTAACTGATTAAAATACTACCAATGAAAAGTCAACTAACTAATCTGAGTCTAACAATTTCTATTTTGCTACTAAATTTTTTCATGTCCTATGCAGGTGAAGTGGTACACATTGGGACCGCTGATAACAATGTGATTGTTGTGGAAATATTGACCGAATTTGGTGAGGATATTCCGACTCAGGTACCAGGTTCCTGGTCTGTCAACGGTGTGACCCCTTCGGAAGTGGGAAGATACACTTATGTATGGTATCAGGAAGCGGAACCTTCGAAAATGTCACATAAGCATCATATGTATCTCAGGATGCCATTTCTCTTATCAAATGGAACCTCGTATACGATTAAGACCCCCGCTTATGGAATAGATACGCTGGTTTTCAACGATATGGTCACACAATGTGAATCTGTTCATGCCAATCAGGTGGGCTACTTTGGTGGGGCAGAAGAAAGATATGCAAACTTCGGTATATTCATGGGTGATCTTGGAACAAGGTTCCTGACTGAAATACCGGGGTACAAAGTTCTTAATGATGTGGGTGAGACGATAAAATCCGGAACATTAACCTATTGGGGGGATGACACTGGTAAGGAATATGAAACTGGGGAGTATGCCTACAGGTTAGACCTTGCCGGACTTCCTGATGGTGGTCCCTATGTAATCTCGGTAGAAGGATATGGATGTTCTTTTCCTTTTGGTGTCGGACCTGACTATATTAACCAGATATCCTATATAAATATCCGGGGTTTATTCCATCAGCGTTGCGGTATAGCTCTTGAAGAGCCCTATACCGAATTTACTCATGGTGTGTGTCATGATATCGTTGAAATCACGGAAACCGACCCACCTGAATCAGGCGACGGACTGATTACGACCAGAGGCCCGGAGATGGCTATAGCTGGAGGATACCATGATGCTGCCGACTATGACCGGAGAGATAGTCATCCATTGGTGCCTTCCTGGATGCTTGCCACTTATGAGGCATACCCGGATGCATTTACAGATGGCCAGTACAATATTCCGGAATCGGGGAATGGGATTCCTGACTGGCTGGATGAGTGCCTCTGGGGATTAAAAGTGTGGGAATACCTCCAGGAAAGTGATGGCGGGATTCGGGGAGGTACCGAGGCGAACACGTACCCACCCTATGGCAGTACATCTGATAACGATGAATTAATTTACAAAACGTATAGAAGATTTGGTGTGACCACTGCCCGCGGAGCAGGGCTATTTGCCTATGCATCCCGTATGCTGAAACCCTTTGATGAAACCCGTGCATCAGAATTACTTCAGAGGGCTGTTGATGCCTGGAATTATCTCCAGGCGAATTCTATGCCTACAGCGTATGATGCTCCTATGATGTATGCCGCTTTACAACTTTATCTGGCAACGGAAAACCAGGCTTATCATGATATTTTTAAGACGTATGCCAACCGGCTGCTGACTGCACCCGTTGATGATGAACCCTATAAAAGCGGTGTACTGGGTGGCAGAACTACAATTTTCGGTCCATATTTCTTTAGTTACCTTATAACGGATCTACCAAAAGACCAGGACATTGTTGATGGTTTTACACAGGTTGTGTCAGATTTATGTGACAAGTGGCTGGGGCGTCTGGCATCCATGCCCTACCCTATTGTTACAATTCCAAATTACGGATGGGGAAGAGCATCAGCACAGGGAATGTTTGCAGAGCCACTTATTTATATGTACCGGCTTACGGGAGACCAAACATACCTTGAGGGTATCAGTGAAATGGCAAACTATACGCTTGGGCAGAACCCGCTCAACAGGACTTACATTACCGGCCTGGGAGCCAGACCTCCGATTGGTACAAGAAATCATAATACGTACCACTTCTTTAAAGAAGGTAAGGGTACCATTCCCGGGATCACGGTATATGGCCTTATCAACGAACCGGCAGCAAACAGGGCCAGAGTATCACAAGAGGTGTATCCTGAATGGTTCTCTCTGGGTCAGCAAAGGCGATATTCAGATGGCTGGGAATTTCTCAGGGCAAATGAATATACCATAAATGAAACTATCTCACAGAATACCTGTATGTTTGCTTTTCTTAGCGCTGTTGGAGGAGGTGGAACCATCACTAGGCCGGAAGCTCCTTCCTCCTTTATAGCTACAACGATTTCTCAACGTGAGATTGACCTGTCGTGGACCTATCCGGCAGGAAATGCTGAGTATTTCAAAATTGAGAGAAGGTCTGGTGAAAACTACTATGAAATTGCAGCGGTACCTGGTTCTGTGACCAGCTACAAAGATGCAGGACTGGCATCTGCAGCCACCACCTATTCTTATCATGTCAGAGCCTATAACAAGGGCGGACACTCTCAATATTCAGAAGAATCCGTGGCAACTACCCTTGCTGCACCGGATCCACCAGAAACTCCCACTGAGCTGGTGGCTTCGCCCGTTTCAAGCAGTCAGATTGAACTTACATGGAAAGATAACTCTGATAACGAGACCGGTTTCAGAATTGAACGTAAGACCGGAGCAGACGGGAGCTATTCTCCGATTGCAACACTTAATGGAGGAGTTATAAATTATACTGATTTTGATCTTAGTGAATCCACAACGTACTACTATCACATCGTTGCCTATAATGATGCCGGAGATTCGGAGTTTTCGATTGAAGTATCAGCAACGACAGAAGCGATAAGTTCAAACCTTTATGTCAACATTGACGGCGCACTGCAGGTGTTCAGTCAACTCTCCACATATGGAGAAAACCAGGATTATACGGGAGGTTATGAATTTCAAAACGCAGGTAAATCTGTTTTTCTGGATGGAAATTCCTGGAAGAAAGTGGATTTATCATACACTTTAACCTCTGAAAGTGTGCTCGAGTTTGATTTTAGAAGCTCTATAGAAGGTGAGGTCCATGGGATTGGTATGGATGATAATATTATCGAAGAGGATGTAAAGACTTTTATGATTTATGGGAGTCAGCCCTGGGGAGTAGTAGATTTTAATGATTATACAGGCCCAGACTGGAAACATTTTAGCATCCCAATCGGGCAGTATTACACAGGTAAAATGGTCTGTCTTTTCTTCACCAACGACGGTGATACCAAGGAAGGTAACAGCTACTTCAAAAATATCATGCTTACCACAAGTGGAGGAACTCCACCGATTGAACCCGGCAACCTGACTGCCACCGCAAATTTGAGCAGCGTGATCGAATTGTCATGGACGGATAATTCAGATAATGAAAGCGGGTTTAAAATTGAGAGAAAAATTGGCGCAGGTGGTGCATATGAAGAGATTGGAGTGGTTGGAGCGGATGTTACCGTATTTGAAAATACAGGTTTAGTCTCGGGGAGTACATATTATTACAGGGTGCGTGCATACAACGGAGCTGGAAATTCTCCCTATGCAGATGAGGCCAGTACAACAACCCCTGTTACTACCCTGCCGGATGCCCCCACTAATCTGACTGCAAGGGCCGTGTCAAGTAATCAGATCAACCTCGAATGGTCTGACAATTCAGATAATGAAGATTATTTTATCATTGAGCGGAAGGTAGGCTCAGAGGGGACATTTGTTGAAATCGCTTCCGTTGAAGCCAATGTAACAAATTTCCAAAGTCAGGGCTTGGCAAAATCCAATGTATATACTTTTCGTGTACTTGCATTTAATGGTGCCGGTAATTCGGATTATTCCAATGAAGCTTTTGCAACAACACTGGGTAATCTGAAGGATGGATTTAAGGCTGACGGTTATACCTGGGGATTATGGCACTTTGATGAAAGCAGTGGCGATTCTGCCTATTGCGATCCTTTTGTGGAAAGTGCAGGCTCAAAAACGATAGGCTTGTCGGGCGGTGTCGGAAGAATGCCATCGCCGGGTTGGATGCCCTCTCCTGAAGGTTCATCAATTAACTTTGACGGTATGAACGGCATTGGGAGATGTAATAAGGATTGGTACATTAATTATTCGGCTGGCGGAGGAGGGCTTACTCTGGAAGCATGGATAAAACCTAATTCAGAGTACAGCGGAGATATAACAATTCTAGGCGCACGATTCGGTAAACAGAGATCTGTGGAAATTCGACTGAGTTATGGTAGAATATTTATACGTTCCGGCAGTTTTTCAACGCCGTTTAATTATGGGAAAATCCCAATAAGTGCTTGGACACATGTGGCGGCAGTAGTTGTACCGGGCCCTGATGATGGAAGTTTTGAGGATGATTTTGCCTATTTGTTTGTGAATGGCCGGCTAGAGGCTGTAACACCTGCCCTGACCAGTATGTGGGAATCCGGCACTGCTCCGTTTATTATCAATGAAAAGGGCCTTTTTGACGGCGAAATAGACGAGGTTAGGATCAGCAACGTGGACAGATATTTTAATTATAAGGGTGTGATTGAAGAGCCTCCCTCTTCACCTTCTGAATTAAGTGCAACAGCTGCTTCCATTAACACTGTTACTATTACCTGGAATGATAATTCTGACAATGAGAACGGATTCTTCATTGAACGCAGGTTGCAGGATGAACCTGATTATACCGTAATTGCCAATCTCGGAGCTAATCTAACCAGTTATACTGATTCTGGATTATCGGCTTCAACTTCATACGTTTACCGAATACATGCCTATAACTATTCGGGGTCTTCTTACTATTCAAATGAATCAGAAGTTACTACACTCCTGGAAACACCTGGAAATCTCATGGCTACCGTTGTGTCGGGAAGTCAGATCGATCTCTCGTGGACCTATGTTCATGGGGAAGAAGAGGGATTTAAGATTGAGAGGAAGACAAGCGAATCCGGCATATACGAAGAAATTGCGGATATTTCTTCTCCGGGGAATAGCTACAGTGACATCGGTCTGCAGGAATCAACAACCTACTTTTACAGGGTTTATGCGTACAATGAACTGGTGAATTCTAAATTTTCCAATGAAACGTCAGCGGTTGCCGTGGGCATTTGGAATGGTAGTCCCACTGAGGATGAGTTCGCCGTCAATGTATTCCCCAATCCTTTCAGTAATTCCACTAATATTGTTTACACGCTGCAAGAAACATCTCAAATCGATATTTCACTCTATGACATGACAGGCAGGAAAATTACCTGTTTAGTTAACGATTCACAAGATGCCGACACTTACACTGTCAGCTGGGATACCAAAGATGAATCCGGAATCAAGGTGAAGAATGGATTGTATGTGTGCAAATTTACAGTGAAAGGTCAGAGGAACACCAGGTTTGCAATACTTCGACTTGTCGTCATTCATTAAATAGATGGTGGTTAGTTTTAGTTTAGTTCATTAGATAACCAAATACTCATCTTTTTGATACTATTTCGGGGAATATCCTGTTATAGATATACTACGAAGAGACAAGCCTGACAAATAATTACAATCAAGTTGAAGAGATGATTGAGGGATCGTGTTGTGGTACGATCTGAATCATCTTGTGTATGACTTCTTGCCCGAATGAATATCGGGAGCAAATATGTTGTTGTACTTTCTTCAAACTGTTTATCCCGTGTGCTTGCGAAAGTCACGGAAGATCATCCGGGTCAACAACCTACAAATCATTAAATCATAGGTAAACGGGGCATTCAATGCATTTTTTTGTCTGTCAAACCTGCAGGCAAGGCAAGAGTAGTTTGCTTTGCCGAAAAAGATTTTTCTGTAAGAAAGCAGTTTACCATGACACTGAACGACGGATTAGAATTGTAAACCTGATTTAACTAAAAACTAAGATATGAGACACTTCCCCTTGATGATACTCCTGAGTGTAAGCCTGATGTCGGCATCCTGTGAAAAGCAATCAGACACTCCAAAATCCCTCAGAGATGATCAAAGGGTGAAAGCGGCACCTATAGATTTATCTGAACCCGTGTCGCTGAATGATCAGAATCCTCATTATTTCACATTCAGGGGTGCGCCAACCATACTGATCACATCGGGCGAGCACTACGGTTCTGTTATAAACCTGGATTTTGATTATATCCCCTACCTCGATGAATTACAGTCGAAGGGCTTTAATTGTACACGCCTTTTCGGGGGGCCATATGTGGAATTTGCAGGCTGGTACGGATATGACGCGGATCAGCCGCTCTCCCCTGCTCCCAGCCGATTCATCTGTCCCTGGGCACGAAGCAGCAAAGCCGGATACGTCAATGGCGGCAATAAGTTTGATCTCACAAAATGGGACCAGCACTATTTTGACAGGTTAAAGGATTTCATGGAAGAGGCTGGTAAGAGAGGAGTGGTTGTTGAACTGACGCTTTTCAGTCCGTATTATAATTCTCCCGGCAACGATGTCGACCGGATGTGGAAGTACAGTCCATTCTATGAAGGCAACAACATTAATGGCATTGGCACCGTCCCCCGTCCGAGGGTTCTGACGATAAATAACGGCAATCTTCTTGCAGTACAGGACGCGTATGTTGAAAAGTTAGTGACTGAACTAAGGGATTTTGATAACCTGATTTTTGAAATATGCAATGAGCCATATATCCAGGATTTGGTAACCTATGACTGGATGAACCACATTTCGGAAGTGATCAGGAATACAGAATCCGGCTCAGGGAAGATACATCTGATATCACAGAACATTGCAAACGGCGCCCGGGAAATTACCGATGCCGTGCCCAATGTTTCTGTATTTAATTTCCATTATAGTTATCCATCTGCCGTTGATTTGAACTATGACCTGAACAAAGTGATCGGGAACAATGAGACAGATGGTTTTACGCCGGCCATTCCTGCAAGGGTAAAAGCCTGGGAGTTTATACTCGGAGGTGGGGGGTTGTTTAACAACCTGGATATGTCGTTCACGCCTGCCACGCCGGACGGCGGTTCTGAAGATAGTGAAAGTGCCGTACTGCGCTCCATGATTAGTACGCTGAAACAATTTATAGATAGTTTTGATTTTATCAACATGCAGCCTGATATGGACGTTATCAGTGATCTTGACCGGAATGATTATTCGACTCGTGCCCTGTCTGAAACAGGAGTCAGCTATGCTATTTACCTCAGGAAAACTGACCTTGATGACAAGGCTGTGAGACGGGCAGTGTTGGACCTCGATCTTCCTGCCGGAAAATATATGGCTATGTGGATAGACCCGGCGACAGGCAATGTGCTGGAAAATGAAATGTTTTCACATTCCGGCGGAGTCATGGCGATCACTTCACCTGCGTTTACCAGCGACTTTGCTGTGGCAGTGAGAAAGAAGGATGTGATGGAGAGATTGGGAGAGGCTTCATCGTTTGAATAATACCCCTAAATCCCCTGGGAGGGGACTTGAAGAGTGTGGCTACAGCGATTTTGTAAAGGTACTGGGAACCGGTGCCTGGAATACCCCTAAATCCCCTGGGAGGGGACTTGAAGAGTGTGGTTATGGTTGTTGTGATGGTGATGGGAATTTATGCACGGAATACGCAGAGATCTCCTGAGAGAGGGGACTTGAAGAGTGTTATTACAGCGATTGTAAAAGTACTGGGAACTGCTGGATTCGAACCAGTGACCCTCCCGACTACTAAGTCGGGATGCTCTGAACCAACTGAGCCAAGCTCCTCTTAAAAACAAAAACCCCATAGTCTTTTATGGGGTTTATGGTGTGGGAACTACTGGATTCGAACCAGTGACCCTCTGCTTGTAAGGCAGATGCTCTGAACCAGCTGAGCTAAGCTCCCAATATAATCTCATCTTTCGAACTTAACCTTCGATCCAGCGACCCTCCCGACTTTAAGGTCGGGATGCTCTGAACCAGCTGAGCTAAGCTCCCAATATAATCTTATTTTTCGAACTTAACCTTCGATCCAGCAACCCTCCCGACTTTAAGGTCGGGATGCTCTGAACCAGCTGAGCTAAGCTCCCAAAGGGGATGCAAATATAAACCACTAATTGTGATTTGCAAAGTCTTTCTGAAAATTTTTCTGCGGAAAAAATCCGATACGTAAAGCGATCTTAAATATGCCTGGAAGAAGTTGTCCTTAGCGGCAGTCGATCGACTGCGCGTCTGTCAGCTTTAGTTGGCAGGCCTGTCGCATTTCAGGACGTACCTCCCCGATACGATCTCATCAAGGAGGATACCGATGCCGGATTCATTCAGATCCAGATCTCTGATCAGCTCAACAAAACATTTCCAGTGTTCCGGGGAAAAATTATATTTCCGGAGAAATTCTGTATCGGGCTCGAAACTCTTGTTGCGGCTCGTCTGCCAGCACATATCGATCACTTCCGTGACCGCAATGGATGAATTTGTTTTTTCCATATCTTCTATGCTTTTATTTGAGTGCATCCAACATTTCAACGGCCACGGTTTTGCCAAAGACCGCTGAAAATCAGCTGTTTTTGCACTTACGAATATAAGGTTGATATGTTACGTGAAGAAGTAGTAATATCACCCCCGTTTTTTGATCTGTTACTTTTTGGTTTTTGCCTTCAATGCCTTGCTGGTTCAAAGCAATAGCTTCAAGCATTGATGATATAATTAACATCCTGAAATGAATCTTGTTTAAAAATGACCGGATAAATACATCTTTCATCAGAGTTTTATTATTTTTGCGCTACCATTTCAGAATACGGAGAAATGCCGGAGTGGTCGATCGGGGCGGTCTCGAAAACCGTTGTCCGCGTAAGTGGACCGGGGGTTCGAATCCCTCTTTCTCCGCTTGTAAAAGCGCAAAAAAGCGCAAAGCCCTGAAAATCAGTCCTAATTTCAGGGCTCTTTTTATTTTCCCACGCAGAATAAGGCCAAAAAACGCAAAATGCCAGTGGCTAATTCGGTGGACTTTCCCCCTATCCAAAAATTACACCGAATTAGAAATATTGCACTGATTTGCAGCATTTTGCACTTGTGGATAACCCATAAAATATCTATGTTTAACCCATAAATTTTTTGCCTTATGAATACCAAAAACACATTCTCCGTAATCTTCTTTATCAGAAGAAAGAAACTGCTGAAAAACGGTGAGGCTCCCGTTTACCTTCGCGTTACCGTCCGTGGAGATAGAATCGAGCTTTCGGCTAATACCACCGTCAATCCTGATCAATGGAATGCAGCAAAGGCCCAGGTCAAACCACAGGCCGACCATGCCTCTCAGATCAACACCTACCTTTCGAACCTCCAAGGCAAAGTGCACCGTCACAAACAGGAACTCCTGGACAAAGGCCTGGAGATCTCAGCCCAGAACCTAAAAAAGGCATTCCTGGGAAAACTCGAAGAGAACATGGGGATCATCGAGCTTTTTACCCAGCATAATAAAAAGTGTGCGGAACTTGTGGGGAAAGATCTTGCAGCGGGAACGCTTCAGAGGTACGAAACCTGCCTGAAGCACCTTAAACAATATATCCGGCGCAATTATAAAGCGCAGGAATACCCTGTCAAATCAATCAACCATCAGTTCGTCCAAGGATTTGAGCATTATTTTAAGACCGTGCGCAATTGTGGCAACAACAGTACGGTCAAATACCTCCGGAATTTTCACAAGATCATCAAAATCGCCATCAACGATGACTACCTTTTCAAAGATCCTTTTTTAAAAATGACCCTTCGGCTAAAAGAAACTGAGCGGGAGTTTTTGACCGATGCCGAGCTTGCCACCATCCTTAACAAGGATTTTAGCATACCCAGGATTAATCGGGCAAAAGATGTTTTTGTGTTTTGCTGCTTCACGGGTCTTGCCTTTTCAGATGTGAAGACCCTCACCCCAGAGCATATTATACTAGGTATCAATGGTAAAAAATGGATACGTACTCACCGGAAAAAGACCAAAAATCTTTGCGAGATACCCCTTCTGGACCCTGCTCTTAAGATCATTGAGAAATATGCGAAAGATCCCCTTTGTCAAGTAACGGGTAATCTTCTGCCCGTTCCAAGCAATCAAAAAATGAATCTTTACCTGAAGGAGCTTGCTGATGTGTGCGGGATCACTAAAAATATCACCACGCATATGGCCCGTCACACCTTTGCCACAACCGTCACCCTGACACATCATGTTTCGCTGGAGGCCGTATCAAAAATGCTTGGGCATTCCAGTATCCGTACTACCAAGCAGTATGCCCGGATACTCAACACCCTGGTCAGTGATGAAATGGCAAAGGCTGCCGAGATCTATGCCAACCAAGAGGCTGAAGAATTGCCAGATACCCGGAAACTGGCCATTAAGTAAAGTTTTTTTTAATATTCCGGGTAAAGACACCATCAAATTGGCATGGGTTACTTGATCAATTTTCAGTGAATTACCTCGTTTTGCATACTAAATCATAAGATTTGGGACTTTCGATGTATTCGTTGCATTGGTTTGCGCTGTTATGCATTATCATATTGATTTTCAGTTTTTTATGATGTTTTTCGTGTGAAATTTCCGTATTTTTACGACAAACATTTTTTCAATGCAAACACACGATGAACCTTCTAATACTTAACAGCTCGCCAAACTCGTATGCAACCCAAAGCATCCTAATAGCCGGTCAAAGACGGGGCCATAAAATGATCGTCCTGGACCCGGGGTATTTTTCCCCGCTGATCAGCAATGTGGAGGCGGGGTATGATCGATTGTACGATCTACTTAAGAAGAACGCCTCACGAATTACGATCCGTGATATCGATGCTGTGATTCCCCATATTGGACAGAATCTCACCTACAACTCATTCATTGTGGAACATCTGACAGAAAACCTCGGTATCTACTCCGTTCAATCAGCCGCTGGGATCAGGGCAGCAGCTAATAGATTCCATACCCTTCAGATCTGCAGCCGACATGGGATAAAAACACCAATTACGCTTTATGTGAAAGCTACCAATGACCTTGATTTTCTTATCGATAAGGTCGGTGGAATCCCTCTGATCATAAAATACAACTCGGAAAGCCAGGGCGCGGGGGTTATGATCATGGACTCCCGCAAATCAGCCATCTCTACCATTCAGGGACTGATTAAGAGCAAGGCGGATTTCATCGTTCAGCAATTCATCCAGGCCAGGGGTCAGAACATCCGGGCCATCGTTATCGGAAATCAGGTTATCGCTGCTTACAAGCGAACAGCCCCGCGCGGTGACTTTCGCTCCGATCTCTCCCATGTAGAGACCGTGGAGATTGTTAAACTCTCAATTGAGGATCAGGTGATTTGCATCAGGGCCGCCAAGGCGATGGGTCTGGAAGTGGCCGGCATCGATATTATAAAGGACAAAAGCGGGATTACCTATCTTAATGAGATAAATTCAAATTTCTGGCTGAAAGGGCAGGAAATGTCCGGCGTGAACATAGGTGAATCATTAATAGCGTATATCGAAAACCGGAAGATTGATGGAAGGACGGCCACGTCAACGACCGTCAGTGACCATTATAATCTGATGAAAAATGAAAACCGGAATCTCAGAAATCGGTTGCGATTTTTCATCGAGAACCAAAGAATGCAGGAAATTTGCAAATCCACACAAGGGAAGGAAATTGATTACATGGATGTGTCCGGAAAATGGATGAAACGAAAGGTCAGAAACATTTATGACATCTATCGGATCGTTTTTGACACTCTGAAACTTAAATGACATGCAATTAACCTATTCATCAACACCAACGGTCATAAATCCTGCACGCCGGGTTCTTATTTTTTTTGCCATCACTGCAGGATTTGGTCTTCTACTATGGCTGCACAAGAAAAAAACCGAAGAAAAAAATGAAAATGGCGATCTACGTTAGGTTCTCGACCCAGATTCGGAACATTGAAGACAAGATAATCCAGTTTACTGAATCTGACCGTATTAAGGGCTTGGAGTAGGAGTTTTATACATAGGTCATGCGGGCACGAAAATTCTGGCCTATCAAAGTGGAATTACTCACCAAACTCAGAGACGGGCAGTATGACGGGTTTTGGTTTACAAACTGCACCGCTGGGACAGGAGTTTCTCCGAACTTATCCTGGAGATCGTGAGATGATAAAAAAGAAGGTCTCGTTTTATTATTATAGGGAGAATATCGATTTCTCGATGGCAACAGGAAAACTGCATTAACAAATTTTGTCAGCATTTGCAGAATTTGATATGCGTGGGATTTCAGAAAGAACTAGTGAAGGAATATACCGAGCCAAAAACCAGGGTAAAATTTTGACAGACCCCCCACGCTCAAAAAATAAAATGATGGGAAGAAAAAGTGGCTATTTACTTCGAATAGCAAATGAAAGATAAAGGAAAGGAAAGTTCAGAAAAATGAAGTGTAAAATTCGATTGACGATTATTTAGGGTAATTTAAATGCTTATAATTTGATTTACAAGTTATTCGGGGCATTCATTTCAAAGTTAAAAACATTGTATTTGCATAATATCTCACGAAATAGAATTTGAGGCAAAAATTGACGGTAGTTTTGTTCAAACTATTTGATACACAAATTACAACGTGAATCTTATAGATGAAATTTTAAGACTGAAAAACCTATAAGTTAATTTACGATAGAATTGACGATAATTACAGAGACAGATATTAAAAAATCGTTTGATTATGAGCAGCTATAAAACAAAAACCGGAAATATTAACATAAAAAAATGTGGGTATTGCAACAAGAAATTTAACGCAATTAGTAAAAAGGCAGTTTTTTGCTCCAACTCCTGCCGGCAACTTTTTTACGTTATGAAAAAGACGCACATTCAATCTGGATATTCGGGCGACGTAAATGAGGGTGTAAAACTTGCTCCAGGAACTATTCCAAGTCAAGAAATGCCAGAAAGCAAGTTGATTTTTAAAGGAAATTTTACAAATCTTAATTTGAAGCTGAGGGAGTTAGTATTAGAAGACCAACTTCAGAATGAGCAGCAATACTTAAAAAAGCTGAAACCATTTATGCAGGTGCGGGACTGGTTTGAATCATCAGTCCAAATAATCATTGAAGAGGATTATATGGAAGTTTTCAGGATTAGGAAAAATACATATAAGCTGTATCTCAGGCCTTTTTGGGATGATAATGAGAAACCATTTGTATAATTCTTTCGCCTCCTTTTTTGTTAGCTTCAACAAGAAGCATTGCTTTGATTATTTGGCACTCTTTCTTGTAAGAATTAAGAAATAACTAACTGCCTTGAAGAATCTACAAGGACGTTTTGAAGAATCCATTTCCCTAAATGAAAAATCCATCAATCCCAAAATGAGTTGCACACGCTATTCCGGAACTGATTTACACTTTGCCCGGAACACTCATTTGGTAAACATAAAACAGATAAAGGGTGCTGCCGGGAGCGCGGATACAGATCAGGGTAAATCAGAGCAAGGGCAATAAGGACAGGTATGTAAATCTTTCCTACAAGAGATTGCCATATCTGGATGAATATTTGGAAGAATATCGTCCAAAGGACTATTTATTTGATGGGGTCTCCGCGCGTCTTGTCCATTATTTGGAGTGTTAAGTCAAGCTCGTTGAAAAGTATTTCTTCCGAAGGTCTAAGGTCCCCGAGTTCTTCTCTTGTACCCAAATTAAGTCTAGCAAAGAGATATTTTTATTTTTATATCCCTTGAATTAATTGAGCATTAAAAACTTCCCAAAGGCTAAATTTTTATTTAACTTACCCATCAGAATTAAAATTAATGGGGTTATTACAAATTATAGTGATGATCTTCGTCTTTCTATTTATAAATTCAGGACTATTATTATTATCATTTACCAAATTCAATGCAGCGACATTTAGTGATGTAATGACACCAATAGTTACTGCAGCAACCGGATTATTGATATTTTTAACACTAAGAGAAAACCGAAAACTAAGTGAAGAAGCGTTTAAAGGTAATCGTATCTCAATAAGTAAAAGATTGTACGAATACTACAAGGACGAAATTGTTATTGCTTCAAATAAAAAGTTTTTTACTGAAGACACAAATCCAAATTTTGTAAGCAAAATTGATGATATCAGGAAAAATAGTCTTTATCATGATTTATCCCTCGTTATTGACTCTACGCCAAATACTTGGATAGCTGAAGTTAAAAAATTGTATGAGAAGATTCTGAGTGATAAAATATTCGACGATTTGAATCTAAATATTGACGGTAAAAAAGATATGATAAAAGAAATAATTGAAAGCGATTCTGCTACCTACTATGAGGTAATAGACAATACAATTTCTGAATTTATTCTATATTTCAAATCAATTCGTAATAAACTGAGAAAAATTATTGAAGATCAAGATTTAATGAAATTTGATAGAAACAAATTAATTAAAATTCTTTTGAATGATACCACAGCTGTCCAAAATAATTTGATTTCAAAAACACCACACCTGCTAGTCAGTTAGTTACTTCAACAATATTTCGATTTTTCAAATCAACCCCTATCCTGAGAAAAGCAGAAGTTGATCCGCATTTTCCTGTTTTGGACGGACAAAGGGCTGATTTATCCATTCCCAGAGATCAATTTTGACAAACAGGTTCAATCTGATAAACGTGATCAGGTTAGACATATGCCACTGGTACTTCGCCATGACCTTAAGGTAAGTTAGTAGCAGGATCGTGATCAGTGCCGTCCATATCTGTATTTGCACAGCATTTTCAGAGGTTCCCACGAAAGATTTGATTCTTAAATTCTGTTTGATGATTTTAAAAAAAGATTCGATCTGCCATCTTTCCTTATAAATCCGGGAAATCGTTTTTGCTGTCCAAGAACGGTTGTTGGTAAGAAATACCAGTTCGTTCTTGTTGACATCGTCCCAATACCGCACTAGCTGTAGTATTTTAGGATATTCCTTTTTCCCTTTTTGTGAAGTAAGACGTATTTTACAATGTTCCCTGATGTTGTCATCCTTTTCTGGCGAAAGATCAAAGTTTTCAATGACTTCATAGGCAAGGTTACCTTTTGCCCTGGTCACAAACCAGGTATTGTTGCTGTCCAATTTATTCCACCATAAAATCGTAATAGCCCATGTCAAAAACCAGGATACTACCTGATGGCAATTCCAGTTTGCGGGCCATATTTATTTCATGAACATCCCCTTTGGTAAGATCTGCAAAGGCTGGAATACATCCATCATAATCTAAGAGCATGTGTAATTTGACTGCTCCCTTACGCGTCTTATACCATGCCCAGTCATATAGAGACAGAGACAGGGATATTACACTGGCATCCAGAAGGTAAATCTTACGCCTGATCTGTTTCAATCCGGGTTTAGGAAATTTCACCATTGAACCAAAGTAATCAGCCAGTGCATAATAATAATCCTGGAATACTTTGTATGTCCTGTGTGCATTGACATAGGAAACCGTCGATTTGGACGGAGCCTTGCTGCAGCCCAAATGATAAATGTTCCCGGTAATACACCTGAGACCATTGGAAATATCTCTTACTGATTCTGTATGACCCAGTTGACAAAACATCATACTAATAAGATGAGTCCAGCTATCAATCCCTTTGCTGTACTTATCACTCTTATGATGTTTAACGATATCATGAAATAAATGGCGGGGCAAAAGGCTTGTGATTTGAGACAAAAGCGTTAATTTTATCATGGGAGTTGGTTTTTTGTGGTAATTGTAAAATTACCCCGTTTTCGGGGTATCTCCAACTCCCCCTTTTTTCTGAAAATTTATTTTGGACGGATGTGGAATGATACCTATTATGATAGGTTCTTTTATGAGATTGGAATAATAATAAGTGATGAATCAAAAATAGTCACTCATAATTGTTATGTTCCCGAAATAAAAATTGTGTGGATGACAAAAGATTTTCCCTGGAAGACTGCTATAAGTTATCAAACAAGGTTGTTGATTAAATGGGATGTTTTTAAAGTATCATATACGCAATTCCAGAATGTTAAAAAGGAGTTGGATGAGTTAAGATAGTTCTTTTTTGATGAGTCTAATGTAACAAAATGACGAAGAATATAAAGAATATTGATTATGAGTGATAAAAAAACTTGTTTCATTATAATGCCCGTGACAACGCCTGAAGGTGTTGTCGAGTATTATTCCAATGATAGGAATCACTTTGAGCACGTACTTGATTACCTCATAAAACCAGCGGTTGAGAAGGCAGGATTCATGGCTGTAACGCCAAGATCAAAAGGGTCTGATATTATTCATGCGGATATAATAAAAAAATTAGAGAAAAGTGATTTGGTCCTTGTTGATATGTCAGTATTAAACCCAAACGTATTTTTTGAAATGGGTATACGAACTGCACTGAATAAACCATCTTGCTTAATTATTGATACGAATGATGAGTTCAAGGTTCCATTTGATACATCTATTATCAATCATCATAAATATGAATCAAATTTAGAATTCTTCAACATAGAAGAGGAAAGAGATAGACTTGTTACACATATAAATGAAAGTTACAATACTGAGTTAAACTATAATGCGCTTTGGAATTATTTTGGGTTGAAAGAGATTGGTGAAAGAGATTTGAGTGATGGTGGAGGTTCAAAGGAGGATCTTATATTACTTGAACTAAAATCATTGAAAAGTAGGCTTGACGATAGTAGGGAGCAAAATTTTATCAAAGATACATATTATCTTGAAAAGGATAATAATTCTACTATGAGGCGTTTAATAGGTTCTGATCCTCAATCGAATCAAAAAATAAATCGAATTGGTGATAACCAGGAATTGTTAAAAGCTATTTATAATTATAATCCTTTACTTCAAGAGAAGGTCGGTTTGGTTAGATTAGATTCCGCGAGAAAAGAACTGATTGTATATTTGAATACTTCCCTAAGCGAACATGAAATCGAAGGAATTCTTACATTCATAGGACATATATACCCAGGATATAGAACTAAATTCGTTACATTGCGAAGATAGTTCGTTTTTGGAGGGAGCCTGGTGTGGCAAAACGACAGCGGGGATTTCCGTCCGCTAATCCGGTGTATCATTTCACTATATACCTACCTGACAAATTATTCTTATAAATGACTGGCAAAGTCCGAAAATATGATGAAAAACTATTAAATGGCTTCGGTATCATCACTTGGTCTAACTTAAGTAAATCATTTCAATCAAAGAATATTTTACTCGGTAATGGATTTAGTTTAAATTTCAGTAAAAAACTTAATTATAAAAGTCTTTTTGATAATTATAAAAGTGAATTCGATCCAAATATTTTGAAATTATTTAATGGCTTTGAAACAAAGAATTTTGAAAAGATATTAGAGCATTTAGCTAACACAAAAAAAGTTTGTGAATATCTCGATATAAAAGCAACTAATTTACTATCAATTCAATTAAAAGTTAGAAGGGGTTTAATTAATTCAATTCATAGAATTCACCCAACCCATATGGAATTAGATCAAACATTAATAACTCATATAAGTAAACAGTTTAAAGACTTTAATAACATCTTTACAACTAATTATGATATTTTTTTATATTACGTAATTTTAGAATTAAATCATACGAAACCAATTGGAGATTATTTTTATGGGAGATCAGACGGATATTATACAATTTTTCGATCAGAAGATTCAATGCGCGATTCACATATATATTACCTTCATGGAGCATTGTTTATTTTTGAGGACTTAGATGATAGTGATGATGATTTTCGTACCATTACTTATAAAATTTTTAAACCTCCAGATAGTTGGTTATTGGATTCCATTACAGAAAATATTAACTTGAACAAATATCCATTATATATTTCTGAGGGACTTTCGGAAGCAAAGTTTAAGTCAATTAGAAATAATGAATATTTGGATTTTTGTTATAACAACTTTAAGAGCCCAATAGATAAAAATTTGATAGTTTATGGACAATCGCTAAGCGAACAAGATAGACATATAGTTAATGCAATTGATAATGCGTACCGAAATGTAGCTGTTTCTATAAAAACGGATCTTTGGGAAAGCATTGGCAACCTTAAATCTGAAGTATACCGTATTCGTTCTCTATTTAGTCAGGCAAGATTAAAATTCTTTGATGCAGATTCCTTCTTTAATTGGGAGGTTTATAGTTGACCAACCCGATTGTGAATAAGGAGTTCTTGTTAAGCTTAAGTAACAGCCCTTGATTCCTTAAAATATTCTTCATACATTAGGTTACGGCCGTCAAAATAGAAATACCCACTAATCCCTCAAATAAGTAAGCCTTCGGCTAACTGCACCCCCACCAAATAAACCGATAAGATGATTTTATTATTCCGATACTTGAAGATTCCCTGGAAGCAGATCTTCCAATTTCTGAACTGAGTAATCAGGGATAATGGTAAGAACCTTTTTTAGCCAGGCAAAAGGCTCTACATTGTTGATCTTGCATGTTCCCAGAAAAGAGTATATCATGGCGGCTTGCTGGGCAGCTTTCCCGAAAGATCGGGACAAGCTATGACTGCCTGCGAACATATAATTTTTTCTTCCGAGTGCGACCGGGCGAATGCTATTCTCGATTAGATTATTGTCGATCTCCCATTTTCCGTTTTCTGTATACCTGACCAGCCTTTTCCATAGCGTTAAGGTGTAGGTTAATGCTTTTCCAATAGCACTCTTGGGAAGTACTTCCGGTAACTGTTCTTTCATCCAGGATTCCATTTCCTGTAGTATTGGGACTGCCTTTTCCTGACGTAAGCTTTTTCTTTCCTGGTAAGTTAAACCTTCTTCACGGGCCTGGCGCTCTATGGCATAGAGTTGCTGTATCTTTCCCAAAGCATACTCTGCCCTGTCAGGATCATTGTCCTTGGACTGTTCAAATTTCCGCCTGGAATGTGCCATGCACGATAATAAGGTTATTCCTTCCTTTTTTTCAAATTCATTATAGGCAGCATACCCATCGCTTTGTAATGCTCCCTGGTATGATTGTAAAAAATCTTCCGGTCCCGCTCGTTCCCGACTTCTCCGGTAATCAAAACATACCCTTTTGTGCTCCGGTGAGTAATAGACCCAGTGGTAACCTTTATGTGTGGCTCCCGGCTTATCTTTGGTCAGTACCGGGATAGGCGTTTCATCGGCCATAAGATAATCACTCTCAAGGACTTTCTTTACTAAGGTCTCATACAGCGGTTCGAGCAAACGGCAGGATGCCGTAAACCAACCACTAATGGTCGATTCGGCGATGGTAATATCCTGACGCTTGAACTGCCCGGCCTGACGGTAAAATGGCAGATGATCCACGAACTTGCTGATCAGTAGATGGCTCAGCAGTCCCGGTCCGGCATTGCCTTTAGGTATGGGAAGGCTGGGCAGTTCAGCCACTACAATTTTTTCTTCTGCCGGCAGTACATACTTGGGACGGATATACCGTTCCACATAAAATTTACCCGGCACATACTCCAGAACTTCGGTGACCAGTTCTCCGATCTTTTTTGCCTGGGTAATATCTTCAGTAGGTTCTATGACATGGTCTTCACGATGCAGGTGTGACGGCAATTCAAGACGTTTGGCCGATCCTTTGTTCCCTTCCGACTTCTTGCGGTTATAAGTGATCTCTTCGGTTTGTGGCTCAGCCGCCAGAGGGGGGGCCATACCCAAATCCAGGCTTAACTGTCCCGGATCACTGGCAACATAGCGTTCACTTTTACTGCCAAAGATCATCCTTTTAAGCTGGGCAAGTTCCTGTTTCAGGTACATATTTTCTGCCAGTAACTCCTGGTATTGTGCCAGAGAAACAACCTGAGTTTCGGATGATATTTCCTGCCCGTTTTGCATATAGCAAATTTGGCAAAAAAATCCCTGTAACCCTAATATTTTCAAGGGTTTTTATTAAGAAGCAATGAGCTGATTGTTGATAAAATACCGCCTTCTTTGTTTGGATTTTTCAATCATAATTCCCTCGATCATAAGCATCAGTGACGACCAGGTGATCTGACAGGTTTTCTCGCCGGGTTTTACCTTTGGAACTTCGAAAGTACCTCGCTCAAGTCGCTTGTAATACAACACAAATCCACCCTGTTCCCAGTGAAGCAATTTGATCTTGTCACGCTGGCGGTTTACAAAGACGAACACTTCACCGGTCACCGGTCTGCGCCCAAGCTCCATGGTGAACCAGTCCGCACAGACCGTCAAAGCCTTTGCGCATATCTGTCGGCCCGGCATAAAAGTAATACCGGTAGGTCGAGGTCAGGGTAAACATCCTAATTACCGTACTTACAGGTTGACCAGTTGCTTCAGGAGCCGAAGGTCAGGTGCCGGAAGCTGAACGATCACGCCGTTGGGATATCGGATCTCTATAACCCTGGCTCCGGAAGAAGATATTTCAATCGGGATAAAACCTGAAGTTTTTTCCTGTTCTCGCTGCCGGTATTTTTTCTGCCAATAATGAAAGGTGGCCAACTTAATTTCATGTTCCTGACAAAAAACTTTTTGAGTTTGGTTGCTATCCTGCCATTTTTCTATGAGGGAAAACATTTTCTCCTGCTGTTGTTCTCTTTGCTCCTTTTTCATAAATTCATGCTTTGGAGCAAAGCTAACTTATCAGGTGTGTTTTTTCAAGATGCAGTTGGCCGAAGGCTTACAGAAAAAATCTATCCTAAAAGTACTTAATGCCCTGATCAGGGATTTTAATGCCAGGCAGGCTTATGTGTTATAACTAAAAAGCCCCGGGTGTCCGAGGCTTTTTTGTATTCTATTTTACTTCAACCTTTTAACTATGTCTTGTATTGGTATTAGACGCTTGCTCCAATACACAATCGCTGCATCATAACCGACCGATTCTTCTTTTTGGGTGGCATCAAAAATATACAATGTGCCTCGGTTAGGGGTATTGTTACGATTGAATCGGTCCTTTTCCAAATCAAAGTATTCTTTTTTATTACTTTTAGCACCACTATGAATAAATCCAACTTTTTTCCCTGTAAAATCAAATCCATTTAAATTTTCTTTGAAAACTACATTGAAATAAGCACTTTCATAACTATTTAACATTGATGACCCATCAACGCCCATTTTATCCAACTGATTCAAAATATCCTTTGGAATGGCATTAAAGTTTAATACTTGTCCGAATAAATTTATACTGGAAAATAACATCATTGTAATTGCTAAATATTTCATAATCTTATTATTTATGGGATTTGATAAAGATACGGACTTGAATACAGCCCTAATTGCCTGATAAGTAATTGAAAATTTAACATATGTGGATGGAAGGCATACAAGGTTAGAACCCCTGCCCTCCATAAAGCCCTTGTAGTATGCCCTACACAACTGTTAAGAAGTAAATCCCAGCGAGTTATACCAGATGCGTATTTGCTTATTGCAGTAGTGCTAACATTGTCCAACTCAACTGACCAAGTGCCTTTTGCGCCTAAATATGTTTCCCAATTTACATCTGCCCCTTTAATGGAGTTTTGCCATGTTTCTGATAAACTCGCAGCATTTTGAACTTGACTGTCTGGGCCAACAGATACCAGCGTATTGCCATTCTCGTCAGTTATGGAACTGTGTCCCCACCACTCGTGTCCATCCTTTGTCGATGCAGAATTGACTTTAAAATTTTGACCTCCTCCACTGAATAACGAAACAACATCTGACAAATTCGCCAAAGCTCCAAAGCCATATCCAATATTAGCTAAAGCATTATTGCCCTTCTTACCTAAATAGCCCAATTCACCAGTACCAAAATCATAAGAAGCTACTCCAAAACTAACACTGGGCTGTATCATTCCCCCGCTCAGGGCAGACATTCCCATCGAATTAAACATTGAACTATAAGTAATTCCCATCGTGTTCGCCATAACCCCACCTCCTGCTGCAATAGTAGCCCCTGAATATCCTGAAAGTCCTCCAACAGTTGCCCACCCAGCATATAGGCGTAAGTCTGCCAATCTTCTAAATCGTATCCTTTAGCATCAGCAATTTTATATCCTGTATAACCCTCCTATGGCTGTACCAACTCCAATGCCAATCTTTACCATTAATGGCAATGCAGCCCAAAAAAACTCTCCGCTCGGGTCAGTATAGATTAGTGGGTTATTCAGGCAATAGGTGTACCAGTAAAGCCACTTTTTACATCAGGTTTCTGGCTTTTCAATGACCAGGTGCCAGGCTTTTTTTCAAAGAACGTTATTACCCTAAAGATACATATTTTCTTTTTTCAACTGAAAGCGTTTTCAATTGAAAAGAAAAAATCACCTGGATTTCCAGTAACAACCCATCGCTCGCTTGAATGTGGGGAGAGCTTTCTTTTTTACAGGGTTTTTCTTTGGGGTAATGGTTAACTAAATCGTTTCGATTAATTTAATAGTCCATTTACCAGGTAAATTCTTGGTTACCCATTCAGTACATTTTTGATAAACACCTTCTTCAGAATGGTCCATGAACTGTTCCAGTTTCATGTCCACTTGGATTTCATTTCCCTCTGACCAATTTCCACTCCTTACATAGTAAAGTACTCCGCCGAAGTAGTAACCATTTGTATGTGATGACACATACACTTTAAAAAGTCCGTTCTGGTGGTCTAAAATATAAACCTTTGTCCAGTTGATGTAATTTTTTTTCATGTCGTAAAAATTTTAATTGTTTATAATTATTATACTCATAAATAGTGGAGAGTTTCAAAAAATCACATTTTCCTGAAAATATTTTTTGCTGCAGTAATTTAGACAAAACTTTAAAGTATGGCTTAATTTTGGCTTAGATACAGACCCAGCGAGCGCGAGGGGAAGTGTCAAGGTTTTTGGGATATTTTTTTGATTCAATTAAAAATAAAAAAACAGCATCAAAAAAATATTCCAAAATTCATTTTAACCTTGACTGTGCGAGGGCGGAAGCTAACTTGACTAAGCCAAAGTTTTAAGACTGCAGGATGGATCCAGCGGAGTGGATCTCCAGGTGAATGACCAGGATAGATATCCGCTTGGTTATAAGATTGTGAGAAGGATTATTAATATTATAATAACAATGATGATACTACGGTAGGTAGGGTTAACACATTTCACTTTAAATAATTTACCAATCTCAACATTCAACTTTTCATTTTTTTTCATAAATATCCTTTTCTATATTATAGTCTCCGACTGACTCAAAGTTTCCACTTTTCCCAAAATAAGTAGTGTTTTAATAATGCAATAAATCTGCTTATTAAGCACAATAAAGTGTCTTATTAATGCAAGGTATAAAATGGGGATCTTCAAAAAAAGGACAACCTTTGTCAGGCTGGCAGGGTGAGGCCGAGCGGCTATTTAACATAGTGTCACATTATAGGGCAGATTTGGTTTTTGAGCGGTGAGTTTGTGTGACTGTGCCTATAATGCCGCATTATGTTAATATAGCTTTGGGTAATTTTTTCGGGCGTGTCTTTTTGCATGAAGCGTTGGCGTAGCTCTTTGTTTTTTGGCTTTTACCTTATACAATTAAACAACCCAAAAGCCAACAAAACAATGTGCTGCAAGCGGGTGGGAGCAAAAAGCAAGACGGAAAAAATTTCAGAAGGGCACGGCAGCGGGGAGTTCGGGGGATCGTTATTTAAGCGGATGGAACAGTTCCAGTTGCTTTGCCAGATCAGTCAGATCCTGACTACGGTAATTTTCAGTGCTCCGGATGCTCTTATGCCCGGCCATGTACTGAACCTGCCGGATGTTATTTGTTTTGAGCCAGTTCATTATCACACTTGCCCTGAGCTGTCGGCTGTCTTTTATTTCAGGGTGGATCCTCTTTACTGCTTCAACTATTTTACAGATCATGTCACTGGATTTCTTCGACGGGAAGATACAGGACGATTGCAGGTTCCGTTTTTCAAGCAGCTTCTGACGGGTTTCTTCAAGGTAGGTTTTAATTGGTAAGATCTGGTTTGATTGTAGTTTCAGAGTTCTTGAGTTGCTGTTTCTGCCTGATGGGATATAAATTTTACCTTCACTAAGATTAACATGGTCGGTTTCAAGCTTGGCGATCTCCCCACTGTCCAGCCCCTGGTAAATCATTAGTCCTAAGATCACCGTGTTACGTTGATGCAATAGCCTTGCAATTGCTGTCCCATGATTCCACAAAGGAAGACTGCTAAAGCCCTGGTATATCTTCTCAAGCTGCACCGGGGATAATATTTCCGGGAGGACCTTCTTGCCGCTTTGTCTTATCCTGATTCGCTTTATTATGTTTTGAGCTGTAATTCGCGATTCTGTAAGGTAATCGTAGTAAATCCGGATTGAGTTGATTTCTCTTATTATGCTTTGTTTTTCAATGCCTCTTTCCCTTTCACTATCAATGAACTGTAGAACCTGATTGTAGGTGATATCACCGGGATTTATGTTTTGCTTGGTGCACCAGCTTTTAAAACAGTTTACATGGCTGTCCTGCACCCGGATGCTCTTTTTAGAGTAACCGTTTTTCTGTCGGTATTCTTTAAAGTTCATTAGCTAAATGGGTATAGATCTGCGTGCTCTCAAGACTTGCATGACCGAGGAACTTCTTGATCATTTCGATTTCCATTCCTGATTGCAGCAGGTGTGTTGCTATCAAGTGACGAAGAGTGTGAAGCGATGGCCTCTTGCTCTGCAGTCCGGGACTGCCACTGTTTTTTACAAGCCTGTCAAGTCTTGCTGATAATGCCTGGTCGCTGCAGCTGCCACCGAACTGGTTGATAAAAAAGGATTCTGTCCCCGACTGGTTCCTGTCAAGTAAAAGATTCCGGCCGTCTTGTAAATATTCCGTGAGGTAATTCAGATTGCTGCCGGTTACCGGGACATATCTTTCCTTGCAACCCTTGCCTTTTCGAACAAAAACTAATTTTCTTTCGGTTAATATATCGCTTACCATGAGGTTCGTGCCTTCGCTTTTTCTCAGGCCACAGCCGTAATAAACTCCGAGCATTGCCCGGTCCCGCTGCTGTATGGCTCTCTGATACTCTTTAGTTTCTGCCCTGGCAAACCATTTTTGCATATAGGTTGCTTCATAGAGAGAACTGATTTCCTGAAGTGTAAGGACGACTCTTGGCTTATAAAGCTCTTCCATGTACTCGAGGTTATCCGGGACCATGGTTGCTGTTGCGGATTGCCTTAAATATTCTAAGCACTTGTTTCCAGAGCTTATCCCAACGTTTATACTGGCATTCATAAGACCGGACCCGGAGAGCTTGTTCTCCCGCCTTTTAAGATACCTGACAAACCGTTCTGTCTTATCCCTTGCAGCCTGATCCATGGCACTGATATCACATCGTTCCAGGTACAATAAGAACTCCCGGATGTTTCGCTTCCTGGTGGCTATTGTTGCTTGAGTGCAGCCCAAGGTTTTGAGCCAGCTCAGAAAACCGCCTTCCAGATCTATAAACTGCCTGCTGATTAGCTCTTTAGGATTCATTTAAAAGGGTTTTCAGTTGAAACAAAAAAAGTATGGCTGCTTGTCCCCCTTGTGAAGGTTGTGAAGGTTCACTAAAAAACGTCTGTAGTCTTTATCTGGTGGCTATTTCCACCTTCACACCGGGGCTTGTGAAGGTCGTGTGAAGGTCATGTGAAGGTTCCCCTTTCTCTTTTTTCAGATTCTCTAAAATCGCTCCTATGATATCGATGCCGGATCTTAACTGATCATAATCATCCCAGATCATGATCTCGTATTCAATGCCCGGCTTATTGCTACGGCTGACGCATCGCACCAGCCCCCTTGCTTCAAGTTCATTTAAACGTCTTTGCAGTTCCATCGGGTGCATGCGGTAATGACGGCGGATCTCTTTGGCGTAAAAAGTTTTCACGTTCCACTGTTTTATAAGCTCTTTCAGGCTTTCAAAAAAGTTCCGGGTTTTGCCTCCAAGCCCATCTGATTTACGGAGCAGCGCATCCCGGTACAGTTAGTTTGCCCACTCGACATCTTCCAAGGTGGAGATCAAAAAGATGTTTCCTTCCCTGTCGGTGGTCTTCTTTCTCTGATGCTGGTTCCAGAGGGTCACGGCTTTAATGAGGGTTAGATAGTGGTTTTCGGTGCGCATCTTTTTAAATACGTGTTGTGGCAGCTCCAGCTTCGGCGCAAAGGGTATTATAACCTCCATGGGCTCGATAAGAAGCTGGCAGGCTTTTAAAAGATTGATGTTCCCTTCATATTGTTTAATGTTTATAAGCCCTGCAGCTGTCTTGCCCTGGTATTCCAGCACTTCCTTTTCATGCTGCGGGTTCTCTTCTATCTGCAACAAAAAACTGCGGTTGGCATTGTCCTCGTAGATCTTGTCCCTGGTTGTTGCACCTGCCACGCATACAGGACCTTCCACATGCAAATAAACCTGTTTGCTATCGCCTGTCCGGCTGTTGGTCTTTGTGCTGAAGCGGCTTATGCTCTGATTGCTCATCAGTTCCCGGAGCGGTAATAAAGCGTTGTATGCTCCGTCCAGATCTTCCTGAAGCAGGATCTTGTGCTTTAAAAAGTCCTGGGGCGTGTAGTAAAGTGTATTTTCGCTTAAACTGGTAGTCACATGGATATGCTGTTTTGGCACTGCGGCGGCCACTCCCTGCAACAGGTATGTTTTGCCGCTCCCGGTACTGCCCATGACAATAGCATGCAGAGGGTTTTTAAAGAGCCTGGTCAGAAAGATGAAGAACAAAAGTGTGGCATTATCCGGTCACCGATTAATCCCAGGTTACCAAAAAGTTTATAAGTTCTTTCAGTTAATCCGGCCCGGGTTAAAAAGTCCCTTGCCGATTGCATCTGATCACGGCTGAAAAGATCTTTGCCCTGCTGCTCTTTTACCTGCTCGCTCTTTCGCTTCTCTTCCCGCTTTTGCCCACGGTATGTTTCCAGTTCTTTGGTCAGTCCTGTCAATGCTTCAGTTACTATGCTACTGCTTATCTCGAGTTTCTCGGCTGCCTGTTTTATCAGCCGGTCGCTTTGGCTATGACTGTAAAGATCTGCCGTGTCACGGAAGCTGGCGTATTGATTACTTTTAAGTTGTATGTGCAGAGTTGCCCTTAGTCTGTTAACGGTGTGGATCTCGATACCGCCCCAGAGAGTTATTTGTAAATGGTCTGTCTCGTAAATAAGGCAGTCAGGTTTTATTTTTAATGCGCCGATCTGGCTATGTGACGGAGAGTTAAGAGCAGTGGATCCCTGAACTTTTTTATTTTCAACTGAAGGGGTTTCAATTGAAAAAAGAAAGGGTTTTCGATTCTCTAAAAGGTGGGTAAATATTTCACTCTCATGACCCTGCAAAAGACTGTTCACATCTTCGCCTTCCGGTGTGTCAACTACCGTGATAATAAGCCTCTCGCTGATTTTCTTTAACTCTTCTGCAATGCTCTTGACTGCTTCTGATCCGGCTTCATCTCCATCGAAGAATAAAACTACTTCTTTAAGATCCTTTAGTTCTCCTATGGCCTCTCTGTGATCTTCTGTAAATCCGTTGGTCCCGTAAAGAGCAAGGATTACAAAGTTTTTGGTTATCTCTGGCAACTGCTGTAAAGTTGCTGCATCTATAATGGCCTCGGTTAAAATCAACCGGGTTGTTTCCGGATCGGGATAATCGGGATAAAGTCCCTTGTGATCGCCTTCCAGGTAATGATGTTCCTGCTTTTCAGTGTGTCTTCCGTAAAGGCTTACAATATTATTTGTTTTATCTATCAGGGGGAACACGATACATCCATTGAACCTTGTATAAAAGCTGTTTTCTCTTCCGAACTTATCAGGCTTCAAAAGTCCTGCTTTCAGATAGAGCTGCTTTTGCTCAGGGGTGGTTTCTTTGATATTGTGAAGTGTTCCGGCATCGTAACCAATGGCCAGTTTCTTGTAATCGAGTTTTCGGGATCCTAGGTAGTGAATAGATTTCCCCGGTTTTGCATTCAGGCTACGGACAAAGTGCGTGAAAGCTTCTGTAAATATTCCTGCTTGCTGATCAGGGGTAAGTTCAGTTCTTTGTTCCGGCTTCGGTCCCGGTTTTGATTTCTGTGGCTCGGGATCTCCTGTCTGACCTATCAGATCCTGAGCTTTCAGGATCGCCTCGTGTTTTGTAAATCCTTCTTTCTTCATTATAAAATCTACCTGGTCACCGCTCCCTGCGCTGCAGTTACTGCTAAAGCATGTCCAGGTACCGGTCTCCGGGTATATCTGCATGCTTGGCGTTTTATCGTTGTGGAAAGGGCAGCATAATTGTTGATTCTTATCAGGTTTCAGGTTGTAGTGGCTCAGCACTTTTAAAATTGGCAGTCGCTGTTTGATCTCTGATATCTCCATTGTTGATATATATTTTTATTCATATATGCACTATAATACTCCCCAAAAACAGGACCACTGGTTAAGTTGAAATTTAGTTACTAATTTTAACCAGTGAATCATGAAACGATCAAGAAGAAAATTTACCAGTGCCTTTAAGGCAAAAGTAGCAATAGAAGCGCTCAAGGAGCGGGAATCTCTTGCTGAATTATCCAAGCGATATGAAGTACATCCAACTATTATCAGTAAGTGGAAGAATGAGTTTTTAGAAAAATCAGCCTCTGTATTTGAAGGTAAGTCCGATGAGAGAGAAGGCATAGATCCGGAGAAGCTGTATGCAAAGATCGGACAGCTGGAAATAGAGAATGATTTTTTAAAAAAAAGCTTACGGAAGACCGGACTATGAACCAGCGTATGAATCTAATTGATAATCAGAATGAACTGAGCGTCCGAAAGCAGTGTGATCTATTAACAGTGCACCGGAGTGGGTTTTACTACCAACCCAAAGGTGAAAAGCCGGAGAATCTTGAGATCATGCGTTTGATGGATGAGCATTACATGGAACGTCCAGCAGAGGGTGTAATTCGGATGCAGGATTTTCTTTTTGCCATTGGATTTTTGGTCAACCACAAAAGAGTTCGCAGGTTGATGAGACTAATGGGTTTAATTGCCATCTATCCAAAGAAGAATCTGAGCAAACTGGGATTGAAAAAGTATATTCATCCTTATCTGCTGAAAGGCCTTGAGATAAATCGCCCGAACCAGGTATGGGCCATAGACATAACCTATATCCCCATGAAGAGCGGGTTCATGTATTTAACGGCCATTATTGATGTATACAGTCGCTATATCGTTGGCTGGGGGATATCCAACTGTCTGGATTCAGAAGCTTCGTTAAATGTGCTTAAACAGGCCATAAAGGATTATGGAAAACCGGAGATCATTAACTCAGATCAGGGAAGTCAGTTTACATGTGAAAATTGGGTAGAGTATCTGAAGGGAAAAGGCATTAAAATAAGCATGGATGGAAAAGGCAGAGCAATCGACAATATATTTATTGAACGGTTCTGGAGGACATTGAAATACGATTATGTGTATCTTCATCCTGCAGAGGACGGTCTGGAATTGTACAAAGGAGTGAAGGGGTATATCCGATATTACAATCACAGTCTGCATCACCAGGGTATAGGGAGGAAGATCCCGGCTGATCTATATCGATCCGTAGCCTGATATGAACAGAAAATGAATTTATTAACAAAAGAAAAAAGTAGGCAAAAAAGAAAAGGTGTTAATAACCAGAATAACTCTTCGCTTTGCTACGAGTTATTTCCGGTAATTAACACCGGATTACATCATCATAAGAATGATAAAATTCAACTAAGAATAAAAAAAAGTGGCCCTAAGAATGGGTAGTACTATACACAAACTTTTCATATATGCATTATTTATCAAAGATCTATTTGCATAAGTTATTCACATATATAATCAATATGTTGTTCCAAATATGCATTTATGGTACATTTGCATTGTTAATAACTTAATTCGAACAAAATGTCACTGGCAAACAGACTAAAGCAAGCACGAAAAGACAAGAACCTCTCCCAGCAGGAACTGGCAAAGATTTCTGATGTGCACTACAGTAATATAGGAAGGTATGAAAGAGGCGATGCCCAGCAATCGGCAGTTACTAAACCGCATTGCCAGGGCACTGGAAGTTTCACCGGATTTCCTGATGAATGGAACTATCCAGGATAAAGCGGAGAGCTCTCTAAATGATAACGATCTTTTAAATCAATTCCGGAAGGTGGAGAAGCTGCCCGATGATAAAAAACGTCTGGTAAAGGAGTTCCTCGATGCTTTCCTGTTCAAGTATAATATTCAGCAACAGATTGCTTCTTAATGAAAAAACCCGGCGTGAACCGGGTTCAATTAGAAGTATTCTTATTCAGCTTTATACTTTATTGTCCTTGATTTAACTTGGATACCCAAAAAATAAAGACGCCTAGGAATCTCTACTTCTATTTTAAAGAAGTTGTGTATATCAAAAAATTTATTCCATTCGCCGGTTCTGTCTAAGACTATAAAATTGTCTTTATTGCTTAATACTGCGTAATATTCAGAAGCATTACTTAGACCCTCCTTTGGCTTATAGCTTTTTAGTTCTAATAATAATTCATTTATATAGTCTATTTGCAAATTACTTAAACACCATTCCTCCTTTACAACCTCAAAATTATTTTTTATGGTTTGATAATACTTAATAATGACATCGTCATTTAAAGCACTGATATAATTATGCCTATTAGCTGTGTATTTTACATATTTTGCTTTTAGGGTATCTGAACTTCTATACACTATTATCCCCTCGTCTGCACCACCATATTCACCAAAATAAGCGATATAATAGCTTATATGTAACGTGTCGCCATTTTTTAATTCTAAAATGTTGGTATTTGCTTTGGCTATTGAGAATAAAGTGCTAATCAATATTATTAGTCTAATTCTTAACATTTTAAATAATTATTAATAGTTCCACCACGGAAATAAGAAAAACCTGAGATAGGGATTACTTTGGATAAGAACATGTGGTAGGTTCTGATAAGCCATCATAGTAGAAGAACCTATGCGCCCGACCACCAAGGAATTATAGCCATGAAAATTCAGTATATCATCAGGACTATGAGAATTAGATGCATATGTCATCTGGTTTTGTAAATGAGAATGTGCTGTTGCAGCATCCCCTGGGCGAAAATCATCAAAAACCACTTTATCTTGATATCTATCGTTGCGAGGCACAAATCTTGCAGAACCATCTTGAGTGTTTATATAAACGCCATTTTCTTTTCTGCTACCAAATATCGAATGAGATCTTTGATACATTGTATTTATCTTAGAAAATTGCCTGTACGTTATATCTAGATCTCCAAGCTTATTTCCTCCTCCCCATTTCCATGAAGCATATTGCATGCCGTGGTACATTCCAAAAGAAAATGCTCCACTTGCACCAACAGAGCCCCAATTTACATCACCAAAATCTCCACCATTATAAAGCAGTTGACTTGTCAGGTTAGATGACGCACCACCTACTAAAGCACCCCATCCTCCACCAATTGCATCCCCAACACCGCCGCCAGCAAGACCGGATATTGCCCCGAATAAGGCACCTTTAAGCATTGCATCACCATTCCATCCAGTAGCTAGTCCACTAAAGCCAGCACCACCAACAGCCCCCGCCGCCGCTCCTGCAAGCATGGCTCCTCCTCCAACAGCAGCACTTACACCTGCGGCTGCACCTCCTGAAGCGCCGCCTATTAAAGCCCCTCCAAGAATATAACCAACCATGTCTAAACCTTTTGCATGATGGGCAGCACCTATATGGTATCCTGAAAATGACCCGATTAACGCACCAATTCCCCCCGGTATCAGCCAGAAGATTTCACCATCAGGATCAGTGTATTTGAGTGGATTGTTTACGCAGTAAGTATACCGGTAAACCCGGTTTTAACCTTCCTGCTCCAACTTTTCAATGACCAGGAACCTGCTTTCATTCAAAGAACTTACATCTAAGATAGTGATTTTTTATTTTTCAATTGAACATCATTTAAAAAAAATTTCAGTTGAAAAAGAAAAAACACCGGCTTGTTTTGACAGACCCCGCCATTTTCAACCGCTTAGGCAACCCCCAAAGCCAGCGGGGGCAGGCAAGGTTTTTGGAGAAAAAATTTTTACGGATTTCGTTTCTGCGGGTAGTTTCAGATCCTGGATAATTCCCGGTTTATGCGACATAAAATTTTTTCTTCAAAACCCCTGGGCTTGACCTTGCGTGGGGAAAGGCCGGTGGCTTTACCTTTGCTCTAAGCGGTTAAAATGAGCCTTCAGAGCTTTGACCGGGGTTTACCGTAGGATTGAACCCGGTTCGAAGGGATTTTTCCCGGTTTCAGGAAAGGGCCTGGTTCGAAGCGGCGGGCGGGCTGTGCGGCTATTTAACATAGTGTCGCATTATAGGAGCCGCCCCTGCAATAAACCCGGGTAGTTAAGAAAGACTTCATGGGGCGGGTTCTATAATGCCGCATTATGTTAACATAGCTTTGGGCAATTTTTTATGGCAGGGCTTTTTGTTCTTTGGAGCCGGGGCAGCTCTTTGCTTTTTCTTTTGTCGAAGGTGTCTGTTGATGGGATGGATTTCGGATATCTCATTTTTTATTTTTTCAATTGAAAAAGAAAAAGCAATGTGCTGCATGCGGGTTGTACAAAAAGCATGACAGAAAAAATTGCAGAAGGGAGGGGGCGCGGAGGGACAAAAAAGACCGTGCAAGCTTTGAGGAACGAGAAGCGGGGATTTTTTGCCCCGGGGAGGATTAGCCCAAAGGATGAAAGAGTTCAAGTTGTCTGGTAAGATTACTCAGATCCTGGCTACGATATTGCTCGGTGCTTCTAATACTTTTGTGTCCTGCCATATACTGCACCTGGCGGATGTTGTTTGTTTTAAGCCAGTTCATAATTACGCTTGATCTGATCTGTCTGGCATCTGTTAGTTCCGGATGTATCTTCTTAACTTGTTTGATCACAGTTGCAACCATATCACTGTGTTTTTTCCCTGGGAAGAGCCATGTATCCAGGTCTGGATTATTCAGGTATTCTTGTAAAGTCATTACCTGTCCTGCTTGTAGTTTTAGGTGTCTGGCATTACTTTTCCGGGTAGATGGGATATAGATCTTTCCTTCGTTTAAGTTCACATGGGATGGTTCCAGTTTGGAGATCTCCCCGCTGGTTATCCCCTGGTAAACCAGCAGACCGAGCAATACAATATTTCTTTGGTGTAGCAGCTTTGCTGTTTTGCTCCGGTGTTCCCATTCCGGCAGGTCCATATAATCCCGGTAGATCTTTTCCAGTTGCCGTTGATCAAGCGTGCCGGCAAGTATCCTGTTTTGCCTTTGCCGGATACGGATCCTCGCGATCACATTATGCGGCAGCTTTTCGCTTTGCACCAGGTAATCAAAATAGATCCTGATGGAGTTGATTTCTCTTATGATACTTTGGTTTAAGATTCCCCTGACTCTTTCACTATCAATAAACTCAAGTGCCTGTTTGTAAGTGATCGTTTCCGGATCGATATTTTGGCTGAGGCACCAGGTGTTAAATCCTCTGATGTGACTATCCTGCACCCGGATGCTTTTTTTAGAGTATCCTTTTTTTTCCCGGTATGCATCAAAACCATCTGTCATAGCTCATTTACGATGTGTGTATAGAGCTGGGTACTTTCTAAACTGGCATGGCCTAAAAACTGCTGGATCAGCTCTATTTGCATGCCCTGCTGCAAAAGGTGAGTTGCAATGGAGTGGCGAAGGGTGTGCAGCGTGGGACGTTTTGCCTGCAGGCTGCTGATGCCAGAGTTTTTAACCAGCAGATCCAGTCTTAGTGATAATGCTTGGTCGCTGCAGGCCTCTCCGTACTGGTTAATAAAAAAACTCTCCGGGGATGTTGAACCTGAGGTTCTTTCTAAAAGGATCTTTCGGCCTCTTTGGAGGTATTCTGTAAGATATACCAGGGTGTTACCGGTTACCGGTACGTTTCGCTGTTTGCTGCCTTTTCCCTCTCTTACAAACACGATCTTTCGCTCTACCTGGATATCTGCCACTTTTAACCCGGTTCCTTCGCTTTTTCTTAGACCACAACCGTAATAGATAGCAAGCATGGCCCGGTCCCTCATCTGGACCGCTTCTTCCATTGCCTTGTTCTTTGGCTTTACCTTCGGATTCTTTATGTAGCTTGCTGCATACAATCGGTCGATGTCTTTTAATGTTAGGATCTGGATCGGTTTGTAATTCCCGTTTAAATAAGCAAGTTTATCCGGAATGTGGGAGATACCGCTTTGGTTTAAATACTCAAAAAATTTATTTACCGTACTGATACCCACATTTACCGATGCATTCATAAGCCCGGAGCCGTACAGCTTGTTTTCCCTTCGTTTCAGGTAGCGCACATAGCGACTTACTTTGTATTGTGATGCATCCCCCATGCTTTCGATGCCACATCGCTCCAGGTACAGCAAAAACTCACGGATATTGCGCCTGCGGGTAGCAATGGTAGCCGGGCTGTAGTTCAGGGTCTCAAGCCACTTTAAAAAACCCGTTTCCAGGTTTGTAAGTTCCTCGCTATATATCCAATCGGTGATCATTTTTTATTATTTCAATTGAAAAGAAAAAAAGTATGCTGCTTGTCCCCTTTGTGAAGGTTGTGAAAGTGACTCTAATTTGCTCTGTATCCCTTTGCTGGCAGGCCCTGTGACTTTCACAAGGCAGTTTGTGAAAGTATGTGAAGGTATGTGAAAGTAAAGATTTACAAAGATTTAGCTCTTTTACTGGTTTCATACTCGAGATCTTTTAGCAGCTGATCCAATGCATCCACTCCAAGTTGCAGCCTCTGGTAATCATCCCATATAAGCACTTCATATTCATTACCCGTTTTCATATGCCGGCTGCGGCATTTGATAAACCCACGCCCCTCGAGCTCATCCAAAAAGCGCTTTATCTGCATCGGATGCAGCCGGAAGTATTTGCGGATATCTTTGGCATAAAATGCCGCATTATTTCTGCTGGTATCTGCTATAAAGGTTTTTAAAGATTCAAAGAAGCTTCTGGTCTTGCCTGATAATTCATCGGATTTGCTTAAAAGATTTTCCCGGCTTAATTTATTTGCCCAGCGCACATCTTCAAGGGTCGAGACAAGTAATATATTCCCATCATTATCCTTGATGCGCTTTCGCTGCTTCTGGTTCCACAGCGTAATTGCTTTTATAAGGGTCAGATAATGATTCTTAGTGCGCATTTTTTTAAATACATGTGGCGGCAGCTCCAATCTTGGGGCAAAAGGGATCACTACCTCCACCGGCTCCAGTTGCAGCTGACAGGCCTTTAATAAATCAATGTTTTTTTCGTACTGCCTCATATTAATCAGTCCGGCGGCCACTTTTCCCTGGTATTCCAACACCTGGGCCTCATGCTGTGGATTCTCCTGGATCTGAAGTAAAAAACTCCGGTTGGCATTATCCTCATACACCCTTTCCTTGGTGGTTGCCCCTGCCACACATACCGGACCTTCCACGTGCAGGTATACCTGCTTGCTGTCGCCGGTCCTGCTGTTGGTCTTGGTGGAAAAGCGGCTGATCTCCTGGTTACTCATTAGCTCCCTGAGGGGAAGTAGCGCATTGTAGGCCCCGTCCAGGTCCTCCTGCAAAAGGATCTTGTGCTTTAAAAAGTCTTTGGGGGTATAGTAGAGCGTGTTTTCACTCAGTGAGGTGGTAACATTAATGTGCTGTTTGGGTATCATCCCGGCCACGCCTTGCAAAAGATGTGTCTTCCCGCTTCCGCTGCTTCCCATCACAATGGCATGAAGCGGGTTTTTAAACAGCCGGGTCAGGAAAATAAAAAACAGCAGTGTGGCATTGTCCCCCTGACCCACCATCCCAAGGTTGTTAAAAAGATCGTAGGTGAGCTTTGTAAGATCTGAGCTACGTAAAAACTCCCCGGCCTTTTGCATCTGATCCTGGCTAAACCGGTCGATGGATTCCATTTCCTGCTTTTG
>CAWELH010000006.1:0-495300 GCA_963809925.1 uncultured Bacteroidales bacterium
CAGTCAAGCCACCGGTAACCCCGGAAGGATAATTCACATCCAGATCGTATCTCCAGTCTCCGGTTTGATTTGTTGGGTTGCTAATATTTATAAATACTGAACCATCATAACAAACAGTGTCATCCATACTAACCACAATCCGGGGTTTTGGATTTATATAAAGCGTAAAGAGTGTATCGTTGCCGTTGCCACATTCTCCGTCACCATCACCCGGATTAATATGCGGTGTAAAATGATAAGTAACCGCCTGAACAGCCAGTGTACTGTTTATCAGATCGTCGGTCAGTGACAAATCCGTAAGGTCGGAAGCATCCAGGAACGTGCCGGAAACACCAACGGGATAATTTACATCAAGGTCATATCTCCAATCGCCCGTCTGGTTTGATGGATTTGAGATGATGAAGTTCGTGCTTCCGTCAAAACACAATGTGTCATCAGCCGAAACTTCTATTCCTGGCTTTGGATTGATATAAACAGTGATCAGGGTGTCCTTTCCTTCGTTGCACTCACTCCCGCCGTCACCGGGATCAATATGTGGAGTAAAATGATAGGACACCATCTGTACAGCAAGGGTACTGTTTGTAAGGTTATCCGTGAGCGCTACTGCAGAAATCCCGGGAAGATCGGTGAGATTTCCGGATACACCCGGCGGATAGGTCACATCCAGATCATACCGCCACGATCCTGTCCCGTTTGACGGGTTGACAATAACAATATCGGCAATACCGTCATAGCAAAGCGTATCATCCACACTGATATCGATCCCTGGCTTAGGATTGATATAGACCTCAATCAGCGTATCGATGCCATCAGCGCATTCGCCGTCGCCATCACCCGGATCAATATGCGGAGTAAAATGATAGGTAACCGTCTGAACATTCAGGGTAGTGTTCATCAGGTTATCGGTCAGCGACAGATCCATCAGGTTTGAAGCATCAGCCAGCGTGCCGGTAACTCCCACCGGATAGGTAATATCAAGGTCGTAGCGCCATTCACCAGTCTGGTTTGTGGGATTTGAGATGGTAAAGTCGGTGGAGCCGTCATAGCATAATGTATCGTCTACCGCCACATTGATCCTCGGTTGTGGATTGATGTAGATGGTAATCAGCGTATCTCTTCCACCTGCGCATTCACCATCGCCATCACCCGGATCGATATGAGGAGTGAATAGGTAGGTCACCGTCTGAACATTCAGGGTAGTGTTCGTCAGGTTATCGGTCAGCGACAGATCTGTCAGGTTTGAAGCATCGGATAGTGTGCCGGTAACTCCCACAGGAAAGGTTACATCCATATCATACCTCCACTCTCCGGTATGTCCCGTAGGGTTCGTTATCGTAAAGTCAGTGGAACCGTCATAGCACAAAGTATCATCCACGGCCACATTGATCCTCGGTTGCGGGTTGATGTAAATGGTAATCAGTGTATCTCTTCCACCTGCGCATTCCCCATCGCCGTCACCCGGATCGATATGCGGGGTGAAGTGATAGGTAATGGTTTGTACTAATAATGTTGAGTTAACCAGGTTATCGGTCAGCGACAAGTCTGTCAGATTTGAAGCATCCGACAGGGTGCCGGTAACTCCCACCGGATAGGTTACATCAAAATCATACCTCCACTCACCGGTTTGGTTGGTGGGATTTGAGATGGTAAAGTCAGTGGAGCCGTCATAGCATAACGTATCATCAACGGCCACATTGATCCTTGGTTGTGGGTTGATGTAAATGGTAATCAGCGTATCAATACCACCTCCACATTCTCCGTCGCCATCGCCAGGATCGATATGCGGAGTGAAGTGATAGGTAACCATCTGAACATTCAGGGTCGTGTTCATCAGGTTATCGGTCAGCGATAGGTCTGTCAGATTTGAAGCATCTGTCAGCGTGCCGGTAACTCCCACCGGATAAGTTACATCAAAGTCGTATCTCCACTCACCGGTATGTCCTGTAGGGTTCGTGATCGTAAAGTCGGTGGAGCCGTCATAACATAATGTATCATCAACGGCCACAACGATCCTCGGTTGTGGATTGATGTAGACGGTAATCAGCGTATCTCTTCCACCTGCGCATTCGCTGTCACCATCGCCCGGATCGATATGAGGAGTGAATAGGTAGGTAACTGCCTGAACATTCAGGGTAGTGTTCAGAAGGTTATCAGTCAGTGAACCAGAGGAAATGCTCGTAAGGTCGATGAGATCACCGCTGATGCCGGGGGGATATGTAACATCAAGGTCATATCTCCAGGTCCCCGTCGGACTTCCAGGATTGCTGATATTAACTTCAACCATACCGTCATAGCAAAGTGTATCATCAATGGTAACCAAAACTTGTGGCTGTGGATTGATGTACACGGTGATCAGTGTGTCTCTGCCACCGGCACATTCACCATCGACATCACCGGGATCGATATGAGGGGTGAAGTGATAGGTCACCGCCTGAACAGACAGGGTACTGTTCAGAAGGTGATCATTAAACAACAGGTCCGTTAAATTTGAAGCATCGGACAATTCGCCGGTGACACCTGACGGATAATTCACATCGAGGTTATACCTCCACTCACCAGTCTGTCCAGCAGGATTAGAAATCACGAGATCGGCAGTACCATTGTAACACAAGGTATCATCGGTGGATACTGCAATCAAAGGTCTCGGATTGATATAAACACTGATCAGGGTATCATTCCCACCCACACATTCACCATCACCATCGCCAGGATCGATATGAGGGGTAAAATGGTAGGTCACTGTCTGAACAGCCAGGGAGCTGTTCAGAAGGTTATCGGTCAGTGAAAGGCTGGTCTGATCTGAAGCATCGGCCAAACCACCGGTAACACCGGCCGGGTAGGTTACATCGAGATCATAGCTCCACCCGCCAGTCTGGGCAGTTGGATTTGAAATTGTAAACTGAGTGGAGCCATCATAACAAAGTGTGTCATCCGCCATCACAAGGATTTGTGGCTGAGGGTTGATGTAGACGGTGATCATCGTATCATCACCTGCTCCGCAATCCGGATCACCATCGCCACCTGCAGTATGCGGGATGAAATGATAGCTCACCGTCTGAACCGTCAGGGTATTGTTCAGAATGTTATCGGTCAGTGCCAGGTTCGTTAGGTCTGACGCATCAGCAAGAGTACCACTCACTCCGGCGGGGTAACTTACGTCAAGATTATATCTCCATGCTCCGGTCTGCCCGCCCGGATTGGAAACCACAAATTGAACCGGATCGTTAAAACAAATTGTATCATCCGAACTTACCACAACACGGGGAACGGGATTAACCCAGACAGAAACAGGGATCTGAGCAAGATCGCAGGTCCCGTAAATAGTGGGTGTGATGGTATACAAGACTTCTTCCGCCTGATTACCGGTATTGATCAAATTCTGAGAGAAACTGTAGGGAAATCCCAGGATCCCTCCGTCATATGACCCTCCCGAGTATCCTGATACGTTCGCATTCGGTGTGACGGTCCATGTGTATAATACAGCACTGAATGAGTTATTCACATTGAACATTACCGCATCGCCAGTACAAATCGTATCATCCACCGGAAGGAAGACCGGATCAGGACTTGTTGAATACTCAACAGTGACCGTGGACTGACAGGTTGAAATATTTCCGGCAATATCTGTGATGGTCAGTATCACAGTATTGGCCCCAATATCCTCACAATTAAAACTTGTTTTGTTGATTGCTTTGCTTTGAATTCCACAATTATCGAAGGATCCGTTATCGATGTCATCTGCCGACAGAGTAATTTCACCGGTTCCTTCATCCAGCTGTATTGTGATATCTTTACACAACGCGGTGGGTGATATGGTATCCCGGACTGTCAGAGTAAACGAGGGGTAAAGCACATTTCCATGTCCATCGTCGATCGTAAAATCAATGTCCCGGGTTGTTCCATCCCCGTTAAGTATTGTTCCCTGTACCGGATCCTGGCTGATAGCCGGGGCTCCACAATTATCTCCAACCGTGAAGAGATTCGTATAATCCGGTATTACGAAGTTGCAGGAGTTATCCAGATATTCAGTTTTGTCTCCGGGTTCCACTGTTATTACCGGGCGGATCGTGTCCTCTACCGTGACGGTCACATGACGTATGCTCATATTTGAGTGACTGTCCGTCAGCGTAACATCAACAATATTGTCACCGGTATCTTCACAGTGAAAATTGGTCTGACTTAGTGTAAGGGAAGATAAGGTGCAGTTATCGTCACTACCGAGATCCACATCACTGCCATTAATTGATGCTGCACCCGAACCATCCAGGTAGATGGTCAAATTACTCTTGAGAAGAGGCGTTGGCGAAATGGTATCGAGGACTGTAATCCGGGAATTACAGGTGGCAGTATTACCTACCTCATCTTTAACGGTGACTAAGATAACAGGATCAACACCAACATCACTGCAGTAAAATGATGATTTGCTGAGAGCTATTGTTTTTACAATGCAATTATCCGTGATACTACCATCGATAAAAGAACTGTCTATAACTGCTTCCCCTGAAGCATTGATATATACGGTAGTATCCTTACATGTGGCATTGGGCGAAATAATATCACCAATACCGACATACATATTTGTTGATGTCGAGGAACACCCTGTCAGCGAGTTCGTATCTGTCACTTTAATATGGCCATCCGGACCCGCGCCCCACACAGCGGAAATATGTGCAGTTCCAATACCTTGGTATACTCCTCCGCCTGATAGAACCCAGGTAAAGGTATGTCCGGAAAGAGAGTCAACAGAATATGATGAATAAGAGGAAGGACAAACATCGAAATCTCCTGCGATGACAGGAGTTAACGGCAAAGCATTGACGGTGATGTAATTTGGTTTGTTAAGGGTAAGATTAGGACCAGTCCGGTGAACTTTAAGTGAAACAGTTTTAGATCCTGATGTGGTATATCTTACTGTAAGTGGCACCTTATCATAAACAGTTGTATCGAAAGGTTGGGCACCGGCACCAAAATGCCACTCGTAAGATGAATCAGCGGTAGTCGTCGAAGTATTTGAGAATGTTACGACCTCTCCGGCACAAATCACAGTATCATCCGCGGAAAAGTGAACCTCTTCCTGGGCATGCAGACCTTGCGACTGGAAAAGACAGACAGTCAGGCACAGTATGCCTAAGAGCCTTGTAATACCCGCAAGACTTGTCTTTGTATTTCCCTGAGGTAGGATCATAAAAATATTTTGCCCTGAATCAAAATATTCGGCCATAAAGATGACCATACTTTTCGTGGAATAGTTGCTTCAATCCTACTCCAGGAAAAGAGTGTCTAAAATATAAAATTATTTACGTTTATACGGTACTTTTGCAAGTAGGTTATGAAGAATTGATATTTAATAAGTTAATAGTACAATTCTTTTAAAATTCCATAAGAATTTAAATTATCCAACCTGAAGTGATGGTAAGAATAAAACCGTATTAATTCTTCGAGCAGTGCATTCCTCTGATGATGAGAAAATTTTTGAGAGGAGCCTTCGGCATAATTCATATCCAGCAGTTTTGCGAGAATACCTGCCACATCAGAATCAAGGAAATGAAAATGTTGCGGGGAGCCGGTATTGAAGGTGCCCTCCCTTATATCAAAAATGACCTCTGTTCCGCTGATCTCTTTCAAAGGAAGAATGCCAAGAAACCTGGTAAGCTTCATAAGAAACAACAGATGAAAATTAGCAGTACCCTCAGTGTGAATATCGAAATATTCGATTGAATTAATCAGAAAATCAAACAGGGCCTGATCGGCTTCTTCCTGGCGGATCGTTTTGTACAACACTTCCGCCATAAACATCGCCTGCGCACTTTTACTAACATCATAGGGGTAAACAGAGAAATTTTCTGCCAGAGACATTTCTTTGACCAGCTGGATATCCTGTTTTTCTTTTCGGTAAAATTCGAAATTAAGCACAAAGAGGGCCTGGATTAAATTGGCCTTATGTCTGGTTCTCCGACCGCGGATACCCTTGATGATAAAAGATTTCCGCCCGAATTTTTCCGTAAAAACATGGGTAATAATGCTTGATTCCCCAAATTTAAAATGATGAAGTACAATTCCTCTGGTTTTCTCAAGCATTGGATTAATCAGTGTATAAACAACAATTTCGTAACGTGTGTAAGCGAGCCATCCTCATTGGTACAAAATACAAGGTATACACCAGTGCTCACCCTGTCGCCGTTCAGATTGTTCCCGTTCCAGACAGCCCTGCCTCCCATTGAAATAGCCTCGTAGACCAAATTTCCGTTCAGATCGGTAATTTTTAAATAGGTGTTTTCCACGAGTCCGTTAATGACAATATCACCATGATATTCCGGTCTTACCGGGTTTGGAAAAACATACACATCATTAAACGCAGCATCCGGGCCGGTAGCATCCCCAACATAGGAAATGATGCCATTGAATGTGCCAAAAAAGACTTCCCCGTTTTTGTCATCGATGGCAATATCCGTGATAGAATTGGAAAGAAGGGGGCTGTTGTCTGTGTTAAAAGAGTGGATCTGTGTAAGTCCGTCATCCGACACCAGAAATACGCCTCCGCTTTTTGTGCCCAGCCATTTTCTGTTAGCACCATCGACCTCAATATCAGTAACCGTTTCGGTACTCAGAAGTAAATCTGCATTCAATGTTCCGTCGTTCCGTGGGACCTTCACCGGCCGTGCATAGAACAGATCATCACCAAAAATCCGTGACGGGCTGTCGTAAATCAGGATGCCGGCGTTCGTGCCCAACCAAATACTGCCTTGATGGTCTTCGGCAATCGATTGTACATCGTTAGTTATTAGTTTATTATTCACGTCGACCACGGTAAGTTTCCGGAAGCGGTCATCATCGGTATTGTCGATCGTGCCATTATAGTCGTAAACAAAAATTCCATTCCCGCCGGGTAACAACATCCAGATCAGATCATCGCGCGTCACAATGATCTTACCAATATTGGGCGCATTCAATACCGTCCCAATGGCAAAGCTTTGCCAGGTACCATCCGGTTTAAGGACTGACAACGGACTGTTGACACCAGAATTTGGTACCCAAAGGTTTTTGTGGCTGTCAAATGCCAGACCGCCAATCCTGATAAACTTTCCACCTGGTATAATACTTTGTAATGAACTGTTATCCACATCGTAGGCTTTCAGGAACTTATTGTCCATAAATTCCAGGAGTCCATAACCCCAGGTGCCGATATAATAGTGGGAAGTGTTCTCACTGTCCATTGCAATGGCAACAGGATCACGGTACTCTCCTGACACCCAGTTATTCCAACTTTGATTTTCGTAGCGGTATATGTATGCCGGCCTGAACTGGTTGTTCAATCCCGAAGTATATCCACCCCCAACACCGAGCAGCTTTCCTCCGGCATCTGCAAGAGCAACGATGTTTAAATCAAACGGCCCGTTGGGATAGACTGTAAACAATTCTTCACCAGTACGGCTTCTGATCAGCCCTCTTCCGTCATCCGCAACCCAGAGCGTATTATCAGCAGTAAGCCTGGCATAGGCCGGATGCCCCGTCTCTGCTTCCCTGACCAGCCCGCCTGTCTCACTGATCACCTGTACTGTCTGACCGGCACATACTACGAGATTTTTACCCTCAGCGGATAAATTGTTGACAATGGTTGACGCATAGTCCTGAAAAAGTTCCCAGGCATCGTCCCTGAGAACATATACCTGATCGAGATCTCCCTGTGAACTCAGAAGATTAACATAGACCAGATTATCCGTCGATGCCAGAGCGGTACAGCGGAATCCGGACGAGGGCAGACTATTAATTTTGTGCCAGTTATTATAATCAATTAGATTTTGATCCTCCAGGTTTGCGCTATACAGACCTTCATCGGTGGCGGCAAAAATATCATTGCCATAATTAGTCAGCGCATTAATCTTTAATTGCATACCCTGATCCCCAATCAGATACGTTTCCCTGATCTCTCTCTTGGTCAAATCGAGCCTGACAATTCCAAAACCACAGGCCAGATAAGCATCTGTACCAATAAAATGAATATCATAGATATTTTTATCGCCAATGATCTGCTTCCGTTTAATATCCGGTATATTATAAATCTGGTTCCCCTTAACGAGGTCTATGTTTGCATTGGTATAGGCAATGATAAGATTTCCGGTTTCCTCAGAGTATGCAAGGGTTGATATTTCGAAATCGGAAAGACCATCCTCCTTTGAAAACTTTTGAATGCTGTGATCCTGGTCGTCATAATAAAACATACCCCCATGTGTAGAACAAAATATTCGATGCTCGGTAATTGCCAAGCTAAATGCTTTGTTGTATGGGAGATAGCTGGTCCATGTCCCAAGCGGCGCCTGGGGTAGAACCGATAGAAAAATATAGATGCCTGTAAGGGTTAGGATCGTTTTTTTCACGGACAGTAATTTTTATTATTTAAATACGAAAAATAATATCTGATAGTATCTTACGAATAGAATATTCCTCCATATCAGGACGTCAAAATGCTGATTTTATCTTATCTGGTGATAATTTCATCCCTGAGAATTACTACCTGTTGTTGAGAAATTCAACCAGTCCTGACATCGCCCTTGCACGATGACTGATCAGATTCTTCTCAGAAAGTTGCATTTCGGCAAAGGTCAATTCGTATCCTTCAGGAATGAAAACCGGATCGTAGCCAAAGCCAAGAGATCCTCTCGGACTTGCAATGATCCTCCCCGCAACAGTCCCTTCGAATTGAAATTCGTCTCCCCCGATGATCAGTGAAACCACGGTTCTGAACCTGGCAGAACGGTCGTTACTATCTCTTAGTTTTAGTAATAATTTATGGATATTCCCGGCTACGACATCCATGTCGGGGAAAACCGGAACCCCGGTTCTTGAATACCGGGCGGAGAAAACTCCGGGTTCGCCATCGAGAGCTTTTACTTCCAGCCCGGTATCATCGGCAAAGCAATTTAACTTCCATTTGTCGTAAATGAAGCGGGCCTTTTGTGATGCATTCTGTTCCAGCGTAAGGAAATCTTCCGGAATTTCCGTAGTAATTCCGACGTCTGAAAGTCCGAGTATGTGGTAACGTTGATTAACAAGGGTCCGGATTTCCTGCAATTTATGCCTGTTGTTTGTGGCAAAGACCAGGTCCATATCAGTTAAGAATATAAATTAGTAAACTTCAAAGATCATCATTTCCTGGTAATGTGAGTGATTTTTTAGTGATCAACCATCACATTATCCGGTAAGCTGAGCTTAATAGTTTACTTTCCTATAGCAGGGGTTAGCGATTACGGGTGATTATCCGCCTGTTGCGCTGAAACCCGAAGCAAGCTTTGCAGGTTTGGAATTCAGGCATAGTACAGGGATAGCCTCAGGATTGGCAATGATATATTGTTCCCTGGCAGCAATAATATAATCGAAGAATCCGATATCCCTTGTTACAAGAACAAGGATCATGCTTGCTTCAACTTCCTTTGCAAAATCAACAGTTTCTTTATCGAAAGACTTCTTCCCGGCAGCAGTATGGATTTCATATTCTATATCATTATTTTTAAGATAGCTCTCAGTATAATGCAGGTTTGATGCGATTTTTCTCCTGAAACCTCGATCCGATGATTTTCTTTTGAAGAGAATGAATTTAGAATGAAAATGGCTGGAAAGGTAATAAATCCAGTGTACCTTCTCCTTGGTTTCACTTCTGAAATCGATCGGAAACACAATTTTACTGATCTTATCTGTCAGGGGCTTGTTCTGAATAACCATGAAGGGTACCTTTGAATTGGCAAGCACTTTCAGCGCCCAGCTACCGGTAATTTTCTGCATCCCCTTTCTGCCATGTGTACCCATAATGACCATCTCTGCTTTATCCTCATGAGCAACACTCCTTATGGTATCGAAAATGTTCCCGGCCTTTATCAGCGGAAGCGTTGTAATCCCGGTTGCGATCATTAGTTCTTTGGCTTTCGTTTGGAGCTTTTCCAGTGACGGTTTGATATCCTTCTCCCTCTCGACAATATGAAGTAAAATGATTTCACGGTTGATCAACCTTGAAATTTTCACGGCATGAGCATAGGCGTTTTCTGCTACAGCTGTAAAATCCCAGGGTACGATGACGGGTTTGCTAATATTTTCCATTTAAACCGGGATTTTAAGTTATTATTAATATTATCATTATTTAATTAAATTTGGCTCAAGGGTAACGCCGGTAACCTGTTTATCGTACAAGTTATGAATTTTATGAATTTATCTTTAAAACTGTACAGCATTTTTTTTTGCTGTCTGATGTCTTTATTGTCAGGCAGTGCAGCGTCATACGATCCATTCATTACTGCGGATCACCCGGTAATCAGCAGATTTAATTTGCCTGGATACTTCAATTTTCATAAAATTAATGAACTATCATTTGATAGCAGAGGCCTTATTTATCTTGCCGCTGATTACAGGATATCCATATTTAACGGATCATCGTGGGAATATGTTTCAACACAGGGCAAAACCTTTATGACCGTAACAGCCGACGATCAGATATATACCACAGACGGATCTAGGCTTGGGATTTTAACTACCGACACCTCTTTCAGGTACTGCATCATTGACCGTGATACTCTGCTGCCTGATCCGGAAAATGGTATCCGTAATATCCGGCAGATCAAGAGCGAAGGCGAACAGATTTATCTGAATATCAATGGCAGGATATATTTCCTTTCTGATGGTCGTATCAGATTACTACCCTGGTTTGGAACCGGAGCGGAACTGAAGGAGACGGGCGGAAAGCTGATTGCCTCAGGCCCGGCAGGCACAGGATTCACCGGGAGTACGATTGGGCAAACAGATATTCATAGTGAACTGTCCTATCCCGCTTTATTCTGCAAGCGTCCGGGTGGATACCTGGAATACGATCTGGGCGAAAAAACATTTACAGCTCTGAATGATAACCTGGAAATCGCTGGAATCTGGAAAGCAGGTACTGAGTCGGGAATCATCGATATGATTTATGATGAAAACGGACATTTTTTCTTCCTTGATGAAAACCTGTCTATCCTTATCACCGATATTAACGGAAAGACACTTGGCCAAATCACCGATACACCGCTGAGTAAAAATTCTACCTCAAATCATTTCGTAAGGTCGCCATATGGTCAGATCTGGTTGGTACAAGATCACAGTATTTATTGCATTGACTATCCCTGCAGCTTTTTACAACTGGCGGAAGCAGATAATCAGGGTGACATAGAAGATTTTCTTTTGTACAAGGATACGCTCTACCTGGCCACTAACAAGGGATTGTTTTTCTATTCAGAAGGATGGAAACCCCTTTTTCATAAGCCGGTTTATAAACTTCTTTCATCCGGTAATAATCTCTATGCCCTTGGGAATGATGAGTTGTATGTCGTATCCGGCCTCAGCCTTTCTTCATCCCCGATTCCCCGGTTACGGGATGTCATTTTGGATCAGGTCTCAGGGAACCTTGTTATGGCTGTCGACAGCGGGTTTAGGATTATCAAGATTCCTGGCAGGCTTCCGCCTGAAGTCTTTCTTCCATCAACATTGCTCCCAATAAAATCCCTTTCGGCAGGCGATACCCTTTATTACATATCCGGCAATAACATTCATAAAATCAGTATTACCGACGGCATCGACAGGCAGGTCTCCCTGCCACGCTCTATTCGGGAAGAAAACATTAGAAAAATGGTGTGGTGGCAGAACAAAGTCGCACTCATCACCCGTGATAAAATCCTGACACTATCCGGAAATTCCGTAAAATCAGTGTATGAACTCAGGGATGACCAGTTTAAGGATCAGATCATTGACGCCGTGGTTCTAAATCAGGATGAGATAGCTCTTATTGAAAAAAATGACTGGAACGAAGGTGAACTGGTTGTTTATAATGCAGTCAGAGACACATCGATCAATGTCCCGGTTCCTGTAAGAATATCCCCCTATTCCATTCAGGTCAGAGGTCTAAATGACAGTACTTTAATATTCTCTGACAATCTAAACATATACCTGCTTAAGACTACTCTTCCCGCCGGGGCAAAACATTACTACCCATTGATCATCACCATCATTGCAGGTGGGGACACTATTCTCTCCAATTCATCTTATGAAGCGGCCCGGCCTCTGTTACACGACAAGCTGAACAATATACCATACAGAAACAATGATCTCCGGGTATTCTTCAGTACAACCGACTATGTGCCCGGATTAAAAAAATATCAGTATCAGATTAATGCTTCCGGAAATGATTGGTCAGACTGGCAACTTGGAAATATACTGAAACTTGAGGATCTCAGAGAAGGTGACTATATTCTAAAAACACGATTTATCAATAATCAGGGAATCATCTCCGTGCCTGCCGAGCTACACTTTACTGTAAATCCTCCGCTGATGCTTACCTGGTATGCCTGGTGTGCATACGGTATCGTCGGCTTTATCATTTTTTTCGTTCTCTATAAATCCTACAGATTTAGAATGCACAAGCTGGATACACTTCCCTCGCCCTCAAATACGGAAACTTTGCAAAAGTCTGATTCTGGGAGTGAAAATAAAGCCTATGAATTCATCACGACCATTGAACCGGAAGGCAAGATGAAGAAGACAAAATGGGACAAATATGAAATGGCTACAGTTTTGTTTTCCGACATCCAGGGTTTTACCAAAATTGCCGAGCAGATGAATCCTGAACGTCTGATCGACGAACTTGATACGTTCTTCTTTCATTTTGATTCGGTTGTAGAAAAGTACAATATTGAAAAGATAAAGACCATCGGGGATGCGTATATGGCAGCAGGAGGCATTCCTAAGAAAAACAGTACAAATCCTATAGAAGTCGTACTGGCGGCACTCGAAATGCAGCAGTACATGATGCATCTAAAAAAATTGAATATTGATATCTGGGATCTCCGGATAGGAATCCACTCAGGTCCTGTTATTGCCGGCACCATCGGACAAAAGAAGCGGTCCTATGATATCTGGGGTGATACGGTAAATACCGCCAGCAGGATGGAGTCATCGGGCTCGCCCGGGAAGGTGAATATTTCCGGGATGACCTTCAATCTCATCAAAGACTACTTCATTTGTGAATATCGCGGCAAAATACCGGTGAAGTACAAGGGAAACATCGATATGTATTTTGTAAAAGGGTTAAGGCCTGAACTTTCGATCAACCTTGCCGGCATTCCGAACCGGAAGTTTTTCCTCAAGCTTCAGTTGCAGAGGCTGATCGATCTCGAAGATTATACCTACGACAGGCTTGAAGTGGAACTGCCTGCAAATGTATATTTCCATAATCTGAATTATGCGAAGCAAATTTACAGTCATGCCGGCCTGTTATGTAAGGCTGAAGATCTAGATCTGGAGGAAGCCCTGATGATCAGGACAGCGACCCTCTTGCTTCCGCTTGGATATATCACGTCCTACGAAAATCCGGAAAAGCAGGCAGCAGCTATCGCCACGGAGATCCTACCCGAATATTTTTATTCAGAAAAACAAACCAATCTGATTACCAACCTTATCCTTTCAACAAAATTACCCGCATCTCCAAGAAACCTTCTTGAAAAGATCATGGCGGATACGCGAATGGAATACCTTGGCAGGATCGACTTTATAAAACTATACAAATTGCTGTTCCTCGAACATAATGAATTTCACCCTCCCGTTGAGATCCGTGAGTGGAAGGAGGAACAAATCAACATTTTAGCCTCCCATGAGTTCTTTACTGAAGGAGCCAGGCGTTTACGCGAAGTAAGCGCCGCCGAACAGATAAAGAAAATCGAAGAAGATGATCTGTAATTAATCATTATATAACATCTCATCCTACCTTGGCACACTGGAGGGTTTTCTGTAATTTTGAAGCATGCAAATACAAATTATGAGAATATGGAATTAGACTGGAAAAACCTGGGATTCGGATTCAGACCTACCGAATATAATGTCAGATGCTGCTACAAGGATGGTAAATGGGGAGAACTAGAGGTTTCCTCTTCTCAGTACCTGAACATTCACATCTCTGCCACTTGTCTGCACTATGGTCAGGAGGCGTTTGAGGGTATGAAAGCCTTTATGGGCAGGGACAGACAAATCAGGTTGTTCCGCTGGCCGGATAATGCACGGCGTTTGAAATCTTCGGCAGAGGGAATCAAACTGGCTGTAGTCCCTGACGAATTGTTTCACCAGGCCATTCTGAAAGCTATTCAGCTCAACAAGAAGTTTGTTCCGCCGTATGGTCAGGGTGCTGCCCTCTATATCCGGCCACTTCTAATTGGTACAAGCCCTGAAATTGGTGTTAAACCTGCGCAAGAATATACCTTCATCGTATTTGTAATGCCTGTCGGCCCATACTTTAAGGAAGGTTTTAAACCGGTCAATCTCATGATCTGCCGCGATTTCGACAGAGCAGCACCCAAAGGCACAGGCCATATCAAAGTTGGCGGGAACTATGCAGCCAGTCTTACCTCTCTTGAAAAAGCACACAATGGAGGCTACGGAACGGCTCTTTACCTTGATGCCTGTGAAAAGAAGTATATCGATGAAGCTGGTCCGGCAAATTTCTTTGGAATAAAGGGAAACAGCTATATCACTCCTGATTCACGTTCCATCCTTCCTTCAATCACCAATATGAGTCTTCAGGAACTTGCCCGCGATATGGGAATGAAGGTTGAAAAAAGACCTGTTCCGGTTGAAGAACTGGAGGAATTCGATGAAGCAGGAGCTTGCGGTACCGCCGCCGTCATAAGTCCTATTGGTAAAATCATTGACCCGGAAAAAAATAAGATCTACGAAATAAGTAAAAACGGAAGCACCGGTCCAGTTTGTGAAAAACTCTATAAACGACTCACCCAAATTCAAAACGGGGACGAAGCCGATAAGTTCGGGTGGATTGAAATCGTTGACTGACCATGACTTTCCCTGTTTAGTATAAGGTGCCTGACATCCCCCCTGTCTGTAGCAAACCGAAACGTGCCCTGCAGATTTAGTGCTAATTAGCCCAGGTAGCCAGGATTATTCCGTTTTTTCCATTTATGGCCTGCCTCACCCTATAATTTTTCCCTTTGTACCTGTCAAAGCGCTTTTTTATTTTATATTGGGCCTAATTTATTATAAATTTGCCCCTCAATATATTCTTGATCAATGGCTACAAAGGAGAATCAGGTCTCAAGAAGACAGCTCAGGAGCTCGTCACTGACCACCGTGATCAGCATAGCCCTGGTGCTTTTCCTGCTCGGGATCGTCGGATTCCTTATGCTGAATGCAAGAAATATCAGAAACTACGTCAAGGAGAACATCGGCTTCAATGTTGAACTGAAAGATAATCTCAGAGAGGCAGATATGCAGCAGTTAAAGAAAATCCTTGATGCTAAAATATATGTCAGAAGTACCGATTTTGTGTCAAAAGAAGAAGCAGCCGTCGAAACCAGGAATGCACTTGGTGAAAATTTTATTGAATTCCTGGGTTACAATCCCCTGCCGGCAGTAATAAAAGTCAGACTTAAGGCACCTTATGCCAACCCCGACAGTATACTCTATATCGAAAAAGAATTAAAAGCATACCCTCAAATCAATGATATCATTTACAGGAAGACACTTGTGCATGAGATCAATGCCAATGTGAATAATATCAGCCTGGTCATCATCTCCTTCTCTTTTCTGCTGCTTCTTATCGCGCTCACACTGATAAACAATACCATCCGACTAAGTATCTATTCAAAGCGATTCATTATTCATACCATGAGGCTCGTTGGAGCTACCAAAGGATTTATCAGGAGACCGTTTGTATTGGGCGGAGTCTATCATGGTCTTGTGGCCTCATTCATCGCCATCGCATTACTTATGGGCTTGATCTTTCTCGCCCAGAAACAGGTCACTGATATCCTATATATCCTCGATCCGGATATTATCGGATTACTTTTCATAGCCGTAATCATCACAGGAATCGTCATCAGCATGGTATCAACTTTTTTTGCGGTGAACAAATATTTGAACCTCAAGCGGGATGACCTGTATTACTAAAAAACCGCTCTGCCCGCCCGGACGTCATGTCGGATTCTTTAGCCCGGGTCAGTTGGCCATATACTGAAACAAATTGCTATATTGCACGTTTGATTAAAATTAACGGAGTACTTACAAATCAATTTACAATGAGTAAAAACATCCCAGATACCAAACCGGATTTCCCTCTCCAGAAAGAGAATTACATTCTCCTGATTATAGGATTCCTCATTATTATCATCGGATTTGTTTTCATGATCGGAGGAGGCTCGAGCGATCCGAACATATTCAACGGCAAGGAACTCTTCAGTTTCAGGCGTATTACCCTGGCTCCCATCGTGGTACTTTTCGGATTCGTATTTGAGATATGGGCCATTATGAAAAAACCAAAAAATCATTCTGCAGAATAATCTGACATGAACTGGATAGAAGCGATTATCCTTGGCATCGTCCAGGGATTAACCGAGTTCCTGCCGGTCAGCAGTAGCGGCCACCTGGAAATCGGACAGGTTTTACTTGGTACCGATATCAATCAAAACCTGACATTTACGGTTGTTGTACACGGCGCAACTGTGTTGAGCACCATTGTGGTTTTTTTCTCAGAAATCGTCACACTTCTTAAGGAAGGCCTAACCTTCAAATATAACGATTCAACAAAGTACATCCTGAAAATTCTGCTCTCAATGGTTCCCGTACTAATCGTTGGACTGCTTTTTAAAGAGCAGGTAGAACAGTTCTTTACCGGAAATCTGAAATTTGTCGGATCGATGCTGCTTGTAACAGCAGTGTTCCTGGGACTTGCCTCCCTGAAAAGAAAAGAAGGTCTAAAACACATTCCTTTCGTAGATGCTCTGATTATCGGTATAGCACAGGCACTTGCTGTCATACCCGGAATCTCAAGATCCGGAGCTACCATTTCCACCGGCGTTTTACTCGGTAACAGACGCGATGAAATCGCCCGATTTTCCTTCCTGATGGTATTGCTTCCCATCATCGGCGCTAACCTTATCGATATTCTGAAGATGGACAAAATACAGGGAGGGGGGATCAATGGCTTTGTGCTACTTGCCGGATTCCTCGCTGCATTCATATCCGGTTTATTTGCCTGCCGATGGATGATAAATATTGTCAAGAAGGGTAAACTTATCTATTTTGCAGTCTACTGTGTACTTTTAGGCCTTACCGCTATTATATTTGCATAAAATTAATGGTGGACAATATATTAAATACCTATCCCACAGAAGGTGAAATTATCCTGATTGATAAGGATTTGTACTGGACATCTTTTGATGTGGTAAATAAGGTAAAAAACGTTCTTTGCAGTAAATACGGACAGAAGAAACTTAAGGTAGGTCATGCCGGCACCCTGGATCCTCTTGCTACAGGACTGGTCATCGTGTGCAGTGGCAAGCAGACGAAAAATGCACAGATTTATCAGGATGCCGAGAAGGAATATATAGGTTCAATCAGGTTGGGAGGTACCACTCCTTCGTATGATCTGGAAACAGGGATCGACACTATTTATCCTTTTGAACATATAACTACTGAAGCTGTTTTATCTGTGCTGGAATCATTTAAGGGACCACAGGATCAGGTACCCCCACTGTTTTCAGCAAAAAACCTCAATGGAAAAAGAGCTTACGAATATGCCCGGCAAGGTAAAGATATTACCCTCAAACCGAACCGGGTCGAATTCTATAACCTTGAGCTACTAAGTTTTGATCCACCGGATGCTATAATTAAAGTTGTGTGCAGTAAGGGCACCTACATCCGTGCATTTGCAAGAGATCTGGGGTCTGCACTTCAGAGCGGAGCCCATCTAACAGGCTTGAGAAGAACCCGAATAGGACAGTTTAGCGTGGATAAAGCGCTGTCCATCAACCAGTTTGTCTTGAAAACAGGATCAACATGAAATCGTAAATTAGCACTGTCAGCATAAAAATCAGGAACATACAATAAAATAAAGGTAGAAAATGAAATTATCACAGTATAAGTTTAACCTTCCCGTTGAATTAATCGCCAAGTACCCCAGTGAAAACCGGGATGAGTCAAGACTTATGGTTCTCCACAGGGACACTGGAGAAATCGAGCACAGGATCTTTAAAGATATCATCGAGTATTTTGATAACAATGATGTAATGGTTTTCAATAATACCAAAGTGTTTCCTGCAAGATTATATGGTAATAAGGAGAAAACCGGTGCTGAAATTGAAGTTTTTTTGCTTCGTGAGCTGAACCGTGAACAACGTCTATGGGACGTTCTTGTTGATCCGGCACGAAAAATAAGAATCGGTAATAAACTGTACTTTGGTGAAAATGATGTGCTGGTAGCCGAAGTAATTGATAATACCACATCGAGGGGGAGAACTTTGAGATTTCTCTACGATGGTGATTACGAAGACTTCAAAAAAACCCTGTACAGCCTTGGTGAAACCCCTCTGCCAAAATTTATTAAAAGAGATGTCGAACCCGAGGACAGGGAGAGATACCAGACTATATTTGCCAGTCATGAGGGCGCGGTTGCCGCGCCTACAGCAGGGATGCATTTCAGCCGCGAATTGATGAAACGTCTTGAAATCAAAGGCATTGATTTTTCCTTCATCACATTGCACGTCGGACTTGGAAATTTCAGGACAGTAGATGTGGAAGATCTTACTAAGCATAAAATGGATTCTGAAAGAATCGTTATTACTGATGATGCTGCCAACAGGGTGAATGCTGCCAAAGAAACCAGAAATCAGATATGTGCTGTTGGGACAACCGTCCTAAGGACCCTGGAAAGTTCCGTTTCCACAGACGGAGAGCTAAAGCCCTACGACGGGTGGACCAATAAGTTCATTTTCCCTCCCTATGAATTCAGTGTCCCCACCAGTATGGTCTCAAATTTTCATCTCCCTTTATCTACACTTCTGATGATGGTTTCAGCATATGCAGGGTATGATTATCTCATGAAAGCCTATAAAATCGCCATTAAAGAAAAATACCGGTACGGAACATATGGAGACGCCATGTTAATTTTGTAAAATTCAGGGAATGCCTATTATAAATTCCATCGTCAGCTGGTTGAACGTTAAACGCATCTATAATATTGACCTCTTCAGGAAGTATCCTTTCAACGTTCAAGATGAAATTTTCACCAAAAACATCAGCTTTGCAAAAAATACCGAATGGGGTTTGCGATACGGATTTTATGATGATATGTCCATTCAGGAATTCCAGGCCAGAGTCCCGCTTCAAAACTATGATGATATCAAGCCCTATGTCGAACGACTCCGGAATGGTGAGCAGAACCTCCTCTGGCCAACAGAGATAAGGTGGTTTGCAAAATCATCAGGTACAACGAACGATAAAAGTAAATTCATTCCGGTAAGTAATGAAACACTTGAAGATTGCCATTTCCGGGGTGGTAAAGATATACTGGCTATATACACGAATAATTTTCCCGACACAAACGTCCTAAAAGGAAAGGTTCTGACACTGGGAGGAAGTCACCAAATTAATAATTTCAGTAATCAGTCATATTACGGTGATCTTTCTGCGATCCTGATCGAGAATCTCCCGTTCTGGTCAACATTTATCCGCACACCATCGTCTAAGATTGCGCTGTTGCCCGAATGGGAAGAAAAGCTTGAAAAACTTGCCATGCACACGATCAATGAAAACGTGACCAATATTGCTGGCGTTCCGTCATGGGTACTTGTTCTGATTAAATATATCCTTCAGTATACCGGAAAAAACAATATCCTGGAAGTATGGCCAAATCTCGAACTCTTCACCCATGGCGGAGTAAGTTTTGTGCCATACAGGGAACAGTTTAAAAGCATCATCCCATCGCCGGATATGCACTACCTTGAAACATACAATGCTTCCGAAGGTTTCTTTGGCATCCAGGATGATCCGGCAAGAGACGACATGCTCCTTATGCTCGATTACGGCATTTTCTACGAATTCATCCCCCTTGAAAGCATTGACGAAGCCAATCCGACGGTACTTACCATAAAGGATGTTGAACCGGGGAAAAACTATGCCATTGTCATCTCTACAAATTCCGGCTTATGGCGGTATGTAATTGGTGATACCATATATTTTACCTCCCTTTTTCCGCATAAGTTTAAAATCTCCGGACGGACCCGGCATTTCATCAATGCCTTCGGTGAAGAAGTTATAATTGACAATGCAGAGAAAGCCCTGATGAATGCCTGTGAAAAAACCGGGGCACGAATCAGTGAATTTACCGCAGCTCCGGTTTACATGGATGATCGTGCACAGGGTTCGCATGAGTGGCTGATCGAATTCGAAAAGGAACCTGATAGCCTGGAAAAATTTACCTTCGAACTGGACACTGCCCTGCAGGCCATCAATTCCGACTATGAGGCGAAACGATATAAAAGTATTACCCTTGTTCTCCCAACGGTTAGGATCATGCCAAAAGGTACATTTTATAAATGGTTCGAGCGCAGGGGTAAACTCGGAGGTCAGAATAAAATGCCGCGATTATGCAATGAAAGGAAATATATCAACCAACTCACTGAGATTTACAACGAAACCAAAGAATGACCATATCCAGGTTACTCATAGGTATTGCCGCTTTCACCCTTTCCTCTCCCGTGTTTTCACAATTAGCGAAAACGTTTGAAATTGAGGCGCGTGCAACATTTTTTTCGACAGATGATCACTGTAATATCTATTACGTTGACCACGACAGTCTTGTGAAGCTCGTACCACCCTACCATCATTATTTTACGTATCATTTCGGATTCCATGGAACACCCGACTATATAGATACCTCGAATCCCACCCAGATCATATGTCTCTACCGGAACAGCCAGAGAGTAGCACTGCTCGACTCATCACTGAAAATTATGCTGCGACCGTTCTATCTTGACGAACTGGGCATGTATGATATCTACGCCATGGCCTCTACTGAAGATCAGGGACTGTGGCTGTATAATATTTACGCAAATAGCCTGGTAAAATTGAATAAGAACTTCATGCTTGTAGTGAAATCCGTTTCCCTCGACCGCTTCTTTTCACAACCGCACCTGCCGACATTTATGACCGAATACCGCTCCCGCCTTTATATCGATGTTCCAGGTACAGGAATTTTCGTCCTTGATCAGTACGGGAATTTTAAAACTGCGTATCATCTTCCCAGTATACCCGATTTCCAAATCGTGGAAGATGCCCTGTATTATTACCGCGACAATATTATTACTGAAATAAATCTCAACGATCTTAAGTCGACTGACATCCAGTTGCCGGTTGACAAGAATGTAGTCAATGCCCATTTTCACCACGACACCCTGATCATTCAGACCCCCGATCATATTGCCGTATATACAAAACCGGCTGGAAGCCAGTAACCATAGAGTTTGTACGAACTGTCAAACCTAAGCATCCGATACCGAACATAATTTAATAGAAATAAATTACCATATTATGAAGGCATGAATTATCTTTAAGAATTAAACTAATCTGAAAATTTCATGACCGGGAAACAGAATGTAAGAGGCATGCATATAGCAGTGGCGGGTAATATTGGCTCCGGAAAAACAACACTTGCCGGTCTTTTGGCCAAACACTATCTTTGGGAGGCCCAGTACGAAGATGCAGATGATAACCCGTATCTGAACGATTTTTACGAAGATATGCAACGTTGGTCATTCAATCTTCAGATCTATTTCCTTAACAGCCGTTTCAGCCAGATCGTAAAAATCAGACAATCCAACAAGACGGTCATCCAGGATCGTACCATTTATGAAGATGCCTACATTTTTGCCCCCAACCTTCATTCGATGGGCCTCATGGGGACAAGAGACTTTGAAAATTATTTTGCCCTGTTTAACCTGATGTCCTCACTTATTGAACCCCCCGATCTCCTGATATACCTCAGAGCATCCATTCCTACCCTTGTAAATCAAATCAATAAAAGAGGCCGGAAATATGAAAATAATATCCGGCTTGATTATCTTAAACGACTCAATGAACGGTATGAAGCCTGGTTGGAATCATACAATCTTGGTAAACTTCTCATTATTGATGCTGACAATCATAATTTCCCGGACAGCAAGGAGGACCTGAGTAAAGTGATCGATAAGATCAATGCAGAATTACACGGCCTGTTCTGAGGTCATACCCAGCTGGCCAGGTTGAAATGAAAATCAGTGTAAGATAAATTCAGACGCCTTCTGTAAGCTATAAATACCGCGCATTTATACGTGCAGACGGGCGAAAGCAGCGATAAAAATTTTTATTAAAATATTGGTTTATTACATAAAAGCTATTAGTTTTGCGGAGCAATTACGGGAACGCTCATTCATCCCCGTCGGAACAAAACAAATTCCTCAGTAGCTCAGCTGGTTAGAGCGGCGGACTGTTAATCCGTAGGTCGTAGGTTCGAGTCCTACCTGGGGAGCTCTTAAGCCGGTCTAAACCGGCTTTTTTATTTTTTGTGAATAAGACCGTTACCGGATGCCCGGGCAATTGTACCGGATCTGACTGAAGTTTCATACAAAGTGTCCAACTTGAAAATTTAACAGACAGATATGAAAATCCTCGGAATGGGCAACGCCCTGGTAGATATCATGACCCAGATGGAAGATGACAGGATACTGGAGAAATTCAACCTCCCTAAGGGAAGCATGACTCTTGTCGATCGGGAACTTTCCAACTATATTCATGTCGAAACTTCCGGAATGTCCAAAACAAAGGCATCTGGTGGTTCAGCTGCAAATACAATTCACGGACTTGCCCACCTGGGTGCTGAAGTTGCATTCATTGGTAAGATCGGACATGATGATATGGGTAAGTTCTTCAAGCGCGATATGAAAGTTAACGGTGTCAGCCCGATCCTTTATACCTCCACCACCGATACCGGCCGGGCAGTTGCCCTGATAAGCCTCGATACAGAACGCACGTTTGCCACATACCTTGGCGCTGCAGTGGAATTATCGGAGGAAGATATCTCGTCCGACATTTTTGTCGGTTTTGATTTTTTTTATGTTGAAGGTTATCTCATCAGTAACCTCCGCCTTATCAATAAGTCACTCCGGCTTGCCGCCTCAAACGGGCTGAAAACATGTCTTGACCTGGCAAGTTTCAACATCGTTGAACAATATAAGGACGCTTTAAAGGAAGAAATCAAAAGTAACGTGGACATCGTGTTTGCCAATGAAGAAGAAGCAAAATCATTTACCGGACTGGAACCTGAAGAGGCAATAAAAGTCCTGGCCGGTATGTGTCAGATTGCCGTTGTAAAAACCGGTGCAAAAGGCTCACTCATTGCAAAAGGTGATACGATTATTTCTGTTCCGGCCAGAAAAGTAAAAAGCGTTGATACCACCGGTGCCGGTGATCTATATGCTTCGGGTTTCCTTTACGGTCTGGCTGAAGATCTTCCGTTGGAAACCTGTGGTAAAATCGGTACACTCCTGGCTTCCAGTGTCATCGAAGTTTTGGGTGCGAAAATGAAAGAATCGACCTGGGAAAATTTACGTAGGGAAATAAAGATTCTTTCCGGGAAAGAATGATGATAAGCGGTATACTCGTTTATACCATCACATGGAAGCTATTTGAATTGAATTATACGCTGCCATTCATAAAAGTAAACAGGCTTTCATCCTCCAATCATTTATTTACCGTTGATAAGCATCGCAATTCGCATTCGATATCTGAATCCGGCTCCAACCAATTTCAATTTCCTTCCTGCCGGGATTTCCTTCCTATAAATCTTTGTTCACTCCATTAATTTAAGGTTTTTTAATCATCAGGAAAAACTTAATATTCGAAAGTATGTTTAACTAGTAACAAAGAAATAATTTAGAATTTGTCTAAAATACTCCAGAACAGAATAATCAGGCAAATTTAGAAGCCTGTTTATCTGCAAATTAAAATCGTAGCCCCGAACCTATACTCAACGTTCTCCTGAAACTTTATTTGTAGAAAATTTGATGAAAAAGTTTCTGTTCTTGAAAAAACACTGTACTTTTATCCTACCATTTCTATAGGATTTATAGCATTTAATTTTATATACCATGAAAAGACATATTTTAGTAGCGTTCATGCTGACATTTACAATGACAGCGCAGATAATGGCGCAGAATAACTATCGACTGGCACAAGCTAACAGTTCTGTTGTAGTTCTGGGCACCTCCACACTTCATGACTGGGAAATGACGGCCAAACAGATCACGGCAAACATGACCATAGATAAAAACGGCTCAGCCATCAATAAAATTAACAATGTTTATTTCGCAGTAAAGACTGATAATATCCTAAGTGATAATTCCATCATGGATGATAAGGCGCATGAAGCACTGAGGTCTGAAAAGTATCCGGACATCACATTTCATATGAAATCGGTTGAGAAGCTGACCTCATCGGGAAGCACAATTAACGGCTCGCTAAGTGGTGAGGTGACAATCGCCGGCGTCAGTAAGAACATTACCCTTCCATTTACCGGGACTCTCCAGGGGAACACCATTAAGGTTACGGGGACGAAAGATTTGAAAATGAGTGACTTCAACATAACACCTCCGAAAGCTATGCTTGGCACCCTTAAGACCGGGAATGATATTAAAATTGATTTTAAACTTGAATTTACAGACTAGTCAATACTATTTCAAATCAAAACTCCATGTAAGGAGACAAACAAATTATTAATAAAAACTAAAATAATTTTAAAAAAAGTATTATGAGAAAATTACAGATTCTGGCTATCGGGTTGATCGTTACGGTATCGACTTTTGGACAGACCTTTGAGCAGGCTCAGATTGATGACAACGGCTTTGAGGAGGTTAAAGTGAAAGTAGGGGCAGATTTTGCCATGCAGTATCAGATGCTGGAAAATCATGCTGATACGGCGCTGGTTCCCCTGGGAAAGGGTTTGAACCTGCCAACTGCTAATTTTTCTATAGGTGCTGATCTGGCCAGAGGGGTTAAGGTACACCTAACCACATATCTTTCTTCAAGACACCATAATGAAGCCTGGGTAAAAGGCGGGTATCTTATCCTGGACCAACTTCCCTTTATCAATTCTTCAGCTGTTGAACATGCCATGGATTACCTCACGCTGAAGGTTGGAGTTACAGAGATTAATTACGGTGACGCACACTTCAGACGTTCAGATAACGGCGCTGTCATTAATAATCCATTTGTGGGTAATTATATTATGGATGGCTTTACCACTGCTCCGGCGATGGAACTAATGTTCAGGAATCCAGGAGGTTTGATCGCAATGGGTGGACTGTCGACCGGTGATCTGAAGCCTGCCATCGTAGGTTTTAGTGGTGGTGAGTATGTCACATATAATATGGCAAAGGAACTCGGTGTTTACGGAAAAATAGGAATAGACAAACAAATCAATGATGACCTGAGATTGCGTGTTACGGTATCCGGCATGCATACGAAAAACAACCATAGTTTTACGCTTTACAATGGCGACCGTACGGGTTCAAGATTTTTCCTTGTTATGAAACCGCAAACCATGAGTTCCACAGACGTTGATCCGGCTTCATCACACACTACCGGACGCTGGGGCCCCGGTTCCGTAAACGATGATAATTCCGTTATGTTGAACCTTTTCACACGTTTTCATGGTCTTGAATTCTTCGGGACCTATGAACAAGCTAAAGGTGCCAAAGGTGACAAAGATTTCACGTATAACCAGTACGCCGTTGAGGCCCTTTATCATTTTGGAAAAGAAGAACAATTTTATGGTGGCGGCAGGTATAACAATGTCAAAAATGACACTGACATGAGTGTTGATCGCTTTGAGATCGCTGCAGGCTGGGATCTGACCCAAAATATTACTGCAAAGCTTGAATATGTTAACCAGACGTACAACAATTTTAATACAACCTATGGAACCGATGCCGGTTTCAAAGGTGTTATGTTTGAGGCAGGAATATCATTTTGATTCGTGGTTCCTTGTTTTATCCGGGTTCCGGCTTAAAAGCCGGGCCCGAATTTATTCATTTAAAACCTGTGAATACGGTATCCTCGTCTGTTTATCTAATTAAGAGAGAAAATTGACCGGAGATGAAAACAGTGATTTTGCTAATATTATTTATCCTCCCTGCGGGACTGATCGCGCAGAATGGAAAAAATATGGCATACCTTCCGGGAGACTGCACAGGTTTTATTGATATTAACGGCGAGACCAATTTGTCAAATTTCCACCTGAACCAGGTTCTGAACCAACAACTTTATATTACCGCCAAAGACATTCAATGGTCGGGAGGTCCCGACACGGTGGCAATGACCGAGATTCACATACCTGTGAAACAATTTTCCACCGGGAATCCATTTCTGTACCGTGATTTTCTTGAACTCGTAAAAGCTGATGAGCATCCTGAGATCATTATCCAGATTCCCGATCAACAACTCGAAAATATATTAAACGGTAAAGGAATCGTAGATCCTGAAATAAGTATTACCCTTGCCGGGATTACGCGATATTACAAAATTGAATGCATAGCAAACAGCTGTACTGCAGATGCTATTTTCCTCAGGGGGGAGAAACAGGTGAAATTAACTGATTTTAATATCGAACCTCCGGTAAAATCTCTGGGACTTGTGCGCGTTAAAAATGATCTAATTATTAACTTTGGATTCAGTTTAGCTTTAATGAACGAAACCACCGCTGTCAAATAAGTGAAATTCAGTACTAAAATAAGGTATGGTTTGCGTGCTATGATGGAAATCGCAGCAGAAACATCAGGAAATGGTGTATTCCAGAAAGATATTGCTGTAAATCAGGATATCTCACTGAAATATCTCGATCACATTATCCATGCCTTAAAGGCATCTGATCTTATTATCAATGCAAAGGGTAAAAAGAGCGGATATGTCCTGACCCGTGAACCGGCACAGATCACTGTCCTTGATATTCATAACGCCTTCGAACCGGGAATATGTATCATCGACTGCCTGTCAGACCATATCCATTGTGACAGGGTGACCGGTTGTTCCGCGCGTGGTTTCTGGGGTGACCTCAACAAAAAGATCGTCGACTACTTACGTTCCGTTTCACTTGAGAATTTAGTGAACAATGAGGTGGAACTTCAGGACCGTTATTAATGCAAACTTTACGGCTTATAGTTCTTCAACGGATACACAATAACTCTTTTCTAACTTACTTTACATTTTCCAGCCCGTCCTGGTGCATGATCCATGTCCGGCCAGCCATCCTGTAATTCGAAAAATGATCGAGGTTGTAAATCCTGTCGAGAAAATCACCGGTGTTTTTATTTAGATTAACCGCCTTGCCCTCCGGGATATATACGGTAATATCAATACGTTGCAGCCTCCACTTCTCTCCCGGCTTCGTACTGAAATAAGGATCCATGGTCAGAATGGAATCTTTCATGGAGTATTTATATTCAATGGTCTCAGCAAGTTCTTCTGCCGTTTTCACATCCGGACCCCTCGAACTTTTTACAACCCGCATTTCAAATTTATCATTCCTGCTTCTTTCAACATCAATACTTATTTCCCCGTATATATTGTCATCCTTAATGATATACCTTCTGTTGCCAATTTCAATATGGTCATCCTGACGAAGTCGCGAATACATGGGTGAATTTACCGTAACATAAAGGGTGTCACTCTGAAAGGTATCCAGAGGGTAAGATGAACTGGCCTCTTCGGTTTTTGAAAAGTTAACGGCTTCAAAAGCGATGAGAGCAATGACGGTGATCAGGGACAATATCCATAAACCAAAAATACTGGCTCCAAGTGTCTTGTCTCTTGTCTTGAAACGGAAAAGTGCTTTGAAAAGTCCGTAAATGACAACCATTATCGGTATGAGGACCACCAGAACCCCCGCAATGGCTATGATCCCTGCATTTACTGGATTTACAAAGGGAAAGATCAGGTCGCTGAATTCAAGATTAAAGGAATGAAACACACCAAACGGAATCAAACTGGCCCCGAAAAACGCAAAACCAATGGCACTGGCAATAATACTGATTCCGGCAATCACAAAAACCAGTGCAATCAGTATTGCAATCACCTTTAGAAAGCTGACAAATATTACACCTATGATGTGAAAAAACTCGGTGAAAAAATCTTCAGTTTTGCGCCCGGCGTCCGACTTCCTGGCCTTTTTAATATTCTCCCTTACATCTTCATACTCCTGCCTGATTTTTTTTTCAAGATTGGAAACATTCACTTTCTCTCCCCTCATCTCAAGCTTCTCGGCTGCGGATTCAGCCTTGGGAACAGCGATCCATAGAACAAGGTAAATGATCACCGGTACGCCCCATCCGATGAGGATAAACACAACGAAAAGTATCCTCAGAAGGAGAGGATCAATATTGAAATAGGCACTGAGACCGGCTGCCACACCACCTATTACTGCATTTTCAGGATCACGGTATAAACGGCGGTAATGCTTTGAACCCTGAGATCCGGATTTTGTCTGTTCACCTTCTTCATCCGCGATGTCCTCCGGCCTCCCCATGATATTGATCACATCATCCACATCCTTAACCGTGATTACCTGCGAATTATCCTTCAATTTCTCACTAAAGAGCTCCGCAATACGTGTTTCAATATCAGCAATTATCTCCTTCGTTTCTTCAACATTGGAAAAATGACTGCTGATGCGGTCCAGATATATCTTAAGCTTCTCATACGCGTCTTCATCTATGTGAAAGATCTGTCCGCTTAAATTTATTTTCAATGCTTTTTTCATCGTATTTTGACTTTAATTTATTTGACTTTTCTAATGGAATCAATGGATTCTACAAGTTCTGACCAGGACCTATCAAGCTCCTTCAGAAACTTTCTGCCGAGTTCTGTGATCGTATAGTACTTGCGGGGAGGTCCCTGGGTCGATTCCTCCCAGCGATAACTCAGCAGTCCGGCGTTTTTCTGCCGTGTGAGAAGTGGATACAGCGTTCCCTCAACAACGATTAGCTTACTATTTTTCAGTAAATTGATGATGTCGCTCGCATAGGCATCTTCCCGGGAAAGTATCAGCAAAATGCAATACTCAAGGATGCCCTTTCTCATCTGCGCTTGTGAATTTTCAACGTTCATGTGATCCTATTTTAATTATTTTTTTGCTTCCATTCGTCCAGGTTGGTCATCCAGGGTTCCAATTCAAGGGTACTGCGGAAATCACTCGTAGTATCTCCCATTTCCTGGTATACTCCATGATTAAGTTCATCACCGGCTACATTACTACCAGTGGTTTTGAATAATTCGATCTCTACCTGACTGTCGGATCCCCTGGCAGAACCCTCCGATCTGCTGAGCTTGGTTGTGGAAATCAGCATCAGACCGAAAAATGCAATTACAATATATGTCATGGTTGTCTTCATTTTATATAATACTATTCATTGCATACTTAAATCCTATACAAAGATATGTAATTTTTATATTACCATGCAATACATAGTACTAAATTTTTTTAAAGTATTTTTCAACTCGCTGTATTATAGCTTTTTATAAGTGTAAAAAAATATAGGATTTTTGTACAAAGACAATTGGAAGGCTGTTTAACGAAATTTAGCGCCATATGCACCGAATTATTTGCCTGCAATTTTTGAGACCTGTCAGCTGTAAAAAGACTAAACAGGCAAAAGCAGGGAGGAAGATTAAGACGATTAACAGTTCAACCGGACCAGGTACCCACCGTGCTTGCGGATATTCAGCACAGAACCACCGGTGAAAATCAGATACTGCCCCCGGATGCCGGCAAGTTGTTCACTAATCTCAGTAATCTTATCAAAATTGATCGACTTCACTTTCAGAGGATAAAGACTTACAGGGTAATCGATGCTGATCACCTCATCGTCCTCACAGGCATATTTATGAAAATCAGGATGAAGTACCTCAAGAGCCCTGGCTTTCTCTTCCACAAGACTGATATCATCATTGTTCTTATTTGTCAGCATGTGTCGCCAGTTTGTTTTATCCCTGAAATGGTTCTTAAGGGCAACCTCAATGGAACCGGCAAGGTAACGATTCGGTGTTCTGGCAACCCTGATTGCACGTTTAGCACCTTGATCAATCCATCTGACTGGCACTTGTGTGTGCCTGGTGACACCGACCTTTAGCCCTCCTGATTCTGCCAGGTAGACAAAGTGGTCAATGAGGCAGTGGCCTTTCGCATATGCCATATCTCTCGCAATTCCGTTATGGGCGGTACATAATTCCGGCCTAAGAACACAGTCCTCGGTTTCAGGCGCTGAAATAAAACAAGGGTAACAATAACCCTGGGCAAATGAAGTTTTTGTAATCTGTCCACACCTGATACAATTGATCTGTTGCAGATACTCAATCTTCACACGCCTGCCGATAAGGTCATTCATCGAAATTGATACGCCCCCTAAATTCAGATTGTAAATAACATTTTCATGCAGCTCTGTGTGCATCTTCTGAAGGTTGCCGGTGATGTCCATAGCAGGTAATTTGATACAAGTAAACAAAAAGGGAAGCCAAATACAAAAATAAGGAACCGGAGACTCAGCAATTAGTTCAGCAAAAAACTAATTCCGGTTTGTTAGGTCACTGTTTTTTTCATTAATTAGTATCTTTATTTAAAGATGAAAACATGCCGGATAAACCGTTGTACCTGAACAAGAACCTGCAGATCATTTTTTTTATCACTCTCCTTGCAGTTATGGGAGTGGCCAGTTTGACACCTGCATTTCCGGCCATTGCCCATCATTTCAACATTGAATACAAAAAAATAGGGTACCTAATTACTGTTTTTACACTTCCGGGAATCGTACTGACCCCGGTTCTCGGGATTCTTGCCGACCGGTTCGGAAGAAAGACCATCCTGGTCCCTGCGTTGTTCCTGTTTGCCATCGCCGGATTTGCATGTAGTTTTGCCATAAGTTATCATCAGCTGCTCATTTTCAGGTTCATCCAGGGCATAGGTGCGGCCTCACTTGGTTCTTTGAATGTCACACTGATCGGTGATATTTTCTCGAAGGAGGAACGTCCGACTGCCATGGGTTATAATGCCAGTGTACTGAGTTTAGGCACAGCTGCCTATCCTGCTATTGGTGGAGGTCTGGCTCTGCTCGGCTGGAATTTTCCATTTTATTTCCCGCTGCTTGCCATCCCTGCAGGATTTCTTGTACTTTTCGTTCTCAAAAATGAAGAACCCAAGCAGGATCAGAAAATCCTGGATTACTTTATTGATACCATAAAGAGTATTCTCAACTGGGAAGTTCTCGTTCTGTTTTCGTTAAATGTGTTAACCTTCATAATTCTTTACGGTTCATACCTGACATATTTTCCCTTCATCATGGAACACAGGTTTGCCTCAACCTCACTCGCTATTGGGATAATTATGTCATCCTCCGCTATTACTACAGCCCTGACGTCGTCGCAATTGGGAAGGCTAAACCGGAGCTATACTTCCTCGGGCCTTCTGAAAGTCTCCTATACCTTCTATTTCATATCCCTTGTCACCATTCCTTTCATACACAATGAGTGGCTAATGATCCTGCCTGCAGTATTTTTTGGAGCGGGTCAGGGCATAAATATTCCAAACATACAGACACTTCTCGTAGGCCTTGCACCCATGAAATACAGGGCTGCCTTCATGTCATTGAATGGTATGGTTCTTCGAACAGGGCAAACGCTCGGACCATTTGTGGCCGGTGTATTTTTTTCTATAGGTGGAGTTCAATATGCCTTCTGGGGAGGTGCTGGGGTGGCTGTGATCATGTTCACCCTTGTGGCCCTCACACTGGGCAGAACCGACGCACGAAAGTCACGCACCGGCCCGATCGGTAAAAGGTTGTAAAATTATTTTTGTTTTTTTGTGTTTCCGCCGGACGAAGGTTCAAAGCTTTGAAACCATTTCAGAACTCTGGGCGTCACGTCCATCAACAATTTTGGTTCCGAAGGACTGTGCCCCGATCTTGGATACATGATCATTTCTGTCGGGATATTCTTTCGCTTCAATGCGTTATAAAGTTCCTCACTTTGGGAGAGGGGTACGCGATGATCATTCTGTCCATGTAGGATTTGAAGCGGTGTATGGATGTTATTGAGATGGAACATGGCGGAATGTTCCATATAAACATCATAATCGTTCCATAATTCATGACCCATATGTGCAACCAGGTAGTCGGGGATATCAGTGGTATACACCATACTTACCAGGTCAGGAAGACCTGCTCCCATGCTGGCTGCCAGGAACCTGTCCGTTTTTGTCACAATGAATGAGGTAAGATAGCCTCCGTAACTCCAGCCGGCAACATAAAGCTGGTCTTTATCAGCAATTCCCATGTCGATCACTTTATCCACCCCTGCCATCACATCCTCGAAGTCACCATTGCCCCAATCGCGGACATTGGCATACCGGAAGTCCTTCCCATATCCGGAGCTCCCCCTTGGATTAGGCCGTAGAACGGCATAGCCCTCACGGGCCATGTCCTGTATTTGATATAGGGTGGGTATTCCTGTAAAGTACTGGGTGAAAACTCCGGCCGGGCCTCCGTGAATATTCAGGATGAGTGGATATTTTTTGCCGCCCTGGTATCCCGAAGGATAGGTCAGCAACCCTTCAATGATTGTACCATCTGGGGATTCCCAGCTGATAAGTTCTGTGGGAGAAACCGGCGGAAAATGTTGAAGATCATTTAATGATGAAACTTGCTGAGGCCGGTAATTGATGAGCTCGGAATAAAACACTTCTTCCGGCTTACCGAATTCCTGCCAGGTGAATGATAATGCCCATAAATTGCTGGCGATGCTAAATTTACCATAGGTACCGGTACTGCCTGACGGAGTTTTACCGTATATATCATCGGACAGAGGCCGGTTGTCAAGGGTTACCACAGAAACTTCATTCCCTTTGACTTTCAACGCCAGCAAATGTCTGGAAGTCCCCAGGCTTTCCGATGCATAGAGCAACTTTCCGTCGGGCGACCATCCGACCAGTGAAACATTCCTGTCGGGAGTCAGTGAAAGCCGTTCCGCCTTCCCACCGCTTATTGAGATTACATACAAATCACGAAATCCGATGGCTTCGGCCAGTCCACCCTGAGAACAGTAGGCGATCTGTTTACCATTCGGTGAAAATAAAGGGTCAGTATCAGTGCCGGGTTGGTTAATAATCATACGGATTTCACCTGAATCCGAGGGAACAATGGAAATATCCGAATTCATAAAACCTGTATTGATCTCAGGATCTGCCTGGAAGGAGAAAACGATCTGTGTGGCGTCGGGTGACCAGTCAAATTCGTTAATATACATTTCTCCTGATGTGATTTGCATAGCCTTGCAATCCGATGCTTCCGCGGGATTACTTGGGCAAACATAAATGTGACGATATTTATAGTTTTTTCCGGCAACCACAATGTCGGTCTTCTCTGACTTCCGCTTCTTATCGTCCTCATTTTCCGGATCTTGCATAAGATAAGCAATTTTTGATCCGTCCGGTGACCACCTGAAGAAACTGATAGATGCCGGTGCATTTGAAATTTGCTTTGCCTCTCCCCCTTCCAGCCACATTTCAAATATCTGCTCAGAACCATTCCGTGAGGATAGAAATGCAAGCTTTTTACCATCGGGGGAAAACTGCGGTGATGAGCACGATTTGTCACCGTATGTAAATTGACGGTCAAAACTGTGATCGGTGGCCGTCACATAAATCTGGCTTACATATTCTGATTTTGTATCCGTCATGCACGCTTCTCTCACAACGTAAGCGATATACCGTGCATCCGGAGATATTTGAGTATCTGTGATTTGTTTTAGGGAAAAGCTGTATTGCGGTGTCCAGGACCCGGAACTGGTTTCCTGAGCCCCGACATGTGAATCAATTACAGAAAAAATCAGGATAAGGGCAGATGCCAAAGAATTTTTCATATTGAGCAGGTTCTTCGTTTAAGGTAAAAGTATGAAATTCTTACAATACAAATAATATTTTATCCAGCCCGTTGCTGATCGCTTCTAATCCTACTCCAAATATTCCAATCGGCAATAATAGGCTTTTTAGAGGCCTGTTTCGAGGATAATGCAAAAACGACTCAGAACAAAGCCAAATGTCCAACCATTCAAAATTTGCCTTTAAACGAGAATGCAGGACACAATGTCTGCGCAGCAGGATAAAGCGTGCGGAGTTGAGAAGAAGAACTAAAAATCTTGTTTGTTGGGAAGGTACATGAAATAATCGTCCTAAATATGGATGTTTCGTATCCGTCTCAGGGATATCCTTTCGGGATCCAACTCTGTGACACGCATTTGTTTAATCCTATAATTATAACGTCGGGCAACAAATTTCCTTGAATGCTTTTTAAGATATTGTTCAGGGATATGCCAGAATGCCAGTGTAACGACAATAAGAGCGAAAATATGAAGCCCTATTGGCAGAAAAACCAGGACAAATGTGTTGAGCAGGAAGAAAAAGGCACCATAGCCAAGAAGAATGATGGATGTTGTCCGGTGTGAAAAGCCTAGTTTCAACCATGTGTGGTGAATGTGATTCCTGTCCGCATGGAAAGGTGAACGGCCCAGCAGTATCCGTTTGGTAAACACATGGAGCTGATCAAACAAAGGGACGATGAGCAGTGATAGTACAGTGAGCGGTGAATATAAACGGCTGTAATAAACAGGACCGGCATTCAGGTTACAGAATTTTATAATGGTCACGGCCAGAATAAATCCAAGTATAAGCGAACCGGTATCGCCCATAAAAATTTTAAATCGTTTCCCCCAGAGATTAAATATCAGGAAGGCACTATACGTGAGTATGACAGGAAAAGTAAAGGTAATAATCTGCATATAGCCTATCCGCATAAAAAGAAATGTGAAAACAATCAGGGAGAAAATACCTGTAATTGCGGCATGACCATCGATTCCATCGCTAAGATTTATTGCATTAACGACATAAGTAATTAAAACAATAGAAATCAGTATGCTTACCCAATGAGGTAAAATATTAACCCCAAGAAAGTAATGTAACGATATTAGTCGGATATTCCCGATAACGGTAACCAAAAATGCAATAAAAAGAAACATGATAAGTTTTCTGACGGCCGAGAGTGATATAATATCATCAATAACACCGATTAAAAAAATGGAAACAATCCCACCGAGTATTATATATAAATCAGCTGTGTGAAAACCTGATAAAAATACCGCGGAAACAAGGAAGCCGATGAATACTGCTACTCCGCCGATGGCGGGAATAGGCTTTACATGAGATGTTCTGTTATTTGGGAAATATAGCAAATTATATTTCCATGCCAATGTTACGATGATGGGAATCAGAAATAAAGTCGAGAAAAAACCTGCAAGACTTATAATAAACTCATTCAGTAACAGATTGTAAAAAAACTCATTAAATATCATTTCCATAATAAAATTAAATCGCTCTCGCAAATAAATATATCCTAAATAACACTATACTGTAAATCCTATTATGAAGTTACATGTATTTGCACCATTACAAAGAAAAAAATAAAATTTTTTGACGAATTCAATTCAATTATATCAATATTACACGAGCTATTATTAATGGCTTTTAATAATAAAATTCTGAACATAAAGTCGTTAGGGAAATATTATGAAAGATTCAGTGCGATTTTAATTGAGATTCCGTATAAATTTAAGTTGAACACCATAATTCTTTCCAGTCATATCTCCAAAATCGGCAGCCGTAGATAGTGTGAAAGAATTACGGGTACGGAAAATATCTTCTATACAAAATTCAAATAAGAAGGCATTTAACATTTGCCGCTTTTCAAACGGATATGTATAAGTTCCGTAATTCTCTGAGTATGTATAAAATACACGGTATGAGGTTTTGCCGGAATTATTTTGTCCACTGATGCCGAGGTGAAGAGCTCTAACCCTGTTGTTGCCAAAGTATTCATGTATTCCGGTCTGTGGATAAACCGGTGACGTGATAAGGGGTGTTCCAATCGTCATATTCTTGTATGACCATCCCGCCCGGTAAAGCCAGTTATTGAAATAATTGTCATTCCCTTTCGGAGGTGCCGAACTGTTCGGGTCAATCACATATTCACCGCTTTGATTTGTGGTGTTCAGGTACTCTGCGACAAATGCAGAAGGCAGTAATCCGGGATGACTCCTCCGCACGGATATCCCCCAGAGTCCATCCCTGCTATTCCTTAATTTTAACCCACTTTTGTCTTCAAAGATTGACTGCCAGTAGATTCCGATTGCAAATTTTTTAATCCGTGCATCAAGCCGAACGTTGTAACTCCCCAGATGATTACCAAGGGCATTAAGTTTTTCATTGACCGGGGAGTTTTCTGATCCTGACTTACCGGTTAAGATATCCAGAAAGGCATGGATATCCGACGGCAGTTTTCCGACTGCCGTATCCCTGGATACGCCTCCCCACTGCACGAAATGTTGCAAGCCTGCCGACAAAACAATGGGAAACCTGTCTGTAGTTTTCACATAAAAATATTTGTGATGCAGCCATTCCTTCTCAGTATATTGATTGTCTCCAAGCCAGCTATGTGAGATCCCTCCGTTAAAGTAAAGTAAATTTCCGGTGAAAGGCACTGTGACAAACCCATCAGTTCGAAGTGCTACCCTTGGCATAACCGGTGCATTTCCTGACCATAATATCCCCCCACTGCTTAAGACTGTATCCTGATTACCAAATATCTCTTCCATTTTTCCTCCTTCGAGAACAAGAAAGGAGTACTTAATATCAATATAGGCCTGGTGTAAAACTACATGATATTTATCCCCAAAGATGTTATAGAGATCAATCCCATAAGCATAATCAAATTTTTTCTCTTTGTGCAGACTGCTGAAAATTGATGCCCTTATCCATCCATTAAATGCAGAATTATCGATGATGCCATACCTGTTGGATAATAACCAGAAAGGGACATTTCTGCCACCAGAAATCAGGAACCCGGCTTCGACATTTATAGAATCCGGCAGATTTTGCGAGTAAATATGAAATGGAAGAAGAAGTGCGAAAATAGAAATCAAAAATATAAAGCGATTCACATATGGTTTTTTAAACGTAGTTGAATTTACAAAATGTTAACAATCAAAGATATATTAAATAAATTTACGTATTGTAAATGTAAAAATTCTGCTGCAAAAATAAGAGCAAATAAACTAAGATTATAAGGTCAAAATAGTGATTATGAATAACAAATAACCAATCTAAATAATTACATATGAATAAGACATTGTTCCTTTATTTTTCTGCACATTTCTAAAAAACAACAAGTTCCGCAAATGACCTGTCACTTGGTACTATCCATGATTCATCCTAAACAATAAAATCTACCACAGAGCCGCCGTACCTCAATAGCGTCTATGCAGTCTCTTTGCCGGAAATCCGGTATCGAACTATATAATTAACGAATTGTTTCTCCGATTAACGATGAAATTTAGGCTTTCAATTGGTTTAACTGAAAATATTAGCTCATGCATACTGTACTTATAAGATCAAGCTTTGCTGAAGATATCAGAGCAGGATTTTCATCGACCCCCAAACGTATACTTTCAAAATATTTTTATGATGAAGCCGGTAGCCGGATCTTCCAAAAGATCATGAGAATGCCAGAGTATTATCTGACAGTTTGTGAATACGAAATCCTGGCGGATTATTCCAGGGAGATTTTCAGCGAAATTGATCCGGGAGAGAACCATTTCGATCTTATTGAACTTGGAGCCGGAGACGGATCAAAAACAAGCTTGCTGATTTCAGCTTTTCTTAATGAGAAAGCAAGCTTCAGTTACATTCCTGTTGATATTTCTCAGGACGCACTTCAGGGTCTTGTTGCCAACCTTGGCGCCGATTTTCCGGATCTTCCCATCTCGGCTGTTACGGGCGATTATTTTACCGTGTTAAAAGAACTGAATTTATGTGAAAACTGCAGAAAAATAAACCTCTTCCTCGGTTCAAACATAGGGAATTACACGCGCCAGGAGACAGAGATTTTTTTCCGGCATATGACGTCTGCTATGCAGAAGGGCGATATGATCATTACTGGCTTCGATCTCATAAAGGAACCGGGAGTAATCCTCAGGGCTTATGACGATCCGCATGGTTTTACCCGTGATTTCAACCTTAACCTGCTGAAAAGAATGAATTCAGAACTGGACGCAGATTTTGACCTGTCCAGGTTCGTACATTCATCTACTTATAATCCATTTGAACAATCAGTCAAATCATATCTTGTCAGTAATTGTGAACAGGAAGTATGTATTGCTGCACTGAACCTCCGTGTGCATTTTAATAAGTGGGAAAGCATATTTACTGAAATCAGCAGGAAATTCACTACGGTCGAAATTGATGAGCTGGCTGAAAAGACCGGCTTTCAAACTGTCCGTAACTTTACTGATCGCAGGGAATGGTATGAAATCGCACTCTGGGAGAAGTTGTAAAGAATGCCCATTTGCAAATGATACTCCGTAATGGTAAGAAGTGGACGGCAAAAAATGTCATGGTTCTTTAAAACACGAAAATTAATGAAGATCCCTTCAGGGCCTTGAAATAGTGATTCATTCCGATTACTTTTACATAGATTAGACAAGGTTTAGTTGCGATGAATTGAATAAATAAATGTCATGGACATTCAGAAACTTACAGAACGATGGATGTCTCTTTCTCCTGCTCTGCCTAAAGGATTGAGAGAGGTTCTGATAAACCAGCATAACGCAATCCAGTTGATTGCCGTAGCTGCAGCTCATACCATACCGCCCCGGAAAGATAACAGTCATATGGCCATGGAATTTTCAGCATCCCGTAAAATGCTGATAAGTGATAAAATTCCGTCAGATAAACCCGTCAGGCTGGGACTAAATATCAAAGATTTCACCATTTATATCCTTTCTTCCCGTCTTGAGGTCCTTCAAATGGGCGATCTGAACGGTCACACCACAACCGAGGGATTTAACTTTTTTAAAAAACATCTTGGCGATTATGGTGTGGATATTTCGAATCTTGATCTGAAACTCAGTTATGATCTCCCGGACGGACCCCTTGGAAAAGAACACGACTTTGCTGTAGAATATCCTGATGCTGCAGAAGAAACAGTGAAATACAGGGCAAACGCCAAGTTTCTTTTACAATTTTTCAACAGAGTATTTAAAAATACCTCTGAAATACTGGTATGGCCTCAAAATTTTTGCACCTCATCACTAATATTTACAAAAAATCCAGATCCAGCCGGGAACGTGACAAATACAGTCGAATACGGATTCTCTCCCCAAAATTCCTTTGTTGACGAACCTCATTTTTATGTGCGTATCAACGCCGGAGAAAATACAGACGCTTCCTCCCAGGAGTTCGAGATGAACGGAGAGGGTAAACGGTATAAGGGCGACGGGGATTTTGTTGGCGTATACCTGAGGGTTTCTGATATCTGGAAATATGAGGAGACAGAAAAGCAGTTTCTTATTTCCAGCGAATTCTTCGCAGATGCCATTGAAAAATCACTTAAAATTGCCTCACCTGAATAACACTTCCGCTTCAGCTTTCTAAAAAACATTCAAATAAAATATCATACATTTATGTAACAAGTTTACTTTTTACGTATATTTGTACATTATTCGTATATAGTTATGGTAAACGTAAGCAAGAAATATCTTGACCTGTTGAGCACAGGTAAAGAACTCTTCAAGCGCTTCGGTATAAAAAGAGTAACGGTTGAAGAGATATGTTCTGAAGCCGGAGTGAGCAAGATGACGTTTTATAAATATTTCAACAACAAGGATCAGCTTGCACTGGCCATCTTCAAACCCATCATTGAAAAAAAAACAAAGGAATTTACCGATCTGATGGACAGTAACATTAGTTTCAGTATGAAGGTGGAACAAACGATCATGATGAAGATGGAAGAAGGAGAAAACCTAAGCAAGGAATTCCTCTCCGAGGTTTACAGTGGTGATTCACCGGAATTGCTCGCCTATCTGGATAAAAAGACGAAAGAAAACCTGGAACTTATGGAGAATTATTACCGGAAAGCACAGGAGAAGGGTGATCTCAGAAAGGACATGAAAATTGAATTTTTAATGTATTTTATTGATCATCTTTTTGTAATGATTTCCGATGAAAAACTTTCCGGCATGTATGATACAGGAGGTGAATTGATATATGAAATGATCAATTTTTTCTTTTACGGTATCCTCCCTCGTCCGGAACACTAAGGCTATGAAAACCCTGCTACAGATTCTGGTATTATTGGTATGGTTGCCTGAAATATACCTGAAGGCACAGGAAGAAGCGATGAAACCGCGCTTCAGCGGCCAGGTGATCGGATGGTCCAATCTCAATATTGAAAAACCGGTCAGAGATCAGTTCGGAATTCGATACATTCCCTCTCTTTCGGGTGGTTTTGCCCTGAATCACAATTGGCGACTCGACGCGGAGGCATCCTTCAATGCATATGCTTCCTCTTTGGTTGAAAACGGAGACTGGGAAAATGATGCAAACCTGAAAGCATACCGCCTGTGGCTAAGGCTAAGCAACGATCAATTTGAACTTCGGGCCGGTCTTCAGAAAATCAATTTCGGATCGGCCACCATGCTGCGCCCCCTGATGTGGTTCGACCGCATCGATCCACGCGACCCGTTGCAACTCACCGATGGTGTTTACGCAGTGCTTGCCCGCTATTACTTTCTTAACAATGCAAACGTATGGTTATGGTTCCTTTACGGAAATGAGAACCCAAAGGGATGGGAACTGCTTTCCACCTCAACCAATCGGCCTGAATATGGAGGTCGTGTTCAACTTCCTGTACCCACAGGTGAAGCTGCTCTCAGCTATCACCACAGGAAGGTTGGCCCGGATTCCCTCGATTTTTCAGGCACCAGGGAAGGGTATACACTACTTTCAGAAGACCGCATCGGCATTGACAGCAAATTGGATATCGGTCCGGGTGTCTGGTTTGAAGAAGTGGTGAAACATCGTTTGAAAAACCATCTATTCCCGGAATGGGAGAACTACCTGACCCTTGGCATCGATTATACATTTGGAATTGGAAACGGACTTACCACCACATTCGAACAATTTGTTCTGTCTTCCTCGAAGGCCAGAGAAGTTGAAGCACAAAGCACGACATTTTCCGCACTCAATCTAAACTACCCGCTCGGAATGATCGACAGGATTGCTGCTATTTTTTATTTTAACTGGGGTGACAATACCTTTTATCGTTTTCTCAGCTGGCAGAGGACCTACGACAATCTAAGCCTGTATCTGATGGCCTACTGGAATCCGGAAAAAATTGAAATATACCGCAACCTTGAAGGGAATAATCTATATTCCGGAAAGGGTTTACAACTGATGATCGTATTTAATCATTGATAAATAATAACTGTAATGGAAACAACCAACCTGATAGAGGTGAATAATCTCACAAAAAAATTTCCGATGGGAGGAGGCTGGTTCACAGCGCTCGAAAATATCACCGTAAATTTCGGTAAAGGTGAGTTTGCAGGTATCGTTGGACCCAGCGGTTCGGGGAAAACAACACTGCTTAACATTATAGGTTCCCTCGACGATCCTACCACTGGTGAGGTCATTGTACTCGGACGGTCAATCGGAAAAATCGGGGTGAAAGAGTCGGCAAAACTCAGGAAGGAAGAGCTTGGATTTATATTCCAGTCGTACAATCTTCTCCCGGTTTACAATGTATTTGAAAATGTGGAATTCCCGCTTCTGCTCCTGGATATGAGTTCATCGGAGAGAAAAAAAGCTGTAGAAGAAGCACTCAACTGGGTAGGTTTAGAATCTAAAATCAAATCAAAGCCTGCCCAGCTGTCAGGTGGCGAATGCCAACGTGTGGCCATCGCCCGTGCCATGGTAAAGCGGCCGGGAATAGTTCTTGCCGATGAGCCGACGGCAAACCTCGATGCCGAGAATTCGCATCATATCTTAAAGACAATGGTCAAACTTAATACTGAGTTGAAAACAACCTTCATCTTTGCTACGCATGATGAAAAGGTAATTCACTACCTGAAAAGAAAAATCAGTCTGGCCGATGGCAAAATAAGAAGTGATGAGAAAATTAAAAATTAAGAAAGGGCAGAGTCATGCTTGCACTAAAACTTGCATATAGAAACCTGATCGGCGCAGGTCTTCGTACCTGGCTGAATGTAATCGTCCTGTCATTCTCCTTCGTAATCATTATCTTTTTCAAAGGTTTGCTTGATGGCTGGGACCGACAGGCCAAAACTGACTCCATAGCCTGGGAATATGGCGGAGGTCAGTATTGGGAACAACATTACGATCCGTACGATCCGTTCTCCCTCTCAGATAGCCATCTTAAACCAGGCGAATTGGGTCAGGCGCTGATAAACGAAGGAGAGGCCATTCCGGTTCTGATAACTCAGGCCTCCATTTATCCCGAAGGCAGGATCCAGACTGCGCTGTTGAAGGGTATAGATCCTGAACAGCATATCCTCAATTTACCCACCTCTGCCCTGGATACCGTCATCAGCGAAATCCCTGCAATTATTGGAAGCAATATGGCTAAAAATAATCATCTGAAGCCAGGTGATGTTATGATGTTACGATGGCGGGATACCAATGGAACCTTCGATGCCGATGAAGTACGGATCGTCAGTGTTTTCACTACGAATGTTCCTTCAGTTGACGGCGGGCAGTTGTGGATACCTCTCAACCGGTTAAGGGAAATGATGCTGCAACCCGGTGAGGTAACTCTCCTGATCACTAAACAGGGCTTTACGCAAATTGATATTGGCAATGAATGGCTATTTAAAGACAACAAATACCTGCTGAAAGATATCGATGCCATCATTCAGGCGAAATCGGCCAGCAGCTCCATCATGTATCTGATTCTTCTGTTGCTGGCCATGCTGGCGATATTTGATACACAGGTGCTGTCCATCTTCAGGAGACAGAAAGAGATCGGAACCTACATCGCACTTGGAATGACAAGGAGGCAGGTAGTTGGACTGTTTACGACGGAAGGCTCAATGTATGCAATCCTGGCTATTGTTGTCGGTTCTGTATATGGAATTCCCCTGTTTATCAGCCAGGCGGTAAATGGTTTCGCTATACCGGCCAGCTCAAGTGATTTTGGTCTGGCGATGGCACAGAAACTATACCCGGTCTACAGCTTAGGACTGGTGGTATCGACGGTACTGATTGTGACGATTACCACCACGATCGTAAGTTATCTTCCTGCCAGAAAAATTTCAAAGATGAACCCCACAGAAGCTATTAAAGGGAAACTACAATGATAAACTTCATACTAAAAGGTCTCTTCAGAGACAAAAACAGAAGCTTTCTCCCATTTCTGGTGGTAGCTTTAGGTGTGATGCTCACTATTTTCTTTCACAGTTGGTTCAAAGGAGTAATAGGTGAAAGTATTGACCTGAGTGCGATGTTTTCCACAGGTCACGTTAAAGTGATGAGTAAGGCCTATAAAGATAATGAAAGTCAGATTCCCAACGATCTTGCACTTACCGGAACAAGAGAACTTTTAACCGAACTTCAGCAAATCTACCCGGATATATACTGGGCTCCCAGGATAAAATTCGGAGGCCTGGCAGACGTACCCGACAGTACGGGTGAAACGCGCAAGCAAGGTCCGGTCATGGGAATGGGCATCGATCTTCTGTCGGAAAGTACGAGGGAGATCAAAAGAATGAAGCTCAACACTTCTCTTGTCAGAGGAAAACTTCCTTCCAAAAGGGGGGATATTCTGTTAAGTGAACAATTTTCTCAAAATCTGGAAGTGAATCCGGGAGATGAAATAACACTTCTTTCTTCCACAATGTATGGAGGTATGGCTATATATAATTTCACGGTTTCGGGAACGGTGAAATTCGGTACCAGCGCCCTTGACCGGGGAACAATCATCGCAGATATTGAAGATGTGAGAGATGCCTTGAATATGCAAGATGCTACAGGTGAATTGCTGGGATTTTTTAAAAGTGGTTACTATGATGATGAGAAGGCGGAGGAATTAACACAATCCTTTAATGCCAGGTTCACCGATCCGGCAGAAATTTTCTCTCCTGAAATGGTCACCCTGCGTAGTCAGGGCAACATGGAAATGCTGTTAAATTATATGGAAAAGGTCACCCTCATCCTGATATCCGTATTTGTTCTTGCCATGTCTATCGTGCTCTGGAATGCCGGCCTTCTTTCCGGGATCCGCAGGTACGGGGAAGTTGGACTCCGTCTTGCCATGGGAGAAGAAAAGGGACATATCTACCGCTCGCTCATCCTCGAATCGGTTTTTATAGGACTGGCCGGAACGATTGTCGGAACACTCGTTGGCCTGGGATTTGCATGGCTGCTCCAAACCCATGGTATAAATTTCGGATCAGCGATGCAGAATACCGCCATGATGTTTCCGTCCACCTTCCATGCCAGGATATCCTCTGTAGACTGGTATCTGGGCTTTGTACCGGGTTTGTTCTCAACGGTATTGGGAACGATGTTGTCGGGTATCGGCATCTATAAAAGGAAAACCGCCAGTCTGTTTCGCGAATTGGACCTGTAAACCGGGTGCCCTGCATGAGAACTCTGACATTGACATTAAAGCAATACTGAAATGAAAAAAATATGGCTTGCTCTGCTGCTTACCGGGATGATTTCCGGAATTTCCGGACAGTCGCCGGATGCTAAGGCTATCCTTGACCGGATAAGTACAAATATGTCCTCGCAGAACCGGATCTTTACATCGAAGATGGTCATCCACGGCCGGCGGGGAGACCGGACTATAGAATCCAAATCCTGGTCGGAGGGCGAGGATAAAGCCTTTACTGAATACCTGAGTCCGGCCAGGGAAGAAGGAACCAAGATGCTCAAGCTGGCTGACCAGCTCTGGATCTATTCCCCTTCTACCGATCGTACCATCCAGATCGCCGGACACATGTTGCGGCAGTCAGTCATGGGCTCGGATATGTCGTACGAAGATATGATGGAGGATCCGGTACTCACTCATCACTATACGCCGAAGATAATAGGTGAGGAAACCCTCGACGGTGTGGATGTCTGGGTCCTGGAACTTACCGCCTTTGACGAAAGTGTATCCTATTACCGGCGCAAACTGTGGGTAGACAGAAAAAGGTTTATTCCACTAAAAGAAGAACTTTTTGCAAAAAGCGGACAGTTACTGAAAAAAACAACACTTTCGGACATACAGAAGATCGACGGCAGGTGGTTCCCTACACATATCATTTTCAAAGATATGCTGAATTCAGGGGACGGAACTGAATTCATTATGGAGGAAATAAAATTCAACCAGGTCATTCCGGATTATATATTCTCCAAAGCAAGTCTGCGGAAATAGATCCCATAAAAGGGTGGGGAGAAATAAAAAGAATTCGCCCAAGGTTTCTCAACTTCTGAACTTCCTTTGTACGAATTCTCATTACTTGTGGCTACAATATTGTCATCCGGATGATCCGAATGGCCACCATACATTCTGATTTAGTTCTCCTCAGGCATGCCAGGGTCTTGCACGCTTAAGTTCACTGTTAAGAATATCGATGGTTGTATTAACATTTTCAACAACCTGGAAGTCGAACATGCCGACGCAGATAAAATCGGCACCATTTTCGAAAGCGTACCTGAAACCGTCTTCAGGGGTTATTGCCCCTGCTGCCAGAACTTTAAATCCAATCAAAGGGACATCCATTTGATGGAAGACCTCGATGGTCTGTTCAGGAAACACATCGAACAGGTTATCATGGAACTTGTTGTGATCGAGAAACTTCTCATGGTCAACACTGAATTCTTCCCTGAATTCGCGAGGATGCGCCGACCAGTACCGATCGTGGTGCATCGTCTTAAAGTAATAATCGGGTTTTATCCCGGCTTTTTCACAAGCAATGGGTACCTGGATTGAATGCGCACCGATGCCTGCAAGCATCCCCTGGCTTCTCATAAATTCAACCGCCTCCTGTATGAGGTCCATTTGTTGGTTTTGTACCAGCGTGTCACTGCTGGCTCCCTGCACATACATTGAGGTAGTACCGAAATCCCTGGCCTGCTTGAATTCAAGCAGAGGATCTTCGGCTCCCTCCAAAAGAACATGAGCCTGGCAGATGGATTTCATTTTACTTCCGGTGATCTGACGGTATTTATTGAAGAGCTGAAAATAATTCACCACCATGTTTGTGGTATCAATACCCGCCTGTTCACAAAGTGACAGTGTCTCGAAGATTTTACTTTCCGTGTTGTAATGCCTGAAGAGCGTACCAACATAAGCGAGATCACGGGAGTGGGACCATCCACCGATTAGGTTGCAACCCAGGATCAGACGGCTCATTTCGAGATCTCCGATCTTTCCTTTTGGCATCTCACCTTTCAGATCCCGGAGATCAAATTTTTTCATTGCGATGGTAGCACCCGACAGGATATCGGGTTCAGCATTGGCTTCCCTGGCTGCAGCTGCATACACAACACCGCCGAAAAACGGAAGTGTGACCAGACCTTTAAGCAGTTCACGACGCTTCACCGAAGCGGCATCAGTCTTTTCCTCCATTGCACCCGGGTTGCCTGGGGCAGGTTTTTTACTGCCCACAAGGTGAAACAGGTTTTGAAGGCTGAATTCTTTTGCCGGCATTAAACAGACAACGATAAGAGCTAAAATTTCTATAAGGTTCCGGTTCACAAGCCAGTAATGGCCTTCAGCAACGCCTGCCATCAGCGACTGGCCGAAGGGTGGGTAGGCAAAGTAGTAAAGTGAAAGAAGTACAATCCCCGAGATGGCTGAAATCCGGATAAAAATTCCCAAAAATAAACCGGTACCGATAAGGATAAGCCCCCAGATATTAAGGAAATCTACGGCTGCAAGGAGTGTCGGACTGCCAGTCAGGGAGTGGAAGAACCCCGAAAGAAATCCGTAGGAGCCTCTGAGGTAGGCTTCGCCGGACCATTCCGGATTAACAACCTTTGAAATCCCTTCATATAAAAAGTGCCAGCCGATGACAACTCTCAGCAACAGCAGGGTAATCGAACCGAAACGTTTCATATGGATACAGCTTTTAGTGGTTTGGATTCTATAAATTTAATACGTTTGCGAATCCAATGTGTTTCCTTTCACCAAAAGTCGGCTAATTTAAATGGATTATAAACAATATTGTACCCATCAAATACCCTGACTATCAATATACACCATGAATTACCGGTTATTGACCCGCAGAAGATACCCGAGTAATTCAGCTGCCCTGCGTTTATTAATGGTCAGCATCCTACGGTACTCGTAATTTTCATTTATAAGCCCGGAGTTATTATATTCTTTCCTTCCAATAATCTGATTCAGAACCTGTTCGGATTGCTTATATTCCAGCCATTTCTGCTGTGATTGCTGAAGGTACTGTTTATCCACTTCGATCATCTTATCCATCAGCAGGTTATAGTATCTGCCAATCATTTCGTTATAGGCAGAAATGGCTTCGGACCACGCAAAAGTGGCGTCATATCGTTCCGCGGCTAGCTTCAGATCTGCATCGAGAGTCTTTTGAATTGTAAATGTATCCACTCTGAACGCAATCCATAATTCCCTATCCATGTTTTTGTCGAGCTTTTCTTTTTGAATACTTGATCTGAAATCAGCGATTTCTTTTTCAAACCTTTGATCCTGTAACACATTCAAATCATCCTGCGCATTCAGAATACCGGGAAACAAAATGACCGTCAAGGTCAGTACTATGCAAAATCCGGAAAATCGTTTCATTATACCTTTTCTTTATAATTTCAGGGAGACAAAGTTAAATAAAAACATCGTTGTCAGAGCTGCAATTTTCTGACAGTAAGAAGAATGATATACCTCCAGGTCCAGCACGATATCTTATCCTTCCACATCGTAAATCTCTTCACCAATATTTTTAAACGAAAATTCCCGGGAAAGATTTGGTCGTAATTAAGATTTTGTTTTACTTTGTTTTTCAAAGTACTTTTATTTTAAAATTTAATCTATGGACACTCGGTCTACCAGTCTTGAAGACATTCGTGAGATCAGGCGATTGATGGAACAATCAAGCCGGTTTCTGTCTCTCAGCGGTTTATCCGGAATTTTTGCCGGTATCTTTGCTCTTATTGGTGCCGGCATCGCCTGGCTGTATCTTGATTCGGGGAATTTGGTATACGATGAACATTTCGCTATCCTGAATGCCACGGGAGAGATGCATTTGATTCGCTTTTTAGTGGTTGATGCCCTCTGCGTACTGATTCTTGCCTTACTGGCCGGATTTTATTTTTCGAAGCGCAGGGCACGGCGGATGGGAGTAAGATTCTGGAACTCTGCAGCCAGGCGCATGATCATTCATCTCTTCATCCCTCTTGTTTGTGGCGGAGTGGTAATTCTGATCTTCATTGCCAGATCGCAGATTAATTACCTCGCACCGTTCAGCCTGATATTTTATGGTTTGGGATTGGTGAATGCCGGCAAATACTCTTACACAGATATCAACTATCTCGGTTTTGCAGAAATCGTCCTGGGAATCCTGACACTGATCTTTATAAATCACGGCCTTTTTTTCTGGGCAATTGGTTTTGGCCTTCTCCATATCATCTATGGTATTGTTCTTTACAACCGTTATGAACGCACCAGGACAACCTGACAATCCTTCATCCTCAATGAGAGCTCCGCTTAATAAACTGAATAAAACCTTTGAAAGCCGGATAAGGCTTGGAATAATGTCAGTTCTAATGGTAAATGAACGGGTTGATTTCAATACACTGAAAGAGACACTCGGTATTACCGACGGAAATCTTGCAAGTCATCTGAAAGCGCTGGAGAAGACAGGCATGATTGATGTAAAAAAGGAGTTTGTCGGACGTAAGCCGAGAACCAGCTATAGGTCTACCGCTGACGGCCGCCGTGATTTTGACGACCATCTGAAAGCTTTGGAAAAACTCATTCAAAATTCAAAATAATTTTTTTTCTATATTCACTTTGCAATACAAAGTTCTTTTAAAATCAAAAAACATGGAAACGACACATCTAGTTCGACAATTTACAAGGTCAATTACCTTCAAATTTATCCTTGTGGGGATCATCAGTTTACTCCTTCTGATCCCGGCAGCCTGGGTAAAAAATCTTATCCAGGAAAGGGAACAGCGGGGAAAGGAGGTGTTTAATGAGATCAGTTCAATCTGGGGATTTGAACAGAACATAACCGGTCCGTGGCTGACCGTTCCCTATGTGACATTTGCCAACAACGGATCAGAAACCGTAGCCGTAGTTCACAAAACGCATTTTCTGCCGAAGGAATTGAATGTTGATGTTGTGCTTAAACCTGAAATCCGATATCGCGGTATCTACAAAGTTGTGGTTTACAGTGCATCGGTAAAAATAAACGGGACATTTGATCCGCCTGAATTTCCGATCAGTGAAATAAACCCCGCAGATATTATGTGGCAGAAAGCCACCTTAACCATGGGCATTACGGATATGAGGGGGATTCGGAACAGTGTCACGTTAGACTGGAATGGTACTTCGCCGGAGATTGTTCCCGGCACCACAGACAATGATTTGGCTTCCAGCGGATTTTACTGCGGCGTACCGGTTAGCGCCGGGGGAACCGGTCCATGTATATTCAGCACCATCCTGGATCTCAATGGTACCAAATCCTTCAATGTTTATCCACTTGGAAAACAAACACGGGTTACCATGAAATCAGACTGGCCGGATCCGGGATTCATTGGCGCATTTCTTCCGGTAGAGAGACAGGTTGATAATGATGGTTTCAACGCGAGATGGCTCATCACACATCTTAACAGAAATTTTCCCCAATCGTGGACGGGTGACAGGTACAACATTACAGCTTCCCGTTTTGGTGTGGAAATGATCAATCCGGTCGATCATTACCAACAATCCTACCGTTCTGTCAAATATGCGATGATGTTTATCGGTCTGACATTTTTGCTTTTTATTCTCCTGGAGATTCTCAACAAGAAACGGCTGCATCCGATCCAGTACGTTCTGACAGGTATCGGTCTGGTCATTTTCTACAGTCTGCTGGTGAGTCTTTCGGAACGACTGGGTTTTAGCATTGCCTATCTAATCTCTTCCGCATCGGTCATCCTGTTGATTTCCTATTATATATGGGCTTCCCTGGGAAAACTGAAATTCTCGTTGTTTACCGGGGCAGTATTATCGGCGCTGTATATATTTCTTTACGTGGTACTCAGGATGCAGGATTTTGCTTTGTTGCTGGGGAGTGTAGGACTGTTTATTGTGCTGGCTGTGTTTATGATACTGACGAGGAAGATAAACTGGTACAGGGAGGAAGAGTAACCCAATCACAATAGATAACCTTTTTAAGAATCCTTTTACTTTATTAAAAATAATTTTTAAACCACAGGCTTTCAGGGGTATATATATTTTCAAAAACTCCTGAAAGCCTTTTCTATCCTGTAAGGATAAGTATAAGAACTTTATTTTACAGGCATTTGCTCTAGTATCGTTCTCTTATTTATGTTTCGTCTTTCTTTGTCAAGAACCCAACCCCACTTATTGAAATATTTAACCGCTGAAATAATATGATACGTTAACAACTTAACATCTTTGTATGAACCTTTTCCATAGTGATGAATAATTCCAACCCGTGGATAATAAATTGTTTTAGCATGTTGACCAATTCTTCGACAGAGGTCTAAATCTTCAAGATACATAAAGTATCGTTCATCAAACCCTCCTATATTCTTCAATATTGAAGTCTTCATAAACATAAAACATCCTGAAAGTGAGGGAACCTCCATCACATTTGCGTAGTTTGTAAATCTCATTTCATACGTTCGATTCCGCTTTTCAATCAATCTTTTAAACGGGAAAAACCTTCTGAACAAAAGATCAAAAGGAGTAGGCAATAATTTACATAGGAATTGAGTATCTCCGTTCGGATACAGGATTTTGGGCATAACCAAACCTATGGTTGCATCTTGCTTTGCATAGCCATACAACCTACTGATCACATCCGAATTTAAACTTATGTCAGGGTTGACAACAATATGATATTCAGAATTACGGTCAATTGCTTTTTTTATAGCCACATTGTGACCCGCACCATATCCAAGATTCATGCCATTAAATATATATTCAATCCTGGAGTTATATGTGAACTTATCCGATATATTAGTCATCCCATTATCAACAACAAACAAAAAATCAATGTAATCTGACTCAAGAATCTGGTCAGCCAAATTTAGAATCGGATCAATGTTGGATGTATAAATGACAATGGAACATGTAATCATCTGCACAATCAAAAACAAGTTAATTTATATTCAAAATCATTTATTAATTTTATTATTACCCGTAAAATTACGGACATTCCGCACAAGCGCATTGTAAAATCTTTGCCCAAATAAAAGGGCAAGTATGTGGATATATCTTTTTAAATAAAATAAAATTCCTTTTCTTATCCAACCTGCATTAAAATGATGAATGGTTATTGAATTTTCTGTACGATCAATTCTGTGTGAACGCACATCTTTCGGACTAAAATAATCGGAAGGAAATATATGGATATCGTCTAACAGTACCTGATATTTATTTTCAGCCTTAAAATCATATTTATCCTTAAGAAGAATGGCCATAATAACCGGCAAAATCTTCATATTAAATGACCCATCATTTTTGATGAAATCTCTGTTATCATAATAATTCAACACGTCTTTCATGAAAGGATGCCCTTTCACGGACCCGATAATTGCAGCTTCAATATCAGAGTTATTTTCAAAGCCAGTGAAAAAATTATATTTCAAAAACTCATCAAAATTATTCAGTGCTTCCACATCGGTATCAAGATAAATTCCTCCTTCAGAATAGAGAGCATAAATCCGGATATAATCCGCGGCAAAAGCATACTTTTTACTTTCAAAGGCTTGTCTAACCCATTCATTACTAGTAATGTCAAACTTTCTTTTATCCCATAAGATAAACTCATAGTCTGTTAGATGTTTTTTCCAACTTTCTAAACAGTACTGAATAATTTCAGGGTAAGGATCCTCGCTAAGCCAACAATAGTGAATCTTTTTTGGAATCGTTTTCATTCCCTTTGATATATTCTAAATGAATAATATGATAAATAATAAAAAGTGAAATATTAAATCCAACTACGAAAAAAGTATTTTCAAAAAGTCCAAAAACAAAAATCGATAAAATAATAATAATCGATTTCGTTTCCCTAAACTTCAGCAATAAAGCCATTCCTTTGTAATAAAATAAATAAATAATAAAAGTAAAAATAAGACCTTTTGCTAAAACTAAACTTATATATGAATTATCAAGAGGTATCTTGGTAACCATTCCTTGATAATACTCATTCCATGGATATCCGAACAAATTATAATGATATACACCCTGTAATAGATGAATGAGCCAATATCCCGGTCTGTATGCAAGAAGTTCATTATATATAGACATACTTAGGAATACCGCGATAAGTACTGAAATTATAATAAAAACCAGGACAATATTCCGAAGAATAAGCTTAAGAACTTTTAAATTGAAAAACCTTACGTTAGCTTGTAAAGGCATAATAACAAATAAAAGTATAGAGGTTATAAAACCGGTTCTTGATTTTGTAAAATAATATATAAGAAGGATTACACCCATCAATAATGGATACGTGATCAACAAATTTCTTTTATCATTAATAAGATACAAAGCAGATGTTAAAATTGGGAAAAAAAAGATAAAAGCACCATTCGCACTGCCAAAACCAAGATTATATCTTGTAAGTCGATGACCATGTACAATTCTGGAATCAATCGAGAATGAAGAAGGCATAAGGTCAAACAAGTTTAAGCTGACGATGATTAGATAAAATAACCCAGCTATAACAAGATAAAATGCAATAATATTTTTAAGATTCGTGTTCTTTGATGCGATAAGGACGGAGGTAATAAGAGGAAATGTAACATTTCTGCTAAAAATAAAAGAGACAATTGACAATACCAAAATAAATGCCTCGAATGGACGAATTTTACTCAACAACAAACTAGTTCCAATAAATAGTGAAGTGATATAAATTATTTCAGAACTATAAGGAATATCCGCTTTGAAAAAAAAAGAACCCAATACTCTTTAGCGATGATAAAGAACAAAGCAATGAAAAAGCAATATTTTGCAAATAATTCTCTCATGGAAATAGAATACTATCAAGAATATCAATTTTATTTTGGATATTAAATTTTTCCTTTATTGTGTTCAAGGAGTTGAGGCTTAATTGATTATATAAATTGTTATCTGCTACTTTAAGCGTTTCAATAATCTTACTAAATTCAGAAGTTTTATCATAGAGAAATCCGTTGAAGCCATCAAGTACCATTTCAGGTACACCACCTATTGAATGAGCAATTACTGGAGTACCAACACTGAATGATTCTAAGATAACAGTGGGGAGAGGATCTCTGATACTAGTTAATACAAGAAAATCTGCCTTTTTTAAATATTCAAATATTTTAGCCCTGGGAACATTTGATATAAAATTATTATTCAACTCATTTATCTTATCAAATTCAATTAATTCTTTAAGTAGCTTATCCTCATACGGCAAATAAATAAAATCAGAATTGTATACAAGATTACTATTTTTGCAAACTCTTAAGAATTGCATATATTTAAAGGATTTTTAACTGAATCAATACGCCCGATAAATATGAAATTAATTCTATCTTGATGCAAGGAACCAGGATAGATGTCTGTATTGACAATTAAACCATTATAAACAACCTCAAGTTTATTTTTATTGACACCATTAATTATAATGCTGACATCACAGGTTTTGAAACACAAATAAATTTATCTACAAAAGGATTTCCTAAAACACGGAAAAAGATTTTATTTATTTTCTTTCTACTAAAGTATCATGAAAATACGCAATGGTCCTGATTCTTCTCCTTAATAGCTTAATTAAGGGCAAATAGACTATACCTTTCGAATTATTTGAAAGAACTGCCGTCAAAGAATGTCTATAACTCAGGTAAACAATATATAGTGATATAACAATAGAGATAAATGGTTTAATAAAATAGGATAAATATCGAGGTAAAGGTCTTAAAAGTCTGGATGAGAAAATGTTGCCTTTATCAAGCGTTGAGAAAAATTCTTGAACTTGTTTATTTTTTGAAATCAAAAAATACATCTTATCACTATTCCCTGTACTTTTTAAATAATCATCCAAAACGATTTCAGCACCGCTAATAAATGAACTTTCTACAATTATTAATACTTTTTTCATTTCCTTAATAAGCTCTTTAAACTTTTTAAATACCTATAAATGCCCAGCCGAAAACTAAAATATGTAATTGCCTTGTTTATACTGCTTACTTTATATAACTGGTCAAATTGCTTAAGTAAACTAGGATCAATAGAGATCTCCGTTGAAAATTTAAAATTACTTTTGTTAGTATCGATTAAATCCACATCGAATCTCGAACTTTTTTCTTTATGCGTCCCACTCCCATCTGAACCGATATTTTTTATTTTTGACACACGAGGATAGACGACCAAAGCATCATTAAATTTATACCTTCCATAATCACATTTGATAGCCCAAACATCATTAAAACCTGAATATGCGCCAATTAATACGCTTAACTTATCCTTTCCTCCACGCTGAAATTTTCGGATTTCCGATCTTGATGTAATAAACGTTTTAAAATCCCTCAAATTCCAGTCAATAGTTTTCCATCTGTCAGACCAGATGGCCCAACCCCACGAATTGATCCTAGGCAAAAAGAAAATCTCACTAGTAGATGAGGTATTGGAATACGACATTGGTGGAATGTATCCGGAAATCTGAAAAATACGTTTATCATCCTTATAGTAATCTAAGGCCATATTCATATAAGCAAGAAAATCAGAAGACGTTATCATATCATCTTCCAGTATTATAGCCTTGTCATTTGTTTGAAGTACTGAGGTAACGCCACTTATTATAGAATTCGCTAAACCGTTGTTAGTCATCGATTCTTTGATCTTAATAGAACGAAACCCTCTAACAGTTTTTAAGTATTCTCTAACAGATTCAACAGCTTTTAGATCATTTACATCTTTAGGTCCATCTGAAAAAATAAAAAGATCAGTCTCTGATGCAAGCTTATTTCCAGCAATCCCCTCAAGAGTCAGAATAGTATGCTCCAACCTTTTGTATACAAATAATACAATTGGTGCTAAATCATTATTCATAATAATTTGAGTTTCTTGCATAGGAAAAATGAGTAACTAAGGATAAAGAGTTCTACAATATTAATAGTGATAATAATAGAAATGGAACTTAAATTACCAATAAGTAGCAAAAATAAGATGCAAACTACATACACAATGCCTGAGTATAATATAATCCCAGCGTATTTTCTAACGTAACCAAAAGGGAGAAGAATTTGCATCGACAGAAACTGCCCCACAGTAAAGGGCAAAAGGGAAATCGCAAATAAAATCAAAATATTTCTCCCAACTAATGAATACTCACCAGTAAAAAATATAATAATAAATTTATTTAAAATAGTAATTGCCAAAATAATCAAGGTAACAATCAAGGCTGAATATTTTATAACAACTTTAACCAGTTTTACATTTTTCTCACGAGAAACTTTTGGGAAAATTGTCTGACCTATTGTGTTAATAAAAGTTTTTATAGAGGTCAGTATTTTATCGGTCAAATCGAAATATGTTAGTGTTTCGAGATTAATTAAGCTACCAATAAGAATCTTGTTGGTACTCATATATATTAATCGCACAGCACCTGAGGCAAATATTGGGATTGCCTCAACAAAGTGAAATCTAATTTCTTTAAAGGCTGGTATAAAGAATCGATATCGATCGTGCTTATATACAATCAGAATTGAAATTATCCCTCCAAGAATAGCCCCTATAGTATTGAACGCGGGTACCAGCAAATAATCTGACTTATTTTTAACACATAAAAAAATCAAGCCGATAAAAATTGTTCGTGTGAATACATTAATTATTGTAATAAACTTCATTTTTTCCATTCCCTGAAAATACCATACAGGTATCAGGACTTCATTTATACATATACCAAAAGTTATAATATACAAAAATCTATTTTCCTGTAATTTCGGAATTAACTCTACCAAAAGTATCAATAGAAAGAATCCTGTTAAAAATAGTAAGATCTTAATAATATAGATTGAATTGATGGCCATTGAAGTTAAGTGCCTGTCATTCTTGTTAATAGAAATAAATTTAGTTGCACTAAGGTTGAATCCAAAATTAATTACCACCATGAAATAAGATATCATAGCCTGTGCAAAAGCAATCAGGCCATATACTGAAAGACCCAGAACCCTGGTTAAGTATGGGTAGGTAATCAACGGAATAAGAATGTTGAACACTTGAAGTGCGCTCAGATATGAGAAATTACTGACAAGTGTATTGTATTTCCTCAAATTATATCTTAATATATCTCTATATCTCCTCAAACTTAACGATCTCTAAAATTTATAAATACAGAACCTCCCGGACTTACTCTTAAACGAATAAGATTTAGACTTATATAATTATTCACCCATCAGATCTTCGCCAATACTGCTTTAGAGGTTACTTGACGGTGAGGCGGCCCAAGCTTTAATTAAGACCAAGGTACTTCCGATAAAAATCCCTAGAAATATACTTAAAACTAATATCAAGCTTCTTTTAGGACTGCTCCTTTCATAAGGAATTTGTACGGGATTCAGTACTTTGAAAATAGGGGTCTCTTGTTGAACATTTATTTTAGATTGTTCTAGTTGTTGAGACAAGCCGTTGTATAAATTAAATGCCAGATTATACTGAGCCTGTAGCCTGTCTTCTTCACTCTTCAGTTTTGAGGATATAATATTTTTATTTGCATCCCTAAAAAAAGCGAGATTATTCTGTGCCTTCTCAAATTCATTTCTGGCCTCCTCTGTTTGTCTTTGTGTAAATTCAAGTGTATTCCGCGCCTTTCCTAGTCTGTAATCAGTGACATACTCGGTAAGGCTTTTGGTAGATTCATCGGCGACCTTGGCAGCAATTAACGGATCTGGAAACTTTGCAACGATGCTTATTATCCCATTGTTTTCATTTATTTCAGCCCATAATCTTTTTTTCATTTTTTTAATTACCCCATACTCCTCAAATGTCAAATTAATAGAAGTACGATCTCCTTTTAACGGAGTTATTCTGTGATTTTTTTTTACAAAAAACACTATTTTTCCAGGCAAGCCTATCGTGTATTTCTTAATATAATCGATAACAGAAACATAAGCCAAATCATTAAGATAGTATCCAATGCTAACCGCAGAATCAATGCCCGGTACAAATACTTTTTCATTCATTAAGTGCACTAGGAAGGGGGTACTCTGGATAATTTCAGGATAAAGCTCTGGTCTCACAGCATCCTGTCCTCCAATACTGCTAAGATCAATCCCAGCCAAATTACCAAGGTTGCCAAATTGACTTAGAAGACTGGAAGATCCAACTTCTTTTCCATGCGGTTCTGGTAATAATTTGGCTTCAGCCTTATATTCTTTTCTGCTTCCAAAAGCGATGAAAATTCCTAAAAGGAAAAAGATGATAGTAATCTTTACAACAGATATCTTATTAATCCACAGGAACCGAATAACAGCTATAAAGTCTAATTCTCCTTTACTTCGAATAGACTGGAAAGCACTAGATTTTAAGTCCACAAACCTATTATTTTTAGATGATTCAATCATATTTAAGTAGCCAAAATTACAATCTCCCGATCAACGTTACCAACACCAAAGCCATCGACGCCAGCGCCGAACTTATACTTATCGCCTGTTGCGGTGAAACCTTATTTTTCTCAGGCTTTACCGGTACATAGATCTCCGATCCGGGTTCAACGTTGGGGTAGTTATTAAAAAATATCACCTTCCGCGTCCTGTCGACACTTCCGTTCGGGTAGATGATGTATGATTTACTCTTCCTGGCATTTTCCGCAAAGCCACCCGCACTCGAGATATACTTTCCAAAATTGTAGGTTTCATCGTACCGGATGGTCGTATTGTACAGAACAGCCCCGTTAAGACGTACCGTCTGCAGCTCTTTTGGAACAATGAGCCGATCTCCCTCTTTTAAGATAATGTTATACTTTGAGTCCGGATCATCCATGATCTTATCAAGATCGATGCCTAGAGCCGTCTCTCTATCCTTTTTTGCCTCAAATGCAAAAGCAGTGGTATCATGAGTCATCAAAGCAAGCTCATCCAGCCTTTTTTGCTTGGACTTGTCCTCTTCGGTCAGTCTACGGATAAGCCTTGCTCCTTTGGGATATGACTCTGCTGTAAGACCACCGGCACGTTCGATCAGGTCGGAAATCTTCTCATCCTTGCTGGAAAGACTGTATTTACCCGGAAACTGGACTTCACCTTCCACAAGTATAATCTGCTGTGCTTCATATCCGGGTGAACGCCTTATAAAGATCTGGTCAAAAGGCTTCAGAATGAAATTCGACGCTTCGGGCGACAATTTTAAACCGGGGGTGATGTTAAATCTGAAAGTTTCTGCCATCGCATTTCCCGATGTTTGAGCCTGTGGATCCCTGACACGACGGGCCACCTCAACCCTCGACAATGAGGCAGATTCAAGAAGACCCCCCCCTTGTAATATAATATCCTCAACCGTGGCATTCTGAATGTAGGGATATATTCCCGGACGTTTCACATCTCCCAATACTTCCACGGTAAGATTTTCCTGCAGGTCGGTGATGGATGGCACCAGTATCAGATCTTCACGCTGGAGAAGGATCGGCTCTTTCTGATCACTCAGATCATTCATGTCAAAAGGCACTACCGAAACAGTAAGGTCTTTGTTTAAGCGGTAAATTTCGCCGCGGTTTGGAAATGCATCTTCTCTTAATCCTTCAGCCTTTTGAATGAGATCAGCCAAAGACATGTCTGTTTCAAGCGAATATTCTCCGGGACGGTATACTGCACCGGCAATCTCAACCCTGTTCTCAAACCGGTTGAGGACGGAATCCACAAGAACCCGGTCACCATCATTTAGCGTTTCCCGCATGAAATCCTTTTCAGGAATATCGACGATGCTGTTCTCACGATCTGTCTTCCTGTAGATCTTTAATCGTCGGGTATACGCCTTCCCTGTAAAACCACCCATAAAGGTTATCAGATTGCCCAGCGTTTCCCCTTCTTTCATCTCATAAATGCCAGGTCGTTTTACTTCCCCTTCCACCTGAACACGACTCATATACGGCTGAAGCAGGATAACATCCTGCTCCTGCAGCCTCATGTTCCCGTCGAGCGTTCCGTCTATAAGGAATTTATAAAAATCAATTTTTGCAATGGTCTTGTTGCTACGGATGAGATCAATCTCCCGGAGTGAGCCGTTCTTTGAAGGTCCGCCGGCTGAATAAAGCGCATTAAATACACTGGCCAGCGAAGGCAGCGTATAGGTTCCGGGCACCGCCACCTCTCCAACGATATTAACCTTAATACTTCTTACTGAATTCAGACTGAGATCCATAAACGTATTCGGACTTGCCCCGGATAATCCAGAATAAATTTTTCCAAGAACCCTCTTCAGCTTCTCTGAGGCAGTTTCGACCGTAAGCCCGCTGAGTAAGACCGGGCCGATATTCGGAATAATAACGCTTCCTTCGGGTGATATCTCAAGATTATAGGTTTGTTCGGCAACCCCCCATATATCAATGATAATATTATCACCCGGGCCTAGGACATAATCTGTCGGTGTGGGAATGTTGAGAATGGGTTCGAATTGTATGCGATCATTATTAAAGAGCTCCATGCCGAATATCCTGTCCTGGGGCCTTTTCACGATTTCCGTTCCCGGGCTCTCAAAGATGCTGAACAGCTCATCTGTATCTGTCAGTTCAGACTTTTCTTCTTCAACCGGTTTCGTTAACCCTTCTTTCGAAGGCGCCGAAGGATGTTCTGAATCACTGTATTTCCTTATCCTGCTGCGGTCAGTGGCATTGGAAAGATCAATGGAAGGATTCTCCCTGAACTCCATGATCCGTTGCCTGAGCTTGGAAATCTGATCGGGCTGTATTCCTCTCAACAGGGCCATCTTCTCAAATTCCTGCATGGTGATACCCATCTCATCAAGCCGGTCAAGCAACTTTTTGATCTGATCATCACTTAATGATTCGACCTGAATTTCGTTCAGATTATCTGAATTGACAGGTAACTGCTGGGATTTTAATGTTTGAGGTAGAAAGAGCAATAAACTGTTGAACAGTAAAAAAAATATGTTTCTTTTCATTGACAATCATCTAATGATTTTGATACTTTTTGAAATAAATATTAAAATTAATCTTCATTTCAGGATTCTAAACATTTATTTACACTATTTTATATTAACTAAAATCAGAATAAATTAGTGTGTTTCTGTAATGAAAATCCGTCCCCCGGAAGCCTGGTTTTTAGTGACATTGAATACAATAGAACTGATTTAACTAAACAATCGGGATTTTGATATCCCTCTCTCTTATTATTCATCCCCCTCCAGGAGAATCTCCTGTTCATTTCAGGTTAATCGTACTATTTTCGGCACCACAAAGGTAATTGTAAATTGCCGATCAGCAATGCGAATGTGATGGGTATCACATCCGTACAGATCCTTCTGCTGACGGCTTATACCGATCTGAAGTTCAAAGGTTTCAATTTAAACCTCAGAATGAAATAAAATGTAAAGCATTTAAGTTCAATGAAAACAATCATTATATTCTGACACCTGTTCTGGTCTGTATGGGAAGGAACCGATGTTGTGCATAAAAAACACGGAAGTTTTCAACTTCCGTGTTACTAATATTTGATTACTTAATTATCAAGTTTTAAATATTCGAAACATTCATGCGCATATCTCACTCGCCCTTCTCAAAAACATCACTCCCTATCTTACTCTTGTTATCTATGTTTGATACTTCGATGGTAATTTCCTGCGGCCCCATTTTCGTTGTTCTTTTAAAAGGATATTTCACGCCATTCACATCCCGGTAATCGGAAAAATCACTCGCCTGCTGAACACCATCGACCTCATTGATGCTACGAACCAGTAATCCTGAGGCAACTGAGTAATATTCCGTGGATTTGTTCCCGGCAGGGCTTGTAATTATCAACGAGTAGGCATCCTCTCCGTTTATGCTCTCGATCCCGGTAAGTTCAAGCTTGTAACCTTCTTCAGCATAATGAAGTTCAGGCATGAATAACGCCTGTTCTTTCATCCGTGTCAGTGTATCACCGGAAGCCTCTGAAGAACCCATCATCGACTTAATATAACCCCGTTCTCCATCATACAATTGTTCCATAATGGTGTTGTTATTCATGCTCATTTCCATTTTAAATTTACCAGGTGCCTGCTTATAAATATCAATGTTGATATCCATACCCTGAACACTGGTTTTGGCATGTGTCGTCACATTTTTTATCTTTTTAAGCTTTGCTGCGCCCCCGATTTCCGCAATATACCTGTCGAGAACACGTTGTGCCGTCACGCCCTCCGGAATCGCCTTTGCTTCTTTCACCGGTTGACCATAATGGTCATAAAAACTGACTGCCCCATTGGAGGCAAATTTTTTCAGCGTCGGAGACACCTCTTCCTTATTTCCTACAACCAGGATGTAAGCATGATCCGGCAAAATATACTTCTGCGACATTTTCCTGACATCATCTGGTGTTACAGCGGCGATCTTTTCAAGGTAGGTTGCATAATAATCATCCGGTAAATTATATAACTCTTTATTCAGAGCAAAGGAAGCAATGGTCTGCGGCCTTTCCAATGACCTTGCAAAGCTGCCTGAAAGCACATTCTTCACCAATTGAAGATGATCCGGATCCACATTTTCCTCGGTCATCCTTTTCATCTCAAACAGGATTTGTGTAATTGCACTGTCTGTCACCGAATTCCTGACTGAAGCCGATGCTTCAAACGATCCCATCAATTTATCCGACGAAATATTTGATCTGGCGCCATAGGTATATGCATGCTTTTCCCGGAGATTTTGCATTAGCCGTCCCGAAAATACTCCTCCACCTAATATTCCGTTTGTCACATCTGCAGGAATGACATCCGGGCTTCCCGGTTTAAGTTTTAAAGGATAAGTAACTGTCACGACTGACTGCACTGCTCCGGCCTTGTTGACAAAGGCAACCTGGTCCTCATCAGGTACCGGAGGAAAAGTATACTCATGTTCGGGAACCGTCCCTTCTTTCCATGATCCGAAATACTTGTCGGCAAGCTCCCTGGCATGTCCTGCATCGACGTCTCCGACAATAACAAGGTAAGCCACATTGGGCTTGAAATAGGTCATATAATACCTGACCACATCCGCCCGGCTTATATTTTCGACCGTCTTTTCCGTGATCTGCTCACCATAAGGGGTATCGGCTCCGAAATTTAGAACTTCAGATACATTGGAGGCAATAGCATCCGGATCATCTTTTGTCGTTTTAAGTGCGGTAATGGTTTGCTTTTTATTTTTCTCAAGCTCACTTTCAGGGAAAACGGGATGAAGAAGAACATCGGCCATCAGGGTCAGAAGCGTATCTTCATGATCGGTAAGGGAAGCCCCATAGATTCCTGTTGCGTAGGTGTTCAACGTTCCTCCGATAAAATCAATGGATTCATCAATCTGTTCCTTCGTGCGTGAATCCGTACCTGAACGTAAGCAGGTCGCCGGCCATCGAAACATAGCCGGCCTTGTCTCCCTCCTTAACCCTGTCAACATCCAGCCTGAGCTGAAAGGATACTCGTGGAAGCCTGTGATTTTCAACTACAATAACCCGAAGTCCGTTATCAAGGGTAAACATTGAGTAATTCCCAAGATTGATTTTTGGTGCGGGACCCGGCTCGGGCGGCTGACTCCGGTCTATCTGCTGTGCCATGACAGAAGAGGTGAGCAGCAGGACAAGGAATATATTGAAAATGATTCTTTTCATGGGATTGAATTATTTTTTTAGTAGAATTAATTTTTTTCTTCAGATTTCGGCAGGTAATAAAGTATAACCCTGTTTCCCGTTCTGTAATATATATTGGCTACACGCTTCAAATCCTCCCTGGTAACAGCCATGTACTTTTCAATTTCAGTATTGATGAGATTGGTATCATTAAAGAAGGTGTAATCGGTGGCCAGGTTGGATGCCCTGCTGGCAATGGTGGCGTTGCCGGTAACAAAACTGTTCTCGACCTGGTTTCTGAGTTTTTCAAATTCCCTTTCCGAGATCAGACTTTCCTTAACTTTGTCGAGTTCAGCTTCAATCGCCCTCTTAACATCTTCCGGTTCAACCCCTACGTTAGGTATCGCATAAACAATTGACAGGCCGGGTCCCTCAAAAGGAAGTGGCACCGCAGCAACCTGCAATGCAAGCTGCTGATCATCCACAAGAGATTTGTATAAGCGGGAACTCTGACCGTACGACAGAAGTTGATTCAACATATCCATAGCATAAAAATCGTCCGTACTCATGGGTGGAATATGATAGCCTTCAAAAATGGCGGGAAGCTGAATATTGTCATAAACTGTATCTACAACCTCAGCATGACTTTCAGGTTCACTGGCATCAGGTCGTACTATTTTATACTTTCCGGCGGGTATGCCTCCAAAGTAATTGCTTACCAGGGCTTTGGTACTGTCAATATTAATGTCACCCACAATAGTGAGAACGGCATTTCCCGGAACATAATATTTTTTGTAAAACATCATGAATTCATCATAACTGGCAGCATTTAGATCTTTTACTGACCCAATCGGCGGCCACCGGTAAGGGGAAACCGTATACGCGTGACTCAACATTTCCTGGAGAAATGTACCGTAAGGAGCATTGTCAATACGCTCTTTCTTCTCCTCTTTTACCACACCGCGCTGGGTTTCAATACCTATGGAGTCAACTTTCAGGTGTAGCATCCGTTCCGATTCAAGCCACAGACCAAGAGGAAGCTGGTTTGAAGGCAGTACCTCGTAAAAATAGGTGCGGTCGTTCGAGGTATTTGCATTCAGGGTGCCACCGGCATTTTCAACATATTTGCTGTACTCACCCCTGGGTATATTTTTTGAACCTTCAAACATCAGATGTTCAAAAAAATGAGCAAAGCCCGTGCGATTGGGATCTTCATTTTTTGAGCCAACGTGATACATAACAGTTACAGCAACAATAGGAGTGCTGTGATCAGGGCTCAGAATGACATGCAGGCCATTTGGCAGATCATACTCTTCAAAATTTATCTTCCCGGCCTGTCCCCAGGATAGGGTATAGACTGAGAATGCCAGGGCCAGAAAAAGGTTAAGGCGTTTCAAATTCATATTTATTTAGATTTTTTGAATGGATATTTAATTCCCTATAGGTAGATTAATTTCTATGAAACACAATCGTCAAGAATAATGTTTACTTCTAATCCCCCGGATACCGAAATTACACTTTTTTTAGGAAATTAGGGTAAGGAAAGGTCTGAAGAAACAAGTCTGGTTACATCAGGTATCCGGCTACGAGGCCAGACAAATCAGGGATCATTTATGTCTTTTTGCTTTGAATCTTCATTTTACTCAACCAAAATTTTAGAGTACATCAATTAACACAGCGGAATATAACACCTGAAATGGTGATATTCAAACTGGGCGTTTTTGTTCCCGGGGTAAGATGTTAGCCTGAAGAAATGATTTAATAATATGTTTTATAACATGTTCTTGAAAGGCTGAGATTTGTTCTTTTTGCACATTTAAGGGTGGTGGGCGGGGGGTGGGATCCCCAACTAAATCGTATATATTAACAACATTAAAAGCTCCCCAACACCTGTTTATTCCCACTCTTGTTCTCCATTATCAGCATAGCTTTATGTCAACAAATTTCTCTTTTTTGTTCCCTATCATCGAACTTCCCTTACCTGTACACCATAACCCCGACGGTGAATCGAGCCGTCACAGGGATACCGGATTATGTTTTGTGTAAGCATAAACTTCCAGGAATTGCACCTTCAATACTTTCATGATAACTGAATAGCAGTAATCCCCCCTTCCATATTTGAAAAGCCGGACATTCAATCGAAGAAAAGTAAAAATAGATGCCTTCATATGGCTGATTTTTTGTCTGAAATGACATTAAGGAATATCCGGAGAAAGTCACCAGACAGATAAAGACCTCCACTGGATTAGGATCGAAATGTGTCTGAACATACATGGTTTGCCCTTGTTCATTTACCTTAAATATGGTTATCTTTAACATGTCTTCGTTAGCGATAAAATGCTGCTCCTGTATCTGTCCGATACCCTGCCGGAAAGATCGGAAACTGCAACATTTATGGATGATTAACACGCATTTAAAACTGATCTGCTTCCCCCATGGCAATTAAAATTCTTGCAACATCTGATCTGCATCTGGGGAAAAAATCATCGGAAGTGCCCCGCACTGCAAACGAAAGCTCAACGCGGTTTACGTGGGATAGATTGGTTGACTGGTCTGTCCGGCATAATGTGGATGTCGTGTTACTAGCCGGAGATATCATTGATCAGGATAACCGGTATTTTGAGGCTGTCGGAGCGCTGCAGTCAGGCTTTGACAGGTTGAACCGTGAAGGCATCAAAGTCTTTATCGTTACCGGAAATCATGACCATGACGTCCTTCCTGCAATGGTGAATGAGAGTAGATATGAAAACATTTACCTTCTTGGTGAAAACGGGAAGTGGGAGGTGAGTTCTTACCGGAAAGACAATCTAACGGTGCAGTTTACCGGTTGGTCATTCCCGGAGAAATTTGTGCAGGAAAGTCCGCTGATGAACTTCACCGGTGAGGGGCTTAACCGTAATCTTTTCACTATCGGTCTTTTTCATGGCGATGCATACAGCCGGGAAAGCAGATACGGACCCTTCGATATCAACAACCTGCTAAACAAATATGTCGACACCTGGATCATAGGTCATATTCACAAACCAGCCCGGCTGAAAGAAAACGACCCCATTATTTGGTACCCCGGCTCACCTCATGCACTCAGCCCGAAAGAAACCGGCCAGCACGGACCACTTTTACTAACCATTGAAAGCCGGCATGTGGCAGAGGTAAAACAGGTCCCATTGTCGCCTGTTCGCTATGAAACCCTAAACATAGATATAACAGGCGCGAAGGATGAATCTGAAGTCAGAGACAGGGTCACTTCGATGATATATAAGGAATCTGAAAATCTCATTACCGAACTTGAAAAGGTAATGTATCTTATTTATGACATCCATCTGACAGGCAGTCATGCAAGGGTTCATGACCTGAAAAGCTGGACCCTAAGTCTCACAGACTACAGGCGTGAAATGGAATCCGGGACGATAATCATTCCGAGAAAGGTTGTGAATAATGCCACCCCTGAAACTGAAAATCTGAAGGAACTGGCTCTACAGCCCACACCGGCGGGAATCATGGCCAAAACCATACTCACCATCCAAAATGGCGGTAATTCGGAATTCCTCGACACGCTCAAAGCAAAATGGTTTGAAGAACGTGAGAAACTGAAGACATCAGGAACATATCAGCCACTTACCGGAACCGCTGCACCGGGTGAGGGTGGGGATGAAAATCCGATACCCTATATCCTCAGGGAGTGCAACCGCTTGCTAAGTGAGTTCATAAAACAACAGGCAAACTGAACAGAGCATGGCCACCGCATCACCCCTCATAATCAGACTGCTTAAAATCCGGAAAATGCCTGGATTTCCAGAGGGTCTCGACGGTTACGGCGACCTTGCTCCCGGCATGAATATCATCGCCGGACCAAATGCCTCAGGGAAAAGTTCAACAGCCAGAGTTATTCAGCAACTAATTTTCCGGAACAAGACGGATGGCCTGATCGTTCGTGCATCGGTTACCATTGGGAATGAACCCTGGGAGATCATCATTGATTCCAATTATGTTGCTGTACAGCGAAACGGAATTGACGCAGATCTGGGAGGACTTCCTCCGTCGGAAGCTCAGTCCCGCTATATGCTTGCTCTTCATGAACTGATCACGGAAAATGAAGATGACCTTGCAAGACAGATCATAAAGGAATCGATTGGCGGCTACGACCTGGATGAAGCCGCATCAGATCTTGGTTATTCACCAATGATAAGGAATAAAAGTGTCCGGGAATTTCAGGACTATGAAAATGCCGAACGGGATTTTAAAAGGATAAGAAAGGAACAACACGACCTGAAAGATGATGAACTTCGTCTCGAGTCTTTGTCTGTGGAAAGAAAGGCTGCTGAAAAAGCAATGCAGTTAAAATCCCTATACGAAACACTGATAAATTCCCTGGAAGCTCAACAGGTACTGGATTCAAAATTAGCGTTATTATCCGCCTTTCCTGCGATTCTTGAAAAAATGGCCGGTCATGAATATTCAGAATTGGAAAGTCTGGAGGAAAAGATCGGACAAACGATCAGGGAAACAAACACGGCAAAAGAAACAGTGGCAGCGTTGGCAAAAAGGCTTTCACAACCCGGAATTCCTGAATCTGGCATTGATGATGTTATCCTGGAGGAACTGGATAAAAGGATCGAACGACTGTCTGAAATCGAGCGAAAGGCCAGGGAAAATTTAGAAAAATCGGAAGCTTCATTTGTCAAGGAAAATGAGGCACTAAAAAATCTTGGTATCCCGGCCGAAGAAAAAGCATGGCAGGGAGCCGATCTGAAAGATATCAGCGGCCTCGATGAGTTCCTGAAGACTTCACAGCAGATCTGGAGTGAAAAACAAATGTGGGAATCCCGCATTCAGGAGCTCAGACTGGAAATTGAGGCGAAAGAAATCCCTTCGTCCGAACTGCTGAACATGGGGATCAGAACCCTCACAAACTGGCTCCAGGAAAACCACCATTCCTCCAGATCACCTGCCTGGCTGCTCCCTACCCTATTGTTCCTGATCATTGCCTCCGGTTTGCTGGCTTACTACTTAGGTTGGATATGGCTCACGGGCCCGGTGCTTGCCGGACTTGCAATCTGGCTATCGAAAAGGACAGGAAAGATGCTTAATCTTGAAGTCAGGATGAAGGATTACCGTAAGACTGGATTGGAAGAGCCTGCAGCATGGAATGTAGATCGAGTGGCCGAAAAACTTGAAGAACTTATCGGCAAACTTGGACAGGCAAAAGCCGTGGAGAGAAATCTGCTGAAAATTGATGAATACGAAAAACAGCTTGAGAAACTGGACGTTAAGATCGAAAATATTGACCGGATACGGAATGAATGGAAGTCAAAATTAAAGGCAGCACCTGAGGATTACTCCGGCCTCTACGTGTATATCATGCATATCAGGGAATGGCAGACGCATCATAGTGAAACAGAAGTCCTGACAAAAAGAGGTAAGGCGCTGGAAGAGGAGTATTCCCTCGAAATCGGAAGGATCAATACCCTGCTTAAGACATCCGGTGTCGGAAAGGTTTCTGATTCTATCAAGGCAAAAACCGTCTTTAAGAAACTTGAAAAAGATGAATTCACCCGCAGGGAACTGATCAGGGACCAAGAGCGCCTGTCTCGCGAGATCCTTTATAAAGAAGAGGAAGTTAAAAGGGACACGGCAAAACTCCGTACTATTTACAATACCCTTGAAGTTGAAGAAGGGAATAAAGAAATCATTCGACATTACTTGGATCGGCTGGAAGACTACCGCAGAGCCAGAAAAGAAGCCGAACTGGCTTCAGGCCTCAGGGATGCAGCAAAGAAAACCCTGGAAAATCATCCAATGTTCAATATGCATCTCAGAGATGCAGGGGATATCTCCATAGATACTGCGAAGGAAAGGCTGAAACAGTTTGAATCTGAAGCTGAAGGCCTTGATGAACTGAAGAAGGTGATGAATAGTATTGAGACACTCGTAGGAAAAGAAAAGAAGGGGCATATGCTCGAGGACGCCATTACACTAAGAGATGATGCTCTCACTCAGCTTGGCCGTCTCTACGATGAGAACATGTCTTCACTCACCGGGCACCTGATCGTAAATCATCTGAAAAAGGTATCGACCGAACAGAACCGTCCGGCGGTCTTCCGGAGAGCTTCCGAATTACTCAACCGCATAACGAAAGGCAGATACGAACTAAGACTCGAAGAAAAGGGTGATCCCTCCTTCAGAGCATTTGATACAAAAACCAGGACCGGGCATTCACTCAACCAGCTTTCCACGGGCACAAGAATCCAGTTGCTGATCGCCGTCCGCCTTGCCTTTATTGAGACCCAGGAACCGGCACTGAAGCTTCCAATCCTCGCTGACGAACTCCTTGCTAACAGTGATGATATAAGAGCGTCAGCCATCATTGAAGCACTTACTGAAATCGCCCGGGAAGGCAGGCAGATCTTCTATTTTACCGCTCAGGATGATGAGGTCATGCGATGGAAAAACGTACTGTCCTCCGAAAATGATAGTGATTACAGAATAATCCGACTTTCCGGGAAAAGCGACGGCATCGGATTCGCCGGAAAAATCCCGGTATTGCCGGCATTCATACGCCAGATTCCTGAGCCGGTAAATGATGATCATAACGCTTACGCCAATCAGCTTGATGTGCCGGCATTTAATTTAATGACACAAGATTCCTCCGGGCTTCACCTGTGGTATCTCATTAATGATAACAGGCTGTTATATAATGTGTTAAAATCGGGACTCACGCATTACGGCCAACTTTCAAGCTACCTTGGTTACGGAGGGCAAATAAACGGACTGACAGATGAAATCTGGCACAGAATGAACGAATGTACGGCGGTTCTCGACCGCTATATTGATCTCTGCCGCACAGGCCGACCTGGAATCATCGACCGTCAGGTTCTCCTGGATTCCGGCGCGGTTTCTGACACCTTTATCAACGATGTAACCACCGTACTTCATTCATTCTCCGGCAACCCGGAAAAATTGGTGGAAGCACTTTACAATGGCAGTGTCTCCGGATTCCGGCATAGCAAAACCGACCAACTTGAAGCCTATCTTTCGGAACACGGATTTATAGACCCGCAACCAATCCTTCCCGACGAGGAGATCTGGCTGAGACTTCATGCTTATTCATCCGGTCATGGCTATGACCCTTCATTGGCAGAAGAGGTAATAAAAAGAATAATTTCCCTGAACTCCTGACAATAGTGGATCTTCATCTTTCGTTATGGGTTTATTGGGTCGCACTTTGTCTTTCCAAGGCAAATCCCGCAACCTTTGGTCCGGCTTTTTCATCCCTTGATTAAATATCTGTACATGAAAAATGTCATCGTTCTGCTTATAATTCTCCTTTCCGTTGCTGCATGTGATAAAACAGGTGACCTTCGTGACCCTGAAGAAGAAGGCCTCCTTGAATTGGCTTATGATCCCGATTACCACTACCCACCGGGCTTCTATCATGAAAATGCCAACAGCTACAACATTTATTATATCAATACTGTAAGTATAAAACCACCTGCCGAAAGAGAACATGTATGGATAGAGTTACATACCAACAATCAGGATACGGCAAGGTTATGGTCCGATCTATCAAATAGCTTCAGTTCCGTTAACAGGGAGGTTGTAGCAAAAAACGAAACTGAAAAGTATTTTGAGTATGTAAGGGTGAATCCGGACTTTGAAAATGACAGCTTACGAACGAGGGTCCACAAAACCTCATATTTTCAACCGGCGTTTGATAAATTCATGGATCCAGACACACTGGGATTTTATCCCGGGGAGCTAAGTCTGGATAAAATACGTGAACTCATTGAATATCTTTGGAGCGGTGGTTCTTTCGGTCAATTATATAAAGTTGTTGAAACATCGCAATCAGATGAGGGCGGGTATTACAGGTATGATCTGAAGTCACTGCTCGTCAACTATGGTGATTTTGGGATAACCGACGAAATTCAGCTCTATGATAATATTTTCAGCATCGGCAAGGAAGACCATATTCTTATGGTAGAGACCCACCTGCTTGAAACTATCCCTGGTCGGCATAACTGATCTCATTTGCAGGTTCATCCGGAGTTTGAACTGAGATCGCATGCCTAAAACAAAGCCATACATCTGGTTGAAATCAGTTGCATCCGGCGTAATCTACTCAGGAAACAGCCTTAGGATTGTTGTTTTCTCGTGTCGGTATCTGAATGCTTGCCCGTTAGCCTTGAACCGGCATAGATGAGGAGTCCCAGGGCAATAATGTTTATACCGCATTTAAAATAGAGATCGATACCCCTTGTGCCGATGAATCCAATAAAGCCTGCCAGCATAGATCCGGTGATCGTCCCGGAGATAAGCCCAAAATAATGGAGGTTTTGCCAATCAGGGTGGGTACTCCAGCGTGGAAGAAGTATCAGGACCGGAAGAATAAGCATCAGACCGGCGAAAATTGCCAGCAGTGGCGGGAAAGTCGGCAAAATACCGAAACCAAGCAAGACCAGTCCATACCAGAGCATCGCCCAGAGCCCTCCACATATGCCTGCCAGCCAGGGTTTCGGCGGCTTCAGTGGCGAATATCGCCGGTTTAATTTTTCCCGAAGAGGACCAAGAGCGAGGTAGATTAATAAACTAATGATAAGGACAGCAAAGATGACCTTTTCCAGCGGAGGATTGTACAGAGGAACATGAAATACATCCGGTCTGGCGATCTGTGTCCAGGTAAACCATGCCAGCCCCCCTCCGGTAACAAACAGAAACATCATTGTAAAAAGGCCGGTGCGGTTTATCCATAGATGGTCCCGCCGACCGGGAAATATCAATTCCACTAAATATACCGGAAGAAATACCACGAAAACCGCTTCATATACCAGTGCCCAGAGAAGATACACGTAATTCACACCAAAAGCACGAGCATATACCTCACCTTTTAATTTCAGGACCATAGGAGCTATGGAAGTCTGTTGAATTATAAATTCCTCAGCAAATGAAAGGGCCAGGGCAAGCAACATCATGTTTATCCATCCGAGGTCATGCCGTCTGACAGCATATCGTATAAGCACGGCACCTCCTCCCCATACACACATCTCCACCGGAAAGACAAAAAAGGAACTGAACCGTGTTGCTCCGGGCAGGACCTCAGCCAAAAGCGGGGCCATAACCATCAGGGTAATTGCCGGTGCAAAACCACTATCCCGCGTGATACCTGCTTCTTCCCGTTTCATCGCTTTCCTGAATTAAAAGTTCTCCCGTTAAAATCTTACCATCAAAACTATAGAAATTAAAAGTGATTCCCAAAAACCTCAACATAGGTATATTTTACAGTAAGCAGCGTATAGATTCCCTCCAATACCAGATTTGGTTACAATACACCTGATCCGGAGATATGTCTCAACCAATCCGTAATAGAATGAGAAACTTACCCGGCTTCCTCTGAATAAAGACCAAAATCCAGAGAAGATGAATATCTTTTTAGTATATTCGTATAGAGACATCCGCTGTCGAAAAACTGGTTTTAATTCTTCAAGTAGAATAGGATTCAGCATTTAACTTATTATCAACATAACCTGATTCGTGATGAAGAATATCGATAAAGAGAAGTTTAAACAACGACTTACAAAATACAATTTCAGGTTTGTAGACTTTAATAACATTATCTCAATAAAACTCGACTACGCCCTGGTGGTGCTGGTAGATTTCAATCTATTCGATAAAATACTTATTTCCGACAGGTTGATGGGATGGAACTTTCTTACCGGCTTTTTCCGGATGAAGTTAAAATGGGCCATACTCTACAATTTTTTTATCCTTCTTCTCGCTGCCATCCTTTTTATGTTTGAAGGAAGCAATATAAATCAGTACTATTTGATCGTAATCTTGTTACTTGGAGGCTTCTGGATCATACTGTGGACCATTTATTATCACACTAAATCTGAGAGCCTGAAAAAGATGTTAATGATCTGGCTTGAATCTGATTCGTATGATGGCCAGGAATGAAAAGAAAAATACACCCGGTACCTAACCAGACATATGGATGGTGAAATTAACGATCTCGATGGAATGATATGGAAGATGAATCTTCCTGGTACTCATTGTCAATATAACCCCTAAAGTACAAATACAGTTTACTGCAGAAACCACTCAAAATTCCGTTTGGTTTTTACCTGTCTCTCCTTACCTGCCCCCCTTCAAATCTTCAAATAAAATCTCCGCAAACATTACGCTGCGATTATTGTTTGTTCACTAACCCTGTATCAAAGTGATTGATAATGAAATACCTTTATCTGTATGCATCGGCGTAAATTTCTTACTGCATCCGCTCAAAAATTTTCGGTTAACTTTTCTAATTCTGTGACCATGAAACAGCTTATCTTCAGCTTCCTCATTTCCATCCTCAGTATGAACCTGTTTCCCCAGACTCAGGTCCTGAAAGCCAAAGCATATCTCGATGTCCGAAGCGGTAAACTGATTCAGCCCGCCGTTATAGTTATCGAAAACAGCCAGATTAAATCTGTAAATCCGTTGTCACTTCCTTCGGATGCAATCGTAACTGATCTGGGAGATAAAATCCTTCTTCCAGGGTTGATGGATATGCATGTCCACCTCGACCTGGATATGGAACCCGGGTATCCCTTCCTGGCTGTCACTGAAAACACAAGCATGGCTACATTAAGGGCGGTGCATAATGCCAGAATTACGCTTATGGCAGGCTTTACCACGGTACGAAATGTAGGTCAGACTCATCCGTGTATCGATCTGATTGATGTTTCGCTCGCAAAGGCATCCGACATGGGTCTGATCGATAGTCCCCGTATCATACCCTGTGGGCATATGCTCGGGATTACGGGCGGACATGCCGATCCATCAATGATGGCAGGTTTTATCGACGGCGTTGTGAAAAATGGTCCCGAATATGGCACTGTTGATGGTGTAGATGAAGCCGTTAAAGCCACAAGGTACCAGATCAAGTATGGTGCGCAATGGATTAAAATTATGGCCACAGCCGGCGTAATGACGAAGGAAAGCTCCGTTGGTGCACAACAACTTACCAATGAAGAAATGAAAGCGATTGTCGATGAAGCCGGCAGACATGGCAAAAAAGTTGCAGCACATGCGCACGGAACAGAAGGTATCATCGCAGCTGTAAATGCCGGTGTTTCATCCATCGAACACGGATCGATGCTGAATGACGCAGCTATCGGACTAATGAAAGATAAGGGTGTCTTCCTGGTTCCTACCACCGCACTTCTTGACCTGATGCAGGATAAAATGGATGACTTTGATCCTATCGTAGCACGGAAAATGAAATATATCGTTGAAGTAGCCAGAAAGAGCCATGAAAAAGCAGCCAAAGCAGGCGTCAAATTTGCGCTTGGCACGGATGCACCACTTGTGCCCCATGGAAAAAATGCGCTTGAATTTTCTGCTATGGTCAGAAGAGGTCTGAGCCCCGTTGAAGCCATCAGGGCAGGTACCGTGAACGCAGCGGAAATGCTTGGACTTGACGACCGTGGGGAAATTAAGGAAGGAATGCTTGCCGATCTCATCGCTGTACAGGACAACCCGCTGGATAACATTCACACCCTTGAACAAGTGAAATTTGTGATGAAAAGCGGAAAAATCTATAAAATGGAGAAATAATCTGCAACCGATTTTCAGCATTATGAACAAAGGACGTCTTGAAGCATTTAGCGATGGTGTGTTCGCCATTCTGATTACCATTATGGTCCTGGGATTAAAAATCCCGGAAGGTGACAGGATTAACGATCTGGTACCCGTCATACCAATTTTAGGCAGTTACATAATGAGCTTCGTCTACCTTGCGATATACTGGAACAATCATCACCATATGTTGCATACCGTGAAACTTGTAACGGGTGATATCCTCTGGGCAAATATCCATCTGTTGTTCTGGCTGTCTCTGGTTCCATTCGTAACAGGATGGATGGGTGAAAATCATTTTGCAGCGGTTCCGATGGCCTTTTATGGGATCGTACTTTTCATGGCTGCATTAGCATATATTATTCTTCAAAACAGGATACTTAAACATCACGGCCCTCAGTCAATCCTGGCCAAAGCGATAGGAAAGGATCTGAAGGGAAAAATTTCAGCCCCTCTATATATGATTGCCATCGCTTCCTGTTATATAAGCGGTCTGATCGCAGGCAGTATTTATATACTTCTGGCACTGATGTGGCTCATTCCGGATAAACGAATTGAAATCATCCTCAGAAATGATCTTAAAGAATAATCCTGATCCATCCTGGTTTTCTACTGGATGGAGCTCATCCATGAAGCTTATTAACGCTATTGAGGTGATTCCAATGCAAAAAAGCATATCGGATAGCACAAATCTTCCGTTCATTTAGTAAATTCGTAACGGTTGTAAACTTCAGACGCAACTTTCAAACGAGACCTTACATCATAAGTTTATCACCGTGGATAAGAACCGACCACATCTGAAATGGTGATGTGCTGTCACACTCATAATTAAGCCTATGAAACGCATAGTTCTCTCCCGATATAACCGGGTTATTGCATTTCTTCTGTCGATTCTGGGTATCGGTAGTGCATGTACCTTTGGGGGATGTGAATACGGTTCGCCCGCCGTGGAATACGGAACACCTCATGCCGTATTCGAAGTTTTTGGTAAGGTTACAGGTGATAACGATGTTGCTGTACCTGCTGTGAGAGTATCCCTGGAATATGATACCACGTATACGGATGAAAATGGTAACTACATTGCCCGGGTAACTGCCTTCCCGGAAGATCAGAATCTTACCATGGAGTTCATGGATATAGATGGTGAACTGAATGGCTCTTACCCTCCAGCCGATACAGTGGCATCCTTTGTAGATCCTGAGTTTAAGAATGGCGACGGGTCCTGGTATTCCGGCAAGGTATCAACAGAACTCAATATTAAACTGACCCCCGGAAATAAATGATCTCAGATCTGCCTTTGAGAAAAAAAATAGGCCTTGAATTATTCCGAAAATACAGGGCCAATGCTAAGACTCTCCATCAGCTGGATTACATTTTCTGGGAATGTACGCTGAGATGCCAGCTCAACTGCTTGCACTGTGGCAGTGATTGCACCAAAAACTCCGCCGTGAAAGATATGCCTGTGGATGATTTTATTGGAGCTATTGATGATATAAGGGAAATCGTGCAGCCAAATAAAACCATGATTGTTTTCACCGGGGGGGAACCGCTTATGCGCACTGATCTTGAACTCTGTGGTCGTCAGCTCTACGAAAGAGGATTCCCGTGGGGTATCGTAACGAACGGCTTCCATCTAAATGTGAAACGACTGAACTCCTTGCTGGGTTCAGGGATGCGGGCTGTTACGGTTAGTCTCGACGGAACCCCTGCATCGCATAATTGGTTGAGAGGAAATCCGCAAAGCTTTGAAAGAGCAATAACCGCTGTACGGTTGCTTGCAATTGTCCCTGGGTTGAGATTTGACGTAGTGACCTGTGTAAACCAGAGAAATTTCAGCGAACTGAATGAACTGAAAAACCTGTTGCTGTCCATGGGTGTGAAAGAATGGAGGATGTTTACCATCTTTCCGGTTGGAAGAGCAAAATTACATGATGAACTGCAGCTTAAGCCTCACCAGTTCAAAGCAATGCTGGACTTTATTTCTGAAGAGAGAAAGAAAGGGGACCTAAAAATCAGTTATGGATGTGAAGGCTTCCTCGGGAGCTACGAAGGTGAAGTACGCGACAATCTGTTCTTCTGCCGGGCAGGAATTAATGTTGCATCTGTACTTGCCGACGGCTCCATTTCGGCATGCCCCAGCCTGAGAAATAATTTTATTCAGGGTAATATCTACAAAGACAATTTTCGGAATATCTGGGAAAATAGGTACCAAATTATGCGTGACAGAACCTGGATGAAGCAGGGTGATTGCGCTGACTGCCGATACTTTAAGTATTGCGACGGTAATGGTCTGCATCTCCGTGACGGAAAAAGCGGCGAGCTGCTCTTTTGCCATCTTCACCGTCTCCAAAGATCTGAAACTATGCCAGAGAAGGACTGATTTGAAGCAAACAATTCACTCCCGGTATTGTTGTTTTTCTAAAATACAGAGGAAAATGAAAAATACACACATACCGGAAATTTCTGAAGCTGATCAAATACGAACATCACGAAATTACAATAATACCGGGCAGGCTCACCCCCAAAACTATATTACAATACAGATACGCACGTTTCTTATCCTGATTCTTATCCTGTTCGTCACACCTGCCTTTACCGAACCCCTTCCCAGGAACATGATCATCGCCGGGGGTCAGCAGCCCCAGGTGGTTGTGGATCCCTCCGGAACCATCAGGCTGATCTATGGAAATGAGGACAAAATCTATTGTGCAACTTCATCAGACAATGGAGTCTCCTTTTCTGCCCCTCAGCTTATTGCTTCCGTTACAGGAATGCCTCTCGGCAAATCCAGAGGCCCACAGGCAGCCAGTTCAGAAAATTATACCCTAGTTACAGCCTTTGACAAAGATGCAACCATCCATTCTTTCCTGCTCAATCATAAGACTGGAAAATGGAAGGAAACTTCGGCAGTGAATGATCAGCCCAAAACAGCCCCCGAAGGACTCATGAATATCAGTGCCGGTGAAAATGATGAATTTTATGCGGTCTGGCTTGACCAACGAAACAACCAACGAAACAACATTTGTTTTTCATCCACGAAAGATCAGGCTGCCTCCTGGACAAAAAATAAAATGGTTTACATTTCTCCGGATGAGCATGTTTGCCAATGCTGCAGACCCAGTATCGATGTCTCTGAATCAGGTATTTATATCATGTTCAGAAACTGGCTGAATGGTTCACGGGATTTGTATATAGTAAAATCTGATGATGACGGAGCGACCTTCGGAGATGCCGTAAAACTTGGGGAAGGTACCTGGAAATTGAACGGATGCCCAATGGATGGCGGTGGAATCACAACAACAGACAACGGCAAAATATCAACGGTATGGCAGCGCGCCGGCAGTATTTACTATGCAAAACCCGGGCAGGAAGAAAAACTCCTGGGTTCCGGAAGGGATTGCAGTATTTCCGGTGCCGGAAACCCGGTTATAACATGGCAGGACGGAAGGTCACTTAAAGTGCTCGACCTTCTAAGCGGGAAAGAAACCGACGCAGGTGAAGGCGGCTTCATTAAAGCGGTAAGAACACAGGATGAAAAAATACTGTGCGCATGGGAAAATAACGATGAAATTACGGTCTGCCGGTTCTGAAACACAAACACATACACAGCATCTTAAATCTAAATATTTACAATTCCTGACTTACCAATCCCTCAGGAATTCCTCAAAATTATTTACCTGCGCGCTGAAAATCTGGCCTGCATCCAACCATTATCCGGCAGAATTTATTACATTCGTTATAGAACCTAAATCTGGTAAACGGATATATTTTTCTTTTGCCGGGATAACCGAATAGACATGTCTGAGAAAACATCAAAACCTGAAGGTATCGGGTTGCCCATCTTTTATCAGCTTTTGCCCCGGATGGCAAAAAAAGCCGGACCCTTATTGAACAAAGTTGAAACCATCCTACTTATTGCACTGCTGGCCGGCCTAATCCTGATTAGCCCCGGTGCTTTTGCAAACGTAAAATCCGATACGCTTCGTTCAAATATACCTGCCCTCGACAGTCTTAACCTGGTAAAAAGCGAAAATCCTGTACAGGCTCTGATTAAATCACTTCCGATTGATAATAAGGATACTATTGAATGGGTATCCGGACAGATCCTGGAGGCATTCGTCAAATCAAATAAAGGCCTTCAGCCCGAACGTTCCGAAGATTACTATGGCCTGGAAATCCTATTCTTTCTGAAATCTGCATCAGATACTACGATTTCTTCGGAATATCAGGATTTGGCTAAATCGCTTATTTATGAATATCTCAATCATCTGCCCATGGAATCAGAAGCAGTGGCTGACCAATACCTGAAAAAGAATAAAAAAGACGAATTTTGCATCCGTATAAAAATATTCAGCGCCGTTTACGGGAACAATGTCAGGGCAGCAAGAAAGTATGTAAGCCATTTATTGTCTGTCAACCCTTCCAGTCTTCCAGGTAACGCTATGCAGGCTATGGTACTCTACAATGAAAAGAAATGGGCGGAAAGCAGGGACTATTTTACTAAAACCATAGAAATTTTCCCTGAATATGCAAACGGTTATCAATACAGGGGAAAGTGTAACAAGGAACTCAACCTTCCGGAGGAGGCGAAACGTGATTTCATTAAGAGCCTTGAGTATAATCCGGATAACATGTACCTCCAGAATGAACTCGGAGTATTGTACCTCGCGGAAGAGCCTGAAATCGCCATCACATGTTTTAAAAAAGCCATTGAACTGAACCCTGATTTTCTCTGGCCGCAGAACAACATTGCCCTTGCATACAAAAAAACAGGTGATCGGGATAGTGCACTATATTATTTCGATCGCACTATTACCCTTGAACCAAACTACGATCGGGCTCTGAACAACAGGGGTGATTTGTATTTAGCGATGGAAAATTATGAAAAAGCGATATCAGATTATTCAAGGTGTATTGAACTTAAGCCTGAAAACCCCAACTATTACAAAGACCGGGCGGAAGCATATTTTGTAAGCAATGAGATGAAATTGGCGATCGACGATTTCAAACAGGCATTCAACCTGGCAGATGACTATGCATATGCTGTAAAAAGAACCGGCGATTGTTATATGAAAATGAATGACTACACTACGGCTATTGGCTACTATGATAAAGCAATACATCTGAGGCCACTGTGGGAGAATGCCATCAATGCCCGCGGTGATTCGTACTATTACCTCGGGCAGCTGCCAGAGGCTATGAAAGACTATAACCATTGCATACGGCTCGATTCAACATTCAAATACTACTACCGTGACAGGGGGAATACCTGGTTCGGGATGGGACGCACTGAGAAAGCAATTTCAGATTTTAAAAAAGCCCTGGAACTGGATAAGGATTATGACTATGCCTGGAGAAGAATTGCCGATTGTTATTATGTGGATGACGATTACGAAAAAGCCATTGAAAATTACAACAAGGCCATAGCCATAGACTCGCTTTACACGTATGCATACTTTAGCCGGGGGATGAGCCATTACAATCTGAATGAATATGATACAGCTATTGCTGACCTGAATAAGGCGTGTGAAACCGACTCAACAAATCAGAGCATCTACGGTAACCTAGGATGGATCTATTATTGTAAGAACGATTTTGACCGGTGTATCATCTACTCAAAAAAGGCGGTCGAACTCGATGATGATGCCTATTATGCAAAATTTAACATGGCCCTGGCAACTTTGCGTAGTGGGAATCGCGATGAAGCTAATGAACTCTACCGTACCTTTCTCATGGAAAGCCTTATAAAGAATGTTGATATCAGCGGAGCCATCAGCGACCTGAAAAAACTTGTGTCTAAAAATATCATGGTAGATGAGGCTTCGTACATTCTTCATGACATCCTGAAGTCTGAGTAGTACAAAACTCACAGATATTCAACCTATGAGCCGACGATCAGAAGGTAAAAGCTTAATGCCATGATTATTTAACAGCCTGAACCACTTCGTTAATGCAAAATGACGTTCTGATTTCAACATTCCCTTTTAACATGCACCAGACCGGGCATATTTTTTCCGACAAAGCCAGTGCCTTGTCCACATCGCCATTTACAATATCGGGTGAATCAATTTTAATGTCAAGTTCGATACGCCTGAAACTGGTTGGATGTTCTTCTCGACGGTAACCGCGAGATTAATGCTGAGGTCCAGCAGGTTTTTCTTCATTCTGCGTAGCGTAACAGCCAGACTCGTCCCAATGCACGATGAAAGACTGATCAAAAGTAACTCCAGTGAAGTGTATCCTTCGTCATCACCAATGGGAGGCGTGTAGTCTACAGTAACAGGAACATTCTCACGCGTACGGCACGAGAATTTCACTTTTTGATTGATTAACTCAATGTCTGAGGTCAGCAGGTCTGAGGTCATAGTCTGGTTATATGGTGATTAAAACCAGGTAAATGTACATCAGACAAAGAAAAGAAAATATGACTGCTGTCATAAAAACCCTACTTTACAGTAGATAATTTTACCCTGTAATCAAAATATATCACCCCCAGAGTCTAATCAAACATCTTTTACCTGAAAGCGTTATAAAAAGAATACATTAGCATTTAATACTAAAATCATCAATAACCATGGAGAGTTTTTTCAATATGCAAGTCTGGGAAACATTCATTTCCAAAGCCACATCATGGATGGTGACAGAGGTACCTGCCCTCATCATCCTGATCATTATTCTGTTCATCTCCCTTAAGATTTCAAAAATGCTGATCAACAGAACGAAAAAAGTCATTCTCAAGCGATCCCAGGATGAAGATGGAATTGCAAATCTTGAAACGGAAAAGAGAGTGAATACATTAATGAGTATTGTCCATGGCGTTTTAAAAATCCTCCTCTGGGCTATCTTTATCATGATCCTCCTGAAAAAGATCGGTATGGATATAGGGCCGATTATTGCAAGTGCCGGTATCATAGGCCTTGCTGTAGGTTTTGGCGCCCAGGAACTGGTCAGGGACTTTATCTCCGGTTTCTTTATGCTTCTGGAAAATCAGGTAAGGGCCGGTGATGTAGCCGTCATCAACGGTACAGGAGGTCTTGTTGAGAAGATCGAGATGCGAACCATCACATTACGTGATCTAACAGGCACCGTTCATGTCTTTCAGAATGGTAAAATAAATTCACTCTCAAATATGACAAAAGAATGGTCGGCCATGGTTTTTAATATTGGCGTTGCATATAAGGAAGATGTAGATGCCGTGATGACTGTCATCGCCGAAGTTGGCAAAAATCTTATCAACGATCCTCAATTTTCAACAAGGATTATTGAACCCATTGAGGTACTGGGGCTTGACGAATTTGGCGACAGCGCTGTTGTGATCAAGGCAAGGCTGAAAACCAAACCCGGGGACCAGTGGAGCACCGGCCGGGAATTCCGAAAACGGCTGAAATCTGCCTTCGACAGTAAAAACATCGAGATCCCGTTCCCGCATCTTTCCCTTTACTGGGGCGAGGAAATCAAACCATTGAAGGTGGAAAAGGGCTAATCGGGGTGAGGGGTTAGAGGGTGAGAAGGATGGAGAGATGTTTGTGGTCGTGGCACACATCCTAAACTACAAGCCACCTAACTTCCTAACTCCCTAACCTCCTAACCTCCTAACTCCTTAACTATCCCCCTGCTACCCCCGGCTTGAAAGGGGAAGTCCCTCGCCCCACCGGGGCCTATGAACCTACAGCTAATAAGATGTTCTCTGATTACGAAAATCTTTTCTTCGACATTCGACATTCGTTATTCGATATTCGACATTCATTTAACCCCATCACTTCCTAACTCCCTCACTATCACTCCATAACCCCATAACTTCATAACAATCCCCCCGCTACCCCCGGCCCTTGAAGGGGAGGCCCCTCGCACCACCGGGTTTTATAAACTAACAGTCACCAGAAAGGTCTCATATTGAGTTGTTTGTGGTCGATGAAGATTGAGCTAGAGAACCTTATCTTATCCATGGGCAAAACCATGGCTACCGTTGGTGAATGCCTCCGGCATGGAAGAAGGGTTTCTACAAACACCTCTCACGCTCTCTCCATCACCTCCTAACCTCTAACCTCCTAACTCCCTAACTCCCTAACTATCAATCCATAACCTCATAACCTCATAACTTCATAACTCCATAACTTCCCCCTAACCATTTTGACCAGTGGCCCTTAACCAGTGGTGAATATTTTGACTGTTACCAAACCTTGTTATAATTTTACAGTATAAATAAAGATCAGAAAGTCCAGAAATAATTGTATAAAAATTTCGTACAACAATAGCGTATATACTGAAATTAAATCAAAACAATATGAAAAAGATATATCTCTTCCTATCCATGATGGTACTGTGCTTTGCCTTTGTCCCGGCGGCACTTGCGGTGGTCGATAATCAGACGACAACCGGTGTACCTCTCGACGGCGGATTGCTGGCTCTTCTTGCCGGTGCTGGTGTGGCGTATTTCGCTGCAAGGAAGAAAAAGAAAGGCAACAGCTGAATGTAATTCATTTTACAATCATATGCTCTGAACGCCCGGATATGCTGTTTTCGACAGCTTCCGGGCTTATTTTTATCCTTACATATTTTGTAGCCCATGATGGAATCAGTTCCCATGGTGGAGCTTTCCCGGTGGTTCATCACAGAAGTCCCCTTACCTGTTTTTTAAATCAAATCCCGGATCGCAGGATCATTCCAAAGCTGCGTAATTGGCAAGTGTGGCTTGCAACTCACCAATCATGTCATTTTTCAAATCTTCCGGACTCAGGATCCTTGCTTCGCTTCCAAGCCCCCTGATCATGGATTTGAATTCCCAGGTCGCAAAAACGGTAAAGGCAAATACAATATGCTCAGAAGTTTCTTCATGAATCAACTGGCTTTCATGCAGTGGCTGGCTAATCATATATTGTGCCTGTGGCTTTCTGACCTGAAGAAGTATTTCCTGTGGTTCACCATGCGGGACGATCACACCTACAGCATGCTTAAAATAATCTTTCACACTGAAAGCAGCCGGCGTATATTCCTGCCGGGTCTCTTCGATCTCCCAGATCCTGTCGAGAGCATAGGTCCGTAACAACTTTCGCTGGTCATTCAGTCCTACCAAATACCACCGGAAACGGTATTCCTTGAGAAGATATGGGTGGACAAAGGTGAAATATGGCTTGTCCTCCTCATAAGGTTTGTAGAATATTTTCAGGACTTTTTTTGATGCGATAGCTTCAATGATCTTACCCAGAAACTGACTCCCCGTATAGGAGGGTGTTTTTTCAAACTTGATGAAATCGGGAATCCGCCGGGTGAAATCCATGGAGTTGATGTTTGCCGCATCGATGAGCTTGTGGATTACCCCGCCCAGTTCAACAAACATCCCCCGGGAACTTAACTGATTTAACAGACTTGCTGCCGAGGATAGATTCTCTACTTCATCAGGCTTTAGCGGAATATTTTCGATCGAGTAGTCCGGATCGCTGTACCGGTATTTGCCACTTTCCGGATCTTTTACCACCGGCGCAAAGTATCCCAGGCCTGCATCGTTGCGCATGCCGATCAGATCGGATTCAACGGTTGATATTTCCACCGGTTTCCCGTCCATGGCTTCACTGCAGGCGGTTGCCAGCTCAGCAGCTCCCGCCTGCCTTTTTTCCTTCAGACACCTGTTGATGACCCGGTATCGGATCTGTGCTTCCCTGTTTGAATACATAGCGTTTCACAAATTGATTTGACACCTTGTAAAGATAGACAATCGGGAGTAGACGAAAGATGAAGAACATGACGAATTCTCAGCCAGTACGATCACAATAAAAAAATTTCATGTACCGTTCATTCTTTAGGACCTCCAAATATAGATCTATTGCTGAAGACAGGATTTATGGCACTTTTATTGTAAAGAAATATTCATCCATCCTTGATTAGAGACCGGGGAGATTTTTAATTACGATTAGGGTTAGAATATGTTCAGTCAAAGCAACATTAATAGCATACTCGATCACCAGCATCGCAAAGGCACGCTGATCCATTTCAGCCATACCAACATGCTGGCAATCCGAATGGACTTTTTCAACCATTTCCCTCCTGAAAGTACACTTGAAATGCTGGCCATTGTGCCGGTAAATTTTAACAACAACCTGGCTGTGTTCTCTTCTTCGGCAAATAAAGAGGTAAGTGGTTATGCCACCTTTCTGAACCGCCGCTTCGGACTTGAGCAGGGCAAGGATTTGGTGAGCATCGATCTTACAAATCTGGTATTTAGTGAAACATTCCGGGCGTGCCTCGTTGAATCTGTGCCATGGCTGGCTATAATGACGGGTGACAACGAGAATTTTGCTTTCTTCATACCGGAAAAACGCTATAATCAGATTGATTACGTCTTCCAGCAGTGCAAGTTAATTCATGCAAACTCACACATCAATATCCAGACAGAGGGGGAGAAGAGTGGCCTGATCACCCTCATCTGAACTGGTAGAACTTTTGCAACAGTCGGTGAGAAGCAATTTCCTCATTTCATCAGAATTTCAAGAGACACTGACGGACGTGATACTTTCTTTTCCCTGGTTATTACGAATCTGTGAGGTTACTCCTTCATCGTATAAAAGTTTATCTTTATCGCCCTGATTTTCATTAAATTCACCCTAAAAATGGACTACTCAGAAATCCGCGAAGTAAAAACATTCCGCCAATTGATCAGTGCTGCACCAGAAGTTGTCTTCCCGCTCCTCTGCCCCGTTAGAGAAAAAGAATGGCTCGAAGGCTGGGATTACATGATGGTATATTCGAAGTCGGGTCTTATCGAAAACGGATGCGTGTTTTATTCGCCCCACCATGGCAGCCAGCAGACCATCTGGAGTGTAACAGAACATGACAAAGCTAAATACAGGATTGAATTTGTTAGGTTCACCCCGGGTGAGGAGACTGTAAAGATCAGAATCAGGCTGCACGAAACGGAGAAGGGAAAAACAACTATAGATATTTCCTATGAATACACAGCACTGAATGACGCGAAAATTAAATGGTTTCGTGAAGGTCTCGATGAATCATTTCAAAAGTCCATGATCTGGTGGGAAAATGCACTGAACTACTATATCAGTACAGGTGAAATGCTTAAAAAATGAGAAGAAAACCTTCCTTATCCAGGATTTTCTTAATCTGCTTCAGCAGTAAACAAAACCGATTGGATTCAGGTTATGTAGTGATACACGCTGATATAGCATATCCTCTGGTACGTACCATCAGGATAAGTTCATAATCCAAACAGAAAGACTCTCTTCCGCAGTAAATCTAATGACCCATGCAGTTTGAAACCTACAAACTTCAGCCTCCTCATCAACAGTATATCGAATCCATATTTCATTTCAGTGGCTTTATGCCGGATCATTCCATTGAGAGGCTGGTGCCTACCGGACATATTTTCCTCCTTTTCGAATTGGATAACTTCGTGAGACACACCTACGATAATGAAACACTAAAGGAAATTGATTCATTGTCAGGATCCTGGGTTAGTGGGATGCATACTAATTACATCTCAATTTCAGCTCATCCGGATTCAGAAATGTTCGTCATTCAATTTAAACCCTATGGGGCTTATTCGTATTTTCACTTTCCGATATACCGCCTGAATGAGAAAATAGTCCCCGCAGAGAAGCTATTCAAAATTGATATTACCAGGCTTAGGGAAGAAATTCGCATTCAAAAAACGTCAAAGGATAAATTCCGCGTCGCTGAAACCTGGCTGAATACAAGATTTGATCCTTCAAAAACTGCGCCTGATGCGTTGGTGGAAGTACTTGAGAAACTTCATAAAGAACCTGCTGTAAAATACAAGAACATCGTGGCTAGCTACCCAAACACACATAAACATCTTATTGGACAATTCAAAAAGATGATCGGACTAACTCCTAAACAATACCAGCGTATTGTGAGGTTTAATGAGATTTTCAATCAGTTGAATAACAATGATAAGATTGTCTGGTCACAAATAGCATATCAATGCGGATTTTCCGACCAGTCTCATTTCATAAAAGAATTCCGGCACTTCTCCGGTTTTAATCCGCAGGAATTTATAAAGCAGGACTTTGACCTTACCGAGCCCAACTTCTTCCCGCTCGACAGAAAAGGTTAAATTTTTTCTATACCGGTAACAGTATGTTGATATAACTTGCAGTTTTAATTAAAATTATGAAACATGAATTTTGACGCTGCCCTTGGCAATATTCACTGGATATCCGTATTTGTTGCCGCAGTCTCTTCATTCGTTACCGGTGCGGTTTGGTATGGACCTCTTTTTGGAAAAGCATGGATGAATGCATTCGGGATTAGTGAGGAAGCCCTGAAAAAGCGGAGTGCTGCCTTCACATTTACATTCTCTTTTATACTCGCCTTTATCGCCGCTTTGATGCTTGAGATGTTCATCGGTTCAGATGCCACCTTTGCCTTTGGAGCTATCGCCGGATTCCTTGCCGGCTTTGGATGGGTAGCCACCTTCCTTGGCATTCTCTACCTCTTTGAAATGCGGTCTCTCAGTGCGTATCTAATCAATGCAGGTTACTGTATCATTACCCTGACCATAATGGGCGCCATCCTTGGTGCCTGGTAAAACCAACCGTATGGAAAACAGCTTGCTTGAAAAAACAGGAAAACCACTTGCACACTGGATACAGGTGGTTAAACGGACAAACCTTGAAAAGCATAAGGAAATCATTGATTTTCTGATGTCTGAACATGGATTTACATACGGCTTCGCAAATTTTGTGTCGCTGAAAGCCAGGAAATCTGATGCCGCATCCTTCGACGATTCGATACTTTTGGAAAATCAGTACAGAGGAAAGGAAGATCTGAAAGATATCTATGAAAAACTTCTCACGGAAATACGTTCCTTCGGCAGTGATATAACGGTAACACCAAAAAAAGACAGCGTAAGTTTTATCCGGAAAAAACAATTTGCACTGGTAAAACCTGCAACAAAGTCGCGCATCGATCTTGGACTCAAATTAACCGGTAAAGAGTACACCGGACGACTTGAAAATTCCGGACCTTTCGGTGCCATGTGCACCCACAGAGTCAGGCTGGAAAGTACGAAAGATGTGGATACCATAGTAATCGGATGGCTCAGGGAAGCATACCTGAAAGCATTGTAATGACCAGCGACTTTACCACTGATCACCATCCATACTGGTAACTGACCTCCATAGCTAATCCTGTCACCTTCTTTCCAATACAAATCTGCGCCCCGGCACAGGCTTAAATAAATTTTGTATTCGTTATCTTTATCCCAAAGGTTTACCTCATCCGTGTCTAAGTGTGGATCTGGCACGGAAACATGCCTGGAAACGAATAACAATCAAATCAATGCCGGGATATAAAATCCAGAAATTCCCCAAGTCCAGGATTGCGACCATTGATGTTTACGGAGTCGGCCTGCGCAAGCATCATATTGCCACAATGATTGAGGTGGATGTGACTGCAGCCAGGGAAAAAATTAAACGATACAGGAAATTGTCGGGTCCCGTATCCTTTACCGCATGGCTGGTAAAAGTGATCAGCCTGTCAGTGAAGGAGAACGGAGAAGTGGCAGCCTATCGTAAAGGAAAACGCAAACGAATACTTTTCAGCGATATCAATATTTCGATGATGGTAGAAAAAGAAACGGACGGTTCCAGGGTACCGCTACCAATGATTATTGAAAAGGCGGATACGTTACCACTGGTTTCCATTACCCGGCTGATCCGGAATGCCACAGAGGATGAACTGAAAAAAAACGAAATTGTGCTTCAAAAGAAATCAGGATTTTCCGAAAAGATCTACTACCACTTCCCCAGCTGTGTCCGCAGAGCCATCTGGCATTTCCTTCTGAATCACCCCCATCTTGTCTACCCGAAAATGGGGAATGTGGCGATTACCTCCATAGGCATGATTGGCAACGTAAACGGATGGTTTCTTCCCGTATCTATACATCCAGTATGCTTCGGGATAGGTCCGGTTCTTAAAAAGCCGGTGGTTGTAAATGACGAGATCGTGATCAGGGAAATGCTCAATATGACCATTCTCATGGACCATGATGTCATTGACGGAGCTCCGATGGCACGGTTTATCAGAGATTTGTCCGGAAATATTGAAAAAGCTGTGGGCTTGGAAACCTGAGAAAGAATAACCTTTGTTATAAGGGTGTCACTGGTGTCAGGTTAAAAAAATTAAATATCGTTGTAAGGTAAGCTCCATCTATTGTTGAAAAGATCTTATTGATATAAATCTCACATATTGTCGTCCTTGTGCCGGAAAGGCAGTTCCTCAAACCGTCCCTAAAGGCGATAATTGGGTTGGCTTTGTAAGCTCTTTGGCAAGCTGAACCTGAACCGCCCAGGATTAGGTCTCCATAAAGTGTAGCCATCTGTACATTTATATATCAATCCTTAAACCAATAATAATTGAATATGATATTAAATCAAATTTTAAGTCTTCATTCTTAGTCACATAGCTTAGTGGGGCATAATCAGAATTAATCGCGGTACTTAAATTTATTTTATTAGAAATCTTATAATCCAAACCAGCATTTAGGTTTATTGTGTGACCTAAAGCACTATAATCATTAAGATTTATGCTAAGTATAGAAAAACCAACACTTATTTTTGGTTGTATTCTATTAGCCCTGTATATGTATTGAATCTGAATTGGAATATTATAAATTTTAAATTCCTCATCAATGTCAGATAATTTATGATAAACGAATCCCGTCTTTAAATATAGATTTTCATTAGTTCTTGGAGCCCAGAAATATAAATATCCTCCAAATTCATTTATAAATTTGTCGTATCCTTTATATTTTATTAAACCTACAAATGGTGAAATTGAAATCTTTAACAGCGGAAGTCTCTTTTCGTAAATAATACATTTCTCATCTTTGCACACTGCGTTATGGTAGTCTTCTGCTAATTTTATCAGGTTTTGATGCTCAGGTTTCCTAATAGATTGTATCTCAGATCTCAATTCAGGATCGTCTTGTGTATAATAAATTAGTACTCCAAAGTGTTTTTTAGATTCATAGAATACTCGTTTATTATCAACATATTTAATTCCTTCTTCATATGCAATCTCAGTCAATTGGACATCCTCCTTATCAAGATAATAGTGGTCACCATTTTCATCTCTCATGTAATAAATATTGATTTTCCCTTTAATCAGATATTCCAAGAATACTTTTTTATTATCTATCTCTTTTGTCACATAGTATTTACTGTCAAGAAATCTAAATGCTTCAATATCATTTGGTGAATATTCAACAATTGTATTGTCAATACCTTTAAATTTGCATAAACTACTCATTATTATATCACCACGATAATCAATCTGTCCCAATATTGTATCTCCAATTGTTTTTATGATATATCCAGGTCGGAAATCCGTCTGTGCGTTTAAAATTCCAGTTGAGATTAGTAATCCTAATAAAACAAGGCTCTTTAATTTTATATTCTTCAATTGTGTTAATGCGTTATAATATTTGCCGTTTTTTGCATGATGGCTAACGAGCCAGTGGTATACGTAGAGCTGGCATAATAAAAATTTTGTTTCGGTTATACGTTAATCTAAGTTAGAAAAAAAAACGTTCGTACACGCAAAAAACCAGGCTTTAAGCATGACCGCTTGTTAGACGCCAGCATTCTTTTCGAAATCTATTATTATCTCGATCTCGTTGGACCGGAATATCTTGAAGTGATAAATAGTTGGCTGTATTCAGAATTTCTGAACCAAAATTACAGGCTTTTTCCAAATCAGTTTTATCTGGTCTTCCAATAGCGACAGCTATAATATCAGAATATGAATGCTGTCCAATAAATGTGCCTGCAGCAAGAACATTAAAATTATTATTAGAAAGTATTTCCACCATTCGGTAAAGCGCAATTCCAAAATCCCTGTTACCGTATACAACAACAGCGTTACATTTTTTTTCATTTCCACTTATGCTTTCTAAGCAATCTATTACCTGAATCGGTAACTTGCCTGAATAAACAGGAGCACCAATAATTAGGTGGTCAATGTTATCTAAAATCGCATTTGGATTAGAAGTAAATTTGGCTCGGAAATCCGGAATTGTCATATTCAAATCTTCTGGGTCTTTTGCCCCATACCTAAAGCAATAGCATTACAAATTTTCTTCGTTGTATTTGTGGGCGAGAAGTAAAGAACCCCAATGCGTATTGTTATTTTATCTTCCATATTCGTGCAAATAATTCTTGCTTCAATTTTACTCTGTTTGATAACAGCAATAATAAATCGAACTTTGTTAATCACATTCAAACTAATTCAATCTTGGCAATAACGGTTTGGCTATGTGGAGTGCGGGACTATGAAACGCTTCACAGTCAGGCTGCCACTGAGCCAATTCGTTTATTCATATTTTCATTTTTATAGCCAAATCGTCAAAGACGAATTGGCGGTGCTGCAACGAAGAACTGCGGTTGAATTACCCGCTGAACCCCGCATTACATATAGCTTTTGTTAGCGGTTCGGTGTTTTTTTGTCCTTTTAGTTGTTCATTATAAAGGTAATTATTCAACATAACTGGCAAGTTTTTCAAGGGAAGAAATTGTCCCCGCTTCGTTGTCCACAGGTTTAATACCTATTGGAATATTTTTAAATGAGAATGTTACTTTGGTCCCATTGTCAATAGGTTTTAACGTAACCTCCATAATCATTTCGCCCATAAAGTCAGGATTTGAAGTCTCAAAATTTATTGCCTGAACAATTCTTTTGTTGGGCGTTAATTCAAGGAATCGAGCAGTAAATCTGTCTTCTTTCCCCACTGTCTTGCCAGTCATTTCTTTTTCGTTGTCTGGATAGTACAGGGACATCTGATAACCTCCACCTATCCTGAGGTCAAAATTATGAATTTTAGTAGTCATGTCACCAGGTGCCTGCCATACTTCCAAAGCTGTTGGGTCAATAAGCGCGTGATAAATAATTTCTGCAGATGCTTTTATGTCTCTTGAGTTTTCAGTTGTCTGTCCCATGATTAATCCTGTTAATTTGTTGTTACACTGTTGCACTCACAATTCTGACTAACGGTAAAATTTTTACTTTAAAAATACTCTAAAATTTTCTCCGTTAGCATAAGAAATTAATAGAGTTTCTTTATGTGGGGAATGACCGCTAACGGTGGCGGGTCGAGTAGGCAAGGGGAATTTCACCCCAAGCCTCTCACAGAACCGGACTTGAAAGTCTCCCCTCATCCGGCTCTTGTTATACTAATCTAAGCATTTCATCACGAGAATCCTAACCGCCAATGGTAAAACAGACCCGGAAACTGTTCCTTAACCCGTTTTAACCAATCATACGCACGGTTAATACTCGTTTTGTAACGCTTGTACCGTTTGCGTGCCCACATTACAAGCTTCCTCCGTAATAGCTGAAAAACCGGGTTCATTTCCCATATCCTGAACTTACCATAGTAGTTGACCCAACCCCGGATATAGGGTTCCAGATATTGAGCCACACCTACAATGCTATTATGCGTCAGGTGTTCAATGTCCATCTCTCTCATTTTCCCTGCAATTCGCTTCTTAGAACTAATGCTGATAGCACAGTCGAAACCAAGAAACAGTTTTCCTGTTTTCTTCGACTTCGCTGTGCGAGGTTGAAATGAATACCCCAAAAAATCAAATTTCACCATTTTGTGATTTTCTTGCCTCCTGTAATCTTTACAGTAAACAAGTTTCGTCTTCTCAGGGTGTAACTCCAAACCACATTGTTGCATCCGTTTGCCAAGATTACGAAGCACATAGTCAGCCTGAACCTTGCTCTTGCAGTGTAATATGGCATCATCGGCATAACGCACATACCTCACCGCAGAGTGGGTATGTTCCAACCATTTGTCCAGTGCATAATGCAGAAACAGGTTTGCTAACAATGGGCTGATTACTCCTCCCTGTGGTGTCCCTTTGCCTTGCTTTAATACCAGTCCCCCGGTATTTGTTTGCACAGGCGCTGTTAACCACCGCTTGATGTACATCAGGCACCAGGACTCGTTAACATGTTTCTTTAATGCAAGCATCAGTTTGGCATGGTCAATGTTGTCGAAGAACCCTTTAATATCAAGATCAATAACCCAATCCATCATACGGCAATTATTCCTGACCGATTCCAATGCCTGATGTGCATTCCTGCCCGGTCGGTATCCATACGAATGTAAACTGAATATCTTCTCAAACCTTGGCTCAAGGTAATCCTTCACTACCATTTGTGCCACACGGTCGCTGATGGTCGGGATACCAAGCTTTCGGGTTTTACCGTCTTTCTTGGGGATCTCAACCTCTTTGACCGCTGGTGGGAAATAACTCCCCGATGCCATCCTGTTCCATAGTTTGTACAGATGTTTTGACCGGCTTGTATCGTATTCGTCCATACTGACCTGGTCAATCCCTGCGCTTCCATGGTTGGAACGCACTTTCTTGTAAGCAAGCCATACTTGTTCCTTGCTTACCGGTACCGATTTTGTCTCATCCCATAAAGTCATCCTCTTTGTGAGTTGTTCCATGTTATGATCCTGTATAACTTGCCCCCTTTACTCCACTCCCATTACAGAAGCTTCATCGCTACTACGGGGCAATCCGTCCCTGCACAGCACTTCGGTTTATGACCTCTGGGGTGATCCCATTGTGTCCTTCCCTTATCATTGCCGTGCAGGTTCCCGAGTTCCGTAAATGAGCCTGAATATAGTTCCTGCCCTCTGTAAGACGCCTGCCGTTTAGCCGGTAAACAGGTAACCGCTAAACTTATCACTCCGTTTCATACTCCGGAGCTTTTGACAGGTTGTGGCAACTTCTCGACTCCTCTTCGAGGGTTCACTTGTGTTCAGCTCCCATATTCATACCAACCGACACTCATGGTATCGGTTTTAACCTAAACGCTCAGCACCCTGGCTCTTTACCAAAGCACCTCCAGGTGGTTTGCTGCCCTCACCTGTATGACGACAGCGGTGGGCCATCCATCCTAAGCGGATTCCACCATCTCAAATACAGCATGCAGAACTATATTTGCCGATGTTCTGCTTCTCGGCACACTATGAAAAGTTGCCGATTGCGGGCATCATTCCTGTCAAGTTACAAGAAACTTGAAGCGGGCTAAAACCCCTGATTTTTCTGCTATCCCGGCTATTATTTTTATACATTGTTATGGGCCGGGCTTTCTTGTCTTTTAGTCGTTTAATCCTTTGCCAGCAAGTATTTTTGGGATATATTTTTCAATTCTATTTTCTCGTGTCTTAGATTGTTTGGCTTGGGAAAAATAGAAAAGATACCCTCTTTGTCTTCCCGGTGTTAAGGAATCGAATGCTTTTTTAACTTCAAAATTTTCTTCCAATATTTTTTGAAATTCTTCTGGAACAGGATAATCAGAGGTCTTCTTTAATGGTATTTTTCTTCCCGACCTTTCTATTTCAATTGCCTCCTTGATATATGCCTTAATAATGGATTTACCCTTTCTTATCTGATTAATATCTGTAAACCTGATTTGGCGGCCTGCCTGAACATTCTCCGTCATCTGAATTAAAACTCCTTTGGGGTCTTTCATCAATATACCTTTAAAAAACATTAAAGCACAATAATCTTTAAATGCCTGAATTACTACCACATTCTTGTCTTGCAATGTATAGCAGGGAATCATCCATTTATAATCTTCATCCAGCGCATTAATGTCAAGAATGATATCCCGCATTAGGGTAATTTCATCTTTCCAACGTTTTTGCTTGGATAAGAACTGTTCAACTTTGGGATTCATTTGTATTAAATCTTTTAGATGGAATTAATTTTCTGTCTACAGGTCTGAAGTACCATGACAGTACAGTCAGTATTAGAAGTAAAGATGAAGGGATGTATGCGCCTATAGGACTTCCAACAGCGATGTGTGAAAATATTGCTCCTGACAATAGAAAGAAAAATCCGGCATAGGCCCATTCCTTTAATAAAGGTAATTTATGAAAAAGAATCGCAACTACACCTAGAATTTTCCATACACCTATTATTGTAAGAAAATAAACTGGATACCCCAATTGTTTTATTCCCCATACTCCGGGTGGAGCTATTGCTCCTTCCGCAACTTGTTTAGTTAATTGTAATATACCGGTCGCTGTCATCCCCAACGACAACCAAATGGAGGCAATCCAATAAATAATTTTGTTTCCCTTTTTCATTGTATGCTATGTTTTGATTTTTTACTCCAAATTGTTGTTTTGTACTATGGCGCTGGTCTTTTTGCCTTCTAACTAACGTTTTTGTAACGTATTTATATTCCAATATTTACAATTTTCATTTTCTCCTAGCATTTTCTCGAATTTATCACGAACGTTAGCTTTGGAAGTCAATGTCATGGTATAGGGAGGATTGCCCATAACGTTTTACAATGTGAAACGGTTGAGTTTTCGGGCTTCGTTCTTATCCATCGTTGGAAAAAGTTTAAGCGAGAACCAAAATTTCACAAACCACTGAAACCTAACTGTTTTATATTGTGTGTCGGGCACTGGCATTTTTTAGGACTTTCAAGGATTAAAATAAATCTTTCAAAAGCATATAAAGCGACCAAACCAGAAGCACTGCCATAATTAAGTATTCCCTCCAGGCTCTTCCAGGTTTTTCCTGGATAGCGTAAGATATATATTTTATGGGTGATGATTGCAGATCAAGAGCTTTATTTGGTGGCAGTGGTTCACGAAAACGGTGAAAGTATATTTGTAATACAGTCATTCCAACCACAAAACCATTGGTAAAGCTTAAATATTCCATTTCTCCCGAGATAAACAGGAGTAATACAAGAACTATGGCAACAGCCAATGTGATATTATCAAACAATTTTAGTTTACGTCCGCTCTGGCCGTAATTGCCTTCTATTTTCTTTATCCTTGTCTCATACTGCACAAAAAAATGAACGCAAAACTTCAATAAAGATGAAAGGATGTAGAGCGCCAAAAGGATTTTTAAAACTATTAGTGAGATTTCAGAAACTGTCATTTTCCCTAAATTTTCGTTAACTATTTTTCTTATGCAAAGTTCAAACTATAACGGATTAAAAACTTGAACAAAATTGCTATTCCTGGCAAGAGCCGATGGAGGAATACCTATCAAGTTGACACAAGTTCTTGTCAAGTGTGCTTGATCGGAAAAACCACAGCGATATGCTGATTGTGTAAGTGAATTACCGTCAAATACAAATTGAAGGGCCAATTGCAATCTGCGCCAGTGAATGTAGTTGCGAATCGGTACCCCAACCTGATTTTTGAAGAGATGTATTAATCGGCTTTCACTCAAATGAGCTATATCTGTTAATGCATGGTTATTAATTTTAGTAGCTATGTGTTTTGAAATGTAATTGATGGTGTCTTGAATACGCTCATCTAATTCTTGTGGATAATTATCGGATGGATAATCAAAAATTTCTTCAACAAAATTTCTAATCTCATTATAACGTGCATTTTTCAAAAGCTCCTTAAAAAAGGAAAAGTCTAATTTGTGTAGTTTCTTCGAAGGGAACTCGATAATGTTGTCTGTGAATAGGTAATTGCTATTAATCCATTCTCCAAGAGAGGATTTGGGGTTTATTCCTAAACTTAAAATCTGAATATCTTTTGCATCTCCGCTGTGAGGATGATTGAAAGCAATTAAAAAACCCCTTGAAGTCCGTTTCCCAAATGAGTCTTGCATCAGGAATGTTTCATTCTCACTAATTATCAATTGAATAACGGGATGTTTATGCTCCATTATCCTTCTGGAGTTGCTGCCCCAAAACAAAATCATGTCTGTCCATAGAAGTAAGTAATTCATTAAGTTGGTATTGTTTGTTAAGCTTGCCCATAACGTTTTGCAGCTACCCGAAGGGCGGGACTTTTACCACAAAACTTGATTTGAAAAACTAATGTTTGATTAACCACAAAACTGTCTTTGGAACACGAACCCCCGCCTTTTGGGTAGGTGCTGTTAGCGGTTCGTTGTTCTTTTACATTCTGTACTTTAGTCAAGCCAAATAAAATCATAAATTTCCTTAATTGTCTTTTTCGATGCTTCAGTATTAATATTTTTTAATATCCACACGTGATTTTGATTCTCATAAATACTCAATTTTGTTTTGACATGTTGGCTAACAAGTTTTTTGTAGATTGATTTACTATCATCAAGTAAGATTTCTCCGCTACCAACAAATATTAATGTTGGAGGAAACTGTCCGAACATTGTTTCGATAGGATTAGCTTCTGTTAATTTATATTCACCAACATATAAATTTGAAAAATCTTGTACAAATTTCTTTGTAAGAACAGGGTCACTTTGAGCATTTGTAATAAAGGATTCACTTGTACATGTCAAGTCAACTTGCGGAGAAAGTAAAACCATAAATGTAGGTGGTCGCATTTGTCTTTCATTAATTTTTGATATTGTAGAAATAGCCAAACCACCCCCTGCACTGTCTCCCATAAAAATAATATTAACTTTCGGATCTTGAATGAGAAAGTACTCATATACACTCAGAATATCATTTATGGCATTTGGATAAGGCTTTTCTGGTGCTAAACTATATTCTATAAAAATAATTGGAAGTGATAATTCTTTTGCCAAATGACTTACAAGTGCTTGATGCGATTGAATTGAACCTAAAACAAAGCCCCCACCGTGTAAATAAATAACAATTTTAGATTTACTTACTTGACTTTGGTTCTCAATCCAAAAACAATCCACATTCTCAATTACGGTCTTGTTTACTGTAACATTTTCAGCATTGTCATATATTTTTCCGAGGTTCTCAAAACCTAAGCGGGCAGCATTGATTTTATTATCCATTTTTCTTATTGTTAATTGTTAGTTTTGTCGTCCGATACAATGACCGCTAACGAGTGGCTAAACATACCCCATTGTGTTTACACCTCAAATTTGAGGAGTAAGCGTTACGGTTGCATTTATATTGCATATGTGTTTAGCTCTTATTCAATTTCGTTAATTAAATATAATAAGAATTTTAGAAATCCAAGTTGTACTATGAAGGACAAGGAACCTCCTGAAACCAGGCTACAATGTATTGAACGACTCACAGGTTATAATCCTGTAAGTGTACGGTATGTAAAACAGGCAGAATGGTGGAGGCAAGGGAACTTCCCAGGATCAGGTCTCCGGACAAGGTAGCTTCTCACCAATTTTTAGTATCAACTTTTTAAGTGAAGGTTACTACACATTGATGTGTCCGGGAAAATTATGCATACTAGGTAGCGTAATCAGCTTAAATCAGGAGTAACGGCTTTCGCATAACAAAGCGATGACTGAAATATCGATACCAGCGAAAAAAGTAGTTCTGTAACGTTAAATCCTATTGCAACCAATTAACCACATATATGTTTGGTGAGATCATTTGATCTACCAAAGATTTATCTGTGATGTATGCATCTGCTTTTTATCCAGAATTTTTTACAAAATCAGGAAAGAAAAACACCAGAGGTTGGTAATTCTAATACGGTTGCGATAATAATGTGAAATGGGTCCTGGAAATTCGAGGACCGGTCTCGATTGATATTGACAAGCATACAGCTTTCTATCTTCGAGCTATACGAATACCAAAAAACGATGATGAAAATGTTTCAGCCTGGTTTCAGTAGCAATAAACAAAAACGCCCCGATATCTTTAATATCAAGGCGCTCATTCAAAATCTAAGTTGTCCCGCCAGGGCTCGAACCTGGACTCTTCTGAACCAAAATCAGACGTGTTGCCAATTACACCACGGGACAAAAAAAAAATTGTAAACCGTGAAACCGGATTTAATTGAATATTTAATTGCGGCAAAGATAGAAAAATTTAAGAAACACAGAAGTCATTGAAAAAAAGGAACGTTGATTTTTTATGTGGTGTTCAGATGCCAGATCTATTCCTGCTTATTCCTGACGGAATTTCTCTCACACTCTACTAATCGCTAAACCAACGAAAACTCTTCGTATCTAAAAATTGAACACAATGCCGTTCTTCAGGCTCAGGTCCTCCCGCTTCAGACTTCCCGGGGGCCGTGAATCATATCTGTAAACAAAACCCGTCTCAAACGCTACATGCTTCTGAATCTTAAATTGTATACTAAGATCATTATACATCCGGAAATCGTCAAAACGGTTAATCAACGGCTGAAAATACAGGACATCAACAATTTTTACAGTTTTAACCCGGTATTGCAGCGAGAGGTAATCCGCCAGTCGGAAGTATCCTTCCGCCCGATCCGCTTTTTGATTGTCTTCGGCATTCTTAAGCTGTTCATTCTCATACATCCCCCCCAGCCCTATGGAGACGTTGAAATATGCACTGTCGTCCTTTACAAGGCTGATCCGCAAACCGGCCCCCACAAGTTCTCTCTTCTTCACCAGAAGGATATCGTTCTTCTGAAGCTGATAAAATGTGAAACTCTGAAGCCGTGATGTGAAAATGTGGTTGTACCTGAGCTGTGAAAAGATATTGCTTGTGATCACACTTCCAGAACTGTTAAGATAATTGAAACCCCCTACCAGCTTGAAAATGTGGTTTCCGGAATGATACCCGGTAATCACTTCCAGATCCGTCTTATTCAGGTTGGAATTCCCTCTTGCACCCTCAAAGGCGAAAGTGCCCGCCAGCGTAAACGCTTGAGTCTTGTTCAGATCGTACTTTTCCGTATTGAGGATTCCCTGACCGGATGCTGTATCAAGGAGGCATACTAACAAATAAAGGAGGAGGCTTGCGATCTTGAATAGTTTTGACATGGAAGCTGATTGGTTTAGAAGTTCAGATAGTTAAATACTCTTCCACGCCGGATAGTTCATCCATCCGAGGTAAAAAATGTTTCACCTGATCAGTATGATTTTGCATAGATCCATAAAGGAAATGCCGTACGAAGGGAAGAAATTCAAGTCCGGTATCGATCACTTCGTAAGATTCAGAACTTACGGAACGTTATCATGTATCGCCCAAATTATAAAAGATCCGGTTTCCATGACAGCTTGCAGACAGCAAAAAAATAACCGCAATCAGCAATGCAAATTTGCATCAGCCGGTTGCGGCTACATTTCATAATTGAATTCATTGACTTTTATCCCCTCTTGGGAGCCTGCTTCACATCATGTCTGGCTTCAGGCGGGCTGAAGCGTTTCAGTTTTGACTGAATTTTTTCCAGGTGTTTCCTGTACTTTTTTTCATCCATGTTAAAAGCTTTTTTAAGTTAATGACTATATAAAATATTTAAAAAAGAGGACTTGATATTTTACGGGAAACAGGGGATATCGGCACTGAGGCAATTCCGCCTCCCGGCACGAACAAATGTCCTTCTTCCCAGGGGAAGTTGTCGGGATACAAATCATGTCCTTTCTCTGACGAGCTTACAATCATAATTCCCGTGTAAAACTTTGAGAAATTACCATTCTCGTGACCTCTTACCCTTGTATAACAGTCCGGGACTGTCATGAGTTCAATGAAAGATGTTAAAACTTCAAAATAATCGCTTCCCCCCGTCAGCTGTGGGATTCAAGCGGGAGTGGAACATCTTCCCATTGAAAATACATGCAAAAAACTGTTCTCAGAAGTTCTCTTCATACACTTCAAAATAGCCTTTCGGATGCAGGCAGGCAGGACAGGTCTCAGGGGGCTCTTCACCCTCAATGATGTAACCGCATTTCAAACATTCCCATCTCACTTTGCCCTTCTTTTTAAATACCGTTCCGTTATCAATATTTTCGAGCAGTTTTCTGAAGCGATGCTCATGTGTCTTTTCAATGGTAGCGATCATTCTAAACACGGCAGCAATCTCCGTAAAGCCCTCCTGCTTCGCTGTTTCGGCAAAACCGGGATACATACCTGTCCATTCATCTTTTTCCCCTCCTGCCGCAGTTAAGAGGCTTTCACGGGTAGAGGCAAGTTCCGGTACCGAAAAGCTGGTGGTAATATTTACTTCACCACCCTCCAGGTAACGGTAAAAACGCTTGGCATGTGCACTTTCCTGCAGCGATGTTTTTGTAAAGATGTTACTGATCTGGATGTAGCCTTCTTTCCGGGCAGTTTTTGCGTAGTACTCATACCGTGCTGCCGCCTGCGTCTCTCCGGCAAAGGCCTTCATCAGATTTTTCTCGGTCTGTGTACCTTTTATGCTTTTTCCCATGCTTTCAGTTTTAAGCGTTATTTTATGTCATCTTCATTAATCCTGCTCCTCAAATTCTTCTTTTGGCGTTGCACAAATCGGACAAACCCAGTCATCCGGAAGGTCCTCAAAGGCAGTGCCAGGTTCAATGCCGGCCGATGCGTCGCCTTCGGCCGGATCATAGATATAACCGCAATTCGGACAAATATATTTTTTGGATTTGATCTTTTTCTTCCGCTTTCCGAGGGTCTTCGGATCAATATACGTCGGTGCATTCTTAGGCGCAAGCCCCTTCTTCACATCCTTGTAGTAAGCATAGGTAAGCGGTTCACCTTCTTCATCCAGAAGCTCCCCTTTTATTATGGAGGCGATATAAACAATGTGGCTTCCTGCATCTGCCTGCTGTTGAACACGGCATTCAAACCAGGCAACCGTATCATCGAGAAGATAGGGTAAACCGGAGGAGGATGTCCCAAAACGAAATTTTTCGAATTTGTTTTTCTTTTTACCCGTGCTGAATCCAAAAGTTCCGATGATTTTGGCATCCGCCTCCTTTTTCAGGACCGATACCGTAAAAAGCTTGCTCTCATCGATGAATTCATTGGTGTAATTGTCCTTGTTACAGGCGATGGCAAACTGCGGCGGATCGGCTGTGACCTGGAATACCGAATTGGAAATAAAACCGTTGACTTCATTGCCCCTTTTTGAACATACTACAAAAAGGCCGTAACTAATTTTCAGGAGTGCTTCAGGTTGAACCATTATGTCTGATTGATTATGGATAGGATCCATAATATAACACCTTTATACAAGAATTGTGCTTGAAATCCGTGTTCGATTTCACCGAATCAGTTGATGACGATCATACCATGCCGGATCGACTTGCTTGCCGACATACTGAAGAAATACACGCCTGCCTTTCTGCCCTCTGCCTCCCAGTAAAGTTCCTTATACGTTCCTGCAGGAACTTCTGATTCCATGCTATTCACCAGATGACCATATACGTCATAGATCTTTATCTTTACAGTAGAAGTCACATTCAGACTCATACGGAAATGAAATCCGCTTTCAGAAGGATTGGGATAGACAAAACTTTCCATGATCTCGTCTTCATAGCCACCGCCTATACCATCTGGTCCCGAACTTTTAATGGCAAAATGCACTGAATCAGAAATGATCATGCCCTGTCCCGTCTGGGCAATCGCATACGCCGTGTATGCCCCTTCCTTCACACTCTGGAACGAAACATCATACGATCCGTCAACAGGTGCCGGGGTCAGGTCTTCAAGGACCGTCGAACTGTTGATATGGAAGGACACCTTTGAAACCTGTACGGCACATGAACTTCCCAGAGTCTTCAGTACAATATTTTCGCCCGGTTCAAAAACACTGTTCTCAACGGGTTCCACCAACGTCAGGCAGTCGGAGGTAACGATCAGTGATTTTGAATCTTTTGCCTCCAGACCTTGTGCACCGACAGCAATCGCCCGGATGACAGCTGTGCCCTCCTCAACGGGTGTCCATTCAATGAAGTAGGGCGCCTCCGTGTCTTCACCAATCAATGTATTGTAATAGTAGAATTGTACTTTGGAGACCTGGCCGGCAGTACCGGCATTAAGAGTAATTGCACTGCCTTTACGATAAAGGCCGTTCACCTTCAAGCCTTTCAGTATCACCGAAGGGGCATCCGTGATATCGGAAACCTGAACAACGATTTCATCCGATTTTTTCCTGGCACCAAGGTTATCCGATGCCACTGCAAAAATGGATAGGTTACCTGCTTTGCCTGCTTTCCATTCAAATGACGTTGTACTGCCGTTGAGTGAAGCGATCAGCCTGTTATCCTGGTAAAGGTCGACCTGGTAAATCCAGCCGTCGGCATCGGAAGCGCTGATGTTGATGGTTATATCCTCACCCCTGGCATAGCTGTTAGCAGAACTGCTAATCGTTACCAAAGGTGCAGCATTAGGCGCTGTAGCACCGTTCACGGCAGTAAGGAATCCGTAGGCTGCAGCAGCAGGGGCGACGGTCTGATGTGTCGTGAATTCGTTGGTAGGAGGTGAACCATAGTTGTCGAAGTACAGTTCGTGGACAGGCCAGAGTAGGTTGCCCTGATCATCGTTATAGGCCGGATAGATCCTTCCGTCGAGCAGTGCAAAGTCGGCATCGTGAGAGTTATTGTAGTAACAGTTATCGCCGGCAAATGGATGAGGTGGACCGGGAGCAAACCAGTCGCACCGTGGTCTTGGTCCGTATGGCGGAATGCCGGGAATATAACCCGGTTCACTCGTGTTAAATTCGGAATCGAGATGCATGATCTGTTCCGGCCTGACATGGCCGAGCTGTGTAAGCCATACCATATTCATCTGGTTCCCCCCCAGAAAATAGTCACAGGTGGTATAACATGCATTCAGAAAGTCCCCGGCTTCCGGATTACTGTTCTTCAATGCAACAACAGATGCCACCATGGCCGGTTCTATCCAGGGCGTTGTTCCCTGTCCGTTCCATACCGGGAGTGAATAATGACCTCCCATACGCATCGAACGGTTATTGTCGATGGCGTTGGTCACTCTCACTTCTGCATCCTTAATCGTTGCGGATACCAAATCATCATATAGCGTCTGGTCAAAGCTGCCAATGTATAATGGTTGAGTTCCGTCGATGGTAACATAAGCCCATACCGCCCACTGACACTCTCCCAGGCTGGTGGATGAAGCAGTAATATTCCGGGTTGCAAGATCGCTCCTGAGCTGATCGATGTATTTCTCTTCGCCGGTCTCTTTATATAACCAGGCTGCTGCCGCCGCCCTGTTTTCCACAAAAGCGCTCTTCGATTCATCACCAGCTAACGTATTGTTTTGGGCCCAGTCGTAAGCGTCTTTGGCGGCATTAAGATAATCGCTGATGATAGTGCTGTAATCCTCGCCGGTTCTGACAGATGCAATATGCAGATTATAGGCATACTGAGAAGCAATGCCGGCGAATGCATAAGAATCTCTTGGATCTTCTCCCTGTACGATCCAGGTGCAGCAGTCCTCCCATGAGGGGATACCACTTACACGACATTTATCACTGAAAACAAAGTCGGGATAACTTGCTTCTGAAATACCGGCACCCTCATTGGTATTCGATATATCCGGATCAATGCGCGAGCCGAAGATCCCGCCTGTAGGACCGACATTGTGTTTAAAATAATCAACCAGCCACACAGCTTCATCGAGAATATCCGGAATATGTGTTCCTGAATACCCGTTGTAAGCCACCTGTGATTCGGGGATGTTAAGCTCACCGTCCTTAAAATTATCGGGCGCCAGTTCATACGCTAACATCAGGCTACGTGGTATCCTGAAATGCGAAAAATACCCGTCCCAGTCGCCGGCATCATGATACCACCCGCGCATACCGGACAGATCCACAGACCAGTCAAAACTATCAAAGATATTTTTTCTCTGGTTGCTTCCACTCTCATCGGTGAGGTCCAGTGTTCTGACAGAGGTATAAACGAAGCCGGCATTGTCCATAGCCGGGTGCGCCCATCTTCCGGCAGAAGTTTCATCCTCTGCAATCAGTCCCCTTTCGAGATAAAGGCCCTTCATCACAGCATAGAAAGCCTCCTGGTAAACATCTTCAGCGATCCGGAAAGGAAATGAGCATCCTACGCCTTTCACAACAACAATGTATTCTCCGGGATCGGAAAAAGCCGAGAAATCACATTCATAAACATTGGAAGCTACGAAGTTGCTGTGCGGACTCTCATTTGACCGGTCATTGTCGGGCTGATCGTATTTATGTTGAAGACCCACAGAACCGCTGAATACAGAATTCCCCGGAACACCATTGCCATCGATCTCCAACAGATCAAATGGACGGCCCGTGAGACCATCTTCGATAAGCGGACCAAGACTACCCATCCATTGTGAAATATATGCAAACTTCTTTTGTGAGGAGGGAACGTACCCTGTCTGATTGACATGAATCGCTTCGGACCTGGAAATTTTTTCATCAAAAACAAAGGTGAAGCTCTCCATATTATCGGCCAGATCTCCGAATTTCACTGTATAGTGCTTGCCGCTGATCATCGCCTGGGGCATCTCCAGATATATGTAATGGTATGATGCATAGTCATTTTTACAGGCCGCACCTGCCCATGGCTCCAAAAGCCAGTTCTTACAGGCTTCGGAAAAATCATGCCCTTTACTTTTTCTGCCCAGACCGGCAGGATTCAGCGGGCTGCTGTAATTGCTATCATCGGAGCTTGAAATGGAATACGTCTTCAAATTATCAGCCAGTTCAGTATCCATCGCCCACAGAAATGCGACGTCGGCATCACTGCCCTGGTGATATCCGTGCTTTAGAATATATCCGTCATCAAACTGAAGCAGGACGATCTTATTGGTCACCGGAGCCAGGCGGATCAGATCGGCGGCTTTTCCGCAGAACAGCGTCAGAACCGAGAGTAAGGATAAGACGAATCTTTTCATATTAGTCTATTTTCGTGTATTTCCGGATAGTAATCTGGTGTGAATAAGCAATATTCAGGTCGATCCGCAGTATGGTTCAGGTTTATTGCTATGGAAAAATTCAGCTATATCCAGCCTTATTCCGCAATCATATCAGCGTGGAACACAACGTGAAATGTCTATCAAACCGAATCGTATTAAATCTCAAGAGCTTTTTCTCCTGTTTGCACGCGATCGGGAATATTCACCAGCGGTTTTTGGTAAATCCTGAATCGTTTGTACACCTTGCCCTGCATTTTCTCCATCTCAGACCTGACCTTATGGTTCGTTTCCAGTTCAAGGTGGCTGTCGATAAACTCGAAGCCGCCCTTTCTGGCATCCTCAATCATCTGAACACCCATAATCGTATCAAGTCCGCTGTTGCGGTAATCCTGGCGAATTCCTCCCAGCAGCAGGTTAAGTTGGTGTGTCCGCTTTTGTGACCTTAGAATATGTATGAAGCCAAACGGAAATACCTTGCCCTTACTTTTAATGATGCCAGTACTGATATCCGGCATCCCCAGAACGAAGGCGACAACTTCACCTGCTTCATTCTCAATAACTTTCAGGAATCTGGGGTCGAGGATCATCAGGTACCTTTTGGCAAATTCATCCATCTCTTCCTCCTCCATGGCAGAAAATCCATATATATCATGGAAGGTCTCATTCACAAGATGAAATACCGGCCTGACATATTTTTTGATCTTCTTCTTTGAAGTAAATGTCACAAGCTTAAGCTCGGGATGATTTCTCAGCGCACGTTCACTGATCCGTAAATAAAATTCGGGGATGGTTTCGGGAATCTTTATTGTATATACAACAAGGTCGACCTTTTTATCATAACCTGAGGCTTCGATAAAGCTTACAAGATAGGGGAAGTTACAATTGGAAGCAATGACAACCGGCTGTTGAAAGCCTTCGACCAGTAATCCCTGCGGATCTTTGTCGGAGAAAGCCAGCGGTCCTACAATTCTTTTCATACCATTGTCGAATACCCACTTTTCAACGGCTTTCAGCAAAGCTTCCGCAACATCAGGCTCCTCAAATGACTCCAGAAAACAAAAACGGCCGTCTTTCTCATTGTGAATCTTGTTGTACTTATGATTTATAATGCCCATAATTCTTCCTACCACCTTCCCTGATCTGAAAGCCAAATAAAGTATGGTTGAAGAATGACCGTAGGCTTTATTCTTTTTAGGATTAAAAAATGCCCATTCATCCATGTAAACAGGCGGCACCCAGTTTTCGTGATTCTTATGGATCTTTGCGGGAAGATAGATGAATCGTTTCAGCTCTCTTCTATTCTTTACTTCCTTAATTTCAAGGTTCATCGCAACAATTTGATTAATAATTCAGCACGTTTTAAGGAATATGACAGAACCAAAATTAAGATTAATTTAATATGAATGATATCGAAGGACCTTTTTTTTGAGGCAGAGAGGCAGTGGGAAATACGGGATTCCGTGTATAGAAAAAAGATATATTCTTATTATTCAATGATTTAAGCTTAAATCTTCACGGGCTTGATCCCTATTGTTTTTGTAATCATTCCGAGCAATTTATAGAGCATCGAAGAACTCATCCATAGTATGGGTGTGAACAGTACTCCCGCAAGGACATCTACCACGTAATGTGCCCTGAGGTACACCGTGGAAAACATCAGAATACAAGCCAATGGCAGAACATAAGGCAATAACTTTCCGGCATAGCGGAAGCATCCCCACAACAGCATCAGACATATACTAACATGGGAACTGGGGAAGGCAGCGGTTTCCCCTTCGCCTGCTCCCTGAATTAGCCTTATGACCTTTCCGAATATCATGCCCTGTGGCAGTTCAACGGGGGTGTCACGAAAAAAAAACTGAGGACCGGCTACGGGGAAAACGATAAAAATAAGATAATACAAGAGGAAGGACGAGATGATGATAAAGGCAAAACGCTCACCGTTATCCCGGTTCACGCGAAAGTAGATGTATAGCGGAATGCCAATTGCCATGAGATAATAGGAAAAGTAACCGAAATACATCAGGTCGGCGAAAAAACGGTTTTGGAGAACGGCGGAGAATCTCAATGAAGGTTGAAACCCAAAGATCATCGACTCCAGACCGCTGATCTCAGGGTCAAAATTTCTGCTGAACAGTACGTTATTCAGATAATCCGTTTCGGCATAAAAAAATGATAGAACCAGAAACGGAAAAAAGATCCTGATCCACCTTACAAGAGCTGACCGGCAGTAAATCTCCTCAAGATAAGGGAAAAAGGCAATCAGACCCAGTATAATGATCCGGTAAATTAGGTGAGGAGCTTCGCCCGATAATCTTCCGCTAAACAGTACGATGAAAACAAAGGTCATGATCAGGTAGGCGGAAAGTGCCTTTTCTACCGGGAGAAATGGACCAAATCGTTTACCGGCTGGCATAGGTCAGATATTTGTACTTAATTAAGGTGATAACGGATGAAAGAACGGACGAAGATAATAAAATCAAAATAAATCTGTACGGCTGCCGATAAGGCAAAACCATATTTTACCTACCGGGAAGTCAGCTGTTTTATATGAGGTTCATAAACGATTATCCGTAGACAGGGCTCAGCCATTTTTCAAAACCGCCATATTTACTTTCTGAAGCCCAGATAATGCCTCTTTGCATGATGGTAAGTGCTTCCCTGACTTTAAAATCAGCGGCAACATGTCCAAGAGAACTGTAAAAAATCCTGCCCTTCCCGTAATATTTCTTCCAGGCTACCGGCATCACTGCACCGTCGATCCAGGATGCATGTTCACCATTAAAGGTTGTCACAGCAAGGACCTTTACATTGGGATCGACATGCATGTAATACTGTTCCGAATGCATGTGGAAATCATGCAGATCGTTGGTGACTTCATCCTTCTGCCTGGTGATATGAACATCGTAATCGATGACCCCGCCGGGATGTGCTACCCATTGTCCGCCAGTCATGAACTGGTACTCGGTATTCTCCCTGAAGGCATCACCGGTTCCACCATGCCAGCCTGCCATGCCTGTTCCGTTCTTTACTGCCGACAGCAAACCCGTTTCCTGCTCCTTTGTGATCTTTCCCATGGTCCAGATCTGTACGATGAGATCGGCTCCCGACATAAGGTCCTTATCCAGGTAACAATCCAGGCTGTCAAACACTTCAACCTCCGCTCCTTCTTCACGCATCCATGGAACAAAAATATCACGGCATTCCCCGGGTTCATGTCCCGGCCAGCCTCCCCATACAAAGACGACCTTTTTCTCATTTAGTGATGCAGGAACAGGTTTCGCCCCTGAGGCCGACAGGATGCCCGGTGCAAGTGTAAGGCCGCCAGTCCCGATTGCTGAGTTGAGAATAAATTTACGACGGTTCATATTGAATACGGTTTAATCATTTGAAGAATGACTCTCAAGATAGTATTTTTTATTATTCATGTAAAACCTTAACATTAGCATTCCGGATATATAGCTTCGGATGCTTTCTGATAATTACCCGAAGACAATGGTCTTCTTTCCGTGAACCAGGATCCTGTGTTCCGAATGAAAGCGGACTGCAGTGGCCAGGACAAGCCTTTCAAGGTCCCTTCCTTTCCGGATCAGGTCATCAATCGTATCCCTGTGTGTGATCCGCTCAATATCTTGTGCAATAATGGGACCCTGGTCAAGTTCCTCCGTGACAAAATGACTTGTGGCACCAATGATTTTTACTCCTCGATCGTATGCTTGCCTGTATGGGTTACTGCCCACAAAGGCGGGAAGGAAGGAATGATGAATGTTGATGATATTATTCGGGTATTGATTGACGATGACCGGCGACAGGATCTGCATGTATCGCGCCAGGACGACAAATTCCACTCCATTTTTCCTGAGCAGCTCAAGTTCCTTCTCCTCCTGTTCGACCTTGTTCCCGGAAGTAATCGGGAAAATATGAAACGGAATGCCATAACGCTGCCCGATATGTTGCAATTCCGCGGAATTGGAAATGATCAGCGGAATCTCCAGGTAGAACTCTCCCATGGTATTGCGCCATAAAATATCGCGGATACAATGGTCGTATTTTGAAACAAAGATGGCAGCACGTGGTTTGATACCGGCGAAATGCAATTGCCAGAAAGCTCCCGTTTCTCTCACAAGGTCATCGATGACCGTCCTGACTTCGGATCTCGGAATTTTAAAACCGGTCATATCCCATGAAACCCTGAGAAAGAAAATATTCCCGTTCATATCGACATGTTCGTTGAGGTTGATGATGTTCCCTCCATTCTCGGCAATGAAGGAGGAAATCATCGCTACCAGGCCTTTCCGGTCGGGGCAGGATAGGAGTAGTATTGCAGTTTGTTCCTTGTCTCCGCTCATGGTCGTCAGTTTTAGCTATTCAGTAAGTCTTCATGCGATCACTGGCGCAAAAACATGTTTTCAAAAGTACTTAAAATCGTTTGTTCCTGCATACCGTATCAGAACAGCTCAAGCAATAAACAACGAATATATAGAATTCGTTGCAAAGCTGCCAGTAGGTGAGACCGACAATATCATAATTATTTAACAGAGAACTAAGGAGTTATTAATACTACTACCCTAAATTCGTACCGTAAAAGTACACCATTCGGTTGGGGAAAAAGATGTTAAATTGCAAAACAATAAATCAGTTATGATGAAAAGATTATCCGCAATCCCTGGAATAAAGTATCTGAATACGAATGAAATGGTTAGTGATTATCTGTTCTCAAAAATGATGATCATGGACCAGATACCCATGGATTTTGATTTTACGGAAGTATCGCATCGAAGACCTAAAAAACGAAGGTAAAATACGTAAGGCATTTTCCCTGTAAGTTCCTCCTTAAAAGCCTTCCACGTTTAACCTGCGCGGTAATGTCATATTAGTCATCACCCAGGATCAATACTGCCAAATCCTCAACCTTCCAAAATCAATCCTCATCCCGCCTGCAATTGCCCGGAATGGAAATTTATCCTAAAATTTGTAAAAAACAGCCCTCCATTGGTCAAAATTTCATGATTATTCATAATAAACCAATAACTAAGTTTGATTTACTTTAACCTGTTTACTATTTTTAAGTAAAGTTTTAACTATTATGCAAAAATCCGGTAAAATTACCGTAAAACACTATCTGAATAAAAGGGCGAATCCGAAATTTCTGAACGACAAGCCATATTTCCCTGTTTATCTCCAGATTATCGTCGCAGGCCAAAAAGCACAGTTGAAAAGTAAAATACAAGAATATATCCAGCAATATCGTGGTTATATTGATAATAGCTTTTCCGATAAATATGAAGCAAAGCTTGTAGGACAGATGTATTTTACGGAAGAACTTTTCATCGCATTAAAAGCCGGTAAAGATTTCCCTCTGACTACTATCCTTAATGATGAAATCCACCTTGTCACGTCCATCATCGATCTCATTGGACCCTTTAATAATGAAAATTTCAAACTGACCAATTTCGGCCTTCAATACAGTCAATATCTGAAAAACATTTATGGAGTACTCGACGATTCCGTGAAAGAAGCATATCTCAGGGAACTGAATCATATATTCCGCGAATCTTCAAACCGGGAGGAAGACCGTAAATTATTCAGACTTACCAATTATTTTATTCATTTCACTAACTGGAATAATCTCTTCTGTGATTTCTATGAGATGACCTACGAAATGCTGCCCAGTGAGATCAAGTATATCGAAAACAACCTGTCCGACGATCTAAAGCTGAAAATCAAAGCAATGATGGCCTTTTATGCCAGGGAAAACCATCTTAAACGTTTTCTCGACAAGGCGGAGAAAGGAATGTTCCCCACAGTACATTATATCGACTGGCTGGAAAAAGGTGAAGAATTTATCAGTCGTGAATTCATAAAAATTTTCGGGAAACAAAAAGCCGGAGAATATATTGACGCTTTAAATGGCATCCTCAAAAAGAGCATGAATTCCTTCAACGGTTCCTGAATCCGTCGGGACTCAGCCTATCCCGGTTTGATACTTCCTGAGCTCTTTTGCAAGAACCCTCGGCTCACGTACATGTTTTCCCAACTCCTCCCAGAAAGCTGAAGAGTGATTACGATGCACGGTATGGACAAGCTCATGTATGATTACATAATCAGCCAGATGAGAAGGCAGCCTTATCAGGTGAATATTCAGATTGATATTATTTGCAGACGAACAACTACCCCAGCGTGATGTAAGATTTTTCACGGTAACACGCTTATATTTGAAACGATGCTGTTCAGCAAGAGCCTCCACTCTTGGCACAAGGTGAGCTTTTGCTTCAGCTCTGATCGTCTCAGTAACTGCCTGTCTGATGAAATCCTGGATATGTTCCAGTGTGATGTCACATTCATGATGAATTGAAATCACCGTTTCATCCCTGCCTATCCTGAAGAAAGGTCGCGGATTCACATTACGCTCCACATTGATACGGTGATACCTGGTACTCATGATCTCCCCTTCACCATATATCATTTTAGGCCCTACCGACAGTTGCAACCTGGCCTGTGTTTTCTTTATCCATTCATTACGTTGTTCCAGAAATCGTTCCGCATCCCTGTAACTGACAAGAAAAGGTATCGACATGCTAACTTCACCATTCCTGTTAACCCTGATACTTAGCCGGCGTGTATTCCGGCGTTTCCGTATAACAACTTCACCAATTCCACGGAAAAAAATTTTTCTTTCTGAACTCATTTTTTAGGATTACTTGAGCTTAAAGCCTTATATTTATGGCTGTTAAAAAACAAACGGAAAATATCCTATGCGAATGTAAAATAATACTCTAAAATTCAAATATACAATATTGTTATTTTACCTTCGTGAATATCGATCCCCACATTGATTTTTGAAAATAATACGCAAACCAATGATAAGAAAAACATTATCTGTCATACTCTTACTGACGTCGTTTCTCACTGCGGAAGAGCTATTTGCTCAGGAGACCTGGGATCTGCAAAAATGTATCAGCTACGCCCTCGATCATAATATCCGGATCAGACAACAGGAAATCAACACCAAGTATAACAATAACCTGTTATCCCAATCAAAGTCAGACCTGTATCCCAACCTGAGTGCCAACGGTTCATACGGAGCTTCCTTCGGAAGAGCCCTCGATCAAACGACCTATGAATTCACCCAGAATCAGACTGTACAGTCAGTGAATCTCGGCCTTAGTTCTTCGGTTACAATATTCAGCGGATTCCAAAAGCTCAATACGATCAGGCAAAACGAACTGAATCTGCAGGCCAGCCTCCAGGATCTTGAAAAACTCAGGAACGACATTTCCCTCAACATTGCCGCCGCATATCTTCAAATTCTTCTCAATGAGGAGCTGCTGAAAGTAGCTACGGACCAGCTGACGGTGACCAGCCAGCAGGTAGAACGTACAAGGGCTCTCGTCGATGCCGGAAGTGTCGCAAGGGGAAATCTCCTCGAGATCCAGTCGCAGGAAGCTGGCGATGAAGTCGGCGTTGTCAATGCCCAGAATAATGTTGATATTTCATATCTGACTCTTAGCCAACTATTGGAACTTGACTCGGTAGGTAATTTCTCCATCGTTATCCCGGAGATCCCGTCCATTGATGAAAGCACCCTGCTTTATTCAGTCGATGAGATATACAATGCCGCCATTGGGCAGATGCCTGAGATCAGGAGTTCGGAGTACCAGCTTCAGAGTTCGGAAAAGGGCTTGGATATCGCCAAAGGCACGAGAAGTCCTCACGTAGGCCTTTCAGCCTCCTACGGAACAGGATATTCAGATATCAGGCAGATGGTTACCGGTACAACCCTCGATACAACCATCATTGGCGCTACGCTGGGCGGTGAAGATGTCTATTCGACATATCCGAGGACAATTACCGGCCCATACCCCTTTAAAAATCAGTTAAGAGACAATGCCAGTACAGGACTGTTCCTAAATGTATCCATACCTATTTTCAGTAATTTCAGGATCAATAACAATATCAGTAATGCAAAGCTGATGGTTGAAAATTCAAGATTGGAACTGGAAAATCAGAAAAATGTTCTCTACAGAGACATCCAGCAATCGTACGCAAATGCCGGCGCTGCCCTTAAAAAATTCAGATCTTCGGAAAAAGCCGTGACCTCCATGCAGGAATCATTTAAATATACGAAGGAGAAATATGAAGTAGGCCTGGTAAATGCCGTCGATTTTAACATTGCTCAGAGCCAGCTTGTCATGGCACTGTCTGATCAGCTTCAGTCGAAATACGATTATATTTTTAAAACCAATATTCTCAATTTCTATATGGGCAAACCCATTGATCTGGATTTTACACCCTGACAAATTTTCATATACAGTCTGAGATATTCAACAAACTGAAAATTACAAATCCAACCAAAGACAATAACCCATTCCCTAATAATCCAAAAAATGAAATCAAAAAAGTTAATCAGATATATTGCCATACTGGTGGTACTCGGCGTCACCCTCCTCGTTGTAGGGAAGAAGAAAGGCTGGTTCGGAAGTGAATTGAGGATAAAAGTTTCAACTGAGAAGGGGCAGGACCGTGACATCACAGAGATTATCACCGCAAACGGGAAGATACAACCCGAAACAGAAGTTAAGCTGAGCCCTGATGTTTCCGGTGAGATTGTCGAGCTGGACGTCAAGGAGGGTGATCATGTCAATAAAGGTGATTTTCTCCTTAAGATCAAACCCGACAATTATATTTCAATCCGAAACCGTACCGAAGCTACCATGAACTCTACGAAGGCACGGCTGAACCAGGCGATAGCGCAGTTAGATCAGGCAAAGCTGGAATTCGACAGAAACAAGAAACTGTGGGATCAGAAAGCCATTTCTGAAGCAGAATACCAAAAAGCAGAGACCGGCTATAGTTCCGCCATGGCGGAAAAGGAAGCCGCGGAATATTCCGTCGCAAGTACCACTGCGTCACTGCGCGAGGCTGAGGAAGATCTCAGGAAAACATCCATCTTTGCGCCCATGACAGGGACCATATCCATGCTGAATGTAGAACAGGGGGAACGTGTGGTGGGTACTTCACTCATGACGGGTACAGAAATCCTCCGGATCGCCGACCTCAACAGGATGGAGGTTGAAGTGGAAGTAAATGAAAATGATATCGTTCGGGTACAACTCGGAGATACCGCTCTCATCGAGGTAGATGCCTACCTGGGACGTAAATTCAAAGCACTGGTCACCGAACTGCCCGTTTCCGCCAACACCACAGGCCTGGCTACCGACCAGGTGACCAACTTCAATGTGAAAATCCTTTTATTGCAGGACTCCTACAAAGACCTGATCATGGCGGGGAACCCTAATCCATTCCGGCCGGGAATGTCGGCAACCGCTGATATTCAGACATCTCGGAAATCTAATATATATTCTATACCGATCCAGGCAGTAACCACCAGGCCTGATACAGCGGCAATGTCTGGCGATACCACATTGATCAGGCAAAAAGGGGAAGAAAATACCAAAAAGAAAGATCTAGTCGTTGTATTTGTAGCACAAAACGATACAGCAAAAATGCAGGTGGTGGAAACCGGTATTCAGGATGATGCCTATATTGAAATCAAAACCGGTATCGATAAGGACGCCTCTGTCATCGTTGCACCTTACTCCGCCATTTCACGAAAGCTGGAGAACAACAGCCTGATCGAGATTGTTGACAAGAAGGAATTATTTAATACAGAAAAGAAGTAACAAAGCAGATAGATATAATGAGCCTGATCCTGAATCTCGATACAGCTACATCAGTCTGTTCTGTGGCCCTGGCACGGGAAGATCAAGTCCTGGCACAGCGGATGAATACCGAAGGCAGGAATCATGCAGCCTTGCTTACCATCTATATTGACGAGGTAATGAAGGAAGCCGGCGTCGAACCCACCGATCTGGATGCCATTGCGGTCAGCCAGGGACCCGGTTCCTACACCGGACTGCGGATCGGTGTGTCTACAGCCAAAGGCATGGCTTATGCACTTTCTGTTCCGTTCCTGGCCGCAGGAACACTCGAAATCATGGCTGCCGGTTACCTTGCAATGAATCCGGCAATAAAGGAAGAAGGGAATACTCTGCTCTGCCCTATGATCGATGCCAGGAGGATGGAAGTGTATTCAGCCCTTTACACCACTGACCTGGAACCATTTCGTGAAGTGCAGGCAAATATTATCGATGAAAACAGCTTCAGGGAAACCCTGTCGGGTCACAGGATTATTTTCTTTGGCGACGGAGCAGAAAAATGCGAAGTGTTATTGCAGCACAAGAACGCAGTCACCGACCACAACTATCTCATCTCAGCTGTCCATATGGTCCCGCTTACTCTTGCAAAATTCCGCTCAAAGACCTTTGAGGATGTGGCTTACTTTGAACCTTTCTACCTGAAAGATTTCATCGCAACCATTCCGAAAAACAAGATCATCTGACTCAGGCATGCATTTTGAAGTATCAAGGAAAAATATACATATGACATCGCGACTGTTAGTATTGTGTTTTTTATTTCTCCCGTATTCCCTGCATGCCCAGCAGGACAACAACCATTTCGTTGCTGGGGAAAAACTGCGCTTCGTGATTTACTACGGTCCGCTCGACGGAGGGTATGTCGAATCTGAGCTGAAAGAGATCTATCTCGACGGGAAACTGGTCTTTCACAGTAAAATGCTGGCCAAATCATCCGGTATTGCCGACAAACTTTACAGGGTCAGGGATGAATACCAGTCGTACTTCGACCCTTTTTCCGTCCTGCCCTATAAATCGGTACGGGATATCAGGGAGGGCAAGTACAGAAAATACAATCTGGTTGTGTACGATCATCCCAACCTCAAAGTTACCAATAGCGAAAACAAAGCCTTTGAAGTACCACCCGATATACGAGACATGGTATCGGTATTTTATTATATCCGGAACATGGATTTCAATGATATGGAAAACGGGGACATCATTCATATCAATACCTTTTTCGACAATGAAATCTTTCCCTTCGATATGCGCTATCGTGGTCGCGAGGAAATCAAAACCCGGATGGGAAAATATCACTGTATCAAACTCGTACCCTATGTTGAACCAGGCCGGATCTTTAACAGCGAAGATGATATGACTATCTGGCTTTCTGACGATCGGAATCATGTTCCGATTCGTGTAAACTTCGATCTAAAAATCGGTTCTATCAAGTGCGACCTGATTGAATATTCGGGGTTGAAGTACTGACCGGGATAGCGGTAACAGCATCGTCCATCCGTCGACGATTTTTAAAATTCCTGAATCTCAATCTCTTCCAGACAATTATTTTACATAACTGAATACTTTCAGAACTGAGGCTCTAAAGCAGGAATATATCCTCATCTATGATTTGTTAGAGCAAACAAATACGTATCAACTCTATGTAAAAAACAGAGAGAGGTTTTTCAAAACGCAATGGCTCTATCCAATTAAAAAACAATTCTGATGACGACATAAAAGACACACCGTCTGTCTTGCAAGCCGTATTCTTACCATCCCGGATTCTGTACCAGTTTACCGTGCATTTTGTTTATTTCTCCTGCAGGAATAGGGAAGAATTCGTCTCTGCCAACATGAAAGTTACTAATATAATCGCTTGGTTTCGGCCAATCACCTCCGAGTCTTCCCCAACGGGCAAGATCCCAGTACCGTTCTCCTTCAAAGCCCAACTCGCAGGCGCGTTCGTGAACGATAGCTGCGGAAGTGATTTCAGTAAGAGATTTAAGGCCGGCTCTGTTCCTTACCTGGTTAATGGCATCAAGTGCGAGTGCAGAACTCCCGTTGATGTGGTATTCTGCTTCCGCAAGGATGAGGAGGTTTTCAGAATACCTGAATAACCTCCAGTCATTTGGAGCATTGTACGGAGCTGCTGTTCCTTCATGCAATGGGTAGAGATATTTCTTTATGCCATAACCCGTCCTTAAATTGGCCAACTGGTGTAATTTCGAGTTAAAAGGAATATAATATTTACTACTTTTGTCATTCGTAATGGTGTCACCCTCAACGTAGATGGTGCCGTATTTTCTCGGGTCGTATTTAATTCCAGATGTATGATAGGGAGTTTTCTCAAATTCATTGGCATAGCTGACCGTGCACGCGGTATTTCTCCAGCCGTTAATGCCGTTGTAGGCATTATAGACACTACCATCACACATCCATCCTGGTAAATTTCCATTCCTTACGAAATCGCCGGCGGCATACTGAATCGAAAAGATAGATTCATCATTATTTTCAGATTTGTAAGTTCTTCCCATGTATGTCAGGTCAACAGAAGAAGAGTTACTGAGAAAAGCATTAATATAATCGGTAGAATCAGGACCCTGAGCCTGCATAAGTTCATAAATCCCGAGATCGATTACCTTTTGTGCATATTCCTTTGATTTTACCCATTCTTCATGGTACAGGTAAGTTTTAGCCATCAGGAACAGAGCGGCACCTTTGGTTGCCCTTCCCATGTTTGCATCGTCCCATGTCTCCGGCAGAACTTCAATGGCACCGGGAATATGATTGCCCGAACCGTCCTCATATCCGATCAGGTCCTTCTCGATCTGGGCCAGGAATTCATCCCAGTTCGCGTTACCGAATTCTTCCTGCATATCGGTAATTACCTTCGATATCAGGGGTGGCTCGTTGAATCTCGTATGAAGGATAAAATTGTACAGAGCACGCAGGAACCTGGCCTGGGCAATAAGACTCGCACGAATCTCATCGGTCAGGGCGGGATCTTTGATCTGCGAGACCTTCTCAATAGCCAGGTTACATTTAGCAACGCCACGGTATCCATAACCCCAGATATATTTGAGATCTTCATTATCTGGGGTATAGATCAACTGATTATATTCGGGTTTTTCATATGCTCCGAAATCACTGATGGCATTGGACACAAAGGGCAATCTTAAACCGTAGAGGCCATTACCCTTCAACGCGTCGTAGCTGGCAACCAAGGCCTGGTTAGCCTGTTCGAGGTTGGTATAATAGCTGTATTGTGTGAGAGCATTCGGGTTTTGCACGTCAAGAATACCTTCAGAGCAACCAGCGGAATACAACGAAACGATCAGACTCAGAAAAAATATTTTTTTTGTTTTCATATTTTTTAGTTTTTTGTCCTCCCGGAGGAGAAGAATGTCAAGTGTGATACAACAGAAAATATATTCGTATTCATCTCTGTCAAATATCGAGCTGAATGCCAAACAGGAAGGCTCTCGGTGCAGGATAGAATCCTGCATCAATTCCCATATTCAACACATTTGAATTTCCAATCTCAGGATCATATCCCCTGTACTTTGTGAACACGTGAAGATTCTGGCTATTGACATAGATCCTTGCATGAGAGATGTTCAACTTGTTTGTGAGTTGTTCCGGCAGGTTATAACCCAACTGAACCGTCTGGATCCTTAAAAATGAAGCATTTTCAACAAACCAGGTGGAATGTCTCGAATTATCGTTCGGATCACTGATTGCCAGCCGGGTTTGGGTGTTGGTAGGATTCAAATCTGACCAGTAACTGGATGCCACACTTCTGAGCTTATTGAAATCTTTCGATTCCCGGTCGGTAGCAAGCCCTATATATGAATAATGTTCATTGTAAACGTCAAGATTCTGCATACCATTAAGGAAAACATTGATATCAAATCCGTTGTACCCGAGATCGATATTGATCCCATAGGTAAAATCAGGGATAGGTTTGCCGATGATGGTCTGGTCCATTGAATTAACCACACCGTCATTGTTTAGGTCACGGAATTTAATGTCGCCGGGCTGTGCATCAGTTTGTTTAGGAGAGTTATCTACCTCTTCCTGGCTTTGGAATATTCCGTCAGCAACATACCCGTAAAAGCTTCCGATCGTATGATCTTCCATAGTAATGGTATAAGAAGTAAAAATCGGAGTCGAATTCGGCAGGTGTTTCACAATATTTTTGATCGTTGTAATATTCGCAGAAAAGCTGTAATTGAATTTACCAATATTGTTGCGGTGCAGGAGGCCGAATTCGAATCCCCTGTTCTGTACATCTCCCAGATTATACCACGGATTGGAAGCGGGATCGTCAAAGTCTTTACCGTATACCCATGGTAATTCAATGGTTGTAAGCATTTTATCCTGGTTCTTGATATAATAGTCGGCATTCAATTCCAAACGGTTACTGAATGCGCTGAAGTCGACACCAAAATTGGTCATTTTAGATTGTTCCCATTGTATTTCAGGGTTTCCGGTACTTCTGAGGTCGGTGGCACCAAGATATACAGTTTCATCCTGGCCGAACAGATATCTCGAAGCGTCGGGCCGAAGCAGGTACGTGTCGAATGCATAATCACCTATATTCTGATTACCCGTTATTCCCCAGCCGATCCTGACTTTCAGCAGGTTAATCTGTTCAACATTCCTCAGTAAATCCTCATTCAGCTTCCATCCCACTGAGAACGAGGGGAAATTACCGTATCGCTGTCCCGCGGGACCGAACTTTGACGAACCATCACGGCGGATGCTGGCGGTCAGAAGATATTTCCCCTTGTAATCATATATCAGCCGGCCGAGATAGGAATCCAGGATGCTTTCATATACATATGAATCAAGGCTCGAAGCTATTTCTGCCTGAGACAGTGTATGATGGTTCGTATCCCTGAAATTCTGACCTGTGGCCGTAAACGAGTTTCCATTGTTATATTGACGGCTCTGCCCCAAAAGGAAAGATAAATTATGATTTCCAAATGAATGGGAGTAGGTGAGCAGATTTTCAACCAGCCATTGTTTAAAATCATTTGAATATTCACGGGCTGTGGCAACTGAGTTTGAACGGTTTCCAATATCACCCAGTTGATATAACGGGATCCAGGTTGAAGTGCGTGCATTCCCGAAAGTAAGTCCGATGTTGATCTTATATTTAAGTCCTTTTACAATCTGAAGTTCTGCGTACATGTCAGTAAGAGCCTGCAGATTCTGATTATCCTCATTGCGGAGCATTTGTTCTGCAACTGGGTTCGTCGTTTCATTACGCCCGTTGATGGAGTCGGTAGGACCGGCAAAACCGCCTACGTTTTTTTGCTCGTATACGGGCATAAGTGGCGAAGAATAGCATGCAGTCACCCATTTGTTCCCCTGACCGCCCTGGCTACCATGGCCCCCAGTTCGTGATATTAGGAATGATTCTCCGATTTTCAGCCTGTCCTTCAACAAACTGAAATCAGAATTGGCCCGTAAATTCAGCCTGTCAAAATCTGTGTTGATCATGATGCCATCTTCGGAATAATAATTTCCCGACACACTGAAGTTACCATGCTCATTTCCTCCTGAAATGCCGAGGTAATAATTCTGTCCGACACCTGTTCTGAAAAGCTCATCCTGCCAGTTGGTATCGGTGTTACCATAGGCTTTCTGCAAGGAATCGCTGGCAATGATCGCCGGCTCGCTGGCCGGATCTGAAAGCTCATAGGCATCGTGGGTCATTTTAACATATTCAGCCGCATTCATAATGTCATAACGACTGGATTTGGGGAAATCCGTAAACTTGGCATATGTTGAAAACTGAGTACTAAGCTTGCCGTTCTTTTCCCCCCTTTTAGTGGTAATTATCACAACACCGTTTGCACCACGGGCACCGTAAATGGCAGTGGAAGACGCGTCCTTCAGGATTTGTATCGACTCAATATCATCCGGATTTATTCCGTTCATCCCGCCGGCAGGAACTCCGTCAATGATGTAAAGAGGTTCAGATGACCTGTTAATGGATCCGATGCCCCGGATTTTAATAGACATTTCAGCACCCGGATCACCAGATACCTGAGTGACCAAAACACCCGGAGCCCGGCCCTGAAGTGCTCTCTGAATTGTAGGAAATTGCGATTTTTTCATATCATCCACAGAAACCATTGAGATCGCACCTGTGAGGTCCTTTGCACGTTGGGTACCGTAACCGATGACAACTAATTCTTCGATGCTCCTGGAATCTATTTCAAGTGCTACATTAATTATGGTATTTCCGCCAACAGGTATCTCCTGTGACGTGTAACCCACAAATGAAAAAACCAGGGTTGCACCTGTACCTGAAACCATCAGCTCATAATGTCCGTTTACATCAGAGATCGTACCGTTTGTTGTTCCTTTCTCAACAATATTGGTACCTGGAATGGGCTCACCGGTCCTGGCTTCGGTGACCGTACCGGTTACACTATTTCCCTGCATTAAAATTTTATCGACAGGTTTTGCCTCTAAACGGTATCCAAAGGATAAGATCACGAATACCACAAAAAGCAGTTTCAGTAATATTCGCGGGAATCTTAGCAGTCCCGTATTTGTTTGTAGTTTACTATTAATCATAGCTGGTTTGTTAATGGTATGTTAAGTTTAAGACAAGCCGTTTATTCTAAAACTATAGAGACAGAATGAACTTGTTCATCTATAGTACAGAAACGAAAATTTGCTGGAAGCTACCTTGTAACAGGATTAAACAATGCTTCAAATCCTTCCCACAGATCATCCCTTTCATTTGGCACCATAACGACTCTCCAGTTGACATCTGAAAGCATGTTCCTGGTCTCTTCGAAATTATATGCCTCCCACGGGACTTCCCCTGGTGAAAAGGACACTGCCGGATTGTAGTCTTCCATCCATTTTCCAGTAGCAAGTTTTTCGAGAAGGTTACGGTGAGGTTTATAATCGAGGAATAAACCTCTGTATAGAGTGTGATGCTCAGCGCTAGTAATCTTCAACAAGCTGTTTACGGGCATTCTAAAGTGAGCTTCACCATTAACAACCAGTTCGGTTTTCAACTTGGTCCCGTTCACAAGAACTTCAACAGTGGCTTTCTCAACCGGTATTCCGTTGGGATACACAAGTGAAAGATTTACAACGGATTCAAGTGGCTTGGGGTCCTGTGTACCCTCGGGCCAGAAATAAAAAGCACTTGTAATAGCAACGTCGTGGGGTCCGCTCTCTGAATTTGGTATACTGTCGTACAGCATTTTTTGAGATGTTTCCAGAATATCGAGATACTCCGGATTTTTCCAGGCCCTCCGGCCATATACTTTGATGATATACCAGGCAGACTCCGTCTCACTAATACGTATCGAATCGTTAAATGATCTGGGTTTTTTATCGCGGATATCCCAAAGTTTAAAGATTTGCCCGTTCCGGTAAATAACAACATAAGATAAAAAATCCTTTGTATCACCCGAAGCCCAGGCCTGAATATGAAGTTCATGTGGATAACCTCCCGGCCTGATAACCTCACCAATCCTGTAAATTTGATCGACATCAGCCATAATAATTGGGCCGGAAGTAACGAATGTTTCACCACGCCGGACGGCATCTGCCACTTGAGAAATGCCGAAGCTATCTCCGACGTAATAGTACGTTCTCATGGAACCATAATAAAACCGGTCATTTTCCCCCAATCCACCATCCAGCTCAGCTATGGCCGGCATTCTGTAACCCTGATTCAACACATTAAACCAAAGATTCTGGTACATGTAATGATCATGATTATATCCCATAACGACCTCGCCATCCCATATTTTACCGGATAATAAGCCGAATGAGAGGTAAGCCGCCACATTCGTAGTATATTTTGTTATATTCCCACGGGGCTGCCACCACCACGACGTCGGATGGGGGATGATAGCTACTGCATCATCAGCCTTTCTTATCCGCTGAATAACTTCAGGGGAGGTAATATTGGGAAATCCCAGATTATCGAAATTCCATTCTTTCCTGGTAGGTGACTGGTAATATTTGTCTTCGTAGAATTCATCCATGGTTTTCTTAAAATATCCCCGGGTGCTTTTTTGGCCCAGCCACCAAGTATGACCCGTTCTGTATTTAGGCATTTCCGAACCGTAATGAAGGATGAACCGGTTATCAGAGAATTTAGCATAGCCTTCCCGCCAGGTCGAATCGGTATAACCGCCCCATCCCTGAGCTGCACAAAGGAAATCCACACCCTGACCCAGACAGATCCTGCGCACCTTCATAAGCATGGAATCATCCTGCACCTTTTCAGTATACAAATGGCAATGTCCGCCCCCGTTCACCCATCCCAGATCTTTAAGATGAACCCATGGCTGCATGAGTATATTCATGTCAAATCCATGCCCTGCTGTGATATTTAAAGTCGTGTCCTGTGAAACGTAATCGAATCCGTGATACACTTCAACCCGGTACGTACCAGGTTCAAGTTTCTGCTCAAATCTTCCGTCTTCATTGGTAAAAAATCCCGGTTCAAAGCGATAATACGACCGGACGACATTGCTGTCCATACCGGTTATGACTATCCTGGCGGATAAAATACTGTCCGTTTCAGCATCATGAACACTCCCTTTTATACCCGGAAATGTCGTTTCCTTAATGGAGGTAAATTCTGGATGATTTTTATAACGACCCCTGACATTGCACGAAATCAGTCCGCACAATATTAATCCGACAAGTAAATAAGGTTTCAATTTGGTTTTGTTGGTTGGCCGTCAAAATATACATATATTCTAGATTATGCAAATAATAAACTGAATATCTAATAGTTAATTGAGATAATTTTATGAAGTCCTTGTGTGGTAAAACAATGTAATTTAATGAGTGAAATAATGGCATTCTCAAGCATTTCAATGGATGAAGATTCTTATACAATGGAAATATTGTGATCGTCGTTACCACTATAAGAAGGCGGACCATCAAATAATTTCTTAATAATTCGGCATGCATTGGTCAGATTTTTAATGGGAGAAACCATCCTGAAACCTGAAATTCCACTCCCTCATCTTTTCCTTGCATACCAGAAATAATTTTACTTATTTTACGCTCTCTTTTTACAAAGCTAAGTTTCTCAAAAAAAATAGATTATGGCAACGACCGCTGACTTCAGAAATGGATTATGCATTGAATTTAATAACGATCTCTTCACGATTGTCCAATTTCAGCATGTCAAACCGGGAAAAGGAGGAGCTTTTGTACGGACAAAACTTAAAAGCCTGACCACCGGAAAAGTCATTGAAAATACTTTTAATGCTGGAGTAAAAGTTAATACCGCCAGGGTTGAGCGTCGCCCTTACCAGTTTCTCTATGCAGATGAATTGGGATTCCATTTTATGCACCTGGAAACATACGAACAGATCTCCGTGGAAAAGGAAAAGGTTGAGAATTCCGACCTTTATAAAGATGGCCAGGAGGTAGAGATTGTATACCATGCCGACACGGAAACGCCACTTTCGGTCGAGTTGCCCCCTTTCGTCATTCTTGAGATCACTTACTCGGAACCTGGCGTAAAGGGCGATACCTCATCGAGTACCGCATTGAAACCGGCAACACTTGTAACCGGTGCCGAGATCATGGTCCCCATTTTTGTCAACACAGGCGATAAAATAAAAGTCGATACCCGGGACAGGTCGTACTCTGAACGAGTGAAGTGAGGACCCCGGGACATCACCACCTCATAATCATAATTTTCCTTATCTTTATCGCCGGATAAGGAAATTTTTTTTTATGGCAGACAGATCAACTTCGAAAAGCCGACGTTTGCAGATGTCAAATTTCAAGCTGAATGCCCTCCTTGAAATTACATTGGCTATCAATGAAAATCTGCCGGTGTCGGAACTGCTCGGGAAATATGAAGATCTCCTCAAAGCCGAGCTCCAGATCGGAAAAGTAATCATTTTCAAACATAACCAGGAATGGGAATGTATTCTGAATTCCGGCTTTTCGGAAGAGCTCACTACTGATCCTGAATTACAGGAAATATTACTGGACATCAGAGAGATATCACCAGCCGGTGTACTTCCTGAAAAAATCAATGACGAGATCGATATTGTGATCCCTGTTTTTCATAAAGACAACCCCATTGCCTACGTCCTTATCGGCGACATCGATGAAGAAAGCGAGGGAATGAGCCCAATTATCAAACATCTCCGTTTCATACAAACCATCTCAAACATCCTTATCGTTGCCATTGAGAACATCAGGCTATACACTGAAAACCTGAGGCAGGTTGCCATTCAGCGCGAACTTGAACTGGCGTCAAAAATGCAAACCATGCTTATTCCGCAGGATAATAAACTTCCAAGCAACCGGCATATCCATTTTAAGGCTTTCTACCATCCACACTTCGAAGTTGGCGGCGATTATTACGATGTGATCCGTCTTTCGGGGCACCAGGTTGGTTTTTGCATTGCCGATGTATCAGGGAAAGGCATTTCTGCAGCCATACTAATGTCCAATTTCCAGGCTAATCTGCGCGCATTGTTTACCGGTGGCCGAAACTTGGAAGAGATCTTGGGTGAATTGAATGAGAGGGTGCTGCAAAGTGCCAAAGGAGAGAAGTTTATAACCCTTTTTCTTGCAAAGTACGACTATCAGACCCGAAAACTTGAATATATTAATGCTGGTCATAACCCTCCGCTACTCTACAATGTAAATCATAAAAACCTGATACAGCTCACAAAAGGCACGGTAGGTATGGGAATGCTCGATTGTCTCCCATTTATCAACATGGCTTCCATTGAGGTCGACGGCCCGACAAAAGTCCTTTGTTACACCGACGGTTTGGTGGAACTTATTGAAGGTGAAGGCGTTGAATTCGGAACTACTTTTATTGAACAGGAGATCAGCAACGACGGTACGATTGACGAAAATATCCATGAGATCATCAAACTGCAACGTATCATGGAGGGCAGCGCTTCTATTTTTGATGATATTTCAATTCTCGGGATCAGCTTCTCTGGTGAGTGAAAGGTCTCATTTCAACTCCAATCAATATCCTTATTCCGGCAATTTTGCTTTAATACCGGGACCTCCAGCTACCGACTTCCGGTGATAAACATCCATTGCAACAAGCATGGCGGCATATCCCCAGAACAAGGCTGATGCCTTGTCGGTATCGAGGAAATTGTTGAGAAAGCCGTGCACACAGTAGGTGATGAACCCAATCAGAATGCCCATCGCTAAACGACGAATATATGGGTCTTCAGACGTATAATAAACCCTGATCCCGGTCAGTATGATACTCGTAATAACAATAAGGATACTGAGCATTCCGAAAAGTCCCGACTCAGACAACGGGCCGAGATACTCGCTATGAGCAGTACCCCGGTTTCCAAAATCAGTGCTGATCTCGGTTTTTTCGTACGACCGTTGAAAACGGGCATATTCAAACTGGTATGTTCCGGGGCCAAATCCGAAAACCGGCCTCTCCTTCCACATCCTGAATGCACAACTCCACCGGTTGATGCGTTCCAGATTCGACTGGTCCGTCGACACATTCGACATCGACTCTACATGCTCACTGAATTTTCCTGAACTCTGCTGCCGGTTTCTCTCAACATTTAGCAGGATTCGCGTTTCAAATGTAAAAAATATAGCCAGCGAGGCTGCTGCTGTGATCAGAACGAATGCAAAGCTAATCTTCAGTCTGATCAGGATCCAGATAAACAGGCCGACCGCCAGGCTGAGCCACGCAGCACGTGTATATGAAAATATCGTGGCAAACAAATAACCAAGGATGAGCAGGATCATCAGGAACCTCGGATTGACCTCCTCGCGTTTGATGTTGGACAAAAGAGCTATGAGAACTGGCAGGAGCATCGCCAATGTAGCGCCATAGGAGGTGTGGTCCTTAAAAAACGGCTGCATCATGCTGTGCGCCATCATCTGGTTGTTCAGTCCGTAATAAGAATGCCTTACCAGCGTATATACAACCACCATGGAAAAAGAGATGATATACAGCCATGCGTATCGTTTCATATTCCCTCTCTCCCTGAAAATCAGGGTGGCAAGAAGATAAAAACTGATCACAAACCAGATCCTGGCAAGAAGAAATTTTAGGGATACCAGGATATCTGTGCTGGTAAGTGTTGTGACGAATATCCATGCAAGATTAAAATAGATGCCCAGTGTTACCGGATGTCTTAAGATGCGAAAATCAACATGTTCGCCCTTGAAATACTTTATAAAGTAAAGCAGAAGCGTACCCGCCAGTAAGGGTTCCGTCGGAAGATAGAGGTCAACGGGCAGCCCTTTCACCAGGACACTCAATGGGATTGAAATGGGTACAAAAAATATGATCACCAGGATCATCCTGTCGAGCGATGTGAAGGCGATCAATACAAATAGCAAAGCGAAAGGCAGAAGTGGCAGGTAGTAAATCTCGTTGTATATAAGAATCCCGTTCAGGGCTACAAACATCAGCGAGATAACCCAGATAGTAATAAGATTTCTGTATTTCGCCAGGATCTCGGTCATTCTTCTCTTCTTTTTGCCAGGCGTTCGCGAATGCTGTCGTTAATGATAAGTAGAATAAGTGCGAACAGAAATGCAGATACCGTCGATATGATAACGATGATCGATTTCTTCGGATAGGCTTTTTTCTCAGAAGGACGGGCAGCATCAACAATGAACTTATAAGAGAGGTTTTGGTCCATCTCGACACGTGCCTCCTTATATAGCTGGCGCAGGTCGGATAACCTTTCACTCTCAAAATTTAACTTGTTGATCAGCGTCAGATATGTACCGCCATATTCCGAAAGGATTTTCATATGATCCTCTACTCTTTTGGCTCCCACAGTATTGCCGATCTTGATGGCATCGGCCAGTGCCTCATTGAATCGTTCAGCCTGGGTCTTATAATCATTCAGCCCCATTTCACCGAGAGCACTCAGCGAATCTTCAATACTCTTCACATTGTCTTCTGCCTCCCGGTATTCTCTCTGCACGATTGTATACGCCTCCATAGCACGGTTCTTCTTCATGTTGTTGAAAACCGTGTCAATAAGAGCAGCAATGTCGTTTGCCATGTCGGCAGCCATTTCGGGGTCCTTGTCCATTACCTCGATCATCACAGACATGAATTCCGTCATCCGGAACGAAATGTTTGAACTGAACTCACTGTACAGCCTCGTATAGGGAAATTTCGAATCCGGATCGATGTCATAATGTTCCATCAGATTGTATTTCTGAATGATCCGTTCCTTTATTGGATCGGAGTTCAGCACCTGGAGAAGCTGCTCAGCCTGTTCCTCTTCCCCAAATCCATACACAGTCTGTCTTCCTGAATAATTGGCAGAAAGCAGCGATTTCGAAATCGGTGCGTTGGTGGCAGGAAACATGATAACACTTGAGCGGTATTTTGGTGTTATCTGGAACGACACAATGATGGAAAGTACCGCAGCAATGAAACTTATGGATAGAAGAATCCATTTCTTCTCCCACATATATATCAACAGATCGACGGAACTGAAGTTATAGTTCTTAATTTTTTCCTTAGCCATTTCGTTGAAGGTGTTTATTGTGTTTCTTTAATTCTGATCAGAAAATAATTCTTTTTCCCCTTCTGAATGAGAAGATACTTCCCGTTGATAAAATCACGGGCAGTCACTACATACCCTGCATCATCGATCCTGCGCCTGTTAAGACTTAATCCGCCACCGCCGATAAGTCTTCGTAGTTCGCCTTTTGACGGGAAGATTTCTGTATCCTCGGTCAACAGGTTCTGTATCTCTGTTTGTATATCTGAGGTAGGGATTTCAAACTGAGGGACGCCTTCAAATACAGACAGAAAAACATCTTCCCTGATACTCCCGAGTTCATCGGTGGCAGCATTCCCAAAAAGTATTGAAGTTGCCTTCACCGCCATATTGTATTCCTCTTCGGAATGTACCATTATCGTGACCTCTTCTGCCAGCTTCTTCTGAAGAAGTCGCAGGTGGGGTAATTCCGAATGTTCCGCGATAAGTGCATCAATTTCATCCTTGCTTAGCATGGTGAAAATCCGGATATACCTGGCTGCATCCTCGTCAGAGACATTCAGCCAGAACTGGTAAAATTTGTAGGTAGAAGTCCTTGCTGCATCCAGCCATATGTTTCCTTCTTCGGTCTTGCCGAACTTTCCACCGTCGGACTTTGTGATGAGTGGGCAGGTAAGGGCGAAGGCTTCTCCCGCTTCGATCCGGCGGATAAGCTCTGTGCCGGTGGTAATATTTCCCCACTGATCGGAACCGCCCATCTGCAACCTGCAGCCCAATGTTCGGTAAAGATGCAGAAAGTCATAACCCTGAACCAGCTGGTAGGTAAATTCCGTAAATGACATACCGGCATTCGATTCCGTATCCAGCCTCTTTTTCACAGAATCCTTCGACATCATATAATTGACGGTAATATGCTTGCCGATATCCCTGATAAAACCAAGGAATGTATAAGTCTTCATCCAGTCGTAGTTATTTACCATAACTGCTGAATTTGGTTTTCCTGAGTCAAAATCAAGGAAACGTGAAAGCTGCAGTTTCAGGCACTCCTGGTTATGGCGTAATGTTGGTTCGTCGAGAAGGTTTCTTTCCTGCGACTTACCGGATGGATCACCGATCATGCCGGTTGCCCCGCCAACCAGTGCAACCGGTTTATGCCCTGCGACCTGGAAATGCCTTAGCATCATAATGCTCACGAGGTGACCAATATGAAGTGAATCGGCTGTAGGATCTATACCTACATAGGCCACAGTCATCTCTTTATTAAGTTGTTCTTCGGTCCCGGGCATGATATCGTGTACCATCCCCCGCCATTTCAATTCCTCTACGAAATTCATTTTCAGAAAATTTTCCCAAAGATAATAATAACCGTCTGCCGGAGAATACTTAAGATATAAAAACTTGATTCATGCGGGATTATTGCCCCTCATTGACTGCCAAGAGATTGTATCACCGACATGAAATATCACACTTCCCTGCCAATACTGTCCTCTTTTTCAGTGTTTTCCAGTTTTTCCTTTAGCTCATCGAACTTCAGGTAAGGAAAAACAGCCGGGGCAAAACCAGATACCGGGCCATACAATAGCGACTCCTCCCTGTCTTCATCGGGTATAAAATGCCGGAAACTGTTCAGGTAATTCACAAGGCTGAGGATGACACTGAGAATGAAGGCCATTTTTATCACATTAAACACAACGCCTGCCAGCCGGTTGACGATCCCGAGGGCTATTGCCTTGATCAGGCGGTCGGCAGCCCAGGCCACCATATGGACAATGATCACGATCAATAGAAATGTAATGCTGAACGAAATGAAAACCAGGTATTTTTCTCCGGGATGGAACCATGCTTTGACATATTCCTCAACAATGAACGAAAAATGTATGGCGCCGTAAATTCCCAGAATAAGTGCAAGAAGAGAGGCCACCGAGAATATCAGTCCTTTCGTAAACCCTTTATATACTGCCCAAACCAGCGGGATAGCAAGGATAATGTCCAGGTAATTCATATGAAAGAAAGCATTGAAATGATAAAAGTAAACAAATTCCGGCCTGTCTGCCTCCTGCCGCTTTCCCACTTTTGAACAATCTCATCGACGCACCGTTGGAAAACCTGTTTTCAACGCCCGCCTCTGTGTGCCTTCGGATTAATATAATAAACAACACCCAGGTTGATCACAAACTGACTGTAGGCACCAGCAATATACTTTGTGGTAAGAACGGCGTCGAAATAATTGTTGATGATCATCTCAAGTCCGGCGCCGATATTCGCACCCAGTCCAAGATCAGACATATTGTCCAGGCCCTTGGCACCGGTATCCACAAGCAGTTCGTACCGTGAGATCAGACCTGTGGCATTCAGCCCCCCCAAAATTACAATTTTGATTTCATCCTGTGTGAACACCTGGTATTGAATATCAATATCACCGTGAAACATATAGTTTTTGATCACCTCGGTAAAGGTCGACTTCTTAAATCGGTTGTAAAGCGTCAGAGAAGGGACGAAGTATGTTTTTGGAAACACCTCAATATACGGTTTTATCCAGATGCCCGGATTACCGGTCCGGTGATAGTTATAATCCACTCCCGAAGAAAAAGCAAGGCCACCACCAATCCGTTCAAACTGGGCAGAGGCAAGTAACGGGAAAAACAAAATAATAACGACAAGTATTTTTTTCATTGGAAAATCATTTTGTGACCTTTGACTGTGTATACATGCAGGGAATATTAATCCAATACCGTTCCACTTCTCAATATTTACTCAGATACCAGAAGATCATTTACTACAAATGTAATAAACCTGCCTTGCGAGAAGCCCCGGCATGTGATGTTTTTATCAACGCATTTTGAAACGCATGAACGTGACGTAGTATTGCTCCCCTTGAATGCATGTACATTTCTGATTATTTGGAATAAGTATAAAATATCAACCCGTCCACGGGGTAATATGATAACTCCGGTTCAATTTTTCCTGCTTCTTTTAAAATTACACGTATTGTTTTTCAAAAAATATTAAATTTGTCTTCTTAAAATTACACGCATTATCTAAAAATAAAATAGATGTCTGAAAATATTGGAGAAGTTATTCAGGTAATTGGTCCGGTTGTGGACGTAAGTTTTGAAAAGACCGGGGACGAACTTCCAAACATTCATGATGCATTAACAATTGCAAGGGCCGATGGCAGCAAACTGGTTATAGAATGCCAGCAACATATCGGTGAGCATACCGTAAGGACAATCGCCATGGACTCTACCGATGGTTTACAGAGGGGAATGAAAGTTGTTTCCACCGCTGCACCCATCAAGATGCCTGTAGGCGAAAAGGTTCGTGGACGGCTTTTAAATGTTGTCGGGGAAGCGATTGACGGTATTGGTGCTGTGGATGCAAAAGAAGGGTACTCGGTGCATACCGAACCACCAAAGCTGGAAAATCTCTCTACGGAATCTGAGGTGCTCTTCACAGGTATTAAGGTGATCGACCTTCTTGAACCTTATGTCAAGGGAGGGAAGATTGGTCTCTTCGGAGGCGCCGGTGTCGGAAAGACCGTTATCATTATGGAACTGATTAACAATATTGCGAAACGGTATTCCGGACTTTCGGTATTTGCAGGTGTTGGTGAACGGACCAGGGAAGGTAACGACCTGTTGCGCGAAATGATCGAGTCGGGCGTGATCAGGTATGGCGATGAATTTATGAAGAGCATGGAAAAAGGCGGATGGGACCTCAGTAAGATCGATAAGGAGGAATTGAAGGAATCTCAGGCTACGCTTGTTTTCGGACAGATGAATGAACCCCCCGGAGCACGTGCTACAGTCGCATTGTCAGGACTTACCGTCGCTGAAGCATTCCGTGATGGTGATGAAAAAAGCGGAGGAAGGGACATCCTGTTCTTCGTTGATAATATTTTCCGTTTCACTCAAGCCGGATCGGAAGTATCAGCCTTGCTCGGCCGTATGCCCTCAGCTGTGGGATACCAGCCAACACTAGCCACGGAGATGGGACAGATGCAGGAACGCATAACCTCAACAAGACGTGGATCGATCACTTCCGTGCAGGCAATTTACGTACCTGCAGATGACCTGACCGACCCTGCTCCGGCAACAACGTTTGCACACCTGGATGCTACAACGGTACTCAGCCGCAAGATCTCATCACTGGGTATTTATCCTGCCGTTGATCCGCTGGACTCCACATCGAGAATCCTCTCCCCTGAAATCGTCGGTAAAGAACATTATGAAACCGCCCAGAAGATAAAAGAACTTCTTCAGCGATACACCGAATTGCAGGATATCATTGCCATCCTTGGTATGGATGAATTATCGGAAGAAGATAAACTGGTAGTACACCGTGCACGAAGAGTGCAGAGATTCCTCTCACAACCCTTCCATGTGGCTGAACAGTTCACCGGTATCCCTGGCACACTCGTTTCTATCGAAGATACCATCAAAGGTTTTAATATGATCATGGATGGCGAAGTTGATCAGTATCCTGAAGCAGCATTTAACCTGGTGGGTACCATTGAAGAAGCCATCGAGAGAGGAGAAAAAATGCTTGCTGAAACAAGGTAAGCTTCCGGTCCGGAACCAAATTTCCTGACTGGTCACCAATAAAACCGGGTCGCTTCGGAATATCCGGTAAACAAATGCAGTAATTTGTGAAATATGTATCTCGAAATTATAACACCGGAAAAGAAGCTATTCTCAGGAGAAGTGAAGCTTATTCAGGTACCTGGTTCCCTGGGCTCATTTGAGATCCTCAAAAACCATGCACCCATCATCTCAACCCTCGAAGTGGGGCAGGTGAAGATTATTGATCCTGAGGACAAAACAACTTTTTTCGACATTGAGGGTGGTGTCATTGAAGCAAAAGCCAACAATATTATTGTTCTCGCAGAAGTCTCCTGATCATATCCGGAGCAGCGTGTCCGGTAGAATTGCCAAAGCACTTGTTGCCGCAGCGATTCTGTTTTCCATTGTATTGCCTGCAAAGGCACAGTTGATCATCAGGAAAACCCTGGTCACCTTTGCTGCTTCCGATGGCCTTATCATTACTGCCGATCATTACTACTCCAAAAAAACCAATCCCTATATCCTCCTTTTTCATACCGAATATTCAAGCCGGGGTGAATATGACAGTATCGCCGGAAGGTATGCCAAAATGAACTATAACTGCCTCGCTGTTGATCTCAGATCGGGAGATAAATTTGGATTCGTTGAAAATGAAACGGCAAAAAGAGCACTCCGGGAAGGATTTAACACCAGCCTGCTACGGTCGGTAAAAGATATTGAAGCCGCTATTCAGTATGCATACAATCTTAGCAGCCAGCCCGTTATCCTTCTTGGAAGTTCTGCATCCGCTTCACTTTGCCTTATCGCAGGCCTCGATAATCCTGAAGTGAAAGCAATTATGGCATTTAGCCCGGGTGAATATTTTAAACCCGGGATGGAGATCGAACAACTGGCATCACATATTTCAAAACCCTTGTTTGTTGCGACTTCCGGTAGTGAAGCCGCTTATGTTAAGGAGATGTTTTTGGACACGAATAAAAAATTTCTCAACTTATTTGGCCCCGGCATTTTGTCCCATGAACGTGGAGCGGGCCTTCTGTCCAGACAAAATCCTGAAAGCGACCAGTACTGGCTTGCTGTGCTTATCTTCATTAAATCGCTGTAATTCACTTGTATTGGTTAAATTTCTCATTATACGATTCAGCTCTATCGGTGATATTGTACTCACCACACCAGTAATCCGGTGTCTGAAGGAACAGGTACAAGATGCTGAACTTCACTACCTTACTAAAAAAAAATACGCCGGACTCCTCGAAAACAACCCACACATCGATAAACTTTGGCTTTACGACGGTAACCTCAATGAAATCATCGCTCAGATAAGGGAAAGTCATATCGACTATATCATCGATCTCCATCATAATTTCAGGACGCAAAGGATCAAGAACAGACTCCGGATGCTCTCATTTTCATTCGATAAACTGAATTATGCCAAATGGCTGATGGTCAACTTCAAGATCGACCGGCTCCCCGATAAACATATTGTCGACAGGTATCTCGAAACGCTCTCCGCATTTAACGTCGAAAACGACCGGAAAGGCCTGGATTATTTTCCAGGAGAAGACAAATCTGCATTCTCTGTACCTGAAACAGGCAGTCTGCCCCCACGTTTTATATCACTGGTGATCGGTGCACAGCATTATACGAAAAAAATGCCGGCCGAAAAACTGGCACTGCTCATCGACAGGCTCAAACTACCGGCTGTCATCCTCGGCGGTCCCGGTGATGTTAAAGAAGCAGAAGAAATAGTGACACTGAGCAAAAAATCTGACATCGTTAATCTGGCCGGGAAGGTGAGCCTGGATCATTCTGCAAGAGTGGTTGATATGTCGGAAGCTGTGATCACCCACGATACCGGACTGATGCATATTGCCGCCGCCTATGGCAAAAAGATCATATCCATTTGGGGAAATACAATTCCGGAATTCGGAATGTATCCGTATCAGCCGGATCCGGCTTCAAGGATGTTCGGTGTTGAGCATCTCTCCTGCCGGCCCTGTACCAAGATCGGCTTTCAGCAGTGTCCAAAAAAACACTTCAAATGTATGATGGAACAGGACGTTAAGGCCATCGCCGACTATACCAATTCCATCGTCTGAGCCGTCTCGTTACCGCGTTGTCATGATGAGGGAAAAAACGGTCCCGGGAGGATCACCCTGAGGCAAACTTCCGCTGACAGAAGCTGGATGAATCTCCGTTTATTTGCTGCATCTTTAAATTACATCTGCCGTATAATTTCCAACAACGTTTATTCGTATTAAATTTGCATAACAGAATCGATGTTAATGGTGAAAAACACAGAAGAGATTTTCAACAGCGTTTTAGACAGACCCTTTTCTTTCCGGCGTTTCTATGAGGAGCATAAAATCGGTTTGCTCGGGACCCTGGCTTTTCATATGCTTATACTTCTGATGTTTCTGATTGTAAAGATTCATAAATTAAATACTGTAGTGGATCTGGACGTTTACATCGATTTTTCGCAACAGGCGGATAAAACTCCCGAAGAGATCGCTGCTGAAGAGAAATTAAAGGAGGAAGAAGCGTACTACCAAAAACTTCTCGACAATCAGATGAGAGAGAGCAACAGGGCTGTCAACATTTCAAAGGACCTGGATAAGAAGATCAGTACGGAGGATTATGTTAAAGAAGTGGAAAAACAGTTGGAAGAATCCCGAAGTGACGACTACCTTAAGGAACAGGAAAAAATACGGAAATTGCTGGATCAAGGCGAGGTGGTACCTGTCAATACGCCCAAAGATGAAAAGAAAAAGGGCGAAGAATACCATGGACCCACTCATATCACCTACAAATTTCTGGTAGCGCCGCTCGACCGTTCTGCTTTGGATCTCCCGGTACCGGTATATAAATGCATGGGGAATGGCATTGTCGATGTCCACGTGACGGTTGATCAGATGGGTAATGTTACAAGTGCAAAGCCCTCGGTGGTGAGTGCTTCACTGGACCCCGACTGTCTGTCGGAAGTGGCGGAAAAATACGCACGACGTACGGTCTTTACGGGCGACTTTTCTGCTCCGGCAAACCAACAGGCCATCATAACATACGAATTCGTGGCCCAATGATAGCATAGCCTTAAAAGGCCCCCAGGTTCACCGAAAAAATCCCCTCCACAGTATACCGGTCTTCATTTTGAAGGTACGATATACGGATGCCCGATTCAAGCGGAAAGAGCAAACGAAAAACATGATAGTCAATATAAAACTCCGCTCCGAAACTCCGGTAGGTGGCATCAAAAACTTCATTGCCATTTTCTGTCGGCCTGTAAATCGACTTACCCTGCATAATATCAGCAAAGAGGTCGGCCCGGATCCGTTTCAGGAAAAATATCCCGGCAATATCCATGTCGGGGTATGCGACAGGAAAAACATAATCAAGTGAAAATCGCCTTATATCATGAGCTATGAGGTCAGAATAACCCCTTGGGAAGCTTACTGAATTCAGAAAATGATAAATCCTGGGATGCTGTTTTTGATATGCGAAGGAGGCTTTTAATCCGTCATGCTTCATTATACCCGGAAGATAGATACTCGTCCGGTACACTTCCCATGATCCAAGGTAGGTGTTGTCAGCCGGTGTTGTCAGAGCGCTGCCGTCAAGAGTCAGACCCATTCTTGGCTGGATATCGCGGACTGAGGGGCGCAGATAACCATAAAGATAAAGACGGGGCTCAACATATATCACACCAGGTTTATAATCCTTTTTCGACTCCGAATAAAAATAAGACCCTGAATAACTGATCCTCAGCGATGGCTGCGCCCCACTGAAAATCTTGCCGGTATTGAAGCTGAGTGGCACATAAGTTTTCAGTGCGTAGGTCATGTTCGTATTTACCTTTGTTGGAAGGGGAACTTTGTCTTTAAGGTAGATCGATGGAAAACCACCATAGCTTGCCGACAGATCAATGACAGGTACCCAGCCTTTGTAAATAAAATTCGTATGCAGGTAATTTTCACCGGCCCTGTATTCATAGCCAATGCTCGTGACCGCAGTACTAAGCAGGTTTTGCGATAACAGCGTTATGCCAGGGCTTACAGAAGGATGATCGATATTGGGATTGGTGTAGTCAAACCAGAAAGGGGACCAGCTGTGAAAATGAAACAGATGACCGGCCCGGCTGTAACTGCGTGCTTGCGGAAGCGAATCAACACTTGAAGGAACAAACGGCGGCAGATGCCTTGCTGAGGAATCACCATAACTGAAGAACGGTTGTTCAGTAATGGGCTTTTTTGTCTCGACATTACTAAAATCCAGACTGTCAAGTTTCCTGAGGGCGACATTGTAGCCCAGGGAAGTATAATCCGCCCAGGCCATCTGATTGGATGCCTCATCCACGGAAGGTTCAAAAGCGCCAAATCTGGAATCTGTAACTTTCTTTAGTCTGCCATCCTTAAGATTGATGGCATAGATATCATCAACACCTTCAAAGCTGCCGTTAAAGACTATATAGTCTCCGGCCGGTTCGGGATCGGAAATATTGACGAATGACACAGGGAGGAGATCTTTCCATTCAGCCCGCACGGGATCGTAGAGTAAAAGCCTTTTCCCGTGTTCCTCCACACCGACAGCAGCAATCTGTCCCGTATGGCCAACAAGGACCGGGCTCTGAAGTTGAATATTTCCCGGTGATGGAACACGGGCTAAAATCTTCCCATCGGCCGGTGAAACAAAGACCAGGTTAAAAATATTGTTCAGCGTAGTTTCAACCGTAATTATCGTATCGCCGGAAAGGGAATATGCCGGCGATGAGAAGCGTGATTTACGGGTGATCGTTCTGCTTTTACCATTTTCAAAATTGTATTCTCTGAGGATCGAATAGCTACGATTGCCCCACCTGACATCATTTACAAATTCGTCCCATACGATTCTCGTACCGTGTACATCGATTCGCCCGGAATTCAGCCTTCCAGGTGTGAACAGGCGGGTCTCACGACCCCCGGGGTAAACACGCACAAATGTCTGGATAAAATCCAGTCCGGATTTTACAGCTATTATGGAAGAATCGGGGAGCAGCCTGGGTGACTTCCATGAGGTATACGTCTGATTATTCCTCCGGTTAATAAGTACCGGATCTTCAATTTTACGCTGAGCAGCTGTTTCCACCCAGTGCTCCTTTAGAAATTCCATCGTATTTTGATAGAGGCCCTGCTTCCCGGTGCCGGTTTCCCGATGAAGATATATGTGTAGGGGATTGATCATGTATGGATGTGTTCCCACATAGTCAAGCGCCCCGGACCAGATGTCTTTACCGTACTTATATCGTGCAAAAGTCACCATTTGGTAACCGTACCGATAATAATCGGGCACATAATCGCGGTAAGAACCAAGGTATGATTTGGAATAGCCGTACCATTTTTTTTCGCTCAACATTTGAGCCTTGATCTCCATCTCAAACGACGGTAGCCGACCTCTCCCCGACCCCGAAAGACTGGTTTCGGCATATACGGCATCGCCTTCTAAAAACCAGAAAGGGAGCATCCCGGCCGTCGGGCCTATGCCCTGTTCACCTAAAAGTACAGTCAGCGCCTTTGTAAATCCCTGCCTGAGCTTGTCAACCTGTACAATATGGCGAAATTCATGGAGGGCCAGTTGATCATACCAGTCCTGACTGTAACCGTTTATATCGGGATACATAAAGAACTCCGATCTTTTCGGAGCCCAGATAACAAATCCGTTTGAGACGACCGGACTGTTGTGCAGAATGATTGGAATTTTTCCCGGACGGTGATCCAATTGTGCACTGTTCTCATTGTAATATCCTTCAAGAAGCAACAAAATTCGTCCTGCCGAACTTTCCAACCCTTCCGGAAAGATCACTTTAAAATACTGGCTGTCCAGCGATTTCCATTTTACCGATGCGGGATCCTGCCCATACTCATAAAACTGAGCCCCCGCAATGTACGAGAGAAGGAGAAATGGTAGAAAAAGAAAAAATTTTCTCATCAATAACAATCATATATGATTTCGCTTAGAAGCAGCGGCAACTCATTTGTTCACCTGAACTTTACCTTATACCCCTCCGCGCCCAATAGTTCACCTGCCCGACTTTTGAAATCTCCCTGGATGATGATCTCCCCTTCCTTTGCGCTTCCGCCTGTCCCGCATTTTTTCTTTAATTCTTTGCCAAGGGCTTCAAGGTCTCCGGATGTACCTCTGAATCCGGTGATGAGGGTCACCACCTTTCCTTTTCTCTTTTTTCTGTCGAGCTGGATATAGAGGGTTTGAGCGGAAGGCTCCGGCGTAACATCCTCTTCTTTGCCATCGTATTCGAAATTGAATTTGGGATTGGTAGAATAAACCATTCCTAACCTTTTTTTCCAGTCACTATTGTCACTCATCAAGGATAAATTTTGCTAAAGTTATCTTCTTTCATCTATCCGGCAAAATAATAATGCGCAGTAGACAGGTGTAGAACAGCATTGCCAGATTCATGTTCACAATATACCATACACGGTGTGATGTGGGTATCGCATTCTCTTTCCCAAAAAAAACATTAAATTCGCTTCTGAATCAATCCGGGTATGTTGAAAAAGACATACTGACAGAATACACTCCGTAATGGTATAACGCTGTCAGAACCTGGAAGAAAATATGTGTATCCGACATCAACCGGTCATCCGTCAACCTGTGCAAACAAACCGCAAAACATGAAAACGTACAACCGCTGGAATCTAATCCTGGGCTGGTTTATCTTTCTCGTCGCCGCCATTACCTACCTCCTGACACTCGAGCCAACCGTCAGTTGGTGGGACTGCGGCGAATTTATTGCAAGTTCTTACAAATTGCAGGTAGGACATCCTCCGGGAGCACCCCTGTTCCTTATGATGGGAAGGGTTTTCTCACTCTTTGCTTCAGATCGCGAACATGTTGCGGTAATGATCAATGCGATGTCGGGTCTCGCAAGCGCATTCACCATCCTCTTTCTTTTCTGGACGATCAGCCATCTCGTCAGAAAAATGGTGATCACCGCTGAGGAAAAATATACGAAACTTAATCTTATCCTTATTTTCGGCAGTGCTGCCGTAGGTGCACTCGCCTATACATTTTCCGACAGTTTCTGGTTTTCAGCAGTTGAAGCAGAGGTATATGGCACTTCATCGTTGTTCACCGCCATTGTATTCTGGGCAATCCTGAAATGGGAGAACATCTCGCATGAAAAACATGCCGATCGCTGGCTCATTCTTATCGCCTACCTCATGGGACTCTCTATTGGTGTACATTTGCTTAATCTTCTGGCTATTCCGGCCATTGTACTTGTGTATTACTTCAACAGGTACAAGGTAACCAGAACTGGTTTTTTCAAAGCGATCCTGGTGTCCATCCTTATCCTTGGCGTGATCATGTACGGCATTATTAACGGCCTGATTTTCATGGCCTCGAAATTTGAACTCGCCTTCGTAAATAGCTTTGGCCTGCCATATAACAGCGGAGTAATCTTCTACACTTTGCTGATTGCCGGGCTGCTCATCTGGGGTATTACCTATACTCACCATCGCGGAAAAGTTGCATGGAACACAATCCTGACGGGTATTACTGTTATCATCATCGGTTATTCCTCCTATGCCCTTATCGTGATCAGGTCCGCATCCAACCCACCCATGGATGAAAATGACCCCTCCAATGTGTTTGCTCTCTATTCTTACCTTAACCGTGAGCAATATGGTGAGAGACCGCTGATATTCGGACATTATTATTCCGATGATATCCGCAGGGACGCTTCTGGTTACCCGGTATTAAAGGAAGGCAAAGCCACCTGGGTTAAGGACACGGTAAGGGGGAATTATCGTGTGGCCGACCGCAACTTAGACGTTGTGTATACCGAAAATGCAAAACTATTCCCGCGAATGTACAGCCGGGAATCAGATCATATTAAAGCCTACAAACAATGGGGTGCCCAGGGGAATAAAGAAAAGCCCGGCTTTTTCAATAATGTGATATTCTTTGTCAACTACCAGCTTGGTAATATGTATCTAAGGTATTTTATGTGGAATTTCGCAGGCCGGCAGAATGATGTACAGTACGACGGCAGTAATGTGCACGGGAACTGGATCAGCGGCATCTCATTTCTCGACAGTATCAGGCTCGGTAACCAGGAACTGCTACCCGACAGTTACCGGAACAGCAAATCAAGGAACAAGTATTACCTTTTACCACTGATCCTTGGCCTGCTAGGGCTGTTGTTTCAGGTTTCCCGGGATATGAAGAATTTTTCTGTCGTCCTGTTTTTATTTTTCTTTACAGGAATTGCCATTGTCATCTATCTAAATCAGACACCATTACAACCCAGGGAAAGAGACTATGCCTATAGTGGATCATTCTATGCTTTTGCCATCTGGATCGGTATTGGCGTAGCTGCAATTTACGATGCCCTGCAAAATTACCGTAAGGGCGTGGTGACAGCCTCATTTATCGTACTCATCGCACTCCTTGCCGTTCCCGGGGTTATGGCCAGGGAGAACTGGGACGATCACGACCGTTCCGGACGTTATATTGCAAGGGACATCGCAAAAGACTATCTCGCCTCCTGCGCTCAGAATGCCATCCTTTTTACAAACGGCGATAACGATACCTTCCCACTGTGGTATGTCCAGGAAGTGGAAGGATTCAGAACAGATGTCAGGGTGGTAAACCTCATGCTCTTTAATCTTGAATGGAACATACGCCAGATGAGAATGAAGAATTATGAATCGGAACCCCTGCCTTTCACTCTTCCTGAGAAGGACTATGCCGAAGGTGTAAACAATTCCTTCTACGTTCTCAAGGATGCCCGCAAACTTAGGATGAGCACGCTCGTTCAGGGTGTTAAAACCGGTAACAGTCAGTTCCACCAGCGTACCGTACGTGGTGAGGACATTACGGTCATTCCTGCCAATAACCTGGTATTGCCGGTCGACAGTCTTACGATTCTCGCCAACGGCACAGTAAAGGAGGCCGATATGCATGAACTCGAAAACCCGATGGAATGGACCATTCCCCAGGGGCAGTATCTGAAGGGAAACCTGGCACAACTTGATATTCTGGCTTCTTTTAACTGGGAACGACCGATATACTTTGTGACAGGAGGAAATCAGGGTGCCCTGAGCCTTGAGGACTTTTTCCAGCTTGAGGGTCTTGCCTTCCGTGTGGTTCCTATAAACACCCCCGGCCGTGACTTCTTTAACTTCGGAAGGATTGACACAAGCATTCTCTATACTAACCTGATGAAGAAATTCACATGGGGAAATATGAACCATCCTGGTGTAAACATAGATTATTATACCCAGAGAACATTTTCAGTGATTAGATTTCGAAAAAACTTTGTTCGTTTGGCTGAGACCTTCATCAAGGCCGGAAATAAGAAAAAAGCTGAAGAAATTCTTGACAGATGTATGGAACTCGCACCCAACGAAGTACTGCCGTATGATTATTATGTGTCTGGTATCTCTTATCCGGGCAAAGACAGTCAGATCATCCACCAGTCAGGAATCATTGAAACATATTATGAATGCGGAGCAACGGAAAAAGCCAACAGGTTACTACTGGAATATGCGGGATGGCTGCGGCAGGATTTGATTTATTACGATGCATTGAGCCAACGGTTTAAAAGCCGCTTTTCAGAAGAGTTTTACAAAAGCCAGGGAATCTATGAAGAACTGGTACGACTGGCAAAAGATTACGGCCAGGAGGACGTGGTTTCCCGGTTATAATCAGAAATTTCTGTACATAAGCGACCCGGAGAAGTCCTTCAATACCTTTTTATATTCGTCGTTTACTGGAAGAGCATCCAGTATAACGGCGGCGCTGGTATAGTATTCCTCAATTTTTTCCCGTGTTATTTCCTTTATACCACAGCGGTCGAAGATTTCTTTAACCTCCTGTACTTTTTGTTCGCCGGGCTGATCTGTTCCTGAATAGAGTGTCCTAAGCCGCTGCCGGTCGGACCCCGGAGCATGATTCATGGCGGAAACAGCCAGAAAGGTCTTCTTATTGGTGAGAATATCGTTGCCTATATTCTTTCCAAATGTGCCGGTGTCACCATATGTATCGAGAAAGTCATCCTGCAGCTGAAAGGCAATGCCCAGTTTCTTTCCGTATTCATATAAATCTTCCGATTCCGCATCACCAGCGCCTGCTGCAACAGCGCCAATCTGTAAACTCGCTGCAATCAGAACTGCAGTTTTCAAACCGATCATCGTTATATATTCTTCTTCTGAAACATGATCACGACCTTCAAAATCCATATCAAACATCTGCCCCTCGCATACTTCGACCGAGGTACGAATAAAGATCCTCAGTATCCGCCCAAGTACCTGTTCAGGGCTGTCTGCAATGTACCGGTATGCCATCATCGACATGGCATCGCCGGAAAGGACGGCAACATCCGGATTCCATTTCACATGAACGGTCGGATGTCCCCGCCGGATTAAGGCTTTGTCCATCAGATCATCATGAAGAAGCGTAAAATTATGGAAAATCTCGATGCCAACAGCAGCAGGAATCGCAGGACTCACGTCATCAGTGAACAGGCCTGCTGCAAGCAGCGTCAAAGTTGGCCTTAACCGCTTCCCGCCACACGAAAGAATATATTTTACAGGTTCATAAAGGTCGGTCGGAGAAGCCGGAAAATGGATCTTCCTTAATTCACTTTTGATGATCTTTTGTGCTTCTTCAGGACTTAGCATAAGAGACGAATTTAGGTGCCCTAATGTACCGCTATTTGTCGAGATGAACAACACCAATCAGCGTTGCAGAACCAGTCATTCGGATACTAAACAAACATGTTTATCAGTTTATTTTATCTGATGGATCAGTTATAAATTTATCCCTTATCTTTGTCGGGGTAAACCCGGGAATTTTCCGGTATGATGGGAATGCAAAGTTAATTTCCTTCCAGGCTACCAGAAAAGCCCCCTGTGTTTAAGGTCCCAAAATAAACCATAGGATTATGAAAACCATGAAGATATCCTTGCTCCTCTCTATCGTCATACTTCTCTTCCCCGCATTCGCTTTTTCCCAATATACGATTAGCATTCATCTCCCCGAATTTGCAAATGACACCCTGATATTCGGGAATTATTTCAACGAAACCATCATGATCGCTGACACGTTTCTGACCGACGGTGCAGGAAACGCCTCTGTTAAAGGCAAAAAGAGTCTTCCCCAGGGAATGTACACCATCTATTTCCCAACAAAGGTGAGACTGGACATGCTGATCGGAAAGGACCAGGAATTCAGCCTGACATCGGATACTGCCGATATGACCAGGGATACAAAGTTCAAAGGCTCAGAAGAGAATACCATGTTCTATGAGTACCTTGTCTACATTGCAGAGAAAAGAAATGAAACCAAACCTTTCATGGACATCCTTAAAGGTAATCCTGCCACTGAAGACTCACTGGCTGCCAGGCAGGCATTGGAACGGATAAACAACGAGGTGAAAGGTTATATAAACAGCATCATTGATAAAAACAAAGGCAGCTTTCTTTCGGTATTTCTGAAATCGATGAAAGATGTGGATGTTCCGGAACCACCGCGGGATGAAAACGGGATGATCACCGATAGTTCCTTCCAGGCCAGGTATTACAAGAATCACTACTTCGATAACTTCAACCTCTCTGATGTCCGGTTGCTCAGGACTCCTCTTTATAATCAGAAACTAATGACTTATCTCGACCGCTGGGTTTATCCCGAGCCGGATTCGGTGTATGCCGAAGTAGATACGCTGATCGCGAGATCCAGGTCTGATACGCTTCTTTTTAAATACATGCTGACTACACTGTTTAACTATTATGCCAAAAGCAAGTATATAGGGATGGATGCGGTTTACGCCTATATTGCTGAAAATTACTATATCCCCGAGGCTACCTGGTCGGATGAGGATTTTATCGACAAGCTGAAAGAGCGAGTTAAAAAAATCGATCCTCTCGTTATTGGCAAGAAAGCCCCTGATATCAGGCTCGTACAGGTTCCTGACGATCACTTTCTGGCCGCAGCCGAGGATACCGCCATGAAAAGAAACCCATATGTTGGCGATTTCTTTAACCTGTCATCCATAAACGCTAAATTTCTAATCGTATATTTTTGGGAGGCAGACTGCGGACATTGTCAGAAAGCCATCCCAATCCTTTACCAGGTGTATCAGAAGCTGAAGGATCAGGGCCTTCAGGTGGTGGCAGTACATATGCTCGGCGGCGTGGAAGGAAAAGAAAAATGGGTGGATTTCGTGACTTCCAACGGACTCTATGGCTGGATCAATGCCTGGAATCCATATGATTTTTCATACAGGGACGCGTTTGATGTAAACAGTTCAAACATCATTTACCTTCTTGATCAGGATAAGAAAATCATAGCTAAACGCATTGGCCCTGAGCAGGCCGAAACGATAATTGAAGAAAAAATAAAGGAAGAAAAAGGGACAAAATAATTTGATTATGAATCACTACAAAAAGATCAGACTTGAACTTGAAGACGGTACATCAATCGAAGGCCGCTCCTTTGGTGCCGATAGATCCATCGCCGGGGAAGTGGTATTCAACACAGCCATGACCGGTTACCCGGAGAGCCTGACCGACCCGTCATATAAAGGGCAGATTCTGGTGCTTACCTACCCCCTTGTCGGGAATTACGGGGTACCGGTGCAGGCAAAGGAAAATGGGCTTCTCAAATTCTTCGAATCCGACCGGCTCCATATCTCCGGATTGGTCATCTCCGACTATTCCGAAGAATACTCGCACTGGAATGCGGAGAAGAGCCTTGGAGACTGGCTGAAGCAGCATGACATCCCCGGCATCTTCGGAGTCGATACCCGGCGACTGACCAAAATTCTCCGGGAGAAAGGATCCATGCTCGGAAAGATCATCGTTGATGATCAGGATGTACAATCCTACGACCCGAATGAGGATAACCTCGTGGCACAGGTCAGCATCGGAGAAAAAACGGTTTATGGCAACGGAAAATATAAAATCCTGTTAATCGATTGCGGCGTGAAATACAACATTATCCGCCACCTCCTTGAAAGAGACACCACGGTCATCCGGGTTCCCTGGGACTACGATTTTTCTGGTGAAGATTATGACGGCCTCTTTATTTCAAACGGTCCCGGCGATCCGAAACAGTGCGATGTCACCATCCGAAACCTCACACGTTCATTTGGAGAAAACAAGCCTGTATTCGGTATATGCCTGGGGAACCAGCTGATGGCTCTCGCCTCAGGTGCCGATACCTACAAACTGAAGTATGGCCACCGCAGCCATAATCAGCCCGTGATCCGCGTAGGAAAAAACAAAGCATATATCACCTCCCAAAACCACGGCTTTGCCATAAATAACAATACACTTCCTAAAAACTGGGAACCCTTGTTCCTAAATCTCAATGATAACACCAACGAAGGCATGATTCATAAGACCAAACCCTTCTTTTCGACCCAGTTCCATCCGGAAGCGTCGGGGGGGCCGACTGACACTGCATTTCTTTTCGATCGGTTTATCAATCTTATCAAGGAATATAAAGGCGAAACCGTGGAAGAAAAACTTAATTTATAAGCATATTAAATAAAATATCCGAAACGCTTATTTTACAATATTTTACTTACATTTGGCTGTAAGGATTTCTGGTTTTATGGCTTACACGGAAACCATATACAGCTGACGGATGAAAATCAGATATATCATAATTTCCATCACATTGTCTATTCTGAGCTCCTTTGCAGGAGCTCAAACCATCTCAAGGACATTGACTTCCATTTCAGGTTTGAGCAACGAAGTAAATGGCTATTATCTTTCGTACAGTGTGGGGGAGGCCGTTTCCTCTACAATTTTCGGGAATATGCATTTTCTGACACAGGGATTTCAACAGCCATCGCTCATCAATAAAAGCCAAACCACTACCGAGGATCCATTCGATGCCGTAGATGTTTTCCCCAACCCGGTAGCGGATGAACTCACAGTGTCATTCCGGATCAGGGAACTGACCACGTATTTTGTGCAAGTATTCGATGCCAGGGGACGGTTGCTCATTTCCAGAAAATACGACGATCTCACATCCCAGGATAAATACCTCAATTTTTCAGGTTTCACCAAAGGGATGTATTTCATTCATGTTTATTCCTCCATACGGAAAATGGACAGAGTGTTTAAAATTGAAAAGTTGTAGCACGATGAAAAAGATCTCTACATTTTTTATATTCTGCCTGTTGTCGGTAAGTGTCCTTGCCCAGCACATGCCTATCGGCATCAATTACCAGGCTGTGGCCAGAGATAATCTTGGCAATGAACTGAAAAACAGGAACCTCAATATCAGAATCTCCATTATTGCCAACGATCCGACAGGCATTGTGGAATATGCAGAAACCCATTCTGTGAATACCGATCCATTCGGATTGTTCAACCTCGTCATCGGCCAGGGTGCTTACTATGCAGGTGAAAAAGACGATTTCAACCTTATTGACTGGTCTTCCTCCTCTCACTACCTCAAAGTAGAAGTCGATTTTGGGCAGGGTTACATCAGTATGGGAACGATGCAGTTCCTGGCGGTCCCGTATGCACTTTATGCAGCATCAGCCGGAAATACAGCCGGTGAAGAAGACCTAGACAAAGACCCGGAAAATGAGCTGCAGGTCCTCTCCCTCGAAGGCCAGATCCTTCGGATTTCCAAAGGCAACGCCATTACACTCAGCGATGTGGTGAACGATGCCGATGCCGACCCCGAAAATGAACAACAGGATCTCCAGATCGATCTGAACAACAAACTCAAGATCACTAAAAACCCGACGGCTTCAGTCATTGACCTGAGTCCTTACCTTGATAATACCGATAAGCAGATCTTAACCAAAACTAAAAATTCACTCACTATTACAGGCGGGAACACCATTTTTATGGATGTGGATTCAACGAACGAGATCCAGGATATCAGCCTGGACGGTTACGACCTTAGTATCAGTAAGGGTTCGACAGTAAGTCTGCGACCTGAGGTTATTGCGTTCCGGGCGGTTAGAACTAATGCATCATCAACAATAAGTGCCGGTGATTCTGCCTGGCTTGCCTTTGAAGCTCCAAAACTTGAAATTGGTACAGTTTTTAATAATTCAGAATGTAAATTTACGGTTCCTGCGGATGGTGAAGGTCTGTATTCATTCGATATCACTTATGACTTTACCTCCTCCAATCAGGCACTTAGAATTTTCAAAAATGGTATCATCCTAGAAACGTTATTCCAGAATTTTAATAATGCTGGCGCACGTTCTCACCAATTTATTCTTTACCTTAATGAAGGAGATGATATCCAGTTATCACTAAAGGCGTCGAGTTCTTCATTTATTGGTGCAGCAGCATTTTCCGGCTACAGGATTCACTAACGATTTTTTCTTAAATGCAAAGCGAATTTTCCCGGTTGTTTTATTGTGGAGAATTGCTGTGTTACTATTGGTATAATTTCTAAAATCTCATCTGGGAGTATCTTACCCACAATAATATTGTGTAATCACACCAGTTATGCCAGCCAACAACATTTTTTTATATCTTTATCAACCTTGCTTGCATTTTAGCGACGAATAGTTATGGGGCAGAAGATAAGTCGTACTTCGATGAGAGAGAGGATAGCGTTTCTGCGTTAATAGTGACCATCGGCCGCTTTTTATTTCGTCCTGACCCGTAACTTTTTAGGAAATTTCCCGTTCTCATAACATAAAATATTAACCCGATTACAATGGCAGGTTTAAAATTTCTCCTTGGTATGCTTCCAGCTACCTCTAAGGTTGAAGAAGCTGACATCAGGCTCAGGAAAGAATTTGATGATTTTATAGCCTTTGAAAAATCAGATGTCTTAAAGCGGTACCTCGATCTGGATCAGGAGTTGAATTCATCCGATTTTGCCAGCAGAAAGAAGCAGATCATGTCACAGAAGTTCAAACAGACACCTGAATACAGGAAGTCTGTTGAGTTCCATAGCATGGATAAGTCCAAACCCGTCCGCAATTACTTTAAAGTAAAAGATTCAAAACAACTCATCGATTTCGAGTCCTTCAGTAAATCCGAAACCCTCCGTCATTATGAGGAACTCGAGAAATTTGTGAAATCCGACATATTGAGCCGGGCAAAGGCACAGATGACGCCCAAGGAATTTAAAAATTCGAAGGAAGCGGCACAGGAAAAAGAGTTTTTCAGTCTCAAAAAAAGCAGCAGCGTAAAAAAATATTTCAAATTTCTGAATTCATCATCGTATAAGGAATACTTACGTATTGAGGGTTCGTCCGAACTAAAGAGATATAAAGAACTCAAGGAATTTGTCAACTCCGAAAAGTTCAGGGAAGTCAAGGATTATATGTCACTTTCCGGAAAGAAGAAATTTGCACTGTCTAACGAATTTAAGTCAGAGAACGAATATTCGGATCTGAAAAAATCGGGACAGATCATCTGGTATTTCAAAACAAAAAAGAAATATCCGTTCAAAGAAATAGAACGCTGGGATCTTGCTTTCGAGGACAATTTTGATACCGGAAAACTGGACATGAAAACCTGGCTCACCCGTTATTTCTATGGTGATAAGATCCTCGACAAGAATTACGTCATGGGTGATGACAAGCACTTTTTTACCGACGGAAAGAACATCGAATTTTACGACAAGAAACTGAGGATCCTTACCCGAAGAGAACCTGCTCAGGGTCTGGCATGGAACCCACTGCAGGGGTTTTCTGAAAGAGACTTCAACTTCACGTCGGGAGTTATTAATACCGGAAAAAGTTTCAGGCAGAAATACGGGTTGATCAAGGCCAAAGTAAAGATCGGAAACTCAGGGGTAACTCAGTCTTTTTCTCTTCTCGCCGATCAGATCCTACCTCACGTCGATGTCTTCAGGTACGAAAATAGTAAGGTTTTTGCCGGTAACTTTTGGAAAAACGGGAACAAGGAAGGCTTTTCAAAATCAATGAGTAAAACCGGCGGAAAGCGATTCACAAGCGACTACTTCATCTACAGTCTTGAATGGCATCCGGGCAGACTGATATGGAAAATCAACGAGGTGGTTTTCAAAGTCCAGACCACAGGTATTCCAGACCAGGACATGTACCTGCTCTTCAATGCAAGCCTCAAGCAAAATGCAAGTGAAGCAGGTCTTCCTTCCGCCCTTGAAATCGATTGGGTAAGGGTTTACAAGCTGAAGGGAGAATAAGCCAATTATACACATCCTCTTAACACTAAACGGCACCCTGAGCCGATGGTATCCGGTGTCCTTTACACCCGGTTACCGATATGTCGGATAGAGTGTAAAATCCGCTACGGTTTTATCTTACAACCTCTTCATCTCAACCGGAAAACAACAAAAAGCGTTTATCCGCTGCCCCTGCGGCATTAATACCCATTTTCTTTTTATATTGCATTTTGGTCTTAAAAGCCTGCATTTGTATCTTCAAATGTGATACTGATCATGTGACTTTTAGGCTTCATCAACATTTAAAACTACCATCATGCAAAAGATATTGATCGGACTAGCTCTCGTCCTCGGAACAGGCATACATCTTTCAGCTCAGGACAGGATTACAGGCAAAAGTTTTGCCACAAGGTCAGAAGTGATTGCACCACATGCAATGGTAGCTTCAAGTCAGCCCCTGGCGACACAGGTCGGCATTGATATATTGAAAAAAGGCGGGAATGCCATCGATGCGGCCATCGCAGTAGACGCGATGCTGGGCCTGACAGAACCAACTGGATCTGGTATTGGCGGTGATCTTTTTGCCATTGTGTGGGATGCTAAATCAAAAAAATTATATGGTCTGAATGCGAGCGGACGTTCACCCAGGTCTCTTTCACTCGATTATTTTATCAAAAATGGCTACAAAAGCATTCCTCCCGTCGGTCCTCTTCCGGTTTCTGTTCCAGGCTGCGTTGACGGCTGGTTCGAACTCCATGAACGTTTCGGCACCCTTACCATGGATCAGGTCCTTTCACCGGCTATCAATTATGCTCGTGAAGGCTTTCCGGTTTCAGAGCTCATCGCCTATTATATGGACCGTAACGCCGCTGTATTAAAACAGTATCCCGGTTTCAGCGAAACCTACATGCCAGGAGGAAAGACACCGGCAAAGGGCGAAGTTTTTAAAAATCCGGATCTTGCCAATACCCTCGAGAAAATAGCGCTCAAGGGTCGTGATGAGTTCTATAAGGGCGACATCGCAAAAACCATAGCCCGTTACATGAAGGACCAGGGAGGTTTCCTATCTTATGAAGACCTGGCCTCTCACCATTCCGAATGGGTGGAACCGGTATCCACGAATTACAGGGGGTACGATGTGTGGGAATTACCCCCTAACGGTCAGGGTATCGCCACACTGCAGATCCTGAATATTCTGGAACTATACGATATCAAAAGCATGGGCTTTGGCAGCCCCGAATACCTGCACCTCTTCACGGAAGCTAAAAAACTGGCGTATGAGGACAGGGCAAAATTTTATGCCGATCCCGACTTCACCGATGTCCCTGTTGAGCAACTCATTTCCAAAGAATACGCAAAAGAACGCAGTAAACTTATTAACCCTGAGAAGGCAGCGAAAAGCTATCCTGCGGGTAAACTGGAGCAGGGCGAAACGGTTTATCTTACGGTTGCAGATCAATACGGAAATATGGTTTCGTTAATACAGAGCAATTACCGTGGCATGGGAAGCGGTATGACACCCTATGGTCTGGGTTTCGTTCTTCAGGACCGTGGGGAACTGTTTAGCCTCGAAAAGGGTCATAAAAACGTTTTTGAGCCCGGGAAAAGGCCTTTTCATACCATCATTCCGTCTTTTATCACGAAAGACGGGAGACCATGGATCAGCTTTGGTGTGATGGGTGGGGCTATGCAACCCCAGGGTCACGTTCAGATCGTGGTTAACCTTATCGATTTTGGGATGAACCTCCAGGAAGCCGGCGATGCTCCAAGAATTCAGCATACCGATTCTTCGCAACCAACCGGAGAGAAAATGACCGACGGAGGATGGGTAAATCTTGAATCGGGATTCAGCACTGAAACGGTACGGCGCCTTATGGTAATGGGCCACCGGGTAAAATGGGACCTGGGAGGATACGGCGGTTACCAGGCAATTATGTGGGATGAAGTCAATAAAGTATGGTACGGAGCTTCCGAATCAAGAAAGGATGGCCAGGCAGCTGGGTACTAAGAGGAATACCAGCCTTCCCTTCTACATTTCCAAACATACTAACCTTGCTAATTCAATGAAAAATATCCTGCTTCTTATCCTTCTCGCAAGCCAGCTTTCCATCGGAATCACCAATGCCCAGTCAGGTTTTGATAACGGAACCCGGGCATTGTATATCATGGATATTTCAAAATATATCCACTGGCCCTCGGAGGTCACGCTTCCGGCTGAAGAATTTTCCGTTGGCGTCCTCAGTAGCAGTGACACTCTTTACTGGGAACTCGAAAACATTGCTAAAACAAGGAAATTTATACAAGGGAAGCATGTAAGGATCTACCTCTTCAGAGATCCGGAAAAACTGGAATGGACAAATGTCCTCTATGTAAATAAAAATGAAGGCTATAAAATGTCCGACCTCCTTGATAAGAACCATGGGAAACATACCCTTATCATAGGTGAAGGATACGAGTTTCGGGAGTCCATGCTGAACTTTGTTGTTTCAGCGGGCAAACCACAGTTCGAAGTGAATGAAAAACTCATGAATGAAGAAGGCCTCAGCGTTGATGAAATGTTCCTGGCCCTGGCGGTAAAAACCAGGGAGGACTGGGAAGCGCTTTTCACCATTACCGACGAAAAGCTTCAGGAGGAAAAGGAGATTACAAGGCAGCAAAAGATCATAATCGAACAACAGAATACCAGGATAGCTGAACAGCGCCGTATGATCGCCTTGCAGGAGGCACGTCTTGACAGTCTCGATATTGAGGTCAGAAATAAACAAAAGGATATTCAAGCGAGGCAGCTTGTCCTCCAAAGACAGGTTTCCGAAATCTCCAGACAGAAAGACACCATCACTCTTCAGATGACAGAAATGTACAACTTAAAGAATAATCTCGAAGAAAAGAAACATGATCTCGCCCTCGGAGAAAAAGAAATAAATACACAGAAGGAACTGATTAAAACCCAGGATGCAAAAATCATCAGGCAGGTCGAAGAAATTGAGAAACAGAAACTAATTACCTGGTTTGTTTCCTTGTTGTTATTACTTGTACTTGGTCTTGCCTATTTTGTTTATGTAAACTATCGTAACAAAAAGAAGGCCAACCTACTATTGAAGGAAAAAAACAAGCTGATCTCAGACAAGAACCAAGAGATCAGTAAACAGCGGGATATAGCTGAGATGCAGCGCGATCAGATTGCCTATCAGAAAAAACACATCACCGACAGCATTGAGTACGCCAAACGAATCCAACGTGCCATTTTGCCTTCGCTCGAGCTTTTCAGTGACAGGATCGACCATTTTGTTTTATATAAGCCCAGAGATATCGTCAGCGGCGACTTTTACTGGGTGGATGAGTTCGATGACACCCAGATCATAATCACTGCCGATTGCACCGGACATGGGGTCCCCGGTGCCTTCATGAGCATGCTGGGGGTCAGTCTTCTGAATGAAATTGTTCACAACAGAGGCATACACAAACCGGATCAGATCCTCAATGAGCTGAGAGATAATGTTATAGCTTCTTTAAAACAGGAAGTGGGTAAGGGAGATGTTAAAGACGGCATGGACATGACCGTTTGCGTCATACATTACGATACAGGCGTCCTTGAATTTGCCGGCGCTAACAACCCGGTTTATATTGTGCGTGATAACGAGCTTATTCAACTTAAAGGCGATAAGATGCCCGTAGCAATCCACGATACCATGCATCCATTCACACTAACCGAGTTCATCCTTGACAGAGGTGATACGTTTTATACCTTCTCCGACGGATATGTTGATCAGTTTGGAGGCCCCAACCGGAAAAAATTCCTGAGTAAAAACTTCAAAAAGCTGATCCTTGAAATTCAGGATGGCAGTATGTACGAGCAGGGTAAAAAACTAGATGCGATCTTCGAGGAATGGAGGAGTGAACTGGAACAGATCGATGACGTAACCGTTATCGGAATCAGGTATTGAGCTTACTTCCATTTCCGTTAAAGGAATCACTCACATTCATAAACCGAGGTACGGTTTCCGACAGTTACTGGTTCGCTGTCCTCTTTCGCAGTAAGCCCATCTCCGCAATATCTTGTTCCTGTAGTCTCGTCTATTTTGGTGCCGTTTTCATAAACCACGAGTTTACAGGTCTTACAATCCTCGAGAGATTCACATGACGGCCCGATAACCAACAGAAACAGGGCTAATGCGATAAGACGTAAAATTCTTTTCATAGTTCGGTTTAACGTAACAAAGGGCACTCAAATATAAATATATTTCAATAGCCTGAGTATTTAGACAGAGAATATCTCCATTGAGAAGATGAAACTTCCACCCAAATAATTACCTTGCAAGCTTTCCATTGTTGAACCAATTCACTATGACTGACGGCTTTTTTGCACTGGGCTTGAGTGAGCACCGCATATGGGGACTTATACTGATACCGCTGATCCTGAAAAAAAAGGAGAGCGATATCTTCTATACGTCTGTTCACACCGTTTTCCCTGATGAAGAAGAGGATAGTTTCCTTAAACTAAGCCATACCGAAAAGGAAGTGGTCCGGATCGTTGATGAATACAGTGATAAAAAACTCTTTGACCTTTTTTCAAAAAATAAAAGTATAAAGGAATTTCAGAACAAGGTAACTGACGAAAAGATTGCTGAGTTCATAAGACCCTACATTGAAAAAAGGCTCGTGAAAATCCTCGAAACCGTTAGAGGGACGAAAGTAAATGTGTTCCTCCGGGATAAGAGCAGGTCGAATATCTTTGATGAGGATTTTCTGACCATCAAGGATCTTCAGGCTGAGCCTGTAATCCATCTCTTGAGAGGTGAAGATGCCTCCAGGTATTCTCTTGCTCTCAGGTACAATGGAAACACGCTGAAATTGCGTGATCAATTCACAGATATCCTGAGTAATAAACCTGCAGTTGTCCGTATTAACAACGACCTCATTTTTATCAGGGATATTGAAGCCACAAAGGTCCGTCCATTTTTTACTAAAGATTTTATTAATATCCCATTAAAATCAGAATATCAATTTTTTAAAACATTTGCATTAAACATAATCAGGGATTTTGATGTGGTTGCGGATGGCTTTGAAATACGGAATATCCATCCGGAAAAATCTGCAACGATCAGCCTTGAAACCGGTCTTTACAACAATGCCACCCTTACACTTCGCTTCAATTATAACAAGAGAAAAATTCTGGCCAACAGCTCACAAAAAGTTTTTGTTGACTTTCATAAGGGTAACGACACTTTTCGTTTCGATAAGTATCCGAGAGATGAAGAATTCGAAAACCGCTATCATGAACTGTTGAACGATTTAGGCCTCATCACCTACGACCAGGTAAATTATGAGCTGAAAGGAAGCCGCAATCTCGATTTTGAAACTCAGGCCAACAATCTTGTAGAATGGATAAATACAAATACAGAAGAACTCGAAGATCCTTCATTTACATTCATAAACAGCCTTAAAGACCGTGAATACTATACCGGTAAGGTGATTTTGGAGTTGTCAAGCGAATTACATGAAGACTGGTTCGACATCCGTGCCTGGGTAAAAATCGGTACTTTACAAATAGAGTTTTATGAATTCAGAAATTGTATTTTAAATAATATTAGGACTTTCCGTCTGCCCGACGGGAAAATTTTTGTGATCCCGGCTGAGTGGTTCGGAAGATTGAGGGAAATCTTTGAATTCGGAAAAGTGGAAAAAGGCCGGATCAGTATTCATAAACAACATTTTTTCATCCTCGAAAAAGCGGAAAAAGGTGTCAGCGGTCAGGCTCTTAAAAACCTGGATCGTCTCAATACCCCGGGAACACTTACAGATACAAGGGTACCGTCAGCTCTGACAGCCAGCCTTAGACCTTATCAGTTTGAAGGCTATGCATGGCTGTACTATCTTCAACAAAACAATCTTGGTGGTTGCCTCGCCGACGATATGGGACTGGGAAAAACGATCCAGACCATCACTCTTCTTTTAAAAAATAAAGAAGACCGCCAGCTCAATCAAACTACAGCCGACCGTCCAAAACAAATTCAGCAGGATCTTTTTTCCGATTCCCAGGAGAACGGAACAAACCTGGTTGTCGTTCCGGCTTCACTTGTTCATAACTGGAAAAACGAACTCCTCCGTTTCGCACCTTCACTGAAAGTCAGCCTGCATATCGGAAATCAGAGAAGTCGTAAAATATCTTCTTTCAGTGATTTTGATATTATCATCTCAAGTTATCATACAGTTCGTCAGGATATTGATCTGCTCTCCGGCTTCCACTTTCACTATGTCATACTTGATGAAAGCCAGGTTATCAAAAATCCCTCATCAAAATTGTATAAAGCGATGATTATGTTAAACAGTGATCATCGTCTTGCACTAACCGGCACGCCCATCGAGAATTCTCTGACCGACCTGTGGTCACAAATGAACTTTGTGAATGAAGGCCTTCTTGGAAACCTGAATTTTTTCCGGAGGGAATATGTGGCGCCGATAGAGAAAAAAAATAATCCCGAGTGCGAAGCGAAACTTAAAAAACTCATCCATCCCTTCATCCTCAGACGCACCAAGGAGGAGGTGGCCAAAGATCTGCCTGAAATGACAGACCAGATCATTTATTGCAACATGTCGGATTCACAGAGAAAATTCTATGAAGAAGAAAAATCTTCCGTCCGACGTGCTATTTTCGAGAATATCGATAAACAGGGACTAGATAAATCTGCCATCATCGTACTTCAGGGATTGACACGTCTCCGCCAGGCAGCCAATCATCCATCGCTGGTCGACAGTGATTACCATGAGGATTCGGGCAAATTCAGTGAGATCGTCAGGAACGTCGAAAGCGTTATTTCTGAAGGACACAAGGTTCTCATTTTTTCTTCTTTTGTGCAACACCTTGAATTATTGAGAAATGAGATCCGGAATCTTGAAATTCATCATACCATGCTTACCGGAGCTTCAACGAAACGGGAAGATATTGTGAAGGCCTTTCAGGAAAACCCGGAGTGCAAAGTGTTTCTCATTTCGCTCAAAGCCGGTGGTGTCGGATTGAATCTGACCGCTGCTGATTATGTATTCATCCTCGATCCCTGGTGGAACCCGGCTTCGGAGGAACAGGCAGTAAACAGGGCTCACCGTATCGGACAGGATAAGAATGTTTTTGTCTTCCGCTTTATTTCTGAAGATAGCATCGAAGAAAAAATCCAAAGACTCCAGGAAAGAAAATCAAAATTAGCAGAAGCCTTTGTTACCTCAAATAACCCGCTGAAAAATATTGACCGGAAACAGCTGGAACAACTTTTTGAATAGCATTGCTTTGATCATCTGCCTATGATCGTAATAGATAACCTGCCTGACTACCAGCTCACCGGATTAGAATGGATTCTTGCCATGATTTGTGGCATTCTGATTGGCATGTCAAAAACCGGCCTCTCCGGGGCAGGTCTTTTCGTTGTCCCGGTATTCGCAAATATCTTTGGCGGCAAACCATCCACCGGCCTGGTCCTGCCAATGCTCATTGTAGCCGATATTTTCGCCGTACTGTATTACAACCGCCATGCAAACTGGAAGTATGTACTGAAACTTCTCCCCTGGGCTTTTGGTGGCATCCTCCTGGCCATGTTCGTAGGAAAAGCCATCAACGATCAGCAATTCAGACATCTCATTGCCTTCATCGTGATCATCGGCATCCTCCTTATGGTATACCAGGATATCAGCAGTAAACATTCACATGTTCCTGATTATCCATGGTTTGCAGCACTTCTTGGCACTAGCGGAGGATTTTCAACCATGATCGGTAACGCAGCCGGTCCCATCATGTCGCTTTACCTGCTGTCGATGAGACTGCCGAAAAATATATATATTGGTACGGGAGCCTGGTTCTTTTTTATTATTAACCTCTCCAAAGTTCCACTGCATATTTTCGTGTGGAAAACCATTACCAGGCAGAGCCTTACCTTCGACCTTTTCATGGTGGTTCCCATCATTGCCGGTGCGATCGGTGGATTTTATCTTGTGAAGCTTATTCCCGACAGAGCTTACCGTATTTTTATCATCCTGTCTACCATGGCATCATCTATCGCACTGTTCTGAAGGCTTGTTATGAAAATATCGCCTGTTTCTTACAGGCTGAACTATTTCCGGCTCTACTAAGAATCTATTTAAATTATTTCGCTTTATTTGAAACATCGACAGGATTTTATTTCTTTACGCCGACTAACCTTCCTTACGATGTTAAACATTTTCAGATGGTTCAGAAGAAAAGCCGTGACGTTTTTCTTTTCCGGCTTTATTCTCGCCATTCTGCTGATATTTACCGGGAAGAAAGCTGTTGAAGCCACGAGTACCGACGCCTTCTGCGCTTCATGCCATAATGTACATCCTCAGGCCATAACCAGCTGGAAAAGATCCACACATTACGATAACAAACGGGGTGTGGTTGTGCACTGTATTGAATGTCACCTTCCACCCTCAGGCATGCCCAAGTTCACGCAAAAAGTACGTACCGGATTACGTGATGTATATGGAACGTTGTTTTACGATGTCTCCGCTATAAACTGGGAAGAGAAATCCAAAGCCGAGTATGCAGTTCATCATACATTCCAGGCTTCTTGCGTGAACTGTCATAAGAACCTGTTTCCTATAGGATTATCAGAAAAAGGTCAGGAAGCCCACCTTTATTTTGATAACAACAAAGAAACCCTGAATTGCCTGAACTGTCATATCGGCGTCGGCCATTATTCTGAGACGACCGTTCATGCTCAAAATGTCAGCTTCGGTAAATCCGATCAGGAACCGGATACCACATTTTCAGCGGCCGCAGTAATTACCTCCTTTGAGTCCTACACCGAAAAAATCCCGGGTACAGGGATCAAATTTAAGATGGTTGCCGTACCGGGAGGAATGTTTATGATGGGTAGTCCTGAAACGGAATCATTACGTGACGATGATGAAGGCCCCAGGCACGAGGTGCAGGTACTGCCTTTCTTTATAGCCGAACTGGAGGTCAGCTGGGATGAGTACCTTGCATTCTTCAGTGAAACAGGCGGTGAAGGACGCATGAGTGAAAAAGAACAAGCTGAAAAAGCGGTAGACGGTATTTCAGGACCAACTCCACCCTGGGGAGCTCCTGACCAGGGATGGGGAAAAGGCAAACGCCCTGCCATCACTATGTCATATTATGCAGCAACCGTATACTGCCAGTGGCTAAGTCAAAAGACCGGAAAAACGTACAGGCTGCCCACCGAATCGGAATGGGAGTATGCAGCAAGAGCAGGCACCACGGGAGCGTATTTCTTTAGTGGTGAGGCAAGTAAATACACTTCAGAAGGTTTCTGGAAGAAACTATTTGGTACGGATACCACTCTCATAAACCGATTTGCCATTTACAAGGAGAACAGCCGCGGTACAACAGCTCTGCCTGAAAGCGTGTCGGCTAATCCCTTCGGAATTAAAAACATGCTCGGTAATGTATCAGAATTTTGCAGCGATATTTACCGGCCGGGGTATGAAGTCACCTCCGAAGCCACCTCTGAAGAACATGTGGTAAGGGGAGGGTGCTACAAGAGCGATGCACGCGAACTGCGCTGTGCCGCCAGGGATTATACCCATACTACAAACTGGTTGAAAACCGATCCCCAGATGCCGAAAAGTAAATGGTGGTACTCAGACCAGATATATGTCGGCTTCCGCGTCGTATGCGAACCGGGATCCGGAATAACCGTTAATAAACAGGAAAATCAGACTTCTAAATAAAAGAATATACCATCATGACGAACGAAAAAAAATCATTCAGCAGGCGCCAGTTTTTTGGTAATGCAGCTGCAATTAGTGCATTCAGTGCCCTGGGCATGGGATATGTCCTGAATTCATGTTCAAGTGAGAAAAATGCCGTACCTCCGGGAATGCCGCCCCTTCTCGACCAGGCCCCCGAAGGCAAACCCTTAAAGGCTGGTCTTATAGGCTGCGGCGGAAGAGGCACAGGTGCTGCACTCAACTTTCTTGCTGCAGGTACAGGTCTAACTATCGCTGCCATGGCCGATCTCTTTGAAGATCGTCTTGCCGGCTGCAGAAAAGAACTGAAAGAAAAGGCCGGGGCCGAGGTTCCCGATGATAAAGTATTTCTTGGTTTCGACGCGTATAAAAAAGTCCTTGAAAGTGATGTCGATCTCGTCATCCTGGCGACTCCCCCTTACTTCAGACCGGAGATGTTCAGCGCTGCCGTGGAAGCAAGAAAACATGTCTTCATGGAAAAACCAGTAGCGGTCGATCCCGTAGGTGCCCGCTCCATCATGGCGACAGCCAAAAAAGCCGAAACTATTGGATTGTGCGTTATTACCGGGACACAGCGCAGGCACCAGCGCGATTACATCGACACCTACAAACGAATTTATAACGGTGCCATCGGCGATATCATATCAGCTGAATGCTACTGGAACCAGGGTAAATTGTGGCACCGCGACTGGGACCCGGCATGGACAGAAATGGAATTTATGGTCCGCGACTGGGTGAACTGGTGCTGGCTGTCAGGCGACCATATCGTAGAACAACATGTTCACAATATCGACGTCATAAACTGGTTCACCGGTAAATTCCCGGTAAAGGCTGTAGGATTCGGATCCAGGCAACGGCGGATTACCGGAGACCAGTACGACAACTTCAGTGTCGACTTCGAATATGAAAACGGCATGCACGTACACAGCATGTGCCGCCAGATCAACGATTGCGCAAATAATGTTTCAGAACGTATCCATGGCACGAAAGGCTCTTCCAACTGCCAGAATACCATCTACAATGCCGACGGAACCGTTCAGTGGGAATATGAATACCCCAAAGACGAAAATGGACAGCCTACCAACAAGGTGGCTATCAGTCCTTACGTTCAGGAGCATATCCATCTCGTTACCGCAATCCGTACGAATACACCGGTCAACCAGGCAGAGGCTACCGCCAAGTCAACACTATCCGGGATTATGGGCCGCATCTCTGCCTATACGGGAAAAGAAGTTACCTGGGATGAAATGATGGGATCTGATCTGAAACTCGGACCGAAGAAAATCGAACTTGGCAAAGTCGATATGGTATTTGAAATACCGGTACCGGGCAGTTCACCTTCCAATGCCTGACCAGACAGGATGAATGCTGCAAGCTAATAATCACGGTTCCTTATCCTGATACCAGGCGCCACTTAAACCTATAAAAAAAAGCGGTTGCCTTTCGGGTTCCAAACATGTAAAACAGCTCGCTGAGGCGACGGTGTGTTCAAAGAATCCGGCTGCCACTCCCGGATAAATCATTCTTGAATCCCTCTGGTTCCTTTCTTTTCCTGAAAAAAGAAAGGAACTGGGGTTTAGGGTGAAACCGCAAGGTAACTTACAGATTGAAGGTTAGTTCAAAAGTGCTTTGACCGGCAAAACGTCCTCTGCCGTACGGCATTAGACAAAACTGTCCACGTTTCTGTATGCATCAATAACAGCCTGTTCGCCTTCTTTACCCTTCCGCGAATTCCCGTGCTCCATCCCCAGGATCATGTCTTTGCTTTTGCTGTAAATATGACTGAAGACATTCATGTAATTGATTTCGCCGGTGGTAGGTTCTTTCCTTCCCGGGTTGTCGCCGATCTGGAAGTATCCGATCTCATCCCATGAGCGGTCGATGTTTGGGATCAGATTCCCTTCCTGTTTCTGCATGTGGTAAATGTCATACAGAACCTTGCACGACGGGCTGTTCACGGCACGGCATACCTCATAGGCCTGTGACGATTTTTTCAGGAAGAGCCCCGGGTGATCCATGTAATTCAGCGCTTCAAGAACCATCACCAGTCCGTGAGGTTCAAGGATTTCCGATGCCTGCCTCAGTGCTTCCACCACATTTGCTGTCTGATAATTATGCTCCTGCCTCATATCCACAAATCCGGGTACAACAGTCATCCATGTGGCGTTGACACGCTTTGCGACATCAACCGATTCACGGATTTCTTTCAGGAACTTATCCCTGAACTCTTTCTTTCCTGTCGTCAGCCCAGCCTCATTCCACGATATGGTGTGCCCGACAAATACCCCCATTTTCATCCCCAGGCGTGCCATAGCAGAGGCGATCTTCTCCTGTTCCTCAATGCTCCGGCCCTTCATTCCGTTATCTTCCATAGCCCGGAAGCCTGCGTCGTACATAAATTTGATCTGATCGGCGGAATCCTCTCCTGCAGACTCTTTAAACATACCCAGGTGCGGGGCATACAGCAAATTGAATGTGCCTGCTTTATCTGCAGGGGACGGGGAAGCAAAACTACCGGCCGGACTTAACAATGAAGCCGTACCTGCAGCCAGTGCAGTACTTTTCAGGAATACTCTTCTTTTCATAGGTATTGGTTTTGATGGATGCCCTGTCGGGCGACTATATTACGACGCATTCTTACTGCTTCCGAATTTAGATAAATCCTCACTGAAATGCAACGCCGGATATGAGCTAATATATCCAATGCCAGATATTAGTCTCTCTCTGCCTGCATATCCGGGACATCAGAACAAAAGGCAAAACGTACAATTCCAGCCTCAGGCTGTTATTAACTTGTTCATATCACTTTTAAATAAATCCGGTATTGCGCATCCGTATTTATTATATTTGCAAAAAGAGGACAAGGTATGAATACGCAGGAAGAAATTTATTTAAGGGATTTTTACAATGATGCGGAAGCAATAGAGCATGATCCGGAAAAGGTGATATCCCTCCTTTCCAAAGTAAAAGAGATCATCGCGCACAATAGTCTAAGGCTCGGAAAACTTCTTGAGCCTGTACAGGTCTTTATAAGAATGGTATGCGACTATGCGAACGGCAGCTACAGAGAAATTGCGCCCGGGAGGATATTGCTTATTATCTCGGCGTTAGCCTATCTGGTATCGCCATTTGATGCCATATTTGATTTCCTCCCCGGGGGATTTATCGATGATGCTGCAATTCTGACCTGGCTGTTTGCTTCACTGAAAACCGAAGTCGACGCATATTTGCTTTGGGAGACAGTGGCTGCGGAGGTAAGTTAAAGGATCAGCCATCCGTAAAAACGAATTTCTCTTTATCCATCTCCAGTAAAAACCTTGAAGGTAAGTGGAAAAAGGCATCGTAGGAATAAAGATACCGTGGGAAGGTGATATAAAGCTCTTCCTTGGCGCGGCTGCAGGCCACGTAGAAAAGTCGTCTCTCTTCTTCCATATCTTCAAGAGTCAGGGCGCGGTTTGAAGGAAACATCCCGTCAAGGGCATGCGGCACAAACACGGCGTACCATTCCAGGCCCTTCGCCGAATGAACGGTTGACAACGTCACTTTACCCTTCTCCTCCCCTTCATCGATGAGCGGCCTGCTCTGATCGGCAACATGCCTGGATGGAGGGTCGAGCGCAAAATCCGAGAGGAAACGGTCCATATCCTTATATTTCCGCGACAGATCCAGAAGAACGTCAATATCCAGTAGCCGGTTTTTATAGTCTGTTTCCCGGGATTTCAGGATGGGGGTATAATAATCCCCGATGATTTCAATCTTCTGAGTCAGGCTGTATTCAGACTGAGAGGCTTTCGAAAGCATCCGACCCAGCGCAAGCAGTTCGTTGTAAAATTTACGCTGGCTGAACGCTTCAAAGCTAAACATATCGCCGGAGTTCCTGAGCGTGTCGATAACACCTGATGCCGTAATCTTCCCGACCCCCCCGATATACTTCAGCACACGGTGCCATGCCACGGCATCGGAGGGATTGTAGGTCAGCTTAAGGTATGAGATCACGTCCTTGATATGCATCCTTTCATTGAACTTGAATCCCCCGACCACCACATAAGGTATGCGACGTTTGCTGAGCTCCGTCTGGATATACCGGTTATGCCAGTCGGCCCGGTTGAGTACGGCCAGTTCACCGGGAGAGATACCTTCCTCCATCAGTTCCATCATCCTGTCGACGATAAAAACGGCCTCATCCTCCTCACTATATACCCGTCGAACCACCGGCAGGACGTCGTGCCTGTTGCTTGTGAACAGTCGTTTTTTATACCCGATCCTGGCGTGGCTGATCACCTCGTTGGTGAAGTCAAGGATTTTCTGATTGCTCCGGTAATTTTCCTCGATTCTGACTACCTCGCATTCCGGGTAGGTTTCCGGAAAACGCAGGATATTTTCGTAGTTGGCTCCCCGGAAGGCGTAGATGCTTTGTGCGTCATCGCCCACTACCATGATTCGCCGGTGGCCGGCACCGATAAAATCGATGATCTGCTTCTGGACCACGTTCGTATCCTGGAACTCGTCCACCATAACGTAAGAGTATCGTTTTTGAATGATCTGCCTGAAGGGCGCATGGTCGCGCAGGGCATCGCGCAGAACTTCCATTAGATCGTCGAAGTCGAGGATATGGCTTATTTTCTTGTACTTTGTATAGCCGGAAAAGATCAGTTCGATATCCTTGATATAATCAATCAGTCCGCTGTAATATTTTTGTATCACCTGCGATACGGTCTCGCCCCGGTTGCGGGAATAGGATATGATATCAAAGATCCGGCCCTTTTTCGGGAATTTTCGGTCTTTGGTGTTCAGCTTCAGCTCGCTGCGTATCAGGTCGACCACATCTTCGGAATCGGCAGCATCGATGATGGTGAAGTTGGGCGGCAGGTTAAGCATATTGGCATATTTCCGCAGGATAAAAGCGGCAAACGAATGGAAAGTACCCCCGGTAACTTTGCCAGCCGATGCATCATGGAGGAGGGTCTCCACCCTGTTGAGCATTTCCCGCGCTGCTTTACGTGTGAAGGTAAGAAGGAGGATGGATTGTGGTTCCGTGCCGTTTTCGATCAGCCATGCGACACGGTGCACGATGACCCGTGTTTTCCCGCTGCCCGCGCCTGCGATGACCATTACAGGCTTGTCTGTGGTAAGCACGGCAGCCAGTTGCTGTGGATTAAGGGTGGTTAAATAGGGAATCAGAAAGGTAGAAAAGTCGGTTCGGCTGAGATCAACCTGTACAGGGGCTTTCTTTTCAATTGCACCGGTGATCTTCTGAAGCTGAAGAATCTTCTCCTCAACAGCCGGGGGTATCTCAATTTCGGCCAGCTCGCCGGGCCTTGCGACAGGAAACTGGCCGGTCCTGTCATCTTCCTCATAAAGCACCGGTGACCTGGCCACACTTCCGATTTTATTCAGAAAGGCATTCAGAAGCTCTTCCTCCCCGCCCACATCAGGACCTGTCTTCCGCAATTGCTCATCTTGTTTGTCCGGATCGTTGCCGTTGCCCACATGCTTCTTTTCCCATCTTTTCCCGAAGATTGCCATATCTGTTTTGATTAGAATCTAATCATTCTGCATAACGGAAATATAGAAAAAAGGCTGGAGAATCGGCAACAATCCGCTAAAAAACACCGTGCGTCCCGGACAAATTTCTGCATCTGTGAAGATACCCGGATACGGAAACTCCGAATATAAATCCGGCTTGGGAAGAAATCACTGCACTCCCGCAAGCGTGCGGTGCCGTGCGGTAGCCGGAATTTCAGCGAATGAAAAATTTTCAACCCCGCTCTGTGCAGTGTTATTGATAAGTACCAAAAAAGCTGTTATATTTGTACCCCGGTTTTCAACCGCTATCTCTAACGGCCTCATAGTTCAAGGGATAGAACGGAAGTTTCCTAAACTTCAGATTCAGGTTCGAGTCCTGGTGAGGCTACTGAATACGCCCCTTATTCGATTATGAATGAGGGGCGTATGTTTTATTGTACCCCTGAATTGTCCCCCTTTTGCGATTTTAAATTGTATTTCACTACCGAATGATATCACTTCGTAATTCGAAAGGGATCATCAGGCTTTCTCCCCGACCATTTTGCAAAGTAATCTGTGTTAATTCTTTTAAGTTCGTAACCCTGTTGTGGTGTAAAACCAAGATCGTAATCTATCATAAATTGAGCCAGAATTCTCTTACGAAAATCAAGCCGTTTTGCTGTTCATTAGAATTCATTTCTTTCACCGTCAGCAATCCTATTCCTTAGCATCAGGAAATACTTCCTTAGTCCTTTTTTTCATCTCTGCAGCAATCACCTGCCCAGCTTCACCCTGTTCTTTAAGCTGCTCTATTATATTGTCATAACTTTTTGCATCTCTGTTTTGGCTTAATTTGAAAACAGTGTCCAATTCTTTTATTTCAATTTCAAAAGCCACAATTGCCTCCATTAATTTTTTTGTGTAGTCTGGTGGCAGGTTATCAAAAATAGTGGCAGACTGTAAATTTTGGTTTTCAAAATGCAGGGATGTCATTCGAAGTACATCTACTAATGCTGTGTCATCCAGTAATCGCATAATGCCTTTAGCATGAATGCTCATGTAGTTCCATGTTGAAGGGGTATGAGGATTACTATACCAGGTACCACTAACATAGGTGTGATGACCAGTGAAAACTACGAGTACATTTTCATTCTGCAAGAAGGCTTTATGATGGTCTGTATTTTTCATAATATGCCCCCTTACTATCCTTTTGCCATCCTTTTCTTCAATGAAAACAGGCACTTGTGTAGCCACAGGTTTGTTTTCTGAATCGCTTCCTGCTATAAAAGCAAATGGATACTGAGCAATAAATTCTTTAATTACCTGTTCATTTTTTTCTTTGTAATACGGAAGGTCGTACATAATTTGATAGTGTTGACTGTGTGATATTTGCAAACTGTTTAATGGATGTATAAAATGGCTTATAACGGAAAATTGTATTGAAAGTGGCAAATTAGCTGGTACTTTCCTATCAGGTTACAAGATGGATATTTCGGTGATACTTACCCCCATGGTTTTAACTCAAAGAACAGATGAAATGTTATTTCTGAAGCACCCCCCAACCGGCGGTCCAGTAAAATTCTTATTTTTAGCCATGGTAATCTTATTTATGAAGTAACTTCAATGCTGACCAGATCCCTTGGACGAAAAGCCAACCCCTCATAAATATTATTTCCGGACATTACTGATTATATTTGACAAAAAATTTTAAAAAATTGTTCAATGAAAAAACTGACGGTATTCTTAATCCTCTTCTATTTTATAACGGCATCGGCGTTTGCCCAGACAAGCTATACCAATCCTGGCATCACACTGGCCGATCCATATGTGTTTTTCGAAAATGGTATGTATTATGCGTATGGAACAACCAGTTCAGATGGCTTTTTATGCTGGACATCCGTTGATCTTGTAAACTGGACGAGCGAAGGTTATGCATACCAGGAAACTCCGTCCACATGGGGCGATGATACCTACTGGGCGCCTGAGGTTAAAGCATTCAATGGGAAATACTATATGTCCTACAGCTGCAGAGGCAAAGGTGGTGCAAACGAAGGAAGGATGCTGCTCTGCCTCGCAGTAAGCGATTCCCCGACAGGGCCTTTTACTGATTTGTATGCCCCCTGGTTTGATGAAGGATATAGCTGCATCGATTCGGATATCTTCTTCGACGATGATGCTACACCCTACTTATATTTTGATAAGGTAGGAGCTTCAGGATATATCTATGGCTTGGTTTACGTGAGGCAACTTTCAGGCACGGATCTGACAATTACAGGAGATGCCGTACAGTGCATACAGGCATCCCAGCCCTGGGAGAACCCGAACAGCAGTGTTAACCGTACCAACGAGGGCTCATTTGTTTTCAGATACCAGGACACCTATTTCATGACCTACTCGGCCAATTCATGGGATAACCCCTATTACGGGATCGGCTACGCAACCGCTGCTTCGCCCTTAGGTCCGTGGACAAAATCAGTCGATAATCCCATAATACACCGCGACGAGAGCATCGGCATCTATGGCCCCGGGCATAACTCCATCACCACTTCCCCGGATGGAAAGGAAAAGTTTATAGTCTATCATACACATGTTTCTTCCACCAATACAAGTAGGAAAATGAATATTGACAGGCTGTATATCGACGATAACCTGGAGTTACAGGTGCTCGGCCCCACGCGCTCCCCCCAGCCATTACCATCAGGAGTTATCAGTACACTTGTAAATGTAAATTCAGTAAGCCTGGACCATGAAAGCGCTGACCTTGTGGCAGGCACGACCCTGCAGCTGGGTTTCGATGTATCTCCCGAAGATGCAACGATTAAAAATGTGCTGTGGAAAAGCAGCAATCCTTCTGTTGCATCTGTGACGGCAGACGGTTTGGTAAAGGCCGTCTCTCCGGGCGGAAACTGCAAAATATTTGCAATTTCCTACGAGGGGAATAAAAAAGATACCTGCGATATTAGCGTTTCAGGAATAAACGTCAATGCTGTATTACTGGATCATGATAGCCTGGTGATAATTAATGGCAAAACACAACAGCTTACTGCAGCCGTTTTGCCCATTGATGCAAGTTACCAGGAGCTGAACTGGAGCAGCAGCAATATCAATATTGCAGATGTATCTTCATCAGGACTGGTAACAGCAAAGGGAATAGGTATGACAAAACTCTTCGTGGTTTCACTGGATGGCGGGAAAAAAGACAGTTGCGTGGTCACCGTGAACTCTTCTGCTATATATGTTAGCTCAGTACTGCTGAATAAACACGAAACATCCATTGTTACAGGTAATAGTGAGCAGCTGACGGCTACCGTTTTTCCTGAGAATGCCACAAATCCAAAAGTGAAATGGAGAAGCACCAATACCAGTATTGCAAGAGTATCTTTATCGGGTCTTGTTGATGCAATATCTCCCGGGGAGTCGAAAGTTATCGTAACGACGGTGAGTAACAACCGGAGCGACACATGTGAAGTAACAGTTACAGATCATATTGATTTTATACATGAACATGATATACCAATGCTTTTCTATCCTAATCCTGCTTCAGATTATATACACCTGGAAAACCTCGAAGGCCACGGACAGATCTGCATGATCAGCTTATTGGGAACTTTCCGCAAAGTGCTTGTTTATCATAGTGATAAAGTTATCATAAACCTGGCGGATTATCCAAAAGGATTTTATATCATCCAGGTGATCACTGAAAAAGGTATTGAAACGGCTAAGTTATTGATTGAATAACACTGTGTAAGATGTGCCGCAAGGAATCAAAATGACTGGCCGGTAAAAAAACAAACGAACAGCTAAGATGATGTAGAGCAACCGTCATCCTGTGCAGAAACCAGCCCCCTATTGTTGATAACCGTTTTGGAATAAAACCACAGATCCTCAGCGATTTATTAACTTGTATCGCTTCAAATAAAGAATTCATGGTTCACAAGCGGGGAAAAGACTGCTTTTACGATTAGCAGTTTTAGTGAAGAAACAATCCAATCCACAATGTTTCACATGTTCATTGCACTTTAGAATTTTCTTTAATGAGAACAATATTTAATACATTGACTTTTACATTCTTTTTCCTTGGATCTCATATTGGTTATTCGCAGACATTTGAACAAAATGCAGATGCCTATCTGAAAGATCTTGTCAATAAGGGGAAATTTAGCGGTACTGTCCTGGTGGCTCAAAATGGCAATGTCGTGTTCTGCAAAAGCTATGGATATGCAAACAAAGAGAGAAATAAAATAAACACTCCTCAAATTGAATTTAATATTGGTTCAATCACTAAACCGTTTGTGGCAGTATTAATCATGCAATTAGTAGAGAAACACCAGATAACCTTGGACGAGCCAATGTCTGACTTCTTTCCTGGGATAGATTCTGACAAAAGTAAAATAACCCTCAACCAATTATTGCATCAAACTTCGGGCATTGCAGATTATACTGAAGCAGATTTAGCCTGTCCCGCTTTTTTACATCACCCTATCAATCCATTAAAATTTGTTAATTGCATAAATGAAGTAAAATCAGAGTTTACACCCGGAAGTAAATTCTCGTATAGTAATACAAATTATTATTTATTGGGACTTATTTTAGAAAAAGTAACCGGGCAAACTTTTGAACAAGTGTTGAGGGAAAATATTCTTATCCCATTAAAAATGACTCATACCGGCTATAAGAATTTTTCAGAAAATATATTGGCAGCTCAGGGCTATACGATGAAGGAGAACAAACTTGTACCAACAGCGATTGATGATATCGGAATAGCATATTCTGCTGGTGGAATGTTTTCTACTGTTCATGATCTATATTTATTTGACCAGGCATTGCGTACTGAAGCGCTACTGAAAAAATCCACGTTGGAACAAATGTTTGCGGAGAATAAATCAGTTAATCCAAGTTATTATGGGTTGGGTTGGTATGTTGACCCGAATGGAGATTACCGTACTTTTCATGAAGGCGGAATCGATGGTTTCTCATCATGTATAGATAGATTTCTTAAAAACGATTTGTGCATTATTGCATTGAGCAATTTTGAATTTGTTGAATGCAGAGTAGATATCACCGAACCACTTACAAAGTTGTTCACTGGGAGATACTAAATAAAAATTAAAAAATATTATTGTCTCAAACGAATTGCAAGAGATAATTGATGCGGCTCCATTGACGGAACATATGATTTATAAATGTGGCATATTTTCAACGATCAATAGAGACGGATTGGGTAAAATCAGATCGTAGTCGCCGACAATTACAAGGACCGGGCATTTGATCTCATTCAGTTTTTGTAAAGAAATTCCGGGTTCCTGATTTATTAAATTCCAGACCTTTATAGTGTTTTTAATCGTAGGCGTTTGTGGCAATTTTAATAAAGAATCGATTTCAATATTCGGAATTGCCTGCAAGTGATGCGCTTGCATTACCACTTAAATCCCAATGTTTTATCACCACATATATGCAGGCATTTTTTTGTTGTTAAATTATTCAGTCATTTTCTACTCGCATTTTAAGTGTCAGATTTAGTAATATAAAACCAATTGTCCCTGCAATAAAGGAAGCGATAAGAATTGCAATTTTTGAACTGCTTACGATGTCTGTATTATCAAACGCAAGAAGTGTAATGAAGATAGACATCGTAAAACCGATACCGGCTAAAAATCCTGCTCCAATAATATTTTTCCATTTCAAATCAGTCGGTAATGCACAAATTCCTAACCTGACACCCATAAATGAAAAGAGCAAAATACCCAGAGGTTTCCCGATTATAAGCCCTGTGATAATGCCTAAGCTGTTTGTTTGTCCTAAACCACTTAACCAACTGTCACCAATTGAAAGGCAGGTATTGGCCAGTGCAAACAATGGTAGAATTAGAAATGCTACTGGTTTATGTAAGAAATGTTGAAGAATAAATGAAGGGGATTTCTCCCCACCGTTGCCAAATGGAATGGCTAACGCCAATAAAACTCCTGTTATTGAAGCGTGAACGCCTGAATGCAGCATAAAATACCACATTGCTATACCACCAATTAAATAAGGTATTAAATTGAAAACCTTACGTCGATTGAGAATAATAAGCAACCCCCAAATGCCCAATGCAATAAACAAATTTGTAAATACTAATGAAGTCGTGTAGAAAATTGCAATTATTATGATTGCTCCTAAGTCATCAACGATTGCAACAGCCAGCAAAAATATTTTAAGTGAAGCCGGAACACGATGACCCAAAAGTGATAAAATTCCAATTGCAAAAGCAATGTCTGTTGCCATTGGAATCCCCGCACCCGATTGTGTGTCTGTCCCGCAGTTGAACAATAAAAATAATCCCGCGGGAACAAGCATACCACCTATCGCTGCGAAAATTGGCAATGAAGCTTTTTTTACGTCGGAAAGTTCTCCATGGTATAATTCTCGTTCCAATTCCAAACCAATGAGAAGAAAAAAGATAGTCATTAATCCGTCATTAATCCAATGAACGATACTATGTCCGCCCAAATCTAAATGCCAAAAATTGATATAGCTTGTCTGCCAGGCAGAGTTTGCAAGAATAAGTGAAAAAACCGTCACGAAAACTAAAATCAGTCCACCTGCTTTCTCACTGTTAAAAAATTCGTTGTACAGTTTTGTTAATTTCATTTAGGTGCTGTTGAATGTCTTTTATTCTTTCAATCTTTCGAGGTTTACATCCTGAAAGTCAAAACTAAAGTCAATATTGGGGGAGATACCTTTCATTTTTATGCTCTGAGCCTTGCCTTCTTCATCTAATGAAAACATTGCAAAAGCATCACAGTTCATATCATCATACACCCACTTTATAGCAAAGGTATTTGCTTTGTAAAATTGCATTTGTCCTGTTAGTTTTGGAGATCGGTACGATTTAAACCAGAGTTGCTTGTCTTTTTGGAATATTTCTATTTTACCAAACCATTTATCCTGATAAACACCAATCAAATCTTCATTTTTCATGGTGGTATTCTCTGCCGTTTTTACAGTCTCCCATACTTTTTTTACTACATCATCGCCATTGTTTTTTTGCGAATTGAAATACGCGTAGTATTTTTCAACCCATCCAAAATCTTCTAGTCCCAAATAGCTGTCAATGATGGTTTGACTGACTGCGGAAAAAACACCAACTCCACCATTTTCCGTATTAGTGAGAATTACAATTCCTAAATTCAAATCGGGTATCATAGTAACAACAGAGAGCATTCCAGGTATTCCGCCTGTATGTGAAACGCTTAAATTTCCTTTGATATCGGCTAGTTCCCACCCCAATCCATACCCACGAAAATGAGAATTATACCTCGGACCTGGATTTGCATCCTCTACTGTGTGTATTTTCCACATTTCGTATTGACTCTCTGCTGAGAAAAGGCTTGATCGTAAGTCGGTTCCATATTTGCCATTATTTAACTGAACAAGCATCCATTTTGACATATCATCAATATTGGAAAAAATTCCCCCTGCAGCTCCATTGATCATATCTCCAAATGTCTCTATTTTTTTTATTGTTCCTAATTCTGAAGAATGCGCTGAGGATAAATTGCTTTTGTCTTTCATTCCTGCTAAGGAGGTATAAGAAGCATTCATTTCTAACGGCATCATAATGCGTTTTTGCACGAAATCTTCCCAACTCATTCCACTGGTTCTTGCAATGATTTCCCCTGCAACGATATAAAGTAGATTATCATAATCAAATTGCGTTCTGAATCCGGATACAGGTTTAAAATACTGAAAATTACTTTCAATATCTTGAATGTTAAAGTCTGAACCTTCAGGAAAAATCATTAAATCTCCTGCACCAAGCCCAAGCCCGCTGCGATGTGTCAATAAATCTTCTATTGTAAAGTTTTCGGTTACATAATCGTTATACATTTTAAAATCTGGGAGGTACTTTCGCACTTTATCACGCCAAGATAGTTTCCCTTCTTCCACTAAAATTGCAAGTGCTGTCGTGGTAAAGGCTTTGCTATTTGAACCAATGGCGAAATTAGTACTATCATTGACAGGCTGTTTTGTTTCAATAGATTTTACCCCAAAACCTTTTTTGTAAATGATATTACCATCTTTCACGATAGCAATTGCAGCACCTGCAACATTGAATTTTTTGATAGCATTCTCCATAAGAATATCAACATCATTTGTTGCTAGTTGGCAATAGGAGTAATTGTTTACTAAAAATGTAAACACTATGAAAAGAGAAAAAAATAATTTAGATTTTTTCATTTGTTCCGTAGTTAGTTTTTTTGTAAGCTTTTTATTAACAGTCACTTGTATGCGGTCGGGTGGGATTCCCAATAGAAATCCTTTCAAACTGGAAGGATGTGGTAACACTGGTTTGACATCTCAAACAGCTAAGACACCCGTCTGCCAAAAATAATCTGTTGTGCTCTCTTTATTTTTTGATCCTTCTAAATATTAAGTCTATTCGATTTTCATCGTTTCTTCACTATTCTCGTTGATAAATACCCTTCAAAAAAGTTTCTGGCATTGATGCCAAGGGTTCTGGTTTTATATCCACCTTCCTGTACAAATAAAATAGGGCAAGGTATTACACCTATTTCAGCTCCATTGTTTTTAAAATCGTTTGCGTTTAACGACCATGTTCCTGTTGGGTCACCTTTTGCCGGGTCGAATCCTACGCTCACCACTAAATATTCAGGTTTAAATGTTACGATTTGCTTGATGGCTTTTTTAAGATGACCCAAATATTCTTCACCAGTTAAAGCTTCTTTAAGCGGATAATTTAGATTAAACCCAAGCCCTTCTCCAGCCCCTTTTTCATCAGCAAATCCTGTAAAGTATGGATACGCAAAAGATGGGTTTCCATGAATGGAAACCGTAAGCACATCGCTGCGCTCATAAAATATTTGCTGATGTCCGTTACCATGGTGATAGTCAATATCCAGAATGGCTATTTTACCAAATTTTGAAAGAAAATTTGCGGCTATTGACGAGTTGTTGAAATAGCAAAAACCACCAAAAACATCTCGCTCAGCATGATGTCCGGGTGGGCGAACCAACGCGTATGCAGTATGGTAGCCTTCCATTAATAATTCAGCTCCTGTAAGCGCACAATTTACGCCCGATCGTGCAGCTAAGAAGGCATTTTTGTTGATTGGCGTAAAAGTGTCGATGCAATAATATCCGGCGAGTACGGAGTAATCCTTTGGTGGTCGGGTGATATTTCGTACCGGGAACACATACGGATATATTGATTTTCCTTCTGGGAGTTTGTCGCAAATGGTTCTAAAATAATTAAAATATTTTGGACTGTGTATGTCGGTTATTGATTTATCCGGAAAGCCTTTTGAAGGTAAAACTTTAAAAGCATTTAATTTTTCAATCTCTTTTAATATACTTTTTATCCGAATTGGTGATTCAATATACCCCTTCTCTTTAATATGATGTATATCATGTTTATCATTGATAATCAGTGCAATTTCGTTTTTTGTAGCATCATTGTTGTGAATTGGTCTTTCTTTTATGATGTATTTGAATTCTCGTAATTTTACAGGACTGTCGTTTATGGAATCAATAACCATCCTAATGTAATTTTCAGGACAATAGGTTGGATATTTTCGTTCCAGAATAGCCCTTATAATTTTTCTCATCTGAGATGCCTTAAGCTCTACTTCGTTTCCCAGATCATCAAAAACAAGATATGGAGGACAATCATCTTCGGAGTCTACCGGAGTTTCGTATTTTGTGCCAATAATTGGCCTGGCCCCATATTGTTCGTAAAAAGCAAGCCTTGATTTATTTTGTTTTATTTTGGAATTGTCCTTACACAAATCCTCTTCATCGGGGAGGCATTCCATAAAAATGCCCAATGATTTCAGCATTTGCGCCTCTTCTCTTAGCCTTTCGTAGATGGCTCCCCCAATGCCAGATGAAATTCGAATTGGCTTTACAGCAATATAATCGACATAGCAGAAGTTTACGTCAGGCATGTAAAACATAATAGCAAAGCCTTTTACGTTAGATCTTCCATCTTCAGCCACAAACAAATATGAGGAGAATTGATACTTTAAGGGATTTTTCATTTGTACGAGAATCTCACTTATTTTTTCTTCTTTAACAGTAGGAAAGTGAATTCTCAAAATGCTATATACTTGTTCAATAGCATTCTTGTTTGATGGAAGATAAGCATCAGCAATCTTCCTTATTTTAAAGATGCTCATTTTATAGGTTAATTATTTTTATACTCAAATGTAATTTTTTTAAACTGGCCTCTAATCGATGGGGTATAAAATATTGGGGATTTCGGGGTTACGGACCTATCAACCGATCATATCCTGGCAACGATTAATGCGCCTGGCATACTACTAAAATCTCAACGTTTTATGGCCGTGTATTGTAGGGCGTTTAATCCTGATTTTGATACAAATGTATTCTGGTTCCTTGTTATGCAGAGGGTTTCTTTAAATATACAACGAATTTTATGTGCGCTCCCTGGCATCGCAACCCACGGAAACTCAAATTATCTATACCGCGTCATAGTTGCCATTCTTCAATTATTTAAGCCTATTGCCATTTTATAGGCCAATGCAGCTTCGGGAAGTGGTGTTAGCGTATCGAACAAAATATTGTACGTTCCTTTCTCTGATAGTTCGTTAGCAACTTTTTTAATTAAAGCTAACGTAGCTTTCATCAAACTTGAACCCAGGCTTAAACGGGCGACACCTAAATCCTGCAGTTCACGAACAGATGGAGGTAAAAATCCTGCCCCAATTCCAGGATTTGAAAGTATATTTATTGGGGCATTAATTTCCTTAACCAGTGTTGAAATCGTTTCTGGTTCCCATACAGGCTGAACAAATATGCAGTCGGCACCAGCTTCACGGTATTTATTGCCACGCCTTATAGATTCTGATAATTTTTCAAGTGGCGAAGCTGACGAAGTATAAAATGAATCAGTCCTTGCATTAATCACTAAATGAAAGCCCAGTGAATCGGATAATGCACGAATAGCTGATAATCTTTCACAAAATTCCATCTCGTCAATTAATACTGGATTTAAATCAATGCTGTCTTCAATGTTTATTCCAACAATTCCTGTTGCAATAATCTTTTTAACCGACTCAATAATCTCATTTAAATTATTCCCATATCCGGCTTCTATATCCACTGTTACCGGAACTTGCACTCCATTTACGATCCCCGTTATAGCTTCAATCATTTCTGACAATTGTATTACCTGGCTGTCAGGATAACCTAAAGAGGCAGCTATCCCCATACTTGTTGTGGCGATTGCTTTATAGCCGCATGCTTCTATTAATTTAGAACTTCCGATGTCCCACGAGTTTAACAGAACCAGGATTTCTTTGTCTTGATGAAATTTCAAGAACAATTCTGCTTTTTCCTTTTGAATATCTGAAACCATCTTTTTACATTTTTATATAAATATATCTATCTTCATCTTGAATTGCAACCAGCATTGTCAGTTGTAGTATCAATTGAAGCGTTGGTCTGATTTCCCTGATTGCATCCACAAAAAATCAATCCGGGCGGCATTAATAGTCCTAAGAATCTTAAAGTTTCTGAATAATATTGTCAATTTTCGTGAGTGTCCTACAATGCCTGCTGACGGTTGGCGGGACGAAATCGTTGGGGATGGCGGACTACGATCCCGACCTGCATCAAGCCTGATGCGTGGCAGAATGAGAGCATAACCACATCAACACCAAAGTTTTATACACTGTATGGTTGGTAATTATTTAACAATAAGGTATTTATATATTAATTCAAAAAATTCTTCTTTATTTATTGGCTTTGAAATAAAATCATCGCAACCATGCTTAATGGCCAATTGCTTATCAGCTTCACTTGAATATGCCGTTTGGGCGATAATAGGCAGATGTGAGAATTTTGCCTTTATCTTTTCAGTTGCCTCAAGTCCGCCCATTATTGGCATTTTAATGTCCATTAAAACCAGGTCAATTTTATTATTCAGGCATAAATCAACAGCCTCTTTGCCATCTTTTGCATGAATCAGGGTAATATTTTTGTCCGTCAGATCATCAAATAGAGCCTCAATGTACAGGTAATTTACTTCTTCGTCTTCGGCCACTAGAATTGTTATTGATTCACTTGTTTTTATTTCAATGTCAGAATAATAAGAGGCTCCTGAATTCAATTTTTGTACTTTTTTGAATGGAATGGTTACATAAAATATTGAACCTTTTCCTTTCTCCGATTCCAATGTAATATCACCCCCAAGAAGTTTGGCATTTTCTTTTGAAATAGACAGGCCTAATCCCAACCCACCGTGCGTTCTTGATATTTCTTTATCTTCTTGCGAAAACCGTTCAAATATGATTTCACGGTTTTGCGGTGATATTCCAATACCAGTATCCTTGACATAAAGTACCAGGTTTTTCTCTTTCAGGGAATATCCAATTTCGATGGATCCTTCATCGGTGAATTTCAAAGCATTTTCCAAAAGATTGCTTAGTATCTTGTTGAGTTTGCTTCTGTCAGAAACAATATAGCTCTGGTTGTCAGAAAATTCTTTTTTAACATAAATTGGAATATTCCGTTGCTTTGCTTTTAGGTTGAAAATTGAAAAAAGTTCCATTATCAGATCATTCAAACAGAATTGTTCTTCAATAGATTTCTCCTGCTTTGTTTCCAACGTCGATATTTCTAAAATATCATCGATAATTCTTAAAAGTTGGTGGCTGCTGTTTTGTACAATTCTTGCATAATATTTTCGTTTTTCATGTGTAATGTCTTCTTTGTCGAGCATTTCTGAAAAACCAAGTATACCATTCATTGGTGTACGAATTTCATGCGACATATTTTTAAGGAACTCCGATTTCAAACGATTGGCTTCTTCAGCTTTTTCTTTGGCTTTGATGAGATCTTCCTCCGCCTGTTTGAATGCGGTGACATCGGTGTATATTGCAACTATTTCTTCCGTATTGAGCTTGTAAATAATATTTTCGCGCCAACCATCGATTCTGCTATCTTTATAAAATGTAACGTCCATTCGTTCTGTTTTCCCTGTTTGCCATACTCTTCTAAAAACATCAAGAAAACCGAATTCTACTGAAGCAGGGAAAACTTCATTTATGCGTTTTTCAATTACCTGGTCGCGACTTATTTTATCAATTTCCTGTGCTGTCAGATTAAAATCTTTAAATACGAAATCTTTTCCATTGTCAATGGCTTTATAAACAGCAATTGCATTAGGACTGTTTTTAAATAAATTTTTCCATCGTTCTTCGCTTTGCTCAGCTTTATCTTTGGCTTTGATTAATTCAATCTCATTTAATTTTCCCTCTGTAATATCCCGGTTAATTCCAATCATTCGTTTTGCTTCACCTTTTGAATTCCTTAACACCAAAGCATTAGCTTTGATATACAAGACCTTACCATCAGGATGAAGCACCCTGAAGGTTGTGTTAAATTGTTTTTTGCCCCTTAAAGCTTCATTGGATTCGAAAACTGCCTTTTCCTTATCATCAGGATGTAGCCCGTCTAACCACGCATCAATTGTATTTACGAATGCTTCTTTCCTGATACCATATAATTGAAACATACGTTCATCCCAAACCATCGTATTTTCAATAACATCCCAGTCCCAAATTCCAAGTTCTGCTGAGTTGGATGCAAGTTTTAACCGCTGTTCGCTCACTTCAGCTATTTTTTTTGCTGAAACCAATTCTTTTATCCATTTTTTACGTTCAGAAATATCGGTGGCAATGCTTAAAAGAGCCGGTGAACCTTTCCAATCAACCAATTTTGCATATATATCAAGTGGTATCCTGGTACCATCTTTTCTATAGTGTTCTACTTCAAAAGCTCCATAGCCATATTCTTTAATAGATTGCATTCGTTTTTGAATCAAATCGGCGCTCTCCGGTACATCTATTTCTTTAAGGGTAAGAGCCATGTATTCCTCCGGGTCATACCCATGCATTTCAAAAGTTTTTTGGTTTGCATACAAGAAATTTCCCTTTTCATCGTGAATTGTAATTGAATTAGGGGCTGCATTAAGCATATCAGCCAACAATGCAGTTTCTTCAACAAATTGTTTTTGCTCGGTAATATCGGCATAGGTTTCAATAACAAATTCAACCCTTCCATCTTTTCTGAATATCGGTGAAGTATTAACCTCGTAAAATGTATCTGAGTCTTCGTTGAAAGGGTTTTTTATTATTTCTTTATATGACTTACCTGAATCGAAGGTTTTTATTACAGGGCAATTTGAGCATGGAATGTTACTATTTTTAACCGCCCTATAACAATGCAAATTAGTGAGTTCTTCGTTTCTCTGAAGTTTATCAAGCATCCATTTATTAGTCTTCTTTATTCGTAAATCCTTGTCTACGACTATAACCCCGTTTTGAAGTGAATCAAACACTTGTTCTAAAAATTGATATTGGCTATTCTGCTCTTGCATTTTCATTCAAATTTTAATGAATCAATTTTCGAAATTTTCTCAATGTGTCGCCTCGATGTTCTGGTCAGTATCCCGGCTTTTACCCACAGGTCCGCCTGTGGCGGAACGCGGCATTTTGGCGGCCACCGCGCCGTTCATATAAACCAGGATGATATAAAGGTAACTTTCAATTTTTAAAGGCCAATAGTGATTGATTATTCGGAAATCTTATGTCTAATTATTGACCCTTATATAGTTACCAACTTTTTCATATTCATTAAACCGTTTTAGAGTATCAGTTAAAATTATCCACTTTTCTTTTCCCGGTTGGCTATTGTTTTTGTTGTCTTCGGGATAATACATCATATTCAAGACACAAGTAATTGAATCAATAAAAACTCCTTTACATTCAAAAGACCATGTCATGTCATCCATATCGGTTTTGCCTGATCCTTTGCCTTTGATCGTATTATCATCCACTTCAAAACGTATTGTTTCTAATTGAGTGATGTCATCGTAAACGATTCTGCTTCTATACGTATAGGCCCCGTTTTCAATAACGAGGGTTCCTTCAAATTTGCCATCATCAGCAGGCATGGAAGGTACAAATGTTGATACAGAATCTGTCGTGTTGTGCTTAACGAAAGAGGTTGGCGGGGAGGTACGGTCACTTGCTTTTTTTGTTATAGTAATGGTTACACCCATTATCTTTTCCAAACGTAATATTTTCGGTTTGATAGCACAGTTAATTGATACCGTCTGATTGTTTTCCCAGGTAGGATATAGTGTAACTGTTGTGTCAGGATAATAATTTTCGCTTCCCATGATGATAGCATTACCGGTAGACTTTGGAAGTGGCTTTCCTTTTTTCAGAATGGAACCTTGCAAACTAAAGTTGGTAGTTGCACCACAATCCCTTACAAATAGCACAAAATCTTTCTTTCCATTGGGTGAGGTTACTCTCTTTATCTCAGTATTCACACATAAATCGCAACTATATAATAGAAATATAAAGGTACAAAATATAAAAGCAGAATTAAGTCCGCCGAAACCAAAGCCTGGATATGCTCTGCCGATGATTGCTTCAACGTCATGCCCCAATTGCACAAAACCTTTTGTTATATGCATGGGGCAATGCCTACAACCTTTTAAGACAAGCCAAACACATACATGAATGGGCTCGAAAAATATGCTCACAAGGTAGCATAATCAGCTTTAATCCGGATGATATCGCATGTTTCCAGCCAAGGTAGGGCAAAAAACCTTCACTGCTTCTAATAACCTTCCGCTCGCCCAATCCACAATAGCAACAAAAAGACCAGTTAAGTACATAGAAAATAGCACGGCGGGTGGGTTGCACTGAGCTAAGTCGAAGTGTAGTTCAACACAGCCTGTCCCGTTAAACGGGAGACTCATCGCTGGATCTATTCGACCGCTCAGAGTCATTTTATTGGTAGCAGTAGTTTTCTACTCAACTTTCTTTTTTTCAAGTTGTTCGTCTTTCAACCATTCTTTAATTCTTTCAAATGTTTCTTGACTGCTTACAAGGCTTAAATGGTTCACACTATCTAAAATTTCTGTCCGAACAAACTTATTTGCAGGTTCAAATGCAAGTGGAAATTGTTCTGGATAAAAACTTTCATCTTGTTCTCCTACTAAAACTAAACATGGAATACATATGTTTTTTATATCTTTTCTATAATTCTCAGGAGTAAAATTGATTGTCATACGATACGAGTAAGAAGGGACTTGCAGCTTGTCATTAAAAGCTTCAGGCAAATTGAAAAACAAAACAGGTAGCCCATTCAACATTCGTATTCCGAGTTTGTTTAACATTGACAATCCAACAATCCTTTTAATAGCCACAGTTACCCACCCGCCACTATTAGGTTTAACAGTTGGTGCGTCATATCCTAAATATGGTGCAAGCATAATTGCTTTGTCAACTTTTGTATTTTTTGGATTCCCAATAAATCTCAAAACAAAACCACCACCAGATGAATGCCCTGCTAAAATAATTTGTTTCGCACCGAGACTTTGCTTACTGTACCTGATCAAATCCTCGATGTCATTTTCAAGTTGTCCGATATAATCAATATCTCCTCTTTTTCCACTGTTTTCTCCATGACCTCTCAGATCAGGTGTCAGCACGGTAGCAATTTTTGATTTTGATATTGAATTGGCTAAACTCGCCAAATATCTACTTTCAGAACCAGAACCATGTATCAAGATCAATACATCTTTATTCTCACTCTTATAAATTCTACAAAAGAGCTCAAAGCCATCCCGAGTTTTAATCCAATGTTTATCACCAAGCACCGAGCTGTTTGCAGTTTTCTCTATCGAACTATAATCATAGTTTTTAATTTCTTTTTTCTCTGGTATCGGCCAGTAAATAAGAACAAAGCAAATTAATAGATAGATAACGCAAGTTGTTAATATAGATATTGCAATTCTTTTACTTATTTTACGCCAATTCGTCTTTTGCATTTTCATTGTTTTTGTTAGTTAGGACTTTCTGTTTACCTATTGCCAACAATCGAGTAGAGTAAGATACGAAACTTAGTCCGTATCTCCACCCTCTCACACCACCGTATCCAAAGCAGGATATCGAACACCTGATAAAAGAAAAAGAACCTCCCGAAACCCGGCGGCAACGTTTTGAACGTCTCACGGGTATTAATCCCTGTCAGTGTCCTGTATGCAAGAAAGGCCGGATGGTAGTGCTAAGGGACTTGCCCAGAATCAGGTCACCAGGCAGGGTAACTTCTCCCGAATTTTTCGAGTCAACTTTTTAAACTTCGAATTACACCTTATCGATGGGACCGGGAAAACTATGCACACTGCATACCAAAATCAGAAAAAATCCGAATAATATCAACTGTTTCCTGCCAATGTAGTGGACGAAAAACTTCAAACTTCCAGCAACTTCAACCTGCCCGATTTCCAAAAACAACAAAAAACGTCATTAAGTGCATAGTTTGCCAGCTGATAGCCCGGCGGGTATAGTTCAACATAGCCTGTCCCGTTTCACGGGAGACTCATCGCTCTTCCGATAGATATCGGAATGCAGACCGCTCAGAGTCCTATTTATTAGGTGGCGTACATTATTTAATATCTTTCTCAATCAGTCTCCAAGTTTCATTTTTATAAGGTCCTAATATCAAATGCTTTATTTCTAGTTTCAATATCCCAATCTGAGGTTTAATCCATATTTTTTCTGTCAAATAATCATTGCAACAATAAGCATTCCGTTCGATTAATGCCACATCTTGATATGTGTTTTCATCAATCAATATACTCGTAATTTTTGAAATATAACTTGTATCAACTTTATAATCTGGATTAATCCAACCTTTACCCATATCGAATGGAACAATGTACAATTGGTCTATCTGTTCTAATGGTGTTTTATAGATTTTTATTGAATCATTACTTTGTAGGACATACATTTTCTCCAACCTATCATTGTATTTATATTCCCATATTTTATAATTATTATCCGAAATCAGAGAATCTGCTGTTATCGAAACTGTTAATGTATCTAGTGTATTAGTTAAACTATCATATCTCTCATATTTCCAATAAGAGTCAATTGTGTTAGGGAAATAATCGATCTCATTTTTATCAATATCTATTTTTTGTTTTTCACAAGATGAAAACAAATATGTAAATACTGATATTACAATAATTATTCTTTTCATTTACTAAAAATTTGTTTTTCTCATATTATAAGATGTTAATTTGCCCTCAATAGTTGCGTCAGTATGCCACACATCTACTGGAACAGGGCGTAAATATCGCAACGCTTAAGGAACTGCTTGGCCATTCGGAGATCACCACCACCATGATCTACCTGCATAACTTGTCCCGATGACGTAGGATGTCGGGATTGCTCAATGCCAGTTAGTCAAGGCCCACAGTCCCCTGGATACGCTTTATAACTATCCCCGGCATGCGGCCAAACTTTGAGCTGGCTGATGCGATACGTCTTTTCGGTAACGGCCTTGCTCCCGGGGTAAGCTTAACACCCCTGCGACAAAGAGTACTTGGAAAGATTGCCAGTTGCCGTACGGCTCTTTACCAAATCACCTTAAGGTGGTTTGCTGCCTTCACCTGTATGACGACAGCGGTGGGCCATCCATCCTAAGCGGATTCCACCATCTCAATTACAGCATGCAGAACTATATTTGCCGATGTTCTGCTTCTCGGCACACTATGAAACGGTTGGGTTTTCGGGCTGCGTCCTTGTCCACCGACAAGAATGTTGATGCGAGAACCAAACCCTCGCAAACCACTGAACCCCAACTGTTTTATATTGTATGTTGCCAACTGGGCTTTATCTAAATAGTTTTATATAATTATCAAATGCATATACTCTACTTCTTTGTCCTCCAGTCTTTTCTTGTAATATATTAAGTTTCTCTAATTCTGAAATCAATTTGTACGATGATGGCATTGAAACCGAAGCAATCTCACTGACCTTATCAGCTGTTATCATTGGTTTTTTATACAAATAGTCAATTACTTTTTTGGCCTTTAATGCTCGGCTGCCCAACTTTTGTATGTCAATATCAATTTTCTTTTGAAGCTGTAAGATATTGTCAAAAGTGACAATCCCATTTTTAGCTGTTTCAATCACTCCTACAAGGAAGAATTTATACCATTGCCCTAAATCATTTTTATCTCTTACAATTGTTAAATTATCATAGTATAATTGCCTGTTTCGTTCAAAAAAATCAGACAAATACAAAATTGGTCGTTGTAATATTCCTTTGCTTACCAAATAAAGCGGAATTATTAATCGTCCTACTCTACCATTTCCATCAAGAAAAGGGTGAATTGTTTCAAATTGGTAATGAACCAGTCCTATTTTAAGTAATTCAGGTATATGAAATTCTTCGTTATGAATAAATTTCTCAATATCACTCATTAGATCAGGCAAAGAGCTATGAACTGGAGGAATAAATACAGCATCATTTATTGTTGCCCCACCAATCCAGTTTTGACTAATCCGAAATTCACCAGGTTGTTTTTTTTCTCCACGCACACCTTGGAGTAATACACGATGAGTTTCTCTTATTAATCGCGATGAAAAAGGCAGTTTCTCAAGATGCTCAATAGCCCATTCCATTGCTTTTATGTAGTTCTGAACCTCTTCCCAATCGTCTCGTTTATCTAATGGTAAATCCTCTTTTTCTAAAAGAGCTTCGTCCATATTTGTTTGAGTTCCTTCAATTTTGCTGCTCTGTGTCGCTTCCTTCAATACATGCATACTAATAAACAATTCGATATTGGGAATATATTTAGAATACATGTCCAATCGCCCTAATTCTCTATCGGCTTGGCTTAATAATTGCAATATTTCCATGTTATCGACTAGCAATTGTCTATTGATAAACTCTGGTTGAAAGCTCTTATAATAACCTTGACTAATATATTGTCCAGATTTAAACTGTTTCATGATAAAATTTTAAATAAAGATAATCCTTATTTAATTATTTGTCAAATATCTTAAATAAGAAATCTGGTTATTTAAAAATTAAGTCTATTTCTTTTATGTAGGATGTTTCCTAGCCTTGTTGGCAACGTTTGGCGGTTGCCGGAATTGCCGGAATTGCCGGAATTCGGAGACGAAATCTTTCATCCGAAATCACTGCCGATTAAATGCTCCAGCCCTAAAATATCCACATAACCAGGCAATTATGGTTACCGAATGTTGTGGCCAGTTGATCTTTGATCATCCAATTGTCAAGTTTACCTTTTTGCCAAATCCAATCTCAACCAGTCGGTACAATGTCGAAAGCTGAATATCGCTGTGTCCGTTTTCTATGCGTGATATAAAACTTTTTTTCGTTCCAGTCTTCCGTGCAAGTTCCTCTTGTGTCATATTAGCTTCCTTTCTTGCGTCTCTTAATATTTCTCCTATTGCAAAAGCCTTGGCTTTAATTTCGAATTGGATCCTGCTTTCAGTTCCTTCCTTTCCGTATCTTTGGTCTAGGTGTTCGTCAAATGTTGTTAAGTCTTTCATGTTTTTTCTCCTTTCCGCTTTTTGTAATCAAAATACTCCTGCATTATCTTAACCGCTCTGTCTATCTCCTTTTTAGGTGCCTTCTGAGTTTTCTTTGGAAACCCATTAAATAATACTACTAAATTTCCTTTGTCAAAACAGCAAAAAATCCTGAAAATATTACTCTCAAATTCAACACGAATCGCAAATACCCTATCGTATCCGGTTATTTGTTCGAAGAACTTATTTGGTATTCTATCAGCAACGGTAACAAGAAAAAGGACGTAGTCGATTTTATCTTTTGTTTTCTCAGTCTGCGTGTTGAAAAAGTCCCAAAAATAATTCCTAAAATAAATTAGTTGACGCAGTTTATTCATTTAGCAAAGTTAACGAATAATGGAACAATGTCAATAAGTTTACTTAATTAAATTTGGTTGAGCTTTCTTCAATTGGCCACAACGTTTGGCGGGTCGAGTAGGCAAGGGGAATTTCACCCCAAGCCTCTCACAGAACCGGACTTGAAAGTCTCCCCTCATCCGGCTCTTGTTATACTAATCTAAGCATTTCATCACGAGAATCCTAACCGCCAATGGTAAAACAGACCTGGAAACTGTTCCTTAACCCGTTTTAACCAATCATACGCACGGTTAATACTCGTTTTGTAAGCTTATACCGTTTGTGTGCCCACATTACAAGCCTCCTCCGTAATAGCTGAAAAACCGGGTTCATTTCCCATATCCTGAACTTACCATAGTAGTTGACCCAACCCCGGATATACGGCTCCAGATATTGCGCCACACCTACAATGCTTTTATGCGTCAGGTGTTCAATGTCCATTTCACTCATTTTCCCTGCAATTCGCTTCTTAGAACTAATGCTGATAGCACAGTCGAACCCAAGAAACAGTTTTCCTGTTTTCTTCGACTTCGCTGTGCGTGGTTGAAATGAATACCTGGAAAACGCGGCTATATTGACCATGTATTCGCGGTTTTACCTTGCATATCCTGCCCACTCGATTTGTGAAGATCAGGTACTTCGGCATTTATAATCATACGGCCAAAAGAAACCTAGCATTGCAGTTTGTGCCGGACAGCAAACCGGATATTGACACCCTGATAAAAGACAAGGTACCTCCCAAAACCAGGCTGCAGCGCTTTGAACGTCTCACGGGTATTAATCCCTGTCAGTGTCCTGTATGCAAGAAAGGCCGGATGGTGGTGGTTAGGGAACTGCCCAGGATCAGGTCACCGGACAGGGTAACTTCTCCCGAATTTTTTGCGTCAACTTTTTAAACCCCGGTTTACACCATATTGATAGGGCTGGGAAAACTATGCACACCGCATACCAAAATCAGCTAAAATCCGAGGGATATCAACTGTTTCCTGCCAATGTAGGGTACAAAAAACTTCAAGCTTCCAGCAATCTTCAACCTGCCCGATTTCCAAAAACAACAAAAAACGTCATTAAGTGCATAGCTTACCTGCTGATAGTCCGGCGGGTGTAGTTCAACATGGACTCATCGCTGGGTTTTGCAAACCGCTCAGAGTCCTATTTATTGGCAACCGTAATTTATTGTTATTTAATTAATTCAGTCTTATTTTTCAAAGTCATTAAATAAATTGTCTGCATTGAACCTTCTCTTTTTTGTTCAATCGCTTTTAAAACTGAATTCAATGGAAAATTAGTCAAATTAATCTCTCCAATAGTTGTTCCATAATCTCTGCCGTATTTATCTTCAACTATCGTCCAAGTCATTCCTAATTTTTCAACCAAGTAATCTCCCATTGCAACTCCAACAGAATTTACAAATGAGTTTTTGGAGCATTTCAATTTATTATCAATGTACAAATCAATCAGTTTATCTAGAGTCTCTGGTGAATAATTTTTAATAGATTTCCCATTGATATTTGCTCTAATCAACGAATCTGCAAAACTCCTGCAATTATTAAGGAAATCCTTATCACTTGTTTCTAAGTCAAGAAAATCTTGATGCTCCTGTTCTGATACTGCGCTTTTATAATAAATTGTCTCGCCATTTACCGAATCAGACTCATGTTTATAATCACTATCAGTCAAATCGCTATATTTTTTTGGTTTATTAGAACAACTCATTATAATTAAAATCATTAAAATATTTATCAATATGCGCATAAGTGTCTTTTTATTATGGTTGCCAACGGTTTTGCGGGTCGAGTAGGCAAGGGGAATTTCACCCCAAGCCTCTCACAGAACCGGACTTGAAAGTCTCCCCTCATCCGGCTCTTGTTATACTAATCTAAGCATTTCATCACGAGAATCCTAACCGCCAATGGTAAAACAGACCCGGAAACTGTTCCTTAACCCGTTTTAACCAATCATACGCACGGTTAATACTCGTTTTGTAACGCTTGTACCGTTTGCGTGCCCACATTACAAGCTTCCTCCGTAATAGCTGAAAAACCGGGTTCATTTCCCATATCCTGAACTTACCATAGTAGTTGACCCAACCCCGGATATAGGGTTCCAGATATTGAGCCACACCTACAATGCTATTATGCGTCAGGTGTTCAATGTCCATCTCTCTCATTTTCCCTGCAATTCGCTTCTTAGAACTAATGCTGATAGCACAGTCGAAACCAAGAAACAGTTTTCCTGTTTTCTTCGACTTCGCTGTGCGAGGTTGAAATGAATACCCCAAAAAATCAAATTTCACCATTTTGTGATTTTCTTGCCTCCTGTAATCTTTACAGTAAACAAGTTTCGTCTTCTCAGGGTGTAACTCCAAACCACATTGTTGCATCCGTTTGCCAAGATTACGAAGCACATAGTCAGCCTGAACCTTGCTCTTGCAGTGTAATATGGCATCATCGGCATAACGCACATACCTCACCGCAGAGTGGGTATGTTCCAACCATTTGTCCAGTGCATAATGCAGAAACAGGTTTGCTAACAATGGGCTGATTACTCCTCCCTGTGGTGTCCCTTTGCCTTGCTTTAATACCAGTCCCCCGGTATTTGTTTGCACAGGCGCTGTTAACCACCGCTTGATGTACATCAGGCACCAGGACTCGTTAACATGTTTCTTTAATGCAAGCATCAGTTTGGCATGGTCAATGTTGTCGAAGAACCCTTTAATATCAAGATCAATAACCCAATCCATCATACGGCAATTATTCCTGACCGATTCCAATGCCTGATGTGCATTCCTGCCCGGTCGGTATCCATACGAATGTAAACTGAATATCTTCTCAAACCTTGGCTCAAGGTAATCCTTCACTACCATTTGTGCCACACGGTCGCTGATGGTCGGGATACCAAGCTTTCGGGTTTTACCGTCTTTCTTGGGGATCTCAACCTCTTTGACCGCTGGTGGGAAATAACTCCCCGATGCCATCCTGTTCCATAGTTTGTACAGATGTTTTGACCGGCTTGTATCGTATTCGTCCATACTGACCTGGTCAATCCCTGCGCTTCCATGGTTGGAACGCACTTTCTTGTAAGCAAGCCATACTTGTTCCTTGCTTACCGGTACCGATTTTGTCTCATCCCATAAAGTCATCCTCTTTGTGAGTTGTTCCATGTTATGATCCTGTATAACTTGCCCCCTTTACTCCACTCCCATTACAGAAGCTTCATCGCTACTACGGGGCAATCCGTCCCTGCACAGCACTTCGGTTTATGACCTCTGGGGTGATCCCATTGTGTCCTTCCCTTATCATTGCCGTGCAGGTTCCCGAGTTCCGTAAATGAGCCTGAATATAGTTCCTGCCCTCTGTAAGACGCCTGCCGTTTAGCCGGTAAACAGGTAACCGCTAAACTTATCACTCCGTTTCATACTCCGGAGCTTTTGACAGGTTGTGGCAACTTCTCGACTCCTCTTCGAGGGTTCACTTGTGTTCAGCTCCCATATTCATACCAACCGACACTCATGGTATCGGTTTTAACCTAAACGCTCAGCACCCTGGCTCTTTACCAAAGCACCTCCAGGTGGTTTGCTGCCCTCACCTGTATGACGACAGCGGTGGGCCATCCATCCTAAGCGGATTCCACCATCTCAAATACAGCATGCAGAACTATATTTGCCGATGTTCTGCTTCTCGGCACACTATGAAACGTTGCGCATTTCGAAACACAAACTTATCAGCACCCTAAACCGTTGATTAAATGTTATTGCGTTCAAATATGGCACTATCCGCGCAATGTTTTATGACCGCGTGTTGGCAGGCGTAATTTATTCTACATTCCATTCATATAATTTTTCAATTTCTTCATATGTTAATATACGGTCATATATTAAGAGGTCATCTAACTCACCTGAATAGTTTTTATATCTACTATTTTCACTCCTCCCGATAAACAATCTGTTGTCGTTTGAATTGAAAAATATTGCAGGTTTATGACTTTCTTCTTTACCTCCAAAATAATCAATAAAATCAGTTTCACTAAATGCAATCGCAACAAAATCAAATTTCCTTTCACTTCCTGCAGTCCATTCCCTGAAATTTGGTCCAAATAATGACCAACTCTCAATACCTATTTTATCCCTATATGCAAAACCCAAATCAGAGAAATTACCAGAATTTGATATTCCAATAGTAAATCCATACCTTGCTGTATCTGATTTAGAAATAATCGATTGCTGCAATGTATCAGTTAAATCTGCTCTATACCAAAAACAAATCGTATATATATTACCATTTAACAACCCAGAATTTCCAATCTCAATGTAACTATCATTTCCATTAAAACGACAAGCTTTTCCTGGCTGGTCAAATCGATCTGAACTATAAAATACATTATTAGGTATTCCATTTAATCCGTTTCCACTTGAGTCATTAGCATCTCCGTTAAATGGATAATATGCCACTAATCCATCAGTTATGAAATCAACATAATCAAAATAGTTTGTTGTTTTAACATTCTTTTGATCTTTCTCTTTTTCGCATGAGTAAATCAATATGCTTAAAATCATGATGAGTAAAATATTTCCAATTGTCTTCATAATAGTTCAACATTTCAATTATTATTTTTATTCTGTTGTATAAGATCTGTGTAACTGGAATTCGCGTGGTGCTCATTATTATGCCTGCCAACGTTTGGTATATGGCAAGTAGGCGATTACGGGCTTCAAATCTATCAAACCAAGATGAAGTTGGAGCGGGCTACTACTGCTTAATTTACTACTGTCCCGCCTATTTGCTATATACATTAGGCGCTGATAATTTCTTATTTATCTTTATCATATCTCAAATCTAATACCCGAAAAAGACTATCATTTGTTATTTCAAGGTACCAGTGGAACTCATTTTCACCAATTCTACTACTTTTTACTAACCGTATCATATCTCCATAATATGGATCTTTCCAAGAATATTCATAATCTTCCCAATATTGCGCAGAGACAGGATAATAGGTGCTATCACAAGTCCTGTTGAGAGAAGTATTTATTTCCTCAATTAGATTCAAAGCATCATCCTCATTATTTAAATTTGCCATAATACTAATAACTGTATCAGCGTAGGTTCTTAAAACAATATTTGGGAAGGATTTACTATGTAAAATCTTGAATTTTGTATCAGTATCTTCTGAATCGATAATTGAGGATGAATCAACCTTTGAGCCAATGGAATACCCATGAAAATCAATTCGAGTTGCTTTTTTAGTGCATCCTATTAAAAATTCAAGCGTAATTAGAATTAATATAGTATGTAGTTTCTTCATTATTTGCGCCTAACGTTTGGCGGTATGGTTAGTTGCCGATTTCGAAGCACTTTCCTTTCAAGTTACAACTACTTTTGATACGAGCTGTGCCGCTCGAATACGCACTGCACCGGCAATTAACTATACCGCGTGTTGAACTAAATCCGCCTACGCGGATAGCTCTATTAAAAATACCCGATTCTTTCCATAATTTGAGTTTTTTAACCAATAAAATTTCAGATTATGAGAAAGAAATCGGGTTTTACCATTGTAGAACAAGCCATATTGCTTGTTCCTGAATTTAGTCATGTTGTCCATAAACTGGATCAGCAGGTTACCTTGCGTGGCCAGAGTAAAAGTACACTCCAGAACTACATCCGGCGCATTGCCTTGTTCGTGCTTCATTTCGGGAAGCTGCCCGAACAGATCGACCCGGAAGAGATCAACGAGTATCTGGTGGCCCTGGCCCGGGATCCCAAATCTCCCTCTCGCAGCAGTTTTAAACACATGGTTTACGGCCTTCGCTATTACTACCGCCTGCTGGGTATGAACAAGAACGCCATTGCCCTGCCTTCGTTGAAGAAAGATACAAAACTTCCTGTTATTCTCAATCACCAGGAACTAAAAGAGCTATTTGCAGCGCCGACCCTGCTTAAACAAAGGGTGGTTCTGTCCTTGATATACTCGGCAGGCTTACGGGGACAGGAAGTGATCAACCTGAAAATATCGGATATTGACTTCGAACGCAAGACCATCCACATCCGGCAAAGCAAATACAAGAAGGATCGGGTAGTCCCCCTGGCAGACAGCATGGCTGTTGGGCTGAGAAAGTACCTGGCAGCAGAGAACCCGCACATCTGGTTGTTCAACGGCAAAGAACCCGATGGCAGGTACAGTGTTCGTGGACTCTCCTGGGTGATGCGCGAAAACCTTAAGAAAACCTCGATTACCAAAGAAGTAAACCTGCATTCCCTGCGCCACAGCTATGCCACCCACCTGCTGGAACAGGGCGTAAATATCGTAACGCTGAAAGAATTGCTTGGTCACGCAGAGATCACTACCACCATGATCTACCTGCATATTGCCCAATGCCAGTTGGTAAAGGCCCACAGTCCCCTGGATACCCTTTATAACTATCCAAGGCATGCGGCCAAAGTTTGAGCTGGCTGATGCGATAAATCTTTTCGCTTCCCGGCTCTCTGACAAGGTCAGGCTAACGCCCCTGCAACAAAAGGTGCTGGGTAAGATCGCCAGCTGCCGTACGGCTTCTCTGGGCGGGCATGAAGAAGTCTGCGACACCTGTGGTACTGTCCACTACAGCTACAACAGCTGTGGTGACCGACATTGTCCCAAATGTCAGGCTGCTAAACAGGCCATTTGGATCGACGACCTGATGCAACGAACGCTTCCCGTGAAACATTACCACATCATATTCACGGTTCCTCACCAGCTGAATGGAGTTTTGCTGCATAACCAGAGGTTGTATTACTGCCTGCTTTTCTCTGCCGTATGGCATACCCTCCGGTCATTCGGATACACTCATTATGGCGTTGAAAGCGGAGCCGTGGCGGTTCTTCATACATGGGGCCAGAACCTCTCGCTCCATCCGCATATTCATTGCATCGTCCCATCTGCAGGCTACACTCTTGATGGCAAATGGAAGAACATCGGGCCTTCGGGAAACTACATCTATCCGCTTGGCCAGCTTAGTGATGCTTTTAAGGGAAAGTTCCTCGACAGCCTCAAACGTGCTTTAAAAAAAAATAACGAGTTGTCGTTATTTGATGACAAAGTGCAAAAGGCTTATAGATCAAAGTGGGTGGTGCATTGCGAGCCTGCCCTGGCAAGTGCTGATCACGTCATAAAATACCTGGGCCAATACACCCACCGTGTAGCCATAACCAACCAGCGAATTTTAAACATCCACCACGAGAAGGTGACTTTCATGGCCAAAGATTACCGCGACAATGCCATTAAAAAGCCAGTTACTCTGGACGGGGTGGAGTTCCTGCGCCGTTTTACCCTGCATATTCTTCCATCACGCTTCGTGAAGATCAGGTACTTCGGTATTTACAATCACACAACCAAAAAAAACCTTGCATTGCAGTTTGTTCCGGAGAAGAAACCTGATATCGATACGCTGATAAAAAACGAAAAACCTCCTGAAACCAGACTGCAACGCTTTGAACGTCTCACAGGCTTTAATCCCTGTCAATGTCCCGTATGCAAGAAAGGCCGGATGGTTGTGGTTAGGGACTTGCCCAGGATCAGGTCACCGGACAGGGTAACTTCTCCCGAATTTTTTGCGTCAACTTTTTAAACCCCGGTTTACACCATATCGATAGGGCTGGGAAAACTATGCACACCACATACCAAAATCAGCTAAAACCCGGATGATATCAACTGTTTCCAGCCAATATAGGGGACAAAAAACTTCAAGCTTCCAGCAATCTTCAGCCTGCCCGATTTACAAAAACAACAAAAAACGTCATTAAGTGCATAGCTTGCCTGCTGATAGTCCGGCGGGTGTAGTTCAACATGGACTCATCGCTGGGTTTTGCAAACCGCTCAGAGTCCTATTTATTGTAGGGCGTTTTTATTTTTGTAATTTACCAAATCCTCGAAAGCCAAGTGTAAGATAAAAATATGATCCAGTAAAATATTCAAATTTCGGTTTTTTTAAAGGAATCGAATATCCAATACTTATTCGGAGACCTCCATATGTATAATCTTCATTATTTATCCTAGTATATTTTTCAACAATTGTTATTTGCTTAAAATCTGAAAACAATCCAATTTTTAATCGTGGATCGAAAAACCCGACATATACTTCATCAGAATCCGGATTATATGGTCTAATTGATATTCCATAAAATGAAAGTCCCCCAAATGGAACACTGCGTATTATTAAATTATCAATAATTGGATAACCAATATTTATTCCACAGTCAAGTGTTTCAGTTGTTTGATAATTTTGCCATTCTTTTCCGTTACCAAAAGATATTACTTTTTTTGCTTTATTAAATCCCATTGAAAAATCTAATTGCAATAAAACATCTTTATAATACGTATCTAAATTTAAGCCTATTTTAAAATCATTAGTGAAATTCTCCTGATATATTACTATTTAAAAGAGTTCCATTAGCTAAATTCACTGAAATCGGCATTGTTTCTGCAGTCTCGTCCAAATGTTTCCAATAATTTGAGCATTAAATTTTATGATATTTTATCACTAAACTCAGAGGCGTCCAAAACGATTGAGATGTCACATTTTACTGAATCAGTTTGAATTGTCCAAAGGAGATAGACGTATAAACTGATGTTAAGAGAAATTATTATTAATAAAAATATGTATTTTTAGTAGTCGCTTTATTGGTTAAAATGTGCTGACAACGGACAGCGGTATGCGCAGTACGGGGTTTCGAAGCCACTTCACTATCAAGATGCAAAAAGGCTGAAACGAGCCACAGACGCTGAATTACACTGCCACCGCCCGTATTGCGTATGACCGCATGTTGTAGGGCGTTTATATTGGTCCATATTCATCAAGTCGTTTATAATCACTAATTTCTATTTTAATCTCATTTTCAAAATCAATTCTTAATCTTGTTATCTCACAGAAATTTAAGGTGAACTGATTATCATTCAACGAATAATCATTTATACTGTAGATTCCAATCTCATGGTCGTCAATTATTTTATATGAAGAAACTCCCTTAAAAATCAGTTTTGAGAGAAGAATTGGATAATGAATCCTTTTAAAAAATAACAAACGCCTACTTATTTTGTATTCAGTTGAATTAACGTCCTCTATCTTTAAATCAAGTACTAAATCACCTGAACTAAAGTAAAGTGAATCTAAATCAACGAACTTATCATGAATTATATCCAAAATCTCTTGAATATTGGTCGAATCATATGTTTTTATGCTATTAATATTATCGATTTAATTACTCATCATCAGGTAAATAACCACTATTAAATCTATCAATCAATTTTTTCAATGATCTCTTTGTAATTAGCATTATCCAAAGTCGTACAAATTATTATTAAATTATCATAATCGGCTCTATCAGGTAGTGCCGTTGCACCAAAACACTCCCAAAATCCATTGTCTAATATCTGTGTCATTATCTCCTGTTGTTGTTAATTCAATCTCTGGATGATTATGGTTTATTTCAAGGTCAGTTATTATTTCATCTATTGACAAATGCAAAAATCCTCCGAAATGCCCTTGCCCAATGAATTCTAGCAAATCTCTGTCTATGGAATACCTTAAAAAATCACTGAAGTCTTTTCTCTTTTTCTTTGTCAATTGGTTCATTAGCAATCATAAAACATATCCAGTTTGAGTTAGGTAAGTTTTCAAACTTATCCAAATTCATATCAAAATAATATGTTTCTCTATCGTAATGATTTCCTAAATAATCCATTTTGTTATATGCTATGCAGTTTCTCAAAATGCCCTACAACGTTGAAGCGGTATGCGCAGTACGGGGTTTCGAAGCCACTTCACTATCAAGATGCAGAAAGGCTGAAACGAGCCACAGACGCTGAATTACACTGCCACCCCCGTATTGCGTATGACCGCATGTTGTAGGGCGTTTATATTGGTCCATATTCATCAAGTCGTTTATAATCACTAATTTCTATTTTAATCTCATTTTCAAAATCAATTCTTAATCTTGTTATCTCACAGAAATTTAAGGTGAACTGATTATCATTCAACGAATAATCATTTATACTGTAGATTCCAATCTCATGGTCGTCAATTATTTTATATGAAGAAACTCCCTTAAAAATCAGTTTTGAGAGAAGAATTGGATAATGAATCCTTTTAAAAAATAACAAACGCCTACTTATTTTGTATTCAGTTGAATTAACGTCCTCTATCTTTAAATCAAGTACTAAATCACCTGAACTAAAGTAAAGTGAATCTAAATCAACGAACTTATCATGAATTATATCCAAAATCTCTTGAATATTGGTCGAATCATATGTTTTTATGCTATTAATATTATCCATTTAATTACTCATCATCAGGTAAATAACCACTATTAAATCTATCAATCAATTTTTTCAATGACTCCTTGTAATTAGCATTATCCAATGTCGTACAAATTATTATTAACTTATCATAATCGGCTCTATCAGGTAGTGCCGTTGCACCATAACACTCCCAAAATCCATTATCTATATCTGTGTCATTATCTCCTGTTGTTGTCAATTCAATTTCTGGATGATTATGGTTTATTTCAAGGTCAGTTATTATTTCATCCATTGTCAAATGCAAAAATCCTCCAAAATCGCCCTGCCCAATGAATTCTAGCAAATCTCTATCTATGGAATACCTTAAAAAATCATGGAGTCTTTTCTCGTTATTCTTTGTCAATTGGCTCATTAGCAATCATAAAACATATCCAGTTTGAGTTAGGTAAGTTTTCTAACTTATCCAATTTCATATCAAAATAATATGTTTCTCTATCGTAATGTTTTCCTAAATAATCCATTTTGTTATTTGCTATGCAGTTTCTCTAAAATGCCCTACAACGAGTGGCTAACCACACCCATTGCATTTATCCCTCTAATTTGAGGAATAACCGTACCTGTTGCATATATTTCGTATATGTGCTTAGCCATTTTTAATTTACCTAAATAAATTTAACAAAAATTTTATAAATCCAGATTATCCATCGGACTTTTTAGCTGATCAAAACCTCCCTGAGTTATATGGGTGTAAATCCCGGTCGTCTTACTGCTTGAATGGCCCTGCATTGTGCCGATTGACACGCCTGGTTATGCACGCATTTCTGCTACCATTATGGCATAGAGAAAAATGGCGATATCATACAGCCAATGAATTATCGGCGGTAATCTGGCATAATCTATCACCAGGATGTGTACTGACATTACTATAATATGTAGTCGATGGTCAGTGGTTAGTTTTCAGTAGCCAGTAGTCATTTTTCAGTTTTCAGTTTTCAGTAGTCAGTTTTCAGTAGTCAGTTATCAGTAGTCAGTTATCAGTAGTCATATTTACATTTGAACCAATTGAAAAAATAATCCTTATCATTGAACCGGATTATAAATTTAGAACCCTGATTGCGCATGAGTTCTAACGGTGAAAAGCCGTTGAACAGACTTTTTGAGCAGGTCTTGATCCCACCTCAGCCGTCGAATGTGTACTGACAGAATAAACCGTCTTTCCCTTGCAAAAAGATGGATCTTGCGGGGATGGAATTACATTAATTAACTAAAAACGAACGAATTATGGATAGTATAGGAGACAGACTGAAAAAACATTACCTGCCGTTGATCGGATTGACACTGATATCATGGCTCATTTTTCATTTCTTATGGAAAAATTTGACCTTTATACCGTTTAGTGTAAAACTAACCGGGTATATCGGAATAATACTCATCGCTTTCTCTCTTATCATCGGTCCGGCGAACATCCTGCTGAAAAGCCGGTACCCCCTTTCGTCCCATTTCCGAAGAGATATCGGGATATATGGCGGTATCATCGCCCTTTATCATTCTGCGGCCGGCCTTTTCGTACATCTGAGAGGTCAGATGTGGAAATATTTTTTCGATCAAAATCCGGATGGCGGATTTGCCTTGAAATACGACAATTTCAGACTGGCGAATTATATCGGCCTCCTGGCAGCCCTGCTCATCATCCTGATGCTGATCACATCGAATGATTATTCGGTGAAAAAGCTCAGACCTATGAACTGGAAGACCATCCAGCGTCTGGCCTATTTCATGTTTCCCATGCTTGTGGCACATGCGCTTTTCTATAAACTGATGGCGAAACATCTTAATGAGTTCTACGCTATTTATCTGCCGCTGTTCCTCATCGTGGTATTGTTTCAATTGTCCGGTATGTCCATAAAAATCAGACAGCAAAAACTGAGGTAATCCTATTATTTAGGGATATTCTTTTTATAGAAGCAACCATACTTCAATTCAGCGCATCCTGAAAACAGAAAAATAATCCCGATATGAAAACCCATTATTTTGTCCTGCTGATTTTCGGAATTTTAGTTATCGGAATCTTTGGTTGTGAAAAAGCCAGGGATACAAATACTGACCAAAAAATCGATGGAAGTAAGGAACCTCCGGAAATTCCCGCCTCCGACAGCCTGGATATTAACGGTGATGCCATCACCGATTTTGTTATTGATTACCCCTGGTATGTCTGGGATGGGGTCAATGCATCCGGTGACGGTATATCAGGTAGGGTTGAACCACTGAACGGAAACATGGTTTTAGGCGATTATTACAGGGGCTATATTTTCAGTAATCAGGACGACACTATTTTTTCTGATGTCAGTGCCCCTTTGGAATGGGATAACCTGGGAGCCGATGTAGTCTCCATCGCCACAACTGCAGGCTATTTCTGGCCGGAACATTGGCGTATCCTGTCCAACCTGTATAGTGAACGCTACTACCTGGGCATTAAACTGAACGGCAAACCAGGCTGGCTCGAAATGCAGATAGACAGCCTCACCGGTGGCATCGTCATTACAGATAAAAATACAACGGAAGATGACTATATCATTGTTGGGAAATAATTCCCTACATCTCCGGATTAGTGAATAAAAACCCTGCGAAGATCATTGTTTGCATTAAACGTAGGAAAATACATCAATTCTGCTTTCGCCGGATTTAGTATAAACTCTCCGGTAAATCTCGGCATGAGATCTATTTCAAAACGATAATTCCCCTTTCTAAGTTTTTGTCCAGAAATAGTTATAAGTTTGATCTGTAACTTAAATTTAACGCATTTTTAGTGCTTCCCAAATTTTTTATCTTCTAATTGAATCCGGCTGTTTTTCATCCCGGGATTTCAGCTCACCCAAATTTCCTATATTTGTCATTGAAGCGTGCGAATAGGATATTCATACAGCATGGAGAGAACCGTCTTCGTTTTGTATCTGCCTTTAAACCAGCGATAACCTAACAAAATACCCACATCATGGAAAACCGACGAGATTTTTTAAAAAAATTCGGAGCCCTCAGCAGTCTTGCTGCTGTAACATCATTGCCTGCAAAGGCTTTTTTTGATCAAACCATTCCCGGAAATGAAAACATCCTTCAGGGGGAACACCTGCATCTCGACGTTCCCGCAATGCTTAACTACCTGGAGCCATTGCATGAACTGAACATCACCACACAAACACCGGGTAGCCTGCGGGTGGTCGACGGTGGCGGCAACATCTATTATACTACGGAAATCAAGGATAAAGTCAGTATCAAAATCGGCGGCGCTCTTGGCACTCACCTTGTCGTGCTTCTCGACAAAAAAAATCGGATCCTCGATATGGCTGCCTTCCTTGTCGACACCAAAACTACGATTTCCGATAAGGATGGTGAATTTCAGAAAATGCTCGAAATGCTGGAATTCTCCTGCCGTCAGCACAGCTCGGGATACTACCGTATGGAAGGAAAGACGCTCCGAACTTTTGCCGGTTGGTTCCAGGACCATGTCCATGTTTTTAAGGCGATGAAATATTTCGATCAGGAGGTTAAGACGGGTTTTGATCTCTGGGCAGAGGGACAGCGCGAGAATGGCATGCTGGCCGATAATTGCTACCAACCATGGAGTGGCTATAAGAGCTGGCTGTCAAGGTTTGGCGAACAATTTGTCTGGACTAAGGGTGATAAAACCGAAAGTTCAACCTTTTATATCCGCATACCGGTCGAGAACATGAGTGAATTCACTTTCCTCGAAGGGATTTACTATGCCTGGAAAGCCACGGGCGATGATGCCTGGATGGCGGGTAAACTCGACAACTGCATCAAAGCGGTGGAATATGCTACCTCCGATCCTTACCGCTGGTCAGAAAAATTTAAGCTGCTGAAAAGAGGCTATACCATCGACATTTGGGATTTCCAGCCTTCAATGGACACAAAAGTCTGGGGTGGTGATATTATGATGGCAAAGCCGGGGGTTACGGAATACAGTGTGATGTACGGAGATAATGTAGGGATGTCGGTAGGCTGTAAATATCTGGCCGAAATGCTTGAGTACGCTGGAAGGGGTAAGGAAGCCGGCAGGTTCAGTGATCTGGGTCAGGAACTGCTGGATCGCCTGAACGAAGTTTCATGGAACGGAGAATTTTATACCCATCATGTTGCTGAAGATCCAAGCTACGTCAGAGACTTCGGCGATACACCTGTCGACAGGCAGGTAACCATTTCGAATTCTTACGCTATCAACCGCCGTATTGGTCATGATAAAGCTAAGGCGATCATTGAAACATATCAGCGAATTCGTAAGGAGATGCCTGAATCGTCACCCGGAGAATGGTACATGTGCTATCCGCCTTATAAGAAAGGATGGAGTAACCCCGAATGGGACTATATGAACGGTGGTGTTTCATCCATCGTTGGCGGGGAGGTAGCTCATGGTGCTTTTGAACACGGATTTGAAGCATATGGTGTCGATTGCCTCCGGCGGATGAACAGCATGGCACAGCTAAGCGATAATTTCATGAAATGCATTTACCGCGGGAAAATGCCGGATGAACCGTTCCGTATTTTTGATCCGGTTAACCTTAAGAAAATTGTAAACGCCGATACGCATGGGACCGGAGGCGAAGGTGTTCCCGGTTTCACCGGAGAAGGGGGCAACGACCTGGCAAACTTCCCGACCGGCCAGCAGATGTTCCAGCATGTACCTTTTATGCTTATCGATCCGTCGACCAACAACAGGAAAGCCTGCCTTATCATTTCTCAGGAGGACGGCTACCTGAAGGAAGCAAGCGTTCCGCTCAACACAGAATCTTCGTCCTTTTACATGGTGCATGCCAACAGCGGTGGGCGGCATCTGGGAAGCATTGTAATGAACTATGAGGATGGTACACATCATACCATTTATGTTGACAATGGCGTGAACATTGCCGGATGGTGGTATCCCGAAGGCAATGCCAGGGGAGATATCCGGGTTGCAGCAAGCGTTGCCAATGAGAAAAGCCTGAGCGTAGGAGCATACGTATATGGATTCAATAATCCTCAGCCGGAGAAAAAGCTGAAGGATATCAGCTTTATCGGCGCTGAAGCCCCTGGTAAATGGATCATCCTGGCCCTTACCGCATGCGATTCCCCGGTATATTTCAAACCCGATCCTGTATCGTACGGCGCACCCGACAACTGGGGGGCAGCTGCCGTGATCTATGCGCTGATCGAAGGTCTTGCAGGATTGAAGGATACCGGAATCGCCTATAACCAGGCTACGTTATCTCCACGCTGGGAGGCAGCAGGTATTGATGAAGTATCCGCAACCGCAAAATACGAGGCATCAAAGGGCTATCTAACATATACCTTTCGCAAACTTACAGATAAAGGGTACAAAGTTACCTTTACAGGAAACAGCGACAGCATCACTCTCCGGCTCCTGCTGCCTGGAAAGGTGGCAGTAAGCAGGGTGACGTTGAACGGAGCTGAGACCACCTTTAACATTGAAAAAATGGAGTCGTCGGAATATCTGGTACTACAGACGACCAATGTAGGTGTTCATGATGTGGAAATTGAGACGGCATAGATACTCCTGGTGATGAGAAATTCATCACCCCTGTTTTTTGTCCGATCTATGCCATCGGATGATTTATAAGTCACCTGTTATCGCTAAATATTTGCTGTTTTGAGAAATTGCGGAACCGGCCTGGGGCCTGCGGCTTGTTCATAGGCATAGGCCATCCCGATCAGCATCGGCTCAGACCACGGCAGTCCCGTAAATGTGAGTCCGCAGGGAAGACCGAAAACCTGACCCATCGGTACAGTGATGTGCGGGAAACCGGATATCGCCGGCGGGGTTGAAAAGGATAACCCTGAATAACAGTCACCGTTCACGTGATCGATCAACCATGCCGGGCCATTCGTGACCACTGAAATTGCATCGAGCATCCTGTCCTTCATATAATCACTGATGATGGTGGCTGAACCGGTTGACTTCTTTACTGATTCAAGATATTCCGGTGTTTTAAGGTCACCTTTCTCCTGGCTTGACTCCAATATATCCTGCATAAAAAAGGGCATGGTCTTATCTGCATGTTCGGTATTGAATTTAATGACATCAGCAAGTGAAGTGACCTTCGTCTTTTCCTTTAAGAAATAGCGGTTCAGACCATCTTTAAATTCGTATAGTAGGACTGTAAACTCGGCATTTCCCAGACCTTTTAATTGTGCCAGAAGATCAGTCTCAACGATCACGGCTCCGGCATTTCGCATGATTTCGATGGCCTGCCTGAACAATGCCACCACCCGCTCATTTCCATGAAAAAAGGACTTTTCAACCCCTATTCTTTTTCCGGCTAAGGCCGCAGTATCAAGAAACTGCGTGTAATCATGGTAATACTTCCCTTCTCCGGCAAGAGTTGCAACGTCTTCCTTATCAACGCCGATGAGTGCTCCGAGAAGTATGGCCGTATCTTTTACCGTTTTGCCCATCGGACCCGCTGTATCCTGCGTGGCAGATATTGGTATGATACCGGTTCTGCTGAGCAGACCAACCGTGGGTTTGATACCGACCACACCATTTACCGAAGAAGGAGAAACCACTGATCCGTCGGTTTCTGTACCAATGGCTACGGTGCACAAATCAGCCGATACGGCTACTGCTGAACCGGCACTTGACCCGGAAGGATTCCGGTCGAGGGCATAGGGACATTTGGTCTGACCTCCCCGGCTGCTCCAGCCACTGGAAGATCTCGAAGAACGGAAATTCGCCCATTCACTTAAATTGGCCTTGCCGAGAAGCACAGCACCCGATTCCCTGAGTTTTTCCACAATAAATGCATCCTTTGCAGCCTTATGACCTTCAAGCGCCAGGGAGCCGGCAGTAGTCATCATTTTATCACCGCTGTCAATGTTATCTTTTATGATTACCGGAATACCATGCATCGGTCCACGTACCTTTCCCTCTTTTCGTTCCCGATCCATTTTACCGGCAATATCCATTGCATCCGGATTGAGTTCTATCACCGAATTCAGTTCCGGGCCATTCATATCAATATCTTGAATTCGCTTCAGATATAGTTCCGTAATTGATTTGGAGGATAGTTCGCCAGACTCCATTTTTTTCTGTAATTCTTCAATGCCTGCTCCTTTCAATATGAAATTATCGGAAGTCATCTCTGTTTTGGATTGATTATCCCGGGGTGTGGAACAGGAAACCGTGGAGACCGATGCCAGTCCAATACCTGCGAAAGAGCTGTTTTTGAGAAATTGTCGTCTTTTCATGATTTCACAAATTTATCAGGGATATGCGCTATACAGTAAAGATAAATCAAAAGTACGACAGCACATAATATATGTACCGGAGTAAGAGCCCGTTGTGAGGATGTATAAACAAAATCCTATGAGTTAAGAAAGGGATAAACCATTCCCGAAACCGTAAACTTGCATAGTTTCGTTCTCCAAATATAACAAGCAGAGATGGCATAAAATCAAATTTGATGGCAGAGAAGACGTTTCTTAAGATTTTTTTACCAATTTTAGCCTTAAAAACTGAATTAAAGTATCACGAGTCGCAGATTTTTTTACATTTGGTGACTAATATTTCATATCGTTTAGGATGGGAATTTTAAGAAGAAGGTTTGCCGAATATCAGGCACCCCAAAAAGCAATAAAGGCAGGTATTTATCCATACTTCAGGATGATAGAATCGGACCAGGATACTGAAGTGGTCATTGGAGGCAGGAAAGTTCTGATGTTCGGATCGAACAGTTATCTGGGACTTACCAACCATCCAAAGGTCAAGGAGGCTGCGATCAGGGCCATTGAAAAGTACGGGACGGGATGTGCGGGCTCCCGGTTTCTGAATGGTACACTGGATATCCATATTGAGCTTGAAAACAGGCTGGCAGAACTTAGCGGTAAAGATGCCGCCTTGTGTTACAGTACAGGTTTTCAGGTGAATCTCGGTGTGGTGTCGGTTCTGGCAGGGCGTAACGATTATATCTTCCTCGACGAACTGGATCATGCCTCCATTATCGAAGGAAGTCGACTCTCATTCTCCAAAGTTTTTAAGTTCCCGCATAACGATATCGCTGCCCTTGAGTGCAAATTAAAATTATGCGAACCCGACAGAATCAAATTGATTGTGGTCGATGGTATATTTTCAATGGAAGGAGATATTGTCAGACTTCCTGAACTTGCCGCATTGGCTGAACGCTACGATGCATCGATCATGATTGATGATGCTCATGCCATCGGCGTCATCGGAAGGAATGGTGCAGGTACGGCGTCTCATTTCGGACTAACCGATAAGGTGGACCTCATCATGGGGACCTTTTCAAAATCCCTGGCTTCCCTGGGTGGCTTTATTGCCGGAGATCATGAAGTCATTAACTTTATCAAACATAATTCCCGTTCACTGATCTTCAGTGCCAGCATGACACCGGCATCGGCTGCCAGCGTTCTCGCTGCCATCGAGGTCATGGAAAGCGAACCCGAACGTATTAGCCATCTGTGGGACTTAACTCATCACGCACTTACAGCTTTTAAAATGGCAGGTTTTGATACGGGTAAATCAGAAACGCCTATAATTCCATTGTTCATCAGGGATGATGTCAAGGCACTTCAGCTAACCCAGATGCTTCTCGGTGAAGGCGTATTCGTTAACCCTGTAGTATCACCCGCAGTAGCCAAAGAAGACTCACTGATTCGATTCTCGCTGATGGCAACGCACAGTTTCGAACAGGTTGATATTGCCGTGGATAGAATCACACATGCAGCGCAAAAACTGGGAATCCTGACGTCGGAACAAGTAGCTGATTAGCGATTAATTACGGCCCAACATGCATGCGTTTATGAAAAAGGTTATTCTCATTACAGGGGTATCGTCTGGATTCGGAAAGGAAACGGCAGAACTCCTTGCGACAAATGGATATAAGGTTTATGGTACTGTCAGGGATAATAGTCCTGTTCCTGAAAAAGTAAATCGACTCCATTTGGATCTCACGAATTATGCTTCGATTGAAGAGGCTGTGAAAATTGTACTGGAAAATGAAGGGAAAATTGATGTCCTCATTAACAATGCCGGAATGCATCTCGGCGGGCCTGTAGAGATTACACCTTCCCCGGATTTTAAAAAACAGATCGATACAAATTTCAATGGGACAGTGCAACTGATCCAGCATGTACTTCCTTCAATGCGTGAAAACGGCGGGGGAACCATCATCAACATCAGCTCGATAGGAGGTCTGATGGGGCTGCCATTCCAGGCTTTTTACTCTGCTGCCAAGTTCGCGATGGAAGGATTGAGCGAGGCGCTGAGGATGGAGCTGAAGCCCTATCATATTAATGTGGTGGTTATTAATCCGGGCGATTTTCACACCCGCAATACCTTTAACCGTAAAAATATTACAGGTACTGCCGGTGTGAATGCTTATTATGATCAGTTCCTTAAAACAAAATCAATCTTTGAGAAGGACGAAACCGCAGGCTGGGATCCTTCCGTTCTCGCCCGGAAAATTGCAAGAATCATCGATAAAAAACGCCCGAATGACCGCTATATCATTGGCTCATTCGATCAAAAACTGGCCGTGACCCTTAAGCATATCCTGCCAGCCTCCTGGTTCCGAATGATTCTGCAATCACATTACGGGATCCGGTAAGAGCTGGAAATCCCCACCTGCCTCTCGTTTATAATTCCCTCAACCAGATATTCCGGTAACTGATGGGCTCGCTTTTGTCGCCGTGTGACTGCAACAGGATCGGTCCCGGACCATGTTTGACATAAACCGGTTTCCCTATGTATTCAGTGCTTCCTGTCAGTTCATAATTGTTCTGTACCAATACCCCGTTCATGAAAACGGTAACCCTGGCCGGTGATTTAAGTGACCCGTCATCATTGAACCTGGGGGCAGTCCAAACAACATCATATACCTGCCATTCACCGGGTTTACGGGATGGATTGGCTAGCGGAATGGATTGTTTGTAAATGCTTCCAACCTGACCATTCACATAGGTCTTGTTCTCATAATTGTCCAGAACCTGCAATTCATATCCATGCGACTCCTTTGGTGCTGAAAGATAAACACCGCTGTTGCCGCGTGCCTGCCCCGATCCGGTAATGTACGCCGGGATTCTGAATTCAATGTGAAGCTGATAGTCGAGGAATGATCTTTTGGTCTGGATACTACCCACCGATTTGTCGACGGTAATAATATTGTTCTCCACCTTCCACTGCGCCGGCGAGGTACCGTCACTACTGCTAACCCACTGGTCGAGGTTGCTGCCCCCGAACAAGATGATTGCATCAGAGGGAGCATCACCACAATGCTCACCAGGAGTAACTTTTGGAGGTACAGGTGAATATACTTCAGTATCTTCCGGTTTTGGCTGTGAAAAGGCAAGAGTGCTCAGGCATACCGCCATGACTGAAATCATTATTTTTTTAATCATTGGAACGGAATATTAAATGTTTAACATCTGGAAAGTCGATCAACGAATCGATAAATATACAAACTCATCATCAGAATTGTTATGCATAGGCGTACAAAATTCGATATTCGTTGATCGACCACCTGCCCACTGTGGACAAGATTCCAGTGTCCTGTTGGTGATTTATTTATCACGCATCGAAAGTCCCTGCAAGGATCCGGCGGTTTTGACAAGTCTTATGAATTCACTGCGATAGCCCTCACTGTCAGAACCCCGTCCTGAATGCGCCAGTTCAGTAACCTGGTTAAGATTCGCATTGGCTTTGAACTCAGAATTTCTCAGGATCATTCCAAATTCAGCCACTGCAGCTGAGAATCTGAAATTATCCGATACCCCATCACCATCCTCGATCCTACCCTGAACAGGCTTTTCCATCAGAATACTGCTGTTGCCGTCGGGCTTTTTATAACGGAGTTTAATTGTTAAAAGTTCGGCTGAAGGGTTCGCCCCGGAAATTTCCCTGTTTTCCTGGTATTTCAGCGGATCGATTTTGTGCGTTTCCTCCATGGCTCCCGCCGGGATCAATTCGTAAAGTGCGGTTACGGTATGTCCGGCACCCATCTCACCCGCGTCCTTCTTATCATCATTGAAATCTTCATCATTGAGAAGCCTGTTCTCATAACCTACAAGACGGTAAGCCTTTACACGCTTTGGATTGAATTCGAGCTGAAACTTTACGTCCTTCGCAATGGTATACAATGTGCCGGCAAATTCACTTACCATGACTTTCCGGGCCTCCTGGATGTTGTCGATATACGCATAGTTTCCGTTTCCCTTGTCAGCGATGGTTTCCATCTTGTCATCCTTGTAATTGCCCATCCCAAAACCTAGAACTGTCATATAAATTCCCCTGCCTCTCTCATTTTCAACGAGACGTTCCATTTCAGCATTACTTGATACACCAACATTGAAGTCTCCGTCGGTGGCCAAAATGATACGGTTATTCCCATCCTCAGCAAAGTTTTCAGAGGCAATTTTGTAAGCCAGCTTCAGGCCCTGTCCACCTGCAGTAGATCCGCCAGCCTGGAGATTATCAATTGCGGCCATGATCTTCTCCTTCTTGTTGCCCGGTGTCGATTCCAGGACGGTTCCGGCAGCACCGGCATAGACAACGATGGCTACCTTGTCGGATGCCCTGAGCTCATTCACCAGCAATCCGAAGGCAGACTTCAGCAATGGAAGTTTATTGGGTGAATTCATGGAACCGGATACATCAAGCAAAAACACCAGGTTTGAAGGCGGCAATTCTTCCTTATCCATGCTCTTTCCCTTCAGTCCAATATGCAAAAGCTGGTGATCGTGGTTCCATGGGCATAAAGAAAGCTCGGTTGTAACAGAAAACGGATGCTTACCTTCAGGCTCGGGGTAATCATAGGAGAAATAATTGATCATTTCTTCAATGCGGACAGCATCCACCGGTGGAAGCTGGCCCTGGTTGATAAAGCGCCGGACATTTGAATAGGAAGCGTTGTCGACATCAATAGAAAATGTAGACAATGGCTGTTTTACTACATCTTTATACCCGTTTTCATGGATCGTTGAATATCCTTCTGTGTTGAATTGAGGTTGGTAGGAATATGCCGGATAGGATGCATCGGCATTTCTCACCGATATACCGCTTACATTCCCGGATAGTCTTTGCACTGCAGAAGTTGGTACTCCTTTGCGTGAACCATATGCTTTGACCTCCACCTCCTCAAGTTCCGCTATGCTCCCGGTCATAACAACATCTATGATCAGCCGTCCGGAAATTTTCACCTCTCGTGTCTCGTATCCGATAAAAGAAAATAAAAGGATTTTGTCCTCATCATTCACCGTTATGCTGTACTTTCCGTTGGCATCGGTGAGCGTACCACGCGAAGAGTCTTTTATCAACACATTAACACCAGGGATCGCGGCCCCGGTTTCGTCGGTTACTTTACCTGTTATGGTGTACGAAGGCCCTGCTGACATCAGAATGACTGAGAGGATCAGTATGGCGATGGTTGACATTATTGTTTTCATGATATTTGATATTTTGGTTTTGATTTCATGAACAGGATGCAGGGATTTGGGAAATTCCATAAATATTCCTCCGATAACACCACAACTGTATCCAACAATACCATTTACCGTTTGCCATTTTCCGGATTTAATCCTAATTTTCAACCAATAATCACGTTAACAGGAAATAAAACCTTCGATGTGACATCCTCATCCCGACGACATATCCAATCCTTATCCGACCACGAATTGGTTGTGATGTGCGGTACAAAAGGGGATGAGCAGGCGATCGGTGAACTGTTCAACCGTTACCTTCACCTGGTGTACGGTGTGTGCCTGAAATATCTGCACGACCGTGAGACATCAAAGGATGCGGTTATGCAGATATTTGAGTCTCTGACCGAGAAAATGAGCAGGCAGGAAATACGCGAATTTAAGCCCTGGCTGTACGTCGTCGCGAAGAATTTCTGCCTGATGTATCTCCGCTCGGAAAAGATGAAAGGTGAAAAAAATAAAACCTTCGTCCTGGAGCAGACCTTAATTATGGAAAATGAAGAAATTCTGCATCCTGTTGATGAAGAATCCTCCCGGACGGATGCCGATCTGAATGACTGCATAGAAAGACTGGGAAATGAACAGAAGGAATGCATTCAACTGTTCTATTATAAAAATAAGTGCTATCGTGACATCGCGTCAGTGTTGAAAATGGATGAGAAAAAGGTCAAAAGCCATCTGCAGAACGGAAAACGAAATTTAAAAAACTGCATCGAGCAGAAAATACATGTCCGACAAAAAGAAATATAGAAAACACAGCCCGGACAGAATCAGGGATTACCTATCCGATCGTATGAGCGGTGAGGAGCGTAATGCTTTTGAGAAGACGCTGCAAAAGGATCCTTTTGCGGAAGAAGCCCTCGAAGGTTTGGCATCCCTCAGCGAAGAGGAGTTGAACGAAGATCTACTTGACCTCCGTTCGCGGCTTTCCCACTCAGGCAGCGGATCCGGGCGTCGGATTATGTGGTACCGAATCGCCGCGGCCGTGGCTGGACTTGTGCTCGTGACCTCTGTATACCTGGCGTTCGACCAGAAAATAAAAGGCCTGAAACATCCCGCTGTTGCCAGGACTGAGAATCCTGTAAAGGAATCCGTTCCGGAAGAACCTGAAGGAGAACACATTAAAGAGAATACGCCAGCTAGATCGGAAACAAAACCTCCAGCTGCCGCTTCAAAACAGAAAGAAGTTGTGCACGAAGAGACCAGAACCGAAGAACTGGGGCCTGTTTTGAATGAAAGTAAATCTTACACTTCAGAAAAACCCAACACTTCAACACAAAATCATAAATCTGCCGTCGAACAAGCCGAAAAAACAGATCAAAAAAGTGCTGCGGCAATTTCCCCGCCCGAAGCTTCAGCTGTAAATCCGGCAGTGCATCCGACGATTACGGCAGATGAAAAAAATATGCAGGAAACGCTTGCCGGTGCCGCATCTGGTGTTTCGGTTAAAAAGGATCTTGTTCGTAAAAACAATCCTACGGTATCCAGGCGCTCAGCTTCACCGGTAAATATCACAACAGACTCTTATGTTACAGGTACCATCAGTTCTTCAGAGGATACTTCTCCGGTTGCCGGAGCAACAATTTTAATTGAAGGAACCTCGAATGGCACTGTTTCTGATGTCAATGGAAGCTTCAGACTGCAAGTCCCGCCCGACAGCAATGTGACCCTTCTTGCCTCTTTTATCGGAATGGAGCCTAAAGAGGTTGTGGCAAAATCCGGAGAAAATCTGAACATACCTTTGGATCCTTCGATAACTTCCCTGGATGAAGTTGTTGTAATTGCTTACGGGCAAAGGGTCAGCAGGTCACTGTCTGGCTCCGTCAAAACCGAAAATGAAGGTCTGGACACCATTCCTGAGTATTATGAACCAACCCCTGTAGGAGGATTTGATGGGTTCAAAACCTATATTAAGACAAATATCCGCTTTCCGGAAGATCATCCTGATCTTAAAAAAACGGTTGTTGTTCTGAAATTCTATGTCGGACCGGATAACAGGCCGGTTGATTTCGAGATCCTAAAAAGCCCCGGAAAGGACTTTAGCGACGAAGCGATCAGGCTATTAAAAAATGGCCCCGACTGGTATCCGGCTAAATCACAAAACATGCTAATCTATGAAAATACGACTGTCCGTATTGTCTTCCGGAAGGAATAAGTCTGAACCTTAAGTCGGAACAGCATTATTCAAAATATGGCTTCTCCACGATCACTGCTACATTTCTCATATCTTTCATATATTTGTGTTCTTTCTGCTGCAAGAAATCATGGAATGAACCGGTAAAAACTACTGGTTGTATCAAAATCCTGATGAAGATCGATGGTCTTTCATTCCCTGGGACCTGGATGCCACCCTGCAGCTACAGGAACATGACTGGAACCAGATGGGAACACATGCGGATCTTTTCTACCAGTTCGATCAGACCCTTGCCCACGGGCACAATCCGGCTGAAACCGATGAAAGGCCACTCATCAGGCGAATGATGAAATTTGCAGAATACCGGAACGCCTATATCAATACCTATAAGGAGACGTTGCAAACCATCCTCACCGAGGAAAACCTCTATGCGCGAATTGATAGCATCGCCTCCCGGGTACGGTCAAATTCTGATAATAACGAATACCAGCTTTTCAACAATTCCGTCAATGAAACCAAAGCATTCGTTCACCAGCGTGTACGCTATGCCCTGAGCATACTTGATACCCTTCAATATGCCGACACCGTGGCCGTCACTGATTCCGTGCCGCCATGGCCGGAAACTACAGGTAATGCCCTCCAGAAGGCAGAAATTAAAGCCTCCCTGGGTTTCCCATGGCCAAATCCGGCCGGCTCGGAATTCTTCATTGAAGCGCATTTAAATAATGCTGCATTTGTCAGCCTTACCATGTACGATATGAATGGCCGGCTTGTCAGGGAAATAGCCCGCCAACAAATGGACGCCGGTTCTTACGAGTTCCATATTGATATTTCTTCAGAGAAAGCCGGGATTTACTTCCTGAAACTTCAGACCGATTCAGCGGTCCTTACCAGAAAACTGGTGATCATCAGGGGTTTATAAGGAGATGATGAGAGGAATATACTATTCACTCCTGCAGAAAGGAATATACATTTTGTATCGACCGGGGGATAAGGAGCCTTCCTACACTATTCACGAATCTGCCCGTCACCGTATATCACATATTTCGTCGAAGTCAGTTCTTTCAGCCCCATCGGTCCGCGTGCATGCAACTTCTGCGTGCTGATACCGATCTCGGCACCAAAACCGAACTCGAAACCATCGGTGAAACGTGTTGAAGCATTCACATATACTGCCGCCGCATCAACCTCGTTCAGGAATTTCTGTGCATTGCTGTAGTTTTCGGTAACGATGGCTTCGGAATGGCCGGAGCCGTATTTGTTAATGTGTTGGATAGCTTCGTCTAATGAACCTACGACCTTTGCCGACATGATGAAGTCAAGGTATTCGGTCGACCAGTCCTCTTCCGTGGCGGGTTTTGCATCCGGTAACAGGGCACAAACCTTCTTATCACCCCGGATCTCCACATTCTTTTTACTGAGTTCAGCATTGATGGCAGGCAGGAATTCCACTACAACTTTTTCGTGGATCAGCAGGCTTTCGGCAGCATTGCATACCCCGGGTCTGTGAGTCTTTGAATTGTAAGTTATCCGGATAGCCTTGTCCTTACCGGCAAATTCATCGATATATACATGGCAGTTTCCAACTCCTGTTTCAATTACCGGTACGGTGGAATTCATGACAACCGACTGAATGAGTCCGGCACCGCCTCTGGGAATAAGCAAATCGAGATAGTCATTAAGCTTCATCATCGCAACGGCACTGTCACGGCTTGTATCCTGCACAAGCTGAACCGCATCTTCGGGCAAACCTGCTTCTTTCAGCGATGCCCTGAGAATGTTTACGAGCGCGTTGTTGGAGCTAAATGCTTCCTTGCCACCTCTAAGAATGGTTACATTGCCTGTTTTTATGCAAAGACCGAACACATCGACGGTCACATTTGGCCTGGCTTCATAGATCATACCGATCACTCCCAGCGGTACCCTTCGCTTTCCAATCATGAGGCCGTTTGGCCGCTTCCACATGGAATCCATCTCGCCAATCGGGTCATCGAGGGCAGCGATCTGCTCAAGGCCTTCCGCAATACCTTTGATCCTTTCTTCCGTCAGTTTAAGCCTGTCGATAATGGCGCCTTTCAGCCCATTTTTTTCTGCATTTCCAAGATCAATTGCATTCGCTTCAATAATAGCCTTCGAATTCTTCACCAGATTCTTCGCAGCGATCAGCAATGCGCTGTCTTTCAGTAAGGATGATGAATTAGACAGTATAAATGATGCCTTTTTTGCGTTTTTACCTTTTTGAATTAATTCTTCCATGACAATATCTGTGTTTGGTTTCAAAAAAATCTCAGTCCTCCTCTTCGCCACATGCCACCGACTCCTTCGAAACAAACAAAGTGCCGACGTCCTTGCCCGCCAAAAGATCATGAATGATACCGGGATCTGCACCGTTGGTGATCACCATGTCAACGTCATGTTCAATGCAGTGTTTGGCTGCCAGAAGTTTGGAGGTCATACCACCTGTCCCGAAACTGGATTCATTCTCGTAAATGCAGGCTTCCAGTTCATCCGTCAGTTCGGTTACTTTTGAAATAAGCTTTGCGGAATTGTTTTCTTTCGGATTGCTCGTGAACATGCCGTCGATATCACTCAAAATAATCAGAAGATCGGCCTTCACGAGTGTAGCTACCGTCGCCGAAAGACTATCGTTATCACCAAATTCGATCTCATCGGTTGAGACCGTGTCATTTTCATTGATAACCGGAATGATGCCCATTTCCAGCAATTCATTGATGGTGTTCATGGCATTGCGTCTCCGCACAGTGTTTTCGATTCCGTCCTTTGTCAGTAATACCTGGGCAACGGTAAGGTTATACTCCTCGAAGAATTTGTCGTAGATCTTGATGAGTTCGGCCTGACCGATGGCAGCCAGTGCCTGCTTCTTGATCTTATCTTCCGGCTTTTTATCCATGCCCATCTTTCCTGCCCCTGCAGCAATGGCTCCTGAGGAAACCAGGATAACATAGCGGCCCTCATTGTGAAGATCAGCGATCACCCGCACCAGTTTCTCAACACGCATCAAATTCAGCCGGCCATTACTGTGTGTCAGCGAACTTGATCCGATTTTGAGAACTATCTTCTGTTTGTTTATGAGATTTTTACGATGCATCATGTCAATTTTTCCTTTAAATCCGCAATAAATCTTTTCTGAAATGTGCTGACTTTTACTGTCTGAAAATCCGGGATGATCCGTTCCAGCTTGCGGATAATCCTGTCATTGGCAAGGTTACCAATGCTTCCGGTGTGTGTAGTTTCTACCCGCAAGCCGGGCCTGAACCTGCCCTTGTCGATTTCTGCAGCTACTTCCACATACGCATCCCGGAAAGGCATGCCGGCTTTAACTTTTTCATTCATGGCATCCACGCTGCCTATATACTGATAGATATTATTATCGAGTATATCCTTGTTTACCTCCAGGCCGGGGATCAGGAATGACATCATTTGCAAACACTCCTTCATTTCGGTTATAGCCGGAAAGCATATTTCCTTTAGTAACTGGAAATCGCGATGGTATCCTGAAGGCAGGTTATTTATCACTGCCATGACTTCAAATTCCTTCGACTGTATTCGATTACAGCGGGCTCGGATCAATTCCAGAACATCGGGATTTTTTTTATGAGGCATAATGCTTGATCCGGTAGTCAGCTCTTCACTTAAATGGATGAAATCAAAATTCTGGCTCATATACAACACCAGATCCATCGACATTTTTGATAATGTGAAGGCAATGGAAGAAAGTGCAGTCATCAGGTACTTCTCCGTCTTACCTCTTGACAACTGTGCATTTGCGGAATTGATATGAAGATCATCGAACTCGAGGAGCCGGCAGGTCATATCCCTATCGACCGGGAATGATGAACCGTACCCTGCCGCGGAGCCAAGGGGATTCTGATTGATATAGCTAAAGGCACCGCGAACCATCATCAGATCTTCTGCAAGTGCTTCCGCATAGGATCCAAACCAAAGCCCGAAGGAGGAGGGCATGGCAACCTGATAATGCGTATAACCCGGAATCAGAACCTCTTTTGTTTCATCACTTTTTCCGGCAAGGATCTGAATGAGACATGCCGTCTGGTTTACAATTTCAGCAAGGGCCTCACGATAATACAGTTTGAGATCGGTAATCACCTGATCATTCCGCGAACGTGCAGTATGCACTCGCTTTCCGGCATCCCCCAGTTTCACCGTAAGTACGTTTTCTACCTGAGAATGAATATCCTCCGTACCCTCTTCAATAACAAAAGTACCGGCCTCAATGGATTCATATACATCAAGCAGAGCTTTAAGCAGACTGATCCTGTCCTCTCCGGAAATGAGTCCGACATGCTGAAGCATCTGGACATGAGCCATGGAAGCAATCACATCAACGCCCGCGATCTCCAGATCAAGTTCACGGTCTTTTCCGGCGGTAAAGCGTATGATGCTGTTATTCGTCTTTTGTCCTTTTTCCCAGAGCTTCATGTTATTCAAAATCTTTTATCAAATTAAAATACAATTCGATAGCTTTAATTATCTGAACTTTTTCAATATATTCATCGGCTTGATGCGACACCTCTGTATTACCTGGTCCCAGTTTAACAGAAGGGGCGGGAATCAGTGCCTGGTCTGACATGGTTTTTGATCCGAAAGTTTTAATGCCGAGTGCTTTTGCCCTGCTTACAAGCGGATGGCCGGTATCGATAAAAGAAGACCTGAGTCGTAGGGAACGCGGCTGTACCTCCGATTCGAGCTCGTTGACAAGTATTTCAGCCACTTCCTCATTGGTGTAATTTTCATTGGTCCGAACGTCCACAACAAATTTGCAGAGATCGGGAATGACATTATGCTGGTACCCACCTTCAATCTGGGTCACTTCAAATTGTATGTCCCCCAGAAATTCGGACGTACGGCCAAGATCGAGCTTGTTTATACGTTCAATATCACGCATGGCCTTATAAATGGCATTTTCCCCTTTCCGGTGTGCCACATGTCCGGCTGTTCCTTTGGCGTAACAATCAAACACCACCAGGCCGCGCTCACATATTGCCATATCCAATCCGGTGGGTTCACCAACAATGGCCAGGTCGATTTTTCCAAGTTCCCCGATAACACTTGTAATTCCCTGCTCTCCCGAACTTTCTTCCTCCGCTGATATCAGCAAAATAAGGTTGAATTTTCTATCGCTGATCTCTTTTAATCTGAGAAAAGTAAAGATCATGGAGACAACAGAACCACCGGCATCGCTGCAACCAAGTCCGTAGATCAGATTTTCGGTCTCCTCCGGAAGATAAGGATCCATTGTCCATCCGGCCACCGGCTTTACGGTATCAATATGGGAATTAAAGAGTAATGTAGGGTAAACAGGGTTAATCATCGATTCACACCACAGGTTATTGTGTTTCCTGCTGACAACAAGACCCTGGTTCTCCAGCCACTCCTGAAGGAAATGACTGAGAAGTGCCTCCTCGCCGCTGATGGAAGGTATGGCAATGATTTGCTTCAGCAATGAAAACATCTGTGTATGTGAAAATTCTGTCATTTTACCTTTGTTATCTCATTGTAAGAGGTTATGATGCCCTTAATCAAAGCTGAACTTAAGCCGTTATGCTCCATTTCGTTTAATCCGGCAATGGTGCAGCCCATGGGTGTTGTGACTTTATCGATCTCCGTTTCGGGATGATTTCCGGATGAAAGTAGAAGTTTACTCGCACCGTTTGCTGTTTGTGCAGCAATGAGCTGTGCCTCATTGGCATGGAAACCAACCTGAATTCCGCCCTGCGATGCTGCCCGGATATATCGCATAAAAAACGCTATACCACAGGCTGCCAATATCGTGGCGGCGCCCTGAAGCTTTTCTGAAATTACCAGTACCTCACCGCAAAGAGCAAAATATGACTTCACTGTTTCAAGTGCTTTGTCATTTCCCTCTTCGGCCGAAAGGCAGGTCATGGATTCACCTATGGCAATGGCCGTATTGGGCATGGCCCTGATCACGGTTGACTTGCCTCCTGCAAGGCTTTCAATTTCATTGATAGTAAATGCAGTAACCACGGAAACAAGAACTTTATGACTGTCAAGTACGGGTTCAATCTCCTTTACCACAGCTCCGAGCTGCCGGGGAAGAACTGCAAGAATTATTATATCGGAGGAGGCAACGGCCGATACATTATCGGTTGACACTTTCACACCCTCTTCCTTAAATACAGCGAGTTGTGAAATATTCCGCCGGGTGATCACAAAACTGGAACCCTTCATTTTTCCTGAAGAGAGGAAACCTTTTAAGATGGCAGTGCCTATATTTCCGCCTCCGATGATGGCAATTTTCTTCTCGTACCCCATGATTTTTATTTTTCGTCGTATTGAATGAATAATTGTTGACTCCTGTTAAAACAACCCTTTCTTTTCTTCCTTGTTGATGGCATAAAATATCTTTGCCGGATTGGAACTGATCTTAGTGAAGCCCTTCACGTCATTTCCGTCCCAGGATAGATTTTCTTCCCCGTATTTGGCAAATTGCGAATTCATCAGATCATGATCACTTTCAACACCGGTTACCATATAATTGTAAGGCCGCAAACGGATAAAGACTTTTCCGCTGACATATCGCTGTGATTTTTCGAGGAAGACTTCAATATCCCTCATAACAGGATCGAGGAACTGGGCTTCATGCACAAACAGGCCATACCAGTTCCCCATTTGTTCCTTCCAATACTGCTGCCACTTGGAGAGCACATGTTTTTCCAGGCTGTAATGGGCATCGATGATCAAACGTGCAGCCGCCGCCTGAAATCCGATACGGCCTTTTATACCGATAATGGTTTCCCCTATGTGCATGTCCCTCCCAATAGCCCAGGGCGCGGCAACCTTCTCCAGGTCACGGATCAACGCCACTTTATTTTTATAGCTTTTATCATTGAGACTTACGATTTCCCCTTTCCCGAAACCAAGAATTATCTGTTCGCTGCCCTCCTTTTCTCTCTGATCAAGAAATGCCTCCTCAGGAAGCTCACCCGTGGAAGTCAGCGTCTCTTTTCCTCCGACACTGGTTCCCCAGAGCCCTTTGTTGATGGAGTAATCTTTTTTCTCTGCCTTGTATTCAAAGCCCTGCTTTGCCATGTATTCAATCTCATCTTCACGGCTTATGGAAAGATCCCTGATCGGTGCCAGTACATTTATCGCAGGTGCGATAATCTGAAATACCGATTCAAACCGCACCTGATCGTTCCCTGCACCCGTTGAGCCATGGGCGATGTTGCTGATCCCCTCCTTCCTTGCATAGTCCAGGATCTTAAGAGCCTGAAAGGTCCGTTCAGAACTGACCGACACAGGATAATTCCGGTTCCTCAATACATTGCCATAAACCAGGAAACGGATGCAACGATCGTAATACTCCTTCTGTGCATCAACCACGGTATGTTTCACAGAACCATATAACAGGGCCTTCTTCTCAATTGCATCCAGTTCCTGCTGATCAAAGCCTCCGGTATTTACGATAACGGTATGTACATCATAGTTTTTCTCTTTACTGAGATATATGGTGCAAAACGATGTATCCAAACCACCACTGAATGCAAGTACTATTTTCTCTTTCATAAGATATATTCCAATTTACAATAACAAATAAACCTGACCGTGGGTGCAGGTCAGGTATGCCCCTTTGTGATTAAATGCTGATTATCTGTTAGATAAGAATTGTTATTTTTTCAGACTTGAGTTTTGACGAATCTGCTTCCTTATTTTGCTTTTCAGGGTCCATGAGTAATCCGGTGCAGAGGCAATGACTTCTGCGTGTTCTGACCAGGATGTCGTAATACGGACAGGTTTCACATCCTTTCCAGAATTCGACATCATCCGTAAGTTCAGAAAAGGTGACCGGCTTGTAACCAAGGTCACTGTTGATTTTCATAACGGCCAGACTGGTGGTCAGACCAAATAATTTGGCTCCGGGAAAAAGTTTGAGCGACAGATACATGGCTTTCTCCTTAATGGCTTTTGCCAAACCATGACCACGAAACTCATTTGAAACCACAAGTCCTGAATTCGCTACAAATTTATTGTGTCCCCAGGATTCAATATAACAGAATCCGGCCCATTTTCCACTCTCTGTAACGGCGATTATTGCCTTATCCTGCAATATCTTACCCTTGATGTACTCAGGAGTCCGTATGGCAATACCCGTACCCTTATGCTGTGATGCTTCAAAAATTGCATCTACTATATCCTGAATATATTCCAGGTCGGTTACGCCAGCACTTTTTACAATGAATTTTTCCATCTCCGTAATTATTAAACTCCCGGCATGACAGCCGACAATTGATCTATAAGCATCTCTTTTCTGGCACCATCCCTTGGGATGATCAGAATCGTATCATCGCCTGCAATAGTGCCGGCAATCTCCACGATATTCATCGAATCGATGGCTGAAGCTATGCTGCTTGCATACCCCGGAAGTGTCCTTAATATGAACATGCCCTGGGCAGGTTCAATGGAAATCAGACCTTCCTGCAAAAAATTCGTCCAGGGTACTGCCTGGGCAGTGGCCTCACTTTCCGGGAGATAATATATATAACCTCTCTCCGTATCATGGATCTTCGATACTCTAAGGTATTTCAGATCGCGTGAAAGTGTTGCCTGTGTCATCATGAAACCATCCTCCTTCAACCGGTGAAGGAGCTCATCCTGACTTGCCATCTTCTCTTCCTTGATGAGCTTTCTGATGGCCAGTAACCGTTCACTTTTGTTCTTCATGTATATTTATACAACTATAATGCAAATTTATACATTTTTTAGATTGCCAAACAAGGATTCACGAAAAAAATTGTACTTTTGACGCGGATTTTAACAAAACGATTATTGTGAAAGCAGGGAAAATCCCGGGAAGCGCAGAAAACAATCTGGCTATCAAACTCTGGAAGGAGCTAAACAAATGTATTGGATACATGTTAGATACCAGGGTAAATTGAATGTTTTAACAAAACAGTAACCGATATTCACTAATTTTGGATCCCACAATCGACCACCGCTAAAAAGCTATTCTTTTCATGGACAAATCAATAAAAAAAATCATACTCCTGGGATCGGGAGCATTAAAAATCGGAGAAGCCGGAGAATTTGACTATTCAGGATCGCAGGCACTCAAAGCCATGCGTGAGGAAGGCGTGGAAACCGTACTCATCAACCCGAACATTGCAACGGTTCAGACCAGCGAGGGGGTTGCTGATAAAATTTACTTCCTGCCTGTCACTCCTTATTTTGTTGAGAAAGTCGTAGCACGGGAGAACCCGGATGGCATACTCTTATCCTTTGGAGGTCAGACTGCTCTGAATTGCGGTATTGAACTATTTCGAAGCGGGATGCTCGAAAAATATAATCTCAGGGTTCTGGGCACGCCGGTTCAGGCCATCATCGATACGGAAGACCGGGAAAATTTCGTAACAAAACTCGGTGAGATAAAGATCAAAACTCCCCGCTCATTTGCGGTTACCTCGGTGGATGCTGCAATAAAAGCTGTGGATTCGATTGGTTTCCCGATCATCATAAGAGCGGCGTATACCCTGGGTGGCCAGGGCAGCGGATTTTGCTCCGACATTGAAGAGCTGCGGCAGATGGCAGGAAAAGCGTTTTCATACTCATCTCAGATCCTGGTTGAAGAATCTCTCAAAGGTTGGAAAGAGATAGAATATGAGGTGGTACGCGATCAGTACGACAATTGCATCACGGTTTGTAATATGGAAAATTTCGACCCACTGGGTATCCATACCGGGGAAAGTATTGTTGTGGCTCCTTCGCAAACACTCAATAACAGTGAATATCATAAACTCAGGAAGATATCCATTGATCTTATCCGCCACATAGGAATTGTTGGTGAATGTAATGTGCAGTTCGCCCTTGATCCCGAATCAGAAGATTACCGGGTCATTGAAGTTAATGCACGACTGTCACGGTCCAGCGCACTGGCATCAAAAGCCACCGGCTATCCACTTGCCTTTGTAGCAGCTAAGCTTGCTCTCGGATACGGGCTGCATGAACTGAAGAATTCCATCACCAGAACCACACCTGCCTTTTTTGAACCTTCGCTCGATTATATCGTCTGCAAGATTCCGCGCTGGGACCTGAATAAATTCATCGGGGTATCCAAACTTATCGACAGCAGTATGAAATCTGTGGGCGAGGTTATGGCAATCGGAAGAACGTTTGAAGAGGCGATCCAGAAAGGTCTTCGAATGATCGGCATGGGAATGCATGGCTTTATCGGCAATCACGACCCCGGTGCCGAAATTGATATCGATCTTGCACTGAGTGAGCCCACGGACATGCGGATCTTTGCCATTGAAGAGGCGTTTGAAAGGGGCTACAGTATTGACAGGATTCATGATCTTACTAAGATTGACAATTGGTTCCTGTTTAAGCTGAAGCGGATCTACGACCTTAAGAACGAACTTTTTACGTATAACGCGATCGAAGATGTTCCATCAGAACTGTTGATTGATGTAAAAGTTGCCGGATTCTCGGACTTCCAGATCGGACGGGTGGTGTATAAAAATGAAGATATTGAGGATTGCATGCTGAAAGTCCGTGATTTCAGAAAAAGTGCCGGCTTACTTCCTGTCGTAAAACAAATCGATACCCTGGCCGCCGAATACCCGGCCAAAACCAATTACTTGTACCTGACCTACAGTGGCAGTGAACATGACATTGCATTTGAAAATGACCACAAATCGGTTATCGTTCTGGGTTCCGGTGCTTACCGGATCGGCAGCTCAGTAGAATTTGACTGGTGTAGCGTAAATGCGCTGAACACGGTCAATGAAGCAGGGTACCGTTCTGTGATGATCAACTACAACCCGGAGACCGTAAGTACCGATTATGACGTATGCGACCGGTTGTATTTCGATGAACTATCCTTTGAACGAGTGATGGATATCGTTGAGCTTGAGTCCCCGAAAGGCGTTATCGTATCCATGGGAGGACAGATCCCAAACAACCTGGCTATGCGTCTCTATCGTCAGGATGTCCCTATCCTTGGTACTTCGCCTGTTTCCATCGACAATGCCGAAAACAGGCATAAATTTTCCATGCTCCTCGATACCCTGGGTATTGATCAGCCACGATGGAAGGAGCTGACAAGCTTAGATGAGATAAATGATTTTGTAGATGTTGTTGGCTTCCCCGTTTTGATCAGGCCATCGTATGTATTGTCGGGCGCTGCCATGAACGTCGTATCAAACAAAGAGGAAATGGCGCACTTCCTGAAGCTGGCTGCCCGTGTCTCCCGGCAGTATCCTGTTGTTGTTTCCGAGTTCATTGAACAGGCTAAGGAGATTGAGATTGATGCTGTATCAAAAGACGGCGAACTGTTCACCTATGCCATATCCGAACACGTTGAATTTGCCGGCGTCCATTCCGGTGATGCCACCATGGTTTTTCCGCCGCAAAAGATCTATTTTGAAACAGTAAGACGCATTAAACGTATTGCACGCGACCTGGCAAAAGTGCTCGAAATTTCGGGGCCATTCAATATGCAATTCCTGGCAAAAGATAACGACATCAAGGTCATCGAGTGCAACCTCCGGGCTTCCAGAAGCATGCCCTTCGTTTCAAAGGTGCTGAAAACCAACCTCATTGAACTAGCCACGAAGATCATGCTGAAAGTTCCGGTTGAAAAGCCACACGAATCCAGCTTCGATCTTGATTATATCGGCATCAAAGCACCGCAATTCTCGTTTTCACGACTTAAAAAAGCGGATCCCATCATCGGGGTTGACATGGCCTCAACGGGTGAGGTGGGATGCATCGGTGAAAATTTTTATGATGCTGTGCTGAAATCAATGCTCTCCGTGGGATACCGGATTCCTAAAAAGAACATCCTACTTTCCACCGGGCCTATGCGCTCAAAGGTGGAACTCGTTAACAGCTGTAAATTGCTCCAGGAAAAAGGGTATAATCTTTTCGCCACTTTCGGAACTCATAATTTCCTTAAGCTGAACGGCATTGAATCCACCTCTCTGCACTGGCCCGATGAAGATAAAAAACCGAATACACTTGACTATCTCAGGGAGGGCATGATCGATCTCGTGATCAATATTCCAAAAGACCTCTCCAAGGTAGAACTGTCAAATGACTATACGATCAGGAGAAGTGCCGTGGACTTTAATATTCCACTAATAACCAACGCACGACTTGCCAGTGCCTTCATAATTGCATTTTGTAAAATGGGTATTGAAGAGCTCTCGGTGAGAAGCTGGAATGAATATTAGATCGTCAGAATTTCGGTACGATAGAATATCCGAAGAGAGATCAACGATGAGTGCATAAAATGCAAAAAATGTGTAAAATGTATCCACAATTGGCTCCTTTTTACACATTTATTGTTCCTGTCGGAAATTATTTAGCCATCTTCCAGCGCATTTGCTCCGCTCACAATTTCAAGAATCTCATTTGTGATACTTGCCTGGCGGGCCTTGTTGTAGTCCAGCCTCAGCGCCTTAAGCAGATCCGAAGCATTATCGGTAGCCTTATGCATTGCGGTCATCCGCGCCCCGTGTTCGGACGCGTTGGAGTCGAGAATAGCTTTGAAAAACTGGAGCTTAAGACTCTTTGGTATAAGTTCCCTGACAATATATTCCTTTGAAGGTTCGAAGATATAATCGGTATGAGTATGAAGGATCTTTCCTTTTTCCTGTTGATCAGCTTCAGGTTCTTCTGCCACAGGTAGAAATTGTTCGTCGGTGAGATCCTGAACCGCAGCATTTCTAAACTGATTATAAACCAATTCTATGCAATCATATTTACCGTCGCTGAACATGGCCATGATCGCTTCGGCCTTCGTGGAGGCGTTATCATATGTCAGGTTATCGAAAATACTATGGTCGGACAAAATGATATTGTATCCTCTTTTCTTCAGAAATTCATGCCCGGACTTACCAACGGTATAAAAATCAACCTGGTTCCTGGCGAGCTGGCTGCCGTAGCGGTCGTGAGCTATGGCGACTGCCCGTTTCTGAACATTTGTATTAAAAGCACCGCACAAACCCCTGTTTGAGGTGATCACCACGAGAAGTACTTTCTTAATTTCCCGCTTTGTGAGATATGCATTGTCCAGGTCATTTTGTATGGCGTCGCTGATAGACATCAGAATTTCCTGAAGTTTATCGGCATAGGGCCTGAGCTGGACAATGGCATCCTGGGCCTTTCTGAGTTTCGCAGCAGACACCATTTTCATTGCGCTGGTGATCTGTCTGATCGATGAAACAGATCCGATCCTTGTCCTGATCTCCTTTAAATTTGCCATTTAAGAGATTTTCTGTTTATTTGGTTTTTCTGTAATTCGCAGTAAGCTCGGTGGCTACAGCTGTCATGGTTTCTGTCATATCATCGCTGAGTTCACCTTTAGCCAGCCTGTCGAGAACGTCTTTATGTTTCACCTCCATAAATTCCAGGTATTCCACTTCAAAATCTTTTACTTTATCAACAGGAATATCGCTAAGCAATCCTTTTGTCCCGCAAAAGATGATCGCAACCTGTTTTTCGACGGCCATAGGCTGATGCAGACCCTGCTTCAGGATTTCCACGTTCTTAATACCTTTGTCGAGAACCGACAATGTAGCAGCATCGAGGTCAGAGCCGAATTTAGAGAAAGCTTCAAGTTCCCTGAACTGTGCCTGGTCGATCTTCAGCGTACCTGCAATTTTTCTCATTGATTTTACCTGGGCATTGCCACCCACCCTGGAAACTGAGATCCCAACGTTAATAGCAGGTCTAACCCCAGAGTTAAAAAGGTTGGTTTCAAGGAAGATCTGTCCGTCGGTGATGGAGATCACGTTTGTCGGAATATATGCAGAAACATCACCGGCCTGCGTCTCAATAATGGGCAGTGCGGTAAGCGAGCCCCCACCTTTAATCATGGGTTTCAGCACTTCGGGGAGATCATTCATTTGTGAAGCAATCTCATCCGATTCGATAATTTTTGAGGCTCTTTCAAGCAGCCTGGAATGGAGATAGAAAACATCGCCGGGGTATGCTTCCCTTCCCGGCGGACGTCTCAGGAGCAGCGAAACTTCGCGGTACGACACTGCCTGCTTTGAGAGGTCGTCGTAAATGATGAGTGCATGGCGTCCGGTGTCCCTGAAAAATTCACCGATGGTTGCACCGGCAAAAGGCGCATAGAACTGAAGTGCTGCGGGGTCAGCTGCAGTAGCCGCAACAATTACGGTGTAGGGCATGGCACCAGCTTCTTCAAAGACCTTGGCAATGTTAGCAACCGTTGATCCTTTCTGTCCTATGGCAACATAGATACAATAAACGGGAGTTCCTTTATCGTAAAATTCTTTCTGATTGATAATGGTGTCGATGGCGACAGATGTTTTACCGGTCTGGCGGTCACCGATGATCAGCTCACGCTGTCCCCTGCCAATAGGGATCATGGAATCGATGGCTTTTATACCTGTTTGAAGCGGTTCTTTTACCGGTTGCCGGTAAATAACTCCGGGGGCTTTTCTTTCAAGCGGAAGTTCGTAGGTTTTTCCCTGAACCGGTCCCCTGCCGTCGAGTGGTTCACCCAGGGTGTTGATAATACGTCCCAGAAGACCTTCTCCTACATTGATGGAAGCGATTCGCTTCGTCCTTTTAACGGTATCACCTTCCCTGACGAGTTCCGAAGAACCCAGGAGTACTGCGCCAACGTTGTCTTCCTCAAGGTTCAGTACGATACCCATAATACCGCTGTTGAATTCGATAAGTTCGTTGGCCTGCACCTTTGATAATCCGTAGATACGGGCAATACCGTCACCCACCTGTAATACGGTACCAACCTCTTCCAGTTCAACTTCAGTTTTAAAACCCTGAAGCTGTTTCTTTAATACTTCAGATACTTCTGCAGGTTTAATTTGAGCCATGATCTGTTATTATTTTTCGATTGATGATTGTAGTAATAGTTTCTTCATTCTGGTCAGGCTGTTCACAATGCTGGCATCATATTGTTCGTCTTCGACCTTAAGGACAAATCCCCCGATAATAGAAGGCCGGATCGTTTCTTCCAGTTCAATACCCGAATCAAAGGTTTTCTCCAGTATGGAGACAAACTGTTTCCGTGTGGTTTCATTTATATCGGAAGCAACAATGATCTCAGCCTTTTTAATTTTTTTCTCTTCACGCCAGTATTTTGAAAAGTTCCTGATGATGCCATCAAGGAATGCTTCCCTCTTATTTTCAAGAACAAGGGTAAGAAAATTGAATGTTAGCGGATTAATCGCCGACTTGAAGACGGAGGAAACGAGTTTCTTTTTTTCGGAGACTTTGATAACAGGGCTTTCCAAAAACTCCTTAAATCCTACAGCTTTCAAATTGACTTCGAGAAGTTTGATATCTTTCATTACCTCTTCGGTGAGTTTTTCTTCCAGAGCAGTTTGAAACAACGCCTTTGAATACCTCACAGAAATTTTACTATCATTCATAAGATCCGCAATTTTCTTAATTCAATTTAACATCTTCAAGAAGCCTTTCGATAAGCTGCTTTCGCTCTTTATCATCACCAAGCCTGGATCTCAGAATCTTCTCGGCAATATCGACCGATAAAGCAGCCACCTGGTTTTTGATTTCACTGATGGCCATAGCTTTCTCATTTCTGATATTGATCCTGGCTGCCTCAATCAGTTTCTTTGCTTCTTCTTCCGCTTTTTCTTTCGCCTCGGCAATGATGTTGTCTTTAACTTCCCTGGCTTCCCTCATTATCTTATCACGCTCAACACGTGCTTCGGCCATGATTTTTTCATTGTCGGACTGAAGTTTCTGCATTTCTTCTTTGGCTTTTTCCGCAGATTTTAATGCCGATTTGATACTGTTTTCCCTTGTTTTTACAGCATTCAGAATAGGTTTCCAGGCAAAAGATCTCAGTATAATGAGCAGGATCGAAAAGATGATCACTGTCCAGAAAATTACGCCAAGTCCCGGTGTTATAAGATTCATGATATTTGAATATTTATTTCATTTCAAAAAATAACCCGGTACTGCAACCAACCGTTGCAGTCCGGGTGTTTACTCATTTAATCAATGCGATAACTACAGCAAACAGAGCTACTCCTTCGATTAGAGCGGCAGAAATGATCATATTCGTCTGTATCATCGATACAGCTTCAGGCTGACGGGCTATAGCGTCCATAGCCTGTCCACCGATTCTACCGATTCCGATTCCTGCTCCAATTGCGGCAAGTCCAGCGCCAATTGCGGCGAATGTTGCACCAGTCATAATGATTTGGTTTTAAATTAAACAACTACTATCAATGATGATGTTCGCGTGTCGCAAGACCTATAAACAATGCGGAAAGCAAAGTAAATACATATGCCTGCAACACGGCCACCAGGATTTCAATACAATCCATAAAAACGACAAATGCAACCGATGCCGGTGCAACTGCCAGAGATTTGAAAATAAATATCAGAGAAACAAGCCCGAGTACGATGATGTGTCCGGCAGATATGTTTGCAAAGAGTCGGACCATAAGCGCAAAGGGCTTTGTGAATAAGCCTATAATTTCAACGGGCACCATGATAGGGGCAAGCCACCAGGGCACACCAGGTGTGGCAACAAGGTGTTTCCAATACGTTTTTGTACCACTGAACTGAGTAATCATAAAGGTAAACATGGCAAGTACCATGGTTACGGCAATATTGCCTGTAACATTCGCTCCGAAAGGGATAATCCCCGGAACCAGTCCAAGAATATTACTTGCCAGTATGAAGAAAAATACGGTAAGAAGATATGGCATATGCCGCTCGTACTTTTCAGGACCGATATTTGGTATTGCCACTTCATCGCGGATAAAAACGATCATCGGTTCTATAAACCCATTCAACCCTTTCGGGATGACAACTTTCTTCCGGCTATAAATTCTGCCCATTCTGACAAAAATCAGCAATAGCAGGGTTGCACCGAAAATGATACCGACGACGGTACGTGTAATGGAAAAATCGAGGGGATGAACCAGCTCACCGGCTTGCGTCGTCTCCACTATTTTTCCCACATCATCCCCTTCCTCAGAAATCCGGAAACCCATATATTCATGCCCTTCTTCGAGTTTAGAAGACATAAAGAACGTTAAACCCTTTTCTTTACTATACAGGATAACGGGCAAAGGTATGATTACTTCTTCACCATCGGACCAGGTCCAGAGATGCCATTCGTGTGAATCCCGGATATGTCCCATTATGAATGTGGCCGGGTCAAATTGATCTTCATTTTCCGCATCAACGGTCCCTGAGGATACGTGTTCCGGTTCATCTGATGCAAATACCGGATGTGCGATGAAAAATGCTACTATGAAAACCAGTCCCCTGATATATAATTTTCCCTGAGCCATCAGAAATTATAACTTTTTAGATTTCAAATGATTAACAAAATTAAGTAAAAGATATAAAGTAAAGGCCAAATATATTATAAAAAACGTCACCACAAACCGTGTCGACAAGGTTTTAAACCACAGCATTGAAAAGCCAATCAATACAGCATAGAGCAGAAATTTCAGTCCAATGGCCAGCAGGGTCCGCTGCACTCTTTTGGCCTCGCTTTTTTCAAAACCCGAATAGAAAATCGCAGAAACAATGAACGAGATAATAAGGCTTCCGGTCAGGACTACAGCAGTCTGCAAAAAATTGATCTCTGCCGGGAAAAGGTATTTGAATAGGAATGCAATAATCGCAAGGGTAACATAGATCATCAAAAGTATTCCTGAATTTTTAATGAACAACGTCATTTTTTAAACTTGATAAAATCATGGAGTGCGGTGTAGAGCGCAATAAAGACGCCCAAAATAGAAAAAATGACAATGAAAAGCGGATTCCCTTTATTAAATTTTTCATCAAGTTTCAATCCTCCCCAAACCGCTATCAGGATGATCGCGACCATTTCAAAAGCCATTCCGGAATATCTGATGTATTTCTGAGGTCCGGAATATTTACTTTTCTTTTTGTCCTTTTGGTTCTGGGGTAATTCCGACATTGGGCACATTTGATCCTGACATATCACATTTTCCGGAGAATACGGCCCCTGGTTCAATGGCCAGCCTGTTGGTGGTAATTTCACCGTTAAGGCGGGATTTTGCTCTCAATGACAGAAGCTCTGAAATGAATACCTTTCCTTCAATCGTACCTTCTACCTCAAAATTCTTACAGTACACTTCACCATTGATCTTACCGCTTTCGCCGACGATCACCTTGCCCTTAGTATTGAGATTCCCCTTAAGACTGCCGTCAACCCTTATATCACCGTTAGAAGTAATATTCCCCTCGATGAGGGTGCCGACACCGATAAGGTTTATCGTATTGCTCTCTGTTTCAAAATTTTTTGCCATAATTAGCTTTGTATTTAAGGAACAAAAATGATAATTGACAAATATAAGAATAATTTTAATGGTTCTGAGTTGAAGTCCATATATGCATGAGGCGCAAGAGCAACGATGAAAACGGTCATGCCATTGCGCCCTATATAAAAACATCAGAAATTATTTCGTCAGGCCTCTGCTTTAAATGTTAACCATTCATTGCTTTACCTTATCACCGTCATACGCCCACTTTAGGTAAACCGAACCCCATGTATAGCCACCGCCAAATGCTGTCAGGATGATATTGTCGCCTTTTTTCAACCTGGATTCCCATTCCCAAAGACATAATGGAATGGTTGCTGCGGTGGTGTTACCGTATTTTTCAATATTGATCATTACTTTATCCCTTTCAAGACCCATCCGGCGGGCGGTTGCCTCGATGATTCGCATATTTGCCTGATGGGGGACCAGCCAGGCAATATCCTCGGATTTCAGGTTATGTTTTTCCATCATCTGGACGGAAACATCGGCCATTTTTGATACAGCCACTTTAAAAACAGCCTGGCCTTCCTGATATATATAATGATATCCTTTGTCAACAGTTTCATGTGAGGGAGGCATAAGCGACCCACCGGCTTTCATGTGAAGGTGCTTCACACCAGATCCGTCTACGCTCAGAATATGATCGATAATTCCAACCTCTTCATCTTCTACCGGTTCTAACAAGACAGCGGCGGCACCATCACCAAAAAGAGGGCAGATGGTGCGATCGGTGTAGTCGGTAATCGCCGACATCATATCGGCACCGACAAGAATTACTTTTTTATAGCGTCCGGAAAGTATAAAACTATTCACGGTTTCAAGTCCGAAAAGAAATCCTGAGCATGCAGCACCAAGATCAAAACTCCAGGCATTTTTAATACCCGCCTTATCTGAAATAAGATTGGCAGTTGCCGGAAAATGCATATCACCTGAAATGGTGGCACAAACGAGCAAATCAATATCATCAGGATTGGTACCCGTTTTTTTTAGTAAACCCTTCACAGCTTCAGCACCCATATCCGAAGTCGCCTTTCCCTTTTCCTTCAGGATTCGTCTTTCTTTGATCCCAATCCTCTGCATGATCCACTCATCAGATGTATCGACCATTGTACTTAATTCATCGTTGGTAAGCCGGTACTCGGGAACCCAGCCTTGTATGCCAGTTATTGCCGCTCTAAATTTTGTCATTATTCTATTGCTAATTTTATGTTACCAATTAAATCATTTCTTAGAACATCCCAGGTATGAAGAATCATATTCTTGACAGCAAAATCATTGGAAATTCCATGGCCAACTACAATCGTTTTGTTCACGCCAAGGATGGGTGTTCCACCAAAATTTTCGAAATTAAAAAACTCAAAAAAGTCATCGTCGATTTTTCTGCTCTTCAATAATTTATAAAAGCCTTCCGCCTCTTTCAAAATTATATTTCCGATAAAACCGTCACACACCAGGGCATCTGCCCGTGGATCAGTGAAAAACTCATTGGCTTCTACATTCCCGATGAAATTGTAGTCTTTCGATTCCTTCATCAGCTGGTAGGCCGATTTTGCGACAAGATTTCCTTTCTCCTCTTCTGACCCGATATTAACCAGCCCGATCTTTGGATCTTCAACCTTGTTAACACTTAGTGCATATGCCTTCCCCAGAATACCATACTGGGCAAGCACATCCGGTTTGCTGTCGGGGTTAATGCCCACATCGAGCAGCAGTGTTGACTGACCGCTTAAATTCGGGATATTGGCCGCAATGGCCGGGCGGATAATGCCGGGAATTGAGTTGATTACCTGAGTCGCTCCAATCATCATCGCTCCAGTATTTCCTGCACTACAAAGAGCATCAATCTCCCCGGATCTGAGTGCCTTAAATGCCCTGACGATACTGGAATCTATCTTTGTTGAGAATGTCCTGTAGGGATGATCACACATCATGATCACTTCTGAGGTGTGTACTATAGATACCCTACTAACTTCGAATCCATTATCCCCAGCGATGCGGATAATGGATTCTTTATCTCCAAACAATACCAGTTCAGTATCTTCAGGTATATTCTGTCGGGCAAGGAAGCTTCCCAAAACAGCTGCTTCAGGTGCGAAATCCCCGCCCATGATGTCAATACCTATACGCATTTTTCAATGGGATTAATCCCCGGCCTTACTATGCGAGGTCGGCTTCCTTGTCAATAACCAGTTTACCTTTGTAGTAGAGGTTTCCATCCACGAAATACGCCCTGTGCCTTTTGTGTACAGTGCCGGTAGTAGGGCAGGTAGACAATGTCGGGGCCTCAGCTTTATAATGCGTTCTTCTCTTATCTCTCCGTGTTTTGGAGGTTTTTCTCTTCGGATGTGCCATTTTTAATTATGTTTATTTCATTAAATTTTTTAGTGCATCCCATCTGGGATCAGAATCCCCTTTGCGGTTGCTGATATGCTCATTCAGTTTTCTGATCATTTCCACGTTACATTCCGAATTTCCATTCGCATCCATAGGATGCATTTTTTTCACAGGAAGAGTAAGTGCCGTAAATTCATAAATATATTGCGCAATATTCAGCCTGCTTTCCTCCTTGGGAATGATAACAACATTGTCTGAAATTTCCCCGGACTCCTCACCAAAGCGAACGTACAGTTCTTCGTCAATTTCAACCGGAAAATCGAATTCATCCAGACACCTGTCACAGGTTGTCCGTATAGCCCCGCTGATATGAAATTCAAGTTGCAGGAACTGTACTTTCTTATCCAGAGTCAGACGAATACTTAATTCACCTCCGGCAATGTCAGCATTTTCAAAATACTCAAAAAACTGTGCGTCAGCCTCAAATTCGTATTCATGCCTCCCTTCCTTAAGTCCGTAGATAGGAACAACATAATCATCTATCAAACTCACAACGCCAAATTTTTAGTCGTGCAAAAGTATGTATTAAAATTTGAATAAAAAAAAGATTTTTAACCTAAAGCACTAGAAATAAATAGGAAGTAACTATAATATTGGGAATTAAGCCGGAAGGGGGAAAGACAATTGAACAACCTGCAAACATTAACGAAATAGAGGCGGGTTGACGGAGTTCCTGGAATTTCTAAACCTTGAAGATTTACTAAACAAATGTATAGGGGATCCGGTAGCTTCTTCGCGAAACTGTACAGATCTTAAAGCCTCAAAGTTCATTGTCAATGGTTTCCATTAACGCATCAATAAAATAGTCGTTTTTGGGAATCAATTTCGAAGCGCCAAATTGAATGAACTCACCGGCCAGGCTATCATCGTCCATGCTGGTCAATATAACAACCGGCAGGCTATCATTTAATTTTCTGATTTCTTTCAAGGTCTGAAGCCCGTTCATCGGGTTAGTGTCTGTGCTTTTGAATACATGATCCAGCACTACAAGATCGGGCTTCATATCCAGATTCCGGATACATTCTTCTCCCGAATAAAAGGTTTTTACATTGCAATCCTGCCTTATATTGAGGGTATATTCAAGTAAGTTCAGAATCATCCTGTCGTCGTCAACAAAAAAAATCAGTTTTGTCATGTGCAGAGGGCTGGTTTCAAACAATCATCGATTCAAGATATCAATATATTTCATCCCGGCAATGTGGAACGGGCTTTAAAAATTTGTCCGAAACTTGAAATATACTCTATGAATTGATTTCCAATAACTTAAATTTCGAGGATAAATTTAGATAAAAATATTTTATCTCCCAAATATTAAATTGCCTGTGTTTCGAGTTATTATATAATCTTCAATGTCTGATAAAGTTGATACAGAAGGAACTAGATTAAAACATCCTATTTGGTGCAACTTATTTTCGGCTAACATAGACAAATAATATAATTTTCAGGCAACTCCGGTCTGTAACTAATCGTCTATTCATTCGTCATAGGGTAAATAAAATCCCACGATTATGATAGAGACAAGCCATCTTTCAAAAATATTCAGGACAGAAGATGTCGAGACTACGGCATTAAAGGATATCAGCTTTTATATTAAGTCCGGGGAATTTGTTGCCATCATGGGTCCTTCCGGATGTGGGAAGTCAACACTCCTAAATCTGCTGGGACTTCTGGACAGCCCGTCATCCGGATCCATTGTATTCGATGGCCGGGAGATATCAGGGCTCAGGGAACGTGGCCTGACCAGGGTAAGAAAGGGTAAAATTGGCTTCATATTCCAGAGCTTTAACCTTATCGATGATCTTACGGTTTACCAGAATGTGGAACTCCCTCTGGTCTATCAGGGGATGGGAAGTGGCAGCCGAAAGCTTAAGGTAACGGAAGCACTCCGGCGGATGAACATGTTGCACCGGGCTAACCATTATCCCCAGCAACTCTCCGGAGGGCAGCAACAAAGGGTAGCCATTGCCAGGGCGGTGGTGTCAAAACCTTTCCTCATCCTTGCCGACGAACCTACCGGAAACCTTGACTCAGGCAACGGCAGAGAAGTAATGGCCATGTTGAAAGAACTCAACCGAGACGGCGTGACCATTGTAATGGTCACGCATTCGTCTGATGATGCAGAAAATGCCGACCGTATTATTCATTTGTTCGACGGTCATATTGTTACAGAAAATATTCGCAATGCTGTTTAACGCCTTTATATTATGTCACTTATAAAAAACTACCTGACCACTCTGTTCCGCTCCTTTTCGCGTGATCTTTTCTATTCGCTTATTAATATTTTTGGACTCGCCACCGGGCTGACGGCTGCTTTCCTGATTTTTATATATATACAGGATGAATTGTCGTATGATAAGTATGTGCCGGAACATCAACAGATCTACAGGCTCGAATCACATTATGAGATCAAGGGTAAGCCGGATGAATTTGCCATCACATCAGTCCCTCTCGGTCCGACTTTGAAGGATGAATACCCTGAAATTGAAGACTTTGCTAGGATCATGTCTGCCGGTACGGTAATTTTTACAAAGGAGGATGTCCGCTTCCAGGAAGATTCAATATGGTACGCCGACAGTACACTCTTCGCCTTGATGTCGATGGAGCTCTTATATGGCGATCAGCTCTCTGCCCTGGCTGAACCGAATACCATGGCTATATCTGCATCAATGGCAAATAAATACTTTGGAAAAACAAATGTCATCGGTGAGAGTCTGAAAACCAACAATGATGCTGTATACAGAATCACCGGTGTCTTTGCTGACATTCCATGGAACTCGCATGTACGGTACAATGCCCTCCTGTCAACAGCTACCATCGCAAAAGAAATTGGCGAAGCCCGGTTTAATGACAGGAGTTCGGGCTCTTTCTGGAATGTCAATGTCATGACCTTTGTGAAATTGAAGCCAAATACGGACATGAGCTCGATATTTGAAAAATTTCCGGGATTCTATGATAAATATATGAAGGAACTTGGTGATCAGATCCAGTCATCCTTCACCCTCAAAGCTACAGAACTCTCCAGGGTTCATTACTATTCCGGGAACCTTCAGTGGGATCTGCCCACGGGTAACATATCTTACCTGTATATCCTGGGGGTTGTTGGTTTCCTGATGCTCATTATCGCATCAATAAACTATATGAATCTTTCCACAGCTAGGTCGGCCCGTCGGGCCCGCGAAGTGGGCATGCGAAAGGTAACCGGTGCCAGTCGTGGCCTGTTGATCAGACAGTTCCTTAGTGAATCTGTGATACTTTCCGTTTTGGCCATGCTTATTTCTGTAGTTGTGATTATCCTCGTACTCCCGGGCTTCAACGCATTGGCGGGAAAGAATTTTACTGCATACATGTTGCTTACCCCTCAGATCATTGCTTCCATCTTAGGCATTACCATACTTGTTGGGTTGTTTTCAGGTATTTATCCAGCCTTCTACCTGTCGTCCTTCCAGCCGGTCCGGATACTGAAAGGTATGCCGTCGGGCCGTTTATCCGGAGCGGGCTTGCGAAGGTCACTGGTAGTATTTCAATTTTTTATTTCGGCAGGACTTGTGATCTCCAGCCTCGTCGTGTCGGGACAGCTACGGTACATGCAGAAAAAAGATCCCGGCTTTGATAAAGAAAACCTGATTATTCTAAGCATGAATGATTCGACCGTCAGGAAGAATCTCGAGGGTTTCAAACAAGAACTCATAAAAAATCCAAATATCATTGCAACCGCTGCCTCCAATGGCATTCCGGGCAATGATCTTGGGAAACAGGTTATGCGTATGGAAGGGGAGAACGGGGAAATGGAAGAGCATGCCATTAATAATATGAGAGTCGACTATGATTTTCCTCAACTTCTGGGTGTAAAACTGGATACAGGAAGGTTTTATGACCGCTCCATGGGATCCGATGCGGAGAAAGCATTTATTGTCAATCGGGCGGCTGTCAAAGAGTACAACTGGCTGGGCAGGCCACTGGGCAAACGTTTTCAATTTGGCATTAATCTAGATGGCACGGCGGCACGGGATGGGGAAATCGTTGGAGTCGTTAAGGATTTTAACTATACTTCACTTCACAATCCGGTGGAACCCCTCGTATTCATCCTTGTAGCCAATACCGAGAATCTCTATCAACTGGCCATCAGGATAGCCCCGGGAAGTGAAAAATCGTCCATCGAATGGATCAGGAAGGTCAGGGAAGAATTTAACCCATACTACCCGTTCGACTACTATTTTTTAAGCGACAAACTAAATGAACAGTACAATGCTGAAGCCCGGATGAGTAAGATCTTCATGATCTTCACCATTCTTATTCTGTTCGTGTCCTCCCTTGGACTGCTCGGCTTGTCAGCATTTATCACCCAGCAAAAGACCAGGGAAGTAGGCATCCGGAAAGTGGTCGGTTCTATGCCTGAACAGATTATCTATCTTTTCCTGGGTGAATTTCTACGATGGGTACTTATAGCCAATGCTATTGCAATACCGGTAGCCTGGTATCTTATGCACAGGTGGCTGCAAAATTTTTATTACAGGATTGAAATTTCCCTAGGCGTATTTGCCATTGCCATTGCCGTTTCTGTAATTGTTGCTACGCTCACTGTTACCTGGCAAAGCTGGAAAGCCTCGCGTCTAAAGCCAGCCATCTCACTCAAATACGAATAATATCCGTTCCGTTTTTCCCGGATATTTTTTTTCTGGAATGTCCTGAAATCTCTGATTTCAGGACATTTTTCAAACAAGTCCTTAAAAAAATCGTAAGTTTATATCATTATTCAGCGGCTGAAATTTTTACAGACAGAGTGTTGTGCTTATTTTTATAAAACGCTGATAATAAGATAATACAGAAACTACGGTATATATTATGGCTTTTTTTTCCGAAGAACTGGCCGGAGATTATTATTTAAGGGATTACGAACTCAGGGCCGGTTCTGAGTTCAACGATAACTTTTTGCATAAAGGCCGAAATATTTATGAAGTGGTCAGGGTAACGGAGCAGGTACCCCTCTTTCTGGCTGATCATCTCGGCCGTCTGCAACATTCATCAGAAAGATCAGGCTATCCGGTGAATCCCGACCTTGACAGGATTACTGACAGTCTTCATATGCTCATCGAAGCTGAAGGGGCTGAGAAAGGGAACATTAAGCTTGTTTTTCATCATGGGGAAAATATTGAGAAGACATTTTTCAGTGCCTGGTTTATACCGCATACTTATCCTGCACTAAAAAAATACCGGAAGGGTGTTAGGACGGTAACTCTTCTGGAGGACAGGCCTGAGCCCGATATCAAGAACTGGCGCCCTGATTTCAGACGAAGGATTAAAAACCTGAAGACGCTTCGAAATGTTTATGAAGTAGTACTGATCAATGAAAATGGTTTTGTTACCGAAGGCAGCCAGTCCAATCTGTTCATTGTTCAAGGTAACAGGATTATTACGGCACCGGAGAAAGAAGTTCTCGCCGGAATCACCAGGAAGTATATTCTGGAGATTTGCCACCAGGAAAACATTGAGGTTCAGGAAAAGCTTTTCGGATTTGATGAAATGATTTCCGCAGATGCAGTTTTTCTGACAGGTACTTCACCGAAAGTATTGCCGGTGTCAAGAATAGACCAGATCCGTTTCGAACCTGGAAATAAGATAGTACGAAAACTTGCGGATCTTTATGACAATCTGATCGACGATTACATTAAACACCATTCATATGAATCATGACATCATCATTATTGGTGCCGGCATTGTTGGCCTGGCAACATCACTTAAGATCAAAGAAAAGAATCCTGACCTTAAGATTCTGATCCTTGAAAAAGAAAGCCGCATTGCCAGGCACCAGACGGGGAACAACAGCGGTGTCATTCACTCCGGGTTATATTACAGGCCCGGAAGTTTGAAAGCATTGAATTGTCTGCACGGCTATGATCTCATGCTTGAATTTTGCAAAACACATGACATCAAATATGATTTATGTGGTAAGATTGTCGTCGCCACCTCTGAAAAAGAACTGGGCCCGATGGAAACCCTTTATAAAAGAGGCGTAGAAAATGGCTTGAAAAAAATCGTCAGGCTCTCTGCCGGTGAACTGAAAGAGTACGAACCTCATGTTGCGGGAATCGCCGGACTCTACGTCCCTTATACAGGTATTGTGGATTACCTGAAGGTGGCCGGAAAAATGCAGGAATTGTTTGAGACCAGGTATGGCGGCACGATACAGCTTAATCACAAGGTATCAGACATTAAGGATATTCCCGGCGGACTGGAAGTGCAAACGGATAATGGAAATTTCACGTCGCGCCTTGTTATCAATACTGCAGGACTTTTCTCCGACCGGATCGCACGACTCACCACCCCCGACCTGCATGTGAGGATCATTCCTTTCCGAGGTGAATATTATAAGTTGAGTCCTGAGAAAGAGAACCTGGTTAATAACCTCATCTATCCTGTACCTGATCCCAATTTCCCATTTCTCGGGGTTCATTTTACGAGAATGATGAAAGGTGGAGTTGAAGCAGGGCCGAATGCAGTTTTTGCTTTTAAGCGTGAAGGATATCATAAGTCTGACATTTCTGTGAGCGACCTCTATGAATCACTCTCATGGCGTGGTTTCCGGAAAATAATGATGAAGTACACAAGGATGGGCTTGGGTGAATATCACCGTTCTTACAGCAAACCTGCCTTTACCCTGGCATTGCAGAGGCTCATCCCTGAGATCCGGAAAGAAGATCTTGTACAGGGTGGTGCAGGGGTCAGGGCTCAGGCCGTAGATAATAAAGGTAATATGATCGACGATTTTCTCTTCTCGGAAACCGAAAAGGTGCTCAATGTTCTGAATGCCCCGTCACCGGCTGCTACAGCATCGCTTTCAATCGGGGAATCGATCGCCGGTAAGGCCCTCGAGAGGTTCGGCCTTAACTAATCCGCCTCTGTCAATTAACACTCGAAGTGTAAAAATTATTTTCTCATGAAAACAACCATTACCATTCTGCTGTTATCGTTGATTTTGACCTGTCAGGTTCAGGCGCAGAAGAAAGTATACTCGGAACACAGCGGAGAAATTATCTTTTCATTCGCCGATGTGGAATATCTTGGCCAGAATGTCCCTACCAACATGCGCTTTACCCTTTTCCTTCACCTCGGAGAAAATCTGCACTACGATTTCACTGACAACTTTGGGATGTACAGTGGATGGGCATTACGAAATATCGGAATAATCACGGAAGACAACGACATTAAGATTAAACGCAGGACCTATTCACTGGGCATTCCGCTGGCTTTGAAATTTGGTTCCTTTCCCGATCACTTCTACTTTTATGGTGGGGGTTCTTATGAACTTTTCTTTCATTACAAACAAAAGTTGTTCGTCGACGGACAGAAGATAAAGTATAGCGAATGGTTCAGCGACCGAACTCCACGGTTCGTCCCTGCCCTGTTCGCCGGTGTCCAGTTCCCCGGGGGGATTAATCTGAAATTCAAGTATTATCTCAGCGACTTTCTGAATTCTAATTTCAAAGGCAACGATTTTGGTGAAATTGTCGACTATTCCGACTTTACCAAAACGACGCTTTATTACGTTTCTGTTTCTTTCAACCTGAGAAACGACAAGCTGAAAGAATTGACAAAGCCGGATGAAAAATCTGCCCGATATGCTTTTTATTCGAATGAAAATTAAAAAAATTATTACTTTTGTTCTACCGGGGCAATTAACTCAGCGGTTTAGAGTGCTACCTTGACAGGGTAGAAGTCGCTGGTTCGAATCCAGCATTGCCCACCTTATGATAACAGCCCTTTCACCGAAGTGAAAGGGTTTCATATTTTATCGAAAAGGGAAAATATCCCGTCATGGATATTCGCTGCGTGAAGTTCAGATAATCGTATATCAGGCTCTGTCGACTCAGGGCAGTATCACTTTCAATGAACCGGGCACCAGACTGTAATGAACCGTTCCTTCAGAAAATTCAGGGTCCCCGTCAACATGCAGAAGTTTCCTGTGAGTAGGTTCCAATAGCTTTATTTCCTTGGCCAACTCATTGTAAACATATCGGCTTTTGTGAATGGTCCCAAAGAACGAGCGGAAAGCCAGGAAAACGCCTTTCCATTTTGGAAATTTACGGACAACGACAAGATCGAGAAAGCCATCCTCGGTCGACGCTTTCGGAGCCACATAAAAGTGGTAGCCAAACTGGGATATATTGGCAATATTAATGAAAAAAGCTTCGAACGTCCTGACGTTGCCATTTATCTCGATCTTATATTCCACCGGCTTATAGTCTCTGAATACCCTGATAAAACTGAACATATACGACAATAGTCCTCGTCTGTCGTAGTGACTGAAAAAGTATCCGGTTTCAGCATCAAAGCCTATCCCTGTGGTGCAAAGGAACGCTCTGTTGTTTATATAACCAACATCTATGGCCCTGACTTTCCCACGTTCAAGAGTTCTGAGTGCTTTATTTATTGACAGGGGTACGCCGAAATGCCTGGCAAATCCGTTCCCTGAACCAAGGGGGATAATACCAAGTACATTATCGGTCCCGATGAGCGCACGCGCTACTTCATTGATCGTTCCGTCTCCGCCGACAGCAACAATAATATCGGTCCCCGCCTTTACCTCGTTCAGTGCAAATTCATGGGCATGAGATGGGTATTGCGTAAAACAGCTTCTAACCCGAAACCCTTCGTCCCCGAATTTTTTCTTCAGTCGCCGCTCAAACTTATTCTTTCCTTTTCTTCCGGCAACCGGATTAATAATGAATGTGATTGTAGGTGAAGCCATAACCGATGCTATTTTGAAATAAAATCGGACGATAATACCTGCAGAAAAGCTTTGCCGTGATTAACGGCTGTATCAGCCTCACGACCCGACCTCTCAACAGCCTTATTGTAATCATTGTCCCAGATCACAAAGCTGCTGTCAGTTTTAAAGCCGAAGCCGTTATTAAAGGCATAGAAGGCAAACGCCGGGCTTCCGGGATTGAACAGATCTTTGCTGTAAGGGTATTCCTCATGGCTGAAGCCAAACTGCGACAACAGTGTTGCCGGAATGTCCGTCTGGCTGCCGGTCCGGGTCACTGTACTGTCTTTAATCAATGCTCCTCCTGTCCAGATCATCGGGATGCGGAATTTTTTCTCAACATGGTTTGGCGTGTTTTCAGGGCTTCTGGATCCATGATCGGCCACAATGATAATGAGCGTTGAGTCCCACCATGCAGAATGCCTTGCACTGTCAAGGAAACTGCCCAGACATTTATCGGTATAGTAAAATGAATTGCGACAAAGATCATCACGGTTATCTGTCGGGAACACTGGTTCCATCGGTACATCAAAAGGCTCATGGCTGCTAAGGGTAAAGCATGAATAGAAAAACCTTCCTTCTGTGGCGTTCATATCTTTCATCATCCTGTCAAAGAGATATTCATCCGGCACACCCCATTTTTGAATCGCCAAAGAGTCGGGAAAATCATTCCCCGTGATCAGTTGATCGATATATGGGTTTGAAAAGTAGGCCCTGAAATTGGCAAAATTCAGATCTCCCCCGTAATAGAAGGCAGTATGATAGCCCTTCCCCGAGAAGTCTTTGTATAAAAAGGGCAGATCCTGTGATTTTGCAGGGTAGTCAATGATCGAGGTGGTTGGCTGAGCAGGAAATCCACTGAAAATGCTGATCATACCTTTATCAGAACGGTCTCCGCTGGCATAGAAGTTTTTAAATACAATGGAAGAGTCTTTGCAGAGGTTATTTATTGAGGGCGTAATCCCTTCCTCTCCGCCAAGTTCAGAGATAATTTTGTCGGAGAAACTTTCCAGAATGATCAGAAGGATATTCGGTTTGCCCTTCAAAACGATATTTGTAGCCTGGGGCCCTTCGTTCATCATGGAGGAAAACATGCTTTCCGCCTCATTGTCATTCATGAAATGATGTTTCTCTACCAGCTTATGCCTCTCAGTAATCGAGTAAATTGTATTCCATACCACGTTGATGGCGCTGTGATTTGCAAACCGTACAGGGCTGAAATACACGGAACCAATATTCATGGGTGCAATTCCCAGCCCCCCCCTTGCCGGAATTATTAACAACCCAATAGCCAGGATGGAGGAAAGAGCCACTTTCCAACTATTCCCCTTTTCTTTGATATCCACCGGCCTGACAAGTTTCCGGTATACCATGAAAAACCCATAGTACAATACTGCCAGCAAAAGTAAAAACAATAGTATTTCCCAGATGCTGACTGAGGCCATGGCGTCACCAGGAGTTTTAATATAAAGCAGAGGTGTAATGTCAAGTTTGAATCCCCAGTAGGAGTACAGATCCATATCAATAACCCCCAGGCAGAGAACGACAAACAGGACAATGGAGGTGTAAATAGTAAGAAAAATTCTCAGTGACCGTGGTCCGATAAATGCCGTAACCACCATCGCAAGCAGGGGCAGCATCAGAATATAGGCACCGGCCGAAAGATCGAGTCGCAGGCCATGCCACAGGGCGAGAAACCATACCGGTAGTTTCAGCTCCAGAGATTCACGAAAATTAAAAATCAGAAACAGGATTTTCTGACAGATAAATATTATCAGCCAAAAGACATAATACTTAAGCAGAAAATAGAATCTTGATCGCATCTGCACTAATAATTAAGGCCAAATTTAAGAATTTATTAAGACTTCACTCCGAATTATGTAAGTGATGAATACTTTCACAGGATCATGCTGCTCTTTATTTGAAACCCCCAGGAAGTACGCAGGGACCAGATTGAGTTTGCACGGGCGTAAAAAGTTGCTATTTTTGTGGATATAAATGCTCAGCATGACTGAACGGGAAAAAGTCATACATTATGTAGAAGCGCTGGGGATAAAATTCGAGATGTACGAACATCCTCCTTTGCCAACGATTGAAGAAGCTCTTGAATACTGGAGCGACATTCGTGCTACCCACTGCAAAAACCTTTTCTTCAGAAACCATAAGGGAAACCGCCATTACCTTGTCATCCTCGATCATTCGCGTCAACTTGAAATTCATGACCTCGAGAAAAGACTGAAACAGGGAAAATTAAGTTTCGCTTCTGAGGAGCGAATGATAAAATACCTGGGCGTAAAACCCGGCTCTGTTTCCATATTCGGACTTATCAATGATACAGGGAACCATGTTCATGTATTCCTTGATGAGATGTTAAAGGAGGCGGAACGGATAAGTTTTCATCCGAATGATAATTCGGCGACAATGGTGATTTCCTTTAACGACTTTGAAAAATTTCTGAATGCTTGTGGGAATAGTTTTGAATATCTGGAACTTTATGACTGAGGTTTAGTTTCCGATCTGACTTTTTTCACTTCTTCCGGCATTACCATACTTGCAGAATTTCCGAAACTGTTTCTTATGTAGGTCAGTACATCGGCCATTTCCTGATCGGTCAGAAAGTTGTGAGGAGCCATAGCCTGGTAATATACTTCTCCCTTTACCTCGATCTGGCCAGTGAGTCCGTTCAGAAGAATGAGGATCAGGTCCTTCTTCTCGCCAAGAACTTTTTTTGTTCCGTCGAGTGGCGGATACATTCCCGGATTCCCCGAACCGTTAACCTGGTGGCAGGCAAGGCAATAATTGGAATACACCTTCTCACCGCGGTCCATGACCTCATTGGGTACCTCATTGGGTACCTCATTCTGCGCGGTTCCTGATGGATTCACTGTATTTTGAGCTATCTTGTTAACCTTCCCAATATCTGCGCTTTCTTTATTTTGAGATTTATTTCCGCCACAGGAAAATGAAAGAAGTAGAAGGCAGGAGATGAGCACTATTGCCACCGAAAACAGCTTGCCCGATTTTTTTATGAATAACCGAATCATGGGTGTAAATAAAGTTTTATCAATTACAACTAAATACGCTTTGCTTACTTACCATTCTTGTTGTAGACAATCTTCCAGGTTTTTCCTTCATTTGAATCCACAACATACAAAGCTCCGTCGGGACCCTGAGCAAGTCCGCATGGACGGAATTTGGCATCTCCCGGGCTCTTAATTTCACCGGAACCGGCAAATCCGTTGGCAAAAATTTCCCAGTCACCGGAAGGGTAATCGCCTTTAAAGGGTACGAAAGCCACGTAAAATCCTTCCTGATCTAACGGCGTTCTGTTCCATGATCCGTGAAATGCGATAAAAGCTCCGTTCCTGTACTTTTCAGGAAACTGATCACCGGTGTAAAAGAGAAGGTCATTTGGAGCCAGGTGTCCGGGGAAGCCGAGGATTGGGTCTGTTTTACCTTCACACCGTCCAATAGTGTTGCCATCACCGCCGTATTCGGGACCCTGAACCAATTTCTGCTGGATCTGGTCGTAGTAACAATAGGGCCAGCCACCGTCGGAGCCATCTTCAAAAAGGAAAAATTCCTCAGCGGGTAACTCAGCACTCTTTTGCGCGGTGTACAAATCAGGAAAGAACTGGTAGAGCTGATCCCGCCCATGCATAACTGCATAAAGGTGATTAGTAACCCCATTCCATTGTACCGCGACACAATTCCTTGTTCCGGTAACGTACCGGTAACCGTCAGTCTGTTGTTCCTGGTTCGGTTTATCGTCCTGAAACCTCCATATCCCTGCGTGCCATTCAAGCAAAGGACAGGGATCCATTCCCGGCGATCCTTTGGTTCTGGTCTGTTCCATGCAAGCATTTGAGGGAGCTCCTACATTTACGTACAGATGTCCGTCATTGTCGAAGGTAAAAGTCTTTGTGGAATGCTGATACTGCACCGGGAAACCCGAGGCAATGAGTTCCCTGATCGGATCAGGAACAAGCTGCCCAGGCCTCATTTTATATCTCATCACCTCCAGATCGGTACTGAAGTACAGATACCCTTTGTGAAGAATAAGGCCGGTGCCGGGGTAATCACCGAAGTAAACGATTGTATCGGCATGGGTATCTCCGTCAAGGTCTCTGAGCGCGACAATACCCTTTTCATCCTTCAGATTGCTCAATGAAACATATATATCTCCGTTTTCGGTAACAGCTATATGTCTGCCATGTCCAAGGTTGTCGGCGACAACATAGGCGTTAAATCCTGAAGGTAAAGTAAGGGATGAATCAATAAACCTAGCTGCGCTATCTCTCAGATCGGAACCTGATTCATAGCACCCTGATAGCAGGAGTGCAGGTGTGAATAACATGATGATAAGAACATTTTTCATTGGTACAGATTTTAGTTTGATCTGCAGTGCCGGTAATGCGTGTGCGAATAAATTCTTCTCAGTTAGTAACTATCTGCAGGTTGAAAGAGTTCATTTTTTCTGGTCAAATTAAATTTGGAAAGGGCTGTGGTCATCTGCGATTTATCAGGGGGGAGAAAATGAAACGGCCCCATTTTATAGACGTGCGCGACGAGCGTCTATAAAATGGGGCCGTAAAATTCAATGAAATAAGAATGGATTACACTGGTTAGTAACGGTTGCGTTCGACATAATGAGTATGAAGTAATTCATGGGAACGATGCCCGTTTGGTTCTCCCAGGAATTCCTTATATATCTGGACAATCTCTGGATTCTCATGAGACTTTCTCAAAGGCATTCCCATGTCCTCATCATAGATAGCCTTTGCTCTCTTGTCCCTGATCTTTGCATTCGTGGGAATCGGCTGTCCGCCACCACCCAAACATCCACCGGGACAAGCCATGATCTCAATAAAATGGTAGGCAGCTTTCTTCTCTTTCACCGATTGCAGCACTTGCCTGGCATTTACAAGGCCATGCGCTACAGCGCACTTCAGTTCAACACCTTCCAGGAAACTCCATTCCGGCAGGCAGCCCTGGATTTTTATCGTAGCCTCACGCACGCCCTCCATACCCCTGACAGGCATAATGTTCAGCCCTTCAAAAGGAACCTCCCGTCCGGTAACCAGTTCATAGGCTGTTCTCAACGCAGCTTCCATTACACCGCCGGTAGCGCCGAAGATGACTGCGGCACCGGTAGAATCGCCCATGATATGGTCGAAATTCATGTCTTCTAACCGGTTGAAGTTAACCCCCGCCTGCCGGATCATCCTGGCGAGTTCCCGGGTGGTAAGTACGTAATCGACATCTTTATATCCGCTTGATCGCATCTCAGGCCGATCGGCTTCAAACTTCTTCGCCGTGCAGGGCATGATGGATACACTGACGATCTTTGCCGGATCCAGCTTCTTTTTTTGAGCATAGTACGTCTTGGCGAGTGCGCCAAACATCTGCTGCGGTGATTTGCATGAGGATACGTTTCTGAGCATATCGGGGTAAATATGTTCAATATATTTTATCCATCCCGGTGAGCACGATGTGGTAAGCGGAAGCGCCACTGTTTCATCCTTATCAACCAGCACTTTTTTCAGCCTGGTGAGTAATTCCGTGCCTTCTTCCATGATGGTCAGGTCGGCAGTGAAGTCCGTATCCAAAACACTGTCAAATCCGAGACGTTTCAGTGCAGCCACCATCTTTCCTGTCACTCTTTCTCCTGCAGGCAGGCCGAGTGCCTCACCAAGGCCCACTCTCACCGCGGGGGCAGTCTGGACCACGACATGCGTATCCGGATCAAGGATGGCATCCCATACTTCTTCGATGTAATTTCTTTCAACCAGGGCTCCGGTAGGGCAGCGGTTGATGCACTGACCACAGTTGGTACATACGATTTCATGCATCGTCTTGTCAAAGAAACTGGTAATCCTTTGTTCGGCACCCTTGTTGGCGACTGCCAGGGCATGTACACCCTGTAATTCTGCGCATGTCCTTACGCAACGCTGACAGCGGATGCATTTGCTGTCATCTTTCATTATGGACGGGGAAGTGAGATCGATCATGCTCTTCCGGCCATTTACGATGTCCAGGAAGAGATGATCACCGACACAATATTCATTGGACAGGGCCTGAAGTTCACAGCTTCCGTTTTTGTAACATTTGGTGCAATCAGCATTGTGTTCCGAAAGGAGCAGTTCAATGATATGTTTGCGGGCCGATCGAACTTTGAGGCTGTTGGTGTTAATTTCCATGCCTTCTGATACCGGTACTGCACAGGCTGCTACCAGGGCTTTACCTCCAACCTGTTCAACCACACATACTCTGCAGTTCCCTGCAATACAAAGGTCCTGGTGATGACATAGTGTGGGGATCTTGAAATTCAGTTTCTTCGCCGCCTCCAGAATGGTGCTGCCTTTTTCAACTGCCACCGGTAATCCGTTTATTTTAAGATTTATCATGATATTACAGACTTTTTGTTGTTGAATTAATAAATGACCTCTTCTCTGAAATTCCTTACAATAGATTTAAAGGCATTGCCCACCGACTGTCCGAGTCCGCATTTGGAGGCAATTTTCATGGTGCCCGCGAGTTTGATCAGTTCATCGAGATACCTTGTATTTTTATCGCCTTTTTTGACAGCTTCAATACCATGAAGAAGTTGTTGGCAACCTACCCGGCAGGGAGTACATTGTCCGCATGATTCTTCGCAGAAGAAATCGAGGTAATTATGCAAAACATTATACATTGAGCGTGAACTGTTGAAGAGTTTCATTGACCCGCCGGTTGGAACACCTTCGAATCCGATAATTGTTTCCTTGAACTTTTTCCGCGGAACACAAAACCCGGAAGCCCCGCCAACCTGAACAGCTTTTGTATCTCCATCTCCGAATTCCTCAACGAACCTGTCGACAGTCATACCCAGTTCCAGTTCGTAAATCCCCGGTTTTGGTGTATCGCCTGAAATGGAAAACACCTTTGAGCCCCTTGAATCGGAAGTGCCCATATCCTTAAAATGCTGGGCTCCGTGAGCCAGGATCATCACCGTATATACCAGGGTTTCAACATTATTAATGGCTGTTGGTTTGCCAAAAAGACCTGAGGTAGTGGGATAAGGAGGTTTGTTCCTGGGTTCGCCGCGTCGACCCTCAATGGATTCAAAAAGGGCGCTTTCCTCACCACAGATATAGGCTCCGCTGCCCAGTCTTAGCTTAATCTTGAAATCATGACCCAGTTCCTTGAGAAGACTGTGGAAAAGATCGAGTTCTTCACTCAGTTTGGGGACGAGGAATTTATACTCTCCCCTGAGATAGATATAACCTTCTTTTGAACCGATAGCTTTGCTGGCGATGGCCATCCCGGCGAAGACCTTCCTGGGCACTTCGTCGAGGATCTGCCTGTCTTTGAAAGTCCCCGGTTCACCTTCATCCGCATTACACACAATGTATTTTACGCGTTCTTTTTCGGCAGCGGTGAACTTCCATTTCATGCCGGTTGGGAAGCCTGCCCCTCCGCGACCCCTGAGTCCTGAGTCGAGAATTTCCTTCTGGATCTGTTCAGGCTTCATTTTAAAAGCTTTGACGAGGATCTCTTTGGTACTGCATTTCTCAAAAATCAGATCAACTCGTTTTAATGTAGCAGTTTTCATACTTGATATTTTTGACAGGATTAAGGCCTTTATATATTTCCGTCGCTTTCCCGCAGACGTATACCTGAGACCATCCTGGATTTGTTGAGTTCTTTATAATTACTTCTTAATGTATTCCTGCAAAATTTCACTTACACGTGCCGGTGTAAGCTCAGTATACGGTGTATCATTGATCAGCATTGCCGGAGCTTTATGACACCAACCGATGCAATTCGTCTCGAGCAAACTGAATTTTTTGTCTGAGGTTGTCTCCCCGACCTTAATCTTCAGTGTGTCCTGAATGGTCTGTAAAACCTCAATTTTACCTTTCATGGTACAACTTATGGTTTTGCATATCCTGATGATGTAGCGACCTCTTTCCGTGGTGTCAAGAAATGAATAAAAGGAGGCCGTTCCGTAAACTTCTGCAGCAGCAATATCAAGTTCTCTGGCCACTTCGATCATCGAAACTTCATCCAGATACCGGTACTCTTCAACAAGATCCTGCAGAATCGGAATCAGGCTCTCCCGTTTTCTTCCGTGTTTATCTGCAAGTTCTCTAACAAGATTTTCCTTTGCCGACATAACTAATTAATTTTTTCGTGGTTAATACTTAGGATCTCTCCATATTGTTATTTCTATAACAATAACGCGTCATAAAGATATCCGTTATTTGTGAATTCAATAACAATACTATGAATTTTTTCATAAGAGCATATAAATTCATATTTGATCTAAATTAAAAAAATAACTAATGCCTATATTTCAAGGATTTACATTATTCTTCACCTTCTATATTCTAAATAATTTTCGAGAATACAGAATCACTTTTAAGGGTTGAACAGGCATACAGGAAAGCCTTCACCGGAATTGTTCAATTTGCAGGGCATTGAATTATGTTTCCAATTGCGTTATTTTTATCTAAAAAATACCTATGATCCTCTCTCATATCGTTGCTGTTTCAAAAAACTTTGTCATTGGCAGTAATAACCACCTTCCCTGGAAGATGCCGTCTGATGCCAGGTATTTTCATGATGTAACCATAGGGCATGCTGTCATTATGGGCAGAAAAAACTATGAGGCCAACAAAAAAGCACTCCCCGGACGGACAAACATTGTGATTACAAGAAATAAAGCGTTCCTGCTGCCTGATGCCACTGTTGTCCATACCCTTGATGACGCCATATCAATGGCTGCCGGAATGAAGGAAGAAGAAGCCTTCATCGTTGGCGGTGGTGAGATTTACCGGCAATCGCTGGATCTGATTGACAGGATATATATTACGGTTATCGATACCATCGTAAAGGGCGATACTTCCTATCCTTCCATCCGTTTTGATGATTATAACCTGATTTCGGAAAAACATTTTCAGGCAGACGACAGGAATCCGTTTGATTGGACGTATTATGTATTGGGAAAACGGGCGGGGTAATTATTTTGGAAAGATTGGTGTTGGTGTAGAGACGTTGCATGCAACGTCTCTACTAATCCCAATTTACAGGATTTTCATGAATGTATTTTGTTATCCTGTCATATTCTTCAATATCCCTGATAATCCTGTCGTGAAAGCGTGCCTGCCATTCAAAATCCGGAAAAAATTGATGCACCATCTTGCTGACAGCCGATTTGTACGATCGTATAATTGCCGGCAGTGATCCTGCCGGTGGTGAAATGGAGGACATATACGGGTCTGGATGACGTGGATTATCAGATTTGCCGGTGTTATCGCAATTTTCATAATTTTTGGGAGGATGTATAAACGTCGTATGCAACGTCCCATCAATTTTGCCTATACAGGTGTCCGTTGCGGCACCAGTTTCAATATCCGTCCCTAAATCCTTCCAAAATCCCTTTTCATCTTTGCCCCTGATAATCACTATACCATGAACATGACTCGGCATAATCACATATTCACCCAATCCCACATTTGAATAATGATGTGAAATTTCGCGCCAGCAACTTTCAGCACATACACCTGCATTTGATAATTCCATATTTCCGTTTTTAATGCATCCCAACACACGGTTATGATATCGTACGTTGATGGTTACAAAATATGCCCCGGGTGATGTATAATCCCATTTGGGATTCCGGGCGGATTCGATACGGTATTTATTTCTGAATTTCATTCGGGTTGGTAAAATGTGTTTTGAAAATTATTATCGTGTAGAGACGTTGCATGCAACGTCTCTACTACCAATCATATATGTCCCAAACCCCGAAATCTAGCCCTGTCATGGACAGATATTTCTATAATTCGAATTTTTATAATTTTATATAGCTGTATTTCTAATAGTTACAATTTTTTAACTAACTATTTAGTAATTTACCTAAATTATTAGTTGTTAAACTAAAATATTAGTTATACATTTGTTCAAAACATTCACGATATGAAAGAACTTACAAAAGCTGAAGAACAGATCATGCAAATTCTCTGGGATATGAAACAAGGATTTGTTAAAGAGATTATATCAGGAATGGAAGCTCCCAAACCTGCCTACAACACTGTTTCCACCATCGTCAGGATCCTTGAAAATAAAGGCTTTGTGGCCCATGAGGAATTTGGAAATTCCCACCGCTATTATCCGTTGGTCAGCAAGAAGGAATATACCAAATTCAAGATGAATGATATGGTTACAAACTATTTCGGCAATTCGCCAAGGCAGCTCGTATCATTTTTCACGTCCAACCATAAGATCAATATCACAGAGGCGGATGAGATTATCAAAATGTTAGAGGAACTTAAAAAAGAACAAAAATGAATACTTTCCTGGCGATTACCCTAAAATCCGCCGTCGCACTCGGCATCTTCGCCCTGATTTACTGCTTTTTCCTGCTAAAAGATGTGAACTTCAGGATTAGAAGGCTGTATCTGCTAATATCACTTAGCTTATCATTCATTTTGCCATTCCTGAAAGTAACTCTTCCCGGTGGGTCAGCATATCTGCCTGCTGTCCTACTCGACGAACTGTCGGTTTACAGTAACGGGGTAAAAATTATCCGTGACACGTCCACCTTTACAATCATCCCATACCTGGTATCAGGCTATTTTCTTATTTCAGGCTTCCTGTTACTGCGAATTATCTTCCAGATTTTGATGGTGAAGATCAAATCCATAAATCAATATGCACGGAATCTTGATGGCCTCCGGATCCATCATCTGCCGGATTCAAACGTTAGTTTTTCTTTTTTCAGGGATGTATTTATCGGCCGAACAACACAACCGGAGGACATGGATAAAATCCTTGCCCATGAGCAGGTACATGCCAGCCAGATGCATACCCTTGACGTTATTTATATCGAACTCATTAGCTGCCTGTTCTGGTTTAATCCACTGGTGTGGTGGTATAAGTCTGAGATCAGAAATGTCCATGAGTACCTGGCTGATGAAGGTGCCCTGGCAAATGGCTTTAGTCTCAAATCCTATCAGATCACCCTGCTTGAAAATCTAATCGGAAGCGCTTCATTCTCTATAACCAATCATTTCAACTATTCACTTATTAAAAACCGAATTGCCATGATGAATAAGGAAAGAAATATCAAATCAAACATGTGGAAGGTTTTTCTCATCTTACCACTAAGCATTATTCTATTAATAGGCTATTCATGTACCGAAAATTTGGAATCCAATTCTGAATTAAAAGAAAACGAAGGACCATTGGTTGCCTTCAGTGAGGCTGATGTAATGCCTGAATTCTCTGAGGGAATTGAAGGGATTAAAAAATTTCTTGCACAGGAACTCAGGTACCCTAAATCAGCCGCGGAAAAAGGAATATCAGGAAAAATTTTCGTCCAGTTTGTTGTAGATAAAGACGGCAATGTTGTCCAACCAAATCAAGAAATAAAATTTTCAGAATCCGGGAAAGATGTAACGCAAACCGGAATTGTGGTAGTAGGTTTCAAACCTGAAAATTCTGTGCAACAAGAAAACAGTGATAAAGAAATTCAATCTCTTAAAGATGAAGCAATCAGAGCTGTAAGTAAAATGCCAAAATTCAAACCAGGTTTAAAAAATGGAAAGCCTGTTAATGTTCTGATTACTATTCCTATAAATTTTGTGTTGCAATAAATAATAATTTACCACAACATTGTAGAGACGTTGCGTGCAACGTCTCTACATTGTACCTTTGAAAAAAAATCCAAATGAACGATTCTGCTTCGGGGCTGATTCAAATCATGCTTGCACCAGGTCTCATGATCTCAGCCTGCGGACTTCTCCTTTTGGGGATGAATAACAAATACTCCCTTGTTGTAAACCGGATAAGGTTGCTTAATGAGGAACGACGGAAATTCAAATATGAAAAGGAAAGCATTAAAAATTTAAAAAAAAGACACAAAAGTATTGATCTTCAAATCGAAAAACTCTATCACAGGATGGTACTGGTGCGAAATGCTGTATTTTCCTATTCACTCGCGGTAGCCTTCTTCATCGTATCTTCATTACTAATCGGTTTCAATAAAATCAGTACGCCCTCCGACCTCAACTGGCTGGTGATCATTATATTCCTTATCGGTATGGTTTTTGTCTTTGCCGGGATCATTTTTGCGGCAATAGAAGTTTGGCGGGGATACCAGATCGTGAAAATTGAAATGGAAGATAAGAGCTGAGATCCCTGCGAAGACAGTGATGTCTTTTCCTCAATGTATCTATTCGTCGCTCTTATGTTAAATAGCTGTTAATCATATGCATACAAGAGTTACGCATCTTAATAGCCCTAAGTAGCCTTTTTCGAAATTTATCTTGACACAACTACCCTGAGAATCATGGACTGTAACCCACAGGTCAGCCTGACTATATACATGCCATCGCCCAGACCCGATGTATTGAAAAGGCAGTAATGTTCCCCTTCCATAAATTCGCCGGTAGCCAGGTTCCCAATATGACGCCCTTTCAGATCAAAGACATCAACATTTATTTTCTGAACGCCGTTATTCGTGAAAAAATGTAACATGGTATGATCCGAAGCCGGATTTGGCCATGAAATTAAATAGGCAATATTATCGGTTGTCCTGACTGGCTGTGTATCCGTCTGATCATAAACCGCACCTTTAAGTTCATGACCGCTGCCACGATTATTACCATTCATATCCGTGAGATAGCCGTTTACCCAGTCGGGACGTCCGTCATAACCCGGAAGGCCGGAAGTAAACAGATCTTTCCATTTTTCATCCGTCAGCCTGTTAAAGTTTGGCTCTACTTTAGTATGAAACGACATGACCGGTCCGACAAACGCCATAGGTCTGAAATGATTGGACGGCGATCCGGCTATAAAAACGCCGAGGTTGATATTCCCAGTTCCTGCATGCAGGATATTTCCAACGACATTCCCAGCTGCATCTGTCGGCTGGGTATGAACATCCACCACCTGGTAATAACTCTTTTCTTCATCCGTACCAACAAAAAATAATTGCGAAAACCATCCGGTGATGGTTTGACCGCAGATCATTTCAAGATTGAAAAACTGCTTTAGAAATGTAATATCTTCATTGTTTAAAGATTCCTCCCGAAGTTCTTTTTCAGAAATATTTTTAAGCTTTATCATCAGGTCAGCGTATACCTCGAAAAATTGAGAGATACCAGACAATGGGGGTAATTCATAGCCATAATCGTTCATCGAGTACTGCGACAGATTTTGAGAGAAGAAATTTCCGGCTATTCTGCCAAAATCTGCCAGTTTCTGGTAAAAACCTGGATAAGGTTCCACATAGATATGGGGAAAGGAACAGGAAGCACCCCCGGTATAGGATTGTTTTGCGTACAGTACATTGTCATGCCGCAATTCCGTCCAGGATGCAAGCTGAGTGTTCAGCTTTTCCTGCTGCCACTGCGTTGTCTTCATGAAATAGGGAAAGCCGGTCCTGCCGGCTTCTTCCGGTGGGTTCAATTGGCGGATGGCGTCGAGCCAGGAATTATACAATGACGCATCCCAGAATGACGCATCCCAGGCATCGGTCAAATACCTGAGTTCAGCAAGTTTATAGCCATAATTCCAGGAATCAAGCTCGTCTTTAAGTAGTTCAAGGGCATCTTCATTACCTAAAACAAACATGGCATCAAGCGGATCAGGCAGCATACGGTACACTTCTTCACCGTCATGATAGATCCTGTCGTATACTACCTGGCTGAAAACATATGAATCGATAATAAATTTTTGTCCAAGAAGGCGAAAGGATACAGGCAGCTCGGCAGGATTTTCCTTGTCTGCGTCGACGAAAAAGAAATTTGAAAGGATCTTTTGCCCATATTCATTATTTTCTTTTAGTTTTTCTCTGAACTGCCGGAATGATCCATCATCAGTGAGAGAATTTACGCCGAAGTGCAAATCATTGCAGATCCCGGTAAGCTCTTCGGGGGTCAGATTATCCGGAGGACCAACGAGGAAGGAAGTTACTTCCTCATGCAGATCATATTTGTCCTTATGCTCCGATTCATTGAGGAGCTGATTCAATAACACTGCGTCGATTGTCATTCTCTTCATATCGGCTTCACTCCATGCCTCTTCAAACTCTCCTACTGGTGGAGGAGTAAGCATAAAGTCAACCCTGCCCAGCCATATCATTGTTTTAAAGTAGGCTGATAAATCCCGCTGGCCGTTTACAGTATAAAACTGATCGGTATAATGACCCCGTGGTATGAACTGGCTGGCATCCAGTTTCCTTGGATGGACGGAGAACAGGGGAATATGCAAAATCCCACTATGACTTTCAATCCCTTCCATAAGTACATCATAAAATCCCGAATCGTCCCATTCAGGCTTCACTGTTTCGTCTTTTAGCAAAGAGATTGCAATGGAAAGATAGAGGTCGATGTCCTTCACCGATTGAAGCAAATCATTCGCCGGATTGTTTACATCATAGAAATTCTCCAGATCTGATTTCAATCCCTCAAGCAAAGCCAGAAGGTTCGGCTCCAGCACCTTGACTTCAATATCTTTTAGAATCAAATCATAGGAAGCGTGCAGGGTATGAAGAAAAAAGTCTGTACTGAGGAAAAGAGGCAAATCATTCTCGTAGACCGATTTGTATGCACTTTCAAAACTTTCGTACCGCATACGTTCAGAAACCATGAAATGATTTCGGGAAATCAGATCCCTTTCTGCCGCAGTGATACCTAGTTTAGCTTCAATCGTGTCAAAATAATCAAAATGCGAAGGGTCTGAAGGGTATGTGCGACTTGAGTAGTAGACTGATTTTCGGTCGTATTTATCAGTTAGTTCCTGAAAGCTGATCTCCTGGATACTTTCACAATATTGCTTAAATCCTGCGGGAGTAAAATTACTCTGACCGCAGACGATGGTAGTCATTAGCAATAAGCCGTTAAAACAGGACCATTTTTTCATTTCACTCAGGTTCCAGGTATTTAATTTTACAAGTTATTGATTTCAAGATACATTTTCAAATCTTCAGATATCATTAAGATGCGTTGATAAAAGAAAGCGTTGCTTAGGCAATGCTTTTCCATAATTCTTCATTCCTTTGCAAAATTATGATTAAGATTCCTGTCAACTTCCCATTTAGCCCGCGCCGGTCCCCGGTTTTTTACGGCTGGATAATACTCTTTGCAGGTATAGTCGGTGTAATCATGAGTATTCCCGGCCAAACCATGGGTGTTTCCGTTTTTACGGATCATCTTATCAAGGATCTTTCGATCAGCAGGGTAGGCCTTAGTACTGCATATCTGGTCGGAACAGCCGCCAGTGGTTTTATCATTACTCATGCAGGTATACTTTACGACAAGTTAGGTGCACGAATTATCGCTATCATGTCGGGATTTTTTCTTGGCCTGATGTTAATTTACCTTTCCAGGGTAGATGTCATCGCATCTTCTATCGGCAGGCTTATACCCCATTTAAAAGGTGACGATATAATTTTTGGCCTTATGGTTCTGGGTTTTTTTGGAATACGTTTTTTTGGCCAGGGTGTATTGACCATGACCTCACGCAATATGGTAATGAAATGGTTTGATCGGAGAAGGGGCTTCGCCAATTCTTTCCTGGGTGTTTTCACCTCTTTCGGATTCTCTTATTCTCCCCGGATTATCCAAAAGATGATCGACCATTCCGGTTGGCGTGAATCATGGATCTACCTTGCTGTGATTTGCGGAATTGGCTTTGTTATCTTCGCAGCGATATTTTTCAGGGACAATCCCGAAGACGCCAGCCTGATCCCCGACGGTAAAAAGATAGCCAGATCGTCAAAAAGGTTCAAATCGACACCAGACAAAGATTATACGCTGAAGGAAGCCGTAAAAACTTTCTCTTTCTGGGTGTTTAACCTTACACTAACAATGAACGCCCTTTATCTGACTGCGTATACATTCCATGTTGTCTCCGTATTTGGTCATTACGGGTATGACAATGCAAAAGCAGTTTCCATTTTTCTTCCAACAGCATTTGTAGCCGTGGGTTTTACATTTGCAGGCAGCTGGCTGAGCGACTATATCCGTTTAAAGTTATTGCTTAGTGTTAATACCATCGGTCTTCTTCTCTCTATGGCTGGCATGCTGGCATTGGGAACACCTTCGGGAATTCCGCTGATCATTGCCGGTAACGGCATCTCAAACGGTATGTTTGGCATTTTGATGGCTATAACATGGCCCCGGTTTTTCGGCGTTAAGCACCTGGGACATATCTCGGGTTTCGCAATGAGCTGGACGGTGATTGGAAGCGCACTGGGGCCGTTCTTTTTCAGTGTATCAAATTCCTATTCAGGAAGCTACAATCCCGCAGTGATGATACTTGGCGCGATCTCACTGGTCTTGCTGCTCCTCTCATTCAGAGCGAATAATGTCAATGACGCCCGGCTCGGCCAGACATGACACCGGCACTTCTTACCAAATAACTGTCAGCATTATAACGTCGGAACTTGCCAACTTTTTTACTAGCTTTACAAAAAAGATCACGAAATCATGAAAACATTCCACAAGCACTACAGGATAAAAGCCGCTCCTGAGGAGGTTTACAATGCACTGGTTAAACCCTTCGCAATCGCTCTCTGGACCGGAGCAAAAGTTCAAATGGAAGAAAAAGCCGGTACGGAATTTTCTCTTTTCGATGGCGATATAAGTGGCGTAAATCTCGAATTCGTTACGAATGAAAAAATTGTGCAAGAGTGGTACTTCGGTGATCAGGATGAAAAATCCATCGTAACGCTAAATCTCAGGGCCGACAAAATTTACACTGCTGTTGAACTTACCCATTCCAATATCCCCGACGATGCCTTCAACGATATAAAGGAAGGCTGGGATAAGTACTATTTTGGTGGCCTCGAAGAGTTTTTCCATCATTAGCGTCATCTTTTAACAGTGATTTCTCCGGACCAGGTGCAAGCCTCAGCTTTCGGTTCGGACGGTTCTAGTTCACTGTCACTGAAGTCCGTACAAATTGTTTCCCAAGCACTTCGCTTCTTTTTACCGGGGAAGCGCCACCGATGACCAGACCATATTTCCCGGGAACGAGGATGGCATTCCCTGCTTCATCAATAGTCCTGAAATCGCCCGATGATAATTCAATCTCGACTTCCTTTTCCTCCCCTGCATTTAGATAGACTTTACGGAATGATTTGAGTGCGAAGAAAGGAGAGTTCCTTACGGCATCAGGGTAGGTGAGATACAATTGAATAATTTCATTCCCATCCATATCTCCTGCATTGTGCAATCGAACTGTCACAAGCATCTTGTCACCTTCCTTGATCGTAGCATTTCCAACAGCGCAGGATTCATATTCGAAATGAGAATAGCTGAGTCCAAATCCAAAAGGAAATGCCGGTTCACCGGTCATATACCGGTATGTCCTGCCCTTCATGGAGTAATTATTATAAGGAGGAAGCTGACTGAATGACTCCGGGAAAGTGATGGGCAGCCGCCCCGATGGGTTGTAATCTCCAAAGAGGATGTCAGCCAGTGCATTCCCGCCTTCCTCACCCGGGTACCAGGCATAAATAATGGCATCAACGTATGGTTCAACTTCTTTAACATCGACAGGGCTGCCGGCCGTTAGGACAAGAATAACCGGTTTATTACCCACCGCTGAGATTTTTTTAATGTACTTTACCTGGTTGTCGGGCAGTCCGTAGTCCAACCGGTCACCGAAGTGATGTGAGGAAATGGATTCGCCCTCCTCCCCTTCAATCTGGCCAGTAATACCGGCTACCACCACCACAGCGTCAGCATTGGCAGCACCACCTGTTGACCAGTCGATGGGATTAGGATTTTCCATATCAAGCAGGAATCCCTTCTTATATTCAACCGTGGTACCCGCACTCACCTTTGATACCAGACCCTCCAGAAAGGTTACCATGTCATCACTGACTCCGTAATAGTTACCCAGAAGAGGCTCAATATCTGCAGCATTCGGACCCACAACATATAGCGATTGTATGCTGTCGCGAAGAGGCAGCACTCCGTCATTTTTAAGAAGCACCATGGATTCACAGGCTGCCTTTCTGGCCAGGGCCCTGTGTTCAGCAGAGCCGATTACTGTGGGTGGGATGACATCATAAGGATTCAGCCCTTGCGGATCAAACAGGCCGAGTTTAAACCTGGTCCTGAGAAGGATCCTGAGGGAAGAATCTATATCCGTTTCAGAAACCAGGCCCTGCTTTACAGCTTCGATCAGATACGGATTGAAAATATTTCCACAATTCAGATTAACACCACTATGAAATGCCATGGAGGCAGCCTCAACCGCTGTTGCAGCCGTTCCATGACCCTCAAAGATATCCCTGAGAGCCCAGCAATCGGAAGTGATATAACCCGTAAATCCCCATTCTTCCCGAAGTACCTCCGTAAGAAGTTCAGGGCTTGCACAGCATGGTTCATCATTCGTGCGATTGTAGGCGCACATAAATCCTTCAACACCGGCCTCGGCAAGCGCCTTAAAAGCAGTAAAGTACGTTTCATTCATATCCTTCGGAGAGGCGATGGCATTAAATTCATGTCTAAGCCGTTCCGGTCCGCTGTGAACAACGAAATGTTTAGCACATGCTGCGGCTTTCAAATATCGATCATTATCACCCTGTAAACCTTTAACAAATGCCGTTCCGAGTGTAGCGCTCAGGTAAGGATCTTCTCCATAGGTTTCCTGACCTCTGCCCCACCTGGGATCCCTGAAAATATTGACATTTGGTGTCCAAAAAGTAAGACCGGCGTACTGACCACGGTTACCGATCGAGGTTGAAATTTTAAATTTAGCCCTGGCCTCATCACCAATGGCAGATGAAATCTTAAAGATAAGACTGTCGTCAAACATGGCAGCCATGCCGATGGCCTGAGGAAATACAGTTGCCTTTCCATTCCTTGCCACTCCATGAAGACATTCATTCCACCAGTTGTATTCCGGAATTCCGAGTCGCTCTATTGCTGGTGCGTTATACATCATCTGGCCTACCTTCTCCTCAAGTGTCAGTCTCAATACCAGATCATTTACCCGTTCATTTACCGGCAGACGATAATCAAGGAAAGGATATTCCGGCTTAAAGTTCTCGCTGGTAACAGGTTGAGAATGCTGACACGAAGTAATAATAAAAACAACCGATAAGAGAGCAATCAGATTTTTCATACTATCAGGATTTTTTTGGTTCGATTCTTCAGACAGCGTAAAAATACGAAATTTTACCCTTACCGGCTCCCATACTTTGGTCAGGTTACTCCCGATGCAATGCCCTGATCAGTGGTTTTTCAATTTCAACATTGTATGAACAGGCCGGATCCCGTAAACGGATGCCTCTTTTTTTCCATTCTTCCGTATAAAAATATATCTTTATCCGTTCTCTCAATCTAAATCTTTAGGCTCATATAAAATTTACTTCCATGAAAAAGTTTTTCTCCGCTCGGGCTATACTGGCGCTCCTTTCAACCGTCCTCCTTTTATCATGTAGCGAAACAAACGACCCGAAGGTTCTCAGGGTCTCCGTTCCCCAATTGCAGAATTTTAATGCTGACGGAGATCTTTCAGAATGGTCTGGTATCCAAGCAACACGACTTTATTCCAATGCTCTTGGAGAATATCCCGAACCGGCTGACCTTGAGGCCTGGTTGAAAACCGCATGGAACAGCAACGGACTGCTGATCAGCCTGGATATCACCGACGATGTGGTTACCACCAACTCAGTTGCACCCTGGACTGCTGATGCAGTCGAACTGTTTCTTTCACCGTTCAGGGGATCTGACGACATCATACAACTGAGCTTCGTGGCAGCACTGGACAGTAGCGGTCAGCCTTTCTGCAATATAAATGATTTCCGTGAAACACCTGAACTTCAAAAAGTTGATATTAAATCTGACATCACTGCTTCATTTATCAGGAAAGAAGGGCATACACGTTGGGAAATCATGGTAAATCCCGGATGTATTGGCATTGATCCGGAAGCGGGGAATCAAATTGCTGCCCAGGTCTATGTGGATGATGCGGATTCAAAGGACAATACGAAAAAGAACCAGCTCCTCTGGTACAACCTCGGTAACAGCTATCTGAACTCTTTTGCGATGTACGATGTCACGTTCACAGCTTCTGAAAGTACAGTAATCGAAGGAACTTCTGATCTTGTCATCACCGATAACGATGAAGCTGGCATGCGGATTTTTGGTGCTGTAAGTGGCGATAATATCCGCATTGACAGGAACGGGATGAAATTTTTCGAGGCAAAAGCTAAAAGCGATGTTAAGTGGAAACCGGATACATTCGACTTCAGCCATAATGATCTGGACTTTGAGCATGACAGCCTGATGGTCTTTATCAACAACAAGCCGGTTGGCTTTCATGACCTATATATTTCACCCCGGCGATATGTAAAAGCCGAGAGGATGCCCTTTGATGTCGAGATCAGGAATTTTGTCATGAAGGACCGACTTAATTTTCCCCCTGCCGGAGCCACATTGTTTATCGGTAGTTCAAGTATAAGAAAATGGAATACGGTGCAGAATGATTTCCCGGATCTGAAAGTTATTCACAGAGGATTCGGCGGTTCGACCTCAGAAGAGGCCCTGATGTATATGGACAAGATCGTTTTGCCTTACAAACCGGCCCAAATCGTCTACTATGAGGGTGACAATGATGTACCTCGCGGCTTTTCCGCTGAAAAAATCCGTGATAATGTGAAAGCCTTCATCGACAGGGCTCTGGAGCAGAATCCCGATACAAAGATTTACATCCTTTCACCAAAACCCTGCATTGCCCGCAGAAAGCTCTGGGACAAATATCTCGCTGCACATGTTCAGCTGCGGACACTGGCCGATGCCTATCCGAATGTGAAATATGTTGATGTGTCGTCAGCCATGTTCGACAAAAAAGGAAAACTTAAAGAAGAGATCTTTGTCGCCGACGGCGTACACATGAATGAGGACGGTTATAAAATCTGGACTGCGGTCATCAGGGACGCTCTCGGTCTTGATCAGCGGTAAAAAGATTTACCCTTACGGCATTTTACAGTTATCCATGAGTTGCCGGGTGGGGTGAATGGTTGAAGAGCAATCGCAGTATATCTCAAAAGGCAGCATCTTCAATTTGTCAGAAGCTCCGTAAAGGCGTATTCTGGGAGCATCTCATGATTACCTTCAAACAGGATAATTTTGAGATGTTTGTATTCCTTTTTCAGGATGATTTTTCTTCCCGAAATTTCACCCATGTCCGCAAGCGGCTCTCTCTTTTCAAGAAGTAATAATTTTTCCTTATCACTGATATAGACTCCGGGATCTGTCACATTCATATCGGAAAGAATCTTATTGTAAAAATTTATCGATTGGGTGATTGGAACACTTCCCTGGATTCCATCATAGATCCCGGCATAGATGCTTAGTTCCGACGCGTTAAGTTTGTCCACGGGAGTTACCCAAAAATATGGGGACCTGTCCTTCGCCGCCGCTATATTCAGTACACCAGGATTGGATCCTGTACAAAGAAGAATATCGCCGGCGTATTTATTCCCGCGTATTTTGCTTTCATTATACCAGGTAACAAGGTTAGTAATGGATGCCCAGGCCGAAAATTTCCTGATATGGTACCGTGACTTCATGAAGGTAGCAAGTGTGGCATAGCCTCCCCCGCTCACACCAATAACATAAATCGCAGATGTATCAGTATTGGAATTCTGAAGTGCGAAGCCGATGGCTGCATCGATATCCGATAGCGCCATTTCACTGCAACAAGCTTCGGTCCTGTTGTTTTCACCTCTGAAATCAGGGTGGATATAATTCAGATCCTTCGATTTGCACATCAGCGCAAGAGGATCAACCTGGGTATAATTGCCACTCCAGGTATGCAGGCTTACGACCAGCGGACGGGCTATATCTGACGTTGTTTTGTAAAAATAAGCTTTCTGAACTGTCGAATCATTTTCGGAGGGGATTTCTACCAGACTGAAGTCTGGCGGCCAGTCAACAATTCTAGTATCATCGTATTTTATCACTTCCTTTTCAGGAGGATCAGCTTTCATGTTTTTTTCTGATTTCTTTTGTTGAATAAACGCAAAGGTCAGGATTCCCAAAACGACAGCAAGTAAATAACCTGTAATTTTTTTTAGGTATTTCATTTTTTCACGGCTTATGGTTTTTCATTATTAAAACTTTCTACCCAGTATCCTGCAAAAATGAGAAAAAAAGCAACATGGAACAATTGAAAGAATAATTCGGCTTCATGATCAAACTGTTGTATGATATCCAGTTCCATCACAGCTAAGACTTCAGAGATTATAGCTCACAAATCGTGCTGGAAGATAGGGCGTCTGCATAACTTCTATGTCAGTATGTTATAGCCTATAGCTCAGTAGGTGCAAGCTTCATTCCATTAACTAATTTTCTTTATATTTACCCGCCGAGCAAACCATATGAATTATCCATTGAAGAAAGGTATTGTTATAAAATCAACCGGAAGCTGGTTTACCGTGAAGGCGGACGATCAGACATTTGTGAACTGCAAGATTAAAGGGATATACCGTATAAAGGGGATCAGGGCAACCAATCCGGTTGCTGTTGGCGACAGGGTGGAATTCAAAATTCAGGATGGCAGCGGCAGTGGCACAGGCATGATTACCCGCATCGGAGAAAGGAAGAATTATATCATCAGACGTTCTCCCAACCTTTCAAAAGAATACCAGCTCATCGCAGCGAATGTGGATCAGGCATGGCTTATGGTAACGCTTGCTTCTCCGAAGACATTTCCCGAATTTATAGACCGCTTCCTCGTTATGACCGAGGCATATAGTATTCCCGTTAATTTACTTTTTAATAAAACCGATCTATATGGGGATACACGCCGGACGGAATTATCATGGCTGATGAATGTATACCAGGATATCGGATACCCATGCTATGCCATATCGGCAAAGCTAAATCAGAATACCGATATACTCAGGGAAAAAATGCAGGGTAAACTGAATGTTATCTCGGGAAATTCAGGTGTAGGTAAATCCACCCTGATAAATGTTCTTGATCCCGGATTGGATCTCCGAACATCGGAGATCTCCGGTGCACATAAATCAGGAAAACATACCACAACTTTTTCGGAGATGCATGAATTTTCATTCGGTGGGTATATCATTGATACACCAGGTATAAAGGGATTTGGATTACTAGATTTCGGGAATGATGAACTTTTTCATTACTTTCCGGAAATTTTCAAAGCATCCTCAGGTTGCCGTTTTCACAACTGTACACATACGCATGAACCGGGATGTGCTGTAACAGAAGCCGTTCATGAAGGCACAATAAGTGAAACGCGATATATTAGTTACTTAAATATGCTCGATGATGAAGGTGGAAAATACCGCTAAGGAGAGGAACATTTCAAGGTATTTTGCGTATCCGAAATCATGTAAATTCATAACAACCATTAATAAGATCAGAAATATTCCCCGACAACCTGATGAAAAGAATCTATATTATTGTTATTATCGTTCTGTCCTTCGTTGTTGGTCTGAATACCTTTTTCTATAGTCAGATCAGGGAATCTCAGCTCGATTTTCAGAAGAATATTCTCCTACGCCAGACACAGCTTTGTGGAAATCATGTTGAACGGACCGTCTCAAATTATGAGAGCGACCTGAACAGGACCATTTTCAAGTATATTAAGGAGATGCATGATATCTTCCTAGACAAGCAGGTCATGTATCTTATAACCCGTGATCTTGAAAGTTTCTATGCAAAATATCGCGATCTTGTCACCAATATTTCCGTTTATGACAATAATAACAAGTATTTGGGTATTTACATTAACGACAATGACGATTTTGTTGTCGACACCTTTTCAAGACAGAAAAATAATGTCTTAAAGTCAGCGGATACCATCATGGAGAAAAACGGCCGTTATCTCACGTATTTCCCCTATTTTGATAGTGAAGAACTGGTTGGAAACGTTGTTGTTGAGATTAATTTTGAAAAATACCTTTCCTATATTTTCAGCCTATACCGTGTTCAGGACATTCAATGGCAGTGGCTGATGAACACAAAGGGTGCTATCGTTTTTTCCAATATCAATGACAGCGTACAAATTTCCGGCCTTCGCGCTTTAGCCGATAGTCTCGCCACGTCGAGAGAAGGCAGCTTGCAACACAGTCTGCGGAAGGACAGTGAAGAATATAAAATCACCTCTGCATATTATCCCCTGAATATCATCAAAAATGATCTCGGTATCGTTTTCACCATGAATTCCGGTCATTTACTCAGCATTTTTGTCGGCAGGACTGTGATCCTCGGTATCGGAAGTTTATTGATTGTCATCGGTCTCATCTTTTTCCTTCTCCTTGAGATACAGAAACACAAAAGCAATGAAAGGACGCTTAAGCGACAGCTCATTGAGATCAGGATGATCACTGAGCAATTCCCTGTTGGCATTATGATTCTCGATAAGGATGGTATTATTTACAACATTAACCGCACCGCCCAGAAAATGCTGTTCCTGGACAGGGATGAAGACCTGGTCGGAAAACACTTTGAAGATCAGTTCCTTGTATCTAATAATTACCTTTTAAAAGAAGTAGTCACTGCACCCTTTGATTCCAATCACTTTATCCATTATGTAAAAGATGGGAATGAGGTGGTTATTTACAGGCGTGATGTGATCGCACACATTGCCGGTGAACAGTTTACTATCTCAGCACTGATAGATGTTTCACCGCTGGAGAAATCCAGGAAACAGGAAGCCGCGGCGAATCAGTCAAAATCAGATTTTCTTGCCAAAATGAGCCATGAGATACGGACCCCTATGAATGGTATTATTGGTATGACTGACAATCTATCGAGGGCAAAGCTTTCGCAGGATCAGCTGGAAGATATAAAAATCATCAGGAAATCTTCTGAACTCCTGATGAATATCATTAACGATATCCTCGATTTCTCAAAGATCGAAGCTGGTAAGATGTTGCTGGAAGAAATTCCATTCAGCCTCAGTGAAGAAATCAACATCGTCCTGAGCCTCTTCAGATCTTTGGCCAACAAAAAAGGCCTTGAACTTCAGTTGTCCATCAAGCCCGAAATTCCCGATCATCTCATTGGTGACCCATTCAGGTTGCGGCAGGTCATCTCAAACCTTTTTAGTAATGCTATAAAATTCACCGAAAAAGGGAAAATTCTTATCAGTGTGGAACTTATGGAGAAATACAATTCTGCGATCAGCCTGCTGTTTTATGTTGAAGATACCGGAATAGGAATTAAAAAGGATGAGATTGCAAAGGTTTTCAGTACGTTTGAACAAGGCCTTGAATCAACTTCCAGAAAATTCGGCGGTACAGGTTTGGGGACTGCAATTTCCAAACAACTGGTGGAAATGATGAATGGTGAGATATGGGTGGAGAGCCCTTCCTCCATTTCTGACGATCCAAAATACCCTGGGAGCAGGTTCTGTTTCACTGTTGAAGTAAATTCTGATGAGCGGATCAGGAAAGATTACGATTTTTCTTCTATCAATCAATATCAGCAGATTACAGCCCTCATTATCAGTAGGAAAAAGGATAAAAGCGACAAAATTCATCATATTCTCGACAGTTTCGGAATTAATTTCAACTACCGGACATACGACGACAATACTATTGACAGCATCCTGTATCACATTGAACAAAAAAAGAACCTGTACCAGATGATCATTATAAAGGATAAACCCAGGTATGACGGTTTCGGGCTGGCGACTCAACTTAACGAAAGCGGCCTTTCCTTCAAATTCCCGGTTATCCTGATCTCATCCAATGATCAGCATGGAAATTACCTCAGGGCAAGAAAACTGGGTATTGACTATTACCTGATCCAACCCTATGACAGCAATGAAGTTTTCGCCATCATACGAGACATTTTTCCCGCTATCAGAGAAGAAAAAAGCATTACACCATACATCAATAAGATCAAGACTAATCTTCAGGTTCTCATTGCTGATGACAACATCATTAATCAAAGGGTGATTCAAACCATTTTTAAACACCTTGGCTATGAGATCGATATTGCCAAAGATGGTATTGAGGTCATGCAAATGATTCATAAAAGGAATTACGACCTTATTCTCATGGACCTGCTTATGCCCGGTAAGGATGGTGTGACAACCGCCCAGGAAATCAGGCAGGAAGGCAACAATGTTACGATCATTGCTATGACTGGTAGTGATGACAAGGAGAAAAAAGATGAAGCATTTTCTTCCGGGATGAACGATTTTGTTACCAAACCTGTTAAAGTTGAAACCATCAAGCATGTGCTGATAAAATGGTTTTCTGAGTCAATGTTTCCGAACGATAATATTTTATAAATACACTACGTTCAATTACCGTTATATTGTCCCCGAAAACTCCGGTGCATATTGATTCCAGGTTAAGCTCACTAAAGTAATTCATCATGAAATCACACGAAATTGACTACAAAATCATTGGTGATGACATTCAACTTGTTGAAATCGAACTCGATCCCGGGGAAACTGTCATCGCCGAGGCAGGTTCAATGGTCTATATGGAGACCGGGATTGATTTTCAGGTAAAGATGGGTGATGGTTCCTCTCCCAATGATGGCATCATGAACAAAATTTTTTCCGCTGGCGCCCGGCTCCTTACCGGTGAATCTTTATTTCTCACCCATTTTACGAATCGTGGCATGGGAAAGAGAAAGGTAGCCTTTTCTGCTCCTTACCCCGGAACAGTAGTACCGATTGATCTGTCTGATACAGGAGGAAGGATGGTGGTACAAAAGGACGGTTTCCTATGTGCCGCTCTTGGCACCAAGCTTTCGGTTACTCTTAACCGCCGGCTGGGCTCTGGACTTGTAGGTGGCGAGGGCTTTATTCTTCAATCACTGGAAGGTGATGGAAAAGCATTCGTACATGCCGGAGGTACCGTCATTGAAAAATATCTCAGTCATGACACCCTTAGGATCGATACGGGCTGTATTGTGGCCTATGAACCCAATCTAAGTTTTGATGTGGAAACCAGCGGTAGCCTTCGCTCGATGTTGTTTGGCGGTGAAGGGATCTTTCTTGCAACCCTCTCCGGCACAGGGAGGGTATGGTTACAGTCGATGCCTATTCGAAAGCTTATCAGGGCGTTGAACCCATATGGCAAAAACAGAGGAAAAGAAGACAATTCAATCCTTGGAAATTTTCTTGAGCGTTAAGCGCTTTCAATATGCTAGAACCTGTTTCTGTTGAAACATTTATGGAACTTTCAGGAATTGTTCCGGTCGCCGATGTAAGATCCCCTTCAGAATTCGCTTCGGGACATATTCCTGGAGCCATTAACATCCCGCTTTTCAATGATGAGGAGCGCAGGATTGTGGGCACTCTTTATAAACAGAAGGGACGGAAAGAGGCCATCATCAAAGGCTTTGAGTTTACCGGCCAAAAGGTTAACCAGCTGCAGAACGACGCCGTGGCTGCGACAACGGACGGACGGCTTCTTCTCCATTGCTGGCGGGGAGGAATGAGAAGCGCAGCTATGGCGTGGCTGTTCAGAAAAGCCGGCCTGCAATGCGAAGTTCTGAACGGAGGATACAAAGCCTACAGACGGTACATCAGGACCCGCCTCGCATTACCCTACAGGCTGATAGTTTTGGGTGGCATGACAGGAGCGGGGAAAACAGATATCCTGGAGGAAATACGACGACAGGGTTATCAGACCATTGATCTCGAATTACTGGCACATCATAAGGGATCGGCATTTGGCGGTCTGGGTGAAGAGGAACAGCTGAAGAATGAACAGTTCGAAAATGAATTACTGATCCCGTTCCTTTCATTAAACCGGAATCAGCCGGTTTGGATCGAAGATGAAAGCCGGAATATCGGGAAAAATATTATCCCCTCAGAGTTATACGAGCAGATGAGGGTAAGTCCTGTCATTGTCCTCAATATGAGCAGAGAACTGAGGATCGAACGCCTGGTAAAAGATTACGGCAACTATCCACCTGAACAGCTGGTAAGCTGCATCGAACGTATCTCGAAGCGCATCGGGGGACAAAATGCCAGACAGGCCGTAAAATTCATCGAATCCGGAGATTTAGTAAACGTCGCTTCAATTACCCTGCAATACTATGACAAATCCTATGCATTTGGCCTCACTCGCCGACCGGCAGAAAACCTTCATCATCTCACCACAGTTTCTTTGTCGGCAAAAGAAAATGCAGCGCTGATCCTGAATTATTGTGCAACGAAAAACTTTATCTGATCCTTCGACCAGCTCATGACCGCACCCTATATTGGCGATGGTTCACTGGTCGACCAGACGATTTGGATCGATAATCTAAATCTTCGCATAAACCGCCAGAATTAGAGATGACGATGAATCGAAAAAATATGGATTGAACAATAGGCGTCAATTTTCAGTTTAACTAATCACCATATGATTCCTTAACCGCGTATGTCCGAAGAAGATAATTGAGGAACTCCTGAAAGAAAAGAGATCAGGGGTGATTCCTGAACCACAAAAGCATGACTTATTGTTCGATGCAACCATAAAGACAACCATTACCCTCCATCAGGAAATGAACTGAAAACATCAGACCTATACGCTCCAAACAAAAACGTGCTATGGAAACAAGAACGCTTATTCAGGCCATTGGTGGCATTGCCAAACAGGAAACGCTGTTCACGCTCACCAGCCATATCATGGCTAACACTTTTGTTCTGGATATGGAAGAACCATACCCTGGCTATCATGGTATGAACCTTCCTACCAATACAAAACCTATCTCCATTTTCATCATTACCAGAGAAAAATATTCGACGGAAAAAATTCTGAGGATAACCCAAAATATTAAAAAATACTTCGAATACAATTTTGATGCGGTACCGGGGGTGATCTGCATTCAAAATGAGGATTTGCATTGTTTAAGAATACGGGAAATCGACACATACGAGATCATCGAGGAGTTGCAAAACTGCTTTTTTTCCGAAGGAGTGAAATTCATGAAGAAGCGCACAATTAATGCCAAGGGCGTTATCCAGCTCAAAAAGATTTTCAATATTGAAGTGGTGGAAGAAGGCATTTATAAGGATCTTGATGATCCTTCGATGTTCTATGTTACCTTACCCAGGCAGGTAAACTGGCAGATGTTTGTCCAGATCACACAACGTGTCAGGAATAATATTGATAAAAAACTGGTAAATTTTGATGCAGCCCTCGGGGCAATCTACTCGAAGGAAATACTCGATGTGGCAAGGATCTATTCAAAGGAAACAACAATTGAAAAACTCAGGATCATCCAAAAAAAATATATTTCAGTGATGGAGAGAATGGAATAAAACAATCATTTCACTGAAGTTTTACCATGTTTGGGTCGACGATCCTGTAAAGCTTATCGGAACGTCTTACAACCTGATCTATCTGTATTGAACACGTTTCACCTTTTCTGGCGGTCTGCACCTGTTTCTCATCCACCCGTATTTCCTTCACAATCGTCTGGATAACCCCGGTAGTCGGGCCGGTGATCAGGATTTCATCACCAACTTGAAGTTCACCGGCTTCCAATAGAAATTCTGCTACCTTGATCTTGTCGAAATAATTGTTTCCCTTTCCGGTATAGATTTTTCTTTTGGTTGCTTTTGAGCCGTAAACTCCGCTCCATTCACCAAGGTGCTGGCCAAGGTAGTATCCGTCCCAAAAACCCCTGTTAAATACCGTGGCCAGCCTTTCCTGCCATTCTTTGATCCTTGCCGTCGTGAAATCGTTGTTTATCACAGCGTTTACAGCCTCGTTATAACATTGGGTAACGGTAAATACATATTCTGCCGGCCGGGCTCGGCCTTCAATCTTCAGCACCGTTATACCGGCATCCAGTATCTTATTAATAAAATGAATGGTAGAGAGATCTTTCGGTGACATGAGATATTCATTATCGATCTCTATTTCATTGCCTCTTTCCTTATCTGTGGCAATATATGATCGTCTGCACACCTGGAAACAGTCCCCCCGGTTTGCAGAATGATTATGCTCATGAAGGCTCAGGTAACACTTCCCGGATACCGCCATACAGAGCGCCCCATGTACAAACATTTCCAGCCGCATCGGTTTGCCTGAGGCGCCACGGATATCTTCCAGCGCAATACCTCTGGTGATCCCGGCTACCTGGGTCAGATCCAGTTCCCTTGCCAGGACAGCTACATCCGCGTATTCAGAATAAAATTTAAGAGATTCTATATTGCTAATATTTAGCTGTGTAGATAAATGTACCTCAACGCCTTCTTTCCGCGCATACGACAGCACAGACTGATCTGAAGCTATAACAGCAGTGATTCCTGATTCCTTTGCAAGATCGATGATATCCCGTACCATCCCCAGTTCATGATCATAAATTACCGTATTGACTGTAAGATAAGTTTTCAGGTTTTTTTCGCGCGTAATGGCAAGTATTTCAGGAATATCTTTCCGGGTAAAATTATACGCTGACCGTGCGCGCATATTCAGATGCTCAATTCCAAAATAGATGGAATCAGCTCCGCCTTGTATAGCCGCCCTGAGCGATTCAAAGGAACCAGCTGGGGCCATGATTTCAATATCAGAACGCTTGTAGTCCATCCGGTAAAAGTAGAAAAAAATTTAATGCGTTTGGAATCAGAATGATCGATAAGGTGTACGAGTCGCCCAAAAGATTGCAGAACCACATGAACCAGGTATCCATGCAACGTCATTTAGCTCTGGAAAACCCTGTCAGTCTTATTTCTTAAGAATGATCCTGAATGTTGTCCCGACGTTGATTTCTGAAGTAAGAACAAATATTTTCCCGTCGTGGTAGTATTCAATGATCCGTCGGGTAAGAGACAGACCCAGGCCCCACCCCCTTTGTTTGGTGGTATAACCGGGCTTAAAGATGGTCTTGTATTTTGATTTAGGAATGCCTTTCCCTGAATCCGTAATATCGAGGTAAATGACTTTATTTTGTTCCTTTACTGAAATATGAATTTTGCCCACACCATTCATAGCATCCACGGCATTTTTACAAACATTTTCTATAACCCATTCAAACAACGATTCATTTAGCGGAACTTTAATATCACTTTCAGGTATATCCAGTTCAAATTTGACTTTATCAGAACTGCGCCTTTGAAGATAGTCAATAGCATTTTTCAGAACATTGTAAAGGCCTGATGGGATCAGGGAAGGTTTTGACCCGATTTTTGAGAATCGTTCGGTGATTTTTTCGAGCCGTTTCACATCCTTTTCAAGTTCATCGATCGTCTCCGGAAGATTGTTGCCGCTCTTCAACAACTCCACCCAGGCAAAAAGTGAGGATGTGGGTGTGCCAAGCTGATGAGCCGTTTCCTTGGAGAGCCCTACCCAAACTTTGTTTTGTTCTGCTTTACGTGATGAACTAAAGGCAAAATATGAGACCACTATAAAAAGCATGATGACCCCTAACTGGATGTAGGGAAAATAAAACAATCGCGTGAGCAGGTATGAATCTTTGTAATAGATAAAATTTTTATCACCATTCGTAAGGTTGATTACGATACTGTCATGTTCCTCCTTCATTGTTTCTATCTGCGCTTCAAGAAACCCTGTCCTTCTGACCTTCAGAGAATCAATATTCCGGTAAGTAATTATATTACCTGCACTGTCAGTGAGAATCACCGGTACGGTAGTGTTGTTCTCTATTACAGAAAGCGGGAAACCCAGGTCAGATTTTTCCGGTTCGGCACGGTCCAGCACCCTTATGGCCTCAGCCCAGAGTTCGATTTTATTTCGTTCCTGGGTGGAAAGTGCTTTCACTAGCCGGTTGGTATACACCAGCGAACCGACGCCGATAAGTATGGCCCCGGCAAAGAGGAAGATTTTCCAGCGTTGTTTTTGTTCGTAGATATTCAAACTGCCTTTATGTTAATGTCCGTTGATAAATTCAGTTTATAACATGGATAAGTTCAGAATGACGGATATAAAAGTAAGTGAATCCACCGTAATAAGAAACTTTACCACTATTTGTCGTCATCATCCCACTCGATCCGAAATTTCTTTTTCTCTGTCTGCTTTTCCTTACCGGTTTTGACTGCCACACTATCAGCTTTTGAATCCAGATCCCAGTCAATGATAAATTTGTTATCTGTGTTGTCCTTCTTTTTGCCGACAGTATCTGAAGAATCTTTTCTAAACCAGCCGAATTCATCGTTCAGAATGTTTTTAAGTATCCCTTTCTCCTCCTTAATATCCTGTTTTATATTCACGATGGCTTCTTTTTTATCATACTTTATTTTAAAATCATCTGGTGTACCAATGAGTGTAAGGTAAAGATTTGTGCGACGGCCGTCTGCTTCAACCACTTCGAATTCATCATTTTCTTTTTTAGCATTTCTTGCTTTTCCAGCCAGGAATTCTGACAGATTTATCTTGAGCTTGTAGTCGAAGTGATTGTCAAAACGATGTACTCCTGAGATGTTTATGTTAAACGCAGAACTGTTAATTTCCATTTGTGGAATGAAAACCTGTTGATCTTTGATGATGATATGGTTTTCCAGTTTCGAGAAATTAATGTCTTCGAGTTCATCCAGTTCAATAAACTTTGACAGTTTTTTTATCGGTTCAAAATCTATAAGTTCTCCTGAATTTATAGTGATCCTGGCATCGGCCACCGTATTTTTACTACTCATAGAAAGAAGGCTGTCGAATGAGGTGGCAAATTCAATCTCCCCCGACAGGTAGCCTTTAAGGTTACGAGACACGATGAAATCCTGGTTGAAATTATTAAGACTATAAAACATCGTATTGATATTCATATGTTTTACCTTGCTCCTCGTGCTTAGGTAGAGATTTTTATCATGATCCTGCACGACAGCGGCCTCTCCGCTGATGCTGCCGTCCATAGAAGCCATTTCAATTGAGGAAAGCGAAAGCATACCAGGTTTATATTGAAGAAAAGCGTTAGATTTTCCCGCAAAGAATTTTCCTGCAGAGATGGTATCGACAGCAACCTGGAGGCGTGCGTGGATTCGTTTTGGAAAGGCAAATATGCCCTGATCATCTCCGTCATTTTTAATAAATGGTGATAAATCAAGCCTTGATGCATTGACATTACCGCTTATCCACATGGTTCCGTCTTTATCTAAAAGGTAATTAAATACATGCTCCATCTGAAGCTTCGCGTCAAGATGAGTCAGCCCGGTTGTCAAATTCAGTTCAGGATACCAGGTATCCCCGGCGAATTGTATATTCCCGTCGATCCCTGAAAAAATATACTTATCATCCAGGGTAAACCCAAAGTCCTCGAAACTAAGTTTACCGTCCAGACCGGAAGAGAGTATCCTCTCGGCATCCTCAAATTTCCATGAAGTAAGATGAGTTTGCAATGAAAAATCCGGATGAAGTATTCCGTTAAAATCATGCGCTTTGCCGGAAGAAAAAAATTCATTTACCGCATCGGCTGAGACATTTCCTTTTAGTGTCAGACGAATAGAAGGGCTGGTTAGATTTTCGACTGCAAAGCTGCCTTCAAGTGAAGTCTTGTAATCCTCGATTTTGAACTGATCCACAGAGATAGAGGTGGAGACCGGATTGTTCAGACTGCCGTTTGAGAATTTTCCTTTGACTCTGATATTCTGAAATGACCTGTTCCTGTATCTGGCTTTTGCAATATTCAGAAGATAAACCGCCCTGATGGCAGGCATTTCGACCCGTGAAAAGTTACCATTGACACGGATAGCAACATCACCCCGCCCATAAATATCAACAGGTATCGCATTCCTCTGGGGTTCGGGCAGAGCTGATTGTAAGGCATGTAAGTCGAAATCCCTGCCCTGCAATTCAAGATCTAAGACTGATACCTCACCCCGGGAAAACCGCCCGTCAATGTTCATTCGAAGATTGTTGATGCTGACTTCTCCTTTCTCAATTTCGGCGAGACTATCCTTCATGCTTAGCACAATCCGGGTAGATACTTTAAAATGATCGGCATACTTTACATTCGCCCGCGAAAATTCGATTAGTTCAAAGGATGTTACTGTACCAACGGAATAATTTCGCGCCGAAAACCTACCTTTAAACAGTACATCATTCATGTAGGCCCTGGATGTGATATTTTTTGCAAGATTTATGAAGCATACATCGAAGTCACTTATCTTAACCGCCTCCAATTCAAAAGCTTTCGACTTGCCATCAACCTCTTTTCTATTTTTAAATAACCGGAAATTGGTCATGCCTTCCTGATCAACAAGCATGTTAAGTCTCCCCCTGGCAGCCTGTATTCTGCGGATGTGATAATTGCCAAAAAGAACATCTATAATATTGAACTGAAGGTAAATCTTTTTGGCATTAAAAAGTGTGTCTGTATTCATGGCTCCGAATTCCTCCCGCTGGAAGTCATGACCCGACATAGCAGTTACATTGCTGAAGACAACACTAACGTAGGGAAATTTGGAAAAGAAAGAAAAATTGACATGGTCAACAGTTAATTTCGTTTCCAGTTGACGGTTTACCTGGTTGATGGTGTAATTTTTTATGTCATCTCCATATTGCCTGGAAATGATGATACCGGCAACAGTGAATAAAGTTGCAGCGATAAGGAATATGATAAATAACCTGGTGAGGATCCGGCGTACTTTTCTCAATGCCTTCTATTTTTGATAAAACTAAAAACGGCTATAATTATTTCCCGGCAAGCAAAAAATCAATATTATCCTCCGGGCTGAGTTCGGAAGGTATTTTGCCATAACGGAACAATCTGGCAGACTTAAGACCCAGAAGCTTCATATTTTGATGTTCGGTGCGCAGTATGCTTCCTTCCCGGAGACCAATAACGCTTATCCCCCTGTTGATCTCAATAAACTCTTCTATCCTTTTCTCGCGTGTTTCACCTGCATGCCCGTCGGGATTGGCATCGATATAATGTGGATTGATCTGAAAAGGGACAAGATCGAAGGCATGAAAGTCGGATGGCTGTACAACGGGCATATCGTTGGTGGTGCGGATTGTAGGGCAGGCCATATTTGCCCCGGCACTCCAGCCGATAAAGGGTATTCCATTGAGAACTTTCCTTTTCACTGTGTCGATCAACCCTGCTTCCTGTATCATCTTAAGAAGTTGCCATGTATTTCCGCCCCCGACAATGATAGCTTCTGCATTCTCAATTTCATCGGCCGGATCCACTGCATGGTGCAGTGAAACGATCTCATGGCCGATCTCTTCAAAGCGTGCCCTTACGCGTTCGGTATATGTATCAAAGCTTATGGTTATTCCGGCAAAAGGAATAAAAACGCAACGCAGCCTTTGCCTGCCCAGAAAGTCCAGAATGAATGGCATCGGGTACTCGAGGTAAGCTTCCCCGGCATTGGTGGAATTACTTATTAATAGGAGTCTCATGGCCAAACGGTTTATAAGTTTCCGGCAAAGTTAATACACTCTGCCTAGAGAAATGGAAAACTTATTCACAAACCGTTTAGAGGAAAAAAATCAGTAGCTATCCTTTAATTTTCTGACATGTTGGAGGTCAGGATTTTTATCAAAATGAACGAGATGTGTTGAATGATCCAGCATGTTATAAATGATAAGTTTGCCGGACAAAGTTTCCCCGCTTCCGATCAGAATTTTCAACACTTCGGTAGCCTGAAAGGATCCGATAATACCTGGAAGTACGCCAAAAAGCCCCTGCTGCGAGGGATCAGGGACATCATCATCTTTTAATTCGGGGTACAGAGACCCAAGTGTAGGACCATTACGGTAATTGAATGTTGAAACCTGGCCCTCATACTTGTAAACCGATCCGAAGACCCATGGTTTTTTAAGGATGAAACATGCATCGTCGATAAGGTACCGGGTAGAAAAATTATCGGTACCGTCAATAACCAGATCAAACCTGTCAATAATATCAAGTGCATTTTCTGCTTTCAGCCGAACATTGATGATTTCATGCTCTACAAAGGGATTCAGTACTTCGAGGCGTTGCCGGGCAATGATGGTCTTGAGTTTGCCAAGGTCGTGTCCACCATATAGTATCTGCCTGTGAAGATTGTCCTCATTGACAATATCATTATCCATAATACCTATCTTTCCGATACCGGCAGCCGTTAAATATTGAAGAACAGGAGCACCCAGTCCTCCGGCTCCGACAACCAGGACTTTTGCTGCTTTAAGTTTCTCCTGGCCTGCCTCGCCAATTTCAGAGAGCATAATATGCCTGCGGTATCTTCGCTTTTCAGGATCTGTGAGCATAGTTCAGGGATTAGGTTACTTGGCACGGACAAATTTATGCAATGAAGGCTGATTTTTGAAATGGTTTGTAACGATTTCTATATCATTTGATTCCGATAATTAATCAACCTTCCTTCAAAAAAGCACCATGAAAAAAGTAATTTTATATATATACTATGAATATATCCATAAACCAATATTTCAGCGCAATGTTCGATCTAATTGATGCTTAACGCAATCGTCGACACCTCATAATCTTCCCCGGAAAGTAATTCAAATGTAAGATCGTCTTGATCTGAAAACCAAAATATCTTAAAAGTTCAGTATTCACAAGCCATTTTTAAACAATTCCCATTTCTTCATAAGAAAAACACAGAAAAATAAAGAGCACTGGAATCATTAAAAAAGCCATCCCGTTTAGGATGGCTTTTTATCTTCTGATGACCTGCTTTTAGAAGTTCAGCAGTGTAAGCCCGATATCAAAGGGATATAATTCAGGACCTTTCCCCTTTTCGAACATAGGTGTCAGGTAATAATTGGCGTATATATCGAGACCTTTGAAGCCCACTCTGAATGTGAGGCCGTATCTGAGAGGGGAAATATTAAAATCGTCCCTGGTCTTGTCTTTTTGCTTATTGCCATTACTACGGTAAACGACCTTTGTATTGGAACCAAGCTTAAGCCCCCCGATCACTCCCGTTGAGATGTGTATCCTTTTTTTGCCTGCAGGGATTTGGCCTTCCAGCAGAATTGGTGCGGTAAGAAAAGTAGTCTGAAGCTTGGATTTCAAGACATTCACATCTGAATAATCCAGCTCAGTTATAATACCATTATCATCCTCATAAATGTTATTTCCCTTATCAAAATGGTAATTTGACCATTCCATGCCGAGACCTGTGACCAGTCCAAGCTTATCGGTTCCCAGCCCTACACCATACTCCAGGAAATTAATATTAAAGTTCCACGAACGCCCGGTATTTAGATCCATATAGGCATTATCGCCGGTTCGGCTCATTGAGAAATCCTGATCGACAAAGTTATTTAGTCCGAGTTGAAATCCAGCCCAATGTGGTTTGAATTTCTTATGCACGGAAGGTTTGTCACTTTCTTCCTGATCAGCCTCCCGGTCCTTATCTATATCATCCATATTGATACTGGTACCGTTCTCACCTTCGATTACGGTAATTCCTTTGTTGCCAAGCCTGATATGGGTGGTATCATCGCCTTCCTCAACGGTGACAATTTCATCTTTGCCAATTTTCACGACGGTTTTGTCTTTGTCTTCAATGACTCTTACATTACCGGCTTTGGTTGTATCCGGCTGTCCCCAGACAGAAAGTACAACACACAGTGTTAAAAATGTACTCAGTAACTTTTTCATTTTCGGGTAAATTATGTTCAACATCAATGGTATATTTCAATTGCTTTTGAGTAAGACGGACAGCCCCTCTAAAAAGTTACAGATAGAAAATATTTAGATCATAAGACAGTATACATGAAATACAATAATCATAAAATCAAATGAATTCATGATTCATCTCAAGTTTTCATTAAATAAAAGCAATGGGAGTAATGGTCGAATAACACTGCTAATGGGTGGAAAATGAAATTCAGATTTGAAGCCTTTCCAGGCAGCATGCAGGGCGATTATTCATCTTTGTTTACCGGTGCATTGATCTTCAGAAGCTTAGAATCAAATATCAGCGCTCTCGTTTCTCCTTCCGGCCCCATTTCTCTTTCAAGTTTCAGGTTGGCCCCGGTAATGTCATTCACTTTATCTATGCCTGCCGTCACCACATTCCAGACGCTGAGACTTTCTCCCGACCCTTTACCAAAGACGAGGCTACTGAATTTTTGCTTCGCGAATTGTTCAACCGTCAGGTATTCGTTTCGTGAAGATGTAGCCTTGGGTTCTCTAGGCATTTGTTCCTGCTTGAAGTGAGCCAGTTTATCCTGACCTGGAAGAAATACTGAAGGCAGGAATTTGTTTATAGCATTCCGATCGATATCAGCTGAGCTTAGTAATTGTTTCTCATCGATTTTATCTGGAGATTCATTTGGCGTTTCAAGAGATGCCACCGGTACATCGACATGAAATGAGATGCCGTTTGACGAAGGCTTGCCGGTTTCGGAAGGAGCAGACTCTTTCTTTGTACTTTTTGCAGGTTTCACTGACGATTTTTCTTTACCTTCTTTTTCAGTTGCAGGTGTAGGATCCGCTGTCCGGACAACCGAAGTATCCGCAGGAGCCTTACCATTCCCATTAACAACAGCCACATCCGGAACCAATGCGATGTTTTCTTTTACAAACCCAAAATAAACACCGGCTAACAAGGCAATGCCTGCAGCAATGGAAATGGCAGTATACATTTCTCTCCTATACGTGACAAATATGCTTTTCCTGAGAGCGAACTTATTCGGGTAGTTCAGGGATAGTTCAGGTGATAGATAAAGCTTTGTATACTGATCCAAATCATCTACACTGCCGGGGTTTTCCATAAGAAATTGTTGCAGGCCTTTTATCTGATCAGGATTCAGATCGCCTTCTGCAGATGCTATACAGAAATAATCAAAGTTTTGGGAAGTAACCGGCAGCACAAGATCAATTTGTTTCAGGTTAAATTTATCGGGATACCCGGTATGATCTGGTTCAAGCACAATGTTCCCGAGGCCTTTCAGTTCTTCATGAAGATCCGGATTCCTGAGCAAAAAATTCTCCATATCAACGATCTCGCTGTCGGTCAGACGGCCGTCAAGATAATTGATAAAAAACTCCTCATAATTGGTTCGGTCAATTTTCATCTTATTCACTGTTATATCACTCTTTCCGGACTACCAATATAATTTTTCAGGAAGATTCTGGCGCGGTAGATATAAACCTTTACCTGGGATTCACTTAATCCGGTAATCTTCGAAATTTCATCGTAAGAATACCCTTCATAGTCTCTAAGCATGACCACCGACCTTTGATCCTCCGGTAACCTGGCTACCGCCTGATGAAGTATTTCATTCAGATCTGTATACTGCTCATCATGAGAAAAATCACTTTTCGGTATCGCTTCTATTCCTGTTAACCGGCTATCTTTGCGGATCATGTCGATCATGGTATGATATGCGGTTGAAAACAAATAGGATTTAACTTTTTCGCCATTCACATCATCAATTTTCCTCCAAAGCTTCTCAAATGTATCCTGAATGATGTCCTGCGCTTTATCCTCGTCCTTTATACTTTTGAGGATAAACCGGTAAATTCCGTCAGAATGCACATCTACAGCCTGGTTATACTCTTTGACAGTCATGAAGCATGTTCCGTTTTTCTTATATGTGACGTTCGGGGAGGTGAAAAGTTACACCGAAAATTACTAAAAGTAAAGAAACAGGCTTTTTTACCAACGTCTTATTCCCTTAGCATAGACACTTCATGAATTATTTCCTTAAATTACATCAGTTTTCAGTATAATTCTCATTATCACGGATGAAAATAACCTGGTCCTCCCCGGGAAAAAGGCAGACATCGATCCAACCTTCAAAACTACAAAACAAATGAAGCACATTTTACTTCCTACCGTACTCCTCCTGCTCGTACTTTTTGCAGGATGCGATAAAAAGGAAAACGTATCGCATGAAATCAGCCTTAACGGAACCTGGGAATTGGCCCGGACAGATTCCTCAGGGACCATGCCTTCTGAGTTTCAGTCGGTGGTACCGGTTCCCGGGCTCGTAGATATGGCTACGCCGGTGCAGAATGATCCGGATACTTCCTATCAGAATTCCATATACTGGTACCAGACAACATTTAGCACAGATAAAGGGAATTATGATTTTGTCAGGTTAAAAATAAATAAATCCATGTATCACACACGGGTTTATGTAAACGGCCATTTCGTGGGTGAGAATGTATATTCCTTCACCCCATCGCTGTTTGAGATCAAGCCTTACCTGTCAGAAGGTCGTGATAAAAATCAACTGGTCATTTCTGTGGGTTGCCGTGACCAGCTGCCTGATACAGTTGCAAACGGTCATGATTTTGAGAAGATCATTTATCAACCGGGAATCTACGACGATGTAAAACTTATTTACGGTCAATTGCCTTACATAGAAAACGTACAGATTGTCCCTGATATGGAGAAAGGAGAGGTGAGTGTGGTAGGAGAAATAAGCTGTAAAGAAAAAACTGCCAAGGTAGATGTCCAATGGAAAATCCTGGAACTTAAATCCGGTAAACAGGTATCTGAGGGTACTGGTATTTGCGTGAATAAAGGGAACAGCACAACAGCAGCTCTGAATTTTACAACTCCTGTACCTGACTGTCATCCCTGGACCCCGGAGGACCCCTTTCTTTACAAAATAGAGCTTACCACCGGGAACAGTCAAAAAACAATCCGCTTCGGTATGCGTAGCTTCCGTTTGAACGCGATGCAGGGTAAAGCCATCCTTAACGGTAAAACCTATTACATGCGGGGAACGAATGTTTGTATTTTCCGGTTTTTTGAAGATCCCACGAGGGCTACTCTTCCGTGGGAGAAAGAGTGGCCTGTCATGCTTCATCAAAGGTTCAAATCGATGAACTGGAACAGTATCCGGTACTGCATCGGATTCCCACCAGAACGATGGTATGATATTGCCGACAGCCTTGGTTTTCTTATTCAGGATGAATTTCCGATATGGACGGGAGGGCCGGGAGGATTTAAAATATGGCAGAAGGAGATGACCGCCGGCCAGCTGGCAGCAGAATATGCGGCATGGATGAAGGAACGATGGAACCATGCCTGTGTGGTTATCTGGGATGCACAAAATGAATCCGTAACTCCGGTAACTGCTGCGGCTATCAACAAGGTCAGACAGCTGGATCTCTCCGAAAGGCCATGGGACAATGGCTGGGCGGCACCAGCCGGGTCTGGTGATGCCCTGGAGTCTCATCCGTATCTCTTCAGTAAATATACAAATACGAAAAATAAGCCCGGAAAAAATGGAGTATTGTACGACCTCTTTTCTATAGAAAGGGAACCTGATAACGATCCGAATCAACACATGCCAGATAGTAGCGGCAAACAATATGAAAATGCGATCATCATTAATGAGTATGGCTGGATATGGCTAAACAGGGATGGCACTCCCACCACACTAACTGATAATGTTTATGCCAATGTTTTCCCCGATGCACGTACTGCAAACCAAAAATATGAGGTCTATGCCAGAAATATCGCCATGCTCACGGAATACTGGCGCAGCAGTCGCAACAGCGCAGCAGTCATGCATTTCTGCGGTCTGGGATACTCCAGGCCGGAAGCTCCAAGGGGTCAGACAAGCGATAACTTTACCGATATCCGGAACCTGAAATTTGAGCCTGCTTATTATAACTATGTAAGTCAGGCATTCAATCCGGTTGGTATCATGATTGCCAAATGGGAGAAATATTTTACGGCCGGGGAAGAAACTACCTTTCCGATACATGTAATTAATGACAGAATTGACTCCTGGGAAGGAAACATTAAAGTTTCCCTGATGAGAGGAGAAACTGTTATCGAACAATCCACTATCGCAGCAAAAGTGGAAAATGCCGGAAAAGGGGTTTTTACTACACGTCTCCGTATTCCTTCTGAAAAAGGAAAATACCAATGTGTTGCTGAATTAACCGATCAGGGCCGAACCATAAAAAGTATAAGGGACTTCACCGTAAACTAATGAAAATTGCACGTCGCCTTGAAGAACCGTCGTGCTTTACCTCCATCCGGTAAGGAAAGGAGGTTTACTATGATTTATCATAGACAAAGAACCAGCGAGCTCAATACGGAGTGAAATGATTCCTGCCAATGGACAATTTACCCTTCACAAATAAACGTTTTTCTTTCCCTGCTGTTCTAATATATGTCCGGAGCTCAGTATATATCTTTTCACTTATCCCAGGGCTGAAAATAACCCGGAATTCTATGACAGAAGGCTGATTCAAAAAATTAATTAAAGAAAGAAACCGTGAAAAATATTCTGATCATCTTACTGTTGTTTGCATGGACGGGGATCAATGCACAGAAACATTCTCCTTATGCCAATATCAGGCTTGAAACAGACAAGGATTATTCTGATGCCCAAAAGTCTGTACTTCAAGCGGCGAACTTTATACTTTCGCTTCCTGTCAACAAGGAAAATACTTCCAAAAGTGAAGCGATGCATTTTCTGGTTGATTGGATGAAGGGCACACCAGATTATATGTTTCCACTTAATGAGCCCATCGCCAAAATCTCTAATGAAAATCCTGAACTACTCATCATTTTTATGGCCTGTATGACGAGGTATGTACTTGAAAATCCGGGCGATAAATCTCCGGAAGAAAATGAAATCAATTACAACGGCTTCCTTATCTTTTCTGATTACTGCAATGAGCCAAAAAACAAGGTTGAGATCAGAGGAGAATTGAAAAATCTCATCAAAGCCAGGAAAGACGGAAATCTTAAAGACTATCTTAAAGAATTCGATGAAAAGCCTGAGGGTAAGATTGTTTAACCATTTCCCACGCCCTCGCAGGATTGAACTTCACCCTAAATTTTTCCAAACTTTTTTTCAAATTATCTTGACAAGCCTTAATTTTTACTTTAACTTTGACCGTGCGTTCATTCAATAATAAAACACACACCTTCATGGTGGGCGAAAAACCAGGTCAGAAATGTCACCCAGAACAGAAGAACAATTTCAGGAAATAAGGGATGCTAAAAGATCGCTGATAAAGAAGGCAGCTTTGGAACTTTTTGCCCTGGAGGGGTATTATGTGACTTCTATTCGAGTGATTGCAAAAAAGGCCGGCATATCCAAAGGACTTATTTACAACTATTATGAAAGCAAGGAAGCATTACTCAGGGAGATTTTCGTTGATGGAGTAGAAAAGATCACAAATTTAATCGATCCTGATCATAACGGCATACTGACCAAACAGGAATTCCGGTACATGATTGAAGAGACATTCAGGATGATCTCCAATAACCGTATTTTCTGGAGCTTATATTTCTCTGTGGTCACGCAGCCCGGTGTAATGAAGATTGTCAGCGTTGAGATGAGCAACATTTATCGTGATATGTACGAAGTACTAAACGCGTATTTCAAGGATTCGGGGTATAAAGATCCTGAAGCGGAGGCCCTGATTTTCGGTTCGATCCTCGATGGTGTATCATTCAATTATCTTATAAACCCTGATTTTTATCCATTGGACAAAGTAAAAAATAGATTAATAGAAATTTATTGCTAAATTATATTACAATGAAAATTAAATTGTTATTAGCAGTTTTCTTTATAACTGCATTGAGTCAATTTTCGAATTTGCCGGCACAGGATGTCACGGCACGTCAAATTGTTGAGAAGGCGCATAATCTGATGCAGGGACAATCAAACTATTCTGAAGTAACGATGACGATTCACCGGCCTAAATGGGACAGAACATTAAGTTTCAAGTCATGGAACAAGGGAACAGAGTATACATTGATTTATATAACAGCACCGGCGCAGGAATCCGGACAGGTTTTTCTGAAGAGGGGGAATGAGATGTGGAACTGGCTGCCTTCCATCGGCAGAATGATTAAAATTCCACCGTCAATGATGATGCAGTCATGGATGGGTTCAGATCTCACCAATGATGATCTTATTAAAGAATCGTCCATCGTTGAAGATTATGATCACAAGATTATCGGGGAAGAGACAATTTCCGGATTAGAATGCTACAAAATAGAAATGATCCCTCATGCAGATGCTCCGGTAGTGTGGGGTAAAATAATAACCTGGATTTCGAAGGAAAAAAATTTAACTCTACAGAATGAATACTATGATGAATCAGGAAAGCTGATTAACAAGGAAACGCTTTCACAGATTAAAGACGTGGGTGACCGGACCATTCCGACGAAATTTTTAATGGTACCGGTAGAGAAAACCGATCACGAAACCACAATGATCTTTGATGCTATCAATTTCAATGTAAAAATGGACGATTCATTTTTCTCGATACAAAATATGAAACGTGTAAGGTAATATTAACACTTAAATCTTCGCGCATGATGAATTTTATTATGGCATGGAGGAATCTCTGGAGGAACCGGCGCAGAACGCTGATTACCGTTGCGTCCATTTTTTTCGGTGTGTTGCTTGCAACCCTGATGAGCTCGATGCAGGAAGGTTCCTACAGCAATATGATCAATAACGTCGTAAAGTTTTACAGTGGTTATATACAGATTCATGATAAGAACTACTGGGAAAACAAAACGCTGTATAATTCTTTTGAGGTAACGGACAGTTTGTATAACAAGGTGAAGTCGGTACCCGGTATAACTTATACTACGCCAAGGCTTGAATCCTTTGCGCTTGCTTCCGTTGGAAACCTTACCCAGTCGGCAATTATTGTAGGCGTCGATCCGAAGAAGGAGGATAACGTAACAAATCTTTCGCGATGGATCAGTGACGGCAGTTATCTGGGTGAGCAGGATGAGGGCATTCTGCTGGCCGGAGGTCTCGCTAAAAACCTAAACGTCGGTGTCAATGATACCCTCGCTCTTCTCAGTCAGGGTTATTACGGAAATACGGTGGCTGCTGAATTTGTGGTACGAGGCATTCTGAATTTCCCATCACCTGAGCTCAACAAACAATTTGCCTATCTCGAGATCAGGCATGCACAGGAATTTTACTCTGCCGTTGGTATGCTGACTTCACTCGTGATCATGGTAGATGACTATTCCGACGTATCGCCGGTCATAGAGAACCTTGAAAACTCGCTCGATGCCGGCAAGTATTCCATTATGAGCTGGAATGAGATGCAACCTGAGCTGGTTCAGATGATTAATGGTGATCGTGCAGGCGGCGTGGTGATGAAGGCGATCCTTTATATGGTCATTGCCTTTGGCATCTTTGGCACCATTTTGATGATGCTGGCTGAAAGAAGGAAAGAACTGGGTATAATGATAGCCGTGGGCATGCAAAAATATAAGCTTGGCAGTGTGTTGCTCTTTGAAACCGTATTTATGGGGATTATAGGCGTTGTCTCCGGTCTTCTTGCCAGCATTCCACTGATCATCTATATGCTGCACAATCCGATCCCACTGACCGGTGATGCGGCCAGAGCTATGACAGATATGGGCATCGAGCCTGTATTTATGTTCTCAGTCGCACCAAAGGTATTTGTGAACCAGGTGATCACCGTTCTTACGCTCACGATACTTATATCGCTTTACCCTTACTTCTTCGCGGGCCATTTAAAAGCGATCAAAGCCCTAAGAGATTAAATCAATTAACATTTACTATTATGATCTGGTCAATAGCATGGAGAAATATCTGGCGCAACAGGCTTCGCAGCGGGGTTATCATTACTGCAATAGCCCTTGGAATCTTTGCCGGGGTCTTTTCAATGGCATTTATGCGAGGACTGGCGAACCAGCGTCTTGAATCGGCTATCAGGACACAGGTCTCCCATATTCAGGTTCATACACAGGCCTACCTTAAGGTCAATGATATCAAAAACTATTTCACCGACTCCGATTCGTTGATTTCAGAAACCGATACTATAAGCGATGTGCTTGCTGTAAGCCGTCGTATCATCGTGAATGCCATTATCAATTCAGCCGAGAAAGGAAGCGGTATAAAACTGTACGGCATTGAACCTGAAAAAGAGTCCCGGGTTACCGATCTGAGCACGAAACTGGTTGAAGGCAATTACCTTGAAAACATAAAAAACAGCAAACCCATCCTCATAGGTCAGAAACTGGCAGAAAAACTGAGTGTTGAAACGGGTTCGAAGCTTGTCATCGGGCTGCTTGATGCCCATGGGTATCCGGTCTATTATCAGTTCAGGATCAGTGGAATTTTCAAGACGACCAGCACCCCCTTTGATGAATCGAATGCATTTGTCAGGTATTCCGATCTGCTTGATATCACGGGGTTACCGGCCAACAGTGCACATGAAATCGCTGTCTACCTTAAAAATTCTGACGCATCAGGATCTGTGGCACAGGAAATAAAAAAGTTACACCCGGACCTGAACGTCGAACAATGGTTTGAGATCATGCCGGAACTTAATTACCTGACGGAAACCATGGACAATTATATGTATATTTTCATCATCATCATTCTTCTCGCCCTGGGCTTCGGTATCGTAAATACCATGCTGATGGTTGTCCTTGAACGGGTTAAAGAACTCGGTATGCTCATGGCTGTAGGTATGAACAGAAGAAAGGTGTTTTCTATGATTATGCTTGAAACCGTGTACCTGTCGATCATTGGAGGCGTAGCCGGGATCATTGTCGGTACCTTAGCTGCTACCTATTTCCATCAACACGGGCTCAACCTTTCAGGACTCTATGGCAAGGGACTTTCAGCACTTGGATATGCATCAACAATCTATACGGCTGTGCTGCCCGATATGATCATCATGACGGCAATACTCGTCATAATTACTGGTGTCATCTCCTCGGTTTATCCGGCTTTAAAAGCATTGCGATTGAATCCGGCAGATGCAATACGAACGGATGCGTGATCGTCCTAAAAGTCCGGCGTCATTTGCAATATAAGGACGGTCCAATTTTGGTCGGCATGCATTGAAATTGATAAAAGTATAAAATTAGATAATTGCATTTAATCTTTAGATTATGAATATTATAGATATAAAGAATTTGCACAAAATTTACGATGAATCTGAGGTAGCAGTTCATGCAGTAAATGGCATCGATCTCCGATTCGAAAAAGGCGAATTTGCAGCCATTGTCGGACCTTCCGGTTCAGGAAAAACAACACTCCTGAATATCATAGGCGGGCTTGATGTTGCGACGCAAGGCGAGGTGATCATTGACGGAGTCACTATCGGTAATCTGTCATCCCGAAAGCTGATCGATTTCAGGATGAAGAACATCGGCTTTGTCTTTCAGGCGTATAACCTCATCCCTGTTCTTACGGCAAAGGAAAATGTTGAATTCATCATGCACCTCCAGGGTGTCGACCGTCAGCAGAGAGAACGACGAGCCGTTGAACTGCTGGAAGCTGTAGGTCTGGGTGACCGCATTGACAGCCGGCCAGGGAAATTATCCGGGGGGCAGCAACAACGTGTTGCCGTTGCCAGAGCACTTGCTTCTAAACCTAAATTTATCCTCGCAGATGAACCCACGGCAAACCTTGACTCCACTTCGACGGCAAACCTGCTGGATATCATGGAAAAACTAAACAGGGAAGAAAAGATCACGTTCATTTTCTCAACACATGATCAGCGTGTAATGAAAAAAGCCCACAGGGTTATCACGGTTGAAGACGGGAAGGTAATCAGTGATGAATATCGCAAGAATGTCAGCGAATCAAAAGCCAGGTAAATACCGGAAAGCCGTATGAAGTTTCTTTTTAATATCAGGGGTTGGATTACTGCAATTCTGAGGATCATTGTGTTGTCAGTCTCCGGATTGTTTGTTGGTTTTGTATCTGACGCGCAAACCACTTCACCTTCAAAATACGATATAAAAGGCTATATTACTAATATGCAGTCATCTATGTTTTCAAAGATCGATGGGGACTGGATAAATGATAACCTTTTTCACAACCGTATTAATCTCTTTTGGTACCCAAGTTCAAATTTTACAGGGAGCCTGCAATTCCGTAACCGGTTTATGTATGGACAAACCGTGTCGATGAACCCTTCATACGCCAGGTCGATTGACAATGAGGATTCTTTTCTGGATCTTTCACTTAATATATTCAATGAAAAATCATTCTTTCTAAATTCGACCCTCGACAGGGCATATATTCAGTATTCGTCCGGTAAACTCAACGCTACAATTGGCCGTCAACGCATCAACTGGGGACAGAGTTTTGTCTGGAATCCGAACGATATCTTCAATGTTCAGAATTATTTCGATTTCGACTATGTCGAAAAGCCAGGAAGTGACGCCATCCGTCTGCAGTATTATACGGGGTATGCTTCTGATCTAGAATTGGCAGCATCACTTAACGGTGACAACAAGCTTACCGCGGCCGGCTATTACCGCTTCAATAAATGGAATTATGATTTCCAGTTTCTAGGTGGGATCTTCGCCGAAAGCGATTTTGTGGCAGGGTTTGGATGGACCGGTGACATACGGGGGGCCGGATTCAGGGGAGAAACGAGCTATTTCAGGCCAAAAGATCAGTTCAGCGACACAACCGGACTTTTTTATTTGGATGTGTCGGCTGATTATACTTTCCCCAATTCATTGTATATACAGATTGAAGGTCTTTATGCCGGACTGCCGGATGGTTTCAGTATTGGTGACTTCCTCAGCTTTTATCAGCGATCCTTCACGGTGAAACAACTTGCCTTCTCGAAGTTGAATCTTTTCGGCAACATTTCCTATCCGGTGACACCATTGTTGAACGTATCTTTTGCAGGGATGTACTTCCCGGATTTAAAAGGATTCTATGCCGGGCCATCGATCGATTATTCCTTGAAAGACAATATTAAGCTGTCCGTCATCATCCAATCTTTCAGCGGTGAAATCTATGATCAGACCAGTCAAAACCTCCAACAGGGCCAGGTATTTTTTGGCTTCATCAGGTATAAATTCAGCTTTTAGCACAAACCTCTTAGCAAGGATGTCTGATTTCAAAAATCTCAAACGAATTACAACAATTTCGGATCCACTCCGTACAAGACTCCGTACAACACAGAGTAAATAATAGAAAAAAATGTTTGAACAAGAGTCGCTAAATATGAATTGGGAAGACAAGACAATCCTGATTGTTGAGGATGAGGAAATTAATTTTCTCTATATCGAAACTCTGCTTCAAAGAACAGGGGCTAAGGTACTGCATGCCTGGAATGGCCAGCAGGCAGTCGACCTAGTTAAAGAGAACCCAATGCTCGACCTTATACTGATGGACATAAAAATGCCCATTATGGACGGGTACCGGGCCACACAGCATATCAAAAGTTTCCGGCCCGAGCTGCCCATCATTGCTCAAACAGCCTATACATTGGGCGATGATAAAATAAAATGCCTCGATGCAGGTTGTGATGATTATGTGTCCAAACCCATTAGAAAAAACACCCTATATGAGATCATCACCAATCAATTCAGTAAATCGGTAAATTCCTGATCTCCCTGTCACAAAACCAATCCATGTATGTACGACCCCAACCAAAGGATGTACGGTTCAACATTCTCATGAAGACCGCAGATTCCTTTCTGAATAATTAGTATCTAATTTGATCAGGTAGGAGGATATTTTTCTAATTTTGTCATCCCATGATAAACAGAAGGTATGCGAGCTGTAATTCAAAGAGTATCAAAGGCTTCAATCATCACTGAAAGTGGCCATAAGGATGATATCGGATGCGGACTGCTCGTCCTCGTCGGTATTGAAGCCGGGGATGGTCCGGAGGATATTGACTGGCTGAGCGGAAAAATTAGCCATCTCAGAATATTCAATGATGAGAACCATAGTATGAACCGTTCTGTTACTGATATTGACGGGGAGATCATGGTTGTCTCGCAATTTACACTTCATGCAAGCACAAAAAAAGGAAACCGCCCATCATGGATGAGAGCCGCAGATCCGGCGATCGCGATACCTTTGTATGAAGATTTTCTCGGGGCGATCGAAGCTGAGACAGGCAAAAGACCAAAGCACGGCATTTTCGGCGATCACATGGAAGTCAGCCTGGTAAACGATGGCCCCGTGACAATGATCATTGACACAAAAATCAGGGAATAATGACTATTGAAGAAGCTCAGAAAACTGTTGACCAGTGGATTAAAACTTACGGAGTCAGATATTTCAGCGAACTGACCAACATGGCCATTCTGACTGAAGAAGTTGGGGAGGTAGCCAGGATTATCGCCAGGACATATGGTGAACAGTCGGATGGCCAGCATACGAAACCTGCAAGCCTGGGAGATGAGCTTGCCGATGTGTTTTTTGTTCTGTTATGCCTCGCAAATCAGACAGGCATCGACCTTACCTCCGCATTTATGGAGAATATCGAGAAGAAAACCAAACGGGATTCAAGGCGACACCTTGACAATGAAAAGATAAAACCATAACCGGAATTGAAATTCACCCTTAGACCAACCTAAAAATGATCGTTCTAGAAGAAAAATATGATCTCGGCGTTAACCAGACTGAGATCCAGGAAAAAACGGCAAAAATAGTGTCACGTTCATCCCAGATCAAGGATCGGGAGATTATGAAGCACATTTTCAGCCTGATTGACCTCACCACTCTGGATGTCACTGACACCGATGCAAAGGTCCTGAACTATGTGAAAAAAGTAAATCTCCTTCCTTCTAAATTTCCGGAACTTCCAAACGTTGCAGCAATCTGTGTTTACCCTTGCTTTGTTCCTCTTGTAAAATCGGAACTGCAAGCTCAAAATGTTAAGATCGCCTCTGTAGCCGGATCATTTCCTTCATCCCAGACATTTACGGATATCAAGTTACACGAAGTTGAACGCGTACTTGAAGAGGGCGCTGACGAAGTTGATATTGTTATGCCCGTTGGCAAGTTTCTGGAGGGGCGATTCGATTATGTATTTAACGAGATCCGGAAAATTAAAGCATTGACAGGGAGCCATCAACTTAAAGTAATCCTTGAAACAGGCGCGTTGAAAGATGCCGGGAAAATACGTCATGCTTCTCTTCTTTGCCTTGAAGCTGGTGCAGATTTCATCAAAACATCGACAGGTAAAACAGATACGGGTGCAACACCAGAGGCTGTTTTCGTAATGTGCGAAGCCATCAGGGACTACTACCGGGTAACAGGGAGGCCAGCCGGGATCAAACCAGCAGGAGGAATCTCAGATGCATCCTCGGCGATCAGATATTACCTTATCGTTAATCAGATCCTTGGAAATGACTGGGTGAAACCCCAGAGGTTCAGGATCGGAGCCAGCAAATTAGCAAATCACTTACTTGGCGAAAAATATTTTTGAATCACTGTATAACGTTAATTTTTTTAATTTTACCGTCTCATTATCAATGATATGAATGCAGGTGTAGGGCTTTTTCAAACGGAAACGGACAGCATTCCTGTGGTGGGTGACTATAAAATGTCAGCCGGTGAAAACCGGGTATTCTACCCGGAAACGCAGTTACGGGACTCTGCTGATAATCACTATTCCCTGAATTCAAATATCAACCGGCAGCTGACGCCCGACTGGATCCTGTACATTCTTATTGCCCTTCTTCTTGTACTTTCATGGCTCAGACTTACATACAATAAATACATCGGTCATCTCTTCGAAGCCGCATTCAATTATCAGAGTGCACAGCAAGTATACACCGATCCGGGTATAATCCAAAAGCGTATTTTTCTCCTTTTCAATATCCTATATTGTATTTCCGGTGGTTTGTATTTATATCTGCTCTTCAGTTTCTTCGGATGGTACCCGGCGGCCTTAAATGGTTATACATTACTCCTTGCAGCAACCGGATTTTTATCCTCACTTATGTTGGTACGTGTCATCCTGTTGTCACTCACAGCCCATATTTTTAACCGGCAAAAATTATTCAGAGAATACCTATTTCATACTTTTCTCTATAATAAAATTGCTGGAATTATTGTCCTTCCTTTTATCCTGGGCATTGCATATTCGAAGGGCTTGATCAGTGAGATTTTAATATACGCAAGTCTTTCAGCGGTTTTCGCCGTATTTATACTACGGCTGTTACGGCTACTTATCTTTATATTTAAGAATGTAGTTTTATTATTTTATTTGATTTTGTACCTTTGTACCCTTGAAATATTACCTCTATTGGTTATTGCAAGGCTAATTCTTTCTTTGGCGTAGGTTAAATAAACCATTTAAGTAGAGAGTCTATGATTAAAATCAAGAAAATTTTGGTTTCGCAACCAAAGCCTGAGTCTGACAAATCCCCTTATTTCGAACTGGCGGAAAATAATAATGTTCGAATTGATTTCAGACCTTTCATACAGGTCGAGGGCATTTCGGTTAAGGAGTTCAGGAAATCAAGAATTGATCTACTCGTCCACTCTGCGGTGATTTTCACCAGCAAGCATGCCATTGACAACTTTTTCCGGGTATCCGAAGAAATGCGTCTTGTCGTGCCTGATTCAATGAAATATTTTTGCATTTCAGAAGCCACGGCGTTTTACCTGCAAAAATATATTGTGTATCGTAAACGAAAAATTTTTTACAGCTGTACCGGAACATTTCCGGATCTCTTAGAGCAGATTCTTAAGCATAAAGATGAAAAGTTTCTTTTACCGGTATCGGATGCTCACAAAGAAGAAATTCCGAATTACCTGGACAAACACAAGATCAAGTACACCCGAGCGGTGCTTTATCGTACAGTAAGCAGCGATCTTTCAGATCTGGCTGACGTCAACTACGACATTCTGGTGTTCTACAGCCCTTCCGGGATTTTGTCCTTATTAAAGAACTTTCCGGATTTCAAGCAGAATGACACAAAAATTGCATCTTTCGGCACAAAAACGGCCAAAGCCGTTACCGATGCTGGTTTGCGGCTTGATATCCAGGCTCCAATGCCGGAAGCTCCATCAATGACCATGGCTCTCGAGCTTTTTATCCGGGAGTTCAACAAAAACGGTAAAAAGTAATTTTTTAAATCAACAGTATTTACCCCCGGATGCGTTAAATTTGCTGAATACCATCCGGGGTTTTTTATGCCTTTAAATTCCTTCCATAAAACTGAACGACTGAAAAGTTTCAAGCGAATCTCAGAGCTTTTCGAGTCGGGTCATTCCTATGCAGCCTTTCCTGTAAAGGTTCTCTGGCAGTACCGTACCACGGATGTATATATCCCGGTGAAAGCCGGTTTTACGGTTCCCAAAAGGAACTTCAGGAAAGCCGTCCAAAGGAATCTCCTTAAGCGACGCATGAAAGAAGCTTTCCGGCTTAACCGATCCGGGCTTACTGCGACTTGTTCAAGTAGTGGCACCGCCATTGATCTGATGTTTATTTATGTCTCCGGTCGGAAGGAACCCTACGATTATATTGAAGAAAGCGTTAAAACTTTGTTATCAAAAATCCGTAAGGAAGTGAATAAATGACCGGTTTTGATTGTGGGAAAATAGTTACATTTGAAATAATGTACCATCAATCCTCTCAATCATGAACCAAAAACTACAGGAAATTATTCTTCTCCTTTTTTCATCCTTCATTCTTTTTACACAATGTCACCGGCAAAAACAGAACGGCAATGTTATTCTGCAGTCAGAATACAACGCCAGTATTGCCGCATTTACCTCGGGAATTATTTCAAATGAATCGACCATTAGGGTCCGGCTTTCCTCCGATTATCCCGGTGACATTGCACCGAACGCTCCTATTTCGGAAAAGATTTTCCGTTTTGAGCCTGACATTTCCGGAAATTCCTACTGGCTTGATAACCGGACAATTGAATACCGCCCGGAAAACAGGCTGCCATCGGGTACAAATTACCAGGCAGTCTTTATGATTGACAAGCTATTCCCGGAAAAAAAGAAAGACAACAGGTTTGAGTTCACCTTTAGTACTATCCCGCTGAATATTGATGTTGAATTCTCTGGTATGAGACCTTACGAGCGGTATGATCTATCACGTAACAGAATTGAGGGCCAGGTAAGAGCCACCGACAAGATAAATGCTTCCGACATTGAAAACCTTATTGTAGCCTCCGAAAACAACAGGATCCTTCCTGTGAGCTGGGATCATGGTGACGACGGAATAACTCATAGCTTCACCATAGACAGTATACGGCGGACAGAGAAAAACGAAATTGTGTCGATTTCATGGGATGGAAAACGGGCCGGCATGAATGTCACTGGAGAAAGACAGTATGAAGTGCCCTCACTAGGAAGTTTTGTTCTTATGGACCATCAGATCATCCAGCAACCGGAACAGCATATTGTTCTGCGGTTTTCCGATCCTATTCTTAGTACACAATCTCTGGAGGGATTGATATCCCTTTCGAACAACGCTGATTTGAAATTTACCGTTACCGACAATGAAATCCACGCTTATCCCATCGTGCGACAGTACGGTAGTCTAAACCTATCCATTTCCCCCGGCATTAAAAATGTGCTGGGTTTCAAATACCAGGTATCTCAAACGCTTACACTTAAATTCCAGGATCTAAAACCGGCCATCAGGCTTATTGGCGACGGTGTGATTATTCCTGAATCAGAAGGTCTGCTCTTCCCCTTTGAAGCTGTAAACCTGAAGGCGGTGGATGTCAGGATCATTAAAATCTTCGAAGATAATATTGCACAGTTCCTTCAGGTAAATAACCTGGAGGGCGGGAATGAGCTCAGCAGAGCCGGAAGGCTAATCCTTAAAAAAACTGTTAACCTTATCCCCGAACACCCTATAAATTTCGGAGAATGGAATGCCTTTTCACTCGACCTCAGCCAACTTATTAAAGCAGATCCTGGAGCCATCTACCGTGTTGAACTGAGCTTCAGCAGGCAACAATCCCTTTACCCTTGCGGCGAAACCTCCGAAACTACGGAAGATCTTACCAGAAATGAAAAAAGTTTTGAGACATTGGATGAGTCAGATCTTGCCTATTGGGATTCTCCGAACATTTATGACGACTATGATTATGAATCCTTTAACTGGAATGAACGTGATGATCCCTGTACTGACTCCTACTACAGGTATTATGAGAGGACGAAAGCGAGAAATGTTCTGGCTTCGAACCTGGGCATCATCGCTAAGCAGGGGGAAGACAATTCCATGCTTTTTGTCGTGACGGATCTCCGCACGGCAGAACCGCTAAAAGATGTACGGCTCGACATTGTAAATTTTCAAAATCAGATCATTGGCTCGCTGAATACCGACAACCAGGGTACCGCAACTTTTCGACCGGATCATATCCCCTTCCTTCTCATTGCCCGAAAGGATGACCAACGTGGGTACCTCCGTCTTGATCAGAGTTCCGCTATCTCACTCAGCCAGTTTGATGTGGCGGGTTCCCGCACCGAAAAAGGAGTAAAAGGTTTTATCTATGGTGAACGCGGAGTGTGGAGACCGGGTGATACATTGCATCTCTCATTTATTTTGGAGGATAAATTCAATGCCGTTCCGGACGATCATCCGGTGGTGTTTGAACTCACAGATCCGACTGGAAAAATGAGGAAAAAAATTACCCGGACAGCCGGCATGAATGGATGTTATTCTTTTCCTGTAAGTACCAGTCCGGATGATCCGACGGGTTTATGGGGAGCACGGATCAGCATTGGAGGGTTGAAATTTTATAAGTCCCTCAGAATTGAAACGGTGAAGCCAAACAGGTTAAAAATCGATCTCAGCTTCGGAGGAGACGTGATCCCTTCAAAAACGAGTACGGTAAGGGGAAAGCTTGATGTTAAATGGCTGCATGGTGCTATCGCAAAGAAAATGAAAGCCAGGATTGACGTCAATTATACAAACCGAAACACTGCATTTGAAGGATTCAAGGACTATACGTTCAAGGATATTTCGAAGTCGTTTGATCCCGTTGAGAATGTAATTTTCGAAGGAAAAACAAACGATAAGGGAGAGGCAGAATTTACTCCGGATCTCGATCTGCAGGGGCAGTCGCCCGGAATGTTAAACGCCATTTTCACGACACGGGTTTTTGAGCAGGGTGGGGACTTTAGCATTAACCGGTTTTCAATGCCCTATTCCCCCTACCCCTTTTACATTGGTTTGAAGGCTCCAGAAGGAGACCGGTATGGGATGCTACTTACCGATATGCCACAGACTTTCAATATCGTATCCGTTACAGAGGAAGGAAAACCGGTGATGAGAAAAAATCTGGATGTCAGAATATACAAGCTCAACTGGCGTTGGTGGTGGCATTCATCGAATGAGAACCTGGCTTCTTTCTCAGGGAATTCTTCACATAAGGCTGTCTTCAGCACAAAAGTAAATACAGATGCTACAGGTAAAGGCTTGTTCCGTTTCAGGATCAATTCTCCCGATTGGGGGAGGTTTCTTGTAATGGTCACTGATTCGGATGGCGGCCATTCTGTGAGCAAAATTGTTTATTTTGACTGGCCGGGGTATTCAGGAAGAGCTTCAAGGAATGATCCACAGGCTGCCAGTATCCTGCCGTTCAGCGCAGACAAGAATAAATATGATGTGGGTGAAACCGCAAAAATTACCATCCCGACGAGCTCAACGGGCCGTATCTTTCTCAGCATTGAAAGCGGAACGAAGGTCATCGAGCATTACTGGCTGGAAGCCAATGGTAGTGAAACAACGTTTAGTTTTACCGTTACCGGGGAAATGACGCCAAATGTTTATATTAATGTGTCTCTTCTACAGCCTCATGCACAAACGAAAAACGATTTGCCCATCAGGATGTACGGTGTCATTCCGCTACTGGTCGAGGACCCGCTGACCCACCTTTACCCCGAAATAAAAATTCAGGACGTTCTCCGGCCAGAGACTGAAACAACAGTAATCGTGAAAGAAAAATCCGGACGTGCCATGACATATACACTAGCTTTAGTTGATGAGGGCCTGCTTGATCTTACAAATTTCAGCACGCCTGATCCGTGGCATCATTTTTATGCACGTGAAGCCCTGGGTGTTAAAACTTTTGATTTATACAACCTTGTACTTGGTGCTTTTGGCGGCAGGATCGACGGTATCTTCAGTATTGGCGGTGATGAGGACAACAATGCCCGGAATCCGCAGAAAAGGGCAAACCGTTTCCCGCCAGTTGTAAAATATCTTGGTCCTTTCCATCTCGATGCCGGCAGGGAAAATATGCACCGTATCTTCATTCCCAATTATGTAGGCTCTGTCAGAACCATGATCGTGGCTGAAGATGATGGTGCTTACGGGAGTTCTGAAACTGCCACACCGGTGAGGAAACCATTGATGGTCATCACTTCACTTCCCCGGGTACTCGGCCCTGCAGAAGAAGTCAGTCTGCCAGTCACGGTTTTCGCAATGGAAGATAATGTCAGGGACGTCTCTATTTCCATTGAGGCAGACAAAATCTTTGATATTCCGGAAAAAAACCGGCAGGTACATTTTGACAGCAATGGGGAGCAGACCTTCGACTTTCAAGTGAAGGTAAAGGAAACGAATGGCATCGGTAAAATCAGGGTCAGCGTCAAATCCGGAAGTGAAACAGCATCCTATGAAACCGAACTTGAAGTGCGCTCACCGAATCCTGAAGTCACGAATTTTGTTTATGGTGCTATCGATCCGGGTGAAAGATGGACCAAGGATTTTACGCTTCCAGGTATGGCCACTACAAACAAAGGAGTGCTTGAAGTTTCATCCATTCCACCCATGGATTTTGGCAGGCGACTAAAATACCTGTTGCAATACCCCCATGGCTGTGTGGAGCAGGTGACATCGGCGGCGTTTCCCCAGTTATATCTTGAGAATGTTGTGGATGTAAGCAACTGGAATAAGCAGATCACAACAGACAACATCAATGCTGCAATCAGTAAACTTGGAAAATTCATTGTTTCTTCAGGTGGATTTGGATACTGGCCAACATCAGGGACAGAAAATGAATGGGCAACGAATTATGCGGGACATTTCCTGCTGGAAGCACGTCACCACGGCTTTGAAGTGCCGGAATCCTGGATAACTAACTGGTTAAGATACCAACGAAAAACATCTAGGAATTGGCGTGAAGTTAAAAATCAGGGCACCTGGGAAAGGCATCAGCGTGAGTTGATACAGGCGTACCGGCTTTATACTCTGGCTGTTGGGGGACAGCCTGAAATGGGCGCAATGAACAGACTTCGGGAGACGCCAAACCTTTATAATATCGCAAAATGGAGGCTTGCGTCTGCCTACGTTCTGGCAGGGCAGAGGGAAGTAGCTGTCGGAATGGTACATTCTGTTACTACAGATGTTGATATAATATATAATACAGACTATACTTTCGGTTCCGGGCTGCGTGATAAGGCGATGATCCTTGAAACTATGAGCCTTCTCGGCTATCGTGATGAAGCGGTACCGGTCATCCAAAATATATCCGGGCAGCTGAGTAGCGGGAGATGGTACAGTACGCAGTCAACTGCTTATGCCCTTCTTGCGGTTTCAGAATACCTGGGTGGTAATAAAACGAGCAGTGAACTGAGCTATGACTTCAGCTTCGGCACTGAAAAACAACAGCATGCAGCTACAAATTTCCCGGTATCTGAAGTCCGGAAAGAATTTGGAAAAAAGGAAAAAGAGACCCTGCTTGTAAATAACCGGGGGAATGGGATGGTCTTTGTCAGGCTCACCCTCAGCGGCATACCGCTGGCAGGCCGTGAGGAAGCCAGCGCCAGCAACCTGGGACTCAATGTAGAATACCATACTTTGGATGGAAAGCTCTTAAATGTCGATCGGCTGGAACAAGGCACCGACTTTTTCGTGGTTGTGTCCATATCCAATCCCGGAACACTTGGCTATTATAAAAACCTTGCCCTGACACAGCTATTTCCTTCGGGGTGGGAGATTCAAAATAATCGAATGTTTGAATCAAACCTGGGCGATTACGATCAGCCTGATTACCAAGATATAAGAGATGACCGGGTATACACCTACTTTAGCCTCGGCAGGGGACTGTCGAAACACTTTGCAATTAAACTCACAGCAACCTACAAAGGCAGGTTTTATCTTCCGGGAGTGGTATGTGGTGCAATGTACGATAACGACATTAGTGCGCTCGTTCCGGGGAAATGGATAGAGGTTATCGGTGCAGGTGAAAAGTAAATTTCATTGGTAGGCCGGACAATACTTATTACGGCCCGGACGTCTGTATCCGGGCCGTCTGTCTTTCTGACATCCCATAAGAATATTTACACCAAAACGAATATTCATTGTCCGCGAGTTGTATGGCCAGAACAAACCCGTATTCCGGTCGGAAACATAATTTAACGGAATATGATCACTTACAAGGTAAAACTGGACGATATTATTCCCGGCAACCAGTCCAAAGCCCAGATTATTGTAGGCTCTGTCCATCAGCGAATAACTTAACGTAAGTGTAAGTCCCTCGTAAGGGCGGCCGTAAGCCATAATGGTGAATCCCGGGTAAATGCGACCGCTTAATATTTCTACTTCCACAACATTCCCGATCCCGAAATAGGAATTTAGTGCATAGCTGCTACCTGCGAACATTTTCAAGGGAACAGGAGCGAAGTAGGGTTTGCCCGATTCAGATACCATAAAATTTCCAGCGATGCTGTCCTGCAAAGCCTGAAGAAGATCCGTTTCAGTTCCACCGTTCACATAGTTATTCAGGTTGAATCCATTGAATAGAAATTCATCCTTTTCAGAGAGTACGTTGACATCACGTCGCCACCTGATAAATCCAAAATCGTTAACACTTGCCGAAAGTGTCAGCCGGTCATTCAGCTCATAGATTACTCCAGCATCGATGGCTATCCCCAGATTCCCTGAAATCAGGTAGGCAGGCAAGTCGTTCAAACCAGTAACAAGGCTATTTATATTCGTAATGTGTCCTTCATTATTAAAAGAAAGCTGTACAGGCATGGAAGCCCTCAGCTGCAGATCAGATCGTCCCGAAAGCTCAATCGGCGAAAGATTGGTATTCAGGTCTATCCTGGATCTCTTTGTCTGAAGATGAGCTGCTCCCATCAGAATTTTCACCCTGCCTCCGATATAGAAGCCTTCGTATACTTTTTTTGAAGCTCCGAAAGCGAGTTCAGTATAATCAATAAAGTGTATACCGGTACCGTTCAGACTTATCTGTCGCGGATTACCTGAGGTGAGATCCCAGTTTCCGTCGCGGGCATCGAGAATGCTGCGTTCGAAAGTGACCCGGAATGCAGAGAGGTTTGAAAGGTTCACGGAAAAGTACCAGTCGTCGCGTCGAAATCCGAAACCCAACAGGCCAAGTCCTGTGCCCAGGCGTAAATGATTCCTCCTGCCAAGGACTTGAGACAGCCGGTCAGGATTCAGCATTAATGAATCTCCTCCATTTTCCGGGGATGAAGTAAACGCCTGATGGTATGAAAATCCGTTATTCCTGTAGTACGCCTGTATCTCAGAGATAATTGGGAGCTCAATAAAGCTACGGCATTCATACTGAATGGCCGGATTAAGGTTTAGCGTTTGCGGAATTTCATGCAGGAGATACTGGGTTTTGTCCTGACTGTTTACGTTTGGGGTGATAAATGTCTGAACAGCAAAAGCAGCAAACACAATAATCAGTCTGAGGCAAAAGTCAGTTGACCGGGAACAGTGGTCTCCCGCAGCATTATAGATCATTTGACTTGCTCTCAAGGTTGAAAATTAAGCCCGTCTTCAACAATAAAGTCTGATTATCAAATATCCTGACAATCCTGTCAGAATTTGTGGTATTCATTTTGCCCTCAGCGATGATGAAATACGAATTTTTCAGAATATTTATGCTTTCGGGCGCAATGTCTGTACTCACACTTCCGCTTTTCATCGGGGGATCGGCCTCCCAGACTTCCCCGGGAATAGTCCCCTCAATGGTCAAGGGGTGTGCAAATAATGTATCTGTTATCCTTAAATCCTCCCCGGCCAGGTATAGCTGTACTTCCATATCGGCAGGAAAAGCGTTTTCAAAATAAAGGTTGAAAACCAGGCGTTGAATTTTATCAATTTCGGGGAAATTAAAATTACCGGCGTTAAAAGCAATTGTATCGCGAAGCGTTATAAAGCCAGCATGACCGGTAAACGGAAGTTCAAGATTCATCTTTACGTCCAGTTTACTTTTATAATTAATAAAGCCCGGTGTATTTTTATCGCCTGTGATGTTAAGTACAGGCTGGTAAAGTATTGTTCTCGTATCTGCCTGAATCAGTTCTACGATATTGGAATTGTCCCGTTGGTATAGGGCTTCATCAAATTTCATCCCGAGAGGGTCGGAGATATAAGTATATGCCGGATAAAAATAATTTGGGGAGATTGGAATACCTGGCCCGGAAACAGGAAGATTCCCGGATTCTTTGGTGAATGCGTTCAGCGACTGGAAAGCGAGTCCGACCGTGGTACCGAATGAATTCATGGTTGAAAGCCTGATCAGGGGTTCAGCAAAGAAGTATTCACCCTCAGGTAGTTCACTACTATATGTTATATTGAAAGAACGATTAGGCAGGGTTATCTTGCTGCTACCGGAAAATCCGTAGATCATATCCCACTGAACAATATCGATCTGGATATTAAAAGCAGCAGTGATATCACCTTGTTTGATCGTAGCTTCCTGGGCAGGTATCTCAACTTGTATGTGTACGGGAATGGCATTATTCATCTGTTCATCCGTAACGATCCTAAAGGTATAGCCACTGATATCAAGTGTGTTACCGGTTTGCACGGAAGATAGTTCCGAAGAGAGGCGGCTGGTGCCGGATGTAGCCTCCGGAAAGTCCAATTTTATTTGCTGACCGGCAAATGCGGATTTTGTACTTACAAGTCTTATAACTCCGTGTCGGATCAAAAGGCTGTCCATTCTCAACCCCAATCCTCCGTTTGTTATGTCAAGTGGCAACAAAAAATCAAATTCCTGTTTATACTTACCCGACTGAAGCCGTATCGAAGATCCTGTTTCGTTTCTAAGGCTGAATTGCTGATTTACTGCACTAAATTTGAAAATACTACCTGCAACCGGCGAGGAAATGGAGTCGGAATAATACATCGTAAGGATCCGGTCTTCATTAGACCTGACAGAAGTATGTCCGGAATCACTCATAAAATTCTTAACCGTCAGATTCAGGTACCCGACGGGAGTAGCTAAATCTGCATCCAGATTAAGTGAGGGGTCAAACTTATCAGAACTGATTTTTTCCTTCACGCATGAGGTTGAACCAATGCTGGCTAGGATTACCAGGCAAAGCAGGATAATAATATCAGGGACTCTTCTCATTGGATCAGCACCTCCTGAATAAGATTTGATTTGAGGGCAACTAGTTTATTAACCGGTCAGTCTTCGTTGAGAGAAAGAAATTTTTGGTTGTAAATTGTGTTAATACAAAACATAAAAGAGAGGCGTCTGGTTCACGGGAAGCTCTAAAATGATTCCGGCCCGGGTGGAATTAAAATCTCCAGGCACAAACATAATGGGCCCGGGCATTCAGCTATTTTAGTGGCAGAGTAATCAGGGCAATGTAATTGGGGTCGCTGAAATAATTTCGGCGAGTCTTAGGTCAGTCAGAGCGGATAATTATCTTTATGCAACGAATCAATGGTATGAATATTACAGGATTTATCAGGCAGTACCATCTTCAGCATGTAATATTGATCCTGGTTGTTGTTGCAACCGGATTCTGGTTTTGTTTGCCTCAGCCACTCTTCAGTGATCCGCTGTCAACTGTGGTGTATGACCGGAATGGCGAACCTGCGGGCGCTCATATTGCCGACGACGGGCAATGGCGCTTCCCATTTCCCGATAGTCTGCCTCAAAAATTCAATCTTTCGATCCTACACTTTGAGGATGAGTATTTTTACATGCATCCCGGGTTTAATCCCTTTTCGCTGGCGCATGCCCTGATCCGCAATATAAAGACAGGCCGTATTGTAAGCGGCGGCAGCACGATAAGCATGCAGGTTATCAGGCTCTCCCGAAAGGGCAAGTCCCGAACCATCGTTGAAAAAGTTATTGAGATTGTCCTTTCGATGCGACTCGAATTCCAGTACAGTAAGGATGAAATTCTGAAGCTGTACGCGGCAAACGCTCCTTTTGGAGGGAATGTCGTCGGACTGGAAGCCGCATCGTGGAGATATTTTGGTCGTCAACCCTCCTCCCTTTCCTGGGCTGAATCGGCAACCCTGGCTGTATTGCCAAATGCTCCTTCCCTCGTTCATCCAGGCAGGAATAAAGCCCAGCTCAAAAAGAAACGGAACCGGTTATTGAAAAAATTATTTGATCATCACATTATTGATGAGACAACATACCAACTTTCAATGGCAGAGCCCTTACCCGATCATCCGCGTGATCTGCCAACCGGTGCATATCATCTGTGTGAGCATTTTTACCTCGCAGAGAAAGGAAAGCGAATTACTTCCACAGTGGATATGAATCTCCAGGAAAAGATTAACGGTATTCTTGAAACGCACCGTGAAAGGCTGTACAGCAACCAGATTCATAATGCAGCCTGCCTCGTCCTTAAAGTTGAAACGGGTGAGGTACTGGCATATGCCGGAAACATCAGGAATGAGAATCATCCGGAATACGGGGGCGATGTGGATGTGATCATGTCGCCCAGAAGCACGGGAAGCATTTTAAAGCCGTTTTTGTACGCTGAGATGCTCTACAGGGGGGAGATCCTTCCAGGTACTCTGATCGCCGATATTCCGACCCGATTCAGAGGTTACAACCCCAAAAACTATGACAGGGGATACGACGGTGCCGTGCCCGCCTCACTTGCTCTGGCCAGATCGCTAAATGTTCCTGCGGTCAGGATGCTTTATCAATACGGGACTGAAAGATTTCACCATGACCTCAGAGAGCTTGGTTTCACTTCTGTAAAATTTTCCCCAGAACACTATGGCCTAAGCTTAATCCTGGGTGGCGCGGAGGTCTCATTGTGGGAACTTGCCGGCGTTTACGCGACTATGGCCAGGGTACTAAGTAATTTTACTTTATCGGAGGGTTCGTATTTTGACTCAGACTGGCATATGCCGGTACTGACCAAATTCAATGCCTCTTCCTCTCTCCGGGACCAAAAAGACCTGGGCTTTGAACAGGGCAGACTAGGCGCAGGACCGGTTTGGCTCACCCTTCAGGCACTACGTGAAGTCAACAGGCCGCAGACAGAAAGCGGATGGCAGTTCTTCACATCCTCCAGGAAGGTGGCCTGGAAAACTGGAACAAGTTTCGGTTTTCGCGATGGTTGGGCTGTCGGCATTACGCCCGAATACGTTGTGGCTGTCTGGACCGGGAATGCCGATGGTGAAGGGCGTCCAGGACTGACAGGGATAAATACGGCTGCACCGTTGTTATTTGACATATTCCATGTCCTACCTGAGACGGGTTGGTTTGACATTCCCTATGACGACCTCGTAAAGGCCGAAGTTTGTCATGAAAGCGGATACAGACCGAGCAGGGATTGCACTGAAAAGGACTCTGTATGGCTCCCGGTAGCCGGCCTGCATTCCCATCCCTGTCCTTATCACAGGATGGTCCACCTCAGTGATGATGGAAATTACCGGGCCACAGCTTCCTGTTCAGACATGAACACTATGGTCCATAAGTCATGGTTTGTCCTTCCCCCTTCCATGGAATGGTATTTCCGTAAATCCCATCCCGGCTACCGTGTTCTTCCTCCTATGAAGCCGGGATGCACCGATGGTGAAGATATCACGCAGATAGAGATCCTCTATCCCGACCGCGGGTCGGTGATCTATATCCCGCTGCAACTTGACGGCAGCCGGGGAAAAGTTATTTTCGAAGCAGCACACCGACATCCCGAAAAAACAATATTCTGGAGTATTGATGATGAATTTATTTCTAAAACCGTAAATTTTCATCAGATTGAAGCCAGACCGGCAGAGGGTCATCACATTCTTATGCTGGTTGATGAAGACGGAAACAGTGTAGCAATTCCTTTTGAAGTATTGGAAAAATAACAATATTTTTCCTTTCCATTCGCATTATTGAACGCTTTTAAAATCGTCGAACTCGTTCCCTTTTCACATATTTGAACAATTGTTCCGGATTCATTCCGTTTTAGTCATTCTTCCAATCGTGTACCAATGTTAAATAATATTAAAATTCCTTTACTGCAGGGATAATATATGTATTTTTGAGAATTATTTATTTTACTGATTATGAAAAAATTCGCATGGAAAAGCCGTTATATTGCGGCCGGGTTGATGGTGCTTGTCCTTTCTTTTGGATTTGTAAAAACCTCCGATCGTGATTTTGAGCTTGTAAAAAGTCTCGATATATTTTACTCTCTTTTCAGGGAAGTGAATCTTTTTTATGTAGATCCTACAGATCCTGAAAAACTGGTTAAGACCGGAATTGATGCAATGCTGAACTCGCTTGATCCATATACGACATTTATACCCGAATCTGAGATGGAAGATTTTAACTTCATGACTACGGGAAACTACGGAGGAATTGGAGCTATTATTAGACAAAGCGAAGGTTATGCCATTGTTGCCGATCCATACGAAGGATCTCCGGCCGTCAAAGCCGGTCTGAGGGGTGGCGATATCATCATTTCCGTGGATGGCTTCAACACCAAAGGGAAGAATCTCTCGGATGTGAGCGAGCGTCTGAAAGGAACACCGGGAACTGAGGTTCAGCTTGAAATACGCAAACCGGGTGAAAAAATCGCACAGAAGGTGAAGGTCATGCGTGAGCAAATTCACATAAACACCGTTCCCTATTATGGAAAATTGAATGACAAAACCGGATACATCAGGCTTTCAAACTTTACACTTGGCGCTGCACAAGAGGTACAGGACGCCTTTCTTGATCTAAAGGAACACCAGGGTATCGACCGCCTTGTTCTTGATCTCAGAGGCAATCCAGGAGGCCTGCTTCTTGAAGCGGTGAGAATCTGCAATATTTTTGTTGATAAAGGGCAACTTATTGTAAGTACAAAAGGCAAGGTAAAGCAGTGGGACCAGGATTATTCTACCTCATCCACACCATTGGATACAACCATGCCAATCGTTGTCATCGTAAACCGCGGCTCCGCTTCGGCTTCTGAAATTGTCACCGGTGCGCTGCAGGATCTTGACCGGGCAGTCATCGTTGGAGAACGGACCTTCGGTAAAGGACTGGTACAGACCACACGTAAACTTAAATATGATAGCCAGCTGAAAGTCACTACAGCGAAGTACTACATCCCAAGCGGCAGGTGCATTCAGGCCCTCGACTACACACACAGGAATGAGGACGGCAGTGTTGGACATGTCCCTGACTCATTAATATCTGAATTCAATACAAAGAATGGGCGGACAGTATTTGATGGCGGAGGGATCAAACCCGATGTTGTTGATTCAATGGAAACATTAAGTCAAATCGCCTTAAACCTTTATGTACAAAATATTATATTTGATTTTGCTACAGATTACATGATCCGTCACAGTGCGGCTCCTCCAAGAGATGGTTATAAGTTATCGGATGAGGAATACAAAAAATTTGAAGAGTTTGTACAGAAGCAGGACTTTAACTATGAAACAAGCAGTGAGGATGCGCTGGATAACCTGATATCAACCGCAAAGAAAGAGAAGTACTATAATGCGGCAAAGGATCAGTTTGTTGCTCTTTCTGAAAAGTTAAAGCACGATAACGGGAAAGATCTGGAAACGTTTAAGGATGAAATTTCTGAGCTGATCGGAGAAGAGATTATGGGGCGTTACTACTTCCAGGCCGGTAGGGTTCAGGCTTCACTGGCCAGCGATGAGCAACTGAATACGGCCATCAGCGTAGTAAATAACAGCAGTGAATATCTGGCGATTCTGCAGCCAGAAGGAAATAAAGTAACCGTAAAACAGCAACCAGCTTTCTCATCCGCCGGAGTAAGCACAAAAAACTAAGAGTTCGTCAGATTCGACAATAGGATGTTCTTGCGATTTCAGCACGCCATTTACAGAAAATTTCAATGAATACCGGTCCAGTGCCGGTATTCTCTTTAGTACTTCCTCCTCCAGGCCTGATATGGTGGCTATCTGAGTATTTTCAATTATAAGTACATTTTCGCCGGCTTTCTCCTTTGCCAGCCCCGTAAGACTTAATGTAAATGCCATACTATCAGTGTTAGGAAATTATTTATTCGAAATCAATGTGCTTCAAGCCAGTTATTGCCTTCACCCATTTCTACGGTAAGAGGGACGCTCAGCTTAACAGCATTTTCCATCCCATCCTTCACCAGTTTTTTCAGACTTTCCAGTTCCGGTTTATACACGTCGAACACAAGTTCATCGTGTACCTGAAGTATCATCCGGGATTTCATTGTTCTGGCTTCCATTTCGCGATGGATATTTATCATTGCGATTTTAATGATATCGGCAGCTGAGCCTTGCAGGGGGGCGTTGATAGCATTTCTCTCAGCCATACCCCGCACCATCGAATTCTTTGAGTGAATATCGGGAAGATATCGCTGCCGGCCCATAATGGTATATACGCAGCCTTCCTCACGGGCCTTCACGATAACTCCTTCCATATAATCCTTCACGCCTGGAAATGATCTGAAATAACCATCAATCAGTGCTCTCGCTTCCTGAGTACTGATATTTAGCCTCTGAGCAAGTCCGAATGACGAGATACCGTAAATAATGCCAAAATTTGCCGTTTTTGCTCCAGATCGCATCTCCCTTGTAACTTCTTCCGGTTTGACATCATGAATACGGGCAGCAGTTACCGTATGAATGTCGACGCCTCTTTTAAAAGCCTCGATCATATTGGAATCTCCGCTCATATGGGCCATGAGTCTAAGCTCTATCTGGGAGTAGTCGGCAGAAAGCAACAGATAATCCTTATCGCGTGGAATGAAGGCTTTCCTGATTTCACGGCCTCTCTCTTCGCGAATCGGTATATTCTGAAGATTCGGATTGTTGGAACTGAGGCGTCCGGTAGCTGCAACAGCCTGGTTGAATGACGTATGGATTCTTCCCGTGGTTTCATTGACCAGTTTAGGCAGCGCGTCAACGTACGTGGATAGAAGCTTTCGCAGGGAGCGGTAATTCAGGACCTCGGGAATAATTTCATGCTTGTCGGCCAGTTTTGTCAGAACATCTTCACCAGTTGAATACTGTTTTGATTTTGTTTTCCTGGCAGAGCCTGCGATTTTCAGTCGGTCAAACAGAATTTCACCGAGTTGTTTGGGTGAGGATATATTAAAAGTATATCCGGCAAGATCATATATTCTTTGCTCTGACGTAATAATCTGTTCTTCAAGCCTTTTAGCGAAGGCATACAGCGCTTCCTTATCCAATTTTACGCCAGTATGTTCAATATCAGCAAGTACGAGAACCAGCGGCATTTCAAGGTCTTCCGCCAATCTTGTAAGATTCTTTGTTTCAAGTTCTTTCCTGAGGATGTGGTATAGCTGAAAGGTTAGATCGGCATCCTCGCTGGCATAGTCTTTAAGTTTTTCCGGATCGACATTGCGCATCGTTCTTTGTTGTTGTCCTTTTGGTCCGATGAGTTCTTCGATTTTTACCGGCGTATATTTAAGGTAAACTTCTGAAAGAAGGTTAAGATTATGTCTTTGATCGGGTTGCAGCAGGTAATGTGCGATCATGGTATCAAAGATTGTTCCTTTGGTACGGATGCCGTACTGGTAGAGTATTCTGACGTCGTATTTCAGATTTTGGCCAATTTTTCTAATTGCCTCATTTTCTAGTACTTTCTTCAGAGGTTCTAACATCTTAATGGTTTCATCTCTGTCTTCCGGGACAAGGATGAAGTAACCTTCATGTTCCTTTATCGAAACAGAGACGCCAACCAGAGAGGCTGTCATCACATCAAGGCCTGTTGTTTCCGTATCGAAACAAATCTCATCGAGTCCGGAGAGTGTATTGCATAAGTCCTCTACTTCTTTGGCTTTGGTAAGAAGATGGTAGGATTTGCTGACTGTGTTGATGTTTTCGAACAATGAACCAAGCTCTGCCGTTGACCCGGATAATCCTGAAAACAGGTCGCCTTGAAATTCTTTTCCAGGGCCTGAAGAAATTTCTGTTGGAATAATCCTGGCCATTAAGGTTCTAAACTCTAACTCTTCAAATAACGCTTTAAGTAAAGTATTGTCCTGGTCCTTGCGTTTAAGTTGTTCAATCTCGATATCAACCGGAACGTCTTCAATGATGGTAGCCAGTTTTTTTGATAAAAATGCTTGTTCGCGGAATGTATCCAGGTTCTCCTTTTGTTTACCTTTTAAATCGTCGAGATGATCAAGGAGATTTTCAAGGGTACCATATTCAGAGATCAGTTTAATTGCCGTTTTCTCTCCAATACCCGGAACACCAGGAATATTATCGGAGGCGTCTCCCCAAAGAGCGAGGATATCGATTACCTGTAATGGATCGGAGATACCGTATCTTTCTTTCACTTCCTCCTCACCCCAGATCTCCACACCACTTCCTGATCTTTTCGGTTTGTACATCCGGATGTTTCCGGTAACGAGTTGAGCATAGTCTTTATCCGGTGTCATCATAAATACGTTGAGACCCTCCTTTTCAGAGCGCCTTGCCAGTGTCCCAATAACGTCATCGGCCTCATATTTAGGGACTTCGACAACCGATATGTTAAAAGCGGAAATAATTTTTTTGATCCATGGCACGGCTTCTTTTATATCCTCTGGTGTGGCATCTCTGTTTGCCTTATATTCATGGAAAAGATCATGTCTGAATGTTGGACCCGGCGGATCGAAAACAACGGCAATGTAGTCAGGGTTTTCTTTCCTCAGTATTTCATCGAGGGTATTCACGAAGCCAAAAATAGTTGAAGTGTTGAATCCTTTCGAATTCTTTATTGGATTGGCAATAAAGGCATAGTATGCTCTGAAGATGAGAGCGTATGCATCAAGTAAAAAAATCTTTTTTTCTCCTGTCATTATACGGATAGCTTAATTTCATGAATTATCTTCGGCAAACCACTCTGCGTAAGATGTTCCGGTTTCCCTGAGTTTAACAGAATGGAGCCGGAGATGATCAGGGAGTTGACGCCGGATTTTATCAGCAATAAATACAATCAAGTTTTCACAAGTAGGCTGAAAATCAGTAATTATCAATCTATCAAACATCTGACTTATTGATCCTGCTGAATGAGTTTCTGCGCTGGAGGAAATCACAAGGCTGTGATCGAATTCATTGACAATAGATGTCTTAACCCATTTTTTCAGATCGCCAAAATCAACGACCATCCCATTTTTTGGATCAGATGAGTCCGTCAGCGGTTCTCCTATGACAGTGATAAAAAGTTTATAAGAATGGCCGTGGATATTGCTGCATGCACCATCATAATTCCATAACGCGTGAGCCATCTCAAATGAAAATTCCTTCGTTACTCTGATCAATGACATGAATTTCCGATTAAACCTATAAAGTTAGAATAAAACAAAGTAATGATGATAAGAGTTTACTCGCCTTATCACATAATGAAACAGCCATTCCAGCGTGTCAGAAAGAATGGTTGAGGATCCGGCAGGATCAAGGTTCTCTAAAAGCAGGCAGGCATTGCGGACCTGAGCAGATCAATTGCAGGCGCATTTACTGATACAGTCAACGATACTGCTCAGATTGTCATTTTTGAGGGAATAAAATGTATTCTTGCCATCCCGCTGGGATGTAAGAACCCCTTTATCTTTTAAAATTCCAAGATGATGGGAGGTTGTAGACTGTTCAATTTTTAACAATTCATGAATTTCTGTAACAGTGAGTTTCTTACCTTCATCAAGGAAATTAATGATGGCAATTCTCATTGGATGCGCGATGGCTTTGAGCATGTTAGCCGCTTTTTCGAGTTGGTCGGGGTTTAAATCACTGAATTTCATTATATGTTTTTATTTAAGTCTTGTGTTACCTGAAATTGATCGTTCGATACTGTAATTTAACAAATACAAATATATAAATATATTACCTGGAAAAATGATTTCACACAGCTTTTTTAAATATTGTGAAAATTTTAACAATAATTGATACAAACGAAAAATCCAATGATTCCAAAGTTTGCAAAGAAAATAAATACTGGAAAGATATGAAGGATTCTAGCTGGCTTCTAAATTATAAGGCAGGTTATTGCTAATTTAATAACAGCAGACAGGCAAAAAAATGTCTATATATTAAAATGAATATTAACTTTGTTGCAAAGGTATTTTTAATGGGTGATTTAAAACTGATACGGGAACCGATAAAAAAGGAGCTGGAAGAATTCGAAAAACAATTTAAGTCGGCGATGAAAAGCTCGGTTCCATTGCTCAATGTCATTACAAACTATATTCTCAGGCGGAAAGGCAAACAACTCAGACCAACTTTTGTACTCCTCACCTCCTCCATGCTCGGAGGCATCACCACGTCAAGTTACACAGCTGCATCCCTAATTGAATTGCTCCATACTGCCTCTCTCATACATGACGATGTTGTAGATGAGTCGTATCAACGTCGTGGATTTTTTTCACTGAATGCGCTCTGGCGCTCAAAGATCGCTGTTTTAATGGGCGATTATCTGTTGGCCAAGGGCCTGCTTTTATCTGTTGAGCGTGAGGAATACGATTTACTCAGTATCGTGTCGGAGGCGGTAAGGGAGATGAGTGAGGGCGAGCTTTTGCAGTTACGCAAGTCGTTGAAATTAAATATCACCATGGATGAATATTTTGAGATCATCCGTAAGAAGACGGCAGCCTTAATTGCTGCCTGTACTGCAAGTGGCGCAAGAGCAGTAAGTACCGATGCCGATGTGATAGCCAGGATGAAATCGTTTGGAGAATATGCTGGTATAGCGTTTCAGATTAAGGATGATCTATTTGATTTTAGCAAAAATGGAAATATTGGTAAGCCCACTGGCAATGATATCAAGGAAAAGAAGATGACCTTACCATTGATTTACGCCCTGGAGCAGGGAAGCAAAGCTGAAAAGACGAAGATCATCCGAATCATCCGACACCACAACAAGAATACAAGAAAGGTCGATGAGGTCCTTGATTTTGTCGACAAGTACAACGGCCTCGAATTTGCTGAAGGGCGAATGAAACTGTACAAGGACAAGGCCCTTGAAATTCTTTACTCATTCCCACAAAATCCTGCAAGAGAGTCACTTGCGCTTCTTGTTAACTTCACCGTGGAGCGGAATAAGTAGTTCATCCAGGAATTCAATAAAACGTGTTTTGCATTTGAGGTAAATAGCTATATGTCTGATATATAGATAATTAAGACTGTTTTAAGGAAAAATGGAGAGAGATAGAAAGTGAGAGGGTTTTGAAATTGAAGATATGTTCTCGATCTTAAAATCAGTCTCTTCAATTCAACAAATAAGAAGTTAGGGAGTTAGGAAGTTATGGATGTCCTTTACATCACTCTTCAATTCAACAATTCAACAATTCAACAATTCAACAACTCAACAATTCAACAACTCAACAACTCAACAATTCAACAATTCAACAACTCAACAAATAATACGTGAGTCAGATGTATATTGAAACATTCAGCCGTCGTATATGACAGAGAGCTTCAAATAACCCCCATTTTCCGGGTCTATGTTCTGGTTGCAAATAAATACCCGATCCTTGAAAGGTCAACATGCCACAAAATCACATATAAACAGTTCTGCTATAGCTATTTATAATGGTATACATGTTATTTCACTTTCAGCTGTTCCAGCAGTATTTTCGTCTTTGAACTACCAATGAGGGCTTCAATGTTTTCTTTTGTTGCATTTTTAATGCCCTGCAGGGACCCGAAGCTGGAAATGAGTTTTTCTATGGATTTCTCACCAATGCCTTTTATTGAATCCAGCTCTGATGTGGTCATGGTTCCCGAGCGTTTTTGACGGTGGAAGGTAATACCAAATCGGTGGGCTTCGTTGCGTATTTGTTGAATGACCTTCAGTGATTCGGAATTTTTATCAATATAAAGTGGTACCGGGTCATCCGGAAAATATATTTCTTCAAGCCGTTTTGCGATCCCGATGATGGCAATTTTACCACGAAGATTTAATGCTTCCAGACTTTTAACAGCGGCATTAAGTTGTCCTTTGCCGCCATCGATGACAATAAGTTGAGGCAGTGGTTGTTCTTCGGTAAGTAATCGGTTATATCTTCTGTAGACGATTTCAGCCATTGAGGCGAAATCATCCGGACCTGTAACTGTTTTAATATTGAAATGCCGATATTCAGTCTTGTTTGGTTTTGCATTTTTAAAGACCACACATGCCGCAACCGGGTTTGATCCCTGGATATTACTATTATCAAAACATTCAATGTGGACCGGAAGCACACTCATTCTAAGATCTTTTTTTAAGGTAGTAAGGATTCGCTCTGTGGATCGTAATGGAGCTGCGTTGGCTTTTTGCTTCTTCCGGTCCATCATAAAATACCGGGCATTTCTGCCCGAAAGTTCCAGAAGCTTAAGCTTATCTCCTTTTTGAGGTACAATGGCTTTTGTCGCATCCGGCATATTTTTTACCTTAAACGGAAGTAGAATTTCTCTTGAATTGCTAAAGAGGCGTTGCCTGATATCTATCATGGCATATTCGAGTATTTCCTCTTTTGACTCATCCAGTTTCTTTTTGATTTCGACGGTATGAGCTTGAATGATAGCTCCGTTGATGACTTTTAGAAAATTAACATATGCTGAGAATTCATCGTCAACATAGGAAAATACATCGATATTATGGATTGAAGGGTTTACAATTGTTGATTTCATCTGGAACTTCTCCAGTGCCAGAATTTTTTGCCTCACGTTCTCCGCCTGTTCATATTCATAGTCCATTGCGAACTGATTCATACGAGTTTTCAGGTAATCAATCACGTCCTTCAAATTACCTTTTAATATATCATGGATCTGTCCAATGGTCTGCATATAATCTTCTGACGTTTGAAATGCTTCGCAAGGTCCTTTACAGTTTCCAATATGGTATTCCAGGCACACCTTAAATTTCCCCATATTGATGTTTTCATCAGATAGGTTTAAGCTACAGGTTCTCAGTTTATAGAGTTCCTTGACCAGGCCAATCAAGGTTCTGACTGTGGCAGCTGAGGTGTACGGTCCGTAATAATCAGATCCATCCCTGATAACCTTCCGGGTCGAAAACACTCTTGGAAACCGTTCATTCTTAATACAGATCCATGGAAAAGTTTTATCATCCTTTAGATTGATATTATACCTGGGCTGGTATTTTTTAATAAGGTTATTTTCAAGAAGGAGTGCATCAGATTCCGAATTAACCACAATGTGATTAATATCAGAAATCCGTTTAACGAGAACACGGATCTTATTGTTCTCATGCTGTTTTTTATTAAAATACGATGAAACTCTTTTCTTTAGTGATTTGGCTTTGCCAATGTAAATGATCTTCCCCTTTTCATCAAGAAATTGATAGACGCCAGGTTTTTCCGGCAGATGCCTTACTTTTTCCGTCACAATAGATTTGAAGTCTGCGCTCATAGTTCATTTTCAAATAATGACGTGAAAGCAAAGTGGTTTACATCAAACAATCCCTGATTTCCAATCTTTAACTCCGGAATTACCAAAAGTGCCATAAAAGACAGGGTCATAAAGGGTGCTCTCAGTGTAGTACCGGACAGTTTAGCCAGTTTATCGATGTAGGCATAACGTCGTGCTGTTTCATCTGCCGGCATGTCGGATATGATCCCTGCCACGGGAAGTGGTAATCCTGTTATTTTCATTCCGTCATGAATTGCGATCCCTCCCCTGTTCTGATTTATCCATTCAATAATCTCCAGCATTTCCTGGTCATTTGTTCCTACCACAATAATATTATGGCTGTCGTGAGCGATGGATGAAGCAAGTGCGCCCCTCGTGAGACCAAAATTATGAATAAATCCAACCGCAGGCTTCTCCGGCTTATACCGGTTTACCACGGCTATTTTCAAGATATCGTTTTCAATATCCTGTAGAACTAATCCGTCCTTCACCTTTGGTTGAACAAAGTACGTTCCGGTTATCAGTTCACCATCCCTTGCTTCTATCACCCGTATTCGTCCTTTTTTAGCTGTGATGCTAAGATCGGCAGGCTTAGGTTGATTACCTAAAAAATTATTCGGCGTTTCCTGGATCCCTGCTTTAAAGTTCAGCCTGACACCATCAAACACTCTAACGCCATTTATAAATGTTGAAGATATTTTGAAATCCACTAAATCATGAACAATAACCATATCGGCAAAATCGCCAATTCTCAACATTCCCACGTTTAGGTGATAATGGAATACCGGATTTTTACTAATGGCCTTAATCAGATTAAACACATTAAGCCCTTTTGCAATCCCTTTCCGTAAAAGAATGTCCAGATGACCTTTGACCAGGTCATCTGGATGCAAATCGTCAGAGCATAACATTACCTGTTCCGGAAATTCATCAATCAATGGATATAACTTTTCAAAATTTCTAGCAGCGCTTCCCTCCCTGATTTGAATGATCATCCCCTTCTCAATTTTTTCGCGGGCTTCTGTATAGGTAGTGCATTCATGATCGGTTTGGATACCGGCCGAAATATATGCATCCAAATCCTCTCCTGTCAATCCCGGAGCATGCCCATCAATTTTCTTATGATTTCTTCTTGCCGAATTGAGCTTTTCCATAACCTCCGCATCCTTGTGAAGAACACCCGGAAAATTCATCATTTCAGATAGAAAATAGATATCCTCCCGCTGAAGTAGTTGATTAACTAAATCTGCATCCAGGACAGCACCGGAAGTTTCAAAACCAGTAGCAGGAACGCAGCTTGGTGCACCAAAATAAAACTTAAAGGGGACAGATTTGCCATTTCTAATCATATACTCAACACCTTCAAGACCGAGTACATTGGCAATCTCATGTGGGTCGGATACCGTAGCAACGGTACCATGCCGTACAGCAGCCTCAGCAAAATGTGCCGGAGTCACCATAGAACTTTCGATATGGATATGTGCATCGACCAATGCCGGAAGAATATAGTTTTCCACAACCTTGTCGATTCGTTCAATGTCGGTGATGATTCCGTTGGTAATCCTCACAATGCCCGGATAAATGGCTTCATGAAAAATATCCACGATATTTCCGGTGATTTCTTTGACCTGAGTCATACAAGAAAATTTTTCATGTTCCACGTGGAACATGTTCCACGTGGAACATTATCTGCCCATATACAATAATAGAACACTGACATCCGCAGGTGACACTCCGCTAATTCTCGAAGCTTCTCCAATTGTAACAGGTTTTTGCCGTGAAAGTTTTTGCCTGGCTTCGATCGACAATGATTTTAAAACTGAATAATCAATGCCAGGCTTAATAGATATCCCTTCCAGTCTTTTGATCTTTTCAGCCATAGTCTTTTCTCTTTCGATATAGCCTTCATACTTAATAAACACTTCAACCGCTTCCAGTATTTCGTTTTTTCTGTTTCCCAGCGATTCTACCATCTCATTCAAAGGTTTGAAAAATAGGAGTACATCTTGAATAGAAACTGAGGCCGTTTTATTAATTCTACAGCTTTGATCTTCTGTTTCAAAGGACTTGTTCCTCTCTCAGCAAGTAATCCATTAATCTCATCCGGTGAAATACTGTTTTCAGTTAGATATTTATGGATTGTCTCCTTAATCTTTGACTTTTCGTACAGAAGCTTTACTCTTTCCTCATTTGCCAAGCCAATATCGTAACTTAAAAGGGTGAGTCGTTCATCGGCATCATCCTGTCGAAGAAGTAATCGATATTCAGCCCTGGAGGTAAACATTCTGTATGGCTCATCCACACCTTTTGTAATCAGATCATCGATAAGTACCCCAATATATGCCTGGTCCCGTCCAAGAATGAATTCTCCTTTTCCCATAACGCTTAAAGCTGCATTGATCCCTGCCATGATACCTTGCGCCGCCGCTTCTTCATACCCTGTAGTGCCATTAATCTGACCGGCGAAGTACAAGTTCCTTACAAGCTTCGTCTCCAGGGTATGCTTCAATTGGATAGGTGGATAGTAATCGTATTCAATCGCATATCCAGGTCTAAAAATACGGACCTGTTCAAGTCCTTCAATCATTCTAAGCGCACTATACTGCACATGCAAAGGCAATGAACTCGAAAATCCGTTAATATAATATTCCATTGTCGATTCACCCTCCGGCTCCAGAAATAACTGATGTTGTTCTTTATCAGCAAAGGTTCTTATTTTATCTTCAATGCTGGGACAATATCTGGGACCAGTACCCTTTATTGAACCATTGAATAGCGGTGACTCATCAAATCCGGTTTTAAGTTCAGTATGAACAGCAGAATTCGTATACGTTATATAACAACTCTTATGATTAGTATAATCAACTTCATAATCAAGAAATGAAAACTTCCGGCCTTCAAAATCACCTTTCTGTTCTGCAAGTTTACTAAAATCTATGGTTCGGCCATCAAGTCGGGCCGGTGTTCCGGTTTTCATTCTTCCAACTTCAAAACCAAATCCAGCAAGTTGAGCACTTAAGCCTTCTGAAGAAGGTTCAGAGGCTCTCCCACCCCGAATCTGTTTTGCACCAATATGCATCAATCCATTTTCAAATGTTCCGTTTGTAAGAATAACCGTGGTAGAAAAGAAATTCATTCCCATTTTTGTTTTAACTCCGGTAACAACTTCGTTCTGAAAAATGAAACCTGTTACCATATCCTGCCAGAAATCAAGATTCTTTGTATTTTCCAACATTTCTCTCCACACCATCGTGAATTTCATTCTGTCGCATTGCGCACGTGGACTCCACATAGCCGGACCTTTTGACCGATTAAGCATTCTGAAATTGGATCATCGACTGGTCGGTAACCAAGCCACTATAACCACCCAAAGCATCAATTTCACGAACGATTTGTCCCTTTGCAACACCACCCATCGCAGGGTTACAACTCATCTGAGCAATTTTTGTCATATCCATAGTAATCAGAAGGACATGACAACCCATGTTGGCAGCAGCTGCAGCAGCCTCACTACCGGCATGACCGGCTCCAACCACAATAACATCATACTCTTGCAACATAAATATAATTTTGCTGCAAAGGTAATTATTTAATTCCAATATAAATAAGTGATCAGACGATTAAAAGGGCTTCAATCGTCGACAGAGCAAGGTCTTCGGCTGTACGCATTTCAGCCTTTTCATTTTCTGTATTATCCTTAAATCCGATAAAATGTAAAATGCCGTGCACGATAACTCGTTTCAGTTCCTGATTGAAACTAACTTGAAATGTAGTGGCATTCTCAACAACTCTTTCAACACTAATAAATATATCACCATTAATCAGGCTATCAGCACTATAATCAAAACTGATAATATCAGTGTAGTAATCGTGACCCAGATAAATCTTGTTGATACTAAGAATTTGCCGATCAGAAGTAAAAATAAAATTAATATCTCCAGTGTCTTTCTTATAACCGGAAATAACCAATTTTATCCACTTTTTGATTTTGAATTGATTTTTTGGAAGGAAAATGTAATCTTCATTATGGAAATAAATGGGCACTAGATCCTGGTGTTAAAAGTAAGCGTCACCATGGCACCATTATATTGAAATTCCAAACCGTCAGAAAGTCGTTCCATAAGAAAAATACCACGGCCATTGATCTTTTCGAGATTTTCAGGAGCAGTAGGATCAGGCACATGTAAATAGTCGAAACCCTTACCCTGATCTTTAATGATCACGAATAAAAGGTCCTCACTATTCTCCATATCAATCTCTACCATGAGATCTTCCTGTTGTGCGTTGCCATGGACAATTGCATTATTAGCGGCTTCTAGTGTAGCAATCATAACATTACCGTAGATTTCTTCAGATAGAGATAATTCTGCAGTTACCTCATCCACGAATTTCTCTACTAACCTAAGATTTTCGACTTTAGATGGTATTTTCATTACTTTCTTCATAGAGATGAATTGTTGCGCTAACTGCTATGTATACTGCAAACGGTATAAAAGGTTTCTTTTTTTCCACTTTATTACTGACTTAACCATAAGGCAGGATCTAAAACATTTCGATCAAGCCATATCTCAAAATGAAGTTTCGTAATATTGTCCGCGTCCGTAAAAACTTTCCCTATTGACTGTTTAACCTCAACCCTATCACCAGCTTTGACATTAACGTCAACTATATTCTGATAAACCGTCCAAAAGTTACCATGTTTAATAATTATGGTATAATTTGTACCTAAAATTGCAATTACTTTCGTAACCGTACCTCTAAAAACAGCTCGCACATCTGAATTTTCTGTCGTCCTGATATCAATACCGTTGCTCCTAATCTTATATCCCTTTAAAACCGGATGATTCTGTTCTCCAAATTTACCGATTACGATCCCCTGCAATGTAGGCCACGGAAGTCTTCCTTTGTTCTTACCAAAGTCTTCAGAGATTAAGCGCTCATCAGGCGTCATCCTCGCAAAACTATTTGTCTCTTTCGCTTTACGTGCTTCCTCTTCAATTATTCGCTTTATTTCATCTTCAATTCTCTTCTGTACTTGTTCCCTCTTCTCAATTTCTGCTAGTAACTGCTTTTCTTTATTCTTCAATTCATTAATAATCCTGTTCTTTGCAGACCGATCCTTCGAAAGTTTATCCTGCTCAGTACTGATTTGAGCAATTGTTTTTGATTTTTCAATTTTCTTCTTTTCAAGAAGATCCTGTCGTGCTAAAAGTGAATCATTCAGCGTAAAAATCTTTTCAACCGTTTCTCTGCGATACTCATTCAAATACTTCAGATATTTAAGCCTCTGGTAACCTTGATTCAAATCCTCAGCCGACAAAATGTACATTAAAGGCAAAGGCTTATCGATATTCTGATAACTCTTTCGAATGATATCCGCATATTCCCTTTTTAGTTTTTCAATATGATTCTTATTCTCCCCTATTTCGACAGCAATATTTTTAATTTCAGTAGAGAGATCGTCATTTTGCTCCTCAAGATTTTGGATTAATGAAAGTCTGTAATCAATCCCTTTTACTATAAGATTAAGCTGACTTAACGAGGCCTTTTTCTCTTCTTTTGTTTGATCCAGTAATTGTCGTGTATATTGAATCTTCTCAATATTCTCTTTCTTTTGCTGTTCCAGATCATTTTTATTCTGACTGTAAACAGAAAAACTGATACAAATCAGAAAGCCGATAAAAGATGATATTTTAAAAAAGCCTTTCAAGCTGTTTATAATTTTTGCTAACCTTAAAATCTGTCTTATTGTATTCTTTCTCCTTAATGTCCTTTACATTAATCTCCATCTCGTGCCCATTCTTTCCCTTCATGTAATTTATAAATATAACATCTGGCTTAAGATCCTTTCTCGTAATCCGGATTTCAGCGGTCATATTATGTACATAGTCAGATAAATATATTTTATCTAACTTAGTATAAACCGGGTCATAAAACAGCTGAATCTTTTGTCCCGCATTTATAATCTCACTGAAACTAATTTGGTTATTCACCTTTTCAAAACGCTGCAGGTAATCTTTCCGTTTCTCATTCCGGTAATAAAATCCGCTATATAAAAAATGTTGCAGCGTATAGAAATCAACTTCTAACGGTAAATAATTTTTAAGATCATTGATTCTCCCAAAATAATACTCTCGCTGGAACCTATTAATAAATTTTATTGAATCTGCAGATATTTCCCCTCTGGCAATCTCAAAACCAAGATATTTAACAGAAAAGAAAAATCGTTGATCTCTTTCGATATAGACCGTAATTTTAGCATTTCCATTATCCTCCCCTTTTAACTGAAAATCGGCATTTTCTATGAGTAAATGTTCAGGGAAATTCGTATTTCTGATGGCTTCAGTAATGTTCTTCTCATAATCAATAGGCGCTCCGAGAGAAGTGCTAATATGGTGATAAGTTTTGCATCCTGACAAAGCCAGGCAGCAAAAAGTCAAACTAATAAGGAAGGTTTTAATCATGTTTCAATTCTCTGATCCTTTGATTGACTTCATCGTTATTAAGCCCACTTTCTTTCGCTTTCTCAAAATATGCCAACGATGAATCCTTATCGCCCAGTTCATATAATACCTCAGCATAATGATAAAATATTTCCGAATTTTCAGCTGAATATTTAATAGCTTTCTCAAGATATTCTTTTGCTCTGGCAAAATCACCCGACTTATACAACACCCACCCATAGGTATCTAGATAGGTACCATTTTCCGGTTCACGAAGCACCGTCTCTTCACTTAATTCCCTGGCTCGTTGTAAGTTTATATCTGTAAGCGCCATATAATAACTGTAATTATTCTTAACCAAATCATTATCAGGTTCAAGCAGAAGCAGCTTCTCAAAATAACCGAAGGAATCCTTATACTTTTCCAATTTGTAGGCTGACTCTCCAAGAAAAGTCAGATATTGAGCCTTCACACCCGATTCAAGTTCATCTGTAAAACCAGATTTTAATACATCATAGGAATTTTCGAAGCCTCCTTTTTGAAACCATGCGATGCCCACAAATAACTTAAGTTCAGGTTTGTTAGGAAAATATTTAATGGCCTCCTGTCCAAACTTAATCATGTCATCGAATTTTCCAAGCCTGCTGGCATTATACAAAGCCTGTTGCCATAAGATGTAATTATCGTACTTTTGCTTCAGTAAATTCTGAATAACACTATAGGCTTTATCCAGTTGCTCCGTCTTATTGTAGAAATCGTACGCAATGGTGTTTATATCATAATTATCGGGATATTTCATACTAAGTTCATCGATCAATAATCCAATTTCCTTTGTATCCGTACTCATGAGACTGTCATTTTTTAAAAAGAACATCATGGTATTGATCTTCTTATCAACTCCGATCTCATCAAGCGAGAATGCTTTTGAAAGAAAGAAATATCCTTCTTTTGTAAAACCGTTTCTGTTATAGTAATCGGCAAGATTAGTAATGGCATATACATTGGTCGAATCCAGGTTAAAAGCCTCCAAATAATATTTTACGGCCCCATCTTTATCACCGGTTTCATCAAGATATTCAGCAAGAAGAATATTATACTCCGGAGCTTCGGGAATCATCTCCCTTAGTTTCATCAACTCCTCCCGGCCTTCAGCAAAATTCCCTGTTTTCTTATATAATTCTACCTTTTTAAGCGTCACCATCTCCGACACTCCATTATGCTTTTCAATATCATTAAGAACGCCAAGAGCTTTTTTAAATTTACCTTCGGCATCCAGACTCTCAGCAATGTTAAGCAGTATTCTGGTATCATTATCTTTCTTAAGATATTCCTTACATATTTTGACAGCCTGTTTGTGTTTCTTGTTGTTTTTTAATATCTGATCGTAAGCATCTACATACCAATAATTTCCAGGCTCTCGTTCATAAGCATTCCTAAGATATTCTTCAGCAAGATCAGGTTCTTTTAACGAAGCATAGATAGAACCAAGTTCATAGTAAGCCACCGAAGACTGAGCGTTTGCTTCTATACATTTTTTATATAAAAGTATAGCATCTTCCAGGTTGCCAATAACTTTCTGCCGAGCTGCTTCAGTCAAAGCATACTGGTAATTGTAATCATTTACTTCCTGGCTGAATGTAGTTACCGAAACAAACAGAAAGATAATTATAAATACTTTTTTCATTTTCAGTGTTTTCCTGTGTGTCCAAAACCTCCCTCACCCCTGTCAGAATCGTTCAGGATTTCCACGTTTTCCCATGAAATTTGTTCATGCTTGTTAATAACCATCTGGCATATCCGTTCACCATCCTTTATAGTAAACGTCTCATTTGATAAATTTATAAGTATGATCTTAACTTCTCCCCGGTAATCACTGTCAATAGTCCCGGGACTGTTGAGTACTGTTATGCCGTGCCTGATCGCTAAACCACTCCGTGGCCGGATCTGAGCTTCGTATCCAACAGGTAGTTCAATAAAAAGACCTGTGGGCACGAGTACCCTTTGCAGAGGATCAATAATGATATCCCTATCTATGTCGGCCCGCAAATCCAGACCAGCAGAAAAAGCAGTACTGTATTCCGGTAGTGCGTGTTTCGATTTATTAACAACTTTAATGGTCATCCGTTACGGGTTGAAATAAATAAACGAAAAGAAAGCGTTTATAATATAAAATTAAAATCCACAACAACTTCTCAACCGTCCTTAGCTCTATATCTATACTTTAACAATCCTTTTTCATTCAATAAAAATACTGCGCTAAAAGCGATTAAAGATAGGGTCTTAAGTGCATATTCAAAAATCTGAGACTTAAAAGTCACCTTTGTAAATAAAAGATACACTGCAAAACCAACGAAAACGAAGCCTCCGATATTTTTCAGATTATAATTAATCCTGTAATATTTTCTTCCAAGGACAAAACTAAGAACGACCATCACAAAATAACTCACAAAATGTCCCCAGGCTGACGCCTTATAACCATAAACCGGTATATAGAAGTAATTAATAATGATAGTAAGAACAGCTCCTATCGTTACGAGATATGCTCCAAACCTGGTAAGATTCTGAAGTTTATACCAAATTGAAAGATTGAAAAATATCCCCATTAAAAGATTTCCGACCAGTACAATAGGAACGATATCCAAACCGTCCTGAATTCTTTTCCGATAAAATATTTAAAAATATCCATATACAGGACGACTAACAGAAAAATAAGCATGCCAATAAATACAAAATACCTCATCACATCGGCATAGATATCTTTGGCATTGGTTTCATTTTTCTTTGAAAAGAAGAAAGGCTCAGCGGCATACCTGAACATGGAAATAAACAATGTCATAAGTACGGCCAGTCTATAATTGGCGCCATAAATACCCAGTTGCTCCATTGGAAGCTGATCCGCAGGAATAAGGTACTTAATCATAACCCTGTCGATAGCTTCATTGACTGTCCCGGCAAGACCTGCAATAAGCAAAGGCAGACAATAAAAAATGATCGTTCTCCACAATGCAGGATTAAATCGACCTTTCCGATTAAAAATCTCACCGGCAAGTAGAATAGTTTTAACAGCCGTTGCAATCAGGTTGCAAATTAGTACATATCCAACGCCGAAATCCGGATTATATACCCGAGCAGCGAAGGCATTGTCAAGGTAGTGATTTCTCGCCCATACCATAAAAAACCCATTAGCAAGAAGATTTACACTCACCTCCACAATCCTGATTACCGCATATTTAACCGGCCTGTTATCAAGTCTTATTTTTGCAAAAGGTATGGCAGATAGAGCATCCAGGCCAACGATCAATGCAAGAAGCACAATATATCCTACATGACCTGAATACCCGATGTAAGAAGCAATCCTCCATGCACTTAAAATAATTACAAAAATGAATATCAAGGAGGTGATGATAATGCTTATAAGGGAAGTTTTATAAACATCGTCCGAATTTTCTTTTGAATTGGCAAACCGAAAAAGTCCGGTTTCGAGACCATAGGTCAGAATTACCATCAGGAAAACCACATAGGCATACAATTCTGTAATCACCCCGTATTCAGCCAGTGAAAATATTCTTGTATAAAAAGGGGTAAGAAGCAGATAATTCAATACCCTCGGCAAAACGATGCCCATCCCGTAAACGGCAGTCTGTCCTGCAAGCTGTTTTACATGATTCAATGTGCTTCAATTTTACTTACACATTCATCGATATTGGAAGCTTCGAAATTAAAACTATTTTTTGTTAATACTTCCGGTATTACTTTCTGACCTTCAAGATAAATTAGACTTGCCTCGCCAAGCAGAATGGCAGGGACAAATTCGGGTACAGGCCAAATTATGAGCGCTCCAAATTTACGTTTCAAAACACGGAAAGCCGTCTTAAAATCAGTGTGTTCAGGAGCGGTGAAGTTTACAACCCCGGTTATTCGGTGTTCAATAAGAAAAGTGATTGCTCTGATAAGATCTTGAATATAAATAAAAGACAGACTTTGCCTTCCTTTCCCGAAGTAGCCACCCAGATTAAACCTGGTGAGGTTACGCATGATACGATACGCCCCCGAACCTTTACCCAACACAATACCAAACCGCATGGCAGATACAGAGATTCCGTATCTCTCAGCTTTGAATACTTCCCGTTCCCAGTCTTTAACGAGATCTGCAAGAAAATTAGATCCATATTTCCAGTCATTTTCAGTGACCAGCGTCTCACTTTTGTAAATCCCAATCGTGGAAGCACTTAAAAAAAAGTGCGGTGGCTTCCGGCAGATTCCAAAAGCGCTGACCAGATTTCTTGAGAGTTCAACACGGCTTCTGTATATCTCTCTTTTATTTTTTTTTGTCCATACTGCGAAAATGCTTCTCCCGGCAACATTAATAACTATGTCAAATCCTTCCAGCTCATTCGCGATTTTCTGAATATCAGCCTCAAGTAAAAACTTACCATGCATAGTTTTAACCTGATGTCCCCGGAGGGAGTTTAGCAAATGGTTACCGATATAGCCGCTTGCACCAATAAGTATGATCCTTTTCACTAAGTGGTGTATTCATCAGAAAACGAAAGTATAATTCCATTGTTCGAATTATATTCAAATTATTTACAAGCACCGATTTTAAATTATTATTGATATTTTTGCACTTTATAATTTAAATAAATATGATTCGAATTCTGACCATGATAGTCCTTCTAACCTCAGTTATGGGTCTTGACGCCCAAATTAACAATGGAACTAAAGTTCTTGTTAGAACAACCTATGGCAACATAGTTTTAAAACTATATGATGATACGCCGAAACACAGGGATAATTTTATAAAACTTGTGAGTGAGGGTTATTATGACGGCCTTCTTTTTCATCGTGTGATCAAAGATTTTATGGTCCAGGGCGGTGATCCGAATTCACGTGATGCCTCAAAAGGAGAGATGCTTGGTATGGGGGGTCCGGGATACACAATCCCTGCTGAGATAAGGAGCAATCATTTTCACAAGAAAGGTGCTATAGCGGCAGCCAGGAAAGGAGACGCTGTGAATCCTGAAAAAGCTTCATCGGGCTCACAATTTTATATTGTTGAAGGAGAAGTACTTACTGAAGCACAATTAAAGGCTTATGCTTCCATGGAGGATCATCATGCTTTTTCACCTGAACAAATTAAGGCGTACACAACGGTTGGGGGTTCACCACATCTTGATGGTGAGTACACGGTTTTTGGGGAAGTAGTAGATGGCATGGATGTTATCGACAAAATTGCCGCGCTCACGGTTGATGCGTATAACAGGCCATTGGAAGACATATCCTATACCATGGAGATCATCAAATAAACACTCCGTTAAAATAAAAGGAAATGCTTGAAAAGATACATGCAATTATTGAAGAAGCCGGGGCATTCAAGGCAGATTCCTTACAACAACTCGAGGATTTCAGGATCAGGCATCTGAGTAAGAAAGGCACCATTTCCCAGCTTTTTGAAGAGTTCAAGTCGGTACCTTCAACGGAGAAAAAATCGGTCGGGCAGGAACTTAACAAACTCAAGCAAATCATCCAGGAAAAAATTGATTTGTACAAAGACCATCTTTCTTCCCAAACAGTGAAGGCTGAAAAGAAAGATCTTACGCTGCCGGGTGAATCCCTTCCTATTGGCTCACGACATCCAATTTCCATCGTCCGTAGGGAGATCCTCGATATTTTTTCGAGAATTGGCTTTACGGTTTCTGAAGGCCCCGAAATAGAGGATGACTGGCATGTATTTTCAGCGCTGAATTTTCCGCCCGAGCATCCGGCAAGGGATATGCAGGACACCTTTTTCATTGAAAAGGATCCTGATATCCTTCTTCGCACACATACATCATCCATTCAGGTGAGAGTTATGGAGCATACAAGGCCTCCTATACGGCAGGTGAGTCCGGGTCGAGTTTTTAGGAACGAGGCAATTTCAGCCCGGGCGCATTGTATTTTTCATCAGATTGAGGGCATGTACATCGATGAAAATGTGTCGTTTGCTGATCTGAAACAGACACTGTTATACTTTGCAAAAGAAATGTTTGGCGAAGATAGCAGGATCAGATTACGTCCTTCCTTTTTCCCATTTACAGAGCCCTCTGCAGAAATGGATGTTTCTTGTAATTTATGCGGTGGAAAAGGATGCAATGTATGTAAATACACGGGGTGGCTTGAGGTTTTAGGTTGTGGTATGATGGATCCTAATGTGTTGGAATTCAACCATATCGACAGTAATAAATATACAGGCTTTGCTTTCGGGATGGGGATAGAGCGCATAGCCATGCTCAAATTCCAGGTAAGAGACCTTCGCTTGTATTTTGAGAATGATATTCGCTTTCTCAGGCAATTTTCGGGAACAATCCTTTAATTCCGCAAATATTGTTGATAGGTGCAAGAACATTCCCCTAGGGCCCGGGTCTTGTAAATAAATCAGCAATCATAATGGAATTTTTCCGCGTCATTTTTCCAACGAAGAATCTACTTACCGTTTCCGTTTATTCTTATCTCATACTCAATATTGAAAGAGTCGCGGTAATTCGCACTTATACCACAATATTTCTCTCTGGACATATCAACGGCTTTCTGAAGCTTCTCCAGAGGGAGATCTTTCCCTGTGAATTCATATATAACCTTCATATGGGTAAAGTGTTTTGGGTGTTCTTCTGTGAGGTCACCATCAACAATGATGTTCAGTCCCTCAAAATCAACTCTCATCTTTTGAAGTATAGAAACAACATCCATACCGGTACAACCTCCAAGAGCAAGAAGCATCATAGGTTTTGGCCTTGGGCCCAAATTTTTACCGCCATGTTCGGGTGATGCATCGAGATATAGTTTATAACCGTTTACATCAGCTTCAAATGACATATCAGTGAGCCATGACATTGAAATGGATTCTTTCATTCTGTAGGGATTAATCAGGTTAACTTTTTGAGGCAAATTTAGTTATTAAATATATTTTCAACTAATTTTGTGAGCGGGTAAGCCAAAAATGAATGATGAAAAATATCCAGTCCCTTCATTGTCAGAACGAGTGTCTGGTCAGATCCCATAATTTATTCCGTCATTTAACTGATGAAGAATTATCACGATTACAGGATGAAAAGCTTGTAGAATTTCATCGGAGGGGAAGTATAATCTATCAGGAAGGTAATCGCATTAATGGATTTTACTGTATTGGAAAAGGAATAATAAAAGTTTATAAGACCGGAATTGACGGCAAGGAGCAGATCATCCGTTTTGCACGGAAAGGTGATATCATCGGATTCCGTTCTGTTCTCAGCAGAGAGCTTGCATGCACAACAGCAGAAATCATTGAAGATGCAGTAACATGTTTCATTCCCGGGGAAACCCTGATACACCTGGTAAAAAACAACGGCAATTTCTCAATTGAACTAATGCAACTGACTTGCAAAGAACTTGGAGAGGCAAATGAATATATCACAGATATTGCTCAAAAAACTGTACGAGAGAGGTTGGCAGAAATTCTCATTCACCTGGTTAATGAGTTTGGTCTGGATGAGAGCAATATTCTTCAAATCACGCTAACACGTGAAGAACTCGCCAACATCGTCGGCACGGCTACTGAATCCGTAATCCGTTTACTCTCTGAGTTCAAACAGGATAAACTCATAGAAATCAGTGGCAGAAAAGTAAAAATACTTAATATACCTGGTCTGATGAGGGTAGGAAATATCTATACTTCCCGCTGATTTAATCCAATTTCCGGCTAACAAGAATATAAACTACCATTCCCAAAATGACCAGGCAGGCACTAAGAGTCAGTCCGGTATTTTTCATAACGCCTTCGGATACAATAATGACAAGCAATATTACCCCTGCAAGCATGATCAGGATCCCAGAATATCTTACTAAATCTTTCATGACAACTGAAATTATGTTAAGGTAAATCAGTATTTTCAAGATTAGATCTGATCCCACCAATTCAATCTGCCACCATAATAAGTAAACAATTTACTAAATTATTGTATCCGTCAAAATAACTTGTCCTGTTTTCCTATATATTTTCCAAGATGTTTGTAAGCATTTTCCGTCGCCTCACGGCCTCTGGGTGTACGATTGATATATCCTTCTTTAATAAGGAATGGTTCGTATACTTCTTCAATAGTACCGGCGTCTTCACCCACCGCCGTAGCGATAGTATTTAAACCTACTGGTCCTCCCTTGAATTTATCGATGATCGTTACGAGAATTTTATTATCCATTTCATCGAGGCCAGATTTATCAATATTCAGTGCTTCGAGAGCATATCTTGTAATTTCAATGTTGATACTACCATCTCCTTTCACCTGTGCGAAATCTCTTACACGGCGTAAAAGAGCGTTGGCTATTCTCGGCGTTCCTCTGCTTCGGGAAGCAATTTCATCAGCAGCATCTTTCCCGATCGAGACGTAGAGGATGCCTGCAGACCTCAGAATGATCCCTTTTAAGGTTTCATGGTCGTAGTACTCTAGAAGTGATTTAATGCTAAATCTTGCCCTCAGAGGGCTTGTAAGCAATCCAGACCTTGTTGTTGCACCAATCAGTGTAAACGGATTCAATTTTATTTGAACAGAACGGGCGCTCGGACCTCTATCGAGCAAAATATCAATAGAATAATCCTCCATCGCAGAATAAAGGTATTCTTCAACCACAGGTGAAAGCCGGTGAATCTCATCGATAAAGAGCACATCTCCCTTTTCAAGACCAGTAAGCAGTCCGGCAAGATCACCAGGTTTGTCAAGCACCGGACCTGAAGTCACCCTCAGATTAACCCCCATTTCATTGGCTATAATATTAGCGAGGGTTGTTTTTCCAAGTCCGGGAGGCCCATGCAACAGGACATGGTCCAGGGCTTCGTCCCTTTGTTTTGCTGCTTGAACGAATATTTTAAGATTTTCAACTACTTTGTTCTGGCCTCTGAAATCGGAGAATACCAATGGCCGTAGTTTTAGTTCCAGTTCCCTGTCGGTATCGGAAATGCCATCACTTCTTATTTCGAATTCCTCGCTCATTGAGTGAAATTTCTATTTTATAACGCTCACCGATCCCTTTGGCAGATTCACTTTTTCGCCATTTATACGGTATTCAATATCGCTTTTATAGGAAATGGTCATCACGAGATTTCCCAAATTATCATACTTCTTCCAATTTTTTTCCCTAATTCCCATTTCGTAATATCTTTCCTCTTTGAGGTTTCCGTCTGGGAAATAAAATTTTTGTTTCCCATTTGCAAGACCCTGAGAAAAGTCTCCTTCAAATTCAAGGGTACCGTCGCCATAGAAATACTGCCATGTACCGGTCCTTAACCCTGTCTGGTACGAGCCAACCTCCTTATGATCGTTAACAAAATGGATCCATTCACCTTCCCGTTCACCATTGATATAATTCCCTTTTGAAAGAACATTCCCTGTACTGTCATATTCAACAAGTTCACCATCCTCCCTGCCATTGAAGTAGGATTCTTCTCTCAGAATATTCCCGTTACTGTAATACCAGTGCCACGTACCATCCGGAAGGCCTCTAAGGTACGATCCCTCCTGCTCCTTTTTCCCGTTTTTGTAATAAAAAGTCCAATTTCCCGTACGCCTGTTATTCAGATAGTGACCAACTGCCCTGTCTTCGCCGGAAATATAAAAATCCTTCCAATTTCCTTCCTTGCTTCCGGTCTCGTCTACGATGCCTTCAGAAACTATTTCACCTTTCTGATCATAAATTTTAGAATCGATCACCTTTCCATTTGCATCAAAATAACGGTGAATACCAACAGGAACACTATCTCTGTAACTTCCGGAAAAAATAAGATTACCCTGATCATCAAATCTGCGTCTCACATCCAGTTCTTCCTGCAGTATCTCATTTTTATTATCCTCAACAATTTTACCTCTGTCGTATTTCAGCACAAGTAACAGATTTCCTTTCTCATTATATTCTTTATAAAGGCCGTCAAGTTGATTATCGGCATACTCCATTTCCTTCTCGACCCTTCCGTCCGGGAAGAATACTTTCCACGACCCTTGTTTCATTCCTTTTGAATCGGTTCTGTTAATTCTTTCCCTGTTGATCATATAGTTATTATGATATTCAAGCAGAGTAATTACATTCCCGTCCTTATCATATTCCCTTGCAGGGCCTTCCTTCTTCCCGTTTGTATAAGCCGCTTCTTCCTTAAGGCTTCCATTGTCATAGTAATAGAACGACATTCCTTCCTTTTTGTCATTAACATACAATTCCTTACTCAGAACAATGGGTGTCACAGAATTTGAATAACCATATGAATAACTGTATCCGTTTTTCTTTCCATACTTATAATCGATACGCTGAATCACTTCTCCCGACTGGTTATAAAAAGTCCATGTACTGTCGAGTTCATGGTTCATCCGAAGGCCTTCAGATTTTATAACTCCGCTAACGTAATACGTAATCCAGAATCCGTCTGGTTTTCCATCTCTCATCATCCCTTCGCTTGATACCTGGCCATTCGGGTAATAAAATCTTGTAAATCCATTATCCGCTTCCTGTGCCGATACATTCATCAGCACAGGCAGAAAACACAGCAGTATCAGGATTTTTTTCATGATTGTACCTCTTTGATTTCGTTCTCCGTAAAACACAATATTTAATTATAAACCAAGTTTAGCAGATATTTCAAGCATTCTCCGTATAGGTTTTTCCGCTTTAATTCTTATCTCTTCATCCAAAGTTACTTCAGGAATTTCATATTTCAATGTATTATACATTTTCTCCATCGTTATCATCTTCATAAAACGGCAATCATTACAGGCACATGTAGAGTCATTAGGAGGTGCCGGAATGAATATCTTTTGCGGATTGTCTTTTCTCATCTGATGAAGTACACCGGATTCCGTAGCGACGATGTAAACTTTCCCGGGATCTTTATTTGTAAATGCAATCAATGAAGAAGTAGAGCCGATATGATCTGCAATAATTCTTACAGGCTGTTCGCATTCCGGGTGAGCGATGATCTTTGCATCCGGGTGTTCAGCTTTCAGCTCAAGGATACGCTCCAGCGAGAATTCTTCGTGTACATGACAGGCACCATCCCATATTACCATATTCTCCCTGCCCGATAGCGATTTAACATAATTGCCCAGATTTCTGTCGGGTGCAAAGATGATCTTTTCATCCTCCGGCAAACTGTTTACGATTTGCAGTGCATTGGAGGAAGTGCAAATAATATCTGTAAGGGCTTTTATTTCAGCAGTTGTATTCACATAAGAGATAACGGTATAATCCGGGTACTTATTTTTAAATTCCTTGAATGCATCAGCCGGAATTGAATCAGCCAGGGAACATCCGGCATTCGTATCGGGGATCAGGACTTTTTTACCGGGTGACAATATTTTAGCGGTTTCCGCCATAAAATGAACCCCGGCAAACAGTATGATATCTGCTTCTGTTTTGGCTGCCTGTTGTGATAGGGCAAGGCTGTCACCAACAAAGTCGGCGATATCCTGTATCTCAGCTTCCTGATAGTAATGCGCCAGTATCACTGCATTCTTTTCCTTTCTCATCCGTTTGATTTCTTCCACAAGATTAACGGAAGGATGTACATCTGCCATCACATATCCGTTCCTGATCAGATTGGATTTTTCAACAACATTCATATTATTATATATTAATTATTTAAAATTTAAAATAATAATGATGATAGTAATAGACTGTTAATATTGTTACTATTTTCAAGACCATAATTTTGTGAAAATGAAAATTTGAATTTTAGAAACACAAAATTAACAGTAATTAACTTTCTTTCGTGTTGAAAATCATCATTTTTCAATATTATTAACAACCTGTTAGCAATCCCTTTTATTAAAAAGTATTTAACGAAGCCTTCTTCCTTTTCTGTTAAAATTTTGTTGAACAATCAAACGGATAAATTAAAAACTAAATTTTGAAATGACCTGTCAATTTTGTATTAGATATTCACGAGAAAAGGTCAAGTCTTTTTTATGAATTCTTTCATGAAAAAGTTAACAACTAGTAAACAAATTACGTGTAAAAATAAAATACTTTCAGGTTTTAATTTATTTAATTAAATTAGAGTCTTGATAAATTTTTAGAATTAATGATAACTGAAAATGTTGTGATCGCTTCTGATCACGCTGGCTATATTCTGAAGGAAAAAATTGTAAAACATCTTAAAGCCAGAGGGGTCATCGTTGAAGATTTGGGTACGGAATCAGAGTTATCGGTTGATTATCCCGATTACGGACATCCACTTGCCAGGGCAGTAGAGGAGGGACTATTCCATTATGGTATCTCCATTTGCGGAAGCGGGAATGGCATAAGCATGACTGTAAACAAATATCCGGGAATCAGAGCTGCATTGTGCTGGAATGAGGATATATCGAGGCTCGCCAGGCTTCACAACGATGCTAATATTTGTTCCCTGCCTGCCAGGTTTATTGATACTGATTTGGCTTTCAGGATTGTTGATATATTTTTAGATACTGAATTTGAAGGTGGCAGACATATAGCGAGGATAAATAAAATTCCACTAAAATCATAAGTCATGTTATCAAGTACCTGTAAATATGCGCTCCGGGCAGTTCTTTATCTGGCAGTAAATGCTGCCGACGGACAAAAGATCGGAATTAAGCAGATTTCAAAAGATCTTGAGATCCCTTCTCCATTTCTTGGTAAAATATTGCAGACTCTGGCGAAACACAGGTTACTAACATCGACCAAAGGACCCAATGGCGGCTTTGGTCTGGGAACACCACCTGAAGAAATTATGCTAATGGATGTAGTTGAAATAATTGACGGTCTCGATAATTTCAATCGATGTGTTATTGGAGTGAAGTACTGCGCAGAACAGGAAAGTCCCTGCGCTCTTCATTCAAGATATGCCCGCCTGAGGGATGAAATCAAGGAAATGTTTAATTCTGAAACCGTAGCACAACTTGCCACCGAAGTTGCTGAAGGGAAACAGAAGATCAATATCTGATTTTCCGCCACAGAAAAAATAGTAAAAGTCCAAACAGGCTTCCTCCGATATCGAACAGGAAATCTATGATGTCGGCAGACCTGTAAGGGATAAGTATCTGAACCATTTCGATAAATCCGCCATATAAAATACTCACGAACAGCGGAACAACCAGGCCGGGATATATCGAGAAAAACTTCCTGTTGAATTCAATCAACAAAATAAAACTAAGTCCCCCATACATCAGAAAATGTACATATTTATCGGCATTTGGTATAATCAGAATGGAATGTGGGGCGATCTCGTCGGTTGAAACAATACTAAGGGAAAGGATGATCAGGGCAATGATCGTTGATTTATAGTATCTGAGGAAATTTCCGATTTTTACCATATTTTCCTTATTCTTAGAATTCAGTAAATTAGAGTAAGTTTTACAATTATATATACTGTGTAAAAAACTGTTAAATGAAAGAGAGTATAACGGTTCCGGAACTCATTTCATTGCTCAGATCAGAAAATATTAAGACATGGTTTGACCTGGGCATGTTTATTGACCGCATAAGGGAGAACCGTCCTCACAAAGAAGCTTTATTTTCAGGTCCGTTTCATGCCTTTGAAAAGGAAGTTGACGGCAGGAGCATTGCATTTTTGACTTTTCAATATTCGGTTGACGGGGTAACGGTTGAGGTGAACAAATACGCAACGCTTTTTAACAGAAATTTTCCCGGAGCAGCTATTCATTACATCGCCGGGATTTTCAGACCTGAAGCCGAGAAGCATTTTCCTGGTTCCATTAAACGCTTTGAGATGCCTGAGATTGCTGGCTTTGACAGCTGGAGATTATACAAGGATTTCTTTTTCAGTCAGCTTGAAAGAGGCGGGGAGGTATATAACCGGCTTATTCTTGATTTTTGGGAAGATACGCTGGACATTGTTGAGAAGCTTGGACGGTACCTGTCAGGTCATCAGATCTCCATCCTTTACCTGGTGAATGTCTGTTCCAACCCGGGCAATGTTTCACTGTGCCTTGCCTGTGTACTATTATCAGAGTACCTCGGTATACCTGTTATCAATAATAATCATGATTTTTACTGGGAAGGAGGGAACAGCGCTTCAGAAATTGCCAACCGTGGTTTAAAGGAAGGTCCACGAGATTTCTTTTTTACCAATGCACACCTGGGTGAAGTGTTTTCGATTATTGAGGTTTTATACCCATGGGAATCGAGGTACTGGATCAATGTTAATATCAATGAAGGACAGAGCGATCACCTCGTGAAAATCAAGGGGCATAATCCTGCCAATGTTACAGAGATCGGAACTGCAGTTGATACTGAAGCCTATATGAAGATTGACAAGCGAAAGAGGATCAGAACATTCCTGCAGTTTGAAAAAATACTCAGCAGGTATCAGGACAGGCTCATTGCTTATTCTGCATGCGACGTGATTGATAATGGCTTACTGGAAGGAAACGAACCTTCCCCAATACTTATCGGATCGAAGACAAGGGCCATTGACGGATTCATCTCGGAAAACATTATTTTTCTGCAGCCTACAAGGATTATTTCAAGAAAAAGGATTGAAGCCGGATTCCGGCTCCTGATTAAATTATTGGAAAACAAAGACTTTAAATCCAGATTAAGTCGTACACCCGGGTTAAAGTTCACCATCCTTGTAACTGGTCCGGTGGCAGAGGGTCATCGTGAATACCTCAATCATCTCCTTTTGAGTTTTGATGATTTGCTCTCTGAGGCAGATGAATCCATACGGGAGAGGCTGTTCCTGGCATTCCTTTTCAGTGAGCTGGATAAGGAAGCTTTTAAGAATTGTTTCGAAGACCCAGTCGGAATGCCGGAGTTATACAATATCTCATCCCTAATATTGCTGCCGAGCAAAACGGAGGGCCGTGGCTTGCCCATTATCGAGGCGGCTGCATCCGGGATTCCGATATTTTGCCGGCGGTATTTTCCTAAAAATGTGTACTTCAGAGTTATCGGAAAGCATCTGGATGAAAGTGACCGGTTTAGGGTTATTGAGTTCGATGGCCGGAACATCAAGGAGAAACACGTGAAAAAGATCCTGAACAGAGTATTTTTCCCACACAGGTTTTCAGATGAGATCAAACATAACCGCAGGGTCGTTATCCGAAGGTATTCACTTGAAACACTGAATAATAATATTAGGGAGATCATTTACCGGCTTTACCTTCAAATTCATTCTGATGGTGCTGTGAATGAAATTGTTACGTCTGCTTTTTCAGAGTACCGCAAGATTTTCGACCAGAATGACGAGAATCTGGATGAGATCCTACACTGTAAAAATCGGACGTATATCGCGGGATTTGGCCGCCTGGAATTTATGCTCAGGATTAAGTCACTGATAGATCCCAGTTTTTTCAGGATAGAAGAGCAACAGCTTCGTGGTTATATATTCTGGTTTGCACAGGAATTGATTAAAAAAGATCCTGAATTCGATCTTATTTCCGATGAGAAGAAAGTCACATTTTATAATGCGGTCGATGATATGTTTGGGTATCAGGAGGGTACTGAAATCATCAGGCATGATCATAGTTTAGCCTACCGGCACCGTAACCGCATCCATTACCCGTACAGGGAGTACACACAGCAGGAGCTTACCGGCCTGGTGAACCTGATATACCAGGAACTTATCCAGCCGGTGGTATTTACGAGGGTAGAAGAAGGGCAACATTTTTTTACCGATTGGAATCTTGCACTGTTTCAGCTCACAGGGAGCAATCACCTGGCCATTGATAACCGCATTCGGCTGATCGGCAAGATTTGCGAAAATGTTCCGGTTGCATATTTCCCGGGTGAATTTCTGATCCAGGAACTCGATGTTTTTGCCTTGCAATCGGTGAGATCGAGGCTCGGATTAAAAATCGAAGAACCACTGACGAGATCAATATTAGCGGAACACAAGGATGAGATTGCGGGTATTTATATATTTACACAGGAGAAGAATCCCGGCCGGCAACTCAACATGGAAGAGACCATCGCGTATATCGTTGATGGAAACAATGAAGAATTGAATCTTATCTATGAGTTCGATATTCTTACTATTGTTCCAACCGATCAGCTGTCTGTCGGGATTCATTTTCACCAGCTCGGTCCGTCAGCCACGTCTATCCTAAAAAAGATAAGGGATGAAAAAGGCTTTTTGATTACCACGAGGCGGGATGCGGCCATCATGACCGATATTGTTAATATTGACCGGTTTCATATCGGCAGAGTAATTTCAGAGACGGAATCGAATATGATGGGAATTCCGTTGCAGTCGGGTTATATTCAGTTTGTTCCGGCCGGCGTAAGAACTGTTCTGGCCTATCCTGCACCTGTGCAGACAGCCCTTGAATTTGACACGGCCCTAAAGAGCCGGAAATTTCGCAACCTGGCTGAGACATTGACGGAGAAAAGACTTTTTGATGAAATACGTCTGGATGCTGAATCAAATGGCTTACCATTAAAATTGGTACTCGACAGGCTCGATGGTATGCGCATGACAACTAAACATCCGGAGATCGGATACGAATATATTTCCGGTCTGTATTCAGACGGTATGCCGTATAATGGTGTAATTGCAAAGATTGACCTTCATCCGGAAGGTGGAACATGGGATTTCCGGGTAATGATCTCTGAAAAGAAGCCAGCACCTGTCGCACATCTGGTAAAGGCTTTTGAGATAGAAAATGGATTAGATATCAGGATAGCCTGGAACGGTGGATATATTCTCAATCCTGAACTTGTTGGCAAGCTCGGGCTTCCGGAGTCCTATATTGGAACACCACTCGGGCTTATTGCCGAAGGTGGAAAAGTAATTTCTCCACCTTTGTACAACAAAGCCGGGATGGTACTTCATAGGGACGGTCATGTAGATATCCTTCGGATAAATTGTTCCGGTGGGATTATCCTGACCTTTGGCGATCGGCAATTCAACATACCCGCTGAATTTCATAATCCTGCACAAGCCGGTGGCCCGGTATGCTACTATGATTTAATAGGAGACATCAATAAAATAGAGGGCCTGGGCCGGGTGATTATCAGACTTGCAGGAAATCGAATTACGGAGATCATTTCCACAAAAGATGGGGACATCGTAGAGATTATGCCGGTAGGGCTGACGTTGTCATTCAGACGTGATGTTATCCCTGAAGGACTGGAGATTGGAGATGAGGTAGGATTTGTGTTACCAGGGCTTGAAGACCTTTATCAGGCGGTGGGAGCTGGGCCCTTGCTTTTAGAGGATGGCAGGATCGCAATAGATATGGAAGAAGAGGGATGGACCAGGCAGGCTTCCATCATTACACAGGCCGCCCGACTCGATTTTACAGATCTGCGCGGACCAAAGATTGCTGCCGGCCTCAATGATTCCGGCCATCTTTATTTACTTGCCATCAATGGAAGGATTAGAGAGTCGGTTGGAGCTACTCATCATGATATGGCAACCATTTTGCAAAGACAGGGTGTGGTGAAGGCCATGGGATTTGATCCGGGAGGGAGTAGCACACTGGTGATCGACGGACAGGTAAAGAATATTGCCCCGTACAACAAAGCGTATGAAACCAATACATTTGCGCTTTCACCTGAACCAAGAGCTGTGTCCAATGCAATAATTGGCTATATTCGGAACGTTTAACCTGAAAAGTCACCGTGGCAGGTTTCTATTTTCATATCCCGTTTTGCAGACAAGCCTGCAGATACTGTGATTTTTATTTCACGGTATCCACGAAATACAAGGATGATGTGGTGAAAGCCATGATCAAAGAAATTGCCGAACGCTCATCAGAATACAGCCAGGAAAAATTCAGCACTTTATATTTTGGGGGAGGGACACCATCGGTACTAACGATTAAGGATCTGGACCTTCTCCTTGATGCGGTTTTTGATAAGTATCATTTTACCGGTGATCCTGAATTTACCTTTGAGGCGAATCCGGATGATCTTACTCCTGAGTATCTCAATCAACTGAAATCCAGAGGCATAAATCGTTTGAGTATCGGCGTCCAATCGTTCCGCGAGCAGGATCTGGAATTGATGCACCGCAGTCACAATGCCGCCCAGGCTCTGAAAGCTATTGATGCAGCGCGTGATGCCGGGATCGATAATCTGAGTATCGATCTTATTTATGGTATTCCGGGGATGACGACCGGTGATTTTACTGATAACATTGCAAAAGCCCTGTCGATGAATATCCCGCACCTGTCAGCCTACCATCTCACCTTTGAGCCGGGTACCGTATTTGATCACTGGAGAAAGAAAGGAAGATTGCTACCGGTTGATGAGGAAGAAAGTCTTCGTCAATTTAAACGACTAAGGGCTCTGACAGGGGAAAAAAATTACCAGCATTATGAAATCTCAAATTTTGCTCTCGACGGTTTTTATTCAAAACATAATCTTAGTTACTGGAAGCAGGTTCCATATATCGGCATCGGTCCTTCGGCACATTCTTATCTTGGAAAATTCAGGAGATGGAATATTTCAAGCAATAAGGATTACATAAGAGGGCTGTTGCAAAACCAGGGTAAGTACTTTGATTATGAAGAACTTACGCTTGACAATCTGTTCAATGAGTTTATTCTTACTTCACTTAGGACGATGTGGGGTATTGATATGGTCCGGTTAAGGGAAAGATTTGGCGATAATTATGTTAAATACACGACAAAGCTGGCGGAAAAATTTTTTACTTCGGGGATGCTGCTAAAAAATGGAGATAAAATATATTTATCTGAAAATGGTCTTTTTGCAGCCGATTACGTGATGAGTGAATTTTTTCTCGTTGATGAGTAAAAATTAATCTCGTGGAGTTGATTCAGAAGTATTCACAGCAAGGCGGATGAGTTCATCCAGTTTTTGCCTGAGGGTGTCGTATGAAAAGTATTTTTTACCGAGCTGGAAATTATGCTCCGCGATTTCCTCTGCCAGTTTTTTATTATAAATGATCTCCTTCATCTCTCTGACTTTATCCTGGGTCAGATCATTGTTCTCCAGCATGACGGTTTTAAAACCTTTGCTCCCGATATCGGGCCAATATACCGGTTTGTAGTTATTCACAAACACGGGTTTACGTGCCAGTACAGCCTCGACAAAGGCATTCCCGAAACCTTCGTAGGTACTGAAATATGTACAGGCAGTTGCCTGTGCGTAGGCATCGGAGAGTGAAAACCTGGCTTCACCGCTTTCACCTGTAAGGCCTTTATTATGGAAAAGATGGGAAGCGAAGCGAACTCTATCGCCCAGTCTCAGGTCATGGATCTCATCGATGAGCCGGTTATAATATACATTTCCTTCGTCGTCAACCTCGCTGCCTGTGATAATGAGTTTGATATTTTTGTCCTTCAGGTCGTGAAGCAGCTTTATGGCTGTTTCGATTCCCTTTCTTTCTACAATTCGTGTGATCTGGAACAGAAGAATATCTTTTGTACAGTCGTAGCCCAGGTGCTGGTGCATGCATTTGTTTTTTTCCGTCACCACGCCAAATGGCCGGTCGAAATTCATTACATTGGGTACTACGACAGCGGTCCTGCGGAAGCGAGCTTTTATTGCATCTTTCGCATTCGAATTTATAACTGCATGAACGTTATTTGGCAATCTCATCGGGAATATGTCTTCAACGTAACGATTGATCTGGGCATGTGGCGAGAAATAGCGTTCCCCTCTTTCCCATGAAAAATCGTGGTCGTGCGTAATGGTGGGAAGTTCGGTTTTCCTTACGACATTGCGGATTGCAATACCCATTTCGAGGTGAGCGGGCAGGGCGGAGGCGTTTTCTGAGAGGAGGAGTTCGATTCTTTTATCTTTTACCCATTCGATGATTTTCTTATAAATTACTTTAGAGTAAAGATTGATGTGATCGATGAGTTCGGAAGGATCCGTATCGGGGTAGAAGAAAGCTTTTTTCTGACTCCAGTAGCTTTCCGGGGAATGGAATGACATTTCCGGAACAAGGGTTTCATACTCCGGAACCATTGATCTTTCCTGGTATTGGCCCGAAATTATAAAGATCTCATGCCCCATATGTTTGAGCACTTCGATCCATTTTTCCGTTTCAAGCGCCACGCCATCAACTCCTCCGATTCTGCCTATGATAATTCCTATTCTCATGTCATCGGATCCAGTTTCTACTAATTATTAAATATATGAAAATGTCATAATCTCGATAGGTGACAAAGAAATACTTACAAACAGCGAAAGAAAAGGAAGATTGGCCAGTAGCATGAAAATTTCAGTGAAGCCTATTATTTGAGGCTGAATTCGGTAGAACCGATCAGCTTACTTTCGGCATAAAGCTCCACCTTATAGTTACCCGAGATCAGGTCGCCGTTGTTGTCCCAAAAGATTGAAACTGGCAGATCATCATTTTCATAGTTCACTTCCCGACTCGCGGAATAGGGGATTTCACTATCCATATAAGTGATCACGCCGGAGTCGGCTGAGCCCAGAACAACTTCATCCGGTCTGATGATCCTGAGATAGATGACTTTAGGTCCCGGATCGGCCACTGTATTTCGTCTCACTACGAAGTCGGCACGGATCTTTTCAACCTTGTCGGCTTTATCATTTTCCTTGCTTCTTTTATTTAGCGGGACAACGGAGATATTAGCGGCGATCAGCGTCTTTGCTTCAACTTTGATATTTGTCAGCTCCTCTTTTTCTTGTTGTAGCTGTTTGTTAATATTTTCAGTCTGAACACTCTTATTCCTGAGCTGTTTGTTTTCAGCTGTAAGTATCTGGTTCCTGGTATTAAGGGAATCGATTTGAACGATATAGCTGCGAAGGACCTGTCTGATGGTCCCGAGTTCCTTCTCATATTTCCGGATTTTTTCAGCATCGTTCACCCGGAGGGAGAGAAGTCGCTTAATCTTGATTTGTTGTTCAACAAGCTGGGCATTCAGTGTATCATTATTGGTCATCAGTGAGTCATACTGGACAATAATATTGTTAAGCTCGCCTTCAAGGGAATCCTTTTTCTCGGTCATTATAGTTGAATATTCCTGAAGTTGCGAGATCATTTCATTGCTTTTTTTCTTATGTGAGAAAAAAATTATCGAAACGATAATCAGGGCGACTGACAGGATGATCAGAATAATCCATAAAGACCTTGCTGTACGGTTGGTTGATTCCATGTTTGCTTAATTTTTAACAAATATACGATACTTATGAACGGCCTTCAATAAATATTATTACAAATTAAGCCGCTTACCTGTTGATTTCCCGATACTCATCGCATATGATAGGCCGGGGTTTCTCCGGTCCTGATATGTGATTTTTTATGATTGGCCGGATACCCTGGAAATCTTGCAGGTATATTGGCTACAAAAATTTTGCCTGGCATTGAGAACCTGCTGTAATATTTTCAAAGGGAAGAAGTGCCAGGCCTTCTGCATACAGATTTTGCCGGGATTGCTGGATTCAGGATAGCTCATCGAGGCTGATGAGGTTATTAAGAATGGCGTAAACAGTTAGTCCGGAGATAGTTTTAATGCCAAGTTTTGATGTAATATTTTTGCGGTGGGTAATTACGGTATGAGCCGATAGGAAAAGTTTTTCAGCGATTTCCTTGTTCGTCATGCCTTTGGCAACGAGGGTAAGGATGGTTTTTTCCCTGTCGCTGAGCTCCTGGTTCAGTGCATTATTATTGCGGATCTGTACGGTAGGTTCCACCATGTTTTTAAATTTTCGGATGATGTCCTCCCTTTCATCATTGAGGTCGATGATTTCTCTTACGTTGGCGATGATCCCTTTCCGGAGGGGGCCTGTTGTAGTAATGGCAACGCCTTTTTTCATCAGGTCGATTTTCAATTCGAAGTTCCTGTACTCATGTTTTGCCGGCAGCAAATTGGGATTGAAAACAATAAAATCAGGATTTAATTTCAGAATTTCCGAGTTAATACCGTCAAGTTTGCTTAGTTCCTTAATCACGCTTGCATGATCTATCCGGTTAATGATAGAAACGATTCCTTTTCGGACCAGGTATGCTTTTTCTGCCACAATGAAGGTTACTCTGTCCATTTTACGTACGGGAGTAGGTTGAGATTAGGATATTTTCCATATCGGCAACTTTGGGAATCAGCACTTTATCTTCGAGCGATGCATGGGCATTAAGGTCTTTCTCGAGCCGGAAAAGTTCGATTAATATTCTGTTACACAATGCTTTATCAACACAAGGGGGCATGTATTTGATGATAATGTTTTTAAGGTCAAAGAGTTTTTCTTCCACATTATCGTGTTCACTGGCGAAATCCTTCATAGAATAAGTTTTGATTTTCTCATTCAGGGCCGGAGTCAGGTTCTGTTTCAGGTATGCATCTTCAATTTCAAGGATATACGGCTGGACTTTTTTTTCTTCACGCATGATATGGTTTTCCAGTTCATTGCGGTATTCAAGGAAAAAATTTTTTATGAGCATGGCTTTTTTCTTTTCAGCCGGTATTGAGGAAGACATTTTGTTGATCATTTCTTCGAGTTCCGGAATTTTTTCGTTCAGATAGTAATCGTGAGTTTTTTTAAGATAATCGATCATGAGGCTTACCGGGAATGAGCCGAGTTCCTTCTGTGGGATATATTCGTCGTCGATGAAGGAATTCGTGATTTCCAGAAAAAAATCGAGGTTTATATTGACTTCTTTGCAGATTTGTTCCACCGATTTATCCCCGAATCCAAGGTTTATCCCGAACCTGGTGATGACGGGGAGCAGCATATAGTCGTGATGGATTACTTCAGCCATCTTCATATCGCGGGTAATATTCATCTGGTTTATGTTTAATTAATCCGGATAAAGTTAGAAAGAAATATGATGATTTAAAAAATGAACGGAAGGGCGTTTGCGAAGCGTAATGGAAAATTTAATAAGCAATGGTATCCCGCATGTTCAGTTCCCGGCACTTTGATTTTTTTTAATATCCCGGACATCATTTTCGGTGATTCCGAATTTTTCGTTATCACGGGTCGTACCGACAGGTTCAACATGAACAACGATATCGTAAACATATGGCAGATCCTTTCTGATCTGTTCTTCCACATTATGGGCGATGGTGTGGGCATCGGTAACCGTCATCAGGGCGTCCACTTCGATATCCATTGAGATCATATGGTAGTTACCGATCTTTCTCACCCTTACCCTATGAGGGTTTTGAGCTCCATGAACTATTTTTACGGCATTGAACAGATCGCAGTAAAATATCGGATCGCTCATGCCGTCCATTAGCTCTACGTTAGTTTTAAAGAATATCTGAATGGCCACTTTCATGATCCAGATACTTACTACAAATGCAGTTATCCTGTCAAGTACCGGTAATTTGAAAATGAAGGTGAAAATGAGGCCCACCAGTACTGATGCCGAGATTAGCACATCGTTTTGCATGTTTTTGCCATTTGCGCTGAGCATGGCACTGTTGAAGCTTTTCCCGGTTCTCCGAAGGTAAGCGGAGAGGATTAGTTTGGACACGATTGAGAATATGGTTACATAGATAGCCAGGCTGGCAGGCATGTTGGATGCTTTACCGGCAATAATCCTTTCCACGGTAGAAATCGACAGCTGTGCGCCGGCAAAGAAGATCACGAATGAAAGTGCTTTTGTGGCTATTGTATCTGCTTTCTCATAGCCATAGGGATATTTGATGTTTGGGGGTTTGGATAATAGCCGGGCGGTGACCAGTGTAATGAATGAAGTAGCGATATCACTGGCTGAATCGATACCGTCGGCAACCACAGCCAGGCTTCCGGAGAAAATGCCCAGGATTATCTTCACGAGTGCAAGCAATGCATTTCCGGCGATGCTGATCCAGGAAGCACGGATAATGGTTGATTCTCTATTCTCCATCTCTCAGGAGGTATTGATTAAAAAAAGTGCGCAGGATTGAGATATTGTTTCCCGGATTCCCGCGCACTAAAAAGTCTTATCGCGATCCTATTTTTTGGCTTTTCCCTGGTTTGCTACAGCATCCATGGCATTTTTAACGGCTTCCTCATCACCCAGATAATAGTGTTTTAAGGGTTTCAGATCTTTGTCAAGTTCATATACCAACGGCATGCCGGTGGGAATATTCAGTTTGATAATTTCATCATCGCTGATATTGTCAAGATATTTTACCAATGCCCTGAGGCTGTTTCCGTGGGCAGCAATGATTACTTTTTTCCCCGATTTGATAGTTGGGGCAATGGTCTCGTGCCAGAATGGCAGAAAGCGTTCCACGGTGTCTTTCAGGCATTCGGTTTCAGGGACATCCTTTTCATCGAGATCTTTATATCGAGGATCGTTACCGGGATACCGTTTATCGGTTTTTTCAAGTGGTGGAGGTGGTACGTCGTAGCTTCTCCGCCAGATAAGCACTTTTTCCTCACCGTGTTTCTCAGCTGTTTCCGCTTTATTTAAACCCTGCAGCGCACCGTAATGTCTTTCATTGAGCCGCCATGATTTTACAAAAGGAATCCAGAGAAGATCCATCTGGTCGAGGGCGATCCATAATGTTCGCAGCGCTCTCTTGAGTACGGATGTATACGCAATGTCGAAAACGAAACCATTTTCCTTCAGGACCTCACCGGCACTTTTTGCTTCTTCTCTGCCTTTAGTAGTGAGGTCGACATCAGTCCATCCGGTAAAACGATTATCGAGATTCCACTGACTTTCTCCATGTCGTAAAAGGACAACTTTATACATATTGACGATTTTTTAAGGTGTTAACGTAAGGAGAAAGTGTAAATCACTCCCGACCTTTCGCATTAATTTTTTGGCTTACAAAGATAGAGAAATATTATGAAGTTACCATTCCCGGAGGAGGCTGTCAGGTTCTATGAAGTGATTAATTTACTCCGTTGTATTTATAACCAAGTCCGTTAACGGTTTCTTCAATTAAATCGAGGTCTATGGTTTCACCCTCAATGATCACATGGCCCGTGGAAAGGTCGGCATTTACGGCTTCAACACCTTCTATCTTACTAATATTGTTTTCAACAGTTGCTTTGCAGTGGTTGCAGGTCATTCCCACTACGTTGATTGTTTTAATTGCCATTTTATTAACGTTTAATGTTTGAAGAGATACAGTTTGTTTTTTAAAAATTGCGGGGAAAAATCTTCTGAGAAGTCCGTTGATCATTAAAAGGGTTAGTACAACTGCTGATCCTGCCTGGAACCAGTAGGGCAGAATTTCATGTGATCCCATGCCGGAATGGATATTATGAATGGCGCTGGTAAACCAATCCCGGGGCAGCAGTTCATTGACCACAACTCCGAAAAAGAGTGCACCTGCAATGATGGAAAACAGGTAAGCAAACAAGGTTTTTTTTCCCATCACATTGCCGATGACAGAGATCGTGGCGGCATTGGTTGCGGGTCCGGCCATCAGGAAGACGATAGCGGCACCGGGGGAAAGGCCCTTTAGCATCAGGGCTGCAGCGATGGGTACAGATCCTGTTGCACAGACATAAAGTGGTACTGAAACTGCCAGGATAATGAGCATGCTCAGGTAATCATTTGTAAGATACCGAAGAAAAAAGTCATCCGGTATGATCACCGCGATTAAAGCGGCGATTAAAAGCCCTATAGATAACCATTTGACGATATCTTCAAGGAATTCCACAAATGCATAACGCAGCATATCCATGATGCCGACTTTCCTTCTTTTTGGTATGGAAGGTGCCTCTGTTGGTGCAGGTGAACGTGATAATTTTTTCTGCTCGGATTTGTTGGTAATAAATCCACCGAGAAAGCCTGTTGCAAGTGCAATTACCGGTCGGATGATCGCCAGGGGCAGGCCGAGTAGCGACCAGGTCACCATAATGGAATCGACGCCGGTTTGCGGTGTGGAAATCAGGAAGGATACAGTGGATCCTTTTGATGCACCGGATTTATAAAATGATATGCCCGTAGGGATTACGCCGCAGCTACATAGTGGAAGAGGAATACCAAGAAGTGCGGCATTAATTACTGAGCCGGAGGAGTTATTCCCCATATATTTTGCCACCTTGTCGCTCGGAAACCAGGCATAAAGAATCCCTGCAAAAAGAAATCCCAGTAAAAGGTAAGGGGCCATCTCCACAGTCAGTCCCATCAGTTCGTGCCAGAAATCTATGATGTAATTCAACGCATTATTATTTAAGTCTGTGACAGATTTTGAACCCGCCTCATCCATGTTTCAACCAAAAACTCCCTCCCTCAATTACCTGCAGGACTTTGCTGAATAGCTTTCGCATTGGAATCTCAGCTCCGGATTTGTCCTTCCTGACTTCAAATCTATTAACTATGCTTTGGCTGATTTATTTTAAACAGAGACGATTTTGAGGCATATGATACAGCATTATTTCTCACTTCATCCGCAGCATCTCTCGTTTATAATCAGCTGACCCTGCATTATTTCAGAATGCAAAATTATTATTAATTTTTGTATTTGTGGTACAAAAATTCACCTTAATAAATTTCATTCCGGATTTTGAGAGAAGTGAGAAGGCCTGTGTCTATTTTGACTGTTTAACCGCTTTATATTGTTTACCGTGATTCCTCAACCACAGGAGGAATCCGATGCCGAACAGGACAAAAGGGATACTGAGAAGCTGTCCCATATCAAGGTGAATTTTACTGATCAGTGAGGTTTCGAATTCTGATTGTTCGAATTTTAGATATTCGATCAGGAAACGAGCGGTAAAAACGGTAATGAGAAACCAGGAAAAGATGACGCCATCCTTCAGTTTAGGTCCGAATTTTCTGATCACCCAGTAGAGAACGATGAAGATCAGCAGATAACTCAGTCCTTCATAGATCTGTGTGGGATGGCAGGGCAGGTGTTGACCAAGCAGTTCACCGGTATTCGGGTCGTAGAAATTCACCCTGCTTTTATCGCGGATAAATTCAAATCCCCAGGGAAGGTTAGTAGGGTGACCATAAATTTCTGAATTCATCAGGTTACCCGTTCGTATAAAGAAGCCGCTGAGGGCAGCGACCACAGTGATCCGGTCGATAAGCCATAGAAAGGAGATTTTGAATTTTCTGACATAGAGCCAGAGTGCGATCAGGATGCCGATAGCGCTGCCATGGCTGGCAAGTCCACCTTTCCAGATCATGATGATTTCCAGTGGATGTTCAAGATAATAATGAGCATCGTAGAATAAACAATGGCCAAGCCTTGCTCCGATCACCGTACCCAGCGCAATGTATATGGTCAGTTTGTCAAGTAACTCGGTAGTTAGCCCCTGTTTGATGAAAAAACGGTTCATGATGATGTATCCGAACAGGAAGCTACTCGCAAAAAGGAGGCCGTACCAGCGGATACCAAAATTAGCACCGAATTTTACCAGCCAGGGACTGACATTCCAGACTATACTTTGCAATATCATAACGAACTACTTTGATTTATAAATTAACGAACGCTAAACTTACAAAAATATTCTTATCGTTGTTTTAGATGCCGCCATTTTCATTTCATTCATGCAAAGTTCAACAAGATTGTTCATAAGATGCCGCTGCAACCGGTAAAATAATTTCAGGAGGTTTTCTGCGTTAATCATTTAACTTTGTAGTTTTGCCTGTAAAGACGATCATCTTGAAACGAGCATACTTATATTTCATCCTTCCGGTATTGTTGATGTCCCTTTCTACATGCGCAAAGGTGGGTAGCCTTGCAGGGGGAAAGAAGGATGTACTCCCCCCGGTAGTGGTCAAATCGGAACCACCGAACTTCACCATAAATTTTAAAGGGCAGAAAATTGAAATTACATTCGATGAGTTTATTGTTCTTGATAACATAAGTCAACAGCTTGTGGTGTCCCCTCCGGTGGAGAATCGTGTTGATGTCAGGCTGAAGAACAAGACGATCCTGATTAATTTGAACAACGAATTGCAGGACAGCACAACCTATACGCTTAATTTTGGCGAGGCCATAAAAGATAATAATGAGGGTAATCCGTTTTATAATTATGAATATGTATTTTCTACCGGAGATTTTCTGGATTCGCTTTCCGTTTACGGCCGCCTTGTAAATGCCTTTGATCTAAAACCCCAGGAAGATCCGGTAAGTATATTACTTTATCAAGACCTGGATGATTCAGCATTTATGAAGCACATACCACTTTATGTGGGTAAAACCGATAAAGAGGGGTATTTTGCCATGAACAACCTTAAATCAGATACATTTCACATTTTTGCCCTTAAGGATCTGAATTCAAATTATCGGTTCGACCTCCCGGATGAAGAGATCGCATTTCTGGATACCTCCATTTTTCTCACGCCTGAATTATTCACAAGACATGTAGTAGACACTCTGGCTATTGACAGTTTGGCGGCCATGGGTGCTGATTCACTGCGGCTCAGTAAGCAAGATTCCATCGCCAGGCTATCGAGCAAGAAAGTGACAGATAAACTTCTGGTTGATCTTTATCTTTTCAGGGAAAACAATGAACGGCAATACATCACTGATTATAGCCGCAAGGAGAAAAACCGTCTTGAATTCTCTTTAAATCGTCCGGTGACAGACAGTTTCCTTATAACATCCATTGAGCCAGAACAAAATAAGTGGTATCTACTGGAAAAAAATATAGAGAACGACAGCTTCAGACTATGGATCAAGGAACCGCTAGTTATTGATATGGATACGGTGAGGCTGGCATTGACCTATACGGGGACCGATTCAACTGGGAATAAGGTATCCAAAAAAGATACCCTTATTTTTGGCTATCGTGAACCTGTAAAGTCAAAGAAAAAAACGCAGGAAGAGGCAGATACCACCTTGAAGATTAGCACGATAAATAATCAGGCAACCTTGGAGCTTAATCAGCATGTGGTTTTCAATGCCGAGATGCCCCTCGTTGCCATCGACACGTCCTTTTTTCTGCTTAGAAGTAAGGAAGATTCATTAATGGTGCCGGAAAGTTTCGTCGTGATGAGAGATACTACCAACATCCGTAAGGCACAGCTGTTCTGTGAATGGAAGGAGAAGACCTTGTACGGGCTCACACTTTTACCGAAGGCGTTTACCGATATTTACGGGCATGTCAACGATACCATTAATATCAAATTCACCACCAGGAACGAGGGCTATTATGGAGTATTGCATCTGAATATTAAGGGTGTTCAATGTCCGGTAATCGTTCAGCTGATGGATGCCAAAGAAAGCATCGTGAGGGAGACGATAGTCCAGAATGATGGAAAGGTCACTTTTGATTTTTTGAAGCCTGCACAGTACAAGGTTAAATTTATTTATGACTGTAATGGAAACGGGAAATGGGATACGGGTAAATATATCATTGGGATCCAGCCCGAGAAGGTTGCCTATTATACCGGCGATATTAATGTCAGGTCTAACTGGGAGATTGAAATCAGCGAAACACTCGGGGGTCCGGCCGGGAACTAGCTTTTTTTACGCATCTCATTCCACATCAGTGCTGCAGCACCAAGCACTGCAATGTTTCTGTGTTGCAACGCCGAGGGTTCAAGTTTCACTTTATCCTTGAATATGGGGAGTAAAAAATCATTCATATATTTTTTAACAGGATCGAAGATCAGGTGTCCAGCATTTGCCAGCCCGCCAAACAGAAAGATGGCTTCCGGGCTGGTATGACAAACAGCATCAGCCAGTTTCATTCCCAGGATTTTTCCCGTGAAGTCGAAAGCTTTGAGCGCGATGGCGTCATTTTCTGCAGCAGCGTCACTTATCATTTTGGCATCCAGGTCATCGTAAGAATATTTTCGAAGCGGACTGTCTTCCGTTTCTGATCCCAGAAGTTCAAAAACAGTTCTTTTTATGCCAGGGGCAGAGACGTATGTTTCCAGGCAGCCTTTGCGTCCGCATGCACACTGCCGACCATCCGGAAAAACAGTGGTGTGGCCAAGTTCACCGGCAAAGCCGTCATGTCCGTAAACAAGTTCACCATTAACCACTATGCCACTGCCCAGTCCAGTTCCGAGGGTGATCATGATGAAATTTTTCAATTCTGTTGCATTTCCGTAGAGCATTTCACCCATGGCTGCTGCATTGGCATCATTGGTAACGGTCACAGGCACTTTGAATTCTTCTTCGAAGAGCACGGCCAGTTGAATTACGCCTTTCCAGCGAAGATTTGGTGCATATTCGATGGTACCATTGTAGAAATTGCCGTTTGGTGCACCGATTCCGATCCCGGTAATATGAAATTCATCCTTTCCTGCCTTTGCTACCACTGCGTTATTCAAATCCCGTATGTAAAGACGGATATCCTCATGAAGATCCGTCTGGATTGAATCTCCATGGAAAACATTTCCATCTTCTGTAACGAGGCCAAGTTTGGTATATGTACCGCCAATGTCAATACCTAGTACAACATCTTTCTTCATATCGTCAATAATTAGTATCAGAAATTTTACCGGCTTACCGGCCCGGTAACATTCTTAATGTTAATAAATTTGGTGTCGTTTCCCGTAACGACGATGTAACAAAAAATTTAAGGCAGGCAAAGGGACACTGTATGACAACCTCAAATTTGCAATGTGCTACCACATTTTTTTCGGGATATGTCCTTTCCAACCATAATAGACCAGGTAGATGTATGCCAGTATCGGTACAAAGAATGAATAATGAATACCCCCCATTGCATCAGCAATACTTCCCTGAACGATCGGAATAATTGCACCGCCGAGAATCCCCATGATCAGGATGGATGAGGCCTGGCTCGTATATTTACCCAGATCTTTAATTGCCAGGGTAAAAATATTTGACCACATAATGGAGTTAAACAGGCCAATGCCAATGATAAACCATAATGAAAATTTCCCAGTGAAAGCCATTGCCGATATCAGCATAGCGATATTTACAAAGGCAAAAATGAGCAGCGTACGTGCCGGCATGGATTTTCCAAGCCGGAAAGCCAGAAAGTTGAGAACCAGGAATCCGGTAAACGGCAAAACATTTGAGATTGGAAATCCGGTTCCGCTCTCCAGGTAAACAATAAAATAAATAAGGAAAAAACCGACGATGCTGGTCATTATCATTCCTGTCAGTTTTTTTCTCTCGGAGGCTTTGTCAGAGAGAGAGATCGCTCCCAGGAAACGTCCGATCATCGCACCTCCCCAGTAAAATGCGAGGAATGATTTTGAGGTCATTTCGGGAAAGTGTAAAAGTTCTTTAGCATAATTGATAAAGAGACTGCCGATGCTGACTTCTGCTCCGACGTACATGAAAATAGCTACGAAGCCAAGCACAAGGTTTCTGTATCTAAGGGCTCCGGCATTGACTTCCATATCATGATCTCCGGTCAATTGTGGTAACTTCATTACACCGATGATCAGGGCCAGCAGAAGAAATACCCCTGCGAATAAAAGGTAAGGGACCTGCAGACTGAAAGCTGTAAGGGGTTGACCGAGATCACTGGTGACTACATTTCCGAATTTGTCGAGAAGCGGTTTACCATAGGTGGCAAAGAAATGAAAGACAAAATATCCGCCAATAATCGGAGCGATAGTGGTACCAAATGAGTTGAAACCCTGTGAAAGGTTTAGTCTTGAAGAAGCACCTTCCGGCCGGCCGAGGATGGCGATATAAGGATTCGCGGCAATTTGGAGCATGGTAAATCCTAATGCAAGCACAAAAAGAGCTGCCAGGAATAAGCCATAGATTTTAAGTCCTGCAGCAGGATAAAACATGATACAACCAAGGGCGGACAGGCTGAGGCCAATGATGATACCTCGCTTATAGCCGATTTTATAGATCGGATCACCCAGTGTAGTTGATATGATAAAGTAGATCAGCGATCCAATGAAATATGCACCAAAAAATGTAAATTGCACAAGCATCGCCTGGAAGTAATTGAGATCAAATACTTTCTTGAGAAAAGGGATCAGGATATCATTCATACAGGTGATGAAACCCCACATGAAAAACAAAGCTGTCATAACGATGAATGCAGATCGGTATCCCTTATTCTCTGCTGCACCAGTGACAATTGCCGATTTAACTGCTGTTGTCCCTCCTGCCATATAAGAGTGGTATTTGGTTTTGAAGCGTAAAAATAAGATTTTCTGCCGATTTTGGTGTTGAAGGCTATGAATAATTCATTTCCCGGCCCGGTGTTCCTCTAAATATCATTGTAATATAATGGTGCTCCAGGTTAACAGGGACGCCCTGTATGAAGGTTTTTGAAATCGGAGAAGTTGGTCAACAGCTTCATATTCCTATAGAATCGTATGTTTTAATCCGCTAAAATTAGGATCCGAATATAAAATCTGACTATAATTAAGTATTTTAGCCACAGATCAATTCCATATTCTATGAAAAATTTCATTGTCCCGGTTGATTTTTCCACCGACTCCCTGAAGGGTCTTGAGTTGGCCCTGCTATTTTCAGAAAAGCATAGCGTGAACATTCAAATGGTCTATGTCCAGAAAAGCAGTGAGGATTTCAGGCCGGGAACCTATGAAGAGGAGCATCGTTACGCTGAAAAACAGTTTGACGCCATTATCCGGAAGTATTCACCCAGCTTGAAGAATGATTCGAAACTGCGTTATATCATTAAAAAGGGAAGGATATATGAGGAGATCGTGGAACAGGCAGAATCATATAAAGAGAGTGTTATCAGCGCATCGACTCATGGTGCATCGGGCTTTGAAGAGTTTTTTATTGGAAGCAATGCTTTTAAGATCATCTCAGCCACATCGAATCCTGTTTTCACTATCAGGAAACGGATACCTTCAACCATTAAAAAAATTGTCGTACCCCTGAAAATGCACGTGGATACCAGACAGAAGGTCCCGGTGGCAGCGGAAATCGCCGAAATATTTGGTGCGGAGGTTCATCTCATAAGCATCACCACATCCGGGAATAAACAGGTAAATGCAAGATTGAACGCCTATCTGAAGCAAAGTGCGGATTACCTTGCAAAGAGAAAGATTCCGGTGATTTCCAAAAAAATTCATGGTGAAAACATGGTTACACTGGCCTCTAATTATTCAAATGCCATCGATGCCGATCTTGTGGTTATAATGATGCACCGTGCGAGTAATCTGAACATCCTCATGGGCAGTTACGGTCAGCAGATGCTGTATCGCTCTGAGATACCAGTACTCAGCATAACACCCAGGAAGAAACATGTTCCGGCCGGTTTTACTACTCAGGGTATTTACTGAGTCGATGGTTTGACAGGCTGAACTGGTGGATGTACTTCTTTGTAGAATTCTCGATAGAGGATTTTTTGCTGGAGTTTAGAAGGAATGAATCGAGACAGAGCCAGCAATATATAGTTCAGCCTTCCGGGGATGATGAGGAACTTCCGTTTCAGCATACCATCCACCGAAATCCTTGCAACATCTGCTGAATCCAGCGTCACGAGTCTTCCTTTATTGCCGTGGGCTTCAATTCTGGCCTGAGTTCCTGTATTGGTCCTAACGCCGTTCGGGCATACCACCGAAACAGAAATTGCGGTATCTTTGAGTTCCGTTCTGATGGCCTTGCTGAAGTTTACCACAAATGCCTTTGATGCGGCATAGATGCTTTTAAAGGGAATGGAGTAGAATGCCGAGAGGCTTGCGATATTGAGAATTCCGGCAACGGGGAGTTTTCGCATGTCGGGGATAAAATACCTGCATAAAATTACGAGGGCACGTATGTTGACCTGCAAGCGGTCATCGATATACTTGTCATCGCATTCTTCAAAGATCATGGTACCGGCAACGCCTGCATTATTAATGAGATATTCAACGGTATACTTTTCTTTTGTAGTCCATTGATGTACACTTTTCGGTCCATCCTGAAGGGAAAGATCAGTCTCATACCATGCCGTCTTTATGTCGTAGCTATGTTGGAGTTCAGCGGCTGTTTTCCCGAGGTCCTGGCCGGGCAGTGAAACCAAAAGTAAGTTATGATGCCGCTTTGCAAGCTCAAGGGCGATGGCTTTGCCTATACCTGAGCTGGCACCGGTTACGAGGGTATATTTGTCGGTGGGTTTCATTGACCTTCTTTTTGATTAATCCATTCAACAGTTTTTTCAAGGCCTTCTTGCAGGCTTAGCGGCCGATACCCCAGGTCCCGTATGGATTTTTGGGATGAAACCTTAAAGTTTTTGCTGAATTTCCTGACCAGTGCGGGAATCAAAAGAGGTTCTTTACCCGTAATGCGGGCAATACAAAGCAGTAACCCTGCCAACAGAAGCATGATGAAAACCGGGACCCGGTACAAACGGTATTTTTTACCGGAAATATCGGAAAGGGACATAAACAGGTCTTCGTAGGTTATATTTTCACCACCCAGAATGTATCGCTGCCCATTTACCCCCTTTTCCATGGCGAGGATGTGACCGCTAACAACATCTTCCACAAAGACGTAATTTCCATAGCTTTTCCCGTTGCCAGGAATGGAATGCCAGCGGCCCCTGAGATATCTGTCGATCATCCGTGTCACCCCGTTGCTCTCACTGAGAAGCCCCGGACCGTAAACCCTGGTCGGATTTACGATAACGATATTCAAACCGGTCTCACTCAATAGGTTCAGGATATTTTCAAGAATGAATTTTGAAGTTTCGTAATCAATGAAGAAGGAAGAGGGCACCGTGTCCTCATCAACTTCCTCTTCACCGGAGGCACCCAGTACTCCGGCTGTAGAGGTTACAACGATTTTTCTGGCGCCGGCTTTTATTGAGGCTCTGATAATATTCATTGTGCCTTCAATATTCAGACGATAAATACTGCCCTTATCCCTTTCCCATACCCTGGCAAATGCTGCCACATGGTATACCTGTTCACAACCTTCGATTGCTTTGTCCAGGCTCCGGAGGTCCATGATGTCACCTTTGAACAGCTTTATGTTTGGATGACTGATGATTTTAGTTTTGTCAAGCGAACGATATAAGGCATGGACAGTATTTCCGGAACCGGCCAGCCTCAGGCATAGCCTGCTGCCAATAAATCCTGTGGCGCCACTGACAAAAATCTTTGTCATCTTTTCTTAAGTGATATCGTTGGATGATGATATAATGAAAACCACTCATTTGTTAGGGCGAGGAGAATATGGACGAAGAATGCTACCCAGAAGGATCCCGTGATAAATACAAGCCAGCAAAGCAGAATTCCCATGGGTATAGCAGCAAGGGCTTCTTTGGCACCTTTTGGAATATGGACCAGTGAATAGATGCCGGCATTCAGTATGACCGAAGGCCAGAAGCCGAGAAGATCCATAGATGAAAAAAACAGGATGCCCCGGAACAGCAATTCGTATGCAAAAAGATAGACGATCCAGCTTAAGCCGCTCAGTATAAGCAGTGAGACAGGCCATTTTTTTACCCTGATCTGCGGATACATCGCCAAATTTGATGGATGCCTGGCATTCAGATAATTAACAGGCAAGATTGCCGCGAAGGCAATCACTGTAAGTATAAAGGTATGAGGTGGGATATAATTCGTGAGCCCAATTTCATTCATTGGCCTTGCCGATATAGTTAGGAACAGGACAGAAGGCAGAACACCAAATATAAATGCACCAAAAAGCCGCTGAAACAACATCTTTCTGGCATTGTTATCAATATCATAGGCAGAATCAAGTCGATGCCCGTCCTTAACTTTCTGATTCAGAAAATGGTATAAAACAAAACCAGCGGTTGAGAAAAAAGCTCCAACACTGAACTCAAAATAATCCTTGTTGATCATACTTCCAATCACGTCATAAGTTTAGATCCTAAAAATAGGTAAATTTTTCATTTAGCTGAAGATATTCGGTCAGCGAGTCTTTTAAAAGTAGGATTCAGCATCGAGCGATACAAGAAACGGGAGAAAACCTAAGGTATCGCGCTTATTTTTCTTTATTCTGTTTTACAATAAGAGCGCGTTCCCCGGAAGTTTTCAGGCACTCAATACCAAAAAAAATTTGCAGGTGGCGTTTTTCGGGTTATTTTTGTTTAACTCTGACAAAAACTACCATGCTAAAAGAGAATTTTGTTGAATTTCTTGAAAGGAGCATTAAATCCAACTGGGATATCGATGCGCTTGCCGATTATAAAGGTCCATCCTATACATATGCGGAAGTTGCGGAAAGAGTGGCCCGCCTTCACGCCGGATTTGAACGCGCCGGAATCAAAAAGGGAGACAAGATTGCGCTCATCGGAAAGAATTCTGCTTTTTGGGCAGCAACGTATATTGCCACGGTGACCTATGGGGCTGTCATTGTTCCGATTTTGCCGGATTTTTTGGCAAAGGATGTGGAGCATATCGTGAATCATTCCGATTCAAAAGTTCTGTTTGCCGGTGAATCTTTTTATGATGCTCTCTCCATCCAAAACATGCCTCATCTGGAGGTTGTGTTTAATCTGATAGATTTCAATCCTTTGTTTACTGCAAAGGGCAGTGGTTTGGAAAACATTTCTGAAGATATCGATAGTATATTCAAAAAATGGTTCAAGGGAGGTTTCAACGCGGATGTATTCAGCGTTGCCCGGGTTGACAACAGCGAACTTGCGGAGATAAGCTACACAAGCGGAACCACTGGTTTTTCAAAGGGCGTGATGTTGTCGCATAACAGCCTTATTGCCAATATTAAATATGCACATGAGAATATGCCACTGGAGGCTCGTGACCGTATTGTTTCATTTCTTCCCCTGGCACATTCGTACGGCTGCGCTTTTGAATTCCTGTTTCCCTTTACACTTGGCTGTCATATCACGTTTTTGGGAAAAACACCGACACCCCTGGTCATCGTTCAGGCTTTCGGTGAGATACATCCCCGCCTAATTCTATCCATACCGCTTGTAATTGAGAAAATTTATAAGAAACAGTTGTTGCCGGTGATCACTAAACCGATAATGAAATTTCTGTTGCGTGTTCCAGGGGTAAAAAAATTACTTTATAAAAAAATCAGGGATAAACTGTTTGGCGTTTTCGGTGGAAAATTTCACGAAGTGGTCATCGGTGGTGCGGCGTTCAGCACGGAGGCTGAAGATTTTTTCAAAAAGATAGGATTTCCGTTTTCTATTGGCTATGGTATGACAGAATGCGGACCTCTCATCAGTTATGACGGATGGAAAACCACCAGGTTAAGGTCTGCAGGAAAGATCATTGATACCTTAGAAGTTAAGATCGATTCTGAAGATCCTTATAATGAGGTAGGTGAAATTATGGTACGTGGTGAAAATGTTATGCTTGGGTATTACAAGAATGATGTAGCAACCAGGGAAATGCTCGATGACGAGGGCTGGCTACATACTGGTGATCTCGGTGTCATCGACAAAGACAAATATATCTATATCAGGGGAAGAAGCAAAGATATGCTTCTGGGTCCTTCCGGGCAGAATATTTATCCTGTAGAAATAGAAGCCAGGATTAATAATATGTACTGTGTGCTTGAATCGGTGGTAATTCAGGAAAACAACAGGCTGGTTGCCCTGATTTGTGCTGATAAGGACATGATTGAAAAGGAGGGGATTGATGAATCTGCACTTGAGGAGATCATGAAAGAAAACCGAAAGCAGCTCAACCTGATCGTTCCGAAGTTTATGGGTGTACATGAATTCCGAATGCATCCTGAGGAGTTCGCCAAAACACCGAAAAAGAGTATCAAGCGCTTTCTCTATACAAAATAGCCACATCCGTCAGTTTACAACATCTTCAATTGCCCGGTTCAGGAAATCATTAAAAGGCTTGATTTTCGCATAGATCTTCATGAGATGCTCCAGGTAGTCCTTACCCTGAACAATGGTATCGGGGACCGCACTGAACACGGTGTAGCTTTTAAAACGTATGAGTTCAATGTCGGGATCATTTTTATCATATCCCTGAGGGGCGGTTTTTAATTTCTCCCCGTGGATTTCTCCAAATTGTGATTTGAAAGCAGGATTTTCAATGATATTCCTGAATGCCGCCGGATCGTACATGATCACTTCCCTTATAGCCTTCAGGGCCGCAGAAGGGGGTATGTACATTCCGCCCGCAGCAAAACATTCACCCGGTTCAATATGCACGTAATATCCGGGGTTGAAAGTACGCCGCCCACCACTTGCGATGTACGCGCCGATATTGGTCTTATATGGCGATTTGTCGGGTGAAAACCGTATATCCCTGTTAATGCGGAATACACAGTCTTTTGGATCTGGCAGTCCGATGGCCGGATCCATACTATTGAGCTGATGAATCAGGACAGAAATGAAATAGGAGAATTGCTTTCTGATATTCTGGTATCGGTCCCGGTTATCATCAAACCATTCCCGGCTGTTGTTTTCAGAAAGTTCTTTAAGAAAGGGCAAGGTGTCAGGATGGATCATGTCGGAAAAATTTATATATTCTGAGGTTTAACATAAAATCCGGGAATATGTTTTCTTTTGATCTAATTACGGCCAGAGAGAGTGAGTTTGACGCAAAGTTACCAAAGTCTACTTCAATTTTTCGGGTTGTTACTCCACGGCCGACGGGATGAAACCAACCGGGATTAACGGTACAATAATTATGAACACTTCCCAGACCGACAAAAATATTCTAAATTTGACCTATGCACAAATCAATTATCATTGTTGCGGGAGGTTCAGGAAGGAGACTTGAATCCCCGGTACCAAAGCAATTTCTGAATCTGGCCGGTATTCCCATGCTTATGAGGACGATTAGCCTGTTTCATCACTTTGACCCCGCACTGGATATTATTGTCGTTCTTCCCGGGCAACAGCTTGAAACCTGGAGGGATTTATGTCTGAAATATAATTTTACCGTCGAACACAGACAGATCACCGGCGGGGAAACACGGTTCCATTCTGTAAGCAATGGTTTTTCTCTTGTGGAGAAGGATTCTCTCACGGGGGTTCATGATGGTGTAAGGCCGATGGTATCGTTTGAAACCATTCAGCGCTGCTATGAAAATGCAGAGGTTCACGGAAATGCCGTGCCTGCAGTCAGACTCCACGAATCGGTCAGGGAAGTTACAGAAAAAGGAAGCAGGATCATCGACAGGGAAAATATCAGGCTGATACAGACGCCGCAGGTTTTCAGGTATCACCAATTGGATGAGGCTTATCACCAACCTTATCGCCCGTCTTTTACTGATGACGCTTCTGTGGTGGAATCAGCAGGATATGAAATAAAGATCGTGGAAGGAAATCAGGAAAACATTAAGGTAACCACCCGTTTCGACCTGGATCTGGCAGAGATACTGGTGAGGAATACCGGGATTTGAATGTCTTCACCCTTAAGACCAGTTACTGGTCTTCTTCCTTGAAATTTGCAATCTCACCCCCTAAGTTTGTCTTAATGAATGTGCTTACCGGATCTCCCCGGTACCCAATGTAACCTTTTGCATTTGCAGTGGCATCGATGATACGCCTGGCTATAACCTTAGCCTTCCCTCCTGAAGATGCTTTTACATATGTATCGCGTGCCTCAAGCTCATATGCAGAATATGTGGCACCGGTGTTTACACTGATGGTCTGTTTTTCCACAACGCCTCCAAAAACCAGGATGGCACCCTGCCTGACATCCGCTTGCAGGGTATTTACTTCAAGTTTCAGCTCCATCTTTCCTCCTGACTTGGCATCAAAGTCCACAGACTCACCCTGAAGTACATCCGGGCTGACGATCAGCCCCTGTGCAGCTACATTCAGGGCTTTAATCATTTTATAATACACTAGTACCCTGATTTCAGCATTTTTGGGTGTGTTGGTTTTTAAATGTATACTCAGTTCATATCCATCGCTTTCAGTGATGACATTCTCAGGAGAGGTTTCCGAAGTTTCTATCACCAGGCCTGAACTATCTGCTTTATACAATTCAACCCTAATCTTTCCAGTAACTGTAACTACACTGAAATCCCCGGGATTACGCTTTACCGGTGTCTGGGCAGTAAGCATAATTGCAGACATCAGCAGGAACTGGAATATTAAAAATCGCTTTATCGTCATCATATTATCTTGTTTTTATCCAAAACAAAACTACAAAAAATCATGAAATAATGTAGTTTGAATAAGATTATTTAAAGTTTATCCATCAATATATGTCATCTGTCAAAATGCAAAATACCACTCTTTTACTGTGAGTAACCAAAACCAGTGGTCATCCCTATAAACAGTGAAAACCCCGGAGTAAGGCAGCTAAGATAATTTCAATACGTAAATGCCAGCTCAGGTTCACAATTAGACTTAAGTTGATGGGGAAACGGAGCTGTCGTGAACCTTTGATATGCTTTTACGTAATTCACGGACATGAAGTTTATAACAGAATATTAATTTTAACGTTTAACCTGTTGTATGATTTACCGACATACAGTAATACTGATGTTGCTACTCCTCGGAACAGCAGCCCGGATCTCCGCACAGGATGATTCCGATACTATATTAATTGTGCGGCGAATCGCAATTTCAGGTAATAAGGTCACAAAGGAGCATGTAATTCTCCGGGAGCTGCCTTTTGAAACCGGGGATACAATATTTTCCTCCGTCCTTCAATCGGTGCTGGAAAGAAGTAAAGATAACCTCATGAACACTTCGTTGTTCAATTTCGTCCATATTGCTCCTTTTATTTCAAATAACATTCTGGATATTGAGATTACCATTACGGAGCGATGGTACATCTGGCCAACGCCAATTTTCGAGCATGCGGAACGAAATTTCCCGGCATGGCTGAAGGATCCCGAATTCTCAAAGTTAAATTACGGGTTGCAGGTTAACTGGAACAATTTCAGGGGAAGGCGGGAGCTTATTGAATTTAAAGCCAGAGTGGGATATAAGGAACAATTTGGGATGATGTATTCCATTCCTAATCTTGGCAGAAACCAGCAACACGGCCTGAGTTTTGGTATTAACAAATTCCGGCAGCACGAGATTATAATCAGGACAACAGACAATAAACCTGCGTATCTCAAAAATCAAGACCGGTATATTTACGAAACCCTCTCCCCGGGTCTCATTTATACCTGGCGGCCCGGACTTTATTTCACCAACAGTATATTTCTGTCGTATTCCGATATCACCCTCCGCGACGACCAGTACCACCAGGAATACCTGGGAGTACCTGCGGGAGAGGATCTCAGATGGTTCAACTTTTCATACTGGCTTGATCTGGATTACCGTGATTACAAAGTCTACCCTCTCACTGGATGGAGGTTTTCAGCACGCTACCTTCAGCAAGGCCTGGGATTGGTTAAGCAGTTTGATTATGCAAAATCATTCCTGACCTTACTTGGTGCCAAACATATTCAGCTTGCACCGCGACTTTACATGGGCGACGTGATGAAGGTCAGGTTTACAAAGAATGAGAAGGTTCCGTATTTTTTCAGGGAGGGCATTGGATATAACACAAACCTTAGGGGGTTTGAATATTATGTGATTGACGGAAATTCTTATTTTATTTCGGTAAACAACCTGAAATATGCCATCGTGCCCGGTGTGACACATAAACTCAGCTGGATACCTATGGAACAATTCAGCAAGATCCATTTTTCAGTTTATGCGAACCTGTTTTTCGATGTTGCTGCGGTTAAGGGTCCAAAGAATGAATTTGACCAGAACAACCTTGTTAACGATCTCCTCTACAGTACCGGCATCGGCTTCGATCTCGTGACGTATTACGACCAGGTCTACCGCCTGGAATTTACACTTAACAGCCTGGGTGAACCGGGTATATACCTGCATCTTGAGACTCCTTTTCGCCGGTGGTAAAGAGTAATTTCAAAAAAAACAGAGGAGGGCTGCGATTTTTTAGCCCTGAACACATTAAGGTTTAGTGGTTGATCTTTTGTCAAAACACGTCAATGAAATTTCAGGCTTTTTGTCACCAATTATGTTTACCTGTTGGCATTTTTAAACCAGTGCTTAATTTCTTTTATCCCAGGCAGTGTGAGGTCTGTGGCCGACTTCTTACCGATGGTGAGAAGATGCTTTGTATGCCATGTCTGCTTGAGCTTCCGAGAACAAATTTTCATCTTCAGGCCGACAACCAGGTTGCGGCTCTTTTCTGGGGCAGGGTTTACATTGCCAACGCAGCCTCTTACTTTTATTTTTACAAGGGAGGAAGATTTCAAAAGCTCATTCACAAGCTTAAATATGAAGGCCGGCGCGATATAGGAAGGGAGCTTGGAAGGTATTACGGTGAGGAATTACGGAATTCCGTCTTTGCATCCGCTGACCTGGTAATTCCCGTTCCCCTCCATCGGAAGAAGGAAAGGAAAAGAGGGTACAATCAAAGTGAGATGATTGCTGGCGGACTGTGTGAGGTTCTGAAGATACCACTGGTTTGTGGCAATCTCAAAAGGCCTGATTATACTGAAACTCAAACAAAAAAATCGAGGTTCGACCGATTTATGAACATGGAAGGGAGGTTTACCGTGACCGACCCGCTGGTGATCAGGGGAAGGCATGTACTGCTTGTTGATGATGTTGTTACAACAGGATCAACGCTTGAAGCTTGTTCCGGCGCACTCCTCTCAGCTGGTTGCAAGGCTGTGAGTGTTCTGACCATAGCTGTTGCCTGATCATTCCCCCCAGTGGAAGCGATCTTTTTCCAGGCCGGCATGCATCAGTACCCGGTCGATGACCGTCATCAGGAGTTCTTCGATGTTCCCAGGCTTGCTGTAAAAGGAGGGTATGGCGGGTATGATGGTGGCCCCCGCTTCCGCGAGAAATTTCAGATTATTGAGGTGAATAAGGCTGAAAGGAGTTTCACGGGGTATGAGGATAAGCTTTCTTTTTTCTTTAATCATTACATCAGCAGCCCTCAGAATAAGGTCATCCGATGTTCCGGCGGCAATTCTGCCTGCAGTGCCCATTGAACAGGGACAGATGATCATGGTGTCGTAGCCGGAAGATCCGGATGCCACTGGTGAGAAAAAATCATTTTTTGGATACCTTACGAAGGATGAAGGAATAGACATCTTTTCATCCAGTTCGTGTTGCCAGACCAATTCCGCGTTTGCCGATGTTACAACGGCCACCTTACCTGTCTGTGCGCTCAACTTCCCGATCTCCTTCATGAGGAGTTTGGCATACATTGACCCACTCGCACCGGTAATGGCAAGGATGATATTCTTTTTCATTCAAACTGGTAATAGATGGTGAAACTGAACATGTTGCTATATTGTCCGTGGTTTAAACGATAGCTCTGTCCGCTGGGGTGGTCCCTTACCGGGATTACGGAATAGGCATAACGGAGTCCTGCGATAAGATGGCTGGTAAACATATAACTCACGCCGGCATCGGCATCAAGACTAAAGCGTTTAAACGGGTTATCCTCCGGAAATTCACCATTCTCATCTTCTTCCCTGTAAAACAGGAATACACCGGGGGCAAGCCCTGCTTCCAGAATGATATTGTCTTTAAGATGGTATTGGCCCATCAATGGCAGTTCAACATCATGGATGGTAAGCTTATAGAGGGAGGGGTCCTGCTCTGTGCCCTTTTTATAGGCACCTTTCTGAATATACCGCAATTCCATTTTAAAGTCAATGCTTCGGTTAAGCTCCCTTGTGATATAAGCCCCGGCTGTCAGCCCCACTTTGTTGTAGCCGGCATAGGTATCACCGTCGATCTGACTGGCGGTAGCACCGACAAAAAAACCACCGCCAAAAGGCTGGGCTTTCAAAATCGTAAAGCAGAGTAAACCCAAAACAAACAGAAAACCATATCTGAACATGACAATACATTTTAAAGTCTGCTGTAAAAGTATGAAACTATCCTTAAAATTGTACATTCCCGGTATAAATCAGACCATTCTCAGATTTTGCCGGTAAGAATCCTACTCCAAATAGTACTTCATGAGATGCTGCTTAAGCTTTTCAATCCCTGTAGTTGCGGCTTCCCGGATGACGGTGACATCCCTGAAAAATGGATTGGCTGTAGCATAGGGATCAATGAGAAAGACAGGCGCGGCAGCGGGGACATCATTTACAAGACCGGCTGCCGGATAAACCACGAGAGAGGTTCCTACGATAACGAATAACTCTGCTTCCTTAACTGCGTTGCTTGCTTCCGGCATTCGTGTTACCGGCTCTCCAAACCAGACGACATATGGACGGAGTTGTGAACCGTTTTCGCAAAGATCGCCGTCGTTCAGTTCCCACCCTTTAATATCATATATAAGGTCGGGATCTATTGTACTTTGAGATTTTCTGAGTTCCCCATGCAGATGAATCACCGTTGAACTTCCTGCACGCTCATGCAGATCATCCACATTCTGAGTGATAATACATATATCGAACCATTGTTCCAGTTCTGCAAGAATCCTGTGGCCTCTGTTGGGTTCGACTTCAAGAAGTTGTTTACGCCTCTCATTATAAAAGCGGAGTACCAGGCTCCTGTTTGTTTCCCAGGCATTCGGACTTGCAATCTGGGTTACATCATACTCTTCCCACAAACCACCCATGTCCCTGAAAGTCCTTAAGCCGCTTTCAGCACTCATACCGGCACCACTCAGCACAATGAGTTTTTTCATTTTATTTTCTGTTTTTTATCAGACATTGGTAAAATTAGGGAAGTCCTGGGAAACAAAACGAGTCTGTCTGCTCAGCGATTTTATTTTCAAATCATTCTGAAAGTATGCTTCGGTTCGTTACCGGTAATCATACGTGCCGGTCTACCAAATATAAATTAATTATTAAACAAAAAGACCCGGGGTTTTGTGTAGGGCAAGATATTTTGGTTAATTTAGTACTCAGGATGTATTTCGCGTAACACAAAGATAATCAACACATAAGGATTCAATGATTGATCAGCAAACCATAGATAAAATATTTGAGACTGCGGATATTGTTGAGGTGATATCGGAGTTTGTACAGCTTAAAAAGTCGGGGACGAACTATAAGGGGCTGAGTCCTTTCAGCAACGAGAAGACACCTTCATTTATGGTTTCACCATCAAAGGGTATTTATAAGGATTTCAGTTCAGGCAAGGGTGGAAATGTTGTTGGTTTCCTTATGGAGCATGAGAAGCTGTCGTATCCTGAAGCGCTCAAATATATTGCAGGGAAGTATCACATCGAGATCCATGAAAAGGAGAAGACAAGTGAGGACATCAGGCTTGATAACGAAAGAGAAAGTCTCCTTGTAGTCACGGCATTTGCACAGAAATATTTCAGGGAGACGATGGAGCATACGGATGAGGGCCGGGCTATTGGATTGAAATATCTCAAGGAGAGAGGTATCAGGGAAGATATTATCGATAAATTCCAATTGGGATATTGTCCTGAAGGTCGTGATGCATTTACGAAGGAAGCTGAAAAGAATGGGTATAAAAGTGAATTCCTGATAAAGACAGGTCTGACCATCGACCATAACGGTCGCCATTTCGACCGCTTCAGTGGCAGGGTAATGTTTCCCATCCACAGTATTTCGGGAACTATCGCCGGCTTCGGAGGCCGCACCCTGAGGCAGGACAAGGAGGTTGCCAAATATCTCAACTCCCCGGAATCGGATATTTATCATAAGAGCCGGATTCTCTACGGGTTGTATTTTGGTAAGAAGTCGATCGTCAACAATGACAGATGTTACCTTGTGGAGGGATATACCGATGTGCTTTCCATGCATCAGGCCGGTATAGAAAATGTCGTAGCTTCTTCAGGCACTGCCCTTACAGTGGAGCAAATCAGGCTCATCAAACGGTTTACCTCTAATATTACAATCATCTATGATGGTGACGAAGCGGGTATCAAGGCGTCATTCAGAGGTATTGACCTTGTTTTGGAAGAAGGGATGAACGTGAGGGTCTTGCTTTTGCCTGACCGGGAGGACCCCGATTCCTTTTCAAAGAGCCGCAGTGCTAAAGAATTCAAAACATTTATTGATGAGAACGAGAAAGACTTTATTTCTTTCAAAACCGGGCTGCTTCTTTCAGAGGTACAAAACGACCCTGTTAAGCGTGCGAATCTGATCACAGATATCGTGCGGAGCATTTCGGTAATCCCGGAGGGCATACACCGGTCGGTTTATATCCGTGAATGCAGTACGATCCTGGAAGTCAATGAACAGGTTTTATACTCTGAAGTTGAGAAAATCAGGAGCAGAGAGCTCGAAAAGAAATGGAAGGCGCGAAAGTCGCCGGAACCTGCCTCGAAAGATATCCCTTCGCAGCCCCAGGTTCCTTATTTTGTTGAAGAGGTTTATTCTGAAAATGAAGAACGCGAGATCATCTATTTTCTCCTGAAGTTTGGCAAAAAAACGCTGTTGCTAAAAGAAGAACAACATTCTGAAATTAAAGTAGCTGAATACATCATCCGTGAGATTCGGGATGAAAATCTTGAATTCAAGAATCTGATCTACCGCAAAATATTTGAATACGTCAGGATCCTGATTGAAAAAGGGCAGGAGGTTGAAGACAAATATTTTGTATTCAATGAAGACCCGAAGATCCAAATGCTGGCGGTCGATATATATTCTTCGAGATATGAATTAAGCAGGGTATGGCTTAGAAAAGAAAAAGCCATCGAACTACCTGGAGATAACCTCGGGCAGGAAGTTCCCAAAGCGCTTCTGGCATACAAAGACCGGATCATCCAGAACGCCGTGAGTGAAAACAAGAAGCAGCTGAACAAAGCACAAAATGAGGGAAATTCAGGTAAAATGCAGGAACTCATGATGCAGAATATGAAACTCAAAAAGATCGAAATGCTGATCTCAAAAGAACTGGGAGAAAGAGTGATCAAGCCCGGCCGCATGTAGCTTAGGTTCAAGTAAAATAGCACTTTTATATTTTATGTATCTTTGACTTATAATAAGGAATAAAAAGCATGTTGCAGGTCATTCTTATACTTTCTTGACTAAGTTGGGGGAAAAACGTAATTTTATCTGAAAGGCATTTGGAAAGTATTTCCTCTCCATGGCTGTTCCGGCAAATTCGTCCCAGTGGGAGCCCGGGTTCAGTGAGAAATTACAACTATGATATGCCCTGGTGGCGGATGTTTAAACATAAACTACAGAAGGATGAAGATTGATATTTCAAAATATCTGAAAGACAGGTACGAAGAATCTGTTGTACGCCAGTCATTTCCAGGTCCGGTTATCAGTATCTCGCGAGAAGTCGGGTGTCCGGCGAAAAAGATAGCCCAGAAACTAACTGAATCTCTTAATAGCAGTGAGATCAAATTTGCCAAGACCATTCCATGGCGCTGGATCAGCAAGGAGATCATGGAAGAGTCGGCAAAAGAGCTCAATGTTGATCTTTCAGAAATTCAATATGTTTTTGACTATAAACAACATGGGGTTCTTGAAGATCTTCTTCTAAGCCATTCCAAACGATTCTACAAGACAGACCGTAAAATCAGGAATACCATTGCAAAAGTAATCAAGAACTTCGCAGATGAGGGCAATGCCATCATTGTAGGCAGGGGTGGCGTGGCGATTACCCGTGATATTCCCCGTTCACTGCATATTCACCTGGAAGCGCCCCTGGAATGGAGGGCCCTCCGAACCAGTGAAAAGCACAACATGAACCTTGAGGATGCGAAAAAATGCTGTATCGACATTGACAGAAGGAGGCAGCAGTTCAGGGAATATTTTGAGGGCAAAGGGACCGATTACACCCGCTTTGACATGAAATTCAATTGCATGACTTTAGACCCCGATGAAATTGTCGGGATTATCATTGCAACGATGAAAGTCAGGAAGATTATCTGAAAGCATGATCTTACTACGCAGATACTGGGTTTTTTCTTATATTTAGCTGGTAAATCCTGCGCTAATGGCATACAAAAATTCGCTGATATCCGTTATCCTGTTCCTTTTAGTTATATCCTTTTTTTCGTGTAAGGGAAGACCTGGAACTGATGAAAAACATGGTCTGGCCATTCAAAGCAACACCCGGGACAGTACTGAAAATCTTCGTCTCATCTTTTATAACATGTACCTTCCGCCTCAGATGTCGAGGATCTTCGAACGGGTGGGTGCAAATTACGATCCTGCCATCCTGAACCAGCCCGACAATTTTGGCAGGTACCAGGGTCGCCATAAAATTGCCTTAAATCTCGGAGTTTTCGGTGTTGATCTGAATTATACACGGATATTTGATCAAACTGCACTCACCAGCAAGTATTTTTCCACGATTCAGCTTATGACTTCGAAGCTCGGTATTCCTTCAGAATATTATGAACGTATACTTGAAAACCTCGAGCAGTATTACAAGAATAAAGATACGATCATTAAAGTGGCGGGGGAATTATACGAGAGGACCGATAACTATCTGAAAGAAAAGAAGCATAATGCTGATGCCGCACTGATTGTTACAGGAGGATGGATCGAAGCCCTCTACATCTCAACCCAAATCCTAAAAACTGATCCCGATAATGTCGAAATGAGTGATCGGATCGCTGAACAGAAGTATTCTCTTAACAGCCTTATATCACTGCTCAGCAATTTTCAGGAAGATATTGATGTTGCCGGTGATATCCTGATGCTCAAACTCCTGAAAAAAAGTTTTGACAGGTATGAGATTTACTATGATCAGGACGATTTTAAGCTGGACACCGTGAATAAGCTGATTTCTACTTCAAACTATCATACGGGGATTACAACGGAGATTCTCGGAGAAATAGGTGACATCGTTGCAGAGATTCGGGCACAGATGATAAACTGAAAAAAAGACATAAAAAAAACTGTCTGGTACCGCCAGACAGTTTTTTTATGTCATCATCCAATTAATTTTTACTTTACAGTTAAACCATCAGGAATATAGCCATCCAGGGTGGTCAGCAAATTATTGATGAATACCAGGCCATCCATGGTTGTGCCATCGGTGAATGCGATATTCACACCCATCTGATAATTTGTAGTGTTAAATACCACATCGGCAAATTTTGAATTTTCCGGATAATTGTAAAATGCCAGATCGAGATTTTCGTTGAGGAAATCGGTAGTCGGATCAGTTTCAAGTGCCATGATTGCACCGATATTCATGTCGCCGGCAAGTTTAACATTCCTGTACTGAACATAACCATTCAGGGTTAGAGGATCTAAAAGTGCAGAACTGCTAAAGGTCAGATCACCACCAACTGAACACACCCGGGTATCACCTTCAGACAGGATAACTTCAGCGGTTGCTGTACTTCCGCTCTGGCTCAAGGTAAGACTGAGGGTATAGGGATTGACATAAGATGAAACACTGAAATTCTCAGGTTCGCCACTTGATGCGTTCCAGGCTGCCGATAAGTTTATGTCGAGATATTTTGTTCCGTCTACAGTAAGATCAGCTTGAACTGATGAAGGGACCCAGTAGCTGTATGTCCCGTAATCATCAGTTTCAGTAATCTGTACCTCCAGAAAATCATAAATGGTGAGGGTCGAATTGTTACTTGTTCCCTGGGGGCCGTCGAGCGGGAAGAGGAATATTATTTTATCAGAAGGATCATTTTGTGTAATATCCCAACCCTGGTTGGTAACATTCCAGGTATACGTTCCAACATAATCTTCAAAAACCAGGTGGTCGTCGGCACGAAAAGTGCTTTTAAGCGAAAGCAATTGCTTTAGTGATGGTTTCACGTGGGCACTTTTCTTCAAGTTAAGACTACCATTGGTAGGATCGTCTAATGTGAGGAGATTCGCAAATGTATTTAAGGCCTGCCATCCACTCTTATCGTAAACTTTATTGATATCATGCTGAAGATCAGTAGAGAAATTGTTTAAATTATCCTTGCTTTCCTGAATTGAGACCTTACCGGAATCTTTTTTATCCTTTTGACAGGATATGAATCCAATAAATGACACAATCATTGCTAGTGCGATTAATTTTCTTGACATTTTGTTAGAGTTTAGTTAAATGATTATTGTACTTCTACAAATTTGCAGTTATAAAGTTCTGTAAGACCAGCACTCCCTCTTTAAAGTTGAATAAGGAAGAGGAAGACTGCAATTATGTATGGCATCCTCAATTTTTGAGGTAGAAATCAGAATACAGTAATGCCATACTTATAAAGGACTACATCAATGATCAGTCCAAGAAGGAAGAGCAATCCAAATCGTCGGTTGTAAACAAAAGCATTGTTTACCAGGTATAGTGGCCAAATATTTTTTGGCATATCTTCCGGCTCTGTCTCGGGTCTTGGCTTTGAATATATCTTCGTTGCTACGATAAACCGTGGAATGGCAAAAAGTACAACCAGCATAGCCACCGATAGTCTGCCGGTGATTACCATCAATATTATCAGCAAATACTGAGCTATCCAAAGACTTATATTAATATAGCGTGCCGCCTTTTCACCGATGATCACCGGCAGGGTTCTAATGCCTTTGACACGGTCTTCTTTCATTTTATCAATATGTTTTCCAAAAAGTACGGATGTCGGACCGATGGCATAGATCAGTCCAATCCAGACCGCACTCCAGTTCCATACCGATCCTGAACTGACAAAATAGGTTCCGCCGATCATAAGGGGACCCCAGACGAGCAGTACGGTTGGTTCGCCCAAACCGATATATTTGAGGGGCCAGGTATAAAATAGCAGAAAAAAGAGACCTGCCAGAGCAAAATACAGTGTGAGGACACCGGTATTCAACACCAGGTATACCCCAAAGGCAATAGCAATAAAAAGAGTAACGGCAGTAAATCGGTAAAACGCATTTTTTGTCATCAGCCCATGTTCAAGCGGCTGTGGTCCATACTGTGCCCGATAATAATTATCCTTATCAACACCCTTTCGATAATCAACCAGATCATTGATCAGGTTGTTTGAGGCATGGGCGAAGATCAGGCCAAACATAGCCGCCAGAAAAAATGCCAGATTAAAATGACCGTCGCGATACGCCAGCAATCCGCCGACACCGGCAGATAAAGCGGTCATTATAAAAACTGCTGATCGCGTTGCGATAAGCCACTTTGAAATTATATCATAACTTTTCCATTCCTCATTGGTTACCCGTGGGATGGTTCTTAGCGCTTTCAGCCATATTCCTACAGTGGTCATAGCTCCTTTTTACAATATTAAACCTGAGGAGATTTAAAATGTTCAACCGGTAAGGGTATCTTTTAGCAACACCGGATTAAATAGGTGAATCTCAAAAAACAAGCTATTGGGAAGATGATATAAGTAGGATTTTAACTCGCTGTAAATCATATACATAGTATGTGTGATAATGTATATTTCTCCGTTGTCCTTAATTTGTACCTACATAAAATTTCTCATTTTACATTTTTTTCACACTGTTATGAGAATTTTTTGTGTTAAAGAATAATCCGTATCGTTTCGTCATGTTTTATAACTTGCGACCATTCCGTCCGGGGGCGTTGATATAAGTTTTCTGTCCAGGGTGGCGGTGACTGAGAATTGGAAAGCAGGCCGGTCTGGGATTGAATCTGATTTTACCAGAGGGTTCTGGCTGCCCTCTTACAAATTAACAATTGTGATATGAGACTGCAAAAAAGGATTTTGATAAATTTATTACCCGGACTCCTACCGATTTTTATTTTCATCATTGCAGATGATATCTGGGGAATGGATACAGCCCTTTTGATCGCAGTGATATTCAGTGTGGCAGAATTATTTTTCACCTATTTCAGGACCGGGAGATTTGAAAAGTTCATTTTGCTGGATGTTTCACTGATCGTCAGTATGGGTGCGGTATCACTTTGGCTTGATAATGATGTTTTTTTTAAACTAAAGCCTGCGTTGATCGAATTTATCCTTGCTGCGATAATTGGCTTATCTGCCTTCGGTCGGAGAAATATCCTTTTTGAAATGTCGAAAAGATACCTCAGAGACGTACAAATCACGAAATCAGCAGAATACAAATTAAATTCCACACTGAAAGTATTTTTCTGGTTGGTGATCGTACATATCGGTCTGGTGATCTGGTCGGCCTTCATGCTGTCCAAGGAAACCTGGGCATTTATCAGCGGGGTATTGTTCTATCTGATGATCATGGGTTATTTTCTTTTTGAGATTATAAAATCGTATGTTCAGCGAAAGAGGAACAAAAACATTGAATTTTTGCCTGTCGTCGATGAAGGGGGTAGTGTGACAGGGAAAGCTCCGAGAGATAAATTTCATTTTAATAAAAAGAAAAAAATGCTTCACCCGGTAATTCATTTGCATTTATTCAATACCAACGGAGAGCTTTTTCTTCAGTACCGTCCGTCATTCAAAAAGGTACAGCCCGATAAATGGGATACCGCGGTTGGCGGACATATTTCATTTGGGGAGACCATTGAAGAGTCACTTGCACGGGAAACATTTGAAGAGATCGGACTAAAAGGCAATCACCCGGTATTTCTGAATAAATATATCTGGGAGACTGAAATTGAGAGAGAACTTGTTTATATGTTTATGTCAGTCACTGACGTCTTTCCTGTCATCAACACAGAAGAGCTTGAAACCGGAAAATTCTGGAAGGCCAGTGAGATAGAGGAAGCCCGTAAAGACAGTATTTTCACTCCCAATTTTCTACATGAATTCGACCTCATGATCCGTCACGGGATTGTCCATTAAACGATGTTCATCTTTCAGAAATTAACCTCCTCATTTTTCATCCTGCACCCGGCCCACCCTGTTTATATATTATTCCGGTCCATTGGTCGTGGTAAAAGTACGGCGCATCTTTTCACATGATGTCGGTCCTGCTTTGATCAGCTTTGGGCATTCCATACTGGAAGAATTAAAATGTTATCAGGTTAATCTCTTTGATGTGAGGCAGATACAGGTTTTTCAGGGAAGATGGACAGCAAATTTCAGACTTTGACGAGATAAGCTATTTTCTATATTAAAATGATGTTTATTTCAAAAATTCCCGTAAACAGTGGTCTTCAGTTTGAATGTCGATAATTCATCCAAAACTATACAGCATTTGCAGAAGATAACTCAGGGTTTATCAAAATGGCAAATACTCCTCAAACAAATCTCCGTCGAAAGCCTTTTTCTATACGAGTTGAATGTGTGAAAAACAATCACCTTAAACTAAAAATCTAATAGAAAATCAGAAGAATAATGAAGCAGTTTATAAACAAGATTCAGGATTACAAAGCACACAATCATACCAAGATACGGTTGGTACTTGATGCTTTTGAGTTTATTGCTGTTCTCGTGTCGTTCGTGGCAGCCATCAATATTGTGAAGGAATTTTTTGTCAAAGACCTTACGTTGGATATATACGAATATACCTTTTTCGGGCTGTTTGTTGTCATTTCATGGTATGTTCTCTCCAGGGTAACAATCATGGCAAAACTGCCACGTACACAACGATATCTTGATCTGGTGTTCAAGTTTATCAGGATAAATTTTATCATTCTGTTGGCGTTGATATTTATCAAGGTCGTTTTCCGTCTGACCTCGGTACCCATGATACTTATATTTGTTTATATATCACTTAATCTGCCATCGACAGTACTTTTACGGATCCTGGCTTTCCATTCCCTGAAGGTATACCGTGCCAATGGATATAATCTTCACCATGTCATTATCATAGCCGATTCATTTTCCGATACAGTTATTGATAAGCTGAGGCAACAGAAGGAGTGGGGCTTCAATATCAAGGGTATCATCACCGATTCAAAGCTTATCATTGCAAAGTATGGTGAAGAGATCAGTATTTACCCCGATATGTCAGAACTGATGTCACTTGTGGACAATACGGTCGTTGACGAAGTCTTGTACAGCCGCAAAAAGATAAATGAAGATGAGATCCGGCAACTTGTTAAGATATGTGACGAGATCGGTGTTATATTCCGTCTTCAGTCATCCGTATCGCCTTTGGATCCCTTTGAAATTCAGCTGAAGACGATAAAAAATTCCAATTACCTGTCTCTGGTTGACATTCCTTCGAATAATATATCAATGATCCTGAAAACGGTGGGTGACTTTTACTTTTCCACTACGGCCATAATTATGCTGATGCCATTGTTTGTTTTCATTGCCATATTGATCAGGCTTGACAGCCGTGGCCCGGTATTCTTTCTACAGGAAAGAGTTGGGCTAAGGGGAAGGAAGTTTAAATTGTATAAGTTCAGGACCATGGTTACTGATGCGGAAAAGTTATTGGCCCGGCTTAAAGATCAGAATGAAATGGACGGACCAACATTCAAAATAAAAAACGATCCGAGGATTACCCGTGTCGGGCGTTTTCTCAGGAAGACCGGTCTCGATGAGTTACCGCAGCTATATAACATAATCCGTGGGGAAATGTCACTCATCGGTCCACGTCCACCACTCGAATCGGAAGTAAAATCGTACGAAAGATGGCAACTAAGAAGGTTATCCGTTAAACCCGGAATTACATGTACCTGGCAGATCATTCCAAACAGGAATGACGTCAAGTTTGAAAAATGGATGAGGATGGATCTGAATTACATTGATAACTGGACACTTACAAAGGATTTCCGGTTGTTTTTCGAAACAATGCTGACCTTTTTCAGTGCGGGAGGTAGGTAATCCGGGAATTAAGGTGAATCCACAGATATGGAATCGTTTTCCACAACGGTTATACCGGATCTATCATATTATTTCCTGCATTAGAAGTGCATTTTTATTCTTTAATCAAATCATTCATAAAAATTTACAGGCTAAAGGCGGTTGTGAATACAATATGCTGTACTTTCTTGCGGTTTTTACAACAATAAAAACTACGAGAGTGGAGCATGAGTTTCCGGTGATTTTAATTTTACGCAGAATCCGAAGGTCATTGCAGGATAACTAAATGTAATAAACCTGAACGAATATGAGAGACGGTATAAAAACAGCCAGGAATACCTCCAATTGGTTTTTACGTGTTAATTGTATTATTTTTGTTTCTGCCATATTACAAATATTTCAACCATGAGGAGCCTAATAAACAAATGGTCATTGATTTTACTGACCGGAATTATTTTTTCATCCTGCGTTCCTGTAAAAAGAATTTCATACGTTCAGTCAAAGGAAGATTTAACCGACATTGAAGTCGAAAAACAATATTTTGTAGGTGTGCCTCAGGATAACCTGATCAGGCCGGGAGATGAACTGTATATCCGGATAAGCAGTGCAGATGAAAATCCAACCAACCTGTCAGAAGGACGTCAGTACATTTCTGATCCGTCACTCCTAAGTCATACCGTTGATCCGGAAGGGACCATCAAATTGCCCTATATCGGGAGGATACATGTAACGGATTTGACACTGGGACAGGCGTCGGACAGTATTGAAAATGCCCTGTCGCAGTATCTTTACTATCCAGCGGTTTTTATTAAATTCGTGAATAATAAGATAACCGTGCTGGGCGATGTTAACCGTCCGGGCGTTTATTTGTTTAATTATAAAAATGTAAATGTCCTTCAGGCCATAGGTTATGCGAGCGACATTGCAACCTATGGAAACAGGGAGAGGGTTCTGCTGATCCGGGAGGAAGGCATCGTGAAGACCAAGCACTACCTTGATCTGACGAATGATAAGCTTTTTGAATCGCCCTGGTATTTGCTGAAGTCCAATGATATTATTTACGTTGAACCGTTAAAAAGAAAGAAGTGGGATATGAATACCGTGCCGTATACACTGATTTTATCCTTTATATCTACGGCTATCGTGATCTTGACATTTGTAAATACGAAACCTTAGTCACTATCGATGAAAGAAGATATCAATCCTATGGCGAATGTTTTATCGGCATTTTTCAGGGACCTTATAAAAAACTGGTTTATCATAGCTGTCTCCCTCTTGTTTTTCATGGGAGCTGCCATTGTTTATCTTAAATTATCGGCCAAGACATATAAAGTCGGCGCATCGGTACTGCTAACTCTTGATCAGAAACCTTCCGGCTCCATGCGGCAGGATGATGTTCTGACCAGTTATAACATTGTTGCGAGAGAGAAGAATATCCAGAATGAGATGTTTATCTTCAGTTCCACGCCCACTTATCAGGGAGGTACTAGAGGAAATGAACCTCAGGACCAATTATTACATCCAGGAAGATAAAATACCAAAAGAGCTCAAATTCAGTTTGAAAGATATTTATAAATCTTCTCCCTTCCAGGTTATACCGAGTGAGGAGCACATTCAGCCGGTTAGTGCATTGATCTATATAAAAATACTTGATTCCGAGCATTTTGCCATTTCAGCCGAATATCCTGAAACAATTCTGGTTGATTTTCTGACCAATGAAATTGTCAGTTGCGCCAGTCCTTTTAAACTGGGTGGTACATACCGTTTTGGTGAAAAGATTGAAAATGAGAATTGTTCCTTTAAGGTCCTGCTGAATTCCAATTTTATTTCAGAGCTATATGAGGGGAAAGATCTCTTCTTTGAATTTAACGACTACAGTATACTTACCGCACAATTTAGGGGAAATCTGACCGTGATACCCTCATCGCTCGAATCAACGATGATCGAGTTGGATTATAAAAGTCCCAACGTGGACAAAGGGTTGGATTTCCTCACTAAACTGATCAGTAAGTATATTGACAAAAATCTTCAGGAGAAAAATTTTCTTGCTAACCAAACCATTGGTTATATCGACAATCAGCTCTCCAGCGTTACGGATTCCCTTGGAGCCACTGAAAGGCAGCTGCAAACCATGCGAAGCAATGCCAGTGTAATGAATATTGATGAAAAGGCCGGGAACATCTATCAACAGATCCAGGCTCTGGAAAACACCAGGGATGAAACGGAACGCACGTCTGAACTATCTACAGCAGATGGATGGATATTTCAGGTCCAACAAAGATTCCAGCAACGTGCTGGTACCATCATCCATGGGATTGAATGATCCCCTTCTAAATAGCATGTTACAGGAACTCACAACGCTAATTGCTAAAAAACAGAGTATTATAAGTAATAACCAGTTGAGGAATCCGCAACTTAAAACCCTAAACATTAACATTCAGAATTATATGGAAAGTATCGCGGACAATATAAAATTCAGCTTGAACACCACCAGGAGCGAACTGAATTCTCTGAACCAGAAAATTAGCACCCTGAGGAGCGAATTTTCTTCTCTACCTTATACTCAGCGCCGGTTACTTGGTGTGGAGCGTAAATTTAATCTGAATGAAGGCCTCTATAATTCGTTGCTTGAAAAACGCATCCAGGCTCAGATCGTAAGGACGTCCAATCTGTCGGATTGTGAGATCGTTGAACCTCCCCAATACATGTCGCTGGCATCACCAAAGAAATTCATCGTGCTTCTTGGTATGGGATTTCTCGGTTTGGCCATCCCTATCGGCTTCATTCTCGGGAAACGGATGATCGGAGATAAGTTCAATGACACAGATGAACTCAAAGCCTACATCAGTGTGCCGATTATCGGGGGAATTCCTCATAAGAACTCCACGATGGCACTCAATAACGTGGTACTGAGTTATCCCAAAACTGCTATCGCCGAATCATTTCATACCGTACGTAGCAACCTGATCTACTACCTTTTGGGTAAGGATAAAGGGACCATACTGGTTACCTCATCGTTCCCTGAGGAGGGAAAATCATTTACCGCGCTAAACCTGGCTACAAGTTTTGCTACTACGAATAATAAAACGGTGCTGTTGGAATTTGACCTAAGGAAGCCCAGTAAGGTCTACAATGAACTTGGGACACGAGCACTGGTTGGAATCAGCTCGTATCTTATCAACCGCGCAAGCCTTGATGAGATCATCATCAAGACCGAAGTGCCAAACCTCGACGTTATTCAGGCCGGGCAAATCCCGCCAAACCCCATTGAACTGTTATCAAGCAAGAAGAATCAGGAACTCTTTACGGAACTCAAGGAACGGTACGATTACATTATTGTTGACACGCCACCCTACGGACTGGTTTCAGACTCACTTATCCTGATGAAGTATGTCGACATCAGGATTTACGTTGCACGCCTTGGGAAAATTAAAAAGAACAGTCTCATAGCCAACATCGAAGATATTTCATCCAAGGATATTCTTAATTTATTTATACTTGTAAATGAGGACACCTCTCAAAAGAACGGAGCTTATTCTAACTACGCCTATGCCGAGAAAGACGCTAAAAAGAGTATCTGGAGAGTATTCAGCAAAAGTTAATTCTGAAAGAAGTATACTTCTTCATCTTTAGACGCTTTGATGATGAAGCATATCGCTGTATTGATCCCCGTATTCAATCATCTGGACTATACGAAATCCTGTATAACTGCAATTAATAAGGAGTTCGATCGGGTATTTTCTGCTATCACGATTTCTGTTATTGTTATTGATGACGGATCCACAGACGGAACCGGTGACTGGTTGAGAAGTAATCATCCTGATGTCATAGTTCTGGAGGGTGACGGAAACCTCTGGTGGAGCGGTGGAGTCAATGTCGGTGCGAAATATGCCATTGAAACGTTGGCAGCCGATTATGTCCTGCTATGGAATAATGATATTATTACCGACGGAAAGTATTTTTCTGAGTTGGATACACTGGTGTCATCACTTTCTGAAATGATCATTGCCGGATCCAAGATCTACCGAAAGGGAGGTAACAATGATGTCATATGGTCATGCGGTGGGATCTTTAATCCAAGAACCGGCACGAAATATATGTTGGGTTTCAATAAAACCGATAGCAATGAATATGAAAAGCCACTGAAGTCAGACTGGCTTCCGGGTATGGGAACACTTATTCCCTGTGGAGTGATTTCGGATATCGGTTACTGGGATGATAAAAACTTCCCACAATATGATGGTGACAGTGATTTCACATACAGAGCCAAACTTGCCGGGTATGAGAACATAGTTTATCCAGGCCTGAAGCTATGGAATGATACCACCAATACAGGACTTGCCCATAAGGGAAGCCTGAACGTTTTAATGCGACTGCTGACGGATATTAAATCCAATTATAATCTGAGAAAGAACCTTTGTTTTTACAGAAAATATGCGGAAAGCATTTTTGCTTATAAGGCGCTCTTCAGGTCATATTATAAGCTTTTCGGCGGATTCTTCAAATGGAAATTGCTGTCTGTTTTTGGGGCCGGCAAAAACAAGTGAATGAAGGTTGCTGATTAGAGGGTCATTTTGTAAAACAATTTGCTTATGCCAGGACGTGGTTTATATTTCTACCCCATGAGTGCCAGGGGTACAAAGGGTGAAGGAAACCCTTACGGGAAAAACCTGGTAAATGCGCTCAGTGATCATTTCAGGGTTGTGAACAGGAAGGACCCGTCTGACTCAGGCATTCTGAACCTGATAAAATATCTGAACAAAACGGAGATCTTATTTCTGAACTGGATTGAGGATCTGCCGGATAAAAAATTCGGGTATATTCAATCAATCCTTTTTATGCTGATGCTGCGGTATCTGCGGTACAAAAAGGCGACAATCTGTTGGGTGCTCCACAATAAATTTTCTCATTACCGCAAAAACCGCATGATGAAATCGGTAATTTTCAGGTTACTTGCAGCCAGAAGTACCCACATCATCACGCATTCAGAAGAAGGACTGCATTATCTCCAACAATTCGACAAAAGGCATGTCCACAATATTATTTTCCTGCATCATCCTGTTACCGCGAGGGTCCTTCCCGAACCCGGACCCAAACAGTATGATATTATTATCTGGGGAACCCTACTTGAATACAAAGGCGTCGATAAATTCCTGGAATATTTGCATGCTCTGGGCCTCCAGGAAAAATACCACATTCTGGTCACTGGTAAGATCCCTTCAGAGGAATATCGCAAGAAGCTATACCGGCTGGCCAGCGCGAAGATCAGGATCGAGAATCGCTTTGTCAGCGATGAGGAACTTTTCAGCCTGATCAGCAGTTCAAAAGTCGTACTTTTTACCTACAAGCAGGAGAGCGTTTTAAGCTCAGGTGCACTTATGGATTCGATCTCTGCAGGCGCTACGGTGATCGGACCGGAGACCGGCGCTTTTGGCGACCTGGCAAAGGAGGGACTGGTGATTACTTATACAGATTTCAGAGACCTGATTACGAAAACAGATCTGATCCTGGGTAAGAAACTAGGGGTGAACAAAGCCAAGCTGGACACCTTCATTGCTGAAAATTCCTGGCCACATTTCGGCATCAGACTGGCAGATTTTATCCAGCCCAGGTTAAATTAAAACCGGAACATCCGCTCATTCCGGGATCTTCTCTGAAAATATTACTATGGTTATACCTTGGAAGAACTATTTTCGTCATTGATCTTCTGACGTTGCCGGAAAACAGCATAAATTTTTAAGAATTACCTGAACTCAGCTATTTCTACATTGTTTCTTTAGTAGAAACCATATAACCAATAATAACAAACATTTCTTATTCCCGAATTTCACTTATTAAATATGACATCGTTCATTTATTCAATATTTGAATAATGAATTATCTATGCATCAATTGAGATGCATGGGGTGGGGCGATTTGTAATGGTCGTTAAAAAGAATATCCTGACAACAATGCTTTTACATATGCAACGAAATTTACTTTTCACAGGTCTTAAGGTTATAATTGGAATCATGTTTAAACCTGAATTGATTCATAAATCGAAATATTATGTTGGCACAACAAATATGTGTTTTCATGTAAAAACATATTTAATTCTTAACCTACCTTAAATAAGCAACGTATATAATCCTAAATTTAATAGCTCTAATTTCCAACCGATAAATAATATAACTATGAAGAAGTACTACTTTTTAAATTTTATATTCATTTTGCTGTTCGTGTCGTTCAGCAAGTTTGGATACGCTGCTGAGCCTCCATATCTGGCTCCGATCTCTGATCAAACGGCAGTTATCGGGCAACTATTCACGCTCGATATTAACGCGATTAACGCAGTTCCGGCTGAAACATACGAACTTACTGTTGCCAGACCAGGGATGACCATTGACCCGGTGACAGGCATTATTTCCTGGACACCTGCCGACATTGCAGATGGGGGTATGGTAACGGTAAGAGCCTTTAACTCTGAAGGTGAATCTGAACGGTCGTTCACCATATATTTGTCAGATGCCATCACCTGTCCGGCTGAGCTGCTCTCCTACTGGAAGCTCGATGCAATCACTCAGAGTGGTGTTTATACTGATTTTGCCGGTGGTTTTGATGCAACGACCACGCTTGCACTTACCGATACAACCGGGATTGTTGATGGCGCGCAGATATTCAGGCCTACCACAAAACTAAACCGTTTTCTTACAGTTCCTGATTCCAGTGAACATACCTGGGCAAGAAGCGGTTCATTTTCATTCTCCTTCTGGTTTCTGTATGAAGGGAATAAACTGAACAGCAACCAGGTATTGATTGGAAAGGGTTTTTCAGGTAGCGGATTCAGTATGATACTTGTTAGTCTTGATAATAGCGGACCCAGCCCGAAAGTGAAATACGAATTGAAAAATGTCAATGCTTCATCGGGAGAAATTGCAGCCCTGACCGGTACCACCAATATACAAACCAACCAGTGGTATCATGTAACGGCTGTTTACCAGGGTGATGTTTCACCGAACCCGGTAACCATGCGCCTCTACGTTAACGGTGTCAAGAGTGTAAAAACCGTAGGTAACTTTGATGCTTCCGGATTTACCAAAAACAGTAAATTAAACATCGGTTACTGGAACGCTTATGTCACCACGAATACCTATCCTTTCAATGGTGTTATCGACGAAGTATCCTTGTTCAACAGGGCTCTTTCTGATGATGATGTCGCAGGGATGGAAACTTCCGGGATGAATGGCTTGCCATTATGCCGGCCCGGCAATTATGCCCCGCAGTTTACTTCATCGCCTGTTCTTACCGCCACACAGGATGCAGCGTATACCTATACCGCGACCGCTGAAGATTATGAAATGGATGGTCTCACCCTGTCCGCTGAAATTTTACCTTCATGGCTAAGTTTTGTTCCGGGAACAGGCGTTCTCAGTGGAATGCCAGGGAATGATAATGTGGGTGATACTATTGTTGATATCATGGTCACCGATGGTGCTCTTGAGATCCACCAGCAGTTTACCATTTCAGTGGCCAATGTAAATGACCCACCTGAGATCACTTCAGTTCCGGAGAATACTGAAATCAACGAGGGAGAGACGTTTTCATATACATTTACGGCCATGGATATTGACCCCGGCGATCATGTAACTCTTAGTGCCCCGGTTCTTCCTTCATGGATGACCTTTGACCCTGTAACAGGCCTGCTTGAAGGTACACCCACCAATGACCAGGTACTGTTCGCAGCCGACTCAGTCTTTGACGTCCAACTAAAGGTTACCGATGATTCAAACGAAGAAGTGACCCAGGACTTTACCGTAACGGTCATAAACGTTAACGATCCACCGCAGGTAACAGGACAGGCCAGTCTTGCAACCGACAGGAATGTTGCGTTGGATATCAGCATTTCTGACCTTACCGTTGTTGATCCCGATAATTATCCTTCCGAACTGGTGTTCACCATACTGGACGGGGATAATTACTCAGTTGCCGGCAACACAGTTACTCCCGACATGAATTTCTACGGTGACCTGACAGTACTTACCCAGATTGGTGACGGCACTGACGTTGTAGATTATGATATGGCTGTTACCGTTAACTTTATCAATATAGCACCCGAATTTACTTCCAGCCCGGTAACCGGTGCGACGGAAGGGGTCGCATATACCTATCTCGTTAAAGCAAGTGATGCTGATGTCGGAGATCCGAACCAAAATCAGACACTCACTTTCTGGGCAGAGACACTTCCTTCCTGGTTAACATTTACCCTAGTTGACAATGTACTGGTGGGTATTCCGGGTAATGGAGACGTCGGGGAATCCAACGTGAGCATCGGTGTTAGCGATGGTACGGCTACCGTCTACCAGACTTTTGTCATCGTTGTTGATAATATTAATGATCCGCCAGTGATAACAGGACAGCAAGATATTACTGGTATCAAGAATTCTAATATTACCATCACGGCTGGCGATCTGGTTATTGATGATCCTGACAATGTGCCGGCTGATATGACGGTGATCATTCTGGATGGTGATAATTATACCCATGACGGAAACACGGTGACTTTCGCCCAGGATTTCCTTGGAGAGCTTACGGTCAATGTCAAGGTTAATGACGGATCAACTGACAGCAATATTTTCCAGATCACGATAAGTGTTGAACCCGGAGATGGGATACCCACACTTACGGCTGACTTTGTTGGCAGGGTTTACCCAAATCCATCCAGTGACTTCGTTGTCTTTGAACTCAACGCCAGTCAGCATTTAATGATAGAGGTCAGGAATCTTACCGGGAAGGTAATGATGCTTCAGAAACTTGAAAACGGAATGAATGAGTACCGGCTTGATGTTTCAGGTTTTGCCAAAGGCGTCTATATCTACAGGGTATATGATAATGATCATTATCAGATCGGGAAACTGCTTGTTGAATAATATTCTCAAATCTGTTTATGAAAAATCCCACGGTATTTCGTGGGATTTTTCAATTCCCATTTCCAGGTCATTGAAGTACAGATACCAACCATTTATCAAATTTAAAATGAATCATTGCCTGATAACGGTGCATGTGATTACATTTGAGAAGTACCAGGCCTGAGTGTAATGCAATTCTTAAAACTATTTGTTATGCTGGGATTGACAGGCTTCCGTAGCTCTGTGATAAAGTTGTTATCAACAGGATTAATTGTTACTGCATCCGTTATCGTATCAGCACAGGATCCGATAAAAATAATGCCGCTCGGGAATTCCATTACCCGTGGTTCAATGTGCCTTAACGGCCATATTTCATCATGTTCACTCAACTCAGACGGAAATGCCATCGGGTACCGTTACCGACTTTACAATTTACTCACTGCCGCCGGGTATAGTTTCGATTTTGTTGGCAAGAAAAATTATGGATATAACATATTTAGCGACAGCCAGAATTCAGGTTTTGACGGGATTCGGTCCTCATCGCTCGCCGATGTTATGGAGACCGGAACTTCCACATTCACCGGTCTTGTAACCTCTGGGCCTTACCTCAACTATTACCCCGCCGATATCATACTTTTACACATCGGTACCAATGATGTACTTGCCGGGTACACTTCCGTAAGTGATGTAAGCCGGATACTTGATGCTATTGATACGTATGAAAATATATCCGGACATCCGGTCATTGTTTTTCTGGCAAAGATCATCAGTGAAAAGAATTATTCCTGCAACACCCATCCGGGTACCATTGCCTTTAATGAAAATCTCATATCCATGGCACAGACAAGGATCAGTAACGGTGATCATATTGTCCTTATTGATATGGAGTGCAATGCAGGCCTCAATTATACCACCGACCTGGTGGATGAGGTACACCCCGATGCGGATGGGTATACAAAGATGGGCGATACGTGGTTCCAGGCGATAAACAACTTCAACTCGGCTCCACTGGTAAGTGCTATCCCGGAACAGATCACTCAACGGGGTACGCCGTTCACTAATGTTATACTTGATAACTACGTTTACGATGTAGAAAACCTTCCCAGCGAGATGATCTGGAGTTTTACACCTTCCAGTCCACAGCATTTTAATATCATCATTGACAGCAACAGGGAGGTGAATGTAACGCCCATTGATCCCTACTGGAGCGGAAGTGAGATTGTTCAGTTCAAAGCAACCGACAGAGGGAAAATACTGACCGCACTTAAAAAATCGGCCAGCACCACGGTCACCTTTACAGTCGACTGGATGCCGCAGATCCTTGATCAGGCTGAGCTTACCACAATGGAAGAAGGTCCGCTCACGATATCCCCTAATGATCTTACCATAGTGGAACCCGAAAAGGCACCTCCCGGCATCACTCTGACAGTTAATCCGGGTGATGACTATTCGGTTGACGGAACCACGATAACACCCGCAACTGATTTTAACGGGACACTCACGGTGCCGGTAACGATTTCTGTTGACGGAAAAACATCTGATGTGTTTGATCTTCAGGTTGAAGTGACCGCGGTGAATGATCCGCCTGCGATCGTCTCGCAGAACAGTATCACCACCGACAGAAATGTCCCTGTTGTAATCAGCCTTGAGGATATTACCTTTACCGATCCGGACAATCCTCAGGAAAATCATGTTCTTCACCTTCTGCCAGGCCAGGATTACGCAGTAAACGGATATACCATCACCCCTGCTCTTAATTACTATGGAGAACTGGAGGTGAATGCTGAATTGAGTGACCCATTGGTAAGTGTACCATTTACACTGAATGTCACTGTAAATTATTTGAATATCTCTCCCACTTTCCTGTCTGTTCCGGTTACTGAGGCCACAGAAGCGTTACCATATACCTATGTGGCAACGGCCAGGGATGTGGATGTTGAAGATCCGAATGTGGCACAAACGCTTACTTTCTGGGCGGATACCATTCCCGGGTGGCTGGCTTTTCATACTGATAGTAAAATCCTTGTTGGTTTCCCACAAAATGAGGATGTAGGCGAGTACATGATTCGCCTTGCCGTCACAGATGGTATTGACACCGTTTACCAGGAGTTTAATCTTACGGTTAACAATGTGAATAATCCGCCATTTATCCTTGGTCAGCAGAGCCAGATCTCAGGAATCGTCAACACGTATACAGTTCTGAATATCAGTGAACTGATTATCGATGATCCTGATAATTCACCGGAAGAGATGCATATTTTAGCAATGCCCGGTATGAATTATACGGTGAGTGGTGATACCATTTTCTTTGCTCACGGATATACTGGTTTTCTTACTATCGGATTGAAGGTTAATGACGGTACGGACGACAGCAATGTATACAATTTGAAAGTGCAGGTTGATTTTGGTGAAGGATTGCCAGTAGTAAGCAATGAATTACTTTCACGGGTATACCCAAATCCAGCGGATGATTATGTCATTTTTGAAACGAGAACAACGGGAGACGTACTACTTGAAATACGGGATATAAGTGGAAAGGTACTGATTGTTAGTAAAATGGATGGCTATCCTGGAAAATTCAGGATTGATGTCAGCCGGTTTTCGAAAGGGATTTATATTTACAAGATCTATAATGAAGGACAATACCAGGTCGGTAAATTAATTATCAATTAAGCACGGCCGGTGGATTTGAAAGTTGTTTCATCTTTTCCAATAGTAAAAAAAACGGGCTGGATGATTCTCTTAACCAAATAAAATAGAAGGTGTAATGAGAAATATTCTGGAGTAAGAGGGAAGGTCTATTAGTGAAGATATTTTTGTAACTATTTCAATAATAGCAGTTTAATAATAATTAACAAAACGTTCAAGGATTTGTTCTGTTTTATTCATACAATAAATGTTTGGGTTAATCCTTGTAAGGGCGCTTTTGATAAAATTATCATTTGAAATTTGGATTAAATAAGAACATTACCAGGAATTTGAGGTTAGTTTACATTGATTAGCCAATTTAGAAAGCCGAAATAACCAGATATATATACGAGTCATATGCTTTTTAATTCTCTTGAGTTTATCGTTTTTTTTCCGATTGTTGTTGCAGTTTATTTTGCACTCAAGCCAAAATACAGGTGGATACTGTTACTCCTTGCCAGCTACTATTTTTACATGGCATGGAACTATAAATATATTGTTCTGATCGTTATTTCGACCACTATCGATTATTTCGCCGGTATCAATATATATACGTCAAAGAATCCCCGAACCAGAAAGGCCTTGCTACTAATAAGTCTGGTTGCCAACCTTGGTCTCCTGTTCTTTTTTAAATATTTCAACTTTTTTGGTGATTCTTTAAATTATCTTTTTGATAAGATCAATATATTTTATAATGTCCCGGCCTATCATTATCTGTTGCCTGTAGGGATCTCTTTCTATACGTTCCAGACGATGAGTTACACCATCGACATTTATAAGGGAGATCAGACGCCGGAACGTCATTTTGGGCGGTTTGCACTTTTCGTATCGTTTTTTCCACAGCTTGTCGCCGGACCTATTGAACGATCGGTGAATCTTCTTCCGCAGTTCAGGAAAAATTATGATTTTGACTACGAACGGGTTAAGAACGGGATATTGCTGATGGTCTGGGGCTTTTTCAAAAAAGTGGTCATCGCTGACCGGCTTGCCGCCTATGTGAATCTTGTTTACAATCATCCACAGGATTATGGTGGGTTGCATAATATCATTGCCACATTCTTTTTCTCTTTCCAGATATACTGTGATTTTTCAGGGTATTCGGATATTGCTATCGGATCGGCGCTTATTATGGGGTATACGCTGATGACGAACTTCCGTCGACCGTATCTTTCAATGAGTATCAGGGAATTTTGGCAGAGATGGCATATTTCACTTTCCACCTGGTTCAGGGATTACGTTTATATTCCGCTTGGGGGGAATAGGGTTGTAAAGTGGCGCTGGTATTATAACTTATTCATAACCTTCCTTGTTAGTGGTCTTTGGCATGGTGCAGAATGGACATTTGTGGTATGGGGTGCCTTGCATGGATTTTACCTTGTATTTGCCATAATGGTCCTCCAAAATCAGAGAAAAGTTTAATCGTTTCATTGGTCTGATGAAATATCCGGCAGTATATAAGATATCTCAGGTCCTTATCACCTTTGTCCTGGTGTTCTTTTCCTGGATTTTTTTCAGGGCCAATAATATGCGTGATGCTTTGCTTGTGATACGAAAAACCTTTGATTTTTCATCGGAAGGGAAACTTAACCTGTTTCGCTTTGATGTCGATTTTTATATTGCCTTCGGAACGATTATCTTTTTATTGCTTGTAGAATACTTTGAGGAATATGCCGGTCTTTCCGTCAGAATAAGGACAGCACTTCCAAGGCCGGTGAAATGGGTTATCCTATCATTATTTCTTTTGGTCATTTTTGTTTTAGGTGTATGGGAAGAAGCTAACTTCCTGTATTTTCAGTTTTAGTTTAAATTAGAAGTTATGAACGCCAAATTACTTGAAGATACTGATATATATTTCCGGGATTGTATGCTTCTATGCATTTATTGCCATACGAATTCATCCGCTTTTCAATGCGATATTAAAGGAGAAGGTCATACCCGAATACTGGGAAAATACTAAGTATGGGGAGTTATATTATTTCAATTTCATTCGTGAATTCAGGGAGCAGGGATTGCCCGATTATCGTGTGAAATATCGCTACACCGATAGGTTTCCCTCCTTCGATGATGCTGATCTTATTCTTTTTGGTGACAGCTTTTTCGATTTTTCACGGATGGAGACGCTTCCTGAAAAAATTAGTGACAGTCTGGGTATCAATGTGTATTATGCCAGGTACGACCGTCCTTTAAAGTATATCGGAGAGAATAGTTTGGACAATACCAAAGAAAAGCTAATGATATATGAATCTGCGGAACGATACATACCCACAAGGTTTACCAAACCTCAGCCTGATTACATTCCTGATCCCCGGAGTAAGCTCCGAATTGACTTTGCGGATGCAAGGGATTATATTTTTGTTCCGAACAAGGAGTTACTCTATAATACCCTACTGTTCCGCAGCTATTTAACAACAGATATCTATTCCTTCCTTTCAACACTCAAGTTCAATGTATTCGGATATATTACTAAGTTTACACCGAGATATTACCTGGGAGGAAAGACACCATGGTTATTCTATTATGAGCAGGTAAATGATGAGCCGGGAAGCTTCTACTATCAATACAGCCAGGATGAAATTGACCTTTACTGTGATAATATTGCTGATCTTTCTTCACGACTTTATGACAAGTATAAGTTCAAAATGATTTTTATGGCGATTCCCTCAAAGTACTCCATCTATCATACCCTTCTGAATAATGACAAGTACAATGATTTTATTCCAAGATTGTACGCAGGTCTCAGAGAAGAGAGGTATCCCGGTTGTCCCGGTATACAAGGATTTCATTCATGCGGATACTGTTCTCTACTATGGTACGGATACACATTGGAATAAAAGGGGAAGGGACATCGCCATTAACAATACCATTCAAGTTCTGGATTCATTAAATATTAAAAAAAATATCTATGAAAGTCATTCTCTTAGCTGGCGGGTTCGGAACAAGGATAAGTGAGGAAAGCGGTGTACGGCCAAAACCCTTGGTCGAAATCGGAGGATATCCTATCCTTTGGCACATTATGAAGATATATTCCCATTACGGACTAAATGATTTTATCATTTGTTGTGGTTATAAAGGGTTCATGATCAAAGAGTATTTTTCCAACTATTTCCTATACAACTCTGATGTTACCTTTGACATGAAAAGCAACAGCATGCAGGTGCACAGAATGCATGCCGAACCCTGGAAAGTTACACTCGTTGATACCGGTGAGATGACGATGACCGGAGGAAGACTGAAGCGGGTGAAGGATTACATTGGTGACGAAACTTTCTGTATGACTTACGGAGATGGCGTTAGCGATGTAAACATCAATGAATTGCTTATTCATCACAAAAACCAGGGTCAACTTGCAACGCTCACCTCAGTTCGGCAGCATGGCCGCTTTGGGGTATTTAACCTGCCTCCCGGGGAGTCAAAGATCAAGTATTTCAAGGAAAAGCCCAAGGGAGATGGTGATGATTCAGCCTGGATCAATGGTGGCTTCTTTGTTCTTGAACCCGGAGTGCTTGACTATATCAATAACGACAGCACTGTATTTGAAAAGGAACCTCTTGAAAGCCTGGCATCCGATAGTCAGCTGAATGCTTTCCGGCATCTCGGTTTCTGGCAGCCTATGGACACACTCAGGGATAAGAATCTGCTCGAAGGCCTGTGGTTGGAAAACAAAGCACCCTGGAAGATATGGGATGACTGATTATAAGTCTATATTCTACTTGAAAAATAATAAATAACAATACTTAAACCTGAAATTATGAAAATACTCATCGCTGGAAATCTCGGGTATATTGGTCCGAGTGTAACACGACAATTACGTAAAAGTTTTCCGCAAGCAGAACTCGTCGGATTTGACATAGGATATTTTGCTCATTGTCTGGCAAACCCTGATCATGTACCGGAAGTTTTGCTAGACAGCCAGGTATATGGCGACATCAGAAAATTCCCCGAAGCCATTCTTGATGGAGTGGATGCAGTTGTTGACCTTGCTGCCATTTCGAATGATCCCATGGGTAATAAGTATGAGGAAGTGACCATGGCGGTAAATTATAAGGCTGCTGTTGACCTTGCAAAACTCGCTAAGAAACACGGTGTGGCAAAATTTGTCTATGCTTCAAGCTGCAGTATGTACGGTGCTGCCAGCGAATACCCGAAGAAGGAGGACGATGAACTGAATCCATTAACCGCCTACGCCCGATCAAAAGTAGCGGCTGAGAAGGATCTCCGGCCCCTGGCAGACAATGATTTCACCGTTACCTGCCTGAGGTTCGCAACAGCTTGCGGCTTCACCAACCGGCTTAGACTCGATCTGGTACTAAACGATTTCGTTGCCTCAGCCCTCGTAAACAAAGAAATTGTCATTCTCAGCGACGGAACACCATGGCGTCCGATGATCAATACCAAGGATATGGCCAGGGCATTCGAATGGGGCATCATAAGGAAAGAAGATCAGGGGGGACAGTTCCTCGCAATAAATACCGGGTCGACCAACTGGAATGTTCAGATTAAACCACTCGCAGAGGAGGTTGCCAAGCTGATCCCTGGTGTAAAAGTACAGGTGAATCAGGATGCAGCACCAGACAAACGATCGTACCGTGTTAATTTCGATATGTTTAAGAAACTTGCACCTGACCATCAGCCAGTATGGAATCTTGAACGCACCATCAATGAACTGAAGGACAATTTCATTGAAATGAAGTTTAATGATCCTGATTTCAGAAATTCAATGTTGATCCGTCTTAAAGTTCTCAATTCTCTTCAGGAAAAGAAACTGATCAATCAAAATCTGGAATGGATAAGGTAAGATTCTTATTATTTTCTCATTCTATTTAATTTACGCTATATGATATTTACCGAAACAAGACTTAAAGGGGCTTTCGTTGTTGAAGTAAAAAAAATTGAAGACGACCGTGGATTTTTTGGCAGGGCCTGGTGTCAGAATGAATTTACTGAACACGGTATCGATGCCACGATACGTCAGATCAATACTTCTTATACGATAAATAAGGGAACCATCAGAGGTATGCATTACCAGATAGAGCCCTATAAAGAGGCAAAATTCATCCGTTGTACAAAAGGGAGCATCTATGATGTGATTATTGATCTTCGTCCCGGATCCCCCACTTTCATGGAATGGATCGGCCATGAACTGTCGGAAGACAATTACCGCATGGTATTTGTTCCGGGGAACTTTGCCCACGGCTTTGTCACATTGAAAGATCATTGTGAGGTTTACTATCCGGTGACGGAGTTTTATACACCAGGATCGGAACGTGGCATCAGGTATAATGATCCTGCGTTTAATATAAAATGGCCGGTCGATATTGAGGTTGTATCCGAAAAAGACATGAATCACCCTCATTTTGATGCGAACACATTCAATCTGTGACAGACCATTTTTCACCGGCATCCTGTATTTTTGGTTTTGACCAAAATATTCCATGCAACCGGTACTCATCAACTAAAAATTAATACTATGAAACATACTCATTGTCCAAATTGTAAGCACGCCGATATTGAAGATTTTTTTACGATAAAAAATGCACCGGTACACAGCCTGGTTACCATTAAAAATTATGATGAAGCTGTCTCCGTACCCAGGAAGGATATAACGTTGGCATTTTGTAACCACTGCGGCTTTATCTTTAACAGTTCCTTCGACACTACGCTAGATTATTATACAAAAGGGTATGAGGATCAACAGGGATTCTCTCCCACCTTTGTGAAATTCATTACCGGCATCACTCAGCGGTTTATTGATAAGTACGATATTAAAAATAAGGAAGTTATCGAAATCGGTTGTGGCAAGGGAGACTTCATTAATCTTATCAGTGATCTGGGACATAACAAGGGTGTCGGCATTGATCCGGCTTATGTACCAGGCAGGAATAAAGAGAGGGAGAATGTGCGATTTATCCGGGAGTTTTATTCTGAAAAACACGGTGATATTAAGGCTGATGCTATTACCTGCAGGCACACCCTGGAGCATATTCACAACACGAATGAGTTTGTGGAAACGATCAGGAAGTCGGTGAAAGACAATGAAAATGTTGTGATTTTCATTGAAGTGCCCAGCATCGTAAGGATATTGAAGATCCAGGCCTTCTGGGATATTTTTTATGAGCACTGTACCTATCTCAGCCCCGGCGCCCTGGCCAGGTTATTCCGTATGAATCACTTCGAAGTTAAAGACCTGTACCTGGAATATGATGACCAGTACCTGTTCATCGAGGCAAAGCCCGTGGATGGGATTTCTGAAAAAGTGCATCCTCTTGAAGAATCTGTCGCAGAATTGAAAAAGCTGACAAAAGATTTTGTGATCAAGATCAATATTCAGTTAAACGACTGGAGGGAGAGGCTGACAAAACTAAAGGATGAAAACAAAAAAGTAGTGATCTGGGGCGGTGGCTCCAAATCGGTTGGCTTCCTGACACAATTTGACGATCTGAACGTAATACAGCACGTGGTTGATATAAACCCTCATATGCAGGGAAATTATATTCCTGGAGTTGGTAAACAATACGTCGGTCCTGACTTCCTTAAAGAGTACAAGCCGGATGTCGTAATTCTCATGAATTCAGTATACACCTCAGAAGTGAGAAAAATGCTGAATGACATGGGCCTTGATCCGGAAATTCTGGGCTTATAGTTGTGGAACTCAATAAAACGTAAAAAGCTGTCCTCTTTACTTTGAGGACAGCTTTTTTGTTTTACCATACAGGATCCGGCTAATATCGGATCACTTTTTGAATTTTCACAAAGGTATTCTTGCCCGTTACTTTGACCAGGTAGATACCTGATGGCAGGTTTTCTGTATTTAATGTACATATGGTCTCGCCGTTTACGCGTATACTTTTCAGCACTTTACCGGAAAGATCGATCAATTCGATACGGTCAATATTGCCGGCATTGGAAATATTAAGTGTATTGATAAACGGATTTGGGTATGTATTAAAGGTCAGTTCCTGGATGGGATTGATACGGGTCTGGTCGTCTATTGATCCTATTTCTTCCGTTGCATTCTCCTCACCGCTCCGGGCAGCCTTGTAACCCTGGTTGGATGATTCTTCAGCCACTGTTAGTATTTCAGCTGACGACAGGAGCCGTTTATAGATCCTTACATCATCGAGCTGACCTTTCATTCCAAAGAGGTTGTTGGTCATTCTTCCCAGCCTGATTGCATTGCCGGTTCTGAAGCTTTTGTGTACTCCTGATTCTGCCGTAACATCCGTACCGTTATAATACAGTCGTACTACACCGGTATTTTTATTCACCGTAACGGCGATATGGTTCCAGCAATCGAAATCAAATACTTCCACCTTGGTACGCGTTATGGAAGCGTCCATCCCGTTGCCAGATTCAAACGAGATTTTCCGGTCTGAAGAAGCATAGGTATTGACAAGGACTTTAAATCCGTCGCTCGAAGAACCAGAGGCGCCATTTGCCATCAGGGTTTGGATATTTATTCTGCCTGAAGGCATTTTAACCCACATACAAAGGGTAAACTCATTTCCCGGATCAATATAGGGCGATGAAGCAAAGTCATCGGCATCCTCAAGTAGTAGTGAAGCACTTCCTTGCTGATTATCTGTGGAATAACCGGTTCCATTGTACCGCGTGAGATCATATCCGTGTCCGGCCATATCAGCACAGGAATTATCCAATGGCCAGTAAGCAAACATGTCGGAAATGGTTCTGGCTTCTGTTTTAAGAGTGAGAGTATTGGACCATGTTGAATTCTCAGCAGAGGTAAAAGCGCTGACGCGGTAGTAGTAGGTGGTGTTGTCACTCAGCCCTGCATCCTGGAATGAATGTGCATTTGAACCCAGTGTGGCTATTGTTTCGAAACCAGAGAGTGGATCCGTTGATCGCTGAAGTGTAAAACCTGTCTCCTGTTCGGCGTTGTCGGTCCAGGAGAGATCGGCTGACTGCACAGTGATATTTCCAGAAGAAAGTCCCGTAGGGGGAGACAGGAAATTTACATTCATGCTTGCCAATAATTCAGAAGAACTCAGCACCTTATTATATATGAACACTTCATCCAACTGGCCTTTAAGGCCGAAGTTGCTGTTCGTCATTTGCCCCAGACGAAGTATACTGCTGGTTTTGAATTTTTTATGAACGCCACTTTCAGATGTAACATCAGTACCGTTGCAAAAAAGTCTTACTACTCCGGTGGTCTTGTTTATCGTAACAGCGATATAATTCCATTGGTCAAAGGAAAAGGCATTCGCAGCACTTCTTGTAACTGCCGAGGTGGTTCCGTCACCGGATTCAAAAATAATTTTCTTGTCGGTTGTGCCATATGTATTGACCATGAGTTTGAAACCGTCACTGACGGATCCGGATGGTCCGTTGGCAATTACCGTTTGGATATTTAATGTTCCCGAAGGAATCTTTACCCAGGCTGTCACGGTAAAATTATCTCCGGGATCGACAGAGGGAGAAGCCGCATAATCATCGCGACCATCAAGCTTTGCCGAAGAAAGACCTTTTTTGCAGTCTGAAACATAACTTATGCCGTTGCAACATGTAAGGTTATGCCCATGCCCGCTGAGGTCTGCGCCACTGTTGTCAAGCGGCCAGTATGCAAATACATTGGTTGCAGGAACCGGCTTGCTGGACGTAGTCACGGACAGCACAGGTGACCATGCTGAATTTCCGGCGATATTGTACGAACTGACGCGATAGTAATAGACCGTGTTTTCACTAAGACCGCTGTCATCGAATGATGTCACTCCAGAAGCAGCAGAAGTGATTTGCTCAAAACCTGAGGTTGGATTCAGCGAACGTTCCAGCCGGAAACCGTCTTCATTCGCGTCATTATCACTCCACGTGAGTTTAAGGCTGTTAATCAATACATTGGCTGCATCCAGATTCGAAGGTACTGCGGGTACCGGGGGAATCACTGTTACGGAAGCAGTATTGCTAAATGAAGATTCAATACTGTTGTTTACAGCTTTCACACGGTAATAATACTGTTTACCGGCATTCACCTGGTTATCGGTGTAACTGGTTTGATTGGCATCCAGATTTTTAAGAGCCGAAAATCCGGAGGCTGACGAGAGGCTTCTTTCCAGAAGGAATCCTGTTTCATTATCAGCATTGTCTTTCCAGGTAAGGCTTACCTTAGAAGAGGCAGAAGAGGCAGAAAGTGTAGACGGGGCTTTCACCGTTATTGGTTCTGAAGCTGCCATTGCACTCAGGATCTCAGATCCGGATAGTTGCCTGGTGAAGACGTCCACATGATCAAGCTCACCCTTCATCCCGAAATTGTTATTACTCATACGGCCGAGTCTCATGACGTCGGAGTTTTTGAAGTTTTTGTGAACACCCGCATCGGCAGTAACATCGGTGCCGTTATAGTATATCCTGGCCGAACCGGTGGATCTGTTTACAGCTACGGTAATGTAATTCCATTTGTCATATTCAAAGACGTTGGCGGCACTCCTTGATATGGATGCATTTGTACCGTCGCCTGATTCAAAGGAAATTTTACGGTCGGAGGTGGAGTAAGTATTCACGAGGATTTTGAAACCATTGCTGTTTGATCCGGAAGCCCCGTTGGCTATGATTGTCTGAATATTTGATCGTCCGGAGGGTATCTTTACCCATGCGGCAAGCGTGAATTCATTTCCAAGATTGATATTTGGACAGGCAGCATAATCATCAGAGCCGTCCAAACACATCGAATGACCTCCCTGTTTGTTATCCGTGGTGAATGTTGCACCATTGTATAGTGACAGGTTAAAATTGTTTCCGGTTACATCCGTACCGCAATTATCAAGTGGCCAACAAGCCATCTTTCCACTACCTGATGATGGAGGGACGAGGATCTCTGTTGTAGCACTGACGGTGTTCGACCAGTCAGAACTTCCTGTGGCATTGTAGGACTGTATCCTATAGAAATAGGTAGTTGATGGATTTACACCTGCATCAGTAAAATTTGTTGTGTTTGCTCCTGCACCGGCAATCTGAACAAATCCACTTGTGGCATTTGTTGATCGTTGCAGGCGGAAACCACTTTCATCGGTTGAGTTATCTGTCCATTTCAATGAAACCGAGGAGGAGGTTTTCAAACTGACCATAAGTCCGGAAGGTATAGCCGGTAGTGTTGGCGGCGGGGGTGGCACAGAAATTCCACTTTTCAGATTAGGAAGTTGGAGAACTCTTCCTGTTGGACTGGGAGTATGTCCTCTTGGAACATTCACTCCGCTTGCATAGGTGAATAGATAAACATCGTCCAGTAAGTTCCATTCATCCCTGGCTGCAGCATAATTAGATCCATTACCCCCAAAAAAAGAGGTAATATGCATATCGTCAATCTTAATGGAAGGAAGATTCCGGAAACAAATACCGGTAACAGAACATACGAGTTTTCCGTCGATAAAGCCTTCCATCAGACCATCGGTATTACCAGCATGTTGAGGATCAGTGGTCAGTTTATTTTGATCAATGCTATTTAATACCAGACGAACGGTCATATTGTACCAGCGCTCCGGTGTAGTCACGAAAACATTGTCGCTCCAGGGATGCCCGGCACCATAAATACCTGTTTTATTCTGGTAATAAGCATAAAACATGACTTTCCCGTCGTTTTCACCGAATCTCCACATCAATCTTGCACTAAAGCCTTCATCCCATTCCATGGGGGTTCCGCTACCATAGGCAGGACCGCCGCCCAATCCGGGGAGTTTTCCGCCTTCCACCCAATCAAAGCCCGGTTTGAATTTAATATTATATGATAAATACACCTCATCCTGTCCCGTGAACGGGGCTTCCCATTGCCCTCCACCCTGGCTGGGGCCGACAGAACCCTTGGGGTAATTCCATTGCATTGCCCGATCACCATTGCCAAGATCAACAATCTTGGTTTTTTCCAAACCATTGGAGTATGGCGGACTGTTCCAGTCACCTTGCCATTCACCATGGTTATAAAGACCTGGTGAGTTGCTGTTGAAATCGTGTTTGAACAGGATGTTGAAAGTGTTGTTCTGAGCATTAACATATATTATGTTCATCAGAACCATAAGGGTAATCACAATAATTCTCATATCACAAAGTCTCCTTTTGACGAATGGTTAAAAAAATATGATTGATTATGTGATTAGGTTGACGAAAGGCTCGTATGTGATGATGTTACGGTAAAAACAAAAATAGGTTATGGAAAAGTTACGATCCGGCTGTTAAATTTTGGAATTTAGACAAACTTTAAATTGTGAAAATCCTGAAATACCTGGTAGTCGTTAGAAGATCAATGACTTGGGTATACTGTCCTGTGAAACATTAAAACTGATTCAGCGGATAAATCTGTGCCAACTGTTCGAAAGGTTGAGGAATTGCTATGTATTATAGAAGGAGTATCCTTACCGGGCAAACAGCTGATGCCGATACATTAGGATATGATTACATAGGTATAAGAAAGGAAGAAGCCGCCCCGGCATCATTCTGATTTTAATGATGTTGAGACAGCTTCTTTGTTTTTCGACGTACTATGAGCTAAAGGTCCAGTTCTACTTGGATCAATATTTAATTACTTTAACCAGGTCATAATATCCAGTTATCTTGCTGATTTTCAGTAGGTACATGCCAGGTTGCATACTCTCTGTATATATGATTGTGACCGGCTGACCTTCGGGTTTGACAATTCTGAGGACTTTTCCTGACAGGTCAATCAGCTCGATCCGATTCACTGCTTCTGTAGCTGAAATATAGAGCTCAGAGGAGAACGGATTTGGATAAACCTTGTAAGAATTTACTGGAACCTGATCCGATCCGACACCACCTGTGGTTTTATCTGTTGAATCGAAGTTCCCTGAACCTGAAGTACCACTATTATTTGCGGCCGGAGGTGGAGGAGGACTCATCAGAGCCAGTATTTCCGGTTGGGTCAGGACACGATTGTAAATCCTGGCATCGTCGATGGCCCCGGCCATGGCGAAGATATTATTGGTCATACGTCCCAGCCTGATCACGTCGTTGTTCTTAAAGCCGGTATGTACAGCAAAAGTTGTCGTAACTTCCGTTCCGTTGTAGAATATATGAGCGGCACCGGTGTTGCGGTCGACAGTAACAGCCAGGTGGTTCCAAACGCCGAAGTTAAATACGCCGGTATTGCTGTAGCTGATTGATGCGACACTACCTGTACCCGATTCAAAGATTATCCTTCCATCGGAGGTGCTGTAGGTATTGACAAGGAATTTAAAGCCGTTACTGTTGGCACCTGAATTTCCATTGGCAATGACAGTCTGGATATTTACCCGGCCCAATGGGATCTTGACCCATGCAGCTATGGTGAAGGTATTGCCAAGGTCGATGGCCGGTGATACAGCATAGTCGTCGGCGCCATCGAGCGAGAGGGCATGTGTTCCTTCCTGGTGATCGGTGGTGTAGGTGGCACCGTTGAAGAGCGACAGGTTGAAACCGTTACCGCTGATATCCGCCCCGCTGTTATCCAGTGGCCAGTCGGCGATCAGCCCTTCACCGGTTGAGGGTGCTGCAGCCGTGGTTACACCGATGATATTGGAATACACCGAGTTCCCGACAAGATTGTAAGCCCTGACACGATAGAAATATTTGGTTTCCGGTACCAGACCGTTATCCGGGAAAGTGGCTATGTCCACACCGGTGGTTCCGATCTGACTGTATCCCGTGAGCGAGTCACTGGAACGTTCTACTTTGTATCCATCTTCGGTTGAGGCATTATCACTCCAGGAGAGCTGCAGTGCGGTAGAGGTGACGCTGCCGGCAGCCAGGTTGGTCGGTGCGGCAGGGGCCATGGTGACAACCTGGATGGTGGCGGTATTGCTGTACCCTGATTCTGCTTCACTGTTATAGGCTTTGATCCTGTAGTAATACCTTGTTCCTTCAGAAACCGTGTTGTCGGTATAGCTGACAGCACTGGCTCCCAGGGTCTGGATAACGGAGAAGCCGGTGGTCTGTGACAGGCTCCGTTCAAGATAGAAGCCGTCCTGATTGGTGGCGTTGTTCACCCATGTGAGCTGTACGTCGCTACCTGCAAGAGCAGCATTCAGTGATGAGGGTGCATTGACGACAACCGGTCCCATGCCTGCCATGACGGCGGCGATCTCGGGTTGTGTCAGGACACGATTGTAAATCCTGGCATCGTCGATGGCTCCGGCCATGGCGAAGATATTATTGGTCATACGTCCCAGCCTGATCACGTCGTTGTTCTTAAAGCCGGTATGAACGCCAGAGGTGGCCGTCACGTCGGTTCCGTTGAAGAAGATATGAGCGGCACCGGTGTTGCGGTCGACGGTAACAGCCAGGTGGTTCCAAACGCCGAAGTTAAATACACCGGTATTGCTGTTACTGATTGATCCTACACTACCTGTACCCGATTCAAAGATTATCCTTCCATCGGAGGTACCGTAGGTATTGACAAGGAATTTAAAGCCGTTACTGTTTGCACCTGAATTTCCATTGGCAATGACAGTCTGGATGTTTACCCGGCCCGATGGGATCTTGACCCATGCTGCTATGGTGAAGGTATTGCCTAGGTCGATGGCCGGTGATACGGCATAGTCGTCGGCGCCATCGAGGGACAGGGCATGTGTTCCTTCCTGGTGATCGGTGGTGTAGGTGGCTCCGTTGAAGAGCGACAGGTTGAAACCGTTACCGCTGATATCTGCCCCGCTGTTATCCAGTGGCCAGTCGGCGATCAGCCCTTCACCGGTTGAGGGTGCTGCAGCCGTGGTTACACCGATGATATTTGAATACACCGAGTTCCCGACAAGATTGTAAGCCCTGACACGGTAGAAATATTTGGTTTCCGGTACCAGACCGTTATCCGGGAAAGTGGCTATGTCCACACCGGTGGTTCCGATCTGACTGTATCCCGTGAGCGAGTCACTGGAACGTTCTACTTTGTATCCATCTTCGGTTGAGGCATTATCACTCCAGGAGAGCTGCAGTGCGGTAGAGGTGACGCTGCCGGCAGCCAGGTTGGTCGGTGCGGCAGGGGCCATGGTGACAACCTGGATGGTGGCGGTATTGCTGTACCCTGATTCTGCTTCACTGTTATAGGCTTTGATCCTGTAGTAATACCTTGTTCCTTCAGAAACCGTGTTGTCGGTATAGCTGACAGCACTGGCTCCCAGGGTCTGGATAACGGAGAAGCCGGTGGTCTGTGACAGGCTCCGTTCAAGATAGAAGCCGTCCTGATTGGTGGCGTTGTTCACCCATGTGAGCTGTACGTCGCTACCTGCAAGAGCAGCATTCAGTGATGAGGGTGCATTGACGACAACCGGTCCCATGCCTGCCATGACGGCGGCGATCTCGGGTTGTGTCAGGACACGATTGTAAATCCTGGCATCGTCGATGGCTCCGGCCATGGCGAAGATATTATTGGTCATACGTCCCAGCCTGATCACGTCGTTGTTCTTAAAGCCGGTATGAACGCCAGAGGTGGCCGTCACGTCGGTTCCGTTGTAGAAGATATGAGCGGCACCGGTGTTGCGGTCGACGGTAACAGCCAGGTGGTTCCAAACGCCGAAGTTAAATACACCGGTATTGCTGTTACTGATTGATCCTACACTACCTGTACCCGATTCAAAGATTATCCTTCCATCGGAGGTACCGTAGGTATTGACAAGGAATTTAAAGCCGTTACTGTTGGCACCTGAATTTCCATTGGCAATGACAGTCTGGATATTTACCCGGCCCGATGGGATCTTGACCCACGCAGCTATGGTGAAGGTATTGCCAAGGTCGATGGCCGGTGATACAGCATAGTCGTCGGCGCCATCGAGCGAGAGGGCATGTGTTCCTTCCTGGTGATCGGTGGTGTAGGTGGCTCCGTTGAAGAGCGACAGGTTGAAACCGTTACCGCTGATATCCGCTCCGCTGTTATCCAGTGGCCAGTCGGCGATCAGCCCTTCACCGGTTGAGGGTGCTGCAGCCGTGGTTACACCGATGATATTGGAATACACCGAGTTCCCGACAAGATTGTAAGCCCTGACACGGTAGAAATATTTGGTTTCCGGTACCAGACCGTTATCCGGGAAAGTGGCTATGTCCACACCGGTGGTTCCGATCTGACTGTATCCCGTGAGCGAGTCACTGGAACGTTCTACTTTGTATCCATCTTCGGTTGAGGCATTATCACTCCAGGAGAGCTGCAGTGCGGTAGAGGTGACGCTGCCGGCAGCCAGGTTGGTCGGTGCGGCAGGGGCCATGGTGACAACCTGGATGGTGGCGGTATTGCTGTACCCTGATTCTGCTTCACTGTTATAGGCTTTGATCCTGTAGTAATACCTTGTTCCTTCAGAAACCGTGTTGTCGGTATAGCTGACAGCACTGGCTCCCAGGGTCTGGATAACGGAGAAGCCGGTGGTCTGTGACAGGCTCCGTTCAAGATAGAAGCCATCCTGATTGGTGGCGTTGTTCACCCATGTGAGCTGTACGTCGCTACCTGCAAGAGCAGCATTCAGTGATGAGGGTGCATTGACGACAACCGGTCCCATGCCTGCCATGACGGCGGCGATCTCGGGTTGTGTCAGGACACGATTGTAAATCCTGGCATCGTCGATGGCTCCGGCCATGGCGAAGATATTATTGGTCATACGTCCCAGCCTGATCACGTCGTTGTTCTTAAAGCCGGTATGAACGCCAGAGGTGGCCGTCACGTCGGTTCCGTTGAAGAAGATATGAGCGGCACCGGTGTTGCGGTCGACGGTAACAGCCAGGTGGTTCCATACGCCGAAGGCGAAGACATTGGTATTGCTCCCGGTGATGGCGGCCACACTTCCGTTACCCGATTCAAAGGAGATACGGCGGTCGGAGGTTGCATACGTATTAACCAGGATTTTAAAGCCGTTGCTGTTGGCACCGGAGTTCCCGTTGGCGATGACGGTCTGGATATTGGTTCTTCCATTGGGGATCTTGACCCACGCAGCTATGGTGAAGGTATTACCAAGGTCGATGGCCGGTGATACAGCATAGTCGTCGGCACCATCGAGGGAGAGGGCATGTGTTCCTTCCTGGTGATCGGTAGTGTAGGTGGCTCCGTTGAAGAGTGACAGGTTGAAACCGTTACCGCTGATATCTGCCCCGCTGTTATCCAGCGGCCAGTCGGCGATCAGCCCTCCACCGGTTGAGGATGCTGCATCCGTGGTTACACCTATGATATTGGAATATCCTGAGTTTCCAAGTGTATTATATCCTCTTATCCGGTAGAAATATTTTGTAGCGTCAGTGAGGCCGAGGTCAATCGTATTCGTGCTGTTGGCTTTTATTGTATCAACAGTTGAATAACCGGATAATGAATCCAAAGATCTTTCAAGTATAAATCCCTGTTCACTGTAGGAGTTGTCATCCCATGCAAGTGAAATGGATGAGGAGGACATACCTGTAGAATTCAGGTTTGTCGGGGCAGGGGCAAAACTTACGCCATCGAATGGCAGTAGTTCGGTTAGAATATCGAACCATTTCTGGGCCATTTTCCAGTATCCTGTTTCCCAGGGATGGAGCAGATCTTCCATGTCGCCCACAGGTTCAACCTGATAATTGATATCTGCACCGTCTTCCATGTCGACGAGTAAAATATTGTCACCGGCATTGATCCTCAATTGCGCCATAGCCTGGACATTATCGTTGAATTGGGTGGTCAGGCTGCTGTAAGTGGACCGGTTAATGATCCTGGCCAGTACAACGTATACGGTTACCCCATTGTCGGATTCATAGCGGTCAATTTCATTCAGGATATTTTGCACATCGGAAGAGGCTGAATCAAGTGCGTTTGTACCGATATGTAACAAGACGACATCGGCAGGATTCTCGGTGAGCCAGTTATAGATACTATCGGCAATCTGGTCATCTCTCCATCCGGGATGTCCTTCATTATCGGCATCAAAGGCAGGTGTGGCTGCATAACCTACAGACTGGGTACCGACGAAATTAACATGAAAGCCGGCTTCATTAAGTTTAAACCATAGAGGCTGCCGGTAACCGGTGATAAGGCTCTCCGGTCGAACTTCAATGGTATAACGTCCATATGTGATTGAGTTCCCGGTAGGCATTATCCTAACGGTATCCGTAAGCGTGAAAGGCTGGGAAAAAGATTCTGGTAGATTAAAATATGTCAGGCAAAGGATAAAAACGAGCCTGAACAAATAGCTTATTCTGTTGAAATGCCCCATATTAGTGATAATTTTAGCGGTATAGGTTTAGTGCTAATGAATTGATTTATAACTGTTCAAGTTACGTTTTATATTCGATTTAAAGACCTTATTATCCTGATATAATTTTTATTTTACATGAAATGGAAGAAATTTTATATTAATGTAAGGCATATATAGGTGAACTCATTTTACCCTCCTTTTAAGTGAGTATTTTTGTTTTGTCAACATATATTGTCATACTTCAGGTCAATAAAAAGTTTAGTATATTGCCCTGTTTAAAGTTGAATGCTAAGAGCAATAGTAGATGAAAAGAACGGAGACTATTTTATTTCTTACAGAGATCACGTTTTATCCGTTAATTGGCGGCGAAAGAATGCGAACATACGGCTTACTTAAGATACTCAGTAACAGCTTTGAACATGTTCACGCAATTACCGGACTAGCTCAGCCTGATGAAGATTTGCAACGCGAATTCCCGAATGTCACTTTTCATGATTTTGATTACAAGAAGATCGAAACGGTAATCAGGAATTATGGATACTTTGATCAGTTCAGAAAGGATAGAAGTTTTACAGCCAGGATTGATGAGGTATTGGCGGCAAATCATATAGATCTTGCCTTTATCGACTATAAATACTACGGGCAGTATATTTCATTTTTAAAAGAGAAGGGGTTAAAGGTAATATACGGAACACACAATGTCCAATCGAGGATTATGTGGCAGAAGCCTGCTGAAAATCTGAAGATGTTTGTACTTTATAAGATCTTTTATTTTACTCATTACATTCACGAAAGGATCTATTTTCGCAAAGCCGATATGCTCGTCGCTGTTTCTGAGCATGATGCCATTTATTACAGGAGATACATTAAAAAGGATAAGATAGTCGTTATACCTAATTTTCTTGATGAGGCTCTTTATTCTGTTGAAAAGGGAAGAACGGAAGAGTACATAATTATGACTGCAAATTTTCTGGCATTTCAGAACGAAGTGGGTGTTTCCTGGTTTTTAGAGAAGGTATGGAATGAAACACTCTCGAAGCAGATTAAACTGATTCTTGCCGGGATAGGTTCAATAGAAGTACTTGCAAAAATCAGAAAGAATCATAAGGTTCAGAATGTTGAAGCCCTCGGGAAGAAGGATGATCTTAAGGGATTGATTCACAAGGCACGGTTGGCAATTGTACCCTTGCTCGACGGAAGCGGAACGCGCCTGAAATGCATTGAAGCCATGGCACTCAAAACGCAGTTATTAAGTACAAGCAGGGGTGCTGAAGGTATAGAACATGATGGCAGCATTTTAATCGCCGATGAGCCCCTGGATTTTCAGCAAAAGATTCTCGATGTGTTTAGTTTGGAGGTGGATACAACCGTTCAGGCCTATGATGTTTTCATGAAAAAATATTCTCTGGCAGCCAACAGCATTATTTTTCAAGCTATGCTTGAGAAATTGCTCATATAATAATGAGTCTGGTACTTCGTTCTGAATGTTTACGGGAGAGAAAATGAATTTCAGACAACCGGTGTTCCTGGTTAATACCGGTAGTTCAGGGTTCTGTCTGGGAATGAGTTTGATTTTGTGATCGTATTCGTTATGCTTAAAAAAGGTATTTTACTTTTAATTCTTCTTGCGTCAATCGACTTCTATACGTTGGCGATTTTCCCGGACGTAATTCAGAAATCCTTTGAATTTCTTGGTATTTCGATTGCCCTATTCTTTTTTGTTCTCTTCTACCTGTACGATCGCAGTCCCAGGATCCCTGAGCATTACAGCGCTCCCATCCTTATTCTGCTTTTTGGTGTTTTCATCAGTATGTTTGGTGCAATGGCTTACCATGAGCAATCCTTTGCCATGACATTGTGGGGTGAACGGTTTATTTTTTTCTACCTGGTTTATTTTCTTCTGAGTAAACTGAAAGTAGAGCCGGAATTCATCATGAAAGCATCCATTGTCTTTGGCTTCATCTATATTTTTCTTTACATAGTACAGTATTCATTGTACCCGAGGGATATTGTTATGGCAAGGAAGTTTGTAGACAGAGGAACACTCCGGATTTTCATGCCCGGCTCGGGCTACCTTGTCATCGGCTATTTTATAAGTCTCTACTATTTTTTTAAAAATTACCGGTTAATTCATCTCGTTTACATTATAGCTTCTCTTATCGTGTATGTTTTATTGGGCACACGCCAGGTCATCGCTGCCGTGGGTCTTACAACCATATTATTCCTGTTTCAGAGCAAAGTTGTTAAATTAAAGGTTATCCTTATTCCACTAATGATTTTGTCGGTTATTCCAATTTACTTCCTTTTTCAAAATATTTTTGATTCGATGCTTGATGTAACCACTCACCAAAGTTCTAATGTTGAAGGGGACATACGGTTCAGGGCCATGCATTTTTTCCTTTTTGAGTTCTTCCCAAACACAATTTCTTACATCACCGGAAATGGGATGTATGGAGGCACCTCGCCATATGCTATGCAGGTTAACAGCTATGCAGAGGTATACCATTTTTTTATGTCTGACCTGGGCATGATTGGTGACTATGTTAAATTTGGAGCTTTTTTCGTACTGGGTGTTCTGATCATGTTCATCAAAGTTTTCACGACGAAGCTGCCCGAGAAGTATATGTTCATTAAGTATAATTTTTATATTATTCTGATGACACTGGTCACCGGTGGAAGTGCATTTGCCGACGGAGCCACAATTGTGATCCTTTGTCTGTTCTATTATATTATCGATTATTACAAGTATGAAAAAAATCTGCCTGCAGAGAGTTCTGGCTGAAGGGTCAGGACCTGAGGATATTCACGATCTGAAGCTCGATGCCTGATAGTTTTGCCGCTACTTCAGAAAATGAACTCCAGTAGCTTCCAATGATTTTTTTAGTCTTTGACAAGCAGAGCATATCGGTAAGAGCGTCCCTGATTGCTTCAGGAGAATTCCGGCCTTGCTTCTTGTCTTCAAAGCTGATTATTCTTCCGGGGAAAGACTGCTTCATCTGAGCTTCCACATGAGGATCATCGGATGCAAGAAAAAAATTCGTATCACTATTAATGGAAATTTCCTGCTGCATCAGTGTTTCAAAAGCTTCGACCGGACTCGCCTCTTTCGATCTGATATTATCCAATCGACGAATATGAACACCTATGGTATTCTTACCGTACAGTTTTGTGATACTGCCAGCCAGGACTTCAATCTCAGGAACTGGTATCAAAAATCTGAAGTCCTCCTTTCCGGAATAGAATCTGTGTTGGGTTTCTATATAGACAGAGCGGTACGTATTAAGCTGCCTGAAGTCGTAGTTTTTTTTTTTAAGAGGGAGATTTCATTCTCATAAAACACTTTGTCATAACCTATACCGAGAAATGAGCCCAGATTAAGAAGGTTTTGCGTGACGATCTTGCTGTAATTGCGATTGAATGAGGTGGTTAGAAATTTATTTTTCTCAACCAGGTCGACAAATTCAGGTATCAGAAATAAATCTCCGAACCGACAGTTCAGGCTGTCGGTTCTTTTCCATATTAGTCTGATCTTTTCGCCTGGGGTCTCAATCAGGGAGAATACCGAATCAAGAGCCCTCATTCTGTTACCAAGTCCTCCGTATGGACTGATCGTGATCATATGGTTAAATGTAAAAGTGGTAATTCCTGATCGTAAATTCAGAGGATCAATTAATACAATGTAAACCTCTGATGCAGCCAATAGTGAATATTTGTTGTGAGTTACTCTGAAAATCTTTTATTTGAGTAACATCAAATGATTAGACTTAGTTCTTTAAAAAATGAAACTTAGTAACAATGCCTCTTATTCCAATTGGGGCAAGATTAGCAATGTAACGGAAAAGATTCCAGTTCAGTAATTTCATGGAAAGGCTAACAGAGAACCAGTTATTAAAGGATAGCTGGATGAAGAATTTGGTGAGGACAAGTCCGAGGATTCCATAAATAGGAAGAACATAAAAACCAAGACCGATGATGAGAGCGCCTGATATCAGGGCCGGCCACAAAAATGGGATATGGTTTGTGGATGTGTAAATACTGGCGTGAAACGATGAATGGATATCCAGGACTTCTGTAACACATATCACCAGGAGTATGCCAAGCGGTACAAAACGCGTCTCGATCCCGATAAGATCAAGCCCCCAGTTCCCAACCAGTGAAATAACGCTAAAGCCACCGATCAGGACCATCATACCAAGAAAAATATATTCAGAGGCTTTGACCTTCAGGGTTTTAAAATCTTTTTTGGCAGCGAGGCCATATATCTTGGGGATATTAGTATAAAACGGTGCTTTGGCAATGTTAGTAATTAAGCTTACTATTCTCATGGTAAACATGAAATTAGCCATAAGGGCGGCATCTTTATATTGCGCAATAACAATAGATGTACCGGTTGTTATGGCATATGCACCCCAGGATAAACCTCCCAGGCGCCAGGTTGCCCCCCAAAGTGAATTGAATATCTCCTTATCAAAGTACCGGCGTTGAATAATCTTAATACCATTATTCCGGAACCATCTCCGCACGTACCATCGCAAATAAAAAAATCTGACAAATGACTGGAACGCCATGAATGAAAGGAGATATATGGGTTGCAGCTTAAAAGAAAGAAGTATGACAAAGACAATTATTTGCAGCGAACCCTGCATGACACCAAACCTGGCTTCAAGGCTTATAAATCCAAGTCCGCGGACAAAGGAGCTCCACTTTACCGAACTGATCAGAATGCCACTATAGATTATCAGGACTCCGTATGCCATCCAGAGATCTGTCCTGTGATCGGCAAGCGACATGATATTCCAGATCATCCTTACACCGACTGTCAGAAGCATGAGGACAAGAAAACCGGTGAGGATTGTATAGATGCGGAAGGAAGTGGAAAGAAGATCCTTCAGTTTTTCCATGTTTGGCTCATCTTCCACAATCTCCACTTTTTCATCATATTCCTTTCTGGTCTTTGGAATTTTTGTAGCACCGGCTCTGAAATAGGATACAGCTCTAACCAGTGTAGCACCGAAACCCGAATCGGCCAGCATGGCAAAACCTGCGATGGTATTGGTGAATAGCCAGAACGATAGTTCAACATCGGTATAAACCTTCAGGATCAAAGGCAAAACAAAAATAGCACTTCCAAACCTAACGAACACTGAAGACCATGACATGAGGGTCGGACTGTCGAATATTTTCTTTATCAGATTGATCATTTTCTCAGCTTGGGGAAAGAGTTGTAAAAATTAACATTTCTAAGGGCATGCAGTTATCTAAAACATAGGCATTCTGTAAAATGTTTTTCAGCAAATGTAATAGTTCTTTAATAACCTGAATTAAATTTTTTACATAAGGACATTTAACATTCGTCAATGGTCGGTTTGTAATCCGTGAAAGTTTGAAAAAACATCGTATTTTTATCCGGACCAAAAAATTGATTCTTATGGTAAACAGACTGACAATCGCACTTCCCGTTTACAAACGCACCGACTATATCAGGAAAGCCCTTGAAAGTGCAATGAACCAAACGGTTAAATGCAGTATTCTGCTGATTGACAATAATTCACCTCATCATGAATTCAAAGAAATACTGGAGAGCTATAACTATCCCGATGCAAAATATGTCAGAACCAGCGAAACCGTTCCTCAGGATGAAAACTTCAACAATTGTTTCCGCTACGCTGAAACTCCCTGGGTTACAATTTTGCACGATGATGATATGCTGCATTGTCAGTTTTCTGAGTTTACCGGAAAGATCCTCGATAAATATGGTGAAAAAGCAGGAGGGATCGTTTATAAAAACTTTGTCAGTGAAAATGAATGGGACGGCCTCAGTGAGGAAATCGAACTTACAGACGACATCCGCCTGGTAAAAGAAGCGTTTTTTTACTTTGCACAACTGACACCCTTCCCTGGTGTCGTATTGAGAAATGAGACTGCATTGAAACTGGGAGGCTTCAAGAGTGAACTGCATCCCATTGCCGACTTTGATTTCTGGTACCGGTACAGCACAACAGAAAGAATGCTTATGGTAAATCAGATGATGGCATATTACAGAATTTCTCCTACGCAGTCCACAAATCACCTCGTCGATGCGATGATCAATAATATCTACTCCTACCGCCTCAGGCTGATTGAGGGCGGGAAGCACAATAATTTCCTTTCCAAGCTTTCCCTTGAGGCCAGCCGGCTCAACAATATTGATTTTTTCAAGAAAACCTATCCGGATATACAGCTTCCGGAGAAGATTATGAATGAGGATAAAATGATCCGCGCTGCAAAACTTCTGAAAAAGACCCTTATCCGCAAAGCTGTTGGCAGGTATAAGAATTATATTTCTTTTGACAAACCGTAGGGAAGTGATGAGGTGATGAGGTGATGAGGTGATGAGGTGATGGGGTGATGAAGTTAGGAAGTTATGAAGTTAGGAAGTTAGGAGGAGGAAGTTAGGAGGTTAGGAGGTTAGGAAGTTAGGAGGTTATGAAGTGACTTGTCCTGATCACTCTTCAATTAATCAGAATGCGGATGCCGAAGATACTATGAAAGTATTCCAGGATAGTTGTGTTTTTTTTTACCTTTGCATCAGCAAAAAGAGGACTTCGGGCGATTCTTTGCACGGAAGTTCATCTAGTGTCCTGGTATAACTGCCGGGACTTTTTTTGTCTTCTTCGAAGTCAAGTGAAAAGAGGGGCTCAGGCTCATCATTAGCGGAAGAAGTGCGATATAACGGATTATACTCTTCTCCATTTTTCCAAAACGCAGATATAAGCACCAACAATTTTCTTTGGACTGCAACGTAACCTTTCATTTTAATTTTCGGGCGTTCATAAATTCTCTCATTAAGATTTTTAATATCTGGTTCAAAATATTTTACAGATTCTATCAGCTATCTCGCGACCCCTTATTCTCTTTAACCCCAACTACCACCGGCGCCTGAAAGCGAATGTCCGACGCACGTAAATCTAAAGAACATCTACCAAACCATGGGCGTAACCATGGCTACTAAAATTAAATGCCTCCGGCATGGAAGAACCTTTTCTACCGGCATTATCACCCCTTCTCACCCTCGGCTCCACACCATCCTACATGCCCCTTCAGCACTCCATCACCTCATCATCTCATCACTCCCTCTCCCCACAACATTTTGACATAACCACATTTTTCATTGATGGATATCGGATGGTCTGGCTAACCCCAGCCTGCATTTATTGTTATATTTGAATGCATGCCTAAATGTAATTGAATGGAGCCGTTTATGGTAGGATTGTCTTTGTACATAGCGGCGTATTGAACATTTTTGCTAAGGATAAAGTTTTTATTAAGAAAAATAACTGAACCAAATCTTATGGAGAATACTAAGATTAAGGTTGTCTTCGTACTGCGATTCATGTTGCATTACCGGATAAACCTTCTTGAGCGGATCAACGCTGCTGAAAACATGGATTTTACCCTACTTCATGGTAGGGGGGTAAAAGACACTAAATTTGTCAACCATACAGATCCCGTAAATTTCAAGCATTTCCAGCTCAGGACTGTCATGTACAACAGGAAAGGAAGGGGGGTCGTATTTTTCCCTCCGTTGTTCCGACAATTACGTAAGCTTAATCCGGATGTTATACTGGCGGAAGGCGAGTCAAACATTCTCAATGATGTCACCATCTATCTTTATTCCCTTCTTTATCATAAAAAGATCATCTGGTGGAGTCTTGGTCTAACCCCGGGGACCAGGGAGACACGCTTTCAGAAATTATACAAACCGTTCATGCTAAGGTTTTTAAATAGGGCATCACACATTGTTGGCTACTCAGAATACACAAAGCAATACTACTCACAATTTACGGATAAGGACAAAATCCTTGTAGCAAACAATTGTCTCGATAATGAAAAGATCGACAGGGAGATCGCTGAATGTCGCAAGGATTCGGTACGACTTAGAAAAGAGCTAAAACTGGAAGATAAATTTGTTATTTTATATGTTGGCGGTTTTGCCGCCACAAAAAAAGTGGACAGGCTGATCAATGCCTATCGTCAGGTAAAAGAAAAATATCCTGAAGCCGCTCTCGTCATTGTTGCTGGTGACAAAAACCAGGAATTTTATGAGGATATGGTAAAATCCATGAATCTGAAGGATGTTATTTTCGCCGGGAAAGTCATTCAAGGGGTAAGCAGTTATTTCCTTCTCGGTGATCTGTTTGTCCTGCCGGGCCTTGGAGGGCTTTCCATTCATCATGCTATGGTTCACAGCCTGCCTGTCATAACGGCACAGGCAGACGGAACGGAGAAAGATCTGATTGAGGAAGGAAAAAATGGCTATATCCTTAAGACCGACACCGTAGAAGAGCTGGAGGAACGAATGGAACTATTTCTTAAAGACAAGGAGATGGCGAAAAAATTTGGTGCAAAGTCAAGGCAAATTGTTGAGAAGAGGATAAACATTGAAAACATGGTAAATAATTTTCTTAAAGCTATCTCAGGCAGTGTTACGGCGCAGGAGCAAAAGTCAGGCTCATGAAAAAGTTTTACAATGTTATTTTGGACTGGGTCACCGGTTTTGATATAGATGGGGAGTTGAAAAAAGTTCTTGCGATGGACAGCTGGTCCAGAGAACAGATTGTCAGTAATCAACGGGAAAAGTTTAGCCACTTGTCCAGGATTGCCGGGAAATCGGAATATTACAGGCTTCTTGGCGGCAAACCTCTTGACGACTTTCCTGTTATGGAGCGTACGGAATTTAAATTAAATGCTGACGCCTTAAAGACACATATCCGAAAACCCTATTCTGTTCAGAGCACCTCTGGCTCCACAGGATTTCCTGTCACACTTCAGTTGTCCAAGGAAATGATCCTGGCCAAACGTGTAAGTCATCAGAAAATGCTGACATGGAATGGCCTCCGAAGGGAGTCGCCGGAGTTTAAAATTGGGGGGATACGTCAGGATCTGAAAACCATGATTTATTACTACTTCCGTAATAAAAGGTATATAAATTCATTTTATCTTAGTCTGTCGAACATTGAAACTATTATAAAGAAATATAATCGTTTTAAACCCGAAATACTCTATGGCTATCCTTCAGCCATTTATAATTTTATACAAAATGCCAGGCAAAGGAACCGGCCGTTGCACCAGCCGGTAATTATTGCAACCCATGCCGAAAAACTATACGATGACTGCGTGGAGGGATTTAATGAAGCTTTTCCGGACACCAGGCTAGTCAACCAGTACTGGTGTACAGAAGCCAATATAGGGGTGAGTTGTCCGGATGGTCATATCCATATCGATGAAGATACAGTGATATGTGAGGTTATTAATAAAAACGAAAAGGGCGTCGGCGATCTTCTCATTACCAATTTGTACTCTTTCGACCAGCCAATAATTCGTTACCATAATGGTGATCGTGTCAGACTCTCGGATAAGCCTTGCGGTTGCGGAAGAAACACAATGGTTATCGATTTAATTGAAGGAAGATATAACAGTGAACTTGAACTGCCCGATGGGCGAAAACTTCCGGTGATGTCTATTTATTTGTCGAGATATACGGATAATTGTCTTTCCTATCAGCTGAGATATTTTAAGAAAAAATCTTTGATTGAATTCCGATACATTCCTATTGACCCGGCGAGGCCCATTAAAGAAGGTGAAATCACCAAATACCTGAAACATGAATTCGGACTAAAAACCAGCTTTTATCAGGTAGAAGACCTGGAGTATACCAATGGCGGGAAATTTAGGAAGGTAATAAATATGGACTGAGCTTAGGTTGTGTTGGCCGACATGTACATAAGTGACCTGTCATGATCGTTGAATGCAGGTGAATGTACAAAATAGGGTTTATGCCGGATTTGTTTTGGACAATTCTTATAGATTACTGATATCTCTAATACTTGATTTCATGCGACACAAATTTATTCAGAAAATGATGAATTCGGGGATTGACCTGATAACGGGCTTCAATATTCAGTCTGAATTACAGAAAATTTTAGAGATGGAATCCTGGACAAGGGAGCAAATCGAGAACGATCAGGCTGAAAAATTCAAACGACTCTCACAGTACGCCGTTTTGTCAGAGTATTACAAATCCTTTGAAGGAAAATCACTGGTTGAATTCCCGGTTATGGGGCGTGAAGAATTTAAAAAGAACACCGATAAATTGCGTACCAGATTCAGAAAACCTTATTATATAAATTATACCTCTGGATCTACCGGCGTTCCAGTAAAACTCATTTTGTCAAAGGAGATGCTGCTGGCAAAACGTGTAGCACATCAGAAGTTACTGAAATGGAACGGTCTGACCAGAGAGGCCAGAGAATTTAAAGTGGGAGGGGTACCTGTCAGCAGGAAATCAAAGGTATACTATTTCTTTAAAAGCAAGCGATTTGTCAGTTCCCTCGGAATTTCCGAAAAATCGATCGATAAGCTTATTAAAAAATTCAATCATTTCAAACCCGAAATTCTGTATGGATATCCTTCCTCCTTATTCAATTTTATTCAGCTTTCCATAAACAGGAAGAAAATTCTATACAGCCCGAAGTTGATCATTACCCATGCTGAGAATCTGCTGCCAGGATTTGTGAACATGTTCAAATCGGTTTTCCCCACGGTAAAAATTGTCAATCAGTACTGGACCACAGAGGCCAATCTTGGTGTCAGCTGTCCCGAAGGTAACATCCATATCGATGAGGATACTGTGATCTGCGAACTCATCAATAAAAATAGTGAGGGAACTGGTGATCTTCTGATCACAAATCTTTACTCGTTTGATATGCCAATCATCAGGTATAAGGTAGGTGACCGTGTCAGATTCTCAGAAAGCGAATGCAGTTGCGGCAGGAAATCGAAAGTCATTGAAAGCATTGAAGGCCGTGAAAATGATGTTTTCGAACTGCCGGACGGCCGCAAATTACCTTTTACGGTTCTTTTAGTCTCACGATACGGAGAAAATATATTATTTTACCAGATGGTGTATTCTAAAAATAAAGCCCTGATTGAATTCAGATATATGCCTGCCAATCCTGAAGAAGATATCAGAAAAGCTGAACTTGCTCATTACATAAAGAAGGATTTTGGTCTTGATGTTTTATTTAAGATGGTCGAAAAGCCTGAACTAAGCAATGTTGGAAAATTTAAAACGATAATCATTAAAGATTAGTCGGTATTGTTATTAAGAGCACCAGAAAATATTCCTGGTTTAAATAGCTGTTATACAGATCGTTACAAAAACCGAATTGAATGTCCAACCAAAGGGTGTATAGAATGATCAACACCGGCATTGACCGGATTACGGGATATCCCATCAATTCTTCCCTGGTAAAGGCATTGGCGTTCGACTTTAATCAGCGTGAAGAGATTGATGCTTATCAGCAGGAAAAATTTTTACAGCTGACCAGCATCGCGGCCAAATCTGATTTTTACAGCGGTTATGCAGGAAAATCACTGAACGATTTTGTTTTGATTGACAGGGAAGCTTTTTGTCAGCATTTTGACCGTTTAAAGACCGGGCATGTAAATCCGGTCCATGTGCAAAAATCCTCAGGTTCAACCGGATCACCGGTTTGGCATTATATTACATCCGAAATGCTTCTGGCAAAGCGTGTTTCACATCAGAAGATGTTGAGGTGGCACGGCCTGCAAAGAGAATCGCCTGAAGTAAAATTTGGAGGAATGCCCGCAAACTTTAAAACCAGGCTATACTATAGGCTAAGAAATAAACTTTTTTTTAATTCCTATAACATAAGTGACCGGTTTTTACTCGATATCATCAGGCAGTACAACCGTTTCAAGCCATCCGTGTTATACGGCTACCCCTCGATGATTCACAAATTTGCTGCCTATAGCCTGGAAAGAGGGATAGCCCTTCGTCCCCCTGAGATCATCGTATCCCACGCCGAAAACCTATACGAAGAGTATCGTAGTGTTTTTCAAAATGTATTTCCCGGGGTACCCATCATAAATCAGTACTGGTCAACAGAAGCAAATATTGCGGAAACCTGTCCACATGGTCATCTTCATATTGATGAAGATACCGTCATCTGTGAAGTAACCGATCAGGATGAAAACGGTGTCGGCAATCTTTTTATTACAAATCTTTTCTCATACGCCTTACCGCTGATAAGGTACAAGATCGGAGACCGGGTAAAATTGTCAATTCAAAAATGTACCTGTGGCAGAAACACACAGGTGATCGAGTATATCGAAGGCCGGGAAATTGAATACATTGATCTTCCGGATGGAAGGCAGCATCCGGTGACAGCCATCTACATGACACAATTGACAGGAAATATTCTGACATACCAGTTGATCCATTACAAGCAAAAAAAGACAATTGAGGTCAGATATATCCCAATAGTAAGGGGTGGCAGCATCGAAAAAAAGAAGATCACAGAGCACATGAAAAAACGTTTTGGGCTAAACACCATAATTTCTGAAACTACAGAGTTGGAAAATTCCCCTGGTGGGAAAATAAAACGTCTAATCGTTCATGACTAAGGGCTGAAAAATGAAAGTTAACTTCGTTGGTGATATTGGGATATTTAAAAAGTATGAGGTGCTCGGCATCGACCCGGTGCAGCATGTTGTGCTGCCCGAGAGCGATCTCACCATCGGGAATTTTGAATTTATTGTTGCGAACAACCGTGCGAAATTTTTTTACGATGTTCGTGAAAACTACAGCTGCAGCGCCGCATTTTTTGAAACAGTGAATATCGGAAGATTTGATGGCCTTGGCATGGCAAATAATCACAGCCTGGATTATGGCTTTGAGGGTGCAGAAGACACCATGACATTACTTCGCAAGAAGGGTGTCACAGTGTTCGGCTTTTCCACGGGTACAGGATTTACTACAGGGGTATTCGAGAAACAGGGCATCCGTCTTTCGATCATTGCCTGCGTAAAAGCCGGGCGGTGGAGTAAAGAAAAGCATGGATTTGGTCCCGACAGCTATGATCCCGAAAAAATTTGTCGTGAGATAGCCGTTCAAAGGAAAACTTCCGACCATGTAGTAGTGTTTCCTCATTGGGGTACTGAACTTATTGAGATCCCGGATCAGGAGGATATTGAAAATGCCAGGCAGTTTATAGATTCAGGTGCATCAGCGGTCATTGGTCATCATCCACATATTTCCCAGGGGATCGAAACCTATAGTAATGGATTGATCGCCTACAGTCTGGGTAGTTTCATTTATATTCCGGAGGAAGAACTTGGTTACAGCAAAAAGAATATTAACCGTGAGATATCGATCTGTCTGACTGTTAATTTTTCGAAAAACCGGATCACTGCTTTTAATCCCTCTTACTACCGGTATGATGCAGAGACAAAGGTACCTGTTCTTCAATCCGGCAGCTTTGTTGAAAATTATGCTAACTTTCTGAATAAAAATATATCTAATAGGGATTCTTATCGTAAACAGTTGAGAAGCGTACTGCTTAAGAGAGAATGGAGATCATTTCTACTGCGCTTTAGGGAAAAACCTTTTGCAACCGTATACGCATACATCGGATTCTTAAATCCGAAGAAAATTAAAAAACTGTTTTCTTCATAGACTATGGAAGACTTTCTATATAAATTTTTAGGTATTTATTTTCATCTTCCCCTGTCTGTCCGACAGGTTCTCGGGAAGCTGTATCAGATGATTCCGGCACGAATCAAGTATGGATCGTTCTATTTTAAATACAGAAAAAGACTTTTACACTTCAGCACCCTGCCTGATATTGAAACAATAAGAAAGGAATCAGAGAAACTTCTGATAGAACAGGTCAATTACGCCATCAGGAACATTCCTTTCTATAGCGGTTATCCTAAGATGGTTACCGCTTCTGATATCAGGAATTATCCTATTATCACTAAAAAGACACTTCTGGACAACTTTGATGCTTGCCTTAATCCCAACAGGCTAATCAGAAGAATTAGAGCGAATACCGGGGGCAGCACCGGGACACCGTTGGAATTCTACCTGGAAAAAAATGTTTCACGTCCAAAAGAGAAAGCACACTTCGACTGGTACTGGGGACAGTTTGGTTACAAACCGAATGCAAAAACCTTGATGGTGAGGGGAACGCCTCTGCCCAATTATCGCGACTATGAACACAGAACCATTGACAATGTGCTGAATGTATCCTGTTACAACATCAACGAAAATAATATTGTAGCGATACTCGGGGTGATCAATGCCTTTAAACCGTCATTTATCCATGCCTATCCTTCTTCACTAAAAGTCATAGTTTCACTTCTTGAATCTTACCACGCACAGCTGCCCTTTCAGATCAAAGCGATGTTTCTTGGCTCTGAGCATTTGTCAACTTCCGACCGCCACAGGTTTGAAACTTTTTTCAATGCACCGGCCGTGAACTGGTACGGTTCCAGTGAAAGGCTCCTTCACGGAGGCAATTGTCCCTGTTCGGATGAGTATCACTTCTATCCTGCCTATGGTTTTCTGGAACTTCTCGACGACAAGGGCAACGCGGTGACCTGCCCTGGTGAGGAGGGCAGGATTGTGGCCACGGGATTTGACAACAGGGTGATGCCCTTTATACGCTATGACGTGGGTGATTTGGGTATACTTTCAGAGACTACGGAATGCTCTTGCGGTTTTAAAGGGGTCAGTCTGAAAAGGATCACCGGACGCGGTCAGGATGTTATTGTACTATCTGATGGTACGAAGGTATCACTGACCGCACTCATCTTTGGTCAGCATCTCGAAGCCTTTGACAAAATCAGGGAGATGCAGGTTGTCCAGGATAAAGTTGGCGAACTGGAAATCCGGATTGTCAAAAATTCTGAATTTTCAGGTAAGGATGAGACGAATCTGAGGAAAACCCTGGCGAAATCGGTAAATCATAAACTGACTATCATGATTTCTTATGTCACTGAGGTGTCAAAAACGTCAAGAGGTAAAAACATATTTTTTGTCTCCCGGCTGGAAACTTTAAATTCATAAATAATGGATAAAGCATTGGCATTTAAGCGCAGACTCCGGTTTCTGTCTATGGTGCTCCGGGACAAATCGCGAAAATCCATTCTGAAAATGATTTCAGAAATGATTTACCTGACGTTTCTTCACCGGACTTTTCCCTCTTTTTATTTTACGCGGCGTTTGTACCTGAAGGAGATAAAGGAGATCCGGAATTACCTTCCAAACAAATTTCTTTACGGCATCGCTCCGCGTATTAATGACCTTATGGCGGCCGAAGTATTGTCCAATAAGCTGTACTACGATCTTTTTTACAGGAAGTTTACCAACAGGCTGCCTGCCATTCTGGCTTTCAACCATGGAACGATGTTTATAACCGGAAATAAACATCATTCTGTAAAAACCCTCGGGGAGTTTGATGCATTTTTAACATCCCTGGTGAGGGAAATATCACCACATGGCTCGGTATTTATTAAAAAAACCTATGATTCCGGCGGAGGCAAGAACACATACAGGGTGACGAAGGAAGAGCTTCCTCTCAGCGGTGAAAGACTTGAAAGCATGTATAAAAGCATCTTGGGTTCCGCATACCTGTTTCAGGCAACCATCGTTCAGCACCCGGTTATGGACAGGCTGAATCCCTCATGCATAAATTCCGTGCGCATGGATACATTCGTAAATAAAGATGGTAAAAGTGAAATCCTGACAGCCTATGTCAGGATGAGCATCAACAACTCGCACGTAGATAATTCATCGTCCGGCGGCTGTTTTGTGGGGATTGATATGGAAAAAGGTGAATTAATGAAGAACGCATATACGTTTATCACAGTTTCCGGTGGTCTCACGTTTACCAGTCATCCTCTTACAGGCACTGTATTTCAGGGATTCAGAGTGCCTTATCTCGAGGAATGCCGGGAACTGGTGATAAAAATGGCCAATCTGGTCCCTTCCTTGCGACTTATCGGATGGGATGTTGCCATTTCAGAAGACGGTCCGGTTTTAATTGAAGGTAACAGCGGCTATGATATTACAAGTCATGATATGATTTACAGCGGATACAGGAAAAATCCCAGTTTCCAAAAAGTGTTGGCTGAGCTGAACGAAAGAAAATATCTGAATTAATAACAACACTATGAAGCAGTTGATTCAAAATTTTAAAACGGGAGATCTTTTTGTGGATGAAGTACCTTTTCCTTCAGTGTCAGAGGGCTATGTGCTGGTTGCCAATCATTTCTCGCTGATCAGTGCTGGTACTGAGAAGTCGACGGTAAGTACAGGTCAGGCTTCATTATTGGGCAAGGCCAGAATGCGACCCGACCTGGTAAAGCAAGTTATTCAGAATTACAAAAAAGAAGGTTTCAAAGCTACGCTGGATAAGGTAAGAACAAAGCTGGACTCGCTCAAGGCATTGGGTTACAGTACTTCAGGTGTTGTGTTGGCATCCATGGACACGAACAACCGGTTTAAACCCGGTGACAGGGTCGCCTGCGGTGGTCAGGATTATGCTAGTCATGCAGAAGTGGTTTGCATACCGCAAAACCTCGTTGCCAAGATTCCTGACAACGTCAGTTTTGAAGAGGCCAGTTTTACAACCCTTGGTTCCATAGCGATGCAGGGGATCAGGCAGGCCGAACCGCAGCTTGGGGATAATATTTGTGTGATCGGTCTTGGCCTGTTGGGACAGATCACATGCCAGCTCCTGAAAGCCAACGGATGCAATGTAATGGGTATAGATATTTCTGAAGGTATGGTGGAGTTTGCAAAACAACAGCAGAACATCCATGCCATGATGAGGGGTGATGAGAATCTTGAATCAGCTGCCTCAAATTTTACAAACGGCTACGGATTCGATAAAGTGATCATCACTGCAGGTGCACCAACCAATGATCCGGTTGAATTATCCGGGAAAATATTACGGAAAAAAGGCATTGTGGTCGTTGTCGGCGCCGTCAGAATGGATGTACCCAGAGATCCTGACTATTACAGAAAAGAGCTTGAACTAAAACTTTCCTGTTCGTACGGACCTGGAAGGTACGACCCTTCATATGAGGAGTTTGGCCATGATTATCCATACGGATATGTGAGGTGGACGGAGCAACGTAATATGGAAGCATTCCTGCAGCAGATCTCAGCAGGCAACATTCATTTACAGTCCTTCATCACCCATGTTTTTGATATCACAGACGCCGTAAAGGCCTATGATATCATTCTTGGAAAGGTGAAGGAAAGCCATGTTGGCATACTGCTGAAATACTCATCTCCCAACGGACTTTCCAATGCTGTCATCGAGGTGAATTCTGCCCCCGTGAAGGAATATAACATTGGCTTTGTCGGGGCCGGATCCTTCGCACAATCTTACCTTGTCCCCAATGTAAAAGAGCATGGATCTCTCGATACGGTGGTCACACGTACCGGAATTAATGCCAACAATGTAGCCAGAAAGTTCGGATTCCGTAAAAGCTCGACCGATCCGGAAGATATCTTCGGTAATAATGCCGTCAATACGGTGTTTATTGCCACACAGCATGATACACATGCATCCTATGTGGCAGAAGGTATCAGAAAGAGGAAAAATATCTTTGTTGAAAAACCACTGGCTATTAGTGACGGCGAACTTGATGAACTGATATCGCTGTATAACAGCAATGAGGGTGCAAAGATCATGGTCGGCTTTAATCGTCGTTTTTCTGATCTGGCTGCTATAGGAAAAAGCTCATTCGAAAATATCGGGGAACCACTGGTGATGAATTTCCGTGTCAATGCAGGATACATTCCGAAAGATCACTGGACACAGACAAAAGCCGGAGGAGGCAGGGTAATTGGAGAAATGTGCCACTTTATCGATCTTATGCAGTATTTTACCGGAGCCCGACCAGTCAGGGTCTTTGCAGAATGTATCAGCACCGCCAGTGATAGGATTAAGAATGACGATAATATTGCCGTTCTCATAAAATTTGATGATGGTTCTGTGGGTCATCTTACCTATGTTGCCAACGGGGACAAGTCTATGCCCAAGGAGCATTTCGAAATATTCGGCGGCAATGCCGTATATGTTATCGATAATTTTAAGATCGGACACCTATACAAGGAAGGGAAAGTTAAGCATTTTAAGAATCCGGGTAAAGGTCATAAAAATGAAATTGTCGCTTTTTTCGACTCACTGTCTAATGGTAAGCCGTTGCCCGTTACCTTCGAATCGCTGTGCCTCACCACCAGGGCTACTTTCAGGATTTCGGATTCACTGGAAACCGGATTACCTATGGAGATAAAAGTCAATGCAGGTGATAAAGGATAACGTATCGGCAAGTTTTCTGCGGCTGAAAAACTACTGCGAGAAACTGGATTATAAAGGATGGGACCCGTATGACGGCCTTAACAGCCGTCTTTTTCAATCTATTCCCATGTTGCGGAATAACAAAATGGCAAGACTTGCCTGGATACAGTTTTTTAAACGTAGTCCATTGAATTTCAGAAAATTATTACTTGTATCCCGGGAGTTGAACCCAAAGGGCGTAGCTCTTTTTCTGAATGGATACTGTCACCTTTATAATTCAGAACCACGGGAAGAATATCTCGGGTTGATTAACCGGTTGGCAACAATACTTCTTGGACTGAAATCAAAAGGTTACAGCGGGGCATGCTGGGGATATAATTTTGACTGGCAAGCCAAAGCCTTTTTCCAACCTAAATACACTCCCACAGTAGTGGCATCCACATTTGCCGCCTATGCACTCCTGGATGCCTATGATATTACAGGGAATGAAGAATACAGGGTTGCTGCGCTGAGCACCGCTGATTTCATTTTAAACGACCTAAACCGGACCTATGATTCCGGTGGCGATTTTGCTTTCTCGTATTCACCTGAGGATCAGACGCAGGTGTTCAATGCCTCGTTGCTCGGATCAAGAATGCTGGCCCGTGCATATACCTATAACGGGGTGAAGGCTCTTCTTGAACAAGCAGGTAAATCGGTTTCATTCTGCTGCAAACATCAGCATGAGGACGGCTCGTGGGCATACAGTACTTTACCATGGCATCAGTGGATTGATAATTTTCATACCGGGTACAACCTAGAATGCATTGGCGAATATCAGAAGTATAGCGGCGACCGTTCTTTTCATGAAAACCTTGACAAGGGATTTGAGTATTATATCCAGACCTTTTTTACCTCGGAAGGTATACCCAAATATTATAATAATGCCATTTATCCTATCGACGTTCATGCACCGGCCCAACTGATCATAACGCTTCACAGGCTTGGAAGGCTGAAAGAAAATGCAGAAACCGCCAGGAAGGTCCTCGAGTGGACCATTAATAATATGCAGGCAACCGATGGGCATTTTCACTACCAAAAGGCCAGGTACTATACCATCCGGACTCCGTATATGAGATGGTCACAGGCATGGATGTTCTATGGATTGAGCACGTGGTTGTCAAATTGTTAAAATCTTTGGATGAATGCGTATTATTTGTAAATTGATACATGGCCGGACATAGTTTTTTGCAGAAGACCGGGGGATTTGTAGAGGCGTTTTTCAGGTTATATCTGGATTACGAAAGTGCTTGAATTGAAAAATTTAGGAGCATGAATGCCTGATTAATATTACCAAAAATGAAACTCTACCAGCTAAAAAATAAAGCCCGCAATTTCCTTCATGTTGTACTCAGGGATCCGGATAGGAAGAGCCTGCCACACTTACTTTTTGAATTTATCAGATACTCTTTCACCGATCGTAAAATTGCCAATCAGTATTTCCATAAAAATTTCCATAAAAAAGGTGCAAAACCGGAGATTTACCAGAATTATGTATTGACTGATAAACTGACAAGAAGGTGCTGGGATCTGAATAATCCTGATTACATCAATATTCTGAATGATAAATACCTGTTTGAGAATTTTTTCTCAGAACATAGGCTGCCTGTTGTAAAAAGTATGGCATACAATTATAACTCCTTATTTTATTATAAGGGGGAAAGCAGACAGATTAATTCCGCTGAAGAGTTCATGCTATTTCTACAGATGCTCATGGTTGAAAATCCCTTGGTAGGATCACTCATCATTAAAAAAATGAAAAATTCCAGCGGCGGCATTTTTATTTACAAAGTCAATCGTGATGATCTTACTTCGGACAGGGCGAAATTATCAGATCTATACCGTAGGATGTTATCCTCAGAGTTTCTGATACAGGAATTTGTTCAGCAGCACAACAGCATCAGCGCGATCAATCCGTATTGCCTCAATACGATCCGGATTGATACATTTACAAACAAACAGAACATGAGCAGAATATTTTCCATGTTGCTTCGTGTAGGGATGAATCAGTCATATGTCGACAATGTAAACAGTGGTGGTGTATATGTGGGCATTGATTTGGACAAAGGATCATTGCGGCCCCTGGGATACACAGATATTACGCATGGCGGTGCGAAGACCTTCACTGGAAATATGGTTACAGGTGTTAAATTTGAAGGTTATCCAGTACCATTTTTTATGGAGACTAAAGAGCTTGTACTGAAGGCAAGCCGTCTCGTACCTCAAATTAAACTTATTGGCTGGGATGTGGCGATATTGCCAAAAGGGCCGGTTCTTCTCGAGGGGAATGATCATCCAGGCATTCCGCATTCCGAGTTGTCGCAGGGAGGATTTGCTAAAAGCGAGATATTCAACGAGCTATTAAGTGAAGTAAATGAAAACGCAGTAAGAAAAGGAAAGACAGCTGATATAAAACTGTAGGAAAAACCATTCTGAATGGATCATACATGTTGGTTTACATCTCTGTTTCATTCACAAAGATGACATTCAGAAGACAGTAGGGAAAGCAGAACCATCGGGGTTCGACGGGAATGAACGTGCAACGAAAAACTACCATTATAATGAAACTCAAACAACTTACTCACAAGATGAGGAATTTCTTCAGTGTTGTACTGAATGATCCTCTAAGGAAAAGCATATTCGGGATGACTGCAGAATATCTCAGATACTCCATAACCGATGCCGATGCCGCCAACCAGTATTTTTCCAAGTTTCTTTACCGTAAAAATGCAGAACCATCATCAAAATACCTGGTGACTGATTCGGTGCTAAGTAAATGTTGGGGCTTAAACGACATGACTTTTCGGACCGTTGTGGATGATAAGTTCCTTTTTGAAGAGTTTTTCACCAACCATAAGGTTACGGTAGCCACCAGCCTGGCTCATACCAGTAATACCCTGTTCTTTGTCAGAAATAAAATTCTCCAGGTCAATACACCTGAGGAATTCAACAATTTCCTTAAATCCATAATAAAGAAAGGCAGCCGTTCCGATTCCTTTATATTAAAGAAAAGAAGTGGCTCAAGTGGTGGAAAGTCCATTTTCAGGATCGACCATACCGATCTGGACAAGGATACGGAGAAAATTTCAAGGGTCTACAATGAAATTTTGAAAGCCCAGTATATCATTCAGGATTTTGTTGTCCAACATGAAGAGATAAACAGACTTAATTCGCACTGCCTCAATACTATGCGTATGGACAGCTTCACGAATAAAGATGGCAAAAGCAGGGTTTATTCCGCCTTTATCCGGATGGGGCTGAATCATTCGCATGTCGATAATATTGATAGTGGTGGTTTTTTTGTGGGTATAAATCTGGAGGATGGAACATTGAGGGCTGCAGGTGCATCAGATTTCACTCACGGCAGAGCAAAATCCTTTACCGTAAATCCGGAAACAAACATTGCCTTCAAGGGATACCATATTCCGTATTTCAGCGATGCGGTTGAGCTTGTATGCAAGGCAGCAAGTCTAATTCCCCGGTTGAAGATCCTGGGCTGGGATGTTGCCATAGGACCCGATGGACCGGTCATCATAGAAGCAAATGAAACGCCAGGGATTAATTTCTCTGAATTGTCCCAGGACGGATTTGCAACAAGTCCGGTTTTCAGGGATATACTGCAGGAAATTAATGAAAAGGAAATAGCTGCCGGAAGGGGAAGAATGAAAGAAAAGCGAATAATTACGTCGGCCGCGGAGCCACTGATGAAGGAGTAAACGAAGTGATCAGAGGATTTCTTTTATTCCCTCGCAAGAGGAATACAGCGTTTACGATTTCCGTCTCACTTTTTCTCTGAAAACCAGCATCATAAAGCGGGAGTTACCGATGAGATATCGTTTCCACATTCTTCGGGGTTCCTGGATAAAGCGGTAAAACCATTCCAGTCCGGTGTTCTGCATCCATACGGGTGCGCGGCGGGTAAAACCGGCAATTACATCAAAAGAGCCACCCACTCCCATATTAAAGTTCACACCGGAAAGCACGTCACGATAGGCAAACATAAAATTCTCCTTATGGGGGGAAGGCATGGCCACAAAAAGCAACTGTGCGCCGCTGTCAGCGATTTGATGGGCGATGGATGGCTCATCTTCCTTTTTGAAGTACCCGTTACGGTAGCCTGCCACAACACCAGGGCCATATTTTTCTGTATAGATTTCCACAACTTTTTTCACCACTTCTTCCCTGGCGCCGAAGAAAAAGCATGTATAGTTTTTCTGTGCCGCCAGGCCGACCAGATTTTGCATCAGGTCGATACCTGCCACGCGTTCCGGAAGGGGTTTGCCTAGAAACCGTGAAGCCCAGACGATACTCTGGCCATCAGCATTGATGAGGTCACAGGTAACCACACTGCGATGAAGTTCCTGGTCCTTTTGCATTGCGACGACCTTCCCCGCATTTATGACCACATGATTTATCCGTCTCCGGGTTTGAATAGCCTTTTCGATCTGTCGTGTAGTCTCTCCCATTGTCAATGCATCAACCGGGATACCTAAGAAATCGATCCTTCTGTTCTCTTCCATATATGGTCTTACATTGATTCCATTAATCGTTGAACTATGCGTCCGGCTGTTTTTCCGTCCCATAATTCGGGGCTTTCGGGATGTCTTGTTTGCGAAAGTGTATAGTGGTACTCCTTCCGTATCAGGTTGATATCGTTTCCGACAAGTACACTAGCGCCTCCATATTCCCTCAGGGTTACCGGTCTCTCTGTGTTCCATCGGAGTGTCAGACAGGGAGTGCCAAGAACCGTGCATTCCTCCTGGAGCCCACCGCTGTCGGTAAGCATGATCTTTGCATCCATGTTCAGTCTAAGCATATCGTGATAGTCGATAGGCTCAAGCAAGTAAAGGTTTTTTGTATCCACAAGTTTCTGCCATAAGCCGAAATCTTCTGCATTTTTACGTGTTCGTGGGTGGATGGGCCAGAACAGCAGCATATCATTACACACCTCATCGGTTATGAAATTAACCAATTCTCCAAGGGTCTCTTTTGAGTCAACATTTGAAGGCCGATGGAGTGTTACAACGCCATATGGAAGTCGTGTTAGATCTTCTGTAACTGCAGAGATATCGATACCTGGAAGCTGGATAATATTATTTCGTACAATATCCTGGAGGCTCCGCTTCAATGCTTTATCACGATTAGCTTCAAGGGTATCGATCATAATGTTGCCAACGAATACAATTTTTTCATCCGGGACTCCTTCTTTTTTCAGGTTTTCCCCGGAGATTCGATCGGGTGTGAATAAAAGATCAGATAACCGGTCGGTCACCAACCTGTTTATCTCTTCAGGCATGTTGAGGTCTCCCGATCTGAGGCCGGCTTCGATATGGCAGCAATTAATATGTTCTTTTTTTGCCGTTACGGAACAGGCCAGTGTAGCATTTACATCACCCACAACTACTACCCAGTCTGGTTTTTCCTTCTTAAGTACCTTCTCAAATTCGATCATTGTCTGGCCAACTTGTTCGGCGTGTGATCCGGACCCGATTTCAAGATTAATATCGGGATCGGGAATGCCTAGCGCACTGAAAAAGGCTTCCGACATCCTCACGTCATAATGTTGTCCGGTATGTACAAGAATATGCTGGACGGATTGGGGATGTAAGGCATTGTAATCTTCGAGTGCTTTTATAAATGGTGCAATTTTCATGAAGTTAGGACGTGCACCCACCACTGAAATAATTTTTTTCATATGTGACATTGTTTAGAGAATAGCAAAATTTGGTGGAATTTTTTGGCAATTGAATCCATCGTGTTTTTCAGGTTCAGGCTGGAGGTAATACTAGTAAACGTCAAAAGAGCCTGAATTGTTAACAAGCCCTTACGAAACTTTCTTTAATTGAACTTCTTCGGCGGATTCCAGGTATGTCACAACCTTATAAAATCCCTGAAACATTTGGTTTATATGGGCTTGGTTATTACTCGTTTGTCTTGCATTTTCCGACATCTGGCGATACAAGGTATCATCCCCGATGGTGCTTACGACGCGGCTTTCAATTTCCTCTGGTTCGTCGACAATATACCCGTTTTGGTTGTTTTTGAGATAGTATATTTCAGGGGTGTTGGGACCACTCATGGTGATCACAGGAACACCGCAGAAGAAGGCCTGGTTCAGAGCCAGCCCAATGTTTCCGGGTATGCAGAAAAATTTCGAAGCATTGAAAAGTCTACAGGTTTCGTACAGATCGTAGATTGCTCCGAGATAGTAATAATTCTGAACCGAGTCAATGATACTCTTATGAACGGAGGTAAGCCCGGGACCTACAACCACAAGAGCAATATCGGTGCTGTTTCTGAAGAGCCGGAGAAGAATCTCCAGCCGTTTTCTGCGATCAATCCTTCCAACAAACAGGACGATATTCTTTTCCTTAATAAGATATTTATCACGGACGTATTCGAGATCACTTACTTTCGACTGATTCGGCATATCGAAAAGGTTCAGCGTGTTGTTGGCGACAAAAATCTTATAGTGATTGCGGTGAGCAATATATTTCTTTTCATTGGGTGTATAAAGCAGGATGGCATCTGAGATCCAGTGAAAATGACGAAACAGCAGTCTTTTAAACACGTTACCCGGGGTCTGAAGGTTGATACCATGACCCCAGTAGACAAACGGAATATTTGACATTTTACAATAATAGGCCAGGGGAAAAATAATGATATCCGATAAATGCAGAAAGCTGATGACTACATCGGGCTTATATTCCCGAATGAAATTAATGTACTGGTGTGTTGAGGACTTCAGCGTATATAAATCAAAATTTATATTTTGAGATGTCTTTTGAACGCTGTTTGTCAGAACAGCAAAATTCATGTCATGCTTTCTGAAGTTCTCCTGAAAATAATTATATATGGGTATTCTGTAGTGGTAAACATGATTTGAGATGAGCAGAATTTTTTTCATCTTTCCTTTTCACTGGTTAATACTTCTTGTCTGTCTTTTCAAAATATACAGGTTCTTTAGGACGCCTGTACAACATAGTAAAATATTAAAAACAACGATCGTTCAATAAAAAAAAAATTGAGACGATCCGGTTTGCAAATATCAAATAAGCACAATCCTGATACGAATATTCACAAAGGTGGTTTCATTCTGGCCGAAATGTGGTTTAGAATTTTGGGTTAGACAGCACATGAAGAATACTTGATGTAAAATGGGTGGACTTCATCATAATATGGAATAATATGAACGATTCGTCACATATTTTTACGGATTCGTCAAATATTTAGAATTTCTGAATTTGGAGGTCGGAATTATTTTCTGAATTAATAAAATATTTCGTTTTTTTACAGATGTAAAATTTTGTAAATAAGATAGTAACGGGATTTTTCGGTTTTCCCGTCATCTGTTCATTCGCGTGCAGGGGAGTAATTTCACCACCATTATTAGCAAGGATTTGTGTAGGACTATGCCCGGAGTAACCGGGTAGTGGGCGAGGATTAGGGATTTGGATGAATTTCCATTTACGCTTCAGAATAAGACGTTCGTCCGCGATATTCTGAAGTTTATGGATTTTTTGTCAGTCACCCCCAGATGCCGATCCTGCGTTTAGTGGCAGAATTTGAAATATTCCCGGTACAGCCTTATAATCTGTAAGTTATGGCTAACCGAGAACATGCGACCAGCAGGGGTTTTGGAAGCAATCACTAAATCAAACAGGTAATCGAATGAATTACCATTCAGGGTAATTCAGAACCGGTGATTTCAGCTTTACCGGGGAGGGAATTCACTGAAATCCAGGATACCACTGCGGCATAAAGTGCCTGTGAAGGTTGATAATCATGCTTGGTTTCTGTGAAAATGGATGTGCGAAATCGCTAATAATCACTACTCTGCAAAATTTCGGAATTTATTGCTGAAGAATTCAATTTGAACAGAATCTAAATTAAGCATGAATCTCATTTCAATCAAATTTTAAGTAACAAAATTTCATTTACTTGCGTAAGTCTAAAAACACAATTTTAATCAAGCTTTATTCAAAGTACATCACTTGTATTGATTTGTTTGTCAAAATATATGTTCCTTATTTTTCGCTTTTCATGTAAAGGAAATTTTCTAAAAAAGGATTACTGGATGAGATGGATTACGGGTATTCTGTTTATTATCCTTGCCCAAGCCACGCTTAGTGCGCAGGATAATACTTTCAATATATTATTCAAACAAGATTTTGAAAATTCTACGCCAGGCCTCTATAACCATAATGAATGGAGAAGGGACTGGAACAGTCCTCCATATTCTAACGGACTCGAAAAAACCTATATTCTAAAGACAGGCGACGGAAACAGGGTAATGCAATGGAATTACCCCAAGGGTTCTGTCGGCCCCACCGACGGTGGTGCACAATGGGAAGCCCCGTTCACGGGACAGGATGAGGTGTATTTATCATATAATATTAAATTCAAACCGGGCTTTGATTGGGTGGAAGGCGGAAAACTCCCCGGATTGGGCGGCGGTCCTGCCTATGGTAGCGGAACCCCCATGGAATGGGATGAAGGCTTTAGTGCAAGATTGATGTGGAGATTCGGTGAAAACGACGGGAAAGTCATGTTTTATGCTTATTACCAGAATAAAACAGGTATTTATGGTGCCGGGCATCCCTGGAGCGACAATGTTTTCGTGACTACACCGGAGCGCTGGTACAATATGACCGTTCGTCTGGTATTAAATAGCATTGATCAAAATAAACTGACCACTGATCCTCAACATGCTGGTAATACCGATGGTCTGATGGAAGGCTTTATCGACGGAAAACTCGTATGTTCTGTTACCGGTATTTGTTTCCGGAATCTTCCTTCCATTAAGATTGACGATATGCATATTACCTCTTTTTTTGGGGGTAATGGATCTAATTATGCTGCAGCCAGGGATGAATGGAACTTACTGGACGATGTTTATCTATTCACCTATGCAAGCGGAGTGAATGTTCCAAGGGGTCATACTCCAAGCCCTGCCGGAAGAGTTCTTCAACTACCTAATCTTAAGACAGCTTCAACCGTTAACACGGCTGATATTACTGCTCCGACTGTACCTACCGGCTTAAAAAAGACAGCGAAAACTACTTCCAGCGTGAGCCTTGGGTGGAATGCATCAACTGATAACACAAAAGTAACAGGTTATCGGGTGTTTGTTGATGGAGTAGCCAAAGGCACAACAGGCAGCACCAGTTATACAGTATCCGGATTGGCTCCGGGCACATCATATGCGTTTTCAGTGTCAGCCTTTGATGCTGCGTCGAATGAAAGTGCAAGATCCCAGGTTGTAAATATAGTCACCGATAGCGTCGTTGTTACTGATACGTTGGCCCCCACTGTCCCGGATGGACTAACGATCACCGGAACCACAGAAAATTCAGCTGATCTTTCCTGGTCACCTTCCACCGACAATACTGCTGTTTCGGGCTATATTGTCTTTGTTGATGGCATTGTCAGGGGTATTTCAACTCTCACCAGTTATGCTGTGACCGACCTGCAACCAAATACAACCTATTCACTGACGGTTTCCGCTTATGATGAAGCTTCAAATAAAAGTGCAGAATCTTTACCGATAACGGTGACGACAGAAGATTCCGTCGCTGTTGAGGAAAGCACCAACGATAGTCAGGATGATGAAGAGCCGCCGGAACTCAGCATTATCGAAGTCCATAATGAGACCCAGAGCCGCACAAAGTCCATTTCCGAGATCAGCTCATACGGGAATGCCGAATTGCGTAATTTTGGTGTGATGGTCAGTAAAAATGAAAATCCCATCATTGGCGGATATGTTTTCAACGCGGAAGTGGGAACATACTACGTAAAAAATGACAACCGCGTCGCAAAAAATCTTCAGGTTCTTTATAATTTCTCAGAAGGGCTTGGCAACAGAGTAAAGGATATTTCCGGATCTGACCATCCAACCGACCTTACCATCAGCAACCCATCTGAAGTGGCGTGGCTCCCTGGTCAGGGTCTTAAGGTAAATGGGAATACGATTATTTCTGCAGACCAGAAATCCACAGATCTTTTGGAATCGCTCAGATCTACCGGTGAGATAACAATGGAAGCCTGGATAAAACCTGCTACTACTGAACAGAACGGACCCGCCAGAATCGTGACATTGTCATACGATAATTACAACCGGGCGGCAATGCTTGGACAAACGGGAAATGATCAGAATTATGACTTCAACGTCAGACTTAATACCAGCACCACAACTCCAAACGGAATTCCGGAGAGCTCTACGGCCGATAAATATCAGATCGCGGCTCTTCAGCATGTGATCTATACCAGAGATATTTCCGGTGTTGAGAAAATTTATGTCAATGGTGTTGAAAGATTCAGCGGCAACAGAGCCGGTGACTTCTCAAATTGGGAAGACAACTATTATCTGGCCCTGGCAAATGAACTTACTGGCAACCGGCCGTGGAAGGGAACTTATTTCCTGGTCGCCATTTACAACAGGGCGCTAACCGACAGCGAAATTATACAGAATTACCGCGCAGGATTCGGTCGTGTTCAATTCAACTCCGTGCTTGAAAACCTGGAACCGGAAACACATTATTTCCTCACAGCATTCGCAGAATCCGACCAGGGCACCCATTTTGGCGAAATTGTCGAATTTGTCACCGGCAATAACCCAGTGGAACTCGAAGATAGCATCCAGATGAACGTATACCCAAATCCTTCGGATGGCATTTTCAGGGTTTCATTCCAGTATTCGAAGGTCGAATTCGCGACCATAACGGTTCATGACCTTTCAGGAAAAATTATCCATTCGGAAAAAATACCTGTTAACAATTTCGGTCTTATGCAGGAACAACAATTTAACATGGGATCGAAAATGAAGAACGGAATCTACTTCGTAACACTTATCCTCGGAGAGACAACAACAACAAAAAAATTGATAATACAACACTAAAACTACTGATTCTACCGGGAATTTATCGTATTCCCAATACTCTGTGTAATTAAATCCCCGATATCCTATCGGGGATTTTTCGTTATCCTATCCTTCCAGGATCCCCTTATAAGCTTATATACAGTGGATTAGCGGTATCCTTTTTCATCCTTTTCTTTAGATTATTGTTGATCACCTCATTTAATACCCCTGGCGTAAATAATGTAGCGTATATCAAATAATCCCTCTTTCTATGCAGATTTGATTGCAAAAATTGGTTCTATTTCTCAGGATTCTGTTTTTTTACATTATGAAAAGGGGAAAAAATGAAATTTAAAATTCTTGCTGCAATTCTGGCAATTCCTTCCATCGTATATTCACAAGACCAAGCGTACAAGATTATCTTCAAACAAGATTTCGAGGATGATACGCCCGGACTTTACAATAAGAATCAATGGAAAGCCGACTGGAACAGTCCCGCATACGAAAATGGTCTGGATAAAACATATATTATTGAAACGGATGACGGGAATAAGGTGATGCAATTGAATTTACCAAAGGGTTCCGTGGGTCCGACGGCAGGGGGTATACAATGGGAGGCACCGTTTAAAGGCCAGACGGAAGTATATTTGTCTTATAATGTAATGTTTAAGCCCGGCTTTAACTGGGTTATGGGAGGTAAACTTCCCGGACTCGGTGGTGGTCCGGCATACGGCAGCGGTACACCCATGGTATGGAACGAAGGATTCAGTTCAAGACTGATGTGGAGATATGGGACCAATGCAGGGAAAATAATGTTTTATTCGTACCATCAGGGAATTACAGGTAATTTCGGAGATGGAGATCCCTGGGGTCCGTATATTCTTCAAACCAGGGACAATGCCTGGCATAATATTACAATCCGTCTGGTACTTAATACCATAGATAAAAAAAAGTTAGTTACAGACCCACAACATGCCGGGAATAATGACGGTCTGATGGAAGGATTTATTAATGGTGTATTGATGACTTCGGTAACGGGAGTGTGTTTCAGGAATCTTCCATCCATAATGATTGATAAAATGCACATCACCTCCTTTTTCGGCGGTAATTCCGAAAAGTTTGCAGCAGCACGTGATGAGTGGATATTGCTTGATGATATTACGTTGTTTACCTATTCCGATACTACAAATCTACCGGTTGGAAATGTTCCAAGTAATCCGGGCCGGGTTTTGGTGCTGCCAAATTATATCCAGGAAAAACCTGAATTGACGGAATCAGATCCTGTACAACTTCAAAAGCCGGAGGGATTACATGTGGTTCGGAAAACTACCAACCAGATCGATGTGGCATGGGATGGCACTTCAGGAGGGATTAAACAGTATGTCATTTTTATTGACGGAGTCAGGAAAGGATATTCTGCTACGCCTTCATTCAGCATAAAAGGCCTGACTACCGCTACAAAATATTCAGTTTCAGTTATAGCTACCGGCAATAAAAATAATGACAGCCCTATGTCAGAAGCGATCAACATATCAACAACAGGACCTGATACCGAGGCCCCTTCAGCACCTACGCAATTAATTATTGAGGGAAAGGTCAATACACAACTGGAACTTTCCTGGAAGGCTTCGGAAGATAATACTGGTGTGGCAGGTTATGTCATTTTTGTAAACGGTGTTGTAACATCAACAACAATGAACACTCATTTTACACTTCAAGGTCTGAAACCAGACAAGACGTATGTGATCGCCATCGCTGCCTACGATGCAGCCGGAAATAAAAGTGAAAGGTCAGAATCTATCACCGCAGGTATAATTGCACATAACTGATCTTTCAATCTTCAATAGTTTTCAGCTGATAAACAGAAAATGAATTAATAGCTAATATTTCCTGCGTCAGATCCTGTTCTGAATATCAAGTTCGATCTTATCGGTAAATGGGAAGGACTTTTTTATTGAACCATGTAAATATTTGTAATTCACCTTGATGATTTTTATTAATCAATGAAAAAACTGGACGAACGGATTTCTTAATGAATTGAAACCTTGATTATTGTAGTGTCCGGATTCCCATATACTTAGCATGATTTGTCTGATAAACTGTAAATTAGGAGATCCGGTGGCAAACCAAACCTCAGTCCATTTGTTAAATAGGGTATATCATCATAACTTACCTGTTACGTCGAGAATCCAGATCCTTACAGGTTAACCGTCATTTTACTCGTATGGCCAAATTTGTGAAGACTAAAAGCCTTTATATCCCTTTCTTATCCTATATCCGGAAGTTCCGGGTGTTGCGCGTTTTAGTACTACTCCTTGCATTTCAATTTTCGCAGGTCACTGTTGAAGCATTTCCCGGCCCTGTAAAGATCATGCCGCTTGGGAACTCTATTACGTATGACACTTATACGGGTGATCTGAGAACATCAGATCTCAGAACGGGGTATCGACAGCCACTTTGGCTGCAATTACAGAGTGCTGGATATAATGTGGATTTTGTTGGAGGTGTTGTCGCTGGTGAAAATGCCCTACCTTCTTTTGACCCTGATAATGAAGGACATCCCGGATACACCGATACACAGGTTGCATCCAATGTTTATACCTGGCTTGTTGCAAACCCTGCCGATATCGTTCTGCTGCATATTGGCACCAACGACCTTAATGTAAGCTCAACGGATGAGGTCAATATCCTGAATGAGATCGACAGGTATGAGGCTGATTATGGACGCCAGGTTCTCGTCCTGGTGGCAAGGATCATAAACAGGGCTGTATACAGCAGCACAACCACGACCTTCAATGACAATGTCGAGGCTCTGGTAAACACCAGAATCGCGGCAGGTGATAATTTGAAAATGGTGGATTTGGAGAACGGGGCAGGAATAGTTTATGATTATGAACCTACCGGTGACTTCAAAGATTTGCTCCATCCTAATCAGGGTGGTTTTAATAAATTATCAAATGTTTGGTATACATCTTTAGCAGCAAGTATCTTTACGCTCGACGTTCAACCTTCGATAGGTTCGGGAACCGTCGATCCTGCTCCCGGATCGTATGATTATGCCGAAGGCAGCATTGTGGAGCTTACCGCTACAGCCGATCCGGGCTGGACCTTCACGGGCTGGTCGGGCGATGCCGCTGGCAGCACCAATCCACTGTCGGTGACCATGGATGGGAATAAATCGATCACGGCCACTTTCACGCAGGATACCTATACGCTCTCGGTCGTTGCTGCAGGCAGCGGCTCTGTGTCGAAGAATCCGGATCAGCCGAACTACAACAGCGGTACGATGGTACAGCTGACCGCTACAGCCGATCCGGGCTGGACCTTCACAGGCTGGTCGGGCGACGCCGCTGGCAGCACCAATCCACTGTCGGTGACCATGAGTAGTAACAAAAACATCACGGCCACCTTCACCCAGAATACCTATACGTTATCGGTCGTTGCTTCAGGCAGCGGCTCGGTGTCGAAGAATCCGGATCAGCCGAACTACAACAGCGGTACGGTGGTACAGCTGACGGCTACAGCCGATGCCGGGCTGGACCTTCACAGGCTGGTCGGGCGACGCCACTGGCAGCACCAATCCACTGTCGGTGACCATGAGTAGTAACAAAAACATCACGGCCACCTTCACCCAGAATACCTATACGTTATCGGTCGTTGCTTCAGGCAGCGGCTCGGTGTCGAAGAATCCGGATCAGCCGAACTACAACAGCGGTACGGTGGTACAGCTTACGGCTACACCCATAGCCGGATGGACCTTCACAGGCTGGTCGGGCGATGCCGCTGGCAGCACCAATCCACTGTCGGTGACCATGAGTAGTAACAAAAACATCACGGCCACCTTCACCCAGAATACCTATACGTTATCGGTCGTTGCTTCAGGCAGCGGCTCGGTGTCGAAGAATCCGGATCAGCCGAACTACAACAGCGGTACCATGGTACAGCTCACTGCCACACCAATAGCCGGATGGACCTTCACAGGCTGGTCGGGCGATGCCACTGGCAGCACCAATCCACTGTCGGTGACCATGAGTAGTAACAAAAACATCACGGCCACCTTCACCCAGAATACCTATACGTTATCGGTCGTTGCTTCAGGCAGCGGCTCGGTGTCGAAGAATCCGGATCAGCCGAACTACAACAGCGGTACCATGGTGCAGCTCACTGCCACACCTATGGCCGGATGGACTTTCACAGGCTGGTCGGGCGATGCCACTGGCAGCACCAATCCACTGTCGGTGACCATGAGTAGTAACAAAAACATCACGGCCACCTTCACCCAGAATACCTATACGTTATCGGTCGTTGCTTCAGGCAGCGGCTCGGTGTCGAAGAATCCGGATCAGCCGAACTACAACAGCGGTGCCATCGTACAGATCACTGCCACACCAATAGCCGGATGGACTTTCACAGGCTGGTCGGGCGACGCCGCTGGCAGCACCAATCCACTGTCGGTGACCATGAGTAGTAACAAAAACATCACGGCCACCTTCACCCAGAATACCTATACGTTATCGGTCGTTGCTTCAGGCAGCGGCTCGGTGTCGAAGAATCCGGATCAGCCGAACTACAACAGCGGTACGGTGGTACAGCTTACGGCTACACCCATAGCAGGATGGACTTTCACAGGCTGGTCGGGCGACGCCGCTGGCAGCACCAATCCACTGTCGGTGACCATGAGTAGTAACAAAAACATCACGGCCACCTTCACCCAGAATACCTATACGTTATCGGTCGTTGCTTCAGGCAGCGGCTCGGTGTCGAAGAATCCGGATCAGCCGAACTACAACAGCGGTACGGTGGTGCAGCTTACGGCTACACCCATAGCCGGATGGACTTTCGCAGGCTGGTCGGGCGACGCTGCTGGCAGCACCAATCCACTGTCGGTGACCATGAGTAGTAACAAAAGCATCACGGCCACCTTCACCCAGAATACCTATACGTTATCGGTCGTTGCTTCAGGCAGCGGCTCGGTGTCGAAGAATCCGGATCAGCCGAACTACAACAGCGGTACGGTGGTAGAGCTTACGGCCACACCAATAGCCGGATGGACTTTCGCAGGCTGGTCGGGCGATGCTACTGGCAGCACCAATCCACTGTCGGTGACCATGAGTAGTAACAAAAACATCACGGCCACCTTCAACCAGAATACCTATACGTTATCGGTCGTTACTGCAGGCAGCGGCTCGGTGTCGAAGAATCCGGATCAACCGAACTACAACAGTGGCAGCACGGTACAGCTCGCTGCCACTCCTGTTACAGGCTGGAACTTCACAGGCTGGTCGGGCGATGCTACTGGCAGCACCAATCCACTGTCGGTGACCATGGATAATAATAAGAACATTACGGGCACATTCATCCAAAACACCTATACACTTGCATTAAGCACGTCAGGGAGTGGTTCAGCATCAAAGAATCCGGATCAGCCGAATTACAACAGCGGTACCACGGTTCAACTCACCGCCATGCCTGTTGCAGGCTGGAAATTTACGGGCTGGTCGGGGAGCGCGACCGGTAGTACCAATCCGCTGACAGTTACTATGGATGGGAACAAAACCGTTACGGCCACTTTTGCCCCGACCTATACGCTTTCGGTTATTATTGCAGGCAGCGGCTCGGTAGCGAAGAATCCGGATCAGCCGGACTACAACAGCGGTGACATGGTACAGCTCACTGCCACACCTACGGCCGGATGGACCTTCACAGGCTGGTCGGGCGACGCCACTGGCAGCACCAATCCACTGTCGGTGACCATGAGTAGTAACAAAAGCATCACGGCCACTTTCACGCAAAATACCTATACGCTCTCGGTCGTTACTGCAGGCAGCGGCTCTGTGGCGAAGACTCCGGATCAGCCGAACTACAACAGCGGTACGATGGTACAGCTGACCGCTACAGCCGATCCGGGCTGGACCTTCACAGGCTGGTCGGGCGATGCTACTGGCAGCACCAATCCACTGTCGGTGACCATGAGTAGTAACAAAAGCATCACGGCCACTTTCACGCAAATTACCTATACGCTCTCGGTCGTTACTGCAGGCAGCGGCTCTGTGGCGAAGAATCCGGATCAGCCGAACTACAACAGCGGTACGATGGTACAGCTGACCGCTACAGCCGATCCGGGCTGGACCTTCACAGGCTGGTCGGGCGACGCCGCTGGCAGCACCAATCCACTGTCGGTGACCATGAGTAGTAACAAAAGCATCACGGCCACTTTCACGCAAAATACCTATACGCTCTCGGTCGTTGCTTCAGGCAGCGGCTCTGTGGCGAAGAATCCGGATCAGCCGAACTACAACAGCGGTACGATGGTACAGCTGACCGCTACAGCCGATCCGGGCTGGACCTTCACAGGCTGGTCGGGCGACGCCGCTGGCAGCACCAATCCACTATCGGTGACCATGAGTAGTAACAAAAGCATCACGGCCACTTTCACGCAAAATACCTATACGCTCTCGGTCGTTGCTTCAGGCAGCGGCTCGGTGTCGAAGAATCCGGATCAGCCGAACTACAACAGCGGTACAATGGTGCAGCTCACTGCCACACCTACGGCCGGATGGACTTTCACGGGCTGGTCGGGCGATGCCGCTGGCAGCACCAATCCACTGTCGGTGACCATGAGTAGTAACAAAAGCATCACGGCCACCTTCACCCAGAATACCTATACGTTATCGGTCGTTGCTTCAGGCAGCGGCTCTGTGGCGAAGAATCCGGATCAGCCGAACTACAACAGCGGTACAATGGTGCAGCTCACTGCCACACCTACGGCCGGATGGACTTTCACGGGCTGGTCGGGCGACGCCGCTGGCAGCACCAATCCACTGTCGGTGACCATGAGTAGTAACAAAAACATCACGGCCACCTTCACCCAGAATACCTATACGCTCTCGGTCGTTGCTTCAGGCAGCGGCTCGGTGTCGAAGAATCCGGATCAGCCGAACTACAACAGCGGTACGGTGGTACAGCTTACGGCTACACCCATAGCCGGCTGGACCTTCACAGGCTGGTCTGGCGATGCCGCTGGCAGCACTAATCCACTGTCGGTGACCATGGATGGGAATAAATCGATCACGGCCACCTTCACCCAAAATACGTATACGCTCTCGGTTGTTACTGCAGGCAGCGGCTCTGTGGCGAAGAATCCGGATCAGCCGAACTACAACAGCGGTACCATGGTGCAGCTCACTGCCACACCTACGGCCGGATGGACTTTCACGGGCTGGTCGGGCGATGCCGCTGGCAGCACCAATCCACTGTCGGTGAACATGGATGGGAATAAATCGATCACGGCCACTTTCACCCAGGATACCTATACGCTCTCGGTCGTTACTGCAGGCAGCGGCTCTGTGGCGAAGAATCCGGATCAGGCGAACTACAACAGCGGTACGGTGGTACAGCTTACGGCTACACCCATAGCCGGATGGACTTTCGCAGGCTGGTCGGGCGACGCTGCTGGCAGCACCAATCCACTGTCGGTGACCATGGATGGGAATAAAGCGATCACGGCCACCTTCACACAGATAACCTATGAACTGACAATACAGACCGACGGCACACCGGGCGCAGTGGTTAATCCTTCCGGAATGATAACGGTCGGACAGGGTGTATCGCAGGCGATTTCTGTAAGCACTACACCTTCCGGTTACAGCTTTACAAACTGGACAGTAATTGTCGGAACCGCAAGCATTGCCAATGCAAATTCGTCATCGACCAGTGTGACACTTTCAACGGGGAATGCCGCGGTACAGGCGAATTTCACTAAATTCCCGGTTATCTCGGATGTGAACATCCTGAATCAGCCAATGAAAATTGGTGATGTAGTAGATGTTATCATCACTATTGAAGATGACGGAGGCGTAACATACTCCCTCGTTTCCGGCAGCATTGGAGGGTATCCTCTCACAAATCTTCAGCGTCTTACATCCACTACATATACGACAACCTTCACAATTACGGCAGGTGGGAACAGTTATACAGCAGCCCAGTCCATTCCGGTGTCAAACCTCGTTTTGTCTGATGGGTCCAGCCAGAATGCCCCATTTAACAAGAACATAACCCAGAATAATGATCCGATTGACTCGCAAGCTCCGGTCATTACACTCGTATGGGTGGAATCAGGGAACAAAAAGGTTGGGGATGCAGTGAGCTTTATCATCAATACAAACGGAACGGGGTATTCATTAGATCCATCCTCAATGGTAAATGGCATTCCGGTCACGGAATCCAACTTCCTGTTCCAGGAAGTCGGAAGCGGCAATTACTCGCTGATCTATACCGTCCGGGAAGGGGATACAGATGTCGGACTGGGTGCTTTGATGGCCACCATTGTTATGAAGGATCAGGTAGGAAACCTAAGTTTGCCGGTCAGTACGGTTGGCAATTCGGGTAATCTCTCTATCGATGCAAACTCACCGGTGGTTCAACAGATGACTGTACCCGGCGGGGATATAGGACCCGGAGGCGTGGTTAATGTGACCGTCCATGCCGATGGAACCGGTTACACCGCAACTTCAGCCACCACCATCAACGGCATTTCCCTTAGTTCATCACGGGTAAGCTTTACCGAGGTTTCCGGTGGTGTTTATACATTATCATATACTGTAGCTGCCGGTGATAATGCTGTCCCGCGCGGAAGTTTACAGGTTCGTGTTTATCTACGTGATGTTGCGGGCAATAATGCCGGGCCATTCACCGATCTCGATCCCAACTCCCTGTTGATTTATACCTCCCTGCCAACGGCCACCATTTCAGGAACCCAGTCTATTTGTCAGGGTGATATTGCCAGTCTTACTGTTACCCTTACCGGAAGAGCACCCTGGACCATTACACTATATAATGGGTCTTCGGGACAGGAATATACCGATATCAATGCATCTCCCTATTATCTTACGGTAAATCCGCTGACGACAACAACCTACACCATTTCACAGGTGAAAGATGCCGTTGGTACTACGAATACAGGCAGTGGATCTGCCAAGGTAACGGTGAATGCAAAAACAAACGTCGAGATCATTAATCTCGCCACGGCCTATAATGTGGAAGACCCACCGGTTCTCCTCCAGGCCAGTGTTTCAGGCGGAACATTCTCCGGACCTGGCGTAAACAGTTCTACCGGTTACTTTGATCCTGGTGTTGCCGATACAACAAATTCACCACATACCATCTTCTATTCCTATACGAACCTGTCAGGTTGTGTCAGCATGGATAGTGCTGTGGTGTTTGTTCTCGGTGCTGATGGTGACATATACATTCCGAAGGATGTATTCTGTGATCTTAACAGTCCATTTACCGTTACTGCCGCAAATGGTGCCGGTGTTAACGGGGGCTTTACATTGCTCAATGGTTCGGGGCAGGAAGTAAACGGACTCACTGACAACGGAGATAATTCTGCAGAGGTTGATCCTGTAGCTCTTTCTACCGGAACCTATACCATTTTGTACGAATACTTAGATATTATACCGCTTTCCATTGAGAAGTCATTTATCATTGAATCAGCCGCGCAGCCTTCGATACTGAGCCCGGATCAGGCAGAATTTTGCCAGAATGAATTGGCGGTACCGCTCGTCACAGATATCAGTACAGCTGTATTCTCAGGGCCGGGAGTTTCCGGTAATGTCGGTAGCGGCTTTATTTTCACACCGGCAAGTGCGGTTATTGGTAACAATACCATTACCCTTACCAACACTTCGGTACATGGATGTGTTAAGACCGATTCAAAAGTCCTTCGGGTTAATTTTGCTCCGGATGCGAACTTTACGGTAGATAAGTCCTGCGTAAGTACCGGTGACACGGTATTTTTCAATAATACAACGGAAAATAAGGATTTGGTCTCAGGATGGAGCTGGAACTTTGATGATCCGTCGAGTGGAAACCAGAACACCAGTATCATGGATTCCCCTGCTCATATCTACGCTTCCGGAGGCATGCGTACAATAACCATGATTGGGGAAACGACAGGAGGTTGTTCAGATACCCTGAAGAAAGTTGTCAACTTCCATCAGCGTCCCACAGGATCTTTTAGCTGGATAAGTGAGTGTTACAATGCCGGCACGCCGACGCTTTTCATCAGCGAAATGCAAAGTACCGAAGCGATCAGTAAATATTCATGGACATTTGTCGACCCGAATGGCGGTTCGATCGCGGAGAACGACATGGATTCTATCTATTATTCATTTAACAGTATAAATAATTATACAGTCAGGTTATATACTGAAACGAGTGTCGGATGCGGAACGACGGTCGAACGCATCATCAGACTGAAACCTGTCATAACCCTCTCCGATCAGTGGCCATTTGACGAAGATTTCAATGATGATAATGGTTCCTGGTCTATTGATCAAACTGATCCACTGGCAAACAACAGTTGGAATTACAATACAGTGAATTTCGATAACTCCGCTTCAAACCAAACGCCTGCATGGTTCACGGATGTTCCCGGCATCGTTACACCAGAACAATCCTATGTGGTTTCACCATGCTTCGACTTTAGGGGTATTGAGAAGCCTATGATAAGTCTTGATATTTACCATGCACTTTCCACGGATAATGAGGGTGTTGTTCTTCAGGCCAAAACTGACACCGGACGTAAATGGGTAAATGTTGGTAACCTTGAAGATGGCATTAACTGGTTTAATTCATCGGCTATTGAAAATCTGGTTGTCGGACAGAGCACCGGCTGGACAGGAAATAGTATTGATGGTACGAATGACGGATGGATCGGGGCCCGACATGAGCTCGATGCTTTTGCAGGAAAGAAAAATGTTCAGTTCCGGATTTTCTATGGTTCTAATCATACCGACAACAACAGCGAAGGCTTTGCTTTCGATAATTTCCGTCTCAGTACCAGGAGCAAAAAAGTGTTGCTGGAACATTTCACCAATTCGGCAGACAGCAAGAGCCGGACTGTGAACAGCGAGCTGAACCAGATTTATAACCACTTCTTTAAAGATGTGGTCAAGCTGGAATACCACACTGAATTCCCGGGGGTTGATCCGCTGAATATCCTGAACCCTGCTATGCCGGCCACACGTGTATTTTTCTATGGGGTCTCCTCCGTGCCATATTCCGTCCTCGACGGTGGAACGGATAATTCATTGCGATTCAACTATAGCACTTCTTCTCTCAGCAACAAGGATATCATGTTGCGGTCTCTTCTTGATCCCGCCTTCGATATAAGTCTGGATGTAACTTACGGTAATAACCAGCTTGACGCACATGTTACCCTTAAAGCGCTTAAGAATCTGCCAGCTGAAGAGCGAATTGTTCACGTAGTTGTTTATGAAAAACTCATCACCGGCTTAAGTACAGAAAATGGTGAATCCAACTTCCTCAACGTGGCCAGGGAGATGCTGCCCAATGCGGCAGGTACTGCGGTTTTCAGCGGCTGGTCGAAGGGACAAACGATGAATTACCAGTTTAGCTGGGATTACCAGGCGGTGACAGATCCTGGTATGCTGAGGGTCGCCACATTCATTCAAAGTGACCTTACCAAAGAAGTGTACCAGTCGGAAAGTAACGACACCACCAAAATTACAACCGCCGTAAATCCTGTGAGGTTTACGGGTCCCGAGATACGAATCTACCCGAACCCGGCATCCGACCTGGTGAATGTTCAGATAAACACCGAATATCATGAAGCCTGTATCGTTGATATTTTGGACATGAGTGGCAGAATTGTACTTTCAGAGGTTATGAATGAAAATGAGAACCTCAGGCAACTCAGTCTGAATGCAATGAATAAAGGGATATATTTCGTAAGGATCAGGAGCCGGAAAGGCGTTATCTGGGATGTGAACAAACTCGTAATCATGAAGTAGGTCTGCGAGTCCATTGTCCTGGATATCCTGAATGCAAAGCCGTGATATCAACGGCTTTGTATTGCGAACACAAAAGATGGTTTGACACCTATGGATGCATGATGGTTAATGGATGATCAAAGCGATGAAACAACCCAACATTGATTGTTGAATTTACCGGATTAATAATGCATAACCGTATACGTAAAACCATTAGAAATGTGTTCATTGTATTATGTGCCATTTCTTTATTGTACATACTCTTCTCCCCGGCATTCCATATTTTTTCCGGCTTTCTTTCCAAGACAGAAAGAGTAAAGGCAAACACGCTGCTGATTGAGGGATGGCTTGAAAATAAAAGCCTGGAACTGGCCTATGAGGAGTATAAGAGCAATCATTACGACTATATTGTAACCACCGGCAATATTCTGCCCGATCATTATTTCCTTGATCAGAACGGTTACCTGATCTTTAACCTAAGCCGCTTTGATACCCTCCCTCAGCAGAACAGGATACACCATATTGGCATCACAGCGTATAGTTCCCTGCGCGGGAAAAATGCAGCCCACTTCAATCTTTGGGTGAATGATTCAATTGTTAGGGGCTTTCGCACAACAAAATACCAGAAGCTTTACAAGGTGGAATGGGAGGGATCACTCAACGACCTTGATTCTGTGATGGTGCAGTTTGATAATGATAAATCAGCCTATGGTGACCGTAATCTTTTTGTTACCGGTCTCATGATCGACAATACCTTTCTCAAACCCTATACAACAGAGGCAGCCTATGATATTGCCCGGCTTGATGGTCAAAGGCGGGAGGATAAAAATTCCGATTCTTACGCCGGTCAGGCCAGGATGAAACTGATAAACCTGGGTATGGATCCCGTACGGATCATTTCGGTCAGAGGTTACCGAACTTGTTTTAACAAGACTTTCCACAGTGTTGTCGCATTCCGTGACTGGATTCAGAACTCAGGCTATCCCATAAAGGGAATAAATATCGTAAGCCTGGGAGACCATTCGCGCCGTACATGGCTTACATACAGGAAAGTGCTGGGTGATAAACAGCCGGTCGGTGTCATCTCTTTGCCTGATCCTTATCATAGGTTTCCGGATGTCGCCGGCGTAATATATGTGGCAAAGCAGGTCACAGCATATATCTATTATAAGTTTATATTACTTCCACTACAGTCTGTGATTGATCAGGAAGAATACCATTACTGAACTCCGAGGTATTAACGGGTAAGAATATTCCCGGAAACGTCATTGACAAACTCATCCTTCGGGTTGAACCGAATATTTTTCATCGCTTGTATTTAAGAATAATGATTTCGCCAACAGAATCCCGGTTTTTCTTTACCGGTTTCCAGGCAGGTACAGAACACCTGAAAAGGTTGAAAACATAGGGGTAGACTATTTTCGATTCTCACACATCTTTCACCATTCATACTCTATTTTCTCCTATTTATCAAAAATATATCCAACATATCGTATAATAACGTAATTTCGGATCGTGTAATCTTATATAGAATTATGACATTAACGAGTCTGCAAAACAAACTGTTATCAATTTACCTGTCCAACCGTGTTGAAGGACGTAAAAGGTATTTACTGATTTTTGAGCTTTTTATCGTAAGTTGTGTTTACCTGCTATCACTTTACATATGGAAGAATTATCTCCACACGTCAAGTCCTGCCACTGGTCAGTATCTGCTTTTGGGCTTATATAATATTCTGTCGTGGGTAATTTTATACAGGTTAACCATTATTGCCAAACTTCCGCGTACCCAGAGGTATATACAAATTTTCTTCAATTTTGCCAGGGTTGCATTCCTTGAGCTTACAGTGCTGTTCACACTAAAGTATCTGTTAGGCTACGCCAAGATTGAAATTAGCTTCATACTTTTTTACGCGGGCCTCAACTTCTTTATCCTCTTTCACCTTCGAGTATTTACTTACAGATTGTACAGGACATTCCGTGCGAAAGGGTATGATTTGCATAAGATCATTGTCATCGCTGATTCAAAATCGGAGGCCCTGATCAATAAGATACTTACAAATAAAGACTGGGGTTTTGAGATTGTAAAGATTTTCTCCGATTCTCTGATGATCAGGGCAGCCTTCGAGAAAGATCTCAAGATTGTTCCTGAATCCACAGACTTAAAGAAGATCATTGATACGGAAGTTGTTGATGAAGTGATCATGGCAAAGAGCAACATTTCAAAAGAAGAGCTCAAAGAGATTACCAGCATTTGCAATGAAGTGGGAGTTATTTTCAGGCTTGAATCCGGATTATCGAACCTAAAGACATCAGGTCTTCAGCTTTACACCATGAATAAATCCGAAATGCTCACGCTCATTGATACCCCATCAAATACCTTATCATTGTTTTACAAGTCGGTAACGGATCTTTACTTTTCATTTCTTCTTCTGGTTTTTCTTTCACCATTGTTCATCCTTATTGCCCTGCTTATCAAGATTGATACAAGAGGGCCGGTCTTTTTCAGTCAGGAAAGAGTTGGACTTCGGGGGAGACGTTTTAAGCTTTACAAATTCAGATCCATGGACACGAATGCTGAAAAGCGCTTAAAGCAACTGACGGAGCAGAATGAAATGGATGGCCCTGTATTCAAAATAAAGGATGATCCAAGGATTACCAGGATTGGCAGGATCCTTCGGAAAACGGGTTTGGATGAGTTACCCCAGCTATATAACGTATTCAGGGGCGAGATGTCGCTGATTGGCCCCAGGCCGCCATTGCCTTCAGAAGTGGAACAGTATAAGCGTTGGCAGCTGCGACGGTTATCCGTCAAACCCGGTATTACCTGTACGTGGCAGGTTGTACCCAACAGGAATGAGGTAAACTTTGAAAACTGGATGAAACTGGATCTTCAGTACATCGATAACTGGTCATTAGCAAAAGATTTCAAGCTTCTGATAAAGACGATCAAAACGGTTTTCTTTGCAACGGGACATTAATATCTGTCATCTCCATTATTCAGACATACATTTTTAAAGGCTCCGGCCGGGCAACAAAGCCCGGTCGGATTCTTTTTCCCCGGATGGGGATATCACAGCAGCCGGCGTTCTCAAGGGATTTACAGCCTTATGTTGAATATGACTGTCAGAATTCCCTGTGAACTTCGTACCTTTAACATGTGTTTAGGTATAATGGTACGATTTCAGTGATCACGATTTCATCAGGACCAATAATCCGCCTCCGGCGTCAATAAACGACAAATAGTATTATCAAATTAATTTTCCTATAGTATGGCAAAAACAGCATTAATTACTGGTGTTACCGGACAGGATGGAGCCTACCTGGCCGAATTGTTGCTTGGTATGGACTACCAGGTACACGGTATTAAAAGGAGAAGCTCTCTCTTCAACACACACCGGATCGATCATCTTTATCAGGACCCTCATGAACAGAACAAACGATTTGTCCTTCATTACGGTGATCTGACCGATTCCACCAACCTGATCAGGATCATTCAGGAGACACAACCCGATGAGATCTACAATCTGGGTGCAATGAGTCATGTTCAGGTTTCCTTTGAGACACCGGAATATACTGCTAATGCCGACGGGATTGGCGCATTGAGGATCCTCGAAGCCATACGGCTGCTCGGCCTGGAAAAAAAGACCAGGTTTTATCAGGCATCGACCAGTGAATTGTACGGGCTTGTTCAGGAGGTTCCACAGAGTGAAAAGACACCCTTTTATCCAAGGAGCCCGTATGCTGTGGCAAAGCTTTACGGGTACTGGATAACGGTGAATTACCGGGAAGCATACAATATTTTCGCCTGTAATGGTATTCTCTTCAATCATGAATCGCCCATACGGGGAGAGACATTTGTAACGAGGAAGATTACGCGTAGTGTCGCCCAGATTGTCCTCGGTCTTTCAGATAAGCTTTTTCTCGGGAATCTCTCTGCCAAACGTGACTGGGGGCATGCCAAAGACTATGTAAGGGCGATGCATATGATCCTTCAACAGGATATCGCCGATGATTACGTTGTTGCTACCGGTATCACCACATCCGTCAGGGATTTTGTACGAATGGCCTTTGAGGAAGCAGGTATCGGGGTTGAATTTAAGGGAGAGGGTGTTGACGAAAAAGCCTACATTGCTGCCATCGGAAAGCTTCCTGCAGGAAGCGTCCTCGATCAACATTCGGTGGGCAGGTGCGTTCTTGAAGTAGATCCCAACTATTTCAGGCCTACCGAGGTCGAGCTTCTTATTGGAAACCCTGATAAAATAAAGCAGAAGATCGGCTGGGAACCTGAATATTCGCTTCAGGACCTCGTGAGTGAGATGCTGCAAAGTGATCTCAAAATAATGGCGAGGGATAAGGCTTTAGCCGATATGGGACATCAGGTAAATAAATCGTTTGATTGAAATCAGTGAATCCAGGAATTCTGAAATACACAACACAGGTATGATATCCAAAGACGCAAAAGTATATGTTGCCGGTCACCGTGGCCTGGTAGGCTCTGCCATTGTTAGGAAGCTGAAAGAAAAAGGGTACAATAACCTGTTATTCCGTACGCATGCTGAGCTTGATCTGATGGATGGCCGGGCGGTAGAGGACTTTTTCAGTGCGGAGAAACCGGATTACGTTTTTCTGGCGGCAGCGCATGTAGGTGGGATCATGGCGAATAATATATACCGTGCCGATTTTATTTACAATAATATCCAGATCCAGAATAATGTCATTTATAACTGCTATAAGTTCAACGTAAAAAAGCTTGTATTCCTTGGCAGTTCTTGCATTTATCCTGGCGATGCCCCACAACCTCTCAAGGAGGAATATCTGCTTACCTCCGAACTGGAATACACGAATGAACCCTATGCCATTGCCAAGATCGCAGGTATCAAGATGTGTGAATCCTTCAATCTCCAGTATAATACCAATTTCATCTCATTGATGCCAACGAATCTTTATGGGACGAACGACAATTTTGATCTGGAGAAGTCGCACGTTTTGCCTGCTGTAATCAGGAAGCTTCACCTGGGAAAATGCCTTTTCGAAGGAGATATGGAAAGCATCAGGAGGGATTTCAACCAGAATCCTGTGGAAGGCGTAGATGGGAATGCCGCTGAAGATGCACTGCTCGAAAAAATGAAGAAGTACGGGATCAGGCGTGAAAATGATCAGGTTTTTGTTCAGTTCTGGGGAAGTGGAAAACCCAGGCGTGAGTTTCTCCATTCCGATGATCTTGCCGATGCCTGCCTTTTCATTTTCGAGAACCTGGATTTTGCCGACCTGGTTCCCGACCGCCGGATGTTTGAGCAGACGGTGAAAAATATAAGGAACACGCATATTAATATTGGTACGGGGACCGATGTCACCATCCGGGAACTCATAATGCTGATCAAAAGCATTACCGGTTACCAGGGACAAATCGACTGGGATGCCGGAAAACCGGATGGTACCAGTCAGAAGCTGATGGATGTCAGTAAGCTTCATTCCTTCGGCTGGAAGGAGAAACTAAGCCTTGAAGAGGGCATCACGAAGGTTTATGCACAATACACAGGCTAAAACAATTAGCCTGTTATAGGATTTTTTCATCTGATTAATTATCTTTCGGGTCAAATCACCCGGAAAATGAATTCCAGAGTGTAATTACTAATCAATAAAATCAGCGTAACATGAAAAAACCCGAACAGGCCGGCATGTCAAGAAGGCGATTTATTGCCGCTTCTGCAACAGCCGCAGCCGGATTAACCATTCTTCCAAGTGGAGTTATCAGCGCAAAAGGAAGAGTTGCACCAAGTGACAAATTAAACATTGCCGGAATTGGTATCGGCGGTATGGGCCATTCTAATATCAATAACCTGAAATCACAGAATATTGTTGCTCTCTGCGATGTAGACTGGGCTTATGCAGATGAAGCTTTCAAGGATTTCCCGGGTGCAAAGAAATACAAAGACTTCCGCAAAATGTTTGATGATATGGCCAGCGGTATCGATGCCGTTGTTGTTGCCACACCTGATCATACTCATGCCGTGGCTGCCATGACAGCCATGTCACTCGGCAAACATGTATACGTTCAAAAACCCCTGACACATAGTGTGTATGAATCCAGGATGCTCAGACTCAAAGCCAAAGAATACAAAGTGGCCACCCAGATGGGTAACCAGGGAAACTCTGGTGAAGGTGTGAGAACAATGTGTGAATGGCTCTGGGATGGTGCTATCGGTACTGTAGAAAGAGTACACTCATGGACGAACAGGCCAATATGGCCCCAGGGTTTGGAAAGACCTGAAAAAGGTATGTGGGTTCCTGAAACCCTCAACTGGGATCTGTTTATCGGACCCGCCAAAATGAGACCGTACCACGAGGCTTATACACCTTGGAACTGGCGTGGCTGGTGGGACTTTGGAACCGGAGCTCTCGGCGATATGGCAAACCATATTCTCGACCCGGTATTCATGGGTCTTAAACTTGGATCACCGGTGGCTGTGCAGGCATCATCGAGCCAGTTCAATACCGAAAGTGCTCCCCAGTCTGAAATGGTTCATTACTACTTCCCTGAGCGTGATAAATTCATGAAACTTAAGATGCCTGCTGTACATGTCACATGGTACGATGGCGGTATGATGCCGGAAAGAATACCCGAATTGAATGAAGGCGAACTGATGGGTGACTGGAATGGCGGAGTTGTCTTCGAAGGCTCGAAAGGTAAGATCATGTGCGGCTGCTACGGTGCAAATCCACGCCTCTGGGTAGGTGGTAAAGAAGCCACCAAAGAGTACGTTGCACCCAAAGTTTTGCGCAGGGTAGAAACAAGCCATGAACTGGATTGGGTACGTGCTGCAAAGGAAAGTCCTGAAAGCAGGGTAGAAACCAGCTCCAACTTCAACTATTCAGGTCCCCTCAACGAAATGGTCGTTATGGGTAACCTGGCTGTACGCCTGCAGGATCTCAAACGTGTACTGAAATGGGACGGTGAAGGCATGAAATTCACCAATATCAATGATAACGACGAGGTGTCCATCGTGAAATCCGATACTTTTACCGTACATAATGGTCACCCAACCTTCGATACCAAACACGAAACCATCAACGCCAAGGCATTCGCAGAAGAATTGATTAAACATACCTACCGCGATGGCTGGAAATTGATGTAAAGAGAATAGTAAATGATATTTTGATTGAAGAGACGTCCATTTGGGCGTCTCTTCTTTTTTGGTTCAATCCCTGAACAGTACCTGGATGCTGTAATTGTTTTCCTTTGTCACGGCAGAATCCATCAGATGATTCACCGGTCGGAGAATATAAGGTGTTACTCCGGCCATAAATTGATTTTCACCTGTAGGGCTGATGGGCGTATTTGACGGCAGTGAGATTTCATCCGCACCCGGATGTCCGAGCATCAGCGGACCGTGCCAGAAGCTGTGATAACCCTTGATGCTGTTCACATTGCGGTTCGAAACTGCCTCATCCATCAAATCAAAACCCAGCAATATATGATCACCCTTTTTCCACTGTCGCTGTAAAGAGAGAAAGCCGTTTCGGATATCACCACTGATTATCTCACCATTAATTTTCACGAACGGATGTGAGATCCAGGCAGGGATAAACAGGCTCAATGTAACATCTTCGTTCAGCCGGGATTCATCGATCTGAAAGACCACGGTGGTATCATAAGGGTAATTGGTAATTTGGCTGACACTGAGGCTTCCTGCAGGGAGATCAAATTCAGCAGTGCCGGCATGAAAATCGGGTACAAAAACGGTGTTGCCCTGTGTAAAATAGCTGTACTCAATTGCTCTGGCCAGTCCTTCTCCACCCCTCATAGTACAGCACCAGTGCGATTCGGTTACAGAGACGGTTAGGAATGGGTCGGCCGTCGAATCGGAATACGGCCCGTGATTCCCCAGGCAGCTGTTGCAGCCGAAGCCGCCGTTGTAACGTTGTTCGAATCCGATGCCGTTATACCACATCTTCTGGGCATCGGCCAGGTATACTGATTTCCCGGTGTACTGCCAAAGTTGGACGGAAAGGATGTATGCGTCGACAACTGCACAGGGTTCTGTCCATAGCGGCCGACCGAACCAGTTGTAGTTTTCAAAGTTCTCCGTCATACCCTGCTCCCGGTAAATGCGGTACCTTCTTTCCGCAGCATTCAGAACGGCCGTATCCCCGCTTATTGAATAATACCTCACCAGTCCCCTCAATGCGGTAAGTGTGGAATGAGTTTGTGCTTTGATGCCCACAAGGTCGATCTGAATGAAGCGGTCGATCATTTCCCTGGAAATCTCCTTCAGCTCCGGTGTGCCGAGAATGGCATACGCCTGGATCACTCCGTCCATAAAGATGAAGTCGCAGCCAATATCGGAAGACAGGATCCAGTTGCCCAGGCTGTTTTGCGAGGTTCCCATATAGCCCCCGGCATCCTTACGACTTGCCGGATCGATGGGATAAAGGCTATGTTCTCCTTTCGTTGGAAGAACCAGTGAATCGACCATGGTGGTGATCATTTTCAGGACGGCTGAATCTTTTGTCATCAGGTAATACTCGCAGAGTCCGCGTAATGTCCATCCATGGCCGGAGAGCTGCTGTTCGTTGATCATGCTGCCATAGTCGTGACCGAAGTACCCTTTCCCATTCATATGAGCCGGGAAGTCTTTGACAATGGCGTTAAGGTACTCTGCCGGACGTCCGGTAGCCTCCTGCAGCAGGGTTTGCCCGAGTACGAGCCTCCCGGGAACATCACCAGGCCAGTCTGTCTGATGGTATTCCGGACTGGGGATCACGTATATACTATCGGGCAGGTAGCGTCCGCGCTCCAGTCGCATGAAATTTGCCATGGCACGTTTACCGAGGCGTGAATCTCTGTCAACAGTGACCTTCCCGAAGGCGACAGGTTGTGGCGCCAGTTGAGGATTGTTGGTCCAGCTTTTATTGTTGCTGCACGATGTGATAATGAGCAGGAGCAGACTGAGAAATGAGACAGCTTTATTCATGGATAACGTTTCTTTTATTTGGACAGAATAAGCAAAAATACTCGAATTATGGTTAGAATGCTTTTTTACAAGTGAAATCTCCCGCTCTGTATCAGAAAGATCTCAAAACACTTTGGGTAAATCGTTGTAAATTAGAAAATTTCATACTAGTTTTAACGTATATATTCTTGTATTAACCGCTGCTGACGTTGTGACGGGTGAAAAACAACCGAACTCCCATGTCTTTGAAAAAAATTATTGTCTCATGCCTTTTTTGTATTCTTTACATTAATACCTATTCGCAATTTTGGCATGACCGGAAGATTTTAAATGATGATACCATTACCTTTGAAATTCCCTGTTCATTTCTAAAACCGGGGACTGCAGAGGATGATATCTGGCTAATCGGTGAACCCGGAAAAACATTTTTTAATTCTGCTTATTCCGGTGATAAAGCAATCATGACTGGTATAGCAGGATCCTATCCGGTAAATAACCACTCATGGTTCGATATCGTCCTCGAAGAATTTAAACCGGAATGGTTTTTCGATGAATTTCCTTATGATGTATATGTTGAATTCCATCATAAATTAGATACCGACAGCCTGCATGACGGTGGATACATCACCGTCTCCTATGACCAGGGAGAAACCTGGATGAACATCATTGAGGATACAATCTATCCTGAGGCGAAACCCGAATGGGAAAACGGTAACTTATATTCCAGGGATGACGTACTTTTTAACGGGGAAAAAGGCTTCTCTGGCCGATCGGAAGGTTGGGAGACAGTCTGGTTTGCATGGCATTATATTCCGGTAAAGAAAGCAGCCGTTGCTGAAGGCGTAAATTCCATGATCATACGTTTCAATTTTATCAGTGACGATATCAATAACAACAAAGAAGGCTGGCTCATAGACAACATCAGGCTTTTTTCGATTGATCTGGGGAGTGGTATCCCAAATCGAAAGATCAGGGAGGCTGTACGAATTTATCCCAATCCGGTTAATCATAGCACTGTCATTGATCTGAATACCCGGCACCATGAAGTCACCATAAGTCTTGTAGATGTTACCGGCAGGTTGATGTATACCATGAAATATACCAATACAGGTTTGATCCCGCTCGATACGGAAAGGTTATCCAAAGGCATTTACTTTGTGAGGATCGGTTTGGATACGTCCGGTACAGAGACTCACAAAATAGTTGTGGAGTAGCCGGAAATTCCTCAAACTATATCCGCCATATACTTCTTTTGTCCGTATTTCTGTGCGATGGCCTGTCTTTCCTTCTCTCCAGTGAGAGCATGTACATTTTCCAGCCCGGACAGAAATTGATATGCCAGCGCCAGAACCTCCGGCGAAGGATTTGGGTTATAAAATGAGAGTTTACTATGGGAGGAAAATGAACAGGTTGAATAAACGTTTAGGCATTAAAATGCTTATATTTAATGTTGTAAATATTTTTCACCTGGATCGGCTCCGGTGAAATGCTCTTGCAACTTTTGTTATTCTAATAATCAATATTACCGGAATCTTACGCTGTGAGTCATGAAAATATACAGACAGAATAGCCCGTTAGGTTATAGATTTACAACTACCCTGCTTGCTGTTTTTATCCTTTCTTCCGCATATGGTCAGGACTTGTTCCAATCCGCCACACCCCCTGTTTTTCCCCGGGGTGAGGATGCTTTCATACGATGGGACAAGCTGCCATATTTACGTCTGGGAGTAAGAGGATATATGGCGAGTACCTATGACAGATGCGGGAATAATCAGACTGCAGACGCAAGTCATTTTCTTTACCAGGAAAATGATAGCTTTAATGTAGCGCTGGATATTAAAGGTCCGGGGATATTGTATTTCATTCGTACAAATCATTTTCACGGTAGTCCCTGGCACTATGAGATCGATGGGCAGGACCTGATTGTGAGTGAAACAGCGACGAAAAATCCGGTGGGGGCCGATACTGCCTTTGAATCAACAGCCTTCATCCCTGCTGATCTCTTCCCTTTTCCCCTGGTATGGACCTGGACCACAACAAAGGGTGCCGACCTGATGTGGAGACCTGTTGAATTTAATCAACGATTACGTATCGCCTATTCCAGGACATTTTATGGAACGGGGTATTATATCTTCCACAAGTTTCCATACGAACCGGAAGATGACAAAAAAACATCCTTACCTGTTCCCCCAAGAAAGGAAACCCTTGAATTACTTGAATATGCAGGCAAGGACCAGGTTACTGCAGAGGTTCAGAAAAACGTCTATAAAGGGGAATTGAATTTAAAGCCTTTTGAGAAGGTGCAGATGGCAGAATTAAATTCCGGACCGGCCATGATCCGCTCTATTGGCTTTTCTTTTCCGCGTTCCATGGATAAGGACTTTGGAAGATGCCGGCTGAGAATAACCTGGGATCATCGCTGGAACGAATCTGTGAATGTACCGGTTGATCTTTTCTTCGGTACAGGTTTACTTCATAATCCTGAAAATAAGGAATACCTGGTGAAAGGTCTTCCATTGGTTGTACGGTATGATAAAGACCGTGTATATCTGGATTGCTACTGGCCGATGCCTTTTTTCAGTAATGCGCAGCTGGAGATCACGGAGATGAATGGGAAAAGTATTAATAACATTCTCTGGAACATTGTTTCCGTTCCGTACACCGGGCCAATAAACCATGTAACCTATTTTCATGCAACGTATACGAACCATGAAAATCCGGAAGCCGGCCAGGATTTGACCTTTCTGGACACCGAAAGGGCAGAGGGCGGCGGATCGTGGAGCGGTCAGGTTGTGGGGATGAGCTGGATATTTTCGGAAAACGGCGTTCTGCAGACGCTTGAAGGTGACCCGAGGATTTACCTGGATGATAGTAAATCACCCCAGGGTCAGGGTACCGGTACGGAAGAATGGGGTGGCGGAGGCGATTACTGGGGCGGGCGTAACATGACCATTCCCCTTGCAGGTCACCCCGTCGGAAAATCTTCCAAAGAAGCCTCAGATCAGCTGGAAAAGGTCAATTCAGCCTATCGATTCCTGATCACCGATTATTTCCCTTTCGGCAAAAGGGCCGTTGTTAACCTAGAGCATGGCGGGATGAATACGTATCCGGAACATTACTCCGGCGTAGTGTATTGGTATGGTATTGATGCTCCATCACTGATTCTTACTGATCAACTCGCTGTATTCAACAGGATGGACAGGATCAGGCACAGATACACATCCCTTTCCGAAGAAGAACCATATGCCCTCATTTCCAGATATAACCAGGGACCTGACCACGATTACACCGACTGGGCCCATCCGTCATCACTTCAGAAGGAATCGTACGGGGCGAAAATGTATTTTCCGGCCGAACGCGATTCGGTGGTGAATCTGACCGGCGTTGCGCAATTCAGGATAAAACTGCGCAACGATAATCATGGATTGCTCATCAGACGAAAATTCGACTATCAATACCCCAACCAGGAAGCCAGCGTGTATGTCAAATCAGTACACGATACTGTCTGGCACTATGCCGGTCTGTGGTATTCGGCTGGAAGCAACACAATCGTACACAGCAGACCCGCGGGTCGTTCTTTCTCTGAAGCTGAACTGGCCCCGGCCGAACATCATATCATTACCTCCAACCGAAGGTGGATGGATGATGAATTCCTGGTATCGGAGCAACTGACCGGGGGTCAGGATGAACTGGATATTAAACTCATCTTTAAACCCAATGAATTACCCTTGTTTCCGGGGCAGGATTTTCCATATCCTCCAAAATGGAGTGCCTCCAGGTACCGGGTCTATTGTTACGTAATGCCATACCTGAAAAAGGAAAACATAGAAAGAATGAAGAGGTAAAAATAAGCCGTTGCGTACGCGAAGTTGAATTATCGCCTGAATATCAATCCAAAATATGTGACACAATTTTGGGGAGCGATATTAAACCCACGGTGTAAATGCATGAATTGATGACCCGATTCTTTTAATACATTCAGTTGTTCCGATCAGCCGTCCGATCCGCTAGCCCGACGCCGGTGCTTTCGCAAAACTTCCGGGGTAAATGACCTGTCTCTTCTGATCAATCGATCTTTGGCTGGTTCCGTTTGACCGGAATTTGCGAAAAGATTTGTGAATGTAAAAGAAAATGGTAGCTTTGTAAGCAAATACTTACTTACAATTATGGAACGCAAAACAACTGACATTAGACAGGAGGAGATAAAACAAGCTGTTCTTGATATTATATATACCGATGGTTTGAAGAACCTTTCTACAAAGAACCTGGCAAAACGGATTGGAATGAGTGAGGGTTCTATCTTTCGCCACTTTCCAACAAAGCAGGATATCATTCTTTCTATCATAAATGATGTTCAGACTGACTTTTTAGGACGATTGCGTAATGCTTCGAACGCCAGGGGAGATGCGGAAACCCGTTTGAAAAATTTCATTTGTGCTACGATTGAATATCTAACGGCTAATAAAGGAATTACCATGCTTATATTTTCTGAAGCATCACACAATAACGATGCGGCACTGAAAAGCCAGCTTCAGAGGATATTCAATAGTCAAAAAGAGCTTGTAAGCAAAATTATTCTTGATGGAATTACTGCCGGTACCTGGGACAATCAGATACCAGTTGAAAACCTTGCGATGCTCTATATGGGCATTCCGGTTTCACTTAATATAGAATTGATTCTCAGCGGGGGTGAGTTTCATACCGATAATTATTGCGACAGGATGATGCAATTAATGCTTAAAATCCTGAAGAAGTAATTTTTTTTGCCCATAACAATGTAAGTACTTACTTATACTTGAAAAAAGCTATACCCATATTAATTCTGCTGATTGGCCTGGTAAAAGCCAATGCGCAAACCGAGAACATCAAAATTAAATTTGATTTGTCAGTACGTTACCGCTTCGAGATGTGGAATGGGATGAATGCCAAAAACTATAGTGATGGCAGTCCGACCGCTATTGGGAAACTCGATGACAAGACTCTTTATCAACGGGTTATTACAGGCTTTACATTAAAGCCATCGAAAAAATTATGCATTAGTCTTCATTTGCAGGACTCACGTGCTTTTGGTTGGTCGCTCCAAAATAGTCAGTACCCCGATCTATTCAAGATTCATAAGTCAGGTGCTCTTACGCCTTATTATACCATGAATCCAAATGAGGAGTTCTTTGAGATTTACGATGCTTATGTTGAATACGACCAATTGTTAAAAGATATATCAGTTAAGCTTGGCAGACAAAAAATATTTTATGGCGATTCAAGGATTTTTGGTCCGGGCGAATGGGGAAACACAGGGCGTTGGTCATGGGATGCATTAAAAGTTTCATATAAAAAGGGCGAAAATTTTATTGATGTTTTTGCAGGTGGAACCCAAATACATGATCCTCTAAAAATTTCGATCCCATTTATCAGGACTGAGTTTTGGGGCGGAGGAATATACGCACATATTACTCTACCTAAGGTAATGAGCATTGAACCATTTTATGTCTTAAAAACTGAAGGATCTGCAGATTATATCAACACGCTTGAATTCACCAGGAATTGGTCGGGGGTAAGAATTTTTAATAACGATTTTCATCACTTTGTTTTAGATCTCACGGCAGTGAAAGAGTTTGGCAATGAGAACGGAAAAACGATAGATGCTTACGGCTTGTTCGCCAAGGCAGGATATCAATTCCATTATTTACCGGGGAAACCCATTATCAGTATCAGGGAGACTTACGCGTCAGGTGGAAGGAAAACAGACGGGGCTATCCGCACATTTGAACCAGCATATGGAGCAAACGATAAGTACTATGGATGGATGAACATTACATCGTGGTCAAATCTTGACGACCGCGAAATCGTGTTGGAATGGTTCCCTGTTAAAGGTATATGGGTTGAAATGAAATACAACCGGTTTTATATCCCTGTTCCTGATGATGTAACACTTTTAAATACCATGAAGTTAGAACCAGGGAAGCATCATCTTGGTGATGAACTCGATATTTTTATAAGGCATCAGGTTCTCAAACACTGGCAAGTGACCGGAGCATTTGGATATTTTATAACGGGCGAATTATCGCCTATACTTAATGAAGCTGCAAAGAATGCGGAATGGGTTGCTATGCAGGTGCTTTTCACTTTTTAATACGTAAGCGATTTAAAAATATGGCATACATTATTGTGTTTCTAATCATTACGATTGCTTCTTTCATCTTTGCGATGCTCGGACTTGGTGGTGGAATGGTTTATGTTCCGGTGATCAACTGGTTTGGTTTCGATATGAAAGAGGTAGCAATCCCTCTTGGTCTTTTGCTGAACGGATTAAATACCCTGTTTGCCCTGATTCCTTTTGCCCGCAAGAAACTTATTGACTGGAAGGGGGGTGCTGTAATGGCAGTGGCTGCGGTAATTGCTTCGCCGATGGGTTCCTGGTTTGCTCAATATGTTCCGGTAAGTACATTGAAAATATTCTTCGCTGCTATGGTTGTGGTTGCTGCAGTCAGAACCTTAATGGTATCAGGCAATGCAGAACCCGAATCTATGATGCCTTTTAAAAGACGGGCAATCATTGGACTTTTTGTCGGGATTTTCGCTGGTTTTACGGGAGGTATGTTAGGTATTGGTGGCGGCTTTATTATTGCTCCGATTTTAATGTGGATGGGCTATAAGACAAAGGAAGCGGCAGCAACTACAGCTTTCGTTGTAACATTCTCCTCTTTCTCAGGCTATTTTGGACATATGGCACAAGGACACATGAACTGGACGCTTACTATAATTTTAGTTGTCTCTGTAATCATCGGTTCTCAGCTTGGGGCAAGATATATGTCTTCCAAAGCTAAATCAAAGCAGGTCAAGATTATATATGCGATTGTATTGCTGATGATAGCGGCGAAATTGATAATTGATGTTTTAGCAAAATAAACTTTTATACTATTCACTTTAAAATTTAATATTATGATTGATCCAAAAGATTGGCTCGAATTCGGTCAAAAGTTTCACGGACATAAATGTCCTGCTATGCCGATGGGCTTACGAGTTGGTGCAGCTGCAATGAATAAACTTGGAATTGAACGTGCAAAAGACGGACAGATTGTTGCCTTTGTCGATTTAGGCGATGACCATTGCGCCACTTGTTTTGGTGATGGTTTGCAGGTAATAATGGGAACTACATTTGGCAAGGGCAACCTCAAGAAGACACATAAAGGAAAGTGGGCAGTCACCGTAGTTGACAGATCTACCAACAGGGCAGTAAGAGTAACTCCCAGAGCGGAAGCAATGCTAAACAATAAAAAAACAGTATTTTTTACCGACTATCGTATGCTAGGTAAACCTGCCAGTACTGTCCCGGCAGAAATAGTTGACCCACTTGTGACCAATGTTATGAATGCACCTGATGATAAACTCCTGAGTATTTCCCCCATTTTTGAATACAAACTTGGACCTAAAAAAGACAGTTTTGATAGTTTCGTATGTGAAGAATGCGGTGAGATGACTGTTATGGAATATGGCAGGATAAAAGGCGATAAAAAGGTTTGTATGGATTGTGCTGCACTATAGTAATCCCCATTTACTGAAATAGCTGAACTATATTGGTTCAGCTATTTTCCACCGTATAATCCATAATGCTTAGCAAAGGATGCAAGTTTTCCACTCCTTTTATCGCTTCGATACGGCATTTTCACGTAATACTCATTCGTGTATCAGGCGATAACTGCGGGGAGAATGCCTGGTGATCTCTTTAAATTTCCTGTTAAAGTAGGAGATATTCCCAAAACCGGTATTAAAGCAAATACTCGAAACCGATTCCGTGGTTTCAATGAGCATTTTACAAGCCTGACTTACCCTCAATTCGTTCACGAATTCGGAGAAATTTGAGCCGGTGTGGCGCTTGAAGAAATTGCAAAATCCTGATTTCGACAGATTAAATTCATTTGCAATGTTCTCAATTGAAAGGGAATTGTTAAAGTTCTCGAGAATATAGGAATAGATATTATCGATCTTATTGAGTTTATTATTTGGAATGTTGATCGAATACGTTTTTGCGGAGAGCGTTTGCTTATCGCGAATTTTATAGATGTGATATATTAATTGTAAACTTGCCATCACCAAATCGACGCCTTTGAGCTTCGCCAATTTTTCAAGTTTCCTCTTACAATACAGAATATCGGATTTGTTTGTAAAATGCAAGCCTTGCTTTGCACTATGCAGAAAGCTATTAAAGGGCTGGCATCCATCTGAATAAAATATGTCATTGGTAAGCAGAAGCTCTTTGAACTTGAGAACCAGGAGACAGGAGTCTTCCCGTGTATTTTCAAATTTCCATTTGTGTGGCAGCGTCGGCGCCAGGAATGCCATGTCGGTTCCTTCAAAATTACCAATATGATTCCCAACAAACCTTTTCCCTGACGCATTCAAAATTATTATTAATTCAAATTCGGGATGAATATGGTAAGGATAATCCAATGCAAAACTCTCACTTTTGACTACAGAGATAATTTCATCTGTCTTAAGAGGGACCTTTTCAAGAAACAGCATATAACAAATACTTTATATCAATATATTTAGCAATAATAGATATATAGTATCAATAATTCAAATATAGTGTTAGTTTTTATTCACTTCCGGACCTACTATTGTAGGAATGGGTTTTCCTGATACCGTCCGCTGTTTTAGTATAGAGTGGTAGCGGTTTATAACTGCTTGGCGGTAAGGGTATGAGGGAAGATGACACTAACTAAAATCAACAATTATGAAATTCAGGATTATACTTTTGACGGTTGCGCTTATTGCCGCCTCAGCAAATGTGCATTCACAATCAACGGGCTTGTCCCTTGATTTTTCACTGCCTCTGGATGGAGGATGGAAGACTGGTACACAATACAGCCTTCATCTCGAAAATGGATCAATGAGATCAGATGTCGATAAATTTGCAGCCTGGGCAGGGTTTAAGTATGTATTGCCCTCCACCTTGGATATTTCCGCAAATCCGATCGTTAGTCTTAAGCTCAAAGGCAGCTTGCCTTTCGTGTTTTATGTTTATCTCACCGATTCAGTTAACAATGTTTTACGGTCTTCAAGGGTATATTATTCAGGGGATAAATTTGGGGAATATTTATTCGAATTTACCAATCCCGGAAGTGTGGATCTCACGAAAGTTAAAGAACTGATATTTGCAGTAAACGGAGATGCATTGTCATGGAGTGGCACCTTTTGGATGGATGATCTGAGGATAGGAGACCAGGCGACGAAAATAGCCGGTCTGGCAAGTGCCATGGACATAATAGTGGCTGCAAATACATCATCCGTAACGGTACAGCTCACAGATATAATAAATGCCGGTTCACTGAATTTATCCGGTGGAGATGCGCTAATTGAAAACGTGGCATTTTCTGCAATTTCAAATCAAAGGGCAACTCTGACATTTGATTGTAAACCCGATGCCACCGGATCAGATATTGTTACTATAACGGCCATAGGAGCGAACGGATACAATGACTATCCGGTGGATTTCAATTTAACAGTAGAGGGAAATAACGCTCCGGTAATGAATGCTATCAATGATATTGACGCCCCTGTCGGACAAAATATTGAGGTTATGCTGGCCGGTATTTCCGATGCAAATTCATCACTTGAACAAGCGATTAACATCTCAGTTACCAACAGCGATGAACTCGTGATCTCTAATCCTGAAGTCAGCTATGATCACAAGAGTCCCTATGCTAAATTGACATTTACAACATTGCAAGCCGGGACATCCACCATTGATGTTGAGCTACAGGATGACGGTGCTGCCAACAATTCTTCGACCTACTCTTTTAACGTAGTTGTTTACGATAATTTTAACAATCCGCCAAATTTTGATATCCAGGCGCTGAATGAGATGTTTCTAAGTAATGGGTCGATAGAAATCCCGCTGAAAAATGTGACGGATGGTGACGACAATTCACAAATTTTAAACTACTCGGCAAACAGTTTAAATACAGCAGTAATTTCGAATCCAGTACAGATTTCATATATCGAAGGGAATCCTTCGAAGCCAAAAATAATCTGCAATGCAATTGCTATAGGGGTTGCCCAAATTGAAGTGAGTGTGTCCGATGAAGCTGCGGGTTCAGGCAACGGGAACCAGACAAGCACTAAAATAATAACGGTTGATGTTATCGAAGCTCCCCTGACCGGATTAATCATCGACCCCGCAAATTTTGATGCGGATTATGCTGCCCAAAAATATAAGATTGAAAGTGAAGGGATTTCCCAAACCATTTCAAATGTAGTTTTTGACGGCTCAGAGTGTTTACACATCAACTGTATCAGCAAGGATACATGGACCGGGTTTTGGTACAGGACCCCCGATCTGGATCTATCCAAAAATCCCTATATAAGTTACGAAGTATACTCTGTGGGTAATGCCATTCAGACACACGCCTATTTTTATGATAATTTTGGAGAGCGAAATGTTGATGGGGCCCATGCCGAACGGAAAGATGTCCCTGCCAACCAATGGACAACCGTACTTTTGGATTACAGGCAGGCTGGAGAATTGCTGGGCAGCGGCGGTGAGCTGATCAATATTTCACGCCTGGATACGATACTGTTCAATTATCACCCAAGTTTTGGCTGGCCCTTTACCGATTACGTCGGGGAGTTGTATATCAGAAACATAAGAATTGGTGATGCGGTGACGATTGCTCCGGTTCTGACTCCTTCGGCTACACTTGACGACATCCCCGATCAATCTGTGTTTGTCAATACCGGATCATACAGTCTTACGATCGGAGGGATTTCTGCCGGCGAAAATAGCCTGTCGGAACCTGTGGCAACGCTTACATTTAACCAATCGCAAACCGTATTTTCGGGTATCACGTTGTCGTCTATAAATAGTTCTGGTGAAGCGGAATTAAACTATACTACTTCAGAAAATGAAGGATCCGTGAGTGTAACTATTGAGATCTCTGCTTCCGGCTCTGAAAGTGTATCGAAAAGCTTTGTGCTTGCAGCCATTGATAACCAGGCAACCAACCTTACAACCATCGATATAGACCTTTCTGAACGCAACCAGCGCTTCTTTGGATTCGGGGCTTACCGTCCGGACAGAAACTATATTGATCAGTTCGTCAGTGATGCCGGCGGTACTATCGTTCGCTTACAAATCAATGGAGATGATATAGAACCTTTGAATGATAATTCGAACCCTGATGCACTTGATAAATCAAACCTTGATTATTCGCATTTAGATCTCGACTATATAAAATATATTCATGAGGCTGGTGTAGAGCAATTTTTTGTTACCGTATTTACTGCGCCTTCATGGATGAAGCAAAATTTAAGTACCAACTTCCAACAACCTCAGGCTCCAAGCTGGGAATCAACCACCAATAAGGTAGATCCCATTTATTATGATGAATATATCGAATTCATGGTGGCAATTGTGGAAATAATAAAAGAGGAAACAGGGGTTGAATTGGCCGGTATTTGCCCGCAGAATGAACCCGCTTTTTGCGAGCCCTATGTATCCGGGATACTGGATCCGGTTCATATGGCAGAAGTGTGTGGCATGCTGGGTGAAAAACTTGCACAAAAAGGCTTTACTACCAGGGTGATTAACTCCGAACAGGTATTTAACCAGTCACACTATTCTGTAAATGAGTATATTGACCAGGTGCAACTCAATGCTAAAGCCAATCAGTATACGCAAATCATCGGGATGCATTATCCCGATAACAATGCCGCAGCCTGGGCCGGTCAGTATGCAAATTGCCAGGAAGGAAGCTATCCGAAGGAATTGTGGGCTACTGAATGTGCTGCTGAAGGCAACGATTGGGCAAATGTAATGAGTAATATCGGTGAGATCATGACCGGACTGAACAATGGGCTCAGCTCATGGGCTGTTGCTTCATGGAACCGCGGACCCTTATTCAGCAATGACTATAATCCGGTGGGTGACCAGCTTGGGGTCGTGTATGGTGGAACTCCAAGCAGGCACTTTTATGCCCTCAAGAATTTGTACCAGTCCATCAGACCTGGTGCCTATCATGTAGCATCAACATCAGACAATAGCGTGATCAAAACAACGGTCTTTATAAACGACAGTGATTCAAGCCTGGCGATTATTTTGCAAAATACCGGTAATGCTGCCGTTAAATGCAGGTTAACAGGTGATTTAATCCCAAAAGCATATAAAGCATACCGCACCAGCCTGGCTGAAAAATATGTTGAGACTGATCCGTTTTACGAAGGAATCATTCTGCTTCCTGCTTCCAGCATTACAACCTTGATTGGCAAAACAGGAGCGAATAATGCGCCAACGATGGATCCGCTGGCTGATATTGAATTACTAAGTGGTGATGGTGAACAGGTAATTAATTTAAAGGGCATCACGGATGGCGATGTAAGCGACCAGGAATTGTCTTTGACTGCAACTGTTTCTCCAGCCGGAATTATTACCGATCCTATTATCACCTATTCTTCTCCTGATGCCACAGGTTCCTTAACCTTTTCGACCTTGTCAGACCAGGCAGGAACGGCAGTTATTACCATCACCGTAAAAGATAATGGTGGAACAGAGAATGGTGGGATTGATTCTCTTAAAATGTCTTTTTCGGTTGTTGTATCGTTGGAAGACGGGATAGAAGATTTGTCGTCACTGATAAAATACTATCCCAACCCAGTGAAAGACAAACTAATGATTCAGCTTCCTGAAGCATCTGACAATACTTCAATTTATATATATAATTCGATGGGGATGATGATCGGGAACCATGATATCAATGTTACGGGAAATCATATGAGTATAGATATGTCGGAATTATCGTCAGGTTTATATTTCGTAGAAATCAGATCAAACAAACTTCATCAGATACTAAAAATTGTAAAAGAATAAATCAATTATAACCTTTATAATATGAAAATACTATTTATAGGAGGTACTGGAAATATTTCAGGTGCCTGCACACGTGAAGCCCTGAGACAGGGGATGGAGGTCTATCATTTAAACAGAGGTAGTTCCGGTAAAAAAGCTCCGGAAGGGGTTATCACCATCACTGCTGATATAAATGAATCAGGCGAAGTGACAAAAAAACTGAAAGGTCTTAAATTTGATGCCGTAGCTAATTTTGTTGCCTTTAAAGCTGAAGATATTGAAAGAGACTATCTGCTGTTTAAAGACATTACTTCCCAGTATTTATTTATCAGTTCTGCCTCTGCCTACCAAAAGCCACTTTCTCACCCTATCGTAACGGAGTCAACCCCACTGAAGAATCCTTTCTGGGACTATTCGAGGGATAAAATTGCCTGCGAGGATAAGCTTAACACCCTTTACCGGGAGAATGATTTTCCAATAACCATTGTTCGTCCGTCGCTAACTTACGACACTGTAATTCCGGTAGCCCTGGGCAGCTGGGACGATTATACCATCGTGAAACGTATGCTGGCGGGTAAACCTGTCGTGGTTCAGGGCGACGGAACTTCGCTCTGGACAATCACACATTCTGAAGACTTCGCCATAGGTTTTGTTGGCTTGCTTGGCCATCAGCAGGCCATTGGGCATGCTTTTCATATCACTTCAGACGAGATTCTTACATGGGATCAGATCTATGAAGCCGTTGGCGCTGCCGTTGGAGTTAAACCTAATATTGTACACGTTTCTTCTGATTTTATCGCAGGAGTGGTAAAGGAAATAGGTCAGGACTGGCTGGTGGGTAATTTCCTGGGTGATAAATCCATTAGTGCCGTATTCGACAATTCAAAGATTAAATCCTTCGTTCCGGAATTTAAAGCTACCATTCCTTTCAAAAAAGGAATAAAACGGACCATTGAATGGTTCCAGGCTGATGAAAGCCGCATGAAAATCAATGAATTCTGGAATGAAACCATTGATGCTATTTTAGAGCGCTACAATAAAGTAGGCAAGTAATAAAGCGCACTTTTTTCAAGAACATTGAATACAAAAATGATCTATAACAATAAAAAAAAACAGATATGGAACCAGTATATCAAGCCGCATTAATAGGCTGCGGCGATTATTTAAGATGGGAAATTGATACCCTGAATGCTTCAAAACACCTGAATGTTAAATACACCTACGATACCGACAGCGCAAAGAGTGAAAAACGGGCAAAACAATTATCCGCCAAACAGGTACAATCGGCCGACGATATTTTTAGTGATGAAGCTATAAAAGTTGTATTGGTGTTTACACCTCCTTTTGCAAGAGAGGAATACTTCAGGAAGGCCGTGGAAAGCGGGAAGCATATTATCACTACTAAACCGCTCGCTCCAAATCTTTCGGCTGCAGAAAACCTTTACAAAATGGTTCAGAACAAGGTGAACTGTTCTGTTTTTTATGGACGCACCGGCGATTCCTCTGCTGACACACTTAAGAGAATCCTGGATTCAGGCGAAATTGGCCAACTGGCAATTTATAAGGAAGACTGGTTTCACCACTACCCCACATGGAACAAATGGGCAACCATGAAAGACAAAAATGGTGGCCCCTTTATGGATGCAATGGTCCATAACCTGAATAAATCGAGGTATCTAATCGGGTCGAAAGTAAAAAATGTGGTTTTCTCCTCTGAGAATTATGCCCAGAAACTGGATTGCAACGATACGGAATTTATGCAGGTGTACTTTGAGAACGGAAGTGTCGCCTACCTGTTTATTACCTGGGCTGCCGACCTGCCCGTTTACGATCCGACGGGAAATGACCGGGAACATTTTGGCATACAGCATCTCATTACCAACCAGGGCTGGTACATCAGTTTCACAGAGATAAATGGTGTCAGCAGCATCAAAGCAGTTAAGGAAGATAAGGTGAAATCATGGCCGGTTGTGAAAAACGCGCTGACTCCCTACGACGATTTTGTCATGAACATTGAAAAAGGGATTGCCCAGCCTTTCGACATAAAAGATGCCATTATTGATATAGAAATATTAAATAAGGCCTATAAACTGGGATAGATGATGCAGGTACGCCTGTAAATCGGAAGCACGGCCCAAGAGGGTGTGTTTTAATAAAACTTACTTTAAAAGAGAAAGCCATGTAAATTACATACATGGCTTTCTTTGTGGGCCCAGCTGGGCTCGAACCAGCGACACCCTGATTATGAGTCAGGTGCTCTAACCAGCTGAGCTATGGGCCCGAAAATTTTTGCAAGCTGGAATTTGGGACTGCAATAATACACAAATGTCGGAAAATATTCAATAGTTATTTGTGAATTCAGGAATATTTGAACCACATAAGGCACATAAGGTCACATAAGGGGGGCGTCTTTTGTTTTGTCTGATTCTTGTGTTGTTCTGATATTAATCTTTAAGCTCCCTGAAAAGCTGATTAACAAAGGTTCGTTGACCTTCCTTAAAAATATTTGTTGTATGAAAATTGAGCAGCAATCCTTTCGGTACATTCAGAAGTTTCATGTATGTCAAAATCTGGGCTTCATGAATGGGCATGAAATTTTCGACCGCTTTGAGTTCTACGGGAAGTATGTCTTCAACAAATAAATCGCACCGTAAATCAGTATCTGTTACCAATCCTTTATAATTAATGGGGACAACAAGTTCACACTGAAACCGGATGCCTCTGAGGGTAAGTTCTTTTTTCATGCATTAATGATACACACTTTCCAGTAAGCCGGGCCCCAAAATTTTATGAACTTCAATGGCTGCCCCATTTACCTGGTAAACCAGGTCTTTCAGGTAAGATTTTGTAATTAGCATATATTTTTCGTTGAAATGTAAAGCACTGCTATCCAATGTGGATACTAAATTTAGTAAATTATTTTTTCAACAGATTACAAAGTTGTGCATAATTTAAATCTAATCATGAGGCTGAGAGAAGGCTGAACCATCTATGGGACAAGGAGGTCACCTAACTCGTCCTCCCTTATGTGAACTTATGTGCCTTATGTGGTTCAATTAATTTCTCTTCTTTGGTTTTCCATTTCAAAACGAAAAGTTGATCTTTGTACATTCGGAACCGCTAAAGGCAACAAATCCAAATGAAACTACTCCAGGGTATAAAAAATATCATCTTCGATTTCGGCGGAGTGATCATCGAGATTGAATTTGACCGGGTGAGACAGGCATTCAGCCTGCTTGGTATTGGGGACTTCGACAAGCATTTCAACCAGTTTCAACAATCCATGGTCTTCGATAGCTTTGATACCGGCAGGGTCAGTGAGGATGAGTTTTTCAGTGAACTGGAAAAGCACCTCCGTCCGGGGGTTAAACGCGCCGAAGTTGTGGCTGCGTGGAATGCCATGCTGGGGCGTTTCCCTGAAGAGAACTTCCAATTCCTGATGGACATTAAAAAACGGTATAATACTTACCTTCTCAGTAACACCAATGCCACGCACATCCCTTTTTATTTTCAGAAACTGAAGGAGTGGTTCGGGATCGAAAGCATGGACGTGTTCTTCAAAAAGACGTACTACTCACATCAGATACATCTGCGCAAGCCTGATACGGCCGTATTTGACTTTGTCTGCAGCGATGCCGGACTGGAAAAAAGGGAAACCCTGTTTATCGACGATTCGCCGCAACATATCATCGGTGCCAGGAAGGCGGGATTACGGGCATACCACCTTCAGAAACCCTATACGATCCTTGATCTGGAAAGGATTGACGGCATTGAAGCCGATGGCAGTCAACGGGGCTGACCCTTTCTGATCAGGGCGATCAGTTCATCCACCGCTTCTTCCTCGGGAATATTCTTTTTGACGGCTTCATGCCCTTTATAGAGCGTCACCTTTCCGCGTCCGGCACCGACATATCCGAAATCGGCATCGGCCATCTCACCCGGACCGTTGACGATACATCCCATCACGGCGATCTTGACACCTTTCAACCCTCGCGTTGCGTCCTTGATCTTCATGAGGATTTCCTGGATGTTGAACAGTGTACGTCCGCAGGATGGACAGGAGATGTATTCGGTAGCCGAGATCCTGGTCTTTGTGGCCTGGAGGATTCCGAAGGCTGTTTCCACAACCTCCTGCAGGCGGATGGACGGATTTTCCTCCTGTATCCAGACCCCGTCGCCAAAACCATTCGTGAGAAGTGCTCCCATCTCCCCTGCCGCCCTGATCATCAGCGAGGTGATGTCGTCCGAATGGTAGCGCCTGTAGAGGATTACCGGCCGCTTGTCGCCGGTTTTCTCCATCTCCGCGTACCATTTCATTCCGGCGCTGATGGCGTCCTCCTCAGGAAGGCGGAGTACAAGGATTTCATGATTTCCGGCTACGCTTTCAGGGATATGTTCGTCACCGGAAAGTGTAAAATAGAACGGACGCCGGAACCCGGGGGTTATACCGGCTTCTTCCGCATTGACCATGGGATGGAGGTAGGGTGAAAGTTCCGGGGCTGAAGGCAGAGGCCCTTTTGTGATAAAATGGATGCCGGCCGGCATGTCGTCGACCTTGGCGTCCCTGCCTGCGTAAATATAGTCGGCAGCTTTATCGCCTGATTCAATGGTAAGATCAGCTCTGGAGATGTAGCCGCACTCCTTCATAAGAAGGCTGACCCGCGTTACTTTATCATCACCGGCCACAACTACCGGCACCTGTTTTCCACCGATGTTCGCAACACGAAGGGACGTCCTTCGCTGATAGTGAAACGGATCGGCTCCCGGAACTTCAGTAGCTACGGGATGTACCTTCCGGCCAAAGAAGGAAACGATCTTTCGGGCTACCGGAATTTCGAACTCGGGGTCCTCGGTGAGCGACACCCGGATGGTGTCGCCGATGCCCTCATCCAGCAGCGTTGCAATGCCGGCGGATGATTTGATGATGCCGTCTTCCCCGGCGCCCGCCTCGGTCACACCCAGGTGAAGCGGGTAGACGAGTTGTTCGTCATGCATTTTTTTATATAACAGGCGGTTGGCGTACACCATGATCCGGCTGTCGGAAGCTTTCAGTGACACGACCAGCTGATGGAAGTTCTCGCCGGCAAAGATCCGGATAAATTCCATCGCCGATTCAACCATGCCTTCAGCCGTATCTCCGTACCAGCTAAGGATACGCCTGGACAGGGAACCGTGGTTCACACCGATCCTTATAGCAGTATTGTGTTCACGGCATGCAGCGATAAGCGGCATCAGCCTTTCCCTGATCGTTGCGACTTGTTTCTCCTGTTCCGATTTATCAAACTGAAGCGGTCCCCGGTAGCTCCGTTCGACGTAATTGCCGGGGTTTATCCTGACCTTGTCGGCCACATTTGCGGCGGCCACGGCCACGCCGGGAAGAAAATGGACATCGGCAACGAGGGGCTGCGTATACCCCAGGTTGTGAAGTTTTTCCCTGATGATGCCCAGGCTATCCACCTCCTTCATACCCTGTGTGGTGAGCCTCACCATGTGAGCACCGGCATCGAAAATTCGGATACATTGTGCCACCGATGCTTCAATATCGTTTGTGTCGGTAGTGGTCATGGATTGGATCACGACAGGATAGCCGCTCCCGATATGGATATTTCCGACGTTAACGGTCATAATGTGTTACCCTTTTATCGTCCAGTCTGCGCCGTCTTTTTTATCACGAATCTCAATGCCCAGCTTACCCAGTTCGTCCCTGATGTGGTCGGAGGTGGCGAAGTCTTTTCGCTGCTTGGCGTCCTGCCTGATTTGCAGGATGGTGTCGATCAGTTTTCCGCTAAGCTCCGTGCTGCTTCCGGCATCTTCCTGTCGGAGTCCGAGAATATCGAAAATGAAATACCGGAAAAAGGTTTTGAAGCGGTCCAGATCCTTCGCGGAAATCGTTTCATTCCCTTCCATGAGTGTATTGATCAGCCTGACACCATCGAAAAGATGGGCCATGGCGATCGGGCTGTTGAGGTCGTCGAGCATGGCGTCATTGCATCCGCTGATAACGGGATCCACATTGACGGTAGATGATGCGGATGCCGAAAGCTTGTCGAGTGTGCCGATAGCCTCATACAGGCGGGCAAGGCCTTTTCCTGCAGCCTGCAGTGCTTCGTTGGAAAAGTCGAGTGTGCTGCGGTAATGGGCCTGAAGCATGAAGAAGCGGATCATCATCGGACTGTATGCCTGGTCGAGCAATTTGTGATTTCCGCTGAAAAGTTCATCAAGCGTGATGAAATTTCCCAGTGATCGTCCCATTTTCTGGCCGTTGATGGTGATCATATTATTGTGCATCCAGTAATGCACTGATTCGTGTCCGGTTGCCGCCACGGTTTGAGCGATCTCACATTCGTGGTGAGGGAACAGAAGATCCATGCCTCCGCCGTGAATATCGATCTCCTCGCCAAGATACCTGGCACTCATTGCTGAACACTCGAGGTGCCAGCCGGGAAAACCCTCACTCCATTCCGATGGCCAGTGCATGATATGCCGTTCGTCGGCCTTCTTCCAGATGGCGAAATCGAGAGGATTGCGTTTCTCATCCTGCCCTTCCAGTGCCCTGGTGTTGGTGAGCAGATCCTCAGTTTTTCGTCCCGACAGCTTACCGTATTGATGGTTTTGGGAATATTTTTCCACATCGAAATAAACGGAACCTTTTGATTCATAGGCAAAACCGGCATCCACTATCTTCTTCACCATGGCCTGCTGCTCCATTATATGTCCCGATGCCATCGGTTCAATGCTTGGCGGGAGGACATTGAGCCTACGCATATGGTCGTGGTACTGGTTGATATAAAACTGAACGATCTCCATCGGCTCCAGCTGTTCCAGGCGGGCCTTTTTCGATACCTTGTCCTCACCTGTATCGGCGTCGTTCTCAAGATGTCCGACATCGGTGATATTACGGACATACCGTACCTTATAGCCAAGGTGCTTCAAAAACCTGAACAGCAGGTCGTAGGTGATGGCAGGTCGGGCATGACCCAGGTGGGCATCACCATACACTGTCGGACCGCAGACGTAAAGTCCGACATGCGGGGGATGAATGGGGATGAATTCCTCCTTTTTCCTGGTCAGGGTATTGTGGATGAAAAGTTTTTGCATTGTAATCGCGTGTTATCGTACCGGTAGTTAACGGCAAAGATATGAAAAATGAAGGGAATGAGATATCAGATCAATATTGGCCAAAGATTAATTGTCCCTCTTCCCCGACCAAACTACAACCACCTATAGATTGTTATACGCATAGATTTTCATACTTCCCGGCATTCGATATGTATGATCGCAATGATTTCGTACTTTTAATCCGCTATTTTCCGGCGTATGCAGATTCGAACAATTCCTGCAAACAAAGTATTTATTCACCCAAATAGATTATCTTAAAAGTTTTAAACTATCACATGGCAAGAAAAGGTAAAAACAAAGTCAAAAGAAAATTCCGGACGAAAGACCAGCTCACTTCACACATCCTTGGCATTTTCTCACACTATCCCTCAAAAAATTTCAACTATAAACAGATTTCCAATATGATGGATGTGAAGGATGACCAGCAGCGACAGCTGGTGGTACAGATCCTCACGGAGCTTAGGAATTCCGATCAGCTGGAAGAAATTCAGACCGGCAAGTTCAGGTTCAAATCCCGGGCAGGCTATGCCGTAGGGAAGATCGACATGACGCAGTATGGCTACGGCTTTCTCGTTACGGAAGAATTGGAGGATGACGTCTTCATCCCCCGGAACCTCCTGCACAATGCGCTCGATGGCGACCAGGTGAAAGTATACGTATACCCTTCAAGGAAGGACAGCCGGCGTAAAGAGGGCGAGGTTATGCAAATCATTGAACGGGCCCGCGAGAAATTCGTGGGTATCGTGGAGGTCTCAACACAGTATGCTTTTCTGATCACCGATGATAAAAAGATGCCTTACGATCTGTTTATCCCGCTGGATAAGCTGAACGGAGCCACACACGGTGACAAGGCCATCGCGCGGATCACCGACTGGCCGGTAAAGGTCAAGAACCCTTTTGCGGAGATCGTGGAAGTACTTGGCCGGCCGGGTGAGAATGATGTGGAGATGCATGCCATCCTCGCGGAGTTCAACCTGCCGCATCATTTTCCGGAAGACGTTAGCGCAGCCGCTGAGGAGATCAGTGATATGATCACCGATGCCGATTATGCCGGGCGCCGCGATTTCCGGAAAGTCCCCACCTTCACCATCGACCCGAAGGATGCGAAGGATTTTGACGATGCCCTCTCTATGAGCCGCCTGAAGAACGGAAACCTGGAGATCGGCGTTCATATTGCCGACGTCACACATTACGTCACACCCAAAAGCATTATGGATGAAGAAGGCTTTGACAGGGGGACTTCTGTTTACCTTGTCGACCGGGTAATTCCCATGCTGCCTGAGAGGCTGTCAAACTTCGTATGCTCCCTTAGGCCCGACGAGGAAAAGCTCTGTTTCTCCGCCGTTTTTGAGATGAACGATGAGGCCGAGGTGATCAAAGAATGGATCGGCCGAACGGTGATAAAATCACAACGCCGATTTGCCTATGAAGACGCCCAGGAGATCATCATGGGAAGTGACGGGGACATGAAGGACGAGATCCTTACCCTGCACACCCTCGCGCAGAAGCTCAGGAAGCGACGCTTCGAACACGGTGCCATAGCCTTCGACAGGGTGGAAGTAAAGTTCAACCTCGATGAAAACGGAGTGCCTCTCAGCGTATATTTTAAGGAGCAGAAGGAGTCTAACCAGCTCATCGAAGAATTCATGCTCCTGGCAAACAGAAGGGTGAGTGAATTTGTGAACCGGGGCTGCCGGTTTATCCAGGACAGCAAGGGCAATGACGCAGCCAATAAGGAAAAAGCGAAGACCTTTGTATACAGGATCCATGATAAGCCCAACGCCGAAAAACTGGAGTCCTTTTCCAATTTCATACATAAGTTTGGTTATTCTCTAAACCTGAGTTCCGACCATAACATGTCGGTGTCGCTCAACAAACTACTCGATGAGGTTGAGGGGAAGAAGGAGCAGAATGTGATCGAGACCCTGGCTCTCAGGGCGATGGCCAAAGCCAGGTATTCCACCGACAATATCGGGCATTACGGCCTGGCTTTCAAATATTACACACACTTCACCTCTCCCATACGCCGATATCCCGATATGATGGTGCACCGGCTGCTGGCTCATTACCTCGACGCCGGGGATTCAAAGAACAAAAAACGGTACGAGATGCGCTGCGTTCATGCCTCCGATATGGAAAAACGGGCCATGGATGCGGAAAGAGCATCCACGAAGTACAAACAGGTGGAGTTTATGAAGGACAAGGTGGGGGAGGAATACGACGCCATCATCTCCGGACTTACCAGTTTCGGTATATTTGCAGAGATCATCGAGAACAAGTGTGAAGGCATGATCGCCATTCAGAGCCTGGTGGACGATTTCTATGAGTTTGACGAGGACAATTACATACTGGTGGGGAAAAAAACCAAGCGAAAATTACAGCTCGGTGATGAGATCAGGGTTGAGGTCAAAAATGTAAACCTGCCCCGGCGACAGCTCGATTTTTCCCTCGCCGAAGAATGATATTCGAAAAACTTCCGCCTAAGCCTGTCGACGTAAGCTTAGCGTAGCATGACTTTAGGGTTGCCATGAAATTGGAGGTCGACTTCTCGTCTAAATAAGTCGAAAAAAATTTGGATTCGGATGAATTGTCTTTTAATTTAGGCGTCTGATTCTTCACCCTTCATTCTTTCATTTCATGGTAGTTCAAAAGGACGAGGTAAGATCAAAAATTATTCAGGTGGCCGGCAAGATATTTACCCGCTTTGGGTATAAGAAGACTACGATGGAAGAGATCGCCATGGCTACCAGGAAGGGAAAGAGTTCGATCTACTATTATTTCAGCAGCAAGGAGGACATCTTCAGGGCAGTGGTGGAGAGAGAAGCGGAGGAACTCAAGCTTGAACTTGCCGATGCCGTTGCCGAGGTGGGCGACCCGATTGAACAGCTTAAGACCTACCTTCTGTTCCGCATGCACAAGCTGAAAACACTTACCAATTTTTACGCCGCACTGAAAAGTGACTACCTGGCGCATCTCGAATTCATAGAAAATATCAGGAAACAACACGACCGCGATGAGATCGCTCTGGTTAAAACCATCCTGCAGTCGGGCATGGAACAAAATGAATTTGTTATCGACGATCCCGAGCTTGCAGCCGTGGCTATCGTCACTGCTATGAAAGGACTGGAGATCCCGTTATTCATCAAAAAGGAGCACGGTAATATTGAGGACCGGCTGAGTAATCTCATTAATTTTTTGTTTTATGGGCTGGTTAGGAGGTGATATTGAACCACATAAGGCACATAAGTTCACATAAGTTGCCGTGAATTATCCTGTGGAGGGTAAATCGATTAAAATTCAGGTTCAGTAAAAACGTGATTTGAACTGCGATAATTTTCTTTGAGCCACTCCCTACCGCGGAGCGGTAAAATTATAGTAGCCACGGTTACGCCCGTGGTTGGTGAGGTGATGTTTCCTGCGTCCCCGGAGGGCACGCCAATAATCGGAGCATGTGAACGGTGTTTTTTTGACGATTTGATATTAACAGATCCTGGGGAACATGTATTAAACCCCTCCGGGGTTTAGGGAATAGACAGCATTTCAACCACGGACGTAACCGTGGCTACTATAATTTAACCGCTCCGCGGTAGGGAATCTGGAGTGTTCCAATCAGTGTCGTTACCTTGGTTATTATAAAGTAACCCCTCAGGTATAGGGAATCTGGAGTGTTCCAATCAGTGTCGTTACCTTGGTTATTATAAAGTAACCCCTCAGGTATAGGGAATAGGGATTGTTCCAATCAGTGGCGTTACCTTGAATATTACAACGGGACCCCTTTCGTGTTGTGGAGAACTGATAGTGCACCATCCGCCGTCTATACCCTGACTAATAACCTGAAACATCTCCCATCCACCAAACTGCGTCCGCCGCAGCTCAGCTCAGCGAAGGCGGTCCCTGAGCTTGCCGAAGGGAGGTGCTCACCCACGGACGGTCAATCAATTAAAATTCAGGTTCAGTAAAAACGTGATTTGAACTGCGATAATTTTCTTTGAGCCACTCCCAACCGCGGAGCGGTTAAATTATAGTAGCCACGGTTACGCCCGTGGTTGGTGAGGTGATGTTTCCTGCGTCCCCGGAGGGCACGCCAATAATCGGAGCATGTGAACGGTGTTTTTTTGACGATTTGATATTAACAGATCCTGGGGAACATGTATTAAACCCCTCCGGGGTTTAGGGAATAGACAGCATTTCAACCACGGACGTAACCGTGGCTACTATAATTTTACCGCTCCGCGGTAGGGAATCTGGAGTGTTCCAATCAGTGTCGTTACCTTGGTTATTATAAAGTAACCCCTCAGGTATAGGGAATCTGAAGTGTTCCAATCAGTGTCGTTACCTTGGTTATTATAAAGTAACCCCTCAGGTATAGGGAATAGGGATTGTTCCAATCAGTGGCGTTACCTTGAATATTACAACGGGACCCCTTTCGTGTTGTGGAGAACTGATAGTGCACCATCCGCCGTCTATACCCTGACTAATAACCTGAAACATCTCCCATCCACCAAACTGCGTCCGCCGCAGCTCAGCTTAGCGAAGGCGGTCCCTGAGCCTGTCGAAGGGGGGTGCTCACCCACGGACGGTAAATCAATTAAAATTCAGGTTCATTAAAAACGTGATTTGAACTGCGATAATTTTCTTTGAGCCACTCCCTACCGCGGAGCGGTAAAATTATAGTAGCCACGGTTACGCCCGTGGTTGGTGAGGTGATGTTTCCTGCGTCCCCGGAGGGCACGCCAATAATCGGAGCATGTGAACGGTGTTTTTTTGACGATTTGATATTAACAGATCCTGGGGAACATGTATTAAACCCCTCCGGGGTTTAGGGAATAGAGAGCATTTCAACCACGGACGTAACCGTGGCTACTATAATTTAACCGCTCCGCGGTTGGGAAGTGATGTTTCCACCGTCCCCGGAGGGCACGCCAATAATCGGAGCATGTGAACGGTGTTTTTTTGAGGATTTGATATTAACAGATCCTGGGGAACATGTATTAAACCCCTCCGGGGTTTAGGGAATAGAGAGCGTTTCAACCACGGACGTTACCGTGGCTATTATAATTTTACCGCTCCGCGGTAGGGAGGTGATGTTTCCACCGTCCCCGGAGGGCACGCCAATATTCCGGGCATGTGAAGGCTGATTTTTTTATGCGATTTCTTCTTCCTTTACGGTTTCGTCTTGTTTTGTGGAGGCTGTTTCACCGGTGTTTTTTTCGGGAGAGGTCTGAACGAAAAACCGTTTCTGGAAGATCAGGATGGAGAACACGCCAATAGTGATGGATGAGTCGGCGATGTTGAATACGGGACGGAAGAACTCGAAGCTCTGACCTCCTTTGAAGGGGATCCATTCGGGCCATGTACCACTGAGGATCGGGAAATAGAACATATCGACCACCCTGCCATAGAGAAAGCCTGAGTATCCGCCGCCGGCGGGGAAGAGCGCGGCTTTGGTGAACTGTGTGCTTTCGGAAAAGATCAGACCGTAGAAGGCACTGTCGATGATGTTCCCGATTGCACCGGCAAGGATCAGGGAAACACAAATGATGAGGCCGGGCTGCGACTTGATCCTGATGAGATGTCGAAGGTAGAAGCCGATGGCTGCCACGGCGGCGATCCGGAACAGGCTGAGGATGATCTTCCCGTAATTGCCGGGGAAATCGAAGCCGAAAGCCATGCCGTTGTTTTCAATGAATTTAATGACGAACCAGTGGCCGGCGACATACAGGTCCTGGTAAAGCAGCATATGTGTTTTGATGATGATTTTCAGGGTCTGATCGATCAGCAGAATCATGAAGATGATCAGTACGGACTTCTTTGTAATATTCATTTTGAAGAAAGCTTTCAACACATTTAAAAAATTAGCAAACCTTTGTAAAGATTTGCGGGTTACAAAAATGCAATTTTTTTTTCATTCTTCAGCTAAAAACAAAAAGTGAAGTGTGTAACTGGTTAACACACTTCACATCTGTATGGATTTATCCCGCAGCTATCTAATGTCTGCCGGACGAAAACGCGTCGTAGTCAGTGCCCGCTTTTCTCCTTAGCATCGATGCTCAGGGTAGCATGGGGAACTGCGCGAAGTCTTTCTTTGGGGATCAGCTTCCCGGTTTCCCTGCAAATTCCGTATGTTTTATTTTCTACTCTGACCAGCGCAGCCTGCAGATGCTGAATGAACTTTAGCTGCCGCTGTGCGAGTTTACCGGCCTCTTCCTTGGAAAGTGTGGCCGCTCCTTCTTCCAGAACTTTAAACGTAGGAGATGTATCCTGGGTATCGTTGTTGTCAGACTGTGTAATTGCGCTTTTCAACAATTCATAGTCTTCTTTGGCCTTTTCAAGCTTCTGTTTGATAAGCAGTTTGAATTCCACCAACTCCTCATCGTTATATCTTGTCTTTTCAGCCATGGCTTTGTCTTTTTTGATTCAGTTCTAAAAATAGCATTTTTTTACAAATAACAATTTTTTTTTACTTCAACCTCATGATTTTAATCTTCGTCTTCATCTCCTCATCGATCTCTATCTCTGTGGCATCATTGTTTAGCGAATCCACAAGGCGTATTGTACGGGCCAGGGTTTGTGACCCAATGTAATCTTTATGTTTCATAACGGCCTCATTAAAAGCCTGATGCTTCTGGATCTCCACAGATATTTTATCAGTCACGTCAAAGCCACTCTCTTTCCGGAGGTTTTGAATGCGATTGATAAACTCCCTGGCTATCCCTTCATAACGCAATTCCTCGTTAATTGTTATATCCAGAGCCACCGTTATTTTGCCTTCATTGGCCACCAGCCATCCCGGGATATCTTCGGAAATGATCTCAACCTCGTCAAGGCCAAGCAGGAGATTCTCTTCACCGGCACTAACACTATACTTTCCTTCTTCTTCAAACTTCATAATATCCTCCTGGCTTATCGAATTCAGCGCTGCGGAGATCTGTTTCATATGCTTGCCGTACTTTGGTCCGAGGATCTTGAAGTCGGGTTTGATCCTCTTCACCAGAATGCCGGCAGTATCATTGAGGTATTCAACCTCTTTCACATTCACCTCCGAGAGGATAAGGCTTTTCACAGCCTCAAATTTTTCCACAAAACCGGTTTCGGTGATGGGGATCATCATCTTGTTGAGCGGCTGGCGTACTTTGATGTTCACCTTTCTTCGAAGACTGAGGACCATCGACGACACCGTTTGGGCGATATCCATTCTTTCTTCAAGGACCTTATCGATCAGCTTCTTGTTAAAAGCCGGGAAATGTGTGAGGTGCACCGACTCATCATCATACCTTCCTGTTACCCTGTTCAGATCGCGGTACAGCATGTCGGTATAGAAGGGTGCGATGGGCGAAGCCAGGATGGCCACCGTCTCAAGGCAGGTATAAAGCGTCTGGTAGGCCGAAAGCTTATCGGTATTGTAGTCGCCGCCCCAGTATCTCTTCCGGTTCAGGCGGACATACCAGTTACTCAGGTTCTCGGTCACAAAATCCTGTATCAAACGTCCGGCGCGGGTGATCTCATACTGGTCGTAATTTTCCTTCACTTCCTTCACCAACGAATTAAGCAGGGAGATGATCCACCGGTCGATCTCCGGACGATCCTTTACCGGGATCTCCGGTTCCTTGTAATTAAAGCCGTCAACGTTGGCGTACAGGGCGAAGAACGAATAGGTATTATAAAGCGTGCCGAAGAACTTCCGTTTTACCTCGTCAATTCCGGAGACATCAAATTTCAGGTTATCCCAGGGCTGCGCATTGGTGATCATGTACCACCTGAGCGGATCCGATCCGTGGTCTTCGATGGTCTTGAAGGGGTCGACGGCATTTCCGAGGCGTTTCGACATCTTATTGCCGTTTTTATCGAGCACGAGTCCGTTTGAGATGATGTTCCTGAAGGCCACAGAATCGAAAAGCATGGTGGCAATGGCATGCAGGGTGAAGAACCATCCCCTGGTCTGATCCACACCTTCGGCAATAAAATCGGCGGGGAAATAACGGTCGAAATTGTCCTTATTCTCAAAGGGGTAGTGAAGCTGAGCATAGGGCATGGATCCCGAGTCGAACCATACATCGATAAGGTCGGCTTCGCGGAACATCTTTTTTCCGGAAGGCGATACAAGGATCACATCATCGACGTATGGCCGGTGAAGGTCCAGCAAGCTGTAATTCTTCAGGCTGAAGTCATTGTCTTTAAAATCCTTCAGCGGGTTGGACTTCATATAGCCGGCCTTTACCGAACGGTCGATCTCTTTTTTCAGTTCAGCCACGGAACCGATACATTTCTGTTCGGTCTTGTCTTCGGAAACCCAGATGGGCAGCGGCGTTCCCCAGAATCTTGAACGGGACAGGTTCCAGTCCACCAGGTTCTCCAGCCACTTCCCGAAACGGCCGGTGCCTGTCGATTCCGGTTTCCAGTTGATCGTATTGTTGAGGGCGATCATCTTGTCTTTCAGCTCCGTTGTCCGGATAAACCAGGAATCGAGCGGATAGTACAATACCGGCTTGTCGGTTCGCCAGCAATGCGGATAGCTGTGGATATGTTTTTCGATCCGGAATACCTGGTTCGAATGTTTCAGGGACACGGCAATGTCGACATCCACGGTGGGTGCATCTTCGGGAAGCGAATCATCGTATTCATTTTTCACATAGCGGCCGGCAAATTTCCCATACGCTTCCACGTTCACCCGTTCACGAAGGAAATTTTTATCGATATCATTCAGCCTGATAAAGCGTCCCTGCTTGTCGACCATGGGGCTGGGGTTCCCGTCTTTATCGGTGAGGATGAGGGGTGGAATCCCATTTTCCCTGGCCACACGGTAGTCGTCAGCGCCAAAAGTAGGTGCGATATGCACGATGCCGGTACCGTCTTCGGTAGTGACAAAGTCGCCGGTAACCACCTGGAAGGCATTTTCACCGGGATCGACCCATTTGATGAGTTGTTCGTAGTGGATACCTTTCAGCGCGGAGCCTCTGTATTCATCCAGTACACGGAAAGGGATATTCTTATCGCCGGTCTTGTATTCCTCAAAGGAAAGCCCGCTGTTCTTTTCCGGGAAGAAGGATGATAGCAGATCTTTTGCCACAATAACGGCGATGGGACGTCCGCTGTAGGGGTTGAATGATTCCACGGTGACGTAGGTGATGCCGGCTCCCACGGCAAGGGCTGTATTTGAAGGCAGGGTCCATGGTGTGGTGGTCCATGCCATGAAGCACACATCGCCGGAAGTCTTGTTGAAAAGGAATTCCGATGATTTATCCCTGATTACCGTGAACTGTGCGACAGCGGTGGTATCCTTGACGTCGCGGTAGCATCCCGGCTGGTTCAGCTCATGGGTGCTCAGACCGGTTCCTGCAGCCGGTGAGTATGGCTGTATGGTGTATCCTTTATAGAGGAGGTTTTTCTCAAAGAGCTGTTTCAGCAGCCACCAGAGGGTCTCAATGTAACGGTTGTCGTAGGTCACATACGGATCTTCCATGTTGACCCAGTAGCCCATCTTGTCGGTCAGCTCTTCCCATTCCCTGGTATATTTCATGACTTCCTTCCGGCAGGCTTCGTTATAGCCGGCGATGGAGATCTTCTTGCCGATATCTTCCTTGGTGATGCCCAGCATATGCTCAACGCTGAGTTCCACGGGCAGGCCATGGGTATCCCATCCTGCTTTACGGTCGACGCGGTAACCGTCGAGTGTTTTATAGCGGCAGATGATGTCTTTGATGGTACGTGCCATAACATGATGTATCCCGGGTTTGCCGTTGGCTGACGGCGGGCCCTCATAGAATATGAATGCCGGCTGGCTTGCGCGGGAGGAAATGCTCTTGCGGAAGGTCTGCTCATCACGCCACAACCGGAGTACATCCTTGTTTATTTCGGAAAGGTTGAAATGCTTATATTCAGGAAACTTCTTACTCATTGAAAACCTCTTTTTTAACCTTACATTTTTTGTGGCACAAAGATAATAAAAAAGAGGATATGGAGAGATTGGGGAATGGGGAATGTGTTGAGGGGAGAAGGAGACATTGTTGCGTAGTGCTGAATCCTGATGAATTTTTCTTCTGAGCGGGGGATTGCATTTTGATTACACTAAATTTTCGTGTTGACTGCCGGTAGATCTTCGTATTGACTATTGCTAAATCCCCGCAACTACTATTGCTAAATCCCCCGCACAGACTACCCCTAAATCCCCTGAAAGGGGACTTTAAGAGTGCGGGAATGGGAAATGTGGAGGGGAGGGGTGTTTAGTGCAGGGAATCTACTTTAGGTTATGGTTGCCTATGAAACTGATGATATTAGCGCGAAGCCTTCACTGTAATTATAAATCACAAGGTTAGCACCACGAGAGTATATTCAGTGCATCTTCAAGTCCCCGGACAGGCAATCGCTAAATCCTCCACTGACTACCCCTAAATCCCCTGAAAGGGGACTTTAAGAGTGCGGGAATGGGAAATGTGGAGGGGAGGGGTGTTTAGTGCAGGGAATCTACTTTAGGTTATGGTTGCCTATGAAACTGGTGATATTAGAGCGAAGCCTTCACTGTAATTATAAATCACAAGGTTAGCACCACGAGAGTATATTCAATGCATCTTCAAGTCCCCGGACAGGCAATCGCTAAATCCTCCACTGACTACCCCTAAATCCCCTGAAAGGGGACTTTAAGAGTGCGGGAATGGGAAATGTGGAGGGGAGGGGTGTTTAGTGCAGGGAATCTACTTTAGGTTATGGTTGCCTATGAAACTGGTGATATTAGCGCGAAGCCTTCACTGTAATTATAAATCACAAGGTTAGCACCACGAGAGTATATTCAATGCATCTTCAAGTCCCCGGACAGGCAATCGCTAAATCCTCCACTGACTACCCCTAAATCCCCTGAGAGGGGACTTTAAGAGTGTAGGAATGGGAAATGTGGAAGGGAGGGGTGTTTAGTGCAGGGAATCTACTTTAGGTTATGGTTGCATATGAAACTGGTGATTGTAGAGCGAAGTCTTCACTGTAATTATAAATCACACGGGTATCACCACGAGAGTATATTCAGTGCATCTTCAAGTCCCCGGACAGGCAATCGCTAAATCCTCCACTGACTACCCCTAAATCCCCTGAAAGGGGACTTTAAGAGTGCAGGAATGGGAAATGTGGAGGGGAGGGGTGTTTAGTGCAGGGAATCTACTTTAGGTTATGGTTGCCTATGAAACTGGTGATATTAGCGCGAAGCCTTCACTGTAATTATAAATCACAAGGTTAGCACCACGAGAGTATATTCAATGCATCTTCAAGTCCCCGGACAGGCAATCGCTAAATCCTCCACTGACTACCCCTAAATCCCCTGAGAGGGGACTTTAAGAGTGTAGGAATGGGAAATGTGGAAGGGATGGGTGTTTAGTGCAGGGAATCTACTTTAGGTTATGGTTGCCTATGAAACTGGTGATATTAGCGCGAAGCCTTCACTGTAATTATAAATCACAAGGTTAGCACCACGAGAGTATATTCAATGCATCTTCAAGTCCCCGGACAGGCAATCGCTAAATCCTCCACTGACTACCCCTAAATCCCCTGAAAGGGGACTTTAAGAGTGCGGGAATGGGAAATGTGGAGGGGATGGGTGTTTAGTGCAGGGAATCTACTTTAGGTTATGGTTGCATATGAAACTGGTGATTGTAGAGCGAAGTCTTCACTGTAATCATAAATCACACGGGTACCACCACGAGAGTATATTCAATGCATCTTCAAGTCCCCTTCCAGGGGATTTAGGGGTATTCAGAGGGGTTGGGTGTTCAATAGCCGCAGCATTCAAGAAACCACTCAGCACTTCTATTTCAAGAATTGATCAGGTGGTATCGTATGCTGTCTATTACGTCATCGATATGAGTGAAGATATCGTAGTTTGTAAAACGCAGGACTTTGATGCCATGTCTCTCAAGCTCTGCGGTTTTGTTTTTGTCTTTTTCGGAAATCTCGGGAATGTCGTGGATGCTTCCATCAACCTCTATGACAAGCTTCCTTTCATGACAGTAAAAATCAGCGATGTAAATATCTATGGGATGCTGATTTCTGAATTTGAATCCGCTGATTTGTTGTCTGCGCAACCTGGCCCAAAGCGTCTTTTCCGCCTCAGTCATGTTCAGGCGCAGCTCACGGGCCTTCAGGATTAAATCCTCCTTAGCTCCGTAATACATGCTTAGTTCGACGGTTCTTCCCAGGTAAGCCATGGTTAAATTTAAGGGAATTTTGGTTTTGAGACAATAGATTATGGTGAAAGTTGTGGGGGGAGGGGGAGGTTGAGGGATGTATTCTAAATCTTTGCATGGACTGCTGTTAAATTTCTGCATGGACTACCACTAAATTTCCATATAGACTACCACTAAATCCCCCGCACAGACTACCCCTAAATCCCCTGAAAGGGGACTTTAAGAGTGCGGGAATGGGTATTGTGGAGGGGAGGGGTGTTTAATGCAGGGAATCTACTTTAGGTTATGGTTGCCTATGAACCTGCTGATAACAGCGCCAATCCTTCAAAATAATCATTAGTCACACGGTTACCACCACGAAAGTATATTCACCACATCTTCAAGTCCCCTTCCAGGGGATTTAGGGTAGTCAACGGGGGGGTGTGACTCCAATACATTTTCATATCAACATCCATGACATGCTGATAATAAGACTAATCCTTCACAATAATCATTAATCACACGGTTACCACCACGAAAGTATATTTACCACATCTTCAAGTCCCCTTCCAGGGGATTTAGGGGTAGTCAACGGGGGGGTGTGACTCCAATACATTTTCATATCAACATCCATGACATGCTGATAATAAGACTAATCCTTCACAGTAATCATTAATCGCAAGGTTAGCACCACGAGAGTATATTTACCACATCTTCAAGTCCCCTTCCAGGGGATTTAGGGGTATTCAGAGGGTAAATCCTTTTGGAGGGGACTTTAAGAGTGAATGGGTGGTGTGGAGGGGAGGGGTGTTTAGTGCAGGGAATCTACTTTAGGTTATGGTTGCCTATGAACCTGCTGATAATAGCGCGAAGCCTTCACTGTAATCATAAATCACACGGTTACCACCACGAGAGTATATTCACCACATCTTCAAGTCCCCTTCCAGGGGATTTAGGGGTAGTCAGCGGGTACTTCATGCTTATTCAACCTGGTATTTCAAACATATTGGTTAATTTTAACCTCCGTTTCCCAAACCAAAACACCAAAACCTCGTTAATAAACCGATATTTGTGAATGAATTAATGTAAGATGACCAGATTCCTGACGATAATCCTTTTCCTTACTTTCTTCGTCCCGCTCAAGGCGCAGTACATTCCCGTACATCCATCCAACGCGGTCTACGCCTTCCTGCAGGAACTGGCAAACGAAAAGCTGGTTGACCTGAACACGGCCACACTTCCACGCAGCCGCATGGAGATCTCACAACTCCTGACCTCGGTGGATCCTACGGTACTCAACGACCGCCAACAGAAGGAACTGGCGTTTTTTCTCCGCGACTTCAATAAGGAAGTATTCGTCAATAAGGATTTTAAACGCCGACCGGATCTTTTCTATTACCGCGACAGTAGCTTTGCCGTCACGGTCAATCCCATCGGTGGCGGAGATGCCTGGTTTAACGGAAACGGTATGGCCTGGCACTGGTGGAACGGGGCTGAAGGATGGGCGACCATGGGGAAGTTCGGTATTTATGGGAGCCTTCGCGATAATCATGAGAGTGAGCGACTTACACAGCCGGAGTACCTGAATCAGAATCCCGGCGGGGCCAACTTCAAAGCCTTCAGCGGCGGGAGGGTCGATTACTGGGAGTCACGCGGCGGCGTAACCTACGACTTCGGAAAGGGCAGCGTGGGCCTTGTAAAGGACCATTTCCAGTGGGGGTCCAACTACCATGGCAGCAACATCTATTCGGGCCGCAGCCCTTCCTTCGCACATATCTTCCTCTACCTGAAACCGGTGAAATGGCTCGAATTCCGGTACGTTCACGGATGGCTCACCTCGCAGGTGGTCGACAGCAGCCGGTCGTTTTATGTTAACAACAGCTACGGGCTGAACTACCGGAAGGTATACCATAAAAAATTCATGGCTGCAAACCTGATCACGGTGATGCCGGTGAGAGGTCTCCATATTTCGGCGGGAAACAGCATCATCTACGATTACGACAACGTTCATGCGGCCTATCTGATCCCTCTGATGTTTTACAAAGCCGTAGACCACACGCTTCAATCGGGGATCGACAACATGAATTCGCAGATCTTCTTCGATGTCTCCAGTCATAATATTAAATATACTCATCTCTATGCCAGCCTGTTTATCGACGAGCTGGCGGTGCACCGTATTTTTGATCCCGACGAATTCAATTTTTACAGCTTCAAGACCGGGTTCCGTTTCAGCGATCTCATTCCCAACACTTATGCCGGCGTGGAATACACGGTGACCAACGTTCTTACTTACAAACATTACGTTCCTACCATCACCTTTGAGTCGAACCGCTTCAATCTTGGCCATTACCTCACCGACAATGCCAAAGAAATTTACGTCAGCCTTGGTTTCAGGCCCTGGCGGAATGTCGACATCGGTGCATCCTACACAGGTATAATTAAGGGTCCGGATCATACGGCACTGGGTACCGACCGTTTGGGTATAAGGCCCTTCACACCCATAGTGTGGCAATCGGACGAATACGCGCTGAATATGTCGTGGGAGGTCATCAACGACGGCTACCTGAGGATCGGCTATTCCTGGCGGAATGTTACGGGTGAAGAAAGTTACATAGAGGAATACCTGCCTGAGTTTTACAGGGGTAAGACCGGGACTTTCAGCATGGGGATGAATTTCGGATTTTGACTTTTTCCTGACGTACAGATCAGCTTTCCAGTGCTGAAATAATTTCATAGCTTTACATCAAAATAATTTCCATGATCCTTGTTACCGGCGGCACCGGGCTTCTCGGTTCCCATCTCCTTTATTCACTGGTAAAAGACAATCAGCCTGTCAGAGCCATCCGGCGGCCGGAATCGGACGTGGACGAGGTACGCCGCGTTTTTCGCCGGTATGCGGAAGAGGATGAAGCACTGTTCGGGAAGATCGAATGGGTGGATGCCGATATCCTGATCCCCGAGTCGCTCGATGAAGCCATGGCAGGAGTACGAAGGGTCTATCATTCCGCTGCCATCGTGTCTTTCGATCCGCGTGAACGTGCAAGTCTCATTACCGGGAACCTGAACGGTACGGCCAATGTGGTCAATGCATGCCTGGAGTATGGCGTAGAGAAGCTTTGTCATGTCAGCTCCACCGCTGCACTTGGCTCGAATCCTCTCGGCGGACCGGTTACGGAGGATATGATGTGGGTCCACAACAAGATGCACTCAAGCTATTCGATCTCCAAGTTCACCTCCGAGATGGAGGTCTGGCGAGGCATCGAGGAAGGGCTGAATGCGGTGATCGTAAATCCCTCCTTCATCCTTGGCGCCGGGTCATGGGGGAAGAGTTCGTCGAAGATGTTTTCGGAGATCTATCACGGACTGCGCTACTATATGAACGGCGTCACCGGATATGTGTGGGTCGATGATGTGGTGAACTGCATGCGTATCCTCATGGACGCCGACATCTCCGCCGAACGCTTTATCATCTCCTCGGAAAACCTGTCGTACAAAAATGTATTCACCATGATCGCCGACGCATTGCGCGTCACGGCCCCGTCGACGGAGGCCCGTCCTTTCCTGGCATCGATCGCCTGGCGACTGGATGCTTTCAGATCCCTGTTTGGTACCAGTCGTGTGATCACCCGCGAAGCTGTCAATGCCGGCCGCAGCATCAACCGGTTCTCCAACCAGAAGATCCGTGAGAGAACGGGCTATGAATTCCGGGAGATCAAAGGGGTGATTGATGAAGTGGGGAAGGTGTTTTTGAGGGAGGCGGGGAGGTGATTTCCGTCATACCCCAACTGCCGGGTAGTTTACCCATGGACATCACCGCAAAATACTTTTATTGAACCACATAAGGCACATAAGTTCACATAAGTTGCCGTGAATTATCCAATGGAGGGTAGATCGATTAAAATTTAAGTTCAATATAACGTGATTTGACCTGCTACGATTTTCTTTGAACCACTCCCTACCGCGGAGCGGTAACATTATAGTAGCCACGGTCACGTCCGTGGTTGAAACGCCCTCGATTGCCTAAACCCCGGAAGGGTTTAAAACATTTCCCATCCCGATCTCTCCAGGACATCACCGCAAATTACTTTTATTGAACCACATAAGGCACATAAGTTCACATAAGTTGCCGTGAATTATCCAATGGAGGGTAGATCAATTAAAATTTAAGTTCAATATAACGTGATTTGACCTGCTACGATTTTCTTTGAACCACTCCCTACCGCGGAGCGGTAACATTATAGTAGCCACGGTCACGTCCGTGGTTGAAACGCCCTCGATTGCCTAAACCCCGGAAGGGTTTAAAACATTTCCCATCCCGATCTCTCCAGGACATCACCGCAAATCACTTTTATTGAACCACATAAGGCACATAAGTTCACATAAGTTGCCGTGAATTATCCAATGGAGGGTAGATCAATTAAAATTTAAGTTCAATATAACGTGATTTGACCTGCTACGATTTTCTTTGAACCACTCCCTACCGCGGAGCGGTAACATTATAGTAGCCACGGTCACGTCCGTGGTTGAAACGCCCTCGATTGCCCAAACCCCGGAGGGGTTTAAAACATTTCCCATCCCGATCTCTCCAGGACATCACCGCAAATTACTTTTATTGAACCACATAAGGCACATAAGGTCACATAAGTTGTAGTAAAGTATCCTATGGAGGGTAGATCGATTAAAATTTAAGTTCAATATAATGTGATTTGACCTGCGACAATTTTCTTTGAACCACTCCCTACCGCGGAGCGGTAAAATTATAGTAGCCACGGTTACGTCCGTGGTTGAAACGCTCTCGATTCCCTAAACCCCGGAGGGGTTTCATACGTGTTCCCAAGATCTGTTAATATCAAATCGAAAAAATTACAACGTTCATATGCCCGGATTATTGGCCTGCGTCCACCGAAGCTTGCGCCACCGCTAAAGCCAATGCGGCACGCGGTCAGCGAAGGTAGATCACTGAATGATTGCCGGTGCGGCGTAACAACTTTCTGTCATGAGCACAACGCATCCCTGAATTTTCATTAATTTTGGGATGGATCAATTTCCTGAAAATCATGAAATCATCATCACCTAGAGAGCTGGCGGCGTATATTGCCATACTTGTCTCGCTGCTTTTTGGCGGGACGTTTTTCCTGCTGGAATATTACAACACGGAAAAGCCGTGGATGCTGCTGCCTGTGGCCCTGGTCATTTTCTTCATCGTGACCTATCTCATTATCTACTATACACTGTCAGGATTTATACTCGAAAAAATTCAGCCGATATATAAAACCATCCATGAGTTCAACGTTTCGCAGAAAGAGCTAAGGCGTCAGATCGACCGTTCCGGCTTCATCTCCAGCATCAACAGGGAGGTTGAAGACTGGGCCGACCTGAAGTCCAAGGAGATCAAGAAGCTGAAGCAGCTCGAAAAATACCGGAAAGAGTTCGTCGGCAATGTATCCCATGAACTGAAGACGCCCATCTTCAATATTCAGGGCTACGTCCTCACGCTGCTTGACGGCGGTCTTGAGGATCCGTCGATCAACCGCCTTTACCTCGAGCGGACGGAGAAGAGCATCAACAGGATGATCTCCATCGTTGAGGATCTCGAGTCCATCTCGCGCCTTGAGTCGGGTGAGCTCAAGCTGCATCCGGAGGCTTTCGATATCGTGACGCTCGTGGAGGAATCGTTCGACATGCTTGATCTCAAGGCGAAGTCGAGGGGCATCAAGCTCGCCTTCGGCGGAAATTACAGCAAGCCCGTCAAAGTCATCGCCGACAGGAAGCGGATGCAGGAGGTGATCAACAATCTCGTGGTGAACTCCGTCAATTACGGGAAGAAAAACGGCCGGACCTCGGTATCCATCATGGACATGGGCGCGAACGTCCTCATCGATGTCACCGACAACGGCATCGGCATTTCGGACGATGACATCCCCCGTATCTTTGAACGTTTCTACCGTACCGACAAATCCAGGTCGCGCGACCAGGGCGGCACCGGCCTCGGCCTCTCCATTGTAAAGCACATCATTGAAGCCCATAACCAGACGATTACGGTGAAGAGCAAGCTGGATAAGGGGACGTCGTTTATTTTTACGTTGATGAAGGCGTAGGGGGAAGTTAGGGAGTTAGGGAGTTATGGAGTTATGAAGTTAGGGAGTTAAATGAATGTCGAATATCGAATAACGAATGTCGAATTTCGAAGGGAGGAGTTTCGTAATCTGAGAACATCTTGGTGACTGTTGGATTTTAGGAACGAGTGGTGCGAGGGGATTCCCCGTTCGGGGGTCAGGGGTAGCGGGGAGGAGAGGCGGCGAGGTTCGTAATAAGGATGCCTCCGTAGGTGGCAGAGAGCGATAGCGATAGAAAATGCAGAGCCGGTCTATCCGCAGAACCGCGGAGCGGTAGCCCAAAAATAGCCACGGTTTTGCCCGTGGTTGTTTGTGATTGGAGGGCATATAATCATTACCCTATCTACCTCCGGCCTCTCGGTTCTCATTAATCCACCTTCGCTGAAGCTACGGTGGACGATGTCCTCCTTCGCTGAAGCTACGGTGGACGATGTCCTCCTTCGCTGAAGCTACGGTGGACGATGTCCTCCTTCGCTGAAGCTACGGTGGACGATGTCCTCCTTCGCTGAAGCTACGGTTGACGCAGTTGGGGATCAGCAGGAGATGCATATAATGAACGTCATATTCATTATTTTTCCATCCATGGGTAAGCCGCCGCACAGGCACCTGAACCACCCAAACCCATGGCTACTATTATGCAACCGCTTCGCGGTAGGGAATGGAATTCGTCGATAGCATACACTTGGTCGATAGCATACAATTGAAACAACGCAGCCAAATCTTGAAAATTTGTCTGAAACACAAAACTCAAAACCCTGAGCACGATCCCTTGCCGCTAACCGTAAATTTCCTAATTTCGCAGCAAACTAAATGTACAGACCATGTTTTCAGGAATAGTAGAAGAAGCCGCAAAGGTGGTAAAGCTTGAAAAGGACCAGGAGAACCTGCATCTTACGCTTGAATGTTCCTTTGTGAATGAGCTAAAGATAGACCAGAGCATATCGCACAACGGGGTGTGTCTGACTGTGGTAAGGAAGACGGCAAAGGACTATACGGTGACGGCCATAAAGGAGACGCTTGAAAAATCGAACCTCGGCCGGCTGAAGGTGGGCGACAGGGTGAATCTCGAGCGCAGCATGCTGATGAACGGTCGACTCGACGGGCACATCGTGCAGGGACATGTGGATCAGACTGCCGTATGCAAAGAGGTGCGTGAAGCCGACGGAAGCTGGTATTTCCACTTTGCGTACGATCCGCTGCAGGACGATTACGTCACGGTGGAAAAAGGATCCGTGTCGGTGAACGGTGTGAGTCTGACGGTGGTGAACTCACAGCTCCGCTCCTTCGAGGTGGCCATCATCCCCTTCACCTATGAGATGACCAACTTCCACGAGATCAAAGCCGGCACGGTGGTGAACCTGGAGTTCGACATCATCGGCAAGTATATTGCCAGGATTGTGAAGCAGCAAAGCGGCAAGCTTTAAACTACGAATCATGCTCCTGCCCCCGAAACGGATGGTCACCTTTATCAACCAGCATCATGTGCTTACCCTTGCCACCTCGGCAGGGAATATTCCCTGGTGCGCCAGCTGTTTCTATGCCTACTCGGCGGAGGAGAATTATTTCGTACTTACCTCCGATGCCGGCACACGGCATGTCAGCGACCTGGAAGAAGGTCCGGTAGTAGCAGCATCCATCGCCCTCGAAACCCGCGTTATCGGCAAGATACGCGGCATCCAGCTACAGGCTGAGATGGTTCGTCCCACCGGTGCTGTGGCAGTCAGGGCCCGCAAGCTGTACCTGAAACGATTCCCTTATGCTGCATTCATGGATACGACGTTGTGGATCTTACGGCCATCGATGATGAAGATGACGGATAACCGGCTGGGGTTTGGGAAGAAGATGGTCTGGGAGGGGGTGAGGTACTGAACCACATAAGGCACCTAAGGGCACATAAGTTTACGTAGAAAGGGCCTTATGAACTTACGTAGTTCAATACCCCACTAACATCCTAACTCCCTAACTTCATAACCTCATAACCTCATAACCTCATAACCTCATAACTTCTTAATTAGACCTTGCCTTCTTAAGGACAATATTCCCCACCGCCTTCCAAAAATACACCCAATCCGTCCGCCAGGGGTGTTTCTCGTAGGCTTCGAGGTATCGTAGTTCGGAATCCTGGATCTCGTCGAGGGTTTTGGGCATGTCGACATAGAAGGGTGGGACGAGTCCGGGTTTATAGCGGATGCGTTTCTGCCTGAGTTCCTCATCGTAGAGTTCGAAATATTGACGGCTGAGGGGACGGACGCCGACGATTTTCAGGTCGCCCTTGAGGACATTAAAGATCATGGGCAGCTCGTCGAGCCAGAACATGCGCATGATCTTGCCGGTGGTGGAGATACGGAAGTCGTCTTTGAATTTCCCGCCTTCCTGGAGGGCATTCTTCATGTACACGTATTCCTGGAGGTATTCGGCAAAGGGATGCATGGTGCGGAGTTTGTAGACCTTGATTATCCGTCCGCCCTTGCCCACACGGTGGAGTTTGATAAAAGGTCCGTAGGTGGGATTCATGTCGTACGCCGGTTCCTTCACCTTTTTGACGACGAAATAGAATAAGTTGTCGATATTCTGTTCCTCAATGACGGCAAATCCGCAGGAATACAGTCGACCGAGGATCTCAGCACGGGTAAGTACACGGTTTTCGCCACGTGTGAGGAGGAAGTAAAGACCTTTTGTGAGTTTGAATTTCGGGAAGACGCGTTTCAGGAGGAAGTCGAAGAAGTAGTAGATACCATTGAACACCGGCGGGAACTTCTTCATGATACGGCGTTTACGCTGGTTCTTGGTTTCTGCGAAGCCGATGAAGGTGCCGTCGAAGGGAAGCTTGCGGTTAACCGTTTCAAAGAATTTGTTGATGTACTGGATGTCATTCACCCGTTTGAGGTTCACCACATGCAGGAAATAGTTATCGGGCTGGAACTGGATATTGAAGCGCGTTGTGGTGGCCAGGAACAGCGTTTTCTGGTCTTCGTAGTTGGAGAAGCGGCTGATAAATTTGTAGGCTTCATCACCGCACTCGCTGACCAGGGCTTCGCGGACGATATCGTTTGAAAGAGAAATATCCCGGAAGTTTATGGCTTCGTTGGCTTTCCGGATCTCGTAGGCTCTCGGTGGCGGGTTGTAGAGGTCGGTACGGTTGTCCCGCGTGTGGATCAGGAAGAAATAAAGGTTGGCCAGGAGCAGCTCAAGAACGGTGCAGATGGTGACGGTACCGAAGAACATCAGGCGGCTGTATCCGGAGACATTAAGTGCGAACATGACGATGGCCAGCACCGACAGGGCGGAGAAGTTGGCATAGAGGATACGGCGGAGGATCTTACCGAGGGAATAGCGGCAGCCGGAAGCGGTATTTTTTGAAGTAAAAGGAAAAAACGGTCCAGGAAGCGATGAGTACGGCAAAACCGGTGAGATACCGGTACGACAGGTAATTTGGCGTGCCTTGCTTATAAACGGCCATAAGAAGGAAGGACACAAATAAAAGCACGAGGTCAATGACGTAGGTCGTCAGAATTCGCGATTGCATGGCTGGGTAAATGTATTGGGAAGTAAAGATACGAAAA
>CAWELH010000007.1:0-253356 GCA_963809925.1 uncultured Bacteroidales bacterium
AATCGGTAATCAGTAAGTGGTAAGTGGTGATCGGTAATCGGTATAGCTAACCCACAAAGAAGAGTGTGGCAGCCCATCCCTGCAACCATCACTGCTCTGCCACACACTTGCTTTTTTTGACAACACGCCTTTCAATTAAGTTTTGGTTTTGTACATTTAGATTTTATAAAATATAGTTCAATAGATTAATGACTTTTACAAATAATAATAAACAAGATTGGAATTTTTTTAAATCCGAAACCAACTATGCAACACATGGTTTCCATACCTATCCTGCTATGCTTGTACCACAAGTTGCAGAGCAGCTTTTAAAAGAATTCGGGAAAAAATCTAAACTATGTTTGACCCGTACTGCGGAAGTGGAACTTCACTAGTTGAAGCTAATTTAGCGGGAGTTGATTCAATAGGAACGGATTTAAATCCGCTTGCAAGATTAATCTCTCGTGTGAAAACCAGATTAATTGAACAGCAAACAATTGATTTATATATTAAAGATTTTTATGACTTTTTATTTCAGTTTAGATTTGGAATCGTTAAAAGGGACTCTGTAGTTTGTCAAAGTTTTCAAATATTGATTACTGGTTTCAAAACCTGTAATTCAGATTGACTATCATCAAGCAGTATATAGATGAAATAGATAATATTCATGTACAAGAGTTTTTTACGGTAGCATTCAGCCAAACTATCCGTGAATGTTCATGGACAAGAAAAAATGAATATAAACTTTATAAAATGGATAGTCAGAAAATTAAGACTTTCAAACCCGATACTTTTACAACCTTTGAGAGTATTTTATCAAGAAATAGGAGCGGATTAATTGAATTCACTGAAAGAAAGAACAATAATTCCAAAAGCGAGATTTATGATTTCAATACTGTAAACATAATGCCTACTGAAATAATAAAAAATTCTGAAATTGATTTTATATTAACATCCCCACCATATGGGGATTCACAAACAACAGTTGCTTATGGCCAATTTTCAAGATTAACAAATCAGTGGCTTAATGTTCCGAATTCAAATAAACTTGATAGTGAACTGATGGGTGGTAAAAAAACGGAAAACGAAGAAAAATTTGTCAGTAAAGCACTCAATGAATGTTTATATAGAATCTCTAAGATTGATAAAAAAAGGGCTAATGATGTCTATTCATTTTATAATGATTATTATAATTCCATCTCAAATATCTCGAAATCATTGAGTAAAAAGGGGGTTGCTTGTTATGTAGTCAGTAATAGATGTGTCAGAGGTGTTACATTACCTACTCATATTATTATAAAGATTTTTTTGAAGAAAATGGATTAACTCACAAGCATACATTTGAAAGAAATATTTCAAGTAAAAGGCTCCCTCGTCGCAATAGTCCGACTGGAGTAACAGGGAATTCAAATGATTTAATGAATCATGAATATATTGTGGTAATGCAAAAAAAATAATACTATGCTCAATTTCACAAAAAACCAACGAGAAGCAATTATAAGCAACAATTCAAATTTAAGAATCATTGCATGTGCTGGTTCTGGTAAAACAAGCACAATAGCTGCAAAAGTTGCGTTTTTATTAAATAAAAAGAACAATCCGGATATTGAGCCAAAAAATATAATTGCTTTTACTTAACTGAAAAGCTGCTGCAGAACTTAAGAACAAAATATTAAAGTTTATTAAAGAAGATGCAGAAGTAAAAGACACTCGTGGACTAGCTGATATGTATATTGGTACTATTCATGGTTGGTGTCTAAAGGCTTTACAAGATAATGAATATCAGTATCATAAGTTCTCGGTGCTTAATGACATCAAGCTAAGACTATTTGTCGATAAAAACTATGAGAATATTGGTATGAAGGACATTACCAAAATAGGTAATGATAGTGTTTGCATGAAAATTTTTGTTGATACAGGTAGGTTTATCCAGTTAATGAATATTATAAGGGAATCTGAGATAAATGGAGAATTAACAAAGAACATTAAAATAGCAAAGAGTAAATATGAAAAGTTGCTCAAGGATAATTGCTATTTTGATTTTACAATGATAATGACAGAAGCCTATGAAAAACTTCTTGAAAAAGGTGAATTATACAAAAAAATAAATAGAGATTTAAAATTTTTGATAGTTGATGAATACCAAGATATTAATCCAATACAGGAAAGATTAATTCAACAACTATACCTAAGTGCTAATCCAATAATTACGGTTGTTGGAGATGATGACCAGAACATATATCAATGGCGGGGTAGTAACAACGAATTCATTAAAAACTTCCTCAAGCAATATTCTCCTGCAAATGAAGTAGTTTTAAAAGAAAATTTCAGAAGTTCTAAAGGTATTACTTCACTCGCTGAAACAATAATTTCAAGCAACACTAGGATTTCTAAGTCAATGGAATCCGCACAGAAGCAAACATTTGTTAAGAATGAAGATGTCCTTTTTAATGAGTTTGATGATATTGAAGAAGAAAATAAATATATAGCTGATACTATCAAAAATCTCATTGGCGTTGCATTCAAAGACGATGAGAATGAAGATGAGCGAGGGTTGGACTATTCAGATTTTGCGATTTTATTACGCACTTGGAGTAAAACAGAATCTATTGCAGAATTATTCGATTCCTTAAAAATACCATATATCACTGCTGGCGTTAATCAATTATTTGATAGACATGAGGTGAAAGCCGCAGTGGGAATATTTCATTTTTTAGATGAGCAAATTGATGGAAGAACATTAAAAGAATTATGGTCGACGATACCTGATAATAAAATTGATGCAACTAAACTTCGTAATGCAATAAATAGCTTAAAAGAAAAAGCACCAGGCAAATATATCGATAAGAAAGGTAGGCCAATTTGGTCGTATAGTTTACAAAAAATATTTTGGGACTTTATTGAAGAATCAGAAATTACTGAAGAAAATTTTGATGATAAAATACAGGCTGAGATTATTATGTATAATCTCGGGAAGTTTAGCCAGGTAATAAATGATTTTGAGGAAATAAATTTTAACAGTTCGCCCCCAAGCTTTCATTTATTCAATTTTCTAAATTTCATTAAATATGCAGCTGTAGACTACTACCCTGAAGGTTGGTTAAACAATCCATATAAAACACCCAGGGCTATTCAAATAATGACTGTGCATCAGGCTAAAGGACTTGAATTTCCAGTAGTTTTTATACCTGGCTTAAACAAAAACTACTTGCCAGCAAAAAAACCTGGTGGGTTAAGTGAATGGCACTTTTTGAACCCTGAACTTATAATAAATCAAGACAGATATATTGGAAATATTGAAGATGAAAGAAGATTATTTTATGTGGCTATAACTAGAGCTCAAAAGTACCTTTTTATTTCACGGGCACCTGATAAGAATAATCAACTATATAGAAAACCATCAATATTTGTGGACGAATTATCTAATTCTGATGAAATAGTTACAAATATTCCCTCTTACAATAATCTTAGAAGAATAGAGCCAAGCCCTAAAAGAAGAAGCGGTTACAATTACATTAAATTTTAGTGTATTAAAGGATTTCTTTGAATGCGCTTATAGATTTAAGCTAGTTTCAATGTATGGTTTTACATATCCTCTTGACCAAAGAATGGGATTTGGCAGGTCTTTGCATAATAGCTTAATGGAGATTCATAAAAGAAGTATGCTAGGAGAAGACATAGACGAACAAAAAGCAATTGCCATTTCCCAAAACCAATCTCACTTCCCATATTTGGGCAAATCAATAATCCTTGAGGAAATGAAAGACTTGGTCAAAGAGCGTATTTCAGAATATTATAAAAAGAATAAAGATTCATTTAAAGCAATTGAATATGTTGAACAGGATATCCAGCTAAGCCTTGATGAGGGCATTATTGTTACTGGAACCATTGATTTAATACGAAAGAAATTATATGAAGGGAAATATGAAACAACGATAATAGAATTTAAATCAAATGAGGATGCACAGAAAAGGAAGGTAACCTATGACCAGTTGTGCTTATACGCTTTAGGCCACAAAGAACTAACAGGTGAAATTGCTGATTACATTCAAATCTATGATTTAGAAAACAACAAACAATTGCCACCAAAAGTATTAGACACTAGTCATTTAGATGATACTCAGGAAAAAATTAGATGTGCCGCAGATTCAATAAGAGACCAAATGTTCAAGAAAATAGACACTCGTGATTTATGTTCGGAATGTTTACAGTTTCAATTGTGCAATTCTGGAATAAAATTCAAAAAGAAAAAGAAATAAAATGGCAAATTCTCAGAAGAAATCGGCAATCACTACTTTTGAGTCATTTCTGAATAATCCGGGTGAATCATTGGTTATACACTATTCTCGGCAAGATTTAGATGATAATGAAAGCGGTATGGCCACCCCTAGGATAATTGCCATCATTGTAAAATCTTTAGATGGTAAATTCAATGAATGTTTTGCTATACATCATGAGGCCGAAAAAGCAAAAATTGTCTGGGATGAAATAACAAATTATTATGATTTTTTGGAAGAACGTCTAATTAAGGGTTTTGTCGCTTTCGTAAAAAGTCACCGAAACTATAACTGGTTACATTGGGATATGAACGATGTACATTTTAGTTTTGAGGCTATAGAACATCGTTATAAAGTTTTAATAGATGAAAATGGAAAAGATTTTATAAATGTTCCATTAGATAGACGATATAATATAAACCAGTTGATAAAAAATATCTATGGTGACAATTATGAAAATGATCCTCAACTCGATCATCTGATTAAATCCAACAACAAAGGTATTTTACAAGGTAACTTCTTAACTCTACCTCAGGAAGCAATAGCATTCAAAGACTTAAATTTCAGTAAAATACTCGAATCATTGAGATGTAAAGTAAATTTTCTATTGGAGATAATCCAAAAAGTTCCTGAAAATAAGCTAAAAGTAAAAAGTAGAAGTTTTATTATTAGACTTGGAGAATTTATTACCCATCCTGTTACCGCTACAGTTGCCGTTATTTCGACTATTGTAGGAGCAATATTGGCTTTACTATCATTATTATGAAATGGACATGCATCCAAAAATTAACAATATTTCTAAATCTTTTGGCGAGCATAAAGTCTTGCAAGACTTAAATTTATAGATTAATAAAGGAAAAATATATACCATTGTTGGAGGTGACGGGACTGGACACAATCTGACAGACAAGAGAGTATAATTGACAAAGAAGGTAAGCCTTCGGCCTCCCCCGTATTGTCCAGGATTTAAGAGGTGGTTATTTTTCGCCTCAAAAACTAAATGGATAAAGCATCAAAATTTTCAGAGCTGATTAGGCAGCAACAAGAATCAGGACTTTCAATAAAGGACTTTTGTTATAACCAGGGCATCGCTCACTCCACTTTTCATTATTGGCGCAAGAAATTACGCAGGACCAAGCAGGAGTTTATCCCTTTAATCGTAAAATCTCCATCACCTGCATTACATGGTAAACCCGGCAGCAGTTCAAGACAATCAAGAAATCATATAGTGACAGATCCGGATGGGGCATTGCTTGAATTGGTATATCCGAATGGTACCCAGCTGCGCATAAAGCAGGATCTGGACCTGGATCATCTTCGTGCACTAATCCGTTTATTTGATTAGTTGCATGTTCCATCTTCACAAATCCCTTAAATACTATCTGTATCCGGCACCGGTGGACATGCGAAAAAGCTTTTACACTCTAAGCGGTATTGTCACCGATGCCATGCACCGGGATGTCCGCAGCGGCGAAGTATTTATTTTTGTCAACCGCAACCAGACTATCATGAAGATCCTGCACATGGAATACGCCGGGCTGGTGATCTATCACAAAAAGCTGGAATCCGGCAGGTTTAAGCTGCCGGCATTTGACGAAAATACCACCTCGCTTGTGATCGATTGGCAGGATCTGATCATGATGGTTGAGAGCGTAAAAATCCGACAGAAAAAACTCCGGAAAAAAGTGTCTGTTCCGGCCATTTCTTAGCTCTTTTTTCTTGGCTTTTTAACATACTTTGTTTATCTTCATGCTCGATAAACAAAGGGATACAGCGCGTGAACACGTCAGAACAGGATAGGTTAATTGAGACACTTTTACAGGAGCGTGATGAGCTGTATCAGGAGCTTTCCAGGCTGCGAAAAATAGATGACGGGGCCCTGGAGAGGTTGGAGAAGAAAAATGAGCGATATGAGGCTGTAATCAAGGAAAAAGACGATAAGATCAAGCAGCTTATCGACCAGCTTGCCTGGTATCGCCGGAAGTTCTGGAAAGCTTCAAGTGAAAAGTTCATACCTGAAGATCCCAATCAACGCCGCATCGACTTTGACGGATTGGATGTCCTTCCCCAGGAAAAGAAAGTCATTGAATCAGCAGAAAAAGAGATCATTTCCTATGAGCGCAAGAAGCCGGAGAAACCCAAGAAACAGCCGGTTCGTCTCCCGTTGCCCGATTATCTGCGACGTGAGAAAGAGGTGATTGAGCCTGAAGGTATAGATGAGAACTGGATCCGCATCGGGGAAGAGATCACCGAAACTTTAGAGCATAAGCCTGGAGAGCTGTATGTTCGGCAGATCATCCGTCCAAAATATGTGCTTAAAAAGGAACTTCAGCAACAAAGGGAAGAGGCCGAAGGTGAGGTGCAGGAAAAAAATGTAAAAATCGCTGTTCTTCCGCTTTTGCCCCTGCCACGAAGTAATGCCGGCGCAAGCCTGCTTACTGAACTGCAATTAAGCAAATACCTTTATCACATCCCGTTTCACCGGAAGATAGAAATGTTGAAACAATGTGGCTTCTCTTTGCCTGCATCAACGGTCAATGGATGGTTCCAGGGTAGTTGTGATCTTCTTCGTGCTTTATATTACCGTCTCCGGGAGTTGGTACTGGCCTGTGATTACATCCAGGTAGACGAGAGCACAGTTCCCGTGATAAACAACGCAAAGAAACGGACGGTTAAAGCCTACCTCTGGGTGGTTCGATCGGTAATGGAAAACCTGGTATTTTTTCATTATGATAAAGGGTCCCGGGCCCAGAGAGTAGTGATCGATTTATTACATAATTATCAGGGAGCCGTTCAGACGGATGGTTATGAGGCATATTCTATCTACGAGAATAAGAAAGGGGTATTGCTATTAGGCTGCTGGGCGCATGCCAGGCGGAAGTTTACCGAGGCTTTGAAGGAGGATAAGTCAGGGGCAGAGTATGCCCTCAAACAAATCGGCTTGATATATAACGTTGAATCCATGGCCTCAGACCAGGAGATGGATTATGATCAGCGCGCGGCCTTGCGTCAGAGGCTGGCTTACCCAATACTTACTGCTTTCGAGAAATGGATCGTCAGCTATTATCCTAAAACCTTACCCAAAGGCAGGATGAATAAGGCTTTGTCTTACACTTACGCGTTGTTCCACCGCTTATCAAGATATCACCTGGACGGGCGTTACCAGATCGACAACAATGGGATCGAAAATGCAATACGTCCTCTGGCGGTCGGACGGCGCAACTATCTGTTTTGTGGCAATCATGATGCCGCAGAGAATGCTGCCATTATGTATTCACTTATCGGAAGCTGCAAAGCCAATGATGTAGATCCCCGGGAATGGTTAACTGATGTGCTTACAAGGATACCGGAATATAACAACGACTATAGCAAAGACCTGGCGGAACTATTACCGCACAAATGGAAGGCATCCAAAAAACTCCGGGAAACTCCAACGAATCTCCAACAATAGTCGGATTTTGTTAGAATAGTTGCATCTCTTCCAAAGAACATCCAACCAAATCCAACGAATCTCCAGGAATTATTGAATTTTTTGGATCTTTTTTGAATTTTTTTTCAAACTTGAAAGACGTGCAAGGCCGAAGGCTTACTTTGATTTGGTCATAAAATTGAATTTAATTTCTTTACAATGAGATAAGAAGGATTGTCAGCTTAAAAAATAAGTCAAGGAGCTTCGCAAAATTCCGAAGGCCTTCAATACATAAATTCATTTTTTGCAATGAGAATCGATTTTAATTTCGGAAAGTTACTCAGAATCCATAGGACCCGGAGGAAAAATCAAGATAAATGATTCCAAGAGAACATTTCACTAAAATGAAGGTTTTGATGATGTTTGGATTATTAATAACTATTTTTTGGAATCTTTTACTAATATCCTAAATTGGTATTTTCATGTTGGTATTTCAGAATATCATTCTTCGATATAACAATATTAATTGCTAATGCGTATTTTACATTATATACAAAACAGACATTATCAATCAAATTAATTGTTAATAAGTGAATAATTCAATATTTTCCAGGAATATTAAAATAGACTCCCCAATTAACTGAAATGCAATAAAGAGTAATATCCTTTAGAGCCTCTGGGATTCTATAAGCGAATATAGTGCGTTCCCCTTTTACGCTCCTTGTTAATCCATGCATATATCTTCCGTCCAGGAAAAGATTTACATTGTTGAAAAGTTGAAATTTTAAACCTAATCCGAGTAAATATCCCAGATTTACTTTATTGAAATCGACACTCGCATCATAATCACTATGATCGTATTTTATTATATTCCCTACAGGCTCTGTTGACGAGCTTGTATTTTGATTCTCAACAGATATGAGAAGATCTGTATATAATCCCAAATACCCATAATATTTAATTGTATTTCCAAATTGATACTGTGCGAATAAGGGAATCGATAAGTAATCAAGAGTAAAGTCTGCATGGTAACTTCCTCCGAGGGTTTGACTTGTGAATTCAAAACCCTTTGCTTGATAATCGATTTCAGTCAGTAATGATAAATACTTTTTAATCTTGTAACTAGCAAGAATACCAGAATTCCTAAGATTAGATTTCTTATCAAATTTGTATAGAAAGCCACCATCGTTCCTATAATGAGCATTTGCCCAGCCTATTCCATCCTTAAATCCAATAGAAAGATTCTGTGCAGATATGTATGTAAATGCTAAAGAAAAAATTAAAAGAAAGTAGCACTTCTTCATAAGTCTTAGAATAATTTATATTATCAATATAATTACTTTTTTTAAATAATTCGCATTTAGCGGAAAAATAATTTTTATTATAGAAATACAATTACTTTTGTATTTCAATTATTTTTGTTATACATCCCTGATTAGAAATAACCTTTACTAAATATACTCCGTTGTTTAGGTCTTCAATATTTAAATCAATTAGTTTATCATTGGACCTAAATTCTTTTAAAATTGCACCATTCAGGTTAATAAGTTGAATGATTGCAAAACCAGCTTCATTTAAATTTATGGTTATGTTATTTTTAGTCGGATTTGGAAATATCTGAATGTCATTATAACAGTCTTGGACATGTGTTTCACGTAATTCCTTAGACTCATTAATTTTTAAATATGAGTTTTCGGACATCGAACTTTTATTCTCACAACTTTCTACGATGAAAGGATAAGTTCGCCAGGGTCCAGCGATACCACCATTTTTTGCCCTGACTTTTATTGTATTGGAACTTGGAAAAATTGCATATACGGTTGCATAATTTAGACTGTTCGATATACTTGCTCCACAGGGATAGCCAGTTACAACCCATTCATATTCTGTTGCCAAATCAATTTCGGAAATCGAAAACTCATAAGAGTTGCTTGTACAATATGGACCAGAACAAGCCGCTGTAATAATTGATGGTTGGGATGGTGTAGAATAAACTGCATCGGGGTGGCTTACGTTGACAACAGCTCCTTGATGATAATTATAATTTTCACTTGCTGGAGTTAAATCATTTAGTGCAAAATATCCATTATAATTCCCGTTAGCTCCCCAATTGACATGATAATAGGTATATAAGCTATATTCTTCGTAAATAGTTTTAATATATCCATCTAAAACGAATGAATGACCGACACCATTTCCATTGTCTCCTCTATAAACAATCGGTTTACGCTTATCCAGATTACTTTTCAGAATATTGTCCCAGGTATCATTAGAATAGTTGGATTTCGCAATATATTCTGCACTGGTGGAATATCCAAAATATGTTTCCAGGGCATCTGCTATAACGCTTATTGACCCTGTGCTAGATTCATTGTATCCGTAATCTGTATTTATTGAAACTCCACAATGGTGAATTAATTTAGCTATCTCGAAACTAGTACCCCAACCGGCAATATCTGGCATATTTGCCCAATTATAAGTAGTGGTTCCAAAATTTGCGTTGTTATTATAAGAATTTGGCGGGTTATTGCTATCCTGATACGATTTTGATCCTGACCCATGAGCAGGTTTGTTCCAGAATTTCATAACCTGAGCCATTGCAACGGCTGTGCAGCCTGCATATGTATAAATTTCTTCTGTTTCATCGTACGGACATTGTTCGTTATAAAAACCTATTTGTCCCCACAAAGTTGTTGTTAAAGGGCTTTTGCTAAAAGTTTTTGGCCAGATTTCACAGTTGGCTGATTTTAATACCCCAGAACTAATCCCTGAATAATTTTCCCAAGCATGTGCTACCTCGTCCGTTTTTTCTAAATTGTTCTCCAGAGCATATAGAATCTGTGCTTTGTACCAATTTAATAAAGCAGAAAAGCCAAGAGGAAGCTCTTTGCCCGAATAACCATTTTTAAGTGAGAAACCCAAGACTGGCATAACAGCGTCACAAGCCGATACAATAATACATCCATCCTCAATATTGACCAGATATATTAAATTGATATTTTTTTCAGTTATCTCAGTTGTGCTAACAACTTTTATCTCTTCAAATTTTCTAGAACCACTTATTTCTCCGGTTAATTGATCAATTTGTGCGATGTAAAAATTCTTGGCTACCAAAATTGCTTTATCCTTATCAATAATTCCGGCAATAAGGTTAAAGGTCAGACACGATATCAGTATTAACAATGATATTTTTTTCATTTTCTTAATTAGGTTTATGGTTTTACTAATCATATGACAGGGCATAAATTACCTTTATCTCTTTCCTTTATGAAGTATATGATTCTATAATTGCCAATGAATTCAAATGATTTTGCCACATTCAAGAACCTCTATTCAAATCGAAATACTAAATTTTCTTTTATAAATCGAAATTAAAAATAAAAGTAGCCTAATAACGCAATTAATTTTCGACCTAAGCTAATAATAAATAATTAAAAAGAATGGGACAATATTAGGCTACCTTTTAGATTATCTAAGATTTTATATAAAGGAATAGAAAATCATGAAAACAAAAGCATTCACTTTGCCGGAGCTTTTGGTGGTATTGGTTATTATCGGGATACTGGTCTTATTGGCCCTCCCAAAACTGATGCCTCTGATATCAAGGGCAAAATCTACTGAAGCACAGCTTCAGCTTAAGCATCTCCAGACACTGGAAAAATCATATTTCTATATGCATTCCAGATATTCGGGTGATCTTGCAGTTGTCGGTTTTGAACAAGAGAAGTTGGTAACCGAAGATGGTTCTGCAAATTATATGATAGAAATCGTGGAAGCCGGAATGGAGGGTTTTAAGGCCAAAGCCACGGCTGTCGTTGATTTTGATGGTGATGGTAAATTCAACGTATGGGAAATCGATCAGGATAACAACCTGGTCGAAGTAGTGGGGGACTAAGCTATGGAGACAATTTTAACTTTATTCTCAGGAATCATCCTTGGAACGATAGGGTATCAGGATTTCAGAACGAGAAAGATTTCTCTAATAACATTAGTCTGTCTGCTTCTGATTTCATTATGGATTTCTTCATCATCTCTTTCAATAGTTCTTTTATGTGAAAGAGTAATATTAAATTCTTTACTAGCTCTTATATTATTGGTATCAGGGACACTTCTGGTAAAATTCTTAAGAAAACCTTCTGCAGTGAAGGATCTGATCGGCGCCGGAGATTTTCTATTCCTTATTTCTATCAGCCCGCTTTTTTCTTTTGAATTTTACCTGGTGTTCCTGAATACCTCTTTTCTGATTTCTCTCCTTTTCTCAGGTGGGTACCATCTCTTTTCTAAATCAGGCAAAACCCTGATTATTCCATTGGCCGGAATTATGGCCTTATGTGTATTACTCGAAATTACTATCAAAATAACTTTTCATATTAGTTGTATAGCCCAAATAGCCTCATATTTACTTTAATTATCATTATGATGGAATATTTGAAGTCTGAAATAGAAGTTGGTCTGAAATTACAAATAACAGCTCAGCAAGCATGGAATTACCGAATAATACCCGATAGTTATGAAGCTGGTCGAATCAAAATATGGGGTAAATTGATGATTTCAAGGGGCGGAGGTTGCTTAAGCGGCAAAACCAGGCTTACCTGGCCCGATATTGACCATGGAAGAGCTGAAAAAAGCAGTAGAAACAGGAAGAGTTTTAAATTCATGCGATTATTTTTAATGAATATAATCAAATATCATTAAAGGTAAAATAAGAGGGACCTATAACTTGATAACTCATTTTCTTCTTTTGATCTCGTGCAGTCAGAAATTATCAAATCCGCCGATGAGCAGGCCCCCTTTCCCCGTTGAAATGATAGTTTATTTTGTCCCACCATCCCCTTCCCGGTAAGTATTTTAACTTCAGTCAAATCCCGTTTGTATATGACTACCGGATCAGGTCCCGAATGACAGGGTACATGTTCTGCGATAATCGCCAAAAGCCCAAATCGGTCAAATGTATACCATCAACAGTACCTTCATGATCACCGGCCACAAGTTTGTCCGCTTCCATATAATAGATATTCCGGTCTCCGTTTTGTATTAAATCCTTAAAAATACCCTTTAGCAAAAGATTTTTCTCCTGTATATCGGTAAAGCCTGACTGATTAAAATACATCCTGGTGTTCTCAATATTTTCTACAAGAAGAATGGGTGTTTCCGGGTGTTTTTGCCTGATGATCTCCAAAAAGCGCTTGTATTTTTCATTTACCAGGTCCGCGGTGCAATTGGGCAGGCAGTCGATCACAAAACAGGAGGCATCGATGGTTGACATCGCTTCCGCAATCTCCAGGTCAAGCCTTCCGTTGCCGCTGAATCCAAGGTTGATGGTCTCGCGATCAAGCATGCGGGACAATATATTCGTGTATGCCATCCCAGGCCTGGAGGCACAACCGCCCTGCGTGATGCTGGTTCCATAAAAAACAACAGGCTTCCCCTTCCGGGGAGAATTGACCTGGGGCTTTCCAATTCGCGCAGTTTGTTCTACCCCAATTTCAAGACTAACCAATCCGTCGTATAAAGGCAGGTTGAGAAGGTATTCGTCATCATTCCCCTGCATACCGGAAATAAGGACGGCGGAACTTGCTTTCCCCGTGGGCCGCCCTGTGTTTACGAACTGCCATTCACCGTTTTTAAGGCAGTACATATCCAGCCCTTTAATACCCGTCGGGGCAAAATGATTCATAAATACGTCTTCCTTAACTTCCCATTTGACAGAGATAACCCTGGAATTGGTCCGGAAGCGCACAGCCATTCCACTACAGTTCTTTGATAATTCCCAAACCGGGGGGCGGGTCTTGTCCTTGTAACTTGCGGGTAGCCGTTCGTAGTACGTTTCGGTATCGGGAAATCCTTTTCCAAGAAGTTGAAACTTACTTGCGTCGGTATAGATAAGACTGTCAGGCGGGGCGGCGTAGCCCTGGAAAGGCAAAATCATTATGCTGCAAAACAGAGAAACTTTCAATACAGCAAGTACTTTTAAATCTTTCATTTTCTTCTTTTTATATTCAGGTTCATGAATTGAATCAGACTTCAATCCTCAAAAGATAAGAATTTAAATGCTGATACACTCCAGCGTTTTCTTCAAAGATATTACAGAATACTCCCCTTTTTCAAACTCTTGAACAATTATCATTTTTCTCAAAACTATCTGAAAGAGTCAATTTAAGACAAACTTGTATGAATATCCGGATTTCAGTCGTAGATTGCAAGTCCCTGAGGATATTCCATTGGAGTTTCCAATCAATTCAATCTTCTTTAATCAATTTGAGAATGAGACTGGCCGGAAAAGAAAACATATTTAACTCTAAAGAATCGTTGTCTAAAGGTGGGGAGTATTCAAGATTTTTAGTGTAAATAATAATTAGAAAATATGCGAAGAATGATTTTTATGGCAATTTTCGTGATGGTACTGAATCAATGCCACAGCCAGATCATGGCACAGCAGAGATTGGATAAAAATACTGACCAGGAAGGCCTAATCTCACGAATAATATATAATGAAAAAGTAGCAGTTAAATTCGATTACTTTGGTGAATTGGTATTGCATCCGGGATTGCGCCTAGGAATCGACTATACGCTATCATCGAAAAAGTGGGTTACAGTTCATTGGGATACGGATATAGGTGGCTATTGGCATCGATGGAATAACAGTGCGTTATTTGCTAAAACATCTATTGGAACAAGGTTTCCTGTTTCATCCATGTTCGTCGATTTAGATATGGGCGCGGGATACATGCACTCATTTCCAGCCGGAAAGATTTATCAAAGGTCAGCAGACGGAGGTGTAGAAAAAGCGCCGAATTGGGGCCACGCTCATTTTATGCCCAATTTTTCGGTATTGTTGGGCTGGGATGGAAGCCGGAAAGCTAATTTACCTCTTAGCATTCACATTGGAGCGGAAGCTTATTTGCAATCAGCGGTTAATCATACTTACATTCCACATGCTGCAGCAATAGTGGGTTTTACCTATAAATTCAAAAAATAACGGTTATGAGACATATTATTTTCGTATTTGTCCTATCAACATCATTTTTCATAAGCTCTTGTGAAAAAGAGAATTTCTACGCTGGAGATCATTTCTTCATAAAAAATGCCGGGGCGGAAATGCCCGTTTACATAAAAGGAAATATCGAATCGAAAGTCTTTATCCTTTTTATCCATGGCGGACCCGGCGGTAATGCTTCACTGTCATCTTTTCTTCCAGTATCGAAAGAGTTGGAGAAAGACTATGCCTTTGTCTATTGGGATCAGCGGGCATCGGGTCTTTCACAGGGTAATCCAGACAAAGAAACATTTACTGTTGAGCAATTTGTAGAGGATCTTGACCTTGTAATTGATGCAATTAATTTACGTCACAATTATCCTAAAATTATTTTTTATGGAATAAGCTGGGGCGGTGCATTAGGTAGTGCTTATTTAAGCACAGGTAATCACCAGGATAAGGTAGCAGGATTTATTATCATGGATAGTGGACACAACTTGCTTGAGGGAATTCCAAAATCAGTTGTGTTTGTTAAAGATTACGCACAGGATCAAATAGATAATGGCGTAAGTGTTGACTATTGGACGGAAGCACGTGACTGGTGTGCAACAGTTCCCGATATGACAATAGTCGACAATTATTTCAAATATGACGAATACCTGGTTAAAACAAATGCTTATCGTCACGACCCCAATCAAGTAGTGCAAGGACCTGAAGTTGGAGCCGCAGGCGTTATGAATTCATACCTTTCGCTGGCAATATTTTTTAACGGAGGATATCTCGCAAAGAGATTTAACATATTGGAATTAAACTTGAGTCCTCAAATGGTTAATATTAAGATACCTACCATGGTTATTTGGGGTAAGCATGATGGGGTAAATACCATTGAAATGGGATATGATGCATTTAATAGCATCGGCGGACCAGATTTTACAGACAAAGAAATGGTGATACTTGAAAATAGCGCTCATGAAGGATATATAGAAGAACAGGAACTATTCATAAGTTCATTCCGGCGATTTGTGGATGGACATTGACAACATGGTGCTTTACATTATTTGTATTCTTGAAACAATATCACTGTGCGGTTAACAAACATCAGGCGAAAATAAAATACGATTAAGTATGAACTTTTTTATGTAATTGAAGGAAGCCTATTCTTTGAAATTGAAGGGAAAGATAGCTTTATGATAATCAAAGGCGGTATTTTTATTGTAAAAAAAGATATCAATCATAAAGATTCTTCTGATGAAGAATGCAAAATTATGGTAATAGAAAATAAAACTACTTTACATACAGAAATTGGTATATCTGAAATAACGAAAGGTATTGACGATCAAAATCAACGCTTAAACTTACCTTAATGATGTTGAAAAATAAATTATTATAATATTTAACAATGGTAAATTGTAAAAAATATTAAAATGGACAAAAAGATCTTGCTTTCAACCTTGTGGATTTTTGTAACCCTGAATTATTTGTATTGTGACATAATGGGATTCATGGATGTTAACCTTTTAAAACAATATTTCACAGGAAATGTGGGAGGAATGACTATAAATGAAAGTTTTTTATTAGGTGCTGCAATCTTGATGGAAATACCGATAGCAATGGTTTTGCTGTCGAGAATATTAAATTATAGGTCCAACCGGTGGGCAAACATTATTGCTGGACTAATAATGACGCTTGTTCAAACAGCTACACTTTTTGCAGGTGTACCCACAAAATACTACTTATTCTGTAGCATAATCGAAATAGCAACTACTATAGTAATTGTGTGGCTCGCGTGGAAATGGATACTGCCAGGTACAGCGTCCGATAAGTAGGATTTAAAATAAGAAACGAATGAACATTCAGTATTAAGGAAGAAATGCTAAATTGCCATAAATATCATGGCGGACAGACAATTGATGCAGGCTGGATGATAAATTTTATTGTAAGGAGAGGATGCAGAAGTACCTGTAGATAAGCAATAATGGATGACAAGAAGATTAACCCCTCATAGTTATAGTCATGAAGAAAAAATTATTGAATAACATGAGCCGCAGGCGTTTTATCGACACTACAGCAGTTGCCGCCGCAGGCATTTACCATCGTTCCAAGTCACACCGTATCGGGATTAGGACACATTCCACCGAGCGACAAACTGAATATCGCCGGAATTGGCGTGGGAGGGAAAGGAAAGCAGAACCTTGCACAATATTGTTGGACAGAATATTGTCGCCCTCTGTGATGTCGACTGGGATTATGCGGGAGACGTATTTAAGACCTATCCCTCAGCCAAACAGTGGAAGGATTTCCGTAAAATGCTGGAACAACAGAAGGATATTGATGCCGTTGTGATCGCCACTCCGGACCATTCCCATGCCATCCAGGCTATGGTGGCTATGCAGCTGGGTAAACATGTCTATGTTCAGAAACCGTTGACCCATACGGTATGGGAAGCCAGGCAACTGACTGAGGCCGCCCGCAAATATAAAGTAGCCACCCAAATGGGCAATGAAGGGCATTCGCAGGAAAGTGTCAGGAAGATAACGGAACTTATCCGAAGTGGTGTCATTGGCGAGGTGAAGGAGGTATACGTTACTACGAACCGACCGATCTGGCCCCAGGGCCTGGAGCGGCCACAAGGAACAACAGAAGGTCCCCGGCTACCTGGATTGGGATCTTTTTCTGGGCACCGCACCCTACCGCCCTTACAACGAAGCCTATCACCCATGGAGCTGGAGAGCATGGTGGGACTTTGGTACCGGTGCACTGGGCGACATGGGTTGCCATGTGATGGATGTTCCATTCTACGCCATGAAACTAAAGTACCCTGTCAGGGTCCAGGCGAGTTCAACCGTTGTAAATACTGAAAGTGCACCCCAGGCATCGCGAGTGGAGTATACTTTCCCTGCACGTGATGGAGTGCCAGGACTGGCCATGCCGGAAATGAAACTCATCTGGAGCGATGGCGGCATCATGCCTTCAAGACCTGATGAATTACCCGACGGCGTTAAAATGGGCGACTTCGGGGGAATGAACCTCTATATCGGAACGAAAGGGAAAATCATCAGCGGATATTATGGCAACGATTACAAAGTACTGCCTTATGATTTGCATTACGCAGAACCCAAAGCAACGATCGAAAGAGTGGAAATAAGCCCTCTGGGTGGCGGATTGCATGAAATGGACTGGGTTAGGGCATGCAAGGAAGATCCGGATTCGAGGAAAGAAGCGACCTCCAACTTCGGATATGCCGGTCCGCTGACCGAGACTGTAGTCATGGGAAACCTGGCTATCCGTCTTCAGGGACTGGAACGTGAACTGGACTGGGATGGTGCGAAAATGGCAATTACCAATATCGGTCCTGATGATAAATTGAGCCTTATTACCACAAACCAGTATAAAAAAGTTGATAAACAGCCTCAGTTCAATACCGAATATCAAGAGGTGAATGCACTTGATTTTTCAAAGGAACTGGTCAGACACAAGTACCGGGAAGGCTGGGGGTGGTAGCGAGCATATTCATCTGAACATTAGGATTGTAGGAACATCAGGTTTGTCTGATCAGAAGTAATAAGACAAAATTCCTGGCTGTCGCCATCGTGTTTGTTTTGGCTACCTCATCTGCAAGTGTTATGGCCGGCTCTCAGACCCGACACCGGAGAAGTGATATCGTTACGGAAGACGGATAAGTAATCCAAATACTGTCCACATTAATATCAATCAAATTTGATGATTTATTTGCAGCATATTGGTATGGAGTAAGTGAATAATACTTTTCTGTATAATTATCTATATTAAAAACCCCCAACAACGTTGGGTCATAAAGCCGTGCCCCGTAATCGTACCAATAAATTTCCACTTCCATTATAATCATCATGAAAATTTCCACTCATTATGATGGTAATGTCATTCATCCGGGAATTTTTTATAATGGAGCTGCAGCATACTAAGAACGTTTTTCAGGATAAAACTAAAAATCTTTAAATCATTGCAGCCCTGGATCCTTTAAGGTAATCCCGGATAGATGAACTTTTTAGTAGCTTTTCTTTTTGTTCATCCTGAAGTTTGATTTCCTTATTCCCTACGATTAATGATTCAAGTGGTATCCCGAGATAACGGTTCAGTAAGGTAATCATTTTTAAGGTTAATGCTCTTTTTCCATTTAATACTTCCGACACACGTGTCTTACCCCCAAACAAAGGAGCTACATCCTGTTGCTTTAAACCCATCTGTTCCATCCTGAATTTAATGGATTCAACAGGATTCGGCGCCTCCATGTGATGATGCTCCTTTTCATACTTTTCTACAAGCAATGAAAGGATTTCAATCTCTTCACCTTCAGGACTGTCAGGTTCAATAGGATTTTCAGTGCTGTGAATCAGCTTATAAATCCGATCACAGGCAGCATTATATTCATGCTCTGTTTTCAATATTTTAGTTTTCATATTGTATCTTTTTTACGTCTATTTTATCATACTCCTCGTGGGTACCCATCCACACGATGAATACAATCTTTAATTTATATTCTATATCAACGACAAGCCGGTATTCATTGCCTCTGATAATAAAAACCACTCTCTTCGAATTGATGATACTGGCATTCCTGTACTTTAATTTCAGTTCGTTTGCATTATTCCAGGTCGAGTGATTAACTTCATATATCCAGGCTTTTAAATGCTCTTCGGCATTTTTGTACTTGCTCAACCTGCAATAATCCGTGAGGGTTTTTTCTTTAATAATTCGCATGTAAAGCTAAGATACTGAAAAGTTACCAATTTGGGTAACATTTTGCAATTATTTCTTCCGTTTTTAAAGAAGTTTATTCGGATTGGATTTAAACAGCTGGTCCAAATGCCGGAAGTGGAGAAAACAGACCGGCTTCCGATGTGTTAGCCAGGCTGGCAAATGAGCTCGATGTAACCTCAGATTATCTGATGGATGGAACAATTAAAACTGATCCATTTAGTATGTAAATCATAGCACTCATTCTTTCATATTGTTCTGAGTTTATGCTTGAACAACCCAATATTTAAGAAATAAGAAGAAGAATTTGAGATTTTATTAAATTGGTTATTTACGTTGACGAACGTACGATATTCTTCCACGAACGTCAGTTTTTCGTCAAAAAAACTTCATTTTTAACAAATCTAGGCCTTTAAAAGGAAACCCAGCCTCTCCTATCTTCGTTCGATGTATTGAGTCAACATGAATAACCTAAGGATTGAGAGTTAAAAGCATATCAAGCTTTTTTAGTCTATGTTAAAGCTTTTTGCTGTGATAAAGAAAATACAATTTCTGCTATCTATTGGGATTTCTATGCTGACTGTCCATTTGTCTGCGCAGGATTGCAGTATTATTGCAAAGGCCAATGATATCACCCCCGACCGCCTGTGTTCTCCAGTGACTGTAAACTGGGACGTCACTTTCCGTGGGGTAAACAACGCCGGCAGACCTGTACAGGTTAAATACGACTGGGATGACGGAAATGTGGAAGTATTCAATGCCGTAAACATTGATCCGTCACCCGGTGTACGAGAATGGGGATATACTGCATCACATGCTTACACATCGACGGGTGACAGGTGTAATTACCATCCTGTAGCAACACTTATCGTTGACGGTCAGGTCTGTACATCCTCTTCCCAGGAACAGATCGTCACAGTTTGGGATACAGATGATCAAAATGGCGGAAAACTCTCTATAAATCCCCCGGTCTACCCAATTTGTTTCGGAAATGCAGCAAACGTCAGGTTCCGCGACGTAACCCTGTTCAATTGCGTACCCCCTCAGGAAAATGATGTGCCAAACCTTGCTACTCGCTGGATTCAGTGGGTATATGGAACAGATATCACCATGACCGGCAGTCCTGTCACCATCAATGGGACGCCCAAAGCTTTCCCGTATTACGGGTCCATCACCACCCTGCCCGGACCGGTTACCGGATCGGGCATTTACAGTGAAATCATGAATGTGGCCAATGATAAGCTGATCGGCCAATACTTTGAGGTCACCCTTCGGTACTGGAACTATTGTAACCCCTATGATGACCCCCTCATCCCTGGTCCGCCGGCCGATCCGGTTAATGGGGACAATGACCCGGTTACAACCACTGCCATTATCCTGATCGTTCCTTTTCCGAACGCGAAAATCGATCCTGTCAACCCGGTTTGCCTGTACGATGGAAGTTTTCATTTATCTGCAGCCGATCCCGGGGGCAGCTGGAGTGGATCTGGTATCGTGAACAGTGGAACAGGGAAGTTTAGTCCCTCCGTAGCGGGAGCCGGAAACCACATCATACGGTACGAAATTACCGATGGCAACAGCTGCAGTGACTGGGACACCGTGGTTGTATCTGTCATGAACGCACCGGATGCAACCATCGTACCTGCAGGCCCCCTATGCGATTACCATTCAGCAATACATCTGGTGGCAGGCACTCCATCAGGCACCTGGTCAGGAACCGGGATCACGGATACCATAAACGGACAATTCGATCCTTCCATCGCCGGGCCCGGTCAGCATATCATCTCGTTCACCACACTTCCCGATCTAAATGGTTGCTTTGCAAAGGATACCATTGATATACGAGTCGATCGGCCGCCGGATGCCCAATTCCTGACTCCCGACTCCGCATGGTGCGATACCGGTGATGATGAGACCTTCGCATTAATTGGGATAGATGGCACAAACGACCTGGATTATGATCTGATCTGGGAATTGAACGGTGAAAAAGATACGATTTTCAATATAAGCAATGACAGCATTCAGGCCAGGCTTTATAACAAGGCAGGTATGAACCATTACATACTCCGGAAAGTGATAGAGAATTTTGATCATCATTCATGTGAAAGCGTCCTTAATGATGCATTGAATATCAGGATTGCCCCGACTCCGGCTATGAACCTAAATCTAAACACAGATGGTGTGTGCAGTCCGGTAAGTGTGTCCATCAACACCACACCGGGGAATAACTATACCTATAAGTGGAAATTTAGCGACGGAACAAGTTTCACCGGTGACTCCGCTTTTGTTGCCCATACCTTTTATAATCTCGGAACGGAGGATACTTCATATCGGATCAATCTGATCATTAAAACTCCTGAGGGATGCATTGATAGTATTCATGACGTCCTTGATGTTTATCCAAATCCAAGGGCTGATTTCTTTGTATCACCGATGATCCAGGACTTCCCTGCTACAGAGGTCATCATAAATAACTTCTCCAGTGCCGGAAACTGGAACTACCTGTGGAGGTTCGGCGACGGGAATATCGCACATGAAAAACAACCCGGCGGACATGATTTCAAGACTGCCGGTGATTTTACGATCACGCTGAGGATGTTCAGTGAATTTTGTTCCGACAGTATCGCAAAAAAAATCCGAATCCTTCCGCCACCTCCAATGGCGGCATTTACACCGGACACCACCGGCTGCAGTCCGCTGAGTGTAAAATTCATCAATAACAGCCAGTATGCCGAAACGTATTTGTGGGATTTTGATGACGGTAGTTTTTCAAATGAAAAAGAGCCGGTACACAGCTTCTACAACAGTAAGGACTATATCGTGAAACTTCTTGTATCAGGGGTTAAAGGAAATGCCGATGCCAAACACCTGATCAGGGTATTCCCCAACCCGCGGGCTGATTTCAATGCCTATCCCGACTCGGCAAGCCGTACCGACCAGGTGATTAAATTTACCAACACTTCAGAACGGGCCGTTAAGTATATGTGGGATTTCGGCGACGGTTCATTTTCGACGGATATGAATCCCAGCTATGTCTATGGAAAGGAGGGGACGTTTGATATATCGTTGTATGTGTGGAGTGAAAACTTCTGTCCCGATACCATAACACGGGAAAAGTATATTAAGGTTATCGCGGGCGAAGGAAATTTGATATTTCCTAATGTTTTCAAATGGAACGGATCGGGTCCCACCGGTGGTTACTGGTCGACCGGTGAGATCGACAACACCGTATTTCATCCTCACTTTGAAAATGTCGTGGAGTACAAATTACTCATTTATAACCGTTGGGGAGAACTAATGTATACTTCCGGCAACCTGTACAAGGGTTGGGATGGTTATGTCATGAACGGAAAGCGCGCCAAGCAGGGGGTATATGTATATAAGGCATGGGTGAAATACATTGATGGCTCCACGGAGATAAAGGCCGGAGATGTTACCTTTCTGTACTAATTCTCAATGCCCGGAATCGCTACGTGGTTATTGCCGGCCTTACGTATACAACCAACCACGGGCAAAACCGTGGCTATTGTTGTTCTTCCAATCACCTCCAACCACGGGCAAAACCGTGGCTATTATTGGGCTACCGCTCCGCGGTCGGGAATATGATCTAACCTGGACTTTGTGTCCTTCTTTGCCATCTGCCGGGGCATCAGTAATATGTATTTCTTCCCTTCGACATTCGACATTCGATATTCGATATTCGACATTCATTCCCTTCTTACAACACCGGGACATTTCCCAAAAACCGCATTGTATTTATTGGCATCCTTCCAATTCCAAACATCCACGGGCAAAACCGTGGCTATTGTTGTTCTTCCAATCACCTCCATCCACGGGCAAAACCGTGGCTATTATTGGGCTACCGCTCCGCGGTCGGGAATATGATCTAACCTGGATTTTGTGTCCTTCTTTGCCATCTGCCGGGGCATCAGTAATATGTATTTCTTCCCTTCGACATTCGACATTCGACATTCGATATTCGATATTCTATATTCCATATTCTATATTCATTTACCTTCCTAACCCCATAATTCCCTATTTCCCTCACTTCTCCAAATGCTTCCCCAAAAATGAGATCAGTTCCAGCACCGACCGCTCATAATACAGTCCCAGGTTATGCGGCGTGTCGGGAAGAATCATCACCTTGTGGTCAATACCGTTGGTCTCGAGCGTCCATGAAAACTCTTTAAAAGACTCCGGGCGGTCCTTCTCACCATTTACAAGGAAGAACCCAAAATTATTCTTTTTCCATAGAGGCAAAGCATTTTCGATGGCCTGCTGCGATTGCTCGTCGTTGTTACGAATACCCCCGCCCATGCTACCTGCGGCACAGAAAAGTTCTGGATGCATAATAGCCATGTACACCGATCCGGCACCTCCCATAGAAAAGCCGGCAACAGCACGCGAAGCCGGTTGTGGTATTGTCCTGTAGCTTTTGTCGATGAGCGGGATCAGCTCTTCGGTGATCATCGACTCAACCTCGCCCCGGTAGCCACTCATTCCGCCATTGGGGAATACACAGATTACCGGTGGCAGAGCTCCCGATGCAATTGCTTTTGACACCCATTCGGAGAATCCTGCTGCATCAGCAGATTCATTGCCGCCAGCACCATGGAGAAAATAAATGACGGGATACCGGTTTTTTGTTTTTTTCGCGTAGCCTTCCGGTGTCCATACAACATATCCAACTTCATGTCCGAGCGCTTTGCTGTCCAGAACATGATGGGTCAGACCCGGCATTTCTTTAATTTCCGGGTTTACCCACTTAATTTCCCTCCGCTGCCTTCCGTTCTGACTTCCTTCATCGGCCACCGCAAAAAAGGTTGTTACAGATCCTGCCGGCGCTCTGTAGCTGATAACACCATTATCCACATCAAAGCTGCCAATTGCGGTATAAAGTTCTTTCTCATCCTCCGTTGATCTGTACGCTGTGAATGACGTTGCCCTGCTGCCCGAAATTGTGATGATGACGGTTTTGTCATAATCAGGATTGATATTGGTAACAACAAAGGCATCGGTTCCTTCTGACCTTCCCCGGCCAAAAGCAATCACGGGAATTTCACTATCGTCGGAGATGGTTCGGCACACTTCCATACCGGTCTGACCCGCTCTGGTGAGCTGCTTGTAGAAATAATATCCCCTGCGGATTGAATAGCTGCTGTCTTCATTAACGATGAATGCTGAACCCGGGTTGGGGTCGCCGCCTACCCATTCTACCGGACGTTGAATTCCTGCCCAGGGAATAATACCGTTAACCCTGGCTGAATAAATATTATCGTGCATTTCCATAATAAACTTTGTATCCATCTTACTCCAGCTTGTTGAAGTTACCCATGCATGAATGTCGGGCTTTTTCTCCCTGATCATCTCCGTTCCAAGACTATTGTGGTCACCAAACCACCTGCCGTAGTTCCCATTGTAAAATCCATGGGATGTAATCAAACCAAGATCCTTAACAGCTTCTTCGTCGCTGGCAATAGCATCGGAGTACCCCCAGAAGGAAAAGCGATACCAGTTACTTGTTTCACCAGGAGTGACGCCGACATCGCTGAGGCCGGCTTCTCCAAGCTTATCATGCGTGAGTTTAATCATCTCAGCAACCAGCTCCGGACTGTAATATAGATTGTAATCATGTCCACTTCCGATATTCGGATCTGAGCCGTCCATTGGCCAGCGTGACCAATCCTCCCCTTCATTATGAAGTGACACATAATTCACTGGAAATTGTTCTTTCTCTCTTAAATACTTTACCCAGCTTACGAGGTAATCAGCAAGATCGTCCTTATGCTCAGGATCCAGGTCCCTTCCCCTGATCACATTCTGCAAGGTCATATATGCCGGCGGACCGTAGAGGGTGGTAATTATATTGAGATCGGCTCCCCTCTCCCTGGTTTTGGCAAGCCCTGCCCTGACAAATTCCCGCATATATTTCGTGGTGGTCTCATGGTCGTAAGCACCACCCTCAACCGTTTGATGAAACGGATCATAAAACATTTTGACCAGGCCTACCTTCAGTCCGTCCTCACCGAAAACCATATCGATGATCTCTGATTTTTCTTTCGAATCGAGAAGGCTGAAGCCACCATATTCCTGGGGGTACGCACTATAATCGGGCGTCTGGGCCGTTTCCACATAATTAAATCCGAAACCGTCCCATGGCCGGATCCGATTGTTAAACTCAACTTTAACGCCCACGCCTTTTATGACAGGATATTGAGCGTAGATTGCGATGGTTGCCAGGACCAGGGAAGCAGTGAGAAGAAGCTTTTTCATATTGTTTTAGCGTAAAGTTAGTTTGTAGCTTTTAGCTCCTCTTCATACAAAACCGACCTATACTAAATTGAAAACCGTACCTCCCTCCTGCCCTTTGTTTGTCAAACTGCAGAAGCGCCAGAATCCCGGTTGTGTCGGTGATATGAATGAGAGATAAACAAACATATAAAATACCCTGATGATTTGCAAAAGAGCTGGTGGTATCAGGAAAGGCACAATTCAAACCGTTGGCACGAGAAATCACAGAATAAGCATGAACTGATCCCGTTCTGATATATTCTTTGTGAACCGGAGATAACCTTTTCAGACTTCCCACCACTGAAGAGATTGAACCTTTGACCCAAAGTTTGGTTATCACATACTGAATCCCGATCAGGGGGTCACAGACTGGATAGCCCTATGGAGGGCTTACTTAGTTTTAGAGTATTAAATTAAAATGTGCGTCATGGTAAGAAACATTCTGGTGATTTTACTGCTTCTGAATTTTCATTCCGGTTCATCTCAGGAACCGCATCTTCAAAATTTACGACAATTGACTTTCGGCGGCGACAATGCCGAGGCTTATTTCAGCTTTGACGGAAAGCATCTTTCATTTCAGAGCAACAATCCTTCCTGGGGCCTTAAATGCGATCAGATCTTCAGTTTGGATATTGAGGCAACGCTGCGCGATTCAAAAATAAAGCCCCGGCTCATCAGCACCGGAAAAGGACGGACTACCTGCAGTTATTACATGCCTGGTGACAGGCAGATACTTTATGCATCAACGCATGAAAGCGGGGAGGAATGTCCCTATGTCCCAAAAATAGAAGGCAAATACCTATGGCCTGTATACAGCACCTACGATATCTATGTAGCAGACTTATCGGGAAAAATTATTAAAAAACTGACCGACACACCAGGGTACGATGCCGAAGCAACCATTTCCCCGCAAGGGGATAAAATCGTTTTCACCAGTACAAGGAGTGGTGATCTGGAACTCTGGACTATGGATATTGACGGAAGCCATCAGAAACAAATTACCTCCGGATTGGGATATGACGGAGGCGCCTTCTTTTCGCCCGATGGCAAAAAAATAGTCTTCAGAGCCTCGCGACCAAAAACTCCGGAAGATATTGCAGAGTATAAAAAGTTCCTTTCCCAAGGCCTTGTAGCGCCTGTCAACATGGAAATATATATTTGCAATGCTGATGGCAGCGATCTGAAACAGGTAACTCATCTGGGAAAGGCGAACTGGGCTCCTTTTTTCGATCCTTCCGGTAAGAAGATCATCTTTTCAAGCAATTATTTTTCTGACCGTGGATACGATTTCCAGTTATTCATGATCAACCTTGACGGAAGCAGCCTGGAACAAATTACCACGGAAAGCAACTTTAACGCCTTCCCGATGTTTTCTCCGGATGGTAAAAAGCTCGTCTTTTCTTCCAACAGGAATAACGGTGGTACGCATGATACCAATGTTTTCATCGCAGACTGGAAGGAATGATCCCTGAATAGAAAACATCCTCCGAAATCCAAATCCTTTCCGCGCATTCAATATATCCGATATCTTCGCGATACCTTTCCTGTGCGTTTTTGCAATCAGGACTGGTCCACGAGTGCCTGATTTAATTTTCATCCCGAATACTCCGTTCAGCCGAAACTTATTATTTTTTCATAACATTGTGAAGACTTCTGACTCCCGTTTTCTTATTTTTGGAAGGCAGGGATACAACTATCACCTTAGATTGTGGAAAAATGGGATCATCATCCATTTAGGTTAAATTTACCGGCCTTGTGGGTGATTGAGCAAAATATCTCGAGGAATATGCGTAAAACAATAGGTAAAAAGGCACTGATTGCGATAAGTGCTATCGGCCCGGGTTTGTTCCTGATCGGCTACAATATTGGAACCGGGAGTGTAACCACCATGGCAAAGACAGGAGCAGAGTATGGCATGAGTCTATTTTGGGCGCTGGTCCTCTCCTGTGTTTTCACGTTCATTCTGATGGTCGCATATGGAAAGGTTACCCTGGTTACCGGCAAAACAGCGCTCTTTAATATTAAAACAGAATTTAAACAAGGTTGGATCCTTGCGCTTTACATCCTGATCACGTTGATCCTGGGAGAATTACTTTCCCTGATCGGTGTCATGGGTATTGTTGCTGATCTTGTACAGGAAGGGATCCGGCTGCTAACCCACGGTTACATTTTAAAAACCGGTTGGATTATCCTGTTCTTTGTAGTATGTCTGTATATTTTATTGTGGTATGGACAATATAAGTCATTTGAAAAGGTGCTGACCATCTTTGTTATTATGATGGGGCTGGCCTTTCTGGTGGTTTTTATAATGGTAAGACCGTCGTTTTCCTCCATCCTTGCGGGTATGATTCCGGGCATTCCGCATACAAAAGGTGCCTTGGGACTGATCGCTGCCATTGCCGGCACCACCTGTTCAGCGGCAGTATTCATAATGAGGAGCACCGTCGTGGCCGAGAAGGGTTGGGGGTTATCGGATCTGGGAAAGGAGAAGAAGGATGCGTTTGTCTCTGCCTTTGTGATGCTTTTCCTTAGCGCTGTTATCATGGCAGTATCGGCCGGCACGCTCCATGTTATGGGACTAAAGCTCGACAACACCGTTGAGATGATCAGCCTCTTCGAGCCAATTGGCGGTAAACTCGCTGCATTCATCCTGATCATCGGCATTGTCGGAGCTGGTTTATCCACGATATTCCCAATCGTCCTTATTGCACCCTGGCTAATTTCAGATTTTACAGGACGGCCCAGGAACATCCATTCGCCTTTATCACGTATCCTGATTATGTTAGCCCTCCTTTTTGCATTCGGTTCGGTATTTCTAGAGCAGCGACCCCCTGCCCTGATGGTCTTTTCACAGGCAGCCCAGGCATGCATCCTTCCGGCTGTTTCCATCCCTATTCTTATTCTGATTAACCGGACGTCGACCATGAACAGCTATAAGGCAACCTTCCGTGAAAGTATCGGTATCCTTGCGGTTATCCTGTATTCGCTACTCACTTCCTATTTTGCTATCGCTGAATTACTTTAGGAATACTGCATTGCTCATCGGGCGATCATCCTTTATAATCCTATCTGTCTCTTCATCCAACATTCCGGAAAACGGAATGGGTATCAGGTTTCAGGATGCCGTTGTTCAGGAGAACATATTAAACGGTAACATACTGTAACTGTAACGAATCAAAAACCTCCAGCAATATGGAAGTGAGAGAAAAGCCATGGCAATTCTTCAGTTTGGTAATAAATGCTGAAGAGCATGAGTCGGATACGCTGAGATTTGTTCTTCCGGAGCATTAAGGGCGGTGGGTGGGGGGTGGGATCCCCTACATATATGTATATAAGAACGATATTGTAAGGGCACAATCTAAAACCAGTGTCGAAATAATCATGCGATAGAAAAAAATACGTCTGGTCCCTGAGCTTACCGAAGTCGGTCCCTGAGCTTGCCGAAGGGGTTCCAAATAATCATGCGATAGAGAAAAATACGTCCGGTCCCTGAGCTTGCCGAAGGGGGTCCCTGAACTTGCCGAAGTCGGTCCCTGAGCCTGCCGAAGGGGGCGATACGCCTCCACTGAAGATACGGGAGCCTACCAACCATCCTGGCCATTCAAACCACCCTAACCACACGGTCCATCCTAACCATACAGACCATCCGAACTATCCAGACCATCCTAACTATCCAGATTAAACGTAGCATACAAATTATCTGTAATACAAAACAAACATAATCGCTCTTGAACATCAAATGTCTTTCTTTCTTAAAACTACCAACCAATGCCCTGAAATCTTCTCCCCTTCTGGTACAATACAGGATGCAGTCTCTCCCACATCATTCTCCAAACCTTCCCGGCACCTCCCCCTCTCAAATCCTAAACTAACAATCCTCTCGCCGAATTCCTGAAAATTCATTTGCTCTCCATTTCTTAAGGAAATGCAACCGATTAACTTTGCAATTAGTTTAATACTTCCCGAAAAATGCGTTAAATTTGTTATTGAAAAGGAAACGAAATATTATTTGTTATGAACCTTATCTTAAGAACAGGTAAATTTTTCACGTTTTACCTGCTCCTCTCCACTGTTCTTTTGTCGGGATGTTCGAAGAATCAGGGGAAGAATGCGATGATGATCGGTTTTGGCAAAGCCAACCTTTCCCCCGCAGGGATATATGAGGATCCGGCAAGTGCCGATAATACACTTGTTGCCGGGGAGAAATATAAACGTGAGGAAAAATTTGCCATCTCCGACAGGGTGGCAGGAAGGTGGCGTCCGGGTTCAGGAATCACACGCAAAATTGTTGATTCGATTTTCGTCTCGGCCATGTACGGTGAGGACGAAAATGGCCCCTGGGCCATCGTGACACTGGATGCAACAGACCTGTTCTTCGAAGATATAGATCTCGTGGAATCCCCGCTTACTAGTAAACTCGGCATCCCAAAGGAACGTATCGTCATCCTGCCTTCACATAGCCATGCAACACCACCACTCGAACCGGAAAAATTTCAGGAAGTGGTCCTCGATGCAGTAAGTCAGGCAAAAGCTAACCGGTCAGAAGTGGAGGTCGCTGCCCTTAGTCTGAAGCTGGATGGAAAAAAATATGTAATGAACCGGAGAGTATTCGTTGAAGGCATCGGCTCAAGAACAGTAATGTTTAACGACGGATGTGTGATCCATGATAACTATGCCGATGTAACGGAACATATCCATGACTGGGTGAAGAATCTTGGGGTTGATCCTGAGAAATTCCTTGAAGCCGGTAAAGAATATGACACCAACGGAGATGTCGACAATAACCTTCAAGCCTTATTTATACGTGATAAAAAAACCGGGGAGATAAAAGGCAGCTTCCTGCGTTTTGCTGCTCATGCCGTTATAGTTTCAGCTAAAGTTGTAAACGGAGATGTGTCAGCCGACTGGCCAGGCTATATGAAACGAAAAATAGAAACCAGCCTTGGAGGTATTGCACTCTTTGGTCAGGGGCCATGCGGCGATCTCCGGCCACTTAATAAGGAATACTCCCATGCATTTGCACGGCAATATGGCGAAACCCTCGCCGGGCTCCTTATTGCAAAATTCAACAATCTGACCTGGGAATCACTTAGTGAATTGGGGTTCTATACCCAGCCCGTGGAATTGTCTCTCCTCGGGAACATCTTTTATTCTAAAGATGAACTGAAGACTGAAATGGATAAAGTGGAAGACCTGTACGACAAGGAAAAAGACCCGATGAAGAAAAGAGAGCTTCAAAATAAATTCTGGGGTCTGTACCGGATACCTACGGTAAATAAAATTGTCCGGCCGGAATGGAAGGATAAGAAGGAAGTGCCTGCCCATGTCTACGGACTCCGCTTTAATGATCACGTGATCGTAGCCATACAGGGTGAGATATTTACGGAAATCGGGAAGGAAATGGTTGAACCCTACGATGAAAAAAAACCCATTCTTGTCAGCATTGCCAATGAATACATTTCGTACATCCCTACCGATAAACAGAGACTTACCGGTGGATATGAGCCCAGCGTTTCCATCGTACAGCCCGGAAGCCCTGCAAAACTTATTCAGGCGGTTCACCAACTTTTAGACAGAATCTATGAAAATTAGCAAAGAATATTGTGGTATCCTTGACCCCGAATGCGTTGGCGGTGGTATCATCAAAAAATCCATCCTGGCATGCGAAATCGATGGCATCCAAACCACATACATCCAGCTTCCGGAAGAGAGCAGCCTGATTCTGCATCCTGAACCGGGCACCATCAGCGTATTTCTGATGCTCATCGGAAAAGGAAATATCCGCCATAACAATTTGTCATTCGCGATTGATGAAGTCTCACTATTTGCACCGGTTACCGGAACAGACATTACTATTCTTTCAGGAAGAGGACTTCTGGGATTGCTGGAAATCAGAATCACGCTGACAGAGAGTGACATACGGGCAATTTTGGAAAAGAAAGACCTGTTCCCGTATTTCATGCCCTATTCAAAATGCCGGAAATACAGGGAATCCATAAAGAGCGAGAAGACAATCAGCCGAATGATCCTTCCGGAAAACATCGTTCCGAGGTTTTGTGTGGGTTCGGTGGAAACCACCGGCCCTGATAATGTAAGTACCCACTCCCACCCCATGCTTGAACAATTCTTTTTCGGATTGCCGGGAAACCAATGCACAGTTCATGCCGATGGCGAGGATTCACAGTTTGTAGGAAATTTTCTTCTTCACATCCCTTTGGGTTCGGAGCATGCTGTAAGTGTTGAAACAGGGAACCAACTCCACTATATATGGATGGACTTGTTCCGATCACTCGAAGACATGGAATATATGCAGACCACTCATATTATGGAAGATCAATAAACATGTCTTTGTAACAGGCGCAACGACTAATACCGTATCGTAATATTATTCACACCTGTGTTTTTTACAGAAAAGACAGCATATCTTGAATCTTCAACGCTTTTTAACTGAAATTCAATCACTTTCTTATTACAAACAATTTCTTTTACCATTTTATCATGCGGTAGTAATACCTCCACATCCGTATCAACAGAAGTCCCGGTAAACAGAAGATTTAGCACATCAGCACCGGCGTCAAAGCGGTAGGAGATATACCCTCCGGATGCCTCATATTTAATAGTCACATCCGCTTTTTGGACACCAGCTGCCTCCCATCTGGGGACCAGCAGTGCTTTGTTGTAAGCCCTCCCCTGGTCCTTAACCCCGGCAAGCCCTTCAACCAGGGAGTAAGTTATGGCTGCTGCGGCCCAATTATCGGGTGCACCGTACGATACCTTCGAAGGGATGAAAAATACTGGCTTATCGCTAAGTGTCATGCCGAGCACCATCCACTTTACGTGTGTATCGGAGCCTCTGCATTCAATCGAATCGATTGTCTTTTCCGGAAACGGATTTTCAATACCTGTCACATAGACACCAATATCGGCCACAACTGAATTGCTACCTGTCCATGCAACCTCGAACAGATTTACCGACTTGTACTGTGGCCATTCGTACTTCCTGTGGGTTCTGGGGAAGTGATAATACCCCACCTGATCGTTGGTAAGGGGTTTTGTGTATGAGCTGCCATCACTGTAATGAAACACAACACTACCGGCATAATACTTCCCGTTGGGTTCAGGGGAATGGCTGATGGTAAAGGCAGGATCATGAACGGCATGCAGTAGGTACAGTGAAGCAGACTTCCGATTAACGGGGACGCTGACGTCCGACAGGTACCCCGGGTCGCCGGACAAACCTATACATGACTTGCCTTTATTTTGTCCCGAATCAATTACCATAAAAGGGATGCCACTGAATATCTGATCTCCCGTCGGGAAGGCGGAAAGATCATCGGCTCCCTCATTTATCCAGCCGGGAAACTCCGGATTATTATTGCTACTAAGGCCGGCATTGCAAGCATCTGCAATCGTAATTGAAGTGAAATTTCTCTCCGGCACCTCAGGCATGGCCCCACGGTAGACACATTTAATGCTGTACCCTGAATTCACTGCCAGCTCATGGATCCTGCGAAGGATATCCACCGCGTAATCCTCATATCCGTTCTCAAAAGCACCATGCGACAGTTCTCCGGCTACGATCGGCGATACGCCCCCGTTCATATATTCCCATTTATCCATATGCCATCCCTTTTCATAAGGAGGGTAACACAGATACCACTCACCAGGCGACGATTTGGGCATTTCTTTCCTGATCTGCTGGTAAGTTTGGATGATCTTCACACATTTTTCATGCGAAATACCCTTATTCATAACATATGCATTGGAGAGGGTAACCTGTTCCGATTCATCGGTTCCTCCAAAATCATTCTTAAAAAGATTTTCTACCGGGATCCAATGATTATAATAGTTTCCCTTCCAGCACAAAGCATCTGTTCTCATTCTCAATGCATCGCCGGTTTGTTTGATTTTCCCGGCTTCATCTGCACGACCTGCATACCTGAGCATCTCGCTCAGATAATCGCAGCCCACAGCCAGCCCTATATTATCGGCGTATAAGATCCCGAACTGACTCTTGTCAGGGTATGTCATGACTATTCTGTATTCCCCGAACCGGTATGCTTCATCGTCGGGCAGAAAATCCCAGATATCGATACTATGTCCACGCTTAAGAAGTTGGTATTCTTCCGACCACCTCATTTTATCCGAAGTGCAATAGCTGATAATCTTTAATGCATTATCGAGGTGGCTTTTCATCCACTTATCATCCCCCGTTGCCTTCCATACGTAATACAAACCTTCAATAAAATGAAATTCACTCATATTTTCGATGGGTGCACGAATAAAAAATCCGTTGGAAGGAATTTTGCCTACCGGAAGGTTCAGGTATTCCTTACCGTAGCGCTGGGTATAATGCTTGATGTTCCCTGTATTCTGATGATAAAAATCATACATCATTCCGTCATCGGCCTGACTGTCTGCATAGAAATCCATGCCTGACTCAAGATCGGCATAAAAGTATTTCATACCCTTTGTAGTATGAACATGATCCTGAAGCCAGCCTGCAAATGTGTTATAGACTTTACCATCGAAGCGGTTATAATCCGTACCTGAATGAACCATTGTCCAGTATGCGATATCCAGCAATTCACCAAACTCACCATTTTCGTCTTCAATTGTGGTTTTGCAATCGACCCGGAAACTCTCTGTTTCCAGAAGCTTCCCTGAGCGGTCGAGATGAAATACCGTTTGGGTTCCGAGTGCTCCGCCAATCTGGAATTTTGTAGCTCCGGACACCATTGTCCGGAAATATTCATGGCCATTTCCATCCTGAACGAAGACTGTACCACGTTTTAAAGGCACAAGCTCAACCCATTCCAGCGGTTTATATTGTTCCTGCCGATGATTGATCAGTGTTTGCCCTTTGGCAGAGATTGCGAATGCCATCAGTATGATGATTACTGCCTGGCTCTTAAGAGTGAAGAATAAGGTTTTCATGTTGACCGGTATTACATATTTAACTTCATGGTCAATAAAGCATGGTTTGCTTTATATTCCGGCGGGAGTATTGTTCTGAAGCGGATTATTTTTTTGTACGGGCATCCCGTAGAAGTTTGACAATTTCTTCATGACCGTTGTCTCTGGCCCGTTCCAATGCACTGAATCCATCAGAGTCCCGGTAATTTATATCGGCACCTTCTTTCAGCAATTCCTTGACCTTTGCAAGATCACCCTGCCAGGCGGCTCTCAACAGTTCCGGACCGTTCTTTCCACCGGAAGCCACTGTCTCAGTTTCTGTGGGATTGTTTATTACAGCGGAATCCGGTAGTTTACTATTCCGGATAATGTATGCAATGACCGGCAGATTCGCATTTTCCGAGATCTCCAGTGCAGTTTTTCCAGCTTTGTCTCTTAAGGTTGTATCCGCTCCACGTTCAACCAGTTCTAGTACGATATCCTGATAGCCCATTTCGGCTGCAAAATGGAGCGCCGTCTTTCCGCTATTGTCAGTTTCGTTAATCTTTGCTCCCTTATCGAGAAGCAATTTCACGACATCTGCGTGAACTTCAGGTAGATAGGTGTAAAAGTAGAAACCCTGCATTGCTGCCCAGTGAAGGGCCGTCCTGCCATTTATGTCCCTGGCTTCAATATCGGAACCCGCATCGATCAGATCGCGAATCCTTTTCAGAGAAAGTTCCGGATCCTGCCTCCATGTTTTAACGGCGTTTGCAACCGCTGCATGAAGGGCTGTCCAACCATCTGCAGTGACTGCCTTGATGTCAGGCCCGGCCTCCAAAACCATCTTAAAAATATCGTATTTGTTATAATCCTTGTGGCGGTCACTTTTCTCATGATTTCCCACAAACGTTGCGGCTGCCATATGAAGCGGGGTCCAGCCGTCGTATGCGGCTGCATTAATATCGGCACCGGCATCAAGAAGCAGTTTAACGGCGTCACCGTCGCCATTCAGGATGGCTGTGTGAAGCCAGGTCCAGCCATTATGCATGGTCTCATTCTTTTTCCCCTCGGCAATAAGCTTTTCCACCATTGAGTATGCCGTGACATTCCCGCCATCAGGCATAAGCTGGTATCCCCTTTTCCTGGGGAATGCTCCCGAATTGCCCCATTTCTCACCCTCTTTACCCTCCGGCACTACCCACGATTCCGGTAGTGCCTGCACGGTTCCTGATGTTCTGAGTTTTCGGCTGCTTGCCTGCAGGGTCACAACACTACCTGGAGGGAGATTTAGGACGCCGCCGCGGCCAAGCTTTCCAATGTTTTCACAATTGTGGTTTTCATCCGAGAGATATATTTCAAATTTGTAGTTGGCTTCGATCAGGGTTTGAACGGCTGAATCACTTTTATTGATAATAACAGAAGTCAGGGTTCCGTTCACGGGATGATAAAAAGCCGAAACTGAGAGACGTTCGTCATCCGTTTGAGCTTCAATTCGAACTGCTCCGGGCCGGATAAATCGATAAAATTGCTTTGATGCGTAGTATTTCGGTCCTGGTTTTCCATCAACCAGAATACAATAATTACCGTCGTCTCCGGCATTGCCCGATAACTGCCAGTAAATCCATGCGCTGAAATTGCCGTACACCAGGTAATCCTGGATATCTGATGCCATCTTCAATGCGCCTTTCCATGACTGTTCGTGGCCGGAAGTTTCTGTCATCCAGTTCTGACGTCCATATTTTTTCGTCTCATCCACCCACTTGATCAGCTGGTCTTTTCCTCCCTGCCGGTGAGTACAGAACTGACCGTTAAACTTACTAGTTTGCGGATCATTCATTGTCGGTTGAATATTGAACAGCATCCTGTCAACAAACATCATATCTTCCGGTATGAGGATTTGCGTGTTGATGCCTTCTTTTTCGAATTTAACCATCAGGGCCCTTACAGCTTCCTTCAGAACCCATGGATTGTAGATGCATGAACGGTAAAATTCAGGGAAAAGCAATTCATTCTGCACACTGACCCAATTGATATCAATGCCGTAATTTTTCTTCGCAAGAATGATCTGTGCAGCCATATATTCCGCAAATTCACTGAAGAGATCAGCCCTGAGAAATCCGCCCTGGATGGGTGCATGGTTCGTTTTTAAAAAGTCGGGGGGCGACCATGGAGTGGCCATAAAACGATTGATACCCCGCTTCTTAAATTCATTCATTAGCAGCATTGAACTTTCCAGCCCTTTCCTGCTAAGGTTGTCTCCAAGCCAGAAACCGTCCCAGTTGAAATGATCCGGATCGCTGTCATCGTTGACCCACTCCGTATGTTCCATCAGCGGAACCCTGACGATACTCATACCGAGATCATTTACAACAAGGTCAAAAAAATCCGGATCAGAATATTCCGGAGGGAATTCTTTATAATTCGCAATACAGCTTCCAAATCCTTCGATTGTCTGATACGAAATGGAGGGGTCAATGGCGATGCTGGTCTCCGCCACAGGTATGTCCCGCTGGCAGCCTTCGATGATGAATGCCACGGAGAATATCATCCCAAAAAGAGCCGGGAATAAAAGATTTTTCATAGAGACAGATGTATTAGCTTCAATAAAGATATTCAATTCCCACGGTTTACGTTCTCAAAACCTGAAGTAATCTTAGTATGGCTTCAATGTAATAGTAATCGGCATAAGATAGAGGAATGTCGATGCCGGCTCTGGCTGGCTTGGATACCACACTGTGTTTCAGTAAAAATCCACCGTTTTCACCTTTCGAATCAAAATACCCGGGTTCTGACAGGCAGAAAACAATGTTCTTCCCGGTTTCGAGATATTTTTTTTCCCCGGTGTGCATATAGAGTTCAATCATGGCTGAAGCAATGATGGAAGCAGCTGATGCATCCTTTTCCTCACCCGAATCTGAAGAGAGCGCAAAGTCCCAGCAGGGCACATATTCGTCACCAAGCTTTGTTATCAGGTAATCTGCGATATGCCTGGACTGAATAAGATAGTTCGTGTCAGCGGTCTCCCTGTACATCATCGTAAATCCATAAAAGCCCCAGGCCTGTCCCCTTGACCACGAAGAACTATCATAGGCGCCCTGTAATGTTCCTTTCCGGATTGGCTTGCCGGTTACTGTATCATAATCAACAACATGAAAACAACTGTAGTTATCCATATAGTGACTTTTCATAGTCTTGTATGAATGGCTTCCGGCTATACGGGAAAAAGTCTCACCTCCGCTATGTTTGCTGGCCCACATCAGTAATTCGAGATTCATCATGTTATCGATGATCACTGGGTATTGCTTCCACCAGCCGGGAAAATCCCACGACCTGAGGCAACCTACTGTCGGGGAAAATCGCCTGCTGAGTGATTCTGCACTCTGAAGCAGGACCCGCTTATAGTCGGGGTTTTTCGTGATGCGATATCCGTTACCATAACTGCAGTACATCATAAAACCCAGGTCGTGAGTACCGGTTTCATACTGCTGGTCTTCCAGAATTTGTGTATAATATTCAGCTTTCCTCTTCCAGAAATTATCATTTGTATATTCATAGAAATACCACAATGTTCCGGGAAAAAATCCACTGGTCCAGCCTGACGGGTCTGTCCCGACGAACCGGCCGTTCTTGAACGAATAAGGGATCTGACCGGCCTGGCCAAAATCGGTAAGTATCTGTTTATACTGTGAAGTTGCCACATCCATGATTTCTGTCAGGTGCTCTTCTTCATCCTTGCTTAACGTACTTGTATTTGTATTACAGTTCGTTAAACCCAAGCCTGTCAGTACTAAAAATCCGATAAGTACGATAACGCTCTTCATGAATTTGCTTAAAAATTAGGTTATTATCTCAGTGTGACTTTCTAATCACTAATTTCATGCATGCCTTTGACTTATCCCCAACAAAAACAAGAAACCAGATTCCACTGTCGAATGACTCCAGGTTACAGGTGAGGGCATCGGCACCCGGACTGATGAGCTGCCGTTCCTTTTGCTCTCCCCGCAGGTTGAAAAACAGCAGTTCATTATATTTGGCTCCTCCAAAATCTATATGCAACGAGTTCCCTGCCGGGTTAGGAAACACTTCCGGAACCTGAGCATCTTCCTCCGTTTTAAAGATATGGTCAGATTCGGAGACGTAGATTCGCACAGTCCTGCTCATGCTTTTCGGTCCGCCGGATTTGCCTGTTCCATCGTCGCTCAGCGTGACGGTCACATCCACCATACCTGTATCCGACGGCACGAAGGTAATGCAGGCCTCGCCCTCCTCATCACCCCAGGCGTGATCCAAAGAGGTAACGGCACGGCTGTGACTTTTTTCCAGGAAAATTTCAAGCCCCTGTTTTTCCTCATCACCATCCGAAATCTCCGAAATCCAAATAGTATCCTGATCGGTAGAAATATGCGTATATACCTCGGCAGGTAGATTGAAGCCGGGGGCCTGGTTTTCCGGCAGGTAAAATCCCGGATCCAGGATAACCAGTGCCCCGTCAAATTCACCGTTTTCATTGTCACTCCTCAGCTCATGCCGGGAGAAATATAAACGCCCTTTGCTGTCACGGATATTATTTCCCGTGAAGGTATAGTCGCCGGATCCGAACTCCGCGGGGAATTCATAGACAGAAGCTACTTCACCCGTCATCACATGCATCCTGATCAGGCGGTAAGGCTTCTGCGCCGGAACTGCATACAGATCCTTTTCGTCGGGAGAAAGGAATAAGGTCAGTACGCCGCCACCATATGGGTTTATATTTCCCAGATCAGTCAGTTCCTTCGAGGCCACATCAAGTTGATACACTGATCCTTCAGGATCGAGAATGTATGCGATACTCCGGTCAGTGGTCATGGCCAGTCCGTTCCAGAATGGACGCCCCCCTTTATAGCCGGTTTTTATAGTTGTGTCATTCTGAAAATCATAGACATACATATTTTCCCAACCCCAGGAATAGGTGATGTTCCCCATTTCATCCGGAATCAGGGTCCTGGTGATATTACCGTTGAGCCGTAATCCATCGATCACACGATCGACCTTCCCCGAAAGTGTATTATAGTAAACAAGATCTCCGTAGGGATTTCCATAGCCAACAATATAATTCATTGATGGAATGGATGTTAAACTTATGAGTCCTCTGTTTTTCTGAACAACCCCGTCTGGAAGACCACTGCTTACATCAATCAGTTTGTCGAGCGATATATCATATGCAAGGATATGTGAGCCTCTAAATTCTGTAAGATCTTCTGTGGGTGAGGGACTGGGCTGGGTTCCGATATACATCTTACCATTCATGTACACGATATCGGTATGACCTTTCGACACTACTTCCTTAGGCTCCCTGTTTCCGGCCTGATCGAGAACATGATTATATGTATCAATGAAGCGCTTCTCACCCTTGTCGAAATTGTACCGGAATAAGGCAACATCTTCCTCATGACCGGCCCATTCGTTATTGTTTCCGAAAGCAATGTAGACATTATCATCCGGGTCAATGCCAATTGAATTCCAGCAAAACTGAAGCGGGAATCCTGCCGGCTTGATTTCACTGAATGACACAACCTTAACTGTGATCTGTCCCCACGAATCTGCCACACCCGGAAAAATTGTCAGGATAAATACAGCGATCAATTTATCGGGTGACTTCATGCGCAGGCCTCTGTTTATTAATGATGAATAATAAAAGTTGTTCTTGCAAGTTCTGCCCGTTCAGCGTTAACCGCCAGTATATACAGCCCATTTTGAAGATAGCTGATATCCAGTGGACATGAAGCTCCTTCCTGAAGGTTTTCCGGTTGGCTGTTCAAAAGTAGCTTACCGTTCATATCGAATATTCGGATGATATAGGGTCCGGGATATGACCGATTGAATCTGATATTGAGTCTGTCGGAAGCGGGAACCGGGTATAACGAAAAGATATCTTCGGTCCGTGCAGAATGACCATCCGGGGTTGCATCAAACCTGACATTCGTTCCAACATATGACGAGGACGTTACACCGCGGAACGATTTGATCCTGTAATAATAAATCCCTTTTCCAGCGACGTCAGAATCAGAATACGAGGTTACATTTTCTCCCGTAGTAATCAAATCAAGGTAGGTCTCTCCACCGTCGATTGATTTCTCAATGTTAAATCCGTCTTCGTCAGTATTAATATCTGTCCATGCGAGCATTACAGATCTCTCCTCACCACTGAATGTTGCATTGAATTTAACTGGTGCATAGGGCGCGGGTGTATAGCCATTTAAAAAGACACGTACAAGTTCGATCCCGTTTCCGGTTCCAAGGTTTTTACTGTATAATTTTTCCTGCGGGTTATTCCAGTGTTCATAAATCCCAAGTGAGTAATCCACGATCGTACCATCACCCTCCGGATCGTACGCAATTCCAGGGGGTCGTTGCAAAGGATCTGCAGCCTGGATCAGAAAATCGTCTACACCTGCGGTGGTTGCCAAATTGTCGTTCCAGGTTTCGGTGCTGATAAAATCAAGTGCCACCGACTCAATGGCAACCGGATCGACCGACAATAACAATGATGAAGGGTAGTCGTCGTTGAACGGCGTCTGCTGAAATTTTACGGGTGAAGACCAGGCGTTGGCGCTGCTCCAGAGCATATCGCCGATATTCAGGATGGTTTTTCCTCCCAGCTCTTTATGTGCCATCAGATCAACAAAATGGCGGTAGTGATTGTAACCCTGCTGATTCTCAACGAGTGAAGAATGCATGTGTTGGGCAGTATTTCTCATGTTCGAGCCAAAATGATTTTTAGTATTGTTTGAAAATCCGGCCGAACTGTGATGCTTTACTACGGAAATGTTGATCATATAATCAGCTTCTGTGAAATGTACCGGCAGGTAGTCCCCACCACTGCCATCGCTGAATTGGATAACCTGTTGGGCAGAACTCACTACCTTCGTCCTTCCGGCAGCCCCGTCCTCAAGGCTAAGATATACTACATTGGGGAAATCCGGTGCAACCATCCCGTAATACTGATCGGGGAAGTACGATCCCGGGATCGCCGATGGAGATGTCTTCCTGTCTGACGCCCACAACGTTGATAAGCTGATTTAAAACCGACCAGTATACCTGGGGTGAGGTATCGATCATATTCAGATTTTCATCTTTATTATGCCCGTCCATATTGCTGTCATCACAGGTCACAAAATTCACTTTTATCGCAATCTTCTCACCCTCTGAATAGCCGGTCTCATCCTTCCCTTTTGACTGATTGTAATACATGAATAACTTACTCCACGCACCTTCAATGGTTTCGGTGCCGGTAAGTGCGAGCAGACCTTGTGAAAGCATATCCTGGACAGCTGTAAGATTGGTATACCCGGGCATATACCAGTTCTGATCTTCCCGCCATGTATTCGGACATGTCTCATCCACTGCGTCGGGATTCCATACCCAGACAACTTTACCTGTCATTTCTCCCGTACTCTCTCCTATTGGTTGATTTGGCAGAAAAACAGCTGCTTCCATGGATTTTGAAAAAACTTCACCAGGGTCCAGGAAGTTCAGGTGTACGATGACCAGAAGCGCAAGGATCAGGACCAATACTGCAGGAACATATCTGGATTTTTTAAAAAGCTCCGCAGATTTTCGAAATATAACGGATGAACCCAGGATTCCGGTAAAGTAAATTACAAATGCTGCAGCAACCGGGAAGGCGGCTCTTTGACAAGGATAGGATGCCCTGGATGGCTTCGGGATTACCCGTAACAGAAACCAGATCAGTGCGATGATGCCAATGATTGGGAAAAACCACCTCCGTTTGCTTTCTCTGTAAAATAGTATAAGTCTATCGTATCGTTTTCTCATTCACTTTCCAGTTTAAGATCGTTACTATTCCTTTGTGAACCGGATGACCGTTTGATGATCAGCAGTAATCACTCTGATAAAATATATCCCTCCGGCGAACTGACTGACATCGATATGCAATTCATTCTCTGACATGCTTTCCCCGGAAAAGATCCGGCTTCCGATAATATCCATGATCTCAATCCTCAGAATTTTCTCTTCCGCTTTGATTGTAATATTTCCTTCCGAAGGATTTGGAAACACCAATACTCCCCCACCTTTTCCACTTCGCGAAACTCCCAGTGTGAAATTGAACGGAGTTGAAACCCTCGATTCATTGCCATCAAGATCCAGGGCGGAAACACCGATCCTATATGTCATTCCCTCGGTTGCACCGGTCACTGTATAGCTTAACTGCTCAGTTGTGCCATGAAGATTGTTGTCAAGGTAAACATTATAACCGGTCACACCAATGTTATCTGTGGCAGGATCCCAGCTGATGGTGAAGCCGGTAGATGCAATATCCAAAATCGTTACATTAGCAGGTGATGAAGGAGGCTGGGAATCAGCTACTCTGATCATCAACTCATTGCTCTGTTCCGATTCATTCCCGGCCGGATCGACGGAGCTGACAGTTACGGCATACGTGATTCCCATTTGCAGATCAGAAATTGAAATGACGGTGTCCTGGTAAATGTCATCGGTATACAATGTTCCGTCCAAATATACTTTATAGCCCCATATCTCCCTGTCGTCGACAGAACGGTCCCATTTAAAGGTCAGGGAATGATCAGTTACCCCTACCATCTCCGGGTTTCCGGGTTTGGAGGGGGGATTTGTATCGGGGTCAAGCGTCATGAATTGTGCATCCCGGCTGCCTGACTCATTCCCGGAAACATCAACAGCTTTTACGGTGACTGTGTACTCCGTTTCCGGACTCAGCCTGTAGATGGTAAACGCAGTATCTTTCACCAGCGTAGCATTTGCACGATCATCACCAAAGTAGATGTTATAGCCAAGAGTGCGTTCATTGTCAGTGGCCCACAACCATGAAATCCGTACCGATGCATCCGTAATATGACTTGTCATCACAGCAGGGGGGATCTCCGGAGGAATCTCGTCTGTATCCAGCGAAAATCCATGGGCAATATAAGCTATGACAGACTCTGCCGAATATTCAGGCCACCATGTTCTTACCGGACGTTGGTAAGCCCGTTGAAGAAAGCTGTCTACTGAGCCAGGCCTTCCGAGATTCTGATGATAATCACCCACTGATCTGTCAGGATCGAGCCATCCCGGATCCGGCGTTTCCTTGTTTCTGTCCTTGTAAAATTTATAAATGATATTATCCTCTTTTTCAACACTTCCTCCGATTCCGTTTACATCATCATACCCGGCAATGGCTTCGCCATCTTTGTTCAGGCTGTTGGCAATGATGTTGCGTTGTATCCTGCAAGGTATTGCAATACCTCCAATGCCCAGACGGGCTGCTGTCCTTGGGTAGTCTATGTCCAGAGAATCCATAAGACGGGTTTCCAGAAATACATTGTCGCTCACAGTGGTCATATCCATATCGGTTACCCAGTTGAACATTTCCGTCCAGTCTTCTTCCACATAGTTGAAGCCGACATTGATGTTTACTGCATTCTGAAGAAACAGGTTGCCGGTTGCGCTTCCCCCTGATCTTAGCTGAATCCCGTGAGCAGATCCCCGGGCCAGGATATTATTCCTGATGATGATCTTTGAAGGATCCGGATTATATCCCGACATATAAATATTATGATTGAACATATTAGGGCCTGAACCCGCAACCTTTTCATTCCATCCGTTATGGTCAAAAAGGCAATCTTCTACCAAAACGCCTTCCGTCCGGTGTATATATATTCCCTGGGTTCTTGTTCTCAGTTCATTAACAAAATAAGAATCGGGAGCATACGAATGATGAGCGATCACCCGTCTCAGTTTCAGGTTCACATATTTGTTGGAGATATCTGCAGGGCTGAATGCCCCGAGGCTGGCGAAATTTGCAATACAATCCTCAATAAGAATATTTTCGCCGTATCCCAGCATATTAAAAACATCCACCTTCTCATCACTACTGAAATCGGGGGAATCAGGGTCGTGTTTGTATCCGTACCATTCCAGACCGACAAATGCCAGATTTGATGCTTCGGCATTGAAAGTGGACATAAAGGATACATCAATATTAAACCTGGGCCTTGGACCTTCGTCCCCGTAGTAACTTACGAGTATTGGTTCCGTTGCAGATCTTCCCGACTTGAACGATCCCAGACCGGCTACGGTAAACCATTCGTCTCCCCGTTTAAAGAGCAGATGATCGGGATAGCCGCTCCGGACAAGCGAAACAGCCCTGGCTATGGACTGCACGGGGGTTTCCGCAGACAATCCGTCGTTTGTATCCAGGCCAGAAGAACTGCTGACGTAGATGATTCTCGAATCGGCAGAAGGTGCAACGATCGTCCACCCTCCCTCATCAAGGGGCAGTTGGGGTAACACCGTTACACAGATGAGCAGAAGCAACAATACCGCGTATACCCTTTTAAGAATGGTCATAGTTTCCCTGATTTTTTAGCATTGATCGGTTTCAGAATACCTGCTCAAACAGAAAGGGCATTAGTATCCTTTGTTTTGTTTCATACTTGTCAGGTCAAGTTCCGCCTGTGGCAGGGGTAACAATTTATGGTAGTTCTGCACCCGGTCGCCGATAGGCTCACCGGTGTGATAAGGAACGAACCTGCTCATGACTGCTATAAGGCTGTCTCTCCTGACAAGATCCCTGAAGCGTTTCCATTCAAACGCAAGTTCATAGCTTCGCTCCTTCCAAATTGTATCCCAGCAAGCCTCCTGGCTTAAGCCCATCGGTACGTCAGCCGGCACCGCCCGTTGCTGTCCGCCGGCAAACCTTGCCCTTGCCCTGAGCTGATTAAGGTAACCTATTGCTTCGGCAGTTTTACCGGTTTCATTTAATGCCTCTGCTGCAATCAGCAACACCTCCCCATACCTTAAAACAGGAACATTAAACGACGCAGCGATGCCGTCGGGCCAGGTTTCGACAGGCCCCGGATACCTTGTCCATTTTGCGCATCCCGGCGCTTTGATTGCCTGATCCGTGAGCGCGGTATAGTTGATCATCTGTGTCGTGTCTCCATTGACCGAACTGGTAGTTATGGCATAGTCCGTTTCAAAGCTGACCTCTCTCCGGTAGTCCCCGGGAATAAATGAATTATAGAATGACATGGGTGGGACGTATCCGCTCCATCCTCCGACATCCCAGGGTTTTCTCAGAGGCACAAAACCGTTGTTGTTATTTCGCCAGCCGTCGAAATCCTGGCCTGCCGCATACCCTCCTTTGGCTTCGGAAAAATAATCCACAGAGTAAATATGTTCTTTTGTATCACCCACTTCTCCATTGAAAAGATCCTGGAAATCTTCCACAAGGTCGTAGCCAAAAGCAGCCTTATTTTTGATTACTTCTTCGGCATAAAAGGCAGCAGCTTCCCAGTGAGAAGAAAAGCTTCCTTTCAGACTTTCCACATAAGCTTCATCTATCGTACGGTAGTCATATGAATTTCTGAAAACATCGTTAAATGTGGCCAGATCGAGATGAACCTTGGCCAGCAATGTAAGGGCCGTTCCCCTGGATGCCTTGTTGCGGGATACACCGTAGTTCTCGGGTAAATGATCGAGACACCAGGTAAGGTCGTCGATGATATGACCTAAGATCTCTTCTGCCGGCGTGCGGGTAATGCCCGAGCCGTCTGCCGGATTTGGGAGCAGTTCTTCAAGATAGGGGACATCGCCAAACATGCCCACCAGCTCGAAGTAGGTGAAATCACGTAGCCAGAGAACCTCGGCCCGGTACATATCCTTCTTCTCATCCGTCATCTCCACGTTTTTGATTTTCGGAAGAATCATGTTTGCATAAGCAATCCTTGAATACGATGCACGGTATACAACATCGGTCATATCTGATGGTGTATACCTGAACTCATTGAAGTTGAACCGGTAGGGCCTGAAGGTCGTCGGATCAACGTCGTATTCTTCCGAAAGCATGTCGTAGACATCATAGTCCTGTGAGATCTGCGCATCGGTTGCGGTATTATACAAACCTAGGACCGCAGCTTCCAGGTCGCCTTCACTCTTAAAGTACGATTCAGGAGTAAGCACTCCTATTGGTTTTTCCTCCAGGTCGGCACAGGAAGAAAGGATTAATACGAGAACACCGAAAATATATGCTAATTTTTTCATACTGATAGTTTTGTTTGTTACACTGCCGGATACCTGTTAAATTTTTAAATGAAGCTTATTATAATTTACGATAATCATCGCTGTAACATCCTCATTTAATATTCTTTGTTCTGTTTCAGACCTGTAAGTTCGATCTCGCGCCAGGGTATTCGCCATCCGTTGAAGGTCGGTCCTGCCCCATCATGCCCTTTGGCCTCTGAGAAGAAGTCGCGGGAAGGTGCTACTTCACAAGCCAGGACATTCATAATCTGAGGCATACGTATTCTTCGGTTCATCATTTTATCCCCATTGCTTTCGTGAAACGACTAGAAGCCAATTTTTAGACCGAAAGTGAAACCTCTCACACTTGGGTAGTTACCGTCGTCAACACCATGAAATATATCGGAATTCTTGTATCGGCTCACCTCCGGATCGTACCCCTTGTAGTTAGTCCAGAGGTATAGGTTCTGTCCGCTCACATATACCTTAAATTCTGCAATATGAATTATATCAAGCCATTTCCGGGGCAGGCTGTAGCCAAGGGTGACATTCTGCAGCCGGATGTATGTTCCATCCTCGATGAAGCGATCGGTCGGCAGCATTTTATTATAAGCCGAGACTTTGGGAACATCGGTAAATACCCATTGTTCTGATTCCGCATCGTAATAGCTCCGCTTATCCCATGCTTCCTTGCTCAGATTCGTGCTCGGGTTCATGGTCTCCAGCCTTTGCCTTGTAAGGTTATAAATATCGCCACCCATTGATGCCTGGATAAAGATCCCCAGACTCCAGCCCTTATAGCTGAAAGTGTTGTTCATTCCCCATACAAAATCAGGGAATGCCGAACCGATCAGTACCCGGTCCTTCGTTTCTTCAAATTTGCCGTTGCTGTCGGTGTCAGCATATTTAGGGCCTCCCAGGGAGCCCCCGTTCGCGTCAGCTTCTTCTTTATCCTGGTAAACGCCAACGTAGTGGAGTCCTACAAAGGAGCTAAGCGGCTCCCCTTTGATCATATACATCATATCCTGGGAAAGTGCAGTTGAAAGGGTAGCATTGGACGGTACGATCGTATCATTGTCGGCCAGATCCAGGATCAGATTTTTATTGGTCGAAATATTGAAATCGGTTTCCCATTTAAATGGTGCTGAAATGTTAAAGGTATGGATACTGAATTCAAATCCTTTGTTGGATACTTCTCCGACATTTACTGTCCCCTGAGCAAATCCGGATGTTCCGGGAAATTTCTTGTCCAGCAACAGGTCGTAAGTCAGCTTGTCGTAATAATCGGCGGTCATGGTGATACGGTTGTTGAAAAGTCCGATATCGAGGCCAATATCCATCTGTTTAGTAGATTCCCATCCGAGTTCACTGTTAGAAACCGTAAGGGGTACCACGACACCTATTCGTTGGTTGTTATTCAGTACGCCGTTTGTGATTGCCAGCCTGGCGAGCGATTTATAGGAACCGATCTCCGCATTTCCGACCATACCATAGCTGGCCCTGGCTTTAAGTTCGCTGATGAAATTCACATTTGACATGAACGATTCATTATGGATTTTCCAGGCAACTGCTCCCGATGGGAAAAACCCATACTTTTTGTTGACTGCAAATACGGAAGAACCATCGACTCTGCCATTAAGAGTTATGGAATACCTGTCTGTCAGGTCATAATGAATCCGGCCCAGATACGACTCAAACTGCCTGGTGGATTTTCCCGATGACATGGAGGAGTATACATCAGCTGCGCCAATATTGAGATAGTTAAACATGAATGCATCACTTACAAAGCCATACCCTCTGCCGTTATAATCCTCCCTGCTCTCCTTTTCCCAGGTATACCCCAGAAGTGCTAGCACATGATGGTTGGGATTAAAAGTTTTATCGAAAGTGAGAATGTTTTCATTTACAAAGCGGAATATTTGATAATTATTATACCATGCCTCACCGGAATTTCCCGCTGGTGATACTTTACTTGAGCCGACGATGCTTTCCTGAAGGTTCGCCTGGCCATGTCTCCGGTACGTCGTAGCAATACCCGCTGATGTTTTGAAATGGAGTGACGGCAGAATGGTCAGTTCAGCGGAAAAATCAGAAAGGAGATCATCAAGCTGAAGTTCAGAGACCGGAACAGGAATAGTGACAACGGAAAGGGGGTTATCCGCTGGTATTGAGAGCTTGTCGTACTGCCAGACTCCAAGTGTATCTCTTGGTTCAAAAAGCGGGCTGTATCCGAGAATGTTGTTAGAGACTCCGATACCATCCCAGAACCCTGTTTCACCTAAGTATGCTTTCCTGCTTGCGTTGGTGTTCAGACTTACTTTGAGCCATTTATTTACCTTTGCATCGATATTCATTCGGGCAGAATACCTTTTAAATTCGGATGAGGGTACGATCCCCTTCTGATCATAAAGGTTGCCTGAAAGGTAATACCTCATCTTTTCATTCCCTCCCGAAAAGGACAACTGGTATTCATCGGTTTCACCCTGCCTGTATACGAGGTCGTGCCAGTCAACATCCCAATCGATCTCTTCCGGTTTGGTAGGAAAACGCCGGCTCCCTATAACCGGATATGGTCTTTTGTCACCATCGTTGTGGTAGGTTTCATTGATCATATAACCGTACTCCTGGGAATTCAGAACATCGATCTTTTGGGAAATATTCTGAATTGACTTTGAATAGGTGAACTCAAATTTATCCTTCCCCGGATTTCCGGATTTTGTGGTAACGAGCACGACGCCATTTGATGCCCTGGCGCCATAGATGGCAAGCGCAGAGGCATCTTTCAGGATGTCGATCCTCTCTATGTCGTTGGGGTTAATATCCTCGAGTTGTCCTCCCGGGAATCCGTCTATTACGATCAGCGGATCATTTCCGCTACTGATGGAATTGACACCACGGATCCTCATCCGTATCGCTCCGCCAGGTGCGCCGCTGTTTTGAGTTATTTCAACACCAGCTGCACGGCCCTGAAGAAGAAGATCAGCCCTGGCAACAGGCATACCCTGAACATCTTCAGGTTTAACGGTCGAAACGGAGCCTGTAAGATCCTTTTTCTTGATTGTACCATATCCGATCACAACAATCTCATCAAGGCTCTTGGTTTCAAGCTTAAGGGCCATGTCTATCCTGCTCCGGCTGCCAATCCCGAGTTCCTCTGTCTCGTAGCCTACATAAGAAAAGACCAGTGTCTCATCGTTCTCCTGAAGAGCCAGTTCATAATGACCGGAGATATCTGAAATCGTTCCCCTGACGGTACCTTTAACGCTCACATTAACACCGGGCAGAGGGGTCCCGTCAGCTGCATCAGTGATGGTACCTGAAACAGAACGCTGCCCATATGCAGCTGTCATAAGGCTTATAAAAAACAGGGAAAGAAATATTTTCTTTATTATACATTGATATGTATGCATTTCTGTAAAGTGTTTAGATGGTAGTTTTATATCCGTCAACTTTGAACCAATATTCAATCCGGGACAGCGTGTATCCCACCGCAGAGAGTACTTTGCCTTTGTGAAAGTTTGCGTTTAGAACGCCGGATTTGAAATTAACTTTAATAACTCCCGGCATAAATGCCGGGAGTATTACCGTTAACCAACTAATTGAAACTCCTTACTTCTCTTACTAACTGGTAAACCTATTCTTTCAGGAATTTTTCAACGGCAGAATGATCGTTCCTGTCAACAACCTTTACAAAGTAGAGGCCCCTGTTCAGTGTCGATACATTTATTGAAATTTCGCCTGAGGCGGTGGTATTCGAAACCCTTCTAAGCAGTTGTCCGGAAACATTCGTGATCTCAACATATTTTACATTCTCTATGCCTGAGATCTGTAGAAAATCGGAAACCGGGTTCGGGTACAATTTTAATTTTCCGGCAAGCGCATTATAAATTCCGGTTTCACCATCGAGACGGATCAGCGGAAAGTTGCTGGCATCCTGGTTCATATTGGTGGCAAAAAGGAGAAGAATTGTTTCTCTTCCTGCACCGTCATTGTCGTTTATGGCAACATTGGTTGTGAACTTATTCCCCACTTCAGGTATAAACGGATTCTCATTGCCAATGCCGTTTAGTGCCGTCCATGGCAAAGCCATTTCGAGTTCGTATCCGTTGTCTCCGTCCTCCAGGTCCCATTTCTCCAAGGAAGCACCATTGAAATCCCTGATGGTGTTGGCGGTGTTATTTCCATTGGACACAGTCTGAGCCATGGTAGCACCGTAAATATAAAGGAGCTTCTCATTACCTGGCTGCTGATCGGGCAGGTAGAACATGTTATATCCGGAACGCTTGTCAATCTTGTCGGTCATGATCAGCGCAAATTCAATCCCGTCATTTTCCCATGAATTTGCTTCTGTGGTCACAAATACCTGGTCAACGACTCTGAAATATGCATAGAGGTAATCCTCATCCCAAAGCAGTTGTACCTTTGCGCTCAGATCGGCTGCTGATTCGGGGGCCACCAGACCTTCACCGTCATTGACATCTGTAATTTCAATTGCATTGTCATATGTATACCATTCATCAAAGAAGGCATCGATATATACCGGATTTGCATCTGTTACTTTCAGTGCGCTATATGTCGGGTACGGCGGAGCATAGGTCTCAATACCATAATCCTTGGTCGTTACACCGTCTTCTGCGGTAACCCTGTACACCATTCCTGTGGCGACAAGCGCTGCCGGATCGGTGACTTCCGTACTGCCGTCAAATATAGCTTCTGTGGCATTTTCCTGTGGCCTGATTTTGCCGAGGAAGATCTCGACAGTAGTCCCTTCAATGGTAGATATCACATCTGTCCCTTCATCATATTCAAGCGGAGAAAAGAACGCCGCAATGGTAACATCGCTGCTCAGACTAAGTGATTCGAGACCGTATTCCTTTAACATACCTGCCTCAGAGGTAACAAGAAGTGTCATGGTGTTCATCACAACTTCAGCACCATCTACTGCCATCTTAATACCACTTTCGTCGGGATTGAGAACCATGGCACTGGCACCCGCAGGGAGTGTTAATGCTGCAAGTAACTGATCAACCGTAGTTCCCTCCGGTACATCTGCAATCATGTCATCCGCCAAGGTACCAATGGAAGTAGTTACGCTCACATCTGTGCTGCCAACGAATTCCGTAATGGCCTCAACGGTGATATCATCAAAGTAACCGCCGTCATTCCATGAACCAAATCCGATCATTCCTGCATCATCAATGGAAGCATCATCAACCGACAGGAAAGGTGTGCCTTCATATTTCAGGATCACTTTGCTTCCTACTTTTTCCAGGGTTACAACATGAAAAAGTGTATCCTGGAACTTGGATATACTCTGGTTGATTGTTATGTTCAATCCTCCGGATCCACCGCGCAATCCTTCTCCTTCAACAAATGCAGCAGCCGTTGGAGATGGTGATGTGCCAAAATTGACATAGTTAAAGTTCAGGTCATCAACATATCCCCAAATGATACCGGCGTCCCAGTTGCCATTGGCTTCGTCAAACCACGGTCTTGCAACCGACATCGTGACCTTGAAATTGGTAAAGTTCTGCCCTTCGACATGAGTAAACTCACCAAGCGCTGAGCCTGAACCAGCTCCATATTCCGTTTCAGCTCCATCCGGATCAAACCACGGATCACCACTGTAATGCAGCGGATTTATGTTGGATGTCATAATGGCATATACCGTATTTTCCCCGTACAGGTAGGTTGCCCAGTTGGCGGAGTTGTACTCAGTATAGTTCGTCCTGTCACCCCAAACTGCGTCATCAGAGAAAATATCCGTCTGGGCATTTAGTATACCGGGCAAAATGCCCAGTAAAAGGACCAAAAAAGTCAGAATTGTGAGTTTAGCTTTTTTCATAATAGTATTAGTTTGATGTTTAAAAAAGAATAATTGATAGTTTGCGTTTACCGGGCAAAATTCCCGGAAATGAAACTGCAACTGTTGATTATACTAAATTATGAAGTAAAATTTCTGAAGGTTTTCATCGGGGTTTCAAATCATTGTATAATTGTACAGTTCTGATTATCAGGTAAATATTATTTAGAATGAAACAAAATGACAAGAATTTGAAACGAATTGTAAAGGGGGAGGGAGTTAGGGAGTTATGAAGTTTGGGAGTTATGAAGTTTGGGAGCTATGAAGTTTGGGGGTTAGGGAGTTTGGGGGTTATGAAGTTTGGGGGTTATGAAGTTTGAACCTGCAATAGTTTTCCGGACATACGAACACGCCTTAGAACTTTCATAGTCTTGTGGATGGGTTTATGGAGGTGTGCCAACATTTCTAGTAACTAACAGAAAATCGTCGAGCGTAAAGCAGGAAGCAGACGTAAAGACTCTCCGATAGATTTTCAAGACGGACAGATAGTTGTTATGAATAAGTTTTCCTCATTTTTAAATTCAAATTATTTATTAAAAAATTAAACAAGATGAAACAGTGGAGTAAAATCTTCAATATTAAAGAGGGAAGTATACGATTTAAGAATACTCTTATTCAATTGATGCTAATAGGGATAATGACCCTTTGGAGCACCAGCGTTTTTGGAGGTGAAGATTTGACAGTTATTGTTACCGCAAGCAGCGAAAATCCTCCATCTGAGGGTATCGAAAATATACATGACGGTAACTTGAATAATAAGTGGTTTGGCGGAGGATCATCAAACTGGGTTCAATTTGCCTATTCCACAGCTCAAATTTGGAACATTTATGCAATGACTTCAGCAAACGATTTCCCAAATCGTGATGCCAAAGATTGGACATTGAGTGGATCCAATGATGGCAGCAATTGGGTAACAATTGATACACGCACAGATCAGCCTGTGTGGTCCGGGAGAAACAGTACACTGAAGTTTCCTTTTTCAAATTCAACGGCTTATTTATATTATAAACTTGATATAATTGATAATCATGAGGAGTGGGGTACTCAACTTGCAGAACTGGCATTTTCCTATATTGATTCATCTGATATAGAATCACCTTCAGTTCCTGAAGGTCTTTCAGCTTCCGATGTTACAGCTAATTCATTTACATTATCATGGAATGCATCTTCAGACAACATAGGTGTTACAGGATATGAAGTTTTTAGAGACGGGATGACCCAGGGGACTCTTTCCGATACCTCAATGGACATATCAGGGCTTTTCCCGGCTGCAATCTATTCTATGACTGTAAGGGCTCGTGATGAATTGGGCAACTGGTCAGCTCAAAGTTCAGAATTACAGGTTGCGACTAATGACGATCATGATACAATAACAAATAGATTAATAACCGCAAGTAATGAAAATGCTCCATTAGAAGGTATTGATAAGTTAATGGATGGAAATATCTACAGTAAATGGCTTTGCTCTGGTAATACCGCATGGGCAAAAGTGCAATATCCCGCAGCGAAAATAATTAATGAATATCATATTGCTTCCGCAAATGATTCCCCAGAAAGAGATCCAAAAGATTGGACTATACTTGGATCAAACGACGGTGTGAATTGGGATACTTTGGATACCCGAACAAACGAGACCTGGACGGGCAGGTATTCTACAAATTCTTACTCTTTCAGCAACAGTTTGGGGTATACTTACTATAAATGGAATATCATTTTAAATAATGGTGGCAACCTTATACAGTGTGCGGAGCTAAGCCTTAGGAATTCATCGGATCCTGATTTACAAGCGCCAACTGTACCGACAGGTTTATCCATTAATAATGTTCAAAAAACACTATTTACACTCAGGTGGAACGCATCTACCGATAATATTGTAACTACTCTTTATGAAGTATTTAAGGATGGTGTTTCAATAGGAACTACTACAATTACCTGGATAGATGTTACTGGACTGGATTGCAGTACATCTTATGATTTAACTGTTAGAGCAAGGGATGCCGCTGGAAATTGGTCGGAACAAAGTAATGCCATAACCCAGGAAACACAAATATGTGTTGATAATATACCTCCAGGTGTTCCACAAGGACTTTTCGCGACAGATGTCACAACAAATTCATTACACTTAAATTGGGTAGTATCAGTTGATAACGTGTCAACGAATCTGTATGAGGTATTTCAGAATGGTAAATCTGTTGGAACAACTGCTAAAAACTCAAAGGATTTTAGCGGATTAGCACAAAATACATTCTATTCATATACAGTACGTGCCCGTGATATAAATAACAACTGGTCGGAAAAAAGCGTACCAATGAGCGTTGTTACTTTAGATGGTAAGCAACACAAAAGCAATATGCAAATGGCAAGCGGGTTTAATGGTATTGGCTGGTACGAAGGCTGGTCCCCATATTGGCCATCCGGAATCGACTGGACTACTGTTCAGAACCCATGGCTGCCACAATTTATTACCGATTTACAGGCTTATAGTTCATGCATAAGACCAAATGGGTTTACAGGTGGTGATGCTGCTCTGTTAATGGAGAATTGGGATGACCGAATCCAGAAGACAGATGATCAGTATTCCTCTACTTTACCCATGCAAATAAGCCTAACTGAGTTTAGTGCCAGACGATCAATAGCATACGAATGGCAAATTGATCTGTGTAACAGGGTTGGGGCAGATTATTGGGTAAATATACCATTTACTGCTACGGATGAATGCGTGCGTCAAATTGCAGAATTTATAAAAACTGAACTCGATCCAGGCCTGAAGGTATATGTTGAATGGTCGAATGAAACATGGAACTCAGGATATTATCAGTATCATTATTGTCTTGTTAAAGGTATTGAACTTGGATTAGACAGCCCCATATCATACAAAGGACAAGATGTCTATCCATCGGCTACCCGGGCGTATACTGTTTATCGGTCGATTCAGGTATTTGATATTTTTGAAAGTGTGTTCGGTGTCAACAGTCCCAGGATTGTAAAGACAATCTGCAGTCAACTTGGATATTCCAACTGGCTCGAATATATTAATATCTGGGGCGATACCCACCCAATAGCTAATATGGATCTCGCGTTGATTAATGCACCTGATATTAATCCCAAAAAAATAAAAGTTGACGCTTATGGTATGGGCGCCTATATAAATGGTAATTCAATATCTGAGTATTATGATGACCTAAACAATAACGTCATTCAAAGGATTATTGAAACAAAGAACTCCCTGGAAATGGAAGGTTCAGGTACTAAGTTAGTTTTGTATGAAGGAGGTATTGACGCGAGTACAAATGCCATTGCGCTGGCCCACGACCCTGCAATATATCAATTCATGTACGATATGTACGATGCGTATGGGAAATATGTTGAAGGACCGTTCTGTTTCTCGAACCATGTTGGCGCATTTTTAAATGATGCAGCCTGGGGATTGTTAGAAACAACCGGGCAATCAATTGACGATGCCCACAAATACCGGGCTACTGTTGATTGGGTATATACAAATAATAACATTGTGGATACCATTACTGCACCTGATACAATTACGAATATTTTAGTTAAAGAGATTACCGATAATTCAGGACTGATGATTTATCCAAATCCTGCAAGACATAACGTGAATATCGTTATGACCTCTGCTGAACACAATAATGTCTTTATCAAAATTATGGATCTAAATGGCAAAGAAGTGATAAATACGACAAAACCTGTATGTGAAGGGGAGAACAAAATTTCGATGGATGTCAGCATATTAAAGAATGGAATCTACTTCATTAGTGTGGCTAATGGTAATTCAATTTTATCTAATAAATTGATAATAATTAGATAATACTTTCTTATTGTCAGTAAGTTTAATTAGAGATTGCCGGCAGAAATTTAAGTGTTTTTCAGAGACTGCCGGCAACATCTATAAACAATGTAGATTGTCAGCAACTTTTTTTAATGGATATTTTCTGAATCTAAGATGCCTAATGATTGTTGCTAAAGATTTCAAGACAGATATTCAAGACTCTCAGACGGACGTTTCAATCGTACATTCCTCAAGTACATGGACAAATTAATGAATAATAATTATACAGTGATTTCATGAAATTGAACAGAGTAACCATCACATTTAAGGGAAAAAGCATCAATCTGATGGAGACTGTGATCCAGATAATAATAATAGTATTACTTCTGTTTCTTATATCAAATATATTTGGTCAAACCAATTGAGAAGAAAAAAAACCGGCAAAATCCGATCTGGAACCTTTTTTAACTGATCAGGATCAAGGTTCCAATCATATCCAATTACAGGAAGGAATCCCTTATATTGCCGAAAATATATTTGTTATTTCCAATAATCTATAATTCAAGCATGTTTAAAAAACTGATTAACTTAGTAAGTATATTTGTTGTGTTTTTTACTACCAGTTATACTATGTCAAACGATGGGGAAATATTGAATACCTCAGATTATCAAAATGATACAATCAGAGCTCCTGATATCTGGAATGTTCCGGACATTAATGGTGAAGCTGATGATATGTGTTGGGATAGTGTTGCCTGGCACAATATGGATCAGGTTTGGGTGCCTATTGATGAAGACATCGATAGTACTGATTTTTATGGAAGGTTTAAAATTATTTGGTCCTCAAAAACAAATCTCCTGTATATTATTGCCGAGATAACTGATGATATTCGGGTGGATGGATATGTGTACGATGAAAAAGACAACACTTACCCAGCCTATGATTGCATAGAATTATTCTTTGACGAAGATCATTCAGGGCATGAGCATGTATTTGATTACATTAAATCAGATGGTACTACACCAAGTTTATACAATTCAGAGAATGCCTTTTCGTATCATCTTGATGCAGTTTCACCTTCAGACGGACAGGTTGTACAGGATTTTTATGCTTGCGATATTGACGGAAAAAACTGGTGGCCTGATGGAGCAATGACCATGAATTATGCCTCTCATTTTCCTGAATTTGCCATGAAAAAAAATGGCAACATCTATACTTACGAGATGTCTCTGATGGCATACGATACTACCTACGATAAGAATATTGATAGTTCAAGAGTCCAGCTTCATGAAGGAAAAATTTCCGGATTTACACTTGCTTTTTGTGATGATGATACTCCAGGAAATCCGGTGAGACAAACTTTTATTGGATCAACACCTGCCAACAGAAATCATTTGACTAAAGAAGGCAATTATGACTATATGTGGGAAAACGCCGATGACTATGGAATTCTTGAACTGGTTTCAAAGACGTCGCAGACTGTCAGCGACAGATCAATAAAATTGAATCCATCAGAAAAAAATGAATTGTTAATTTATCCTAATCCTTCAAGTGACAGACTCAATATGGCATTATCCAATAATTTCACAGGATCAGTTCATTTTACAATTTTTAATATTCAGGGTATTGAGTTTTTGAATGAAACACTTAATAAGCCTTCAACAAAACTGATAATCCCTGTAAATATTCAACAATATCCTGAAGGAACCTACTTTCTTAAAGTGAAGTATGGCGATACTGAATTGATTACAGAATTTATGAAACTATAACTTTAACCACTAATATTTTATACTACTAAAAATACGTCAGGGGCAGACTAACATTGCCAACATAAAATTCATTGTAATTCCGTCATCAATTTATCAAGAATCCATTTTGAAGATTTGATTAGCAATCCATAAATAAATTCTGAAGTGTAAAATTAACTGAATAAAAAGATGCGCAAGTTGTTTCATGTACTGGTCAGAATATGCCTGGTAATGAGTTCTGGTATTCTTTATGCTCAGCCTGAATCCGGAAATGACCTGACACATCAGCCTTCTCCATGGATATGGGGGTGAAGTATTATAACGCGTTTGATTATATTCCTTGCGATGTAAAGATTAGTGAGAACACAGCATGTACCCTTGAATACAGCTACGACCATTTTTATATTCGTCGACTGGCAGAGAAATAAAATTATCCCCTAATGAGACCATTTTTCGCATGAGAGTTCGTCTGCAATTCATATTCATCATGTTGTTTAGTGTTTCAGCACTGTTTTCTCAACCGGAACAGCTGACATTTCAACATTTTGCTTCAAATGAAGGACTTCCACATTCCGTTGTAACGTGCATGCACCAGGACACGAATGGGTATCTTTGGATAGGAACTGGTAACGGATTAATAAAATATGATGGTTACGATTTCAAAGTCTATAAATCAATGCTTTATGACACTAACACGTTAAGCAATGATGGGATAAAATGTATTTCCGAAGACAAGCATGGTAATTTATGGATTGGAACACAACAGGGCCTGAACAGGTTTAACCCGGAAACTGAAATATCCGAACGTTTTCTGCCTGATAAAAATAAACAAAATAGTTTATTACAAAATAATGTCAATTCTCTCTTCATTGATTCACTTGGACTTATATATATAGGTACTGAAGGTTTGCAGGTATTTAACCCTGGAACGAAAATATTTACAATTCTGGACACTGCAAGTATTACAAGTGCTGTGTTATCAATACTTAAAGATGAGTCCGGAGAACTTTTGGTTTCAACATCAGATGGTTTTTTCAATGTAGACCTGCATTCTGGCATCACAACAAGGTTTCCCTGCACCGGCCTGATAGAAAAGGAACAAAAGGGAGTATTAAACGGTTGCGCAGTTAACCAGGTTATGCGGGATAATTTTGAGGCCGAAACTTTTTGGTTAGCTACGAATACAGGTATCAGTGAATTAAACAAAAATTCTGGTTGGTTTACTAATTATCGGTTTGAAGAGTTTAATGAGAAAAATGCGGAAAACTCAGGAACTCTATGTCTATATATTGAGAAGAGTGGTAAAATCTGGACAGGTACTCAATCGCAGGGAATATTTATTTTTAATCCCGTAAATTCTGTCTTTGAAACCAATCTCAAAACCAATCCTCTTGATCCTAAATCTCTAAGCGATAATACTATAAGTGGAATTACTGCTGATTGCTTTGGGAATCTATGGATAGGAACAATTGGTGGAGGACTGAATAAGACACTTCTGGATGCACCCAAGTTCAGGAGATATCTTTACTTCCCAACTAATTCGGCAGGGTTAAACGACAAAACAGTATGGTCCATTCATGAGGATCAGCATAACAAGGTGTGGATTGGTACTGAGAATAATGGAATTGATGTATTAGACCGTTCGACAGGGAAATTCTCATATTATACGAATAAACAAGGTTTAAAAAACCAGGTAGGACCTGGAATTGTCGGGGATATCTGCGAGGATAAGGATGGTTATATCTGGGCTGTAACTTGGTCCGGAACGTTGAATAAAATCGATCCAAATACCGGTAATGTGAAAGTTTACAGGGGAGGGCCGGAACCATACAATAATTTAAAAGGGTGGTCATTTCGCGTAATATTAAGTGACAGGGATAATGTCTTGTGGGTCGGTTCCTGGGATAAAGGGATTGAGATTTTTGATAAAAAAAAGGAGAAGTCCTCAAAACTTATCTTCGGGAAATACACCATTGATGACCGGATTTCTTCCCTTATACAAGGAAAATCTGGTATTATCTGGTGCGGTACTAATACAGGCATTTATGCCATGAACCCTGATAAAAAGGAGATTAATTTTTATCCTTTGAATACAGCCGATAGCACAGGCATTCAATGTAACGAGATCAAAGCACTATATGGGGAAAATGACAGCATTCTTTGGATAGCAACACAGGGATGTGGTCTTTACAGGTTAAACACAGTCTCCGGAGAAGTATCTAATTATGACATGAAGGACGGGCTTCCGGATAATAATATTTATGCAGTGTGTCCCGATAACCATGGCCATCTGTGGTTGAGCACCGGTAACGGAATATCTGATTTTGATGTCACCAGTAATACTTTTCGAAATTACGATAAATCAGATGGTCTTCAAAGCAATGAGTTTAAATGGGGAGCATATTTTCAAAACACCAGAGGCGAGATATTCTTCGGTGGCATAAACGGCTTTGATATATTTAATCCTGATAGCATCCGGGACAACCGGTATACTTCGAAAACAGTACTTACTGATTTTAAAATTTCGAATACGCAGATAAATCCAGGTGATAGTATAAATGGGCGGGTGTTGCTGTCGAAACTTATAGGTTATACCGACCATCTCGAACTTTCATACAAGGAATCAGATATCTCCTTTGAGTTCGCCGCTTTACATTTTGCTTCTTCCGAAAAGAACAAGTTTGCATATATAATGAAAGGTTATGATGCAGGCTGGAAATATACCGATGCTTCCAAACGGTTTGCAGTTTACACAAACATGGATCCCGGGAATTACACTTTTCGGGTAAAATCATCCAACAATGATGGTATCTGGTGTAAACCGGAAGATGAGGTGGCACTGAAGATTTATATTTCCCCGCCTTTCTGGAAGACATGGTGGTTCAGAATCACAATAATCCTTATAATATTTACAGCATTTTACTCTCTATACCTGATGCGTACTCACCGGTTGAGACTTCAAAAACTGGTATTGGAAAAAACAGTGTCAGAACGAACCCATGAAATTAACTTGCAGAAAGATGTCCTGAGGAATCAGAAGGAAGAACTTGCAATACAGGCCGATAATTTGCAGGAAGCCAACATTTTGCTTACAGCGCACAGTGAAGAACTTCAATCATTTTCCGAAGAGCTTAGAGTACAGGGTGAAGAACTATTCGAGGCTAATGAGGAACTCATAAGGCTAAATGCTACCAAAGACCGTTTGTTTTCCATCATCGCGCATGATCTTAAAAATCCCTTTCAGGCGATATTAGGATCATCCGGGTTATTGGCTGTACAATTTAACACCTTGGATGAGAACAAGAGAAAACAGTACATCGATAATATATTTGAATCCGCTAGAAACGCGCACAATCTGCTGGAGAATCTGCTAGAATGGGCACGTTCGCAAATTAACAGGATTGAATTCAGACCAGAGTATATTAGTCTTGTCACGATAGTGCAAAAGGCTATCCAGCTAATGAGTCTCCAGGCATCTGATAAAAAAATATCGGTGACCACTGATATTTCTGAAGACCATACTGCTTATGCCGACAACAAAATGGTTGAAACCATCATCCGGAATTTTCTGGGCAATGCTATCAAATTCACGTCCGAAGGAGGAAAAATCCACATAGGTTTCCATGAAGAAGCAAACGGGATGGTTTGTGTGGAAGTTGCAGATAATGGTATTGGGATGGAAAAGGATGTTTTAGATAAACTGTTCCGTATCGATGAAGCTCATATCGGGACAGGAACAGCCGGTGAACAGGGAACCGGTCTCGGGTTAATTCTGTGTCGCGAATTTGCGGAAAGTAATGGTGGGAGCATCGATGCACAAAGTGAACCTGGAAAAGGCAGCAGGTTTAGTTTACATCTTCACCGCAAGAAATCTAGCTACCTTGAATATAATAGTAAAATGCAATCGGTGGAATTTTTCATTCACAAGAAACAGGAGGTGAATGTGGTTTCGGTTGAATCAGTAAGAAAGCCAGTAAAGGATCGGTACCACTTACTGATTATAGACGATAATTTTAATATTAGAAAAAGCATTGTTGCGCAACTGGAAGAACAATACCTGATATCAGAAGCATCAGATGGGAAACAGGCATTGGAAATTGCCTTTAGAAAAATACCGGATATGGTCATCAGCGATGTGATGATGCCTGAAATGGATGGTTTCGAATTGTGCAAAATTCTCAAGGAAGATAAAAGAACGAGTCACATTCCGATTATCCTTTTAACTGCAAGAGTCTCCGACAATAGTAGAATGCTGGGATTTAACCTTGGCGCTGACGAATACATCACCAAACCGTTTAACATTGAGGTGCTTGAATCACGAATTTATAACCTTATTTCTCAGCGCGAGAAATTAAGAAATCTGTTTCGGGATGAGATATTACTGACCCCTAAAAAAACAACCGTTAATTCTCTGGACGAAATATTCTTCAGCAAGATACAGGAGATAATAGATAAATATATGGATGACAGCTCTTTTAACCCTGGCACATTGGCTCATGAACTTGGAATAAGTCGGGCTGTTTTGTATAAGAAATTTAAATATTTGACCGATTACAGTGTCAATGAATATATTCAGATAATCAGGATTAAAAGGGCAGCTGCGTTATTGCTTGAAGGAAATAATTCGGTCACCGATGCTGCATATGCCACAGGTTTTAAGAATCCTAATCACTTCAGCAGGGTATTCAGTCAGTATTATCATGAATCACCTTCTAAATATATGGCTGAAAAAAAGAAGGAGTAGATATGCTGATGATCAAACTAATACCGGCGGGGAATTTCAAAAAGCTATCTGAAGCTGTTTGAACAATGAAAATTGGCTTTCAGCCCTGATTTGCCCTCCGTATTTTTTATGAAGGAGGGATGTCTTCATAATGAAGTGCTTTGTAAACTGAGAGGTTCAAACAATGATGAGTAAGCGGTTTGGGGGTGATGAGGTGATTCCTGTCCTACCACAACAGTTGAGTCGTTGCCATACTGTAGTCATGGATTTACCCATGGACGGTAAATAAACTTCACAACTCTTAAAATCCGGCAGGCCATTCTTCCCTGCCTTTGATGTTCACATTCAATGCATATACCAGACCGCCCAAAAAGTGGCCCGATTTGTCGAGACCGTGAAGGATATCTGCACCCCCTTCACATGCGGAGGTTATGAAAAGGGTGTCGAGTGCCGGACCTCCGAACATGACGCTGGAGGGCTGTACCGCCGGAACCGCAAATTCAGCCATCACCTTTCCTGATGGTGATATCCGCCGTATACATGAGGCACCCCAGAAGGCCACCCAGATGTACCCCTCAGAATCCATGGTGATACCATCTGGCGAACCGGCATCTGTACCGGAGGTATGATACCAGGTTTCAGGATTACTGATACTCCCCGATCTTATGTCGTATTCATACCTCCTGATCGTACCTGCAAGACTGTCGGTGTGATAAAAGTACTTGTGATCAGGAGAGAAGGTCATCCCGTTTGATATACCAATACCCTCGAGCAAAACCTGCGGAGACTTAATCCGTTCAAAACTATACAGTATACCGTCTTTCAGGTTTTCCTTTTTTGTCCCTGCAATAAGTCGGCCGGCAGGATCGGTGGTTACGTCGTTGAAACGTTCGTTTTTTTCGAAGGGCAGGCTGTAAATCTGATGCAGGATACTCCTGCCTTTACTGTTTTCAAGTATGAACACACCCTGATCGGAACAAATCACCAAATTGCCTTCCGTGGTGAATGCCATCCCGCCGGTTTGCATCCTGCCCGACCAGAAAAGCGCAGACTCTCCTGTTTGAGCATCATATCGCCAAATCTCTCCATTGAGGATATCTGTCCAGTATAACGCCTTTTCTCTCACGTTCCATAACGGGCATTCAGCAAGGTGGAATATTTTATCGCAAATCGGGTGAATTTCAATATTCATCTTTTCAGGATATACGTTTGCATTGTGTATGCATCCATAACCATACGAAACAACTCATCCGTGGAGTTCAGTCCGCAATACCGGCCAAGCGCGACTTCCGGACCTTCCTGTTTTATGGTTCTGATGACTTCCAGCGTCCCCGGATCTGATGACCCCTCGTAACAAAGCGCCGCCGCTATGGCACGTGCATAGGCATAGGGTTTCCTGCCGTGTTTCAGACAAAGCAGGGCCGGTCCAAGTAGCCGTTCGTCCCTGCCAAGCTTCCGCCGGAGATCCCGGGCATTGCGTTCTATAGGATCATTCAATGCCGGATCGGTATATTTTTTTGTTGCCAGTGCCATGAAGGCTTTCTGTTCCTCTTCTTTGATGCCGAATTCCCTGGTCAGCCCATACGATGACTCCTCCCTGATCATATCAAAAAAAGTACTGAATTCCAGGGCCGCCTCATGCAGGATACGGAATCCGTTAACCCAACCAACATAGGAAATCGGACCGTTTGTTCCGTTAAACGTATATAACTTCCTTATCAGCTCGTTTGAAAAATGTGACCGGGGTAAAAAACCGGTAACATTCGGAATCTTCCCCACAAAAGCATCCCTGTCGAGAGGCAGCGACCACCAGTCGTGCATCCTGAGTGCCAGCGGCTCCTTTTGCTTAATATGTTCCGGAGCTTCCATGCCTGTTCTCAACACCTGCGTTTCCACCAGACCCAGACGATGATCGACAAAATAACGAAAAGCCTCCTCCGCTCCTTCGAGCAGTGTCTCCCTGATCCTGGCTGCAGGGTGAAGTGCATTTTCGCAGATCAGCCAGTTCATATTCTGATTCAGGTTCCGCTTCTTCAGCAATTCTTTCATCATCGCTGCAACAGAAGAGATATGGTTTGCGCCGACACTCGTAACCAGGATTTCAACCCTGTTTAACACCTCCTGGATCGTTTCCGGATGATGAATGTCAAATGCACCTTCTATGCTGATGTATTCTGTGTCATCCCCATCAGATCCGGCAATATCAACCCGGTATTTCTTCTCCTGATTCAGGAGCCCGACCAACTCTTCAGATGCATCCGCAAACCATAATTTGTACCCGCTCCTGTGGAAAAGCTGACCGATGAATCCTCTGCCGATCTTTCCTGCTCCAAAAATGATGACTTCCTTATTCATAACTAATATTCAATTGCTTCTGAAGAGTTAAAAACAAATTATATTTCTTCTGGTATTCATCCCTGAGAGACGGATCAGGTTTCACAAGATTGAAGGTGGCTGCAGGTGGGTTCACTATATCTTTTCCTTTTTTAACCGCGGTCATATGGTTAATCAGTCCCCTGATCGCCAATTCCGGATCTTCTGAGACCTGAATTTCACGACCCAGCACAGAAGCCCTGATCAGGTTGAGCAAGCTGTTCTTTGATGTTCCGCCGCCGGAAAACAAGCTACCCGGAAGAGTCCCGTTTATAGATAATAATGACTGCCGACGGGCGAAGGCGATGGATTCCAGGATAGAACGAAACAAATGGGCGCGGGTATGAATTGTTCGTAGTCCGATAAAGGAAGCCGTAAGAGCGCTGTTCCAGAAAGGAGCGCGTTCCCCTTCAAGATACGGGATGAACACGGGGCAATCCGATGGTTTGAGCTGTTCTGCTTCCGTGGTAAGAGCGGACAATATTTTTTCATCCGTCTCATTCCCAAGAATGTTTTCAATGAACCAGGTTACCAGGTTCCCTCCCGTATTTGCACTTCCATAACTTACAAAGCCATCGTCAAGGGCCACAACCATATGTGTTTTTCCGGGCAAAGGCGATTTTTTAAAGTAAAAGCCAGCAATCTCGGAAGTATTCCCCAGAATGAATGCATCACCATCATGAAGTGTCATGCTCAGAAAAGAAGCATAAAAATCGGCCATAGAAGGAAAGACAAAGGTCTTTTCCGGAAATCCAAAACGATTTCCGATCTCAGGAAGAACAGGCTTAGATTGCTCTGTGATCTCAGGAAACCGGGCCTCCTCCAACCCGAGGTATTCGAGGTATCTCCTAACATACGTTTTCCCGGTCTGATGTACCATACTTACCTGTGCACTGAAATGTGTGGTAAGTGAATTTGTTAGTTTAGTGAAGATGGCATCACCGGCCTGAATGAAATGAGTGCCTGGAAGAAAACCTGCCTGGTTTGCAGCCATAAGCTTAGTAAGGAGCCAGTTGGTTCCCAAAGGCAGGTATGAAGCCATATTCTTCAGGGCACGTTCACCTCCGGTAAGGTGCTCAAGTTCTTCTAGTGCGGTAGAGCTGGTGCTGTCAAGCCAAACGGAGAAACGGTTCCGGACAGGCTGCTGTATAGCATCGTCCCACTCCAGTAAACTGGAAACATGACTACATATCCCGATATAGCATTTTTCAATACCTTTCTCACTGAGAAAATGTCCGAGTAAGCCGAATAGTTCAAAAACCTTTTCCTCCATGGAATGATAGTCCGAAAGCACCGACCCCCCTGCAGCATAAATCAGTTCATTATTAATGCGTCCGGGGAAAATGATTTCTTTTGAAATCCCCGGACAATAGACACCGAGCTTGATGACCGATGTCCCAATGTCGAGTGCGGCAAAGGCTATATTTTCATTATCCCTGTTCAATATTCATTTTCCTTATATTTTTTTTTAATCAGATGGAACAATGTTTCCTCTGGTTGAAGTGAACAAACCCCCGTTAGAATATCATCGATTCCACGCTTTTGAATTTCATTTTGGAGGCTGAAGCCGGTATCCTTATCCTGAAAGAAAAATCCTGCCAGTATACCTTCTATCAATCCTTCAGGGTGAATACCATGTTTTATCGCCAGTAAGGCGGGACCAATTAGCCGGTCATCTCTGCCAAGTTTGCGGGCCGGATCTGCACCGTTCCTTGATATAGGATCGGGAAGACCTTTATCTGAAAATTTTTTGAATGCAGATTCAACCCACTCAGCCTGCTCGTCGGGATCAAAGTTAAATTCTGCAACCTGAGCCTGCGATGTTTCCGCTGCAGCCAGTCTGGCTGTTTTCAGGATTTCCGGATCAACAGCGGCTTCATAGAGCTGGGTATAGCCCTTTTTATATCCCAGAAAGGTAATAACAGCATTAATGCAATTGTAGGTATAGATCTTTCGTCTGACCTGGTTTTTGAAATCGGGCAATGGTTTCAGTCCTATAATTTTCGGCACATTCCCTTTGAAGGCATCGCCATCACATGGCAGATCAAAGTAGTCCTGAGCCAGGATATCCAGGGCACATCCTTTGGAAGTATGCAGACAGGTTCTTAGGATCATGGCATCAGAAAAACCGGCCTTTTCTGTCAACCATTCGATAAAGGCCATATCGCCGGAAAGTGAAGAAATTTTATTCCGTATTGTAGTGGAAGCGTTGCTGAAATTTTCGCACATCACAAAATTCAGGGGTTTACCTGGATTTTGCTGGAAGCGTTGACGAAGTGCAGGTAACAAGGTCTCTGCGAGATCCGGCAGGTTATTGCCAAAAACAGCGGTAAAGGCGATATCGGCATCTACCAGGTATTTCATCCAGCTGTCATTTCCGGTATGAAATACACCGAAGGGATGAATGGTACAATCCTTCGATACATCACCAATGATCCTAACTGTATATACCTCATCGCCTTGCATCTGTCTGACCAGCTTTATATTGCTGTCAATCAGGATAATGCGATATCCGCTTAAGTAAGCCAGGTGTGCGGCAAAACCTCTTCCGGTTTTCCCTGCCCCAAATATGACAGCCAGTGGATGATGACTTGACATAAAAAACGGATTTAGGTGGACAAATCGGGATCGAGAGCAAAACCCCCGTCATATCGTACAAGGCTTCCGGTCATATAAGAGGAGGCATCTGATGCGAGGAAGTAGGTTAGTCCGGCAGCCTCTTCAGGCTTTCCGGCCCGACCGAGCGGTATGGTTCCTTTTGCCTGTTCTTCAATCTGTGCTGCGGAATAAAACTTCTGTTCACCCTCTGTGTTGAACCAGCCAAGGATAATACCGTTCACCCTAATATGGTCACCTGCCACCGCCCTGGCTATATGGCGCACCATATGGTTTAATGCGGCTTTTGTGAGGGCGTAGGCGAAACCTGTTGGATTTACAAATTCACCCTGATTCGAGCTGTGAATAACAATATTTCCGGGCATCGACATTTCTTTCCAATGATCAATAAACAACCTGGACAGGCTGAAGTTACCCAAAATATTGACATCGAAGGTCTGCTGCAGCAGTTCTGTGTCCGTCTCACTGAAGGTGGCCTTTTTTTGAAACGCAGCATTGAGGACGAGTACATCCGGGATTTTACCATCAGCACAGGAAGCCTCGAAAATCCGTCTCACGTGTTTCGGATCACCGACATCTCCCTGAACGAGGATGCCCTTGCCGCCGGCTTCTTCAACACGGATAAGGGTTTCTTCAGCACTATCGAGGGCAGAAAGGTAATTTATGATGACGGTAGCCCCATCTTCTGCGAATCTGATGGCACATGCCCGGCCTATTCCTTTGCCGGCACCCGTGATCAGAATCTTTTTATTCCTGAAGTCACTCATATGTGTAATTAACGGTTTATGGTATATTTAGTACGGCTTTTACCGCTTCCCTCTTCTGCAACTTATCGAAGGCTTCTTCCCAACGCTCCAGCGAATATTGATGAGTAATGATCTGGCTGATCTTTGCCTGGTTTCTTTCCAGAATGCCAATAGCTTTATCCCAGCTGCTGTGTGATGATGTTGCTGAGAAGATCACCTCCAGTACATTCAGGACTGCATCATTGAAGGGAAAAGGGATTTGCCTCTGTTCAGCGATCCCCAGTGCAATAAATCTTCCACCCTTTCGCAATATCCTGATGCCCTGATCGATTGCTGCTGGCGCACCAGAACAGTCGATCACACAATCGGCCTTCCAGCCTCCGTTTATTTCCGGAATGATTCGTTCAATATCAGCAGTGGTCGATAAAACTTCTGTTGCTCCCAGTGTGGCGGCCAGGTTATATCGCATTCTGGAATTTCCTGTTGGCGTAACACATATGATATTTTTCACTCCAAAGTCAAGCAGTGCGATAAGAGTAAACAATCCAATGGAACCCATACCATAAATTACGGTGAAGTCGTCCGCACTGATCCTGCCCCGTTCAATACAGCCATAAACACAAATGGCCATCGGCTCAGCCATGGCGGCTATCTCGGGTGGCAGTACAGCCGGAATTTTATGCACGCAATAATCGGGTTGAACGGTATATTCTGCATAGACTCCCTGAGATTTCCAGCCCGGAGGCTGTTTTTCCGGACAGAGTTCGTAATGCCCGGAAAGGCATTGTTTACATTTCATGCATGCCCCTTTGGCCAGTTCACAGACAACAGGGTCTCCGACAGAGAATGCCTTCTGAACAGCTTTTCCCAATCCGGCTATCCGACCGCTGAATTCGTGGCCCACAATATTATTGTCGGGCATTTCCATCGAACCATGCAGCACATGCAGATCGGATGTGCATATACCAATGGAAGAAACCCTGATCAGAATATCGTTATCGTTCTCCACTTCCGGTGCCGGTGTTTCCACCAGCTGGAAATGAACACCACCATCCGAAAATTTTTTTATCGCCTTCATCGTCTTTTGTATTCTATATCTTTATTTCCAGTCTTCAAAAAACGCTGGTTCCGCCAGCAACTGAACATGTCCGTTTTCAGGCGCAGCAAGCATAAACATGATTGCATCAGCAATATCATCCGGATTGAGCATTTTTTCCAGGTTTTGTGTCCCGGATTTTATATGCAGGTTCGTTTTTGTTGAACCTGGACATATGCAGCCGATCCTGATACCATGTTCTCTCAGTTCGAGCTGCAGATTTCTTGAAAAACCGACAATGGCCCACTTGCTCGCCATATATGCCGATGCGCCCGGCATTCCCGATTTCAGACCCGACATGCTGGACACATTTATAATAATGCCCTGTTTTTGACCGATCATGTATCGGGTCACAGCCTGTGTAACAAGGAAAGTTCCTTTCACATTTACATCGAAAATAAGATCCCAGAACGCTTCGTCCATTGCCACAAATTCCTTCCATAGTGAGATGCCGGCAGAATTCACAAGCATATCGATATTGCCTGCATCACGATAAAACCGATTCACAGCATCGATCACCGCCTCAGGATCCCTGATATCGGCCTCATAGCATTTGATATGCCGGGGCATAATGTCCAGTTCTTTCACGTCATTAGAAATGACTCCAACAATTCTGCAACAACTGCTTATTTTCAAGGCAAGGGCCTTGCCAATGCCACTGCTGCCACCTGTGATCAATATAGATTTCCCGGCAAACTCGTTAAAAATCATGACAGTAACATTTTTATTACCAGAAAACAATATATAGTATCGTAAGGATTAAACAAATTCCAAGGGCAGAAATATTAAAAGTCAGCCCGGTTCTAAACATCCCCCGTTCAAGCTTCACCGTTCTGTCCGATACTTCATCTCTTCCATATACAGATATCAGGACGACAATGAGCATAAGTACGAAAAATACGATAACCTCACGATTCATAAATGCCATTTCAGGAAAACTTAATTTCAGGAAAGCTGTCAGGGGGATAGTTACGATGGCAGCCCAGAGGACGGCAGTCGAGGATGCTTTTTTCCAGAAGAATCCAACGCCAAAAATCAGTACTATAACCGGGCTCACCCATGAACTGTACTCCTGGATAAACTGGAAAGCCTGGTCGAGATTACCCAACAGCGGCTTCGCCAGAAAAACAGCGATCAGCAAAGCAACGGCGCTTGTGATCCGACCGACTTTCACAAGATGCCTGTCACTGTTTTTAGCGGGAAAGAGTTGCGTGTAGATATCCATAGTAAAGATGGTTGACGTGCTGTTCGTCATGGCACTCAGTGAACTGACAATGGCCGCAAACAATGCTGCAATGGCCGCACCTTTAAATCCGGTAGGCACAAATGTACTCAGTAGCCAGGGATAGGCCTTATCGGGTGGTTCGATGCCCGGGTTGATGACGAAAGCAATGATGCCCGGCACGACAACAATGAAGGGCATCAATATTTTAAGGTATCCGGCAAACACCGTCCCGAGTCGGGCATCCTTCAAAGAGCGGGCGGCAAATGCTTTTTGTGTGACATACTGGCTGAATCCGAAATAGGCCAGGTTGCCCAGCCACATCCCACCCACCAGGACAGCCAGACCGGGCAGCAAATGATAGGAAGGATTTGATCGGTCGAGAATCATATTGAATTTTTCGGGAGCCTTCAGGATCAGTGCGGAAAAATTATGGAAAATCCCGGGAGTATCCGAAACATGGTTAAGCGAAAGGATGGTCGTAATAATCCCTCCTCCGGTGAGAAAGACAATATTTATGATATCCGTCCAGGCGACAGACATAAGTCCTCCATAGATGGAATATATTCCCGTGAACAGGGCCAGGAGGAGGATGCCATATTCAAGCCTGATACCGATTACAGTTTGAAGGAAGAGTGCACCCAAATACAGTACAGAAGTAAGATTTACGAAAATATAAAGGGCAAGCCAGAAAACGGCAAGGGATGTCTTTACCCTTTTACCAAAACGGATCTCAAGGAACTGGGGGAGGGTCATGATGTTGTTCTTCAGGAAAATAGGAAGTAGAAATTTGCCAACGATGATCAGCGTCAGTCCGCCCATCCATTCATAGCTTGCCATGGCAAGACCTATCTCGTAACCACTACCTGTCATCCCGATAAATTGCTCGGCAGAAATATTGGCTGCAATCAAAGAAGCGCCGATAGCCCACCATGGCAGCGATTTTCCTGCAAGAAAATAGTCTTCAACCGACCTTTGTTTACCCTTTTTTGTGCGCGCGACATAAATCCCTACTCCGACAACCAGAAAACAATAAACTAAAAATACCAGAAAATCCAGATCATTAAATTTACCTGACATAGTTGCTTAGTTAGAAAAAACAATCCAAGATATGACACTTTAATAAAATAATTGGATTTTCTGGGCAGATATTAGGCTGGGAGGTGAACACTTTGAAAGAAATGCTTTCATTTGAGTTCATAAATCTTTGATTTAAAACCGGTCGGCCTATCAGGTAAAAAATATCAGGTTTACAAGTATTAGCAGAAAAATAGCAATGAGGACATTCACAATGAATTCCCAAAAATAATTCCTCTTACTCAAACCTGACCTTCTAAGCAATTTGATAAATTTCATCTCTCTCTGTTCTTGAATTTCCTGAATCTAAAGTAGCAAATTGAAATCCACCGGGTTTTCAACCTCGTTGCAAAATGTTGACAAAATGTATATTACTGAAATATAGCCCCTTACCAGGTAATGCTGAAACAAATTTACAAGTATTTGAAACGAAAAGTAAAACCCGGCTAAATGATGTGTAGAACAGATGGCTGCCAGTTTTGAAATTCGCGGTTACGATCCGGAAATGCAGGTGTTTCAGTTAAGAAGTGTTGAATGTAAATGCCCTTTACAATATACCTGGCTAATCTATGTCAGAAATGTCTCCGCTATTATTTCTGCCTGGAAATAAAATGTGTCGGACTTTCATTAAAAATTCCTGAAAAGGTGCGCGTAAAATGTGATAGCGATTTAAATCCAACCTGGAAGGCAACCTCAGATATGTTGTGATCACCATTTTTTAAAAGCTCAACAGCTTTCCGCATCCTGTAAGTTCGTATAAATTCGCTGGCTGACTGATCTGTAATCGCGCTAATCTTACGGTACAGCTGAGTGCGGCTCATTCCCATCAGAACTGCAAATTCTTCCGTCCTGAAATTCTCATTGGCCAGATTTTCCTCAAGAACAGTCATGCATTTCGAAATGAATTTGTCATCCGGCGAATGACGAACAAAATTGTCGGCATTAAATCCAAGCTCGTCCTTATACCGCATTTTAATTTTAACCCGGTTCTCTATTACTGTATTCACCTGTGCCTGAAGGAATTTCGAACTAAATGGTTTTGATATGTAATCATCTGCGCCATTCTCAAGGCCCAGGATCCGGTCTTCTTCGGTTGCCCGGGCTGAAAGCAAAATAATTGGGATATGGCTGGTCCGTTCATCCATTTTGAGTTGCCTTGTTATGGAAAGGCCGTCTGGTTCAGGCATCATGATATCACACAGGATCAGGTCCGGGACATCTTGGTATGCCCGTTCAAGACCTTCATGACCATTTGTGGCAAAGATCAGCTTGTACCGGTCAGAAAGGATATCTCCGACATAGGAAAGCATATCGATATTATCGTCAATGACAAGAACGATGGGAAGGTCTGGCCCGGCTTCCTGATCCTCGAGGAGTTTTTCATCACCATGGTATTCATAATCGACCATTGGATTTAAATCGAAATCTTCCTTAATTTCACCATCCTGAGCAAACTGGTCGGCCGAAAAGTGTTCCTTTCCGGTTTTTACCAGGATCACAAAAGAAGTCCCCTCATCCGAACTCTTCTCAAGGAATATCCTTCCATGTTGCAAATCGAGGTATTCTTTGCACAGAGCCAGGCCAATTCCGGACCCAAACTGAGACTTATTCTTATTGGATTTTTTCACCTGGTAGAAGCGATCGAAGATATACTCCTGTTGTTCAGGGGATATCCCCTTTCCATTATTACTGACAACAATTTTAAGCCAGTTCGCATCACCATTTTCTTCTGATGAAAGGCTGATTCTGATCTCAACGCGATCTTCGGTATATTTAAAGGCATTGGAAAGGAGGTTATAGATGACTTTCTCCATGAGATTAAAATCAAACCATATAAAAACCTTTTCCTGTACAGCATTAATTTTAAATTCAATTTTCCGCTGACCGGCATGAAAGGTAAAAAGAGATCCTATTCCCTTTACAAATTTTACAATGTCGCGTTCTGTAACCTGTAGCCGGACGTTCCCCGATTCGAGTTTTCGAAATTCAAGGAGTTCATTGATCAGTTTCAGCAGTCGGAGTGCATTCCGGTAAACCATAGCCAGTTGCTTTCTGATACCCTTGTCGATATGCTGATCGGAGAGCAGTTTTTCCACCGGCCCGACGATGAGCGTGAGCGGGCTTCGGAATTCATGTGAAATATTTGTAAAAAAGCGCAATTTGGACTGATCTGCCTCATGGATCTTCTTGGCCATTTCCTCGATCTCAGTTTTGCTTTTCTCAAGCTCTTCATTTGCCTGCCGCAACTGGGCAGTCCGGCGTTCCACCCTGTTTTCCAGTTTCGCCGATTGCTGCTTGAGCATTGACAAACGGTACCTGTAAAAACTGAATAAAATACCCAACAACGAGATGATTGCCGCCAGTTGAAATCCGATCCGGCTCCAGAATGGTGGTTTGATATAAATAACCAGGTCCCTGCTCTCCTTTGTCCAGATACCATCGTTGTTAGCTGCTTGTAACCTGAACGTATAGGTACCCGGTTTGAGGTTCATATATGTGGCTGACAAATCGTTGAGCGACCCTCCCCATTGATTTTCAAAACCTTCCAGCATGTACCGGTAGGAATTTTTTTGCGGATTATTGTAATTCAGCCCTACCCAGTCAATGGTAAAATAATTCTGGTTATATCTGAGATTGATCCGTTTCTGATCATCAATGAATCCGTTATACAGGGACTCATCCTCATTATCAGATTTTGGTCTCCTGAACAGCGTAAAGTCCCTCAGGATAATTCTTGGCACCTGCCTGTTTACCTTAATACTGTCGGGATGAAACACATTGAACCCACTGATTCCTCCAAAATACATCTCGCCGGTACTGCTCTTCAGATATGCGCCATATTTGAATTCATTATTCTGAAGGCCATCATTCATATCGTAATTGATAAAATACGGATGAAGATCGAAATCGTCTGGAAAATCCGAAGCCAGGGTATCGCTATAAATACAATCGGGGACAGTAAAACGGCTGATGCCATTGTTTGTACTTATCCAGAGGTTGTCGTGGCTGTCTTCGAGTATCCCGTTTACTACGTCGTTCGAAAGGCCGTCCTTCTCATTTATATGCCTGATCTGATGGGTTACCGGGTTTAAAAAATTCAGTCCTCCCCCCATGGTTCCAATCCAGATCATGCCCCTTGAATCCTGATGTATGGCGTAAATGACGTCATTATTCAGATAAGAATTACCATACGGGTTTGTAGAACTGGTAAACTGGAAATGTTTATGGCTTTTCAGATTTACATAATTTACGCCCGCCCCGTATGTGCCAAACCAAAGGTTATGATCGTGGTCCTCAACGAGAGTTCTGACATAACCCACCGGGATGTGCAATCCATTGACGGTATCCGTTGCAAACGATTCAAAGCTGTTGTCTTCTCGTCGGTAATGGACCAGTCCATCTCCGGATCCCTGTCCGACCAATATCTCACCGTCATCAAGTGAAAATACAGAGTACAGGGTATTGTTGGGCAGGGAACCCGTGCGCGAAGGATTATGTTGATAAACCTTGTAGCTACCTGTCTTTATATTGAGTTTTACGAGGCCTGAATTATTGGTGGCGAGCCATAAAAGACCGTCCTTGTCAAAGCAAATACCTCTGAAAATAGCTGAATTTAGCTGTTCGTCGTCAAAATGATAACGTTTTACCAGCTCGGTTTTCGGATCATAATAATTCAGTCCTCCTCCCCAGGTGCCGATCCAAATCAGCCCCTGCTTATCCTCGGCAAAGGCTGACACCATGTCGTGACTTATGCTGTTCTCGTTATATGGATTATAGCCAAATGATCTAAAGGTATATTTATTGAATGGCTTCAGAAGTATTCCATTCCCGTAGTCACCCAACCAGATATCTCCGAAACTATCCTCATACATCACTTCGATTAAAAGCTTTTCCGCCTGAATCCTGTCGACAATAATATGAGAAGGTACAAATTTCTTCAACATCCGGTCCCATGTATACAATCCGCTGGACATGCTAAGCCATAACACCTCTTTCTGATCACAGAAAAGGGTAATAGGTCCGGATGTTTTTGAGGGAGATGAAGGAAGAGGAATTGTATCCAAAATGGAAATACTGTCCCTTACATTTAATACATAGATCCTCTTCGTGGACAAGGCAAAGATCCGATCATTTTTATCGGACGTAAATCTCAGGAACGACTCCTGACCTGTAAGCAAAAGATTGTCTGTTTCCAGGGAATCTCTGAAATTAAAGAGAGACAGCCGTGTATCATATTTGACCAGGATCACATTTTCCCGAAGAACCTTGATCTGATCTGTCCTGCCCACGGATAAATGCTGAACGGCACTCAGATCATCATGGTCAATGACATCAATACCTCCGGCAATGCCGCAAACCATATCCCCGTTTTCACTTTCCGTGGTGAAGAAGATCGCAGTATTATTCAAAATTTGATGAAAGCAGTCACTGGCATAGTCATAATAACAAAGTCCCTTTTGAGTGCCTGCCCATAGCCTTCCCCTTTTATCGCAATACAGGCAAAAGACAAAACTGCCCGGTATACTTGTACTGTCATCCGTGATATTCCTGTAGGTCTTGAAGCTGTATCCGTCAAACTTATTTAGTCCGTCATCCGTCGCAATCCAGATAAGTCCGTATTGATCCTGGATAATATCATTTATTACGCTGTTTGACAATCCGTCAGAAACCGAAAAGTGCTCAAAGACAGAGAAATTATCCTGGCCGGACATAATGACCGCGGGCAATGCAAGAAATAAGAACAACAGAAAACTAAATTTCAAGGTATCTCTCATATAAAATGATCCGTTTGATCCTGTAAATGAAAAAATGCCTGGAAAATTTATGGAAAAATAAGGAGACTAGAAAAAGATTGATCATAATTCAGGTATTACGAGGCTATCTTAAAAGTCCATACAAAATCGTATGAACTCAATAATTGCAAGATTCCTGACGTTCTATACCCCTGAATCTTCAGACGGAGAACTATTAAACCCTAATCCATTGGTGATTATCATGCGAATAACCAATTTGTTTTCAATTTGAAGCTAAAAATCTCAGAAAAGGAATTCTGAGAGATACTCGAAACCGGAGACCTGGTCGTTGACCAGCTCTTTAATGAGGATACATCCTACACATTTGATGCGACGAATTTTGCCGATCAGGAGATTCGAAATCATTCCGATCGCATTCCTTCCATACTTATCACTATTCCTCCTGAAGATGGATTTGCCACAAGTGTAGAGAAACTTATACTCGATGCTTCACATAATGGGACAACAGGAATAAAACTGAAAATTTACTTTTCTGATTATGACTGACCATTACTGAAGGCAGCGATAACATCCTCACCGATGAACAGCCCAGTAAAGAATCGTTTCGTTTCCCAATGCACTATGGCGCCGGAATGTCACTTAGCCTTTACAAGATGCTTCTGATCACAGGGGACTATAAATTCAACAATTGGCGTGAAACGGATCCCGAAAATCATGATTTCGTTTACAAAGACACACATAGCTACCGTGGGGCTGGAATACCAGCCGGAACAACGACTCAGTAACAGTTATTTACAACGAATTACATGACAGGCGGGTTGGTATCATGAAGATTACTACGTGATGATCAATGGTGTAGACACAGACAGAACCGGCTTTTCAGGAGGACTGAGCCTGCCTTTTCCTGGAAATCGGTCAGCGATAAATTTATCGTTGATCTCCGAACACCTTGGATCCACCAACAGTAACCTCATTGAAAAAAAAGGAATTTCGGTCTTCGTCGGATTCAGTTTGCATGACAGGTGGTTTATTAAACACAGGTTTGAATGACCATTTAAATTATAGAAGGAATGAAGGCTGTGCTATTCATTCTTTTCCCGGATGGTCACTCTTCATCCAGCACCTCTCCTGCCGGCATCACCGCGACCTTTTCCATATTTACGAGCCGCTTCAGCAAAGCCGAAAGGTATTTGGAGGATACGGGACCCCAGCCTTCACCGTCAACACCATGCAGGTTAAGAACAAGCCAGCCACCTTCGCCTGAGAGGAAAGAGGTCATCTGCTGTTCCACCCAGTCATCGGCAATTTCGGGACCGTATGACTGACATGCGATGCGTACTTTTTCATCCGCTCCGGGGACAGGATTGATGGCGGTTTCGTTACCAAGGTTCCAACCGCCTGTTCTGACAGCACGTACCCGTTTCAGCACAAAATCTTCAAGTCCGGGGTTTGAAGCATTGTACGGGAAATTGAAAACAGCCTTTGACGTTATGAAGCCATTGAGATTCTCCTCAAAGCCTGCCAGGCACTTTTCTATCAGCGCCTGTGCCTTTTCCTCCGGTATTTCAGTGAGGTGCTGATGTTCCCATCCATGGGGCATGATTTCATGTCCGCGTTCTTTTAATGTATTCCAGTCGTCGAAATTCCCGAGGATATCGTCGTCAAACTGGCTGAAATGTCCTGCTGCCAGAACATTTAGACAGGCATGCAGGCCGTATTCTTCATGGATGGAGGCGATCTTGAAAAAAGATTTCTTAAAGCCGTCGTCGAAACTCAATGTTACTATATGAGATTTGGAATCCGGTCCGAGGCCTTTCAATCCAAGGGCAACGGTGCCCATGATGCTGGTTTTTGTGAACTGTCGGCGGTTCATAGGAGGTTGTTTTTGTTAGCGATTGAAAATGTAAGAAAATTTACTGAAAGAAACATGCGGTATCCAGGAAGCAGTTGGGTTTCGGGTAAATTATTTTTACACAAGGGAGAATCCCTGTCGAAGCAGCTTTCGACCTGAATACATTCTTACGTTGAACCACATACCCGCGATTTTGTTAGTATTCTCACCACTTATTCACAGATTATATACACTCTCAATGAATTATTCCGGCCTAACAAAATGGGTACTTACCTTACTCCTGCTATTGTTTATTCAATCTAGTAAGACATTTGCACAGGAATTCCAGATAAAAGGAACCCTTCTGGATAGCCTGACCCGCCAGCCAATGAACTATACCTCGGTCGCTTTGTACGTTTTACCCGATTCAGGTGTTGTAACAGGGACGATTACCGATTCGACCGGATTCTTTCAGATCCGGAAGATCCCACGGGGACACTATTTCCTTAAAATTCGTTTCGTGGGTTACAATACTATATACATTGATAACATTAATTCCGGAAACGACATAAACCTCGGCACACTGTTCATGAATATGGCCAGTAATGAACTGAACGAAATTTCAGTTTATGGACAAAAAAGCACCAGCATCCAGACCATTGATAAACAGATCTTCGACGCCAGCAAATTTAAATCCGGCATCGGAGGTACAGCCATCGATATTCTGCGAAACATGCCCTCGGTGATGGTGAATGCCAACGGGGAGATTACAATGAGAGGATCCTCCGGCTTCATCGTCCTGCTCAACGGAAAACCAGTACAGAATGATCCGGCTACCATCCTTGCCCAAATCCCGGCCAACTCAGTCGAAGATATTGAGATCATTACTTCCCCTTCAGCCAAATATGATCCCGATGGCAAATCAGGGATAATAAATATTAAAACCAAAACTGGATCCGGTAATGGTTTGTATGTAATTGCAGATGTGACCTATGGTCTGCCGTCGATTCAGAACTATGATAACAAGGAATCCCAGCACAGATATGGCGGCGGCTTTACAATCAGTGAACAGGCCGACAAATGGACCTGGTCGGCCGGTGCCAATTACCAGCGGGATGATATTGCCGGTCGCAGAATAGGACACGTAACTACAAACATAGACAATATGCTTACCACCCTTCGATCGGAGGGCGAACGAAGTTTCGACAACTATAAGTATTTTACCCGGATGTCTGTAAGCTACACACCGAATGCGAAAAATACCTTCGGTGGAGGTTTCTATGCAGGAAGGCAGACAAAATACAGGCTTGCTGATATCGTTTATCACAATACCCGGGAAGATCTTCTGACCGGCAACACGGTAAGTGACCTGCAATATTTTAATTCAAATCTGCAGACACGTAAGGGCGATTTTCTGATTGGCAGCCTGGACTATCAGCATGCCTTCAGCAACAAATCAACACTCAAAACGACCGCGCTGTACGAGTATTCTCTTCTGGGCGGGCCGACAAAAAACAGGAATTTGGGCTTCCCTGATATTACCGACACCATTCAGTATACCTACAATGATAACAGTACTCCACTCCATGGCTTCCGATTCAACCTGGATTACTCCCTGCCTGTGTCAAACGGAAAAATTGAGATGGGCTACCAGTACCGATTCCTGAACCATTCCGGGGATTTTGTGTATGAAGAAAAAATTATCGGTACCGAAAACTTTGTTGTTAATCCTGAATTTTCCAACAACATAAGCATGCGACGAAGAATTAATTCTGTGTATGCGGAATATTCCGGAAAAGCATCAAAACTGAGTTATAATGGCGGATTACGGTTTGAATATGCCGAGCGTGAATTAAAAACCGGACAGTCTCCGGAACCATTCACACTAAAGCTTTACAGTTTATTTCCTTCCGCCTCTGTTTTTTACAACCTGACCGATAACCTTGATTTCAAAGCTGGATATAGCCGAAGAATTGACCGTACTACTACATTTAAGATGAACCCTTTCCCGGAGCGGGAACATTCGGAGACCCTTGAACAGGGCGACCCCAATCTATTACCCGAGTTCATCAATGAGGTGGAAGCAGGTCTTATCAGACACCAGCAACACCTTTCAATATATGGAACGGCTTATTACCAACGGATCAGAAATGTCATTAACAGGGTGAATAATATTTATAACGATTCCATCCTGAACCGGATCTATACGAACGCCGGCGATGCAACCGCCGTAGGATTCGAAACCGGCACAGAACTGAATCCATTTCCCTGGTGGAATGTCTATCTCGGAGCCAATATTTACAATTACCACATTAGTGGAAAGCTTTTCAATGATCTTATCCTGGTCAATACAAGCAGCCTAATCTATTTAATTAATTTTAATACAACCTTCCACTTCGGACCTTCTTTTCTTTTGCAGGCGAATGTCAGTTATATTTCCAGAAAGATAACTGCTCAGGGGGAAGACGGCGCCTTCCTGTCGCCCAACCTTACCCTTCAGCGGTCCTTCTGGAACGGCAGGCTGACTGCCACGATGCAATGGAAAAACATAGATATGGGGCTGCTGAATACCAATGCACAGCGGATCACGACCTATAGTAGCGATTTTTACACCACGACGAATTATATCTATGAAGTAGATGTGTTGATGCTAAACCTGAGTTTCAGATTAGACAAACCATCAAGAAAAATTAACTTTATTAAAAGTGAATTTGGTGAGAAGGAGTTTTAAGAGACGGAAAAAATCAAAATGAAATTTTGGCCGTACCGACGGAGCGAATGAAAACCTCATGGCAAGCTTCTTCGCCAAAGATCCCGGCTACCGTGGCAAGGTATTCATCCAGCCTGTCTTTAGGAATAAACACCTGTATTGTTCCGGCGAAGCCTCCTCCGTGCACACGCCAGGCGCCTTTTTCCAGCAGTTGTGCTGTAACTGCAAGTGCAATACTTATCCCTTGATCCTCAATATGTTTTGGTGAATAGCAGTTCTGTAAAAGCATCCATGAACTAGCACCCGAGGCTTTTACCAGTGCTAAAAACTCTTCTGGTCTGTCCTCCTTCAGGGCCTCCACCTCTTTCACCACCCGGTTATCGTCATTGAAAAAATGAAGAGCGCGCAATACGGCACGATCATTCACCTCCGTCCGCAACCGACTGACGTTGGCCATCACTTTATCCACTGAAACGTCACGCAAAACCTTTCCCCCTAAACTGGCCGCCACACTTTTCATCTCGTGCTGCAGCATTGCGTAATCCTCATTGAGACCGGCGTGGTCTCCACCGGTATTGATGATGAGCATGGTATAGCCCTTTTCGGAAAAATTATAGTTCACCTTTTCAACAACCGGTTTATTGAAATCTCTGAAATCGATGAACACCAGCCCGCCGTAAGCACAAGCAGTCTGGTCCATCAGACCACAAGGTTTGCCGAAATACACATTTTCGGAATACTGAGCAATCTGAGCGTTCAAAGTATGATCGACTTCTGCATTGTTATAGAAATGATTCAGGATGGTTACCATCATGACTTCAAATGCGGCTGAAGAACTTAGCCCCGAACCTTTCGGTACACGGCCATCGATGACGGCCCTGAATCCTCCGGTGCGATAGCCCAAATCTCTAAGCCTTGCGTTCACACCCCGGATAAGTGCCGCAGAGGTGAATCTTTCCTCCGGCTTTATTTCCGTATCATTTACGTCTATGATAATTTCGGGGTACCCACCCGACCGGACAATGATCCGCTCATCATCCGCGGGAGTAGCAACGGCCAACATATCGAGATCGATGGCAGCTGCCAGTACGCGTCCGGCATTGTGATCAGTATGGTTCCCTCCCACCTCCGTTCGCCCCGGCGTTGTGAACAACGAAAGATCGCTGAATTCCGGAAAAGCAGTCGAAAATTTTTCTGCAAGTGCCTTATAGCGTGATACTTGAAAATCAATAGCGCCTGGCTTATCGCCGTAAAGCTTTTCAAGATATTTTTTTGCCTCGTCGGAGGATAACATTAAGATCAGTTCGTCTTTTTTCATATCGATTTTATTTTTACCTGACTCAATTCTATGATCCAACCGGCCATATAATCTACCGCATCATCAGTCTGCTCTGTAAGGAGAGGTCGTGCGATGAATTGCCTCAAGGCCTCTTCCATAACCGGACATTCACCCTGTTTATATCCTCTCTTAAGGTACGGCGGGGTGAGGCGAATCGGCATTTACTATGATCACGCTTTGATGCTTTTGTATTCACCTCCGGGATTATGTGCACAATCATCGAAAACCATCCCGTTGCATTTTTCTGCAATTTACATTATTCTGTCCAAACGGCAGGGTCGACCAAAAAGATGAACAGGCACGATGGGAATGGTTTTCGGTGTGATCAGACATTCCAACGGTACCCGGTTGGTAATTTTGAATTGAAGCTGCCAACATAAATGTCGGGTTAAAAACTCACGAAGAAGGCCATGACACCCAGTGCAACCAGCACAATACCTGTAACTTGCTTTGCGTGATGCTCCAGATAGTGGGACTTAATTTTCTTCAGGCTCCGCATTCCGAGGTAAACCAGTAGCATCATGAACAATACTGTTGTAATTGTATACACCGTGGAAACCAGAACTATCCCGGGCCATCCCTGTGTTCCGGCCTGGAAAAAATAGGCTTCGATCTCAGCGCATGGTGAGAAGAACATGGCGATGCCAAGTGAAAGCAGGATGGTCCATTTCGATCTTACTTTGATTTTCTTATCCTTCAGATTAAAATGGGAATGAGCATGATGATGATGCCGGGACTGGATCAAATCTGTAATCAGGTATACGATTCCGAGCAAAATCAGAATCAGCGGTGCGATCACCCTTGTGATCAGGCTGTAATTGTCAGACAGGCGGTACCCGGCGATGCCTATGAATACGCCGATGATCACCGTGCTCAGTGTATGGGCAAATCCTGTGATAAAGGTGGCGAAGAGCGTTTCACCCTTTCCCCATTTTTCTGCTTTTCCTACTGCGATCAAAGGAATCCAATGATTTGGGATTGAAGCGTGTATTGCACTCAGGATCAGGCTTCCCGTTAATAATTGCCACATATTCCGTGTAAATGTATGAAGTCCGGTTGTTTTGCTGCACGAATGTAGGAAAGAAAGTGAAATATAACAAACTGCAGGCTATGCTTTGGGGGGTAATAGATAATCGTGTCGTCAGAGCTAATAAAATACAAATGCACTTCTCATTTCTTTCTGAAAAGTATCGTAAGGCAGTTTGCATGTTGCATAGAAAATCCTGGCAATATGTCTAATTCCAGTGCAGCCAGAATACCATATCCACCATTTTTTCGTCCAGATTATCCATGAGAATATCCAGCATAAAGCTATCGTCTTCGAATACCACATCCTTATTCATAAGGTGCATGTATTTATGAACGATGCCCGGAGTCCACATGATAACACCATATTCACTCAAAAGGTCCCAATGAATATATTCCCTGAATTCATCCAGCATTTCCTCTGTCCAGCAAATGGTTTCATTCACAGATATACCGTATGTCACGTTCTGGATTTCTTCCTTGCCTTCGTCGCTGCAGCCGGCTATCTCATGACGTCCGCCCCATATCAGGCGATCCTTAAATTTACGCAGTACTTCCACGACATCTTCAAAACCGGAAGTGGTTGAAAGGTGCACGACATCTGAGCCTTTCAGGTCGAGAACATAGGCGAAGGATTCCTCCGTCCACTTCAGATCGTCAACAAAGTTTATGCGACTGATGGCATCGGGATATGATTCCACGAGTTTTACGACATCCGTAATACCATGCAACGTATGGTAAAAGCCATGATACATTCTAAGCATCTCCTCTTCCGCCCTGACCTGTGTACGCTCCATGTTTCTGTTTGCGAGCTTTCCGGAATCGACTCCGGAAAGCAGGCGGTCAACCTCTTCGCCAATCCCTTCCAGCTGCCTGCGGAAACGAATGATCGATTTCTGGTCCCAGTTATATCCGCCATAATAATAAAACCGTGCCCAATCGAGTTCATCCTCGAATTCTTCCAGCCATGCGTATTCCCAGTGCACAAGTGCATGGCCCGATAGCTCCGTCCAGTCGATCCGATGTCTGAACCTACGGAGCAGATCCATGGTCCAGTTTATTCTGAAGTTTCGGCAGATGCCGCTCCAGTCCCATCGCTCCTCAAACATGGACAGAATCACCTCCTGGTTTTCGAAGCAGCCAAGCATGGGACTAATCTTCTGCCAGTTGATTTGATTTGCGAATCGTTTTAGGAAGCGGGTTGTTCGTTCGCCGGCACCTTCACCATGAAAATACATGGTGCCGAATGGATTGAACTTTTCCCAGTTGATCCGCTCTTCATAATCAATGCAGAATTCAATGGAAAAATCGGTTACCTGATTTGCGCTCAGCAGTTCCCAGTCAATATTCTCCGCATTCCTGTACAACTCATCCATGTTAAAGGGATAGCCCGGCGTTATGGCCTTTTTGACCCTTTCACTATTCTGAAGGATGAAATTCTTCATAGTGTAATTTTTTATGAAATTAGAAAAAAACATATTTAAAACAAAACTAAATACACGCTCTAAATATGCTTTTCTCAAAGAGTAAAAACCTTAATTACGGTGGTCACGAGAAAAGGTTTTGGGTCCTGCCGGGCCTGGAGACTCCGATGATGCTCCAAACGCCGGTTAATTAAGACTAACGGCAATTACGGGTTTCTTTTCATTTGACATTCGTCTTTGTTTCCTTACCCTGCAATATTCCTCAGGAGGCCCGGAGTAATCAACAATTCATTATCTTTGAATGAGAGACATAGCCGTTATAAATTTTATTCAGGAATGAACTTTTTTACGCCGGCGTAGGTTTCAACAGTCCAGAGAGTCTTAATACCATTAAATTACCTGGCCAGACGCAATAAAAAAGGATGAAAAGGCTTCCCATCGGTGGATAGTTTGCCATAAATTTTATTTTGCGACCCTGGATGAAAATACATGCCTGAGGCAGATTTGCTCAAGATGAAAAATGATCAATATTGTCGATGAACCCCGGAACTGAACATTCAAATTGGACTGAGATCAACACGTTGATAAGTAAGCTCAAGGCTGAATTCCCGGGAAATACGACTCTCGGGAAACTTGAGAAAGTATTGCATTCTCCGGAATTTCTCCCGGATGGTAAAGGTACTATACCACCCGGACACGAATCTATCGGCAAGATTCCTGACAACCCGAAGGTGATCCCTCCCGTCAACATGGCTTCACAGGAGGAACTAAGAAAAACCAGGTTTTACCAGGATATTATCTTTAGCCACCTGGAGGGCATGGATGTCTTCCTTGTAGATAAGGACCTACGATTTTTGTATTCCGCAGGAAAAGAAAAAAACTATTTTAATCTCCGCGACGAGGATTTTACCGGGAAAACGCTCTATGATATCCTGCCGGTAAGTACAAGGCGAACGCTTATCCCACTCTATAAAAGTGCACTGCAGGGCAACCAAATAAAAAAAGAAATCCGTTATTCCAGCGATATTTTTGAAATTAATGCAAGCCCGGTGAAGAATCAGTACGGGGAGACCATTGCAGCCGTGATCGTCACAAAAAATATCACCCGGGAAAAAGCAGATAGAAACAAGCTGAAAAAAGATAAGCAGGCAGCTCAGGCAGCCGATAGGGCTAAATCTCTTTTTCTCGCCTCTATGAGCCACGAGATCCGGACACCACTCAATACTATCATAGGTTTCGCCAATCTGCTTGCCAAAACCCATCTCACCGCGGAACAGAATAAATACATCAAACTTATAGGTGACTCTTCCGATCAGCTCATTAATGTGGTCAACGAACTGCTGATCATATTCAAGATTGAAATGAGCAAAGTATTTATCGATGAAGTTCCCTTCAGCATCAGGAGTATTTTTGAAGAACTTGGAGAAATCTTTGAAGCTGACGCTAAACTGAAAGATCTTGATCTAAGCTTTACGGTAGCCAGGAAAGTGCCCAATATTGTAAGTGGTGACCCATTTCGTGTGAAACAGGTCCTCCTGAACCTCGTTAGCAATGCGATTAAATACACCGATAGCGGATCGGTCAGGCTTTCATGCAAAGTGGCAGACGACCGTAAACGTACAATCTACCTCAGTTTCAATGTTGAAGATACGGGTATAGGAATACCCCATGAAGAAATTCCCTATATTTTTGATGAATTCAGACAGGCTCAAAATCTGGAAAACAAGCATCGGCATGGAACCGGACTTGGACTTACGATAACCAAAAAGCTGGTCGAGCTTCAAAAAGGGAAAATCTCTCTGAAAAGCACACTGAATAAAGGCACTTCCATAACCATCACACAACCCTTTGTAAAATCGAGGAAAAAGGATATTGTCAGGAAGCAGAGCCAGTACGATCTTAAATTCAGGTTGATGGCCGGCAAACGTGTTCTGCTTGTTGATGATGACGAACAAAATCTAATGCTCGCCGATGTGCTTTTTAAAGAATGGGGGATTAAATATGAAACTACAAACGATGCTGAGCACGGCTTCGAACTTTCAAGAATAAACAAATACGATGTTGTCCTTCTCGATATTCATATGCCAAAGATCAACGGTATGGACCTTATGCAAATGATTAGGCAGAATACCAGGAATCCGAACAATCAGAGCAAAATAATTACCATTACGGCCAACATCCTTCAGAGTGATCTGAAACGTTATCTACAGGGTGGTTTTGACGATTATATTTTGAAACCTTTCAGGGAAGAAGAACTCTATAGTAAATTATGTCATGTGTTGGGGATCAAAAATATCAGCGCACAAACATTGCCGGAAGGAGAACGGACAGAGACCTCAGAATCCGAGGTAAGTGGGGCTGATTTCAGCCTCGAAGAGCTGATCGCCACAGCAAGAGGCGACCAGGAATTTATCAACCGCACCATCCAGGTCTTCATCGATAACACGAAACAGTCCAAAAGCGTTATGGAAAATTCACTCCAGGAGAAGAAATGGTCCGATATCGGTGAAGCTGCACATAAAATGATATCCTCATTCCGTTACTTTAGATGTGAAAAAATCGTAAAAAATCTTATCGCATTGGAAACCATGGCACTGCGAACCCAAGAGTTCGATCCAATCCCCGAAAAGGTGAAGGAAACTATTGCTTTAATTGATACAACGTTAGAGAAAATAATCGAACCGTTTAACTTTCAGACAATTTAAAAGAGGATGCCGTCCTTAATAATGAAAAAAGCAGTAACTTGTATGCTCTTTGTTAACTACTTTTGCAAGATAAGTCCTGGGAAATGAACAGAATTTTAGTTATTGACGATGATACTTTTATTTGCAATATCCTGGAGAAGCTGCTTACTGATGACGGCTTCAAGGTAGATACCGCTTTTTCGGCTTCCAGTGCTGATAAATATCTAAAAAAAACAAACTACGATCTGGTAATCTGTGATTTTCGACTACCAGACAGTGATGGGATCAAAATGCTTGAGAAGATCAAGGGGCACAACCCTGAAATTTCGGTTGTGATCATCACTGCATATGCTGATGTCAGAATAGCAGTGAAGCTCATGAAGCTCGGAGCATCAGACTATGTCACAAAGCCTCTGCAACAGAACGAACTCCTGGAGATCGTCAACAAAACCATCTCACGGAAAACCAACGACCGCCGTGAAACCTTCCCGGATGAATCATTCATTTTTGGACGTAGTCAGGCTATCAAAAATGTGATGCAACTGGCTGAAACCGTTGCGCCTACCGACCTTGCCGTTATCATTGAGGGCGAAACCGGCTCGGGAAAGGAATACATTGCAAGGTATATTCACGCCAACAGTCCCAGAAAAACGCACCCATTTATCGCGCTCGACTGTGGAGCCATCCCAAAAGACCTCGCGAACAGCGAATTATTCGGACATATAAAAGGCTCCTTCACCGGAGCCATCAAAGATAAAACCGGTGTCTTTGAAGAAGCCCATGGAGGAACTCTCTTTCTCGACGAGATAGGGAATCTCACTTACGATATACAAGTCAAACTGCTGCGTTCTCTGCAGGAAAAATCTATTACGCGTCTTGGCGACACCAGAGCCAAACACGTTGATGTTCGAATTATTGCCGCCACCAACGAAAATCTCCTCGATGAGGTAGAATCGAATAATTTCAGGGAAGATCTCTACCATCGCCTTAACGAATTCAAAATCCATCTTCCACCATTACGCGATAGGACTGACGACATCATTCTGTTTGCTGAATATTTCATAAGTATGGCCAATGTAAGGCTGAACAAAAAGATCCTCGGTATTGATGAAAAACTGGTCCACATACTGAAAAAATATCCATGGTATGGCAACCTTCGTGAACTGAGGAATGTCATCAACCGCGCAGTGTTGATGTCTACCAACAGCTATATCGATTTCAGCTGCCTTCCCGGCGATATCATCCATCATGAAAAACATGACGAGGCAGAACTGGTGGAAAGCTTCACCGAAAACGGAACTAACCGACTGAAAGATGCCTCTAATGAATTTGAAAAACAACTCATCATCAACACGTTAAAAGATACAAACTTTAATAAATCGAAAGCTGCACGGCTCTTGAAAATAGACCGGAAAACACTTTATAATAAAATCAAGCAATACGACATTAACATTTGATCCCACCACCGGAAAAATCCTAACTTGTTAAATTCCTGAATTTTCGTGATTTTTACCCTTCCTTGGTACGGATATTGAACCCCTGCCTTCGAATCTTACAACACCTAATCCTGGTAAATCATTCTATGATTAGCGGGCTGATGATGTACTTAAATAATTGACGGGGAAGGTGCAGTAGATTAACTTACTGAAACCTATGATATTTTCATTCCACCCCAATAATCCCCACGAAAATGGAACATAATTTTGTATTACAGATTGATGATGACCATTTCGTGACCGAGAATCAGAGAATGATCGCTATGAAAAAAGACATTCTTAAGTACTTCTCTGCCATCCATGATGCCGTAAAAGCACTCAACCTGCTGGAGAATCTGAAAAGCAACCATAAAACATTTCCCCGGTATATCATTCTTGATCTTAAAATGCCAGGTATGCACGGACTTGAATTTTTAGAGGCTTTTGACCACCAGTTTCCAATGAAAAAGCATGAAACAGAAGTCATTATCGCTTCAAGCCGGATCACACAAGAAGACTTCCGTCAAATCAAAAAATATAATTTTGTCTCTGACTATATCATTAAACCGATCCCTGAAAACTATATTGAGAACCTGATTAACGGGGTAAATGGGTAATATCTTTCCCAATCCTTGTGGACGATTGTTCTCACACTGTGCTACCTCCACTTCTACATTTAAAAGGCCTCCCCCGACCAGGTAATCAATGCGATATCTCAGTATCTATACTACTTTCGGCAGTCAACAACAGGTTGTTTCACGTTTCATGGCATAGTTTTTTCAACCACGAATAAACGATCTCTTATTCTTTTTCTAAAATTCCGAGACGAATTCAAAAATAAGATAAGAGAATTATTACTCCCGGTTTCCGGGATGTCAGCATCAACAACCTGGGAGTATTCACTAAACGTGGAATATCGGTATAAACAGTCAGGCACGGTGCCGGGATGATACCGCAGTAACTCCTCCGAACAGTTGATGGCGGGTCTGCGACGTAAGGAAGTTTAAACCAACAAGCATATCAATTTTATTAATTAAAAAAGGAATAATTATGGAAAAGTTACAGATAAAAGGAAAATGGAATCAGGTGAAAGGGAAACTGAAACAAAAATATGGCAGCCTGACCGACGACGATTTAATATACGTTGAAGGAAAAGAGGACGAACTCATGGGCCGGCTTCAGGACAAGACCGGGAAATCATATGAACAACTTAAAAAGGAAATAAAAGAGCTATGATTCCTGGCCGATCCCAGACACAGAAACAGATTATACACATAAACTGAAAACAGATATGAAAACACACATAAATAAAGTTTGGCTTTTGTTTTTACCACTGGCCATGTCACTGCTTCTGGTGATGAGTAGTTGTAACCAGCAGCCAGATCAGCAGGCAAACAAGGATAATGACCAGAAAGTCATCGCAGAGTTTAAGCAGAATATGCGTGAAATCGGTGACGCCGTGAGCGACGCTGTTGATTCAGAGGACACCTTTGCGGAAAAAGCAAATGACGCTCTCGATAATTTTGAGACCAAGCTGGAAAACTTTGAAGATAACATGGAAGATTCCGGTGAAAAGGTCAGCGATTCTACAGAAAAAGCGCTCGACAATCTGAAACAGGAGAGTGGCGATCTGAAACAAAAGTTAAATGAACTATCGGACGAATCCGGCGACAACGCTGAACAGCTTAAAGCTAATATCAAGGAGGGACTCCGGAATTTCGGAGCGAATGTTAAGGATTTCGTCAATAAAGATAATCAGAATTAGGGGAAGTGGATGTAGTTGTAGAGGTTGCTCTTTAACGTTATTCATTTATGAATAACCGGGGGAGCAGCCTCTACTTTTTTATGCGTGTCACCAGTAAGCAAAATCATTCTCCGACCGGGACAATGCTCGCAGCGATTTTCATCAGGATTTTCCGATGGCTTTCAGTCCATCCCCGGCTTTTTTCCTTCGCATTAAAGATCACAAAACGGTCATCACCCAGCAGCCTTTGTACTGTAAATGACCCCCCCTCAAGAAATGCCTGCCCCTCCTCCCCGTCGGCAAAGCTGAAGATCTCTATGGAATCCTTGCTTATTGCACCAGTAGCCAGGGGTTCATAGCTGCCGTATATCCTGATATCGGCTAAGTCGGCCGGTATCCCTCCTGCATTGATTAGAAAGCCATCACCGTTATCGCTCGGATCCGCAACCGACCAGTCTGCGGGTATCATCGCTTTAAATCCGAACCTCAGGTTCTCGATCTTTTTAAATTTTAGCCGGGATTCTTCTTCCGGTGATGCGGGTGCTGTGTTACTGTGACGTTTTTTTCCATGACAGCCGCCACTGACAAGAATTGTGACAAGTAAGAGATACTGAAAAGCTTTCATCAGCGTTGTTTTTAAAATTTCAACTTATTTTATCGCAGGTACGTCTCATAACAATCGGCATCAATCTGTAGTTTCGGATATCTTGATTTTCACCGCATAATTTTTAGGAATTATTTCCCCGGCATAGAGACTGGCATATTGCTGCGTAATTTCCGCACCGAAAAAGAAGATCATTGAGGAATAAAATACCCACAACAGGATAACAACCAGTGAACCGGCAGCGCCATACATGATGCCTATGTTACTTGTGCCAAGGAACAAACCTATGAGGGCACGTCCACCTTCAAATAAACAGGCCGTAATGAGGGCTCCCACCCAGGTTACTTTCCATTTCACGACGGCATCAGGAAGAAAACGGAAAATCATGGCAAAAATAAGCATCATAATACCGATGGTCAGAACGATATTGGAAAAAATGATCAAGACCACTTCTACCCCGGGCAGTATCCTGTCGATATAATCCTTCAGAACAGAAATGACAGCTTCGATAAGCATAGATATCATGAGCAGAAATCCCATACTTAGGATAAGTCCGAATGACAGCAGCCTGTCTTTGAGAGCCTTCACTAAATTATGTCTCGGCTTGGCCCTGACACGCCATACGTAGTTGATTGAATTCTGCAATACTGTAAAGAATGTGGTAGAGGTAATCAGAAAAACCCCCACTCCTATGACCGTACCAAGGGTATTCTTATCCTGCGAACTATAATTGTCGACCAGGTTCCGGATATATGAGGTTCCCTGATCCCCGATCAGATCGTTTAGCTGGGCATACACCTGAGAGCTGATCTCCTGCTTACCCATGATAATCCCTGCCAGTGAGATAATAATGATCACTATCGGTGCCATAGCAAAAATTGCGAAATATGCTGTTGTCCCTGCAAGCCTTACAGGATCGTCTTTACGGAACTTCCTGAAAGCTCTGACAATGACTTTTCTTGCTGATCTTAAAAATTCAATCATGGCACGATTTTATCTGATAAGTGCAAAACAGGGGCCAATCAAAGGTATTAACCAATTCATTCCATCTCATGAAAAAAATCGTCTTTCCGGTACTGATGCTATTTTTGGTCGCATGCGCCAGTGTTCCGTTAACCGGACGGAAACAGTTTGTTGCCATTCCATCATCAGAGATCAACTCGCTCAGTGAGGAGAGTTATGCCGAGATAAAACAAAAGGAAGGCATTTCAACCAATTCAGGTTACAATACTCTCGTCAGGGATGTAGGCAGCAGGATAACGGCCGCTGTCGAAAACTATCTCAGAGAACAGGGATTACAGAGTCGTATTGACGGGTATGAATGGGAATACGTTGTCTTAAAATCCGATGTTGTGAATGCATGGTGCATGCCTGGTGGAAAAATCGGTTTTTATGAAGGGATCTTCCCTGTATGTAAGGATGCAAATGGTGTGGCAGTGGTCATGTCGCATGAGATAGCGCATGCCGTGGCCCAGCATGGAAATGAGCGTATGTCACAGCAGCTTCTGATCAATATGGGTGGCGTTGCGCTTTCGGAGGCGCTTCAGACAAAAAAAGAAGAGACACAGCAGCTGGCAATGCTCGCTTTCGGTGTAGGTTCACAACTTGGAGTCATGTTGCCCTACAGCCGTGTTCATGAATCGGAAGCTGATGAGATGGGTCTGTATTTTATGGCCATGGCGGGCTTCGATCCACGCAAAGCCCCTGAATTCTGGAAAAGAATGGTGGATTTGAACCAGGGAAGTCCACCGGAATTTCTCTCTACCCATCCAAACCCCGAAACCCGCATAAAAGATATCGAGAAACACATGCCCAAAGCGATGAAATATTACACTACGGCAGGAGGAAAGTAATCCGAGACGGCTGCGTAAATCCCTGGCTGAAATTCAAGATACTGCTCCAGTACGCTGAACCTGAAAAACTTCCGCAACAGATGAACCTTTGATTCGGAGAATGGATGCAGAAGGATTTGTTGATCGGGATCTCTTCAGGCTGTCTACTTCTGCTCTGGCGTTTTTCCGAATTTCCCGCTTATTTTTTTTCTGAAATCCATGAAGTTCAGATCCTGATCTCCAAAATGGCTGCTAAGGAGAATACCATATGGCCGTAGCCCATCGATATTATCAAAGAGAACTTTAATGATGGCCATCATTGGAATGAACAGAATCATTCCGGCAACCCCCCATATTAGGCTGCCTATAAACAGGGCTATGAGTGCAAACAGGGGATTCAGACTGACTTTTGATCCAACGATTTTGGGTGTAAGCACATTCCCTTCAAGTACCTGAACGGAAACATAAAGAATCATGACAAACATAGGCATCCAAAGGCTGTCGTAGTTTATCAGGGCATACAGGGTAGGAAGCAGGCCGCCGATAAAGGTCCCAATATAAGGAATGACAGCCAGCAGCGCGGCAAAATATCCGAAAAGATAGGGGTAGTCAAGACCAATAATCAGCAGGCCGGTACCATTGAGTGTACCAAGAATCATCACAACCAGGATCAGACCGAAAAAATAGTTTTGCGCGACCTTCTGTATCGTGTTTACGACCTTGGCTGCTTCCTCCTTTTCCCCTTCCCTGAAATGCAGTATAATCAACTCTTTAAATGAACCACGGTAAAGAAGAAAGAGAAAAGTAAACACGATGACCAGCGCCAGACTCGCAAAAAAGCTGGTGGAAGAAGTGAGCGTTTTCTCAATGATATTGGTCGATCCCAGCAGATTCTTCGTTCCTTCCCCGTAAATATCCCTAAGCTGGTATTTACCTGTCAGTATGTGCTGATCAATATAGTTAATCCCGTTGCTTAACAAGTCGCCCAGATTCTTTCCGAAGTCTTTAATATTCTGGAACAGGTGGTAGAACTGTGTACCGAAGAAAAACATCGTGCCGGCAACCACGATCACGACACCGAGAAAAACGAGGATAATAGCTACAATGCGGGGAATCCCGATTTTCTCGAGAAAACGGGCTACAGGGTACAAAAGCATAGAAAGGAAAAATGAAAATGCAAGCGGAACCAGGATTGGTTTTCCCAGATAGAGTAAGGCAATAGTAAAAGCGACAATGATACTTAAATTTGTTATTCTGTTTAAAGAGATCTCCATTATATCAGGATTTGTGAATATACAGTCAAAAAGAACACCAGATACTGAAATCCCCCTTTTAAGAGGCTGCGGCATTACCATACTGTTTTATACGTGCATATTGTTCTACACGTATCTAATTACTTTAGTGTAATTAATTCCACAACCGCACACACTGCAGGCACAAAGTATGCGGCTTTCATTGTTGGCAGGGTTTTTTCATATAAATAAAGAAATGTTTAATCTTAAAAATCAAAAAATCATGGGAAAAGCTTCAAATGTTATTGCCGGTTTTCTGGCAGGTGCGGTTGCCGGAGCTGCTGCAGGTATCCTTTTCGCCCCCGACAAGGGTGTCAAAACACGTAAGAAAATTCAGAAAAAAGCAAAAAAGTTTAGTAACGAAGTGCAGAGCAACGTCAATGAAAAGGTCGACAACCTGAAAGACTACATCAATGATTTTGTTGATGATGTCAAGGAAAAGTTTGAAACGCTCGAAGAAGATGTTAAAACAAAGATCAAAGACAAGACAGTGCAGGCTGCAAGCAAGGTAGAGGAGAAAGCAAAACAGGCTTAGTCCCCGTAGTGTCCTTTTAATATATCTCTGAACTGAATATCAAATTCCGGTCTAATGAAAAAAAACGCACTGTCTGATAATTTAGCGGAAATCACAGCTGCAGTTAAAAGTTACATCAACACCAGGATCGAACTCCTGAAACTTACCATGCTGCAGAAAATCACCAAGGCAGGGACGTTTATGCTTACGTTTGTATCTGTTGTGGTAGCGCTGTTTTCCATCCTGATTTTTTTGATGTTTGCCTTCAGTTTCTGGTATGGTGAAAAGACTGGAAGTCTGAGTCAGGGTTTCCTGATCTCAGCCGGAATCTTTCTACTTATCAGCATTGTAATTTTGATCTTTAGAAAAGCGCTCTTCTCAAAACCCTTGGTCAGTATCTTTTCGCACATACTGTTTTTCAATGATGAGGAAAATTCAGATAGCCTATGAAGCCTGTAAAGATTGACCACCGAAGTATACGAAACCTGTCTGACATCAGGCTCGAACGCCAGAAGCTGAAATACGCACTGGTGATCCAGGAGCAGACAATTTCAAAAAGCATTGCCGGTCTCGGCGTCACACTCAATGACACTTTCCGGTCTGCAGCCTACAACATGGGCCTAAAGCTGGCGTATGCTGTTATTCTTAATTTACTCCGGCGGAGGAGGAAGTAGTTAGGGAGTTATGAAGTTATGAAGTTATGAAGTTATGAAGTTAGGGATGTCCTTTATCACTCTTCGACTCAACAAATCAACAAATCAACAAATAAGAAGTTAGGGATGTCCTTTATCACTCTTCAACTCAACAACTCAACAACTCAACAACTCAACAACTCAACAACTCAACAAATAAGAAGTTAGGGAGTTAGGGATGTCCTTTATCACTCTTCAACTCAACAACTCTTCAACTCAACAACTCAACAACTCAACAAATCAACAACTCAACAACTCAACAAATAATAAGTGATGGGGAGAAAGGTATAACAGGGTGTTTGTAGAAACGCTTCTTCAATGCCGGAGGCATTCACCAACAATAGCCATGGTTTTGCCCATGGATTGGTAAATGTTCTTAGATTAATCCCCAATTCACCAATTCCCCAATTCACAAAATAATTCCGGGAGCACTTTTCAGAAAAATGCTCCCGGGAATCAATAAAACAAATTAACTAAACGACTTGAGTCTATATTCGCAATCAGAAAACTTTTCAATAGGCATGCCGGTAATCTTTCAGCTTTTTCCTGGCCATAAATATCCGGCTCTTCACTGTACCCAGTTTGAGGCGCATGATTTCAGCGATTTCCTCATATTTATAACCGCTGATATAAAGCTGAAGCGGGTACCGGAATTTATATTCCAGATCATCAACGAGTGTGTTGATCTCCTTAATTGACATCCAGCTCTCGGTATCCATTTTTGCGGAAAAGAGAGCATCATTGGCTCTCACCAGCTCGTCATAACGCTCACCCTGCCTTTTTTTCTTCCTGTAAAGATTGATGTACGTATTTTTTGTGATGGTGAAAATCCAGGCTTTGAAATTACTGTAGTCCCTGTACTTATCCCTATTCTTTAACGCCTTCAGGTATGTATCCTGCATTAAATCCTGGGCATCCTGTTCATTTGAGGTCAAGGTAAGAGCAAAGCCTTTGAGTTGGTTGTTCAGACTCATCAACTGGTTGTTAAATTCCATGTAGGTCATAATGTGATTTTTTTGGGTTGTTACGTGGCAGTATGTTCATAATACATACCAATGCGATGTGCCAAAAAAATAATGGCCGGAAGGTAACAATGATTTATATCAGGATTTCAGTATGTTAAGCTGAACTCAGGAACGGATATACTCTGAAAAAAAAGGTTCTCCATTCTTACCTGGATTTTTAACCGAAGGATTGTTGTTGAGATTTATCTACAATTTGCAACCTATCATCCACAATATGTCTACAGGTTTTGATCTAGTGTGAGCAGGGGCATCTGCTTTAATAGAGATGATCCTTTGCATGAGGTCGCAGCCTATCTCAACAGATTCACACTTGTTTCAATAAGTTTTCTAAGCAGGATTGGAGTCTACCCAGAACGAAAATTGCTGAACAGTTCACAACGAATTCTCAGGAAAAGCCCAAATTCAGGATTGAACAAAATCACGGTGAAAAGAGTTTCAGGCATACATCGTCACATGATAACTTTAACTGCCACTGCCCGCAGAACCTTTTCATATAAACGGTACCTATGGATTTAAACTCAAACAGATTTACCGGAGAGATTTACAGGTTTTTCATGGAACTGGGGAATTTCACAATGTTTATTGGTTCGACGTTCAGGAATTTTTTCAAACTACCCTATGAGAACCAGGAACTAATCAAACAATGTTATTTGGTTGGGTACAAGTCCATCCCGTTGATCGGTCTGACTGCATTCATCATGGGCCTTGTTCTCACCTTGCAGACCAGACCTGTACTTGCGGAATATGGTGCGGAAGCGCTGCTGCCGGGAACGGTCTCACTTTCCATTATCCGGGAGATTGGCCCGGTGATTACAGCGCTGCTGGCTGCGGGTAAAATCAGTTCCGGTTTCGGAGCAGAGATTGCTTCCATGCGAATCACGGAGCAAATAGACGCCATGGAAGTATCCGGCACCAATCCTGTTAAATACATTGTGGTCTCAAGGGTGCTTGCTACAACCCTCATGCTGCCACTGCTATCAATTTTTGCAGACATTACCGGGGTATATGGTTCATTTATCGCTATTAATTTCAATGGAACAATCAGCTTGCAGCTCTTTACCGACCAGGCCATCAATGTATTGACGTATGAGGACATACTTCCAGCCTTTTTTAAAACCTTCATATTCGGATTTTTTATAGGCATAATAGGATGCTACAAAGGCTACTACGCCGATAACGGAACGGCGTCGGTAGGTACTGCAGCGAATTCGGCTGTGGTGATCGCGTCTCTTTCAGTTTTTATCATCGACCTCTTTGCAGTGCAGCTTATGGAAATCATTTAAACCGGCAGTATGGAAAAGATGATAGAGTTATCAGGGCTTAAAAAGCATTTCGGTTCATTGGAAGTACTCAAAGGTATAGATCTTATCCTTGAGAAAGGGGATAACCTGGCCATCATTGGCCGTTCAGGGATCGGAAAATCAGTGCTGACGAAGTGCATTGTAGGCCTGATCGAACCCGACGAGGGCAAAGTACGGGTTTTAGGCATGGACCTGAATGAAATGGAATATGACGATCTGAATGATTTACGTACACGGATCGGATATCTTTTTCAGGGTGGGGCACTCTACGATTCCATGTCGGTGAGGGAAAACCTTGCCTTCCCCATAAGAAAAAAGCGGAAGCTCCAAAGTAAGGCAGAACTGAATGACCGCATCGAAGAGGTGCTGGAGAATGTCGGACTGAGTGATGCCATCGATATGATGCCGGCGGAACTGTCGGGTGGAATGAGAAAACGGATTGCACTGGCACGAACACTTATCAAAAGGCCGGAGATCATTTTCTACGATGAACCCACAACCGGTCTTGATCCGGTCACATCAGGCGAAATCAGTGATCTGATCGTACGTATCGGGGAAAAATACCAGACCTCCTCCATCATCGTAACGCATGATATGAAATGTGCCAAAATCACTTCATCTTACCTGAAGCTGCTTGAAGATGGCATTTTTTATGCAGAAGGGTCATACGATGAAATGGCCTCCAACAAAGATCCCAGGGTAAGCTCCTTCTTCCACTAAGGAAGTAAGGCTGGAATTCACACTAACAACACCTTTATGCAGAAAGATACATCACGAAAAGTAAAGCTCGGCATATTTGTCACGATCGTGCTCGCAGCATTTTTCTTTGCCATTTATTTTGTCGGCAAAAACATGAACCTGTTCCATGAAGTTACCAAGATATACACGGTATTTCCCGACATTAAAGGTCTTGGAAGAGGAAGCAATGTAAGGTTCTCGGGTATAACCGTTGGCACTGTTTCTGCGATAAGCATCAGCAATGATACAATTGTTCGCGTTGAAATTTCAATCCAGACCGATTATGTGAAGTTCGTGAAGGAAGATTCAAAGGTCGAGATCACGAACGACGGACTCATGGGAAACAAGATCCTCATCATTCATCATGGTTCTTCCGATTCCCCTTCGGTTAAGGAATACCAGACGTTGCAGTCATCGAAGACCATCAACGTAGAGGACATTGTGAATGAAGCAACGAAGATCATCATAAACGCACGCGATGCCACAAATGTCTTTCTGGAAGTAAGCAACCAATTAAAATCTGGGAAAGGCGACCTCGGACGACTGATCTACGACACCTCTCTCACACAAAATCTGAAAAGCACTATGAACCACCTTCTGGTCACCTCCCGGAATACCGAGGAGCTCACCAACCATATCCGCGAAGGTGAAGGCGATCTGGGAACACTGATATACAGTGATTCACTTACAAACAGCCTCCGTACATCATTCCTGGAACTGGAGCAGGCCACCGAAAATATCCAGAAAATATCCCAAAGTCTCGATACCGCAGCATATCATATCAATGCTGGCAGCGGTATCCTGCACACCCTGATCTACGATTCGACGTTTATCCGGCACGCCGACTCTACCCTTACGAATATGAATCAGGGCATTGATGAGATAACCAGGGCTTTTGAGGCGATCAAGGAGAGCTGGATTATTAACTTGTTCGGGGGGAAGGAGAAGAAGAGGAAGAGTGATGGGGAGAGGGAGTGATGGGGATCCGCCTACGCTGAAGCTACGGTGGACGCGGTCCACAAAACCCTCTTCGGCAAGCTCAGAGAACGCCTTCGGCACGGTTAGGGAATGTCTTTGGCAAGCTCAGGTAGCCCCTTTGACAAGCCTGGGCCCCCCTTCGGCAAGCTCAGGGACCGTGGTTTCTTGCACTTTTGTGAGAAATAGTCGTTTCGGCTCCGCTCAACGACCGCTGGCAGTTTTCATTTTAACATGTTTATTTTGGTAGAGTGGTTGGATTGTGACCTTACAATATTGTTCTTATATACGTATATGTAGGGGTTCCCACCCCCCACCCACCACCCTTAATCCGCAAAAAGAACAAATCTCAGCTACCCTCCGCGATGTTATTAAGCAGAGTGAAGAAATTACTAAGCAGATCAAACCGGGTGTTCCCCGTGCCCCCCGATTATCTCTTAATGTAAGTTAGGACGGAATATCAGCCAGCGCAAATATGTTTTTTTCGAACATCATCCCAAATCACCTGTATTGAACCACATGAGGCACATAAGGTCACATAAGGAGCCATGGCTACACATATAGACTGGACGGAGTACTTTAAAACAACTTTTCCCCATAACTCCATCACCCACCGTGTTCACCGAAGCTTTAGTGAAATAATATGTGAACCAATTTCTCCACAATTCGTTTGAAAATTCCCCAATTCCTGGAAATATATTCCACAGTGCATTTCCCTTTCATTATCCGGAAACCTGAGGCTGCATATTTCAATCCACAGAGAAATAATCCTCGCTTTGATAATTTATCTGTATCGTACTGAATCCGGGAAGTCAGGCAACGATAAGAATGTCTCACTACAACAACACCTGCACACTGATATATTACCCGCCCCGGATACTCATGATCCCGTTTTTGGTATGGCTTTTTCACTATAGTATTTGCATTTAGAATTTAAACATTACGATATGCCATGGTCAAAAGATAATTATCCCGATTCAATGAAAAATCTGAAACCGGGAATACGGAACAAAGCCATCAGGATCGCAAATGCGCTTCTTGAGGAGAAGAAGATGGAAGAAGGCAGGGCTATATCCATTGCCATAAGTCAGGCTAAAAAACAGAAAAAAGACGATTAATAAGATAACCTCATGAAAAAAATATGGATCAGAAGCGGAGTCACGACAATCCTGATCATATTCATTGCAACAGCCGGTGTCAGCGCCCAGCGCGACTATGAGACTGCGATCGGCGTCAGAGCCGGCGTGTCCAGCGGTCTTACAATAAAGCATTTCTCGTCCGGCAGGTCCGCCTGGGAAGGCATATTTTCGACCCGCTGGGAAGGATTTATGGTTACCGCACTATATGAACTTCACCAGAATGCTTTCAATACCACAAACTTCAATTTTTTCTATGGTCCCGGCGGGCATGTGGGAGAATGGCCGGGGAGAACCGGACACCATGAATGGTTCGACGATAATGTGAAGCATGTTGCCGTGGGAATTGACGGTATCATTGGACTGGAATATACATTTGATGAAATCCCTTTCAGCATTTCACTCGACTGGAAGCCAAGCTTCAACCTGGCCGAACATGCCATTTTTCTCGCCGACGAGGCGGCGTTTTCCGTCAGATATGCCATAAAATAATTTGTCATGAAAAAGATCGTTTTTATATTCCCCGCACTGATGTTCATACTGTCTTCAGCAGGACCTGACAAACGTTTCATATTGAAACATGAGGAAGATAATGTTAAGGTTTATTACCGCTGGAAGAAAACGATCTTCAGTCCTGAGGATACCCGGACGCTTTTACTTTACCTGTCCAATGAAAACGATTATCGTGTGCAGGTCAGCTTTACTATTGATATTTTCAGTGATGTATTCCTGTCGGCGAGCAGTGACACGCTTACGTACTGTATTCCGCCTCATTACGAAATTACGGGAAACTTCAGGGACCTGGAATTCTCTGTTGAGGGCACTGCCCTCGATTCAACCGGGAATGACAGGATGGTAGAATGGGAAATCAATGATTTTAGCGTAGCTAGGAACGACTCCTGTGTGACCAGTGCAAACTGGCGTTCAGCGGATGAATAATTTGAGAAAGATGGAAACTCAGGATTACAGAAACTATTATGTTCAACTTGTTCACTTTTCGAATGCGAAAAAGGGGAATAAAAATACGAGCTTTTTGCCGCTAACCGGAAGTGTGCAAATGCTCGTTGTGATGGTCCATATGCTCCGGAAGGAGATCTCCGTGGACCTTGAGGTCATGACGGGCACGGATACCAGGGATCTCTATACCGCGGGGTAAATTAATCCAGGTAGCCTGTCCGGCGATGGCAGGCATGACAGCTTCACCGCTTTATAGCCTTCCATGGATATTCAGATCCAGCATGCCGGGATGATTTTTCCCCGGTACCTAAACGATCGTCGACGGGTGGTTACGTTGTTGATCCGGCAACCGGGAGAAGCGGGATCACGGCCTGTCCCGGACAGATGCAGGGTTTCAGACCAGGAAGTTTTCAGGAATAGTTTTCAGGCGACAAACATCTGCAATTTTCTCTTTTACCTCAAAACCCTTTGTACAGGTGATCCGGCACTCTCCGCAGTTTTCGCAGGCGTGATCCGAAATTCCGGATTTCACAACCACCCTTTGTGCCTTCCTGTGTTCCCCATATCCATATGCATACATGTACGAGCGCATCAGATCGGGAACAGGAAGCCCCTCCGGGCATTGTCCCAGGCATTCTTCACAACCCAGGCAGTACAGGCCGGTTTCCGCAGAGGCCATCTGAATATCATTTATTTCCTTCTCATCCATTCCGATATTGTTCATCACAGGAAGCAGGGCTTCAAAGTCCTCATAGGTCTTGATGGTCAGGATGGCCGTGTGAACGTTCTCATCGCGGAGGACCCATTTCAGGGCAGCGGTCTTGTTCACGGGCTTGGTCTGTTCTTTGTCGAGAAAGCCACCGGCAAATACCTTCATCGCTACCACAGAAAGACCCGCGGCGGAGGCTTTTGCTATGGAGGGCTTTATCCGGTTATCCTGAAAAAAATTGTAACCCACCAGCACTGAATCATAAAATCTGCTTTCAACGGCAGCATCGATCATCTCCACCTGGTTGCTGTGCGCCGACAGACCCACGAATGTTGCCTTGCCCTGCTCTTTGGCTTTGCGCAGTCCTTTCAGCATATTTTCATTCAGCGCCGACTGCCTGGTGGAAGGTTTGTGCAGATAGAGAATGTCAACATTATCGACGCCCAGCCGGCCCATGGTGACATCCAGTTGCTGCATGAAGGCCTTCGTGGTGGCTTCCTTCTGATACTGCCCGGTTTTAGGATCCCAGGGCAGGAGGATCTTCGTGGAGATGATAAAATTCTCCCTGCCGTATTTCCGCAGCATTTTACCGATCATCAGATCATTCTGTCCGTTCTGGTAGTCCCACGCCGAATCGAAATGCCGGATACCCGATTCAAAAAGTTTCCTTACGAGCGCTTCATTGGCAGAAGGTACGATACCGCTGCTCACCACAGGAACCATTAAACCGGTTTTGCCCATGGTTCTTAAGATTGGCGCTCCACCGGAGGAATTCTGCTGCTTCCCTGCTGCAAACGCGTTGGCCGGCATCATTCCGGCAGCCATACCCGAAAGTGAGAGTTTAATAAAATCTCGTTTTTTCATCTGGGAATTGTTTGGATAAGGGCGAAAATTAAAGAAATAAATGATGTGCTAAACAAAAAGGTTATAAAAACCTTTCAGAACAGCAGTTCAGGGTGAATTATCCAGGGATCTGAGAGGGCATACATACGGCAGATCAATTCCCTATTTACCGATTTTTTTTCATTGGCATTATGAATATTTTTTATAGTTTTGCATCCCGTAATTGTCCCGTGGTGTAATTGGCAACACGTCTGACTCTGGATCAGAAGAGTCCAGGTTCGAGCCCTGGCGGGACAACATAGATAGATTAAAACCCCTTCTAATTGAGGTATTTAGAAGGGGTTTGTTTTTTTAGGGGACAATTCAGGGGACATTATGAATCTTTCCTATTTCTATATGTTTCTTTATTTCATCCCCAAATTTTTTGGAGTATTTTCATAATAATTCAGCATTTGGTTCAGCTGAACCCACACTTTAAGTTTGTAAACCCCTCTAATTTAATTCATTAAAGGGGTTTTATATTTGTTAGGGGAATGTACAGGGGAATTACTGCTCTCTTTTCTATGTAAAAAATTACCATTGGTGGAAAAAACGGACAAATTGACCACCCAATCGCAATTTAAACTGACCACCTAATCGCGGGGTATTTTGCCCCCACTCCGCGGAACAAAGTATAGTACTACCCATTCTTAGGACCACTTTTTTTTATTCTTAATTGAAATTTATCATTCTTTTGATGATGTAATCCGGTGTTAATTACCGGAAATCACTCGTAGTGAAGCGAAGAGTTATTCTGGTTATTAACACCTTTTCTTTTTTGCCTACTTTTTTCTTTTGTTAATACGCTTTCACCGGTTGATACCTCCCATTTTCAATACCGGAACGAGAAGCCCACAAAAAATACCTTGGGAGACGTATTCTTCAACCCATAATACACTCCGGTATCCAGCTTAAGGTTTTCTTTCCATTCATAAACCAATCCTGAATTTAAAAAATACGCATTCGTTTTCAGCTCATTGTCCCGTTCGGCCAGGCCTTCAGCAAAGAAAGAAACCGGCCCGGCCAACGGGTGTGCAAGGGTAGCCGAAACCAGCGGGTTTACGTGATATGCCCCGCCGGCATGTCCTTCTTCCACATCCATCTCAGCCTGTGCGCCAAAACCCCAGTTGTGCGGCAGCGATATACTGAAAGGGAAAACCACACCCCCGGAAATTTTTGAACCGGAATTTGTGGGAACATTGACAAAAGGCAGAATGGCCATTGCGGTATTGCCGTTATCATTCCCCAGGATGTTTTGCTTAGCCCTGATGGTTAGGGTACCGAAAGAGGAATGCGATGATGGTTGGGAACTTCCGTCCATCACTCTTATCTCGTCATAGGATGCCGCAATGAACTGAATGTCGAGCGAATTGGTGATGCCCGCTTTGAGATTAAATACGTTGAACGAATTTTCAATGGTCTTCTTGCCGGCAACGGATGAACGATCCGTTTTAAAAAGATCCGTTTCAAACTGAAAATGCCCGGCATCCACGGTATACGGGCTTTCCGTTGCATCGGGACGATCCGTTTCAAAGCTCCGCATCAGATTACCGGGACACGGGTGAAAAAGGCAGTACCCGGATTTTGCCGAATCCGGCACTGTTTCAGCACGACTTAAAACAGCAAATTGCGGGAGCAGTACCAGGAGTAGTATATACGTATATCTCATCATCTCAGCTAACGATCAGGATAGGAATCTTTACTTTGTGCCGAACCGTATCAACGGTGGTGCCAAACACGATATCTTTAAATCCCTTGTGCCCATGCTCTCCCATAACCAGCAAGTCGATATCCAGGCTTGATGTTATTTTCGCTATTTCGGTAGCTGCACTCCCAAATCCAATTTGGATGTTAACCTTATACCCCAGCTCCTTCAGCTTGTCCTGATATTTAACCAGACTTTCATGGTCAAGCTGGGTTTCATAATCCATCGTATTTGCCCCAAGATAGCGGGCTGCTGCGCTTTCCACAACATGGATAAACGTGTATACTGCCGCTTTACCACCCTGATTTATGGCGCTTTTTATAATCTGTTGATCGTGACCAGAGAAATCAATAGCCATGGCAATATGATTATAGGAGACCGATTCGATATCCGCAAAATCCACCGCCTGCCCGTGGGGCAGCTGGGTCCTTTTCAGTGCGGCAGAAACCACAAACGGATGAACAAAAACATAAACCAGAAGTGCCAGGCAGGCCAGCGCCACGGGAATGACGAAAGAATATATAAGATACTTATGACTCCCTGCGGCAGAGATCCATCCAAATATTTCGTCATAAACCAGGTGGATATTCAGGTAAACGATGATGGTTGCACTCAGCCATGCCAGGATCTTTACCCATGTTTTTATGGTGAATCCTTTCATCAGTTTTTTATCAGAATTAAAATGGATGAGCGGGATAACGGCAAATCCCAATTGTAAGCTTAAAACCACCTGGCTTAGTATCAACAGGCTTCCCAGCGCCTCATTACCAAAATAAATAATGGTAAACAAGGCGGGAATTATCGCCAGGAGGCGTGTGATCAACCTTCGCAACCAGGGTTGAATTCTCAGATTCAGGTGGCCTTCCATCACAATTTGTCCGGCCAGGGTCCCGGTAATGGTAGAACTTTGGCCCGAAGCAATCAGAGCAATAGCGAAAAAGGTAGGCGCCGCCTTTCCAAATAAATTTTGCAATAAATCGGAAGCATCCTGAATTTCGGCAACATGAAAGTATCCATTGACATAGAAGGCTGCAGCAGCGAGCACTAAAATCGCCGCATTTACAAAAAATGCCAGGTTGAGAGCGATGGTGGTATCGAAAAGATTCATTTTAATGGCATTTTTCATTCCTTTCGGGGTACGGTCAAATTTCCTGGTTTGAACCAACGAAGAATGCAAATACAAATTATGAGGCATCACCGTCGCTCCAATAATTCCAATGGCTATATACAGGGCATCACCACTTAATTTTGAGGGAACGAAGCCCTGGATAAGATCGCCATATTCGGGCGATACAATGAACATTTCGATCAGGAATGAGAAACCTATGATAAATACCAGGGAGACAATAAATACTTCCATGGTCCGCATGCCTTTTTTCAGGAGGAAAAGCAACAATATGGTATCCAGGGCAGTCAGGCTTATACCCCATATCAACGGAAGTCCGAATAGCAGGTTAAGTCCGATAGCCATCCCCACAATCTCAGCCAGGTCGCAGGCGGCAATGGCTATTTCGGCTAAAATGTACAAAGGAATGTTCGCCCATTTGGGATAGGCATTTTTCGATGCCTGCGCAAGGTCCATGCCTCTTACGATACCCAGCCGTGCACTCAGCGACTGCAACAGTACGGCGATAAGGTTGGACATCAGCAATACCCAGATCAGTTTATACCCGAATTCAGACCCTCCGGCAATGTCTGTTGCCCAGTTCCCCGGATCCATATACCCCACGCTAACCAAATAAGCGGGTCCTAAAAAGGCTAAGATTTTTCTCCACCCTTTCTTATCTGTCCGGACTGTTGAGTGTACTTCACTTAATGATTCTGATTTCATTTGCAATGATTCTGTTTGGATTTCAAATGTAGAAATAAATTCTTAGAGTATTCTAACATAATTGTAAGGTAAATTGTTTAATTTTGATCCCAAACGAAAATAGTATGCCCTCGCAAGCAGAAGAAAATTATCTGAAATCGATCTACTTACTTGCCGAAAAAACCGGCGAAGTGAGTGTATCCGGATTAAGCAGTCTGCTGAATGTAAGCCTGCCCACGGTAAACAGCATGGTGAAGAGTTTGAAAAAGCAAAGCCTGGTAAATTATGAAAAATACAAACCCATCTCGCTTACGGTAAAAGGAAAGCAGGAAGCAGCCCGGGTTCTCAGAAAACACAGGTTAACGGAAATGTATCTTGTTAATAAGATGGGATTTGGCTGGGAGGAAGTGCATGAGATTGCAGAACAACTCGAACACATCAACTCACCGGTCCTCTTTGACAGGATGGATGAGCTGATGGCCTTTCCGAAGATTGATCCGCATGGTTCGCCCATTCCTGACAAAGATGGCGAAATATCATCCCTCTCACGCATAAAACTAAGTGATTGCAAGGAAGGTGAAAAAGTGACCCTGGTTGCGATTGCAAATTCAAAAAATGAATTTTTAAAATTTCTGGACAGCCGGGATCTAAGTCTTGGAACAAAACTCGAGGTGCTGTCCGTTGAACCTTTTGACAGCAGCATGACGGTCAGCTACAACGGCCATCCTTCTGAAGTGCTGTCCCTGATCGTATCAGACAGCCTGCTGGTTGAATACCGGAGACCAGCGAATTGAAGTATGTCTCATCGGAAAGAATCAGGGGGCGAAAGACCGGAGGTAAATCAAAAATTCAAATGACTCCTGAACGCCCTGTCCACAATCGGATTCACGATTACCGACGGCAGCCCGAGCGTTTCAACAGCCCTTTTGCAGGATGCCGGGAAGTCATCCTGCCCACTGGTATAGCAAGCCTTAACAACCACATCGATGCGCAGAATATGGATCTTGTCGGTGAGTTTCATGATGGAGGGTTTTCAGGTTGTTCGATGGTGCGAATATGCAGCAAAAGCAGGTTCCTATTTTTTGCCGGTAAACGAAGGCAAAATATACTTCACCATCAGGTCCGCCACGCCGGAATCCCGGTTATAATTCCCGCCATTAAAGATCGTGATCAGGTTCAGATCTTTCCAGATGTATGCCTTCTGTCCGCCATTGCCCGTAGCAAGGATGGCATCAAAACGTTTACCTTCGCAGTAAAGATAAGGCATCCACCACAAATATCCATAATCCGTCCCATCCAGTGACGAATGTGGAGTCGTGGATTCATCCAACCATTTTTCCGGCACGATCTGCTGCCCCTTCCAGCGACCATGATTCTGTACCATGAGCATACATTTGGCTACATCTCTCGGTCGCAGGTATAGCTGGCAGAATGTTTCGGCGCTCGAACTATCGGGATTGAAATTCCATCTGAAACCCGTAATGCCCATTGGTCCAAACAGGCGGTCGGAGGAAAAGCTCCTGAGATCCTGTCCTGTTGCCTTTTCAATGATCCTGCCCAACACGATCACCCCACCGGAACAGTACCGTGCCGTGTCACCGGGAGGATGGTCGACAGGCAGGTCGAGGATAAACTTCACCCAGTCGCCCTGCCGGCCCATGGTACTCTCATTGCCGGGTGAATCCATATCCCAGTCATCGCAGGCCCATCCGGAAGTCTGTGTAAGAAGGTGTCGGATGGTGATGCTGTCTTTCCATGGTGAAGGATTCCGGAATGAAGGGTATTCTGTGAAACTGCCGTACACCTTTGCTTCCGTTCCTTCAATACTCCCTTCATCGATGGCGATCCCTGCGAGCATACTGACATAACTCTTCGTTGCCGACCTCATCTGGTGAGGCCGGTCCGCATCATAACCGTAGAAATATTCTTCGGCAATGAGCTTACCTTCGTAGAGGATAAGAATGCTGTGGATATCGGTGTATTGTTCATCCAGTATGGCATTGATCATTTTTTCGTAGAGTGCCTTGTTCAATGGACTGTCTGCAATATCACCGGTGAGCAGACCATCGTTCCTGCCGGCAGGCCGCTGATACACATAATGTTTCCCTTGTAGTGCAAGACGTGGGTACCACATTTCCACCGGGAAATGAACCTCATCGGTAATCAGTTTCATCACTTCTTCATCCTCACCTTCACGGAATCCGTCAATCTTCCCGTCACGATTGCGGATAAAGACGACTTTTGTATCGGCCACATTCAGAAAAACATCCCCCGAAACCCTGTGCAAAGGGTATTTCGCACCGCCTAAGAGCGCCCACAGCATTCCGGTATCCCTCGGCGTCGAGGCAATTTCAACCCGAGTATTTCCGTGGTATTCATAGATCCCTTCGTACACTTTCAGCGGGGAAGCGATCTGCTCCGCGGACTGTGTAAATCCGCAGACCTGTGTGGTGAGAAGTAAGAACAGAAGAGGAGACTTCATAATTTTGTATTTAATCTTTATTCCGGAAAAACGATGGTTTTGATATTTATGAAGATAACAACAAAAAAGGATGCGTGTCAATGCCAACCGGATTTTATGCGGGGTGCCGCATGAACAATGTCCTTAAGTTAGCACTTACCGGTACCCCTTTTGGATTCGTTAGTACATCGTATTTCCGTTCTCGGTATGTTCCGGGACCTGTTGAACAGCATCCCAATGTTCAACGATCTTTCCGTTTACATCGAAGCGGAAAAAGTCCATGGTAATATACTGGTCATTTCCCGGCCACACCTGGTGGGTATGAAGGGCAACCAAATCACCCTCCGCCACTCCCCGTACAAAGCGTATCGACTTCTCCGGGTATTCGTCTGCCATCCGTTCAAAATAAGCGATGAAGGCTTCCTTTCCGTTTCCCACACCCGGATTGTGCTGGATGTACTCATCGCCGACATACAATTCGACGGCTTTTCGCGGATTCCCCCCGAATGCCATCCTGTAATAGGCAATGGCGTTTTCTTTGTTTTTAGTGAGATCTTGTTTCATGGCTGATTAGGTTAAATTTAACTTGTATGCACCTAATATAGGCGACAATATGTCTGGCATTCTACGTTGTAAAGAACTCCAAAACAATACTCTTTACTTCCTGAGTAGTTCTGCAATACGTTTTCCAAATTCCAATCCCAATTCAAGTTGTCCGGCAGAGGAATAGTGAATACTGTCTCCCCACTTTTCGAGAGCCCCTGTATTCAATAAAAAAATATTCGGAATTTCCAGCGAAATTTTTTCCTGGGCAGAGACAACCGTGTCAACAGCAGGGTACATGGATACCGGAGGATTGATCCTGCCATAAACTACAGGCAGATCGGGAGAATCCAGGTCCCTTCGTATGGCGTTGATGAACAACTTAAAATTTTGAAAATAGTTTACGCCTGCTTCGGGAATCCGGGCATCCCTTTCACCCTGCATCCATACCAGTCCTACCTTTTTAACTTTCAGATCTTTCGTTACACTATAAATTTTCGTCAACAGTGAATCGTACAAATTTCCAAATTCCGGATGACCTGTAATTTCCGCATTTCGCGAAGTATATTTGGGTGACCAGTCAAGCAATGAAGAGCCGCTTACGGCATATTTTAAGATGATAAATTTTTTTCGGGGGAAATTTTCTTTTAACTCCCTGGATATGCCATATTCGGGTCCAAATTTACTGCTGTCAATCCCGAATGTTGTGCCCATACCATAATTAAAATAATAGATATTTTTAAATCTGTTTCTCTCCAGGATATCCTCAATTTTTCCCTGTCCCACCATATTGGATTGTCCGGCCAGGAGGATTAAATAATATGATTCATGTTCATTGATCTTTTCGGGATTACCGTATTTTATGATAGGCTGGTCAGCACAACCAAATGCAAAAATCATTACGAGGAGAATAGAATTCAACGGTTTTTTCTTCATAGTTTACACGTTGTTGATCAGGTGTTTTTTGCTAAATATTTGATTGTATGCTAATTAACAGCACAGTGCCGTGCAAGGATGTCGAACGATATTCTACACTGGCTTCGTTATGTTTCAACGCAGGAAGTTCAATTTACATGTAAATGCTATTTTAGCGTTGTGTCATGAACATCAGTGGCACTCTTTTTATCGGAGACTGCTATTTTCGCAGCATAAATTGCACTTCCCGTGACATTCCGTCTGATATTATAACCATACCAGGTGCCTACGGCGTTGCTGCTGCCATCTGTAGATACAAACAGATAGCCGTTCACGTATGAAAGAGAATAGCCGTAATTGCCGTTCGTTAATTTCAGGGATTTCACATACGTGCCTGTTAAATCATAAACATATACGGTTCCATTCGAAGCATCCCAGGTATAAATATAATCGGGACCAACGGCAACATTTACGTTATTACCGTTTGTAGTGCCGGAATTTAAGCCTTCTATTGTATTTACCAGGGAACCATCCGAAAATTGATACTGCTTCAAGGTGCCTGCATTAAATGCATAAAGATATTGTCCGTCATCACTCATGGCAACGGTTGACTGGAGATTATCAAACAAATCCGGAAGTATTTTTGTAAAAGCCCCGGTCGCCAGATTCGTGATTTTATAAATGTTTCTTGCAGTCGTATTTTCAAAGCCTGAAGTGTATAAAAATCCGTCTGCCTTATTATACATTAATCCCCGCATATCCAATGCAATTGGATAAGAGGTAACAGAATCTCCTGAAAGGGTAAACTTATCAATTCTTCCTGCATTATAATTGCCCCCATTGCAGGTATAATAATAATTGCCATCCGAGGCAATATGCATATTGTGATAATCAATTTTGTCCTTAATAATAATCCTTAAAATCGGATCATGCAATGCTACGAGTTCATTACCTGTTACTACGTCTTTCCAGGCTGGCATCCCATTCATTATGGTTAATACCTGTCCCTCATCGCCCGCTGGCAAAGCCATCCACTCATTACCATTGTAAAGCAGCATATCACCGGAATTCGCTGGCGCTGATATTTGTACTACATTTGTCGGTAAAATGGATGATTTTGCGTACAGGGCATACGGAACGCTTAACAGCTGAGTTGTTCCACTGATTGTATAACCAGTACCTCCTGCCGGATCGATCTCCGTTTTAATATAGTATGGACCTGCGCTCCAGTCAATGTTTTCAAATACGCCGGTCACCACAGTTCCACCACCAATTTCAAGGGTTGTCAGACCATTTTCATTGGTTGTGGCCTGGTGGGTTTCTACATATACTGCAGCGCCAAATTCCGATGCTTGTAAAATCTGGATCCTGATGCCAACATTGCTGCTTTTAGACAGGTCTCCATTTGCATTTCTGATAACCGCCTGGTAACTTATTTTTTCAGGTGCCTGTGCAAACATGTATGCAAATAACAATAAAAAACTATACGTAGAGATTAATCTTTTCATGACGGATTAGTTTTTAATGATTTTGAAAATCTTAACTACCTTCATATGGTCTCTCACCTGAAGAAAATAGGTGGATGACGGATCGTGTTGCAATGAAATACTGGTTTCCGTATTTTCTATGGCTCTTTCATCGAGTATCTTGCCATTTATATCCATTAACATATATGAAAGCTTCTCAAGCCTATCCCCTTGTATTTTCAATATCAGCATATCCGTTGCAGGATTTGGATATGCCACACAATTGAGGAGGATATCTTTCTCAGTTTCATTTCCGGTTTCAACAAGTATTTCGTACGGCTGCTGAACTCCCGGAAATACAGCACCATCGCTGCCAGTGGATGAAACATATACGGTTTGTCCTACCGTAAAACTCACAGAACCGCCGGCGCCATCTGATTCCCCACCGGCCGTAGATGTTGCCTGCTGCCCAAAACAAAAGGCTTCGCCACAAACGAGAAGTAATATACATTCCCCTATTCTTATCATGATTTACAAATTTTAAGTTTTGAAAATACACAAATCAGAACCTGTGGTGTGACCCTAAACAGCTAACTTTCGGATCGTAAAGTTCTTAACAAGAAAAGAAGTACTTGGTTTATGATTTTCCGGAAAAAAAATTTATTCAGACGGTGTAGGGAAATACGTAAATAGAAGTCGGGGACTACAATAAAGATAATATGAAATTGCTACAAAAACCACAAATCATCTGTCCGGCTGCCCCTGTACTTTTCAATGGCTGACGGGTAGTGAATGAGGTTTTTGTAACCCAAATGATCTTTAGACTGTGATATTTTACCAGCCCGGGTTCTGTTTCAGTGATCCCCTTGAAAGGTTGATTTCTGACAGGGGTATTGGCAGGTATTCGTTTTTCCCTTTCTTGAAGTTAGGGAGTATGGCTACAATATCTACCCATGAATCCTCCAGCTCGCTCCAACGAACCAGGTCGAAGAAACGGAGCCATTCAAACCCCAGTTCAACTTCCCTTTCATGCATGATCGCTGCCCTGGTTACCTCCGTAATTTCCTCGAGTCCGGCCCTTCTTCTTACCTTGTTTATACATTCAACGCCAAGGGGAGTGCTAACTTCGCCGTTTCTCATGAAATCAGCTTCTGCCATCATCAACAATACATCGGCATACCGCATTAGTTTTAGGTTCGTCGGGCCGTTATTGCTAATATGTGCAGGATTGAAGTATTTGGCCCATCCGAATCCTTCACTGATGGCACTGTTCATATTGGCACCGTTACTCCATGGTACAGGCGGATTTGATGAGTCAATGTAGTAGATCGTATCTCCGGGTTCATAAAACATAACATAGCGTCGGGGATCACAACTCAGACCCGCCGGGTGATTTGTCGTGGTTTCGAACCTGTCACGGTACACTTTGGTGGGGGCAAGGTTTTTATACCCATCCGGACCGAAGTACAGGGCTGTCAGAGACCCGTCAGCCTGCCATCCGCCGTCCCATATCTGCCAACCTCCATAGTTGAACTGGATTTCGAAAATAGATTCTTTGTTATTTTCGGAATCATACACATTTCCGGTGGGTGTGGTAAGGTCAAGCGCTGAGAAGTTCGCCTGGTATGCATAACAATAGTCAAGTGAATCTTTTCCTTTTGGCATCAGGAGGCCGTAAACACCACTGGTTTCCAGATCGAGTACCTGTTGGAAGTAGAATGCCGCACTGTCATATTGCTGAAAATACAGGTAGGTTTTCCCCATGTAGGCCAGTGCTGCACCTTTTGTAGCCCGGCCAAGGTTGGAATCATCCCATTTTTCAGGTAATCCTTCGATGGCATTTTTCAAATCGCTGACAATGGAATTTTTAAATTCCAACCGTGTAGAATTTTTCAGCTGTATGTCAAGATCGTCGATCAATTCCAGAACCAACGGGGGGTCATTGTAGATCGTCGTCAGGTAAAAGTTATATAATGCCCGAAGGAAATAAACCTGTGCGAGCAATACTTGCTTTTCATTTTCATCCATGACAATGGGAGGAATTTTATTGAGCGCCAGGTTGCACCTGAAATTGCCTTTAAACAGGTAGGTATAAATATCAGAAACATCACTGTTGGATGTATTGAAGGAGAAGTTATTTATAGCTGTAGCTTCGTTAACGGAATGATCGGAGAAGGCAGTAAATAAATAGAAGAATTTCGTGTTGATAGAATGCATTTTGAGGGGATCGTAACAGGAAGTAACCGTCTGAATGGCATCGGAAGCATCCTTATAGAAACTGTCTTCAGTTATCCGGTCCTTCGGCTGGATATCAAGGAAATTATCACAAGAACCAGCCAGCATCAGTAAAGCGGATATGCATGTATATCTGAATAGTGATTTCATTGGATCGAATGTATTTGGTTAAAATTTCAGGTTAACGCCAATGGTGAATGAACGAGGTACCGGGTAATTACCCTGGTCAATACCCATGTTCAGAGGATCACCATTTGTTTTCAGAGGATCCGTGCTGCCGGCAATTTCAGGGTCATAACCCGGATACTTGGTGATTGTATAAAGGTTGTTGCTGCTGACAAAAATTCTAAGGTTGTCAATATTTAACCTGGAAGTCAAACTTTTCGGCAGTGTATATCCAATCTGTAAGGTCTTGAGACGAATAAAAGAAGCTTCATAAACGTACCAGCTTGAAATTCTGGAGTTCCTGTTATCATCCACAATGCTTATTCTTGTCATCGTTGTAGAAGGATTTTCCGGTGTCCAGAAATTCATACAATCCACCAGGCGGTTCTGATCTTTTCCTGTCACATCACCTGAGGCAATATTAATTTGGGACATCAGATTGTTATATACCTGGAGATTTTGCATTCCCTGCAGAAAAATGACGATATCAAAATTTTTATAGTTCCCGGCGAAATTGATACCATAAATGAAGTCCGGCAAGGCTTTTCCTATAATAGTCCTGTCAAGATCACTGATTATGCCATCATGGTTCAGATCCTTGAATTTGATATCTCCTGGTGCGGTCCCGTCTTCTTGTTTAGCATAGAGGTATTTACCATCCTCATCGTAGTCACTTTCCTGGATGATCCTGTCTGCGACAAATCCGTAAAAACTACCGATAGTATGGCCGGTAGATGTAATCGTATAGGTCGTTATGATATCATCAACAACAAGATCTGTTACTTCGTTTTTAATGGTCGATATATTTGCAGAAATGGTATAGTTGAAATCACCTTCGAGTTTCCTCCATGAGCCACTGAATTCGAAACCACGGTTTTGAATTTGAGAGAGGTTTGCCCAGGCTCCTACCTTCGAGGTTTCACTGTCATAGTTCTTTTTTCCGAATATCACAGAAATGGGCTTACTGACAAGCATGGAATTCTGATTTTTTATGAAATACTCTGCCGTTATTTGTAGTCTGTTCCTGAAAGCATTGAAATCGACACCAAAATTCGTCATTTTTGCTGATTCCCATCTGATAAGCGGGTTGGGCTGGAAAGATGTAGGTGCCACGCCAAGCCAAAGGTCCTGGTTAACGCCAAAGATGTACCGGCTGTTTTTCGGAGGATCAAGCAATGCTAAATATTGATAATCATCGAGGTTTTCGTTGCCCGTTACACCCCATCCAAAACGTAGCTTCAGCATATTGATCGCTTCAACATTTTGCAGCAGGTCTTCATTTAATTTCCATCCGAGTGAGAAGGACGGAAATTGTCCGTATCGTCCTCCCTTAGGCCCAAAGCGGGTTGATCCGTCCACCCTGTAACTGGCCGTTAAGAGATATTTATCCGCATAACTGTACTGTACTCTTGCAAGGTAGGATTCCAGTCTATGGTCGGTTTCACCACCCTTAACATCCATGGGTGTATTGGCAAGGTTTAACGAGGGCAGGTCCGGATCACTGAGGTCGGTACCCACCGCAGAATTGTTTTTATTGACAGCCGAAAACCTTTCCCAGACCGCAACAGCACTTATGTTATGTTTTCCGAAAGAATTTGCATATGAAATCTGATGATCCATCTGCAACTCATTTTCATAATAATTTGATTCTTCAAGTTTTGAAACGTCGTTATCTCTAAGCTTCAAATTACCGAGTGTATATACCGGGTTATACAATTTGTAATGATTGACGTTATAATTGGCGCCGACACGAATTGAGTAGGTCAGCCCTTTGAGTAGTTCAACATCCATATAAGCCGATGAAAACAGCTTATTCCGGTTTCTTTTTACACTGTTAAGCATTTGCTCCGCAACGGGGTTTGTACGTTCATTGATCCCTGTCAGCGTATCGGTTGGACCTCCGTATCCTCCGATGGCGTTTACATCATATAGAGGCATGTAAGGTGAAGTAACCAAAGCTACCTGAAAGGCATTACCATTACCGTAATTGGTTACATCTGTGATGTCTACGGTTGAAAATGATAACGATTCTCCAAATTTGAAGCGTTTTCCGACATTATAATTTGAGTTGGCAGTCAGACCAATTCTGGATATGGCTGTATTGATCAGGATGCCTTCTTCCGTTGAATAGTTCCCGGCGACATAAAAATTACTGAATTGATTCCCCCCTGAACTGCTCAGACTATAATTCTGAGATGTCCCTATCCTACTTACTTCATCCTGCCAGTCAGTATCGGTACCAAAATTATTATTGGACATTCTTGCTGAATCAGAATAAACTCTATAATACATATTTTTCTGATTGTCGCTAGCCATGTTTGCATAGGCAGCTTTGTTATATTCTGCATACTGTGAAGCATTCATAACATCATAAGTTCGGGGAAGAACATTTACACCGAAATTTGCGCTGAAATCTATTTTTGCCGGTCCGTTGCTTCCCCGCCTTGTGGTAACCATGATAACCCCGTTAGCGCCCCTTGCCCCATAGATTGCAGTGGCAGACGCATCTTTGAGGATCTGTACCGATTCAATATCCTGAGGATTGAGAGAAGTCAGAAATTCAGTACTGACCGGCATCCCATCGATGATGATCAAAGGTGCTGCACTGCGGCTGATCGATCCGATACCACGGATAAGGATTGATGCCGATTGTCCCGGTTGGCCCGATACGCCTGTGACAAGAACTCCGGCTGCCCTTCCCTGGAGTGCCTTATCAAAGGTGGTATAATTGGACTGCCGCATTTCCTCGGCATCTACAACCGTAACAGAACCGGTCAGGTCCTCTTTTTTTTGAGTACCATATCCGATTACCACCAGCTCGCTGATTTCCGATCTGTCGGTCGAGAGTGAAATGTCGACAACCGTTTTTTCGGTAACCGTAACTTCCTGGGGGAGATAACCTACAAAGGAAAATACAAGGGTCTGACCCTGATTTGCAGTGATCGTGTAAAAACCATTCAGGTCTGAAGTTGTACCTTTTGTTGTTCCCTTCACAATGATGTTGGCCCCTATAACAGCTTCGCCGGTCTGTGCATCGGAGACTTTACCGGTGATGGTCAACGCCTGGGCTTCCAAATACTGTGGAAAGAATGGCAGCACACACATAAATAAGGCTGCCAGGCAGGTCATTCTTGCAGTTTTCATAGATAGAATTAGTTAGTTTTATAGCCGGAATACAAATTATGAATTATTCCAGCCAAATAAAAATTGGTCGCAGTTAAATTATACCTTTCGATTTACCTATCGAATACAAGTAAATTGGAGACTTCCCATAAACGCATTTTCTCCAAAGGTTGTTCAGTTGATGCGATATCAGTTCCGGTGAAGGTGCTTTAGACTACCCCAGTCATAACTTTCAGTGGGTGATTTGCAAAAAAGTAGTAACACCAAAACCAATCTTGAAATCGTGGAACATAAAACGCTCAGAAATTCCATGGCTTTCATTTCCTTTTCCGACAACGCGGCGAGGAGCTTACATGGCCTCTACCGTGAGATGGTTTCTCTTACATCAAGCCTCAGACTCAGGATTCAGTATGGGTTGGTAGTCAGTGCATCCAGCCTTATCCTTCCACTGTTGAAGGGAAAAGGCATGTTCTTCATGTTTTGAAAGATGTTTCCCGGTTGCTCCCCCGGACCGAAAAGGAGGGGTTCGAAAAACTTCTGAGGAACTTGAATGTTTAAATTACCGGTAATCAAACCAATGACTAACACGAAAGCCGGTATGAACTACATTCTTAATCCCCTTCAGAATCCGGAATTCGAATTCAAAAGACTGCTGAAGGAAAGAGCAGAACAGGCGACATCCATTATAAGAAGCGAAACCATGAACCCGGATCAAAGGGTTCACGACTTCCGCACAAACCTTAAGATGATGAGGGCGGTTCTGCGACTGATGCGGTTTAATCTTGGTGAGGAGGTCTATGCGGCAGAGAACGCCTTTTATCGCAATATTCAGCAAGCGCTTGCGCCGCTACGCGATAGTAATGTCCGGATGTCCACCCTGGAGTCACTCCTGTCCTTGGCAAAGAATTCGGTCGATATCCGCCTCTTTGATAAATACTATGCCGATCTGAATTCCTCCTATAGTAAAATCCGTGATACCTTTGAATCCGGAGAAGCTGACGAGCTGGCAATGATGAAGGTTTTGGAGCGCAGCAAAAAGATCGCTACAATAGCATTTTCCGACAAGAGTACCGTAGCGGTGGTAGCCGGACTCAAAAAAATATACAGACAAGGCAGGAATTTGATGGCCACAGCCAGAGAAGACCCAACGCCGGAAAACATGCATGAGTGGCGTAAGAAGGTGAAATACCTTTGGTATCATGTCGAATTGCTAAAGAATCTGTGGAAACCGGTCATGAAAGGTTTCGGAAAATCGATTCACCAGTTATCCGATTTTCTCGGAGATGAGCACGATCTCAGCGTCCTGATCGACGATCTCGAAGAAGGCAGATACAAGGATGAAAAAGACCTTCAGTCTGTACTCTATTTTGCGGAAAGTCGTAAAAAATCGTTGCACGAAGAGGCCTTCATGCTGGGTAAAAAGGTTTTCCACGAATCCCCGAAAAAATTTGCAGGGAGGATCGGCGCCTACTGGCAGGCATGCATATTAAGGTAAGATTGGCGGATGCGGGGGATCTGATCGAAAGAAAAAACACTACATAACCTGTTTTTTAACATGTTTGGGAGTGGCTGAGAATTGTTCTTTCGGAGCATTAAGGGTGGTGGGTGGGGGGTGGGATCCCCTGCATAAGAGTATATAAGAACAATATTTGAAGCCGTAAATCATGGTATATTTTGTTAGATCTTTTGGGTCAATGGATTAATAGTTCCCTTCGAAACATATCTATCTCTCATCATGCCAGTGATATGTCCACATCAACTCTTTATAAATTCCTGATCTTCCAGCTCTTTTCAGGCCTTTGGATCTTAACATTGATTCTGCAATAAAAAGTGAAATCAATTCCTTATGACTTTGGGATAGTTATCCCCTTAATTCGGGTGACGTTTGCCCGGGTTCCACAAATCCAGACACACAACCCAGTGTCCCCTCACTCCTGAGTAGATCCAAAGATTCCCACCCCAATTTGTATTTTCCCCCGTTCAGTTTATCTTTATTCCCTCAACAATAAAATTAACTCAGGAGAAATGGCCAGGGAATTTCAGAAAAACAGCATATCCATTGCCGGCATCCTTACCGGCATTTTCATTTTCACACTGATGTTACTTATACCTGCAGAATTGATGCATCTGACACCAGAGGCCAAAAAGGCTATCGCTGTAGGTCTTCTGATGATCGTCCTGTGGGTGACAGAGGCTATTCCGATACCGGTGACTTCCTTGCTGCCCATTGTCCTGTTTCCCATTCTTGGGGTTCTGAAACTGGATGAAGCGCTGCGGCCGTATTCCAATCCGGTGATCATGCTGTTCTTCGGTGGTTTTGTCATCGCCCTGGCGCTTGAAAAGTATAACATTCACCGCCGTGTGGCCCTGAATCTCGTTAATCGAACCGGTACATCGCCGGGAAGGGTCATTGCCGGATTCATGATCGCCACCGGATTCCTGAGTATGTGGATCAGCAACACCTCAACGGCAGTGATCATGTTCCCCATCGGGATGTCCATCATAGGCATTGTTGAAAAACAATACGGCGCCGAAAGTCCGTTGCTCCGCAAATTCGGACTGGCCCTGATGCTTGGTATCGCATACGCCGCCAATATCGGAGGTTCCGGAACCCTTGTGGGTACACCCTCCAACGCCATTCTCGTCGGAATGCTCCGTCAGAGGTACGACATCAGGCTGGACTTTGCCCACTGGATGATCATTGGTATCCCGCTCATCATTATCCTGACTGTACTGGCATGGATCACACTGACAAAGATCTTTTTCCGTCTGAACGACAAACCTCTGCCTGCGGTCGGTGAATACGTTAAACAGGAAGTCCATAAACTCGGCCGTCCTGACAGGAGTGAGAAAAGAGTGCTACTCGTATTTGCCGTTACGGCTTTTTTCTGGGTATTCCGGGCTCACCTTAACCGGCTGATCGGCACAACTGTGCTCAGTGATTCACTGATTGCCACCGGTGCCGCCATCCTGATGTTTGTCGTTCCTTCCGGTACGGGTAAAAAGGAAGCCCTTCTGAGCTGGCCCGATGCTGTAAATATACCCTGGGGTATCCTCATCCTCTTCGGCGGAGGCCTGAGCCTGGCGAGTGGTCTTTACTCCTCCGGTGTGATCGACATCATCGGACAGAGTATTCTTCGGTTCAGTGATGTACCTCCACTGATCATCATGGCCGTTACGGTATCAATCATGCTTATACTCACTGAACTGATCAGCGGAACCGCACTGAGTTCAGTGCTTCTGCCCGTCATCTTCGGAGTGTCGGAAGGCCTGCATCTAAGTCCCCTTGAACTGGCTGTTCCGCTGGTGCTGGTTGCCAACGGTGCCTTCATGATGCCCATGGGCACTCCACCGAATGCCATTGTCTTTGCCAGTGGCTATCTGAAAATTAAGGATATGATGAGGACTGGATGGCTAATGAATATTTTCAGTATAATCATCGTTATCCTGCTGTCACAATGGCTTCTTAAATACCTGATCTAGGGCAGGCTCTTAAAAGGTTATTCAGTAGGATTCGGAAGAATGAAAATACCGGTACTAGTTGCCGTTGCCTGCAAACATTGACTGCTGCGGGTTATAATTTTCAAACGCCTCCAGATAGAGATTCACAAACTCATGCATCCTTTTTCTCCGGTACTGGATCACCCAACGGGGATGCGGCAGGGGGATGATCTCGCCGAAGAGTGAGAAACGGGCGTTCAGTCTCTGGAGATAGTCAAAGTTCTTCCCATTGCCCAGACAGAAACAGTATCGCTTATCAATCTCCCATTCAAGCAGCTCACGGAGGCAGTCGAGAATAAAGGGCTCTGCGATCTCCACCAGCTCCTTTGAATCGTAATAGTTATAATTCAGTCCGTTCCGGGTAAAGCCGAGCGGGCTGACCGCACTGATGAGGAACTGATCATAGAATTTTTTCACCCCGCCAAATGCCCCGATCACCTCATAGACAAATCCGGCTGACGCTTCGGTGGTATCCGCAAAAGGATTCTCAATTTCACAGTACGTTCTGAGTTTCACAGGATCGGTAAAAGGAATGCCTGTGACACCTGCGCCGAAACGTCCTGGATTGATACCCAGGATCAAACGGCGGGGGCGATTGTCCGAAAAATACTTTTGATAGAATTGAATTGTCACATCCCTTACCGTCTCATTCCTGAAAGGATTCATCACCTCCACACCTTCCGGGAGAGAAGCATCAAAATGAAGCTTTTCGTTGAATGCGATGATCTTATCGGCGAGTGTCGGGGTAAACATTTATTTGATTTGTTGATTTGTTGAATTGTTGATTTGTTGATTTGTTGATTTGTTGAATTTAAGATTGATTTATAGAAACTCATCCGATCCATGGGCAAAACCATGGCTATTGTTGGTGAATGCCTCCGGCATGGAAGAAGTGTTCTAAAAATCCTGCTCCATCTTTTTATTTGTTGAGTTGTTGATCCACCTTCGCTCAAGCTACAGCGGACGCGGTTTGGTGAATTGAAGAGTGATGTAAAGGACATTCCTAACTTCCTAACTTCCTAACTTCCTAACTTCCTAACTTCCTAACTTCCTAACTTCCTAACTTCCTAACTTCCTAACTCCATCCCTCACTCCCTCCCCGACATCTTCGCCCAAGGATCCCGCAATGGTACCGTCCGGTTAAAGACCGGTTTCTCAGGGGAGGAATCGGGATCAACATTAAAATAGCCCAGTCGCTGGAACTGGAACTGGGTAAGAGGAGCCGCCCCCTTCAATCCCGGCTCAACGTAACAATTGTTCAGAATGCGAAGGGAGTCATCATTCAGAAATTCCTTAAAATCGATACCTCTATGTCCGTCCGGTTCGGGATCGTTGAACAGCCTGTCGTACAGCCTTACTTCGGCTTTCACGGCATGGCGCGCTGACACCCAGTGAAGGGTGCCTTTGACTTTGCGGTTTGCCTGGGGTGCGCCGCTTCGTGTTTCAGGATCGTAAGTGCAATGGATCTCAATGATCCGGCCGTTTTCATCCTTCACGGCTTTTTCACAGTAGATGATATAGGCCGATTTCAGACGAACTTCCTTTCCGGGTGTCAGTCTGAAAAACTTTCCCGGAGGATCTTCCATAAAATCGTCCTGTTCAATATAAATTTCACGGGAGAAGGGTATGGTTCTGGAGCCCATCGACTCATCCTCCGGGTTATTGATCGTTTCCAATTCCTCCACGAGGTCTTCGGGATAATTGGTGATCACGAGTTTTAGGGGATCCAGGACCGCCATCACTCTGGCAGCCTTTATATTTAGATCTTCACGGACTGAATGTTCCAGAAGTCCGACATCGATGATGCCGTCAACCTTGGTTACGCCGATGCGCTCAGCAAAATTCCGGATGGATACCGGTGTGTACCCCCTGCGGCGAAGACCTGAGATAGTGGGCATCCGGGGATCATCCCAGCCCCTGACGAGACAATTCTTTACCAGTTCCAGCATCTTTCTCTTGCTCATGATGGTATAGCTGAGATTCAGCCGAGCAAACTCAATCTGTCTGGGCCGGACATTTCCTAAATTTCGAGGCATATTTACATCCCATCCATAGTTGGTAACCTGATCAAGAAACCAGTCGTAGAGCGGCCTGTGAACTTCAAATTCCAGTGTACATATGGAATGGGTTATTCCCTCAAAATAATCAGACTGCCCGTGCGCATAATCGTACATTGGATAAATACACCAGGCATCACCGGTTCGATGATGAGATTTTCGCATGATCCTGTACATAAGTGGATCCCGCATGTGCATATTTGGCGAGGACATATCGATTTTTGCCCTAAGGACATGAGTTCCTTCAGCAAATTCTCCCTTTTTCATCCTCTCAAAAAGATCCAGGTTCTCCTCAACACTACGATCCCGGTAAGGACTTACGCTGCCAGGTGTGGTGGGTGTACCTTTCTGTTCGGCAATGGCTTCTGCACTCTGATCATCAACATATGCCTTCCCGTCCCTGATAAGTTTTTTCGCCCACTCATAGAGCTGATAAAAATAATCAGACGCAAAGTACTCCCTGTCGTCCCATCCGAAGCCCAGCCACTTGATGTCTTCCCTGATGGAATCGACATACTCAATCTCCTCTTTTGTCGGGTTTGTATCATCGAACCTCAGGTTTGTCAGTCCGCCAAACTTTTCAGCTATACCAAAATCTATACATATAGCCTTGGCATGGCCGATATGCAGATAACCGTTTGGCTCGGGTGGGAAACGGGTATGAACCCTATCTCCGTTCTTTCCCGATTTGAGGTCTTCATCAACGATCACCTCAATAAAATTCAGACTTTTCTTCTCAGTTTTTGGCTCTTCCGGATGCATATTCATTGCTTACCTTGTATTTTTAATGTTACGGGAAAATAACTCCCAGAAATAAGAATACTGATACCCCTGGTTTTTCAGTCTCCCTAATGCCGTTTCTTCCATCTGTTCTGCAAAAATAGAATGATTTACATAAAAAAACGATTTAAAAAATGGAATTAAATTCCAAAGCTACTTAACTTTAGACTTCTTTAAACTTACAACTATGTGGAAATACTTCATTCTCCTTTCATTTCTTCTGAATTCCGCACTCTCCGGTATCAGCGCCCAGAAAGTCCAGGACACTCAGCCACTGCGGGTATTTCTGCTCGGTGATTACCAGGCTGCTGAATGCGACTGGACATCAACCGACAGTTCTGTTGTTATTATTAAAACCTGTGTGCCGGATTTCAGCTCTCAGCAATTGTCCTGGATACTTAAAAGGCAGATTATTGGTCCCCTCCGGGACGAAGGCAGGACCGGACCCGGTCTCTGTATCCTGAACACCGGGCAGCTCGATATCGTTCTGGGAGTACCTCCCTACCGGATCATTCAGAATATTGACAAAATGAAAACCATGCTGTCAAACAGGGATATCGACCTTGTCGTGATGGCCCCGCTCTGTTTCAGCAGTGCTTCGGAATACAATTCGGATCTCAATGTACTGAGTGAAAAAATCAGAATGTACTGCGATTCAAGCGGCGTTGGCTTCCTTGATCCCAACACTGTGCTCTCGCCGGAAGGCATCCTGGAATCGAAGGTTGTAACCGACGGATATCTGATCAATCAATCGGGTTGTGAGAAATGGAATAAATTAATTAACGAATATCTTTCAAACTATGATAAGGAAAAATAACAGCCCGGCTATTTTCGCTATCGGCGTTGCACTATTATTCTCTTGTGCAAGAGACCCGCAAATCAAGGAGGTGGTGTGGCCCACAGACATTAACTATGCCTATGTGGCTTCAGAAAGAATCAACCGGATACTGGAACACAAACCGGATAAAACGAAGTACGCGATGCTGGGTAATTCCATCACGGAACTCGGGCAAGACTGGAACAAATGGCTCGACAGGAATGATGTTATAAACAGTGGCCAAGGCGGATACACGACACAGCAGTTCACATGGCTGCTCGATTCCTGTGTACTAGCCTCAAAGCCGGAGTACTGCTTTATCATGGGTGGAATTAACGATCTTTCTCTCGGAATCCCGGTAAGCAGGATCTTTTCAAACTACAAGTACATTCTTTCTACCCTGAAGAAGCACCATATCCATGCTATTGTCCAATCAACACTGTACCAGGCCGGGAACTCGGAAAATAACCCAAAAGTCACAGAACTGAACGGACTACTCATTGCCTGGTGTAATGAACACAATATTCCATTCATCGATTTGAATGTTGAAATGTCGGATGAGACCGGTCTGAAAAAAGACCTTACCACCGACGGAACTCATCTTACTGACGCAGGGTACACGGTTTGGTCCGGGATCCTGAAGATATTTATTGCAAAACTGGAAAACAAGAGCTAGCTGATAAAATCCGGATATCTACATTGGGCACGCCGGGCCATGTTAGGACTTAAAAAACCGTACCGTCCGGAAGCATCCCACCCTGCTATTCATATCCGATCTTTTCATTAACTTTGTAGCTATATGTTGGTCACCATGGGAATGATCCATCTTGAGAGCATGGAGTTCTATGCTTTTCACGGGCATTATGAAGAAGAACAGATCGTTGGAAACCGGTTTCTGGTCGACCTTGTTATTGAAACCGACATGCAGCGTCCGGCAGCGTCGGATGAACTTGAGGATGCCGTCAACTACCAGGAAGCATACCGGCTGGTGAAACGGGAGATGAAAAAAAAATCAAAATTACTGGAAAACATTGCAAACAGGATCCTGGAAGCCATATTTGAAGAATTCAGTGGGATCAGCAAAGCAACAGTGACTATACGAAAGATGAATCCACCTGTAGGTGGACAGATGAAGGCAGTAAGCGTAACATTAAGTAAACCGTGATGGAAGAAAAAATATGTCCTGAATGTGGTAACACGTTTTCATGTGAAGGAGAGAACGATTGCTGGTGCGAACATACACAGATCCACAAGAAAGAGATGGTGGTTATTATGGACAGGTACGATGATTGCCTTTGTCCCGACTGCCTTGCAAAATTCTCAGAGGAATGAGCATCCCTGAGGAGGCGTCTTTCATTCAGATTTTTTTTTCCTTATAACAATGACCGGGTAGGCGCCATGCTTCCCAAACCACCGTGGATACTTTTCCTCGAGATCCCTGAGTTTTCTGAGAATGCTTTCGCCAAAGAGTCTTTTGTGAATATAAATATTCATAAAATACTTATTGGTACTCCGCCAGCAATAGAAACTGATCTCCCCGGAAAAGGGAAATCGTTTTCTGAACCATGAGCGGGGATGAACATAGAAATATAGTCGGGGTTTCGAGCTGAAGAGCCTAACCCAAACCTTTCCGGCATAATGTCTCAGTAATCTGTAAATCTGTATCGGGAATAATGAGATATCCATCAGCAGGCTGTAAAAAAACCAATTATATACAATAGCGACAGATGTGCCCGGTCTGGCTACCCTGTAAAGTTCCCCCACAGCCTTATGCTGCTCATTTTTAGGTATGTGGTAAAGTGTATGTTGAGAAAGTACCGCATCACATATACCTTCCTGCAGGGGAATATTGGTGATATCACCGCAGATAAAAATACCTTTCCGACCGTTCAGGTTGTGTTTTGCCTGGATGAGTGCATTAACTGAGATATCGATACAGATCCGGATCTCATACCCGTCTGATAAAGTGAGATATTCTTTTAATCCAATCGGTCCTGATGCAATATCCAGAAAATACTTGCCCTCCGCATTGAGATACTGTCTGGCTCTGGAGAAACAATGGAATATATATGCAGAAGACACTTCGCGGTAGTCAACCCATTTACCCGTATCCTCATAAATTGTCATGCCTTCTTTCAGCTTATAGCTAATGTCATTGTAATAGTTAAATACACGCTTCTTATCGAAGACCATGCCGCTGCGTATGTCCTCACCATCGCCGGTAAACCATGCATAGTGTGGCAGTAGAAGTATAATGCCTTCCATAACCGGATAAAGATAGCGTCCTGACGCATTGATGTAGCCCCCGTCAATTTCACCTTCAGGCATGTTCAGTTCGAAGTCTTTTCCAATAATGCCTGCGATGTCCTCAACAGTAACTCTGGTTAACGATTCACCGCTTACCGGGCATCGAAGAATGATAGGGTCTGCTTCATACATAAGTGGATGCTTGATTAAAACAGCGCTAAAGATAAAAAAAAATAAGTTTGAGACTGAGCCGGGAGGAATTGATATTGCGAAAGGTTGTCAACGATCACCGAATCTGAATACCGCAGATCGAAGTCAAAAAATATTTAATCCACTCTTAATATTGTAACCATAAATTTTTTTTTAATTTTAGTCGGTCAGGAGGATACACAAATCCCGTCAAAATAGGGTACATATAAACGGAAGATATCGACAACATTTAATGATTTGAGAAAACACAAGGTAAATCTTAAGAACTTAATTCCCATTCTCCTGGTTGCATGTGGTATTGTATTATTACATATCATCGGCCAGGTCAATTATCTCTTGTTTCATGTACTCATCGAATTCTTCACCATCGTTATTGCCTTCTCCCTGTTCATTATCACGGTGAATTCTATGGACATGCTGGATAACAATTACCTGCTTATTGTGGGAATTTCAGCATTGTTCATCGGCTTTCTTGATTTACTGCACGTCCTGACATATCCGGGGATGACCATTATTACACCGGGGAATTTTTATGCCAACCAGTTCTGGATCGCTACCCGATTCCTGGAGAGTATAACCCTCCTCAGCGGTTTCCTGTTTCTTGAAAGAAAGATCAAATCCCATTTCAGGCTGATATTTGCCATATATTTCTTCATAACCACCATTATCGTACTGAGTATCTTAATCTTAAAAATTTTTCCAACTTGTTATATCGAGGGAGTAGGTCAGACAAAATTCAAAATTTACAGTGAATATGTCATCATCGTGATCCTGTTTGCAGCACTCTTCGTTCTTGTGAAAAAGAAGACCCATTTCGAAAAGGACATTTATATTTTGATCGCCATTTCTATCGGTTTTACCATCCTGAGTGAATACATGTTCACGCTGTACTTTTCGAATTTTGGTATCTTCAATCAATTTGGCCATTATTTTAAATTTGTCGCCTTCATCCTCATATATAAAGCAAATATTGAGACCGGCTTTATCAGGCCAACAAAAGTTATTTACCATTCCCTGGTTATGAGCCAGGAAGAAATCGACCGCTACAATATCCAATTAAAAGAGGAAATTGCCACACGTGACCGGTTCTTCTCCATCATCGCGCATGATCTGAGAAGTCCTCTGGCTTCTATCATCATGGCTTCTGAAGTCATGCACAAAAAGGTAAGTCAGTTCAACACTGACAATCTCCTCAAATACACTGAAAATATTTATAATATCTCAAAAAATACATTTACTCTCCTTGAAAACCTTCTTGAATGGTCAAAATTCAAAACAGGTTCACTGACGGTCAATCCTGCAAAATTTAATATTAACGACAGCGTGATGAGAGTCGTCAGTCTTTACCATCAGATAGCAGAGAATAAGAATATTGAACTTTCTGCCTTCAAGGGCCCTGATATTCAGGTATATGCTGATCCTGATATGGTAAATTCGGTCCTTCGCAATCTCATTTCCAATGCCCTGAAATTCACATCAGATGGAGGAAAAGTGGCCATCAGTATTGATGATGGGGAAGAATTCGTATTTGTCCATATCAGGGATAACGGCACGGGCATTAAACCAGAAAAGCTCGATACCCTGTTTGACATTGGACATGTCAGTTCACAAAGAGGTACGTCGAATGAAAAAGGTACTGGTCTCGGCCTGATGTTATGCCGGGATTTTGTGAATGAAAATGGGGGACAGATCATGGTAGAGAGTCAGTTTGGCGTTGGCAGCACGTTTACCTTCACCCTGAAAAAGCTGTCACGAAATGTGAATCCGGCAGAATCGAAGTTATAGATCCCCGTAAATCAATATTTTGACCTTTGTCACGTTATAAATGATCGGTATTGATTATTTTTGTTATGAATTTGTTAACCTTCAGAACCTAATAACAATAAAGTATCATAATATCGGTTAACGTCTTATTCAGGAATATCTGAATTCATGCATCCTTTTCACCAGGGAAAAATGAAACCTAAAATTCGGAGCATGGGGAAAACTGAAGCTAATACATTAACAACAGAGGTTTTGCTGGGTAAAATAATTCTTATCGTCGAAGATGACGAATTTATTTTCAGCCTGCTCGAAGTAATGCTAAAAAATACCGGTGTCGATGTGATTCATGCAGACAATGGTGAGGAGGCTCTGGCACTACTGGATATCAGACACTTTGATCTTGTCCTTCTGGATGTAAGATTGCCGGGGCAGAACGGTTTCGAGATCTTTGAAAAAATCAGAAAGTTTAAAAAAAATATCCCCGTTGTCGCTCAAACAGCCAATTGTATCCCGGAAGAAAAGAAAAAATTTCTCGCTGCAGGATTCGCTGATTACCTCGAGAAACCTATTGATGCTGCTACGATTACGCAATTAATGGTAAAATTGATCGGTAGCAGGAACTAGATTGGGTGTTTCATTGTTTTTACGGCATTAATACGGCATTAATACGGCAATTACGCAGCATTCGATGTACACAGCAAGCAAATTGTCTGCACCTTTTTTAGTTTGCATTGCGGTCCCGAACATATGGATATTAGCTCATACAAGGAAAAGCGGAGTTTCAGGCTGTGGATTTATATCAAAAATAAACACAGGTAATCTGATAATTTAAGAATTTACCTTAAATTGTCGTTATGATTGAAGCAGGGCAACACCCATGAAATCCATTTCAAAAATACAATTTGTCAGTATATCACTCCTTTTGCTATTATTGATATTTGCTGTTACATCCTGTTTTTCAGGAAATAAAAATTATATTATCGTTATCGGAGATCAGAATTCTGCGGGGAAGGACAGCTGGGTCCGGATGCTTGAAAACATGATGCCGGAGGACCGTATTGTAAATTTTTCACCACCAGGCAACACCTTCGGATTTAATAATCTGAACAACGAAAATCTGAATACCCTAAAAAATATCGATACGTATCTTGATAATGCACTGGACTCGGTGGGAGGTCATAAGATCGACTACCTGATTATTTCACTGGGGGGAAACGATTGTAAACTAACCTTCGATAAGAAAATACAGACAGTTCCGGAAAATTTGGATAACCTTATACGGAAAATAAATGGATTTCCGGGATTTAAAAACAGGCCTCCACATCTCGTGGTACTAACGCCGTTGCCTTTCGGACCCGACTCCTTATTGCCAGCCCGGTACCAGGGGTCAGATGAACGTGTTAGGTACCTCATTCCTTATTACAAGGACATCGCTCATCAAAACCGTTGCGGCTTTATTGATATATATGAAAAGCTGGATGAAGAATTTATGAAATACAGCCCGGACGGCCTTCATCTGAATAGTGATGCTCAGGATGTAATTGCGGGCAGTATATACAATTATCTGATCGATCATCCCTGATCAAAGGGAACTGACTTACCCTCCTGAGTAATATATCCTGCATTAAAGATGGTTCGCCTGATAAAGGTATGAAATTGAAGAGCAGGCTTACCCGGGAATCTAAACGTTTTTCTCCAGGAGCCATTTCATTGCAGCATCGGGCGTTGAAAATACCTTGTGATAATAATTCGGGATTGTATTTCTCTGCTCCGTGATCATCGACATCGCTGTTTCTTTTGGCCGTGTCTGTACAAAGGCTGCCTTGATAAAGGTAAAGGCCTTAAGCTGAATCTTCAGGGCATCCAAAACCACTGGCAGCTCTCTTTCTGAAAAATCATACTCGCCCTCTCTGACATCTGTAAGAATCTTGAGCTCTCTTGGGATCATTTTGTTCCTGGACAAGCTTTCCCCGAATTCTGTAAGCTCCTTACAGCCCAGCTTGCCCAGATACCTGACCTCCAATATATCAAGTTTCATATTGTACGTACTTCTTATCATCTTCTTCGATTTACATCAACCTGATCAATCAGGTACATGAAACGAATACAAATTAGAAAATCTGTTCAATTATATTAAAATAGCCAGTTCATTTCAATAATTGAAGGAAATAGTTATCATTAATTTTACCAAAGATAAAAGAAATGGGGCGAATTCAGATATATAGAAGGTTAGTAATCCAATCGTCCAAGTTAATGAAAGATCGATCTTTGGTGTAAATCTGTTGTTTAAAAAAAAATTGCGTGTAATTTTAACCCCGCGACAAAACCCATTTCAAATGAAAATATCAATACTTTCAATGTTAACTTCCATCGGTGTGCTAATGCTCCTCGTATTAAACGTTGTACCTGGATTTAGTCAATCGGACCCGGTGGCCACCGTTGATTCTCTGAACCCCGTTTTCCTTAACTGGTTTGATAAAAGCCCGGCACACGACAAGATAGAAGGGGTAGCTGCCGACAGAACGTATACGGAACTTATCGGAAGTACAGCGGCAAAGAAAAAGGTAGTGGTAGCGGTGATTGATGGCGGGGTTGATACTGCCCATATTGATCTTAAAGGAAGAATCTGGGTAAACCAGGATGAGATTCCGGGCAATGGAATTGATGATGATGGAAACGGCTATGTTGATGACATCCACGGGTGGAACTTTTTAGGTAATAAAAGTGGGGAAAACCTCCGGTATGCCAATTATGAGGAAGTCAGAATTCTCAGGAAACTGGAGCCCCGTTTTCGCGATGTGGATACGATTTCCCAGGTAGATCCCGCTGAAATAGGCGATTATGAACTTTATAGGGAGTGTAAAGCGTCAATCGCTAAAAAAAAGGCAAAGTTTCAGACCTTGAAATCAAACATCGAGTACCTTGAACTGAATATTACTTATGCAGAAAACATTATCAGGGAATTTCTCGGAAAGGACACCTTTTCCATCGAAGATATCCAACAGATCGAGTCGGACAGGAACGATGTAAATATGATGAAAAACTATCTTTTGAGGCTTCATACCAATGGTCTGTCAAAAGCGGGCATTGACGATCTGATGGAAATGGCGGAAGTGCATCTTGAAAAACAATTAAATCCCGATTTCGATCCGCAGTATATCATAGGTGACGATCCCGATGATATCCATGACAGTTATTACGGCAATAATGATGTCACCGGTCCCGATGCCTTCCATGGGACCTTTGTTGCAGGCATCATTGCCGCAATAAGGGATAACGGCATCGGAATCAACGGCATTGCTTCCAGTGTGGAGATCATGAGCGTCAGAGCCGTGCCCGATGGCGATGAAAGGGATAAGGATGTTGCTCTGGCAATCCGCTATGCTGTAGACAATGGAGCAGACATCATCAATATGAGCTTCGGTAAGGATTTCTCACCACATAAGGATTTTGTCGATGATGCGGTAAAGTATGCTGAATCTCACAATGTTCTCATGATCCATGCAGCCGGAAATGATGCAAACGATATCGACAACGTTCCTAGTTTTCCTATGAAGAAGATGAATGACGGAACGCAGGTTTCAAACTGGATCTCCGTCGGTGCCAATTCAAAAACCAGGGATGCAGACCTGGCCGCCTCATTTTCAAATTATGGAAAGAAGAATGTCGACCTATTCGCTCCCGGGGTGAATATGATTTCTCTTCACCCTGGAAACCTATATGAAATGGGCGACGGAACAAGCTTTGCTGCTCCATCGGTGAGTGGTGTGGCTGCACTCGTTCTATCGTATCATCCCGACCTGTCGGCACAGGCCTTGAAAGATGTGATCCTGAATTCCACAAGCAAAGTTAAACGACTGAAGGTTAGGATGCCTGTTGATGATAACTCCGATGAACCCGGTGATCCAAAGACTGTCAGATTTGGCAGCCTCTCGGTAACCGGAGGTATCGTCAATGTCTATAAAGCGTTCAAAAAGGCAGGGAAATGATAGCCGAAAGGGGAGGCAAGATTACTTCACCGGAACAAACTTTCTGCATACCGGGTGTGTTTAGTCCACATTGGAATTCACAGTATCCACTGCCTTAACATCAATGCAATATGAAAAACATTCTGGTCGCGCTTGATTTTGAAGACAAGTTTTCCGCCCTGGTTGATATCGCCGCTGAATTGGCAAAAAAATTCGGTGCCAAAGTGTGGCTCGTACACGTGGCAGCCCCCGAACCGGATTTTGTCGGTTATGATGTCGGCCCTCAGTATATCCGTGACTTTAGAGCCCAGGACCTTCGGGAGGAACATAAGTCTATTCAAAAGTTTGTCAAACTTTTAGAAGAAACCAATATTGAAGCTGACGGAATCCTGCTACAGGGTGCCACATCTAGTACCATCCTGGAACAAGCGGAAAAACTCAATATCGACCTCATAATTATCGGGCATCATGAACATAGTTTGTTCTATGATACTTTTCTGGGCAACAGCTCATCTTCCGTGATTAATAAATCGAAGGTGCCTGTCATGGTCATACCGGTGGGAAAAACCTGAGGATCTGTTCCTTCAGCAATCCGGATTAATTTTAAGACATTTTCTTATGTTGAAATTCGGGATATCTGCTTTTATTCATTCCAAATAACACATTCTTCCGTCAATTTCTGAGGACTTGATTACCATATCTTTTCATGTAGGTTGTACATTGCTCTTTTAAATAATCAATTGCAAAAACTACCAACATGAATACTTCAGGGATGTTTCCGAAAAATCAGAAAGCCTTATTATATATTCTGGCTTTTCTCCGGATCGGTATCGGATGGCATTTTCTTTATGAAGGCCTGATTAAAGCGTTTGACTCCTCCTGGTCGGCTGCAGGCTTTCTGCAGAGTGCCACTGGTCCTCTTGCCGGCATGTTTCATAATTTAGGGAGCAGCGCATCTGCGGTTCAGGTAGTCGATATCCTGAACATCGGCGGACTCATTCTCATCGGTCTCGGACTGTTCCTGGGACTGTTTACAAGGCTGTCTCAAATTTCAGGCATTGTGCTGATATTTCTTTATTACATTTCTCATCCACCACTTTATACTGATCCCGGCTTCTTCCGTGAAGGTTCATATCTGATAGTAAGTAAGGATCTTCTCGAGATCATGGCCCTGATCGTTCTGATGTTTTTCAAGACCGGAAAATTTCTCGGTCTCGACGGTTTGTTCACATCTATGTCATCAAAGCCCATGCATAAACTGGATTCTGGGCAGCCCGAGCCGGAGAAGACCGTTGCAGATGTTCATCACATCCAGCGACGGGAAGCCCTCAAACACCTGGCGACCCTGCCCTTTCTTGGAGCTGTGATCTACGGTGCGATCCGCAAGACACGGATGGAAAGTCTGGAAGAGCAAAATCTTGTGGATGCGGCGACCGGTCCCACACAACGATTCGTTCAGCAAATCCAGGCCGGTGGCGACAGGCTTTCGCTGGCCACTTTGAAAAATCAGAAATTCGAGGAAGCAGCAGGTATCAATGGCAAGGTGCCACGCGGTATGCTTGGATCACTGGAAGCCTCCAAGATTATCCTCGGAGGTAACCTCCTTAGCGGATACGTTCATTCCCGCGACCTGATCTATGTTTCGTCGCTGGTACTTCATTATCATCAGAAAGACAGGATCTTCCGTACTCTTATGCTTGCTGAGCAATGCGGCGTGAACACTCTCCTTTCGAATCCTGTAGTTATGCCTCTGATGAAGGAATACTGGAATGAGGGTTACGGAAAGATCCAGTTCATCTCCGACTGCGCCGGACTCGATTACAGCGATGGTATTAAACCGATGCCTTTCGATAAATATTTTGATATTGTTAAGCGAGCCATTGACGATGGGGCTAATGCCGGGTATATCCAGGGTGAAACAGCTGATTATTACATAGAGAACGGTGAAGTGGACAAGATTGTGAAGATCATGGACCTTCTCAAACAAAATAATCTGCCCATCGGTATCGGTGCTCATAAAATCCAGACGATTAAGAAATGCGTTGAACTCGGACTTGAAAATGACTTCTGGATGAAAACCCTTCATTCACACAACTATTGGTCGGCCACTGCCCCGACATGGCACGATAATATGTATTGTTTCGATCCAAAAGAAACTGTTGCCTATATGGAGAGTCTTCCCCAGCCATGGATTGCATTTAAAACGATGGCCGCCGGATCGCTTCATCCAAAAGAGGCCTTCCCGTATTCATTTAACAATGGTGCGGACTTTATTTGCGTTGGTATGTATGATTTTCAGATCGTGGAGGATGTGAACTTAGCCATTGAGGCGCATCAGAATGCCCGTGAAAGAAACCGGCCCTGGAGAGCATAACAGAACACAATTTCCATTCTGAATTGTTTATTCTTAAAACCGATAATCAATCAAAATGAAATCAATTGTTTTCTGCAATATTTTGCTTTTTCTCATCCTGTCTGCTTCATCATGCAAAAAAAATAATGATTCGGTGACAACGACCCCGGAAATCACAGGTGTTGAGCCCAATTCTGGAGTTTCAGGAATAGAGGTTACCATCTCCGGGCATGATTTTCCCGGAACTGACACAAGTACTACAAGCGTTCTGTTTAACGGCGTTAAGGCTAAAGTAATCCAAATTGGTGAAAATGAGATCCATGCTCTCGTTCCCGAAAGTGCCGGGACAGGTGACATCACTGTAAAATTTCCCCAAACCAGTATTAGCGGCCCTCAATTCACGTATATCAATTCATGGTTGATCGAAGGTTCAGATATGGGATCACTTTTTGAATGGGTGTCGGTGACGTACGAGGGTCAGCCGGTGGGTGATGCCATTGTGACTGTCAATGGTGTATCTCTGCCAAAAAGCACGGTCTATGCAGAGAAATACAATGGAAGTCTTCCGGAGCCCGTGGATCCCGGTGGTACGCTCGATATGTCCGTGACGCTTGCCAACGGCAACACATTCAATGCTTCGGGCTATGTCCCTGAAAAACCCACACTTGTTTCCCCCTCAGAGAATTCAGTATTTACTAAGAGCCAGACTTTAACAGTCGAATGGACTTGTCCTGTCAATCCGGACCGGTTTTTGGTGAACTTCGATTTCAATCTAGGGACAGCAAATTATGTAGGGATGTACTTTCCTGCAAGCGGTACGGCACGTTCCTTTACCCTGGACCTTGCCGATGTTCCTTCAGGCTCACTGAATATCACGCTCTCATCCTATTCAGACGGAACATTTTCCGGAAGTCCGCTTTCGGGATTCAGCAATATGAACATCCGGAATGAGAGTTCCGAGACAGGCGTCACCGTTCAGTAAAACTCTGTCCGGGAATCCAATCTTATAAGCAGGTATGACTAACTCCGTTGTCTCTCTTTGAACTTTACTATTTACAGCGAAAGGTTTTAACCGGCTCTTACTATGTTTAACCCATTACCAATGAAAGAACAATCCAAAAATATTATTTTAACCCTCACTGCAATATCTTGTTTTATTGCCACGCTAGGCGATTTTGCTGTTATGGGATACGCCGGAAGCATCTACCCGGGATACCGAATGCTTCATGACACCGAAAGCATGCTGGGGGCATCCTCAAGCCCCGTATCCGAAATGACTTCAGCATGGTGGATTATCCTCGGGCTTTTGTTTGTCATTTTTGGTGCAGGCTTCAGGAAGGCATACCACGATGGCGGACGAGCAGCGCAGATTGCATCCTGGCTTATCATACTTTATGGTGTGGGTGAAGGAATGGGATCGGGAATCTTTCATGCCGACTATGTGGACGGGTATCTGACATTACCCGGAAAAATTCATGATGCATTGGGAGGGCTTGGTATTGCCGGTATGTTTATTCTTCCCCTCCTGGTACGGAAGATAATCCCACGGAAGAAGCATCCTGTACTCCACTCCCTGGCGGTGCCCACTATTATTATTGGCCTTGCTGTACTTATCCTGTTCAGCATCGCAAAATTGAAGAGCCAGCCTTCGGAGTTCATCACCACCTGGAAAGGCCTTTGGCAGAGACTCCTTACCCTGAATTTCTATGTTTATCTTGCTTTCCTGGCGGGTGTTATGTTGAAGGATATTGGATCCAGGACGAAAGAACGAGAGTTTTCAACCCTCACAAAGTAAACCTATGCATTTTTCCGGATGTGGTCCACAATATATGCAGCGTCCCTTCCGACGCCGCCCATCAGTCCGGAGGTTAGTCCGTACTGAAAAAGCATTCCAACGAAATACAGGCCTTTGACTGGTGAAACTCCCCTGTCGTTGAGTGGCCATCCAAACTGGTCTGTAATCTCTGCACTGATCCAGGAAAAATCAGGTTTGAAACCAGTGCACCAGATGATTATGGATGCTTTTACATGTTCATCGTCCTCTGTAACAGGGAAACCATCCTGTGCACCCTTCAATCTTGATATGTTCCGGATGCCGGCGGCGGTAAGATCGCCGGCGGAAATACCGATCAAAGGTCCGCCATGAGAAGTCACCTGTTGTTTTGCTTTTCGTCCGAGTGGTGTCCGGACAGTGACAACATTCTTTATGAACCACCAGTAAAAACCGCCAGCAAAGCGGAAGATTGCATTGGGGATATGAAATGTTGGTTTTCCTGAGATCACGGTTGGGTGAGTTTTCCCCACCTCAATGGCTATCTCAATTCCGGATGTGCCGGCTCCAACAACAAGAACTTCACCATCTGGCAGGGATTCCGGATTTCTGTACTCTGAAGAATGTATCTGATAAACAGAAGGATCAATGTCAGCGGCAAATTCAGGGATCCTGGGCTTCGGATTTGGACCGGTAGCCACAACTACTCTGTCACACATGATCAGACCGTCGTTACTGATGATCTCAAAGCCGCCGTCAGTTTTCGTCAGTCGTTTTACTTCGATCCCATGTCGTATGGGGAGATCAAATGTATGAGCATAGGATTCAAGGTATGACGCAACTTCATCCCTGCCGGGTAAAGACATTGCCGGTCCCGGAAAAGGACTGCCGGGTAAACTGTCATACTTAACCGGTGTAAAGAGTCGGAGTGTATCCCACCGTACCCTCCAGGAGTCGCCGACCCTTTCGTGAGCCTCAAGGATAATAAAATCAATGCCCGCTTTTTTCAGAAAATAGGCAGTAGCCAATCCTGCCTGTCCGCCACCAATAATCACGGTGTTTGTATGATCTGTCTTTACATTTTCCCGATTTTTCATAGCTCTTTATTAAGGACCCTGAATTTCATGCATCTATAAACAAAGAAGCCCTCACTTAGTTTTCAGACCAGGGGACAAAGGATCATGCCGGCAAAAAAAAATCCTGAAGACTTTAAGATCTTACTCCGGAATAGTAGGCAGCAACCTGTGCATCTACTAATTTTAACAGGTACTCCCGAAACGTTTTAACCTGCTTTGTTGTTTCAACAACCTATCAGTCCTGTACCGGTCAGGAGGCGGGTTAGTGAAGATCATTGTTTTACATTTAATTCTGAAGGGATGAATTTCGATAAAAAAGCAAAAGACTGGGACAAAGATTCCGGGAAAACAGAACGAGCTCTTGCATTTGCTAAGGAAGTCAATCAATTTTTAGACGGTAAAAAACTTGAAGATGCACTTGAGTTCGGAAGCGGAACCGGAATACTCAGTTTTATTTTCCGGGAACAATTCAGACATATCACCCTGGTCGACACTTCCGTAGGGATGATAAAAGTGCTGAACGAAAAGATCCGTAAAAATAATATACAGCATTTCCGAACCATCATGGCAGATCTTGAAACAAAACCGCTGAACGAAAAATTCGATATCATCTATACCATGATGACACTTCATCATATCAGGGATCTCGACAACATTTTTCACATATTTGCGACCATGCTTGCCGAAGGCGGGTATCTGTGTATCGGGGATCTTGAGAAGGAAAACGGCAGTTTTCATGGTCATATGCCCGAGTTTGACGGGCATCATGGTTTTGAGAAAGAAAAACTCGAACGACTTTTGGATCTCCACGGTTTTGAGGTTCTGGATTTCCATGATTTTTATTCAATTGAAAAAGGGACAGGGGAACAAAGAAAATCGTACCCATTGTTTATCCTCATTGCACATAAGCGAAAGAATAGCCCGTAAAAAATTGATCGGACAAGGTAGTTTCAATCTGGAAAATTCAGCTTGAAGAACCGTCGGAAGTCTATTCGGGAACGCTAGACAGGAATGCGGAAACTGCTGCTTTAGATGGATCCGGCAGGAAGAAAATTCAGATCTGTTTTTTTCGAGGTTATCGTTATTTTGTTGTCAGACGATAAGCATTTTTCATTGTTTGATATGTTGATGTTAATCACTTAACCTTTTCTGCATTATGGCATAAATGATAGAAGTTTCTGATTCGGATGAGTCTCTTATATTGTTCTTATATACTTATTTGTAGGGGATCCCACCCCCCTCCCGCCACCCTTAATGCTCCGAAAGAACAAATCTCAGCGTCCCCTGCCCATGTTCTTCAACACCACCTCAACCATTATTCGCAATAAAATCCTTTATCCACCTTTAACATCCTGTGTTCCAAATAAACCATCTCCTTTTACCCTGAGACGAAGATCCCCGGTATTGCGAAATTGAGTTTTCAACTTCCTTGTCTGTTTCAATATGTCATTTTCCCCATAGATTACTTACCTTTACATTGAATTGACACCTGGCTGGACAGCCTTAAATTGTCTGGGCTACATACAACACGGACCTTCATTATTTAACCTATTTTCAACAACCATTAACCCATGAACCGGTATATCCTTTTCCTCCTTCCCGCAGCATCATTGGTGTCCTGTAGTCCCGGCAACCATTCGGTAGTGGATACTGCGCAGGACAGTTTTCATCCTGGTGCCGTTTGGTACGATACCGACAGTGTTCCGATAGAGGCCCATTCCTGCGGGATACTGAAATCGGGGAACACCTATTATATGTACGGCCAGGACCAGCGGCTGGGTCATGGTAACAAAACAGGCGTGTGCGGCTATTCATCTTCAGATCTGTATCACTGGAAATATGAAGGCACCGTTCTTCCTACCGACAGCACTCCGGAAATTACAAGAAACAGCGGTGTCCTTGAGAGACCCAAAGTGATCTTCAATGCCTCAACAGGTAAATATGTTATGTGGATGCACCTCGATGCCGACGACTATACCCTTTCCGAAGCCGGTGTAGCGGTGTCGGATTCCCCCACCGGGCCGTTCAAATTCGTTAAACACTTCCGTCCGGTAAGCTATGATTATGGTTTTGACCGTATGAATAGCGGGGCAGATAAACGAACTGCCGAAGATCATCAGCGTCTGGAAAAAATCAACGAGAAGGACCACGGAAATACATTCAGGGACATGAACCTCTTTGTAGATGATGATGGCAGTGCCTATGTGATCTATTCCTCCGAAAACAACAGCAGTCTCTATATCGTAAAACTTTCTGACAACTACCTGGATGTTGCCCGGCCTCTGGTGGAAGGAAAAACCTGGTCGCGGGCTGTGATCGATCAAAAACGTGAGGCCCCGGCACCCTTCAAATACCGGGATACATATTATATTATCAGCTCCGGCCTGACCGGATGGGCATCAAACCCTGCCAAATATCATACTGCTCAAAACATGCTCGGGCCATGGACCACCCATGAAAATCCATGTCGCGGTCCGGGAGCCGAATTTACCTTCGGTTCACAAAGTACATTTGTCCTTCCCGCTCCGGGAAAGCCTGAAGGATGCTATATTTTCATGGCCGATATATGGGACGCAGACAAACTTGAGAATTCCAGGCTTTTCTGGCAGCCATTCCTTATTCAGGATGACGGCAGCTTCACCATCGAGAACCTCGATAAATGGTCACTGGATGTCTTCGATACATATGATAAACCACTGGAACGTCCCAAACTGACCTTTGAAAGCCAGATACCGGGAAGTACCGGCAAATCCATAAGCTGGGATACCATTTCCGGTGCCGATGCCTATCATATCTTCATAAACGGTAAATGGCTGCATACCACTACTGATACACGTTGGAGTCTTCCTCAAAAACTTGCAGGTAATACTGATACATGTTGTGTTGAAAGGGTCACCATCTCGGGAAAACAATCTGAGAAGTCCCTTCCCGCTATTGTTTCATGGGATATTGCAACAGATGTGATGTTGTCCGGTATTACACCGGATGCATGGACACAGGGATTTAGCTATCCACACCTAAATCTGGCTCTTCAGGGTACTCCGTTAAAAATCGTGGACCGTGACTTTCGCGAGGGTTTCGGCGTCCATGCGCCATCGATGATACAATATACCCTGAGTAAGCATTACAAACGGTTTACCGCATGGATCGGCGTGGATGCTTACACCAGATTCAACCAATATGGTAGCGTCGAATTCATCGTTACCGGCGACGGAGAGGAACTATACCGCAGTGGGATAATGAAAGCAGAGGACCAGGCAAAATATGTGGATCTTCGTCTTGATAACATTGTAAACCTTACTCTCATCGTTACCGACGGAGGAAATGGTAATCATTATGACCATGCCGACTGGTGTGAACCAGAGCTTTATGCGAACGAATGATGCACTGATAAATTAACAACTGCCAGATATGAATTCCTATGCTGCCATATTGAGAGGTGTCAATGTAACAGGCTATAACAAACTGAAAATGTCGGACCTGAGGCAATCGTTGGAGGATGATGGCTTTAAGGAGGTTTCGACCTACATCCAGAGTGGAAACATCATCTTCAAATCTCCGGATGACGACCCCTACACCTTGTCAGAAAAGATTGAAAACCTGATCCAAAAACGCTTTGGTATGTCTGTGCCAGCTATTGTGCTTGGCATTCCCAGTCTCAGGAAGATTTATGAAAATAACCCTTTTCTTCGGGAAGGAAAAGTCGATGAGAGTAAACTATATGTCACTTTTCTTGCAACGGAACCTTCAGAAGAACTCATCCGGCAGCTTTCCGGAAAAAAATTTCTGCCTGAAGAATACATCATCAAAGACAGGGAGATTTATCTCCATTGTCCTGACGGATACGGCCGCACAAAGATCAACAACAACTACTTTGAATCAAAGTTAAAGGTGTCTGCCAGCACGAGAAACTGGAGAACGGTGGGAAAACTGGTCGCCCTGGGAGAAGGTTGATCCAACCTTAAAAAACACTGTTGGTGTGTGAAATAATTCGGTCAAAGTTCCATCCTAATCTAGAGGAAAGCCTTAACAAAAAATTCACCACCTTAGATGCCATCCAGACAATTCCACTCGTCAAAAACATGACAGTTTTATTAAAAAAATATAACTTAGAGTTTCCATACGGCGTAATATGATGAATTACCCGGCGTGAAAACAAGGATCCTAAAACAAAAAAACAATGGAAAAAAGAGGAATTATCCCGGTGATCATCAGTCTGATGCTAGCCGTTTCATGTAACCCGGATAAAACAATGAAGAAAGAAAAGTCGGTAACACTCATTACATTAAATCCCGGACATTTTCATGCTGCCCTTGTTCAGAAGTCTATGTACCCGGATGTTGACACCAATGTTTACGTTTATGCTCCGGAAGGACCGGAAGTGCAGGATTATCTGGCCAGAATTAATGCATACAATGAACGGGATACAGACCCGACACACTGGAATGAACACCTGTATACCGCACCAGACTATTTTGAAAAAATGCTGGAGGAAAAGAAGGGCAATGTTGTGGTCCTGGCCGGGAATAACCGCATTAAAACCGATTACATCTATCATTCGGTTGACAACGGATTAAACGTACTTTCCGACAAACCCATGGTGATCACTGCCGATAAGTTTCCCATGCTTAAAAAAGCGTTCAGAGTTGCTCAGGAAAATGGTGTCATTCTTTATGATATCATGACCGAAAGGTTTGAGATCACTACGATATTGCAGAAAAAATTATCCATGACACCGGAGATCTTCGGGGAATTGATGGATGGAAGCCTGGATAAACCCGCCATTACAAAGGAAAGCGTGCATCATTTTTTCAAGTATGTCTCGGGCATCGCCCTGGTACGCCCTGCCTGGGCCTTTGACGTAGAGCAGCAGGGTGAAGGTATCGTCGACGTCACAACACACCTGGTCGATCTTGCACAATGGGAGGCATTTCCCGATGAGGTACTGGACTACAATACGGATGTCGATATGGTTAAAGCAAGGCGCTGGACCACCGCCATCTCACCTGAGGAATTCAGGAACGTAACGGGCCTTGAGAATTACCCGGCCTTTCTAAAGAAAAATGTCAGGAACGACACACTTATGGTATACTGCAACGGGGATATCGATTACAGGCTGAAAGGAAAATACGTCCATATTTCTGTGGAGTGGAAGTATAAAGCCCCTGAGGGTGCCGGCGACACACATTATTCAATCATGCGTGGAAGTCTTTCCAACCTTATCATCAGACAGGGGCAGGAAGAAAACTATATCCCCGAAGTGTACATTCAGTCCCTTTCAGGTGATCCCGTGGGTTTTGAGAAAAAACTGAAAAAAGTGATCAACGAAGATTTCGCGGCAGATTTTCCTGGACTGGGGGTAAAAAGGATTGATGAAACAAGCTGGCAACTGGTTATTCCCACCGAATACCGGCATGGCCATGAAGCCCACTTCGGACAGGTAACACGAAACTATCTGGACTATCTGAAAGCAGGAAATCTACCTGAATGGGAAGTTCCTGGAATGCTTACAAAATATTACATCACCACTGAAGCTCTCAAGCTGGCGAAAGCGACAGGCACGACTGATATGCCGTAAGTTCAAATTTTAAAAATTGGAGACCAGCTGCCATGGATGGACAAGCCTATTATACGCAACGTCTGAATACCTTTTTCAATCTTAATGAAGAGATGAACGTCCACCGGAAAGGTAATCGTTTGGTGAAGAGGTACTTAATACTTACAACTTGATATGAAAGTAACACTTCTTCTGATTTATTCTCTGGCTCTTCACACGGCAGAAGGTGTATTCATTAATGTGATGAAGACTAAAACAAACAACAATATTGACTATAACCTAGGATTAACGCGAAAAGCCGTATAGTTTAACATTCTGGCCCATCCCATCGAAAGTTTGAGCTTATGCTCAATAAAATAAACCGGCTATGAAGACAACCATCGTAATAGTACTCAGCCTCATCACGATAAGTCTTTCCGGACAGATTCCCATATTGCCCGATTTCTATGCCGATCCGTCGGCTAGACTCTTTGGTGATTCAGTATGGATATACCCCTCTCACGACATCCCTGGCAGTACCTATTGGGATATGACAGACTGGCATACTTTTTCTTCCAGTGATATGAAGTCCTGGACGGACCACGGCATCATTCTCAGCCTGGCTGATATTTCATGGGCCGGCAAATACGCCTGGGCTGCCGACTGTATCGAACGTAACAGGAAATATTATTTTTATTTCACCGCAGATTTCCAGGTGGGCGTTGCGGTCAGCAACTCTCCTGCAGGTCCTTTTAAAGATGCACTTGGCACACCACTGATCGCAAAGAATGAAGGCAGAACGACGGCAATGGATCCGTGTATTTTCATCGATGATGATGGCCAGGCGTACCTCTATTATGGCAATGGCGGGCTTTGCGTGGTGAAGCTGAAAGAGGATATGATCACAAAAGATGGAGAACCGGAGAAAATCGACGCTAAGTTCTACCACGAAGGCATCTGGGTCCATAAGAAAGACGGGAAATACTATCTTTCCTACCCTTCATGGCGTGGCGACATGGTAGCAAACCTCCTTGAATACAGCATCGGTGATTCCCCCGTCGGCCCCTTCGAACATGCAGGGATCATCCTCGATAACCATTCAAGGAACGTCCACCATTCCATTGTTGAGATAAGGGGACAATGGTACCTGTTCTATCACATACAGGGTCCAAGTCCTTATGAAAGAAGGGTTTGCATGGAAAAACTGCAATACACTGAGGATGGTAAGATTGTTAGCCTGCACATGTCACCGGTCGATGGTAATACCACTATTTCTGCCGGAAGATGAATTCACGTCAACAGACATTTGTATGCTGACGTGCGAGAGAGTGAGTTTAAATCTTGAATTATCTCTATCTTTGAAATCCAAACGGTTCAATTGAACCGTTTGGATTTTCCGTTGTCTTACTTCACCTAAATAAGATTGAAGATGAAACAGGTAAAACTCATACTCCTGATTGTGGCCGTTGTACAGATAAGCGTTCAGGCCCAGATAAATAAAAGGATAACTGCTGAAGCTTCAAAGGAAAGTGAAGCAGCATTGAAGCTTTGTAAACAGATTCATGAAAATCCCGAGCTTTCAACTATGGAATTTGAAACCGCGGAGCTGATGGCCTCTGTGTTTGAAAAAGAAGGGATGGAAGTGACGCGTCATTTTGGTGGTAACAGTGTGGTAGGAATTTATAAAAACGGAAACGGGCCGGTGATCATGTTGCGTTGCGATCTGGATGCATTACCTGTTCAGGAGAAAACCGGGCTGGATTTTGCCAGCACAAAACAGATGAAAAATACCAATGGGGAGGAAGTGTATGTTATGCATGCCTGTGGACACGATATCCACATGTCGGTGTTGGCCGGTACAATCCACACCCTGATCGCGTTGAAAGATACATGGAAAGGAACGCTGATGGTCATTGCCCAGCAGGCTGAAGAGATTTCCGGCGGTGCCACCACAGCCATCAAGGCAGGTCTGTTTCAGAAATTTCCCGTACCTGATTATGCACTGGCCTACCATATAAATCCCGATGTCGAGTCGGGCAAGATCGGACTGGTTAGCGGACCGGCTCTTGCAGGTGTTAAGACCGTATATATTACCGTGCACGGTAAAGGCGGACACGGAGCCCTCCCGGAGAAATGCATCGATCCCATCGTTATCGCTTCGCGAATCGTTTTAGACCTTCAGACCATTGTCAGCAGGGAGGTCAGCCCTCAGGAACCCGCAGTTGTAACTGTCGGATCCATCCATGGAGGTACCCGGCCAAACATCATCCCCGATGAGGTAAAGCTGGAACTTACCCTGCGCTATTACAGCGATGAGGTCATAGATCAGATTATAAGCGCAATAAACAGAATCTGCCGTGGCGCAGCACTTACTGCCGGCTTGCCGGAAAACCTGATGCCGGAAGTGATCGTATCTCCCGAAAATACACCTCCGGTAATTAACAATGCCAGACTTAAAAGTGATATTGAATCCTTCTCCGGTGGCATCCTTGGCGCTCAGAATGTGGTTCCGGTAAAACCCGTGATGGGTGCCGAAGACTTCGGCCTCTATGGCAAAACACCAGAAAATATTCCCATTTTTCTGATCTGGTTAGGGATCACGAAACCCGAGCTGATGGCCGAGTATAAAAGCAAAGGCCAGTCACCTCCTCCGCTGCACTCACCCAACCTGACGCCGGACTATCAGAAGGCCATTGAGACCGGGATCGAGGCGATGACGGCGAATGTGATTGGGATGATGAAGGGCGGGGGGAAGTTATGATGTTATGGAGTTAGGAAGTTAGGGAGTTAGGGAGTTAGGGATGTCCCTTATCACTCTTCAACTCAACAAACCGCGTCCGCCGTAGCTTGAGCGAAGGTGGATCAACAACTCAACAACTCAACAAATAAGAAGTGATGGGGAGAGCATGAGAGGTGCTTGTAGAAACGATTCATCCATGCCGGAGGCATTTTCCAACAATAGCCATGGTTTTGCCCATGGAGAGGATACGGTTTTAGAGCTCTCTCTTGAATTCAACAAACCGCGTCCGCCGAAGCTTGCGCCACCGCTAAAGGCGGCACGCGGTCAGCGAAGGTGGGCTGTGTCCGCCGAAGCTTCAGCGAAAGTGGACCGTGTCCGCCGTAGCTTCAGCGAAGGTGGGCTGTGTCCGCCGTAACTTCAGCGAAGGTGGGCTGTGTCCGCCGTAACTTCAGCGAAGGTGGGCTGTGTCCGCCGTAGCTTCAGCGAAAGTGGACCGTGTCCGCCGTAGCTTCAGCGAAAGTGGACCGTGTCCGCCGTAGCTTCAGCGAAGGCGGATCAATAAATAGTCTCTGTGCTGAATGGTTGACAATTTCATGAATCGAATTACATAGCAGCATTGGCCGGTGCATACCGAATACTAAAAAATGAAAAAACTTCTTCTGATAATCCTGCTCCTTCCCGGCCTCATCGCATATCCCCAAAATCCGGATATTGATCTTTTGCGGGCTATTAATCATCACCGCAATCCTCATCTCGACAATACATTCCGCTTTGTCAGTGACGCTACGGCACCCATTGCTATCGCAACACCGGTTTTGATGTTTGGAATTAGCCTGGCAAACCATGATACCTGTCTGCGGCACGATTCATATTATATCGCGGCATCACTCATTACAGCTGCTGCCCTGACAACGGTTCTTAAATACACCATCGACCGTAGCCGGCCTTTTCAAAAATATCCTGATATTATAAAACTCGGTGATGCCGGCAGTCCCTCCTTCCCTTCCGGACATACGTCCGATGCATTTTCCATGGCCACTTCCCTTAGTCTCACGTATCCAAAATGGTATGTGATCATCCCTGCCTATGCGTGGAGCTGCACGGTAGCATTCGCCAGGATGGATCTCGGTGTTCATTATCCTTCAGATGTACTGGCCGGTGCAGTCATCGGGGCAGGATCAGCCTGGCTGTGCCATATCGGGCAGGAATACCTGAGGAAAAAGTATACCAGATAAAAATTGTCGGGTAGAATCCATGAAATACATGGATATTAATCAGGAATGTAGTTTCAGATTTGCGCCGAAACTCAAAATTATTCAGCCGGCCCGTTCATTCTCTGAAATACTTTTAACAGATCGTCCGGACCAGCCTTGGTCATCGCTTCACTAAATCCATAGGACAACTCAATACGGCCTTCCTTTAGTTGTTTAAAGATAGCCTCTACAAATTCATCAACAGGTGTGGCATGATCGTGCAGTCCTTTACCCCCAAGATCCGTATTAACGGCAGGGGGGATCAACTCAATCACCTCGATATTCCTTTGTTTTAACTGATGACGAAGTGAGAGCGTATAGGACCGGAAGAATGCCTTTGAAGCTGAATACACAGGGGCACTGACCATAGGAGTGAATGCCAGTCCGGAAGTTACATTGATGATAGTATTCAACGATTTCAACTGCAGGAAAAGCCCGGTCAGGTGAAGCGGAGCCTCGATATTAATAACGATTTCCTGCTTCGCCCGCTGAAAAAAGTCCTCATCCAACACTGTCAACCGCTGTTGGATTCCCGCATTGTTGATCAGCACATTTAAATTTCCGTGTTCGTCCGATATCCAGTTGAACAGGGCCTGTCTCTCTGCAGAGACTGTCAGATCGCATTTGCGGGTGATCAGGGAAGGGTATTTCGCAGCTGCTTCCTCAAGGGCAGAGGCACGGCGTCCACAGATGATTACCTTGTTGCCTTCAGCTGTAAATTTTCCGGCAAGTCCAAGGCCTATCCCGGATGCCCCGCCCGTAATTAATATTGTATTCCCGGTAAGTTTCATACGAATATATTTAATGTTACAAACGTTATGATTTTTGCCGATCATTTAATTCTAATCAGCCATGATCAACCCTTACACAGGTCATGGTCAGAGAACCGGCCACCGCTTTGTCATTAAAGAGGCTGATCTGTTCATTTTTATCCTTCAGTGCCAGGACATAAAGCAAGGGCAGGAAATGTTCTGGTGTCGGGACAGCCAGCTGGAATGCTTTCCCCTGGGATGAATAATCGATCAATGACTGGCAGTCAGCCTCACGAATATAATTTTTCATCTTCGAACCGGCTTCAATGGCCCAGTCGTAGGCAAAATTATCTACGTTAAATTTATCCCAGGCTACAAGCCGGAGATTATGAACCATGTTCCCGCTCCCAATAATAAGAATACCTTTCTTTCGAAGCGGCACCAGCTCTTTTGCCAGATCAAAGTGGTCCTTTGGCGACCTGCAATAATCAAGGCTAAGTTCGATCACCGGCACATCGGCCTCAGGATAGAGATGTTTGATGACCGACCATGCACCGTGATCAAGTCCCCAATTCTCATCAAGGGTAATGTCGGTTTGACGGACGATTTTTTTGGTTTCAACGGCTAGTTCAGGACTGCCCGGGGCCGGATACTCCGTATCAAACAGCACCTTCGGAAAACCCCCGAAATCATGGATCGTTTCGGGCTTTTCCATGGCGGTCACGCAAGTCCCCTTCGTTTCCCAATGTGCCGATACGCAAAGGATGGCCTGAGGTTTAGGCAAAGTTTTCCCAGCTTCCTTCCATCCCCTGACAAATTCATTATCCTCAATGGCATTCATCGGGCTGCCATGTCCAAGGAAAAGCACGGGCATATGCTCCGTGCTTTTAAATGATCCTGTCATACTATGCAAATCATTCAGTTTCATTTTCGTCTTTCCTTCTGCCAGCGTTACGCGGCTTGTTTTACAAATTGCACTTCAGCAGAGATCCTCACCTCATCACTAACCAGTACACCCCCGGTTTCCAGAGCGGCATTCCAGTTCAACCCCCACTCCTTCCTGCTTATCTTCCCACTGATGGCAAATCCTGCCTTTTCATTCCCCCATGGGTCCTTATTGACACCTCCAAATTCCACATCGAGGGTAACCTCCTTCTTTGTTCCTTTAATCGAGAGAAGTCCGGTTAATTTGTACAATCCATCATCGACCTTCCTCATCTTCTTTCCTTCAAAACGGATTTCTTTGTGGTGCTCCACATCAAAAAAATCAGCGCTTCTCAGGTGGCCATCACGACTTTCATCGTTGGTATAAATGGAGGAAGAATCAATATTTACGATAATCGGTGAGTTCGTAAATTCTTCTCCGTCTATTTCCGCATTAAACTTTGTGAACTCTCCTTTAACGTTTGAGATCATCATATGTTTAACCCTGAACATCAACTCACTGTGTGCGGGATCGGAAATCCATTTGGTTTTGCTTGTTGTTTCAGTAACTGTTTCCATTTTTCTAAATCCTTTCTTTCTGATTACCTTCATTAAAATTAACGATACAAAGGTAAAGCTCCGGCCAGGTATGCGGTAACAGTATTCGGAAAATGTGTTGTAATATCAGGAAAGCAGCTGGTGCATCTCCTCCCTGAATTCGGTGGGCGTTTGTCCTGATTTCTTTTTGAAAACAGTCGTAAAGTAGGATTTCTCATTATAACCCAGTTCAAACCCGATTTCGGATATGGATTTATCTGTACTGATCAGCAGGTTTTTTGCCTCAATGAGCTTACGGGTTTCTATGATTTCAGAAACACTCTGATGCAGGATATTCTGACAAATGATATTCAAATTTCGGGCTGACATAAAAAGTTTTTCGGCATAATATTCAACTCCTTCCGGTCTCCGGAAATTTTCCTCAAGAATCCTAAGGAAATTTTTAAAAGTGGTATTTTGTGTCTTTTGCAAATTATCATCACCAGGATGAAGCTTTTTCCGTTCCGATTCGATCATGATAAACAGAGCACTGAGCAGATGCTGCATAACACCATAGTCGGGATCCTGCTGCTGTGTTTCCCTGAACATCATCTCACAGAGTATGGGCATTCGCCGGAAACATTCATCCGCTTTGAGTTTGATGTTTGCATAGCCATGATAAAAGGAATACAATTGAAAAGTGGTTTCAGGGATGAACTCACTTTTGAAACGAAGGACCCAGATATTGCATTTCCCATCCTTTAACCCCGGAACGACGCGATGTACCTTGCCCTGCGCTACGAAACTGATAAATGGTGCTTCGAGCATCTCCGATTTAAAATCGATGAAATGATCCAAAGTCCCTTCAATGCCCACCAAAAGTTCCTCATAATCGTGCTGATGCGGTTCGTTTACTGACGAGGCGACCTTTTTTGCGTCTTCAACACCAAAATTGAATATCCGGAAGAGTTGATCCATGGTATACAAAGATACGGGATTTTCAGAAATTGAGGGGAGGATAAGAAAAGCCGGGGCCGGGATGTCAGGAATAGGTGTGATTTACACTGATGATTAGTTTACCGGGGTATACATGAAATTTTTAAATCTGACAGTTCCGTCTCCCATAGCGCATAATCCAATGCGAAGACTTAAAAATTGGCCGAGTACGTTGTGATCATAGTCAGACACCTCTATAGAATTTTCGATTTTAGTCCAGTCTTCGCCATTAACACTGTAATACATATCAACGGTACTATTCATGTTTTTAAGGCGGAGGAATACATGCCTGTTGATGACGCCTTTCTCGGTTGGGAATTGCCAGCTCCTGAGGTTGGCAAGAATATTTTCACGATCAGCCAATATGCCTGAGTATGCTTTTTGATTATAGAACAGAAGCAATCCACCGATGGCATCACCTTCAATTTCTAGTTCAACCTGGGCAGTATAAGAATGGTCAGCCGGCATGCAAAGAAGGGGTGAACTCTCCCCAACAGTATTGCCTTTGGCTTTAATTGCAATGCTGCTTCCGCTCATTTCAAATCTACTTGTATCGTATTCACCAAAGAAATGCCAGGTAGGTTTAAGATCCTTGCCCCGAAAGTTATCATTCAATGTGAATACTTCACCATCAGGAATACCAGCTGGCTTTTTTATGGGTTTATCGATCCTACTATTTTCCGGAACTTTAAACCATCCGTCATCCGTCCATTCCACCGAAGAGAGTAAAGTCTGACGTCCCATGTTATAATGCCCGTTCTCGTATCCATGAAATATCATCCACCATTTTCCGGTTACGTCTTCAAAGATAGTTGCATGTCCGACGGACCACCACTTTTCGGTTTTATCTTTCGTCCTGATAACCGGATTATATGGTGAATTTTCCCACGGCCCGAATGGCGATTCAGAACGCGCCGAGATTACCATATGCCCTGTTGCAGGGCCTGCGGTCCCTCCTTCTGCAACAGTTAGGTAGTAATATCCGCCTCGTCTGAAAAGCTTTGGACCTTCCATGCAAAAGCACTCAATTGACCAGTCACGGGGTATCTCCCAACCATCATAGGTATGCTGAAGCGGCCCCGTTACCGACAAACCATCGGCCGATAAGGGGACAAAGCCACCACTGCTGAAATATAAATAACGCCTGCCATCCTTGTCTGTCACATGACCAGGGTCAATATTTCCCACTTTTAAATCCACCGGATCGCTCCAGGGACCGACAATTGACTCAGCCACAACAACATAATTAGTATTATTAGCCGGAAAGTAGATGTAATATTTATTTTTAACCTTTACCAGGTCTGGAGCCCAGACAGAACCCACATATTTATGCAAAGCACATGTCAGAGGTGTCCAGTCTGTCAGATCTTTTGAATGCCAGATGGTCAGACCAGGATAATATTCAAACGATGAATGCACAATATAATAATCACTGCCGTCAACCAAAATGCTTGGGTCAGGATAATCGCCTGCAAAAATAGGATTTAAAAAATAGCCTTCGTTTAAACCATTTTTATGATCCTGATTTTGAGCATTTAATACTAACCAACCGATGGAAATAAGCAGCGTAAAAAAGGCTCTTTTCATAATGCTTTGTATCTACACTATAAAAATAGCGAATTTTTATAGAAAAATGCCCTTCTTTTGATTTGGTGATTTGGTGATTTAGTGAATTGAAGAGTGATTTAAAGGACATCCCTAAATCCCTAACTTCATAACTCCCTAATCATAACTCCATCACTCCATCACTTCTTATTTGTTGAGTTGTTGAGTTGTTGAGTTGAAGATTGATTTAAAGAACATCCCTAACTTCCTAACTTCATAACTTCCTATCTCCCCAGCAATTCATCCAGATTCTCCAGACCTGCTGTAAATCCTTCCCTGAATCCCATCTCAATGATCTTCTCCAGGTCGGTGAGTCTATCAAACGTCAATACTACGTTTACAATAGTAGATCCGGAATCCTCACGGAATGAATTGGACCAGTTAATTGTCGGCATATTCGGATCTATATTTCCGTTTTCATCGCAAAAGGCATCCCTGGATGAAAACGCTTTCATCGGGTTAATGGTGATGTAATCAACCCGCGACCAGTGCTCTGACCTGTCAGGTCCGACCATGGCATAAAGCCACATTCCTCCTTCCGAGAAATCCATGGATTTGGTTCTGCCTTTCCATGGTTTCGGAGCCCACCATTGATCAAGAATATTGCTCTGTGTCCATGCAGCCCAAACTTTGGCAAGGGGTGCTTCAAACTCCCTTTTCACCGTAATGGCTTTCTTTTCCTTATCGACGGAAAATTCCATGATTAAATTACGTTTCATTGTGATTTGATTTAAGATTAAGTAATACCTTATCCAGCTGATTGAATTTATCCTCCCACAGCAGTTTAAACTGTTCCAGCCATTGATCGATCTCTTTCATCTTTAATGCATTTATATGATAATAGATGTTCCTGCCTTCTTTCTTTTGTACCAGCAACTCACATTCCGTCAGCACCTGAATGTGCTTGGATACAGCCTGCCTGCTTGTTTTAAAATGTTCGGCCAGTGCATTTGGCGTCATAGCCTGTGAGACGATCAGTACTAATATGGCCCTTCTTGTAGGATCGGCAATGGCCTGAAATATGTCGTGTTTTGCCATGATAGATTCAATTTACGCAACCATTTGATTGCAAATATACGCGCAAATATTTAGTTGCGCAAATATTTTTAGATTTATTTGAAGAAATTTGCGACCACCAGTGATCAGAGAAGTTCGGATAGGAATATTTTGGACTGGATAACGCACTATGGAATTTTACTAATCCATCAGAGGGTAAGTGCATTCTCCAGATCAGAAATCAGGTCTGAGGCATCTTCAATCCCGACAGACAATCTCAGCAAATTATCGCTGATACCATCTGCTTCCCTCTGGTCTTTGGTAAGATGTCGGTGAGAAGTAAGCGCCGGTGCGCAAATGGTGGACTCAATCCCGCCAAGGCTCATGGCAGGTTGTATAAGGGTTAGTTTTTTCTGAAAGGTATAGCTGTCGACAGCTCTGGTCTCAAACGATACCATTCCTCCAAAGCCTGACATTTGCCTTTTGGCGGTTTCATATCCGGGATCATCGGGTAAACCCGGATAGAAGACCTTACTGATGTCCGGATGGTGGTGAAGAAAATCAGCAATGGCTGCAGCATTTTCATTTTGCTTCGATACCCTGATAGCAAGGGTCTTAATACTTCTTTCCAGCAGGTGGCACATCATGGCATTCAGACTTCCGCCAAAATTCAACGCTGTATTTCTGATTTTATCGATCAGCTTCTTTGTGGAAAGGATGGCGCCTGCAGAAATATCGCTGTGACCTCCAAGGTACTTAGTGGCACTGTGCAGTATGATATCGATGCCGAAGTCGGCCGGATTCTGGTTTATGGGAGAAGCAAATGTACTGTCGATCACTGAGATGATCTGCAATGATTTACACAGGACTGCAATTTCCTTTAGGTCGATGATTGACAATAACGGATTCGACGGACTTTCGATATAGATCATCCTGGTATTTTTTCGTGCTGCTCCCCGGATTGTGCGTATCTCATTATCATTCAGGATGGTATATTCGATACCAAAGCGATCCAGGTCTTCCCTGATAAAATGGATTGTGCCACCGTAAAGCCCTTTCTGAAAAATGATGTGATCACCCTTGCTCAGGAGACTAAGGATCGTAGTGCTGATAGCTGCCATCCCGGAACTGAAGATCAGCCCGCTTTCGGTATTTTCGAGTTTGGATAGTTTTTCAATCAGAACCTGTTGGTTGGGTATGTTGAAATATCGGGGATAAAGTCTTTCCTCTGAATCCAGGTAGGCATACGAGGTGGATGTGAAAACGGGAGTATTGATTCCCGTGTATTCATCGGGCCGTTGACCCGCATGGACACAGATGGTGTTTTTGGTGTGGCTTTTCATAATAAATGCTTTTGTTAGCTAAATCTCTTCACCTTCCCGTTGTGCTGAAAATAATTTTCACACCCCCCGGGCTGACAGACGAAACGGATACGTATGTCCGTCTTCCCTCAAAGGAATTAAAGATGATAAAGGTTGCTACTATCCAAAATTAAGGGATTTCACAGAATTTACAGCATTATGATATGGTTTCTGCCACCATTGATTTCCATTAAACATATAGCAGGGTATTCCTGATCTTACGCAGGTAATTTAGAAGAAAGACGAAGTCCCGGTCATGGAAAATCTTCTGGTTGCACAATTCGTCCCGTATCCGGCATTTGATTTCGGTGCATATGTGTCACTATCCGTACCTCCGAAATCCCTGCAAAAATCATTGCCGGAAGTTTACTTCCGTTTCAATTCCACAGTGTTATTCTGCTTGAGGAATCTCTTTTCACCATGATCTCCTGAGGCTGGCGGATCCGCATTTCCGATCCGTCTGAAAAGAGTACCCGGCAAGCGTTCGTAGATGATATTCCCATCTGCACTTCAGAGTTCTGAAGGTTAACATTGAGCGAATCCACGCCAAAATTGCCGGTATGAAATAACTTTTCCCCCGGGCCTGTATACCCATAGCCGTAAACGGAGTGTTTCCGTTCCTGCCGCTGTTGAACCATACCCGACTCCCATCCAGATCCAGATTAACCAACGCTGATCCCATTTGCGCAATCGTAACCTCCGAATTTATCATGTCAATCTTTTGCAGGGAATTTCCTGTACCCAGCTTTACCTTCATCCAGATGCCTTCCTGCTGGCTTACACCCGTTATGATCATGCTGTCACCTTCTATCGAAATAACCGGATCTGCAGGTACGGCGTCCTTCGACCATGACAATTCGAGGAAGGAGGAATCGCTGTAAACAAGCTCGAAATTCTGGCCATCCTTTAAGGTCAGTACGCTGATATCGGGGATATTCCTCGTACTCGTGGTCATTTCTGGTGCCTGATGGTCGTTCCTGCTACCACTGATCTTGATGTCAATGGCTCCGGCAAGGATAAATGCAGCGGCGGTTCCAAGCAGTGAGGTAAAGATGATCTTACTTGTCTTCATTTTGGGATGGATTAGGATTTGAAGTAAAATAGGGTTTCAGTTCCCCGAAAGTGATACCGAGCATTCTGGTCTGCTTTACGATCAGTGGCAGGTCGTTTTCGAAGAACTCTTTCTTCTTCCATGCGAGGATAATAGTATCTGCATCATGACTTACGAAATACCCCACGCCCCGCTTTGTATCGATAATGCCCCTCCCCTGCAGTTCGCTGTAGGTCCTCATGATGGTATTCGGGTTAACGCCCATTTCTGCAGCGAGTTCTCTGACGGACGGGATCTTCTCCCCAGGCGGGTATTTTCCCTCTACCACTTTCTCCGACAGGTTATCTGCGATCTGGAGAAAAATGCCTTTTGAATTCTTGAATTCCATATTACGCCTCCTTTTCCTTTATACCAAACCATACCATGGCAAGTAAGGCCAGGTTTATCACTCCCGTTGCGACGACAGAGAAGGTAAGTACATTCTCTTTGGAGCGAATAAACAAGACGCGGTGTCCCTGCGGCTCATAGTCATGAAGATGCAAACCCTTAAACAAAATATAAATAAACAGGGTATATGCAGCACCGATGATAACAAGCGTAAACATTGTTTTCAGCAGTGGTGACTTCCGGAAAAATCCGGCGCCCGTAAAGGGAATGAAAAAGATGCTGAGAACGCCCATCACCACCAGCCACTTAACCTGCCAGACGGTATCGTCTGACTGAAAATACAGACCATTCCCTTCCCGTAATACCGAAAACCGGTAATGTGTCAGTTCAGGGAAAAACTGATGAGCGAGCCATCCTTCCGCATTGGCGATAAGCCAATAAAGAACAGGAAAGATTATTATAAAGGCGATGATCCTTGTCAGGATCTCGAAAACGAATTTCTCTGAGGAAGAGGCCGGATGCAGCAGGTAGGACATACTTTTCTCCTTCGACCGGAATGCCGGGAAGGAAAGACTGGAATAGATCACCCCAAGTATAAAAAATAATACCAGAAACATGACTGTGGCATTTTGATCCGTCCACCTAAATCTGGCCATTAACTGGAAAATGAACAGCGCTGCAAAGAGAGTCCCCGAAAAACCGATCAGCGATATCCCGATGATTCGTTTGTTGATGATCAGCGACTGCCTGAATAACCAGGTTAACCGCCGAAATGAAAACAGGTTGTTGGTTTGCATGACTTATCCGATTTTTTTTCCGTTCGTAATAGCATTGAAAAGCAGCTCGATGTCCACCTCGGTCCTGGCATGACCGTTGGGCATCATCATTCTTACTCCACCCGGTACCATCTCACTGTAAATGGCCTGCTCCGCCTCAGCAGAAGTACCGCTGACAAAACTGACTTTTTGCGAGATATCCTCGATGGTATGCTGGAAGATCACCGTACCGTTGTCAAGGATGATGATCTTATCAATAAGGTTTTCTACATCCTTCACCTGGTGTGTGGAAATGACCACCAGCTGGTCGTCGTCGAGCGAACCGGCAAGGATTTTTCTGAACAGGGATTTTGAAGGTATGTCAAGTCCGTTCGTCGGCTCATCCAGCACCAGTAGCCGGCATTTTGTAGATAAGGCAAAGGCAATCAGGAATTTCTTCTTCTGCCCATGCGAAATGCGGTTGAGATGCTGACCGGCATTGAGGTCAAATTCCCCGGTGATACGATGAAACATGTCATGATCAAAACGGGGATAAAACCTGGCAAAGGCCTTCTTATAATCGCCGATGGCAACCGATGGGAAAACAAATTCTTCCGGCACCAGGAAGACATCGTTCAGCATCGAAGCTTCACGCTTCCTTGGAGTGTACCCGAGAACCGATAGTTCTCCTGTCTTCGGATGAAGCAGGCCGGTCATCAGCTTTAGCAGACTCGTTTTACCTGCACCGTTCTTCCCGAGGAGTCCGGTGATGCTGCCAGACGCGAGGTCAAGCGACAGGTTTCTGAACAGGGGTTGAGGCTGTCGCGGATACGAAAAGGTGAGGTCGTTGATTTGAATCATAAGGTTTAATTTTTCGTATTAGTGTTCTACTTTACTAGTACAGTACAAATGTAGATCAATTATTTTCATAAAACCAAATATTTTAAAAGTTTTTTTTGGGAAAGTGTAAAACATGACGTGGGCCGACCACGGCCAGCAACCTGAAAGGCCAGTTTAATTATCTGATTATAAGTCAATAAAAGAATAAGTAAACAAGAATCACTGTTTACAAAAATAGAATGTGAAGTTGCCGCCCGGAATACTAAAACACCATTTTGTGGGCATTCTTCTTTCGCTTTCTTATTGCTTTTGGTTTTTTAGTTTCCTTGTATCGTCCCTTATTCATCGAATATTCTGACTTAGACATCAGCATATAGCCCTGGCGTTTTTTTGCACTGCTGGCATTACCGGAAGTTGCGCAGGAAGACAGGGAAAGTCCGATGAAAATCACTATTGCGACCAATACAAGGCGGCAAATGTGTCTTAGTTGTTTCATGGCGCATAGATTTAAAGTTCATATCCCGCGATTAAAGCTGTAGGATTTCATATACGAACTTACCGGAAATTAGTTGTATATATTCCACGAAGGGAAAGACCGGCAGGTACACAGTCACTCCAGGTAAAAACCTGCCTAATAAAGATAAAGAATGGTGATGGGAACCTTTTAATTTCAAAAACCCGAGACATTTGTTCGTTGAATATACCCGAAGTACCCTGTTGTCTTCCGGGTTATCAGCTTTTCATCCCTTTTATTTTATCCGAAAGCGCCGGGAAGTGTCACAATAGAATATTATGCAGGTAATTCGGAATTAGCAGCATATGTAAAACAGATATAAAGGGAATAGCTTGCATCCATTATAGATAAAATGGCCAGGCGCAAAGGTTCTACGAATAAGTATGTACTGAAATGTTTATATAAGCCGGTCCCTGTTGGCGCCATTTGGATTTAAAACCTCAGAGAGTGCTTGCTCCCGGACTTCGCTTTAAGGTATCTTATCAAGACTGTTGCGAAATATAACTTATCTACTGGCTGGCAGTTAGCACAGTTGAATTCAGCGTACAAGAACCAGCCTCTTCACCTGTACAAATTGATTCAAGCTTAGCCGGTAAAAGTAAATACCGGTAGGAACATCTTTTCCTGAATAATCCTTACCGTTCCATAAAGCGATATGAGCGCCGGCGTTCTGATTCTCATCGGTCAGGGTCATTATAGCCTGACCAAGCGCATTGCAGATCTCCAGTTTAACGTGGGATGACGCCCTGACCATGTAGCGAATAGTTGTTTCGTAACTAAACGGATTTGGATAACTTTCGCTTAGTTCAACATGCGTCGGAAATTCAACGGCGGTATATTCATCGACGAACGCTGGGAGCGGCAGCGTAGAATTTAGAAATGTAAAACCGACCGGTCCGGAGAGTCCTGACTGCATCCTCACGTAACGGTCAAACAGTGAATCCATCCATGCTGTTTCCGTTAACAGGATTTTTAAATCCGCATCAATACTGGTCGCATCATCTTCCCGAACGGGGATCACAGATTTAACCGATGATGCCTGCGCCTGGAATTCTGTTCCCAACGGATTTATAGTTCCGTTGTACCGAAACAGGAAAGAGTCCGGATCCGGCTCATAGAGTCCGGCATACGCGGCCCAGCTCACCCAGCCTGAGGCACTACCCATCGTTGCTTCAACTGTAGATCTGTGATATTGGTATTCCTCTAACAGGACAGGTTTACCGGCATAACAATACCGGAGCAAACCCTGAACATATACTGCAGCATGGCCATCCCACCAGTCATAGCCATGCACGGAAACATAATCCAGTAAGGGTGCTATTTTCTGCGGATTGAATCCGGCATAACCACCCGGGCTTTCAATATTTTGCTTAAATGGAACGCTCCACTGGATCAATCCAACGGTAATCATATGATTTTCATCCACCTGTCTGATGGCATCAACAAGACGTTTGGTCCAGTTGTACGCTACATCCTCACGGAAAAGTTGAAAATCAAACAGGCGCTGATCATTCAAAACATTCATGCTTTCCGAAGGAACGCCGATGTTGTTCCAGCTCTCACCTGAATACGGAAAATCTGACCAGGCTATGCCCAGATTAGCCTCGTCCTCATATTTCAAATGGGTCCATTCTGTCCACAATTCATCCATCGGCCCATCCGACCATTTTGTAGATGGTTCGTTGGTAAGATCCCATGCAAAGATGGCAGGTTCGTCACGATACCGGCTACCAAAAGCCCTTACTAAAAATTCCAGGCCTTTGACACTGACCGGATCAGAATAATAATCCCAGCTTAACCATCCGTCTTCCGGTGCGCCCTCCCATACTTCAACAAGGTCGAAAATAATTCGTAAATCGTATTCCTTTGCCAGCTCTATTATTTTATCAACTTTCTGAAAACTGGTCTCATCCAAAGAGTACAAGGTAGGTTCGAACTTTACAGTTGAAAGGAAAATGCGAACAACATTGGCCCCTAAAGCCTGAAGTTGTGTAAAATGTACTCTGGTCCTGACCGAATCAAAGTTTGAGATTACATTGGGAGCAGTAAATGCCGGATTATCCCAAACTACATTCGTACCGTAGCTTTCAGGATCATAGTAGTTGGTACCGAAAGGCGTAAATGCTGTACCACTGATATTGGTTTCAAAATGCCAGTGATCACCGGCAACTTTAATGAACTCCGATTTTGTGTCCTGGGCAGAGACGATCCGGATTAGAAAACCAAACAGGACCCAGATAAGCAGTACTTTCATTATTTTATTCCTTTTGTGAATTTATTGGGTGGGATAAACCGGGCAACCAATGTATATCATATTGAAATTCTGAAATATATATCAAATGAAGTACCGGTATATTCGGTCTATTTATCAACAAAATTAATGGCTAAAGGTTAAGCGATAAATCAAGATTCGGCATTTAAAATGCAACGGTTTGCGCAATACGGATGGCCGAAACATCGTCATTGAAAGTTTCATCCGCCTGAAGAAAATATCAAAGATGATGGCAGTACCTGGCATTCAGTGGTTGCAGATTCTGCTGATTTTTCTATCTTGCGTATCGGATCGAATTTCCTGAGTTTACCGAATGCCATGACCAACGAATTCTTTACAAAAATCCGGTACTTCGCGGAATATGACCTATGAAAACTAAAAAGTTAAATCTCATCCTCATATTTCTGTTTGCCGGGGTTATGCTGTTTCTTGCCTTCAATAAGCACAGTAAATCCGGGTATTTTAACTATCACAGCGAAATTTGGGCTGACAAAGCCGGATATTATGTTTATCTGCCAATGGCATTTGATTATCACTTCTCCCCGGTTCAGTTCCCTGATTCTATAGATCAGAAAACCGGAAATGGTTTCTGGCTCGACTACAAAAATGAAAAGGTAATAACAAAATACACCTATGGCGTTGCACTGATGCAGTCCCCTTTTTATCTGGTCGCAAACAATGCTGCCCTCCTATTAAAACAGAAAAGAGATGGCTTTTCTCCGATTTTTCACTGGAGCATCAATGTTGCTGCAGTTTTCTGGCTAATTATTGGATTCCTCTGTTTATACAACTATCTACTGCGGTATCTGAGAAGAATCACAGTGCTGATGGTATTGCTCCTAATTCTTTTTGGTACAAATCTGTTTTATTATTCTGTTGATGAAACAGGAATGTCACACATCTATTCCTTCGCCTTGTTCAGTATTTTTTTAAACAGACTGGATATTTATTTCAAAAGAAAAAGATTCAGCATCACCGGTATCCTTGTATTATCGTTAACAGGAAGCCTGATTGTATTAATACGTCCGACAAATATTTTGTTCATCATCGCCACATTTTTTCTTACCACAGCAACGGATAATAATTTAAAAAAATGGATTGTCGATTCGTTATTTACCCCGAAATTCCTGATCGCCCTTCTGCCGATAATCTTTGTTTTTCTTCCCCAACTTTTTTACAATGAGTACGCATACCAGAAATATTTCGTGGATACATACGTAAATGAAGGATTTAACTGGCTCAACCCCAGACCCTTCGTCACACTGTTCTCGCCCGATAATGGACTTTTCCTGTATACTCCGCTGTTTTTCGTAATTCTTTATTCCTTTTTCCTCTCATATTCGCATTCATCGCTGAAACGGGTTGGTGTTATTATGGGAATTACCTTCATTGCTCTTACCTATGTATTCTCGTCGTGGGGACAAACAGATTTTGGATGTTCCTTTGGGGCCAGAAGTTTTGTTGAATATTACGCATTGTTTAGTATTCCATTAGGATTGATGGTTGAAAATGCAATGACGAAAAGCAAGACATATCAGCTTACATTAGGTCTGTTGGTCATAGTATTGATTGTATATAATCTTAAGCTGACATATTCGTATGATGAGTGTTTCTATGGGAAGGGATACTGGGACTGGCAAGAATTTACCACCTTGCTTTTCTCTCCAACGAAATGAACATTGCAATGAGAAATGAAAGCTGAATTCATGAAAATTGATAGCTTTGCAGAAGTCTGGAGTGTTGGGGGACCATAGCGGTTTGCCACATCGAATATCAGGATCAGATCCGGCTTTTACTCCAAGCCTCCTTTTCAATCCATAACAAGAATGGCAAATAATACTATGCAATCTCCATCTACTGTAATTCCAAACAACTAAAATCACGATGAAAAAAAATTATCTTCTACTGTTCATGCTTTCATTATTACTAATTTCAAACTATGGGAAGGCACAGTTCTATCCCCATCCTGATAGTATTGATTATAGTGAAAACTACAGGGGCCAGTACCACTTCAGTCCAAAAACCGAATGGATGAACGACATTAACGGATTGGTATACCAGGGAGGGATATATCATATGATCTATCAGTGGGGAGAAAAAGCCAGGCATGGCGGATATGCAACGAGCCCGGATTTATTGCATTGGGAGGATAAAGGCGTAGCACTGATACCGCAGAACTCATTTTTACCGCCACAAGCTAAACGAAATGTAACAGGGAATGAAGTATATTCGGGAAGTGCCGTTGTGGTTTCCGGCGAAACTGCGAAAAGGATAACAGGTTCGAAAAAGGATGCGATCGTTGCCATTTATACCGGTACCGGTAAGGGTACATGTTTAGCATGGAGCAATGATACAGGCAAAACCTGGCATGATTATCAGGATAATCCTGTGGGAAATCTGACAGATGGTGCATACCCCAGAGATCCCTGTGTTTTCTGGTATGCTCCTGACTCAGTATGGATTTTGGCTCTGTACGAAAACGGAACGACCTTCTATCGTTCCGGAGATCTGATTCATTGGTCAACGCTGAGTAATATAAAATTCGGCTTTGAATGCCCTGACATTTATCAGCTCCCACTGGACGGGGACGAAAACAATAAAAAATGGGTGCTGCAGGATGCCAACGGATCTTATCTCGTCGGAGAATTTAATGGGACAACATTCATTATTGATGAAGGTCAGGAGACCCATGTTATGGATGTCGGACCGGATTTTTACGCGGCACAGACGTTTCCGGCGGGAAACCTGCCTCACCATGATCCCCGCATCATTCAGCTTGCCTGGATGGACCACTGGAATGGGGGAATTGGCGAAAAGGTGTGGCAACGGAACGCAACATTTCCCGTATCCCTGGGCTTAATCACCTACCAGGGGCAAAAACGGATTACCCGGTATCCCATCCGTGAGATATCTTCCATCTATGAAAACACCAAGTCATGGGAAAACCAGATGGTGAGCTCCGGAACGAACCTGTTGGAGGATATTCACTCCAAAAAATTCGAACTCGACCTGGCTATTGACATGTCGCAAAGTGATGCATTGACATTCGGTATTAAAGTGGCCAACCGGTATATCATTTACGACGTGTACAACAAAACCCTGTTATCGAAAGAATTATTGCCAGATGATGCTAATCGTGTCCACATCCGAATATTGGTTGATCGGGGCCAGCTTGAAGTTTTCGGGAACAACGGTATTTTTTCGTACACACAGGAATTTGCCTTTGCACCCGATGTTGATACGATCGAATTATTTACCGATGGAAATCTCAAACTGGTATCCATGGCGTTTCATGAGATCGCGCGGACATGGTGATAAAATGAACCAATCTTCATCTTCATTATTGAATACAGGGAATTCATCCCCCACCCTATAGAATTGCACCAGGGTAAATTCGATTTTGTGCATGATGGGCATATTGTGGATTCCTTTTCCCGAAGTGAATTCATTTGATAAGACATGGTTACGTCGGTGTAGACAAACCCCCGGTTTTACGTACCCCGTATGGGTTTAATTATAATGGCCATGGTTACGTTCGTCGGAGGCAGATCGTCGGAGGCAGATCGTCGGATCCATACCATCGATGGGGATTCATTACCGTAACAATGGTTATACCCGTGCCAGGCTGATCGTCGGCTGCTCAAACCCTGAAAGGGTTCCATTATAGTAGCCACGGTTACGTCCGTGGTAAGCATACAACATAACACTGAACCCTGAAGGGGTTCCATAATTGTCCACGATATTTATCCGAACGATCGGACCGTGATAATGTGGCGCCCGCAGCAATGTGGTGACCGTATCCGCAATCCCTAACCCTGAAAGGGTTCCATTATAGTAGCCACGGTTACGTCCGTGGTTAACAGGTAACGCTACACTGAACCCTGAAGGGGTTCCATAATTGTCCACGATAATTATTCGTACGGTCGCACCGTGATAATGTGGCGCCCGTAGTATTGTGGTGCCGGTATCCGGAATCCCCAACCCTGAAAGGGTTCCATTATAGTAGCCACGGTTACGTCCGTGGTAAACATGCGACGTAACACTGAACCCTGAAAGGGTTCCATTATAGTAGCCACGGTTACGTCCGTGGTAAACATGTAACGTAACACTGAACCCTGAAGGGGTTCCATAATTGTCCACGATATTTATAAGAACAGTCGCACCGTGTTAATGTGGCTCCCGCAGTTAGGTGGTGCCGGTATCCGGAATCCCCAACCCTGAAAGGGTTCCATTATACTAGCCACGGTTACGTCCGTGGTAAGCATACAACGTAACACTGAACCCTGAAGGGGTTTCATAATTGTCCACGATAATTATTCGTACGGTCGCACCGTGATAATGTGGCGCCCGCAGTAATGTGGTGCTGGTATCCGGAATCCCCAACCCTGAAAGGGTTCCATTATAGTAGCCACGGTTACGTCCGTGGTAAACATGCAACGTAACACTGAACCCTGAAGGGGTTCCATTATAGTCCACCAATATTTATTGGAACGGTCTCACCGTGATAAAGTGGCGACCTTTGTAATGCGGCGACCGTATCCGCAATCCCCAACCCTGAAAGGGTTCCATTATAGTAGCCACGGTTACGTCCGTGGTAAGCATACAACACAACACTGAACCCTGAAGGGGTTCCATAATTGTCCACGATATTTATCCGAACGATCGGACCGTGATAATGTGGCGCCCGTAGCAATGCGATGACCGTATCCGCAATCCCTAACCCTGAAAGGGTTCCATTATAGTAGCCACGGTTACGTCCGTGGTTAACAGGTAACGCTACACTGAACCCTGAAGGGGTTCCATAATTGTCCACGATAATTATTCGACGGTCGCACCGTGATAATGTGGCGCCCGCAGTAATGTGGTGCCGGTATCCGGAATCCCCAACCCTGAAAGGGTTCCATTATAGTAGCCACGGTCACGTCCGTGGTAAACATGTAGCGCAACACTGAACCCTGAAGGGGTTCCATTATAGTAGCCACGGTTACGTCCGTGGTAAACATGCAACATAACACTGAACCCTGAAGGGGTTCCATTATAGTCCACCATATTTATTGGAACGGTCTCACCGTGATAAAGTGGCGACCTTTGTAATGCGGCGACCGTATCCGCAATCCCCAACCCTGAAAGGGTTCCATTATAGTAGCCACGGTTACGTCCGTGGTAAACATGCAACGTAACACTGAACCCTGAAGGGGTTCCATTATAGTCCACCATATTTATTGGAACGGTCTCACCGTGATAAAGTGGCGACCTTTGTAATGCGGCGACCGTATCCGCAATCCCCAACCCTGAAAGGGTTCCATTATAGTAGCCACGGTTACGTCCGTGGTAAACATGCAACGTAACACTGAACCCTGAAGGGGTTCCATTATAGTCCACCATATTTATTGGAACGGTCTCACCGTGATAAAGTGGCGACCTTTGTAATGCGGCGACCGTATCCGCAATCCCCAACCCTGAAAGGGTTTCATTATAGTAGCCACGGTCACGTCCGTGGTTAACAGGTAACGCTACACTGAACCCTGAAGGGGTTCCATTATAGTAGCCACGGTCACGTCCGTGGTAAACATGTAGCGCAACACTGAACCCTGAAGGGGTTCCATAATTGTCCACGATAATTATTCGTACGGTCAGACCGTGATAATGTGGCGCCCGCAGTAATGTGGTGCCGGTATCCGCAATCCCCAACCCTGAAGGGGTTCCATTATAGTAGCCACGGTTACGTCCGTGGTAAACATGCAACATAACACTGAACCCTGAAGGGGTTCCATTATAGTCCACCATATTTATTGGAACGGTCTCACCGTGATAAAGTGGCGACCTTTGTAATGCGGCGACCGTATCCGCAATCCCCAACCCTGAAAGGGTTCCATTATAGTAGCCACGGTTACGTCCGTGGTAAACATGTAACGCTTCACTGAACCTTGAAGGGGTTCCATTATAGTAGCCACGGTTACGTCCGTGGTAAACATGCAACGTAACACTGAACCCTGAAGGGGTTCCATAATTGTCCACGATAATTTCCGGAACGGTTGCACGATGTTAATGTGGCGCCCGCAGTTAGGTGATGACCGTATCCGAAATCCCTAACCCTGAAAGGGTTCCGTTATAATAGCCACGGTTACGTCCGTGGCAGGCATGCTCTATATTCCCCAACCCCCGGAGGGGTTTCATTATAATTACAACTTCACCCCTTCAATCTTGTGATCACCTTTGTAACCTCCCTTACAAACAATGAAGATCCGGTTACGACCGGGTAGTTTTTTTTCAGTGAATGCCGGTCTGCTGTAAAATCAATTTCATGCCCATCAAGATCCAGCATTATCCCTCCGGCTTCCTTAATGATCAGATATGGCGCAGCGATATCCCACAAACCATTGAACATGATTACGCAGCCGCCGTAACGGCCTTCGGCGACATTCAGCAGATCAATCAGTGCATTGGTGGTTCGGACATTTCTGGTATGCTGTACCAAAAAATGATAGATTTTAAGTGCAAGACGCTGGTATTCCTCATCAGCCGTATAATTCGTCGAAAAACCGGAAAGTGCATCAGACAACTCCTGTTCTACCAGGTGGAAGGGACTTCCATTTAGCGTTGCCCCCTTCCCTTCTTCTGCAAGATATATGTCTCCCTTAACAGGCATACTGGCACCGGCAAGAACCGGACGTCCTTTTTCAAGCAGTGCAATAAGGGGGCCGAACCAGGGCAGCCCGGCAGCATAGTTCGATGTGCCGTCAATCGGATCAATTACCCAGGTATAGGGTGAGTTCTTATCAAGGAATCCGGCTTCTTCCGACAGGATACTATGATCGGGAAATTGCCCGGAGATCACTTCAATGATCTTCTTCTCGCTTTCAATATCTGCTTCCGTAACAATGCTTGTGAAGCTTTCCTTGATGGAGATCCGGTGAGCAGACCGGAAATGCTTCAGGTGAATTTCACCTGCGGCACTGATGGCTTTAATAAGTGTTTCCTTCATTCTTGAAAATTCATGGATCCAATGAAAAAAATGTTACGGCATCAACTGATCCCGGATTTTATGTTCCGGAAGGATCTACAGACCTTCCCTGGGCTCTGCTGTCGGCAACAATAACTTTATACGATTCGGCAAAATATGGGATCTGATTGCTGAGGCTGCTAATTGAAGCGGTGTTTCCATGTATCAGTAGTAAAGGCTCACCTTGACCGTAAATCTCGTAATACATATTGAATCCGCGAATCCTGGCAAAGTTTCCTGCTTTTGCATTCTTTCCAAAATCCGGTATATTGGCATGTACCTTTGAGGCAGACTGCGAAAGTAAAGGTTGGACTTGCAAACAAAGAACAGATACAACACATAGATTTAATAAATACTTCATCACAGATCGTTTTAAAAATGAACACCTCTGAATACCCTCATCTTTTATCCGGAAATTCTTGTACAAACATGACTGCAACCTGATCAGGGAAAACTGTAAAAGCAATTTCTCAGGTACGGGCGGCGGCTTATTTTCCAGGCAGTGTTTTGACGAATTCTGTAGAAATCAGGGCGTACTTTTTCCACACCGTTTTATGTGAATACGGGATTTGAACCCATCCGTTCATCTTCCTGCCAGGCATTGGCTCAAAGATCTTAGCACCATCAAGTCGCAATGCATCATCCATATCATCGCCACGTAATTTTACGACCAGGAAATCTCTCCAGTACATGGCTGCCGCTTTCCCGTTTGGCGTTTTGATACAGGATGCGCCAAACATCTTTCCGGGTGTAACATCCGGAATTTCAGCAGTAACTGAATAAAAAAATTCCTCAGCCTGTGTCATGTAAGCGCTTTTAATTTTAGAGTTCCGGTAATCCCAGATTTGCCGGATTTTGCAGATTATCTTGAATCATTTCCGGGCATACCCGGAAAAGAGAATATTACCGTTTTCAATCCGAAATGGCTAATACACCGACGGCTTACCAAAAGTACCTGATTTTTATGAAGTTTCAGAATCTTAGAATGCAGAATTATATTGCAGCTTCGGTAATACTCTGGAATTGAAGTTATCCGCCACCCGGGCAAAAAATTGTTTGAGTTGATTCACCAATAAGAATAACGATCAAAAATATTCCCTGTAAATGTATTTCAAAAAGCTTCACTGTAGAAAATATTTCCCCATCTGTGCATGTTTTTGGTGCAAAGGTCAGTGATCTGCCTTCAGCCGGATCTTTATAAGCACAACTATCATATAACTGATATTTAGTATTTTACAAGCCATTTACTGAATTTGGCATGATTTTACCATATGGGTAGTCATGGGTTTTAAAGTAACGCCGAGCAACGTACCTGTTTTAAATTTAAAACCTCATAGGACCCAACAGCCTGACTAGCGAATATTTCCGAGTCTGAATTCAGCCTGATCAAAGATGTAAGATGTCTCCAGCTGCTAAACCCTGGCTTTGACTTCACACAAGTAGGGCTAAAGCCTATTTTACAGGTATGCGATGACATCAGACCAACCAAAGATTTTGTTCGGGCTTTACCCTGAGTATGCATCAAAGACCCGGGCCTGAAATATAAACGTAATAAAATAATGATAGTTATGAGAACACACAATGTAACAAAACGAATTATCACAACAGGATTTATCTTTCTGATCCTTCTGATTTCGGGCTGCAGTGCATCGCGCACCATGAAAGGCGGAGCTATAGGTTCCGGTATTGGGGGCGCGGTTGGAGCAGCGATAGGAAGTAAATCGGAACATACCGCCGAAGGGGCTATTATCGGAGCAATGATTGGCGGCACGGCAGGTGCCCTGATCGGCCATTACATGGACAAACAGGCCGAAGAACTCATGAATGATCTTGAAGGTGCAAAAGTTGAAAGGGTTGGAGAAGGTATAAAAATCACTTTCGACTCTGGAATTCTATTCGACTTCAACTCCTATGCATTGCGAAACGAATCTAAGGATAATCTTTCCGGTTTGGCTTCTACACTAAAAAAATACGACGATACTGATATCCTTATCGAAGGTCATACCGACAATGTGGGTACTGAAGAATATAATCAGCAATTATCGGTTGAACGGGCCTCTTCGGTAGTTGATTATCTGAAACAGCAAGAAGTCGGACAAAACCGGTTTATCGTTGAAGGTTACGGTGAATCCCAACCGGTCGCCACCAATGATACTGAAGCCGGAAGGCAACAAAACCGCAGGGTTGAGATTGCTATTTATGCCAATAAAAAATTGAAGAGAGCAGCTAAAAAAGGAGAAATTTGAGCTCTTCAGGTAAGTATTAATCACAAAATCCAAATAGTATGAAAAAATCAGTAAAATATAATTCAACAGTAATTTCGCTTATAGTATTTATGATCTTTCTGGCCGTTCCCGCTTCAAATGCGCAGGAAATGAAGGCTGGCGTCAAAGGTGGGGTAAATCTTTCCTGGTTGTCGGTTGATAAAGCTAATGATAATAATATCATCCCCGGATTTAACGCCGGTGTGTGGGCGAAATTCATGGCCAATGACAAATTCGGTGTTCAACCTGAAATCCTATTTTCATCCAAAGGGATGAAAACCATATATGATAATGAATTTCTGGGTTTTGACATAGCCGACGGTACAACAAAGCTCACATTAAATTACATTGATATCCCGGTATATCTCACGTTTAACCTGGCCAACGACTTCGACTTTCATGTCGGACCCTATATCGGATTCCTGATGAACGCAAATATGGCAACAGATGCACAAATTCTGGAGTTCATCGATGCGGACAGCAATGACGATATTGACAGGAGTCGGTTTAACGCAATAGATGCAGGGATTTCCGGCGGACTCGGCTTTAATATTGATCCGCTGACATTTGGATTCAATTATGGCCTTGGCTTGCGTCAAGTGGCCAAAGATGGCGAAGCTACGAAAGATTTGCTGGGTGATGCAAAAAATAACTCATTCCAGGTATTTGTAGGTTTTTCATTCTGAAAAACACTATTGTCTGGCAAAAATTGAAAGTTACCTACATATCACCCTGGTTTATTTGAACGGAGCGATGGCCGCCAAAATGCCGCGTGCCCGCAAGCCTTGTGGGTAAAGGCCGGGATGATTTTGGCTTGATTTTTTGGTTACTTTTTTGATCAAGCAAAAAAGTAACTGCCTGTCCGGCACAAGGACAACAAAATGTAAGGTTTATTATAATCATATCTTTTAAATAATCGATGGAGCTTACCTTACAGCAATATTTATTTTTTTTAACCGGACACCAGTGTCTGAAAATATTATTTATTCATTTAAAATTTGAAACCATGTTACGATTAGTAATTTTATTCTTAGTTATCGCGTTAGTAGCAGCATTATTCGGATTTGGCGGCATTGCTGCCGGAGCAGCTTCAATTGCGAAAATCTTCTTCTATATTTTCGTCATTCTCTTAGTTATCAGCCTTGTATTTGGCCTTCTCAGGGGCTTCTAAGGAAGAGAGTTTAATAATAGGTATTGTAAACAGACAAAACTGACAGGTTTTGGTTCCGGGTTTCAGAGCGTAGAGAGGTTATGAGGTGAGAGAGCTCTGATACCCGGAATTTTGTATTATTTTTATCTAAAACGGATAGAATGAAAGGACCTTTTTTATTTATTTATCCTGCGTTATTCTATTCATTATATCAATTCTACCTCAATTTTTCGGTTCAAGCCAAGCTCCGGAATAGTTAAAATCGGAATTTCCCCAATCTTTATATGGTGAATTACCTTTCCCTTGCTATTTGTATCCGGACGATTTTCTCCTTGATGATCAGCCTGATAACCGTCCGAAAAGTTTTTCCCGGTAGAGAGCACCAACCGGGATAAGAGTTTTCCCAATGGTCAGGCTCTCCTTGTCGAACCGGGAGATTCTGTTCGTATTGACGATAAAAGACTTATGTGCCTGGATAAAATTTCCCGGTAATACCTGCAAAGCCTCCCCGACGGATTCTCTTGCGAGTATCTTTCGGTCTTCAAGATGATAAGTCATGTAATTGCCGTCTTTTTCAAGATAGAGGATATCCGCCGACCTGATCCTGTGCATGGACGATCCGTTTTTTACAAGGAGGATATCATCCGGCCCTGGTAGCGGTTCCCTTCCGCCATTCCCGAATACCTTGCTTACGGCTTTTGCAAACCGTTCCAGACTAATTGGTTTCAACAAATAGTCGACCGCCTCAACATCGTAACTCTCAACGGCATACTCAGAGTAGGCTGTTGTAAAAATAACCTTTATTCCGGGACCTATCATTTTTGAAAGTGAAATCCCTGAAATATGAGGCATATTTATGTCGAGGAAGATCAGGTCAATTTTATGTGTTGAGAGGAATTCAAAGGCCTTCAGACCGTTTCTGAAAGTTGCAGCGAGTTCGATCTCCTGAAAGTGCTGAAGGTAGCTTTTAAGAAGATCGATAGCTTTCGGCTCATCGTCCACAATTATCGCTTTCATTCGGTTTCGATTTTCAATATAACCAAAAAGTCTTCATCTTTAATAATTTCCAGGGTATGTTTACCTGGATAGATCAGGTTCAGTCTTTTCTGGGTCGACGCAATACCTGTGCCGGCGCCTCCGTCTGACACCCTGTACGAAGAAATCTTATTTACAATCCGGAAGATGATCTCATTCTGCCTCGAGATATCGAAGCCGAGGCTGATGGATGACTGTTTCTCAGGTTCCGGCCCATACTTAAAGGCATTTTCCACAAACGGGATAAAAAGCCCGGGTTCCACCTTCTGATCCCCATATGTTCCATCTACCTGGATATCAAAGATAATCTCACCCGGGACAAAGCGAAGCAACTGCAGGGCGACATAATTCCGAAGGAAGGCAATCTCCTGGGAAACGGTAACATTTCCCGGTCTGGTATCATCGATAACATAGCGTAACAGCATTGATAACTGGTCGAAGGATTCGGCAAGTTTAGGCGATTTTTGCTGGTCCACCATCGAAAGCAGATTATTCAGGGCATTGAACAGAAAATGGGGCTGAAGCTGGTTTCTCAGCAAGGTCAGCTCAGCCTCTTTTTTTTCAGTCAGCAGGATTTGATGCTGTTTTTCAGTTTGTACCCATACTCTGCCCAGTCCATACGAAACAGAAATGGTAAAGTAAAAGATTAAGATCCCGAAACTCAGTGAGAAAGGCAGGGACGGGGCAAGTCCACCTGCGATGAAACTTTCCGTGATAAGGAAAGCCGCGAGCGAAAAGGTATAGATCAGGACCGTAATTAAAAGGATTTTCGATTTGGGGCCTCGTTGATTCAACCTCTTCATATTAAGCAAGTTGGTGTAAAACATCAGGATGGAGAACCCGGTGAGGAGTACCAGGTGGTACTGTAGCGACGCATTCCGGATTGTGTGAATGGATTCCGTACCATTCACAATTTCGATTTCACGTGACTCGACTGAGAATCCACTGATGATGAGCCATGCCGAAGCCGCCCAGAAGATTAAATTAAACGCTGCTTCTGTCCATCTGATTTTCATTACTCAAAGGTAATTGATTTTACCGCCGTATGTGCCTTTTGGTATGAAACTGCCCTATGATGGTATGAACACGGCTTAATGGGACTGATAACTTTTCTACATACATTCCTCACGTTTTCAGCATACTTCATACCATTCCCATATTAATTTCTCCGTAAATCTTTAAACTTGTCCGTCTAACATTTATACATCAAATTTATCCATCATGAAGTCTTACATATTTATTTTAAGTTGTATGCTGTATGTCGGCATTTGTAGCGGGCAGGCAGAGACGGATCATAACAGTCCGTCAGCCGATGTGAAGTTTGAATCCAAGGTAGACGCCCTGGTTAAGCAGTACATGGATCTGGACATCTTTACGGGTGTTGTACTGGTAGCCGAGCAGGGACATCCGGTGTATCACAAGGCATTTGGTCTGGCCAATCGTGAGCTTGGCATCCGGAACACGCTGAATACCCGTTTTGACATAGGGAGCATGAATAAGACATTCACGAAAGTGGCGGTGCTGGAATTGATTCATGAAGGAAAACTCAGTGCCGGCGATGCACTTGGGAAGTTTCTTGACGGCTTTCCCGCGGAAGCAGCCGAAAAAATCACGGTTGAAGATCTGCTCGAGCACCGCTCCGGGTACGGTGATTACCACACCGAAGAATACTGGGCATTGCCTGCGGAACAGAAAACACTTGAAACCGACGTTAGTTTCATCCGGAAACTCCCTCTCAACTTCGAACCCGGAACGCAGCAGGAATACAGCAATGCGGGTTATGTTTTGCTCGGGCGGATCATTGAAAAGGTCACCGGGAAATCCTATTATGATGTCATTGAGGAGCGCATCACAAAGCCGCTGGGGATGCACGATACCTATTTGAGAGAGAAATATTCGGTACCCGGCAGAGCCGTCGGTTATTTCAAAACGATGCGCGGAGAATTGAGAAACAATGATTTTTTGGGTGAGGTTCCGACACCTGCAGGAGGCTTCTATTCCACAACATCAGATATGTTGAAGTTTTACCGGGCATTTTACTATGGCGACGAGCTCTGGGATGAAACCACCCGGCAGCTTGATGCGATGTATCCGTTTTACAGGAAAAATATGACCACGGGCGGTGCAATGGTTCAGGCGGGCGGATTCGAAGGTGCCAATACGGTACATTATGAAATCCTGCGCGACCGGATATCAGTGGAAGTTTTTGCCAATATGGATGAGATCGTGGCGGAAAATCTGGGTGCCGGAATCCTGTCCATCATCCGTGGGAAACAACCGGAACAACCTTCATTGCCGGCAATTCAGGCTGTATACCGCTCCTTTTCAATGTACGGCATCAATACTGTCAGAAAAAACTGGGAAACACTGACGGAAAATTACCACCCCTCTGATCCGAAAGATCTGATACTTAATCAAATAGGATATAATCTTCTGGTCGCTGGAGCAACTGACAGTGCTGTTGCGATCTTCAGGCTCAATACCGAGTTGTTCCCTCAAACCGCAAATTGCTGGGATAGCTATGGAGAAGCATTATTAAATTCCGGAGACAGGATGGCTTCACTAAATGCGTATAAAAAAGCGCTTGAAATTGATCCGGAACTCGAATCAGCTAAGGCTGCGGTATTGAAACTTGAAAAGTAATAAATGCACACATGGATTCCGGATTCCGCTGCATGCGGGATCCGGTCCATATAGTTTCGAAGTCTGTCGGACAGGCCTACGGGAATTACAACAAAATACAGGATAAATATTCTGGAATTATCGTCTCCCCAGACGCAATTCGCCGGCTTTAATATTCAGACAGGACATCCGGAACATCCATTAATTACCCATGTTAATGAGTTCATCAATTTCGCCAAGATGCAGTTCAAAATGCCTAAGGTAATCCACAATTCCGTCCTTCAGTGATAGTAATTTACTATCATCGACGAACCACTGATTTTCAAGTTTTGAAGGGTCAACATTCCGGATAACATGAACAATGTGAAGATTAGAGAATTTCCAGAGATTGACCATATTTCCCCAGTCCTCCCCCTGATAGTTCTGAATGTCGATCCATCGGTCGTTATTACCATTACTGGCATAGTTCGGGAATACCAGCGGGCTTTCACGGTATTGAAGATGTATAATGCGATGAGTATTGTTTGATGCCGAATCGATCATATGACCGACGATCTGCTTAATCGTACGGTTTTGCCTGTTTCTTCTTTCAGAAATGACATCCTCCGGAAGCCATCGAAGCTTCGCTTCCCATTCCTGGACCAGGGTCAGCAGACCGAGTGTAACGGGTTCAAATTCTTTGATCATTGGTGGGATAATTAGGAAATTTCTTCAAAAATACTGAAAACCGGAATACAAATCTCCAAAATTCCTGTGTAGTTTCAGTATCATAATATTTGTCCTGTTAAAATTCACTTAACCTTCTTCATTCTTATCCAAATTCAGACTGCACCGGATAGATTCAAGCGTGCAATTACTCAGATTTTTTACAGGCAATACCTATTACCTATCCTGTTCGAGGGACAGTATACTTCATCGCAGTAAAAGAATTGCTTACGATGTATTTGATGTTTACAGCATTACCGATGAATTTCTGAACAAAAAAGAAAGCCTTCTGCTCTGAGAGATTTTTATTAAACCAAATCTTCTCCTGGATTCAGCGCGCTAGTAAACCATGGAGGGATCTGTTTGTACTCAGTCTGTAACAGTGGATACCTTACCTTCCGAAAGCTTTGACAGCATCATCAATGCATGCTTGGGGTTTGGACGAAAGTATCCAGGTCGTTTTTAATCTGGAATAAAATGGACTCGTTGCCCATGCCGGTATCCATGTTTATGGTTTTTATCTGCTGGTCTGCCCTTCCGGTGCCGGATCTGTCATGTCCACAAGTTCCCATAGTTGCGTTTTCACAATGGTTCTCATCTTATCTGTATTCTGAACAAGATCATTCATCATTGACAGATCACTCTCACTCATTCCCTCGGTGGCCTTCTTGAACCACCCTGAATAATCCATGTCCCCAATCTGATCAGCACTTTCATACCCGTTAACCGTCAAAGCATTGTATGAATTGTCATCATACAGGTATGGCATCCAGACACTCCAGCTTGTCAATTTACCCTCATCGATTGCAACCTTGTGCATGGGCATGTAGGCAGTTCTTTCCATATTAAAGTAAGATTGAGGATCAGCAGTCTTCATAAAATTCACCAAAATATATTTTGCGTTCGTCTTTGGCGGGATTCCAAATTGATAGCCTGATGTTACAGAATAAATAAGATCCCGGGCCTCTCCAGTCTTTTTAAGCATTTCATTGGTTTTGTCGCCCCAGACTTTACGAATATTATCCATGGTCACCCCATTCACCGATGAACTCAAATCTTTGTACATGTTGACAGTCACAAAATTATAGTCGCTCATTGTTCCCGAGTTATGTACATAATAAAGTTGCCATCCAATCAATTTGCCCTCATTTACGAGTTTTTGAATTGCAGATTTCCACTGACCTTCGAGTGTTACATACTTATCCTGACCTCCGGCCGGAACTTTCATGAAATTTACAACCGCAACCTGGCTGAATGACAGTTGAGCCAAAAAAACCATAACCAATAAAAACCCTGATTTTTTCATGGTGATAGATTTAAAGTTAGATGTTTAACGAACAACAAGAATGGGGGATGATTGTTCATTTTCAAGCAGTTACGCAACAAGGGATGAAGAAGAGATGGGAATGATGAAGAGGTGCATGGAAACGTCTTGCCTCCGTAGGTGGCAGAGAGCGATAAAAAATGTAAGGCAGGTTTTAAGCATTGCCTCGCAGAGAGTGCGAAATATATAATGAAGAAATAAAAGAATGAAAAGGTAGGTTGGACTGGGTGTTTTATAAAATCGCCAACCCCCCTTCGGCAAGCTAGGGACCGGACATATATTTTTCTATTGCATAATTATTTCGACACTGGTTTTAGATTGTGCCCTTACAATATTGTTCTTATATACGTATATGTAGGGGATCCCATATTATTTGGTGATTTGGTGATCTTCCTACGCTAAAGCTTCGGTAGACAATGTTTGGTGATTTGAAGAGTGATCTAAAGAACATCTCCCAAACTATGGGCGTAACCATGGCTACTATAATTGAATGCCTCTGGCGTGGGAGAAGCGTTCCAGCAAGTCACCTCTCTTCCTAACTTCCTAACTTCCTAACTTCCTAACTTCCTAACTCCATAACTCCATAACTTCCTAACTTCCAGATCGTTCAGTGCATCAGAATTACTTTGCTTCCCCTTCATAAAATTTCTCCGCATGTTGTGCTGCATATCCTTCCAGCCTGGTTGCCACATCCGGGTATTTATCCAATACATTCTCCGTTTCATATGGATCAGTGGTCATGTCGAAAAGGGAAAGTCTTATACTGTCCTGTTTGTATCTCCCGGGCATTCCGTCCTTCCCGGCAGTTTCAAGAGTCCGGTAATTATGCGGAAGATGCAGTTTCCAATGTCCGTCACCACTCAATACCGATTCGAAATGATTCACGGTAGAAAATGCATAGTAATCATGTGGATTTACTGCCCCATCTTTACCCATGATCAGATCCGTGACATCCTTCCCGTCTATTTCTCCGGAGGGAAGTGATGTTCCTGTTACGTGACATATGGTAGGCAACAGATCTATGGTGCAGAACGCCTGGTCCGATACTGCGCCTGCCGGGATCTGCCCGGGGAATTTCATTATGCATGCAGAACGCGTACCACCGTCGAATGATGTTGCTTTGGCTTCCCGAAAGGGTGTCTTACCCGCATGGTTGCCATAGACAATCCATGGACCGTTGTCTGAAGTAAAAACCACCATTGTATTCTTTTCAACCCCGCTTTCTTTCAGTGCTTTCATGATCTCACCCACCGACCAGTCGAGTTCCATGATCACATCGGCATACAATCCTTTGCCTGATTTGCCAAGGAATTTATCGCTGCAGAAGATCGGGACATGAGGCATGTTGTGGGGAACATAAAGGAAAAAAGGTTCATCCTTATGCCTGCGAATAAAGTTTACGGCATGTTCCGTATACCACGTGGTAAGCATTCTCTGGTCAGCCGAATCGACATTTGCAATGCTGACCGAATCATTCTCCCAGAACTGCAATGGATGCTTTCCCCAAAATTCAGGATTCTCAGGATGATTCCCCCACATATCATTTGAATACATCAATCCGCACGATTCATTAAATCCTCGATTCCATGGCCTTGTTTCCGGCTGGTCGCCGATATGCCATTTGCCAAAGACGGCCGTAGTGTATCCGTTCTTCTGAAGCACTTCACCCATGGTCGCGAAGGCAGGATCCAGTCCGCGTGCCCCTGGTCCATGAGCACCGAAAACCTTCGTTCTTCCAGGATAACAACCACTCAGCAATGCTGCCCGCGAAGCCGAACAGATGGCCTGAGGTACATAAAACTGCTTGAAACTGGTACCCTCCCCTGCAAGCCTGTCCACATTCGGCGTAGGGTAATCATTCTTCGTGAAGGGGTTAAAGTCCGACCAGCCCGAGTCATCTAAAAATATTATAACCACATTTGGCTTATCTGCTGCTTTGGGCGCGCTGCTGCAGCCACCAGCTGCTGCAACCATACCGATGGAGAGCGTTAATAGTAAAGTATTGCTTTGCTTCATAGGATTTATGTCTTAGAAAATTAACCAGGCTATTGACAGCCTCATTTGATCGTTATAGCTTGAGAGTCGGATATGAATAACTTGCAAACAAGACATTCCGAACTTATCTCCGCAGCCTTATTTAATCCCTGAATCTATGAAGTAATTCCAAGATCTCCAAGGATTAAGAGAGAAAAAGCGGTAACTTGCTTGTTACGGGCAATTGAATAGCCGAAGGACTTTATTGATTCCACTCCCCGAACGATTTGAGTGAATGAAATGAGGATAACGTTAAGAAATCAAGGGAATAAATTATTAATTTAAAGGCCGTTGCAACCTGAACCTGATATTGAGGAAGTACAAATCAGGCATACCGCATGCGGTGCCATGAACAGATTACATATTGTTGACCACAACAACGTAATCCGAAGCTGTCCCGACATAATGTGAATGATTCTATGAAGATAAAATCTATAAAAATGAATACAACTATTCAGTTTTCAAAAAATGCACCCAAACAGGTATATGGAAGCATTTCCCTCATAATAATCATCCTCATGTTATCATCGCTTTGCATGACGGAAAGTTCATGTTTTGGCCAAATACTGACGGCCAGCGCTGAAAAAACCCTCCGGAATCAACATTCTGAGGAAATAAATTATTCAATACCTGAGCCCGGTGAGGAAAACCTGAATGATACCTCTGTGTCACCGCTTATAAAAAATGGTTGGTACCAGCAGGACCAAAAAGTCATATGGGGTTTTTACCATAATAGCAGCTTCTGGGGAGGTCTTCGAACGGATAAAACCAAATGGTATTCCGTTGCAAAAGTTGAAGGCCCAAACATCACTCGCAGGGACCCCGGGAAGGTGGGTCCGCTTCTTACCGAAGATCTTGATTCCCTTTCTTCCTCGCTGAAAAAATATGGTTTCCCGGGATTAATCCATCACTACGGACTCTGGTACGACCGAAGACGTGATGCCCATGATCTGGGTCAGAGGCAGGATGCAAATGTAGTACCACCCTTTCTGGAAATGCCGTGGGCAAGAAGCGATAGCGGGAAGGCTTCGGATGGCTTGCCCAGGTATGACCTGACAAAGTTCAATCCCTGGTATTTTGAACGTCTTGTCGAATTTGCCCGGCTTTGTGATGAAAAAGGCTTGATCTTCTTTTTTAATTTCTACCAGCAGCACATGCTTATTGAAAGCAAGGCACACTATGAGGATTTTCCCTGGCGTCCGTGCAATAACATACAAAACATAGATCTTCCCGATCATACTCCTGCTGCCGACGAATTTTATGCTGTCGCCACACCGCTGCAACGAAAGCTTCACCTTCTTTATATAAAAAAATGCCTGGATGAACTCTCACCATTCCGGAACGTGGTCTTCTGCCTTAGTCAGGAATATACTGGTCCGAAAGCTTTCGTGGAATTCTGGCTGGATGCCATAAAGGACTGGGAGAATGAAAATGGATTTAAGGTTAACATTGCCCTTGGTGCAACAAAAGATGTAACCGACGACATTCTTGCAGATCCCGCCAGGGCGGAAATGATTGGAACGATTGACATGAGCAGATGGTGGTATGACAGGGACGGCACCTTGTTCGCACCACCGGGAGGCATGGACGTACCTGGCCGGTACATGGGCCGCGCCTCAAATACAAGCCCAGAGCAGATCTATCACCTGGTCAATGAATATCGAAGCCGGTATCCGTCAATGGCCCTGCTTCATTCATTCTCCGGCTATCACCAGCAGATATTGGCATTTCTAATGGCGGGAGGTTCAATGCTGATGGCGGACTTTAGCTATCCCGATGCACCTCCTCCGGAAGATTCTTATGCGCCGCCTGCCAATTACATTCCACCTACGCGATGGAGCATTATTAAATCTGCCTATGAGTTTATAAATACATATCTGGGAGAGTCGCTACTGCGTATGTCTCCAAACCACTATATTGTCGCTAATCCAGAAAATACGTGGGCATTGGGTGACACCGACAGGGAGTATATTATCTATTCGCTTCATGGAGGAACCATCACTTTTGGACTTCCAAGAACACAGGAAGCTTTTGTTGCACGCTGGCTCAACCCACGTTCGGGAGAAATATGCCAGGTAAAAGACGCCGTCAAAACAGGGCAAACGATCAAACTGAGTCCTCCTTCCGGTGCTGATAACGATGAAGATTGGCTTCTCTGGCTGGTACGAGAGCAGCATATGAATAAAAAAACCGATATGCGTCCTTTTCCGCTGTGCGGCAATATTACTGCAGCTGCTCCTAAACCGGTCGTATCGAAGAAGGTGGAAAATGAAGTTACTCCCGTGACTGTGCCGGCATCGCCGGAATGCTTCCATCACGATATCGGAGCAATGGTGAAGATCAACTTCCAGCCTGCCGGGATTGTTCCGCCCGAAGGCTATATTGAAGACAATGGAGAACTATACGGAAAACGTAACGAGCTAAGGTATGGATGGCTTACAGACCATACAGACAGAATGCTCCGTAAATATCAAATGGAGCCGGCCAGACGAAAACCTGATATACGCCTGGGAACATTGTGCGATGTTAAGGCTGATGCTGTATGGGAAATTGAAGTTGAAAACGGGGATTACCTCGTGGAGATCACAGCCGGGGATCCCAGCTTCCCGTCCTATTGTACGGTTGAAGTGGAAGGCCTTGTTTACTGGGATGCAAACAGTCTGTATACAAACGAATTTGCAACACTCAGCTACCGGATCAGCGTCACTGACGGCAAACTGACCATCTCGGCCCAGGGTGGACAAGAGCATTCTACAAAATTGTCGTCGCTTACGATCACTGCAGCTGCGGAACCTTAACGGAATCATATAATGCCGCATACTATTTTCTGTTCGAAACATAAAATATTAGAATAAAGGATTGAACCACAGACATTTTCATGATCTCATTTTGTCGGCTATGAAGAGCACTGAGATTCGAATGTAACAGATCCTCCCAGGGCATATTTTGATCCATATTTTCTTTGTAATTTTACTTTCGTATCCGATTCATTCTGTATCGTTTTTTAAAAATTCTACAACAATGTTATACGTATCGAGTACTTCCGCAGCAAGGAGAACAGGGTTACTGATGCTCTTCTGGGTATTTTCAATATTTCACGCTTATACACAACGTGTTGAAGGTGAATGGAAAGACACTGCTTTTATCAGGCAATTTTACCAAAAAACCAACGCAGACATTCCCATGCGTGACGGTGTGACCCTCCATACTTCAATTTATTCTCCCAGAGACCACTCTGTGGACTATCCCGTTATATTTAACCGAACGCCCTACGGTATTGAATCATCATCTGAGGCCTTTTCAAGATTGTTGCCGGAATACTCACATTTTCTTGAAGCCGGATATATCATTGTTCTGCAGGATGTAAGGGGAAGATTTATGAGTGAAGGTACATTTCTGGATGTTCGCCCGTATCAGCCGTTTAAAAAGGAAAAAGAAACGGATGAAAACAGCGACACCTGGGACAGTATTGACTGGCTGATACACAACCTAAATAACTGTAATGGGAAAGTTGGAATGATCGGAGTTTCCTACCCCGGCTTTTACACAACCATCTCCATCCCCGATGCTCACCCTGCACTAAAGGCTGTTTCGCCACAAGCCCCGGTCACCGATTGGTTTATGGGTGACGACTGGCATCATCATGGTGCATTTTTTATGATGGATGCTTTCAATTTTTACTCAATATTTGGTTTACCCAGACAATCCTTAACCAGGAAATGGTCAGCCACGTATGACTTCGGTAGTGAGGACAACTATGATTTCTTCAGGAAGTTGGGATCTGCCGTAAATGCTCAGAAAGAATACTTCGATGACTCAATTCAATTCTGGCCTGAATTGATGCAGCACACCGCTTACGATGAGTTTTGGAAGGCCAGGAATCCCCTTCGTTATCTTACTTCTGTAAAACCTGCCATACTGGTGGTTGGGGGATGGTTCGATGCTGAAGATCTCTATGGTACGCTGTTAACCTATAAAACTATTGAAGATCAAAACCCCAATGCAGTCAACACATTGATTATGGGCCCGTGGGCTCATCATCAATGGGCAGTAGATAATGGTGAACATCTTGGAAACATTGTCTGGGGGAGCAGTACATCAGATCACTTCAATGAACTTGAGCTGGCTTTTTTTAATCATTATTTGAAGGACCAGGAGAACAGCTCATTGCCTGAAGCATCCGTTTTTATAACCGGTGATAACCACTGGCATAACTTCGCTTCCTGGCCCCCGGAAACGGCAAAAGATACCAGCCTTTATCTTCATGCCGGTGGCGGAATAACCTTCAAAAAACCGGAAAAAGTGGACCCGTATGATGAATATATTTCCGATCCCTGCAATCCAGTACCTTACACCATTACAACAGAATTTAAAAGAAATGCTGCATACATGACGGCTGACCAGCGTTTTGCATCACGTCGGCCTGATGTTATGGTCTACCAGACAGAGCCGCTCGATGATGAAGTCACCCTCACCGGGCCATTGCAGGTTGATCTCTACATCAGCACTTCGGGCACCGATGCAGATTTTGTCGTTAAACTCATCGATGTGTTCCCGCAAAACACTGAAAATCTTCTTACCAAGGACGCGGATAGTCCTGCCGGCGGTTACCAGATGCTTATCCGCGGGGATGTAATGAGAGGCAGATACAGGAATAGTTATGAGAAAGCCGAACCTTTCATTCCGGGAGAGATTACGCGGGTATCCTTTGAAATGCCTGATGTAGCCCATTGTTTTAAAAAAGGGCATTGCATTATGGTGCAGGTACAAAATTCATGGTTCCCGCTGGTTGACAGGAATCCTCAGCAATTCATCGATATTTATCGCTGCAGTGACAAGGACTACATCAAAGCAACCCAACGGATTTACCATGATGCTTCCTATCCTTCATGCATACATATAAAGATCTGGAAATAAGATAACAAATTGCATTTTACCGATGCCTTAGGAAGCCGGTATCATCGATATCGGCCTTCAGCCGATAATGAGTATCTCTGACTGATCAAAGATCGAACGGTCCGATAAACTCGTTTGTACCCTTGCCAAACACATCGCCGGAAATACAATATTGTGTCCCTTCTCCATTAAAAAGTAGATAAAATCGCTTCTGACCAAGATAAAAGCCGATGGCAGCGCCGACGGTCTTTGTAGAAAATGGAAGCCCCCCACCAGCCCAGGTTTCAATAGACGCAACTTTCCCAAAACTATTGGGATTATTCATATACAGGCAGAATGATGTACCGTCTTTATTGATCATATATCTGTCGGCAGGCCCATCTGCTGATTTATAATGAAATGCTATTGCGCCAATGCCATTCAGCGCAAAGGGATTCACCCCGTTTGCCAGGTTACTAACCGGTGTGGGTTCCGACGTGCTCCACGTGCCAAATCCAGTAATGTAGCTATAATAACCTCCCGTCTGATCCATGACCATGACCCAGAAATCGGACTGGTCGTTGCCGTCGATATTGCATGCGGCACCGATTTTAAAAGGTGCCGGGCCTCCACCGAGACTGTCAAGAGGGAAGGGACCGTCAAGAACACCGATGTCGCTACGCATAAACTGTGTTCCGTCCTTACTGATGAGGACAAACCGGGTTCCGCTCTCAGCATAGGCAGCACCCACAGGTCCCATCCTGTTGAGAACCTGACCTTTCCAGTGAGCTGTGAATGTGGGCTCACCACCCGGAGGAGCCGGCTCACAATTAGTGACGTCATACTGTGTAGCCAGCTGTGTGCTGACAATCTGATTGCTGTTCACACTCCTTACAACATAGGAAATCGGAACACCAGTGGAAATTGTCGTACTTTCGGCCAGCAGGCTAACAAGGTTATTGAGATTTGTCTCACCGACAGTAAGCAGACTCGTTGTTGCTTCGCCCCCAAAGGCCATGACTTTAATCTTGAGGTTTTTGAGCTTGGAAAGTGAATTGGCCGAGATATCCGCACTTGCTGAATTAACGACAGCACTAAAAGAGGCATTGATCTGTGCATCCATCTCCGTATAGGAAGAAGATGATTCAACCAGCATATAGTAGATCCTTCCGTAGGTGACATCAGAAATGTATGTGGCCGGGTTACCAGCCTGTACGTACTTTGCCAGATCATCCGGAGTTACACTGGAGGAGAAAAGTCCTTTGAGACTGGTCGGAATATCAAAACTCATGGTATAGAAGCTCTGATTCAGTTCAACAAGTATCCTGTTGAGACTTGAACCTGAACTGAAACTGAAATCGGAACTAATATCCGTGAAGGCTGTTTCAAAGTCGATCCCAAGTTTCAATGCCAGGGCCTGTTCAGTCTGTACCTGATCATAGGTAAATACAAAATTGGCGGGTAGCGTTTGGGGCGAGTTGGAAATGATCTGATTCATGGCATTCTGAATGGCAGACTTGGACACAACATCCACGCTGAAGGAAGAGGACAGATTTCCATTGACCAGATCATAAGAAATTGTTCCCCCCGCCCTATCGACGGCGATTACATCAGGCGTAGACTTTTTAAGTGATTTTCCTTGCAACAGACTACCTGGATAGATAACACTGGCGTTCGGGTTGAACAAAGGAAATCCTTTATTTCCTCCGCCAGGCTCCATGGCATTGTAGGTGGTAGTGGTACAGTTCCAGACTTCACCCTCTATCACTTCATTGCTCTCACTATCACCGAGTTTTTCCTCAGATTGAACGGCCGGGCTGAAATCACCGCCGTCTTGTACAACTTCATCAAAAGTCATGTTAGAACCATTGTTCTTATCCTTGCTACAGGCAAACATGACAAGTAGGACCATAGTCAAAAAACTGATTTTTTTCATTTCAGGGAAAAATTATATTACGTATTCTGTTAATTTCACAGATATGCCTTTGTGGGGATAGTAAATCATGATATCTATAATTGGAATTCAGGATCTGTAATTCTTTATAGATACCCTATTAACCCACATTCCGGAAAAATGTTTAACGGTCAGGGAATTCTATCAGGCAGGAGCTGGTATGAAAGACCTCTAAAATGAACAGACTTATATGTGATGAAATGGCTATCACTACGCTAACATCCGCGACTTACATATATCATGTCATTTTCAAGGATCAACGGAAAAACAAGCAAAGCCAACTGAAGGAGAGGTCTATCAGTGTAGGGGGTCACAGATGTTCCTTCTCTCACAAAATTTGAAATACATCCACCACTAGCCCTTAATTTATATCTTAATGATAATTTTTTTCCGGTACAATACGTACCCTGCAAGCCAGCAAACGGCAGTGAAACAAATGGCATATAGCAAAGATCCGTTTATGTCACCGGCAATGGGCTGAAATACGGATGAATACAGCCAGTCATACATCGTTGTTTTCTCTCCCGAAGAAGAATGAATGTAAATAACATTGAAGGTGAGCTGTAAGTATTCGGCGAATGCATATAAAAACAGTGGATTCAGACCGAAAACCCGGAAAGGCATAGACCATTTGGTGTAGCCTCTGATATCAATGACCCAAAGCAGGATACCCAGGAAAAGCATTGCCAGTCCTGCCGTATAGAGAACATAAGAACTGGTCCAGAGTGGTTTGATGATCGGAAAAACGAGACTCCAAACCTGTGCAAGAATGACTGCGGAAGTACCAAAAAACAACAGGCTTTTCACAGCTTTCAACATAGTCTCTGACTTGTCGATGATCCTGCCGGCAATGGTTCCGAGCAGTACACTCCCAATTGAAGGAAGTGTGGCCATCAATCCTGTCTGATCGAATAATGCACCATGATAGCCAGGAAGATGATTCGCACCGAGTACAAGGGCATCAAATCTGCCTGCAAAATTATCCTCCATCAGGAAAGGGTGACCCTGCCCGAATAGTACAAGGATTGCCCAGTAACCCAGGAGTATAATTATGGTGGTTAAAATCACATTTCTGTATTTCATCGTAAGTACTATAAAAGATGCCAGGGCATACGCTATTGCGATCCTGTTCAGAACACCCATGATCCTCAGATGGCTAAAGTCAAGATTAAACTGAGCATACCAGCTTATGGAAACACCAATCAGATAGATGATCAAACTTCGACGTAGAATTTTCAGGGTAAGTGGCCAGGTAATTCTGTGACCGGTTTTCTTAAAAGAATACCACATCGCTGCTCCCATAATGAACATGAAAAACGGGAATACCAGGTCGGTTGGCGTACAGCCAATCCACTTTGAGTGAAGGAGCGGGGCATAAACATGGTCCCAGTGACCGGGATCGTTAACGACGATCATCATAGCAATTGTGAGGCCGCGAAACACGTCAAGAGCCAGAAGACGCTGTATCTTTTGCATTGGTTTACATTTGTAGTTTGACCATGAAAGTGATGAACTGCCGGATTACAGTAAATCCGGGCATAAAGTATGGGATGCTGAAATAGGAACCTTAACAAAGGTATCCCATACTCTTTTGACTCGAGAACTTGAACAACATATTTGTAAAACTCAGAGGCAATGATTGAGTGTGCCAGATCATTCTGGTGTGAATCTAATCCATCATGTGCTTTTTCATACTCGTATCTCAGGCAGTTAAGTTCACCCTTTCCGTTCATAATCTTCGCATTGGCAGCTACGAGGAAATAATAATCAAAGATATGAATATTCGGGTGTGATTTCCCATCCTCTGTCAGCCAGTCTTTTTTTACCCAGTCAGCAAATTCTCGCGCCCTGCCGGCATTTTATACCGCATTTGAAGTAAGTCTGTGCAAGCGTGATGAACGGGTAAGTTCTGCAACTTACATTCTCCTAGGTGCCTTTCCTTATAACGGTGAAGGGGTTTTCCTTGCTCCCGGAAATTTGATCAACGTTGAAAACGGTGATCCATGTCACCCGAAACGTTGATATATTTCACCACTAAAATAGTGTAACAATTTACTTTCAATCGTAAAAGTCATTAAAAGTTGTACGGTTCTTCAGGACTAGTTGCCAACGATTTTTAAATGGGATGATGAATGTATGACTAAAAAAAGAAAACTGGAATTATCCTGCGAATAGAGATTCGTCAGGATTGTGTGAGAGGTTGATGAAAAAAGAAGCTAAGCGGAAACACTTAGCTTCTTTTATTTTAAGGAATACGATCGTACTGTTCCGCAGTCACCTTCGATCTGCTCATTTTATTTTCAATAATCCACCAGCCATCTGCGTAACGCCATTGAATCTTATACTCTCTACACTTACTAGTAAAATCCATTATCACCTTGCATAATCTCTTCTCATTATCTATCCCTATGGAAAAAGTTCCGTATGTCGGGTTTTCATTGGTGCACCTTGACCAACATTACTAAACTGTGTAAGGTATGTATGAATTTATCATTTGATATTCCGTGCCGGGTATGAGTCCGGCATTGCACGGGGAGTGTACTTGAAAGTTTCGTCTAAACATTTATTCTGCTTCCTTGTTTTCAATAAGTCCGGGATTGAAATACAATCTGGCTTGCAAACCTTAAAACATTTCGATTATGATCACAACCGGCCTTCTGGATTTGCATTCGGCCATCCGTTATGCAGCCTTTTTTATGCTTTTAGTAAACGTTGTCCTCGCACTGTATAAGCTTTCCGGCAAACATGTATTTACTGACGGCTTCCGGAAGCTAAGCCGTGCAACGATTCTATTTCTGAATATCCAGTTCCTTACAGGTATTGCTTTATACATTCTGAAAGGCTACTATGCGATTTGGGCAAATTTGTCGGCTGCAAGCGGAATGTTTGCTTTTTTCGGGCTTTATCATTTAATCGGGATGTTTATTGCTGTCAGTCTTGTCAATATGGGGTATCAAACTTCGATAAAACTCAAGACAGATCATGCACGTATCCAGCGTATCGCAATCTCATACAGTTTCGGTTTTCTTCTGATCTTCCTCCTGATTCCCTGGCCCTTCTTTCATTCATGGGCTACATGGTTCTGATAAGGCTCTGGCCTTCGCGTCTTTTAAAAATATTGATGATGGCGCTCCCGCTTAGCTGAACGCAGACAGGAATCCCGCTTCAGCGTGGATAGTCAGAGAAATTTCTGATATAGTCGCATTCAAGGGATAGCATATTATTCAACTTCATATCTCCTGCGGGGTGACAAATGTATGACTGAGACGTATTTTGAACCTTTTTAAGATGGCTTGGTTGATTTGATGTCATTGTCAAGAATATCACTTTCATAATTCAACATCTGATGAAGAGATTAAAATTACAAATGCAGCTTACCATAGATGGTTATTGCGGCGGACCGTCCGGGGAGCTAGACTGGATGATATGGGAATGGGATGAAAAACTGAAAAATTTCGTTACCGATCTGACGGCTGAGGTAGACTGCATTATCCTTGGTCGTAAAATGACCGATGGCTTTGTATCGCACTGGGAAAAAGTTGCAGCAAATCCTTCCGATCCGGAATACGAATTTGGCAAAAAGATGGTTGACACAACAAAGGTGGTTTTTACAAAAACTCTTGATGCATCTCCCTGGCGTAACACTTCCCTTGCAAAGGGTAGCCTGGAAGAAGAAACGGCAAAACTCAAAAACATGGACGGTGGCGACATCATTCTTTATGGGGGTAGTGAGATGGTTTCAAACATGATTGAACATAACCTGATTGATGACTACTATCTTTTTATCAATCCTGTTGCCCTTGGTGAAGGGAAAGGGATACCGGTTTTTAGGAAGCTGAGGAAGCTCACACTGGTTCAAACTATCGGCTACAAATGCGGAATTGTCCTTTTACAATACAAGAAGAATGACTCCTAAAACGCATTACCATGAGAAAGGTTGTTTTGCTTATGCATGTTTCCCTCGACGGATTTGTTGCAGGACCAAAGGGTGAGATGGATTGGATCCTCTTTGACGAGGCCCTGGCCGATTATGCCGGAAGCCTGATTAAAAATGCCGATGCTGCCATTTATGGAAGGAATACCTTTCGGATGATGGAAAGTTACTGGCCAACGGCGGGCAAAAATCCTTCAGCCAGCAAGCATGACAAAGAACATTCCGCTTGGGTGAATGAGGCGTTAAAAATCGTGTTTTCGAAAACGGTAAAATCTTCAGACTGGAAAAACACGAGATTCTTCACCGGTATCACACCGGACTTCACTGCTCTGAAAAGAGCAGAGGGAAAAAACATGCTTCTTATCGGAAGTCCGACACTCGTACATGCCTTCATAAGTGAAAATCTAATCGACGAGTACCGCCTGAATATTAACCCCGTGATCCTTGGCGAAGGCATCCCAATGTTCAATATCATCCCGGAAAGAATCAAACTGGAACTCACTGATTCCCAGATGTTCGGTTGCGGTGTAGTCGCACTAACTTATGTCAAAAGTAATCCCTGAGGGTGAAAAGATTACCACTATTCTGCATTATTCAGAACAAATTGAAAGCCCTGATACCACGAATTTTACCAACGATGATCCACCTGCTTTTAATTACCGAAATAATAATCTTTCTTTTAGCTTCCTTAACACACCGTGGGGTAATCATTCATGGATATGAACACTCAAGAGCATGGATTGCGGAGGGTATAATCTGCCTTGTATTACTTACCGGACTTATTTTTACACTGTTCAGCCCTGGTGGGTTAAAAACTATAAGTCTGGCTGTACAGGGCTTTGCCCTCTTCGGAACTTTTGTTGGCATTTTTACAATTACTATAGGAATTGGTCCGCGTACAATTCCTGACTATATTCTGCATGCCGTACTCGTTATACTGCTGGTGTGGGGTATTATTGAAACACAACAAATTGCATTGTGAGATGTCCGCATTTTTGCATGATTTATCTGATAGCACATAAAAGACACCTGAGTTGTCTGCAATAGTTAAATATCTACTGATATTTACGAATTTGAAAGAGTCATATTTTTCGTTCCTCCAAGAAATTCGGCGAGTTTATTTCGGATATTCTCATTGATCAGGCATTGTCTTCAATAGTACCTGTGGTTTCTGCGTAATCCTTTTGCGAATCTGATCCTCGTTGAAAATGTAGTCTTTGGCCGACTTTTTATCATACCGGACAAAGGCGGCTCCCGGACCGATGTAATAGGTTACATACGTACCAAACCATGCACCAACATCACGCAGATAGGGAGTGACGGTAAACCGTATATAATCTTTGCAGGTATTAACATATGGCGCGCTGAATTCTTCGAACCAAAGCCTGCCGTAGCCCCAACCAAACAAATCCGTTTCAACGACCATGGCATCCTCCGGATCTGAGGAAATAAGATGTGTATCCAGGTTAATGGAAATCCTGAAATTACTGGCTTTATTCATTGTAAACAGTCCGGATATATCCAGAACAAGTTTGTCCTCTGTCGACAGGTCCATATTTTTTGAGACCTGAACCGAGTAGTACCCGTTGCCCGAATTATCATTCCAATGCTCGAGAACGGTTATATAATCCCCAATCAATTTTGACGGAAAGAAATCGCAGGTATCTTTAACATAAACCTGGGTCACATCTGAATAAACAGGCTGGCATGTCCCCTCCGAAACCTTAAACCGGTAATAGGCACATGTGTCGACCCTGATCTGAAGACTATCATATACAGCCCCGTTGATATTGTCCCACAAATGTATATCGGCCGATGACTGCCATTGGATATCACCCCTATACTCACCGGCGCTTAACATTAACGTATCATCACCGAACCTCAAGGTATCATCTTTTAAAATAGCCAGGAATTGATCCTGTCCAGATGCAATTCCAAAAAATAGCAGATACCCTGCTATGAAAAAGATATGTAACGTCTTTAACATAAGTAATCTGTCAATATATGATCAACTTACTGCGAATGATATGCGATTCACAGGTTATGATCAGGGTATATACCCCTGGCTCGAGGTGATTCAGTTGCAGCTTATCTTTCCGTGCATTAAGCATGTTACTCCTTTGCTCCGACACGGGTATTCCTTTGGTATTGACGATGGTATAGTTGACGTTTGTGAGTTTTGACCACAGGGGAAATTCAATATTGAGTTCATCATGTGCCGGAACCGGGTATATTCGGACCTGAAGCCCGTCGTTCATCCGTTCTCCAATTGAATTAGTTTCAACAAATACGACCTGCTGGCCGGAAACAGAACAACCATTCGCATCGGTAATGATCAGATTAAAGGTAGTAGTTTGGTTAACGGTGGCAACAGGTTGTTCTGAGGCAGGATTATCCAGAAATGCCACCGGATTCCAATGGTAATAATAAAAGCCATACCCGCCGGAAACCATTATCGAATCACCCAGAACAACAGGTTCTCCATAGGACGTAGAGATATCCTCTAAGGGATATATCTCAAGTGGTGGCGGTTGGTTCACCTGAATATGCAATTCCTGCTGGGCAAAAATGGGTTTCAATGACCCAAGTAAAACCATGAAGAGTATAAGAATTGAAGTTTTCATGTCTTCATGGTTTACTCATCGAATTTTAAAAAAAAAATGATTTCAATGCGTAAGTTACTGGAAGAAAAGACCAACTCAAACTTTTTGAAGTAAAAGCTTAATTTAAATTAATGTTCATTATCGGATTTATATCTCAGCGTTGACGGTCAATTCGTCGCACAACGATTTCACAATCGTTTATGTTGCATTCCCACCATTCAGGACCTGCCAGCACCTTTCCAGGTAAGTTCTGCTGACTGGTAATATTTTCCCCCTGACGGTCACTCCAACTCTTGTAAAACTCTCCACATGCTTCAAAGAAACGATAAAAGACCTATGGATACGCAGAAATAAATTTTCAACATTCTTCTACCGGTGGATATATTCACCCCATTTGGTTCCTTTGGCGGGCCTTTTATGCAGGTCTACATCGATATATATAATGGTATCGGCATCTGCGCCATAGGGGCCCTGAACAACTTCTCTCCCACCCGGAGCATAAGCCATAGAACATCCGATGCAGTCCCAGCCATCCCACGCACCTTCCTCAACCTTTCCCACATTGCTCACTCCGACAAACCAGATATCAAACATTTTACTTACAGGCCCGTAGGCATTTCGCCAGGTATCACCGTAGGGATTGGTTTCATTGTTGTAATCCGGGGGAACAGCCCATGCACATGGTGAAATGATGATATCGGCACCCATATATCCCAATGATTTGGAAAGTGTAAGTCCGTCGGCATTGGCATCAGCACAGATCAACAGCCCAAGGGTCCCGAGTTCAGTATGGGCAACATTCAACAGATCGCCCTGACTGTACAGGTTATGAGCAAAATCCAGTTCGTTCAGTTTCCGGTGTTTGATGAGCAGCTTCCCATTCCGGTCAATGATAACGGCTGCGTTATAGAGACTGTCACCGTCCCTTTCGGCAATGCCTGCACACACAAAGATGTGGTTTTCCTTCGCGGCTTTACTAAGCGCTTCGAAAGATACTCCTCCCGGGATCGTTCCTGCACCCTCAATAGCTGAAGTATGACACCAACCAAAATCCAGCATTTCAGGTAAAAGGGCTATTTGAGCGCCGTTCTGCGCAGCTTCATTGATCCGCTCAGCTGCCCTGGCAAGATTGGCAGTCTGTCCGCCTCCATCAACATCCATCTGCACCATGGCCAGCTTATACTGCTTCAGTGTTTTTGTCTTTTTTCCCATTTTAGTATCCGTATTGCATGCATTCATAACAAATGTGCATAAAATAAGAAAAACAATGACGGTTTTCATGACGTAGATATTTGATTTCATTAAAAATAGGAAAAGATCATCTGATCACCCTCAACTGCCAAACTTATTTTCCCTGTCATATCTGAATTTTATAACCCACGCGTGCTTGCCGGGCCGGGAATCAGGGTCCGCAAGCATTTCAGCAGGGATCTTTACAGACATTCCCCATTTCTTTCGTCCGGTGTCAACCCATTGCAGAGGTTTATCATAACCAAGCATATACACCTGGCTGTCCCAGACCGGATTCGCTCCTGACAATATAAAGGTCTCACTTTTCGGCCATTCAAAAACAATTGCATATCCATACGTACTGTCCTTGCTCATCGTATACCATACAGGCTGACCAAGCTGAGTATTGTCACAGATCTTTTCATAAGGCCGGCTCCCGTAAATGGCTTCACCGTTTACTGAAAGCCAATCGCCCAATTCCCGAAGAAGATTACGCTGTATTGCTGATACTTCACCGGTTCCATCCGGATTTACAATCAGGTTCAGGTTACCCCCTTTCGCCACAATTCGTACGAGCATCTGTATGAGTTCATCCGGCGTCAGATAATTTTCGAGCGAATCGGTATGATTATAGCCATACGATTCAGACATTGAGCGGTTTTCTTCCCAGGGATAGTCCATAGTTTCAACCACCTCATCCGTCTCACTGGTAAAAAAATCACCATGATTTTCCCGACTGCCCTGTCCCATCCTGTCATTGGCTGCGACCTTCTTCCTGCCTTCGGCATGATTATAGAAATAAGCAACAATTTCAGGGGTCTTATAATACTCTGCAGGACGCTGCCATTCACCGTCAAACCAAAGAATATCCGGATCATATTTATCGATAAACTCCTTTGCCTGTGGTACGATATAATCATCGATAAAATTCCGCACCGGAACTTTACCTGACAACATACGGTTGTGCTTTTCCGGGATGAATCGCCCTGTAACCTCACCTTTCACTTCAGCAACCCCTGCATTGTCTGGAGCCATGCCGCTAGACCAATAGCGAATGTATAGTGAGTCGTTCCGATCAATCATCGGATACTCATAATCTTCCACCGAAAAATAAAATCCAAAGTGAATTCCATCCTTTTTACACGCATCAACAATTTCCGCCGTCAGGTCTCTGCCGGGATACATATCGACAACATCTCGTTTCGTAAATTTTGAATCCCAAAGACAATATCCCCCATGATGTTTATTAAAAGGGACGATGTATTTTGCACCGCTCATTTTCACCAGGTTAACAATGTCACCTGCATTGAAATTCTTCGCTGTGAACAGAGGAATAAAATCATCACGTTGAAAGTCCTTGCCCCATGTTTTACTATGATAGTCTTTATAATCGTGATACATCCGGTTTAGATACCAATCCGGATACCGCGCCCGGCTCCAGCCCTTTTCCCCGTATCCGGCTATGGAGTAAGGTCCCCAGTCGTAAAATATACAAAGTTTGGCATCGAGGTACCATTCAGGAGCCGTGTGACGATCGAGAGATGAAAAGTCAGGCTTATAAGGCCCGTTCATATTGGTTTTTACAAGGTCTTCCATCACCTTGCCCGCATCTGTCATCATAGCTTCCGAGAAAGAACCTCTCAGTGCCTCAATGCTGTATTTGTAATGATATGGTGTAAAGTTATCTGCGCCGTCTGTCGGATTGGTAGGTTTGTTTTCACAGGCAGTCATAAGAATAAGCCACCCCAGCGCGAGTGTGTGAATAATAATTTTTCCCTTCATGAATTCGTATAGTTTACGTTCACATTTCGATATCGTGATGCATGATGTACAGCTGACGGTTGAACCGGACTCAAGATAACGTCTTTTAGGGAGATTTCCATGGCTGAATTGCAAGGTGGGAGTATGGGCTTGGGAAGTCAGTATGTTTTGTGAGGTTGTCCATAAGTTAGTAGCATGGAAAATACCCGGATCAATGGTAATATCCGGAAGATCAATACATATAAACCATGTTTTTCGGCTTATAATATTGTTCTTATATACGTTTATGTAGGGGATCCCACCCCCCGCCCACCACCCTTAGTGCCCGGAAAGATCAAATATCAGCGTTCATTTTTCGACTTTTTGATGAAAAGTTATCCGTTTCCCTAAAGCTTCTACCAGATTTTGACTAAAAAATATATGTTAATCCTGCCATATTTCTCCAACAACACTTCTATTATTATGGGTTTTCGTATACAAGGACTCCACTTTCCTGTCTGCATCACGTCTTGCCTTCTTTCAATGCCTGGCTGAATTTTTTACTTATCGTCTTACTGAATACTCACACCCGTATTACGTCTGGTTTCTGGTCATCCCGGGGATCTTCGTCTCCCTCATCTATGGCTTTTCAAAAGGGCGGAAGACAACGGTGCAAACGTATGCGGACAGGCTTTATATGTGGACATGGATGGCATTTATGATCACCGCCCTGGTGCTTTTCATCCTCCTCTACGGAAAGCTCAACAATTTCGGGCCCTTCATACTCATGCTCATAGGTCTGCCTACCTTCCTCTCAGGTATAATCATTAAATTCCGTCCTTTGGTGATCGGTGGTATAGTATTCTGGGTATTGTCTATTGCAGCCAACTATAGCGGTGACAACCTTTCACCCTTGATCATGGCAGCAGCCGTCATCGCCGGATACCTGATACCAGGATACCTTCTTAAAAAGAGAGCTGGTCATGAAAAACTTTAAACCACTGGATCCTGTACTTCATTCCCAGCTTCGACTCGCTATTGTCAGTATCCTGATGAATACAGAAACAGCTGGTTTCACCTACATTAGGGAACAAACGGGCGCTTCTGCCGGCAATCTCAGCGTACAAATAAATAAACTGAAGGAAGCCGGCTACATCAGCATCGATAAAAGGTTCAAGAATAATTACCCACAGACAACATGCCAGATCACGAATCTCGGGCGACAGCGGTTTGAGGAATACGTTGGAAATCTGAGAGATTATTTAATGATTTAAGGGGCTGATTTTTTTACACTTATCACATTAAGGGGTAATCGGGGGGCATGGGGAAAGGGGTTGTAAGGATATAGATTTTTGGATTCCTGCTTTTTAACATGAGCCGGGGAAGCTGAGATTTGTTCTTTTTGCGCATTAAGGGTGGTGGGTGGGGGTGGGATGCCCTGAAAATAGTACTTAAGAACATTATTGTAGAGACCAATCTGTGTGGTATAACATCAGGATCGTGACCAACAGTTCTCAGATATCTATAACGGTGAGCAACATCTTCTGGCCGGGGTCCACTGAGAAAACGTGAAAAACCAATCATGTAATTATACACCCGGAATTCCCGTCCTTTTTCTTACAGAAAACTTTTAAATTCCGGCCGGCCGCATTCCTTCCTCACCAAATACCTGAAACTTTTCATCCTAGATCGAAAACCAGTAGATAAACTTTACCAGAAATACATTTTCAGGATAGATTCTGAAAAAGCCTCTGGCAGCATTACTCATATCCTTCCCCGAAATACTTTCGTATGAGGTCCTACCATGCGTCCATACCAGGTAAAGATTTGAAGATGGCCGGAATTCCCAGCGGAAAACAAAATTGGAATGAAATTCATGGTATTGGAAATCTGGATTTTTAAAGGTAAGTAAACCATCAACAGAGGGGTCAGCAACCGTATATTGCTGATTCTGCAATGTAATTTGATCGTCACTGTAATAGTAAAACCTGTCAGCGTACTGTTTTGCGTCCGGATCTGTTACTCTCTTTAGTGAAGAATAGTTACCGGCAGAATAATAGGGATTTCCATAGTATTGAAAGGAAATCTCCGGGGTAACATAAATCCCTGCACGGAAAGTGAACCACGCTGTCTCCTGTCTCAGCCTCCCAAGGATATATTGCCCACCTGTTGCAGCAACATACTGATAATCATTGACAAGTGGGTTGTAGGTGATTGCTGTGCCCAGATTTACCGCTGTACCGGCCTTCCAGTTTAAATTGAACGTGAGTACGGTCGATTTGGAGATACCATCCAGGTAGCTGGAATGTCCAAAATGAAAAGTCGAATAAAATGGCTTCCTGTCATCAGAACCCAGATCAAAATAGGTTAAAAAACTGGAAGGAAGTTTCATCATGGGCCCTCCTCTCAGGGTCCCGGGATTATTTTGATTGTATGCATGGACAACGCCTCCTGACAATTTTTGGTAATTTTTTAAAATAATACTGGCGTAAAGTTCTGTCCAGCTATAGATCACCTTTCCGGAGAAATCGAATTGATCACCATGTTCCGTAAAGAAAGAATACTTCGAATAAAATTTTCTGGCATAATTCTCCTTGTATGAAACAGCCGTCTTCTGTTCAAAAAAATCACTGATGTTCAGATAACCCAAATCATTGGATTCAAATCCCGGACTAACCCAACGAAATCGTTCATAGTAAGTGAAATGGCCGTTGCCCTGTTTACCGACTAGTAACTGACCCGTAGATCCGGACATGGCATGAAGTGTGCTGTCGACCGACCGATGGTTATTATCCGTGCGTTGATAATATCTTGCCGGAGAGGTCTGTTCGCGGATCATGGCAGTGCTGTCCCCGTTAATATAGCTGCCGGCAGCAGAAAACTTTACATAGTAGGTTTTGTTATGAAACTGTTGCATAAAGTTGAATCCGCCGGTATATGCATTGTTATTCAGAAATTTAAGTTGCTCATCTGAAATATCTCGGTTTGTGGAAGTAAGTATACCCCCGATCAGCGTATTCCCGTCATTGATTTCCTTTTGTACCTGACCAACGGAGTATGATGTCAGAGGTTGCACTTTCTTCCGGTATTCATTACCATCCTCATCACTGATCTTTGCAAACTCATTAGCAGTAAAACACTGTAGAATCCCGACAGAAAGACCCCGCTCAGTTTTTCCCGTAACTTTTGCAGCACTCAATATAGTTGTTTGTGAGGGAACCTTTGAATATTCATTATCCTGAAGTGAAGGATTATATTTAGGCGAGCTTCCTATCCGCCTTGAATAAAAAAGTGAACCTGCTCCGGTACTGAACTGAAGCATGTCGGCACCTTCAATAAAAAAAGGCCTTTTTTCTTCAAAAGTAGGTTCAAACACTGTTAGATTCAGGAGTGCGGGATCGGCTTCAACCTGACCAAAATCGGGATTCAAGGTAACATCAAGGGTGAAATTACTGGATAATCCGACTTTGGCATCCAAGCCGGCACTACCGCCAGGTTCTGAACCAGTAGCATATGGATTTCCCGACTCTGGTTTACTGAACCTTGCTTTTCCCACAATATAAGGCAGTAACTCGATGGGAGAGGAGCCAGTTATGCCGCTTATACCTTTCAACTCCCCGAATAAATGGACCATACCAGGGGCATCAAGGGGTACCCACTGCCAATTATCTTCCTCATTCAGCCTGTAAATTCTACGAGTTACATGCAGACCCCACGTCTGCACTTCCTTGTTTGAGAATCTGAGCTGACTGAAAGGAATCATGATCTCTGCTGTCCAACCCGAATCATTTACTGCTGCTTTTGCATACCATACGGCATTCCAGTTAAAATTAAAAGATTTCCCGTTGTCCGATATGGACATGTCTACCTTCCCACCGGCAGCTGTGACGTCAAATTCAAATCCGGTCAGGTGATCAAAATAACTGTCGAAGGCGATTCCCACGGCATCTCCCTTTAATTCATCGTGCCTGCCGACAAGCCGCATAATCTTTTCAGGGTCGGGGTCTTCACATCTGAACGCGATGTAAAGGTTTTTATCGTCAAATAAAATTTTGAAAAATGTCTGAAATGATGCTTTATCACCACCTCTTGGAGTCCTTTGAAGGAAATCACCTGACCACTCACCATCTTCCCAGCAGCTATCGTCAGGAATTCCATCAATTTTGGGTATCTCTCCGGTAATACGGGAGGTATGGTATACTCTATTCTGATCCGGTTCACCGCTACCGGGAACACCATAGGCGGGTCGCAAAATCAAAGTTCCAGTCAGTATAAACAAGATTTGCAGGCTTAACTTCATCTCATCCTGGATGTATATCCGTCTCCTTTTAAGGTCACAGGACAATCTCAACCGGACAGCTTATAGAATTTGCCGCCGGAGCGTCACTGTATTTACTAAATATTAATATTTGATCTGATTTTGCTGCCAAAAATAAAGAAATATTTGATAGATACAGAATTTTCATCTCTTCCGGCGCAGATTTTCACCAATAAAAATCCCACCTTGATTAACCTTCATGAATTTTTACTCTTCTTATCATGATCTTTGCATAACTTGCCTTTTGTAAATCAGGTGATCTAACCAGACACCAAAAAGTATAATTCCCATGAAAACAAAATCATTTAAGGTCCTTGCAGGAATAGTTATTTTTTTGATCAGCGGAGTTTTGCCCTGGCATTCAATTGCCGGACGGGAATCGCTTCCGATAATGGAATCCTGTCATCCCCTGAATTCAAGGAATAATTCATTCCACCTCTACCTTTCGGTGAGTGACCGTCATACCATCCTCCACTACACCGGAGATGATGAAAATGGCTCACTGATGCTTACCGATTCCGTACCTACTGCCGGCACCTGCGGCAGCCTGACCGTGTCGCCCGACAAACGGTTCCTCTATGCAGCCGAAAGATCTGAAAAAGGTATTGCCATCTTCCGTATCAATGAGACGACAGGAGCCCTGAACTATATTTCTTCCGTCAGGGCAGCCGGCAATCCTGTATACCTGAGCATTGACAATTCCGGCCGGTTTCTTTTCAGTGCATACTATTCCGATAACGTGATCGCCGTACACCGTATCCTGGATAACGGGGAACTTACTACTGTGCCTATTCAGGTAATTAAGACACCGGATAAGCCCCACTTTATCAGGATAGACCGGTCGAACCGGTTTGTGTTCGTCCCGGTATTAGGTGCCGATACGGTCCGTCAGTACCTTTTCAACCCGGAAACCGGAAAACTCAGCCCGAACGATCCCTCAGGATTCGCGGCAGCAGATGGGTCGGGTCCCAGGCATCTGACCTTTCATCCGTCATTGCCATATTGCTTTGGTGTTAATGAATTAAATTCAACCGTCACGGCTTACAGTTTGAATGAAAAGACTGGCGTTCTTAAAGAAATCCAAACGATCTCAAATGTTCCGCCGGGACATAATGCCAACAATACCTGTGCTGACGTGCATATCAGTCCTGACGGGAAAATCCTGTTCACCAGCAACCGGGGCCACAACAGTATTGCCACTTACAGGGTGGACAACCGGACAGGAAAACTGACCGTGGTTGGATACTTTGCGACCGAAAAGACGCCCCGGGAATTTGATATCACATCTTCCGGAAGATTTCTTTATGCCGCGGGTCAGGATTCCGGTGGCCTGGCATCATACCGTATCGAAGCCAACGGCGAATTGACTCCCCTCACGGTATACCACCCCGGCGGAAAACCGGAATGGGTTGAGATTATAGAATTGGGGGAGTAAAGCTATAGTACTTTTTAAGCGTCCTGATTTCTCAGGGCTTTGGAGACTTTGCGAACTCCGTTCACCGGTATCTTACTGTGATCCTGTATGAATTTCCAGGTACAACAGCTGCCAGGGCATATTCAATGTCCCTGATCTTCCGCACGGTAAAATCCTTCTCGTTTTCATCCACAAGGATTGATGTCAGTTTCAGACTGTCAAGTGCCATGGGGATCATAAATGTAAGTCTGCCAGACGAACTGCGGGATGAAACCACGGTAAACCTTACTTCATTTTTCATCCGGGATATATCACGGAAAGATGCTTCATCCTTCATAAGCATGAAATCCAGGAGTTCTTTTACAGTCCACACCGGAATGTGCTTTTCACCGGCATATTCAAGCATATGCATTAGAGGTATCCTTGAAAAATAATACTCATTGTTATGCGCTTTAATACTGATATATGAGTATATCTCATCCTCAATACTGCGGTCCATCAGTCCCCTGAAGCAGTCGAAATAGCCTTTGGCATCACGATTCTCCATATATTCCTGATCATAAACATTGGTCAACATCTGGTAAATGTCCATTGTACCCCGTGCTGAAGCAAATTTCATTACCAGTCCACTACCGGTAAAATTCCCCTGTTTATAGCCCATGGGACCCAGGAAATGGCCGCTGTTTGAAAAATTATCGTAATGCGCGTAATTGGCGTCCAATTGTATACCATTCCTGACTTCAATATCTGCCTGGGCTGAAAAATCAGGAAGTCCTGCCGTATCCTTTCCACACCAGACAAACCAGTGATTTGCCACGGTCCTCATAGTTTGTCCGTATTTCTGCTTAATCTGGCCTTTCTTTAACCTCAGTGCTTCACTCATGCTATCCCATTTAGGTGAGGTGGCTTCCGGTGTGTCATCAGGATGTCCGGAAATCTCGAAGCCCTTCCCTGCCCATCGGTCAGCCCAGACTTTGGAAACCTTCTCTGTTTCAAGAATATAGAGCGACATTCCGGCATGCATGGAATCGACCTCTCTAAACTGTTCCTCAAAATCCTGCTCTCCGCTTACCTCTCCGTCATTTGTGAGGGTGACCAGGCAACCCAACGTATCGGGAAAATACCAGAACCTGGGCAATGGCATGGCGGAGGACTGCATGGTTTCGATTCCACCGGCAAGAAGATGCATCTGTTCATCAGTTGTATTAAAAGCGGTAACCGTTGTATCCACCCATCCATCGGTAAAAAGATCCATTGCCCGCAAGCCCGGGATTCCATCTTTTTCCAGTCCGGCAAATGCCGGATTGCCCTGCCGTGAATACACGATATTTTCAGGCAGGTGGTAAAGAAATGCCATAGCACAGCCTTTCCCGAAGGCATTACTAACAACTGCCGGAAACCTCTCTCCTGTTGTCGGACCATCGTAAAGACAGGCAATAACATTTGCTCCGTCAACAGCATAGCGTTCCGCCAGTGTATGAATACTAATCGCCTCACCGTGTAATCCTTTGCCTTCGTAGGTTTCCGTGTCAATGACCATAACCGGATCCTCTATGGTCTCACCTAACGGAATGATCCCGAATATACCGCAGAGTGAACGATCGGGACTGAAAGCAATAAGATGGCCCCCGTCTCTGACATACTTGTCGAAGACGACTTTTTGCTTCTCCGAAACCGGCTGCCCCGGTATAATGACGATGCTGAACTTTTCCAGATATTTCAGGCTAAAACCGGGATTGGACAGAGAATCGGTAATGAATTCATTGAATCCTTCTGCCCTGAGCAATTCCTCCGTATAAAAACCAAAATGATGTTCGGAGGACAGGATCAGAATCGGTGCAGCCATGTGCGTTTTTGTACAGGCTGTGACCGTTATGAGAACCGGAATCAGCAGCCAATAAATAATACTTTTTATCATAGAGAAAATAATTAATGAATCATAAGTGCTATTATTACTGTTTTACGTCATGTGCCTCCGCCGCAATTTTCTCGTAAATCTTTCTCGCCTTCATGTATCGTTTTCGCACTGATTTAAGATCATGGGGAAAATATTTGACAAAGTTACCTCCGGGAGAGGTGTTTTCCAGAAGTTCATCAATACGCCGGATGAAATACAGTGCATCCTGCTCGCTAGCCCTTACAGGCTGATCATTCAAGGTGACGAAAATGGCCGACGTATGCACCTGATGACCGGCATCATTCATCCTTCGTGCGCAGATCCAACTGCTTTCATTAATATGCACTGAAGTCCTGATTTCGACCGGTTTACCGGAAGAAGCAACTGACAGTACCCGATCAATAACTTTTCCGTTGCATATGATCTCAATGGCTCCAGCAAGTTCCTCAGTGGCAGTCCAGACAACGCTGACATCGATATCTGAGGGGCTGCTGATCCGGATTTCATCACCGGGTGAAGCATCCTCGCCGCCTGCTTTTAAATCCAGAAATTCAGAATGCCCGTGCATGGAAACAACGGTTCGACCTTCTCTGATCCCTTCAATCCAGGATTTGTAAGAAATGGGTTTATCCCTGACATTCACATACGTGAGCTGGGTACCCAACGGATGCAGGGAGTTACAGGGATAATCCGTTCCGGCAGCCCAAGAAGGCCTGAATCCGCAATTTAATAAGCGGTAATAGGCGTGAATTGCAGCATCATTCAACCACACATCCTCAGATAGAAAGTCAATAGTACCAAGTGCCGTCTCAACCGGATAATCCAGCGGAATACAGCAGGTTAATTCATCCCTCGTACCGTCACTCAAATATTCCATATGGCAGAATCCGACCACAGCATCCTGCTTCTTCGCCCATCTTATTATCTTATATGGTGATTCTGCCCAAATTTGTTTTGCTGATGTAAGACCAAGTATCACAAGATGTCCTCCGATTGCCTGGCGCTCAAAGGTAACGCCGGCAGGATCAAAATGCCATTCAGCATCATAATGGACGATTCTCCCGGGAGTCGAAAAAAGGGCATCCCTCCCGGTGACTTTTGGAAGATCTGTCTTACTATCCTGAACTTCAGCGTTGCCCATGTCGGCCAGCAGAGATATTACAGAAAGATCATTTCTCTCCATCATGACCGGTAACGATGACTCAGCCACCACCGCCCGCCCGATACCGCAGTTCCTGTGAACATGCATATCACCGGCATACCAGCCCTTCTGCTCCGGTTTCCCGGCATTCAGTGTTCCGATGCCCTGATCCAGAATTCCGGTGATGGTGAAAATGCATGCCGGTGGTAGTTCAGCCTTAAGTGATCCGCAGGAACAGGTTGCCACTTTTCCGATGCTAAGATTGTGTGTGGCATCCGTATAGTACAACGTAAGGGAATCACTGTCGGGAAGATTTTTAAGGGCAGCCGTCAGCTCAATCTGCAGGGATTCATTATTTATACCACTTAGGGTGAAGCGCCGGGACGCAGGATCATAAAACGCAGTGATAGGTATACTGCCGCTGTTGTTGCTGACAGCGATATGACGCGATCCGCTCGTTACAAATTTCGAAAGTTGAGCCAGAGCATAAAAGTGCTTTCGGGGAGTATAACTCCTGTTTTCAGGCTCATATCCGAGTATGCCCCAATAGCTAAAAAGGCTGGGGGCATGGTGTTCATAATAACTGTCATACCCTTCCCAAACCATGCAGGCAGAAGCACCATGATCAATGAGGTCTGTCATATCCCTGAAACAGTCCCGCGCAAATTCATAATTATATACTCCTTTTACCCCATCATCCAGGCCCTCCCTCCAGTCGTTAAATTCCGTCATCCAGAATCCGGTTTCCGGCCATGCCGATTCGCTGATCTTTTCGTCAAGATGGCCGTAATATCCCGAGTAGCTATGCATCCCTATCCGCGCTACCTTTTCCATTATTATTGGATCATCAAGAATAGTTGTCAGGTAATCATTAACTGCCGTATTCATATTCGCCACGTCGGGAATGACAAGCCTGATATCCTTAAGCTCCATCATATTCATCCTTTCAATCAGCTTTCGAATGATGGCAGCATATTGAACAGGTCCGACAGTTGGCCCTTCTTTCCGGATATCCGGTTCATTCATCGGGCCGAATAACCCAAAACTCAGATGTTCCTTATTTTTGGCATAATCGAGGAAAGAAACAAGCGTCTCGACATATTCATCTTCATATTCGGGCAATACAATGCTATCGCCCATCCAGGCCGGTATCGGGCCCATCAAATTCAACATCAGATTTTGTCGTATGCCCTTACTGTTAAGATATGCGATCATATCCCAGGCTTTTCTGAATTTTGGTGTTTCATAAAGGGAATCGTAATACTCGCTGTTAAGGGTGAATGGGTCGTCATTGTCATTCACTTCTTCCCATTTTTCCATCGTTTCAACAACAACTCTCCATATCCCGAGGTGTAAAGAGTCGGTGAGTAAATCCAGTGCAGGTTTCAGTTCACCGTCATTCCAGCTTCTTGTATTCGCATTCACACCAAAACCATCCATTTTCTGCATGACCTTTGCTCCGTCAACGGATACCGAAGCCTCCCTTCCGCTAATTCTTACTTTCCCTGGCATCAGATTGTGGAGAACCATGAAATAGTCACCGTTTTCCATCACCTTCAGAGTATATCCTTCTTCATCCCCATTTTCCCTAAATGGCGTGATGTTTCCGTTGGTAGTAACCAGCATAGGTTTAAAACTCAATCTCAGAAAGGTTTCCTCCTGAGGCGATGTGGTTTCAAATGTGATCTCTCTTTCGCGGTACCTTACATTTTTAATGATGCCGGCTGAGTACAGAATATGATTTTCGTGAGGAGGGGCAAGCTCGGGCATTCCTGCAAAAGCCTGGTAAAACATTCTGGGGCATTCTCCGTAACAATCAGACCACCAGCTTAATATCCCTTTGGATAACGGACTTTCGAAGGCCATACCCGAGGTATCATTGCAATAGGTCACCCAGTTCAGTGATCTAAAGGCTTTTTCACGATACGATGAATCACCCGAAACGGCGTACCACCGGGCGCATTCAGCTGCGTACCTGGCGGTCTGATAATCCATTTTGTACAGAAAGGCGTCTTGCTCACCAATGATACCCGCTCCCCACATCGTTGAGGCTTCGCCGGGTGCCGACCTTTTCATGAAGTATTCCTCCGTCCAGCTGATCAGTGAAGGAACATCCGTTTTCCACAACGGGTCAAATTCCGGATGATCAAACAGGAAAAGTGTCATATTAGAGGCACTCAGATTGCTTTTATAAGTATTGCTTCTGATGTCTGTATCAGAATGCCCATCGGTCCAAAAACCCGTTTTCATCGGAAAATTGAGCAGAAAATCCCTGGCTTTACCCATCGCCTTCCTGTATCCCTCAACATCTCCTTCACCTGAATCTTCAAGTTCCTCCAGAAGCATATAGCAGCCTGTCCAGTTTGCTCCATATTCAGCAGTTATTGCGCCATCATCGGTTACGATCCGGTAAGGCCAAACAGATCTTTCCCCGTTACCGGTCCTCATATGCTTTACCAGTGCATCGGCAACACGAATCGCAGCGTCGAGGTACTTCTTTTCACCAAAAAAGCGGTACATCCTAAGGTAAGTCAGTCCCATCTCACCGGCATGATCAACCTGTACTTCATGTCTGACAAAGCGGTTGGACGAAGTGAAGCCTTCGAAAATCGTGTCGCCGGCATTTGTAGTGGTATATGGGAATCCGCGCCACTCGCAGGCATCATCGCTAATACCGTGAACCATTGAATAGTCTACCATGCCCTTCACAGTATTCATAACACTTGTGTCCCCGCAGTATGCATAATACAGGCGTGCTGATTCAAACCAGTTAGGGATCTTTTCTCCCACATCATTCATCCAGGTATCGGGCTCAAGTGTCTCACCATTTGGTTTAAATGCGCAATAAAAATAATACTGGGGGTAGAGTGAACGTGGTGCCGGCCCGGGTGCATCTGGAACATGCTGTTTTATAAAATTCCACCGAAGATGCAGGAAATGGTCATAAGCCATATCATTTGGCTTATACCATGGTAAAAGTTTACCCTGATCATCAAGTACGACTTTATGTTTACAAAATAAGGTGTCATCTGCAGCGTGAGTAACGGCATTGAGAAACAGGATGCAGATGAGAAGTAAATATTTCATAACAGAATGTATTTTGAACGGAAAGCTCAGCAGGCTCAAAGCCTGCGTAAGGTCAAAACTACAACATAATTTAATCTTCTTCCAAGGAATCAGGTCGAAAAATAGATACAGAAATGAAAGCTTCCTTTGAACTGATATCAATTTTCTATTATGGAATCCTCAGACATTTTCCAACAGGGTAAAAGGCATGATAAGGAATAAAATTTCACAGCATTTCAGCGATACTTCTTCCGGCCACAGAAAAAAATAAATCCAATTTTCATTTGATAATTTAAACGTTTAAGCATATATTTGACAAAATCATGTTCAGGGAAAGAAAATCCATTATTGTGTAAGTAAAGGAGAAGCTATGCAGCAAAGGGTGTCGATGAAAGATATTGCAGATAAGGTAGGTGTATCTATCGCCACAGTTTCCTATGTGTTGAATGGGCAGGAAAAGGAAAAGCGTGTAGGTGCGGAGATGATTAGAAAGATTCGGGAGGCAGCCGAGGAATTGAATTACCAGCCAAATCAGATCGCCCGAAGTCTCAGGATGCGTTCGACGAAGACCATTGGTCTGATCCTGGCCGATATTGCCAACCCATTCTTCGGTCATCTTGCAAGGATCATTGAAAATGAAGCGACAAAGCAAGGCTTCACTGTGATTTTAGGGAGTTGTGATGAAGATGCCATAAAATCGGAATCTCTCGTTACAACTCTGTTAAACCGGCAGGTTGACGGCTTCATCATAATACCATCCGAAGGGTCGGTGAAACAGATACAATTCCTGTTAAGGCGGAAGGTCCCACTGGTTCTTGTTGACCGGTTCTTCCCGGAGATCAATACAAGCTACATCGTTCTCGACAATTACCAGGCCACTTATGAAGCAACAGCCCATTTGATCTCCAAAGGCTACCAGTGCATTACGATGGTCGCGTATAAATCCACCCTCATTCACATGCGTGAGCGCCTACGTGGTTATATGGAAGCTATGGAAACCAATGGGCTTTCGGCAAACATCAGTGTCAGGGAGATCAGATACGAATACGGGCAGAAGGATATGGACGTTGTCTTTGATAACATCGGGTTTAGCAAAAAAAATCACAACGCCATATTGTTTGCCACGAATGCCCTGTCTGTTGCCGGTTTGTTCTGTGCCAGGAACAGATGTCTGCAAATACCTGACGACCTGGCGTTTATTGGCTTTGACGGAGGTGAGATCTTCGACATCTATAATCCACCGTTGAGTTTTATTAAACAACCGCTGGAAGAAATGGGCAAAGAATCGTTTGCCGTTTTGTTGAATTTGATCAATGGTTCCACTAAGATCACTCAAATTATCCTCAGTTCGGATCTTGTCATAAGAAACTCTGTTAAATGTTGACGGAGCCGGACTTGCTTAATCGATTATTTGAATATTAAATCATAAAACTAACCGACGTGAAAAAGACAATATTCATTTATCTTATCGCATTGTGTTTCCCTTTTCTGGCTTTTGGCCAACAGGGTGATTTCAATGGACTTGACATGAACATGGGCAACCTCTATCGTTTGTCTAATGCAAAGACACGCTCCATAAGTCCTGAAAACTATACCGGTGAAAAAAGTAAAGGTGGCATGGCCGTACCTTCAGAAAACAGCCCCGTAAATACCGCAAATGCTTCACGAGCTTCGAGGGACCTGGGACAGGGCTGGAAAGTCAACCCCTTTGTCAAAATCAATCCTGGTGAGACATTCACCATGGCTGAAATAGAAGGCCCTGGAGCCATTCAGCATATCTGGATGACTCCGACCGGTAACTGGCGTTTCTCCATCCTTCGCATATACTGGGACGATGAGAAGGAACCATCGGTCGAATGCCCGGTAGGTGATTTCTTCGGAATGGGATGGAACACATACGCAAAACTCACATCACTGGCGGTCTGTGTCAATCCGGGAAGTGCCTTTAACTGCTACTGGACCATGCCCTTCCGCAAGAAATGCCGGATAACCATGGAGAACATCAACGATAGTGATGCCATGACCCTTTTCTACCAGGTCGATTATACACTTACTGATGTACCGGCTGATGCCGGCTATTTCCATGCCAGGTTCAACCGATCAAATCCGGACGAAACATCCGACTATACCATCGTGGACGGGATCAAGGGGAAAGGTCAATATGTTGGTGTATATCTTGCATGGGGGGTACACAACAACGGATGGTGGGGCGAAGGTGAAATTAAGTTTTTCATCGACGGCGATACAAAATTCCCGACAATTTGCGGTACCGGAACCGAGGATTATTTCTGCGGCTCATATAATTTCGACCGTGACGGACAGTACACAGAATTCTGCACACCGTATTCCGGACTTCACCAGGTCATCAGACCCGACGGCACCTATCATTCACAGCAACGTTTTGGTCTCTATCGATGGCATATTATGGATCCTGTTCGTTTTGACAAAGACCTGAAAATAACCATCCAGGATCTGGGGTGGCGGCAGGGTGGCCGCTATCTGCCACAACATTCTGATATCTCATCGGTATGTTTCTGGTACCAAACCGAACCTCATGCCAGCTTCCCCAGGTTACCTTCCTGGAAAGAACTGGAGATAAACTGAGGAAATAAAAAAAACGATGTTTTATTTTATTTAAAAAATACAATATACTATGGCAGACAGATTAATTGGAAGATTGCCAAAAGTCGGTATACGACCGGTTATTGATGGCCGTGAAAAAGGAGTGCGTGAAACGCTTGAGACTCAGACCATGAATATGGCCAAGGCTGCAGCCCGCCTTATTGAAGAGTCGCTGAGATTTCCTTCCGGTGAGAAAGTTGAATGTATCATTGCAGAGACAACCATCGGTGGTGTTGCAGATGCTGCGCATTGTGCCGACCTGTTCTCCAGGGAAGGTGTAGGAGTTTCCTTAACCGTTACGCCATGTTGGTGCTACGGCACTGAGGTGATGGACGCCGACCCCCTTCTGCCGAAAGCGATATGGGGATTTAACGGCACAGAACGCCCCGGCGCAGTATACCTTGCTGCCGCCCTCGCTGGCTACAGCCAGAAGGGTCTGCCCGCTTTTGGCATCTACGGCCGGGATGTGCAGGACGCCGGAGACCAGTCGATACCTGAGGACGTGCAGGAGAAGATCCTCCGCTTTGTAAAAGCAGGTCTGGCAGTAGCCACGATGAAAGGTAAATCGTACCTCTCCCTGGGATACACTTCAATGGGCATAGCGGGTTCAACCGTAGATCCGGCCTTCTTTCAGGATTACCTTGGGATGCGAACCGAATTCGCGGATATGACGGAAATTCTCAGACGAATCGACCAGGAAATCTATGATAAGGATGAATATGAACAGGCAATGCTATGGACAAAGGAAAATTGTAAGGAAGGACCGGACCCGAACAAAACACCCTCCGACAGGAAAAGAAAAGATTGGGAGTGGGAAATTGTTGTCAAGATGACCCTTATCTCAAGGGATATGCTTATCGGAAATCCAAAACTTGCTGATCTTGGATTTGGTGAGGAAGCAAGAGGGCATAATGCTATTGCCGGCGGATTCCAGGGTCAGCGGCAATGGACCGATTACTATCCCAACGGCGATTTCACGGAAGCCATTCTCAATTCATCCTTCGACTGGAACGGCATCCGCCAGCCCTTCATTTTTGCCACTGAAAATGACAGCCTGAATGGTGCTTCAATGCTTTTTGGCCACCTGCTCACCAATACGGCACAGATATTCTCCGATGTCCGGACATACTGGAGCCCGGAATCGGTGAAAAGAGTTACAGGAATCGAATTGACCGGACTGGCAGCCAACGGATTTATCCATCTGATCAATTCAGGATCAACCACCCTGGATGCCACTGCGAGACAAGAGGATGCAGACGGCAATCCAGTCATGAAAGCGTTCTGGGACATCAAGCCTGATGAAGTTGAAAAATGTCTGAAAAATACCCTGTGGTGCCCGGGAAACAAGGAATACTTCCGGGGAGGCGGATTCTCATCCCAGTTTAAAACAGCCGCACAGATGCCAGTCACGATGTGCCGTATTAATATCGTGAAAGGTATCGGACCCGTACTTCAGCTGGCCGAAGGATGGACTATCGAACTACCGGATGAAGTCCACAGTACACTTGACAAAAGAACAGACCCCACATGGCCAACAACCTGGTTTGTACCCAGAACAAACGGAAAAGGGCCATTCAGGGATGTATACTCGGTTATGGCGGCCTGGGGTGCTAACCATGGAGCCATATCCTTCGGTCACATCGGTGCTGACCTGATTACCCTCGCTTCCATGTTAAGGATCCCGGTATGTATGCATAATGTTTCCGATGAATCCATCTTTCGTCCCAGTGCATGGACTGCCTTTGGAAGCGAACCGGAAGGTGCCGATTTCAGGGCATGCCAAATTTATGGTCCTGTCTATTCATGATGATCTTTAAACTGATTAAAAATGATGACACGTATTGTTAAAAGTATTTGTACCGTAGCAGTTTTTGTATCACTGCTGACCATGTTGGCCTGCTCAGGCCCGGGAATTAAAAATTCAAGCCAGATGAATAATACATATAAAAAAGGCAGCTACGGCTATGATGCTGCATTTTTCGCCGGAAAAAATATCACAACCCTCGAATTAAAAGATGTGGCATCCCAGGCAAAGGTGCTACTCGTTCCAGAGTACCAGGGCAGAGTGATGACGAGCTCTGCAAAAGGCAATGAAGGAGCAAGTTTTGGATGGATCAACTATTCATATATTGAATCGGGCGAAAAAAGTGATCAGTTCAATCCGTACGGTGGAGAAGAAAGGATATGGCTGGGGCCTGAAGGCGGACCTTTCTCTATCTATTTTAAGCCGGGAGCAGAACAGGTTTTCTCCAACTGGGTAGTTCCAAAAGAACTGGACACTGAGCCGTTTGACCTGGTCTCGAAAACCGATCAGTCGGTGAGTTTCAAAAAGGACTTCACCCTGACCAATGCTTCCGGGGCTCCAATGCATATAGGTATCCAGCGAACTGTCAGCATTCTCTCCCGCGGGCAGGCTGAACAGATCCTGGGCATGAAGCTGGATGATTCACTGTCGTTTGTTGCCTACCAATCGCAAAACACGCTTAAGAATGAAGGACAGGAGGAATGGAACACTTCGTCCGGCATCCTCTCAATTTGGATGCTCTCCATGTTCAACCCTTCGGAAAAAGGCGTCGTCTTTATTCCTTTTAAAACCGGTGATGACAAAGGGTTGATCGTTACCGATGACTATTTCGGGAAAGTTCCTCCAGACCGTCTCCTGACGAAAGAAGGTATGATCTTCTTTAAGACAGATGGTGCCTGGCGCAGCAAGATTGGCATCTCACCCCAACGGGCTATGCCGTTTTGCGGAAGCTACGATCCTGTGAACAAAGTCCTGACGCTTCTTACCTATACAATGCCTGGTACGCCGGCAAAATATGTGAATTCCAAATGGGGGCAGCAGGATGATCCCCTGAGCGGAGATGTGGTGAACTCATATAACGACGGGCCTGTGGAGGACGGATCCATTATGGGACCGTTCTATGAGATCGAAAGCTCCTCCCCTGCCGCACTTCTTCCTCCGGGAGAAACAATCTCACATACACAACGTATCTTCCATATTTCCGGCGATGAGAATAAACTGAATGACATTACGGAAAAACTTTTCGGATTATCGCTGGATGAGGTCACCAGTGCATTCCCGGGAGGTAAGTAACCCCTGCCTGAATCTAAAGTGAAAATGTCTGATGCAGGGACAGATAAATTGCTGATGTATAGTTACGAATAATCTCACTTCTCAAACATATGGAAAAACACCGTATCATCCCCAGAGGCATCCTTCTGCCGTTTATTCTTCTCTCTACCTTGTTTTTTGCATGGGCTATTCCCAACAACCTCACCGACACCATGCTCGCGGCCTTTAAACGAATCATGAGCCTGACCGACTCGAAAACGGCGTGGATCCAGGTTGCCTGTTACCTGCTTGGTTACGGTTTATTCGCCATTCCGGGGGCGCTCTTCATAAAGAAGTATACATATAAGTCGGGTGTAATGCTCGGACTAGGAATGTATGCCACAGGTGCTTTCCTGTTTTACCCGGCTATGCTTTTGTCTCAGACGAGCATCAGCCTCAGCTTTCTGATGTTCCTGTTTGCCATCCTTATACTCTTTGCAGGCCTCTCCATTCTTGAGACCTCGACAAATTCATACGTTTGTGCCATAGGTCCGCAGGAAACGGCGACGCAACGACTCAACTTTGCTCAGTCCTTCAATCCCTTCGGAGCAATTACCGGCGTGGTAATCAGCCAGGTATTTGTGCTGTCGCACCTGAATATCATGAGCGCAGATGAGAGAAATACCATTCCTATCGCAGAGCTGAAAAAGATCCAGGGTGTCGAGTTAAATGCGGTAACCATGACCTATGTAGCCATCGGCCTTATCATGGTCTTGCTGCTGCTGGCCATCTATTTCACAAGAATGCCCAAGCTGAAGGAAGATGATAAAAACCTTGACTTCATCGGAACTTTCGGACGTCTTAAAAAGAACAGGAACTATGTATGGGCTGTAATTGCACAGTTTTTTTATGTTGGCGCGCAGATTGCCGTGTGGTCATTTACCATCAGGTACGCCATGCAGCAGCTGCATCTGGATGCGGTGATCGCACAACTGGGTACAGACGCTTCATCTTCGGAAATAATAAAAGCATTACGTGGCGTTGAACCTCTGGCTGCAGGATTTTACAACGTGTGCGAGGCAATTGGTCTGACTGCACTGCTGCCAAGGACCGCAGAACAGGCCGGCGCAACATATTATATTATGTCACTGATCCTATTCGTTATATTCCGTTTCCTGTGTACCGGCCTCATGAATTTTATCAGACCAAGACATCTTCTGACATCCCTGGCCGTAATTGCCGTTGCGCTTTGTATAACTGCCATTTATGTAAACGGCCCCATTGGGATCTATGCACTTATTGGCGTTTCAGGCTGTATGTCATTAATGTTTCCTACGATTTACAGCCTTGGAATCGCAGGGCTGGGTGACGACACCAAGATCGGCGGTGCGGGAATGATCATGGCCATTGCAGGTGCAGCATTTCTCACACAAATCCAGGGCATCGTCTCAGATCAGGCAGGAAATATCGTACTGGCTTACTGGGTGCCTGCCATTGCTTTTATCATTATCGCTTATTATTCAGGAATTGTATCACGGAATCGCAGGGTCACTTAATCTGAAAATAAATACATGAAATCTCTACCCGTTACCAGCCTTTCCTTTAAAATTAAAACCCTGGCTGCCTTTCTGATGTTCTCGGTGTTATCCTGTGACTCAGTTCCTCATAGCAACCAGACCGAGATCCTCTGGGATAACTATGGGGTACCACACATATACGCCGGATCAAGGAGCGAAATGTACCGGGCTTTTGGCTGGGCACAAATGCATAACCATGCAAATCTTATCCTTAAATTGTACGGCCAGGCAAGGGGACGTGCCGCAGAATATATGGGTGAAGAGTACCTTACGTCGGATATGAAGATCCGGCTTTTTAACGTCCCTGAACAAGCGGCTAAAGTCTACACGGAGATGAACCCCGAATTCAGGGGATACCTCGATGCATTTACGAAAGGCCTGAACGAGTATGCAACAAATCATCCGGAAGCTATCGACGATAAAAATAAACCGGTATTGCCTGTGACTTCCACCGATGTCCTCGCTCACACCATCCGAATCACCAGCCTTGAATTTGTGGCTGCTGAAGATATAGTTGCCTCCGCGAGATCAGGTTCAGCAGGTTCCAATGCTATCGCTATCGCCCCATCAAAATCAGCCTCAAAAAAATCAATGCTTATCATTAACCCCCATTTACCCTGGTCAGATTTCTTTACCTGGTTTGAAGCTAACCTTAACACCAGTGGATTTAATGTCTACGGTATTTGCCTTGTCGGCACACCGTCAGTGACAATGGGCTTTAATGATAACCTGGGATGGGCCTACACGGTGAATCCACTCGATGCTTCCGACCGGTATGAACTTACCCTGGCAGGTGATGGCTATATCCTGGATGGAAAAACAGTCCCCTTTGATACCAAAACTGCAGTGCTGAAGATCAGACAGAAGGACGGTACCTTACTCGACCATCCTGTTACCTTCAAATACTCCATGCATGGTCCTGTTGTTGCAGAGAATGAATCTAAAGCCTATGCTGTAAGAATTGCAGGTTTTGAAAATCCGGCAATCCTGGAAGAGTATCACAGGATGGCAGAAGCCCGGAATTTTAACGAATTTGAGTCAGCGTTGAAAATGATGCAATCAACCATGTTCAATGTGATATACGCCGACAGGGATGGAAATATCTTCTATTTGTTCAACGGGAACATACCGGTGCGAAAAACCGGCGATTTCGCCTTCTGGCGAGGCACCATCGATGGAACAAAATCAACATTGATCTGGGACAGCATCCATCCTTACGCTGATTTGCCGAAAATATTAAATCCGGACGCTGGCTTCATTCAAAATTGTAACGACCCACCCTGGAATTGCACCTTTCCGTCTGTGTTAAAACCAGAAGACTATCCACCATATATGGCCCCGCGTGGGATTTTATTACGGCCACAGCGAGCATTAAATATGATTAAGGATAAGTCGTCGGTAACTTTCGGGGAGTTGACTGATATTAAGCTAAATACCGGGATGGAGTCCGCTTACCGATTTCTGGACGACCTGATAATTGCCGTCGGGAAATATCCCGATAGTCTGTCGTTGGCAGCCGTCAAAGTCCTTAAAGCCTGGGATAAAAAAACCGAGGTATCAAGCCGGGGAGCAGTACTTTTTGCCAATTGGTGGGACAAGGTCAGGAGTGACATGTTTGAAATCCATTGGGACCCTGAACATCCTGCATCAACACCCGACGGGATCAGTGATCCCAAACGCGCCGCGGATATGCTCCATGCAGCAGCATTGGAGGTAATTGAAAGATACGGCTCTCTCGATGTTCCATGGGGTGAAGTATACCGTTTCAGGATGAACAACATGGACCTTCCTGCAAATGGCGGACCCGGTGAATACGGCATATTCAGAACGATTTATTTTGCCGATGGCGGGAATAACAAAAAAGTGGCCGTTGCGGGTGAGACGTTCGTAGCCATCACGGAATTCGGAGACAAAGTAAGGGCAAAAGTCCTCCTAAGCTATGGAAATGCGACACAGAAGGGAAACAAACATATTGGCGATCAGCTGAATATGCTTTCTGAAAAAAAATTACGGGAAGCTCTCATTTACCGATCGGATGTACTTGAAAATTTAGAGGAAACCGAATATCTCCCGATTGGTTTAGCTGGCAACTAAGACCAACAGAATTACCAAAATTTATTGTGCGGGTAGGATTGCTCAGGATTTTTTGCTTAATCGATTCAGCATCTTTCGTCCTCTTTATAGAATTGAGGATGTTGTTTAGAATTAATGACCAAGTGAAAAGAACCTTACCTAAAAATAACCGCTATGAAAAAAAAATCTGTTTTCTTTCCGGGTTTAGTCCCCCTCGGGTATCCGAATCATATTGAAGATTGTCCTGATCTTCTGCCTGATTCCGGCAATACCCGTTCCGGCAGCAAGTCTTTCAGGTCCTCTTCTTCAGAAATTTAGAGTGACCGGTACCGTAACCGCATCAGAGGATGGCACAGGTCTTCCGGGTGTGAATATTACCATTAAAGGTACAACCACCGGTACCATATCAGGCATGAATGGTGAATACTCCATCGAAGTTGGTTCATCTGATGCCACGCTGATATTCTCCTACATTGGTTACCTCGATCAGGAAGTGACCGTGGAAGGCAGGCTGCTCATTGATATTCAGATGATCCAGGACTTGAAAAACCTGGATGAAGTGGTTGTGATCGGGTACGGAACACAAAAGAAGGTGAATTTGTCTGGCGCTGTGGATGTTGTCACTTCAAAAACCATACAGAACCGGCCAGTCAATAACCTTACCCAGGCACTGCAGGGTCTGGCACCGAACCTCAATATTACTGTCGGGGATGATGGTGGGGAAGTCGGGGGGAGAATGCTCATGAATATCAGAGGTCAGGGGTCGATCAACGGGGGGCAGCCTTATGTCCTGGTCGATGGTATTGAACAGGATATCTATAAGGTGAATCCCGAAGATATCGAAAGTATATCTGTACTGAAGGATGCGGCTGCCTCATCCATTTATGGTGCACGCGCAGCATTTGGCGTCATCTTGATAACCACCAAAAAAGGAAGGAAAGACGGAATAGAAGTTACGTACTCCAATAACTTTTCCTTCGCCACCCCTACAATTGTTCCACATTCCCTCAATTCCCTCGATCTGGCTAAATATTTCAATGATGCGTCCATCAATGATGGCAATCAGCCATTGTTTATCAACGTTATCATTGATTATATGAAGAAGTACCAGTCGGGCGAAATTGACTACTGGACCATCCCTGCACCTTTTAACAAACAGTACTGGCTGAGTTTTAACGGCAGCTGGGCGAATACCGACTGGTATAAGGAATCCTATAAAACATGGGTACCCAATAGTACCCACAATTTAAGCATTAGTGGGGGTGATGATAAAACACAATACTTTATCTCCGGCTCCACCTTCAACCAGGAAGGATTGCTCAAATTTGGTGAGGATAGCCATTTCAGGAACACCATCAATGCAAAGGTGAACACCCAGGTAAACAGATGGATGAAATTTAATTTCTTAAGCAAGTTTAGTCGCACAAATATTAGCCGGCCGAGTTACAATAAAGGTCAATTTTATTACAATCTGTCGCGGCAGTGGTCTACCAACGCGCCTTACTACCCTGATGGAAGCCTTTCGGGCGAGGCAGTTCAACTGTGGCTGGAACGGGGTGGCAGGTATGAAGAAAATCAGAACGATTATACACTCATTCCCGGTATTGAGATTCAGCCTCTTAAAGGTTGGACCATTTATGCCAATTACCGGTGGAAGATGAACCCATCCGGATATACAAATCACGACGCGAAGGTTTACGCCACGGATGCATATGGGTTGCAGGCCCCACTTCGGCCGGTCAACAGCTTTGAAGTATTCTCCTACGAGAGTACCTATAATTCTCCAAACATATATTCAACCTATAATAAAAAGATTGGTGTAAATGACTTCACACTCATGGCAGGTTTTGAACAAGAATTACTCAAATATAATATGAGTGTTGCCAAGAGGTACGATCTGATCAGCGACGCAGTACCTTCCTTGCAGACAGCGATAGGCCGGCAGGAAAACCAGGGCGAGATGGGTCATTCCTCGACACGAAGTTTTTTCGGTCGTTTTAATTATAACCTGAAAGAAACCTATCTGCTTGAACTCGCTGCCAGATATGACGGCTCATCCAAATTCCCCACCAATTACCGCTGGGGACTGTTTCCGTCAGCTTCTGCTGCCTGGATTATTTCGAAGGAATCCTTCTGGAGCCCGATATCGAAATTTGTCAATTTTATGAAACTGAGGGCTTCATATGGCGCTCTGGGGAACCAGGATGTGGCAAATAACCTCTATATCCCACGACTTCCCATCTACACAAATCTCCCGTATATTATGGGTAACGAACTTCTAAAATATGTAGGGATGGCCGGACTGATCAGTCCGGGGATAACCTGGGAGAAGGTGAAAACATCGAATGCCGGTATTGACGCAGGATTTCTGAAGAACCGGCTTAATGTTTCTTTCGACTACTTCATTCGAAATACCTACGATATGCTCGGCCCGGCTGAATCCTATCCGACAGTGCTCGGCACGGAGGTCCCTAGGTCCAATAATGCATCACTGAAAACAAAAGGATTTGAATTTGTTGTCGAGTGGCGCGACAATTTCCGTGAGCTGGCCTACTCCGCCAAATTCATGCTGTCTGATGCAAGGTCTACAATCACGAAATATTACAACCCCAAAAATCTGCTTAGCAGTGCCTTATATGAAGGCGCTGAACTAGGTGAAATATGGGGCTATACAACTACAGGCCTGTTTGAATCAGACGCCCAGGCTCAGGACCCTTCCCACGATCAGTCATTTCTGTCACAGGAAACATGGAGTGCCGGCGACGTGAACTACGCGGACCTCAACCATGACGGAAAGATCAATATTGGTAAAAATACCTTAGATGATCATGGTGATCTCTCAATTATCGGAAATTCGACACCCCGCTATTCCATGAGTCTGATCCTGGGTTCAGCCTGGAAAGGCTTTGATTTTAACATGTTCTGGCAGGGAGTTGCAAAAAGGGATCTTGCCCTTGACGGATCCCTCTTTTGGGGCATCGTGGGTAATAAGTGGTGGAATATTGGACTTCAGGAGCATATGGATTACTGGACAGAGGAAAATACCGATGCATACTGGCCACGTCCATATTTTGAAAAATGTGCTAAAAATCATCAGGTGCAGTCACGGTACCTTCAGAATGGGGCCTACGTCAGGCTAAAATCGGTACAACTCGGATATTCCATACCTTCAGCTCTGACAACAAAAGTTCACATCAGTCGTCTGAGGGTCTATATGGCGGGAGAAAATCTGCTGACATTCACAAAACTCATCTCGATGTTTGACCCGGAAGCTACCGGGGGAAATTTTGGAAGCGGAACATTGTATCCCTTGCAGAAAGTTGTTTCCGCAGGCCTGACTGTAACCTTTTAACCCAAAAATCCGGAACCATGAAAAAATATCCAATACTATACGTTATCTGCGGTTTTCTCCTGTGCATCTCCTGTTCAGAAGATTTTCTTGAGCGATATCCACTGGATGAAATTTCTCCGCAGGAGTATTTCAAAACTGCCGACCACCTGAAACTCTATGCCAATAGATTTTATTCACTCCTACCCTCACACAGCGGTTATGGTGGAGGCACCTTCTGGGACGAAAAAAACAGCGATAACCTCGTACAGGCCGTTCCCGACGAACGATTGTCGGGGATCCGTACCATTCCCTCAAGCGGTGAAGGCTGGGATTGGAGCAATATCCGCCAGGCAAATTACTTCCTTAACCATTGTTATGAAAATCTTGAAGATACCCTCAACTGCCGCATTTATATTGGTGAAGTGAAATTCTTCAAGGCCTTTTTATACTTTCGAGAAACTGAAGACCTTTGGCGGCGTGCCATGGTTTTCAAATGCACTGAGTACATATTCCCCGGAATTATTTAACCCACGCGACAGCAGAAAGGTAGTAGCTGACTCCATCATTGCATGCCTCGATTTTGCCATTGCGAACCTGAAGCCGAGAAAGTATTGCTGAGCCATTCAGATTGAACAGGGAAACAGCATTACTGATGAAGGCAAGGGTTTGCCTCTATGAAGGTACCTGGGAAAAATACCATGAGAATACGGTATTTGGCGTAGAGGGAGAAAATGGATACTTCCTTCATCCAACAAGCCGCCGATGCCGCCTGGCAGCTGATGCAGACGGGAACTGCCGGCCTGTATCAAGGTCCCGCAGGTGAAGAGTACTGGTCATTGTTTAACCAGCTTGATTACACAAACAATCCCGAGGTTCTGATGTGGAAGAAATATGATGTCAATCTCGGCATTTTCCATTACCTGGGACAGTACCTGCCCTTTGGTGCCGGCGACATCGGGATTTCCAAAAGCATTGTGGACGATTATCTATGTACCGATGGAAAACCAGTGTCCGTAAGCCCCCTATTCATGGGTAATGATTCGCTCTCGCTCGAGGCCTGAAACAGGGATCCCCGGCTGGCTCAGTCGATCTTCCTGCCCGGAACGGATCAAACCATCAATCCCCCGCCCGGCGTGATTGCATGAAATTCAGTAAGCCTTCGCTCGACGGTGTCGGACAGTTCCGTGCTACTACAGGATATTGCATGTATAAAGGGGCAAATACCGAATATTCACAGCAAACCGGAGCAGGCGGATGGATGGGATCCATAATTTTCAGATATACCGAAGCACTGCTTATCTATGCCGAGGCAAAGGCAGAACTTGGAACCATCACGCAGGCCGACATCGATATTACCATAAATGAAATCCGCGACAGGGTCGGAATGATTCATATGGATTTGAACAACATCACCACCGATCCGGATTGGGACTTCCCGGAACTGAGCCCGGCTATCAATGAGATCCGGCGTGAACGACGGATCGAACTTGCCTTTGAATCGATGCGTTGGGACGACCTCGCCAGATGGAGAGCACACAGGTTGATCACTAATCAACGACCCAGAGGAATCAGGTATATAGGGTCAAATCTTGAAGGTACCTATTACAATTTTGACGGAGATCCAAGCATTGTCGTAGGTGAGAACCTTTTTGTTGACGGGCAGGGACTAATTGATCCTTACCAGGTAATTCTACCCAACGGCTTCGGTTTTGATCCTGAACGTGATTACCTGTCACCGATACCAAGCGACGAAATCACACTGAATGAAAACCTGGTGCAAAATCCAGGCTGGAACTAATCTGGAGGCTTAAAGCTGCTCCCGGTGTAGTTTCCCGGGAGCGGTCTCCATCCTCAATATAGAGGTCATCGTGACAACATTAACTGTTCCATCAAAGAATGTAAGGGTCACTAAATGATTCAAAACCAGGGACTATGCGAAATGTAGCACTACGGATACCGGCATGGACAGCCATCATTGGCATGGTGATACTCTTCGGTTGCAATCAACCAAAGGGCTTACAGGAACTGCTTAACGAAATGACCGAACGTGACAACCTGAGTTACTTTCCTGAACAACAATACAAGCTGAAGCAGTTCAGTAGCCACAATCCGGCTTCAGTCTCTCCCGCAACGGAAGGATGGTTTGCCAATGAAGACATGTCACATTTCCTCAGGGTTGAAGAAAATGATGGACGCCGCGAGTTCGTCATGTTCGATGCTGACGGCCCGGGGACGATTGTTCGCTGGTGGATGACTTTTTATATTGCACAGGACGGAATCATACGGCTTTACATGGATAATGACAGTGTCCCTTCGATCAAAGGCCGTCCGGATGAGATCCTTAGCGGAAACGCCCTCGCCTCTCCCCCTCTGGCCGTTTCGGTCCATAAAGGTGTACCTGTGAATGAAAAAGGCAGGGATATGGATCACAATTTGTATCTGCCACTTCCGTTCTCCACCCATTGTAAGATTACGTACGAATGCAACAGCCTCTCCCCTACCGAAAACGGGAATTACTTCCCCGATGTCTTCTATAATATCGCATACCGGGAGTATGTGCCGGGGACAACGATAAAGAGCTTCAATAAAAAAATGTTGACAGACGCCAGGAAACTGATTGATAAAACAAACTGTGAGCTCCTGTCAGACAGACAGATTCCTTACGAGATCACCAATTTTGATCAGGAGATCCAGCCACTCGATTCCTTTTTCCTCGACATCTCCCGTACCGGCCAAGCCATCAGTTACTTAAGCCTAAACCTTTCCTCCATCGACAGCGTACAGGCACTGAGATCCACCGTATTTTCCGCAACATTTGACGGGATACAAACCGTCTGGGTTCCGATCGGTGACTTTTTTGGAACAGGATATTGCATGGTGCCCCACCGTACCTGGATGAACCGTACAGATCCGGAAGGCCGGATGGTCTCGGAATGGCTGATGCCTTTTCAACATAAATGCCGCTTAAAATTTACCAATTACGGCAAAAAAAGCATCAGAATTAGTGGAAAAGCCGGCTTTAGTGACTACCAGTGGACCAGGCGAAGTATGTATTTCGGCGCTTCCTGGCATGAATACCATCATGTAAAAACAAGAAAGGATAATGAACCTTACCTCGACCTGAACTTTGTCAATATCAAAGGGAAAGGTCTATATGTTGGTGATCAGATAAATCTGTTCAATACTTCCTATGAATGGTGGGGCGAAGGAGACGAGAAAATTTTTGTTGACGGCGAATCGTTTCCCTCAAGTTTTGGCACCGGTTCTGAAGACTACTACGGATATGCATTTGGACGGCCACAGAGTTTTTCTCATCCGTTTCTCTCCCAACCGGTTGGTAATGGCAATGAAGGGAATACAAACGAAGGCGGCATCACCGTTAATATGAGACACCGGTCCCTGGACGCCATCCCTTTCCATACATCAATCAGTTCTAATATTGAATTATGGCATTGGGCCGATGTCCGTATCAACTATGCCCTTACCGCTTACTGGTATGTAATGACGCCCTTTGAATCTGACATAGAGCCTGATATTCAAGCCGTACAACGACCCGTCGCCCTGAGTAGTGATGATTTTCAACAGCATCCCTGAAACACCGGAAAATGAAAAATACCAGAGGTCTGCTTCTCTTCCTGTCGATAACTGTTCTAACCTTCTTTTCCGCCTGCCATAAAAAGCCGGCCTTTTATAAGGCTTCCGACTACCCAAATGTCCCGAAAATCGATGTGCATTTTCACTACCTGACACTCGACATGAGGTACATGAAATTCGCTGTATCAGAAAATTTCAGGCTCCTGTCACCAAACTGGGACTGGGAGAATACCATCGATGAACAACTCAGGATCTCCGATTCGGTTCATCAACATTTTCCTGATCAGTTTGCTTTTTTTGGAACATTCTCGGTCGATAGTTTCGGTACGCCAGACTTTGCGGACCAAACCATCGCACGTATCAATCAATGCATTGACGAGGGTGCCTCCGGTATCAAAATATGGAAGAATATCGGCATGACACTCAGGGATGAAAATGGGAAATACATCATGATCGATGATGCAGCCTTCGACCCCATCTTCAACTATCTTGAGGACAATGGGATTCCGGTTATGGGTCACCTTGGGGAACCGCGGGATTGCTGGCTTCCTGAGGAAGAAATGACGGATCCGTCGGATGTTGTATATTATAGAAATAACCCGGAATATTACATGTACCGTCATCCCGAAATCCCCGGATACGGGCAACAGATTCATGCCCGTGATCAACTTCTGAAAAAGCATCCCCGGCTTGATTTTACCGGTGCCCACCTTGCCAGCCTTGAATGGAACGTAGATTCACTTGCCTCACGCCTGGACAGCTTCCCCAATCTGCGTGTGGATCTCGCAGCCCGAATGTATCATCTCAGATACCAGGCCCGAAAGAACAGGGACAAAGTAAGAGAATTTATGATCAGGTACCAGGACAGGATTCTTTACGGGACCGATAATGAGGTCCACTCAGTTCCGGGAGTCGATCCGGAAAAAACTATGGAAAATCTTCACAGGGGATGGATGTCCCAGTGGATATTCCTGGCCACCGACTCTGTGACCGATGTTCAGGGATTGCAATTACCACGCGAGGTTGTCGATAAAATTTACTGTAAGAATGCTGAGCGTTACTTTCATTCACTCAAAAAACAAAAAAACTGATCTGCACTATGAAAACCAACCTGACAACGAACCGGTTGTTCTTCGCCGTCTTACTTATCACCGGCAGTTTGTTCTCACAGTGTGGGAAGGGACCCGACCGCACGGTCACAACCGAAAACCTCATTGATGAGATGACCGACCTGAGCAGGATGACAAATCTTCCCGAACCATGGTATAAAACCGTGCAGTTCTCATCTTATGACAGAAGGAGCATCAGTTCGTCTTTGCCGGGCTGGTTTTCCAATTCCGACGGTTTTGGAAACGAACCCCAGCCCGGTTTTGTTGAAATATTAAAAGAACCAGACGCTGAAGGACAGGGTGAATACCTGATCTGCGATATCAAGGGTCCTGGCGCAATCCTCCGTTTCTGGACTGCCGGTATATCCGGAAAAGTCAGACTGTTTATCGACGATCCCGTATCGCCGGTTTTCGAAGGCGATGCATCGAAATTATTCTGGAACCCCCTAGCAGCACTTACCGGCCAGGAAGCGGATAGCTCCTTTCAGAAGGCATACAGACAGTTCGATGCATGTTACCTGCCTGTTCCATTTTCCGGTAGTTGTCGGATGGAATGGATAGGTAACCTGAAAAAGACCCATTTCTATCACGTTGGAGTCCGCCTCTATGCTCCCGGAACTGATGTAAAAAGCTGGAGGGACGCTGATCCCGAAATAATCAGGATGAAGCTGGAACAGGTCAGGGAACACTTCAATAATCCGGATGATATGCTTTCCAATCCAAGCTACCGGGTCCTGACTACAGAAAACACGATTACTCCCGGTTCGAAAAAAATATTGTTCAGCCCTGTAGGAGGCCAGGCGATATACCGTTTTGCACTTAAAGTGAAATGCACCACACCTGAGCAGACACTTCGAAAACTGGTTCTCCGCGTCTGGTTTGATGATAGTAAGGAGCCTCAGGTTTGTGCTCCGGCGGGCGATTTTTTCGGGGCAGCACCGGGGATAAATCCCTATGTTTCGCTCCCATTCACCGTTGCGGAGGATAGCTCCCTGATTTGCAGGTTTGTTATGCCTTTCCGTGATAAGGCAAAGTTTGAACTTGAGAATCTCTCTGATGAAGACGTTACTGTAAATGGAAAGATAAACCTGCAAAGTTATACATGGAAGGAAGGAAAATCAATGTATTTCATGGCCCGATGGAAGATCGATCACAACATCACTGCTCAGAGCACTGATGATCCGGAGAGTGTGATCCCTGATATCCCTTACCTGGATGCATCAGGAAAAGGCCGTCTGGCAGGAATTGCTGCCTTTATCTATAATCCCAGCAACGTGCCAACCTCATGGGGAAACTGGTGGGGAGAAGGAGATGAAAAAATATTTGTGGATACGGATACCTTTCCATCCTTCTTCGGTACGGGTTCGGAAGATTACTTCAACTATTCATGGTCGTCCGACCGGATTTTCAGTTTCCCGTACTGTGGTCAGCCAAGGAATGACGGGCCGGGCAACCGGGGGTACGCATCCAACTTCCGTTGGCACGTCCTCGATGACATCACTTTCAATTCAAAACTTAATTTCGCCATGGAACTGGGACATCACGGCCAGGTACCCGGATTTTCCTACGGCAGAATAGCATATTTCTATGCCCTGCCCGGTGTTCTCTGCGATGACCCGAAAATAACATCCGGGGATCTGGCAGATATTACCTATAAGGAATGGATGCCGGTAGCATCGAAAGGATCAGCAGGATTCAGCTTTATCCAGGCAGAAGATCTTATGACGGAAAACCCGCATGCGCGGTTTACATCAGATAATATCGCAGCGGGGAAAGGACTCGTAATGTGGTTACCGGAAGAAAACGGGGAAACGCTGAAATTAATCCTTAAAAGTCCCAACGCCGCAATGGACAAAAGAATTGGATTTACCCTGCTGAACTGCCCCGCGGGAGGCGAGATCTCCCTGCGCGTTAATGGCAACCCGGTAATGATTGACGGGCACGAAACCATCAGTCTTTCTGAGCCCATACAAAGAAAACTCAACACCCATTTTTCAGGACCGTTTTCACTTTTACCAGGCAGGAATGAGGTTGTTTTAACAGCAGTAAATCCGGAACACGGGAAAGCGAACGGCATCGACTTTCTCTGGATCAGGAAGTGATGACACGATCTTAAAATAACTGAAAAACAGACTCTTAAAAAATGCAAATGTCATTCTTTAAAAACATCATACGAAATCTTGAAGTATTCCATGTAAAAAACAAGACTGTACTTTCGAAGGAGAGGGTAGTTTCACTCGATGCATTGCGTGGATTTGACATGTTCTGGATCATGGGTGGTGACATGACGTTCAAGAGCCTCGACAATGTCTTTCATAACCGGCAATCGGCTTTCCTCAAGGCACAGATGGACCATGTTGAATGGTTCGGATTTCATTTCTATGATATCATCATGCCTCTGTTCCTGTTTATGGTAGGTGTTGCCATGGTATATTCCTACAGAAAAAGGTTGTCGGTTTCGGAATCAGACAGACCGCTTTGGATACATACCCTAAAACGGGTGCTGATCCTTTGGATACTGGGCATGGCAGTCCAGGGAAACCTACTCGCTTATGATATAAATCGCATTCACTTCTATACCAATACATTGCAGGCTATTGCGAGTGGGTATTTGATCGCCACCATCTTTGTATTGTACCTTCCTGTCATATACCAGGTTATGGCTACCATTGGTCTCCTGCTGGTATACTGGGCAATCATTGCCCTTGTCCCGGTGGATGGAACTACTTTGAATGCCTATGATCCTGACGGTAATGTAGCTTTCCATATCGAAAAGCTGGTGATGGGACGGTTTATCGGTTGGGGAACCTACACCTGGCTGATCTCAACCCTGAACTTTGGTGCCACGGTTATGCTTGGGGTCTTCTCGGGGTACATGATGCAATCACATGCCGGGAAATACAGAAAATTCAGAAACTACCTGGTCCTTGGTGCTGTCCTGATCTCCCTGGGACTTCTCCTGGGCATCTGGCATCCCATCATTAAGAAAATATGGACCAGTTCATTTGTCTTGTTTTCCGGTGGAATATGCGTCCTGATGCTGGCAGTTTTCTACCTCTTTATTGATGTATGGGGAATGAAGAGAGGTATCCGATGGATGATTATTCTTGGATCCAATGCGATTTTTGGATACGTTGCCTGGCACCTTTTTGAACATCAACTTACCGGCATGGCTGAAGTTTTTTTAAAAGGCCTGACATCAGCCCTGGGAGGTTGGTATGATGTACTGAAATACCTGGGCGGCTTCCTGGTTCTTTATCTGCTCATGTGGTATATGTACAAAAAGAAAACATTTATAAAAATCTGACCATAATCCATAACCATAAACATTTTTGTCATGAAATCGAACCGTAGAAATTTTTTCAAGATCACCGGTGCCGCCACGGCAGGAATCATGTCTGGTGCTTTTTCTTCTTGTGTGTCAAAGGAGGAAAGTGGAAAGACAGCGGCGATGTCCGGCATTGAAAAAGCAGCCTTAGCCCCCCACAGCCAGCATTTCAACATGAGTGGTTATGCTGCACCAGCCATTGAAACAGTAAGGATAGGCATCATCGGCCTCGGGATGCGGGGGCCGGGAGCTGTAGAGCGGATGACGAATATAGAAAATGTGGAAATCAGGGCATTGTGCGATGTAAGGCCTGATAGAGTTGCCAAAGCGCAAAAGATCCTCACCGATGCAGGCCTTCCTCAGGCAAAGAGTTATTCGGGTACTGAAGATGCATGGAAGTCACTTTGTGAAAGTGATGACATCGATCTGGTATATTCCTGCACGCCATGGCCCCTTCATACCCCCATCGCTGTTTTTGCCATGGAGCATGGAAAACACGCAGCAACTGAAGTTCCGGCCGCTATCACCATCGACGAGGCATGGCAGCTGGTCGAAACCTCGGAAAGGACTAAGAAGCATTGCATGATGCTTGAAAACTGCTGTTACGATTTTTTTGAACTGCTCACACTGAATATGGCAAGACAGGGATTTTTTGGCGAACTTATTCATGCAGAGGCAGCCTATCTTCATGATCTGAGAGATCTGAATTTCAGCAAACATGCGTATACCGATATGTGGCGTTTAAAACAGAACCAGCATCGCAATGGCAATCTCTATCCCACTCATGGACTCGGCCCGGTATGCCAGGCGCTGAATATCAACAGGGGCGACAGGATGGAATATCTTATATCCATGTCGGGCAATGATTTTCTTATGGCTGAAACAGCTGCAAAGCTGGCAAGCGAAGACTCTTTCTATAACGAATTTGCTACAAAGGGGTACCGGGGAAACATGAATACCACCATGGTAAAAACTGGAAAAGGTAAAACCATTATGATACAGCATGATGTAACCTCCCCGCGGCCCTATTCACGCATCCACCTCCTTAGTGGCACAGCGGGGATGGCATCCAAATATCCCGAGCCCGAAAGAATCGCAAATAAACACGAATGGTATGGCGAGGAAGAAATGGCCGAAATCAGGGAAAAGTACACGCCGGAAATCGTAAAAAAGGTAGGTGAAATGGCAAAGAAGGTCGGTGGACATGGCGGTATGGATTTTATCATGGACTGGAGACTGATCGATTGTCTTCGTAATGGACTTCCTCTTGACCAGAATGTCTACGATGCCGCGCTCTGGAGTTGTATTGCTCCGCTGAGCGAATGGTCGGTGGCCAACAGGTCGGCGTCCATCGACATACCAGACTTTACCTGTGGATCCTTTAAATCCAATCAGCCAGTAGTGCTCACGCTGTCTGGCGGAGGGAACACCGGCATCCGGGAAAAATCCAATGCCACTGAAAATCAACTGGTAATTTAATATTTCATTTAAAGAATGAAAAGTTGTACTTTACAATTTAAATAATTTCAGTGCATCAAATCAGCGTATTTCTTATTTTCAAAAACCAACGAATCATAGATTTTAACCGACAAATCCTTCAAATCAAAAAATAACTGATATGAAAACAAAGATCACCCTTAAGAGCCTGCTGTTCATCATGGCCGCTATACTTGTCTCCTGTGGCAAAACCGGCGCACCATCAGCTACAGACCTCTATGCGGAGACTGACGGAAATGCAACACCTAACACACTCTCATCATCGGAAAAGGACCAGGGATGGGAGTTGCTGTTCGACGGCACAACGCCGGAAGGCTGGCATGGTTATAACATGACGGTATTTCCGGATTGCTGGGCCATTGAAGACGGTAGCTTCACGATGAACAGCATGGGCGGAACCGAAAACCAGGACATTATCACCAACAGGAAATACCGGAATTTCGCACTCAGTTTAGAATACAAGCTTACCCCTGGAGCAAACAGCGGCGTAATTTTTCAGGTTGAAGAGGACCCGAAATACAAATATCCATATGAAACTGGTCCCGAATTCCAGATAATCGATCATGAGAATTGGCCGGATCCCCTCGAAGACTGGCAGATCAATGGTGCAAATTACGCAATGTATCCTCCGATGGCTAAACCTTACAAGGCGGTTGGCGAATGGAACCATATTCTGCTTTTGGTTAAGGGCAACAAGGTTACTCAGGTCCTGAACGGTGAAGTAGTTGTGGAATATGAAAAATATTCAGACGAATGGAATACCTTGAAGAACAGCGGCAAATGGGCGGATTTTCCCGACTGGGGCAAGTACGATGAAGGATTTATTTCGCTGCAGAACCATGGTACCAAAGTTTGGTACCGATCTATTAAACTTAAAGAAATTTAATCGACACATATTCTGAACCATCATGAAAACGACAGATAATTCACGTCGCGATTTTTTAAAGAAAGCAGGACTTCTCTCTGCCGGCATAACCGTGCTTCCCTCAAAGGTCATCAGTGGACTTGGGCACAAAGCACCGAGTGATAAAATGAATATTGTGGGAGTCGGTATAGGTGGAAAAGGCCATATTAATCTCAAAGGTATGGCAACGGAAAATATCATCGGTCTCTGTGACGTCGATTGGAAATATGCTGCACAGTGTTTCAAGGATTTTCCGGATGCAAAGATGTACCGCGACTGGCGCAAGATGTTCGATGAACTTGGTGATAGCATTGACGGTGTAATGGTTGCCACCGCCGATCATACCCATGCCGGCATTGCTGCCACAGCCATATCGATGGGAAAACATGTGTATTGCCAGAAACCCCTTACCCATTCGGTTTACGAATCCAGGTTACTCACAAAGCTCACCGCAAAGCACAAGGTGGCCACACAGATGGGTAACCAGGGAAACTCAGGGAACGGCGTGCGCCAGCTCTGTGAATGGCTCTGGAATAACGAGATCGGTGAGATCAGGGAGGTTCATGCATGGACCGACCGGCCGATATGGCCCCAGGGTATTGAGCGACCAACAGAGCAAATGGCTATCCCGAAAACATTAAGCTGGGACCTGTTCATTGGTTCTGCCCCAATGCGGCCCTACCATTCAATTTATACTCCATGGAATTGGAGGGGCTGGTGGGATTTTGGAACCGGAGCGTTCGGTGATATGGCCTGCCATGTCCTCGACCCGGTCTACCGGGCCCTGAAACTGGGCTATCCCGACAAAGTCAGAGGAAGCTCTACAAGTATCAATACAGAATCAGCGCCCCAGGCAGAAACCGTTGAATTCTCCTTCCCTTCGCGCGATAACCTTCCTAAACTTGCCCTGCCGCCTGTCAAAGTACACTGGTACGATGGCGGTCTGCTTCCAAACCTTTCCGATCTGTTGCCGGAAGGTGAGAACCTGATGGCAGATGGTCTTGGAGGCTGCCTGTTTATTGGATCAAAAGATACACTGATGTGTGGCTGCGGCGGATACAACAGCAGGTTGCTTTCAGGTCGGGTTCCCGAAGTTAAACCATATCTTCGAAGGATCCCCGGTGGTGACGTGTTTTATGCCGATGGACCGCATGAACAGGACTGGATAAGGGCATGTAAAGAATCACCGGAAAACAGGGTCGAAGGTTCTTCGCATTTTGGCTACTCCGGACCATTCAACGAAATGGTAATGCTTGGAGTCCTGGCAGTCAGGCTTCAGGGTCTCAACAAAGCCCTGCAATGGGATGGTGAAAACATGAGGTTTACAAACATTCCGGAGAATGAGGAGTTGAAGCTCTTGCTCTCAGACGACTTTCATGTGCACGACGGTCACCCTACATTCGACAAAAAGTATAAGACCGTCAATGCGCTTGCCAGTGCGAAGGAATATATCAAACATAATTACAGAGAGGGCTGGACACTTCCTGACATGCCTCAGGGTTGAGTCTGACCTGAAAAATTGCGGCTTTCACCCCCAAGGTAACCGCCCAGACCTGTAAGAAAAAATACGACCGGGTAAAGTGCCCAGCGTTCCGTCCCGCCTACTCCCATCAGCGGGACGAATGCTTTAAAGGCAATGAGAAAGACGAGGGAAATGATGCCAATACCCATAAAGACAAAGCGCAACGGAGAATGCACTATTTTGTATGCGGTAATGGCCGAAATTCCTCCAGCTATAAATAATATCAGGGCGAAAAACCCGTGCCAGGGTGCAATATTTCCCGGAAAGATTCCTACTCCCAGATATCCCAGTCCGTAGAGTCCGAGGGGCAGCGTGAACAACAGTTTTTTAGCATATCGATGAATTAATACTGCCGTCAGAATGATAAGAATACCGGCTACGATCATGCTAAAGTTAAAAATTGCAGAACTAGGCTGGGGATGCGGTGTTCCCGGGACCAGCGATGCCGCAAGCTCACTGATGTAGTGGTCGCGACTGTCGAAATCCAGTGTATAAAAGATCTCTCCCGAAATGATGCCCATAAAGATGACAAAGCCCGACAGAAAAAGTAACAAAGCCGGAACCCTGCCTGATGAATTGGGTTTAAGGTGTAAGGATTCATTGTTTTTCATGGGTTGAAGGATTTTATCGTCAGGTGGCAGTTGCGGGTGACTATTTTGAACTATGGTATACCGGAAGGTTGATACAAGAAGGCTTATCTGGTCCGTAAAGAACCTTTTGCATGGCTTTCTGCATATCGATAGCGTCGAATGAAGGTTCACAGGTATTCAGGCTGCGGTTAAAACGGGGAAACCAGCTTGATGTAATGACAACACGCAGCCTGTGACCTGGATTTAACTGGTAACCGGTTGCCCATACGGAAATATCAGTCTTCTGTGGATCGTCTGTGCCAAATGTCACCTTGGTACCTCCCTCCTGAATATTAATGATCTTTCCGTCGGGGAATACGTCTTCAAGACAAACCAAAAAATCAGTACAGGGTGCATCACTCGACAGCCATAAAGATGCCGATATCGGACCAAGTAAGATCAAAGGCTCCTTAAGTTCCTGCATATCAAACACCAGCTGATCTTTGCGTCCCGTATTTTCATTTTGTTTAGCAGGGCCAACATCCGCGCCAAGGATAGTGCCTCCGTGACTCGGATAGGGGTCTGAAGGATCATAAACATATTGAAACGTTCCATTTTGGAGCGGAATACCGCTTCCCAGGTAGTGATCAGATCCGATGTAATATGGGGTAATCTCCGTTTCCTTTGGCGGCCAGACATCAGAACCTACATATTCATTCTTCTCCATAATAAAGAGGTTGTACTTCTCATCGTAGAAGGGCCTCTTAAGCTTGTTTTTCTTCCCTTTGAGTTCGTTTTTGACATATTTGAAAATCATCCGTGGGTTCCCGGTTTTCTTCAGTCCGCCATACTCATTCTTTTCAGCCTGAGGCCCATGGCACCATGGACCGATGATAAGCCGGTTATTGTTGTTACCGGCAGCATTCAACGCTTCAAAATCACTGATCTGCGTGGTAAGGAAAATATCATACCAGCCGGCCATGGAGATCATCCCTGCGTCGGATATTCCCCTAAAATCCATTTTCCGCCAATAGTCATCCGCGCTTTCATGAGCTATCCAATCATTCACGAAATCAATATCCTGGATGGTCGAATCATCCGCTGCAGATATAGGAAGGATAAGGGACGCATCATGAAGTTTTTCGGCAGAGATGCTGGTGGACTCGCCGGAAGCATTCTGGAAGCCCCAGACGATGGCCGTCTGAAGTGAGAACAGGCCCCCCGGATACACAAAATCATGCATTCTGGCACCGGTAAGCAGAAGTGTCAGATAATCCAGTGAATCAGATATGGCCCATTGCGTATATCCAACATAACTCGCTCCCCACCCTGCAATGGTACCGTCCGACCAGGGTTGCTCCCTGATCCACTTAAGGGTGCTCAGTCCGTCCGATCGTTCGTTGATGAAAGGGTAAAAAGTACCTTCAGAAGCATATCTCCCTCTGACATCCTGGATTACCACGGCAATGCCAAAGAGCTTATAGGCTTTCCCCATCCATTCCTCAAGTCGCTTGTTGTAGGGAGTGCGTACCAGAACAACAGGAAAGTTACCATGCTTTTTCGGAAGGTATATATCGGTAGAGAGAAGTACCCCATCATCCATCGGAATTGTAACCGTTTTATAAGGCAATTTCAGGCTGTCGGCCGGATCTCCCTTTTGAGGGTGACCAAAGAGGGGCAGATAAAGAAACAGGAGAAGAATGGAGGGTATCTTTTTTGTTAAGAAGGTGAATGAATACATTGGTTTCAGAAGTTTTAATGAAGGATTCGATTTCAGACCACAGGGAGAGATGAACAGAACTCAGATCCGGATGGATCGGGTATCACAACAATAAAATTAGGGAAATAAAGAAAAAGAGGCTGCAGTTTAATTAAATATTATTCTGCAACCTCTTCCTTACTTAAAGCTACTCTTAATCGATTAGTTTATTGATGGTTATGATTTAGGTACAAATGTCAGATGATACATAATATTCGGGAAACTGCCTGAACCGGCAGGATCTGCCCAGTAAGCACAGATGAATAAAGCAACTTTCATCTCATCCGGCGTAATGGATTTCACAATAAACTGACGTGTGGTTGGGTAATCGAGAATACCGAAATAAGCCCCTTCGGAGAGTTTAATCCATTTTTGTCCGCTGAATGTAACATTTTCATGATTGGCAGGGATTTCCACCCCTCCATATGGAGCCGCATCCACAACGAGATCGTCTTCATGAAGTGTCCATGTTGAATTTTCAGGATGCGTGTAAGTTGTGCTGCAAAGACCCAGCAAGTTGTCAGTAATACTAACGACTTGCTGCTCACCTCCGAAAATGCCAAATAATGAGGCTGCAAGCACAGCGTCATTTACCGGATTGACCATATAATCGCCATTGGCATAAAATGTGAATTCATTGTCGTACTCATCGGAAGCCAGTCCCAGTGCATCGAGAGCATCGGGCTCAGAACCGAGCAAAACGAGCAAGTTGGGTTCAACACCACTACCGCCGTCAACACCTTCTGTATAACCGCGACTCAGCACCCAGGTTTTCCCATTTACAGCTGTAGGTCCACCGGTTAGCATTTCAAGAAAGGACGGAAGTATCTGCACATCATACGTTGCCATAGTTTCCCCGCCATCACCTTTTACAGTCAGTACAACGGTATAAGTACCTGATACAGCATAGCTATGTGTAGGGTGAGCATCCGTACTTGTTGCATTGTCACCAAATTCCCACAGATAAGTATTGGTATTCTTGCAGATCGAGGTAAAAGTAACATCGGAGCCATCAACAAGAAAAGAAAAATCTGCGGTCGGTGCCGGTGTGTCTTTCTTACATGCACTGAATCCAAGTACCAGTACCAGGGCGAACAAAGTATTAAAAAAGAAAGTCTTTTTCATAGTAATTAGGTTTTAGTTATTACGTGTGGATCGAATTGAGTTAGATGGTTCGGTAACGTTCAGAAGATAAATATATGCTTAAACGTTTAAATAAAAAACTTTTCCGCTACCTTTTTTATGCTTTCACTCCATTTTTTTTAATTTATAATTTGAAATCCGCTAAATGATAAGCAAGTATGATACATGGAATCTACAGAAGGGTCGTAAATCAAAAAAGTCCGGATAATCGGAAATTTAAAATAATCGGCCATTTAGGCGCAGATAATTCGCAGTTCTCGTTTTTTTCATGAAAATATATTTAATCGTTTAAGTACCGTCTTTCATTTCCACAGGGTGAATTGCGAGCAGGATGGCATTACCAGGACAGGGATCAATCGATTGCTCCCGCAAAATGAGCCATTCATACTATTTTATCATGAACAAACATTCCATGAGGACGTTACTAGTTTAAAGTTCTTTTTTATTATGTCTTTACCCCTTCGCCCTCTTCACACTGAATGATTATCTTTTCGGTGACATACGAAGCATTCATGTTCACTTCAAACGAACCACCGTGATGAAAAATGTAACCCTTTCTACCCTGACCTTAAGCATCGTGCTTATTCCCATCCTCGCCCTGACGTCCTGTACCAATAAACTTACTGCAAAATTTGAATCAGATACCATCGGCTCTCTTCCCGATAAAACTCTGCCAGGCAGTCCGACCGGCGATGCTATTACCTATATCAGCGAAATCGAAACCCAGTTGAAAGTCATTGCCACCATCTCCCATCCTAGTGAAAAATCGCTTGAGTATAAAAGTGTTGCACCCTCAGGAAGTGTAAGCGGACACAGCAGCTGGCTTGGCTTCAATGCGGTATCCACAAATTTTGCCAAACCAGTAACCTTTCTTTGGACAGCTCAGAAAAATTTCAACTCCGGCGGACCTGACCTTTACATCGATTGTTCTGACGGGAGCGGGATTGTAGCTGCCCGTATTCTGATCCTCAGTAACGGCCATGTAATCCTCGTAAATAACATTGCTACCAATGCCGGCGATGATGTAGGTGTTATCCCCAACAATGAGTCACATACCTTCATGGTTACGGTTGATTTGCCGAATAGTGTATACAATATTTCCGTACTGAAGACTGCCGGCAACATTACAGTAAACGGGCATACCCTGCTTACCACGAACATCGCTTCGTACCACAATCCTGCGAATCCCACTGTTTCCTTCAAATTTGACCCTTTTTCCTCGTCCCAGCAATATGTGATCGATGAGGTTTTTATTAACAGGAAAAACTGAATATTAACCCAGATATACACGACACACATTTATGATCCGAAAATTTTGGGTGAGCAGCATCAAGCCCTGCTGATTGAAAGTCCGCCAGCCGAAATTTTCAAATCATTGACGTCTTCAGTTGCCGGATGGCAATTCTTCACCTCAGGTTTGCTCTGAAAATTTAGCCAGAAATCAAAAATTCTTTGTTTCAGGACATCTATTTTTGATTTAAAATGCTGAAATATATACTTAGGTTGTATCTTTAAAATCTTCTTTTCAAACCTGAGTTATTTTCAATCTTCATGGAAGTATATTATACCCTGATCACAGGATTCCTGTTTGTCCTGGCCATATCCCTCCTCATCGTCGGCGTCAGCAATGATGCCGTCAATTTTCTTAATTCAGCCATTGGCGCCAAGGCAGCCCCGTACCGACTGATCCTTGCCATAGCCGGGGCCGGTGTTTTAACCGGGGCCGCATTTTCAAACGGGATGATGGAAGTGGCCCGGAGGGGGATCTTTAATCCCGAGGTATTCAACTTCAGTGAGATCATGGTCATCTTCCTTGCTGTGATGCTTACAAACATCCTGCTGCTCGATTTTTTCAATACCATTGGACTACCAACCTCAACCACAATTTCGATCGTTTTCGGACTCCTTGGTGCAGCGACACTTGTTTCTGTTTATAACATTACCAGGGAGGGCAGCATGGTTCATCATCTGGGGACCTATATCAATATTGAGAGCTCAGGACTCATCATCGTCGGGATTTTTCTGTCAGTCGTGATTGCCTTTTCCGTTGGCATGATCGTCCAATGGATTGTCAGGCTGGCCTTTTCCTTTAATGTTGGAAAAAACGGCAGGTACTGGTCCGGCGTCTGGGGAGGCTTTGCCATTACAGCTATCCTTTATTTTCTTCTGATGAAAGGGGCCAGCGGTTCTACACTTGTCTCAGAGGCGATGTTGGAAACCATTAATAACAATACGATGACTATCCTTCTTATCAGCTTTGCAGGATGGACTATTATTTTCCAGGTTCTTACGTTGTTTACAAAGGTAAATGTACTGAAGATCACCGTATTGGCCGGAACGTTTGCCTTAGCCATGGCCTTTGCCGGAAATGATCTGGTCAATTTCATTGGTGTTCCCCTTGCCGGCTTTGAGGCGTTTAAAGCCTATATGGCTTCCGGTGCATTGGCACCAGACGGATTCCTGATGGAAGCACTCCAGAAACCGGTGAATACCCCCATCTACTTCCTGATTGGGGCAGGTATTATCATGGTGCTGACCCTCCGGTTCTCTAAAAAAGCACGTTCCGTAACAGCCACAACCATCGACCTCAGCCGACAGAGTGAAGGGTCCGAACGCTTTGCCTCTACCCTGCTTGCCCGGGTAATCGTAAGACGATCAATGGAACTCAGCCAGGTAGTTTCGAAGATCACCCCTCCAGTCCTCACCAGGTTCATCGAAAAACGATTTGACGAAGAACAGTTGCGCGAAGGGAAACCGGAAAAAACGGCCTTCGATATGGTGAGAGCATCTGTGAACCTTGTTGTTGCCAGCATCCTTATCGCCATTGGTACCTCGCTCCGCCTTCCCCTCTCAACCACCTATGTGACCTTCATGGTGGCCATGGGAACGTCACTGTCCGATGGTGCCTGGGGACGCGACAGTGCCGTTTACCGAATCACCGGAGTGCTTACCGTGGTTGGAGGCTGGTTTTTTACCGCCCTGAGTGCTTTCTTCGCCGCCTTTGTCATCACAGCACTTATCTTCTTCGGTAAATTACCTGTGATCCTGATCCTGACAGGACTTTCTGTTTACATCCTGCTGAAAACCCATACATTTCATCATAAAAAAACGGAAAAGGAAGCCATTGCTGCCGGAAAGTCCATTACCCCTTCCTATGAAATCCTTCGTTTATGTGATGATGAAGTTAAAAAATCGGTGCAAAACGTGGCCGCCATTCTCTACCAGACTTACGCCGGTTTCTCGAAAGAAAATCTTAAAGACCTGAAAAAACAAAGAAAGGATGCAAAAGTTCTGACGGAACAGATCAGGCAAATCCGGGAGGACATCCCGGAAACCCTGAGAAAATTTGGCGAACCCGACCTCGAGAGTGGGCACCATTACGTCCAGGTGGTCACGTATATGAAAGAGATGTGTAATTCACTGATCCATATTGTGCAGCCAGCTTTCAACCATGTTGATAACAACCATGCCATCGACAAGGAACAGATACAGAAGGTGAAGGAATTTAACGAACAAGTCCGGGAATTTTTCACCTTTGTAACATCCGCACTGGAGAAACGAAGCTATGAAAATCCCGATGATTTGAACGTACGCCGTGACAAGCTCATCAGTATGGCTAATGACATCCTGGTGCACCGGATCCGGATACTGAAGAAAAACCGGAAAGGTGTGAAAGTCAGTATCACTTACATCGAAATGCTCTCCGAAACGAAAAACCTTCTCCTGAATGTGGTGCAGCTTGTGAAGGCTAACGCCAGGCTGCTTAATACCTTTGCCGGAATTGAAGGCTCGATAAGTGAAGAGGTTCTGGATTAAAAAGTGCCGCAGATGTGAACTTCATGATCTCCGGGTATTGAATTTCTAGGTGTGCATCCGTAATATTACTGAGCATTCTGTTTTTATCTTAAGAGGAATGAAAGACTATAAAAGCATGATCATCTGGAACCTGCAATCCCTGGGCATCGTAGAGGGCGATGCTCTGATGGTGCACGCATCGCTTCGATCAGTGGGAAATTTTGAGAACCGCGCAGCCATTCTTATCAGCGCACTTCTGGATGCTCTGGGACCCTCAGGCACACTGCTTATGCCTGCGCTATCGTATGAGAATGTCACTGCAGAACAGCCTGTTTTTGATGTACGGCAAACGCCGTCCTGCGTGGGCGCACTCACAGAATATTTCCGTACCCTGCCGTTCGTTGAACGAAGCCTTCATCCCACACATTCGGTCTGCGCCACCGGAAGCGATACGGCATTCTTCCTCGGCAGCCATCACCGTGACGATACACCCTGCGGGCCCCTCTCCCCGTTTCATAAACTGATGGAAAGAAAAGGCAGGATCCTGTTTCTTGGCTGCGGACTGCGGCCAAACACTTCCATGCACGGGATCGAAGAATTGTCGCCGCCATCTTACCTGTTCGGGAAAAAGATGCTATTCAATATTATAATGCGGGATGGCACCGAATACCACAAAGCCTATATCACCCATGATTTTACAGGGGCGGAACAGCGGTACGAAAGGGTAACGGAAGTGCTTGACAATGATGATTTCACGACAGGGAAAGTACTGGAGGCCGATGCCTGGCTGTTAAACAGTGAAGCCCTGTGGGAAAAGACCCACCGGAAACTTCTTCAGGATCCCTGGTATTTTGTCGACAGGATACTGGGTTAACCACCCGTACTCTACACTATATTAAATCATTACCTGATAACTCATGAAAATCACCGGAACCTTCATCGATGAAATATCACACGACATCCCTTCGGCCAACTGGGGGATAAAAGAATGGTCGAAAGATTTTGACGCCATGCAATCTGTGGGTATCGATACCGTTATCCTCATCCGATGCGGGTACCGCGACAAAATGACCTTCGATTCGCCCACACTCAAAAGACATCTTACCATGCGGCCGGTATACACTGATCTCGTTGAATTGTTCCTGGATCAGGCCGAACGCTGCGGTATGAACTTCTTCTTCGGCCTTTATGATTCCGGACAATACTGGCTGTCGGGTGATTACAGGAAGGAACTGGAAATAAATACAGCCCTGGCCGTGGAAGTCGCAGAACGGTATGGCGATCGTAAGGCATTTAACGGATGGTACGCCAGTCATGAACTTCATGCCTGGGATGAAGCGCAAGTCACGCTGACGGCGGAATTATGCCGTACACTGAAGACCATAAAGGACATCCCGGTGCTGATGTCACCATACATAAAAGGAAGGAAGCAGTTTGACAGTCCCGTCACGCCCGAAGAACATGAGCGCCAGTGGGATATGATTTTTTCAACTCTTTCGGGGCAGGCCGATATCGTGGCCTTCCAGGACGGTCAGGTCGAATTTTCGGAACTAAAGACCTTCACAGAGATCAATAAGAAGCTGGCCGACCGCCATGGCCTCACCTCCTGGGCCAATATTGAAAGTTTTGAGCGGGGAATGCCCATCGATTTCCTGCCTATCGACTGGCGCAATTTAAAGCTGAAGATGGATACGGCGGAAACGGCAGGTATTGAAAAGCTGATCACCTTTGAGTTTTCGCATTTCATGAGCCCCAATTCGATGTATCCGTCGGCAAGGAAGTTGTTTGAGCGATACAGGGAAATTATGGGGAAATAGAACATCATACCAAATCACGAGAAAGTCTGGCTTTTTGTAAGAAGAAATAACCATACCGTCAGGATAGAGGAACGCGGATTAGTCTCCGAGCAGGTGAATCGGACATAGTGGTTGCCAAAAACCTTCCCTTTCGACGCATCGATGGCTTCAGCAAAGTCCCGGTTTCCCAAAAGTCCCTGATTCCGAGGCCATAACTCACTTAGCCTGCTGATCAACATGACTGAATCAGGTAAGGTAAAACCCGAACGAAAGTTAATTGTTATTGAAAAAAGGAAAAGGAATCCCTGCAATGCACAAAAGGCATTCTCAAAAATCAGGTATACCGCATATTCCGGTTTTGATTTAATTAGAATAAGTAGATCCTTACCTGGTTTTATATATCTGTACATTACAAAACCTTCATCAAATGGTGAAAACACTCATCGTGATAATTATTACCTTTAATAAAAAAACGAATTCAAATATGGAGGACGTACATTATGAAAATACAAAAAGTTGAAGCAATCGAAATACTCGATTCAAGAGGAAACCCAACTGTTGAAGTAAACCTGAAATTGGAGGACGGAACTATTTCTCGAGCTATGGTGCCAAGTGGAGCATCAACAGGCGAAAGAGAAGCTACAGAATTAAGAGATGGTGATAAAAAACGTTACGGAGGAAAAGGGGTTTTAAACGCCGTAAATAACGTCAATACTACTATTGCCAAAGAAATAGAAAAAAAATGTTTTACGAACCAGCGTGAGCTTGATTATTTTTTAATAGCGCTGGACGGCACAAACAACAAGGCGAAATTAGGCGCTAATGCAATCCTTGGCGTTTCCATGGCTTTTGCCCGGGCAAAGGCGCAAAGCTCACAAATTCCTTTATATCAATATTTAGGTGGAAGTAATGCTCACATTATGCCAGTCCCTTGTATGAATGTTATCAATGGGGGTAAACATGCAGACAATAACGTCGATTTTCAGGAATTTATGATTGCACCACATAATTCGATATCCTTTAAAGAATCCATTCGGATGGGTGAAGAAGTTTTCCATACGTTGAAAGCAGTATTAAAAACTAAAGGATTCAGCACCGGTGTTGGTGATGAGGGCGGTTTTGCCCCTGACTTGAAGTCAAATGAACAAGCTGTTGAGATGATATTGGAAGCGATTAATAAAGCTGGTTATAAGCCCGGAGAAGATGTTAGTATTTGTCTTGATCCGGCTGCAAGTGAAATGTGGGAAGATGGGAAATATAAATTTTTTAAAAGTTCTCAGAAATTAGTTTCGAGCGATGATATGGTAAAACTTTGGGAAATTTGGGTGAACCAATATCCAATTGTTTTACTTGAAGATGGATTGGCTGAAAATGACTGGAACGGTTGGAAAAACCTTACAGAGATTTTAGGTAAAAAAATTGAGATTGTTGGCGATGATTTGTTTTGTACAAATAAATCGATACTGGCTGAGGGAATAAAAAAAGGTGTCGCAAATTCAATCCTGATTAAGCTTAATCAGATAGGAACTGTAACGGAAACTCTTGAGACAATAGAACTTGCCTATAAGAATTCATACAATTGCTTTGTATCTCACAGAAGTGGTGAAACTGTAGATAGTTTTATCGCAGATTTGACAGTAGGTATTAATGCCGGACATTTAAAAACAGGCAGTGGTTGCCGTGGCGAGCGTATAGAAAAATTTAATCAACTTATACGAATTGAAAATGAATTAGGAAACGTATCAAATTTTGCAGGAATTAAAGCCTTTAAAAATGCATAATAATGATTGAGAATCTTCAATCAATGGCATGTATGACTTCCATTTATTTAGTAGGATTAATGCATCCCGAACCGAGACCTTTCGGTGATTCCTGTTTTCTTCATAATCATATAAGAACAAAATGTTACCTTGAAGATTCAAGGGCCAATTGGTATCAGGATACAACGTTATTCGGAAATTTTAGTAATTGATATGAATTAGGCCGAAGGGTAAAATTTGTACATTTGTTCATGTTAGTTCTTTGTTTGGCCGTACGTTCAAAGATTTCCAATTGTGGTTGGTTTTAACTGTCCGGCCCATTTTTCTATGACACCCGGTTTTTAACTGACGCCAGCGATTTGAATAATGTTTTATCGACGAATATATTAAACTATGAGAAGCTTTATCCTTTTAATGGTATTTTCTTTGACATTTGCTTCCCTTTATGGACAAATGAAACAAAAAAACAGGGTAATAATACTAACTGATATTGAGGCAGACCCGGATGATACTCAATCATTAGTTAGATTGCTTCTTTATTCCAATGAAATTGATATTCAAGGTATTATCGCAACAACTTCTTGTTGGCATAAATCAATGGTTAACCCGGAATCTATTAAAAAAGTAGTTCAGGCCTACGATAAAGTTCAACCAAACCTTGTAAAGCATGATGCCGCCTTCCCAAAAGCCGAAATATTATTTCCATTCATTAAACAAGGCTTGCCTGAATATGGAATGTCAGGCGTTGGCGATGCTAAAAATTCGGAGGGTTCAGATTGGATATTAGCGGAACTTGAAAAAAATGATGAGCGACCTTTATGGATTTCTGTTTGGGGAGGGGCTAATACCCTGGCACAAACACTCTATAAGATTAAAAATACAAAATCTGAGAAAGTGGCGAAAAAACTGGTTGCGAAACTTAGGGTTTATGCAATATCTGACCAGGATGACAGCGGAATCTGGATCAGAAACAACTTCCCTGACTTGTTTTATATCGTAAGTCCGGGAGATGACTATGGCAGTGCAACATGGAATGGTATTAATAGTTTTGTACAAGGAGTATCCAATGACAAAATCAGCAATTCCTGGCTTGCTGAAAACATTCAACAGGGACACGGCCCACTTGGTGCAGCATATCCTGATGTAGCATACGGAATGGAAGGAGATACACCATCGTTTTTATCGTTGATACCGAATGGATTGAATAATCCCGGGCATCCTGACTGGGGTGGTTGGGGTGGCAGATATGAACTTTATATGCCAGATTTCTCTTCCCAAAAGAAGGGCGGTTCAGGAGTACCTTTTGAAGCCGAAACAAGAAAAATATGGACAAATTCAGTGGATAGCTATTCACCTTATATTTCAAGTGATTTTGGAAGGACTGTAAAAATGGATAAAATTATTTTCAGAGATAATAAAGTTACATTATGGCGATGGCGCGATGACTTTCAAAATGATTTCGCAGCCCGGATGGACTGGTGTACAAAATCATACGAGGAAGCTAATCACCCTCCTGAGATTGTTTTAAGTCACCCTGAACTAATTACGGTTAATTCGGGGCAGGGATTCGGTTTGGATGCCTTTGGCACAACCGACCCCGATGGAGATAGTTTCAGCTTCATGTGGTTTAATTATCCTGAGGCAGGAACCTATAAAAAATTAATAAAAATTGAAGGTGCGGAGAACGCACATGGAGCCTATGTGATTGCCCCAAAGGTAGACAAGGAAGTAACTGCTCACTTTATTTTGAAAGTAACCGATAAGGGCGAACCACCATTGTCCAGCTATAAAAGAGTAATCGTGACGATTAAACCTTGATACACGTATTTGCCAATGGCGTAGGCGACTGACGGACAGTTCATCCACCAGTGCACCACACACATCATTTTATCCCAATAAATAATCGATTTGTACATCACCAAAAAAGGACAGTAGCCTCGTCTGATAAGTCTGTTAATCTTGATTGTGGTAGCAGGAATTGTACTCAAGGCAAACTCCAGGTATCCATACATGATTGGCCGCACATCCAGGCCTGGACCTTTTCTACACTCTGTCGAATGGGACCGGGTCAATACTTTTCCGGCTTGTTATCTTCACTTTTATTTTAAAAACTTACCGAAAGTTTTGGATATTTGATTAGATATTTAGATATTCGTCTAAATATTAAATTGACAAATATGAATCGAGTGTTTAAAGCATTGAATGACCCTATAAGACGTGAAATTCTAGAACTGTTAAAGGAAAGGGACATGAATGCCGGAGAGATTGCAGATCACTTTAACATTACTAAACCCAGTATTTCACATCATTTGGATTCATTAAAACAAGCAGATTTGGTTGTAAGTGTAAAAAAAGGACAATTTGTCTATTATTCTTTAAATAGAACTGTAGTTGATGAGATAATTCAATGGCTTATGAGTTTTAATCTTAAAAAATAACATCGTGAAAAACGCAAAATCTATAAGAAGAGAAGCAATTAATTGGCTTTTTATTTTATTACCATTCATCTATATCTTTTTTGTATATGATAGATTGCCAACGTTTGCACCGTTTCAAATTAGTAAGGATCAGACTTTATATCAGGTTGTTTTATTCATTATGGGAGTTTCATTATTTTGGTATATAGTATTACTCGTGAAGCCATCACTCATTCCCAAAACTACATTTAATGATAATCTAAAAAGTTTCCATAGAATGAGAACACTAATGCTTGCGTTCACATCATTGTTATGTGTGACTTTTATTTCGCAAAAAATTGGAGTACCATATAATTGGGCAAAAATTGGTTTTATTTTGGCATTTTTTTATATGATGGTAATGGGGAATCTTTATCCGACAATAAAGCATAATTTTATTATAGGCATTAAAAATTCATGGACAAGAAATAATGAACAAATTTGGAGAAAAACACATCATTTTGCCGGAAGGGTTTACTTTGTAGGAGGATTGGCAGGTGTACTATATGGGATATTGTTTGATGTTCATCCTGTATCATACATGCCAATAATTGTAGTCGGATATGTTTTTGGATTGCGGTTTATAACAACCATTTATTCCTATTTGCTTTATAGACAAATTCAGATCCAACAAAAGGATGAATAAAACCCATTTGCTAGTAAACCAGGCGTCACAAAAGTTTTTGGGTAATCTGAAAAACCCTCCTGCAATTTCAGTCATTTTTTTTGCAGGCTTGGCAAATCCTGCTTTTTTAGTTGAAATAGACGCCATCGCAGTTGTTACTGAAGAATACAATATGCAACGATAAATAAACATGAAAAAGTAACGACAGATCTTAAAATAATAATTGATACTCAACAAACAAGATCTGACACTATAACAAAATAAAAAAAATAGGAATGCCGTATCATCGAATCCTGTTGATTTTCATGGCCGCTTTTACCGTGACTTCAATCTCTTATGCACAGGTAACCGGGGCACAACTTCAAACCGTTGACAGTTTGGTACAATCATGGGCTATCCCCTTTGGTCCTGGCGGAGTTGTCGGAATAATGGAAAATGGAAAATTGATCTATACAGAAGGCTTCGGATTGGCAAGTCTCGACTACGATATCCCCAACACTGAAAATACACTGTTTAACATCGGTTCGATTTCCAAACAATTTACGGCAATGGGAATCGTAGAACTTAATCTGGAAGGGAAATTGTCGCTCGACGACGACGTACGGAAATACATTCCTGAACTTCCGGATTTTGGACACAAGATCACTATCCGGCATTTACTGCACCATACAAGTGGATTAAGGGATATCCATTCCATACTTACTATAGCCGGTTGGCGGGCAGATGATCCAAGGTCAGATGATGACCTCTTTAGAATAATGAAAAATCAAAAAGAGTTGAATTTCAATCCCGGCGATGAATACATGTACTCGAACACCGGTTATATTTTTCTGGCTAAAATTATTGAGGAGGTAACGGGTGAAAATATAGAAGATTGGATGAAACAAAACATATTTGTCCCCCTGGGATTGTTGGATACATATATTGAAGGAAGTGCCACAAAGGTTGTGAGGGGGAATGCCACTTCGTACATCAAGCAGGCGGACGAAAGTTTCTCAAGAGCTGTTGAGTACTGGAACTACACGGGTTCAGGCAATGTCCACTCGACGGTGAAAGACCTCCTGTCATGGCTGAATAATTTTTCAAATCCCGCAAACGGATGGAAATCAGCTTTCGAAATGCTTCAAACAACGGATACGCTTACTAACGGAAAGCATTTCAAATACGCTTTCGGGATAGAAATCGACAGCATCAACGGGACGAAAAGAATAAGTCATGGCGGCGGTGTGGGCGGATTCAGGTCTTATGCCTGTACGTTTCCGCAGGAGGGAATAAGCTTAGTGGTTCTGACCAATTACTCTTCTTCAAAGCCGCGCCTGAAGATGAACTCTTTGGCAGGGTTAGTTTTACCCAAACTCGTAGCAAGAAATGATGGTCTTGAGGTAAAATACCTGGAATACAGCCCGGTTCCGAACGTGGATTTAAAAAAGTACGGGGGAGACTACTGGGACGGCGGTGTGGCGCGCAAAATCTACGTTAAGAACGATACGTTATGGTATTTCCGACAAAAGGGAAACGAAAGCCCATTACTCTATGTCGGGAACGACGAGTTTCTTATTATGCCACAGGCGATCTGGAAAACAAAATTTGAATTCGAAGGTGGGAGGGTGAGTTCGATGTTGGTGGAATCAAGCAAGGTCAAAGATCATTTTAAACCTTTTATACCGGTAAAGATTACACCTGCTTATTTGTCTGCATTTGCAGGGAAGTATTACTGTCCGGAACTGGATACGTATTATAGTTTCACCATACAGAATGATACACTGATCGGATATCATCAACGACATGGATACTTTAAAACCGAAGCACAGCCACAACAGGATCTCTTTAAAAGTAAGGGCCCCTTACAAACCATGAAATTCATCAGGGATTCTAACCTTACCATCATCGGGATGAGAGTGTCGCTTGACAGGGTGAAAAACGTATGGTTTGAAAAAGAGAAATAACCGTGTTCGTATGTTATTGATCCTGCGTGTTCTGCAGGGTACACCCGCCCCTTTCCAAAAGTAAAGCAACCCATCAATCAGAAGAATAACTGCAGTAACAAATCAACGAAAATGTATATGACGAAATTAAGCATAATTGAAGACAAAGCTCAGAATGCCGGTCCGATTCAGGATTACCCTGTCGACAGTCTCCCGGTCAAAAAATCAAAATTTGTAAAGCCGATTCCTCTTCAATTCATTATATTTATCTCACAGCCGGGATCGTCACCGACCGTATAGCGGTTCTCATTTCTGAAATACCCAATATCTGTCCAAAACTGCAAAACCGTGAAAAACTACATCCTGATATTTCTCTTTTCAATCCTTTTATTCGCCTGCAGTAGAACTACACCTGTCAATGAAGACCTCTTCAGGCTTGACTTCAGATATGCACCGCAATGGGGACAAACATCAATCTGCCTGCCTGATGAAGAGCAGAAGACTATCGTAGACGACAAGGGCAGGATCTACTACGACTATCACAACATTCTGATCGGAGACAAGTGGCAGAAAGGCCCGTTTAACGAATTCGACCTGGTTATGGCGGCCGGATTCGACAGTTCAGAACCTGAAGGTTCCATCCAGCATCTTTACTCACCAAAAATACCAATATTGCTCACATCATGGGAGAAGAACGGAATCCGGGCATCGTCTGAGATCTTTGCCGTGGCCCCTGCTCTGAAAACGGATTCCGCAGATATCTGTAAACTGTCGGAAAAATACAGTGGACTACCCCATAATGATGTACTCATTCTTACGCTGAAAAATACTACAGCTTCAGAAATTACAGCCACTCCGGAGTTTATCGTGAAGTCTGTCCTGCCGGTCGGGCAAAGTGCCGACCGGCAATCTCTTTCCATTGATGGGAGAATTACCGTCTCCCTGCCGGCCGGCGCCGGAAAACTGGATGCAAAATCATTTGACACTTACCAGCTCTATACTGTTTCATTTGGTCCCATAGTTCTGAAGCCGGATACTGAAAAACGTCTTGCCTTCGCCGTGAATGTCGGTTCCAGGGCTGAGCAGTTGCCGGCTTTGGTGCAGGAACTCTCGGATTACGAAACAAGAGCCATTCAGTTCTGGGATTCATATCCCCTGCCGTATAATCATATCACGGTACCCGACAGCGCAGTGCAGAACCTTCTCCTTTCTTCCATCCGGAATATCTACCAGGCCCGTGTCATCAAAAACGGACTGCCGGCATTCCAGGTAGGTCCGACGTGCTACCGCGGCCTGTGGATCATCGACGGCTCATTTATACTGGAATCACAGACCTTCCTGGGCAATATCGGGGATGTCAGGAACGGCATAGAATACATGCTCGGATTTCAGCAGCCGAATGGTGAGTTTATGCTGATCAGGGACCACCTGAAAGAAACGGGAATCGTTCTCTGGGTGATCAAACGGCATGCCCGGCTGACCGGAGATTCCACATGGCTGGCATCAAAATGGGACAATGTGGATAGAGCGGTTACTTTTATTGATTCCATGCGGCAGTCGACCATGAAAGATAAAAATGACGTCAATTACGGCCTTCTCCCAAAAGGATTCAGCGACGGCGGACTTTCAAAGAAAACTTTCGAGTACACCAACGTGTATTGGACACTGATCGGGCTGAAGTCGGCCGTTAACATCGCCGAAGAGCTGGGCATGGAAAACGAAGCTGCATCCTGGCAGTCAATGTACGACGATATGTACGCTGATTTCCACAAAGCAGCAGAACGCAGCATGAGAAGCGATACCTGCGGCAACATGGCCATTCCCATATACATGACCGACAGCTGCCTGATACAGAAAGCACAGTGGGCTTTCTGTCATGCCGTTTACCCTGGCGAAATCTTCTCGAGCGATGATCCGCTGATGCTGGGCACCATGAACATGCTGAAGTGTCATGAACGGGAGGGGCTGGTGTATGAAACCGGATGGCAGGACCAGGGAGTCTGGAACTATTTCGGCTCGTTCTATGCCCACGCCTGGCTCTGGCTTGGCGACGACATGAAAGCGGCACAAACCATGTATGCCATGGCAAACCATGCTTCGCCCACTCTGGTATGGCGGGAGGAACAACCTGTAAAGACCGTTACAACGAGATGGGTGACCGGTGATATGCCTCACAATTGGGCCAGTGCCGAATTCATCCGTATGCTCCGGAATTTTATTGCACTTGAAAGAGGCGACGAGCTGCACCTCTTCGAAGGCGTACCACCAACCTGGCTCAAAGCCGGGATGAAGACATCGGTGAATGGTATCTACACCAATTTCGGCATTCTGGATGCTACGCTGATCGTTTCCGGCGACGGGAAAAAAGCGGAAGTCAGTGTCAGCCTTGATCCGGCACATCACCAGATGCCTACATCGGTCGTCATTCACCTTAACACACCAGGTGGCAGGCAAAAGACGGTCACCTGTAAACCAGACTTCCGGCTCAACAGAACCCTCACCCTCTGAAATGCAACCAATGAAAAAGGTCGAAGTTGTAGCAGTTCCATACCAAGGCACTTTAGAACTACAGTAATAGACAACCTAGCCAATATAGCACATCTTCAAGTCCCCTTTAGGGGATTTAGGGGCATCTGAGCGACAGAGGATTTTAAAAGTAAAAAAGGTTGAGTATGTAGCATTATCCAGGCGACAGAGGTTTTTACAACTGAAAAAGCTTGATTTCGTACTATTTTATTTCAGACACCACTAATTAATACTTTACATAAACCGAATTAACATGAAAAAAGACCTTATATCCAAAACCCTAATAACTACCTTAATATTAGGCGGATCCACACCTTTTTTAAGTACCTCCTGCGTCAAGCAAAAGGAGAAAAAGCCACTCAATATCGTTGTATTTTTTATTGACGATTTGGGCTGGACAGACATGGGCTGCTATGGCAGCGATGTATACGAAACCCCTGCGATCGATAAGCTGGCTTTGGAAGGAGTCAGGTTCACAAATGCGTATTCTGCATGTACGGTATGCTCTCCGTCAAGAGCCGCCATCATGACGGGAAAGTACCCGACCAGGCTTCATCTTACCGATTGGATCACGGGACATGATTTCCCGGATGCCAAATTGAAGGTTCCCGACTGGACCATGTACCTCGATACAGCGGAGACGACCATCGCCGAAGAACTCAGGCAGGCAGGCTATTCAACAGGGATCACAGGGAAATGGCATTTGGGAGAAGATCCCATATACTGGCCGGAGAATCAGGGATTTGATCTTAACATCGGGGGATACAACCGCGGGCAACCAGGATCTTATTTTTACCCTTACGATGGGAATCGGGCCGGATGGGGGGTACCTCCCAATCTGGATACCGGATCTGAAAATGAATACCTGACCTATCGTTTGACAGATGAAGCAGCCAAATTCATCCGGAAAAATAAGAAGAAAAAGTTTTTCCTCTATTTCGCGCATTATGCGGTCCATACTCCATTACAGGCTCCGGATTCGCTTGTGGAGCATTATAAGGAAAAGATCAAAGAGGGTGAACGTCACAACAATCCTGTCTATGCCGCCATGGTCCACGCTACGGATCAAAGTGTGGAACAGATCATGAAAGTCCTGGATGAGGAAGGACTGACGGAAAATACAGCCATCTTCTTTACCAGTGATAACGGGGGCTTGATATTGCGACATGTGACCGATAATTATCCGTTACGCGCAGGGAAAGGTTCGGCCTATGAGGGCGGCATCCGGATTCCCCTTATTGCCAAAATACCTGGGATAACACCTGAAGGAAAAGTCTGTCCGTTCCCGGTGATCACCATGGATCTGTTCCCGACAATTATGGAGATGGCAGGGCTGGAGGTAAAAGAACATGATGGGAAGGATCTGCTCCCTTTGCTTAAGGATCCGGCCTCCAGGCTTGACAGATCAGTACTTTACTGGCATTATCCGCATTATCACTATGGTGGCGCCACACCCTATTCCTCGTTGAGACAGGGCGACTGGAAACTCATTTATTTCTTTGAGGATAACCATTTTGAATTATACAATCTGGCCGAAGATATATCGGAATCCCATGACCTGGCTTCATCGATGCCGGATAAGGTTCTGGAATTGAAGAGTAAGCTGGAAGGATGGTGGAAAGAAACCGGTGCACAGATGCCGGAACCCAATCCTGATGCGAGATGATTCAGCAAGGGGACATGATTTATGCGTTGACCATGGCCGGTTTATAAATTGTGCGTCGGATAAGGGAAAATTCAACCTGCCGGAACATCAACCAAACAACTGCAAATTTGTTAATAGCTGGATTCTTAATATGTAATTATTCATTCCGGCTATGAAAACGATAATAATGATCTTCCTGTTGACCAGCAATGCAATCTTCACAGCCTGGTCGCAGACTGAAGGCACATGGACAGAGCAGTCCTCTTTCCCGGATTCAGCCCTGATCAGTACCATTGCTTTCTCCATAAACGATAAAGCTTATTACGGTACGGGGTATAATGTTTCAACCTGCACGAACCGGTTTTGGGAGTACGATCCGGCTACCAATCAGTGGAGGGAAAAAGCACCTGTGCCTGGCGGATTCAGGACCGGAGCCGTGGCATTTGCGGTTGGCGGGAAAGGATATGCAGGGCTTGGTGGCAATTGTGACTTTGGTTATTATAATGACTTCTGGGAGTATGATCCCGGAACCAACGAATGGAGTGAAAAAGCCGGGTTCACCGGACCATCGCGCAAATGGGCCGTTACCTTTGTTATCGGGGATAATGGCTACGTTGCAACAGGATACGATGACCAGGTGCTGGGTGACCTGTGGAGCTATAATCCTTCTACTGACAATTGGGCGCAGAAAGCCGACTTCAAAGGATCCCCCCGCTCGAACGCAGTCGGATTCAGCGACGGACAAAGAGGTTATGTCGGAACCGGATCGGATGGTACATCAAACCTACTCGACTTTTGGGCTTATGATCCCGGCACCAATGAATGGACACAAAAGGCAAATTACCAGGGCACGGCGATCAGTGGCGCAATATCTTTTTCCATCGGTACAAGCGGTTACGTCGGCGGAGGGGTCACAAGCAATCTGCAGCCGAAAAACGACTTCTGGGAATACGAGAGTGCAGGAAATATTTGGATTCAAAGGAAAAATTTAGATATGACGCGGGTATACGGCTCCGGATTTTCCATTGGTGATGATGGCTACTTCGTTGGAGGAGGAAAGGATATCTCAAGTTACATCACCTCGCTTTCCCGGTTTACACCACCACCAACGGAAACCGCTCTCCCTTTGAATAAGTCTGAAAAAATCCTGGTTTCACCAAACCCCTTTACCGATCTCATCCGGATAGATAACCTTACTGATAATGCAGCCACGGAAATCAGTATATTCACGATCACCGGCTCCAGGATCAGATCACTGACAATCCAGGCCGTGCAGACTGAGATCAATACCCGTGACATTTCCGGGAAAGGTGTGTATATTCTACGGATCTGCAATCCGCTGCAGCCTGTTCATGTCGTGAAGATCATTAAAGAATAGTATATCCTGCTACAAATTATCATAGATTAAAGTGTGCACTTATGGAATAAAGAAGCTGACGGTTGGATTT
>CAWELH010000008.1:0-335000 GCA_963809925.1 uncultured Bacteroidales bacterium
ATCGAGTAGGCGGCTGACGGACTAAAGTCCGCCAGTACACCTCTCACACCACTGTACGTACGGGTCACGTATACAGCGGTTCATTAAATTGTAGGGATACGATTTTATACATCTCCGAAAAAGGTATGTAACCACGGCGTTTCAGGCGTTCGACTGTGATGGTGGTACCAAGAATCGGGCTTTGGGCAACCGCCCAGCCACCCATACGGCTGCGGCTCCACATGAAGGCTTGATCCGGATTAACCCCCAATCGGATAAGACTTCGTCTTTTCTTCTCAGGTTTCTTCCAGTGATGCCAAATACAATAGCGAAGCCTGTTCCTGATCCATCCGTCCAGTTCCGAGAGCCTGACATAGATGTTAGCCATCCGGACGTTATTGATCCAGCCCCGCTGGATTTCTGTTAGTCTACGGATGCGCTCATCAAAACTCATCGGGATGGTTTTCCGGGTGACAGCTTTAAGTTTTTGTTTTAGCTTAACCCAGCTCTTTTTGGATACTACCAATTGATATTTGCCTTTAACGCCCTTCTCATAGGTCGGTACAAACCCGAAGCCCAGAAGTGTGAAGTTTACCGGTCGACAGATGCTACTCTTTTCCCGGTTGATCGGGAGCCTGAGTTTGTCTCTGAGGAACATGAACACCTCATTGCCTGTCTTGCGGGCTTCCGTTTTTGTCCTCATGAAGATGCTAAAATCATCTGCATACCGGACAAAACGAAGTCCCCGTCTTTCCAGTTCCCTGTCTAACTCATGCAGCATGATATTGGACAGCAACGGGCTTAACGGGCTGCCCTGTGGTACGCCTTTTCTGCGTTTGACCAGCTTACCGTCTATCTGGATAGGCGCTCGCAGCCATTTGCGGATCAGTCGCATTGTTACAGGGCATTTAACCTTCCTGTGAAGGAGCTGAAGCAAATAACAATGGTCCACTTCATCGAAAAAGGATTTTAGATCGATATCCACGATATGCTGGTAGCCATCGTTGATATAACCCAGTCCTTTTATCACTGCCTGATGTAAGTTCTTTCCCGGACGAAAGCCGTAGCTGTTATCCGAGAACTCGAACTCAAATCTTGCGGCGACTACCTGTAAGACCGCTTGTTGCAACATGCGGTCTCTAACAGTGGGGATACCCAGTAAACGGGTCTTCCCTCCTCCTTTTGGGATGTATACTCCTTTAATGGCCTGTGGCAGGTACTTCCCTTGTCGAACTTCCTCTGTCAGAACTTCTTTGTCTATTGACATCAGTTCCGATAACTGGGTTACGGGCATATGATCCACCCCGGCGGAACCGTGGTTCCGCTGGACCTGGTGCATGGCTCGCAGCATGTTCTTTCGTGTTAGTACCTGTTCGATCATTTTTGGTGTCTTTATCCTTGTTTCCCCGCTCATCCTATTGAAAGGCTGGAAGCTGCTTACGCAGCCAGCCTCCTTTCAGCATTCAGAGCAATTTAATGTTCGGCCCTTCGCTGCGTCGTGAGACCTCTGCCTTTCTTATGACAGCTCGTTTCCTGCAGCTACTATGGCTTCTGCTGACTTCTCCTATCTCAACCCGTGAGTTGGGAGATCTCCCCTGGTAAGAGCTTTCTCCTTCCTCCGATCCCTGCGACATCTACATACAAGCTCACGTTAACTTTTAGGACGTTACAATGATGTGCTTGCTTATCCCAAGCTTGGATGCCTCTTATGCCGTTCCTGTTCGTCAGTACCGGATTTTGCAGTCTGGCTTCCTTCAGCCCCCGGATTGTTCCGGGCTGCCTTGCCACTTGCTAACGGTTCGGGGCGTTACTCCCGCCCGTAAGGGACTTGCACCCTCTGGAAAAAAAACAACACCTGACTTTGCTCGTTAATCAAAGAAAATTGCTATTTTCAATTATTTATTGAGCTTTCGACAGGTGTGTGCTACTGCTCATGCAGGGCACACACATCGGTATAATCATCAATGCCGGGTTCAGTGCCGAATTTTGAGAATTCGTTTGCTCGCTGAATAAATTACGGTGTAACTGACAATGAATTGCTCGAAACCCGGCAACGATACTTAACGTCGACCGTTAGCGCAAGCATGAAGAAAGATACTGCACATATGACACTTCTAATTTTGGGGACAAATTTATCCTTTGGTCAATCATTGGATAAAAAGTACATTGATAGTTGGGTTTTAAATACTTTCCCAAACTCACAGATTGGAGAAAATGCGCTTTACATCCTTGATGGTATACTATTGGACAATGATTCCTTAGATTATAAACTATCAAAATTCAAACGGACTGACATTACAAGCATTGATTACTTAGATAAAGCATTGACTGATAGTTTGACTTTTTGTAAGCCTTTGGAGGGTGTGATAATCATGATTTCAAAGGGCAGTCAAATAAAACGTTCGATTAGAGAAACATATAGTAAAGCAAAGACAAAATATTCAAAAGTTGATTTACAAACTACCGCCGACATAAATCCAGACAAAGGAGAACCAGTTTTGATTATTGACGGTGTGCAGATTGACCACAGAGAATATTTTGAGAGATTTAATGAAATAAAACTTAAACAAATAATCGGAATCCAATACATTGACAGACCCGTGAATCCAGAGATTTATGGAGCAAATTCAATTAATGGATTAGTAAAGATTACGACAAAATGATTAAAAACAAGTGGCGATTGGCATTTTGGATTTCTATCCTGACTCTTTTAGTTGTCATAGTAATCGGATTATATTCAATTATTGACCAAGGTGTGACAATTACCTACATGAAAGATGGATATACAAATACGGAGAATGACTTAAATTCTCTGGTTGAAATAATTAACGAAACGAATTTGACCAAATCGGAGATTGAAACTAAATTGAAAACTCATAGATTTTTTGAGTTTATGGACTTTAATCAAGACACTATTCCACTTGAACGGATAAGTTTGATTTTTAAGAGTGATACTTTAAGAAAGATAGAAAAACAATGGTAATAAATGCCAGTTGCACTAATCGAGTAGGCGGCTGACGGACTAAAGTCCGCCAGTACACCTCTCACACCACTGTACGTACGGGTCACGTATACAGCGGTTTCCCGGTGGAATAACCGGGACAGGCTATTAAATTGTAGGGATACGATTTTATACATCTCCGAAAAAGGTATGTAACCACGGCGTTTCAGGCGTTCGACTGTGATGGTGGTACCAAGAATCGGGCTTTATCATTATATAGTTTATTTTCAAAGGTATTCGGAGGGCTTCGGTTGGGCAACCGCCCAGCCACCCATACGGCTGCGGCTCCACATGAAGGCTTGATCCGGATTAACCCCCAATCGGATAAGACTTCGTCTTTTCTTCTCAGGTTTCTTCTCCCGATAAATCGGACCAAATACAATAGCGAAGCCTGTTCCTGATCCATCCGTCCAGTTCCGAGAGCCTGACATAGATGTTAGCCATCCGGACGTTATTGATCCAGCCCCGCTGGATTTCTGTTAGTCTACGGATGCGCTCATCAAAACTCATCGGGATGGTTTTCCGGGTGACAGCTTTAAGTTTTTGTTTTAGCTTAACCCAGCTCTTTTTGGATACTACCAATTGATATTTGCCTTTAACGCCCTTCTCATAGGTCGGTACAAACCCGAAGCCCAGAAGTGTGAAGTTTACCGGTCGACAGATGCTACTCTTTTCCCGGTTGATCGGGAGCCTGAGTTTGTCTCTGAGGAACATGAACACCTCATTGCCTGTCTTGCGGGCTTCCGTTTTTGTCCTCATGAAGATGCTAAAATCATCTGCATACCGGACAAAACGAAGTCCCCGTCTTTCCAGTTCCCTGTCTAACTCATGCAGCATGATATTGGACAGCAACGGGCTTAACGGGCTGCCCTGTGGTACGCCTTTTCTGCGTTTGACCAGCTTACCGTCTATCTGGATAGGCGCTCGCAGCCATTTGCGGATCAGTCGCATTGTTACAGGGCATTTAACCTTCCTGTGAAGGAGCTGAAGCAAATAACAATGGTCCACTTCATCGAAAAAGGATTTTAGATCGATATCCACGATATGCTGGTAGCCATCGTTGATATAACCCAGTCCTTTTATCACTGCCTGATGTAAGTTCTTTCCCGGACGAAAGCCGTAGCTGTTATCCGAGAACTCGAACTCAAATCTTGCGGCGACTACCTGTAAGACCGCTTGTTGCAACATGCGGTCTCTAACAGTGGGGATACCCAGTAAACGGGTCTTCCCTCCTCCTTTTGGGATGTATACTCCTTTAATGGCCTGTGGCAGGTACTTCCCTTGTCGAACGTCCTCTGTCAGAACTTCTTTGTCTATTGACATCAGTTCCGATAACTGGGTTACGGGCATATGATCCACCCCGGCGGAACCGTGGTTCCGCTGGACCTGGTGCATGGCTCGCAGCATGTTCTTTCGTGTTAGTACCTGTTCGATCATTTTTGGTGTCTTTATCCTTGTTTCCCCGCTCATCCTATTGAAAGGCTGGAAGCTGCTTACGCAGCCAGCCTCCTTTCAGCATTCAGAGCAATTTAATGTTCGGCCCTTCGCTGCGTCGTGAGACCTCTGCCTTTCTTATGACAGCTCGTTTCCTGCAGCTACTATGGCTTGCGCCACCGCTGAAGCTTTAGGCGGCACGCGGTCTGCTGACTTCTCCTATCTCAACCCGTGAGTTGGGAGATCTCCCCTGGTAAGAGCTTTCTCCCTTCCTCCGATCCCTGCGACATCTACATACAAGCTCACGTTAACTTTTAGGACGTTACAATGATGTGCTTGCTTATCCCAAGCTTGGATGCCTCTTATGCCGTTCCTGTTCGTCAGTACCGGATTTTGCAGTCTGGCTTCCTTCAGCCCCCGGATTGCTCCGGGCTGCCTTGCCACTTGCTAACGGTTTCCCGATGGTTATCGGGATTACTCCCGCCCGTAAGGGACTTGCACCCTTCGGTCGCCGAAGGCTTGCCGAAGGTGATACCTCTGGAAAAAAAACAACACCTGACTTTGCTCGTTAATCAAAGAAAATTGCTATTTTCAATTATTTATTGAGCTTTCGACAGGTGTGTGCTACTGCTCATGCAGGGCACACACATCCGGTAAATTATCATTGCCAGGTTCGCTCCGAATTTTGAAAATTCGTTTGAACGATGATTAAATACTTTAACCAACTCTAACCACCCTGGCAACGAAACTTACCGGTCAACGTTAGTGGCAAGCGGTCAGAAAAACAATGCCCAGGATAGTGCAACTTTTCTTATCTTTGTTAAATGACTAAGAAATTATGATTCAGAGGGTATATATCGATACTTCAGTGATTGGTGGCTGCTTTGATCAGGAATTCGCAGAATGGTCAAACCGTTTATTCGAGGATTTTAAACAGGGTAGACGAATAGCTGTTATTTCAGATCTAACCATAGATGAATTATCGGATGCACCTCAGCAGGTGAAAGATAATTTTGAATCCATTCCAGATGAATCCCTCGAAATTGTATTTAGTGATAAGGAAGCAAGATCACTTGCTGACAAATACATCAAAGAAGAAGCGGTATCTTCAAAATTTTACGAAGATGCATTACATATAGCCATTGCCACGGTTTACCAGACCAATGTACTGGCCAGTTGGAATTTTAAACATATCGTGAATCTTGAACGGATCCGGATGTACAATTCAGTAAATATGAAAGCGGGTTACCAAATATTGGAGATCAGAACGCCACGAGAAATAATTAAATTTAAAGAAGATGAAGACTGAAAAGGAATTCGATGCTGTTAAAATGATGCGCGAAATACGTCAAAAACGTCACGAAGAGTATGAATCTAATCCTCATTTGAGAGAGATCAGATTAGCAGCCATACGTAAAAAATATGCCAAAAAAATCAGGGTTAAAAATCCGCCAGCCACTAATCGAGTAGGCGGCTGACGGACTAAAGTCCGCCAGTACACCTCTCACACCACTGTACGTACGGGTCACGTATACAGCGGTTTCCCGGTGGAATAACCGGGACAGGCTATTAAATTGTAGGGATACGATTTTATACATCTCCGAAAAAGGTATGTAACCACGGCGTTTCAGGCGTTCGACTGTGATGGTGGTACCAAGAATCGGGCTTTACTCATTATATAGTTTATTTTCAAAGGTATTCGTGAGGGCTTCGCCGTTGGGCAACCGCCCAGCCACCCATACGGCTGCGGCTCCACATGAAGGCTTGATCCGGATTAACCCCCAATCGGATAAGACTTCGTCTTTTCTTCTCAGGTTTCTTCTCCCGATAAATCGGGACCAAATACAATAGCGAAGCCTGTTCCTGATCCATCCGTCCAGTTCCGAGAGCCTGACATAGATGTTAGCCATCCGGACGTTATTGATCCAGCCCCGCTGGATTTCTGTTAGTCTACGGATGCGCTCATCAAAACTCATCGGGATGGTTTTCCGGGTGACAGCTTTAAGTTTTTGTTTTAGCTTAACCCAGCTCTTTTTGGATACTACCAATTGATATTTGCCTTTAACGCCCTTCTCATAGGTCGGTACAAACCCGAAGCCCAGAAGTGTGAAGTTTACCGGTCGACAGATGCTACTCTTTTCCCGGTTGATCGGGAGCCTGAGTTTGTCTCTGAGGAACATGAACACCTCATTGCCTGTCTTGCGGGCTTCCGTTTTTGTCCTCATGAAGATGCTAAAATCATCTGCATACCGGACAAAACGAAGTCCCCGTCTTTCCAGTTCCCTGTCTAACTCATGCAGCATGATATTGGACAGCAACGGGCTTAACGGGCTGCCCTGTGGTACGCCTTTTCTGCGTTTGACCAGCTTACCGTCTATCTGGATAGGCGCTCGCAGCCATTTGCGGATCAGTCGCATTGTTACAGGGCATTTAACCTTCCTGTGAAGGAGCTGAAGCAAATAACAATGGTCCACTTCATCGAAAAAGGATTTTAGATCGATATCCACGATATGCTGGTAGCCATCGTTGATATAACCCAGTCCTTTTATCACTGCCTGATGTAAGTTCTTTCCCGGACGAAAGCCGTAGCTGTTATCCGAGAACTCGAACTCAAATCTTGCGGCGACTACCTGTAAGACCGCTTGTTGCAACATGCGGTCTCTAACAGTGGGGATACCCAGTAAACGGGTCTTCCCTCCTCCTTTTGGGATGTATACTCCTTTAATGGCCTGTGGCAGGTACTTCCCTTGTCGAACGTCCTCTGTCAGAACTTCTTTGTCTATTGACATCAGTTCCGATAACTGGGTTACGGGCATATGATCCACCCCGGCGGAACCGTGGTTCCGCTGGACCTGGTGCATGGCTCGCAGCATGTTCTTTCGTGTTAGTACCTGTTCGATCATTTTTGGTGTCTTTATCCTTGTTTCCCCGCTCATCCTATTGAAAGGCTGGAAGCTGCTTACGCAGCCAGCCTCCTTTCAGCATTCAGAGCAATTTAATGTTCGGCCCTTCGCTGCGTCGTGAGACCTCTGCCTTTCTTATGACAGCTCGTTTCCTGCAGCTACTATGGCTTGCGCCACCGCTGAAGCTTTAGGCGGCACGCGGTCTGCTGACTTCTCCTATCTCAGCCCGTGAGTTGGGAGATCTCCCCTGGTAAGAGCTTTTCCCTTCCTCCGATCCCTGCGACATCTACATACAAGCTCACGTTAACTTTTAGGACGTTACAATGATGTGCTTGCTTATCCCAAGCTTGGATGCCTCTTATGCCGTTCCTGTTCGTCAGTACCGGATTTTGCAGTCTGGCTTCCTTCACTGCACACCTTACGGTGAACCAGCTTGCCACTTGCTAACGGTTTCCCGATGGTTATCGGGATTACTCCCGCCCGTAAGGGACTTGCACCCTTCGGTCGCCGAAGGCTTGCCGAAGGTGATACCTCTGGAAAAAAAACAACACCTGACTTTGCTCGTTAATCAAAGAAAATTGCTATTTTCAATTATTTATTGAGCTTTCGACAGGTGTGTGCTACTGCTCATGCAGGGCACACACAGCATATATAACTTATGGCGGGGATAGTGGTAAATTCAAGCTTTGGGCATTTAAGTAAATTTGTGTAAGCCGACAAAAAAGTGCTTCGAAAACTGCCACAAGTCATATACGCAAACCGTTAGCTACAAGCGGTAAAAACTGTCTGCAAAATAATATTTTACGTGCATAATTATTTATTTAGTTACGTGTTTTTCGATTTTATTACGTAAATTTGTATTAATTAATACACGTAATCATGGACTCAAAACTAACATTGAACGTTGATAAGGATCTGGCCAGAAAAGCAAAAACATATGCAAGAAGCCGCGGAAGAAGCCTTTCTGATCTTGTAGAGAGTTATTTTAAAATACTTACAAGCAAGTCAGATGATACTGAATTTGATTTGACAACAAAAGTTAAGTCATTACTTGGCTCTATTAAGGTACCCGAAGATTTTGACTACAAAGCAGATCTAGCCGATCAATTATCAAAAAAGCATTTAAATGACTGAACTTTTTATTGACACTGACGTAATTATTGACTTTATAATTGACCGTCAACCATTCTCAAGAGAGGCAGCTCAGGTATTTACCCTTATCGATCAGAAAAAGGTGAAAGGACACACCTCTGCCCTCTGTTATAGCAACCTCTATTATGTTCTTTCAAAGTATGCCCCTCATAAGAAAGTAATTTCTATGCTGAACGAACTTTCGGAATTGGTAGGTATCTTGAAAGTAGATGATGATATCATAAAGTCTTCTCTCGCTTCTGACTTCAAAGATTTTGAGGACGCCATACAATATTACACAGCTCAGGAATACAAGAGAATAGATGTCATAATAACCAGGAATATTAAAGACTATAAAAATTCCTCCCTTCCAGTAATGACACCTGAAACTTATATGAAAACGCATGAACAAACCGCCAGTAGCTAACATGCGGTCATATTTAATGCCGCTTTTACAGCAAGTAAGACAATAACGATTTGAAAAAGAAAGAACCAATAACCTAATATAATACCTGGACAGCGGCACTAAACATACCGCTGACCGTCAGCCTCCCGCAGAGCGGGACAGGTAGTGCAAAAACTCCCATAAAACTGTTCATAACCTTCCTTGTCTAAATATCTCTAATTCACTGTTATTTACTAACTTGAATTAAATCAAAAAACCAATCCATGAATCACAAGCAGGGAACGGACAGGAACCAAATGATGATGTTCTGCCTGGAAAGTTCCATTGCCCCGGATTCTTTTGTTCGTGTTGTAGATGCTTTTGTGGATGTGATCGACCTGAAAAGCTTTGGATTTGCGCATGTTGAGTGCCTGGAAGAAGGAAGACCCCCTTATCATCCATCATTGCTGCTGAAGCTTTATCTATATGGTTATCGATATGGCATACGAACAAGCAGGAAACTCGAGCGGGAGGCAAGGACAAATCTGGAGGCCATATGGCTTTTATCGGGTAATACTCCCCGATACAAAACGATAGCTGATTTCCGGAAGAACCATTCCAAAGCATTCCGTGAAGTTTTCAGACGGTTTGTATGCCTTCTGAAGGAATGGGATCTAATTGAAGGAGAAACCGTAGCCATCGATTCCTTTAAGATCCGGGGTAGTAATTCGCTGAAAAACAATTTCAATGAAAAGAAGCTGCTGAACCATATTTCCTATATTGATGGCCAGATCAAAGAATATGAAGCTATCCTGGATGCCAGTGATAATGAAGAAGATAAACAGGAAATGGAGGAAAAGCTCAAGGAACGGAAGGAAAAGAAGGATAAATACAACCAGATAAAACAAGATCTGGAAAACAGTGGTGAAGAACAAATATCAACTACCGATCCCGATTCCCGGTCAGTTATCCTGCACCGCAATATCATCAACGTGGGATATAACATACAATCTTCCTCAGATGCAAAACATAAGCTGCTGGTTGAATATGATACCGGAAGCGTAAATGATACACGTGCCCTGGCTGATATAGCCATTCTAACCAAAGATCTGTTGAAAGTCGATGAACTAAAAGTACTTGCCGATAAGGGATATCATACCGGGGCGGAAATAGCCCGGTGCCAGGAAAACGGTATTACCAGCTTTGTTTCCCCCAAAGCCCCGGCGACAAAAGATATCGGATTATATCCGGTATCTGACTTCAGATATGATAAGGACCGGGATGTATATGTTTGTCCCCAGGGACAGGAGATGCGCACCAACAACACATGGTACCGGCATAGCGATAGCCGGAGAGGTAAAACCGGATCCTACCTTTTCAGGAGATATAACACTCCCTTATGCAAGGACTGCGAAAGCAGGCAGGTATGCACCCAAAGTACAAACGGCAGATACATTGATCGCAGTGAATATGCTGATGTAATAGAAACGAATGCCAGGCGCGTTCAGGAAAATCCCAATTACTACAAGTTACGCCAACAAATCACAGAACATCCCTTTGGAACCTTAAAGCGACAACGCGGGTTCACTTTTACCCTGGTCCGAAGAAAGGAAAAGGTTCTGGGAGAAGTTGGTCTTATGTTTATCGGGTACAACTTAAGCCGTTGTGTTTCAATATTTGGAGTTGCTAAACTCATTAAAGCATTGAAGGACTGCTGTTTGTATAATTTATTGCACGCAAAACGGCTTATTTTGAGCCCATATTTTGATTTTGGATTTTAAGGCATGAAAGTCATTCCCGGATTGCAATTAAAAATTTAATGGTAGTATAGCGCTGTATCGAACCATTAAAAAGCTAAATTTAATTTTGAAATATGTTTTTGCACGACCTGTCCCGCTCTGCGGGAGACTCCCGTTGGCGGTAATTAATAGAAAAGATATGACACGACTATTAATAATCTCGCTTTTGAGCACTTTGCTTTTCTCTTGTGCTAATTCGCAAAATCAAAGTCAGGACAATTTCAGGCTTGTAGGTGGTCCTTGCGAAGGATGTGAGGCAATTTTTGAATATGGCGACAAAAACCTGAACCCTGTAGATACTTTACCCGACTTTAATGACCAAGGACTTAGAATAAAAGTGACAGGTACGATTTACCTAAATGACGGCAAGACACCAGCAAAAGACGTAATCCTTTATGTCTATCATACAGACCAAAAAGGTATTTACGCGATAAAAGGAGATGAAACCGGATGGGCAAAACGGCACGGGTATATCAGAGGTTGGGTAAAAACTGACAGCAATGGACAGTATGCTTTTTATACGCTAAAACCCGGTGTTTACCCAGACAGGTCAGAAGCTGCTCATATTCACCCGACCATTCTGGAGCCTAATGGCAAGTATTATTGGCTTGGAAGCTATCGTTTTGAGGGAGACAGCTTATTGAATGACAAACAAATTAATCAAGATTCCCCTAGAGGAGGGAGTGCGGGACTATTGAATCTGAAAAAAGAAGGTAACATTTGGGTAGGAACAAGGGACATCATTTTAGGTAAAAACGTACCCGACTATGAGTAATAAAATAAAAAACTCCCGCCAATAATGGTAGCTGTTGCACAACCCCAAAAAAATACTAATCAAAAATTCAAATATCGTTTACAACCCCACGGTATCTGAAAGTTCACTTTCCAGGATCATTGCAGCATATTACTTAAAAGTGCACGTATTTGGCCTGCCAGAGCCGGTATTTTCTCCCAAAATTGTCCAATAGCCATCTTTCCTGCGGATTATCTCCGTCCATACCTCAGCCATTTTTTCTGGTTATAGGCTATAGCAGCCATCAGCATGACCTTGTTGGCCGATTCGATTCCCCGGGTGTTGATCTTTCGCATTCCGACATAATTGATAGTGCCAAATACCGTTGGGAATTGGGGGAAAGGCTTGATGAAATGGTTTTAATGCGACTTGACAAAGGCATTCACGATTCTGTGGGTAATAAACCAAAATTTTCAATACTGATTTCTTTCTAAATTAGTTTCGATTCAACATTACAAGGGAGCGTAAATTTAAACGTGCTCCCTTTTCCAACTTCACTATCAACCCATATAATACCACCATGTTTTTCCACGAATTCTTTACAAAGCAGTAAACCTAATCCAGTTCCTGTTTCTCCTGCTGTACCTTTTGTTGAAAGAACTTCTGAAATATCAAATAGTATTGCCAGATTCTCAGTGGGAATTCCAACACCATTATCAGAAACTGAAATAATCAAACCTGAATCTGTTTGTTCAGGGTTAATATTTATTTCACCACCACGATTTGTGAATTTAATAGCATTCGATACAAGGTTCAGGATTACGGTTTTTAACATGTCTGGATCCGCAAAAACCTTTATGCAGTCTTCATTTGTACAAGAAATTATTATGCCTTTTGAATCAGCACCTGGCTTAAGGACTTCAATTACATTCCTGAAAATATCTTCTAAACCTAGTTCATGTGGTTGGAAATCAATGCTACCCTGCTGTGTTCTTGCCCACAACAAAATGTCTTCCAGCAATTTATTTGTAATTCTTGCTGATTTATTAATCTTATTTAAAATATCTTCAATTTCGCCGATATCATATTTGCGGATATCTTCTGTTAAAAGTGCTAAGAAGCCAAGGATATTATTAAACGGACTTTTTAAATCATGTCCAAGAATATTAATAAAACGGTCTTTGTCGGCATTTAGTTGACGCAATTTTCTTTCACTTTCTTTAAGTGCTTGTTCAGACTCTTTGCGTTCTGTTATGTCATAACTGATCAAAGCAATTCCAACTACTTTTTTATTATTGTTATCAAAAACTGGAGAATAATTTACCTGAACCCATCGCTTTCCAGGAGTAAGATTAAAAGTGTTTTCATAAGAGCACGATTTTCCAAGTCTTACCTCGTTAATATACTTTAAAGCGAACTTGTAATTTGGTTCTCCAATAATGTCTATTATATGACTGCCGATTATTTTCTCTTTTGGAATACCAAATGATTTCTCAAACAAATCATTTACGAATTCATATCGCAAAGTATCTATATTAACATATGCAATATGTGCTGGGATATGATTGGCAAGAGTCATAAATCTGAAATCTCCTTCTGCTGATGCAAGTGTAGATGTACCTTTGGCTGCAGCATTATTTGATTTGACATTCCTCAGTTCGAGTTCTAACTCTTTTATTCTGAGTTCAAGTTCAGACTTTTTCATAATCATGCTTTTGTCTATGCCAAATGTAATAACATTTGTAGAAAGGTCAATTGCCGTTTCAAGTAATAAAAAAGGGGAGAGTTGGAGATACCTCGGAAAAGGGGTGGTTTTACAATTACCACAAAAAAAAAATAAAAATTTCAGAATGAAGTACTGGCAGTTAATTTTAATACATGAGATGCAATAGCAGGATTCGCACTTTTGTTTTCAGCATATGCAAACCAAAAGTAAACATGTAGTTCGTTTAATCTGGGATGATGATTCTCAAGATCACAATGAAAAATTATCCTACCCAACTCTTTAAGTTTGGAAAAAATCATTAAAGCTGTCACAATATCACAACTCGCTATAAGTTCTTCCCAAAGTGTAAACAATCCTGTTTTCTTCTGTTCCTCTTTCAAACATCAATGAATCATCTGTCAGTTTATTTATGGTATATTCACCGGGCAGCAATACATCAGGAACACAATCAACAGCTGAAGGTTCTCCAAATTTAAAGGAATCAAGTTTAAATACCAGCCTCTCTTTTTCGATCGGGAATTTGCCATACGAGCAACACGTGAACAGTTTCGTAAAATATATTCCGCCTAAATAAACTTCAAAGTAGGTACTATCCTGAAATGATATTGCACTCCCATATTTGGTTCCCTGGCAGGAATAATTTCCCAGGTAGATATCATCTATAATTTTATATTCGGGATTATCTATGGAATCATTTTCATTCTTTTTGCATCCGTAAATAAATACAATGATTAGGATTGAAACAAAAAGCGTTTTCATTTTTTCAAATTAAACTGTTAATACTGTCGCGTTATCGTGAATTATTAAATATGGGGTATTTAATCGTCTCCCGTGATTTTCTCATACGAAATTGGAGGTGATTTTTGAATTAATTGAAAAGTGAAATTTAGCAGTTCTGGAAAAAGATCTTCAAAAATTGCATTTACTAAGACCATATTTGAGAAATTCTTACTTAAATGTGGAAATGGTGGGGAAGTTAATAACAATTAAAAACGCAATCATCTATAAATAAAATGATTGCGTTTAATAGTTGTCGGGGTAGCAGGATTCGAACCTGCGACCCCCTGCTCCCAAAGCAGGTGCGCTAACCGGACTGCGCTATACCCCGAATATTTCTATTTCAAACTATTCCTTTAATCTAATGGATCCAGGCCTGCGACCCTCCCGACTCTCATAGTCGGGATGCGCTAACCGGACTGCGCTATACCCTTTCTTATCCTCCGTAGCTTCAGCGTAGAGTGAGAGCAACCTCTCAACAATATTCATGGAAGCTTATCCTTCGGCTTTTTAAAGAGTTTGCAAATCTATACAATTTATTCGAACTGCCATAGGTTTTTTTTTGAAAATCCGCACAAACCGATACTCATATAATATTGGTACTGGCAAAAGAGCGAAATACCTTATCACACATAACAAATCATTCTTTTCCGGTTACTACAATACTGGCTGGATACATTGTTTAACCGGATAGCTGAAAACAACTTCCACACATCAAAAGATGGAAAGCCAGGAACCGACGCCTACAAAACCATACATACGGTGTTGAGGGAACTCGGAAAGTAAAATAGGAGGAAAAACTATTTTATTTTTCTCCTACTCGATATGTACCAATTTTAACTGTGCAAAAATTTCCATTCCCCTATAATTAAAAATCAATTTCAAAAAGTTTTAGTACGGTCAAAAGTTCGAACAATAAAATAAAGAAGGGCGTTATTATTTATGAATATTTTATAAATGTGAAGACCATGAAACCAAAAGGGCACATTTTATTTTACCCATTAATACTGACAGGTTTGCTCATTCTAATTACAACTGGTTGTAAGAAAGATGACACTAAACCAAAGGAAGAAACCGTGTACGATATTGATGGTAATGCGTATCATACCGTAACCATTGGAACGCAGGTATGGATGTCAGAAAATCTAAAAACAACAAGATACCGCGACAGTACTGAAATTCCGAGTGTTACTGACGATACTGCATGGAATAAGCTGACCAGCGGCGCTTACTGCGATTTTGAAAACAAACTTTTCAACTCAGTTACCTATGGAAGACTATATAACTGGTTTGCAGTCACAAATCCGCGCAATATATCCCCGGAAGGATGGCATGTACCAACGGATGAAGACTGGAATATATTAACGGAATACCTGGGCGGTGATAGCATCGCCGGAGGTAAACTAAAAGAAACCGGTTTAACGCATTGGAACAGTCCAAATACAGGTGCTACTAACGAAAGTGAATTTACAGCTCGGCCGGGTGGATTCAGAGGCGGCAATGGCTCTTTCGTTGGCCTTGGGGTTTACGGAAACTTCTGGAGTTCTACTGTTGAAAATAACACACTCGCATGGGGCCGGTATTTGTATTTTGAAGACAGTAATTTTATCAGAGGTCATGGCAATAAAGCTTATGGGTTTTCTATCCGTTGCGTGAAAGATTAATTTAATTCATCCCCTGCTAAAGTCTTGAAGATTTGTATCCGTTTAGTTTTACAATGGCTTTTTTCTTACCCCCTCTATCAACAAGACTTTTGTATTTTGAACTGGAATATGTATTCTTTGTGCGAGCTGCTACCCGTCCTACTTCTCTAAATAATCCACATACGTATTTATTTCCATGAGGTGTGCGACCACTTTAATTTTTTCCTGCACTTTCATGGCTAACCGTTTGTGGATTGGTTTACAAAGGTAACAGGATTACAAAACCAGATATTCCGCTGAAAACATATGAAGATTTTAATGCTTTTAAACTTTATTCGATTGATGTAGGATTAATGGCAGCAATGGGAAACATTAACCCAAAAACATTACTCGAAGGAAGCGTTATTTTCGAAGCCTTTAAAGGTGCATTGTCAGAACAGTATGTGTTACATCAGCTAAAATCGATGCCTGAAATGTCCATACACTATTGGTCCGCGGAAAATATTGAAAAACAGGGAGTTTCACTTTTTTACCTTACCATCTTTTATGGTTATCCGTGTTCCTGATTTCATGGTTGAGCTCGTTGGCCTTACAGTTACCATCCGCTCCATTCAATCTTCTTTATTCACACGGGCAGGGAACAGCCCTGTGGCTTTTTTGAACAGCATAGCCCGGGGCTGTGAAAATTTCGGCGGAAATTAATACAATAGTCCTGTAACACCGGAGTCTATAAGAATATTTTCTCGCCAATCCGGTTCACCTGATACCCAAGCTTTAGATTTTCTGAAATTTAGCCTGTCACCGGGGCCAACTTTATGTAAGATTTATTGTTTGATATTAGCTTCAATAATTTTAAAAAGTAAACAAATGCGCTGGCGTATGTTTTTTCGAAAATCTTGATAATAAGGAGGCAGTGGTTTATACCAGGAATACCATGTACAGGTATTGCGAATTAAATAGAACAGATGGATAGAACCGGAACCCCAAAGGATCGAAAATTTCAATTTTAATGAAATTATAAACTAAATCAAACCATGATGAAAACAAATGTTAGATTCGTCAGAATCCTGATAATGGTAATCCTGACAGGTTCTCTTTTGTCAGCCTGCAAGAAGGATGAAAGCTCCCCGAAAAATATTGTGGGAACATGGACGGCAGGAACCGTTACATACACCACTATGGTTGGGGATAAGACCCTTAATCAGTACCTGATCGATAATCTTGGTCTGTCGTCCGTTGAAGCACAACTATATGCTGCCATTTTTGACCAGACGACCAAGCAATCCCTTTCCGGTACAATTCAGATTAAGTCAGATGGAACATATACATCTACGTTGGGTGGTTCAAATGATACAGGAACATGGAGCCTGAGTCCCGACGGTAAAACATTGACGATAGATTCCGATAACGATTCGCCGGTCATATTAAACGTCGTTGATCTTACATCAACTAAACTGCATGTTACCTTTACGGAAACGGATAGTGAGGACCTTAATGAAGACGGCACCCCGGAAACATTAACGGTCAATGCAGATATTATTTTCAACAAAGCCTGATCGAGGTGAACAGCGTATTAACTGACTAATGTTTCGCGTTTCAGATTTTCTAGTTTCATTGAGAAATGATGAATCTGGAACGTGAATGAAGCGGATTAGGCGGGTAAACGCGGATTTAATTTTTGAAGCACATGCAATACCCAATCGGATTTTCTAGGATGTGTACAAAATGTGTCCCGTTATCCCGTGATTAACATGACGTATTCAAGCCTAATGGCAGGGAAGCGTTCAGGCAGATTGTCACTCGGTAGCATGGAGTTACTTCCGGGGATGAAAACGTTGTAATTCATCACTCATCAGTAATTTTCAGTTGTAAACTTTTATTTTTGCCATATCAAAGTACAATCCCTTATGACAATAAGAAGCCCGGATTAACCCATTTATTATTCATCAGTGAATGCCCGTAAAGAATAAAATCATATTTAAATTTATTGATTTGCATCCGCCATTGATTAGGGTATGGAGGACGATATCCTCCAGCGCTGAAGCTTTGGAGGTTGAAACGGGGTTTAGTTAGTGTATCCCGACATTATTAAAACGCAATATTCATCATCACTGAATGTTGCATTTTTTTATTTTGAATAACCTTTATATTGTCCTCAAACCATACTTCTTAAAATTTCATTTGAAACAGGATTTATCTCCGGGATTAATTTTCTTTTATGCGTTTTTAAAACTTGTGTAAACAATGAATAAAAAATGATAAACCCACCCTCCTGTCGATAATTTTGGTTATTTTGATCTCTCTAACATCCCTTAACTAAAAAGTAACACTATGACCAGGATATTCTGCATAATCCGGCTGTTTTTTGCAGCTTTTATTTTGGCAGGTACATTGTCCGCCCAGGAGAAATCCGATCATCTGGTGCTTCCGAATCAGGGACAGGCGTCCTGGTGGTCCGGCGTCATCAATCAGGGTGAAACGATGCCCCTCAAAAATGGTTATCATGCCGATCTAAACGACAATTATGGCAACCAGGTTCAACCCCTCCTCTTGTCTGCAGGGGGAGAAGTGGTCTGGTCGGAACAACCCTTTGAAATATCCGTACACGGCGACACTCTCGAAGCGACATCTGCTTCGGTTTCGCTGCAATACATCCATCCTGGCACGACCCTGAAGGAAGGTTTCCTGTATGCCTCCAAAAACTTCTTCCCGCCCTCGGGAAAAATGCCTGACGAGCTACTGTTCTCAGCTCCCCAATACAACACCTGGATCGAACTAATGTACGACCAGAACCAGGACGACATTTTGAAGTATGCCCGGAACATCATAGCCAACGGCTTCCCTCCCGGCGTGCTGATGATCGACGACAACTGGCAGGAGGATTACGGAAAATGGAACTTCCACCCGGGCAGGTTCTCCGATCCGAAAGCGATGATCGACAGCCTCCACAGCATGGGCTTCAAAGTGATGCTTTGGATATGCCCGATGATCAGTCCCGACTGCGACGTGTACCGCTCCCTGGAGCAGAAAAATGCTCTGCTAGAGGATGAAAGCGGCCAGCCTGCCCTGGTGCGTTGGTGGAACGGGGCTAGTGCACTGATCGACCTGACCAAAAACAGCGGACAGAGCTGGTTCAGGGAACAGCTGGACTTTCTTCAGACTACATATAAGGTCGACGGTTTTAAACTCGATGCAGGCGACTTTGAACACTATAAAAACTGTTATTCCCAATCAAAACCTGTATCGCCCCAGGAACAATGTGAAGCTTATGCCCGTATCGGCCTCGGCTACCCGCTGAACGAATACCGCGCCATGTGGAAGATGGGCGGCCAGCCACTGGTGAACCGTCTCCGCGATAAAGCCCATACCTGGAAAGACCTGAATACCCTCATCCCGGATCTAATGCTCGAAGGCCTGATGGGATACAGCTTTACCTGCCCCGACATGATCGGCGGCGGGGAATTCACTTCCTTCCTCTCTGGTAAAACCATCGACCAGGACCTTATCGTCCGCTCTGCCCAGTGTCACGCCCTCATGCCCATGATGCAGTTCTCGGTGGCACCATGGCGGATACTGGATGAAACACACTTCGAAGCCATAAAAAAAGCCGTGGAAACCAGGAAGGCCTTTACCCCCCTGATCCTCAAACTGGCCCGCGAATCGGCAATAACCGGCGAGCCCATCGTACGTTCCATGGAGTATGTCTGTCCACACCAGGGCTATGCCGACATCAAAGACCAGTTCTTCCTGGGAAACAACATACTGGTGGCTCCGGTGACGGAACCGAACGCGAAAATCCGTAGTGTAGTCCTTCCAAAGGGGATATGGGTTGATCAGACAGGGAAAAAATTCAGGGGAGGAAGAACGGTTGAAGTGGAAGCGGGACTGGACAGTCTGCCGTATTTCACAAGGAAAGATTGACACGATGGGATACAGAACCACCGAAGCGGGAAGGAAACGACAGAAACTTTAACTCATGATCATCAGAAACCGCTAATCTCAGAAAAGAAATATCATTCGTCATGGAAAACAAGTTCATCGCTAAAAGTCTGCTGCTTGCCTGCTCAGGAAACCTTCTTTTATCCTGTTCACGGCAATCGCTGCCGGTGCAGCCGAACATTTTATTCTGTATTGCCGACGATCAGTCGTTCCCGCATACCGGCGCCTACGGCTGCGACTGGGTCAAAACGCCGAATTTCGATCGGGTTGCGAGTGAGGGCATCCTCTTTATGAATGCCTATACACCCAACGCCAAATGTGCACCGTCGCGGGCCTGCATCATCACCGGCCGTAATTCATGGCAGCTGGAGGAAGCAGCGAACCACGTCTGCTATTTTCCGGCAAAATTCAAAACCTATGCAGAGGTATTGAAGGAAGAGGGATATTTTACCGGCTATACGGCAAAAGGATGGGCCCCCGGAAATCCCGGCATGGTGGATGGCAAATCACGAGAACTACTTGGGACGAAATTCGACAGTATCCGGACAGATCCTCCCACACCGAACATATCCAGCGAGGACTATGCTGCGAACTTCGAAGCTTTTCTCGATGCAAACCGTGAGAGTAAACCCTTCTGTTTCTGGTATGGCTGCCGCGAACCCCACCGTGCCTATCAATACCGCTCGGGGATTGAGAAAGGCGGCAAAGCTGTTTCAGATGTCGACCATGTTTTTGCTTTCTGGCCGGATAACGACACCATCCGTACAGATATGCTGGATTATGCGTACGAGATCGAATATTTTGATACGCAGCTGGGGAAAATGCTGAAGATGCTGGAAGACCGGGGACTTCTCGACAATACACTCATCATCGTAACCGCCGATAACGGCATGCCTTTCCCCCGGGTAAAAGGACAGGAATATGAATACTCAAATCATCTTCCCCTGGCCATGATGTGGAAGAAAGGCATTCATAAACCAGGAAGGAAATTTTCAGGTTTTGTGAGCTTTACGGATTTCGCTCCAACCTTCCTCGACCTGGCGGGTACTGCACCTGATGCCGGCGGGATGCAACCTGTGGAAGGTCGGAGTCTCGTCACGGTCCTGAAGAACGACTCGGATGCAAAAGGAAGGAAATTCATGGTGATCGGGAAAGAACGGCACGATGTCGGGCGGCCCGACGACCAGGGATACCCCATTCGGGGCATTGTCAAAGACGGCTTCCTTTACCTCCGCAATTTCAAACCCGACCGATGGCCCGCCGGAAATCCTGAAACCGGATATCTTAATTGCGACGCTTCGCCAACGAAGACCTGGATCCTAAACGACCGCCGTGCAAAAGGCCATAGTGAATACTGGAATCTGAGCTTCGCTAAAAAGACGGACGAAGAGCTTTACCAGATTTCCTCCGACCCGGAATGCATGGTCAACCTGGCAGGAAAGGAATATCTTGGAAAAATAAAATCAGATCTCTCCCGTCAGCTCACCACCGAGCTTGAATCAGAAGGCGATCCCAGAATTCTTGGCAACGGTGACATCTTTGACCTCTACCCTTATGCCGAAAAACAATACCGGAATTATTATAACCGGTTTATGTCGGGGGAGAAGATATGGGCCGGGTGGGTGAAACGATCTGACTACGAAGAGGAAGTGATGGAGTGATGGAGTGATGGGGTGATTGGGAGGGGTGATGTACTGAAAACTTCCTCCCTAACTCTCTAAATTTCTAACTCCTTCTCCGCCTCTGCTACCCCTGACCCCTGAAAAGGGAAGTCCATCGCACCACCGGTTCCTAAAAACCAACAGTTACCAGGATGTTCTCATAGTATGAAATTCGGCATTCGATATTCGACATTCGATATTCGATATTCATTCAACCCTGCTAAACCATGGATATTTATGGGAATCCCTATGTGCTTATTGTTGGCCTTCCAATCACATCCAATCACAACCAACCACGGGCAAAACCGTGGCTATTGTTGGGCTACCGCTCTGCGGTTCTGTGTATAAACCGGCTTTGCATTTTCTATCGCTCTCTGCCACCTATGGAGGTATCTTGATTACTAACCTCTTTCTCTCTCCGCCCCGCTACCCCTGACCCTGAAAGGGGAAGGCCACCGCACCACAGGGTCCTATGAACCAACAGTTACCAATATGTTCTCAGACTACGAAACTCCTCCCTTCGAAATTCGACATTCGTTATTCGATATTCGATATTTATTTAACTTCCTAACTCCTAATACCTCACTCCCTAACTTCCTAACTTCCTAACTTCCCCGTGTACGCACACAACTCCCGCCTCCCCCAAAAATATTACTCAAAAAACCAACTCCATAATCCAATTGTGTACGCTCACAATTTGCTTTTGTATGATTAAATATCTAAAATTGCATTGGTATTCTGTTTCGCTTTTTATCAATAAACTCAGCATAATGGCCAAATATAACTTGCAGCCAGTCGAAGTGCCACAGGTCAGCACAAAATACCGGACCATAAAAACCAAACTGCCGGTGCCGGAATCCCTTGCCGTTTTTCAGTCGTTATCCGGATCGGAACCTGTATCCATGATGGGACAGCCGCCCGTCGTATGGCATAGGGCGGAAGGCTTCCAGGTGTACGACAAATGGGGGAACAAATGGCTCGACTGGTCCTCCGGGGTGCTGATCACCAATGCCGGGCACGGACGGAAAGAAATTATCGGGGCAATGAGGAAATTGCTCGATCAGGAGCTTATCTCTACCTACGTTTTTGTTCATGAGAAACGCGCCGAGCTGACGAAGATGCTTCAGTCAATATCTCCCGATCCGTCAAGCTACAGCGTATTCCTGCTCAGTACCGGAAGCGAGGCAACAGAAAATTGCATCAAGCTGGCAAGGACCTACGCCGTGCAAAAACACGGTCCGTCAAAGAAATACGTCGTCTCCTTCAAAAATGCTTTCCATGGACGAACATTGGGTGCGCAGCTCGCCGGAGGCATGGACAAGCTGAAAACCTGGATCGTGGATGAAGGAAAGACCTTTATCCAGGTCCCCTTCCCCGACGGATACAAAACCGAAGATACCTCCTTCGACCTCTTCCTGAAAAGCATAAAGGAACAAGGCGTTGCGCCCGACGAAATTGCCACCGTCATGACCGAGTCATACCAGGGTGTCGGACCCGATTTTCTGCCGCACGACTATGCAAAGAAACTGGAAGCCTTCTGTCGTGAACATGATATTATAACCATCTTCGATGAGGTGCAATCTGGCTTCGGAAGAACCGGGAAAATGTTTTGTTACGAACATTATGGCGTAAAACCTGATCTGATCGCCTGCGGAAAGGGCATTTCTTCCTCCCTTCCCCTCTCAGCCGTCATTGGACGAAAAGACATCATGGACCTGTATGCCCCGGGTTCAATGACCTCAACACACTCCGGCAGTCCCTTACCCGTCGTGGCCGCCATTGAAAGTATGAAACTCATTCAAAAGGAGAAGCTGACAGAAAACGCTGCCAGGATGGAAAACGTCCTTATGCCGGGACTTGAACGTATTCAGAAAAAATATCCCTCCGTGCTTGGCTGCCTTCAGGGCCGGGGACTTGTTGCCGGCATCCAGGTGGTCAGGGAAGGGACAAAGGTACCGGATTCAGAAACCGCTGTAAAGATTAATGAACGCTGTTTCCAGAAGGGCCTGCTGATGTTCGCCCCTGTTGGTATTGCCGGAGAATGCCTGAAGATCGCCCCGCCCCTCAATATCACCGAAGATGCAATTCTGGAGGGGATACAGGTGCTGGAAGAGGCGTGCGATGAAATATTGGCTTCGTAATTTCACAGGATGTGACGGTGGGATTCTTGTGGCGCGGGATATGTGGCGATGCAGCGTAAGTAGTATAACGTTGTGTATTTCGTAGGTTATTATAAACATAGGATATCATGAAAATTGACATCACCATCGTCGGCGGCGGGATGATCACCCACGATCTTATCCTGCCTTCCGTATACCATTTGCAGCGAACTGGGATGGCAGGAGATATTAATGTATGCTCGTTGAATTCGGCGCCGTTGAAATTCCTGAAGAGCTCAGCCGAAATTGTTGATGCGTTCCCCGGACAGGACTTCACCGCTTATCCTGCAGTAACGGAAGCCGAGGAAAACAACTTCCCCGACTTATACAGGGAGGTCATTGGGACGATGTCGCCCCGCCAGATGGTGATCGTAGCCATGCCCGACCAGTTCCACTACGAGGTGGTGATAGAAGCGCTCAGGCATGATCAGCATGTGTTGTGTGTCAAGCCACTCGTCCTCAAATATCAGCAAACCGTGGAGATCGAAAAGCTTGCAAGGGAGAAAGGATTATTTGTCGGCATCGAATACCATAAGCGATTCGATCGCAGGGCATTGGTTGCGAAGCGCAGTTACGAACTGGGGCAGTTTGGTGAATTTGTGATGGGTGAAGCCAAAATGATCGAACCCTATTTTTACCGTTCTTCAAATTTCCAGAACTGGTTTACCTGTGACAAGACCGATCCGTTCGTTTATGTGGGTTGCCACTATGTCGACCTCGTATATTTCATCACCGGCCTGAAGCCTGTTGAAGTCTCCGTTTCCGGTATCAAAGGGCGTTTCCCCAATGGGAATGAAGGATATATGTGGGCAAACGGCAGGGTTCGCTTCGAAAACGGCGCGCTGCTCTCGGTGATCGACGGACTCGGATACCCGGACCAGGGTGCAGGCAGCAACGAGCAGAATCTTGAAATGTTTTTTGAAGGGGACGGAAAGTCGGGCCTGCTGAAACACGACGATCAGTACAGAGGTGTGGAACACAGCTACCTCGAAGGCATCGGATGTGCAGGTTCCCATTTCAACTATGTGAGTCCGGACTTTTACCGCCTGGTGCCCTGGGAAGGAAAAGGCTATAAACCCATTGGTTATGGTTTCGAATCGGTGGCAGCATCGGTTACCGCTGCCCATGGCATTGAAAATGAGGTCGTATCGCTGGATGAAGCCGTCTCCATAAAGAAAAGGCGGGAATTGATCGCAGCCATCGACCGTAAGGGCATTATTGCCACACCGGCCAACAGTTACATCAATGAACTGGTGGTAGAAGCAGCTCGGATGTCCATTCTGAGAGATGGAGTACCGGTATCGATCAGTTATGGAGAAAAACCGGAGGTCAGAGTTAAAACATCCTGATCAGTGTAATAGCCTTCATCGCTGAACTAAATTTTATTAGTTCGATTATATGTTTGGTTCATGTTACAGCATGAATTCAACCTACTAATTTTGATACACAAGAAAGAATACATATGAAAAAGCTAGCCATTATCCATACCGTTAACTGGTATAACAAATCGGTCATTGAGCCGTTTGCCGACCCGTGGCTGAGAGAAAATCCCGATGTTGAGATCATAAACATAATGGACGACTCACTGCTGAGCGAGTCCCTGCCTAACGGCGGACCCACAAAGGATGTGATCAGACGCATGGTTCTCTATTACCAGGCTGCCGAAGCCACCGGTGCCGACGTGCTGATGTGTTCATGCACCACGATGGGACCCGGAACACGCGCAGCCCGGCAGATGATTAAAACACCACTCTTCAACATCGATGAGCCAATGGCCCGGGAAGCCGTTGCAAAGGGAAAAAAACTTGGCATCCTGGCCACCGTGCCCACCAGTGCACCCGCAACAAGGGCCCTGCTTGAGATGGAAGCTGCCGGGGCAGGAAAAACCATCGAAATTAAAACCGTCATCAATGAGGCTGCCTTCCAGCACCTGCTGAAGGATGAGGTCAGCGTACACAATGAATTGGTACATAAGGAACTTGAAAAGCTTCAACATGAGGTGGATGTTATTGTCCTGGGACAGATTAGCCTGGCACAGATTAAATTCGAAGCCAGAGTGCCTGTTCTCCAGGTAGGTCATTCCGGCTTTGCCTGGGCCCGAAAACTTCTTGACCAGGCCGGATAAAATAGAACAGAGTACCTAAAACGCGAGACCCGCCAGATGGATCCAAAGACCAACAAACGGTACCTCCTGATTACACTGCTGTTTTTTCATACGGTTCATACCTATATGGACCGGATATGTATCTCAGCGGCCAGTGATTACATCAAATCTGACCTGGGTGTCACCGACCAGATGATGGGGTATATTTTCGGGATCTTTGCGCTGGGTTATGCCCTGTTCCAGATCCCGTCGGGCTGGCTGGCCGATCATTTTGGTCCGAAGAAGGCTCTCACCTGGGTGGTTGTTGCCTGGAGCACCTTTACCTCGCTTACCGGCGCCGCCTGGAATGCCTTATCACTGCTGGTAATACGCTTCCTGTTCGGTGTGGGTGAAGCAGGAGCTTTTCCCGGTGCCACACGTGCTTTTTACAACTGGGTACCCGCAAAGGAAAGAGGAATGGCAAATGGCATTTTCCATTCCGGTGCAAGAATGGGTGCTGCGGTATCCCTCTTTTTCCTTCCTTTTTTAATCCGCTGGGTGGGATGGCGGGCCACCTTCCTGATCAACGGTCTGCTTGGAATCATCTGGGTCACCATCTGGCTGATGTGGTTCAGGGATCACCCGCGGCAGCACAAAAAGGTCAGTGCCTCCGAAGTGGAGTATATCGAAAGCGGCATTGCTGAGGAGAAAAACGATCAGAGTGGGACACCGCTTGCCGCGATTCTGACATCATCGTCAATGTTGCTGGTCATGTTCCAGTACATCGCCAGCAACATCACCTTCTTCATAAGCTTCACCTGGCTTCTGCCCTATCTCGTATCCCAATGGGGTAGCCATGCCGAGATTTACGCACCTATACCCCTGATCTTCGGCATGTTTGCACAGTGGACCGCCGGATGGCTGACAACATGGATTTACAAACGGGGGTATCCCGTCATGTCCAGGAAGATTCCGGCCCTTGCGGGTTTTACCATTGCCGTCATCGGCCTGCTGACGATCACGCAGATGCAGGAGTTATCACCACTCTCCTTTGTCATGCTGTTCTCCGTGGCTGTATTTGGGGTTGAGATGACAATCTCACCGAGCTGGTCGCTCTGCATGGATATCGGGGGTGAAAAATCGGGCACCGTTTCTGCCACCATGAACATGGTGGGAAACATCGGCTCTGCCTTCAGTGCCATTATATTCCCGTTCTTTGTCGCCAGTATCACCATCCCGTTGTTTGCCACCACGACAGGCACGGCAAATTCGTTTTTCGTTTTCGCTGCAGCCATGAATATCCTTGCCATTGCTGCCTGGATCTTCATCAATCCAAAACGGAAGATCAGGGAGGTATCAAAACGGCAGTTGACCCTTCGGTTTATCATTATGATCGCACTTCTGTTCGTCATCGTGCTGGGTGCACTATTATATAAATTTTTAAGCTAAATGAAACTAGGTATCAGTAGCTACACATTTACCTGGGCAGCGGGTGTCAGAGGCAGTCTTCCGGAAAACCGGCTGAATGCCGCCGGTGTGCTGGACAACGCAAAGGAGCTTGGCATCAGCCTGGTGCAGATCGCCGACAATATGCCCCTCCACAGCATGCCGGACGATGAAATAAAGGTCTTGATTCAGAAGGCGGAAACCCTTGGTATTGAGATAGAAACCGGCGCTAATAAAATGACGGCCGAAAACCTGGAGGTTTACATCCGCATTGCGGGACGTCTCGGATCGAAGATCCTGCGTTTTGCCATCGACGGGGAGGGATATCACCCCGATCCGGACGAGATCATCCCGGTGATCCGCAATGCGGTACCTGAACTCAGAAGCCGCAATATCACCCTTGCCCTGGAAAACCACGACCGCCTATTCGCCTCCGATTTTACCCGGCTCATTGAAGCCGTTGACAGCCCCTTGGTTGGAATTTGTCTCGACTGTGCCAATTCATTAGGAATCGGTGAAGGCTTTCATGAGGTGGTCGCGCAGTTGGCCCCCTACACAGTAAACTTTCATCTGAAAGAGGTATTTATCAAACGGAAGTACCACATGATGGGCTTCGATGTGGAAGGAAGGCCCTTCGGTGAAGGCTGTCTGCCGCTGAAATGGATGCTGGAACAGCTGCCGTCGAAATGCAAAACGGCCATCCTGGAACAGTGGACGCCACCCGAAGACAACATCATGAAAACCATAGAGAAAGAGCGGGAATGGGCAAGCAAAAGTATCGCCTACCTGAAACCGTTTTTTGTCTGAACAAAATAATATAGCCCTGCGGGGGCAGATAAAACCGGAAACATTATGAAATATATCATCATCTTCTTCATCACGATAAGTATTGCAGGATGCAGGAGTACAGGGACCAGGAACCTGTCAGGTAAGAACACGGAATATTTTCCCCCGCCCGATTCATCGGGAGGCTGGAGAACGCTTACTGACCCTGCAGATATCAGGGAATTAACAGGTCTGGAAAAAACGAAATTGGACAGCGCTTTTGACTTTATCCGGGGCACTACAAAAAACGGAGGGCTGCTTGTCGTGCGTCACGGGTACCTGGTATACGAAAAGTACTTCGGCAAGGGTCAGCGTGATGCAAGCCCCAACCTCGGATCCTGTGGGAAATCCTTTACAAGCATTGCGTTTGGGATGATGATGCACGAGCATCCTGAGAAATTTCCGGACGGACTGGATCAAAGGATTTTCACTCCTGATTATCTGCCGGAGAAGGTATTCCCGCTATCCGATCCGGAGATGGCCTCCATCAAACTGGGTCAGCTGCTGAGCTTCTCCGCCGGCATCAGGGGCATGAGCCCGGGCTACACGAACGGGCAGCCTGTCAAAATCGACCCTGTGGGCCCTGACGGATGGTATGCCATGACGGATGACTATGCCCTCGGATTGAAGGACGGGATGATGGATGGTGCACCCTTTACCACGAAAACACTCTGGTGCGAACCGGGCGGAGGATATTCCTATGCCACCGCTTCCATTCACATTGCTTCCATCATTCTTCGACGGATTACCGGTATGGAACTTGAACAATATCTGCGGAAAAATTTGGCCGGTCCGTTGGGTTGGGGCACCTGGGGTTTCGGATACAAGTACCGTCCTGAGGTCAACCATACACCCGGAGGAGGAGGTATATGCCTCAGAAGTACAGATATGCTGCGTTTCTGTTATATGCTCCTGCACAAAGGAAAATGGGGAGACAAGCAGATCGTTCCTGAGGACTATGTCAGTGATGCCACTACAGCTTCAGCTTACAATCCACATTTCCAGTACAGTTTGCAGTTTAATGTGAATACGAGAGGGGACAATGAAGGAATCCCGACGGATGCTTTCTGGAAAATAGGCTCTGGAGGACATTGTTTTTATGTCGTACCTTCCCTTGATCTTATCGTCTGGAAAATGGGAGGCCGTGACGGGCAATATACGAAGGGCGACACAGGTATTCCTGAGCCAGCCCCGCTTACCAATGTAATACCAGCCAAAGAGCCGGCTCAGGTAAGCGATGGTTACGAATATACAAAAACCCTGAACCTGGTCCTCGATGCATTGACGGACCGGTAAATAAAATTAACAAACAACTGAAAATGAAAACCATGATTTCAAGACCACTTATTCTCACACTTTTAATTACATCCACCGCATTACTTTTACAATGCACCGATCGTCTTCCTTCGGTGGATCTGCGGGTACAGGACAAAGACAAAAAGGTCGATGTTCTGATTGACGGGCAGTTATTCACCTCATACATCTATCCTGAAATAGTAAAAAAGCCGGTGCTCTGGCCGATCATCTCCCCACAGGGCAACGCCATAACGAGAACTTTCCCGCTGGGACACAAAGAAGGTGAGCATACCGATCATCCACACCATGTTGGCCTCTGGTTTAACTATGGCGATGTGAATGGCATAGATTTCTGGGGAAATTCTGAAGCTGTGGCACCGGAAAGAAAACCATTCTGCGGAACCATCTACCATTCTGCCATCCTGAAAGCCGAAAGCGGCAAAGGAAAAGCTGTCCTGACCACCTCCGCCGACTGGGAAACGGCCACGAAGGAACCGGTTTTTAAAGAGCTTACGACCTATGAGTTCTCGGCCCGAAAAGATATGCGGATCATCGATAGGGACACCAGGCTGACGGCAGTGACCGATACCATTATTTTCAATGACACCAAAGAAGGAGCCTTCGGATTAAGGGTGGTCCGTGAACTGGAACTGCCCGCCGAACATGCCGATACCATGACGGATGCCAGCGGTGCCAAAACAGTCATCCCTGTATTGGATGACTCGCTCGCAACCGGTAACTACAGGAGCAGCGAAGGCATTGAAGGTACTGGTGTATGGGGAACCAGAGCCAGGTGGATGAAACTCGGCGGTACCGTTAACGGGGAAAAAGTTTCTATCGTCATCATCGACCATCCGCAGAACGTAGGATATCCGACGTACTGGCATGCACGCGGATACGGCCTTTTCGCCGCCAATCCGTTTGGTCAGAACATATTTTCGGAAGGAAAGGAATCCCTGAACTATCGCATGAAGAAAGGTGAATTCCTGGATATGAAATACCGTGTGGTCATTGCCACCGGTGACCTTTCGGACGCAGACATCAACGCCCTGGCCGATGAATTCGCAGGGAAACAATGATGCGGGTTATATGAAAATTCAAGGATAAGATAAGTTTGAGTGAAAACAGTCAAATTAGACTGATGTTACCTGGCAGGTATGAATTGTAACAGATAACAGTTCCAAATTCTGAAAGCCAGACAGGATTAAAACCTGATTACCGATACGTGTAACGGCATAACAGGTAAAAATGTGACTTAAACAGGAATGACAGTAATTCAAAAAAAAAATTAGTAAAGCGATGAAATCAAAAACGATCTCTTTCCTTTTCATGGCAGGAACTTTCATGGGCGTACTCCCGGGCTGCTCTTCCGCAAATTCCAAAGACAAACAGGACTCACCCCGGAAGACAGACTGGGTGTGGCTTTACGATGGTTCTTCCACCGATGCATGGAGGGGTACAGTGTCGGATTCCTTTCCCACTTCAGGGTGGATGCAAAAAGGCAATGAACTTATCGTACTCGGAAAAACTGATTCCACCGAAGCCGGTACAGACATTATCACCAAAAAAGAGTATGGTAATTTTGAACTCATCCTGGAATTTAAAGTGACCGAACACGCAAACAGCGGGATAAAGTACTTCGTGTCAAATAAATTTCCGGGACATAAGGGTGAATATCTGGGACTGGAATATCAGATACTCGATGATAAAAGTTATACTACCGCCGAACTCGGCGATGACAGGGGCAATCACCTCACTGGTTCGTTGTATGATCTCATACCGGCTCCTGAACAAAAGAAAATGTATCCGGCAGGTCAGTGGAATGAGGCAAGGATCGTCGTTGACGGAAACCATATTGAACACTGGCTGAACGGTGAAAAACTGGTCGAATGTGAACGGGGGAGCGAACAGTTCAGAACACTCGTTGCGAAAAGCAAATACAAAAAACTGAAAGATTTCGGTGAACTGTCACAGGGTCATATTATGCTTCAGGGACACAGTACGGAAGTTGCCTTCAGAAACGTCAAGATCAGGTCGTAGTAGAAAACGTATATCGGGAATCACCTGCAACCAGAAGGCTTGATGAAACGGATCGTAAGTCCCTCTTCCCTGGATATTCTATCGAGTGAATGTTATACGGTCCAGCTTTCTGTGAATATCAGTATTCCTTTATCAAATTAAGCTACTCCCTGTATTCGAAGTTATTCGGAACAAGGCCCATACTTCCCAGAAAATCCATACATGCCGCCTTTACCTCGTAACCCTGGCCCTGCCTATCGTGAACGGATCGTACTGTTGGTATAAAGGGTTGTTTATCCGTCGTATAAATCAGGTAATTTACAGCCATCAGTGACAGCATCGTGTTATCGTTCAGGCACCATGATTTCAGTAATTCCCCGGCATTGTGGTCGTGAAAAAACTGGAAGGAAACGGCTGCCATGGTTATGGCCACAGGTGGATATGCGTCGGCCAGGGAATGCAGGATTTCATCTCGGTAAAGACTTAGCGTAACACTGTCCTGGGATCTCAGACCTACCGCAGCCCAGTACCTCACGATATTATTTTCATCCTTCAGCAAGCGTACCTGTTCGCGGGTAATATCTTCCCCTCTCTTCCCCGACAACCTTGCAGCCTGCCATACATTTTCCACCGGATAGTTTTGATCACTTTGGCGAAATTCAAAGGCAGTAGTGGTGTCGGATAAATTCGCGGTCTCATATTCGGGCAGGAACATGACATCCCGGGAACCCAGAACTTCTTCCTTAAGCTCATCACGCATCCTGTCCAGGATGGATTGGGATACGGAATCACCGGCCAGGTTCCGGGTCTCCCAAATATCATGATCAATATCGAAGAGAAATTCATCCGGGCGGTCTGTGAACAGGCTAGTTTGAAGGCTGTCGAGATGCCCTTCAGCCAGATCCTTTCGCATCTGCTGCTTGATCTCTCCGATTTCCATATACCTGATGTACCGTGCCTCAGGCATGAAGGGCATGAAATTCCTTGAGTAAATAAACCTGCCGTCTGTGACGGTCCTGACCATATCGATGCCGTTGTCGGACCTGTCTTCCGACAGGATCAGATGATCTGCCGGTTCTGATCTGTTTTTTCCCATCAGGATCCTTCCTTGCATATAGTCAGGTACACTGCCGCCTGCGAGGCTGATCAGCGTGGGCGCCAGGTCTTCGAAATCAACCAGCTCGTCGCTTACAATTCCACCTGTACCCCAGGGTGACAGGTTTTTGAACATCTCAGGTATCCAGATGATAAACGGGACACGGTAACCGAGATTGATGCCGTTGGTTTTCCCCCTGGGCTCGCCTTCCCCATGATCGGCAAAGAAAAAGATGATGGTACTGTCTCTCAGATGATCCTTTTCAAGCCTGTCGAGTAAGGCACCAATCTCCATATCGGTTAGCCGGATAGAATTATAAACCCGTGCGAACTGTTTCCGCATTTCGGGACTATCGCGGTAAAATGGCGGCATGTCGAAATCATCTTCCCCGATCCGCTTGTCAGCGGGCAGCTTATCGAGGACATTCTCCACGTACCATGTGTAAGGTTCAGTCATTGTTCTCGACTGGTGGGAATCCATAAAGTTGAAAACGGCAAAGAACGGCTGACCTGCTTTTCTGTGCCACCAGCCGGCTTCCCCTGAACTTTCATTCCAGGCTTCACGGATATATTCCGGCTCATTCGCCACGTTATAATCGGTCTTTTTGTTGTTGGACGTGAAGTATCCGGCCTCTTGCAGATAGTACGGAAAGCCCTTCATGTAATCCGGAATGGGGTATTTACTGCGATGATTACCGGTGCCGGTAAGGTAAGTTTTGACGCCGGTGATGATTGCCGTACGGCTTGGAGAACACACTGTACCGGTAGAGAAGGCATTTGTAAACCGGATGCCTACACCGGACAGACTGTCGATCATCGGTGTCCGTGCATCCGGGTTCCCATAGCAGCCGACAAACTGCGGAGATGTATCCTCAATCGTGACCCACAGGATATTAGGCCTGGTTTGCTCCTGCCGGCAGGAAGAAAACAGGGCAACGGTCAGTCCCAGTGAAATTCCGATCCCGCTTCGGAATGACGCAACCGGTAGCTTTCCGGGAAGTGTGTCCGTAAGCTCAGTTCGTTTGCTATGTTTCGTGTTCATGCGTTTTTCGTAATTCACAATTCAGCAAACCGCGTTTGCCGAAACTTCAGTGAAGGAAGGAGCCCGAACCGTGTCCAGAGTTCTATAATGCCAAACGAAACAACCATCTATAATGTGTTATGAGAATAGGCATCCTGTGGAATACTTTCCTTTGGCATCCCCTCTCGGCTCCATTCCAGAGTAATGGACGGTTTCCCCTTCCCTTTTCCTGCGTAAAAGATCCTGAAAGGATGTAGCCCGGCTTTCAGGTTGATGCTGCCGGTGCGTTCCTCACCCGGAATATAACCGTGATCTGCGTCGATAACGGTTGCATCATGGATTTTCAGAACAGCAGCATCACTCGTTTGAAGATAGAACGTACAGGCACCGTCGGCAGGGACACTGATAAAGCCTTTGAACAACAATGCCCTGCTCCCGTCCGGATTGCCGATTCCCGGATCTGGTATATTAGTAATGCCTGTGGCATCAGGTTCCAGTGCCGACACATCCGGAACCCACGGAAAATCACCGGCATATTCAGCCCATACCACTCCCGGGACTGTATTGGACACTTTTACAGCCGGCACAGGTTCATCATCATACGGTCTTGGTGCCGATGCATTTGGACGACGCATTTGCAATACGCGCGATTTCATCCATACTTCAAGGGTATCCATCCCAGGATTTCCCGACAAATTATGTAATTCCTGCGGATCATCGGAAACATCATAGATTTCGAAATCATCGCCAGCCGTCTGTATATCATACCGTACACCCACGATATTGTCTTTTCTGATGAGTTGCATCTGATGACGGATTCTGCCCCTGTGCAGGGGGCTGAACTCCTCATATTCAGGCGTCTTACCATCAACGAAATATTCAACATAGATTGGGCGGTCAGTAATTTCACCGGTACCGGTCAGTTCCGGCAGCAGGGATATACCGTCCATCCGTGCAGGAGCGGGCAAACCGGCAGCATCGAGAAAGGTCGGAGCCCAGTCGTAGGATGCACCGGGTGTATGGATGACTTCACCGGCCCTGACATGTCCCGGCCATCGAACGATCACCGGCATTCTCACTCCACCTTCCCAGCAATCGCGTTTAATCCCGTCGAAGGGCCCGAAGCTGTTAAAGAAATCGGGTGTATTGGGTCTGAAATTTTCCGGCAGGTAGGACTCCTGTGACGGACCGTTGTCGGAGGTAAAAACGATGATCGTATTGTTATCAATGTTCAGGTCTTTCAATAATTGGATGATGTCGCCCACCGCATCATCGATGCGTCTTGTATCGGTGGCGTAGCGTTTGAATACACCGGGCCATGGCACCTCGGGTGTAGCGGAATCCTTATCGTCATCCCATGTGGCATTGGCATAATCGGGATGAACCCAGCTGTCGGGCGTCCCCGATGCCGTGCTGATCATCCTTCCTTTCTCTCCAAGCCACTGCATCCCACCGTTCAATCCGCCTCCTTCAGGATAGGCCTGTGTCGGAAGTTCCAGTGTTGCATGAGGTGTATCGTAAGCCAGGTACATGAAAAACGGCTTACTGGATTCAGCGCCTTTCTCATGAGAGATGATCCATCGCTTTGCGGCTGCAGTCCAAAGATCGGCGGTATAACATTTATCCAGTCCGGCGGAAATCTCGGTCGTGTCCTCCCATACCTCTCTCGAATTACGGTACAGGCCCTCCTTGGGATAATGCTCATGTCCGTCAACATGCCGCATGTAACCGAGATAGTAGTCAAAGCCCCTGCGAATTGGGTGGGCGGGCCACGATGAACCCTTCTCGTCCCAGCGGTCATCACCCTGCAAACCCCATTTTCCGATGGCCGCCGTAGAATATCCCGCCGTCCTCAGCGTGGAGGCCATGGTATAGTTGTCCTCAAGTGCCTTATCAAACTGGTTGTTGCGAACGTTGGCATGACCCTGGCTTACCCCCAGCATGATCGAAGCCCTGGAAGGAGCACACACGGGCGCTGCACAGTATTGCTGCGTCATCAGTGTGCCTTCCCCCGCCATTATGTCAAGGTTTGGTGTGAATTCCCACGGTTCACTGCGGTCATTTTTAACGGCCCGCTGTTTCTGGAACAGAACGCCGAGATCACCGTAGCCCAGGTCGTCGGTAAGGATGAAGATGATATTCGGCTTAGGAGGAGTAGATCTCTCGTTCTTTCCGGGAACTCCCGAACAGGAACCTACGACAGTAGCTATCGCCAGGGAGGGAATAAAAAAGGATTGAGGTTTCATTATTATTTGGGTTTGATGGAATCAGTATAGCTGAAATACGATAGGTGGTCATGAATTACAATAGTATGAATAATCTGTAAAATATCCAGCGAAGAATATTGGAAAGAGTGAGGGCTGGTGCGTCGAACATGCAGGTGGAGGATTATACCATATTGGTTTGTTTCACAAAAACCACAGTGTGGTTGGCTTTCGGGCAGGCCAGGTTTGTAAACGAGTTATAACATTCGTCAAAACCGGGGGTCAACCATTGCAGTAGTTGATAACTTTTCATCAAAAAGTGAAAAACGGGACGCTGAGATTTGGGGGGTGAAAACTATTAAGGCCGGACGGTTGGTCGGAGGGGGTGGGCCCCACCATACAGAAGCTCCTTAAAAACAACGAAGCCCCTTCGCATGCCATTTGGTGATTTGAAGTGTGATTTAAAGAATATCCGCCAAACCGCGGGTGTGACCATCGCTGTTTAAATATTCCGTCGGCAGGTATGTTGGGCACACCAGTATAAGGTTGATAATCAAAATATTTTGCATTTTTCATTGGAATAACCTTCCATGCTGTTACCGCACAATGGAACCCAAATAACGATGAACCCAGTGGTGTTAATACTATACCATCTTCGCATCTCCACAGCATATTATTTCCTGATTTCGCGGTTTACACGGTTTCGACATTCGATATTCGACCTTCGACCTTCGACCTTCGTGACCTCGTGATTCGACATTCGAATTCGATATTCGATATTCGATATTTATTGATTACCTACATCAAATTGAACCCCTCCAGGGTTCCACAAATGACCATCATCGTAACCATGGGCAAAACCATGGCTATTGTTGGTGTATGCCTCCGGCATGGAAGAGATGCTCCGAATGAATTATACCGTAATCATGGATGGACCGAAGGCTACCACTATTTATTATCTGCGGGAGGGATGATCCTAATGTTCTATATTCCAACCATGGGCAAAACCATGGCTATTGTTGGTGTATGCCTCCGGCATAGTATTGCTTCGAAGAAATTTTATTGCAATTATGGGTGAAATGATGGCTACAATCATTAATTTTTTCCGGAAGACCGGACAGTCCTCAAACCGTTTTCTATATCTCTCTGCCACATGCGGAGGCATCCCGACTACAAACTTCTCCCCTCTCTCCCTGGCTTCAACCTCTTCATTCCCCTAGCACAGCCATCAGCTGCTTCAGCTTCGTCTCGGCAACCATCAGATTATACTGAAAATTGATAAGCCTGGTGGCCGATTTTACGAAGTCATCCTGTGCCTGGTGAACCTCCAGTGAAGTAGTCTGACCCAGTCTAAGCCGCTGCAGGCTGATCTCAAGATTCTCGCGGGTGAGATCACGGTTTTCTGTTTCGATCTCCAGGAGCCTAGCCTGGTTCTCGAAATTGGTGAAGGCATTCAGCAGTACTGTATTTACACGCAGGGTTACATTTTGCAGATCATATTCCGCAGAATTCAACCTTATCTTTGCCACCGCGACCTGCCGCTTGTATTCTCCTGCGGTGTATAAGGGAATGGAAATGGTGCCACCGATACCCGGACCGTACGACAGGGCGTTCAAAACCGATCCGTACGGACTGTTACTTTTCGACAGATAGTATCCGGCCCTAACATTCAATAGCGGTAAATAAACTTTCTGATATTCCTTTACGTTCAGCTCCGCAATGTTGAGCTGTTTCCGGTATGTCTGAATGGCGGTATTGTTTTCATTCACCTGGGCCATGATCTCGTCCCTGTCGGGGGTGAAACCGGTGGGAATGGAATCACTAACCTCAAACTGCTTATCGGGATCCCTGCCAAGTAACTGGTTCAGGGCTTTCCTGGAGGCTTCGATCACATACTGCTGGTTGATCGCATTTTCCATGTTTACATTCAGGTCAATCTTTGCCTGGAGAAGGTCCGTTTTTAAAAGTGAACCTGCATTGAATCCGGTCTGAGCGATCTTAACCCGTTCACGGTTAAAATTCATGGCTTCGTTGATCGAAATCAAGGTCTGCTTTTCTTTGACCACGTCGTAATAAGCTGAAATTACAGCATACAATGTCTGAAGAACTTCATCGCGGAACCTGACCTCACCCAGTGTGGCAATCTCATCCAGTCTGGCTTTGGCCACAAACATTCTGCCACCGTCAAAGAGAGTCCAGGAAAGCTCAGCACCAAGGTTTACTGAACTTGTAGGATGATTGGAATATTTATTTTCTCCTTCTTTAAGGTTCTGGTCCAGGGTATTGATCTCATAATTTCCGGATCCAGTAGCCCTGACTTCCGGAAGCATCCCGGCATTACCGGCGGTATTGTTCCTAACATCAATGTCTGCATCATTCCTTGCCACGAGGATATCGTAATTATTCTTCAGCGCAAGATTTACCGCATCGTCAACGGAAAGAAATTCCTGTGCCTTTACCGCACTAAACAGAAAAACAAGGATGGATAGGATCAGAATCTTCATTTTTAATAACGGTTAACAGTTTTTCAAACCATGACCTTGTCTTTTTTCCCTGAAATCCAGATATAGGTCACAGGGATCACAAACAGGGTCAGCAAAAGAGAGAAAAGAAGCCCGCCCACAACCACGATCCCCAGCGGGATACGGCTCTGAGCGCCGGCGCCAAGGGCAAATGCGATCGGCATTGCACCAAAGATGGTGGCCAGGGAGGTCATCAGGATAGGACGGAAGCGTGCCGACGCAGCTTCAAAGACTGCAACCCTCTTCGCCAATCCTGCTTTTTGTTTCTGGTTGGCAAATTCCACGATCAGGATGCCGTTCTTTGTCACAATACCTATGAGGAGGATCATGCCGATCTCTGAGAAAATGTTCAGGGTCTGCCCGGTTATCCACAATGAAAGCAGTGCTCCGGCAATGGCCATAGGAACGGTGGTCATGATGATAAAAGGATCTTTGAAACTCTCAAACTGGGCTGCCAGGATCAGGTAAATAAGCAGCAATGCCAGAACGAGGGCAAAAGATATATTCGAGCTGCTTTCTGCGAAGTCACGTGATGGTCCTGCAAGAGCCGTGGTAAAGGTGTTATCAAGTTCGGCGTCTGCGATTTTCTGCATTTCTTCGATGCCGTCCCCAAGTGTCATTCCTTTGGCCAGGTTGGCTGAAATGGTTGCCGACTTGTACCGGTTGTAATGATACAGCGAGGGAGGGTTGCTGCTTTCCTCTATGGTTACAAGGTTATCGAGTTGTATCATCCTTCCTGATGCAGTCTTTACGTAAAGAGATGAAATATCGGCGGGCTTATTCCTGTTTTCACGCACAACCTGGCCGATGACATAATACTGTTTGTTGTTGCGGAGAAAGTAACCATACCGGCTGCCACTGAAGGCATAGTCGAGGGTATTGGCAACATCCCGCTCATTTACACCCAGGCTGTTGGCCTTCAGCCGGTCGACACGGATATCCAATTCCGGTTTGTTGAATTTCAGGTCTACATCTACATTGCTGAATATGGGGCTGTTCTGGGCCTCATCCAGGATTTTGGGCAGTGCTTCGCGTAGCTTTTCAAAATCCAGATTCTGAATAACAAACTGGACAGGTAACCCTCTTCCGAAGGCGGTGGCAATGGTTGGCTCCTGACTGGCAATTACGCGGGCATCGGGAATCGTTTTGTAATAGTCCGAGAGCCTGTCGTAAATTTCCTGCTGCGAGGTTCTCCTGTTTGTGGGGTCATTCAGAAAGGTGATGATAAAACCCGAATTTGCACTGGCATTCCGTCCGCCACCATACCGGGCGAGGATGTAATTTGCTTCGGGCACCGTGTCCAGGTTCCGTTCCGCGATCTCATCTATGATCTTTCGCGTGGCTGAATACTCGGTCCCTTCAGGCGCAGTGACATATGTACGTACATAACTGTGGTCCTCCAGTGGTGCCAACTCCGACTTGAGAGTTTTGACAAAGACCACGATAAGGGTCAGGCAAACCAGGATGATAACCGCGGAAATCCATGCGTTTTTTATAAAATAGGTGAGCATACGCCGGTACCTCTTTTCCATGCCGGCAAAAAACGGCTCTGTGGAGGTATAAAACCTGGAATGATGGGATGCACGTCCTCCCAGTTTGACGTTAAGTACCGGCGTCAAGGTCAGGGATACGAAAGCGGAAATCAGTACGGCACTGGCTACAACGATCCCGAATTCCCGGAAAAGACGGCCGGTAAAGCCCTGGAGGAAGATAACAGGTATGAATACAATGGCCAGGGTCAGGGAGGTCGAGATCACGGCAAACAAGATCTCCCGGGTTCCCTCAAAGGCTGCCTGCCATTTATCCATGCCTTTCTCAATCCTTTTAAAGATGTTCTCGGTAACCACAATGCCGTCATCCACCACAAGTCCGGTTGCCAGCACTATACCGAGCAGAGTGAGTACATTAACCGAGAAGCCGAAAATATACATGATGAAGAAGGTGCCGGTTAGCGACACAGGTATGTCAATCAGTGGACGGAGAGCAATAAGCCAGTTTCTGAAAAACAGGAAAATGATGAGGATGACCAGCGTTATTGCGATGAGCAAGGTTTCCAGCACATCGCGGACCGATTGTCGTACAAAAATGGATTTGTCCCGTCCCACCTGCAACTCCATACCTTCCGGTATGGTTGCCCTGATCTGGTCGAGGCGTTTGTAAAACTCATCGGCGATCTGGATATCATTGGCTCCGGGAAGTGGTATGATGACCAGTACAATGCCTGTGACACCATTGATCGTGGCTTCCGATTCCTCATCCTGCGGACCGAGAATAGCTTCGCCTACGTCCATCAGACGTACGACCTGATTGTCGGTCTGCTTCAGGATCATGTTATTGAAATCTTCCTCGCTCTCCAGCCTGCCATATGTTTTGACGATAAGCTCCGTTGAATTCCCCCTGATCTTACCCCCGGGCATTTCAACATTTTCCCTGGTGAGCGCAAGATCAATATCGGAAGCGGTAAGATTGTAGGCGGCCATCTTTGCCGGATCGAGCCAGAGTCTCATCGCAGGCTTTTGCTGACCGTAAATGAAGACTGCACTCACGCCGGGGATGGTTTGAAGTTTCTCCTGGAGCACATTCTCTGCATAATCACTAAGCTCCAGTCCGTTCATGTTAGTACTCCGGCCGATAAGATATATAATCGGATCGCTGTTTGCATCGGCCTTGGTCACAATAGGCGGAGCATTAATGTCCTGGGGAAGGTTTCGCATCGCCTGAGACACCTTGTCGCGCACGTCGTTTGCCGATTTCTCAAGGTCTGCGCCCAGATCAAACTCTACCGTGATGGAACTCGATCCGATGTCAGACCGTGAGGTGATGGATTTCACCCCTTCAATACCGTTAATGGTTTTTTCCAGGGGCTCGGTGATCTGCGATTCAATGATTTCGGCATTAGCCCCGGTATAGGACGTCTGAACGGTGATCACCGGGGGATCGATGGCCGGATACAGCCTTACTCCGAGGAATTTAAACCCAACAATACCCAGGAGCACGATGATAAGGCTCATGACGATGGAGCCTACGGGACGTCTAAGCGCTATGTCGGAAATCAGCATCAGGGATTGGCTTTAACGGTGGAATATTGCAATTCAGAACCTTCATTCAGGAACAAGATCCCTGAGATAATGACGGTATCACCAGGCGACAGTCCGCTCATTACTTCAACTTTATCTGCCTGGCGAACGCCGGTCTTTACCTCAACAAAACCGGCTCTGCCGTTCCTCGCCACGATCACACTCTTGCTTTGTTCGTGCGGAATGATGGCCTGTGTCGGGATCATCAGGGCATTACTATCCTGCCTGAGTCTCAGCAGCACATTTGTGAAAGCTCCAGGGATCAGTTCATCAGAATGACTATTGACCTCTGCTCGTACCTTGAGATTCCGGGTAGCCGCATCAATGCCCCGTTCTGAAGCGATAACCGTGGCATCGTAATACTTTTCCTGGTTATATAATGAAAATTTAACATTCATGCCCTGACGTATGGCCGGGCCATATTTCTCAGGTACACTGAAATCAAGCTTCAGCTTATTCTGTGTCCGGATCGTTGCCAGAAGGGTCGATGAGTTTATCTCAGCGCCGATGCTGATGTTCCTGAGGCCGATGACACCGTCAAAGGGTGCCAGAATAGCCGTTTTGCGTATCAGGGCTTTCTGAACTTCAATATCCGCTTTCAGGGAATTTAGCTGTAAACCGGTCAGCTCATAATCGTTCTGGCTAATACCGTTAACCTCATACAACTCCGACTGCCGCTTGTAAATTTTTTCCTGTAAAGCCAGCTGTGTCTGAAATTTTTTCAGGTTCGCCTGCAGATCATCGTCAAAAAGTTTTACAAGCAAGGTTCCTTCTTTAACAAATTTTCCTTCCGGAAGATTTATTGCAACTACCCTTCCTGCGATCTCATTTCTCAGTGCCACTTCTTCAAAAGCCAGCAGGGAACCTGAGACGGAAATTTCATCGATAAGCAATGAGGGTTTTAAAACCACTGCATCCACCTTTAACACCGGCTTTTCTCTGACAGCGGTATTCTTCTCCTGTGATTTTGACCTGTTAAGACCGGTTCCCAGGAGGATAACGACTAACAGTACCACCGCTATGATGATGAATAGGGTAAGGTTTTTCATTTTATACGCTGACTTTATGGTTTGTTAGGTTTTTTTCAATTTCCCGAAGCAAAGAATACAGCTCATCGATCTTCTCCTCCGGAATATTTTTCAGTGCCGTATCCATCGTCTCCTGGATGGCACTTTTAATATCAGGAAGAAATCTTTTCGCCTTACTTGTGATCTCCAGGCTTGTCTTTCTCCGATCATCACTGTTCCTGCTACGCTCCACATAGCCGTGTGAAGAAAGGTAATCTACTATTCTGACGACCTGTACTTTATTAATCGTTAACTTCCTTGCCAGGTCCTTCTGCGTCAGCCGTCCGTTGCCGGCTTCAATCAGTAACAATGGGTAAAAAGAGCGTTCAATATCCAGGTGGGCAAGATTCCGCTGAAGATTCTCGAGAAAGGTACGGCTGATACTTGCCATAACCCGGCCTACCGGTTCCCTGATAAATTCCTCGCGAATTTCTCCCATACACTTTTCCAATTAGTGATGACAAAAATAGATATTATTGTTATTCGTTAACAATGTTAACTATTTTTTATGACGATTATTTTCACCAGTGTGAATGCCAGCATAAAATACCTCTTCAACCCTCTTCCCATCTTATGATCACAGAGCCGCACACTTCCATACCAAAACTCTTTCTGCCTTTGACAGGAGAAGGAAAATCAACATTTCCATAGTAAAGGCTGTTTCTATCAATGGCAGGGAATGCAACCACGAAAAAAGATGCGAACATGGATTTATCCATGAAAATAGATGGACAAAGTATTCCTCTTGTAGGGCTTGGCACGTATGGAATGACTGGCAGATCAGGCATTAATGGGATCATTGACGCCATTGATATTGGTTACCGCCATTTTGATACGGCACAAATGTATCGAAATGAACGGGAGGTTGGTGAAGGAATCCGACAGAGCGGTATCTCCCGGGAAGAAGTTTTTATAACGACAAAGATCAGTGCCTACAACCTGGAACCTGAGGCTATCGACAGTTCATCACGACAAAGTATTGAAAATCTGGCAACTGAGTATGCCGACCTTCTGCTCATACACTGGCCAACGCCGGGAATGGACCTGGAATCCTGTTTGTCGGCAATGGTTAAACTCAGGGAGGAAGGTCTTACCCGGCATATCGGGGTGAGTAATTTCAGTCCTGATCTGTTCATACAGGCACTGGCTATCGCGCCGGTCATCTGCAACCAGGTCGAATTTTCGCCCTATGTCGGGGAGTTTAAAAATCTCGAAATTGCGAAAAATAAGAACCTTATGCTCACGGCATACAGTCCGCTGGGCAAAGGCAGAACAGGCAGGGACGCAAGACTGTCGCGTATCGGTGACAAGTATGGCAAAACAGCATCGCAGACAGCTCTGCGATGGTTACTGCAACTCGGGAATGTATCGATAATTCCGAAAGCCTCAAACGAAAAACACCGGAGGGAAAATTTTGACATATTCGATTTTGAACTTGATGAAGAAGATATGGCACTGGTATCCCCCGGTTCATAGACGGAAAATATAAGGAAAGCACGGACGGACGAATTCACTAAATTCAACACATCCGTAAAGATCATTGATTATTAATCATTTTAAATGTAACAATATGAGAAAGAATGAAGCAAGTGCAAAGTGGACAGGAAATTTCAAACAGGGGAAAGGAAGTTTAATATTGCCGGCAATCAGTCAGCCATTTACATTTACAGCAGCTTCCCGCTTTGAAAATGATGAAGGAACCAATCCGGAAGAACTTATCGCTGCCGCCCATGCCGGATGCTTTTCAATGGCCTTTGCAAATATCCTGACCATTGCGGGATTTCCGCCTAAAGTAATAAATACGGTAGCGACGGTAACCATGGGTAAGAAGGACGGGGGAAATGGCATTACCACCAGTGAGCTGAATACCAGGGCAGAAGTTCCGGGCATCAGCAAGGAAAAATTCCTTGAACTTGCCAATGATGCCAAAAAGAACTGTCCGGTTTCAAGAGCGCTGGCTTCGGTAGATATCAGCTTGAATGCCGAACTTGTATCAGGCTGACCAGCGGATGATGGACCGTGAGCCGTATGTTTCTCAATGAATGTAATGCTGTAGAAATCATAGTTTTAATGCTTTTTTTGCAATAATCATTGCAATTTGATGATTTTCTGCAAAAAATGCATTAGAATTCATATCCTTCAGTAGCATGAATTGTATTGAAGCTGGAATTACTCTATGAGCAATTCGACTTCGGAACGCATTCAAAATGGTCAGGCCAAACTGTTAAAAGGTGTCTGCGTGATGGATCGCATTATGGCTGATTGACGTTTTGCCCATGACGTAATTTTGCATGCTTCCGTCTGTACAACGCCTTCCTAGTTTCCTCTCCCTATTGATTCAGATGAAAAAAATACGGAAAATTCATTACCTGTTATAGCCGTTAGACAAATATGGGCTCTTTATCACGTTCACCTAACCTCCCCTATCAATCCGGTTGAAGCCAGCGGTTCCGCAAAGGTATGCCAATATCTCCCGCTATGAGCGATAAGTGCATCGGATTCAGCAGGACCCCAGCTGCCTGCGGAATAGTTTGGGAATTTCTGAGGAGGATTGTTCTCCCATACATTTATGACCGGCATAATGCAGCGCCATGATTCTTCAATCTGGTCGGCACGCATAAAAAGCGTGGCATCACCAAGCATGATATCATTGAGAAGAGTTTCATAGGCATCAGGTGGATCATGGGTATACGTGTCACTGTAATTATAGATCATATCCACCGGGTTCAGTCTCATATCCAGCCCGGCTTTTTTCGTCTGAAAATGGATCCGCACTCCCATTTGTGGCTGAATACCGATAACCATCAGGTTTGGGTTAAGCAACTCTCTCACCCCCGCAGAGAAGATACGGTGTGGCACTTCCCTGAACTGGATCACGATATATGACGTATTTTTCTGAAGCCGCTTGCCTGTCCGGACTAAAAAAGGAACGCCCTGCCAACGCCAGTTGTCTATAAAAAATCGCATCGCAGCAAAAGTTTCCGTCTGTGAATCCGGATCCACGTTTTGCTCCTTGCGGTATTCCTTCACTTCTTTGCCTTCGATCCAACCCTCACCGTACTGACCGCGAACGGTGTTGACGTACACCTCTTCTTCCGAATATCGCCTGATGGCATGAAGCACCTCCAGCTTTTTATCCCTCACGCTGTCTGCGTGTAGATTCACTGGTGGCTCCATCGCCGTGAGACACAAGAGCTGAAGGATATGATTCTGAACCATGTCCCTGACCACACCTGCCTGTTCATAATAGGGAGCCCGGCTTCCCACTCCCATCTGCTCAGCCACATGTATCTGAACCTGTTCGATATAATTCCTGTTCCAGAGGGGTTCAAAAAGGACATTGGCAAAACGGATAGCCATAATATTCTGTACCGTTTCCTTTCCCAAAAAATGATCAATCCTGTACACCTGGTCCTCGCTGAATATTCCCCGGAGGATCCTGTTCAGATCGATGGCGCTTTCAACGTCATGGCCAAAGGGTTTTTCAACCACAATCCTGTGTCTCTCACTGTTGGCGGCAATCCCTGCTTTGTCGAGATGCTGAGCAATGACCTTGATAAAACCCGGCGACACCGCCATATAAAATATCCTGATGATCTCCTCATCTCCTCCCTTCCAGTCTTTTTCAATTTTTTCAATGATGCCATTTAGTTTTGTATAGGATTTATCATCGGAAATATCTGCCCTGACATAGTCAATCTCCTTTTCAAACGCTTTCCATTTTTCTTTATCGGCTTTCCCGCGGCGCGAAAATTTATTGACACCGTCGAGAAGCCGGGCATGATAATCGGCCGCGGTCAAATCCTTAAGGTCGACACTTAGAATCCTGAACTTATCCGGGAGGTATTTATCGACATATAGATTATACAGTGCCGGCATAAGTTTACGCCAGGTAAGATCCCCGTTTCCCCCAAAAATTGTCAGGATCACAGGCTTAAGCTCTGAAATATTTTTCATGATATCACATTAATTTTAAAACTCTGAATAGCAGCAGCCACTTACCAGTCGGTGTGAAAAACGCCTGCTTCATCCACCCTCTGGTATTTGTGTGAGCCGAAGTAATCACGCTGGGCCTGGATCATGTTGGCTGCAAGATGACCATTGCGGAATGCGTCGAAATAGGCAAGTACAGACATAAATCCTGGCACCGGCACACCGGTGGAGGCTGCTGCAATAATCATATCACGCAGGTCCTGTTCAAGCGTATCTGCCGTGACTGAAAGCTTCTTATCAAAAAGGATATTCGACAATTCCGGATTCTCTTCATACGCATGCATAAAATCCCAAAGCATGGCCGATCGTATGATGCAGCCTCCCCTCCAGATACGCGAAATTTCACCGATCTTCAAGCCGTAGCCTTTTTTTGATGAAGCGATCCTGAGAAGTTCGAGACCCTGGGCATAGGTCAGCAGCATGCCCAGATATAGTGCGTTTTCCATTTTCCCGGTGAACGCCGGCTTCGTCTCATTTATCCTTCTATCTGGCCCTTTCAGGATCATGCCGGCTTTTTCGCGTTCTTCCTTGAATGCCGACAGATGTCTCATGGATACGGCGGCATCGATGGTGGGTACGGGAACCTGAAGGTCCATGGCTATCTGTGACGTCCATTTTCCTGTTCCTTTTTGCTTTGCCGAATCAAGAATATGGTCGATGAGGTAACCGTCTTCGGTCTCATCTTCCTTTCCAAGTATATCAGCTGTTATTTCTACCAGGAAGGACGAAAGACGGCCCTGGTTCCAGCGGTCGAATACCGATTTCATACCGGGATTTTCCATGCCCAGACCGTTTTTCATTATATCGTATACCTCGGAGATAAGCTGCATAATGCCGTATTCAATGCCATTGTGTACCATTTTAACGAAGTGCCCTGCAGATCCGGGACCCAGCCACGTCACACAGGGTGATCCTTCCACCTTTGCAGCGGCGCTCTCGAAGATCTTCCGTACAGTCTCATAAGCCTTTTCATCACCGCCCGGCATCATGCTGGGACCACGCCGTGCTCCCTCTGCCCCGCCGGATACCCCAACACCTAAATAACCCAGACCCTTTGACACGACCAATCTGGTGCGGCGGTCGGTATCATCCGGATGCGAATTCCCCCCGTCGATAATCAGATCATCTTTCTCCAACATCGGGATAAGCTCAAGTACAACTTTATCCACCACCCCCGCCGGAACGAGCATCATCACTTTTCGTGGTTTGCTTAAGCCGGAAACAAAGTCCTTTAGCGAACCCACACCCTTAACCTTAAACTCCCCCGCCTCCTTGTTCAGGGCATCAACCTGTTCGTTTTCCAGATCGTAACCAAGAGCCGAATAGCCCTTTTCAGCGATGTTCAGGATAAAATTCCTGCCCATGACACCCAGTCCTATAAGCCCAAAATCATACCTTTCCATCATTCATTTATATTATGTTTATTTCACTTAGCCTGCTGCGCAGTTGATCAGGAACAGGCAGATGGATGCATCGGTAACCCTCGTACCGTGCCGCATCTATGTTTTCTTCACGGTCATCGATAAACAGGCATTCCGAAGGTTTCAAACCACATACATGAACAGCGGTCCTGAAAATCTTTCCATCCGGTTTACGCATATGCAAAAAAGCGGAACTGAAAAAATTACTGAAATACCTGTTCAGACCGAATTTTTCAATCCTGAATAAATTCAGAACGAAAGATTCGTTGTTGATGGTAGCCATTTTGTATTTCCGCTGCTGATTCAACTCTTCGAGAATCTCAAGTGTGGTGTCGTACGCCCGGCTCTGATTCTTCATAAAACGGATGATATCCTCCCTGGTGAATGCCCGGTTCTCAGAAAAATATACGGCATCAATATAGTCTTCAAGTGTAAGATCACCCTTTTCCAGATCTTCAAACATAAGCTCATGAACCTTCTCCGTTTTCTCAAAATCAAATGAGAATTGTTCTGCCGCTGCTTCCCTGGAATGTTCATCCCAGCCATTCGACAGGCAGACGCCGCCGACATCAAAAAAAACGGCTTTAATATTCATCTCTTCAATCATCATATTTACTTTTTGGATTTATGAAGTCATGATCAATGAGTGTTCGCCAGGCATAGCTTAATCAACTCTATGCATTTATCAGTGTAATACATGACTGCTTTTTTCTTTGATTGAATCAAGTAGCAAATCGTAAGGCTGAATAAATTTCTCTATCCCCTCTTCGACAAGCTGACGGCAGACATCCGTCATATCTATCCCGGCATGTTCAAGATTGGCAAAAACGTTATGGGCTTTATTCAGGTCCCGGCTGATGGTGTCAGCTTCAAGAATGCCATGGTCCCTGAAGGCTTCAATAGTTTCTGCCGGCATGGTATTTACCGTTTGCGGGCCGATGAGCGGCTCGACATACCTGGTATCCCGATAGCCCTTTGTTTTATTGCTGGTACTGGCCCAAAGGGGTCTTTGTACCCTTGCTCCCGCGGAAACCAGTTTTATCCATCTATCATCGTTGAAAATCCTGCGGAAACTTTCATACGCAATCCTGGCACTGGCAACGGCTGAAGCACCCAATAGTTCTCTCGCTTTTACTTCATCTTCTCCGCTCACCCGCGGAAGGACTTTTTCATTCAGTAAGCGGTCAACGAGGACGTCGATCCTGCTCAGAAAGAAACTGGCCACCGATGCCACGTTATGCAACGGTTTTCCATCTTTTGCCCTTCTCTCCAAGGCTCTCAGGTATGCTTCGGCGACTTTTTCATAACTTTCTACCGAAAAGAGCAGGGTGATATTGATGTTGATACCCTCGTACAACATCTCCTCAATTGCCGGAATGCCTTCTTCCGTTCCCGGAATTTTAATAAAACAGTTGGGACGGTCGACTTCGCTGAACAGCCGCCTTGCTTCTGTCATGGTCTTTTGGGTGTCCCGGGCCAGATGGGGTGAAACTTCAAGACTGACAAAACCGTCGAAGCCGTCCGACGATTCATAGACCTTCCGCAACATATCACAGGCATCCTGAATATCTTTTGTGGCAAGTGCCTCATAAATTTCTTCCGGTTTTTTATGATCCTCCGCAAGCTGACGAATCTGATCATCATACAGGTTGCCCTCTGTCATTGCCGTATTAAAAATCTTCGGATTTGAGGTGATGCCCCGCAGGCCTTCCTTCACGATCCGGTTTTTTAATTCTCCATTTTGAATGATCTCTCTGGAGAGATTATCGAGCCAATAACTCTGTCCATAATCCAAAAGTTCCTTAAACTTTTCCATGTAGCTTCCCTCCTATTTAAAGTATTTTTTCTCAATAGATTCGATTTTTTCAGAACGCCGGGCATGCCTTTCCTCATCCGAAACGACGGCATCAAGAAATATCCCGGCTATTTCCATAGCCAACTTGCTTCCAATGACGCGTTCACCGATGCACAGGATATTCATCCTGTCGTGTTCAACACCCTGATGCGCCGAATAGCTGTCGTGGCAAACCGCTGCGCGCACGCCGGGAAATTTATTGGCGGCAATCGAAACTCCGACGCCGCTGCCACAAATAAGTATACCCCTGTCGATCCTGCCCTCTATAATTGCTAGTGCCAGGGCTTCAGCGGCATCTGGGTAGTCATCGTACGCAATATCCGGATCCGGGGTAACAAGTTCGTGCCCGTTTTCCAAAACTACCTCCCGTAAAAACCCCGCATAGCTGATGCCAGCATGATCGCGTGCAATACCTACCTTCATGGCTGTTTAATTTTAACCGACTTCTTAATGATTTCCACAAGATTCCCGGTGGTAAACCCGAAATGCTCAAAATTGTCTTTATCACTTGCACTAGCACCGAAACGATCAATCGATACCACGATACCTTTATCACCAACCCATTCTCTCCAGCCTAATGATGCGCCTGCTTCAACAGCGACCCTGTCGCGGGTACCGGGAGGAAGTACCAAATTCCTGTAGGCTTCATCCTGTTCCCTGAAAAGTTCCCAGCAAGTCATACTCACAACACGGGCATCGATATCACTGTCGTGAAGTTTCTCCTGGGCTTCAAGAGCGAGATGGACCTCTGAGCCTGTCGCGATTAAAATGACATCAGGTGTTTCTCCCATTTCCTCCGAAATAATATACGCTCCCTTAAGGGCGCCACTTGCATCCGCATATTTTTCCCTGTCGATCACCGGGACGTTCTGACGAGTCAGGATCACCATCGACGGTCCCTTCTTTCGCTGAAGCACAGCCCTCCACGAGAATGCCACTTCGTTGGCATCGGCAGGACGAAAGACATACATGTTGGGCATCGCCCTGAATGAGGCCAGGTGTTCCACCGGCTGATGTGTGGGACCATCACCCCCCAGACCTATGGAATCGTGTGTAAAGACATAAATCGTGGGAATTTCCATCAGAGCAGCCAGCCTGATGGCAGGCCTTGCATAATCCGAGAATATAAAAAATGTGGAGGCAAATGCCCGTAATCCGCCATGAAGTGTTATCCCGGTCGTGGCTGCCGACATACCGTGTTCACGGATGCCCCAGGCGATATTCCTGTTCTGATAGTTTCCTTTTCCAAAGTATCCGGAGTCATCCATTAGTGTTTTGGTGGAAGCAGCGAGGTCCGCACTCCCGCCAAGGAGGTAAGGAATATGACCAGCAAACGCATTGATGACCTTGGATGAAGCTTTTCTGGTCGCCATAGGTCCGTCACCTGTACTGAAGTCCGGGATATCGGCGTCCCAGTCATCCTCAAGTTCAAGTCTCCGCCCCTTTTCAAGCAGTGAGTAAGCCTCATAGTGTTCAGCTTTGTAACTGTCATACATTTTCTGCCATTCCTGCTCTTCTTTCCTTCCCCGTTCGACAGCCCCGCCCATGTATGACCCTACTTCTTCAGGCACATAAAATGTGCGGTCGGGCGGCCAGCCGTAGATTTCCTTAGTTCTCCTCACCTCATCCTCCCCAAGCGGTGAGCCGTGAGCCTCGGGCGAGTCCTGCTTCTCCGGAGCTCCGAATGCAATATGTGTCCGGAGTATAATCAATGACGGTCGCTCTTTTTCCTGCATGGCTTCCCTGTAAGCATTGTGAATTTTATCAGTGTCATTTGCACTCTCACCCAGGTCCTGAACATGCCAGCGGTAGCCTTCGAAACGCGTTTTTACATCATCGGAAAAGGTGATATTGGTCTTTCCGTCGATGGTGATATGATTCTGATCATATAGAAAGATCAGTTTCCCCAGGCCGAAATGTCCGGCCAATGAAGCTGCCTCGTTGGAAGCACCTTCCATAAGATCACCATCACTGCAAAATCCAAAAACGTAATGATCCACAACCGGGTAGTCAATTCTGTTGAAGCGGGCCCTAAGATGGGCTTCTGCCATGGCCATCCCCACCGCTGTCATCATCCCCTGACCCAGTGGACCGGTGGTAGTTTCAATGCCAGCAGTAAGTCCATATTCCGGGTGTCCCGGCGTCCTGCTCCCCCATTGCCGGAGATTTCTAATTTCGTCCATCGGCAGATCATACCCGGTAAGATGCAGCATGGAATACTGAAGAATCGACGCATGCCCGTTCGAAAGGACAAAACGGTCACGGTTAAACCATTCCGGATTTTTCGGATGATACTTCATGATCCTGTCCCATAAAACGAATGCCGCGGGTGCCAGGGCCATTGCCGTACCGGGGTGACCCGATCCAGCCTTCTGTACAGCATCCATGGCCAGTGTCCGTATCGTGTTTATACACAGTTCTTCCAATTTTTCTTTGTTCATAATATCGCACTCTTTCCTTTTACTCAGTCTCCTTTCAGAGCATCTCTCCGTCTCCTTGTGTATAGATTGGTAAGTGTAGTATAAGGAAAAATCATGCCAGCATCGCTTCAAAGATCACTTCCGTGGTAAATGAACTGTTTGACAGGCGCAAGCTGGAAGAACCATGTCTTACATAAATGTCTGGGTGTGGAAATTGTTCAACAGAAACTGTGGCAAACTCCGGTAATTCATAGGCTGAAGCCTGACCTTTATAAAACTATAGCGCATATGGTATTGTTATCAATCTCATACCCTAGAAATAAAAAATTCGGACGTTACCATATCCTATCCTATGGATAAACAAAAAATCAGTACCCTGGGGAGACCGGTTGATCCCAAATACCCAACAAATTTGGCTATCATTATCCTTACCGTTACGGTATTTACCGGTATCCTCATCTATGCAGCAATTGGCGGAGATGATCTATGGAACAGTATTCTCAGGGCTGTGAAAATAGGAGCGGTCGTTTTCTTTTCCTGGGCAATTTGCCGCGAGATAGATCCTGATCATGAATATTCAGCTCTTGTCGCATCGGCATTCGGTCTCGGGGGAAGCTTGTTCTTTTATCCGCTGTCGATTGCCGGTTCGCTGTGGCTTGTCCTGTTGTCAAGACTTATAAACAGGACTACAGGCTTGAAAACACTGCCCATGGATGCCGTTATTCTGTCTCTGCTCTCAACATGGCTTTTATTCTCCGGAAGCTGGATATACGGTGCGGTTACAGCCCTGGCTCTATTTGCCGACAGCCGGCTGAAACCAAGAAATCCGGGACAGGTTTACTTCGCACTTGGAAATGCACTGATCATTTGTGTAATCTGGATTTTAAAGGGTTTCGATTTACCCTTCACCAATTTCCCCCCCAACTATCCTTTCATATTCATCCTTACCGGTGTCCTTTTCATTCCCCTCCTGTTTTCCTACCGAAATGTCACGAGTAAGGGGGACCAGAATAATGAATTGCTGAAACCAGCCAGGGTTATTACCGCTCAAATCCTTGCCTTAATTACTGGGCTTTATATGGGTCTGCTGGAGGGATATGCCCTGATGCTGCCACTTTATGCTGCAATTGCCGGAGCGAGTGTCTCTTACTATTTCCGTCTGTTTGCAGGAATGAAACCTCGTACATAAAAACCAGGTCAGCCCACCATATGATAAAGTTTCTCGCCCACTGCCAGTTTAAGCCTCCACACATTCAGGACATAGTCTATCCGGGCTTTCGTTAGCATCATTCTGCTTGTAGCGAGGGAAATTTCAGCATCGAGCAAATCCAGATTTGTGATAGCCCCTGCTTTGTAATTTGTCTGTGCCAGGTTAAATGCCTGACTGGCTTGTTTTACCTGAAGGTTGATCTGATCAACTTTACGGAACGATGACAAAAGGTTTGATCGTGCACGGATCACGTCCGTGGAAAGCTCACGCCTTACATTTTCGCTCCGGAACTGTGAGCTTTCAATTTCAGCCTGTGCAACACGAAGACTGCTTTTTTCGCGATATCCGTCGAAGATGGGTATGAACACACTAAGTCCGGTAGTGAAGTTTGGCCTGAAAGCATAGAGGTCGGGTACATATCCGTTCTTCCCCCCTCCGGAGGCAAAGGCTGACAGAGTTGGATTATTTATCGCCTTTGTCATTTCATACCGGATCATTGCCATACGTTCCTGCTCTTCTGAGATTTTCAGTTCCTCCCTGTTTTGCAATGCCATATTGATCATCGAATCGCAATTCATTCCATCCTGACTCTCCTTCAGATCACCACTAACTGTGACAACGGGGCTGGAAGGACGGCCAAGGAGAGCGTTCATTACAGCCGACAAGATTTCACGGTTGGCGATCATATCGAGCTTTTGGTTTTCAATGACAGAGATCTTCACCTTTGTCGACAGGATCTCATACTGCGTAGCTGATCCGGTTTCCTGTTTCATGGTAATGAAGCCCAGGTGTTCATTCAGATTTTTCAACTCATCGTCACTGATTTGTATGGATTCCTGCACCAAAAGCAACTGGTAATAGGTGTTGATGACTGCCATGGATAAGTTCTGCCTGACCAGTTCGAGACTTTCGGTACTCAATGACTTCGACGCCTCTGCCATTTCAATACTTTTAGCGGTGCGTCCGAAATCACTTATGAGCTGCCTTACATTGACAGACATGGAATAATTGTCTTCAGGAAATAACGTTATGGTACCATAATCCGGAAAGTCAAAGGAGGGGACTGGTCCAATTCTGGAATACGATGCACTGGCATCTACACCCGGGAGACGTGCCGATTTAGCAATGTCGATTCTTCCTTCGGCCTCTTCCACTGCCTTCGATGCAGCCAGGATGGTAGGATGCCCTGATATCACCAGATTTACAGCTTCATCGAGCATTAATGTGTCACCGGCCGACTGTGCGTTTCCGGGGATACAAAGTCCCTGTAGTATAAGTAGAGATAAAACGCAATAGCAAAACTTTTTCATATCTGGATTTAACTTTCTTGATTATCCGTTCATTTTCGCCTTTTTCAGGGCAATCTTTTCCTTTTTCTTTTTGGTACGAAGCAGTACTACAGGGATGCCTCCAACCAGTGTAATGATGGCAGACAACAGAAAATTATCATCCACTCCCTGGATAAAGGCTTGTTTACTTAGATGCGACATCAACACATAACTTCCCTGCTTCAATGCATCGGGAGCATTACTCCCGGCCGTGTGCATAATATAGCCGGTAAGTTGATGAGAAACCTGCTGAAAGACCGGCGAATGCGACCTGAGGGCCTGTCCGTACTGTTGTGTATGAAAGCTCACCCTTGCTGTCAGGATGGTCGCAAAAACAGCTACACCAAGGCTGCCTCCGATCTGCCTGATCACATTTATCAACCCTGACGCCTGTGCCATTTTTTCCCTGGGAATATCGAGAAGTGCCACGGCACTTAGCGGTGTGAACATAAGTCCCATCCCCAGACCACGCAAATACAATGAAAGCATGATATACCAGTGTTCTGTCTGATACGACAGGAAGGCATTGATATAGAAACTGGAGGTGAGAGCAAGAATGCCAATGATCACCGGAATTTTCGGGTTGACCTTATCCGCGATCCTTCCGGCTACGGGGGACATTGCTCCCTGAATGATCCCCACCGGAAGAAAAACAGCGCCGGACTGTATTGCCGTATACCCCAGAGAATTCTGAAGATAAAGGGGTAGCAGGAATGTACTGCCGAACATCCCGATACCAAACATCAGCATGATTAGGTTGCTAATGGCAAAATTATGGTCCATCAACAACCTCAGATCAATGAGTGGATTTTTCACTGCCAGTTCATTGGTTATAAACACCGTAAAACTGATCACTGCAATACCAAAAAATAGCAATATCCTTGGTGACGACCATCCTTCAGCATTGGCGGCAGCATTCCCTTCAGTAAGTCCATAAATAAAAAATGGCAGAAATAAACTTACAGAAATAAAGCCGATGAGATCAAAGCCTCGGATGTTCGGATTTTTATACTCACGCTGGATGATCAGTGTAGCCATCATACCGATAATTCCGACGGGAACATTCACATCAAATATCAGGTGCCAGTTAAAATTATCTATGAGGTACCCACCGATCAGCGGGCCGAAGGATACCGACGCTGCAGCCGATATTGCCCAGAATCCCAGGGCGATCCCACGTTTATCGGGCGGAAATTCCCTCGTTATTATGGCCATTCCTACAGGCATCAGACAACCGGCGCCTAAACCCTGGATGACCCTTGATAGGATCAGAATGTTCTCATCCGGGGAGATGCCACACAAAAATGATCCTGCTGTGAAAGCAAACAGACCCCAGAAATATACCCTCTTATAACCAAACTTGTCGGCAAGCCAGCCCGAGGTAGGTAGCATCAGGGCCAGGGCCAGGAGATAGGCAGTAAGTACCCACTCTATCTTATCAATGCCAACGCCAAATGAGGACATGATCTTTGGTAAGCCAACATTCACGATGGTTGCATCGAGAACCGCCATAAAGGTACCTATCATCACATTCCCGAGCAGTATCCACTTGTATTTCGGGTCTTCCGGATGAAAGTAGTCAAACCTGCTGATCACCGCCCGCCTTAACCTGTGTGCAGGATTCAATCGCCGCCGGTCCATCATTTAAGGATTTTGATCTCCGCCGACATACCGGCAAGAAGGTCTATTGATTTTTGGCCCGTAGCGTTCTCTGATGAGTCAATGGATATCTTCAGAGGAACACGCTGTGTAACCTTAGTGAAGTTTCCGGAAGCATTGCCTGCCGGAATAAGAGAAAACTGGGAAGCGGTATTTGCCCCTATATAATAAACCGTGCCTGAAAAGTTCACGTCAGGATAGGCGTCAACATTGAAATTGACCTGTTGACCCAGATGTACGTTCTTCATCTTTGTTTCCTCGAGGTAAACCATAACCCATAATCCACGATCCTGAGAGATCGTCAGTATAGCCTGTCCGGGCTGCGCCACCTCTCCGGGTAGCATCCATCTTTTGGCAACAATGCCGTCGGTTGAGGCTCTGATCCGTGTTTTTTCAAGCTGACTGTTAAGGAGGTCAATCCGGGCTGCTGCACTTTCAATCGCAGCATCGGCGGAGTTGATCACCGTCGCCGCCACCTTAAGCTGAGATCTGGCTGCTTTAAGCCTGGCTTCGGCTGACTCAAGGGATTTGCGAATGTGATCAAACTGCTCGGCGGTTATTACCTGGCCGTTATATTGCTTTTCAGCTCTGCTGAAATCATCCGTTGCTTTTTCGGATTCTATTTCTACCACCCTTATACTTTCTTTTTCAAAATCAAGCTTTGCCACTGCCTGTGCTCTGCTGGCGCTGGCCTGTACCATCTGTGTTTCAGCCTGATTCCTGCTGGCTATAAGATCGCTTGAATCGAGATCGAGGAGAAGCTGACCCTGTTTGACGGTGTCTCCTTCATCTACATAACTGTTCAGTATCCTGCCCATAATCTGGCTGCTTACGGTCACCTTGTCCGAATCGATGTATGCATCATCGGTGGATATATAGCTTGAATAGTTCGCATACCACATTCCGCTGAGAATGAGAACGATGGCAATAACAAGGATCATCGGGATGTAAAACTTCCATCCCTTTTTTTTGCCTCCGGTTTCTGTGTTGTTCTTCTTCATGTTCTGTAAATCAATCTTTTTTTTATGATCAGGACTATTATTTTTTTTGTACTGAAATACCCTTGATAAATATGTCTAAAAACAAATCCATTTTATTTTCCATTGTCTTCAGATCCAGCGATCCAAGACCCATAAGTTCAGCTTTTCCCAGAGAGGACCGGCGAATGGCCTGCAGCGCTTCGAGGAAAATGATGGCGGCATCTTTTTCATCGAATGATCTGAATGCTCCGGCTTTTTTTCCTTCTTCCAGGATATTTTCTATGTAAATCAACTCCTTATCCCGCAACTGTGCAATCAAATCCCGCATCACCGGTCGAAGTTCCCGTATTGCGTCATATCTTAACTTACTGATATTTATTAATTTAAGAAAATACTGGTTCCGGATGTCAATGTACGAACGTAACCTTTCGTCCGGTTGATGAAACCGGTCATAGCTCTCTTCGAGGTAATTGAAAAAATCCTTTTGTTCCTTGCTGATGACAGCAAGGAACAAACTGATCTTATCAGGAAAATAGTAGTACATTGAAGCCTTGGACATCCCAGCATCTGCAGCAATCTCACTCATGGTGGTCTTTTCAAGCCCGTACAGTCCAAACCTGTTTTGGGCCATCTGAATGATAAAGTCAATTTTATCCTGATTTTCTCCTTTATGCTTTATCTTTACCATGATCAGAATGGATCTTTATACACTTTGACTATTTTGTCTGAAAGGTCAAATTTATGACAATTAAAATTAATTTCAGTTCAAAATCCTACTTTTTAACATGATTATTAACTTCAATACTACATGCCATGAAAATCATATCCATTGACGAGATCAGTAAATCGAGGGTGGAAATGGAGGGCGCTTCAGGAGCCTGGAAACAGGTCCCGTTATCGGCACGGGACGGCGCCCCGGTGTATGCTTACAGGGTATTCACGATAGAGCCAGGAGGGTATACTCCATACCACCGGCACGATTATGAACATATGAACTATATCATTGAAGGCGAAGGTACTCTGGTAGATGAAAACGGAAGGAAGCAAATCCTGAAGGCCGGGGATTTTGCACTGGTCAAGCCAAATGAAAAGCATCAGTACAGGAATACATCTCCCGACAAATCGTTCCGGATGATATGCGGTGTGCCAAAGGAATTTGAATAATTGCAGCTGTGCACTAAGCGAACCTAAGAAAATGTAAGACATAAAAAAACTGCCGGCAGATTGCCGGCAGTTTTTAATACATTTACAAATCCCGCTTATTTGGCAGGAGCAGGGATGATCTGGACAGTATGGTCACCCGATTTTGCAGCAGCAAGAACAGCTTCCATCATAATATTTGCAGATTCCGAGCCGTGAGTAGCACCACTAACACCATCGATCTCAATATAATCAGGAACAATCGAAGTGCTCATGAGCTGGCTTTCGCATTCCGGCAGCCAGGATGAAGGATGAGGATCCATCGGATACTGTTCAGCGGTAGTGTTTGATTTGAAGTTTCCTACTGAATCAACATAATCAAAATTTACAGACACCAGCTGATCAGCTTTGATCTCAGCTTCCAGAAAGGCTTTGTAATTATGTGAGAACTCAGCATCTTCAGCTTTATAGGTACCATCCTGATAAACATACGTTTTTTCATCATCTTTCTTGCAGGACGTGAATGCTACAAAAAGACCAGCAATCATTAATAACGCTATTTTTTTCATACTAAATACAATTTTTAAAGGTTTAAATTTTGGGTGAAGATATAAAAACAAATAGTCTTACTGTTATAATGATATCAATATAGAATAATACATATTTAGTCTAAATACTTTTTAGCCGTATATTACCTTTCAACATTTCCGACACATCTTCTGTTTTTTATTGATAACCAGAATTTTAAATAAATCTATCCTTAGTAATCTTCTCATGAATTTTTTTAAACTCTGCCGGACTTTCTAAATAAGTGTAGTTTTTTCTGACTGAAAAATTCTGCTAAAAATTCGGATAGTTAAACAGAGCTATTCAGAATTGAAAGGTTTAATACAGGAAAGATTTTTTCATGGTGCGATGTGAAATAAGCTAACAGGTTCAGGCACATGAATCAGGGGCTTTGTCGGGTCTTCAGGATCATGGATACATTGAGGAGGTATTCAGACTCTATTTTCCTGCAAAGGTATTGTCGATTTGACCGAACATCCTGTCCTCATTAGCTGTTTCACGAACTGAAAATACAGATGTTTTGCCGGGACAGAAAACACATGCCCCGGTATATTCTTTCTGATAGGCATTACTTATTATTCATATTTTAATAAATTCATTTATCATGAGAAGTAAATATCAATCAATGCTGACTCTCACTGCAATTGTTTTTATGCTTTCTTCTGCCGGTTTATTCGGACAACAGGTAAAGACGGTAAGCATTGAAGGGCTTGACAAAATGCGTTATTCCGTGGAAGAGATCACAGCCAGCCCGGGGCAGAAGGTTAAAGTAACGCTTAAAACAGTGAGTAACCTCCCCAAAGCACAGATGGCACACAATTTTATCTTGCTTAAAATGGATGCAGACCCGGCGGCATTTATTAATGATGGTCTGGCCTATCCGGACAATGAATATATCGATGATTCCTGGTCGGATGAGATCATCGTCAAAACGAAGCTTTTGGGAGCGGGTGAATCTGAGACCATAGAATTTACGGCACCGTCTGCAAAAGGTGAGTATACCTATGTCTGCACCTTCCCCGGTCATTTTCAGGCAGGGATGAAAGGAAAATTTATTGTGAAGTAGCGCTTTTTAAGGCTAAAATGAAAACAGGCCACCTGGTCTTTAATTAGTACAGGTGGCCTGTTCTTTGCAAATAAACCTCAGAGAAAAGCAAATTGTAATTCATAAACAATTCTGAGACCTTTCTTGTTCTGTACGAGCTAATGAATATCGTGAATTGTGTCTCCTCCCTCACTGTGGCATTAATTCCACAAGTGACTATGTAATCCGGACTCAGGAGAGGAAACAGGTCATATAAAAACCATCAGAGAGATCATGTCTTCTTGTCATCATCAATCAGTATATCGTCGATCTTTTCCTGCACTTTATTCATATTCTGTTCGGCTATCTTCACCCGGTTTTTATGATCCCATTTCTTGATTTTACTGATGATACGGCGCATAAAGGGAAAAATGGGTGCCAGATATAAAGCACCGATAATAAGCAGGATATAACCCAGCGGTATAAACGGTATCAGCAGGAAGACACTTCCGAGCAGGAGGATAAATATTCCGATTACCGGTCTGATATATTTCTTGTGGCGTGGTCCTAATCCAAACATACATTTCAAACTGAGGATTATCGTGAATGGCAGTATATGCCATCAATGGGTGTCAGAAAAAACAGGGTTGACTGATAGAGGCCGGTAAACCAAAATCCAAACCAGAAAATGCCAACGTGCGGGCACTCCGCTGAAGGCAGACAATTATCCCGGGCTCTAATCTCTCTATAATTAATAGGGATAAATGTCATTTGATCAGAATCTCTTCAGTCAACCCTGTTTATCATTCAAAGATGCAATCCGGTTATTTTTCCGCTGCAATGCCTATAACTCCGCATGCCACTCTGGGGCCTGCGTTGCCTGAAGGTTGTGATGTGAGATCATCAACACCAGCATGCACTACAACACCACGCCCGATAATGGAATGTTCACCTGAGAAGGTCATCAAATTGTCCATCAGATCCAGGCTGGCATTGCCATCGGCTCCGGCAGTGATATTCCCGAGGTCACCAACATGCCTGGTTTCACTGTCATGCCCACTGTGATTTACTCCGTCAGGGTTAAAATGGCCCCCTGTGGACGTGCCGTCAGGAGCGGTGCAGTCACCTAATTCATGGACGTGGAAACCATGTTTGCCTTCCGTCAGACCGTGAAGATCGGCAACAACATGAATGCCATTATCGGTTTTTGTAAATGTTACAGTGCCCGATACTTCGTTTCCCGCCGTAGGGTGAAGAACGCATACTGCCTTGGTTATCTGGGGGCCTTCCATTTCAGTGGAGGGTGCCATTCCCTGAGGCTGAGGTTTTGTATTACAACTGTTTACTGCAAACATCAGTGGTATTAGCAATAAAACAGAGATGATTGATTTTACTTGTTTCATTTTTTATTCCTCCGGAATTTTAGTTGTGATTTATACATCGTTAAATTTCATCAATTTTTGAGGCCATGATAAAATCATTTATCGACAGACCTTTAATACTATGTGTTGTAAACTCAACATCAACCTGACTGTAGTGTAATCCGATGTCGGGATGATGATTCTCAATCTCCGCTATCGAGGCAATATCATTGACAAATACAACACCCCGGTTAAAATCCTCAAACATAAATTCCCGCTTAAGTGTATTCCCTCCTACAATATACCATCCCTTGGCAAGCTGGCCCAGGTAGTCCTTTACTTCTCCCTCAACCAAAGGCAATGTTCCCTTCGGAAGTGATCGGCAGTGCATCTCATTTAATTCCATACGAGTCAGTTTTACTATCCTTTATTTTGCATCCGAAACTGATAAAAGTATGCCACATCATTCCAAGAGTTGAAATAAATGTTTATAAGTAACTGATATTTAATCATTTATTAAAAATACCTCTTAATCGCCTCAAACGCTACTGTAGAATTAAGGTCACACTCCAGGCATCCTCCTCACGGTACTCAGGAGAATATTTCCTGATTCATTTATTCCTTAAGCAACTTTCGGATCATTTGAATGACAAACCTCATTGAGTATTACCAGTGTACGAACAGCTGAAGTGAGGAAATTGTTAGATGGGGGATTAAAATGTTTGGTGAAAGAGGTGTATCAAGGGTCCAGGAATCGGTGATCGGTGATTGAGAGTCGGTAGCCTGAATTACCGTCTCAAGGTAACGGTAATTGGAAAAATCATCCTCCGCGATAAGGATTTTTTTCCTGCTTCAATCGCGCAATGTAGGCGTTCATCCTCAGAACCGGGCATTTTCGTACACAACTCCACAGAGGATGCCCGGTGGATTTGAAATTTTATTCTACTGATAATCAATATACTATAAATTTATTTGTCAAACGGAATGAAATTTTCAATAAAGAAAAGAGAATTCATCTTTTACTAAAACCACATAGTTATGCTTAGATGGGCCATTATATTTTTGGTTATCGCCCTGGTAGCGGCCTTATTCGGTTTCTCCAGGATAGCGGCCGGAGCTGCAACGGTTTCACGATTCCTGTTTTTCCTTTTCGTGGTATTATTGGTCATAGCTCTGATTGCAGGTGTTTTTGTTGGTTGGTGATGCGAGCAGAGGGTAACCTGCGGAAGAAAATCAAAATTTTTCTGACATTTCAAGCTTTTTCAAATCAGGTTTTATACTCACTGCTTCCAATGAAGATTTGTATAGACTGTCAAGATCACCCAGGTTTACACCAGACCCTTTCCGAATAAAAACAGGCATCTTATAAACCGGTGTACTGACCTCGACAAACTGACCTCCTTCAAAGGTCATTGTTGTATCCCAGGCATTAGTCCACATTTCGCCTTCCGGAAGGTAAACCTTTTGTGAAGCAGTGTTCTTTTCCCAGATTGCAGATACCAGAATATCAGGACCATACATGAATGTTTGCCAGTCTTCCCGGGCACCTGCCTGAGCTGGATAAAGCATCAGGAGAGGACGTATAACCGGCATTCCGGTGTTGTGTGCTTCCTGCGCAGCTTTGTAGCTGTAATCCATGAGCCTGGTGTGAATAATCGCATACATCCTCCATACTGCAAGTAATTCAGTGTCGTAATGCGGTTCTGTTTTCATATCCCAGAATGCCCGGTCTTCTGTTGGTCCAACTTCCATAAGCGGTGTAAAGCATCCGAATTCAAGCCATCGGGCAGTCACCTCGCGGTCGAGGTCGCCATGCCAGTAACCCCCGATATCGGATCCCCAAATCGGGTAACCGATAAGAGCGCTTCGTTGGGCTGCGATGATGGCAGTCCTTAGCCCTTCCTGTGGAGAACCGATATCGCCTCCCCAGAAACCTCCATATCTCGAACTGTTCGTATAGCCGGCACGGGGAAATATCATGAAATCATCAGGATGAATTTTCTGGCAAATTTCGTTTACGGCTTTGATATATAATACGGGGAATTCATTCCGGATCTCCCGTGTGGTCCTTTTATCATAGGTCATGATCTCCCTGGATTCGGGAACAATTTCCTCAGAACGGTCGAGTTTAAACCCCCTGACGCCCTGTTTCAGCACTTTTGCAAGACCTTCATTTTGCCACCATTCTACAGCCTCCGGATTGGTCAGATCGAGAAGCGAAATCTTCGAAGTATCAACATAACTATTTTTCATTGCCATGTCATAATGCCTTTCCTGAGCGGTATTTTTCATCTTTCCACTCACCCAGGGTGCAATCCACAGCATAAAAGGTATATTATTTCTGGTAAACCAATCCAGCATTTTTTCAGGATGGGGAAAGCGCTGAGTATCCCATTCAAAATCATCATAGCCAAATGCGCCTTTTGCCCAGGGCCTGTCGACCCAATATGCACCGAAAGGTATACCCAGAGCCCTCATCATTAAAATGTCCTCAACAACCATACTATTGTACGGCGCAGTAACCTTAGTACTGTCAAAATACATTTTTTGGTTCGTATGATTATCACGCCAGCGCCAGGTCGAAAATGCCCATTTGGGTGGCAGAAATGCCGGGCCCACATTTAGACTGTGTTTTTTTACAATTGAAGTAATATCTTTCCCCGTATAAACTGTAAAATCCAGTGATGGACCTTCAAATGAGATCTGCAACATGTTCTTCGTTTCCTTCCCGATATCATAATGCCCAGGCCATGTTCCCTTCACAAAAAGACCGTAATTCTCTGACGAAATATAAAATGGGCAGTAGAGTGAAAGCGTCGGCTTAATGATCATATCGACAGCCTGACCCCTGAGATCCATCGCTTCCTGGATGCCCTCTTTCCATGAATTTTTCTGATTTCCGTCAACCGTTCGTTCAAAAAGTCCGGAGATGAATTCATCCGGTACCATACCGATATTGATTCCCCAGCCCAGAATATCATCATCCGGAAGTGCTTTTAGCGTCACCTCAAAGTCTTCGCTCTTCACCACGCCGAGCGTAATTTCATGAGATCCTGATTTCCACGTAAGTGTAAGACTGTGATCTCCTTCATTTTTACTGTCGGGTTCTGCGCCGATCCAGGTCCTGCCCTTTGGAGTATCATAATAAAACAGACCGCTATCCGCTTTCTCTATGAAATTAACCGGTGATCTGAAGCCGGTTGAATTCAGGGTAAGCGAAAGCCCCTCCTTTCCGCTGTTAAACCTTATTTCCCTTTTACTACTGCACGATGTCAGAAGAACACTGACAATTGAAAACATGATAATCTTATTCATGACTTGATTTTTTTAGAGAATTACGACGATTCACCGCCCTCAAAGTTAACCAATTTTCCACAGAGCAGCCAAAACCGGAACCTGTCTTCTGTACTTCGAAATATGGTTAATACACATACTTTCCTAAATATAAATCACCAAAGCTGTTCCTAATTCTATCCAGTACTTTTTCCCTATGCGTGAGAGAGTATAACATACATCTGCTTTTTTTGATGAGATGTACTGAAATTCTGCTCATTATTCTTTAATTTCAGACCAAATTTATTAACCCATATATGCTATGAAAAAGAACATTTCATTTTTTAAACTATTTATGTTGCTTAGCGGTACAATATTAGTTCTAAGCCTTATGAATTCCTGCACAGTAAAAAAGGACAAATACATCGGTCTCCAGCTATGGTCCGTCAGGGACTATATGAAGACGGCACCGGATTCAACCATAATAAAAGTTGGTCAAATCGGTTATGGTTTCGTGGAAGCGGCAGGTTATAACGATGGTAAATTTTATGGGATGGAGCCCGCTGCCTTTACCAGTCTTGTTAACGAGAATAAAATGGACTTCCTCAGTTCACACACCGGACAGGCCCTTCCCGATTCAGGTGGAATGGCAGAAATTATGGTCTGGTGGGACAAATGTATTGAAGCGCATAAAACGGCCGGTGTTAAGTTCATCGTTCAGCCTTTCATGGGGCGTGATGCATACGAGAACCTTGATGTGTTAAAAAAGTATTGCGATTACTTCAACGAGGTTGGTGAAAAATGCAACCAGAATGGTATACGCTTTGGCTACCATAACCATGATAAGGAATTTAGTCAGATAGACGGTCAGACAATCTATGACTTCATGCTCCAAAACACGGATCCGGAAAAAGTTATGTTCCAGATGGATCTTTATTGGGCAGTTGAAGGCGGAGCGGATCCGGTGGCCTATTTTAATAAATATCCGGGTAGGTTCGAGTTGTGGCATGTGAAAGACAAGGCCGAACTTGGCGGTGGTACTATGAATTTCAAACCCATCTTTGAAAATAAAGATAAGGCTGGAATGAAATATTACATCGTAGAAGTTGAAGAATATAATTTCGACCCCATCGTCAGCGTGAAAAAAAGCTTTGATTTTCTCGAGAATGCCGAATATGTAAAATAATTTCCCTCGGTTGGTACAATATTCGATGCCCCGGATAAAATTTGAAAATCCGGGGCATTTTTTCAGGTATAGGCTACCAATTCCGGTGGATAGTTTGTTTTAACCTCATACCTATAATCCAGAAAGCTTTTTAAAATTGTTTAAACTCCACTCCAATGCAACAGTTCCAGGATGATATAATGAAAAACAGGATCCTGCTGGAAAAGATCAGGAAAGATCTCACCGGCAGGATTGCTGATCTTGAAAAACGTGTTGAAGTGCTGGAAGCTCGTCTCAAATCACCAAAATAGAAAGAGTTTTCTTCTTCTTCAACACTATCTTCTCCCCGTAATTCCTGCAACAAAGTACTCATTCAATGGTACAAACTGCACAATCCTGATTTGCAAGATCAGTTTTTACTCCCTGCTTTCTACCCCGGAATGATCTGGTAGTTGCATGTGATTTGCCACTGTTTCTGTTGAATTAATTCCACAATTCATGGCCGGTAAAAGAAACTTTCATTGCATTATGGGCCTGTTTTCATGTTGGCACAGTTTTCTCAAATCATTTCACAGTATAGGAAACAGAAAAAGTCAAACGAAAAGAACTGAAATCATGAGTGTAATAAAGATCATTGAAGTAATCGCTTCGTCAAATAAGGGTTTTACTGAAGCGGCTCAGAATGCGGTAGCAGAGGCATCAAGGACGGTGAAGAATATCAAATCGGTGTATATAAAGGAAATGAAAGCAAATGTTGAAAATAATAAAATCACTACCTACGCCGTAAATGCAAAAGTATCCTTTCTGATCGAAGATAAATAGGATCAATACTCGGTTCCAAAACCTGGGAACAGCTTATCATTGTGAAGGTTGCACTAAATTCGGTATAAGTATTTATGAATTTCTCGCGGTGAAGTGTATGTTCATTGTCACCCCTCCGGCTTTCGCCAATCAAATTTCTTACTCAATAAAACATTTTTTATGAAAGTAGCAGGTATCATTCTCACGTTCCTCGGACTAATTTTAAGCGCTGTGTTTGCAGTCCAGGTTTCACAGAATACTGAATCATACAGTTTTCTCGGGATAAAGATCGGTGTCACTTCTGCAAACTGGACTCCGCTGATCATCAGCGGTCTGGTACTTATCGTTGGTGTCATCCTATGGATTGTCGCAGGAAATCGTTCCAGGTAAGCCATCTGAATCTGATAGCATAGGATCCCGTTGATTATTGCTAAGCCAATTAGGCCAAAAACAATGATTCACCTCCAAGCTATGTTGAAATCTTTTGTAGCTCGTCAGAAAATCCGAATAAACCGGGAAAACATAATCCTACCTTATGGATAAAGAGCGAATTATTCATAGGTATATTGATCCAGCCATACATGGAAACATACGCAGGCGAAAAATAAAACAAAAGCTGTGATTGTCTGTTTAATAAGAATTTAAGCCATTCCGGCAGCTTTACCTTCAGCGTATAGATTCCTAAATGGAAATACATCCCCTCAAATACACCAACTATGAAAAACTGGTTTGCATCCGCATTGAAAGGGATACTCTCCCTCACATTTGGAATATTGATCTTTCTTGATCCTTCAAAATCCCTTGTACTCATTGCCACATATTTTGGCATTTTTGCCCTGGCCGGTGGTATTGCGGTGGTCGTCTATGCACTTCGTTTACGGCATAAAGGAGGGACGGGCACTTTCTGGCTCATCGAAGGCAGTGTCAATATTCTTATCGGGCTCATCATTATTTTTTATCCTCATATATCGGTTAGCATCTTCATCGCCTTTTTCGGGATATGGGCAATCATCATTGCCCTCCTTCAACTTACTGCCTACAAAAAGCTTCGGGCCATGAACATGAGTAGCGGGATGATCCTGTTCAATGGCATTCTTTCACTCCTGGTAGGCTTGCTCCTCCTCTTCAATCCATTTGAAAGCGCGATGATCATTGCAATAATCATTGGCATTTATGCTGTCATATACGGTCTTTATTCTCTTTACACTGCCTACAGATACGCTTCAACCGATTAGATTATCATCTTCTTCCCCAAATCCAGGAAACGTCCGACATACCGTGGTTAAAACTTTCCTACCGTGAGTATGTTTTATCATCAACAGCAAACTTGCAGCCATGCTGCAAGAGAGACTTTAACATCATTAAAACCCAATGAAAATGAATCCCGATATAAATACAAAAAATGAGAAGCAATTTGTAAAACTCGGCTTCAGTCAGGAAGAAACTGAAGATGTCATCAGTGCCCTGAACCTGCTTTTAGCCAATATGAATGTCTATTCTCAAAAACTCAGGAACTTTCACTGGAATGTGACCGGTGATAATTTTTTTGACTTGCATGCCAAGTTTGAGGAGCTTTACACGATATCTTTTGAAAACATCGACCAGGTTGCCGAGAGGATCAGGATCTTCGGTCACACGCCCATAAGTAATCTGAAAGATTATCTTGAAACTTCGCAGGTTGAAGAAGCAGGAACAACCCTGTCATCCGGGGAGATGGTTGCAGAGATCCTTCTCGATATGGAAACCGTTGAATCATTTTTAGTTGATGTCGTAGATGTTGCTGCGGAGATCGGTGATGTTGGCACTATGGATTTGATCAATAAAATGGTACGGCAAATCGAAAAAGAACATTGGATGCTTTCAGCATTTTCTGCCCGGTGAGGTATTCCTGCCATAAAGATGTATTCCATCAAACTATCAATTTCTGAAAAATAGCAACATGAGCAAAACAATCGGATTTTTTGGTCTGGGTATCATGGGAAGCAGAATAGCCATGAATATCGTAAGAGCCGGTTACAACACCAGCGTATACAACCGCTCAAAAAGTAAGACGAAGGAACTGGAAGATGTTGGTGCAATGGCATGCAATTCGGTGGCAGAACTTGCGGCATCCTCGGGCATATTTATGACAATGCTGTCAGATCCCGTTGTGGTTGAAGAATATGCATTGGGCGAGGAGGGCTTCCTTAAAAATCTCAAACCGGGATCAACGTGGATTGACTTCAGTACAGTCAATCCAGCATTCACCCGGCAAATGCTTGCCGAGTCGTTAAAAAGAGGCATCCGTTTTGTTGACGCTCCGGTTTCCGGCACAAAACTTCCTGCCGAAAAAGGTGAGCTGATCATCATGGTTGGAGGGAAAGAAACTGACCTGATGGATCTGGTGCCTGTTTTCAATGTTGTTGGAAAGAAAACCATATACTTTGGTGAAGTCGGAAAGGGTACATCCATGAAAATGGTGGTGAACCTGCTGCTTGCCAATGCTATGGCTTCCTTTGCTGAAGGGCTGAATCTCGGGCGGGTGCTGGGGCTCGACCTGGAAACCATCAGGGGCGTATTGTCGGGTGGACCTGTACTTGCTCCCTTTCTTGCAACAAAATATGACAAGATTTCAGGATCAGATGATTCAACCGACTTTCCGTTGAAACACATGCACAAAGATCTCTTCCTCGCGACCCAGGAAGCCTATTTTCATGAAATAGCACTGCCGCAAACCTCGGCAACCAGAGAACTGTACGGACTGGCGGTGAAGGAGGGTTTTGGCGAAATGGACTTTTCGGCTATCTGTAAATTTCTGGAAAGTAAAAAATAATACTGCAAACAGGGGTAATTAAAAAAAGGCTGCCGTTTCCGGAAGCCTTTTTTATCTTTTCCGACATAATTATCTTATTCAGGAGAAATTGCCTCAGTCGGACAAACATCAGCACATGCCCCGCAATCGGTGCAGAGTTCAGGGTCAATTTTGTAGATATCACCCTCTGATATTGCTTCTACAGGGCATTCATCGATACATGTACCACAAGCAGTACAATCATCTGAAATTACGTAAGCCATTTTATTTTCCTTTAATTAACAATTAATTGTTTGATGAATGCAAAGTTAATTTCTTAATGCAATATCCAAAGCGATAATTTTTAGTAACTAATCTATTTTAAAACAATCTAAACAATGTATCTGAGAATATGGATACACTTTGTTACGTTTCCCGAGGCTCACCGAGGCATTGCACTGCGATCCATGAGAAAAGCTCCATTGCTACTTTGATGGCCGATTCATCGATGTTAAATTCCGCGGTGTGCAGTGAAGGTCCCGGCGATGCATCACCGGATACACCCAGCCGGTAAAGTACGGAAGGGTATTTCTGTGAAAAATACGCAAAGTCCTCGGCTGTCATACGTATGTCAAGATCTTTGACTTTCTCCTCCCCGAGCCAGTCAGTAGCCGCCTTGCGTACAGTACGCGTCACTGCAGGATCATTGAAAAGGGATGGGTAGCCGTGCCGGATCTCAAGATCCGCCTCCCCCCCCATCGCTGTTGCTGTACCCCGGACAATCCTTTCTATTAATTGGTGAGCTTTCTCCCGCCACTCTTCGTTAAGAGTCCGAAAAGTCCCTTCAATCCTGACTTCACCGGGGATAACATTGACAGCCCCGTTTCCTGTGATTTTACCGAAAGATAGTACAGTGGGAATTCCCGGACTGGCATTTCTACTTACAATTTGTTGGAGGGCCACGATAATGTGTGAGGCTATCAATACCGGATCGACGAGTTTTTCTGGCAAGGCAGCGTGACCACCCTTTCCTTTGACAGTGATATAGATCTCATCAGAAGAAGCCATATATTGTCCTTCCCGGAAGCCAACCGTACCGACTTGCATTTCAGGGTATACATGCTGGGCGATCATCAGCTCCGGTTCATCCCTGCCAAAACAGTTTTCCTCAAGCATAAGCATGGCGCCACCCGGAATTTTCTCTTCACCCGGCTGGAAAACAAATTTAATGCTGCCACTGAAGGCGTCCCTCATCTCATTAAGTATACGGACGCATCCGAGCAGTGAAGCCATGTGAACATCGTGTCCGCACGCATGCATTCTGCCGTTATTCACCGACCTGTACGGAACATCATTAGCCTCGATAATGGGCAATGCATCCATATCACTTCGAATGCCAATGACACGGCCTTTCCCGTTACCTTTAATCTCTGCGACTATTCCGGTATTGACAAAACCGTCAGTATAGCTAACATTCCATGCATTAAGGGTAGATTTGAGATAGGCTGATGTCTCGAATTCTTCAAACGATAATTCCGGGTGTGCATGAAGATGCCTCCTGATGCCCTGAATCTCACTATAATAACGGGATGAAAGTTCCTTTATCCTTGATTTGATATCCATACGTAATTATTTTCCAAAAATCATTTTCACCCCAACAGCCAGCATTAGAATACCGAACATCTGCTTCAGAATCCTGTCAGGCAGATGGATCGACATCAGTGAACCCAGGTAAGAGCCCAAAATAAACATAATGCTTAGCACAATGGCATATCTGATGTTCACATATCCTCCTTTATAATAATTCATTACTGCAAGTATCCCTATCGGGGCAAGCAACGTTGCGAGGCTGGTTCCCTGAGCTTCATGCTGTGTCATTCCGAAAAAGAACACCATGGTCGGAACGAGTATGATACCCCCGCCAACACCCATGGAGCCGCCGACAAATCCTGCCAGTAATCCGGCAATGATGAGTATTATGAGTTGTGTGATCGACATTTGAAATATGAATTAACCGGTTAAAAATCGAGATTAAGTGATAAGTAGAATATCCTGGGCAATATCGTCCGGTTCTCAATACCCCAGGCCCAGTCAAGCCTTATGAAATAACCGAACAGCCGGGTTCTTAATCCTGCTCCGTAACCAGCCACAATGGGTTCCCGGTTTGAGTCGATGACCACCTTTACCGGTCCGTTCGTATACTCTTCCGTGTCATAAGCATTCTTTCCCGACCAGGGTGTCAACCCTTCCCATGCTGTTCCAACATCGAAAAATCCAACGATTTGAAAATTATTCAGCAGAGAGGAACTGATGGGCCTGTTGGCAAAGTACCGTATGATGGGCCAGCGAAGTTCTGAATTTATCAACGCAAAATTATTTCCGTTCCTGATATTCTGTGTAAATCCGCGCATATTGGTGGCCAGGGTCTGGAAGGCGTAATTACGTGCGTAATCAATCGGAACGGACTGATCGAAGGTCTGAACCCGTGAATTAATCTTGGTCCAGTTATCAACGCCTCCAAGATAATAGATAAGGGGTGTATGACCGAAAGAGGTACTGGCAGCAAAACGATTTGCCCAGATCAGCGAACGGTGAATCTTCAGGTAGTGCCTGAAATCGGCTCCCAGCACCACAAGGTCCGATTTTTTCTTGCCAATCTCCTTGTAGCCTTCAGCAAAAATTTTATACCGAAACCCCTGATAAAGGTTAATGCCAATGAATCGCGTGTCATCATAAATGTACTCCAGTTTCAGGCTGGCCCATGGCTTCACAATGTCTGGTTCGTTAAGGTTATTCAGATCGGTGGATAGAAAAACACTTCTGTCATTGCGGAACATGGCCGTTCCCCTGATGGCCGCAACCTGGTTAAATGGATATTTAAGAACGAACATGAGTTCGTGCGAATAAGTCTTTAGAAGAGAAGTCTCTGATGCAACCTTGAATATCTGCCGGTGAAAAATAAACTGTTTGTCCCAGCGCGTTTTCAGATCTTCAAAGCTAAACAGGTATTCATTGCTGTCAAAGTCGGTTGCCAGCCGTACACCACCTATAAGCCTGTAATCCTCAAAGAGATCATTTGCCCCGACCTTGAACAGGAGATTCATCCCCGGGTTATAATAAACTGCCCCGCCTGTAAACGTTTGATACGAAGCATTCATAAAACTGAAGTCGATCTGGTTCACAAGAAAATTGGGGTAAAACGACGTCTCATAATCAATATACATCTTCCTTGCCTCCTGAACGGAGTCCAGAACAAGACTTAGATTATCTTTTCCCAGCCTGGCGTTATACGCGTTTATTCTTTCTTTTTCGAATACATAATTATTTATATCGATGACCGGAATATCAAGTCGAAAGGTATCCAGACCTTCAATAATCTTATTGTCAACTATATCCTTAATATAAATTTCCTTTTTACCCACATTCAGGAGACTGTCACTCTCTGACAGTTTCTTTGTAAATTCCTCCCTGAAGGGCGTCTTTCTGATATCCGCATCTAAGTTTTCTGACGGATCGAGTTCTCCCTGATAGATATGATACCGGCCGTTGTCGAAAATGATCTGTGAATATTTATTGATGGCAGGGACATAGTAATGCTCGAGGATGTTACGCTTATAATTTGTCAATGCATAAGTTTCAGCAAAATAGCGGTAGTGGGTCGTAGTGTCGATAAAGCTGATGGCACTGTCATACTTTGCAAAATACCGGTTAATAATCCCTGATTTACTGCTTAGATATACGAATTCGTTTCGCTTAGTGGTCGGAAAAGGAAGGTCACGGTCAACAAAATCCCTGTCGGTGATTCGGCGCAATTGTTTTGACCGATGTTTATAATCGTAAGAAAACACTGTCATATAATTCGTAAGATCCTTTGGTTTGTTGCCCGATACCAAAGAATCGGAACGGCGATTGGAGGTGAAAACAATATCTTCAGAATTGTTGAAAAATCTTGGATGAAGGTCATCGGCAAGATCATTTGTAATTCTTTCATTGGATCCGGAGGCAATGTCGTGTACGTAAATATCAGTTTGTCCGCGAAAAACACCTGAAATGGCAAATTTCAGGCCGTCGTTTGAATACGAGAAATCCAGGATCTTTTCAAAATACAGGAATAGCCGTGTAGCATACTCATTATTATCAATATCATAGGAGGTAAGCCGCAACTGGCCCTGCTCCTCTCTGAGGAAAGCCACAATGCGGCCGGTGGGATGCCATGCAATAATAGGATATGAATAATCTTCGATCTGTTCCACCTTATGCCCCTCTTTATCAATCCTTCTTGACTTGCCCGTCTGTGTGTCGTACAAGTAAACTTTAGTTAGGCCCAGTTCATTGGTTACATAGGCAATATACCGGCCGTCAGGGCTTATCTTAGCCTGCATGTAAACCTTCTTCTTACTGGTCTTTTTCAGTATTTGTCCTTCGTCAGGAATGTTTCCGTAACTCTCATAATCCTTGTAAAGATTAATGTAATATCCGAGCCATTCATCGGCAAGAGCCTTTATCGGAAGTCCGAGGACCGATAAAAACGCCGTATTTACATTCTTATTAATCCGCGTTAGGTATAGAATATTTGGGATAACAGATTCACCATAGGTATTGGCGATGTATCTCCAGAAAGAATGGCCGGCATACAGTGCATCGACGCCAACCAGCCGATTGAATTTCTCGTACCTGTCGTATATGATGCCGTCTTTTACCCGGTTTTCAATCTTAAAGTTCCACGGATCAGCAACATAGGATACCAGCCCTTTTAAATACCATTCAGGAAGGTTAAGCAACGTTGAACCGGTAAAATTGTCCTTGAAATCACTGCCAAAAAGAATCTCATTTACCAGGGCCTCAGTGATGGATTTTGAAATCTCCCTTTCAAACTTTTTATGATCTCCTTCAAAATACACGAAGATCTTGTTTTGTATAATGTGTGTAACACCACCAACGTTGGCCTGTTCTTCCTCATTATTGTCCATGGCAGTCTGTCCAATATTGCTCTGGCGGAAATCAGACAATTTGTTATAGACAATGAATATCAGCCGTTTCTCGAAATTATAATCAAAAAAGTGTTCGATGCGGGCAATCTCATTTTCAACATAATCGGCGGTATACAACGATAATTCCGTACCTTCTTCGTAAGAATAAACATCATAACGGTCGAAACGGTAAAACTTCCAGTAAAACGTGTTATACTGAACCCTGTTCTTTCCAAAGGACATCTGATGGCCATTGTAAAACTGTGCATCAGAATGTTCCGGACAGAGCCATAATAGGAAAGTAAGAAGAAAAAGTATATTTCTGACTTTTATCACTTCAGCTACAATTCAGTTTGGAAGGTTAAAGTTATGTATTTTTTCTCAGCTTAACATTCTGCCGAAGTTAGTTACATCATTAAGCATGATGATTTCGGTGTAAGTTTTGTGCAACAAATGGGGCAGTTTTGCTGTATAATGGTACGATGTTTGGTTAAACTTAATAACTTTGTAATAATAACAATTAATAATTGAATTTGCTCGTTTGTTTTTAAAACTTAAAAGTTCCTGTCATGAAAAAATATATTTTTCAAGTACTTGTATTCATGCTTACCGCTCCTTTAACTGTTATGGCACAGCAGAAATCGGCCAGTATTGCATTTGGGGAAACCGTGCATGACTTTGGCGACATTAAGGAATCAGACGGAGATGTGAGTTACAAATTTGAATTCACCAATACAGGCAGCGAACCTCTTATCATTCAAAATGTTACTCCTTCCTGTGGTTGTACCACTCCCACCTGGACAAAGGAGCCCATTATGCCGGGGGAAAAAGGGGTCATCAGCGCCGTCTTCAACCCCGCTAACCGTCCCGGACATTTTGATAAATACATTACAGTGCAGTCCAACGCAAGCCAGCCTTCCATGCGGCTCAGAATAACCGGGAAAGTTGAAGCCAAGCCCTTATCTATCGAAGATGAATACAGATACCAGATGGGCAGCCTGAGGCTGAAAAGCAACCATCTCAGTTTTGGAACAATATATAAGGGACAGCCACAGTCAAGGCTGGTCGAGTACATCAACGATTCAGACAAGCCTATAACGATTGATGTAAAAAATGCTCCCGCACACCTCAAGGTCAACATCGATAAAAAGGAGTTGAAACCTCATGAGAAAGGCACCATAGAGATATCCTATTTATCAGAAAAACAGCCCGATTGGGATTTTCTTATCGACAGAATGGATGTGTATATCAATGGTACTACCGACAGAACATATAAATTGATTGTCAGTGCTACGCTTCAGGAAGACTTTACAGGTCTTAATCCCGCACAGCTGGAAAAGGCACCGAATCTCGATTTTAACGATAAAAACTTCGATTTTGGTAAGTTGGTCCAGGGCGACAAAGTGGATCATGATTTCACCTTCGTAAACAAAGGTAAATCGGACCTGATGATAAGAAAGGTCCATGCCAGTTGCGGTTGCACTGCAGCAATGACGTCGAGTGAAATAATCCATCCCGGTGAATCCGGTATGATCAAGGTAACCTTCAATTCGAGTGGAAAACTTGGTAACCAGAATAAGACCGTTACCGTGATCACTAACGACCCGCAGCATTCCAGAGAAATCCTCTGGATACGGGGTGATGTGGTTCAGGAATCCAAAGAACAATCCAAATAAACATAAAGCCGGCATCCTGGAAACTATTCCATGCCGGCTTTTGTCTTTTTTCCCATTTGCAGTTTGTCTTACCCCATCGGTATCCTGATTAATTCAGCTCCGCCTGAATCAGATATTGCCTTCACTCCACCGGGACACGTGCTGATCTAATATCAGCTACTTTGCTTTTGATTTACCGTGCATTATCGTATTTTTGCCGAACAAGTTCCATCATATGGAGGAAGAAAAAAACATTAGTAATGCCCTGAATGTCAATGGAGGTATTAGCCGGCCTGAGCAGGTGAATCAGCATGCAGTAAAGGAATACAGAAAGATCAAGAAAAAGCAGATGTCGGTTGAAGAATATTTTTCGGGCATCAGGAAAGGCAACCGCACTTTACTAAGCAAAGCCATAACTCTGATCGAGAGTTCGCTTCCTGCACATCAGGAACAGGCTCAGGAGATCATCACCCGATGTCTGCCGCTATCTGGAAATTCCATTCGGATAGGAATCACCGGCGTCCCTGGTGTAGGCAAAAGTACCTTTATTGAGTCGTTTGGTAAATACCTGACCTCCAGACAGCGAAAACTTGCCGTACTGGCAATCGACCCAAGCAGCGAACGTTCAAAGGGCAGTATACTCGGTGATAAAACCAGGATGGAAGAGCTGTCAGCAGATCCATTAGCTTTCATCAGACCTTCCCCTTCCGGCGGGTCACTCGGCGGAGTAGCACGCAAAACCCGTGAGAGCATTATCTTATGTGAAGCAGCCGGTTTCGACACTGTGATCATCGAAACTGTGGGTGTCGGACAATCTGAAACCCTGGTGCATTCTATGGTCGACTTTTTTCTGCTGCTTATGCTTACCGGTGCCGGCGATGAATTACAGGGCATTAAACGCGGTATCATGGAAATGGCCGACGGTATTGCAATAAATAAAGCAGATGGCACAAATATCAATAAGGCCATGGTTGCCAGGGTGGAGTATGAAACCGCCCTGCATCTCTTTCCGCCACCTCCTTCAGGATGGTCTCCCAAAGTCTTGACCTGCAGTGCTAAAACCAGGAACGGCATCCCCGAAATTTGGAATATGATCCTCGATTACAGGAATATGATGATGGAAAACGGATTTTATGAAGAAAAAAGAAAAGATCAACTAAGATACAGGATGTATGAGACCATCCACGAACAACTTAACCAGCATTTCTTCGGCGATGAGGAAATTAAAAAAGCGGTTTCCCACCTTGAAAAGGAATTACTGGAAAACCATTTGACAGCTTTTGCGGCAGCGGGAGAATTACTAAATAAATATTTTGGGCGTCTCGGGAAGGAATAAATATTATATTAGCCCGTTATTAATACCGGTTCATTAGGGATTCAAGTCACTCTCTCATAGAAGGGTCCGGCTGAACCAACGAAATAAAAACTTAGGCCATGATTAAAAAGAAGATATATCTCTACGCTGTATTTTTTATTCTCATTTTCACATATCCGGCAGGATTTGCTGCTGAAAATGCACTACTTTCCGACACGGTCACCGGGTATGTTCTGACCGTAAAAGCAGAAGATATGGCCGGCAAATACCTGTACCTGATGCGCAGAGCCGCAGGCGACTGGCAGGTGATGGATTCATCACTCGTCACACACGGAAAAGATATTATTTTTTATGGGCAGACGGAACATCCTGACGTTTACTACCTTATGCTCCAAAATTCCAGCAAGCCCGTGGCCTTCTTCCTGGAAAATTCTACTATTACCATCCTGCCCGACTTTAAAAACCCGGTAAACTCAGTGGTGAAAGGTTCTGTATCCCAGACCGAGTATGAAAATTATCTGGCCATGTTTAATGGCTTAACCACAGAAAAACAGGAGCTGTACAATAATTATATGAAAGCCAAAAATACCGGTGACAAACAAAAGATGGACGAGATTTCGGTATCCTACGACAATATCGCAATACAGGAAATGGCCATCAATAAGAAATATGTGTCTGAGCATGCTGCATCCTACGTTACACCTTATATTATCCGTAGCAATATGTTCTATTCCCTGACGCTCGACGAACTGAAGAATCTGGTCGGGCAGCTGGATCCTACATTGGATAATTCAGCCTTCGTTGTGGAAATGAAAGACCATATCGCGGTTCTCGAACGTGTAGCTATCGGGCACAAATTCACCGATTTTACACTTGTCACACCGGAAGGCGATTCTCTCTCGCTTTCTGACCTGGTAGGAAAAAGTTATCTTCTGGTCGACTTCTGGGCATCCTGGTGTGGTCCCTGCAGAAATGAAAACCCGAATGTCGTGGATATCTATGATGACTTTCACGGGAAGGGTTTTGACATCCTCGGTGTTTCGTTCGACAACAGTGAAGCTAACTGGAAAAAGGCAATTAAGGATGACGGACTTATCTGGCACCAGGTCTCCGACCTGAAGGGCTGGGGAAGTGAAGCCGGAAAAATCTATGGCATACGGAGCATCCCTCATACCATGCTTCTGGATAAAGACGGCAATATCATCGCAAAGAACCTGCGGGGTGAAGAACTTAGGAAGAAACTCGAGGAACTGCTGAATTAAATTCTGACTCCCATAACCAGTATATCATCAATCTGGCTGGTATTCGACATCCAGTCTTGCAGCGTACTCTCAAGAATCTGTTTCTGATCCCTGACGGGTTTCATGTTGACCTCCGACAGAAGTCGTTTGAAGTTCCGGATCATAAACTTTTTCCCGTCAGGGCCGCCAAACTGGTCGGGATAGCCATCTGAAAATGCATACACCATGTCGCCTTTCTGAAGCTGGAAGGATTTATTGGAGAAGGCCTCGTTCACCCTGGTATGTATGCCAATGGGCATCTTGTCGGCCTTCAGCTCGATCAGCTCTGAATTGCGGTATATCAATAACGGATTATTTGCACCCGCAAATTCGAGTTCCTGAGTATTCAAGTCAATCATAAAAAGGGTAATATCCATTCCGTCCTGGCTCTCACCTTCCCTGCCTGTCTGATGTAACGATTCAATAACATGTCGTCTCAGCTCATCGAGGATGAAACTGGCGTTCAGATCGTTCAATTTGCTGACGATCTCGTTCAGGAAGGCAACACCTAGCATACTCATAAACGCACCCGGAACACCATGGCCTGTACAATCAGACACGATGACGATTATCTTGTCGTCTTTTTCAGTGATCCAGTAGAAGTCACCACTAACAATATCACGTGGACGATAGATAATAAAGTGATCGGGCAACAATTTCTGGATGAGGTCATCGGGCGGAAGCATGGCATTTTGTATCTTTCCCGCATATTGGATACTGTCGGTAATTTCTTTTGTCTGCCCGGTTATTAGTATATTTTTCCTGGCTAATTCGTCATTGGCTTTGCGTCGCAGATTATTCTGCCGGAATAGCTGGACGAGCATAATTACAATAACCATTAGCACGACAATGGAAGCGAACAGGGCTTTATTTCTCAGTCGTAGCTTTGCCTCAGTAAGTGCCTGGTTTTTCTTCAGCAGCTCGTTCTCCGTTTCCTTGGCTTCGGTAAGATACTTCACCTGCATTTCATGGATCTGCTTCCTGGTTTCAGCCTGCAGAGTCGAATCTCCCACCTCGTTATAGATCCGGTAATAGTTCAGCGCATCCTTGAACCTGCCCTGCTTTTCATACAATTCCGAGAGGTACTGAGCAGCTTTCTCAATGTAGATCCTGGTATCCATCGCAATCGCCTTCTTGTAGGCCCTGTCGAGGAAAGAAACCGCCTTGTCGTATTCCCCCGACATCATGTATATTTTCCCAAGTCCGCAGGTAACGATCACCTCCGATTTATCATCTTTAAACTCTTCCGGAAGGTTCTCCCATTCAGTCAGGTATTTAAGTGCTTCCCTGTTATTTCCGATATTTGAGTAGGTGATGCCCAGATTCGCCAGTGAATTACTGATCCCAGCCTTATCGTCGATCTCTCTGCGTTCTTTAAGTGCCATGAGTCCGAACCTGACCGCCTGGGCGGCTGCTTCCAGATCAACCTTTATCCCTCTTCGGTATATCTCCAAATCGGCATCCCTGCCATAGATGCTCTGAAGCGTATCGGCAAGGATATGTGAATACACAATGGATATGTTGCTGTAGGTATTGGCAAGTTCCCACGGATTATCATTTTTTTCCCTGATTTGCAGGATCTCCTTATAAACATCCAGTGCGCTTTCATACTGTTCAAGTGTTTCATAAATGGTGGCCATGCCCGTCAGATCAGCGGCAATACCGGGCTCAAAATTAATCTCGCGAAAAATTCCTGTAGCCTCCTTGTAATACCGGATCGCTTTATCAAATTCGCCTAGCTCCAGGCTGGCATTCCCAAGGTTGGTAAGGACGATGCCTGTACTGCGCGGACTCTTAAGCTCCCTTCTTATCTCAAGTGTTTCTTCCAGGTACCTGACGGCATTTTTATAGTCCGCCCTGTCCATGTAGAAACTGCCAATATTATTAAGAACTGAAGCGATCTCATCCTTTTTGCCAACGGCCCGCCTGATCTCCAATGATTGTTGGTAATAAGCGATAGCCTGGTCAAAATTATTTTTCCGTTTTGAGATATTCCCAAGGTAGAACAGGGAGGTGCCGATGACCTCCTTATCGTTGATCTCCCGACCCAATGTGAGGGCCTGGTTCGCATAGGTGCCTGCCTCCTCATAGTGATTGAGAAAGTATTCGGTGATGCTCAGATTATCATAGGTCAGGGCAATCTTGTCCTTTTTACCTACGGTCATATACAGTGAAAGTGCACGTTGAAAATAATCGAGAGCTTTCCCGTTTTCGTCATTGTTTCCAAATATTAAGCCTGTCTGCCTGCAGGCAGCAGCCTCAGATTCCTTATCGCCTGATGCCGTTGCCAGTGCAAAGGCTTTTTGCGCATAGAAAAGGGCAGAATCATTATTGGTGTCCATGAAGGCATCCGCCAGGGCCAGAAAAATTTCTGTTCTGGATCTGTCAGTACGATTTTTTTGAAGTGCATTTTCAAGACTGTCAATAACCGGGATTTGGGCTATCGAAACCTGAAAAGTGAAGTATAAGACAATCTGTGACAGTATTCTGAATTTCTGCATGAAATAAATTTTGAGCTCCTGGGATTCTTACAAATATATAGAATTATATATAAAATCGATATTTTTGGCCCTGCATACACGGCCATCCACGGGCAAAACCGTGGCTATTCTTTGGTTACCGCTCCGCGGTTCCTGGTAAATACCTACCCGAAAAAATCTCTGCCCTTAGGATTCACGATAAAGAACTTCATCACTTCATCATTTCATCATTTCATCACTTCATCACTACCCCACAACCTTTTTCTCATTTTTCAGTATAAAAAGAGAAAACCTGATAACCATGAAAAAGAGTCATTTCATCGTCCAGGGTATAATTTTGTCCGGTCTCTTACTTATGCCTGCTATGGGATGGTCGCAATGTACACCTTTGAAAATTGACCTTGGAAACGACACCGTCCTTTGTGAAGGGGACGCAATGATCATCGATGCGGGGGCAGCGGATTCATACAATTGGCAGGACAATAGCCACGATAGATACCTGAGCGTTACATCAGCCGGAGTTTATGCAGTGGTGGCTACAAATGACTGTTCGTCAGATACCGATACCCTTATTGTTACACAAGCACAGTTGCCCGACTTCACACTGAACAGGCCTGTGGGAGACTATTTCTGCAAAGGTGAAACCGTGGAGATCGAGGCTGGAAATTTAAGCCCATTGACAGGACTGACATTTGACTGGTCGGTAAGTACGGAAAGCGAAACACGAGCCACCGTCGACACTACAACCAATCTTTCCCTTCTCGTCACAGACCTTAACGGATGCAAGCGACAGAAGGAAATCAATATCGAATTTCAGTATCCATACGAAATGGAAAAGGTCCTGCTCGCAACATACAATACTGCAAGCGACCGGAATATGATCATTTGGAGCCGAACACAAGGAAAACGAACCGATACTTATTCTGTATTCAACGGTGTAACAGAAAGCAATCTGCTTCGTGATGTCGCATTTACCGAGACCAACATGATCATTGATGAATCTACAAACCCACACACAAAGGCGGCATTTTATAACCTCAGAGTAAAAGATTCATGTCAGAACACGTCGCAGCTGAAACTTGAAAATGGTCACCGGACCATGTTCCTGGAAACTGCAATAAACCTCGGGAAGAACATTCTGCAATGGAGCCGTTATCAGGGCTTCGATTTCGATTATTATTATATCTACCGTGGTGAATCAGGCGATAACATGGCTCTGATCGACTCTCTGGCAAACGACAGGATAATCGACAATATGAAATATGTTGATCTCACCGGTAAGACGGACCAGCTATACTATTACCAAATAGCAGTCAAAACACCAGAGCCAGTATATTACGATATCCACGATGGCAAAAAAAGCAATGGAGGTCCCTTCGCCCACTCTTTGTCAAACCTTGAAGACAATAAACTTAAAACACCGGTTACTGCCTATATCGACCCATATATCAGGGTGTTCCCGAATCCTTTTACCGAAGTTGCTCAGGTTAGATATACCATTAGAAAAGATACACATGTCAGGATTGATATCTACAACCTGTCAGGTAAACATGTGATAACTTTACTTCAGGAAAAACAGTCGCCAGGAACCCATACGATACCAGTTCGGGCTTCGGAATTGGGAATGGTTGCCGGTATTTATTTCATCACAGTGAATGTGGAAGAGGCAGGTAACTTTACGCTCAAACTTATTCAGCAATAACTTTCCAAACTTGTGCTAAATGAAAAACATACTATAGCCTTTCCGGGCTTTTGTGTACAATCCTGTTGTAACAATATCTGCCCGATGTGATAGAGATGATGTTGCGATAACCATGGGCTGAAAGGCCGGCTTCATAAAACTATGCATTTTACGGTAAATGCAGGCGGCGGGATGTGTCTCATCCGGGTTCAGATCGACGACCGGGTTATCAGCAAAATGATTCGTACGCAACAGGAAAGCAAGGTCTCTCAATGAGGATCATAAGCGGAAAGACGCAGAATTTCCTGGTAGTTTCTCTCACTCATAATGTCGCTGAAACTGAGGTCGGGATTCCTTCGGGCATAGGCCTTCACGATCTGCCACCCCGACCAGACAGCCGCCCTTCCCGGCGATTCACCTGTAAAGAGAGTCGTATAGGGTGCCGGACCGGTGAGCTTTCGGATCTCCATTGGATCCTGTGAGAACAGCGATTTGTTTTCAACAAGCGCCACCCACATCTGTTCCTCATTATTTTTGCACCACTTCAGCTGCTCCCTGCTAAATCCGATCTTCAGTGTGTCAGCTTCATCGGGCAACATATGATCCAGAAAATACATGATCTGTCCTTCATGGATCATATGTGCGAGAACATTGTCAACCGAATCATTGTATGGGAAACATTGATTGCCCCAGGCATACATAGCATCTGAAGGGATCTTTTCAGGTATCATGAGCATCCGGCGATATTGCGGGATCCCAAGACGTTCGTAGTAATCAGAACCTGCACCCAGGTACATATCCAGACCAATACCAATATACTCTGATACTGTGAAGTAAGGATTATTAAAACGGCTGACAAAGCTGATGACATCCGGAATGGTGTCGTTGGGAAAATAATAGCTGTATCTTTTCAGGGCATCCGAAAATTCCTTCTCAAGGTGGGAGAGGTCAGTGAAAACAGCCTGTGTTGTGTCGTATACTTCACGGTTTAAGGGGTCGTTGATAAACAGCGCCAGGTTGGCTGCAAAATCCCGTTGGGCAGGAGTTCCGATCCCAATTACGTAGTAACTGAACACATCCAGAAAATCATCATACTCCCGATATAGCGCATTGATGCCATCTGCAAGCGTGTCAGTATTCATCGTAAATAGCTCACGGTCAAAGCGGTGGATACTCACATGCAGATCACTATCTGATATATCCGGGCCCTTGCCTCCCCGTCCGCAGGAACAGAGTATGAAGGCTCCCAGTAAGGGGAACAATAAAAATCTGGATCTACTCAGGTTCATTAATGAAGCTTTAAAGGTGTCGCGGTGAATAAATATTATACTTTTGTACAAAATAAAATGCTAAATTAATAAACCCTTCCGGATTACCCATTATTGTCCGGAATATCAAACAGAAAAGCTATGGTAAAGAGACTGCTTCTCCCTCTGTTCCTCATTCTTACAGGCATAAACCTCAGTGCACAGAATGCCAGGTTCAGTTTTATGTTTAGTCCGCAAATATCGTGGATGACCGTCAATAAAGGAAATATTAATTCAGACGGAGCAGTTGGCGGAATCAACACAGGTATCGAACTTGATCTCTTTTTTGCCGAACATTATGCGTTCTCAACCGGACTGACAATCAACAACCTGGGTGGCAGGCTGATTTATGGTGACAGTATCAATATAACCGCCAATGGAAGCCACCTCCTTATCAGTCCAGGGAAATCAATAAGGTATAACCTCCAGTACATTTCTATCCCGCTGGGATTGAAGTTTAAGACCATCGAGATCGGCTATTCAACATTTTGGGTAAATGCAGGGCTTACTCCAATGATCAACCTGCGCGCCAGAGCAACTACGGATGACGGGACATTCAGTAAAACAGATTTGAAGGATGAAACCGGCGCATTCAATTTGAATTATTTTATTGAAGCAGGCGTAGAATACAGCCTTGGCGGGAGTACGGCCATTGTCGCCGGACTGGGATACTACCCGGGTTTAATGGATGTAACAAACCGTTCGGCAGATAAAGTCAATACGTATTCTGTGGCCCTTGTACTAGGTATTTTGTTTTAATCCACCACTATCATGAAAATCGCTTTAGCCCAACTTGATTATCACATCGGAAATTTTCTTGAGAACACCACCAGCATAGTCCTTGAGATCAAAAAGGCACAACAGTATAATGCCGATCTTATCGTATTCTCAGAATTGTCGATTTGCGGATATCCCCCATTGGACCTGCTCGAACGAAAAGAATTTATTCAACGCTGTGAGGTGGAAATCAATAAGATAGCGAGAATCTGTAATCAAATAGGTGCCATCATAGGCGGACCTTCACTAAACCCCGATCCAAAAGGAAAAATGCTCTTCAACACCGCTTATTTCCTGAATGAAGGGAAAATCAAACAGGTTTTTTATAAATCCCTTCTACCCACCTATGACATTTTCGATGAATACCGCTATTTTGAACCCAATACCAACTTCAGCCTCCTTGAATTCAAAGGAAAGAAAATCGCTGTAACCATCTGTGAGGATCTTTGGGATAACCAGCCTGTCGAAAATGAGTTCGCCCGAAGAAGGCTTTATAAACTGAGTCCTATGAAGGAGCTGGCAAAACTCGGGCCAGATTTCATCATTAATATTGCCGCGTCACCCTTTTCACATACACGTGTCGAAAGCAAAAAGCAAATTTTCATTGACAAAGCTAAAGATTTTAACCTTCCTGTTATTTATGTAAATCAGGTGGGTGCTCAGACACAACTGATTTTCGAGGGCGGGAGCATGGCCATTGATAACAAAGGCGAGATCATCGAGCAACTCAATTTCTTTTCACCTGATGTAAGAATCATCGAACTGGAGCATCTGAACGGGAAAAAAAAGCCAAAGGTATTTGAAAAAACTGACAGGCTTAAGATGATGCATGATGCCCTTGTGACCGGAATCAAGGGCTATTTTGGTAAAATGGGCTTTTCAAAGGCAGTTGTGGGATTATCAGGTGGGATTGACTCGGCTATTACCCTGGTACTCGCAGCCCAGGCACTTGGAAATGACAATGTTCATGCTCTACTTATGCCGTCAGAATATTCTTCAGAGCATTCTGTCTCTGATTCAGTAAAACTTGTTGGTAACCTCGGTGTGAGTTCTGATGTGATTAAAATTCATGAAATATTCAATGATTACCAGACTTCGCTTAAACCAATGTTTAAAGACCTCCCTGAAGATATCGCTGAAGAAAATATACAGTCGCGGATCAGAGGTACACTCCTGATGGCTTACAGCAATAAATTAGGCCATATTCTCCTTAATACCAGTAATAAAAGTGAAACCGCCGTCGGATATGGTACACTTTACGGAGACATGAGCGGAGGGCTTTCAGTACTCGGCGATGTATATAAAACGGAAGTCTATGAACTCGCCCGGTATATCAACCGGAAAAAGGAGGTTATCCCGGAAAACATCATTTCCAAACCACCTTCCGCTGAGCTGAAGCTCAATCAAAAAGATACCGATTCACTCCCGGAATACGATATCCTCGATAATATCCTGAATGAATATATTGAAAAACAAATGACTCCGGATGAGATTGTTTGCTCAGGATTTGATGCCGATCTGGTAAGTAAGATCATCAAGATGGTCAACATGAATGAATACAAAAGATATCAAACACCTCCAATTTTGAGGATATCTTCAAAAGCATTTGGAGCGGGCAGACGTATACCATTGGTTGCAAAATATTAGTTTGAATGGCGTTTTTACCCCCATTTGCTTAATTTTTATGACATTTTGGAGGTTCAATAAAAAAATCGATTAAATTTTCTACCTTTGGGTGTTATTGAACATATTAACGTAAAATTAATAGTAAATGCTACAGGAAAGGATTATTAACTGTGATAATTGCATCGACAATCCGAAATCTGTTTTCAATGTTCTGCTGCCGAAAGAAAAGGAAATGATAAGAAAAAGCCACACATGTGCTTTTTATAAAAGAGGGGAGATTATTTTCAAGGAAGGAGACAAACCTTCGGCACTTATCTGCCTCTCGGAAGGCAAGGTAAAAGTATTTAAGGAAGGGGTGGGCGGAAGGGAACAGATCGTTAGAATGGCCAAACCTATTGGTTTCATCGGTTACCGGGCACTTTTCGCTGAAGAACATCATACCGCCACCGCCGTGGCAATTGAAGACTGCACTGTATGTATTATCGACAAGGATACTCTTTATAAGCTCTTGCGTTCAAATTCGGATCTTTCGATCAATATAATCAAAGCATTTGCCACCGAACTCGGCTTCTCAAATAACAGGACAGTGACGCTGACGCAAAAGCATATCAGGGGAAGACTGGCTGAATCATTGATTTTTCTGAAAGATACATACGGCTATGAAGATGACGGCCAGACCATTAAAATATACCTCTCCAGGGAAGATGTTGCCAACTTATCTAACATGACCACCTCAAACGCCATCCGGACACTCTCTACCTTCGCTCAGGAAGGGGTGATCTCGATTGACGGACGTAAGATCAAGATCCTCGATCTGGCCAAGCTCGAGCGGATCAGTGACCTGGGATAAGGGTGATTTCAGGATGCGTAGAGGCGATGCCGTGAGGTAACTCAAAATCCTCTTTCGAAGCTCATTGTCGCAAATAGGAATGGCTTTCATTGTGCGGATTCAGATATAATAGCCCCTTGTGAGTTGTTGAGTTGTTGAGTTGTTGTGTTGTTGTGTTGTTGAGTTGTTGAGTTGTTGAGTTGTTAATTTGAAGATTTAAAGGACATAACTCCCTCACTTCATAACTCCATAACTCCCTCACTTCATAACTCCATCACTCCATCACTTCATAACTCCATAACTCCATCACTTCCCCCTTCAATCCCTGACCTCCGAAACATGTACTTCAGTATAATATCATTAAACAGCCAGGTGAACAGGATGAGTACCGCAACGGGGAAGATGATGGCCCTGTATTTGCCCATAAATATCCCGACGGTGTGAATATCGGCGATACCCAGTACGAGGAAAGTGGTCGTCAGGATCACGAAAGTGGCAATGACAAGTCCCACCTTCATGGTTGATTCAAAAGCTAACTCCTTGAGGATATCCGGCTTCTCAATCTTTCTCATCACGCGTGCAGTCAGCCCGCCGGGAACAGATGTGAAAGAACCATCCTCCAGAGCATCGGTGATCAGATCATCGAGCATTCCGTATTTTTTATCTTCATTTTCCATCACTCCCTGATTTTATCGTTGTTCGAAAAATCGTGCTGCATATCGGGAGCCATTCTGATCAGTTTCTCCTTAATGGCAGCCCTCCCGCGGCTAATGTAACTTTTTACAGTTCCTTCCGGCATCCCGGTAATTTCCGAAATTTCTGTGTACGAGAATTGTTCAAGATGGTACATAGTGATCACCGTCCTGTACTGCAAAGGCAACTGATCAATGATACGGTGGATCACCGCCTTGATATCCTCTCTCTTCAATGTCTCCAGGGGGTTGCCGGTTTCAGGCATTGCAATCTCAAGTCTTGTGGGTTCTCCGGTGAAAATCACCTTCTCCCGGCCCTTTTTCCTGAGATAATCGGTGCTTACGTTGAACGCAAGTGCGCCTATCCATGTTGAAAGTTTCGACTCCCCCCGGAATTTATGGATATCCCGGTATACCCTGATAAAGACTTCCTGCGCAAGATCTTCGGCATCTTCCCGCTGCCTGACCATCCTTAATACAAGATGCCACACCATGTTATTGTACTTGTCAACAAGGTGCCGGAAGGCATTTCGGTTCCCCTTTCTGATCTGCTGTATCAGGTCCTCATCATTCATTTGTACTATGAGTCGATTCGGGGTGATATTTTGTTGCAAATTACAGCCCTTTTTTCATATATCAGAAAAATCATGCAACAATTTCTGACCGGCCTTCGACAAATGTTACAACAAACAATTTAATAAATTTAAAACTGAAAGTCATGAGAGAAGTTCTTGCAACAGCTATCGTATTTTTTGCGATCTACCACATTATCAAATCTTTTACAGACTTCCTCCTGCGCAGGAAGATTGTTAAGATGGGGCATATTGAAGAAGCAGGTATCCTGACACAGCAGATCGAAAGTAAGGAAGAAAACCGTTATCCAACGCTTAAATGGGGTCTGGTATCCTTTTTGGCCGGACTGGGTCTGATCCTGATTACCATCCTATCGAAAACAACCATGCCCTGGATATTTGATAATGAAGGAACAATCCTGGCATTTGGTATCGAACTTGTATTTATTTCCGTCGGCTTCCTGATCTATTTCTTTATCATGAATGGCAGGAAGGGAGATTGAGAGCCTTCTGGGTAAAGGTCATGCCGACCTATCCCACAAGAAATCGCATCCTTTTCCCGGGCGGATTGTGGACACTTTCAGTGCGGGCCACAAGCCGACCGGGTGTTTTCGCGTCCGCCTGTGACATAAGCATAGCGGAAAACATTTTCCTTCTGTACAGAATAGTAACTTTTAGCGTAGTATGCCAGGAGAGATCTGATTCTGCCGGTTTTTCTTCATTCATCAGCAGGCTGCTCTCCCTGCTCCTGCGGAGACGTAAACTTTACCAATCCCAGTTTCAGTTCGTTGATCCTGGTTTCAAAAGTAAAAACCAGTTCGCCCGGCGGAAGTTTGTCCAGCTTATCCTTCTCGACGATATACCATGCGCCCGGTTCGGGCTTACCTTCCCAGCGTGTAAGGGGCCTGTCCCTTTCACGCATAATATAATAGGTACTTACATGGTGAATGCGCGTATCACCCAACAGGTAAAGCGGCTTTCCCCTTGTGATCTCACCTGCTACCCGAGCTCCGTTTTCCTGGTATAAATCAGTGCCCCTGCGGATACGATCAGGCAAAATAAAGAAATTAAAAGCAATCCTGGCAACGAGTAGCAGCGGGATCAAAACGAAAATCCATTGCCGCCTGTTCGTGAAATAAAACAGGAAAACAGGTAGAAGAAGAAGAGACGTCACAGCGTACTTCAGCCAAAAATGATCATAAACCGATATGTTTGTAAAGATTGGAAAAACGACGATAGCCAGTCCAATCAGCGCGCCGGAGATCAGCAGGAGAGGCTTCACGCCAAACCTTATTATACCCATGTCTTCTGATTTATAGCGGAACAAAAGGTAAAATGAACTGCCAAAGAGCAATGGAAGGAACATGAAAAAATACCGGGCGTAGATTGCCGGAGAAAGCCAGTAAACGATGATGTTTGAAGCAAAGGTCAGGATCATGAAGCGGACCATTGAATTGTTCCATGCGAAGCGACCACTGCCCTTTTTTAGAAAAACTACAACGAAGATTGTCCATGGCAAAAAATGGAACAAGAACTCCAGCGGGAAGCTAAAGAGATGCCCGAGGCTGTTCAGCATCGGATTTTCAAGAAATGTCCGCTTTGTCGATTCAGTAAGCAGTGCCGTGAAATAGTTATGTAATGAGTTATACCGGTTGTATACCAGGAAATAGGAACCGGCAACGACGGCAAAAAGCAATATCCCCCCCCCATGTGCCCAGCTGATCAGCTTTTTGAATTCCTTGTTCCATATAAACCACACCAATAGGGTAATACCCTGAAATACCAATGCCGGTAATCCCTTCATCATAAAAGCCAGGGTGGTGAACAGGTACGACATCAGAAAGAGGCTGAAATATTCCCTGCGCCTGAAAAAATGATATACCGACCAGAACTGTAGATAGATGACCCATGAAAAGGTGATGTCAATCAGTCCTTTGAACGAATCATACAACAAGATTCTGCCACAGGTGACCAGGGCAATTGCGGCCAGAAATGCCGCGTCCCGTCCGATCTGTTTTTTCTGCGTGATATACACTGTAAATGCAAATAAGAGCAGCGAAACAACTACCGGCAATCTCATGGTAAACTCACTAAAATTGCCCGTTGCAACGGATGACAGGATCTGTAGCCAGTTGAAGAGCGGCGGCTTGTTATAATAAAATTCTCCGTTAATGGTTGGTGTGATATAATTGCCGGAGTAGACCATCTCCATCGACACATCCGCCCGTGTACCCTCATCCAGATTGAAAGGCATCAGACCAAGGTTGATGAAAAGGGCAGGGAAAAGCAAAACCAGCGTATAGACGAGAAGCCATAATGTGCGCTGACGATGTGTATTATATTCCAGGGTTTCCGGTTTCATCCTTTTACACTTCCGACAAAAATAGGAAATATTGTTCGTGTACTGCCATTGATCGACAACATATCAACACCTTTGCCCTTAATCCGGTTAAAATTGTATTTTTGGTATCGAAAATCTTCCCTCGATGAGACGCATTTTATATTTTGTAGTATATGGCCTGTTATGGCTGGTTACAAGGCTTCCGCTGCGATACCTGTATTTTTTTTCAGCACTTTTCTATCCTGTCATATACTACATTATTGCATACAGAAAGAAAATCGTACTAAAGAATCTCAGAAATTCATTCCCCGAATGGGATGAAAAAAAGATCCGTAGTACTGCAAAAAAATTCTATCGCCATTTCTGCGATTCCTTTATTGAAGGGATCGTTACTATTTTTATTCCCGATGAAGAGCTGAAAAAAAGATACCGGTTTCTCAATCCTGAAATATGCAATAACCTGTTTGACAAAGGAAAAAGTATTGCATTGATCATGGGTCATTATGGGAACTGGGAATGGGCCTCACTCATGCCTCAGTTTATCAGGCATAAAACCCTGGCCATATATAAACCTCTGCACAATCCTTATTTCGATGTGCTCATAAAACGTAACCGTGAAAAATTCGGGGTCGAGACCGTTGCGATGGAGAAGATCTTCAGGGTAATCAGTGCATACCAGAACAGGCATATCCCGACGCTTACCATGTTTCTTTCAGATCAGCGTCCACGGTGGGCACAGATCCAGTACTGGACTACCTTCCTGAACCAGGATACACCGGTAGTTCTCGGACCTGAAAAGATTTCAAGGAAATTAGGCCTGGCCGTTGTTTATTATAAAATAATGCCGGTAAAGCGAGGATACTATACCATTGAGTTTATTCCTATGACCGATGATGCGACAGGGACTGATACCTTTGAGATTACAGCGCGCTCGCATGAACTGCTGGAAGAAAATATCAGGCAGTATCCGGAATTCTGGTTATGGACACATAATCGCTGGAAACATGAGAAAGAGAAATTCATACCAAAAGCCATACGATACGAATGACAGGTAGCGAAATTCACAGAGTCGCCATTATAGAAACAGGAGGATCGCATGATGAGGTCATTCTCCCTCAGCTGATGTTCCTGCAGGATGAAAGCCTGGAAATCCACCTTATCATGCGTCGGAAACATTATGAACGAACCGGCCCGTTCGATAAAGCCATCCGATGTTTCCTTCTGGAAAAAGAGAATAATATTGCCGACAGATTGAAAAACCTGCATACCATCACAAGGTACCTGTCCGATTTCAGGATCAGTGACGTCATCATCAATACAGCCCAGGGGGCCTTTATCCGGGATCTTTCCTTCCTATTATCCCGTGACCTCAATATCACAGGCATTGCTCATAATCCTCAAAAACTCGGGCGCTCATTTTCCCAGAAGCTGATCACCCGTACAATCAAAAAATACTTCGTCCTAAGCGATTATATTCTTAAGAATGTTCAGCAGGAAAATCCCGGTTTAACACTTACCTCCTTCTACCCGGTTTTCTTCCCTCCTTTCACGAAAGAAAATCATCGGGATAAACTGGATATCTGTATTCCCGGCGCAATGGATACTCAGAGACGGGATTACCACGGGCTTTTGCTTGAACTTGAACGTTCCCGGCCCGACGAAAATATCCGTTTCGTTTTCCTTGGCCGATGCCAGAAAGATGATGCCCTCGCATTACGGAAAAAAATTGAGTCTCTCCTTCCTCCTTCTCAACGATTGTTTTTCAGTGAGTTTATTCCTGTTGACGAATTTATGCAGTACTCAGGAAATGCCAGCATCATACTCCCGCTTCTGACGCCCTCGGTTCCAATGTTTGACCTTTACCGGAAGTATAAGGTCACAGGGGCAATGAATATTGCATTCGGACTGAAAATTCCGATGGTTTTACATGAGGCACTCCTGGGTATCGATGACTTTGCCCAAAGCTCTTTTTTCTATTCGGAGGGAGAAATGATTAGTACTATTAACCACCTATGTCTTAACCGGGAAGAGCTGGCAGTAAAAAAACATGCCATCCTTGATATGACCAAGTTCAGCTTTGAGTATCAGAAAAAAAAATACCTTGATTTTCTGAATCTATAAGATGGTCATTCCCTTTTTGATCAGGGTTTCAACCTTATTCAGTGTTTCGGTAAATGTAAATACCTCCTCCACACGCTTCCGCCCTTTTTCTCCCATTTTGATCCTCAGTTTTGGATTCCCCATAAGGAGCTCAAGGCGTTCCGTAAGTTCGTTAACGTTGGCCTTCTCAACCAGGTAGCCTGTTTCGCCATCACGGATGATCTCAGCTGAACTGTGTATGTCGAAAGCAACCACTGGCTTTTTCTCAGCCATGGCTTCGACTATCACGTAACCAAAACCTTCATACAGAGAAGTGAGTACGAAAATATCGATGCTGGTCGTGAAATTCTTGATATTGTCCACAAATCCGAGAAAAATCACCTCATCCTCAACGTCAAGGGTGCGTGCATATTTCTTTAATTTTGCCTTCAGTTTGCCGCTGCCGGCGATGACGACCTTGAACTTCCGTCCGGCAGCTTTCAGATTTGCCGCCAGCTCGATCAGGTACATCTGGCCCTTTTCCTCAGACAGGCGACCGGCATTACCAATGACCACTTCGCCGTCCTTCCTCTTGTACAGTGGTTCTCTTTTCTGCTTATCGTATACCTCGAGGTCGATGCCGTTGTAGATAATTTTAATTTTCTCCCGGGGCACAAGCTTGTGATTATTCATGAGAATGGTTCTCGCCGTTTCTTCAGAATTGGCGATAATTTCGGTGACCACCTCACGGTACAGGTAGCGGTTGAGCCATGTATTCCTGATAGCAATGGCGCTGCCCCTACGGTAAATGATATTCCGTACCCCGGCCAGCCGCGCAGCCATGCCGGCTACCTTCAGATCGGATGAAAGGTTTATGATGATTGTCCCGATATTTTCCTTTTTCAGAAGAATAAATATCTTCAGGATCTTAAAAGGATTAAGAAAAGAAAGGTTTGAAACCCTTACCCCGTGATATGCGATACCGGTCTTAGAAGCACGCAGATGTAGTTCACTGTGCGGATGTGATACCAGAATAACTTTGTACCCCTTGGTGTGGAGCCTCCGGGAAACATCAAGGTGCCACTTTTCACCACCGCCCCATGATTTTACGCTGTTGAAAAAACAAATCCTGTCTTTGGATGCCAGTATCTGTTCCTTATATAAATTTCTGAGCTTGATATATTTCAGGAAGGTCTCGTGTGCTGCATTTACGCTGATGACAAGGCCATAAAATCCGTCGAGAAAACCAAGCTTAATAAAATAGTCGCGAAACACCCTCCAAATGGGGTGAAAGATAATGTTGAAGTAACTCGCCCTCCTGTTTTCTCTGTAATATGCTTTGGCGACAATTGTGGAGAACTTGTTGATCTGCTCAATGTGTTCGTTGATGGTATAGTAGGAATAGTGCAGTAAGTCCCCTTTCAGATATTTTTTGGTTGCCCCTTTTTCCAGTTTGAATTTGTCATGCGGGTTAATACCTCCCCACTTCCCCTTCCGGGAATCCCACAAACGCATTTTCCGTGCCGGATACCAGCTTGTGTGTCGGATCCACTTCCCGCAATAGTTCGTAAGCCGGTTGAAATAATAGCCGTCGACCTTCCAGTCCTCTTTAACTTCCAGGATTGAATCTTTCAATCTCGGCGACAATACTTCATCGGCATCCAGCGACAGGATATGCGGATACTTGGCCTGCGTAATGGCCCAGTTTTTCTGTTCAATATGTCCCTCAAAAGGATGTCGGATAAACCTTCCTCCATACGACTTTACAATATCTTCAGTCCTGTCAATTGAAAAGGAGTCGACAACGACGATATCATCGGCAATGCCCTTTAACGATTCAAGACAACGGCCGATATTCTTCTCCTCGTTGAATGTGATGATGACAACTGACAATTTTGGCATTTCGCGATTCTTTTATTTATGTGAAAACGCGGATAACCTCTTTCCGTGCTTTCTACCTGATCATAGCAACATTGTACAAAACTTGACGGCAACTACCGGTCTGATCCAGGATTCCCGTCATGAACCCAAGGTAATCATCTGGTGAATTTAATGAAAATTTCAATTTATTTGCCACCTCGTATTCCCGGGCATCTAAATTACCCCTTCAACAGATGTTATTTGCGATCTGATACTTAGGAAGTGAGAAGTAAACAGTACACAGTTTTTCACAGGAATATAAAGTACCCTTCTCTTCACCAGCCTGAATAACAGGTACCGATCATTAACGGAAAGGTCAGTACGGTCTAAGCCTGAACATAAATCCTTTTTACCCTTTCCGATATCCTGGTGAGAATTTCATATGGGATTGTAGCCGCAGCATCAGCAAGACGACTGACAGGATTTTCATTTCCAAAGAGAATGACCTCATCGTTTTCTTCTGCGGGGATGCCGGTGATGTCGACCATGGTCATATCCATACATACCTGGCCGACAACAGGTGCAAGCCTGCCCCTGATCAGAAATTTACCCCTGCCGTTCCCAAGCGATCTGAATAACCCGTCGGCATAGCCGACCGGCAGCGTCGCAATACGACGTAAACCTTCTATTCTGCCCTGCCGGCTGTAACCCACGGTGTCCCCATCTCCCACTTCCCTGATTTGAGCGATAGTGGTTTTAAAGGTTGATACTTCACGGAGTTTATCCTGGTTAAGCCCACTAACGCCGTAAAGACCGATGCCCAGCCTCACCATATCGAGTGCTGCATCGGGAAACCTCTCAATGCCGGATGAGTTCAGGATATGCCGCATGAATTTCTGGCCCAGGCCTTCCTCCAGCCGTTCACATATACGCCTGAACCGATTAATCTGTTCATGAGTGAATGGGTCATTTATGGCCTCACCCGCAGCAGCCAGATGAGAGAATACCGAAACAATGCGGACCGGCGAGATACGTGCCGCAGAAACCAGCGCCTCCGTATCTCCCTCCTCAAAGCCGAGTCGGTGCATACCGGTATCAATCTTGAGATGCACTGGAAACTCCTTTATACCATTCCGGTCGAGATACTGACTAAAATCATTCAGTATCCTGAAGCTGTAGATCTCAGGTTCAAGATTGTATTCTGAAAGGAGAAAATAGTCGTTCTCTTCAGGATTCATAACCATAACCGGTATATGGATGCCGTTTTTTCTCAGCGTCACTCCTTCATCAGCAAATGCGACTGCCAGGTAATCGACGTGATGATACTGCAGGACATTGGCGATCTCATAGCCTCCACTGCCGTAGGAGAATGCTTTTACCATGGCCATAATCCTGGTATTTCTGTTCAGGAGGGACTTATAAAACATGAAATTATCAACCAACGCATTCAGGTTAATCTCCAGTACGGTACGATGTGCTTTTTCCTGCAATATCCTGGATATCCGTTCAAAACGGAATTGCCGGGAGCCTTTCAGTAATATGGCTTCATTTCTGAAAACGGTTGATACCCTGGCATTCAGAAAATCGACAGTGTCATTAAAAAATTCTGCATGTGCCGGAAAGAGACTGCGACAGGAAGAAATACCCGGTCCAATGCCTATCATGCGGCGGATACCTTTTGATCTGAGCAGGGCGGCCACTTCACCGTATAACTCCTCTGTATGTTTTCCGCTCTCAAGAATATCGGACAAAATGAGTGTTTTATTCTGATGTTGATTTTGTTGATTCAGCACATCCAGTGCATTGGCCAGGGATACTACATCCGAGTTATACGTGTCGTTGATGAGTGTGCAGTGGTTCACCCCGGCAGCGATTTCCAAACGCATCGCCACGGGCTCAAGCTTCTCCATTACGGATGAAATAAATGCCAGGTCGTATCCAGAAGAGTGAAGGTATACAAATACATGCATCGCATTTTCAGCAGAAGCTAAATCGCTGTAATGAAGGGAAAAGCGACAATCACAACGGCCACTGACCTCGATCTCAGTGCCGCTTCCTGCTTTACGGGACGATACCCGGTAGGCGGCATCCTTTCCTGTGCCCCATGAAATTCTTTCTACCGCCGCCGGGAGTTTTTCCACACCAGAACGAATAAGTTCATGATCGCTGCAGTAGATCAGTCTTTGGCAATGCTGGAAGAGCTTCATCTTCTCCTCAAGTTTTTCGGACATCGAGGTAAAATTTTCCTGATGTGCCTGCCCAATGTTGGTAAGAATACCCGTTCCTGGATGTATCATAGCTTCCAGCCGGTCCATTTCGCCGGTCTGGGAAATGCCGGCCTCAATAATAGCAAGACTGTAGCGATCTTCCAGCAGAAACAACGACAATGGCACACCTACTTGTGAATTGTAGCTAAGAGGGCTCCTGACAACAGGTATCTTCTGGTTCAGGGCCTGGTAAATCCATTCCTTAACAATGGTCTTGCCGTTGCTGCCCGTTATGCTCACCACTTCACCAGTAAAGCCTTGCCGGTAATATGCCGCCAGCTTCTGAAGGGCAGCCAGACTGTTCCTGACGATGATGACGGAGACCTCCGTCAGTGGAACACCGGTAGGAAGCTCTTCCGCCACTAAACATTGCAGTCCCTTTTCACAGAGCTCCTGAATGTAATGATGACCGTCGTTCCTCAACCCTCTGATGGCAAAAAATAGTGCGCCACCCTCACCGGTAAACTTCCTGCTGTCAATTGTCACGTGATCAATGCGCCGGCTGGCATCACCTGTCAGCTGCCCGCCGATGATACCGCAAATTTCAGCCATGGTCCGGGATGTCATCTGGATTTCTCTTTTTTCTGAAGATTTCTCTCCCGGTTAAAACAGACACGGCAGAGGGGTTCGTAAGTATCTGTCTCACCAAGGACAACGAGATTCTCCGCATCTGTTTTCCTGTGGGAATGCTGAGCGAGATTTCCGCACTTCACACAAATAGCATGAACCTTCGTGACATACTCTGCGGTTGCCAAAAGTCCTGGGATGGGTCCGAAAGGTCGTCCCACATAATCCATATCCAGGCCGGCAACAACAACTCTTATACCTCTGTTCGCCAAAATATTACAGACTTCAATAAGACCGTTGTCGAAAAACTGCGCTTCATCAATGCCAACCACGTCCACATCATTGGCAAGGAGAAGGATATTAGCCGCAGTGCTCACAGGTGTAGACAGAATGGAATTCTCATCATGGGAAACAACCTCGTGTTCCGAAAAACGCGTGTCTATTTGAGGCTTATAGATTTCGACCTTCTGCTTCGCGATCCTGGCCCGTTTAAGCCGTCGGATAAGCTCCTCGGTTTTTCCCGAGAACATTGAACCGCTTATGACTTCGATCCATCCCCTCTTATCTTCCTTATTTATCGAATTTTCAAGAAACATTGAATAAGAAATTCTTAATAATATCGTTACTTTTGTGACAACATTTCAAACTGAACCAATTATCCGGCAAATTATTATGGGATATAAACATACCTTTGAAATCATTACTAAAGATATACAAGAAATAGAAAAATTAGTGGGGAATTTTGAAAATTATTCCGAGATTCCCTACATAGAACTAGACCTTGCGCTCTCAAAATTACGGAATGTTTATGAATTGCTTCTAATGTTTAGGGAGAATGGTATTCCGACTGTTCCTCAATCCCGTCCCATCCCCGTCCGGGAAGAAAAAGTGGCCCCTGCCACCTCTTCGCAAATCAATGAAATTCAGGAAGATACTGTAGGTAAAGACGCAGAAGAACACATTGTGGTTAAACACATTGAAAACCCAGCTACGCAAGAGAAAAAGCCGGCAGAACAGTCTGGACCCGTTCCTGACACAAAACCAACGGAGAATACTAAGCAAAAAGACATCACGGAGCCCAAAAAAAATCCCCAGGTAACGATGTCTGAGCATGAACGTACGATCCTTGCTGAGAACTTTAAAATTGAGAAAGCCTTCATCAACGAAAAACTTGGAGAGAATACGAAGAAAAAAGATCTCTCAACAAGGCTCCAGGCATCACCCATCACAAGTATCTCCGGCAGTATGGGCATCAACGACAAGTTTTTCTATATCAGGGAGCTTTTTAAAGGAGATGCCGATAAATTCAGGGCCACCATGGACAACCTGGAACATGCTACAAATTTTGATGAAGCCTACAACTACCTGGTTGACAATTTTGGATGGGATATGAAAAGCCGGGAAGTGGAACAATTACTGGGCCTGGTGCGGAGAAAATTTATCAACGCCTGACATGTCGCGGCTATACCTCGTTCCAACACCCATCGGGAATCTTAAAGACATCACCCTGCGAGCCCTGGATATTTTACAGGAAGCCGATCTAATCCTGGCTGAGGATACAAGAAAAACATCCTTTCTTCTCAAGCACTACAACATCAGTAAGCCCATACGTTCATACCATAAATTTAACGAACACAAAAGCCTTGCATCCATAACGGATCAACTCCGTGCTGGTGAGACCATCGCTCTGGTAACGGATGCCGGAACGCCAGGTATCTCAGATCCGGGTTTCCTGATCGTTAGAGAATGTGTGAGGTTGGATATCGAGGTCGAAAGTCTGCCAGGACCAACTGCCTTTATTCCTGCACTCCTCAATTCAGGTTTCCCCTGCGATCGCTTCAGCTTTGAAGGTTTCCTCCCACAAAAAAAGGGCCGTATGAAACGACTCGAAGAACTTAAATCTGAACAAAGGACCATGATCTTCTATGAGTCCCCCTTCAGGCTGGTTAAAGCCCTTGGGCAATTTATCGATGTTTTCGGGCCGGAACGCCCAGTTTCGGTATCAAGAGAGATCTCCAAAATCCACGAAGAGACCATTAGAGGGACACTTCAAGAGGTCATGAACATTTTTACTGAAAAAGGGGTAAAGGGTGAGATTGTCATCGTCCTGCACGGTCTCGACCACTGACCCCCTACCTCTTTTTAGTATAAATTTAAGACGCCTTACTCTTTTATTTGTCCGGTTTCGTACACCTTCTGTTTCAAAAGCGTTCGCTTTTAACAATCTTTTAATTTAAAAAATATATTGTATATATTTGATATTTAGATTGTTAAAAAATTTGGCACACAACATGTAAATGCATATCTGTTGTCGAAATCGGAGAAGCGAAAATAGTAAGAACATGAAAACAAGTACACAAAACAAAGGAAAGAAGCTGCACAGGGTTGCAATGCTGATCGTAGCAGGGTTGATCTCGTTAAATCTCCACGCTCAGAAATCATTCAATAACTATGAATTCCAGAAGTTCACCAATAATCTTTTCAAAAGCACAGACCAAATCATCATGGCATTCTCAAAAGTGGCTGTTGAGGAAAAGTCCTTTGATGAAAAGATTGAACTCGAGGATTGGATGAGCGATCTCGATGAATGGGTAATCTCACTGGAATCAGGATCTGGTACGAAAGAAAGTCTGACTAACGAATCAGAAACGTTCAAAGAAGAAGATTTGAAATTTGAAGATTGGATGTTCAACACAGATTGGCTGAAAGAAGCTGAAAACATTGCCGGGGACAAGGAAATGGAACTTGAAGAATGGATGATGAATCTCAAGGAGTGGAACACAGTCTATTGTGAAAATAATACCGCTGATCGTTGATATATACGGGAGAACTTTTCAAGAACACGAACTGCCGCAGGGTGATTCAAACCGAATCACCCTTTTTTTTAAGATGAAAAACAAGCTGAGCCTCTTGAATGAACAGAAAGTATGCTGAAGGGAGGCGGGATACTACAATTTTCTAAAAAAGAACGTAAAAGATACCCCCTGATTTTTTCCTTTCCTGTGAATTGGATAATTTCGTACAGGCAAATGGAAATCACTCGCCCATTACTAAATGAGTCAGACAAAATAACAACATGGGTTTTACTAATTCATTCCGCTTTGCAAAAGTATCTTCATCTGTTTTTTGATCTCGACCGCACCTTGTGGGATTTTGAAAGCAATTCGTACGAGGCTTTGAGTGACGTATACCAGAAATATGCACTAAAACCGTATTTCCCTGATCCCGAAGATTTTGTCAGAGCCTACCATAAGTACAACGAACGGCTATGGGCTGAGTACAGACTCGGCAGCCTCAGCAAGGAGGTTCTGAGATCTAAACGATTTGAACTGACCCTGAAAGAACGTGAACTTATTAATCCGGAGCTGGCAAAGCAAATCGGTGAAGAATACCTGGCTCTCAGTGTCATTAAAACCCGTTTGTTCCCCAATACTATTGAGATCCTCGAGTATCTCAAACCAAATTACAAACTGTATATTCTCACCAACGGCTTCAGGGAAACGCAATTTTCGAAGATGAAAAATTGCGGACTTGATGCATACTTCGATCACGTGTTCACTTCAGAAACCATTGGTTACAATAAGCCTGATACGAGGATATTCTCATGGGCTGTAAATTCTGTAAACGGAAAAAAGAAGGAATGCATGATGATCGGCGATGATTATGACGTGGATATTGCCGGCGCCACCCTCTATGGTATGGATACGGTTTACTTCAATCCCATGAAGCTCGACAACAGCGCACCTTCAACCTATGAAATAACTTCCCTGCTTGAATTGAAATCTATACTCTGATCAAAACGGCTGATCATCAAAGGCAGTATTGCTGCCAATTTCAAAATCGCCGCGGCCCTGACCTCGCACCTCATGATTGATTTTTGATCCGAAGGTAAGTGTGGAGGCATCACTGCCATCATCAAAGATTGGTTCGATCTCTTCCAGCTCGGTGAATTTCGCGAATTCATCCTTAAACTTAAGGTTTACATCCCCAATGGCACCGTTACGGTGCTTTGCCACAATAATCTCGGCAATGCCCTTGAGGGAATTTCCGTCCTCATCCTGGTCGATGCCATACTTCTCAGGGCGGTGGATAAACAACACAAGGTCGGCGTCCTGCTCAATCGCACCCGATTCACGAAGGTCGGAGAGCTGTGGTCGCTTGTTACCGGATCTCATCTCCACGCTCCTGTTCAGCTGTGAAAGTGCGATGATCGGCACATTCAGTTCCTTTGCCATGCCTTTTAACGATCTCGAGATATTACTGACTTCCTGCTCCCTGCTACCTTTATCGGATGGACCCGTCATGAGCTGGAGGTAGTCAATAATGATCACTTCTACATCATAAAGATTTTTGAGCCGGCGGCACTTGGCACGTAGTTCAAAAACGGAAATACCCGGTGTATCATCGATGAAAATTGGCGCTTCAACCAGACTTTTGATTTTATAATCGAGTTGCTCCCACTCCCAGGGTTCAAGCCTGCCATTTCTAATCCTGTCGGAAGGCAATTCCGTCTCACTTACGATGAGTCGGTTGACAAGCTGGATCGATGCCATCTCAAGCGAAAAAATGGCGACCGACCTCTGATGTTCAACGGCCATATTCCGGGCCATCGATAGTACAAAGGCGGTTTTACCCATTGAAGGCCTCGCTGCAATGATCACAAGATCGGAACGCTGCCATCCCGAGGTCATCCTGTCAAGTTTTGTAAATCCTGACGGTACTCCGCTCAAACTATCCTCACGTTTCGAAGCTTCCTCGATCTGGTGAATGGCATCCTTAATTAAAAGATTGATGCGAATGGTCTCTTTCTTGATGTTCCTTTCTGCAATCTCAAAAAGCTGGGCTTCAGAAAAATCCAATAACTCATCAACATCGATGGTATCATCGAATGCCTTGGCCTGTATTTCTGAAGACACCCGGATAAGTTCCCGCTGGATAAATTTCTGGGCAACAATTCTGGCGTGGAATTCAAGGTGAGCCGCGGAAGCAACCCTGTCGGTTAACTGCGTAATATAAACGGCTCCTCCCACTTCGTCGAGCACTTCATTCCGCTTTAATTCCTCCGTCACCGTCAGAATATCTATAGGCTGCTCATTCATGGAAAGATTCACTATGGCCCTGAAAATTTTCTGGTGTGATTCCTTGTAAAAGCTTTCCGGCTTCAGGATGTCAAGAACCGAAAGGATGGCATCCCGCTCAATCATGACAGCCCCCAGGACCGCCTCTTCAAGCTCAAGAGCCTGTGGCGGTATCTTACCGTATTCCATATTAATTCTCTCGGATCCGTTATCCTTTCTGGTTGTTTTCGCTGCCATATCAAAATGAATTATTCGTGTCTAAAGGTAGACATATTTACCTCCGGGATTAGATTTGGGATGAATACTTTTTTAAACAGAAATAAATATTTTATTATTAACAATTGTTAAAAAAAAATCCGAATTTTATCAGAGTTACCTGAAATACTATTCACTAGCGATGATCACTTTCCCAAACGCCAAAATCAACCTCGGACTTTACATCACAGCAAAGAGAAACGATGGCTATCACAATATCATAACAGCTATGATACCGTGCGGTTTAACAGATATCCTTGAATTCGTTGAAGCGGAGCAGGACAGTCTGAATTGCAGTGGTCTTGATAGCGGCGCTTCAGGAAGTGACAACCTGGTGATGCAGGCACTGTATCTCCTGAGATCGGATTTTGACATACCGATGCTTCGTATTCATCTCCATAAAGTGATTCCGACCGGCGCAGGCCTGGGTGGCGGATCCTCCGACGCTGCTTATATGCTCAACATGCTGAACACCTCCTTTGATCTGGGCATAGAAAATTCCAAATTAAAAGAATATGCCGCCCGTCTGGGGAGCGACTGTGCTTTCTTCATCGACAACCGGCCAGTACTCGCAACAGGCAGAGGTGAAAAGCTTGATCCTCTCGAGCCTTTTAACACAGACTTATATCTCGTTTTGGTAAATCCGGGCTTCCCCGTTTCAACCAGGGAAGCTTATGCAGGGATTATCCCGGCCTTACCCGAATCTGACCTTCGCGAAACACTGTCAATGCCAGTCACGGCATGGAAAGGAAAGCTCGAAAATCAGTTTGAAAAGACCGTTTTTAAAAAGTTCCCGCAGATCGGCCGTATCAAGAAAGAATTGTATGAAGCCGGGGCCGTCTATGCAGCGATGAGCGGAAGCGGCTCCACCGTATTTGGTATCTTCACGGAAGAAATACCCCATGCGTCCTTACCCAGGGAAATGATTATTTTCAAAGGAAAGCTCTGACGAATCCGGACCGTTATCCATCGCTGGACACCGACTTTCAATTAAAATTCCGGCTCATATTTCATGTCCACTTCTTCCCAGTAAATTTGTCTGATGCAGATATTTTTTATCCGGATGGCGCTTGAATACGCTTCAAAACCAACCAGAGTATATTTCTCATTATCGATAGGATCCGGATCCATGGTCTCAAGCAACAGCCGACCGTCGGCAAAGATGAAACAGTGTCCGTTGATGCTCCCTGCCTGTATGTGATAAACGTTTCCGGGCTGAAAATTCAATAACGGTGTGCCGGTCATAAATTTGTACTCCGGTGACTTTTCAATCCCGACTTTGCCTGTCCACCAACCCTGCAGTCCGGCCACATAGGCCATGCCTCGTTCGTCCTTTTCGTCGAGCCACTCCCCGTTCCACATCACGTTGATATCATGGGTCGAAGGCTCAATGGTAGACGCATCGAATTCAACAAGGACATTTCCGGGAAAAGATTGCTTCAGAATTGCCATGCCTGGCCAGTTGCCCCTGTTACGTCCCACAAGCCAACCGTCCTCAACTTCCCATTCGCTGTGATGGACCGTCCAGTCTTTTGAAAAGTTATCTTTCGTTACCTGTGCATTGAATAATATTTTGCAAGAATCCAGGAGGATCTGTTTTTTCATCAATGAAAGTACCTTCATGGTTTCTGGTTTATTTTGTTCGCTACTTCCGGTTTGTTTGGGCAGGCAGGAAGATATAAGCCCTGTCATTGTAAGAAAAATAAGCAGTGTTCGTATCATATTTCTATGTTCCTCAGGTTAGTACTATAAGATCAGAATTCAATGGCAATGTGATGTCCCCCTTTGTGCCAAACCTGTAATACCCCGCCCTCATCCAATGCATCCCAGGTCCATCCGTTGCTGTCTTCCGGGGCAATAGCCGAAACATTTAACACTGTATCATCAGATTTGACGGAAACTGGTTTTTTTACAAGCCTTAGCTCCTCGCGGGAAGTATCGTCAAAGGTAAAATATTCCACCGAATGCGGGTGGTATTCCACCGATCGGATCACGGATGAGGTGCAAAGTAATTTGTTTTTGCCGGCAGGAGCCAGTTGTGGCCATGCTGCCATAGCCCGGATATAATGCCTCACGTAATCGCCATACCCGTCAGTGAGCCAGATATCATCACGTATATACCGGTTGCGCCCGTCATCAGACACGGTATAGGTTGCCCAGTTCAGGGTCCTGATGGCATTGACGAGATAGGTAGAATCGCCGCTGAGCCTGGTATATAAAAGTTCGACGGAAGCCTGGCGTGAAGAATGGCTGTTCCCCGGCACGCGGTAAACAGTCTGCTCATTCATGACCTCTACGCCGTACTTTTCATACTCACGATTACCCAGTTCACGGTATGTCCATTCAATGATGCCCTTAACCTCATTCTTCCAATCCGGGAACAGATCCCGGTTGTACATTATGAACATGGCAAAGGAAATGGCATTGGTCTGAGTATCACTCCATCCTGGGATATCTTCGAAAAACGGACCCCATTTGTTCGTCTTCAGCGGATACGTCTTCATCCACTCGAGAAAGGTTGTAAACGCTGCATGATATTCATCTTTCATCCCTGTCTCAAATTTTTCGAGTTCCCTGAAAAGGTCCATCGTACCCGTCCAGTTTGAGGTGTAGAGGGCGGGTGAAATTTTCGACTCCTTCCGGTTGTTGGGAAGGAGGAGTCCTGTCTCGCCGGTTCTGGCATTCACCCTGAATGGAAGCGGGGACCTGTCATTGTCGCCCGGTTCAACGTGTGCCACAAGGGTATGGCCGATTTTCTTCGCTGCATCCAGATATCTTTCATCACCGGTGATCTTAAAGAGGGTGATAAGTTCGTATCCAAAATTCCCGGCCTTGTCGGGCTGCATGATGCCTTTGCCGTTTCGCATATCTCCGTCATAATAGCCGGAGTGAATATCCGTGTTGTAGGGGTAGGGCACATAGGGCCATGCATCGGTGGAATCAGACAGGGAGCGGGCAAGGTAAGTATCGGCCAGATATTTCATGTTCTCAAGAACAGCATCATATCCGGTATAGTCAAAGAGCAGGTTCCACGATGAAAGTGCCATGTTGATCTGGTCACCACCAAGTCCGCGCATATCGTGCTCCGGCTTCCACACCTGGTGATTCATATAATATTTCAGCCCGTTGGAGTCGGCCTCCATATTGTCCCAGAAATTCCAGACCAGCATCAAAACGGTATCATAAGACGCTCCCGGATCAGAAGAAAACCACGGAAGAATTGAGTGATCTGCCTTATCCAGTCTGACAGGATGGTACTGAATGGTATCACTGACCAGGATGGTATCCTGGATCTTTGCTTTACCAGAACCACTTCCCGGTGCACAGGACATCATCATGAGACCGGTGATGGTAAGCAAAAACATAAGCTTGAACATAGTTTTCATTTTATTGATTTTAGTGGCATTTATTTATCACAATTACATTTTTACCCTGTTCACCTGATATAGCGCGACATGTTCCTTATTTCTGAGCTGTATCCTTAAGAATATCGATGCTCATTTGGAGCTGATCCCTGAATTCCGGGATCTGAATTAGTTTCTGCTCAATGCGGTTTCCTTTCTCCTCGAAAAGATACAAAAAGGTAAGGGTATCGGTGCTGCCGCTTAGTGATATTGTCACTTTTCCATCGGAAGGATCATAAACCCCCTTTTCATACCGCGATGTTTTATGTGCCCGCACAATCTTGACTGCTTTATCCATGGTGGTCATCATGGGGTTGAAATCGCGGATACCCATGGCGATAATTTTCATCTGTTCCTCCCAGCTTTCAGGATTAATCAGATAAATATAATCCGTTTCGTGAGTAAAAAGCACGGCCAGGTCCATGCCTGAAAGGGCACGGCGCAATTCCGTTACTCCCCTGGCAGCGGATTCTTTAGTATTATTGTCGGGCGCCCATTCATATCCTGCCACATCCCTGATCTCGGTAAAGCAATTAAAGAATCTCCGTCCGTCAATATTCACAAAATCGGAATAGTAAACCGGGTTCCTTCCCCGCAGGTCCGGATTGTTTGTGCTCGTCCCGGGATCCTCGTAAAGTCTGAATGGCCCTCCCTTTATCCATGGTACACTGTCGGTATAGGGAAGATCAATGGATTTGTTCATAGCCAAATATTCGATACCCCATTTGTCGGCAATATGAGGGATAATATTGCTGCCCATTTCATACCAGTGAGCGATGAAATATTTTGACATCGGAAGGGGTTTGTTTGCAGCATACCAGTGATCCACCGCATCCAGGCCCCTTTGGGCTTCCACATCGCTCCACGGTTTGGCTTTCTGATGTTCGAAGTAAATAAACTCATCATATTCCGTTTCCCGCAGTGGTATGGCATCCGGATTATAATAGAAACCGGCATAACTGTCCTGACCGGGCACAACGGTATAATTTTTCATCTGCAGCTGTTTAATGCCCGAACGGTTGGGCCGGCCAAGAGCATGCGGTGCTGCGGTCGCTTCGTTATTCATAATATAGGAACGCAGTTCATCCACAGCACGAGGGTTAAGGTTATAAATAAACAGCCCCAGCCAGGGTTTAAAACCATTCTTTACTGCTGTATTTACCCAATAGAGGGGTGAACGGCCCCAAAGCTCACCACGGCCGGCTACATCATCTACCCGCATGGTGACGAGTGGCGGCAATCCCCTCATCACAAAAGGTTTGCGTGATGCCCATACCATGGCACGCCACAGGCAGTCGTCAAGACCCATAACCGGACCGAGAAAATAAGTTTTCATCCAGTCGGTCGATGTAAATGTCACTCTCCTCGGTTGACCTTTTTCTGAAACAAGGATGAGCGGACGACTTCCTGCAAGTACCACCGGTTTCATCCCCGTTTGCATGGAAGCCGGAATGGTTATGGCATGAAAGCACCTGATGGAATCGCCGCGGGGATGCAGAGCAGTAATATAATGACTTGTGTCGAAGGTCAGGAATTCCGCAGTGTCAGATGGCTCCCCGGACATATCCACCTTTGACGGCCAGTCGGGATCAAAAGATAAAACTCCTGCCCCTCCCTTTGTTATTTTCTTAATCAGGGCATCCGCTTTGTCCGGCATTTTCATATCGTGCCCAATGATAACGAGTGCGTAGTCACGGAGATTTTTACCTGGTTTCATCTCATGGATATCCGTAACTTCATAATCGATTCCAAAGTGATCGAGGTAGGGCAGCAGATAATGCTCTGCCATCTCCGATGCAGGATCATCTGAATCTATAAGAACCAGCGTCGTCATTCCCATCTTCTGAGAACAACCAGTGCCTAGCACCATCAGTAAGAATAGTATTGTAAACCACTTTATCTTTTTCATTGGTATATTTATTTTGCAGGTTACCGGACAACAATGTGTGCCGTAGTTCTTATTACTATATTTTATTGAGCCTGTCCCGTATAATGATGTTGACCTGGTTGAGTTGCTGAATACGCCATGCCGGTATTCTGATCAATCATTATCAACACTGGCGTTAAAACCGGGAGTAAGCGCTGCATAACTCTGCTTATTTATTTGTGAATCACGACCTGGTTTCCGGCGGTATAGGATAATCTCGCGATCCCGCCATCCTGTAGAGCCTCCCAGGTCCAGGAGTCAGCGATGAGCGTTTTCGATAATTTCATCCGCTTCCCGTCAACCGTAACGGACAATGGTTTAGCATCAAGCCTGAGAATGACTGTGGATGCATCGTCGAAGGTGGAAAAGGCAAGCTGATCCGTTGAATACCTGATCTGCCTTACCACCGAAGTGGATTTCAGCAAATGGTCTTCACCGGCAGGAGCCCACTCCGGAATGGCCGCTATGGCATCCATGAAATGTCTGATATAATCACCGTAACCGTCTGAAAACCAAGAACTGTGCCAGTTAGGTCCGACAGCTACCACACCGTTATCGTAGGTCATGTAGGAAGCGAAATTCAGAAACCGGAAGGCCTGGTCTTTATACCAGTCTATCCCGGAGTGCCCGTAATACATGGCACACGCTGATCCATAGCGGGCGGTGTGACTTCCCATAGGCTCGTAACACCATGTTTGTTCTTTTATGGCATCCATGCCATCGGTTTTGAAAGCACTGGAAACCCAATGGAGCAGTGCCGGCACATCCTCGCTTATATAATTATCATATTCAGGATGCTCAATGAGGTATTTTGCGACTTCCACCGGTGTGATCTGTACCCGGTTTGTGCGTTCCGGATCATTAGGAATATCTTCGAAATATCCGTTCCAGACGAAAGTCTTCATCGGACCATTGATGGAAAACATCCATTCCCAGGCGATATCCCTCGCCGAATGATAGGCTTTCACCTGCGCGGTCGAGAGTGAAAGTCGATCACGTAACCGCAGCAACTCATCGAAAAGTTTTACCGGTTCAAGAACATTGGAACAATACTCACTTACAACGATCCCATTTCTGGCATTGACCCTGAAGGGCCACGGTGATCTTTTCAGGTCTGACCTGCTAAACGTAGCGGTGTCAGGCCTTACATCCCGAACGTGGGCAGCTAGAGCATCTGCACAATGTATGGCAGCATCCAGGTACTTTTTTTTGATTGTAATTTCATAAAAAAGCAAATAGGCATAACCCAGCTCGCCAATCTTGTCGGGCTCAACGCCATGGAGTCCGTCGCCCCGCATCCCGTCATTCTCCCATCCTATACCGCCCTGGTAGATCCTCTCAAAGGGGTCGGCACTGGCGTACGGTACCTCCGGCCACACCCAGTCATCAGGTGTTGTGCCATTCCCGAGCTGGTAATCGAGCATATTACCGGCAAGTGAAAGTAAAGAATCATCACCTGAATACGGCATGTAGCGGACAGCAAGACTCTGGACGGTTCCGGCATACACACAGGCAGGGTTGTGAAGCCAGTGATCAGCAATGATGTTCTTCCCCGGTGTCATATGAGGCCCGGAGAAACAACAGGTCACAAGATACATGGGTAAACCAGTTTGGGGCTCGATGGGTGTCGTCTTAAGAAATTCCGTCGCAAGTCCGACCACCTTGTCGAAGACTGCACCTGGTACATCAGGCCTGTACCATCCAAGAACAGTTTTGCCATCGTCAGCGGGTACGATCTTATGCCCGCAAATAGAATCGGTAGTTTGCAACTCTGCGAACTGCGCCATGGATGATACCACAAATAGCAGAAAAAACCACAACAGCAATGTCTTTTTCATTGTTTCAGGATTAATATTTTTTCTCATTTCAGATGCGACGCCCTGCTTTCCATCCTTAGCACTACTTTTCTTTCTATAAGCGAACCTTTGGTGAATAAAAAGGCATAAGCCGTAATGATGATGAAACAGATGCACGGAACAATGTAGGAAATGCCTACCCCAAAACGGTCTGCAATCATTCCCTGAAGCGGGGGGAAGACGGAACCGCCGATAATGGCAAAGTTCAGCATTGCTGAGCCCTTGCCGGCAAATGACCCCACTTCTTCGATGGCCAGACTGAATAGTGTTGGAAACATGATGGAAAGGAAAAGTCCCAGACCGGCAAGAACCCAGGCATTGAAGCCTGTTTTCAGAAAGATGCAGAAGATGTAGCTCAGAATCATGATACTGCCAAAAATTCCAACCAGCTTTGCGGCTTTTACGAAGCGTAATATACCTACAGCGATGAGACCCATTGCGGCAGCAAATACATAGTAAAGACTCAGATACCTGGCAGCTGCCTCATTAGTTAATCCAAGTACTGTTTTCATATAGGGTATGAAGAAGCCGGCAGTGCAGGCTTCGGCCCCAATATAGAAAAACATGGCCACGACGCCGAAAAAAAGATGAGGATAACGACGGCTTTCCCTGAACATGCTTAGAACCGAAAACTTGTCCTCCGCCGGAGCTTTCAATGACGGCATCCGGGAGATAAAGATAAAAAATCCGATAAGCAGGATGGTAAGGGCAATGAGCATATAGGGCAGGTGAAAGCGGATGGCTCCGGTGCTGCTATAGATCAGTGACGTGGCAATGAGGGGAGTGGCAGCATATCCGACTCTTGAAAATACCTGAACAAAATTCATTCGTATGTGTGCTCCTTTCGCATCGCCCAACAAGGTAATAAACGGATTTGCTGCTACATTGATAACTGTGACACCTGTTGATAGGATGAAGATGGCGATTAAAACGATCGTATACGAATCCTGCTCTTTTGCAGGATAGAACAGGGAACAGCCAAGAGCACTGATGAACAGTGCCACAAGAAGGCTGAATTTATAACCGAAACGGTGTATCATCCAGGCAATGGGGATGGGGAAAAATATATAAGGCAGATAAAATGAGAACTGGATCAAGGTTGCCTGCTTATAATTCAGGCTGAAATGGTTGACCAGGGATGGCAAAAGAATATCGTTCATGCTGAACAATGATCCCACGGTCAAAAATACCATGCAGAGTAGTAACAGGGGTTTATACTGATGCTTCATTTTCCAGCTCTTTAAACGTTGCAATCCGCTACCGCTTCGATATCAAGCAGCGCGCACAAGTCAAGCAATTCCGGAACCCAGTGACCGTAAACGGCAGCAAAATGTTGTGATTGTACATGGTCGAGAATTTGGCGGACGGGCACATCGGGATAGAATTTCACACTGGGCCATGATGGAAGCGGCACACCCATTTCAACCCACTTCGGTCTTTCTCTCCCTTCACCGGTGACAATATGGATCCTGTACCCGGTTCCGGTTTCCGACAAACAAGCCAGGGTCATCCTCCCCTTCTTCATATTTGAACAATGGGCAATGCCCTTTAACAAAACAGTGGAAACATCTTTGATCTGTGGCTTGCCTTCAATAAAATCCGAAGGACAGTAACCGTCTTCACCCAACAGTATCCAGTCGGGATGATGCTCGTAATGTTCGATGAATGTCACCTGTTTCCCTGAAAGCCATTTAAGCATGAGCTGGGCTACCGAATTTCCAAGGTCGTTCTCATCCACATAAGGATAACCGGCATCCGCTACAAGGGAGGATGGAACGGCATGGGTAAGTCCCATCTCCAGATCGATGCCGTCGACACATTTGTATGAAAAGCTATCAAATTTCTTTTCCTTACAGATGTCAACTGTTGCGAGATACATTCGTACCGCTTTTTCAACCACTTCCGCCGCAGGCTTTCCCAGTGGGTACTCCCAGCCGGCAGATAGCCTTGCTGACTCATCCTTTACCTCTTTATCAGGAATACGCTCCATTTTTCTTTGAAGCTGAAGCATATCCATACTTTCAATCTCCGGACCGATGCGGTCACGTAGTCTTGTCGGGTTAATGCCGGTGGAATAAAGTCCCATATCATTAAAGCCGATCATCCCCAGCCTGGCATACCTCAGCTTTTTCCTCACCGCCGCAGCACGGGCAAACGAGAGTATACCTTGAATATCCATCGGAGCATCCGGGGCATTAAAAAGATATTTAAACTTGATACCCCATTGTTCCATGGGGAAGCGTAAAGAGGTGGAGCCGGCGCCTGCAGCGGGAGATATCAGGGTTCCCTTTTCACCGAATTTACCTTCATGATCGGTAAAGCCACCGAGACTGTAGAGGATCATCGGCTCATGACGAAACTCATGCAGCACCCTGAAGACTCCACGTGTATCGATCCAGTTGATAATATTGACAAACAGAAAATCCCACGGCCTGGATTTCAGTTCACGTATTGCCCTCGACGGCTCTTCATCCTCCCCGGTTACCGGATCTGTTCGCACGAGATCCAGTCCTGCAGCGGTAAGCTGATTTTCAGCCCCGGTGCTGATCATTTTTAAATTTGCCGGCTCGTAGAATTGAGTGCCGAAGGAAACATAACCTGCTGTAAGCGTAGTTTTCATGTTCTGGATTTTTAATGTTATAACTCTATACGTCGGCCGGTTTTGTAGGATTCCAGGGCAGCCGTCATGATCCGGTGGCTCATATGTGTTTCTTCCGGGGTTGCCATTGGGAAAGGATGTGCGGAATTTTCCGTGAACTCCTGCATATAGGCTCCGATCATCTGTAGAAAAGCGTAGGCAAACCCGGTTTCAAAAATGGGACCGGTGATCGTCGGAATGAAAGATTGTGAACCGATGTCCACCCTTGTCCAGCCTTGCTCTTTCCCTTTGGCCTCCAGGTAAAAGAATGCTCTGGGATCGTGGGTGCTATACCTGGCTGACCCGGCGGTGCCGTAAACTTCGATGAACCAGCTGTTGGTCTCCCCGGGAGCCATCCGCTTCGTTTCAAACACCAGCGAGAAATCCTTGTTGTTGGCCGGATCGGTGCATTTGCAGGTCACAACGGCATTGTCCCAGGTATCGCATTCTACCTCTCCGCCACTGCCGTCGGGACGGGTTTCGGCGATGTTTTGCAGATCGGCAGTGATCCACTTGGGGAACCATCCCATACGCAGCGGGATAAAATGGATATGAAAACCAAGATCGCCCATACACCCATACTCACCATTATACTTAACCATCCGCTTCCAGTTGATGGGTTTGGAAAGGTCCATGTCACTGGCATGATGGAATCCGCAGCGAACCTCCATAAGCCGCCCGTAGCTTCCTGCGTTTATCCAGTCAATAATTCTTTTGGCTCCGGGATAGTAAACAAATTCAGAACTGCATTTAACAACCAGATGGGAATGCCGGCTTATTTCCTGAAGAATCTTCTTATTGGCCGGAAGATCGATTCCCATGGGCTTTTCAGCGAGAAGGTGTTTGCCGGCTTTAAGGATATCTGAGTATATTTTTTCGTGAAGATGATGAGGAACTGCACAATAGATGGCGTCGATCTTATCCGATGCCAGAAGCTCATGATAATCTCCGGTAACCAGCTCGATGCCGGGGAAATGAGATATGAACCATTGCCTGTCGGTCATGTTCTTTTCATTGCAGATCCCGGTAATCACCGGCACTGGCCCGCTGGTATACAAATGGCACCATCGTGCCACTGCACTCGCAAACTCCTTTCCCATCAGACCAAGGCCGATAATGCCGAAACGGATTCTGTTATTTTCTTTCATAATTCAAGACGTTGGCAGTAATTATAATTTCTAATAGCCAAATTCCTTTTCTACCTCCCCGATGGATTCCTCAATCAGGTCCATGCCCATGGCTGCATAGCCCTCGTCCATAATCAGGGGCGGCGACATGCGCAGGATGTGTCCTGCCGGTATCCATGCAAGTCCTTTACTAAAGGCCTTCTGATATACCAGTTTACCGGCTTCATCGAAAGGCTCCTTGGTGTTTCGGTCTTTTACCAGTTCAATGCCCAGGAGGAAACCCTTACCTTTCACGTCACCAATGATCGGGTGATTTTCCTTCATTGAAAGCATCCTCTTCATAAAATAATCACCGACGGTCCTGACGTTCTGAAGAATGTCCTCTTCTTCAATGACCTCAATGGAAGCCAGGGCTGCAGCACATGCCATGGGGTTTCCTCCATAGCTTGAAGAGGCCGATATTTTCTCGAGTGCTTCGCCGTTTTCCTCCCTGACCACCATCGCTGTAACAGGAAAACCGTTCCCGAATGACTTCCCGAAAGTTACGATGTCGGGCACAACATCCCAGTGGCTCAGGGTAAGCCAGTCGCCCGTGCGTCCCATGCCTGCCAGGACTTCATCATCGTAGAGGAGGATATTATTGCGTTCACAAAGTTTTTTAAGCTTAGGAAAGAAGTCGTCGGGGGGAAAGATGCTCCCTGCCCAGCCCTGTGCCGGTTCGAGAACAAAAGCAGCGACATTCCCAACCGTTCCCTCCTTGAGGAAATTCTCATAGAAACTGATATAGGCATCGGTATCTATACTTCCGTCATCCTTTGTCCATAGCGGACGATAGGGATCGGGGCGTGGAACCATATAAAAGCCCGCGGCACGCGTGGGACCGTAGCTGAAGGTCTCGCCACGGTACATCTGGGCACAACTAACCGCCGCCATGGTCTTGCCATGAAAATCACGGTAGGCGGAGATGAACTCATGCTTTCCGGAAATAGCACGTGCAGCCCTGATTGCTGCTTCAACCGCCGACGCACCATCGGAATAAAGCTGGATGGCGTTTAGCTTCCCCGGAAGAATGTCGGCCATCTTCTCCATGAGTTTCTCCTTTACCGGGGTGGTGAAATCATGCGCATTCATCAGCCTCCCGGCCCAATGGGAAACCGCCTCCGAAACTTTCGGATGACAGTGCCCCAACGAGGTCACATAAATGCCCGACGAGAAATCAAGATACCTGTTGCCATCAACATCGGTAAGACAAATCCCGTGACCCTCTGAAAAACAGACAGGAAAAAGCTTGACCTGTGAGCTCAGGCCTTTCATATAACGGGCAGTATTCACATGCATCCTTCTGGATACTGGTCCCGGGGTTTCTGTTATCAGGCTGGGAATGCCGCTGGCACTCTCCCGCCACCAATTTTTTGACATAGATTTGCTATTTTATGCGTTTTTAACGTTCTGATAACGAATAATTTTGCCGCGGACGCGCATCCTGACACCTTTGTCTGCTCCGACGTATAGCGAATATCCGCCCCTTTATGATACCGCCTGATTCAGGCCGTGAGAATATTTATTTTCCGTTCCATGTAACTGCCAAGAAGCGCTGCATCCAGATCCTTGTCCGTAATCAGGCAGTCTACCGACGAGAGCGATGCAAACGTGATGTATGAATCCTTCCCGATCTTTGAGGAATCACAGAGTAGAAAAACCTCATCGGCATTCTCAATCATCTTCTGAGTGATGGCTGATTCTTTTTCATCAAATGAACTCAGCCCCTTTTCCAGTGTGACACCGTCGGCACCGATAAAGGCTTTTCCTGCATGATATTGATGGATGTTCCTCTCCGCAACCGGCCCATAGATCGCCCTTCGTTCACTCACCGCCTCACCGCCCACCATCACAAGCTTAACATTTGGAAAGTTGATCAGCTCGGATATCACCGGAAGTGAATTGGTGATCACCGTTATCGAATCACATTTCGAAATGTACTTTGTCAGGTGAATGAGCGTGGTGCCACAGTCAATGAAAAGAATGTCATTGTCGGAAATAAACCCGGATGCTTTATTACATATCGCTTCTTTGTTTTCCCTGTTCCTGTTTATCCGCAGATCGTAAGAAAATAACTGCTCTACAGCCCTGGTCCGGACAGCTCCGCCATGCGTGCGAATGAGCAGACCCTTCGATTCGAGATCCAGCAGGTCCCTCCTCACGGTAATCTCAGAAACCCCGCATTGTTTCACAACTTCCTGCACTGTGATCGAATCGTTCTCATTGAGAAGTTCGATAACAAGCTTCTTCCTATTCTCCTGTCTCATGCTTCATGGTGAAATCAATTAACAAAAATGATTGTTATGAACAAATTAAATCATTATTTATCATAAATACAATATCCTGAAACCTCTTTTTTGATTTAACAGGATGAAATTCCTGAATATCAACGTTTCATAAATAACAATAAACACAACTGAAATTGTAATAATACAAGATCAGTATAAACCCATGCCGCTACTTATTCACTGATTTTAAATGATTTATATTCAATCACACGAAAAAGTGCAGAAAGAAAAAGCCAACATATTGATTATTATGATATATTTGTTCATATTAATTCACATACAATCAAACCCATTACAGCCATGAATGGAAAGCGACTACGACTTGATAAGCTATTCAGCACTTCGGGAAATGCAGTCATCATAGCCATCGATCACGGCATGTTTGACGGACCCATCCCGGGGATGACTGACCTGAAGGTCACAGCTGAAAAAATAAACCCTGTTGTGGATGCTGTTCTGCTGAGTCCGGGTATGCTGAAGCAACTGGGTAACGTCTTCAACTTCAAAGGAGCACCGATGCCGGTTGTACGTCTCAACTGGAGTTCGGTGTATTGTTTTCACTGGAACTACAACAAGGCCTATACCGTGCTGGCGCAAACCGTGGAAGAAGCCGTATCCAATGGTGCTGAAATTGTACTGGCATCACTCACCCTTCAGACAGGAAGTGAAGAAAATGATGCCCACAATGTCGGGATTTACAGCCGCCTGGTAAATGAAGCAGATAAACTTGGGATCCCGGTGGTTGGTGAGTATTTTCCTACCCATTCCGACCAACTCACCAAAGAGGAGATGCAGGAGCAGGTTTATACCTCCTGCCGTATTCTGAGTGAGCTGGGCTGTGACCTGATCAAGACCTTTTACACCATGAACTTTAAGGAAGTTACCTCCTCATGTCCTGTACCCATCCTCGGACTTGGTGCGGAAAAGAAACCAACGCAGCTGGAAGCGCTCGAACTGGCAAGGGACGAGATACGGGATGGGGCAAGAGGCGTGGTCTTTGGTCGAAACGCGATCCAGGTTCCTGATCCGTCCGGATTCCAGGCTGCACTGGTTGAAGTGGTCAAGAAGGGCCTGACACCAGCGGAAGCGGTAAAAAAATTCAACCTGAAAGATAAGTAACCTCAGGCAGCATGAGTGAAGAATCCAAAGCATTCGTTATAGGCATCGATGCCGGGACAACATCCATCAAAGGTCTGCTACTGAGTACTGACGGGCAAATCGTAGCTTCCGCGGGAGAGGAATATACCCTGGATACCGGACCGGGCGATATTTGTGAGGTCGACCCGGAGATATACTGGGAAGTCACCTGTCGTGTCATCCGCCGCCTGGTTACTGAATCCGGTAAAGAACCTGCTGCGATCCGGGGGCTGGCCTTTGCCAGTCAGGGCGAAACGCTGATTGTTGTTGACTCCGACGGGAAACCTTTGAGGAAGGCCATTGTATGGCTCGATAACCGTTCGGTGGCAGAAGCCGGAATGCTGGAAAAGCATTTCGGCAGCCAGAAGATCATGGATGTTACCGGACAACCGGAAGTCCAGGCTATCTGGCCGGCAACACGAATTTTATGGCTGAAGTCCCACGAAGCGGACGTATTCGCCCAAACACACAAGTTCCTGCTCGTAGAGGACTTCCTGATGTTCAAACTCACCGGTAATTATTTCTGCGAACATTCACTGGTGTCCTCCACCCTGTATTTCGACATCAATACCAAAACCTGGTGGGATGAAATGCTTGCATTTCTGGGCATTACACCGGCACACCTTCCCGAACCGCTGCCATCCGGTTCGGTAACAGGGAATCTTACCGCAAAGGCAGCTGCACTTACCGGACTGGATCCCAAAACCATGGTTGTAACAGGTGCTTACGATCATCCTGCAGGTGCCATAGGAGCAGGGAATCTTAGATCAGGAATGGTTACACTGACCATCGGTGCCTCCATGGCAATGTGTGTTACGCTCGGGAAACCCGTAACGGATATCAGTCTGAAACTTCCCTGCCAGTGTCACGCACTTCCGGGTATGTACTTCCTTCTTCCCTATGCCCAAACTGCCGGTATGGTACTGAAATGGTTCAGGGACGAATTCGGACCGGCAGAAAAATCCACGGGCCCTGAACAACGTACAAATGCATATGATCTGCTGACCAAAGAGGCAGAGGGAGTACCTCCGGGAGCGGAAGGACTGATCATGCTGCCTCACTTTATGGGAACAGGATCACCGGAATTCAAGACAACAGTACGAGGAGTATTTGCCGGCATCACCCTGGGAACGCACCGGGGCCACTTTGTGCGTTCAATCCTGGAAGCTGTTGCAGCAACTATCGAGCGTAATTTGGAAGTTATGAAGGAAAAGGGGGCGAATGTAAGTGAGATCACACTCCTGGGAGGCGGCGCCAAAAGCCGACTCTGGGCGCAGATCATTGCCGATATGACCGGTTTGCCGGTGGTGACAAATACTCAGGAGGAACAAGCCGCTCTGGGTGCTGCCATGTTCGCAGGTACCGGAATTGGCATGTTCAGGGATATCAATGAGGCTTCTGCCCGCTGCGTAAGCGATGTCACCCGTTATGAACCGGATGCCGTGAATTATGCCTTATACAGAAAAATTTATAAGAGATACCTAAGCCTTTATAGTCATCTTGAGGGATTCTGGGATATCCCCCCGGATGAACCGAAGGTGCCTGGTCCCTGATCAAACATCTTAATTACATCCTTTTTTGTAAATTTATAGCTGATTCCCAACTTCTACCAATATCCGACATTAATACCACCCTGGTGGAAACGGAAAAACCTGCATGAAATGAAAAAAATATCACGCTTGGCATCCTCATTGGCGATTATGCTCCTGATCGCCATTCCCGGGTTGTTAAAAGCCCAGGAAAATAAGGGCTGGTTTCCACTATCAACGGATGATGATTTCTCTGCATCGGTTACCGGTATGGAAAATTGGCTCGACAAACCGGCAGGCAGACACGGCTTCCTGGGCATGAAGGGTGAACAGCTCGTCTTTGAAGACGGCACGCCGGTAAAGTTCTGGGGGGTGAATATTGCCGACTACAGGGTATATGTTGATAAGGCAAAAAGCGGGAAATGGGCCGATTACCTGGCTAAATATGGGATAAACGCTGTCCGTTTTCACAAGTTTACCTGGTCGGGCTATGAAAATCTTGATACATCGACCTTTATCGAAACCGGACTTCTCGACAAACTGGATTATTTCGACGCACAGCTAAAGAAAAGAGGAATCTATTCCGCCTGGTCACATATCTACGGACATCGCCCGCAACCCGGCGACAGTTCAAAAATGCTCGCTTATGAGGAAGTGAAAAATGCCGGTTCGGCACATCTTACCGGGTCAACCATCGGGCTTGTAAATTTCGCCCCCGACCTGCAGGATCTGAGTATCGGGCTCACGGTAAACCTGCTGAATCATCGCAATCCCTATACCGGACTGCGCTATGCTGATGACCCTTCACTGGCATACATTGAATTGCAAAATGAAGACGACATCTTTTTCCCTACTACCCAGAAATGGGTCGAGCAATGTCCATCGTATAAGAAACTATTTTGTGAGATGTTCTCCGACTGGCTGAAAGATAAATACGGAAGCCAGGAAAACCTGGAGAAAGCATGGGGAGAGCAGGGATTGAACGCATTTCCCGAATACCAGAAAAATGAAAGTCTGGGAGCACGAAACATATATCCCGTGGCCAATCAATGGTTTTTTGGCAGCGAAGGACTGGAAGCGAAAAAAGAGATTGCACAGAGACTCTTTGATACTGCGCGCTTTCTGTATGAATGTCAGAATAATTTTTACAGCAGATATATCAAAGCCATTCGTGCTACCGGTTTCAAAGGTGCTATTGTAGGCAGTTGCTGGCAGGCTGGCGACAACCTGAGCCACTACTATAATTTGTATGCCGATTTTCAGGCCGGAATTGTTGACCGGCACAACTACTATGGCGGAGGTGCAGGAGGCAATAATATCAAAGCCGGCCGGATAAACCGAAAAAATGCAGCAATGGTGGGCAGCCCGGGTTCAGGACTTTTGAGTACAGGGATGCAGATGGTTAAGGATGCCCCATTTTCAATGTCGGAGTGGATGAGTGAGCTGCCAAATGAATGGACGGCTGAGTCATCCCCCATCATCGCCATATATGGCATGGGGCTTCAGGGATGGGATGCCAGCTTCGCCTATGCCTGCAACAGCCAGAGTTTTACTTCTACGCTTGAAGCTCCCAATCATGGTGTATTCACCACCGACTCACCCTTGCAGGCCGGACTCTACCCTGCTCTGACAAGAATGATCTACCGGGGTGATGTGGCCGAGGGTGAACAGGTATCGGTCAGAAATGTGAACATTCCTTCCTTGCAGGACGGAAAATTGGGTTTCCGGGATGTCGTCCGCCAGGATAAGGATGTCAAGTCTTTCTCAGGCTTCGTACCTCCTGAAGCACTCGCTGCCGGAAAGGTGGAAGTAGCCTTCACCAGCTCATTTGAACCAACCGTACCTGCCAACCTCTCACCCTGGATCGACACAATAAGTAAAACCATCACCTCAACCACCGGACAGCTTACCTGGGATTATTCCGGGAAAGGCTTTTTTACAATAAATACCCCGGGCACACAAGGCGTGGCAGGCTTTGCCGGAAACAAAACCATTAAACTGGATGATGTAACGATCACTACTGAAAATCTTTTCGCCGTTATCCTGATCACCAGTCTGGAAAAGGAAGGGAACCTTAGTGGATCACACCGCCTCCTGGTCACATCCATCGCCCGGGCACGAAATACCGGTATGTCATACAACAATGACGAAACCGAACTCCTTTCCACAGGCACTGCCCCGGTCATTATGGAACCGGTGAAATTCAACATCACCCTGAAACGAAAAGGAATACCCATCGTCACTATTTTGGATCATGCCGGACGGATGACATCAGAAACGATAAAGACGGACGGAAAAATCATCCGTTTTGACGGAGAAAAGACAAAGACGTTTTATTATTTGATTGAATATTGAATGCTTTTTTTTGCTTTCATCATTCCGGCATAGCCATCAAAACAAATTTATTCAACCATGAAATTATCCATTCTCACTACTGCGCTCCTTTTCATTACCACACTGGCAAAGGCCATTCTTCCGGCTCCGGAAGAACTGAAGGTAAATTATATCGAACATCCAATGGGTATCGATGTCACTCCTGTTTTTTCCTGGGAATATACCAGTGTGGAGCGCAATGCCGTTCAGCGTGCATACCAGCTGATCGTTGCTGATAACCTCAAGGATATTGAAGCCGGTAAAGGTACACTGTGGGATTCAAAAAAGGTTGACACAAGGAATACCCTGGGTATTGCCTATGCCGGAAAAACGCTGAAGCCGGCGACCAGATATTACTGGAAGGCGAGAGCGTGGGATGGGAACGGGAACCTGTCCCCGTATTCTGAAACAAACTGGTTTGAAACGGGTCTCCTTACGGAAGATGACTGGAAGGGGGAATGGATCGGCGACGGATCTGAACCTCCGGCAAAGGACGAGGATTTCTATAAGAAGATCCCTGCCCCGCTTTTCAGAAAGACGTTCGATGTAACAAAAAAAATCAGTACAGCCAGGCTGTATATTTGCGGTCTCGGTTATAACGATGTATACATCAACGGTAAAAAGGCCGGAGATATCTGGCTGGATCCGGGCTGGACACAATTTGCCAAAACGGTGTATTATAATGTCATTGATATAACCGGTCAACTGAATCCCGGTAAAAACGGTATCGGGGTAATCCTGGGCAATGGATGGTATAACCCAATGCCACTGAAGGTGTTTGGCAGAAATTTGAGGACTATACTCACCATCGGTCAGCCGGTTTTACGCTGTCAGCTTAAGATCGATTATGATGACGGAACATCACAGGTAATTGTGAGCGACGAAAGCTGGAAAACATCTGAAAGTCCCATTATCAGAAACAACCTATATCTCGGTGAATGGTACGACGCAAGTATGGAGCAGCCCGGATGGAGTACACCTGATTTCAACGATAAAAACTGGAAGAAAGCCAAAATATCCAACGGACCAGCCGGGAAACTGACATGGGAATACATTCCCCCGGTGCGACAGTTTCAGCGCTTAAAGGCGGTTCAGATCACGGAACCTAAACCTGGCGTGTATGTGTATGATCTCGGACAGAATTTCGCCGGCGTAATACGCTTTAAGAGCCAGACACCGGCGGGTACCGCGATTGTTTTTCGTTATGCTGAAATCGTGAATCCGGATCATTCGATCAACGTCAACACAACGGCAGCCGGCCAGATTAAACACCCTGGGCAGGGCGGGCCCGGGGCGCCTGATGTTGCATGGCAGGAAGACCGGTATTACAGCAATGGCAAGGGAGTTGAAGTATTTGAACCACAATTCATATTCCATGGATTCAGGTACGTTGAAGTCACCGGACTTCCTTACAAGCCTTCCCTGGATGACCTGGAAGGGCTGGTCCTGCACTCCGATATCCGCGACATTTCAGAATTCAGCTGCTCAAATGGCCTCTTTAATCAGATTCAACATATAACCGAATGGGCTATGCTAAGCAATGTGTTTAGTGTTGAATCCGATTGCCCGGCCCGTGAGAAATTCGGCTACGGAGGCGATATGGTCACCGTAAGTGAAGCCTATATGAATAACTTCGATATGAGTACCTTCTATCAGAAGGCAGTTCGTGACTTTGAAAGAGATTCCCGCCCGTCGGGCGGCATGACCGAATGCGCACCCGATAACAGCATCAATGAACGGGGACTGGAAAGGGGTACCGGACCGGTTGGATGGACGCTTGCTCATCCATTCCTGCTGTACCAGTTGTATAAATACTACGGGAACGAGGATATCGTGCGGGAGCAGTACCCAGCACTGAAAAAACTGGTCGACTTTTATCATGAACGCACTCCCGATAACCTGATCATGGATGGCATCGGCGACCACAACAGCGTTGACGAGCGGCCGCGGCCGGTCTCGGCAACCTCGGCGTACTACCATCATGTTATCATCCTGGCCGAATTCGCAAGACTACTCGGAAAAGATGAGGATGCCAAAAAATACAGCCAGCTGGCCGAAGAAATTAAAAAAGCCTTTATCGATAAATTTGTGGATCAGAAAACGGGTGAGGTTTTCACCGGCTACGAAGCCTGCCAGGTTTTTGCCCTGTACTACGACCTGCTACCCGACAACCTCAGACGGAAAGCCATGCAAAAACTTCTCGATGAGATCGTCATCGATCGCCAGGGTCACATGACTACCGGTATCTTTTCAACGAAGATGATGCTGAACTACCTCAGCGATCACGGCCGTGATGATATCTCCTTCCTGATGCTCAACCAGAAGGATTTCCCGGGGTACGGCTACATGATCGACAACGGCGCTACCACGCTCTGGGAAAACTGGGATATCCAGGAACACGATTCCAAAAATCACCCTATGTTCGGCTCTGTGAGTGAATGGTTTTATAAGTCGGTGCTGGGTATTCAGCAGTCGGAGAATTCGGTGGCTTACAGCGATATTGTCATTAGACCCTCTATCGTGGGCGATCTCACCTGGGCGAAAGGAAGTATTCACACGGTACGTGGTAAGATTTGCTCGTCGTGGTGGCGCTTCGGCGATGACATTCACCTGGAGGTTACCATCCCTGCCAATACCACGGCGACGATCCATGTGCCGGTTATTGGAAATGCATTGCCGGATATTTATGAAGGAAATACCCTGGTAGTGTCTAAAGGCGAACCTGCCGGTGCAGATCAAAATGTGAAATTTTCCGGATTGAACAATGGTGAGTCCGTATTTATGGTTGGATCGGGAACGTACCGGTTTGTGGTCAAATGATTTTATGGGCAGGATCTTTCAGCCTCTTACTTTTGTTTTCTGATTAGTTTTACGTATATTGCGTTACGTAAATTACGTAACGTTTAATGCGAAATGAGAAAACCAGCAAATCCATTCATCGTGTCCGGGTATTCGGGCCCGGCATATTTTTGCGACAGAAAGGAAGAAGTAAACTGGCTGAACGAGCAGTTTTCAAACGAACGCAATGCCATCTTATACTCCTGGAGAAGGATGGGAAAAACCGTGCTGATCCGGCAATTCTTTTACCATCTTGAGAAAGAAAAAAAAGCAGAGACGGTGTATGTTGACCTCCTGGGAACAACAAGCATGGCCGAAGCAAACATGAGGATAGCTTCTGCGCTATTTCATCGCTTTGGAGGCATTCAGAGAGGGATGGGAACCAAACTTATGAAACTCCTGGGATCTGTAGGGGCAAGCCTTGAAATTGATCCGCTCAGCGGAAATCCGAGGGTGACATTCGGACTTGTAAAATCAACTTCTGTCCAGGCATCGCTGGAGGCTTCAGGCCGCTTTCTTTCGGAAAGAAAAAAACCGGTAGTGATCTGTATCGATGAATTTCAGCAGATTGTAAATTACACGGAGAAAAATGCGGAAGCTGTTTTCCGGACATGGACACAGGCCCTTCCCTTGATCCGGTTTATCTTCAGCGGCAGTCAGCGACACATCATGATCTCAATGTTCAGCGAAAAATCACGACCCTTTTACCGAAGCGCACAAATGAAAAAGATGGATCCGCTGCCCGAAACCGAATATGCCGCTTTTATCTCATCGTTCTTTAAGAAGGCCGGCAGGCCGGTGGTTGCCGCCAGCATTGACAGGATCTTTACATGGACGCGAATGCAAACTTATTATGTTCAGCTAATTTGTAATAAGCTATACGGAAAAACAGGCAACATCAACGATGCGATGATCGATGAAATACTGGAAGAGATCATCCAGCAGGAAATTCCGTTATTCTCTTCATATCAGCAGTTACTAACCCGATACCAGTGGAAATTACTCACCGCAATCGCCAGGGAGGAACGAACAGTGTCCCCATATTCACAGGCATTCATATCAAAGTATGATCTGGGAGCTGCCAGCTCCGTGAAAACCGGTCTGGATACACTCATAACCAAGGAAATTGTCATCAGGGATTCCCACGAATATACATTGCAGGATACTCTCCTAATGCGCTGGCTACAACAACTTTAGATCTGTCTTCTTGTGCCGGGGAAGCGAAAATGGTTTATCCGTCAGAACTGATAACCGATGAACAACCCTATCGTATTCCTGTATGAATGGATATTTGTCTCCTTGGACATCCCGGTCCCAATGAGGTAGCGAGCTTCGGCACTCCAGTTCCCCTGCTTTACTCCTGCTCCCACCTGGATACCTTCTTCATACTTCCTGATGTCCGGAAGCGCCGTTTTTACCTCATCATACTCCGAAGAGTAAATCACGGAATGAACCGACCTGTCGTTTGAGGTTTTAAGTGCCTTATTCACGAATACTCCTCCATTGAAATAATATCTAACATGTTCTGTGGGAATGTAAAAGCGCAGCATTGTGGCAAGCGACAGACTTGAAAAAGTAAAGCGTGAATCGTTAATCTCATACCGTTCGGAGTTGTATTCATTGAGATAATGAACTTTAATATCATATCCGGAATACAACAGTTCATTATAGATCGACATTTTTCCAAAATTCCGCGGAAAAACGACCTCAAACGACAAACCGCCAGCAACATCATTCGAAGCTGTGACACTCCCCTTTGCGAGATAATCATACTGGCTACCCTTGAAAGCGAAGGATGTATGCGTCATTCCCGCCAGGATACCGAATTTTTCCGTGGCTCTCTCCACACCTTTCTGATATTCGGGAGAGGACACGGAAGAACTGTAGTATTCCAGGAAAATCGACTCCATATCTTCCTTGTTGTACTCCGCATGTTCCAGTACAGACATGATACCTGGGCAATCATGCAGATAATAATTAAGCTGGCCGCGGTATTTGTTATTTTCTTTTACCGTTGGCACAGAAAGGTTATGCTGCGCAATAGCTTTGTGTAAATAACGCTTGTATATTAAAAGTTCAAAACTGCTATCCTGAAGGATGTAAAAATTGAATCGCTCATCGCCGTTTTTATATAAATAAAGGCTCTTTTCACCTCTGTACAGCACCTGCAGAAACACAGTCTGACGGCTGATCTGAAGTTCAGCGTCATAGGTCAGATGACTAAGATCGCGGGGACTTGTTTCGACATCGACCGATGCACTGACATATATATCATTGCTCACACCAAAGCCCTGGATGTCTTCCGGTGAATAGGTTACCGGGCTGACCTCCGAACCTGCCCTGAACTGTACATCTTTGGGGTTATTTTCCCAATTCCTGTAGTCAAGTTGTCCGCGGACAGTATCCCCTCTTAAATCAATAATATATCCTTTAGTAAAATGTTCCTGGCAAAATGAAGCCTGGATCATAAATATGCCGATAAGCATAAGGACGAGCGTTCTGCGTAATCTTTGCATAGATAAAATTTAAGTCGACTGCTTGCAAAACGATCTTAATGCAAATTTTGCAAAGGGTCGGTAAATGTGAAAATTAGTGAGTAAAGTTATACTGAAAATGAAGATAGCAACTTTTTGAATACATGAAGCCGCCGGAGATAATTTAGAGCGATTATACTGAAATGGACAGATTTTTCTGACTATGCTTAATGAATACGTTGAGGATGGCGCTGATTTTCGCAGATATTAATTAGCGCAGTCATGGATTATTGTGGCCATGGATTTTCGTAGTTATAAAATATCGTAGGGACGTGCCTTGGAGGCACGTCCCTACGATATTTTATAACTACGAAAATCAGTCATGCAATTTCAATGATCACAAATCCTTTTGGAATAGTATCGCCGACGTTAACGTTAACGGACCTGACGACACCTGCAAAGGGCATATTTACCTTATTCCGCATTTTCATCGCTTCCAGAATAACCACGGGCTCTCCCTTCCTGACTTTCTGTCCTACCTTAACAAATACGTTAAGGATGGTACCAGGGAGGTATGCCAGCACCTTGTTCGGATCGATCGCTTCCCAGTTCTTGCGGTTTTCGAATTTCGACGTTAAAAGTGTCCTGTATTTTGTTCCTTCAATCACAAGGGATTTACACCGGATCTTTTCACCGCACGGATCTTCAACCTTTTTTGTTTTTTCTCGTACTTTCTTTATAGCCATAGTTTTACAGATTAAAAAGGTGGAACGCCATGTTTTTTCCGGGGCATCACGATTTCCTTTCTTGATGAAACCTCGATGGCATGCTGAAGAAGGCTCCTGGTTTCTTCAGGTTCAATGACTGAATCCACATAGCCCCTTGCTGCGGCTACATAAGGATTGGCAAACTTATCCTTGTATTCCTTCACCTTCTGTTTGCGCATTTTTTCCGGATCTTCTGCCGACATGATCTCTTTACGGAAGATTATATTGGCGGCACCTTCAGGACCCATTACGGCAATCTCTGCCGATGGCCATGCAAACACAAAGTCGGCTCTGAGATGTCGTGAGTTCATGGCGATGTATCCACCACCGTAAGCTTTTCGCAGAATTACCGTGATCTTCGGCACCGTGGCCTCGCTGTAAGCGTAAAGGATCTTTGCTCCATGGCGGATAACACCGGCGTGTTCCTGATCCACACCTGGAAGGTAACCCGGGAGGTCGACAAGGGTTACAATGGAAACATTGAACGCATCACAGAACCGGATAAACCGGGCAGCTTTATCGGAAGAGTCCACATCCAGCACACCGGCAAGCACCAGGGGCTGATTACAGACAAAGCCAACAGTTTCTCCGCCCAATTTTCCAAAGCCCACTACGATGTTCCTCGCCCATAACTCCTGTATCTCAAGGAATTCAGAGTCATCTACGATGGACCGTACTACATCTCTCACATCATATGGCTGACGGGGATCGTCGGGAACAATTGTCGTGATGTCGAATCCTTTTTTCGGTGGTTTCGGACTGGTACGTACCGATTTTTCCGTATTGCTCCAAGGCAGGAATTCGAGAAGTTTCTTGATCTGAGCAAAGCATTCCTCCTCGCTCTGTGCATAAAAATGAGCATTTCCGGTGATCTCACTATGCACACGGGCACCTCCCAGTTCTTCCATGCTGATCTCTTCTCCCAGCACTGTCTTGATAACCTCCGGACCGGTGATGAACATCTTTGAAATCTTCTCCACTACAAATACAAAGTCGGTAAGCGCAGGAGAGTATACAGCACCACCCGCGCAGGGTCCGAGTATTACAGATATCTGCGGGATCACACCTGAAGCCAGGGTATTACGGAAAAAGATCTCTCCGTAACCTGCCAGTGAGTTTACCCCCTCCTGAATTCGTGCACCACCCGAATCATTGATACCGATTAGCGGCATGCGCATCTTCAGAGAATGATCCATGATCTTTGTGATCTTCCTGGCATGCATTGCACCAAGTGAGCCCCCGGCAACCGTGAAATCCTGGGCAAAGATACATACCGGTTTCCCATGTATGTTACCCGTTCCAATGATCACACCGTCACCATGAAGCGTCTTCTTGTCCATGTCAAAATCCCGGGCATCATGCTCCACGAAGAGGTCGTATTCGTTGAATGTATCACTGTCAAGAAGCGACATAATCCTTTCACGAGCGGTGAGCTTACCCATGGCGGCTTGTTTCTGGATAGCCTGTTCACCTCCGCCCTGAAGAACCATCTCTCTCCGCTTCTTTAATTCTAATATTTTTTTATTTATCGGCATAACTATCAGTTTTTGTTATACTTACCCGGTGGAACCATCGGGATTTTTCGAATTTAGGGAGTACAACATTACTAAATCCCCGCAATTTAACAAAGGATTATCATCACTATTAAATTCTAAATAGAGCTTATATCACTGGATACCAGCTGATTTAGTCGTTTAATATTTGTTAACAAAACAACACAGCTGATTTTCGAATATTTGAGTAATATGGTCGGGAGGAAGTTAGGGAGTTAGGGAGTTAGGAAGTTAGGGAGTGAGGGAGTGAGAGGGTGATTGTTCTTTAGATCACTCTTCGTGTCTGATAGAGTTTGTGCCTCCGCTAACCGCGTGCCGCCCTAGCGGTGGAGCAAACTCAGGCGGCACGCGGTCAGCGAAGGCAAATCATCATCTCAACATCTCAACAACTAAACAACTAAACAACTAAACAACTAAACAACTAAACAAGCTACGGAGGACTCAGTTTGGTAAATTGGGGATGTTCGAAATGGGCAACGAAATTTAAGAGTCTGACTAAAAGTTGTTGGAAGGTGGTTGGAGAATGATTGGAGAGTTGTAGTTCACCTAAATTTATTATCCAACCATGGGGCCTTGGGTGACTTTATGTGCCTTTTGCTATTCACAACATCTTCCTAATGTGACCTTATGTTCCTTATGTGGTTCAATAAAGGTAATTTGCATGGATGCTCGAAAAAAACGCATTTGTCCTGGCTGATATTCAGTCGTATTTCACATTAAGGTTTAATTGGGGGGCACGGGGGAACCTGGTTTAACCTGAATATTAATTTCTGCGCTCTGCTTAATAACATGATAGAGGGTAGCTGAGATTTGTTCTTTCTGCGCATTAAGGGTGGTGGGTGGGGGGTGGGATCCCCTACATATATGTATATAAGAACAATATTGTAAGGGCGCAATCTAAAACCAGTGTCGAAATAATCATGAGATAGAAAAAAATACGTCCGGTCCCTGAGCTTGCCGAAGGCGGCCCCTAAGTCTACCAAAGGCGGTCCAGAGCCTGACTATGGCTGTCCAAATCCAATCCTTTTTCATTTTGGGATAGCATAAACCCTCTCTCCTATTTCGGAGCCATCTTGTAAAGGAAAATCGCCACCACAGAGAAAATGATATTCGGGACCCACACGGCCAGCAACGGGGGAAGGGTCCCGCTGATCGAAAATTGTGACGAAAATTGCATAAACAGAATGTAACCGAAACTCAGGCCGAGTCCGGCACCCAGTTGCATCCCAATACCTCCCCTGACCTTCCTGGATGATACGGCAACCCCGATCAATGTGAGTATAAAGGTCGAGAAAGGAAAAGCGGTCCGGCGGTACTTTTCAATCAGGTATGAGGTCACGTTTGTCTCACCCTGCATTTTTGCCACCTTGATAAACTCGTTGAGCTCATTCTTGCTCATAGATTCAACAACGTTTAGCCGCCGGTTGAAATCAGAGGGGTACATATTCAGCACCGTATCGATGGTGTTCCCTTCGGAAAGTTTTTCATGCATACCGTCAATGTCTCTGATATAATATCTTCGGACGATCCATGCATTGTTGGTCGAATCCCAAGCGATCTGATCGGCCATCATCTTGGAAACCAATTTACCGTCGGTGTATTTTTCTATCGAAAAATTATAGCCTGTTTTACTGTAATTGCTATAACTCTCCATGTAAATGAAAATCCCCGGCTGGATCTGACGGTGAATATTTTTCCGGTCAAAATTTACGGGATGGCTCTGTATGTATTTCTCCTCAAAATCCAGACGTACAGCGGTAGCCCTGGGAATAACAAAATTGCTGAAAGTATAGGCAAACAGGGCAATAATGGCTGCAGAAAACATGTATGGAAGCAGCATTCTCCTGAAACTGACCCCACTGCTCAGAATGGCAATGATTTCAGTATTGTATGCCATTTTGGAAGTGAAAAATATCACCGAGATGAAGGTGAACAGGGAGCTGAAAAGAACGGCGAAGTAGGGAATGAAATTCAGGTAATAATCAAAAACTACTTCTTTGAACGGAGCTCCATTTTCAATAAAATCATCGATTTTTTCAGATACATCGAAAATGATCGCAATGGAGAGGATAATGATTATAGAGAAAAAAAATGTCCCCAGAAATTTCCTGATAATATAAAGGTCGATAATTTTAAACCCCGGGAGCTTCATAATTTCGTTGAAAGTTTTTTCACCATTTTATCTTTCCATGGCCCAAATTCGTCGCTAACAATCTTTTCCCTGGCTTCCCTGACGAGGGCCAGATAAAATCCCAGGTTATGGATGCTGGCAATCTGTGAACCCAGCATTTCTCCGGAGATAATCAAATGACGTAAGTATGCCTTGGAATATTGTTTGTCGGCAAAAGTAATACCCTTTTCATCGATAAGGGAATAATCGTCCTTCCATTTATTATTTTTTATATTGATCACACCTTCGCTTGTAAAAAGCATGCCGTTTCTGCCGTTTCTGGTCGGCATCACACAATCGAACATATCGATGCCAAGCGAGATGGATTCCAGTATATTGACCGGCGTCCCCACTCCCATCAGATAGCGGGGGCGGTCCACCGGCAGAATTCCGGTTACCAGTTCCGTGATCCTGTACATATCTTCTGCAGGTTCGCCCACGGAGAGTCCGCCGATAGCAATACCGTCCATATTCAGTTCGGCCATATTCTCCGCCGAACGTTTTCGCAGATCATCATAAACGCTTCCCTGTACAATGGGAAAAAAAGATTGCGAGTATCCGTACAGCGGCTTGGTTTCAAGATATTGTTTCACTCCACGATCGGCCCAACGATGTGTCAGTTCCATGGATTTTAGCGCATAGTCATAATCGCACGGGTAAGGAGTGCATTCATCGAGAGCCATCATGATGTCGGCACCGATGATCCTCTCGGTATCCACCACATTTTCCGGAGTAAAGATGTAACGACTACCGTCGATATGAGAGCTGAACAGGGCACCTTCCTCCTTGATTTTCCTGATTCCCGCCAGAGAAAATATCTGGTAACCGCCGCTGTCGGTGAGAATAGCCCGGTCCCACCCCATGAATTTGTGAAGGCCGCCCGCTGCCCGCAGTATGTCCAGTCCGGGACGAAGAAACAGATGATACGTATTTCCCAGGATGATTGGAGCATCAATTTCGTCCTTAAGCTCCCTCTGATGAATCCCCTTCACACTGCCTGCCGTACCAACAGGCATAAACATGGGTGTGGGGATTTCACCGTGATCAGTTTGTAAACGTCCTGCCCGCGCTCCGGAACGTTTATCGATATGTTCAATGCGAAACTCCATTCCTAAGAAATAAAAGGCAAAGATAATACGTTGAAACTTCGGCACAAGGATTTCTTCCGGACACGATGCCAAATAATATTTCTGAATTGCCGGTACATTCCCAAAGGTTAAAATAATAATTCATCTAAAACGAAAATTGTTAGTATTTTGATTTTGTTCTGACTAAAAACTTTCCAAAATTGCCACTTATTAATTCACCCGTCCTTGGAATATTTTTTGCAACACACAGACCTGTATACCAGGGTATTAATTATTATATTCCTGATATCATTTTTCATTCAGGCTTTCTATTACCTGATTATCTTTGTAAGGGCAGGAAAAGCTCCTGCCGGAAACAAAGGTAGTAGCATAGATTTTCCACCCGTTTCGGTAATTATTTGTGCCCGGAACGAAGCTGAAAATCTGAGAAACCATCTGCCATCGATACTGGAACAGGATTATCCCGCTTTCGAGGTGATCGTGGTAAACGATTGTTCGGAGGACGAAACGGAGGAAGTACTTACATTATTCAGCAAAAAGTATCCACACCTGCATGTTTCCGTTATTAAAAAGGATCCGATTTTCAGCCATGGGAAAAAACTGGCGCTTACCATTGGCATTAAGGCCTCTGCAAATGAACTCCTATTGCTGACCGATGCCGATTGTGAGCCGGCAGCGAATCAATGGATTCGGACCATGATCAGGAATTTCGACGATCAGACCGAAATTGTTACGGGCGTTGGCTTATACAAAAAAAACAAAGGACTTTTAAATCTGCTCATTCGTTTCGACACAGCCTTTGTTGCCATGCAGTATCTTTCTTTAGCCAGGTTCGGGAAGCCATATATGGGTGTGGGCAGGAACCTGGCGTATAAGAAGAGCCTGTTTTTCAAGCATAAGGGGTTTGCTTCACACAGCCGGCTGAAATCGGGCGATGACGATCTTTTTGTCAGCGAAGCTTCTACCAAAGGAAACACACGCGTTGAAACGCATCCCGACAGTTTCACCTATTCCAGACCGAAAGAAAAATGGGATGCCTGGATAGCACAGAAGAAACGCCATTTAACAACGGGAAGATTTTATCAACAATCCGTGAAACGATGGCTGGGTGTTGAATATATCTCGCGGATGCTATTGAATATAAGCTTTGTGTTCCTTTTGTTTACCCATGCTTTCATCTTGTATATCCTGGGTGTTTATTTTATACTAATTCTCATTAAGGGGATTATTTTTAATATTGCTTTTAGGCGTTTGTATGAAAAATATTTATTCTTACCTTCGCTGCTGTTTGAACCTGTCTTTCCGTTGTTTTATGCGATGTTGCACATTGGGAATTATATTGAAAGGAAAAGAAATAGATGGAATTAAACCTTAACTTATCTGATAAGGCACAACAGGATTTCCGGCTTGTCGAACTGGCCAGGAAAGGTGACCAGAAAGCTTTTGCTGAGCTTCTTGGCCGCTACAGAGACACCATCTATTACATGCTGTTGAAAATGGTGAACAATCCCATTGACGCAGAGGATCTTACTATCGAGGCTTTTGGAAAAGCCTTTAAGAACATCAATCAGTATACACCGAACTACGCCTTCAGTACATGGCTTTTTAAGATCGCAACCAACAACTGTATCGATTTTATTAGAAAAAAAAGGGGAAACATGGTCTCTCTCGACCATACCTTTGATGATGACGATTCGATGACACCCTCCTCATCCATTCAGTCAGATTCACCCAACCCCGAAAATCATATGATCAACCAGCAGAAAGTGTTGATCATGCGCGATGTGGTATCAAAACTAAAACCTCGCTACCGCCGCCTGGTTGAGTTGAGATATTTTAATGAGTTTTCCTATGAAGAAATCTCTCAGGAGCTAAACCTCCCCATTGGAACAGTAAAAGCCCAGCTTTTCAGGGCAAGGGAACTTCTCTACAACATTCTTAAGAATACGCCGGAAAAAATCTGAGCAGTCATATGGAAGGTATCCTGAAATATTTCCCGGAACTATCCGGTGAACAACAGGAAAAATTTCGTGAGCTCGGAAGTTTATTCAATTCATGGAACGGGAAGATCAACCTGGTTTCCCGAAAAGACCAGCCCCATCTTTACGAACGTCACATCCTTCATTCCCTGTCAATCGCAAAAGTTGTCAGCTTTACGAATGGCAGTCGCATCCTCGATGTCGGGACAGGAGGTGGCTTTCCGGGGGTTCCACTGGCTATCATGTTCCCGGAGGCCAAATTTACACTTGTCGATTCCATCGGAAAAAAAATAAGGGTTGTGAATGAAATCATTGCGGAACTAAACCTCAGTAATGCGACCACCATCACGGCCAGGGCTGAAACTCTCAAGGGAGACTGGCACTTTATTACCAGCAGAGCGGTATCCGCTTTTCCACAGTTTTACAACCTGATTGGCCGAAAAATTTCCCGTGAACAGTTCAACGTTCTCCCGAACGGTATTCTTTATCTTAAGGGAGGTGACTTTGAGGATGAAATTTCAGCCTTTCGTCCGAACATAAGAATATTCAGTATTTCCGATTACTTTTCGGAAGATTTCTTTGAAACAAAGAAGATTATCTACCTGCCTCTCAGAAGAAATGATAACTAAAACACTCTTTTTTGCTGAAATACTTTTTGATAAATGAAAAAAAACCTATTTTTGCAATCCATTTCAAAAGATAATAACGGATAAAGATATCATATCATGAAAAGAACGTTTCAGCCATCCAGAAGAAAAAGAAGCAACAAGCATGGTTTCAGGTTAAGAATGGCTACAGCAAACGGCCGGAAAGTTTTGGCTTCCAGGAGAGCGAAAGGGAGAAAGAAACTGAGTATTTCCGACGAGGCAAGACATAAAAAATAATCCTCCCCGTGGGGAATGATTTTGACTGAAACGAATCACTGTACTGGTTCGTTTTTTTTATGCCGGAGGTTCTCCCTTCTTCGTTGCCATCCCTGCAGCGGCACTTTCAATGTTCCTGAGTATACGTATTACAGAGTTTTCAATTTTCTTTTCATTCCTGCTGAAGAAGAAAGATTATTAGTATCTTCACTTCTTATTTGTCAAAATCCATGTACGGAAATGAAGAAAAAAGCCAAGATTCATCCTCCCAGACATTCTTCTGACCATCCAATCCAAAAACTGGCTTTCCTTTTCAGCATCACCGGCGAAACTGGTGAGAGTATAACTCATCTGTGCGATTCAGTAAAACGACTGAAAAAGGAATATCAAAGATCCGCTTCATTTTATCTGCTCGATGAAAAGGGTAAGCATACACAATCCCTTTCTGAAATGCTGCCCGCCGATTCCGGGCTTACCGTCATCCAGGTCAGCAATATGGTTCTTCCTGCCCTAAACGACGATGTTGACTTTGTGGTGCTCATGGAAGCCGGTGGCATTTTTCGTGACATCAATTTCAATGTCTTCTTCCAGGATGAAAATTTTCTCCCCGGTAAGGGGGAAACATGTAGTTTGTATTTTAAAGATCAACTACCTGGCACGGCCGAATGTCTCCTTTTTGACAGGGAAACTGTTCAATACTTTCAGGAACTTCCTGCCAGCGATAAGGAAACCTTCAGAGCTAACACCCTGTGGTACCTCAGGCATTTACGTCTCAAGAGCCGCAAAATTATCACCAGTCTCGATAACCCTTACCAGACCAGCACTCCAGCGCACTCCGGTTGGTTTGCCATCCGACCTGCTTTAAAACGATGGTACAACTGGAATTTTACACGTGCACTCAGGGAGGGCCGATCTAAGAATCGTTTCGTATTTTTAAAAGAATCCCCGCTTCTCCGACCGCTTTTCATCATGGCTGCTCTGCTAACCATCGTCCTGCTGCCTTTGATAAGCTATCAGGCAGGGATCTCCGGTGATGAAGAAAAGCACTGGCTGCAGGCAGAAAAGGTTTATGATTATTTCGCCTCCGGCGGACAGGATACGCTGGCGCTGAACGACACAAAGTATAAACTCAATTTTTACGGCCAATCGTTCGATCTACTTACCTATGCTTTCATAAAAACCTTCCATATTGAAAAGATCTACGAGACAAGGCATGTCCTTAACGGGCTTATGGGAGCACTTACCATGGTGGCCACAGCCCTGCTCGTACGTTTGCTTCTGGGGAATGCTGCGGGACTTCTGAGCCTGTTTCTGATGTTCTTCTCCCCGCGTTTTCTGGGGCATGCTATGAACAACCCGCTGGACATCCCCTTCGCGCTTGGCTATATATTTACCTTGCTTCAGATTGTGCGATTTCTGAAGCGACTCCCGGTTTTCTCGGTCAGGATCGCAATCCTCATCATGCTCGGTATCGCATTTACAATTTCAATCCGTATTGGCGGCCTCATCCTCATTCCATATTTGTTTCTCTTCTGTAGTTTGTATGTTCTCTTTAACAAATGGCCATGGCCATTTTTAAAGAAAGGCTATACTTCCTTCGTGAAGAAAGGACTTATCTACCTGGTGGCAATTTCCATCGGTTCATATATCCTCAGTATCCTGCCATGGCCCTACGCTCTGAAGGCCCCGCTCAAAAATCCTTTTACTTCGCTGGAGATGATGTCGAACATTTCTGTTGCGCTGAGGGTCATGTTTGAAGGAAAAATCATATGGTCAGATAACCTCCCGTGGTACTATATCCCGAAAAATATCATCATCACCGTACCCCTTGTTATTCTTATCTTCTTCCTGGTCCCGCTTTTTATCGCCCATAAGAAAAAAGATACGGTACATGCATTCTGGATCTTTCTCCTGTACTTTACCTCTCTCTTTCCGGTTGCATATATTATCTATAAAGGATCAAACGTGTACGGCGGCTGGCGCCATGTTCTTTTTATTTATCCGCCCATGGTTGCATTAACCTCAATAGGGATTATCTGGGTCAGGGATATGTTTTCAAACCGCTGGCTCAGACAAGGAATTATTTTATTGATCATCGTTTCCATGGCCGGCCCGGTAATTCATATTTTCAGAAATTTTCCACTGCAGTATATATATTATAATCAACTGGTGGGTGGTGTCGATAAAGCCTTTAAAAAATACGAGACCGATTATTACCTGGTCAGCCTGAAACCCGGGACCGAATGGATAAAGGAGGATCTTCTGCCTCAGAGGAAAAAGAACACCGTAATCATTTCAAATGCTCCTTCAGCAACGATTTCATATTATTTCAGGCATGATGCCGATACGGTTTCCCTGCCATATACCCGATATTACGATCGGGGAATCTACGACTGGGACTATGCGGTATTTTTCATGAACTATATCGATCCCTGGCAGATCAGGAATGGTGTCTGGCCTCCGAAGAATACAGTGTATGAGGTAATGGTGGATGATGTTCCTGTATGCGCCGTGGTGAAGCGTGATAACCGGGATGATTATAATGGTGTCCGTAAAATGAATGAAGGCGTCAGAAACAAGAATAACCTAGAGGTTATGGAAGGTTTAGGTTTGCTTGAAAAAGCTATTGCCTATGATAAACATAACGAGGTAGCCTATCTCAGTGTAGCACACGGATATATCCTTGTAAATCAGTTTGATCTGGCACGCCAGAAACTACAGACCCTCCTGTCATTCTATCCCGACTATGATAAAGCACTTAACCTTATCGGTTATTCCTATCTGATGGAAGCCAGTGCAAAAAAGGATCTGCAGTTGATTGAACGCGCCATCACCATATTTAGCCAGGTCATCAAGATCAATTTTAAAAATTCCCAGGGATTTTACTACCTCGGCATCTCATATATGATGAAGGGCAATGACGACCAGGCTTTGAGTTATTTAAATAAGTCTCTGGAGCTAAATCCGCAGTACCGTGACGCATACTATTCTATTGCCAGCATCCTTGAACGTCGCGGTGACCGGCAAAAAGCACAGCAGTTCAGGAAGTATGCCGACGCTTTATAATTGATAACTTGGTAATTATTCATATTTTTGCGTTCGAATAAATCCATCAGCAATAGATGAGAATAGCTGTCATTGGCGCCGGGCCGGCTGGGATAACCGCTGCCTATCAATTATCCAAAGCAATTAAGAAGGGAAAAACCGACCAGCTCGATCTGTACGAAATTTCCTCCCATATTGGTGGACTGGCCAGGTCGATAGACATCTTCAACCAGAGAGTGGATCTCGGGCCTCACCGATTTTTTAGTCAAGACCCCAAAATCAATAGCTTATGGCTCGAGGTAGCGGGCAAGGATTTTGATATTGTGAACCGGCAAACCAGGATCTTCTATAAAAACTCTTTTTTCAATTATCCCATCAAAGCCGGAAATGCACTCAAAGGGCTGGGAATCTTTGAAGCCGTGCTTTGCGTTCTCAGCTATGTAAAACAGCGTATTTTCCCCGCCCCCGACGACGGCACCTTTGAAAACTGGGTATCAAACCGCTTCGGAAAACGTCTCTACAAAATATTCTTTAAAACCTACAGCGAGAAACTTTGGGGCATCAGCTGCAGAGATCTTGACAAGGATTTCGCTGCACAACGTATCAAAAAACTATCGCTGTTTGAAGCCATCAAAAATGCCATCTTCCAGGGGAAGAACAACAAACACCAGACCCTCGTCGACCAGTTTGCTTATCCCATAAATGGCACAGGATGGATTTATGAGAAAATGGCGGAAACCATCCGTGAAAACGGTGGTAACATTTACCTCAATAAAGGCGTTGAGAAGGTAATAACCTCCGGACATGTGGTAACGGGACTACAGCTAACCAGCGGCGAGACCATCAACTATGACCAGGTGATCTCATCCATGCCCATCTCCCTCCTGGTGACAAGGTTGCCGGAAACACCTTATGATATCAGGGAATTTGCCAATTCACTCCGCTTCAGGAATACTGTACTCGTCTACCTTAAGATCAATAAAACCGAATTGTTTCCTGACCAGTGGCTCTATATTCATTCTGCCAATTTGAAAACAGGCAGGATTACAAACTTCAGGAACTGGGTACCCCAGTTATACGGCAAGGAGGAATCATCCATACTCTGCATGGAATACTGGTGCAATTTCGAAGATCCGGAATGGCAGCTGAGTGATCAGGATTATATCACTATGGCAGAAATGGAGATCAAACAGACCGGGCTTATCGGTGACGCGGAAGTGGAAGATGGGAAAGTGATTCGGATCCCAAGATGTTATCCGGTGTATTTCCGGGGATACAAGGATAAACTGAAACCAATTGAAGAATACCTGGAAGGAATTCAGAACCTACAGGCAATTGGGCGATATGGAGCGTATAAATATAATAATCAGGATCACAGCATATTCATGGGAATCCTCGCTGCCGAAAATATATTGGAAAATACCAACCATAATTTGTGGGAGATAAATACCGATTACGAAACATACCAGGAATCAAGCATCATTACGAAAACGGGACTTGTAAAAACATCATAGGAATGGAGAAGGAAATATTCTTGAAGGGACTGAAGGGGAAAAAGGATGAGATCACCCGTAAAATATTGAACAAAGAACGCATTACCACTGAAGAAGGGCTGTTTCTTTTTAGTGAATTCGAACTATCTCTGCTGGGTCTGCTTGCTGATCACTGCCGCGAACAACATAATGAACAGTTCGTATATTTTAACCGGAATTTTCACCTTGAACCTACGAATATATGTATCCATCATTGCCTGTTCTGTTCCTATTCACGGAACATCAATGAAGAAGGAGCCTGGGAATACAGCCTCGACGACATCAGGAAACTCGTTGCTGAATACCGTCAGAGTGATGTGACTGAAATCCATATAGTCGGTGGCGTTCATCCTTCCAGGGGAGTTGAATACTATGCGGAAATGCTCAGACTGGTGAGGGAAGAACTTCCGCATATCCATATAAAAGCCTTCACCGCAGCAGAAATCGACCATATGGCAAGAAAATCGAGGATGGATGTAAAAGATGCACTCACCCTCCTCAGAGAGGCAGGTCTCCAGTCAATGCCGGGAGGGGGAGCTGAAATCTTCGATGAGGGCCTGAGGGAAAAGATCTGCCCCGACAAAACCGGCTCGGCAAGATGGCTTGAGATACACAGGACAGCACACGAGCTTGGGCTGCCAACGAATGCAACCATACTTTACGGACATCTTGAGGATTATAGCATGCGAATCGATCATCTCAACAGGCTCAGGGACCTCCAGGATATTACCTCCGGATTCAACGCCTTTATTCCCCTCAAATACCGCAGCATGAACAATGCCCTTTCCGAGACAGGCGAAGTATCCTTCCCTGAAGACCTCAGGAATTACGCGGTTTCCAGGATCTTTCTCGATAACATTCCTCACATCAAAGCCTACTGGCCTATGATCGGTAAGGAAAATGCTACCCTGGCTCTGTCTTTCGGTGTGGACGACCTTGATGGTACCATTAACGACACGACAAAAATATATACCATGGCCGGTGCGGAAGAGCAGAATCCCGGTATGACGGTGGAGGAAATTGTCAGGCTGGTAAAAGGCAGCAAAAAAGTACCCGTTGAACGCGACAGCCTTTACCATCCGCTGAAAATATTCTCCTGACATATATACCTTTTATTGAAAAATTCCGTTCATAAAAAACATGCCGACATCCTGAAACGAGTGAACAACCGTCTCATTGACAAAGCCGGCGGTATTGCTGCAAGACTTTATTCATCCGTGAATCTGCAGATGAATAAAACGGATTTAATTATCTTTGTCGGGTAATAAAATGAACCCTATGAATTTTCTGAACTTCCTGATTTCAAAAACCTTCCTGAAAAATCTCCTGATCGCAGTGGCGATCGTCATCGTCATTTTTGCAGGAACCCTCATCTGGCTCAGGATTTATACACATCACGGACAGGCAATTACAGTTCCTGATCTGACCGGGCTCAACAGAGAAGAAGTTGAGTCAATCCTCGACTCCAAAAATCTCCGGTATAAAGTCACTGACTCCATTTTTTACAAGGAACTTCCGAGAGGAAGCGTAGCCAGGCAAAATCCCAAACCGGGATCAAAAGTAAAGGAATATCGACGCATATATCTGACAATGAACGCGATAAATCCTGAAAAGGTGACCATGCCGGCTGTAACCGGCGTTTCGCTTCGACAAGCCCGTTCCACGCTGGAATCGTATGGCCTCAACCTGGGAAAGCTGTCGTATAAACCCGATATGTTCATGAACCGCGTGTTGGAACAGCGGATCAACGATACACTGGCAGAACCCGGTGCACGGGTCCTGAAAGGATCAAACATCGATCTCGTTCTGGGTAGAGGACTGAGCGAGGAGACAACGGCAGTTCCCGATCTCGTTGGCCTTAGCCTGTTTACTGCGCGTAATATGCTGGCCGACAGGTACCTGAATATCAATGCAGTGATCTACGATAACCATGTCACCAACGAAGTGGATACTGCCAATGCCTTCATCTGGAGGCAAAGACCGGAATTTCAGGAGGGGAATACCATTCATCTCGGTGCGAATGTAGATGTTTGGCTGACCATAGATTCGACCAAACTGCCGGCGACCGATACCCTGGCCATTGAAAATGATGAGGATATTCAGGATGATATATTCAATTAAACGTATACTTCTTTTTCTGCTGCTTTTGCTACCGGTTACGGGCCTCCTGTATGCACAGGAAATCCTGCTGCCCGTATCAGGTAATCCGGTGGCTGCCGCATTTTACCATGCTCATCCTGCCCCGAAGAAAACTGCCACTGCCGATACCCTCGAATTACCCTTCATCGATGACTTTTCAAATTCAATAGTAGAACCCAACCCTCACTTGTGGAGCGATAACTTTGCATTCATTAACAATACCTATCCTGTTTTTCCAGTGACAGCCGGCGTGGCTACTCTGGATGCATACAATTTCGACGGCACGGAATACACCCATGCCGGTACGAACCCTTATGTCGCCGACTACCTGACTTCACAGCCGGTGAATCTTGACCTCTCGCCCGGAGATAGTGTATACCTGAGTTTCTTTTTCCAACCCAAAGGATTGGGAGAGATGCCTGATGCCAGAGATTCACTCTGCCTCGAATTTTTCAATCCCGGCCCTGACAGCTGGGGAAGGATATGGACGGTGCCCGGCGACAGCCTGCGGCCATTCCGGCAGGTGATGATCCCTGTCATCGACACATCATACCTGAAGAAGGGATTTCGGTTCCGCTTCTTCAACTACGCAAGTCAGACCGAAAACAACGATTATCCTGATCTCCGGTCAAACGTCGACCACTGGCATATCGATTATGTATACCTCAACAAAGGAAGAAATTTCGCTGATACCATATTGAGGGACGTGGCTTTCATTACCCCGCTGCGCTCACTGCTTAAAAATTATGAATCCATCCCCTGGCGCCATCTCAAAACAGCGTATGCCACACAGATTTCCGCCTTTATCCCGGCGATCATTATGAACCACGATACCATCACGAGAAATGTAACGAAAGCGCTTGAAATCACGGATATCAGCACAGGCTTCGTATATAAAGCTATACCGGTTGCCAACGATCTGGAAGCGGGTGACAGTATAAATTACCTGTATGGTTATAATTATCCGTTCGACTTCGAATCAGGTCGTCAGACCGCCTCGTTCAATGTCCGGGCGATCCTCAAAACCGATGTATTCGACTTCAAACCCAACGATACACTGAATTACAACCAGGTATTCGACAACTATTATGCTCTGGATGATGGTACAGCAGAGGCAGGGTATGGACTCAGAGGGCAGGGCACCAGGAATGCGTCAGTGGCAGTTAAATATGAATCTTTTGTTGCCGACAGCCTTCGGGCGATCGATATGTATTTCAACCAGGTCCTCGACAGCCTTAACCTACAGTATTATTTCTACCTCTGTGTGTGGGATGATAATGGGGGTAAACCCGGCAACCTCATTTACAATAAGCTGGGAGAAAAGATCCGGTATAGTGGAAAAATAAACAAGTTTGTACGATATCCACTTGATTACCCTGTTCCAGTATCAGGGATCTTTTATGTCGGATGGACCAAGACGGTCGACAAAGTGTCAAATATCGGAATGGATCTGAACCGGAATCATAGCAGCGATATCTTTTACAATACGGGTAACGGCTGGGTCAACAGTCAGTTTAAGGGTTCACTAATGGTAAGACCGTATATGAGCCCGGAACCACTTACAGGAACCGGAAGTATCAAAGACCCGCTGGCTACCAAGGAAGCATTCACAGTATTTCCGGTGCCGGCCGACCAATATTTATATTTTCAATCAGACTCCCCGCATCTTGCAGATTGTAAACTCTCTCTGTTTGATATCACGGGCAGGCTTCTGGGTGAATACGATCCCACATCAGTCAGAAGTATTTTCACCGGCGATTACAAAGCTGGTGTATACTTTGTGGTGCTTTCCAATTCCCTGACAGGGAGGCATTCTACAAGGAAAGTGATCATAAATCATTAACACTGCCTTCATGCATGATGAAACAAATGAAAACCAGGAATTATACGAACATTACCACATCGAAGTAGACAAGGGTCAGGCATTGATCAGGATCGACAAGTTCCTGTTTAACCGTCTTGAGCATACATCAAGAACGAGAATTCAGGCAGCTGCAGAAGCTGGAAACATTATCGTCAACGATAAATCCGTAAAAGCGAATTACAAGATAAAACCTTCCGACATCATCTCCATAGTACTGCCTCACCCTCCAAGGGAAATCGAGATGTTGCCTGAAAATATCCCTGTCAACATTATTTATGAGGATGATGACCTCCTCATAGTGAACAAGGCACCAGGCATGGTGGTGCATCCTGGCTTCGGAAATTTCACGGGAACACTGGTTAACGCGTTGATGTACCATTTGAGTGACAATCCGCTTTTTCAGTCGGGTGAAATGCGGCCCGGCCTGGTACATCGCATAGATAAAGACACCTCAGGACTGCTGGTGATAGCCAAGAACGAAATCGCTGTCCATAAACTTGCAAGGCAGTTTTTCGATAAAACCTCAAAGAGGACATACCAGGCACTTGTTTGGGGAAATATGGAAGAAGATGAAGGCACGATAACCGGAAATATCGGCAGGAATCCTCGTGATCGTAAAAAAATGTACGTCTTTGCTGATGGTTCGGAAGGAAAACCTGCCGTCACCCATTACCGGGTACTTGAAAGGTTTGACTATGTAAATCTGGTGGAATGCCGGCTGGAAACCGGCAGAACGCATCAGATCAGGGTACATTTTCAGTATTCTAAGCATCCGCTTTTCAACGATCAGGATTATGGCGGTGACCAGATCCTGCGCGGCACTACCTTTACAAAATACCGCCAGTTTATCATGAACTGCTTCACTGAACTGCCCCGGCAGGCACTCCATGCAAAGTCACTTGGATTTAAACATCCTTCGACAGGCAAAGAAATGCTCTTCGATTCGGAGCTGCCCGATGATATGAACACGGTGCTGGAGAAATGGAGAAGATACGTTTCGGGCAGAGAAATTTCTGAATAACTCCCGGACCTTCTCTCACTAATTTTCATTAACATTGCAAAAATTTCGACCTGATGAAAAAAGTCATTGCCCTCCTAGCAGGCGGAACCTCATCCGAATATGTGATCTCCGTAAAAAGCGCCGAACAGGTTAGTCAGCTTATCAATAGCTCCGGATATATTTCGTATACCGTCGTTGTCAAAGGCTGGAACTGGAAGGCCATTGTTGAAGACGGAAAAGAAACGGACGTAGACATGAATGATTTTAGTTTCATGACGGCGGCCGGCCGTATACGCCCTGATTTTGCCTACATCATGATACATGGCACGCCGGGTGAAGACGGCAAGATACAGGCCTTACTGGATATGCTGAAAATCAGGTATAATACAGGAGGTGTGCTTTCGTCCGCACTTACTTTTAATAAATATGTCTGCAAAATGTACCTGAAGAATTCAGGAATTTTGACGGCTGAATCGATGCTCATCACAAAAGAAAGCCAACCAGAACCTGCCGATATTACCCATAAACTGGGGCTTCCATGCTTTGTAAAACCCAATAGCGGCGGATCGAGTTTCGGCACTTCGCGGGTCAATGCGATTGGGGATTTGCAAGAAGCAATCAGGAATGCCTTTGCCGAAGATGATGAAGTACTCATTGAATCATTTATCGGCGGAACGGAACTCACCTGCGGCATTTTTAAGACGAGCGAGGAGGAAATCCTCTTCCCCGTGACGGAAGTGGTTTCCAAAAAAGAATTTTTCGATTTTGAAGCCAAGTACACCGAAGGCATGGCTGAAGAGATCACACCGGCACGAATTCCCGACGAGGTGACAAAGCGCTGCCAGCAGCTCTCATCCGACATCTATGATCTTACTTTTTGCAGGGGACTCGTGAGAGTGGATTTCATTCTCCGCGAGGGAGATCTTTATTTTCTGGAGATCAACACAGTACCGGGAATGAGCAGGGAAAGCATCATACCAAAACAAATCAGGGCTCTGGGCCTGACAGAGTCGGAGGTGATCAATAAAATAATTGGTGAAATGGCGAATTCCTGATCACGATTTCTCAATCTCAAGCATTACATCGTCCTTCATCACGGAATCATTCTGCTTGATATTGATCTTTGTGATACGTCCCGAAACATTGGATACAATCTCATTCTGCATTTTCATGGCTTCCAGGATAAACAGGGGCTCACCCTGTTTGATCTCACTGTTTTCTTCTACCATAATATCCAGAATCTTACCTGGCATGGGGGCATTGATGATTTCGACCCTCGATGAGGAGCCACTTTTACTGAGTGTTTTTCTTCGTTTATAGGAGATAGGTGTTTCAATAGTAAAAGAATACCAGACACCATTGATCATCACTGTGTATCTATTCTGATTTTTCTCAAGAATCTCTACCTGGTACTTTTTGTTCTTATAGATTATATAGGAAAAACCCTCCGGATCTTCAATTACCTTGATGTCAAGTCTCTTGCCCTTAACTTTCACCCTGTCGCTGAGAGGATTTGAGATTTCAAATTTCTTACTCCCGGCGGTGCATGCAATAAACTTATCCCTTGATGTTTTACTGTTTTGACCATTCATAATTAAAGTATTTTAAAGAGACCGAAGCCTTTTCTTCAGTACCCAGGGAGCCATATTTTTGCCTTTATCAAAGTCAACAACCCTCTTTTCTTCACTGTCCATTTCCCTGACAAAATCGTAGGTGGCAAAGAAAGCAGCAAGCATTTCCTCATCAGGATCCTGAAAATGATGTGTTTTCATTTCAGTTATCAGGAATGAAGTATCGTATTTCCCTTTCCTGAAATTTTTATTCGCGAGGACAGCTTTGCAAAAAGGTATCGTCGTCTTCAACCCTTTAATCCACAGTTTTTTCAGGGCGTTACCTGAGTAAGAGATCGCCTTTTCACGGGTTTCTCCATGTACAATGAGTTTGGCGATCATGGAATCAAAATAGGGAGTGATCAGGGAACCTTCCGTTACTCCAGAATCGATGCGAATGTTCTTACTTCTTGGATAAGAAATCTTTTCGACTGTGCCAAGACTTGGAGAGAAGCCTGCCTGTACATCTTCGGCATTTATCCTGTATTCGATTGCCCAGCCGTTAATATTCACGTCTTTTTGCTTCAAGGGCAGTTGTTCATCCTGGGCAACTCTGATCTGCCATTCAATCAGGTCCAGGCCGGTCACCATTTCGGTAACAGGATGCTCAACCTGGATCCTGGTATTCATTTCCATGAAATAATAGTTGGATTTATCATCCAGTAGAAATTCTACGGTGCCAGCACTGTAATACTTAACCGATTTAGCAATCTTGACTGCAGCATTGCCCATCGTCTCTCTGAGTTCGGGCGAAAGTGCCGACGATGGAGATTCCTCAATGAGTTTCTGATGTTTTCGCTGAATTGAACATTCCCTTTCACCGAGATGAATGATGCTACCACTTTTGTCACCGAAAATCTGGAATTCGATATGCCTGGGATTTCTGATATATTTTTCAATGAATAACGAAGGATCGCCGAAAGCCTTATCTGCCTCAGAGCTGGCCATTTTGAACATCTTCATGATGTCCTTCTCATTTTCAACGATCCTCATGCCGCGGCCACCGCCTCCGCTTGCAGCTTTAAGAATGACCGGGTAACCAATTTGATTGGCTATTTTAATTGCTTCCTCAGCGGATTCAACATTTCCCCTGCTGCCATCAAGAAGAGGTACCTGCTGCTCCCTGGCCAGTTCTTTGGCAATGGTTTTGTTTCCCATTTTATATATGGCATCAGGCGACGGCCCGATGAATACCAGTTTCTCTTCGTTACATCGCCTTGCAAAGTAAGGGCTTTCTGCAAGAAAGCCATACCCGGGATGAACGGCATCGATATGATTTTCCTTTGCTGCCTTAATAATATTTTCGATATCGAGAAACTCGGCAACGTCGTCAAGTCTTTCCGTAAAATCAATCACATTATCAGCCTCCCGTAAATAGTAAGCATAGGGCTCTTTCGCGGTCTTGATAACCCACGTTTTGATACCCATATTCTTTGCAGTTTGAATAACTCTTACCGCGATCTCTCCACGATTGGCAATGAGTATGCTTTTAATTTTCATACGATGGATTTATAGAGGAATATTTCCGTGCTTCCTGGAAGGAACATTCACATGTTTATTCTCTAAAGCTTCAAAAGCGTTGATAAGTTTTTGACGGGTTATGGCAGGATCGATGACCTCATCAATATATCCCCTCTCATCGGCGATATATGGATTGGCGATTTCGTTCCTGTACTGAAGTGCCAGTTCTTTACGCAGTTTCTCAGGATCATCCGATTCAGAAAGCTCCCTCTTATACAAAATGGCAACAGCCCCTTCAGGGCCCATCACGGCTATCTCTGCCGTAGGCCATGCAAAATTGAAGTCGCCCCCGAGATTCTTACTGTTCATCACACAATATGCCCCTCCGTATGATTTACGAAGGATCACAGTAATCCTTGGCACTGTAGCATCTGCGTATGCATATAATAGTTTTGCACCATGCCTGATGATGCCGCTGTGTTCCTGGTCTAAACCCGGCAGAAATCCGGGTACATCCTCCAGCGTGAGGATGGGGATGTTGAACGAATCACAGAAACGTACAAAACGTGCAGCTTTCATCGAAGAGTTAATGTCGAGGGTTCCAGCGAGAACTTTCGGCTGATTGGCCACAATGCCAATCGTTTTGCCTTCGAGCCTGCCAAAGCCGATAACAATATTCTGTGCGTAATATTCAGATATCTCAAGAAAACTGCTTTTATCTAGTATTAGATTAATGACATCCTTGATATCATAAGGCTTATTGGCATCATCCGGGACAGTGTCTCTCAGCTTCTCCTCTGCTGACTTCGACTGCTGATCAATAAATTCTGTAGAAGGAGGGTTCTCAAGGTTATTGGAAGGCAGATAGGAAAGAAGCTTTTTAACTCCAAATAGGGTGTTTTCTTCATCCTCATAGATCATCTGAGCCACTCCGCTCTTTTTGGCATGTACCTCGGCTCCGCCAAGATCTTCAAAACTGACATCCTCATTAAGGACCTCCTTTACCACATTCGGACCCGTCACAAACATATAACTGGTTTTGTTCGTCATAAAAACAAAATCAGTGATTGAAGGTGAATACACCGCTCCGCCGGCCGCTGGTCCCATTATCACAGAAATTTGGGGTATCACCCCCGATGCTTGCACATTTCTGTAAAATATCGAAGCATATCCGGCAAGGCTCGCAACTCCCTCCTGAATCCTGGCACCGCCCGAATCGATGATACCGATAATGGGGGCACCCATCTTGAGCGCCATATCCTGGATCTTGGCAATTTTTGTCGCATGTACCAGTCCCAATGACCCACCCATTACACTGAAATTCTGTGAATAGGCAAAGGCAAGGCGATTACTGATCTTTCCGTGACCGATAATGACCCCGTCACCATAATTCAGACTCATTTTCCCAAAACCCGAAGAACTGCTGGCTGGAGTGCTGAATGCATCAATTTCTTCGAAGGTCCCTTCATCAAAAAGAATCTCAATTCTCTCCCTTGCCGTGAGTTTTCCCCTGGCGTGTTGTCTTTCTTTTATTTCAGGCCCGTTCTGTTCCAGGTATTCCTTTTCGCGCTCAAGGAATTTGGTAAAGTTTCTACCGTTTATGTCCATAAAGAATCAGGTTTAGATTGACTCGTATGTTCAAACTGATCAAATTAATCTCTTTTTTATCCGACTCCAAGTATTTGCTGCAATTTCACAGCATAAAACATGATAAAAGTCAATCTTTTTTCCCCCTGCAAATGTAGCAATAAAATTAATTTTTAGAATTTTTATCACCAATAATATTGCAAAAATAGGGTATTAACTTGTCTGACAAATATTTATAAGCCTCGCATTTCTCGACCCAAAATCTGCGTCCTAAAATTGAGAATAAAATATCCTCCTGTATATCATTTCCAGATACCGGCATTGATAATCCGTCAGATTACACTTGGGATAACCAGTAAAACACATGTAAGCTAAAAAAGATCAAACAAAATAACAATGTCGGAAAAAAAACTACTGCCGGATGTGAACATCCGGCAGTAGCAATTAATGAATGAAATTACCCCAAAATTAACCATCCATTAACCCCAATTCTTTACGGCAGTTTAGTTTTGTTTCGAGGTGAGAAACAGGAAGTTCTCACAGAAAATCTCAGTGGAATAACGCTTGTTCCCTTCCTTGTCCTCCCAGGACGAGGTCCTGATCTTTCCCTCCACGTACAGAGGATCACCCTTCTTAACATAATTCTTCACAATTTCAGCCTGTTTATTCCAGGCTACCACGCGATGCCATTCCGTTTTTTTTACCGATTTGCCTTCTTTGTCGGTGTATGCCTCATCCGTGGCAAGAGAAAAGTGAGCGACAGCACTATTGTCATTAAACTGGGTAAGCCGGGGATCATCGCCCACATGCCCGACAAGTGTAACCTTATTGATTCCGTTTTTCATGATGATGAGTTTTAATTGCTTTCACCCCTTAATGTGAAAAACAGTTAAATCTCAGCTAATGAAATCAAAAAAAATGAAGAAATAGTGAGAAAAAAATTTTAAGGATCTGACTATTAATTATTTACAATCAGATAAAATTTGAAGAATTTTTTCAGAACGCTCGGCGTAAACAGAATTCTGATTTTTCAACTCAGTGAAGCATCCTTCCGCCTCATTGGTTTGATTCATTTTCAGATAGCATAATGCAAGATACCAACGCGCATGTTCCTGATAAAAACTAAAGTCAAGATTCAGGAGTGAACTGAAGTCTTCAGATGCTGTACTGAAATTTCCCAAAGCTATTTCCGACAACCCCTTGTAGAAGCGGGCGGAAACGTTTGTGCTGTCTGCATCAAGAAGTTCGGTAAATAAGGCCTCCGACTTGTTGTAGTCCTCTTCGAGATAGTAGAAAACAGCCACTGACAGTGGATTTCTTTCACTGGTATGACTGGAGCGTATCATGACATCCTGCGTATACCTGGTAAAATACGTTGAATACAGCTTATCCGGTGTAATGTGATGATCATTGTATAGATACATGAAGAGCAGGATGATTACTGCTATCGCTGTACCAAGATAAATGATGATCCTCTTCCCGGGAGTATGAAGGCCTCGTGACCAACCATTGCTACCTGACGTATCCATTTCGGATTCACGAAAAATGATCTCCCTGATTTTACGCCTGAATCGCATCTCATTCGGCTGGCTGAGAGTATGGTCAATTAACTGGTGAAGGTCAAACTGCCCCCGTAAACCCTTATCCTTCCGGAGGTCATCCATAAATGACCGGATTTCCTCCTCCGACATTTCACCATCTAGGTATTTTTGAATCCTCTTTGTATGCTTCATTTCGTAATTCCTTGTACCGTGGACTGTTCCAAACCCTCGCCACTAACAATTCCTTGCATCTTGTCCTTCGATTACGCGTATATTGGTCCGATGAATACCCCATGATCATAGTTATCCGGTCCACCGGCGTATTTTGTAAGAATAAAGTTAGTATTTTCTGACAATCTTCACCCATCTCATAAAAATGATCGAGAACAAGCTTGCGTTTCTCCATCTTTATGAATTCATTCATGAAATTATCCTCATAATCAGTAAATTCATCAAGATCAAGGATCTGATATGAGCGCACATGAAGTCTTCTAAGCTCTTTATACCACAGGTATTTATTAATGGAAAAAAGATACACGCCGAAAGTACAGGTAAGGACGGGATTGGCCTTCTTAACTTTAAGATAAATGATCACCATGGCATCCTGAAAGACATCCTGGGCATCGTCCTCACTGCCGTTATGCGACCGAACAAAATGACGCACAGAGGGATAGTAGGTCTTATATATCTTCAGCAAAATCCTCCTGTCCTCGCGTCTGATGCCGTTAAATATTTCCTCAGGGGTCAGTCTTTCCATTGGATAAACTCTTGCATCAAAAATAGAATTAATTCCTGAATATCCAAATTATCAGTGGTATAACTGACTGAATCAAAATAAGGGAAAGAAGACATTGTTCCGTGAAGAGCTTTGAAGTCTTACTAATATCGTCAGGAAGGGGTCAAATAATTATTCCCACCTTCAGTGTAGTTTACAAACCTGGCATATCCCGTTGTTTGCCCTGGAGCGCCTCCACGGACTGGTGCCAACCAAAAATAATAATTTCCTGTGTACACGATGGAATGAACGTCCGACTAACTCCATGGACTACCTCACAACGATCGCCTGTATTCTTCAATCGGAATACAGGTACATACGAGGTTTCTGTCGCCGTAGGCATCATCCACCCGGGCTACAGAAGGCCAGAATTTGTTGATCCTTATCCATGGTCTCGGGAATGCCGCCTTTTCACGTCCATATTTATGGTTCCACCCATCTGATGTACATTCACCATCGGTATGCGGTGCATTTCTGAGTACATTGTCCTCTCTGTCGGCTTTTCCGTCCTTAATTTCCATGATCTCCGCATATATCGACTTCATTGCATCGATGAAGCGATTCAGCTCGGCCAGGGATTCACTTTCAGTCGGTTCCACCATAAGCGTTCCGTGCACGGGGAAAGATAGAGTGGGAGCATGAAAGCCGTAATCGATCAGTCTTTTTGCAATATCGGCTTCTGTGACTCCGGCGTCCTGTTTCAGGTTCCTGCATTCCAGGATCATCTCATGACCAACTCTGCAATGCTCTCCTGTATATACGGTTTTAAATTCTTCCTTCAGCATCACCGCAATATAATTTGCATTGAGGATTGCCACCTTGGTTGATTTCGTCAGACCTTCACCGCCAAGCATTTTGATGTAGGCATGCGAAATGCTCAGAATGCTGGCACTGCCATATGGGGCGGCTGCCACAGCAGGAATGCCTTTGATACCACCGGTGCTCACCACAGGATGTGCGGGCAGGAATTCCACCAGATGTCTTGCCACGGCAATGGGACCCACTCCGGGACCACCGCCGCCATGTGGAATGGCAAAGGTTTTATGAAGGTTCAGATGACAAACATCGGCGCCAATAATGGCAGGATTCGTAAGTCCGACCTGCGCATTCATATTTGCACCGTCCATATAAACCTGACCGCCGTTTTCATGAATAATGGCCGTCATCTCTTTAATTCCCTCCTCAAATACCCCATGTGTGGAAGGGTATGTGACCATAAATCCAGCCAGCTTATCCCGGTTCTCCACAGCAAGCTTCCTGAGATCATCGATATCAATATTCCCTTTTTCATCACATCTCACAACAAATACCTGCATACCAGCCATAACGGCGCTTGCCGGATTGGTTCCGTGTGCGGAGGCGGGAATAAGTACGATGTTTCGCTGCCCTTCTCCCCTGCTTTCGTAATACGCCCGGATCACCATTAACCCTGTATACTCACCGGCAGCACCAGAATTGGGCTGGAAAGAAATCTCCTCAAAACCGGTAATCTCTCGCAGATCCTTTGCCAGCTCATTGAAAAGCTGATGATAGCCTTCCACCTGATCGATGGGGACAAAGGGATGAATGCCGGCAAATTCAGGCCACAAAAAAGCGAAAAGCTCACTCGCCGCGTTAAGCTTCATCGTGCACGAGCCGAGTGAGATCATCGAATGTGCCAGGGAAAAATCCTTTCGCTCAAGCATCTTTATATACCTCATCAGATCGGTTTCTGAGTGGTATTTTTGAAATACATCTGCCGTAAGGTATTCCGAATTACGTTGAAATTCACTTTTGAAACCATATGAAGAGCCCAGAGCATCTACACTTTTAAATTTTTTTCTTACAACCCTTGCAAATACTTCGATAAGTTTATTTATCTCAACGGTTCCCACCGTTTCATCAAGGCTGATATTAATGGTTCCATCACTGTTATACCGAAGGTTTATCTCACTTTCCAGGGCAATTTTCCGGATCTGCTCCGTTTGAATTCCTTCGGGAAGGCTGATCCTTATGGTATCAAAATAATTTTTATTCAATTGCTTATAGCCAATTCCCACGAGTCGGTCCACAAGTACCTGTGTGGCAAAATGGATATGTCCCGCAATTTTCTGTAATCCACCGGGTCCATGGTACACAGCATACATCGATGCCATCGTTGCCAGGAGAGCTTCTGCCGTGCAGATGTTTGAGGTGGCCTTTTCACGCTTGATATGCTGCTCTCTCGTCTGTAATGCCATCCTAAGTGCAGGATTCCCATGTCTGTCAACCGATAATCCGATGATCCTTCCGGGCATATTCCGTCTGAATCTTAGCCTTGTGGCAAAATAAGCTGCATGCGGACCTCCGAATCCCATAGGAACTCCGAAGCGCTGAGTGGAACCTACAACAATGTCGGCATCCCAGCTTCCGGGAGATTTTAACATGATCAGGGCCATGATATCGGCCATAACCCCGACCAGTGTTTCGCCCTTATGGGCATCGTCTACGAGTTTGCTATAATCGAAGATCTCACCGTTTGCATCAGGGTACTGCACCATACAGCCGAAAAAGCCGGGATCGGTAACAAAGGTTCTGAAGTCGCCGATAACAATGTCAATGCCCAGAGGTTTCGCCCTTGTTTCCAGCACTGCAAGCGTCTGGGGAAATAGGTTAACGTCGACAAAGAATTTATTCACGCCGGTTTTCACAGCGTCGCGTGATCTCAGGCTGAACATCATGGTCATGGCTTCAGCCGCTGAGGTTGATTCGTCAAGAAGTGAGGCATTGGCAATCTCCATTCCGGTGAGGTCGGTCACCATGGTCTGAAAATTGAGCAGGGCTTCCAGTCTGCCTTGACTGATCTCTGCCTGGTATGGAGTATAGGATGTATACCAGGCCGGATTTTCAAGTATATTGCGCCGGACGACGGGCAACGACACCGTATCGTAGTAACCAGTGCCTATATATGACCTAAAAAGTTTGTTTTTCTTTCCGATCTCCCGTATATGCTGTAGATATTCATATTCACTGAGCCCGGTGCCAATACGCAGTGGCCTTTTTAACCGGATAGAACGGGGAAGGGTCTGATCTGTCAGTTCGTCCAGGGTAGAGGCTCCAACCTTATCCAGCATTTCCTGGATTTCACTGTCCCGGGGTCCGATGTGACGATCAGAAAAACGATCTGTTAACATATTTTATCAGTTAAGGTTAAAACAGAATTTTGGGGAAGGTGCGGCAAAAGTAATACCTCGCCTTTTCATTATAAATTATCATTACATGTTTAACAACTCTATATCAAAAACGGATTATGTTTCCGTTCCATTCCTATGGTTGATGAAGGACCATGACCCGGGTATACCGCATAGTTGTCATCCAGGATCATCAGCTTGTTCCGGATACCTTTGATCAGTGCATCATAATTCCCGCCCGGAAGATCCGTTCGCCCGATACTGCCGTTGAACAGCACATCACCCGTAATAAGAAAATTCTCACGGCTGTTTTTGAATACTACCGAACCTGGTGAATGGCCGGGCACATGCAGAACTTCCAATGCAGATAGTCCGTAGGCAAGGATATCGCCTTCCGAAAGAAATTTATCGGGCACCGGGGGTTTCTCAATGTCGAAGCCAAACATCAGTCCCTGGTTTACCGCCTGTTCAAGTAGAACATTATCATCCCGGTGAAGTAAAAAGGGTATGCCATATTTTTTTATGCAATAATCCACCCCGGGAAGATGGTCAACGTGAGCATGCGTATTCAAAACATAGACGGGTTGTAACTGGTGACCGTCAATGAAGCTGCTCAGCATCTCCCTCTCCTTCCCGTCCTGGCAAGCCGGATCAATAATGACACACTCTCGCGACGCGTCTGATACAACGTAGGTATTGACCTGAAAAGGATTGAATTGAAATATTTTAATTTCTGACATTTTAGACATCCTATCCTGATTTCCCCTTTAACAGCGGGACAAAAGCAAAATTTCCATGTTCTGTACGAATGAAATGATCGTTGTCTTCTTTTACGATCTTCACCATTTTCTGCCCGTCGGACCCTCCCACAGGTACCACCATGATCCCTCCATCAGCCAGCTGGTCGAATAACTTTCCAGGAATATCCGGCGCTCCTGCAGTAACCAGTATCCTGTCATACGGAGCATACGCAGGAATGCCCTCATACCCGTCACCATAATAAAAACGAGCCATATAGCCCAGCTCTGACAGGATGGACTGGCTCTTAAGAAACAATTCACGCTGTCTTTCTATGGTAAAGACCCTCGCTCCGAGCTCAAGCAGAACGGCCGTCTGGTATCCGGAGCCGGTACCGACTTCAAGCACTTTGACTCTTGGGCTTACTTCCAACAACTGAGTTTGAAATGCCACCGTAAATGGCTGCGAAATGGTCTGCCCTGCCCCAATCGGAAAAGCCTGGTCACTGTAAGAGAACCTTACAAATGAACTGTCCATGAAACGATGCCTGGGAACCGTGTTTATGGCCTCAAGAATCGCATCATCACTAATCCCCTTCTCTTTGATCTGACCAACCAGTTTCTTTCTTAATCCTTTATGAAGGTACGTATCTTTCATCATAATTTCTAATGCAGTGCAAATTTAACTTTATCAACAGAAATAGTTGAAAAGTAAGACAACTATTTATCCGGTGATGTCCACAAATCGTTTAAGTTTGCCTGCATATCCCTATTCTCATGATACGAACAGCCCTCATCGGAACACCGCAGAAACTGGAAAACTATACCAGGGCAGCAGGTAGGTCTGAGGCTGTTGTTCTCTCCACCCGGGACGAAAATCCCTTCGACAATCAACAGATTCTGAACCATGCATTCGACACTGACGTGATTATCGATCCTCTCCTTTTACCGGATTCTGCTGATGCTGTAATCTTTACATCAAAAGAAAAGCAGACGTTCGACGTGGTGAGGGATATTCTGAAAAACGCAAGGCATGTACTGTTGTACCCCGACCCGAAATTACCTTTCCACCAGCTGGAAAAACTGATAAGAATCGCCGAAGAAGCCGGGGTACTCCTCTACATGGCTCATCATTTCCTGAATACCACCTTACTCGATACCAGCCGTAAATTCTGCAACCATCCCGAATTCATAAGCATATACAGTCATTGTAACGGCTCTCATACAGTGAATGCAAAGCACATCAGGGAAGTACTATATTTTGATATCATCTCCATCCTCTCCGTGAACAGGGTATCTATTCGGAAATATGCATTATTATCAGTGCCTTTCAACGCACCCAACCCTTTACTCATTACTGTCAGACTGGAATTTACCAACGGATCATCTGCAGCATTGACACTGAATCAGTATGCAGACCACGATTCAAAAATCCTTGAGATATTCTCGTCCGATGCCATGATCCGGTCAGACAGCCGCAAGGAGATCATTGAGATCCGTCAAAGTGATCTGCCATACCACCCGGGAATCCGAATTAAAAATGATGTGCAGGACATCAACCTGAAAGAAGATCTTACAGCCTTCTTCCAGCTCATCAGGAAGAGGTCCTTCCCTGCCGATCAATATATCGCCGGGATCATTACCCACAAAATAGCCACTGAAATTGTCAACCGGATTAGTACCGACCCGGCGTGATTTCCCCCTATACTATACATTACAAGCTTCTTCCGTATTAAACTCCATGATAATGAGGATGTTATCCTGAACATGCTAATGATTCATCATTATATGCTTCCTGAAAGGCTTCGGCGAAATCCTGGGTAATTTTAATTATTTAAAATGTAATCTACTGATATAGAATATATTACATAAATTGTTTTGCAAGATATGACTGCATTCTAAAATTGCTAACTTTGTAAAACATTCAAAAGCTTTTTACCGTTTTTTAACTGTTTTATCCATACCAGTCACCGATGAAAAGTAAAAAACAGTTTACTAAGTATATGCTATGGGATTACCTTTCAGCTTTGGTTAGCTGGATGGCGTTTTTTATTTTCAGAAAGGTGTATATCGAACCTCTTAAATTCGGATATGATATCCCTCTCACCTTGTCTTATACTTTCATCCTCGGACTTGCGATCATTCCACTCTTTTGGCTTGCAATATATCACATGTCGGGCTATTACCGCGATACTTTCAGAAAATCCAGGTTAAACGATATCCTTCAGACTTTCCTTCAGACACTGACAGGCACTATTATACTCTTCTTCCTGTTACTCCTTGATGACGAGATCCAGACCTATAGAAACTACTACCTTTTATTTTGCGCACTTTTCAGCATTCATTTTATCCTCACCATCATTCCAAGGTACATCATCACACTCCATGTTTCCGAAAAGATCAGAAAACGGATCATAAGTTTCCCCACCCTCATGATAGGCAGCAATTTGCAGGCGGTTGACGTATTTCTTGAACTTGAACAGGAAACTCTATCGTATGGGAATAGAATCGTCGGATTCATAAATGTCCATGAGAAGAAGCATTACCAACTCAGCGATTATCTGCCCCATTTGGGTAGTCTCAAAGACCTTGAACATGTGATGAACGAAAATAAGATTGAGGAGGTCATCATAGCCCTGGAAACTTCGGAGCATAATGAGTTGACAAGGATATTGAATAAACTCGGGTTGCATGATGTGGTTATAAAAGCCATTCCTGATATGGACGATATTCTTTCGGGGAAGGTGAAGATGACTCAGCTTTTCGGCACGCCGCTTATCCAGATATCACACGACCTGATGCCTGTCTGGCAGGCAAATACCAAGCAACTCCTCGATTATATCATTGCTGGTCTGTCGCTGCTCATTACGATGCCTCTGCTGTTATTTCTTACTGTCGGTATTAAGCTGTCCTCACCCGGCCCGGTATTTTATTCGCATGAACGTATAGGGAGGTTTGGCAAGCCGTTCAAGATCATTAAATTCCGCTCTATGTACACCGATGCTGAACAGAACGGCCCCGAACTGTCGAGCAAAATGGATAACCGTCTTACAAATTTCGGAAGGTTTATGCGAAAATACCGGCTCGACGAAATCCCGAATTTTCTGAATGTTCTCCGCGGTGAGATGTCATTAGTGGGTCCCAGGCCGGAGCGTAAATATTTCATCGACCAGATTATCAGGAAGGCTCCTCATTATGTTCACCTTCATAAGGTAAAACCTGGAATTACCTCCTGGGGTCAGGTAAAATATGGCTATGCCGAAAATGTTGAACAAATGATCAAACGACTGCGTTACGACATCCTCTACATTGAGAATATGTCGCTCTACGTCGACGTGAAGATATTGCTGTATACAATTTTAACGATCTTCAAGGGAAGGGGAGTCTGAGATCGGGTCAGATATACATCAGGCTGTGTCGTGACAATGCTTGGTAAACTGCGCCCTGCACTGTAAGTATACTTTCGAAGTAGATCAACTCCGTCACAATCCACTCCTGGAATATCGTATCCCTGTATTCTTCCAAAACGCCCTGCATATTTTGCCTGTCGTGGATTTTCTTCAACCTGCCAAGGGTAAGATGCGGCCGGAAAGGACGATCTTCTTTTTTGAACGCATGCTGTTCCAATTGTTCCTCAAACAGGTCCCTCAGGATTATTAACTTCTCTGTATCCTTCAGGCCCATCCATACCACCCGTGGATGATTTACATTCGTGAAGAGGCCAAGCCCTTGCACCCTGAAACTGAAAGTGGAAAGCTGTTCCGATGTCTCATCAAGAATGTGTTTTATGGTTTCAATATCTTCCTCACCTGTATTGCCAAAGAAATGGAGGGTAATATGAAAATTTTCAGGACTGGTCCATCGGATTTTTTCCGGTTCCAGCTTCTTTTTAATTTTACGAAGATGCTGAATAAAGGTACTGCCGGGTAGGATATTGATTCCAACAAAAGTTCTCTTCACCTTGTTTCACCATTTTAGGTATTCCGGGTTTTCGTATCCCCTTCCTTACGATTAAATTAGCATAAGAAAATTAAAAATATACCAAATTATGAGTAACACAAAAAAATTTGCTGTCGTTTTGTCTGGTTGTGGTGTTTACGACGGGTCAGAGATCCACGAGGCGTGTCTTACCCTCTATGCCATCTCAAAAAATGGTGGTGAATATAGTATATTCGCACCCGACATTCCACAGCATAATGTAATTAACCACCTCACCGGTGCGCCAATGCAGCAAACCAGGAATGTGCTGGTCGAATCGGCACGTATTGCCAGGGGAAAAATTACCCGCCTCATTGAGTTTGAAGCGTCGTCGTGCGATGCCGTCATCTTTCCAGGTGGCTTCGGTGCAACGAAAAACCTTTCAACATGGGCCCTCGACGGACCCGAAGCTTATGTGCTTCCTGAGGTTGAGACCTGTATAAAAGAGATGGTGAAGGCCGGTAAACCTATCGGTGCACTATGCATTTCACCCGTGATTCTTGCCCGGGTTCTTGGCGATGTGGTTATCACCATTGGTGATGATAGTGAGACCATTAAGGGTTTAGAAAAACTTGGAGCCAAACATAAGGTCACCACACATGGCCAGGTTTTGGTGGATGAGAAGTACAGGGTGGTCACATCTCCCTGTTACATGCTCGATGCCACCATTGCCCAGGTCGGTGAAGGGGCGGAAAATGTTGTGAAGAAAATAATGGAAATGCTGGATTAAAATTCAATTCTGGTTTCCGGCATCCTTTTTTCCAGTTCATCAATATAGCCTTCAGTCATCGGATTTCCTTTGAGTGAAAGACGTTCGAGCTTCATTAGAAAAATGGATTCAGGTAATTTTCTGATCTGATTATGGCTGAGATCAAGCCTGCGCAGAGAGCTCAGGTTTGCAATACCGGGATCGACAGACGTGAACCGGTTTCGGTCGAGACTGAGAACCTCCAGACTACTGAGCTTATAAAACGAAGTGGGCAGCCTGTCAATCTCATTCCGGCTGAGGTCCAACCCGACCAATTTTGTAAGCAGACCTATTTCGGAGGGCAGGGAAGATATTGAATTGTCAGTGATAAGAATTTGACGAAGCTGTTGGCAACCCGTTAACTCGACGGGGAATTTTTTGTAAGAATTATGGCTGAGATGCACAGATTGAAGGTACCGGAGTTTGCCCACCGAGGAAGGAAATGTTGTCAGGTTGTTCCAGGACAGTCCGAGTGAATTGAGGTACCTGAATGTATCAACCAGGCCAGGAACCGAATTCAGTCCTTTATGATATAGTCCAAGCTTAATGACGGAATCTGGATTCAGGAGCGCTTCCTCCAGATGCCGGTAAACCTTTTCTTTGTATAAACTTCCCAATGCGATGAGTTTTGAAGAATCCGGCAGAGGTTCTGCGACTGATGTGGTGTTCCGTGCCACAGCATCATTTTGGTTTCCGCATTGACAGGCAGAAAGGATCAATACTCCGGATATAAATGCAAACACAAATTGTTTTTTCACCGTATGAAATTTTATTCGGTAAAATTAAACTCAAAATTCGTGTCGGATAAAAGCTTTGTCTTAACAATAGGTTAATTTTTTATTACCTTGCAAATGAGCCCGTCAATTAAGGGCTTCGGAGGCTTGGCCGGCGCATGTTCCCATGGGAACTGTACATTTTTGATCTGAAAAATCAATTTCGGCAAAAAATTTGATTACTGACTCACATTATGAAATGAACCAATCCAGGATCTCAGGCAATGATTTGGCGGATTAACATAGCCCTTCTTTTTATACTCATCATCCTGCCGGCACGGCTGTGTGCCCAGGAAGGCAGTAAGGATGATTACTATATCATGCGTGCCAGGATAATTGACGGTGACACCATCCTGGTTTCCGATCTGCCGGAGGTGAACATCTACTCATCCTATAGACCTAAAAACCGCTGGGATTACTGGAAATACCGCCGGCTGGTAAGGAACGTCAAGATCACGTACCCCTATGCAAAGCTGGCTGCCTCGAAACTTAAGGATATTGACACCAATCTTGCTTCTATTAAAAGTGAGAAGAAAAGAAAGGAATACATTAAAATTTCTGAAAAAAAACTGATGGATGATTTTGAAGATGATATCAAAAATCTCACTATCACACAGGGCCGCATCCTTCTTAAGCTCATCGACAGGGAAACCGGCAATACTACATATTTAATTCTCCAGGACCTGAAGGGCAATTTTTCAGCTTTATTCTGGCAAACCATTGCCAGAGTTTTCGGTTCAAATCTTAAATCGGAATACGATCCGCTCGGTGAAGATAAGTTGATTGAACAGATCGTAATGATGATCGATGCCGGTCAACTTTGATTTTTCTTCAGATTGGCTTAAAGCAGAATTAAGCTTCAATTAACCTAATCTTCTGGCATTCCCATGCACAGGTTAATTTCTATATGTTTTCTCCACACCACATTAACAATTATTTAAACTATTCATAAAGATTTATTTTCCAATGTTTTGCCTGAATCTCCGCAATTTTGAGCAATAATTGATTTACGTGTAAACGGATGAAAAAAACGCTCTTAGTGCTGGTTACAATTTTAATGGTCTCTCAGGTTTTTGGACAGAAAGGATTTCTGCGTGGAAAGATCATTGACGGGTCGAATGGAGAATCGCTTACTGGTGCCACCATCGTGGTGCCCGGGACAACGACCGGGGTCATCTCCGACCTCGATGGTAACTTCAGCCTGGCTCTCGATGCCGGAAAATACGAGATCCATATTTCCTTCGTCTCCTACGATACCCAGGTATTCCCCGATATAACGATCAATTCGGGAGAGGTGACGGAACTGAACGTCAATATGCAGGTTGCCTCAACACAGATTGACGAAATTGTAGTCGTGGCCGACATGAAGAAAAAGACCGAGGCTGCAGTACAGCTGCTACAGAAAAATTCGCCCGCTGTTCTCGATGGCATCTCAGCGCAGCAAATCTCCAGGCTCGGCGACTCTGATGCGGCCAGCGCCCTCAAAAGAGTTACCGGGATCTCGGTACAGGATGGAAAGTACATTTATGTCAGAGGACTCAGCGACCGATATATGAAGGTTACGTTAAACGGAGCCCAGATACCTGGCCTGGATCCAAATTTCAATACCGTCCAGATGGACCTCTTTCCGGGCAACATTATCGATAACATCATGGTTACGAAAACCTATACACCCGACCTTCCAAGTTTTACCGGCGGTCTGGTTGATATCCAGACACGCGATTTCCCCACCCATTTCACAACACAATTTACTGCCAAATATGGATTCAATACACAGACTCATTTCCACAACCACTTCCTGACCTACGATGGAGGCAAACTCGACTGGCTGGCTATCAGCGACAGTAAACGAGATATTCCTCATGCCGCACAGAATATCGATATCCCTTCAATAAATAATGAAACAGTTGGCACTGTCAATACCATCTCTCGTTCATTCAACCAACAGTTTAAAACCAGTTATGGAAGGGCTCCCATAAATCAGAGCTACTCCTTTTCCGTCGGAAACCAGGTACCGGTCAAAAATTCGTCCCTGGGATACATTGCAGCGTTGAGCTACAGACTTGAAAGTGAATATTTCAATCACGCGCGCCTCGATGATTATGAAGCCAGTACTGCTACTGCAGTTTCTGCATCTGAACTTCTGTCGGGCGAGAAAGGCCAGACCGATGTACTCTGGAGTGCCCTTGCGGGATTGAACTACAAGATAAATACAAACAATAAGATCGGCCTGATGTTTCTTCGGAACCAGAACGGACAGAAAACCGGACGCTATAATGTAGGATCCATCAAGGAATCGGATGATTTTCCGGTACAGAAATGGAGCCTTGAATATCTTGAACGTTCGATGACCGTTGGACAAATCAGGGGCGAACATGCATTACCCGGCTGGAACAATGCAAAAGTGGAATGGATTACCTCATATACCTTTTCCAGGCAGAATGAACCCGACTTAAGGTTCTTTACAAATGAACTGTCCTATTCTGCTGAAGACACCCTATATTTCGTTGCATCAAACAGAAAGCCTGAACGGCGATATCGGATCATGAGCGAATCGAACTGGGATTCAAAAGTCGACTTCACTCTTCCACTGGATCTTCTTGGTCGAAAGACAAAATTCAAAGTAGGGGTGGACTACCTGGCAAAAAACAGAAATGCGGATGAAAACCGCTTTACCATCAATACGCTAAATGCCGTTAAATATAATGGTGACCCCTCAACGTATACAAATGCTGAAAACATTGTCAGTGAAGGGAATATGAGTAATGCAGTATACTACGACAATGATTACTTTACCAATGCTTATCTCAGTCTCTCTGCATCAGAGAACATCACCGGGGGCTATTTTCTCTTCGACTTTCCGTTTGTTAGCCGGTTCAGGATCATCGCCGGTGCAAGGGCAGAATATGACCAGTCGGTGATCGCAAATAAAGTCGACACCCTGGTTTTCACAAGGGCTTCTTATAAGAAAAAATATGTGAACCATTCCACCGGAGACCTTGACCTGCTGCCTTCGGTTAACCTCATATATAAGATGAACGACAAGATGAACCTGAGACTGGCCTACAGTAAAAGTGTGTCAAGACCCTCGTTCAAAGAAAGAGCTCCCTATGCCTTCTATGAATTTACATGGAGTACCACACAACAGGGTAACCCTCAGCTTAACCGGGGCATCATTGAAAACTACGACCTGAGGTGGGAATATTTTTTCAATCGAGGAGAAATGGTCTCTGCCAGTGCATTTTACAAGAAACTGATGGGCCCCATCGAACGTATTAAATCTTCACAGACGGGCAATCTCATGCTTTTTCAGAATGGCTCGGACGCGTATATGTACGGTCTTGAATTTGAGCTCAGAAAGGAGCTTGACTTCGTACCTGCACTTACCGGCTTTCAGGTCGGTATGAACATAACATATGTTTACAGCCAGACAGCGGTCGATAAAGACCGGCTCGAAGCTGCAAGGGTTGTAGTCCCTGATTTTCCCTCAACACGACCTCTTTATGGCCAGTCGCCCTACATCATTAATGCATTTCTTGGATATACGAGCACAAAAACCGGACTTGATGTCAACCTCGGATTCAATGTGGAAGGCCCAAAGATCGTTCTTGTCAATAAATTCCAGACTCCTGATGTATACGAACAGCCCTTCCCCAACCTGAATTTTGTAATCAGCAAATCTATATTTAAAAAATTTGATGTCTCACTTTCTGGAAAGAATCTGCTGAACCATGAATTCAGGCAGATCTTTACCCTTGAGAACGGCGACGAATATTCCTACCGTGAACACTTTCTCGGCCGTACATTCCAGCTGGGTATAAGTTACAAGTTTGATTAACAGTTTGTTGTAGTCATTAGTAGTGTAGATGGGTTGATGAATTCAAAATCACACTTCAATTCAGCAATTCAATAAACAAGATGTGACGCAGTGACAAAGCGTTCGTTAGATCACACTTTTGATTAACAATCCGGGTCTGCGGAAGCTTGCGTCACCTGGGTTTTCATTTAGGATTAACGGAAATCAAAGGATATCTTAATATAAAAAGATTTCAGACGCTGAAATTTCAGGTTTAAATAATACTCATTTAAGGTCAGGTAAATACCTGTGGTCTTACTTTGTGATGAAATAAAAAACCAAAACTCCCTCATCATGAAAAAAATTTTTACCTTTCTCTTATTCTCTGCGTTGACATGCACATTCAGCTTTGCAGACGATATTGATGTCAGCGGTTCGCTTACCGGAACGGTAAACTGGACAAAGGACAACAACTACTATCTCGATGGCTTTGTATTTGTCACCGATGGTGCAGTGCTAAACATTGAAGCCGGTACTGTCGTCAGAGCTTACACCGGTGAAGCTGAAAATGCATCTGCACTCATTGTAAAACGTGGCGGTCAAATTAATGCAAACGGAACGGCTGACGATCCCATAGTTTTCACTTCCGAACAAGATATCGACCTTACAAGGGCGATGTCGTTCCGCGGTGAATGGGGTGGCCTGATCCTTCTTGGCAAAGCACTCACAAACAATCCCACCTTCGACAATGGCATTGAAGGCGTTCCCATTGACGAAGAAGCCTTCTACGGTGGTGATATTGATGATGATAATTCCGGCACACTAAAGTATGTTTCTATCCGGCATGGCGGTACTGAGCTTGCCCCTGATGAGGAAATCAACGGCCTTACCCTGGGTGCTGTAGGCTCTGGAACCACAATCGATTTCGTGGAAGTTACATCAAATAACGACGATGGAATAGAATTTTTTGGCGGCAGCGTCAATATCAGACATTTTATCGTCTCCGACTGCTCTGACGATTCCTACGATATCGACGAAGGATACCACGGCCAGCTGCAGTTCGTTTACACACAGCAGGTAGGTGACGGAACCGGAGACAATCTGGGTGAGCACGATGGCGGTCCCAGTAATAATCTCTATGGCGATCCCATGGCAACACCAATTTTTTCAAACGCTACCTACATTGGCGGTGATGTTGCTTCGGGTGACCGTACACTAACATTGCGCGAATACTGGGCCGGTGAATATCATAATTCCATCTTTGCCAATCAGGCAAAAGGTATCCGGGTTGAATACAATCCCGATTTTGCCTCAGGAGCTAAAGGAGGTGCATTCACAAACTGGCATAATGGCCTGTTAAAAATCGATCATAACACGTTCCAGAACATAGCAGACGGTACGGCTGCCAAGATATTCACCCTTTATTCTGTTGAAGATCAGGATGGCATGCCGATTTATGAAGTACCTGCCGACTCTGTAACTGCATTTGTAAATTATTTTGCCTCAGCCAGTAACCTTGTAGCCGATCTTGGAATCAGTAAAGAAGATCCTGTACCAACAGCCGCTGTCAACGGTGTAGATTTTTCAACCATTTCCTCCTGGTTCGAAACCGTGGATTACCGGGGTGCTTTTGATCCTTCTGTAACTGGTGGCCATTGGGCAGGAGGCTGGACCCAGACATTCGCTTCAACAGCGTATGTCAATCCTTCGGATGGGGTAAATAACGTCAACTTTGCCACATTCAGCTCAAGAGTTTATCCAAATCCGGTAAACGATCAGGCTGTTGTTGAATTCAGAAATGACAACAATGCCTCATTTACCTTTGAAATCTACTCTGTGGAAGGCCGCCTCATACAAAGATCCAATCATATTACGGATAACCGTATTATATTCAACCGTGGCAGTCTTCCTGCAGGAATTTATGCCTATAAACTGGAAGGTAACCATTCAGTGTCAACAGGAAAATTGATAATCAGGTAGTAGATCACTCCATTGACGTTCTTTTCATCCTCAACTGCCATCGGCTGTTTTAGCCCGTTGGCAGTTTTTTTATTTTCCTATATTTGCAATTCAGATCCTCTGGTTTAAGTTTATATTTTGAACTTAACCTGCAAGATTTATGTAGTAAACATTCATGACAATTGGTTGTTAGAAAATCAAACCCGAGAATATGAGTAGTAACCCGAACGACAGAGAATATACCAACGGAGAAATAACAGTATTCTGGAAACCATCAAAATGCATCCATGCCACAACATGCTTCAGGGAACTCCTTGAAGTTTTCAATCCACGGAAGCGCCCGTGGGTGAACATGAAAGGAGCATCCACAGAGAAGATCATTGAGGTTACCAATAAATGTCCAACACAGGCCATTACATGGAAATATAACAGGGATCTCGATCATATTCCCAAGGAAAACGCAACTGCTTATAGAGAAGAGGAAACCCCCGAAACTGTTTATGAAGAAAAAGAAAAGGAAGAGGATACCGGAACCGTAAAAATTCAGATCATGAAAAACGGACCCATCCTCGTTGAAGGCAATTTCAAGGTGATCGGAATCGATGGCAATGAATTGCGGACCATGATCATGACTTCTTTCTGCAGATGCGGACGTTCACGAAATCAGCCGTATTGCGACGGCACACACAGAAAAACAGGATTCACAGATGAAACAAATGATGGAAAATAACAAAGCAGCTCATTTCAAGGTCATTGAGAACGGGCCGCTCGAGGTATCCGGGTCATTTACAATTACCGGTCCTGACGGAAAAATGATAGAAATTGACGGACCGGTTGAGCTCTGTCGCTGCGGAGAATCGAAAAATAAACCATTTTGCGACGACTCGCATAAGGAAAACGGATTTTGCGGGTAATGCGGGTGTCCTCAGCGAACAGATTATCCAACCTGCCTTAAACTATTCACCCTAATTTTTACTTCACGCTGATCTCTTTCAATCATGTGGCTCATCCTCATCATACTTTTAACGGGTACCCTAACCGGATATCTCTTAAGGAAAATCGGAAAATTCAACAAGACAGCGGATAGGATAAGTACCTATATTATTTATGTACTGCTGTTTTTTATGGGCCTGCGCGTTGGCTCCGATCATGAGGTCATGGACCATTTCGATGTCATCGGATCGCAGGCTCTTATCATCGCCCTTTTCGCCATTGCCGGCAGTGTAGTCCTGTCGAAAATTACCTACCACTATTTTTTTCGAGATGAAAGGTAGCCTCATCATCATTGTGTTTTTCCTGCTTGGCATCGTGACCGGCAAGGCAGGCCTTATTCCTGAATCGTTCCCACTGAGCGCCTCCCTGGAATGGACACTCCTGATGCTGATGGCCTTTATCGGTCTGGCTTTCGGCAGTGATCCCAGACTCATGGAGATCATCAGGTCGGTCAATCCAAAATTACTGATCGTCCCGGCAACCACCGTGGCCGGGACTTTTTTGGGTATTTTCATTTATAATCTTCTGTTCAGCCAGATCGATCCACGGGATGCATTTGCCGTTGGCGCAGGCTTCGGTTATTATAGCTTATCGGGAATTATGATCAGTGAGTTTTCCGGAGAAAAGATGGGGATCTTGGCACTTCTTGCCAATGTATCCCGCGAAATTATCAGCCTCCTCCTGGCTCCCATTTTCGTCAGGTTTTTTGGAAAAACAGCAGCAATAGCCAGTGCGGGGGCAACATCTATGGACACAACGCTACCCGTTATCGTGAGGGCTGCCGGAATGGACTATATGATCATCTCAATATCCCATGGTGTCATCCTGACTATTCTGGTGCCTTTTATTATTACGCTTTTATACCATGGTTTTTAGCGGTGGATATTATCTTTGTATCATGTTAAAACTGGTAGTCAAATGCAGGACAAAATTAAAGTAGGAGTGTTCTCCGAAATCGGAGAGCTTGAAACAGTGTTATTGCACAACCCCGGCCCGGAAGTTGAGAATATGTCCCCTGTCAATGCCGAAAGAGCCCTGTACAGTGATATCCTGAATCTTCCCGTCGTATCCAAAGAGTATTCCCAGCTGAAGTGTGTCCTGGGAAATATGACCCAGGTGCTTTTCGTCGATGATTTACTGGTGGAAGTACTTACCGATCCGTTTGTAAAAGAAAAACTGGTGAAAAAGATCTGCCAGAATGAGGGCGTTCCAATACTCATAGACCACCTGCTAGATCTGAATCCTGAGAAGCTTGCAGTGCAATTGGTTCAGGGCGTCCCTCTCCGCCGCAACACGCTTACATCATTTCTGAACAAGGACAGTTTCGCCCTTCGTCCGCTGCATAATTTCTTTTTCACGCGCGACAGTTCTACAGCCGTTTACGGCAGTGTCCTCATTTCAAAAATGGCATCCAGAGTACGCGAAAGGGAAACGCTCATTATGCAGTCGATTTTCGATCATCATCCCCGCATGCTCACCGGCACATGTAATCCCGATGACTACAAGGGTACGGGTCATAGCATAAGCATCGAAGGCGGTGATATTCTGATTGCCCGTGATGATATTATCCTGGTCGGCATCGGTGCCAGAACATCTACGCAGGGCGTCGATTTTCTCCTCGATCGTTTAAAGTCGAGGAAGAAAACCCAGCACGTCATCATCCAGGAACTTCCAACGGAGCCGGAGTCATTTATCCATCTTGACATGGTTTTTACATTCCTCGACAGAGACTGTTGCATGATCTATGAACCATTGATCCACACGCCAAATAAATATGTGACGGTACATATCACCCTCGATAACGGGGAAGTGACGGGCATACGAAATGTAAAAAATATCCCGGAAGTGCTAAAGCAGCTGGGTATGGACCTCGAACCTGTATACTGCGGGGGAAGAAACGATCATGTAATCCAGGAGAGGGAACAGTGGCACAGCGGCGCCAATTTTTTTGCCGTTGGTCCGGGGAAAGTCATCGGCTATTCGCGCAACGTCCATACCCTTGAGGATATGAATAATCACGGCTTTGAAATCTTTAAGGCAAAAGATATCATGAATGGGAAGACGGATCTCTCTGGATATACAAAATACGCGATAGCCATGGACGGATCAGAACTCGCCAGGGGTGGTGGCGGTGCCCGGTGTATGACCATGCCTTTACGACGTAAACGAGTGGAATGGTAAGTCCTGACACCAAAAAATGGGCAAAAATGTATAATAATTACACACAAATGTATACTTATTACACAATGTTTATCAGGAATAGCAGATGAAAACAGCAATAGTCTTCATCTCCCCGGTATGCAAGGTTCAACAGGCTATCACGGAGACCGACTTTCGATAAGGCACTTGTAGCTTATACGAGCTCTTTTACAAGGTCGGCAGCTTCTTTCAGTGTAATCGCAGAAAATACTTTCAGTCCCGATGCATCAATAATCTGCTTCCCCTCTTCAGCATTCGTACCCTGGAGCCTGACAATAACCGGAACAGGTACATTTCCAATTTTTTTATAGGCTTCGACCACACCTTTTGCCACACGGTCGCACCTGACAATCCCGCCAAAGATATTGATAAGAATGGCTTTCACATTTGGATCCCTGAGAATAATCCTGAAACCGGCTTCCACGGTCTCAGCATTGGCCGTACCACCAACGTCGAGGAAATTTGCCGGGTCGCCACCCGAAAGTTTGATGATATCCATGGTTGCCATGGCAAGCCCTGCACCATTAACCATACAGCCAACATTTCCATCGAGCTTAACGAAGTTCAGGTCGTGTTTTCCGGCTTCTACTTCTGTGGGGTCTTCCTCATTGAGGTCACGCATTTCAGCGTAGTCACGATGCCGATACAGCGCATTATCATCAAGGTTTACTTTCGCATCGGCAGCGAGGATGAGGTCATCCGAGGTTTTAAATACAGGGTTGATTTCGAAAAGGGATGAGTCAGATGCTTGGTAAGCTTGATAAAGCGCAGTGACAAATTTTATCATTTCCTTGAATGCTTTTCCGGAAAGGCCAAGATTAAAGGCTATCCTTCTGGCCTGGAAGGGGATCAGTCCTGCTTTAGGATCAATCTCTTCCTTAAATATCAGGTGGGGTGTCTTTTCTGCTACGGTCTCAATATCCATACCCCCCTCCGTGGAATACATGATAATGTTGCGTCCTGTAGCCCTGTTAAGAAGGACACTCATATAAAACTCCCTGACTTCACTTTCTCCGGGGTAGAAAATACCCTGCTCAACAAGGACTTTGTGGACGATTTTCCCTTCCGCACCGGTCTGATGAGTAACAAGGTTCATCCCTATAATATCTTTTGCATGCTGTTTCACATCTTCAATGGATTTGGCAATTTTAACACCACCTCCTTTCCCTCTGCCACCGGCATGAATTTGTGCTTTCACTGCGAAAGAAGTTGCGCCGGTCAGTGCCTGTATCTTTTTTGCCGCCTCAACAGCAGCTTCCGGGGAATCAGCAATGAATCCTACCGGAACGGCAACGCCAAAACTTTTTAGGATCGATTTCCCCTGATACTCGTGAATATTCATAACAATGTGAATTTGAAGTTAATAGATCCGATCACGGCCTGTCATAACAAGGTGCTTTGCCGTGTTGTCAGGAATATTTATCCGGCTGGCTGGTATTCGTCAGAACCATCATCAGTTATGCCAACGAAATTATCCATTTTTTTTTACTTAACTAAGCTTTAAATCTATATTTTAGCATCAATACGTCAGATATGAGAAAGCTTAGTAATGAAGAATTAAACAGGTTAACAGCAGAGGAGTTCAAAAAGGCCCAAAAAAATCCGGTTTACATTGTACTGGACAATGTCAGAAGCCTGAATAATATCGGATCTGTTTTCCGTACGTGTGATGCTTTTCTTGTCGAAAAGATTTTTCTTTGCGGCATCACTGCAGTACCTCCCCACAAAGACATCCAAAAAACTGCTCTTGGCGCCACCGAATCGGTCGATTGGGAATACGTGGAAAATACCTTGCAGATCGTGAACAGGATGCGGTCAGAGGGCGTGAAGGTATTCTCCGTGGAACAGGCCGACAAAAGCACCATGCTGCAGGATCTGAAGAGGGAGCCGGGTAAAAAGCTCGCGCTTGTTTTCGGACATGAAGTCCGGGGGGTCGACCAGGATGTTATTGATGCAAGTGACGGCTGCATCGAGATCCCCCAGTTTGGAACCAAGCATTCGTTTAATGTATCGGTGAGCGTGGGAATTGTACTTTGGGAGGTATTCAGGAAGAAATCTGGGGGGGAAGAGAAGTGATATAATATGAAGTTATGAGGTTATGGTATGAGTTATGAGGTTATGAGGTGATTTGCCTGATTTTGGGGCCTGTGCGCTGGTTTTCCCAAATCACTAAATATCTTATCTGCGACCACCGTAGCTTCAGCCAAGGTGGGTCATCAAACACCCTTCGGCAAGCTCAGGGACCGGACGAATTTTTCTCCATTACACGATTATTTCGATGCTGGTTTTAGTTTGTGTCTTTACAATATTGTTCTTATATACGTATATGTAGGGGATCCCACCCCCCGCCCACCACCCTTAATGCTCCGAAAGAACAAATCTCAGCTACCCTCCATCATGTTATAAAGCAGAGCGCAGAAATTAAAATAAAAGTCAAACCAGGTTCCCCCGTGCCCCCCGATTAAACCTTAATGTGAAATACGACTGAATATCAGCCACGATAAATGTGTTTTATTCGAACACCCCCAATTCACTAAATAAGAGGTGATGGAGTTAGGAAGTTAGGAGGTTAGGAGGTGATGGGGGGATGGCTAGAGGTGTTTGCAGATACGCTTCTTCCATGCCGGAGGCATTCTCCAACAATAGCCATGGTTTTGCCCATGGATTGGTAAATATTCTGTAATTCATCCCCAATTCACCAATTCACCAGTTCACCAGTTCACCAAACCGCGTCCACCGTAGCTTGAGCGAAGGTGGACCACCAAATAAGAAGTGATGGGGCGAGAGATGTCCTATAAATCACTCTTCAATTCACCAAACCGCGTCCGCCGTAGCTTCAGCGTAGGCGGATCACTAAATAAAAAACCCGGGCCGCAGACGTGAACACGTTTCTGCAACCCGGGAAATATTTTCAGCAAAGCCGAATATCAGAATCTGATTATTCTACAACGCTTTTAAATGTGTCGTTCTCAAAGTACTTGGCAAATTCCATATCTACTTTTGCGCGTTTCTTGAGGCTGGCGTCTTTTGCAACAGCTGAACGAAGATTCTCAAATACCATCTCGTCTTTCTCCTGTTGAGCAGCGATAACTGCTTTCAGATAGAACTTCTTGGCGAAATCACCGTCAACCTTATTGATGGTAGCCATGGCTCCGTCGGTGTTATCTTTAAGGAGTTTCACGAGAGCTGCATTAAAACTATCTTCATTTCCAAGATAGTTGGAAGCTGCATCATAGTCGCCCTGCATGATCTTAATGATAGCGAGGTTGTAGTTAACATCCTTACCGGCACCCATTGAAGATGTGAAAAGGGGTTCGGCTGTTGCGACATCGCCTTTCATAAGCGCTGCAACACCAAGGTTGTTGTTTACAATATCATTGTCGGTAATTCCTTTTGCTCGTTGAAATGCTTGTTGTGCCATATCGGCATGACCCAGAAGAACCTGTACATATCCTTCGTTATTGGCAGCCCTGAAGCATTTTGGATAATTCTCAGAAGCTTTCTTATAAATGGCCAGTTTTGTATCGAGGTCGTTATAAAGCGTGGCGGAATATAAGATTTCTTCCATCTTGAGTGAATCAGGATTTGAACTCCAGAGTGCTTTGATTTCCTCATCGCTGTGTCCAATAAGATCTGCATTGGCAGTCATTTTGGATCTGCGGAGAGGAGGAAGGATTTTATTTTTGATGACGTCGAAAGCTTCGGAAATATTTTTAATTTCCCTCTCACGTACGGCAGGATCGGAATACATTGAAAGGACTCTCAGTACGAGTTCTTTGTCGGGTACATTACTTTCCTGCATCAGTTTCTGGAAGCCTTCCCAGTCTTCAGGAGTATATTTGGCGGCAATGAAGTTTTCATCCTGAGCCTTCATCACTTTCCCTTTTTTAAGTTCCTTCTCTATGAATTTTGTGGAAGTGGATTCACGTTTCTGTGATAGTTTGTCGTTCAGCTCATAGGGTCCGTCGGGAGAAGCATAGGCAGAAACATCAAGCCCTTTAAGATCAATCCTGTCGCTCATGTCGGCCTTCTTGATGTAGTCGATGAGCTGCTGTACCGTTTCTTTCTTAATCTCTGAATTTCTTACTTCAGCCTGGTTGATCACATAGAGGATATCAGCCATATATGAATCGGGAATAACTCTCTGGTATTTATCGGCAACCATAATGGGTTTCGGGTCGACCATAACCAACTTTTCAGTTGCAATCACACCTTCTCCAATTTTGTAGTCATCGAATTTAAGATTTTTCCCCTTGAGTTCAGCACTTACCCGGATCACCAGGTCTGATTTCATCATATCTTCGTTAAAGGGAACAGAGCTGCTATATGAAAAACTTCCTCCATTTTTGAAATTGATAACCTGATTGTTGGCTTCCACTTTTTCACCCTGAACGGTCTTGGAATCGAAAGCGGTTTCGCCATTTTCACTTTTTAAAACTGGCGTTGCAGTCAGAATGGCACTCTTGTTAAAGTATTTTGCAGGATATTTAACATCGACTTTTACATCGACCTTGTCGCCACGTTCTTCGAGCATAGTAGGAGTGACTTTATAGGTAACGTCTGCAGCCGATTCCTGCATCTTATTAAGTCCTCCACAACTGCTGAGAACCAATGCGGCAAAAGTGAAAAGTGTTAAGTAATTGAGTTTTTTCATAATGCTCTGGTTATTAGTTATGAATTAATTTTTCCTTTTTTCAATAATCATACAAATTTAGTAATGTTTTTTTGTAAAAACAAGCGGTAAACCTCATATAAGACATATTTTCTATAATATGAGACGGGTCAGCCCAACCTCATAGGATTGATTAAGGATCAGTTCCTTAATTTTGTTATAATCAGGCTGATTATTGACAAAATCCACATTTCTGGTGTCTAATATCAGCGACTTTAAATCCTTTCTGCTATTCATATAAACAAAGTAACTGTTCTGAAGTTTGAAAAGGTAATCTGAACTTATTCCCAATTCATATTCGCGCCCCCTGCGTTGAATATTTTCAAGCAGCATTTCCACCGGTAAATAGAGGTAAACGTAAAGATCAGGTACCGGAAGTTGCTGATGGATAATATTGTATAGTTGCCGGTACAGATTGTATTCATCCTGTGGCAGTGTAACGGAGGCAAAGACCAGCGATTTTGAGAAATAGTAATCGGCAATAGCAAGTGGTGAAAACAGCTCGCGGTGTGTAAGCTGTTCCTTATGTTGCTTATACCGCTCGGCAAGGAAGGACAGTTCGAGCGGAAAGGAATACTTTTCCGGATTGCTGTAGAATTTGGGCAGAAACGGGTTTTCTGCGAATGTTTCAAGAATCAGCCTGGCTTTCAGGTCATTGGCCAGCATGGTAGCCAGTGACGTTTTACCTGCGCCGATGTTTCCTTCAATGACGAGATAGTTCACTTTACCTGGTCTTTTTGCCGCGACTTGCGGGAAGTGCGAAATTACAACAGAAAATCAGGTTTAACAAGGAGGGTTATTGAATTCATGGCATGTGACACCGACGTATCCATGTTCGTTCTACGGATTCCGGTAAAGTAAAGAGGCCACGTGTTACCATGGCCTCTTGATATGTAATGTTCTTCAATGGAATCAATTCCAATCAGTCTCTTCTGTCGCGGTGTCCCCTGTCATCACGGCGGTTATCCCGGTTATCCCGGTTATCGCGGTTATCACGGTTTCCGCTACCCCGCTCCTGTGATTCTTGTGGAGCGCCTTCCGGTCTTGGCAGCAGGACCTTTCGAGAAAGTTTCAGCTTTCCGGTTTTGCTGTCAAAATCGATGAGTTTTACTTCAACCTCATCGCCTTCATGAAGTACCTCATCAACTGTATTCAGCCTTCTCCATTCAATTTCTGATATATGAAGGAGACCTTCACGTCCGGGAAGGATCTCGATAAAGGCTCCGAACTGAACTACAGATTTCACTTTTCCCTTATAAACTTTGCCCAGTTCAGGTACGGCAGTAATCTTGAGAATTCTCTCCATAGCCGCGTCGATAGATGGTTTATCGAGGGCAGCCACGTCCACAACGCCTCTATTGTCGACTTCCTCGATCACGATCGTAGTATTTGTGGTATTCTGGATTTCCTGGATAACCTTACCGCCGGGGCCGATGAGTGCACCGATCATTTCTTTCGGAATTTCTATTCTTTCGATACGTGGAGCATGAGGTTTGTAGTCATCACGAGGTGCCGGGAGTGTTTCCAGCATAATGCCCAGAATGTGCATACGACCTACGTTAGCCTGTGCCAGTGCTTTGGTAAGGATCTCATAGGAGAGGCCTTCAACCTTGATGTCCATCTGGGTAGCGGTTATACCGTCTTTTGTGCCAGTGACCTTGAAATCCATATCGCCAAGGTGATCTTCATCACCAAGGATATCGGAGAGTACAGCAAAATTGCTGCTGTCCGTATCGGTGATAAGTCCCATAGCGATGCCCGAAACGGGCTTTTTAAGTTTAACGCCTGAATCCATAAGTGCCAGTGTGCCGGCGCAAACGGTAGCCATGGATGAGGAACCGTTGGATTCAAGGATGTCGGATACAACCCTCACTGCATAGGGAATTTCATCTGGTGCAGGGACCATACGCTTCAGTGCACGATGGGCAAGGTTTCCGTGACCTATCTCGCGGCGGCTGATCCCTCGTGCGGGCCTGGCATCACCGGTTGAGAAAGGCGGGAAATTATAATGGAGCACAAATTTTTCTGTTCCCCTGATCAACACTTCGTCGATGATCTTCTCATCAAGCCTTGTGCCGAGTGTGACAGTGGTCAGTGATTGCGTTTCACCCCGTGTAAAAACTGCTGAGCCGTGAGCTGCAGGCAGATAATCCACTTCGCACCATATCGGCCTGATTTCCTCGGTTTTCCTTCCGTCGAGACGGATACCTTCATCCAGAATCAGCCTTCTCACAGCTTTCTTTTCAATATCGTGGTAGTACTTTTTCACCAGCATCTCATTCACCTCTCCGCCATCAACAGCTTCCTCAGTAAGTTTGGCAATAAACTCATCCCGTATGGCTTCAAAAGCCTCAGAACGCTCATGCTTATTGGGATTTGCTCTTCGTGCTACTTCATAAGCTTTATCATACAGTTCGGTGAACATTCTTTCCTTCAGTTCTTCATCGTTCACTTCGTGTGAATATTGCCGTTTCACGACCTTCAGTTCTTTAGCCATGGCGATTTGTGCCTCGCATTGCTTCCTTACGGCATCATGGGCAAATTTTATCGCTTCAACCATCTCTTCTTCCGACACCTCCGCAAATTCACCTTCAACCATAAGGATATTATCTTTTGTTGCGCCAACAATCATATCCATATCTGCATCTTTCACTTCTGTGAAGGTGGGATTCAGTACGAACTTACCACCAATGCGAGCTACCCTGACTTCCGAGATGGGTCCGTTGAAGGGTACATCCGATACCGCAAGAGCGGCAGAAGCGGCAAGACCGGCCAGTGCATCGGGCATAATGCCCGGATCAGCAGAGATCAGGTTTATGGTGACAAATGTTTCGGCATGGTAATCCTCCGGAAAGAGAGGTCTGAGTGCACGGTCTACCAACCGCGAAATAAGTATTTCGTAATCTGATGGTCTGGTTTCCCTTTTCATAAATCCACCGGGAAACCGCCCCGAAGAAGCAAATTTCTCTTTGTACTCAACTGATAAGGGCATGAAATCGACGTCCTCCCTGGCTTCAGTTGCAGAAACGACCGTGGCCAATAACATGGTTCTTCCCATCTTTACCACCACCGAACCATCGGCCTGCCTGGCGAGTTTACCGGTTTCGATGGATATTTCCCTTCCATCACCCAGGTCAATTGTCTTTTGATAAGCGTTGCTCATATCTTTCCTAATCTTTTTTAATTCAATTTTATTTGATAGCAAAAAAGGCAATCGAAAGAATTGCCTTTTGCGTTTTTTTACTTTCTGAGATTCAGGGCTTTCAGGGTTGCTCTGTACCTGCTTATCTCCCTTTCTTTCAGGTAATCAAGAAGTCGCCTTCTTTTCCCTACAAGCTTCAGCAGCGCACGTTGTGTACTGAAATCTTTCTTGTTCGAGTTCAAATGCTTCGTAAGATGGTTAATCCTGTAGCTGAAAAGCGCAATCTGTGATTCGGCCGAACCTGTATTGGTTTCTGATTTTCCGTAGGTCTGAAAAATTTCCTGTTTCTTCTCTGCACTTAAATACATTATAATTCCGGTTTATTGATGTTAATCCTTTTCTTTTTTCGAACTGCAAAAATATTCAATTTTTTTAGATTCACAATAAATAATCAAACATTTCTTTTTGAGCCGATTAAATAATCGTATCCGTCAGGGGATTGTTCAGGAAGTCTGCATTTGACCAGCCACCAAGCGAATGCCGTCATCCAGTCCGAGGGGATGATATCCCAGGTCAATTCCGGCTTTATCGATCACCAGACCAGTGATGGCAGGACGTTGTGCAGCTTCCTTTAGTGTGCTGGTGCTGACCGGAGTGATCAGATTTTCATCGTAACCGAAATACCTGGCAATGCGGAGGGAAAAATCGTAGACCGAGAGAAAATCCTTCCCTGCAAGGTGATAGATGCCGGTCCTTTTATGTTTGATAACATTTAAGATCCCGGCAGAAAGATCTTCAGCGAGCGTAGGGGTACGAAACTGGTCGGATACAATGCGCAGTGGCTGGTTTTTCTCGAGTTTTTCCTTCACCAGAACAAAAAGATTGGAACGCGACAGCCTGGGAAGGTACCCATAAACCAGGCTTGTTCTGATGATGGTATGAACAGGGCAGTGGTTCATGATATATTTCTCGGCATTAAATTTATTCTGACCGTAAAGGGTTAGAGGGAAGGGAATATCAGTCTCACTATAATGGCCCCGGTCACCCCGGAAAACAAAATCAGATGACAGGAATACAAGGTGAAAAGGGAGGCATTGCGAAAGATAAACCAGGTTTTTCACGCTATGATAATTGGTCCTCTCCGCTTCCTCCGGATGGGTTTCACAGTAATCGACCTGGCTGAGTGCAGCGGTATGCACTACGACATCGGGGCGATACCTGGTGATCAGGTCCCTTGCCTGCTCAAAACTTGTCACATCGAAATACTCAAACGGGCAGCTACCGTGATCGAAAAGAAGCTCCGTCCTGGCTGTGAGTACCATAGAAAACCCCTTTTCGTCACTGGCAAACTGGAATATCTTTTGCCCGACGAGTCCGTTACTGCCGGTGATCAGAACTTTTATCATGATGCGAAATCGCCTGAAATTATTTTTTTCAGTCTTTCAACCTGCCTGTGTGTGCCAAGGACGAACAGCCTGTCGTGGGGAGTGATGAATACTTCGGGAAGAGGATTGATAAGGTAGGAATTATCTTCCCGTTTCATTCCGATGATATTCGCTCCGGATTCGTTCCGGATATCCAGCTCACGGATCGATTTACCAGCAAAGAATGGTGCCAGTTTCTCACAACTGATCTCTTCCAGCGCTACATTCTCTGAGCTCTGCAGCATCACGTAATCGAGAAATTCAACAACATCGGGCTGGGCTACCAGTTTTGCCATTCTCTGACCACCGATCCGGTCAGGCATGATTACATTCGTGGCACCGGCTCTCCTTAGTTTAACATCAGACTGGTCCATCGACGCGCGGCTGATGATGGTGAGCCCTGAATTGATCTCTCTGGCGCTAAGGACTACAAACAAGTTGTCGGCATCCATAGGTAGAGTGGTAATCAGGGCTTTGGCCTCCCTGAGATTGGTAAGATGCAGGGTCTCTTCCAGTGTTGCGTCACCTTCGATATAGAGGATGTCTGTTTCACGCAATCTTTCGAAGGTCGCCGGGTCCTTGTCTACGATGATCACAGGCACATTATGACTTGCGAGCTCCAGTACTGCCTGCCTGCCATTACGACCGTAGCCGCAGATAACGACGTGGTTTTTTAGTTTTTCAATTTGGCGTTTCACTTTGTTATCTCTGTAATAATTTCTGAATACACCGTCGATGACATACCTGGTAAATGTGGTTACCGCATAAGCAAAGATACCAAAACTAAATATAATCAGGAAGGCGGTAAACCACATCCCGCTCGGATCCAGTTCTCTGACTTCCTTAAAACCAACGGTGGCAATGGTGATCACGGTCATAAAAAATGCTTCCGTGAAGCTGTAACCCATAAGCGTGTAGCCGGTAACACCGACCAAAACAATCAATACCAGCAGGGCAAATGCAATGTAGCCTGTATTTAAATTAGCTTCCCTTCTCATATTGATCCTGTAGTATCTTATGTCCAAAAAGACAGTCGATGCATCGTTGCCGGCTGCAGTATCGTGTCTCAAGATGTATGACAGCCTGTGAATCAAAGGCGTTGCCCGACGGTATTCCAAATGTATTCCATTTTTTTGTAATTTCATTCATCTCAGCTGGAAGATCTTCAAGGATTTCAATCGCCCGGCTACATATCTCATCATTATGGATAAACCGTCCCCACATGAATAGTACCGGAACCACAGCATTGATGATCAGTGTGTCGATCGTCGCATTTCCCGGTACACTGATCTTGCGCCTCCCGGGCCGGCCGTACAGGAAATGTTCAACCCAATAATTCTCTGTATTCGACAAGATAAGTTTTCGTATGGCAGTATGAGAAGTTGTGGTAACCAGTTTTTCAAACAGGGGAAAGGCGTGACATACCAGGTTCAAAAATTGTGGGATCCTGGCGGTTGGAAAGCCGGCAGGTCTCGAACGCATAAACTTCCACATATGCTTTTCGGGTAGTGCAGGTGGCAGGAGTTCCCGTATCGAACTGTATTCTCTCATGAGCATTTCATAATAGGGATCATCAGTTATCAGCTCATCGAGGAAGCCTGCCTGTCCGAAAAAGGCTGCGTTGATAGTCAGCGGCTTATTCCTGTTTTTCAGTACAAATTTCAACGGCACACTTCCTGCCAGGAGGCGGAATGGTTCGGCGTTCAGCTTCATACCGAAAGCTACTGCCAGGGTTTTATATAATACATCTTCCCAATCGTAGTGATTTTCGCGAAGGATCTCCCCGATGGCCGCCGTTTTTTCTTCCAGTCGGCCTACGAGTAACTTACCCGTCCAGTCACGAAGAAAAACCCTGTCCAGGCGTGGAATATCATCGGTACAAATCCGGCGAACACGGTTGTTTGTGAGCGAAATATACTTGTCAAGTACGGAAGGCTTGAAGTTGAGCCTTACACTGGGAATCTCCTCACCATTCCTCCTGAATATCGCCAGGTCGTTGTCCCAGACCACATGGAGAATCACACTGTCGTATGCATCGTCATGCTGATGGCCGTGCCTGAGCCAGTCGGATGCAGAGACATGCACTTCCACATTCCCGGCCCACAGGGTATTGCCGATTTTTATCCTCGCGTTGAAAAAATCGGGACCGGAACTGAAATTATGGATCCCCGGATCGAGGACTTCCACCCTCTCCTCGCCGTAGCTAAGGTAGTCGGTAAGAAAGAAGCGGTACTTCCAGATGTAGTGAAGGAATTCTTCTTTGATCTTTTTCATGATAAATGGATTGAATTTTCCCCTTAATGGGAAATATGCACCATTTATCAGCCTGTGAGTTTAGAGAATTTTTTTCTTTTTAAGATAAATTTCCATCTCAGCCTTGACTTCAGCTGCCTTTTCGCGGGCCACCTGGTCGAATTTGTTGGTAACATCGGCATAGATGATGGCGCGGCTTGAATTCACGAGCAGACCGCCCTGTTTATTCAGTCCGTTCATAGACACCTCTTCAAGACTTCCGCCCTGTGCTCCGATACCGGGAACGAGGAGGAAATGGTCGGGGACGATTTTTCGGATCTTCTTCATCAGCTCCGGTCTCGTGGCTCCGACAACGAACATCATGTTATCCTGTGTGCCCCATCCTGCCGCAGTTTCAAAAACCTGCTCAAACAAGAATTTCTTACGGCCCTCGATTTTGAGCATCTGAAAATCTTCTGCCCCCGCATTGGAAGTAAGACCCAGAAGAATTACCCACTTTTCATTATACTGAAGAAACGGGCTTACACTGTCATGCCCCATATAGGGCGCAACGGTAACCGCATCAAAATCCATATGATTATAAAAAGCTGAGGCATAAAGCCTGGAGGTGTTCCCTATATCCCCCCGCTTCGCATCGGCAATGATGAAAATTTCAGGGTAATTGGAGCGGATAAAATTAACGGTAAGCTCGAGGCTCATCCAGCCGGCGGTGCCAAGGCTTTCATAGAATGCCAGGTTAGGCTTATACGCAACAGCCAGGTCAGCGGTAGCTTTAACAATCAGTTTATTAAATTCAAAAAGAGGGTATTCTGATTCAATAAGAAACTTTGGGATCTTGTTGTAATCGGAGTCCAGACCGATACATAGATAACTACCCTTTTCCCTGATCTGATTGTATAAGTTGTCTGGCGTTCATGAAAATATTTATGGTTGCTCTATTCCGCTTTCTTTGAGTTTTTCGAAATTTTCAGCCATCTGCAGCTTTTCAATGAATTCTTCAATGTCGCCGTTAATGACGGTCTGCAGGTTGTAGACAGTGAGGTTGATGCGATGGTCGGTTACCCTGCCCTGTGGATAGTTATACGTTCTGATTTTTGCCGACCTGTCACCGCTGGAAACCATGGTTTTTCGCTTGGAGGCGATCTCGTCCATTCTCTTCTGATACTCAAGATTGTAGATCCTTGTCCTGAGTTCTTTCATGGCTTTTTCCAGATTTTTTATCTGTGACTTTTCATCCTGACAGGTAACAACAACACCGGTAGGAACATGAGTAAGCCTGATGGCTGAATAGGTTGTATTTACCGATTGGCCGCCCGGACCGGAGGAGCAGTATGTATCCTTTCTGATATCACTGTCTTTCAGTTCAATGTCGAACTCATCGGCTTCCGGCAATACGGCCACTGTCGCTGCTGAGGTGTGAACCCTTCCCTGAGTTTCGGTCTGGGGTACACGCTGAACACGATGGACACCGGACTCATATTTCATCAGTCCGTATACGCCATGGCCAGTCACGGCCATGATCACTTCCTTATAACCGCCCACGGTACCTTCCGTGAAGCTGTACACTTCGTATTTCCAACCCTTGGTTTCAAAAAATTTAGAGTACATTCTGAAAAGGTCGCCTGCGAAGATACTGGCTTCATCGCCGCCTGTCCCACCCCGGATTTCAACCACGGCATTTTTCTCATCCTCGGGATCTGTCGGGAGAAGTAACAACTTTATTTTATCCTCAAGGGGTTCGACCTGCACTGTGAGTTCGTCGATCTCAGACTTGGCAAGTTCCCTGAGTTCCTCATCCTTCTCCGTGTTGAGCATCTGCCGGGCAGACTGAATATTGCTAAGAATATTTTTATACCGGTTATAGGATTCAATGATGGGTTCAAGCTGGCGGTATTCCTTATTCAGCCGCACGTACTTCTTCATATCCGAAATGATATCGGGTTTCGAGATCATCTCACCCACCTCTTCGAAGCGGTTTTTAACAACTTCCAGTTTATCGAGTATTAAGTTATTTGTCATAATTCTCTCCGCACTGTTTATTTTCCACCTGCAAAGTTAATAATAAAACGTATTCTTTTAATATTCAAATATTCCTTCACCAGATTTGATGGTCAAACGGTTTCTGTCACAACGTTCACAATATCCGATAATTTTCGCCTCGACGTCGAAGCTGGTCGGCAATGTCGATCACTTGCTTAGCAATGGTTTCAGGGATATAGAGTTCCATTCTGTGACCCATATTAAACACTTCGTACATTTCCTTCCATCCTGTGCCCGATTCTTTCTGGATAAGCCTGAACAACGGTGGTATATCGAACATACTATTTTTCACCACATGCATGTATCTCGTAAAATTCATCACTTTGGTCTGCCCACCGCCTGAACAATGGATCATCCCATGTATTTTTCCTCGGAAGCGGTCGAGCACTTCTCTGATCACCGGCGCATAGGTCCTGGTGGGCGAGAGAACAAGTTTACCGGCATCAAGGCCCGTCCCTGCTACATTGTCGGTTAGTTTCATTCCGCCTGAATAGACAAGACCGGAAGGAATGCTTCCGTCGTAGGTTTCGGGATATTTTTCAGCAAGATATGATGCAAAAACATCATGACGTGCCGAGGTAAGGCCGTTGCTTCCCATTCCCCCGTTATATGCGTCTTCATACCTGGCTTTCCCATAGGATGCCAGGCCCACAATCGCATCACCGGGAGCAATCTCATTCTGTATAATATCTTCCCGGCTGATCCTTGCCGTTACGGTCGTATCGACGATGACTGTTCTCACAAGGTCGCCAACATCTGCAGTTTCTCCTCCGGTTGAAATAATGTTGATCCCAAGGTCCCTCATTTTCTGAAGGAATTCTTCGGTTCCTTCGATAATGGCCGAGATTACTTCACCGGGAATAAGGTTTTTATTCCGGCCGATGGTGGATGACACCAGAATATTATCGGTGACCCCAACACAAAGGAGATCATCCGTGTTCATCACGATGGCATCCTGTGCAATGCCTTTCCAAACGGACAAGTCCCCGGTTTCTTTCCAGTAGGCATAGGCCAGTGATGACTTTGTTCCGGCGCCGTCGGCATGCATTACCAGCGCGTATTCTTCATCACCGGTCAGGATATCAGGGATTACTTTACAAAAAGCCCGGGGGAAGAGCCCCTTGTCCACATCCTTGATAGCCATGTGTACATCTTCCTTGCGTGAGGAGACGCCTCGCTGGCGGTAACGGGAATCACTCATGATCAGGTTGAATATTTTTTACAAAAGTAGTAAATAAAAGAAATGGCCGGTGCCTTCACCATGCGTATCTTGACAGAAGTACCCTAAAAGCTGGTAGAATAAAGGTTGCCCTTATCGTGAATTTTCATCGTCAACTTTTGAGATTGTCTCTGCCACCACCCACACATCTATTTCTTCGGTATATAATCAGTTGAAAGGACCTTGAATTCTGTCCGCCGGTTCACCTGATGTGCGCTTTCCTGTTGGTCCCCTGAAGGAAGTTTATTGATGAAATCCTCTGTAAGTACCTGCCCGACTTTCAGGAAGGGATATTCAGTTGCAATTTCCGTCATCGACCATCTTTGGTTCTGTCTCCCCATAGCCTTTGGCCTGAAGGCGGTCGGCAGCAATTCCTTTGGAAATCAGGTATTGTACAACCGACTGAGCTCTTTTCTGTGAGAGAATCATGTTATCCTCGTCGGTACCCCGTGAGTCGGTATGCGACATTAGTTCGATGGTGATATAAGGGTTATCGTTAAGTGTTTCGACAAGCTTATCGAGGGAGACCATGGATTCCGGTCTAAGGTCCCACTTGGCAAAGTCGTAGAAAATATTTTCGATTGTAATAACCTGGTCGACCTGAGAGAGATAGATGGTTGTCTGGAAATCCTGCGATTTTTCAAGCCCTTTCGTTGTTTCTCTTTCTTTGCCGTTGAGGTAGCCGTTGCTAGAGGCGATAAATACATAGTCGGTGTTCGGCTTGAGCATGAACCTGAAACCCCCTTCATCGTTTGTTTCAGCTTCCACGGTTATACCGTCACTTCCAATGGACTTAACAGTGGCTCCAGGGATAACTTTATCTGTCTTTTCGTTCTTTACCACTCCGGTGATATTAAATTTAAGCGGCGGAAGGAAGAAGGAATATAATTCATCGTTACCCCGCCCTTTCCGGCTGCTGGAGAAAAAGCCACGTTCACTATCATGTTCGAACACGATACCGAAATCATCGTCGGGGGAATTGATCGGTGCCTTCATATTTTCGACCGTCCAACGGCCGTTTTCACCTTTTGTGGCCTTATAGATATCAAGTCCACCAATACCGATATGACTGTCGGAACTGAAATACAGCGTTCCATCGGCATGTACGAATGGAAACATCTCATCACCCGGGGTATTGATATCTTCACCCAGATTCTCAGGCGTCGCCCCAGTCGTCGCCTTCATTGGCTCTGCTAATCTTCCAGATATCCTTGCCTCCATATCCTCCATGCCATATCGGAAACAAAATACAGGGTGAGATTGTCGGGAGAAATAGCGGGGTGTGCCACAACGATACTGTCGCTGAGGATATTCATTTTCTGGGGTTTGCTCCAGTCGAGTCCCTGGCTGCGGGAAAAGTAGATCTGGCAGCCGAGCTGTTCGTTTTTACCCCTGGGGCATCGCGTAAAATATAGGGTTGAGAAATCATCGGAAACATTTGGTGTGCCATCGTCCGATTCCGAGTTGAAATCGTCTCCAAACGGAACTGGTGTACTCCATTTCCCTTTCCGGTCCATCCGGCTAATGAAAATATCTGAAAAACTTTCTCCGGTGGCTCCGCTGGTGGCATTTCCGGTAGCATCATCGCGGGTGGAGGTGAAGAATACCGTTGAATAGTCGTCGGTTCCGTAGGCAGGACTGAAATCCCGTTCCCGTGAATTGAAATATCTCATTTCCTCAACTTCATAGCCAATCGGATTTTCAAGCCACTCAACGGCAACCTGGCAGGAGCGAAGGCCTGTTTCTCCCCGTGGATCATCAGGTACGAGCTCTTTATATCGTTTAAACTGCTCTGCTGCTTCCTCGTAATTTTCATTCATCATGAGCATCTGGGCATAATACAGAAAGACCACCGGATCCTGGAAGTCAAGCCCAATAGCCTTCTTATACCACAATTCAGCTTTACGTGCGTCTCTGCGTAAGCCGGTAACATTCCGCTATTTTAAAAACGATCTCGTTCTTTTTGTTCCTGTCCTTGATCTTATTGTAGGCGTTTTGTACAAATCGATGGCATCGGCATACTCGCCGGCATCAAAGGAGAGATTGGCCTTGTAATCCTTATCCCGTTTACTTTGCGACATTGCAGCCGGTATAATCATGACAGCCAGCAGGATGTACAATGATGAATCTGAATTTGTTCATTCCGGATTCTGTTTGATAAATCGTAAAAATAACTGTTTTTTCAGTATTGTGACAATACAATCTTACAGTTTGTTAAAAAACGAAGAATGTCATGAAATGTTGTGAAGCCCTTTTGATAATATAATGCCGGCAAACGAGGCAGGAACGGAAGGTTTTTTGCGCTGTCTCGCGTGGGGTCTGACAGCAGGAAATGCTCTTTCAAAAATAAATTAAGGGGTCCACGTTTGTGAACCCCTGTCATTCTCATGTTGAAAATTGTAATACCAAAGGGTTAGGAAAAAAATTATCTGGTAAATAGCAGCTCCCTGTATTTGGCAAGTGGCCACTTCTCATTATCAACGATCAGTTCAAGTTTATCGACATGATAACGGATATCATCAAGGTAAGGGAAGATTGTTTTCGAGTAAGCTTCAGCTTTTTCCCTTGTATCAGTCGATCTTATTCGCTTTTTTCCTCGCCTCAACAAGTTCCTTGACTTTTGCCTTGATATAGGAAATATGCACTGAGATTTCCTTAATCAGGTCGAGGCGGGCACCGGCGAGTTCAATAAATTCGTTCTTCGCGGAAAATGTCCTTCATCCCCTTGACGTTATCCACCAGTGATGTCTGATAGTCTATGGCAATCGGAACTATGTGATTCATTACGAGGTCACCAAGCACCCTGGCTTCAATCTGTACCTTCTTGGTGTACATTTCCAGTTTGACTTCGTTTCTGGCATGTAGCTCGCGTTCAGACAGAACTTCCTGGCGCTCAAAAAGTTCAACAGTTTCCTTTTTCAGGTAAATGTCAAGGGCTTCAGGAACATCGTTGATATTTGTCAGACCTCGTTTGGCTGCTTCTTTTACCCATTCATCGCTATAATTGTTCCCATCAAAACGGACGGCCTTGGATTCGATGATATATTTTCTCAGAACCTGGAAAATTGCCTCATCTTTTTTGACCCCTTTCTTAATGATTGCGTCAACTTCTTTCTTGAACTTTGTCAGCTGATCTGCAACGGCTGTGTTAAGGGCAATCATCGGGAAAGCACAGTTGCCTGAAGAACCAACCGCACGGAATTCAAAACGGTTACCGGTGAAAGCAAATGGAGAAGTACGGTTCCTGTCGGTGTTGTCAAGAAGGATTTCAGGAATTTTGCCGATGTTGAGCTTCAGTTCGGTTTTTTCATCCGGTGTCATTTTCCTGGTGGATACTTTTTCTTCGATCTCGTCCAGCATCTTGCTGATCTGTGTTCCAAGGAATACCGAAATGATTGCCGGAGGAGCTTCATTTGCACCGAGGCGGTGTGCGTTTCCGGCGGAGGCAACACTGGCTCTCAGCAGGTCGGCATTTTTAAAGACCGCCATGATCGTATTCACCAGGAAGGTAAGAAACATCAGGTTTGTTCTTGGAGTCTTTCCGGGCGATAAAAGGTTAACGCCGGTATCGGTCGACAGAGACCAGTTATTATGTTTTCCGGAACCGTTGATACCGGCAAATGGTTTTTCATGGAACAGAACCCGGAAGTTGTGACGACGGGCTGCTTTCTTCATCAGATCCATGATCAGGAGGTTATGGTCAACAGCCAGATTGGTCTCCTCATATATGGGAGCACATTCGAACTGGTTCGGAGCCACTTCATTATGCCTTGTTTTCACCGGGATGCCCAATTTGTAAGCTTCTATTTCGAAATCCTGAATATAAGCTTTTACCCTTTGCGGAATGGAGGAAAAATAGTGATCCTCAAGTTGCTGATCTTTAGGTGAAGCATGACCCATAAGCGTTCTTCCTGTTAGTGCGAGGTCAGGACGGGCATTATAAAGTGCTTCATCAATGAGGAAGTATTCCTGTTCCCATCCCAGGTTGGAGTTCACCTTGCTGACATTTCGGTCAAAATATTGGGCTACGTTTGTTGCCGCCTTATCAACGGCTGCAAGTGCTTTCAATAGAGGAGTTTTGGCATCCAGTGCATCGCCGGTGTACGACACAAAGATGGTGGGAATACTCAGCGTGTTATCGATAATAAACGCCGGTGATGAAGGATCCCATGCCGTGTATCCGCGAGCTTCGAAAGTGTTTCTCAAACCCCCGCTGGGGAAGGATGATGCGTCGGGTTCCTGCTGTGAAAGGAGTTTTCCCCTGAAATTCTCAACCACTCCGCCCGTTGGCGAATGATCAATAAATGCATCATGTTTTTCAGCGGTACCTTCAGTGAGAGGGTGAAACCAGTGTGTATAATGGGTTACCCCATTTTCCATTGCCCATGCTTTCATCCCGGATGCCACCTGGTCGGCGATTTTCCTGTCAATACGGGTTCCTTTGTCTATCGCTTCCATCACTTTTTCAAATGATTCTGCGGAGAGGTATTTCCGCATCTTAACGTAATCGAAGACATTGCACCCGTAATAATCGGATACCTTGGAGGAGGGAGCTTGCACAAATTTGGGCGAGCGTGTAAAGACTTCTTTCAGCGCTTCAAATCTGATAAATGCCATGTTTATAAGGTTTAATGTTAATATTATAGGGTTGCCGGTACAAATATATACCTTTTTTCAGTTCATACCCCTTGCTTTTTATAAATTTTCACGAATTTTTTTACTTTTTTTGTGAATGTGGCGTTTTTTTTGGGTTTTGATTGAAAAAAAAGAAAAAAAATTATATTTACCATTGATTTCAGTAAAAAATTCAATGTTCCGGTATGGTTGGGTGAATTCGGAGAAAATAGCGACAGCTTTGTCGATTCGTTGCGAAAGGATTGTGAAGAAAATGGTATCGGCTGGTGCCTCTGGCCGTATAAAAAAATGAATACCGACCATAGCTTTGTGCAAATCGGGAAACCAGAGAATTTTAATCTTGTAACAGGTTATGCCAACGGATGCTACTGCAGTATGGAAGATAAAGTACAAGCCCGGGCCGATATATGGAAAACCCGGAAAGCTCTGGACTTGTACCTGGAAAATATCCGGTTTGAAAATTGCATGCCTTCGCATTATTACGATGGCGCATTGGACCTCGAATCACTCAAAAAGAACAAATAATGACACGTATTGACTGGCTTGGAACTGTGGGCGTATTTCTTATTCTTCTGGCATATATGCTAAATATTATCAACGCCTTAAAAAAAGATTCTTATAGCTATATCCTCATGAATATCGCTGGTGCCGGATTGGCGTGTCTGGCCTCAGTGATGCTCGATTATCTGCCCTTCATCATTTTGGAGGCGGCCTGGACACTGGTATCACTGGCCGCCCTAATCAGGCTATCAATAGGAAGGGGTACCAATCCGGCCGGTGAGTGACACGGAGAGGGAAAATCTTTGACGGACGATGTACAGAAGGCTTAGCTCCGTCCTGATAGCTTACTTGGAAATACTCTTTCGTGATTTCCGGATCCGTGTACAAATTAAGATGCACAATGCACCGTCAGGATTCGCACCCAATGCCGTGTAAACTAACCTGATTGTGTAGGGTGAGCACACTGAGCCGGGAATGCCGGAGGGACTCTGCCGGGAAGAGTGCTAGGCAACCCTTTCCTGTACGTATCGCCCGGCGTCCGCATCATATGGCAATAGTGGTTTATTGAGAAAGGTAAAGTATTTCAGGATTTCTTATAAAGCTCAGCAAAATTCTTGTAAAACAAAGGAATGGTCTCAATGCCCTTATAGAAATTGTACAACGGGTAACTTTCATTTGGCGAATGTATGGCGTCTGACTCAAGACCGAATCCCATCAATATCGACTTAATACCTAATACTTCCTCAAAATCGGAGATAATGGGTATGCTTCCGCCACTGCGTGTCGGTACCGGCTTCTTCCCAAATGCCTCCTCCATGGCTTTGCTTGCGGCAAGATAAGCCGGCGTATCGATGGGTGCCACGTAACCCTGTCCGCCATGCAGGCTCCTGACGGTTACCTTCATGGTCGAAGGGGCAAGGGAGGTAAAATAATCTTCAAAAAGTTTGTCGATTTTCCATGAAACCTGGTCCGGAACGAGGCGCATGGAGACCTTGGCAAATGCTCTGGATGGAAGGATGGTTTTGGCACCCTCACCAGTATAACCACCCCATATTCCGCAAACATCGAGGCTTGGTCGGATACCTGTCCGTTCAATGGTGGAAAATCCCTTTTCGCCGGCTACATCCTGAATCCCCAAATCATGCTTATAGTGCTCAAGATCAAAAGGCGCCTTTGCCATCTCGTTTCTCTCCTGTCTGCTCACGTCCTGCACATCATCGTAAAATCCCGGAATGGTAATCCTGTTGTTCTCATCGGTCAGTGATGCGATCATCTTTGCCAGGACATTCACAGGATTTGCCACCGCACCACCGTAAAGACCTGAATGGAGGTCACGGTTGGGACCGGTCAGTTCAACCTGGAAATAACTCAGACCTCTGAGTCCGACGGTTATTGAAGGTATATCTGAGGCCAGAAGTGTGGTATCACTCACCAGGATAATATCCGCATGAAGCAGGTCTTTGTATTCCTTACAGAATGGTTTAAGGCTGGGCGAGCCAATCTCTTCCTCACCCTCAATCATAAATTTTACATTGCAGGGTAGTGAACCTGTGTTTGTCATGAGCTCAAGGGCCTTGACATGCATGAAAAGCTGGCCCTTATCATCATCGGCCCCCCGTGCGAATATCTTACCTTCCCTGACCTCAGGTTCAAATGGTTTTGAGACCCAAAGATCAAAAGGCTCGGCAGGCTGAACATCGTAATGCCCGTACACCAATACTGTCGGTAGTGATGCTCCTATGATCTTTTCTGCATAAATGACTGGATTTCCTGCTGTCTGCATTAATGTCGCCTTATCGGTGCCGGCTTTTTCCAGACTCAGGCGGATGGCTTCTGCAGCCCTGATCATATCCTCTTTGTGTGCGACTTTTGAACTTATCGACGGGATTCTGATGATCGCAAACAGTTCTTCCAGGAATCGTGATTTATGGTTCTCAATGTATGCTTTAATCATTTACATCAGTATTTATGAAGTTGACATTTGAATGTGCGTGCAATGATAAAAAAATTAGGCTCTCAAAATAAATGGAAGTAACTGTTAAAAAACATGATTAATGAAGCTCCTTGTAAACGGCTTCAAGTTCATCATAGAATGCTTCACCGTAAACACGAATGATCGCCTCACGCAGAAACCGGAATGCCGGCAATTTCTGGTCTTTTCCAAGGATCCTTGCAGGTTCACAGATCCCCCAGCTATGATAGTTCAGCGCTGTATACTTCCCCACCCGGCTTACCCTGATGGGATATAAATGACAGGAAACCGGTTTCCGGAATGAAGTTTTTCCCGCACGCCATGCCCGTTCGATCCCACAATATGCAATGCCCTTCTCAAACCATGTATAAGCACATTCATTTCCATCATTCAGCGGTGTCACTTTGTCGCCATCATGATCGATGACCCAGGTGCCCTGCTCCTCGATCGATTCCTGCCCCTTTTCTGTGATAAAGTCTTTGATATTTTTATACTCCTGCTCAAGAATGTTCTCCTCCCCGTCGTCCAGAGGAGCACCCGCATCACCGATTACACAGCATGAACCATGGCACCTCTCCAGATGACAGATAAACTCCACATCAAATAACTCGCTGCTGACAATTTTATTCCCAATCTGTATCATAATCCCGGGTTTTTTGAAAGGTCACTAAAATACGCAAACAATTTACATTACCTTAGGACAATCCATGATATATATTGTTATTGAATCTCATATCCATTACTTTTGCGAAGGCATTGCCGGATTTACCATAACTGATGAAACAACTTATCATACTTATTCTCAGCCTGATTCTTACCATTCCGCTGTACAGTCAGAAAACGCTTTTAGATAACAAAAAAATCCTTGATGTTATCTATGACGGATTAACATCCATGTACGGGTACAAGTTCGGACCGGCAAATGAAGCACTTGACCAGGTCAGAAAAGAGTACCCCGATCATCCGGTAACGCCGTTTTTTGAAGCCCTTATCACCTACTGGGAATATTACCCCCTTATTCCCGGAGAAACACAGGCCGATAAATTTGTTTCGTTAATGGAAGAGTGTATATCCAGATCCGAAAAGTTACTGGATAAAAATGAAGACGATATCGAAGGTGTATTTTTTGATCTTTTCGGCAGGGCTTTCTATGTGATGTTTTGGTCGGATAATGGAAAATCCGGCAAGGTATATCCCTATCTGAATCAAATGTATAAGGAAACACTAAAGGGATTTGAAATGAAGGATAACTTCAATGAATTTTATTTTACATGTGGCCTGTACAATTATTACATTGAAGCGTACCCGCAAAATCATCCCATATATAAACCGCTGACTCTGTTTTTTAAAAAGGGGGACAGAGAGCTGGGACTGAAACAACTAAACTATTGTGCCCAAAATTCTGTATTTCTGAGGGTGGAGGCTAAATTTTTTCTGGCACTTATCTATCTGAATTATGAAAATGACGTCAAAACAGCCCAGGAATATGCGGCTGCCCTGTACAAAGAATTTCCCGGAAATCCCTACTATACAGGTACATATATTGAATTGCTCCTTTACAATCATAAATATTTTTTCGTCCCCATTTTACTCGATCATCTCGCAGATATGAAAGATGATTTTGCGCATATGCAATGGCAGCTCTTTCGTGCCCTCTACGCTGAAAAATCGGAACATAAACAGGAAGAAGCCTTCAATGACTATATACAGGCGCTTGAACATGCAGAACAATACGGACCTATAGCCAACCATTATATGGCGATTGCCTGTATGGGACTCGGCAGATACTACAAGGTAAATCATAACCATTCAAAGGCTTCGGAATATTTTAAGAAAGCCAGGGATGTCACATCTTATAAGTATATACTGAACGACAAGTAAACTGAACTTTTGCAGGGTAATTTTTTTACTGTACTCAGCGGCGGGGAGGAGAACCCGCAAATTGTCACAGCTTGTTAAGACCCGCATTCCAAACTTCCGGAACATACAAATTTTTAATTTTGAATGAGATGATTTTCCCATGAAAAGGTTCACAGCCGGACAACTCGAAAGCGATCCCCGATTCAGACAGGTAAGCATGCTTGGATATGACAGTATTTTACCTTTCGTCTGGCGAAACATCAGAGAAATTAATCTGTCCAGCCGGTTTTACTTCTTTATCAATATTATTTACCTCGTTTTGATGCTGGGTATGTCAATAAGTGGTCTGCTTTCGCACAACTTTACCGCCGGACTTGTTTTCAAGTATTTTTTCCTGGGCTTCCTTGCTGGTTCTTTTGCTGTGATACCTGTGCATGAAGCAATCCACGGGCTGGCTTATCGGATGAAGGGTGCCACGGGGATCCGATTTGGTGCTGATTTTAAACAGATGCTTTTCTATGTTGTAGCCGACAGATTTGTACTGTGCCGCAAGGACTTTTATTTTGTTGCCTTAGCTCCTTTTGCAGTCATCAACCTGATCTCCATCATCCTGATGTTTTTCACCAACGGTTACTGGCAACTTTTCCTTATCACATTTCTACTGCTCCATAATATCATGTGTATCGGCGATTTTGCCATGGTCAGCTTTTTTATGAAACATAAAGGTAAAGATCTGTATACATTCGATGACCATAAAAGAAGAATATCATATATTTATGAGCGTTTTTCAAATACTGTAATACCGGAATGACAGCCGCCGGATTTCACTTTGAAAGGATTACCAGGACATAAAAACCGGTCAAACAATTGCATCCGGCAGGATCCGGATAACTTCTCTATAATACCAACGCCATGAAACGATTACTTTCACTATGCCTTGTCGCATTGCCAATATTGTTGTTTTCACAACCGTATTATTCCCTTGAGGGCAGTAATCTCATCTTGTCTAATGGTTCTGTTACACGCGTCATTTCTTTTAGCCATGACAGCGTGACCGGAATATCACTTACCCTTCCCGGGAATGGAAAAAGCTTTATACGGAAAAGCCGTGAATTTTCATTTTTACTGAATGGTATCCCGAATGATGGCTACGGAAGCTGGGCATTCATCTCGGCTTCACCGGTGAATGAAGGTGATGAAGGTCATGGGGTCAGTATTGCCCTCAGGAGCACAGATCCAAAAAGCCCGTTAAACATTGAACTGGTGTATGTACTATACCCTGGAAACGGAGTAATCAGAAAGTGGATCCGGTTTACAAACACGGGCCGGGAGGATGCGAGACTTGAAGCTCTTAATGTCGAGGACCTTGAAACAGTACTTTCACCGGTTTCATCCATCGTATATCATAGTTACGCACGGATGAAACATATCGGGACGTTTATAGGAAACTGGGATGATCCACTGGTCATTATCCACGATATGTCAGGACACTGTGGTCTGGCAATTGGCAATGAGGCACCAGGAATCACCAAACGGACTGCTTATCATACCTACGGTGATAACCTTGAGGCCGGGTTGACACATCCCGGCCAGGATTTCCCCTTCCGCAAATGGCTTAAGCCCGGTGAATCCTGGGAAAGCCCGGCTACCTTCCTCTGCGCTTACTCGGGAACAGATGATGGCAGCAGCGTTATGAACGGGGAAGTAAATACATTTCTGATCAAATATTTGAAACCCCGGATCGTTCAGGACAAAAATAAGCCTGTATTTGTATACAATACCTGGAATCCTTTCCGGACTTTCGTCAATGACTCCCTGGTGAGGGATGTTGCAAAAGCGGCCGCTGAATGCGGGATCCAGGAATTCATTATCGATGATGGCTGGCAGGTGAATGCCGGTGAAGTGACCTCAACCAAAGCCTGGGGAAATAACTATGGCGACTGGCTGGTGGATGAGAACAAATTTCCCGGCGGTCTTAAACCGACCTTTGACTATATAAAATCCCTTGGCATGAAGCCCGGACTTTGGATCAGCATAGGCGCTGCCACTGCCGATTCAAAGGTGTTCCGCGAACATCCAGAATGGTTTGTCATAAATTACAAGGGGACACCCGGAAATATTCACAGTACCGGGGATGATGATTTCTATTCCAGCTGCTTTGGCACCCCTTGGTTTGATTATATCAAAGCACTTATCTTAAAACTTGCCAACGAGTACGGTCTGGCTTATGCAAAGCTTGATTTTTCTGTCGTCACCAGCGCTTATGTCACCGACAAACGGATATCGGGTTGTTATGCAACCGATCATCCGTACCATAAAGATCATGAGGAATCCTTCATTATCATTTATGAACGTATCCTGAAGCTCTTTGATGAGCTGCATGAGGAAGCACCGGGCCTGTTTATCGATTGTACGTTTGAAACCGCCGGAAAGCTACAGCTTATGGATTATGCCATTGCAGGACATGCCGATGGCAACTGGCTCTCAAATTTTGAAGAGCCCTCTCCAACAGGACCCCTGAGAATCAGACAAATGGCATGGTGGCGATCACCAGCTCTTCCGGCTAGCTCACTGGTAATCGGGAATTCGCAGATGAATGATCCGGGATTTGAGCTGGCTCTTACGTCTCTTACCGGTACTCTGCCCATCGTCCTGGGAGACCCCAGAAAGATCCCCGTTGAGCGCAGGCAGCAGATAAAAAAATGGTCCGACTGGATGCAGTCCATGCAGAAAACCTATGACTATATGTCCTTCCGTAAGGACCTCCCTGGCTTCGGAGAGCCAAAAGAAGGAGCATGGGATGGTTGGATGCGTATTAATTTTCGGACGAAACAGGGAGGAATATTCGGGGTATTCAGGCAAAATGCAATGGAGAACAGCCGGATGATATACCTTAAGGATCTGAAGCCTGAGGGAAATTATGTTGTCCGACTTGCACCGTATGGAAAAGAAGTGCGAAGGGGGACAGGGAAAATGTTGATGGAAGAAGGCTTGCGTGTTGATATCGAGGAGGACTATGGTGGAAGGATTTTTGAAGTAGGCATTGAATAATTCCTGACCGCCGGTGAAAATTAAACTACTGAAAATAAGGACAGAGATACACCGAAGCGTATCTCTGCCGCAGATGCTGTTGCCATGAAAACAATCGCCCCTGATCGTTTATGACCATTCTTAGATGAAATCGACAGATTTTATGTCCCCAGCCGAAATGATTCTTTAATGCTATGCAGAATGCTTCGGAAATACATAAAACAACACGTCCAGGATTGGAAAAAACCTGAAAGGTGGAAGATCCGGAAATGCTTTCTCAAACTTTTTTCCAGGAAATCTTAGGTGAGATAACACAAAAACACGTTAAGATCTGACTTTTTAGACCGATATATGTGGCTGTCTCAGGCCAATTCACGCAAGTGAACGGGGTCTTCAGATTACTGAATTAATAACGGCATGTATGAGGTGTCAACGTGAGACTCTTATCCAAAAATTTTGTGATAATAAATCTGAAGCTAAAGGGGCAGAAAATCGGACCTGAGTCGTGCTCAAAGCAAACAATTCCTTTTATCGTGTGTTTCCATTTATTATTTACGAGGGACAGACTCATGGCAGAAATTACATTAAAAGGCAGCCCTGTACATACGATCGGACAGCTGCCCGGGAAGGGGTCGGACGCCCCGGAATTCACGCTGGTAAAGAAAGATCTGACAGAAACAAGCCTGAAGGAATACCGGGGAAAGAACGTCGTGCTTTCTATTTTCCCGAGTGTTGATACCCGTACATGTGCTGCTTCGGAAAGGTACTTTAACCAGGCCGTGCAAGGTCTTGAAAATACGGTGGTCATCTCGGCATCGATGGATCTGCCCTATGCACTGAGGCGATTCTGTGCTGCAGAAGGGCTGGAGGATGTTATCCCGGCAAGTGCCTTCCGTTCCCCTGAATTTGGAGTGAAATATGGCGTTTTGATGACCGATGGCAAAATGAAAGGGTTGTTTTCTAGGGCGGTGGTGGTTATTGACCGGAATGGCAGGGTGGTTTATACTCAGCAGGTGCCGGAGATCGATATAGAGCCGGACTATAATCAGGTATTGAAAGCCCTAAATTAATGCAGTATTGTTACACCCGGTGTTTATTTTATAATCCAAATGAGTAGCGACGAGGAGAAGAATTTTTTTATTTCACATTAAAGGATAAGTTCTTTATTTTAGTTCGCTCATTAAAATTTTATCTATGGCCGGATTCGTTTCTCAGGTTAGATCCTATCCTCGCACGTTCTGGGCTGCGAACACGCTGGAACTATTTGAACGATGGGCATATTACGGGATCTTCAACCTCCTGGCCCTTTATCTTACCAATTCACCCGAAACAGGCGCTCTCGGCTTTTCACAGGTTGAGAAAGGGCTGATCATGGGCATTGTAAATGCCATTTTGTACTTCCTGCCGGTGATCACCGGTTCGATTGCCGATAAGTTCGGATACAAAAAAGTGCTCATTGTAGCCTTCGTCATTCTTTCATCAGGCTATTACATGATGGGGCTGGTCACCAGTTTTGCCTCCGTTTTTCTCACCTTCTTTTACGTCGCGATTGGTGCTGCATTATTTAAACCCATCATCTCGGCTACCATTGCCAAAACCACCAATTCCGGTAATTCTTCGCTGGGTTTCGGGATCTTCTATATGATCATCAATGTAGGAGGACTTATCGGTCCGGTACTTGCTTCCAATCTGAGGGAGACAAACTGGAATTACATTTTCATGATGTCGGCGGGAGCCATCCTTGTGAACATGGTGATTGTCATTTTCTTTTTTCGTGAACCCGAACGCCAGGAGAACCGGGATCCGCTTTTAAAAAGCATTGGTGATGTTTTTAATAATATTTACCTGGCCTTGAAAGACTTACGTTTCACACTTTTTTTACTGATCATCATCGGATCGTGGACCGTTTACTGGCAATATTTTTACAGTCTTCCCGTATTTATCGATCAATGGGTGGACACCAGTCCTGTTTATGACTTCCTCTTCAGGCTTTCTCCCGGTTTTGCAAAAGCTGTTGGTACCGGATCCGGGGTTATACTTGCTGAAAAGTTTATCGCCATGGATGCATTCTTCATCGTACTGTTCCAGGTTATTATCAGCACACTGATAGCTAAGATCCGGCCATTGCATTCCATGATCGCCGGTATGCTTGTGAATGCAATCGGGCTGACGCTGGCTGTACTCACCAGGAATCCTTTCCTTGTCCTGTTCTCGATCTTTCTATTCTCAGTAGGGGAAATGATATTCTCTCCCAAGATCCTGGAGTATATTGGCCGAATTGCCCCTAAAGATAAAGCTGCTGTATATATGGGAACTCAGTTCCTTCCCATTGCAGCCGGAAATTTTATCGGAGCATTTATTGCCGGAGGTGTATTTGAAAAGCTTGCCGATAAGGTTGCAATGGCAAAGAAAATACTTCCCGGGGTAACGGACCCGAATCTGACCAGTGAGCAGATCATGAATATGGCCATGAAGGTAAATCATGTCGACCAGGCAGGACTTACCGACATGCTCTGGCGTAGCAACCATCCATTCCGCTTTGGTTTTGTATTGCTGGGGATGGGCCTGTTTACAGTAATTATTCTCGCGATTTACGACCGGAGTCTCAGAAAACATGAGGCAACTGAACAAAGTGCTTAGGAATTATAGCCGGTAACCACTACAATTTCGGCGGGCATACTATAAGCATGCCTATTTTTATAATTTCTGAGGAAGTAAATTTGTTTTCTCAAACATCATCGAACGGGCGCATATCCGATTTTTTTTCTGTGCATAACCTTAAACCCAAATTCAAGGTTATCACACATTGGGTTGTGTTTATAGGCTGTATCAAGCAGTTTGTGAATGTCTTCATCCGATACCGGACTGTTTATATCCGTATGATGGTTGATTGCTTTTAACAGGGCATTTAAGTGGTATGCAGATGAGTCACCTGCTCACCGGAGCGATAAAATGCTACTAAAGGCTTACTGTGATGTTTCAAGGGTAATGGTCACTGTTTAAGGTATATATATCCTTTGAACACCACGGGCATCCCCGGCATTTTCAGAATATACCAGTAGGTGTCCGTTTTTAATTTCTCACCATTTACATCCCTGCCGTCCCAGTCATTTTCATAACTGTCTGAACGATACACTTCCTTGCCCAGTCTGTTGAAAATATTCAGTGTTGAATTTTTCCGGACACCCCTTATCACAAATACATCATTTATACCGTCACCATTGGGAGAAAAGGCATTTGGAATGTTAATATCATCGGGACCGGGAACAGGAATACCGCCACTCCTGGGGGTTGTAAGAACTGAGTAAATATTATTCTGGACACTTATCTCATTTATATCGCCCTGAATGATCGCCGTATTTTGGTAATTTCCCGATTGATTAACAAATGCTTCGAGGGTAAGATATTGAGATTCGCCACTACCCATATCTCCAATTGACCATATACCGGATGAAGCCGAATATTCTCCGCTTGTAACATCTGCAGAAGAAAATGTATAACCATCTGGCAACAACTCGCTCACAAGCACTCCGGATGCACTGTTCGGGCCATTGTTGGATGCCCGTATTGTAAACGTCACCTTCTCTCCTATCTCCGGATTTGAAACATCCACCTCCTTATGCACACTTAGATCTGTGTTCATACCTGTATTGCTACAGTTTTGAACCGCAATATCAATGTTGGCCGGCGAGGAAGAACAGCCATAACCAAAAACTGTCAGCCAGTAGGTTCCGGCATTTCCGGAAGTAGCATTTTGTATAATTGTATACGGATCTGTTGAGGTAAAACCGTTTGGCCCTTCCCAAAAATAATTTCCGGATGGAATGGTCTGTGCATACAGATTTATAGAATTGCCTGAGCAAATAGGAGAATTACTGCTTGCAATTGCAGTTGGTACCGGAACTATGTTAATTTCATATTGTGCAGTATCCTGAGGCATACCTACTTCATCCTCCCCAACAACTGTTAAAAGTCCACTTGTGGCATTGGCAGAAAAATCTAACATGGCATGCTCGGAATTTCCATTTATCGCAACACCATTACCAGAATAACTCCATTGATAATCAGACATCCCTCCCATATTAAGTACCTGGTAGATTTCACCGTTTTTTCCCTGACAAACATTCTTATTCCCGGAAATGATGCTATTATTGATATCAAACATTTCATTTATTTCCGACTCATCAAGTATACGGTTGTAGATCATAACTTCATCAATTTCTCCTTTGAAGTATCTGTCTGACAACCATGTGTTCATATCCCATCCGATTAGCAAAGGGTCGTCATTAATTTTCATGCCGCCCTTGTACTCCACCTCGGAATCAAATTTCCCGTCAACATATAACTTCAGCAAAGTGCCGTCATACGTTGCGACCATGAAATGCCATTGGTTATCATCGAGGTTGTCATCAGAGGTGATGGTTCCAAACTCGTATGTAGCATGATTATAATAAACATCCACCCTGCCTTTCCTGTGATCATCGATATCCATCAGATATCCTGCCCTGGGTTCCACCGGATCACCTTTGCAAAAAATAGCTGCAAACGGTTTAGAAAACTCCGTCCTGAACCAACTGCTCATCGAAATTGGCGGTGAGATCTGTAATATGCTGGAATTCGGAATATAGATATGATCATTGATCCCATCAAAATAATAGGCCCGGTCAGGAATTCCGAACCTGTCCGCCGTCAGGGTAGCCCCGTGAACCGTTCCTTCATTTCCGTTTCCGCTTTCATCGTTAGAATTTCCATTAAATGGATAATAGGCAATTAATTTATACGTCGATACCTGACCGTCGATCGCCGGGGTCATCATTCCATAAAGGCATATGAAAATAATGATGCGTATTTTCTTCACTATTTTTCTGAAGTTCTAAATTGTTAATTATCAGCGCTTCTAATTGCTTCCCTCAAACCTTCTACGCCAATTAAGCCAAGGTTTATTCCAAGTGAAATTTCATGTGTGCCAAAATTGTATCTGGCGATGCGGCTTAAAGAGAATTCACTACTGTACCCGACATATGCCATCTTATATATCCTGAGGCCGAACTGGAGACGTATCAGTTGCGAGGTACTATATGAAAAGGCAATCCAGTTTAATCTTTTGATATATACTTTATTTCTTAAATCTAATATAATCTTTTCATTTTGCATTTTCTTAATCTCAAGAGAAGGTTCATAGTTAAACGCTGAACTTTGCCGGTTTAATTTATAGCCTCCCATGAGAAAATAGGAAGGCTTTTCCACTGGCATTTCACTGACATTCGAAACTCCCGGCAGGATCTTCATCACCGATAAACCACCAAAATAGCGGTCTGTATGATAATATACACCGATGCCAACATTAAAGTTAAACCGTCCTTCTTTCCCTTCAAACAAATATGGATCGTTCGGTTGATCCGGCTTTAAAACACTGGTATTAAGAGCATAATGCAGCATATGAACTGACAATCCAAAGGATAACCTGGAGTCGATATCCAGGGGTACGGAATATGCATACGATAATATGCCTCCGGTTGTTGACAACGGGCCGTTCCTGTCCTGAAAGACAGCAGCACCAAGCCCAATCCTGTCCTTCAGATGTACGGGCCCGGTATTTACAAATCCTTTGGGATCGTAGAAATCGTAACTTCCGATCCTGAAATTACCGGAAGCTAAAAACATCCCTGGTGAATCCGTAAATCCCAGCCATTGTTTTCTTGCCAGGACATGAGCAACGGGATAGTATTCTGCTCCCGTGCATGCCGGATTGGTGATAAAGGCATCAAGGTAATCGTTCGTATACAAAGAGCCTTCCTGTGAACTCCCTTTGGCACTCCAGAGTATTGCTATGAAAAGAATTAAAAATGTCTTTTTACATACTGGCATTTCGAACTATTTTTGAATGATCTTAAAGGCGACCCGCCTGTTCTTCGCCCTGCCCTCATCGGTATCATTCGGTACCAGCGGAAATGAAAAACTATAGCCGGCATACTCGATCCTCTCCGGATCAATGCCCTTACTGATCAGGTATTCTGAAACCGCTTCGACCCTTCTTACCGACAATCCGAGATTAAAATCATAGTCTCCGATATTATCCGTATGTCCTTCGAGTTTAACCCGAATGGCGGGATTATCTTTCATCAATTGAAATAACCTGTCAATTTCACGATATGACTGAGGTAATAACTCGCTCTTATTAAATTCAAACTGGATGTTTTTGAGAACAATTACAGAATCCACCTCAATTTTTGATATATCAAAGCCGGGTTCGGTTTCTACATTTTCATCCGTCTCTGTCAGTAATGTATCCGGTAAAACCCCTGGTAAACTTACTTTTTCTATTATCACATCATCAAGGTAATAATACGAAGACCGTTCCTTATTTGTTAGCCCCCATTTATCTCTCTTACCTTTGACCTTCTCCGGCGAAACCGCTTTAATTCCTGTCGATCTGTCGGCTCTGAAATTTCCCAGGACCATGTACTCTTCAAATCCGCCGGCTTTGTACATGGTCATCAGTTCAACCCAGTATTTTGTATTCTCAAGAAAAGAAGAATTAAATTCGACCTGGGGCCTGATCCTGAATGTCTTAAAATCAGGGTTGTTTACATTGGATGACCCGGAAAAATATACTCCAAAATTTTGAACTGCCGTATTTGATTCGCTGTCAAGACACAATGAAATTTGTATCCGGTACATGCTGTCTTTTTCAAGCTTGCTTCCCAACGATGTCTCTATATATTCCCTTATATTCCTTATATGCCTGAAAGGTTGCACCCGGTAGCAAAAAATACCGGTAAAAGCATCTCCGCTTTTCGGTCGGGTTCCACCGATATATTTGTCAAAAATATCGTTAAAGGAATGCTCTTTACTCAGATTAAAATAGTCTGGTGTATCCGATGACTGCACTTTGTGCCATCCTGTGGTTCCGGCAGTATCAAAATCAATATAGTCCTCAAACGAGGAATTCGGCACCAGATCCTGGGAGTGTAACCACGTTGATAAAGACAGCAGGAGAACGCAAAGAAGATATGCGTTTCCAATGACAAGGTTCTGTATTGAAACCAAAATATTGAATCTCATGCTGCTAACAGGATGTTATGCAAATCAGAAATAGGAGGATATCCCCAACGAATATATTGAAATCAAATTTAGAACAAAAATTAATGGTTGGAAATCTCGTCGGCATTGATGTGCTAAATATAATTATTGTTTATTACCAATCAGCCTTTTAACCATATTACATGACTGAAGGTCGCCGGAGACAACTCATTGTATAAAATTCAGGAAAAACTTGTAAATGTCATTTCTTCGGGAAGGAAGATTTTCAGCAGACATTATAAAAGGCTCAACAATAGGAATAAGAGCCAGGCTCCCCAACCTCTTGCCTCCGCTCCAATCAATATGTCTTTCGCTTTTTGCTTGTAGCAGCTCAGGTATGCGGGATCGTTGAAAAGTTCCTGATTTTTGGACATTTCAAAGGTATGCCTTCCCCTGGCCGGTGTCGGTTTTGAAGCAACTGTCCCGATGATTGCAAACGGGCCTAACAAAACCCCAAGTATAAAATGTCCGACGCTCTTTCCATGGTAACATGAGGCATCAAGTTGTCCCCTCATGCATGCATCAGGATTCCCCTCCAGCATCTCGAGGTACGTGGTATATACCTTATCATTTACATCTCCAAATTCAATAGTGAAAATATCAGCGGCAGGAACTAGATACCTCTCCCCTCCTGTTTTGAATATCACATCACAGGAATTGATTTTCTTTATTTTGCCCTCAAAAATCAATTGATTATTCAAGGTTAAAATATCGGTTCCAAAAAGCCTCAGACCGATAAAAAACACAATTAGGCAAAATAAAAACTTTTTCATAGTCCGAGGGTTTAATGGTTTATTCAGAAACCTTTTAGATCTGTGGCACAATGACTGTTAACTAAAAGAAAATGAAGCCTGTGTTTTGATCCACAGGAAATCAAAAATAATAGGTAGTTGTGCTACAATTAAAGGTTTTTCTTATGTTTTTGGTCAGGTTCTATTAACGAATTTAATAAAAATTTGAAAACTACCATCCCAATAGAAAGTAATTTTTTTCGGATAAGCCGAAATCCATACATCCCATTAAACGATTTGAAAAGACGATAAAGAGGTACGTTTAAAAAGGATAACCGATGGCAATATTTAGGATAAGATTATCTCTCCGCCAGGATGGGCTTAAAAGATTAAAAGTATGAATGCTCCATTCCTCTCCCTCTGGCAGCCATGGTTTTCTGAGTGGAATACCCAGATCGAACCTGAGCACGAAGAAGGATGCATCGAAACGAAAACCAAAGCCACTGTTCAGCGCCAGGTCTGATAAGACATCCTTCCACTGAAATTCTCCTCCCGGCTTTAAAGGATCAGCCCTGAGAAGCCATATATTTCCAGCGTCGAGGAACAAAGCACCTTTCAAAAGACGGTAAATTGTAAACCTGTACTCAAGATTGCTTTCCACCTTAATATCTCCGGTCTGGTCGAAGTAGAATCTTCCGTTTGCACTGTCGGGGGAAAATGACCCGGGGCCAACCGATCTGTACCTGAAACCCCTCAAACTGTTAGGGCCGCCCACATAGAGCTGCCTCCTGTAAGGAAGCGCATTTGAATTCCCATAGGGTATGCCTATGCCAAACTGCCACCTGTTGACCAGTTTATTGTATTCATTTCCATTCACATAAAATCTCAGATCTACCGTCCCTCTTGCATATTGTGAGTACGGGATTCCAAGAAATCTGACATTTGTTTCCCCGGATTTATCTGGTGAAAAAATGGACTGGAATAAATGAATCGTGTTCCCGGCAATTTCGCCGTTGAATTCGAAAAACGTATTTACAGGTTTCTTCTTCGCCAGCTGATTATTATATGTATACGTATAACTCAGGCTGAAAATAAACTGCTCACTAAAACTCTCCCGTATCAGTGGATTGATACTCAGGAGACTGTCGAAAGTCGTGGATGTTTCACTAAGTCTTGAATAGTCAACATTTAAGAGCTGGAATTCATGACTCTTCGACACGGTTTCTCTCCAGTTATATCCGTATGAAAAGGTGGCAGAATTCATTGAAAAATAGGATGGCCGGTTGTATCTGTTATAACCGATATTCATGGTCGTTTGCGGTGTAAATTTTTTAGAAAGTATACCGTTCATATCGATAAAAGGAAAAATAAACCTGGGAATTTTAAGTCCGGCGGTGAGTCCAAGCTGCCATGCATTCAACCCCGTGGTCTTTCCGGCAATCTGGGTCTCAAAGCTCCCGTTGATATCGAAATTAAACGATTCCGCTCCCGCGAACAGGTTTCTGTCCTGGTATCGCAGATTGATGCCCGGCCCTGCAAAATTATTAGATTTGGTAACAGCCTGAATTTCCATTCTTATTGATTTCGGTACGGTGCGTGTCAGGAAAAGTTCTGCATTCAGTTTGTTCCTGTCCTCTTCCCTGCCGGCTTTACTATACCGGATATTTGCAAATTTATACACGCCCAGACCCATCAGCTTATTGAGTGTGGAACTATAATTACTAAAACTGTATTCCTGGCCTTTCCGGAGAAGAATGGCATCCGAAAGTGCTTTTGGACGAATGAAATGCTCATGAAATATATAGGTAAAGTTATCGCCGACAAGGGTGTCGGCACCCAAACTGTCGGCTTCCAATGAATAGTCGGCATGTACCATGATAGTGTCAAGGAAATATTTCTGCCGTGCTCCTTCCGGCATATCCTGCTTCAGATCAAGGTGGATCCCCACCGTTTTTTCCACATAATTACTGTCAAGTTTGAAATAGATATAGTCCGGAGCCAGGTCAAAATATCCCCTATCCCTGAGAAACCCGGTAATTCTCTGTCTTTCTTGCATCAGGGTCTCAAAATCATACGGCTCTCCTGCTTTTATCAGGCTATTGTATTGCAAAGAGTCGATCATATACACCAGGCTGTCGCCTTTATCCGCTGTGGTATCGACAGGAAATGCAACGGAAGTGATCCTATACTGGTCCTTAGCCTGAATATCGTAAGAAACCCTTATCTTTTTACCCGAAATCTCTCTTTTTGTGCTGATGCGTGAGTCAAAATACCCTTTACTGAAAAGATAGTTTTGCATGGCATTTTCAGACCGGTCAACATAATAATATTCAAAAATGACCGGCTGGTCACCCAGTTTATATTTCAACCAGTGCCTGAAGCCCCTTTCCGGTACACTATCCCCGGCCATATTGTAAAACCACAATCCTAGCGGCAGTATGCCAAAAACTTCAGAATTAGGCGCTGGCCTGGCATATTGCTGAAGTTCCTTTCTTAGCCTTACTTTCTTCAACCCACCTTTATCTTGAACGTGAATGCCGGCACCTTTGTAAAGCAACTCACCCTCTCCTAACGTGCGTGTAGTACTGCAACCAGTCAGCAGCAACAAGAGAATGATGCCTGAGACAAAAAAGACAGGCAGGACAGATCCTTTAAAATATCGGTCAGTATGAGGACTATATACCACTATTTGTTGCTTTTTTTTCGTCGTGGACTTTTGTCCGTTCCTTTTTCAGTCGTGAATAGATTTTTGAATTTGTAGAAGTCCTTGTTGAAAATAAAAGCCACCCCGGTTTTGTTTATGGCTCCGTCGAGGACATCCTCATATTCATTTTTATTAAAAGCCTGCATTCTGTAAATGCCATTTTTCGTGAGGTAATATTCCACGACAACATCACCTGCAATGTTATTCACATTGGCAGGGGAGGTTGTGTTGGGATTATTTTCCGCTATGTTTATATTTCCACCAACCTGTATCGAAAGCCGGTTATCCAGCATTTTCTTGTATAAATTCATTTCCACACTGGTGTTGGCTGAGGTCTGTCCGGAAGAATTCACGGCATAGGAATTAATATTCATATTAAAATTAACCCCCGGGAGATACTCCTGTGAAAACCGGTTGATCTGCTGAGCCAGGATATTTCCAATACCCTTCCGGGCCGTTGAGCTCAGATTATAGGCGAAGGAATTTTGTGTAAACATATTTTCCTCCAGAAAATTTTCAAATAATAAAAGGGAAAATACTTGCTTGTTCAGTTCCGATTCATTGGAATTAAGTTGCGCCAGCCGTGCAGAAATATTTGCATCACGTTCACTCGGAGGCTGTTGTATTCCGAAGCTGATCGACGGTTGCATCAAGTGCCCTTTGATATACATATAGACATTGAAATCCATGCTACCGCTGTACTGCAAATTCTGTGATTTCGTCATTCCCGGCATCTGGGGAGAAATGATGGGCTCCGGCGATGTTTTTACAGGGTACCAGGTGGTCAGATCGAGCTGAGGATTGGCCACATCTCCTGTCCAGGTAAGTGAACTTCCTTTTTCGATATTGAATTTACGTTTGAGAATCTCGTACATGGTGAGACTGTAGCTCCCCTCTTCCACCTGGTAGGTGCCTGCCAGTGTCATCTGGCCATTGCCTTTAATATCATAACTTAAATCACCTGATCCCTTGATATCGAGGGCTTCATCAGTGGCTGGATCAACGATGATGGTCATCTGCATGCTGTTTGAAATGCTGATATTTGCCGTCAGATGTATGTTGTTTAAATCTGTGGTCACACCCTGCTCACCCTTCGTATTTCTTGAAAATATTTTGGACGCGGTATCACTGCTGCTTTGCATAAATACGACAACTCCTTTTTGCTCAATTGAAGCGCTGGATGCTTCCGGCACCATAAAATAAAAATGAGAGTCATGAGCCAGATCCGCATCAACAACAATATCAGGGTTCGAGGCTCTCCCGATAACACTGGCTTTCAATCCGGCAACAAGATGACCGTAAAACATATTCCTGCTTTCACTTCCCGTATCAAGAAACTGAAACTTTTTGGTATTGAGATCCAGATCGAAAGCGGGATTTCGCGGATCAGAAGCATCAATGGTGCCATTTATGGTCATAGTATTGCCGGGAGAATCTCTTAAACTTAATTGGTTCAAACTGATGCGACGACGGTCAAATGTGATCCGCTCATGTTTGAGAATGATCTGCGAACGGGTAAAGGCAGGTGTTATGGAAACATCATTAAAAGCGACATAGCCGTTAATCTCAGGATTTGCAATGGTATTGACAATGGACATACTACCCGAGAGTCCGCCTTTCATTTCGTTGATCTCTTTTTTTACGAAAGGCTGAAAGTAAGCCAGACTTAGATTCCCAATGTGCGCATTTACATCCAGGGATACCGGATCGTGTGAAGTGTCAAAGCTTCCCCGCATATCCATATTATTTTCTTCACCTTCAAATTTTGCGAGCAAACCAATGCTCCCGGACTTCTCATTTTCAGCTTCAATAGATACGGTTTTAAATACATCCTGACCGAAAAATTCGACATCCGTCAGCGTCAAATCTGAATGGAACGAAGATTTGCCAGGTATTTCAAATATACCATCAACGTTGGCACCCAGGATCTCAGAACGGCCGGAAATGAACGCTGTGAGGGTGTTGATATTGAAGTGTGTAAATTCAAATCTCAGGGCATGGCTGGACGTGTCACTTTCGGTTCCCGTCGTGAAGGACAATTTCTGATCATCCTTCATGAACTCCATGTGATGAGATTCAATTCCAGAGTTGCTGAATTTCAGGTAATTGTCGGAGGGAATGGTAAAATTCTGCTTGTTTAGAATGAGACGGCTGCTATCAAATTGTACAAAGAATACCTTCTCCCTGCTCTGCATTTTACCGCTGATATAATACGACGCAGTATCTTTTCCAATGTCGCTCAACAGTTCCCATTGAATGGTATCCATGCTTATGCTGCCTTTCAGGTTTGTTGATAGGATCTCGAACGGAGTCGCGTACAAATGTGCAAGATCCACTTCCCAATCCAGTTGTTCTTTACCGGCAGAAACGACAGCCTTGATAGTATCGGCTATAATACCATTGTAGTTCACCTCCGGGAAATTCACTGCAAGATCTAGAGAGGGCTTTTCACTGTCGAAGCTGGCCTTTATATCTGCCTGGACGAGGTCTCTGAATTCAGGAAGGAAAAGCTTTGAAAGCAAATCCGCATTTTCTATCCTTGCGGAGAATTCAAATTTTCCTCTGATCATCATCGTTTCAGATGTGTCTTTCTGTAAGTCAAAATAGCGATTAAGATAAGCATTCATCACTCCCGGAAGTTCACCCATCGCGAGGGTCCCGCTGTAATTGGCATTTATAAATGGAGACTTCAGTTTCAGTTCGGTTTTCTCCTGGTCGTTGGATACATTCAGGACAACTGAATCCACCGGATAGAATTCGCCATCCCGCACCACCACAAAATCATACGCCTTCAGATAGCCATTGATGCTGTCAATATCCCCTCCGGCAAAATCTGTCCTTATCTTACCTCGTAGCCTGACATCCTGCCTGGTCAGATGAAGAGCCCCGGCATCCATCCCTTCAATATTCAGCATAAAATTGTAGGAGGGCACCGTATCAGACAGCGTAGCTTTTCCTTCAAAACTGGCAACGAGATTCGTATCGCTGATTGCGACATTTCCATTAAATATATGGTCAGCAATGTCTCCGGCGAGTTTTATATCATGATAGGTATATTGGAATGCCGTCAGTTTGCCCACAGTAAAATCAAAGCTTACATCCGGTTGTTTGAAATTTCTGCTACTACCGGAAAAATGGCCCTCAAGACTTAGTTTCCCCAGTGTATCGGCTTTATGCAAGAGCTCACCCAAATCATAGTTATCCACAAAAACATGCCCTGAATATCGCTCCCGGCCTTCATGATCCCCTTCATGGTAGATCAACCCGGCTGAAAAACTGCCTTGTGTCGATTTCACTCCCAAATCAGCAGAAAAGTTACCCATCCTTCCTTTAAAATTTCCGGCCATACTTATCCGTTCGGGCAGATGAATTGAAGACGGGATCAGACTGTCGGGAGTAAAAGCAAGGATATCGCCTTTAGCTACCCGGAGTGTATCCAGTTTGAGGTCGTATTCTGCCACCTTGTAGTCAGGCAATCCCCTGATTTTTCCGTTCAGTAATACCATCAGATCATTACCGGCATTGAGATCAAAGCTCCGTATGTTTACGTCGGCAAGTTTCCCTTCGATATTCGCTGCCATGTTAATACGGTCATAAGAAAGAACAGTAGGCGAATGGTTTAGACCTGCATTGGGCAGGAAGAACTCAAGGTCTTTCGTACCGAGATGGCTGTTTCGGATTTCAATATTGAAGTAGGCATCGGGGTACGCTGTCGAAAGCGCCGCAAAAGAGCTGAATCGGCCTTGAAAACTGCCGTCAATGAAGCTGTTCGGTGTTTTTAGCTGAAAACCCGTCAGACGGAAAGCAGTATCTGATATCGCTGCATTACCCTTCAGATTGACAAGTTCAAAACCGGATGATTCCCTGAAGCTGAACTGGCGAACATCTGCCATGTACCCATTGTCGTTCAATGTAATATCTGAAACATTGCCGGAGATATTACGAAACCAGAGGTGATTGAAATCCGTCCCCCCCGTAGGCACTGGCGCCGAATCCATCTCAAAGTGGATACTGTTGTCACGCAAAATGACATCGGCCGCGCTGATATCCCAACCAAAAGAATCCCCATTTTCACCTGTGGCCGGGTCGGAAGGTGATTTCTCCATCCTGCCTGTCCGTACGGATACCGTCGTATTCTGAATCATTACCCGGTTCAGGGAAATCAATTCATTTCCAATATCAATCTTTTCCGGACTTACCGATAACCCGGCATGCACAATGTCAATGGTGCGGCCGGATGCCTTGTCTTCGTAAAAAATACTGACATCCTTCAGTTTTACGGTATTTTCCAATGATATCGCCGGTTTCGTGAAACTACTTTCTTCAGTTCCCACGCCAGAAAGAGACAACCGGGCATAACTATTCTGAAGTTCTATGCGTCCGAAAACAATGTTCAAGGGGTTCAGGCTGAAGTTTCGGAAACGGACCGAAAGGTTACCAATATGGGAACTTAGGTTATTCCCCGACATTTGATCTTTATAACTCACCCGGATATTTGAAAGCTTTACCCTGCGAATAGTGAAAGCAGTCTTTGCACCAGCAGCCGTATCGGAAGGTACATCAGAGAGAGTATCTGAAAATGCAGCAGGGATAAAGCTGTAATTGAAGCTGCTGTCGCCTACTGCCCTGAAAATATTACCTGTCACATCGTGTATTTCGATTCGACGTATGATAATATTTTTTCTCAGAAGCCCGAGTAAGCCGAGGTTCACCCTGATCATCCCCGCATCCACAAGGGTATCCCTGTTTTGATCTTCAATATAGAGCTCTTTCAAAGTGATAGAATTTGGAAGAACAACCCTAATACTGCCCAGGGACACTGTTGTATGCAATTTCTCCTCTAGTCTTTTCATAGCAATGCCGGCAATATAATTCTGAACTGCAGGAATCTGCAGGCTCAGCGAAATGATGAGCATAAGTCCGGCCAGAAGGAGCAGAGAAATCTTAATGATCCTTCCAAATTGCTTCATGTATTTATGATTTGAATTTGCCACAGGTTTTTCTGAACCTTGAATTTAGATCAAAAATCATGCGTTCATGATCATGTTACAGAGTTGAAAAGAAAAAATCGGGCCATATTCCTTTGTTTTGAAGGTATCAGAGGGGATTTTTTGGCGAAAGTGCATCGTTCAGAGAAACGGTTTTACCTATAATACTCCAATAGAGGCGAAATTTTTATATAGTGTGGAGAAACAACCCGAAATAAACCAGAAATATGTGGAAATCCCTACCTAAACAAAAGTGACCATGCCTTGTTTCTAGCCCTATACAGTAGTGGTTAATTTTTTGTATCATTTCGTTTTTGAACCTTCGAAGAGTTCAAGCCGGGTTATTGAAGTGAAGAAAGGAAGATGAAATCGCGGGCGTGAATCATATTTTTTATTAACCGGTATGCTAAATTTCGCCATTCATACTTAAGTTGGGAACCTTCAAATACTCTGAATTATGCAACTAAACATTAATCAACCTGTGCAAATCATCGAGAATTTTAACCGGGAGGAGTTCCGCGAAGTATTCCAGATTCCGCAAAAACCGGTAATACTGAGAGGTTTATGGAATGATTATCCCGCCCTCAATAAATGGACGATCGACTATTTCAAACAAGAACTCGGGAACCTCACCGTCGGCGTGTACGATGCAGTAAACGAAAAACCCGACAGATCCACCAAGGGCGCTCCAATGAAAATGAAATTCGGAGAATATCTTGATGCCATCACTGCCGGACCTTCTGATCTAAGGCTTTTCCTTTTCAACATCCTGAAATATAAACCTGAATTCCGGAAAGATTTTGACTACCCTCCCATTACCTCAATGTATCTCAAACAGATACCTTTTATGTTTTTCGGGGGTAAGGATTCAGTAGTGCGTATGCATCAGGATATGGATTTTGCCAATGTTTTCCTCACACAGCTTCACGGTAAAAAGCTCGTGGTCCTGTTTCCTCCAAAATATTCACGATTTCTTTATCGATATCCGTTTAATGTGCACAGTTCTGTCAACATAGAGCATCCTGATTTTGAGAAGTACCCGGCACTGCGCTTCGTTGAGGGTTATACCTGCATCCTTGAGCCTGGTGATACCTTGTTCATGCCCAGCGGGTACTGGCACTACATAAAATACCTTGAAGGCGGATATGCTATTAACCAGCGCGCATTAAGCCCGCATCCAGCCCACTGGTTCAGGGGATTCTGGAATGTTGCCGTACTGTCAAACCTCGACGATCTCTTGCGGTATATTCTCGGTAAAAACTGGTACCAGTATAAGCTTGAACAGACCTATGCAAGGGCAAACAATGCCATGAGCAGGTTAAGCCCTTCCTGATTCCCTCCTCTCCGGGGATAAAACCGGGACACCTCTCTCAAAACAGGACCGGAACCGGTATACCAGGTAGTTTTGGTTCTAAACATCTATGCGCATGCCTGTCATTTCAAATGTCAGCTTTTCCTGGTTTTCGTTTAAAAGTAAGCACCGGTCTCTTTCCATTTTCTGTAGTAAATACTCCACACAAACAGAATTTCCGTGGGCATCAGGTATTCATTTTAATACAGTCTAAATTAAAATTGAGCGGGATACCCGTTAAATCATTCGTGATAATAATCAGCGAGTTTCAGTAATCATGCCTGTTGCAGAAATCCTTCTTCACGGATGTACAATAAAGAAAAGGTTGAATCCTGCTCAATCTCCGGTTTTATAGTGCAAAAGAGATGTGCTTTGCTTAAATTTGGTTTATCCCCCTTTCAGACCTAAACCAAAACTCTACATCTCATGAAATTTAAACCTTTGCTACTGGTCGTATCCGTTTTTATTTTCATGACCTCGCTCACCGGCCTTCACCGTGCCGATACCTTTGGGAAATTCAACTACGATGATTTTGACAAGCCCGATTACTGCGGATCCTGTCATGACGGTTTTTATGCACAGTGGACGCAGGCAATGATGTCAAAGGCTTATACACATGAGTGGGATGAAATTGAATATTTCAGTCTTGCAGTCGCTCATGCTGCGGTTGACCCCGCTATGAAGGGTGTTGACGATGGATGTAACGGTTGTCATACACCGCTGGCATATGCTGCCGGAGATGTACCGCCGCCCCGTCCGGCCGAAAATTCAAGGGCGAACGAATCTGTATCCTGTGAGGTATGTCACAATATAATTGGTTTTGAAGGTGATACACCCTTTAACCATAATTACATCCTGGATCCGGGCAAGACCAAATACACGTCACGGAAAGGGGATACCCAATCGCCCAATCATGAGATTCAGACCACTGAACTTCATTCAAAGGCTGAGTTCTGCGGGATTTGCCACAATGAAAAAAATCCATATGGGATCTGGGTGAAATCGACGCATCTGGAATTAAAAGAAGGGCCTTATTATGCCGAGGGAGTTGTATGCCAGGACTGTCATATGCCCGATGCACACGGAAAGACCGCAAAAATGGGGGCAGTCTATGACGACAGCCGGTTGCATCTCTTCAATGGTGCTCATGATGACGGCAAAAAAAGGGGGACCATCGAACTAAGGATCCAGTCTGATCTTCAGGAGGCTATGATGGGCGATCCGGTGACGTTCACGGTGACTCTCTTCAACCAAAAAACCGGTCATAAATTTCCAACCGGTTCTGTGGAAGACAGAATAGTATGGCTGCATGTGGAGGCCGTGGATGAGGACGGCAATGTTTATCATCTGCCGGTGAATAAAAAAGGCTTTGAGGGCGAAGAATATACTATCGCCGGTGATCAGCTTGCGTACCAGGATCTGGGGATCCCACTGAAACTGGAAAATTTTAAAGGTATACGTCGCGAAGACGTCCCTGTGGGCGACCGGATATTCAGGATGCCCTATCTCGATCCGGAAGGCCGCATGACCATTATGCAATGGAATACAAAAAGTCTGGGCGTTGATTACCGCCTCGGTCCCAGGGAAACAAAGGTGGAAACATACAGTTTTGAAATCCCCTATGATATCACGGCCGGGAAATTAACCATTAACGCTGTCCTAAATTACCGTCTCCTTATTAAACCGGTTGGCGAGTTCCTTGGCGTACCCGAGTCAGAATATACGGCGACAGAGATTAACCGCCAGACAGCCAGTATAACAATTTTTCCCTGATGCTGTCACAAAACTGACATGTTAATTTTTAAGAGGAGTATAGATTATCTAACCTAAAATAACGTAACCTCATGAAACGTATTTTTATCCTGTCCCTCATGTTCTTATTTATCACCGGACTTTTCACCGATTTAAATGCCATACCCGCATTCGCGAGAAAGTACCGGATCAGTTGTCAGGTATGCCATTCCCCATCCTTTCCGAAACTCAAAGCATACGGTGATGAGGTTGCTGCTGACGGTTTCCGTCTCAAAGAATACAATGCTCCCGGATATTTTATCAATACCGGAGATGACAAACTGAACCTGATCAGGGAGTTCCCGCTGGCGGTAAGAATGGACGGTTTTGTAACCTACAACATGGGAAACACAGAACAGGCAGATTTTGCCTCCCCATTTATCATAAAGCTCATGTCGGGTGGTGAGATCTCCGATCATCTGTCCTATTATTTCTATTTTTTGATGAATGAAGGCGGCGAAATTGCAGGTGTTGAGGATGCCTACCTGATGTACAACAACCTCTTCAACACCGACCTTGATGTGTATGTTGGACAGTTTCAAACTTCAGATCCGCTGTTTAAGAGGGAACTCAGGCTGAGTCTGGAAGATTACCAGGTGTATAAGACGAGTGTCGGACTCTCCGATTTCAACCTGTCGTATGACCGTGGCGTCATGGTAACATGGGGCTTATCTTCCGGAACCGACCTTGTTTTGGAAGTTGTGAATGGAAATGGTCTTTCAGAGGCAGATCCTGCTATGCTCTTTGACAAGGATAAATACAAAAATGTATTTGGGCGGGTAGCACAGAATCTCGGCGAATTTATGCGCATTGGCGCCACCGGGTATCTGGGGAAGGAAAAAATGACAAATATTCCTGGAAATGCACTCGTAAATTCTTCATGGTACATCGGACCGGATGCCTCCATCAAATTCAGTAGCAAATGGGAACTCAACGCACAGTATCTGATGCGTAAAGACGACAAGATCTTTATCGATGCCGAAACTGATGAGATAATGAATAATGCTGACACTCAGGGCTTCCTGGGAGAATTGGTATTTAGCCCGGGGGGTGATGCCGGAAAATGGTATGCGCTTGGGATGTTTAATTGGGTTGAATCAGATTTTAACCCCGCCGACTACAAATCAGCGACGCTCCATGCCGGATTGTTGCTCCGTCGTAATGTCAGACTGGCTGCCGAATACACCCAGGTATTTACCGATCCTGATCATCCCTACGGCCGGATGTCCCTGGGCTTTATTTCTGCTTTTTGATACATATTTCATCTGCCGGAGACAGGGTTCGTTTGCATATAACCGGGCTTTCATTACCTGTTAATGAAACCAAAGAATTTAAAAGTTCAACCAACTGACGGGCATGGATACCCGGCATTCTTTGTCTGTTGTCCATAAATTTCCCAATATTTTCTTTGACTCACCCATATTTTTGTCGAACTAATCGTTACGTACCATGTTGTAAAAACACAGGCTTATATGGGAAATGAATTTTCATGTTTGCAAGAATCGCTACAGTTCATTAACCCACAATTAATTTGTTAATTTAAACGCCTACCATGAAGATATTAAATCTTGGAACACAGGGTATTAAAGCATCAGAAATGGGTCTGGGCTGTATGGGAATGAGTGAATTTTATGGTGAAGGGGATAATAAGGAGTCAATAAATACTATTCACCGTGCGATTGATTTGGGTGTTACCTTCTTCGATACCGCCGACGTTTACGGACCTTACAAGAATGAAGAACTTCTGGGACAAGCCATTAAAGGCAAACGTGATGCGCTGACCATCGCCACCAAGTTCGGGATAGTGAGGAATCCGGACAGGCCCCGTGAACGAGGAATCAATGGCAAACCGCAGTATGTGAAAAAAGCATGTCTTGACAGCATTAGACGACTGAATATCAATGTTATCGATCTTTACTATCTGCACCGTGTCGATCCGGATACCCCGATTGAAGAAACCGTTCAGGCAATGGCCGGATTGGTGAAAGATGGACTTGTCCGAGGGATCGGTCTGTCGGAAGTCTCAGCATCCACCTTAAGAAAAGCCCATGCTATACATCCCATTACAGCTGTTCAGAGCGAATACTCGCTTTGGAGCCGTGAACCTGAGGAGGATGTTCTGGATACCTGCCGTGAACTGGGTATTGCTTTTGTAGCATACAGCCCGCTGGGCCGTGGTTTTCTGACCGGAAGGTTCAAATCCCCTGATGATTTTGACGAATCGGATTACCGCCGTCGTTCACCACGCTTCCAGGGTGAAAATTTTCAGAAGAACCTTGATCTGGTCAAAAAAATCGAGGAGCTGGCAAAACATATAAATTGCACACCGGCTCAGCTTGCACTGGCCTGGGTAATGGCCAGAGAAGAGTTCATATTCCCTATTCCGGGTACGAAACAGATCAGGTACCTGGAAGAGAATATCGAGGCCCTGACTATAGGGCTTACTGAAAACCAGATGCAGGAGCTTGACAAAATTGCCCCGAAAGATGTTGCCGCAGGAACGAGATACCCATCAAATATGATGGGTGCCGTGAACCGGTAAAGATCAGTAATTACCCATCTCAGGATGGAAGCCTGCCCTGCAAAGCTAGTACCAGGAATTCAATCCTGATCCACTGCCTTACTGGTAAATACTTTGAATGCAGGCGGAGCAGCAAGTGTCTTTTTCACCTTACAGAGATCCGCGGCATTGATGACAGCCGCTTTATATTTTTCCGGGAAGCCTTCAGGAAGTTGTACATCAAGACTGATATTTACCGGTAGCCCTGACTGTTTGTCATATTCTGCCGACTGGATGATTCTTATCCCATCCGTGGGGATCTCTCTCCGGTCGCAGAAGGATTTTACGTAAATGCCGGCACATGTGCCGATGGACGCCAGGAAAAGATCAAAAGGCGCCGGTGAGGAGTCTTCACCGCCTTCATGCACAGACTGATCCGTTCTGATGATATGACCTTTGTAATAAGCGTTGACCTTCTTATTACCTTCAAATCGCACTTCTAAATTCATGATCGTTTGGTTTTATAAATAAATGAACTGTGGGCTGCATCACGGTAATACTTTTGTGAACTGCACCCAGCCGAACCAGAATGAACCATCAAAAACTTTACCATGTTGATAATTCGTTCTGATGATGGGCTGATTTTTACATAAATTGCATGCCATAATCTCCACTAAAAAATGGGCGTACAATGAAAATCAACCTGATCGTATTCGCTATACTGACAATATTTCTTTCCTCTTGTTCGAAAATGAGAAAAACACAAAAAAATGCCGAACCTCTTGTTGCCATACAACAAAATCCGGAACTTTCAGTCAACAACGATGATCCTCCGATCCATGAAGCAAAGGAAAAAATCGTCCGTTCTGACAATCTGCCAATGGATCAGCACAGATATTATGTGATCATAGGAAGCTTTAAGAGTCAGGAAAATGCCAGAAAATACCAGGAACAGATTGCGGTTGACGGCTTTGTCTCCGTACTTCTCCGAAATGAAGAAGGACTTTACAGGGTTTCCGTAAAATCCTCCAATGATATCATGGATGCCAGGAACGAGATACGGCGAATCAGAAGTCAATTCGAGAAGTATGATGACACATGGCTCCTGATCTCAATAAGATAAATCAGAGCACAAGGCAGGGATAAACCCAACCACAAGCAACATCATTTACAGTCAGCCGCCAGTGTCCTTATAGCGGCAAGTATCTTTTTCGCCTCAAGGATATCATCGGTCTGAATTACCACTTCATCATCGAAATTCTGGGCCTCATCATTCTTGTAAGGCTTGACAAGTTTTTGTTTATTCTTGGTAACCAGGTCAATATGGATTTCCTTTGAGGAAACATCGATTGCAGAAACCGATGGATCAATATCTGTAAGAATGAATTCCCAATTATAATTTACGGTTGTACCCTTGCTGTCTGTCTCATTCAGATTATATTTCAGCTTACAGGCATTTGCAGCATCAGGCTTTTCAATAGACTGATCATAGACCGTACTGCCATTTTCCACTTTTTTGATATGTGATGACAGAAAGGCCCATGCTTCCTGCCCGTTTTTCATTTCCCGCTTTTCTACCTTCGAATTTTTTATCAGGAAACCAATAGCTTCGGTAAAATATTTAGCTTTCTGAACATCATCGAAATAGATGTCGGTTGATTTGGTATAATTTTGAAGTTCCCCATCCCTGAAAGCTTTGATATAGCTGAGCTTGCCTGTGGACAAAGGAACGGAAAGTTTTTTACCGCTTACCTGGATCGTATTGTCACCAGCCGACAGGTCCTCAGGATAAATCGTGAATTGTTCGTGAACTTCTGTACCACTGTTGTCTGAGGTATATACCTGGAGATCGAACTGGTTTTCAATTGCCGGAGAAACTTTAAGTACCTGTTTTACCTGTTTCCCGTCGACATTAAGTTCTGCCACATTAGCAGTCAGCCAGCTGATGACATTTTCCGGGGAATTCAGTCCCGGATCACCGCCATTACTGTTTACTGCCCCATATTCAAAAGCACCGGCAAGATTACGGGCAAGGTCAATATCATCAATATAAAGTCTGACACTGTTTGCCCAGTTGTCCATGGCTCCTCCTTCGGTCTGCTTTATATACTTATTTTTATCCTTTGTTACAATCTCCAGGTACGCACCGTGGGACGATACGTTGAGTCCAATAGGAGGCTGTATGTCGGCCATATAAAATATGCTGCTCTCTGCAGAAGATGTCCCTTTGGAATCTGTCACCTCAGCACTGAGGGTCACAGCACCAGAAGCTGACGGATCGAAGCTCAACGTCTGGTTGTAGATCTTACCCCCCGACGTTATTTCTCCAAGATGATCTTTCACAAAACCGAGAGCCTCCTTATAACCGGCCCATTGCACTCGTTCAGCTTTTGTATTGGTGACAAGATACTGGAAAGCATTGACGATGTTTCGTGCTACTTCAATATCATCGGTATAAATCTCGAAATCACGGCCAAAATTTACCTCATTATCACCGGTTTTCTCCATGATAAAATAATTTTTCCCAGTAACAGGCACTTCAATTTTAAGTGATTTTCCAGAGACCTCAAGATTAATCCCGTTAGGATTTATGTCGCTCAGATCAAAGGTTCTTGTAACTTTATTCTGATTCCCTTTACTATCCGTTGATTCGGTCTGCATCACTGCCATATATGGCTTATTGCCCTTGCTAAAGGTCTGGTCATAGGTAGTCCCGCTGTTGTCTGATGGCTTTATATTTTCAACCAGCCAGTCAAAAGCCTCGTCCCTGGAATTCCATGCGCGGTCGGTCTGCTTGCACTCGCCTATGTGAGATTTGAGAGCATCGATCAGGGCTCTGGCTTTATCCACTTCACTCATGGTAACCGGTACATCTCCTGTATAGCCAGTGAACTCACCATCCTCGGATACAGACACGAATTTCTGCCCGTTTTTAATATTCAGGCTAATGTTTATCACCTTCCCTGAAGGTTTAAATGAAAGCGCAGAGGGATCCAGATCTGACAGGTAAAATACCCAATCGGTTTGTGAGACATTTCCTTTTTTATCAGTTTCCTTCTCCCCAATCTTCAGCTTACAGTCATTGCCGTCAACCTTTGTAAAGGTATAGCTAAGCGTGGATGAACCATTCACTACATCGCCGGTAAAGTCGCTAAGCCAGGAGACATTATCCTGTGCCGATAGAAAATTTGAACTTAGAAGAAAAACTACAAAAAGAATCAATGCGAGAGGGGAGTGCTTGCGTGTCATGGCTCGTAATTTTTATTGATTTGATTGAAAGCAGATTATATAATCAAAGATACGGAGGAAATGATCTCGAAAATAAAAATTTACGGGAATGGCCGGTTTGGTTAGGTGACGGTTAACTGGAAGGAGGTCAGGGTAAGTAAATTGATCAAAAAAAATTTAATCTCAATTTCAAAGTTCAAAAAAAATACTAACTTTAATTCAGGACCTTGTAATTATACCTAAATCTAACCTGAGATGAAACTTCATTTTATTCTTGTGGCCCTCCTTGGTATTTTCTTTATGAGTGCCATAAGCTGTTACGGGCAATCTCTCACAACTGTGAGATATTATGCCAGCTATGACTGGATTCTTTAAGGACCTATACCGCAATGGAAGTCCTGCCAAACGGGAATATCCTTATGTGTGGATCATGCCGGGCTCCTGAACATCAATTTGACATTCCGTTAATTTCGCTCTTAAATCCTGATGGAAATGTTTTGTGGGAGAACACACTGACCATGCATGGCAGATTTTCCGGTATCACAAAGGGAAATAATAACACGCTCCTGGTATATGGCATTGGTCATGAGAATTATACTGATAGCCTCATGTATCTCAGGTACGATAAGGTGGCTTTAACAGAAGCTGATTCTTTGGTCATTTCGCATGCAAAAATTGAGGCTGAATCTACCTATTGTGCGGACGATTCGCTGAAGCTTACGGCATTACCCGAAGGACTGAATTACGTATGGAATACTGGCCAAACTACACAAACCATCTTTGTAAGAGAAGGAAGTTATACCGTTGAAGTTAAGGATAATTATGGGCATCAGTCATTGTCTGAACCATTTGTCGTGACCGAAAGACCCTTGCCGCAATTTCATCTTGACATTGATAAACCGAATGTATGCCCTGGCGACAGTTCACTTGTAAGCATAATCGTTGATAATGACAATAATGGAGGACCCTGCACATTCGAATGGCCCGACACGCCCTCACAAGGAACAGGACCCACTGCATATATTAAATCTGATGCAACTTTTCATGTTGGGGTTACCGATCAGACAGGTTGCAGCGCCGGGGTCACTTCAAATATCGAGATTGAACAGGCCGTGATAGAACCGGTATGCCTGGTTACGGTTGAAGAAGAAAGCGGTAAAAATATGATTGTATGGGAAAAGATGCAGAATTCACATATCGCTGAATATAGAGTATACAAGGAAGGGAACCGTGCAGGTGAATTTGAAATGATGGGAAGCCGCAGCATTGGTGATCCTTCCTACTTTATTGATACAGATTCAAATCCTGAAGCCCGATCCCTGCGATATAGCCTGTCAACCGTTAACAACTGTGGCACAGAGAGCGAGCTGAGTGAGGCCCATAAAACCATGCATCTCACGATAAATGCCGGTATGAATAACAGCTGGAACCTGATATGGGAAAAATACGAAGGTTTTGATTATGCTTCCTTCAACATTTACCGTGGATCAGAGCCATTGCAGATGCAATTGATCGCAACAATGCCATCCAATATCTTTACCTTCAGCGACCAGGTCCCACCATTGGGCACATCCTTATATCAGATTGAAGCCGTCAAGGATTCACCCTGTGAACTGACGGAACTTAAATCAACTTCAGGTAGCTTTATTTCTTCTTTGTCAAATCTAGTCAGCTCAGAATCTCTTGGAGAAACGTCAGTTGTTTCCGGCCGCAATATCAGGATCTGGCCAAATCCTTCCGACGGGGTAATATTTATCCGGACAGAAGGTACAGACCATTCTGTTATCTCCGTAATCTCTCCGGATGGTAAAGTTTTGCAAACCATTGAGACAATCAGCGGAGACAATTTGGTGGATCTGAGTCATCAAACGAAAGGAATCTACTTTATACGTATTTCAAATTCGGATGGAATGGTTTACAGGAAGATCGTTCTGAATTGAAAAACAACGAATTGTTTAACCAATTTGGAAAGCCTGCATTAATGCCATGGTATACAGTAAGATAGTTAAAATATATTATCGGATCTGTCTTTTTCATTTTAGTTGAAATTGGGAGCACTTACGTGGCCCATGCTGAACCAATCAATCTAAATAATGTTTAACCTGCGAACAGAACCACATCCGCATGAAAGTCATCTCTCGCCGGAACATGCTACAGATTTCAGGCTTGTCACTGTCAGGTGTACTGCTTAAAAATGCCCCACTTTCTGGAAAGTCGCATAGTTCCATTGGTAAGCTTAAGATCATTGTCTCCGGTGCGCATCCCGACGATCCGGAAAGCGGTTGTGGAGGCGCCATGGCTTTGTTTGCTGCCGCCGGGCATGAAGTGGTGTCTGCCTATCTTACAAGAGGCGAGGCAGGTATTTCAGGAAAGAGTCATGATGAAGCCGCCCGGATCAGGACGGCGGAAGTGGGGAATGCATGCAATATCCTGAAGGCCCGCCCGGAATTCCTGGGCCAGATCGATGGGAATACGGAAATAACCCGGGAGCGCTACAAAGAAGTGCAGGCGTTCTTTGCAAAAGAAGATCCCGATATTGTATTTACCCACTGGCCGGTGGACAGCCACAGGGATCACAGAATATGTTCGTTGCTGACCTATGATGCCTGGTTGAATGCAGAGAGGAAATTCGCCCTTTTCTATTTCGAAGTTGAATCGGGGTATCAGACACAGAATTTCCACCCCACCGACTATATAAACATTACTTCCGTTGTACAGCAAAAACAGAATGCCTGTATGGCCCATGTGAGTCAACACCCGGAAGACTGGTATCTTGATATTCACAAAAAGATGGAGATCTTTCGTGGTATGGAATCGGGTTGCGATTTTGCCGAAGCCTTTATTGCACACAATCAGAACCCGGAGTCTCTCATCGTGAAATAACATTAATTTCTGGTTTTATATCCGACGTCAAAATCTCAACCAACAACCGCAAAATGAATAAATTTGCATTCCTTGTTGCACTGGTATTCCTATTCCAGAATGGTATTTCTCAAAAAGAAACCGTATTAAACCTTCAACCCTATTTTGATAAATATGGCGTGGAGGGCTGTTTTGTACTTTTTAACCAATCAGAGAATGAATTTATCCTGTATAATACCAGACGTTGTGATTCGGGTTTCATCCCAGCCTCAACCTTTAAGATTCCACATTCCCTGATTGCTCTGGAAGAAGGGATTATTAAAGACACCTCCCAGGTCATCAAATGGGACGGACATGTTTGGCCAATTGCCAACTGGAACGGGGATCAAACCTTAAAAACGGCTGTCAGGTACTCGTGCGTCTGGGTTTATACCGGCTTTACAGAACAAATCCCGGCTGAAACGTATCAGAAGTATGTGAATGCTTTCGATTACGGTAATAAAGATCTGACAGGTCAACCAACACGGTTCTGGCTGGCCGGATTACTCAGGATAAGTGCCAACCAGCAGATCAGTTTTCTCCGCAAATTTTATAATTATGAGCTACCCGTCTCACAACGTTCCGTCGATATCCTAAAGGACATTCTTGTACTTGAAACTAACGGTTCGTCATCATTTTCAGGGAAAACAGGTGGAGGTATGATTAGTGATTCTGAATATGTAATGTGGCTGGTTGGTTATATCGTGAAAGACGACAACCCGTATTTTTACGCCATGAATTTCACAACAGATGATTTTCCCGGACTAAGCCAGGCCCGGTTAAAAATTGTACGGGATATTTTGCATGATCTAAATATCTATCCTTAGCTGAACCCTGACGCCAAGAGAGGATACATTCGGATTATCGAGATAGGTAAATCTTTTAATCAGGTCAACACGTAAAATTCTCAGGATATTTGAGAGTCCGACGCTGGCTTCGACGTACGGTTCCCGCCCAAGGATAAAAGTAGTGGGATTGCCGGAAGCATCTGTAGGAAATTTAAAAAGATCAGAATTATACCCGGGATCATTTTGCCGGCTCAGTCCGCCATAGAGCATTTTCAGCGTGGCAACTTCCCTAAGTTTGAACATTTTAATAACCGGAACTTTATTAAGAATAAATCCGTTGAAGGAATGGTCAATATTTAAAGAAACATACTTATCGCTGACAAATTCGAGGAAATTCATCATGTTATACGATTCCTTCGCATAGATATAGCTCTGGTTGGCATAATGGATAAACAGGATCGGATAGGGTACATTCCCGAAAATCTTTCCTGCTTCGGCTGAAACATCGGTATATCCAATGATTGAAAGATAAAACCGTTTGCTGACACCAAATATTATTTTTTGGTAGTCATAATCATTGTTCAGACTCTTTGAGCCAAAGGCACTCTCAAACCGGATAACCGGGTATCTGGAGGCTATTGGACTCCGGTATATCTTCCCCTGGTAAAATTCTTCCTTAGGGGCATAGCGCAGATTCACTGATACTTCAGGGATTTTCAGGGTAGATAATTCTTCCACCCCCGGCAGGTTTTCGCCGTAATTAAAATGAAGGTTCCCCCCGGCTGTCTGTTCAAGGTACCGGTAACCGATGTCCCAGGAAAAATGATTTTCCAGTTCATTTTCATATTCAAGTTCGAAAGACCTGTTGTAGAAAATCTTATCATCGACGCCCCGCTTAAATGAGAGAAGGAGGTAATCCTGGCTGACATATCCGGACATTTGCCCTGGTGTGGCCGTTTCGTACTGATAACTCAGGCTGACCGCTCTTACCGGGAATTTATAGATGGTTTTCCCTGTTAAAGAATAGGTAAGGCCGAGTCTATACTTATACTGTTTGTCTTTGAATCCATACGCCAGGTAACCGTCGAGATAAAGCCACCGGTTGAAACTTTCGGTTGTTCTTCCGCCTAATTTTAATCGCGACCCTTCAATCTCATTGAAGCTGTAAAATGTACCGACCGGTCCCATATCAAACGTTCCCAGGTCCAGGAAACTGGAGGTCATAAGCATAACGATTTTCATCCGACGCTGGAATGCCGGGGTCTGCTGGATGCTGTCGATAAGAGAATACAGGTTTCGCTGAGCATCTGTCAGCGGTGAGATCCGGGCAGATGTCCAGTATCCGGGAAGATTTTCGGAGGGATCGGTTCTGGTAACTTTATCGGGACCTGAGAATACGGTGTCTGCTATCGGTTTTCCCGTCGAAAAATTATTGTACCATACCTCCTTTTGTCCGTAAATCCCTGGTAGATCCTGCGTAAACCCGAAATCAATGGAAATATCACTTTGTACAAGTGCCCATGCATCCCCTTCGGGCTTCTCAAAATCCTGAACAATCCTGATATCCTTTACCCAGTCGATATTAATCGACTTATTGAAGCTGATATCAATCCTTTTTATGGCATACGCACTGTCGGCAGTAATATAGAGAAATCCGTGGAACAGGAAATCCGAAGGATTCCTGGGTTCAAAAAAAAGCTGGATACAATTCACATTGCTGACCATCGATGTATCAATGATATAGTATCGGTAAAACATTGGTGCAGAGTTCGCAACGGGGCTCAGAAACTTATTGGACAAAAAGAATATTTCACTATTATAGATATCTATATCCTGGTACAGGTATTTAATGTTTGCAACGAGACCTTTATTGTCGATATACTTATCGAGACCGATCGACTTTTCGGCTTTAATAATTTCCTTGTCCGCTTTTGGATTACTCCGGTGATAAACATCCGAAATCGTCTCCTTAAGATAGAGAGGAATATTCTTTTTACCGTCGATCCGCGTTGTATCAACATTCTCCAGTAAAAGCCTGATCTGCTCCATGGCCTTTGGCCAATGAATATCCTCCTTCATACTACTTAATGAAAAAGCCAGCTTTTCATATTTGTGACAGGAATAATAATCAAGAGCTGCCATCCTGTTCCTGTCCCTGTTTTCAATGACTTTATCGATCAACTCAACGGCAGGATTATTTTTATTGTGATATGATTTGTTGGAGGGCTTCACCACAACTTCACTTAATTCAACCGCCAATGGGTAAAGAGAAATATTTACAATCTGGGTCTTCCCGGGATAGATAATATGCGTGACTGTTTCATAGCCAACAAAAGAAAATGAAATCTTATACGAAGTGGAAAAGGTCACAATCCTGAAGTGACCACTATCATTCGTGATCGTTCCTGCAGTTGTATTCTCCAGTACAACTGTAACAAATGGAAGGGGATCACCGGTAGTAGCATCCAATACCGTACCCGTTACGACAGTATTGCTCTCCGGTTGTGAAAAACAGTCAGGAAGAAAATACACTGTTGTAATACAATATAAGCAAAGCCAAATAGACAGCCTGACAAATCTCATTAGAACCAGATAACAGTTATATCAGTAAGTCGTTCATTATTTTTCAGAAAACGGATTTGGCCATGTTTACTGGCTGTTTAACCCGGTTCCATACTAAAAGATCGGCTGCAAAGTTATACAACCTACTGCTAATTTCTACAATTGCCAGATCAAATAGCAAACATATACCGTTCTGTACTGGAGTTCACTGGAAATACTGCTATCCACTGAAATAGTATTTCGGGATGTAAAGGAAAGTGTACATTCCTCATAGTTCCAAAAGAAATCCACTGTTGGAAAATTTGGAGTGTACAACCGATATCAATCTTATTACCCTGGATCGAGAGACTTCGAACAACAGCATTGGAACGTAAGATTACCCCCGGCACTGCAATTGTCGAGGGAAACCTGGCCTGTGACCGAAGTGAAATTATATACTCTCAGGCAGGTTGGCAGGTTAATAAAAAAGGCAAAGGGGCTGGTTTTGCAACCACCCTTTCACATAATTTCTGAAAGAATGCAGAAAATTTTATACCTGTCTGAACTGAATATGTTATATATTTGTTCATAACTTAAATGGCGACCTGCAAATCCCGGTTCTTTTTTTTCTTGATGCAGATGAAAATTTAATTTACTATTTTTTTTCGAATTTACCAGGCAGATGCCGCGGAATGAGTGGTTAGATTTTTTGAATAGTCATCTATAAAAAGCTTAACTCTGGGATGGATTTGGAATATTTATCTGGTGTTCCACAGATCATCCATTCAACTTTTTATTCTTTTTTATGTTGTAAATTATGGATTTATAGATTAGCTTCCAACAGTGATAATAAATAGTATCTTTTCACCAAATTAATTTTAATACAATGAATAAAGGAACCGTAAAATTTTTTAATGATTCAAAAGGTTTTGGATTTATTAAAGACGCAAATTCTTCAAAGGAATACTTCGTGCATTCCTCAGGGTTGAAGGAAAGTATTCGTGAGAATGATGAAGTCACTTTTGATTTGCAGGAAGGGAAAAAGGGACTCAATGCTGTAAATGTTAAACTGGCATAGCTTAAACGTCTATAACCATTAATTTTGAAGTCCCGCCACCAGCGGGACTTTTTTTTATTGTTCTTTCTAAGATGATGCAAGCCGGATACTGCCAGCCAATCCTCTGAACCGGCGGCCGTACTTCGCCGGAATGTCAACGATCACAGATGACTGGGGATTCCGGGACCTGCGCTGATATCCTACCTGCTGATAAGTTTTGATTCTTTTAACCTGGTTGAACTGAGAAGACTGATTACCATAAGCCCGATCAGGGCGATAAGGGGCATTCTCATAGAACCGGTTGATGCAGACTTAAAATAATCCATGCCAAAGATAAATGCTATGCCTGAAGCCTGTCCCATCAATAACAGAAATCCGTTCGACGTACCTTCCGACACGGGGTAGGTGATCTCCGCACCGTACTGAAAACCTATCGGGCCGGAGCTTAGCAGGAAGAAACCGAAGGCTGCCGCTGAAACCAGGAGCAGTGTATACCCCGTTGCAAAGGTTATGCCTGCAAGGCTCAGGGTCGCACCGGCCAGCGCAATCATAATGAAGGGTGTCCGCCTTCTGAAATGATCCGACAGCATGGGAATGACAAGGGCACCGACGATCCCGCCGATGATCATCAGCCCGCCTGTCGTACCCGCCTGAACCGCTGAGAATCCCCGCGGACTCAGAATATTTTCAATCCAGGTAGTTACGGTGTTAAAAACACCAAGACCGATGAAGAAGATTAGCATCAGCCAGTTAAAATCTTTATAGCTGAATATGCTTTTCAGACCGTCGAGGGCCAGTGCCCGCTCTTCCTGGTCAGGTCTGCAGGGAGCAGTGGGCGGTCGTTCTCTTGAAAAAATAATGAATATTAATGCAGCGCTCATTGAGAGTACACCGTAGATATACAACATGCCACTGATCCCCGAGCCGATGACGAGGTAAGGGGTAAGGATCATCCCGCAAAGAATGCCGATATACATGGCCAAAGTTCCCAGCCCTGATGCTGTAGCGCGCTCTCCGATAGGAAACCACCTTGCGGCAATCTTCGTGATCGCATTCAGCAGAAAAGGCTGACCAATTGCGATTCCGATCTGTGAAACGAGAAGCCAGTTATAATCGTCGCCGGCAAAACCCCGAACCAGTCCGAACACTCCCGTTAACACAACACCAGTTCCCACCCCCTTACGGATGCCGTAGGTATCAATGATCCATGATGCCGGGATGGATACGACCAGGTAAACAATCATGAAACTCATCGAGAGTATACCGATCTTCAGGTCAGAAACCGCGTAATAACTCGTTGCATCTGCAGTGATCGGCGCAAAGGTGATCCATAACAGCTGATTTACACCAACGATGAGCATATAAACACTCAGCATTACCCAGCGGTAGGGATACACCCTGAATTCTGATTTTTGCATGAATCCTGTGTTACGATGAAGTGAAGAACAGCAAATATAAAAAAACTTGCGATTTATGAAGTATAATAAAAAATTTGAGGACTCGGCACTGGTATCTTCTTGGATATTGAATTGCTGCTTTCCCATTACGTAGGGACACTAAAAAAATCAGGACTCAAAGAGGTTTACTGAATAAATTTTTGCGATCCTTACCTGTTTCCGGAAAACATAGATTAATTTAGATGATGCCTATGTTCATGAATGATCAATTGCACAAACCAATGACGATGCTAACCCAAAACGTATATATCCAATGAAAAATATAGTTTTTTCTGGTATAACCTATGTCGTACTTTTCACCTTTGTGAACATCACTCCTTCCAATGCCCAGCTTATCCATGAACCTGTGAACAAACCGGAATACACAGTCGCTGCCTATGTCTGGCCATCCTGCCATGATGAAAAAATGAGCCGCGACAACCTCTGGGGTGAAGGCATCGGGGAGTGGGAGATCATCAAAAAAGGTGACCCCCGGTTTGAAGGCCATTACCAGCCCCGTGTTCCACTTTGGGGTTATGAAATGGATGATGACCCCGCAGTCATGAAAAAAATGATAGATGCCGCCGCAGATCACGGTGTAAACGCCTTTATCTTCGACTGGTACTGGTACGACGGTAAACCCTTTCTCGAAAATACCGTGAACAGCTTCGTGGCTGCTCCCAACAGCAATAAAATGAAGTTTTACCTTATGTGGGCCAATCACGACGTTCCGGGAAATATGTGGAATCATTACCGCTATGCTACGGATTCTCTCCTTTGGCAGGGCCGTGTCGATTGGGACAACTTTAAAATCATCGTTGAAAGGGTGATCAGACAATACTTTAAGCAACCAAACTATTACACCATAAACGGTGAACCTGTATTTTCAATCTTCAGTTTTACTCAGCTGACAAACAGCTTCAACGGACTCGATGGTACAAAAAAAGCACTCGATTTTTTCCGGCAGGAAGTCAAAAAGGCTGGTTTTCCCGGCCTCCATCTTCAATTGGTGGGCTGGGGATCGGCCGGAGAACCCTACCTTACTATAACAAAAAACAGGGAAGGCAAGAGCATAAACGAGATCCTGTCAATGCTTGGAATAAACAGCATGACCACGTATAACTGGACCGGTGCCGGCGTCCGGGAGGATTATATTGCCTGGGGTGAAAACGCGATGAGACTTCAGAACCGATGGGATTCCACACTTTCAATTCCGTATTTTCCAAATGTTTCGGTAGGATGGGATAATACACCCAGGTATCCCGATGCCGGAAAATCGTCAGTGGTTCACTATAATACTACTCCTGAGAGTTTCGCGGCATACCTTCAGAAGGCACGGGAATATGTTAAAACTCATACGGACCAACCTCCTCTCATCATTATCAATGCCTGGAATGAATGGGTGGAGGGAAGCTACCTCGAACCCGATATGCGATGGGGTTATGGATACCTTGAGTCGGTAAAGAAGGTGATGAGTGGTGCGTATGACCAGTATTGATTAGATACAAGTCCTGAAATATATCATCCTGGTCCCGGTCTGTATTTTTTTCCTTTCTAAGAGGAATAACCTCTTTATCGTCTAAGATCCCCTTCAAAAAAATCAACAGATATTTACTATTTGTTCCATTCATTTGAAAGGATGTTTCATCCCGATCCATATCTATCTGATTTTCAATTAAGAACATTTTATCAATATTTTGGAACATACCTGAAAAGGCAAATGTTCCTCTTTGCCTAACTTGTCTGGAGATTTCAACAGTGTTTAACAAGGTTCATCCGCTCTGCGGGTATGGATCAGTTGTCCACTGAGATAAATGTCAGTACCGGTTATTGAGGTTAAAAATAACTTTCTTGCGTGAAGACTCTGTGTGAGTAAGTTGCCTGATATGATCCGCCTTGTATGCGACGGAGTAATAGTATTGAAAATTATGGCGAGACCGAAATTTATAGTATTTGTATCGATCGCGGTTTGTCTGCAATTCATTAGTACAGTTGCTTACTCCCAGATAAATGTTGCCATTGGTAAACCTGTTACCGTCGACTCAGAAGATCCTGATTACCCAGCCTGGAAAGCTGTTGAAGGGCTAAACTACAGCAATGCAAACCGTTGGGTATCGGATAACCAGGGATACCCGCACTGGATTGAGGTCGATTTGCAGGCGAACTACAATATCGAAAAAATCATCTATTATGTGGGCGAATACGGGACCAACCATCCTGTGTATGATTACAGCCTCCAGTACTGGTCCGGCTCGGGCTGGTCGGATATAGTGAGCCATACAGGTAATAATAACCCGGAGATCACTGAAATATTCGATCCGGTAAACACTTCTAAAATAAGGCTGTATGCCACATCGGGTGAAGGCAGCCAGCTGATGCTTTATGAAATTGAAGTGTATGCATCCTTCAATCAGCAGCCCTCCATTGATAGGATCGATGATCCGGCCCCGGTATATTTTGATGCTCAGGAGCAAACTGTGCACCTGTCAGGTATTTCTCCCGGAAATGCCGAAACCCAGAACCTTACCATCACAGCCACAAGCTCCGATAATTCAGTAGTTGCATCTCCACAGATCTCATATGCCCAGGGTGACACGACCGCCTCACTGTTGTGGACTCCCGCGGGTACGGAAGGAAGTGCCACCATCACTGTCACGGTTCAGGATGACGGCGGAAGGGATGCAGGTGGGGTGGACACTGTGAGCACTACGTTTCATCTTACACTCAGAGATCCTTCAAAAAATTACCCACCCACCATCGAGCCGGTTACCGATGTCCATGTTTTTGCCAACAGCTCTTTGTATAATGTTGTGTTGAAGAATATATCGGACGGCGACAGTAACCGGGAACAGACGTTAGCTGTGTCCGCCGCTACTGAATCAGACTTAGCAATTGTGGAAAATCTCATGGTCAATTACCCGGCCGGTTCAGATGAGGCTGTCCTCAGTTTCAATTCAACAGAAACCACAGGGACAGAAATCATCAGGGTCGTCCTGCGGGACGACGGTGGAACCGGAAACGGAGGTACAGATTCTGCATTCATAGAATTTAACGTGATCAGCACCCTACCACAGGACGCCGTCCAGGTGACTCTCGATCTCGAACATGAATATCAGGAAATAGACGGCTTTGGCGGCTTCGGCTATGAAAAGGTGACCTGGGCAAGGCCTCCCTATTACACCCCTGAATTCGTCAATGAGATTGTTGATGACCTGGGGCTGACCATCCTCCGGGTTTCAATCGAAACCTTCCTCGAACCGGAAAATGAAAATGATGACCCTGAAGTACTGGATCTGGACAAATACAGGAGTAATCTGCAAACCTACGGCGCAGCAAGCTTTTTCCCTTTTCTCAAAGATCTGAATGAAAAGGCTCCGGTAAAAATCATTGCATCCGTTTGGACACCGCCAGCATGGATGAAAACAAATAACAGCGAAATCGAAGGCGGCAACCTGAGGCCGGAATATTACGAGGAATTTGCGGAATACATTGTGGCCTATATTAAGCTCCTGAAGGAACAGACCGGTGTTGACCTCTACGCTGTTAGTCTGCAGAATGAACCTACTTTCCGCGAACCCTATGAATCCTGTCAGTATACCCCGAGAACGTATTGTAATCTGATCAGTGTAGTTGGTAAAAGGTTTGAAAAGGAAAACATTTCAACCAAACTATTTTATCCGGAGGAAGTTTTTGTCCGTGACTATGATATCTACCCATGGCTGGATACACTCAACAACGATCCTACGGCGCGCAAATACGTCGACATCATGGCCCTTCACGGTTATGATTTTTCCGGCGTGTCGGCAGGTTCAATTGGGAATGATCTCTGGGAAAGCTACAGGAATGAACTTGCAGATTTCCCGGCACACCCCAAAAAGCTTTGGGTGACCGAAACATCGGGGCAGCCCAATACCCTGGAGGGAGCACTCAGAATGGCCGCCGGACTTAGCAATGCCATTAAATACGGGAAGCTTAATGCATGGGTATTCTGGACAATATCCGGTGAGGCAACTGACCCGGAAAATCCGGAAAACGTTTACAACCTGATGTTTATCGGACATAAACTCAAAAAGTACTATGCATCAAAACAATATTACCGGTATGTGCGTCCGGGTGCAGTTTCAGTGGGAATAAGCAGCAGCGATATCGATATTCTTTCCAATGCTTTCGTGCACAAGCAGGACAGCACACTCACATACATATTCATCAACCGGTCGGGTGCAAATAAAATCCTGAATTTTAAAGAACTTCCCCTTGATGCGCATGCCCAGGCTTTCCGTACCTCAGCAACTGAGAACTGTGAGCCCGTTCCCCTGGCCGGAACACGGGGAGTCATGATCCCTGCCAAAAGCATTCTGACGATCGTACAATCGACAAAGGGTCTTTTCCTGCTTCCAACGATTAACCAGGTCAGCGATACACTACTGTTCTCCAGTTCTGAACGGATTATACAGATACATCTGTCAGGCATATCCGATGGAGTCGGCGGAGATAATTCCACCCTTTCATTTTCTGTTAAAAGCTCCAATATAAGCCTGGTCAAAGATTCTGTCGTCAATTTCAATCCTGTCAGCAGCGAGGCAGAACTGCTCCTGGTCAAAGATCAAAGCATGACGGGAGAAAGCAATATCACCCTTACATTGACGAGAGAACCTTCTGATATCGGCGATACAATAACGCTTTCAAAAGAAATGAATTTTAACATCAGCATTATTGATTATTTAAATAACCCTCCTGATTTTACCATTGAAGGAAGAAATACTGTATACCTTCTGGACGGACCTCAGAATATAAGCATTACAGACATTGAGGATGGCAATCCGGAGATCGAAGAAAATCTCGTGTTCTCCTATACCAACGGAAATAATGCATTCTTTACCATCGACCAGGTGAACTATGCACAGGGTGAGTCAACTGCAGATCTCGTTGTAACGCCAAAGAAAGCCGGGACCGAAAGTATCATGCTAAAACTTACTGATGACGGCGAAAATCTTGTAGGAAAGAATTCGGTACAAAAAGCTGTTCTGATCCGGGTCATGGACGGAACAAGTGATGTTGGCCGAACCGCTATCAGCGGACCCAGTGTATATCCCCTGCCGGCGGATTCCTACCTGAATATCACGAAAGCAGACGGTTTCGATCTGGCTACGCTGATCGATCCCTCCGGAACTGTTTTGGTACAACGAAAAGTCACAAACGGAAGTCTCTCCTTTTATACAGGGAATATCGGGGAAGGATTTTATTTTCTGAAACTTACTGGAGTAAGCCGGGAAAGCAGGATATTCAAAATCATTATAGTACATGAGTGAACACCGGAAGTATTTCCATATCCCTAAAACTCGTCGAACGATATCATTTTCTCCGGAACCCCCAGTCGTGCCAACATCCTTGTACCTGCCTCGATCAGGGCCGGAGGACCGCAAAGGTAATATTCAATTTCCGCGGGATGTTGATGATCTTCGAGGTAATCCTTCAGCAATACTTCATGAATGAATCCACTGCTGCCATGACGGCTGTTATGTTTGCCGGGCTCGGAATAGGCAACATGAAATGTAAAATTTTCATTGTTCTTTTCCAGTTCACTGAAATATTCATCATAGAACAAGTCTTCAGGTGTTCTTGCCCCATACCAGAAACTAACCTTTCTGCTGGTTTTCACAGTCTCAAACAGGTATGACAGGTGTGACCTCAGTGGTGCCATGCCTGCTCCTCCGCCCAGATAGATCATTTCCCGTTGTGAGTCCTTAATATAAAAATCTCCGAAAGGCCCGGTAAGTCTGACCTCGTCACCAGGTTTGAGGTTGAACACGTACGAAGTACCGATGCCGGCACTGATATTCCGGTCGCCCGGTGGCAGGGAAATCCGGACATTGAATCTGAGCAGGCTTTCATTCCCGGGATTATTGGCCATCGAGAAATTCCGTTTCGTATGGATGGTATTCCTGGAAAAACAATCGAACAACCCAAGGTCCTGCCAGATTTTCTGAAACGGATCGTCGATTACGATCTCTTCGAATGTCATCTCGAAGGGCGGGATCATCAACTGGATATATTCCCCTGGCTTAAATGTAAATTCTTTTTGGCCAAGAGGTTCCAATACCAGCTCTTTTATAAATGCCGCCACATTGTGATTGCTTACCACCCGGAACTGCTTTTCCTGATTAGCGTCTGAAATATGTGCCTTCTTTTTGCCGGAGACTTCAAGATAAATTATATCATGTTCCAGGCTAACATTATACGTGTTAATCGCGACACATGCAGGGATCCGTTTTGGCAGACCGTCTTTTATACTGAAACGGCCATTGTGCTTTGGACATTCGATCAGACCACCGATGAGTACACCTTCTGCCAGATGAGCATTGCTGTGAGAGCAAATTCCGTCGGTGGCATAAAACCTGTTCTCATCCGTCCGGTATATGGCATATGTCCTTTGGTTGAAATCAAAACGGATCACTTCACTCTTCGGTAATTCATCGGTATGGCAGACTTTAATTCTTCCGTCAACCATCATTGCCGGGTCTCCGGTGATCATTCGTTCTTTACGCTCAGATTGCCGGCCTGCTCTGTCAGGAAGTTCTCTTCTCACAAAATAGTAAGGATCCTTTCGTTGTTTCATGAGGGCGGGGATCATCTCACGGTACACTTCGAGGATGCCGTTATAAGGTTTCGGACAGTCGTACTTTACCAGCTCGTGTAATCTGGGAAGTGCATGATACGGTACAAGCGGGAACATATGATGTTCCACGTGATAGTTCATGTTCCAGTAGAGATATCGGTGCACGCGATTCATATACACCGTCCGGCTGTTTAACCGGTGGTCGAGCACATTTTCCTGGAGTCCGGCATGCTGGGTAAGGCCGTACAGTTGCAGCAACCATGAACCCACAATGGTCGGAATACCGATGTACAACACGGGTAGTAATGTATTGAAATAAACGGCCAGGCCAATTACCACGAGATAGATCAGCAGATAAATACGTGCTTCCCAAAATATCTTTTTATGATCAGCCACCGGTACATAGGTAGCCACTTCGGGATCAATCTTCCCGCCTGCATGCCGAAACAGTCGACGGACTTCCGATATTGATCCGCCCAGACCAAAAAACCCTCTGACAATTTTCAACATATTGGGAGGCCTCGGTACCGAAATCTCCGGATCACGTCCCCGGATAATGGTATCACTGTGATGGCGGGCATGGCTCCAACGCCAGGCGGTCGACTGCCTGAAAACCATGAAAGAGGCGATCTTATATAGAAGATTATTCATCCAGTCCGTTTTGAAAGCCGTACCATGACCGGACTCGTGCCACCTGGAATCGGAGGTTGAAGCATAAATAACACTATACACCATATATGGCAGTATAAACCACCACGTTCCCCAAAGCAGAAAGGTGAGATAGCCGGATCCGAAAATTAAAGCGAACCAGATCGCCGTGTCACGGATCGCGGGTCCGTTCTTCCGGACCAGAAGCTCCCGCATTTTTTCTCTCGGAACCGGGGTTTGGTACCATTCCGCCTCAGCCAGCCCGGCATCGATGGCTTTTTTCGTTTCAAGACCGATCAGGCTGTAATCCCGGATTATTTCCTGTGTTTCTTCCATGTGTTAAAGAAAAGTCATTGGGAATCAGAGGTATAATATTCATAGACGACCCATTCAATATGCAATAACTAAAACCCTGCAAGGATGATTTTGTTTACAGCCGAGGATAGGATACCAAAACACATGTTGCAAAGATCAAAAATTATCCGGGACATCATGATTTCAATTTCGGTCTATAACAGACATCGCACTGAACACTTCAGAAACGAACCGTTGGAGGGTCACACTTCTTTCAGAAATAGGTGTAATATGGCAGAATGTTTCCAGTAAAGCGAGGAAAAACTTTTCCACCTTACCATCCCGGATTCTGTTTCAGCGATCCCTGCATCAAATTGATCTCAGATATTGGGATTGGAAGAAACTCCTTTTTACCAACCGTAAAAGGATTAATTGAATTGGTCGAATTTATCCCCCATTCCAGTTTATCCCATTGAATATTCCATTCGGGATCAAAGCTCCAACGGATAAGATCCAGGAATCGGTGGCCTTCCGTTGCCAGTTCAATATCCCTTTCATGCATGATCACTTCCCTGCTTAATGATGGCACCGGCGGCATTCCGGCACGGTCTCTTACCTCATTCAATGCGTCCAGTCCGGGACCTGTCGTTTCATCCAATAAAAGTTTCACCTCCGCATACATCAGAAGGACATCAGCATATCTCATCATGTCCATGTTGCAGGGGCTGTTTGAGGGAGAATTTTTTTCATAGTACATGGGGAAATAATACTTCTTCATACCCAGGCCCTCGCCTGGAATATTTGCGATGGAAATTCCCCGTTGCTTTGCGATGGATTTATTGTTTTCCCCCGACTTATAAAGTTTTCCATAGTATTCTGTGTCCTCAGTTCTGAAATCCAGGATATCCCCATCGAGGTAACAGGTGGAATACGCCCTCGGGTCGCGGTCAAAGCCTGCCGGAGCACCGGCGGTTTCAAATTCATCCCAAAGTGCCGGATGTATCTCTTGATTCCTGTAACTTGATCTGTGAGCTGAGAACCATTGAAAGTTATCATTACCAGTAAGATACCAGCCCGGATTCCACCTTGGTCCCCACATCCTGTCGTCACTGTATTGGATCTCCCAAACTGCTTCGGTATTGTTCTCTCCTTTATACACATTATTCTCCGAGACAAGGTCGACATAACTGAAATTAGATAAATGTGCATAAATATAATCAAGTCTGGTCTTGGGTTCCTGCGGTTGAACCAATTGATAGACCCCGCTGGCTATCACTTTTTCGAACATACTGGCGGCAAGCTCAAGGTCAGCCTTGTCATCCGGTGAACCCTCCTGTTCCATCCTCACGTAGTAATAATAGTGCTTCCACAACAAGGCTTTTCCCAATAAAGCGTTTGACATTCCCCTCGTAACCCTCCCTATATTTTCGCTGTCATACTCGTCGGGCAAGACCATAGCCGCTTCGAGAAGGTTTGTTTCCAGCTTGTCCCAGAATAATTCAGGCTCCCCATTCGAATATATGGCTCCAGGATCAACAGGGATACTATTTTCATCATAGAATATAGGCTTGTTAAAAATCGTTACCAGGTAAAAGTAATATGCCCCGCTCAATGCCTTTGCCTCAGCAACATACCGGTCTCTGAGATTTTCATCCAGTCCGGCGATCTCAGTAGTTTGCAGTTTATTGATAAATGTCGCTGAACGCCAGAGACCGATGTAAAGGTCACGGTACATATCTGAAACCCATTCATTGCCTGAATTTATTACAATGCCGTCCATAGCCTGTGTTTCAAACAATATCCTGTCATCGAATGAATTAAACATAAAATAGTAATAAAGTCCAAACATTCCTCTGCTCTCCAGACCATAATAGCAAGTGTTTATTGCATAAAGCGCATCATTTGGAGTTTTATAAAATGAACTTACCGATAGCTCATTCTTATTTTCAACATCCAGAAATTCGTCTCTGCATGACGATGAAACCGCCAACAGGATGATTATTACGGGGATATATAAATTTTTCTTTATCATTTGTAAAATAATTTAAAATTCAACTTGTAAACCCATAGTGAAAACCTTTGGATTAGGAATCCCTCCGTTATCAGTACCGGATGTGAGAGGAGAAGAAAAAGCCGCGTTTTCAGGATCCCGGCCGGTGTATTTGGTAAACAGCAATGGATTTGTGGCGCTTCCATAAACCCTGAGATTACTGATCCCTGCACTTGAAATGATCTTTTTGGGGAAGGTGAAGCCTATCTGCACATTCCTCACACGGACAAAGCTCGCGTCTTCAACCCACCACGTTGATATTCTGTCATTCTTATTCGAATTCTGTAAATCAGCCCTGACGTATTGATCCGAGGGACTATCCACCGTATAGGCATTGATTGCCCAGTCGGTCAGTTTATTATGGTTAAGATCCTGGCCGACAAAACTTGCAAGTGTTGACTTTTGCTGGTTGAATACTCTGTACTTAAACATTCCGGTCAGCAATATTGAGAAATCGAAATTCTCATATTCGAGTCTTAGGTTGACGGACGAAATTAAATCGGGCAAAGACTTACCGATGATGGTACGGTCAAGATCGTTAATCAGACCGTCATGGTTAAGATCGGTAAACTTGATGTCCCCAGGCTGGGGAACTCCTTCCGAAGGAAAGGCGTAGAGATAGCCGGAATAGATACCTGTCTCCGGGTCATATTCTGAAAAATCATCCGGGGTAAGCAGCCTTTCAGCCACGAAACCATATAAACTTCCGATGGTTCTGTTTTCAATGGTCCGGGTATTCCCCATAATGATCTCTGATTTTGGAAGATAGACCACTTCATTGTGGAATGTAGTAAGTCCGAAAGTTGCCGAGTATTTTAATCTCTTATCATAATTCTTATAGGTAATATTGGTCTCAAGTCCCCTGTTCAGCACCTCCCCGGCATTATCCCATGGTTCCGATCCTTCGCCTGAACGACCGAATATCTTACTTACCGGTACTCTTACGAGCAGGTCATTTTGTTGTTTCCAGTAATATTCAACCGAAGCCTGCAATTTATTGTTGAAAGCACTGACATCCAATCCAAGGTTTGTCATCGTGGCCGACTCCCATCGGATCAACGGGTTGGCAAAAGAGTAGAAGACGTTGGTACCGGTAACAAGCGTATTCGGGTCTCCGAAAACCGGAGAAAAATAAAGCGGGCTCGACAGGAAATCGTCGTATTGAAAATCACCGATATCGGAGTTACCCGTTTTTCCCCAACCCAAACGGAGCTTTAGCATATTTATTTGTTCGGTATTCCGGAGCAGATCCTCATTCAGTTTCCAAGCGATGGATGCCGAAGGAAAGTTACCCCAGCGGTTTCCGCTGCGAAACCTTGACACACCGTCCTTTCTGATCGAACCGGTGAACAGTATCTTGTTTTTATAGGAATATATCAGCCTCCCGAGGTATGAAATCATCCTGAAAGGTATGCCGTAACCGCCGGTGAGAATCTTGTCCTCGTCAAGCGCCTGCGTAAATACGTTCAGGTTTTCATAAGGAAATCCGTTGGCAGATCCGTTGATATAGTTTCCGTCACTGGACTGTACCTGGTGCACTGCTGTTACAGACAAAAAATGATCATTGAATTGTCTGCTGTAGGATATCTGATTTTCAAGCTGCATCAGGATTTCCTCAGAAAATTTCTCCTCCAGTGATGCCTGTGCTATGCTTCTGACACCCAGGTCATAAGCCGGGGTCCAGACTTTATTTCTGAAATTATCGGTAGTTATAGAAGCGGATACTTTGTAAGTCAGTCCTTTAACAGGTTCAATCTCCATATATAGATTTCCGAGAAAGACATTATCATAGCCGTAATTCTGTGGGATCATAGCTTCCGCAACAGGATTGGTCTTATCATTCCCTCCCGTGTTATTGATCACGTCGAACTCCTCACCCTCATGCGCGATGGTATATTCGAACGGTATCTGGGGACCTTCATAGCCTTCTTTGTTATCCCTATTATACACCTGCATGAGGGGAGAAACAATATTTGCACTTGCAAAAACATTTTGTGCATTCTGTGAGCGAAGGCGGGAGAGACTGAGCGTTTCCCCGACCCTGACGATCTTTCCTAATTTGAAATCGGAGTTTGCCCTGATGTTGTATCTCGTAGCCCCTGTGTTTAGTAATATTCCCGACTCATTGTAATAATTCCCGGATATGCTGTAGTTGGAAGTTTCGGCTCCTCCGGATACACGAAAATAATGGTTTTGCCCGAACCCGTTTTTCGTGATCTCATCCTGCCAGTCTGTTCCCTTCTGCCAACCGTCTCCATAATACCATGCCCGGAATTCATCGGTGTAAGCCGGTTGAAAAATTCCGGCTTGTTCATTAAGTGCGTTATAAAATCTGGCATACTGGTCGGCATCCAACAGATCCAGTTTTTTCGGAATCCGGGTAAAGGAAAAATAATTCTCATAATAGACGCTGGTTTTCCCTGATTCCCCACGTTTTGTGGTGATGATCACCACCCCATTGGCACCATCAGCACCATAAATTGCAGAAGCCGAGGCATCTTTGAGTATCTGCATGGTCTCTATGTCTGCCGGACTTATAGAATTTAGATTTTTGGTGATGATCCCGTCAATCACATAAATGGGATTGCCTTCCCGGTTAATGGAGCCGATACCCCTTACTTTGATAGAGGCACCCGATCCCGGAAGTCCGGAGTTTGAAGTGACTAGCACTCCTGAAGCCTGTCCTTGCAACGCCTGCTGGAAATTGGATGCCGGAACCCTGTTCAGATCTTCCGAAGATATGACAGCAACAGATCCGGTAAGATCACTTTTTTTCACCTTTCCATAACCGATCACAACCACATCGTCAAGTTCAGTTATATCCATTTTAAGTACTATATCAACTTGTGTTCTTCCAGAAACAGAAGCTTCCTGTTCCACGTAACCAACATATGAAAATACGATTACAGCATCTGTTGTAACAGATATCGAATACTTACCGCCCACATCAGTGATTGTTCCTTTCGTAGTTCCCTTCTCGTGTACAGTAACTCCAGCTAAGGCTTCCCCGTTTTCATCCGTGACAGTTCCCGATATTGTTTGCTGCAGTATCTTAGATTTGGTTTCAGAAAAAATCCGGTCTGAAATTTTATCCTTTTGAATTTCGTTAATACCCAACCCAGCCTCGTTTGGCAGCAAGAGAAGTGATGCTGAAGTGGGTACTATCCGGCTGAATGCGTCAATAGCGAATATCTGGAAACCGCCTATGAGCATCAGAATGGACATACTTCCAAGGATTCGAATTAATCGGGTATGGAACATCGGTATAAACCATACAGAACTTAATAATTTTCTTTTCATGTGGATGAGGATTTTAAGATAGGTAATGCAGATAGATAATCAGGGTTTATAATTTTACAGACTAATCGATTTTTCATTTTTAAATTCTGATCGACCTGTTATTCCCAGGAACAATGAACATTGATTAAAATATTATCTCCTCCAAAAAGATTATTCGTCAATAAATATGCATATTGAGGTTTCCCTGAAATATGATTATGAAAATGCATACAGAGATCTCGAAATAATGTATTTTCTAAAAAAGTATTAATATATTGTTTTACAATGGCTTACAAAATCCAATACATTTTAAAGCTCAATATGGATTTGAAGGAATCTATCGTCTTTCAAATTAGAACAAAAACCCCGAAAAAACAAGCATTTCAGGGTGTTTTTATACATACGGTCACAAATTTGGATTCCCCACGAAAAGTAACAATTCAAGTTTTGATTTGTCAGTGATTTCTCTTACATAGCAATGATCTTGGATCATTAACTAATATTTATGGTGTCGAAAACAATTATTGATCCCATAAAAACAAGTATTTTAATTACTTTTATGAATTTTTCTTTATTCATTTTATTCATTTAATTTATATTTTTATTTATTATATTTATATCTATATTATTAATACTAAATATTTTATATTAATAATACATATAATTTTATTTATAATAATAATTAGATATACAAATGCTAATTTTATAACTTGATAATCTTTCATATAGTCAATTCTAATTTCCAACATTTTGATTCATTTATGAAACCTGATTGATTCATAAATTCGCGACAGTTAATCCTTACAGGAAAGATCGAATAACAAAAATGGGTGCATATTTTATATTCCTGATCGATGTGGATTCAGCTGCCCGCACTTGAATATTTTGACCGGTTAAATTCTGAAATGAACAATAAAACGCTGCTATTTAAATGATACCATTCACTTTCACATCCCGGCTGGCGGAAAGCATAATCTCGCCAGGCCAGTTTGGAGGGCCCAAATACATTCCACTTTTTTTGTGAGAGAGCAAAAAAGGAACTGGCTATCCGGCACAAGGACAATAAAATCTAAGATTTATAGCTGTCATATCTTTTCAATCATCGATGGGGCTTATCTTACAGCAATATATATTTATTTTTTACCGAACACCAGTGATCTTTTATATATTAGTATCCTGGTTCTGAATACATCATATTTGCCATATCTGGGATGAGATTAATTTTATCCTGTATGAATCTTCAAAATAAAACATCTGACCAGCGCCTGATTTTACGGACAGTCTGGCTGACTCTACTTTCATTTGTTGTGAATCCGAATCATGTACACTGTCAGTCATACGAGACCATAACTATCTACCCGACAGTTACTTACCAAACTATCGTGGGATTTGGCGGCAGTCTGGCCTATTATGAAGGATGGGTAACGGCCCATCCGAACAAAAGTCAGATCTATGATGCACTTTTTGGAGAACTTGGACTGGATATCCTCCGTTTAAGGAACGCCCACGATTATGATCCGGGCATGATTGACCGTGCTGCGGAATTTGTACAGGCAGCGGAATCTGTGCGCGGAAAACCCATCTCGGTGCTTTCGACCTCCTGGGGTCCCCCGGCATATTTAAAAAGTAACTACGACAGAAACAACGGGGGCAGTCTGAGATACAGTATTGTCGATGATCAGGTGGAATTTGACTATGCAGGCTTTGCCCACTGGTGGAACAATTCGCTTGATGAGTACAATGCACATGGAATTTTCCCCGATTACATCAGCATCCAGAATGAACCGGACTGGACCGCATCCTATGAATCCTGCCGCCTGGATCCTTCAGAAACCATAACTTCTGCCGATACCATCGCCGGATACAATGAGGCCCTTCATGCGGTTTATGATTCTATCCATACACGTTCGGATATCCCGGAAATAATTGGTCCGGAAACCATCGGCATTGGCTACAATGCCCTGGAAAATTATTGCAATCCGATGGACCTTTCAAAAATTTCCGCTATTGCACATCACCTTTACCATGGTGTTGAAGAGAATAATCCCTACGCGAGCACTTCATTTAGAAAGGTTGGAGACTATCACCCGGAACTCCCGCATTTCCAGACGGAGTATTCCCGCGGCGACTGGTGGTCACTGGCGGGTATGTTGTACATGTCGTTAAGTGAGGAAAATGCGGCGGCATACCTGTACTGGGATCTGGCCTGGGACGGTTCGGGTCTTATCAGTCTGGATTTCCCGTGGGACAAGTCAAGGTGGAAGGACCCTGATAAGGGTTATACCAGGACAAAGGAGTTCTTTGCATTCAAGCAGTTTTCAGCTTTTGTCCATCCCGGCTGGAAACGGATTGAAGCATCCGCCAGCGGCAATAATACGAATGTAGCCGCCTTCATGAGTCCCGGGGACGATTCGGCAACCATGGTCATCATCAACCGGTCACTGACGGATAATCTCATCTTTAAACCCGCAATACAGGCGAAAACCATTGAACGAGCAGATATTTATATAACCTCCTCAACTGAAGACTGCGAATACAAGGGGAATAAAAGTGACGCACTAATTACCCTGCCCCCCAAATCAATTGCGACTGTATCACTGGAACTGACCGTTTCTACGGGTTCAGCAGTACCGGTGACTTCCATCGTCCTCCGACCTGAAATGGGTACCATCATCAACAGGCTCGCATCAGTTCAGGTCGATGCTTTGGTTTTCCCGGCAAATGCAACCGACAAAAGGCTTCTCTGGGAGATCACAGAGAACGGTCAGATTGCAGGTATTACTCAGGACGGACTGGTAACTGCAAATGGTACCGAAGATGGAATACTCACAATCAGGGCCACCACCACCGACGGATCCGGGGTTTTTGCCGATACTTTCATCACCGTGACCAACCAGATTCCGGTCACCGGCATTGTCCTCTCCGCCGCCGATACGGTCATCGATGAAAATATGGAATCGTTGCAGATAGAAGCAAAGGTCATGCCCGATAATGCATCTTCAAAAGATGTTGAATGGTCGTTGGCCGAAGGAAATTCTCTTGCATCCATCAGTGATAGCGGACTGTTAACCGCTTCGGGTGAAGAGGACGGACAGGTGACGGTCAGGGCAACGTCCGCAGCCTCACCCGAAATTTATGGAGAAATAAACGTCACCATACAGAACCAGTCAAATACAATCAATACAGATCGCCAGGATGAATTAAAAATATGGTATTCAAACGGACGAATCTGCTATAACGTTCAGCCGGCGGACAAATCCAGGAAGGTTTATCTGTATACCCTGGAAGGAAGTCTGGTGAAAATCATTGAAATTCAGGCATATTCGAGCCATGGGGAAGCAGATATCAGTACTGTTCCCAAAGGTGTTTACCTTGTCATGGCAGGGTCCGGGAGGTATAATCAATTTACAAAAATTGTGGTTTACTGATAAGATCCGGGGTTGATTCAGCCAGGTTCTTACAATATCCGTGATGGACGGGGTTATTTTAGATGTAAATAATAACTTGTTTAAGGTATTCTTTCGAGTCGATCAGTTTTCGTTTAAAAGGGCGTTCGAACAATTCACCGTGTATACCGAAGCGTTTGTTAAATGCTTTGACGATTTTAAACCTGACAGGTTTAATAAACCTGTCAGGTTTAAAATCGTCAATAAAGGTAGCCAAGGAATTATTTCCTGAGTATTATAAACGAAGTGACTCGGTCATTGCGAAAAGAGATTCCTTCCAAATAATAATTAAAGAGAAAGAAGCCAAAATTTATAAGCTATCTCTACAAATAGACAGAGAGTTCGATAAATAAAGAGATGATTATATAAATATTGCCACAAATATCATTAGTGCTTTTGTCACATTTGTGATCGCTTTTACTTTTAGAAACAGGATATTGGGGTGGAATTGTTTTAGGTCTATTAACCTGCATGATGCAGGGCCAAATGCTTCAGAGGTCGAATTTCTCTACTTTAGACCGTTGAGGTTAAATGGAGGTGCTCCGATCAAGGCGTTTCCCTCCACGGGTTTTTGAATTCTTCAAATAATGGTATAAATTTAACCAGACCCGGGACAATTATAGGGAAGTGAATATTCCGATACTTTTCTTAATTTAAACATCAACGGTATGAAACGCATTCTTTTTTTACTTGCCATCCTGGGACTGTGCATTGCTTATGCCTGCAAGAAGGATACCGAGTCGGAGCGATTCAGACTTCTCACAGATCCGGTATGGAGCTCCGACAGCCTGCTGGCCAACGGTGTGGAATCCGGCGGTGAGGGTGGGATGCTTGAGAAATTTGCCGGGGAGACCAAATTCAACAAGGATGGGACCGGGCATGTTGGCTTGTACGATGGTACCTGGAAATTCGCATACCAGGAGACGGAGATCACCATTTCCTCCGACCCGCTGGCTTTCCCGGTTACTGCCCAGATCGTTGAGCTCACCATGACATCCTTCAAGATCACGACCGGTTTTCCCAATCTGGCCAAGCCCGATGAACCCATACTGATCCGTATGACCTTCAAGTCGAAGTGATGCGCATCCTTTTATTCAGTGTATTTGTCCTTTTCAACCTGCCCCTCTCCTTCGGGGCTGACAGTACCGGTATCGTCCGTGGCAGGGTGTATGACCGGGTAAGCCACGAGCCCCTTGTCGCTGTCAACGTGGTCTATGGCCGTAACCTGGGGGTCATCACAGGACATGACGGGGAATTCAGTTTTCGTGCCCGTGCCGGTAATTACAACGTGATTTTTAAATATGTCGGGTACCGGACCTATGCCGTATCATTGCACCTGGCAGGGGGAGATACCCTGTTCGTGGAAGCAGCTATGGAGCATGAGATCAGGCAGATTGACCAGATTGTGGTAAGTGCGAACAAGACAGAACAGAAAGTAGCTGACCTTACCGTGTCGATGAGCGTGATCCACCCGGAGATGATCGCGCAGGACCATATTACGGATGCGGAGGAGCTGGTCAACAAGTCGCCGGGTATCGAGGTGCTCGACGGGCAGGCTTCCATACGTGGTGGCAGCGGTTTCAGCTATGGTGCCGGCAGCAGGGTGCTGGCATTGATCGATGGGTTGCCCATGCTTTCTGCCGATGCCGGGAATATCAAGTGGAGCTACCTCCCGCTGGAGAACCTCGCCCAGGTGGAGATCATTAAGGGAGCCTCATCCGTGCTTTACGGTTCATCGGCTCTCAATGGGGTGATCAACTTCCGCACTGCAGTACCTGACAGCATACCGGTCACCCGCCTGTACGCCGAAGGCGGGATCTACGACCGTCCCCGGCAGAAAAACTGGGTATGGTGGGATACACCCAGGGTGTTCTCATCGGCCTCCTTCTCGCATATGGTGAAAAAAGGGAATACAGGCATAAGTATAGGATCGGGTATTTTTTATGATAATGGCTACCGTTCACTGAATGATGAGAAGCTTGGGCGTCTCAACGCGGGGATCCGGCATCAAAGCAGCAGGATCGATGGACTTACTTACGGAGTAAACCTGAACAGCGGGGCGAGCCGGTTCCGGGATTTCATCCTCTGGCAGAATGCCTCTACCGGAGCGCTGATGCAGGATACCTCAACGGCCCAGCTGGCTGTCGGTACTTTCCTGACCGTGGATCCGTTCATTTCGTATAAACAGAGTGAGCGCCTTAAGCATGACCTGAAATCCAGGATTCAGTACACATCGAATTCCTATCCGGATGGAGGAAATAACAACAGCAGCGCTCTCTCGTCTTATACTGAATACCAGATGTGGTACAGGCTACTCCGGTTTGCGAACCTGAATACAGGGCTTGTCGGCGACTATAGACTTATTCATTCTGAATTCTACGGGGATCATAACGGGCTCAATGTGGCCGGTTACGCCCAGGTGGACATGGACGTTGTGAAGAAGCTGAAAATGAGCGGTGGTGTTAGACTGGAACAGAACTACCTCGACAACAAGGCTGATCAGCTGGTACCTATTTTCAGGGCAGGACTCAACTATCACCCGGGAGGGTATACCTTTATCAGGGCATCTTTCGGACAGGGCTACCGGTATCCATCTATCGCGGAGAAATATGCAGCCACCACCCTGGGATCAATACAGATCTACCCCAACCCGGAAATCCAGTCGGAGAAGGGATGGAATTCCGAGGTGGGCATCAAGCAGGGTGTTCAGGCGGGAAACAGCACCGGGCAGCTCGACCTGGCATTTTTCTACCAGAGGAATACCGACATGATCGAGTACCTTTTCGGACTTTACCCTGATCCGGTGACCGGTAATTTCGGTCTTGGTTTTAAATCAGCTAACGTCGAGCAATCGCGTATTTTCGGTTGCGAGCTGGATTATATGCTGAAAAGGACTTCCGGGGAGCTGACCACAACCCTGAGCGGTGGATATATCTATACGTACCCCGTGGAATACAATCCAATCACACACAGGAATAAAGACGTGTTCCTTAAATACCGGAGGAAGCATTCGGCAAAGCTTAATATTGAGAATCGCTACAGGAAGATGGTTCTCGGAGCAGGTATGTATATCCGTTCACCCATCCTGAACATTGATAAGGTGTTTCTGGATGAAACCACGCGGGAAAGTTTCCTCCCGGGCTTCTATGAATACTGGACAAACGATAACAAGACCTATTTCCTCATGGATGTGAACCTGGGTTATGACCTGACAGATCATTTCAACCTGTCGCTGGTAATAAAAAACCTGACCAACACGGAATATATGGGTCGGCCCGGAGATATCAGGCCACAGCGCAGCTTCGGGATCAGATTATCAGGGAAATTTTAATTGAGGGATCCAATCCGCTACCGGGGTACCAGTATCCTGGTTCAGATTTTCAGGCTTACCTTCTGTCACCGAATCTTCTTGCGCCTTTCACCTTTCTCCTTTCTCCTTTCACCTATTTCAGGACAAGTCACCGCATAGCCTCATAACTCCACAACTTTTCCAAAGAGTTATGAGGTTATGAGGTTATGAGGTTATGAGGTTATGAGGTTATGAAGATGTTAATTCGGGGGCACTCTTTCTAGCTTTCTAACTTTCTAACTCTCTAACTCCTAACTCCATAACTTTTCCAAAGAGTTATGAGGTTATGAGGTTATGAGGTTATGAGGTTATGAAGATGTTAATTCGGGGGCACTCTTTCTAACTTTTTAACTCTCTAACTCTCTAACTCCTAACTCCATAACTTTTCCAAAGAGTTATGAGGTTATGAGGTTATGAGGTTATGAAGATGTTAATTCGGGGGCACTCTTTCTAACTTTTTAACTCTCTAACTCCTAACTCCATAACTTCATCACTTCATCACTCCATCACTCCATCACTCCATCACTCCATCACTTTCTTTCCCATTAATCAGCAATTCCTCAATTTCTTCCAGTGATTTTCCCTTTGTTTCCGGTAATTTGTAGATCAGGACCAGGAGGCCGATAATACATATCAACGCGTACAGCCAGAAATTCATGGACCACCCCAGGTTTTCTTTTATTGAGGGGAATGTGAAGGTAAGGCTGAAATTACCGATCCATAATGAAATTGCAGCCAGGGACATGGCCGCTCCGCGGATCCGGTTCGGAAAGATCTCTGAGAGAATGACCCAGACAATGGGAGCAAGGGTCAGGGAATAGATGGCGACACTTGCAAGTGTAAGCACTACAATGGGAATGCCCAGTTTTTCGATATGGAAGAAGTACCCTTCAATGATGTATATCACGGCCAGCCCTCCTGTCCCCAGCAACATCAAAGGTTTACGTCCGCTCTTTTCCACAATAAGAACGGTGATAATGACCGACACGACCATTACGGAACCTATAATGACGATCTGCCCCATCATCTGGAGGATATCAAACCCTGCCGCCCTGAAGATGTCCGCAGCATAGTAAAAAATAACATTCATCCCGCACCATTGCTGGAGGACCGCAATGAATATACCGAGCAACAATATTTTGAGCAGGCCGGGTTCCAGCAGATCCCTGAAGTTCACCCTGTCCACTTCATCCTCGGAAATCGTTTTCTGAATGAACGATACTTCCCTTTCTGCATATTCAACACCGCCTATTCGTGATAAAATTTTCCGGGCTTTTTTTACCTGACCTTTTTTTACCAGCCAGCGTACACTTTCCGGCATAATGATCATCAGGATGAAGAAGATCATTGCCGGAATGAATTCCAGTCCGAACATCCATCTCCATCCCATCTGCCCGTTCCAGCTCTGTTTTATCATGGCATCCGTTGCATTAACCGGCATGGCAGTATCGATCAGCGATATTCTCCAGTTTGCTGTCTGTGCAACAAGGATCCCGATCATGATCATCAGCTGGTTGACCGAAACTAATTTTCCCCTCATATTTGCAGGGGACATTTCAGCAATATACATGGGGGAGAGATTCAGCGCTATCCCGATCCCGAATCCGCCTATGATCCGGAAAATATTGTACGCCTCAAAGGTCCCGGCCTGTGCAGTACCGATTGCCGACACTGCAAACAGGAACCCTGAAAGGATGAGCAATCGTCGTCTCCCGAATTTATCACTCAGCAGAAAACACAGGAGCGCACCGAAAATGCAGCCGATCAGTGCTGAACTTGTTCCCCATCCCTTGAGTGCGGGGGTGGTAATGCCAAAATAGGGTTCGTAGAAATTCTTAGCTCCCCCCACCACGACCCAGTCATAACCAAAAAGAAAACCGCCCATGGCGGCCACAAAGGTCATCAGCCATATAAATCGGATGTTTAATTGCGGCATATTTTTCCGGATAAAAGATCGTTTATAAAGTCAGTTCGGGGTTACCGGGACCAAAATGCTTGAGCATAACGATCGGGTCACTGCCGGAAGGGTTCGTTATCTTAATCCCATCCCTGGCAGCCTGCTCGCTCACAAAATATTCATCGAAGGTCAGTTGGCCGTAGCGTATCAATGCCGGGGTTTCAATATCCAGATCATTCATTTTGCCATGCCCCTGCATCATAATCAGACCGTAAGCACCTGCATCTTTTATAACAACGGATGCTCCGGGAAATACGGTCAATTCCTTCGCGCTGAAGGCATCCGAGCGGTAACAAATCCAGTTTTCCATATAACCCTGTTCCTTCGTTTCCTCCAGGGGTTTGACCGGTACCGGATTCATGAACCGGTTCATTTTAAAATCGGGATCTACGTTCAAATCCCAGTCGATAAGCTCCATCAGATAATCAAAGTCTCCCAGCCGGTCACCAGGGGTATCCTTCCACAGGAGTTCTTCAGGAACAACGGCATCATTGACAAGAGACTGGTACATGGCATAAACATCGGAAGCTTTTTGAGGTTCATAGGTACAAAGGCTTCCCGGAGCATGGAGCACTCCCGGGGGAACATCCCATCCGGTACCGGTTTCCAGTCTGTAGGCCTGCGAAATAGCAGTGATATTATTATCCCCCCTGGTGAAATCTTTCAGGCACTTCAGTACTTCTTCCCTGGTAGTCCCGGGAATTAACCCGAAAAATGTATAGGGAAAGTCACCGGGGTGATTGTTAACCTGGGGAGGGAAGTAGTAGGCTTCGGGTTTTCCCTTCTGGTTGACCAGCCCGGCATGTTGATCGCGGTGGTGGATATGATGGGGCAACGCACCCTTATTATCGAAAAACTTGGAGTACATCGGCCAGCTCCCATAGGAATCCCAGAGCCGTTCCCCGATCAGTGAGCCTTTTAGCCGGGCTACGGCATCCCTTAAAAGGGCACGGGAAGTTCCCGAACGATCCTGAAAGACAATTTCACTTAATCCTTCGTTTTTCCCTGTCAGTGGGCCATTGTCAGCCGGTGTAGTCGATGAAAACCACCGTTCGTCGATACCGCCCCTTTTCCCTCCCAGGCAATAATAGTCATCAGGATGTAGTTTGATCCTTCTCCCGGGGATACAGAATGAACGGGGAACCCAGTTGGGTGCCAGCCTCAGGATTCCTTTGCCCTGTTCAAAGGCTAGTTCGATGATGTTTTCCGCATTCATTGCGTAATATTTCGGGTAAGATATGAAATTTTCAGGAAAAGTGACAGACCCGTTTCCTGCTTTTCTTTTGTCTGCAGGATTCTCCTTTAAATGCGATCCTGCGTGAAGAGCCTTCCGGACGATCGAAGACAGTGTCGACGACGGTTTTTTCAGAAGGTTTTGGTAACTATAATCATCGTTGAGGTAAAGAACTGCAATATGGATTTGATCCTGATTTAGGAACTCATTCATGTGGATTTTTCAATGTAAGGGGCCATTATACCTTTTGTGAATCTAAAAATGAAGAACTTCTTATAAAATGGATTGAACATGATTATAACGGTAAAGTTACTTGGAAGTGAGCTAAGATAAATCGACGGAAATATAAATAAAAGGTAATCAGTCTATTACAAAATCCGTCATCCCTCCCGTCACCCCCTTCAACAAAAAATCCCGCAAGTCATTGACTATGCGGGATTTACGTTTAAAAGCGGTGGTGCCACCAGGAATCGAACCGGGGACACCAGGATTTTCAGTCCTGTGCTCTACCTACTGAGCTATGGCACCAAATAAGAAATTAAATAATCTGTACACTGCCAACCGTCCTGATAAATATCAGAAATGGCAGCGTCCTTTTTGGGAGAGACAAAAGTATTAAAATTTTTATTTAAGCAATAATTAATTTAAAAAAAATGTAGGCCCTGACGCGTATGCCAGTATTGGCAGGGGTCTCCGTTCGTCACCTGTTGCATGGTATAAAGAATTAACAAAGAACCCGCCGGTTCGATGCATGCCAGCGGGTTCCTTCAGAATCCATCTCCTCAACGATATGATGGTTCCGTTACAACGCTAAAACGCTTACTTTTATAACCTGCCCGACATCCGGCCAGTGGAATCCGTCATTTATCAACATGACATCTTCCGATTCGTCAACTCCGCCATTGCCACCCTCGTGGATTCCGGCACCGGGATATTCATTGACTTCCGTACCTGCATCCCAGAGCATGATCTGACTGGTCAGATCACCGCTGATCCCCGTGGCACCGTTAAACAGCCGGATGCCCATGTCGCCGGGAGCAAAAAACTCATCATTCGACTTACCCAGCATCGAGGCAAAACTGAGGTATTCACCTGGCTTGGCGTGCACAACAAACGTGTACGACTGACCGGGCATCAGCGGAGCAGGATCCGTGGCCCCGTCGGGAATGTTATATACCCCTGCGTCATACCCGTCGGCAGCCAGCGAGTTGTATACCCCGGTTGGATCACCAACCTCTGAAAGCATCTCCAGCCCTTCACCGTAATCGGGTTTGCCTTCCTTAAAGATGGGCTTTTGTCCGTGTTTGTGGACAACCCATACACCGGGAGCTACAGGCGAAACATAGCCGCTGTGCATCTCAAGATAGGTGCTAAGAGGTTCTGCATTACCAGTTTCAGAGAGAGCCTCCAGACCCTTTCCATAATCCAGCTGCCCTTCCGTAAATATCGGTTTCTGCATATCGCTGTGAACCACCCAGGCTACCGGTGAAAGTGGTGTGGTTGATCCGTCAAGGTCCTTAACCGTTAACGTGAACATGCTTACACCATCATATTCCAGCGATACCTCAATATTGTCTTCAACATTGTTGTAAGTGTAACCGTCCATAACGTTATCCGTATTCCTGACACTCTGAATGGGCTGCGATTCATCTGCCCCATCCTCCCCGGAAGCCGGTGCATGGTTCACTTCCGTTCCGCAATCCCAGAGACTGATCATAGAGGTTATATTGCCCGTAGTCGGTGTAGTACCGTTAAACAGTTCAATACCCCCATCTGAAGGTCCGTAAAAAAGGTCGTTCGAAGCACCATACATGGTCGCAAACGACAGTTTATGCCCTTTTCCGGCATGGAACTTTATGGTAAACGACTGCCCGGGATGAGCAGGGCCTGCATTGGTCTCCCCGTCGGGAATAAACTGGCCCCCTGCGGCAAAGTAATCATACGGCACCGATACATTTTCAATATGCACCAGAAAAGAACCCCCGGGTCCGTTTCCGTGCCCTCCCCCATCCTTAATGGCGTCCAACAGTTCAGCCTTGTTGCACCCGGTAAACATAGCACCGGCAAGGATGACAACCGATAATAATGATAGCTTTTTCATAATAATACGTTTTAATTTGTTTGCTGCTAAATTCCATAGTAAGTATCACAGAATGGTCACAGGAATTTCAAGTTTTTAATATTTCGGTCCCAATCCATAGATGACTGAATTTCAGATGGTGTGACACAGCACAGCGTGTCTCAAAAGTTAGTACCTTTGCAGCCATGGAATTTCAGGCACATACTCTTCCGAACGGAATCAGGCTGGTACATATTCCGGTGACCAGCATGGCCGCCCATTTTGGGTTCATGGTCCATACCGGCTCACGCGATGAGAAAGTCCGTGAGAACGGCATGGCACATTTTATCGAACATGTGATCTTCAAGGGCACCAGTAAGCGAAAGGCGTTTCATATCCTGTCGAGGCTCGAGGACGTAGGAGGTGAACTCAATGCCTATACCACAAAGGAAGAAACCTGCATCTATGCCTCATTCCTGTGGCAGGACTATGAGCGTGCTATCGAACTCGTCCACGATATTTGTTTTAACTCGGTGTTCCCCCCCAGGGAACTGGACAAAGAAAAGAGCATCATCATCGACGAGATCATGTCGTACCTCGATACACCATCCGACCTGATTTTTGATGAGTTCGAGGAACAGGTATTTAACCACCATCCTATCGGACGCAGCATTCTGGGCGATGAGAAACATATCATGAGTTTCAGCCGTGATGATGTCAATCATTTTATACGTCACAATTATGCCACCAATGAAATGGTTCTTTGTTCGGTCGGCAACCTCAGCTTCACGAATTACCAGAAGCTATGTGAGAAATATTTCGGCCAGGTTGAGCCAAAAGAACGGATCAGGAAAAGGATCAGACCAAATTCCTATGAGGCCCTCCAACGGACAGTTGCGAAAAACACTCACCAGTCACACTGTATCGTTGGCAATACTGCGTATGACGCGCATTCTGAAAAGCGTTTCCCGCTTGCGCTTCTGAATAATATTCTTGGCGGACCCGGAATGAACAGCCGTCTTAACATGAGCCTGCGAGAGAAAAGTGGTTATTCCTACAACGTAGAATCACACTACTCACCTTACACGGATACCGGTATCATAGATATCTACTTCGGCAGCGATAAGGATAAGCACCAGAAGAGCCTGGACCTTGTATTCCGTGAATTTCAGAAATTAAGGGTAGAGCAACTGGGTACGCTTCAACTCAGTAAAGCTAAAAAACAACTGATGGGCCAGGTGGCCATCGCATCCGAAAGCAATGAACACCTCATGCTCACCCTGGCGAAAAGTATCCTTCTCTATAATCATTTTGACACACTGGAAGAAATCCGTGAAAAGATCGATGCAATAAGCGCATCCGAAATTCTGGAAGTTGCCAATGAAATCCTCGACCCCGAAAAATTATCAATCTTACATTACGAGTGATGGAAATTTTTGAAGAAGCACACAGCCTCAACCGCTATATCATATCCCATTCTTCTGCGGAAGACCCTCTTCTTGAAGAGATCCGCAGATTCACCTACCTGAACGTGGTAGCTCCAAATATGCTTTCCGGACCTGTACAGGGAAAATTCCTCGAGTTCATCAGCCGGTTGGTACAACCATCCCGCATCCTTGAGATCGGAACCTATACCGGCTATTCCGCAATTTGCATGGCCCGTGGACTCAAGGACGGCGGCAAACTGATCACCTTCGAGATCAACGATGAACTTAACGAGATAAGTACCGGCTTTTTCAGGAGAGCAGGACTGGAAAACAAGATCGAACGGATCAACGACGATGCCCGCAAGATCATCCCCACACTTGATGAAACCTTCGACCTGGCCTTTATCGACGGCGAAAAGGAAGAATATATTGAATATTACCGCCTGGTGATGGAAAAACTTTCACCGGGTGGCATCATCATTGCCGACAATGTGCTCTGGTACGGAAAAGTCCTCGATCCTGCTAAAAACAAAGACTCAGCAACCAGGGGAATTGAAGCCTTCAATAATCACGTTACAGCCGATCCTGCGGTGGAGAATTTTATTTTGCCATTGCGTGACGGGCTGATGGTGGTGAGGAAGACCATATGAAATGCACGATCATCTGGAGCTGGGGCATAAGATCTTACGGCCACTCTCCAGATAATAATACATTTCACTTGATCTTTCAATTGTTCAATGTTCCGTAAACTATTCTAAACAAAATTTGTTAGATTAACGGAATTATTCAAAGTACATTAAAGATTAAATCGATCACACCGAAGTGCTTTATGGCGTATTATTCGATTAAGGATCTGGAAAAACTGTCGGGAATTAAGGCACATACTCTCAGGATCTGGGAAAAAAGATATAACCTTGTTGAACCGAAGCGTACGGGTACCAATATTCGGTATTACGATGATGAGGATTTAAAAAAAGTCCTCAATGTCGCCCTTTTGAATCGAAACGGGTTGAAAATAAGTCTCATCGCCAACCTGGGTAATGAAGAGATCTATGCCAAGATCGGTGACATGTCTAAGCGGAACCAGGATCCTGAGAGCGTTATCGACAATCTCGTGATCTCCATGATCGAACTGGACGAGAAAAAATTTGAGAAGATCCTCTCACGTACAATCATGCAGTCGGGCTTTGAGGCAACCATCCTTTACACGATTTATCCTTTCTTCCAGAAAATCGGGATTCTCTGGCAGACCGGCGCCATCAATCCCGCTCAGGAACACTTCATTTCCAATCTCGTACGCCAGAAGATAATCGTTGCCATTGACAGCATCATCGATTCGGAGATAGAATCAAACAGCCCGAGAAAGCGATTTGTGTTGTTTCTTCCCGAGGGAGAACTTCACGAGATCGGCCTGTTGTTTTATCATTATCTTATTAAAAAGAGGGGGCATCGCGTCATTTATCTCGGGCAGTCAGTACCGTTCAACAACCTGGAATCGGTTGTTGAGATCAGGCCTTGTGACTTTCTTATTACTTCCTTCAGCTCCAATATCTCCGGTATCAATTTCAGGGATTACCTGGTGAGACTTTCGAGGAAATTTCCGGATCAGACAATTTTGTTTTCAACTTTCGATCCCGGGAACATCAGGGACCGTCTTCCGGAAAATATCAAATTGATAGAATCAGCCGTAGAATTTGTACACTTCATCGAGAAAATCGGTGAAAAAGAGAAAGTCTGAATTGCAAAATCAGGTATAGAAGATCAACTCTCCCTCAAGCCGTACCCATACCGACAAAGTATTTTATAATCTTTCCAAATCGATGCCAGAATCATGCGATCCTGCATATTTGCCGGAATCTTCAACCAATTCTAACCGAATGAAAGAGACTGTTCATAAAAGAAGTTGAATTTTATGCAATCATATCGTTATTTTAAGGCTTATGATGATTGGAGAAACCGGGAATGAATAGAAGAATGCTGAAGCGTTTTCCATTAGAATGTATTTTGCTGTTTGTTATGCTCCAGGGTTTATCCGCCCAGGGTCGGCATCGACAAAAAGGCCTTTAAGGAAAAATTTCAGGAGGCCGAATACTTTTTCCTTCGCGGCGAGTTCAGGGAGGCAGCCTTCCTTTACCATGAATTACTGAAAGCCGATCCCACCAATGCCAACCTGCAGTTTCTGACCGGTGCCAGCTACCTCAGCATCGATGGCCAGAAGGAACGCGCCATTCCCTTCCTTGAAAAAGCTGTCTCCAGTGTTTCACCAGGATATCGTGAAGGGCTTTACCGGGAAAGAAATGCCCCGCGGGAAGCTTTTTTCGCACTTGGCCGGGCATATCACATCCAAAACCGCTTTGATGAGGCGTTGGAGTACTACGAGAAATATAAAAATGTTATGCCGCTCTATAATGCCGCGGAAATTGAATATGCCGGTGAACAGATCACTTCGGTGAAAATCGCGAAGCAGATGATCATGGATACGCTATCACTTGTCCTCCAAGGTTCAGGAGAAGATGTAAATAATTCCGTCAATGATTATCATGCCGTGTTTTCCGGGAAAGATTCCGTGATGGTATACATGTCGCAAAAACCATTTTACTCCGCCATCATGATGACCACGAAGAAAGACGGAAAATGGGATGATCCCGTAAATCTCAACGATCAGATACAGTTGGGCGGAAATTGTGAAGTCACGGATATATCAGCCGACGGCAGCGAACTATACCTGGTAAAGCAGGAAGAGCTTGATAAGAATTTGTATATCAGCCATTACCGGAAAGGCCGGTGGAGTATTGCAGAAAAACTCGAAGCGCCGGTAAACTCGCCCTGGGATGAGTCGCATGCCAGCATATCAGCAGATATGAAGACGCTCTGTTTTACCAGTAACCGCCCCGGGGGAACAGGAGCCATGGATATTTACTTCTCAAAAAAGAAAACCGACGGTACATGGTCGGAACCCGTAAACGCGGGAAAAACTATCAATACCATTTACAGCGAAGAAACACCTTTTCTTTCGAGGGATGGAAAAACCCTGTTTTTCAGCTCTATGGGACATGCCAGTATGGGTGGTTTTGACATTTTTTACAGTACGCAGCTTCCCGATGGTACCTGGTCGGTACCTGCAAACATTGGCTTTCCCGTCAGCAGCTGTGACGATGATCTCTTTTACTTCCCCTTGAACAACGGCAAAAATGCCCTCTACAGCAGTTATCATAAACCCATGCCGGCAGGAAAAGTGCTATGGCTCGGATTCGACAATAGCGCTTCTACACGGACAAGCTTTGTTGAAGGAACACTGACCATGGACGACAACCGTGATATCGATCCCTCAACCGAGGTGAAAATTGTCGACCGGCGGAGCGGTGATACCATCGACCGGATTGTCCCCAATCCACTTAACGGCGAATATATTGCCGAAGTAAGAAGCAACGATTTTGGTATTGTTGTCAGCGCCGACAAGTATAATAAAGAAATGATGGACCTTACCATCAATCCAGAATTCGGACAAAAAAATATCAGGGTTGAAACGAACCTCCGACCGGATGAAGTGGCGAGCGGTGAATATCTTGTAATCAAAAATGTCCTGTTCGACTACGACAAAAGTGTACTCAGCAGGGAAGCACTGGTACAACTTGAAATCCTATTTCAGGTGATGACCAATTATCCCGATATTTTTGTCCAGGTCCGCGGCCATACCGATTCCAGGGGAAAAGCCTCGTATAACCTGATGCTCTCACGAAGAAGGGCGAGGTCGGTTGTGGATTACCTGGTTTCCAGGGGAATAAGCAGAGAGCGATTTATCTCCTCGGGGGTGGGCGAAATGGAAAATATTGCCAGGAATGAGAATCCTGATGGTTCGGACAATCCGGAAGGACGAAGGTTGAACAGGCAGGTTGAGATCAGACTTATTAACAATGATTACGACAACATTGTAGTGGACGAGATCAAAGTGCCTGAAAGCCTTAAACCGATCCGGGACAAGCATTATCATGTCATCCTGGAACAAACGGATGAAAAACTGACCTCTTTTCCGGAGGATGTCCTGGGACAGAAAACACGACTTTTTGAAACGGACAACGGCTATCTATATACAGTTGGCCCCTTTAATATAAAAACCGAGGCCTCAGCATATCTGAACAGGGTAACCGATAAAGAATTTACCGAAGCAAAGGTTGTTGAAGAACACGAATTTAACCGTCTTCTGCTTACTACCGATTTTTCCATCCGAGAACTTAACGGGCCATTTACCATCCAGCTACTGGCACTGCGAAATGAAGCCGGATTCACCATGTTCAAAAATCCCCAGGATATCCAGCTGTTCGAAGGTAGTGACGGTTTTCACCGATATGTAACAGGTTATTTTGAAAATTATGACGATGCAAGAGATGCAACCGTGAAATATGCCGATGCCGGATTTCCCGATGCTATCGTTATGCCGCTTTCCCGGTACCTGCCTGTAAATGCTGACAGCATCGCCGACAGTGACCTCGAATACTATTTCACCATCCAGCTCACCGCAACGAAAAACAAGCCTGATCCGTCTATTTACAGCCAGATCCCCGGCGTGAGGATCACGAGGGAAAATGATGGCTTCTATCGTATCTCCGAAGGTGTTTACCTGAGTAAGACGCAGGCTGAGAAAGCCCTGGGAAGGATGCGCAAGAGTGGCTTTGATGATGCCTTTATCAGAAAAATTCACAAACAAACGGAGGAATCCGGATTGTAACCGCCCGATAAAACAGAACTTTCCTTCAACTTCAAGAGTATTATCGGTTAGACCGCCAAAATATCCGTGCAAAATATCTGCCGGCAGGAATGCCGAGAAGGAGTCCCGAAAGATTTAACACCAGGTCGATAGGATTGAATGCCCTGCCGGGTATAAAGATCTGTTGTACTTCGGCCATGATCGCATACAACAGACCTGCAATGATAAGTATTATTCCGGTACGCCTCTTCGTTATCTTCAGCCCGGCACCACCGGAGAAAAAGAATAACACCGGGATGAGCATGAACAGGAAAAAATGTTCAAAATAATCCCACCGAACGGGTGAATCTGAATATTTCTCCGGCCCGTTTCCTCCCGGCAGAGCTGTGAGTATGTAAAGTGTAACCAGCCATATATAAAATCCTGCTGTCAGTATTAGTCTGAATCTTTGGTTCATCATTCCATTCCCTTCTTTTAGAAAATGCAAAAGTGTGGAAATTCAGTCAAACAATCACCAGATCTCAACTAAAATATAAAGCAGAAACGAATGCTATAAACGAATTCCACCCGGTTCCAATATTACTCCAATTGGATGTCAGGCAGATTACCTGCCGCAGGTAAAAAGCTTTCTTTTCAGGGCGGACATGGGAGCACTTTAATACTTTTTATTAAAAAATGGTGGTTGTCGGAATAACGACAGAACTTCGTCATTACATTTACCGCGTTTTTTAATTTAACTCATCCAATATGTATAACATAGCACTCATCGTCGTCTTCATTGCCGGCTATCTGGCAATAACACTGGAACACCCGCTCAGGATCGGTAAGACCGCCATTGCACTTCTGATGGCAGTTTTCCTGTGGGTCATTTTTTCACTCGGAGAATATGACATTCAGCATACCGTCCTCAGCCTGTCTGAAAATCTGGGCGATATTTCACAGATCCTGTTCTTTCTGCTGGGTGCTATGACCATAGTGGAAATGATTGACGCTCATAAAGGGTTTAAGGTGATTATACAGTGGATTCATACAAAAAACAAGGTAAGCCTGCTATGGATGACCGGATTTGCCACATTTTTCCTTTCAGCCATTCTCGACAACCTGACCACGTCAATTGTCATGGTATCCCTGCTGAGAAAACTGATCGACGATAAAAAAGACCGCCTGATGTTTGCCAGCCTGGTCATCATAGCAGCTAATGCAGGTGGTGCCTGGACACCTATCGGCGACGTCACAACTACCATGCTGTGGATCGGTGACCGGATAACAAGCCTGAATATAATACGGTCCCTGTTCATCCCGAGTATCATCACACTTACCGTTCCACTGGCGCTGGAATCTTTCAGGATGAAGGGAACCTTATCGGTCAGCAAGGAAAAAATTGAACAACATTCAAAGACCGAACCCGGCGGAATATTTGTCCTTTTCCTTGGCATCGGTTCGCTGATCTTTGTTCCGGTTTTCAAGACCATCACGCATCTGCCCCCATATATGGGCATACTTTTCGGAGTGGGTCTGATGTGGATGGTGACCGACCTGATGCATTCACGTTATGAAGAACGAAAGCATTTGCGGCTTAGTCATGCGTTATCAAAAATCGATATTTCCAGCGTTTTGTTCTTCCTGGGTATCCTGCTGGCAGTTGGCGCGCTGCAAACCGCTGGCATCCTTAAGAGTCTCGCTGCAGGACTAGACCATGCCATTGCCGACAAGCGACTCATTGTTTATATCATCGGACTGATGTCAGCGGTCATTGATAATGTTCCGCTCGTGGCTGCCGGAATGGGTATGTATGATCCGTCCATCTACCCCGTAGACAGTAGCCTTTGGGAGATGCTGGCATTCTGTGCGGGAACAGGTGGCAGTGTTCTGATTATCGGCTCAGCGGCAGGGGTTGTGGTGATGGGTATGGAAAAGATAGAATTTTTCTGGTATCTGAAACGGATCAGCCTCCTTGCGCTTCTGGGCTATTCGGCCGGATTCCTGACCTATATTTTTATGTTCACCTGAACTAAGGCCGGATTGTCTGAAATTGCCTGATGAGAAGGTGCAGAAAACGACCGGCCCCGGCTCCAGGACTGCATCCATCGACCGGGGCCGGTACCCATATTCCCACATTTCAACATCCTTTTGTCACCGGCTGTTACCCATGCCGGTATATCTTAGAAATTCGTCGCGTGTTTCTGAATTTTTAAACTTTCCATGGTAGGATGATGTGACGGTAGTACTGTAGAGATCGCTGACACCACGGGTGATCACACACATATGCTCGGAGTCGATAACAACAGCCACATCTTCCGTACACAGGATTTGTTTCAGTTCTTCTGCAATTTGAATTGTAAGCCGTTCCTGTACCTGCGGTCTGCGAGCATAAAAATCAACGATCCGGTTTATTTTGGAGAGTCCAATTACCTTACCGGAGGGAATATAGGCTACATGTGCTGTGCCGACAATGGGCACAAAATGATGTTCACAGTAGGAATGCACCTTTATATCCTTTTCGACCAGCATCTCGTTATAACCAAACTTATTGTCGAAAAGGGTTACCTCTGGTTTTTTCTTTGGATCAAGACCATAAAAAACTTCATCGATGTACATCTTTGCCACCCTCTCAGGCGTTCCCTTCAGACTGTCATCCGTAAGATCCAGGCCAAGAGTTTCCATGATCTCCCGGAAATGAAAGGCGATTCTTCGTTTCTTTTCGGGATCCGACAGGTGAAAAGCATCCGGGCGTAAAGGGGTTTCCGTATTCATCCCGGCATGTTCATCCCGAAGCACTTTCAGATCATGCAATGACTTTTCAGAATAACCGGAAGAGCGGTCATCTTCGCTTTTAAGCGCATTATTCCCATTAATTTCCATTCGAAAAATTAATTTGTATAAGATTTTGCGATGCTTTTATCTTTTTTATCAGAAAAAATTTTAGCAACTGTAATCCTTCAGTGAATCCATCAATTTCTTCCTGGTAAAAAATATGCGGCTTTTTACTGTACCGATCTTAAGATCAAGTTTATCGGCAATTTCTTTGTACTTATAGCCTTCCGTATGCATCTTGAAAGGGACCTTAAAATCATCATCCAGCTGTTCGATGGCTTTCCTGATCTCCTTGACCTGAAATTCGGAATCGGGTTTGATCAGCTGTGATTCCTTGGAGTTATTCAGATAATAAAGGTCTTTGGTATTATCTACCGTGGTATTTTCCCGAATTGCTTTGCGGTAATTATTAATGAAGGTATTTTTCATAATGGTATAAGCCCAGGCTTTCAGGTTTGTAAATTCAACAAATTTATCCCTGTAGGTAAGAGCTTTAAGATATGTTTCCTGTAACAGGTCCTTTGCTTCTTCCCGATTGGAAGTCAGACTCATGGCAAAACGCTCAAGGCTGTCTTCCATGTTAATCAATGCATTGTTAAATTCAATTGCTGTCATGGCACGAAGGTTTTGGTTATTATCTTTTGTTTAACAAATATAAGCCTGTATTCAACAAAAAACCAAATCTGTTAGATTTACAACAAGCATTTTAAAGCTACATTCTAAATAACAAATCACTCCGTAAATATTATTTTATTAGAATTAAAGAAATTTATATCTTTTTTTCTAAATAATTTCCAAACAATATCATATCGTTTAAGATTGTTAATAATTAGTTAAACATTTAAAATGTTAAATCATTATAAAGAGTTAAAGGTCTGAAATGAAGCTATTTAAGAACTAAGCTAAATGGGAAATAGTGAAAACAATGTGAAGAATACAAGTAGCCTCTCTGTTTCAGTATTTTACACAATATATGGTCAACCGGAAGCGGATAAATGGCGCTTTCAAATAAAGAATCAGTTGGAGGGATGGGATAATGAAGGAAATTTTGCCGGCCTTTAATGCCCTGGTTCCTGATTATATGATTGGGAAAGTTTTTTAGAGCATTTTAACAGATAGTTAGGCAACTTACTCCTATCTTTCGAAAAAATATACATATGAAGAGATATATATTTCTAACAGCGTTGATCTGCCTGCTAATGACCGTGCGCAGGGCAGATGCCCAAACCACCGGACAGATGGATTTTTCGGTTACCACTGTGGATAACGGGGCCGGATTTACGCCCAAACACGTACTCGCCATCTGGATTGAAGATGAGTCCGGTAACTTTGTTAAAACCCTTGAGCTGATGGCCAACAAGAGGATTCAGTACCTCTATACATGGAACACTTCATCAGGTGGAAATACTACAGATGCAGTAACCGGTGCCACTCTTGCTGATCACAGGACAGAAGAAACAAGCTGGGATTGTACCGATACTTCCGGAAACATAAGTCCGGATGGTAATTATAACGTCATTATCGAATACACCAGTGAGCATGCACAGGGACCGCTTGCCACCTTTTCATTCAACAAATCCGGTGACGTGATAAGTCTGCAGCCCACCAATGAGACCTACTTCACCAGTATATCTGTCGATTATACTCCCGATGCCACGAATATCAATGATTTCGCCCGTTCTATGAAGCATTCACTTAAAATTTATCCTAATCCTTTTACCGATAATTTAACAGTAGATTTTAACGCCAGGGCGGAACAGGAGATTAAGATGAGCATTTATAATACCAGTATGCAACTGCTGCACGTCATCTATGAGGGACGCGTCAGCGAGGGTAAGAACACCGTCCATTGGAATGGTCCCTCTTCAGATCTTCCACCTGGGAATTATTATCTCGTGGTTGAAAACGGAAAATCCATTATGGCCAGGGGTATCATCAAAGCAAGATGAAGCTTGTTGAATGTTTATTGATAAAATAAGTATCCCGTGTATCCCCGTTCGTGGATATTTTACCTGGATTTTCAGGTAAATTTGGCCAGATCATAGAACCTTTAATTGTCAATTTTCGAACAGGAATACATGGGTTAAATTTCTATTAACTGCGTTTTTTCATCCAACCAGGTAAATATTGAGGGTACATTTGTTATTTTTATCCTTTTCTCAATAAAAGTTGCTGTTTTTAAAGGGGCTCAGCCCTCTTTTTTACACATTTTTACCTCTCCTTTTAATATATAAGTAACGCCTTCCATTTCAGCCCCTAATTTTACAATTTTCAAAATTATCCGCATAATACTTACTATTTGTAAGCTAATTATAGATTTTCCTTATTTTTTATAATTTTTTGAAGGTTATTAGTAACAATTTTACTATTTTTGATCCGGAAAGACATCAAATTTGCAATTTTATTTTGTTATTCATTTAATTTGAATTCTTATGTGTGGATTTACGGTTTATACGGGGAAGGATAAAAAGCTGAAACTTGACGTAGCTTATCAATTCAATTCAGTACAATACAGAGGCCCCGACAATTCGGTAACCAGTGACTTCGGGGATGAGGGATGGATGGGATTCCACAGGCTGAAGATCATTGATGTTAGTGACGACGGCAACCAGCCGCTTCAGTATGAGCACATACATCTTGTATGTAACGGCGAGATTTACAATTACCATGAGTTGAGGGAATCCTATGAAGACACCTTCACTTTTCAGTCGGAAAGCGACTGTGAGGTAATCATCCCAATGTTTCTGGAAAAAGGAATCAAACAGACCGCGCTTGAGCTGGATGCGGAATTCGTATGCGTTATTTACGATTCAAAACAAAATAAATATTTTGCTGCACGTGATCCGATTGGGATCAGGCCAATGTTTTATGGCTACACCAAGGATGGAGATATCATGTTCGCCAGTGAGATGAAAGCATTGACCGGGTCGTGCAAAAGCGTAAAACCATTTCCTCCGGGGCATTATTTCGACGGGCAGAAGATCCTGCCTTACCGTGACATCTCCGTCGTCGAATCCTTCAGTGATGACGATTTTGACGAAATTTACAAGAACATAAACCAGTTGCTGACAAAAGGTGTGGAGAAACGTCTGCATGCCGATGTACCCGTAGGATTCCTGTGTAGCGGAGGTCTCGACTCCAGCCTTGTTTGCGCCATTGCCGCAAGGATGCTCGACAAACCGATAAAAACCTTTGCCGTTGGCATCGAAGAAGGCCCTATTGATACAAAATATGCCAGGATCGTCGCCGACTACCTGGGCGCCGACCATACGGAAGTACTTTTCAAAAAAAAGGATATTTTTGATACACTTACCGACCTCATCTATAAGATCGAAACCTGGGATATCACAACCATCAGAGCTTCCGTGGGTATGTATCTGGTTTGTAAGTATATCAGGGAACACTCCGACGTGAAGGTCCTGATGACCGGCGAGATCAGCGATGAGATCTTCGGGTACAAGTATACCGACTTTGCCCCGTCACCGGAAGCTTTCCAGAAAGAAGCTGAAAAACGAATCAGGGAAATATATATGTATGATGTATTGAGAGCCGATCGTTGTATCTCAGCCAACGGGATTGAAGCAAGAGTCCCCTTTGGCGACCTCGATTTTGTAAAATATGTCATGAGCATACAGCCCGAGAAAAAGATGAACTTTACCGGCGTTGGTAAATACCTCCTCAGAAAAAGCTTTGAAGGTGATTATCTGCCACAGGAAATACTGTACAGAGAAAAGGCAGCATTTTCAGATGCCGTTGGTCACAGTGTGGTCGACTATCTGAAAGCCTATGCGGAAGACCTTTATTCCGATGAAGATCTTCTCATCGCTCAGGCCAAATATAAACATGCACCTCCCATTTCTAAAGAATCACTTATGTACAGGGAAATTTTTGAAAAGCATTTTCCCGGCCGTGCTGAAGTCATCCAGTCCATGTGGATGCCAAATAAGGAATGGAAAAACTGTGATGTTAACGATCCGAGTGCCCGCGTTTTACCCAATTATGGCAAAAGCGGTGAATAAACTAAAAACCTGTGATAGTTGAAAGCATCACCCAACAGATTTTGGTTTATAAATGAAAAAAAGGCTGTCTTCCACATGAAGACAGCTTTTTTTTTACTCTTCAGATTGTGATATCCCACGATACCTTGCATAAAACCAGATCGTCCCACCTTTCCGATTAACTGTTGCCTCTCGTTTCCATACCGCATAGTTCACATGCGTTTAAATAAAAAATACCGGATAAACGGCCACCGGTACTCCTGATTACGGTCGTTCTCATAAAATGATCTTGCGAATCCCAAATCTCCGGTTTATATTGCAGTAATAATTCACCAATTTAAGCAGAATGAACCTTTGCCTTTTTGGATTAGGCGCCTTAATGAGCGTACTTTTCATCGTCTTCTTTATCGCCCTCTTTCCGCTGGTAGCTCTCATCGATGTTCTCACAGGACGATTTGAGGGCAACGATAAGATCGTATGGGTTGTGCTCATCATTTTCCTTCCCTTCCTCGGAGCCTTCCTCTATTTTCTTATTGGCAGGGACAAGCGGTCCTGAACATAAAAAAACCATGACCTGCATGTGTCATGGTTTCTATTGTACCCGGAACCGGAATCGAACCGGTACGGCCATTTCTGGCCACTGGATTTTAAGTCCAGCGCGTCTACCTATTCCGCCATCCGGGCAGATTTATTTGGTGATTTGGTGATTTGGTGATTTAGTGATTTGATGATTTGGTGATTTAGTGATTTGATGATTTGGTGATTTAGTGATTTGATGATTTGGTGATTTAGTGATTTGGTGATTTAGTGATTTGATGATTTAGTGATTTGGTGATTTGATGATTTAGTGATTTAGTGATTTTAATGACGATCGATTCATTCATCTTAATATTTACACTATGTCTTTCGAGCGATGACTATCAAGTTTGTTTTTTACGGTTTTTCGGGAAGATGAGAAAATAAATAGTAATTCTTCAGCCTCTTTATTTAGGGCATCTGCAACGGAGGGATTCATAATTTTCGCTTCAGAAATCATTTCCAACCAAAATACCGTTTCATCGATCTCCTCAACCACAATGCATAACTTGGAATAAAATTCTTGATCGGATCTTGAACGGCGGGCTGCCCTGTAATTTGCAGCTACTGATGTACCGGATCTAAGTAGCTGTTTCCCAATAATTTGCGCTTCGCCAGTCTTAGGCAATTCCTGAAAGAATCGAATAATCTCTAACGCAAATAACTTTGTTCTTTGTGAAAGTTGATTTTGATCCATTAAAATGTCGACATCAAGATTTGTCTGAAAATAAAAATCGTCAAATCACAATTTTCATATCACTAAATAGCTAAATAGCCACATTTCAAAATCGCCACGTTGCCAAATCACTAAATCACCAAAATCACTAAATCACTAAATAAATTTGAGCGGGAAACGGGACTCGAACCCGCGACCCCGACCTTGGCAAGGTCGTGCTCTACCAACTGAGCTATTCCCGCAATATGTAAAGAACTTTCAATCTGCCGAACGGCCTCCAAAATATACCTCTGTTCTGTATGGAACGTTCACCCTGATTGGGATTGCAAATTTAAATGAATTTTTGATTCTGCAAAAGAAAAATGCCTATTTTAAGGAAATCGACAGCCATACTATGATGTGTAGGTGGAAAACACTCTCAGCACATCAGCCACGTACGACGATGATATTGGCAATGCCTGCTTCCCAGGTATGTCCAGCTCGAGAACAAGTCCGTCTTTCTCCCTTCTGATAATCCTGATTTTGTCAAAACTTACCATATATGAACGGTGGCATCTCAGGATATTCATCTCTTTAAGATTTTCCTCCAGGTTTTTAAGGGTATTTCTGATAAGGTATTTCGAACGTTTACTGCCGTCAAGATAATGGATGGTCACATAGTTATCCGCCGCTTCCAGGTACAGGAGATCATCCGTCTTGACCGAAAACCGCAGTTCACCCTTTTCATCACTGAAGGGAATCATGAGGGGTATTGCAGGCTTTGTCGTCTGGTTCTTTCCCGACAGCTCATCGAGCTTGCGGTTTTTTTCCTGCCATGAGAAATAGAGAAAGGTAAGTGTATAAGGAAACAAAAGGACGAGGGAGGTGAGTTTGAGCGATTCCTTAAAGGCTTTCAGCACATCATCGATGGGTGAAACTATTACGATCCTCAGAATTACATATACCAGTGCCAGGCTAAGGATTTCAACCACGATCCATCCAATGTACCTGCCGGTTGTCAGCTTCCTTTTCTTAACCACCTGTATCATGATGACCCGGCTGATGGCGATAACCAGCAATCCGGTGAGTATTACAAGGCTGGAATAAAAGAAAAGCTGGGGTGTGGTAACATCATACCAGGTGTTTACCCCAAAAGGCGAGTAAAGATTAATGAATATCAGCGCAAAAATGGCTGTAAAAAGGATCTGGCGGATGGTATTTCTCCTGTCGGTGAGAAAGTCAGGTATTTTACTTTCAAGGAAAGTCATCTGCTCAGATTTTCAAACAAATGTATCCATTTTTATCAGAATATTTCACTCCGGTTTTGAAAAACAATTCAGGATTTCACCCCTGTAGGGGGAATTTCACCCCTGTATAGACAAATTCACCCCTTGCCTCACGGATAAGACCCTATTCTGGACCGGCAATCCTTACGTTGTATAAATTTGCCAGAAAACACCCCGGGAATGGATTTCACCGAAAGACAGGAGCTCGTCGCAAAACACTTCGACCCTACAGTTAGCTTTAACCGAATAGAAGGTACTACTGTGCATATTCATTTTATACCTTTTGAATCGGTAAGGGACCGGGAATCACCCGATACGTCTTCGCTCATCCGTATGCGGGAATCAATACCCGGCGTTGGGAACGACGATCTTGTGAGCCAGAATAATCATTTTAAATACCCGGTTTTTATGCCTGAGAAACCATCCGGAAACAGGGTGATCCTCATGCTGCACGGTCTTAACGAAAGGAAATGGGACAAATACCTGGGCTGGGCTCATTATCTGGCTGAAAAAACAGGAAAGCCGGTCATTCTCTTCCCCACTTCATTCCATATCAACAGGAGCCTTCCTGAATGGCTGGACCCGCGCATACTGAATAACAGGGTTGCAACGCGTCGAAGCAAAAATACCAGCGATCCTCACCTGTCCACATTCATCAACCTGGCACTAAGCGAAAGGCTGACAGAGAGCCCGGAACGATTCTTTCTTTCAGGACTCCAGACTGTTATTGATTTACGGCAGCTTTTAAATCAGATCCGTGCAGGTGAACATCCACTCTTTGCAAAGAATACGTTGAGTGATATTTTCGCTTATTCGATCGGCGGATTGGTGGCACAGGTAATGCTTATTTCCAATCCCGACAGTCTCCTCTCAGGCTCGAAGCTTTTCCTTTTCTGTGCCGGAGCCCTGTTTAGTCAGATGAATGGCATATCACGGGTTATTATTGATCCGGTTGCCAATGAACGCATACAAAATTTTTATAAAAACGAACTTGAGACCAGGATAAAAAATTCCGGCGTTTTCGCTGAGTTCTTTAACAACAGCCAGATTGGTATGGCCTTTCGTTCAATGATCGCGCCGGACAGATTCAGAAAAATCCGTGAAAGGGTTTTCAGAAAACAATCAGCGCAGATTTACGCCATTTCCCTGAAAGAAGACAGGGTGATTCCACCAGGAATGATCAGTTCGACATTGTTAGGCAAAAGAGACGAACTTCCTGCGAATATGGACGTGTACGATTTTAGTTATCCATATTCACATGAAATGCCCTTCCCCTTTAAGCTCAGGGATGCGCGAAGCCTTGTTGATGAGGGCTTTGAGAAAATATTCCGAAAAGCGTCGGTTTTTCTGAGTTAGTGTTGCTGACCAATTTTATCAGAGCCCGGTCAGTTTTTTTATTTCATAGAGTTTATTGAGGGCCTGAACCGGTGTAAGGTTATTGATGTCTACATTTTTAATCTCATCCCTGATCTCTTTGAGCACCGGGTCATCGAGCTGAAAGAAACTCATCTGATAGCCCTCCCGTGTTGCAGCAAGCTCAGCGACCGGTTTGGTAAGGGATTTTTTTTCATGAGATTTTTCAAGTTCAGAGAGGATTTCATTGGCTCTTTTAACTACCGATTTTGGCATTCCGGCCATCCGGGCAACATGGATGCCAAAACTGTGTTCGCTTCCACCACGCATCAGTTTCCGTAAAAATATCACCTTGTCTTCAAGTTCCCGGATCGCAATATTGTAATTTTTTACACGGGAGAAGGAGGTCTCCATTTCGTTCAATTCATGATAATGTGTGGCAAAAAGAGTCTTTGCCCTGAAACGTGAATTTTCATGGATATATTCAACCATAGCCCATGCAATGGAGATGCCGTCATACGTACTGGTACCCCGACCGATCTCGTCGAGAATAATGAGGCTTTTACCAGAAAGGTTGTTAAGAATGCTGGCAGCCTCCAGCATTTCAACCATAAATGTGGATTCCCCCAGGGAAATATTATCCGAGGCACCAACCCTGGTGAATATCTTGTCCACCATGCCTATGCTGGCTTTTCCTGCCGGCACAAAACTTCCAACCTGGGCGAGAAGAACGATGAGTGCAGTTTGCCTGAGCAGGGCCGATTTACCCGACATATTTGGGCCGGTGAGGATGATGATCTGCTGTTCCTCCTGGTCGAGGAAAATATCATTGGCCACATAGGCTTCATCAAGCGGAAGCTGTTTTTCGATCACCGGATGCCTCCCCTGCCTTATATCGATGGTGTCCGAATCGTTCAACTCCGGCCTTATATAGTTGTTCTCGCGGGCAAGAAAGCTGAATGATAACAGGCAGTCGAGTTTTGCCAGTAAAGTTGCATTGAGCTGGACTGCGGGGACATAGACGGAAATTTGGTTTACAAGTTCCTGGAAGATCTGGAATTCAAGTGCCAGGCTTTTCTCTTCCGCACCAAGGATCTTTGTTTCATATTCCTTTAATTCCTCGGTAATATATCGTTCAGCACTTACCAGGGTTTGTTTCCGTATCCATTCCTGGGGTACCTTGTGCTTATGCGTATTTCTCACTTCAATATAATACCCAAAAACATTATTGAAAGCGATTTTCAGAGAAGGAATGCCCGTCCTTTCGCTTTCCTTCTGCTGCAGATCAATCAGATAATCCTTCCCGGAATGCATCATCCTGCGCAGTTCGTCAAGTTCATCAGAAACGCCCGAAGCGATGGTACCTCCTTTGTTGACCAGGTTGGGCGGATCGTTTACAATCTCTTTTTCAATTCGCATCCTCATCTCATCACAGGGATCCAGCTGCGCGCCAAGCTTTTGCAGGGCAGCAACATTGGAATCTCTACACATTTGCATGAGCGGGCCAATTGACGACAGGGCTGTTTTAAGCTGGATCAGGTCACGCGGCGTCACCCGTTTAAGCGCCACCCTGGAAATGACACGCTCAAGGTCACCCACTACTCTCAGTTTATGTTTAAATTGCTCTGCCAGCTCAGGATTTTTAAAAAAACAATCTACGATATCAAGTCTTTCCTCAAGGGGTTGGATATCTTTAAGGGGTAGTGCCAGCCAACGTTTCAGGAGACGCGCGCCCATTGGGGTGGAAGTCATATCCATGATATCGATCAGCGCCTTCCCTTCGTCATAGATTGCTCTGAAGAGTTCCAGGTTCCGTATGGTAAACCGATCGAGCCATACATAATGTTCCTCTTCAATCCTCGATAATTTTGAAATGTGGCTCGTATCGTGATGTTCTGTAATTTCAAGATATTGCAAAACAGCTCCTGCTGCGATGATGCCATATTGGAGGCCTTCGACTCCAAAACCCTTGAGCGTTGCGGTTTCAAATTGTTTAAGAAGTCTTTCACCGGCATTCTGACTTGTAAACACCCAATCATCGAGGGCGGATACATAGTACTGATTTCCAAAAATCTCACGGAACTGGTTTTGCCGCCTCTTTTCAATGAGCACTTCTTTAGGCTGAAAGCTGCTGAGAAGTTTGTCGATATATTCAAAGTTTCCTTCCGCAGTCAGGAACTCACCGGTGGAGATATCAAGGAAGGCAATGCCTGCCGACTTTTTTTCCATAAAAACACTGCCAAGGAAATTATTTTCCCTGTGTTCAAGGACATTCTCGTTCAGGCTCACACCAGGCGTCACAAGCTCAGTGATTCCACGTTTAACGATGTTTTTCGTCTGTTTAGGATCTTCAAGCTGTTCACAGATCGCCACGCGTTGTCCGGCTCTCACCAGCTTCGGAAGATACGTGTCGAGAGCATGGTACGGGAAACCGGCCAGCTCAACATAGGATGCAGAACCATTGGCTCTGCGAGTAAGCGTGATACCCAGAATTTCGGCGGTTCGGATGGCATCATCCCCAAAAGTTTCATAGAAGTCCCCCACACGAAACAGCAGCACCGCATCAGGATGTTTCGCCTTAATAGTGAAATACTGCTTCATCAGCGGAGTGTCGACGTACTTTTTATTTAAATTCTCTGCCACGTCATTTATCGGGTTTGGATAACAAAAATATAACTAATTGCCGAGTTTCTGAAAAGTGTATGAAGCATAAATCGATCTTCATATGTTTTAAAAGACAAAGATCCGTTCTTTTATCTCCCAGCATTAAATGTAATTTTGGAATTGCAAATACGAATTACTATGAAGACAATACTCATCCTCGGAGCCGGGCTTTCATCGTCCGCACTCATCAGTTATATGCTTGAGAACGCTGCAGAATTTGACTGGAAAATCCGCCTCGGCGATATTTCTGTTGATCTGGCCAGGTCGAGGATTAATGGCAATGCCCGGGGTGAGGCACTGTTTTTCAATGTAGAGGATCCGGGACAGTTGGGTACCGAGGTCAGTGGTGCTGACCTTGTAATATCCATGCTGCCTGTTAAATTTCACTTCAAAGTAGCACTGGAGTGTGTGCGATATGGCAAAAACATGGTCACCGCATCCTACGTATCCCCTGAAACAGAATCGTTAGACAAAGCAGCCAGGGATAAAGGAGTGCTCCTCATGAATGAAGTGGGCGTCGATCCGGGCATCGACCATATGTCAGCCATGCAGGTGATCGACAGGATCAAGGATGATGGGTACCGTCTGATCGCCTTTGAGTCAGCTACAGGAGGCTTGGTCGCACCCAGCTATGATACCAATCCCTGGAACTACAAATTCACCTGGAATCCGCGGAATGTAGTATTGGCAGGCCATAACGGGGCGCGGTTCATGCATAACGGGAAATTCAAGTACATCCCATACAATAAGATATTCAGCAGGTATGAGGTGATCGATATTCCTGAACTAGGGCAGTTCGAGGTATACCCAAACCGCGACTCGCTAAAATATCAGGACACCTATGGATTAAGTGAGTTGCTGACGATGTTTCGCGGAACCATCCGCAGGCCGGGATTTTGTGAAGCCTGGGATACCCTTGTCCAACTAGGTGCCACCGATGATTCATACACCATGGCAGATACGGAACAGATGACTCACCGGGAATTCACGAACAGTTTCCTTGCCTACAATATGGTTGACACCGTCGAAACCAAGGTTTCAAACTATCTGGGAATTCAGCATGATTCCCCCAACATGAAAAAGCTGCAGTGGCTCGGATTGTTTGACGATACGGTTATCGGCATTCCTGACCTCACACCCGCGCAGGTACTTCAACATATTCTCGAGAAGAAATGGAAGATGGAACCGGATGATAAGGATATGATCGTTATGCAACACCAGTTCGATTATATCAGGCTCGGAAGTCACCGCAAGCTATATTCCACTCTGGTAATCACCGGTGAAAATTCGCAGCTTTCGGCGATGGCAAAGAGTGTGGGTCTGCCCGTTGCTATTACTTCCAAGATGATCCTCACCGGGAAAATAACGCTTACCGGAGTACATATTCCTGTTGACAGGCAGATTTATGAGCCTGTATTGAAGGAACTGGCCGAATTTGGTATACGATTTCAGGAGCAGGACATCAAAATTAGCTGAAGCTTTTTAGGATAGAGATTCAGAATCCGAGGTAATATTCTCTGGTCAGGCTCATGTAGGCATCTGAATATTGGTGTCTTCCCCCTTCTTCAATGATCAGCTCATCTTTCGTAACGAGACCCTTATGAAATTCGAAACTGATCAGTGTCCTCACAAAGGGCTTCGCTGGCACCGGCCGAACCTGTAGTATTTTGTTTGGAAACAGACCTGTATCATCAGCCTCAGCGATAAAACTACCGGAGTTTTCAAATGGGAGGATCATGGCAAAGGTACCTGCCGGGGTAAGAAGGCGGGCTACATGTTGAAGCAACACCGTTTTTGGCAGACTGTCGTCGTGCCTGGCCAGTGAACGTCTGTGTGACGGGGCTCTCACTGCCCGGCTGAAATAAGGCGGATTGCATACGATAAGGCTGTAATCATTCCCTTTCGACTTTGCAAATTCCTGCAGACTAACGGAGTGAATAAATAGGCGGCTCCCCCAGGGAGAACCGGTGAAATTTTCACGGGCCTGGGCAGCTGCATCTGGGTCGATTTCGACGGCATCAATAATTGCAAACTGATATTTCTGGGCCATCATTAGTGCAATCAGGCCGGTGCCCGTTCCGATGTCAAGGATCTTTTCCGGGCTTTCACTGGCAGCCCAGGCGCCGAGAAGTACGCCATCGGTGCCGACCTTCATGGCTGTTTTATCCTGTTTTACCATGAATTTTTTAAATCTGAACCAATCATTTGCCATCGTAAAGTTTTTGATCATGCGCACTGATCCCGAAGAGTGCAAAATTGTACGTTACAGGGTATTCCCTGTCAAACAACGGCAGTTTGAGGGTCAGTTCACCTACTGCATTCCAGTCATCCTGTCTGCGCATTAGAAGTCCTGGTTCGCTGGCCATACGGCCGGCAGGTACATCCGGCGGGATATAGAGAGCTGGTGGAGGAATTTGCCTACAGGGCCCGAAGTCGACGCCATGGTTGTCCTTTCTTACCTTCCAGCGAAGAAACATGTTTAACCGGGCAAAAAAGGTAGCATAGGATACAGAGTTCATTATTTGTATTTTTGCCGTGAGTAAAGATATGAGTATGGGATTAGACTTGAAAGAACTGCGTGAATTTCTTGATGAAAAGGTACTTCAATATAACACTCCGAATTTTATTGAACTTGACCCTATACGGATCCCTCACATGTATTCTGCAAAAGAAGACATTGAGATTTCAGGTTTTCTGGTCGCTACAATATCATGGGGTAACCGTACATCAATTGTAAACAGTTCAAAGCGTATGATGGAATTCATGGGTAATTCACCTTATGATTTCATTATGAATCACAAAGATGAACATTTGAAGAAAATGGATGGATTTGTCCACCGAACATTTAATTCCACCGACCTGATCACATTCATTGAAGCATTAAAATACCTGTATAAATATCGAAACGGGCCTGAAGGTGTTTTTACTGAATTCAAAACACCCATATCTATCCAGCCGGCCATTCATCATTTCAGGAAAGAATTTTTCACCGTCCCTCATCTTGCCAGAACCCGGAAACATCTTTCAGATCCACTTACAGGTTCTGCAGCGAAAAAAATGAATATGTACCTACGTTGGATGATACGCAAGGACAAGGCTGGTGTTGATTTTGGAATCTGGAAGAATATATCTCCTTCCATTTTATCATGCCCATTGGATGTACATTCTGGCAATGTTGCCAGGAAATTAGGTCTGCTCACAAGAAAACAGAATGATGCCAAAGCAGTGCAAGAACTCGATGAAGTATTGAGACAATTGGACAAGGCTGACCCTGCAAAATATGATTTTGCCTTATTCGGCCTGGATATGTATGAAAGATTTTAGGATTTATTCCTGTTAATCTCAAATCCACAGTTAAGATTTGATTAATCAGAGATCAGTCCGTCTTTTATGATCAGTTTCCTGTCCGACATCTCAGCCAGTTCAGGATCGTGGGTAACGATCACGATGGTCTGTCCAAGTTTTTCCCTGAGACTGAAAAACAGATTATGAAGTTCCTTCTTATTCTGGCTGTCAAGATTGCCTGATGGTTCGTCGGCAAGGATCACGGCCGGATTATTGATCAATGCTCTTGCAACCGCAACCCGTTGCTGTTCACCGCCCGAAAGCTCCGACGGTTTATGTTCGAGCCTTTCCGTGAGTTTAAGCATGTCAAGCAGTTCCTTTGCCCGTGACTCGACCTTTGCCCTCGGAGCACCGGAGATGAATCCGGGGATACATACATTCTCAAAAGCCGTAAATTCGGGTAAAAGATGATGAAACTGAAATACGAAACCAATGTTCTGATTCCTGAATTTAGCGATTTGCTTTTCCTTGAAGCTGGTGATATCGGCGCCGTTGATGATCACCTTACCATGATCGAAAGGGAGGAGCGTGCCTATGATCTGAAGAAGGGTGGTCTTTCCGGCGCCGCTGGCTCCGACGACCGATACGATCTCACTCTCCCTGATTCTAAGATTTATGCCTTTCAGGACTTTCAACTCACCGAAATTTTTCTCGATGTTTTCAGTAATGATCATGATTTACTGCTTTTTCAGCCAACGTGTAATACCCTGTAAATATAGAACACATAGACCAATATTAAAACAACGCCATCAAGCCTGCTCAGCACTCCTTTTTTCAGAGGTATGAGGAGCAGGAACAGGAGGAACGAAATGGCAAGCATCCACGGAATATCAATATTCACCATCATTGGCGAGAGTCTGATGGGTTTGATCATTGCGGTGATTCCCAGAACGCTGAGTATATTAAAAATATTTGACCCTATGATATTGCCCACCGAGATATCTGTCTCTTTCTGAATAGCAGCCATAACTGATGTTACAAGTTCAGGCATGCTTGTACCAATGGCGAGCATGGTGATGGAGATAGCCCTTTCACTTATCCCGAAATTCCGGGCTATGAGCGCAGCATTTTCAACCAGTAGATTTGAACCGCCAACCAGGCCTGCACAGGAAGCGAGGATAAGAAAAATAGCTGCGGTAACACTAATCTTTGGCGCCGGTATATCCCGGTCCCCGGATTTTTGCTGTTTCCTGGAGATTCGCAGGGAATACACTACATAGCTGATGAGAAACAGTACGAAAATAAAGCCTTCGATACGTCCAAGCCATTTATTTTGTACGAGAACAAAGAACAGCAGGCTAACAAGCATCATAACAGGCCAGTCGCTGGTAATTGAGATCCTGTTTACCCTGATTGGCAAAATGATGACGGTAATAGCAAGCACAAGGCCTATATTGGATATGTTGGAACCGACCACATTTCCAACCGACATTTCAGGAAAGCCTTTCAACGCAGCCTGCAAGCTAACAAACAGTTCGGGAGCTGAGGTCCCAAAGGCTACTACCGTGACTCCGATGACAAGTGTTGAGAGCTTATAGTGATTCGCGAGTGATACGCTGCCCATGACAAGGTATTTCCCGCTTCCGACAAGCAGTGCAAAACCCAGTACGGCAAGCAGGTATTCCATAAATCAATTGAGGGGTTTCCGGGAAGGGAAAGAATGCTTAGTCGGTATCGATTTTCTTCTTCACATTCCTGACAATCTCCCTGGTATCGGTTTCAATATCGCGCCTGATATCTTTAAAATCTTCCATTACATCTGCAGAGCTGTCTTTGATCTCGCGTTTAATATCGTCTGTAGCTTTTTTAAATTCCTTCATGCCTTTGCCAAGTCCCCTGGCAACTTCCGGGATCCGTTTCGAGCCGAAAAGCAACAGTACCACAACGAATACGATGACGATCTCCTGCCCACTTATAAATAACAGACTTCCTGACATGTTACTTTATTTTCAACAAAGATATACAGACTTTTTCAAAATTGATCTCCCGCACGATAAAATAATCGTTTTAAAACCATTGCTTAACCACTTTTAACATTGTCAGAGGGTGCATTGCAGATGTATTTTGCCGTGGTGTTATCTTGATACTCTCAGCGGTGCTGGAGGGTTGCTACATATTGTTTATTATAAACTATTATCAGGGGATCCCACCCCCCGCCCACCACCCTTAATGCGCAGAAAGAACAAATCTCAGCGTCCCCTGCACATGCTTTGCAGCAGAATTCACGACTGAGATTTACCAACCGGATTCCCCGTGCCCCCGTTAATCCCTTAATGTGCCCAACAAGAAAAAATCAGCGTATCTGTAAGATGTTATTGAATCTTTCCACCCTGACCCTTATAAACCATAATCTTTTCCTCTTACTTAATAATATCAGGCTTTTCAAAACATGTCAAACATAAACCAGTCGTCACTCAAGTTTCAAACCCTGCTCATAAGAAAAGCCGTACCCCCAGGGGAGTACGGCCTTCCGTTAACAGTTCATTAAATGATGCTATTTCTTCTCGAGTTCTTTCTTGCGTACCTTGCTGAAGGTATCGTATGCGATTGGTGTAGCAATAAACAGGGAGGAATAAGTCCCTACGACAATACCTATGAGAAGTGCAAAGGTAAAGCCCCTGATCACTTCACCACCGAAAATAAAGATGGCCAGGATAACGAAGAAGGTACTGAGTGAAGTACTGAATGTACGGCTCAGTGTACTGTTCAGGGCCAGGTTCATTGTTTCCTGATTGTCCCGCTTTCTGAATAAGTTCCGGTACTCCCTGATACGGTCAAATACAACCACGGTATCGTTGATCGAATAACCAACCACGGTCAGTATCGCCGCTATAAATGCCTGGTCAATCTCCATGGAGAATGGCATGATATCATGGAACAGGGCAAATATACCCAGCGTTATCGTCACATCATGGACCAGTGCAAGGACGGCACCAAGACCGTACTGCCAGTTCCGGAAACGAATAATAATATAGATGAACATCATGATCAGCGCAAAGATGATGGCTTCCACAGCCTGCACCTTAATGTCATCAGCAATGGTAGGCCCTACCTTTTGCGTCGACTTCACATAGGTGTCGGTGGTCATGAATTCTGTATACGGAACATCTGTTTTGAAGAAAGGTGTGAGACCCTCGAACAGTTTAGACTTAATGAGGGAATCGGCCTCGGGAGTGTCACTGTCGATCATGTATTTCGTGGTGATCCTGATCGTGTTCTTCTGGCCAAAAGTGATCACACCTGGCATTTCACCAAACTCATCTCCAAGTGCGCTTCGCACCTCTACCGGGTTAACTTCATGCGTAAACTGAATCACAAAGTTGCGCCCTCCGGTGAAATCCACCCCTGTGTTAAGTCCGCGGATGATGAGACCAAGAGCGCCCGCAAGAACAACCACCCCGGAAATTATATAAAAGGTCTTTCTCAGTCCGATGAAATTTATATTAGCTTTTTTGAAGGCATTTTCAGTCAGTTTTGTTGAGAATTTGAGGGATGATTTATCCTTAGCGAGTTTTCTTTCATAGATAAGCCGCGTAATAAAGATCGCCGAGAACAGTGATGTGAGAATACCGATAACCAGTGTGGTAGCGAATCCTTTGATAGGTCCTGTTCCGAAAAGGTAAAGGATAACGCCGGTGAGAAGGGTGGTTACGTTCGCATCGATAATCGCACTGTAAGCGGCCTTATACCCGTCGTGGATGGCCAGTTTGGTGCCTTTACCCGCCGCGATCTCCTCACGGATACGTTCATAAATCAGTACGTTGGCATCCACCGACATACCAATGGTAAGAACAATACCGGCAATACCAGGCAATGTCAGGACCGCCTGTAGTGAAGCAAGAACGCCGATAAGGAAGAACATGTTGGCAATCAGTGCTATGTCGGCAATTAAACCGGCACTGCGACTATAATAGAAAACCATATAAAGGAGAACGATCACGAAGGCGATAAGGAATGAATTCAGACCTGCGTTGATGGAGGCTTGCCCAAGTGATGGCCCGATCACCTCTTCCGATTCGATCCTGGCTCTTGCCGGCATCTTACCGGAATTCAGGATATTAGCCAGGTCGGTTGCTTCCGACTGAGAGAAGTTTCCGCTAATGCTTGATGAGCCCCCTTTGATCTCAGACCTTACGACAGGCGCAGAGACTACATAGCCATCAAGGACAATGGCAACACATTTTCCTACATTTTCGCGTGTAAGGTTAGCCCATTTCTTGGCACCCTCAGAGTTCATCGACATGCTGACTTCAGCTTCACCCTTGAATTGGCCGTAAACCATCCGGGCATCGGTAACATATTTACCACTTAGTGACGGCCGGCCATCACGTGTGGATTTTACTGCAAAGAGCCTGATGTACGAATCATTGTCCTGCATAGGCTTATGATCCCAGTAAAATTTCATATCCGACGGGAAAATTGCCCGTACCTGGGGTCGATTAAGATACGCATCAACAGTGGCTGTATCCCTTATTCCCGCTACGCCAACAACAGAACCGGTAACAGCCTGCATATTGTTGTCCACATATGGCGTCAGAATGGAGAAGAGCGGATTTTCTTTGGCAAGTTCTTCCTGTCCGATACTTGCCTTTGCTGAATCTGATTCTTCGAAAAGTCCAATTTGTCCGGTGCTGTCCTTCTCGCCAAATAATGAAATTTCAGAAGTATCCTGATCAGCAGAAGCTGCAGTACCTTTGGTATCTTGAACGTTAGCCGAAGAAGCAACGATATCAGTACTGCTACTCATTATCTCTTTCAGAAGGTTATTTGCTTCCTGCAGGTATGGCAGAGCATCGGCATTTTCGTACGTGGTCCAGAACTCAAGATTTGCCGTACCAGTAAGCAAACGGGCTACACGGTCAGGATTGTCAACACCGGGTAATTCAACAAGGATTCTGCCCTGGCGTTCCAGCCGCTGGATATTTGGCTGAACGACACCGAAACGGTCAATTCTGTTTCTGAGAACGTTAAATGAATTTTCGATGGCCGATTCAGCCTGCTGCTTCAGATAAGAAACAACCTGCGAATTGGTAGTATTCAAATCAATCTCCCCCCTGGTCTCGGGTGTCATGAAAAACTGAGCAAGCTTCCCCCCCGGATTTATCTCTTCATAGGATTCGGCAAAAAGATCGACGAAATCTTCCTGGCTGTCCAATTTCTTCTGCTCAGACCGTTGAATCGTCTGGGTGAACATCGGATCGGTAAGGTAATGCGGTGCAACCACTGATTTGATCACGTCTTCCACCGAAATCTCGAGGACAACGTTCATTCCGCCCTTGAGGTCAAGACCGAGGTTAATTTCTTTTTCTTTACATTCCTCATAGGTGTATTTGCGTAAACCGAGGAAATTATAAACAGTCATATCGGAAATAGAATCCAGATAATGACGTTCCAAGTCTTTATTCCCTACTGCATACTCTTCAGCTTTCTTCTCAGTCCTAACAGCAAAAAAAGTGAACAACAACTGGTATACACAGACCAGGGCCAAAATGATAGCGAAAAATCGGATGGCTCCTTTATTTTGCATTTCTTGTTAATTTAAATAGTTGATTTTTTCCCTATTAACGTCCAAAATTGACGGGCAAATATAAAACAAATTTTTTATAAATCATACCGGCTGCTCATGTTGCAGGAAGTTCAGCCACCGGAACCCGCCTTGTTGGAGAGAAGTAGTTGAAAAACAAGAAGTAAATATACTGATATCCAAAGTGCTGGTAAAATCTCAACACGAATTTAGAATCATTCCGAACCGGTGCTTTAAGGTGTTCGCCGGCACAGTCCGGGCTCAACCTTTTTCCTTTCTAAGCCTCATGGTCTTTTCCTTAAAATTTATCACGGCCTCATACCGGAGCAGAAAATCACTTCCCAGCAGTCCGTGGATGCTAATTCCGGTAACCGACTGGTAAAGGCTGTTGATGGATGTCAGATCGATCATGATGATATGAAAGTCATCCAGCGTAAAACCATCGAGGCTGAAGGTGGCGGCGCTGGCCCGGACCGTTTCGATATGATCAGCCAGGATGCCGGCGGTCCGGAGATCATCCGTTTTAACATCCAGTACTACCACCTCATTTTCAAAATAAGACCTGTCGAAAACCGTACGGCTGGCTCCCGTGTCGATGATCAGGTTACAGGGAAGATTATTCATCTCCCCCTTAACCACAATATGGTAACTCAGACTGTCGAGCTCTACGATTTCCAGGGGCAGCAAGCAGTATTCTCCGACCATTTCAAATAGTTTTCACAAGTTTACAAAAAAATGTATGAACCCAGGATACTGATACAATACGTATCTCACTTTAATGGCGTAGGCGGCGACAAAAAGGCCGAAGGATTTTATATCTGCCTCGGGCATTCCCGGTGTTTCCCATGTCGACCACAGCACCTGAACAACGTGATGAATACGTTGTTAAACTAATTGCATCATTGACTTGGCGTGACTCATAGAGATAAATGCACATAAATAAATAATTTCATTATATTTGTTTTTCACCTTTCAGGAAAACCATAAACCTTTAAACCATGGAAAGAATAACCGTTATCGGTGCAGGAAATGTCGGCGCAACCTGCGCAAATGTCATCGCACATAAAGATCTTGCTAAAGAAGTAGTGCTCGTCGACATCAAAGAAGGCGTGGCAGAAGGTAAGGCGTTGGATATTTGGCAGTCTTCTTCCATTAACAACTTCAACACCAGGGTCGTCGGATCGACAAACGATTATCTCAAAACCAGAGGTTCGGGGATTGTTGTGATCACATCGGGTATACCAAGAAAGCCCGGAATGTCGCGTGACGATCTGATTAAGACAAATGCAGGCATTGTGAAGGAGGTAACCGAAAAGGTGGTGAAATATTCCCCTGAAGCGATTATAATTGTTGTTTCAAACCCACTCGACGTAATGACTTATGCTGCTTACCTGGCAGCCAACAAGCCATCAAACCGGGTGTTTGGTATGGCCGGAACGCTCGACACAGGCCGGTATAAAGCATTCATTGCCAATGCACTCGATGTTTCCCCAAAAGATATTCATGCCATGCTACTCGGCGGTCATGGTGACACCATGGTTCCTCTCCCGAGATTCACCTCCATCAATGGTATTCCTGTCCTCGATCTGCTTGGTGAAGATGTTATTGAAAAAATCGTTGAACGTACCCGCAAAGGCGGCGGCGAACTGGTTAATCTTATGGGTACCTCAGCATGGTATGCACCTGGTGCGGCTGCCGCTCAGATGGTGGAGGCCATCGTTGACGACCAGAAAAGGATATTCCCAGTTTGCGCATGTCTGAATGGTGAATACGGCCTTAAAAACATCTATCTCGGCGTACCTGTGAAACTCGGCAGACAGGGGGTCGAAGAGATTATCGAAATGAAACTGAATGACGATGAGAAGAAGCTTCTTATGGAATCCGCTAATTCAGTTAAATCAGTCATGAAAATCCTTGATGACATGAATCTTTTTTCCTGAGCGGTTATTTCCAGCTTCCTGACAACCACATAAATCTTCCTGCTTCACAGGCGACTTGGGCATCCTTACTGCATCAAGCCGGGCTGTGAAATTTCATGAAAGATATTATCTTTACGATAATATACCGATGCATATCCTGAGCGAATGCAACGGATTGCAATACTATTTTATCATCATTCGGCACCATGAAAAGAAATCTTTGCGCAAGTATTTTCATCATTCTGCTCACCCTGTTTTCTGGTTGTGAGTCGAATAAAAAAGTTAAAGATAATGTCGCCTACGAATATTATGACAACGGCACGATAAAAACGGAAGCGGAAGTTATCCATGACACCCTTGCACACGGCTTGTACAAGAAATTTACGCCCGACGGCAACCTTGAAAGCGTTTACACCTATGTTGAAGGGAAGAGGCAGGGGTCAGCCGTTACATACTACAACAACGGAAATCTTCGGTCCAAACTGCAATTCAAAGACAATAAGCTAAACGGAAAAGTGGCTTTGTATTACAAAACAGGAGAGCTTTACAGGTTAACCGATTATATTGATGGCGAAGCGCAGGGTACCAGGATCAGCTATTATAAGAACGGCAAGGTTATGGCAGAAGTGCCCTACAAGGATGACTATCCCGGACTTGGAATCAGGGAATACGACCCGTCGGGAAAACTGGAAACTACACTTCCCAGAATCGTAATAGAGCCTGTTAATCATCTGGCAATGGAAAACACCTATATTCTCAGGATCTCCCTCTCCAGGGCGGAACCTTCCACAACATTTTATATGGGCGACCTGGTAGACGGAAAATACATTCACAAGGGACTGTGGCCACAAAAACCGAAAAACGGTGTGTATGAGTATAAGGTGAATGTAAGAAAGGGCGGATTTATGATGGAAGCCCTGACAGTTTCAGCCACATTTATGACCCACCATAAAAGCTGGGCTGTGGTAAGCAGAAACTACAATCTGGCCATCGACAATAAGTGATCAGAGGGAGTTCAGCCGGTAGCGAAGTTCGAAGTTGTCGGGTGCGATTTCCAGTCCCCTTTCCAGGTATTGCTTTGCCTTGCTTTTATTATATTTCTTGAAGAAATATACGGCAGCCGCTGAATATGCGTTCCCCACGAGCTGATAATTGAGATCCAGATCCTGGTTGTCGCGGTAGATATTTTCAAATTTGTCGAGATACTCCAGCGCCCTTTGAGGTTTTCCGAAATCAAACGATTCCTCAACATAGGCCAGGTAGGCCATCATCTCCAGGCTAAGAAACATGCCGTTCTTTGTAAGTCCCGAAAACTTATGACCGTAGTCCTCCATGCGACGGATCATTTCCTCATTCGACGAATTCTGAAACGTATATGCCAGAGTACTTACAAAAAGCGTCTGAACTTCGAGATTTTCCTGGTTCAGTTCATATGCGCGCTGAAAGAGTTCCAGGGCCTCCTTAAGTTTATATTCAATCAAGTACGATTTTCCCCTGAACACTGAGTATTGAAATTCGATTTTCTTCTTGACATCTACCTGTCCCAGGGTATTCATGAGGTAGTTATATATACTGTCGTAGAGTGTTTTATCAGATCTGTTAATGAGGACGATGTTGCTCACATATATGAATGTATTCGCCACCATTTCAACATTCACCACATCTTCACGGATCAGGCGGGAAAGATAAATAATGAAGCGGGCATCCGAAAGATGAGAGAAATCGCTGTCGTACAGGGTGCTGTTAAGAATAAACTGAAAAACCGCCAACATTTTGGAGGAAGGATACAGGTAATAGGCTTTTTTAATTTGCTCAAAGGCATTGAGATAATCATCGGAGACGAATTGCTGGAGGGCATCGTTCATATATTGCAGACCGGTTAATTCAGCAAGACCGATAATTTTACCGGGGAGATAATAACTGTTAAAGAGGGAGTCAACCGTAAAATTTTCATATTCATCGCGATTAATGCGCTTCGTATCGAGAAGGTAGTTTACAAACCTGACCTTCAGCTTTTCATCAAAATATTGCACACCGGCGAAAGGATCGGTAGTTTCAATGTTGATCCGCAGGTCCTTCGGATAAGCAACAGGATGAACATGGTCGTATGATTCCCGGAAATCATAAGGAATGTGCAGAGAGTCGAGGAGAAAGCCGTAATATGCCGAGGCGGTAAGACAGTTAAAAACTCCCGTAGTAAAAACCTGGGGGAAGAGTACATCTTCCTCATATTTATGCAGGATGTTCTGATTAACGCTCTCATAGATGAGTGCGATTTTCTTTTCCGGCTTCGCCTTTTGAAATTTCTTCTTATTTATTGCCTGCAGTTCGATCGCAATCTCCCTTCGGTAAATTTTGTATTTTTCAACATTTACGTTGGGATCAACGGCGAGGAGAAGTTTAAGATAATCCCTTTCGCCCTTGTTGTACTCAAGGAATGCCAGCTGCTCAAAATAGGAATTAAAACTGAGTTCATCAAAATGGACAATGTTCTGCTGGCTTTGCTGGCAACGGACGGCTTGGGCACCAATCAGGAACAGTAGAGTCAATATAGCAACCCTCATAAATTTGACTTTTTTATTCAAATTTACATTTATCTTAGCAGGCTGTCAAAATCTTCTCCCAACGGATTGTCGTTAAGCCAGTCGTAAAGGGTCAGTGACCGGATGGTATAAAAATAAGTCCAGTAATTGCGGAGGGCTGAGATGTAACGCCGGGTTGCTTCATCTTTCTCGGTTTGGGCAACATTAAGGTCCAAAACACTGATCCTACCGATGAGGAATCTCTGTTTGGAAACATCGTACCTGCTTGTCCCGACCGTATCGGCTTTGGCTGCAATTTTTAGCTGGTCATCCTGGAGATTGAACTGCATGATTTCAAGAAGTACCTCCTGCTGGAAATCCATTTCAGCCTGCTGAACGTTAGTTTTTGCCACTTCCTGTGCCGACTGGGCCATTTTATACCGTCCCTTCCCAAGTCCCCAGTCGACCAGAGGGATTGATAGCCCCACTCTTACTCTTTCCTGATCCTGCGGATTATCATACAATGTATTTAAATCAGGTGCCCGCTGACTTAAACCAAAACTGGCAGATATGGTCGCGTTCAGCCCCTTCAGTGAGTTTGTCCGGTCCACCTCCTGATCAGCTTCAAGAAGCTGCTGTTTTCTTTGAAGTACATCCGGATTATTTGCCTGAGCCTGATCCAGCGCCTCCTGGAGCTTGATTTCAAGATCAGGGATTTCAACAGGGATTTTCAATTCAATGTTCACATCCTGACCAAGACCAAGGAAAGAATTGAGCTGAAATTTCTTTATCGCCAGGTCTATCTGCGCACTGTTCAGGTCCGTACCTGCATTGAGGAAGGAGAGTTCCATCTGGAGAAGTTCGTTTTCAGCTATTGTGCCAAGCTGATAACGCCCCTTGGCAATGCGGTAGAGTGTATCTGAATTTGAATAATTTACTTTCGCGATATCCAGGTTTTTCTGTGCAAGTGCCAGATCAAAAAAATTATTCACAGCCCGAAGTGAAACCTGTTCCAGCGTTTGGAGATACTTTCGCTGTGAGGCTTGATATTTGATAGGTTCGATGCGCCGTTCCCATCTGAATTCATTATACCCGTTGATAGGTTGCTGAAAGCCAATATTCACCGGGTAGGAAAGATAGGAAGTCTCACCATTATTTCCAAGATTATCGATGCGCTGAAGATCTGATCGCATATAAATACTTCCCCCGGTAAGTCCTATATTCTGTCTTAGTTCCAGGTCGGCACTCGAATTGATGAGTTTTCGTTCCACGAAGGCATCATTCCCGTCGGGAAGGGTAATCTTGTCAATGGAACGGTTCAGGTCGGGAAGGGTAGTGTTCATTGTCAGTGTAGGAAGGTAACCTGCTCTGTAAGTTCTGAATTCCCAATAACTTCCCCTGTACCGGTGTTTCGCCATGATGGCCATCGGTGATTGTTGACGCGCGATCAGGAGTACGTCCTGAAGTGTAAGCGTCCTCCTCTTCTCCTGTGAAAATACCCTGGATGAGGGAAGAAGCAGAAGGACAACAAGGGATAAAATAATGTTGAGTTGCTTATTCATATCTGAGTGATTCTATTGGATCTCTTTCTGATGCACGTTTTGCCGGTGAATACCCGAAGATTATCCCCACCGAAGCCGAAACAAAGAAAGCCACAAGGACGGAGAAAGGTGATATGATGGTGAGGATCCCGGAGAATTCATCGATCAGTCTTGATGCAACGATACCAATGATAACACCGAGAATTCCTCCGGTTACGCTAATTAGTACAGCTTCGGCAAGAAATTGTATGACAATGTCTTTTTTTCTTGCACCGATCGCCATTCTTGTACCGATTTCGCGAATACGTTCCATCACGGAAGCAAACATGATATTCATGATACCAATACCGCCCACCAGCAGGGAAATACTTGCTATCGCACCCAATACCAGGTTGAAAATATCTTTCGTCCTTTGTTCCTGTTTTAGCAGAAGTTCCGGTACGGTGATCTCAAAGTCCTGAACCTCCTGGTGACGCCGCAACAAGAGCCGGCTAAGAAATTTCGTGGATGGATCCAATTCCTTGGAATCGTTGACCTGTACGATGATCTTGTCAAGCTGATGATAATTATTGTCGTTGTTCTGTGTAGGATTGCTGCTGATAGAAAAGAAATTGCCTCCTGAAAAACTGCTGGCTGTCTGGATTCGTGATGATACCAGTGCGCGGTTTTGAAATCTGAGCAGCATGGTCTTGACCGGAATATATATATTGTCATTCATCACATTGATACCCGTGGATTCAAACCCGGTGATCTTTACATTATTTCGCTGGATGATACCAATGACCCTAAGCCATACTCTATCAAACTTTATGTACTTCCCGATTGGATTTTCTTTGCTGAAAAATGTCTGTGCAATATTGGCGCCGATGACGCAAACAGTAATACCATTTTCTTCCTGATACTCGTTGAAAAATGTTCCGTCTGCCAGTTTCAGGTTGAAAATGTCGAAGTAGTTTTGTGAGACACCGAGTAGCTTTGCTGAGGCACGCTTTCCATTCTGTACCACGAAGGAATTCAGGGCGATCTCAGGACTTATCCTCCTTACAGTAGGTAATACTTCCCTGATGGCAGCAACGTCCTTAAGATGAAGGCCGGGTGAAAATTTTGCCTTTTGTTTACTACCGGTGCCGTTGTCTGAGTCTTGATCCTGTCCTTTTGGCTGAACAATGGGAGTGATCAGGATATTATTCACCCCCACCATCTTGATTTGTTCAAGAATCTCCTGCTGTGCACCTTTCCCGATGGCCAGCATGCTTATCACCGCTGCTACGCCGAAGATAATTCCCAATGCGGTCAGAAAACTTCTCAGCTTATTCGACAGTATGGATTCAAAGGCGATAACGATATCATGAAAGTATCTGCTCATTACTGACTGTTTCTGGTTGGTTTAGAATTGCCTACGCCTGGGCGGATAGCCGGTTTCTGCTTTCGCCGGTTCTTCATTTGATCCTCCATCTCATTTTTACTCTTCTCTTCTTCGGCTTTCTTTTGCTTTATGATTTCGACCAGATCGAGTCCCTCCCATCGAAATGCATCGGTATTTTCGGGCAGAGAGAGGTAGATTTCTTCATCTTTGTTAAGACCTTGTTCCACAATGATTTCATTTTCATTGGCTTCACCCAGAACAACCACTTTTCTTAGTCCTTTGGTGGTATATACGTAAGAAAGGCTGTCATTGGTATGCACTGCTTCAAGGGGAACAGAAAGTACATCACTAAATTTGCTCGTAATAATCTGATTGCTCGTTGTCATCGACGGCCTCAGAATGGTGTCGTTTTCATTTAGCCGTATGGCTACCTCGAATACCTTTGCATCGGTATTAGGCAGCTGTTCCCCGATATTAGCCAGGGAGATGACTCTGCCCGTAAATTTCTTTTCCGGAAATGCATCCACGCCAACTCTCACGGGCTGACCGGTATTTACTTTGCTTATATCGATCTCGTTCACGTAAGTTTTGGAAACAAGTGTAGATAAGTCGGGCAATGTGGCTACGGTGAGGTCCCATGGGTTGATCTCTGATCCGACCGTTCTTTTTTGACCATTCCATTCTCTTTTATAGATCACCATGCCGGGTGCAGGAGCATAGATGTCGAAATCTTTCAGTACGTCCTCCATTTCGTTCCGGGTTCTCTGCTGTTTGGAAAGATTTATTGTGACTTCGGTCATATCGGCCTGGGCCTGTTTGACTTTAAGATCATAATTTGTCCGTGCCTGCTCAAAGGCTCTCTCCGATTTGTCCAGGTTGATCTGTGCCTGCCGAATGGTAGCGGGAGGTTCGTACTGTGATTGTTCCAGGGCTATCTTCATTTCTTCCATCGAAAACTTCAGATTGATCAGATCATCACGGAGCTGTCGCAACTGTATGGTCGTGTCAAGTTTGGTCTTGGTGTACTGCGATTCAATTTTTTCGAGTTCGTCAGAGATATCCTTCAGGGAGTTATCGGCTTCTGAACGGTCGAGTGTGGCTACCCAATCACCCGAGTCGATCACGGTACCTTCCGGTATCATGCTCTGGATCTTTATACCACGCAGTCTCAGGTTTCTTGATCTCAGGTTTGAAGGGCCACGAATTTCAACTGAATTCTCTGCCTGCAATTCACCGGTTACAGAGACGATAATTTCAAAATCACCTTCTTTCACGTTGGAAGTGAGTTTGAATTCGGTTTCAGGTTTCGAAGCGGCAGAGTAGATGATGACACCTAGTAACGCCAGAACGATGATTACAAGTGGAATGATTACTTTCTTTTTCATTTTATTGTTATAAGCGCATTTCGTACTCGCATAAAAATGAGCCCAACCAGGCTCCGACTATGAAATCTTCACTATTTCGAAAAATCTATGAATTTTCGGATCATGATATTGAATATTTCAGTTCCGAAAAATTCAGATATTCGGCATGATGAAAAAATATTTCAAAAAAAAATACATATTTCAGCATCAAAAATCCGAATGATACCGATATCTGCTTTGGGAAAAAGAAACCGAAAAGAAAATTCCTTCACCTGATAACGAATTGGATCTGCATTTATTGAGTCAGGAAACCAATTCATTAATCACCTTCATCACATCATTTGCTAATTCCTCAGCTTTTTCCCTGTTGCTGTGTTCAGCGTAGATCCGAATGATAGGTTCGGTATTTGATTTTCGGAGATGAACCCAGCTTCCGGGAAATTCAATCTTAAGCCCATCCATTTCATTCATGAGGTGAGCAGAATAATGATTTTTAACCTTTGACAAAACGAAATCGATATTTATTCCCTCACTAAGGGAAATTTTATTCTTTGAGATCACGTAGTCCGGATAAGTTTTTCTGAGTTCGGTACATTTCAGACCCGTACCGGCAAGGTGGGTGAGAAACAGTGCAATCCCCACCAGTGCATCTCTGCCGTAGTGAAGTGCAGGATAAATGACACCGCCATTACCTTCTCCCCCGATTACGCAGTGTTCAGCTTTCATGGCTTCAACAACATTCACCTCTCCGACAGCCGAGGCCACATAATTATATCCCATCCTTTCCGTGATATCGCGTAAGGCCCTTGTTGAGGAAAGGTTTGAAGCTGTATTTCCAGGGGTCCTGCTCAGGACGTAGTCGGCCACGGCCACCAGTGTATATTCCTCCCCAAACATGGTTCCGTCTTCGTTGACCACTGCAAGACGGTCGACATCCGGATCGACAACAAAACCGACGTCTGCGCCGGTCTCCCTGACCTTTTCCGATATTGCCGAAAGATTTTCGGGCAAAGGTTCGGGGTTATGGGGAAACAATCCGGTAGGCTCAGTGTATAATTCGATCACTTCTTTTACGCCAAGTTCACGCAGTAAATCGGGCAGGATGAGACCACCCACGGAGTTCACGCAATCGATCACAACGCGCAGACCCGCAGATTGTATCAGTTTGCGATCTACAAGCGCAAGGTTTTTGACCATTTCGATATGTTTCCGATTATAATCCACTGTATTAATAACTTTGCCAAGCTTGTCATACGTTTCATAACTGAAATCCATTCTTTCCGCTAATGTGACAATCTCATTCCCTGCCTCTGCTGAGAGAAATTCTCCTTCATGATTCAACAATTTAAGAGCATTCCATTGCGCCGGGTTGTGGCTGGCCGTAAGAATGATCCCGCCGTCAGCCTTTTCAAGCGGCACGGCAATTTCAACTGTTGGCGTTGTTGCCAGGCCCAGGCTGATAGTGTCGAAGCCCATTCCGTTCAAGGTCGCCGATACAAGCTGCTCGAGCATGACGCCGGAGACCCTGGCATCACGGCCTATAACCACTCTCCGGCTAAGGTCAAGGCCCGATTGGAGCAGCCAGCCGGCATATGCAGACGCAAAACTGACAATGTCCCTGGGTGTAAGACCTTCTCCGGGTTTTCCTCCTATTGTACCCCTAATGCCTGATATGGATTTAATTAACGTCATAGCTTATTCTTTATATAACTTTTATACTTTTCAGTTTGTTATTCTAACTAGCGATGAAACTTTATCGAAATTGATTTTATTTGCCTGATAATCTTACGTTTATTAATACGATTATTCTTTAATGCCGGAAGCAGGACGGTCCGTTTTCAGTGCAAGTCAACGTTGATGCTGTTCTTTGATCCCGGCGGTTTTGATAAATAATAATGCTGCTTCGGTCAAATACTTCGGGGCTGAAGGAAAATATATCAGATCTGCCTCGGTAATACGGTTCAAAAATATTATTTTTGCAGGCTTTTTGCTAATGAAAAAGCCTTTTATATTATTTCATTCAAAAATAAATGAGAAACAATAACACCGGTGATGATTCCAAAAATCACAGAAAAGACAGCAAGAGACCTTATCGTCCGGAGAATAACAGGGATGGACAATCGCATTCAGAAGGCCGGAGACCAGAGCGGTCATCTGATAGAGACAGCAATGCATACCGTGGTTCGGAACGATCATCAAGAGCAGTCGGTGGGAGAAAAGAAGGCCCGGCCTGGAAGAAACCTGAAGGGAATAAATACGGACAACCCTCAGGCAGGACAGGTGACAAAGAAAATGTTGCCCCTTCCCGGTCGTCGGAAGGCAGCGAAGATAAGCCGGATCGCAGTTTTGGCCCGAGGCCATATCCGGAAAAGCCCTATGGGAGCAATCGCCGTCAGCTGTCAAACCGTAGAGGTAAACGACCACGGATCAGTACCTCAAAATCAGGAAAGGCCCCGACACCTTCTTCCAAAAACGACGGAACAACAAGGCTTAATAAATACATCGCTCATGCCGGTATCTGCTCACGCCGCGAAGCCGATGATCTGATAAAGGCCGGACTCGTGATGATTAACGATAAAGTAGTGACTGAAATGGGTGTGAAGGTGAATCCCGGCGATGTGGTAAAATACAATGGTGAAAAGCTTAGATCTGAGAAAAAAGTCTATCTGCTTCTTAATAAACCTAAAGATTTTGTAACCACCAATGATGATCCGGAAGGTCGGAAAACTGTCATGGAACTCATAAAAAATGCCTGCGATGAAAGAGTCTACCCTGTAGGGCGGCTCGACAGGAATACGACCGGTGTTTTGCTTTTTACAAATGATGGAGGGCTGGCAACAAGGCTTACCCATCCAAAATATAATGTGAAAAAGATCTATCATATCTTTCTTGAGGAGGAGATGAAGGAGGAAGATCTGAAGAAACTGGCCGAAGGTGTCACCCTGGACGACGGTTTCATCCAGCCCGATGCCGTTAGTTTGATCAGCCAGGAAAAGAAGAAGGAAATCGGCATGGAGATACATTCGGGTAAAAACCGCATCGTGCGGCGGATGCTTGAACACCTCGGATACAAGGTTATCAGGCTCGACAGGGTGATTTTTGCTGGTCTTACCAAGAAAAATCTTCCTCGCGGCAAATTCCGTTTTCTCACTGAAAAAGAAGTCAATATGTTAAAGATGAATGCTTTCGAATGATGACTACAGGAACAGTTCATAAAGCAGGTTTCGTCAATATACTCGGAAATCCGAATGTTGGAAAATCAACCATTATGAACGGGATGGTGGGTGAAAAAATAAGTATAACCACTGCAAAGGCGCAGACCACCCGTCACCGGATCCACGGAATAGTAAACGGGGACGATTACCAGATCGTGTATGCTGATACACCAGGCATCCTCAAACCCCGGTACAGGCTTCAGGAAAGTATGATCAAAGCTTCCAGGTCAGCACTTAACGATGCTGATATCATTTTGTATGTTACGGATGTAAATGAAGAAGCTGCCATCATTCCTGAATTTGCTCAAGCATTGATTAACACGGAAACTCCTGTTATCGTCATCCTGAATAAAGTTGACCTGTGCAACCAGGAAAAGGTAGAACAGCTATATGAAGCCTGGATGCAGATCCTTCCGAAAGCTGTTTTCATCCCTATGTCGGCAACAAAAAATTTTAATCTCGACCGGTTATTTAATATTGTACTCGAGAAGCTGCCGGAAAACCCGCCGTTTTATCCAAAAGACGCCATTACCGATAAATCGGAACGGTTCCTCGCTGGTGAGATCATACGTGAAAAAATATTGCTGAACTACCGCCAGGAAATCCCGTATTCCACCGAGATCGAGATTGAAGAATTCCATGATGAAGCCAAGATCATCAGAATGCGGGCAATAGTATATGTGGAACGGGAAACACAGAAAGGCATTATTATCGGTAAGGGAGGATTATCATTAAAAAAGGCTGGCACCCAGGCCCGCATCGATATGGAAAAATTTTTTGGGAAAAAAGTATTTCTGGAATTGTACGTCAAAGTCAGAAAAGACTGGCGAAATAACGACCGGATGCTGAAAGGCTTCGGTTACAGGTAAAAAGGACAAAAATGCCAAACATTGTTGCGATCGTAGGAAGGCCAAACACTGGTAAATCAACATTCTTCAACAGACTGACCGAAACCCGGTCAGCTATCGTTCATGAAACCAGCGGAGTAACCCGTGACCGGCATTATGGCATGACAATCTGGAACGGAAGAGAATTTTCCATTATCGATACGGGCGGATATGTTGCCAATTCGGATGATGTTTTCGAGGAAGAGATCAATAAGCAGGTAATGCTGGCCATCGATGAAGCCGAAATAATTGTTTTCCTCGTGGATGTCAACAGCGGCATCACGGATCTGGACAACGCTATTGCCTCAATCCTCAGAAAATCAGAAAAAAAGGTTCTTGTCGTGGTCAATAAGGTTGATGGCGGGGAAAAAATGCCATACATCCATGAATTTCATTCCCTGGGATTGGGGGAATTGTACCCGATCTCAGCTGCCAATGGCAGTGGCACAGGTGAACTTCTTGATACTATCGTTACCATGCTGCCTTTCCAGGAAAATCAGCAGGAAGAAGAAGAAATCCCAAGGTTCGCCATCATTGGACGCCCTAATGTGGGAAAATCTTCACTGATCAATGCACTGATCGGGGAAGAAAGAAATATCGTAACACCTGTAGCCGGCACCACGAGAGACTCCGTGAATACAAGGTACAGAAAATTTAACCACGATTTTTACATCATTGATACGGCCGGACTGAGAAAGAAAGGAAAGGTGTCGGAAAATATTGAATTTTACTCGGTGATGCGTTCAGTACGAGCCATCGAGAATGCCGATGTTTGCTTACTGATGCTGGATGCCGAGAGAGGCATTGAGAGCCAGGATGTCAATATTTTCACACTGGTTGAGCGAAACCGGAAAGGCATCGTCATTCTGGTCAACAAGTGGGACCTTGTTGAAAAGGACACCAATTCGGTTAAACAGTATGAACAGGCTATACGTAAACGACTTGAACCATTCGACGATGTGCCTGTTATATTTACCTCCGCCATTACAAAACAGCGGATTCAGAAAGTTCTGGATATAGCCATGGAAGTATATCATAACCGGATGCAGAAAATCCCCACTTCAAAGCTGAACGATGTGATGCTGGCTGCCATAGAAGCGTATCATCCTCCAGCGGTGAGAGGTACCTTTATCAAGATCAAATATGTGACGCAGCTCAGAACCCATGCTCCTTCTTTCTTGTTTTTCAGTAACCACCCTGAGCACATCAAAGAGCCCTACCGACGCTATCTTGAGAACAAACTTAGAGAGAATTTTAACTTTACGGGTGTACCCTTGCAACTATTTTTCCGCAATAAATAATAAGTACCTCCTTTCAGGAGTTAGGAATTTTAGGTAATTTACCCTGGAATGAAAAACGGTCTCAACATATCAGCAGCTTTCTTACTCCTCACGGTACTGTTTGCATCTTGTGAGAAGATACAGAAATACCCTGATACCCCAACGATCGACTACAAGGGTTTCACCCTTTACCAAACGCAGGACGCCCTTGGCAACAATATTCTCCTTGGGGAGCTGGAAATTAAATTTACCGACGGAGACGGCGATATCGGCATTGAACAGCCCGATTCATCAGGCCTGGCAGATACGCTTAAATACAATCTTTTCCTTAACCTTTGGACCTTCACCAACAACTCATGGAAAGAAATCGAGGATGACGCTGAAATTCAGAATTTCAGAATACCCTATATCGAGAGGACCGGGCAGAATAAGACCCTAACCGGTACCATAACTGTTGACCTCGAATATAAGACGATCGACTACGATACCATCCGTTATACTTTCTACCTTCTGGACAGGCAGTTCCACCACAGCAATGTGGATACCACTGAGACGATCATCTTCACGGGTATTAATCTGAATCCTGTCAGTGGTTTCGGCACCTCTCAATCGCAAATTATTTGGTGATCCACCTTCGCTAACCGCGTGCCGCCTTAGCTTTAGCGGTGGCGCAAGCTTCGGCGGACGCGGTTTGGTGAATTGGTGATCCACCTTTGCTGAAGTTTCGGCGGACGCGGTTTGGTAATTGAGGAGTGACCTAAAGAACAGCACTAACTTCCTAACTCCCTAGCTTCCTAACTCCCTAACTTCCTAACTTCCTAACTTCTCTCTCCATCTCAAATCTTAATCCCCATAAACAGCACATCATCCACCTGCTCCAGGTCTTCTTTCCAGAGCATGAAATTGCTTTTCACATAATTATACTGTTCTTCCATGGCTTTATCATGAATGTCGCGCAATAGGTTTTTCAGCCTTACCATTTTGAATTTTTTGCCTAGCGGACCTCCAAACTGGTCAGGATAACCGTCGGAAAACATATACACGAGATCGCCTTTGGAAAGCTGGAATCCTTCATCCCTGAATACTTTCTCATCGGAGTCCTCTTCAAAATGTCCGCCGACAGAATTTCTCGAACCCCTTACGTAGACCTGTTCACCATTGATATAAAGGATCAGTGGTCGCATGGCAGATGCCACCCGGAGATACATTGTTTTCAGATCTATTTCAGCAACGATGATATCCATTCCGTCATTGGATTTCTCTGCTTCCACATTCTGGTTAAGTGCTTCCTGGATTTCCAGATCGAGGGTTTCAAGAATGCGCGACGGGGAGCGGACATCGGGACGCGAACAGATATCTTTGATGAGTGTAGTACCGATCATAGACATGAAGGCACCCGGAACACCGTGTCCTGTAGAGTCGGCGCAAACAATCACGAACTTGTTGTCCCACAACCTGTCGTACCAGTAAAAGTCTCCACTAACTATATCCCTCGGCTGATAATAGACGAAACTCCCTGAGAAGGTGTCTTCAAGTCTTTTAATGGGAGGAAGGATACTTGCCTGAATCCGCTGTGCATAGTTGATACTGTCGGTGATGTCCCTGTTTTTGTTTTCAATCTCTTCCTTCTGCTCCATTACTTCACGAGTACGCTCATCCAGTGCCTTCTGCAGGTATTCCTGTATTTGCTTCTGTTTTCTCTCCCTGAGTTTGATAATGATAAAGACGATGCTGATCACGATAAAGATCATAAGAAGGATGAACCAGCCGGCTTTCCAGATCGGAATCTTGATATGGATCTCCAGGCGCAGAGGTGTTTTAGTACAAACACCATTTTCATCGCAAGCTTTCAGCAAAAAGACATAGTCACCATCCTCCACCCGGCTGTAATTAGCCACCGGAATATTTGAAGGTTCCGACCAATCATCATATCCTTCAAGCTTATACTGATAAAGGACGCCATCCGGTGATTTAAAGTTAATGCCGATAAAGTCGATCCTGATCTTGTACTTCTTGTAGGGAAGATATACCGGCTTGCTAAAATCATAGTCCTTATCGGAGATCTTCAGGGAGGTTATATTTAGCTGTGGCGGGATGGTATCTATTATGTCTCGTGAAGGGTCGTACATGATAAGCCCCCTGGATGTTCCGAAAACCAGATTATCCTCATTATTGGTGATAACTGCGTTAAAGTTGCAGTCTGCGCTGATGCCGTCCTCGACACTATAAGGTCTGATATTGCCGGTACTTGAATTAATCTTACTGATCCCCAGGCGGTGTCCTGTCCATATTAGTCCATTTGCGTCCGTGGCAATACTGTAACAGAAATTTGATCTTAGTCCGTCATCGGATGAATAATGGTAAGGATTATCGGCAGAAAACCGGAAAACGCCGTCTCCGTTTGTGCCTGCCCACAGGTCACCCTGCTGGTCTTCGGTAATAGTAATAAACTCCAGTTCTGCCTTACCTTCGATACCCATCAGTTCACCTGTTGTAACGTTAAAAAGTCCGTTACTTCTGGTGGCAATCCATACATTCTTTTGTCGGTCAATAAAGATGTCCCTGATCTTGTTATGCGGCAACCCTTCTGATGTAGTATAGTGTTGGCGTTCACCGGTCCTGCTATTAAACATAAAGATTCCGCCGTTCGTAGCCACCCACACGGTATCGCCACTGCCTCTGATGGCATTTATCGTATTTTCAAGTGAATTTTTTGACCTGTACATCAGCCGGCTTTGTCTGGAATCCTTATTCATAGTATAGACACCACTTCGTGCTGTACCGATCCAGATGGTCCCTCCGGTAGTGGAATAGAAAGCCGTAAACTGGTCGTCGGGCAATCCATTGCGGGAATCAAGGGTGATAACTTTTTTGGTCCCTGGCCTTGTGATCAGGATCCTGTCTTCACCGCCAAGCCAGTACATACTATCCACCTGTAACAGGGATAGAATATTATCGTTAAATGAGCTGGTTTCAAATGAATAAAATGAAAAAGCCTGATCTTTCAGTGTGAAAAGCCCTTCACCGATGGTACCAAACCACAAATCTCCTTCATTGTCCCTGAATAAACAACTGGTAAAATTACCGCCAAGACCTGTAGCCCGGTCAAAATGAAGAGTCCGGAAATAACTGTCGTCCTTTCTGGAATGGATGAGTTCATAAATGCCCTCACCCATGGTACATATCCATAGATTGCTGTTCTCATCTTCGAAGACATCCTTAATATTGGCATATTCCAGCCCGAAATCCTTACCTATCTTCCTGATGACATAGGAGTGAATATCTCCTTTTCGTGTTTGCAGGAGAAAGAGTCCCTGGTCTTCGGTTCCCACCCAATAATGGCTATGATTGAGTCCACATTGGATGCTTTGGATCCGGGTATAAGGAATATCTTCAAATCTCCCTACCAGTTCGAGTCCAGAGAGATCGGAAGATATATGGTACATAAAGAGCCCGTCGAAAGTACCAAGCATGAGGTCGTCTTCAGGGGTGATACAAAGTGAGGAGATGAGCTGTCCTTCCAGCCCGTTCTTAAGAACAGTGAGTTCGTTCTCAGCACTCATCCTGATGACACCTTTCGTCTGGGTGGCAATGATGATCGCCGCATCCGAGGTTTCCCCGATGCCGTTAATCTTTCCCCGGTTTTCCATCGGAATATTCACCATGTGAAAACCAGCCTCACCGAGAACAGCTACCTGTCCGTCGTCGAAGCCAAACCATACCCGATTCCTGCTGTCACAATAGCTCGATGTGACGGGTGATTTGGGTAGGGTATCACCAGGGAAATCCTGTGTGAATGTAAACCCATCGTAGCGGCAAATGCCTTCGCCGGTACCTAGCCAAAGGTAACCATGGGAATCCTGGGTGATATTGTAGATAAAATTATCACACAGACCCTGCTCAGCGTTGAAATTGAGAAAACGGAAATTCTGCGAGAGAACGTGCCCCCCAAAGAATAGAATAACGATAGATGCTAATATCTTATGCTTAAAGAATTTCAAACCGCTATGATTTTTCTGGAATTATTCCACTTTTCTTACCCCTATGCTGTACTTGTATTTAGGCACACCTCCAATGGGGCTTGTAAAAAACTCAATATTCTCGCCATACTGGTTTTTCACGTAGACAACCACATTATTGTTTTTTACGATGGGAGGGGCTTTTTTCTTAATAAATTGTATGTCAAGGGAAGTATTTTTTTCTTCTTCAAAGATTTTAAATTCTCCCTCAGCCCAGTTATTTTCATTGGATACCGGGCAGGTCTGACCCTTTCTTGCCACTGATACTACCCGTATAAATCCATCACTGTCCCAGTCAAAATCATAAAGTTTCACTGTAACTGTGCGATCATCGACATAAGGATAGATATGGGAGACTTCCTCCGCAACATTGTACATGCGGAAAGAATATTCGAAAGCGAGGGCATTGCCTCCTTCGATTGAAATGCGCTCCGTTGGTGAGGAACTAAGGAAATAACGGTACAGGTTGCCATCGTCACCGGAGATGCCCTCGCAAATGATTTTCAATACTTTCCCGTCGTATTTCTCCACATATTCACCTTCTGTGGGATTGAACGGACCTAAAACATACCAGCTCTTATCGTAACGGTTATCCTCGCCAAATGTCTTGGTAGCCAGGAGGGTCCCGCTTTTATACTCGCCAACGGGATCGATTCCCTGAGCATCGGGATTCGACCAGCATCCTGTTCCTCCATATATCGAATAGGTCACCTTCGTATTCCAGACACCGGCGATCTCATCAACCTCACCGCCAACATCCGGATCATAAATCCAGACAAAGACTGGTTTACTATAATCCTTGGGCAACAGGAAAAAAAACGTCTGGGAAAAATCGTCGTCACCCCAGCTTGTCTCCGCCTGCCGTCCGAATGTCATCAGATATGGAATATTCTCCTCAATGTTGGGTACTGGTTGAGCATAGGCTGAAGCCATACAGGAAAGAAACAATGAGACGAATAGTAAATATAACTTCATATAAAATTTTCGTTGACAAATTTTTCAATCATAAAATTCCTCTAAAATAACCAAAATTCAGCCGGGCATCGGACCCGGCAAGAAAAAACTCTGTTTAAATCACCCTATTCTTTAACCACAATGGTCTTATACGAACAGAACCTTCTTGCGGTTTCAGGATTGGCATTTTCCTCAATGACTCCCAGTTTAATCTGGAATACACCTGGTACTTCATACGCATGCGTTATCGAGGCGCCTACACCACGGGATCCGTCGCCAAAATCCCAATAATATTCACCGGGTTTTGCTTCGCCAAAATAAGATTCAAGGCCGTTGAATGAGACATTCTCATTGATCAGCAGTGAATCGGGACCGGTTATATACGACTGGATGGTTTTTCTTACTTCCACCAGATATTCTGCCTGATTGAACTCAACCAAACCGGTTAGTTTATCGATAACGTTGAGCTGCACCAGGTAGTCGCCGGGACCCTGGTAACAATGTTCGGCTTCCATTGACCTTACTTTTGTGTGGTCCCCTAGATCCCATTCATACACATATAATGTGGTATCAAGAGTGACCGTGTTCTCTTCATAAAAAACATAGCAGAAGTTATCCGCAACCTGCTTTTTGCACACCTCAAACCTCGGAATGGTTGATGCAAAGGAATAAATATCCAGACTTCCACGTGCATCAGTGGTGTAATACCCTGAATCAAAGTTTACATTAACATAAAATGTAAAGTCATTCCTCCTCGAATTAAACGGTGCGGGTAGTTTTACCGGATTTATCCACCGTCCGTTGTAGTATTCACTGTAAAAAAGATCAAAATCCGTGGTGTTGTCATGGCCCGAAGAGGAGAAGTAAAGCCGCCCGGAGGGGTGAATGTAGGGATAAATTTCATTTTCAGCGCTATTGATTACCGGGCCGAGATTCCGGGGTGATGTCCATGCTCCGTTTTTAAAATTAGATACATAGATGTCATAACCGCCAAACCCCCCGGCCCTGTCGGAGGAAAAATAAAGCGTTGTGCCAATAGAATCAAGTGTCGGGTGTGTGGTATGGGCATTAAGATCGTTATATTCAAATGGATGTATGTTGGTCCATCCACTGTCAGCTTTATCTGCAAAATAAAGCCCGAAATTCGAATTTACCTTGCCACCGCCGGATTCGCTTTCTTTAAAATTCTTTGTAAAAACAGCCAGCCTGCCATCACCACTGAATGTGATGGGTCCTTCATTCTGTGATGTAGAGGTAGTCAGGTCAGTAGAAAAAAGCACAGGGTTACTCGTCCATTTGCCATCTGCTTTTTTTGGAAGAAGGAAAATGTGGAACATTGGTCTGTCCTCCATATCAAATTTCTGAATGAAGGAGCTAATTGTTTTGTCAGTGCAGTACACCAGACCTTCACTTGTAATAACCGGCGCCACTTCGTTGAAATTATTCGTGGAGGCGGGTAACTTTTCTGTCTTATAGTATGACTGTCCGAAAAGTGCCGGGCTCAGGGTAAGCCAGAAGAATAAAATATATGGTACAATTTGTTTCCTCATATCAGAAATAGAATGGACTATCCACATTTGACCTGAATTTCAGTTCATATCGCAGCATGATCTCGTGTGTCCCGTTGGAAATCCTGCTCAGGCTTGTAAAGTAATAATCGTATGCGTATCCCAGTCTAAGCCAACTGGCAAGCTGGAACTCGATGATGCCGGTAATTGCGTGTGCATTGGTTCTGTACATGGCCCCTGCCCAGACCTTATCCTGCATCATGATAAAGTTCAATCCGGCCTGGATATCAATGTTCGCTGTACTGTAATCCACTAAGGTCGACGGCTTGATTTTAAAATCTTCGGTAACATCCAGGAGATACCCGGCGGTTAGAATATAATGATAACTACCGGTATTGAAGTTAAATTTGTGACCTTCCCTTGGAAAATCAAGGAAATACGGTACCGACAGTCCGGTGAAAAACTTATTGTTATACATGTAAACCCCGGCACCAAAATTAGGGGCGATGCCGCTGGAACTGATGAATTCCGGATCGGTTTGTGACTGGTCATAAAGCTGGAAATCGCCGGAGAAATCCTCACTATAATGGTAAATGCCGGCTTTGAGACCAAACGAAAGGCGTACATCCCCGAGCCAGATACGGTAGGCATAATTTCCATATATGCCGGTATTCTTCACGAGTGGATTATAATTGTTCTCAATACTGAGCCCGAGTGCAATTTTATCATTCTTTAGCGGCGAATGTATTGCAAACTTCATGGTTCTGGGATGACCCTTAAAACCCGTAAGATATTCTTTGTCGACCAGTGTGCCGCTCACGGATTCCCGGCTTCCGGCATAGGCAGGATTGATCACCATACCGTTTATCAGGTACTGGCTGAGCCTGGGTATATCAAACTGTGCACCGGCATTGATTGCAGCCAGGACCAGTATCAGTGATATGAGCGTTTTCCTGATCATTTATTTTACCACAACATAATTTTTATCAGGCGGATACTTCTTTCCTTTATAGCTGATCTCGAGGACATAGTAGTACACGCCAGCCGGAACGATATTGTTTTCACTTTTCCCTTTTCCGTCCCATATTTCCAATCCGTTATTGGGAAGTCCCCTCCTGAAGCCCAGCCGGTCGATGTCCTTTTCCGTTATCTCACGTACCAGTAGCCCACTGGTGGAAAACAGCTGGAATGTAAATTGGACCTCATCGGTATCGAGTCCCTCCGCAACCAGAAAATCATTAATATTATCAGGGTTCAGCGGTGAGATGCCGTCATAAATGTGAACATTCCTTCGCTCGATGTCAAGGTCGGCAGTTTCGGGATAGCAGTTTCCGTTTGAGACAGTCATACGAAATCTGGAGGCTTCGGTGGGGATTTCCGAAATCAGTGTTGAGTCGCCGGAAATATTGCTGAATGTTCCGTTGCCCTCAAGAACCGACCAGGTGATCTCTCCGGCCGTTGGTTCTTGGTATTTTACCAGGTACTTGTCCGAAATATAAATTACCACAGAATTCTCGACTAGCTGAATCGCCGAGGGCTGCTCAAAGAAGGCGATTTTCACCGAGTCGACGGAGGGTGTGTAACCAATCAATTCCTGGCATCCAGGTGAAAAAGCATAAAACTTCAGCACAGACTCCTGCCTGTCAAAATTTCCTGATACACGGGCGAAGGTCTGATCTGAAAGGCTGTCATCGAGATGTATGGACTGATTGGAAACTGTCCAGTAATAATTGATGCCAAGGTCCGGATTAGCTTTGATCTGCCAGTCGGAACCACATACTGAGGTACTGTCATCCAGAAGTATTTCAGGTTCGGCATCAGGGAAAAGCTCGCTGTGGGCAGTAAATAGCACCAGATTTTCATCTCTGGCGCGGCATCCTTTTGCATCGGCCAGGCTGTCGATCCTAAAGTCATACGAAAGCCGTTGTTGCGGGAATCCGGTGACATGGATCTGATCGTCCTGTCCAATGTTATTTACCTCGGTATTGCCAGAACCCAGTCCGTTTGAGTACCAGGCGGTATAGGCAGGTTCACCTTCACGAATCCCGATAATAATTGCAAAATTTTGTTCAAGGTGACAGACAGAATCCTTGTTGGCAGTAAGTTGTGTAAGCACCGGACGCGTAAGTGTGTCAATGGCTACTACTGAGGAAGTATCGGTGCAGACTCCGGCGGAGGTTACGATACGCCGAAATGTTTTCGGAACATCGAGTTGCGCGGGCTGGTAATCAGAATTGCCGGGTGAACCGGAGGCGATAGACCATATACTGCCATCCGTACTTTGTTCCCAGAGGTAAACGTAGTCCCCACTGCCACCATTGGGGTTATTGCTTGCATCCAGTACAGAAGGACTTGTGCCCACACAAGTCTCCCTGTTGGTCGGCCCTGAAATCTGGTTATTTCCGATGGCGGGAGGGACAGATATGGTGATGGTGGCGCTTGTGTCTCTGCAGGTATAGTATGTAGTGGGTCCTGAAAGAACGATCCTGCGGTATGCTGTTGTATCACTAAGAGGCTGACTGAAGTCGTAATTTTTCTGATTCCCGTTAATGGAAATATCAGAAAAATTCACTTCACCGGACGCTTTTTTCTGCCATTGCCATGAATAAGTTCCCGGGCCCTCACCACCATTGGAAGGAGTACTGCCCGTAAGATTATCCGGTTTGATCCCTTCACATACGGTTTGCGCCGATGAAATGGTGTTTCCCGCTATTGCCGGGAGGATAGATATTAGGATGGAATCAGAAATATTCGAACACACCTCCCCTGGTCCGGAGAGAATTTTCCTGCGGATCCAGGTGGTCTCAATGAGTGAACCGGGTTTGAAAGGCTGGTTCACTGTCTCTCCCTGTGCAGATGTCCAGACTGTGAGGGATTCCGGTCTGCTCTGCCATATATAATTATAATCCGGGCTGTCACCGCCCGCTGGTACATTTCCTTGAATGTCAAGACTTACCAGACCGGCACATATAAGTGTATCATCGTCGAGAATACTGTTTCCGGTTATGTCGGGCAGAACCGTGATCAGCAATATGTTGCTTGTGTTGATGCAGGCGTCCTCTGATCCGGAAAAAACTTTCCTGCGGTAATTATAGGTTCCTTCAGCGAGTGTTCCGGGGTTTGCAAAATTTTGGGTGGTATTTCCGGCATCGCCCCAGGTACCAGAGGTGTTGATCTCCCATACATATCGCTTATCCGCAGGGTCGCCTCCCAACGGAACCGGGCCTGTGAGAGGGGCCGGAGTCTGGCTGTTGCAAATCGTTTGGGGGGCAGATATGGTATTCCCTGCCAGATCGGCAAGTACCGTGATCGTTACCTTGTTGCTTGTATCCACGCATACACCAGAGGATACAATTCTTTTGTAATAGGTTGTATCGGCAAGGTTTGGTGTTGAGTAAGATGTCTGGTCATTTGTGCCCGTGGCATTAATCCATGGCGTTGCATTCCCGCTCTGTATCCACCTGTAATCGTAGGTTCCCAATCCTCCCGTCATACCGGTTGGTGCCGATAAGACACCGGGGGAAACATTGTAACACACGGTATCGCTGCCAGTGACCAGATTATTGTTTAATCCGGCCTCTACGTTAACCGTAACATAAAAGCTCGTATCGGCGAGGTCGGGATTCGTCTGATCGGTGACAATACGGCGGTAGAACATTGTATCTATCAGAACAGGAGGCTGGTATGATCTTAGGTTTATCGGATTTGGTCCGCTGGCGTTTACCCATGTCGAAGCATCGGTGCTCTCCTGCCATTTGTAAAAAAAGGCACCGCTGCCGCCCATTGGATAGAAGGCCTTGAGCAGTGAAGGACTTTCATTTTCGCAGATAGTCTGATCATTGGGCATGCTGTTGATGATAAAACCGCGGATGGGGATGACGAGTTTACTCTGTGTAGCACCCTCTTTCCCCGGACTGGATTTACGATATTTATCAATAGTACCGTCAATTTTTCCGGAGTTGCCGAAAAGGGTGTCAGTATTGACCCCAACAGGGAGAGCAGTACCCTTAAACCATATCATTCCTCCGCCGCCGCCGCCACCCGGACCGGTTGAATCGGGAATAGCAAGAGCGTTGCCCCCATTTCCGCCCCGGACACTGAGGTTTAGGTTTCCTATAAATTGTTCGATGCTGAGTACGATGACACCGCCGCCGCCACCGCCACCTGCACCGGCAGTTGCAACTCCCGTTACACTTTCACCCCGTGCTGAGATCATCCGACCGTTACCAACAAGTGTGTCGGCGAGGATTATGATAATTCCTCCACCATTCCCGCCGGTAGTGGCAAGCCTGGATGACGCAGCCACCTGTGTACCTGTTCCGCCAGCACCACCCATATACACACGATTGTAATAGAAATTTACTGAATTATTCGAGTAAAAAGTGCCCAGGGATATGCCAAATTCACCTCCGATATCACCGGGTACCGGACAGGATGAGGACTCCATCCCTCCATTTCCGCCCTGACCGACATTGGCACCGCCACCTCCACCGGAAAATTTACCATTCCCACCGCCGCCAGCGGAGCCTAAATGCCCCCTGCCACGAGTATAGCCATAACTTCGTTCCACTACTGATTCCCCCTTGGCTCCGGCTGTATCCTGTGCCGTTTCAACATAGTATCCCTGATTACTGGCTCCACAATCGTTGGTATATTGTCCGGCTGGCTGACCACCTTTGAATCCCTTCCCGTTGGCGCTCATATCCGAATTCATTGTCAATTTTTTCCTTACGATAACTGGAAATACGCCGCCGGTTTTAGTCACCGGATCCCAGGCTGGGAAATCAAAGCCGGCTTCAACACTTGCATAGTCATAAGTGGGGATACGGATAAGCTGGCCCGATTCCCCGGATTTGTAAGGAGTCATACCGGGTAGGGTAGTATTCAGGACAATGGTCGTATCATTCGTAATTTCACCAATTTTAAATATGGCATATTTCCCCGTGTTGTACATGGCGTTAACTTCACCTTTTCCAACGCCAACGGAAGGTGGATAGGCACTGGCTCCAAAACTCTGGAATACCAATACGGTGTCGTGAACCTGAAAAGACGTTGCATCGCCGACAAACAGCGTGTCGGGATCATTACTGTTGTAGCAACTGACGCTGTTTATACGGGTATATACGGCAGCAGAACCATCCACAGCCTGTTGAGAGAAAACATCCGGATTATTGAAAATCAAAATGCTTACCACCGCTGCCAGGAGGGTATTTTTCCTTACATTGATCAATGCAAAATAGTTATCGTAATTACCTTTCTAAAGTAATACATTAATTACGAAGATCATTTTTAAAAGTTTAAAAAACGTCAACAATTTGTGAAAATTACCAAAGGCAGGACTATCGCCGCTTTAAGCGCTGAAAGAAACGCCGGATGTTGCCAATGGTAATGGAGTGTTTCCGGGCACCTTTGACACCAAGGAGGTATGAATACGGCTGCAGTCTGACGAGATGCTCCCCCAGAATATTCACCATTGCAAGGAGGGGTACGATGACGAACATGCCGGGAATCCCCCAAACCATTCCTCCTGCAACGATGCCGATAATTATGACCATGGGATTCAGTCTCAGGCTGTTACCTACGATGTTAGGTGTCAGGATGTTATTCTCAACAAACTGTATGATGGCATATAAAATGATCACCTGTGCCGGTTGGATCGGGGAATCGCTGGTAAGCATCACGAAGGTAAATGGAAACAATGCTCCGATAAGGGTGCCGAAATAGGGGATAAAATTGCACATGGCTGAAATCACTCCGAAGACGATAGCATGGTCGACCCCGACAATGAGGAGACCCGAGGAATTGATCACGGCAAGGATAAGGACAACCGTCGAAACCCCGCCCATATAACTCGGGACGACGGTAGAAAACTCTTTGAGAATCTTAATTGCCTTAACTTTGTTCTCTGACGGGACGAGTTTCAAAATGAAAATTGCCAGCTTCGTTCTGTAAAAAAGGAAAAGAAAGATAAAGACTGGCAGGATACCCAGACGAAAGAGTGTACCGGCTGTGCTGGTAAATGTCCTGTTCATCATAGTGTTCCCAACGTCGAAGAGGTGTCTTACGCGATTCCTGATAAAATCCACAAGACGGAGATCACTTAAGCCAAAGCGTTTTTCAATGGCATTTTCCAGTCTGTCAATATTCGAGAGTGCCTTTAACTTGTAAATGGGAAAATCATCGATAAATCCACCAGCTTGCTTGTAAATAAAAAACAGACCTGCTCCCACGATAAGCAAAAAGATGAGAATACTTAACAGGTTGGCCAGAATCCTGGGTGCTCCGTGCTTTTCAAAGAAGCACGATGCCGGATAAAGGAGGTATCCGAAAAGTACGCCCAGAACGATGGGATACAGAAAATCCTTTGCAGCGATAATTGCATGAAAAAACAGGATCACAGCGAGCAGAAAGAAGGTGATCCTCATGGAAAGCGGGTACCTGTATAGTAAGTTCTTCATCCGTTTTCAACATTTGCCAGCGGAAGAAGAACATAAAAGGTCGTCCCCTTCTTTATCTGGGTCTCATACCAAATCCTGCCTCCCGCCGTCTCGATAATATTTTTAACAATGGCAAGGCCCATACCCATTCCACTGGACTTAGTCGTGAAATTAGGCTGGAAGAGCCTGTCCCTGATTTCTTCCGGTATGCCCTTCCCATTGTCTTCCACGCTGATCAGCGCATTCTGCTCACTTTTCTCAAGACTGATATTGATGATGCCCTCTCGCCCTTCTGAAATGGACTGCATGGCATTTTTGATCAGGTTGATGAGCATCCTGTTCAGCTGCTCTTTGTCGGCATATATATAAACATGATCCCATTCACCGGTGTTCAGATTGATCTCATATTTATCATATTCTTCAAACAAACTTATGGCATCCTTAAGTCGTTCAATAAGGTCGACTCTGACATTTATGGCCAGGGGCATCTTAGCGAAATTAGAAAATTCGGTGGCTATGGCCGAAAGGTTATCAATCTGTTCTATCAGTGTCCTGGTGATCTTCTGAACCTGTTCTTCCCGTTCCTCCGCTTTGTCGCTCCATATCCTCTGCAAATGCTGAACGCCAAGTTTCATGGGTGTCAATGGATTTTTAATCTCATGTGCAATCTGCTTGGCCATCTCACGCCATGCTGATTCACGTTCACTCCTTGCCAGAAGTTCGGCACTTTTCATCAGTTCCTCCACCATCTGATTGTATTCTTCTACCAGACTGCCAATTTCATCATGGCCTTCATAGGAGATTTTCTCGTTTTTCTGACTCAGGCTGACCCGGGCAATATTTTCCTGAATAAGTTTCAGTGGGTGAGTGATCCTGTTGGAAATAAATACGGCAATGGTAAAACTCAGCAATGAAAGTAGCATCACAATATTTATAATGGCAACTACCAGGTTTGTGACCTCCCTGGTAAGTTCATCCTGCCGGGTAAAGTAAGGCAGATTGAGATAGGCGAGGATGCTATTGTCACTGTTTACGAATGGCACATAGGCAGAAAGATATTTGAGTCCACCAATCCGCTCATTATGAAAATATTCCGAACGTTTCAACGCACTCATCTCCTTATATGCCATCGCATCCATCATGTCTCCGGTCAGAGCCATATCGAAAATCTCGTGCCTGGAAGTTGCAAGCATCCGGCCTTCCTTATCGAAGAGATTTATGTCGGCATAAAAGACATTTGAAAACTTCTGCAGCAGATCATTGAGACTATAAAACTCATCACTCGTCCAGTTATGTAAATCCGTTTCGAATTCAAGTTTATGGATGAGTTCAACATATACAGACTGAATTTTTTCCTTCAGTAATTCCGTTTGACGGCTTTTGTACTGCCTGATGCTGAAATATACGGTTCCGGCACCAATAAGAATCAATGAAAAAAATAGAAGAGATGTCATGACCACCTGTATCTTGTTCTTAAAATTCCAGCGTAAACGGAGAGATATCGGGCTGATGTTGGTAAGAACAAGGAGAAAGATAAGGATGATGAAGTTAAAACTGAAAATATAGGAAAATGAGATCAGTATATCCACCCAAAATACCGACGGTTTGCTGACAATAATTGTGTTCGTCGGGTCAATGTTGTAAACCAGGTGATCATACTTATCAGAACTTGCCATTTCAAAACCTTCTCTGCCTTTGGTGTAAATACGGCTCGACATGGAGTATGCAAAATCGCCCGAGCTGGTGATTAGCCTTTTCCGGTTGTATTTAGCCCAGGAAAATTGGTTGCCGGTATTTACGAACCGATCTTCAAGGAGTAATTCCGGGTATCCGAGACCTTCAGAGATAAGCCTTGAATCAAGTTCAATAAACAGGGTTACTTCCTCACCTTCCTCTCCCTCAAAACTGATCGAGCCAAAGTAGCTGACCCTTCCGTTAAGATTGTCGAGATAGAAAAAGTCGGTATTCGGAACCTGAATTCCATCCCGAAGCACATACTCATAAAAGAAGTTATAGCAGTGATAATAACGGTCTTCTGGAGGAGCAACGTAAACACTGTCCAGTGGCCTGCACGGTGTGATCTGAAGATCGTACTTATCCCAGAATCCACTAAAAAATTTCCGCTGTACATATGCATAAAATTCTTCAAAATTGAAATAGGGATCGAGTAGCTTTTTTTTGAGATCCTCATCGCTGCGAAGTCTTTTATCAAGATCGGGGAAAAGTAATTCAGCGACAGCGTCATGCTCTGCGGACAGGTTGACAGCCATCATTTTCATTTCCGACCTGCTCTTTTGTTCGCTGAAACGGGTAATCTCAAAAACTGAAAACACCGAGAAGAGAAGAATATATAAAAGGAAAGTGGAAAAACGGTACTGATTCCGATTCCCAAAACGGAAGTAATACAGCAGAAAGATCATCACTGAGTAAAATACTGTAGTTTCCGGATTGACCGTCAGGTTCATCCGCAGTACGACGGGCGCAATAATGAGAAAGATCAGCACCACCAGATAGATCCTGGCACTACGCCGGTTTTGCGAAATTTCAAGGATGGAAAAGACTTTGTCGACAACAAGCGCAAATGCGGCGAACTGCAGAGCAAGGATCAGCAAACCAATAAATGTATACACAGACAGTGCAAGTACCTTATAGGTCTCGAATGAAATGGAAGAGTCGATGACAATGCTCCTGAATACAAAGCTGTTGAGCAGGTAAATCGACAGAGCCAGGATGCCGGCAAAAACATAAAGTAGCATGGAAGAAGCACTAACCTTCCTGACTGAGGTCGCACTGAAATGGAACTCCATATAAAAATTGTAGATCACAAAAAATGCTGTCACGGTCAGGATGAAAAGGTCTCCGAGTGAGTCCAGAAGAGCTGAACGCGCGAAGATATCCGGTGAAAAAAGCTCAAGTTCGAAAACCACAGGTGGAATACGAAAGTGTACCAGCAGGTAATAAATAAAAAAAAGTAAAGGAGCGAGTAGGACGACCAGGTATTTGCGGTACATCTTTGGCGCATTGCGGATGAAACGACGGAGAAACAACAGAAAAATAAAAAAGGTCAGAAGATAAAGAATGAGGCAGAGCACTTTCTGACTTACCTGCGGTCTGTTGGCATTGGCAAGATCGATGCTGAAAAGGTATTGACCCGAAATGTCATAAACCGGGTAACCCTGTCCCGGTATGGGATTTTTAAATCTTGGTGTTGAATTCTTTATCCTCACAGCCGGAGAAAACGAAAAATCGTCCTGAAATCCGTTCTTCAGAAAACGGTTCTCATAGGGATATTCATTCTTTATCAGTACAAGACCGATAAATCGCATGCTATCAGGCGTTTCTGCTTTCCGTTCTATTTTAAGAAAAATGGAATTCCCGATATGATCAATGGTAGACTGGGGAATGTTTTCCGCCATTTGAGGGAGCGTTACGGAATTGTCATTCCAGAAACAAAGACTGTCGTCGCGATAAACAAAAACTGCCAGCCCTTCTTCCTTATAAAGATTGAAAAAGTAATCCGGGAGATCGGAAAACAGTCCTTCAACTTCCGGCTTCTTGCATTCTTCCTGCAGCACGTCGAGGATCTCACTGATGCGTTTTTCTTTCGCGACCAGGGTTTTTTGAAATTTCTTAACGTCACTTTTTGTATAAAAATTTACGGCTGCTTTTTTCTCGGAATACATGGAAGCGAGAAGCAGGAGGATCACAATCAGTGACAGCCAGCGTCCCTTACCAAAGACAGTGCGGATGATATTGTTTTGAATCATAGAGAATGATTAGCCCCACTAAAATACGAATAAGAAAGTAATTCCCTAAATATCAGGAATGATGGTATGGCTCACCCCTGATAATGGTAAATGCCCGGTATACTTGTTCCAGGAAAATCAACCGCACCATCTGATGGGAAAACGTCATTTTCGATAACGACAATTTTGTATCAGCCATTCTGTAAAGTTCTTCTGAAAATCCGTATGCACCACCGATGACCACACAAATATCGCGCCCTTCATTCATCTTTTTCTGAAGAAAGCCTGCAAAGGCTTCAGAAGTATACTGACTTCCCTTATCGTCCAACAGGATCAAAAAACTTCCGGAAGGTACAAGTTTCAAAATATTCTGCGTCTCACGCACCTTCTGCTCCTTTTCAGGCATATTTCGGGTATTCCTGATGTCGCCTGTAACGAGAACCTCAAAAGTGATATAGTGATGCAGGCGGCTGGTATACTCAGTTATCGCCTCCTGCAACCAGGCAGTCCTGGTTTTTCCGGTAAGGATGAGAGATATCTTCATCGAACAGGCTTTATCAGAATTTTAGTATCTTGCATCAAAATAAGCTGTAATTGTGATGACTTCTGTAAGAAAATATATCGTTCTATCGTTGTTACTCCTGGTCCAGATATCATTTCTACAGTTGTCTTCAGCGCAGAAGGTAACCATCTCACCTGATATAGTCAAATCTTTTAAAACCGGTAACAGCAAACTCCTGACAGCGCATTTCAACGATGTCGTAAAAATAAGTATTCTTAGCAAAGAATATGAAACTGGAATCGAGGAAGCTACTGACATCATTGGAAAATTTTTTTCAGAACATCCGCCGTCAAATTTTGAGATTAAGTTTGAAAGTGAAAAAAAAGATTCCAAATTTGTGATCGCCGTTCTGAGCACCAAAAATGAAAATTACAGGGTGAATGTTTTCTTCAAATCGGCGGGAAACAAAGATGTTATCCATCTGTTAAGAATAGAAAAAGAAAATGAGTCGTCATTTTGATGAATTGCTGGATAAGTCGATTGATATCTGGTTTGCAGAAGACATCGGTGACGGAGATCATACCACACTATCCACCATTCCGGAAAAAGCCACGGGAGAAGCTGTACTGCTGTCGAAGGACACCGGGATTATTGCCGGCATAGACATCGCGTCAAGAATTTATAAGAAGTTCGATCCCGGCCTCCGGCTGAAAGAGCTTGTACCCGATGGATCCAGAATCAAACCGGGGGATATTATTTTCAATGTATCAGGGAGTGTACGGTCGATTTTGCAAACCGAAAGGATTATTTTAAACGTAGTTCAACGAATGAGCGGTGTGGCTACGCAGACCCTCGAATATGTGACAATGCTGGACGGATTCCACTCCAGGGTCCTCGATACAAGGAAAACCACTCCGGGAATGCGGTACGCAGAAAAAGAAGCGGTAAGGCTGGGGGGAGGCCTTAATCATCGTTTCGGCTTATTCGATATGATCCTGATTAAAGATAATCATATCGACTTTGCCGGCGGCATTTCGAATGCCATCCGTCAGGCTACGGAATACATAAAACTTCACGGACACAAGATGAAGGTTGAAGTTGAAGCCCGGAATCTCAGTGATGTGGATGAAATTTTGCATGCTGGTGGCGTAGACCGAATCCTGCTTGACAATTTCACCCCTCAGTTAACTACGACAGCCCTTAGCATGATCGCCGGAAGACTGGAAACAGAATCCTCCGGAGGGATCACAAAAGAAAATATGCGCACCTACGCCGCAACAGGTGTCGATTTTATATCTGTTGGAGCCCTTACACACCAGATCAAAAGCCTCGACATTAGTCTTAAGGCTACATTCTGATACCATCAACACGCATTATGCTTTGATAAAGTGTCATGTGAAGGAATTAAATTAAACTGGCCATCGGAAATAAAGATCAACATAACGAATTTAATGAGGAAAGCATTGCCAGAGATCCCTTTTCACAATTAGAACACTGGCTGAATGATGCTGTCGACGCCGGCCTACCGGTGCCAAATGCAATGGTATTGTCTACCGTTAGCAACGAAAACCGGCCCGCATCAAGGGTGGTTCTGCTGAAAAAACTGGATAGTGATGGGCTTGTTTTTTACACCAATTACCATTCAAGAAAAGCCTCCCACCTTGATGCTAACCCCGCGGCTTCCCTTGTTTTTTTCTGGCCCTCCCTGGAAAAACAGGTCAGGGTCGAAGGCCTGATAGTAAAGGTTCCTGCCGGTGAATCGGACCGATATTTTTCCGAGCGCCCATGGATCAGCCAGATCGGCGCCTGGGCTTCACCCCAGAGTGAAGTTATCCGCGACAGAAAGTTTCTCGAAGAGCGGTTCCACTTCTATGAAAAACAGTTCGCGAACCGTGATGTGATCCGTCCATCGCACTGGGGCGGGTACAGACTCCTACCCGAATATTTCGAATTCTGGCAGGGCGCTCCGGGCAGACTCCACGACCGGCTTGTATTTGAAAAATCAACGGAAGACTGGATCCTAAAACGCCTTGCTCCGTGATCTCCTTGTATTGGAAACAAACTCCGCTAATTTTTTGATGAATAGAGACAGGCCCAAACGATTTCCTGTACAACTCATGTATTTATGGTTAACTTTAAAACTTGAGAGATTATCTACAACGTAACAGAAGAATAAAAGATGAGACCAGCCACCCGATTTACTGTATTACTCATTATTGCCGTTCAGTTTTTGTTCTTCCGGCCGACATATGCTAAAACGATTTATGTGTCACCAGCAGGAACAGGGACTGGAATCGATGAGGCACACCCTTCCGGCTCGGTCTCCAATGCGTCAGCCTCCCTGAATCCTGGGGATACGCTACTCTTCCTTGATGGAATTTATCACCAAACACTTTCTATCAATGGCTTATCGGGTTCAGAAACCCAAAACATTGTCCTGATGGCCAAAAATCCCGGGTCTGTGACCATCGATGCAGACTCCATACGGACACACGCTGTGTATATGAATGGGGTACATTACCTGAAAATAGACGGCATTGAAGCCGGAAACAGCATACATCATGCCTGGAATATCCTAAACTGCAGCTATCTGACACTCACTGCGTGTGCCGGTTTCAACGCGGGATATTACCAGGGTACAGACGGGCATGCCATCAATACCTACGATGATAACTGTCATATTTTCAGCATCGCTTATTCCGACCACATCCTTTCGGAAGATATCTGGGGCTGGGGTACAGGTAGATATGTGTTTGTCTATTTTCAGTGCAGCAATAGTATCATCCGCAGAGGGGTATTCAGAGCCGATACCTACGATCGTGCCCCGCACGCCGGACTGAATATCTACGATTGCAATCAGTGCATTGCTGAAAATGTGATCGCCTTCGGTACCCGCTTTAACACCGTATCCGACTATAATATTAGTGACCCGTGGGGCCTGGTTCAGGGGGGAATGGTATTCGACGACCACACCATCCCCGCCGATGCTAACCGGATACTGGGCTGTTTCGATCTCGACAACGGTCAGTGGCGTGATGAACTGCCCAGATCAAATCCGGCCGTTCATGTGATGTCACACTGGCACGGCACCTTCGAGGATATGGTGATCTGGAAAAATGCCCTCGACTATGGCTTCGTTATTGGTACCGACCAGGAAGTTACGCTGCCGGTAAGGGCGCTGATAGGCTCACCTTCCAAAATCAGGCAGCAAGACGCACCCTATGTGAATAACCGCTATATCGACGGTGTCCTGACTACCAAGCCGTTGTGGCCGTGGCCGAATGAAGATCTTATCAAAAGGGACTTAAACATGAGCATGACGATAACGGTCTATGTCAGGGATATGCTCAGTCCGTATCTCAGCATCAATGATGGTAGTGCGGATGGTGCGGTGACTTCGGTTGAAATCGGGTCAGACTCTGAGAAACTGTATACCGGGGACTCCCTGCAGTTACAGTATTCTCTTTTTCCTGAAAATGCCCTTTACCCCCAGGTGAAATGGGCGTCAGACAATGAAGAAATTGCAACAGTAAGCCAGGACGGCACCATCACTGCCCACGCACCGGGGACCACCTTTATCAGGATCCAGTCGGTTGACAGCGGACTTTCTGATGAATGCGAAGTGACCGTAGAAGATGACATTACCGGAGTAAGTCGGGAAGAAAAAATTATCGCAGAAATCAGGGCATTCCCAAATCCGGCTGGTGACCGTTTGACGATTTGTAGCCCGGAGGACGTGAAAACATTGGTGAGATTGATTGACAGTGGTGGAAGAATCATCATGGAGGAAAACGGTGAAGGAGGTACGATGAGTTTATCCACCTCAAGGATTGCATCAGGTATTTACGTCCTTACCGTTATCAGCGGTACAATAAGCCGTAATCTTATGATAGCAGTTGAATAGAATTGCCAGTGATAACAACATATTACGGTTCTTTCAAACTGTAGACACGTACAGAACCCCTTTCCAATAATTTTTCATCCAGAAATTTCAGGATATTCGGATTTTCATCCACCTTTCTTGAATCGCAATAAAGATAACGGGCTCCTTGACCTATCATCGTTGCGAGTTCTTTCGCGCCCAGATTGTCGTTGTCGAATCCCCATCCTTTTTTATGAATGTAATAGAAAAAAATATAATGGGAAATGTCATTGCCTACAACACACCTTGCTGTGTCGGGCACAGCCGTGCGGAGGTTTTCCCTGTATACCAGAAGATCCTTGTTAAAGCCGGGAGATTCAGGATTCCACCTGTCTTTCATTCTGAGGTAGGCCGTGAAAGGAAGGATGATCAGAAGGACTATCGTAAAATATCTTATGGCTCTGTTACCTGACCGGAACATACGATAGGCGCCATATGCCACAAGAAGAAACAGCAGGGGATAAAAGGGGAAAAGATAGTAATCGTGGATCTTGGCAATCATATTGATCTCAAAAAAGAAATAAAAGAGAATAACGATCCCCAAAACGGCAAACATTCTTACCTGAATATCCTGCAGCAGCTTTTTTCTTATCAAAAAGTAAAATCCTGCCAGAAAGAAAGGCAGGGCTGCATAGTTCAGTAACAATTCCGGAAGTGTTGAAATCAGATTATGCTGGAGGTAATCAAGGAGGGTTAAAAGCGAAAACTGATTATCGAGTATCCCTCCAACGATCCCGTTCTGCCAGGTTGGAATGACAAACAGGTACCAGGCGGCAGGCAGGATGATAAATGAAAATTCCACCATCGCATTCCCGATGACTTTCCGGCTGAATTTGTCCCCTTTTACCTGGAAAAGGAAATAAAACGCAGGTAAGGAATAATAGAGTACAAAAGGCAGTTTCGTCAATGTGCCAATACTCAGAAAAATCGAGCTGAAAATGAGATGTATGAGCCTTTTGTTCCCTGTCCAGCGCATAAAAAACGCCAAACCCCATATTGAACAGCAGAGCGCAAAATTGTCGGGTAAAGGATTAATGGTGTAATAGTAGAATGCCGGAGAAAAGGTAAACGCCCAGGCAGCAGCAATGGCAGGCCATTCTTTATGTAAGACACTTTTGGTAAGTGAGTACATACCGGCTATGGAGAATAAGCCGGTGATGAACATAAAAATCCGTGTAATGATCAGATGACTGCCAAACAATGTATACAGAAAAGCCACAAGCCACTGCATCAGCGGGAACTCCATCCGGAATATGCCATCGCCTGCGCCCCGGTCATTTCTGGCAGGATGGAAGATATTGAAATCCTCTTCATAAAAATTATCGATGGTTGATTGTGTCTGTGTCTGCCGCCAGACATGAATACTCATCAGATCCTTGCCAAACTGCCCGTAATGCATGAAAAAACTGAGGAGTCCGGTAAAAACCAAAATGAATATGGAGGCTCTGCTTTTCATCTTACCATACTGACGCGGCGATGATCAGACTTTCTGCGAAGGACGGTAAAAATAATGTCCTGTGATCAGTAAGCCGCCAAAAACAAAGGCAGCAAATACCAGGCTACTAACGGCAATCTGCATCCCTCCCGAAAGAATATGTCCGCTCGTACAACCTCCTGCCATCCTTGCGCCGATAATAAGAATGAATCCGCCTGCGAATGCCCAGATAATCCGTTTCATCGTAGAGGTACCCTTATATTTTTCCCACCGGCGGTGGATCAATGTGAACCTGAATTCACCACGTATCAGTGATATCACCAGTCCGGCAAGAAAAGCGCCGCTAAGAAAAATGAGTTCCCATTGACCAGGTTTCTGAATTTTTTCAAAATAATTGTTCGAGGTTTCTCCTGTTAGAAGATCTGCGATGTAAGGATAGCTGGTAGATGCTCCGATAGGCCGGTTTGCGCCTGCGAAAGAGAAAACGATAAGGTTCAGAATGGCAAGCCCGATACCGGCATACAACCATTTTCTGTCCTTTCCCTTCTCCATTCTGTTGAGCCGGAAAGCCGTCCAAACCAGGACAGCGCCAAACACTCCGGTCAGCAGAAAAAACAGTAGCCGGTTTGTGCCCAGGAGGGACGTGAGGGAAATGTTTCCCAGGTCGGGGCCAAGAACACCCTGGATAGAAGGGAGTATCAGTGTATACACCAGTCCGCCGGCAAGTCCGCCGGCTATTCCGGTGAGTGCATCCATAGAACCCTCACCCAGTGAGATGGCAAGAGTACCCGGACAGTATCCCAGGATGGCCATTCCTGCTCCGAAGATTAACCCGCCAATGGCAATGCCACCGAGAAGGAATGGTTTTACATGGAAAGACGCCAGGCCGGTTGCAATTTCAATATTCAGTAATACTGCACCGAGACCAATGGCCACCGCCAGTGCTTTTGCTACTGTATAGTCTTCAAGAGTAGCCATGCCACTGATTACATTGAAACGGTTAAGATGGGCATATTGAAGGATCGCTCCGAACAGGACACCAAAAATCAAGGTTGTCAGGATCATAAGTCTCAGATTATTTCAGGTTAAACAGTATAAAAGTCATGCCTGGCAAAAGTCACTTTCAGGCAGGGCATTACAAATGTAAAAAAATATTTCACTTTTGTCTTCCTTTGGGAATAGTCTCACCTGAGATACTGAGACTAATTCGTTCACTTTACATCTTCCTGGATCTTGACGTGGGCATAAGCATTCCGCATATTAAATGCAACCGGCAGGAGGATCGCTGTGAGTGCTGCCAGTACCATGACAAAATCCTGGTATATTCCAAAATTTAACGCTGCACTTAATCCCATTAGCGCCCATAATGTAGGAATGATAAGAAGATATCTACGTAACTGCCTGCCGGCCAAAAGGAAAAACCCGAAGGTCATAATGGTTGTCGGACAAGGCAAACCAAGAGAGATAATGCCGGTGAGGTTGTGTCCGGCAATCAGGTCGGCCACCGGGTATATTAGTAGGCCGTAAAGTATAAAAACATATCCTGCAATACGGCCGGGTCCGTATTTGGTTGAAAATTCCAGCCTCCTCTTCAGCATTGATTCATATAAAATCAAAACTGCCTCTATTGACATCAGCATACCGAATCCAATAGCTGCAGGATTAATTTTGCTGAAAAACATGATCTGGTACACTATCCCGTTCCAGAGCCAGAGAAATGCAAGGATTGCTGCAACGATAGTGCTTTTGCGCCGGATCTCTGAATACAGGATTAAAACTGCTGCAATACCGGATAAAAGCAACAAGATCTGAGCCGGAAATACTTCAGAATTATACTTCGCAAATACATCAAGAAACTGTTTAGTTGTAAATGGAGTTTTCATGGTCAAAAAATTTAAATTAAACATTTTTATTTGTTGTATCTATTTTTGATATATCAATTATATGAATAAAAAAAATCAAAAATTACCAGTGATGAGATCAAGGATGCGTTTTAATTCCTGTTCGTCTTTCTCCGTTACATTGGTCAGGCCTTTCATCATATTCTTCCGGGCAATTTCCTTTAGTGGCTTTTCAAGCGATATACTTTTTGCTGTCAGATAAATACGTTGTGCCCGTCTGTCTCTCTCATCCGGCCTACGATCCACCAGCCCTTTTTTCTGCATACCGTCGAGCATCCTCGTCATACTACCATTGTCTTTGCCTGTCATCAACGCGAGTTCAGACTGATTCCAGCCATCCTTAATCCACAAACGATTCAGAATTATCCAATAATCGATGGTAATCTCCTTATAGGCCTCACTGAATGCCCGTTGCAGGCTGTTTCGCATTACGGCAGCAGTCCTGTTAATGTAATATCCGATTGATGTTTCAAAATTAAAATCCATCACTTAATTGTCATATCATTATTTGATGCATCAAATATAAATACAATTTTTGGATATGTAAAATATTAATGTGTTTTTTTAAAATTTTCTTGAAAAGTATTTAGGAAATGTGAACCGGAAACCGTCCCTGGAACCGGATATAAACAAACTTTCGAAAACAAGTGCATTGATCTGATCAGAACAGATCCTGGGTCTTAAAGACTTCGTCCATCTTACATAGACCATAGATGAGGCCGCCCAGTTTTTCAGATATCGCCTTCAGGAAGCGTTCTCCTTTTTCTTTGGAAGACTCGGAAGGGTCACCGATCCCTGTATCGCTGGTTACGGAGGTCCATTTCCGTTCCGACCAGGCCCATTTTTCATTCAGCTCATCCACACTGAATTTTTTATGAGAGCCGTCACCTGCCTGGTCAAGCGGGAGCACCAGGCCGGGCTGAAGGTGCATCATCAGGCTGGTTTCCGCCTCATCAGCATGATCACCGTCATGCACAAAGAATACATTTTTATCGACACTTTGAAACCAGTTACACGTTGCCAGGAACATGCCGGGATAATTTTTCCCCGTTTCCCTGAGCATCTGTTTGAAATCATTACCTCCGTGACCATTGATCAGCAATAGCCGGTGAATCCCCTGGCCCTCCAGGCTTTCCACAATGTCATTCAGGACAGCAGCCTGGGTAGACGGGCTCATATTTATGGTCATACGAATATCAGACTGGCCAGTATTCACCCCAAAAGGAATGGCAGGCAGGACAACAGGCCGGCCTCCCTTTCCCCAGGCGATAGCAGCGGAGGCTTCAGCAATGGCTTCCACCTCATAAATATCGGTGCCAAAAGGGAGGTGATAGTTATGGGCCTCGGTGGCACCCCATGGCAATATTGCCAGTTCAACCTCCTGTGTACTTACGGTCTTCCAGTTATTTTGAGCGAGGATATATGGTTTCATCTTCATCATGAATTTACTTGCCGACCGGAATGTGAAACAGATTTTTAACGGTCTGACGGGATTATGCTTATTTCTTCCGCGTTTCTCGCAGGCAATACGTCACTAACCCATCAAACCGGCAATTTGTTTCTCGAGAGCGGCAATTTTGTTCTCTGCATCGTCCTTTTTTTCATTCTCACGCTCTACTACATCCTGAGGGGCACTATTCACAAAGCGCTCGTTGGAAAGTTTTTTCATGACGGATTGTAAAAACCCTTTCGTGTATGCGAGTTCTTTCTTCAACTTGTCGAGTTCTTCGGCAACATTGAGCTTGCCGTCCAAAGGAATATAATATTCCGTATTCTTCACAATAAAAGAAACTGCACCCTCAGGTTTCTGTTCAGTGGGTCGGATTTCGTCTATATTAGCCAGCTTCTGAACAAGCTGATCAAATGCAGCGGTATATTCCCCGGAACCAACTAAATAATGGAGCTTAAGCGGGCTTTTGTGCGGAAGATTCCTTTCATTCCGTACGTTTCTCACAGAGGTAATAACCTGTTTTACAAGCTCAAATTGTGAAATCAGCTCTGAATCCACTTCACCGGGTTGCGGTAACATGGATACCATGAGGCTTTCCCCGTCTTCCCTTGCTTGGATCAGGTGCCAGATCTCCTCTGTAATAAATGGCATAAAAGGATGAATTACCGCCATCAGCTTCTCCAGGAATCGAAGGCCATCCCGCTGGGTTTCAGGGTCGATTGGCATTCCGTATGCCGGCTTTACTGCTTCCAGGTACCAGGATGAAAATTCATCCCAGAATAATTTATAAACTGTCATCAGTGCTTCGGAAAGACGGAAAATCTCAAATTGATCCTCCATCTGGCCCAGAGCCTCACTGAGTTTGGTTTCAAACCAGAGGGCAGCCAATGACGATTCGACGGGCTGTGGGAGACTTTCATCGACGGTCCATGAATTAACCAGACGGAAGGCATTCCATATCTTATTACCAAAATTCCTTCCCTGTTCCGTCAGGCTCTCATCAAAAAGGAGGTCGTTTCCGGCCGGGGAGCAGAGTAGCATACCCACCCTGACACCATCGGCGGTATATTTTTCGATCAGTGTTAGCGGATCGGGAGAATTTCCCAATGATTTTGACATCTTCCGCCGCTTTCCGTCCCTAACGATCCCTGTAAGGTAAACATTCTTAAAAGGCATTTTATCCTGGTATTCATAGCCTGCAATGATCATCCTTGCAACCCAGAAAAACAGGATCTCCGGTGCCGTTACGAGATCGTTGGTCGGGTAATAGTATTGAATGTCCTTGTTCTCCGGATACCTGATACCGTCGAATACTGAAATAGGCCACAGCCATGATGAGAACCAGGTGTCGAGTACATCTTCTTCCTGCCGGAGGTCAGTGAGTGAGAGGTCCGGATTTCCCGTTTTCTCCCTTGCCAGCGCGAGGGCTTCTTCAACGGATGCGGCGATAACGAAATCATTCGGCGCAGGGTTTTCACTGTAATAATAGGCAGGAATGCGATGACCCCACCAGAGCTGTCGTGAAATACACCAGTCTTTTACGTTTTCCATCCAATGCCGGTATGTATTCTTGAATTTCGCCGGATAGAGTTGTATGTCATCGTTCATAACATGCTCAAGGGCAGGCTGTGCCAGTTTCTGCATTTTCAAAAACCACTGTATTGAAAGCTTCGGTTCAATCACGGCATCCGTGCGTTCCGAGTACCCAACCTTATTTACGTAATCCTCCACCTTGAATAGGAAGCCTTTGTCACCAAGAACTTCCACGATCTTTTCCCTGACAACGAAGCGGTCTTCACCAACAAACCACTGTGCTTTCTCGTTCAGGGTTCCGTCGTCATTAAAAATATCGATACTTTCCAGATTGTGCTTGATACCGAGGTTATAGTCATTTTCATCGTGAGCCGGCGTAATTTTCAATGCACCGGTACCGAACTCCATATCAACATAATCATCAATGATGACAGGTACTTCCCTTTCAACCAGTGGAATGATCACCTTTTTCCCATGAAACTTTTTGTATCTCTCATCGCCGGGATTAATACAGACAGCCGTATCGCCCAGGATGGTCTCGGGTCTCGTAGTGGCAATGATGATAAAATCCTGCCCGCCCACAACCGGGTATTTAACATAATACAATTTAGAGCCGACTTCCCGATAAACCACTTCCTCATCCGACACCGCTGTCTTTGCCTGGGGGTCCCAGTTGACCATTCTCACACCCCGGTAGATCAGCCCTTTGTTATATAAATCGAGAAAAACATGGATAACACTGGCCGACATATCCTCGTCCATCGTAAACTTCGTCCTCCTCCAGTCACACGAAGCACCAAGTTTTTTAAGTTGTTCCAGGATAATGCCGCCGTGTTTGTGTGTCCATTCCCAGGCATGATCGAGAAAAACTTCCCGGCTAAGATCCTTCTTATTAATGCCCTCTTCACGCAGTTTGGCTACAACTCTGGCTTCGGTGGCAATGCTTGCATGATCGGTTCCCGGTACCCAGAGCGCATTTTTACCCATCATCCTGGCGCGACGGACCAGTACATCCTGAATCGTATTATTCAGCATGTGACCCATATGCAGGACCCCGGTTACATTCGGTGGTGGGATAACAATACAATAGGGTTCCCGCTCATCCGGCTCAGAATTGAAAAATTCTTTTTCCATCCAGTAGCTGTACCATTTATCCTCAGTAAGCGATGCATTGTATTTTGAAGGAATTTCCATCTTTAATCAGTATTTCAGAATGATTGCTTGGTTAATCACCTGCAAAATTAATAAAATTCACTACAATTAGATTCGGTAACCCTGGATGACCGCAGAATAATTCATGCTTCCGGAGCCAGCAAGTCATGAATGTGTACTACTTTAAAAACAAATCCATGAATTCTGCGCAGGAGCGAAAAACACGATAAAAAATCCAGTGAAGCACAATGTGAGAATATCAGAATGAATAAACCCCTGCTTTTAGCAAGAATTTGACACTTTTCCTATTGTTTAGCATGGTAAAAATGCTAAATATAAACTACTTTTGAATGTCAAAAATAAGAGCGATGCAGAAAAGAATTTTTTTCCTTATCACACTCATCAGTATTATGGTGATGTCCTGTAAAAACAGGGAACAAAATGCAACGGATGAAAGCCATCCATCCGCCATTTCTTTTAAATCCATCATGTATGATTTCGGAACGATACCGTATGACAGTGACGGCCGATGCTATTTTGAATTTACAAATATTTCAAAAGTACCTCTCGTTGTGAATGTAGTGAGAACAACCTGCGGATGCACTCGTCCCGAATGGCCAAAGGAACCGGTCGATCCCAAGAAAACCGGCAAAATAGGAATTACGTATAATACCAAGATATCGGGTAATTTTCAGAAGACCATCACGGTGTACTCTAATGCCAAAGATTCACCCACAAAACTGATGATCAAAGGAAAAGTTGAAAACAAACCGGAACAGGAAAAAACAAATTAATATGCCAGGCATATCCAAAAGAGGGCAGATCATGCCCTCCTCTCCCATAAGAAAGCTCGTGCCGTTTGCAGAAGAAGCCGTACGCAAAGGCCGCAAGGTATATCATCTGAATATCGGCCAGCCTGACATCCCAACACCGGAAGTTGCGCTCAACGCCGTAAAGAACATTAGTGATAAAGTTATTGCATACAGCCATTCTGCCGGTAATGAGAGTTACAGAAGGAAACTGGCCGAATTTTACACAAAGCTCGGTATCGGGATTTCTTACACCGACATTCTCATCACTACAGGTGGCTCCGAAGCTATCTTGTTTGCGCTAATGTCGACCATCAATCCTGGTGAGGAAATCATTATTCCCGAGCCTTTCTATGCCAATTACAATGCGTTCTCCATCACTGCCGGCGTTAAGGTGGTCCCTGTTACTTCAAAGATCGAAAACAACTTTGCATTACCGCCGGTTGAAGAATTCGAGAAGCTGATCAGGCCTGAAACCAAGGGCATTTTGATCTGTAATCCGAACAATCCTACCGGCTACCTCTATTCTGAAGAAGAAATTAAAGCCCTCGGACAAATTGTGAAAAAGCACAATCTTTTCCTTTTTGCCGATGAAGTTTACCGTGAATTCTGTTACGATGGCCGGGAACACTTTTCTGTGATGAATCTGAAAGGAATTGAGGATCACGTCATTCTGATCGACTCCGTGTCGAAGCGATATAGTGCCTGTGGTGTAAGAGTCGGTGCCCTTATCAGCAAGAACTGTGAAGTGATCGGTACCGCGCTGAAATTTGCCCAGGCAAGGCTCAGCCCGCCTTCACTGGGCCAGGTCCTTGGTGAAGCTGCGTTGGATACACCAAAAAGCTATTTCACCGAAGTATATAACGAATATATTGAACGCCGTAATTTCATGATTGATGCCCTGAATAAGATGGACGGCGTTGTATGTCCCATGCCCGGCGGGGCATTTTATACCATTGCCAGCCTCCCCGTCGACGATGCCGACAAATTTGCTCAATGGTTGCTTAGTGATTTTGAATACAGGAATCAGACTGTTATGCTGGCTCCGGCTTCCGGCTTTTACTCAGATCCCGAACTTGGCCGCCATCAGGTACGAATCGCCTATGTGCTGAAAAAGGAGGATCTGAAGAGTGCGATGGAATGCCTGGCTGAAGCATTAAAGGTATATCCCGGCAGAATCAGTGCTCCGGTTAAACAGATGCAGGAACCCTAGGCCCGCATTTCTGCCTGAACATATCTTCGCATCAGTCAGCTTCGTAGCTAAACTTTTAGGTCCCTAACCGTAACCGCACAAAAAAAAGAATTACAGGTACACTATTCTTACCTGTTTTTTATTGCTTAAAGCCTTTCGAATCGTTAATTTTAGCTCTCTTTTCTAAATCGAAAATGCCTCACGAAATGAAAACAAATCTTACATCCTCTGTTGAAAAAAGATTTTTTGAAAGGTCTGATATTAAAGATTTTACTACTGAGATCCCATATATAGTCGTCAATAATTTCCCGGAACTGGGACTTCTCACCGCATTGCGGTTCATTGAGTGGATTTCCCAAAACCCTCAGGGAGTTATCAGTCTTCCCACGGGGAAAACACCTGAATACTTTATTAGATGGACAAAATATCTGCTCGATAACTGGGAGAAAAAGGAAGTGAAAGAAATTCTGGCTTCAAATGGTTGCGGTGACATGAAAAAGCCTGAAACAAAACATCTTAAGTTCGTACAGATTGATGAATTCTACCCGATAGATCCGGCTCAGCATAACAGCTTCTGCAATTATGTGACAGAATTTTACATCCGCAATTTTAACCTTTCAGAAGAGAACTGCCTGCTTATTAATTCTGATAAGATTCCTCTTCCGGAAGGTAAACGATTCCGGGAGGTATTCCCTGACTACCGCATCGACCTGAGTCTTAGGAACAGGGAAGCCACTGGGGAAGCAGAGAGCATCCAGAAAAGGGCCATATATATGGTCGACAACTGGTGTAAGGAATATGAAGAAAAGATCCGTGATCTCGGAGGTATTGGATTCTTCCTGGGAGGCATCGGCCCTGATGGTCATATCGCTTTCAATGTTCGCGGAAGTGATCACTTTTCCACTACGAGGCTTACGGCAACAAATTATGAAACACAGGCAGCGGCTGCTTCCGACCTTGGCGGTATTGAAGTTTCGCGTAACCGCCTGGTAATTACCATTGGCCTCGGCACCATCATCTGGAACCCTGAGGCAGTGGCCATCATTTTCGCCGCAGGAGAAGCGAAGGCAAAAGTTGTAAAAGATGCCCTTGAAAAAAAGGCGAATGTACTTTACCCCGGAACAGTGCTTCATAAGCTCAAGAATGCCCGTTTTTATCTCTCCAAAGGGGCAGCATCGTCTCTCCGGGACAGTATGGATCATTACTACACCCAGGGGGAGTGGACCTTTGAAAAAACATACAGGGCAGTAACGGATCTGTGCAAAAACATCGATAAATATGCGATGAACCTGACGCTCAGTGATCTGAAAAGCGACAGGTTCTGTCAACTGATCCCTGGCCTTAGCGAAAATACTGCCGAAGACGTAAGACAGGAAACCATCCGCCGGATCGAACAGGGCATGATCAAAGAAGGCAATGAAGTATATCTGCATACCGGACCACACCATGACGATATCATGCTGGGTATGCTGCCGCACGTAATACAGCAACTGAGACAGCCGGGGAACGAATTTCATTTTTCTGTACTTACATCCGGATTCACGTCCGTGACCAATGACCTGATTAAAACCATCCTTGATAATATCCTTGTCCTTATGGATAACGGCGGTATCGGGATGTTACGCTATCCCGATTTTTTTGCAGAGGGCTACCGTTTTAAATTTGATAAGGATGTAAATCACTTTCTCAACAAAGTGGCAGAACGGGATGAGTATGGTAAGGAACGAGGCCTGGCACATCGTATGGTGAGAAATATGGTATCGTTGTATGACCTGAAATCAAAAGATGAGCTCAGAGAAAAAGTTATTTCTTTAATCCGGCAGATTTCCGGATTTTATGACGGAGAGAAAAACCCGCCGGATATTCAGCAACTCAAAGGTATGATCCGTGAATTTGAGGAAGAACTCGTTTGGGCTCATTTTGGAGTGAAGGCTGGCAGCTGCAGGCATAACCGACTGGGCTTTTACAAGGGAGATATATTTACTGAAGAACCCGAAATGCACCGCGATGTTGATCCGGTGTACGACATGTTGTGTGAAATAAAACCCACGGTCCTGAGCCTGGCATTCGATCCTGAAGGAAGCGGCCCGGATACACACTACAAAGTGTTGCAGGCCATTGCCGAAGCCCTGAGAAGATATGCCGCTGATCATGATGTGAGTAACCTGCGGATCCGGGGCTACCGCAATGTATGGTACCGTTTTCATCCTGCTGAGGCTAATCTCTTCATCCCGGTATCACTCAATGCTATGGCCACACTTGAAAATTCATTCAGAAACTGCTATATCAGCCAGGTCAATGCTTCTTTCCCTTCATACGAACTTGACGGTCCGTTCAGTCTGTTGACCGAAAAAATCTGGGTGGAACAGATGAAAGACATTCAATTGTTGTTGGGGAAAAATTTCTTTTACGAGCATCAGCATCCGAAAGTGCGAGCTACTCATGGATTTGTGTTTATCAGGGAAATGACGCTTGACGAATTCCTGCGCGATGCCAGAGCTCTGGCTGAAAGTATGGAAGGAAAAATTTCATGATCGAAATGATTGAGGCAGTTCTCGTTATGATCTCATAAATTCCGGGTAAAAATTTATCATTTATAGAGCAGGTATCTTTCCCTGGTTTTGCGGAATTTTTCCAAACCTGGTTTCCAGCTTACCCTGATATCCTCTTCTGTCATACCCGTCTCAATCTGCCCTCGCAGCGTTGAATTCCCGGCAAGTGTGTTGAAATAAGCGTTAAAAAAGGAAGCCTTATCCCTGGTGTGGGTGTAAGCCCATATCAACCATTTTAAAGTAAGACGATTCCATGATCCGGATGAGGGTTGGTAATGTCGCAAATCCATACCCCGGCAGATTTCATTTTCATGCAGAGGATGGAGTGCCGCACCCGGCGTGCTTAAAGGAGTGAAGGAAAAATCGCCTTCATTGAGCCATGGGCTGCCAAATACCTTGAAGGGAAATTCGGTTCCCCGGCCCACACTCACATTTGTACCTTCAAAAAATGCCAGTGAAGGATACAGCCGTATCGACGTAATATCCGGCAGGTTAGGTGAGGGCTGAACAGGCGGCGAATAACCAGTTTGATGGGTATAGCCCTCACAGGGGATCACCCTCAGCGAGCATTGGACGCTGTTTTTCAACCACCCTTCACCGTTGATCATCCGGGCATATTCTCCGATCGTCATGCCATATACCACCGGAACCGGATCCATGCCGACGAAGGAGTGGAAACCTTTCTCGAGGACAGGGCCATCGATATAATTACCGTTTGGGTTGGGCCGGTCGAGCACGATCAAGTCTTTACCATTCTCGGCGCAGGCTTCCATGACAAAATGCATAGTTGAAATATAGGTATAAAACCGTACTCCTACATCCTGGATGTCGAACACAACGACATCTGTATCCTGCAGATCCTCTGGTAACGGCTTTTTATGCTTTCCATAGAGTGATACTACCGGCAGACCTGTTTTCTTGTCCGTTCCGCTTGCAACCAACTCTCCGGCGTCACTCTGCCCCCGGAAACCATGTTCAGGGGAGAAAATCCTAACAATATGAATGCCCAGGGACAATAAAGTGTCGGCAAGATGTGTCTGCCCGATCATACTGGTCTGGTTAGCGACCAGAATAATATTCTTACCGGTCAGAAGAGGAAGATATTCCTGTATGTGCTCTGCTGCAGGAATGACCCCAACAGGCCCTACCGACCGCCCCGACGAACAGGCAATGATACAAACCAGGCATAAGAGTATCTGAATTTTCCTCATGTTGTAGCGCTTATGATTACGAAGATATAACAATATTTTGGGATACAGTAGCCGGAAAATGCGATGAAAGCCGCAGAATACTGACCTGCCACCTCCAGTTTGCGGAACCGTAATTTTCAGCTCAGAAAACTGTTTCCATTTCAGCGCAGGAATCACAATGACTTTTGTATTTTTACAGGGTCCATAAAAATCTGGTTAAGCCTTCAGATGTGAACAACGAATTATTTATAGCACGTCGGATCATCAGCGGAAATAAAAACCGTAAACACTTCAGCAGCACCATTACTGGGATCGTCATCTTTGGCATATCGCTGAGCATCGCCGTCATTGTTGCTTCATTGGCCATTGTCACCGGCTTTAAGAAGGAAATCAGAAACAAGGTGATTGGCTTCGGTTCCGATATTCAGGTTATTAATTATGACTCCAACCTTTCATACCAGACCAGGCCCATTCCCTTAAACGACACAATTACAGGCATGTTCAGGGATCTGAGGGGTGTAATGCACGTCCAGCCATTTGCAATAAAGGCAGGGATAGTAAAAACAGCTACCGATATTCAGGGACTGGTACTAAAGGGGATTAACAAGGATTTCGACTGGTCCTTCTTTCAAAAATCATTGGTTGACGGCAACTCTTTTAAAGTGAATGATTCCACCCTCAGCAACAACATTGTCATTTCCTCATGGGTTGCCAGGAAACTTAAGATGAAAACCGGCGATTCCTTCCAGATGTGGTTCGTCGACGAACGACCAAGGTTTAGAAAATTCACAATTTCGGGGATCTATGAAACCAGTCTGGCAGAATTCGACCAGACATTTGCCATTGTCGATATGAAACATATCCAAAGTCTGAACAACTGGGAGGAGGATCAGGTCAGCGGGCTGGAACTTGAGATCAACCGGTTTAGCGACCTTAGTGATCTCACCTGGGATGCCCGCAGTATTGCAGCCTCCTTCTTTTTTGACGACGGCTCACGTCTTAAAGTTCAGAGTATTGTGGAACGATACCCGCAAATCTTCGACTGGTTGAAACTTCAGGACCTCAACGTCATCATTATTATTGCACTGATGTTAATCGTTGCGGGCTTCAATATGGTATCGGGGCTACTAATCCTCATTCTCGACCGCACCTACATGATCGGTGTGCTAAAAGCCCTGGGTAGTCCCAATCTTTCTATCCGGAGGATATTCATGTATCAGTCCTCCTACCTGATCTTTAAAGGGCTTCTCTGGGGAAATGCAATCGGAGTCGGGCTTTGCCTTCTTCAGAAAAAATACAGTATTATCAGTCTTAACCCTGAAAATTATTACCTCACCACCGTACCCATTAATCTGTCTTTCATGTACCTGTTCCTCATTAATGCGAGCGCCATGCTGGTGATCATGTTATTCCTGATCGTACCGTCCATGCTGGTTTCCCGGATCTCTCCGGCAAAAACCATACAGTTCAATTAATGATGGCATCACTATAGTATGTACAATATTCCTATGGAAAACCGGTGAATACATGGTACCGCCGATGCCAGATCTACCTCTGATCTCTACTTCTTTTTCTTCCTCCTTTTTCTGTTCATCCTTGTGAATCTTTCTTTCCATCTTCCGGAAAGCTTTTTGATTTGTCGTTCGGTTTCTATAGTATTCCTACTAAACTGCACGTTGATCATTTTTTCAAGTTTCACATCACCATAGAAGAAATACACGAAAAATCCGGTCATTATAAGAAAGAGGACAATAAATATGGTGACATTGCCGACTTTCAGCCGGTGAATCTCTTCTCTGAGGGCATTAATGTCAGACCGGTATTCAGACCTGTATACCTGTGCTTCTGATTCCAGCGAATCAATCCGGAACTGCAGTACGTTAACGGTTGCATCATTTTGCAGAATTCGTTGCCGAAGGCTGTCGAATTGACGGGATAGTTGCTGCTCAATACCGTCAACATCCTGATACAATTCCGACTGCCTGTTATTCAGTATTTTCAACCGGTTGTCCAGTTTTAGTAACATCTGTACCTGCGACATCAATGAATCATTTTGTTGGCGTATCTGGGACTTACCGGCGGTTGGAAAGAAGGTAATAAGGACAATAAGGATGCAGGCTTTCATATCTTTCTGGGGTTTTAGTGCAAGATAAAAAGCCATGGGTGCAATTAAAATTTTTAAGATAGTTTTCTTCGAACACATGACAAATGTGTAATTTTGAAAGGCATGAATACAAGAGAACTGGAACAGATTAGCCAGCTAATTGCCAGGGCATTGCAAAATCCTCTTCCGGGAAGTGAAGCTCAGTACAGGATGGCTCCATCGTCGAGACGACTTTCAGGATTATCTTCGAAAGCCAGGCAGGCGGCGGTAATGATCCTCATGTTTCCCACGGAGGATGATATATCCATATGTTTTATCCAGCGTACCGAGTACCATGGTGCGCATAGCGGCCAGATCAGTTTTCCCGGAGGTACTTATGAAGAAGGGGACACAAGCCTGGAAGCGACGGTCAAACGAGAAACACTGGAAGAGACGGGCATAGATGCAAAAATGATCAGGCTACTTGGCAAGCTGACTCCACTTCCCGTTCCGGTTAGCAACTTCCTAGTACATCCTTTTGCCGGGTATCTTGACTACGAACCAATTTTCAACCCTGACCCTTTAGAGGTCAGTTTTATGATTCTTGCGCCGATGAGGGTACTGCTTGACCCGCAAACCATCCAAAAAGAAAAATGGAACCTCATGAATGAATCAGTGATGGTTCCATTTTACCATGTTAACGGGTACAGGATATGGGGTGCGACTGCAATGATCCTGAGTGAGTTTCTTGAAATTATTTCGCAAGCTGGGCTAGTTCACCATTTTCGTTAATGTTGAGGTAGTGGTTATACCTGTACATAATATCTCGCACGTAGCGGAATGTTTCCGTTCCCCTGGCGTAGCCGTTTTTCACTACAGGATCAGTGAAAAATTTCGGATCTGATTTTTTTAGAAGGTAAGATTCAACGCTGTCCTCCCATTTTGCAGGGTCTTCACCATATTTCTCGGCCAGGTTCATGGCGTCGAGAACGTGTCCAAGCCCGATATTATAGGATGCGAGAACAAATTTCTCTCTTTCATTTTTATCTGGGACATATTTCACCAGTTGTGTATCCAGCCAGTGGATAAATTTCACACCCGCATGAATCTGTGCTGCAGGCGACGAGTTGTTATCAACGCCGAACCGTTGTGCAGTAACAGGCATCAGCTGCATAACACCGAAGGCCCCGGCCCATGATTTAGCCTGCGGGTTAAAGCGTGATTCCTGGTAGACCATGGAAGCCAGAAGTCGCCAGTCCCAGCCTATTTCCTCAGCTTCTTTCTTCAGGATATTGTCATATCGTGAGATTCTGCCTGTTTCAGGGTAGTAGTATTCACTGTTAATAATAGAAGCTCCCCGGCTGCTGTTAAAGTATTTATTATACAATATGGCAAAATGCCTTGTCTTTTTGAAACTTTCCAGCCAGTAATTGATCTCATCCCTGAGTTCGACGGCGCCTTTCCGCACTGCCCAGGCCTGGTTTTGAGGGAAACTGATCACCATTTCTGTATCCAGATTATTGAAGTAGGATCGGTTGACTCTTGCAATATCCTCATCGGCAACTGTATAGTCAATTTCCTTCCTGGCTACCATACGAATAAGCTGTTCGGCTTCGATAGGAACCTCTACAATATTGATTTTTTCTCCGGTCTCCTCCGAAAGATGGCGAAGTCGTTCAACAAATACAGAGTTTTTCTGTACATAGACGGTCTTACCTCCCAGCTGGAGGGGGTTTCTCACCAGCTCATCGCTGGCAAAGTATTTTTCGTTGTGGTTGTCAATTCGTTGAACCAGTACCTGCCGGGACTGACTATGTGGCAGGGTAAAATCGACCATTCCTTTCCTCTCGCCGGTAATGGTGAGGTTGGAAGCGATGAGGTCGATATCGCCATTTTCCAGTTCATCAAAATTCTTCTGCAAGTCATTATTTACCTT
>CAWELH010000008.1:340000-771116 GCA_963809925.1 uncultured Bacteroidales bacterium
AAGATTTCTCGTGTCCCGCGCTACTCAGGATACCACTAGATTCTTATTTTCTTTCGTTTACGGGACTGTCACCGTCTATGGTTCAACTTTCCAGAAGATTCTACTTCGAAAATAAGTCTCATGATGTGGTCCTACAACCCCACGATTGCCTAAACAACCATGGTTTGGGCTTCTCCCCGTTCGATCGCCACTACTAGGGGAATCACTATTGTTTTCTTTTCCACCGGGTACTTAGATGTTTCAGTTCTCCGGGTTTGCCTGCTGACTAAAGCCAGCATATCATGTCTTCAACATGATGGGTTGCCCCATTCGGAAATCTGCGGATTAAAAGGTTATTTGCACCTAACCGCAGCTTATCGCAGCTTATCACGTCCTTCATCGCCTATGAGAGCCAAGGCATCCTCCATACGCCCTTAACTACTTTTTTTCAAAAATTGTCAAATTAAAAAATTAATCTCTTCCAACATGTCAAAGAACTTCGACCACCCAAGCTTAAACTCAAGTGGACCGTCCTCTGTAGCCTAAGCTTCAGAGGAATTAGTGATACTCCCGGAATCGAACCAGGGAATTAACCATTGTATCAGATATTTCAAAAGAACTATTTCGTGGAGAATAAGGGAGTCGAACCCTTGACCTCCTGCGTGCAAAGCAGGCGCTCTAGCCAACTGAGCTAATCCCCCAGCGGGTATATTTATTGATTTTTTGATTTGTTGATTTGCTGATCTTCTGTAATATTATTGTAAATCAATAAATCAATAATTCAATAATTCAATAAATCAACAAATGATGTAGTCCCGCCCAGAGTTGAACTGGGGACCTCTACATTATCAGTGTAGCGCTCTAACCAACTGAGCTACGGGACTGAATTTCCAGCATGCCCAGCTCAGTCAATTCTTCAGTTTAGCTCAGCGTCCGTTATAACTGTAACATAGAGCTTTAGGACTTACCAGAGCAAAGCTTCGGAATTACGTCACTTCGCAAAATAAAAAAGAAAAGGAAGTAGTAGAAGAGGTTCATATAATGAATCTCTCTCTAGAAAGGAGGTGTTCCAGCCACACCTTCCGGTACGGCTACCTTGTTACGACTTAGCCCCAGTCACCTGTTTTACCCTAGGCCGATCCTTGCGGTTACGGACTTCAGGTACCCCAAGCTTCCATGGCTTGACGGGCGGTGTGTACAAGGCCCGGGAACGTATTCACCGCGCCATGGCTGATGCGCGATTACTAGCGAATCCAGCTTCATGAAGTCGAGTTGCAGACTTCAATCCGAACTGAGATCGGTTTTCGAGATTAGCATCCTGTCACCAGGTAGCTGCCCTTTGTACCGACCATTGTAACACGTGTGTAGCCCTGGACATAAGGGCCGTGCTGACTTGACGTCATCCCCACCTTCCTCACGGTTTACACCGGCAGTTTCGTTAGAGTCCCCGGCATTATCCGCTGGCAACTAACGATAGGGGTTGCGCTCGTTATGGGACTTAACCCGACACCTCACGGCACGAGCTGACGACAGCCATGCAGCACCTTGCAGATCGCCCGAAGGAAGACCAGTTTCCCGGTCTGTCGCTCTGCATTTAAGCCCAGGTAAGGTTCCTCGCGTATCATCGAATTAAACCACATGTTCCTCCGCTTGTGCGGGCCCCCGTCAATTCCTTTGAGTTTCAATCTTGCGACCGTACTCCCCAGGTGGATCACTTAATGCTTTCGCTCAGCCGCTGACAGTGTATCGCCAACAGCGAGTGATCATAGTTTACAGCGTGGACTACCAGGGTATCTAATCCTGTTTGCTCCCCACGCTTTCGTGCCTCAGCGTCAATCATAGTTTAGTGAGCTGCCTTCGCAATCGGTGTTCTGTGTAATATCTAAGCATTTCACCGCTACATTACACATTCCGCCCACCTCAACTATATTCAAGATTACCAGTATCAATGGCAGTTCTACAGTTAAGCTGCAGGATTTCACCACTGACTTAATATTCCGCCTACGCACCCTTTAAACCCAATAAATCCGGATAACGCTTGCATCCTCCGTATTACCGCGGCTGCTGGCACGGAGTTAGCCGATGCTTATTCTTACGGTACCGTCAAATCCCTACACGTAGGAACAGTTCTTCCCGTAAAAAAGCAGTTTACAACCCATAGGGCAGTCATCCTGCACGCGGCATGGCTGGGTCAGACTTGCGTCCATTGCCCAATATTCCTCACTGCTGCCTCCCGTAGGAGTCTGGTCCGTGTCTCAGTACCAGTGTGGGGGATCATCCTCTCAGACCCCCTAGTCATCGTTGCCTTGGTGAGCTGTTACCTCACCAACAAGCTAATGACACGCATGTCCATCTCTAACCGCCGGAGCTTTAATTATAAAGAGATGCCTCTTCATAATGTTATGGGGTATTAATCCGAATTTCTCCGGGCTATGCCCCAGTTAGAGGTAGGTTGCAAACGCGTTACTCACCCGTGCGCCGGTCGTGTACTCCCGAAAGAGCCTTACCCCTCGACTTGCATGTGTTAGGCCTGCCGCTAGCGTTCATCCTGAGCCAGGATCAAACTCTTCATTGTAATTATGAATTTTTAGTTCTGTCTCAAGATTCATTACGTAACATCAAAAAAAATTGATAGTGCCTCTTCTACCTTACTTACCTTTTCAATATCTTCAAAGAACTTGTTTTTACTATATTTTTGGATTGCAAAGATAACCAAATTATCCAAACTATGCAATCTTTTTTCTCTCTTTAAGAACGTGCTTTTGGAAAAGCGGATGCAAAGATAACAACTTTATTTTTTAATCTCCAAATCTTTTTTCAAAATTCTTTGATCACCTCCTGCATCCTTGTAAAGAACTTTCTCTGCTTCGAAAAGCGGCTGCAAATATACCAACTTTAATTCTTCTTCTGCAAATCTTTTTTCACTTTTTTTTGCAACCTGTTTTTCAGCACTTTTTAAGAACTTTTTCCCCGCATATCCGGCCTGCAAATATAGACCGGGGTTTTAGACCTGCCAAAACTATTTCAAGTTTTTTTTGCCCTTTTACCCGCGGTTTTTAGAACGTTTTTCCCGTGTTTGGGGCTGCAAATATAGAAGCAGTTTTCTGACTTACCAAAACAATTCAGGGGTTTTTTTGAAAGAAAAAATCATAGCTTTGATTATCACTGTATTGTATCCTGCTTTTTCCGCCTTCTTACCCCCCATACATCCCTCCAACAGCCCACACTCACCCTGTACGATCATTTCAGAAGCCGGAACTTTTTAACCTTCTACGGTGATATTATCAGAAAGTATTATCTTCGTACGGTTTATACACCATCTCATATTTATCGGCTCGTGAAGGAAAACCTAGTAATTATTCCGACATACAATGAAAAGGAGAATATCGGTAAGATCATTCCGGCGGTTTTGAAGCTGGACGTAGATTTCGATATTCTTATTATCGATGATAATTCCCCTGATGGCACGGCAGAGATCGTGAAATCATTGCAGGTCAAATACACCGACCGGCTTCATCTTCTGAGCCGTGAAGGCAAACTCGGGCTGGGAACCGCATATATTAAGGGATTCAAATGGGCGCTGGAAAGAAATTATAGCTATATCTTTGAGATGGATGCTGACTTTTCACATAACCCAAAAGATCTGTTGCGACTTCTTAAAGCCTGTGCCAGTGACGGTGCTGACCTTGCCATAGGCTCACGCTACGTCTCTGGCGTAAACGTTGTAAACTGGCCTATGGGTAGAGTTTTGATATCCTATTTTGCCTCCGTGTACGTCCGTATCATCACCGGAATGAAAATCCATGATTCTACGGCCGGATTCAAATGTTACACCAAAAATGTCTTGCAAACCATCGATCTTGACCGAATCAAATTCAAAGGCTACGCCTTCCAGATCGAGATGAAATTCACTGCCTGGAAGTTTGGCTTCAATATTAAGGAAGTCCCGATCACCTTTACCGATCGCCGCGAAGGCTCTTCGAAAATGAGCGGGGGTATTGTCAGTGAAGCCATATGGGGAGTCATTAATATGAAAATAAATAGTTTCTTCCGTTCATATAAAAAACACGACCATGGCCGGATATCTGATCAAAAACGCTAGAATCATCAATGAAGGCAGAGCATTTAAAGGGAATGTCCTCATTGAGGGCAGAATGATCGTGAAAATACGTGAAGATGAGATGAACCCTCCGCCCGGCACTGCAATCATCGATGCAGAAGGAATGTGGTTGCTCCCCGGAGTGATTGATGATCAGGTACATTTTCGCGAGCCAGGACTGACCCATAAAGCAGAAATAGCTACCGAATCGGCCGCTGCTGTGGCCGGCGGCGTTACCTCCTTCATGGAAATGCCCAACACCCGGCCCCAGACCACCACCATACAGGAGCTTGAGAGAAAATTTGAACTCGGCGCCCAAAAATCAAAAGCCAACTATTCCTTCTATCTTGGAGCTACCAATGAAAATCTGGATGAAATCAGGAAAGTTAATCCTTCTACGACCTGTGGCATTAAGATCTTCATGGGATCGTCTACCGGCGATATGCTTGTCGACAAGCTGGCCAGCCTGCAGGGTATCTTTGCCGAATCACCCGTTCTCATTGCCACACATTGTGAAGATGAAACAATAATCAGGGAAAATATCAGGCTTTACCGTCAACGTTTCGGCGACAACATCCCTGTCAAAATGCATCCGTTCATACGAACCGCAGAAGCATGCTACAAATCTTCATCCCTCGCGGTAGAACTTGCCGAAAAATACCATTCACGGCTTCATATCCTTCATATTTCCACATCAGACGAACTGAACCTGTTCAGGAATGACATCCCCTCTTCAGAGAAAATGATCACGGCAGAGGTTTGCGTGCATCATCTATGGTTCAATGATTCGTACTACGATTCAAAGCGGTCGCTGATCAAATGGAATCCTGCCGTAAAGACCGAAAACGACCAACATGCACTCTTTAACGGACTTCTCGCTGGTAAACTCGACGTGATTGCTACAGATCATGCCCCTCATACCCTTGAAGAAAAACAAAATGCTTATCTTTCCTCACCTTCCGGAGGACCCATGGTACAACACAGCCTGGTAGCTATGCTTGAATTTGCCTATAAAGGACTCATTACACCGGAAGAGGTAGTCAGAAAAATGTGCCATGCCCCGGCGGATATTTACAAAGTGGACCGACGTGGCTACATCAGGGAAGGTTACTATGCTGATCTGGTTCTGGTTCAACCCGGAACAGAATGGGTCATTGAACGATCGGACCTTCTTTATAAATGCGGCTGGTCGCCCCTCGAAGGAGAAACAATGCACCACAGCATCAGTCATACTCTTGTTAATGGGGAATTCGCCTATAAAGACGGAAATCTGACCGACGGTCTACATTCCATGCCTCTCGAATTCGTGAGATAACCGCAGCCTTCCCTGATGCAGATTTAAGTTTCGGCGGGCGAATCAGGAGCTGCACCACCAGGTTCTTATCTTTATCACTGCAAACAAAAAAACCGATGCCCTGGCGTGGTATACGTAACCAGACATTGAAAAGGATGAGGGAGAAATATTATCCGGATGATTTCATTCTTTCCAGAGCATGTCGTTATGTAACAAGCTATTCGCTGCATGGGTCCTGATTTTCCGAAAGCCGGGGTAAGTACCTTTTTTTACTGCGGCCTTGGTCTGGACCGGATAGATATCAATCTCTGTCACATAGTCTACATTGATGTCCTTATAGGCATAAAAATCAATGCCTTTGCTTGCATAAGAGTATCCCAAATATCCTGTGGTCTCATCGATCGCCTCCGGTACACCATAGGCAAGCTTGACAGAAATCATGCTGCTGCCTACTGAGACATTCTTATTTGTATACCCCGGATATGGCGGATACAGGATCAGACCGATCAATGGATCAGTGTCGGCAACCGTTTTTGTGTCGGAGAAAAATACACCGACAACACCGATGCTTTCAAAATAAACCTGATTCAGGTATAGTGAATAATCAGTTAAAAAAGATGTAAAATACAAGGTGTCAATTTCCGGAAAAGTGTCTCTCATCGACTTCCACGTCGCATTCGCCAAAGATACTTTATCTATTCCAAGCCCTTCATGTATGGTGATCAGATCCGCTGGGACCTTTACCTTCAAAATGGACGATACGGTATCGGATCCGTCATTGCCAATGGCCTTTAGAACAACCTGAAAAATACCGGAGGATGTGTAGATATGCGAAGGATTCTCATCCACTGAAATATTTCCATCACCAAACTCCCATTGATAGTACTTGGCATTTTCAGACTGATTCGTAAAATCAACCATTTCATTAATAGCAGGATTTGTGGTGCTGATCAGAAATGCGGCTTTAACTTTCTTAACATCATTTTTCTTGCATCCGGCCATCAAAATAAAGCCGGGCAATAAAATAAGGAACAAATTAGGGTTTTTCATACGTAGGTCAGGTAAAGGATTAATAATTCAATTTCTTTCTATAGCTGGAGGTTCTAAGGCTTATCAAGCCCTGTCAGGAATGTAACGGATGTATGTCAATCTTCTTAAATAACCATTCCTTTGGACCATATAATAAGTATAAACAAAAGTTAAGGCTCAACGGTTAATGAAAATGCCGAACTTTGTGTATTGAAATTACAATTAATTTTCGGATTTCAAAGATTTTACCCACGGAGATTACTATTTCCTGCAAATAATTCACTGTGACAACCTCGAATTATATAAAGGTTTATTGTTTCAAACAGAATGAATTTTATCGAAATCATTAATGATATTTAAGCATTCTAATTATTCTCCTTATTTTTGACAGTTATAAACTTAAATACTTTTTTACCTATGCTCACTGTTGAAAAAATTGGCGGCACATCGATGTCAAAGTTTGATGAAGTAGTAAAAAATATCATCTTCGGAAACAGGAACCCCGGAGACTATTACAACCGAATTTTCGTTGTTTCCGCATATAATAATGTCACAAACTGGTTGCTTGAACACAAGAAAACCGGTGAACCGGGCATTTATTCCAAATTCGAGCAGAACAGGGATTTCAAAGCTGCGCTGGATGGATTGCTTGAAAAGCTCATTGCATTGAACCGGAAATTCGATGCCATCGGTCTCGATAAGTTTCAAGCCGATGATTTCATCACAAGGCGGATTAATGAAGCCAGTAATTATTTAAAAAGCCTGGCTGATGTTCTGGGAACGGGTTATGTTAACCGGCAAAATATACTTCTGGCAGCCAGGGAGATCCTGTCGTCCATCGGCGAAGCTCATTCAGCATTCAATTCGGTAAACATCCTGCAAAACAATGGAATCAATGCTCTGTTCATTGACTTGTGCGGCTTTAATGACGCTGAGTACCTCACAATTGACGAGCGCATCCGGAAGGCATTCAAGGGGATCGACTTTAGCACCACAATGCCGGTTGTAACCGGGTATACGAAGGGTACTGAGGGGATTATGCGTGAATTTGACCGTGGCTACTCAGAAGTAACCTTCAGCAAGGTGGCAGTCGAAGTTCATGCCGATGAGGCGGTGATTCATAAGGAATTTCATCTTTCATCCGCTGATCCAAACATTGTAGGAATCGAAAAATCGATCCCTGTCGGCTTCACCAACTTCAATGTAGCCGATCAGCTGGCAGATGTGGGTATGGAAGCCATCCATCCCAAGGCTTCCAAGCCGTTGGAGAAGGCTGATATAAATATCAGGGTGAAGAACACCTTTGAACCCGAACATCCGGGTACCCTCATCTCAAAGGATTATATCGATCAGGAGCCGAGAGTTGAAATTATTACCGGCTCCGACAAAGTAGTAGCCATCGAGGTTCACGACCCGTTAATGGTGGGCAGTGTTGGTTTTGACCGTGGGATCATGGACATATTTGAAAAGTATAAAGTCAGCTATATATTGAAATCGACCAATGCTAACTCCATCACACAGGTGATCTGGGAGCACGATTTTCAGGAAAGTATGATCACAGAACTTAAATCACGCTATCAGAAAGTCACTGTTGAGCCCTGTTCACTTGTCTGCGCACTTGGAACAAATGTCACACGCCCCGGTGTCATTGCAAAGGCTACTACCGCCCTGGCGGAACGATGTATTAACATTTCTGCGCTTTCTCAATCACTTATGCAGGTAAATATTCAGTTTGTCATTCCGCGGGAAAGTTATCGTGACGCGGTCATCGCACTGAATGATGCACTCTGTTACAGGGGTGGGAAGGTAAAATATGCCGGGTGATCCAAGTATCAGGAATGCAGACAGGTTAAATTAAAGCCCTATCAGGCTGGGGGGATGCTGCTTTCCTGAAGATACCCCCGGAAACAGAATCAGTCTAAGAATAATCAGCTGACTATAATCCCTGTTTTTTTACCTCATATCATTTTCTGTCTCCTTGTTTTATTATATTAGTCCGGGCATTCCTATCGGAACCGGTAAATTTCTTGCACGTGGAAAAAATTCCACGGTAACCAATTATTACAAAGCTCCAAGCCTTGAAAAAAGGGAAATTCAATACGATTCGGCTCACGGACGGGAACAGCTTTGAAGAACTTTACAACAGCTGTTTTACGAAGCTGTCACGTTTTTGCATCAAACTGGTGGGAAAAGCTGAGATTGCCGAGGAAATCGTACAGGATCAGTTCATCCGGATCTGGGAAGACAGAAATAAACTGGAAATCACCTGGTCAATAGAAAGTTACCTGTTTACAGCAGTAAAAAATGCTTCTTTAAACTACCTCAAGTCGGTATACTCCAGGGATACAGTTTTTGGTCATGAACCGGATATCAGGTCCGTTACCCAGGAAAACGAGCTGGAATTTCATGAACTCTCGGAGCTTATCGACCATTCCATAGACAACCTGCCCGAAAAAACCGCTATTATCTTTCGCATGAGCAGGTTCGGGGAACAGACCAATAAGGAAATTGCTGCCGAACTGTCCGTACCTCTCAAAACCGTTGAGTATCATATCACTTCTGCCCTCAAAAACCTGCGCAAAGACGTGGATGTCTATTTGAAAAGTTAATTCTTCCGATGAAGGTGCCAGGTACCATCTCATTTAAAAATAAACTTCTCTGAAACATTAAAAAATATAATTTTCGTAACTGTAGAAGACAAACTTTTAGGTCGAATTCTGACAGGGAAAAGGAACTCTCTCGCCTCTCTGAGTCTTCTTTTAAGTAAATAAAACCGAAAAAAATTTACTTCCTTTTCAGGGTAAATGACCCTCATTTTGTCATAAACGTAAGGACCGGAAATAAATCAAACTAAAATTTAAAGTTATGGATCCGGGTATTTTTACAAAATACTTCAACGGCAACATGAGCCGGAAAGAAAGAGAAAAATTTGAATCCCTTCTTGATCAAACGCCTGAACTAAGGGCAGAATTAGAAGATTTCAGGCAATTGTGGGAAGTCACGCGTGAATATAAATCGAAGTACCATCCTGACCCCCTCGCAACCTGGAACACAATACGGAAGCATACTCTTGACCGCGAAGGACCCCCCCTGCATACCCGTTTCAGCCTGCCGGCATTTATACGCATTGCAGCAGGGATTGCTTTGATCATTGCCTTAGGGATCAGCTTTTACCTTGTAAATCCTTCCGGGGTGTTTATAAAATACACACAAATATACCAGGCCACCGACAGTATTCTGAAAGTTGTATTGCCAGATAATTCAGTTGTATGGCTGAATAAAAACTCTACGCTGTATAGTCCGTTGGCATTTACCAATAATTACCGGAAGGTCAAACTCCTGGGAGAGGGATTCTTTCAAATCGCACACGATACAAAACATCCCTTCATCGTGAAAGGGAAAACAGCCAGCGTTGAAGATCTGGGTACCTCTTTCAACCTGAAAATAACCGACCGTCCCGAAGATTTGAAAGTGGTGGTGACCACGGGTAAGGTCAGGTTCCGTACCCGCGGCCAAATTAGTATGCAGCGCTGGATCCTCAATCCCGGTGATAAAATATGCTTTAACAAATCAACAGGTTCCCTTGAAGAGAGCAGGGTAGGTGATAAAAACTACCTGGCATGGAAGGATGGCTGGTTCCGGTTCAGTAATACACCTGTTGGACAGGTATTCAGTCAACTCACAGAATTTTACGGGGCAGATTTCCGATTAGAAGAAGGCATACCTGAGGGGCTGACCCTTTCCGGCAATTTCCGGACAGACTCACTCAGTAAAATACTGGAGGTCATTGAACTGTCACTCGACCTGAAAATTTCCCTGACGCCAGGGAAAAAATACATTGTTCAATCTACCAATCCTGACTAATCCCCCGGAATTTATGAAAAGACTTTACCTTCTGATTTTTTTGATTTTTACAGGATTTTTTCACTGCTTTCCACAAAGGGCAGAAAACGCTGAGGATATCATCATCAACCTGAACGAAAAGGATCTGACAGCCAGGGATATACTCAAAGCTCTCAACGAAACGCAGGGGATAAGTATCGTATATAATGCATCCGGTCAATACCTGGATCAAATCATACAACTTGACAAAAAGCAACAAAGCCTGAAAAAGATTCTCGACCAGGTATGTCATCAGATCCCCTATTCCTATTCATTTCACGAGAATTATATCATCCTTAAAATGAACCAAATGGAAAAATCCTGTCTTCTCTCGGGCAGGGTTTTTGAAAAGTCCACCGGAAAACCGGTAATTTCCGCCAACCTTTTTATTACAGAGTTAAATAAAGGGAATGTATCCGATATTGACGGTAGATTCAGCTTTGAACTGAAACCCGGAATATATACCTTGAATTGTACCTATATTGGTTATAAAAGCGTCATGGAAGAAATCAGGCTATTCAAGAATATACACCACGATATTTATCTGGAAGAACTGCCTCAGGAAATCTCGGAAGTTAAGATCATATCAAGAAAAGCCGGTGACGAAAAAAATATTGAGAGTGGCAGAAATATTGAAACGTTATCGGAAAATGATCTTAAATACTTTAATGCCAATATTGCAGCAAATGTTTTCCAGGGAAGGATTAACGGGCTTTGGGCCTCTAATATGTCTGGAGCTCCGGGTGAACATGTAAAGATTCAGATCCGTGGCATCAATTCCCTGTTTGCCTCCACAGATCCGCTTTTTGTAATCGACGGACTTCCTGTTCCGAATGTTAACCTCAGCAGTCTTGGTATTGCAGACCTCAACGTAAGGGATATAGAAAAAATCCAGGTTTACAAAGATGCTGCTTCAACTGCGTACTATGGCTACCAGGGTGCTAACGGGGTAATCCTCATCGATACCAAAAAAGGTGGCAAAAAGCAGGTCAATTTCGGTACCCGGCAAGGTATACAATACATGAATAAACGATATGATCTCATGAATAGCAGGGATTTTCTGAACACTTTTAAACTTACCGACACTTTGTTCTATTCCAATGATATAAAATTCTATAAAGAGTATACGGGCTTTTATAAATACTATAATGAGTTGAACCAGCCGGTGGTTGTAAATGTCGACACCCAACGGTATGTCTATCCGCTTTACAATGATGCCCTGTCATCGCAGGATTACCAGGATAAACTCTTCACCCCTGGCCATGTTAGCGAATACTACCTTAACGGAAGCGGGAATGTCAAAGGGTTTAACTACTATATATCCGGCGACTTTTTTGATCACCGCGGGATCGTGAGAAACACGGCTTACCGTCGGTATACCTTAACCTCTAACCTGGGGAAAAAATTCAAAAACGGCCTGAAAATGGAATTATCATACCGGGGAAGCAAACAGGAGAATCACAACAACATGGATAATTACATGGGAAATAATAACATCCTTAAAGTCATCAATATAGAACCAGAATATGAAAGCCTGGATCCGTTCTACCGCCAGCTTTACAGGTCCTACCTCCCCTCGGGGACAGAAGATAATCCCGTGAATATGGACATGTATAAAATAAATGAGATGTATCCCTCTTACCAATCATCCGTTCCCATGCTGTACATTGGTAACCTGGAGAATCCCCTTGATTTATTCAGCCGTGATAGTCAACGGCATAATCTTATCATAAATAACCTGAGTGGAAGACTGAATTATGAGATCTTCCCGGGACTTGAACTTGAAGCACTGGCGTCATTATCCTCCAGGAAAAACACATTTACAAGTAACCTGTTCAAAATAGCAGGGGATGCATCTTCCGAACAAGCCCTCTACCTTGCATCCAAGGAAAATTATATGATCATGAATCAAAGCTTAAGCCTGGGATATAGCAGATCGGCAGGAAAGCATTCTTTTCATATTGCCGGGACCTACAGGAACTATATGGATTATGCAGGCTGGGATGTTGATTCATCCATGAATGTTAGCCTGGATGCCATCGATAAAACCACCAGCGGCTACATCAAAGGCTCCAATGCAGTATATGGACCGAAGGGTGATATCCTGAGAAATATCCGTTCTCTGATCGGTCATTTCAGGTATATCTACAATGAAAAATACAGCCTGTCATTTTTTCTTAATATTGACCATCTTGAGGAAGGAGATAATATTAAAATCAATAATGTTTTTCCTTCCGTTGCCTTTAACTGGAACGTATTAAAAGAATTGGGCAAATCCCGGCCGGGATGGCTTAGCAGTTTTGACATCTTTACTAACAGGGGAATGGCAGGAAACTATCCCTTGAACGGACTATCCAACGATATCTTCTCCGACGTAACCGCCGATCTCAAAAAAATAAAAGCAGAAGGCAAGTATATCTCGAATCTGGCCAACCATTTTCTTCAACCTGAAAAACTCACTGAAACCAATATCGGAACGAAGATTTCATTCTTCAATCAGAAGATCAGTCTTTCTGTAGATTATTTCCTGAAAAATAACCGGAACCTGGTTGTGCAAAGAGATATACCCTATTATTATGGCGGAGGAAAATTCATGTATAATATTGGGTCTATGAAAAACCAGGGCATCGAATTATCCGCAGAGCTAAGTCTTTTCAACTTCAGCGGGATTTCATGGACCTCCAGATTGGGGTATTCAAAAGATAACCAGGTTGTTACAAAGATCAACGATTCGTATGATACATTAGCCTTCCAAAATGATAATATTCTCATTCCGGATTTTGATGTAATTGTAAATAGTCCTCCCGGTGTAATTAAAGGCTACAAATGCGCCGGGAAATGGCAGGAAACAGATGCTTCCGGAGAAAATCAATACCTTGAAAGTTATGGCCTGAGATATCTGAACGCCGACAGCAGTGATAACCTCCTTACTGAGAATGATAAAGTTGTCCTGGGAAAATCCATCCCCGATTTCAGCCTTTTCTGGAATAACAGTTTTACATTTAAAAGTTTCCATGTTGATTTCCTGTGGTATGCAGTAATTGGCGTAAATAAATTCAATGCCACCAGGGCCTCCACCTTCTATACGGGAAGAAATGCCGGCATAGGAGCTTTTGTAGCAGACACCCTTAATCCCCATATGGATCAGATCTTTTATGAGTCATCCTATTTTGTTGAGGATGCAAGCTTCATACGCTTAAAAAATATCAGTTTCACCTATTCCCCGCAGCAGCCTGTATTCAGAATAATGAAAGCTTCTTTTTCTTTGAGTTTTGAAAACCTGATCACCTTCACCAGATACAAAGGCTACGATCCGGAAGCATCAATCTATACAGATAATAATTTTTCAGATTATGCCGTGGATTTCGGTGCATATCCGTCCCCGCAAAGCATTTACTTCAGTATTGATCTTACATTTTAAATGAAGAAGATGAAATTACAAGTATCCGGAAATAACCATCGATTGACAGGGTTTGCCTTGCTAATTATCCTCAGTTTACTTTTTTCTGTTTCCTGTGATAAATTCCTTCCTGAGTATGAAAATAATCTTGAACTTATTGATACACCGGAAGACTGTATCCTGACCCTTACGGGTGCATGGACCAAGATCACGGGTGCAATGCATTACCATAATATCCTGACGGTGAAAAGTGAAGATATAAACCTGATACAGGCTTATTCTGAGTGTTACCAGAATAATGTGTTAAACGTGAATGTTGCCGATGAATTTTACAGGGGTATGTACACAGGGATCATCATGTGTAACAGAATCTTTTATGACATAGAGAACTACGATATTTCGTCCAACCTGGAACAATACCTGGGGGAGGCTTATTTTATACGGGCATATGCCTATTTCAAGCTGGTAAGGATTTTCGGCCGGATCCCCCTTGTCACCGATATTGATGTGAACTATGAAATCCCGCTTGCCTCCTTTGAGGAAATCTATGGACTGATCACCGATGATCTGCAAAAAGCCATTGATTATCTTCCGGAAAACCGGGTAATGTCACGTATTCCATATGTTACGCCACACCGGGGAACGGCCAAAGTTTTGCTTGCAGAAGTATACCTGACCATGGCCGGTTACCCACTGGCAGATGAATCAAAATATGACCTGGCAGCAGAAACAGCAAAGGATGTTATTGAGAATGCAGATTTCTACGGCTTCGGTCTTGCTGAGGATTTTGCCGAATTGTGGTCTTGGGACAGCCATGAAAATCCGGAAAGCATACTGCTCTACTATACCGAACCTCAAAAATCAGATGCATTGTTCACGTATATAAGTGAAGACTGGTGGAGTATAAAACCAACAACCGAAATGACCTATTACAAAAATTTTCCGGTTAGCTACCGTAAGGAAGTGAGCCTGGTGACACGTTATCCAATGCAATTTAGATACACCATTGACAGTACGATTTATTACCAGAATCAAATGATTAAAATTGATCCGGACAATCCCTGTATGCTATACTCTAAATGTTTTGGAAAGAAACAGACATTCAATTTCGAAACCAACCTGATCAGGAGTGATTTAGATTACGTTCCTTTATACCGCTGGCCGTACCGCGATAAATTTTGGGAGGGGAAGGCTGAACCTGGCGCCATATTTTCGACGTATTACCATCTTTTTCGATATGCCCAGACGCTTCTGACGTATGCCGAAGCTAAAGCCCGTTCAGGACAAGCCGACGATCTGGCCTATGAAGCCCTGAACAGGGTGCGAAGAAGAGCTAATAAAATGGATCCGGAAGCCCCTTCAGATTACGACATAATACCGGGAAGCCTCGACAGTAAGGCTTTTGCAGATACAGTTGTCAAAGAAAGATCCTGGGAACTTTGCCATGAATTCGAAGGCAGGTGGTTCGATATCATCCGGCTGGATCTCCTTGACCAGGTGACATCTGAACGAGATCCTGACGACCCTGAATATGCCGGGATTGAGGAATTGTACCAGGGGAATAAATATTTCCTTCCCCTTTCCGATGAAGATCTTATCCTGAATCCCAATTTGAATAGTAAATAGAAAAATAACCCGAAGAAACGAAAAAGATGCAGAAATTAAAGTGGATATACAGTCTCATATTTCTTCTCCCATTTTTGATACCACAGCCTTCAGCAGGCCAGCAGTTTACCAGATTATCTATCCCGGAGATGACCGGCCATCCTGAATTTCAGACCGGGATAACCATCCTCATGAAAAACTCCCCAATATCCAACGATGTAAATCCGGATATTTCTGAAAATACGTACCTGGATGATGTATTGTCCCGTCAGGAAGACTTTCGTCCTGATTCGGTTATTACCTGGCAGTATCTTACACCACAAGATTCGGTAAGGGGTGATATAAAAACGATCCGGTATACTTCATCAGGCCTGGAGAGTGAAATAGAACAGGATACCCTATTTTATATTTACAATAATGACGGGCAAAGGTATTATCTGTCAAACAGCCTGAAGTATACGTATAACGAACAGGATCAGCCGGTAGAATGTATCTATTTACAATATGGAACCAATGAGACGGTCTATAACTGGGACTATAATGATGCCAACCTTTTGGAAAAGTATAGTATGTCATCGGGAATGGATGAACGCAACGAATACCGCGATTACTATTCTGACGGAAATCTGAGAAAAGAAGAAATCGATACAAAACACTGTCAAAACTATGACTTTACTAGTAAAATCTGCTCATCATGGAAAAATCAAAAGGCTGTAATTACTTTTTATAATGAGGCCGGCTTGCCGGATTCAGGTTTGATCGTAACGACCGATACTACTCACGTGACCTATGAACATGAGGTCAACGGGGAAGAAAAATTAACCTACCTGAAAGAGACCGACATACTGGGCAGACAATCAACTATCAAAACTTATAGTATTAGAGATACATTGAAAAATGGTAAAATACTAGATTACACACATGAAACTTTCAATCTATCTGTTCGTACATTTTTCTATTCAACCAAACAGATCACAGATTATGATGATAGCGGAAACCGTTTATCAGGAGCTTTTTACGAGTGGGACATGAAGAAGGAAAAGTTGACCCTGATAGTGACTGACAGCCTTACTTATGACAAGAACGGAATCTTAACCTCTGTTTATTCAAGGGCCTGGGCCAATGAGTATTCCGGCAGTGATCATCTCCGAAAATTTGAGTATGACAGCAATGGTAAACTTATTATCTACTCCCAGTATAACCGAGGATTTCTGGATAGGTGGTCCCCGTACCAGAGACAGTTTTATTACCAATCATCAGGCCCGGTGAACGTTCCGGAATCCCATTTCCCGAACCTTTCCATTTTCCCCAATCCTGCCAGTGATCTTATGCATATTAAATTTACGGGGAACGAAGCTGGATACACAAGGTATCATATCTGCGATTTAAAAGGAAGGATATTGAAATCTTCAAAAATTTCCGGGAATATCACAACAGATATCGATATTTCAGACCTGAAAGACGGAATTTATATTCTTTACCTTTTTGAAACCGGACAAAATAGCTCAGTACAGGGTATTAAGTTCCTGAAAACACGCAAATTCTGAACGGAGAAATCAAGTAAACAAATGATAGACTGTTGCTGCAGGTGAACCGGATATCACCGGATCCTGATCTGCCGGATGCGGTGGTTATAATATTCCGAAACGTACAAAGTAGTGTTCAGTGTATCGAAGATCACCCCTACCGGACCATTAAACCTTGCATTTCCCGGTGATCCGTCCTGGTAGCCTGCTGAAGTGTTGCCCGCCAGGGTTGTGACGTTACCCTGGGGATCAATTTTCCGGATAAGATTGTTGAAGCCGTCAGCTACGTAAATATTTCCATCTGCATCAACGGTGGTAGCGTAAGGTGTATTGAACATAGCGTTGCTGCCCTGACCGTCGGCATACCCCTGGGTACTTCCCGCAAGTGTGGAAACATAGCCATCGGGACTCATTTTCCGGACCTTGAAATTTCCCCAGTCGGAGATATAAATGTTGTTCTGAGGTCCTACAGCGATGCCGGCAGGTCCTGCAAACTGGCAGGCAAGCCTGTCACCGTCAGCGAAACCCGGCTGGCCGGTACCGGCATAAGTAGAAACATAGCCATCGGGGGTGACAAGCCTGATGACACTGTTGAGAAAATCAGCCACATAAAGATTTCCCGAAGGAGCACTGACGATCCCCGCAGGCCCCCAGAACCTGGCCCCGTTGCCGAACCCATCCGCATATCCGGGAATCGAATCTCCGGCAATGGTTGTCACCATCCCATCCAGTGAGACTCTCCGGATGGCATTGTTTCCGAAATCGGCAACATATAAATTGCCATCTGTATTCCAGACCAGTGCTCCCGGCTGACGGAAGCGGGCGTGTGCCCCGGCACCGTCAGTAAAGCCCGGAATGCCATCACCGGCCAGTGTCGTTACCTGACCTTCTTTTGTGATCTTTCTGATGGCATGATTTTCCTGATCGGCTACATATAGATTTCCGCTCCCATCAATAGCCACAGCACGCGGGGTATTGAACCGGGCTTCCCCGGCACTCCCGTCCTGTAAGCCGACCAGTCCGCTTCCGGCAAAGGTTTCGACACTCACTGTAGACAAATACGTAAAGAAGGGACCGGTATAGGCTTTCTTTTTTACACTGACTTTTACACTCCCCGACTTCAAACCCTGGGGAATGATGGCCTCAATGACGGTTGAGTCGGCCTTGTAAACCAGCAATTCCGTCTCTCCGATGCTAACATCATTATCCTGAATGGCGGGACTGAAATTTTCACCGTATATATAAAGTGTAATTCCTGCTTTACCCTCCTCCGGATATATGGATTGAATGACAGGTCCGTTCGGGTTATCATACACATCCTGTTTTTCACAACCGTGAAAAAGGAGTACCGTTGATGCCCCTGCAGCAAATATCAAAATGAAGTGAACAGTTTTGCCGAATATTTGAAATTTCCTTTTCATGATCTTCATCAATTAACCAGCTTTCATACAAGCCCGTACCGGTCACTTCACCAACGGATACCGGTAGTATTTCCTTCCATGGATTCCGTTCCCTCCGCGGAAATTACCGTAAGAAAATAAAAATACAGGTGGCCCTTCGAAATCTTCCTGTCTTCATAGGTAAAAGTATCCCCGGGGACGTCGGCAACCATCACAGGTTTTTGTCCTGCCTCATAACGGTACACCCTGATTTTTTCCGTCTTATCAGCTGACTCCGCCGGCCAGGAAAGGAGGATACCCTCCGGATTTGTCGCGAGCCGGAGGTCGTCTATCCTCGCAGGTTGTTTGGTAACCATCGGAATATCTGCATGAACGGTAGTACTTTGGAGACTTTCGCTCCCTGATTCGTCCACCGCTGTAACGGCATATTCATAGTGGTTTCCTTCAACTATTGCGGTATCTGCGAAGGTATTTACATTAAACAGTATGAGACGTGCATTTATTTTTGAAAAAGATGAAGTCGAAGATTTGCGGTACACATTATAACCCGTCAGAAATTCATCTTGTGGATTCATATCATCCCAGACAAGCAGCACGCTCCCGTCGATCCATCCACCACGAAGATTGGTGGGTGTAAGAACATTGGTTGGGATGGCTGGCCGAATGGTCACGACCTCTGATAACCCGCTGAGCTGATACCCGTCATTCACTGCAACGACTGCATACCTGTACGACTGATTTCCTGAGAGGGTTCTGGAAGTATCAGTGAAAGACATCATCTCACCGGTGGCAGGGATAAATCCGGAGATCTGTTGCAGCGAATCATTGAGACCCTGGTCGCGGTATATATAGTATCCTGTTACAACAGGGTCCTCGTGTTTCCAGAACACCAATGTTCCATTTTCCGTGGGTTTTCCTGCAATGTCAGCAGGAGGATCCGGTGCTGTAGTATTTACAGCGTGTCCGCCAACTTTGGCACTTGGAAAACTCCGGTTCATTATCCCCTGAAGGACCAGGTAGTAGTAATAATTTTCCATTGCTCCGGGTACATGATCAATGTATACGGAATCACCCGCCGCGACTTCAGCAACTTTAACGTACGCCGAATCATAGACATCACTCCGGAATATTGAGATACTTCTCACAAGACCGGGATTTTTATACGACCAGTAAAGTCTCATCGTATGATCATTTTCCCCCTGCGAAACATCAAACCGGCGTATCACCGGAATGTCGCTACTCATGAAACCGGAAACAATTGTCGTGGCGGAAGCAGTACCTGCATTTTCAAGTCTGTCGAGGGGTACGATATAGTACTCATATACGGTTCTCGGTTCTGTACTTACGTCATTCATGACAAGGAAAAGAGAATCACCTTTGTTATAGAAACCTCTTTCCGGTGTAATTTTTTCAAATTCGCCGGCCATGTTTTTTCTGCGGAAAACCCGGAAGGAATACATATAGGGATCCTCACCGACAAGCCATTCGATATAGTTCCTTCCGTGGTCCGTGCTCGAACTTATAAATTCCGGGACAGGCAGACTGGTATTTACAGGAAGTGACACAGCGTCGGTTTTTTTCGTGTCTGCAATCCTCCCGTTCCTGTAATAGGTAATGGTGTATGTATATTTTACACCCGATTTGGCTTCGCGATCAAGGTATGCTGTTCCGGCAGCCAGATGCATCACGGGATAATTCACTGGTGGCAGGGTATCGATAATGGTGTTTTTCTGCAAATAGTTCCACATCCTCCCGATATCCTTTGCAGTATAATGGCCGAGATCATCAAAGAGTATTTCATATTCCTGAATCCGTCGGGTAAGTTCAGCTTCTGATTTCGGGGCTTCAACCGTGGCCAGCATACTTTCCCCGCCTTTTTTCTCTACCGAGCGGGCGATCCTGATCTCGCCTTCCCGCGGTATCCTGTTATCGAGAAAAATATATATACCATGCGGGCAACCGGCAGCGAGTGGATACTGTGCATAGGTACTGCCTGCAATCAGCAGAAAAGTAAACACATTAACCAGTCTTCTAATCATTGTATTCATAGTTGTTTCTTTTCAGTACTACAAACCCGGGGTCAATGCGGACTGACCACTACAATTGCCAAATCCGAAAGAGAGATCAGTATGACCCTGGGAGTCAAACATCATATCCACTTTGATCGATTCATTCAGGGTTTTGCCGATGCATCCTTTACATCCCGCAACAAGTGTTGGAAAACACTGTTCAATTCTTGCGGATAGCGAAAAGCTCCCGCACCCTCCAATGGTAAATGCGCCAGATCCGGTGTTATAACTACCTTTTGCACCGAGCTCTGCCCTGGCATCTGCCTGCAGTGTTGTACAGGTGATGGAACTGGCAATAAAGTAAGCATGAGCGAAGGCCATAGCAGCGATGCCATACTCGTTCCCCGAATCATCAAATCCCATCCACAGCCTGGCATCCAGACCGGCCTCGATACCTAGCTTGGCGCTTAGTATCCAAAGATCAATGCTTACATCGGGAATGTTGATAATTGGCAGGCTCTTTCTCCCTGTGATCAGCATACCTGATATATGATTTTTGAACGCAGGAGGTATCTCCTTGTTGTAGGCGAACTGCATGATCTTAGCCGTGACATCCGGCGGCATCACGTCATAATCCCCAATCATAAATCCTGCCTGAAAATCACCGAGGCCCGGTGTCTCAACCTGGCCGCCGGCAAGGAAATACCAACCGCTTCCATCTACAAGCATGTTTGCGACACCATGCAGGCTCATACCTGCAAAATTCTTTTCAATATCCAGATCACCGATCATCCTGGCATTCTTATAATCAAAGGTGATATTTAGATTGCCAAAGCCTGTATCGATGTTTTTTACCTTGACATCCTGGTTGTCGGCCACAATATCTCCGTAAATCGTGAAGGTTTTCTTTCTGTCTCCCTCCATGCCTTTTACACCGTTCATTGTACCTGTAAAAGTGAAAAGACCCCAGTCGTTTTCCGATGGTGAAACCCTCATCTCACCGGTAATGTCAGAGAGATTGGTTTTGTCGTTGCTGCCGATTGGTAGTACCTGATTGTATGGATCTACTTCAAGCCAGATCGACGTCTTATCCCTGTGAAGCTTTCCGTCAAGCTTTATCCCTTCTTCATCTATGATCTTTCCTGGTGCCGAAAAGACCCCGTTGTTGAATACCTGGTCTCCGAATTTCTGACTTGAATAGAAGCTGACTTTCCCCGGACCTTCGAAGTCCATATTCAATGGGAACAGATCAAATTTAATGGCAGAGCCGTCTTTTGAAAACCGGATGGTTCCATTTTGCTTTTTGATTCTTGGGATACTGAGATCCATGGCACCGTCAAGCAGGAAATATCCGTCATAAGGATAAATGGCTATTGGGTTTACATGCAATGTCGAGTAAAATTCAAGCAGCTGTGTTCCCTGAGTAAAGGTCAACGACTGTTCTCCATTACTGAGCACCGAGAAGGTGTTGAATGAAAGTTGGGTACCCGGTTTCAGTCCCGGAAGTCCCGAAAGTGTTACGGCCGGCTTACCGGCAAGACCCACTACAGCCAGGCGCCAGTGCCCTTTCTGATCTTTCCCGATGGAAGGAAAATACCCGAATGATGTATTTGTTGTCTGAAGGGTAAGTGGTGCGACACCGCCCAGGGTCATCTGCTTCAACTCTATTTCCCAGATTTTAAAGGTGGTGGGAGTGAGTTCGATATTTTTCACAGGCAGGTCAACAAGCCCTGTTTTAAGGGTTCCGGATTCGATCGTAAATCCTTTGGACTGCTGTGACATAGACCAGTTCTGCGATTCAACATTCCATTTCTCGAGTTTGAAGCTCAGCTTGCTGGTACCGCTGATCGTTCCAAAGCCGGAATTCGTCAGCTTCAGGTTACCTATGTCAATGATGATCTTTGAAGGGCTAATATTATCAATTTCTTTTGTAGACAGTTTAAGGGCAAGGTTGAGTGTATCCTGTTGCAGGAAAGAACCATTTTTCGCTGCCGTGCCATCGAAACCTTTGAGCGTAACCTTGAGATCGCTACCTGAGGACCCTGTGATCCTAAATATCCGGGGTTTTGAATCCGTCGACGGGGGCCGGAAAACTACGACATTGCTTCCTGTGGATCCGCTCTCACCCAACCATGCACCGCCGTCACCAAAGGCGAAAAGGGAAGCGTTAAACTGAAACGCATTGTTGAGCATTACCTTCCCCCTGATCATACCTTTACCGCCACTTTCATCCTCTATACTAATGAGAGAACCGGATACTGGATTTTGCACAGCCTGGAATGCACCGTTAAGCACAAGGTTGAGTTTATCATTATCAAGACTGAAGGATTTGTCCTGTGGCTTAAATTCCTTGCTGCCGGCTGTCCGGGACAGTTTAACACCTGCGAATTTTAATTCAGGGATATTGCCTGAGAGAAATCCAAAGTTTCCATTTGATATTTTCTCCGGCTCGGCCAGGGAGCCTGATATGGTAGCGCTGTTACCCTGCTTTTCGACATTGGAAATAAGGATCGGGAAGCCAAATAATTCTGTAGGAATGCCGGATTCTACCGTAAGGTGAAGGTCGACCGCTGAGGATGCCGGAAGTGCGATATTTTCCTTTGTATCGCCCACGATGGCATTTTCCGGATCATACTTACCCGCCTTAACAGCACAGGTTTTCATCTCACCAGGAATTTTACGCAACAGGTATTTCCCATCTTTACCCGTATAGGTAAACAAATCCTCATTGCCATCAATATACACTTTTGCCGAGTCTGCAGGCTGGTTATCATCACCGATGGTAACGGTCCCACTAATCTTGTAGCCCGGATACAAATTGATATTCTTCACGAAGACCACCTTAGTGCCTGGTACACTTTTAAATCCAGTATGGACAACCGGGTAATCCGACTTTTCAGAAGGTATTACTTCCAGTGTAAAATCCGTCTCGGAATGGACAAAACTGAGTGTCACAAAACCCTGCTGGTCAGTCACTCCGGAAACATCTTCAAGGATATTGCTAACCTTTACCTTTACACCGCTCAGCGGTGAAGGCGGCAACTGAATCTTCCCTGGCGGGTGTGCGTAGCCCTGTACCCTGAAGCGAACCCGGTGCATGATACGTTTTACCACATATTTATTAACCGAACCGGGCTGACTGTCACCCATCTTTGCAATGCGCATGGAAGTGTCCAGAAGTGCGTACGTGGAAATGTCATCCGGGATGATGGTCATTTTAGAATTTTCCGAAGAAGGTGCAAAAAAGACAAACATCTGCGATTTTGGCGGGATGGTACCGAGTCCCTGGGCATTGGCTTTCACGAGCGCCAAGGCAGTAATAAGGTTTGCCTCCCCGGTTTTAACTGCAGGATAGCCTTCGATCTTAACACTTGCTTTCACCGGATTTCCAGCCTCGTCAACAACATAACCCATGGCAATACCATCAGGATACAGTGTGATATCAGCTTGTACCTGGTCACCATATTTCAGAATATTCAGATCTTTTTGCCAAAGCCCGAAACCTTTCGGTTTGGTGATGAGCCAACGTTTAGGACCGGTGATGACGCCCTTATATGTCTCCGGCGAGCCAGCCTTCCAACCGGTAAGGTCGAGTTGCAGCGGCAGTTTTTCAAAACTGTAATATCCGTTCGCATTAGACCAGGTGCTTTTAATAGAAAGAGTATTGTTTATATTTTCGGATTCTGGAACTACATTGAGAGAATCATATTGACTAAAAAGATAGATCTTTACCCCTGATTTTGTGGTATCCGTCATCGTGTTGTTCAGGTTGACAAAGTCCTTCATTCCTGTAACAATCGTCTGTCCAAAGACCCTGGGCAGTTCAGGATACATCTCCACATCCACTTTGTAGGTTGCAACGCTGAATTCTGAATTGAACGTGATACCCAGACCGTACGTTTTATACTGCGGTCCAATATCTATGTAGCCCTGGCCTCCGGTTCCTGTGGAAACGAGCTCCTGTCCCGTGGAATTAAACGGGAAATTTTGCTTGTCTTTTAAGTAGATCGGATTGTATTTTTTCTCCACATCCTTGTAGTTAAGGTTACCCGAGGTTTTGGATGTTGAGCAGGCAATATAATAGCGGTCGCTGTTATTGTCCGGATCATGCATTACCAGGTTGGTAAAAAGTGCCTCACCATTCATGTCGGAATTTGTGGATTCGACCAGCTTTTTCTGCCCTGCCATTGCCGGAATTCTGTTTTTGATGCTTCCCTCGTCAAATGGCACACCTGGTATATTGCCCTGCCTCAGTATCTTGGTAGACACGTCGTTCAGCGCTGTACCACCCCCTACTTTCTGATCGTAGAACTGCGACGTAGTTGATTTCACATTTACAATAAGGTTATAGCTCTTAACCCAGGAAACAAGAGTTCCAAGTTCGGCACCCTCCCAAGGTTTGACATGAATATCCACATCCGGGCTGCAATAATACTTATTGTCAACAACCAGACGTATCGTTTTATAAATCAGTCCGTTTGCAACATCCCCAAATTCCCCGGAATGGGAAACCGTCAGGTCACTGGCAATACCCATGGTGGTATCTGTGTTGACGAAGTTGAAGATAAAACTGCCGTCCGGTGCCGTATAGGTGGTTTTAAGAACCGTACCGTCGTCAGGGAATTTTGTCTGATAGTTGGCTCCGGAGGTCAGTGGAAAATCTTTCTTATCGACGACATGACCAGCCACGTCTTTCCCGTTAATGGTCCCCGATCGCATGATATAGTGCACGACAAGACTCACTCTTACACCTCCGAGTGGTTTGGAACCGGCAGGATCAATATAGCCAAGTGCCGATGCCAGCTGAGAATTCTGCACTACGCCTGCAGTAGTGGAGACTACACCGTAATTGCTGTTACTCTGCTGGTTCGCCTGTCCGCCGACCACCTGCATGCTTTGTTGTGAAGAAGGAGGCGCATTGTTTCCACCTGATGGCATTGTGAATTGACCCAACAATAATTTCATTCCTTTGAACTTATAATTAAGCTGACCTGTAACGGTCGAATACGGAAGGATCTGCGGATTGGGTGTTATCTTCTCATAAGCTGGCCCTCCGGTAGACTGTACCTGCACAATCACATTACCCTGGCTCGTACCATACTCAAAATAACAGGGCGCACTTCTCCCCTTGTTCTTAAATCTGAGTTTTGATGCATCAAAATCAAATGGATTGCTGATATCTAAGGCTTCTGTACCGGCAACCACCTCAAAGGCGTATTTCTTCCCTTCCTCCAGCATTGGCTGTGCAGGCCCGTACAGGAAGGAAGTTCCGAGGACAGTTGTTTCGAAAAATGCCGGTGTAGTAGCTGTGAGAAGAGCGTCTCCAGGAGGTACATCAGGGTTATCCATCTGAACAATCCTCAGCGTATAAGGTGTTCCTGGCGGAGCACCCGGAGAGGGCGCCCAGGTAAAGATGACAGGCTGCGCCGGAGCACTGAAGATCTTGCCACACTGTGGAGAAAGCAATACGGGAGGCTCAAGCAGCCGAAGCATGAAGGGAGCGGAACAACCCACAGGATCTGTAGCAGATACCGGAATGCCATTCTCATTAAATGCCCTGAAACAAAGCCGGTATGTGCCTTCAGGCAGACCCTTGTTCTCCACTTCCTGTCTTAGTATTCCACTGAAAACCAAATTGTCCGGATTAAAGAGGTCCCAGAGATCCTGGGATGTCAACATTACAGGTACATTGGGTTCAAGTTCGATGGCCGCAACCGGCAAATAACCCGGAGAAGTGCTGATATTGATGCCATTATCACCCTTAAGTGTCATTTTCAGATTTATGCGAGCATACTGGGTCGATGACAATGTGACGATGGTTTTATCATAATATTCCAGAAAATTTGCATCGAATGGAGGTCTGACCATGGTACTAATATTCAGACCAGTTTGCTGAATGCTAAAATCGGCACATCCTGAAGGTGCTGAAGGTGAAACAGCTATTGCACCTGCATCAGCAGAAAGGTTCCATAGTTGAAAACATACCTGGTAATGCCCTGGGGGCAGACCATAATTATAAAGTGAATTGGGATCAACATTGGAAAAACTCAGATTCTGCTGCTGGAAGATAATGTCGAAATTCACACCGGCATCTGGGATGACAAGCGGAACGCTGGCTTCAATAAAGAACTGGTCGATCTGATTCCCGTTCGACTGAATGACGATGCCATTGTCTCCCCGGATCGTCATGGTAAGATATACACCTTCCAGACTGGCATTTGAAATCACAGTCACCCTGATCTTATCTTTTAACTGATCGAAAGGAACATTGTACGGCGGCCCCATCATAACCGTATTCACACTGGCTACAACAACGCGTTGACCGTTGGCCTCCGTTATCCCGGTCATTGCCAGTATTACGAAGGCAATGATGCTGATAATTTGCTTAAAATGAGTATACATAACCAATGTCTCCTTTTCGTTCGGTAAAAGGTGTGAAGCCTGATGATTTCGCTTTTGCATTGTTGACGTACAGCCTGATATAGAAACGATGATGTTTTGAAGGTTTCATCGTAGCGCTGAATGAAACCCTGTTGATCCCTGAGGACCGGTCTTCAGCACCGTTTGTATAGGTGAGTGAGTTATTAAAGTAATGCTCGGCCAGCATGAGAGAGAGTTTTTTCTTTAAGAGTGACTTGGTGAGTGACACAGAAGGACCCGAAATCCGGTTTTCTGAATTCTGTAGGCTGAATAGCGTAAAATTGTATCCGATACCCATCGTCAAACCTGCATTCAGTATAGAAAGCATATAATTTGCCATCAATGTGGACGAGTTATATGAATTAAGATCTTTCGTCTGACTGTTTTTATCTTTTAACTTCTGAAAATTGTAACTGAACAGAATCATATGCATCAATGCACTTCCCGTGAAATTAAAATTCTGATTGACAGCAAAGTTTTGCGTCGTCTGGGAGATTTCATAAAGTGAATCAACTGGCGTACTTCCTTTTGACTGACCCATATCGTAATTTGAATAGGTCACATTTGTATTCCAAACCTGGGAAGGATTTGCCGTAAAGCTCACCGAACCGATCGTCCTGTGTGTTGTAGAAGGCAGATCATCACTCAGATTGTCGCGCTGAAAGCCAATGCTGCCAGAGAGATTGTATTTCTGGTTTCCAAAATGAAGTGCAGGTTCAAAAGTAATATTCCTGATATCATTCTGAAAAAAGTAAGCTCCCATTGAGCGGTAGCCTGGGTCGATCTGTTTGAACCTGACATTCATTGACAGGATCTGCCCGGAATAACCGAACGAAGTTTCGATGGCATTACTGGTATAAGTTGTGGCATTTCCGTCATAAAAACCCGAAAACACTTTCATCAGCTTGTGAACACCGGTGTCGGGAACAGAGGAAAGGACATCATTGGTGTAGAGGGATTGCGACAATTGCAGGTCAAAATTAAAGTGTGACCAGAGTTGCTGATGGGTCAGAAACGAAAGGATGATATTTTCGGCGGGCATTAGGCCCGGCTGCAAGGAGTCGGTACCGAGAGAGCCGGCTTCGTCCCATCCTTTCATAAATAGCAGTGCAGCATTGTTCTTATCCGTACCATAACCGAATTTCATGCTCAACGCCTTTCGTTCGAATGCGGGTGTACTAACGTATGACTGGTTCAGATCATAGGTGAGCGAGTTGGGATCAATCGCCTTTAATAATCGTCCGTAAAGGATTCCTACCTGAAATTTTCCCGGTGTAAGTTCAGCACCAACGCCGAAGATCGTGTGCCCGGCCATACTGTAGGGTGACCAGTTAATATTCCGGTAACCAAGGTGCAGCTTCACCCATTTATAGTAAGGGCTGACTCCGAATTTATTGAATGGCTGACGAAAGTCCCGCTGTTGCTCACTCACAACAAACGAAAAGGGAAATTTTACACCATAAACAGATACTGTGGGGGCGCCGGTAAGCATCCAGACAAAAGGTTTGTGGCTTTCAGGTCTTCCCGTGACATTATAAAACATCATGGATCCGCCCAGTGTTCCGGAAATCGTGAAGGGTTTTTCTTGCCCGATATTACCAATGTCCTGCCCGTTCGAAACCTTACTTGAAAATCCCAGAATGATGATGAAAAGAACCGATAAAAATTTAGTCCGGACAGACATATTTTTCTCGCTGGAATGGTTTTCTTATGTGGTTACCGGAAGTATGCATCTTTATGTCAGCCTGCATTTCCGAAAATAATACCCCCCGAGGGGGAAAAAGGGTAAATAAAACAGTTACTCACGTTTATCAAAGCAGAGGCCCGAAAACGTAATTCCGGAAACTATTCGATCTCGTCGTAATTCCGGTGTATGTAATACATATGAAAGCCGTGATTTAAAATTGTAAAAAAATGTATCGGAAAAATATCCTGATATATTTTGAAAACCGTCGATACTCAGAACCGGTCAGAAAATCTGTTTGAATTACCTCTATTGATGCACGGTGGCATAGATTCCGGAAATTGCAACTAGACCGTAGAAAGATCCATCATGTATCATAAAACACAATCTTACCATTATGCAACAATTACAATGGGAAGGTCAGTACTTCTGATTCGGCCAGTTCAAATAAGCCATTGTTTATAACAATGCGTAAAAATCAAAGTTCAATTTACATCTTTTTCACTCAAAGTCAAGTTTTATCCAGCCTTATTCATATATATTTAAAAAGATGTAGTCAACAGCGATACCTGACTCCGGGCTTCTACAGGATTAGGTGGTTCTTCTGTGCTCCGGTCTGCAAGTCCCGAAATTTCTATACTATGTCTGAAGGTGAATGATTATTGTGTATTTTTAAGGCGAACAGTTATCCCGGCCGATCGTCCGACTGAAAAATCTTTACTATATGAAAGACTTTACTGAAGAAGAGCTCATCTCACTTTCTGCTTTTAAAGTTACTTCGGCAGATACAGATATGGTTGCACGCCTGAGACTTGGTGCACTCGTAAACTTCCTGATCCAGTCCGCCATTAATTCAGCTGACAGTCTTGGCTTCGGCTTTGGCGGGATAAGAAGTCAGCAGCTATTCTGGGTCCTCAGCCGGCTTACGGTTGAGATACACCGTCCTTTTAAATGGTATGAGAGTGTGGATGTGGAAACCTGGCCAAAAAAAATTGAACGTATCATTTATCTCAGAGACTTCCTGGTCAGAGACAAGGATGAAGAGGTAGTGGTACGGGCCACTTCAGGCTGGCTGGCCCTGGATATGGAATCAAAACGGCCAAAAAAAATAGATAACATCCATGCCGACATTTTCTCCCGCCTTCATATGAAGTATGCCATGGCGGCATCACCGGAAAAGCTCATGCAGGTGCGGGGAAGTGATCTATTTGAAATAAAATCGGGATACTTCGACCTTGACCTGAACAAACACGTCACATCTTCCCGGTATATCGACTGGATGATGGATACCTTCAGCCTTGAATTCCATACTACCCATTACCCGAAACGACTTTCGGTAAATTACCTGAAGGAAACCATGCCTGGAGAGACCATCCGGATCGAGCGGGTACAGGAAAATCCTGATGAGTTTCACTTTGAAGGGACAAATCTGAGCAGCAATACTGCCGCTTTCAGGGGGAGAATTGATTTTGGCGGCTGAACCTATGAAATCCGGCTTCAACGATGTGAATTTCTACTTTCCCTGTCATCCAAAAAATAGCGATATTCTTATCATCCGATCCAATTGTAAAGAAACTGCGAATTGTATTAATTCATTGATTATAATCGTATATTTACAACAAAAGCCTGCTTTATCAGTCTTTTCTGAGCGAAGACCAAGGCAATAAAAATCTGAGATAAACAAATAATTCCCCTCGATTAAGAAAGAATGAAAACCTCAACTAATAAAAATGTTCAGTGGTCTGCAAAAATATAAGCGATCAGAGCAGGTCATTATTGTTTTGGTACTCCTAATCGCCTTGATCGGTCTTCTCGGATGGATCACTGGCCGGCTTGCCTTTGCGAAGTTTTCTGCTTATTACATTCCCATAGCTCCGTCCACTTCAGTTTCCTTCATTATTATTGGCTTGAGTTTCCTGTTATTTTACCGGCTCCGCAACAATGTGCATTCCAGGTTTCTTAGCAGCACACCTGTTATGATGATTCTCATTCTCATCCTTCTCATCCTCATGAAGTGGTTGTTTAACATCCAGTTTGATATAGAGAATCTCTTCCTCCGTAACCCTGAGCAGACACCTTTATTCCAGACGGGGAGGATGTCACCATTAACCGCCTTTCTGTTCATTCTGGTGTGCTCCGCTTCACTTATGTTCTTTGGTATGAAGGGGAAAACCTGGAAATCCATCTATGGCATTCTCTCCTTCTTAACGTTTTTTATCAGCTCGGTTTTGCTGATTGGTTATATATATAAGGCGCCTTTGCTCTATGGGGGCATGACCATACCAGTTGCTTTGCCCACGGCTGTCTGCTTCTGGTTGTTCAGCGTTGCATTTCTGATGGCGATTAAGTTTGAAATCTGGCCGTTTTCCCTGTTGAAGGGTTCGTCCATTCAGAGTAAGCTGGCGCAATCATTTCTTCCGGCCCTCCTCGCACTACTCCTTATAAACAGTTACCTGAATACCAGACTGTTAAACCATCCGCAAAATCCGGCACTTGTTTCTGCACTCGAACTGATCGCCACGCTCATTGTTTTTGGTGTTATCATTATTCTCATCTCTGTTAATCTTGGAAAAAGACTGAGCGAAGCACATAAAATACTTGAAATAAGTGAAAAAAGATTTAAAAATGCCATCATCCATGCTCCCTTTCCCATCATTATCCATGCGGAGGGAGAAGTGATTATGCTATCCATTTCATGGACCGAAATTACCGGATATACTATTGAAGATATTCCGACCACTGATGAATGGGCGAAGAAGGTATTCGGCGACAATGCAAAATCGGGCAGTGATTATATCCGGACACTCTACAAGATAGAGTCGCCACAATATGATGGTGAATGGAAAATAAGAACTAAAAATGGCATAAATCGTGTTTGGGAATTCAGAACCAGCCCGATCGGGCGGCTTACCGACGGGAGGATTGCGGTTAGCAGTATGGCGGTCGATATCACAGACCGAAAAGACTTTGAAATACAGATGAAAGATAAAACGGAGGAAATTGAGACACAGAATGAAGAACTGCTCTCAATAAATCAGGAACTCCTTATCGCAAAAGACAGGGCAGAAGAGAGTGATCAGCTTAAGTCATCATTCATTGCAAATATGAGCCATGAGATCCGTACACCAATGAACGGTATCATGGGATTTTCCAGTTTACTTGCCGAACCGGGACTTACAGAAGATAAACTGAAGCAGTTTACCTCCATCATTATAGGAAGCAGCGAACAGCTTTTAAGGGTAATCGATAATATCGTGGAGATTTCAAGGCTGGAAACCAAGCAGGTGAGGGCCTTAGAACGAAAGGTATGCCTAAACGAACTGCTTACAGAGCTTTACATGATCTTTAATATGAAAGCCTCGGAAGCAGGTATCCTTCTTGTTCTTGAAAAAGGTCTTACAGATCCTGAGAGTACTATCCTGTCGGATGAAACAAAGCTTAACAAAATATTATCCAACCTGCTCGAAAATGCCCTGAAGTTCACTCCGGAGGGACAGATCACCCTGAGTTACATTTTAAAGGGATCCGAGCTGGAGATCTGTGTCTCCGATACTGGAGTTGGCATTGCTCCGGAGAAACAAGCTATGATTTTTGAAAGGTTTTCCCAGGAAGATAAGACGTCATCCCAGGCGTATGGAGGACTGGGGTTGGGTCTGTCAATCGCCAAAGAAAATACCGAACTCCTGGGAGGCGGGATATCACTGGTATCAGAAAAAAACAAAGGCTCGGTATTTATCGTGACAATTCCATATAAGCCTGCCGGAGATTAACCGGGCCGTCCTTTTAAGGTCCGAAGTTATTCGCAAAATACCTTTATTTATCGCGCATAACCATCTGAGCAGTATTCCGGTTGTGTTGTTCCAGGATAATATCTTTTGCGACCGTCACCCGTTTGATGGTTTCTTCATCATAATATCTGATGGTCACCAGCTCCAGTCCGTTTTCAGTGTCCACAGTGAAATGATCCTCAAGTTCTTTTATCACCTTCGGTATCCTTACCCGGTCGTTGTTGACACATACTTCAAACGACACGGCAGAATTTTGCATGAGGTTGATCTTCAGATGGTACCTTGCAAAAATGCCCAGGATGGTTTCGAGATTTTCCTCGGCGATGAATGAGAAATCACGGGGGAATACCCTGATCAGTACCTGGTCCATCTTAAAAATGAAAGAAGGAATAAGCTTAGTGTAACTATCATTCCCAATAACGGTCCCCGGTTCATCAGGATGTACAAACGACTTGACATAAAGGCTTATATTTTTCTTTTTCAGCGGCTGAATGGTCTTGGGATGAATCACACTTGCCCCGTAATAGGCCAGTTCTATTGCATCAAAATAAGACAGCCTGGGAAGAAGGACCGTCTCGTCAAACCACTTCGGGTCAGCATTCAGCACTCCGGGCACATCCTTCCAAATCACGACTTCTTTCGCATCAAGAAGATACGCCAGAATGGCTGCCGTATAATCAGAACCCTCTCTGCCAAGTGTAGTAGTGATGTTATTTACTGTGGCTGCAAGGAAACCCTGAGTAACAAGTACCCGGGCATCTTCAAAGCGGAAGTTTTTGTTTACCAGCACCGACGATAACTCAAAGTTGATTCGTGCCTCACGATAAGTATCATCAGATATCAACGACTTACGGATATCCTTCCACTCCGACTTTATTCCTTCGGTATTCAGGAAGGCTGATACAATCAACGTAGAAAGGATCTCCCCATAACTTACAATCTGATCATAATCGAAATCATAATTCATGGCAGGTGACTCCTCAAACCTTGTCTGCATCTGGTAAAAGATTTTCTTCACCTCACCATAAATCGGATGTGTGTCGTCCGGGAACAGCCCGCTAATAATAGTATAGTGGAATGCCCTGACTTTCTCAAAACTTTTCTCCAGCTCTTCATGGTTCCGGGCGAGGTACAGATCAGTAAGCTGCTCCAGGGCATTAGTGGTCTTTCCCATGGCGGAAACCACAACCACGATCTCCCCGGTGAATCGTTTGAGAATTTTTGCAAGATTGCGCACGGCATCGGCATTGCTGACAGATGCTCCGCCAAATTTGAACACTAGCATTTTTTATAACGATTTACAGGGTACAAATATAGTCTAAGACACAGGAATCAGGAAAAATTAATCCCATTGAATGTGAAATTTCCATCAGCAGCTTTGCAATGTACCTTCCACCAGATTAAAATTCCGGGATTTGCCAAAACATACCCAAGTGCAAATTTTGAACGAATTTATCCTTCCTGAACAAACTGCATTCCTCTATGCCAAAGGGGATCTTGCATGGATACTGAACCACATCGGCGTAGCATCAAAATATGTAAACAGGGAAGGTGACATCTCCGGGCTGGCTGATATCCCGGTTTTCATAGTGAAATCGATCCATCGAAAGCAATGCTAAAAATCAACCTCCATCGGATGTGTAAACCGGAAGACGGACCCTTCACCAATCACGGATTCGACCATAATGCTGCCGCCCAGAAGTTCAACGAGACCCTTTGTGATGCTAAGGCCAAGTCCAGTACCACCGCTTCGTGAGGGATTGTCAGCCTGTATAAACCGAATAAATATTTTGTTGAGGCTATCAGAGGGAATGCCTGTGCCTGAATCGCTTACATAGAATTCTACAAATCTCTTTTTGTCCTTTTTTATAGTAGTATAGCCTATCTCGACAAAGCCTTTGTCTGTAAATTTCACGGCATTATTGATCAGGTTATCAAATATTTGAGTAAGTCTGTGGCTATCGGTAAACAAGGATAACCCCCCTGCTTTGTCCGGGTGACTGAAACGTAGCACAAGGTCATTTTTTTCGAGAAAATTCCGGTGTTGCCTGTGATTGACGAGAATTTCTTCCAGCAGTTCATTGATACGGCACCAGTTCTTCTCAATCCTCATCTGATTCGACTCAATCTTGGAAATATCAATGATATCGTTAATAAGGTGCATTAACTGTTCCCCCGAGTTGTTGATGAGACTGGCAAATTTGTTTCTTTTCGCTACCTCAAGGTCATCCTGGGCCAGCAATTCCGAAAAGCCCAGAATGCTGTTCATGGGGGTTCTGATCTCATGAGACATGTTGGCGAGAAAAGCTGACTTAAGCCGGTCGCTCTCCTGGGCCTTTTCCTTCTCCGCTTCAAGGTTCACATTGGTTTTTCTTAGTTCCTCAAGTGTGGCCTGCAGTTCCTCATTCAACGCCGCATATTCTTCATTCTGTGCTGCAATTTCCTGGTTCTTTTTCAGCAATAGCATTTCATAATCTTTGATGGGCGTAATATCTGCAAGGACACCAAGCATCCTTTCCGGCTCACCCTCAGGCGTATAGCTCACCACCTTCCCCCGCGACATTACCCAAACACTGCCTCCGTCTGCCCGGGTAAGTCTCAGTTCATCACGATACTCCCCAATCCTCCCTTCAAAATAATCATACATGCGTTTGAAGACCCTCTTGTTATCATCGGGATGGACGAATTTGGCAAATATTCTGACCTCAAGGGGAACCTTTAATTCAGTAGAATCTTTATAGCCAAGCATCTTCAGAAATTCAGAGGAAAACATTGCCTCCCTGTCCTGAATATTCAATTCGAACAAAGCATAACCGGATGCCTGGATGGCAAGCCTCAACTTTTCCTCGCTTTCTTCAAGTGCCTGCTGAATATTCACAAGTTCCGTAAGATCAAACATCGATATAATATTCTCGTCCCCCAGTGATACAAACTGAAACTCGATCTTTTTTACAGATCCATCCTTGCAATGAACTTTCTGTAAAATCTTTTCGATATCAGTACCCTGCTTCTTCGCCTCATCCAACAGGGTCATCCATCGCTGCTGTTTATATTTCCGGATCCTGGATTCTGGAAATGTCTTCCTCCAGAGTGTATCGGTGTCCTTTACATCTTCCAGGGAATAGCCGAAAGTCTGAGTGAATTTCCTGTTAAAGGAAATGATATTTTTGTCCTTCCCTGTAATAATAATAGGAACGGGATTATTTTCGATAATTTTCCTGAACCTTTCCTCACTTGCCTTTAGCTCTCTCTCCGTTTTTTTCTGTTCGGTGATGTCCTGCAGTACGCCAAAAACCTGTCGGTGTTTCCTGTTGTACTCGGCAATTGAATGAATATCAAGTATCCTGCCGTCTGATTCTCTCAGAATCCTAAATTCGAGATCATAGGGTTTTCCGTGACTGATCAGATCTTTAAGTGCAGTATCCAATTCGGCCCGATACTCTTGAAGCGGTTTTCTCTGGATCCGTTCAAGTGAAAGGTCGCTGCCTTCTAAACCATAGATATCCAAAGCACCTTCTGAACCTATAATTGTCCTTGAATCCATATTCAACTGCCAGTGCCCGAGTTTTGCTACTTTCTCTGCACGGTTAAGGCGCTTCCTGATATCCTTGTTTTCACGCTCGCGGTTTATTCTTTCCGTAATATCATAGGCTATGATAACGGTCCGCATTTCACCTGAAAGGTGAAGGTAGTATGCAGACCTGCATTCGAAAGTTTTATATATGCCCTGTTTATGCCTTAAACGCCATATATTGACCAAAGATCCGGATTCTTCGTCCCTGGATTGAAATTTTTGTCCAGATACTTTCAGATCGTCGGGATGAATTAGTACGCCCACATGTTGACCGATTAACTCATCAGGAAGATACCCAAGGATATCCAAATATCTATCATTTAGATAAGTAAATTTACCTGCCGCATCAATTTCGATAATCAGTTCAGAAATATTCGTGACAAGACTCCGGTACCTTTCCTCGCTTTCCTTAAGAACTTCCTCCACCTTAAGACGCTCACGAATATCCCTGGAAATGCCTGAGTACCCCTCAATATTATGTTCGTAATTGTAAACCGGTGAAGAGGATACCTCCATGGCGATGACCCTCCCGTCGGGAGCAACCATATCATACTGATTGAAGGCGGCATTTTTAAACTCACCAGCCTTCTGTATCACAGGAATAACCTCACTGAACTTACGAAGAGATTCTTTCGTCATAAAATCCGATACAGGCTGGCCGATAATCTCCGCAGGTTCACAACCCATGACCTGTCGAACAGCCGGCGAAACGTAGGTGAAGATAAATCCGGCATCCATTTGCCAGATGATGTCGTTCACATTCTCATGAATGATCTTAAGTGAACTTCGCAGTTTGATAAGTTCCTCCCTGTTCTCCCTTTCAGATGTGATGTCTCTTGCAACGCCGACAACACCATCGACCCTACCGCTTTTACTGCTGATGGGCGATTCTTCAATTTCTATCCATATCTTCCTGCCGTCTTTCCTGACCGCCTCAAGTAGGTAAGGTTCCTGTTTTGTACCACTATTGATGACCTCCTGGGCTTTTCTCCGGCCTTCTTCATTGGCAGGATTATCAGATATCAGGGTCCGCCAGTCCCGGTACATTTCCTCTACGGTATAACCGAATACAGCTTCACATTGCGGACTGATAAAGGTCAGGATATAATTGGAATCATGGATGAAATGGACATCGCTGCCATGATTAATGATATACGAAAGCCACTGATCTCTTTGCAAAGGTTCTCCGATATTTACCTCAGAATAATTCCCGTCAACACTGTTAGCTTCGGGTTGATTGCCCGCCAGCGCTCCTTCCAGTATGCTGATTTTCTCTAGAAGTTCATTATAAGTCGGCTTTCTCTTCATGCATCATAAAATTAATATTTTTCGAAAGTCAACAAAGCAATTCCATCATTTTTTTACATAAAATAATCATTTATTCGAATGCATACAAAGGTTGTAATAATATTTATAATCGTTACGTCACAATCATATTTTAAGCGAGATCTAAAATTATATTTTGCCTATAATCCGGATATTTGTTTACAATAATAAAGTGAAAAAATAAAAACATTTTTAATTAGCTTTGTAGTTGAATTTTATTGATGCTGCAGGATATTTATAACGACCGGAGCGAAATTGAAAATATTACCGGACTTTTGCAGGAACCGGATGGGAAAGTATTGCATATCAAGGGCTTGTCAGGATCAGCCCGGTCGGCATTTATTCATGCCGGCATATCCAAAAGCCGGGGCACACACCTTATCATTCTGAATGAAAAAGAGGAAGCGGCCTATTTCTACAACGATCTTACTACACTCGGCGGTACGGAAAACGTCCTGTTTTTTCCTTCATCCTATACCCGGTCTATTCAGTACAAAAAGACCGACGAAGCCAACATCATCACCCGCACCCAGATCCTGAAAAGGCTGAGTGAAAGGAGGGTTGAAAATTTCATTGTCACCTATCCGGAAGCACTCATGGAGAGGGTTATCAGCAGAAAAGGATTGGAAGACAATACATTTCAGATGAAGGAGGGAGAGAAAATAAACCGCGATTTTCTGAAAGAACTGCTGGAAACCTACAAATTCGAGCTTGTTGACTTTGTCTATGAGCCGGGACAGTATGCACTGCGAGGAAGTATTATCGATATTTTCTCGTATTCTTCCACCCATCCCTGCCGGATCGATTTTTTTGGTGATGAGGTCGAATCCATACGTACTTTCGATCCCGAAAACCAGTTGTCGCTGGAAAAGGTGAAAAAGATAAGTATAGTGCCGAATATCCAGTGGGAAAATGAACGCCTCGTGAAACGGGTGTCATTCCTTGATTACCTCCCAAAAAGCACCACCGTATGGACCGATGATATGGGTGTTATTTTTAACAGGATCGATGATATTTACAGCCGGACCGAAATTGAGGATGACCAGGATGCAACGCTTGTTAAAAGTGAAGTTATCGTCAATGCCCACGATCTCGCCCACGATATTTCCAGATTGAACAAGATCGAATTCGGTGGCTATTTTTTGAAGAATGCGGTGCAGGAATTTCGGTTGAATACTGCACCGCAACCTGTATTTAATAAGAACTTCGAACTCCTCGCCGACGATATACGGGATAGGACTGCCAATGGGTATGAGGTGCGTGTCCTTTCCGACAATGAAAAGCAGATTGAACGCCTGAAGGATATTTTCCTCGAGATCGATCCGGCCATCTCTTTTGTACCCGTTCTGAAAACCATCCATGAAGGATTTATTGATCACGATCTGAAACTGTGTATGTACACCGATCACCAGATATTCGAACGATATCACAAATTCCGAATCCACGACCGGTACAGCAGAAAAGAGTCCATTTCCATGAAGGAGCTCACCGACCTGAATCCTGGAGATTATATCGTACATATTGATCATGGCATCGGCATCTTCGGCGGGCTTGAGACTATTGATGTAAACGGGAAAAAGCAGGAGTCCATCCGGCTGATCTACAAAGACAAGGACGTACTCTTCGTCAGCATTCACTCGCTTCACCGTATTTCAAAATATAAAGGGAGGGACAACAGCCCGCCAAAGATTTACAAGCTTGGTACAGGTGCATGGCAGAAACTGAAGGCCACAACCAAGAAAAAGGTCAAGGACATCGCCGGTGAGCTGATCAAGCTTTATGCACAACGCATGCAGGAAGAGGGTTTTACTTTCAGCCCCGACACTTACCTGCAGCAGGAACTCGAAGCATCCTTCCTGTATGAAGATACCCCCGACCAGGAAAAAGCCACACGAGATGTCAAGGAAAGTATGGAATCACCACATCCCATGGACCGCCTGGTTTGTGGAGACGTCGGCTTTGGAAAGACTGAGGTTGCCATCAGGGCTGCCTTTAAAGCCGTATCCGATTCGAAACAGGTAGCCATATTGGTTCCTACAACAATTCTTGCACTGCAGCATTTCAATACATTCAGGGAAAGGCTGAACGGATTTCCATGCTCCGTTGAATATATAAGCCGGCTGCGTAGCGCTGCGAATCAGAAAGCAGTGCTTGGTAAGCTGGCACGGGGGGAGGTCGATATCATCATCGGCACTCACAAGCTGGTAGGCAAGGATGTGAAGTTTAAAGATCTTGGACTCCTTATCATTGATGAGGAACAAAAGTTTGGGGTAGGCGTGAAAGAAAAGTTACGCCAATTGAAACTCAACGTCGACACGCTCACACTCACCGCCACACCTATCCCACGTACCCTGCAATTCTCCCTCATGGGTGCACGCGACCTCTCCATCATTAACACCCCGCCACCAAACCGGCATCCCATTATGACCGAATTACACAGCTTCAACGAGGACATTATCAGAGAAGCTGTCGAATACGAGGTAAACCGTGGCGGACAGGTATTCTTTATCCACAACCGTGTGCAAAACATCACCGAAGTGGAACATATCATCAACCGAGTTTGCTCTGGTGTCCGGACTGTTGTAGCACACGGACAGATGGAAGGCAGGAAACTGGAGAATATCATGCTGGATTTTATGCAGGGCTACTATGATGTGCTGATTGCCACCTCCATCATTGAGTCGGGACTTGACATTGCCAATGCAAATACCATCATCATTAACAATGCCCATCACTTCGGCCTTAGCGACCTTCATCAGCTTCGTGGCAGAGTGGGCCGTTCCAACAAGAAAGCTTTCTGTTACCTGCTTACCCCGCCGTTGCACCTGCTGACTCCTGAAGCCAGGCGCAGACTCCGGGCTATCGAGGAATATTCTGAACTCGGCAGCGGGATGAGCATTGCCATGCAGGACCTCGATATCAGGGGTGCCGGAAACCTCCTCGGTGCAGAACAAAGCGGCTTTATTGCCGATATCGGATTTGAGACTTATCAGCGGATTCTCAGCGAAGCCATATTTGAACTGAAGGAAAATGAATTCCGGGATGTCTTTACCAGGCCGGGTGAAGAAGAATCTGAGAGACCGTACATCAATGACTGTCAAATCGATACCGATTTTTCCGTTCTCTTTCCCGAATTCTACATTTCCAATATCTCGGAACGGATCAGGCTATACCGGGAACTTGATAACATCAGTGAAGAGGCCGATCTGAAGGATTTCGCGGATAAACTCATCGACCGGTTTGGTCAGATACCTGTGCAAACACAAGAACTTCTCAACACTGTGCGGTTAAGATGGAAGGCTGTGAAACTGGGTATCGAAAAAATGATCATCAAGAATAAAAAGATGATCTGCTACTTCCTTTCCGATCCGGATTCTTCATACTATCAGTCGGCCGTATTCGGGAAAGTTCTGCAATTTGTGCAGCAAAAAGCCGCTCGGGTCCAGATGAAGGAAGACGGCAACAAACTCAGTCTGTCGATCCTGAACGTAGATTCGATCCTCCGGGCCATGTCCCTGCTTGATGAGATCACAGGAGAAAACAACTCCTGATGTGATACCTGTTGCCGGAGAAAGAATAGGATATTGAAAAACAAGTAAGAGATAGTTACAAAAGCAGAAAAAACCATTTTCATTCACCCCTGCAGGGACATTTTCACCCCGCCAGGCAGGTTTTCACCCCTCCCTGTGGCTTTTCGTCCCAGCGTATTGCGTCAGTTCTGTTGCAGGGAGTGTCTCACAAAAAGATTGGTTCCATAGAAAATAACTGGCAGATGGTGACAAAGTCGCCGATTTCCAGTCCGATGTTTCTAATAAAACTTGATTCTGTTATCGACTATATCCGCATTTTCACGCAGCGCCTCATAGGCTTCATAAGCCACCCGACTCTGCAAACCGTATTTGAGTCTGAAATCGGCTGCCTTGGAATCCGGATTTTCAGGAACGCTTCTGCTTGTAACATTCAGAACAAAAACCCCGTTTTCACCCTCGATCGGTTTTGACAGCTGGTTTTCGGGAATGATAAAGGCACTGGCGACGACGGCAGGCTCGAGTCCCACACCATTTACATACGGGCTGACAAACCGGACTTTCGTTGCTTCAGACATTTCCGTATTAAGCGCCGTTGCCACATCATCGATGGAGGTGGCTCCGGAAATTTTTTCCTGTATCTGTGAAGCTAGTTTTTCAAGTTTTTTCTCCTTCATAAGAGCGATCTCGATCTCGGTTTTTACATCCTCGAGCGGGGCGTAGCCTTTCTTCTTCACGTCGGTGAGAGCTGCAATCACATATTTGTCGCTGAGATCAAAGATCTGGCTGATGGTATTTTCATCATTTTCATATGACCAGCGAATGAGTTCACGTGCATTTTCAAGACCAGGTATCGCTGCTGCATTACGTTTGATATCGGTTGCGAAGCGGGGAGAAATATTCTCTTTGGTGCACTGGTCCCTGAATTTTTCTACTGACGTGGCCTGACCTCTGAACTGTACAGCTTCGGAATATATCTTTTGGTATGTCTCATCGCTGGGTATCACTTCCTTCTGGAGAATGGCCAGTTTAGCTTTTTTCACCCTCGGGCTCTGAGATTCAATTTTAATCACATGGTATCCGAATTTTGTCTTTACGACATCCACATCACCGACTTTACCATTGAAGGCCGCATCAGCAAAAGGTTTAACCATGGTATTCTCAGAAAACCATCCAAGGTCACCCCCGATCTGACGATTCGACTGATCTGATGAAAACTCACTGGCGAGTGCTGCAAAATCCTGGCCATGATCAATGAGGTTCTTCAAGCTGTCGGCAATATCTTTTGCACGCTGATCATCTCTCTGTACCGAGAGGCTGATGAGAATATGGCGTGCCCTTACTGAATCCGGTACAAGGGTAAAATTCAAAAGCCGCGTAAGTTTATAGGATCCGTTGTCAAAGTAAGGTCCTGCGACAAAACCCGGGCCGGCGTTGAATATGGAATCACGGATGGATTCGGCAAGGTCATTATAGCCGTAGTTCTCATCCTTATATGGGATGTCGGAATTACTGTTCACATAATCAATAGGGTTTTCAGCCCTTACAAAGGAGGCCTTGTTCTGTTCTACATAATCTTTAGCATTCTGATCATCTTTCTGTGACGGCTCTATATTGAATGCCACATATTCCAGGCTTCTGGATTCTTCCTGTTTGTACTGATGCTTGTGGCTTTCGTAGTAGTCTTTTATATCTCCATCGCTTACGCTTACCTCATTATCGGGAATGGTATTGAACGGCAGGTATACAAAACTAAAATTAGCGGTTGATGCCGTTTCCAGCGCGTATTCCTTTGCGTCGAGAGAATTCGGTGACAGGCCTTTTCTCACAAGTGTAAAGTACTTCTGGCTCAGCCTTTCATCCACGATCTGATTTTCGATATAAATCCAGCGTTTCCGTTCGTTTTTATAGACGTCGTTGCTGATAGCATTGAAATAGTTCATCATCTGATACCTGTTGAATTCCCCGGTTTCAGGATTGGTGAACATCTGCCTTACGATGGGGTGCGGTTCATCCATGATCACATTTGAGCCGCCGGTGTTGATTGAATCACCCAGCAACATTGTTTTGAGTTCCTCAACGCTTACACCGATGCCGAGTTTGCTGATCCGCTTGTTCAGAACGATATCCCTGACCGTATTCTGCCATACCTCCTGCCGTACCCGGTCCTGGGTCTCCTGGTCGAGTGACTGGAGCTGGTAATTGGCCCTGTAGAATTCCGACAATTGTTCGATCTGGGCATTATAATCCATATAATTGACAGACTTACCATCAATTTCTGCCACCTGTAACCGGTTCCTGTTGAATACTGAAGGGCCCGAATTGAGAAGGTCTCCGAGAATAAAAGCCAGGAGAGCCATACCAATAATCACTGCCACAAGTACACCGGCTTTGTTCCTTATTTTCTGTAAAGTTGCCATTTAACGAAACTTGATTTAATCTAATTTTTTTTCAGGCTACGAATATAGTAATTTCAATTGTGAATCATGCAAATTGAAAACATTAATTCTGCGGTATTTAAGCCTTTGTTTAGAAAGAGATAGGGCAATTTTACAGGCTGCCCTTGAATAGCGGGTCGGAATTGAACTCAGGGATGCCGGAGGCAGGGACTGTTGCAGAGACATCCAATTTTCTCCTAAGATTTACAACTCTGTAAGTCGTTTAACATACACCAGTTCAATCCTTGTCTGGCTTACTTTCAGTATCCGGTACTGATAGGGCACGATGATCACCCTGGTATTCAGTTTTGGGATGTTCTCATAATAATGAATGATCAGGCCGGCGAGGGTATCATACTCATCGGATACAGAAATATTGAGTTTAAATTTCTCATTCAGGTAGTCGATCTCAAGTCTGCCGGAGAAGATAAATTCATAGTCATTGATCTGTCGCTCTACAAATTCAGAGATATCATGTTCGTCCTCAATCTCGCCGAAGATTTCTTCAATGATATCCTCCAGGGTTACAATGCCTGATGTTCCGCCGTATTCATCCACGACAAGGGCAATACTTTTTCTTTCCCGGATTAGCTTTCTGAACAATTTGTTCACCTGCATGGTCTCCGGGACAATTGACAGGTTGACAAGTTTGGAACGGATAGACGGCGGGTGGCGGAAAAGTTCCTTTGAGTTTACATAACCGATGATGCGGTCGATGGAATCTTCGTACACCAGGATCTTAGAAAAACCCGTCTCGATAAACCTTTGTTTGAGTTCGCTAACCGGGCTGTTTATTTCGATAGCCTCAACTTCAGTACGGGGCACCATACAATCACGTATCTTAAGCTTTGAAAATTCAAGTGTATTCTGAAATATCTTCTTTTCTGGCTTATTCTCGAGACTTCTTTCTACTTCTGACTGGCTTTCACTTACAAGGTGATCCAGATCCACGCGGCCAAAGACAGGGTTATGATGTATGCTTCTCGACCTTACCTTTATGCCCATAAAAACCCGCATGACAAAATTGGTGATCCAAAGAGTAATGATTGTAACAGGGAAGAGAAAAACATAAAAAACCAGTACAGGCACGGAAAAAATATTCATCATGAGATTTGGCCGGCTGCGAAAGATGGTTTTGGGAAGGAATTCGGCCGTCAGCAAAATGACGAGGGTACCCACGATTGTTTGTAGGATGAGAATGGCAATTTCGTTATGGATGCCCATCCTGGTCTGAAGAAAAGGTCCCAGCAATCTGGCTACAAAGTATCCGTAAATCACCAGAGCAATGTTGTTTCCCACCAACATGGTGGCAATGTAATGCTCTGAATTTTTGAGGAAGATGTCAATTATTCTGGATGAAAACAGCCCGTGTTTACGGTCGAGTTCAATCTTTAGCCGGTTTGAGGAAACGAAAGCAATTTCCATTCCCGAGAAGAAAGCAGAGAATACAAGACTCAGTATGATGACGACGATCGGGGACATATATTAATCTTCTTGCCACGCTTCCGGACGAAAATCCGGAACGGGTCAGTTAAAGCTTTGAATTGCGACGCTGCCTTCTTCTCAATGAAAAGATAAACACAGCAACAAGAAATATAACAAAAAACTGGTAACTATCCCTGAAGCTTTCGGTATAAGTTTTAAAAACACCTGCTCCCAGAGATAATACAGCCAACGCGAGCCAAAGTACTTCAAGGGCTTTTCTGCTCATTTGCCGGTTCATCTTTAAAATTTACCGTCCCCCTGGAACTTTTCAGTCTCCATTTTGAGAAACGCTGGTTTGATTCAAAACCATCCTGCCCGTAAAATGTTCCGTCAAGCGTTTCAATACGAGAGAAGCTGTTTGAGTAAATCGTTTTCTTGTCTTCATCCCAAAAAAGTTCTTCCGTATTGAGTTTTTCCCCTTTCTCAAGATTGTTGGCTACCACGTTTCCCCTTGCCTCCCAGAGTTTTTCATCGGTATGGTAGATGGCATAATTTGCCCTTATTTCCGATTCTACATTCAGGCTGTCATCGTAAAACCGGACATATATGCCTTCGGGAAATTCAATATAGGGTTTTTCAATGTTTGAAAACTGCTTGATCACTTCGGCAGTAAGCTTCATTTGAACAAAGCCGGAATCACTGTAGAGAACTTCGACATTACTGGCTGAAACCTCCGGCATTTCGGAAGAATTGGTAATAGAGTTTATTTTCTCAATATCGTTCTCACAGGAAACAAAAAGCAAAGAAACTCCTGTGATGAACAGGAGTTTCAGAAGGGAGTATTCAATATTGTGAAAGTTATATTTCAATGTCTTTATCAGCTTTTAGCTCGTGCGGTGGTCGTTTTGTTAATCCATCCGCCCACGGTGTAAGAGTCGCCTTCGCTGATGGATCTGAAGAAGAGTTCTTCCTTGGTGGGGAAGTACTGGCTGTAATCGCTGATGAGTTGGCCGGCCGAACCGGATACGTTCGGGTCAACGGTTTTTGCCTTCCTGAACATATCCACGGCAATCCAGTATGCTGTTCTCCTCTCGAATTCATCACCGAGGGCATTGTTACCGGAAACGTAGCATTTCCCGAGAAGGATATAGGGATCGCCCCATGAAGGTCTGAGTTCAATAGCCTGACTGGCAAACCGGGCAGCTTCCTGAGGTTTGTTCATATTCAGGGTTATGGCGCCAAGCTCATAGTAGTAACCGGCTTTGTCTTCAGCATTATCAGATTTATCGATGGCTTCCATATAATATTTGCCGGCTTTTTCAAAATCTTCTTTTTTCAGGAAAAGTCTTGCCAGGTTATACGCAGATTTTGAAGAGGGCTGTTTTGCATACAATTGTTCGGACGACTTGACGTAGAGTGGTTCGTCTTCACATTCTGCATCCGTCATAAAGCCCAGTATCTTGGTGAGAAAATCTATATCATCTTTGTTAGCATCATACTTAGGGCCGAAGATACTGGTAATGGATTCACAGGTCATCACTTTGGCATCTTTGATATTCTGGTCGATGGTCTCCTTAGCCTTCTTCACTCCTGTTGTCGGCTTCTTTGCAAGTTGCATATCAAGAGCATTGGAAACCGTCATGTAATCGTTGATCACGGTTTCATTATCAAGGCTACCATCCGCAAACAAGGTAATGGCTGCAGACATGAAGGTAGTAAGCACAACCGGACTGGAGCCTGTTTTTTCGATCTCGATGGATTCTTTCAGCAATTTATATCCCTCCTTGATAAATTCTTCACCTTCCTGGCGCTGGTAACGGAGCAGGTCCACCCCTTTCCTTCCAAGAACATCACCACGGCTTTTAGGGAAGTACTGCATCCGCTTATCATATATCATCATCATGGTGTCGGCAAAGGCGGCTTTTTTTGCCTCATCATTTGTTTTCTCGAGGAAGTACCTGTACATGATCACACCATAAGCAAACAGACTTTCTCTCGATTCAGGGCATTCCTGGTACACAATTCTCCAGGGGTTGATCGCGTCTTCGTAATTTTTATGCTTATAAAATTCGTAGTACAATGAGAGGTTTCTAAGGCAGGTCTCATTCTGCTGCCAGTCACCACTATCTTTTGATTCCGTCACATTCTCATCCTGCGAAAACGCTGGCACAGCAAGCAAAATTACTGATATCGCAATGAGTATCGTTTTCAATCCAATTGTTTTCATGGCTCTTTCGGTATTGTTAGTCAAATTTTCGTTTGAAAAACCAGAAATCCTGTAAAACAAGGCTCACATTAAAGATTTCATAGTTTTCCTTTATCAGGTTGTTATTCAAAGTTCCTCTTTGGCCAAGAACCACACCCAGGTTAAAAGTGGTATTCGTATTTTTGAATGGTAGTCCTACTCCAAAAGTTATGCCATAATCATTGAGCTGTTCACCACGAATGCGAATATAGCTGTTTGAATAATAACCACCAAGCCTGAAATGTACATGATTTAGATAGCCTCTTAGTGCTGTCGGATTGGGCACCAACTCCATACCAAATCTCATCGCTGAGGAATTGGTAAGCGAGTCCGTTTTACCAAGGATCCGGCTTTTGCTCCATTGTTGCGAATAGTAATCTCCGGTTATCGTCAGGCGATCTTTGATACCAAAGGCGATGCCCATGCCGAAATTTTTTGGATAAATCACAGAACCATCTGTCACCTGGTTAATTCTCTCCTGATCGGGGTTATACGCTCTGTATTGTATTGTAGTTGCGGTAGTGTCACCATCATTAATGGTATACGTCGTATCAATTGGCAAATTGAATCCTGCGCCCGGGAAAGTATTTTGCACCAGGTAGGTCCTTGTATCTTTCAATTTTGTTTCATTATCGAAAATCGCTCCAAGGGTGATGAAATACTTGTCGGCAAAGGTCTGTGTATACCTGGCGCCTAAATTGAACATGATGCCACCAATATCGTCCCTAAGACTGAAATGGGTTGCTGAAGACCCGGTGATATCAAGAAACTGTGCCTGTTGTTCGTTTTCGATATACCCAAAGAGTGTGGACATGTTCACCCCCAGGGAAAGGTGTTTAAAAAGGGTCACGGAAGATCCGATAAAGAATTTGCTAAGGCCTCCGTTTCCGTTATAATAATAACTTACATTGCCTACGCCTTCGATCGTTTTCTCCTCACTGATCTTATATCCTACAGAGCTGAACGGGGTAATCCCGGCAGCAGCTTTCCACCATTTTGTAACCGGGAAACCGATGGAAATATGTTGAAGATTAAAATTATTCAGTTTTGTATGGGTCAGGTTCGACTTGTACTTCGTGCTGCTTCCGGCAATACCGAAGTCGAAGATAAACGACATCGTATCGATCGTTGAATAGGATGCGGGGTTGATGTAATTGATCTGATTCGTGGATCCTAGGGCAATGCCGGCGTTCCCCATTCCTGAGCTTTGGCCCAGTCCGGGTACTGTCAGCTGGCCTAAACCGAATCTTGAATATGGGGAATAGGTGTTTATCTGGGAAAAGGCACTGAACGACAGTAGGGCCAGGGCCGTTACCAGTAAATATTTGATTTTATATTGCATTGTAATCCAATATTCGGTTAAGTCCGGTAAGATTTAAATAAGAATGCACAAAGATGGAATAATTTAGTTTTTTATCAAAGTAATTCGCATCACCCCCTGTTAAAATTATCTGCAAATCATCGTACTCACCGCTCAATCTATGGATATACCCTTCAAGTTCGAAGACGATACCATTAAGGATACCGGCCCTGATCGCTTCCTCAGTCTTCCTTCCCAGCAGGGGATATTCCCCTTCAAGGTCTACTCGGGGGAGCCGGTCGGTAAACGTGTTGAGTGCCCGTGCTCTGGTACCGGCACCGGGCGAAATATTGCCTCCTATGAATTTTGCATCCTGAGTAACAAGATCGATAGTGATGGCCGTCCCTGCGTCAATAACGAGAACGTTCTTACCCGGGAAAATAGTATTTGCCCCTACAGCATCGGCAATGCGATCGTAACCAAGCGTGGCAGGTGTTTCATATAAATTACTGATTGGCAGAGCAGTATTATGATCAAGCTCCAGAAAAAAATCGAACGTAGTCCTGAGATAATCCGAAATTTCACCTGCCTGACTGGTCACAGAGGATATAACGGTCCGCCGGAGAGCTGGAAATTTTTCCATGACTTCCCTGATGATTTCTGTGGTAAGATTCTTTTCCCTGCGTAGCAGGATACGCTCATTATTCGAGAAGACAGCAATCTTTGTGATGGTATTACCAAAGTCAATAACGAGGTTCATCATTTATGCACATATCGTGAATCCGGATTTATCCGGTTCATTTTCAGCTACAAAGATATAAATTCCGGGGAAAAGACGGCAGATTTTTCCATTGATGATGAAAGCGGGATATTGATTTCGGTTTCCCAGGAAGGGGGACGGGTGAAAAGGTATGTTTCAGGAAAGCAGTTTTCTGACGATTCCTGATATTATTTTTCCTTCGGCCTTACCTGAGAGCTCTTTTGTTGCCCTGCCCATGATGATCCCCATGTCCTTCATACCCATGGCACCAGTCTCACTGATGAGCCTTGCAATATATTTTTCTATGTCGGCTTCACTCATCTGCTCGGGCAGGTATGCTTCAATGAAGGATATTTCGAGAAGTTCCTTGTCAGCCAGCTCCTGCCTGTTTTGTTCCGCATATATGTCGGCAGATTCCCTTCTCTGCTTAACAAGTTTTTGCATGATCTTAATCTCTTCATCTTCAGAAAGTACATAATTAGCTCCCTTGCTGCTCCTGGCAAGGGTAAAGGCTGTCTTAACGGCACGAAGGGCTTCAAGTTTGTCCTTCTCCCTGTTTTTCATTGACTGCTTCAGGTCTTCACTGATGATATCACTGTATGACATAGTTTTTAATTATTTATTCAGTCTACGTTATCATGGAGGTAGGAATTGTCTTCGCGGAGTTTCGGCCCTCCTTTGTCTTCATCTTCCGTAAGTTTATACTTCGAGACATTGGATTCAGCGGAAGGTTTTTCAGGCTTAATGGGAATTTTTTTCCTGAGGTAGGCGGGTTCATTTTCCAGTTGTTCAATGGTTTCATTTTCACTTCCGGGATTATACCCTGCCTGTTTCAGCCGCTCCTGAACTTCCTTGAGCCGTTTCACACGTTCTTCCCTTTTCTGGGAATCATCATCGGGTTTTTTTCCCTTTTTGTCCTTATGGTCTTCGTACAGGATATACTGTTCCGCACTTTCATCCTTATTTTTAAATTCGAAGATTCCCTGGTGGACGTTTTCACCGGCACCTGCCTTGTCTCTGATTTCAAATTCCCCGGAAACTGATCTCACCTCCGAATTCTTCAGATTATCGCGGAGGGGATATTTGTCGTAGTGTTTTTTTGCTGCATACAGTTCCGGAATACTATTCGTGCCGAAGCCTGTGGCGATGATGGTAACACTTATGCTGTCGCCGAGTGAATCGTCATTCCCGGTACCCCATATTACGAGGGCAGATTTGTCGGTTGCCTGGTTCACATAATCGGTGATCTCCCCAACTTCGTCCATACTGATTTCCTCGTTTCCGGAGGTGATATTCAGGAGGATGCTTTTTGCGCCGGTAATATCGTTATTATTGAGCAAAGGAGAAGTGAGTGCCTGTTCGATCGCCTTTATCGCTCTGTCTTCACCGCTGGCCATTGCTGATCCCATGATGGCCACACCACTGTTGGTCATTACCGTCTGCACGTCGGCAAAGTCAACATTGATATAGCCGTGGACTGTGATGATCTCGGCGATCCCTTTGGCGGCAGTAGCAAGAACGTCATCGGCCTTGGAAAAGGCATGGGAAATCTTCAGATTCCCGTAAATCTCCCTCAGCTTTTCATTGTTAATGACAAGAAGTGAATCTACGTATTTCTGCATCTCATTGATTCCCTCAATGGCCTGGTTTATCCTTTGTTGTCCTTCGAAGCCGAAAGGTATGGTCACTATGGCAACAGTAAGAATCCCGAGTTCGCGGGCAACTTTGGCGATCACAGGTGCGGCACCGGTGCCGGTACCCCCTCCCATGCCCGCCGTGATAAAGACCATCCTGGTATTTGTACCCAGTACCTCGGTGATCCTGTCGATATTTTCGAGGGCTGCTTCACGGCCAATATCCGGTTTATTACCGGCTCCCCGGCCTTCGGTAAGCGATTCCCCGAGTTGTATCTTGACAGTCACCGGACTGTTCAATAAAGCCTGCGCATCGGTATTGCACACCACAAAGTTGACATCGGTGATGCCTTTATTGTACATGTGATTAACCGCATTGCTCCCTCCACCGCCAACGCCAACCACTTTAATCATGGATGACCTTTCTACCGGCAAATCAAAATTCATCAATTCTTCAGCCATGGCTACATTATTTTACATTTAATAATACGTTTATCAGAGGCAGGATATTACATCGTTGCACCGTCCTCATCAAAGATATCGGTAATGGCATTCTTCAAGGATTCGAATAATTTACCGCCCGAACGACTCTTCTTACCATTCCCCTTTGCTACATTTTCCGCCAGCTTTGCGGCTTCATTTTCTGCAACCGCTGTTTTTTCGTTATGCTCAAGGAGATATTCATAACCTTTGAGCAGCAGTCCGATACTGGTGGAATACATGGGTTGGTTCACTTCTTCCTTCGCTTCGGCCACCAGTCTCTCATTGGGAAATCCGACCCTGACATCCATACCGGTTTTGAACCTGACAAGCTGCGGCAGATGCCGGAGCATGGCTCCCCCTCCGGTAAGCACGATCCCTGCGGCCAGTTTATCCATAAAGCCTGAGTTTTCGATCTCGTACATGACGGCATCGATAATTTCCTCCATCCTCGACTGGATGATGTATGCCAGGCTCTTGAAGCTGATTTCTTTTGGTTCGCGACCGCTGATACCAGGAATGGTCACGACCTTGTCTTCCTGGGCAAGATCACCCAGTGCTGAGCCGAATTGTACTTTCAGCGATTCTGCCTGGCGCTGAAGAATGGAACAGCCTTCCTTAATATCCCTGGTCACGACGTTACCACCGAAAGGAATGACGGCGGTATGCCTGATGATATCATCATAATACACAGCCACGTCAGTAGTTCCACCACCGATATCCACAAGTGCCACGCCGGCTTCCTTCTCGTCACCGGTAAGTACTGCCTCACTTGATGCCAGGGGTTCAAGGATGAGCTGTTTAACATTGAGACCTACCCGGTTAATGCATTTTTCAATATTTCTTGCTGAAGCGATCTGTCCCACAACAATATGAAAATTTGCTTCGAGGCGTTTGCCTGACATGCCAACAGGATTTTTCACACCGGTCTCACTGTCAACGATAAAGTTCTGGGGAAGTACATGAATGATTTCTTCACCCACATCAACCGGTATTTTATACATATCTTCCACCAACTTCCGGATATCCGACCTGGTGATCTCATCTTCATAGGAGTCCCTGTTAATATATCCGCGGTTACGGATCGACTTGATGTGCTGTCCGGCGATACCGACAAATACATCGCTAAACCGGACACCGGACATCGTCCTTGTTTCCCGAACGGTAGATTCAATAGCATTTACAGTTTCCTCAATATTGAGTACAACCCCGCGCTTTACTCCTTTTGATGTTGTCTTGCTCATGCCCAGGACTTCCAGGCGCTCATTTTCATTGATACGACCGACGATCGTTACGATCTTGGTAGTACCAATATCAATTGCCGCAACAATTTGATCTTTTTGTGCCATAGTGTTATCGTTTTGTGCAGATTACTTGATTTTTATATTTCAGATTGATCTTTTCATAATTATTCCAGCCTTCAAAGCGGAGTCCGTCATGATATAGTACCCTCAGTTTCCTGAACTTTGTACCGATATCATCGGCGTCTCCGAAGATGATCTGATGTGCTCCGACTCTTGGAATCAGCTCAAAATCCTGGTCCCGGTCAAAATACACTTGAACCACCTGGTAGCTCCAGAAGCGGTTCCGGTCAATAAACGATGCCAGTTTCAGTGCACCCAGCCATTCGGCATATTTATCCCTGTCGCTGAGACTGTCGAGATTCTGCGCATTTCTCAGATCGGCATCTTCGGTAAAATACCCGTTGGCAATAAGCACATGAGGTGCAAAATTGCCCCGGGCCGGCAGTATGAAGCCCTCCGCATCAAGGTAGTAGCTGTTCTGGGATGGGGTGATGATCCTGACCACCGGTTTTCGCTGAGTGATATCGACACTGATGACGCCGTCAACACTTGCGTAGATTTCTGCCTTCCGGATATAGGGCTTCTTTAGCAGGCTCCCCTCAAGTTCTCTTGTATTGATCTCATTCACAGGATATCCCAGGATATGATTTCCGTTACTCAGTAGGATCTTTTCGATATCGCCTTTATTATAAAATCCGCTGCTGAGTGGTATCGAAGAGGTTTATCCTGAGTTCCCTGCATACGGTCGATGAGTTGCGTGCAGCGGTGAAGCTGAGCACCACAAACATGTAGGCCAGGAAGCCGAAAATGAGCAATATGTTTAGTACCTTTTTCATGGCAGTATGTCAAGTAAAAGCCTCTTCAGGGGTTCAACAAGCCTGTCAATATCGCCGGCCCCCATGGTAAGCAGGACCTCGGGCTTCATTTTTTCCACCATCTGCAGCAACTGTTCTTTCCCACAATGGATTCTTTTACCGGAGTTCTCCAGTTTGTCAAGGATAATCATCGGGCTCACCCCATCGATCGGCTCTTCTCTTGCCGGATAGATATCGAGCAGGATGACATCGTCGAGTGCGGAAAGGCTCTGCGCAAATTCAGGCGCAAAATCACGTGTGCGGGTATACAGGTGAGGCTGGAAGATCCCGGTCAGTTTTTTGCCAGGCAGTGCTTCCCTGACAGAGCTGATGAATGCCTTCAGTTCTTCGGGATGATGTGCGTAATCATCAATGAACAGGCAATCCGGTCTGTCGATGATAACATCAAAGCGTCTCTTCACTCCCTTATACCCTTTCATTCCTCCTTTTATTCCGGCATCCCCGGCGCCATTCAGCCATGCCAGTGCGCAGGCAGCAACGGCATTCTCAATATTCACCCTTCCGTAAACACTGGGGTGCAGTTCCTCGATGAACCCACCGGGGGTTTTCAGGCTGAATGTAAAGGTGAAACCCTTGTGCTGAATATTCAGGGCGCAAAAATCTGTGTCACCATCAAGGCTATAGGTATAAACGGTAAGATGAGCCGCATCTTTAACGGAAAGTCCCTTCTTCAGCAGCAGTATGCCCCCTTTTCTTATCTGGGATGCGAAAAGACTGAATGACTCAATCAAGGCTTCACGGTTGCCGTAAATATCGAGATGGTCTGCATCCATGGCTGTAATGACAGCCATTTCAGGATAAAGTGTAAGGAAGGAACGATCAAATTCATCAGCCTCAACCACAACGATTTCAGCCTCCGGATCGAAATTGAAATTGGTCCCTGTATTCTTGCTGATCCCTCCCAGGAACGCACCAGCCCTGATGCCCGATGTCTTCAGGATGTGGCTGAGCATGGCAGAAATGGTCGTCTTCCCGTGTGTACCGGCCACAGCAAGTACTTTGGTATCGCCGATGACCAGGCCAAGGGCTTCGGAACGCTTGAGTACGCTGAACTTATGCTCCCTGAAAAATAACAATCCGGAATGCATTGCCGGTATGGCAGGTGTGTACACTACAAGTGTGCCGTCAGGTATCCGGAAATCTTCCGGGATGACTGAGCTATCCTCCTCAAATTGGACAGAAATACCCTCATCCTGCAACTGATCGGTAATAGAGGTGGAAACACGGTCGTACCCTGCCACTCTGATGCCTATGGCATTGAACCAGCGGGCCAGGGCGCTCATTCCAATACCGCCAATGCCGATAAAATAAGCTCTCTTTATGTTGGCAGGTTTCCTCATAACAGTTTAAAGATCTCCTCGGCAATACGCCTGGCAGCATCTGGAACCGCCATTTTTTTTATATTTCTTGATAATTCCTCCATTCTCTTTTCATCCTTCAGCAAGTCCATGCATTCTTTCACCAGTAATGTCTCTGCCTGTTTGTCGGTCACATGTATCGCAGCATTCTTCTTTACAAGTGCCATGGCATTCTTTGTCTGGTGGTCCTCCGCTACATTCGGAGAGGGGACCAGAATTACCGGCTTGCCCACCAGAGCAAGCTCAGAAATCGTACCCGCTCCCGCCCTGGAAATAATCACATCGGCAGCACCAAATGCCAGTTCCATATTCTTTATGAAGGGTACGACCATTATGTTTTTCTTATACATTTGCTCGACCTTTGCATTGATCTCATCGAAGTAAATCTTCCCTGTTTGCCATATAAGCTGAATATCGTCAGAGAAAATGTCAAGGCCGGCCTCAATACTTTTGTTTATGGTTCCGGCTCCAAGGCTTCCTCCGATTACAAGCACGGTTTTTTTTCCCGGTACCATATCAAAAAACCTTTGCCCCTGCACTCTCTGTTCATTGCTGCCCGGTATATCCGGCCTCACAGGATTGCCTGTGAAAACAATATTTTCGGGAGGGAAATACGTATCCATATCATCGTAGGCGACAAAAATTTTAGATGCTTTTTTAGCCAGAATCCTGTTGGTTACCCCGGCATAGGAATTCTGTTCCTGGATCACTATCGGAATGCCATTTTTGGCTGCTGCCCGAAGGATGGGTCCGCTTGCATACCCGCCAACACCTACAGCAATGTCAGGACGGAACTCGGCAATGATCCTGGCCGACTTCCTTGCGCTGCGAAACAGCCGGATAAAAAAGCTGAAGTTTTTCCATATCTTTTTCCGCTGAAAGCCGGCCACCGGCAGGCCGATGATCTTATAGCCCGCTTCAGGGACCTTTTCCATCTCAATCTTACTATCGGCACCTACAAACAGGATCTCCGTGTCGGGACGCAATTCCATTAGTGCGCCGGCAATGGAGATGGCCGGGAAGATATGTCCCCCGGTACCGCCGCCACCGATGATAATCCTGCTATTCTTCATAATTCTCCGTTTCGGCTTCCGCCATTTTTAATCTGTCTTCTTCCAAGCCCCAGCTCACACTCAGGATAACGCCGAGAGCAATAGAGGTGAATAATACCGATGATCCCCCGCTACTGATGAAGGGCAAAGGCTGACCGGTTACCGGGACGAGATTTACTGCCACGGCCATATTGACCATCGCCTGGAAAACGATGATCAGGCACAGTCCTATCGATACAAGGGCAGCAAAAGTCCTGCTGCTCCGCCTCACGATAAGCCCCGCCCTGAAAAGCAACCAGAGATAAAGTGCCAGCACGGCAATACCGCCTATAAGACCATACTCCTCAATAATAATGGCATAAATAAAATCGGAGTTTGCCTGGGGCAGCTTTTCCTTTTGTATACTGTTACCCGGACCACGACCGAAAATGCCGCCATTCACAATAGCAACCTTGGCCCTGTTGACCTGGTAGTTGTTTACACTTTCGTCTTCATTACTTCTGAAGTTTTCGATCCTGCTGCGCCAGGTTCCTGCCCTGCCCTCCATGTTCATTATTTTCATGCCCTGCATCAGCAGAAAGAACATCAGTGCGGCACCTGCCAGGGTGAGTAGTAGGAATTTTACCGGGATTCTGCCTACAAACATCAGGATCATGCTTGAGACAAGCAGGATGGCTGCGGTGGAAAAGTTTGCCGGTACGATGAGCAGACAAACAGCGAGCACTGCGCCAAGCAAGGGCAGGTAGGTTTCCTTCAACTTGTTCAGCCTGTCCTGCTTCTGCGACAGGATACGGGCCACATACATGATCAGGGCAATCCTGGCAAAATCGGAAGGCTGTATTGTAAAACCGGTGCCGGGGACATCAAGCCACCGCCGTGCGGCATTTACATCCCTGCCGGTGAACAGTGTCACAACCAACAACGGGATAGCCATGTAGAAAAACAACTGCGAAAGTTTTGAAAAATACCTGTACGGGATATGGTGGGTAAGAACGATAACAAAAAGACCAAGGCAGAGAACGATCATCTGTTTGATCAGGAAATAAATTGTACTCCCCCCATGCGTGCTGATTGCCAATGACTGAGAGGAGCTATAGACCGCCAGAAGTGAAATAACGGACAGCAGGATGATGACCATCCAGATTACCCTGTCTCCTTTTATATACCTGACGCTTTTCATCATATATCTTGCTCTGTGTATCTTTATTATAGTTCCCTGACCGCCTCCTTAAACTGTCTTCCCCGGTCTTCGTAATTCTCAAAGAGGTCGAAGCTGGCACATGCCGGAGATAGAAGTACCGTATCTCCGTTTTTACCAAGATGATAGGCTTTCTTCACCGCCTCTTTCATCGATGTGGTTTCGGTAATGTCGACGATAACGCCTTCAAAAGCCTTACGTAGCTTTGTATTGTCTTTCCCAAGACAAATCAGTGCCTTGACCCGTTCATGTACCAGCGACTTCAGCGTTTCATAATCATTCCCCTTGTCTGTACCCCCGGCAATCCATATCACCGGAGAGTGCATGCTCTCCAGCGCGTACCACGTGGAATTCACGTTTGTTGCTTTTGAGTCGTTAATAAATTCAATGCCATGAACCTTCAGAACGGGCTCCAGCCTGTGTTCAACGCTCTGGAAATCCATCAGTGCTTCCCTGATGACTTCCTTTCTGATCTTCAATACACTTCCTGCGATCCCGGCGGCCATGCTGTTATATGTGTTGTGCCTTCCCCTCAAAGCAAGTTCATTCACCGACATGGAAAAATCGACATCATCGAATTCTATTCTCATAAAGTTTGCCTCATCCACCCAGGCCACATCGTCTTCTTTACGGTTGAAGGCATATGGCAGCTGACGGGCTTTGGTCACGATACGCTCCAGTTCCTTGATGGTAATCTCATCGTCGGAACAAAACACAAAATATTCATCTTCAGTAAGGTTCTGTGTGATCCTGAATTTTGAATCAACGTAGTTCTGAAGATTGTAATCGTATCTGTCGAGGTGATCAGGTGTGATATTTAGCAGAATGGCGATATCGGCCTTGAACTCAAACATTCCGTCGAGCTGAAAGCTGCTGATCTCAAGGACGTAGTAGTCGTAGTCCTCGGTGGCTACCTGGTATGCAAAACTTGTCCCTATATTCCCGGCAATACCCGCATTCATACCCGCCTTTCTCATCATGTGATGGATGAGTGAGGTAGTGGTGGTCTTACCGTTACTTCCGGTGATGCAGATTTTTTTTGCCGTGGTATATTGCCCGGCAAATTCAATTTCTGAGATAATCCTGATTTCTTTCTTGCGAATTAATTGTATGATCACGGAACTGTCGGGTATCCCCGGACTTTTGATAATGATGTCGGCGTTAAGAATAAGCTTCTCGGTATGTCTGTTCTCCTCATAGGGAATGTCACGGGCACTCAGCATTTCCTTATACCTGGGTTTTATTTTTCCGATATCGGTGACAAATACATCAAAGCCCTGGTTTTGTGCAAGGATCGCAGAACCTGTTCCACTTTCCCCCGCGCCCAAAATGACTATTCTCTGAATTTGTTCCATATCCTTCTCTTTCTTTTTTTACCTGATCTTTAGTGTTACAATTGTTATAACTGCGAGCAGAATCCCCACGATCCAGAATCTGGTTACGATCTTGGCTTCCGGGTAACCTTTCATCTGGTAATGATGATGAAGAGGCGACATTCTGAAAATCCTTCGTCCTTCCCCATATTTCCTCTTTGTATATTTGAACCAGCTCACCTGTATCATCACCGAGAGGCTTTCGACCAGGAATATGCCGCATAGTATCGGTATCAGCAGTTCTTTCCTTATAATAATGGCAAAGACGGCAATAATGCCGCCAATGGAGAGGCTGCCTGTGTCGCCCATAAAGACCTGGGCCGGGTATGAGTTATACCAGAGAAATCCGACTGTGGCCCCGATGAATGCACTGGCAAAGATCACCAGCTCACCGATATGCGGGATGTACATGATATTCAGGTAATCGGCAATGATGGTGTTACCCGAGACATAGGCCAGTATACCCAGGGTAGTGCCGATGATCGCCGCCGAGCCCGTCGCCAGTCCGTCGAGGCCGTCGGTCATGTTGGCCCCGTTGGAGACAGCGGTCACTATGAAAATAACGACCAGCACAAAAACGATCCATGCATAGCGCGAGGCCTCTCCTTTCATGAACCACACCAGCCTGGCATAATCGAACTCATTGTTTTTCAGGAATGGGATGGTCGTCAACGTCGACTTCGTATCTTCAACCCTGTAGTACCTGCCGTTCTCTACAACCACCAGATTCGTGCTTTCAACGGCTTCCATAACAGATATGCGCTGTTTTTCCCTGATGGTAACATCATTACTGAAAAACAGGATCATTCCCACCATAAGCCCAAGTCCAACCTGGCCCAGAACTTTGAACCTCCCGGCAAGACCTTTCTTATTTCTTTTGTAGACTTTGATGTAATCATCCAGAAAACCAATCAGCCCAAGCCAGAGTGTTGTAAGAAGCATGATCTGGATATAGACGTTGGTAAGGTCCCCGAAAAGAAGTGTGGGGATGAGGATGGAGCCCAGTATGATAAGCCCTCCCATGGTCGGAGTCCCTGTTTTTTCCATCTGCCCGCGTAATCCAAGGTCTCTGACGGTTTCGCCGATCTGTTTTCTCTGCAACATCCGGATGATGCTCCGACCAAAAACCATGGAGATAACGAGGGATGTAATTAATGCTATGGCCGACCGGAAAGAGATGTACTGGAAAACACCAGCTCCCGGAAAGTCAAGTTTATCAAGATATCCAAATAAATAGTAAAGCATCAGCTATATATTTAAATATTGATGTAATTTTTCTCTGTCATCAAAATGATGTTTCACCCCCTTGATTTCCTGGTAGGTTTCATGCCCTTTACCTGCCAGTAATATGATGTCGGAGGGCATCGCGAAGGCGCATGTTGCCCGAATGGCCTCATCCCTGTCGGAAATGATGACGACTTTCTTTGCCAGGTCAGCGCTGAGGCCGGCTTTCATATCGTTGATAATATCGGCAGGGTCCTCGTTTCTCGGATTGTCGGAAGTAAGGATTACCCTGTCGCTCAGTTCAGCGGCTATTCTTGCCATCTCTGGCCGTTTCGTCTTATCCCTGTTCCCGCCTGCACCCACGATGGTGATGATTTGTTCATTCTTTTTTCTGATACCACGGATCGTGTTGAGCACATTTTCGAGGGCATCAGGTGTATGTGCATAGTCAACAATGGCCGTGGGGCCCCCATCTTTTCTGATAATTTCGAACCGTCCGTCAACAGCAGTGCACAGGCTGATCTGTTCCATAAGTTCCAGTTCATCAAATCCAAGCTGAATGCCGGCGCCATATACGGCAAGAATATTATAGGCATTGAACAACCCGGGAAGCCTGGTCCAGAACTCATGCTTGTTCACTTCAAGCAGATTACCTTCAAAGTGACTTTCAAGAATCTTCCCATGGAAATCGGACATGCTTCTGATGGCATAGGTATAGACCGTTGCCCTGGAATTCTGAACCATCACCTTCCCGTTTCGGTCATCGGTATTGACCAGGGCAAATGCCGATGAAGGAAGATGATCGAAAAATGCTTTTTTGGCCTCCAGATAATCCCTGAACGTGACATGATAATCGAGGTGGTCATGAGTGAGGTTTGTAAATATGCCACCACGGAAATGGATGCCGTCTATCCTCTTTTGATGGATAGCATGTGAGGACACCTCCATAAATACAAATTCACAGCCCGCATCTGCCATCTCACGCATTACAGACTGCAGCTGCACAGGATCTGGCGTGGTGTGAGTTGCTGCCCTGGAGTGGCCGTTAAACCGTACGGTTACGGTGGAAATCAATCCGGCTTTGAAACCAAGACCATTGGCAATCTTATATAAAAGAGTGGCTACGGTAGTCTTTCCGTTTGTTCCGGTCACACCCACCAGCTTCATGTCGCGTGACGGATTGCCGAAATAATTCGCAGAAATCAGCGCAAGGGCTGAATGTGAGTTCTCAACACGTATATAGCAAACAGACGCTGCCATCTCCGCGGGAAAAGCTTCACAAACGACAAATTCCACACCCTGGGCGACCACCGCCGGAATAAAGTCGTGGCCGTCGGCAGTCGTTCCCCTGACTGCCACAAAAAGATCTCCCTGCCCTGCCTGTCTTGAATCAAAGACAACCCGACCGGTAAGAGTCTTACGACTGCCCTTTATGCCTGATACCGTGCATCCTTTCAATATGTCGTCAATATTCTTCATCAGCTGTCACTAAGGCTCATTTCAAGGTTTATGGTCTGACCCGGCTGTATTATCGAACCGGGCAATATCGACTGGCCGCGTACTGTGCCCCTTCCGTTCACCCTGACCTTCAATCCCGACTTCTCCAGAAGGTAGACTGCGTCTTTAAGGCCCATATCTTTTACATTTGGCACAAGATTTTTTTGTATCTGCCTGGGCAGTATCCTGACAGTATCCCCGTCGGACTGGGTGGATACCCAGGTATGGCCCGCACTCTCATCTTCAACAGAGATACCAAGTGAAGAGAGTGTCTGCTCAAGTTCATAACAGGATCCGCTTTTGGAAAACGGTGCTTCTGCCACGATGGGACGACCGGGGCTGTTTACCGGATCGTGAATATCAAGCTGGGTGGCATAGACTTTATTCGCAATTTCCTCGAATACAGGCCCGGCGACCAGGCTGCCATAATAAATATCGTTTGATGGTGAATTGATTACAACGATGCAGCTGTACTTTGGATTTTCGGCCGGAAAATACCCCACGAAAGAAGCCTGATAGGTAATCCTGGATTTCACGGCATAACCGGTTTTCTTGTCGGGAATCTGGGCAGTACCGGTTTTTCCTGCGATCTTGAAATCAGATTTGTTCAACCTGCGGGCCGTTCCGTTTTCCACCACTCCATTCAGCATGGAATGCATATCTTCGAGCGTTTTCGCTGTACATATCGATGGATTCAGTACCACGGGATCAAATCGCTTAACCCTGTCGCCCCGGTACCTGATTTCCTTGACAAACCTGGGTTTTATCTCCTTGCCGCCATTGGCGATGGCATTGTAGAAAGCCAGGATCTGCATTGGTGTCAGGGTGAGTTCATACCCCATGGCGATCATGGGCAACGATACTCCCGACCAGTCGGAATATGACGGCGATTTAATGAAGGGTTCACCTTCACCCATAATCTCCAGGCCTAGTTTCCTGTTCAGGCCCAGATCGTAAAGACCTTTGATAAACTGATCTTCCCGGCCCTTGTAATGATCGTAGATTGTCCTGGTGATACCCACATTCGATGAGATCTCAAAGGCACGCTTTATGGTGATCCGGTCCTCTTCGCTTCTTTCACTGTCCTCCACCTTCACACCATAGTAATGGGTAACACCTTTGTTGATCGTAACTGAATCATCGATGCTGATCAGGCCGTCGTCGAGTGCCACCATGAGGCTGGCAGCCTTGAATGTAGATCCCGGGACCGTGCTTTCTCCAACGCCGAAATTGACCGATTCCCAGTAGTTCCCATTCTCCCTGCGTTCGAGGTTGGCAATGGCCTTAATATCGCCGGTCTTCACTTCCATCAGGATGGCAGTGCCATGATGTGCATTGTGTTTTTTCAGTTGCTTGAACAGGGCTTTCTCGGCTACATCCTGGATGTTCAGATCGATGGTAGTGATCACATCCATGCCGTCTTCCGGATCTACTTCATTTTTATCATAGAGGGGCACGGGAATATTTCCTTTCAGCCACTTGATGAATCTAAGCCCTTCCTTTCCTTTCAACTCCTTATCGTAAGCACCTTCGAGGCCGACAATGTTTCCCCGTTCGCTTTGGGTAGTCGAGCCAATGGTACGTGAGGCGAGATAACCATTGGGTTTGACTCTTTCGCTCCTCTCGATGAAGCGAACACCACCCTTGTACCGTCCCCTGTTAAAAATCGGAAAGTTTTTGGCCTTGATCATCTGATCGTAGGTAATGTCTCTTTTCACAAGGAAATACTGAAGCCTGGCCTGCCTGGCCTTGATTATATTCCTTTTGTATTCGAGCCAGGTCCGGTCGCCAAAGGTTGATGCGAGCTGCCTGGCAAGCGCATCGAGGTTTTCGTAAAAAACGTCATCGTTAAGACCGTCAACAGTCATGTCCATTCTGATGTCATAGTAGGGCACAGAAACAGCCAGGAGTTTTCCGTCAGCACTGTATATATCGCCGCGGTTTGCCTCGATGGCCACCTGTTTGATGGGAGCTGTTTCAGAATTCACCGACCATTTGTCGCGCTCCCAGAACTGAAGCCAGACAGTGCGCCCGACAATCGTCAAAGCGGTCAGTGCCATAAGGAGGTAAACAACTCCCACACGCCATAATATGTCTTTCTTGACGGACACGTTTTTTTATCTCTTTTTAACTACAATTTTTTTCGGCGGTTCCTGCGATTCTTTCAGGTCCAGCCCTTTTCTCTCCACTTCATCTGCCACTTCCGTCTGCCGGCTAAGCTTCATGAGCTCCGACGAAACAAAAATGGCTTTCGACCTTAGCTCCCCGGTCTCAGACCTGAGCGTTGAAATATTCCGTTTCAGCATATCGGCATGGTACCGATTGCTGATATAGAGCAGTCCGAGGAAGACCAGGAAAAAAACGAAAGGCATCTGACGGAGGACGGACTTGCGGGTAAGTAATGTTCCATCGATCAGCCCCCGAAGAATGCCGTTTCCTGATGAAGTCGTGTCTTTCTCCTTTTCAGGTTCGCGCTCATCAATAAATTCAATATGTTCTTCTTCACTGTATTTCATATTTTCTCTGCAATCCTTAGTTTGGCACTTCTTGCCCTCGGGTTGGATTCTATTTCCGCGTCCGGGGGTGTAATGACGCTTTTGTTAATCAGTCTGAAAGGCCTTTCCACATTCCCGTAAAAATCCTTTTCCAGCGTACCTTCATGATTTCCCGTTTTTAAAAATGTCTTCACGATCCGGTCCTCGAGTGAATGATAGGTAAGTATTGCCATCCGTCCTTCGGCAGTGAGGGCACTTACCGATTGTTCAAGCATTTCTCTGAGCGCGGCCATTTCATCATTCACCTCGATCCTGAGCGCCTGGAAAATTTTTGCGAGAATTTTATTTTTTTGGTATTCAGGCACTAAAGATGAGATGGCGCGAATAAAATCACCAGTTTCAGAGAACGGTTTTTCTTCTCTTCGGCGGATAATCAGTTTGGTGAGGTGATGGTATCCCTTGACCTCCCCATATTCCCTGAAAATCCTGTCAAGTGCGGTTGCTTCATAGCTATTCAGCACATCCGCTGCAGTGCGGTCGGTGCCCCGGTTCATTCTCATATCGAGGCCGGTATCCTGCATAAATGTGAAGCCCCTTTCACGTTCATCCACCTGGTGGGACGAAATACCGAGATCAGCAAGAATGCCATCTACAGCACTGATCTTATAAAAACTGAGGAAATTTCTCAAAAACCGGAAATTCGAATGAATGAATGTAAAACGCGGATCGGCAGGTGAATTTTGCTCTGCATCAATATCCTGATCGAAGGCTAAAAGCCTTCCTTTTTTACCAAGATTTTCAAGAATTCTGAGGGAATGACCCCCGCCACCAAAGGTCAGGTCGACATAAATTCCCTCTGGTTTAATATTAAGTCCGTGTACACTTTCTTCTAATAGAACCGGTTTGTGATAGGTCATTCCTCATTCGTTTGTTCAAAGGACCCACCTAGTATTTTTTCCGCCATAGAGGCAAATTCATCATCAGCTTTGCTAACACTTTCATAATTTTTCGCGGACCAAATCTCCACCTTTCCATATTGGCCTGCAAGAACAACCTCATCCTCAATCTCTGCAAATTCCGTAAGACGCTTTGGAATAAGGATACGACTGTTTGCATCGGGGATCACTTCGGCGGTTCCGCTGAAAAACATCCTCAGGAACCGGCTGTGCTCCTTATTGTAAGGATTTGTCCTGGACCTGATTAGCTGATTCTGTCTCTCCCATTCTTTCATCGGATAGAGGATAAGGCATTTATCAAATACGTCGCGCTTAAGCACAAAGCCCTCCTGGTAACTCTCCTTCATCTGCCGTTTAAACGCAGACGGAAGAGACACCCTGCCTTTTGCATCAACCTTGACGCTATAGTCCCCGATAAAGGTTATCATGAGTATACAGTTACTATAAGATGTAAAAATAACACAAATTTCCCCCACTTTACACCACTTTATCCCACTTTTTTTCACATTGTTCATAACTTTTCCAGTTTCTCCCATTGTGTTAAAGTCTGTAATAATGGCAATAAGCTTCCGGATCCGATCATTTTTTGTATTTTTGATCACCCCAATCTTAACGGAGAAATATGTCCGACAGAACAAGTGAATCTATCTTAGGTCCAATAGATATAAAGCAGGTTTTCAGGGAAAAGAATCCCCTGTTGGCGAAGTACATCCCAGGCTTTGTCTATGGTTTCATTGAACGGCTTGTGCATCTCAAATTCGTGAATACCATTATTGAGAGGCACGGAAATAAGCGTGGGCTGGATTTTGCTGAAGCTGTTCTCCTGGAATTCAACATCAGGATGGAAATACGGGGGGAAGAAAACCTGCCTGCAGATGGTCGGTTCATCTTTGTATCGAACCATCCTTTGGGCGGATTTGATGGTTTGATCCTCGTCAGTATACTCCAGAAGAAGTACCATAATCTGAAGGTACTGGTTAATGATATATTGATGAATTTCCGTATGATGGACGGTATTTTTGTGCCGATAAACAAACACGGTCAACAGTCTTTCGATGCGGTGCGGATGATTGATGAGGTATTCGGGTCTGACAATCAAGTGCTTACATTCCCTGCAGGGCTGGTATCCAGGCGTAGAAAGGGGGTGATCAGAGATCCTGAATGGAAGAAGAATTTTATAACCAAAGCTGTTTCTTCAAAACGTGATATCGTACCTGTCCATGTTAGTGGAAGATGCACAAACCACTTTTATATGCTGGCAAATCTGAGAAAATTTCTGGGTATTAAGTCCAACTTCGAAATGATGCTTCTGCCCGACGAAACTTACCGTCACCGCAAAGAACATATTATGATAACAATTGGTTATCCTATTAAACATCAGGTAATTGACAAAAGGTATAAACCTGTTGAATGGGCAAAAAAGATGCAGAATTATGTTTACAGCCTTGCTGACGGAAATATTTCCCCGTTCGACCCCGATAAATGATAATTTTTGGTCGAGGCTGTGGCATACATCATTTTTCATTAAATTTGTTGATTCAAAATCGATCAATATGGAAAACATCATCCCTCCGGTATCAAAAGCAAAATTGCTGAAAGAACTCACCAGAGACAAGTTTATCAGGCGTACCAACAATGCCGGTAATCAGCTCTTCATCATTACCAATCAGGACTCTCCGAATATAATGCGTGAGATTGGCCGACTGAGGGAGCTGACATTTCGTGCTGCGGGTGGAGGTACGGGCAAAGCCGTTGATATTGACGACTACGATACTGGGGAAGTGGCCTACAAACAACTCATCGTATGGGATCCTTCGGAAGAAGAGATCCTTGGCGGATACCGGTTTCACATTTGTGATGACACCAACTGCCGTGATGACGGGGAGATCAAGCTGGCTACGGCAAAGCTCTTTCATTTCTCTGATAAATTCAGAGACGAATACCTTCCCTTCACGATTGAACTGGGACGGTCGTTCGTACAGCCCGATTACCAGTCCACAAACAGGATGAGCAAAGCCCTTTTCGCCCTGGATAATCTTTGGGATGGTTTGGGAACGCTGGTCTTTGATTATCCCGATATGAAGTATTTTTTCGGTAAGGTGACGATGTATAAAAATTACAATCAACGGGCAAGGAACCTGATCCTGTATTTTCTTGAAAAGCATTTTCCCGACAATGAGGAACTTGTTACACCGCTTATCCCTCTTGAAACGAACATTAACCGAAAGGAGATGGAGAAGATCTTTGTAAACGACAACTACATGGAAGATTATAAAGTCCTTTCTCAGAATGTCAGGGCTTTCGGTGAAAATATCCCTCCCCTGATCAATGCATATATGAATCTGTCGCCTTCACTTAGGACATTTGGTACGGTAAGTAATCCCTACTTCGGGAATGTTGAGGAAACCGCGATCCTGATCACCATCAACGATCTGTACAAACAGAAAGTTGAGCGTCATATAAACAGCTATACTCCGAATGAAAGGCTGGAGGAAGAGGATCAATAAGCTCTGCGGTTAATGCCTTCGATAAAGTTAATAAATGAAGTCGAAGCCACTTTATTTCCTCCCGGTGTCGGATAATCCCCAGTAAAATACCAGTCGCCAAGATCGTTCGGACATGCTTTGTGGAGGTTATCGATGGTTTGGTACACGATCTCAACTTCTGCTTTTACGTCGGAGGACTTAAGCAGTTGGGCTATCTTGGCTGATATTTCCTTATCGGTAAAGGTTTTGTATATATCCGTTACATAGTTCACGAATTCTTCCTTAGGAAGATCCTTCTGTCCGCGGCATTTACGGTAAACCTCATTGATAATATTATCCCTGCCCCGTTCTTTAAGCAGGGCGATGGCAGCCTTAAAGGCAATAAAATCGCCAAGGCGCGCCATATCGATGCCATAACAGTCGGGGTACCTGATCTGGGGTGAAGAAGAAACCACCACAATTTTTTTGGGTCCCAGACGGTCGAGGATTTTAAGGATACTTTGTTTGAGTGTTGTTCCCCTGACGATTGAATCATCGATTACGACAAGGTTATCAATACCCCTGCGGAGGGTTCCGTAGGTAATGTCGTAAACATGTCCTACCATATCGTTCCTGCCTTTATCCTGAGAAATGAAAGTTCTCAGCTTAAGGTCTTTAATGGCTACCTTTTCAATCCTTGGGCGACGGGCCATAATCTTGAAGAGTTCGTCCTCAGTGAGTTCGTCCCTTCTTTTATGAAGGACGTCCTTTTTCTCCCTGATGAGTACATTCTCAACCTCTTTGATCATGCCGTAAAAAGCAGATTCAGCGGTGTTTGGTATGAATGAAAATACGGTATTGTCGATGTCGTTGCCAATGGCTTCAAGAACCTCAGGAACAATCAGTTCACCGAGTTTTTTCCGTTCATTATAGATGTCTTTATCTGTACCTCTGGAAAAGTATATCCGTTCGAACGAGCATGATCTCCTTTCTTTGGGTTCCAGGACCTGTTCTACGCTTATCTCGCCGTTTTTTCGGATGATCACCACATGACCCGGGGGTACTTCCTCGATCTTATCATAAGTCACATTCAGGGCTGTCTGAATTACCGGTCTTTCGGAGGTTACTACGGCAATTTCATCATCATGGTAATAAAATGCAGGTCTTATACCCCACGGATCGCGGAATACGAATGAATCGCCATGACCGATCATACCAGCGATAACGAAGCCGCCGTCCCAGCGCTTACTTGCATCGCGGAGAACTCTTGCAATATCTACATTCTTGGCAATGAGATTTGAAATATCGACATTGGTATATCCCTGGTTTTTGAACTTGTCGAAAAGTCTTTGATTCTCCTGATCCAGGAAATGCCCCATCTTCTCGAGCATGGTAACCGTATCGGAGTAATCTTTTGGCGATTGGCCGAGCTCGATAAGCAGTTCGAAAAGTTCATCGACGTTTGTAAGGTTGAAATTACCGGCCAGGACAAGGTTCCTCGATTTCCAGTTATTCTGACGCATTACGGGATGGACATTATCGAGACTGTTTTTACCGAAGGTGCCGTACCTCAGATGACCAAGGTAGGTTTCGGCGACGAAAGGAAGGTTAAGTTTAGCCCAGTGAACATCATTCAACAATTGCGCATTCTTCTTCTCAACCTTCTGGAACCGCTTGTATATATTTTCAAAAACGATATTAATGGCCGACACGTTCGTAGATCTCTCACGGCTAAAATACTTGTAACCGGCCGGCATATCGAACTTCATACTCACAATCCCTGCCCCGTCCTGGCCTCTGTTTCTTTGCTTTTCCATCAGGATATACAGTTTCTGGAGACCATATTGCCATGTACCGTATTTCAGATGATAGTATTCGAGCGGTTTTTTAAGCCTGACCAGGGCAATCCCACATTTATGTTTTATTTCGTCACTCATCCGGTTCCTTCCTTTAATAATTCTTATCGATATTTATATCGTGTGAAACCCAAAAAGCATTCTGATAATTTGGTTTAATGCGGAAATACAAACGGAGTATTTCAGACCTCGTCCTGCAGTCGCCAACATATACCTTATAATCCGGAGCGTCATATTCAATATAGGCGCCAATATTCTCATACAGACTCAAAAAATGTGCCCGGGACTTTTTTGCTTCTTCATAGGCGTTACCGGAACCAGTGAAGATCCTGATCCTGTAGCCTTTAATACCCTTATTTTTCTGATTATAGATCAGGTCTTTATAATAATTATCCTCGATTCCGGCATCCATGGTTATGGTTACGGTTCCAAAATTCGGGGAGGTTTTCTTAAGATTTGTGAGAATGTCACCCTGAATTCCAGAAGGAATGTTAACTAAATCAGCTGTTTGGGATAAAAGTCTGCCAATGAACAGACTGCTTATTATCATCATCATAAATAAATACTTCATATCCCCGATTTATTGACGCACAAAATTAATCAAATTTACTATTTCAAAGGAATAATCTAAAATTTTATTATTTTGCACCCATGCCAGTTACGGGTCAAAATACAAGAAATACAGAAGTCATCACAGGTGTCTTTTCCATCTTCGCAGGTCTTTCTATCATTGCGACGATACTAACCCGTTTTGAATTTGTGAGTTTCTTTTCGAGTTTTACGGAAGATCTGGAATATCTGACCGATAATGTATTTCTTCTCAGGATTAATTCGATAACGTGGTTGATCACTGCTTTAATCTTAACGGTATCTGCATCTACATTTATTGTTTTGCTGAATCCCTATCACAGGCTTTTTTCCTGGCTCACGGGCTTTTTTCTCATCCTTGCTTCCGATATGATCTGTGTTTCGGGAATAAAGGGTTTCAGTATCATTGATATCCTTATCAATTCCCGAGACCTTAACCTGGGAGGTAATGACGCCCTTAAGGTTGCTGTTTTTACACTGGCCAGGGAGAAGGAGATGTATATCATTACTTCATATACAATTCTTGGACTTGCGTTTCTATCACTTGCATTCTTCGCGTTCCGTACGCGGAGATTATCAATATTTACCGGTGCAGTAAGCCTCGTCACAGGCATCATATTACCGGTCTTTACAGTTCTGATCCCGGAAAGCCTGCTCTCGGATATTGGGTTAGTGGCCGGCTTTGTGACATTTTTAATCCTGGGAATGAGACTCATATTTACTGGTCTGGAGAAGAAAAGACGAAAAACTAAACCATCAGAAAAATCAGAGGAGGGAGCACATGACCACCCAATTAGCTCAATCAGACCGGGAACCGGCTGAAAAGTTGAAAATACAGCACAAGACACTCATTGCGCTGGAATATTTGAAGGACCTTCTGAATGCACTTCCAAATGTTGTCACGATTCTCAATGATAAGAGACAGATCGTGTATAGCAATCATACCCTGCTCAGTCAACTCAGCATAAAGGATTTTTACAAGCTGCTGGGGAAAAGACCCGGCGAAGCCATTCATTGCATCCATGCTTCGGAATGCGCAGGAGGATGCGGAACGAGTGAAAGCTGTCGTGTTTGCGGTGCGCTGCAGGCGATCCGGGAAAGCATGAGAAAGAACCGGAAAGTGACGGAGGAATGCCGGATCACCTCCAATATAAACGGTTCAGAGGAATCATTTGACTTTGAGGTAACAGCCTCTCCTTTTACCTGGCAGGGGGAAAAATTCACCATATTCACTCTTTCAGATATCAGTAACCTCAAACGAAGACGAATTCTGGAAAAGATCTTTTTTCACGATATCCTCAATACAGCCAGCAACCTGAAGGGTCTCGCGGAAATCCTCCCACAGCTGGATGATCAGGAGAAAATCACGCACTTGCTAAATCTAATGAAATATGTTAGTGAAGAGCTTGTGGAAGAAATTGAAGCCCAGAAACAGCTTTCCTCTGCCGAAGCAGGTGAACTGAAGCTCAGGCCTGAGCCGCTGCGTACTATTGAAATTGTCGAGATCGTTACCAATCAGTTCCTTGTCCTCCCATCACGCAAACGCTGCGAAATCCTGATAGATAAAGAAAGTGACAATATCACATTCTTTTGTGATAAGTCGCTCCTGATAAGAGTTCTTAAAAATATGCTGAAGAATGCCATCGAGGCATCCGGTGCAAATGACCCCATTATTTTTGGTGTCAGAGTGAGGGAAGGGAGTATCATTTTCAGGATACACAACACTTCCTTTATTCCCCGGGATATACAGTTGCAGGTCTTCAACCGTAATTTCTCTACAAAAGGAGCAGACCGTGGCCTTGGCACCTACTCGATGAGACTTTTCGGTGAAAAATATCTTGACGGGCGTGTATATTTTGAAAGTGCTGAAGATAACGGAACAACATTCTTCTATGAACTGCCTTCCGAAAGAAGATTTTGAGGTTTAAAGACGGAAGATTGTAGTTACTCATCCAGGGCATTCATCAACTCTTCCGTGATTTCAAGATTGTGGAATACATTCTGCACATCTTCATCATCTTCGAATTCCTCGATGATCCGTAAGATCTTAACGGCATCTTCCGTTGTGAGTTCTTTTGTATCATTAGGGATCCTCTGTAGTTCTGAAGACTCTGGTTCTATACCCATCTCTTCAAGTTTCTTCTGAACATTTCCAAATCCTTCCAGTGGCGTGGTAATGGAAAACATATCATCTTCAACCTGAAAATCCTCAACGCCGGCATCGATGATTTCGAGCTGGAAATCATCCGGATCAAGATTCGCTTTCGGGACGGTAAAGACACCTTTCCGGTCGAACAGGAAACTGAGCGATCCGTTTGTTCCAAGGCTGCCACCGCGTTTATTGAAAATGGCACGGATGTTTGATACCGTTCTTATATGGTTATCGGTAAGGGTTTCGATAAAAACAGCAATGCCATTGGGGAGATAGCCTTCGTACGTTGCTTCCTGAAGTATGGCGCCATCTTTCTCTGCCTTTGAGATGGCACGCTGAATATTATCTTTCGGCATATTCACCCCCTTGGCATTCAAAATGGCAGCCCGAAGCCTCGGATTTGCCTCGGGTTCAGGCCCGCTTTCCTTCACTGCTACACTGATTTCCTTAACAATACGTGAGAACATCTTGGAACGCTTTGAATCCGCCGCTCCCTTTTTACGTTTAATTGTTGACCATTTACTGTGACCTGACATAATTTAGGATTTAACATTCATGTAAAAAAACTCAAGCAAAAATATAAAATTGCTTACAATTTCTAATAGTGTTATTAAACTGTTATATAAATGCGGCATCAGATTTCGTATCAACACTCCTTACCCGTTGATTTTATGACGGTTATGCATTATGTAATTCCTGAAGCATTTATTAGCTATCGAGGGGATAATCAATGAAAACTGCAGGTTCACTGTCGGCAATTGTGCAACTGGCATGAAAAATTACCCGCTTATGTGGTACCTTTGTGTACAAGATAAAACGAAGGCTGAAGAGAGATATTTACCGGGCGGGACCGAATAACGGGATTGGCCAAATGCACATAAAAGCCAGGCTTCGTGAAAGGCAAAACCAGTTAAACTTCTGTACTATGAGTGAAATGATCAACGAATTCCGGTCGTACCGTGAAAAGATGAACCAAAAGCTGCTGGCCGCAGACAATAAGGTAATCAAAAGGATCTTCAATCTGGATACCAACACGTATACAGACGGAGCCCTGACTGCAGGTGTAAAAGAAATGCTTGGCCTGGTGTCCTCAATGGTCCTGCGCTGCGATGACTGTATAAAATATCACCTTGAACAGTGTTATCGTCTTAAAATAAAAAAGGCGGAAATTCTTGAAATTTTTGCCATCGCTAACCTCATTGGAGGAACTATCGTAATACCTCATACCAGACGGGCTCTTGAATATTGGGAAGAACTTGAAAAGGATGAATAATTTTCGTATTTTTCATAGGTGGTTGAGGATTAAACTTAACGGAAATGAAAACGAGAAAGTTTGTCACAGGAAGTCTTGTGGCGTTGGTTGGCTTACTACTTTATTCTTTTGTAATCAATCGACCACCCGACAGCAACGTTATTGAAAGTCTGAAATTTAAGCTGGCTTCGTACTACGACTGGTATCCGCAACAAAAGGCGTATCTGCATCTCGACAAGGAAAAGTACACCGTTGGCGAACGGGTATGGTTCAAAGCTTATGTAGTCAATGCCACAACTCACTTCCGCGACAGTCTTAGCACCAACCTCTACGTTCAACTGATCAACCCCGACGGATACATTGTTCAGACAAAACTCCTGAAGCTTAGAAACGGAATTTCCAATGGCGATTTTGCTTTCCAGGATACGGTACCCGAAGGGAAATACCGCATTATCGCCTATACAAACTGGATGATGAATGTTGGCAGTGATTATGCCTTCTCACGGGAGATCTATGTCACAAATCCCCTATTTAAAACGTATGCCACCCGGGACGAGGTGAAATCCGTGAAACATTCGCACCGTAAAAATTCACGACTCTCTGAGAAATTTGACGTTAGCTTTCTTCCTGAGGGAGGAAACCTGCTGAACGGTGTTGAAAACCGTATTGCCTTTAAAGCCATCAATGACCTGGGTCATGCGGTGAGTGTGGAAGGCAGACTGACCGACAAGAAAGGGAACACCTTACTATCCTTTAAAAGTGTGCATGACGGAATGGGCGATTTCAGCTTCACTCCCAAATCGGGAATGCATTACAAAGCCTATGTCAAAACAGATCAATCGAAGGAAAAGTCTTTCAGCCTTCCGGAAGGCATCGACAAGGGAATTGTTCTGAGAGCAGAATATAGCGGTCAGGATAGCATTCATATCGGCATCGTCACCAATATGGGACCGGGTAACATGCCTGAAAACACAACGTACTATCTTCTTGGTCAGACCAGGGGTAGGGCAACCTATTCAGACGAGTTTGACCTTTCTGATCCGGGACGGACTTTACGTATACCGAAAAATCTCTTCCCTTCCGGGATAACCCAATTCACCCTATTTAATGCAAATTCCCGACCCGTAAGCGAGAGGCTGGTTTTTATCAACCGGTTCGATCAGCTTAACGTTAATGTCACACCTTCAATTTCTCTTGTTCCGAAAAGAAAAAGACTTTCGGCTGCCATCAAGGTGACCGACAGCAAGGGCCAACCTGTGCACGGCAACTTCTCCGTATCGGTTGCAAATGAAGACGACACCGGCCAGGAAGGAAACATCCTCACGAATTTGCTTTTAACTTCCGACATAAAGGGTTTTGTTGAAAACCCCGGATTCTATTTTAACGGATGGAACGCGGAAAAGGAAAAACTCCTTGATTACATCATGATGACTAACGGATGGCGCCGTTTCGACTGGAACCTTGTACTGCTGAATGAAAAACTGCCTGTGCAATTTCCCGTCGAGGACGGCATTGAAATTTCAGGTAAAATCACAAGGGATATCATTAAATTCCCCCTCAATGATATTAAAGTTACGCTGACCATACTAAACCAGTTCAACGATGTATTTATTACCCGATCAGGTCCGAAGGGCATGTATTCTTTTACCGGACTTGATTATCCGGACACAGTTGCGGTCAAAATTGAAGCGCAGAAGGACAATGGTAAAAAGAGCCTGATTTTGTACGTCGACCAAAAAGAAATAAAACGGGTAAAAGATATGCCTTACGTTACACAGCTGCAGCTCAAAAAACCGGGACCGGAAGGGCGGTATACCGAGCCGGTGGAGGAGGTTGATGATGACCCGTTTGCCGAAGAAAATAACCACATTTATCGTCTGCACAATGAGCCTGGAAAACAAGATGTAATCATTGTCGATGAAAAGCTGCAGCATTTCCAAAATGTGGCACAGATCATCCAGGGCAGGATCCCTGGCGTTTTGGTGAATGGGAACAGTATCAATATCAGAGGTATAAACAGTATCTACTCGAGTACCGATCCGTTATTCCTTGTTGACGGTGTAGTTGTAGACAAGGATTTTGCACTTTCGATGAGCCCTTATGATGTGGAACGTATCGAAGTCATAAAAGGTCCAAATGCTGCAATTTACGGCTCAAGGGGTGGAAACGGTGTAATTGCTATATATACCCGGCGTGGAAAATTTATGATCAAAGGTGTTCTTGATTTTAAAATGCTCGGTTATTACACGCCACGCAGGTTTTATTCACCCCGCTATGAATACAGGAGAGACGAGTCGCTCGTTGATGACAGAACGACACTGTACTGGAGGCCATATGTTATTACTGATAAAAACGGCGATGCCGAAGTGAATTTTTATTCTTCAGATATCCAGGGACGTTATGTCATAAATGTCCAGGGGATGGATGAAAACGGAACGACCGGAACAGGTACTGCCACCATAGATGTAAGATAGAACAAGACCAGAAAGATTCAACAAACTTCAGCCGAAAAATGCCTTTTTGCAAGTTTGAGCACCCCGGTCAGTCCGGTCAGATCAAAAAGTTCCATAACTTCGGTTCTGACATTGCATAGCGTGAATACCGATCCGTTGCAGACAGCCAGCTTGTGCACCTCAGTAAGTTCCCCGAAAGCTTTGGTGTCGATGAAACGGACATTCCCGAGATTGAAATACACCCGCGAGCCCGCATTTAAAACAAGCTCTTTCAGCATCTTCCCCGCTTCCTCAGCGACCAGCATATCGAAACGGTTTCCTCCTGTAAACCTTACTTCATATTTTCCCCTACCGGCAAAATGTACTATAATCATCATTCCTGCAATAATATTCTTTTGGTAGACTAAAATAAAGTATAGAACAGAAAATCACGTTTCACGACAGTAATTTTTTCAACAAAACCATATTATTTGTTAAGAGTTCACTCCGCCAATGGTCCAGCAGATATATGCTACGGTTCATCAAAAGTAAGGACACCGGAAAGGCGATCCTATTGCAAAAATTTGCAATTGTATGGAACCGGCTTTACTTTAATACACTGGTTTTTTTTTACAGACTTATTTTTTTATTAGCTTTCAGCTCAGGATACCAGCAATTAGGATAACGATCATTTTTAGTATTGCCAAGCAACATGGACAGTCAAATCATTGTTTATACCGACGGAGCATCAAGTGGAAATCCGGGACCGGGTGGCCTGGGTGTTGTAATGAAATACGGAAGTCACAGGAAGGAGATCGCGGAGGGCTACGGGCTGACCACGAACAACAGAATGGAATTACTGGCCGTTATCCGTGCCCTCGAAGCGCTGAAATGGAAAAATGCCAGGGTTAAGATTTATACCGATTCGATGTATATCGTAAATGCCATAAATAAAGGCTGGGTTTTTGGATGGGAGAAAAAGCAATTTAAGAACAAGAAAAATCCTGACCTGTGGATCCAATTTTTGGAACTCTACAGGAAACATGACGTAGAATTAGAATGGGTTAAAGGACATGCAAATAACCCGGAGAACGAACGATGTGACAAGCTTGCGGTTGAAGCTGCAAAAAGTTTGTACCTAAGAAAAGATTCAGGCTATCTGAATGACGATACGCTTTTATAATTGATTAAGACACAGGTGACATGTTCAATTTATTTGGGTTTTTAGTTTTATTTTCCTGCATTTCATGATCGATCGCGAGATTATACTTGAGTATAATGGCCATTTGACCTTCAGTACGATCGGACGGTTGCTTACCTTACTAAAGTACAAGGTGTCAGAGATGGATATCAAGATTGGTATGTACAAACGGCTTCTTTCGGTAATGATAGAGGCCATGGAAAATATATACAAATACACGGACCAGTTTAAATATGACCATTTTATCACCAGAAATTATCTTCCTGCCTTTGTTCTTGATCGTCTAGGCGAAACCTATTTTATTCATGTCTCCAATCCCATAATGAATGAGGACATACTGAAACTCCGGGAAAAGATCGATTTTGTCAATCTGAAATCCGCGGATGAACTTAAAATACTTTACCGGCAAACCATTACGAACGGTAAATTTACCGCAAAGGGAGGTGCCGGACTGGGCATTATTGAAATGGCCAAGATCTCGGGAAATAAACTTTCATACCATTTCGAGCCGATCAACGACCAGTTTTCAAGATATTTCCTTACCATCTCATTTACCTAAATTATACCATCATAACCCCTGCCGGAAAACATCAGTATCATTCCCTGCCGAAGAGGTTCTGTTCAGATTCCGTCACCCGGACCGGTATACGAAAACGAACACAAGGTGTCCATATTAGAACAAATTTGAGAATCAAACTCATCCTTATATTGGTATAATATTCTGATATATAAGTATATAAGTCAGATGGTATACTCTTTGAAACAGATCCGGATAATTGTGTACAACAATGAAGTCTGACAATCTGGAGTCGGTATCACAGTATCTTGTATTTTCAGGGCGCTTTTTGTACGTTGAACGACGATCTGTGCAGATGGTAAGTCTTCATTTCCAAGGAACTATGTTAAGGACGCAAAGGCATAATGGTTCGTCTGCACTTACAAAATTAAGCCACATCAAATCTTTTCGGATTTCAAATGGTTGGCCGATGAAAGCATCGTGTATATCCTAAAATCAGCAAAAGCACCATGTTTAAAAATTATATCATCACATCGATACGGAACATCAGGAAAACCAAAATTTATACATTTATCAATGTATTTGGCCTGTCGGTAGGTATTGCCAGCGCCGTACTCATCCTGCTATTCATCATCAGTGAGTTGAGTTATGACAGGAATTTCGGGAATGCTGACCGTATTTACAGGTTGTATATTGAGGCTAATTTTGAAGGTTCTGAATTCCAGGGACCGCATACCTGCAAACCCGCAGGACCTGTATTTGTCGATGAAATTCCCGAAGTTGTTAACTATACCAGGCTTGATCCTGCGTCTCAGACTATGGTACACTATGGTGACAATAAATTTGTAGAGGATCATTTTGTCTATGCCGATTCAGGTGTATTCCAGATATTCGGACTGAACATGTATGAAGGTGATCCGAATACCGCACTCAGGGAACCGAATACCGTGGTACTCACCAGGAGCATGGCAAAAAAATATTTCGGAAATGACAATCCCATAGGAAAAGTGCTTTCTGTAAATGCTGACACGAACCTGTATCGTGTCACCGGTCTTATCGAAGATCTTCCTGCCGAAACTCATATGGAATTTGACTTCCTTGGGGCGTTCAGCACTCTTCCGGAAAGCAGAGAGGATTTCTGGCTTTCAAACAACATCTTCACATATTTGCTCCTGGAAAAAGGGGCAAAGGAGGATAACGTCGAACGGAAGATCCGAGACATTTCGATGAAGTATATCGGTCCGGAGGTGCAACAGCTCCTCGGGATCGATCTCGACGAATTCACTGAAAAAGGTAATAAATACGGGCTATTTCTTCAGCCATTAACAGATATACATTTGAATACCCGGATCGGCGGCGGCTTTAAACCCAGTCATGATAAAAAATACTTGCTGATTTTTGGCCTCATCGCACTTTTTACCCTGGCTATTGCATCCATCAATTTCATGAACCTCTCTACAGCACGATCGGCTAACCGGGCGAAGGAAGTTGGTATGCGTAAGGTTGTGGGATCAACAAGGGGGCAGCTGATCAACCAGTTTTTATGGGAATCGGTGATACTGAGCATACTGTCACTGATCTTTGCTCTAATCATTGTTGAACTGATCCTCCCCTACTTCAACAGAACCATGGATCTGCATCTTTCACTCGACTATCTTAGTCACTGGTACACCCTCCCAGGGCTTATAGGAATGGCTGTCCTGACCGGTCTGCTCAGTGGCAGTTACCCTTCATTTGTCCTGTCCTCCTTTCGTCCTGTCCGGGTATTGAAAGGTAAGAACGTAAAGGGGCCGGGAGGAAAATTACTCAGGAATATTCTTGTAATTATCCAGTTTTCCATTTCAATTGTCATCATTATCGGAACGGTGGTCGTTTATTCTCAGCTGCATTATATGATGAACAAAGATATGGGGTTTGCAAGAGACAGGGTCCTGGTTATCGACCGAGTTTGGCCGCTCGGAAAAAAACTTCAGACCTTCATACAGGAAGTTGATAAATTACCCGGTGTGTCGCTCGCCACGCATTCTTCAACATTCCCCGGACAGATAAATAATGACAACGGATTTCAGATCAAGGGACGGAGTCGGTCGAACAACTACATGTTTGTAACCGTTTGGACCGATTACAATTACCTGGAGTCGTATAAAATGGTGATTACACAGGGACGATTCTTTGACCGGTCATTTCCGTCGGATACGACCGCAGCAGTGATCAATGAAACGGCCGTGAGAAAGTATAACATCGAGGATCCCTTGAATACTATTCTTATGCAGCCTAATTATAAAGGCGACATGGATCAGTTAAGGATCGTCGGTGTCATCCGGGATTTTCATCTTGCTTCACTCCGGTCACCGATCGCACCGTGTGTCATCTTGCTAAATCCCATAACCTGGACCTCCGGCGGATTCATCTCTGTGCGGATTGCCGACGGTACTGCTTCGATGCAGAGTACTGTTAGCCAGATCGAGAAAACGTGGAAATCATTCCAGCCCGACGATCCCTTTTTATATTTCTTTCTTGATGACCGTTTAAACAGCATGTATCAGGAAGAGATAAGAACCAGCAGGTTATCACTTACTTTTAGTATACTGGCTATATTCATCGCCAGTCTCGGACTATTTGGTCTGACTTTATTTACCACGGAAAAGAAAACCAGGGAGATCGGTATAAGGAAGGTGCTTGGAGCACAAATGAAAGACGTCATCTATCTAATCATAAGGGAGATATCCGTCCTCATTTTGATATCGACAGCCATTGCCTGGCTCCTCTCTTACAGGATTATGGAGATCTGGTTGCAGGAATTTCCCTACAGGATCAGCCTCAGCCCCTGGATCTTTCTGCTTGCTGCAGGCATCGCTTTTATTATTGCCATGCTGACGGTGATTACGCAGGCCTGGCGGGCAGCGAGAGCCAATCCGGCCGATTCATTGCACTATGAATAATTCATTCTGAATCCGGCCCGAAGGATGCCAGAAATTGTGTGGCCTTTTCAAGATCTGCAGGTGTGTCTATACCGATAGGCCCATACAGGGTTTCGCTAACCTTTATCCGGAAACCATTAGCCAGCCACCGAAGCTGTTCCAGAGATTCCGCTTTTTCAAGTTCGGAAGGTTCAAGTCTGGCGATCTGTTGAAGTACCGACTTCCGATAGGCATAGACTCCAATATGCCTGTAAAATCGGTGAGCTGCGAACCAGTCCGGAATTTGCCTGCCTCTGATAAAGGGGATGGGGGAACGGCTGAAATACAAGGCAAAATGATTCCTGTCAAACACCACCTTGGGCTTATTCTCGTCAAAAATTTCGTCTGTATTCTCCACAGGTTTGGCCAGCGTCGCGATTTCCGTTGCCGGATCATCGAAGGCTTTTCCGAGCAGCTTTATCTGTTCTGGTCTGATGAACGGTTCATCGCCCTGTATATTTATGATGACGCCGGCCTGTATACCAGCAACGGCCTCAATTTTTTCCGTAGCCTCCATGCATCTGTCCGTTCCGCTCTGATGCGCTAAAGAGGTCATGATCACCTGACCGCCAAAATCCAGCACTGCATCCCGTATCCGTTCGTCATCGGTGGCTACAAAAACATGTTTGAGAGCGAGGGAGCTGCGCTCATATACCCACTGTATCATTGGTTTGTCGCCGATCAATGCCAGCGGCTTCCCGGGAAACCTGGTCGATGCGTACCGTGAAGGAATGATGCCAAGAAATTCCATAGACATGATAAACAAAAAGTTTTTATTCCATCCCAATATTAGCAAAAAACTTTTAAAGTAGTAATTTTGTCAGAGCATTCAGGATATTTTGTCAGTTAATTTTTCGCTCATACGACATGGATCTACAGCAAATAAAACAACGATTCGGGATCATTGGTAATTATCCCGGGATCAACCACTCCATTAATATCGCCCTGCAAGTTGCCGGAACGGATCTGTCAGTACTGATTACCGGTGAGAGCGGTACCGGTAAAGAAGTCTTCCCGCAGATCATCCACAGCCTTAGTTCAAGGAAACATGGTACATATATCGCGGTAAACTGTGGTGCAATCCCCGACGGAACCATTGATTCCGAACTATTCGGACATGAGAAGGGTTCATTTACCGGCGCTCATGAATCGAGAAAGGGTTATTTTGAAGTCGCCGATGGGGGCACAATTTTTCTGGATGAAGTGGCCGAGCTACCCCTGTCCACCCAGGTACGGTTACTAAGAGTGCTTGAAGCCGGGGAATTTCTCAGGGTAGGATCCTCCAAAGTACAGAAAACGGATGTAAGGGTAATTGCGGCAAGTAATATCAATATCGTGGAAGCAATTAACAATAGCCGTTTCCGGGAAGATCTGTATTACAGGCTGAATACCGTGCCCATATCAGTACCCCCCCTGAGAAAGCGCGATGGAGACATTTATTTGCTTTTCAGAAAGTTCGCCTCCGACTTTGCCGAACGTTACCGTATGCCTCCAGTTGTACTCACCGATGAAGCTGTGCAAACCCTCGAAAATTATGAATGGCCGGGCAATGTCAGGCAACTGAAAAACGTTACAGAACAGATATCTATTATTGAGCAACTCAGGACGATAGATGCGGAAATCCTGGTAAAATACCTTCCTGATTACCATAAATCAAGGCTTCCTGCCCTTGCCGGAAAAAGTATTGACAGGGAGACGTTTTCTTCGGAACGGGAGATCCTGTATAAAATCCTGTTTGACATGAAGAACGACATGGCCGATATGAAAAAGCTGGTGAAAGACATGATGCAAAAGGGTGCCGACAGCCATGAGGTAAAGGAAGAAAATGCCCAGCTTATACGAAAACTCTATCGCCCTGCCGAAACCGAGGCCAAGGAAGATTCATCCCACCAGGGATTTCATTTCCCAAGGCATGCTGAAGAAGATATCATGGATACGGAGGAGATCGTGGAGGAATCACTGTCTCTCGAAGACAAAGAAATTGAATTAATCAGAAAGGCACTTGAGAAGCACCATGGCAAACGCAAAAATGCAGCACAGGAACTGGGGATCTCGGAGAGGACACTTTACAGAAAAATTAAGGAATATGCTATCGAGGCCTGAACGGAGTATGCAATCCAAATACGCTGTAATGACGGCTATTCTCATCATTATGATGTTGGTCACCCAGACCTGCACGGTGAATTATTCACTTACCGGCGTAACCCTTCCCCCCGAAATGAAATCGTTTTCGGTGGAATATTTCTCCAACCGTGCTGCGGTAGTCCAGGCAACGCTAAGCCAGAAATTTACCGACGCCCTGAAGGATAAGATCACGGGACAGACGAGTCTTAAACTTACCAATGGCCTGGGTGATGTGGATTTCTCCGGCGAGATTAAAAACTATGAGACGAGGCCAACGGCTATTACCGGCGAAGAAGTGGCAGCACTGAACCGGCTGACCATCACAATAAGGGTAAAGTTTGAAAACAATATCAACCCCGATGAAAGTTTCGACTCAAGTTTTTCCAGGTATGAGGATTATTCGAGCGACAAGGCCCTCGCAGATGTTGAGGATGATCTGATTGAGAAGATCGTTGAACAACTCGTGGAGGATATTTTTAACAAAGCATTTGTGAATTGGTGACAATGAATAAAGATCTGTTTCTGCATCAACTCCTTGAACCCGGTTCTGAAGCTCTTACCCCTTCAGAACTCAGGGACCTGCTTCAAAAATACCCGTATTTTTCGACGGCCAGGGTTTTGTACCTGCTGGAACTCAAAAAATCACAACATTCCTCTCTCAGGGATGAATTGCGTGTAATGTCAGCCTTCATACACAACCGCAGGCATTTATTTCATGTTTTGAATTCAGATCTCGCCCTCCGGTTCACCTCCTCGTATGCCAACAGGCTGAAAAGAGTACAGGATCCTGCAGACGCACCACAAAGTATTGAAATTCCTGATGAGGAGAGAGAAATCAGTTCCCAGGGGGATACTGGTAGTGAAGAGCTTCTTGATTTTTCCTATGCAGGAAGAAAACATTCGACAACTGTGCCGGATCCTGATATAGAAGTTGAAGCCGCCCGAACTGAATTTGAGCCGATCGTTAGCCGAGTGAGGAACGTTTTCGGTCCCCAGGACCAGAATGTTTTGGAGGGAGATAAAGAGGAAAGCCGGAAAGACCAGGTCAAAGGCTTTACCGATTGGATTCGGAAGGTTGAGGATGAAACACCGCAAGATGCAGAAGTCCAGGACGATCTTATAGCGAAGTTTATAAACGGAGGGCACGGACCAATCCGGGCAGATAAGCAGACAGAGCTTTCGGGGGATGTCTCAACGAATAGTATTGAGGAAGATGAAAGTTATATAACCGACACACTTGCAAAGATTTACGTTCGGCAGGGACTCTATTCCAAAGCTATTTATGCCTACGAAAAATTAAGTTTGAAATATCCGGAAAAAAGTAGTTACTTTGCGACGCAAATTGAAGAAATTAAACAACTGATTAATAATAAATAGTTAAAAATCATGCATGTCCTGTTTGTCATTTTCATTATGATTATTTGTATTCTGCTGATACTTATCGTATTGGTTCAGAATTCACAAGGGGGTGGACTTGCCTCGAATTTTGCTTCCTCGAACCAGTTCATGGGTGTAAGAAAGACCACGGATTTTCTTGAGAAAGCCACATGGATTCTTGCTGCCGGACTGCTTATTTTCAGTCTGTTGGCAACAGTTACCTTACCGGGTAACAATGTAGAAGAAAAATCACGCGTCGAAGGTCAATTTAACTCCTCACTGCTGAATGGCCCTTCGGATAATACCATTAGTCTACCTGAATCTACACCGGAAAATCAACAAGATAATTCCGGTACAACTCAGAATCCGGACCAAAAATAAGTCCAGGCATATAAAAACTCATTGGTAAGAGTGTCAGGTTGTCAGTAACCTGACACTCTTTTTTTAGTCCCACAGAAACCATCTTTTTTGTGTTATACTTCTGATATACTTTGATTTATAAAGAATTGCAAAAAAGATATCCTTCTCTATAAAATGTAAAATTGTCCATACATGTCCTGTCCGTTGGGTCTTTCAAGCTTTGGCACAAAATATGAACAGGTTGGGGCGAAATGAAAATCAAGTCAAACTAATAAAATACTTACCACATGGCAGTTGTTAAGGTTAAACCTCTGGGCGATCGGGTACTGATCGAACCCTTGGAAGCAGAAGAAAAGACCGCAAGCGGAATTATCATCCCCGATACGGCAAAAGAAAAACCCCAAAAAGGTACTGTTGTCGCTACCGGCCCGGGAACCGACGATGAAAAAATGGAAGTTAAATCCGGGGACCTTGTACTATTCGGAAAATACGCCGGTACAGAGATCACCGTTGACGGTAAAGATTATCTTATCATGAAGCAATCAGACATATTGGCAATTGTCTGATGATTACAAAGCAAAAAATAGACTAATTCATTAAAAACGATAAAAAATGGCAAAAGAAATCAAATTTGATATCGAAGCACGCGATCAACTCAAACGTGGGATCGATGCACTCGCAAATGCAGTAAAAGTGACATTGGGGCCCATGGGAAGAAATGTTGTTATAGAGAAAAAATTCGGTGCACCCCTGGTTACTAAAGATGGCGTTACTGTAGCTAAGGAAGTTGAGCTCTCGAACCGCATCGAAAATGTCGGAGCCCAAATGGTTAAGGAAGTTGCTTCCAAAACCAATGATGATGCCGGTGATGGTACAACCACAGCCACCGTACTTGCACAGTCTATAGTACATGTAGGGATGAAGAATGTAACTGCAGGAGCCAACCCCATGGATCTCAAGAGAGGCATCGACAAAGCCGTTATCAAAGTTGTTGCGAGCCTTAAAAAGCAATCAAGAGAAATCGGCGATGACAATAAGAAAATAGAGCAGGTTGCTGCAATCTCTGCCAACAATGATAATAATATCGGTGCACTTATTGCCGAAGCGATGTCAAAAGTGAAAAGGGAAGGTGTCATTACTGTGGAAGAAGCCAAAACTTCTGAAACCACTGTAGAGGTAGTTGAAGGTATGCAGTTTGACCGTGGTTACATTTCACCATATTTTGTGACCGATACTGAGAAAATGGAAGCCGTACTGGATAACCCCTTTATCCTTATTCACGACAAGAAGATTTCTACAATGAAAGATCTGCTCCCTATTCTCGAAACCACGGCACAGACAGGCAGGCCTCTGCTTATCATTTCCGAAGATGTTGACGGGGAAGCCCTGGCTACCTTGATTGTCAACAAGCTAAGAGGATCACTCAAAATTGCAGCTGTTAAAGCTCCCGGATTTGGTGACAGAAGGAAGGAAATGCTTGAGGATATAGCTATTCTAACAGGTGGTACTGTAATTTCAGAAGAAAAAGGTCTGAAGCTGGAAAGCGCACAGCTCGATATGCTTGGAAATGCCGAAAAAGTGACCATCGATAAGGAAAACACCACCATCGTAAACGGTACTGGTGAAAAACAGAATATCGACTCAAGAGTTAACCAGATCAAGCGGCAGATTGAGAATACAACCTCCGATTACGATAAAGAAAAACTGCAGGAAAGATTGGCCAAACTGGCTGGTGGTGTTGCCGTACTATATGTTGGCGCTGCATCGGAAGTTGAAATGAAAGAGAAAAAAGCCCGTGTTGAAGATGCACTGAGCGCTACCCGGGCCGCTGTCGAAGAAGGTATTATTCCCGGTGGTGGTGTTGCCTATATCAGGGCAATTGAGGCCCTCGTTTCATTCAAAGGTGATAACCAGGATGAAACTACTGGAATCGCTATCGTTAGAAGAGCCCTTGAAGAACCACTTCGCCAGATCGTTGAAAACGCAGGCCTCGAAGGTTCTGTCGTCGTTCAGAAAATCAAGGAAGGCAAAGAAGATTTTGGTTACAACGCCAGGACAGAGAAATACGAAAACCTATACGAAGCAGGCGTTATCGATCCTGCAAAAGTCGCACGTATTGCCCTGGAAAATGCAGCATCTATTGCCGGCATGTTCCTGGCAACCGAATGTGTGATGGTGGACGAACCTGAAAAGGAACAGTCAATGCCTTCGGGTGGTCCTGGTATGGGCGGAATGGGTGGCATGATGTAAGCATCCATAAACTCAATATATTTTACAGAAAAGCTGTCTGCTCCGGTAGACAGCTTTTTTTTGTATCGTCCCTTCCGATGCATCTTACCGTCAGCCCTCCTTGCCTATCTCGAAAGATTTTACTAATTATGCGGTTGCTGAACAAAAACCACTAACTGACTACAAGATGAACAAAACCTCCGGGAAACTCCCCTTCTTTGAGAAGATTGGATACTCTCTTGGCGATACAGCTTCCAACCTTTTTTGGCAGACCTTTTCCATGTTTCTGCTATTCTTTTACACCGATATTTTTGGTATTTCTGCAGCCGCTGCCGGTACCATGTTCCTTGTAACAAGGATCTGGGATACCGTGAACGATCCGCTCATGGGTATCATCGCCGACAGGACAAACACCCGATGGGGCAAATTCAGGCCTTATCTTCTATGGCTGGCAATCCCTTTCGGTATTATTGGGGTATTTACTTTTATTACACCCGACTTCTCCGATTCCGGAAAAATTATCTATGCTTATATTACCTATTCGCTGATGATGATGATCTATACTGCCATCAATATTCCTTATTCAGCATTGATGGGTGTCATGTCATCCAATTCTCTGGAAAGGACCTCCTTGTCTTCCTTCCGGTTTGTCGCTGCCTTTTCAGGAGGCCTTATCGTTCAGGGTACCGCGCTTAAGCTTGTAAAAATTACAGGAGGCGGAAATCAGGCTGTTGGATGGCAGTGGACCATGAGCATTTTTGCCTTCCTCGCCGTTGCTCTGTTCCTCACAACCTTTGCCACAACAAAGGAAAGAGTAAAGCCGCCAAAAACACAGGTCACCAACCTTGGCAATGACCTGAAAGATCTTTTTTCAAATATCCCATGGGTTATGCTTTTTGTTATCGGCATATTCCTGTTGACCTTCGCATCGGTTAGAAACGGTTCCATCATGTATTATTTTAAATACTATGTGGGTGATCAGACCTTCAACCTGTTTGGGAAGTCTCGCAGTTATGACAAGGATGTCCTTGCATCCGCATTTATGGTATTCGGCTCAGCGGCCAATATCGTCGGTGTCATTTCCACTCGTTTTATTTCCGAGCTGTTAGGGAAAAGAAGGGCCTTCATCATCCTGATGCTTCTCACCTCCGTACTTACTGCGATGTTTTATATGCTTAAAAGCGACGCCATATTTTCCATGTTCACCATACAGGTGCTTATCAGCCTCGTGATGGGACCACTTGCACCAATGATCTGGGCGATGTACACCGACACGGCCGACTATTCCGAGTGGAAGAACGGAAGAAGGGCTACGGGACTTGTCATGTCAGCCTCGACCATGGCACAAAAATTCGGATGGACCATCGGCGGTGCACTTGCAGGCTGGTTACTGGCTAGTTTCGGCTTTAAGGCGAATCAGGTTCAGTCAACGGAAACATTATATGGTATCAAGCTCCTCATTAGTATAATTCCAGCTGTTTGTGCCATCTTCGGTGCTGCGGCCATGTTTTTCTACCGTTTGGATGATAAGACCATGCGCCAAATAGAAAGCGATCTTGCTGCCAGAAAGGTGGCTGAACAATAATTTAAACGACGTATTTAGGTATGACCTACGGATATTTTGATGACGAAAAGAAGGAATATGTGATCACCAGGCCCGATACCCCGCGATCATGGTCAAATTACCTTGGATCAACACGGTACGGAGCGATTATCACCAACAATGCCGGCGGTTACAGCTTTTTTCATTCGGCTGCCCAGGGCCGGTTTACCAGGTTAAGATTTAATGCCATTCCCATGGACCAGCCGGGAAGATATCTTTATCTGCATGACCGGGATACAAAGGATTACTGGTCAGCATCATGGCAACCCGTTGGAAAACCGACCGAAAGCTACCACTCCGAATGCCGGCACGGTTCTGCATATACTACCCTACTATCAGGGTATTCGGGTATTGAAACGAATACAACATACTTCGTGCCCCTCGACCGTGATTTTGAATGCTGGTGGGTAAAGGTAAAAAATACCGGTTCCAGCCCCCGGCGTCTAAGGTTTTTTACTTATGTAGAATATGCCTGCAACTGGAACGCAGCTGATGATCTTATAAACCTGCAATATACCCAGTACATCGCGAAAATGGCAGTGGTTGACGGTATCATCGATCATGGGACAAACGTCCATATCCCGTCAATGCCCGAAAATTTTGAGGAAAAGGACCAGGGTCGTCATACCTTCCTTGGTATAACCGGTGCGGACATCACAGGATTTGATACCGACCGTGAAACATTTCTCGGACCCTACAGGACGTATGCAAATCCGGAAATCGTGGAAAAGGGCGAATGTAAAAACTCCATTGCTGTAGGTGATAACCCCTGTGGCACACTCCAGGTTGATATAGAGCTCCAGCCTGGTGAAGAAAAGGAATTTACGGTTCTGATGGGGATTGGAAGTGCGTCGGGTGAAGGGAGAAAAGCAGTGGATGAATTTTCCGTGAGCGGGAGGATCAGCGCAGAGTTTGAAAAATTAAAGACATACTGGCACTCACGTATTGAGGGCATGACCACGCATACACCCGATCCGCAATTCGATGCAATGATGAACATGTGGAGCCCTTTTAATTGTCTCATCACCTATGCATGGTCGAGGGCGGCAAGCCTGGTATATGCCGGAGAACGTGACGGGCTCGGGTATCGTGACACCGTCCAGGATATGCTTGGCGTTTTACATCTTATCCCGGAAGAAGCGAAAGAAAGGCTGGAGCTTATGATTACCGGGCAGGTCTCAACCGGCGGCGCAATGCCTGTTGTTAAACCCTTTGCGCACAATCCGGGCAGGGAGAAATTGCCTTCTGAAGAAGACTATCGTTCGGACGACTGCCTCTGGCTTTTCAACACAGTTCCCGCGTACGTTAATGAAACCGGCGATCTTGATTTTTATCTGAAAGTTCTGCCCTATGCCGATGAGGGTGAGGATACGGTGATTGCACATCTTCGCAGGGCACTGGAATTCAACATAAAACGTTCCGGTACACATGGCCTTCCATGCGGTCTGAAAGCCGACTGGAACGATTGTCTTGAACTCGGACACCAGGGTGAAACCGTATTTGTGGCATTCCAACTACGCTATGGTCTTAATAGCTATGCCGAGATTTGCCATATTCTAAACTTACCGGACGAAATAACCTGGGCAAAAGAAAAACTGGCGGTTCTCGACCGGAATATCGACGAAAATGCATGGGACGGTGAATGGTACACACGGGCTTTTCGCTACGACGGATTACCCTTCGGCTCTGCAAAAAATGAGGAAGGCAGGATCTTCCTCAATCCACAGTCATGGTCGGTCTTCAGTGGGCATGCATCCCTTGAGAAAGGAAAGATGGCCATGAATGCCGTAAAGGAACAGCTGGCTACCAGGTACGGTCTGATGATCTGCTCGCCCCCATATGAGAAGACAGATTATACCGTGATACGTGCAACCCTGATGAATAAAGGCATGAAAGAAAATGCCGGCATCTTTAACCACACACAGGGATGGGCTGTCATTGCCGAAACCATGCTGGGACATGGTAACCAGGCATGGGAATATTTCAGAGCCTATCTGCCCGCTGCGTATAATGACCATGCTGAAGTAAGAGAGATCGAACCCTATGTTTATGCACAATCGACGCACAGCCGGTACAGTCCGAGATACGGAGCTTCCAGATTGCCCTGGCTCAGCGGAACCGCCACATGGGCATACTTCACCGCCAGCCAGTACATTCTTGGAATACAACCGGTGCACGACGGGCTCAGGATAGATCCCTGCATACCTTCAAACTGGAAGAAATTTGAAGTTACCCGGCAGTTAAGAGGAAAACAGGTACGAATTGTTTATCATAATCCGGAAGGACATCAGAAGGGAATCATAAAAATCCTACTGAACGGGAATGCAATAGAAGGTAATTTTATATTGGAAGCTAAACTCGAAACATCCTGCACCATTGAAGTGTTCATGTCTTAAATGGCAATGAACCCTATGACGGAAATTGCGGATCAACTAACGGAATTCGGAATCGCTTTCAGGGAATTCAGGATGGAGCATCTCTCCTTCCCCCTGCCGGTAAGTTATTGGTCTGAACGCCATCTGCAACGTTGTAAAAATTTATTTTTCAGGGACAATCACGGAAAAAACCATTTTTTCGTAGTACTCGATTTTTATCGTGAGCTCAACATCGACATACTGAAAAAACTTACCGGGCACAATACGTTGAGCTTTGCATCGCCTTCACGACTGAAACGCTTTCTCGGCCAGGAACCCGGGGCTGTCTCCGTGCTTGGACTGGTCAATGATACAGAAAGCGGTGTGAAAGTTTTTCTGGATGAGAATCTGGAAAAGGACGAGTTACTTACTTTCCGGTCGGGGAAAAAAAATGAATTGATCGGTCTGTCATTCAGCGCATTGAAGCAATTCCTCAGGATTACGAACCATGAATTCCAGGTGGCCGAATTATACAACGACCACCCTTGATTTTTAGTCAGACCGATTGAAAACCTCCGGCATCTACATATCCGATCCCTCACATTTTCTGTAGCATTAATTTGTCTATATTTGTACACAATTTTCAGACAGGTATGGATCATCTTAGAAATTTTTGCATAATAGCGCACATCGACCACGGCAAAAGCACATTAGCCGACAGGCTTTTACAGAAAACAGGGACGATATCAGACAGAGATTTTAAGGACCAGGTACTGGATGACATGGACCTTGAGAGAGAAAGGGGCATCACGATAAAAAGTCATGCCATTCAGATGCTCTACGAGCAAAACGGGAAAAAATACACGCTAAACCTTATTGACACTCCGGGACACGTTGATTTCTCCTATGAAGTATCCAGGTCCATAGCAGCCTGTGAAGGGGCTCTGCTGATCGTCGATGCAACCCAGGGAATCCAGGCGCAGACCATTTCAAACCTGTACAAGGCCATTGAACATAACCTGGAAATCATTCCGATATTAAATAAAATGGACATGGACAGTGCCATGCCAGATGAGGTAAAGGACCAGATTGTGGATCTCATCGGCTGTAAAAGGGAAGATATTATGGAAGCCAGCGGGAAAACCGGAATGGGGGTCGATGAAATACTGGAAGCCATCATCCTGAAAATACCCCCTCCAAAAGGCGACCCTGATGCACCACTTCAGGCCCTGATCTTTGATTCGGTGTTCAATCCTTTCAGGGGTATCTTTGCCTACTTCAGAATATTTAACGGCAGCATTAAACAAGGAGACCTGGTTAAATTTTTCGCAACAAAAAAAGAATATAATGCCGACGAAATCGGGGTATTGCGCTTAAAACCCGAGCCAAGGAAAGAACTTAAGACCGGGGATGTAGGCTATATCATTTCAGGGATCAAGACCTCGAGGGAAGTGAAGGTAGGTGATACGATCACCCAAGTTGACAATCCGTGTTTAAATCCTGTTTCGGGATTTGAAGATGTGAAGCCGATGGTTTTTGCCGGGATTTATCCAGTCGATGCAGACGACTATGAGGATCTTCGTGCTTCCATCGAGAAACTTCAGCTAAATGACGCTTCACTGACCTTCGTACCCGAATCATCGGCGGCCCTGGGCTTTGGTTTCAGGTGCGGCTTTCTGGGGCTCCTTCATATGGAGATCATCCAGGAAAGGCTGGAACGTGAATTCGACATGAATGTAATCACCACTGTCCCGAACGTTTCCTATAAGGTCTATACGACCAAACAGGGCATCATCGATGTACATAACCCCTCAGGCTTGCCAGAACAAACCGTCATCGATCATATTGAGGAACCTTATATCTCTGCTCAAATCATATCACAGGCCGATTTCCTGGGACCCATTATGAAGCTTTGTCTTGATAAGCGTGGTACACTGAAGAACCAGGTCTATCTCACCTCCAACAGGGTTGAACTTTCGTTCGAACTGCCACTTGCTGAGATCGTGTTTGACTTTTACGACAGGCTGAAGAGTATTTCCAAAGGATATGCTTCCTTCGATTATTACACCTCAGCCTATAAACCAGCAAACCTTGTACGGCTCGATATCCTTCTTAACGGCGAAATGGTAGATGCGTTGTCGACCCTGATCCATCGTGACAATGCATATGATTTTGGCCGGAGGATCTGCTCGAAGCTGAGAGAGCTGATTCCCAGGCAGCAGTTCGACATAGCCATACAGGCAGCCATCGGGGCAAAAATTATAGCCCGTGAAACCGTCAAGGCTGTAAGAAAAGATGTTACGGCAAAATGTTATGGCGGTGACATTACCCGGAAGCGTAAGCTCCTTGAGAAACAGAAAAAAGGGAAAAAACGGATGCGCCAGATCGGTAACGTGGAAGTTCCGCAATCAGCTTTCCTCGCCGTACTGAAACTCGATTGACACCCTACAGCATTTGCCCTGTCAGGTCACTTCTTCTTATGAACTTCGTCGGCAGAAGCCTCCAATTTTCTTCGCAGTGCCTTGTCTTCCCTAACTTTACGAATGATGACAAGCACAAAGAAAAGGATGGTAAATGCAAGAAAGCCATATGCTATGGACTTAAAATGTTCCGGTTCAACGGCAAACACATAAACGGAATAGATAAAAAATCCGGCTGCGGTGATTCCTGTTGCTGGAATAGCATATTTCATATGGATCTATTTTGATTTAATTTCTGTACTGAGGTATTCATTGTTGTTCAGTATCTGGCTGAACGTTGCATTTATGCTTACCGAGCTGTCGGTAGTCTTTTCAACTTCTGCCATGGATTTAACCTTTTTCACCCTCCTGCCGTTAAAAGTGACATGTACCGCATAATCCATTTCATCGAGCATTTTCATGGCAAGCGTATTATCTGAGCTGTCTTCCAAAGCAAACTTCGACGCATCTGAAATCCCTCCGGATATCAGGGGATGTCTGATAAACAGTTTCTTTTTGAGCTCGACATATTGCAAGCCTGAATTAAGTGTATCAGCAAAAATTACCCCCATTGCCCTGTTAAGGGATTCCTGATCACGGAAATCATAGCGGATGCCGAAGACGAAATTGTCGGGATTACCAGTGAGACGGATATTACTGATGCCTGGTAGTTCATTGAGTCCGGGGAGCATTTCATGGAAGGACTGATCAAATTCCGGGACTGAATTCATCTCATCTGAACTATCAGCAATTGCTTGTATAAAAGACTTCAGTTCGCCCATATCTATGAGGTATTCCATGGTCCCCGACCCGTCCCTGTTAATGGTATATTTTTCATAAATTGTGATGCAGCTGCTCAGGAATGGCAGTGCTACAGCCAGAAGTAAAATCCGGATTCTGTTCATGCGTATGGAACTTGTTAATAGGAAATTCTCGCAGCAATTTAGGTAAAAATGCTGAGAATTCACTGAGGGGCATATGCATCAGAAGAGAGACCGGTGATTATTATTTGGCTTCCGTGTCAACGATAAGTTTATACCCTTTGCCGTGGACGTTAATGATCTGAACATTTGTATCGTCCTTTAGATATTTGCGAAGCTTGGTGATGTACACATCCATGCTTCGGGCATTAAAATAGTTATCATCGATCCATATGGCCTTGAGGGCAAAATTTCTTTCGAGGATCCGGTTTGTGTTATTGCAAAGGAGACGCAGCAGATCATTCTCCTTGGTGGTCAGGTTATGGGTCGTTCCATCAAGGCTGAGCGTTTGCTTTTGTGCGTCGAATCTATATTTCCCAATCTCATAGATGTGGTCCTTGCTTTCTGAACCCCCTTTTGTCCTGCGAAGGATTGCTTCGATCCGGTAGATAAGCTCTTCCATGCTGAATGGTTTTGTGATATAATCATCCGCACCGCGGGTAAAGCCTTCAAGGACATCCTCCTTCAGTGATTTTGCTGTAAGAAAGATGACCGGCATATCTTTATCGAGCATCCTGATATCTGTGGCAAGGGTAAAGCCGTCTTTTACCGGCATCATGACATCCAGAATGCAGATGTCGTAGTGGTTCTTCTCGAAGGCTTTAAAAGCTTTTTCACCGTTTGTAAGCCAGTCGGCTTCATAGCTTTTGGCAATGAGATATTCCTGGAGGAGAGAACCGAGGTTTTCATCATCTTCGGCCAGGAGGATTCTTGTTTTAATGTCATTTTCAGGCATAGTCAATTTTCGTAAAGTGGTAAGGAGATATCGAATCTGGTGCCTTTTTGGAGCTCACTTTTCAGCTGAATTGAGCCATTGTGAATTTCAATGATCTTTTTGACATAGCTCAGGCCGAGGCCGAATCCCTTTACATTATGAACATTACCGGTTGGAACACGATAGAATTTTTCAAATATCCTTTTTTGATCATCCTTGCTAATACCAATGCCATGATCCTCGACTCTTATCATGAGTGAATTCTTATCATTCCAGGTGCTCACCACGATCTCCGGAACCTCTTTACAGTACTTCATGGCATTATCAAAAAGGTTGGAGATGACATTGGTAAGGTGTACTTCATCAGCCTTAACTACTGCATTTTCTGCACCAGGATTCCAGTTGAGATAACCACCCCGTTTTTTAACCAGAAGTTCAAAATTACCGGCGGCAGAATTAATGATCTCATGAACATCGATGATTTTTTCCCGCAACTTAAGTTTACCCTTATCGAGCACCGCCATCTGCAGGACCTTTTCTACCTGGTAACCAAGTCTTTTACTTTCAGTATCTATAACACGTGAAATATGGGAAAGGTTCTTATTCCCAAAGGGTATTGTATCATCACTCAACATTTGTGAAGCAAGCGATATGGTCGAGATGGGTGTCTTCAGCTCATGGGTCATATTATTCACAAAATCATTCTTTATTTCAGACAGTCTCTTCTGACGGAATATCACCCAGAGGGTAATGACAAAGATGAGAATGATGATCATGGTAAGCATCACCGATGTAAATCCGATAAAGCCTACGGCCCGAAAAATAAACGATCTCTGCTCGGGAAAGTAGATCCTCAGGTAATTGGGAGAATTAAAAAAATCCTGCGGAAAAAGCTGTGATGTAAATACACGGGTGTTTTTTTCAGGATGGTAGCTTTTCGACCTGAAGGCAACGTCGCCATTACTACGGAGAACAGCATACTCATAGTTGAGAGATATCCCGTCTGCAGCCAGTTCATTGTCGAGCGTAGCCTTCAGCATCTCAGGAGTCAGTCTGTCTTCAATTCTTAGATTTGGTCTGTACATACGCGACATTACCCTGTCAATAAGTTCTTTCTTTGATTTTATCTTTCGGTCCACATCGTGCTGTCCAGGGATAGTGGCGGGACTTACCTGCCTGATAGTTCCGATGCTGTCCTGATCTTCCGCTCCGGGAACAACAAAGGTCATGCTGTCATTATTCACTCTTATCCTGATCCGGTCTCCGCTGTTCTCTTTATTGTCGCCTCTCTTGTTTTGGATAGAAATCTGCTGGTCGTACAGAAAATCGGGGGGTTGGTTAAAAAACTGCATCGAGGAACTTGACTCCATATGGTAATTGAAATAAACTCCGCCTCCACCGGTCGTATCAAGGCCCATTTGAGGAGAAATAAACTGGTTGAGCAGGTGTGCCGCTTCGCGGTTCTCGATCTCACTGCTTAAATTTGACATCGAACGTGCAACCAGCTGGGCAAACTGTTTCTCCTTAATATTAAAGGCATTCCTGATCCAGTACGTCTGTACCAGGATCAGTCCGATCATCACAACAGCCATAACGCCGGCCAGTATCCAGATTAGTTTCTTGCTCATTTCAATACAAATATAACACTATGCATAAAGCCTCTTCAACATGCTTAACATTCTTTAACATTCGTTACAATACGTTAACCGAATTATGCTTTAGATTTGTATCAAAGAATGAGCAACAATCACAGACAGGTAAAATTTTCATAGACCAGCGTAGAGGGTAGAGTAGACTGGGGGTCGGACAAAAGTCCGGCCCCCTTTTTTTATATGTATGCCTGATCCTGACGCGATAAGAAATACAATCTGAAAATATGATTTCACACATTTTTCCTTTAGATTGCAGGTTATACAGCACTTCCAATGTTTGAGAGATATTACGCATTGCTTGGTGTTCAGCCCGGAATTGAGGAGAGGGACCTTAAGAAGGTCTACCGGAAGCTGGCCATGAAGTTCCATCCCGATGTCAATAAAAATCCTGGTGCTGGTGAGCATTTCAGGGAGATTTGTGAAGCATACGAGATTGTTCTGCATCAGGAAAAGAAGGATGCAGAGATTTATGCGTCCGATGACTGGGAGGTAGATGTTGATCCATCGGTTTATGAGAAAATTATCCTTGAAGCCAGGGAAAAGGCGCAGGCCAGGGCCCGGATGAAATATGAGAGGTTAAAGGCTGAACGGGAATTCTTTAATAACAATGATTTCTTCATTATGCTGCGTTATGCAGGCCATTTCCTCATCATTCCGGTCGCCGCAGCGATGATTGTGTTTCCTGTGTATCTGGCCATCACAGATGAATTAATGATCCTTTTTCCAACATCATTCTTCTGGATCATTGGCATTGTCATCTTCAGCCACATATACAGCAATCGCAGAACCTGGTTCAGGCTGGGTAAACTTAAACTGCAATGGAAGAATGTGATTGATTTTTTCCGGGTTGAGAAAAAAGACGGGGCTCGTGAATTCTGTTTTTATTCAGGGCGGTACAAGGCCGATTCAACACCTTTCAGGTATTATATGCTGAAAGTCCGGGATATACAGCTTGAAAATCATGGTCCTTTCATGCATAGTGTAGGCTATAATCGAAATTACCACGAAATCGTTGTACCAAGAAGTGCACATGCCTATCGTATCCATTTCATCCTGAGTTTTGTTAAGCCTTTGACCCTTCTTTTTTCGTTGATTTTTTTCCCGGTCCCCAGTCTCATATGGAGATTCATCCTGGGACTGGCAGCCACCCTGCTTTTATCACGGATCATCCTGCTCCTTACATCCACACGCTCCAAAACAGCATATCTTTTCAATGCCTACACCCTCATTAAAATTGCAGTCTGGTTCACGGTAATCATTTCACAAACCATCTATTATCCCGGCCTGGTATTCTACAATACAGTCATTCTATGGTCCTTCCTTGCATTTTTACTGTTGTTCCTGGATATGATCCTTGACCTGATATTACGGGTATTCCCCTTCTATCCTTCCGTATATCTCCCTCTTACCAGGCAGCCTGAAGTAGTCAGGAGCCTTTTCAGAAGCGGATACCAGAATTTTTTGGATGTACCTGTTTGGTCAACCCTGTATCCCTTTTTCAGATGGTTGTTCTGATGTTGATCAATCGGGCAGGCGCTGCCGGTTTTTCAGCGTTTCCGGTTCGATCTGGAAAACTGCCTGCACATTCTCGATAGAAGATATTTCTCTCCTGAGGCGGCTGGCAAGATCTTCATCGGCCTCGCCCTGAATCAGCAGGAAGAAATCGATGTTCTTAAGTTCCTCGAGGAGATAACCTTCATCCGATTTATTGGCGATAAGATGGTACGAGACAAAGGTGTTTTCTTCAATATACTTATAGGTTAAAAATCCTTGTTCGGTTCCGGCTTTTTTATTATATGCCTGGTGGTTATCGGTTCTGGATAGTTGAAGCCCGAGGTGATTGTTTATATTCCAGACGAGTCGGTAATCCTTCTCAAAGGAGGATATGCCTAGAAGATAAAAGTCAAAATTTTCAGTAAAGTCAAGTTTGATCTTTTTTTTATTCACGGCAGGAAAATTTTAAGACCAAGATACGTTTTTTGGAAATAAGCGTAAAGTGTTCAGGTGTTAGCAAGTTTTTCGATGGCAGCTCGTGCAGCCTTTTGTTCTGCTTCTTTTTTGGAATTTCCCATGCCCTTTCCCAGTTCTTCTTCCTGGATCCGAATGTGTGCAATAAATTGCGGGAGGTGGCCTGGCTGTGCATTTTCCTCCAGGCTATCAAATACCAGCTCCTGTTTGTTTTTCTGGGCCCACTCAATGAGCTTGCTTTTGTAATCGGATTCTGATTTTCTCAGTCTTTCGAGATCCACATACTTTTCGATAATACGCTCAATAAATCTGGCAGCATGTTTATATCCTTTATCGAGATAAATGGCACCTATCAGGGCTTCAAAGGCATTTCCGTAAAGGTGGCGGGAAACGTTTACAGGGTTGGTATGTGTAACCATCAGCTTATTGATCCCCATACGGTATGCAAGCAGGTTAAGATGCTTGCGCTTCACCATTTTTGATCTCATTTTCGTGAGAAATCCTTCATCTTTATTGGGGAAATGACGGAAAAGATAATCGGCGACGATGGCAGCAAGAATGGCATCGCCAAGGTATTCAAGGCGTTCATTGTTTATGACTTCACCATCCGGCATAACTACGGAAGCGGACTTATGTATAAAGGCCATTTCATAGAACCGGATCCTTGCAGGAGCAAATCCGAGAATAGGAGTTAGCTTATTGACGAGTTCTTTGTTGCGGCTGAAAGGAGTGATAAATATTCGACCAAAGCTTCCAAACACGTTTTAATTCCTTAGCTTTTTAAAGATAACCGAACTGTTGTGTCCGCCAAATCCGAAGGTATTACTCATGGCACAGTTCACTGTTCGTTTTTGTGCCTTGTTGGGAGTAAGATTCAGCGCCGGATCAATGGCAGGATCAAGATTTTCAAGGTTTATGGTTGGAGGTACAATATCATTGTTGATGGACAAGATAATTGTAATCGCTTCAACGGCACCGGCAGCACCGAGCAGGTGGCCGGTCATGGATTTTGTTGCACTGATATTCAGTTTGTATGCATCTTCCCCGAAAACTTCTTTAATTGCATGGGTCTCCGAAATATCGCCAAGAGGTGTCGATGTACCATGAACGTTGATATAATCAATATCAGATGGGGACATCCCGGCGTCTTCAAGAGCTCTTTTCATAACAAGTTTAGCTCCAAGACCTTCGGGATGTGGAGCGGTGAGGTGATAGGCATCGGCTGACATTCCCCCGCCGGCAAATTCACCATAGATCCTGGCACCACGCTTCTTTGCGTGTTCATACTCTTCAAGGACCAGCGCTCCGCCGCCTTCACCCATAACGAAACCATCGCGGTTAACATCAAAGGGACGGGAAGCTTTTGAAAAATTTTCATTGTTGGTGGATATAGCCTGCATACTGTTAAATCCACCCATACCGGCCTCGTTGATAGCGGCTTCAGAACCACCGGCAATCATGGCCGGGGCTTTGCCAAGGCGTATAAGATTGAAGGCATCAACAAGAGCAGTTGTTGATGAAGCACAAGCAGAAACAGTGCCGTAATTGGGACCTCTGAATCTGTATTTCATTGAAATGTGGCCTGCGGCGATATCTGAAATCATCTTGGGAATGAAAAAAGGACTGAACCTAGGGACATAATTACCCGTGACATAATTTTTCATTTCCTCCATGAAGGTCTCTATTCCACCGATACCCGACGCCCAGATCACTCCGATACTGTCTGTATCGAGTTCCTCCAGGATGAACCCGCTGTCCCTGACTGCCTCATCGGCAGCTACCAGGGCAAACTGGGCATAGGGATCGAGCTTTCTGACTTCTTTTCGGTCAAAATACTGTGTGGGATCAAAATTCTTGACCTCGCAGGCAAATTTGGTTTTAAATTTTTCGGCATCAAAACGGGTGATGAGATTAGCACCACTAACCCCGTCGACCAGATTCTTCCAAAAATCCTGGACATTATTCCCAAGGGGAGTAATGGCTCCCAATCCCGTAACTACAACCCGCTTTAATTCCATAATTCCGAAAAAATTACAAATTACTTTGCGTTTTCTTCAATGTACTTAATGGCTTCACCAACTGTGCTGATATTTTCAGCCTGATCATCCGGAATACCAATATTGAATTCTTTTTCAAATTCCATGATCAGTTCAACAGTGTCAAGAGAATCTGCTCCGAGGTCATTTGTGAAGCTAGCTTCCGGAGTAACTTCATTCTCATCAACACCTAACTTATCCACGATAATGGCTTTAACTCTTGATGCGATATCAGACATAGCTGTAAAATTTAATTAATATTAATACGTTAATTTTTTGACTGTGCAAAGAAATGCAATAATACCTTAAAAACAAACAAAAAAAACCATTAAATAATGTATATTTTGATTTTTTTTGCTTAAAATTTATCTGATTCTTCAAAAGAATTCTAAAAACAGTCGAAAATTAATCAATAAAATATTATTTGCAATTCAATGACTTTTAAAAAGATAGCAATATTCGCTTCAGGATCAGGTACGAACGCTGAGAACATCAGTCGATTTTTCATGAAAAATGATACCGCAAGGGTCGTACTCATACTGTCAAATAAAAAGGATGCCACTGTGCACCATCGGGCAGCCTCCCTGAACATTCCGTCTGTCAGCTTTACGAGGGAAGATTTTTATGAAAATGGCAGGGTAAGGCAGATCCTCAGCGATTATAAGATTGACTATATCGTACTGGCGGGATTTTTATTGTTGGTACCCCCCGGCCTTATTAGCGACTTTCCTCGTCGTATTGTAAATATCCATCCGGCCCTGTTACCCGGCTATGGTGGAAAAGGAATGTACGGGATGCACGTTCATCGAAGCGTGATAGAAAACGGGGAAAAAGAATCAGGCATCACCATTCACTTTGTCAATAACCACTATGATGAGGGCAACATTATTTTTCAGGCCCGCTGTGAGATCTCTCCTGATGACAATCCTGAAAGCCTCGCGGAAAAGATCCATAAGCTGGAGTATTCATTTTATCCTGAAATTATTGAGCGACTGATCATGGAAAATGCAGATTAGATCGTTTAGTATAAGGTGTATTTCCTACAATCCCCATTTCACGATTTCTGTCCTGTTCCTTCAACCCTCCCTGTGAGTTGTCATGCTTCAGAATCTGTTCACCATGCTCATCACTTTATTTTTAACTTCCTCGTACCGCTCCAAATTTGCTTCGCTCACAGGCTCAACCGGCGGAGCTTCCATTTTCAGGGGGTCGATGGCTGAACCATTTCTGTAAACACGAAAGTCGAGGTGCGGACCGGTAGCCAGGCCTGTACTGCCAACATAGCCGATCACGTCTCCCTGCTTCACGTAACCTCCCTTATGTAAGCTGCTTGCATACCTACTGAGGTGCATATATGAAGTACTATATACTCCGTTATGTTTAATTTTGACGGCATTCCCTCCGCCCTTGTCCCAACCTTTAAAGATGACGAGTCCATCGCCGATTGCATGTACAGGGGTCCCGGATGGTGCCGCATAGTCAACGCCATGGTGAGGCCGCCTTATTTTCAACACAGGATGAAAACGGGAATTCGAAAACCTGGAACTAATCCTCGAATATCTTAATGGCGCTTTGAGAAATGTTTTTCGTAAACTATTCCCCTGCTCATCAAAATAATCCTCGGTACTGTCCTGCACAAAAGGGATGGCCCAGAAATCCCTGCCCATATGTCTGAAATATGCGCCTTCAATCTTTCCGATGCCATAGGACAGACTATCGACATAAAGTTCATCATATACCACCCTGATACTATCACCCTTCTGAAGTCCGAAGAAATCAATCGACCAGGCGTAAATCTCAGAAAGTTGTATGGCAAGCATCGGATTAGCCTGATGATCGGTCAACGCATTCCATAGCGAGGATTCGATGGTACCTGCGTATGTTTGACGTATTGTATCGATATCCTTGACACCGTTCCAGACATCAAGTGAATCCCTGAAGCGGAAAACCACATAATCAGTGGCTGAATGTTCATATACAAGGAATGCCAGCGCGTTGGCAGAATCCGCTTCCAGAAAAGCAGTGTAGGGATTACCGGAACGAAAGCGTTTTGGATCAAAGATTCCCTTTGCCTTCTGATCAATGTCAAAGATCTGCTTATTGGTCACTCCGTAGTCCGAAAGGAGTGATGAAAGAGGCTGGTTCCGCTTCACCTTACCCCTTTCCATAGTAAAGGAATCGATTGGCAAACCATACAGGTAGTTGATGACCACCTCCGGGATTTCCTCAACAATTTCATCCGACAGGGGTTCACTGCCTGCATCGGCAGTAAGATGGGCGATTCTCCATTGATAAACAATAATCGTAATACCAATTACAACAGCTATGATGAGTAAAATCAGATATTTCTTTTTCACGATCGGATTAGGGTTTACACTACAATGTTAATAATTTTGCCCGGTACGATAATGATCTTCCTTACTTCCCTGTCTTCCAGCCATTTTTGAGACATTTCATGGGATATAACCAGATTCCGGATTTCGCTCTCCTGCATCTCAAGCGGGAGTTTTATTTTAAAACGGGTCTTCCCGTTGAAGGATACCGGGTATTCAAACTCGTCTTCCACCAGATATTTTTCATCGAACCGGGGAAATGAAGCGTTTATGATGCTGCTTTCATTCCCAAGTACATGCCAGAGCTCCTCAGCGATATGAGGTGCAAACGGGGCGAGTGTGATGACAAGGTCTGAGAGAATCTCAACCTTATGACATTTCAATTCGGTAAGGCCATTCACACAGATCATAAATTCGCTCACAGAAGTGTTAAAGGAAAACTTCTCAATATCCTCTCCAACCTTCTTTATCGTCCGGTGAAGGATCTTACGTTCATCATCACCGGCTTTTTCACCCGTTAGAATCAATTCGCCATCGTCATTGTAGAAAAGCCTCCAGAATTTCCTGAGGAATTTGTAGACTCCGTCTATCCCGTTTGTATCCCAGGGCTTTGACTGTTCAATAGGGCCAAGGAACATTTCATACATCCGGAGCGTATCGGCTCCATACCGTTCGATGATACTATCGGGATTTACCACATTGTACATCGATTTGGACATCTTTTCAACGGCCCAGCCACAAATATATTTCCCCTCTTCAAGAATAAATTCTGCATTGCTGTACTCAGGGTTCCATTTCCTGAAGGTTTCCAGCTCCAGCATATCATTATGTACAATGTTGACATCTACATGAATGGGCATAACGTCATACCCGTCTTTGAGTCCTGAGGATACGAAGGTATTGGTATCTTTGATCCGGTAAACGAAATTTGACCTCCCCTGGATCATACCCTGGTTGACCAGCTTTCTGAACGGTTCGTCCTCAACAACGTATCCCAGGTCGAAAAGAAATTTATTCCAGAAGCGGGAATACATCAGATGACCTACGGCATGTTCTATCCCGCCGATATAGAGGTCTACATTGCGCCAGTATTCATTGGCTGCACGCGAAACAAGAGCCTCATCATTGGAGGGGTCCATGTACCGAAGATAATATGCTGATGACCCGGCAAATCCGGGCATTGTGCTCATCTCCAGAGGAAAGCCCTCAGCTGAACGCCAGTTTTTCGCCCTTCCGAGAGGCGGATCCCCGTCTTCCGTTGGTTTAAACGCATCAACCTCCGGAAGTTCAAGCGGCAGCTCCGACTCTTCCAGCGGATAAGGGATACCGTCTTTGTAAAATATCGGGAAAGGTTCACCCCAGTAGCGCTGACGACTGAAGATCGCATCCCGCAGGCGGAAATTTACCCTGCGCTTACCGATCTTCAGCTCTTCAAGTCTGCTTACCATTTTTTCGATGGCTTCCGGAACCATAAGTCCTGAAATAAAATCTGAATTGATTACCATGGCTTCCTTCGAGTCGAATGCCCCCCCGGAGATATCACCTTCTATGACCTGTGGGACGGGCAGTCCGAAATGTTTCGCAAACGCATAGTCGCGCTCATCGTGTGCAGGTACAGCCATGATGGCTCCTGTACCGTATCCGGCCAGAACGTACTCGCTGATGTATACGGGGACCTCTTTTTTTGTGAATGGATGAATGGCGTAACTGCCGGTAAAAACACCGGTGACTTTCCTTGCTTCGGCCATACGTTCACGTTCAGAGCGGGTTTTAACATATGCGAGGTACTCTTCGACGCCATTCCTATTCTCCGGGGTTGTCAGGAGGCGGGCAAGCTCACTTTCGGGGGCAACAACCATGAAGCTTACGCCAAACAATGTGTCGGGACGGGTTGTAAATACCAACATCCTTTCCTTATGGCCTTTCAGTTCAAACCAGATGTCGGCACCTTCGGAACGGCCGATCCAGTTCCGTTGAATTTCCTTCAGCGATTCGGACCATTCAATAACGTCGAGCCCATCAAGAAGCCTACTGGCATATGCAGTAATCCGAAGCAACCATTGTTGCATCTTCTTCTGTTCCACTGGATGTCCCCCACGGATGGAAAAGCCTTCTTTTACTTCATCATTGGCCAGTACCGTTCCCAGCGCGGAGCACCAGTTGACCATGGTTTCAGCTCTGTATGCCAGCCTGTAATTCAGCAGGGCATCCTGCTTTGCCCTCTCCCCCATATTTTGCCATTCTTCAGCAGTAAAGCTTAATGGTTCTGTACAGACTGCGTTAATACCTGCAGTACCGCTTTTTTCAAATGCACTGATCAATTGCTCAACAGGTTCGGCTTTTGCAGTTTTATAATTGTAATAGTGTTTGAACATCTGGACAAAAGCCCATTGTGTCCATTTGTAATACCCCGGATCGCATGTTCTCACTTCCCTGTCCCAGTCGTACGAAAAACCAATCTTGTCCATCTGTTCACGGTAACGTCTGATGTTATTATCCGTGGTAGTTGCAGGATGTTGTCCGGTCTGAATGGCATACTGTTCGGCGGGAAGGCCGAAGGCATCATAACCCATGGGATGCAGAACGTTGAAACCCTGAAGCCGTTTGAATCTTGAATAAATATCGGAAGCAATATATCCCAGGGGATGACCTACATGCAGACCGGCACCTGATGGATATGGAAACATGTCCAGTACATAAAATTTTGGTTTACCTGGATCCACATCCACCTTATAGATTTTATTTTTCTTCCAGTAATCCTGCCATTTTTTCTCAATAGCCTGTGCATTGTATTCCATGAAGCCGTATGTTGATATTTTTTAAAAGCACAAAATTAAGAAAACTTATGCCTAATTTGGCAATTCGGGAAGAAAAGAGAATGATCCGGGAAAAGAAGATGCCTCCTATAATCAGGCGACAGCCATCAGGGCTCGTACCGGTATAGACGATAATACGTATTTGAATTGAGCAAAGTTAGGTAGCCGGCATTCAATTCTTTGCAGGTAACGATATATGGAACGGCATTTTTGACTTCAAATTCAGGTATGAGTTCAGGATGCTCCATAAGTTTATTTTTCCAGGTGTATCTCAGATACCATTTATATATGCCACCGGGAGTGGTTGGGATGAATTTGAAGTAAAAGTAACAATCACGTTCGGCTTTCCTGGGCAGGCCGGTATTTATGTCGTCTTCCCCGCACAGAAAGAGAAACTGGTCACCTGGGGCGGAGGTTTTATGAAGAACATCTGCCAGTTGATTCAGATCATTCATTTCCGGCCTGTCATGCTGAAAATTTTCGATTCTACTCACTATTTTCAATCCAAAGGTGATTAGAAAAACAGTCATTATGGCCGACAAATGGGCCAGGTACCATCGCTTCTTTCCCACATGGGAACCAAACCGACGGTAAAGTGCAGGGATCCACCTGTCGCGAAAGAGTGTCAGAAGGATCAACTGAAACAATAGCATCGCAATCACACTCTCCCTGAAAGGATAGAATTTCATGATACTGCCCTGCTTGTCAAGCCAGGCCACCGGCACAAACAGCAAAATCTGGATAATAATAATCATCATCATGCGATTCATGGAAAGGATGAGCCTGCGGGACTGGTGTCTGAAAACCCGGATGGCGAGGATCAGGGCCACGATGGCCAAAAGCACCTTATAAAAATGGTGGTGATAAAAATAATCCAGGCTCTGGAATATACCGATATGATGTGGATTGCGAATGAAAGTATAAATATAATTCGTATTGATGCTATTGATCACACTCTGTTTGTCCTCCATCAGGCCCGCGAACAGGTAAATTAGCAGTGGTATCTGAATCAGGATGTAACCCGTCCAGTACCAAAACATTTTCTTCGCCGCACTCCGGTGATAGATGATCATAAATATAAAAAGATTCAGGCCGAACCATCCAGCTGCGAGAAAATGCCAGTATGTAGCCAGGGCAGCAAACAAAACAGACCTCAGAAGATCTTCCTTCAACAGATAGTAGAGACTCCAGAGGATAAAAAGATAAGCAACACTTTTGGATTCCAGTCCGCCAAAAATCCATTCCCCTCCGAAAAAATTCTGTTGTGGCAAATAGAGCACCGACAACCAGAAAACAAGAAGTACGTTATTAAACTTCAAAAGCTTAGCCAGGGCTGCAACAGGAAAAGCGTAAAGCAGAAACATGACCATCCTTCCGGTCAGTGTCAATTGTTCAAACGTGAGAAATCTAAGTATTATGCCTGTTATATATTGAAACAAAAGCCGGGTACCCGGAAAATCGGTAAACAGAAATGATCCCGGCATCCAGTCCTTGTCCATGAATGCCTTTGCATACGCAAAATATTGTTCTTCATTGTATTTTAGCAGGAAACCCAGGAAGAATACCGATAAAACAATAAAAACGAGAATCCGTGCGTCAATACGGTTAAAAACGACAATACAATGGGAGAGACGTTTCATACAAAGGTTTAATCGAGGTACTTGTCTTTGACGATAAAGAGCGGGCGTTTTCGCGATTCGTCATAGATGCGGATGACATATTCACCGATCATACCAAGGGCCAGAAGCTGTATGCCGCTAAATACCGAAAGGAAGATGATCAGCGTGGTAAAGCCCTGCGGAACATTGCCAAAGAAATATTTCTTTACCAGTGTTATTACGATATAGACGAAGGAAATAAAGATCACAAGTACACCCAGGCGTGTCAGCATTTTAACAGGAAAATTACTGAAGCTGAAAATACCGTTGTAAGCCAGTGCGAAAAGCTTCTTCAGCGAGTACTTAGTCTGTCCGGCAACCCGTTTGTCGCGTTCATATTCCACACCGGTCTGTCTGAAGCCTACCCATGAGCGAAGGCCCCGAATGTACAGACTTTGCTCGGGCATGGCAAGGATAAAGCTGACAACGCGCTTTGTCATAACGGAAAAATCACCGCTATCGAGAGGGATGCTTATGTTCGACATCCTTTTCAGAATCCGGTAATAGGTCCAGTAAAGCGCTTTGTGTAAAAAACCCTCTTTCCTTTTCTTTCGTACGGCATAGGCTACGTCAAAGCCCTCGTCAAGTTTACGGACAAATTCGTGAAGGATTTCCGGCGGATCCTGAAGATCGCCGTCGATAATTCCCACATATTCACCCTTTGACTGGCTGAGTCCGGCAAGGATGGCAGCCTGGTGCCCGTAATTCCTCGAAAGTGAAAGAACCTTAAACCGTTTATCCTCATGGTGATGCATGACCAGCAAAGGCAATGTTTTATCGCTGCTGCCATCGTCGACGCAAATGATCTCAAATTCATCGGTCATTTTTTTAAGTGCCTCCATGCATCGTTCATAAAGTTGATCCACAACCTGTTCTTCATTATATACGGGGATGACCAGTGAAAATTTCGTCATTGGTAAGCATGGCTTTAGGGTAAGCAATAAAAATTTAAAAGTATGGATTTTGGATCATTTGCCCATCAAAATGGCAAATTAATTATTGTTAAGCACTTGCAGCGAAACGAAAAGTGAATTTTAATTTATAAATTTGCACTTCGAAGATTGGCCCCATAGTTCAATGGATAGAATGTAAGATTCCGGTTCTTATGATCTGGGTTCGAATCCCGGTGGGGTCACTATAATATTAGAAAAGCCTTCAAAGTCTTTGATTTTGAAGGCTTTTTTATTTCATACTTATCTCAAATAATACAGACATGGAAAGTAATTTTAATACTTTAGCTAGTGTTATGATCGCATTATTTGCGATTATAGCATGTGAAAATTTTGACGACATCCTGAAACATTACGGCATTCACCGGCTGATCAAACTAGAAGGATTACACGACATTGGAGGAACAAAAGCAAGCATTGTAACATTACAGGTTGAGGAAGCCATTTTTCTAAACCAGGGTTTCTCCCTCCATCGCTTCCAGGTATTCCGGTTCACTCCGGAGATCATACTCCGGAGATTCATGATCGATACCCCCCCCGGATAGAACTTTTACTGCATCCGGAGGAACAAATTTAAATTCCGGTTGAATAAAAAAGGCATTCTTTTGCTGATTCAATCCTGGTTTTTCACCGATCCAGATCAGCTTTTTATTTTGTGCAAATTGCAAGGTATACTGGATCCATTCCTCCCTGGATGGTTTTCCGGTTATTCCCTGATTTCTCCTGCTGGAAACCATTAAAATGTAAGTACTCAGGAAATGGGTGGCAATTCCGATTCCCGGATTTGGTATCTTTCCGTTCATTATCCCGCTTACCATGTTTCGGGTATCCGAAGTAAACGCTTCCCACTTTTTTCGCTGAAGAATTTTGTGTCTTTTGTACTGTACTTTTTTGATATTTGTTCCCGGATAGTTCTCATCGATCCATTCGACCGGGTATTTATCAGGGTTCCTTTTGTTATTATCCCAGACTCTTTTTGCAGCGCCCACACTGTTAAGGAAAGGTTGCAGGGTGGTCGAATATTTCTGTAAAAAGACTGCAAAAGTAGTCCATGAAGGAACTCTGTGCCTAACGGTGCCAAAACGGTTAAACATGGCCCAGATCACCGAATGGCTGTCCGGGTTGTCCTGTCCACCTGCTTCACCTTCGACAAATCGTGCCAGCCATACAGCATCATCAGTTGTAAATTGATAATGGGGATAACTTTTCGCTAAAGCCGGAACCGATGTATCGATGGTTAATATGCCCAAAGTTAGCTCCGAAGGAATATGGGCAGAGTTACCTGACGGGGGAGAACCAGGACTGCTTTGACCGGGACTTTCTGGACCTGAAGTGATAAAAGTTTTCATTTTCCACCAGGTAGCAGGTCCGATTATACCATCAGCATTTTTACCAGTCAGTCCGTTTTTATTTTGCCAGACCGAAACCGCCTGAGCAAAAGCTTCTTCACCCAGACTAACACCTTCCTGTCCTGTAGCTGCAAGTAACAGATTGTTGATCTGCTCGTAATATTGATCCCAGCCAATTTTTTCAGCATAATAGCGGTTTAACCGGATCGCTCTTGACCAGTCCGGGGTCAGGAACTCCTCCGTTTCCCATTCATAATCCATATCCCTTTCCGATGTTTCAAGGGTACTGTATTCATTCTCATCATCATTTTCTTCCCTCTCTTCCATGGATTCATCCAGTTCAGGATTTACAACCGGATTATTTTTACTGCTCCAGGTACGCCATTGAGGGAGGATTGGGTTACCTGTTCCGCATTTAAATCCAGGACCACCATCTGAGAGTCCAAGTTTTTCCATTGCCCACTGCCCCACATGATACCAGATATCCGGCCCCGGATCATTTTCCCGGCTGCCGGAACTCTGCCGGTGTGCAAGGATTCCCCGGATACCTAATACAGTTTTCAGATAACTGGTGAGGAACTGTCCTGCTTCATATTGTGCCTGTGTCGGAAGGTCTTTATTCTGAACATTTGATTTCCTGTCAATCCACCATTTCCCTTTAACATTTGGAAAATTTCCTTCAAATTCAACCGCAACACTCCGGGGACTGATGCAGTTCCCGTGCCAGATCATGCGGGACATCGGATGCAACTGAATGATCCTGCCGTCAAAAAGAATGCAAAAATGGGCTCCGGTACTTAGGTAACTTGTCGGATCGCTGAATTGGCGACTTTGACGTCCCTTTCTTTTAAAGGCCATCTGATGCAAAACGAAAGCAAAAATTTTCCGGGGATCGCGATAATTATTCAGGATGAGACGGGGCTTGTTGTTTATGGCCCGGCTGGTCCAGTCTTCTATTTTTGATTTTGCAGCGGTAATGAGTGCAAGTGTCGCAGGGGCCAGCAAACTGGCAGCATTTCGCCTTATTGCTTCGGCTTCCAGCAGTGCTCTTTCTGTAGCGGCATCAATCCTGGCCGTTTGAGGCAAATTATACTTTTGCTGAAAACCGATGATCACCTTTTTTGTATCTTCATCCAGTTTACTGGTCACCTGCAACGTTGCTCCAAGGTTGTTAAGCACAGTCTTTGCCCAGCAGGTATGGGTTTCGCATGATTTAACGCTTTCAGAATCTGCCTCTACCTTTGCCACCTGGTTTTCTATTTCTTCCGCCAGTTCCCGGTCATCTATTTGTTGAAATGTCTCTCCGGATTTGTTGAATTCTTCCTCCAGGTCTTCCATCTGTTCGAATGAAAGATCTCTTTCTTCGTAACCAGTTTCATGGTCATCATTTATCTCCGTCGATTCCTCCTCATTACGGTATTCACCGCTATCTGTTTCACCGGACTGCAGGATTTCAAAGGCTGCCTCCATCCTTTCGTCCACTTCCTGCTGAGGCTGTGTATTGTCGGCATCGGGGTCAATAATATCAATAATAGTGGGTTTAAGTTGGGTGACCAGTAATTTAATTATTCTAGGAATGATAATTGAGCCGCTAATGCCTGTAAGAGAGAGTGCAACTTTGGCTGCCAGAGGAAGGTGATTAAGGTCGTCAATGATTTCTACATCACGATCCTTGATCTGTGGATTTGGATTGTAAGGTAAAATGTTCGCATTGGGATCGTAATTTTCTTTATAGCGGAGCTGGGCGACAAAATCGGTTGCAGAGCCGGGATCATTGAAGATTACTGCCGCCGTTTCACTGTCGTGGGTCATCGATCGTGATGAAAGGTTGGCTGAGCCGATTATTGCCAGTTCATCATCGATGATGTAGATTTTTGAGTGGACACGATGATGTGCCAGCGGCGGATCAAGAAGGTTAAGTTGCTGAATAAATATTTTTTTTCGAATGATATCCGGACCCAGGTTCTGCTGGAGGGTATCAATAAATTTCTTCCTCATTGACTTTGGAAACTGAAGATCTTCAAGGGCAATGGAGTCATCCTGGGTAAGGATGGAAACAGACTGAAACCCGGGTTCCGATAATTTCCGGTTAAGCCAGGTTGCTATTTCCAGAGAGATCATGTACTGATCTTCAATATGGATCGTTTTTTTTGCATTCATAATGGCAAGTCTGACTGCCTCGCGGATGGAACGATCTTTAATAGCGGGATTACCGGGATGATTATATGTCTGTAAAATTTTTACATTGGCTGTGGTTCGTCCCGGTGATCCCGGAGCGGGAACCGGCTCGCTTTCACCACGGAGGGGCAAAAATGCCAGCGGAGTCCAGACCGGTGGCTTTTCAGACCTGAAAACCTGCCATCTCCAGAGAAACCGGTGTAATAAAACCCAGGCTGCATGTCCCCTCAATTCGCAATGAATATCGTGAAGTACGGTGGATCTCCCTGCATTGTCGGTCCCGCCAACACGATTTGGATTAATATCAATCCCGCCACAGAACCCGATCAGACCTTCTTTCCCTTTGACAACGAGTACCTTTTCATGATGACTTCCCTCATTTTGCACAACATTTACTTTATCGATAAAATTTCTCCACGAATCAATATATTTCAGAAAGTGAGGTAACTGGGCAAGCAGCATTTTCAGTGTAAAAATGGCCCTCTTAAGTCCTGGCGATCCGTACGTGGCATTATCCTTTAAAAGGAGTGAATTGGGCAATGCATTGATCTTATCGGCTGCATTTTTTATATCATTCAGATATAAAGGGTTATCCCAGATCAGGACTCTTATCTCGACTTTCTTCCCTGCAGCCTCCTTCAGCAACACACTCAGCTTCGAGCTTGCATCACCGGGGATCATTTCAAAATCGACATCCAGCATCCAGCCCAGGATGTATATATAATGGCTGGAGTCAACCGCAGTCCGTATGGCATCGACCATGTGCCTGTAGGTTTCCTTCCCGTGCAATAAAGGAACTGCCGGGCAGGGAACGGTATTTTTAATGACCTGGTGCCATCGGGAAAGTTTTTGCATCCCGATCAGCGGAGGAATAAATTTTTCGAATTGGGTTTCATTGTCTGTGGATTCCTCTCCTTCAACTTCCTGAGCTTCGCCAGGGAGTACCAGTGGATTGTTTTCAGTCAATTCATCCTCACCTGAATACCTTGTCACATCTTCTTCTTCCTCCTTAGCCGGAAGATCGATAAAAGGTGATTCGGGGTTGAAAACACCGTCATTCCTTGATTTATCCATGCTTCAAATTGTGAAAAGATTCGTTGAAAGCCATTCTGATAAAATTATAACCGCTTTATCTTGTAATCACTACTTCTGTGCTACGGTAACAGTTCCGCGGACATTGGCCTCGGGATTTTTGATCCGGTGACCGGTCGCCTTTTCCCAGTTGTTGATGATGAGGAGAAGATCATTCAGTGCCTGCCTTTGCGCAGCAGTAGCAGTAGATGCGGGGGTCTGACTTTCTATGATGGTCCTCATTTCAGCTTCCACGTTGAAGTCGCCGAACTCAATTCTCCTTAATAAGGTGTTCATGGGAGGGGCAATGTCAAGAAGTCCTTCCGATTTACTGTGTGCAGGCAATCCGATCCGGTTACCGATATTGATCAACCGTTCGCCCGGGGTATTACCGTTGCATCTCAAAAAGCTGACGATCGGGGAATCATAGGAAAGAACTTCGTAAATCCATGACATCATGACCACCGATGCATATTCCTCCTTGGAAAGATTGAAATAACGGTAGTTATTAAAATTCGTCTCGGTCGTCCTGCGAGCCATTAGCATTTCCTGGATTTTTTGGGCAGTATCCACTATGATAAACATGTCCGTTGTATTCTGACCCACCTGGTTCCTGGCATTGGTATAGGCTTGCCAGATTTCAGTAAGGAATTTTTCAAACAATACTATAAAAGGCTGATTATTGAATTCCGCCTTATAAAAGTCAACGGGACCATTTGAACCGATGTCCCCAAAAGCGAGATCCATTCCGAACATCCTGTAGTAAGCATTTCGCCGGGTTGCATCCGGCGATTTCCGAACCTGACTGATAATATTCCTGTAACTGGTATTCGCCAAATATTTAAAAAACAGGTTTTCTGTATTTACCATCCATTGAAAAGCACGTTGGATATTAAGGTCCTGGGACGGTGTTGCCTTATTCAGTTTCTCATCCTGCATATATACCGTCAGGAGCCTTTCAAATATCTGGGCACAGCGCGTATTTTCCACCAGATATGCATAGATCAGGTGGTACGGGGGTAGAAGATTTCCCTTGTCAAATGTTTCTCCGGCGGGCGGTATAGCACGAAAGGGTGAAAAATAAACCGTGGAGTCATTTACCGGCGGCGGGTTGGGAGGTCCCGAAGGATCAATCGCATTGGTATAGGATCTCCCGATTACCATATCGGCCCAGTGTTTTTCAATGGCATTTTCGATGAAATCTGAATCATCCAATGCACAAAATGCCTCGATCACATCAATGTTATAGGCAAAATAGTTTCCCCTGTTATCTGGGAAGAACGGATCCGGAAGCCTAAACTGGTCCGAAGGTAAACTAAAAAAATCCGTCGCCAATGGGCCAAATGGAGTCTTGTCTGATGTTGGTGCAAACACTGTATTTCTCGAGGTGAAAACAAGATTATTTAATAGATCCATGATGCTTATTCTTTTAGTTAATTTTTACTTTTTGTACTTTGGAGTTTCCTCTTCCTTGTGGGGTATTTTTTCCAACGCTCTCGTGTCTTTTCTTCTGACGGAACTCGTTGAAATAATCGTTTGAGTATCCCGAAAAAGGACAGTAGTGTCATCATAGCAACCCTTAAGTCTCTGCTCCGTTTTTATTCTGTTGATTTCCCGGTTGATCTGATCAAGTTCCATGTTAAATGCGTTCAGATGTTCAACGTTGAAGTCCGGGTTTTCATACAAATTTTCTTTTTCGGATTCAATCTTGTTCAATCGATGTTGAAATTTCTGAAGTTTTAATTCCAACCATTGACATTCCGTTAATTGACGCGATTTTGATTCACTGTCCTGATTTTGTTTCTTTTCCATGTCAATTTTATTTTAAAAAGAAAAACATTAATTCAACTCAATTGTAAATCCCAGCCGTATCATCCATTCTTCCTGTTGTTTGTAGAGTGCTGTCAGGTCGCCCCTTCCAATACCAATGTAATAGCCGTTAATAGCCAGTATCCTTATGCATTCTTTCCATAACCAGGCGTGTGAGGTATATAAAGCGGGGCCGGCAATATATTCCAGCTTCTGAAGGTTCCGGGGGCTTACCCGGTCCGGCGGGACCATCTGCGACAAGGATCGGTTACGGAATGCATGGTATGGAGACTTTAATATGAGCCTCACCGCATCCGGAAGCGCCGCTACACAAAGCTGTATAAGTTCCACGGAAGGATAATTAGCCGAAGCGATGTCATAATCATTCTTGAATGACAGCTCCAGATCATCCCACGGACCTGCTCCATAAAACTGACGGCACATTTCGATATTCATTAAAACACGCAGATAAGAAATCGGGTGCGGATCTCCGGCGCGATAGGCAAAAACGGAATACGGTGCGCCGCATACGACATCATGAAGGGCGGCTACGGCTGCAAATCCGGTATGCACAAAGGCAAAAGCGTCTGCGGCAATCTCCGAGGACCAACTGCTGTAAACGTCGGCAACAGGCTGTGAATGCCGGCCCAGATTGTTGTTCAGCGTAACCGAGAGTTCCTCGTTCCAGTGAAGAATATGAGCAACCTGGTGACCCGTTTCATGAATAATGGCCGTTGGCCGAAACAGATTATGCTGGGTGATTTTTACCGCGGCTACAGGGCTTATATTTCCATCCCACAGGCGTAGTCCGGCTTTAAGAATAGATGCCCCGACTCCTTTATCAATATAGGTGAGTATGTACGGTACTTCTTTTCCCAAAGGACGAAGTATTTCCTCCATGCTTCTTATACACAGGATATCACAGGCTCTTAGCAGGGCGGCAATATTGGGAGTAATCCTTGAATTAATGGCAACAGCATAGAAATGGATGGTTTCCTCTGCTTTCAAATATTGCTCCCTTAACTGCACAAGACCACGTTTGACATTTCGCAAAGCCTCCGGGTCATCTTTTGCAAGTTCAAGCTGTCTTTTGAGCATGGTGCCGTAATCTTCAACAAGCCGGATACTTTTTTGCAAAGTCTGTCGAAGCACCTGACCAAGATGTTGCCTGATTCCCTGCCACGCACTTCCGTAAACGAGGTTGTCGAGAGCCGAAAGTCGGGACGCAGCCTGTGACCAATGATTGACCTGGCGGTTCAATGAAGTATAAACTGATGCCGTAATCGCTGTTTCCATGATGGTGTTACTCAAATTTTTTACCCGCGCTGACGCGGATTTCAGGTGCCGCAATATCAGGCAATGAAAGACCTGAAAGATTGGGTATGGACCCTTTGTCTTTGATGGCTTGAATTACCGCTTTGATGGCTGCCATTCCCTGGATATTCATCCAGATCAGTTCCAGTGTAACGCCATCCTGTGGCTCAGCCTGGGCCTGACTGAATTCGGCAGCTCTCTCTTTAAAGTAACGGGTAATCGCATCATTAGCCAAGCCTGCAATTTTTGCAGTCAGCTGCTCAATTATTCGTGCAAGCAATTCTTTTCCTGCGTTCATTGTAATGCGACCGATCGCTTTACCGATAGTACCTAGGGGATAAAATTGTTCCTGCATGCCGCCGCCGTGTTCTTCAAGGAACAATTCCGGCACGGCTTCATGAATAATTTTTACTTTGTTGCTCACATTCTTCAGCAGCATATCATTCAGGACATTCCGGACTGACTGGCCAATTTTTATTCCGGCCCCCGCAAAATCATTACGGTTTAGTTTTTCAACCACCATTTTGGCCTCTTCTTCGCTGAAATAGTAATTGAATCTGATTTCGGAACGAATAAAATTGATTACAGCCTGTACATCACTTGTGCCGGCAATCTTCGCAACTGCTGGTTGAGTTGACAAAGTAAGGCTTGTTCCTGCGGGAGCGGTACGTTGTGACGCAGAATGGGTCGTGCGCAGATGGGCTCCATGAATTTCAAGATAATAAAACCTTTGACCGATTGCTATGCGATGTCGCTTTGAGGTAAACCTGGAAGTAAAGTGTCTGCCCAGGCCGGGTTCCCGGATCAACCAGGATGCTGCCGCTTCGGATAGCGGATGAAACTGGACATTTCCATGAGTTTGTGTGGTTCCCAGACCTGGTACTTTTTCAAGACGACATACCTGGTTCAGCCTGGTTCCGTCAATGGCTTCGTACAGATGAACCTTTGCCTGAATGGGTTTGGTCGGATCCAGGCCCAATTTATCCCGTAGAAAATTGAATAGCGGCACACCTTTGAAAGTTTTAAGCTTTCGTGCAATCCGTGGAGTGATGGTTGCATTAAAAATTTGGGTATATTTTTTGTAAAAATGACGCCGGCCCTGCCGCGGCATCAGCACCCAGACTCCGCTTTGGCCTGAATGACGTGCTTCTTCCTTAATATATTGTGCGGGAAAATGGTTTGCCGCTGCGGTTTCGAATGCTTCAAGCACGCGGCTGGCAAGCTCTTCCTGATCATTCAGAACATTATCATCCATTTCCCCAAGTCCCTGAACCGTTTCTTCAATGGTGTTTGCAATAGCCTCATAGGCCAGATCGGGACTATTTTCTTCATAAGTCTCGAATCCGATCGTTTTCAGTCCGGAATCGATAATACTTGCGGCCAGAGGACGTGCAACATTTTGCGGAACATACCTACCCACCAATTTTGCCAATAATCCTGCTAAAAAATTAATAACCCGCCGTCGGCCGATTAATCCGAGTGCTGCTTTCAGGATGGGGCGAAGTGCCATGATCGCAACAGGTAAAAACTGCTCAATTGCAGGAGCCGGACTTTCACCTTCCTTTAAATTTTTCAATCCCTCGATAAATTGTTGCCGTCCCGTTTCGAGGGAAGGGATATTTACTCCGCCTGTCTCATAATCCAACTCACGATCGACCGAGTCAGACGAGGTTTCATAATTCATGACCAACTCTTCCGCTTCCGCTTCCTGTCCTGAAAAAACAAGGTTGGCGATGGAATTATCCAGTTCATTCTGCACAGATTCCAAATCCCCGTTTGCCGGAATTTCATATTCTCCGTATTCTTCTTCTCCGGTTGCTTCAAGATTTAAAAACTTTTTGGAAAGCCTATGGGCGTATGGCTGAAGGTTTTTTGGCAATTTCCCGATGGCATACCTTAATACCTTATCCAACAAAGGCCGGATAAATCCTTTAAGTTTTCCGAGAAGGATGTTGAGAGGTAAAATTTTACCAACCACACTGATCCCTTTTCTTGCAAGACTGACGCCCTTTTTTACGACTGATTTTATCTTCTTGAACAGAGAACCAAGAAACTGCTCCTGTACGGGTGAAAAATGCGAAAAATTAAATTCATTTTCCGCAAAAAAACGTTCTATTTCCGCTTCGGAATGATCGGCGAGATTGTTGCCGGCAAAATGTTCTGAAACGCGGTCAATCATTTTTTCACCAGCCGTAATTAACGGAACAAAATATTGGCTTGCGTGTTGCCTGGCAAAGGGGATATATCGGTCACCCATGGCAATTTCACTGGATATCTTACCGCTCCAGCTTTCCTCTGCCTCGGCAGCGAGCCCGTCCAAAATAGTTGAAAATTCCGAATCATTAAGTTCCCCAAGAAACTGGACATAATCCTGTGCAAGCGGTGAAATATTATTTCCGCGCCCAGGTATTTCATAGGTTTGTGTAAAAGGGCTTTCCAATTCCGGGATGAGTAACCCGTTAAAATTTTCCCGCATTTCCTTCTTGGTCCCTTCACTTGAATGAGTTTTATCAGCGAAGGGAGTTTCAAAATCTTCTTGCTGAAAAGTTTGTACGCTGTTATTGTCCATGATGAGTTATTTACTTATTGGAAGAAGTAACTTATTAACCCATCAAAGGTACGATGCCATCCGGGCCGGGGGCAATCCCCCTAAAGGGTGAAATCGATTAATCTCAAAAGTGCGGATTGAAAACCTGCAGGATGATCATTTGTCAAAAAATGTCTGATGGTAATGGTTAATGAGGACGGCAGTATTTTTTGCGCCTGTTTTCCGGAGGATATTTTTTCGGTGTGATCGCACCGTTTCAAAACTGATGAATAATTTTTCGGAAATTTGCTTGTTATTGAACCCCTGCATGATCAACCCCAGGACTTCAATTTCCCGGATGGTCAGTTTCTGATTATTTATAATCACCTCCTTTTTTAACTTTTTATTTATACGGGAAATTGCAACGTACTGGTCTGTAACTTCAATAGTAATATTTACCTGTATCTTTTTCCCGACCGGCCGTATGAGTTGCAGGATCTCCAGTACGGTTTGAAAAAGAACAGATTCCGACTCATCATCCCAAACGGACGAACTATAAAGTTCGAACGCTTCGTTTTCGACAGAATTCTCTGCGATAATATTTATCCGGGACCTAGTGGACATCCTGACAAGAATTTTTATACAGCTCCAATCAAAAAAATTTCGTGTCCAGATTTATTCCGGTTATAAACCGGTAACCGTACAGGATCAAATCAGATATACGATCATGCCTGTTTCAGGCAAGAGAAGTGGGCCATTTGCTTTAAAGATTCAATATAAAAGATCTTTTGCGTTTCAACTATCGATCAGATTTAATGGTAACCTCGGAGAGATTTTCAAAACTAAGGATTTGTCAGACAACGTTAGAATTCCCCCTGAGGGAAAAGTTAGGAGTTGTTGAACTGCAGGCAAAGAGAGATCCGCGGAGATTTTAAACTATATATCCAAAGCCCTGATATTACTATTATCAGGTTTATTTCAGTAATACAATGTATTTTCAAAATTCAGTTTGCCTCTCTAAGATCCTGCATCAGGATGGATTCTTTCGTTACTGCATCCCGCGCATTTTGTGATCCCATCCCGACGATTTTTTAATCGCCGGAATGGATGGGCTGGTCGTAATAAATTTATTGGCTTATCCCATCACTCTCGTCCTTCAGTGCTCTATCAAGCACCGTATCGGTACTCAGGAAGAGCATATCATCTGTCAGCATGGAGCTGACCGAATTTCTGTCCATGTTTATGACGGCATAGTGAAATTTCTGAAGAGTGTCAGTGACTTCCATTCTTGCCGCAGTGGTGTCAACCGCTACGGCACATCTCCCTTCCTGGCCAGAGGCGAAAAAAAAACCCTGTGAAAACCAGGATGTACTTCATCTTTTTCATTTTAGCTCACGTTTAATATTAAATACCAACTGCTTATCCTGCATGCTCTCAAACCTTCAATTCACATCATCCTCTTCATCCCCGTCTATCCTGCTGTAAGAAAAAGAATTTCGTTACGTATGAAACAGACCTATATTCATTCGGTTCATTTTTTATTGAAAAAAAGGACGGTGAATGCATTTTGCCGCTGCAGATTATACCGAACTTTTACTCTCCCGGCTCCTTATCAACCCTGATTCCGGCCTTCTATGGGATAAAAGGGGATTGCTGTGATTGCCCTGAAGCAAATACAGGAGTGAATATTTTTAGGTTTTTAACCCGGGACTTCATAATTTAACACCATAAACTACTTATCTGGAAAAACTACCAACATGAAAAACATTATCCTATGTGCCCTTATCCTGGGATCGTATTCTGCATTCTCCCAGGAAAACAGGATCATTCTCCAACTCGATTCGGCAAAATACGCTATAAGCAAACATATTTACGGCCATTTTTCCGAACATCTGGGAAGATGCATATATGGAGGAATCTGGGTGGATAAAGATTCAGGTATACCCAATACGGACAGGATAAGGAATGACGTGGTTGAGGCACTAAAGGAGATCGCTATTCCCAATCTGAGATGGCCAGGGGGCTGCTTTGCCGACGAGTATCACTGGATGAGCGGTATCGGGCCTGTAGAAGAAAGACCATCGATGGTAAATACACACTGGGGAGGTGTAACCGAGGATAATAGTTTTGGTACGCACGAATTCCTGCGACTTTGCAAAATGCTTGATTGTGAACCCGTTATATGCGGAAATCTTGGCAGCGGCACGGTTCGTGAAATGTCGCAATGGGTGGAGTACCTCAACTCGGATAACATCAGTCCCATGACGGAATTACGCAAAAAGAACGGTAAGGAGGGCCCTTTCAATGTGAAATATTTCGGTATCGGAAACGAAAGCTGGGGTTGTGGCGGACAAATGACCGCAGAATATTATGTCAATGAATTGAGACGGTATTCATCTTTTTGTAAGGATTACGGCGAAAGAAAGCTGTACAGGGTCGCCAGTGGACCATACGATGCAAACTATCACTGGACTGAGACGCTGATGAAAGACAGAGATACACGCAATGCCTTCCAGGGCCTGTCATTGCATTATTATACACTGGCGCATACTGGATCCTGGAGTTACAAAGGCTCTGCCACCGATTTTACACAGGATGAATGGTTCTCCACCATGGCAAATGCCCTCACCATGGATGAGTTTATTACCCGGCATTCAGAAATTATGGATAAATATGATCCGGGAAAGGAAAAGGGACTGATCGTTGACGAATGGGGAAACTGGCATGATGTGGCGCCAGGCACGAATCCGGGATTCCTCTTCCAGCAAAATACACTTCGTGATGCCCTTTCGGCTGCTATAACCCTCGATATTTTCAATAATCACTGCGACAGGGTGAAAATGGCAAACCTGGCGCAAATGATCAATGTTCTTCAGAGCGTTCTGCTGACAAAGGATGATATGCTTGTGCGTACACCCACATTTTATGTATTTAAAATGTATACCGTACACCATGATGCCATGTTAATCCCAAATAGAAATCTTTGCAGCGATTATGTTCTGGGAGACAGACACATTCCTGCCATACATTCGTCATGCTCAAGGGATTCAGACGGAAAAGTACATATTACACTTACCAATTTGGATCCCGAAAAGGAAAATAATGTGGATTGTGTATTCGAAGGTGTGAAAAAACTTAGAGTGAATAAGGGTGAGATTATTACCGCTCCGGCGATGAATTCCCTCAATGATTTCGGACGAAAGGAAGAAGTTACGCTTGATGCCTTCGATTCATATTCAACGTCAGGCAATACAGTTACCCTACATATGCCCCCAAAATCGGTGATCATGATTGAGGTGGAGGTAAAATAACCTGGTGGTTACTTCCCGGCAGTAAAAAAGCCTGCACTGGTTTACATTTCCGGATGCAGGCTTTATTACTATTTACTTTTCTTCTTTTCAGTTCCGTTATACCGTATTTAATATTTTCATTACTCCCTCTAAATATCCGGCAGTCTGTGCCAGCGCAGCGATCGGATCGTCAGCTTCCTCCTCATATTCAATGGAAAATGTCCCTTTGAATCCTGCTTTATTGAGCGCTCTCACAACCCCCGGTATATCAATCACACCGTCACCGGCACGGCATGAAATACCTTCTTTGGCAGCTGAACTTTCATCACGCATATGAGTTTCATATATCCTGTCACCGACTTTCCCTATAACTTCCACCGGATCAAACCCTGCCCTGACTACATGTCCTACATCAAGGCAAAGTCCCATACGTTTATCCCTTTCCTTCACCAGGTCGTATGCCATGTATGGGCTCGGGTAGGGCATGCCGTCCGGTCCATGATTGTGGATGGCCAAAGTAATATCCGTTTCCTTGACATGCTTTTCGACGTAATCCAGCAGATCGTAGTCGGGTACGCCTACAATTATCTTAAAACCGGCTGTCTGCGCATATTTAAAAGCATTTTCCACTTCAGCTTCCGACTTCATATAAATAACGCCTGCTGATGCAGGGATAATGCCGTTCTCCTTAAATTTTGAGATGGTTGATTTAATGGTAGCGCTATCGGCATCCAGTGGCAGGTGCATGCTTTTCAGTGATAATTTCTTCAGATGAAGCTTATGCATGATATCGATGACCTGATCTACATTGAATTTACGGAGGCTGTAGGAGGCGATCCCGATTCTTGAGGCCTCCTCCGCAGCGCCTGCCGGTACGAGCAGGGTTGACTCTGCCAGGACATGGCGGCCTGCCATTGCAGCAATACCTATTCCCGACAATCTAAAAAATGTCCTTCTGTTAAGTTGCGACATGGTAAATAGTTGTTTCGAAGTTAAACATCAGGGTAAGTTACGGAAATTTGGGAATGTTCGCATACCTGGAAAAAAAAACCTGCCACATGGGCAGGTTTTTCAAAATAAAAAAGTCGACCGCGATACTACTGTATAAAATTGAAACACAGCCCTGCACAAGGCAGGGCCGTGTTTCTGTGACTCAGCCATGCATCACGGAAAGATCATTTAAGAATAAGCTTCCTGGATTTAACCTGATTGTCGACGATGATATTGACAAAGTAAATCCCCTTGTCATTGTCCGACAGGTCAAATTCATAATGTCCATCTTCATCTCTGGGATAATAAACTCTCTCTGCTACTACTTTTCCATTGACATCGTAAATTTTTACTTCCATATGTACGTATATTAATACTATTAATTCTTCATGTTACCCGGGTGGTCGTCATAAGAGGCAAACCATGTGAAGATGACCGGTTTATTTCGTTTCTAAGGTACTTTCAATGTATGCTTGAAATTATTAATCAGATTCGGATCGAAGCAGGCATGTGCTTCAATCTCCCCCTCCATATATTCAAGTTCCCAGTTCCCGTTCAATTTGTCATATCCGGTAAGATCGGTGGATGCTGCGATATCCAGACCTGTTACCTCAGATATCCTGCGAATAAGCTCTCTGCCAGCACATGATCGCGCCATATCACAGGAGTAAATGAGCAGATCACCGTTCTTCCTGAAGCTTTGTTTCCATTCCGACAGCACCGGCTCGAGGTCATCAATATTTCCGGGATGCAGAGCTATATGATCAAACATAAGCACCGCATCTTCACCGTGGACGAAGAGATGGAGAGCATCCAGATCGGTATATTTTTTCAGTTCGGCCGTAAGATTCCGGATTTGGTCACCTTCTGTTCCCAGCAGGAGAATGGTCATATTTTTGTTGATACTGCCGACAATCTCCTCGTAGCCTGTAATACCCCTGTCAATCACTGCCAGCTCTCTGATCACCTGGGACTGTGATAATGAGCAGGACAGTGTCATGAAAAGAGCCAAGCTTAAGCATAATCCTGGAAAGAAGCCGTTGTTTTTCATGCGGGTTTAATTTATTTTGGTCTAGCAGCTCAGGCTTTGAATGCTATTGTAGTCAAATGTACGGGATCGATGCACACAGGCTACCTGTATTGCATTGATATATATCAACCAGGCACGATGATATCCATCACTGTTTTTAGTGATATGGCTCATCGTCTCATTGAATCCTCTGTAAAATCAAGGGATATGAAAAATCTCACGGTATCCCGATCCGGCTTTCCAGATTGTTAATAAAATGTGAAAAAGATAACAACTCTGCAAAGCCTGGTGAAAACCAGCTATAATTAAAGTGTTTTGCTATCTTTGCTGGGTTCAATGCATTAATCCAGAAGATTGATAATGAAAAAATTGTCGGTAGTAGTCTGCGTCTATAATGAAGAACTGAATATCCAACCGCTGATTGAAAGTATCACTACTTCCCTGGCAGATCTTGACTATGAAATCATATATGTTGATGACGGCTCTACCGATAATACGGTCAGGGAAATCAAACGAATGAGAAGCACACTGCTCACACTTGTTGAACTGAAGAAAAACTATGGTCAGAGTTCTGCCCTGGCAGCTGGCATTCAGCAGGCACGGGGTGAATACGTGGTTTTGCTTGATGGTGACTTACAGAATGATCCTGCTGATATCCCCATAATGCTTAAAAAGGCAGAGAAGGAGGACTGGGATCTGGTCGCAGGGATGAGGGCAAACCGGAAAGACGGGATGTTCCTTCGAAAGATCCCCAGCCTGATCGCCAATGCCATCATACGGAAGACTACCAACGTGCGTATCAGGGATTACGGATGCACACTAAAATTATTCAGGACCGGCCTGGCGAAAGATCTCGGCCTTTACGGTGAGCTTCACAGGTTTATTCCCGTGTTGGCAAGTTTTGAGGGTGCCACCATCACACAGATTGAGGTACACCATCATCCCCGCAAGTTTGGAAAATCGAAGTACGGGATCAACCGTACTTTCAAGGTTGTTGCTGACCTTTTGCTGATGTTGTTTTTCAGGAAATACATGCAGAAGCCCATGCATTTGTTTGGCACATGGGGGATTGTAATTTTACTGGTCGGCATCGTTATCAACCTTTATTTGCTGGTAATGAAAATCCTGGGTCACGACATCTGGGGGAAGCCACTGCTTCTGCTCGGTGTTCTCCTGGTTATTGCCGGCTTTCAGCTTATTACGATCGGCATCCTTGCAGATGTCCTGATGAGAACATACTATGAATCCCAGAATAAGACGCCATATAAAATAAAAAGCATCATCACAGGTGAAGATCAGGATAAGTAAAGGGCTTAAAACCGTACTTAAGATCCTCCTTTCAGCCGCAGCCCTGGCGTTTGTTTTCACGAAGATCAATGTAGGGGAAGTCCTGAATATTTACAGAACGTCAGATATCTGGCTGGTACTCCTGGCCCTGATGTTGTTTATTGCCTCTAAAACCATAGCAGCCTTTCGCCTCAATGTATTCTTCCGTCAAACAGGTGTGAGAATATCCGAAATTTACAATCTCAGGCTTTACATACTGGGCATGTTTTACAATCTCTTTCTTCCCGGAGGTATCGGCGGTGACGGGTACAAGATATATCTTTTGAACCGGCAATCGGGGGTAAAGGGGAAGAAGATCTTCCTGGCAGTGCTTTTCGACAGGATCAATGGTGTTCTGGCCTTGTTCTGCCTGGCTGTGTTACTGTCATTATTTATTCATCCTGATATCGGCTTCCGTTACAAGCCCCTGATCTGGGTTCTCATCCCCCTTTCGGTTTTCACCTTGTATCTTGTTTTTCGTAAGTACTTCAACTACTTCAGTGAAACCTTTTCGAAAACCACACTTCAGTCCTTTGGCGTTCAAATCACCCAAACCGTCGCAGCCTTTATCATCTTCAGAGCCATCGGGGGTACAGAACATGTCACCGAATATCTTTTTATCTTCCTTCTATCTTCCATTGTTGCGATGTTACCGATCACCATAGGCGGGGTGGGTTCACGGGAAATAACCTTTCTGTATGGCGCACAGCTGATGCATCTCGATGTGAACACCAGTATTGCAATGAGCCTGATGTTTTACCTGATCACGGCGTTTGTTTCCTTCTGGGGGGTGTTCTACAGTGTTAAGGAAGGGAGGGAGGAAGTTAGGGAGTTATGAAGCTATGAAGTGAGGAAGTGACTTGTCCTAAATCACTCTTAAATTCATCAACTCAACAAACCATGTCCGTCGCATCTTAAGGGTAGCGTAGGAGGGCTGCGTCCTCCGAAGCTTTAGAGTAGGAGGAACACCAGATAATTTACCCGTGACCATTAAAATGCACCGTCTTCGGGGTGAAGATGACATTTCTGCTACCCTTCTCAGAATACTATTTCCTGTCAAACAGGAAGTTCCGGTACAGGGATCCCTTCGGCAAGCTGAGGGACCGGGGTCTCTTACGCTTCTGTGGGAATTAGTCGTTTCGGCTCCGCTCAACATCAACAGGTATATTTCCTTTTAGCGTGTTTATTTTGGTAGTGTGTTTGGATTGTGGTCTTACAATATTGTTCTTATAAACGTATATGCAGGGGTACCCACCCCCCACCCACCACCCTTAATCCGCAAAAAGAACAAATCTCAGCTACCCCCAGTCATGTTATTAAGCAGAGTGCAGAAATTATTTATCTGTCAAACCGGGTTCCCCCCGTGCCCCCCGATTATCTCTTAATGTGGTTTAGGACGGAATATCAGCCAGCGCAAATGTGTTTTTTCGAACATACCCTCAAATTACCCTTTTGAACCACATAAGGCACATAAGGTCACATAAGAAGCCATGGGTTTACCCATGGTTTCGGAAAAGTTTCATCCGAACCAAATAGGAAGTGATGAGGTGATGAGGTGATGGGTTGATGGAGTGGGATTTTTAGAACACTTCTTCCATGCCGGAGGCATTCACCAACAATAGCCATGGTTTCGCCCATGGATCGGATGAGTTTCTTTAAATCACTCTTCAGTTCACCAAACCGCGTCCGCCGTAGCTTTTTAGCAAAAGCGGGCGCGGTCCTCCTTCGCTAAAGAGCTTCGGAGGACGCAGTCCTAACAACAAAAAGGCTACCCTCCACAACAGAAGGCAGCCTTTTCTTCGTACTTATAGCAAATAAGTAAAATTTTCCTAATAAACGTCAGTCCGGTATTCTTTTTTGGCTGAGTAATTGATTTTCAATGCATTAGCCATCCTGAGAGCTTCTTTTAGGTCAGTGACTCTCCCCATCTTTATGCCCTGATCAATACGAAGGGAAACGGTCATTTTATTTTTATCGGCCTCATCCAGCTTTTCTCTTTCCGCAAGGACAAAATCCTTCACGTCCTCGGAGGGTATGCCTTCCTTGTTGACAAGTTTATCATTCAGTTGGATCATAGGTTCCGAACCGTATAAATCCTGTAGCGTTCTGATAGGTTTACCAATGTAAATAAAGCTTACAATAGACTTTTTCTCGATCTTTTTAACTTCCCTGGCCTGTGGTAACTGAACCTGTACCTGGATCGTGGTTTCCCTCATAACGGTGGTTACCATAAAGAAAAAGAGCAACATAAACACGATGTCGGGCAGCGAAGCGGTATTGATCGCCGGGGCACCAGTCTTCGACTTTATTCTGAATTTTGACATTATCTGATTCCTCCGATATTTTTAGGTTCTGCTTCTGAAATGTTCATTTTATAAACATCCCTGATCCCTTTCATTATTTCATCATCGATAGGATTTTTTGCATCCATATCATCGTATTTCCTGCCGAAATAATTTACTGCGAAACTGTTTCTAAGCTCGTTAACGGCTGCGACCAGGACGTCCTGAACCTGAAGGTATTTCCCATACGTTGTAGACCGGTCATTCTGCAGTGAAACGACACCCTGTGACACCATGAACTTTGCTTTACCGTCGGGAAACTTAGAAGATACGCCCGCAGGGAATTCAATATCTTCTTCCTTCATGACGGGAAGGTTCGGGTCATTCGTCGGATTGCTGAAAAATTCAATGGTCTTTTCCTTAAGTTGGGAAAGATCGGAGAGTTCTCCCTCCACCATAAGTTGATCCTCTTTGTTGATAAGAACAACCAACACGTTCCTTTCTTTTACGTCGGTCTGAACTTCCTGATCCTTCTCCGGAATAGGAGGGAGAAGTCTTGAAATCCCTGTATCGACATCCATGGTTGTAGCCACCAGGAAGAAGATCAGCAAGAGGAAGGCGATGTCCGCCATAGATCCGGCATTTATTTCCTGTAATTCTCTTCTTGCCATCTGAATTTATTGTTTAAGGCTGCTCCGGCCATAACAGCCGGATCATCCGGTTTTTTTATTTAAAGTATTTCGCAATCTCTGAATAGAGGATCGACAGCATTGTCAACCCAAGTATGAAATAGGTTGAAATTAAACCCATATCAACCAGTTTCAGTGTATGTGGGTCGCTATTATCCGTACCCTGATAACCTGGAATATCCAGAGGTGTCTGAGATCCAAGCATATACGCTCCCCCTACCACAACGGCAATAACAACAAGAATGATGAGCGTTCTGATCATTGTCGACGGGTTGGAGAACATATGGATAAGCGGGAACACAATTGCAAGCAATGCTGTGATGAATACCAGGATATAGCTCCAGACAAGTGCGATATCAGTACTATAGTATACCAGTCTTTCGTAAAATGAAAGATGGACGGGTTCTGCTTTTACGGCCGGAGGTTTGATCTTCGCCACAACGGGGGGAGCCATGGCTGTGTCTGCACTCATTGAGTCGCCCATAGTGCCTTCCGCAGCAACTGTGGTATCCATGCCCGTGTCCATATCCTGCTGAAAATCAAAGCCGGTTTGCATACTGCTCTGGTTTTCCATCTGGCTGACCTTTGCTTTGTAGGCCTGCTCATCGAGGAGTTTATCGCCGAAGTAGAAAAAAAGGAGTACCACGACTGAAATTCCCAGAACAATATACAATATTATTGATGCTAATTTTGAGAACGACATAGTTGCTTATTTTTTAAGATTGTGTTTGATCAGAAGGTCGATGAGCGAAATGGAAGCATCTTCCATTTTATTCACGATAGAATCAATCCTTGAAATAATGTAGTTGTAGAACAACTGAAGGATGATTGCAACGATAAGACCGGAAACCGTGGTGATAAGAGCAATTTTAATACCACCGGCAACCAGTGAGGGAGATACGTCACCGGCAATCTGGATTTTGTCGAAGGCATCAATCATACCAATTACTGTACCCATAAATCCAAGCATAGGGGCGATGGCTATAAACAGGGATATCCAGCTCAGACCTCTTTCGAGCAGACCCATCTGAACGCTGCCATAAGAAATTACTGATTTTTCAACGACGTCGATGCCCTGGTCGATCCTGTCGAGACCCTGGTAGAATATACTCGCCACGGGGCCACGGGTATTACGGCAAACGTCTTTAGCAGCTTCAACACCACCTGTATCGAGAGCATCTTCAACATTCTTCAGAAGTTTTTCGGTATTTGTAGTGGCAAGGTTCAGGTAGATGATCCTCTCAAATGCGAGAGCCAAACCAAAGATCAGGGTAAGAAGAACCGTACCCATGAATCCAGCACCACCTTCAATAAATTTTTGTTTTATGTTCTTATGAAGAACACCGATGCCCCCATTCTCTTCCTCAGCTGGAGCAACAGATGTTTCAGTTGCTTTTGCAGCCGGAGTCATTGCTACGTTGGAAGAATCTCCTTCGTCAACTGCAGTCATTGACTCCATGGAATTGTCATCCTGAGCAACTGCAACAAAAGATGCTCCCATCAAAAGCATCCCGAATACTGCTATAAGTACAAATAACTTTTTCATGATTTGTTTTTGGTTTAATTTTTAACTTAAAAACGAATATTAGTGCCTAAAATTATTACGATTTTATAAAAAATTCAAACTTAATCACTTAATAATGTACAATATCATTGATAGTTTTTGCCAGACCCTCTGTTGATTCAGCAATATTTTACCTGCAACCCGGTATAAAAACGGCGTTTGATGTATTAACACCAGTTTCCACCTGAATAAAACATCCGATCCATCAATAAGGTTCCCACCAAACAAACTGATACTCAGTTATGGTACAGGCCGATCTGTTTAATCAATGAACTTTCCCTGGCGGAGAGGGGGGGATTCGAACCCCCGGTACCCTTTTGAGGTACACACGCTTTCCAGGCGTGCCAGTTAAACCACTCCTGCACCTCTCCAATATTTTTAAGAACTTCTGTTTTCATCAGGCCAAAAGGGTACAAGCTTTTTTTGTAAAAACTATGCACCACCAGGCTAAAAAATTAATCGAACTTCACACCCATTCCTGAATCGCACCCCTTATTTTCTGTCAAAAATTCAGTAAATTAAGTGAAAGTTCGAATATACAACTCTTTTCTGTTAACTGAAAAACGCGGCGCAAAATACAAAAAAATATTTAATTAAAATATTAAGTGATTGTTATTTCACCCCTCAAGGAATTATTTAATTGCAATTTAATTTCCTCCCCGATCAGGCCCTGGCCGAAGAGTAGCATCATTTTGGTCGTAGCGGCTTCCGTGGTTATATCGTACCCACTTATTACACCGGCCTCATAAAGTTTGCGGCTTGTATCATAGGCACCCAGGGATACGCTGCCTATGCTGCACTGGGTTACATCGAGGACGATGATGTCATTGTCGATGGCGCGCCTGATGCGTTTAAGGAACCATTCATCAGCCGGGGCATTCCCTGATCCGAAGGTCTCAAGGATGACGCCTTTAAGGCCACAGATCCCAAGGATCGAGTCGATAAAAGCCCTGTTCATGCCTGGAAAGAGTTTCAGGATGGCAATATGATTGTCAAAGACCGTCTGAAGTCCAAAGGAATTGTTTTCTTTGGGAAAAAGGATGGCTTCACGGTTGTACTTTATTTTGATGCCAACCTTACCCAGAGGAGGATAATTTGCAGACTGAAAAGCATTGAAATTATCTGCGTTTATTTTCGTTGTACGATTGCCGCGATACAGGCGATTCTCAAAGTATATGCATACTTCCGGTACAATTGGCCGGCCGTCTTCTTTGGCTGCCGCAATCTCAATAGATGTCAGAATGTTTTCCTTACCATCGGTTCGCAGGATGCCAATGGGTAACTGTGAACCGGTAAAAATTACCGGCTTGGAAAGATTCTCGAAAATGAAACTAAGTGCAGACGCAGAGTAGGCCATGGTATCGGTACCATGAAGGATGACAAAACCGTCGAAGTTATCATAATTGTCGAAAACGATTTGTGCCATCTTCACCCATATCTCCGGACCAATATCGGACGAATCCATTGGGGGATCAAAGGAAATGGTTTGCAAGTTGATGCCGAATTTCTGCAATTCCGGTACCTGTTTTGATATCTCGTCAAAATTCAGCGGGTGCAGACTTCCGTTTACAGAGTTCTGTACCATTCCGATTGTTCCTCCGGTATAAATGATTAAGACTGAACTTTGATCGTTATCCATTTAGTCGGTTATGTTAAATAACAGCCTCGCATTTTCAGAAGTGAGCCTGGCCGTGTCTTCCAAACTAATTTGCAGTAAATCAGATAGCTTGCCGGCAATATAGGTGATATAGCCACTCTCATTTCGTTTTCCGCGCTTGGGTACAGGCGCAAGATAGGGTGAATCGGTTTCAAGAATGATCCTGTTCACAGGAATATCCCGCACCACATCTCCGAGTCCGGAATTTTTAAAAGTCACAATACCGTTTATCCCGAAATAAAAATCATACTCTGCGATCTTTCGTACCTCTTCAGCACCTCCGGTAAAGCTATGGAAGACCCCTTTCATTCCTTTCTCCCAAACCTTGTCGAGGACATTAAAAATTTCATTGAACGAATCACGGGCGTGTATTACTGCTGGAAGGTCGTACTGCAATGCCAGCTTCAGTTGCTGTTCAAATGCAGCTTCCTGTTCCTTTTGGAAGGTTTTGTCCCAATACAGATCTATACCTATCTCCCCGACTGCGATGAAGCGTTCCTTCTCAAACCATTCACGGACCAACTCCAGTTCCTTCGTGTAATCCTCCTTCACTGAAGTGGGATGAAGTCCCATCATGGCATAGCAGGTACCCGGAAAACTATCCTGCATATTCAACATGGCCTTCACTGTCGATGAATCAATATTCGGCAGAAAGAGTTTACTTACACCGGCTTCCATGGCACGTTCTATCACCTCTTTTCTGTCAGAATCAAACTGATCAAGGTATAGATGTGTGTGAGAGTCTATCAAATCCATAGTCAATCATCGCCTGTCAGGTTAGTCCGGCAAAGTTATGAAAAAAGATCATATCCTTTAACAGGCCAATGCTGTATGAGATCAATTAGACTGATTCATTGTTACTCTATGACTTCAGGGATCAGACTCCTGCAACTAAATTTTAGGGACAAACCTCGTAAAATCCTTCTAAACGATCTTAAACCACCCCCTGTGCGAGCATAGCATCGGCCACCTTTACAAATCCACCTATATTAGCCCCTTTCATGTAGTTAATGTAGCCGTCATCCTCTTTTCCGTGCATAACACAAGTTGCATGAATACTTTTCATTATGGTATGCAGCCTGTTATCCACCTCCTCACGTGTCCAGGGCAAACGCATAGAATTTTGCGTCATCTCCAGACCTGAGACAGCTACGCCACCGGCATTTGCGGCCTTCCCCGGACCATAGAGCATTCTCTCCGCAAGAAAAATTTCAATTGCTCCCGGCGTTGATGGCATATTTGCACCTTCAGAAACTACCATACACTTATTTTTTACCAGCATTTTGGCATCCTCCTCTCCTATCTCGTTTTCAGTCGCCGACGGAAATGCTGCATCGCACCTGATCTTCCATGGCCGTTCCCCTTCGATATATTCCACGCCGAATTGTTCTGCATATTCATGTATCCTTCCCCGACGTATGTTTTTTAGATCCATGATCCAGGCAAGCCTTTCATCGCTGATGCCTGAGGGATCATATATAAAGCCCGAAGAATCGGACATCGTAACCACTTTCCCACCGAATTCATTGATTTTCTGAACCGTGAACTGCGCAACATTGCCAGAACCCGACACAACGCAGGTTTTACCCTTCAATTCTTCCCCCCTCGTTTTGAGCATTTCCTGAGCAAAGTATACGGAACCATAACCGGTAGCCTCAGGCCGGATCAAGCTGCCTCCCCAGTCAATACCTTTGCCGGTGAGAACTCCGGTAAATTCATTCCGCAAACGCTTATACTGACCGAAGAGGTAACCGATCTCACGGCCACCAACACCTATGTCACCAGCAGGAACATCCGTATTGGGACCGATATGTCGGAAGAGTTCGGTCATAAAACTCTGACAAAAGCGCATCACCTCATTATCCGATTTTCCCTTCGGATCAAAATCCGAACCACCTTTTCCCCCACCCATGGGAAGTGTTGTAAGGCTGTTTTTAAAAACCTGTTCAAATGCAAGGAATTTCAATATCCCAAGGTTTACTGTGGGATGAAACCGCAGCCCTCCTTTATAGGGACCAATGGCACTGTTCATCTCTATCCTGAAACCCCTGTTAATCTCCACTTCACCCTTATCGTTCATCCAGGGAACCCTGAACATCAGTACCCGTTCAGGCTCCGATATTCGCTCAAGTATTTTCGCATACCTGTACTTTGGATGTTCTTCAATATATGGAATCAATGATTCGGAGACTTCCTGCACAGCCTGGTGAAATTCAGGCTCAGCTGGATTTTTGGCCTTGATCCTGGCCATAAATTGTTCAACTCTGGGATCCATAATGCCACGTTTTTAGTTATTGAAAAAATGCGTTTAACAAACTTATTAATATTTCAACTCAGTTTGCTTATGATTTTTTATACTCTTCAATATATTTTTAACGGTGATCCCTTGAATGTCAATAATGACAATGCTTCTATGAGCTTTCAATCTGTAATGTTCTACAGCAGTAACATTCGATGCAATGCTTGTAGTCTTTATGAATTCAACTTATAAAAATTTCCCGGAAGAACAGACACCACGCCTTCGAATTCCAGATTTAGCAACATTGGTGACAGCTTTCTGACCGGCCATGACAGACGAAGGCTTAGTTCGTCAATATTAACTTTCCCTTCTTTCCTGAGTTCGCTGACCACCATTTCCTCCTCTTCGGAAAGTTCAACAAACAAAAGGCCCTGCCGGGGTTTCACAGCTGTCCCCCTGCTGTCCCATCCCAGGAAGTATTCCAGGTCGAGACAGCTTTCAATCAAACCGGCTTTGTTGGATTTAATGATTTGATTACAACCTGCTGATAATTCATCACTCGCTCTGCCTGGGAAGGCGAATACATCTCTGTTATAGGAAGCAGCGATATCGGCAGTGATCAGGGCGCCACCTTTCATGCCGGATTCTGCGACGATGGTAGCGTCACTTAGCCCGGCTATGATCCTGTTTCGTTTGATGAAATTGTTTCTTTCCGGCTGTATAGACGAGGTAAAGTCACTGACCATACAGCCGTCCTCCAGTATTTTGAATGCCAGATTTTTGTGTTCACCCGGATATACGGTATGAAGACCATGTGCCATCACTGCAGCGGTTGGCAAACCATTCTTCAGTGCGGAGGTATGAGCCTGGTAATCTATGCCGTAGGCCAACCCACTTACGATGACTGTTCCGGGGTGTCGCTCCGATAATTCCCTGATCAGTTTCTGTGTCTGGTCTATGCCATAGTCCGTTGCTCTCCTGGTACCGACAACGCTGAGGATCTTAGGAGCATTCAGGACATTCACCCCCCGGCAAAAAAGGACAAGCGGTGAATCAGGACATTGCTTCAGACGAACCGGATAGTCATCTTCATGAATGCCAAGTATACGAATTTGATATTTTTCACAGAACGTGATCTCCCGGTCGGCCCTTTCCAGAAGGCCTGGCGTTCCGGCTTTTGAAGACAGGATATTACCGATTCCCGGAATCCTTTTCAGTTTTTCCCGGCTCATCTGAAATACCGCCTCGGGAGAGCCGCAATATGCAATAAGTTTTCTGGCAGTAACCGAACCAACGGATGGCGCCAGCGACAGAGCGATGAGGTAACGTAACTGTTCTTCCATAAAACAACCTGTATGTTGGTATATGTCATGAACAGTAAAAAATCAGCGTAGGAAAATTAAAAAAATGGAATTATTTTTTAATGTACTGAGTAAGTGCTCTTTTTAGCCTGTCACGATCGGCTTTCTTTACCAGCGACAAACTGACCCCTGGATATCGGGCTATGCCCTTGCTGATACGTTGGTACAGGAATATTTTTTCTGTTCCCGGAAAGTATTTCCTGATCTCAAATTTAACGAACTGTGCCTTCGGAATCTCCATGGTGTGCTTTTTCCTGTTAAAGGCACTTACATTATAATAGCGTAGTATTATCTTGTTTCCGTTGTCACTAAAGTAAACGTATGAGGGTCTTCGCAAGAAATGCCAGATCATGATGCTGCCATAGAGTAAGATGGTCACAACAAGGTAGGTATCCCTTCCAATCCCAAGTACAGGCTCCTTAAAGGTCCTGCCGAAAAGGATGGTAAAAATCAGTGGTGTAAAGATGACCGTGGCAATAAGTTTCTGCAACCATATTTTTAATGTATCCCTTTTATTGTCGAACTTCATGGTCAGTGATATTTCAGTATGAAATGATCTCAGATCTTATTCACCTGTGATAAGAACTGCAAGATAACGGTTCATAGCCGTGAATCAAAAAATGGCTGTCTGCATAGTATGCCGGGTCAGTTTCCGCCGTTTAAATTCCTTCGTAATAAGACTCAGCTCCCGCCCGGTCTGTCCTTTTACCGAGGTGTTTTCTTCAGCACGTCGTGTAAGGTAGGGTAAAACATGTTTCACAGGACCGTAAGGCACATACTTGGCCACATTATATCCCTCGTGTGCCAGATTGAAGCTTATATGATCGCTCATTCCATAAAGTTGGGAGAACCAGATTCTGTTATCGTGATTGGCAATAGAATGTTTTTCCATCAATGCTGCCAGCCATGCTGAGCTATGCTCGTTATGTGTGCCGTTAAAGACAGAAATCCTGTCGATATGTTCGACGGCGAATTCAAGGGCCCGGTTATATGCATCATCCGTGCTTTGTTTGTCTGGATGGATAGGATCGGCATATCCCAGCCTGGCAGCCCGTTCACGTTCACGTTCCATATAGGCTCCCCTGACAAATTTAGCACCGAGGTAGAAGCCCTCTTCAACAGCTTTCCTGTAGTCCTGCTGCAGAATGTCCAGTCTGTCTCTGCGGTACATCTGATATGTATTGTATACTACAGCCTTCTCTTTGTTATAGATCCTTTGCAAGTAAGCCACTACCTCATCAATAAAAGTCTGATAAACAACATCTTCAGCATCAATCATAATGGGTAATCCACGTTCCGAGGCAGCAAGGCACAACCGGTTGATCCTCTCTCTGAACTTATTCCCGTCGGCCTGCACAGAGGCGGGGATATCACCTGTGCCTTTACCCAGGATCTCCAAGGATTCTGAACGAATAAAAGCGGTGGGTTTGAATACAGTGAAGGGTACATCAGGATTTTTACCGGCAAATTCAATCGCTCTGAGGGTCTCCTCCAGCGCCATTTCAATATCGGCGTCCTCTTCTTTTCCTTCCACAGAATAATCAAGTATGGATTTAACGCCCTTTTGCGCCAGCCTTTGGATAACCGGTATACATTCCGGTATCGACTCGCCTCCCACAAACTGGCGGTACACCGTAGGTTTTACGATCCAGTTTACCGGAAGCCTGAGAGAAGCCATGAATCCAATGACGGAATTTCCCAGCTTCACCAACCAGGGATAGCTGATAAGTTTATAAAGGTATTTGGCCCTTCTTAATTCAGCGTCGGACCTGATACTAAATGCTACTTCGGTATTATCGAATTTAATCATTCTACTAACTGATTTTCAAAGTTTTATTATTTATGTACTTCAAATTATCCGGTGATGGAGAATGAATATAAAAGCCGGTAAACAGCTTCCATCCGTGGCCCACCCTCCAGGATCTTTTGAACATAATCGCAGCCCGTCGGATCTGCCTGATTATATTCGGGTACGAAGATAGTTGGATTGATGGATTAGTTAAAGCCGAAAATTACCTAAATTTGAAACTGAAAAGTATGTTATGCAATATATTGTCAGAAAATCAAAGCAGGATATCGACATCCGTGTGAACCTCCCGGCATCCAAAAGCATCAGTAACCGACTTCTTATTATGTCTGCCCTCTCAGGAGGCAGGATGGTCATCAGGAATTTATCTGACAGTGATGATACGGAGATCATGCACCGTCTCATCACCTCGGATGATGATGTAAAAAATGCCGGTCATGCAGGTACGGTTATGCGATTCCTGACAGCGTATTTCTCTTTTGTGCCAGGCGTGGTGGTTCTGACAGGTTCCGACAGGATGAAGCAGCGTCCTGTCAGAGAGCTAGTGAATAAACTAAGGGAGCTTGGAGCCGTGATTGAATATACCGGAAATGAAGGCTATCCTCCGCTGCGCATCACTGGAGGAAAAATGACCGGAGGCAATATCCGAATAAATGCCGGCGTGAGCAGCCAGTATATCAGCGCCCTCCTGATGACCGGACCCTACCTGAATGGGGGGCTGCAGTTAACACTTACCGGCGACATGATCTCTTCCAGTTACATTCGGCTCACCACAGGGCTGATGCAGCAGGCCGGTGCCCGGGTACATTGGACAGGGAATACCATCCGGGTCGAAGAAGGTAAATATCAGGAAGGTGAATATGATTGTGAACCCGACTGGAGTGCAGCATCCTACATGTTTGAAGTAGTTTCACTAGCCAGGAAATCCCGGATATTCCTGCCCGGTTTAAAAGAAGACAGTCTGCAGGGTGATTCAAGGCTCCCTGCCATATTCAAGGCATTTGACGTTGATTCCGTTTTCTCTGATAAGGGTCTGCATATCAATTGTTGTGCAGGTAAAACCAGGTATTTTAGTTTTGACTTCAGGGAAAATCCGGATCTTGTACAAACCGTTATACCGGTTTGCATTGCCCATGAGATCCCCTTTGAGATCACGGGTACACGCACTCTCCGGATCAAGGAAACTGACAGGATAAGCGCAATGGCCGCAGAACTCCACAAATTCGGGGTAGAACTCCAGTTTGATGATTCAGGCGACTGGATAGTCTGGGACGGATCAAGCCGTCCGGTCTGGCGCAAGGATGTCATTATTGATACTTACAATGATCATAGAATGGCTATGAGCATGGCTCCCCTTTCAGCCCTTAGTAAAAGTTTGATAATCAGAGACCCTATGGTAGTCTCAAAATCTTATCCCAATTATTGGCAGGATCTGGAAATTGCAGGCTTTACCGTAATGCCGGATAACAAATCTGATGTGTAAACCGTGATAAACTCAGTTGTAGCCCCGGAGAAGTCTTCTTCATGGTATGCTTTTTATCAGGGAATGAATGAGATGAACATTGCCTGACTATCCATTCATTTTTTACATTCTCCTGATCTACCCGATAAATTACAATACCTTTTGGAAAATGGCTGGAAGCAATGCTATGAATAATCCAGCTACATAATTTACGTTAGTCCTCTATGACTTATTTTTCAAACACTTTCTTATTTTTATGCTATAAAAAAATCCACTGCGATTATGAACCGAAAATCTTTCCTTGTTATTATTGCACTAGTTTTATTTGCATACGCATGCAGCCCAAAAACCGAAAATGTTATTCCACCTCCCCCAATGGGGTGGAACAGCTGGAACTGGTTCGGCAAATACGGGATCAACGAACAGATCGTCAGGGAGGTAATTGATGCCGTGGCGGAGAGCGGCCTCAGGGACGCCGGTTATGAGTTTATTGTTGTCGACGGAGGTTGGCGTGATACCATCCTCGATGAGGGTGGTGAGCTGAGATCAAACCCCGACAGGTTCCGGAATGGGATGAAGGCCCTGGCTGACTATGCTCATTCAAAAGGACTCAAATTCGGATTGCATACCGTGCCAGGGACACATGATTGTGGTGGGGATGAAGTTGGAGGCTTCGGACATGAAGAAGTTCAGATACAACAATTCGTCGACTGGGGTCTTGATTTTATCAAACTCGACAAATGCATATATTCCGACAAATGGAATGAAAATCTTCTGAAGGAGACCTATCTTAAATGGCATGATCATTTACAAAATTGTGGCCGTGATATTACCTTCAGCATAAGTGCATATAAATTCCGTGACTGGTACCCTGGGAATTGCCGGATGGCCCGTACCACCGGCGATATTCGTGCCCGGGTCAACGGCGGTGCAGTTTTCGACAACATGGACAGAAGTGTGATGGCAGTTGCTCTGGAGAACAACGAATCAGCGTCCAGTGCTGGCAAAGGCTACTGGAATGATCCCGATATGATGGTAACCGGTGACCAGGGTCTCACCATTGAGCAACAAAAGGTTCATTTTGCCTTGTGGTGTATCATGTCGGCGCCCCTGATGCTCGGCAATGATCCCCGTACTATGAGCCAGGAAGAAAAAGCGATCATCATGAACAAAACGGCGATCACCATTGATCAGGATCCTTCGGAACAGGGCTCCAGAATTCTGGCATCAGGAAATTCTGAGATCTGGGCCAAGCGGTTGTCTGACGGAAGCAAGGCTGTTTTGCTGCTGAACAGGGACAGCCTTCAAACAGCAGACATCAGCCTGACTGCAAAGGATATGGGTATGACTGGGGAAATAGCCGTCCGGGACATCTATGAGGAGAGAGATGAGCCAGGTTTCCGGGAAACACTTACCCGTAGTGTAAATCCTTCATCAGGCATATTCCTTCTTCTTAGAGAAGAATGATGAATTCTACAAGACAGCGCTTCCGTTAAAAGAAATATTTCATGAAAAATTCACTTTTACCATTACTGGGGCTGACAGCAATTGCATCATGCACATCCGGGAACAAGACACCGCAGATACCGGAAAAGCCAAATATCGTGATCATCTATTGTGATGATCTAGGCTATGGGGATGTCGGATATAACGGTGCTATTGGTGTGGAAACACCTCATATTGACAGCCTTGCCCGTAACGGACTGGTATTTACCGATGCCCATTGCTCCGCGGCAACCTGCACTCCATCGCGTTTTTCGCTGTTGACAGGAAGTTATGCTTTCCGGAACAATGCTGCCGTTCTTCCCGGTGATGCGCCACTGATTATCGATACGGAAAAGGGAAGTCTCCCCTCCATGCTGCAGAAAGCCGGGTATACCACCGGCGTTATTGGAAAATGGCATCTCGGACTTGGCCGGGGTCAGGTTGACTGGAATGCCGAGATCAGTCCAGGTCCCATGGAAATTGGTTTCGACTATAGCTTTTTGATCCCGGCAACTGCCGATCGTGTTCCCTGTGTTTTTGTCGAAAATCAGAAGGTTGTGGGCCTGGATCCGTCCGATCCCATTGAAGTGAGCTATAAGCAAGATTTTGGTTTTTACCCTACGGGTTTGGATCATCCGGAAATGCTGAAAATGAAGGCTGATACACAGCACAGCTGCACCATTGTTGACAGCGTGAGTCGTATCGGATATATGAAAGGTGGCAAAGCTGCCCTCTGGAAAGATGAGAATTTTCCGCTCGTACTTACGACCAAAGCCCGGAAATTCATGGATGAAAACAAGAACCGGCCTTTCTTCCTCTATTTTGCCCTGAGTGATATCCATGTTCCGCGAATGCCCAATCATCGCTTTAGCGGTAATTCAACCATGGGGCGGCGCGGTGACGAAATCGTACAGGCCGACTGGTGTACAGGCCAAATCATCAGAGCACTCCGATCACTGGGTCTGGAAAACAATACGCTCATCATCTTTTCAAGTGATAACGGACCCGTTCTCAACGACGGCTATGAGGATGGCGCAGAAGAACTCGTTGGCGTCCATAAACCGGCCGGACCTTTCAGGGGAGGCAAATACAGCGCTTTTGAAGCCGGTACACGCATGCCAACCATCGTATACTGGCCCGGTGTAGTCAACGCGGGTGTAAGTCATGCGCTCCTCTCACAGGTCGACCTTTATGCTTCCCTGGCCCAGCTTACCGGCCAGGAACTTGAAAAAGGAGACGCCCCCGACAGTTACGCTCTCCTGGATGCCTGGCTGGGAAAATCAGAAAAAGGCAGGCAGATTATGCTGGAAGAATCCTCAACACTTTCTCTCCGGGACGGTAATTGGAAATACATTGATCCGCTTAAAAATGTGATGCCATTTTGGATGAAATATAAAAAAGTGGAATTCGGCCTCTCCGGGGATGTTCAGTTGTACGATCTCAGTGTGGATCCGGGTGAAAAGGTAAACGTTGCCGACAAATACCCTGAGAAGGTTCAGGAGATGCAGAAGATGCTCAGGGAGATCGAGGAGGGTTCTTCGAGATAGGGGGAAGTTAGGAAGTTAGGGGGTTAGGGAGGCTGTTCTTTAGGTCACTCTTCATTCAACAAACCCCCTTCGGCAAGCTCGGGGACCACCTTCGGTAAGTTCAGGTAACTCCCTTCAGCAAGTCCAGGAACTACCCTTCGGCAGGCTCAGGGACCGTCTTCGGTAAGTTCAGGGAGCGTGTGTAATTTTCTCCTTAGCAAAATTATTTTGAAACCGTTTTTTGAATATGCCCCTATAATATTGTTCTTATATACGTAATTGCAGGGGTTCCCACCCCCCTCCCACCACCCTTAATCCGTAAAAAGAACAAATCTCAGCTACCCTCTGACATGTTAGAAAACAGAGCGCAGAAATAAATTGTCAAGTCAATACGGGTTCCCCCGTGCCCCCCGATGATAACTTAATGTGAAATATGACTGAATATCAGCCAGTACAAATGTGCTTTTTTCGAACACCCCATATTCACCAAACTTAGCCCGCCTCCGCTAAAGCTACGGTGGACCGCGTCTGCCATAGCTTTAGAGGAGGTGAATCAACAAACCCCCTTCGGCAAGCTCAGGGACCGGATGTATTTTTCTCCATTGCATGATTATACTTAAAACAGTGTAATCTCCAATTTCTTCCAAAATTAAGCAGGATATTATACGCAGCCTTCCATATTGAGTGCGGACTCCGATATGTTCGGTGAAGTGGCTGCCAACCATATGGCAGATATGTCGTCTGATTGTCTTTTACACTAAATTTTTCTGACCCACGATTTCTTTACTAAAATAAAAGTCCCACACCGCAGAAAGAATTCCGGAACGGAAATTCACAATAACGGTGATCATCCGCCGCCGCCACGCTTTACCCCATATCTACTGCAACAAGAAAAAACAACTTCGGGATTTTTACACTTCGAAAAAGAACAATCCAAACCCGGCGTTGTAAATCAAGATAGTTTACTTCGCTGGTTTCAGACAATGGTACAAAATAATCAAACGGGCATTAGACAGATATTCAGGTCGCTGAAATACAGAAATTTCCGGTTGTTCATGACAGGTCAGAGCATCTCTCTCATCGGCACCTGGATACAACGTGTTGCATTACCCTGGCTGGTATATGATCTTACAAATTCACCGTTCCTCCTTGGATTTGTTGGTTTTGCCGCCTTGGTTCCGGTATTTATTATCACTCCTTTTGCCGGTGTACTTATAGAAAGGTGGAACCGCTACCGTATTATGATCATCACACAGATCCTGTCAATGATCCAGGCCTTTATCCTTGCCGGGCTGGTTTTCTCCGGCCAAATTCAGGTATGGCATATCATCGCATTAAGCCTTTTATTGGGCTGTATAAACGCCTTCGACAGTCCTGCCAGGCAGTCGTTTATGGTAGAAATGGTGGAACGAAAGGAGAACCTGGGAAATGCCATTGCCCTGAACTCCATGATGGTAAACGGAGCCAGGCTCATAGGTCCTTCAATAGCAGGTATGCTTATCGGTTTTGCAGGGGAAAGCCTTTGTTTCCTGGTCAACGGCATGAGCTATTTTGTGGTCATCATTTCACTGCTTATGATGAAAATAGTGCCGAGATCCGTGGAGCCAAAGCGTAAATACCTGTTTACCGATCTGAAAGAAGGGTTCAGATATACCTTCAGTTTCATCCCGATTAAATCGATATTATTACTCCTTGCCCTTGCCAGTCTGACAGCCATGCCCTACACCGTCCTCATGCCGGTGTTTGTGAAAGAGATCCTTCACGGCAGCTCACACACCTTTGGCTTTCTTATGGGAGCAGCAGGAATGGGCGCCCTGGCAGGAGCCTTATTCCTCGCATCAAGGAAGTCCGTTGTGGGCCTGGATAAGGTAATACCGATCGCTACGGGCATATTTGGGCTGGGACTGATCATGTTCTCCTTCACATCATCCTTTGTCCTTTCAATGATTTTCATGGTGATCACCGGAATGGGTATGATGGTCCTGGCCGCATCGGGTAATTCAATCATCCAGACCATCGTTGATGATACCATGCGGGGAAGGGTGATGAGCTTTTATACCCTCTCCTTCCTCGGTATTGCACCCTTCGGAAGGATCCTTGCCGGAAGCCTTGCTTCCACCATCGGAACACCGCTGACATTCATGTTTGGAGGAATCTGCTGTATTGCCGGGGCGGTTATATTTGCACTCCGGTTGCCCGCGATACGCGAGGTTATCAATCCGCTTTATGTGAATTTGGGGATGGTTGATGATGCCATAAGAAGGAATTAGTACTGGAGATTGTCCTGTATTTCCACTGAACTCAGGAAGTTACCTGTTATGCCCGTTCCTTTTAGTGCGGAAAAACCGGGTAAGGAGATCCCCGCATTCAACGTTCAGGATCCCACTAACGACCTGAGTTTTCGGATGAAGGATACCTGTTCCTGAAAGGCTGTATCCGGCTGTTGGGTCGGGAGCGCCGTACACCAGCAATCCGAGTTTGGCCCACTGACTTGCAGAAGCACACATTACGCAGGGTTCGAGGGTCACGTATAACGTGCAATCGTCGAGGTATTTGCTGCCCAGGTAGTTCTCAGCTGATGTTATCGCCAGCATCTCGGCATGAGCCGTCACGTCGTTCAGTTCCTCAGTCATGTTGTGGCTCCTGGCAATGATCCGGTTCTGGCTGACGATGATCGCACCGACCGGAACTTCGTCCTTTTCAAAGGCTCTGCGGGCTTCTTTCAGGGCCTCATTCATAAAATATTCATTTGAAAACAGCGCGTACGACATAAAAAATAATTAAGCTTTGTCTGTATAATGATCTCTATTCTTCTTATTTTCGCATCCTAATAAAAAGATGTTTAATCAGTTGACATCACTGCGAAAAGAACTGTGTTCGTATTTCAGGATATAAAAATAATCAATTTTATATAGCATTGCCTGAAGATGAACAGAGTGAAAAGCTTCCTGTTCTATCTATGAACATGAAAGTAAGTATTGACAGACAATAACCTAGTATAAAAACCAATGTACAGAACTCATACCTGCGGAGAACTCAGAATTACAAATGCCGGTGAAAAAGTTACCCTCAGCGGTTGGGTAAACAAGTCCAGGGATCTGGGAGGGATGACCTTCATTGATCTGAGAGACCGCTATGGCATAACACAGCTTGTATTCAACATGGATACAAATGCCGGCCTTTGCGAAAGGGCACGTGAACTGGGAAGGGAATTTGTAATCCGCGTCATCGGTAAGGTCACTGAACGAAGCAACAAGAACCTGAAAATACCTACCGGAGAGATTGAGATTATTACTGATGAACTTACCATACTGAACGTATCGAAAACCCCGCCTTTCACCATTGAGGAAAAAACCGACGGCGGTGACGACCTGCGTATGAAATTCAGGTACCTTGATCTTCGCCGTGAAACCGTAAGAAAAAATCTAGAACTGAGGCATGAAATGGCCCAGGAAGTCAGAAAATATCTCAGCGGGGAGGGCTTCCTCGAAATTGAAACACCGGTACTGATCAAATCAACACCGGAAGGCGCCCGTGATTTCGTGGTACCGTCAAGAATGAACCCTACTCAGTTCTATGCATTGCCGCAGTCGCCCCAGACCTTTAAGCAATTGCTCATGGTGGCCGGCTTCGACAAGTATTTCCAGATTGTAAAATGCTTCCGGGACGAGGATCTTCGGGCCGACAGACAACCTGAATTCACCCAGATCGACTGTGAAATGTCCTTCGTGGATCGGGATGACATTCTTGATACCTTTGAAGGAATGGCAAAGCATCTCTTCAAAACGGTACTTAAGGTAAATATCGACGAAACGTTCCCCAGGATGACGTTTTATGAAGCAGTAAACAGGTATGGCACCGACAAGCCCGACCTGCGATTTGGCATGCCGATTGAGGAACTGACCAGTGAAGTGAAAAACAGCGGCTTTTCCGTCTTCGATAACGCAGAATATGTAGGTGCCATCAACGCTGAAACATGCAGTGAATATACCCGAAAACAGATCGATGAACTGACCGACTGGGTAAAAAGACCCCAGATTGGTGCCACCGGCCTGATATATTTGAGATGTAATGCCGACGGAAGCTTTAAGTCGTCTGTGGATAAGTTTTTCAGTCCGGATGCCCTTGCATCATGGGCCGGGAAATTTGGAGCCAAAGCCGGTGACCTCCTGCTGATCATGGCCGGTTCACGGAAGAAGACACTTAACGCACTTGGTGAACTCAGGCTGGAGATGGGAAAACGCCTGGGATTACGTAATAAAAATACCTTCAAACCCTTATGGGTAATTGACTTCCCTCTCTTTGAATGGGATGACGAAACGCAGCGGTTTTATGCCATGCATCACCCCTTCACCTCACCTATGGAAGAAGATATCGCCTTCTTTGAATCCGATCCAGGGAAAGTCAGGGCAAAGGCATACGACCTAGTGATCAACGGCGTGGAGATCGGTGGGGGTTCGATAAGGATCCACAATGAAGACCTTCAGAAGCTGATGTTCAAACAACTAGGTTTTACACAGGAGGAAGCACAGGATCAGTTTGGTTTTCTTATGAATGCATTCAGGTATGGTGCTCCTCCCCATGGGGGCATTGCCTTCGGCTTCGACAGATGGGTATCGCTGTTTGCCGGTCTCGATTCCATCAGGGATGTCATCGCCTTCCCGAAAAACAATGCCGGCAGGGACGTTATGATCGATACCCCCTCATCAATAAAACAGGTTCAGCTGGATGAACTCAGGCTGATACTGAAAAAGGAGTAAGAGGGGCCGCAATTTCCTGAAAAACATTGGATTGTTATCCGTTCAAAAAATAATAGGACGATGAATAACAGAAGAATAATCCCAATACTTTTTGTATTGTTACTGGTTACCTCCGGTATGCAGCTTCATGCCCAGGAGAAGAATAATCAAATAAAGACCAGTCTGGTAATGCCACTGGGCCGAGTCTTCCAACTTTCCTATGAGAGGATGCTGAACAGCGATATGAGTCTGGAAATGGCAATAGGTATAGGCACAGTCTTTTATGTCAACCCGCAGTTCAGGTATTATCTCAGCGAAACCCAGCAGGCACCTACCGGCGTTTTCATTTCACCTTATGCACTTGTTGGTGATGAGATGGCAGGTGGCGGGCTTACTGTTGGATATCAGAGACTTTTTAAACAGAAGGTCTCTCTTGAGGCCTTTCTTGGGCCTCTGATTGCAGAAGATATATCGGTGTGGGGTGGGATTAACGTAGGTATTGCATTCTGAGAAAGCCGAATTAAGATTTTTTTTCAAACCCTGGACTGCTTTATCTTCGCGCTGAAAGTCGCACCCCACAGGCCTTACAGTTATTTTAGTTAAGTTAAAATTCTTTTCTGTTGATAAATGGCAGAACCCCTGACAAAATTTTGCGTATTATATGCTTTCCTTTGTAGTCAATAACTTATAATCTTTACGTCTATGAAAAAAATTCTTATTTTCACATTCACCCTTCTAATGTCAGCGACGCTCATGGTCAGCGCCCAGGAAAAGATGAATATTATCAAGACCAGTCTTACCTCTATCTTTTTTAGTACAGTAAATGTTGATTATGAACGTGTACTGAATGAAAATTCCAGTTTCCAGCTCGGATTTTATTATACGGGTGCTGGTCTTTATTCATCAAGTTTCAACGGAATTGCCATCACTCCCGAATACAGATATTACCTTTCGGGATCCAAAGTGGCTCCAAACGGACCGTACATTGCACCTTATTTAAGGTATCAGAATTTCTCTGCCAAATCCGGGAGTTTGGGTGATCCGGAATATGTGAAAGGTACCATTAGCATTATAAGCGGCGGCCTCGTGGTTGGGGTACAGCGTACTTTTAAAGATAAAATCTCACTTGGCGCTTATATAGGACCCGGATATTATTTTCCCTCTGTGACTTACAAAGACAATACTGGTAATCAAGTATTTGATTTCGGGGTATTCAAGAATAACGGATTTGTCTGGGGACGCGCCGGAGTTGATATTGGATTCGTGTTCTAGGCTAATTTCATTTTGTTTTCAGAACCGGAACTCTAACTGTTTATCAACCTTGTTGAAAGATTTACGGTGCCATTTTGTGGTGCCGTATTTTTTTATGGCCTCCCGGTGTGCAAGTGTTGCATACCCTTTGTTTGTATCCCACGAATAGTAAGGGAATTCCTCATGCAGATCTCGCATGAAATCATCACGGTATGTTTTTGCAAGGATGGACGCTGCAGCAATAGACAAATAAAGCCCGTCGCCACCGATAATGCAGGTATGCCCGATGTTGGGATAGGGTCGGAAACGGTTTCCGTCGACCAGCAGATGGCCGGGCACATTTTTCAGTCCTTTAATAGCGCGGTGCATGGCAAGAAACGACGCATTGAGGATATTGATCTCATCAATTTCTTCCACCGAGGCAAAACCCACGGCCCAGTCGACCGCCTGTTCTTCAATCTCCGTCCTGAGCTTATATCTTAACGGTTCAGCGATCTGTTTGGAATCATTTATAAGAGGGTGTGTATAGGATTCCGGAAGGACCACGGCAGCGGCATAAACCGGCCCCGACAGGCAACCCCTCCCGGCTTCATCACAGCCGGCTTCAGCAATTCCCTTTTGATAACAGCTTTTAAGCATTGACCATTACTTTTTCAATCAGTTGCCAGAACCGTTCGGCAGTTTTGTCCCAGCTGAAAAGCCCGGCACGTCGCAAGCCCTTTTCCCTCATTATCGTCCTGTAAAACAGGGTCACCGGCTACCTTTATCATATTTACGGAATATGTTTTCAATATCTCCGGGCGGGCAGAGCAAGGCAGCACCGCCCGAAATTTCAGGAAGAGAAGTTGAATCGGAGGCAATTACAGGAATTCCGCAGCGCATTGCCTCGATCATCGGGATTCCAAAGCCCTCAAAAAATGGCACAAATACCATGGCTACCGCTGAAGCCAATATCCTGTGTAGCTTGTCCGGGTTAAGCCTTCCCGTAAAAATAATCTCATCTTTGAAAGTCATACCTTTCAGACAACGGTCGATCTCATCCGTCATAAACATTTTCTCTCCAATGATCACCATTCTGTGTTCAGTACCAGACCGGCTTCTGAAAAGGTCGTATGCTTTTAACATGCCAGGGATATTCTTTCTCGGATGAAGTGTCCCGATATACACAAAATAAGGGAGTCCGCCTGTCAGATTCTTTTTTTCCTCCTCAATCTGAGATGTTTCCATCGGTATATACCGTTCATTCACACCATTATACAAAACGTCGACTTTCAATGGATCGATTCCGTAACTCTACAAATATCTGCTTTGGAATACTCCGATACCGTCCCGATCATACTGGCTTTGGCGGCAAATTTCGGGAAATAATGATTATAGTACCAGCGTGAACTGAAGGGCAGATCACCGGGGCGATGCAGAAAGTTTATGTCGTGTATGACGGATACTGAGGGCACATTTGATTTCAACGGGAGGTATCCGTCAGGTGACACGAAAACATCGGCCTCCTCCTTTTTAAGTGCACGCATCACTGACCTTTCAAACCACAGATACCAGAGAACAGGGTGTCTTGCCGGAGGGCCGATGACAACAGGTTTGACATTCTCAGCAAATACAAATTCCCTGTCGTACGGCCTGTCGAATAAAAAAATAAATTCATGGCCGGAATGTGATTCTGTAATCCTTTTCATCGTCTCATACGTGAACCAGCCGATTCCGTCGAGCCTGTCTTTCAATAATAAACGAGTATTTACAACGATTCGCATTGACCTTTATTCCTGTGTCTAAAGGTATACAATAGCCAATAAAAACGAAAATTACCAGCATTTGGCGTGAAAAGAATGCCGATTAAACATTGTTCCTTATCTTCGTTTGATAAATTGAACCGTATCAGATAAAGATAGTTTCATTATCAACCCGAATGCCTGCAAGCTTCTAAACCAACCGCATTGAAAAGAAAATTTGTCACAAACCTGGCTCTGCTGCTCTTTCTGAACTTTCTGGTGAAGCCGTTCTGGATGTTTGGTATTGACAGGAAGGTGCAAAATGTACTTGGAGCGGGAGAGTATGGCTTGTACTTTTCACTTTTCAGCCTTTCCATCCTGCTGAATATCATGCTGGATGCAGGCATCATAAATTTCAACAACCGGAATATTGCGCAAAATCCTGAAAGCCTTGGCGGTCAGCTTTCACAGATAGTCCCTCTCAAGTTCGCGCTTGCTGTTGTTTATGCATTTATTGTTTTCCTTGCCGGTATTGTTTTAGGTTATGACATTTCAAGGTTTAAAATCCTTGCCGTACTGGTGCTAAACCAGTTTTTACTATCCTTTATCCTGTATCTGCGATCCAACATCAGCGGACTGCATTACTTCAGAACCGACAGTATCCTGTCGGTGACCGACAGGATACTGATGATCCTCATATGTAGTGTGTTGCTTTGGGGAAATATCACAGACATTCCGTTCAGGCTTGAATGGTACATCTTTGCCCAGACTTTTTCATACCTGATCACCGCAATGATTGCCCTTTCCATCGTACTGAAGCATGCAGGACGTATACGTCTGCAATTCAGGTGGCAGTATGGACTCAATATACTCCGGCAAAGTTATCCGTTTGCGATCCTTATCCTGCTCATGTCTTTTTTTAACAGGGTAGATACGGTTTTGATGGCCAGAATGCTTCCCGACGGTGATGTCCAGGCCGGTATCTATGCTCAGGGATTCAGAATCCTTGATGCGGCTTCCATGTTTGCCTTTCTGTTTGCCGGCTTATTGCTCCCCATCTTCTCACGCATGATAAAATTGCAGCAGCCCCTGGGAGAGATGCTCAAATTGTCGTACTCGCTGGTAATTATTCCTGCTTTGACACTAGGCCTCGTATCCTTTTTTTACAGTCGTGAAATTATAGGTCTTCTATATAAAGAACACATCGACTATTCAGCCTCTGTTTACCGGATCCTCATCTTTGGTTTCACCTTCATCTCTACTTCTTATATATTCGGTACACTGCTTACGGCCAGTGGCAGCCTCAAAAAGCTGAACATGCTTGCTGCCTTTACAGTTGTGCTGAACCTTAGTCTGAACCTGTACCTGATCCCCAGATTCAAAGCACCCGGTGCAGCCATCGCCAGTATAAGTTCACAAGGCTTTTACGCCTTCGGACAGGTTATTCTCAGCGCCAGGATGTTCAGACTTAAACCAAATTACAGCCTGATTTTACGGTTCTGTATTTTCATCGCAGTAATGTTGGTAGCGGGCTGGCAGTTCATGCTTCATTTTGATTCATGGTATATTGGTCTCTCAGGAATGTGTATCCTCGCCGTCATACTTACATGGCTGCTAAAGATCATCACCCCAAAAAGCATTTACAATATCCTCAGATATGATATCTGACGCTCCATCCAGAACTGCCGGAAGTTGAAAATCCGCATGAAATGTTAGTATTTTGTTAATTCTTTCATCCGGCCTCAGCATTCAGAAATTGTTGAAATGCCTATTTTTAGAACAAATTAATGCAACAGACCGTGAAAGACAGGAAACCCAGGGAAAAAGATATGCTGAGAAAAAACCGGCATTCCATACTTTTCAATACTCGTGAAATGAATGCCATTGAAGCCTATTGCAGAAAATACAAAGTGGAAAACAAATCCAAATTCATGAGAGAAACAATCATCACAGAGATCCTTAAAAAATTTGATGAAGATTATCCCACACTTTTTGAGTTAGAAAAACCCAACCTCTTTTCCCGCTAAATCATTCCTCCCCAATTTCACTTTATATCTCGTTTTTTTTATCTTTACGTCTGAAACAATAACATATCATGCATATTGTAGAGACAAAAAGCACCCCGGGCATATACGTGGAAAACGGGGTTTTTGAGATAAAGGGACGATCTATACCGGAGGATGCTTTTGAATTCTTTTCTCCGCTTTTGCATGAAGTCCAGACATATATGGAAAATCCGCTAGACAGAACGGAATTAAGGTTTCATCTTGAGTACATCAACAGCGGATCAAAAAAGTACATCACCAATTTTCTTGCAAAATTCAATGAGTTTTATCTGGAAGGAAATAATGTGATTATTTACTGGCATTTTGATTATGATGATGAATCGATGCAGGAGCTTGGAAATGATCTGCGTTCCATGATCCAGATCCCTTTTCATGTCATTGAAGTAAAATAATTTCCGTTTTAGGCTTTATTCTTAGATAGAGACTGTGTTATTTTTCAGCCTTCTCCAAGTTTTTTGGCAGGCGGATCGTAATTACAGAGCCCTCCCCAGGTTGTGATGAAATGTCAAGCTTACCCTGGTGCAGACTAACAAGATCGATACATAACCTGAGCCCCAGACCGGTGCCCTTCTCGTTGCCTGTTCCATACGTTGAGACAGCCGCAGTTTCTGAAAAGATCTTTTGTACCTGTTCATGCGTCATGCCAACACCCTGGTCCTCAACAATGATCCTGAACCATTCTTCTTCAAAGTCCAGAGAAACCTTAACTTCTTCTCCCTTATTACTGAATTTGATCGCATTCGAGATGAGATTACGCAAAATGATCATCAGAATCTCCCTGTCACAGGTTAAATTTGTTTTAGTCTCTGCCTCCAACAGCAATTTCACTCCTTTTTGTGCAGCAGTCTCTCCAAGTAGCATAAACGTATCCCTAACGATAACATTCATATCACAGTTTGCGGGATGGAGAGATAACTGTTTTCCCTGGCTACGACCCCAGTATAAAAGGTTGTCAACAAGCGTTGAAGCTGATCTTGCAATAGCCGATGCCGACTTCATAATTTCACTTCGCCTCGTAAGGTCCAAGCCGGATCCTGCCATTTCAAGAAAGGCATTTATACTTGCAAGAGGATCACGAAGATCGTGCGCTATAATTGAAAGTACCCTGTTCTTAAAATCAACCTCATTCTGAAGTTCTTTATTTTGCTTAGCAATATGCTTATTCTGTGCTTCAATCTCCATCGTTCTCTGATCCACGAGGTTTCCAAGATTATCATTGACATACTCAATCTCCTCAAGCAACTCTTCATTCCTAACGAATACCCATACCCATTCACGTATGATCATTATGGCCTGCACAGAAATAAAGAAAAGAACAGAAAAATGCAGAATGTATTTGCCTGACATTGGTGACCATGAATTTGCAAGCAGTATATCATTCAATAAGGCCAGAATGAAGAGCAGGAGTGCTGCGAAATACAATGCGTGGCCACTGCCCCTTTTCCCAAGGTTTTTCAAACTAACGACAAAATACCAGGTAAGCATGAACACGGCCACCGGTTCGAGGTAAACCATCGTCCAGGCAAAAATACGTACTCTGCTAAAAATGATAAGTCCTGTGGTCACGGCAGTAATACCAGTATTTATCTGGTTGAATAATCTGCTGAACTTTGACGGATAAATGGAATGCAGGTACCACAGGCCTGCACAGAAGGCCATAAAAGTTCCAAGGTATTCAAATCTGATGAGCCAAATCCAGGGAGGATGATACAGATGTTGGAAAGGATAACTGCCGGTTGCCGCCAGGCGGATAAAGGTTCCGCAGAGTGTAAAGGCAAAAAACAAGAGCTTTTTACTTGAAGGATAGAAAAAATAAAAAAATAAAAAAAACAGAAAATATGCGAGAAGAACACCCAGTGAGATGTTAACAATCATCAATTCAATTTCTTTTCCCCTTTGCACAGCACTTCCTTTCCCAAAGAGCATCTCCTTCCAGAAGCCACCTCTTCTGTGACGATAATTTGAAACATGGATTGTAACATTCAGTGTATCCGACAGAGGTTTCAAATACACTGTGAACGGGGCGTAATCTGGTTTGCCGGAAGTGGCTGCTGTTCCCACCTTCCCGTTACTACCCATGTATGATCCGTTCAGAAAGAAGTCAAATGCAGAATCGAATACCGGCAATGAAAAACCTATTGTGTCATTCATACCCGGGGGGAGCAGGATGCGAAGAAAATAGGTTCCAAACCCCTTATCTGAATACCTGATGCCGTTTTGATCCCTGAAGGCCGTCCAGTATGAAGGTACCTTTACCAGATTTCCGCCTGAAGGAATAAGAACGGACGAAAGACTGTCGGCAGGAACTAACCTGTTCCAGTAAAAAACCCAGGTACCGTTTAACGAAATGAGCCTTCCATCCAACATCGAAAAGTGCCTGAGATCCAACACACCAGCTTCAGGGGTGGGTATCTCCCGGCTGGCAGAAAAAATTTGATTATGAAGAGATAAAAATAGAAGGAAAACCATCAACTTTCTGCACATCATAACTCCTGGCACTTCATCATTTAACCTAGCGTATAAAACTACTAAATGGTTGCAATTTATCCATAAAATTCTGAACTTCTTAACGAACACCCCCTAAAAAGGTTAACACTATTCCCCCAATTTGTTGATTTTTTTAATAACCGGCGAAGTAAGCGAGGGGTAATCATCATTAAAGTGATGACCGCCTTCAACACCAATAAACTCAATATGTTCTGATGGCAACTCACCAACCAGCGTCTCCGATTCCTTTTTCCCATAAATGATGAGCATTGCGGGTCCTATGATCTTTTTTATTTCCGGAACTACACGATAAGGACTGTTACTGTCACCCTTGAGCCAGCCCGTAAGTTGAAATTCAAAGGACGCATGGTGGCTGGGTGACATCATAACCAGAAGGGGCGTCATACTTTTGAGTTGCACCGGAAAATTATTAAAAATAAAAGGCAGAACATCTGCGCCGAATGAATAGCCGAGTATAACGATCTGTCGTTTATTCCACAAAGCTGAGTAATATCTGACAACTTTTGCAAAGTCACCCGAGGCGGATTTTGGATCCGATTTGTGCCAGAAGTATTTCAATGCATCGATGCCTGCTACGTCAATACCACTCTCTGAATAAGATTTGGCTAGGCCGTCGATGAAACTATTCCACCCGCCATCACCGGAAATAATGACTAAAAGTGGACTTCTGGCACTACTGTGAAGTGCTGGGAAAGCATGTACGGGTAAACTGCTTATATTGATGGTGTCATCAGCGTCAAAGGCCATTCTATTTGTTACATTGGCGTATCCATAGTTAACCATGCCCGAGAAGAAATACACCATAATCAGGCTGAAGTTGGCACAGGATCGGAAAAAGTAAGATATGATTCCATTCATAGTATTGAAATATGATGTAGAAACACTATAGGTCGAAAAATGTATCAGACGTTAACAACTTTTAGGATATCGCAAGGCAGGAACTTCATTGTCAGGCTTTCAAAGCTTCTAAATTCAGTTTACTGTGCCGCCTGCCAAAGGTGAAATAGATCACCAGGCCAATTAGTAGCCATACAATAAATCTAAGCCAGTTCGAGATGCCCATTTCAGTCATAAGAAAAAGGCAGCTCAACAAACCGAGGACAGGGATAAGGGATAGATTCCTGGTAAAGCTTAAAATGCCGATGTAAATACTGATCACGATAAACAGAATCGTAGGTGTCTCTTCCCAGCTGAACAGTGAAGATGTCTCACCGGTAAAAAAGTTGTTCCAGTATCCCTGGTTGAATGAATAACTGGCAAAGCCGGTAAGGATGAGTAGCGGAAGCACTATATACCTGCCGTTGATATAGGGCACTTTAAACCCCGGGGCCTCCTGATCATTGTTGTCTCTTTCGTTAAGCACCAGAACCCCGGCACATACAATAATAAAGGCGAATAGCGTTCCGATACTGGTGAGGTCGGTGACAAGGGTAAGGTTAAGCATCATTGCCGGGATTCCGACCACAATCCCTGTTATGATGGTCGCAAACGAAGGTGTCTTAAAGCGCGGATGTATCCTTGCAAATATTTTTGGCAACAGTCCGTCGCGGCTCATACTCATCCATATACGAGGCTGGCCCAGCTGAAAGATGAGTAATACACTGGCCATGGCAACAAGGGCTGTAAAAGCAACAACACCACTTACCCAGTTCAGCCCAACTTTTCTGAACGCAAACGACAACGGATCACCCACTTCGAGCTGATTATATTTAACCATGCCCGTTAATACAAGCGCAACGAGTACGTATAAGATGGTTGAAATGGACAGAGCGAGAAATATCGCCTTCGGCAGATCTCTGGATGGATTTTTGCATTCCTCCGCAGTGGTCGAAATGGCATCGAAACCAATATATGCAAAGAAAACGGCCGAGACACCCTTCAATACCCCGGTAATCCCGTTGGGGGCAAAGGGATGCCAGTTGACTGGCTTGACATAAAATGAACCGATCATAATAAAGGAGAAAATGATCAACAGTTTTATTCCTACCATTACGTTATTCGCCCTTTTGGATTCCCGGATGCCAATATATACGATCACAGTGATGACAATGACGATGAACAGTGCAGGAATATCACCGATGAGATGCAAACTCCCAATCCTGGGAGCAAGTTCCCAGGCGTGATAGCCCTCACGTGTGAACTGAGGAAGGGATTCAAGAGGATTACCCGCGCCGATAGCGGCCACTGCTTCCTTATGGGCTTTGAAAGCCGTGAAGTAATCAATAGTCAGAAATTCCGGTATCCTGAAACCAAAGCCATGAAAGAATTCGGTAAAATAATCAGACCATGAGATGGCCACTGCAATATTACCGATGGCGTATTCAAGCAATAGATCCCAGCCGATAATCCATGCGATGAGCTCTCCAAAAGAATAATAGGCGTATGTGTAGGCACTTCCCGACACGGGCACTCTGGAAGCAAATTCCGCATAACACAACGCTGAAAAACCGCAGGCAACTGCCGTGAAAATGAACAGAACTGAAATCGCCGGACCTCCTGATGCTGCGGCCGTACCGATGGTCGAAAATATTCCTGCACCGATGATGGCTGCAATACCAAAGGCGGTGAGATCTCTGACGGTAAGATTTCTGCTCAGCTGTACGTTGAGGCCACCACCAGCCTCAAGCTCAGGCTGGATATTAGTAAGAGATTTTTTTCGGAATAAGGATTCTCTTCCCATGAAAAGCCTATTTAATCTTCGGTATTTTTTTGAAGGCAGAAAAATACAATTATTATGCTAAGGAAAAAAAATAACCGGTGCCAAATCACCTCCAAATATGGCTCAAACTAAATCTCATATATTTACTACCCCCTATTTTACCGCCTGACGATCAAGACTGTTCCTGATTGCACCTTCACAATAACAATGGAAATATTCCATCAAATTCCCCTGTTCACTACCTGAACAGTATTCCCTTTGCCAGTTCTGTATGTAACTTCAGCTCCTCCGCTGATTCTATCCTGTGGCCACAAATCGTCAGGTTTTGTATCAATATGTTCTGAACCATGTGATCCTCATCAAAGCCGTTGATTACGGAGTAAGGTTGAAAACCTTCGACGCTAATATCCTTAAACACGATGTTCCTGATCTGACCCCGGAACTTCGAATGATCAGCCTTCTGGTTCTCGGCGACATACAATACACCATCCCATGCTCCCCTGAGATACCGGCTTTCCCGTTCCTGGCGGCTATCGGGCCGGTCGGCGCTATACTGGGAAAGGAAGATGGCCAGATCAATCAGCTTCTGCCTCGCATCCTCAATCCGGATATTCTTGAATACAACATTTTCAACCACACTGTTGTCGGCATTGTGTATGCTGAACACCGCACCGGCCTGAACATGGATGATATCGCTGTTGCTGAAAACAATGTTCCTCACAAAATCCGACCTCAATTCAAAACCAATCTCAAGTCCGTTACCCCATGCAGCATTCCAGAAAACACAATTTTCTATCAGAATGTTCTCGCAATTCAGCGAGTCGGGATAATCTCCAAACGATTTTATTGCAATGCAGTCATCCTTGGTATGAATAAAACAATGGCTCACTTTCACGTTCCGGCTTCTCACAATATCAATCCCGTCATCACTCCCATTGTCACTGAGGATACGAACTCCATTGATCTCCACATTTTCAGAATTGAAGGGTACAATCTGCCACAAATGACTGTCGACCAGCAGAATGTCCTGAACCCTGACATCCCTGCAATCGGTGAACTGAACCGATCGTGTGTGGTGCTCCCGTCCGGTTATCCGGTTATCCGTGCCAAGCAGGATGCCCCTCCCCCGTACTGTCACATGTTCCATCTTTTCAGCATTGATCACACCTTTGACAACAGCGCCTCCTGCAATGTAAACCGTTTCGCCACTTTTTGGAGCGATGAGCCCGGCATCATAAACTTTACCCCCTTCAAAGTAAATGACGCCTTTGGCATCCGGGGCCGGGATATCTTGCTCAGGTGCATTGGTAAATAGATAGAGGGGGAAATTGAGAAAATCACCATTTAGCTCAATGCTCAGATTTCCCGGATGCGTTAGGGTTATGTAAATAGTGCTGTCGTGAAATTCTGCCCTGATATTTTCATTGAGAGGTCTGACATCCACCCATTTTATATCACGGTCGGCACGGATCTCCACCTTCGCTTCACCGGTAAAATCGAAAACTGCATAGGAAGCAAAAGGCGCGTCGTAAACCATAACATCCCGGTCTTCCGCAGTAACGGTATAATGATTGGAGCGATCCATCCCTTCAGTTACCGGAAAGGTTATGACCCGCGCATAAGCAACCGGGTGCAATACCATGGCAAGGGAAAATGTAAGGATTATTGTGATTCTCATTCTTTCATGTATTTGTTGAGCCTGTAGTTGTCATTCATGGTAAAGCCGTTGCGGAAAGTTAACCCACCGCGCCGGTTTTACAAACTTAGGAAAATTGTAATGCAGGATAAAGCGGTTTCATCCAATAATGAATTTTGCCGTCATTTTTTATCGGAGCTGAATTATTGCTATATTGTCGCAATTACTGAGGACGATTTAAAACCAATGAAAAATGAAGAACGGGAGTGCATTTAACCGCAGAAATTTTCTGAAGGCTGGGCTGATGAGCGCAGCCGGTGCTGTAATTACCTCAAAAACGACCATGGCCGGGAATGGAAATCCGGCGGGATTTTTAACCAATGAAGAAAAAATCATTTTCCGTACTCTTGGAAAAACCGGTCTGAAACTTCCTGTTGTGAGCATGGGTGTAATGAGAGCCGATAATCCCGGACTGGTGAAAGCAGCACTGGACAAAGGTATAGTTCATCTCGATACGGCCCATTATTACCAGGAAGGAAAAAACGAAACTATGCTCGGTGAAGTCCTTTCCAACTACCCTCGTGATTCGTATGTGATTTCAACAAAAATACCACCCGATGGTATCGATAAGAACGGACAGTTTACGGGCAAGTTCGATCCTAAAGGGTTTATGGAAAAGCTCGATATCAGTCTCGGCAGACTGAAAACCGATCATGTCGATTTTCTGTATCTGCACGGTATGTCAAGAAAAGAGGCGGTGCTGTATAAACCCGTCATGAAAGTCCTGAAAAAGATCAAAAAACAAGGGAAAGCCCGTTTCGTAGGATTTTCAACACACCGAAATATGGCGGAAGTCCTGAACGCTGCTGCTGAAAGTAATTTTTACGATATCGTACTTACTTCATATAATTTTCAGCAGAACGAGGATGCAGAGATGCATGCCGCTATTGAAAATGCCGCCAGGGCCGGAGTAGGTATCATTGCCATGAAGACAATGGCCGGTGGCTTTTTCGACAAGGAGAGAACTAAACCCGTGAATACCAAAGCCGCGCTCAAGTGGGCCCTGATGAACGAAAACATAACCACCGCAATTCCGGGTTATACAAGTTTTGACCAGCTAGAAGAATCGTTCTCTGTGATGGAGGAACTGAATCTGGGGAATGAAGAATGGAAAGACCTCAAAATTGAAGACCCGTCTGCCAGTCTGTTTTGTACAGGTTGTGAAGAATGCGTTCCTGCATGTAAAAAGGGACTTCCCATTCCCGACCTGGTACGTGCGTACATGTATACCTACGGCTATCGTGAATATGCAAAAGCCCGTGAGGTGGTGACAGCCTCCCGACTGGGAAGCACAGCACCCTGCGATGACTGTGATGAATGCACGGTCAGATGCAGCAAAGGCTTCAACGTAGCTGAACGGATAAACGATGTGGCTAGGCTGGGTGATGTGCCGGCGGGATTACTGACCTGATAATGATTCATCTACAAAAATAAATAACCATCATGGTAACCACGCGGTGGAGTACTGTTATGAATTGAATACCCATGAAAAAACTGCTGTTTCTTTTCATCATCGTCCCCAGTTTGTTTCTCCAGGGGAAAGCCCAGCCCACCGATGTTTACAAACTTTTCCCCAATTTGGGTGGCTGGGAGAAGGAGTTTAACTATGAGGTTTACACGCCAAACGATCTCTGGGATTACATCGACGGAGCCGCCGATGCCTATCTGAGTCAGGAATTTGTCGATCTTCATATTGCCGAATACTCAAAGGGACAGGATGTTATCAGGGCAGAAATATACCGGCATAAGGATGATGATCACGGTTTCGGGATCTACAGCCAGGAGCGGTCACCCGATCTGAACTTCATCGATATCGGTGCAAAAGCATACCAGGAAGGCGCGATTCTAAACTTTCTGAATGGGAATTATTATGTGAAGATTTATGCCAGTACCGAAAAAAAGTCGGTTACCAATGCGATGAAAAATCTCGCTGAACAGATATCAAAGACGATCAATAGGGATCCGAAACTTCCTGCTATATTGTCATTTTTCCCTTCTGAAAACCATATCAGCAATGCGGATGCGTTTATCTCCACCAATTTTATGGGACATGAATTTCTAAATTCCGTATACAAGGCTTCCTACAAAACCGGAGATACGAGCTTCAATATGTTTATCATCCGTGCTCTCAATGCCGCTGCCTGTGAGCAGATCCTCAGAAAGTATATGGAATTTGCCAAACAGGGGGATGAAAAGCTTTCACAGGGAAGACTGATCATCCATGATCCGTATAATGGCAGCATCGAAATCCTGTGGAAAGATAATCTTATCATGGGTGTAAGCAATACGGATGATAAGGATCTGGCATGGAAATACCTGGAAAAGGCTGTGAAATAAGATCTTTCCGGCAGACGGGCAATCCTTTGGGTAAAATTCACCGGAAAAACCCGGAATTGTTTTGTGAATACTAAACAAACGCTTACATTTGCAATCTCAAAAAAGGAATAACGCATTCCAAGATATATTGCGGGGTGGAGCAGTTGGTAGCTCGTTGGGCTCATAACCCAAAGGCCGCAGGTTCAAGTCCTGCCCCCGCTACTAAGTAAGAGGTTGCCCTATAAGCAGCCTCTTTTTTTTACCGACATGAACTACAAAGTATACGTCCTTTGCCCGATGGCAGTGCCAAAGGAAACCACCAAAAAAATCGTTGTTGCGAATGACAAAAAAACAGGCTTAAGTTTCAGAGTTAACTCACCGATTTTATATAATCTCTTCATTTTAATAGTTTTTTCAAGCATATTTTGTTAGTGCCAATGGCTTATTTTTTAAGTACCATTTTTCTCGTAGTTAAACGATTACCAACCTTCAATTGATAGAAGTACAATCCTTCAGGCAATAAACTTCCGCTGAAATCAACCTGATGTGTCCCTGAAGGCAACTCACTGTTGATCAAGGTGGAGACTTTCCTTCCTGTTTGATCGTATACATCCAATACAACTAAAGCGTTTGACGAAGTATGGAACTGAATGGTTGTTGTGGCAGTGAATGGGTTCGGATAATTTATGAGACCCGATTCATTTTCTAGTGCATTTTTTACCAATGTAACATCCGTTGTATCTGTTGTATCTAAGGTGTCGCTTTCGCTAAATGCATCAATCATAATAAATTGAACCGAACGTGCAGGAACATCCAACTTTATGGCATCATCAACCGGAAAAGCATTTGCAGGAATTGTTTCCAGTGTTTCACGGGGCCCCCATTGAGTTCCTGTTGCTGCCTCACCATTAACAGATACATAATAGGAGAAATCCCCATTATCGGTGCCGCCGGTCAGCGAGTAGGTATAGAATTGATTTCCGACACCAATATCCAATGGGTCTATTTTTACAACCTGGGCAGATTTTCCTTTATTTACAATCACAACCCCTGTTTCACCTGAGGAAAATCTGGAAGCATAAGCTAAAATACTAGCGTTGGATGAGTTCGCAGCAATTGCATGGTCTCCGGTAAACTTTTGCTGATAATAAGCATAATAAAAATCAGGACGTGGTTGCCACCTCAAACTGTTGTTATTTCCCAAATAAAACATTCCATCCTCGCCGCTGGCAAGTAGCCACCTTGCCCCCAATCCAAAATTATTCTTAATTAATTCATTAAACAGTACAGTCGCCTGCATGCCATTGACATAGGACCTTCCCATGGTTTCATTTGCAGAATTATAATTCATATTATATTCTGTTATGGCAACAGGCTTGGGAAAAGCATTTTTGTTGGCAATGTCCTGTCGAATATAACTGATATTTTTCTCCGGCTCAGTGGCTGCAACCGTCAATAAATTATCTGCATTTGCATCAGTTCCAAAATAGTTGTGCATCACGTAGAAATCAGCCGCATCGCTAACTTCGCTAAACACACCTGCATTCCAGGTCTTATCCACCGAATTCCAGCTTGTCGTGCCATCATAATGCAATACCTGTGCACCAATATATATTGTTGCGCCCACCTCAGCCGCAGCTGCTCTCATCGAATCGGCAAAAACCCTGAAATGCTGACCGTAAAGCTGACCAGTAATAATTTCTGGCTGACCATCCTTATTGGCACTGGTATCGATCTTCCAACCGGCTTCCCATGGACCGGCATTCTCGTTTCCAATTTCCCAAAATTTTGTACGTCCGTTATCATAGCGTACCCATTCAGCAGCATGATGAGCAGCCTGCGCAACCGGGTCATCGCTCAACCCATAACGGGCATAGCCATAATTGACCGTTATGAGTCCTTGCGAACCGGTTTGCTGGCGTAATTTGTAATAGTTATCCGTTGTAGTGGGCCAGTCATTTTTTCCTGAAATAGCGTAAAATTTTACCCTTTCTCCCGATGAATCGTAAGCAGAGTCAGGTACATCGGAAGGAGCCCCATCCCAGAAAAATATATTAGACCAGCTTCCCCCCGGAAACCGTATTAAGGAAGGATTTAATAACTGGGTATTTTTCACAAATGTCGCGTCGCCTGTTATATTTCCAATCCAAACAGCTATGGCATTTCCAAACACGTACTTTGAAATTCTCCCCAGCGTATCGGATGATAAAGTGACCGTTAAAGTTGGTGCATTCATTGTTTTGTTTGCATCCACTGAAATTGGGATCGTGGCTGTTTTGGGTTCAAAATCTTCTAAAAAGCAATTTGGATCTTGCGCAAATAGTGATGTTGTACAAACGATCACAATACCCAAGAATACTTTAATTTTAATTCTTAAGTTTTTCATATGCCTTTTATATTAAGTACTTATTTTTGTGTTATTCCTTTTTCCAATCATCCGTCCTGAAAGGGACAGCAGGTAATCTTTCAGAGCTTATCAGGTTACATTCAGGATTATCGGCCCAGGCATAACACATTGCCACAGGTTCGGAAACTTCATCGGAATAGACGACAACTCTTTCACAGAGTTAGAATCCCATACTTTCCATCCACTAGTTGATATGTCCGTCTGTGGTTCTGTTTCGTTACAATGATCAACCATAAGAAAACACATTTGCGGAAAATTGGCATTTGCAATTTCTACACTGGCATCTTTAGCCTGTTGTACCTGCCATTCCATATTTGATTGACCCGAAGCCAGCCAAACTTCGCTTAAAAGTATTCCGGGTTTTGCTGAAACTACACAGTTAGTTTCTGCTTATGTTCTATTCTATTGGCTTCTGACCTGCGTGACTAAAAAAATAGTACTTTTCACATAAAAACTACATTAATTTACTGCAAATTAGCAATTCTCTTTATAAAATCTTGTCCTTACAATCAACTTTAACACGGTGTTTATTAATGAAGTGTTTGTCAAATTTGCTGATAAAAATGCAATACTTTAATCAGCGTCATGAACACCTTATGAATAAAGGAATCCAGCACTGATACTTGCTGACAAGATGAGGAAAAGCAGCAAAAGTGCTGACAAATTCATAATTGATTATCTGTCATTTAGCCCGTTTGTATAGTCCTGCCCCGGCTACTAAAACCTCAGTGTTTACTCGGGTTTTTTCTTTTATTGGAAACTATTTGGAAACTTCTGATGGGCTGAAAGTCATTGAATATTCTTTGCTAATATTCAATGAATAATCTATAAAGGTGCCGTCTTATCATGTTTTTTAGGGAATTGTATTTAAGCCGGAGTCATTAAATCTTTTATTTCCTGTCAACTAAAGTGCTTTCCTTTATCCCAACTCTTATTTGCTGTAATTCTGAATCCTTTATTTTACCAACAATTCTAATAATTGGAATTTTTTTAAATTCAGTCAAAGATTCAGTAAACAGATAATTGCAATCTAAAAGAGATAAACACCTTAAAACTCGGATACCGTTACCAATTTTACCATTTCTAATTTATTTCCAGGGATTTTATAAACCGGATTTTAGAGAATTCTTCAGCAATTTTCAGCCTGGAAAAAGCAGAAAGGCAATTAAAATACTTCTAAGTGTTCCTAAAACTATTTTTAACACCTTTGCAACACAAATTTTTTGCCTTGAATATTAACGCAGATTACCCACACCTGTGTCCGGAAAATAAAAAAATAAATCCCGCTGATATCTTGTTCCATTTTTTTATTTTTAAGCAAAATACGGTCTATGGATATAATTTTAATATGCGGAATTATTCTCGCTTTTTTTCAGTTTATTTTGCTCCTGAACAAAAGGGGAAAGACGGTTCCGGATAAAATCCTTGCACTGGGAATGTGTATTGTAGGGTTTCATCTACTTCACTATCACCTCTACCATCTTGGATACTGGGATACTTACCCTCATATCATTGGTTTAACAGTTCCCTTTCCCTTATTATACGGTCCTGTTTTTTTTATTTATACCAAATATTCTCTCAGAAAAGACAGCAACCTGGATAAGATGGACTACCTGCATTTTGCTCCGGCTGTATTCTCTTACCTTTATATGCTCAACTTCTTTTTCTTTTACTCTGGTGCGGAAAAGCTGGCAGTTGTAAATGAGGAAGTGGATGATTTCCGGACTTTTACCTCCATCCAATTGCTTGCTTTTATTGTTTCGGGATTGAGCTATACAATTTTAGCCTACCGGAAAATATTGTTACACCGGCGAATGCTTGATAATAATTTTTCATATGATGAACAAATAAGTCTCAATTGGCTAAAATATTCGATCTGGGGTATTGGTTTTGTATTCCTCATTGTAGCGCTTATTGTTGGACTTAGGGATGGCCTGGGCTTCGTCTTCGATTTTAATGCTGACTATATATTCTACACTCTTATTGTCATCCTCATATTTTGTATTGGTTTTTTTGGTATTCAGCATCAGAATATTTTTTCAAACCTGAGTGAACCCGATATGAAAGACATTGTCAAGGGCTCACCACAGGGGGAATACAGAAAATCAGGCTTGCGACAGGACGCTGCAGCGTCAATTCATACGAATTTATTGAAGCTGATGAAAGAAGAAAAACCCTACCTGAACCCAAAACTGACCCTGATAAATCTGGCCGAAATGCTTAATGTTTCAACAAATCATTTATCGCAAACCATTAACCAGTTCGAGAAAGTTAACTTTCACGATTTTATAAATAGATTCAGGGTAGATGAATTTATTGAGAGATCAAGTTCGAACACTAGTTTCAGCATTCTTGCTCATGCCCTTGATTCAGGTTTTAATTCAAAATCATCTTTCAACATCGTTTTTAAAAAGTTTAAAGACATAACTCCCTCAAAATTCATGGAATCTGTAAAAAAATAATTTCCAACTTTACTATCAAATTAAAAATCCTTATAGTTCTCATTTCCTGAACAATTCGCGTCCAGTCCTACAAGTCTGCACATGGAAAAAGTGCAGTCTTTCAGGCTTGAGCGATTGCCTTTGATTTCTGTCGCTCCTTTGTATAAACTTTTAAAAACAGAAATCATGAATATTAAAATGTACAAAAATCCGGGTCTTTTTTTTACTCTGTCCACGGCCTTTCCATGGACATTATGGTTTATTGCAGCTTACATAAGTCATGCTGAGCCAGGCAGTGTTTATCATGCCAATTTATCAAGTATACTGGCATTTGCTGGTTTAATTGCTCCCATTGCGGTAATACTACATTTTGTATACGAAAACAGGGAGCTAGCGGAGGATATTTCTGGCCGCATATTTAATTTTAAGGGAATTAAAATCAGATATATCCTTCTTACCTGCCTGTTAATGTTATCCAGTATAATATTGGCTCAGGCGGTTTCTCTAGTTTTTGGTTACAGTTCTGACCAGTTCCGATTGGCAGAATCTTTTTCATTTACATCGGGTGTATTTCCGGTATGGTTTCTGCTGATAGCAGCCCCTGTAATGGAAGAATTTGCCTGGCATAGCTATGGAACCGATTCGCTCCGTTCGAGGTTTAATTTGTTCAAGGCATCATTGATATTTGCAATGTTTTGGGGAATATGGCATTTCCCATTATCATTTATAAAAGATTATTACCATAGTAATCTGGTAGAAGAAGGATGGATTTATTCGGCAAACTTCATTCTCAGTCTCTTCCCTTTTGTAATTATTATAAACTGGATTTATTATAAAACAAACAGGAATATCCTTCTACCCGTGATTTTTCATATTACTTCAGGTTTTTTTAATGAATCATTTGCCACCCACCCGATGAGTAAGCTTATTCAAACCGTATTATTACTGTTGTTTTCGGTTTACCTTATTCTACATGACAAAAAAATGTTTTTCACAAAGAGTTATGAAGTACCTGCACTGAAAAAACCTTTTCGGCTTTCAGTATTTACAAAGTCGTTAGTTGCAGTCATAATAATCCTGGTAACGCAGAGTTCTGACATTTATTCCCAAAGCTTCAATCAGACTGTCAGAGGTAAAGTTTACGATAATTTGACCCAGGAAGCATTGCCGTTTTCAACCATACTAATCCTGAACACAGATCCTGTAATTGGAACAATGGCAGACCTGGAAGGAAATTTTGAATTTAAAAATATTGCACCTGGGAGGTTAAATATACGGGTGGATATGATCGGATATGAAAGTTATATTGTTTCTGAAATTATGGTAAGCTCAGGAAAAGAGGTAGTCTTAAATATAGGCTTACAGCAAAGCAGTACGGAACTGGAGGAGCTAGTTGTTAAAGTAAGCAAGGAAACCCCTTTAAACTCAATGAGCCTTGTAAGTGCGCGTCAGTTTACAGTAGAAGAAACACAACGTTATGCCGGAGGATTGGATGATCCTGCAAGACTGGTAGCTTCCTTTGCAGGGGTTGCATCACCTTCAATAAGCAGTAGTGGGATTTCTGTGAGAGGAAACAACCCCTCAGGACTTTTATGGAAAATCGAAGGGGTTGAAGTTCCTAACCCGAATCATTTTGCAGATTTAACCATTGCAGGCGGAGGAATGCTTACTGCGATTAGCAGCCAGATGATGGGGAACAGTGATTTTTTCACTGGTGCATTTCCCGCAGAATATGGCAATGCTTCATCGGGTGTTTTTGATATCAAGCTGAATACAGGCAACAGCGCTAAACGACAATACACTTTTCAGGCAGGTATATTGGGTGTTGATTTTGCGACACAGGGGCCATTTGTTGCAGGGAAGAATGCCACATATACAATGAATTACAGGTATTCCACAATGGCCCTGCTTGCTCCGGTTTTACCTAGTGATGCAGGTGTCCTGAAATACCAGGATTTATCGTTTAAAACCAATTTCCCGACAAAGAAAGCCGGTACATTTTCTTTATGGGGGATTGGAACACTTGATGGAGTGGATATGAAAGCTATTGAAAGAATATATTGGGAAACCGACACTGACAGAGACAATTCAGAAACCGATCTAAATATGTTTGCTTCGGGTTTGTCCCATAAAATCAGCCTTAACTCCTCTACCTTTCTAAGCACTACAATCTCTGCAACGGGAAATGGGGTATCGTTTAATGAGCAGCGTTTGAATTACTCCATGCAGTCAAATCCGCAATCGAAAGCTGAAAATCAGCTATACCGGTTTGCTTTTCAGTCGGCTGTAAGTAAACGATTTGGAAACAACCATAGTAATAAAACCGGGTTTAATTACCAGTATTTAGGTTATAACATGGATATTCAACAGTCTCTTAGCGAAGGAAATCCACTGGTACAGATGGTAAATCAGGATGGCAACTCCGGATTATTGCAGGTTTATTCACAATCAAAAATTAATTTAAAACCCCGGCTGAAGTTAAATCTCGGGATAAATGCCCAATACTTTCTTTTAAACAATAATTTCTCGGTTGAGCCTCGAGCAGGAATTAAATACGACATGAACAACAATCATAGTATTGCTTTTGCATATGGCCTGCACAGCCGGATTGAGCAACTCCCGGTTTATTTTATTGAAGTTGCTGGTTCCCAGCCCAATAAGAATTTGAAGTTCATGAAATCAGCACATTATGTATTTTCATATTCGACAAAATTAAACGATAATATGCGCTTCACAGTTGAACCGTATTTCCAAAAGCTGAACAATATTCCTGTCTCTCCGGATAGTTATATTTCTATCATCAATAATGATAATGCATTATTTTTTCATGAAATTTTATGTAGCGAGGGAAAAGGAAGGAATATAGGTATTGACCTGAGCCTGGAAAGATATTTGAACAAGGGATTTTACTATTTGCTCACTGGATCCCTGTTTGATTCGAAATATACTGCAAAAGATGGAATTGAACGCAATACACGATACAACAGAAATCTCATATTCAATATAGCAGCTGGCAAGGAATGGATTGTAGGAAGAAACAAAAACAAAATTCTGGGCATAAATGCGCGCTACAATTATTTGGGTGGAAACCGTATTGAGCCGGTTAATACGACTCTCTCCCTACAGAATAAAAAAGTAATTTATGGTGAAACAAATGGCAATCTGGCTTTCGAAGAGAAATTTGATGCCAATCCTGTTTTTTCATTTACCATCTCTTATAGGAAAAACAAAGCTAAATACTCATCAGTATGGTTTATGCAGGTGTTAAATGCTAATAAGTCAAAAGAATTTTCGGGTAACAGCTATAACTTTTCAAACTCAGAGATCGATACAAATTATGAGGGTATTATGATACCAAATATCGGATATAAGATTGAGTTTTAGCATAAAAATATATAGGCTAATTTGAATCCTCCGAATTAATGATATTTTATCTGTACACATATAAACCAAAATAGATCGGCCTTAATTGGTACAATCTAAGAATATAAGTATGCAATTGTCCCAAACCCAAACTTAGGGGGAGGGACATTGCATTTTTAGTTCCGTCTGCTCAGGAAACATTGTTCCATACGACCAACCATTTTGGCTATCTCCAATAATATACCATGGTCTTTTTCCATTACTAACTTTTCCAAAGCCAGCTGCTGCTTGTTTATAAAAAGTGGGGGCAATTGATATTGTCATTGGAAATTGATTACATTTGTATGTAATAAATTGTGTCTAAATAATTATAAATGAAGTATATAATGACTAAGATAACAGTCAGCATTGTATTGTTTCTTGCCTGCCTAAACGTTCATGCACAGGAACGGGTAGTTAAGGTTGATTTTGAGACTAGTGCCTTTAAAAATACTCCATTAATTCCCTTTAATCAGCCCTTCATTTTAGAAGGAGAGGTGGTTAGGGAGGTTGAATATGTTCAGGTTTTAATCCTTAATGAAAATTCTGAAAAACCGCTGTATAGCTATTCATGGAACAGAAATTCATCTAACAAATCTGAAACATTCAGCTTGCTTATTCCCGGGGTACTCAAATCGAATACCAAATATGATTTTAGAGTAATAAGCTTCACGCTTATGTCGGATCTTCAAAAGAAAAATTTAACGGAAAACATTAGAAGCAGAATATCCTTTTTCTTCCAGAATAATTATCACTATGATGGAAAAGAGGTCATCATTGACAACCCTTCCTCGGTTTACAGGGATCTGAAGACCCTTATTGATGAGGCACTCAAGCTTCAGAAATCGAAAAACAGCATTAGTTATTCTGCACCAAGCAGATTGGTTTTTGATGCAATTAAAGCCCAAAGTGAATTTAAATTTCAGAAATTTTTACGTAAATCCGGCACCATTGAACAAGATAGTCTTGTAAATATTTTGCTGGATGCTAAAGTGACCTATATGACGGATCTGGTCATGTCTGAAATAACTCCATTTATTAATTCAGATCTGGTTCAATATTACAGGAGTGTCACGATTCCATCGGTTTCAACCGACAAGGAACAGTTTAGTCTCCCTATTAATGCCGGGATGTATGCGTGGAATAAAAGTGTTAATATAAATGATGTAACTGTACAGAATACAAACTTTACACCCGGGGTAGGATTTACAATACCCCTGTCAGGGAAAAGTACACTAGCGGCAAAATCAAAATTATTTGATTCCTTTGGTTATTCAATGGGAGTTTTAATTAATCCTATCAGGGATGCAACTGCTACAGAATTTGTCACTCCTGGAGTAAACTTGCCAGTATATGCCGGATTAGGATTTCGCCTGTTTAAAGTAGTACGATTAAATGCAGGTGTTCTGATCGTCGGCGAAAAAGGATTGCAGGATTTTAGTAATTTGAATGTTGTTCCGACTGCCGGACTCGCTTTGGAATTGAATCTATGGCTGGGATTAAAAAAATAGCGCATATTAATATCCTGATTATTATTTTATTGGCATTTGCATCATGCAATGTTCAAAAGCCAATTGGGGTATCTTTGTTTGAAAGTAAAGTGGACACTCTTGTAATTGAACCGAAAATAAATGATACTTTGAATTCATCAGAATTAGTCGATTCCGTTATTCAACCTGTTAGCTATTATCAGACAAAATCAGAGGCTGAAATTAGTCCCCTGGAGCGCCTTGAAATAAAGCTGGATTCTATGCTGATTACTCAGAAATCCATCGCCAACAAATCCGACAGTATAAATAATTTACTCCTACAATATTTTCTAAATCAAACTCATCCGGTTGCGAAGAGAGATACAATTGTGATTGAAAATGAGATAATTCTTTCAGATAATCGCAAAGCTGACGATAAAATGTTAGCTGAGAGCAATTACACGACAAGCAATGAGTCAAGATTATTTACAGATTCAATCAGGATACTCCTTTCTGAGCTTCGTGACATGAAAAAGGAATTATCTTCTTATTCTGAACAAAGAAGTTCAGATACAAAAACCATACTTGTACCAAGCATTATCAATCCCTCAAATGATAATGAAGAAAAATCTTCTTACAAGGATTTCATTATTCTGAAAGAAAAAAGTGACAGTATTATGCTTTTAAAAGAGGAGAACCTTAAGCTAAAAAGCGAACTGGCACTGAGAATTGAGCTTTCAGAAAAAGAATTAGCGAAAGGTACTCACGAAACTGTCAATGAATCAGTTGATAGCCTAAGCAGTGTAATTAATAAGGACTCTGTTCCGCAAGAACCGCCCAATCCACTATTGTTAACAAGTGATTTGAATAAGCCTGGTAAAACCATGGCGGATTCAATTGGCACTGATAATAAGATTGCCATAGTTAAGCCAGTTCTTACAGCGACTAAAAATGATGGTAAAAACGGAGTGAATGAGAACGCAATTAGTAAGGAAAATACAGATACCATTCCAAATCAAAATGTGCAGTCTAAAACATTTGAAATTGGAAACCACAGGGATACAATATCTTCCATTCGTGATACGCTTTTAATTGCATATTATAATCCCAGTGAAACAACCTCCTATAATGAAAAAGACGTCTTGTTTGTCCTCAACGTACTAATTTCCAGTAATAAAATAAATACTATATTTCTTTCTGGTTATACCGATAGTTCAGGAGCACCTGACTTTAATATAGCATTATCTAAAGAGCGGGTAGACTTCATTCGTAATAAGCTTGTTGAAATTGGGATTCCTCAGGACGTGATTTTTATGCAGTATTTTGGAAGCACCTATGCATCGGAGAAGATTGATGAGAAAGACAGGAGGGTAGAAATATTAATTAATTATACCAGGCACTGATCAATTCGTTTATTTCCTGTAAAAAAGCCTGAGAATTTCCTTTAAGAAAATTATTCATTTAAAACTTACCGTGACTCAACATATACTTCTTTATCATTGTGTAAACTCGATCTGTCTCTGTATTATATGGCCTGTCAAAATAGATTTCTCTGTGAAAAAAAAAATATTTTGGCTTATCGCATAGATAGCTTGTATCACTGGTGCTCCGTTGGTAGTATTTCCTCTCGTAATAATTACATAATGCTTCCTGCTAAGCTCGTCAGGTTGCTCTCACGGTTTTTAAGCTAAAAAGTATTCTCACCTCTTAAGTTTCATTCTGAAAAAATAAGGTTCGAACATCAATAGTATTTTTTTGTTCATAATGTGACAGAACTATATGATAATGAACCTGGTAACAAACAAAATTACCAGAGAAATTTCAAAAAACTTATTTAAGAACTTTATGTTATGTTTTTAGTTTAATATTTAACATAAAAATTAATACTATTTAGAAATTGGTATGGAAAGCCACATCATAGTACCGAAAAATAACTTGGTCTCTAAATTAATATTTTCTGTTTGGCAGGTCAGCGGCATACCAGATTATACAAGAGAAACAATATTGCCTAAAGGGGTGGTGGATATGGTATTTAATTTTTCAGGATCCACAATCATTCAGGCACAAATAGATAAGTACGAAGTAAAACTTCCAAAGTGTTATATAAATGGATTTAATACCATTCCTGTTTCTCTGTACATTCCAGGCTATCAATCTTTCTTTGGAATTCGTTTAAATCCTCTGGCAATTTTAACTTTATTTGGTGTTAACCCTGGAGAATTGTCCAATCAATCTCTTGATTTAACACTGGTAAGTAAATCTATTGAAATGGTTTGGTATAAGCTCGCGGAAGCTAAAAGTTTCGACCAAAGAGTCAATATATTCATTCATTGGCTCATTAGTCACCAGCCTGAATTCAGTATAAGGGATACAGTTCTGATGGACTTTCTTTATTCCAATAAAGATACGGATACAACTGTATTATCGCTATCAAGAGACCTTATGTTATCGAGCCGGCAACTTTCAAGGAAATTCGATGCATTAACAGGAATGAGCACAGAAAAGGTACTGCTTTACAGAAAATATTTACGTGCGCAAAGATTGTTGCATGACACATCTTATTCATTAACTGATATAGCTTATGACTGCAATTTTTATGACCAATCTCATTTCATAAGGAGTTTCAGAGCCTTCACAAAGCTTGCACCTGGAGAATATCGGAAAATTAAAACTCCTTTACCAGGTCATATTTTTCAATAAATGGCCGCCTGGTACAATTTTTAACCATGATAGGTTACAAACTTTGCAGTAAAAAAGTTTTATCATGAAAACACTGATTTTATTTACTTCGATTATTCTGGCAAGCGGTCTATTATTTGTTAATTGTTACAATTCAGTAATAGACGCTAAAGCCTGGGGGACTAATATTCCACAATCAATTTTAACAACAAGGGATTACTATAGCAGTGTAAATCCGGGTAATTTTTTCAGGGTATTATCACCTATTAATCAAATACTTGCATTGACTGTGTTGATTATTTTCTGGAAATCTCCGGCACAAGTAAGAATTTATCTGGGAATTGCATTTGCATTGTATGTACTGGTTGATATTTTCACTTTTGCTTATTTCTATCCAAGACTCGGAATTATGTTTGAGAAAGTCCCGTTGGCCAGCACTGAAGACCTAAGACTTGCATGGTCCCAATGGAGTGCGTTCAATTGGCTGCGCAGTCTTATGCTTTTAGCAGGGATTGTTCTGTCGTCCATTTCACTTAATAGAATTTATATGATACTTCAGCACAAGACACCATGAGATTAGTAAATTCTTAGTAGATATTTTTCCTGAAAGGAGGCACATTGTTGATCTCTAACCAAAAAGTAATTTACTCCTAATCTAACGAACAGGGTCATCCACCTGAAGCATTGTCAATCCCATTCCCGAGCAAACCTGATTTAACAAATTTTAACTTAAGACAATAAACATTTAAGATTCCAGCATGTTGCAAAATTATAAGTAATGTGTTAAATACTAATCGCTTATGAGTGTTACTGAATCAATATTACACCTGGTTGCCGTGACTATCCTTTCCATTGTCTTATCGATATTTGCCATGTTAGCTCTCCGGCTGGCAGGCGTCGATCTAAAGGATATGAAGCAGCGTGCCCATCCCAGGGTATTGGTCATCGCCATGTTATTCAACCTGCTGTTTATCCTTTCAGTAGCCCTGATCCTGAAATTTTGGGACCACCAACCCATGAGCGTGCTGGGATTCACTTTTGGGGTAAATGGACTGCTCTATGTTATTTTCGTACTTCTTTTTTCTCTGACATTTGCAATATTCTATGTGCGTATCCTTCACGCCAGGAATATAGTACAGATAAGTGTCCCGCCGACGAAGAACAGCAACTTCAAATTTAAGGGTGCAACTCTTGTTATGGTTTTGGTGTTATTTGTCGCAGCCTTGCAAGAGGAGATCTTATTCAGGGGATATTTTTCACATATTCTGCTTCCCTATGGGTTCTGGTATGGACTCATCATCTCTTCCACTGTATTCACTTTGTGGCATTTTCTTACCAATAAAGGTGGGGTCTTTCAGACAGCCGACTGGTTCATGGGCGGCATCATGCTTTTCTATATTTACTGGCTTAGTGGTTCTATCTGGATCGCCACCTTGACTCATTTCAGCCGAAACGTGGCCAACGTTCTGGTTTTTAACATTTCCGGATCGAATTCGCTCCTGCAATATGAGAAAGCCATACAACCGGCATACAAATCTTTATACACAGTCCTTTCCTCTTTATTGATCATGTTATTGGCATATTTCGTTTTTGACTGATCCCCGAATCTTATAGATCCCTCATCCTTCTATTGGACTTGTAGCGCGTATTTATTCAGTCGGGTAATACTATAATTACCCTTTCAATTAATAGAAAAAATGTATTTTTGAATCTGGCTAAGTAAGAAAAGATTTCAGTAAAAGCTGATTTCAATATTTGCTGACCCATATTTGAAGTAGTGACAATTACTCAACATATAGACTAATTATCAAGATCATAACACAAGAAAACACAACCTAAAATATGAACTTCAAATGAAAGCAATATTTCCCGTTATTATCCTGATTCTTTTAAGCCAAAATATCTTCAATCAACCCATTTCATTGCATCCCGAAAACCCACATTATTTTCTTTATCAGGGAAAACCAACTGTACTGATTACTTCCGGAGAACATTACGGCTCAATAATCAATCCTGATTTCAATTTCGATTTGTATCTGGAGACCATACATCATGAAGGTTTTAACCACACCCGGATATTCATGGGCGATTATGCCGAGGCAAAGGAAGCATTCTGTATCATGAACAACTCCCTGGCTCCGGCTGACCGGAGATTTTTAACTCCATGGATGCGAAGCAATGAACCCGGAAATGCCCTTGGAGGTAATAAATTCGATTTGAATCAGTGGAATCCTGAGTATTTTTCCCGCCTGCACCAATTCATGAAAAAGGCCAGTGACCTTGGGATTGTTGTTGAATGTGTCTTCTTTTTTGAAGGGATGAGCTGGGACAACATGCCCATGAATTCTAAAAACAACATCAACCAAACAACAGTCATAAACGCTCCTGATTACATGAGCCTTTCGAATGGCAACATTTTGGAGTATCAGAAAAAATACGTTTTAAAGCTTATTCGTGAACTGAACGCTTACGACAATGTAATCATCAACATTGCCAACGAACCCTGGTTTTTTAACCAGGAACACGAAGGTTTTTCAAGCCCTGCACGCGACGAAACCAAAGCCTGGTTGAAAGAAGTTTCGGATTGGATCGTCACTGAAGAAAAAAGATTGCCGAAAAAGCACCTCATTTCTGTTGATTATTGCAACGAAGGCCGGGCCATCTCCAGGGAAGAACTCGAAAAATACTGGACGAACATCTCGGTATTTAACCACCACTACGACAAGGATGCGGTATCGGTACGGTCAAACTATGCATCCATTCCACGCGCATTTAGCTTCAACGAAACAGGTTTAATGCCGGTTTATTCAAAAGCCTACCGCATACAGGGCTGGAGATACCTGATGAGTGGTGGTGCACTCTATAATAACCTCGATTTCACATTTCAGGTGGGTCATGAAGATGGTTCCGGTAAAGCTGAGTTCAGTTGCGATAGCTACAAAGGCAGTGGCGACCCGCGTGTAAGGAATGAAATAAGCGTTTTAGCCGGATTTTTCAATTCTATCGACTTTGTGCATATGCGTCCGGCACAGGATATTTTTGTGGTTTACTACGGCGATAAGGATTTGTACGCTCTGGCCAACGATGGGAAGGAGTATATCATTTACGTTGAAGGGGGCACAAACACCTGGTACCGGCTGAACATTCCTTTCGGAATATATAAGGTTGAATACATCGACCCGGTTACAGGATTAACAATTGTTGAAGAGGTTCACGAACACACGAAAGGCGATTTCAGGTTAGACGGACCTGATTATGAAGATGATATAGCCATCAAGATAACACGGCGAGTACAGTAAGCAATATTCTGATTGTTTTTTATTGCAGAAATTATCTCTGCTTTTCGTTAGCCCACCGGCCTCCGGAACACTTCGCAGAGGCACCGGATTTGAAGAGATATCAAATAAATTTGCATGTAATGATAAAAAGGGGTGGTCTTCTCCATTTGCCATCATGGCCCATTCTCGTTAATATAGTTCTAATTATCACATGCCCCGGGGATATCATATACTTCAGTAACAGCCTGAAACAATTCATCCATCACTGAATGTCCCCTGATTGTAACTTCAATATAATCGTCCTCAATAGTTGTGATGATACCGCTGACAAAGTTGAACTGCATCTGGGTAACGAGTTCCGCTCCGGTCAGAGTCTGACCATCCTTTTTGTATTCTCCCGATATCCGGAGGACCTGAGTGAAGGGTGTAATCACATTTTCTACCGATTTAATGGCATCATAAACCTCAACCGCTGAATAAGGTTCCAGGTTCAGCGTCCTTACCCTGGAAACAGCATCGGATTCAGTTGTCGATTCTGTCCAGGTGTTTTCCTCTGTTGAGGTTTTTGATGAGGTATATGTATAGTCGTACGAGAGTTCTTCCGACACCTTTACTTCTTCCGACTCATCGACTACTTCAAGATCGGCCCCCACTTTTGCTGTAACTTCAACGCCAACTTTCACCCCTAACTTTTCGGTTTCACTGGAAAACAACTGCAATCCTTCGGTAGTACTCATTGTCGTCGTTCTGGTTTTCGACTCGGATTTACCCACTTCTTCGGAGAGTTCTGCCGACGAACAGTTTTTCAACGTGGCATTGTATGCAAAATCCAGTTTCACTGGTGGTATGATAGGCTGATTAAAGTGGGTACCTTTGTCTTCAACATGCCAGTTGATATTGTCTGAAATAATCCTGAAACGGTTGTAGGTGCCCGAGTTATCTGCAAGTAATTCATAACCCTCTGAATTTCTGAGATACACATATTTATCCGTATCCTTTATCCGTATCCTGATCCAGCCGTCATCATCTTGTTCAAACACGAATTTCGCGGGTCCGTCAGGCGGAAGGCTGACAGCGTCCCCACCCAGATTAAAGAAACTGTATTCTTCTTCAAGAAACATGTGCGTTCCTTCTCCATAGCCCAGATGATCAATCATATATGTGTCATTACCTCCAGAGGGTACAAAATAAAACTGCTGATCCGGGTTATCATTAACATAACTATTGATGACAAAACCGTCTGAAGCAGTACTGGTGAGTAGTCCGTCTGTTCCTTCAAGCTGCAGCAGGTATGGAATACCTTCTTTCAGGTTCAGTGGCTTAATAATAAAGGGTTTGCCAGTTGAAAGAGCCAGGGGCTTGTTTGAGTCATCTACTTCCAAACGACTGTCACTATAACTTTCCAGCAGTTTTCCTGAACCATCTAAGATGTCAATTTTAACCTGTACGCCATTGGTAAACGCTGTTTTCTGATCGTCGCTGAGTGATTTGTTTTGAAGTTCAAATTTAGCTATGCTGGTTTGCTGGTCCACATCGATCGTTGTGTTGAAATCGGTAAAGTCTTGAAATGTGATTACAGCACTTGCAGGTATATAGCCCTTTCTGAAGATTTCCCGGGTATCGATGACGATACCTCTGTTTCCATCATCCAAGTTGAAATCGGCTTCAGTGTTGGTGGTTTTGGGTTTTGCATCGTCTTTTTTACAACTTCCGATCATCAGGACGAGTACTATCAAAAGAAGAAAGACGAAGTTAATCCGGCCTTTGACAATAATTTTCATAGAAGGGTAGTTACTTGAAGATATGATTCATGGTTGAGACAAGGTTAGCATATTAACAACATAAAAATGTTTATGTTCAGACAATTAGCAATTGAGGAAAGCGTATGGGGCCGACTTCCCTATCAGGGAGATTATGATATCACTTTTAAGGAATGAAACGACGATTCCGGAAATCCTTACAACAAATCTGTGTCCAATATCGTACATAGAAAACACAATATCCCACGAGGAAGTATATGCTAAACCTGTCTTTGCACGGTTGAATGTGGTTGGAATTTGATGCTGCGCAATTTGTCATGGGAATTAAATCCAAGGTTTTGTTCCGTTATTTTAATAAATTTGCAATCTTTAACCTTCATTTTCGTTTTGAAGGATTAAGGAAATCAAAAGCTTACACCCATGCCAAGAGTATTCAAACCGGTTGATATAACACAGGAGGAAAAAGAGGTCAGAAAGGATTATTTTGACCGTCATACGCCCCATGTCATTTGCGATGATTTTGCAAAACGGGGCGAAAAATTCCGTGTGAAGGTAATGATGGGTGAGGAATATAACCACCCTGATGATCCCGACCATTTCATCAGTTACATTCAGTTATGGAACAGGGAAACCTTTATTGCCGAAGCCCATTTTACCCCTGGAACAATGGGCAATAAGGCTGATCATCTCGAGGTTGACTTTTACATCGTTCCCCAGGTGAGCATGAACTTGTCGGCCATGGCCGTATGCACAAAACATGGATTGTGGCAAAGCGATTCTCATGAGGTAAAAGTGACCGATTAACTGGATAAATCATGCCGGAAGAAAACACAGACAAACAAAAATTCCTGAACAGGCTCAGGCACAAGTATCGTGTGGTACTTTTGAATGACAGCACTTTCCAGGAGGTTGGCTATATTCGCCTCAACCGGTTGAATGTCATTGCTTTAGTAGGTGCCATGCTTATACTTTTCATTGCGGTATTCTGGGCCATCACTGCATATACTCCGGTAAGGGAAATGATCCCCGGATATCCCGATGCCGTGATGCGAAGCAAAATCATTCAGAACAAAATCCGGCTCGATTCTCTGGAAGCTGAGCTAAAATACCGCGATCAATACTTTGCCAATCTGAACAGTATCATTTCCGGTGAACGTCCGGAGGATTTCCTTAATTCGGTTGACTCCGGAAAACAGGCCACAAACGTAGAATTCAGACGCTCCTCTGCAGACTCTATACTCCGACACGATATTGACGTGAAAGAGAAACTGACCTTGCCGGTAAACCGGGGCATAGCCACTGTGCAGCTCGACAAACTTCATTTTTTTACCCCTGTAAGAGGCATGGTCACCAATTCCTTCAACCCATCCAATAACCATTTTGGCACAGATATCGTTGCCGGACCCAATGAGGTTGTCAAAGCAACACTCGCCGGAACAGTTATCATGGCTACCTGGACTCTCGAAACCGGATATGTACTCGAAATCCAACATGACAATAACCTCATCTCAGTGTATAAACACAATGCTGAGTTACTTCAGAAAGTCGGACTAAGGGTTAAAGCCGGCGATGCGATTGCCATCATCGGAAATTCCGGCGAACTCACAACCGGCCCTCACCTCCATTTTGAACTCTGGCAGAATGGCGTTCCCCTGAACCCGGAAAATTTTATCGTCTTCTGATCAGTTTATGATGAGACATATCGCCATATTAGGATCGACCGGATCCATCGGAACTCAGGCCATTGAGGTGATTCAGAACAATCCTGAAAAATTCTCCGTGGAGGTGCTAACAGCATATAATAACGCTGAATTACTTGTAAAACAGGCCATAAGCCTCGTGCCGAATTTCGTGGTCATCGGCAATGAAAGAAAATATGATTTTGTCAGGGAACAGCTGAAAAATTTTCCTGTCAAGGTATTCGGCGGACTTAAATCCATTGCCGACATCGTTGAGATGGATAGTATCGACATGGTGTTAACTGCCATGGTGGGATATGCCGGACTTTTGCCAACCCTGAATGCCATCCGTGCCGGAAAATCATCGCACTGGCCAACAAGGAAACCATGGTGGTGGCAGGTGAACTTGTAAATCGGCTTTCAAAAGAAAAAAATGTCTCCATTATCCCTGTTGACTCGGAGCATTCGGCCATATTTCAATGTCTCAGGGGTGAGGAATCTGAAAGTGTTGAGAAAATTATCCTTACAGCCTCCGGTGGACCGTTTCTTCGAAAATCGATGGAGGAATTATCGACGGCCACACCTGAAGGAAGCACTGAACCACCCCAACTGGTGCATGGGCGACAAAATTACCATCGATTCGGCAAGCATGATGAATAAAGGTCTTGAAGCTATTGAGGCACGTTGGCTGTTTAACCTTCAGCCCGGGCAGATCGATGTAGTGATCCATCCGCAGTCGGTGATCCATTCCATGGTAGAATTCATCGACGGCTCAGTGAAAGCTCAGCTGGGAGTTCCGGATATGAGACTGCCTATTCAATATGCGATGGGATTTCCGAAAAGAATAAGAGCGGATTTTCCCCGAATGGATTTCGGACGGTTCTCAAATCTTACATTTGAAACCACCCGATATTAAAAAATTTCGTAACCTTGCAATTTCTCTCGAGGTTATAAAAACTGGCGGGAACCAGCCTTGTGTAATGAATGCTGCCAATGAAGTGGTTGTCAATGCATTTCTGAAAGAGAGAATTGGATTTCTTGAAATGCCCGCCATCATTGAACAGGTTCTTGAAAAATCGGTTTTTATTAAAGATCCTTCCTATGAAGATTATTGTAGCTCTGACAGTGAAGCCCGGGAAATTGCAAAACAGTTAATTAATGAATAAATGGAAATACTGATAAAAGCAGGACAATTTTTATTAAGTCTTGTCACTCCTCATAATATTGCATGAGATGGGTCATTTCATCCTCGCAAAAGCTATTCAAAACCCGCGTGGAAAAATTTTACCTTTTCTTCAATCCCTGGTTCTCTTTGTTTAAAAAGAAAATGGGCGAAACAGAATACGGTATCGGCTGGCTTCCATTGGGCGGCTATGTGAAAATCTCAGGGATGATCGATGAGTCGATGGATAAGGAACAAATGAAGCTGCCTCCCCAACCTTACGAATTCAGGTCCAAAGCCAAGCTGGCAGAGACTTCTCATCATGCTTGGCGGTGTACTGGTGAATTTTATCTTTGCCATAGGCATCTATGCCATAACACTCCATACCTGGGGTGAGACATATCTCCCGTCAGGAATATGACCTACGGCATCATGGTGGACTCAACTGGTGCCAGCCTTGGGCTTAAAAAATGGCGACAAGATCCTATCAGTCGATGGACACGTCCTATCGAAAACTACCGTTCCATCGTTCACGACATTGTGGTTGATGATGCCAAAACCATCCAGGTGGACCGCAACGGGAGAAAAATGGAGATCGAACTTCCAAAAATGCCATCGCCTCCCTTATTAAATCCGAACTTCCCATCATTCCCCGGATGCCATTTTTTATCAATGGGTTCAGTCCCGACTCTTCGGCATATCATGCCGGACTGCGGACGAGTGACAGGATTATTGCCCTTAATGGTACACCGACCACGTTCTTTGACCAGTTCAAATCGGATATCAAAAATTATAAGAGCAGGATGTTACCATGATCTGTTCATGCGTGACAGCGCAGACACGATCAACTACATTGTTCCGGTCATAGGAAAGTTCAACCATCGGGGTGATGTGCCGACCTCGATATGAGTAAGTTCTTTCACGCTCGAAGAAAAGTCCTATACCTTGGCTCAATCGGTTCCCGCAGGGATCAAAAAAGGCTATTATATGGCCTCTAGCTACCTTAAGCAACTTAAACTTCTCTTTAAGCCGGAAACAAAAGCCTACGAAGAAATTGGGGGATTTATTAAGATCGGTAGCATCTTTTCCAGGGGTATGGGAATGGCAGTCATTCTGGAACATGACCGCTTTCCTTTCCCTTATCCTGGCCATTATGAATATCCTGCCCATCCCAGCACTCGACGGCGGCCATGTTACCTTCCTCCTTTATGAAATCATCACCGGCCGAAAACCCGGTGAAAAATTCCTGGAATATGCACAGATCGTTGGAATGATCATCCTTCTTACACTGCTGATTTATGCGAATGGAAATGATATAATAGGCCTTTTTAAAAAAATATAGATAATTCATTTGCATTTGTATTTTTTTCTAACTTTGTAACGGAATTAAACACCTAAAAAACAGAATATGGAATCTCTCGTAATACTTGGAATGTTCGGCCCGACGGAAATTATCATTATTGTTCTGATCGTAGTTCTACTTTTTGGCGGACGTAAAATTCCCGAACTCATGAGAGGGATAGGACAGGGAATGAAGGAATTCAAAAATGCCACCAAAGACGAACCCAAAAAGGAAACAAAGAAGTCCGACCCATCTGAAATTGATAATGAATAAACGTTTTATGCAATAATTCATTACAGGCCGTTCCGGAAAGAACGGCTTTTTTATTGTCATACGGCCATCCACGGGCAAAATCGTAGCTATTTAATGGAAACCGATAGATGGGTATTGTTGGCCTTACGAACACCACCAACCACGGGCAAAACCGTGGCTATTGTTGGGCTACCGCTCCGCGGTTCTGCGTATTGACCGGCTTTGCATTTTCTATCGCTCACTGCCTCCTACGGAGGCATCTTTATTACGAACCTCACTACCTCTCTGCCCCCGCTACCCCTGGCCCCTGGAAGGGGAAGCCCCTCGCACCACCGGGGTCCTATGAACCACTGTTACCAGGATGTTCTCAGACTACGAAACTCCTCCCTTCGATATTCGATATTCGTTATTCGATATTCATTTAACCCGGCGAAGACATGGCAATTTAATGGGCATCTCTACGTGCTTATTGTTGGCATTCCAAACATAACCAACCACGGGCAAAACCGTGGCTATCATTGGGCTACCGCTCCGCGGTTCTGCGATTCAACCGGCTCTGCATTTTCTATCGCTATCGCTCTTTGCCACCTACGGAGGCATCCTTATTACGAACCTCCTTCATTCGAAATTCGACATTCGATATTCGATATTCGATATTCATCTAACTTCCTCACCCCATCACCCCATCACCCCATCACTCCATAACTCCCTAACTCCCTAACTTCCTCTCCTCTGTTCATTATTCTACCAAATTGTTAATTTCTTGCCGGCAACCACTACAAATCCATTACCCAAATGGCGTAATTTCGTGAAAACGTATATCCGGTATGGCATTCCTGCGGCTCATCCTTATCTTTTTTGTTTCCTTCAATGTAATTCCTGCAAACCCGCTTACGAATAAAATCCTGAAAATAAATGAAGAAGAGGGCAGTGTAAAACATTTCCCTGATCTCTACTATGAAATCCACATTGCCCAACTAAATACCATGACATCGTTGCATCTTTACTATGACCCAAAGGTTCAGTATTACATTGACCTTTATCTTGGGAAAAGAAAAGAGCAGCTTCGCCAGGTCGTCCACCTTTCAGAACAATACTTCCCGATATTTGAAAGGGAGTTGAAAGCCTTTGGTATCCCGGAGGAGATCAAATATCTACCTGTAATCGAATCGGCACTCACACCTTCAGCCTGTTCGCCATCAGCTGCTGTCGGCTTGTGGCAGTTTAAGGAAAAGACCGGAAAGTATTACGGCCTGTTCGTGGGTGATGAAAGGGATGACCGTGTTGATCCGGAACTTTCCACCAAAGCCGCATGCCGCTATCTCCGGGATCTCTACAGGGAATTCAACAACTGGGACCTCGCACTGCTGGCATATAATGCGGGTCCGGTTGCGATCCGGAATGCCCGTAAAATAGCGGGCAATAATGCTCCCCTCAATGAAATTATCACCTACCTGCCCGAACCCGCCCGAAACTATCTGCCGGCGTTGATTGCCGTTATTTATCTCTTTGATGATTATAATAATCATTTTTAACGGCCTTTCGCTTTTTAAGGCATAGTATTTGTTAAAACTTCTGGGAATTTTAAATCCATCTAATAAAAACCGAACATTCGATGCCTGAGAACCAATTATAGGAAATTTTTAACATCTTATAAAATTCATCCTCAGGACTTTAAACATGCACCCAATGAAAGTAGCCAGAAATTTGCTCTTCTTCCTTATCGTCCTTACTGGGCTTCAGAGTTGTCGCGATATCAGTAATCCAAAATCAGGATCTTCCAATATCCTTTTGCCCAATATATCCGGTCCGGCCGGTGAAGTGCTGGTCGTCATGGATAATACAACCTGGAAAGGCAGGGCAGGTAATGCACTCAGGGAAACGTTGGAACAGGAGTATCCCGCGCTCAACCAACCCGAACCCTTGTTTGATGTCATTCACATCACTCCGGGAGCCTTCGACAATATTTTTCAGAACCACAGGACGATCATTATTGTTTCTGTCGGACCTGAATTTAAGAAAGCCGAAACGGCTTATTATGAAAACCAGTGGGCAAAGCCGCAGCTGATTCTAAGGGTTAACGCCCCCGATACACCTGCGCTCGAGGAGTTGATCGACAGTGAAAGTGATAAGATCGTCGCCAATATTCAGGCATACGACCGTAAAAGGCTTCAGGACGTTTACCGGAGCAGTAAGGATCCTGAAATCACAAGCCTGGTCTCAAAATTCAACGTTTCTCTTACCATTCCACGTGGTTATAACATCGATGTCAGTGCTGACAACTTTGTCTCTCTTTCCCTGGAAACACCGAAGACCAGCCAGGTAATTTTTGTTTACCAATACCCGTACAAAGTAAAGCCGGATCTGTCGTCAAGCCATCTGATCGAAATGCGAAACCAATTCCTCAAGGAATATACCAGGGGAAGCAGACCAGGCTCATACATGACGACAGCAACACTTTTTCCACCGCAGGTTTTTGACCTGACACAGAACGGCAAAGACCTTGTAGAAATAAGGGGATTGTGGGAGCTGGAGAAGGGATTTATGGGCGGACCTTTTATCAGCCATACCATCCTTGATGAGAGCCGCAACATGGTGGTTACTGTAGAAGGATATGCCTATAATCCAAATAATAAGAAAAGAAATCTGATGAGGCAGATGGAAGCCATCATCTATTCACTGAAGCTGATAAAACAATGACATTCAGTCTAATTCCAAGCAACGAAATCGAAAAAGCCAAAATCAATGAGAAAATCATCAGGGAAACAGCAGACCAGGTGATCAAGGATTTTGCAGGTTTTGGAATGGAAATTAACTTCCCCGAAAATCTTCGTAGTGCCTATAATGATCTCTTCACTCAGCTTGCCGTTCATATCGGCAAGTTGCTCCATGAGGACACAGAAAAGTTGTCGGCGCTATTGTACCAGATCGACCTTGACGAATCGAAATTTTCCAAGTCGTCACCAAACTATGATCATGAACACGAGTGGCTCAGTGAGATGATCCTGAACAGAGAATTTTTGAAAGTTTTAACCCGGCATTATTTTAAAGATCACCCTGATAAACTGTAGGCATCTCAACGGTCTCATATTTCTGATCTCTGTATCGGGGTTTAAAGCCGGCTTCTTTGATCGCTTTTAAAATACCTTCCCCGTCTGTTTTCCATGATGCACCTGCCGCAGAAACAACATTTTCCTCTATCATGATCGAGCCCATGTCGTCGGCACCTGCATGCAAACAGAGTTGCGCAGCAGGTATTCCAACGGTGAGCCATGATGCCTGGATATGCCCAATGTTGGAGAGAACAATGCGACTGATGGCAATAAGTCGCACGTATGTGCTGTTGAGATTCGTATAATCACCGGGATAGAGCTTCGCCAGCCTGGTATTTTCAGCCTGAAACGGCCACGGAATAAACGTTATAAATCCATGGTGGCTTTCTGGCTTTTCGGCCTGCAGGTCCCTGATCTTTACCAGGTGTTCAATCCTCTGCTCCTCTGTTTCAATATGACCGTACATCATTGTAGCCGAGGTAGGCAGGTTAAGTTTATGCGCAACACGCATCACGTCGAGCCATTCTTCCGAACCACATTTGCCACCGGAGATCTTCCTGCGAACCTCATCGCAAAGTATTTCAGCGCCGGCACCAGGCAAACTGTCAAGACCACTCTGAACAAGTGCTTCCAACACCTGCTGGTATGATTTTCTCGATTTACGGGCCAGAAAATGGATTTCCGGCGGACCGAGGGCATGAAGTTTCAGACCGGGAAATTTGCTTTTGAGACCGGAAAAGAGGCCGGTGTAAAATTCCAGGCCGAGAGCAGGATGTAAGCCTCCCTGGAGCAGGATCTGATTGCCTCCCAGCCTGAAGAGTTCGGTAATTTTCTGTTCATACTCCTCCTCCGAAGTGATGTACTCATCCGGATCTCCCGGTATGCGATGAAAATTACAAAATTTACATCGTGCCGAGCATGCATTGGTAATGTTAATATTTCGGTCAATGATCCATCCCACCTCATTTCCCGGGGCTTTTAGCTTTCTGATCTCATTCCCCATCCACATCAGCCCTGCAAGTGATTCCTCCCTATAGAGATACAAGGCTTCAGCCTTATCAAGAAACTCAAGTGAGAGGGCTTTCCTTATTATCCTGTCTTTGTCCATATCCCTGCAATATGCTGCCAAAATTAATAAAAATCCCCGGGATATCTACGTAAAGTCATGCCTTTCTCCCTGTATAACTCCTCCATGTACATCCACCTGGGTCGGACGCCGAATCCAAATATTTCTCCTATCTTTGTACGTGAAACCGGGATGAGCCTGCTATTCTCAACCGAAAGCATTCCAGTCTCCTGCCGGACTCCCATCGGAAAATCAGGTTCATGTTACAGCGATTACCTGATAAAAAGGACACCGAAAAAAATCAAGGGATGAAAATAGGTACAATTCAAAAACCGGATACAGGCAGCCACCTCGTACTTTTTGGACGCAAGGATTCTGATTTCAGACAGTGGCTGGCCTCCGAAGAGGAAAATAACTACCTCAGGTCACAGCTCGAAAAAGACAAAACCCAGATTGTTATAAACCAGTTTAAGAGGCTGGTATTTATTCAGGTAATCGAAGAAAATGAGAAGGCTGACAGGGCTACCTCACTCGAGACCATTCGTAAAGCTGGCAGTGATATCACCAGGAAACTTAACAGCCACGATATAGAATCAGTGTGCCTGGTACAACTTGGGGGAGACCGTTATCAGGTGCTTGCCATGGCTGAGTCCATGATACTTGCAAATTATCAGTTCCTTAAATATTTCAGGGAAAAAGATAAAAAGAAAAATAAACTGGACGAAATAGGGATATCCTCTCCGGAAGTCTCCGGAAATGACATCCGTGAATTGATATCTGTCACAGAAGCAGTGATTAAAGCCCGTGATCTGGTGAATGAGCCTTTGTCATTCCTGACTGCCGACCAACTGGCCCTGGAGATAAAAGTTATGGGGAATGAAGCCGGATTTGGTGTTGAAATTCTCGGAAGAAAACAAATCGAATCCCTCAAAATGGGTGGTCTTCTGGCTGTGAATAAAGGAAGTATCGATCCGCCTACATTCAGCATCCTCGAATACAAGCCCTCCGACGCCCGGAATGCAAAACCCTATGTTCTTGTTGGAAAAGGAGTTGTTTTTGACACCGGCGGACTCAGTCTGAAGCCCACCGGTGACTCCATGGATTATATGAAGAGCGATATGGCCGGGGCTGCTGCGGTAGCCGGGGCAATTTACGCTATAGCAAAGTCACATCTGCCGGTATATGTTATCGGTCTTGTTCCTGCCACGGATAACCGCCCCGACGGTAATGCCTATGTTCCCGGCGATGTAATAAAAATGTACGACGGGACCACGGTCGAAGTTCTGAATACGGATGCCGAAGGCAGAATGATACTGGCCGATGCACTAGCCTGGGCAAAACAATATGATCCGGAACTGGTCATCGATCTTGCCACGCTTACCGGCGCTGCCCACGCTGCCGTAGGCGACCAGGCATTGGTGGGGATGGGAAATGCAGGACCACGGTTTATGCAGCCGCTCGTTGAATGTGGTTTTGAAGTACACGAACGCATCGCTGAATTTCCTTTCTGGGACGAATATGGGGAGATGATGAAATCCGATATTGCCGATCTTAAAAATGTTGGAGGCAAATATGCAGGAGCTATCACGGCCGGCAAATTTCTTGAACATTTTACAGATTATCCGTATATTCATCTTGACATTGCCGGACCCTCATTCCGAAAATCTGCGGACAGCTACCGTACTTCGGGAGGAACTGGCGTGGGTGTTCGCCTGCTGTTCAGCTTTTTTAAAAAAATCACCGGCTAACGTCTAAATAACCCTGAAACATGGAAAGAGAAAAAATAAAAATCGGCATATCGCAGGGCGATATCAACGGTATTGGGTATGAAGTGATCATCAAAACCCTGATGGACCTCAGGATCATGGAATCATGCACACCCATTGTCTATGGTTCGCCCAAAGTTGCCGCATATCACAGGAAAGCACTCGACATCGATAATTTCAGCTTCAACAATATTAAATATCCTGAAGAAGCCAACGAAAAAAGACCAAACATCATCAATTGCATCAGTGATGAAGTACGCGTGGAACTCGGAAAGTCAACAGAAATAGCCGGTGAAGCATCGTATCTGGCCCTGCAAGCTGCTGTTGCTGACCTGAAGGAAGGTAAGATACAGGCGCTGGTTACCGGACCCATCAATAAACAGAATATCCAATCGGCCAACTTCAACTTCAACGGGCATACAGAATATCTTCAATCGGTATTTGAAGTTGAAGAGGTACTGATGCTCATGGTGAGTGATCTTATGAAAGTAGGCGTGGTTACCGGCCATGTACCGATTTCCCAGCTCTCCGCCTTTATCACCAAAGATCTTGTGTTGAGCAAGATAAGGATTATGAACCGCAGCCTGATCGAAGATTTCGAAATAAGGAAGCCCAGAATTGCCGTTTTGGGACTCAATCCACATGCGGGCGATAACGGATTGCTGGGAAGTGAGGAAACCGATACCATCATACCGGCTTTGGATGAGGCACGAAAGGAAGACATCGTTGTTATGGGACCATTCTCTGCCGATGGTTTTTTCGGTTCAGGAAATTTCACACACTTCGATGGTGTCCTTGCCATGTATCACGACCAGGGACTTATCCCCTTCAAAACCCTGGTCGCCGATGAAGGCGTGAATTATACCGCCGGCCTCCCTGTAATCAGAACATCACCGGCTCATGGTACTGCCTATGAGATCACGGGAAAAAATGAAGCTTCCTTCGGTTCTTTCCGCCAGGCTCTCTACCTCGCCCAGGACATCTATCATCATCGGATGAATTATAAAACCATTACTCAAAACCCATTGCCCCAAGGGCTTCCTGAGGAAGTTCAGAGTTCGAGAGACCATCCCGGGGAATAATTTTGTACCCTGGGATCCGGCGTACAACAACCGTCACTCCTGTCCTAATTAATCGGCAGCACTATGTAACATGGCATGAATGTGCCTGATGTCTGTTCGAAAACATGATGTTGTTCATCAGCTCGCGATACAATTACCGTGAAGCTTTCCTAAATTTGCCATAAGGGTAATGTAAAAAAAACTAAATCAAATACCATGGCTAAATTCACGCGTGAAGACGCTCTTAACTACCATTCGCAGGGGCGACCAGGAAAAATTGAGGTAGTCCCCACCAAGCCCCATGCTACACAGGTCGATCTGTCCCTCGCCTATTCCCCGGGTGTGGCAGAGCCCTGCCTCGAGATCAAAAAAAATCCTGATGATGTATACAACTATACAGCAAAAGGCAACCTTGTGGGCGTAATCTCCAATGGCACCGCCGTGCTCGGACTCGGGAATATCGGTGCCCTGGCCGGAAAGCCCGTCATGGAGGGAAAAGGCTTGTTGTTTAAGATCTTTTCAGATGTAGATGTTTTTGATATTGAGGTTGATACAGAAGATGTAGACGAATTTGTAAGGGTAGTCAAAGCCATTTCCCCGACATTTGGCGGCATCAACCTCGAAGATATCAAATCTCCGGAATGTTTTGAGATCGAACGAAGACTTAAAAGAGGAACTTGATATTCCCGTGTTCCATGATGACCAGCATGGTACAGCCATCATTTCGGCAGCTGGTCTGATGAATGCGCTTGACCTGACAGGTAAAAAAGCGAAAGATATCAGAGTTGTAGTCAATGGTGCCGGCGCTTCGGCCATTTCGTGTACGCGGCTTTACATCAAACTTGGTGTGAAAAAAGAAAATGTCACCATGGTCGACAGCAAGGGCGTTCTCACTAACGCGCAGGAAAGATCTGAACAAGTATAAATCTGAATTTGCCATCGATAGCGACATTACCACACTTGAGGAAGCCATTGCTGGTGCCGACGTTTTTCTCGGCCTCTCGGTAGCTGATATCCTGACCCCTGAGATGCTGAAGTCTATGGCCCGTGATCCCATCGTTTTTGCCATGGCCAATCCCAATCCGGAAATCTCTTATGAAAAAGCCATGGGAGCAAGGAAGGATATCATTTTCGCCACCGGACGTTCCGACTACCCAAACCAGATCAACAACGTGTTTGGGTTTCCCGTTTATCTTCAGGGGAGCTCTCGATGTAAGGGCCAGCGCCATCAATGAAGAAATGAAAATCGCTGCCGTAAATGCCCTTGCCGACCTCGCCAGAGAAAATGTTCCGGAAACGGTGAACAGGGCATATAAAGCTAAAAACCTGGTCTTTGGCCGGGAATACATCATTCCCAAACCCCTGGACCCGAGGCTTATCACCAGGGTGGCGCCGGCTGTGGCAAAAGCCGCATCGAAACAGGCGTGGCAAGGACACACATTGATAACTGGGAGAAATATGAAGAAGGGCTCAGAAAACGTCTGGGACTGGATAACCTCCTTATCCGTGATATCAGGCTCAAAGCCCAACAAAATCCCGGGAAAGTCGTTTTTGCGGAAGCTGCCAATTACAAGGTTCTGAAAGCCGTACAGGAACTGATTAAAGAAAATATTGCCATCCCGGTACTCCTGGGGAACAAGGACGATATCCATTGCCTTATCGAGGAAAACAGCCTCGATCTGGGGGAAATCACAATCATTGATCCAACGTAGCAAAGATGAGGAACTTCGCAGGAACAAATTTGCCGAATACCTCTTCAAATACAGGCAAAGAAAAGGACTCAACCTCGATGAGGCGAACGAGCTGATGTTCAATCCCAATTATTTTGGGGCCATGATGGTGGAAATTCGGTGAAGCAGATGCTTTTGTCAGCGGTTTTTCAAGTAAATATGCCGATGTGATCCGACCTGCAATTCAGATATGCGGAACCAATAATCCCCAGAAGCATATTGCTGGAATGTATGTGATTCAAACCAAAAAAGGTACATTTCTTCTTTTCCGATACTACGGTCAATATCCAGCCCGAAGTACGAACTCTCGTTGACACAACCCTTTTGACCGCAAAAGCCGTTGAGAATTTCAATATCACCCCACATATCGCACTGGTCTCCTATTCCAACTTCGGTTCCATACGGGAAGGCAGTCCGGGCAGAGCTCACGACGCCATCAAAATCCTCCACTGAAGAATATCCCGATCTGATCGTTGACGGTGAAATGCAGGCTAATTTCGCTTTCAATCCGGAACTGAGAAAAAGCAAATTCCCCTTCTCAAAACTGGGAGAAAAGGACGTCAATACCATCATCTTTCCAAACCTCAGCTCAGGAAATATCGCTTACAAAATGATGCAGGAAATAGGTGGTGCAGAGGTTATCGGGCCAATCCTGCTTGGTATTGGCAAGCCGATACACATCCTGCAGATGGAAAGCTCAGTGAGAGAAATCGTAAATATGGCCGCTATCGCAGTGATGGATGCCCAAAATCTCCGGAATGGAAATTAACACGTCCGACATGTAAAAGATTTCAGTTTTCAGCAATATACACACTTTGGAACCAGTTCTATTTTAACTAATTTTAAGCGCAAAATAAGTTATATGTACGAATTCATAGAGGGTGTTGTTGTTGAAAAAACACCGACCCACCTGGTAATACAGGACGGAGGACTGGGCTATTATATTAATATCTCCCTTTTTACTATTCAGCGGAATTCCTGATACCGGCAAAACACGTATTTACATTCACCAGATCGTACGCGAGGATGCTCACATTCTTTATGGCTTTGCCGGGAAGAATGAAAGGGAAACATTCAGGCATCTCATTTCTGTTAGCGGTATTGGCGCAAACACGGCAAGGGTTATCCTTTCATCGATGACCCCTGACGAGGTTTCAATAGCCATCACGGAGGCAAATGTTACTGCGCTTCAGAACATTAAGGGCATCGGGGAGAAAACTGCACAACGGATCATCGTGGATCTTAAAGACAAGATCTACAAAGGGGCCAAAACGGACGAATTATTCCTTTCTGAACGCAATACTATCCGCGAAGAATCGTTATCTGCATTAGTCGCACTCGGATTTGCAAAGAAACAGGTTGAAAGAGTTATTGGTAAACTTTTAACTGAGCAACCTGACACTAACCGTCGAAATGTTGTTAAACAAGCGTTAAAACTTTTGTAACTCACTATTTTTGAAAAGAGGATTAGCATATATCATTACGCTGGTCTTTCCTGTTTTCATTTTGCTTACGCCAATTGTCCTAAAAGCAAATGACGGAGAAGGTTACCTATACATGCCGCTACCAAAAGCCGGCGGATTGCGTACTATTGCCACCCGACAGTTCCGAACTGAAGTATCCATTCAGTCTTGAAAACAATTATCCCTTCTCCAATTCGGGCCTTGAATCACCACTGTACGGACATCAACCTTCAAACATTGAAAATTCAGTGGTTTACGATCCGGTGAGCAGACAGTATTCCTTTACTGAAAAAGTAGGTACTTTTACCATCCGGGCCGCCATATACAATGAGCAAGAAGGAGTACGAGGAATATTCATTTCAGAAATCCCTCAACAATTACTGGTTCCAGAAATCAAGGAGTGAAAACCTGGAAACCAGGTCGTCATTCATTCCACAGTTAAATATTGGCGGCGAAGCCTTCGATAAGGTCTTCGGAAGCAACGCCATTAATATCACCCCCTCAGGAAGCGCTGAACTGATCTTTGGTTTCAATCTCTCCAAGACCGATAATCCGACCCTTACTGAGAAACTAAGAAAAACCCCTTCCTTTACATTTCGAGGAAAAGATCCTGATGAACGTCACCGGCAGCATCGGAGATAAAATGAAGCTGGACGTCAACTACAACACGGAAGCCACTTTTGATTTCGAGAACAAGACCAAGCTGGAATATTCGGGTAAGGAAGATGAGATCATAAAAAAAATTGAAGCCGGAAACGTTTCACTGCCACTTACCGGATCACTGATCACAGGAAGCCAGAGCCTCTTTGGACTCAAAACGGAGATGCAGTTCGGAAGGCTCACAATGACCAGTATCTTCTCACAACAAAAGGGTGAGACATCTACCATCGAAGTTCAGGGAGGCGCACAGGTACAGGAGTTTTCTGTGACTGCCGACGACTACGATGCTAATAAACACTTTTTCCTATCTGATTACTATCGGGATACCTACAACCAGGCACTTCAAAACCTGCCCATCATCAATTCAGGGATCAATATTACCAGGATTGAAGTATGGGTGACGAACAAGACCAGCAACTTCGACGAATCCAGAAATATCGTCGCATTTACGGATCTGGCCGAACCAAAGCCCTATTCGTCCGACTTTCAGCGTACGGCCGGTGAACAGGGCAACTATCCGCGAAATGAACTGAATAACCTGTACAGCCAGATGGTCAACGGTGCATACCCTGATGTCCGGAATATCACAAAGGTCACTGGTGCCCTTTCATCTCTGAATCTTGGAAGGGATTACGAAAAGATTGAAAATGCCCGACTCCTCTCACCGAGGGAGTATGACCTCAATGAGAAACTGGGGTATATTTCTCTGAACTCGGCGTTGAATTCCGACGAGGTACTTGCCGTGGCCTATGAATATACCTATAACGGTAAGACATACCGTGTTGGGGAACTATCAACATTCAGGTGGTGTAAGTGCACCGGACGCGCTTTTCCTGAAACTGATAAAAGGTACGAACTTCACCCCGGCATCTTATACATGGAACCTGATGATGAAAAACGTCTATGCCATCGGTGCATACCAGGTCTCCGCCGAAGATTTTACCCTCGATGTCCTGTACCAGGATGACAAGACCGGAAATGCCATCAATTACATCCCTGAAGGGGAATTGAACAAAAAGATCCTGCTTGAGACACTGAACCTGGATAACCTCAACTCCAACAATGATCCATATCCCGACGGACTGTTCGATTACATCCCCGGCATAACCATTAATTCTTCCAATGGACGCGTGTTCTTCCCGGTACTCGAACCCTTCGGCAGGGACCTTGAAAAGATCATCCGGGATAACGGCGGGGACCAATCGGTTGTGGACCGATACGTTTTCAAGGAACTTTACGATTCAACAAAGACCAAGGCTCAGCAGATCGCAGAAAAAAACAAGTTCAAACTCGAAGGCTCCTTCCAGTCGTCATCCTCATCCGAAATCATGCTGAATGCCATGAATGTACCGCAGGGCTCGGTGAAGGTATCGGCAGCCGGACGACAGCTTAACGAAGGAAGTGACTATACCGTCGACTATACCCTGGGGCGGGTGACGATCATCAACCAGGGCATCCTGGAGTCAGGGACGCCGATCAAGATCTCACTCGAGAATAACTCACTTTTCAATATTCAGACAAAGACACTTGTCGGCTCTCATTTCGATTACAAGATCTCGGATGATTTTAATGTGGGAGCCACCATTCTGAACCTTACTGAACGGCCTCTCACCCAGAAAGTGAATATCGGCGATGAGCCCATTTCCAATACCATCTGGGGACTTAACACTTCTTACCGTACAGAATCAAGATTGTTGACAAGGCTCGTTGATGCTCTCCCGCTCATCGAAACGAAAGAACCTTCAGAGGTCACCTTTGTGGGTGAATTTGCCGACCTGGTCCCAGGTCATTCCAGGGCCATTGCAAAAGAAGGCAATGCCTTCATCGATGATTTTGAAGGCAGCGAAACGTCGCTCGATATGAAATCCTTTGCCGCCTGGTCGATTTCCAGTACTCCCTCTGGATATTTCCAGGAGGCTGAAAATATCAACCAACTAAGTTATGGCTATGGCCGGGCAAAGATCGCCTGGTATGTGATCGACCCGCTGTTTCTGAGGAATAATTCCCTTACCCCCGATCATATCAAAAATGACCCCGACGCGCAATCGAGTCATTATGTCAGGGAAATTTTTGAAAAGGACATTTTTAAGAATAAGGAAACCCCAAATAATATCCCCACCAACATTTCGGTCCTGAACCTGGCCTACTATCCGACACAACGTGGGCCATACAATTTTGACATTGACAACATAAATTCAAACGGAACGCTGAAGGACCCTGAGGGCCGGTGGGGTGGTATTATGCGGGAAATACAGTCGAACGATTTTGAAGCAGCCAATATCGAGTTTATTGAATTCTGGCTGATGGACCCTTATGTGGAACAGCCGGATAATCCCGGTGGTGACCTTTATATCAACCTTGGAAATATTTCTGAGGATGTCCTCAAGGATTCCAGAAAGGCCTTCGAAAACGGACTCCCTTCAGGTCCGGATATCATCCAGGTGGATACAACAGTTTGGGGCCGGATCCCTCTGGTACAATCCCTGGTGCCTGCCTTTAATAACGATATTGAAGCCCGGACCTACCAGGATGTCGGACTCGACGGTCTAAGTGACGCCGATGAGAGGAGCTTTTACAACACCTTCCTTGAAAATATACGGCCAAGCTTATCCGCCGAAGCATTTGCCGAGCTCTCCAATGACCCCTCAAGTGATAATTTTCATTATTACAGAGGCTCCGATTATGACCAGATGAAACTCGGCATCCTCGAAAGATATAAGAATTACAACGGACTGGAAGGCAACTCGCCAAGCTTTGAGCAAACGAAAGAATCATATCCAACCAGCGGATCCACCCTGCCAAACGCGGAAGATATTAACAGGGACAATACCCTCAGTGAAAGTGAGAGTTACTTTTCCTATCGTATCAGCCTTCGAAAAGAGGATCTCGACGTTGGCCGGAACTTTATCGTCGATAAGGTTGTCGATGACGCCGAATTTGAAAACGGAACCAAATCGCCCGTAACATGGTATCAGTTCCGGGTGCCAATCATCCGACTTTGAAAGAAGGGTTGGTGATATCCAGGATTTTAAAACCATCCGTTTTATGAGGATGTTCCTGACAGATTTTTCCGATTCTGTCATTCTGCGTTTTGCCAAACTGGATCTGATCAGGGGTGAGTGGAGGAAATATTCACTTCCCTTCACACAAGGCAGTGAAGCTTGGACAGGCTCCGAACCTTCCGATGGTTCTTTTGATATCTCAGCGGTAAACATTGAGGAGAATGCCGGAAAGGAACCGGTAAACTATGTCCTTCCGGTAGGTGTGACCCGCCAGATCGATCCGACACAGCCTTCGCTGACCCAGCTTAATGAACAGTCGATCGTACTCAAGGTTAACCAGCTTGAAGACGGTGATGGAAGGGCCGCGTACAAGAATGTGCAAATGGATATCCGCCAGTACAAGAAGATCAAAATGGATGCACATGCAGAAGCCATTGAAGGCTTCCCGCTGGAAGATTGATGAGCTCACAGCCTTCATCCGCCTTGGATCAGATTACACCGGAAACTTTTATGAGTACGAAGTACCTCTTAAGCTGACACCATATAATAAATACAGGAAGGATGTCGATGCCGACAGGTATATCGTCTGGCCAGTTGAAAATATGTTTGAAATTGATCTTTCTGTCTTTCAGGATGCAAAACAGGCCAGGAACAATGCAATGCGATCACAGGGATCGACCGTTGAGCTGTCCTCCGTATATTCCATTACTGATGGTAAGGGAAACAGAGTGAGTGTTTCCGGCAATCCAAACCTGGCGAATGTCCGCACCATCATGATCGGGGTCACGAAATCCGGCCGGCGGTAAAGATAACCTGCCGAAATCTGGTGAGATCTGGCTCAATGAGTTACGCCTTACCGATTTTAATGAAAAAGGCGGATGGGCAGCCAATGGAAGGCTGACTACCAAGCTGGCTGATCTCGGTTCATTTACATTCTCAGGGAATACAAGCACTCCCGGATGGGGAAGCATCGATACAAAGGTCCAGGAAAGAGATAAGGAACAGGTCCTCCAGTACGACCTCTCCTCAAATATAGAACTGGGCAAATTCTTCCCGCAGAAACTCGGAGTTTCAATTCCTGTATATGCCGGATATTCAGAGTCGATCGTTAACCCTGAATATAATCCGCTTGATCCCGATATCCCGTTGAAGGTAGCCCTTGATAATGCAGAAACACAAGCCGACAGAGACTCGATAAAACATATTGCCCAGGATTACACACGCCGGAAAAGCCTCAATTTCACGAATGTAAGAGTGATCAAGAAAGAAGGCAAACCACACCTCTACGATCTGGCAAACTGGTCGGCCAGTTATTCGTTCAATGAAGTATACAGCCGGGATATAGGAACCGAGTACTACACTCAACGACGCTATCGTGGTGCACTCAGTTATAACTATAATTCACGTCCCAAAGCGGTAACACCATTTGCAAAATCAAAGACCCTTAAGTCACCTTATCTGCGTATCATCCGCGACTTCAACTTCTACTATCTGCCATCGATGCTCTCTTTCCGGACCGATCTGGACCGCTCATACATGGAACGAAAACTCAGGAACCTGAGTAACCCATTCCTTCAGATAAAACCAACAGTGAAAAAAGATTTTCTCTGGAACCGTTACTACGACCTAAAATTCGACCTTACTAAGTCTCTTAAGCTCGATTTCTCTGCCACCAATATTGCCAGAATCGATGAACCGATAGGAAGGATGGACAAGAATGCCTATGACTATCAGGAAAAGCGGGATTCCATCATTCAGGAACTCAGGAGTTTCGGCAGGACCACAAACTATAACCACCAGATCAATGTCACCTATAACCTGCCTCTCAACAAGATTCCGGTGCTGAACTGGGTGAACGTTTCTACCCGGTATAATGCAAATTTCGGATGGGACGTCGGACCAATTCTGAAGGATCCCAATATTGATCTCGGCAACACCGTTAAGAACTCAAACACCGTGCAGGTAAATGGACAGTTGAATCTGGCCAACCTGTACGCTAAGGTCCCCTATTTTAAAGGGTTAAACCAGAAGGCCAGCCCCGATCAGGCTAAACAAAGGACGAAAGAAGTAACCTATCTTAGGGAGAATCAGGTCCTTCGCAAGGGCTTTCCGCGATCGTATACCCACAAGCTTAAGACCAGTGATGTCAAAGTACAGGTATTCGACCGTGATGGAAATGCCGTCGACTCCAAATTGGAGGTAATAAGCGAAAACAGGGTTAAAGTCACACCTGATGCGGATGTAAGAGGAGCAAAAGTGGTCATTACCGGGAAGCGCCCTCTAGGACAGAGCCCGGTGACCTTTATCGTCAACAATACAGCCAGGATCGCCACCGGACTGAAGAATATAAATATTACTTACAGTACAAGCGATGGGACCATCCTTCCTGGGTACAAGCCAACAACCAGTGTTTTAGGCTTGTCAAATTATGATGATATGCTTGCCCCGGGATGGGATTTTATTCTTGGTATGCAGGACAGCGATTTCGCACACAAGGCTTTTTTAAATGGCTGGCTCTCAAAAGACTCCCTCCTGAACCAGCCCTATATGATGAGCCATACAGAGAAACTGAATCTCAGGGCTTCCTTCGAGCCTTTTACCGGTTTCCGGATCGATCTTACAGCAAACCGAGTCTATGCCGAAAACCTCAGTGAATATTATATCGCTGATAAGTCAGGAAATCTTCCTGCTGAAGATGCACGCGGAAAGACGCTCAATGGTAACTATTCAATGTCTTTTCTCTCGTGGAAATCAGCTTTTGAAAATATCTATTCCAAGGATCTCGATTTTTCTTCAGAAGCGTTCAATAAAATGAAAAACGAATACAGGCCCATCATTTCAGGAAGACTAGCACAGGATTATATGGATGAGAACGGAACTGTACTCCACGATTCAGCCGGCTTCTATGAAGGATTTGGGCCCAACTCGCAACAGGTCCTGATATCGTCCTTCCTTTCAGCCTACGGTTACAAGGATCCATCGAATGTCACACTCCAAATGTTCCCCTCGCTTCTGAGCATGATGCCGAACTGGAGAATATCCTTCGACGGCCTTGGGCGAATCGGCTTCGTTAAAAAATTCCTGAACAGTCTGACGATGAACCATGCATACCGTTCATCCTATAATATAGGCTCCTTTATTTCTAATCCTATCGATATCAGAAGTTTGGAAGACCCCACATACCAGGTCAACTTCCTGCCTGAATTTGATGCCACATCGGTATCGATCAATGAGCAATTCAGCCCGCTCTTCGACGTAAATATGGACTGGAAAAACAGTCTTACCACGAGCATCGAATTCAACCGGTCACGTACGCTGGCCCTCAGTACCTCCAACAGCCAGATCAATGAGATCAGTTCAAAGGAAGTATCCTTTGGTGCCGGTTATCGTTTTAACGAGGTCCAGATCATCATCAACCAGAAAGAATTCAAGAGTGACCTGAACGTAAGGGCCGACTTATCGATCAGGGACAACAGGACGGTAATCCGTAAACTTTCAGAGGACAGCGATCAGATCACCGCCGGTCAGCGGATCGTGACCGTCAAAACTACGTTTGATTATGTATTAAGTGACAGGTTTAACCTGAGGTTCTTTTTCGATCAGCGGGTAAACAAGCCGTTTGTATCACTTTCATACCCTACTTCTAATACCAATATCGGCTTCAGTGTCCGTTTTACTCTCGCACAATAGGAAAAGTTCTGGTGAAAAATAGTAAATTTGAATTGCAAAAATATTATTTCATAAACCTATACAAAATATTCCTGATATGAATTTCCCTGATAATCTTAAGTACACAAAAGAGCACGAATGGATTAGGCTTGAAGGCAAGGAAGCCGTTATCGGCATTACTGAATTCGCCAGTTCAGAACTTGGTGATATCGTTTTTGTCGAGATTGAAACCGAAGGCGAATCACTTGGCAAAGGTGACAGCTTCGGCACAATAGAAGCTGTGAAAACTGTTTCTGACCTGTTCATGCCCGTGTCAGGTAAGGTAACCGGGATCAACCCGAAACTTACCGATACGCCTGAAATCGTTAATGAAGATCCGTACGGCAAAGGATGGCTCATCAGGATCACCGTGGATGAGGCCGCCGAGTTGGACGGCTTGTTGACAGCAGACAAGTACCGCGCAGAAGTAGAATAAAATTTTGTCACTCATATCCCTGGTTTTACCTGACATCCTCAATATTTGTTATGAGTGATGTGCCGGTAAAATGCAATGAAAATTACAATCCTGGTGCAGCATGATATAGCCGGAAGATTGTAATTTTTTTTATACCGTATAGTCACGCAGGACAGATAACGCTCACGAATAAAAAAAACCGGAACAATGGACTTACTCCCATCGTTCCGGTTCAAATGCTGCAATTCAGATTTCAAGTACAACTCCCGCTTTTGGGAGTTAACAGCCCGTCTGGTCTTACAATTTTTTCTTGATTTCCGTTTCCTTGTAGGCTTCGATAAAGTCGCCGACCTTAATATCATTAAAATTTTCGATATTCAGACCGCATTCGAGTCCGGCAACAACCTCCTTCACATCATCCTTAAAGCGTTTCAGAGCTCCCAGTGAACCGGAATAGACCACGATGCCGTCTCTGATCACTCTCACCTTTGAAGAACGGTTGATCTTCCCTTCTTTCACCATACATCCGGCAATAGTTCCTACTTTAGTGATCTTAAAAGCTTCCCTCACTTCGAGTGTTGCGGTAACTTCTTCCCGGATCTCCGGTGAAAGCATCCCCTCCATAGCGGCTTTGATCTCCTCGATGGCATCGTAAATGATGGAATACAGCCTGATATCGATCTGTTCCTTTTCTGCAAGTTTTCTGGCACTGAGTGACGGTCGTACCTGGAAACCGATGATCACGGCGTCAGATGCTGCAGCCAGAAGTACGTCTGATTCTGATATCTGACCAACTGCCTTATGCTTGATATTAATCTGGATTTCCTCTGTTGAAAGTTTCAGAAGTGAATCACTGAGTGCTTCAACTGAACCATCCACATCGCCTTTCACAATAGCGTTAAGTTCCTTGAAGTTTCCGATAGCGATACGTCGTCCAATTTCATCTAGGGTGATATGTTTCTGCGTCCGCAGTTCCTGTTCGCGCTGTAGCTGCTCGCGTCTGTTTGCAATTTCTTTGGCTTCCCTGTCACTGTCCATAACATTGAACCGGTCGCCTGCCTGAGGAGCACCGTTCAAACCAAGGATAAGCACAGGCGTGGAAGGGCCGGCTGTATCGACACGGTTTCCGCGTTCGTTATACATGGCCTTAATATGTCCGAAATTGCTTCCGGCGAGGAGTACGTCACCGATGTTCAGTGTTCCCGTTTCGACGAGGATGGTTGAAATGTAGCCCCTTCCTTTATCGAGAGAGGACTCAATGACGGTTCCGATAGCTTTACGATCGGGGTTGGCTTTGAGATCGAGAAGTTCGGCCTCGAGCAGTACTTTTTCGAGGAGATCGTCGATCCCGGTACCGTTTTTGGCAGATATTTCCTGTGACTGATACTTGCCTCCCCAGTCTTCTACCAGGTAATTCATGTTGGCCAGTGCTTCCTTTATCTTATCGACATTGGCCGAAGGTTTATCAATTTTATTGATAGCGAATACGATGGGCACGTTGGCAGCAGAGGCGTGATTAATGGCCTCAACGGTTTGTGGCATGACACCGTCATCGGCAGCCACCACGATGATGGCCACATCGGTTACCTGTGCACCACGGGCCCTCATGGCTGTAAAAGCCTCATGACCCGGTGTATCCAGGAAGGTGATCTGCCTCCCGTCGTCAAGCTGGACAGCGTAGGCTCCGATATGTTGTGTAATTCCCCCGGCTTCACCGGCAATTACATTGGAATGTCTGATATAGTCGAGCAATTTAGTTTTCCCATGGTCAACATGCCCCATCACGGTTACGATGGGCGGACGCGGGATCTGTTCTTCTTCTGTTTCCTCTTCTTCATCGAGCGTATCCTGAAGATCGACACTAACAAATTCCACCTTGTAATTAAACTCATCGGCCACCATTGAGAGGGTTTCTGCATCAAGCCTCTGGTTTATCGAAACAAAAAGTCCGAGATTCATGCAGGTCTGGATCACTTCATTTACCGGAACGTTCATCATAGTGGCAAGCTCGCTCACCGAAACGAATTCAGTGACCTTGATGGTATGCTTGCTTTCTTCCATCCTCTCCTGTTCCTCAATATGACGCTGATGTATCGTATCTCGTTTTTCCCTCCTGTACTTTGATCCTTTGGATTTACCCTTGGACGTAAGTTTAGCAAGTGTATCTTTTATCTGCTTTTGTACATCTTCTTCATTCACCTCCGGACGGTGCAGCTTTTTCTTTCTCTTCCCGGGTACCGGCCGTTCTTTGTTCGCTCCACCGGCTTTTTCCCTTTCTTCCGTTCCGGCTTCCTTCCTTATCCGTTTCCGTTTTCTCTTTCCTTCCTGACGGGCATCCTGACTGCTTGAGGCCACGGGCTTTTTCCTCTGATCCTTACGTTCCTGCGGCAGATCGATTTTGCCCACAACCGTTGGTCCCGATAAGCGTTGAATGACGGTGGGTATCATTTCGACTTCCCTCTTTCCGTCGGGGCTGCCTTTCTCTTCCTTACCTTTAACCTTGGCTTCTTTGGAAGTTTCCTTCTCCGCTGTGGGAGCCACCTTCTCATCGTTAGAATCGGCAGCTTTTTCGACCACTTCCTTTTCCTCTGCCTTACCTGAATCCTTCGCTTTCTCTGTGGCGGGTTTTACTTCTTTCTTAGCAGTGGCTTTCTCTTCTTCCTTTTCTTTTTCTTTCTTCTTTTTAGATTCATCCAGGTCGATCTTGCCAACCACTTTCACCTCCATATCGCCCTTTTTCTTTGAATCTTCCTTCTTTTCTAAGGGCTTTTCTTCGACCTGTTGTATCTGGTCTGCTTTTTCAACTTCTTTATCCGGTGCGGCTTTACCTTCAGAAACCGTTACTTCTTTTTTCTCTTCCTTTGCGGTTGCGGGCTTCTTCTTCCCCTGAACTTCATCAAGATTTACCTTCCCGACAACTTTTGGGCCGACAGGTGCAGGTTCTTCCACCGGTTTTTCTTCAGTCTTCTTTTCTTCAGGGGCCTTCTTTGGTTCGATTTTGGGTGTACTGACAGAAGTATCTTTCACCAGAAATTCTTTTTCTTCCTCTTCAGCTTCAGGAAGATCCTGAACATCATCAATGGAGATGGTTTCCTTCTTCTCACGGAGGTTCTTCAGACTGAAATTCTCAGACTTTTTCTTCTCATCAAGGTCAGAACTGTATTCTTTGATCAGCAGATTGTATAGTTCAGGTGCAATTTTGCTGTTGGGATCCACATCAACACTGTGTCCTTTCTTATGAAGGAAATCCACAATGGTTGAGATCCCGACATTAAATTCCCTGGCGATCTTACTGAGTCTTATTGCTTTATTTTCTGTCATACCCTGATTATCCTGTTATGGCGGTAATGCTAAATTATAATAATAGCCTTAATTTATTCAAATTCCGTCCTTAAAATTTTCAATACTTCATTTATTGTTTCTTCCTCAAGGTCGGTTCTGTTCACCAATTCTTTCGGTGTCAGTTCAAGAACGGCTCTTGCTGTATCACAGCCAATAGCCTTCAGTTCATCAATGATCCAGCCTTCGATTTCATCTGCAAATTCATCGAGATTGACATCTTCGTCTTCTTCGCCGCCGGCTTCCCTGTAAACATCGATCTCATATCCAGTAAGTTGACTTGCAAGCCTGATATTAAGCCCCCCTTTCCAATGGCGAGTGAAACCTCTCTGGGTTCGAGATATACATCGGCTCTCTTGTCTTCCTCCAATATCTTGATATTACTGATCTTTGCCGGACTAAGCGCTCTTGATATGAACAGCTGAACGTTATTAGTAAAATTTATGACATCGATATTCTCGTTTTTCAGCTCCCTTACAATACCATGTATCCTGGAACCTTTCATCCCGACACATGCTCCGACCGGGTCGATTCTCTCATCGTATGATTCGACGGCAACTTTTGCTCTTTCGCCGGGGACCCTGACAATCTTTTTGATCGTGATAAGACCATCAAATATTTCCGGTACCTCAAGTTCAAAAAGACGCTCCAGGAATACCGGTGATGTTCTCGAAAGGATGATCAGCGGATTGTTGTTTTTCATATCCACTTTGATCACAACAGCACGAATGGTGTCGCCCTTGCGGAAATAGTCGGATGGGATCTGCTCTGATTTAGGGAGGATGAGTTCATTGCCTTCATCATCAAGAACAAGGATTTCCCTCTTCCATACCTGGTACACTTCACCAGTGATGATCTCCCCAATCCTGTCCTTGTATTTAATATAAACGTTGTTCTTTTCAAGTTCAAGGATTCTGGCTGTCAGATTTTGTCTTAATGCCAGGATTGCACGGCGGCCAAAACTTTCCAGTTTCACCTCATCCGTGACTTCTTCTCCCGCCTCGTAATCATCATCGATAAGCTTTGCCTTTGACAGCGGTATCTGAAAATTTGGATCTTCAACCTTTCCATCTTCCACAACTTCGCGATTTCTCCAAATCTCAAAATCCCCTTTATCGATATTTATAATAATATCGAAATTTTCATCCGACCCATATTTCTTAATGAGCATGCTTCGAAATACATCTTCGAGTACACTCATCATGGTTACCCTGTCAATGTTTTTGAGTTCCTTAAACTCCGCAAATGTGTCTATCAAATTAATGCTTTCCATTTCCTGATTTAATTTCCTATTTAAAAGAAACCACCGCTTTGGTCGTTTTTATCTTGTCAAAATCTAAATGTATTGTCTCCCTGATGAACTTCTTTTTCTTTTTACCCTCTTCCCTAACAGACTTCTCGTACTCCAGGTCAATGCCGCCCTTGTCAAAATCCCTGAGTATACCAAACATTTTGGTACCATCATTTAGTAACACTTTGACATCCTTATCCTTGTACTTTCTGTACTGTTCCACTACACGGAAGCCCATATCAAGACCGGGCGAAGAAACCTCGAGATCATAATCTTCAACGTCCCTGTCAAGAACGGAAGTAATGTAACGGCTCATTTCCACACATTCGTCAATGGTAATTCCCTCGTGTTTGTCGATATAAACCTGCACCCTGTTACCCGGGATGAACTGCACCTCAACCAGAAACATATCCGTACCTTCAAGCTTTTCCCTGACAACCTTCTCAAATGTTTCCTTATTCATCATAAATTTTGCAGGTAACAAAATAGGGGACTCAAGTCCCCTAGGTTCCCAATACCCATCTAACGGCCGCAAAAATACGAATAATCATTTAAAACACAAAATTTTAGAAAATAATGATGATGATAGGGGAAATTTCGTTAATGGCTGTCTGTCAGGTGTATGTCAAGGGTTCCCCCGTGGACAATATCCTGGTGAGAGAGATGGTATTCTCCATATGTCCTGCCATTCAACTTAACCGACCGGATATAGGCATCTTCCGGCTTATTTTTTTCTACCCTTATAACAAAAGATTTACCAGGGTAGAAGCGGTTATTTAGTTGAATTTCTGTCCTGTCGAAGCTCGCATTCAGATGATGGGTAAGATCAATAAGCAGTTCCTTTTCCGACCCTTTTCTGAAAGTATACCGGTGAAATGCCGTTCGGGGAGCCGACGTCATTTCAGCTTGTATGTTGTACTTTGTAAGTTTTACACTATAGTACCCGGGCATCGCCACTTCATCCCGGAGTGGAGAGCTAAAACCATCCCGCGTTAGTGTACTTTCATTTGTTACAGGCATCAGGCTTATGCCTCCCCATATATCAGCACATCCCACACCACTCGCATGAATATGGGAAAATCCAATGGTGAATGTTGTATCCAGATGACCACCTTTACGGATGTTATAGAAGGGACCCGGCGACACCATACCGAAAGGATAAACGGCGGTTACGAATGTATTGGAACTCCCCGTCCCAATATGCAGGTTAACCAGCGAGGCCGGTTCAAATACCTTCTTATCGCTGGTCTTACAGCCTGATAGTGTAGTGAATAAAAATACAGCTGCAAGCAGGATGTGTAATGTTGATTTTGTTCTTAAAATGTTGATCATTGTGTTGGTTTAGAAAGCGTATATATTACGTCCTCTCACGAATAGCGGAAGAATATTGCGTTGTAAAAGTAAACAATGGCAGACAGATATCACCGGCTGATGAAAAAATTGATGATATTCCTTTATCCACTGTCCAGAGTTATGGCAAGCAATGAGCCTACAACAACCGTCCGGGCAACGTACTTCAGAGTAATGATTAAAATTAGTTCCGGCGCTAACGCAGGGTTTTTCTATACTTTACTTTGACAACCCGCGAAATGAACTTAAATTTGATTTTTTATTGAATGTGATCAGAACCAGCCCAAGTGAGCGAACTTCCTGTTAATAAACGTAAAATCATCAATGACCCGGTTTTGGGTTTTATCAGCTTCCCATTCGAGCTTATCTACGACCTGATTGAACATCCATACATCCAGAGATTACGCCGGATAAAACAACTCGGCCTAACCAACTATGTATATCCCGGGACAAATCATACCCGCTTTCAGCATGTACTGGGTACCTGTTATCTTATGAGTTCGGCCATTCAGGTTATCCGATCGAAAGGCCATGATATTACGGAAGAAGAGGCAGAAGCTGTTTCCGTTGCTATCCTCCTTCACGATACCGGGCATGGCCCGTTCTCACATGCGCTGGAAAACAGCATCATCAGTAATATTCAGCATGAAGAGCTTTCGCTTCTGTTCATGGAACAGCTGAATTCAACCCTGGGTGGAAGGCTGGATCTTGCATTACAGATTTTCAAGGGAAATTACCATAAACGCTTTCTTCACCAGCTTGTCAGCAGTCAGCTCGATATGGACCGGCTGGATTATCTGCGCCGGGACAGCTTTTTTTCCGGTGTGACAGAGGGCGTCATCGGTTCTGACCGTATCATCAAGATGCTCAATGTCAAGGACGATCAGCTCGTTATTGATATCAAAGGGATATACTCCATCGAAAAATTCATTGTCGCCCGCAGACTGATGTACTGGCAGGTATACTTTCATAAAACGGTGATCGCTGCCGAATCACTTTTGGTCATGATCCTTAAACGGGCAAGGGACCTCACCATGTCGGGTGATAAACTGTTTGCCACCCCTGCACTTCTGCATTTTATGAAACGAAATATTGATCGTTCGGATTTCTTTTCACCCGAAAAAGAAGTCTTGCTGGATCTTTTCAGCCGTCTTGATGACAATGATATCATCACCTCTGCAAAGGTATGGTGTGAACATGATGATAAGATCCTTTCCACTCTTTGCCGTAATCTCATCAACAGGAAATTGTTCAGGATAGAAATGAAGAATGAAGCCTTCCCCGGCAGTAAAATCGATGACCTGAAAAAGAGCATCGCCGAATATTACGGAATCCGCGAGAGTGAAACAAGGTATTTCCTGGTCAGTGATACCATCAGCAATCATGCCTACAACTACATGGACGACCGCATCAAGATCATGTATAAAAATGGTGAAACTGTCGATATCATTGAAGCTTCGGATATGTTTAATGCAAGCATGTTTTCACGTGATGTGATCAAACATTTTTTATGTTATCCGAAAAAATTGAAACATGCTTTCTGAATAAATCAGTAGTTTTGCATCTCCGGATCGAATATCTTTAACTGTAATCTGTCGGTGGCCTGTCATACATTTCCGGAGGTTGACGGATACGTTGCCCACTGTATTGTAAAATTAACCAGTAACGATATGAATTTTAAAGCAAAAGTTATCGCTGAATTTCTAAAAGGGCAGATTGAAGGCGATCCCGAAGCAGAAGTGAGCAATATTGCGAAAATTGAAAACGCGGGACCCGGAACGCTGGCCTTCCTGGCAAATCCGAAATATGAAAAATATATCTATGAAACCGGGGCAACCATCGTCCTCGTCAATAAGGATTTTAAAGCCGATAAATCCATAAAATCAACGCTTATTAGGGTGGAAAATGCGTACGAGTCGTTCGCTGCGCTACTTGAACTGTATCAGCAAAGCAAACCTCGAAAGTCAGGCATTCACGATCTTTCAAGTATTGGTGACAATGTGGACCTCGGCTCGAACCTTTATATCGGCCAGTATAGTGTTATTGAGAACAATGTTAAGATCGGCGACAATGTTCAGATCTATCCGCAGGTTTATATAGGTGAGGGTGTGGAAATTGGTGAAGGATCGATCCTATATGCCGGCGTCAAAATTTATGAGGGATGTAAGGTCGGAAAGAATGTCATCCTGCACAGCGGTGTGGTAGTGGGTGCCGACGGTTTTGGCTTTGCACCCGGCGGTGATAACCGTTACAAAAAGATCCCCCAGATCGGCATCGTCATCATCGAGGATGATGTGGAAATCGGAGCCAACAGCTGTGTCGACCGTGCAACGATGGGAGCGACCATTCTTCATAAAGGTGTCAAACTCGATAACCTCATCCAGATAGGACATAATGTTGAAGTGGGTGAGAATACAGTAATGGCAGCCCAAACCGGCATTGCAGGTTCGACCAGGATCGGCCGCGATTGTATGTTTGCAGCACAGGTGGGTATTATCGGGCATCTGACAATCGGCAACAATGTAAAGATCGGCGGGCAATCCGGTATCATCAGGGACGCAAAGGACGGAGAGACCCTGCAGGGTTCTTCGGCCATGCACTATAAGGATTTCTGGAAATCGTATCTGCTGTTCTCAAAACTACCTGAGATGCGCCGCGAAATGAATCAAATGGAGAACGATCTTAAAACCCTGAAAGAAAAGCAGGATTAATTTCGAACGAATTGTGACGGGTGCGCGAAAGGGCCTCATTATAGGGAATTTGACTTCGAATCTAGCTTAAATTTATTCCCGTTGAGCGATTTTTTGTATATTGCGTCGATTTTAATTCAGGATTACCCAATTTTTCATTATGGCAGAAAAGCAGAAAACCATTGGCAGACCCGTAACATTGAAAGGGAAGGGCCTGCATTCCGGTATTGACGTAGAAATTACCCTCAAACCTGCACCAGTAAATCACGGATTTGTCTTCCAGCGGACAGATCAGCCCAACAAACCCCTGATAAGAGCACTGGCAGAGAATGTCACAGATACATCCAGGGGAACCACATTGGAGGAAAACGGATCAAAAGTGGCTACCATTGAACATTGCCTGGCGGCATGTGCAGGCATGGAACTGGACAACATTCTCATTGAAATGGATGGTGCTGAAGCACCCATCCTTGATGGCAGTTCAAGGGTCTATGTCGAAGCAATCAAAGAAGCCGGCATTGTAGAGCAGGACGAAGAAAAAGTCTACTTTACTCCCAGTGAAAAGGTTGAATACTACGACGGTGAAAAGGGGATACACATCATTGCCTATCCCGACGAGCAACTCAGTATGAATGTGCTCATTGATTATAATTCCAGAGTGCTTGGGAACCAGTATGCCACACTCGACGACCTGAAAAAATTCGCAGATGAAATTGCAGGGTGCCGAACATTCGTATTTCTACATGAACTCGAATTTCTGGCCAAACATAATCTTATTAAGGGTGGTGACCTGAACAATGCCATCGTGATCATGGACAGGAAGGTAAGCCAGGAGGAACTCGACAGACTGGCTGAACTGTTCGACAAACCAAAGATAAAGGTAAAACCAGAAGGTGTCCTCAACAATATTGAGCTGAATTTCCCGAACGAACCTGCACGTCACAAACTTCTTGACATGATCGGAGATATTTCTCTGATCGGAATGCCATTTAAGGGAAAGATTATTGCCCAGCGACCCGGTCATCACGCCAATACAGAATTTGCGCGTATCCTGAGACAGATGGCCAAAAAGGAAAAATCAAAACGGAACGTTCCAAAGTATGATCCAAACCAGGAGGCGGTACTGGATGTACAGCAGATCAAATCTGTGCTCCCGCATCGCCCGCCCTTTCTTCTTGTCGATAAAGTCATTTACCGCGATGACAAAAGTGTGATCGGGATAAAAAATGTAACCATGAACGAACCCCACTTTATGGGACATTTCCCCGACGAAGCGGTAATGCCCGGGGTTCTGATTGTTGAAGCCATGGCACAAGTCGGAGGTTTGCTCGTTCTCAATACGGTGCCTGATCCGGAAAACTACCTTACTTATTTTATGAAGATCGATAAGGTCAAGTTCAAACGGAAAGTGGTTCCCGGCGATACCCTGATCCTGAAGATGACCCTTCTTGAACCGATCCGGCGAGGAATCGCTCTGATGTATGGCGAAGCCTATGTCGGTGATGCCCTGGCTACCGAAGGTGAATTGATGGCTCAGATCGTAAAAGCAAAATAAAAATATGGCCCACCCACTCTCACAAATACATCCGGATGCCAGGATCGGTACGGGTGTAGTCATCGAAAGTTTCGTAACCATCCACAGGGATGTTGAGATCGGGGAAAATACGTGGATCGGTCCTAATGTCGTGATCATGGATGGTGCCAGGATCGGCAAAAATTGCAGGATATTTCCAGGTGCTGTCATCTCCGGACCGCCACAGGACTTAAAATACAAGGGAGAAGAGACAACGGCAGAGATCGGCGACAATACCATCATCAGGGAATTTGTTACACTGAACCGGGGAACAGCTTCTAAAGGTACCACCCGAGTGGGCAGCGACAACCTGATCATGGCCTATGTGCATATAGCACATGACTGTATTATCGGTAAACATGTTATCATCGTAAACAGCACCGGTCTTGCCGGTGAGATTGAGATTGGCGACTGGGCTGTCATCGGAGGCATGACTGCCGTTCACCAGTTTGTTAGAATCGGCGCACATGTGATGATCGGTGGCGGTTCACTGGTCAGGAAAGACATCCCTCCATACGTCAAAGCATCCAGGGAACCCCTCTCTTATGTTGGCGTCAATGCCATCGGACTGCGCCGCCGGCAGTTCAGCAACGAAAAAATTAGTGAAATTCAGGAAGTTTACCGCGCCATTTATCAGCGGGGAATGAACAATTCACAAGCCCTTCAATATATAGAATCACAGCTTCCTTCTTCCTCCGAACGTGATGAGATCGTAAATTTCATCCGTTCTTCCAAGAGGGGAATCATGCGGGGGTATAGCGGTGGGGAGGAAGTTAGGGAGTGATGGGGTTAGGAAGTTAGGAAGTTAGAGGCTAGGAGGTGATGGGGAGAGCGTGAGAGGTGTTTGTAGATACGCTTCTTCCATGCCGGAGGCATTCACCAACAATAGCCATGGTATTGCCCATGGATAGGTAAACGTTCTTTAATTCATCCCCAATTCACCAAACTGCGTCGACCGAAGCTCCAGCGTAGGTAGATCACCAAACCGCGTCTGTCGTAGCTTCAGCGAAGGCGGATCACAAAATAAGAAGAGATGGAGTGAGAGAAGCCCTTTGAACCACTCTTCAATTCACTAAATCACCAAATCACTAAATCACTAAATAATACTCGGGTGGAAACGGTCATATTCTCCTATCCCACTGTGCATTATAATCTTCTATATTCCAATAAAGTGTTTATTTACCTACAGTCCAAATATTCGTGGTTCTCCGTTTAATCTATTGAAATGTAAATTTGGTTGTAAAATTTCTTATTAAAAATTTGAATTTTATTATCCCATAGATTCAGGAAATCAACATATTTTAAAGTTTCATTTCCCGGCTCCAGTTTATTTAAATCGTCCGTTCCACCTGGATTATAAAAGTAAATTTCCTGTTTTTGATTATCGAATCCAACAAGTACCATATAGTGCTGCCATTTAAAGCCTTCGCCAATCAGTACAATTAGAGGTTTTCCTTTGAAAAGGTGAAATTTTAAATCGTCAAAACTTCCAGTATGTATTTCGGCCTGAAGGTTTAATTTTTTGAAATATTTTATAATACCTTTAGGTATAACATTTTCTGAAAAACGGTATTTGTTTTTGGGAATTTTATATGGCATAGCATTGTAAATATCTTCCCCATATAAATCAAATCCATAATAATTAAGCAAATAGGCCATTGAGAATCCTGAACATTGATTTCCTTTTTGTTTATCAAACCGATATTCATTTGATACAATATACCTATCCGGGATATTGATTGATGCATCACGTTTTTCATGACTAGGCCAAGGTAAAGCCAGCCAAAATATAAATAGTAAAGCCAATAGAATAAATATCAAGGATGCTGCAGAAAATATTTTAATAAATTTTTTCATTTTTTATTATTTAGTTTTTATTGTGGTATTTTCCAGATAATTCGTGCATTGCAGAGCCACTGAAATTGTCAATATATATGTAAAACTCTTTACGATTTTTAAAAGTATAAGCAAACAGTAACTCATGGACTTAAAATAAATGATTAAAACTGCGATTGAATCATATGTCCTTCTGCCACTTCATAAAATGACCAGGAAATTTATGCATATATTCCCGGACCAAATAACAGGTAGTAGAATGATAGTTCATTTTAATTTAATTGTATATTCTTATTTACTGACTTATAACAATTTCCAAAAGTAAGAAAAAACAAAATATAAAATTATGTCCTTCAAAGGTGTTTCATAATTCTGAAAAGACATCGCTGTCGTGTTTTCTTGCAGTACAAACAAAACTTTCAATTCTGGCATAAAATTCTATACTTTTGCCATATGTTCAAACATATGCACATCCATCGTAAAATCAGTGCCCATAGGCAAAACGAAGATATCTAAGCCTGAACTCACTGCCTTTTCAGCCTATTGCTGAAGATTTTGTAAAACCCGGGATAAGAATATTTTATTTTCAAACGATCGAATAAAGCTATGCAAAATGAAAAACCTACTGACTGCAATCAACATGCAGAGTAAAAAGTGCGATGCGACCGGCAGATAACCTGAAAAATACTTTACACGAAATGTCCACGTTTAATACATCGCCAGAAATACAGATCGGAACCAGCCCTAAGGGGTGTGTCAAGGGATGGGAAAATGTAGCGAAAACCATTCACTCAGCGGACAAAAAAGTCCATGATAAAAAAACAGTTATCGTGGTCGAGTGCTACCAGGGTGTCTTTTACGAAGAGATACGGGACTCGCTTGAGGCATGGATAAAGCCGTCAGCACTTAAAGAAGCAGCTGAAGCGATGCTGAGCAGTGAAGAAATCCTCCGGCTCACCCATCCTGATGTAACTGACGACCGAGTCTTTGGATACCTTACCAGGCTTAATCTCGTCGATTTTTTTGACCAGGGAAGGATTCAAACTCTGCGGAATGAAATTGATGCCATTGAAAAAGGAACAGTACTGCTTGTCGGTACAGGCGCAGCACTAGTCATACCGGAACCTGATATCCTCGTATATGCGGATATGGCACGCTGGGAAATTCAGAAACGGATGAGGAATAATAAAGTCTGTAATCTGGGTATCGATAACCGATTTGAAGCATTTGAACTTCAGTACAAGAGAGGATTCTTCGTAGACTGGAGGGTTTGTGACCGTCATAAAAAGGCGTTGATGCCGGTCTGGGATTTTGTCCTTGATACAAATCGCCCCGGACGTCCGGTGCTGATCACCGGCGCTCTGTTTCATCATGCCATGAAGCATGTTGTGACCAGGCCTTTCAGTGTAGTGCCTTTCTATGATCCCGGACCCTGGGGAGGTCAGTGGATGAAAGAAAAGTTCGACCTGGAGAAGGATGTTGAAAATTATGCATGGTGTTTCAACTGTGTTCCTGAGGAAAACAGCCTCCTCCTGAATTTTGACGGAACGAGATTCGAAACACCGGCTATTAATCTCGTTTTTTCCCATGCCGTTGACCTTTTAGGTGATGCTGTACATGCCCGCTTTGGCGATGAGTTCCCAATCCGGTTTGATTTTTTGGATACCATGGATGGCGGGAATCTAAGCCTGCAGGTGCATCCGTTGACCGACTATATCCGCGAAAAGTTCGGAATGCAGTACACGCAGGACGAAAGCTACTATATTCTCGATGCCGGGAAAGGGGCATCCGTTTACCTCGGCTTCAGGGAGGGTGTTGACGCCGGCCGCATGGTTACGGACCTGCGTACATCCGAGGAAACAGGTAGTCCTTTCATACCATTGAAGTATGTAGAGAGCTGGCCTGCGGCCAAACATGATCATTTTCTTATCCCGGGAGGAACTATCCATTGCTCAGGGAAAAACAGCCTGGTTCTCGAGATCAGCTCCACACCCTATATTTTTACCTTCAAACTCTGGGACTGGGGACGTGTCGGTCTCGACGGTAAACCACGGCCAATCAATATCGAACACGGCATCAGCAATATCTGCTGGGAACGCGATAAGGTCTGGACAGAAAAAAATCTTATCAACAGAATCGAAGTTGTGGCAGAAGGTGAGGGATGGAGGGAAGAAAAGACCGGTCTTCATGAAAGTGAGTTTATTGAAACCCGAAGACACTGGTTCACAGGAAAGGTTCTGCACAATACTGATGGTCTGGTTAATGTTCTCAACCTTGTAGAAGGAGACGAAGTCGTGGTAGAAAGCCCCGACAATGCATTTGAACCGTTTGTGGTCCACTATGCTGAAACGTTTATCGTACCGGCAGCTGTCGGAAAATATACCATAAAACCGACGGGCAGGAACGGTGGGAAAGAATGCGCCACGGTTAAAGCTTATGTGCGCACAAAAGGATGATAAATGTGTATTAATACGGTGTATATAATTGTTTCAACATCTTCGTCATGAACACAACTAGCCGCCTTCGTTCTCTTCTCCCTGTACTGATGTCCTTCTATATTATGGGCTTCGTCGACCTTGTTGGGGTCGCCACCGGCTACGTTAAAAAAGATTTTGGCCTTTCTGATACGATGGCACAGCTGTTACCCTTCATGGTGTTTATCTGGTTTGCCACATTTTCTATCCCTACAGGAATTTTCCAGGACAGGAGGGGAAAGAGGTTTACAACAAACCTGGGTATGATGATTACCGGCCTGGGAATGCTTATTCCTTTTTTTTACTATACCTATCTCAGCGCTATCCTCGGATTTGTGGTTATCGGCATCGGCAACACCATATTGCAGGTATCAGCCAATCCCCTGTTACTGGATATTTCTGCCAAAGGTAACAAAGCAGCAAATCTCAGCCTTTCACAATTAATCAAATCCATTGCATCTATGACCGGACCATTTATAACGGCGGCACTGATAAGGTACTCCGGTAACTGGCGGTTGATTTTTCCGCTATATGCTGCGGTGTCGGCCGTTTCTGTCATATGGTTGTACAGTACAGCGGTTGAAGAAACCAAAGCAGCAAAACCAGCGGCTACATTTGGAAGTGTCCTTGGTTTACTGAAGAAACGCTTTGTGCTCATCATGATACTTGCCACATTCCTGATTGTCGGTTTCGATGTGGGTTTGAATACCAATATCTCTAATTTTCTGGTTAAGCGTTTTGCCATAAGTCTTAAATCCGCCAGCGTTGGCATCAGCATTTATTTTGCATCGCTGATTGTAGGACGGCTCCTGGGAGCATTTATGCTGAGGACTTTCCGCCCCGCTAATTTTTTGTATGCCAGTATCCTGATTACCATTCTTGGCCTCACGGGAATCATGGTCACGAGAGATGTTAAGCTCGCCTGGATAATGATATTTGTCGCTGGCCTGGGATTTTCAAACATCTTCCCCATCATCTTTGCCATGACTGTGGAGCGGATGCCTGAATATGACAATGAACTGAGCGCACTGGTTATCCTTTCCGTTATCGGCGGCGCACTAATTCCACTGGTCATGGGTTTAATTTCTGATCTGGCAGGCGTGACGACAAGTATGATAGTCCTGGTGATTTGTATGCTCTATGTCTTCGTTGCTTCCTACTACGCCATAAGCACAGGGGAGGAAAACAATGCTGAAATACAATTATAAACTGAAACACTGCCTGAAGCAGTCTCTGACAGCTGCATAGTAAAGCCGGAGAAAAATGAATACTACCCATCAACAACAGAAACGGGTCGTCATGACGCTTGATGCCGGAGGGACGAACTTTGTTTTCTCTGCCCTACGCGGACATGAAGAGCTTGTCGAACCCCTCACGATGCCATCCTTTCCGAAGGATATAAAAAGATGCATCACAAGTATCCTCAAAGGTTTTGAGGAGATTAAAATGATACTGCCCGCCGATCCCGTTGCCATCAGCTTCGCTTTTCCGGGTCCGGCCGATTATGAACCCGGCATTATCGGTAACCCCCCAAACTTCCCGGCATTTAAGGGTGGTGTGCCCCTGGGACCAATCCTTCAGGACCATTTCAGGATCCCGGTATATATCAACAACGACGGTAACCTTTTCGCATATGGTGAAGCTCTTTTCGGCCTCCTTCCTGCCCTGAACCGCAAACTGGAAGAAGCTGAGAGTGCCAGAAGATACAGGAATCTTATCGGCTTTACACTTGGCACCGGTTTTGGTGGCGGCATTGTTACCAGTAACAACCTTTTAACCGGCGACAGCAGTTGCGGGGCGGAAATTCACAATACCCTTAACAAGATTAATTCCGAGTGGAACGCGGAAGAGAGCGTCAGTACCAGGGCTATACGGCGGGTATATGCCGCCAGAGCAGGAATACACATGAATGACTCCCCAATGCCCAGGGAAATTGCCGAAATTGCCAGAGGTTCCGCCCCGGGTAATCGGGAGGCGGCACTGTCGTCGTTTGCAGAATTTGGTGAAGGCCTTGGCAGCGCAGTGGCCAATACACTAACGCTCATTGACGGCATCGTTGTCCTGGGCGGAGGTCTCACTGCGGCCCGGGACCTTTTCACACCGGCTATGTTCACCGAGATCAACCGGAAATACAGGGACTACAGGGGAATTCTTTCTGAAAGGCTCTCGATGAAAGTTTTTGATCTTGAGGATAAAAATATATTTCCCGAATTTGCTGCGGGACATTCGAGAAAAATAACGGTACCCGGCTCAAAACGCACTGTGGAATATGATGATCTTCCGCGGACGGGCATTGGCGTTTCAGTCCTGGGTGCTTCACGGGCCATAGCCCTGGGTGCATATGCCTATGCTATGCAGAGGATGGATGATGTGGTGGGAACCGAAGACTGATGCATGAACCACTTACCAGGCATATCATTTTTAACCCCCCATGTTCTGAAAAACAAAAAGACAATAATGAATTGCCTCATTCTGTCGGCCATGCAACCCTATCTGCTGTTGACTACAAACTTTCGCTGGCAACCCTACCGGACGTTGCGCAGTATCAGCAGCAGACGGCCTTGATGTGATCAGTACAACATGCATGCTGTCTGATCAGACAGCATGCCGTCTTGTTGAAAATTGACAACCGGAATATGTCTGAGGGAAGGAAGGATCCGCATCCCGATGGAGTATCAACGTTTGATACCGTCCCAGCCCTGTGCGGAGAGAGGAACGGCCTGACCTTCGCCCGTGATCATCAGTGTACCTTCTGATTTGTCAGTGATGTTCCCGATAATTCTGATTTCGGGAATTGTGGATGCCTTTTCGTATTCTGAAAGTGGTATGGTGAATAGTAACTCGTAATCCTCCCCTCCATGCAGGGCAGCAATAAGTGGCTCTATCTTAAATTCTTCCGCCGTCATCGCAGTACTGGCATCAATTGGGATCTTATCATGGTAAATACGGCAGCCCGTATCAGAATTTTTGCATATGTGCAGCAATTCTGAAGAGAGGCCATCGGAAATATCGATCATCGCGTTGATTTGAATTCCTTCTCTTTTCAGGATTTCAACGATATCTTTTCTGGCCTCAGGCTTCAGCTGGCGCTCAAGAATATAGTCGCTCCCCGCCAGATCGGGCTGGACAGTCTGCTCCACCTCAAAAAGGGCCTTTTCCCTTTCGAGAAGTTGTAGTCCCATGTAAGCAGCTCCCAAATCACCGGATACACAAATAAGATCATTTATCTTAGCTCCGCTGCGATAACGGATATCTTCCCTGGCAACTTCACCGATTGCCGTAACACTGATGATCAAACCCGAAAGGGAAGAAACCGTATCTCCACCAACCAGGTCAACGCCATATTTTTCGCAGGCAAGGTGTATACCGCTGTAAAGTTCCTCCAGCGCCTCCACGGAAAATTTTGATGAAATGGCCAGGGAAACAGTAATTTGAAGTGGACGTGCATTCATCGCGTACACATCCGACAGGTTAACGATTACCGACTTATAACCAAGATGTTTCAGCGGGGTATATATAAGGTTGAAATGGATGCCCTCGGCCAGCATATCGGTGGTAACCACCATATACTTGTCACCACAGTCAATCACTGCGGCATCGTCACCTACTCCAAGTATTGTGCTCTCGTTGACAGGCTTAAATGCTTGCGTCAGACGGTCAATAAGCCCGAATTCTCCGATTTCGGACAATGGTGTCGGTTTCTGATGAGCCATGAGTTTTGTTTTATTTCTGAGCCGCGAAGTTAGAATAATTCCGGGGAATAAGGAAATCAGGGGGCAGTGGAAGAGGTAAGCAAAGGAATGTAAAAGCGTTCGACAGAACCTGCCTGATGCCATAATATTATGAACACGTATGTTCAGATATGTGCAGGTTTAACGAATCAGAACCTGGCAGAGATAAAATTTCAGCTATTTACGTGAAATTTTCAAAGCCAGTTCACCCTCCGGTATATCAATTTCAAAATTGATCACCCCGTTAGCAGCTTTAATCATGACCGGATCTGTGTATTTGCCGGTAAGCGTATTCAATGTTTGAACCTCGTAAGTTCCGTTGCCGGTTTTCAGTTGAAATTCGGTGTGTGAAGTGCCGACGGCCCTGAGATACACTGCATAGATCTGATCTTTTTCGGCAAGTACATACGGAATGAGGCCCGGTGATTTTAAGACGCAGTCATAACAGGACTGCAGCTTTTCGAGTTCAAAGCTGTTAAGAAACTCGCTCAGCACCTGAAGCTGCCGTCGTAGTGCTGCACTTCCGCCACCCGGTGCACTGTTTTCTCCCAAACCGTCTTCATGACCCGGGTAAAAGGAATAATCGAGATTGTTAAACAGTCCTCCCCCGCTAAGCATAAACTGCCAGGCCTGTCGCCGGTAAACCTGGTCACCTGGTCCGGCAAAACCCGATTCATCGAATCCGATAACTTTATCATAGTGGTAGTTCCATTCTACAGCCTCAGGCCAGGCATAATGAAAATGGATAATGGAAACTTTAGGATTTACGACCGGAATCGGGGCCTTGAAATTGGTAAAATTCTGGGCGATAAGGTGCTTCTTCGGAAGTGCTCTCTCCTCTCTCGTGATCACGCTGGCAATGGTATCCTGCCAGGCCATCGAGGCCTCATCGGCAAAATCTGCTTTGTAGGTCCAGTCCTTTGGATTTAGTTCTTCTTTATTGACAATATTATACACCGGCACTGAATGATCAGCCCACGGCTCGTTCTGGATCTCAAAGAAAAAATTGTCAAAACCATTCAACTCTCTGACCATTTTCGCGACAAACTTTTCCTGGTACGCCAACAGCGGGCCATTATTCGGCGTAAGAGCATCCAAACGTGAAATATCATCGGTCATGTTTATGTTATTTGCGGGATTCTGAGGGCATATTGCCCAATGATTGTCATTATAAATCGATGAAAACAGGGTCACCTCAACGATGATATCCCGTTCGGCTGCCTCAGAAATAAAATTTTTCAGCCGCTCGAAGTAGTCCTGATTCCATTTGTCAAGATCATATTCAGGCTTTCCCGACGCATCAACTACTGTTAGCCATGGAGTCATGATGTCCTCCGTCTTTGGCGCCAGGGTATTGTATTTGATCCCAAAACTTTGTCCATAAATTTCAAAGTAAGAACCGGTGAACATCCTGGTGTAATTCATCCCGTCGGCAGCCAGCGTTTCGAGGTATTTGTGAAAGTTGAAAGCCTGATTGAGCACCGCCCCGTAGTGTTCCGCCGATGACACAAGGGCCAGTGCCTTCCCTTTGTAAAGGAAATAATGAGGGTTTTCAGGGTGAAGCTGTATAGGACCATTAACTGGCTGATTTACACCTGAAACGGTATTGTTCATGCTACATGATATCATCTGTATTGCAAGAAGGAACAGTAGAGCAGATTTTTTCATCTGTACAATTTTTGGAAAAGTGTAAAGTAAATGTAAAGATAAAAATACAGATATGCTGTCAAAAAAAATTTAATATTAGAGTTCAAATCCAGAGAAACTTTTCTGCACAATCCTTTGAGTGATAAAATTTCCGCCATCAGCCTTATAACAGTCCGGTATGTTCCCGGCTTCTCGTGGTATTCATTTGTAATCTGCGTGTTACCGATATGGCTGTTCATCAACATCATCGAAAATGTATGGAATCACGACCGGTAACCAATGGTTCAATTCCCCAGTTTACCTTCTGTGGCTGGCAAAAATCTCTTTTGCTTTTTATCAGGTTTAAATGTATTTTTCGCCTTATCCAAGCCATTAAAATGCGATCTGCTTTCCTTCTTTTATGCATTTTGCCACTCATCACCTCCGTTAAAGCACAGGAAGGTGCGGGAGCCTTTTCTACAGATGCCGAATATCATCACGGCTATATGCTGCCGGAATACCAGTTTATCAACTACCTTGTTAATGCCCCGGTACAGGCTGTTGAACTCAGCCTTTTCAAACAAACCACCGGACGAACGATATGGGAACAACTGTACCGTTACCCCGAATATGGTATGTCGGTAATGTATTCCACGCTTGGTAACCATCAGGCTCTTGGTGAATATATATCGCTATGGCCATGGTACAGGATCCACTTCATCGATAACCGGAACTTTTCCCTGAACTACAAGCTCGGTCTGGGACTTTGCTATGCTACCCGTGTTTTCGATCCGGAGAACAACTATATGAACAGGGCAATCGGATCTGCACTGAATATTTTTTTTAACCTGGAAACAGGAACACGGATTAGAATTTACCACGATCTTTGGATCACTAGCGGTATAGGGTTCAATCACCTCTCTAATGCCAATCTCCGTGAGCCGAATTTTGGTCTGAACGACCTGACTTTCTTTGCAGGCATTAACTGGATTCCTTCAGACAAAGCAGAGCGGATAGTCAGGGATATCCCGGTACTCGTCAAACGATCGGGATATTATATCACCCTTTCGGCAGCACCCAAGCATAAAAGGTCGTTCGAGGGTAACCACTACCTGGTTTCATCGCTGTCTTTTGATTTTAACAGACAGGTTTTTCATAAGGTAAAACTGGGAGCAGGCGCCGATATTTTTTATGATGCGTCCACAAAAGTGGAAATGGAGGGCCGCTCCATTCCAGGATACAGGAAGCTGGACGATTTCCGTACCGGATTGCATCTCTCAGAGGAATTTGTTTACGACCGCTTATCGCTGATATTCCAGGAGGGCAGCTATTTTCTACTTAACGATAAGGTTACAGGGCATAAAATCTATACCCGCGGTATTGTTCAGTTCCGATTTGCTGACCATCTGATGGCAAGACTGTCGATGAAAACGCATTTTTTCATTCTGGACCATCCCGAACTGGGTATCGGGTATTGTTGGTGAAAACGATAAAACGATGAGCATACGAAATTATAAAAACTACGTGAAGTTTCTATCCGGCCTTATCCTGCTCGCTTTATTGTTGTCTTCCTGTGAGCGTTTCGGGAAAGACGATATTGCTGAAAAATCTGACGGCCTCTCTGCATTCAATACACTCCGTGTTGACGGACCGGTTAATGTTTATTTGTCGATGGATACGGCGAACAGCATAACCATCAGGGGTAATCCAGCTATCGTTGATAACATTCGATACGGTATTGTTGACGGAGTCCTGACGCTAAGAAGTGAGTACCCCTACAAAATGTTTATACCTTCCTCAAACAAAGCGGATATCTTCCTCAAAATTACCTCCCTCAAACGTATTGAAATCGCAGAGGCATCAGGAATTAAAAGTACCGGCACCATCACAGGAGATGAACTTGGTCTGGTAGTGATGGCCAAGTATGCGGATATTGATCTGAACGTGAACTGCCATACCTTTTACTACTGGGACTATTCGCTTTCCGGTGGCAGGATCAGCCTGGCCGGGGAAACGAAGGAGCTAAAAATATGGAATTTCTCGTTAATGACTGTGGATGCATCGGCCCTTGAATCAGAGAAGGTGATCTGTGACAACAATGGACGCAGTCCGTGTTATGTCAGGGCAATGATTGAGCTCGACTACAACATCCGCGGTCAGGGAAACATTTACTACTATGGTGATCCTTCGGCCATAAACGCCGGCGAAATAAGCTCCTCCGGAAAACTGATAAGAGCCGATTAATTTATTTGGGGATTACGACGTCAGCACTTCAATTATCGCCGAATGTGTTCTTACAGAAACACGTCATGCACGCCTTCCCTGCTTCCCGTAGTTGTACAGGATCATTCAGCGTTCTTATCTGCATTTGAATGTAAAACAGCCATAAGCTTCATGGTATCGGCATTGTTAAAGCCATTGACCCATACCGTAAGTGATATGAGGTATTCGCCCGGCTTATCCGGAGTATATGAGGCCAGTGGTGACATGTTTGAAAGCGAATTATCAATGGTGTTAATGCTTCCCTGTGGCCTGGAGACGAAAACCCAGGCATACGTGACTTCGGCAACCGGGTCAGAGACCGTGGAGCCGCTGCCATCGAGCGAAGCTTCTTCACCAACTGACACAGTCTGGTCGTTGCCGGCATCGGCAACAATGGTAATCTTTACGTCCGTATCGGAGCTATCATCTTTCTTGCACGAGGAGAAGAAAACAAGCAGGCACAAGGAGATACAAAATAAGGTTTCAACGTGGAAAAAACTAACTTTTTGTCTTAGAATTGTCATAATAAATAAGTTAAAAAATGTTAAAATACTACAACATACGTTGATATTTATTGTTGTTACAAATTGAATATGAACTACTTATTTAAATATACGAATTGAAACTCCGATGAAAGTGACGTCGAGATCCGAATCTTTGAATGGTAGCCGGGCGATATCATTGTGTACCTCTTTTCTCAGGTCGCTAAACATCCCACTATTCAACCCACACGCTGGCGGGTTGTAATTTTCCATTGATTGACCAGCTTAACATACCCATGATTTACCGGACAAGGTGGAAAATGGTACCCGGTGGCTGGAGAATTACAGTCTAAATTATTTCTATATTAATTCTCAGGCAAAACGTAGATACATCCCTGTTACAAATTATTATATGTGATTGATTTGATGATCAATACATGAATTCCAATAGGTACTAAAAAGAAATTCGATTCAGTGAGAATCGGTTAAATATTCCGGCCAATTCACGAAAAGCATAATTGATATATGGGCGTCCGGCTTATTTATGTTATTCTTAATCAGCCAAATCCATCATGAAATTTTCATATCCCGAAATCAGTGGCAAAGGATATCGAAATCAGAAGCAAATGCATTGATTATTGATACTACTTCATCAGTCCGCGTATGGCGGTAACTGGGGAAACAAATGGTGATTGGCAACGTTATATGAATAGACTAAAACATGCAAAATATCACTTATTGAAAGTGAATTATTTTGTATCTTTGTCAACTATTTGTAATTAATCTAAATTAAAAGCAGATATAAGAGTTCCGAATTCTAATATAGTCAGATATGAGTGATCAGGATAACATATTGAAAGATGTAACGCAGGGGGATTACAAGTATGGCTTTTATAGTGATATTGAGGCTGATAGTATCCCAAAGGGCTTGAATGAGGATGTGATCCGTCTTATCTCAACGAAGAAAGAGGAGCCTGAGTGGCTTCTTGAGTTCAGGCTGAAATCATTCAGATACTGGCAGAAGATGACAATGCCGCACTGGCCTCATCTGAAGCTCCCGGAGATCAATTACCAGGATATCATATACTATTCTGCACCTCGTCGTAAGGCAAAATACGAAAACCTTGAGGACGTTGATCCGGACTTGCTGGAAACCTTTGCGAAACTCGGGATTCCTCTTGAGGAGCAAAAGGCACTGGCAGGTGTTGCCGTTGATGCGGTAATGGACAGCGTTTCGGTGAAAACCACTTTCCGGGAAACCCTGGCTGAATTGGGCATTATATTCTGTTCCTTCAGTGAAGCTGTTCAGAATCATCCCGACCTGGTGAAAAAATACCTTGGTTCAGTGGTTCCATACACCGACAATTATTTTGCGACATTGAATTCTGCCGTATTCAGCGATGGCTCTTTTTGTTACATCCCTAAAGGCATTCGTTGTCCGATGGAATTATCTACATATTTCAGGATCAATGCCTTCAATACCGGCCAGTTTGAACGTACACTCCTCATTGCAGACGAAGGTGCCTACGTGAGTTATCTGGAAGGCTGCACGGCCCCACAGCGGGATGAGAATCAGCTGCATGCAGCGGTTGTAGAACTCGTGGCACTTGACAACGCAGAAATCAAGTATTCCACGGTACAGAACTGGTACCCCGGGGATAAGAACGGCATAGGCGGCATCTATAATTTTGTCACAAAACGCGGCATTTGTAAGGGCGACAACTCGAAGATATCATGGACCCAGGTAGAGACCGGTTCAGCCATTACATGGAAATATCCGAGCTGTATTCTTCGTGGCAATAATTCTGTGGGTGAGTTTTATTCTGTTGCTATTACCAACAACCATCAGCAGGCCGACACCGGTACGAAGATGACGCATATCGGTAAAAACACAAAGAGCCTGGTGATATCCAAAGGGATCAGTGGTGGTAAGAGCCAGAATTCTTACCGAGGTCTTGTGAGAGTCCTCAAGGGAGCGGAGAATGCAAGGAATTTTTCACAGTGTGATTCCCTCCTTCTTGGTGACAAATGCGGAGCCCATACATTCCCGTATATTGAAGTGGATAATAAATCGGCTGTGATCGAGCATGAAGCCACGACCTCCAAGATCGGTGAGGACCAGATATTTTACTGCAATCAGCGAGGCATCGATACTGAAACCGCGGTAGGCATGATCGTTAACGGCTATGCACGGGAAGTACTTAACAAGCTCCCGATGGAATTTGCCGTCGAGGCACAGAAATTACTACAAATCTCGCTTGAAGGCAGTGTAGGTTAATCACGAAACAGGAAAAAATGACAACGATGTTAAAAATAAAAAATTTACATGTCAATATAGATAGTAAAGAGATCCTTAAAGGTATCAACCTTGAAGTCAAAGCGGGTGAAATACATGCCATCATGGGGCCCAACGGTTCTGGAAAAAGCACCCTTGCCTCGGCACTTGCCGGCCGTGAATATGTTACGGTAACGGAAGGAAAGGTTACCTGGCTTGATAAAGATCTCCTCGAGCTTGAACCGGAACAGCGTGCCCTTGAAGGCATATTTCTTGGCTTTCAATATCCGGTCGAGATCCCCGGCGTCAGCATGGTCAACTTTATGCGCACAGCCATCAACGCCAAGCGTAAATTTCAGGGTGTGGAACCACTATCCGCCGGTGATTTCCTTAAGCTCATGCATGAAAAGAAAAATATCGTCGGCATCGATTCAAATCTTACCAACCGATCTGTAAATGAAGGGTTTTCAGGTGGTGAGAAGAAGAAAAATGAAATCTTTCAGATGGCCCTGCTGGATCCAAGGCTTTCCATCCTGGATGAGACAGATTCCGGGCTCGACATCGATGCACTGAAAATTGTGGCCAATGGCGTAAACAAGCTTCACACAAAGGACAACGCAACTATCGTGATTACCCATTACCAGCGACTTCTGGATTATATCATCCCGGATTACGTACACGTTCTATACGATGGAAGAATTGTCAAATCAGGCACCAAGGAGCTGGCGTATAAGCTGGAAGAAAAAGGCTATGAGTGGCTGAAAGAAGAAGTCGAAGCTGATTAAAGAGGACAAAATATGAATGTTGATCTAAAAGTAGCAGATCTTACCGGTACATATATCGACCTGTTTAACCGTCACAGGCAGGACATCTTCAAAAGAAGTCCGGATTTCATCAATGATATCCGCCTGGAGGCACTTGAATCATTTCGTAAACTCGGCTTCCCTAAAAAGAAGGATGAAGACTACAAATATACTCGCATCGAAGACCTGTTTAACAAAGCGGTAGATCTACTTCCTGCTCCCGGTAAAATTGAAGTTGAGACTGAGGACCTTTTCACCTGCGACGTTCCCGAACTGGATACCACGGTGTTGCTTGTGCTCAATGGTTTTTACCATAGCGGGCAGGAAAAACTGACAACACTCGACAACGGCATTATTTTCGGAAGTCTCAGCGCAGCTGCAATGGTATATCCGGATCTTGTAAAGGAATACTACTCCAAATCCGCAGATTTCAATACCCAGCCCCTCACTGCGCTGAATACAGTTTTTGCTCAGGACGGAGTCTTTATTTACGTTCCAAAAAATACACGTTCCGATAAACCATTTCAGATCATCAACCTGTTGCATTCACACGAAAATATACTGGACAACCATCGCAATCTGTTCATATTGGAGGAAAACAGTAACCTTGACATTGTGATCTGTGACCATACACTGAATGCCTCCTCCTTCCTGACAAACTCGCTGACAGAATCCTACGTCGGACAGAATTCCGTGCTCGACATCACCAGGATGCAGAACCAGCATAACAACACGGTTCAGGTCAGTAATTCCTTTGTTTACCAGGAACGCGACAGCCGGGTCTCCACAAATGTGATCACGCTGCACGGCGGTTCCATCCGGAATAATTTGGTGGTATCCCTCGATGGTGAAGGATGTGAAAACAATTCCTTCGGATTGTTCCTTGCCGACCAGGAACAGCATGTTGATAATTTTACCTTTGTCAACCATATGAAGCCCAACTGTGTTAGCAACCAGTTGTATAAGGGCATCCTCGACGACAAGGCTACCGGTGCATTCAACGGGAAGATCCATGTATGGAAAGACGCCCAGAAAACGATCGCCTACCAGAAAAATAACAATATTCTGCTCACAGATGATGCAAAGATGAACTCCAAGCCCCAGCTTGAAATCTATGCCGACGATGTAAAATGCTCTCATGGTGCCACAGTCGGTCAGCTTGATCAGGATGCCCTCTTCTATCTTCGTTCACGCGGGATTGACGAAAAAGAAAGCCGCCTGTTGCTGATGTATGCTTTTGCTCACGAAGTGGTCTCAAAAATTACCGTGCCGGCTTTGCAGGAGAGAACAGATGATTTGATTGACAAACGACTCAGAGGCGAATTATCGAGATGTTATGACTGTAAAATGAAATGTGAATAAAATGGATCCGTTAACCGGGCTGGATATCAAGAAAATCAGGGAAGATTTCCCGATCCTTCAGACCACCATTTATAACAGACCCCTGGTTTATTTTGACAATGGTGCAACCACACAAAAGCCACGTGTGGTGATCGATTGTGTGAGGGACTTGTATGAACGAAAAAATGCTACCATCCATCGTGGTGTACATGCCCTGAGCTCTAAGATGACAGAGGATTATGAGAACGCCAGGGAAACGGTGCGTGAATTCATCAATGCCAGAGACAAGAACGAGATCGTTTTTACCAGCGGTACCACGGGGTCGATAAACCTGCTTGCATTTTCATTCGGCGAAAAATACATACGTGAAGGTGATGAGATCATCATCTCCGAAATGGAACACCACTCCAACATCGTACCATGGCAGATGATGTGCGAAAGGAAAAATGCCCGGCTCAGGGTGGTCCCTTTCGATGAACGGGGCGAACTCATGATGAATGAGTATAAGCTGATGTTCAATGATAAAACACGGCTGGTGGCAATGACCCACATCTCCAATTCACTCGGCACCGTCAATCCGGTAAAAGAGATCATTCGTATCGCCCATGATAACGGCGTTCCGGTGATGCTGGACGGTGCACAAGCCATTCAGCACGGTAAGGTCGACGTACAGGATCTGGATGCGGACTACTATGCATTTTCAGGTCACAAAATTTACGGCCCGAACGGCATCGGAGTCTTCTATGGGAAGGAAAAACTGCTCGACAGGCTTCCTCCCTACCAGGGTGGCGGGGATATGGTAGATTGTGTCAGTTTTGAAAAAACCACCTATAATATATTGCCATTCCGTTTCGAGGCAGGTACTACAAATTATATCGGGGCAATTGGATTGGCAGAGGCCATAAAGTATGTCAAATCAATCGGCCTTGATCAGATCGCAGCCCATGAAAAAGACCTCCTGAGCTATGCAACCGATAAACTTCGCTCTGTTGAGGGTTTGACTTTCTATGGCACTGCCAGACATAAGATATCGGTGATATCCTTTCTTCTGGATGGCATCCACCAGTACGATGCCGGTATGATCCTCGATAAGATGGGCATTGCCGTACGTACAGGTACACATTGTGCACAGCCGGTAATGGACCATTTCGAGATTACCGGGACCATCCGGGCATCGATGGTATTTTATAATACTGAAGAAGAGATCGACAGGCTTACCGACGCCCTTCGAAAAGCATCCTCTATGCTCAGGTAGCATTGGATAATGCATTCCGGTTGATGAACAGCGCTTTCACAACCTTGTTGGTGCCGATTTGAAGGCCTTACCCGTTCTCTCTCTGAGAAATCTCAGGGAATTATTTACTTTTGCAGGGAAAAATGAACGCAATCATGACCATTGACGAAATACAGGATCAGCTCATCGAGGAATTTTCGATCTTCACCGACTGGATGGACAGGTATAATTACCTTATTGAGTTGGGGCATAATCTGACCGGGATAGATTCGGTGTACAAAACCGATGATAACCTGATTAACGGATGCCAGTCAAAAGTATGGCTGAATGCAGAGTATGAGAACGGCATCATGAAATATACCGCAGAAAGTGATGCCATCATCGTTAAGGGAATTGTAGCACTTCTTGTTAGAGTTATGTCGGGACAGCCAGCCTCTGAAATTGTAAAAGCTGACCTGTATTTTATCGACAGGATCGGCCTGAAAGAAAACCTTTCACCTACCAGGTCGAACGGTCTCCTGGCCATGGTGAAAAAAATGAAGCTTTATGCACTGGCTTACCAGACTAAACATAACGTATAAACTGGTTGTTAATACGCTGAATCGTGAGGGGAGGTAAAACTATGAATGACATGGTAGAAAAGACAATCATTGATATTGAAACTGAAATTGTCAGCGTACTAAAAAATATATATGATCCGGAGATTCCGGTAAATATTTATGATCTCGGACTTATTTATGAGATTGAGGTGGACGATGAACATGCTGTAGAGATCACGATGACACTTACTGCACCCAATTGTCCCGTAGCTGACCATTTACTGGAAGATATCGAACGACAGGTGAAAGACGTAGAGGGCGTAAGCAAAGCACTGATCCATCTTACTTTTGATCCTCCATGGGACCAATCCATGCTGACCGAGGAGGCAAAACTCGAACTGGGTCTTATGTAATCCTCCGCTTTGGAAGCTATTTCAACATACTCGGGACACATCAAAAGCATTGCCCGTGAGCTGGGCTTTGACGATTGTGGCTTTGCCCGGGCGGAAAAGCTGGACCGGGATGCCGAAGTACTGCATGACTGGCTCGACAAAGGTATGCACCAGGATATGCAATGGATGGAGAACCACCTTGACAAACGCATTGATCCCACCTCTCTGGTTCCCGGTGCAAAATCAGTGATTTCCGTATTACTCAATTACTTTAATCCCCGAATGCAGGATGATCCCGCGGCACCCGTTATATCAAGATACGCATATGGCCGCGATTACCATAAAGTCGTACGAAAAAAACTCAGGATGCTACTGTCCCGAATCAAGGAAGTCCTGCCGGGGACAGAAGGCCGTGTGTTCGTAGACTCCGCGCCGGTTATGGAGCATGCCTGGGCCACACGTGCCGGCTTGGGCTGGATCGGAAAAAATTCCCTGCTTTTGTCGAAAAAACTGGGCTCCTACGTCTTTATCGGCGAAGTCATCATCGATGCGGAGTTGGAATACGACCAGCCGGTTACAGATCATTGCGGGCAATGCAGACTCTGTGTTGATGAATGCCCTACTCATGCCATCAATCCTGACAGAACGTTGAACGCCGGTAAGTGCATTTCCTACCTCACCATAGAACATCGTGGTGAGATTCCCGCCAAGTATAAAAACAGCTTTTATAACCGTGTCTTCGGATGTGATATCTGCCAGGATGTGTGCCCCTGGAACCGCAAACTAAAAGCACATCATATCGCTGACTTTAATCCAAAGGAAGAACTTATGGCCATGGATAATGATTCCTGGAATACGATGACCGAGGACGGTTTCGATGAGCTGTTTGAAGGCTCGGCTGTGAAACGAACGAAATATGAGGGTCTCAGGAGAAACCTCGACTTTTTGAAGTGAGCTCCGTTAGGTCAGATCTTCCTCAACAAATTCGCCAAGTCTAAGATATTTCCGGTATAATTTATCGTATACCTCAGCCTTTGAAGCATCGGGTTGGTATTCCTTCTCAAATCCCGAACCCATACTGTCGCGCGCTTCTTCTACTTTACCATATATACCGGAAGCAACCGCGGCAAACATCGCCGCACCGAGTGCACAGGTCTGTTCCGACCTGACGACTTTAATGGGCATCCTGAGTACATCGCAAAGCGTTTGCATAACAAAATCCGATTTCTTTGCCACCCCGCCAAGGGCAACAACAGACCGGATATCAACACCATTTTCTATAAACCTGTCTACAATCCTCTTTGACCCGAAGGCTGTCGCTTCCACCAATGCCTTAAATATGGCGGGGGCACTTGTACCCAGGCTAAGTCCAGAAATTGCTGCTTTCAGGTTTTGGTTTGCATCAGGCGTCCTGCGGCCGTTTAGCCAGTCGAGGGCAACCACGTCATTTTCTGTGATAGGGATCTGTGCGGCAACCTTTCCAAGCATAGGTATCATGTCACCGGCCATGCGATTCAGCTCTTCCTCCGAAAGCTGTCCTTCAGCCCTGGGAAACCACATCAGCATGTCCCTGAACCATGCATACACATCACCAAAGGCCGACTGACCCGCTTCAAGACCGATAGTACCGGGAATTACCGAACCATTTACCTGTCCGCAAATACCAGGAACCACCTTTTTGCCCAAACTTTCTTCTCCGGTAATCATAATATCACAGGTCGACGTCCCCATGATCCTCACAAGGTCGCCTTCCCTGATTTGTCCGCCGACTGCGCCCATATGGGCATCAAATGCACCAACAGCGACGGCTACATCGTCACCAAAGCCGAACTTTTCGCAATATTCGGCAGAGAGATATCCTGCGCTGATGTCGGAAGTAAAGGTATCGGTGTACATCCTGTCCCTGATCCCGTCGAGGATGGGATCAAGTGCGACCAGAAATTCCTCTGAAGGCAGTCCTCCCCACGATTCATGCCACATTGCCTTGTGACCGGCGGCACAGCGGCTTCGTTTAAGCGTAAGCGGATCGGTATTGCCCGTGAGATGAGCTGTGATCCAGTCGCAATGCTCCACCCATGAAAAGGCATTTTCCCTGATCTGGCTGTCTTCCCTGAGCACATGGAGAATTTTAGCCCAGAACCACTCCGAAGAGTAGATTCCCCCTTCATACCTTGTATAGTCAGGACCATCCCAGCTATGCGACAGCCTGTTAATTTCGGAAGCCTCCTGAACTGCTGTATGGTCTTTCCAAAGGATGAACATAGCGTTGGGATTTTCCTCAAATCCGGGAATGAGCGCCAGCGGTGTTCCGGCCCTGTCAACAGCCACGGGTGTAGAACCGGTGGTATCGACACCGATACCCTTGATTTTTTTGCGTGTCCCGCCCGGTGCCTTGTCGAGTACTTCAAGAACAGCTCTTTCCATGGCCTCCAGGTAATCCATCGGATGTTGCCGAAATAGGTTTTCAGCCGGGAGACAGAATTTCCCTTTTTTCCACTTTTTATAGTAATGCACAGTGGTGCAAATCTCCTCACCGGTTGAGGCATCGGTAACTAATGCACGAACTGAATCGGTGCCAAAATCAAGACCTAACAACATTGAAGACATAGAGATTACGTTTAAATATTAAATAATTCGGGTTAAGCCATGCTCCGCATGGTATAGTACATATCGTTCCACCGTAGTTGATTTTTAAAATCCCTGATTTTAGTTTCTTCATTGATAAGCAGGAATTCGATTCCGGCCATTTCAGCAAAATCCTCCAAATAATCAGCGTTAATCGCCTGGCTGAAAACGGTATGATGTGCACCTCCGGCATAGATCCACGCCGCGGCTGCCACCTGCAGATCAGGTTTGGGTATCCACAGTGCCCTGGCAACCGGGAGCTTGGGCAGCGGGGCATCGGGAGCTACTACTTTTACACGGTTTACAAGCAACCTGAATCGGTTGCCCATATCCATCAGCGAGGCATTGATAGCCGGACCGGCAGGCACATTGAACACAAGCCGTGCCGGATCCGATTTTCCGCCAATCGAAAGTGGATGAACTTCAAGTGAGGGCTGCCCGGCAGCTACACTCGGGCAAACCTCCAGCATATGCGCACCCAGTACCTTCATATTTCCGGGTTGTAAATGATAGGTATAATCTTCCATAAACGATGTTCCGCCTTCCAGTCCTTCCGACATTACCTTAACAGCCCTTACCAACGCCGCCGTTTTCCAGTCGCCCTCGGCACCGAAGCCGTAACCATCCTTCATGAGGCGTTGAACCGCTAGCCCCGGCAGTTGATCCAGTCCGTGAAGATCTTCAAAAGTGGTTGTAAAGGCAGTGTAGCCGCCTTCTTCAAGAAACCGTCTTATTCCGGTTTCGATCCTAGCTGCCGTCCGGAGCGCTTTTTCTCCTTCCGGATCCGTGGTGAGCAGACTGTCGACACGATACTCCTCAACATAACGTTTGAACAGAGAATCCACCTCCTTCGGTTTAACCTTGCTTACAGAAGCCACCAGTTCACCCACGCCATAGCCCTGAACGGCAAAGCCAAACTGCATACGCGCGCCCACCTTGTCCCCTTCCGTAACAGCTACCTCCCTCATATTGTCGCCAAAACGTGCGACTTTCATCTGGCGGAATTCATGCCATCCTGCTGCTGCCCTTGTCCATATTGCAATCTTTTCCTGAACATCTTTTTCCTTCCAGTGACCCACCACAACTTTTCTGTTAATTTTCATACGACTCATCATGAACCCAAACTCCCTGCCTCCGTGTGCCGACTGGTTCAGATTCATGAAGTCCATATCAATACTCTCCCATGGTATGTCCCTGTTGAACTGTGTATGGAGGTGCAGTACCGGCTGTTGTAACAATGAAAGACCCCGTATCCACATTTGCGCGGGTGAAAAGGTATGCATCCATGTAATCAGCCCAATACATTCAGGAGAGGCATTGGCCTGAAGGCAAAGATCCGTAACGGAATCCGGGCTTGTCAAAACGGGTTTAAAAACAATTTTTATAGGGATAATCGGTGAGCTGCTCAGCTCAGAAGCCAGTGACTTTGCGTTGGAAGCTACTTTTTTCAGGGTCTCTTCCCCGTACAGGTGCTGACTGCCGGTGATAAACCAGGCTTCCAGGTTTTTCAGACTATTCATATAACTATGATTTTATGTTCAATGGGACTTTTCAGTTCCCTTCATTAATAATTGTTACCGTAATCGTTCTGCTCTGCCTTGGACCGTCAAACTCACATAAAAAAATATTCTGCCACCTCGACAATCCCATCCTGCCGCCGATGATAGGAATGGTTTCCTGTGGCCCGACAATCCCGGCTTTCAGATGTGAGTCACCGTTGTTGTCCTGTTGATCATGTTCCCAAACTCCGGAAGGAATCAGCTTTCGGAGAAGGATGATTACATCATTCTGAACAGATTCGTCCCAGTTCTCCTGGATCATGATGCCTGCAGTTGCCCCCTGCACATAAACATTTACCAAACCGGTACTTACCTTGCTCTCTGCCACAATATTTTCCACCCTTGACGTTATATCATAAAGAGCTTCATGTCGGGTTGTTTCAATATGGATGGTACTTTGCATGGCAAATAGGTATCATATTCAACGAGCGGCTATTTTACAATAATCATCCTCAAATTCGCAATAAACTAGCGGTAGGCCAAATAACAGAACCGTATCTTTGTATAAGATTAAAATCAAAGCTAAATTTAGAGTTTATATGTAAATAAATAAAATCAAACGAAGCGGAAGAAGGTTAGTAGATGAAACATACAACATATTCCTGGATTTCCACCGATAATAAAAACCTTTTTGCACAATGCTGGGAGTCTGAGGAAAGCAATGGAAAATCAGTACTTTTTGTACACGGGCTTGGTGAACATAGTGGCCGGTATGAGACCTGGGCAAAAAAATTTTGTGAAAACGGATACAACTTTCTGGCCATTGACCTTCACGGACATGGCAGGACGGAAGGCAAACAGGGTCATGCAAAATCACTTTCCGTTTTACTCAACGACATTGACCTGATGTTCGACCATGCAGCTCAAATGTTTGCGGGACATAAGCTGATACTCTATGGACACAGTATGGGAGGAAACCTGGTTCTGAATCATATAATCAGACGAAATCGTCACGTAGATGCTGTAATCGTTACTTCACCCTGGCTGAAATTATACAGCGAACCCTCATATGCATCCATGATCCTTTCCACCGTCATGAAAAGAATTTACCCCTCCATGACAGTAAAAACGCCTCTCAAACCGGAACAGCTCTCTCATGACCAGGGCATTACAATAGGATATGCCAGCGACCCCCTGGTGCACAATAAAATATCGCTCCGCATTTTCTTTGAACTATACGATTCGGGAAACTATGCCCTCAGGAACGTTTATAAGATCAATCACCCATTTCTGATCATGCATGGTACTGCTGATACGATTACTTCCCACAAGGCAAGTGAATCGTTTGTCATGAACACAAGTAAACGCACAAGACTTAAACTTTGGGATGGCCAGTATCATGAACTTCACAACGAATTGATCTCCGATGAGGTCTTCGATTATATCCAGGGTTGGTTGAAGGAATATAATCTCTAGGTCATGCAATTCAGAACAGAGATCACACCGGAATCATCATTCAGAATCAATCATCGAAACAAGACCCTGTTTACCGGATCGTGTTTCACTAACAACATCGGCCTCCGTCTATTTGATCTCAGATTCCCGGTCATTGTCAACCCCTTTGGTGTTGTATACAACCCTTTGTCGGTATTCAGGAATTTTGAACTTATGCTCGACAGCAAAGTCTATACGGCTAAGGACCTCAGGATGCATGATGAATTGTGGTTTTCATTTGATCATCACTCGTCATTTTCGGATACGAACAGAGACAGGGCACTCGATAAAATCAACACCTCTCTCAGCGAAGCATCGGACATGATCTTCGAAGCCGATTACCTGCTGATAACCTTTGGAACCGCCTGGGTTTACCGTCTTCTTGAAAACGGACGGATCGTCTGTAACTGCCATAAGATGCCGGCAAAGGAATTCAGCCGGGAACTTCTGACAGTAATGGATATTACCGAAGCCTGTGAAAAAATCATTGCCCGGCTGGCAGAAAAAAATCCCGGGCTGAAAATCATTTTTACGGTTAGCCCTGTGCGCCACTGGAAAGACGGTGCCCATGGCAACCAGGTAAGCAAAGCAACCCTGCTCCTGGCTGTGGATGAGATTTGTAAGCGTTTTCCGGAAAAAACCGGATATTTTCCAGCCTATGAACTTCTTCTCGATGACCTTCGCGATTACAGATTCTACGCCGACGACCTGGTGCATCCCAGTGAACAGGCGGTGGAGTATATCTGGGAAAAATTCAGCCTTACCTATTTCACAGAAGAAACCAGACAGCTGAACTCGGAGATCGAAAAAATTATTCATGCCACCCGCCATAGAATTATGTTCAGTGGCACCGGCAACCACAGGAAATTTGTTGATGCCCAACTAAAAAAAATTATGGCACTCCAGAAAGCATTTCCTTATCTAAATCTCATACCATATGTCACGCATTTTGAATCACAGCTGACACAAGACTAAATGGTATTTCCTTCGGGTGAAATGATATTGCGCAGTAGCTAAAAATTCTCCCGGCCGTATTCGCCCCTAGCCAGAACATCACACTGCCACTAAAAATCCACCAGGTATAACAGCCATGCAAAACACCGGACCCGATATGCCGGATGCAATGCAGCTTTTATTCATACTATCATGGCATAATTAGATTTCGCAACCACAGGCCGGCGAACGGTTAATATCAATTATTATATTGTTTACTCTTTATCTATATATATTAAACATTAAATATTTATTTATTGCAGTAAATATTTGTATTATTAATTCTATAACAGATAGTTATAAAATTATTATTGAATTTTTTAATAACTTTTTGTTTAACTTTTTATTTCTTTTTATTAATTTTTTTGAACAATCGTACTCTCCTGTTGTTCGTCGGTTACATAACCTCAGTACTATGAAATGGAGTCAGATAGCAGTCGTCTTTTTCTCAATGATATGGTTGTTTCAAAACGTTCAGGCTCAGGGGAGTGGTTCGATGGAAGGTCGGGTGTATAATTCTAAGAACAACAAGCCGGTAACTTTTGCCACGATTGCAATTTACGGTTCGGCCAGGGGAACCATCAGTGATTCCGCCGGCCGCTTTTTTTTGTCGGACCTGAAGCCCGGATATATTCAGCTTGCAGTGTCCTCGGTCGGGTACGAAACCCTCGTCACCGATCCTGTACTGGTTACAAATGCAAGGAAAGAATACATGGACATTCCACTTAATGAAGCAAATGTGGACCTCGAAGAGATCACGGTGAAGGCTTCACCCTTCAGAAGAAGTGCCGAAAGTCCGGTTTCCCTGCGGCGTATCGATCTTGTTGAGATAGAGAAAAATCCCGGAGGAAACCGCGACATATCAAAGGTCATCCAGACCTATCCAGGTGTTGCATCAACACCGGCGTACCGCAATGATGTGATCGTCAGAGGTGGGGGATCAAACGAAAACCGGTTTTATCTCGATGGTGTTGAGATCCCCAATATTAACCATTTCGCTACCCAGGGCGCTTCCGGAGGTCCGGTGGGAATAATAAATGTCGATTTCATCCGGGAAGTGGATTTTTATTCCAGTGCTTTTCCTGCCAGCATGGGTAATGCCCTCAGCTCCGTCCTTGTATTTAAAATGGTCGACGGTAATAAGGAAAAGCTTAAATTCAAGGGTTCAGTTGGGGCTTCTGATCTGGCCCTGACCCTCGACGGTCCGTTGGGTGACAAGACTAGCTTTATCGTATCGGCCCGCCGCTCTTACCTGCAGCTCCTGTTCTCAGCCATCGGCTTGCCCTTCCTTCCGACGTACAATGATTTTCAGTTTAAAATCAAGACACGATTCAACAACAGGAATGAACTGACGGTTCTCGGACTCGGAGCCATTGACCAGTTCGACCTCAACCTGAAGGCTGACGATACGGAAGAACAACGGTACATCCTTGGCTACATCCCCGTCAATGAACAATGGACCTACACAACGGGTGCTGTATTCAAACATTATCGCGACAGAGGCTTTGATACCTGGGTGTTAAGCAGGAACCACCTGAACAATGCTGCCTGGAAGTACCAGGATAACATTGAAGTGGACTCCCTGAAACTTCTGGATTATCGTTCTCAGGAAACTGAAACAAAATTCCGGTACGAACACTTTACCAGTCTCGGTCACGGTTTCAGACTCAATGTAGGCGCAGGTACTGTCGTTTCGGCATATCACAATGCCACCTTTAACCGTACATTTACCAATGGTGAACCTACAACACTCAGGTATAATTCCACGATTGACTTTTTTCAGTGGGGAAGTTTTGCACAGCTGACCAGGACGATGCTTAACGACAGGCTAAGCATGTCATTGGGTGTACGTATGGATGCCAGCAATTTTTCTAAACAGACTGTGAATATGCTGGATCAGTTTTCACCTCGATTTTCCGCATCCTATTCCCTGTTTAACGGCTTCTATCTCAACTTCAACACCGGAAGGTATTTCCAACTGCCACCCTATACAACACTGGGTTATCGTGATTCAAAAGGAGATCTTTTAAACAAAGCCGGCGGCGTCGACTATATCTCAGCCGACCACTACGTAGGGGGAATCGAATGGCGTCCATCTGACAAGTCACGGCTGACCGTCGAAGGATTCTACAAACGATACCATCATTACCCTCTAAGCCTGACGGATTCCATATCTCTTTCTGGCAAAGGTGCCGATTTCGGAACCTTTGGAGATGAAGCGGTCTCCCCGGTGGCTGAAGGACGCGCATATGGGATCGAATTCTTCTATAGAAACAAGGATTTTTTCGGAGGAAATATCATCGTGTCATATACCTTCGTAAGAAGTGAAACCGAAGCACTGCTCAGCAGTCTGGCACAAAATCATCACTGGATTCCGACAAGCTGGGACAACAGGCATCTTCTTAACATTCTGGCAATCCGGGAATTCAAAAATAACTGGCGTCTTGGGATAAAATGGCGTTTTGTCGGGGGCGCTCCATATACACCCTATGATCTGGAACAATCATCTTATGTGGAAGCCTGGAACACCCTACACCAGGGCATTCCCGATTACAGGCAATACAACCAGGAAAGGCTGGGCTCATTTCATCAGCTTGATGCCAGGCTCGACAAGGAATTCTATCTGAAAAAAACCAGCCTGAATTTTTATATCGACATACAAAACCTATATAACTTCAGAGGAGAACAGCAAAAGGTCCTTGTCATCGACAGCAGTGTGCCCCAGCCGGTAAACCCCACCGACCCGCTGAGCCAGCAAAGGTATAAGCTCAGGGAATTGGCACTAAGCGGTGGTACGATCCTTCCTACCATCGGGATCATTATTGAGTTTTAACAACCGCACACCGGCATTGGGATTCCACCCGTTCCCGAAGGCACGAAGAAAATGGCAGCTCAGAACCTCAGGGTGAACTCACTGCCTTTATCCGGCTCGGAGATCACACTTACCGTGGCTTTATGCATCCTCATGATTTGCCGCACAAGGCTTAATCCAATGCCTGAGCCACCGTCACGTGTAGTATAGAATGGTGTGAAAATGTTATTCAGTTCATTAGGCCCAATCCCTTGTCCGTTGTCCTTTACCGATATCAGGACACTTCCGTCACTGTCCTTTCGGGCAAGTATTCCGATCCGTCCACTTGAATTGCTCAAGGCATCAAGAGCATTCCTTATGAGGTTTATCAAAACCTGGCTCAGCAGATTGTAGTCTCCCGGCATCTCAAGGCTTTCGTCCTGCATTTCCAGGGCAAAGGCAATTCCGCGCTGGTTCATCTCGGGTTTGTACAAGACACTGACTTCATCAAGCAAATCTTTCAGTCTGAATACGGTAAAACGTGGGGCTGGAATTTTCGTTAGGCTGCGGTATGCTTCAACAAAATTAATCAGCCCTGCCGAACGGCCCGATATGGCATCCAGACCCTCATTGATGTCCCTGACCACTAACTTGTTTTCCACCCCCTTTATTTTGTCACTAAGTTTCCTGAGGGAATAACTCAGGGAGTTCAACGGGGCAACGGAATTCATAATTTCATGCCTGAGTACGGCAATTAGTCTCTGCCACGTGTCGAGTTCTTCATCCTCAAGCTGAAGATGAATATCCTGCAGTGAGACGATCTTTAATTTTTCGCCCAGTATTGCCAGGTCCGCTGACCTAAGAACCAGTCTGCGAAGGTGACCGCCTGCCGTTATGGAGACAAGCCCGTCGTCGCCCGGTTGCAGATCCAGGAGCTGACCTGGCAGATCCTTGTTGATCTCACGGAGGCTGCTGATGTTCTCCAGCCCGCTAAGGTCAAAGATATCCCGTGCAGCCTTATTGATCATCCCCACCCGGCCGTTTGCATCAAAAGAGAGAATGCCGATGTTTACATGTTCCACCGTATTTCGGAAATAATGTCCCTGGGCTTCTTTTGTCCTGTGCACCGATTTGATGTTGTTTATGATGCTGTTGAAAGTCGTGTTCAGGTCACTGAAATCTTTACCCATGCCCAGGCTTTCGGTTACATTATCAAGGTATTTCAGTGACTGCAAAAAGGCGTCAAGTTTCCTGTTCGTCCGGTTCACAAAGCGTATCAGTGATACGACAAGGAAAAGCCATAAGCCTGCCAGGGTGATCCTGGTAACCCATAGATGGTTGGTAAACAATGATGCCACAGCAAGGAAACCCACTACAGACACCAGGAGGGAGAGGAATGTGACAACAAATTTAAAGCGGCTCAATTTCATAACGATCCAGCTTATTATACAGCGTTTTCCGGGATATACCGAGATCTTCCGCTGTCCTGGAGATATTTCCCCTGTTCATTTTCAGCGCCTTTCTGATCAGTTCTTTTTCGTTCTCCTCAAGATTGAATGTATAGCTGCTTTGGTTTATCGTAAAAGGTTTTTCGAAAAAGAAATCGCCTTCAGTAAGTTCATCACCTTCGGCAAGAATAATGGCTTTTTCCACGGTATGCTTGAATTCCCTGACATTTCCCGGCCATGTGTACCGGGCAAGTTTGTTCCTGGTCGCACCACTGATCCTGAACCTCTCTTTATGATATTTTTTGCAGAAGATATCCGTGAAATGATCCAGCAGCACCGGGATCTCCTCCGTTCGCTCCCTTAGAGGCGGAATCTCAATTTTGATGGTATTGATCCGGTACAAGAGGTCTTCCCTGAACTTCATTTCGCCAACCAGTTTTTCAAGCGGTACATTCGTCGCTGATATCAGGCGAATATCAACAGGAACGGGCTGGTTAGAGCCAATACGATATACTTCCCGGTTCTGTACGACCGAAAGGAGCTTGGCTTGCAGATCGGTTGGGATATTAGCGATCTCATCAAGAAAGAGACTGCCCCGGTGCGCCATCTCAAATCTGCCCGGCCGACTTTCGACCGCGCCCGTGAACGCACCTTTCATGTGACCGAAAAGTTCACTCTCAAATAATGTCGGAGCCAGTGCCCCAAGATCCACACGTACAAAGACTTCCTCCGACCTTGCCGACGAACGGTGAATCTCACGTGCCAGCAACTCCTTTCCCGTTCCGTTTTCCCCGACAAGTAAAATTCCGGCATCAGTGGGTGCAACCTTTTTTATCGTTCGCATCACCTCCATCATTGCCGGGGAATCACCCACAATAAGTTTATTCCCCTCATCAGCCGTATTGATAAGCAGCTTTTTCTGAGACTTCAATTCTTTTATTTCTCTCCTTGAATTCCTGATTTTTAATGCGTTCTTTATGGTTGACAGCAACTTTTGATCTTCCCAGGGCTTCTGTATAAAATCGATCGCCCCCTCCTTCATGGCCTTCACAGCCAGATCAATATCCCCATACGCAGTAATGAAAACGACCATGGCATCAGGGTCGGCTTTCAGGATCTCCCTTAACCAGAAAATTCCTTCATTTCCAGTGTTTATTCCAGCTCTGAAGTTCATATCGAGCAGGATTACACCTACCTCTTTTTCCTTCATGATGCCAGATATCATCTCCGGAGTATGAGCCGTGATGATCTCGGAAAATTCTTGTGCAAGCAGGAGCTTTAAAGCTACCAGGACATCCTTGTTGTCGTCGACGATTAAAATCCTTGCATGTTCCATAACCATTCATTTTTTTATTCCGGCTAACCCAAAAATCATTCTGCCTGACAAATGCCGGCCACCTTCAAATGTATAATAATTATACATTATTGTGAAATATTTACACACTATTTCCAGACCAATAAATCATTAATTACTGACTTATTGGCTGTTACGTAAATGGTATGCATTTAGCCATCTCTGATTGAAAAATCAACAGCATGCTAATAAGTAATATCAAACTGGCTTTGCGGAATCTCTGGCGACAGAGGGGCTACTCACTCATTAACATTGCCGGTCTGGCCATCGGTCTGGTTTGTTGTCTCTTCATTGTCCTTTTCATCACCAATGAATTGAGCTATGACCGCTATAATGAAAATGCCGGTAAAACATTCCGGGTTCTGGTTAAATACAGGAATTCGCAGGGCGCTGAAACTTCCATCCCCATTCAATCGTACCGGCTCAGGGAAGCCTTAAAAACTGAATTTCCCGAGTTAAAGACCATTACACGGATTGGTTCGCCTTTTGACTCTCAGCTGGAGTATGATGAAAAAAAACTGCGAATCAGCGCTACAAATATTGATGACGACTTTTTCGACATTTTCCATCTCGAAATGCTGGAAGGAGACAAGAAGACAGCCCTGGAAGGTCCCACGAACATGATCATCAGTGAGACCACTTCAAACAGGTTGTTTGGCAATGAGGCGCCGCTTGGAAAAATCATACAGATGAAGGCAGGCGGTGATTTCTACCCGATTCAGATAAGCGGTGTTTTCAGGGATATTCCGTCAACTTCCCATTTTCATGTCGACGCTCTGTTTTCCACCCGGATTACCGATCACCTTTATAATAAACGACAGCTCTATAACTGGGGAGAGGGCATGTGCTATGTTTATCTGCTGTTGCCCGACAAGATGACGCCGCAGGAGATTGAATCACGGTTTCCAGCCTTTGTCGACAAAGTGAGGGGAGAGGGATCGTCCGAATTTATCTCGTACAGTCTGCAGCCATTACTTGATATCCATCTCCGGTCGAATCTGAGATTCGAGTTTGAGCCGAATTCCGATATACGGTATATCTACATTTTTGGAGCCGTTGCCATTTTTATCCTGCTTATAGCCGCCTTTAATTATATGAATCTGTCTACGGCAAGATCCATTCGTCGGTCGAAGGAAGTCGGTGTCAGGAAGGCAATTGGAGCCACACGGGGACAGCTCATGCTCCAGTTTACCGGAGAAGCTGTCCTTTTCAGTTTCATTGCCATGTGGATTGCCGTCCTGCTGGCTGAAGTTCTGATGCCTTACTTCAACAACCTTTCGGGCAAAAGCCTGGAAATCGGAATGCTCAACAACTGGAAATTGCTGCTCGCCTTGCTTGGTGCATCGGTGATTACCGGCGTCCTTGCAGGCAGTTACCCGGCATTTTTTCTTTCGGGCTTTAAACCCGTGAGTGCACTATGCGGGGAGATCCGACTGGGTTCAGTCAATATAAGTGTCAGGAAAGCGCTGGTTTTACTTCAATTCTCAATTTCCATTCTACTGATCATTTGTACGATGACCATATACGCTCAATGGAAATACATGATGGATGCCCGACTTGGGATTGATCCCGAAAACGTTCTTGTAGTTAATTTACCGGATCATTTCCGGACTTTCAAGGAAGAGATACTCAGGAATCCGGACATCATATCAGTAAGCGCTTCCAACAAAAAGCCGACGCGACCTCTAAGCAGTAACCTTCAATTTGAAGCCGAAGGCATGGATCCGGATGATAATGCTTCCATAAAGATCGTCACTGTTGACTGGGATTTTTTCAGCACTATGAAGAACAGGATCGTAAAAGGCAGGGCATTCGACAGGTCGTACGGATCAGACGAAGCTGACGCCTTTATTATCAATGAAGCCGCTGTAAAGTTTATCGGCTGGGATAATCCCGTCGGCAAATGGTTCCAGACTGTAACACTCGACAGTGCAGGTGTGAACTGGGTAGAACGAGAGGGAACGGTTATCGGGGTGGCTGAGGATTTTTATTTTGAATCGCTCCATGAGGAAATACCCCCGGTTGTGTATTTTATCCAGGAAAACTGGCTTAATTTTTCCGAGATAAGGATTTCAGGGAAGAATATTCCCGGGACCATCGCCTTCATCAAGAACGCCTGGGAAAAATATTCTCCGGCCGGAGAGTTCGAATATTCCTTTTATGATCAGGATATCAGTAACCTTTATGCATCTGAAAAGAATTTCTTTCGCATCTTCGTGACCTTCGCTATCCTTGCCATCTTCATTGCCAGCCTCGGAATTCTGGGGCTCGTTGCACTAACGGCAGAACAAAGAACCAAAGAAATCGGCATCAGGAAGACGATGGGAGCATCGGCCAGACGCATCATTGTTATGCTGGGCGGGGAGTTCCTCACCCTGGTGCTCGTTTCAAATCTCATTGCATGGCCATTGGGGTGGTATCTTATGAACAACTGGCTCAGGGAATTCCCGTACAGGACCAAGCTGGATATCATGATATTCGTAACTGCGGGGTTCATGGCTATCCTGATCTCCGTCATTACCACCTTCCTCCAGGCATGGCGAGCCGCCAATAGTAATCCGGCTGCTTCACTGAAATATGAATGAAACGGAATTTTATAACGAACTTTTAGGCACCTAAGAATGTCATAAAATTGGAATGTTCCGGTACGACTCATTTTCTTTGAACCAGTAAGCAGTTGGAAAAAAAATACAATACCGGCTTCGTCCTCAGCGGAGGAGGAGCAAGAGGATTTGCACACCTTGGAGTGGCAAAAGCACTCTATGAACGTGGAATTATGCCGGACATCATCTCAGGTGTCAGTGCCGGGTCCATCGCGGGTATATTCCTGGCAGACGGATGGTCTCCGGAGGATATTTTCAGGTACTTCAAAGACACCAGCATCTTCAAAATTTCACACATTGGTCTGCCTCATGACGGCTTGCTGAGCCTGGATAAGATGAAGCGGGAGCTGGATAAAACCCTGAAATCAAAGGACATCAGTGAACTGAAAATCCCTTTCATTGTCACTGTTTCCAATCTCAATTCCGGCCGGGTTGAATATTTCTCCAAAGGCCCCGCCAGTGACATTGTGATGGCGTCCTCTGCGATCCCGGTTCTCTTCTCACCGGTAAAAATAAATAATAACCTCTATGCCGACGGCGGATTATTTGACAATCTGCCCGTTAAGCCTCTCAGCGGGAAATGCAAAAAAATCATCGGTGTGAATGTAAATCCCATCCATCCGAAGTCAGAGTTAAAAGGATTGGTACAAGTTGCCAGTCGCGCCTTTAACCTGGGTGTCGAAAATACCATTCGCAATAGTCGCCGGAAATGTAACATCTTCATTGAACCTTCTGATCTTGACCGATACGACGTTCTCGATTTTAAGTCTGCAGACGAAATGTATCAGATCGGTTATGAATATACGATGGAGTTGGCCCTTTCATAAGACCCGATCGTGTAAAGCGGATCTGCAGACATTCTTACAGGTCATATATTAAAAGGTACAAGTGGAACCAATGCCAGATGACGATCAGGAGGATATTCATTCAAACTGTCCGGATCAGCCCGGAACCTGCGGATTTCTCTGAACCATGTGTCATCCTGTCTCCAAAGTGTGTGCTCTCCGGGTTTCAGGAGGAGATATATAATATTCCTCAACCCACGACTACACCGGCTTCCGCGTATTTAAATCTCGTACTGATGACCTTCCGGGCAAGGATCAGAGCGATGGTCATGGTTCCGATCCTCCCGATGAACATGGAAAGTGTGATGATCAGCTTGCCAGCCATGGAGAGATCTGGCGTAATGCCCATACTTAGTCCAACCGTCGACACTGCAGAGACCTCTTCGAACAGGAGGGACAACAAATCTTTATCGGGTTCGGTGATGGTTAGCAGAAAGGTAGAAAAGAAGATCGTCCCGAACGAGAATAGTATTATGGAATAGGCCCTGTCGATGATACTATATGGAACGGTACGTTTAAAGAAAACCACGTGTTCCTCACCCCTGATGGTTGCCAGCGCGGACTTCACAATCAGTGCAAAGGTTGTGGTTTTTATTCCCCCACCGGTCGATCCCGGGGAAGCGCCAATGTACATGAGAAACATCATGAAAAGAAGGACAGGGATGGTCAGTCTTCTGATATCCACGGTATTGAATCCTGCCGTACGTGTTGTAACTGACTGAAAAAACGCCGTTGCAAGTTTCTGCCAGAAGTGGTATCCATCAATGCTCCTGTTCCATTCCAGCGGTAGATAGACAAGCATTCCGGCTATAATAAGAATCAGGGAAGTAACTATAGCAATCCGCGTTCCCACATTCATATGAGTCCAACTCTTGCCTTCCACTTTTTTCTCCCTGGCGTACCTGCCTACGTTATTCAGGTTCATAAAACCAATCCCACCAAAGATGACAAGAAGGGCAACAACCATTTGATAAGAGAAGGCCCCTCTGATAATATCCTGAGAAAGATTCTCCGTGAAAAGGGAAAATCCTGCGTTATTAAAGGCCGAAACTGAATGGAATACAGCGTAAAACAACCTCTCCCGATAACTCAGGTAATGACCAGGATCCCAGGTTGCGAATAAAAGTACGGTCCCTGCAATTTCAAATATTATACTGAATATAAATATCTCTCTGAGCAATACCCTGGTGTCTGAAATGGATTCGGTACTCAAAAAATCTTTGATCAGTGACTTATAGCGTATGCTTGAAGATGTCCTATAAAATGTGGCAAACAATGTAGCAAAAGAAAGTATATTCAGTCCACCCATCTGGATCAGGAGGAGGAGGATGATCTTGCCTTTAAGGGTAAAAAATGTTGCCGTGTCCACGACTATCAGACCGGTAACACAGCTGGCACTGGCAGAAGTGAAAAGTGCATCAACGAATGGCATCCTTTTGCCCACAGTCATTTCAGGAAGACTCAACAGGAAGGTTCCTGAAGTGATCAGAATAAGAAATGAAAGGGCAAGCAGGGTCTGTGGTGATAACTTTAGTCCGGTGAGTGCCTGGCTGGCCTGTCCCAGTTCGATCCCGACAATCACAAACAGGTAGAGCTGAACGAACAGGGTGGATAATACGGTGAAATCACCGAGACGGAAAAGGTTAAAGAGGTTTTCAATGATATCAGTGTGGAAAAAAAACAGCCCAAAACCTTCGATCATAAGAAAAAACATGATGATACCTTCAAACCAGTTTTCCCGTAGAAAATTCAACGGTTTAAAATCATAAAACAGTCGGATTAGATATTTGAAGAAATAAAAGATGAAGCTGATATGCATAATGACCCGGTATATCCTGAGTACATGCTGGGTCTTCAAATAGCCATGGTAATATATGATCGCTACAATGGCCGCCAGTGAAATCAGAAGGCTAAGTACCCGAAGAATATATAGAACGGTAGCTTTGCTGCTGAATAATCTAAGATTTATAAATTCTCTGACCTTCCAAACAAATTTGTCTGGCATATGATTTTCTTACTGGTTAATCTCAATAAACCGCTGAATGTCCTTATCCTTGCCGAAAAGGATCAGAAAATCGTCTCCATAGACCACCGTAGATGAAATAGGTACACCGGTGATATGATGTTCCTCGAGGGTTGTTTCGTCCTTCTTCACTTTCTGGGCTCTTTTGATGGTAATCAGACTTAGATTGTATTTGTCCCTCGGATTAATTTCCTCTACAGTTCTGCCAGCTATGTGAGGAGGGGTTTTGATCTCGGCCACCCTATATTCATCGGGTAACTGAAGATACGATATTAGGCTCGGATTGGTCAGTCGTTCGGCCACAATGACGCCAACTTCATCTTCGGGGGAAAGGATCTCCCTGACACCCATTTTTTCAAGTATAATCCGGCTGTTCTTTCCCTGCGCACGGGCAATGATCCTTTTTACTTCAAGTTCCATCAATACAACGGTGCACATAAGCAACTGCTCAAACTCCTGGCCGATGGTTACCAAAACTGCATCGAAATCATTGATCTCATGGGATAACAGCGCTTTTTTGTCGCTGCCGTCCATTACTACAGCATAAGCAACACTATCGGAAATGTTATCCACTTCTTCCTGATCTATATCAATAGCAAGTACTTCCGCACCTCTTTTGGCAAGGGCTTTTGCGATAGCACGACCGAACTGGCCCAGCCCGATTACGGCGAATTTTCCTGCTTGCATGGCGGTACGTATTTTAAATGATCTAAAAACAAAGGTATGAAATACCCGATAATTTAGAAACCAGCACACCTTTCGGGGATAGATATACAACCGGGCTGTATATAAGTTTGATCTATCTGTCATTTAAAGAATTTAAAACTGTCTCATATACCTGATTTAACCAAACCGCATTGCTGTGTTTATGTAAGCCCAAACATACGGAGCGCATTGAAAAAGGGCGGAATTTTGATGCGCTGAGGCTTCAGGTTTCTACGCGGGGATTTGCCTTTTTTTTACTAATATTGTTTTCCCAAGTTGTATAAAACTTTCGAGAAGATGAAACGACTCCTTTCAACCCTGCTGCTTGCAACGGTCATATGTATCACTGTTTTACCTCAATACCTCAGGGTATCAGAAAATCACCGCTTTCTGGTAAAGGATACCGGAGATCCCTTTTTCTGGCTCGCTGACACAGGCTGGGAGCTCTTCCACCGTCTCGACAGAAATGATATCGATCACTATCTGATCAACAGAGCGGGTAAAGGTTTTACTGTTATTCAGGCGGTCATCCTTGGTGAGCTGAATGGCCTCACTGTTCCAAACCGGGAAGGAAACCTGCCCCTGATGGATAATAATCCGGATATGCCCAATGAGGCCTACTTTGATCTTGTCGATTATGCCATAAGAAAAGCAGCAGAGATTGGTATTTACCTTGCCATCCTTCCAACCTGGGGCTCGTATGCTGAAGACCGGCCACACCCGCTTTTCGAGAACCTTCATATATTCACAAAAGAGAATGCGTACCGCTATGGTCTATACCTTGGACGGAGGTACGCAAAGCTATGGAATATCGTATGGATACTTGGTGGTGACCGGCCAGCTGATACAGCTCCTGAAATTTGGGATGCCATGGCCAAAGGGCTGAAGGATGGCGATATGGGTAGCCACCTTATCAGCTATCACCCTATGGGTCAGCAGTCGAGTTCATTCTGGCTCCATGAGAAGTCCTGGCTTGATTTTAATATGGTGCAAACAGGTCACCAGGCGCCGTCATACCCGGTCTATTCATGGATAAGCCATGATTACAACCTTATTCCAGCAAAGCCTGTTGTGGATGGCGAACCGGCCTATGAGGATATCCCTGAATGGTTCAATGCCGGGAATCCGAGACATGGCGCATATGAGATAAGAAAACAGGCATATTGGGCAGTGTTTGCCGGCGCTTTCGGACATACCTATGGCAACAATAATATCTGGCAAATGTACCGCAGCGAATATCAACCCATCATTTTTGCCAGGATGCCATGGGATGAGGCGCTTGAACAGCCAGGCTCGGGACAGCTCGGCCATCTGCGCTTTCTCATGGAATCACGGCCTTTCCTTAGCCGGATTCCCGCCCAGGATCTGCTTTCAGACACGAATGCTGACTGGTCATCAGACCGCATCGGTGTAACCAGGGATGGTACACCGGGGAAAAAAGATGCCACCTATATTATGCTCTATACACCGCTAATCAGAAATTTTACGGTAAATACCAGCGTTATCAAAGGTAAGACGCTGAGAGTATGGTGGTATGACCCCCGTACCGGCTTTGCCATCCCAATGGGGATTGTTGATAATAACGGCACTTTTGAATACTCTGCCTGGAACTACTTCATCCGTGCCCAACAGGGTGGTCCCGACTGGGTCGTGGTCATTGATGACACCTCTGAAAATTATCCTGCCCCGGGAAGAATCTTACAGGAATAAAAAAGAAGGAAAGTATGAATATCCTCATCGCCCCAAATGCGTACAAAGACAGTCTCGATGCTGTGACTGCGGCCAGATGTATCGGCGAAGGACTAAAAAAAGCTCTTCCTGATGCTAAACTGATACTGCATCCGGTGGCAGACGGTGGCGACAGTACACTGGAGGCTGTCAGAAACTGCATTGATATTCAGCTGATAAACACAGAGAGCCGGGATCCTTTAAACAGAACGATATCAGCATGCTACGGCCTGTTCGATGATGGGGCTGCCCTGATTGAAATGGCCGGTACTTCAGGCATCCATCTACTCACACAAGAAGAGAGACGTGCAGGAATCACAGACTCCTTCGGCACCGGAATCCTGATCCGTGACGCCATTGACAGAGGCTGCCGGAAAATATTCCTTGGCGTTGGCGGTACCGCCACAGTAGACGCCGGTACAGGTATTCTCCGTGCCCTCGGATTCCGCTTTACAGATCAAAACGGTAATGATACTCCCCCCGGCGGATTCAACCTGGGTAACATAGCGAATATCCATGTCCCGGCTGATATCGATCACCTCAAAAAAACGGAAATCATCATTCTGAGTGACGTCACCAATCCGCTTCTTGGTCCCGAAGGTGCATCATATGTATTTGCCCCTCAAAAAGGAGCCTCCCCGCAAGAAGTAAATGAACTTGAGCAAGCCATGGCGATGTTCGCAACTGTGGTAATGAAAAAAACCGGCATGGATATTTCATCTTTGCCCTACGGCGGGGCTGCCGGAGGAACACCGGCAGGGCTGATGGCCTTTCTCACAGTTTTCTGCCAACATGGCGCCGAAACCATTCTCAGCATCACAAATTTCAGCGAACACCTTGAATGGGCCGACATTGTCATCACCGGCGAAGGGAAACTCGACAGCCAAACCGCAAACGGCAAGGCACCCATGTTGGTGGCACAATTGGCAAGGTCAAAGGATAAAAAAGTAATATTCCTCGGCGGACAGGTTCCTCCAACGTTGGAAGACCAGTCAGCCAATTTGTTCGATGCCGTCTTTTCCATCTCCCCGGGTATCATAACGCTGGGTGATGCGCTGGCCAATACGGATGAGTGGCTGGAGAGGACGGCATGGAATATTGGGAGAGTTCTTGGGATGGGGTGATTCACCAATTCACCAAATCACCAATTCACCAAATCACCAAATCACCAAATAATAAGTGATGAGGTGATGCATCCAATTTATTCCAATATTGATCTGACTTACCCAATGTATTATGACAAAAAAGGATATGTTCAATGCCTTGCTTTCGGGCAACAAACCTGTCGGCCGTGTGCTGTTCAGACCTATTCTCATGCAATTCGGCGCGCAGCTGGCAGGAAGTAATTACGGCGGATTTGCTTCGGACTACCGTATCCTTGTAAAGGCAAACCTGATGGCTCTCGAAAAGTTTGATATCGATATGGCAGGTCTGATATCGGATCCATACCGGGAGACATCTGCATTCGGAGCACCGCTGCGATTTATCCCGGATGGAGTACCTGTATGTGAACGAATCATTGTCAGATCCATCGATGATGCCCGTTCCCTGAAAAATCCCGATGTTCATGCATCGGAACGGACATCCGACAGGCTGAAAGCAGCCTCTCAACTCTCCAAAGAGCTAAAGGGTGAAATTCCCATTATCGGCTGGGTGGAAGGCCCACTGGCTGAAGCCTGCGACCTGGCAGGAGTTGGTGAAATGCTGATGTATCTTATGACTGATCCCGGATTTTGTGAATTGTTAATGGACAAATGCCTTGTAACGGCAAAATCTTTTGCCCAGGCACAGATCGAAGCCGGCTGTGATATCATAGGCATCGGCGATGCCATCTGTTCACAAATAGACCCTCAAACCTATGAGACTTTTGTAATGGAGAGACACCGGGAACTGATCTCATTTATTCATGATCAGGGTGCGAAAGTGAAGCTCCATATTTGTGGAAACATTACTCATCTCCTTCCTTACCTGAGCAAGGTCGGAGCCGATATCCTGGATCTCGATTGGCAGGTCGACATCACCGGGGCCAGGAGGATTATGGGCAATAACACGATCCTCTGCGGAAATATCAATCCTGTAACCATTCAGGATGAGTCGCCGGAAAATTTATATTCCATCGCAAGAAACCTCGTTATGAAATATTCCGGTGAACGCTTCATCCTTTCGGGAGGATGCGAGATCACGGTCAATACTTCTCATTCAAATCTTTCGGAACTTAGAAAAGCTTCCTATATTTAGAATCCAAAATATATCATGATGATAAGCCCACGAAAAAGATTACTTGATGCCCTTGGACATAAAAAGTCTGGTGGAATTCCTGTTGACATAGGTGGTACGGCCGTTACCGGCGTTCACATACTCGTTGTTGAACAGCTGAGAACTCATTTTGGCCTCGAACATAAGCCTGTGAAACTGACAGAACCTTACCAGATGCTGGGTGAAATTGATGACGACCTGCTCGATGTACTTGGTGTGGATGTCACCGGCATCACACCTGAAAATAATATGTTCGGCTTCAGAAATTCAGGGTGGAAGGAGTTCCGGACACCATGGCAACAGGAAATACTGGTTCCGGCAAATTTCAACATAGTAAAAGACAAAGACGGCGGACTGCTGATGAGTCCCGAGGGCAACACCAGCCTTCCACCTTCGGCAAAAATGCCGGTCGACAGCTACTTCTTCGACGCTCTAATCCGTCAGCATCCTATCGATGATGCTAAGCTCGACCCTGCCGATAACCTTGAAGAATTCAACTACCTCACTGATGCCGACCTCACATACTGGAAGTCGCGTGCTGAAGAGGCCAGGAATTCTGAAAGAGGAATCATTGCTACCTTCGGCGGTACTGCACTTGGTGATATCGCCCTCGTCCCTGCAATGCAACTGCCTGATCCGAAAGGTATCCGGGACATTTCGGAATGGTATATGTCGACGATTGCGCGTCCTGAATATGTCCATGCCATATTTGACAAGCAGACTTCCATAGCACTGGCCAACTACGAGAAATATGCACCAATCATGGGCGATACCATAGATGCCGTATTTATCTGCGGTACCGATTTCGGTACTCAGAATTCGCAGTTCTGTTCGCCTGAAGTGTTTAACGAACTCTATGCCCCTTACTATAAAAGGGTGAATGACTGGATCCATCAGAACACCGGATGGAAAACCTTTAAACATTCATGCGGTGCCGTTGAACCCTTCATGCAGCTGTTCATCGATGCTGGTTTTGATATTATCAACCCGGTACAGATCAATGCCGCCGGAATGGACCCTGCCCATCTCAAGAAAACGTATGGTGAGCATATCGTTTTTTGGGGGGGTGGTGTGGATACCCAATATGTTCTGCCATTCGGGACTCCGGAAGAGGTAAAAGCTCAGGTACGGGATACCTGCAGGATATTTTCTGAAGGTGGCGGATTCGTTTTCAACACCGTACACAATATTCAGGCGAATGTGCCGGTCGAAAATGTACTCGCAATGTTCGAAGCGGTGGGGGAATTCAGGAGTTGACGCTGTCTGAAACAGTTTGTCCAATGCAAGAGGACGAAACTGAGTACACAATTATAATAGTACATCAACATAACAGAAGAATCTAATGATTTCACAGAAGACACGTTTCATTATTTTTTCGCTATTGCTGATTCTCGGTGCATGTTCTCCCCGACCGGATACCTTCGACGTTGAATACCCGGAGGATCAATTTACAGAAGACGCCCTCCTCGACCTACGATATCTGAATGAAGATGAAGCCGGACAACATGGCTTTATCAGCCTTACAGCCGACAGTAACAGCTTTGCCGGTGGTGATGGTAAGGAGATCCGGTTCTGGTCCGTCAATGATGCCGTAAATGCCCGTCGGCTTAGCGATGAAGACATGCAAAGGCATGCCAGGTTCCTGGCCAAGATTGGCGTGAATATGATAAGGATTCACGGTTCCATTAATCCTGCCGGCAAAGACACGAAGATTAACCAGGTTGATACGGCTGAAGTGAGGGCGATATGGAAAACCGTAGCATTTATGAAAAGGGAGGGCATATACACCACCATATCACCTTTTTGGGCTCATAATGGACATATGGGAGGCTGGGTGCCGGAAAAATGGGGCATCGACGGTTATTCCGGGACTGACAACCTTTGGGGAGTTATGTTTTTTAACGACCGCCTTAAGGAAGCCTACAAAACCTGGGTGAAATATCTTTACACAACGCCGAATCCCTATACCGGTATTGCACTTCGTGATGAACCGGCAGTAGCACTGATCCAGGTGAAAAATGAAGATGGCGTTTTTTTCTGGACCATGCAGAACGTGAAACCTGAACTCAAGCTTCTTATCAGGAAAAAGTTCACCGCATGGCTTATGAAAAAATACGGCGGCTATGAAAATACACTGCGTAATTGGAACAACTTTACGCTGAAAGGTGACGATAATGGAAAGAAACTCTTTGATATTTTCAGCACCTGGGAAATGACACAGGCTGTACCTGATGAACAACAAGTTAGGATGAAGGACCAGACTGAATTCTTCACTCAGACACAATATAACTTTTATAAAGAGATTCACGATTTCTACCGTGACGTTTTGGGATGTAAGCAGCTCATCAATGCATGCAACTGGAAAACAGCCGATCAGCTAAGGCTTAACGACCTGGAAAGATTTACCTATACATCATGCGAGGTGGAAGCGGTAAACCGTTATTTTGATCCCGGACATGTCGGTGAGAATTCGGGATGGCGAATCGATACCGGCCATTACTACCAGGGAAAATCAGCATTGCAAAATCCCATTGAAATTCCCGTCAATATCAAACAGGTGACAGGCTATCCGATGCTTGTCACCGAAAGTGGGTGGAACCTACCGAATAAATATCAGTCGGAAGCACCCCTGCTGATTGCAGCCTACAGCTCTCTTTCCGGCGTTGCATCCTATTATTGGTTTGTAATCAATGCCATTACTATGGATCCTGACCCGTATCTGACACGCATCAGCCTGGGCGAAAATCTCCATCCGATGAACCGGTGGACGTATTCAACTCCCGGGGGAGCTTTGATGTTCCCTGCTAATGCGCTCATATTCAGGCTGAATTATATCCGGCAGGGAAAGACTGTGGTTCATGAAGAACGTACAATGGATCAACTGTACAACAGGGACATCCCCGTAATTTCAGAAGAAAACAGCTATGATCCGAACCGCGATGCAGGGTATGAAACGAAACCGGGATCTGACAGAACAGAAGTGAATCCGTTGGCCTATTTAACCGGGCGTGTTGAGGTAAAATATGGAACTGAAAAACCCGGAGTAAGCCTCTTCCCTGGACTTAGCGAACTTATCGACATGGATAGGAAAACGGTGAAGAGTACCACGGGAGAAATGAGTCTGGATTACGGCCTGGGGATCTTCACGCTGAATACTCCCAAAGCAAGAGCCATATCGGGATTCCTTTCGCCAGGTAAAGAATACAAGCTTGGGGATCTGACGATATCATCAGAAAACAAGTATATAACCGTTGAACTGGTTTCTATGGATGGGGAAGACCTTGAAAAATCATCCAAAATTCTGCTACAGGCCGGACCGACCTTCCGACCCTCCGGCTGGGAAGAGGAAGCCGCAAGTTACCGCATGGGCAAAGATTCGGTTCAGGGATATAAGATACTAAACACCGGACATATGCCCTGGCTGGGCAAGACAATCGACGTAGAGATCAGTCTGAAGAATCCCGGACTCAAAGAGGCAATACTACTCAATACCGCCGGATATGAGGCTCATCGTATCCCTTTGATGAAAGACAACGGGAATGTGAAACTCAAACTGCCAAGTGATTATATCTATATCATTTTGCAGTAGGTAAATCCCAGGATCCAACCAAAAATCAGAAACGAAGATGATTACCAGACGCAAAATGCTTACATATACCGGCGCCGCCCTGGCTGCTGGTACTTTGTCATGGCAGGATTCCCTGGCAGCAACACAGACAGCCAAAAAACCTGTAAAGTTCAGGTATTCATTGAATACGGCGACCATCAGCGGAAATAATGCAGGAGTTAAAAAATACATCGATACTGCTGCCAGGGCAGGCTATGATGGTATTGAATTATGGGTGCGAGATATCAGATCCTATCTAAAGGAAGGCCACGCTGTAGGTGAATTAAAAAAGTACATAAACGACAGCGGCATTAAGGTAGAAGATGCCATTGGCTTTGCCACATGGCTGTCGAGGGATGATACTAAACGCAAAGCGGGCGTCGAAGAAATGAAAAGTGATATGGAACTCATGGCTTCACTGGGCTGCACACGTATAGCGGCGCCCTCATCAGGTGTCAGTGGCGATGAGGCCCTCGACCTATTTCTGGCCGGTGAACAGTACCGCTCACTGATCGCCCTCGGCCGTCAGACAGGTGTCATGCCCCAGCTGGAATTTTGGGGTGCTTCACCCTATCTGTTCCACATTGGTCAGGCGGCCATGATCTGTGCCATAGCGGCAGATCCTGACGTACATATTCTTGCCGACGTATTTCATCTTTTCCGGGGCGGATCAGGTTTCGAAGCGCTTAATATGTTTCGCGGAGATGTTCTCGAAGTCTTCCATATGAACGATTATCCTGCCGGAATTCCACGGGAGGAGCAACAAGACAGTGACCGTGTTTACCCGGGCGACGGGATCGCTCCAATGAAGCAAATACTTACCTCACTTGCCGCGATGGGAGGTGAGAAAGTCCTCTCCGTGGAAGTGTTCAACAAGGATTATTGGGAACAGGACCCGGAAACGGTTGCAAGAACAGCACTGGAGAAAATGAGAAGGCTGGTGGCGGAAATCATTTGATCACGTGAACTATTCTCCCATCTTTTGAACCGCTTTCATCAGGAAAACATACGACGATCCGGAGGCAATGGTATATTCCTTCTGAACCCAGAAGAACGGATCTTCAATCTGAAATTCAATCAGATCAGGGTAGATCACAAGTGGGCCGGCACATATCCCGCCCGGAATATAGGAATGATCAGCCCTTGTGATCCCGTACGCGGAGGTGATGGACTTCGCTCCTACACCTGTCACGAGCGAATGGTTTGATACAGGATGGTTGCCATGCATATAGCTGATCACATCATAAATAAAATCACTACTCACCACGTCGGGAGCGTATTTGTGCAGGAAATACTGTGATTGGGCAACGCCGATGAAATTAAATCCGGTACCAAACATGCTGTGAATCGGCATAACATGGTAGGGACTTTTATTCAGTTCACCTTCAAACGTCGTCTTATATTCTTTCAGCGCACTATCGAACCGCTTTTTAAAATTCTTATCACCGATCTTATCCACCACCCTGCTAAAGGACCAGAGTGAATAGCTGCCAAACCGGCCTGTCATTTCGATGGGTTCCAGCAACAGATCTCTGAATTCATCACTTCCTGTACACAGATACAGTTCAACAGCAACCATTTTTTTCCTGGATCCCTGGTAGCGGGCGTATCGTGGTGAATCTTCTTCCGCCGTTGCATTGTTCACATTCTTCCAAATGGTCAGGGCAGTATTCAGACATTCTGCTGATAGAGCAGCATTGTAAGCCTTTAATGCCCGTGAAGCTGCTGCAAGCGCTGTAGCCGCCTCATATTCGTACGACTGACGGTAGTTTGTAAATGCCAGTCTGTCGTCCTGTTTCCCGGAATGGTCTCTGGTACGTTCTTCACCGGAAAGTGAAGGATCATAAATCAGTCCGTCGGTTTGAGAGGCTGCATCGCCCATTTGCAGGTATTGTTCAAAATCGGGGCAGATAACTCCGCGGGTGTAGTGACCAAAGTTCTGGTAACAAGCCATTACATAAGCGACTCCGTGTTCTATCTGCTGTATGAGGTCGGGTTTCCCATCGGGTTCATGGAGTCTGACACTCCGCAAGGTTTCATCAATATTGGTTTGATCGGAACCGGCGCCAAATTCCTCAACCGTAAGGCTGAGGGTGTATAGTGTGGATGTATTCGAAGGAGATTCAATATCATTATCGCCGGCATCATGCCAGCCCCCCACATTATATCCAGGAATATGCTCAAGCGCTTTAAATTTTGTATTGGTTTTGTTATCCATCTGGTAATGGTCGAAATGTATCTTGTCCGGAGGTGCCTGGAGCGCATCGTCGAGATGACATGCACCATGCCAGAGCCGCATACGGTCCCAAACAGAAACGTGACACATTTGCACCGGGATAAAAGTTTCCAGTGTTGGTCTCCAGAATTCACTCTCGTAAATCGACGGACTGATTATAAATGACTCCGTATTCCTGTTGCGATAACGGATAAAATAGATACCTTCCTCCTTCACAGATGAAAAGTCAAACCGGGCATAAGTTTTCCGGTAATAGGGCCCCCATATTACCGGAACGCCTGATTTTATCACTTCCTGTCCGCCGTCCTTATTTAGACGATAAAGATAAACAGTGTCGGGAACATCGGTATTATCCATTTCGATAACCGAAACCTTAGGCTGGGAAGACTGGTATCCGATTTGTGATATCCCCACAACTGCCTCACTTTTCCAGCTGTCATGGATTTCAGGCTTTATGAGCCACTCTGTTTGATTTCCATGATCATCACCGGGCAGAAGACTACGTACAATGAACCACTTGTGGTTTGTACTTCCACGTCCGTCAAGGAGATCGAGCTGACCTTTCACCGCTTCAATAGTGAGATGATGCATGCCGTCGTCCGGTGCAAGGGAAAGCTTCGTGCCGCTGGCCATTGGCACTGCTTCCAGCTCACTGTTCCGATAATCACGAGGCCCGTTGAACTGGTAAGGGAATATACCCTCCCTGCCATCCATAAAATATGCTTTGCCTTTATAGGTGCCCGGGAAAAACTCCATGATGAAAGCCAGCTTCCCGATCAGACTGTCAGCAATTTCCCCTTCGGTATGTACCCTGATCCTGAGGTTCTCACCCTCACCCTTAAGATTTATATGGTATTTAAAGCCAAGTTTTGAATAATCCATATCGATAAAAATCTCATCCTGGAGACTGTCAGTCCGGGAGCTTACGAACTCCGGCATGGGGATATCAAAAGCCTCCGGAATGGGAATGGGTTCGAGCCGGATATCACCGTTTGATGCTACGCGATCGCCGTGAATGACCAGCTCAACCGCACCACGGCGGCCCTGATAATAGGTGTTATGAAAAGCCATAACGCTAAAACAGCGCGAGTATAACTGCCCTTGTTTATCAAGATGCAATGCATCGGATTTTTGTGCATAAAATATTGCTGGAAACTGGAGAAGCAGCAGGAATGCTGCCATCAGACGGATAATCTTCATGGTTAGGAGGTGGGTTGGTAATTGAAGGTTAAAAGTAGAATAATTTTAATGAGTAATGTGGTGTGTGAAAAAGTTTTTTGAGAGACTGAAACTCCTTTTATAAAAATTCTGCACTCCTGCCATAGGAAGCTGTTAAATTTTGCTATCTTAGATTTTGAGTCGGTCAACAGCTCCTGAACCATTGCCGCTTCAGCTGATAAGGATACAAGCTTAAATTACAATTTATGAAACTCATTATACTTGCAATACTGCTTTCATTCAGCTCCATTTCAGTGTTTTCCCAGGACTATATCGTGCTGAAAAGCGGAAACTCTTATCATTGCCAGATTACAAGTGAGGACAGTCTGAATATATATTTTATCATCCCGGAAGAGAATGGTAAGGGTATATCCACCTTCATTGAAAAAGAAAATATACAATCAATTATTCGGAATGACTTCGGCCGCGAATACCCAATGGTAAGTGTGGAAAGGCTGCAACCAAAATCCACGGTCCGACTAAGTTTTATTGTGCCAGGCCTGATGCTGGAGAAGAAAGCTTCCGAATCGTCAAGCATTGTATTTCATTTGTGGGCCGGAATATCCTATACATCTACGTATTCAAGTATTACCGATCAGACAAGATCAAGTCTACATATATATCCAAATTTCACCATAGAACCACGCTTTTACAGCCATCTGGAAGATAGAAAAATCATGGGGAAACGGACTGATAATTTTTCAGGTACTTATTTAGGTATACCTTTTACACTCACGCTTACCCAGCCCAGCTTATCCGCAGGTCCCGTTTTCGGTTTTCAAAGAACCCTGGGCAGTGATGGGTTCTGGGGCTTTGAATTTGGTGTGGGACTGCTGGAAAATAAAAATGCCATGTCTGTGGGTCTAATCGGTAATTTCAGTCTGGGCTTCATACTCTAAAAGTAACATCCGGATCGGAACAATAGGTTTTCTTCCTGTTGAAAAATCTGAGATCTAAACGTAATCCCCCGAAAGATTTAATCCTTTTGCATCTGTCGGAGCACTGCAATTACAGATATGAGTAAATAGGATAAAAAAGTGACGGCAATTTTCCATCCTGTACCATTTTGTTGTCCGTTGATTCCGACGGCAATTGCAACTAATTCGTTTACTGATTGTTAATACCTCAAATCAAGGATATTCATTCTTCCAAAATCACATGACATGAAGTTTACAGCATTGCAACAATTGATCTTAATCACGATCCTCGCCTCGTTTCACTTCCTGGTTGCCGGACAGGTTGCAGCCAGGCCTGTATTAACCCTGAATCATATTTCACTCTCCGTAAAGGATGTCAATCGTTCGGCAAATTTTTATAGTGAAGTACTGGGATTGAGTGAGATAACAAATCGTACAGAGGCAGCCGGCATCAGGTGGTTTTCCATCGGCGATGGTAAAGAGCTGCATCTGATTTCAAATGCAGGGAAAGCCGTAAGTATCAACAAATCTGTACATATCGCCTTCTCCGTTGCAGACCTTTCATCATTTATTTTGAATCTGCATGCTATGAAGGTGGAATTTACCGACTGGCCGGGGAACAAGGACAAAATTAGTGTTCGTGCGGATGGCATCCATCAGGTTTACTTTCAGGACCCGGATGGGTATTGGATTGAGGTGAATACTGCGGGGGAGTGAGGGGGGGAAGGTGATGGAGTTAGGAAGTTAGGAGAAGGAAGTTAGGAAGAGAGGTGGGGAGTGGAATGATATTTCCATTCCAGGGCATTCACCAACATTGGTCATGGTTTGGGCCACGAATTGGTAAAATTCCGATTGGGCCATCCCCTATGCCGGAGGCATTCAATTACGATATCCATGGTCACGCCTATGAATAGGACAGTGGTCTTTAAATCCATCCCCAAACCTTGTCCACCGGAGCTTCAGGGTAGGCAGATCATCAAATGACATGGGAGGGGCTTCGTTGTTTTAAAGGAGCTTCGGTATAGTGGGTCCCACCCCCGCCGACCAACCGACCGACCCTTAATGACTTTCACCCCCCAAATCTCAGCGTCCCGTTTTCCACTTTTTGATGAAAAGTTATCAACTACTGAAATGGTTGATGCCCAATTTTGACGAAGGTAGCGTAAATTAATTGCCCAAAACCCGGACTCCGGGGCCCAAGATCATGCCATCCTTTTCTGTTTTTGCACTTTTTTGTAACTTTATCCAAAGGTAACCACGCCAAACGCACATCCAAATTGTAACTAACCGAAGAAAACCAGCCAATAAAACCAATCGCTTTTTTATTATTCACAACCGGCCTTCATGAATCAAATTATATCTACTTCAAACCATGAGACAATCTTTCCTCCCTATATGGATCTTCATGATCCTGATTAGTTGTTCTTCGCATCTATCCGCACAAAAAATTTCGGATAAACAGAGATTCGACATTGAAAAACAAATCGACACACAATTTCTGGCCATGCTTGAAGCAGCGGGTAAACTTGATTTAACCGCGCTAAGCGAAGGGGTTGATGACAGGAACCACGCCGGCTTTATTACCAACGGTACATACTTTGCCTCGTTTGATTCCCTGATGACTGTCTATAAGCAAAATTCGGGAAGGGTGATCAACCAGGTTTTTACTGTGCAAAAGAAAAAGATCACGGTACTTTCCCCTGACATTGCACTGCTTACTGCCGGTGGTGTAGCAAAAGTCAATGGTTCTTCCGGAAGTATCACAAATGTAAAATTTTTATGGTCATTTGTTTATGAGAGAATTGACGGGAAATGGCAGGTCATTCAATCGCACCAGTCCTCTGTAAGGTAAAAACCTTTCTCAGGTTCTGATGTTAAGTTCTGAAGAATGTTATATTCCCGAATACGATGAAAAAACTAAGCTTCCTCATTCTCCTGTCATTGATGGGATACCTGGTCAGTGCCCAGGAAAAACCAAACACCGCCTATCCGTTCGATCCGGCCACACAGCGCGACAGCAGCATCAAAGCCGGTGAGATCATTGAACGGCAGTTTTCAGCTTCAAAAATATATCCCGGTACAGTAAGAACTTACTGGATCTATGTCCCGGCGGGTTATTCACCGGATAAACCTGCCTGCCTGTATGTCAATATGGACGGTATCCAGTTCAATGCACCGGTCGTATTCGATAACCTGATCGCCAGCGGGGAGATGCCGGTGACCATTGGCGTCTTTGTCGGATCAGGAAAGGTAGTCAACGATGATAATAAAACGTTAAGGTACAACCGGAGCAATGAATTTGACAGAACCGACGATACCTTTGTCGGCTTTTTGCTTGACGAATTATTGCCCGATGCAGAAAAGCAAAAGACCAGTGACGGCAGGCCAATACGGTTCTCCAAAAATTCCAACGACCGTGCCATTGCCGGAGCAAGCAGTGGCGCCATCTGTGCATTTACGGCAGCATGGCAACGGCCGGATGCCTTCAGCAGGGTATTCAGCGCTATAGGTACCTATGTATCCATGCGGGGAGGAAACGACTACCCGGCACTGATCCGAAAGACGGAGCCCAAAGTTTTGCGAATCTATCTCCAGGACGGGATTTATGATGCCTGGAACCCGCTGTTCGGAAGCTGGTTTGAAGCTAATCTCCTGATGGAATCGGCTTTGAATTTTGCCGGGTATGAGGTCAATCATCTCTGGGGACGGGGCGGACATGATGGTAAAGACGCCACCGGGATTTTCCCTGATGTCATGCGCTGGCTCTGGAAGGGATGGCCGGCAAAAGTTCAGCAGGGTACCTCTCTGAATGATATGCTTACCACCATTCTTCTAAAGGATGAAGGCTGGAACTCTTTGAAACTTCCTGTCACCGCCACAGGAGAATTATTCCCTGATAAAGCCGGAAACATACATTTCCAGGATGAAAAGGGTGAGGTATATAAACTGGATCCATCCGATAAAGCTTCCGTTAAAATGGAACTAAGAGATGGTGATCATCTCATCGGTTCCGGAAGTAATGAACTGTATATCGCCAGTTCAAGGGGCACCATTACTGCATGGGGTCCCGGGAAGAACGAGGTTGTTGCCTCAGGGATGAAGAATGCGGTCCATCTTGAGGTCACTCCGGAGAAGGATATTTACATGACACGCGTTTATGATGACAGGGAAAGTACCCTTTGGCAAATCAAATCAGGCGGTGGAAAGCACCGTATCCATCGACTTCGTTTTGGTGGATCCTACTTCGCAATTTATCCCAATCATCACCTTCTGATGCAGACAGAACAACATTCCGAATGGATCTACAGCTATGTGATCAACAACGAGGGCAGCCTGATGGATGGCCAACGTTTTTATTGGCTTCATAACACCGACAATTACAGCTTTGAGGAAAACGGCGGCATGACCTTCGATGAAAATGGCAATCTCTACGTGGCCACCAAAATGGGAATCCAGGTGTGTGATCAGAACGGTCGTGTGAGGGCAATTCTTACACTGCCTTCAGGACCCGTCACGGCTGTGACGTTTGGAGGGAAGGATCACAACATCCTCTATGCTATATCAGCAGGGAAGATATACCGCAGGAAACTGAATACCAAAGGGGTATCATCCTGGATGGCCCCAATAGAGCCTGCTTCACAGGGAGCGGGGTAAATGTGATTGGATTGCTGTTTTTTTTTGCATCTTTGCTCATCATGATCCTTTTCGAATGCAAAAATCGGTATTGCCCCTTTTATTTATCATACTCATACTACTTAGCCTGAAATCTCAGGCCCAGGACAGTATCTCCACAGATATCCCCGAACAAATAAACAGGAAGGTTCTGTACAAAGCCATATCATTGGAGACCGCGTACTACGCCGGGGCAATGCTTATCCTTCAGAATACCTGGTATCAAGATCGCGATGTCGTTCCGTTTCATTTTTATAATGATAATTCCGGATACCTTCAGGTCGATAAATTCGGACATGCATTTGGTGCCTATGTGGAAAGTTATATAGGATACCAATGGCTGTTAAAAACAGGAATGTCTAAGTCAAAAGCGCTGATTTACGGCGGGTCCCTCGGACTTATCCTTCAAACACCAATTGAAATCATGGACGGCATTCATGAAGGCTGGGGATTTTCATGGGGAGATATGGCAGCCAATACCCTGGGAGCCAGCCTGGTGGTGGGGCAGGAATTCCTTTTTCATGAACAGTTATTAAGGTATAAGTTCAGCTACTCAGAATCTGTATACTCGGTGCATGCCAACGGATACCTTGGGAAAAATGCTGCCGACAGAATACTATCCGACTACAACGGACATACCTACTGGCTAACCGTGCCCGTGAACTGTCTCATCCATAAGGCACTTCTTCCCTCCTGGGTTAGTCTGGCAGCTGGCTATGGTGCGAATGGTATGTATGGTGAATACACCAATATTACAAGCTATAAAGGTGTTGAGATACCCCCGGCAACACGCTACAGACAGTTTTTTCTTTCCCTGGATGTAGACTGGACAAAAATAAATCCTCATTCGAAAATTGCCAGTATCCTCCTGAAGGGACTAACATTTATCAAACTGCCATTCCCTGCACTGGAATACAATTCAACGGGCAAAGTCAGGGCTCACTGGTTATATTTTTAAATAATAAGTTTTATTTGCATCAACCGTTTTTCTCTATTTCTGTTTTATTGGAACTCTTCCTTGATTCATTCAGAAACAGATGAATAAAATTATGCAACAATCCCGCAAATCGCCCCTCGAAATCAACAGCACCGAGTTCAGAAGAATAGGACATGAGCTTGTTGACATCATAGCCAATTTCAATGAATCAATAGGTGATGGACCCGTGACAAGCGGCGAATCACCGGATCAGATCCAATCAATTCTTGGAAATTCTAAACTTCCGGAAAAAGGCATATCACCGGCCGATCTTATCTCCCGTACTGCGGATCTCCTCCTCCACCATTCACTTTTCAACGGGCATCCTAAATTTTTGGGCTATATCACATCCTCCCCCGCTCCCATCGGTGCATTGGCTGACTTGCTCGCATCAGCCGTCAACCCGAATGTCGGTGCAAATATCTTAAGTCCGGTGGCCACAGCGATCGAAAAACAAACAATTCAATGGCTTTCGCAATTTATCGGTCTTCCTTCCGGTTACGGTGGTATTCTTGTAAGCGGAGGAAACATGGCGAATTTTACGGCATTCCTGGCAGCCCGTACAGCCAAAGCGCCGGAAATGCTAAAAGAGGTTGGACTGAGGCATCTTCCTGCCGAAATGGTGATTTATTGCCCACAAACCACACACACATGGATTGAAAAGGCCGTTGTGCTTTTTGGGCATGGAAAAAGTTCGCTTCGGTGGATTCCCCTGGATGAGCATTACAGGCTTGATACCGGATCCCTGGAAAAAGCCATTCAGCGGGATCTGGCCTGCGGGAAACAGCCCTTTATGGTTGTAGGTACGGCAGGTGATGTGAGTACCGGTGTTGTGGATAATCTCTATCAGACTGCCTCGGTCTGTAAAAAATACGGGTTATGGTTCCATATCGATGGTGCCTATGGAATACCCGCTGCGGCGCTTCCTGGCCTCGGGAATCTCTTTGATGGGATTGAGGAGGCAGATTCCCTGGCACTGGATCCACATAAATGGCTGTATGCCCCACTTGAAGTTGGCTGCACACTGGTGAAAAATCCGCAGCATCTTATCAATTCTTACAGTTCACATCCGGATTATTACAATTTTAGTAACGATGAAGAACGTACCACAAATTTTTATGAATTCGGCCTTCAGAATTCAAGAGGCTTCAGAGCGCTGAAAGTCTGGATGGCCCTTCAACAGGTTGGAAGTAAAGGGTATATAGAGATGATAGCCGAAGATATCAGGCTTTCAGAGCTGTTTTATAAAAAAGCTGTAAATCATCCGGAGCTTGAAGCGGTGACTCAAAACCTCAGCATCGCTACCATGAGATACGTGCCTCAGGCTTTAAAAATGAACGAGGAAGCGAAAGAAAAATATCTGAATGAACTGAATGAAGAGTTGCTGAACGAAATCCAACGACAGGGAGAAATGTTCCTGTCGAATGCTGTAATATCTGGAAGGTATTGTCTGAGAGGCTGTATTGTAAATTTCAGGACTTCAGAAAAAGACATCAATGAAATGATTGGGATCATCGTCAGGGAAGGCAGAAATATCCATCAAAAAAAGTCTGCAGCCCAATAGCTTTTCTCTCCCGGAGAATATTATCTCCACCTGAATTTCAGTATTGCCGGATACTTTCTCCATCTCCGCAGGAATTCTCATTGATCAACACAAAGAGGTATAATTTTTACGGGGCCAAGAAGTCCTGAAGGCATCCATGGCCAGGTAGAAGCATCAAACGGTCTGTAGGTCAGGTCTACAAAATTGATCTCATGGAAGTTTCGCCATGTAAGACCGTGTGTATCCATATAAATGATCCGGTTTGCCATAAGGTTGGCTACCTCTATCTCAAGGCTGTTTTCCCCTTCATGAAGAAATGATCCGATCCGGGCTTGCGCAGGCACACTCCAGACTATGCCGGCATCTTTATCGTTCACCCAAACCCTGGCGCTTTCACGCACATCTCCCAGATCGAGGATGTATTCATCACTGTTCAGGCTGTCTAAAACAAACGTTGTATGGTACCGTGCAGTTCCTGAAAACCATACTAAAGCGCTGTCTGACGATTCTGTCCAGGATATCAGGCTGTCTGTTTCCCGGTTATCGGGAATCAGTGGACCTCCTTCCGTGAACGACAGTTTCCATGGCCCATTGATCTCAATTACTCTGTCCTCAGGAAAGAGATAGTCCCATTTGACGGAATGAATATGATCCCTGGCTGAGATACGAATAAACAGGGCTTCCCCCGGTTTCATATTAAGTCTGACGCGGGTCATTCCAAGTTTGTTGGAATAGGTCGCTTTCCCAAACCTCCCGTCGAGTGGATTAAGAATTATCACCGACCTGCCGGTAGCATTCAGGGCCACATATTCCGATATTGTGTCTGAAGTGTGATTCACAAGGTAGTACCACGTATCACCACCGTCAACCTTTTTAATGTATTTCAGCCCCGAATTAACCAGTTCTTCTTCCTTAACTCCGGCAATGTGGAGCGCCCCCGGCAAGGTATGCGACAGTATAATCATGCCTTCTCCATAATTATGAATTTCAGGGGTGAGGCCTGAATCGTTCATGGACAGCCCTGCCAATAATGAATGTAGAGAATCCTTCCTTGACTTCAACTCACTGAAACCCGGAACATCGAACGGGAGCCTTTCAAATATGATAACAGCTCCTTTCTCCGCCAGGAGCAGGAGATGATTTAGGGTAGCCAGGGGCATGTAGTTGGTCTCAGGTACAACGATGACTTTGTATGCTGTGCCGTCACCAGTTATCCTGATCGCATGATTTACTACCCCGGCCATGCTAATCATCCGGTCGGAAACAAAATCGAAGGCAAATCCTTTTTCCGTCAATGACCTGGCCAGCTTATAAAATGCTGTCGGTTGAAGCCATTCTCCGATGTTGTGCACAGAGAGCTGCATATCGAGCTTACCGTTTGTATGCCAGGCATCCTCCACAGGCCAGTATAGGAGAATATCATTCCCGGTATGACCTGACTGCAAAACAGACTGGCATCGGGTGATATAATCATTCAGACCGCTGAGATGCGGCCAGAAGGAATTGGAAGGCGCAAAGTTCACGGATGCATAAAAAAGCCATCCCGGCCAGGCTACAGATTCAGGTGAATATGTTGTTCCGTGATAAAAGATATGATTGACGCCGGCCAGGAAAGCCACTTCAGCCTGAGCCTTGCATTCCTGTAAGGGCACTTTGAAATGTTCCCCGAGCCAGGTAAAAGTTTCGGATGAGGCCAGCTTTTTGCCCATTACATTTGCCGCGGATGTTGCAAATTTCATCATCAATGGATCGGGTTGGACGTTAAGGGTATCAAAGGTATATTCATGAAGCCCGGGAATTGGAAACCGGGTATATCCGTACGTCTCACATTCCGGAATATCTACGGAAGCATAAAGATCCAAAAGGTTTCCCGGTGAACCGTGTGCCTGGTTTCTCGACAACCCATGCTTCCCATGGATCCATGCACTCCAGGGTAATGTGAAATTATTAAGCAGCATTTCTGACATGGTCCGCCTGTAGTCAGCCTGTATACGACGCACACTATCACTGTTCCCGGCACTTACAAGTTCCCTTATATATAAACGTGCGTCATATCCACGGCGTTGTTGGAATTCATCGAACAAACAGTCTGAAAAATCAGCATCGTATACTTCATAACTATCATTAAAATAACCTCTGACCTGCGGTGATTGCTTCCCAAACGCATCATCAAACCTGCCAAGGTACTGATTCAGAGCATCTATTGACAGATGGTCCATGGTGTATCCTTCACCACCTGGTGCAGCCCGCTTCACCTGCTGTCCGGTTTTACCCCCGAATGCAGCAAATATTATCCATTCTCCCTTATCGGCAGTCCAGCTCAAACGACCGGTAGAGTCCAATTTATCCAGCAGCGAGAGTCTCCTTCCTGTTCTGTCATATGCGGTAAGTGCAAGAAGTTTGGCAACGGTATCCTGCGGCGCACTATCGTTAATGGTGATCTTTCGGCTGAAGCTGCCGCCGTGGCATTTATAAGTTTGAATGATCAGCTTTGAAGCTGCATTCCTGGCGGTGATCTGCGGGCCGCCAAAAGGCCAGCCGGTGCCAAGATTCATGTCAACCTGCATGTTATATGTTTCAGCTTTCTCCGTCGTGTAATTCAGAACATCCATCCATTCCGGAGACAGAAAATCAATGTATTGATCTTCGAATCCAATGGCACCAAAAATCGGCGTGATCTCCACACCGCCAAAACCAGCCTCATGGTATTTTTCCAGCAGATGCCCCAGATCAGTTCTGTTCACTCCATTCCCCATCCACCACCATCTCGTCCAGGGCCGGTTTGTAGAAGTCTGCTCAGGCCAGGGACCTGCATTATTCTCGACAGCCGGTTTGCAGGCGGACACGATAACGAAGAAACAGGCAAGTGGAATTTTTATGTATTTCATATTTCAGGCATTGTGGTAAATATATTTTAAGGCAGGAAATATCGTAGTTTTACCTATGTGTCTGTTGATATCAGCGCCAGATCCGGAAGGGTGCTCACTGTAGCATACTGACCGGACAGGATTATGTCCGTTATTTCGACCTTCATAAGAATAGACCTTATCCCCGTTGGCAGTTGCCAGACGTATCATTTCTAATCCATATGAAAAACTTCCAAAAGCGGAAGGCTGACCGGAGAAAAATCAGGATTTGTTTCCATGAGATCGGCCATGGCCGACCACCACTTTTTCATAATTTCATATTTTCCAAGATCCTGAGAGTTTTTGCCCCCGGTCTTCTGGACTGCAAAAAGCGTATGGGTATCTTCATCCAGAAAGATCGAATAATCCTGCACGCCGGAATCGTGCAACAAGGTTTTCAGTTCAGGCCATATTTCGAGATGCCGCCGGATATATTCTTCTTTTGCTCCCGGTTTCAATTTCATTTTAAATGCTGTCCTTTTCATTGATGCTCTATTTATAATACTTGATAATCATTTAATTGTCTGAATATTGCCGTGGTGAAAAGTAAGAAAAATAATTAATTTTGTTTATATTATCTCACCGTATGAATAATCCGGTAACCTCAATTTACCCTGAATATATTGATGAACCTATGAAAACAACTCTTTTCCTTCTTCTCCTTTTCGCCCTGGCTGCATGCAATTCTGAACCAACGATTCAAAGATCCACTCCTGCAATTGATACAGAATGGTGGCAGGTCGCAGGAAATCCCGACCTGGGAAGCTACAACACAGACAGGCAACAACCTGTGGATTTTGCCGTTTGGCAGGCGGGTGACGGCACATGGCAGCTCTGGTCATGTATCAGAAATACCGGCTGTGGAGAAAAAACAAGGCTGTTGTATCGATGGGAAGGAAGCTCCCTTACTACTGCTGACTGGCAGCCAAAAGGCATTGCCATGGAAGCCGATACCACATTAGGGCGAAACCTCCGGCGGTTTGCAGGCTCCATACGTGTTCAGAATGAAGGATACTGGTACATGTTTTACGGAGGCTGGGACAGGATCTGCCTCGCAACCAGTACGGATGGAAAAACTTTCTCAAGGGTGATCAACGACAGGGGGCAGACCGATCTTTTCAGAGGACCCTTTATGAACACCAGGGACGCCATGGTTCTTCGCGATCACAATCTTTTTTACTGCTACTATTCCGGGCATACTGATCATTTGGGAATGACAGAGGAGAACGGCCAAAAGATTATACAGCCATACAAGAGCGCTGTTTTTTGCCGTACCTCAGCCGATCTGAAACACTGGAGCGAACCGGTCATGGTATCGGCCGGTGGAGAAGCAGGAAATCAATCCGACTGGTATGGTGGTGCGTCGGAATGCCCTTTCGTGGTTAAAAAAGATGGCTGGTATTACCTGTTCAGAAACCAGGTATATGGCGAGAACAGCCTTAACACACAGTACGCTTCAGCCAATCCGTTTGATTTTGGTGTAGGAAACGATGATTTTACTATTGGTACACTGCCGGTGGCTGCACCTGAGATCGTGTCTCAGGACGGAGAATACTATATTTTTTATCTGAATCCGGGACTGAATGGAATCCGGGCATCGAAGCTGAACTGGGAACCAATGGAACCAGAGATGAATAAGGATGAATAAGGATTAACCGGTATCCAACGTGCCGGGTGAGTATCATCAATTTGAAATCGTATAAAAACGATTTCTTCCGCAAAGGACGAACATTATGGTGACACATGCCTCTCCATGCATCCCTAAATATCCTTCTGATTTTGATCTTCCCTGCATTGCGGACCAGATCAGCTGGCTTTGCCGAACGTTCAATGAGTTGAAAACGATTGGCTGATGTGAAGTGGTATTTAATCCCCTGAGCCAATATTCATTTAGAATTGCTTTCGGATTGCAGCGTTGAATATGTCTCAGAATGAAAAGCCAGGGGAATATCCGGCTGCCACATGCATCCGGACGGTATCTCTGTGAAAGGATCCCTCCTATCCCCGGAATCCCTAAAACGGCCCGTGCAGTGAAAACTTGTAGGCAAAATTTTCCTTTGGACTGCTGAAACCGTAGGGCCCATAACGGTAATAAACACCAAAGCCGATCTTTAGAATTTTTAAATTCACAAGTTCCTGTATCATGATCCCGGATTCATAGTACCCTTTATCCATGGTCTTTGCCCAATCCTGACTTTCATTTGTGGTGAGGGCCGACCTCTCACCGATACCGGCATTCGTAATAAAATTGAACTCCGGCTGAAAGTGCTTTGTACGGATTAATAACCTGCCAAAATTATGCATGAAAAAAACAGAAATATAACGGTCGGAAACGAATTCATTCATGCGCATCGTACCGAAACTGTTCGGTGCCTCAATGGTAAAAGGTCTGTATGAGGCATTAGCATTGAATAGTCTGGCATAGGGTAAATCCCGGTCAATCATTCCCCCTTCAATAATAATGTTTGCCGTCCCCATATATTTAATGAAGAATGATTTTTCGATCCTTGCATCCAGCCGGTTATAAGTGTAACCGCCGTTCAACACCCCTTGCAGTCCCCTGGAATATCTCACCCATAATACGGGATATCTGGTCCGGATCGACTCCCTGTTCAGGCTTTGCAACAGTTCCTGTTGCATGGTTTTTATCAGCTTTTCCTTATATGCAAAGCGAAGGGTGGCTGATGCTTCTGTAAAGATACCCCGTTCCGGATCCCCTGCATTGCTGTAGGAAGAAAGGAAAGGTGCGACAGATTCATATGAAAGGCGATGCAATGCTATGTCCCATTTCTGGTATCTGAACACCCGGAACTTAAAATCAGCTTGAATGTCTTCAACAGGAGCCATTTCCCTGATAAGGAAACGCCGCAGGTACTGATCGCTGAACCATGAAAGATCAAAAGTGATGTCTTCCACACCATAAGCAACGATATCTCTTTTGTATGAGACCCCCAGAGAAGGTTCAAACCGGTTAAACAGACTTACTGAAGCAGAGCCCCCACCCTTGAACCTCTTATCGGTAGTGCCATAAGCCAGATAACCTCCCAATGTCAACCAGGTTGAAAGATTTTGATTCGTCCTGATATCCAGCTGCGTCCTTAAGCCTTCATATTGATTATACATGAGGATATTCCCGAGATTGATATTCAGAAACTTCACAGGAAGGTAACCCGACTTCCAGATGAAAAATTGCCGGCTATATTTATCAAAATTATACTCCCTGCCCAGACTGTCCAAATACCGGTAGGTTTCCCTGTCTTTGTCCGTAAGTGCTACCGACCTGTAGGCATTCCAAAATGTCGAGTCCCTTTTCGTGGCCTTCTGTTCCACCTCAACCGCCACAGCGTCAAATTCACTTCGCCGGATGCCGGGTTCCAGTTCGACATTCTTTATGTATGTACGCCCTATGCCTATCGGAAACCAACGCACATTATCCTCGCTCATGGTGACAACGGAATTTTGACTTAACGTCACCTCTGTGTTGAGCTGCTCCGGAAACCACTGCCTTCCTTCAACGAAAGTATACTGCTGCTGAATCTTAATCCCGATTGCTTCGTCATCCCTGGCAGTCGCAGCAATCACATTCTGAATTGCCCAGGTATTTGTGTTAATATACAGAACACCTTTGAGTCCCTCAAAATTGGTATTCCGCTTTGGCTGAAAGGATATAATAAATATTGTGTCCCTGCTTCCGGCGTAAAGAACGGTATCTTCGATATGAAAAAAATATTTTGAAGCACTTCCACGGCTAACCGGGTTAATATAGTTTTTCTGAACGATTTTAATCACCTCTTTATAAAATGAAAACGACTGTATTTGTGTCGCGAGCAAAATAAAAAGAGGGTCCTGCAAACCCGAGGTCCGCGTAGCAATCACTGTTTCCCTGCTCAAATCAGGTTTACGGAAAAGTCGCCGTGTGACGCTTTCCATGAGGAATAAGTTTTGCCTGTCAAAGGAGAAATCATCGTCGTCAAATTCAAGAGTATCTCCTTCAAATCTGTCAGCCAGTAATGTATCCAGACCGGTCGCTTCGATGAGCTTTGACATCATTGCCGTATCGGCCAATACCGAGTCAATGGCTGGAACCAGGAAACGGAGCACAGCAGGTTCATGCAGGAGACTATCGGATAATGACAGCCATTGTTCAGGATTCTTCATGGCGTTTATCTCCTGTCCCGGACTGGGAAGTATGTTCTTTAAACCGGAATTAAAATCATTGAAAAGTGCGGGATTATCCTTGACAAATTGCAGGCCTATTTTTACGTTGAGCAGGTTGGAGGAATCTGCCAGAAAATTTCGGAGGAGAGGATGTACAAGGGACGTATCCTGCAGGAAGGAAGCAATTGTCGCAGAATCAGGATTTATCCGGTTTAAAGGTATTGGTGGCCTGATCGTGCCGGAGTCGCCTTTCAACGTCCCGTTTCCGGATTTTAGCGACTGAAAATCCACCGTGTCAGTAATGGAAAGTCCTGGTTTCTCCCCTGTGCTCCTGTACGCGGTAACAAAAAATTTATTGTAAGAATCATACGTGAAGGAGGAAAGCCTTTCAGGATCGTTTATCTTTCTGTTTGCCAGGACGCTGTCAATAAGTCTGAGTGCAGGGTTACGGCCTGGATACACTTCCACTTCCTCCAGATCCAACGGACTGACTTTCATTTTGATAACCTGAAACTCTTCAAGGTCCTCCACCCTGTATTCCATGGGTTCATAACCAAGGTAACTAAGCTGGATGATTGCCGGCTTACGTACAGTCTTCAGTAAAAAGCGTCCGTCTATATCGGTAGTGCATCCAAAGCGTGTGTCCTTCACAGCAATATTTACGAAGGCCAGCGGGCGGTTTGTTCCGGAATCCGTAACCCTGCCTTTTAAGATGTATCCCTGTGCATTGAGAGAAGTAAAGAAGAACAGCAGCAGAAATCCGCACAGGAGTGAGCCTGCTTTCGGTGGATTTCTGAAAAATGGTATGACAATTTTGGATATTCTTGGCTTTTTTGCATAAAATGATACGAACAACATATTTCTCTGCAAAAAATGCATATTACTAACAGCTTTTTGTGATTGGATCACTATTATATCGCAACGGAGAAAAGTAAAACTGAGGGTTTTTCAAGGTAGCTACTACCTGCATGATACCCAAAAATTTTTCATGTATACGGTTTTTCTATTTAAGATTATCCAGCTTATCCATACCCTCTATATTCATCACTTTCGAAAGCTTGGAAATGCTCTTCATATCTATATCTCCCTGAATACTTATGGCGACATTATCATCATTTCCGCCGACAATGAGAAGAAGTTCAGAAATCCTTCCTCCACTTTTCTGAATGAGAAAGCGAACATCGCTGCCTTCATCCTTGACCACCATAAGTTCTTCGTATTTGAAGTTTTTTGTAGCCGACATTACTTCTTTGTAAAGGTTAAAGCCCTGGGGCAATTTTTGGGCATCCTCAACAGCAAGGATCCGAATGCCTTTCAGTTTGCCGATGGTTTTCTGCATCTCATCCTTGTCTCCCGGCGAAGTGTCGAGATCGGCAAACATTTCGAACATAGCTTTTGAGATGTATACAGTGGTGAAGCCGTCGCTGCCCGAATACTTTTCGAAGAGCTTATCGATGGCGGAATTCTGTGCCTGCATCAAAAATGCCGGTATCAGAAGTGCGAACAGAATAAGTACTTTTTTCATGGTATATTTTTTAATCCGTTTCATGATCATGCAGGAGTACATCGTATTTTTTCCAACGATCGTCCATTTTTCTTAATTACTATTGTCTTCAGGTTTAGCATTTAAAAGATCGAGATGTTTTAGTTTTTCCAGGCTCTTGTTCACAGCTCTCAGCGATTTGAGCTGATCAGCGGGCTCATTTATTTTTGAAATACTCGCCAGTTCACTGGTGCCACGATTAAACTGTTGAGATACAAATAAGAGTACCCGTTTCGTTTCATCATATGCCTGGCCAGGATTGCCTTTATAGGTTTCAGTGAAGGAAGTAAAACCGTGATTGTTCCTTTTGTACTGATAACCAATGAACATCGTCACGAGCAGAGCAAGTGTTGCTGCGATAGCTGTAATCCTGTATAGTACGGGCCGGGTAAACAGTCTCAGGACTTTTCCGCTCTTCTTTTCTTCAAGCTCACCGATCATGTTTACCAGGTCCTCCTCACTGATCCCATCAGCGGTCGTACCGGCATACATTTCAAAGAGCTTTTTGTCTGCCTCAAGATCCGGGCTGATTTCAACCGTCTCAGCAAAGTACTTTCGTATGGCTTCCTCCTCTGTAAGGCTGGATTCACCTTCATAATATTTACGAAGGAGAATGTCAATGTCTTTCCTGTCCATAATTGTCAATTTTAATCAGGTTCTCTCTGAGCTTTGACCTTGCCCGGGAAAGATTTACCCTGATGGTGTTAACTGAGAGGCCTGTTACCCCGGCTATCTCTTCAAATTCATAGCCCTCAATATCTCTCATGTGAATAATTAAACGTTGCTGTTCCGTAAGCATGTCGAGTAAATGCGTGAAAATCTGCATATTATCGGCATTCTCAAGTTTTTTATATGGTGAAGCGCTGTCTTCCATGGTATCAAACTGTCCCGAATAGGTTTCAACAAGTAAGGGCTTCTTTGCCTTAATCCGGTCCAGACACCAGTTCTTCGTCAGCTTCATTGCAAATGCTTCCACATTATTGATTGTGGCCATATCATCCTTCATCTTCCACAGTTTAAGGTATGTTTCTTGAACTGCGTCTTTGGCTTCATCATCATCCTTGAGGAACAACCGGGCAAAGTGAAACAATTTTTTCCCAAAAGGAATGACCATATTTTTAAATTCAATGGATGTCATGTTTCATTTATACCCGGTTACTATTCCATAAAAATAAACCTTTTTCACCTGATTTCATGAGCCGGGGCACTATCCCCTAATCTTTTACCAGTTTCAGGTTTTCCAGGCCGTCCATATGCATGGAACCAGCCAGGCCGGCGAGATCGCTCATTTTAAAATGACCCTTCACCCTCATCAGGACATTATCATCCCCGCTGACGATCATCAGCATTTCCGCAATATACCCTCCATCTTCCCTGACCATGAGGTTTACATTCTGATCACTTTCTTTTACCGTCAGCAATTCCTTGTAAGCACTTTTGTCAAGTTTATCATAAAGGAGTTCGTAAAAACCGGGAAAGTCTTTGTCTTTGTTGTCCTCATTGACGAGAATCCTGAGTTCCGTAATATTTCCGGCAAGGTCTTTCAAACCTTCATCCTCCCGGTCCACTTTAGCGATCATATTAAAGAGATCACCACTGATATCAACTACGGTAAATCCTTCCTTGTTGGCATACCGGCTGAAAACGTCGCCGACCGGGTCGGCCTGGGCAAAAGCAAGCACTGTTAAAGCAAGTGCTGCAATACTGAGAAGTAACTTTTTCATATTCATTTTTTTATTGGTTATCACTTCAAATTTCCTGCTGATCGATCGCTTTACCACTACGACGACCCAACCATAAAAAAATTACAGCCGTTCGCCAAAATAATATCTCGATCACTTGTACGTACAAGTCTAAAAATCGTATCTTTGATAAAAAATCTGACCTATGGAATTTCATCAATACCAGCTTTTACAGAACGATATCAAAAAGGATATCCTTACCGGTCTCTTCCGTGAGGGAGATATTCTTCCTTCTGAAAATGAACTGTGCAACCGGTATAATGTAACCCGATCGACGGTGAGAAAGGCGCTTGACGGTCTTGTAAATGAAGGCTATATTGAAAAAAAGCAGGGCAAAGGAAGCATTGTAAACATCAAGAGAAATTCTCTGGGGCTTCTTTCGATAAAAGGTTTTTCAGATGTTCTCGGCGATACGAAACGTAAGATCAGAACGATTTTGCTTCAGAATCCTATCCAGATTAAATGGCCCTCAAATTTCTTCTATAGTCTGAGTGAGGAAGAGAAGGCCGCGGGTACGATCTTCCTGAACCGGCTGCGTTTTGTTGAGGACAATCCCGTCATGCTTGAATACACTTACATACCGGATATTGATTTAAAAGGATTTCTAGACGAGCCCCTGATCAATGACTCCCTTTTCTCCACGCTGCGGGCAAGATACCAGATTGAGGTTATCAATGTTTTTCAGGATATAAGGGCTATATCGGCCGAGCCAGAGATGGCCGACATGCTCGACACCTATCCTTCCGCCCCGTTACTTCATGTATACCGCCGTTACGCAACCAGCCGGAATGCGCTGATGATATACAGTTCATTTTACTGTAATACAGATAAGTATTTTATCTCCAATGAATTTGAGTAAGCCTGTCCACTCCTTCAACAGATGAAAATCAGCACTCTCGTAAAGAATATTTAAACAACATCTCCTTGCAAATGTCCTTAGTATGATCCGACGGATCAAAAAGAACAAATGAAGATTCACTAACCGATAAACTATGAAAAGACGCGATTTTCTCAAAACAGCAGCTATTGCAGGGGGAGCCGCAGGGACCGGGGGAATGATCACTTCGTGCAAACCGGACAACACGCCGGGAAAACTTACCTATCTGGATGTAATCCCAGAGCGCAGGGTCCTGGATACCCTGGAAAATGAATTTCTCAGCGTTACCCTTTACAATGATGCCAGTACAGAAGTTAAAGACAAAAAAAACAACCTTTCATGGGAAATGTCACCCGTAGCTATCCAGAGTGAAGGGGAGATCGAAACCGGCGATTTCTGGCTCAGACGCTCACGAGGAATGAGTGAGGAATATCCCGGCCGATTTTTCGGTGTCAGACAGGGCAATCATTTCAGATTCACGATGGTGGGCAGGTTGAACGTATTGCTGGGTGAGTTTAATTGCAGGCTTTCTCTTGACAAAGACTGGCTCAAATATGAGATTTCGGACATCGACCCGAAGCTGCCGTCCCTGATTTTCCCCCCACCTTTCTATAATGATACGCTCGTGATCCCATCCGGCATCGGCAAGCTGATCAGGAAAAAGGACAGTGGTATTTATTCGCGCTTCTTCTACACCTTCTTTACACATCTAAACATGAGATGGATCGGCGGGTTAAAAGGTGAAGGTGGATGGATCGGTATCTACGGCGAAAATTTTGAAGATTCCGGCGCACATATCGTAAACGGACTTGCTGCACCAGGCTGGTTGAAATCATTGGGTGAATGGCGGGATCACTACAGTATTTCCTTTAGTTTTATCAAGGGAGGCTATGTTGAACTGGCAAAAACATATCGACAATGGACAAAAATGAACGGTCTCTTCCGTTCACTCGCAGAGAAAGTAAAAGAAAAACCATTGTTGAAGAACTATCTTGGTGGCAGGCTGCTCTCGTTCTATGAAGCAAGGCCCGGTGTAAAAGCTTACCAGGCTGAAAATTACTGGTTTACACCAGAGGAGATTGAAAAGCGAGGGACAGATAAAATTCAGGTTTCATTTACGCATGATGATGTGATCCGTTTTGTTGATGCAGCCCGTCAGGAAGGTTTTAAGAAAGGACCGGTAATCATCAGGGGTTGGATCAATGGCGGATATGATGCCAGTCATCCGGATATATGGCCGCCTGATCCTTCACTCGGCAAGACCGAAAGGCTGAAAGCCGCGCTTAACATGGGTGACAACATTACCGGTGGTCTTCACGACAATTACCAGGATATGTATGAAGACACAAAGAGTTTCCCTTTTGGACTGAGTGTTCAGCGAAATGGTGAATTCCTGGATGGAGGCTACTGGGCGGGCGGACAGGCATATATCCTAAAATCTTCGGCAGGCTTAAAGTATGCAATGCGCAACTGGGAACAGATCAGTGAATTGAATCCTGCCGCCATGTTTATCGATACCACCACAGCTGCACAACTATTGCAGTCATACGACAGGGAGACACAGCAAACAAGAACTGAAGATCACCGGAACAAATTTGATCTGCTGAAATTTTACCATGATCAGGGGCAGATCGTTGGCAGCGAAGAAGGTGCTGACTTTGCAATTCCTGTTGCCGACTGGTATGAGAACAGGCATGCCAGGGTTCCGGGAGAATCGGTACCGCTGTGGCCGTTGGTTTTTGGTGATGCCGTATTCAACACACGGTACAGTGTCCGTCCTGCCGGAAATTATCCTTCCTGGCTTGAGGATATGCTCTGGGGATATTTCCTCTTGTTCCATATGGATCCCAAGTGGATCGCTGCAGCAAATGACAGTCATTTCGACACCGGGCAACACGGGGTTACGTACTTCAAATCAACTTTTCATGTAGATGGATGGCACGAAAAGACGGGAATGTCTGAGATGACTTCCCATCGTTTCCTTTCTGATGATTTCAGTGTGGAAATGACTGAATTCGGAACTGGCACAGCCATCATCTGTAATTTTGGTACTACACCATTCAGTTACCGGGACAAGATTATTGACCCTGCCGGATACCTGATCATTTCCGGATAACAAAAATTTTAACGCCTTAAAGACATAATTTACATTAACATAAAAATCAAACTAAAATGAGTACCACTGTAAAAGAACTGGCAAAGATGATCGATCATTCCATTTTGCATCCGACAATGACGGATGAAGATCTCAGAAAAGAGTGTGAGGTGGCGAAAAAATACGACGTTGCATCGGTATGCGTGAAGCCCTACGCGGTAAAACAAGCCGTTCAATATCTTAAAGGGACGGATGTGCTGGTGGGATGTGTTATTGGCTTCCCTCACGGAAACAGCAGTATTGCCGTTAAAGCCTTCGAAACGGAACAGGCTGTGGCTGAAGGTGCCATAGAGATCGACATGGTTGTAAATATTGGTAAAGTGCTCGCTGAAGACTGGAATTATACAGAAAAAGAAATTGGTGCTATCGTTGCCATCACAAAACGAAACAATGCCGTTCTGAAAGTGATTTTTGAGAACGACTATCTTACGGATGACAGATTCAAGATAAGGCTTTGCGAAATTTGCAGTGCACTGAAAGTCGATTTTGTAAAAACCTCGACAGGATTTGGATTTGTAAAAGGTGCCGACGGCAAATACTCCTATGAAGGTGCCACGGAACACGACCTTAAGCTAATGCGAAAACACTCAGCACCCGGCGTACAGGTGAAGGCAGCAGGAGGCGTACGTACTTTGGATCAGTTACTTAAGGTGAAAGAACTGGGATGTACCCGCTCGGGGGCTACAGCCACCATCGCAATGCTGGAGGAAGCTAAAAAGCGATTCGGGGTTTGAGGATGATGACTACATGGTACTGATGCTCTATCCCGCTGCGGAAAAAGTTCGGCCTATCCAATTATTATTTTAACTTTGGTTTTATAATTATGCGTACTTCTGAACGCAGTAAAAGCTTCTAAACCTATGGTTATAATTTCATCGTATTCTACTGCCGTCATTTTATGTGTGGTAACAATGCTTTGCTGGGGATCGTGGGCAAACACCCTGAAACTGGCCAGGAAAGACTGGGCTTATCCGCTTTATTATTGGGATTATTCAATCGGTCTCCTGATCCTCGCGCTGATTTTTGGACTAACATTGGGAAGTACCGGGGAACACGGTCAGACCTTCCTGGAAAATTTTAAGACTGCATCACCCGCGAACATGGGCAATGCGCTGATCGGGGGGGTGATATTCAATCTCGCCAATCTGCTTATCGTTGCCGCAACAGCCATTGCCGGCATGTCGGTGGCTTTCCCTATAGCTGTCGGCCTGGCACTGGTTATCGGTGTTCTCGACAATTATATACGACAGGCAGAGGGTAATCCTGTTATGCTGTTTGCCGGTGTGGCGCTGATCGTCGTAGCTATTGTCATCAACTCCATCGCCTACCGGAAACATAGCCGGAACAAACAGGAAGGATCGTCAAAAGGCATTATTCTTTCCATTATTTCAGGTGTCATCATGGGATTTTTCTTTGGTTTCGTTGCCAAAACACTACCCGACGATTTCTCCGTGGTTCAGCCCGGCACGTTGACACCTTACAATGCAGTATTTATTTTCACAGTGGGTATATTCCTTTCCAACTTCATCTTTAACTCCTGGTTTATGTACCGGCCGGTATCGGGTGAGAAAGTGAAATACTCTCAATATTTTACCGACGGGAACCTCAAGTTACATCTGATCGGTATCCTTGGAGGCGTGATCTGGAATATCGGCATGTCATTCAGTATATTGGCAAGCGATGCGGCCGGTCCGGCGATTTCATACGGACTGGGGCAGGGTGCTACCATGATCGCTGCGGCATGGGGCGTATTTGTATGGAAAGAGTTTAAAGGATCCTCAAAAAATACCAATTGGATGCTAACAGGAATGTTCATTACTTTTATCATGGGTCTGACACTTATCATTATCGCCAGGGGAGCCGGTTAACATAGAAAAAAATAAAAATGCAGAATAAAATTGTTGTTATCGGAAGTTCGAATGTGGATATGGTAATGAAGATGGATCACCTTCCTGTAAAAGGTGAGACCGTCACCGATGCCGAATTCATACAGGTATTCGGGGGTAAAGGAGCCAATCAGGCAGTAGGCGCTGCAAGAGCAGGAGGTGATGTAGCATTCGTAAATTGCGTAGGTAATGACGCATACGCCCCACTGATGATTGAAAATTTTAGTCGTGACGGTATTAATACCGAATATATTTTCCAGGAAGAAGGAATCTCTTCCGGTTCGGCATTGATCATGATCGGGGCGGGAGGGGACAATTACTTATCAGTTGCACCAGGAGCCAACTACAGGCTCACCCCTCATTACATCGACCGTTGCGGACATCTCATCGATGGTGCTGAAGTCATCCTGCTCCAGTACGAGATTCCTGCCGATACACTGGCGTATGCGATCAGAAAAGCCCATGCTACGAAGGCAAGAGTAATATGGAATTTTGCACCTGCCAGGGAAATCGATCGTTCCCTCCTCCCTATGGTCGATATCCTGGTCGTCAACGAGGTCGAAGCATCCTTTCTTACAGGCAGGGACGTGAATACCCTGGAGGATATCGCCAGGGCTGCCGCCGACTTAAAAGATAAGGGTATACATACTGTTATCATTACACTTGGATCTGACGGTTCCTATATCGTTTCAGAGGGATACCAGGAAAAAATTCCGGCATTCTGCGTTGAAGCCCTGGACAGTACCGCCGCCGGTGATATCTATTGCGGAAGCCTGGCGGTTGCAATTACTGAAGGCCGTTCCCTTACAGAAGCAGTTACCTTTGCGTCTGCTGCATCTGCACTTTCGGTAATGAAAATCGGTGCTCAGCCTTCAGCACCAACACGAAAAGAGATCGATGAATTTCTGTTGAAGAACCAATAATTACGAAAAGATAAACCGATTCTGCCATGAAAAGAGTTCTGATACCTGCTTTGCTGATGATGGTGCTGACATCGTCTTGCACGTTCCAAAACAGGAACAGACCATCCAGAATTGATACGAACAAAAAGCTACAGGAATATCTTGCCTACGGATGGAATACGTGGAATAATCCCAACCTACTGAGTTTTGTCAGGATGCCCGAAGGACTATCACTACAGCTGTCCTTCCGCCTTTCCTACCGGCAGGGTCACCCCTATTATCTCGATCAGGCTTATATTTCCAGCCCATTTCATAAATTTCCCGAGCAGGTAACACCGTTGGCGCATGCATACGATGGCAGCTATACAGAGATGCTGATCTCATGGAACGGACTGACTGCAAGAATCCAGTCGGCCACCTACAAGGATAATATCTTCATCCTATATACCCCGGTCGAAGTTCCGGAAAACCCGCCAATTATGCTCCTTGAAACAGGAATGATATGGGGAAAATCCGGCCTCATTGAGAAACAGTCTGATTTCATCCAGGCTGATCTTGGTCCTAAAACATTCAGTATTGGCTGCACACAGGCTGACTCACTTATACCTCTTCCTGTGCTGACGCCATACATGACTTTCAACTCATCGCTCGAAACAGGATTTTATACTGGTCGGAAGAGGTCGCTCGACCTGATCAGAAGGTTCGTGAATGAGAAAAAAAAGCAGATGTCAGAAAAAATGAAAGCCTATGGCGATCTTTCTGACGCCTACGAAGCCATGCACACTCTACTGGCCTGGAATGCAATCTACGATCCTTATAACCAGCGTATCATTACTCCCGTAAGCCGTGTTTGGAATGAGAACTGGGGAGGATGGGTCCTCTTCGACTGGGACACCTACTTTACCGCAGCGATGTATGCCCTCGACAACAAGTATCACGCCTATTCAAATGCCATTGCCATCACCAGCGAAATTACTGAGGAAGGTTTCATTCCCAATTTTGCGGCATCACTAAATAATGGCAAATCCAACGACAGGTCGCAGCCTCCGGTCGGGAGCATGATCTGCAAACTGATATACGATAAATACCAGGATAAATGGTTTTTGGATGAAGTCTATGATAACCTGCTAACCTGGAACCGGTGGTGGGAAAAAGCCAGGGACAATCAGGGATATCTTTCCTGGGGTTCCGATCCGAACCCGGGTGGCGATGTAGCCAATACAAAACAGGCCGCGAAGTTTGAATCGGGTCTGGATAACTCTCCACTCTTCGACAGCGCTGTGTATAACGAAACAAGTCACAAGCTGGAACTGGCATCCGTAGGCCTGATGAGCCTCTACATCGCAGATTGTAAAAATCTGGCATCCATCGCAGAGATCCTTGGCAAAGCCGATGATAAGGAAGAACTTCTTTCCAGGGCCGAAAAATACAGCCTTAAGCTGAATGAACTTTGGGACGAAAAAAGTGGCATTTACAGAGATAAGGATCTCGTCACCAATAAATTTTCATACAGGCTGGCACCGACCAACTTCTATCCGCTCATTGCCGGACTTCCAACACAGGAGCAGGCAGAACGGATGGTCAACGAGCACCTGCTCAATCAGAATGAGTTTGCCGGAGAATTTATGATCCCATCCATTTCAAGGAATGACCCGGCCTTTAGTGATAACACGTACTGGCGGGGTAGAATATGGGCTCCAATGAATTTTCTGGTATACATGGGGTTGCGCAACTATGACCTGCCGGAAGCACGGAAGATCCTGGCAGATAAATCATATAATCTTATCATAAAAGAATGGAATAAGGACAGGCATGTGTACGAAAATTACAACTCCGTCACCGGCGAAGGTGCTGATGTCAGCAACAGCGACGGCTTTTATTCCTGGGGCGGGCTTCTGGCACTGATCCCCCTTATGGAATCAGGATACTGGGAGGGAAGTCCCAAATAAGATTTTATCGGTGAATGCATAATCCTGTGTCACGGGCCCTCAGGTATTGAGCGTTACACCAAAACCGGAACGATCATGGATACAAAATCTATCACCATCCTGGGCCTTGGAGCCCTGGTGATCACCTCCTCATGCAGGCAGGAAAGCACGGAAAAACTAAGACCCAACATTCTTTTTGCCATCAGCGATGACCAGACTTGGATCCATACATCCTTCGCGGGCTGCAATGCCGTGAAAACACCGGCCTTTGACTGGGTGGCCAGAAACGGGGTCTATTTTGAAAATGCCTATTGTTCTGTTCCTTCATGCTCAGCATCCAGGGCATCCATACTCTCTGGCAGGAACGGCTTCGAACTGGAACAGGGTGCCGACTTGTGGAGCATATTTCCGGCCAAATTTAAAACTTACACTGATATCCTTGAAGAAGAAGGCTACCAGGTTGGTTTTACCGGTAAAGGCTGGGGACCAGGAAGCTGGGAGGAAAGCGGCAGAAAACGCAATCCTGCCGGATACGCATTTAACAGCCTGCAAGACGTTCCATACGAAAATTACGGAGGAGCGAAGTACATCTCCAGGATTGACTATACGGCAAATTTTCGGAGATTTCTCGATGAGAAGCCCGCGGGCACTCCCTTCAGCTTCTGGTATTCAGCCTTCGAACCACACAGACCATACGATAAAGGCCTGGGTAAGCGGATAGGTATCGATCCCTCCCTGGTGAAGGTGCCGGGATTCCTGCCCGACAACGAAGAAGTCAGAAATGATATTGCCGATTACCTCGCAGAAATCCAGTGGTATGATCATCATCTGCAGGCCATGATCGATCTTCTGAAGGAACGCGGTGAACTCGATAATACCATCATCATCGTAACCTCCGATAACGGCATGCCCTTCCCCCGTGCTAAGGCGAACCTGTACGATTACGGTACCCATCTCCCTCTTGCGATCTACTGGGGTAAAAATATCAAGGGCGGAAGACGACTTACCGATCTGGTGAGTTTCACCGATTTTGCCCCAACCATCCTCGAGGCAGCCGGTATAAAAGTACCCGCTGAAATGTCCGGCACGAGCATGATGCCCATCCTTAAACCATCAAAGGCAATTGCTCCAAAGCCCTTCAGGAAGGATGTAATCACCTACCGTGAAAGACACGCATGGGTACAGCCGGAGGGCGAACCCATACCGGTAAGGGCCATAAGAAAGGACAACTGGCTCATGATATGGAATATGAAGCCGGAATTATGGCCTGCAGGACATCCCGACGGACGCTATAATTTTGCCTTCTGGCCCTTCGGAGACGTGGATAACGGTCCATCAAAGGAGGAGGTAATGAAACTCAAGCATTCGGAATCCCAGTCTGAACTTTTTGAACTCTCATTTGGAAAAAGACCGGAATTTGAACTCTATGACGTGGCAAGCGACCCCTTCCAGAAACATAACCTCGCGGGCCAGCCGGCACATCAAAAACTTCTGGACTCCATGAAGAAAGAATTAAAGAACTACATGACTGAGCGCCAGGATCCCCGTATTACCGGAAATGCGGAAATCTTTAAAGATGCCGTCTACTTCGCCCAGAAAGGATTTGACTCTGGTGATATTTCTCCCCGTGAATGGGAAAAACTCTCCGAAGCATCCAGGGATTCCCTTCTGCTTGAATGTAATACGGAATATAAACGGGTCATGAATTATGTGGAGAAGAACCTTTACGGTGAGTGATGATTAGATCATGTATATTCTTTTCGCACCGTACCGGCCCTCACTTGCCTCCAAACAGAGAAACAATACGAAGATTAGTCCTGTTATACTATCACGCGCTGAAATCTACCCCCATCAGGAATTAACCGTATTTTAAATCCATATAATATGCGTAAACACAATGAACTGGTCCAAAAACTAAGGGAGGAATCCAGATCGGGGATCAGCAAACGAATTTTCGTCGGCTTCGACGGTTTTGAGGATAAAATCCAGCGGGTAGTAAAATCCGGCGATGATGACAATGTCCAATATTTCAAGACGATCGATGCCTTTTCCGCTTCGACTGCCAAAGCCGCAGGAAAAAGTTCTCAGTTCCAGCTGCTGACCACTGTGCAGAAGTTGGGCGGTAATGCACCAATTATGGCTCATTCCCTTGCCTGTCTGGGGATAGACAACACATGTATGGCTTCACTCGGATACCCCGATTTGCGACCGGTATTTAAAAGCCTGCACAAAAGGGTTAAAGCTATAAGTGTGTGTGACCCGGGGGAGACCAATGCCCTGGAATTCAACGATGGTAAACTGATCCTGTCGGAGATGAGTGCGTTTAAATCTTTCAACTGGGAAGCGCTAAAAAAGAATCCGGGAAACGAAACGATTAGCAGGGAATTTGAATCCAGTGAACTCATTGCCCTGGTAGACTGGTCAAATCTTGCGCACTGTACAAATATCTGGAAAGGTATCCTGGACGATATCCTGCCTTCTATGAAAAGCAAAAAGAAATTCTTTTTCGATATTGCTGACCCCGGCCGAAAATCAGCCGGGGAAGTTAAAGAAGTCATCGAGGTGATCAGTGGATATTCAAAATTCGGTGACGTTATCCTCGGTATCAATGAGAATGAGGCCAACAAGCTCTTTGAACTGCTGACAGGTCAGGAAGCTGAAGTGTCGGATCTTGAAGAAACGGGGAGGCTTCTGTATGAGGAAATGGATATCTTCGGCCTGCTCATTCACCCTACAAACAGAGCACTGATGATCACATCTGATGGCACGGTTATCGAACGTGGGCAGGTAGTGAAAGAACCAAAAATCTCGACGGGCGGGGGTGACAATTTCAACTCAGGTTTCTGTCTGGGTTGGATTCTCGGACTGGATAAAAGCGATTGCCTGATAACGGGTATGGCTACCTCCGGATCGTATGTAAGGGAAGGAGAAAGTCAGAACATCGAAGGCATTATCCGTTATCTTGAATCCTGAAAACTTTCTGCAGGTCCCGCTTTACCTGCATTATAAACCAGAGAAAAGTTAACAAAATACGGAAAAATGGAAAATACATACAGAGCCCTGCGCGTACATGAACTCGACGGGAACCGCTTTGAAAGAAGGATAGAGACCCTGAATGTAAACCAGTTGCCCGAAAATGAAGTACTCATCAGAGTAATGTACTCAGGACTCAACTACAAAGACGCACTTTCAGCCTACGGCAATAAAGGGGTGACAAGACACTACCCACATACACCAGGCATCTTTGCCGCAGGGGAGGTGGTTGAATGCAGCACCGGCAAATTTCAGGCCGATGATAAGGTTATCGCCGGCGGCTTCGACCTCGGTATGGATACAGACGGCGGCTTCGGCGAATATATCAGGGTGCCGGCGGAGTGGCTCGTTCCGCTTCCCGGTAGCATGAGCCTGAAAGAAAGTATGATCATTGGTGGTACGGGATATACAGCAGGTCTCTCGGTTATGAAACTTATCGAGCAGGGCGTCAAACCCTCCGACGGTCCGGTCCTGGTGACGGGTGCAGCCGGCGGCGTAGGCAGCTGGTCAGTGGTTATACTCAAAAATCTGGGATACGACGTTATCGCCGGGACATCGAACATCGAGGATTCAGCGGAATTTATAAGCCGGCTCGGGGCCAATGCACATGTTGATAAATCTGTGATCGACGACACATCTGGGAAAGCTCTTTTGAATTGGAAGTGGGCAGGGGCCATCGAAAATGTCGGAGGCAATGTGCTCTCCACGGCTTTAAGAGCTTGTAAACCTGGTGGTACGGTGACATGTTGCGGAAATATTTATTCGCCAGAGCTGCATATGACGGTTTACCCCTTCATCCTGAATGCCGTGAAACTTATTGGCATCTCCGCACAAATATCCAGTGGGGAAGAAAGAGAAAAAGTCTGGAAAAAATTTAACGCTGAATACCGAACCGAACTGCCAGGCATCGTAAGAGAGATTACACTCGATGAATTGCCGGCAGCCCTCGAACAGGCGATAAGCAAGAAGAACCGCGGCCAGGTGTTGCTGAAGCATAAAAGCGCTTCGAATGAGGTCTGATGAAGGGCCCGCCGATCAGACGCTGGCTCTGCAGGTATACAGACATCACTTGCAGGGAATCACGGAACTACGGTACATAGCCCAAAATCGTCATTCTCAGGCCGCTTCCGGATTTTCATTACCTTTACCTTTCTAACCGAATCAGATTATGGAAACCAATGATCCTTTAAACTGGCTCGAAATTGCTGCCAGATTGCAGGCTATCGCACAGGCAGGCCTTGAATACGGTCATTCCGAATTCGACAGAGACCGCTACAGTCAGCTCAGGCAGATCAGCGTTGATATCGTCGCCCGCTATACCGGCGACGAAATGGAACGAATCACCGATCTCTTTGCTTCCGATACAGGATATCCGACACCAAAAGTAGATGTCAGGGCTGCCATTTTCAATGATAACAGGATACTGTTAGTTCATGAACGCCTGGATGGACATTGGTCGCTTCCGGGAGGCTGGGCCGATCAACACCTGACCATCAGGCAGAACCTGATTAAGGAATCAAAGGAAGAAGCCGGTGTCGATGTTATCCCTGTAAAAATCCTCGGGATTTATGACCGTAAACTCCACAATTATCCACCAATTGCTCACGGTTGCTACAAAATATTCGTTGAATGCGAGCTGAAAGGAGGCACCTTTGCCGCCAACATTGAAACTACCGGTTCAGGATTCTTCGGCTTGGAAGATCTGCCCCCGCTCTCCTCAGGACGAAACACGAAGGAACAGATTGAATACTGTTTTAAAGCCCGCAAAGACAACAATACCATTTTTTTTGACTAAGCCGGGTTGCAGCCATGGCGTAAAGCAGATTTTGCCAGACACGATGTAAAACCCATAATCTATTTACCACATGAAAATCCAAGGTTCATATGTTCTTTTCTCTCCCCTGCTGCTTCTGACAATGAATGCCTGTAAGATGCAGACTGGCGGGAGTGTTGAAAGCAGCAAGCCAAACATCATTCTGATCATGGCCGATGACATGGGATATTCCGATATCGGCTGCATGGGTTCTGAGATTTCGACACCGAATCTGGATCGCCTCGCATCCGAAGGTCTGTTGATGACCCGTTTTTACAACGCAGGCCGCTGCTGTCCCTCACGGGCCGCATTGATGACGGGTCTGTATCAACATGAGGTGGGCGTTGGTGATATGCTGCAGGGCGACAGTCTGCCCGGATACTCCACCCATCTGGGAAATACAGGAATCACCATGGCAGAGGCACTCAAGGATGCAGGCTATTATACCATGATCTCCGGTAAATGGCACCTCGGTAATGATGAACCATACTGGCCTATGAAAAGAGGTTTTCAGCGACAATATGCCAGCAACGGAACCACAGGTCATTATTTTGGCATTGCCGAAGGGCGTGATTATATTGTCGAAGACCGGAAAATTGATCCCCCCGGCGAATGGATCACCGCCGGGAAAATCAGATACAAATTATTTAAGAATGAGGATGGCTCCCAGTGGTATGCCACCGATGCATATACCGACAGGGCCATTGGCTATATCAGGGAACTTCGCGACTCATTGCCCGGGAAGCCCTTCTTCCTTTATCTTGCATACACTGCACCCCACTGGCCGCTGCAGGCATTTCCTGAAGATATTGAAAAATATTCCTCCTTTTATGAAGCCGGCTGGGACAGCCTGCGAGCCGCCCGATATAAATCAATGGTTGCAAAAGGGATCATTAAACCGTCGTGGAAATTGTCGGAACGTAATGAACATGTCCCTGCATGGAATTCACTCGACAAAGAAAAACAGCATGATTACAGTCTGCTAATGGAAGTCTATGCTGCCATGATCGATCGTATGGACCAGAATATTGGCAGGTTGCTGGAGAGCCTTAGAGAAACAGGAGATCTCGATCATACACTGATCATCTTTCTGTCCGACAACGGCGGCTGTCATGAACCCGTGCACAGGGGCAAAGCCGGCGCAGTGCCAGGTTCGGCAGATTCATTCGACGGTTATGAATATGCCTGGGCAAATGTAAGCAATACTCCCTTTACCTGGTTCAAACACTGGGTGAATGAAGGCGGCATCTCCACACCCCTCATCGCCTGGTACCCGGGCATGATCAATCCTGGAAGGATCGACACCACCACCGGGCATATCATGGATCTAATGCCCACTTTCATCGAGGTGAGTGGCGGTCAGTATCCGGAAACCTATCACGGTCATGACCTTCTGCCTCTTGAGGGCCGAAGCCTCCTCCCTCTTTTCAGGGGAGATAACATGCCGGACCCGGGCGTGCTCTGTTGGGAACATGAGGGGAACAGAGCTGTCAGAAAAGGGAAGTGGAAACTGGTCTCACGCTTTAATTTTGCGAAAAATGAGCCTATGCCCTGGGAACTGTACGACATTGTAAACGATCGTACAGAATCTGAGGATCTCGCTCATATCAGACCGGAAAAAGCGGCCGAACTTCAAAAGGATTATAGCGAATGGGCCGGCAGATGCGGTGTGGTACCCTTTGCTGAATTGCTGACACAAAGGAAGAAAAAAAGGTAGCACGACCCTGTATTGGGAAAGATATTTACCAAATTCTTGTATTCATTGTACCATATTAAATACCTTTACTATTTAATGACTTTTCTCCTGAGACCCAAGTAATACGGAAAAAGCCGCAACCATGAAAATCGTGCATTCAAAAATCTTCCTGGGCATCGCAGGATCCATGTCACTTCTTTCCTGTTCACCACAGGCTGAAAAATACAACCCACCGAATATCATCGTTATTCTGGCCGATGACATGGGCTATTCCGACGTCGGATGCTTCGGATCAGAAATCAGCACACCAAATATCGACAGCCTGGCATCGGAGGGAATAATTTTCACTCGATTTACTAATGAAGGAAGATGCTGTCCCTCCCGTGCATCGCTGCTCACCGGCCTGTATCCTCACCAGGCAGGGATGGCTGCCATGGCAGATGTCCACTATAATACTCACGAATACCAGGGATTTCTTTCCGATCAGGCTGTTACCATCGCCGAGCTGTTAAAACTTAAAGGGTATAGCACCTATTTCAGTGGTAAATGGCATGTTGGCGACAAAGATCCGCACATTCCTTCCAAAAGGGGATTTGACCGTAGCTTTGCTTTCCTTAACGGTGCCTCAAGTTATTACAACATTATGCCCTACCGCGATTCATCCTGGATTACTATCACAGGCTCCATCGGGCTCAAAATGCTTTATGATGGTGAGGACTATCTCCCTCCGGCCGAAGGATACTATTCAACTGATGCATACACCGAAAAGGCAATAGACTTCATCAACGCTGACAGGGATAACGGAAACCCATTCTTCCTGTACCTGGCCTATACAGCACCACATTGGCCGCTTCATGCCCCGGAAGAAAACATCATAAAATATGAAGGTCGTTACGATGTGGGATGGGATGTCATAAGGAAGAAACGCTTCGAAAATCAAAAAAATCTGGGTATTGTCCCTGAAGATGCCGAACTCGCCCCACTGCTTTCAGGTGTTAAATCATGGGATTCCCTAGATCAGGAAAGGAAGGAAAGGTACATTAGGAAGATGACCGTATTTGCTGCCATGATCGACCGCCTCGACTGGAACATCGGACGACTGGTCAAGCGTCTCAGAGAATCAGGAAATCTGGATAATACAATGATCATTTTCCTCTCGGATAATGGTGGTGACAGTACAGACGAGATAGGCCACACCTCCGATTATGATAAATCGGGTAAGATTGGAAGCCCGCAGTCATTTACCGGCTATGGCCCCGGATGGGCTACTGTATCGAATACACCTTTCCGCGAAAGGAAAGCAACCATGTTTTTTGGTGGGACGGCCACGCCGTTTATTATCCGCTTTCCGGGTATGATATCGCCCGGATCATCCTCCACGTTCCAGGGAAATATCATCGACATCATGCCAACAATTCTGGAGCTTGCTCACATCCGGTACCCGGGCGAATACAATGGTCACGCTATTCCTTCGTTACCGGGAGAGAGTCTCCTCCCGGTACTTACCGGGGAGAAATCAGAACGTGAAAACCCGCTTTATTTCGAACATTTCGGTAGCCGTGCAATGATTGAAGGAGATTGGAAGATTGTCAGCCTGGCAAAAAATCCCTGGGAGTTGCATCATATCCGTCCCGACCTTACGGAGATGGAAGATAGCAGTGTCAACTATCCTGAACGCTTCATGTATATGTCGGGGATGTTCCAGCAATGGGCCGACAGTATTGGGATCATCCCTGCAGACGAACTGAATTCACACAAACTTGACCCGGTAAACACTCAAAAGTAATGGTGTACGGAAAAGCACCTGCTTACATTCATAATCCTGTTAAAACGACTCATGATGAAATATAAAAACCGTCTGCTGCCCGGCCTTCTGATTTTCCTCTCAGCATGCTCCGGATTCAAGCCATTTGACCAGTCCAAGTCTATTGCCTTCAATATTGACCGGCCAGACCAGGTTGCAATAGGCGGCGACAGCTGGAAAGGACCTGCAGATTGCTCTGCCAGGGCGTATCTGACGAAGACCAGCAGCGGATTACTCATCACCATCGAAGTGACGGACGATTCCATTCGGACAGGAAATCCTGAGGCATATATGAATGATGGTGTGGAGCTGTATTTCGATCTCCGGCCACCACGCCTGAGGGTTCATAATTATTATGAAAAGGGCGTTTTTCAGGCAGTAATTCTTCCCGAACCCGGGAAAAAGCAGGTTGCACCGATATCCTGGTATCCGCAGATTTATGGGACAAAAGTCCGCGGCACCTCGGCCTACACTGAACTCAGAGACAGCGGTTACGTGGTGCAGGTTACCATACCCTACTCCAGCCTGGGATATACACATTACTGGCCCAGGTCTACATTTTATATGGATATTGCCATTAATGATGCCGACACGGGAAGGCGCGAGAGTCAGATCATGTGGGCCGGAAAAGCCGACGACTGGAGCAATCCGCATAATTTTGAAGCTGTAATGTTCAGGGAGGAAGAGAGGAAGAAGAAAAAGCCAAACATTCTATTCATCTTTACCGACCAGCAAACCATGAAGGCCATGAGTGCTGCAGGAAATCCATATCTGCGAACGCCTTTTATGGACGGATTGGCAAGCCAGGGGGTCAGGTTTACACAAAACTATTGCACCTCTCCGGTATGTTCGCCTTCAAGAAGTTCACTTATCACCAGCCGCATGCCTCACGAAACAGGTGTTGTATATAATGATACAGCTTCTGATTCCACCATCATGAACATGGGCGAAATGTTCCGGAAAGCCGGCTATAACACTACATGGGCAGGTAAATGGCACCTGCCCCAGAGTTATCCCACATCCGTCGGGGCAACAATTCCCGGATTTAAAGCCTTGAATTTCCTTGCACCTGAAAAAATCTCCGGGCGCGGTGATTTCACCGATCCCGCCGTTGCCGATGCCGTTGTGAAATTCCTGATAGGCAGCAGGAAAGAGCCATTTCTACTCGCCGTATCCTTTCACAATCCTCATGATATATGTTCTTTTGCTGGCAAACCAGATGATTTCCCGGCTCCGCTAAACATCCGGTCCACCCCTCCACTGCCATCCAATTTCAGGATCAGCCCTGATGAACCTGAATTTATTAAAGACTGCCGCGAAAGGACCTACTATGGCAATGAACTGAACATGGCCGGTAATTTCTCGCCCGCAATGTGGAGACAATATCTTTACCAGTACAACAGGATGACGGAGAGGGTGGACAAGGAAATCGGAAAGATCATCAATGCCCTCGAGACAGAAGGACTGGATGAAAACACACTGATCATCTTTACCAGCGATCATGGCGATGGTGGTGCTGCACACCATTGGGCAGCCAAACTATCCTTTTACCAGGAAACGGTAAACATCCCTCTCATCCTTACCTGGTTTGGTAAAACGCCCAAAAACATCACCGACAGCACACACCTTGTTAACGGACTCGATATACTGCCAACCATGCTCGATTATGCCGGATTGGAAATACCTGCCGGAATTGAAGGCAGAAGCCTCAAACCACTCATCGAAAACCAGGACACCACCTGGCGTGATTTCATCGTATGTGAACTGTCACCCGATCCTAGAAACCCCGACAGAATGGGCAGGATGATCACCGATGGCCGGTTCAAATACAATGTCTATTCCTATGGCAAACGGAATGAACAGCTGTTTGACATGAAACTCGACCCCGGTGAAGAAACAAACCTGGCTTACCGCCCTGAGTACCACAACGAAATCCTGAGATTCAGGCTGCAGCTGCAAAATTGGATGAAAGCTACGAGTGACCCGTTCAGAATTGTAAAATAATCCAACTATTACTTTCCGCCATGATAAGTGATCCTTACATAACCCTGCTTTTTTTCATTCTTTCGGTTGTCTTTATCATTTTCGCAACGGCAAAGTTTAAAGTCCATCCTTTCATCGCATTACTCGTAGCCGCATATTTGGTGGCCCTCGGTGGAGGCATACCTGCGGCAAGGGCTGCAGTGGTGATTGGTGAGGGCTTTGGAAAGATCATGGGACAGATCGGTCTGGTCATTGTATTCGGGACCATCATCGGCGTTTTCCTTGAACGTTCGGGGGCCGCCCTGCGCATCGCAGAGATGATCCTGAAAACCTTTGGCAAACGCAACCCGGCGCTTGCCATGACACTCATCGGATATTTTATTTCCATCCCGGTCTTTTGTGATTCTGCATTTATCATACTCTCTTCACTGCGGGACTCTGTGCAGTTGAGGACGAAAGCTTCACCTGTGACGCTCAGCATAGCTCTGGCCACTGGTTTGTATGCAACCCATACACTAGTGCCTCCCACCCCTGGCCCTATCGCCGCTGCCGGGAATCTGGGACTCGAAAACAGCCTGGGGCTGGTGATCCTTGTAGGGCTGGTGATAGCTGTTTTCAGTGCATTTGCAGGGTATCTCTTTGCGCAGATCTCCGGAAGAAAAAAACCAAAGGAGGAGACAGACGGTTCTCCTTTTACTCTTGAGGACAAACACGAAATGCCGGGTTCCCTGGTCTCAGTACTACCCGTCCTCCTCCCGGTCCTTCTCATTGCAACAGGCTCACTCATAAAATTGCTTTTTCATGGAAACCAGGGGGTCGTCATTAATGCCCTTCTTTTCCTGGGGAGTCCGCTAACAGCACTTTTTGCGGGTTTTATCGCAGCTCTGTTCCTGGTCCGAAAAGGCGAAAGGAAAAACGTGACGGAATGGATTGGCGAAGGCATTAAAACATCTGCTTCCATCCTGATTATTACAGGTGCCGGAGGAGCTTTCGGCTACGTTCTTTCATCCACAGGGATTGGTACCTGGATCGGCAACGGCCTCTCCGGTCTTTCTCTTGGAATTTTCCTTCCCTTCCTGATGGCGGCTCTTATTAAAACAGCACAGGGTTCATCAACCGTAGCCCTCGTAACCGTCTCGGCACTTATCGCCCCAATGCTCGCATCGCTGGGCCTCGATTCGACCTGGGGCAGGGTCCTGGCAGTGATGGCTACAGGAGCAGGAGCCATGACCGTTTCTCATGCCAACGACAGCTTTTTCTGGGTGGTCACACAATTTAGCGGCATGGACCTCAGGAGCGGATACCGATACCTCACCGTGGCTACACTTATCATGGGTATCGTAACCATACTTGCGGTATTTGCAGTTTCTCTGTTCCTTTTATAGGCACAACTCCCCAAGATTATTCTACATTATGATTATTGGAAATTTCCCGTCACCTTACTTCATAGCACGAACGGAAGGCAGGTGACAGCCCAAAATAATAACCAAATGAGAGCCCATCTCATTCCAATCTATGCCGGTAATGGATCGTTCATGTAAGAAAATAACCCGGCTTCGATGGTTCTGCCTGTTTTATTATTATTTTAGCAATCCCTTGGTTTACTAAAAAATATGTAGCATGAAAGATCTTCTCGACCGAATCGCTCATTGTGTTGAATTCGGTAAAATCAACAAAACTTCTCCCTATCCGCCGGATTTGCGCGACCAGGAAGGTGCTCATGAACTTACAAAACAGGCTTTGGACCAGGGTGGTTCTGCAAATACCATACTGTCAGAAGCACTGATCCCGGCAATGGAACGCGTTGGCGTAAAATTCAGGGAAAACAAAATCTTTGTACCCCAGGTTCTGATGTCGGCTAAAGCAATGGATGCCGCCATGCAACATCTGAAACCCTATTTTACTTCCGGTGAAGTGCAGAAGAGAGGCACTTTTATTGTGGGAACGGTCGCCGGCGACCTGCATGATATCGGAAAGAACTTGCTGGCCATGATGGTTGAAGGCAATGGATGGGAAGTGGTCAACCTTGGCACCGATGTCAAAGCCGAGCAATTTGTCTCAGCATTGCAAGAACATCCTGGTGCTGTCATCGGGCTTTCAGCACTTCTGACAACAACGATGGTGAACATGGGAAAAATAGTTACCGAAGTGAAAGAGAAGGTACCAGGAACCATTGTAATTATTGGTGGTGCACCCGTAAATGATGGCTTCCGTGAAAAGATCGGCGCTGACCATTATTCACCCGATCCCCAGGCAGCCATAGAATATCTTAATATATATGCCGCAAATGCAAGGTAAAGAACTCATAAAAAAAAGCTTTGGTTGCGAAAAAGTTGACCGTATACCCTGGGTACCTTTCGTTGGTGTCCATGGTGCAATATTTACAGGCAGCCTTGCAGAAAAATATTTGAAATCTGAAGACAGTATTGTGGAAGGGATCACGAAGGCGTCTGAAGTATACAAAGCCGACGGCATACCTGTTTTGTTCGATCTTCAAATTGAAGCAGAAGCTCTGGGCTGCCGACTAGCCTGGTCGGATGAAAACCCTCCCGCGGTGATCTCGCACCCACTTGCCGAAGGCATAAGCCTGAATGACCTGCCTCCTTATACCGCCGATTCCGGCCGACTGCCCCTGGTGGCATCAGTAACGGCGAAACTCCGTAAAGCCCTCCCTGATATTGCCCTGTACGGACTGGTTACCGGACCATTTACCCTGGCCCTTCACCTTATGGGCACCGACATCTTCCTTAAAATGATGATGGAACCGGAAGCCGTGACGGAAGTTATGACATTCGCAACAGACATCGTTCTTAAAACGGCACAGGTATACATAGATAACGGCTGTGATGTAATCGCCCTTGTTGATCCAATGACCAGCCAGATCGACCCCGGGTCGTTCGAAACATTCGTATCACCCCCCGCCCGACAGATTTTCCAAAACATCCGTGAACAGCACTGCCTGTCTTCTTTCTTCGTATGCGGACAGGCACAGCAAAACATTAAAGTGATGTGTGAATGCGGCCCGGACAATATCTCCATCGATGAAAATATACCGCTCGACGTTGTCAGAGACATTGCCCTGCCGATGAAGATCAGCTTTGGCGGTAATCTGAAACTTACAGCCGTGCTGTTACTGGGCGATGAGGACGATAGCCGGCAGGAAGCACTGAACTGTATGGATACCGGTGGGCAAACAGGTTTTATCCTCGCACCGGGCTGCGATCTGGCCATGGCTACCCCTGTAGAAAATCTCAGGGCAGTAGCCGAAATCAATCATGACACCTACCTGCAGGATGTTGTAAGAACACGCCAGGCAGCAGGCGACAAAATACAAGTTCTTAACCTCGATGAACACTGGAAAGATGATCTGCTTACCATCGATGTGATCACCCTCGATTCTTCCTCCTGTGCACCTTGCCAGTATATGGTAGAAGCTATGAAAAAGGCTTCGGAAGACATGCCTTCCGTTGTGGTCCAGGAATACCGGATCAAAAACATGGAAGGACTGCAGATGATGAAAACGCTTGGTGTTAAGGCCATACCAACAGCGTGCATCGAAGGTATTCCTGAATTTGAATCTAGAATCCCTTCCCTCGATCTGATACGGGATAAAATAAAGAAATACCTGGCTGGAAAAGACCTTATATAATCCGCCTGCATGGAAAAAATTCCGCTCATACTTGTCCTTGGCTTTCTGGGCAGCGGCAAGACATCATTCATTAAACATCTTGTGCGTTCCGGCCTGAATAACAGGCTGCCCGCACTTGTGCAAAATGAGTTTGCCCCGGCTGGCATCGATGCGGAAGAACTCGTACAGGAAAACGAAAACCTGAAAATTCTGGAAATCAACGGCGGATCCGTATTCTGCGTATGCCGGATCGACAATTTCATCCCTGGCCTCGCCGATTTCATCACTACTGTAAATCCCGGGATCATCATTGTTGAAGCATCGGGCATCTCCGATCCTATGAGCCTTGCTGAGATTCTCACAGCACCTTCACTACAGGAGAAAATATATTACTCCGGTGCGATCTGCCTCATCGACAGCCGTCATTTCTCCGCCCTGAGGAAAATTAACCAACGGGTTCAGGAACAAGTAAGGATCGCCGATATGGTATTACTAAACAAGACGGATCTTACGGATGAAACACATATCCTTGCTGCAGAGCAGGAGATCAGAGTTCTTAATCCCAGCTGCGAGATCAGACGAACCATCTACGGACACACCGACCTGCAGCCTGAGCAGTTCCTAAATTCAAATTCATATTATATAACCGGCAGAAAGGGTCCTTCAGGAAGTTCGGGATTAAAAACAGCAGTGATACGTTCCGTGAAAAAAATTAGTCAGCAGGGGCTCCAGGAATTTCTTCGGAATGTTCAGCCTCATACGCTCCGCATGAAAGGATTTGTAAACCTTGACAACAATCAAACCGTTATGGTACAGTCTGTTGCAGATGACCTTTCCATAACAGGCTATGAAAACTACATTGGACCTACACAGTTGATTGCCATTGGTGAAACTCTCAATGCACGTGATTTCAGCATGGCATTCAGGAATGCAGCAGGATCAACTTAAATAATTTCACCGGTGAAGAAAAAAAGTTGAAATCATGAATTTTTCCAGGAAAACATACAGCTTTGATTACCATGATCTGAACTTCGATACAGGTCTTATCGAAATCCTGATGGGCGCGCGTCCGGGAGAGACCGATCCTGTATTCCTGTCGATGGTTGAAGCTGTCGACCGCCAGATTACGGAGGTTTGCCAAATTAAAGCGGAAGTCCGCACTTTTGAAAATATAGAATTCCCCGGGGATGGCATCAGCATGAAGATCGGATCAACAGTTTTTAATCCCGGGAAAATTGTTTGCCGTCAGCTCAGGCGATCCGGACATATTGCTATCAGCCTGTGCACTGCCGGACCAGAAATCCCGGCATGGATCCGCGAGGAGCAACTCAATGGCGATATGCTTAAGGCATACATCATCGATCTGTTTGGTTCGGAGATCGTGGAAGCTGCACTTGACCTGGTTCAGAAGGATGTTAAACAGGAACTGGAAAAGGAGGGTCAGAAGATCACCAACCGCTACAGCCCGGGATATTGCGGGTGGAATACAGCCGAACAACACAAACTGTTCAGCATTTTTCCTGATAATTATCCGGGCATAGAACTTACCGACACTGCACTGATGAAGCCCATTAAGTCGGTAAGTTGCATTACAGGTATCGGCTCCGATGTGCATTTCAATCCGTATACCTGCGGGATCTGTGATTCTGAAGACTGTATTTACAGGGAGAGGAAAAGGGTTTTTGGGGGGAAGTGAGGAGGTTATGGGGTTATGAGGTTATGGGGTTATGGGGTTATGAAATTAGAGAGTTAGGGATACTGTTCTTTAGGCCACTCTTCAATTCAACAAACCGCGTCCACCGTATCTTCAGTGTAAGTGGACCGCATCCACCGTAGCTTCAGTGTAAGTGGACCGCGTCCACCGTAGCTTCAGTGTAAGTGGACCGCGTCCACCGTAGCTTCAGTGTAAGTGGACCGCATCCACCGTAGCTTCAGTGTAAGTGGACCGCGTCCACCGTAGCTTTAGCGGAGGTGGATCGGCAAACCCCCTTCGACAGACTTAGGGACCACCCTTCGGCAAGCTCTGGGACCGGACGCATATTTTCTATCGGATGATTATTTCGAGTATGGTTTTAGATTGTGCCCTTACAATATTGTTCTTATATACTATATTCAGGGGATCCCACCCCCCGCCCACCACCCTTAATGCTCCGAAAGAACAAATCTCAGCTACCCTCTATCATGTTATAAAACAGAGCGCAGAAATTAATATTCACGTCAAACCAGGTTCCCCCGTGCCCCCCGATTAAACCTTAATGTGAAATACGACAGAATATCAGCCAGGACAAATATGTTTTTTTCGAACATCCCCCAATCACCAACTCGCTAAATTACCAAATAGGAAGTGATGAAGTGATGAGGTGATGAAGTTAGGAAGTTAAAAAGTTATAGGTTAGAAGGTGATGGGGAGAGCGTGAGAGGTGTTTGTAGAAACGCTTCTTCCATGCCGGAGGCATTCTCCAACAATAGCCATGGTTTTGCCCATGGATTGGTAAATGTTCTTTAATTCATCCCCAGTTCACCAAACTGCGTCTACCGAAGCTCCAGCGTAGGTAGATCACCAAACCATGTCCGCCGTAGCTTGCGCCACCGCTAGAGCTAAGGCGGCACGCGGTCAACAAAGGTGGCTGCGTCCGCCGTAGCTTCAGCAAAGGTGGCTGCGTCCGCCGTAGCTTCAGCGAAGGTGGCTGTGTCCGCCGTAGCTTCAGCGAAGGTGGCTGTGTCCGCCGTAGCTTCAGCAAAGGTGGCTGTGTCCGCCGTAGCTTCAGCGAAGGTGGCTGTGTCCGCCGTAGCTTCAGCGAAGGTGGCTGTGTCCGCCGTAGCTTCAGCGAAGGTGGCTGTGTCCGCCGTAGCTTCAGCGAAGGTGGCTGTGTCCGCCGTAGCTTCAGCGAAGGTGGCTGTGTCCGCCGTAGCTTCAGCAAAGGTGGCTGTGTCCGCCGTAGCTTCAGCAAAGGTGGCTGCGTCCGCCGTAGCTTCAGCGAAGGTGGCTGTGTCCGCCGTAGCTTCAGAAAAGGTGGCTGCGTCCGCCGTAGCTTCAGAAAAGGTGGCTGCGTCCGCCGTAGCTTCAGCGAAGGTGGATCAAATCTTCGCTGGTTGTTGAAAGGAACCAAAACGACGGTTTTACAGTTTTTTATTCAGTATCACAAAAAGCAATGTAACAGTCAGCCATTGCATTACGCAGGTCATAAAACTGAACGGGCTGAACGGGTTATACCAGCTTCCTGGAGCAAGATCGGTGATCGCCAGGGTGAGCCACCAAATCAGTAGAACAACTGCACCGGCAGGTACCAGCCACATAATTGTGATATCCCACCAGCGCCCGATTTCCCAGTCAAATCTTGCGGTCTCCATTTCTTTTCTGAGTTTGCCGGCACCATAGCGTGAAATGTTCAATGCAATGAATGCCCCGGAGATCATTAGTCCTATTCCCCACACAAAGTCCTGGTTACTCAGGAAATTCAGGCTCATGGCCGATGGAATGCCGAGGAGATATACCACGCTAACTACAATCCACACCGCCTTTGATCGTTTTATGCCCCGGTCGACCAGAACTCTTGCCGACATTTCGAACATGGATATCATGGATGAAAATCCGGCGAAGGTAAGTCCGAGGAAAAACATGACTGCCAATGGCCTGCCAAAACTCATCTTTGCGAATAGCAACGGCATCCATATGAATGTAAGACCTGTACTTGCAGGGCCGCTGGTCTGCATAACCTCAAGCACCTGGCTATCGCTGTAACCCATACCTTTTTGCAAAACCGAAAAGACAGTACCAAAAATCATGATGGCCATAAGCAGGGAGATGGTGTTGTTACCAATACCGGTAATGAAAGCATTTTTTATGGTACCGTGCTCGGTGCGCATATAGGCGGCATAGGTAAGGAACAGACCCCAGCCGGCTCCGGTATCCCAGGCGTTCTGTGTAAGTGCCTGCAGCCAGATCGAAGGATCACCCAGTTGACTCCATTGCGGACGGAATAGATAGGCAATGCCCTCTGCGGCACCAGGAAGCAGCAGAGAACGGATCACTGCTGTTAAAATGATCAGGATCAGTACAGGAATCAAAACACGGTTGACCTTTTCAATAGACCGGATGCCTTTCATGATGGCCATAGCACCAACAAAAACAGCGGTAAAGTGCAGGATATATGGCCATGGTCCGGCCTGGAAATTTTCCCAAATGAGGGCAGAAGCCCCAGAATCGGATGGCAAACCATGAATAATCATGAATACAAAAAAATAAATCGCCCAGCCAACAATGACTGCATAGAAAAAGCTGATGGAAGTGGCGACAAAGGCAACAAAAGCTCCCATCCAGGCAAATTTTTTCCCCATGCCTCCAATGAAGGCACCCACAACGCCGGATCGGAACCTCCGGCCCAGGAAATATTCAGCAATAATTAACGGGATACTCCAGACAAGCAAAAAAATGATCCAGGCGATGATGAGGGCACCGGCTCCGTGATCACCCCCATTCTGTGCCGCAATACGAGGGAAACGCCAGATGTTCCCCGTCCCTACGGCAATACCCAGAGTGCTGAGAAGAAGCCCGAGGCGGGATGAGAAACGCTGATTTACAGATGTATCGGAAGCCATGATGCAAATTCAGTTTTGCTGCATATAAAGCTAGTAAAAAATGAGAAACCGAGCTTCCCGGCGACCCATGGATATCATGGCAGTTAAAATGCTTCTTCGTAACCACAGGATTTTAAAACCTAACTTTCAGCGCTCGATTCAGCCTCCCCAACTTTCACCCCCCTCTACTGTTTATATTATAAGGTGAATAAAAAGAAAACGCCTGTTTATGTCTTACCTTTATGCGATTAACAAACTGATCTGCAGTGGATACCAAACAATATCATAACACTAACACGCCATATGCCCTTATTGACGGCGCTTCTGCATTCGGCCTGGCTATATCGTCCGAATCAGAAGAGCTGAAAAAAACGGTGACCAACACGGAAAATGATATGGTGGACCGTCTGGAAGCCTATGAGGATATCTTCAATATCGAAGTTGGCGATACCAGTCTGAGCCGTGCCCGGAATATAGAAAGGGAAACAGGCATCAAGCAGCTTTATATCAAGTTTGAAGGAAACAATCCCACGGGAACTCAGAAGGACCGTATCGCCTTTGCCCAAAGTATGGACGCCCTTCGTCGGGGTTATGATACATTGACCCTGGCAACATGCGGAAATTATGGTGTGGCAATGGCTCTTGCTTCAAGCATGGCAGGACTGCGGTGCATCATATGCATCCCTGAAAACTATCATACAAAACGTGTTACAGAGATGGTTGGCCTGGGTGCCGAAATCCTCCGTACCGAAGGGGATTATGAGAAAGCCGTGGACTTTTCCCAGAAACTTGCGCTGGAAAAGGAGTTTTATGATGCCAATCCCGGTGGTGCCAATACACATCTCCAGCTCATATCCTATGCAGAAATCGCCTATGAGATCTATGATTCCCTGCGCGATGCCCCGAAGGTCCTGGCTGCGCCGGTTTCCAACGGAACCATGCTCGCCGGAATTCACCGTGGTTTTGCAACGCTCTATAAACGGGGTAAAACATCACGTATACCCCGTATCGTAGCCGGATCATCCTTTAAGAAAAACCCGATTATCCTCTCCTACAAGAAAGGACTGGATTATTGCGAGGATCTGAAGCCTGAGTCAATCAGGGAAACTTCTGTAAACGAAGCCCTCATAAACTGGCATTCCTATGATGGTGATGTGGCCCTGTATGCCCTTCATTCGACCGGGGGCTGGGCCGATGACGTGTCCGATAATAAGCTTATTCACTACTCGAAAATACTTAAAGATAAGGAAGGTCTCAATGTGCTTCCGGCATCCACCGCTGGTCTCATAGCCCTCCTGGAACTGCATAAAAAGGAAAATTTTAATAACGACAGGTTTGTTGCCATCCTTACCGGCAGAAAATAACATACTGAGCATGAAAAATACTCTTGACGGCCCGGCCCTGGTCTATTGTGAAGGGGCCTTCAACACCACAAACGGTAAAACAGCTCACGGCCTCGTGCGCTTCACTGAGAGATATGACGTCGTTGCCGTCATCGACTCCCGATACTCCGGCCACGATGCCGGGGAAGTTCTCGACGGAAAAAAAAATGGGATCCTGGTTTTCGCTTCCGTCGACAGCGCATTTGAAAATGCTGAAAACAATGGTATAAAACCCTCGAATTTTGTCATTGGTCTTGCCCCTGACGGTGGACGCCTGGACATCAGCGCAAGAAAAGATATCATCCGGGCCATCGGGCTTGGTATGAATATTGACTCCGGACTCCATGATTTTATTGGTGACGACCCTGAATTCTTCAACCTTGCCCGTGACAGGAGGGTGCGTATCCGGGATATCCGGAAAACACCCTCACGGGATAAACTGCACTTTTTCACAGGAAACATAGAAGAAGTAAACTGCCTTAAACTAGCCGTACTTGGTACCGATTCGGCCATTGGCAAACGTACCACTGCCTGGATTATTGTTCACGGACTCTGCAATGCCGGCTTTAAAGCCGAACTGATCGGAACCGGCCAAACCGCATGGATGCAGGGGGCAAAGTACAGCCTCATCATGGACTCCCTGATCAATGATTTCGTATCGGGGGAGATCGAATATGCAGTTCACGAAGCCTGGAAGAATGAAAAACCAGATGTGATCGTCATAGAAGGTCAGGGAAGCCTGCTTAATCCAGCATACCCGGGTGGTTTTGAAATTTTGGCTGCCGGCCGCCCTGATCTTGTTATTCTACAGCATGCCCCAAAACGCCAGGAATATGACGGCTTCCCGGGTTATGCTCTTCATCCGCTCGATGAACAGATACGGGCAATAGAGGTAATCTCCGGAAAGAAAGTTGCAGCCATCACCATAAATCATGAAAATATGACCGACAGTGAAATAGCCGTGTCTGAAGCCCGTATTGAAAAAGAAACCGGTTTGCCCGCCTCCGACGTTCTGAAGTCAGGCCCTGAAAAATTACTGAAAATTCTTAGGCCACTTATCACATCATGAGAATTGCCATATAAATATAAAATACAAATCCGATGCAGCTGGAAGATTTCACCGTTTTTGACAGCCTGACTGTTTCAACTCCCGTCATCAATAAAAACAAAATCAGCTCAAAGTACATCCTACGGAAACCCGGAGGTGAAGAAGCCGAAAATGATCTGACGTATTCTTTTGAGGAAGATGTTTTTGACCCGGCTTCAGACACAGACCGAAACCTTGCATCGATGATGCTGTCTCAGGTTGCCCTGAATTATGGACTGTTCTGCAGGGAAATCATCTTCGACGGATTGTATGACGACACGGATCGACGATTTATCCGTGACATGATGGAGAACACCTCACGTGAGATCTATGTGAATAAACTTCTGAAACCAAATCCTTTTCTCACCGATGACTTCACGGGTCTTCAGGCTGAGAAGATGAAAAAGTACACGGTTGCAGATATCCGGTTTAGAAATACCACAGACGGAGAATCTTCAGTATTTGAATGGGAACATTGGGATACAGTACGCAACAGGCATTGTATCCTGAGCAGCGGAGGCAAAGACAGCCTGCTGAGCTATGGTATCATGAACGAACTGGAAAAAGAAGTTTACCCAATATTTGTCAATGAATCGGGTCGGCATTGGTTCACAGCGCTGAATGCATACCGTTCAATGAAAGAACATGACCCGGGCACATCAAGGGTATGGTGTAATTCCGATCGCATATTTAACTGGGTATTGCGGAATATGCCCTTCATTCGCCCGGATTTTAGTAATGTGAGGGCCGACGAATATCCGGTTCGATTATGGACCGTAGCCGTATTTATTTTCGGAGTATTACCCGTAATGAAGAAACGGGGGATCGGCCGGCTCCTTATCGGGGATGAATTTGACACAACACGTAAACTCAGTTATCTTGGGATTACCCATTATGACGGATTGTACGATCAGAGCCGCTTTTTTGACAATGCCATGTCGAGGCTGTTCATGAAAAAAGGCTGGAATATAAGCCAGTTCTCTGTTCTCCGGAGCCTCTCAGAAATGCTGATCCAGAAAATACTGGTGAAACGTTACCCCCTGCTTCAGCAGGAGCAGGTGTCGTGTCATGCCGCACACGAACATGAAGGTCGAATCTATCCATGCGGAAATTGTGAAAAATGCAGGCGGATCATTGGCATGCTAGAGGCGCTCAATGAGGATCCCCGACATTGTGGGTATGAATCGGCACAAATTGAAAACGGACTTAAGAAACTTGGCAGTGCCGGAGTGAAACAGATCGGCCCTGACGCCTCACACCTATACTCACTGCTGCTTGATAAAGGTCTCATTGAATCCAATGAACACACCCGTCGATTGGCGAAGGCACATCCACACGTTATGATGATGAGATTCGACAATGAACGATCCGTGATCAAGGATATCCCGAACGACATTCGCATCCCACTTTTCAGAATCTATGATCAGTATGCCGATGGTGTTGTCAGACTGACCAATAAAAGGTGGAAGACTACGGATGTTTACCGTGAACCCGACATGACGGTACCCTATCCTTTCGAACTGGGTGACAGTAAAAGCGCAGAGAACATTGTCGCCGATTACCTGTGGGGCGAGATGACCTGGCCGGAGATCGAAGAAAAGCTTCAGTCGGTGGATATTGCTATTCTGCCCTGCGGATCCATCGAGCAACACGGACCGCACCTGCCCGTCGACGTCGACGCTTTTGATGCCGAATACCTGGCAAGAAGAGTTGCTGAGGCATGCAGTAAACCCAGACCTTTCGTTCTTCCTCGTGTGTCATATGGTGTGGCCTACCACCATGAAGATTTTAAAGGAACGGTGAGTGTCACAAATGATGCCCTGGGCAGACTGGTCTATGATATAGGGATGAGCCTTGCAAGGAACGGGATCCGTAAGCTTGTCATCCTGAACGGTCATGGTGACAATACCCCAACACTTAACTACGCCGCCCAGATGATTAACCGTGATGCCAATATTTTTGTATGCGTGGAAACCGGGGAAACCAGCGATGAGGACCTTTATAATATGATAGACACACCTAACGACATCCACGCCGGGGAAATTGAAACCAGCACCACCCTGGCTATACGGCCCCACCTGGTAAAAATGGACCAGGCTAAAAACAGCACCCCTGACTTTGGCAGCGTTTACCTGAACTACACTTCGCAACGCGGAGTATCCTGGTATACCCGGACCCGCAATATAAGTAAGACAGGTGTAATGGGCGATCCAACAAAAGCTAGCGCTGAAAAAGGGAGAAAAATGTGGGAGATCATGATCGCTCATCTCGTGATCTTTGTCGAACAGCTCAAGAGCAGTAACCTGGAAGACCTGTACCAAAGAAAATACTGACATGAAGATCCTTCATACCGAATGTTTCGCAGTGGAAATGCCATTGAAGGAACCTTACACCATCGCTTACGAAACCATCTCAACCTGTACAAATCTTTTTATCAGAGCCACCAGCGATGCCGGCGTCACAGGTTTTGGTTGCGCGGCGCCGGATGAGGGCGTCACAGGTGAAACACCGGCGATGACAATGGCAAAGTACCGAGAGGTGATCGAGCCCGGATTGAAGGGGGCTGATTTTAGCAGGATTATCCAGATTCTTGAATACCTAAAACCCGGATTGGCAAATAATCCCTCGGCGCTGGCCATGACCGATATGCTGCTTTATGATATGCTGTCAAAAAAAACAGGGCTGCCTCTTTACCGCTTCCTTGGAGGATTTCGTGATTCCATTCCTACCAGTATTACCATAGGCATCATGAACCCCACGCTTACAACCGGTAAAGCCAGCGAATTTTACAGGCAGGGTTTCAGGATCTTTAAAGTGAAAGGCGGGATCGATGTCGAAGAAGATATTGAAAAAGTCACCCGGTTGCGTGAACTCTTCGGTGACGAGATCTCCATCCGTTTCGATGCAAACCAGGGATATTCCGTCGAACATGCCATCAGGTTTGTGAGCGGAACAAGAAACCAGGGTGTCGAACTCCTTGAACAACCTACACCACGTGATGATATTGAAATGCTTGGCAGGGTAAGCAACAGCGTTTCCATCCCCGTAATGGCGGATGAGAGCCTAATGAACCTTCGTGATGTGTTCAGCCTTACCCGCAATGATCTCACTGATATGATCAACATCAAGCTCATGAAAGTGGGCGGCATCACCGAAGCACTGCATATCAATTCCGTTGCCAGGGCTGCCGGAGTCGAGACGATGGTGGGCTGCATGGATGAATCAGCACTTTCGATCTCAGCCGGACTCCACTTTGCCCTCGCCCGTCCAAATATCTTCTATGCCGACCTCGACGGGCATCTGGATCTCAGGAATGATCCTGCAAATGGAGCGGTGATCCTCAGGAACGGCGTACTCTATCCCAGGGAGTCCCCGGGGCTGGGAGTCGAAGATCTTAAAATGAACATGTGAGAACGGATCAGCAGGTATCCTAAAAGGCTAATATCCGCGGATTTTATTCCCTTTGAAAGAAATCAATAATTTCAACCTAAATATAATAGTATGGATCAATTTTATCCCCAAATCATCACAAACCTTCCGGAAGCGGATATCCCTTTCGAAGGTGTGAGAGGATGGCTGTCACAAGGAACAGACCATCAAATCGTGTTCTTCGAGATGGAACCTATCGGTGAAGTCCCCGAACATTCTCACGGAGCACAGTGGGGCACTGTGTTCGACGGAGAAATGGAACTTACCATTGCCGGTGAAAAGAAAATCTACCATAGAGGCGATTCCTACTTTATCCCTGCGGGTGTTGTGCATAAAGCGGTTTTTACAAAAAAAACACGGTTGATGGATTTCTTTGCGGATAAGGCCAGGTATAAGGAGAAGATGTGATGAAGTTAGGAAGTTAGTAGGTTAGGAAGTTAGGAGGTGATGGGGGATGGTTAGAGGTGTTTGTAGAAACGCTTCTTTCATGCCGGAGGCATTCACCAATAATAGCCATGGTTTTGCCCATGGATTGATAGATGTTCTTTAATTCATCCCCTATTCACCAAACCGCGTCCGCCGGAGCGTTAGCGAAGGTAGCTGTGTCCGCCGTTGCTCAGCGAAGGTGACTGCGTTCGCCGTAGCTTCAGCGAAGGTGACTGCGTTCGCCGTAGCTTCAGCGAAGGTGACTGTGTTCGCCGTAGCTTCAGCGAAGGTGACTCACTAAATATTAAAAGAGTATCCCCAGACTGATCATGCTCACGTTGCCACGGCTGTCGAAAGAATAATCATTCCCGCCAACGGTGAGTTTATCGCCCCACTTACTCAGACTGCCTTCATAGCGGTAATCAATCGTTAAAAATTTGAAAAGATCAACACCTAAACCAACCTGGTATCCAACGGTTGCTGATTTTGAAAACGTACTCATCTCAGGAATGATATCATTCAAACCCGATTGAGTAGAAAGGATAGCCGACGCAACAGGTCCGGCATTAATCCTTACAGGGCCCAGCTTCAGCCCGACCATGATAGGTAGGTCGATTTTATTGAATTTAACATCTCTGGTATAGGTCGTATAGGCTGAACTTTGACTTTGCAGTTCATGGATGACTACCTTACCACCTGCCGTATTAAAATAAAGTTCCGGTTGAATATAGAAACTGAAAACCATTATTCTTGACATGACGCCGACATGAAATCCGACAAGAGCATCGCTCTCCATCAGACTATATTCCGTTCCGCCACTGGTTACATTTTGAATATCATCGAACTTAAGTTTTGAAAAATTTACTCCCCCTTTAACCCCAAATTGGATAAACTGTGCTGATGCAACGCTGACAGTCAGAATCAGAATGACAAGAATTCCTGCTGTTTTTTTCATTATAGTAGAATTTGGTTTATACTTGATATTCTAAATATATAAAGTTGTTTTTCCGCCGCTTCTGCTATGCCCTTTTCAAAGGCGAATTAAGCCGGGAAAAGCGTTTCGGATGAAATTTACCGGATTTTTTCCCGGCACAGATGGTCTACTGCGAATACTGTGCCAAATAAATGCACCAAAATAGCCATGTAGCCCCAACAATCAATGTACTAAAAACATGTCCGTTTTCATCCCATCCCCATCAAATCCCTGATTACCACCGAAGCTATAAACATACCGAAAACTGGTGGCATATATGAGATCGTGCCGACCACCGATCGCTTATTTTGTTCCCCATCCACCAGCTTCACCGCATTCCTGCTTACTGTTTCAGATGAAAAAACAACCGTAAATCCTGAATGTATGCCATTACGATGTAACATCTTTCTGATCATATGAGCCAGCCTGCAGTTATACGTCCCGGATATGTCTGAAACCTTTACAAGTGCAGGGTCGAATTTTCCTCCACTACCCATCGAGCTGACAAGCGGATAGCCCGCGGCAAGGGTTTTTGAAATCAGATTCACCTTGGGTGAAATGGTGTCGATCGCATCCACTACGTAATCGTACCGGTTTTGCAAAAGTACATCGATCCTGTCTCCTTCGATAAATTCAGTGATTTTATGCAATCGAATGGCCGGATTGATATCCTTTAACCGGGATTCGAAAAGATCTGTTTTGTAGAGACCTTCCGTGCTGGAAAGCGCAACTAGCTGGCGGTTTCTGTTACTGGGATGCACAAAATCATTGTCTACAATGGTCATCTCACCAATACCTGCCCGGCACAGCATTTCGGCTGCATATCCGCCAACGCCCCCGAGACCGGCAACAAGAACGTGTGCTGATGCAATCCGCTCCAGAAATTCCTGCCCGGTGAGCAGCTTCGTCCTGACTTGCCAATCGTGCGGATTCTCCATTATCTGCCGAATACGTTTGAAAAGTTTTGGGTCAGAAATTCTTTCAGCTCCTTCACACTATGACCAGATATTTCTGCCATCTGATCATAGATATCCATTATTGACCTTGCATCATCGTCGGTTTCTGCGAAGATATTCGATATCGGTACCGACTGAAGAATGTCCCTGCTCTTTTGTAAGTTTCTCAGGAGCCTCTCTCCAACGGAAATATAAAAGCCCATGCTGGTCATCTCCAGAGCCATCTCTGGGCTGCTGTTAAAACCATGGAGGATCCACGGCTGTGTGGCGCCGGTAATAGCTCTGATCCTTGATATCTCCTGAAAAGCTCTGACACAATGGATGATAAGTGGCATTCCCGCCTCTTCGGATATATTAATGTGTTCCCTGAATACATCTTCCTGCAAAGCCATAGAAGCAGAGCAAATTTTATCCAGACCGGTCTCACCGATGGCAATTACACCATCACTCAAAGCTGCTTCGACGAGCAGGGGATGCAGTGCGTTCAAGTGTTCAAAATGACCAATGTGCCAGGGATGCAGTCCCACACTTACCGGACCGGAAATGTTGTCCTTGACAAAATCGCTAAGATTGAGATTGTAAATCGCTGTCACACCCTCTACCCTGTTGGGATTATGGGTATGAATATCTACATATCTGGTATGGTCGGGATATGAATTCATATTATCCCAGGACCAGTATAGCCTTTTTCATTCTTGAAATGGTTTCTTCCCTGCCCAGCAATGCTGCTATTTCAAATAATGCAGGGCCTTTCGACGTACCGACAAGCGCCAATCGCCAGGCATTCATTACGGCTCCCGGGTTTAATCCCTGTGTTTCGATCCATGTTTTAACCAGGAGTTCCAGGGTTCCGGAAGTAAAGGGCTCGCATGATACCAGCACTTCTATTAGCGCAGAGACCATCGTTCCGGTGCCGGGCTTCCATCGTTTCGACACCACTTTTTCATCATAACCATCAGGTGCTGTAAAAAAGAACTCGGCATGCTCCCAGAGGTCCTTCACAAAATCTGCTCTTTCCTTCACAAGCCCGATGATCTTTTCCACAAAATCATCACTGGCATCGACGCCTTTGTCCATGAGTATTGCCTGAAAACCAGGTAGGATTTCGTGATCCGGTAACTGCTGAAGATACTGATGATTATACCATCTGGCCTTGCCGGGATCGAATTTCGAACCGGATTTACCGACTCTCGAAAGGTCAAAATCTCTGATCAGTTCATCCAAGGTGTAAACCTCCTGCTCTGTCCCCGGGTTCCATCCGAGAAAGGCAAGAATATTAACACAGGCTTCCGGAAAATATCCGGATTCCCGGTATCCCGGTGATACCTCACCGGTTTGCGGATCTTTCCAGTTTAAAGGGAATACGGGAAAACCTCCTTTGTCGCCATCACGCTTACTTAATTTTCCTTTTCCATCGGGCTTCAATATAAGGGGAAGGTGAGCAAAGTGGGGCATATGCTCCTCCCAGCCAAAAGCCTTGTACAACGATACATGTAACGGCAGCGAGGGCAACCATTCCTCACCCCTTATCACATGGCTGATCTTCATGAGGTAATCGTCAACCACATTGGCAAGATGGTATGTGGGCATCCCGTCCGATTTGAACAGAATCTTATCGTCCAGCGTATCAGTACCGACCTTTACCTCACCACGAATCTCGTCCTGCATCAAAATCTCTTCGCCGGCATCAAATTTAAAGCGTATGACATATGGACTGCCTTCTTGTTTGAGCGTATGTACTTCATCGTCGGAAAGAGTAAGGGAGTTTCTCAAACTTCCTCTTACTTTATAATCATAGGTGAAGATCTCCTTCCGTAATTCAGCATCTTTTCGAAGGCCGTCAAGCTTTTCAGCAGTATCGAAGGCGAAATAGGCAAAACCCCTTTCCACCAGCCCCTCAGCATAAGCCTTATAGATTTCACGCCGTTCGGACTGACGGTATGGCGCATAATTTCCTCCTTTCCCAACACCCTCTTCATGGCTGATCCCGCACCATTCCAACGACTCCAGAATATATTCCTCCGCCCCGGGAACGTACCTCGCTTTGTCTGTATCTTCAATCCTGAGAATGAAAACACCATGGTGCTTTTTAGCAAATAAATAATTGAACAAAGCCGTCCGCAGTCCACCAATATGCAGAGGCCCGGTTGGGCTGGGAGCAAACCTTACCCTCACTTCAGAATGTGACATAATCGAAAATTTTTGCAAAGATAGAGAAAATCAGGGGCAAGTTCATGAAAAACGCCTGCAATGAACCTCTACCCTGCAGTGCCTGTTTTCCCGATTGCAAGGATTACTCAATTTCTTCCGTTTCCCCATGTTGTTAATCATAGTTTATCCTTAAAGTTCTTTATATTTTCGTCCCTGAAAATAAACCTGAAAATTCTTCAAATTTATGGACAGAATCATGGTTATTGGTGCCGCCGGACAAATCGGTTCCGAGCTGGTGATTGAACTCAGAAAAATATATGGCAATGCCAATGTTTTTGCAACGGATATTAAGCCGGGACCATCTGATATTGTTGAAGGCGGGCCGTTTCAGGTCCTTGACGTTATGGATGATAAACAGTTGATTCATTTTATAATCCGTAATAAAATCACCCAGATCTACCACCTCGCTGCCGTACTTTCCGGAAATGCTGAAAAGCTTCCTACCCAGGCCTGGCACATCAATATGGAGAGCCTCATGAACGTCCTGGAGATTGCAAAGATGGTGGAGGATGTTAAGAAAGTCTTCTGGCCCAGTTCCATCGCCGTTTTTGGTCCTACAACACCCAGGATCCAGACACCACAACTTACCATCATGGAACCGGTTACCGTTTACGGCATCTCAAAACTGGCCGGTGAAAGGTGGTGCGATTATTATTTCAACAAATACAATGTGGATGTAAGGAGCATCCGGTATCCCGGACTGATCAGTTACAAGACTGAAGCAGGTGGTGGGACTACCGATTATGCCGTAGAGATATACTATGATGCCATCAGGAAAGGATGTTATGAATGTTTTCTCACCGCCGAAACCGCCTTACCCATGCTTTTCATGCCCGATGCCATCCGTGCAACCATCGAGCTGATGGAAGCTGAGCAGTCAAAGGTGACCATGCATACCGGGTATAACCTGGGAGGCTTCAGCATGACACCCGATGATGCATTCCGGGAGATCAGGAAACATATTCCGGACTTCACCATCAGCTATAAACCCGATTTCCGCCAGGATATCGCCGATACCTGGCCGAAAAACCTCGATGACAGCCTTGCCAGAAAGGAATGGGGTTTCAGCTTTGACTATGATCTCATTGCCATGACTGAAATTATGCTCCGCGAGATCAGAACGAAACTAAGTATGAATATTTAAAAAACAAGGATATGTACGGGAAAATCAAAGAACATCTGCAACATGAATTAAAGGAAATCCGTGATAACGGGCTTTATAAATCAGAACGGATCATTGTCTCACCTCAGGACGCGGAGATAAAACTTGACAGCGGACAGGAGGTACTGAATTTCTGCGCCAATAATTATCTCGGCTTATCAAATCATCCGGAATTGATTAAGGCTGCCACAGAAGCACTGGAATCCCATGGTTACGGAATGTCATCCGTCAGATTCATCTGTGGTACCACGGATATGCACAAAACACTGGAAAAAAAGATCGCTGAATTTTTTGGTACCGAGGATACCATTTTGTATGCGGCATGCTTTGATGCCAACGGCGGCGTGTTTGAGCCCATACTTGGTCCGGAAGATGCCATCATCTCCGACGAACTGAACCATGCTTCCATCATTGATGGTGTAAGACTTTGTAAAGCAAAACGCTACCGGTATAAAACAGCTAACATGCAGGACCTCGAGGAAAGGCTAAAGGAAGCATCCACTGATCGGTTTAAGGTTATCGTAACCGACGGGGTATTTTCTATGGACGGACATGTTTCTCCCGTCGATAAGATCGTTGAACTTGCGAAAAAGTATGATGCCATGGTTATGGTGGATGAATGCCACTCTGCCGGTGTGGTTGGAAAAACAGGGAAAGGCGTTACCGAGCATTTCAACATCCGCGGTGAAGTGGATATTATTACCGGAACACTTGGAAAAGCGTTTGGAGGAGCCATCGGTGGATTTACCACCGGACGGAAGGAGATCATTGAAATGCTTCGTCAACGGTCGAGACCTTACCTGTTCTCAAATTCACTGCCTCCTGCGGTAGTTAATGCCGGGATACGGATGATCGATATGATGAGTGAAACCACCGAATTGCAGGACAGGCTTCATGAAAATACCAGCTATTTCATTGGCAAAATGAAGGCAGCGGGATTCGATCTCAAGCCATCCGGTTCAGCCATTTGTGCCGTCATGCTCTATGATGCCAGGCTATCGCAGGAATTCGCGACTCGCCTTCTTGATGAAGGTATCTATGTGACCGGCTTTTACTATCCTGTGGTTCCTCAGGGTCAGGCACGAATAAGGGTTCAGCTTTCTGCCGCACACAGCCGTGAGCATCTGGATAAGGCCATTGCTGCATTTATTAAAACCGGTAAACAATTGGGCGTTGTAGCTTAATCGTACATGCTCTGTATTTTGATCTGCTCCCTACAGTGAAATATCCAGAGCACGTTGTATTTTCCGGACCAGTTTCATATCTTGCCCCACTCCAATACCTAAGATATGAACTTCATCGGAAATATTTTATGGCTGATCCTCGGCGGATTCATCATCTCGCTTGAGTATTTTATAGCGAGTATCCTGCTAATCGTTACGATCATCGGTATACCTTTCGGAGTTCAGACACTTAAGCTGGCCAATCTCTCCCTGTGGCCTTTTGGCCGTGATGCCATGTATATCCATCAGCCGCCAGGCTGCTTTTCAACTCTTCTTAACGTTATCTGGCTGATTCTGGGTGGGTTCTGGATATCGATTACTCATCTTTGCCTGGGTATTCTTCTGACGCTTACCATCATCGGTCTGCCGTTCGGTATGCAGCACTTCAAACTGGCGGTTCTCGCCCTTATGCCATTTGGAAAAACGGTGAGCTATTACCGCTAAGACCTTTATCTAAACGATAAGCTGATTCTAAATGACTTAAAATCAGGTAAAGACGATAAATTCTCATTAAAAACCATGACATATCTCATAAATAACTATTTTTAAGCCATATTAATGGTCGATAAATGAGTATGCGGCATATTTTTCGCCTTTTTCTGTCGGGCTTTTTTGCGCTCAGTTTTGCTCTTGCACAAATCTCTGCGCAAACTTCAGGTCCCAATACAGTGTTCTGGAAAATTTCAGGTAAAGGTCTTGCATCACCTTCCTATCTGTTTGGCACTATACATATTATGCCAAAAGATCAATTTGAATCATTCCGTGTTGTGGATGAAAAGCTGAAGGAAAGCCGCCAGATGGTGCTGGAAATGGCCATCGATGTGCCGCTGAAACAGCAGATAGAATGGGCAAGGCAGATGATGCTTCCCGAAGGCCATACCATCAGGGATTATATTTCGGAAGAAAAATTCACGGGTCTGAAAAAATATGTTCTGGACAGTCTTGGTGTAAAGGAATTGTCATTCAATACCTATATAAAACTGAAGCCTTTTGCCTTTTACAGCGCACTGATACCCTCCGTAATCGGGAAAAAGATTGAAGGCTACGAACTTTACTTTTCAAAGATTGCGAAGAAAAAAGATATCCCGGTAAGAGAACTGGAAAGCTTTGAACTTCAGATTGGAATTTTCGATTCCATCCCCAACGCTAAACAAATGGACATGTTCTTTAATGAGGGTCAGGATCTCAGGCAGGAATTTACTAAGACGCTCGATTTGTATAAAGAACAGGACATATATAAGATGTCGGAGAGCATTTCCGAAGACAGTACATCCGCAGATTTTGAGAATCAGCTCATTAACCTCCGGAACAATGCCTGGGTACCTAAGCTGATCGCCTATATGACAGAAATGCCATCTTTTATTGCTGTCGGAGCAGGCCACCTTGCAGGTAACCACGGAATCATACTTCAATTAAGAAAAGAGGGATATAACGTTGAACCTATAATGCTGAGAGAATAAATTTATGAAAAAGAAAAAGACAACAATGAACCTGTACATGTACCTTGACAGGATACACATTTTTGGAGGACTTTTCTGTGCTGCCTATCTGCTTTTAATAGGAATTACAGGCCTTTTAATGGGTCATGAACAGATCATCCCAAATCATTTCAGGTCAAGCGACCACGTATATGCCATTTCAGCGGACCGGAATCTTGAAAAGGATTCACTTATTTCCGTTGTCAGGGAGCAACTTGGTTATATCGGCTATGAGCCTTACTGGCTGCAAAAGGAAGACTCCGTCAGAAATTTTCATTTCCAGATTGCTAATCCGGCAGCAATTTATGACATCGATGTTAATCCCAGAAGAGATACTGCACGGGTAATAGAGAGACGCAAGGGCATCATCAATATTATGATCGGTCTTCATGGTTCATCCGGCAGCGAATTACCTGTATGGATAATTACACTCTGGAGGATTTATGCCCAGATTGCAGCAGCAGTTGCCATTGTAGTACTTCTCATAAGTATTTACTTCTGGTTTAAAAAGGCAATTAAAAAACGGAGCCAGTGGATCCTGGTCGCCGGTACTTCTATTTTTTCACTTTTATATATACTTTTCATATGGCTAATTGGATAAAATCGGGAACGTTCTGGAGAAATCTACATCTCACCAGCAGTATACTGATCATCATTTTTACGGCATTATTTCTGTTGTCTGGCTTCATAATGATCAAACACAGGGTTTTCAAGGCTCCTGTTCCTGTTAAGCACACCACGGACCTTCCACTGACGATACAGTTCAGTCGTGATTCCCTGGTTTTTGCTAAAGAACTGAAAAAGACTTACAAGCTACATGGCAGGATCGAAAAGCCAGTAAAATTGAATGATGGAAGATGGCGTTTCATCTATTCCAGACCAGCCAATACACAGGTAGCTTTTGTTAATGCCAGCCGTGACAGTGTTCAGATCGTCCAGACAGTGACCCATAATTATACACCGGTACTGAGCCGTCTACACCATCTCAGGGGATTTAGAGGAGGCTGGAAATATGCAGTCTGGGGTATACTGTATGACGCTGCAGCTCTCTCATTCATTGTTTTTGCGCTGACGGGCATACTGATGTGGTATAAAATGAAGAACCGTTTAAAAGCAGGATGGATATTTCTTGGAACCGGATTCACTGTGGTTCTGCTGGTAATCTTTTCATTGTATTTCCTCATTTAAACACGGAAAGACGAAACGTCACGCTGGGTAAAAAAAATCCCGTGGCCTGGCAGCGGCAACGGGATTTCTCGGTTTACACCAACGAATATGCAAAAAACAAACTCATCCGCATTTTGAATTACCGCACGAATTACATTTCAGACATCCCTCTTCATAAACGAGATCCTCTGAGCCGCATTCCGCACAGGTTTCATGTCCCTTTGCCCTGGTTCCGTTCGGGACATATTTCTTCAGTGCCCTGGAAACGCCTGCAGTCCAGGTATTAATGGTATCACTATCAAGACGCAATGAATTTACCAGATCCAGGACATCATCGATCGGCATACCGTAGCGAAGAACACCGGAGATAAGCTTGGCGTAGTTCCAGTACTCCTTGTTAAACTGGTGTGAGAGCCCGCCAAGTGTATTTTTATAACCGAACTTATCGGTATACTGAAAGTCGTATCTGGTCGAATTCCCGCCTTCTTCTTTAGTCTTGATGATCAATCCTTTCGTGATTTTCTTTGGTATCGGGAACATTTCATCATCCTGTCGGCCAGTAAAGATTTCATAAGGTCTGTCGTTCAGGATACCGATGAATGCAATCCATTTCTCATTGTTATGCATGAACCTTAGAATCTCAGCATCGAGGACTGTGGGTCTTTTAGGACGCATCCTATCATCGACGACCACTGATGTTTTCTTCTTTCTCTCGTCATTGGTTACCAGAACACCGGTCCTGGAGCCATCACGGTAAACGGTTACACCTTTGCATCCATTCTGCCAGGCTTTGACATAAAGTTCGCCAACAAGTTCTTCCTTGGCATCCGACGGCAAATTGATGGTTACACTAATGGAGTGGTCGACCCATTTCTGGATCTGTCCCTGCATTTTAACCTTTGCAACCCAGTCTACATCATTTGAGGTGGCTTTGTGGTACGGCGATTTCTCGATCACGGTACTGATCTCCTCATCATCATAATTCATGACAGCTTCCACATCATAGTTGTTCACTTCCAGCCAGGTGATAAACTTATGATGGAATACGTTGTACTCTTCCCAGCTGTCGCCGACCTCATCGATAAAGGTGATGTTGGCGTCTCTATCATTGGGGTTCACTTTTCTTCTGCGTTTATAAACGGGCAGGAAGACCGGTTCGATCCCCGAGGTAGTCTGCGTCATGAGGCTTGTGGTACCGGTAGGTGCAATGGTCAGGAGGGAGATGTTCCTCCGGCCGTGAGTCATGATGTCGTTATATAGATTTTCATCTTCCTTCTTCAGCCGCAGGAGGAAAGGGTTGTTCTTTTCACGCTGTGCATCAAAGATCTCGAATGGTCCCCGCTCGACAGCCAGTGTTGAGGATGAGCGGTATGCCTCAAGAGCCACGGTTTTATGGATCTCCGTTGAAAAATCTATGGCATTATCGCTTCCGTAGCGCAAGCCGAGGGCTGCAAGCATATCGCCTTCAGCGGTTATGCCCACGCCGGTCCTTCTTCCCTGGGTTGCCTTGATCCTGATCTTATCCCAGAGACGACGTTCTACGCCTTTGAGCTCTTCGTCCTCAGGATCCCTGTCGATCTTGTCAATGATGGCATCGATCTTTTCTATTTCCAGGTCGATGATATCATCCATGATACGCTGGGCTTTCTGAACATGCTGACGGAACAGCGCAAAATCGAAGTGTGCAGTCTCTTTAAAGGGCTCTTCCACATAACTGTATAGGTTTATGGCAAGAAGCCTGCAACTGTCGTACGGACATAGCGGGATCTCTCCGCACGGATTAGTAGAAACGGTTTTATATCCCAGATCAGCATAGCAGTCGGCCACGGATTCCCTGGTGATGGTATCCCAGAAAAGTATACCGGGCTCGGCAGATTTCCAGGCATTAAAAACGATTTTTTTCCACAGTTTTCCTGCATCGATTTCCTGGGTATAAACAGGTTCTTCGGAATCGATGGGATACTGCTGTACATACGGTTTATTGTTTATGACCGCATCCATGAATTCATCATTAATACGGACAGATACATTGGCACCGGTGACTTTCCCCGATTCCAGTTTGGCATCAATAAAGCGCTCGGCGTCAGGGTGTTTAATGGAAATGCTCAGCATAAGGGCACCGCGTCGTCCGTCCTGGGCAACTTCGCGGGTTGAATTGGAATAACGCTCCATAAACGGTACAACACCGGTGGAAGTAAGCGCACTGTTAAGCACGGGACTGCCGGTAGGCCTGATATGGGAAAGGTCGTGACCAACACCGCCACGACGTTTCATGAGCTGGACCTGCTCCTGATCAATTTTCATGATACCACCATAAGAATCAGAAGGACCATCATGACCGATCACAAAACAGTTTGAAAGTGAGGCGATCTGAAAATAATTACCAATACCTGTCATCGGAGAACCCTGGGGAACGATATACCTGAAATCCTTCATCAACATGAAAACTTCCTCTTCCGACATCGGATTTGGATATTTCTTCTCAATACGTGCGATCTCAGCGGCAATGCGGTGATGCATCATACCGGGATTCTTCTCATAAAGATTGCCCCAGGAATCCTTCAGGGCATACTTGTTGATCCAAACCCTTGAGGCAAGCTCGTCACCTTTAAAGTATTTCAACGCATCCTGGAAGGCTTCCTCATGGGAGAATATCTTCTGTTGTTCGCCGGACTTATTTTCCCGTCCTTTTTCTTTGATTGCCTTTTCATCAAGTGACAATACTGTTTTCTTGGTAGCAGCCATTTCTTCCATGTCCTTCGTTCGTATTAAGGGTTAGTAACCAGGTAAATCGGTATTTTTATGTGGGAAAATTCAGGTATTGCAATTTATGTATACAACCCCTCCGAACCAAAATTTACCCGCCTGCATTTATTAACATTCTTAAATACTTATTAACCCGTGTGTTTATTCAACTGATCTTCAGTAACTTATTATTAACATCAATTATTTAGTCGATTACATTCCGGAGTTTTGCGTCTTTATTTCTGTATTTTACAACAATTTTAACGGCGTAAAAAGCCCAAAATACAGTTGATGTTATTTTTTTATAGCAAAGATCAATTTAGGAAGAAATGATCCCGTGACAAGATTTTCAAGCGTGGTTTTTATCAACAAAATATGAAGCCCGTTTGTGCAAAAAAAAAATCAAAAAAACTTGATTAAAATAGAGACGTTGCATGCAACGTCTCTACATAATTAATAATATAATATAAATTTAATCCCGAATTGATTCCAGGCGGTTCCGGAATGTATCAAAAGAAATACCGGAGGCCGATCTGTGCCTGCCATCTGGAACTGTACAATCCGGAATCGTCAATATACCAGGGTGTATCGTTTTTCGGCCTCGTGAAGCTGTACACCGGGATGGTTTTCAAGCCTGTATTGGGATCGGCGATCATGCCCTGCCAGGTTACGATTGAGATGTTATTGTTGGTGGCATAATACCTGCGGCCCCAGTCTTTGTTCAGGAGGTTTCCGAAATTGAATACATCAAGGGTGAACTGAAGTGTCTGACGCCTGTCGGCAACATTAATAAACAGGTCCTGGGCAACGTGAAGATCCCAGATATTTTCCCAGGGAAGTCTCGCACCGTTACGTTCGGTATATTTACCACGGCGTGCCTTCAGATAGTCGTTTCCGTTGATAAATTCATCCAGATCCTTGTACATGGCCTGGAATTCGCTGCTCGAAGGATCATAATCGATCACCTGCCTGGTTGTCTGATCGACGTATCCAAGATGAATATCATTCTGATCCTTTGGAACATAAAGTAACTCGGGTCCCTGGTATGCTTCGTTGGTGAATGCTCCATTGTAATCATCATAGATGTAGGAGATGCGACGTCCTGACTGACCATTGAAGAAAATGCTCAGACTGGTTTTAAGATGCCTGATATATTCCTGCTGATAAGACAGCATACCAACGATGCGTGATCCCAGATCAAAATCAGAGATCCCGACCCCGGCTGCGTTTCTTGGTACCGGATTTGTGACGAGGTAATTCCATTGCGAGGAGTTTTGCGAACTCGTACCATCGAACACCGACCTGGACTGACCATAGGTATAAGCCAGGCTGGTAAACAATCCGGAGGCAAAATTCTTCCTCAACTGCGCGGTAAATGTCATGGCATAGCCTTTATTAGTGTTCCCTCCCCACATGATCTGACCATAAAAGGGATCGATACCATTCTTATAGGTTGTATAAAGCGGACGATTGTCGCCACTGCCCGTAGCATTTCCCCATGCGGGTTTCAAGCTTACATCCTTCCAGAGGACGTTGTTAAGGGTTTTTGTATAAATGAACTCAAGGGTTCCGATAATACCATATGGAAGAACCTGGTCAACACCAAGGTCACCGCGAAGCACCTGTGGGAACTTAAAGTTATCTGCATACAGGTCGATCTGGCTACCAGAGGCCACGCCTGCAGGGCCCGACGGGAGAGGCTGGGCATTCACGTCACCCACAAATTTGGCCACCGGACTGGTTGCACTTCCCTGAAGGCGGTAGTCGCCAACCATAATCCCGTTGTTGGTATACGAGCCTGCCGGCCACACGAACGGCACTCTGGATGTGAAGATTCCGATACCGCCACGAACCTGTGTGGTCGAATTGCTAAAGACATCCCAGTTAAAGCCAACTCTGGGTGAAATCATGAGTTGTGCGGAGGGCATGTGCCCGGCCCTGGCGCCCTGTAAATCATAAAATTCACTCAGTTTGGTAAGTGTGGTATCGTTGAAACCATCTATTGCACGCGGCTGATCCCGGAAAACAGGAATATCGAGTCTGACGCCGACTGTAAATTTCAGATTTTCAGCAGCCTGATATTCATCCTGCACATAAAAACCGAGCTGCATGGCATTGAAATCGGCAGCTGCTTTCGATCCATCGCCCCTGATATTATCAACCTGAGAATATCCAATACGGTAGTTATATGCTGAATCCTCAAGGTAATACTGCGAATCAGCGAATGTATAGTCGCCGTATGCCCGTCTCATGAACAGGTTATAGATATTGTAGAATTCATTGTGAGTACCGACCGTAAAGGTATTTTTACCTTTGAAGATCTGGAGATTGTCCGTAACGGTCAGAATTTTCTGTTTCAGGGCATTCCCCGATGAGTAGATCTCCCCACCGGCATGGATGGTACCAGCGCCGTCGTTGATGGTTATTCCGGGGAAAGGGCTTCCCATTACATCTCTGTCGTCATTCACATAGGTATAGCCGATTTTCAGATTATTAGAAAATGTTTCATTAAACCGGCTTTTCAATTCGATGGCAAAAGCATCGGTGGTCGACGGCAAATAAATGCCATTATTATAGAAGTAGATATTTTTGCTGTTTGAGGCCAGCGGACTGATCGACTCACCATAGGTGTACTGGTTCCTGATCATCAGCTTGTGTTTCGGGCTGATGTTCCAGTCAATTCGTGCAAGAAGTTTCTTCCCATTCAGTTCCGAGGTATTATTCTGGAAGCCTCCGGGCTCGTAACCGAACGATCGCATATGATCAGCGATCTGGTCGATGGTGGCCTGGTCAGAATTGCCCTGGTAATCAGAAAAATTGAATGGCTGAGGCGTCTGATCATGCTGGATCTCACCATTGAGGAAGAAAAAAAGTTTATTTTTAATAATAGGACCACCCAGGTTAAAACCATAGGTCTTCGCCGTGAAATCGGGTAACTTCTCTCTTTCAGAATCTGCCATATCGCCTGGCGTCTTCCCTGCGAGGCCCGGATTACGAAACTTGTAGTATGCAAGACCCCTGAACTGATTGGACCCGCTTTTGGTTACAGCATTGATACCTCCGCCAACGAAGCCGCTTTCCCTGACATCATAGGGTGCAAGCACCACCTGGAACTGATCGATGGCTTCATAGCTGAAGGCAGAGATGCCTGTCTGTCCACCATTCATTCCGTTTTCAGCAAGACCAAATACATCGTTATTGATGGTGCCATCGATGAAAACTGAATTGTACCGATTGTTCATTCCTGCAAGTGAGAGTCCTTCTCCAACTATATTCGCCTGCGGGACAAAGCGGGTGAAATCATTCAGATTACCAGCAATACTAGGCATCATGCTGATCTCCTGGGCATTGATGACAGTCTCAGCACCCGTGCGGTTCCCGTCGATGACCTTGTAATCTTTAACCTTTGCTCCGGTTACCACCACCTCCTGGAGCTCTGTGGATGTCTCGCTCAGGCTGGTATTAATCCTGAAGATCTGCCCCAGCGTAAGATAGATATCGGACTGTTCATAGGAATTGTATCCTACGTAAGAGATCGTGACCGAATAGGGACCTCCAACGTTCATGTTTGTCAGTCTGAAATAACCTTCGTCATCGGAGATAGTCCCGAACTGACTACCGGTTGGTTCATGAATGGCCACCACAGATGCACCCGGAAGGGCTTTCCCGTTTTGGTCAGTAACCCGACCGTTAAGCGCGGCAGTGGTTATGCCCTGCCCAAAAGCATTTGCAGCGATAAAGCTGATTACTAGTACCAGAATAATTTGTTTGAAAATCTTCATTGATAAATAGGTTAAAATTAGGTTTACAGTTTAGATCTCTGGTTGCAAAATTACGACTGATCTGAAATTACAGACTAAGTTATCGTTAATTTTAAATTAACTTACATGATCCGTAAACAGGCAGATGTTTAGCCGAAAGAGGTATACAAATTAAGAAAGCAGAATTTATTTTTGGCTGTTAAACAGCACCAATGGGGAAATTGTTTTCAACGATTCTTCAACAATTTTTTTTGTGGCACCGATACGGGAGTTGACATACGACCGGGCCTTTGTTGAACAAACTTTCAGATAGTCGGAATCTTCCAGCAGACGATTGAATCTGTCTGCTAAGCTTTGATAATCGGAAATGTGAAAAGCAGCTTCGAGGTCAAGCATTTCCTTGGCTTCAAGGAACTTGTGATAATTGGGACCAAACACCACGGGCAAACCGTATGTAGCTGCTTCAAGGATATTATGGATGCCCCGTCCGAAGCCTCCGCCAATGTAAGCAATATCCCCATATTTATATACCGATGAAAGATGTCCGATGGTGTCAATCAGAAGGACCTTCGCACCCTCAAATCCTGCCTTCTCTTCTTCTGTAAACCGGACAACGGGGAACTCGATCATTTCGACCAGCCGGTAAATCTTTTTGGAGCTGATCTCATGGGGTGCAAGGATGAACCTGACCTGCTCCTCCGACCGGTTTATGAATTCCACAAGAATTTCTTCATCCTTGTCCCAGGTACTCCCGGCCACGATAATCTTTTTCTGCTGCCTGAATCTTTCGATCTTAGGGTAATCGTAGGAGCGTTCCGAGATGGCATGGACCCTGTCGAAACGCGTGTCGCCGGAAACATCTATACCTTTTATGCCGGCCGAGGTAAGGAGCTGCGCAGAATTCTCATCCTGGACAAAGAAGTGGGTGAAATAATTCAAAAATCTTCGATACCAGCTGCCGTACCATTTGAAGAAAGCCTGGTCTTCCCTGAATTTTGCAGAGACAAGAAAAACAGGGATTTTCTTTTTGTAGAGCGTCCGTAAAAAGTAATACCAGAATTCATATTTGATGAAATAGACTGCCGTTGGTTTTACGAGGTTTATAAACCGCCAGGCATTGAACCGTGTATCGAGGGGAAGGTATGAAACCAGGTCGGCACCGGTATAATTTTTTCTGAGTTCGTAGCCTGAAGGTGAAAAGAAGGTTAAAAGGATAAAGCTGTCGGGTACTCTGCTTCTGATTTCCTCGATCACCGGGCGTCCCTGTTCAAACTCACCGAGTGAAGAACAATGGAACCAGAAAACTTTTGCGCCGTGAGGTATGTTCTTTTTGATCTTCTTCCACATCCCACGCCTGCCTTTGAGCCATCGTCTCGCTTTCACATTGAAAGGTGAAGCGAGGATCAGAAGAAAGAAATATACACGAATTCCGATTTTATAGATGATTCTCATATCAAACCATTTCGCCGACAAAAGTATAATTTAAAAGCAGAGTCTCACCCACAAATACAAATTATTAGGGATGATTATTCATTGTCCGAGGCATGACATTTCGGGTTTGCCATGCATAGACCAGAATTTATTCGCTGAATATAGCCGAACCATCTCGTTGAATGAAGTATTTCAGGTCTATTTCCACGTAATTATCACTTGGAGTGGCAGCGTTAACGATGGTGACGCCGGTAATCATAAATTTTACAAAATTGTCCCTGTAGGTTCGGAAGGCATATACCTGAAAAGGAACCAGTGTATCTGACAGACTTTCCCAAGCGCTGTCTTTCACTTCCTTATAGGCGTCGTAATACGCATTGGCAGCCTGCAATGTGGCGAAGTCGCCAAGTTTGTTAAAGCCGTAGGGATTGTTGCTTCCGGCTGTCAGCTGGGCACCGAGAACAGTTCCATCCGGATATTGAATACGTGTTGCTACGATATCTGACACGAGTTTTGTATCCTGGCTGCTGATCGATTTGGCCAGTTCAAAGGAGTACCCGTAAACGTAGTAGATGCTGCCAAAAAATTCAGTACTAATTGTGATCTCGCTTTCACTGACCAGGGGATTTTCATTCTTTTTACTACATGATATCACAATAATTAAAAGAAAAATATAAAGTGTAAATCTTTTCATGTTATGAATAGTTAAAATGCGGCCATCAGAAGATCGAGGTCTTTGGAAGGCAGTCCGAAAAGATGCCCGATATATTCACTGGTAAGGATACCATTATAAATATAAACACCATGACGCAGCCCCTGATCACCTTTCAGTGTGTGCTGCAGCCCTCCGGATTCACCCATTTCCAGAAGCATAGGCAGAAACACGTTACTGATGGCAATGGATGCCGTCCTGGCCACCCTGGAGGGAATATTGGGCACGCAAAAATGTATGATATCATGCTTGATAAAGGCGGGATTAACCTGGCTGCGGCATTCGGAGGTTTCAACACATCCACCCTGGTCAATGCTGATATCGACGATGACCGATCCTTTCTTCATCCCTCGCACCATCTCCTCGGTCACATAAAACCGAGGGCCTTTTTCAACCATGTAGATGGCGCCAATCAATACATCGGCCGACTGCAGTGCTTTCTGGATCACCCTGGGATGAAATACTGAAGTATGCAGGCGGAAGCCTATATTATTCTGAAGCCTGCGCAAGCGGTGTACCGACTGGTCAAAGACTTTGACCACAGCTCCGAGGCCCATGGCAGCTCTGACAGCATACTCGGAGGCTGTTCCGGCTCCCAGGATAACAACCTCCGTAGGGGTGATCCCTGTGATTCCCCCAAGCATCACTCCTTTTCCGCCCCTGGTGTTACTGAGGTACTCGGCAGCGATCAGAACGGCAGTATTACCTGCGATGGCGCTCATCGAACGTGTTACGGGGTATGTGTTATTTTCATCCTTGATCTTCTCAAAGGCCAGTGCGGTGATTTTTTTTTGTATCAGCGCTTCAATAAATTCCTTGTTCTGAGTATTTAGATGAAGTGTGGAGATCAGCGTTTGCTGTGAATGAAGCAAGCCGACTTCTTTTTTCGTTGGGGGTGCAATTTTGAGAATGATGTCGGCCTTATAAACTTCCGAGGCCTCATCCCTGATCTGTGCACCTTTCTCGCTGTAATCGGTATCGGTATAGTTGGCCGCTCTTCCTGCGTTGGATTGAAGCAGAACTTCATGGCCGTTGCCGGTAAGGATCTCAACTGCTTCAGGGGTAAGAGGAACACGGCTTTCAAGTTTATGGTCCTCCTTTGGGACACCGATCAAAAGTTTTTTCTGCTTTTTCCCGACTTCAAGCATTTCTTCCCTGGGCATCATCCCTGTCTTTGGAAATGTGAATCTTGAACCCGTAGAGTCCGGTCTGTTCATCGTAGCGTATTTTTTATAGAGGGTCAACTAAAATAATACAATTCCCCTGGTTTGTCAAGAAATTGCTTCAGGCATCCATTTTAACGGTCCTTGAGCCGTCAGGGTTTACCGTAATGAATACTTTTATGGCATTTTCAGGCAGAAGATCTTCTGCTTTTTCGGGCCATTCGATGAAGCAAATATTTTCACTGAAGAAATAATCCTCATACCCAAGGTCATACATTTCTTCAATATTTTTAATCCTGTAGAGATCAAAATGATAGATCACTCCTTTTTCGGGAGAAGTATATTCATACACCAGAGCAAACGTTGGACTGCTGACGATTTCCCTTACATTCAGAATGTGGCATATGGCTTTTATAAATGTAGTTTTCCCCGCACCCATTTCACCGTAAATGGCAAAGACGGTATTATTGCCCATGGCCTCTATAAATGCTTGTGCCGCTTCCAGAATATCCTTTTCTACAGGGATTTCAAAGACCTTCATGCTATGTACTTAAATATATGAGAGGAATGAGCATCTCCTCCATGGAAATTCCACCATGCTGGAAAGTATTCCGGTAAAAATTCACAAACTGATTGTAGTTGTTCGGATAGATGAGGAAGTCACTCCCGTAGGCAAAGATAAAGGACGATGAGATATTTGGTTTGGGAAGGCGGACATCTTCAGGGTTCCTGATCTCGAATACCTCTCCGCTTTCGTAATTCAGGTTCCTTCCCAGCTTGTATCTCAGGTTGGTTGATGTTTTTTTGTCTCCGATTACCCTGACAGGATTCTGGACCTTAATCGAACCATGATCGGTCGTTAGAATGATCTTTACATTTTTCCCGGCCAGCTGTTTCAGCAATTCAAGGAGGTGGGAATGATGAAACCATGAGGCGGTAAGTGACCTGTAAGCGGCCTCATTATCTGCCAGTTCACGGATCATCTCCATATCGGTACGGGCATGCGAAAGCATGTCAACAAAATTATAGATGATGATGTTCAGATCGTAATTCATCAGGTCCTGGAAGCTTTCCACGAGTTTCTTTCCGGTGCGCTGATTGCTTACTTTTTCATAGTGAAAACGGATATCCTTCCCTACGTGGGAAAGTTGCTTCTCGAAAAGCTCCTTTTCATGCAGGTTCTTGCCGATTTCCTCTTCATCGAATACCCAGAGTTCCGGATAGAGATTATGAATCTCATACGGCATCAGGCCGGCAAACATGGCATTGCGTGAATACTGTGTTGCGGTAGGAAGAATGCTGCAATAAAGTTCTTCCTTGTCAAGATGGCTGAACTCAGTGATCTCAGCCTCAAGGGTCTTCCATTGATCGTACCGCAGGTTGTCGATAAGGATGAAGAACACTTTTTCGCCTTTTTCCAGGAGCGGAAGGACGCTGGTAGAAACAACCGAAGGCGAGAGGAGTGGTTTATCCTCTGTCTTTGAATCAAACCACTTGTGATAATTTCTTGCAATAAACCGTGAGAATTCCTTGTTGGCATCCGTCTTCTGCATTAACAGGATCTCGTCCATATTGACATCGGAGGAATTCTGCAGTTCAATCTCCCAGTAAACAATTTTGCGGTAAATATCCGCCCAGTCATCGAAGGTAGAAGCAGAATTGATTTGCATGCTGATCCGGCCGAACTGGCTCTGGTATACAGAGGTGGTTTTCTGGCTGATCAGTTTTTTTGTCTCGGTATTTTTCTTGATGGTCAGAAGGATCTGATTCGGATTCACCGGTTTGATCAAATAATCGGCAATTTTGGAACCGATGGCATCTTCCATAATATTTTCTGCTTCACTCTTGGTGATCATTACCACGGGAGTAAAAGGGGTGATGGTTTTAATCCTGTTAAGGGTTTCAATACCACTTATACCGGGCATGTTCTCATCGAGGAAAATCAAGTCGTACTCATTGGCGGTCACCATTTCGATGGCATCTTCACCGTTTGTAGCGGTAGAAAGCAAAAAGCCTTTCTCTTCAAGAAAAAGAATATATGGTTTCAGTAGATCGATCTCATCATCTACCCATAGAATTTTCGTTTTTTTTTCCATGCTCACTGTTCGTAATATTTCTGATAAAACAGATAATACTTTTCAAAATCTTTATCCGCTTTCAGGGTATTATAATTGGAAAGTGAGATCATGAAAGGCCGGAAGTCGGTGGGGTTGAGGCTCTTGAATATATCTGGATTCTGCATTAATGATTCCATGTATCGCTTTGCACTGGTTAGGTCGTTGAATGATCTGACAAAAAGAACATTTTTAGTCCCTATGGTCTCATTTTGGATGCCAAGATTAAGTGCTGCGTAATTATCAAGGTTGAAGTTAATGACGTTGAAGTTCATCTGGTTTACATCGGCAGCCTTTTCGACGGTTATGCCGAAAAAGAAATTTCCACGGGGATTGTAATTATAAATCTGTTCTGCCTTTGCCCTGGTATCTGCTTTTTGAAGCTCGGGAGACATGGTGTAGATTTCCTGGATCACTTCCCTGGCGTAGGTACTTACCTCATGATTCGGGTAGTCGGTGATCAATGCCTGAAGCTCGTTTTTCAAAACTTCCTTTCCTTTCAGGCCACCCTCTGCCAGTGCTTTGAGCAGACGAAACCGCGGAATTGTCTTGTCGCCGGGATAAGATGTGATGGCATAATCAGCATCAGAGACTACCTGTGTGAACTGATAGGACTGATATTCGTTGTAGGTTTTCTCATAGAAAACGAGCACTTCATTTTGCCTGGCCGACAGCTTTTTGGCATAGGCAGGATCGGCGAGGATCATCGCCCTGGGGTTATCGGGGTATTTTCGGATGATCAGGTTTTTATAATAGTCAGCCTTACTGCTGTTCCCGTTTTTATCATAGATCTCATAAAGATTAAAATAGCCCAGAAGGCTGTTAGCGCCGTCGGGATACCTCCTGACCTGTTCCTCAAAGGTTCTTATGGCCTCTTTTTCATCCTTCAGTTCATTTCTGTAGACCAGACCCATATTGAACAACGCATTTTCGAGATTGAGGTCAGATGCCGCAAGGGCTGAGTCGCTGAGAGGAATAGCCTTAAGGTAAAATTCCCTGCTTTTGTTATTAAATACTGTGGATTTCTGCCCTGAAGAGCTGTCTGCCACTGCTGTTTCCTGGTTTTGTTCCACGATATCGAGGATCTGCCTGTTGCTTCGCCGCCAGTTATCCTCCATCTTCCGGTTTCCCCACTTCATTCTGAACTCCGGCTGTCCGAAGCCCTTAGCGTTGAGATTATAAAAATACCAGGCGCCTCCCTGCTGACCGGTTGTCGATGATCGAGTGGTCGTAGCGATATTGCCATACTGGTTATTCTGCATTTCTTCCTGTTTTCGCAGACGCTCCTCTTCTTCCGTTTTCTTCACGTCCTCGATGATTCTGTCAATTCTGGCAAGTCTTTCATTCTCCGGTAATTTTGCCAACACCTGAAGGCTGTCTTCCAGTGTATAAACACGCAGATGCGTCACCAGGTTCGTCAGGCTTTTTGATTTAACAGTAAGTACGTCATAATCGTCGAAATCCCTGTCGATATTCTGAATTGTACTGTCGTAGTAAGCCTGGGCAAGGCTGTAATCGGGCTTGTTATAGTAGATATCCCCCAGTTCGAGGTAAGACAGTCCCTTCTGGTTGGCATTATTTACCGATTTCGAAACGCTCATCCTGAAATTTTCAATGCCTTTAATCGTATCGCCGCCTTTCAGTGATATTTTACCCAGAGCATAGTAAATCTGATCCAGGAAATCTTTGTTTTTATCGTCTTTCAGCATTTTACCGAGGAGAGTGTTGATCTCCCGTTCCCTTCCGGTACCTGCCTTGTATGAGCTGGCCATATTGATCTTCGCATTAAAAGTCATCTCATAGGGCGGGTTCATCTTGATCACCGCGTGGTAATTTTCAACGGCTTTTTCTGCATTGCCGGTTTCCTGGTATAACTGGGCAAGGATGAAGGTATAGCGTTCACGCAGATGTTTGGGACCTGTATACTCAAGTGCCAGTTCAAGTTGCTCAATGGCCTTGTCGAACTTCTCTTGCTTAAGCAACAGATCGGTATATGTGGTATAGTAAATCCCGAGATATTCATCAGGCATCGCTTCATCATTTTTAAGCAGCTGCAGAATATTTTCGGCTTCACGGTAATCTTTCTGTGCAGAATATGCCCTGGCCATCCAAATCAGTGCTTCAAAGCGGATTGGTTCATTGGGGAAATCGATGATAACCTTTTTAAATGTCTCAATGGCCAGTTTAAACTTATTTTCATAAACATAAGCCTTACCCATGAGCACATAGTTATCATCAACCCATTTGTTGAATTCCTTTTTGTTATAATATTCCTTTTCTTTTTCCGAAAGATTGCCTCTCTTGATATCAGGTTTTACGGTAATGGAATGCAGTGTGATAACCTTTGTGGCCTTTTCAATGGCCCGGTTCATATCCGGGCTCACCGACTGAGCAACCTTTGGGTCTGAATAGTAGAAGAGAGGTAGTATTTTGGTGAAGTTGTCCTCGTACATTTTCTCCGCTCTGCTCACACCCTTTTTAAAACTCTCATCTCCATTAAAATAAATGTTATAATGCGATACAAGGTTGTGATAATTCCGCGACATGCTCGTATTTTTCTCAGTTGAGCACGAAACTGCAAAGATCAGGATAAGGGCAGGTATTATTCTGAGTGGGTTATTCAAATTTTTCCTTTTAAGCAGTATTATGAATAACTGCAAAAATGCAACCTTATTTTATGCAAATGGATTTTTTCAGGCACAAATTTAGGGATTCTCCTCAAATGCCGTAATAATAGCGAAAGGTATTGCAGCAATCGGGAACAAAAGCCTGTATTACACTATATTGTTGATAGCGATTACCTTTTTGAGGTTGGGCAGGACCTTCCTTAAGGACTCCTCGACACCGGCTTTCATGGTATAGGTGCTGAAAGGGCAGCTGTCACAGGCACCGGTAAGTTCGACAGTGATCACAAGATCATCCGTAACATCCCGCAGGATGATATCGCCACCGTCAGCCTGAAGATAGGGTCTGATATTATCCAGTGCAGTATTTATTTTTTCAAGGACTTCAGATTTGTCCATATAGTTTGGATTAATGTTTTCCTGGTGTTGTGGTAGTGATTTCAACCCGCTGTGTGGGTTCCTTCTCGCTGTTCCTTTTTTCAACGACCCTGATCACCGACCGGGCAAGTTGTTCGAAGGGCCGGCCGGCCGGGTGGTTTTCATCGAGCGCTGAAGGCCTGCCGCTGTCACCATCCTCACGAATACCCTGGACCAGCGGTATCTGGCCGAGAAGCTCGATCTTCATTTTTTCCGCAAGGTTTTTCACGCCGTCCTTTCCGAATATATAGTATTTATTTTGGGGAAGTTCTTCAGGCGTGAACCAGGCCATATTCTCAACCAGGCCAAGAACCGGTACATTGATTTTTTCGCCGGTAAACATTGCAATGCCCTTAATGGCATCGGCGAGAGCAACTTCCTGGGGGGTTGAAACGATGATCACACCTGTGACGGCGGTTTCCTGCACAAGGGTCAGATGAATATCCCCGGTTCCGGGAGGCATATCGATAAACAGATAATCAAGCTCACCCCATTCGGTCTGGGTCAGAATCTGCTTCAGTGCACTGGTTGCCATAGGACCACGCCATACCAGTGCGTCTTCAGGACTGACGAAAAATCCGATGGACACCACCTTGACGCCATGTTTCTCGATGGGAACAATGATCTCCCGCTCCCCTTCGCGTTTGATAAAGGGCCGTTCCTTCTCCAGGTCGAACATTTTGGGCACGGAAGGTCCGTACACATCGGCATCGACCAGACCGACACTGGCACCGGTCTTGGCAACGGCAACAGCCAGGTTTACCGCGATGGTCGATTTCCCGACACCCCCTTTTCCGGAGGCCACAGCAATAATATTTTTGATCCCGCTGAAAGGGTCGTCCTTGATTACACTGATCACGGGAGGTGTGATGATCTCAATATTCACTTCAGCGTCAGGGGCAATCTTTTTTATGGCAGATTCTGCAGTCTTTTTAAGGGAAGCGGCAAAAGGCTCCTTCGACTTCTGGAATTTAAGTAAAAAACTCACTTTATTCTTATCAACCTCCAAATCACTGACGATACCCATTTCGACGATGTTCACCCTGGTCTCAGGATGCCGGATATTCATCAGTGCTTCAAGTACCTTATCTTTGTTCAATGACATTTTATAACGTTTTATGACATTTTATCGATGATCACGAATACAAAAATATTAAAATATCTTTAATTAGACTAATTCTTTATTGGGGTTCCAAAAAAGTTGGTCAAAATCCACCACCTTATCATCTTCGACCCGAATACCTTCGCTTTCGAGAAGTTCTTCCATAATATGTTCACCTGGAAAATGGTGCTTGCCGGTGAGGAGGCCCTGCCGGTTTACAACCCGGTGAGCCGGCAGATAGCCCGCGGAGCTGTGCGACGAATTGAGTGCCCATCCGACCATGCGGGCGGAGCCGGTGGTGCCGAGGTAGGCAGCAATAGCACCGTAACTGGTGACCCTGCCATAGGGGATAAGCCTGGTAACTTCGTATACGCGTGAGAAAAAACTATCGTCCTTCGTACTCTCCGGGTGGTTCAAGGATGTCTTTTTCATTGGGCAGTCTGAATTTCAGATAGTGAATGGGTAAGCCCATGGCGAGGTATTGATTCTCGTAATACGTCCTGATGTCAAGGATCTCATCGGCGAGGCCCGATTGATACAGATCGCCGGTACTGACCAGAACTTCGAACCGATTGTGCGTTGCCAATGCAAGTGTGTACTCGAACAGGACCCTGCTATCGGTTTTTAGATGGATGATGCCTTCATTGATAAGGAATTTCTGATACTTCCTCAAAAATACAGATCCTGATAGTCGTTTTTTATTCCGTCGTCTTTTTATTTGGGGATCAGGGAAGGTAAGCCAGATTTCCTCTACCTCATTTCTGCCGAAGAATGCATTGATGAACTCAATGCGTGCACGGAGAAATGCAGAGTTGGCAATGTTTTCAATGTTGGATGTCTTAGCTCCCTTCCATAGCCTGGCTCCTTTGATGTCGACACCGATAAAATTCCGTTTTTCATATTTTTTAGCCAGTCCAACCGTATATTCACCCTTGCCACATCCCAGTTCAAGGATAAGGGGACGTGCATTCCCGAAAACTTCTGTGTTCCACTTGCCCTTAAGTGGAAAATCCTTTTCAAAAAAGTCGTCGAAGGCAGGCTGATAGACCCTCTCCAGGGTTTCCAGTTCCTCGAATTTTCTGAGCTTGTTCTTCCCCAAAGCCGGTATTATTTTATTTGCTTGTATTTTTCAATCCTGATGCCAACGTCCGTCACAGGCACCTCTTCCAGTCGCAGACCCTGTTCAAGGTTGAAGGTATAGTTTCCCGGAACGGCAAACCTGATATCGCGCTTGTAAAGTTTCCGTACAAGCCTGATATTCCCAAATCCACTGCCCAGCCATTTGCCGTGACTGTCGGCAATTCCTATACTCACTGTATCGTTTATCTCTACGCCTTTTGGAGAGACTATGTTCAGAAATACGTATAGATTACTTTTTGGAAATGCCTTCGTATGTCTGATATCGACATAGATATTAAAGGCGCTGGTCGTATCCTTCATATCAACATTGAAGGTTTTGACATCATCCCACGACCATTTTCCCTGAGCGGTTTTTTCAAAATGATCGTAAACCATATTCGGATCACACGATACGGCGATGATGGATAGTGTTGTGAGCAATACGGCATTCAGGAATTTCATCAGAACTGGGTGTTAATAGGAACTCCGGATCGGGAACGATGCCATGCATCCGGATGGATTATAGTTTTTTTCTCCGTTTTTTCCGTTTCTTTATCCTTGCAGTGCTGTCCTCAAATCTGGTCAGACTTTCCTCGCCGATGACATCATTAAAACCCATGGATTTTACCGTTTCGGCTTCAATCAGATCCACGAGACGCTCGGGAGATTTCCCTATATTGTTCATCTCAATGATTTCCCATACTCTCTCAACAGGAACGGGTATAAGGTTTACAGCCATAGACCGGTCAAAGGAATACCAGTAAATTCCCCGATAGATATCGGTTTTCTGGTGGAATGCCTCCCCATCCCTGGTCTTCAGCACAATATCCCTGTTAGGGAATTCTTTCTGGGCATCCACATAGCTGGTAACTTCATAATTCAGGCAGCATTTAAGCTTACCGCATTGTCCGGCAAGTTTCTGTGGGTTCAGTGATATCTCCTGGTACCTGGCCGCGGTGGTTGTCACCGAGACGAAGTTGGTGAGCCATGTAGCACAGCAGAGTTCTCTTCCGCAGGAGCCAATGCCTCCGATCCTGCCGGCTTCCTGCCGTGCGCCGATCTGCTTCATCTCAATTCGTATCCGGAAGGCTTCAGCAAGGTCCTTGATGAGCTGCCGGAAGTCAACCCGTTCATCGGCGATGTAATAAAATATAGCCTTTGTTTTATCACCCTGGTACTCAACATCACCGATCTTCATGTTAAGGTTAAGTCTGGTAGCAATTTCCCGGGACCTTAACATGGTAGTGGTTTCAAGGTCAATGGCTTCTTTCCATTTATCGAGATCGACCTGTTTTGCCTTGCGGTATATCTTCTTTATTTCTTCAGAATTCTGAGAAATCCCGTATTTAGCCAACTGCATGTAAACGATATCACCGGTGAGGCTAACAATGCCAATATCGTGACCGGGTGAAGCTTCAACGGCAACCATATCACCTCTTTTAAGCCGCAGCTCATTTATATTCCTGTAAAATGCTTTTCTGGTATTTTTGAACCGGACCTCAACAAGGTCTGTTTCTGTGGTCGTTGCAGGCAAATCTCTCAGCCAGTTATAATCATCAAGTTTTGAGCACGAACTAAAATAACTGGTCGATTTCTCGGTATTATCATTAAGATCTTCTTTGCATAAGCCTGAGCAACAACCCCTGTGAATCATTTCATCCATAGCACATATTCTGTTGGTTGTCTGTCACAAAAGTAGCGTAAATATATTACATATGCAGCAACCTGATTATTTTCAGGGAAAGATCAAGCAAAACGATCTTTGCATATGCATTTGCCGCAATATGATTATAGGCTAAATTCAATTCTTCATAAATGGCATACACATTTTTGCCATGTATAAATCTGGAAAAATTTTCGGAAAACTCGTTTTCATATGCCGCCATATGTGTAATTTCCCTTTCTCCAATGTTAAGCATGAAGTTTTCCCTGACCATTCTTATTGCATAGGTCAGGAACAGTTTCTGCTTCTCCCTGCCGATCCCCGACACGTCGTCGGCCCACTCAATCAGTTCCGCAACTCTCTTCCCGTAACAAAGGCGCATGAGCAGAATAAACTTCTCAAAATTAAATTTATTTTGTTCATCCGCACTGACGGCTGTAAGGGCTTTATTAAAATTACCGTTTGCCAGCCGGACAGCATCTGCGATCAGGTTATCCTGGATATCAAAAGCCGTTCTCAGTCCGCCATCTACTGCATCATCGCTCATCCGGCTGATCTTCACCAGCTGGGTCCGGCTTTGAATAGTTGGCAACACCTCCTCCGGCGTCTCTGAAACCAGCAGGAAAAGTGTTCCCTGTGGTGGCTCTTCGATCAGTTTCAAAAGCTTATTGGCAGCTGTGGTGTTCATCCTCTCAGGCAACCACATGATGAGGACCTTGTATTCCGATTCGTACGACTTTAGACTCAGTTTCCGGATAATCTCCGAACTTTCCTTCGTCCCGATCATGCCCTGTTTGTTTTCCATCCCGATCTTTTCGTACCACTGGTATTGGTTCATATAAGGATTCTCCAGCAGGGCCTCCCTCCATCTTATAAGGAGGTTGTCACTGCCCGATTCACTCCCGGATGCCGAAGGAGCCGGAAATACAAAATGAAGGTCGGGATGTGCGAGCCTGGAATACTTCACGCATGACGGACATTTCCCGCAGGCTTCATCCTCCATCTTGTCGGTACAGCAAATATATTGTGCGTACGCCAGGGCCAGTGCAAGGTTGCCGCAGCCTTCAGGGCCGTGAAACATCTGGGCATGACTTATTCTTCCCTCCCTTGCTGAATGGATCAGCCTTTTCTTGATATCGTCATTTCCCGGAATATCCCTGAAGAGCATTCGTGCGTCTGAATTAATTTTTATTTTGGCGGTCTGAGAAAACAAAGGTAATTAAAAATACTTTTTTTTACCTTTGAGCCTGATATTGAAAAAGGACAATTTGTAACCCGTAAAAACAATCGATATGCTTACAGTAGATCAGTACAATTTTAACGGTAAAAAGGCGATCATGAGAGTTGATTTCAATGTTCCTCTCAATGATAAGTTTGAAGTCACCGATGATACCCGTATCAGGGCAGCCCTTCCGACAATTAAAAAGATCCTTGCCGATGGCGGATCGGCCATCCTGATGTCACACCTGGGCAGGCCCAAGGAAGGTCCGGAAGAAAAATTCTCGCTGAAGCATGTGATCAGTAACTTGTCAGGACACCTCGGTCAACCTGTAAAGTTCGCCCCTGATTGTATCGGTGATGCCACCCTTGCACAGAAGAAATCGCTGAAGCCGGGCGAAGTCCTTCTCCTCGAAAACCTGCGTTTTTACAAGGAAGAAACAAAAGGGGACGAAAATTTCTCCAGGAAGCTTGCTGAAGGCGCCGATGTGTATGTCAATGATGCCTTCGGTACAGCACACCGTGCCCATGCTTCCACTACCATCGTTGCAAATTTCTTCCCCAACGATAAGCTCTTTGGTTACCTGATCATCAATGAACTTCAGGCCATGGACAAAGTGCTGAAAAGTGCTGAAAAACCCTTTACCGCAATCATGGGCGGAGCCAAGGTCTCAGATAAAATTCTCGTCATTGAGAACCTTCTCGACAAAGTCGATAACCTGATCATCGGTGGTGGTATGACTTACACCTTCATCAAAGCCCGTGGTGGTGAGATCGGTAACTCTCTCTGCGAGGAAGATAAACTCGATGTAGCCAATGACCTCGTAAAAAAAGCCAGGGAAAAGGGCGTCAAACTGATCCTACCTGTCGATCATGTTCTGGCCGACAAATTCGACAATGCCGCCAACACTCAGTTAGGCCCCATCGATGAAGGAAAGTCAGGATGGATGGGCCTGGATATCGGCGATAAAAGCATCAGCCTCTTCACGGATGTGATCATGAATTCAAAAACCATTCTCTGGAACGGCCCGATGGGTGTTTTCGAAATGGAAAAATTCAGGAAAGGCACCGTTGCCATCGCTGAAGCCATTGCCAAAGCTACTAAAAATGGTGCATTCAGTCTTGTCGGCGGCGGCGATTCCGTGGCTGCGGTGAATAAATTCGGCCTGGCTGACAAGGTCAGTTATGTTTCTACCGGAGGCGGTGCAATGCTCGAGTATATCGAAGGTAAAGAACTCCCTGGAATTAAAGCCATCCGAGGATAACTTAGATATATCACTTATTCATATTTTTCAACCCCTCAGGACCATCAGTAGGCAGGTGCCACAGATGATTTTGAGGGTTTTCTGTGTAAATAGTATACAAATCTGTGTAATAATTATACATCTTTACGTGAATAACGGCAGAATTCGTGCATAGCAGTGATGTAGCCCGGCTTATTGTTGAAAAAACTGCCTTTCAATTTCATTTATCCTTAATTTTGCTTCCTATGGAAATGATAAGGGACTATAATGAAGCACAGTTTGAGCGAACGGCACTGGAAGTGTTCCGGAAGCAGTATGATCAAGTACCTGTATACGGTGAGTTTGTCAGGGCACTCGGTGTCAAAGTGGATTTGGTGCATCGCATCGCGGACATCCCATTCCTGCCGGCGGGCTTTTTCCGATCGCACGAAGTCATTGCCAGGGAAAAAGTTCCTGAGATCATATTTGAATCAAGCGGCACCACCGGGATGGAAAAAAGCCGTCATCTCTTAGCCAGTACGGCGCTTTACCGTGAGAGTTTTACAAAAGGTTTTGAATATTTCTACGGCAATCCGGCTGATTGGTGTATCCTCGCCCTCCTGCCTTCCTACCTCGAAAGGGAAAATTCGTCGCTGGTGTATATGGCAAGACATCTCATTGAATTGTCGGGGGGAACGGGGAGCGGCTTTTATCTTCACGATCATCACCGGTTGATGGAAAGCCTCAGAAATTTTAGGGCGGCAGGGCAGAAGACCCTTCTCCTTGGTGTAAGCTTTGCCCTCACCGATCTCGCTGAGGAGTACAAGGAAGATCTGTCAGACATTGTGATCATGGAAACCGGAGGGATGAAAGGAAGAAAGAAAGAGATGGTGAGAGAGGAAGTCCATTCCCTGATCACGGAACGTTTCGGTGTGCCTTCCGTTCATTCGGAATATGGAATGACGGAGTTACTCTCCCAGGCCTACTCAAAGGGCAGCGGTATCTTCAGGACTCCACCATGGATGAAGGTCCTGATTCGGGAGAGTCATGACCCTTTCAGTATCCTCCCTCCCGGCAGCAGCGGGCTTATTAGTATCATCGACTTTGCCAATGTTTATTCCTGCTCCTTCATTGCTACATCCGACCTCGGCCGTTCACATTCCGACGGCAGCTTTGAGGTACTCGGAAGAATGGATAATGCCGACATCAGGGGTTGTAACCTCCTGATCGCCTGAAATCAGGTCAACTTTTTGCCACTCCGCCGGAAACAATAAATTTCATGGTTTCCGTCGGGCTCATGTTGAAAGGTCTGACATGCTCGACAGGCACTATAAAAAGTTCACCTGAAAAGTTGTATGAATGAGGAAAATACACGGCTACCTTATCCATGATACCCAGATCTGTGAGATCCTCCTGTGTCAGGAAGCCCACCTTTTCGAGATCAGAGATCAGGTTTACCCTCACCAATACTGGCTGATTGAATTTCTTCTCCTTACCTACGAAAGCACTCAGCAGATCCCGGATGGAGCTGTAAACGAGGCTTAGCAATGGTGTCTTGTTGATCAATCGTCCCACCATGGTACGGATGGGCTTGAAAAAGATCGATTGGCCCAAAATGCCGAGCAGGGTGATTACAATGAACAGGCCCAGCAGTCCGAGTCCGGGGATGTGAAAACCCATATATTCATCCAGGTACTGGCTGAACAATCCGTCAAGAAAAGTAAACAGAAAGTAGATAATATAGATGGTCAGACCCAGGGGAGTAATGTATAATAAACCCTGCAAAAAATAAGTGAATATTCGCTTCATGATGATATGATTTGATTTTGAATCTGTTTGCTGTTTTTGTGAATCCTGGGGATTTTTTACCTAATAGCAAAGTAAGTATCTTTTCAGGCATTGTCAAAACGGTATTCAAGCATGGCAGAAGGATATGCCTGATAAGTGTTGAGGAGGAAGGCACGGAGTGATGGAAGTGAGGAGTAATAAGGAAATTTCTGCCATCGCCGCAAATCACCATTATTGAACCACATAAGGCACATGAGGGCACATAAGAAGCCATGGGATTTATCGAGAGTCATTTCAATTGGATAACTCATCATGATCTACCACAGACAGCCTCGTATATTACCTTTATTGAACCACATAAGGCACATAAGGGCACATAAGAAGCCATGGATTTATCGAGAGTCATTTCAATTGGATAACTCATCATGATCTACCACAGACAGCCTCGTATATTACCTTTATTGAACCACATAAGGCACATGAGGTCTCATAAGTTGCCGTGAATTAACCTATGGATGATAATCCAAGCTCATTAAAACGTGATTTGAACTGCGATAATACTTTTTGAACCATTCCCTACCGCGGAGCGGTAAAATTATAATAGCCACGGTTACGCCCGTGGTTGAAACGACCCACATCCCCAAACCCCGGAGGGGTTTAATAGATGTTCCCAGAGCCTGTCAATATTGTTCTTATATACGTAATTGCAGGGGTTCCCACCCCCCACCCACCACCCTTAATCCGCAAAAAGAACAAATCTCAGCTACCCTCCGCTATGTTATAAAACAGAGTGCTAAAGTTTTTGCAAAAGTAAAACCGGGCTCCCCCGTGCCCCCGATTATCCCTTAATGTGGATTATGACGGAATATCAGCCTGTGTAAATATGTTTTTTTCGGACAACACCGCAAATCACCATTATTGAACCACATAAGGCACATAAAGGCACATAAGAAGCCATGGGTAAACCCATGGCTTAAGAAATGTTTCATCCAAACTAATCCCTTCCAAGAGCGGTAAATTTATTATAGCCACGGTCACGTCCGCGGCAGGTGAAGCACCGTTACCCGCCTCCCCGGAGGGTACGCAGATATTGTAGCCTTGTGAAAAAAGATATTATTATACAATTTGACATTGGCATGTCCCGGCGAACAAGAAGTAAACTCCTCCGGGTATGGAGATCTGGGACACAATCTAGTCCAAACATCCCCCATTCACTGACCAAATAAGAAGTGATGAAGTGATGAGGTGATGAAGTGATGAGGTGGGAAGAAGTTCAGACGACCCTTAGACCACTCTTGAATTCACCAAACCGCCGTAGTTTCAATGCAGGTAGACCGCGTCCGCCGTAGTTTCAACATAGGTGGACCGCGTCCTCCGTAGCTTCAGCGAAGGTGGACCGCGTCCGCCGTAGCTTCAACGATAGGTGGACCGCGTCCGCCGTAGTTTCAACGTAGGTGGACCGCGCCCTCCGTAGCTTCAGCGTAGGTGGACCGCGTCCTCCGTAGCTTCAGCGAAGGTGGACCGCGTCCTCCGTAGCTTCAGCGAAGGTGGATCACTCCCTCACTCCCCCTTCCTTCCCTCCTCAGCCATCCTTATCCTCTCCCTGTCCCGCATGGGGAGCTTCTCCACTACCTGCCAGTAGGAATGACGGATCCATTCCTTAAGCTCTTCCGCGCTTACATGGTCGACCTGTATGGTGTTCCAGTATTTTTTGTTCATATGATACCCGGGTGTCACAGCATCGTAATGTTCCCTGAGACTTATCGCCAGCTCTGGATCACACTTCAGGTTGATACTTAACCCGGCATCAAGACTTAATAGTCCGAATATCTTGCCGGCAACCTTAAAGACAAGTGTGGATTCATCGAAGGGAAAGCTCTCTGACGTTTCTGACTTTGAGAGGCAGTACTCCCGGATGGTTTCAGCATTCATGATTTACCAGTTTACGCCGGGAATAAATGCCGATTCAACATGTTCAATCCTGTGGCCTCCACGAAAAAAGACAACCACAACCAGGTCAAACCGGACTTCCATCCCGATATTGTATTTAAAAATATATGCTTCAGCTGCATCAACGATATGGCGCATTTTTTTCATGCTGAGCAGCTCCGAAGGGTTATCGTAATTGCTTTCCAGGGTGCTTTTAACTTCCACAACAATAAGGTGGTCATCATGTTCTGCAATAATATCAAGTTCTTTATGATAATACCGCCAGTTGGTAGCCAGAATTTTGTATCCTTTTTCTGACAGGAATGCCCGGGTAAGCTCTTCGGCTTTCTTCCCGGTTTCTGAGTTTGCTGACATACGCTGAAAATTTAAGTGTTAAACACAAGGGAACAGGTCCCCTCTTTAACCCTTAAATGTACTTTGCGTCCAAAAATCAGCGTATTGTTTTTCGACTGGTGACCTGCAGGGAATCCGAAACACACCGGGATGTTGAATTTATGGGTGATCCCGGCGATGATCTCTTCGGCATTTTTTCCGAACGGAACGAAATTATCGTTCATTTTGGTGAAGCTGCCAACGACAATGCCTTTTAGCTTCTGAAACACACCACTGTGAAGTAGGTTCAGCATCATCCTGTCGATGTTGTACAGGTACTCATCGACATCCTCAATAAAGAGGATCCTGCTTCTGACATCCGGGAAAAATGTTGTACCGTTCAGGCTGGTCAGGATGGAAAGATTTCCGCCTGTCAGTTCACCGGAGGCCGTCCCTTCCATATTGAGGGGGTGAGAAGGAAACTGGTATTCAAGTTTCTCACCGAAAAGGGCTTTTCGCAGTGATTCTGCACTTTCTTCATTGTAATCCTTTCGAAAATTGAATGGCATGGGGGAATGCAGCGTCTCAATACCCATGAATTTGTTTATATACGAATGAAATACGGTAATATCCGAAAATCCTGCCAGCCACCTGGGTGCATTTGCCAGGTTCGTGAAGTCGGTGTGCTGAAGCGTTCGTAACGATCCATACCCTCCTCGAGCACAGATGATAGCACTGACATCCTTGTCCTGGATCATATCCTGGAGATCAGAAGCTCTTTGCTCATCCGTACCTGAAAACTGGTGATAACTGCCATAAAGATGTTTCCCGGTCTTGCACTTCAAACCCCATTCATCACATTTTTTTATAAACTCGGAAAGCTCCGAAATATCTGTCTTTCTGGCTGGAGCAACAATTCCCAGGGTATCGCCTGGTTTCAGGTATGCAGGTGTTATCATGATGTAAATATACAAATATCCCGTTTTGAATATATTTCCTGAGCATGAATAAATTTAAACCGGAGGTTCACCGGCCGAACGGGCCCAGGGTCCTGCCGTCGCCCCTCATTTTCTGTCCCGGCCCTATCCAATCAATGATTTATTCCTTATCTTTGCAAATCAAAAAAAATCCATTTAGTTCCTTCTATATGACTGATTATAAAAGATTCCTGCTCACTGCTGCCCTCCCTTACGCAAATGGACCGATACACCTTGGACACCTTGCCGGTGTTTATGTCCCAGCGGATATTTTCGCCCGTTATCTGAGGATGAAGGGTGAGGATATCCTGTTCGTATGTGGTTCGGATGAGCACGGTGTACCCATTACCATTAAAGCACGTCAGGAAGGGATTACACCTCAGGATGTTGTGGACAAGTACCACAAGATGAACAAAGAATCTTTTGAAAAATTCGGTATTTCTTTCGACATCTATTCGAGAACCACTTCTCCCACGCATTATGAAACCGCATCCGGATTTTTCAAAACACTGTATGACAAGGGTGAATTTATCGAAAAAACCACGGAGCAGTATTTTGATCCTGAGGTATCGCAGTTCCTTGCCGACCGCTACATTACGGGAACATGCCCGAATTGCGGGAATGAGAATGCCTATGGCGACCAGTGTGAGAAATGCGGCTCTTCACTTAGCCCCACAGACCTGATCAATCCCAGGTCGACCATCTCTGGAGCCAAACCCGTGCTCAGGGACACGAAACACTGGTTCCTGCCACTGGACAAATACGATGGTTTTCTAAGGCATTGGATCCTTGATGAAAACAAACATTGGAAACCGAATGTATACGGTCAGTGCAAATCATGGCTCGACAACGGCTTGCAACCCCGGGCGGTAAGCCGCGATCTCGACTGGGGCATCCCCGTCCCCGTAGAAGGTGCCGAAGGAAAAGTTCTGTATGTGTGGTTTGACGCCCCCATCGGATATATCTCCGCCACCAAGGAACTCACTCCCGACTGGGAAAAATACTGGAAAGACAAAGAATGCAGGCTGATCCATTTTATTGGGAAAGACAATATTGTTTTTCATTGTATCATTTTCCCGGTTATGCTGAAAGCCGAGGGCAGCTACATTCTGCCTGAGAATGTTCCGGCCAACGAATTCCTCAACCTTGAAGGTGAAAAGCTTTCCACATCAAAAAACTGGGCCGTATGGCTGTACGAATATCTTGAAGACTTTGAAGGCCAGCAGGATGTTCTGCGGTATGTCCTTTGCGCCAATGCCCCGGAGACCAAGGACAACGATTTCACCTGGAAAGATTTTCAGGCCAGGAATAACAATGAACTTGTGGCCATACTCGGTAATTTTGTGAATCGTGCAATGGTCCTTACCCATAAGTACTTTGACGGCATTATACCGGAGGCAGGGCCGCTGGATGATTATGACCGCGAGGTTGTGCAGAGTTTTGCCACGACGAAGGAAAAGGTCGAAGTCAACCTCGATCAGTTCAGGTTCCGGGAAAGTCTGAAAGAAGCCATGAACCTGGCACGCATCGGAAATAAATACCTGGCCGACACGGAGCCGTGGATACTCATCAAGACTGATAAAGAACGCGTAGGGACAATTCTCAATATCGCCATGCAGCTTACTGCCAACCTGGCAATCATCCTTCGCCCTTTCCTCCCGAATACTTCAGCCAGGCTCTGTGACTTTCTGAATCAGGCTGAATCAGGCTGGGAAAAGGCAGGTGAAAAAAATCTCCTGACAGCCGGTCACCGGATCTCGAAGCCGGAACTCCTCTTCACAAAAATCGAGGATGAACAGATAGAGCGTCAGCTAAGTAAGCTCACCCGCAACCAGGTGGCAACAGAAACCTCCTCAGTGGAATCAAATGCTGAAAAAACACCGGTAAGTTTTGATGATTTTACGAAGTTGGATATCAGAGTGGCTACGGTTATTGAGGCTGAAAAGGTGCCGAAGACGAATAAATTGCTGAAACTGACTGTTGATACCGGCCTGGATACCAGGACAGTGGTGTCGGGTATCGCCGAGTTTTTCGATCCGGAAAAGCTCAGAGGACAGAAGGTATGTATCCTTCTCAATCTTGAACCCCGGACGATCAAAGGAATTGAATCAAAAGGGATGATCCTTCTTTCTGAAAATGCCGACGGCACGCTTCAGTTTGTAGTTCCCGATCCTTTAGCGGCTAACGGGGCATCGGTACGATGAAGTTTTAGCGTAATGCCATTACCCAGGCCTTGTTCATGCCTTTTATCTTTCTGAAATCATCGAGCTTCCTGAGTGCCGTCTGTTTATCTCTGAAGGAAATAGCACTTACACGGTAATATCCGTCGCCTCTTTCAATGATGTTGCACTGAAAACCTTCCATTGTCAGATCCTTCTGAAGTTGAACAGCATTCTCCTTATCTTTGAAACTTCCGGCAATGATGTGATATTCCCCGGAAAGTGCCGGAGGTTTCACATTTTCAGTTTTACCTGCAGTCTCCAACGGAGCCATGGCGTGTTGCATGGTTGTGGCGGTATCGAGCTCGCTGTCAAGCTCGCTTACCATGTTGTCGAATTCAGAATCTCCTTCCGAAATAGTTGAAAAATCATCATCAACCTGCATGATGGTATCCGATGATTTGAAAATCGATCCGATATCGAAGGTTCCGTCGAGCATATCCGTTTTCAGGGTCATGATCACAAGTGCTGTGAGCACAACAACGATGGCACCCGAAAGTATCCATACCGTGTTCTTATTCCGTTTCCCTCCACCGTCGAAAACATATCCCCCGTATTCATGATCGGCCGGGGGAATCCCGGCGTCATCCGTGATGATGGTTTTTGTTTCAGGTTCATCCATCGTTTTCTCTTCGAATACCGGCGCTTCTGTGGAAGTAGTTTCAGTAACCGGAGGTTTTACGACTTCAGGTACAGGTTCCGTCGCGGGTTCAGTGGTTTTCTCAACTGGCTCTTCTTCAGGAGAGCTCATTACTTCCATATCGGCTTCGGAATCAAGTTCCAAAGTCTCAAGTCCAAACGAATCGTGCTCGAGATTCAGCTCGGGGTCGCGGGTTACGATGATATTGTTATCTTCATCCTGGAACAGTGTGCAGACCCCTCCGATTTCAAACTGTTCTCCCTTATTGAATGTGAAAATGATAGAATCGATATATTCAAGGACCTGCTCGCGGGCTTCGGTTTCATCCAGCTCTTCAGCCTGGGAAACCTTTGCAGACAGCAACCCGTCATCGCGCTTTAACTCCGGGTTAAATCTCAGGACCGATGCAGGAGGGCTCATTTTTGTCCCGCTTAGTTTTGCCGGTTCCTTTTTAATTTCAAGTGTTCCGAATCCCGGAAAGATCACCTGTTCATTAAAAAGAAGTAAGTCCCTGATATATTCGTTCATTGCCAATTTGGTGGTTTTTTGGTAAATATATCCAAATTTAGCTGCGATACTTATTCGCTCCAAACAAAATTTCGAACCATAGCTTCCAATTCTTCACAATTTATCGTTATACGACTGAATTTATGTGACTTAAAACTTTTTTATGTGGTGATAAATTTTCTTCATCGGGGACAGAATCCGGTTCCGCACAAACACGGCATGCTACTCCGAGCAGTATGGGTCAAATCCGTTCAGTACCAATTCATCAGGCAAAAATTTCAGGAATATTAATCCTTGCAGGTGAACCTATTGTTTTCGAGATTGGTTATCTTCGTAGTCTAAATTCCCTTTCTATGCTTGACCTGAATATAAGAATGGTCGATTTATCGCGGCAATACGAGGCAATCCGGAAGGAGATCAATGATGCAATACAGGAGGTGATTGATGAAACAGCCTTCATCAAAGGCAGGCATGTTGGCTTATTCCAGGAAGAACTGGCGGCATACCTCGGATGCAGGCATGTTGTCACATGTGCGAATGGTACTGACGCATTACAGGTAGCTATGATGGCCCTTGATCTGAAGGCCGGCGATGAGATCATCACAACACCGTTTACCTTTATAGCAACCATCGAGGTGATAAAGCTTTTAGGGCTAACACCTGTTCTGGCGGATGTGGATCCAGCAACCTTCAATATCAATCCTGAAGAGATCAGGAAAAAGATCACTCCGGCAACGAGGGTTATCGTTCCTGTTCACCTTTTTGGCCAGTGTGCCGATATGAAATCGATTATGAGCATTGCAGAAGAGCACGATCTTTATGTAATTGAAGACACTGCCCAGGCGCTCGGTTCGGAATATACCTTTCCCGGATCAGCAGAAAAAATTAAAAGAAAGGCAGGAACCATCGGCCATATCGGCTGCACTTCCTTTTTCCCTTCAAAAAACCTTGGCGCCTTTGGTGACGGTGGGGCAATCATCACGAACGATGACGAGCTTGCCAGCCGTTTGGCTGCCATCGTAAATCACGGGATGAAGCGGAGGTATTATTACGATTATGTGGGTGTGAACTCACGGCTCGACACCCTGCAGGCTGCCATTCTGAGCGTGAAACTGAAGCACCTGGACAAATACAATGCATCGCGTTCCAGGGCTGCTGCATATTATGACGAGGCATTTCGCGATGCGGAGCAAATTGTTGCCCCTGTGAGAAATCCGGATTCAACACATATCTTTCATCAGTACACCATCCGGGTGAAAAGCGGAAAAAGGGACGGGCTGCAGGATCATCTGAAAAACAATCAGATCCCTTCAATGGTATACTACCCTGTGGGGCTGCATCTGCAAAAGGCATACAATAACCTGGGGTACTATGAGGGAGATTTTCCGGTGACAGAAGACCTTTGCCATAACGTCCTGTCACTACCTATGCACACAGAACTCGACGAGGATCAGCTCAGGTACATCACCCAAACTGTTCTCGATTATTTAAACTGATCTCTATGCCCGATAAAGACTACTTTGCACATGAAACGGCTGTAATTGATGAAGGCTGCACCATTGGCCGCGGTACAAAGATCTGGCATTTCACACACGTAATGAACGATTGTATAATCGGCGAAAACTGCAACCTCGGACAGAATGTTGTCATATCTCCGCGGGTAGTTCTCGGCCGCAATGTAAAGATCCAGAATAATGTCTCAGTATATACCGGGGTGATCTGTGAAGATGACGTATTTCTGGGCCCGTCCATGGTTTTCACAAATGTGACCAATCCAAGGAGTGCAGTGGCCAGAAAGGATCAGTACCAGCAAACGCTGGTGAAAAAGGGAGCTTCGATCGGGGCGAATGCCACGATCGTCTGCGGGAATACCATCGGAAACTATGCGCTTATCGGGGCGGGTGCAGTGGTTACAAAGGAGGTCCGTGACTATGCCCTGGTGATGGGAAATCCCGCAAGACAAACTGGCTGGATCAGTGAATACGGTCACAAGCTTTCTTTTGATGCAAATGGGGTCGCTACCTGTCCGGAAAGCGGTGAGAAATACGAGCTGAATAATAACATAGTAAAAAAAATTAACCGAAAATGACGGAGAACAGTGAGGCAAAGAATTTTGCGATTATAGGAATTGCCGGCTACATTGCCATCCGACACCTGAAGGCAATAAAGGAATCGGGGCATCATCTGCTGGCAGCACTGGACAGATTTGACAGTGTCGGTTTCATCGATAATTATTTTCCTGATGCTGATTTTTTTGTTGAATTTGAACGCTTCGACCGGCATATTGATAAACTTCGCAGGGAAGGATCACAGGTCAACTATGTAAGTATCTGTTCCCCGAACTATCTTCATGACTCTCATATCCGTTTTGCCCTCAGAAACGGTGCAGATGCCATCTGTGAAAAACCCGTTGTGCTCAACCCATGGAATATAGATGCCCTGCTCGAGTTTGAAAAACAAACCGGTAAAAAGACATACAATATTCTTCAGCTGAGATATCACCCTTCCATTGTAGCGCTCAGGGAGAAGATAAAAAATGGACTGAAAGATAAAATTTATGATATAGACCTCTCTTATATCACCAGCAGAGGCAATTGGTATCATTTTTCCTGGAAAGGCGATGTTCATAAATCGGGAGGGGTGGCAACCAATATCGGAGTGCATTTCTTCGATATGCTGTCGTGGATCTTCGGTAATGTACGGGAGAATGTGGTACATATCCTCAGGGAAGACAAGGCAGCCGGATACCTCCTCCTCGACCAGGCAAGGGTACGCTGGTTCCTCAGTATTGATTTTAACGACATTCCCCGGGATATCAGGGAAAGGGGGCAACGAACGTACAGATCCATCATGGTGGATGGCGAAGAAATTGAATTCAGCGGAGGTTTTACCGACCTTCATACCACAACATACGAACAGATTCTGCTGGGAAACGGCTTCGGACTTGAAGATGCCAGAACATCCATCGAGATGGTTTATGCCATCAGAAATTCCATCCCTGCAGGACTTAAAGGAGAATTTCACCCATTTGCTAAAAACTACTCAAAATAGACACTATGTATCAGGAAATCATTGAAAGAAAAAACAAAATAGCCGTTATTGGACTTGGCTACGTCGGCTTGCCAATCGCTCTCGAATTTGCCAGAAAAATTTCCGTGATCGGATTCGATATCCGGGAAGACAGAATCAATCAGATGAAACGCAGAATCGATCCGAGCAATGAACTCGAAGCAGATGCATTTGAGAATTGTGACATCACATTTACCGCTGAACCTGAGGATCTGAAGGAAGCCCGGTTATTTATCGTGGCTGTCCCGACACCGATCGATAACTATAAAAATCCCGACCTTCGCCCCTTGCTCAGCGCTACAGAAACTGTCGGCAAGGCTCTAAAGGAAGGTGACTATGTGGTGTATGAATCCACGGTTTACCCGGGCTGCACGGAGGAAGACTGCATCCCTCTCCTGGAGAAAACATCAGGACTTAAATTTGTTGACCAGTTTAAGGTCGGCTTCTCCCCAGAGAGAATCAACCCCGGGGATAAGAAACACACACTGACCAGGATCACCAAAGTAACTTCCGGCTGTGACCAGGAATCGGCTGAAGAGATCGCCCGTCTTTACGAATTGATTATCGAAGCCGGCGTTCATCGTGCCAGCTCAATTAAAGTTGCCGAAGCAGCAAAGATCATTGAAAATACACAGCGCGATATCAATATCGCCTTTATGAATGAACTGTCGATGATCTTCAATAAAATGAATATCAACACATATGAAGTACTCGAAGCCGCCGGAACAAAATGGAATTTTCTTGGTTTCTTCCCCGGTCTGGTTGGCGGTCACTGCATCGGCGTCGATCCGTATTATCTTACCTATAAATCGGCCATGTACGGACATCATGCACAGATCATCACCTCAGGACGTGCTATCAATGACAATATGGGCGCCTACGTAGCCAAACAGCTTGTTCAAAAACTGATCTCCCTCAATAAAAATCCAAAACAGTCGAGAGTTCTGGTCATGGGGATGACCTTTAAAGAAAATGTGAGTGATATCAGGAATTCTAAAGTTGTGGATGTGGTCCATGAACTTAAAGACTTCGGACTGAATGTGGATGTTGTCGACCCTCATGCCGAACCCGCTGAAGTTAAAAAGGAATACGACCTCGATCTTTCACCTACGATCAAGCCTGGCTATGATGCTATCGTGGTTGCCGTCGCACATGACGAATACAAGAATTTGAACGAAAAATATTTCAGGGAGATTACCAGGGAGGATGCTGTTCTTGTCGATCTGAAAGGTATTTACCGCAACCACATAACGAAACTGAGTTACTGGAGCCTGTAAGACCGGTGAAAACATTGAATCCGGATCTTCCCTTTTTGCGTTTGCAAAGAGGTATTCATCTATTAATTAATAACAGACAATGAAAAATTTAATACTGGTTACGGGAGGAACGGGGTATATCGGTTCTCATACTGCCGTAGAGCTGATTAATGCAGGCTACGATGTTCTCATCGCCGACAATCTTTCCAACTCGAAGATTGAGGTCCTCGATGGGATTGAAAGTATCACCAGCAGGAGACCGTTTTTTGAAAAGATCGACCTCACCGATAACGGACGTGTCAATTCACTTTTCGATACCTATCCGGAGATCAAGGCCATCATCCATTTCGCCGCCTATAAAGCTGTAGGCGAGTCGGTGGATTTTCCCCTGAAGTATTATTTCAACAATCTGAACTCGCTGATCAATCTCCTGGAGAACATGATCCGGAAATCTGTCCCATCCATTGTATTCAGTTCATCATGCACGGTATACGGAGAACCCGACCAGCTTCCGGTAACTGAGCAGGCCCCGGTGAAGCAGGCGAATTCGCCCTACGGCAATACAAAGCAGATCTCTGAGGAGATCCTCCGTGATACACAACATGTTCACGATATCCTGAAGATCATATCCCTGCGGTATTTCAACCCCATCGGCGCTCATCCCTCGGCACTTATTGGTGAACTTCCTCTGGGCGTACCAAATAACCTGGTACCGTTTATAACGCAAACCGCCCTTGGGCTGAGAAAAGAACTGAGGGTCTTCGGGAATGACTATAACACTGCCGATGGTTCGGCAGTCAGGGATTATATCAATGTGGTGGACCTGGCAAAAGCCCATGTCGTTGCTATTGAACGCCTGCTCGGGAATAAAAACAAATCCGGTTTCGAGGTCTTTAATCTCGGCACAGGAAAAGGAAATTCCGTCATGGAAGTGTTACGGGCTTTTGAAAAAGTCACAGGACATAAGGTGAGCTATACCCTTGCTTCGAGGAGGCCGGGGGATGTAGAACAGGTATTTGCCGACACGACCTATGCCAATACGGAACTGGGCTGGAAGGCAGAAAAAAGCCTTGAGGAAACGCTGCTTTCGGCATGGAAATGGGAAAATTATTACCGTAAAGTGATTGAAAAAAAAGATCAATGAACGACCCCATCCTGAAAAACGGGAACAAGCGAACAAAAACCGGAACTAAAATGCAAAAGATACTGATTACAGGTGGAGCAGGATTTATCGGTTCACATGTTGTAAGGCTATTTGTTACCAAATACCCCGAATACCGGATTTTGAACCTGGATAAACTGACGTATGCCGGAAATCTTGAGAACCTGAGGGACATAGAAAAAAAACCGAATTATGAATTTATCCGCGGCGATATTGTCGATACGGAATTTATAGAGGACCTCTTCAAGCGCCATAGCTTCGACGGTGTGATCCACCTGGCCGCCGAATCGCATGTAGACCGTTCCATTTCCAGCCCCATGGAGTTCATATTCACCAATCTCGTCGGCACGGCAAACCTTTTAAATGCGACCCGGACCAGCTGGAAAGGTCAATGTGAAAACAAGCGGTTTTATCATATCTCCACCGACGAAGTATACGGCAGTCTGGAGGATGTAGGCTTCTTTACAGAGGATACCCCTTATGACCCAAGAAGTCCGTATTCAGCGTCAAAAGCAGGTTCAGACCACCTCGTACGTGCGTATTTCAATACCTTTGGCCTTCCTGCCGTGATATCCAACTGCAGCAATAACTACGGACCAAACCAGTTTCCTGAAAAGCTCATCCCCCTGGCCATTAACAACATAAAGAACAACCGGAACATTCCGGTTTACGGCAAGGGAGAAAACATCCGCGACTGGCTCTACGTGGAAGATCATGCAAGAGCCATCGATATCATATTCCACAGGGGAATCGTGGGTGAGACCTACAATATTGGCGGGAATAACGAGTGGAAGAATATTGACCTCATCCGAAAACTCTGTGAGATCATGGACAGGAAACTCTCACGTCCTTCCGGTACATCTGCTGAACTGATAGGTTTTGTCCGAGACAGGGCCGGACACGACCTCCGGTATGCCATCGATTCATCAAAAATCCAACAGGAACTTGGCTGGTCGCCATCACTGAAATTCGAGGAAGGCCTTGAAAAAACCGTTGCCTGGTATCTTGACAATGAAGAATGGCTGGAGCATATCGTTTCCGGGGATTATGCGAAGTATTATGAGGCGATGTATGTTGGGAGGAAGTGATTTCCCATCTGTAGCCATGGATTTATCCATGGTTTCGAAAATGTTTCATCCGAACCACACCCCCACTGCGTCCGCCGTAGCTTCAGCGAAGGCGGATCACTCCACAGTCACCGACTTAGCCAAATTCCGGGGTTGATCAACATTACAACCTCTCAAAACGGCAATATGATAGGCGATAAGCTGTAGAGGAATTACAGCGAGAAGGGCTGTCAGCTTTTCGTTGGCATCCGGGATCTCGAGGATATAATCGGCCATGCCGCCAATGTTTTCATCGCCGGGATTCACGATGGCGATGACGACACCGTTTCTGGCTTTAACTTCCTGGATATTGGACACGATCTTTTCGTATGATTTGTCCCTGGTTGCGATGACAACCACCGGCATATTGCGGTCGATCAGGGCGATAGGTCCGTGTTTCATTTCGGCAGCGGGGTATCCCTCAGCGTGGATGTATGAAATTTCTTTAAGTTTCAGGGCGCCTTCCAGCGCAACGGGGAATGAATAGCCTCTTCCGAGGTAGAGGAAATTGGTTACGTTCTGAAACTTCCCGGCAATTTCTTTAAACTTTTCGTTGGACTTAAGAATAGTCTCTATTTTTTCAGGTATCTGTGAAAGCTCCCTGATCAATTCATGGTATCTGACAGCCTCTATCAAGCCACGCTTGTAGCCTAACATAAAGGCCATCATCGTAAGAACCGTAACCTGGGCTGTGAAGGCCTTCGTAGATGCCACGCCGATTTCCGGGCCGGCATGAGTATAGACACCGGCATGTGTTTCTCTGGAGATGCTGGAACCGACAACGTTACAAATGCCGATGACGGTAGCACCGGCTTCCTTGGCCAGCTGAATAGCAGCAAGGGTGTCGGCAGTTTCGCCGCTCTGACTTATGGCAATGATGACATCCTCACTGGTAATGAGCGGATTCCTGTATCTGAATTCTGAAGCGTATTCAACTTCAACGGGTATGCGTGCCACATCTTCGAAGAGGTATTCTCCCACCATACCGGCATGCCATGAAGTACCACAGCCGATAATGATTATGCGTTTGGCTCTGATGAGCTTATCTTCAACCGTATAGAGCCCCCCGAGCCGGATCCCTGAAAAATCTTTTTGGATCCTTCCTCTGAATGTATCCTGGATGGACCTGGGCTGCTCAAAGATCTCCTTCAGCATGAAGTGATCGTAGCCGTTCTTTTCAATCGCACTGATACCAAGATCGAGTATCTCAATTTTCGGCACCAGTTTATTATCATTCTGAATGGTTTTCAGGATAAGCTCATCGCGTTTGATGATGGCCACATCCTCATTATTCAGGTAGATGACACGGTCGGTATATTGCACTATCGGTGTTGCATCGGAAGCAACAAAATATTCGCCGTCGCCGATACCGAGCACCAGCGGGCTACTTTTACGTGCAGCAAAAATGGTGTCGGGTTCATCCTTGCATAAAACCACGAGGCCATATGCACCAACCACTTTTGTTAGGGCAAGCCTGATCGCAATCTCTGCAGCTACGGTCCCTTTCTGGTAGATATATTCAATAAGGTTTGCAAGTACTTCTGTATCTGTGTCACTCTGGAAAGTATAACCGCTTTCGGCAAGCTTTGCCTTGAGCGTCGTATAATTTTCGATGATACCGTTGTGAATAATCGTAAAATGCCCGTTCATGGAGGTATGTGGATGGGCATTTATATCGTTCGGTTCACCATGAGTAGCCCAACGAGTGTGACCAATACCTATAGTACCCGCCACATTTTTACCATCGACGAACTTCTCAAGGTCGCTGACTTTTCCTTTCCGTTTGTATGTTCTGACCTGATCATCAAGAATTGCAACACCGGCGGAATCATATCCGCGATATTCAAGTCTTTTCAGTCCGGTGATAAGGATGTTATATGCATTCCTTTCACCAATGTAACCGACTATACCGCACATAATTTCTAAAGATCTGTATAGATAATCCTTAATCTGATCCCGGAATTTCCCGAGTTCTTCAAAATTGTCCTGGCGGGCGACTGATAATTTTTGTCTGCAATGAGAACAAACTCCATATTATCAATGGCACCATCAATATAACTCTGGAGCTGGAAGCTGATATTGAAAACATAGTCGTTCTGCCGTATATAATTGTAATAACCATTGAAAACGACTTTGGTTTTACTGTCAAAGCCTGTAGATTGATCAAGAAGTTCATCCAGAAGAAGACCAAACTTGCCATTTTTATCTACTGTTGCCAGCACCAGCCTGTCAGGGAAATCACCAGAATTGATGAAAGTGGTATCTGTGGGGATGATCAATTCTGCTTTATTAATAACGAGGTTGGTGCTGTCGAGCCATTTTTCAATACCGGGGAAGCTCAGTCTGGTGTTCAGTCCCGACATTCCGGACACAAAAAGCAGCGTGTCCTGGGCATCCTGGTTATCGATTCCTGAGGAAGCTAAGGAACCGGCATAATCATGGGTATAAAAGTTCCCTTTCACATAAGTATTTGAAAAGACCATGGTATATACTGCATCCAGCGAATCTGAAACGGCTCTGGTAGTATCGTTTTTAAAATAAAGCCTCATGGCTGTCGCAACACTTCCATCGTCAATATTTATTGTAGCGATGCTGCCACCGTCGCCGGTTACCGCATCGGTATTGATAAAAAGCCCTTTGAAAACGTCACCAAAATCATTTGGATCAACAAATATGGAATCATCGGCGGTAAGGAACTTATTGAGAAAATCCTGATTTGTAATGGGGATACGAATGGTCTTATCAATGGCAGGATGAAATGTAGCACTTCCGAGTTCTACAGGGTTATAGAACGGCGTCGGATCGGCGTCGGAATAGTAGGTCGAATCGCCGAACAAATCGGTGGTCACTTCAAATACCCTTACGGTTTGAGAAATAGCATCACCAAAAGTTGTGTCGACCGCCAGGATGAGGATGAGAGAGTCGATCTCCCTTCCGGTTTCCAGGCTACGGTAGGTGATGTTTTGTATCGGTGCCATGAATTGGGCACGTGTGAACCCGAAAACGTTATCACGCATACTCCCGACCATCGCTTTGGAATTGAATCTCGTATCCTCAATCCTGCCGAGGGTGGTCCAGGCTTTGATTTGTGTGAGTGAATCAAATTTAATTGTTATATTATCGGAGTCAGGAAGAAGATCTCTACCTAAAAATGTAGGGTTTTCAGTGCAGGCGGTAAAAAAAATGATGACTCCCGAAATTATTCCTATAATGCTTTTTCTCAGCGGAAAGTGGTTAAATCTTACTTTCATCCTTTACTTTTCTGTTAAAATATTATCATAAAAAACGGAATAAGCATCAATATATTCTTCGGGAGACTGAAAATCTAGTACGGGAATTTCAAGACTATTGATCATTTTGTCGATCTCCGGTGGCAAATTTGTGCTTCCCTTTATTACCCCGTCTGAATACCGGAATACAAGTCGGGCAATGTTCTCGAAGGATGGGTCGCCGATAGCTTCGATGTCATCCGCACTTATCCCCTCAAAGGCCACCTTTTTGGCAAAATCTTTTCCCAAACTTCCATTGAAAGCATCATTGTAGGCTGAGAAGACCACTTTTGAATTTGCAAAAAGTGGTTCTTCATTGTAAGATTTCTTGATGTATAAAGGCACAAGGCTTGTAAACCACCCATGGCAATGTATCACATCTGGTGACCATCTCAACTTCTTGACCGTCTCGATCACTCCCCTGGCAAAAAATATCATTCTCTCATCATTGTCCGGATAGAACCGGCCTTTCGTATCTTTCAATACTGATTTTCTGTGAAAGTAGTCCTCGTTGTCGATAAAATAGACCTGCATCCTGGCTGACTGTATAGAAGCAACTTTAATGATCAGCGGGTGATCGGTATCATCAATGATCAAATTCATCCCCGAAAGCCTAATTACCTCATGCAACTGGTTCCTTCTCTCATTAATGTTTCCAAATCGCGGCATAAATGTTCTTATCTCTCTGCCCTTCTCCTGGATTCCCTGGGGCAGAAACCTTCCTATCCTCGACATTTCCGTTTCTGGTAGGTAGGGTGTAATTTCCTGTGAGACGAAAAGAATCTTTAAATTTTCCATTTGAAGCCGATTGTTTCAACGAACATGCAAAGATATGAAAAAATCTTGGAATGTAATTAATACGCTGGATCAGGATATTTTGTGTAAAGGTAGTAGATACGTCAAGGTTTTAAAAATCTGGAGCCATAAAAAACTCAACGATTTTTAGACCGGTTTGGAAACGTTTAAATTTACAAAATGACGTAGTATTATGAATGACAAAGACAAACAACGATGATTTTGAGATCCCGCAGGAAGCACTTTGCAAGATCAAATCACAATCTAAACTGGATGATTTCTTCCATGGGCTATATAAACAGTAGTTCGAAATTCGACATTCGTTATTCGATATTCGTTATCCAATATTCCTTTAACTCCCTCACTGCCCTCGCTACCCCTGACCCCTGAGAGGGGAAGTCCATCGCACCACCAGTTTCTAAAAACCACCAGTTACCAGGATGTCCTCAAACTACGAAACTCCTCCCTTCGAAATTCAACATTCGTTATTCGATATCCGACATTCAATTCATAGTACGAACCCATGGATATTTACAGGAAACCACTCCATGCTTATTTTTGGCTTTCCAATTACCACCAACCACGGGCAAAACCGTGGCTATCATTGGGCTACCGCTCTGCGGTTCTGCGAATAGACCAACCCTGCATTTTCTATCGCTCTCTGCCACCAACGGAGGCATCTTTATTACGAACCTCCTCCCTTCGAAATTCAACATTCGTTATTCGATATCCGACATTCAATTCATAGTACGAACCCATGGATATTTACAGGAAACCACTCCATGCTTATTTTTGGCTTTCCAATTACCACCAACCACGGGCAAAACCGTGGCTATCATTGGGCTACCGCTCTGCGGTTCTGCGAATAGACCAACCCTGCATTTTCTATCGCTCTCTGCCACCAACGGAGGCATCTTTGTTACGAACCTCCTCCCTTCGAAATTCAACATTCGTTATTCGATATCCGACATTCAATTCATAGTACGAACCCATGGATATTTACAGGAAACCACTCCATGCTTATTTTTGGCTTTCCAATTACCACCAACCACGGGCAAAACCGTGGCTATCATTGGGCTACCGCTCTGCGGTTCTGCGAATAGACCAACCCTGCATTTTCTATCGCTCTCTGCCACCAACGGAGGCATCTTTATTACGAACCTCCTCCCTTCGAAATTCAACATTCGTTATTCGATATCCGACATTCAATTCATAGTACGAACCCATGGATATTTACAGGAAACCACTCCATGCTTATTTTTGGCTTTCCAATTACCACCAACCACGGGCAAAACCGTGGCTATCATTGGGCTACCGCTCTGCGGTTCTGCGAATAGACCAACCCTGCATTTTCTATCGCTCTCTGCCACCTACGGAGGCATCTTTGTTACGAACCTCCTCCCTTCGAAATTCAACATTCGTTATTCGATATTCGACATTCAATTCATAGTACGAACCCATGGATATTTACAGGAAACCACACCATGCTTATTTTTGGCTTTCCAATTACCACCAACCACGGGCAAAACCGTGGCTATCATTGGGCTACCGCTCTGCGGTTCTGCGAATAGACCAACCCTGCATTTTCTATCGCTCTCTGCCACCAACGGAGGCATCTTTATTACGAACCTCCTCCCTTCGAAATTCAACATTCGTTATTCGATATCCGACATTCAATTCATAGTACGAACCCATGGATATTTACAGGAAACCACTCCATGCTTATTTTTGGCTTTCCAATTACCACCAACCACGGGCAAAACCGTGGCTATCATTGGGCTACCGCTCTGCGGTTCTGCGAATAGACCAACCCTGCATTTTCTATCGCTCTCTGCCACCAACGGAGGCATCTTTGTTACGAACCTCCTCCCTTCGAAATTCAACATTCGTTATTCGATATTCGACATTCAATTCATAGTACGAACCCATGGATATTTACAGGAAACCACTCCATGCTTATTTTTGGCTTTCCAATTACCACCAACCACGGGCAAAACCGTGGCTATCATTGGGCTACCGCTCTGCGGTTCTGCGAATAGACCAACCCTGCATTTTCTATCGCTCTTTGCCACCAACGGAGGCATCTTTGTTACGAACCTCCTCCCTTCGAAATTCAACATTCGTTATTCGATATTCGACATTCATTTAACCCTATCACTCCCTAACTCCCTAACTCCCTCAAATAAATTCCTCTCAGCCTGCCTTGAATCACAACTTTTTATAATTTTGCACATATTTCTGAAAAGGATGAAAGTTTTTGAGACGGTGGAAGCCCTGCAGGCTTTCAGAAAAACGCTGCGTAAAGGCGGGGCGATTACGGGATTTGTCCCTACGATGGGTGCACTGCACGACGGACATCTGTCGCTGGTTGACATGGCATCGCAGGAAACCGGCCATGTGATCGTGAGCATATTTGTCAATCCTACCCAGTTCAACGATCCGAACGACCTTAAGAATTATCCGAGGAACATTAAAAAAGACCTGGATTTACTGTCAACACATAACGTTGATTCAGTATTTATTCCGGACATCCATGAGATTTATCCTTCCCCTGACACCAGGCAATTTGACTTCGGTCGTCTCAATTATGTTCTGGAGGGTGGGCATCGTCCGGGGCATTTCAACGGGGTAGCCCAGGTGGTGAGCCGCTTATTTGAAATCATCGAACCCGATGTCGCTTTTTTCGGTCAGAAGGATTATCAGCAGCTCCTTATCGTAAGAAAACTGATACGCATGCTGAATATGGACATAAAAATTATTGCTTGTCCCATCATAAGGGAGAAGGACGGTCTGGCTATGAGTTCGCGTAATCAGCTCCTCACCCCTGAGGAACGATTGCATGCCCCTTTAATCGCACAAACCATGATGGAGGCTAAAGAAATGGCTAGAGAAAAGAGCTTTCAGGAAGTGAGGTCATGGGCGGTGAATCAATTGAACAACGACCCCTTAATGGATGTTGATTATCTGGAGATCGTAGATGCCCAAAACCTTGAATCTGTAAGCCGCCGGGAAGATTCAGATACGATCATCGCATGCATCGCCGTTAAAATTGGAAAAGTAAGACTCATTGATAATCTTATTTTTGATTAACTTTGCAGGGTTATGAACATTGAAGTTGTAAAATCAAAAATTCACAGGGTCACCATTACTGAAGCCAATCTTCAGTATGTAGGGAGTATAACGGTTGATGAAAACCTCATGGACGCGGCGAATATCATTGAAGGTGAGAAAGTGCAGATTGTCAACATCAACAATGGGGAAAGACTGGAAACCTATGTGATCAGGGGTGAAAGAGGAAGCGGAGAGATCTGCCTCAACGGACCTGCAGCCAGAAAAGTAGCCATCGGGGATGTTATCATTATTATATCCTACGCTTCGATGGATTTTGAAGAAGCCAAAAAATTCAAACCGTCGATTATCTTCCCCGACACGGAAACCAATAAAATCGTTTAGTTTCAGGGCTATTGAAAACAAATCTCATTAAAATACTTAAGTTCCTGGGATTCCTGTCGGTGGGCGTTCTTCTGCTTTATTTAGCCTTCAGGGGCATGAGCTTTGAATCGCTTACCAACGACCTCAGACATGCGCGCTATTCCTGGGTGATGCTTTCACTTTTCTTCGCCCTTCTGGCGTACATCTCAAGGGCTATACGGTGGCGCCTGATCATCGAGCCTCTGGGGTATAAGCCAGGACTCAGGAATACCTTCTTTTCACTGATGGTGGGCTACCTGGCAAACTTTGCCTTCCCACGGATCGGTGAGATCACCCGTTGTGCCACACTTTCGAAAAAAGAAAAGATCCCTGTCAACCGGCTGATTGGTACTGTCATTGTTGAACGCACCATCGATCTGCTTTCGCTTCTGATCATCCTGGTAGTCCTGGTGATCCTGAGGTTCGACACATTCGGAACCTTCTTCAGGGAAAACGTTTTCGTACCTCTTGGTGACAAGATATCCTCGACCTTCAATTTTACCTGGATGGTATGGATCATCGTTGCCCTCGGCCTTTCAGCCCTTCTTATACTTTACGTGGTGTTCCGTAGTCGTCTCGCAGAGCTCAATATCGTTGCCAGGATCAAGAATATGGCACTGGGAGTTGTCGAAGGGCTGAAGACCATCTATAAAATGAAAAAACGCTGGCAGTTTGTGATTCATACCGTGGTCATCTGGCTGATGTACTGGATGATGACCTGGGTTGTTGTGTTTGCCCTTCCTACCACATCTCATCTTGGCATCATCGACGGTCTTTTTATCCTTGTGATTGGCGGGCTCGGTATGTCGGCACCGGTACAGAGCGGGATTGGTGCCTTTCACTGGATTGTTTCACGGGGCCTTTTCATCGTCTATGATATATCAATTGAAAAGGGACTGGTATTTGCCACCATCTCGCATGAGTCCCAGTCGCTGTTTGCCATCTCGCTTGGGATTATGTCTTTCGCTCTTATCTTCAGAAAAAGAAGGATCCTGAATCTTCCGCTTGAGATATCCAAAGAGCTGGACGAGACAAAAACAAAAACAGCATGAAAAATGCCGTCAATCCCCGTGAAAAAATCATTACCCGGCATGATCTGATCGGCTTCACTGCTGAATGGAAAAGACACATCAAGACCGTCGTTTTCACAAACGGCTGTTTCGATATTCTTCACCTTGGCCACATAGATTATCTTTCGAAAGCCGCTGCACTTGGAGACATTTTGATCATCGGCCTGAACTCTGATGATTCCGTCAGGCGCATCAAAGGACCGTTACGGCCCCTGCAGGATGAAACTTCCCGTGCCATGATCCTGGCTTCCCTCCAGTTTGTCGACGTTGTCGTCCTGTTCAATGAGGACACACCGTACCAGCTCATTGCTGAAATCGTTCCTGATTTCCTGGTTAAAGGCAGTGATTACAAGGCAGAGGATATTGTTGGATACGACATTGTATCCGGAAGTGGCGGGAAAGTGATTACGATCGATTTTCTTCCCGGCTACTCCACCTCGGCCATTGTTCAGAAACTTTCCGGCGGGAAAAACTGACGGAAAGCAGGAAGGACGTTGGTTTTGGATATTTTAGAAGCTTTGTTATCTTTAGATATGGCGAAAACGAAAAGCGTATACGTTTGTCAGAACTGTGGTGTTGACTCACCCAAATGGATCGGCCGTTGCCCCTCATGCGGGGAATGGAATACCTATGTCGAAGAGGTCATTTCCACAGGTAAGAAAGACCGGACATTCGGCAGTTTGGGGGGAGAAAAGCAGAAACCCCGTCTGTTACGAGAAATTGATATTCAGCAATCCATGAGGTTGGACACGCTTAACGGGGAATTCAACCGCGTTCTGGGTGGTGGCATCGTCCCGGGATCACTGGTCCTGATCGGAGGGGAGCCTGGAATTGGCAAGTCCACACTTGCCCTGCAAATCGCTCTGAAAATGAAGAATGCAAAAACGCTGTATGTCTCCGGGGAAGAGAGTGCGCAGCAGATCCGCCTGAGAGCCGAACGCCTTGGTCACCTGTCCGACAGCGATTGCATGATCTACACGGAAACCAACCTTGAGAATATTCTGAACATTGCACAATCCGACCGTCCCGGACTGATCATTGTCGACTCTATACAGACGCTGCATTCCGATCTTGTCGAATCATCTCCGGGCAGTGTATCGCAGGTGAGGGAATGCGCAGCCCAACTGCTGAAATTTTCAAAACAAAGCCAGATACCAGTAATAATTATCGGTCACATCACCAAGGACGGCACCCTGGCCGGTCCGAAGATTCTTGAGCATATCGTTGACACAGTCCTGCAGTTCGAGGGAGACCAGAACCATATGTACCGGATCCTCAGAGCAGTTAAAAACCGTTTTGGTTCGACTTCTGAAATTGGCGTTTACGAGATGCAGGGAAGTGGACTGAGGGAGATCGTCAACCCCAGTGAGATCCTGATCAGCCAGAATCCCGACAAACTCAGCGGAATTGCCGTGTCGGCCACCCTTGAAGGGATACGCCCGCTGCTGATCGAGGTTCAGGCATTGGTGAGCACCTCTGCCTATGCTACCCCACAGCGGTCAGCTACAGGCTTTGACCTTCGCCGCCTGAGCATGCTTCTCGCTGTCCTGGAAAAACGCGCAGGTTTTAAGATCATCGCAAAAGACGTCTTTCTGAATATTGCCGGCGGACTCCGTGTAGATGACCCTGCCACTGATCTTGGCGTAGTTTCCGCCATCCTTTCTTCAGCAACCGACATAGCTATAGGGGAGGGTATCTGCTTTGCCGGCGAACTGGGGCTTTCCGGTGAAATAAGGCCGGTGAACCGACTTGAACAACGTCTGTCCGAAGCTGAAAAACTTGGCTTTAAAAGGATGATGATCTCTAAATACAGTAAAAAAGGCATTGATTTTGAGAGATTCAAAATTGAAATGACCTTTGTTTCCAAAGTTCAGGAAATCCCAAGGATACTCTTCGGATAACCTGACGTAAACCACCATCATGGAAGGGGTACCTCTTATTAGAAGCGATTACCAGCCGGCCACAGCTGTCTATGAGATACGGCGGCCGGAAATCCTCTCGGGTGAAACCTATTATTTTGAAACTGGCAGTAACCTAACCTATCAGGTGACATTCGGAAAAAAGAAAAACAATTACCTGGGCAACATCGTTAATTTCAGTGTATTGTCGGAAGATTATGAGGATGAGTATTCGGAAACCAACAGGGGCGAGATCTACCCGATAATCAGTACCGTCATCCGCATCATCGGCATATATCATACAAACCACCCATACTCCAACAGCTATGAATTTTCGGGTGATTTTAAGAAGACAAAAGACAGCCCGCCTGTTAGCATACGCACCAGGATGTATCTCAGATCGGCAATGAAAGTTGTTGATCTCCAATTCTGGGAGGTGACCACGGTGGAGAACAAAGTTTTGATAAAAAGGAAATCGTTGTATGAATGATCCGGTATTGAAAGTGAAAGATCTCACAGTAAGCAGCCGGAAGGATGGTAAATCCATCCTGCAGGGCATAAGCTTTGAGATCCAGCGTGGAAAAGTCACCGGCATCGTCGGGGAATCCGGATCTGGTAAATCCGTAACCGCCCTTTCGGTGATGAGGCTCCTTCCGCCGGCACTAGCGGTGACCGGAGGGGAAATCGTGTATAGCAGGGAAGGGAAAGTCACGGATGTCCTGACATTGAATCGCGGGGAAATCAATGCGCTCCGGGGCAATCATATTTCGATGATCTTCCAGGAGCCGATGACTTCCCTGAATCCATCGATGAAATGTGGTCTGCAGATTGATGAAGTACTCCGGATGCACACATCCCTGGGGGAAGCTGAACGAAAGAACCACATCATCAGCTTGTTCGAACAGGTAAAACTTCCTCGCGTCAATGAGATCTTCGGCTCATGGCCGCATCAGCTTTCCGGAGGTCAGCGTCAGCGGATCATGATCGCCATGGCTCTGGCTGCGGGTCCGGATATACTCATCGCTGACGAACCAACGACAGCCCTTGATGTCACGGTTCAGAAAAAGATCGTCGATCTTATCCGTGAACTCCAGGAAAGGACAGGGATCTCGGTGGTCTTCATTTCACACGATCTGCGGTTGATCGGCCAAATTGCCGCTGAGATCATCGTTATGCGCAACGGCCTGATCGTGGAGAAGAATTCCAGACTAAAACTGCTCACAAAACCTGAAAAATCATATACTAAGGGCCTTCTTGCCTGTCAGCCGCCCCTCGATCATAAGCCTGAAAGGCTGCTTACTGTTGAAGATTTTGAGAGTCAACAGGGAAATAAAACTCCCGTGACGGTACACGGGGTAAAAAATAATCTGCCTCCTCCTCTTGAAAAAGAGGTACTGCTTACCGTCAGGAACCTGAGTGTTCATTACAGGCGTTCCCTCAATCTTTTTGGTACGTCGCACGAAACCATTAAGGCCCTCGACGATGTGAGTCTTGAGGTAAGAAAGGGTGAAACGCTGGGACTGGTGGGTGAATCGGGATGCGGGAAGACAACCCTGGGCTTGACCATCTTACAGCTCATCCGTTATCAGCACGGCGATATACTCTACCGCGGAAAGTCGATCGCAAACCTGCATGGCAGTGATTTAAAGACATTCCGGCAAAAAGTGCAGGTAGTATTCCAGGATCCTTACTCATCGCTGAACCCGAAAATGACGGTTGGAAATATGATCATGGAAGTCATGAAAGTTCACTTCCGGTCGATGTCGCGGAAAGAACGTACTGACAGCACACATGAATTGCTTACCAAAGTGGGACTTTCCGCTGCATCAGCAGGCAGGTATCCGCATGAATTTTCCGGTGGCCAGCGACAGCGTATTGGTATAGCCAGAGCCCTGGCCACAAATCCGGAATTCCTTATTTTGGATGAAAGTGTTTCTGCCCTTGACGTATCGGTGCAGGCTCAGATCCTGAATTTACTGAATGATCTGAAACGGGATTTTGGATTGAGCTATATCTTCATCTCCCATGATCTTGCGGTGGTCAAGTACATGTCGGACCGCATTATGGTGATGAAAGACGGACATATTGAAGAAGGTGGTGATCCCGAAACCATATGGAAAAATCCTGCTTCGGAATATACGCGTAACCTGATCAGGTCGGTTCCGGGAGCCATTGACTAATGTCGCCTAAAATTTCTCCGGCTCTGAAAACATATTCGTCCGGGCAACGCCGGCTTCCTTTTCGATATCGGGACAGTTTAGATTTACGTTGAAATTTACCGGCTTCCTGAAAACATCTTCCTGGGATATATTCAAACTTGAATCGGCATATACCTTTTGCATAAAAAGACCATAGATAGGCAATGCCATATAAGCACCCTGTCCTTTGGAGATCCCCGCAAAGTGGACAGATCTGTCCTCTGCGCCGACCCATGCACCTGCCGTGAGTGAGGGGGCAATACCGATGTACCATCCGTCGGACTGGTTCTGAGTGGTGCCTGTCTTTCCGCCCATCTCTGCTGTCAGATTGTAGATGGAACGAAGCCAGTAGGCCGTTCCCCTGTTCACAACATTATCGAGCATTTTAACCATCAGGTAGGCCGTTTGCTCACTGATGGCCTCCTGCTCCCTGGGCTGGAATTCAGAAATCACATTCCCTAACCTGTCGGCGATTTTGGTGACATAGAGCGGCTCGATATAGACCCCTTTGTTTGAAAAGGTATTGAAAGCGCCGACCATCTCCCTGAGTGAAATATCGGAGGTTCCATAAATAACCGATGGTACGGCATCGATGTGACTGGTCACACCCATTTTTTTAATCACGTCAACCACTGCCTGGGGATTGAACTGCTTGACCAGCCAGGCGGCAATATAGTTTGAAGAAGCTGCAAGACCCCATTCGAGCGTCACCATCTTGCCTTCCATCTCGTAGTGACCCGAATTTCTGGGCGTCCAGGTAGAATCATGGTCAATAAAGGTTACGGCAGTATTCGACACAAGATCACAAGGTTTGAAACCTTCCTGCATGGCCAGGGTATAGAGGAAGGGCTTAACGGTTGAGCCTACCTGTCGTTTCCCCTGATTTACATGATCATACTTAAAGTATCGGTTATGATGGTCACCTACGTAGGCTTTAACATTTCCCGTAGTCGGTTCCATCGCTAAAAAGCCGGTTCTGAGGAAAAATTTATAATAGCGGATAGAATCGAAGGGCGACATGATGGTGTCTATATCACCACCCCATGAGAAAACAGTCATTTCTCTTGGTGTCGTGAATTCCTTCATAATTGAATCGATTGGAACCTGTGCGGCATGCAGAATCCGGTAACGGTCGGTGCGCATGACCGCCGACATCATAATACTGTTAATATCCTTTTTGTTAAGGTCTCTGGAAAACGGGGCATTGGGTACACCTTTCTTTTCTTCGAAAAACTCTTTCTGAAGTTTTCCGCCCAGATGCTCTGCAATGGCCTCTTCGGCATACTCTTGCATCCTTGAGTCGATGGTTGTATAAATCTTCAGGCCGTCGGTAAATATATTATACGGAGAACCATCGGGTTTGAAATTTTTATTGGCCCATCCATAAAGTGGTTCATTTGCCCACCGGGCTGAATCTTCTTTGAAGACGGAGTAAGAATAATAATTTCTTCTTTCCGGTTTGGATGCCTTCAGCGTTTCTCTGAGGAAGGTCCTGAAATGGGTTGCCAGGCCGGTTGTATGACTTTGCAGGTTATAGTCGGTGATCAACGGCAGTTTCAAAACCGAATCACAGATTTCACTGTCGAGGAAACCGTACTTTTCCATCTGGCTCAGTACGATGTTCCTGCGTCGTATGGAATTTTCCGTGTTCAGTACCGGGCTGTAATAGGTTGGGGCTTTCAGGAGCCCGATAAGGTCGGCGCTCTCCTCAAGTTTTAATGAATCAGGAGTTGTATTGAAGAACATACTTGCGGCCGATTTGATACCGTAGGCCTCATGGCCAAATGGGACAGTATTGAGGTACATAACCAGGATTTCCTTTTTGGTATAGTACCGTTCCAGCCTCACCGCGGTATTCCATTCCTTGAACTTCACAACAATAATATCGATCATCCTTCTCAGCTTACTGTGGTATTCAAGGTCGCGTGTGTTGAAGAGGTTCTTGGCCAGCTGCTGGGTCAGGGTACTTCCGCCTCCGGTATTCTGTCCGCCGAGAATGGTCTTCAGTACCACCCTGAAAAGGCCGCGGGTGTCAATACCGGAGTGTTTTTCAAAACGGATATCCTCTGTAGCAATCAGGGCATGTACAAGATCCAGAGACAAATCATCATAATTTACAAACGATCTGTTCTGTACATAATATTTGCCAAGGAGTTCACCATCAATGGTGTAAATCTCAGAAGCGAGATTGTTTTCAGGATTTTCAAGCTTTTCAAATGTTGGCAGGTCACCAAATTTACCCGTAGAAATTAAAAGAAAAATAAGTACAATCAATATAACAGGTACGAGGATAACTGCCCAGAAAATCCTGAGATATAATTTTTTACGATCGTTGTCAGAAGCCATATTTTTTTCTGGTTTGCAGCAAAAATAACAATATTTTTTTTATCAAAATTTGAACTATGCAGATGTTTTAATTTACTTTGCAGGTTTTAATCATCTCGTGAAGGAGAATGACATATGAAGGAAGATAACCTCGTCATCGTTGAGTCGCCCGCAAAGGCAAAGACTATTGAAAAATTCCTTGGTAAGGATTTCCTCGTAAAATCTAGCTTTGGACACATCCGTGACCTGTCAAAGAAAAATCTCGGCATTGACCTTAAAAACAACTATAAACCGGAATATATTGTACCGGCTGATAAGAAAAAAGTTGTGGATGAGCTGAAGAAGCTGTCGAAGGAAGCCGGCACGGTATGGCTCGCTTCTGATGAGGACCGGGAAGGTGAAGCCATTGCCTGGCACCTCTATGAAGTTTTGAAGCTGAAGAAGGAAAACACCCGTAGGATTGTATTCCACGAAATTACCAAAGATGCTATTCTGAATGCAATTCAAAGCCCGCGCTTTATCGACAATAATCTTGTCAATGCGCAACAGGCAAGGAGGATCCTTGACCGTATCGTGGGTTTTGAGATCTCCCCCATACTATGGAAAAAAATCAAACCGGCATTATCAGCCGGACGGGTCCAATCTGTTGCCGTTAAACTCATTGTAGAACGGGAGCGGGAGATAAAGGCCTTCGAGAGCAGCTCTGCCTTCAGGATCATCGCAGTGTTTAATGTCACCGATACCAATGGCAGGAATGTCACCCTTAACGCCGAACTTGACAAGCGACTGCCCGATGAGAAATCGACCATCAGCCTGTTGGAGAAGGTAAAGGATGCAGGGTTCAGGGTTCTTGATGTGACGAAGAAACCAACAAAGAAATCACCGTCACCACCCTTCACCACCTCAACCTTACAGCAGGAGGCCAGCAGGAAACTCGGCTATTCGGTTTCTCAAACCATGACCATCGCCCAGCGTCTTTATGAGGGTGGAAAGATCACCTATATGCGTACCGATTCGGTCAATCTCTCCAACACCGCCCTGGCTGGCGCGGCAGCTGTGATCGGGAAACAATTTGGGAAAGAATATCTCAAGGCCAGGCAATTTGCAACAAAAACCAAAGGCGCCCAGGAGGCGCATGAAGCCATCCGGCCTACTTACATGGACAATAGCACCATTACAGGCAGTAATCAGGAGAAGCGCCTGTATGAGTTAATCTGGAAAAGGACGGTTGCTTCACAAATGAGTGATGCCAGCCTGGAAAAGACAACCATAAGGATCAAGAATGACCGGACACCGGATCTTTTTATGGCTACCGGTGAGGTACTGAAATTTGACGGATTCCTGAAAGTATATATGGAATCAAGCGACGAAGACAGTGAAGAGGAAACAAAAGGTCTTCTCCCTCCGCTCAACCAAAACGATTTGCTAACCCTCGATCATATCGATGCTACGGAAAAATTCACCATTCATCCACCGAGGTATGCTGAAGCCAGCCTGGTTAAAAAGCTGGAGGAACTCGGTATCGGACGACCTTCCACGTACGCGCCCACCATTTCAACCATTCAACAGCGAGGTTACGTTGTGAGGGAGGACCGGCCCGGGCAGGATCGTCAATTTACGGTGATCACCCTCGAAAAGGGCAAAATCGAGAAAACTGTAAAAAAGGAAAACTACGGTTTTGAAAAGTCCAAACTCTTTCCCACGGATATCGGCACCATTGTCAACGATTTCCTGGAACAATATTTCGGAAATATTATGGACTACAATTTCACGGCTTCTGTAGAAGAAGAATTCGACCGGATTGCTGATGGAGAGCTGGAATGGACAGTTATGATCGATCATTTCTACCGCCCCTTTCATGTTATCGTGGATAAAACACAAGAGACCGGTGAGAAGGCGAAGGGCGAAAAATTACTCGGCACCGATCCAACCTCGGGGAAGAACATCGTTGTTAAGATTGGACGTTACGGGCCCATAGCCCAGATCGGCGAAGCCACGGATGAGGAAAAGCCCAGATTTGCCAGCCTTCTGAAAGGCCAGAGCATCGAGACCATCACCCTGGAGGAAGCCCTTGAACTCTTCAAGCTGCCCCGGACCATCGGTGATTATGAGGGAGCTGAAGTGGTGATCGGCGTTGGCCGGTTCGGGCCCTATGTAAGGCATCAGTCGAAATTTTATTCTCTGAAAAAAGGGGTGGATGATCCGATGAAAATAAAGATGGAAAGGGCCATCGAACTTATCGAAGAAAAAAGACTGCAGGAAAAGAACAGACAAATCAAAAAATTTGATGACCTTGAAGTTCTCAATGGCCGTTTCGGTCCCTATATTGCCTACCAGGGGAAAAACTATAAGATCCCTAAAAGTGTAACGCCCGGTGATCTTACCCTTGAGCAATGTATGGAGATCATTCAGAAAGCTGACAAAAAGAAAAAATAAATGGACCTCAACGATTACTTTGATCCGGTCAGCCTCGAAAAGCCTGATTTCAGCCTGTTCAGGGAAATTTATACATTCAGTCACTCCATCGCGATCAACACGCCCGATACTCCGATCAGGGATATCGGCAATTTTGACATTGCCCTGATGGGAGTGGGGGAAGACAAGAATGCCTTCCTTAAAGGAGCCGCCGATGCTCCCGATCAGATCAGGGAAAAGCTTTATATGCTTGGCTATGTAAACAAAAAAGTAAAGATCATCGATCTCGGTAACCTGAAAATCACTCAACACATCAATGATACCTACTTTGCCCTCCGTGACATTCTGAATGAACTTGTGTCGCAACGGGTTATACCGGTCATCTTCGGCGGCAGCCAGGACCTCACCTATGGACTTTCGCTTGGACTGAGTAAGTCGGACAAATTCTGGAACCTTACCACTCTCGACAGCAAGCTCGACTTTGATTCAGGGAAGAAGGGCCTCAGTTCGGAAAACTACCTCGATACCATTTTCCGGGAAAGTCGGAACAACACACTCAATTATATTAATATAGGGCATCAGCTATACTTCACCCCATTAAAGATGCTCGACAGGTTGGAAAATTCAGGCTACGAGAGCATACGCCTCGGTACGGCCCGTTCGGCCCTCCACGAGACGGAGCCTGTGATGCGCGATACTGATATCCTCAGTATTGACATGAGCTGTGTGAGACAGTCGGATGCTCCCGGAGCCAGCATCCCGACGCCGAACGGATTCTTTGGACATGAGCTATGCCAGATGACGCGATATGCAGGGGCATCAGATAAGCTCAAAGCCATTGCATTTTTTGAAATCAGTCCTGCCCAGGATATCAATAAACATACGTCGCATCTGGCAGCGCAAGCTGCATGGTACTTTATTGAAGGCTTCTCGCTGAAGGTTCGTGAGAAGCCACAGATTGGCAGCAGCAAGAAATTCATTGTCGACATGAGTGCGACGGCCGACCATCTCGTATTCTATAAGAGCAACCAGACCGACCGCTGGTGGATGGAGTTACCGGTCAAGGATCCCGGAACCGGCAGGAACTATCTGCTTGCCTGTTCCCATGAAGACTATCTGAAAGCCTGTAATCATGAAATCCCGGACCGATGGTGGAAGAGGATGAGGAAGTACAGCTAAGACGGTGTTACAACACATCCCCCTGATATATTACGATGCATTTTTTTACTGGGAGTGCTGCCAGGATAGACAATAAAAAGAGCGATTTAGCGGTTTATTCAGTGCGTAACTCTGTAGTTATTAGGTACAAAATATCGCGGATTCGAAACCTTATGCCATGACCCGCGTTATTAACAATATTATGTTAATAATATTTGTTACATAGTAAGAATTTTGTTTATTTTAGCCTGTTCTTGAAAATCGCGGAAAAGCCGATAAAATGTGAACTAACCCATATAATCAGGTGAGATTAATCTTAGCCATATCATTACTTTTTACCTTTATTCTGACCCATGCACAACAGGATACTGATTTTAGTCAGTCAGGGTCCTGGCTTTCATTTATAAATCCTGGTTCTGCAGGCAGTAAGGACAAGATATGTCTGAACGCTGCCCACAGGCAGCAATGGGTTGGATTCAGAGGTGCGCCTTCCACTTCTTTCTTCAGTGCAGATGCCCCGTTTAGCCTTTTTGGCGCCAACCATGGTGCAGCCATCAGTATCCTGAACGATGTATACGGTTTTAATACTGACCTGGGGTTGAGCCTTTCCTATGCATACCGGCTTGAATTGGGGAAGGGAAAACTCGGAATCGGGGTTAAGTTCGGCATTTTAAATGAAGCCCTTGAACTGGGTTCCGACGGATGGACGATTCCCGATGGTATTGGCGACGTGGCAGGGGATCCCGCTATCCCTCAAAACAGCGAATCAAGAGTGGCATTTGACATGGGTTTGGGAGTTTTTTACAAGACAGATAATCTTTTTTTCGGAATTTCCACAACCCATTTAAACGAGCCCCGTATAAGGTACGAGAATGCTACTCCCTTTTTGGTCAGGCATTATTATGCAACAGCAGGTTATATCCTGCAGATGGCGAATCCTCTTTTTGAAGTGATGCCATCTTTCGTTCTTCGTTCTGATGGTCGTGTAAATCAATTGTATGTTAATACAAATGTGAGATACAATAAAAGATTTTGGGGAGGCGTTTCATATAGAACCGGAGATGCTGTCGTAGGAATCCTTGGCGTTGAACTGTTCAACGGTGTGCGGGTGGGATATTCTTACGATTATTCTCTTTCGAAGATAGGTAAATATAATGACGGGACTCACGAACTAACTATAGGATACTGTTTTGACCTTAGTACCGACAAGTCTCCGCAAAAATATAAGAGCATTAGATTTTTATAATAAATTGAGTACTTTTAAAACTTTGTTGTCGAAAATTTAAAAAAAAATAAGATTGACTATTGCAAATAACACTCAGAAAGCTATGAAAAAGTTACTTTCCTTGCTGATTATGTTGGCAATTCTTGGCAGCTGTACCAACACCAACAACGGGGAACTGACCGGTGTTTCGGGCCGTAAAGCCTACATTGAACCCGATCCATACGGTATGATTTTTATACCCGCGGGCAGTTTTGTTATGGGTCCAAGCGACCAAGACCTCACCTTTGCACAGAACGCATCTTCGAAGACCGTTTCCATCGATGCATTCTGGATGGATGAGACCGAAATTACCAACAATGAATACCGGCAATTTGTATACTGGGTGAAGGATTCACTTCTCCGCCAGGCGCTAGTTGACGATCAGATCGATGATTACATCCTTAAAGACAAGGAAGGTAATCCGTTGTTGATGAACAAAAACGGACAGGAATCCGCGCTGATTGACTGGGACGCTAAAATCGACTATAATGATGAGAATGGTGATGTGCAGGCTGCCATCGACCGAATTGGACTCTATTATACCGGTGATGCACAATTCTGGGGACGGAAACAGGTTGCCGTTGAAAAACTCATCTACAATTATTTCTGGATCGACCTTCAGCAAGCTGCCAAACGTAGTAACCGATACAACTATAAGACACAACAATATGAAGGTACCGTTACGAATCCCGATGGTACCGTTTCTCCTATCCAGGGAAGACAGTCATTTGTTATCAGGGATCAGGTGCCCGTTTATCCCGACACCCTGGTATGGATTGCCGACTTTACCTACTCATTCAATGAACCGTATGCCAACCTCTATTTCTGGCATCCTTCATACGACAACTATCCGGTTGTAGGAGTTAACTGGAAGCAGGCCAATGCATTCTGTATCTGGCGGACGCAGTACCTGAATACAGCTCTTGCCGGCGATGATCAACCTTTTGTACAGGATTACAGGCTGCCCATCGAAGCAGAATGGGAATATGCAGCCAGAGGCGATCTCGATCTCAGCATGTATCCATGGGGCGGACCCTATACAAGGAACGAAACCGGTTGCTTCCTTGCCAACTTTAAACCTCTCAGAGGTAACTATATTGACGACGGAGCGCTTATTACTCAGAGAGTGGGTGCCTATTCTCCAAACGAATACGGTTTGTACGATATGTCAGGGAACGTGGCAGAATGGACGGCAAATGCATACGACGAATCGGCTTACGTATTCTCTCATAACATGAATCCTGATTTTAAATATAACGCCAAACCCGATGATCCTCCAGTAATGAAACGAAAAGTTATCAGAGGTGGATCTTGGAAGGACGTGGCTCATTATCTGCAAGTTAGTGTCCGAGACTATGAATATCAGGATACGGCCAAATCATACATTGGATTCAGATGTGTTCGCTCTTATTTAGGCACTAAATAATTAAAATCAACCTCAGATATGAACGTTACCGAAATAGTTCAGAGTTCCGGATGGAAAAACTTTATGGCCAAACTTTATGGCCTGGGTGCTTCCGTTGTTATTATCGGAGCGATGTTTAAGCTCATGCACTGGCCTTTTGCAAGTGTTATGATCGTTGGCGGACTGACAACCGAAGCTATCATCTTCTTCTTTTCAGCTTTTGAACCCTTGCATGAAGAACTCGACTGGACACTGGTATACCCCGAACTTGCCGGAATGACGGATCCCGATGAGCTGGAGGAAATACGTGAAGATAATATTGCAAACAGAGGTGTTGGTTTGCAGAAATTTGATGAATTATTCAAGGATGCAAATATCCAGCCTGAAACCGTTAAAAGTCTGAGCAGGGGATTGATCAGCCTGAATGAAACAACAGCTAACCTCTCGGATATCACTGCTGCTTCGCTGGCAACCAAGGAATACATGAACAGCATGAAAAGTGCCGCTCAGGCTATCCAGACCGTTTCGTCAGCCTATTCCGATAATACGGGTTCCCTGAACGAATCAGTGAATTCGTTGGCCTCTTCCTATAAACAGACGGCCGAGATCGTAAATAAATCGGGTGAAGAGATTGCCAAAAAATTTGCACAGCAATCTTCCGAACTCTCTACCTCGTACAACGATTTAACCAATACTGTTAAGTCTGATTATACCAACATATCAGCCGGACACAAACAATTCAGTGAACAGCTTGCATCACTTAACAAGAACCTGAATGAGCTGAATTCGGCCTATGTGGCACAGGTGAAAGGCACTCAGCAACATCTGAAGGGAACTGATGACATTTATAAGGGTATCGAAAATATGATCCGGGATCTTAAGTCATCGGTCGACGAAACCCAGAAATACAAAGATGAAATCAGCAAGCTGAGTCAGAATCTTTCAGAACTAAACAACATTTACGGTAATATGCTCTCTGCAATGAGCGTGGTTACCAAGAAATAATTAATCCTTTTATCAGCTATGGCTCACGGTAAGGAAACTCCGCGTCAAAAAATGATCGGCATGATGTACCTGGTGCTCACCGCACTGCTGGCACTGAATGTCTCCCGGTCAGTTCTTGATGCATTTACCCTGGTTGACGAGGGGCTAACTCAGACCACAGAGAACTTCGCTAAAAAGAATGGAAGTCTCTATGCTGATTTTGCCTCAGCGTACCAGCTGAATCCTACCAAGGTCAAAGACTGGAAAGATAAGTCTGATGAGGTACAGAAGAAGTCGCAGGAACTCTATGACTTTTTGCTTGCATGCAAGAAGGATATCGTGATTAAATCCGAAGGCCCGGAAACCGAAGCTATTCATGATAACGACGTCCATCTTCAGTTTGTTGAAGCTAAGGATAACACCGATATTCCTGCTGAAATTATGATCCTTGACAAGAAGGGCGAAGAACTGAAGGGAAAAATTGAAGAATACCGTAACTTCCTGAACGGCCTGATTGACGATAAGGAAATGTATAGTTCCATCATAACTTCCATCGACAATGCACTTAATACGCAAGATCCCGAGGCCAGCGAGCATTCGAAGGGTGAAAAGGTTACCTGGGAAAGCGAACATTTTGAACATCTGCCCCTCGCATCGGTAATAACCATTCTGTCAAAAATGCAGAGTGACGTACGGAATACGGAAGCAGATATCCTGTCATACCTTCTCAGTCAGATCGATGCCGGCTCTTTCAAATTCAATAAGATCGATGCCGTTGTCACAGCCAATTCCGATTATGTATTCAGGGGACAGGAATATAAGGCCCAGGTCTTTCTTGCTGCCTACGACTCAACAAAAGCTCCTGTAGTAAAGCTTAATAGTGGTGAAGTTCTTAAGATTGAGAATGGGAAGGGGATTTACACTCCTCCAACAGGTTCTGTCGGTACACATACCTGGGGTGGTACCATCATCCTGGAAGGTGACGATGGTAACCAGATCGTGAAAACATTTGAATCGCAATACCAGGTTGCAGAAGCCAGCGCTGTAGTCTCACCGACAAAAATGAACGTTTTCTACCGCAGCGTTGCAAACCCTGTTGCCATATCCGTATCAGGTGTTCCCAAGGAGAATATCCAGGCCGACATTTCGAAAGGAAAGATTATACGGGCTTCGGGTGGAAACTGGGAAGTATGGCCCGCTGGCGGTCCTGAAGGTGAAGTAGTCAGCGTCAAAGTGTATGCAAATATCGACAAGAACCGAAAATTTATGGGGAGCATGGACTTCCGGGTGAAGGATGTGCCGCCGCCAACCGCTGAGATCAGGGGAAAATCGCAGGGTGCCATAACACTCACCGATCTTACCAGGGCCAAAGGCGTGGATGCCGAACTTAAAGATTTCGACTTCGACCTCGACTTTGTTGTCACAGAGTTTACCGTATCTGCAGTTCTCTCGGGCGGATTTTCAAAGAGTGAAAAATCAAATAATGAAAGATTTACTTCGGCGCAGCTTGACATCATCTCTCAGCTTACGCCTGGAAAAATTCTGACAATTACCGATATTAAAGCAATCGGACCCGATGGAAAAGCAAGGGTTCTTAACTCAATCGTACTGAAAATTTTATAAAATCAATGATAATGAAAAGGACTGTTCTGTTTTTAGTTGCAATACTTATTCTGCAGGGAGCCTGGATGGCGGTGAATGCCCAAAGCGTTACAACCACGCCGGCTATGGCTAATCCACAGATGGCCGTTGATTCCCAGGCGATCATAAACGTCTACAAGCGAATCCATGTTCCTGAGAAAAAACCGATCCCGTATGTACCCATCAGAGAAGCCGACGTGATGTGGTCAAAGGATGTATGGAGGATCATCGACCTTCGTGAAAAGATGAACCAACCTCTTTACTATCCGAAAAAGCCCATTAACCAGAGAATGAGCCTTTTCTCCCTGATCATGCATGGTATTCATGAGAACAACCTTCATGCATATAAAGAAGACAAGTATAAACTCTTCGCCACCGAAACACAGATCAGTGAAAAAGAAATCATCCAGGCCCTCGGTGCTGATACACTGTTCCCGGGAACTCCGAACGAGCAGATCAACCTCAGAACCGACCGCGTGATGCAATACCTTGTGAAAGAAAAATGGTTCTTCGACAAGCAGCATTCCACCATGCGGGTCAGGATCGTAGGATTGGCACCTATTAAGGTGTTCCACCGTCAACTCCAGGATGCCAGTGGTAATATTACCATCTCACCTGAAGTAACCAGGGAAATCCTTTGCTGGATTTATTTCCCCGAATACAGGGATTTGTTCGCAAGATATGAAGTGTTCAATCCCAACAATGATTCCCAAAATATCTCGTATGACGACTTGTTCATGCAAAGGCGCTTTGCCTCCTTTATCTATGGTGAATCCAACGTCTATGACAACCGGCTAATACCCGATTATCTGACCGGTGACGACATCCTCTACGAAGCTGAAAAAATTAAGCAGAAACTCTTTGAGTTCGAACACGATCTCTGGGAGTTTTAATTGATGAAACCTGAGAAAACCTCTTATTGAAAATCCGCGCCTTACTAGCGCGGATTTTTTTTTGAGACGGTGGGGAGGTAAAATTATTTGGTGATTTGGTGATTTGGTGATTTAGTGATTTGGTGATCCACCTTCGTAGAGGCTTCGGCGGACGCGGTTTAGTGAATTGGGGATGTTTGAAATGAAGATCGTTATTTAATTAATTTACTGTTTGTGGGTGAGCACCGCCTTCGACAGACTCAGGGACCGGGGTCGTTTACAATTATATGGGAATTTGTCGTTTCGGCTCCGCTCAACGACTTTTTTTACTAGAGTAATCATGTTACTTGAGGAACCTACTGAATGAGGCGTAGTACGTTATCGAAGGCGGTCCCATTTTTATAGCCACGGCAACGCCACTGATTGGAACAAGCCCGATTCCCTATACTCCGGAGGGTTTACATTATAATAGCCACGATAAAGCCCATGGTAGAAACGTTCCCGATTCTCCCTACCGCGGAGCGGTAAAATTATAGTAGCCACGGTAACGTCCGTGGTTGAAACGCCCTCGATTCCCCAAACCCCGGAGGGGTTTAATACGTGTTCAAAAGACCTGTTAATATTAAATCGAAAAAAAAATCAGCCTTCACCTTGTCGAAATATTGGCGTGCCCTCCGGGGACGCGGGAAACATCACCTCGCTTACCACGGGCGTTACCGTGGCTACTATAATTTTACCGCTCCGCGGTAGGGAGTGGTTCAAAGAAAATCGTAGCAGGTCAAATCACGTTATATTGAACTTAAATTTTAATCGATCTACCCTCCATAGGATACTTCACTACAACTTATGTGAACTTATGTGCCTTATGTGGTTCAATAAAAGTATTTTGCGGTGATGTCCGGGAGAGATCGGGATGGGAAATGTATTAAACCCCTCCGGGGTTTGGGAATCGAGAGCGTTTCAACCACGGACGTGACCGTGGCTACTATAATTTTACCGCTCCGCGGTAGGGAGTGGTTCAAAGAAAATCGTAGCAGGTCAAATCACGTTATATTGAACTTAAATTTTAATCGATCTACCCTCCATAGGATACTTCACTACAACTTATGTGAACTTATGTGCCTTATGTGGTTCAACAATAATAATTTACGGTGATGTCCTGATCAATTGAAAATGATGCGCTATGACGGAAATCACCCCTCTCCCTCAAATATACTCCTCCCCACCGCTCATCTTCACATCATTCACAAAGGTTTTGATCCGCTGTTCCTGGTCCATCTTGCAGATCAGCAGGACGTCGTTATTGTCGACGACCACAAAGTCTTCAAGGCCCTGGATGACGACAAGCTTTTTCCCGCCAACATTAAGGAGTGAGCGTTCTGTGTCGTAAAGAAAGATATTCTGACCCATGGGGGCATTTTGTTTATCATCGTGCTCCGCCAGATCGTAGAGTGAACCCCACGTTCCGAGATCGCTCCACCCGATATCGGTGGCCAAAACAAAGACATTATCGGCTTTTTCCATAATGCCGTAATCGATGGAAATATTCTTGCACCCTGCATAGGTTTCTTCGATAAAATCGGCTTCCTTATCAGTGCCATAAAACTTTGTGCCTTCTTCAAAGGCTGCACTGACATCCGGAAGATAACGCTGGAAAGCATCCAGCACTGTTCGTAGCGACCAGAAGAAAATCCCGGCATTCCAGAAAAATTCTCCGCTTTCATAAAATACTTTGGCAAGCTTCAGGTCGGGTTTTTCGGTAAAAGTCTTTACTTTCTGAAGTATAGAGTCTTCATTTTCCTCCATGGATCCCTTCTCGGCCTGTATATATCCGTACCCGGTTTCAGGACGACTGGGCTGGATTCCAAGGGTGAGCAGGGCATCGTTCTTGTCGACGAAATCAAGCCCTTTTCGGAGCGCCTTACGGAATACCTCTTCCTTCAGTATAAGATGGTCGGAGGGTGCAATGACCATTCGTGCTTCCGGGTCCTTACGTCTGATGCTAAAAGATGCATATGCCAAGCAGGGTGCCGTATTCCTCCTGTAGGGTTCAAGGAGAATGTTCTCCTCCTCCATGGAAGGAAGCTGCTGTCTGATCAGATCACGGTATTCGGCATTGCTGACAATATAAATGTTTTCAACCGGTATTACGGAGGCGAACCGGTCGAATGTTTGCTGAAGCAACGTGCTGCCTACACCTAGAATATCAAGAAACTGCTTCGGGCGTGACGTTCTGCTCAGAGGCCAGAAACGGCTACCCACTCCGCCGGCCATAATTACACAATAGTCATGTTTGTTCATAACCTGTTTTCTGTTTATTTCGAACTTGAAACTAATTCTAAAAAATGAATTAATAATTCAAATATCCGATCTTTTCCATAAATCGGTTGTTTCTAATGATTAACAACGACTACACGGCCTGTTATAAAATGTTGACCATCACATCCGACATTCCCCTCGAAAGCGGACTAGGGTAAAAGTAAAGGATATTTTACAGACTGACAGATATTATAGAATGTTTTAAAATGGAAACTGGTCAATCCCAAGAATAATAGTAATTTTGAAACAAATAAAGAAACTATGAAGTTTTTTGAACAGGCGGGACGATATTTTATGTTATTGTGGAAAGTATTTGCCAAACCTGAGAAATTCCGGATATATTACAATCAGACAATCAGTGAGATAGAAAGCCTGGGCATTAATTCATTCGGGATCGTCGTCATCATTTCTCTCTTTGTCGGAGCCGTAATCACCATCCAGACAAATTTTAACATTGAGAACCCACTACTCCCAAGATACCTTGTCGGTGTTACGGTGAGGGACTCCCTGCTGCTTGAGTTTTCATCTACCATGGTGGCGCTGATCCTGGCCGGTAAAGTAGGATCAAACATCGCTTCCGAGATCGGGACCATGCGGGTATCAGAACAGATAGATGCTCTTGAGATCATGGGCGTTAACTCAGCCAGTTTTCTCATCTTTCCCAAGATCATTGCTGCTGTATTCTTTTTCCCCATCCTTTCCCTCCTGAGCATGTTTGTTGGTATCTTCGGTGGTTACCTGGTTTGCGTTATCACTGACTTACTGTCGGCAGCTGATTATATTTACGGGATCCAGTATGCGTTTTACCCGTATTATATAAGTTATGCCCTGACGAAAACAGTATTCTATGCCTTTATCATTGTAACCGTATCTGCTTTTCAGGGCTATTACGCGGAAGGCGGGGCCCTGGAGGTAGGACGTTCAAGTACGAGAGCTGTTGTTTACAGCAGTATCCTCATCCTGCTGGCTAACCTCATCCTTACTAAACTTATTCTTTCATGATCATCGTCAAGAATGTAACCAAGAGGTTTTCCGGAAACACGGTCCTTGAAAATGTGTCTGTGACATTTGAAAAGGGTAAAACCAACCTGATCATCGGAGAAAGCGGATCCGGTAAAACTGTGTTGCTGAAATCCATCGTCGGACTCCATGAGATCGATGAGGGGGAGATCTGGTTTGACGATCGCCTGTACAATACGCTAAGCTTCAAAGACAAAAAAGCTATCCGGAAAGAGATTGGAATGCTCTTCCAGGGTGCAGCCCTGTTCGACTCATCCACCGTTGAACAGAATGTAAAATTTCCGCTGGACATGTTCACGAATATGACCGAATCCGAAAAGCTTGACAGGGTGAATTTTTGCCTTACAAGGGTAAATATCATCGGCTCTAACAAGCTGTATCCTGACGAGCTCAGTGGCGGTATGAAAAAGAGGGTGGCCATAGCCCGTGCCATATCACTCAATCCCAAATACCTGTTTTGTGATGAACCAAACTCCGGACTCGATCCGAAAACAGCTATACTCATCGATAACCTGATCAAGGAAATTACAGAAGAATTCAATATCACGACCATTGTAAATACACACGATATGAATTCCGTGCTTGAGATCGGCGACAAAGTTATCTTTATCTATGAGGGCAAGAAAATGTGGGAAGGGACAAAACAGGACATTCTTCATACCAGCAATGAAACGCTGAACGATTTTGTGTTTGCGACCACACTGGCTCAGCAGCTGAAAAAATAGAACTTATTTAATGCCCACCTACCTCTGTCATCCCTATCACTACTTCAAAATAAAATCCAGCCATCCATACTGATTTCTTTTCTGAAAAAATGATAACTTACTACCCGGTTGCTGAAAAGGTCATCCTGGAAATTATCAACCAGACTACCGGAAAAGAGCGGCGCTTCCATTAATGGTGTGCCTTGCGCGAGTACCTGACAGAATTCATAATTATGATTTCCGGTGGCAGTGGGTGATGAACTATTGTCAGAGACCTTAAGAAACTGCGGCTGCGCTATTCATACTTCATGCTATGGATGAAGCATATCTCAAATCGTTAAACTATGCTGTCAGGAATTCTGCTTGCCGGGGGAAAAAGCCTGAGAATGGGCCGGAATAAGGCTTTCCTGAAGTTCAGGGGGAAGGAGCTATACCATTATCCACTTGCCGTCCTGGAAGAACTTTGCGACGATATTGTCTTCAGCGCACCCGAAGATTTGTTTCCCAAGGAACAGCCGTACCGCATAGTTCCCGATATCTACCCTTCAAAAGGCCCGCTCAGCGGTATTCACAGCTGTCTTAAACAGGTCAGACATGAAAAAGCCGTCGTGTTGAGCTGTGACATACCTTTCATAACAAAGGGATTTATCACTGCCATGGAAACGTTGATGGGGGATGCAAAGGTTATCGCAGGTACCGGCATTGACGGGCGACCGGAACCGCTGGCAGGGATCTACTCGGCCAACCTCTGGCCTTATATCGAAACATTACTTTTGGAGGACAAGCTCAAAATGGCAGATTTCTTAACGCGCTCTGAAGCGAAACTTGTGGATGTTACCAGTATCGGCTTCGATCCGCGACAGCTGTTCTTCAATGTGAATGATCAAAGCGACTTCAACCTTCTGCATGATCTTAACCCACCGATTGGATGAACCTGCTTTGCTGTGACTGAGGGGAAATCTGAGTACTGCAAAAAAATCGGTACCGTCATTCCGGCTTCCGGTATATCCCAAGGCCGGCACCTCGTGGCACATAGCTTTCGCCGGTAAATACAAACTGGCAGCGGAGGATTTACGATGACAATAACTAATCTACTTCCTCAAAATCCACATAATCCCCCACGTCCTTTTTGAGGTGTTTTTTATTGTTTATATCGTTGTTTTCCAAACTGACATCGCCCTCACGGGATTTCTTTTCTGGGTTATCCCCTGAATTAAACGGATTACTACTGCTGCCAGAGCCAGGAAAAAACATACGTCCGAGCATACGTACTACCAGGTAGACAAGAAAAAATATGATTACAATTCTGAAAATTCCCATATTTCACAAAATTTGCTCAAAGGTACGTTTTTTTGTATGTGAATTGAAATACAACAATCAAATTAACATTTTTTCACAGGTTCCCGGAAATCAGGAATCAAGGGTCAATAGAGTGTCGTTCTGAAAAATATACATGTTTTACTGTCCGGCTTCGGGCAAGCGGAAATTTGTTACCGGCCATGCCAGGGTTACCGCCGGATACCGGGGGCATCTGTGTTGGTCACCTTTAACCCGGTAGTGGAAATCAGTCGACTAAAGGTTTGTCGTAAGTTTTGTGGTTGAGTTTTTTACAGCCGAACATGAAGTTCACACCCATCTTAAAGTTCACATATCTGGTGTCGACCGGCCAGAAATACACAGAAGGTCCCGTATCACTTATAAAGTACAGATTCAGGGGACCTGCTTTTAAAGCAAGGCCAAAGCCCAGGTTCTTATAGGTGTTATTGATCACTGAGTAACTGAAGGTTGTGCTAAGCAGCCGTATGGGATAAAGATTGGCCGAGACAGTAAACTGCTGCCTTACATCGCCTTTGTAAAAAGAAGTTCTTGACAGCACACCGAAGCTGATCTTCGGATGTACATAAAATGCCGCACCGGCATAAAGTTTTGAGGGCAGCCAGGTACTATATGCCTTTTCCGTCGCCGTAAAGTTATTGAAAGTCTCATCCATGGAATCGACAAAGGCTTGCTGCCAGTCATTGTCATCACCATCATCCGATGATGTAATAGGAATACCCAGAAACTCGTAATCGACATTGGATGACAGGTTGTGAACGCCGTCTTTCCATTTTATCCTGCCGAAATCGACCAGACTGGCTGAAATCTGCAGCCAGTCGAACACACGGTAATCAACACCCAGATCTGCAGCCAGGCCGAAATTCATGGGATTGATGATCATCCCCGGGATATCCTTCACTCCCAGGTCATCACGTATGTCCGTACTATCAAAATCAACCATCCCTTCTTCATTATAGACAACATTTACGAAAGGTACTGCGGCATCGAGTTGGATGGCGGAATGAATTGGCCAGACTTCCTCGTTGGAAGTAAATGTATGGTCGAATTTGGTGATCTGAAGGTTTGCCTGCCCGAATAACACTTTGACTTTCCATCCGATCGTAAGCTTTTCGCTCAGTTTCTGACTTATCCCAACTGACATCTCATTGAACAGACTCATCTCTGCTCCCAAACCATTGAAATCAAACGACATTGCCGAATCAGGACCGTAGGTGAATAATTTGACCAGATCCCTGGGATAGAAAACATTTGACATAACGCGCTCTCGTATATCGACCGTAACAAAGGTGTTTTCCGAAGAGGTGAATCCAAATGTCAGTATGGAGGTGGCAAATTCGGCTTCCATGCTGTTCCTGTCTTTCATCAGGTTCAGGAAGGCAACCTTGTCAAAACGATGATCAAAAAGATGGACAAGTTTGCCCGTTTCCGGATCAACCTTTAGCATGTCGCCCAGGCCGAAGGAGCTGCTCTCTGCTTTCAGCTGCAATGACCCCACACCGGGAATTCCGAAAAACGACCTGCAATCTGGCCGGAAGGCAGGATTCAGTTCCCCGGTCTGGGGAATTCCCCTCATGAAATACTGTGTACTGACCTGCTGCGCGGAAACCTGAACAGATAAAAAAAGGACGGCAGAAAGGATCAGAAGGCAGTATTGTGATATATGTCGCATAATGGTATATTTTCCTGTTATCATTTGTCTGAACCATTCAAATTCAATGTCAGTTTGGCTCTTACTTTTAATTTGAAATCTACATTGTAAAAGGAATAGAACTTCACATACTTCCCTGAAGCAGCATCCTTCGTATTTACACTTGCTCTCAGCATGATAAATTTCGATGGCTTGATCGCTTCCATCCTTTCTGCAGTAAATTCAACGGCTTTTGAGCTCTCCACGCGTTCTGAGACTTTGTCTTCACTATCGAGTAAAGCTGCAGGAAGCAGAAGATCATTATCGAGAAAGAGGGAATCCAGTACATTATAATTCTCATCCGCAAAATACATCTGCATGTTTACCCTCATGGGAATACCATTCGCGGCATCCAGGGTAAGCCTCAGGTAATCGATCATATCCACATCGCTGCCGAAACTATCTTCAAAATTAAAATCAAGCGTATCCTGAAGTGAAAATCCTTCGGCATTGATCCATATTGGCAGCACTACTTCAAAGCCCACTTTCAGGTCGCTGGAGTCCGTAACAAAATTATTATTCGCTGTTGGTCCATCCGGATTAGTGATGGCATGCACTGCATATTCAAAGCTGTTTGGCTGGGTAGCCATAGCATCGGTGATGTTGCAGTTGTCTTTGCTGATCCCGATAAGCGTATTCACTGGCTGACCGATCATGGAGATATCAGGTGCATCAATGTCAAATGGATTAACTCCGTTAAATACAATATCGGTCGAAACATCGTTGAACTCACTGTAGGCCTTGACCTGGGAAAGTTCAATTTGCATGGGTATCCCGTACGAATTGTCAACATTCAGATTAAATCTCGGATCGGCAAAAAGGATTTTCCCACCCATGAGTGAATCGCTGAAGAGGTCAATTGATACCTCACCACTGTTCACAAGTACGTCGTAATCGCCGAGGTAGCCGTAGATACTGCTGAATGAAATATCCTTAAACGTCATGCTGATGTTGCAACTCTCCGAAGCAAGAATCGGGTTTCCTGAATTGATCAGATCAAGGTCAAAAGCAAGCGGAAGAGTGGTGGTATCCGGATTCTCGTTATTAAGATACAGAACGGTGCCATCTAGCGGGATATCAATATTGTAAGTGAAATTGCCTGACGCATCACTGATCTGTATTTCTTTGCGGAAGGCTTCACCGTCGACGAGAATATTGTCGGAATGGATATTGAGGATACCGGTCTGTTTAAAGGAAGATTCCACCTGGATATTCAGGGTGGCTGTCTTCACATGGATGCTGTCGACTCGCTCGTTATGTGTAAAGACAAACTCGCTGCTTTTCTGTTTTGTAAAATGAACTGTGTCACCCAGCGCACTGATCAGCCATTCAGGAATATTGATATCCGGGCTGATGAATAATTCGATAAAATCCTGATCGGGAATTTCTACCACCTCTGAAGCGGGATATGACCAAAGATCCTGATAGTACGTAAGGTAAAGCAGGCTGTCATCAAACTGCCGTACGTAACCGTTCGTGTCCACCCTGTTCAGCAGATCTTCAATTGTCAGCGTACCATACGCCAGAGGGGCGGCAATGCCAGGAGTGATCTCAAACTCATCGGAAATATTGTTGAGATCATAGTTGTCAGGAAAACAGGAAGAGAGCAAGGTCAGGGCAAAGATTACCCCCGCAGTTAAATATGAGCGCGTTAAAAGATCCTTCATACCGTAAAATTATTTCTTTTATTTTACGGAATAGTTGTACAAAAAGTTATCATTATTGCCAACTATCAGGTTAAAGCGGTCTTTTAATCCGGGAAAGCTGCTAATGCTGAAGGCTGAAACACCAAGGAGTGGAAATCCCTGGTACAGTGAACCGTCATTGTTCAGCAGGTATATCCGGCCGGAATGGGCAACGACAATGCCGATCTTCTTGTCTCTGGCCGAAAATTCGTAAATAACTGGCGGGGTGGAGATCGTTTCGGGATACGTTTCCCTGAACAGGACTTTTCCCTGTTCGTCGTATACAATAAGTGCGGGTCCGTCGGCAAAAATGAATTCCATTTTACCGTCACCGTTTATATCTTCAGGAACAAAGTAATGATCACGGCTCAGATGGGGATCAAAGAGTTTCGATACCTTCCCGTCAAAATAATAATACCAGACGGTTCCCGATGTATCGGAAGCTATGATGTGTGGCCTTGTCCCGCCTACAGGGAAAACCGGATTCCTGCCGGAGTGAAGGATGTCTTTTGAAGGTGTAACCCTCGCGGTGCCTCTCCGGTCAAGGATATACAGCCGGACCGCATCGCAAGCAATAACAAAGTCTTTTCCTCCCAGCCTGATATGCTTCACCGGCTGGTTTACAGGAGAATCGGAGCCTTCGAACTCCCATCCAGGGATGATCTTTCCTTCCTTGTCATACATGTAAATATTGTTATTCTCCGACGGAATACAGATCCGTAATGTCCCGTCATGATCATAATCGAAAAGTGATAACCCTGCTGAGGCAGGCTCTCTCAACGCAACAGGATAGCGTTCTACAGGATTACCGTTGCGGTCGATCAGGTAAATATAGTGCTTCGTGTTAAACAGATACTGAAGTTTGCCGTTCCGGAAATAGTCGACCTGAAAGACCTCACCCTGTATGTCGCCGTCGGTCTTCTGTTTCCATATTATATTCCCTGTGTTGCTGATAAGGTAAATATTGTGTTTCAGGTCCTGTACAAAGATCTCCTTCTGACTGTTTGTATGATTGACCACCACGGCTGGTTTAAAGAGGGTAATTGTATCCAGCTTACTTTCCCACACCGTGTTCACGAGCTCTTTCACCTGGCTGCTGTAATGTGTGAAGAAACTGAAATAGTTGAGATCATCGGTGCTTGTACTCTGAAAGGTAACGGCGTCGATCTTTCTCCACTTCTCCTTATGCTTGTTTACCACCTTTGCTGCCTTTGGTAACAGCATTCCCGAAATACCTCCGTAATATTGGGAAGGATTTATATATACAAATAGATTTGAACGACTCGAAATATGATCCCTGATGGCGTTAAATCGCTCGTCATTTTCCAGGGTTTTACCCAGCATATTATCGTACATGAAGGATTTTAGCGTTTCCGGCGATTTTCCGAAAACCAGGTAATTACCTGAGTAACCGTAATAATCATACTCCCCTTTCTCATAAATGCGGCCAAAGAGCAGTCCGGGTAATCCCGAGAAAGGAGATTTATGCACCACGATCTTATGATGACTGTCTATCTCCAGACTGGAAGAATACGTTTCCGGGCTGATGCCTTTTTCTTTCGCTGCCAGGTTTGTCCATGTTTCCATGATCTTCTCGCCCATGCCCCTCCCCTTCAGTCTGACAATAAAATATTTCTCATACTGCCCCGCACTTCTCATCACTACAACACTTCCAGCTTCTCCGTCCAGTATGGGTGTGATCCCTGCAAGAATATTTTCTGAATAGTTCTTGAGAATGTAGCTCAGTTTCCTGTCGCGAAGATCATACGATGAATACGATGAAATGTTTTGAAGGAAGAGGCCGGCATCACTGAAGCCGCTCATACAAAAATATACTGTTCCGGAGGGTAATATTCCGGAAAATCCGAAGCCCACGGGATTCTGACCATGATACATGCGTATTGCTTCATGGAGGGAATCACCGGCTGAAGTAAAGCCGTTAAGTGTGAAATAATCGGGTCTGATTTCGAGATCAAGGGCAGACCAGCCGGCAAATTGCGAGATAATATTGGCAGTTCCGTTTTTGAATATGGTCTCCGCAAAACCACCAAGCTCATCGTAATTTACATATATGTTGGCCACGGCATCACTTCCGGCAGTACCTTTAAGCCGGGTCAGCCGATAGTTTTCTTCTAAGCCGTTCCCAGAACTCAACTGATCAACCGAAGATTCGGCGACCTTCAGTGAAGGGCTGATCACAAACAGACCGTTGCTTTCGTAGAAGGCTATGCCTGACACGAGGGCACCCTCCTTAAAAGCTACATGGTAGATCATAACACTGCCATGCCGGTGTTTATTAATTTCAGTGTCGGAAGAGACAAGTTTCAGCACCTGCTCTGTTGCCTTCTTCATCGGCGTGCTGAGAACAAAGAGTGTGCTGTAGCCACTGTCGGCCCTGATCACAGAAAACACCATCTTCCCCTCCGTAAGTGCTTTGAAATCATCATACTTCCTCCCCAGGCTGTCAATCATCCGGATCTGCCTGTCAAGCCCGTCCATTGTATTGTAATCCTTGAATTCACTCCATATGTCGTTATGATTCCTCAGGGATGAGGCCAGCTGTCTGAATTCCTTCGTTTCCAAAAACATCACCACCCCAGACGGCATTGCCCTGGTGGGATCAAGAATTTTTAATTTCTTTGCCCTTAACCACATCAATCCGTACACCACACCGGCAAGAATGAGGGCAAGAAGAACTATGGAAACAATACGCCTGATCAATGTCATCTTAACATTTCCCGCTATTATTTTAATAGAATCTTGTACACACTTCTCATTAACATTACGAATTCACTAAATTTGTGAATGTATCTGTTTATCCTTTGAAAATCCAAGTCAAAAATCATGAAATATTCCGCCGCGCTGTTCATGGTAATGATCATGTTCCTTAAAGGATCGCAGAGAGCTTTCTCACAGTCCGTCACCATCTTAGATGAAGTAAGCCGTGAACCGGTCGAAAATGTTACCCTGTTCAATATGACCAGAAATATTGCAACTTTCTCAGGTCCTGACGGTATAGCAAATATCATCATTTTCAAAGACAATGACAGTATTATTTTTCAACACCCTTCGCTCAATGCCGCGGCATTTTTGAAAAAAGATCTTTCAGATAACCAACAGATATATCTTCCGAAACAGATCATCCGGATCGATGAATATGTCATTTCTGCCCCCAAAACAACGGAGAATACAGGGGATATCCTATATATGGCCTTTGTTCCCGATGCCGTTGATTTATCCGGGAACTTCAGCCCGTCGTCAGCCGACCTGCTGCTTTCCACCGGCAATATCACTGTTCAAAAATCGCAGGGCGGAGGCGGAAGTCCGGACATCCGGGCGCTTAGGAGAAAACGCAGCGACGATGATGTCAATAAATCATAGTTTCGCCGATATGATTATCTTAGTGTCAAATTCTGTTTGCCAGATGCCGGTTAAAAAGATCCATCTCGTTCTGCTCCTTCTCCTCATGCTGTTCCCGGCGATGAGATTGTCCGGACAGCCTGAAAAGATTGTGCTGACAAAATCAGTGTTGGCCGGGTCGGCGACGTTCTCGGGTGACAACCAGCAGCAGAAAACGAAAACGGTATTAAAAGAATCCATTCGCGCAGTGGTAACCGACACTTCGGGTCATGCCCTTCCTGGTGTCCCCATACGCTTTGAGGTTCTTTCGGTTCCACACAATAGCAATGGTTTTTCTATTACTCCTGTCCAGGCATGGACCGACAGTATGGGAATCGCAGCTACCCGTGTCACCCTTGGCAACGAGCCGGGTGAATATACGATGATTGCAAGGGTAAGTGATAACCCGTTTTCAGAAATCCTTGTTTACCGTTTTACCGCTCTGAAAAAAAATTGGGTCTTTATGCTGCTGATCGGCCTGCTTGGTGGGCTGGGCCTCTTCCTCCTCGGTATGAACATGATGAGTGAAGGGATGCAGAAATCGGCCGGTGCCGGCCTCAGGACCATACTCGGCAACCTCACCCGCAACAGGTATCTTGCTCTTATTGTGGGAACCGTCGTAACGATGATCATCCAGAGCAGTAGTGCCACCACGGTGATGATGGTGGGTTTCGTCAATTCTGGATTAATGGCTTTCAGCCAGACTTTGGGTGTAATCCTGGGTGCGGCCATCGGAACAACGATCACCGCACAGCTAATCGCATTTAAATTCACCGACTATTCCTTACTTCTTGTTGCCATTGGTTTCGCTCTTTACGCTCTTTTCAGGAATGAAAAGACGAAGCACGTCGGCGAAGCGATCCTGGGTTTTGGAATTCTCTTTTACGGCATGCACATCATGTCGGATGCCATGGAGCCGCTACGTACCTTTGCTCCGGTGATTGACTTCATCGTTAAGCTGGAAAATCCGCTGACCGGAATCCTCATCGGCGCTGTTTTTACTGCCGTGATCCAAAGCAGCAGCGCCTTCATCGGCATCATGATCGTGCTGGCCTCACAGGGACTTCTCACCCTTGAAGCTGGGATTCCGCTCCTTCTCGGGGCTAATATCGGCACCTCCATCACCGCCATCCTGGCAGCCCTGAAAACCAACCGTGCAGCAAAACGGGTGGCTCTTGCCCATACTCTCTTCAAGGTCTTTGGTGTCTTGATTATCGTATGGTGGATTCCTGAATTCGCAAGGTTGGTAGAGTACATTTCACCCTCAAAAGAAGGGCAGGACAGCCTCAGCGTTCTCTCCTCCGAACTCCCAAGGCAGATCGCCAATGCTCACACCATCTTCAACGTCTTCGTCACCCTCGTCATCCTGCCCTTCCTGAATAAGATTTCCAGGTTTATCACTTATATCCTTCCCGACAAGGCGGTGAGCGAAACGACGCGAATGAAGACAAAGTACATCGGTGACCCGCACGCCATCCCTGCTTCGCTGGCCCTGAGCATGGCAAAGGAAGAGACTATCCATATGGCTCACATAACACTGGACATGGTGAACAACTACATCAGTCCCTTTATCCTCAACGAAAAACCGGATGTTGACTGGATGACCAGTAAGGAGGAGGAAGTCGACTTTCTACGCGACAGCATCAATAACTATCTTATCGAAGTTACATCATCGCGTCTGGAAAAAAACCGTTCCAATGAGGCCTTTGAGATCATGTATACCGTCAAGGAACTGGAACAGATTGCCGATCTGATCAGCAAGGGATACCTCGATAAGGCCGTTGAATGGGCAGAAAATAAGCAGGAGTTTTCCGATGAAGGGAAAAAAGAACTAAGCGATTACCATTTGCAGGTGATCAAGCAGATCTCACGGGCCATTGAAGTGTTCAGGGAATTCAACCTTGAAAAGGCTCTTCACATGAAGGAAAAGCATCATAAATACCGCGGCTACGTTATGGAGCTCGAAAAAAACCATTACCAGCGTCTGATAGACTCGGTGGAAAAATCGGTGAAGACCAGCAAAATTCATCTCGAGGTTATGTCGCTCCTGTCGACCGTCTATTCCCATGCCACAAATATTGGTCGCATCATTCTGAAATGGTCGGGCAAATATGAATCAAATGATGAAGAATCATGGAGCACATAGATCCCAACATTCACGAAAGCTGGAAGCGTATTCTCCTGGACGAATTCAATAATCCGTATTTTTATGCTCTGAAGGAATTTCTGGTGGAGGAGAAAAGGGGACATACCGTCTATCCACCGGGACCATTGATCTTCAATGCATTCAATCAGACGCCATGGGATGGGGTGAGGGTTGTGATCATCGGGCAGGATCCGTACCACGGTCCTGGTCAGGCGCATGGTTTGTGCTTCTCCGTTCCTGAAGGTATCAATCCACCGCCTTCGCTGGTAAACATTTTCAAGGAAATCAAAAGTGATCTCGGACTGGACATCCCCTCACACGGCAATCTCGAATACTGGGCCATGCAGGGGGTGTTCCTGCTCAATGCCACGCTCACTGTGCGGGCAAACCAGGCAGGTTCCCATCAGGGCAAGGGCTGGGAAACCTTCACCGATGCCGTGATCAGAAACCTCTCTGATGGAAGAGAGAATCTGGTCTTCCTTCTATGGGGCCGCTTTGCACAAAATAAAAGCAGCCTGATTGACGATACAAAACATCATATCCTGATGGCTGCTCACCCGTCTCCTTTCTCCGCCTATAACGGCTTCTTCGGATGCCGCCATTTTTCCAGGACCAACGAATTTCTTACAGAAAAGGGATTCGGACCGATCGACTGGAGAATTCCGGATGTGCTTTGAGGGAATGGGGATGTACTTCCTTTCCATGAATGTAATTTTAGAGACACCTCTGTATAGCACACCAGTAAAGCCAGCGTATTTTCGCCGTAAATTTAGACCTTATTTATTCCGGCTTATTCAGAAGGTATCATGTTAATGGATTAATTTTGTTTCTTACTTAGAAAACAAGAACACGGAGGCTCATGATGTATCGCCCTTTAGCAGTATTTGTCCTCATTATCGCAATGCTGGCTTCATGTAAGAGCAAGACTGATCCCGGGCTAAGCACTCCGGAAGGTATGGCATACATTGAAGGCGGAATGGCAACCATTGGATCTGATGACGGCCCTCCTAATGAGCGTCCCGAATTCAGGTTCCGGATACATTCGTTTTACATGGATGTCCATCCCGTTACCGTTGCGGAATTCAGAGTGTTTGTAGAAAAAACGGGATATAAGACGTACGCTGAAAAATTCGGTAATTCCGAAGTTTACAACTTCGACGAAATGCGCTGGGAACTTGTGGATAGTGCCAACTGGCAGTTTCCGCTGGGACCGGGGCAACCGGAAGCCAGCGATGATACTCCTGTGACCCATGTAAGCTGGTACGATGCTAAGGCTTATGCAAGCTGGGCTGGAAAGAGGCTGCCAACCGAATTTGAGTGGGAATACGCATCACGAAGGGGAAATCCAACGGACCAACGATATACGTGGGGAAATGAATTGGTTGACAAGGCTGGCTACCATGCCAATGTGTGGGAAGGAACATTTCCTGGTAAAAACCTCGGGCTGGACGGTTTTATCCTTACATCTCCGGTAGGTTACTTTGGAAAAAATAAATCGGGGCTGACCGATATGGGCGGTAATGTATGGGAATGGTGCCGGGATACCTATGCTGCCTACCAGCATTCTCCGGCTGTCATCCCGGTAAATGAAGAGAACAAGGTACTGCGTGGCGGTTCTTTTATGTGCGATTCCTCATTCTGTCACGGTTACCTGGTCACTCACCGGAATTTCACCACCGCCGAATCGAGCTTTTTCCACACAGGATTCCGATGTGTCAAAGATGTTAGTTGAGATTCAGGTTGAAACCTTGGGGCTTGCATTGGGATTGATCGTTACATGCTGGAAGATGTCTCTAATGTAGAAATTTAGATCTTACAAGTTACGATTCGTAAGTGAATACCGATTCCTCCGGCAGGCTCAGGGACCGCGTTCTCAGTACTCCTTAGTGGGATTTGTCGTTTCGACTACGCTCAACGACCCTTTTATATTTTCATGCAGACCACCCAGTCCGTCAGGACTCTGGTGAGAGTAGCAGAAGTACGTAGCTGAAGGGAATTTTCAATTTGTACGAAACGTTTACGAAGAACAGCTTTTGAGATATCCGCTTACGACGCACCGGATACCGACAACACGATTTCTTCAATAGGTACGTTTCGTCCTGCCATCCCGGCGGCTAACCTGACCATTTGCACCAGGCTTCCACAGCATGGGACTTCCATCCTAACTACGGTTATGGTCTTTACCCTGGCATCGGTGATGAGACGTTTCAGCTTTTCCAGATAGATATCTTTGCCCTGGTCGAGCTTCGGACAAGCGATGATCAGCTTCCGGTTACGCAGGAACTTTGCATGAAAATTTCCGGCTGCAAAGGCTGTGCAATCCGCTGCTACCAAGAGATCCGACTCAAAAAAATAGCTTGCTGCCGGATTGATCAGATGAAGCTGGATCGGCCAGTGAGTAAGTTCTGAGGAATTCATTTCCGTCACCGGGGCAACAGAACCTGATGCAGAAAACTCCGCTGAACGGGAGCCCGGACAGGAATGGCCAGAGTGCGCTGTGGCAGCCACGCTGAATGTTGCAGCCACCGGCGCCAGCTGATGCACCGCCTCAATGACCTCCGAGGGATGAAAGGATAGCTCATCGTTGTGCTCCCATAGATAATTCACCCCCTCCTTCAGAAATCCTTTTTCGTTATGATCTTTCAGGTGCTTAAGATGAGCTGTAACCACGTTTTTACCTTTCACCACCATTGCTGCCATCACCCGTTTTTCATCATAGGGCTCTGCTTCCCGTGTCTCGATTCGTAATGCATCTTCCGGACAATGTCCGGTGCATGCCCCAAGTCCGTCGCACATCAGATCACTTACCAGCACAGCCTTCCCGTCGATAATCTGCAGGGCACCCTCGTGGCAGTTTGGGATGCAGTTACCGCATCCGTTACATTTCTCCTCGTCTATTTCAATGATGTCACGTTTCATATCTTTCTATCAAAAATTTAATTCCGTGTCTCCAACTATTGTTTCAGTGTAAATCTTAAATATCTAATTAGTAAAGATTTATATATTTATTGTATTTCGGTATTTGATTACTCTAATATGAATAAAATTTTTTTACCGGCCAACTATTTTTCGGTAGTATTTGGTTAAAGGTATTCGGAGATTTTTTGTTTATCCAGATAATCGCGGAATTCCACGGTCATTTTCGTCATCACATTGTTCATGATGCATTTTTCGAACGGACAAACCTGTTTGTCCATAGGGCAGCTGGGCATATCGACTTTTCCTTCGATCGCCTCATAGATGCTAAGAAATGAGATGTCCTCTGCCCTCTTTACCAGCCGGAATCCCCCGTTAGGTCCACGACGCGAGGCAATGAAATTCTCTTTCACCAGGCGTTGCAAGACCTTGGCTACGTGATGTTTCGATGTCCCTGTGAGTTCGGAAATCCTGATCACATTGATGGATTCCGGTGCCTTCGCGATGAGGATCATACTGTGAATCCCGATGGATGCCGCTTCTGACAAGGATACTATTCTGGACATGATGAGGGTATTAATTGAGGTACTTGAATACTCAAATTTAAGAATTTTTTTGGTAGTTGGGGGGGGGAAGTTAGGAAGTTAAGGAGTTAGGGAGTAGTTGCCGATCTGTAGCCATGGGTTTACCCATGGACATCACCGCAAATCACTTTTATTGAACCACATAAGGCACATAAGTTCACATAAGTTGTAGTTAAGTATCCATGGATGATAAATAATTAGAAATTCAAGATTTATTCAATATAATGTGATTTGACCTGCTACAATTTTCTTTGAACCACTCCCTACCGCGGAGCGGTAAAATTATAGTAGCCACGGTTACGTCCGTGGTTGAAACGCTCTCGATTCGCCAAACCCCGGAGGGGTTTAAAACATTTCCCATCCCGATCTCTCCAGGACATCACCGCAAATTACTTTTATTGAACCACATAAGGCACATAAGTTCACATAAGTTGCCATGGATGATAAAACAATTAAAATCCAAGTTCATTAATAACGTGATTTGACCTGCGACAATTTTCTTTGAACCACTCCCTACCGCGGAGCGGTAAAATTATAGTAGCCACGGTTACGTCCGTGGTTGAAACGCCCTCGATTGGCCAAACCCCGGAGGGGTTTAAAACATTTCCCATCCCGATCTCTCCAGGACATCACCGCAAATTACTTTTATTGAACCACATAAGGCACATAAGTTCACATAAGTTGCCATGGATGATAAATCAATTAAAATCCAAGTTCATTAATAACGTGATTTGACCTGCTACAATTTTCTTTGAACCACTCCCTACCGCGGAGCGGTAAAATTATAGTAGCCACGGTAACGTCCGTGGTAGGTGAAGTGATGTTTCCCGCGTCCCCGGAGGGTACGCCAATAATCCGGGCATGGGAAAGGTTTTTTTTGATTTGATACTAACAAGTCTTAGGAAAATTTATTAAACCCCTCCGGGGTTTAGGGAATAGAGGGCGATTCAACCACGGACGTTACCGTGGCTACTATAATTGAACCGCTCCGCGGTTGGGGAACCGGGAACGTTTCAACCACGGACGTAACCGTGGCTACTATAATTGAACCCCTCCGCGGTTGGGGAACAGGGAACGTTTCAACCACGGACGTGACCGTGGCTACTATAATTGATCCCCTCCGCGGTTGGGGAACTGATAGTGCACCATCCACTGTCTTACCCTGACCACTAACCTGAATGATCTGCAAATCACCCTTTATCTATGAAACCGTCAGATCCACATTGAAACCTTCGTCGGTAAGCAGTGATGCTATGCTTTGAAGTTCTTCGGCAGGGATCTTTACCAGATCATTGGCCGCGGTATCCCGTTCAAAGGTATAGACCATGATGGAATCCGGTTTGATTTGCCGGTAGGCAAGGATCAGTGCATTCAGCTCATCATCGGTTGTATTGTCGATGTCAGCCAATGAATTTTTTCCCCTCAAAAACAGAGTTTGTAATGTCTTTGGTCCGTTGTATTCCCGAAGGTTTTTGATCACCTTGCCGAGGGTGATACCCGGCGATGGTTTGTTCAGCCGTTCAAAGGTCCGATCGATGGCTGTATCCAGTTTCAGAATATTCACATCGAGTCGTGTCATGGCATTCCGGATACTCGTCTTGTGCAACAGTGTGGCATTGCTCAACAGGGTAATTCTGCACTCCGGGAAAAAGGCGTCCCTGATCCGGACCGTATCTTCCGCAATTCCGGCAAACTCAGGATGCATTGTCGGCTCTCCGTTACCGGCAAAGGTGATCACATCGGGTACCTTGTCATCCTTCTTCATACCGGCCAAAACCTGCTCAAGCGCTTCCGCCACTTCCTGCCTTCCGGGGAGTTCCGAATTTTTTACCTTTTCAGTATGACTCCACCCGCATTCGCAGTATATACAATCATAATTGCAGTATTTTTTATCCAGGGGAAGAAGGTTTATCCCGAGGGAAACACCCAGTCGCCGTGAGCGGACCGGCCCAAATACGATTTTATCAAATAGAAATGTGCTCATATTTATGTTGACAAAGATACTGTTTTGAACCGTGAAAAAAGGGAGTCGTAGGAGCCGGATTAGTAAAGAGGCGAATAATGCGTCAGCGTCGGACTCTACAGAAAATTATTAACCAGGCTGCCGTGCCATGGTTATAGCGTAACAACGGATCTGTCCGTTCTCTTCGCTGGTCTAAAGGCCGGCTTTTCGCAATTCCTCGATCACCTCATGGTCAGTGCCAATGATGTGTGCAAAAAACCATTCCGTCAGAAAAGCCAGCAGGTTGTTGCAGACCTTTTCTTCTCCACCGGTAAACTCGTCCTTAAAACGGACAATACCGGTTACAAAAGCCTGGTGCGATTTTTTGTGTTCCACCAGTTTCTTCATCTTCAAATCCTTATAATAAATTTCTTCCCGGAGGCGGAAGTGTTCGACATAATGAACCAGTGAAAAAAAAATATCAGCCACCTGCTCCCTGCAAATATTTTGGTTGACAACAGTTTCAAGCCTCTTCACCACATTAAAAAAGTACATGTGCTGTTCATCAATGAAGTCTATCCCTGTATTGTAGCTGCTATCCCACAACGCTGGTAATGATTGTGACGGCATAATATTCTTTTCTGTTTACGCTGCAAAAGCCTGAAAAACGATCAAACTTTACAGGTCAAAGTTTTACTTATCATAACCTTATCCGATACAAAATTAGATAGTTAAATAACGACAGTCCATGATTTAAGTCATTTTTAAGCGGGAAGGTGATTTTTACCTGTGTAAATGATTTTTATTTGCAGGTTCCATCACCTTCACTTTTGTATCCCGGTTGAGTCTGAGAGTCTGAAGATCTGCCTTTAGGAGGAGGTTGATACCGGGTGACTTCCCGGCGTCGAAACTCCCCAGTGTATGGTCGAGACCCAGCGCCTCAGCTCCGTTGAGACATGCAAAACGGAGAAGCCGCGGTAGGTCTGTTTCGGTGGACTGATCCTGCAGCAACAAGAGTTCACTGAGAATCGACAGGCGGTCGTTGGATGCCAGGCTGTCGGTGCCGATGCATACCATGTGTGGATACTTTTCCTGCAGGAAGGCAGGAGGAAGGCTTCCGGAAATGTACTGGTTTGAGGCGGGACAGAGCGACCACCATGTCCTTGTGGTATCGATTCCTGAATTATTGATGTCTTCTGCCGTGGTAGCAACATTGTGTACAAGGAGCAGTCGATGACTTCTTCCGGCCATTTGCGATAGCCAGGACATGGAATTCATATCGTGCGGGACAACATCCGGCATGGGCAGTCCTCTATCCTTATACATCCGGTATAACTGACCATCAGCCAATGCGATGAATAAATTTTCCTCTAAGGTTTCCTGGTTATGGATCGACAGAGGAAGCTTTGAGTTGCCATGGTTCCCTGAAATGAGCCTGAACAGCTTTTCGGATACCGCATAGGCTGAATGCGGCGTAAGCGTGACACTGATGTTAAAATCGTCCTCCGCATGCTTTAACAATTGCAGTCCTTTGCTATAAATTCTGTCTGCAGCGCTGTTGTCGAAGCCAAAAAGCTCGATAAACGTGTGATACTGAAGTTTGCTCGCCGCTTTGACGGCAAAACTCTCGTCACTGTTGGAAATATCTCCGATCGCCACGATGCCTTCACTTCTCATCGCTTCATCCGCTTTCATCATGGCATCGGTCATGATTTCCTGATCTGCCTCCCTTCCGCTAATAACAGCAGGTATGAAATATTCGAGACCCCCGCCCCTGCCAATCATTCCTCTGATATGCGAAAGTTCGAGATGACAATGGGTATTGATGAAGCCTGGACAGAGGATGCCATTGTAGAATTCAACATTTGCCTCCTCACGTCCGTTCTCCGGGGCTTCCCGAAGTGAAACGACACGTCCTTTATCATCCATGGTAAGAATGCCATTGCGGATTAACCGGTCTCTTCCGTCGAAGATAAAATTGGCCGACAGTTTTCTCGCTGGCATAAGAGGTAACTATGAATTTTTTGGGGGCTTTTCTTCTTCTTCCTTCTTAAAAGAAGGCTTTTTATCTTTCAGTTCATCGATCCTGAAATTGAGCCTGAGGATCACATCATCGTAAATCTTCAGATATAGTTCAGGTCTGCGTGTATAGGAAACCATGGTGCTGTCGAACTGCGCCCTGGATACGCCAAACTTTTTAAAAATCTCAGAGTACACATTTACAGAATCTTCGGCACTGAACTTACGGTAAAATTCGGGGCCGTTGGTGATGGCGTCCATAAGATGAATATCCACCAGGATATCAACAAACTTATCCCGTGGAATGATATATTTATGCCTGATCTTTGCCGGTTGGCCACTGCACGACATCAGGAAAAGCAAGGTTGTAACGCCGAGGACCTTTATCATTCTCATGTTGCAAAGTTACAAAAATAACTTTCCCGCGGATTGATTTTCCGCCGAAAGCAAGTCATTCCCATTGAGAGTTGTACGGAAGAAGGGATTACCTGATATCGTTAAAACGGTAACCGAACATGATTTCGTGTGTTCCCGAATTGTAGCTCCGGATACCTGTAATACCCAGGTCATAGGAATATCCGAAGAATATCTTACTGTTGTATTCGTAACCGATCAGCACGGAAACGGCATCTTTATACCTGAATGACAAGCCACCCCAAACCATATCCTGGTATTCAATGACGGAAGATATATCGAACTGAATGATTTTTGGTGCAGTCCCGGCAATGAGTGCTGCCGACTTCAGGGTGAAGTCGCGGTCGATTTCATAAGTATAGCCACCGGTAAGGTAAAAGTGGCTCTTAAGCTTGTTTAGCCCCGATTTCTGATCAAAGATCTTCAAGTTGTTATTAAAAAGCTGGCTGACGGAGAAACCGGCATACCATTCATCCGCATAGGCAAACACACCCACACTGGCATCCGGCACATAAGTACTGTACACCACGGGCTGGATGGCGATGTCGGTCTGGTCTTTAATAATCATCTGAGAGCCGTCCATCTTATACTGCATCAGTCCCATTGAAAGACCCCCTGAAATCTTGATATCCCTGTTGATCTCGACATTATAGGCGTAGGAACCTGAAAGGCCTGTGCGGCTTGTCGGTCCGGTAACGTCATTATACAGCGTTGCACCGAATCCCATAGGAAGCTTACGGTGAGGTCCGTTAATACTTAAGGTATTGGTAAGCGGGGGATCGGTAATACCTACCCACTGGAATCTGTGATTGGAGGTTACCTGATAGTAATCACGTGTGCCGGCCACCGCTGGGTTAAACAGAAAATCGTTGAACTGGTACTGGGTAAAATGAGGCAACTGCTGGGCGAAAAGTCCCGCCCAGGTCATGATCAACAGTACTGATATGAATAGTATCCGTTTCATTCTACCGTATGATGGTTAATGGTCCCGTAATAGCCTTCGCTCCCTTATAGGGTACAATAACATAGTAATACGTGCCGATAGGTGCTACTTTTCCCTTATAGGTTCCATCCCATCGTTTATCGTCACTGTATCCCTTAGCGCCGAACAGCAGCTCACCCCAACGGTTATATACTTCCACAATGATGTCGGGGTATTCGTAGGCATTGTCGATGTCCCAGTAATCATTCACACCGTCACCATTCGGTGAAAATGCAGTGTATACAAAGAGGTTGTCAGGTTTAATAACCGTAATCGTGTCGAGTTCGGTACAGCCGTCTTCGGTAATTGCCATAACGATATATCTCGTGGTGACAAGTGGTGTGGCTACCGGAGTGGCAGTTGTGGAATCATCAAGGCTTTGAGTCGGTGTCCAGCTATAGCTTATGAAGGGACCGCCGTCGGCATTCAGCGTGATATGATTGGCGGTCAGCACCGTATCGTTGCCTGCCGAAAGTCCGCCTTTCGGATAAACCGAGATAGTAATGGTATCGATGTCATAACAATCATTCAAGCCTGCAGCGGTAAGTATGTAGGTCGAAGCCGTATCGATGGTTACAATCGGATTGGGGGCGTTCGGGTTGCTGAGACCGTCGGAAGGGTGCCATGTTACGGTTGTACCTCCCTGGCCCTGGAGTGTCAGTACCGATCCGGGACATACGGTGGTATCGGCACCGGCATAAGCATTTACCGTGGTTATTGCGGGCACTTCGATGCTCTTATTTGCCGTACAGCCATTATCATCCGTCACTGTGAGCACATAGGTGCCCGCAGCCACATTGTTTAGATCTTCGGTTGTGGCACCGTTCGACCAATCGTAGATAACGTTGCCGGCAGCTCCGTTCACCGTGATATCCACAACGCCATCCGTGCTGAGTGAACTGCAAGATGCCGGTGAAATATTGCTGAAAATACCAATGGTAATAGGTTCCGTGATCGTAATTGTATCAGTGAAATACCTTCCGTCCTCATCCCTTGCAAAGAGATAATAATCCCCAGCAGTCAGATTCTCAAAAGTACCGGTATTCTGCCACGATGCACTGTCATCGATAGAATATTCAGCCTGACCTGTGGCATCGGTGGCATTCATCACAATGCTTCCATCGCCCGCACCGTTGCATGATATATCGTAAACTGTCACGATCACTGTGAGTGGCGGTACAGCACTTACTGTGACGGTCCGTTCAAAAGTACATCCGTTATCATCCCGAATGACGACATCGTAATCGCCTGCATCGAGATCTGTAAAATCGGTAGTGTTCACAAAGGGTCCTGTTATGCCGTTGATGGAGAATACAAGACTTCCCGTTCCTCCTGATGCGTTCAGAATGCTTATCGATCCTTTGTTGAATTCATCCAGTGCCAGCGTGGTTGAAATGGTGGCAGTAATTGGTTCCGGACTGTCAATGATAATATCAGGTGAATCATTGGAACATCCGCTAGCGTCCCGGGTAAACACGGTATAACTGCCACCACCCAGGCTGCCAAAGCTGCCGGCGGGTTGCCAGTTGATACCGTCGATACTGTATTCGATAGCGCCTGTACCACCTGATAATTCATAATCTATCGATCCCGTTGAGTCGTATGAGCATGTCACCACATCGTTCGACACCATATTGACAACCGTCAGAGGCAGCGGTTCGCCGATTGTTATGGTATCGATATAAAGCTTGCAGCTCATCGCATCTTTCAGACTAAGGTAGTACGTAGCAGGTGCAAGGTTTGTAAAATCGCCCTGCGCCGTGTAGTTTGCCTCGTCGTCAATGGAATATTGGTAGGGTGATATACCCCCCGAGGCATAAATATGAATTTCAGCGTTATCATCCGCTGCACAGAGGATGGCTGTGGTACGGACCGAGTCGATGTTCACTGCGGCGGGTTCTGTGATATCAGCAGGGGCAGATGAGACAGGGCCGCAACCCTGGCTGTCGTCGACATCGACTGTATAGGTTCCTGGTGTAAGGTCTGTGAACATTCCTGTTGCATTACTGATCCCGTCGGGTTGCAAAGTATAATTATATGGTGCTGTGCCACCCGCAGCGCTGATGCTTACTGTTCCGTCATCAGAACCGGCGCAGGTGATGTTCGTGGACGAGAAGGTTGCGATAGTTACCGGTGCAGGCTCATTCAGGGTGATCGTAGTATCCCTGCGACAATTGTTTGCATCGGTCACTGAGAGTGTATGATCCCCGGCAAGCAGTGAATTGAAGACTCCGCCTGCGCCAAAAGCGCCGCCGTCGATAGCATATTTCAGTGCTCCGGTGCCTCCGGATGCGGTGACTTCCGCACTTCCGTTGTTATTGCCGTTGCATCCTGTGATATCTGTCAGATTTATCGAGGTAAACGTGATCTTCGCAGGCCGACTGAGATTCACCACAGTGTCCTTCCTACAACTTTTGGTATCTGTAATGGCTATGACATGATCGCCCCCGGTGATATTATTGAAGATCCCGGAAAGATTGGGCACACCGGCATCCAGTTTGTAGTTTTTCACTCCGGTCCCGCCGGTAGCTTCAATGGCAATCTGTCCGTTTGTGTTATCGAAGCAGCCTGAAATATCTACCTGCGCATAATTTATGATCCTAATCTGTGAAGGCTGGTTAATCAGGTTTTCATTCCCAAAGGCTGTACAACCAGATGCATCCTTCACCACGGTCTGATAGCTGCCTGCACCAAGATTCTGGAAGATGGCAGTGGCATTGAAATCTAGTCCGTTATTGATGGAATACTGGTAAGGTGCTGTTCCGCCAACGACGGACAATATCCTGATCTCTCCGAGACTGTCACCGTAGCACTTATTATTGTCTATCCGTATTTCACTGGCAACCTGGAGCTCATCAGGTTCTTGCACGGTGATCGTATCGCTTACGATACACATCCCTGCATCGCGAAGATAAATGGTATAGGTATTTTTTATGAGGCTGTTAAAAACATTAGCGCCCTGATAGGTAATGCCGTTCCGGGAATACTGGTAGGGAATGGTACCGCCGCCGGCTGTTACGGTGATGCTCCCGTTGGCATTGCCGCTGCAGGTTACATCTGTGGCATTAAGTGAGATTGTCAAAACAGCGGGTTGGGTAATGACGGCCAGATTTGGATAGACAGCAGTACAGCCGGAACCATCCCTCATTGAGAGATCGTAGGACCCTGCGCCAAGGCCTGAAATATCTTCCGACGACGATGTGTATCCCGAAGGCCCGGTCCAGGAAAATTGGATCGGAGCAGTACCGCCCGTAACAGTAATATTAATCTTTCCCTTTGTGTCGCCGTAACAACTGAGTGCCAGCATCGAAGTTCCGTCAACCGTAGCAGCGATGGCAGTTGGTTCAATCACGTCCACGGGTCCGGTATTTGCCGGTGCGCAGGCATTGTCGTCCGTAACACTCACGGTATAGGTACCACCGGCAAGTCCGTTGAAAATTCCGGTGATATTGGTAACTGCGCCGGGGTTTAATGTATAATGAAGTGTACCTGTTCCTCCCGCGGCCACAACTACAATCATTCCATTGGTATCGCCATGACAGCTTGCCGGAGTTACATTTACATTTGAGATACTGATTAGGGCCGGATCAATGATATCGACCTGTGGTGTACTGACCGACGGGCATCCGCTCGCATCTGTGATGCCGACGGTATAGGAGCCACCTGAAAGGTTTATGAAATCGCCGGTGGCATTGGTGATACCGCCCGGATTAAGTGTATAGCTCAGAGGTGCGGTTCCGCCCATACCTGTTACATGTATTTCCCCGTCATTAGTGCCGTGACATAGAATATCAGCCTGGGTTACCGACCCCACACTGATGGGTAACGGTTCCGAGATCGTCAGATCTGAACTTACAGCAGCCGGACAACCCGCCGCATCACTTACTGAAACCGTATAGGTATTGGCGGAGAGATTTGTGAAATTGCCGGTTGCATTACTGACATTTCCCGGACTCAACGTGAACAAGTACGGTGCTGTGCCTCCTGCTGCCGTCACTGAAACGGTGCCGTTGCTGTTGCCGGCACATAAAATATCTGTAGCCGTTTCAGTAGCAATGGAAATCACAGCAGGCTCGCTTATTGTAAGCGGAGAACTTATGGCCGCCGCACAGGCATTGTCATCTGTTACCGAAACAGTATACACGGCCGGTCCAAGGTTCGGGAATACGCCGTTAGTATTGGAGATATTGCCGGGCATAAGTGTAAAGTGAAGTGTTCCGGTACCTCCGGAAGCAGTAATGGTGACGGATCCGTCGGAAGCGCCATTACAGGTAATGTCGGTTTTGGCTTCGGTGCTGATGGTCACCGGGGCCGGATTGGTGATGGTTACCGGAGCAGAGTTTACGGGAGGACATGCCCCTGCATCCTGAGCTTCCACGGTATAAACACCACCACTCAGATTGTTGAACATTCCGGACTGATTGGAAGCACCGCCGGGGTTAAGCGTATAGGTTACCGGTGCTGTGCCGCCGGTGGAGGTAACGGTAATGGTACCGTCATTACTATTGTTACAGGTAATATCCGTGCCGGATATCATGGTTATAACCAGTGCATCAGGCTCGGCGATATCAAAATCACTGCTTAGCACAGGGCCGCAACCATTGTTGTCGGTAACACCAACATGATACGTTCCGGGACCGAGGTTATTGAAAATACCTGAACCATTTGAAACCGAACCGGGGTTCAGTGTGAACAGGTAAGGGCCATTGCCGCCGGTGGCTGTTACCGTGACGGTTCCGTCGCCGGCACCATGGCAGCTGATATCGGTACTGTTTTCCGAATTAATTATAACCGGCGTGGGCTCACTTACTGTAAGAGGACTGCTTGTGGCAGCAGGACAGGTATTGATATCCGTAACATCGACAGTATAAATCCCCGGTCCGAGGCCATTGAAACTACCCGTACCATTGGTCTGTAATGCGCCCGGGTTTAGGGTGTATGAATAAGCGCCAGTGCCTCCTGAAGCAGTCACCGTCACATTTCCGTCATCGATTCCGTTGCATTTGAGATCCGTTGCATTCTCAGTGAGGATGCTAAGGGCTATGGGATCATTAAGGGGTATGTTATTTGAAACATCGAAGGAAGGACAGCCTGAGATATCGTTTGCCGTAACGGTATAATTGCCGGGTCCGAGTCCCTGAAAATGTCCGGTGACATTGGTTGCTCCACCCGGATTTAGTGTGAAATTATAGGAACCCGATTCTCCCGATGCCGTGACGCTGATCTCCCCATCGGCAAAGCCGTTACAGCTAATCGGTACCGACGTTTCCGAAGTGATCGTGACCGCGGGCGCCTGGGTCACCGGAGCATAATCAAAATCAGCATCACCGTTGTTATCTTCCACCAGTGCGATCCAGTTTGTGGCTTTCACATTCGTAAATGTGTAAAAAGTGTCATTCACCGGTGGGGAAAAATGAAACTCCACTCCACCTTTCTGAATGGTGAACACATAGGGTGCAGAACCGCCGGTAACCGTTATGGTTATTGTGCCATCCGACCCGCCGTTGCAAGTTACACTGGTCGTGCTGATATTTACAATGGAAACCTGGGCATGGGCAGAAGCCATGTAACCCAGCAAGATGAAAATGTATAGAAAGGCCTTTTTCATTTTTCGTACCCGCGTAATAAAGCTTTCTTACGTACAGCAAGTGATTAGGTTACATTTTACCCGTTGTAATGTAAAATGTCACACCCTATGTATCAGCGAAATGTGAAAATAGACATCCATCTTTCCACCGCCGGTATCGTGTCAATGTTGGAAATTTAATTTTACAGGTGATTTACAATGCTTTAAACATCTGTCAGATCATCCTGTCGGCCGCTTTGAGATAGCTGACAGAGATTTTACGGGCGGGTAGCCATGCGGCAAGAAAGCCGATCAGCATTACGGTTAGCCAGACGAGAAAGATATCTCCGGCCTGAAAATGTACCGGGTAGGCATCGATGACGAAGGTTCCGTTACCCCCGATTTTCACCAGTTTAAAATATTCCTGAGCAAGGCTGATCCCTGTTCCCAAAATGATACCCGCCAGGGAGCCGATGATGGAGATCAGCCATCCTTCGACGAGAAAGATTTTCCGTATGAGGGTATTTCCTGCTCCAAGGTCGCGCAGGGTGGCAATATCCCTTTTCTTGTCGATGATAAGCATGGTGAGAGAGCTTATAATATTGAAGGAGGCAATGATCAGTATCAGGGTAAGGATCATAAATGTGGCCCACTTCTCTGACCGCATGATCCGGTAAAACACTTCATTTTGTTCATACCGGTTTTGAACCAGGAAGCGATCACCGGAAATTTCAGCGATCCGCTTCTGCAGTTGGTTTATTTCCTCCGGGTCTGTCACCTTTACCTCCAGAGAGGTAACCTGGTCGCTGTTGTAGTCGAGAAGATCCCTGACCACTTCCACCGGGAGAATGATGTACTTTGAATCGTACTCCTGCTGTATTGAGAATATTCCGGAAGGAAAAACCAGCGCCTTGTTAAAGGATGCCGACGGATTTGCAATATTGATCTGTTCCGTTCTGTTGGGAACGTAAAACATGAGTGGCTGGGTAAAATTGAGCCCCACACGCAGTGAATAAGCCACACCCTGCCCAACTACAGCATAGGGTCGGTTCCTTTCATGGAGGATGAATTTACCATCGATGATCATGGAATCGACACCGGTTACGTTCTCAAAATTTTTATCCACACCCTTCATCGTAGCAATAAACTGCCTTTCATCATACCTGACGAGTGCATTTTCTTCCATAACCTCCGACACAGCAAACACGCCATCAAGGGTCCGGATACTGTCTATGCCCGCCTCCCGGGGAAGGAAGGTCTTCCCTTCGACGAGGGTGATCTTGAGATCGGGATCGAAGGCATTGATGAGCGATCTGATCACATCGTCAAAACCATTAAACACCGACAGGATCACAACCAGCGCCGATGTACCCACGGCCACGCCCATTACGGAGATGAACGATATGATGTTGATAGCATTCCGGCTTTTCCGGGCAAAGAGATATCTTTTTGCTATGTATAAAGATACTTTCACTGTTTATTTAAAGGCTTTTACGATTAATCCGGTACCTGAGGAGTGTTTAACGCGAACATCAAAAAAGTTAAGAATGAGTGAGAAGGGAAAAGTCAACAGGTACCAGAAAGGCAGGATTATGAAGAAGAGTCTGCTTGTATTGAGCATCATGATGGGATACTTCATAGACAGGCGCCATGAAATTTTTCCCGGTCGGCCGTAGGAATACCTTGCCTGAACATCAGAAAAGCCGGCAGAGGTCAGCTTTTCCCTGATCTCACCGATGTTGTAGCCGTCTCTTACATGCTCATCAATAAATGATGCTTCATGTTCGTCATGGACATCGGATCCTCCCTGATCGGAAGGCGTGGAGATGAGTAATACGCCGCCTTCCCTAAGGGACCGGTGAAAATGCCTGAAAACGGTAACATCTTCTTCAATATGCTCCATCACATCGACCGACAGAATGAGGTTGTAGGCTTCGGGGATCTCAAATTTCGTAAGATCCGCGACCTGGAATTTCACCCGCATAGCCATTCCTCTCCGGGCGAAAAAATTATTGCAGTCTTCAACTTGTTCTTCCTTTACATCCACACCGAGGATGGCTGATCCCCGGAATCTTCGTGCAAGGAACCATGAATACTGGCCAAATCCGGAACCGGCATCAAGAATATCTATGTTCCCGGATAAGTGCTTACGGAGATTACGAATTTCCCTTTTGATGTGCCATGCACGCAGCAGAAGAATATCAAGGAGTTTGTAAAACAGGATTCGAAGCAGAGGCGTTTTGTTGAAAACATTCCCCAGGCTTCTTTTTATCGGATCGTACTGCATTTGGGTATCAGTTCTTTAGCAGGTTATCAATATTATCTATATAGTCGAGGCTGTCGTCGATGAAAAAGGACAGTTCAGGGACAATTCTCAGCTGGTTTCGAACCTTCCGGCCGAGTTCATACCTGATATGTGAGTTGTGTCCATTTACTGCCTCCAGGGGATCCTCATCCTTGTTTTTCGGAAATATGCTCAGGTATACCCGTGCAACACTAAGGTCGGGACTTATTCTTACAACCGTCACCGTAAACAGTTTCCCGCCCAATTCGTTCCCCAGTCGCTGGAAAATCTGGCTCAGTTCTTTCTGAAGCAGTCTGGCCACCTTATTTTGTCGTGTTGAATCCATAGCGTATCAAATTAGTAACGGATGTTCTGCCATTTACCTGCTGAAAAATGTTCGGTCCTGATGACTGAATGTTAATTTAATACGCAAAGGTGCAAAATAGTTCTGTAAAAGCCTGAGGAAGTGAGAGGGTGAGAGAAGGCAAGGAAAAAGGAATGATATAGAAACATCTTGCACCAGTAGGTGGCAGAGAGCGACAGAAAATGCAGGGCCGGTCTATTCGCAGTACCGCAGAGCGGTAGCCCAAAAATAGCCACGGTTTTGCCCGTGGTTGGAGGTGTTCGTAAGGCCAAAAATAACCGCCAGGGATTCCTATTAATGTCCATGGGTTCGCAGGATTGAAGAAATATCGAATATCGAACATCGAATGTCGAATTTCGAAGGAAAGAGTTTCGTAATCTGAGAACCTCATGGAAACTGTTAGTTTTTAGGAACTGGCGGTGCGATGGACTTCCCCTCTCAGGGGTAAGGAGTAGCGAGGCGGGGAGATAGCTATGTTCGTAATAAAGATGCCTCCGTAGGTGGCAGAGAGCGATAGAAAATGCAGGGCTATTTTTTCGCAGTACCGCAGAGCGGTAGCCCAAAAATAGCCACGGTTTTGCCCGTGGTTGGAGGTGTTCGTAAGGCCAAAAATAGCCGCCGGGATTCCTATTAATGTCCATGGGTTCGCAGGATTGAAGAAATATCGAATATCGAACATCGAATGTCGAATTTCGAAGGAAAGAGTTTCGTAATCTGAGAACCTCATGGAAACTGTTAGTTTTTAGGAACTGGCGGTGCGATGGACTTCCCCTCTCAGGGGTCAGGAGTAGCGAGGCGGGGAGGCAGCGATGTTCGTAATAAAGATGCCTCCGTAGCTGGCAAAGTGCGATAGAAAATGCAAGGCCAGTCTACCCGCAGTACCGCAGAGCGGTAGCCCAAAAATAGCCACGGTTTTGCCCGTGGTTGGAGGTGTTCGTAAGGCCAAAAATAACCGCCGGGATTCCTATTAATGTCCATGGGTTCGCAGGATTGAAGAAATATCGAATATCGAACAACGAATGTCGAATTTCGAAGGAAAGAGTTTCGTAATCTGAGAACCTCATGGAAACTGTTAGTTTTTAGGAACTGGCGGTGCGATGGACTTCCCCTCTCAGGGGTCAGGAGTAGCGAGGCGGGGAGGCAGCGATGTTCGTAATAAAGATGCCTCCGTAGGTGGCAGATAGCGATAGAAAATGCAGGGCTATTTTTTCGCAGTACCGCAGAGCGGTAGCCCAAAAATAGCCACGGTTTTGCCCGTGGTTGGCGGTGTTCGGAAGGCCAAAAATAACCGCCGGGATTCCTATTAATGTCCATGGGTTCGCAGGATTGAAGAAATATCGAATATCGAACAACGAATGTCGAATTTCGAAGGAAAGAGTTTCGTAATCTGAGAACCTCATGGAAACTGTTAGTTTTTAGGAACTGGCGGTGCGATGGACTTCCCCTCTCAGGGGTAAGGAGTAGCGAGGCGGGGAGATAGCTATGTTCGTAATAAAGATGCCTCCGTAGGTAGCAGATAGCGATAGAAAATACAAGGCTATTTTTTCGCAGAACCGCAGAGCGGTAGCCCAAAAATAGCCACGGTTTTGCCCGTGGTTGGCGGTGTTCGGAAGGCCAAAAATAACCGCCGGGATTCCTATTAATGTCCATGGGTTCGCAGGATTGAAGAAATATCGAATATCGAACAACGAATGTCGAATTTCGAACGAAGGAGTTTCGTAGTCTGAGAACATCCTGGTAACTGTTGGTTTTTAGGAACCGGTGGTGCGAGGCAAACGCATAGAAGAAACGTTATAACCATAAATTCCTTACCCCCCCACTACCCCCGGCCCCTGAAGGGGAGGTCCCCCGCACGTGCATTCAAAAAATACCTCAAGTAAACTCCAGCTCTTGCTTCCGGTTCTCGATGATCCACCTACGCTGAAGCTTCGGCGGACGCAGCCTACCTACGCTGAAGCTTCGGCGGATGCAGCCTACCTTCGCTGGAGCTACGGCGGAGGTTGGAAACCTCTACTTCCTCACTTCATAACCTCATAACCTCATAACTTCATAACTTCCTCATAACTTCCTCTCCCCCCCAATCTTCCGTGCCCGAACAAAGGGCTTATCTCTATCGAACAAATACCGGTAGGTAATATGCGTTTTGATGATCCTGGCGCCGATCTCTTCAACCAGGTGCATCATGGTCGGATTGAAATCGCCGATCCAGTTCAGTTCAAGTTCGCGGTAGGGAAAGCCGGGTCGTAAGGCTATACCTCCAAAAGCCATGGAAATGGCACCTTCCAGCCCTTTACCCTGATGCTCCGGAACGATACCGAACATAAACCCAAAGGCTTTTGTGACGGAGTGGGTATACTTGTACCACGCCACCTTGATTTTTCCGATAAGTCCGAGTTTACCGTTAACATGTTTGAAAATCTGGTTAAGTTCCGGCAGCATCAGAAAACATCCCACCGGTTCATTGTCGTAATAGGCAAACCACATCAGTTTTTCGTCGAGAATGGGCTTCATGCTCCTGATAAGAATCCTGGCCTGCGCCTTGGATACCGGTTTCACCCCCGAGTGGTTTACCCATGCCTTGTTATAAATGATCCTGAAATCTTCGGCAAATTTGTACATATCCTTTTTTACCAGGTGGACGAAGCTATACCTGGGATTTTTGAAGATCCTTTCTGCTTTCTCCCCGATCACCGGGTCGAGTCCGTCGAGACTAATCATCCGGTGATAGGTATACTGTTCAAAATAGTTTCGGAAACCATAATTTTCGAAAAGGCTCTTATAATAAGGGAAATTATAGTTCGTGCCATAATTGGGCGGAAAAAATCCATCCACGAGCAGACCCCACCACCGGTCGCGTTCACCAAAATTCACGGGACCGTCCATGGCCTCCATCCCATTATCCCGAAGCCATGCACAACAAGCGTCAAAAAGCATCTTCGCCGCGTCCGGGTTGTTGATGCATTCAAAAAAGCCCATGCCACCTGTTGGCTGTTCGTTTTTCTTAGCCATCAAACGGTCAAAAAACGCCGCCACCCGACCGATGGTAACACCCTCTGCATCCACCAGTATCCACCGGATCAGCTCGCCATGCCGGAAAAATTTGTTAAATGACGGACTAAAAACTTTCGTAATATCATCATCGATGGGTCTGATCCAGTTCGGATCCTCTTTGTATAAACGAATGGGAAGGTTCAAAAATTCAATGGCTGTTTTAGGATCATTAACAGCCATTATGCGGTAACCGGATGTCATAAAGTAATGGTTTTCTTTCTGTAAAAATGCAATAATTAATGGCAAATTCAAAGGGGGAAGTGATGGGGGGACATGGGGGGAAGCGGTCTGGTATTAATTCTATATTCTCTGCTGAAGAACATGTGTGGGGGAAGCTGAGAATTGTTCTTTCGGAGCATTAAGGGTGGTGGGCGGGGGGTGGGATCCCCTACATAATAGTATATAAGAACAATATATAGAACCAGTGAAAAACTCCCTTCAAAAAAGTGCTATTGCCCTCCTTCCGAAGGAAAGATGGATATGTTGTTGCACAATCAAAAAAAAATGCTGCCGAATAAAAAGTCACCATCACCTGGCTGATATATATGTGAATATCACATTAAGAGATATTCGGGGGGCACGGGGGAACCCGGATACGGAGTATAATTTTTGATTTCTGCTGAACAACATGAGCAGGGGAAGCTGAGAATTGTTCTTTCGGAGCATTAAGGGTGGTGGGCGGGGGGTGGGATCCCCTACACATATGTATATAAGAACAATATTAAGAACAGAAAAACACGGCTAATTTGAATTGATCCCATTGTCTTACCACTGATTCGGGCAATGATGAACTAATTCGACAGACATAATTCATACAACCTATGAATACTACACGGAGTTCAACTAGGTAAGTGTGACAGACAGCCGTTCTTCTTAAGGGTTACCTATTAACAATTATTTCTTGATGTAAAATCACTGCTGTAAGGTAAAAAAGATGGACAGTCATCAGAAGTATGATTTTCAGGCATGCAGACCGCCCACCGGACCGCGGGAGGCAGTGTGCTCATGAATCCCGCCTGTCGGGATGGTTTTTGCTGATTTTGCGCTACCGCTATCCGAGTACACAGGAGCTCCATCGGTGGCGCAAGCTTAGGCGGCACGCGGTATTATTTGCTTTTTTATCAGGGACCAATCCTCCTCAGACGGAGAGTTCATGATCACTACTAAAAGAATACACACACGAAGTATAAAAGTAAGCAAAGCCGTAATCAATGGTAATGCAAAGGTAAGGCCGAAAACTATGAAACGTCCTATATAATACAGGGATAATGTATTCCCAAAGATTTGTTGAATTTTACCGGACAGCCGGATTTATCAAAATGAACCTGATTGTGGCAATACGATAAAAGTTAAGGAATTTATCCATGCGTCCCCAACGGCCGAATGCTAAAACTCTTAGATCAAACACTCCTTTCTAAAAATCATCAACCATCTCACACCACCTCTCAGCCTCTCTCCCCCGTCCTACAACTCTCCTCATTACCCACTGCGTCCACCGCAGCTTCAGCGAAGGTATGGACAGTGTCCACCGCAGCTTCAGCGAAGGTATGGACCCCGTCCACCGTAGCTTCAGCGCAGATGTGGGCCGTGTCCACCGTAGCTTCAGCGAAGGTATGGACCGTGTCCACCGTAGCTTCAGCGAAGGTATGGACCGTGTCCACCGTAGCTTCAGCGAAGGTATGGACCGTGTCCACCGTAGCTTCAGCGAAGGTATGGACCGTGTCCACCGTAGCTTCAGCGAAGGTATGGACCGTGTCCACCGTAGCTTCAGCGAAGGTGGATCACTTTCCCCCAACTTTGGCACTGTATTTGTAATAAACATATCAACAGTTCATTCAAAATATACCCGGGATAACTTCCGGGGCAAACCGGGCCACAAACCCGGTTTTTTAATGGCATGATTTCTGGTATTTTGATTTTAGCTTTTCAGCACGCTCAGAAATGTTTGAAGCCGATGATCTCTCTCACGGCATTCAACGTTTTTGAAGCACTTTCCCTGGCTTTTTCAGCGCCCATTTTAACCACTTTCGACAAGTACGCTTCGTTGTTGAGAATATCCAGGATCCGTTCACGAAGAGGAGTATTGAAAGTGATGATGTCCTCGGCAAGTTGTTTTTTCATATCACCATACCGGATACTGCAGCTATTGTACTGTTCCCTGAAGTGCTGGACGGCCTTAGGATCTGACATGATTTCCATAAGATAAAACAGGTTCTTTACCGGTTCCGACATGGGCTGATTGGGCTCGGTGGGTCCGGAATCGGTAACGGCACGCATCACCTTCTTGCGGATCTCTGCGGGACTGTCGACGAGGTAAATGCCATTACCTTCAGATTTCCCCATTTTGCCTGTTCCGTCGAGACCGGGAACCTTCACCAGCTCCTTCCCGAAATTATAGGGATCGGGCATGTTGAAATATTCCACCCCGTACATGAAGTTAAAACGTTTGGCAAATTTCCTGGCCATCTCAAGATTCTGTTCCTGATCTTTCCCTACGGGTACCTTATGAGAATTATGAATGAGTATGTCTGCCGCCATCAGTACCGGATAGGTAAGAAGTCCGGCATTCACATTTTCGGGTTGTGCCCTGATCTTTTCCTTAAAAGTGGTCGTGCGCTCCAGTTCACCGACGTAGGCATTCATATTCAGCAACAGGTACAGTTCCGGAATTTCCGGTATATCGCTCTGAATGTACAGGGTGGCAATCTCAGGATCTATCCCTGCGGCAAGGTATTCAGCAAGCACCTGTCGCACGTTGCTGTGAAGATCCTCAGGGTTGGGATGTGTCGTAAGTGAATGATAATCTGCAACAAAGAAAAAGCAATTGTATTCGTGCTGCATTTTCACAAAATTCCTTACCGCTCCGAAATAATTTCCGAGATGAAGGTTGCCGGTTGACCGTATTCCGCTTAGTACTGTTTCCATTTACTCGTTTCCGTTCATTTTTATAGGGTTTACAAAACTATGAAAAGTTCTTGTAATCTTCAATTCACCAAATCCTCCTTCGCTGAAGCTACGGAGGACGGCGTCTACTCTCGCTGAAGCTACGGAGGACGGCGTCTACTCTCGCTGAAGCTACGGAGGACGAAGCCTACCTTCGCTAAAGCTACGGAGGACGGCGTCTACTCTCGCTGAAGCTACGGAGGACGAAGCCTACCTTCGCTGAAGCTACGGAGGACGAAGCCTACCTTCGCTAAAGCTACGGCGGACAACGTCTACTCTCGCTGAAGCTTTTTCGGACAGCGTCCACTCTCGCTGAAGCTTCTTCGGACAGCGTCCACTCTCGCTGAAGCTTTTTCGGACAGCGTCCACTCTCGCTGAAGCTTCAGCGAGAGCTCAGACAGCGTCCTCCGTAGCTTCAGCGAAGGAGGATTAATACATCATCATTGTTGCCAGGATGATGACGAAACCTGCCAGGAAGCCGGCATAGACCTGGGTCTGATCGTGGGCTTTAAGATAAACGCGGGAGGAAGCGGTCAGCCCTGCGGCGAAGAGGATGCCCAGGAGGGATGTGAGCATGCTGACCTCATCGTAAAATGAAAGGAAGAGGATGAGGGCTGCCAGTCCGCCAAGTCCCATAAGATGTGTGCTGATTTTCCACCTGAGCGTTACAATAAGCGCCAGAAACACCGACAACAGCGAGCCCAGCATGAAGGCATGGATAAAACGGTAAACAGGGATCCGGATGAACAACAGATAGGTAAGCAGATAAAAAATCAGGGTTACGGCCAGGGGGAAAAGCCTTTCCCTCTTTTCGCCCATATAAACGGTACTGATCGAGCCTCTGAGAATAAATACCGGGATCATCAGTGCAGGCAGGGCAAAGGTGCCGGTAGCCGCGAGAATGATCAGCAGCTTCCTGGCCTGCAGGGGCATGAAATCGATGTACGATCCGGTAAACATCAGGATCACAATACCTAGAGTAGGCATGATGAGAGGATGAAAAATATAGGAAAAGAAAGTCGCCGCACGTTTCAGCATCATAACACGAATATTAAGGTTGGATTTAAAGCAGACCCTACAGTTCCTTTCTGAGCCTGGCCACAGGTATGTCCAGTTGTTCACGGTATTTGGCCACTGTTCTTCTTGCAATCAGGTATCCTTTTTCTTTGAGGATGTCCGCAAGTTTTTCATCGGTGAGAGGCTTTCGCTTATTCTCACCCTGAATGCATTCCTCAAGGATCTTCTTGATTTCCCGGGTGGAAACTTCTTCGCCCGTGTCGGTCTGCATCCCTTCGGAAAAGAAATATTTGAGCGGATAAATCCCAAAATGGGTCTGAATATATTTGCTGTTGGCCACCCTCGAAACGGTTGAAATATCGAGACCGGTGATATCGGCAATGTCTTTCAGGATCATCGGACGGAGTCTCATCTCATCCCCTTCATAAAAATACTCATGCTGATAATTGAGAATGGCATTCATGGTGAGCAGCAGGGTATTCTGCCTTTGCCTGATGGCATCGATGAACCACCTGGCAGAATCCAGCTTCTGCTTCACAAAACTCATGGCATCTTTGTCGGCCCTCGATTGTTTGCCCCTGTTCACTGCGTAGGAGCGGATCATATCACTGTAAGTCCTGCTGATATGCAGTTCCGGAACATTGCGGGAATTCAGGCTAAGTACTAGTTCTCCGTCGTTATTGTCGAGGATGAAATCAGGCACGATATGTTCACTGGATTTATTCAACGGATCGCTGTATACCCCTCCTGGTCTGGGATTCAGCTTGACGATCTCATCGATGGCGCGCTTCATTTCATCATCGGTGATACCCATGCGATTCATGACCTTGTCGTAATGCCGACGTGAAAACTCGTCGAAGTGAAACTTCAGGATGTCCAAGGCCAGTTTGATGTCCGGGTTATCGGTATTTTTTCTTTTAATTTGAAGAAGCAGGCATTCCTGGAGATCGCGGGCACCGACGCCTGCAGGATCGAAGTCGTGAATGATTTCCAGGGCTTCGCGCAGTTCCGTCTCCGTACATTCGATTCCCATGGAAAATGCCAGGTCGTCGACAATGGCATCGAGGCGACGGCGCAGGTAGCCCTCTTCATCGATATTTCCGATCAGGTATTCGGCCAGCATCTTCTCACGTTCATTGAGGATGCGGAGGCCTAGCTGGGATTCGAGGTGTTCCTGGAATGAAGATCCGACGGAGAAAGGGATCTCCTCGTATTTGTCATCCTTGGAGTAATTGCTTGAACTTAGTTTGTAATCGGGGATCTCGTCATCGCTGATATAGTCTTCGAGTGAAAACTCATCCTGTTCCCGCGAGCCTTCATCCTCCGCCCCCTCTTCACCTTCAAAATCATCCTCAGCAATTTCGTCCCCTACCTGATCGTCGATATCTCCCTCATCCCCTTCCTCAAGAATGGGGTTCTCTTCCAGTTCCTTCTTTATCCTCTGCTCCAGCTGAAGTGTAGGTATCTCAAGCAGCTTGATCATCTGGATCTGCTGCGGAGACAGTTTCTGTAATAATTTTTGCTGAAGCCTCTGCTTTAACATAGGAGCGCTTTTACTGGTTTGAAGTTATATTTTTTCTGTGAAAAACCATGATTTTCATATCAAGTACTTCCTTTAATATAAACTCAGTTATGATACTATTGTTTTTACATCGTCACCGCAGAGCCTCGTTTCCGCTGCCCGGCATTCATTTAGAACTCCGCATTTCTTGGTGTCCTCGGGAATGGGATCACGTCCCTGATATTGCCCATGCCGGTCACAAACTGCACCAGACGTTCAAAACCCAGGCCGAAGCCGGCATGCGTTACAGTGCCGAATTTCCGGGTATCGAGGTACCACCAGAGTTCTTTTTCGGGAATATTCATCTCCTTCATCCTTCTCACAAGTTTCGTATAATCCTCTTCCCGCTGGGAACCGCCGATGATCTCTCCAATCCTCGGAAACAGCACATCCATTGCCCTCACCGTTTTCCCATCGTCGTTCTGTTTCATATAAAAGGCCTTTATCGATGCAGGATAATCGGTAAGGATAACAGGCTTTTTAAAATGCTTCTCAACGAGATACCTTTCATGCTCTGCCTGAAGGTCGAGACCCCAGCTTACCGGAAATTCCCACTTCTGGTCGGCCTTCATCAGGATGTCGATCGCTTCCGTATATGCCATCCGCACGAAGGTATTCCCAACCACAAACTTAAGTCTATCAAGGAGTTCCTTGTCGATCATCTTATTCAGGAACTCAAGGTCGTCGGCACAGTTTTCAAGGGCATAATTTATTAAATATTTCAGAAAATCCTCTGCAAGATCCATGTTATCATGGATATCATTGAAGGCAACTTCCGGTTCGATCATCCAGAATTCCGCAAGATGCCGCGGTGTATTTGAATTCTCTGCCCTGAAGGTGGGCCCGAATGTATACACACCACCAAGGGCCATGGCACCCAACTCGGCTTCGAGCTGTCCCGACACGGTGAGATTGGTCGGACGGCCGAAAAAATCCTCACTGAAATCCACTTCCTTCCCATCTTCTGTAAGCGGAGGCTTTATCATGTCCAGGGTCGACACCCGGAACATTTCACCGGCGCCCTCAGCGTCACTTGCTGTGATGATGGGTGTATTCAGGTAGAAGTAACCCATATCGTTGAAATATTTATGAATGGCAAAGGCCAGCGCATGCCTGATGCGAAATATCGCTCCAAAAGTGTTGGTTCGGAAACGAAGATGAGCGATATCCCGTAAAAATTCCATGGAATGACCCTTCTTCTGCAGCGGATACGTCTCCGGATCGGCTTCGCCATATAGCTCGATCTCAACTGCCTGGATCTCCACATTCTGTCCCGATCCGGCAGATTCAACCAGCTTGCCTGTCACCCCGATACACGCACCGGTTGTTACCTTTCTCAGAAGTTCCTCATCAAAGATGGCCAAATCAGCCACAACCTGTATGCTATGGATAACGGATCCGTCATTAAGCGCTATAAATGCCACGGCCTTACTGCCACGTTTCGTCCGTACCCACCCTTTTACATGAACTTCACTGCCGTAACTGTCTGACTTCAGCAAGGCTTTAATTGTTGTACGTTTGCGTTTTTCCATCCGTTGGTTTTCCTTTTATTTCGTGACAAAAATAATATTTTGAGTTGGAATATTCGCTTTTTCCGGGCCTGTAAAATATAGTCCTGGTAAATCTACCCTTATGTTCTATCAATCTTAGCTACCTGCAAAGCCTTACGAACACCTCCAACCACGGGCAAAACCGTGGCTATTGTTGGGCTACCGCTCTGCGGTTCTGCGAATAGACCAGCCTGGAAGGGGAAGTCCCTCGCACCACCGGGTCCTATGAACCAACAGTTACCAATATGTTCTCAGACTACGAAACTCCTCCCTTCGAAATTCGACATTCGTTATTCGATATTCGACATTCATTTCATAGCACGAACCCATGGATATTTATGGGCATCCCTACATGCTTATTGTTGGCCTTACGAACACCTCCAACCACGGGCAAAACCGTAGCTATTATTGGGCTACCGCTCTGCGGTTCTAAGACCCCTACAATAATAATTGCATTCGGAAAGATAATCTATCTGCTGACCACATCACTCCATCACTCCCTATCATATAACCACATTCACTAATATCCCTTCTTTTTCCTATTGACTTATCTTCCTTCTCCCTAATTCCTTCTTTTAATAATCAATAATAGTGGTTAAATTTGGAAACTTAATAAACGCTCTGTCAATATGAAGGAAAAAAAAACCATTGTCGTTACCTGGGATTTTACAAAGGTTTCGGAAAATGCATTTCTGCATGCGGTAAAAATTGCAAAAACTGTTGACAATCAACTTCGAATCCTTCATGTGGCAACGTCCGATGATCCGGTAAGGATCAGGGAAGTCGGGGACCTTCTCAAAAAGGATGCTCTCCGGTTACAGGATGAATATAAAATGAAGGTGGAAACCGTTCTCCTGGAAGGAACGATCTTCAACCAGATATCAAAATATGCGTCCGACACTGATGATCTGACCATGATCGTGATGGGGACGCACGGCATCAAGGGGAAACAGAAATATTTCGGCAGCTACGCCCTCAGGGTGATCGTCGGATCACCGGTCCCCTTCATCGTAGTCCAGGATAAGCCCCTGAATATGGAACGCTTCACGGATATTGTTTTCCCCATCGACTTTAAATCCGAGAACAAGGAAAAACTCCAGTGGGCCATTTACCTCGGAAAATATTTCAACTCCAAGGTCCACCTGTTTAAATCGCCGGTCGTCGATAAGTCGCTGGCAAAGAAAGTGAATACAAACCTGAATTTCGCCATCCGCTTCCTGATCCAGAATAACCTGGATTATGAAATCCAAACTGCAAACAAGTCGGGCAACTTCATCAAGGAAATGATGGCCTTTTCCAAGGAGATCAACGCCGACATGATCCTGATCACCACCACCAAACACATCACCTTCCTCGATTACCTTTTCGGCGCTCCCGAGCAGTATATCATGGCCAATACCTCCAGGATCCCAATTATGGTGGTAAATCCGAAAGCCACGTTTGCGAAGATGGGACAGTTTATGTATGGGAATTCGTAGGGGAGGGCAAGAAGCTGGGGAGCTATGGGTTTACCCATGAATTCGGAAAAATTTCATCCGAACTCCTCCCTACCGCGGAGCGGTACAATTATAGTAGCCACGGTCACGTCCGTGGTTGGAACGCCCTCTGTTCCCCAAACCCCGGAGGGGTTTCATAAAGGTTCCCCAGGATTCGATAATATCAAACCACAAAAAAAAACACCGTTCACACACCCGGATTATTGGCGTGTCCTCCGGGGACACACGAAACATCGCATCACCTACCACGGGCGTGACCGTGGCTACTATAATTATACCGCTTCGCGGTAGGGGACCGGGATTGTTCCAATCAATGCCGATACCATGCCGGTCTCCTCCCGGCATCGCCGTAAATCACCATATATTGAACCACATAAGGCACATAAGGACACATAAGGGTGCGTCAGCGAATATCAACGTAAATCAACGGCATTAAACCACATGGCCCGTAGGGATAAATATGTAGCCATGGGTTTACCTATAGACGGATAATCAATTAAACTGTCCGACTTGACCTTGGCATGTTCCGGGGTACACGCATCAAACCCCTCTGTGTATGGAAATCTGAGGCGTTATCTAGTCCAAGCTTCCCTCATTCACCAACTTCGACCCCCATATCTCAGGCAGAGGCGGTCTTCTTCCGCCAATGGCTATATGGACAGTGTCCTCCGTAGCCTTGGCGAAGGCGGACCGTGTCCTCCGTAGCTTGCGCCACAACTGAAGCTTAGGCGCACACAGTTAGAGTATGCGGACTGCGTCCGCCGTAGCTTTAGCAAAGGTGGACTGCGTCCGCCGTAACACAGCTTTAGCGTAGGCGGACCGCGTCCACCGCAGCTTTAGCGTAGGCGGATCACTTCCAAACTCCCCATCGGAATCTTCACATAAACAGAATGCCGGATGGCATCGATCTCAACCTTAACACGCTGCTTTCCGAGGATCTCGGTAAGACTGCCCTCAAGGCCTTTGAGCTCGCCGCGGGTAACCCGTACTTTCGTTCCAATGACGTAATCCGTCTCATCGAGAAATATATCTTCTCCTGTGGCACAGTATACCCGGATGGCTTCGATCTGTACATCGCGAACCGGGACTTTCTTTCCGCCAAACATGATAAAACGCACCACACCCGGCGTTTTAAGAACCTCCAGATGTTCTTTTTCTGTAATATGTACAAAAATATACGAACTGAACAGGGGCTCATCGACCATCTTCTTCCGGTCGCTCCAGACTTTCTGCCTGCGCATAAGGGGCAGGTAATTCCCGATCCCTTCCCTCGTCAGCCATTCGGCGACTTTTTTTTCATTTCGCGGTTTCGTGTATACGGCGTACCAGTGCATGATGATGAGATAGGGGATCTATTTGGTGACTTCCTTGAAAACCTCTTCCAGACTTTTTTCTTTCCGTTGCATTGAAAGGACAGTGAGGCCGCTGTCAACGGCAAAGCGAAACAGCACGGCACGAAGATCACTTCCGGCCTCCGTCTCCACCAGGAATTTCTGTTCGCCAATCGACCTGATCTGCAACACGCCGTCGAGGCTTTCGAAGGATTTCATATCCGGCGACTTGTCGAACTCCACCATGATGGTCCCTTTCTGCGATCCGTCTTCCATGGTGATCTCTCCCGGCTTCCCGTCGGCCACGATCTTTCCTCGGCTGATGATAATCACCCGGCTGCAGATGGCCTCCACTTCCCGCATGATGTGCGTGGACAGTAAGACTGTCTTCGCCTTTCCCAGCTCGTGGATGAGCTCCCTGATCTCCACGATCTGGTTGGGATCCAGTCCGGAGGTCGGCTCATCAAGGATCAGTACGGCGGGATCGTGAAGGATGGCCTGTGCAAGGCCAACGCGCTGTCGGTAACCTTTCGACAGGGCACCGATCTTTTTATGGCTTTCCACCATTAGTCCGGTCATGGCGATCACTTCCCCGATCCGTTCCCTGATGTTGTGAATGTGATAATGACCGGCAACATATTCAAGGTATTCCCTGACGTACATTTCCGGATACAGGGGATTATGTTCAGGAAGGTAACCGATCTTCCGTCTCACTTCCATGGGATCTTCAATTACATTCAGTCCCTCAACTTCCACCTCCCCGGAGGCAGGCGGGATATACCCCGTGATGATCTTCATCATGGTTGATTTCCCGGCACCATTAGGACCGATAAAGCCCGTGATGGTTCCGCTCTCAGCGGTAAAACTCACTTCGTCGAGCGCTTTCTGGGAACCATAGATCTTGGTGATATGACTTACTTTGATGGACATGATGCAAAATTAGGCATTTTAATCCGGCCTGAAAATAATGTTGCCGGAAATGTGATGCATACAGGCGGTGGAACAAACCATTGGCAGGAACCGGTGGCCGTCAGCTTTATTCCTGTCAGCTGAAGGTTCCGGTTGGTTCATCGAATGTAAAAAAGAAGGTGCTCCAAAATTGGGGCACCTTCGTAAAATATCGGTAAATCTCAAGCATCACTGACAACCCGGAACTTTTTCCTTCTTGGCCGCTGCTTTTTCTTCAAACGCTCCAGCCATGGCATTTTTATATGCGCCACAGGCTTTGTCGTATTCAGCCATTCCCATATATGCATTGCCAAGTTCATAGTTGATGGCAGCAATCTTATCCTCACCCTCTGCCTTCGCCAGCGCTTTCTCGGCATACTGGCTGCTTTTTCATATTCACTTCGCGGTTGTAGATATGGCCAGTTTATAGTTGGCATCGGTATTCGTCGGATCATACTGCAGGGCTTTCTGATACGATTCAATGGCATAAGTAAAATCCTCGATCTTCCGGATCCACAGCCTGGAGCTCATTGTCGCCATGCCCGTTATAAAACCTGGTGATGGTTTCCTTGGCAAGCTCAACAGTTTTGGTGTCATTTGCTCCTTCCCCAGCCGAAATAGCTTTTGTCAGGGACTCAACCATCTTGTCTTCGTCTTTCTTATCGAAATATATCAGACCTTCGCCCAGATAAGCCTTGTCGTAATTGGGATCATATTTAATGCCTATTCAAACATAATCCAGGGCAGCATCAAGATTTTCCTCCTTGTACTTCTGTGTCCCAACGCCTACGAGAAGCGTGGGTAGAAATTTCTCAGACTTTGCCTTGTATTCCTGGTTATTATTATACTTATCAGCAAGTTCGATCGTCTGCTCCAGGTAGGGAATGGCATTTTCATAATCCGTTGCTTGATATAGGAAATGGCTACCTGGTAGTGCAATAACGGGATCTGTTGCTTTGCCTTGGCAGCGAGATCTTCGGCTTCTTTTCCGCTGACTGATTCCGATATGGTCAAACATCATTCAGATCTGAAATAGCAGAGAGGTAATCACCTTTGTTAATTTCATCTGCACCTTTGTTAAACGTGGCGACAATTTCGTCGAGGGTCTGTCCATAGATCGATACCGGTAAACAGCACCAGCATCATTGCCAGTATAAACATTAACTGTTTCATAAGCATCTTTTTTGGGTTTGCATGTATAATTAAGCCTCAAATATAAAAAAATTTGTGATCTACAACATATAAGATTGCGGCTCACAGCTTGTGGTGACAAATATCCTGCCAAAAAAGTTCACTCCCCACTCAGAAAAATACCGTTTCATGTCCCTGCTGTCATGTAAATATTTTTCTACCTTTGTCGGGTTCAAATCTATGGTGGAGTGATTTGACTGATTGCAACCACGTAAAAAAATGCTAAAGCAGTATCCCGGCTCATTACAATCTTTCATATTATTCCCCCGTTTACTATTATTGGTCTGTCCGGTTTTCACAATGGATAACCTGATCTGAAACGGCATGTTAAATGCCGGGTTGTGGTCAGTGGTATTTTGATCCTGACAGAGCAACACGCAGGATAGCGGAATTTTTCAGCCGCTGCCTAAATGCTGCTGCGCGAAGAACAAAAATCATCCTTAGTGTTTTTGATTCTTAGCGATTTTGTGGCATGTAGTAACATTTTAAACAAAAACATCTTAAACTTATAAGACAATGGCATATTTGTTTACATCGGAGTCCGTTTCTGAGGGACATCCGGACAAGGTAGCGGATCAGATCTCTGACGCATTGCTCGATTATTTTCTGGCTTTCGATCCTGACTCAAAGGTCGCCTGCGAGACGCTGGTGACCACCGGGCAGGTAGTTCTTGCCGGTGAAGTGAGGACCTCCACATATATCGATGTGCAAAAAGTCGCCCGCGACGTCATCAACCATATTGGCTACACCCGCAACGAATATATGTTCGACGGCGACTCATGCGGCATTCTCATTGCCATCCATGAGCAGAGCGACGACATCAACCGCGGCGTCAACCGGGAAGATCCAATGCTGCAGGGCGCCGGCGACCAGGGGATGATGTTCGGCTATGCCTCCCGTGAGACCGACAACTACATGCCACTGTCGCTGGAGATCTCCCACCTCCTGCTGAAAGAGCTGGCAGCCATCCGCCGCGAAGGAAAGGTCATGACCTACCTCCGCCCCGATTCCAAGTCGCAGGTTACCATTGAATACAACGAAGACGACAGTCCAAAACGGATTCATACCATCGTGGTATCGACGCAGCACGACGAGTTCGATGAAAACGACACCATGCTGGCGAAGATCCGCAAGGATGTTATCAACCTCCTCGTTCCGCGTGTTAAAAGCAAGCTTCCGGCACGTGTACAGGAACTCTTCGATAACGATATCATCTATCATGTCAACCCTACAGGAAAATTTGTGATCGGCGGACCTCATGGCGATACCGGTCTCACCGGCCGCAAGATCATCGTCGACACCTACGGTGGAAAAGGCGCACATGGCGGCGGTGCATTTTCAGGGAAGGATCCTTCGAAAGTCGACCGCTCGGCTGCCTATGCCGCCCGCCATATTGCCAAAAATCTTGTGGCTGCCGGCGTTTGCGACGAGGTGCTTGTCCAGATCTCCTATGCTATCGGTGTGGCTGAGCCCCTGGGTGTCTTCGTCGAGACCTACGGGAAGTCGAATGTGAAGATCGATGACGGCGAGATCGCTGAGAAGATCAAAAACATCTTCGACCTCCGCCCTGCCGCCATCGAGCAGCGCCTGCAACTCCGCAAACCCATCTACACTGAAACCGCCGCGTACGGTCACATGGGCCGCACGCCGGAGAAAGTGACGAAAAAATTTGAGTCGCCTTACTCGGATAAGAGAGAAATTGAGGTAGAGTTGTTTACCTGGGAGAAGCTGGATTATGTGGACAGGATCAGGGAAGAATTTGGGATAGGGAAAGGTTAGTAGAAAGCCGAAAGGTTTCCATCGGACACCGAGCTTCAGCATAGATATCAGGTTAATTATTTGGTGAATGGGAGATGATTCAGGTTATTGGTCAGGGCAGCGACGGTAGATGGTACCCTATCAATTCCCCACACCCCGAAAGAGGTTCGATTTTAAAAGCCACGGTAACACCACTGATTGGAAAACCTCCCATCCCCCATACACGGGAGGGGTTCCATTATAATAGTCACTGTAACACCACTGCTTGGAACACTCCCAATTCCCTACTGCGGAGCGGTAAAATTATGGTGGTCATTGATTTTGCCTATAGTCACGGAAAAATTCCATTTGAACCACTCCCTACCGCGGAGCGGTAAAATTATAGTAGCCACGGTTACGTCCGTGGTTGGAACGCAAACATCCCCCAAACCCCGGAGGGGTTTAATAAATTTTCCTAAGACTTGTTAGTATCAAATCGAAAAAAAACACCGTCCACATGCCCGGATTATTGGCGTGCCCTCCGGGGACACAGGAAACATCACCTCACCTACCACGGGCGTTACCGTGGCTACTATAATTTTACCGCTCCGCGGTAGGGAGTGGTTCAAAGAAAATTATCGCAGGTCAAATCACGTTTTTAACGAACTTAGATTTTAATTGATTTACCCTCCATAGGATAATTCACTGCAACTTATGTGACCTTATGTGCCTTATGTGGTTCAATAAAGGTAATTTACGGTGACGTCCATGGGTAAACCCCTGGCTACAGATAGGCAACTACTCAGCATTTTGGCTATAACGGAAAACACTTCATAACTCCATAACTCCCTAACTCCACCGCGTCCGCCGTAGCTTAAGCGGAGGTGGATAACTTCCCCCCTTGACTCATATCCAAAATCTTCCTACATTAGCCATACATTAACCTCCTCGCCCTCATGTCCTTCGCTCTTCTCCTTCCCTTTCTCATCTACTTTCTCCTGGTACTTCTCATCGGTCTTTACACCACGCGTTATTCATCACAGGGCATCAGCGAGTATTTTATCGGGGGTCGGAAGGTTCATAAATTTGTAGTGGCGCTATCCGCCGTCGTTTCGGGTCGAAGCGCATGGCTGCTGCTTGGCTTTACGGGTCAGGCGTACACCATGGGGCTTTCGGCCGTGTGGGCGGTGGTGGGATATATTGTGGTCGAGTTATTATTATTCCTGTTCTATGCGCCGGTGATCCGCCGCTTCAGCGGGCAACACAACTGCATCACCCTTCCCGACTTCTTCGCAGCGCGATTCGATGACAAAAACGGGCATCTTCGGGTGTTATTGGTGACCATCATCATGATCTTCATGGTGACCTATGTTGCTGCCCAGCTCCTGGCCGGAGGCAAGGCTTTTTTCGCCTATTTTGAAATCGACATGTTCACCGGCATCGTACTGACCGGCGTCATCATCCTGTTATACACCATCATGGGCGGCTTTATGGCGGTAAGTCTCACCGACGTCCTGCAGGCCTTCGTGATGCTCTTTGCCCTGATCCTCCTTCCACTGGTCGGGATTGTCAAGGGCGGCGGCTTCAACGCCATCATATCAGGCTTGTCTGACATCCAGCCGGCCTTCTTCAATCCGGTGGCCTTCGGCTACGGATCGCTGATCGGCTTTCTGGGCATCGGTCTTGGCTCCCCCGGCAGTCCGCACGTCATTGTGAGGTACATGTCGATCGCCGATTCGTCGCAGTTCCGCTGGACGGCTGTGGTGGGGACACTCTGGAACATCCTCCTCGCCGGCGGTGCACTGTGCATCGGTTTCCTGGCCCGATACTACTTCCCCGAGCTGAGCATGCTGCCCGATGCAGATCCCGAGAACGCTTACATAACACTGGCGATTAAGCTCCTCCCAACCGCGGTGGTCGGTATTATCCTGGCCTCGATCTTCGCCGCCATCATGTCCACCGCCGACTCGCAGCTTCTCGTCGCCGCTTCCGGACTTGTGCGGGATATTTACGAGAAGGTGATCCGCAAAGACGTCGCGGTGAGCCAGAAACGCCTCACATTTTTAAGCCGCGCTGCCGTTGCTTTCCTCGTATACATTGCCATCATGCTCGGCCTTCTCGTCAAAGACCTGGTATTCTGGTTTGTCCTCTTCGCCTGGGCCGGACTGGGAGCCTCTATCGGTCCTGCTTCCCTCCATGCCCTCTTCAACAAGCGCACCACCAAGAAAGGCGTTATGGCCGGCATGATCGCCGGTGTTCTTACCGTCATCATCTGGAAGAGCAGCCACGAGCTGAGTAAGTGGATGTATGAGTTGATACCGGGGTTTTTGATGGGCTTTGTGGTGACGTATTGGGTGAGTTTTTGGGGAAATAGGAAGTGATGCGGTGAGGAAGTTAGGGGGTTAGGAAGTTAGGAAGTTAGGAAGTGAGTTGAAGGAAGCCGGGATATTCGAAGTTTTTAAAGTCACCTTTCGTTGAATACCCCTAAATCCCGTTTTCGTTGAATGCCCTAAATCCCCTGCGTGTAAATACCCCTAAATCCCCTGAAAGGGGACTTGAAGAGTGTGGTGATGAGCTGTTTGGAGGGAATGGAAAAATATGCTTCGAAAATCAGTTTACCAGTAAGAGCTTAGACGAGTAGGTTGTCCTTTTAATAATCTTTGTTTGAAAAAAATATGGCGGTTATTGGCAACAAGGTGAATTCATAATTTCTTAAAGTCCCCTTGCGTTGAATACCCCTAAATCCCCTGAAAGGGGACTTGAAGAGTGTGGTGATGAGCTGTTTGGAGGGAATGGAAAAATATGCTTCGAAAATTAGTTTACCAGTAAGAGCTTAGACGAGTAGGTTGTCCTTTTAATAATCTTTGTTTGAAAAAAATATGGCGGTTATTGGCAACAAGGTGAATTCATAATTTCTTAAAGTCCCCTTGCGTTGAATACCCCTAAATCCCCTGAAAGGGGACTTGAAGAGTGTGGTGATGAGCTGTTTGGTGGGAATGGAAAAATATGCTTCGAAAATTAGTTTACCAGTAAGAGCTTAGACGAGTAGGTTGTCGTTTTAATAATCTTTGTTTGAAAAAAATATGGCGGTTATTGGCAACAAGGTGAATTCATAATTTCTTAAAGTCCCCTTGCGTTGAATACCCCTAAATCCCCTGAAAGGGGACTTGAAGAGTGTGGTAATGAGCTGTTTGGAGGGAATGGAAAAATATACTTCGAAAATTAGTATACTAGTAAGAGCTCTGTCGAATTGGTTTGGTTTTACACCTTTTGGTTTGAAAAAAATATGGAGGTATTGGCTAAAAGGTATATTCAGATCATCTTAAAGTCCCCTTTCAGGGGATTTAGGGGTATCCAGGCGAGGGGTATCCATACGTTGGGGCCTGAGTAGTGCAATTCCTAACTCCACCGCGTCCGCCGTAGCTTAAGCGGAGGTGGATAACTCCTATTTAGACCCAATCCATATAACAAACTTTCTTCAACAAAAAAGCCCTACTCTCATAAAGATCGGGTAATTTTGTTACTCAAAATATCTTCTATTGCTGGACGCGTTAATAACATCGAAGACGAGGGTGAAGTTGCTGTTAAAATTCTTTCTCAACGGCAATTCGAGTTCTTATTTGCGACATTTGGAGACGGAATTCGGCGAGTCGTCGAATGCCATCAGGGTGGAACTGAACCGCTTTGAAGACGCAGGCTTGCTGAAGTCTTTCATCCAGGGCAACAAGAAGTACTACCAGGCGGATCAGAGTCATCCGCTCTTTCCCGATATCAACAACATTATATTTAAGTACATCGGCATCGACCAGATCATCGAAAAGGTGGTTCAAAAGCTGGGCCCTCTCGACCATGTCTTTCTGTGCGGTGATTTCGCCAACGGCATCGACAGTGAAATCATTGATCTGATCTTCATCGGTGACGACATCAACCGTCAGTACCTGGTAAGCCTGGTGGATAAATGTGAGACGCTGATCAAGCGGCGGCTGCGGTACATCGTGTACACATCGGACGAATGGAAAGGGAAAAGAGCGGCGATGAACGGCGAAGAAATGCTGTTGTTGTGGAAAGATGGAGAAGAAAGCGGAAGTGGGAATGGTAGCGGGAAAAAGGAAGAGAATTCCTGATATCGCTGATTGGCGGAGAGGAAACAATGAAGCGTGTCTGCATATTGTGTGCCGCTCGAAATTTTAGCAAAACCCTGAAAGATCGTACACAGGGAATCGCAGACCGGCTCGTGTTGTGAGTCAATTTACAGAGAGGTCGAAAGACCGAAGAACATATACTTTCACCAGCCTTCTCGGCCGTTTCCTGAAAATGGAAATGTGACTGACGGGGCGGAGCCGTGGGAGGAAAGAGGGAATGTCGAACGCCGAATTTCGAATGTCGAACACCGAAGGAGCGTGGAAAAAGAAAAAATCAGTTATGACCGGAATTTGCCCGGGTAGTTCTAAGACTGGCGACAAATATGGAGATTAGCTCAGAGTTTTCGGTTTTGGTTGAAATGATTAAGTCCTCATTTTTACATAGTTTGAGTTGATAAATGATTTGAAGACAAATATCGGTTTCCCGAAGTTCTTTAAGAATGATCTTGAATTTATGAATGAAGTCGTTTCTGGACTCACTGCTTTGTGCCTCTCCATAATTCAGTGCCGGTGAGGTTCCCGACCGGATGAGCTGTCCGGCTAAATGACTTGAAGCTCTGGAATTTGTTAATGATTCCACGATTTTTACAATATCGACCGCAAAACAGATAAGACGTTTTTCAAGATCAAATGCTTGATTTCTTTGCTTTTCCATTGACTTACATTTTATTTACACGATTAAGTTCTCTTTTTATTCGACATTCGATATTCGACATTCGATATTCGACATTCCAATTCATCTTTCATTTTTTCTTCTTCATCCTCATCTAAACTTAATATCCAAATCCAATAAATATCAGCGCTTCATCCAGACTTTTTTTTCTCCTTCACCCATATCTCAAATAAAATGAAACTGCATTCCAGGTATTTTATCTTTCTTCTTTTACTACTGGCTTCATGCACGAGCCAAAAACAACTCACTTACCTCCAGGACATCGAC
>CAWELH010000009.1:0-291225 GCA_963809925.1 uncultured Bacteroidales bacterium
CCACGGGCAAAACCGTGGCTATCATTGGGTTACCGCTCTGCGGTTTGACGCCTTCCCGGTAACGGCCATTGAACGCGAATAAATGGAGTTACCATCGAGGTAAAACGACCTATGAATTTCTGTTGATTTCGGGATATGTCGCTCTAATTGAATTAGACCCATGGAAATCTGGCATTTCCGGTTACGATGGTTGGACGTGTACGTCAGGTCCCAACTACAGCGTGGTTGTCCATAATGCTTCATAATTTTCCAATAGTTCCAATCACCGGCCCCCCCAACCGCAGAGCGGTAGCTCAACCATAGCCATGGTTTTGCCCATGGTTTGTAATGTACGTTCCCCCAACCGCGGAGCGGTACCCCAATGATAGCCACGGTTTTGCCCGTGGTTGGATGTATACGTCAGGTTCCCAACCACAGCGTGGTTGCCCAAAATGCTTCTAACTTTTCCAAACGTTTCAATCCCCTACGCCCCCATCCGCGGAGCGGTAGCCCAACAATAGCCATGGTTTTGCCCGTGATTTGTAATGTACGTTGCCCTCAACCGCGGAGCGGTAACCCAACGATAGCCACGGTTTTGCCCGTGGTTGGTCATGTGCGTCGATCCCCAACCACAGCGTGGTTGCCCAATACCGTCAGGAGTAGAACCCCTTCTCAGTTTATACCGGTACTTTTTAATCCCTACCCTCAAATCTTTTGAAAAATATACAGATTATTCAGGCCGAGGATGAACCTTTTTCTTCTCAGGAGACGAAATCCATAGCGGTTGAAAAGCTCGAGGATGTATTTATTTGACAAGCCCATCTCTTCATCCTGTTTCATTCCGCGCTCATGCTGATCGGGATCCCACCAGGCCAACTTGTGGCGGATAAGACCAATGAAAGGGGATAGCATGGTCATATAAACACAGCCGCCTTCATCAAGCAGGCGATGAGCTTCCTTCACTACTTCATCCCGGTTTATGATATGGTTCAGACAGGCTACGAAACTCACGGATTGAAATGAACGATCGTTAAAGGGAAGGTTTGCTGAATTTTCTACAATTATTGCATCTCCTCCAAAATCGTATACATCAACACCTACGCTATTGTGTCCGTATGTCCTGCTCAGCTCATTGTTTCCACAGCCGATATCAAGTAAACGGCCCTGCAGATTTTCCCTTACAATGTTATACCGTTCGTCTCGCAATGATCTTAATCCTAAACGGTTTACGGTCTCATGTGATAAGATCAGCCTTAAAGGCAATGCTAAAAAATTCAATACATCTGCGATGTGGTTCATTCTCGTAGGAAGTCTTTTTAAATTATTGAAATCAGAACTATCTCCAGTATTTGAATATACATTTATTTTTCATACCTGGCGGTTTGGTTTGAACATAATTTACTGGCAGAGGAAAATTCGTCATTACCTGGAATTGAAATCCTTTGTATCTCTTCCGGGCACATTTCCGCATACCACGTGAAACCACGGGCAAAACCGTGGCTATCATTGGGTTACCGCTCCGCGGTTTGGCACCTTCCCGGGAACTGCCATTGTTCTCGAATAAATGGAATCACCATCGAAGTAAAACGACCTATGAATTTCTGTTGATTTCGGGATATGTCGCTCTAATTGAATTAGACCCATGGTTGGCAGCGTACGTTGCGCCCCAACCACGAATTGATAACCCAAAATGCGCCTGATTTTTACATTAGTTCCAATCACCGACACCCCCAACCGCGGAGCGGTAGCCCAACGATAGCCACGGTTTTGCCCGTGGTTGGTAATATGCGTCGACTTCCAACCACAGCGTGGTTGCCCAATGTTTGCGGTATTTACAAAAATACATACCCATAATTCGGAAAACCTTTATAACCCTCCCTTATATTTAAGGATAAATCAGCCGGCCTACCTGTATTCTGCCTTTTATTTTTGGGTTCGGGAATGACCTTCCAACATAAATTTTAGTAAATTTAACTTTTAATTGTAGTCTGTAAAAAAAATGAAATGAACAAGACATGACACTCAGCATCATACTTCCGGCATTCAACGAAAAAGCGAATATAAGTCGTATATATGAAATGCTTGTGGCTGATTTGGCAGTTGCCGGTTTGGAGCTTGAGATCATTTTCGTCGATGACGGAAGCTCAGATGGAACCTTCGCTCAGGTCAGATCTATCGCCTCAGGTGATGCAAGGGTGAAGGGCATCAGCTTATCCAGGAATTTTGGCCAGCAGTCGGCATTACTGGCAGGATTGGCAGAGGCTTCGGGAGATGTTACCATAACCATGGATGCCGATGGTCAGCATCCTCCTTCAGTGATCCCGAGACTCCTGGAGGAATACAGGAAGGGATTTGACATCGTGAATACGCGGCGAATGCAGACGGCAGATTCGGGATGGTTTAAAAAATTCTCATCGAAGTACTTCTACCGGATTATGAACGCCCTCTCGGATGTCAAAATTGAACCCGATTCTTCCGACTTCAGGCTTATGTCGCGCAAAGCTGTGGACGCTTTTCTTGAGATTGATGAACAAGATCGTTTTACCCGCGGACTTATCAGCTGGATCGGATTCGCACAATCGGTGATTTCTTTCGAGGCTCCTGAAAGGATGTCGGGTCAAACCAAATATACCTTTCGCAAGATGGTGCGTTTCGGAATTGATGGCATCACCTCGTTTTCATCTAAACCATTAAGGATCAGTTTTATAATTGGGATGTGCGCATTGGTCTTCGCTTTAGTCTATGCAATCTATGCCATCGTTGTATATTTTGCCGGTCAGACACTTCCAGGATGGACTTCTCTCATGATTACAATCCTTCTTCTCGGTGGATTTCAGCTGGTGAGTATAGGCATTATCGGGGAATACCTGGGCAGGATCTTTCATGAAAGCAAGAAAAGGCCACATTATTTTATCCGGGACAAGTGTTAGGGTGACAGTCTGCCATGGTAAAAAATTGGTACCTTTGGATTGTGTAAATAAGTAAGTCAGTTCACATGCCGAAAGCAGGGAAATTCAACAAGCATGTTTCTATGAGTAAAAAATCTTTAGCTGCATTGGTTACCATCATCACCACTGCTCTCTTACTTTTCCTTCTCTTTCACGATATTATTAAAGACCCCAATAATGTCTCATTCGCATCTGCCGGAGATGGTATAAAGAGTACGTACGGCACCTTGTATCATATTAAATATGACACAGCGTACTGGTACACAGAAATGATGAACTACCCCTATGGGGAGTCGGTTTTCTTCACCGGTAACCAGGTATTCCTGACGAATTTTCTAAAATTGCTCAAAGAATCGGGACTCGACCTTGGCAATTACGCTCTCGGCATTTCAAACCTCCTCATTCTCTTTTCATTTGTTCTTTGTGCCCTCTTTCTCTTTCTGATTTTTAATGAACTTGGAATTTCAGCCCTCTTCTCGGTTCTTTTTGCGATCATCCTGACTTTCCTGACGCCGCAGTGGGACCGGCTCACCGGGCATTACAACCTTGCATATGCCTATGCATTCCCTGTGGCTATTTACCTGATCATGATATTTTACCGAAAACCCGGTTACGTTCTTTCGGGAATTATCGGACTGTATCTTTTCTTTCTGTGTAGCAAGCATCTCTATTTCTATGTTTTGATCGGCGTAATGCTTGGTCTGCTCTGGCTGTATATTTTATTCTTTGAGAAGCACAGGTTCGGTGGACTGGTAAAAGCCGGTTTACATATGTCAATACAGCTATTTTTGCCTCTTATCATTTTCACCCTCTTTTCCAGTATGTACGATGTCAACCTGGACAGGACCGCCTACCCCTGGGGATTTATCCAGAGCACCACAAGACTGGTAAGCGTATTTCTCCCGCTTCAGCACCCGTATTTTCCTTTTATTCACACCACAAGCGCCTGGAAAACGGTGGCTTATGTTGGTGCTGTAGCGAGCCTCACGTTTTTGTTTATCCTGATCAAGATGCCGTACAAGACAATCAGGGATAAATCTGTTGCAAGTCTTTTCAGGGTAAGTGACAACAGAGCACTGAACATTTTATTCTGGGCATCCGTGGTTTCATTCCTGCTTTCCCTTGGGCTGCCGTTTTCCCTCGGATTGGAAAAATGGCTGAATTATACCGGGCCTTTCCGTCAGTTCAGAGCCATTGGAAGATTCGTGTTTCCATTCTTCTATATGTTGAACATTCTTGCTTTTTATTTGCTTTGGAAGCTACTTACTACCAGGAAGTTATGGTGGACAAGATTGATATTAATCCTGGCCTTGTTTATGACAGGCTATGATGCATACCAGAACATTGCATCGTACCCTAAAAATCTGAATAACCGGATTAAGACCCTTAATGACAGGCAGAACGTGCTGCCCGAAGATCAATGGGTCAATGAATTCGACTTGAACCTGTTCCAGGCGATTATGCCTTTCCCATATTTTCATGTGGGATCAGAAAACTACTGGGTCAGCGTTCCCTCTAAGGTTGAAACTGCAGCGTTCATCGCATCGCTAAAAACGGGACTACCTCTGAACGCTGTTGCTCTTAGTCGTACGTCCATTTCACAAACGCTTAAAAATCTTGATTTGTATTTTGAACCTTACCGGGGATACCCGATACTGGATGATCTCCCGTCAATGAAACCTTTTCTGTTTTTTGTCATGAAAGGGGAAGTGATCACGAATTCTGAAAAACGACTGATAAGTCATGCCCACTTCCTGTCCGAAAACGACAGTCATAGTTTTTATTCCTTCTATCCCGATAGCCTGAGAGTTCTTGTAGGGGAACGACAGCGCGAACTGCAAGGTCTTGTCGCGGAAAGTATTGATGCCGCAGGCGATTCGTCTGTCATCCATGAGGCCTTCGAAAATTATCCTGAAGGGATTTACTCGCATGATATTACAACGAAAACGTGGTTCTATGAAACCATCCTTCCGGATACCGGATCGTATATCGTATCATTCTGGACATATGACGGCGATGTCGATCTGTATCCGCGTACCAGGCTTGTTGTGACACTTTCTATACCAGGGAAATCGAACTACTTCTATTACGATATGGATATACAGCGAAGGGTTGTGGCAAGGGACGGGTCAAAGATCCTGTTTGAGGACCGATTCCCAGTCCGCTATCCGGAGTCGGTAATCCGGTTCAGGTACCAGAACAAGGTACTGACCAAAGGGCAGTTTCGTATTGATGATCTGCTGATCAGAAAAGCAGAGGTCAATACAATGTTTGTAAAAGACGGACACATTTGGGTTAATGACCGGGAAATATTTGAAGACCAATAGAATTATTTCTCTCTTCCAACACCTGTCTGAAAATATCAGCGTGGGGAACACGCTATCAGATATCCCATTTGTAGCTCTTCTCCTCTCTAAACCTTACCCGTGAAACGCTGATTTTTGATCTCTTTCCACATTAAGGGAAGGCGCATCACTTCTATGCAGTAAAAAGCTTTAGGTAATTTCAGGATGCTCTTCAGATTCTTTCGGCAAGTAATTCGGCTTTCCTCAGCAGCGTCCTCAGGGACCGAGGTTATTTGGCTTAGGATTGAGAGTTCCCTTCGGCTACGCTCAGGGACCGATGATACCACCCTGATGATTGAGGGCTCCCTTCGACTACGCTGGAGATACCACCCTGATGATTGAGAGCACACTTCGGCAAGTACTTTGACTGCGCTCAGCAGGGCCCTCAGGGACCGGCATTTTCTCTGATTCGTGACATTCTCAAAGGCGAATTTCTCCACCTCGTTTCCAAACGGAGCACGATCTCTTCACCTTTTTTAAGTGGATCCGGGTCGTCAAAAAGGTACAAAGCATCCGGATCATAGGATCCTGTATGCCTTTTCAGGATAGTCCCGTGCTCGCGTTCGATGTAAAAGGTTGTCTCATGGCTGCAGGTAGCGTTAAGTGACAGTGTAAGTTGTTTTCCTTCTGCCAGCTTTGCAGCCCCTATGGCTTGTTCCCGCTGGATCACTCTGCGGCTGACCATTGCTCTTTCAGGCAAGGCCACCAGATCAAATCCTATGCGGAGTACAAGAAGAGTGAGGGTCAGCAGGAAGAGCCGGTAGGGTTTCATCTTCAGGAATAAGGGGATGATCAGGAGGACAAGAATGAGAACAGAAATGAAGACTTCAATAAGATGATTCGTATTCTGGAATGTATATCGGTGAAACAGGAAAATACCCGCGGGCAGGATTAGAAGCAACAGAACAAAAAAGATGATGTCTGTTGATTTGCGAATGGGTCCCGGTTCCTTTCCGGTTTCATAGTAAACATATACGATAACTGTCAGAAGCAGAGGATACAGCATAAAAAGATACCTCGGATATGTCTCGTATGAAATCCAGTATATGGGGATGTTGAAGATGAACACCAGGAAAAGGTAAGTAATGAAATTGTTTTGCCGGATAACTTTCCAGCTCTTTCTGCTAAAGAGAAGCAGAAGAAGAACCGACCAGGGCGCGAGGTGATAGATTTGTTCTGCCGGGAAGGTGACAAGGTGCTGAATGGTCTTCCACCATCCGTATTCCATAAATGTTCGTTTTGTTGATTCAGACACCAGGGTGCCGAAATACTGCATGGTTGGATTTTCCTGCCAGAGCAGGTAGTAATAGCCTCCTGTGATGAAAATGTAGACCAGGAAGGGCAGGAAATGAGTTAGTGAAAGCAATTTCCTGAACTGTTTGAAATACGTAAATGCCGTGACGAGGGTAATTACCTGGAATACAAGAGCCGGCAGGCCTTTCATAAGAAAAGTGATGGCAGTGAGCAACCAGGAGATGAAAAACAACAGGCCGTATTTTTCCTTTTTGAGAAGATCATAGATGATCATGAAGTTCAGGAAGATGAGCATCGAAAAGGTGATGTCGATGAGCCCGAGAAAGGAATCGTAAAAAAGTATGCGACCGCAAGTAATGAATGCCAGGGCTGAGATCAGTCCGATTATTTTATTGGTGTTTTTGGATACAAAGAAACCGATGATAAGCCCGAAAAGAATCAGGGAAATTACCGTGGGTGTCCGTATTAGAAATTCTGAGTGCGATCCGGATAAGTGATACAATGAAAGCAGTATCCAGTTATAGAAAGGGGGTTTGTTAAAATAATAAATTCCGTTTATAGTAGGCGTAATGAGGTCGCCAGAGTATTCCATTTCCAGGGCCACAGTGGCACGTGTGGCTTCATCGGCAGATAGCGGGAGAATCCCGATATTGATCAGCAGTGCGGGGAACAAAAGGATTGCGATGAGAATAACGAAGAATATGTTGTATTTCCGGTTCTTTTCGCGCATCAGTTTGAGATTAGGCTTACCTGCTAATCGGCTGGGCGAACTGCTTCACGTCTTCACCTTTAATGTCCTTATCGCACAGAATAATCAGCCTCTCAAGAACGTTCCGGAACTCACGGATATTTCCTGTCCAGTTAATTTTCTGAAGTTCTTCAATTGCATCGGAGGCAATCTTTTTTGCCGGCGTGCCATATTCCTGACAAATCACACTGTTGAAATAGGAAGCCAGTTCAGGGATATCCTCACGGCGCTCGTTCAGAGAGGGTACATGTATAAGGATAACGCTGAGGCGATGATAGAGGTCCTCACGAAAGGTGTTCTTTTCAATCTCCACCTTCATATTTTTATTGGTAGCTGCAATAATTCGTACGTTCACACTGATATCCTTGTCGCTCCCCACACGGCTGATCTTATTCTCCTGCAGGGCCCTCAGCACCTTGGCTTGTGCGGAAAGGCTCATGTCACCGATTTCATCAAGGAATAGTGTTCCTCCGTCGGCCTGTTCGAATTTACCCTTACGCTGCTTAATGGCTGAGGTAAATGCACCTTTCTCATGACCGAACAGTTCACTCTCTATCAGTTCGGAAGGTATGGCTGCGCAATTCACTTCGATAAATGGATTTCCTGCACGTTCCGATTTTTCGTGCAACGATCTGGCTACCAACTCTTTCCCAGTACCGTTTTCGCCGGTAATCAGCACCCTGGCATCGGTTGCCGCAACACGGTCAATCATTTCCTTAACTTTTGTCATGGCGGACGAATTACCTACCATTTCGAAAGCACGGTTCACTTTTTTCTTCAGGGTACGGGTTTCGGTGATAAGATCTGATTTATCAATGGCATTACGAATCGTAATGAGCAACCGATTCAGGTCGAGCGGCTTCTCAATGAAATCGTAAGCACCTTTCTTAATGGTCTGCACCGCCGTGTCTATGTTCCCATGTCCGGATATCATAATGATCTGAGCGTCGGAAGGCTTTTCAAGGATCCTGTCAAGAACCTCAATACCGTCCATCTCAGGCATTTTAATATCGCAAAGAACAATATCAAACGTATCGGCGGCAAACTTTTCCAAACCTTCCGGACCGCTGGAAGCTAATTCTACTTCATGTTTTTCGTACTCAAGGATTTCCTGAAGTGTGCTCCTTATGCTCTTTTCATCATCGATAACCAGGATCTTTGCCATTGCCGGGGTCTTAATTAAATATTCAGAATTTCTGCAATAACGCCTTCTTTCAAAGCGAAATCGGATTGCGTTATTTTTTCAATGCCACAATTGCGGAGGGTGAAATTAACAAAAATTGTGGCCAGGACAATCATATCCACCCTTACCGGTTCCATTGCTTTCATTTTGGTTCTTTCTTCCGTGGTGGAATAGAGAAGGCGTTGATGGAGTCCGTAGTAATCATCCAGTTTTATTTCTCTGGCATGTTCTCCGTTCATATGGTAGCGTTCCGGATCGTTTTCTGCCAGCAGTGCGGAGAATGTTTCAAAGGATCCGGAGGCACCGATAAGTTCATTAGGGTTATGTTCTTTTACAGCTGTAAAGAGGGGTCCGAGTTCTTCCTCCAGGTAATTTTCGATCCGGGTAACTTCATTCTCCGTGATGGGGTCAGAAGGAATAAATTTCTCCAGCAGACGGGCCATGCCAAGGTTAAAACTGTATTTCCAGTATATCTTTTTGCTGTCTGCAATGATAAATTCATTGCTTCCCCCACCGATGTCCAGGATCAGAACCTTGTGATCTGACAGGCTGACCGATTGCCTCACACCTTTGTATATCAGTTCAGCCTCACGCTCTCCGGGAATGATATTCACATATAATCCGAATTTCTTATCTACTTCCATTGAAAATTCCCGTCCATTTTTGGCTTCCCTGATGGCTGAGGTAGCATAAGCATATACCTTTTCTGCCTTATAATTCTTGATCCTTAAAAAGTGATTTTCGATAGCGGTGATCCCTCTCTTAAATGCTTCCGCAGTGATCGTCCCTTTATTGATCCCCCCGTGACCAAGTTTTACCGGTTCTTTTGATGAATGGATGATCTTCAGGGTATTTTCATCCGATGTCTCTGCAATGAGCAGATTAAAGGTGTTCGTTCCGAAATCGAGTATTGCAATTCTCATAATTTCAATTAGTTATAAATAAACAAACCTGGCCGGCGATGGAGTGGGTAGTATCATATCCATCGAAAGTCCCGGTGGTCCGGGTTCTGAAATTGCAGGTCGGCCTCTCTCTGTAGGGCTCAGTTTTTATACCTGAGCCATTTCAGAAGTTCGGCGTAGTTTACTTTTTTCCCGTACATAAGAATCCCTGTGCGGTAGATTTTTCCGGCCATCCATGTTGTACCCAGGAATGTAAGAACAAGGATCACAGCTGAAAGAATTATTTCCCAGGCAGGAGGATTGAAAGGAATTCTTACCATCATAACGATGGGGGAGGTGAGGGGGATAATACTGAACCAGAAGGCAAGAGGGCCGGCCGGATTTTCAATTGCATTTATCATGACGAAAATTCCGATAATGAGCGGGATCGTTACAGGCAGCATAAATTGTTGCGTATCCGTTTCGTTGTCGACTGCTGAGCCAATCATTGCGAACAACGATGCATACAGCATGAATCCGCCAATGAAGTAGAAAATGAACATACCTATGATCAGCCCGAAGTTGACCGAGCCGATGGAATTAAAAAAATCCTTAAGGATTTGTGGGCTTTTGTCCTGATTTTTTGCAAACGGTTCGGCCGTATTTCCATTGTCATATTGGGGTGACATGACGTCCTGGCTTGCCATAGTCTGAGTCGGCTTACTTCCAAGGTCGGGGAAAAATGCCTTTTGAATACCGGTAACGATGCCCAGGGTAAGAATAACCCACAGGATGAACTGAGTGAGGCCGACAAGCCCGACGCCGATAATTTTACCCATCATCAGTTGGAATGGCCTGACCGAAGAGATTATGACTTCAACGATCCTGCTGGTTTTTTCCTCGATGACACCGCGCATCACCATTGCCCCGAAAAGAAAGATGAAGAAGTAGATCAGCATGCCGCCAACATAGCCTATGCCCATCGCAATACCGGCATGGCTTTCTTTCTCCGCGCCTTCCTCGCTGAGTGTGATGTTCCTCAGGTTCACGTTTGTGGATATTGATTTCAAAATTATATCCAGGTTTTCTATATTCTGTGCTTTTAGCTTCTCCCGCTCAATTTGTTTGTCGAGTGCATGCGAAATATACATGCGTGTCGACATGCTGGGCTGTTTTGCCGAATAAAGGATACTGGTGTTTGACGCAATGATATTTTGTGGAATGAACAGGATGGCGTAATATCCATTGTCTGTCATATTTTTTTTAAGCGTTTCAAGCTCCGTTCCGGGGACGTAGGTGAACTTGAGGTATTCGGTTTCGGGAAGCTGATTGAGGAAAATGGTGGAACTGTCAACCACGGCAATGGTCTTGTCCTCCGTATCCTTCATCGTGGCAAAATAAGTAGGTACGACAAGGAATGCAGCGAAAAGAAGAGGTCCGATGACGGACATTACGATAAAGGATTTTTTCCGGACTCTCGCGAGATATTCGCGATGGATAATGAGGAAAATTTTGTTCATACGGCAGCTTCTTTGGTATTGGTTTCCTGGACGACCCTGATGAAGATATCATTCATTCCCGGTATGACTTCGTTGAAGGATTGAATTGCGATATGGGGCAGCAGATTTTTTAAAAGGAAGTTATTGTCCGGGGTGTCGACTGACCTTATTTTGGCAACGTGCAGTTCATGATTGACCTTCTCACTTACCACTTCAAATGAGGATGGCAGCCCGGCTCTCAATTGCTCTGGCTTGCCCAAATAAGACACTTCGAAAGTATTGGTTCTGAAAGTTTTACGCAATTCTTCTATTTGCCCTTCAAGGATGACCTTGGATTGATTGATCAGGGAAATATGATCACAAAGTTCCTCCACCGAGGCCATATTGTGGGTTGAAAAGATAATAGTTGCACCTTTTTTCCTCAGCTCAAGGATTTCGTGTTTAAGGAGATTGGTGTTGATGGGATCAAATCCGCTGAAAGGTTCATCGAAAACCAGAAGTTTCGGTTCGTGCACTACAGTAGTTATGAACTGGACTTTCTGCTGCATGCCTTTCGATAGTTCTTCAACCTTCTTGTTCCACCATCCGGTGATTTCGAATTTCTCGAACCAGTATTTTAGCCGCTGCAGGGCATCGGATCTCGATAAATCCTTTAATTGTGCCAGGTAGAGTGCCTGTTCACCGACTTTCATCTTTTTATAAAGTCCACGTTCTTCCGGCAGGTAACCAATAAATGCTACATCGCTCGATTTCATGGGCCGGCCCTGAAGAATCAGCTCACCTTCATCCGGTGCGGTGATCTGGTTTATAATTCTGATTAGTGTTGTTTTTCCGGCTCCGTTGGGTCCTAGAAGACCAAAAATGGAATTTTCCGGAACCGTGATGGAAACTCTGTTGAGGGCCAGGTGGTTGGAAAATTGTTTTACGATGTTACTCGCTTTCAGGAATTCCATATTTAGTTGTGTTATTCAAAGAAATTCTTCATACGTTCAAAGAAGCTCTTTTCATTCTTGTCAGGTTTCGGAATAAAATTAGTTGATTCTTTGAGCTTTTCAAAGAGCTTCGCCTCATCTTTACTAATTTCCTTTGGTATCCATACATTTATGGACACGAGCAAATCGCCTCTACCATATCCGTTCAAATCAGGCACACCTTTTCCACGAAGCCGCAGTATCTTTCCCGGCTGGGTACCCTGTTCTATCCTTATCTTCACCTTGCTGTCGATCGTTGGGATCTCAACCGTTGTACCAAGAATGGCATCCGGCATACTCAGGTAGAGGTTAAAGAGGAGGTCATTACCGTCTCTGATCAGATCCGGATGTTTTTCTTCCGTGATGACAACGAGCAGATCACCGTTGACCCCACCCCGGCGTGCTGCATTGCCCTTTCCGCTAACCTTGAGCTGCATGCCTTCCGAAACACCTGCAGGAATATTGAATGAGATGGTTTCCTCCGACGGCAGGATACCCTCACCGTAACAGGTATTGCATTTCTGGGAAATGATCTTTCCTTCACCGTTACAGGAAGGGCATGTCGTGGTGGTCTGCATCTGTCCGAGAAACGTGTTTGTGACCCTGGTCACATGACCAGAACCCCGACAGGTCGAACAGGTCTCATAGGCCGTTCCGTCCTTAGCACCGCTACCATTGCAGGCCTCACAACTGGTGTATTTTTTGACTTTTACCCTCTTCTCAGCACCTGTTGAGATTTCATTCAAATCCAGTTTAACTTTGATACGTAAATCTGAACCACGGTTCACCCTTTGTCCCGATCGTCTTCCCGATCTTCCAAAGCCGCCAAATCCAAAATCACCGAAAATATCTCCAAAACTTTCAAAAATATCCTCCATACTCATGTTTCCGGCGTGAAAACCATTGGAACCGCCACCCTGAAATGCAGCATGTCCATACTGGTCATACCGTGATTTTTTCTGTAGATCAGACAGAATTTCATAAGCCTCGGCAGCTTCCTTGAATTTGTCCTCTGCCGTATGATCATCCGGATTCTTATCAGGATGATACTTCAGGGCCATTTGCCTGTAAGCCTTCTTGATCTCCTCCTGAGTCGCTTCTTTTGAGAGTCCCAATACTTCGTAATAGTCTCTTTTTGTCATACAATTTTAATCCCCTATTATAACTTTTGCATACCTGACAACCTTTTCATTAAGAAGATAACCCTTCTCAATGACATCCACAACCTTCCCTTTCTTTGCGTCTTCCTGCACAGGGATCTTCGTTACGGCTTCATGCCGGTCAGTATCAAATTCATCATTCAATGAATCCATTTCACGGACGCCCTGCTGGGCCAGAAAATCTTTGAACTTACTGTAAATAAGATGAATTCCTGCACGCAATGCTTCAATGTCGGTTGTATTACCAATCGAACCCAACGCTCTTTCGAAATCGTCCATGACAGGTAATATCTTCACAAGTACATCCTCACTGGCAGATTTCAACAATTCGGTTTTTTCTCTGAGCGTCCTCTTCCTGTAGTTGTCAAATTCTGCTGATAAACGGAGGTACTTTTCCTGTAATTCTGTAAGTTTTTGAACGTATTCTTCTGTCTTTGAAGTATCTTCTTCTGATTCCGGTGAATCAAGGTATTGATTTTCAGCATCTTCATCTTTCCGGGTAACTGTCGGACCCTTCACTTCTTTTTCCATGTTCTTTGCCTTCCCCTTTACCGGGTTCACGGATGATTTTTTTGCCATATTTAATTGCAATTAGTTTTGTCTGATTTTCTATATACGAGCAGCAAACCAATGATCAAATTTTCTGCCAAATTACCATCTAAAGACAATATGGCATAATTTAAGCATATCTAGCGGCTATTTGACAGGTAAAAAAACCGGATCCGTGAAACCGGATCCGGTTTTGCCGGATGTTGTTCTCATCAGGTCGGGCAGATTAATGATGATATCCTGCAAGACCTGGTATTTTCCGCTGAAATTTTAGTTTACAAGTTTCTGAAGTTCGGCATCAAGGGCCTGACCTCTCAGATTCTTTGCCACGATGATACCTTTTCCGTCAATGAGATAATTCATCGGGATACCACTGACCTGGTACATAGCAGCCGGTACCGATTCCCAGTATTTAAGATCGCTGACATGATTTCGCCAGGCAAGGTGATCGCTTTCGATGGCTGATTCCCAGCTTTTTTTGTCGGCATCAAGGGAAACACTGTAGACGGTGAAGCCATCACCATTCGTAAATTTCTTATCCTTGAAATTGTTGTAAGTACTTACAAGATTTGGATTCTCCCTGCGGCAAGGCGGACACCATGAGGCCCAGAAGTCGATGAGGACAACCTTCCCCCTGAGGGATGACAGTTTCAGAATCTCCCCGGCGGGTGACGGATATTCGAGTTCTGGTGCGCGGTTACCGATGTTCAGACCAACTGCTGCTTCCGTGTTTGCTTTTTTGACGCTGCCAGGAGGTGTTTTGGATGAATCCTTTGTGCTGTTCCCGGAACAGTCGCCAAACAATATCAATCCTGCCGTTAGAACAAATAATACTGATTTTCTCATTCTACTTTCTCAATTAATGTTATCTATATATGTAAATTTTTACAAATATAAGTAAAAAAATTATTTTATTGTCACAGTCTTTCAATAGAAGCTCCGATAAGATTGAGGCGTTTGTCGATATCCTGGTACCCACGGTCGATCTGTTCGATATTATGGATGGTACTTATACCGTCGGCCGACATGGCAGCAATAAGAAGGGCTACGCCGGCCCGAATGTCGGGTGAAGTCATGGTAGTAGCACGAAGCCGGATCTTTTTATCCTGCCCGATTACGGTAGCTCTGTGCGGATCACACAAAATGATTTGTGCGCCCATATCGATAAGTTTGTCGACAAAGAAAAGGCGGCTTTCAAACATCTTCTGATGGATCAGAACACTTCCTTTTGCCTGGGTTGCCACTACCAGCATCACACTGAGCAGATCGGGGGTCAGCCCGGGCCATGGCGCGTCGGCAATGGTCATGATCGCACCGTCAATAAATGTTTCTATTTCGTAATGTTCCTGGGGTGGGATGTGGATATCATCCGCTTTTACATCGAGATGAATACCCAGCCGGTGGAACGATTCGGGGATAATGCCGAGGTGTGGGAAGCCAACATCACGCATGGTGATATCTGATCCGGTCATGGCAGCGAGCCCGATGAAGCTTCCAACTTCGATCATATCGGGAAGGATGCGGTGTTCGGTGCCCTTAAGTGCGACGACGCCTTCAATGGTAATCAGGTTTGAACCAATACCGGAGATTTTTGCGCCCATCCGGTTCAGCATCAGGCACAGCTGCTGCACATATGGTTCACAGGCTGCATTGTAGATGGTGGAAATGCCTTCAGCCAGTACTGCAGCCATGATAATATTGGCAGTTCCTGTAACAGAGGCTTCGTCCAGCAACATGTAACAACCCTTGAGTTTTTTGGCGTTCACATGGTACTGGTATTTTCTTTTATCAAAGGTAAATTTCGCCCCCAGATTCTGAAAGCCGGTAAAATGAGTATCAAGTCGCCGCCTCCCGATCTTGTCGCCACCCGGTCTTGGAATGAAGGCCTCGCCGAACCGGCCCAAAAGCGGGCCAACGATCAGAACAGAACCCCTTAGTGCAGCACTTTTGTCGCGAAACTCCTCGGAGCGCAGGAAGTCGATGTTAATTTTGGAAGCTGTAAAAGTATAGGTGTCTCCTGATTCCCTTGTAATTCCTACTCCGATGTCACCCAGAAGTTCAATAAGTTTTTGAACATCGCTGATATCGGGGATATTGCTTATGGTAACTTTTTCGGGTGTAAGCAGCGTTGCGCAGAGAACCTCGAGAGCTTCATTCTTTGCTCCCTGGGGAATGATCTCGCCTTTTAAACGGCGGCCACCTTCGATGCGGAAACTGCTCATAAAAAGCTAAAGCGGGTTATTTGGATTTTCTCTGAGGCCGTTTCTTTCTGTTTTTATTCAGAATTTCTTTTGTTTCCAACAATTTGATGACGTCATCGGTATTTTCAATCCGGCCATTTGAAAGTTCTTTAAGGTCACTGAAAATCTGCTGATCATCAACGGCTTCACGGTTCCAGGTGAGATAAGACTTTTTCATATGGTTGGCCAGCGTCGCAATCAACTGTTCCTTTTCTTCACCTTCATCCATCTCAAGTGCTTTCTTAAGCATCATCTCGAGAGAATGACCATAATGTTTATATTTTATGCGGTTCTGATTATACGGAATTTGATTTGGCTTCTGTGTCAATTGCGAAGGTTCCAGTGTATCATAGGGGGAGTCAATATCAAGTTTGAAATCTGAGATGAAGATAAGGTGATCCCAGAGTTTGTGTTTGAAGTCGCCCTGATCACGAAGCTGGGGATTGAGATTTCCCATGATGCCGATAATAGTCCTGGCAGCCTTGTTGCGTTCATCCTTGTCTTCAATTGTGCAGATATGGTCGATCATTTTTTGTACATTTCTGCCGTATTCAGGAAGGTTCAGCCGGTTGCGGCTGGTATTGTAGTCGTAATCCATCATTATTTCTTTTGATGCAAAGCTAGTTGAAATTTATGGAGTTAACAAAAGGACATGGATGTATTTAGATTTCATAATGTCCGTCCTTACAACAACGGAAGATCACATTCCTGCAACAACAGAGAAATCACCCGATAATATTCAATTTTGCGAATTTGAGCAGGAGCTGTTTCTGACCATGATCTTTAAAAAATACCGTGGCTTTTACATTTGGAGGGTTGCCTTCCTTATTGATGACCTTTCCGATTCCAAAGCGAGGGTGTTCGACTTGCATACCGACCTGTATTTTTGAGGGATCAGCAGTTCCGCCAGGTTCCGTGACGGGAGCTTTATCGATTTTAACCAGCTTTTGTCCGGCTTTGAGGCGGGGAAGGCCGTCTCCGCTGTTTCGTTTTTGCGAAGGGTAGGAGGGGGTTGTGCCCGGAGAAATAACATTTGTGTCACCTGCTGAAAGTTTCATGGAGAGTGACAAGGGGAGATCCAGGAACTGTTCATCGATTTCTGAAATGAAACGGCTGGGGTTGCAATTTGTCAGAAGACCCCATCTGTATCGTGTCCCTGCATAGCTGATCGTCACTTTTTCCTTGGCCCGGGTAACAGCCACATAGAATAACCGACGTTCTTCTTCCAGATCCTTGGGCATGGAAGTTGACATTTGAGATGGAAAAAGTTCTTCCTCCAGGCCTGCCAGAAAAACCTGTTTGAACTCAAGTCCTTTTGCCGAATGGATCGTCATAAGTGTAACCTTGTTGCGGTCATCCTCTTTTTCTGTATCCGCGTCGGTGTAAAGGGCTACTGTCTGAAGATAATCTGTGAGAGTTTTGGAGTCCACATTTTCCTCATTCTCGTTGAAGTTTCTGATACTGTTTAAAAGCTGCTCGGTATTTTCAAGGCGGCTGATCCCCTCTGGCGTCCTGTCGTCATTTAGTTCACTCAGAATGCCGGTTGAAGTAGCCACCGTATAAGCCAGATCAAAAGCCTCCATTTCCACCGATTTCTTCCTGAAGTCATTCATCAGCCGGGCAAATCCGGTAAGTTTCTGGAACGTACCTGAGTTAAAAGCTGTGCGGAGGAACTGGCCGTCTGTCAAAACTTCCCAAATAGGGACATCACGCTCAGAGGCTGTGGTTTCTAGCCTGGAAAGGGTTGTTTTACCGATCCCCCGCAACGGAAAATTAATAATTCTTTTGATCGATTCATCATCCGAAGGATTGACGATAACCCTGAAATAGGCCAGGACATCCTTTACCTCTTTACGCTGGAAAAAGGAAAGGCCGCCATATACCTTGTAGGGGATATTCATTTTCCTCATCGATTCCTCGAAGATCCTCGACTGTGCATTTGTGCGGTAAAGGATAGCAAAGTCACTGTAATGGATTTGTTCGTATAACGAGGCATCCCTGATCATACCGGCAACGATGAAACCTTCTTCATTGTCGGTCTGAGCCTCGATCACCTTAATCTTAGACCCTTCGTCGTTCTCAGAAAATACCTTCTTGGGGATTTGGCCCTGGTTTCTTGCAATGATACAGTTTGCTGCATTGACAATATTTTGCGTCGACCTATAGTTCCTTTCCAGTTTGTAGGTCACTGCCTCAGGATAATCCGATTTAAACGTCAGTATATTCTCAATCCTGGCACCACGGAATGAGTAAATGCTCTGGGCATCATCACCTACAACACAGATATTACGGTGTTCCTGCGCAAGTTTTTTGACAATCAGATACTGCGAATAGTTGGTGTCCTGGTACTCATCGACAAGGATATAGCGAAAGGTGTTCATGTATTTGTTTAGGATGGCAGGGTTGTTCCTGAACAGGATATTTGTATTCAATAACAGGTCGTCGAAGTCCATGGCGCCGGCATTTTTACATCGGACAGCGTAACGTTTATAGATTTCTTTTAACATCGGCCTGCGTGTACTTCTGTCGGTGGCTTCTATGGAGGCATTTCCGGCATAGGCCTCTGCCGTGATCAGGTTGTTTTTGGCGTTGGAGATACGGCCGCCAACTTCATTGGCCTTATAAATTTTGTCGTCGAGCTTCAGCTCTTTGATGATCGTCTTGATGAGGTTTCTTGAATCCTGGGTGTCGTAAATGGTATACGTGGTTGGATAACCAATGGCAACTGACTCTGCTCTCAGTATCCTCGCAAAAATAGAATGAAAGGTTCCCATCCACAGATGGCGGGCATTATTAAAACCAACCAGCGCAGCTATGCGCTCCTTCATCTCATTGGCGGCTTTGTTGGTAAAGGTAAGCGCGAGAATCTGTGAAGGTGGGACACCGTTACTGAGCATGTTGGCAATCCTGAAGGTAAGCACCCGCGTCTTCCCCGAACCGGCTCCGGCAATGACCAGTGAAGGTCCCTTGTAATTGACAACCGCTTCTCGTTGCGGCGGGTTCAGCTCTGCTAATATCTTATCCACGTAGTCCCTTGTTGAGGTGCCAAAAATAGGATTTTCAGATTTATTCCGGCCAGAATTCATGCAAAACTTATTAACGGTTCGTATTTGAATAAAGTTGAAGTCCGGTGCTAACTCACTTGAGATTCCATCACCCGCATCACTTTTTATTTGTTGAGTTGTTGAGTTGTTGATTGTTGAGTTGTTGAGTTGTTGAGTTGTTGAATTGAAGAGTGACCTAAAGAACAGCTCATCACTCCATCACCCCATCACTCCATCACTCCATCACTCCATCACTCCATCACTCCTCCCCCTTAATGTCAAAAATCTCCAAATCTCAGCGTCCATGATTTTTTTTTGTAACATTGCAGTGAATTTATTTTTTTCATTCCCTGCAAAATATTTTAGCCACCGATAAGTTATTTTTACATCAAACACAGACTAACCCTTGCGTCGGATCACAAATAAAATAAATATCACAACAGCGATCTGCCTGTTCACGGTTAGAGCTGTGACTGCCCAGATCAGTTCGCCTCAGTCTGATTTTGCGAAGCATATTTCCTATAAAAGCTACACCGGTGAAGACAGTATGTTTGTATTTTATGAATTGCCGGATCAGTCGGTGAGCGGACGGCTTACCGCGACCGGTCCGGTTTCAGGAACTTTTACATTCGAATGGTCGGCCTACGATCCGCTTTCCGGTACTTTCGGACCTGCTTTTCAGACGGATAACAATGTGTTACAATCGACCGCAACAGGTTTGGATGAAGGCGGCTACAGCGTGCGGACTTTCAACGGTGACGGGACTGATACATCATTCATTGCCTGGGTGTTTATCGATGACCTCAGAGCAACTATCGAGAAAACGGCTTCCGGTAATGTCCCGACCTACAAATACACTTGCGACTTCCTGGTAATGAGTGGATCGGTTATAGCCGATACATTTTACTATTACGATCCACTGACGAACGAAAGCATCAAGGCACTCAATAATTACAGCTTTTTGTGGACATCGGATAACCCCGACCTTATCATCCCGAATGCCGACAGGGTTCTTGATCCAAATACTACATACCGACCTCCAACGAAGGATACCTGGTACTTTCTTACAGCATCCGACAGCTTTAACATGTCGGTCAGAGATTCGGTTTTTTATGAGTCTATACAGGTGAAAGCCGATTTCAGTTTTATGTTTTTTGATAAAGCGGATACCAAAGAATATGTAGAGCCACCCAGTCCCACTGAAGATGACGCTCCGCTTAAAGTCAAGTTTACGAACAAGTCTGAAAACGGATTTTCGTACGAATGGATTTATTCCGATACCATTAAATCAGAATATTTTGCAAATGAATTCAGTGATAACTTTGATTATGAACCGGAAAACACATATTATATTCCCGCTGATTATTACCCGGCGCTTGTATCCAGGAGCGAGGAAGGCTGCATTGATACGTTCAAGGTAGAGGAGCCGATTACGGTTCTGCCATCTGACCTTGAAGTTCCCAATGTTTTCACGCCGAACGGAGATGATAATAACCAGTACTTCAAGGTCAAATTCGCCTCCATCAGTCAGTTTACCATCCGCATATACAGTCGCACCGGGGCACTGGTTTACAAGGCGGATGTTAACGATATGTACTCATGGGACGGATGGGACGGAAATGTCAAGGGATCCGACCACCCTGCCAGTCCGGGTGCATATTATTATGTTATAGAAGCCACTGGGTATGATAAAGTAAAATACAGAAGGGGGATTTACCGGGGAGTTGTTTATCTATACCGTTGATTTCCATTCCATGGATCCATCGGTTTGTGTAAAAATTGCACACGATTGTATAATTATATATAAAAACCGGCCATTTTGGTGGCCGGTTTTTGTTAGTTGGAATTGATGCTTGTGGAGACGAGCCCGAAGGCACGTTTTTACGTCACATGAATGAATGTAAAATATATTTTTCCGTACATTGTTATTCCTCTTCCTGTTCAGCTTCATAGGTTTTGAGCAGCTGATCCTGGATTTCACCCGGAACCGGAGCGTATTCACTGAAGGCCAACGAGTACATGGCACGACCGCTGGTGAGCGAGCTCAGTGCTGTGGAATACTTGTTCATTTCAGCCAGCGGGACCTTGGCGGTGATTTTCTCAAAGCCCTTTTCACTGCTCATACCCTGAACGATAGCACGCCTCCCCTGGAGGTCGCTCATCACATCACCCATCCTGTCGGACGGAACAAGCACCTCTACGATGTAGATAGGTTCAAGGATCTTAGGCCCGGCATTCTTGAATGCTATTCTGAATGCATTTCGGCCTGCCAGCCGGAATGAAATTTCGTTGGAATCAACGGGGTGCATTTTACCATCGTAAACAAATACCCTGATATCTCTGGCGTAGGAACCGGTAAGCGGACCTTCCTCCATTTTTTCCATTATACCTTTTAAGATGGCGGGTAGGAACCTGGTATCAATGGAGCCCCCCACGATACAGTTCATATACCAGAGACTTCCGCCCCATGGCAGTTTGACTTCTTCCCTGCCTCTGATATTCATTTTGAATTCTTTCCCGTTGATTTTGAACATATCGGGTTCAGGTTGTCCCTCGGTATAGGGCTCGATGATCATATGTACCTCCCCGAACTGTCCGGCACCACCTGACTGCTTTTTGTGACGATAATCGGACTGTGCAGCTTTGGTGATGGTTTCCCTGTATGGGATTTTCGGTGTGATAAATTCGGAATCGACCTTAAAGATATTATCGAGTTGCCATTTCACTATGTTCAGGTGATGTTCACCCTGGCCTGAAAGGATAATCTGTTTCAGTTCTTTTGAATGTTCGATGAGAACAGTAGGATCTTCTTCATGGATACGGTTAAGGGATTCACCAATTTTTTCTTCTTCCCCTTCGCTCAGTGGCCTGATAGCCGTTCTGAATTTCGGTGCGGGAAATGCAATCGGTGCAAGGTCAACATCACCTGTGGACAGGGTATCATTGACCCTTGTTGCTTTGAGTTTTACCGTGGCTCCGATATCGCCGGCATACATTTTGGATACTTTATTTCTGTTTTTCCCGAATACTGTAAATAATTGTGACAGCCTTTCTTTATTCGAAGTACGGGCATTGGTGACGTCCATACCTTCGGCGATCTCACCGGAAATTACCTTAAAGAAGTTAATCTCTCCGATATGTGATTCCACGGAGGATTTAAATATGAAGAGGGTGGCCGGACCTTTTGGATCCACCTTTACCTCATTCCCTTTTTTATCGGAAACACCTGCTACCTGATCCGGTGTTGGCAATACGTTGGAGATAAATTCCAGCAATCGTCCTACACCCATATTTTTTCTTGCGGAGGTGCAGAAAATGGGATACATACCTCCGTTGATAATACCTGTTGAGATCCCTTTTCTCATTTCTTGCTCTTCCAGGGTTTCCTTTTCGAAGAAGATCTCCATCAGTCCCTCATCATTTTCAGCAGCCTTTTCTACCAGTTCTGCCCTTAGTTCTTCAGCCCTGTCGGCTTCGGAGGCAGGAATAGCAGTAATTTCCGGTTTTCCGCCATCAGCCGGGTATTTGTACAGCTTCATCTGAATCAGGTCAATGATTGAATCGAAGCCGGGACCTGCGTTTACTGGATACTGGAGGATAGCTACTTTACCGCCATACCTTTCTTTCATCATCTCCAGGGTCTTCTCAAAATTGGTCTTGTCATGATCAAGGTGATTGACAACAAAGATCATAGGTTTGTTAAATCGTTCCACCCACCTGTTATGGATTTCCGTACCAACTTCCAGACCATTCTGAGCATTAATCACCATCACGGCCGAATCGGATACATGAAGGCTTGAAACAGAGCCCCCCACAAAATCATCTGCTCCAGGAGCGTCAAGAATATTAATCTTGGTATTATTATATTCGGTATACATGACGCTTGAGAATATGGAGCCTGCATTCTCCTGCTCAATGGTATTATAGTCAGAAACGGTGTTCTTGCCTGCGATATCACCGCGGCGGTCAATCACACCACCTTCAAACAGCATGGCTTCAGCCAGGGTAGTTTTACCTGAGCCTGCATTGCCGAGCAGAACAATGTTTTTAATCTGGTTTGTGGAATACGTTTTCATATGATCATGCTAGGTTAGATTAATATTTACGTATTGGCTTTAACTACAAATAATAAACGGGAATTTATGCGAGAGTTCAAAAGTAATAAAATTTTAAAAAGAGTCAAGATGTTGTAGAAAAATCGTTTTGACAGGCGTAATTTCTTCGTTGCAGCGACGCACCCCGGGGCGTGTCGCTGCAACTAAGGAATTGCGCCCACTCAAACGATACATTATTATAATATATAGCAGGAGAAAACCGGGCAATAAATTGCCGATGTCAGAATCCGTCAAATTATTTTCATTTTCTATCCACAGCGTCTATATAATATTTATATTCGCTGCCCGAAAATGCACGGTACCATATTGGATGAGGGTCTTATAGGCGCTACGTTTTTTAAGTCAGAATCAGCCAAATAAATTCTTAAAATATTATTGTTTTTTTAAAAAAAAGAATACCTTTGCAACCCGTTTCGGAAAAAGTTTAATTAAACACTAGAATTTATACTGTATGCCAACGATTCAACAGTTAGTAAGAAAAGGTCGGCAAAAAATAGTTGAAAAAAGCAAGGCACCTGCCCTGGACTCCTGTCCGCAGCGAAGAGGGGTATGCGTCCGTGTTTACACTACCACGCCCAAAAAACCGAATTCAGCCATGCGTAAAGTGGCAAGGGTAAGGCTGACCAATGGTAAAGAAGTTAACGCTTATATCCCTGGTGAAGGACACAATCTTCAGGAGCACTCCATTGTCCTGATTCGTGGAGGCAGGGTTAAAGATCTTCCAGGTGTGCGTTATCACCTGATACGTGGTGCACTTGATGCATCCGGAGTAGAAGGCAGAACACAGCGACGTTCCAAATATGGTGCGAAAAGACCTAAAAGTAAATAAGATAAGGAAATGAGAAAAGCGAAACCGAAGAAAAGAATTCTGCTTCCTGATCCGAAATTCAAAGATCCGGAAGTCACTAGGTTCGTGAATAACCTGATGCTCGACGGCAAGAAGAGCATTTCATACGGGGTTTTCTACGGGGCCATGGAAATTATTGCCGAAAAAATGGGTAAAGAAGAAAAATCTCCAGTTGATATCTGGAAAATTGCCCAGGACAACATAACTCCTCAGGTGGAAGTAAAGAGTCGCCGGGTCGGGGGTGCAACATTCCAGGTACCTATGGAAATCAGGTCTGAAAGAAAAGTATCCATTGGGATGAAGAACCTGATCTACTTTGCACGGAAACGTTCAGGACGTTCAATGTCTGAAAAACTTGCTGCAGAGATCATGGCCGCATACAACAATGAAGGTGGGGCCTACAAGAAAAAAGAAGATACACACCGGATGGCTGAGGCGAACAAAGCCTTTGCGCATTTCAGGTTTTAACGTCTTATATATATATTAAACCAGAAACCAGACCAGAATACAGGGAGAAAGAGGAAGTACTGATGAACAAGGATTTGAAATATACGAGGAATATCGGTATCATGGCACATATCGATGCGGGGAAAACCACAACGACGGAACGGATATTGTTCTATACCGGGATTACCCATAGGATCGGTGAAGTGCATGAAGGTGCAGCAACGATGGACTGGATGGTGCAGGAACAGGAGCGGGGAATTACCATCACTTCTGCTGCCACGACGGCGTTCTGGGATTACAACGACAATAAATACAAGATCAATATCATCGATACCCCCGGGCATGTCGATTTTACCGTTGAGGTTGAACGCTCACTGCGCGTGCTCGACGGTGTCATCGCCGTATTTTGCGGTGTGGGAGGTGTTGAACCCCAGTCTGAAACCGTTTGGAGGCAGGCTGATAAATATAATGTGCCAAGGATCGCCTTCATCAATAAGCTCGACAGGGTAGGAGCCGATTTTTTTGCTGTTATACAGGAAATTAAAGATAAGCTTGGCGCAAACGCCATCCCGATGCAAATTCCGATTGGTGACGAAGATAATTTCAAAGGTGTCATCGACCTTATCGAACGTAAAGCCGTCATCTGGCACGAGGATGAAACTCTTGGCGTGAATTATACTATGGAAGAAGTGCCGGAAGATATGGTCGAGCTCACGGAGGAATGGCGTGAAAAACTTGTAGAAGCTGTGGCCGTCTCCGACGATACACTTCTTGAACGTTTCCTGGAAGACCGGTCAGCGATTACGGTGGAAGAATTCATGGAAACTACCAGGAAGGCTACAATCAACCGTCAGATCGTCCCCGTTTTTTGTGGTTCCGCATTCAAAAATAAAGGCATACAGCGTTTACTCAACGGCATCGTTGCCCTTCTTCCCAGCCCGCTCGATGTGGAAGCTGTTACCGGTATTAACCCGGATAATGAAAAGGAAGAAATCAGGGAAGCCGATCAGGATGCTCCGCTTTCCGCATTGGCATTCAAAATTGCAACGGATCCTTTCGTTGGCCGTCTGGCCTACCTGAGAATCTATTCCGGTACGCTGAAGGAAGGTACCATGGTGTTGAATACAAGGAGCGGGAAGAAAGAAAGAGTGAACAGACTCTATCAGATGCACGCGAACAAACAAAATCCCAGGTCTGAGGTTGAAGCCGGTGATATCTGCGCTGCCGTTGGATTTAAAGACCTGCGAACCGGTGATACGATTTGTTCCGTGAATAAGCCCATCATTCTCGAATCGATGTCATTCCCGGAACCGGTGATCAATGTGGCCATCGAGCCTAAGACCCAGCTGGATATGGAAAAGCTTTCCATGGCGCTGCATAAGCTCGCTGAAGAAGATCCTACTTTTCAGGTCAGAATTGATCCCGACAGTGGTCAGACAATTATTGCCGGAATGGGCGAGCTTCACCTTGAAATCCTCGTCGATCGTCTACGTCGCGAATTTAAAGTGGAATGTTCACAGGGACGTCCACAGGTTAATTATAAGGAAGCGATCACCGATCAGGTTGAACATCGTGAAGTCTTTAAAAAACAAAGTGGTGGTCGTGGTAAATTTGCCGATATTGTGGTACGGATATCTCCGGCTGACGAAGGCATTACCGGCTTACAATTTATCAGTGAAGTAAAAGGCGGAAATGTACCCCGCGAATATATTCCGTCAGTTGAAAAAGGTTTCCGTGAAGCGATGAGCAACGGACCTCTTGCCGGTTTCCCGGTCGACAACCTGAAGGTTGTTTTGCTCGACGGATCCTATCATGCTGTCGATTCTGATTCCCTTTCATTCGAAATCGCCGCAAGAAACGCATTCCGAAAAGCCACACTGAAAGCCAGGCCAATACTGCTCGAACCCATTATGTCGGCAGAAGTTGCGACTCCCGAAGAATACATGGGCGATGTTATTTCTGACTTTAACAAACGTCGCGGCCAGGTTGAGGGGATGGAGTCAAAAGCCGGATCACGGATTATCAAAGCGAAAGTCCCCTTGTCAGAACAGTTCGGTTATGTGACCGTACTCAGGACGCTGACTTCCGGCCGCGCAACAGCAACCATGGAATTTTCACATTTTGAACAGGTTGAACCGAATCTGTCCAAACAGATTTTAGAAAAAGTAAGTGGTAAAACATTTGCATAACAGATAAATAGAATGAGCCAGAAGATTAGAATTAAACTCAAGTCGTACGACCACAATCTGGTAGATAAGTCTGCCGAGAAGATTGTAAAAACGGTAAAGTCTACCGGTGCGGTTGTAAGCGGGCCTATTCCACTGCCCACGCACAAAAGGGTTTATACTGTATTGAGGTCAACCTTTGTGAACAAGAAATCAAGGGAGCAGTTCCAACTCTCTTCCTTCAAAAGGTTGCTTGATATATACAGTTCGACGCCCAAGACTATTGATGCTCTGATGAAGCTTGAACTCCCGAGTGGTGTTGAAGTAGAAATAAAAGTTTAACATTTCGTAAAAGAAGAATAACATGCCAGGATTAATTGGTAAAAAAGTCGGTATGACATCCATCTTTGATGAAGATGGAAAAAATGTCCCCTGTACTGTGATTCAGGCTGGTCCATGCGTAGTGACCCAGGTTAAATCCGTCGATACCGACGGCTACGCCGCTGTGCAGCTTGCATTCGAGGAAAAAAAGGAGAAGAGGACAACAAAAGCAATGCTGGGTCATTTCACAAAAGCAAATACAACACCCAAGAAAAAAGTTATCGAACTTAAGGGCTTTGTAAAAGACTGGAAACCTGGTGATGTGATTACTGTTGAATATTTCAGGGACGATATCTGGCTCGATGTAGTCGGAATCAGCAAAGGAAAAGGCTTCCAGGGTGTTGTCAAAAGACATGGTTTCGCCGGCGTTAACGATGCGACTCATGGTCAGCATAACAGACTTCGTGCTCCGGGGTCACTTGGCGCTTCATCTTACCCTTCACGAGTTTTCAAGGGCATGAGGATGGCCGGACAGACCGGTAACAAAAGGGTGAAAGTTCTTAACCTTAAAGTGGTAAAGATCATACCTGAAAGCAATCTCTTGCTCTTGAAAGGTTCCGTTCCAGGTTCTATTGGTTCATATTTAATTATTGAGAAATAATGGAGTTAGCTGTTTTAAGCACAAACGGTAAGGAAACCGGTAAAAAGGTTAAACTTGACGAGGCGATCTTCGGCATCGAACCGAACGATCATGCCATCTATCTGGATGTGAAACAATACCTGGCCAATAAAAGGCAGGGCACGCATAAGGCCAAAGAAAGAGGCGAGGTGACCGGTAGCACCAGGAAAATTAAAAAACAAAAGGGTACAGGTACCGCCAGGTTCGGTGATATCAAAAATCCATTGTTCCGTGGAGGCGGTCGTGTTTTCGGCCCTGTGCCCAGAAATTATGATTTTAAACTCAATAAAAAAGTAAAGCAACTTGCCAGGTTTTCAGCCCTTTCATATAAGGCTAAAAATAACCAGCTTGTTGTCGTTGAAGATTTCAACCTCGATACACCGAAAACAAAAGAATTTGTCGCGATCCGCAAAAATTTGAATGTGGACGATAAAAAGTCACTTTTCGTTTTAAAAGATAGAAATAATAATTTATATTTGTCGTCTCGAAATTTGCAGGACTCCAGGGTTATAACTCTCTCTGAATTAAATACATACGACATAATGAATGCGACAACTCTGTTGTTTGTGGAGAGTTCCCTTGATGTTTTACAATCGAAGCCCGAAAAAAACTAAGAACTAGCAGGCCATGGATATTTTAATAAAGCCAATTGTAACTGAGAAATTCACCAGCTTGAGTGAAAAGGCAACCGTTACGGTTTTCTGGTTGACAGGAGAGCAAATAAGATCCAGATTAAAAAGGCGGTTGAAGAGATGTACAGCGTCACAGTTAAGTCTGTGAATACAATGATCGCCGGTGGCAAGTACAAGAGCCGTTTTACCAAGGGCGGGGTTATATCCGGAAAGACAGCTTCATCAAAAAGAGCCGTGATTACCCTTGCTGACGGAGAAACTATTGATTTCTATAGCAATATATAATTAAGATGGCAGTAAGAAAATTAAAACCTGTTACACCAGGTCAGAGATTTAAGATCATATCCAGCTTTGATGAAGTCACCGCATCGTCTCCGGAAAAGTCACTTATCGCTCCGATAAAAAAGAGCGGTGGAAGGAACAACACCGGAAAGATGACGATGAGGTATATGGGTGGCGGACATAAGAGGAAGTACAGGATCATTGATTTTAAACGGGAGAAAGATAGCATTCCTGCAGATGGTGAAAACCATTGAATATGATCCCAACCGTTCTGCAAGGATTGCACTGGTGGTTTATGCCGATGGTGAAAAACGATATATCCTGGCTCCCAACGGACTGAAGATAGGTCAGACCATTGTTTCTGGTGACGGAAGTATCTCCGGATCTGGGAAATACACTTCCGCTCGGGAAAATTCCGCTCGGGTCGATCGTTCATAATGTTGAGCTTAAACCAGGCAAAGGTGGTTCTATCGCCAGGAGTGCAGGTGCTTCCGTTCAGCTTACATCGAGAGATGGTAAATATGCCATTCTTAAGATGCCTTCCGGTGAAATGAGGATGGTTCTGGTTACCTGCCGTGCTACTGTTGGTTCAGTTTCCAATAGTGATCATGGTCTGACTAAGTCAGGGAAAGCAGGCCGCTCAAGGTGGCTTGGAAGAAGGCCAAGAGTAAGAGGTGTTGCCATGAACCCGGTAGATCACCCGATGGGTGGTGGTGAGGGCCGCGCTTCCGGAGGTCACCCTAGGTCAAGAACCGGCATGATTGCCAAAGGGTATATTACCAGGAAGAAAAAGAATGCCTCCAATAAGTTTATTGTTGAACGTAGAAAGAAAAAATAATCAGATATGAGCCGTTCGCTTAAAAAAGGTCCTTTTATCGACTTCAAACTGGAGAAACGGGTACTTGACATGGCCCAGACCGGGAAAAAACAGGTTGTTAAAACCTGGTCAAGAAGATCAGTGATCTCTCCGGATTTTGTCGGACAGACGATTGCTGTTCATAACGGGAACAAATTCATCCCGGTCTATATTACTGAAAACATGGTAGGTCATAAACTCGGGGAATTTGCCCCGACCAGGATATTCAGGGGACACGGTGGTAAGCAGAAATAATAAAATCCGGATAATTGTATAGAAATGGGTGCTAGAAAAAGAAACAGAGCTGAACAGAGAAAAGAAGAACAGATGAGCAAATCATTTGCTGTTCTGAGGAATTGTCCTACTTCTCCGCGAAAAATGAGGCTCGTTACTGATCTGATCCGCGGCATGGAGGTTAACCATGCACTTGATGTGCTCAAATTTAGCCAGAAAGAAGCTTCAAAGAGGGTTGAGAAACTCCTCTTTCGGCCATCTCAAACTGGCAGGCCAAAAATGAAGGTACGAGAATTGAGGACAGCAACCTGTTTGTCAGCGAAGTTTTCGTTGATCAGGGCAAAACACTGAAGAGGCTCCGTCCGGCGCCCCAGGGTCGTGCCCACAGGATCAGGAAAAGATCAAATCATGTTACCATTGTGGTAAACAGCATGAGTACTAACGAAATTGAAACAAACAATTTAATAGATGGGACAGAAAGTTAATCCGATATCAAATCGTTTAGGGATAATCAAAGGATGGGATTCCAACTGGTACGGTGGAAAAGATTATTCAACCAAGCTGGTTGAAGATGCCAAGATCCGTGAATACCTGAATGCCCGTTTGGCAAAGGCCAGCATTTCAAAGATCGTTATTGAACGCACACTGAAGCTGATCACCGTTACCGTAAATACCGCGCGTCCGGGTATCATCATTGGTAAAGGAGGACAGGAGGTCGACAAGCTGAAAGAAGAACTGAAGAACATCACCAAGAAGGAAGTTCAGATCAACATCTTTGAAGTAAAACGTCCCGAACTTGATGCTACCATCGTTGCGAACAATATCGCCCGTCAGGTTGAAGGCAAGATCTCCTACCGAAGGGCTATTAAAATGTCGATTGCATCGACGATGAGAATGGGTGCCGAGGGTATCAAGGTCCTGATTTCAGGACGTATCGGAGGAGCTGAAATGGCCCGTAATGAAACCTATAAGGATGGACGAATTCCGCTTCATACTCTTCGTGCCGATATTGACTATGCCCTTAGTGAAGCGCATACCAAGGTAGGTGTTATTGGTATCAAAGTATGGATATGTAATGGTGAGATCTTTGGTAAGAGAGACCTTGCTCCGAATATCGGCGCAAAAAATGTCAAACCCAAAGGCGGGTTCAGAAAAAAAGGCAGGAAATAAGAATCTGAAATTTACATACAGCAATGTTACAACCAAAGAAGACAAAGTTCAGAAGGCAGCAGAAAGGAATGATGAAAGGCAATGCCCAGACGAGGGTATCAGCTTGCCTTCGGTTCTTTCGGTATCAAATCACTGGAAGAAGCGTGGATTACCGGCCGGCAGATCGAAGCTGCACGTCAGGCTGTTACCCGTTATATGAAAAGGGAAGGTCAGATATGGATCAGAATTTTTCCCGATAAGCCCATTACCAAAAAACCTGCTGAAGTAAGGATGGGTAAAGGTAAAGGTGCTCCGGAAGGTTTCGTTGCCCCGATCACTCCCGGACGAATTATCATGGAAGCCGAAGGTGTTCCGTATGAGATCGCAAAGGAAGCACTTCGACTGGGAGCTCAGAAACTTCCTGTAACAACCAAGTTTGTCGTTAGACGCGACTATGATTTTAACCAATAATAAACGATTTACAGATGAAAAATTCTGAGGTCAGAGAGTTGTCCGATAAGGAACTTCTTGAACGAATCGAAAACGAGAAGGAGACACTGGTACGCATGAAACTTAACCATGCCGTCTCTCCTCTTGATAATCCCATTACGTATCAGGGATACAAAAAAGAACATTGCCAGGCTCCTTACCGAATCACGTAAAAGGGAACAAGGCTTAAGCGAACAATCCAAAAGCTAAACTATACAAATGGAGACGTTAAGAAAATTACGAAGAGAACGCGTCGGTGTCGTTGTCAGCAATAAAATGGAGAAATCAATTGTGATTGTTGTTAAAACAAAAGCGAAGCACCCCATTTACGGTAAGTTTGTCAATAAGACTTCCAGGTTCATGGCGCATGACGAGAAAAATGAGTGCAACATTGGTGATACCGTAAAAATAATGGAAACCAGGCCGCTGAGTAAAAGTAAAAACTGGAGATTAGTAGAAATTATTGAAAGAGCTAAGTAACCATGATACAGCAAGAAAGCAGACTATTAGTAGCCGATAACAGTGGTGCAAAAGAGGTTCTTTGCATCAGGGTACTCGGTGGTACAGGAAGACGTTACGCCAGTATTGGTGATAAAATTGTCGTCAGTGTCAAAAGCGCTGTTCCTGCCGGTGAAATCAAGAAAGGCCAGGTGAGTAAAGCCGTTGTTGTTCGCACCAAAAAAGAAGTTCGCCGTCCCGACGGATCGTATATCCGTTTCGACGATAATGCCGTTGTTCTTCTCAATAATGTTGATGAAATGCGTGGTACACGTATTTTCGGACCTGTAGCGAGAGAACTCCGTGATAAATACATGAAGATTGTGTCACTGGCACCCGAAGTATTATAATATTTTAAAGTAATCCAGATGCAAAGGAAGTTTCATATCAAAAAGGGAGACCAGGTTATTGTCAATGCTGGTGAATATAAAGGCCAGCAGGGACGGGTTCTCGAAGTTGTCAGGGACAAGGAAAGGGCCATTGTGGAAGGTGTGAATATGGTTTCAAAACATACCAAACCCAATGCACAGAATCCCCAGGGCGGCATCACCAAACAGGAAGCTCCCGTTCACATTTCCAATCTTAACCTTGTCGATCCGTCAACCGGAACAGCGACCCGTGTTGGAAGAAAACTTAACGATAAAAATAAAGTTGTCAGGTATTCTAAAAAATCAGGAGAGGAGATCAAGTAATGGACTATATACCGAACCTTAAAACCAAGTATCGAGAAAGAGATCGTGCCTGCGCTGATGAAAAAATTCAGTTACAGTACTGTCATGCAGGTACCACGGCTGACATAAAGTCATTATCAATGCCGGTGTTGGACAGGCTGTTGCCGATAAAAAACTGATTGATGTGGCACAGGAAGAAATATCCAATATTGCAGGACAGAAAGCCATCCAGACTATTTCCACGAAGGACATTTCCAACTTCAAACTGAGAAAAGGAATGCCTATCGGCGTAAAAGTAACGCTTCGCCGCGAAAAGATGTACGAATTCATGGAAAGACTGATCAATGTGGCCCTTCCCAGGATCCGGGACTTTAACGGCATCAACAGCAAATTCGACGGCAAGGGAAACTATTCACTTGGTATTCCGAACAGATCATTTTCCCGGAAATCGATATCGACAAGATCAGCAAGATCATGGGACTTGAGATTACATTTGTGACTACCGCCAGAACCGACGAAGAAGGTCTGGCATTACTGAAAGAATTTGGATTACCATTTAAAAAATAAAAAAACTTTCGTATGGCTAAAGAATCAATGAAAGCTCGTGAAGTTAAGCGTAAAAAACTTGTTGAAAGATACGCTGAGAAAAGGGCACAGGCTTAAAGCTGAAGGTGATTATGTTGCGCTGAGCAGACTTCCGAGAAATTCAAACCCGATCAGGTTGCATAACCGTTGTAAACTGACAGGAAGACCAAAAGGATATATGAGGCAGTTTGGGGTTAGCAGGATCGTTTTCAGGGAAATGGCTTCCTCAGGACTTATTCCGGGTGTAAAAAAAGCAAGTTGGTAATAAAGAAGATAAATAATTATAAAGAGATGACAGATCCTATTGCAGATTATCTTACCCGGATCAGGAATGCCGTGATGGCAAAACACAGGGTCGTGGAAATTCCTGCTTCAAGTCTTGAAAAGGGATATGACCCGGATCCTTTTTGAAAAAGGTTATATCCTGAATTATAAGTTTGAGGAGACAGGACCACAGGGCAAAATCAAAATCGCTTTGAAATATCATCCGGAAACTAAGGTTCCGGCAATCAAAGGCATTAAAAGAGCCAGCCGTCCGGGACTAAGAAGATATGCCAATCATAAAGAACTTCCCCGGGTGCTTAATGGACTCGGAGTTGCAATTATTTCAACCTCCCAGGGTGTAATGACCGATAAGGAAGCCCGTGATAAAAACGTGGGCGGTGAGGTTTTATGTTACGTATATTAAAAAGTATTAGAAAATGTCCAGGATAGGAATTTTACCCATTGAGATCCCGCAGGGCGTTACCGTGAATGTTGATAAAGACAATCTGGTATCCGTTAAAGGGCCAAAAGGAGAACTTCTTCAGGAGGTCGATACCGATATTAAGATTTCCATTGAAGAAAGCACGATTGTGGTATCGAGACCAACGGAACAGAAGCGTCATAAATCCATGCACGGGCTTTACCGTTCACTGATTTATAATATGGTACAGGGTGTCTCTGAAGGTTACGTCATCAAACAGGAACTTGTCGGTGTCGGATACAGGGCTGAAGCCAAAGGTCAGATCCTTGAACTTAGCCTTGGCTATTCACACGAAATTCATTTCAGGATTCCTGAAGAGATAAAGGTTGAGACCGTTACAGAACGCCGGAGTAATCCTGTTATTACCCTTACCAGCGCAGATAAACAGCTGATCGGTCAGGTAGCGGCCAAAATCAAGGTCCTTCCGGCCACCCGAACCATACAAAGGAAAAGGTATCCGTTTCGTTGGTGAAGATGTCAGAAGAAAAGCCGGTAAATCTGCAAGTGTTTAATTGATAAATTAATATAACCATGGCTTTAACAAAGCGTGAAAAGAGGTTCAGGATAAAGAAAAGAATTCGCACCGCATTAACCGGAAGCGAGACGAAACCGCGTATGTCGGTTTACAGGAGCAACAAGCAGATTTATGTGCAGATCATCAATGATGTATCCGGCGAAACGCTGGCATCAGCCTCTTCCAAGGTTAAGGACGTCGTTGAGAAAACAGCCGTAAATAAATCTGAACAGGCTAAACTTGTTGGAAAATTAATCGCTGAAAAAGCCCTCGAAAAAGGGATCAAAGAAGTTATTTTTGACAGAAACGGTTATCAGTACCATGGCAGAATTAAAAGCCTCGCTGAAGCTGCCAGGGAAAACGGACTCAAATTTTAAATCGAAACTATGTCTACGAGTATCAGGAAAGTAAAAACGACCGATCTTGAATTAAAAGATAGGCTTGTAAGTATACAGAGGGTTACCAAAGTTACCAAAGGGGGTAGAACATTCAGCTTCTCAGCCATTGTCGTGGTCGGTAATGAAGATGGGATTGTCGGTTACGGGCTTGGTAAAGCCAATGAAGTAACAACCGCTATTGCAAAAGGTGTTGAAGATGCCAAGAAGAACCTCATCAGAGTTCCAATCTTCAATGGTACGATTCCCCACGAGCAACTTTCAAAATACGGCGGTGCTGTGGTATTCATGAAACCTGCCTCATCAGGTACCGGTGTAAAAGCCGGAGGTGCTATGCGTGCCGTGCTGGAGAGTGTCGGAATTAAAGATGTGCTTGCTAAATCGAAAGGCTCCTCCAATCCCCATAACCTCGTGAAAGCAACCTTCCATGCGCTTCTTGAACTTCGGGATCCCTATACAGTCGCTCAACACAGGGGTGTTACTCTTGACAAAGTGTTTAACGGATAAAAGAACAGTCTAAAATGGCAAAAATTAAAATCACCCAGGTGAAAAGTAAAATCGGGAGTACACAAAGGCAGAAGAGAACCCTCGAAGCTTTGGGTCTGAGAAAGATGCACAACAGTGTTGAAGTTGAAGCCACACCCCAGATCCTCGGCATGGTGACCAAAGTATCGCACCTCCTGAAAGTTGAAAAATTATAAAGTCTTTAACCTATTTATTCATAAAGAAATGGATTTGAGTAACTTAAAACCGGCCAAAGGATCAACCAAAAGTAAAAAAAGAATCGGTCGTGGCGAAGGCTCCGGTGTCGGAGGGACTTCTACAAGAGGACACAAAGGTGCTCAGTCGAGGTCGGGCTACTCCAGGAAGATCGGCTTTGAAGGTGGTCAGATGCCACTGCAGAGACGGTTGCCAAAATTCGGTTTTACCAATATTAACCGTAAAGAATACAAAGCGATTAATATTAGTGTACTTCAGGAATTGTCGGATAAGAAAAATGTCACCGATATCGATATCGATATATTGAAGGATGCCGGCCTGGTTTCAAAAAATGCACTGGTAAAGATCCTCGGGAAAGGTGAACTCAACAAGAAACTGAATGTAAAAGCACATGCTTTCTCCGCAAAAGCGAAAGAAATCATCGAAGCTGCACAGGGAACTGTTGAAGTCATTAAATAAACTGGAAAAATAAAGACCATCGAATGAGAGCGTTAATCGAAACCATAAAGAACATTTATAAGATTGAGGACCTGAGGAACAGGATACTCTACACATTGGGTATTCTGCTTGTATATCGCCTGGGAACTAAAGTTGTTCTCCCCGGCATCGATCCCACGGCACTTGAAGGGTTAAAGAACCAGACAGCACAAGGTGTTATGGGTCTTTTGGATATGTTCAGTGGTGGTGCATTTTCCAATGCATCCGTTTTCGGTCTCGGAATTATGCCCTACATTTCGGCATCCATCATTATTCAGCTTCTCGGCATCGCCGTACCTTATTTCCAAAAATTGCAGAGGGAGGGTGAGAGCGGAAGAAGAAAGATCAACCAGATAACACGATACCTTACCGTGGGAATCCTGTTTCTGCAGGCCCCGGGGTATATCGCGAACCTCCATGCACAGGTACCCGAAGCATTTATGCCTGCCTTTTCAAGGGTAAGTGCTATCATTATCCTCACTGCCGGTACGATGTTCGTCATGTGGCTCGGTGAAAAAATTACGGATAAAGGAATCGGGAACGGAATCTCACTGATCATTATGATCGGTATTATAGCCCGCCTGCCCTTCGCACTCGTTGCCGAATTCGGCGGCCGGCTGGAACAGGGTGGCCTCGTTTCTTTCCTGTTAGAGATCGTTGTTCTCTTCTTCGTATTTATGGGGACAATTTTGCTCGTTCAGGGAACACGACGTATACCGGTACAATACGCAAAAAGGATCGTCGGTAACAAGCAGTATGGCGGTGTGAGACAATACATCCCGCTGAAAGTGAATGCTGCCGGTGTTATGCCCATTATCTTTGCTCAGGCGCTGGTGATGATCCCTATTACAGTGGCAGGTTTTGCCAATTCTCAGTCACTTACCGGATTCCTTGCGGCCTTTTCAAATTTCCATGGGTTCTGGTATAATTTTGTTTTAGCAGTCCTTATCATCCTCTTTACATATTTTTACACGGCAATTACCATTAACCCGGTTCAGATGGCCGAAGACATGAAGAAGAATGGCGGTTTCATACCAGGTGTAAAACCCGGCCGAAGAACCGTTGAGTTCCTCGATACCATCATGTCGCGTATTACATTACCCGGTTCTATATTCCTGGCAATCATAGCAATTCTGCCTACGTTTGCCAGTATGGCCGGGGTTAATAACCAGTTCGCCCAGTTCTACGGAGGTACTTCGCTTTTGATCCTGGTTGGTGTTGTGCTCGACACCCTGCAGCAGATCGAAAGTCATCTCCTGATGCGTCATTACGACGGCCTGATGAAGTCAGGTGGAAGGATTAAGGGCAGAACAGGCAGTGCGGCGACCATATAGCCAAAAGCAGGGAGACGTTCTTTGATGATATACTATAAGACGGCAGAAGAGATCGAAAAACTGAGAGCGAGTAACATTCTCGTGTCTAAAACACTCGCCGAAGCGGCGAAAATGATCAGACCCGGAATTTCCACGCTCGACATTGACAGGATGGCAGAGACCTTTATAAGAGACCATCATGCGTTACCTGCATTCCTCGGATATAATGGTTATCCGAAGACACTCTGTACTTCAGTCAACGAACAGGTTGTTCATGGAATCCCGTCGGAATACGTACTTAAGGAAGGAGATTTGCTGTCGATCGATTGTGGTGTGATTCTTGAGGGCTACTATGGCGATTCAGCATACAGTTTTGCCGTAGGTGACACCGACGACAGTATCAGTGGACTGCTGAAGGTTACGAAGGAATCTCTTCTTAAAGGTGTGGAAAGAGCCATTGCCGGAAACCGGATAGGAGATATCGGTTTTGCAGTCCAGAGCCATTGTGAAATTCATGGATACGGTGTTGTAAGAGAAATGGTAGGACACGGTCTTGGCAAACATCTTCACGAAGAACCTGAAGTACCGAATTACGGAAGAAAGGGTACCGGTGCGTTGTTGAAAAAAGGGTTGGTAATTTGCATCGAGCCGATGATCAATATGGGGAAAAGACATATTTTCCAGGAATCGGACGGTTGGACGATACGAACGAAAGACAGGATGCCGTCGGCTCATTTTGAACTCGCAGTGGCTGTCGATGATGGGAAGCCGGATGTTTTATCGACATTTGAATATATTGAAAAAGTTTTAAAACAATCATAAGTAAAAATGTCCAAACAACCATCTATCGAACAAGACGGTGTTATTACCGAAGCATTATCGAATGCTATGTTCCGGGTCGAGCTGGAAAACGGACATGTGATTACAGCCCATATTTCCGGTAAGATGAGGATGCATTACATCAAATTATTACCTGGCGACAGGGTAAAGGTTGAAATGTCACCGTACGATCTTACAAAAGGTAGAATTACATTCAGATATAAATAATACTTGAAATGAAAGTTAGAGCATCTGTAAAAAAACGCAGTGCAGACTGCAAAATCGTCAGGAGAAAAGGACGATTATACGTAATTAACAAAAAGAACCCAAAGTTCAAACAGCGTCAGGGTTAAGAAATGTATGAAAATAAAATAAGCAGATAACTATGGCTAGAATTGTTGGCGTTGATTTGCCGAAAAACAAAAGAGGTGAAATCGGTCTTACCTACATTTACGGGATTGGCAGGAGTGCTTCCAGAGCAATCCTTGCAAAAGCAGGTATTGACAGTAACATCAAAGTGAACGACTGGAACGATGATCAGATCTCAAAAATCAGGAAGGTGATCAATGATGAATTTAAAGTGGAAGGCGAGCTGAGATCAAGCGTACAGCTTAATATCAAACGTCTTATGGATATCGGTTGCTACCGTGGCATCCGTCATCGTATTGGTCTTCCTGTCAGAGGACAGAGCACTAAGAACAATGCCAGGACACGCAAGGGCAAAAAGAAAACCGTAGCGAACAAAAAGAAAGCAACTAAATAAGTATTAATAAGATGGCAAAAAAGACTGGATCGGCAAGAAAAAAAGTTGTCAACGTAGAACCCACAGGACAAGCGCATGTTCATGCTTCTTTCAACAATATAATTGTTTCCATGACCAATGGTTCAGGCCAGGTGATTTCATGGTCGTCAGCCGGTAAAATGGGTTTCAAAGGCTCCAAGAAGAATACCCCTTACGCAGCCCAGATGGCCGCTCAGGATTGTGCTAAAACAGCCTACGATCTCGGATTAAGGAAGGTGAAAGTTTATGTCAAGGGCCCTGGTTCCGGAAGAGAATCGGCCATCAGAACCATTGATTCGATTGGTATCGAGGTTACTGAGATCGTTGACGTAACTCCATTGCCACACAATGGCTGCCGTCCACCGAAAAGAAGAAGGGTATAATAAAAAAAACGTAAATTTTTAAATAAATGGCGAGATATAGAGGACCAAGAACCAAGATTTCCAGAAAATTTGGCGAACCCATTTACGGGGCAGATAAAAATTTTGAAAAGAAAAATTATCCTCCCGGACAACACGGATTAAACAAAAGAAGGCGTAAAACGTCAGAATACGGACTTCAGCTTAAAGAAAAACAAAAAGCTAAGTATACCTATGGTATCCTTGAAAAACAATTCCGGAATCTGTTCGAACGTGCTTCTGCCAGTAAAGGAGTTACCGGTGAGGTACTGCTTCAGCTTCTGGAATCACGCCTGGACAACGTTGTTTACCGACTGGGTGTAGCACCCAGCAGGGCAGCGGCCAGGCAGCTTGTTACCCACCGTCATATAACGGTAAATGGTGAACTGGTAAGTGTACCTTCTTATACACTCAGGCCCGGCGATATTGTCGGCGTGAGAGAAAGATCGAAATCACTACTGACCATCACAGACTCACTTGCTTCACGCCGAAACACTTCAGCCGCATGGCTGGAATGGGATGGCTCTGAACTGGCAGGCAAATTCCTTAACAGGCCTGAAAGACAGGAAATACCTGAGAACATTAAGGAACAACTGATCGTTGAACTGTATTCAAAATAATATAACTATAAATTTTATTATGGCAATTTTAGCTTTTCAAAAACCGGATAAGGTTATAATGCTCGAAGCCGATGATCAATACGGTAAGTTCGAGTTTCGCCCGCTTGAACCCGGTTATGGTATTACCGTCGGAAATGCGCTCAGGAGAATTCTTCTCTCCTCCCTCGAAGGATATGCCATAACAACCATTAAAGTCGAAGGTGTTGAGCATGAATTCTCTACAATTACCGGGGTAATTGAAGACATGACTCAGATTATTCTGAACCTTAAACAAATCCGTTTTAAGAAGCAGATTGAAGATATTAACGATGAAAAAGTATTGGTTACCATCACCGGTCAGGATCTTTTTAAAGCCGGCGATCTGCAGCGTTTTCTTAGTGGATTCAAAGTACTGAACCCGGAACACGTGATCTGTAGAATGGAACCAGATGTAAAGTTTCAGATGGAAATTTCAGTCAACAAGGGCAGAGGTTATGTACCCGCTGACGAAAACAAACCCGTTGACGCGGAATTCGGAATCATTGCTATCGATTCAATTTACACCCCTGTGAAAAATGTAACCTATGCCATCGAAAACTACAGGGTTGAACAGAAGACCGATTACGAAAAACTCGTTATTGAGATCAAAACTGATGGTTCAGTACATCCCAAAGATGCACTGAAGGAAGCAGCCAAGATCCTTATCTATCACTTCATGCTGTTCTCCGATGAAAAGATCACACTCGATTCGGACGAGAAATTTGCTAATGAAGAATTCGACGAGGAAGTACTCCATATGCGTCAGCTTCTAAAGACGAAACTGGTCGACATGGACCTTTCAGTTCGTGCACTAAACTGCCTCAAAGCAGCTGAAGTAGATACTCTCGGTGACCTGGTGAAGTTCAATAAGAACGATTTGCTCAAATTCAGAAACTTCGGGAAGAAATCGCTGACCGAGCTGGAAGAACTGCTTTCGCAGATGAACCTGAATTTTGGCATGGATATAAGTAAGTATAAATTAGACAAGGAATAATTCAAAATGAGACACAGGAAAAGCTTTAACCATTTAGGAAGGACAGCCAGTCACAGGAAAGCGATGCTGGCAAATATGGCTTCTTCCCTGATCAAGCATAAGCGGATTACGACCACCACAGCCAAAGCCAAGGCTCTCAGAACTTTTGTTGAGCCCCTGATTACAAAATCAAAGGATGATACCACGCACTCCAGACGCGTCGTTTTCAGCTACCTCCAGGATAAAGATGCCGTTTCTGAACTTTTTCGCGAAGTAGCAGGCAAGGTTGCTGACAGGCCGGGAGGTTATACCCGTATCCTGAAGCTTGGTAACCGCCTGGGCGATAGTGCTGAGATGGCTATTATCGAGCTGGTCGACTATAACCCGAACCTGCTTGGTGAAGGTGCCGGAAAAGCCGGAGGCCGCAAACGCCGCAGAGGCAGTAAGAAGAAATCAGAAGCTGAACAGGCCGGAGTGGGAACACAGGTCGCCGAAATCGAAGAAGCCCAGGTGGTTGAAGAGACGGAGAGCACAGAACAACCGTCATCTGATGTAAGCAATGAAACATCTGAACCTGTTGCTGAAACCGAAGTTGCAGAAACCGAATCCGCTGAAGTTACCGATGAGGTGAAGGATGAATCAGCAAAGGATGAATCGGCTGAAGAAGGTGAAAAAAGTAATGACACAGACGAAGAAAAACAGGAGTCGTAAGATCCATTTACGATACCAGTATTAATATTTGAAGGGGTAAAGCTGATTTCTGTCTTTATCCCTTTTTCATGGAATAGTACAAATAATTTAAAAAAATTCGATTATGGGACAAATTGTTGATGTTCATGCTCGTGAAATTCTTGATTCACGAGGAAACCCTACCGTTGAGGTTGAAGTAACTCTTGCCAGTGGTTTTGTTGGCCGTGCTGCGGTTCCCTCCGGTGCATCCACTGGGGAAAATGAAGCAATTGAATTGCGCGATGGCGACAAAGGACGATACAACGGCAAAGGTGTTTTAAAAGCCGTTGAAAATGTAAACACCATCATCGCTAAGGAAGTGATTGGGATGAATGCTCTCGATCAGGTGGGTGTAGATCTGAAAATGCTGGCACTCGATGGTACAAAAACAAAAAGTAAACTAGGTGCAAATGCCATCCTCGGCGTGTCCCTCGCAACAGCCAGAGCAGCAGCAATGTATCACGATATGCCTTTGTACCGTTACATCGGCGGTACGAATGCAAAGGTATTGCCTGTTCCGATGATGAATATCATTAATGGAGGGTCACACTCCGACGCGCCCATTGCATTCCAGGAATTCATGATCCGTCCGGTCGGCGCAAAAACTTTCCGTGAAGGTCTCAGAATGGGTGCCGAAGTATTTCATGCGCTGAAAAAAGTTCTTAAAGATCGCGGACTTACTACCTCCGTTGGTGATGAAGGCGGCTTCGCTCCAGAATTAAATGGTACTGAAGATGCACTCGAATCAATCCTTAAAGCAATCGAATCGGCAGGGTACAAACCGGGCAGAAAAGAAAATGGTGGACAGGTTGCCATAGCTCTCGACTGTGCAGCTTCCGAATTCTACAGGAATGGCAAATACGACTATACCATCTTCGAAGGCAGCAAGGGAGCCATAAGGTCCTCCTCCGAGCAAGCCGACTACATCGCTGAGCTGATCTCCAAATACCCGATCGATTCAGTCGAAGACGGGATGTCAGAAAACGATTGGGAAGGATGGAAAATCCTGACTCAGCGGCTTGGAGACAAATGCCAGATCGTTGGTGACGATGTATTCGTAACCAATGTTGAATTCCTGAAAAAAGGTATTGACATGGGATGCGCAAATTCCATCCTGATCAAGGTGAACCAGATCGGTACGCTTACTGAAACACTCGATGCCATTGATATGGCTCACAGGGCTGGTTATACCACAGTAACCTCACACCGCTCCGGTGAAACAGAAGACTCTACCATTGCTGATATCGCCGTTGCAACCAACTCCGGTCAGATTAAAACAGGCTCTTTAAGCCGTTCCGATCGTATGGCGAAATATAACCAGCTCCTTCGCATTGAAGAAGAACTTGGTGAAAGGTCAACCTACGGATATCTAAAATAATTCGTCAATAACGACGTCATTGTATAGAGGGCGTCTCGTAAGTTTTGATTAAAAGTGTTGAACTTTCAGATTGAAACTATCTCATATGGGATACTTACCGCTGGAAGGAATTTTTAAAAAACAAACGTATGAGACGCCCTCTTTTATTCCTCAGGAACTTCCTTTTCCTTCCCGGTCCGCTGTTCTACTAATTACACGCAATTTAGTAATCGGATTTACCTGGCGTACAACTTTTTCCAAATATTCTTTTTGCAGGCCATCTGCCTGGTATTCCGTTTAAAACAAATTGTTTTTATTGATTGTTTTATCATTATCTCCGATCAAATCAACAAATGTGTATCTGTATATATAAAAAATTATTATTTTTATCAATTGATGTCCTCTGGATTCAATAAATAAACCTAAAAATACTAATATTCTATGTCCAACCTTAAAGATAAGCTCTACGAGAAGATCCAAGCCTGGCGCCCCAGAATGGAAAAACTAATCAAGGAATACGGAGACACTGTTGTTGATCAGGTCACTATTTCACAGGTCATCGGGGGCATGCGCGGGTTGAAAAGCCTTGTAACGGACATCTCTTACCTCGACCCGAATGAGGGCATCAGATACAGAGGCTATACCCTTCCCGAAGTGTTTGAAAAGCTACCAAAGCCGAAAGGCGGGGATATGCCGTACGTAGAAGGTTTGTTCTTCCTGCTTCTCACTGGTGATATGCCCAATGATAATGATGTTGCTGAGGTTGCCGACGAGATTAACAAAAGGCGGATCCTTCCGAGATACGTTTACGAAGTGATCGACGCATTTCCCTGCTGCAGTCACCCTATGGCTATTTTCTCAACAGCCATCCTGACCATGAACAGGGAATCCTTCTTTACCAAGAAATATCATGCAGGACTCAATAAACTTGATTACTGGGATCCTACCTATGAAGATTCACTGAACCTCCTCGCAAAACTACCGGAGATCGGCGCTTATATCTACCGAAAACTTTATCGCGAAGGGAACAGGATCCAGTCAAATCCAAACCTCGACCTTGGGGGTAACTTTGCCCATATGATGGGAATCGGGAAGCCATATGATGATGTTACCAGGATGAACTTTATCATTCATGCCGATCACGAGAGCGGAAATGTCAGTGCACATACCGGCCATCTGGTGGCGAGCAGCCTGTCTGACATCTACCTGTCGATCTCGGCAATGATCAACGGCCTTGCAGGCCCGTTACATGGACTCGCAAACCAGGAAGTGCTGAGATGGATACAGGATCTGAGTGATAAAATGGGTGGCAAGATACCCACAGAGGAAGAAATGCAGCAGTTCGTATGGGATACCCTGAACTCGGGACAGGTTATTCCCGGTTATGGTCATGCTGTTCTCAGAAAAACGGATCCAAGATACGCTTTGCAGCGTGAATTCTGCCTTAAGCATATGCCGGATGACCCGCTTTTCAAATACACCGATATTCTGTATAAAGTCGTTCCCCCGATCCTGAAGGAGCAAGGAAAGGCTAAAAACCCATGGCCAAACGTAGATGCCCAGTCAGGTATCATTCAATGGCACTATGGCATCACTGAATATGACTTTTACACGGTACTTTTCGGTATTGGTCGTGCCATAGGTATCTGCGCCAATATTATCTGGGACAGGGCGCTCGGATATCCACTTGAAAGGCCAAAGTCCATCAGCACTAAGATGCTTGAAAATATTGCAATGGGTATTAAGAATGATGATGAGTAAAAGCGGCCAACCCTAAAATCAACGAAGCAACCGCTGAAACAGATTAGTAAGAGTTCTGAAATTTAGGATTTCTGAATCTGTGATACTTATGAGATGAATGGCATAACCGGGGAGATTTTTTCCCCGGCTTTTTTTTCAGTACCGACATGAAGAGATCATGAAAAACAGGGTATTGGCCTGCCTTAATCGGTTTTAACTTTAACAACTTACTAAATATTCTGGAAATGGCTTACGATAATTCAGATGAATTTGTTGCAAGGCTGGATGCAGCCGGGGAATTAATAAAAATTGAAGTATTTACCGACCCCATTCTTGAGATTTCAGAGATTACTGACAGGATATCCAAAACGGAGGGCGGAGGAAAGGCGCTCCTGTTTCAGGATACAGGGACAGCATTCCCAGTTCTTATGAATGCTATGGGTTCTTACCGGAGGATCTGTATGGCCCTTGGCGTAAACAGTCTGGACGATATTAGCAAGCGCATGAACGACCTGTTTGGTCAGTTTTCGGGTGCCGGCGGAAGTTTTATGCAAAAACTGGCGCTTCTTCCGCAGCTTGGCAGACTTGCCTCGCTGTTCCCTTTCAGTATAACAAAAAATGCAGCATGTCAGGAAGTGGTTTACGAAGCACCGGATCTGGATATGCTGCCGGTGCTGAAAACGTGGCCTGCCGATGGAGGCCGTTTCATAACCCTTCCCATAGTGCATACCGTAAATCCAAACACAGGCGAACGCAATGCCGGGATGTACCGTATGCAGATCTTCGATAAAAATTCTACAGGCATGCACTGGCACAGACATAAAACCGGGGCTGCGCATTACGACATGTACCGAAAGCTTGGAAAAGTGATGCCTGTTGCGGTTGCCCTGGGTGGCGACCCGGTCTTTTCGTATGCAGCTACAGCCCCACTGCCCGATACGATCGACGAATACCTGTTTGCGGGCTTCCTAAGGGGAAAGGCCGTACCACTTGTGAAATGTCTGACCCAGGATATTGAGGTACCGGCCAATGCGGACATTGTTCTGGAGGGCTATGTCGATCCACGTGAACCGTTGCGCAGAGAGGGACCTTTTGGCGATCATACCGGCTTCTATTCTCTTGAGGATGATTACCCCGTGTTTCATGTCACCTGTATAACTCATCGCAATGATGCCATTTTTACGTCAACCGTTGTGGGAATCCCGCCACAGGAAGATGCGTGGATCGCCAGAGCCACCGAAAGGATCTTTATGCTCCCTATACGTAAAACCGTAGTACCGGAACTGACCGACTTGGAAATTCCGGATTTCGGTGTCGCACATAATCTTACCCTTGCGACCATTTCCAAATCCTATCCCGGACAGGCGAGAAAAGTGATGAATGCCCTTTGGGGTGCAGGTCAGATGATGTTTAACAAACTACTCATTATCGCTGATGAGACCACCGATATTCATAACTTTTCTGAAATGACTGATGAATTAAGGAAAACAGACCCTCTCAGAGATATCGTCTTTTCCTCCGGACCGTTGGATGTGCTTGACCATTCGGCCGATTTTATGGGGTACGGATCCAAAGCAGGAATTGATCTTACAAAAAAGCGCAAAGAAGAACTTTTACAACGTTTCGACGTAAAAGAAATTGGTGAAAGAACCAGCTACACTGCAGAGGAATCTGAGAGAATGATAAAAAAATTCGTGTACCTGCCGCCTGAAAAAGATATGAAGGGTTTTTGTCTGATAAACATTGTAAAAACGGATGCCTATTCATTTCAAGGACTCTGTTCTCACCTCGCAGCTTCAGACAAATTCGGGGAATGTACATTTTTTATTGTCACTGATACTGAAGTGGATACTAGTCATGCCGGTGAATTTTTCTGGTATGTTTTAAATAATGTAGAGCCACAGCGAGATGTACGATTGATGAAAGATCATTCCGGACAGATCCGGTTGTTTGCGGATGGTACGGCAAAGACCCGGAAGCACGACGGTTTTTTGCGCCCATGGCCAAACCCGGTTGTCATGGATAAGACCACCATTGAACGCGTGGATCGGCGCTGGGGCGACTATAATCTGGGCAGGTTCGTCGTATCCCCTTCGGTTAGTTATGCTAGACTTAGCCACGGGGAGGGAGCTGTCGCCCTGAGGAACGACGCGGGCTGAAAAGGTGGACACGGAAGGCTTCCACTACTGAACTGATAATCCGCAATTATGCGCAGAAGTGTACATCAGCTCATATATTTATTGATACTTGTCTCAGGACCGGTATATGGCCAGGATGAAATACAGTTTTCACCCAGGGCGGAATTGTACACCATAGAGGAGGGACTTTCTCAAACCAGGGTAAATGTAAATTATGTCGATAGCTATGGATTTTTATGGGTAGGCACCAGCGACGGACTTAACTGTTACGACGGTTACTCATTTAAAGTCTTCAGACATCAGCCATTTGATTCAACCAGCATTTCCAATAACTATATTCGTTGTATTAAAGAAGATCAGAAGGGAAACCTCTGGGTGGGTACCAATGACGGACTGAATTTTTTTAACAGGCAGACGGGCAGGTTTCACCAGTATAAACATAACGGAAGTGACATCCGAAATCCGGAAAATACAGAGATATATTCGGTGTTCATTGACAGTGAAGGGGTTGTATGGTTCAAGACGGAGCGACATTTGCACAAAATGATCCCGGACGGGGATACCATAGAATCATACCCGTACTATTACAATGGACGTAATTCGCCGCTGCTCAATATAAATTGTGAAATGATCGAGGATACTAATGGCCTCCTTTGGTTCGGGACAAAGGACGGATTGTTTTCATTCGACCGGACTACCTTAGAATTCACGCATTATTTCCATGATCCGTTAAATCCGCTTACTTTATCTTCTGATAGGCTGAGGACGATTTTCGAAGACAGCAACAGAGAGCTGTGGATCGGCACATTCGACGGATTAAACCGTTTCGACCGTATCCATAAAACGTTTCGACGGTTTTATCCCGACAAGACCCCAATTTCCGTTAATCCGGCAAATGCCGTTAATGGTATTGCTGAAGATAAGGAGGGTATTTTATGGCTTACTACAAACGCAGGAATATGTCGTTTCGATAAGCGTAATTCACATTTTACCAATCTAACGTCGCTATTTATCAGGAAGGCCCCATTTAAACTATCGACATTCAACACCATCGTGAGGGACAAATCTGATATTCTCTGGGCAGGCGGTTTTCAGGGGCTTGTAAAAATAGACCTGAAACCAAGGAAATTCAAACTCTATAATTCTGCAGCCAGTTCCATACCCAGGTTGACTTCGGACATTATATCTGCCATCTTTAAAGACGACTCAGAGAGGGTGTGGGTTGGCTTGTGGAATAACGGACTGGATATGGTTGACTGGCCGTCGGGTGAGGTGGTTCATTATTCATCTAATGCTTCCATTCCAAACCGACGGATCATCAGTAATAATATTCGCAGCATTTATAAAGACCAGTTCGGAAAAATATGGATAGGAACCAGCGAGGGTCTTAGTATTTTTGACCAAAAATCGGAGCGATTCACTGATTTTGAAAGATATTTCAATCCAGTACCTTCAGGGATTATTGCGGGCAGACAAATATTCACGATTACCGAAGATCACAACGATGATGTATGGATCGGTACCGATGAAGGTGTATTCCGCTACCAGCGAAAGCTAAACATGATTTCCCAGATCGACCGGATCTACAATGATAGCCTTCAAACGGACATCAATTTTGTATACTCCATTGTTGCCGACAAGGAAGACGGAATTTGGATGGGTACCGACAATGGATTGATCTCTTACTTCCCTAAAAAAGATATCTTTTACAGATATACGCAGAAAAACGATTCCGCAGGTCTCACGGCAAGGATGGTATATACACTTTTTGTTGATTCATCGGGTACGCTCTGGATCGGAACTCCGTCAGGACTTAGCAGGTTTTCCTCTGCAAGCCGGACCTTTACCCACTTCACCGAAAAGAATGGTCTACCCAATAATTTTATCTATAAGATCATTGAAGATCATGATCACAAATTATGGATCAGTACCAACAGGGGCTTGTCGCGGTATAATCCAGAGACCGGAGTCTTTAATAATTATGGTACGGCGGATGGTCTGCAGAGTTATGAATTCAACCTGGGGGCTGGGTTTTTTGCCGATGACGGTGAGATGTTTTTTGGTGGTATAGCCGGATTTAATGCATTTTATCCTGAGAGCCTTCCTGTGAATCCAGAAATTCCCGAAGTTGTAATTACCAATTTTGAAACCATCGATGATCATGGCATTAATAGCTATTACGTTTCATCGACCCAGCCTCGGATAACGGTAAGGTACAACCAGTCATTCAATATCGGTTTTAGCGCTCTCGATTTTACAACGCCTTCCAATAACAGGTACCGGTATTCACTGGTTGAGCTTGGCAGAGATGAAAAGTGGATACCTATTGGAAATCAGCATTCGGTAACATTTTCAAATCTTCCGTCGGGAGAATATGTTTTCAGGATCGCAGGCAGTAATAACGATGATGTTTGGAATACACGGGGAGCCAGGGTCAGGATCATCGTTGAAGCACCCTTCTGGGAAACCCGTCTGGCATATTTTTCCTATTTTTTTCTCGGCATTCTCCTGGTTTATGCCGTTGTCCAGTTCAGAACCCAGACACTTCGACGCTCAAACAGGGTATTACGGGAACGGGATGTGGCAGCCAGAGAAGTGTCCAGACAGAAAGATCTTCTCAGCCTAAGGAATAAGAATATTGAAGACAGCTTGAAATATGCCCAGCGCATTCAGATGGCGATGCTTACCACCACCAGACTCTTTAACACCATTCTGCCGGAATCCTTCATTTTGCATAAGCCAAAGGAGATCGTCAGCGGGGACTTCTACTGGATATCCGAAGTCGAAGATAAGATATTTGTGGCGGCTATCGATTGTACAGGGCATGGTGTGCCCGGTGCATTCATGTCGCTGATTGGTTTTGAGCTCTTTAGAAAGATCATCAATATGCAGTGCATATTTGACCCGGGAGGCATCTTGAATGCACTGAATTCCAATTTCGAAGAGATCTTCGGCAACGATGTAGACCTGGCCCTTAAGGATGGGATGGATCTTGCCTTTTGTGTTTTGCATAAGGATACCATGATCCTTGAATTTGCAGGAGCCTTTAATCCATTGTATATCATCCGCGAGAACAAACTGATAGAAGTGAAAGGTGACAGGTTTTCAGTAGGTGCGGATACGGACCCGGACGATCCGATGAGAAAAATATTTACCAGTCACCGGATGAAACTGGAAAAGGAGGATATGCTGTATATCTTTACCGATGGTTATACCGATCAGTTTGGCGGCCCCGAGGGTAAAAAATACAAATACCGGCGTTTCCGGCACCTCCTTTTGACGATTCATCAGCTGCCATTAAAAAAACAGCGGGAATACATGGAAGATAGTATAGAGGAATGGCGTGGGGATCTTGAACAAATTGATGATATTCTTGTGATAGGAATTAAACCTAAATTCAATTCAAAGAAAGTGAAGTAGTGATCCTGAATGGATCGATGACGCCACGACCTACATTCTGGTGCCGGAAGATTTTCACTCATTTCAATATGCCGGATCATTATTCATCTTAAATCCTTTTTCACCAATTACTTCCTCACCAGGTATCTGATTCATAAAAGGGTACCGCTTGAAAGAGCGTGGCCCAGGCTTAAGCTTTCAATAGTGTTGTGTTAGAAAGGAACGTGAAGCTGCCGTATTCAGAGTCGGTCGGAAATTCAACCCTGGCGGGAACAAGAAATTGATAAAGGTGGATGAGGATGGCGCTTCTCCCTTGATTCAGCAGTGCAAGAGAAGGGGACTGTTGGCTGGCCAGGGATGGTTAATTTTCTTCTTCAAGCAGTCTTTTCATCTTGCCGATCAGTACATCGACCTGGAAAGGTTTGCTGATATAGTCATTCATGCCCACTGCAAGGCATTTTTCACGATCACCGGCAAGGGCATTGGCCGTTATGGCAATGATCGGGGTTTGAGTATTGGTACTTGACTCAATTTCCCTGATCTTCTTGGTGGCAATGATCCCGTCCATGACAGGCATTTGAATATCCATCAGGATGATATCGTACTTTGATGTTCCAAACCGGTCGAGGGCTTCTTTGCCGTTTAAGGCAACATCAACATTCTTCACCATGTTTTTAAGGCTAAGCAGAACAATTTTCTGGTTTATCAGGTTATCTTCCACTAAAAGAACATTGGAGTTTTTCAGATCCACCTTCTGCATTGGTTCCAGGATGCTCACCTTTTCGACCGGCTGATCAATACGACGCGACAGGTCTTTTATAAATTGAAGGGTGAACCTGAACTCAGTTTTATTATCTTTTTTCTCTGTGATTAGGTTTCCTCCGGAAAATTCAACCAACCTTGCTGTATTGTTAAATTCCTCTAACGAAAAACTTTCCGGTGGGGGTATACAGTCAAGTTCATCCTTCCGGCCTCTCCTGGTATCATTTTGATCAAGGAAACAGCTTTCAATGGAAAACAGGATCTGGAGATTATTCTTTTCTGTATGCCGTAGGGAGGCAGTTGATAAACAGCCGCAATCGGTTATCACCGGCTTGCTGTATAATGTTCTGTAAAAGATTTAGAAAGATCTGTTTCAATTTTATCGGATCACCGACAATATAGTTCACAATCGATTCAGAAACATAGTATTCAATGTCCGTATTATCATGGTTTCTGAACAGCTTGATGATGCTTTCCATTGTCGATTCCAGTTCAAAACTGATGCTGCTTTCCTTAAGCTGGATCATGTCAGTTTGTGACACGTCAACTATTTTATTAACGGCATCGACAAGATTATTGGTTGATGCCTGAAGGGTATCGATGAGATCCTTCTGAGCATTGTCGAGGCTTGATGAATTAACCAGGTTGTTCACCAGAAGGATATTGTTCAGGGAGGTTCTCAGCTGGTGAGAGAGCATTGAAATGAATTCATTTTTTTCCTGGGCTTCCTGCAAGGCCTTCCAGATTTGTTGTTTAAATTCAGTCGTTTCTTTTTGCCTGATGAAGGTGTAGATGTATATAAGCAGGATCAGAGCCAGATATCCAGCATAAATACTCGATATATAATGGGTATTACTGTTTACCAGGGGAAAATTAGTATTAAAAATGATCCCGGGAAGAAAGAGTATTGGGAGAATGAATGAAAATATGAGGCCTTTTTTTAAACCGAGAAGCATCATCACGAAAACAGGATAGAGGAACAGATACAGCCATGCGTTGGGCATGATGTCGTGAGCATAGAAATTAAAGAGAAGGGTAATTCCGAGAAGGATGCAGAGGATGACGGAAGTCACTTCGTAATTTTTCACCGGCGAGAAAAGAATCCGATTTGCCAGTATGAGGGAAAAAGCTCCCAACAATACATATCCGACCAGATAATTGTTCTCAAAAAGAAACCTGATTCCTGCAAATAACAGGACAGACATCGCCAGATAAGAAATAAGGACATAAAGAAAAACTTTGTGTTTTCGTTCTTGGTCCTTCACCGGGATTTCCGGGGTAAGAATCCTGATCAGGGTTTCGGGGAAATTCATAAAGTTTTTTTAATACTTAATGATGTGTTAGAGATTATCGCTAACCAATAAAATACTGGTTTAGCATATACGGCATTCATACTAAAAAGTTACCGGTGGCAGGAATAGGTCGAATAAATTTAATCATATTATTTTAATACTTTCGTTAATATAATAAATTTACACACGTTATACCTGCAGATATTTTTCCAATTATAATGAAATCTGACATGAAAACCAGAATATTTTTTCTATTTGCACTTACCCTGGCTGTTCGTATCCTCTCTGCCCAGGCAGATCATCCGGGCACACAAAAGTATACTGCCGATTTTAAGTTTAAAGAGGGTTTTTATATTGTGTATGACCAGGTTAAAAATAATGACCCGGTTCCTCCGGCAAGGTTGATTACCACATATGACTATTCAGATCCGGACTTTTATAAGAATGTACTTTCTGCCAGGAACCTGGCATTTTTTGACGTGAAAGGAGTACGGCACGAAGTTGCCATTAACAAGATCTGGGGATTCAGCAGGAATGGCGTATTGTATATTCAGCTCCAGGATAACTTTAACAGGATAACCATTGTCGGGAGTATTTGTCATCTGGTGGCAAACATCACTACATATGATAATCGTTATTATGATCCGTATTATAACTATCCATATTATAACCCGTATATGATGTCGCCCAGGTCATACAAGAATTCAGAGACAAGGCAGTACCTGATGGACTTTGAGACCGGCAAACTTTACGACTATGATACCAGTAGCATAGAAATTCTGCTGATGAAAGATCCGGAACTACATGATGAGTACATGGGCCTTACAAATCGTAAAAAAAAGCAACTTAAATTCTTCTATATACGTAAATTCAACGAACGGAATCCACTCTTTATTCCGGATTAGGAGACCTTCGCAGGATGATCTTTTACTGGCAACCTGCTGAGATAATTTACTATAAATCTGGCTCTTAGTCAATAGCTGTCAGGCTGAACAAACCTGTCCCTGTCAGATCAGGGAAAGTGTTTAAAAGCGTGCGAAAGTCATGCTGGCTCATCATAAACTGTATCACGAAATTTGAGATCATTATTAACTGAAAAACTTATTAGACATGAAACGAATTACGCTATTATTGATTTTAATCGCTGGTTTCGGCCTGGTATCAGCACAAAGAGAATATGTGCCCGAGAAAGCTGACCTGGACCATTTTATGACCACGAAAACTTTCGTTGTACTGGAACAAAGCCCAATGTCCGATTTCAATTTTGAGATAAAAGAAGTGATGAAAAAACTTTGGAACATCACTGACTTTGAATTTATTAAAGCATCTGAATTCCATGAAAAATCTCAGGATCCCAATGCATCATTCCTGTATACTTCCCTGGTCAGTTTCGAGAAGGATAAAACCGACTCTCGTTATGTTTTTCTTCACCTTTCCCTGGGCGGGAAAAATCTCACCTTCGATGATCTGAAAGATCTTGTTTCCGTACCCCTGGGGTATTATGGTGTAGACCCGGAGAATTATATCTATAAAATTGGCATTATTGCAAAATTTATGCAGAACCATATCAACCTGATGCGTGAACATCCCGAATACATAACTGCAAATATTTTCAAGCACTATAATGACAATATGAGTGATGCCCATGAGAAAACGCTTTATCTCATTGCTGATGAGCTTAGCAAAGATGTTGGAACTGCGGCAAGGATAAAGCAGATCTACCCGTATAAATTCAAAATTGTTACAAGAGAAGAAATTCATCAGGCAATCCTTGACGAGAACAAGGATATCGTATTTCTTCATAAAGTAGGTCCCGAAGGAAAAAAAATGAAAGCCAGATGCTATAACATTCTCATCGGAGCAGGTGATGCGAATTTTTATTATTTCGACTATCATATGATCAATCCTAACAATCCCGACGGCCTCTTAAGTTCGGATCTGAAAAAACTTGCGCGCTGACCTTTGAAAATTGAAAACTGCGAAATGTCATTTTTTAATAACGCTATCGCAATATCTTTATCCAGATTTTAGGAATAAATAGTGTTCAAACATAGAATATTTGAGATTTCTTTTATTTTAGTTTGAATGTGAATTTTTTAGGGTTAGCTAAAAAAGATTGGTGTTCCAGGAGGGATGTCAATTGAATCAACCACCTTTCTTGAGAGGTGGTTTTTTTCTTTTATCAATCTTTTATACTTTCACGCAGCAAAGAAACCGGCAATAATGTCGGGTATTCGTTCATCAAATATTTAACAACACCCTGCCATGTCGGTATCCAGGCCATCCATTCCCAAGGGAACCAGAGATTTCACTCCGGTAGAAATGGTGAGAAGAAATCATATATTTTTGACCATCAGGCGGGCATTTGAAAACTTTGGTTTTCTGCCTGTCGAGACACCTGCCATGGAAAATTTATCGACACTTCTTGGGAAATACGGAGATGAGGGAGACAAGCTGCTTTTCCGGATATTGAATTCAGGTGACTTTCTGGCAGGGATACCCCGGGATGACTTAGAACGAAAGGATTCAACTGCCCTTTCATCGGAGATTTGTGATCGGGGTCTTCGCTATGACCTAACGGTTCCGTTTGCCCGCTTTGTGGTGCAACACCGGAATGAGATTACCTTCCCGTTCAGACGTTATCAGATCCAGCCGGTATGGCGTGCTGACAGGCCCCAGAAAGGCCGGTACCGTGAATTTTACCAGTGTGATGCAGATGTAATAGGCAGTGATTCCCTCGTTAATGAAGCCGAACTTGTACAATTGATCGACGATGTGTTTTCAGCGCTTGGTATCAGGGTAAGGATCGTACTTAACAACCGCAAAGTCCTTGCGGGTATTGCAGAAACCATCGGCTCAGCAGAAAGTATCACTGATTTTACCATCGCACTTGACAAGCTCGATAAGATGGGACGCGATAAGGTTCTTGATGAACTCAGGGAAAAGGGATTTTCATCCTCCGCCATTGAGAAACTTATCCCCTTCATGGATATAAAAGGAAGCAATACCGAGAAAATAGGATTCCTTGAGACATATCTCGCTGATTCTTTGATCGGTCTTAAAGGTTTGGAGGAAATTAAAACCGTATTTGAGATGACCGGGTATTTTAATATCCGGAATGAAATACTTTTTGATCTCTCACTGGCCAGAGGACTTAACTATTATACCGGAGCCATCTTTGAGGTAAAAGCCCTCGACGTGGAGATAGGAAGTATTTGTGGCGGGGGAAGGTACGACGATCTGACCGGCATCTTCGGTATGCCTGACGTTTCCGGCGTCGGAATTTCCTTTGGCGCCGACAGAATATATGATGTAATGCTGCAGCTTGATTCATTTCCGGCGGAAACGGTAACCACGGTGAAACTTCTGTTTGTGAATTTTGGTGAAAAAGAGATGAAATACATCCTGCCTGTTCTCTCAACCATTAGACGATCAGGCATCAATGCTGAGGTATACCCTGATGTTGCCAAGATGAAAAAGCAGCTTACCTATGCAAACAATAATCATATCCCCTACGTAGCACTGGCCGGTGATGAGGAAATTTCCAAAAATCTGATCACCTTAAAGGATATGGCGACCGGTGAACAGAAAGCCATGAATGTTGAACAGCTTATTTCCTTTCTCACCTGATCCTTTCTGTGCTTAAAATAGGTGCATATCGGTGACGATGCTGTATAGCATTGGCAATTCCCTTTTTTTTTCTGTAATTCGGAGTCTAAATATCTCAACACGATGAGGACTATTCATACCATTGGACCTGAAAGGGTCGGTTTTAGGAATGCCGCACCAATAGCCCGGGGAGAAGTCAGGCTTGAATTGTCGGATGAGGCAAGAAGGAGGATCACGAAGTGCCGGGATTATCTCGATAAGCGTTTGGAAGGCGGAGAGGAGTTGCTGTATGGGATTAATACGGGCTTTGGATCTCTTTGTGACAGGGTGATTTCAAGGGAAGATCTTGGAACGTTGCAGAAAAATCTCGTAAAATCGCATGCATGCGGAGTGGGTGATGAAGTACCGGCTCCGATTGTCAGGCTGATGCTTTTTTTGAAGATCCAGTCGCTGTCGTATGGAAATTCAGGTGTGCAATTGCAGACCGTTGAGCGACTCGCGGATTTTTACAATCACGATATTCTTCCGGTGGTCTATCAGTACGGTTCTCTAGGTGCATCCGGCGACCTGGCACCCCTGGCACACATGAGTCTTCCGTTGCTCGGACTGGGTGAAGTTTACCACCATGGAAAGAAACGTGATACGGGGTCTGTCCTCCTGGAAGAAGGACTTGAGCCTATCGATCTGCGTTCAAAGGAAGGACTGGCCTTACTGAATGGGACACAGTTCATGAGCGCTTATGGCGTCTATCTCTGTCTGAAAGTTTTTAAACTCTCCGAATTGGCGGATATTATCGGGGCGCTTTCCCTCGATGTTTTTGATGGCCGCATCGAACCCTTCCATCCGTTGATACAAGCCATCAGACCCTACGAAGGCCAGAAGCTCACTGCCGATAAAGTTCGTGCAATCCTCGCCGGCAGTGAGCTGATGAACAGGGATAAGAAAAATGTTCAGGATCCCTATTCCTTCAGATGTATCCCGCAGGTGCACGGCGCATCAAAGGATTCGATCAACTATGTGGCATATGTTTTTGAAAACGAGATCAATTCGGTCACCGATAATCCCACCATCTTCCCTGATGAAGATCTGATCATTTCTGCCGGGAATTTCCACGGACAACCGCTTGCCCTCGCCCTGGATAATCTCGCCATTGCTATGTCGGAACTTGGAAATATATCCGAACGGCGCACTTATCAGCTCGTTTCCGGCGACCGCGGGCTTCCTCCGTTCCTTGTAGCTAACCCTGGCCTGAATTCGGGATTCATGATACCACAATATACCGCAGCTTCAATGGTAAGCCATAACAAGCAGCTTTGCACACCATCGTCTGTTGACAGTATTGAATCATCACAGGGTCAGGAAGACCATGTCAGTATGGGCGCCAACGCAGCGGTAAAGGCCTATAAGGTTATGGAGAATCTCGAACGGATACTCGCCATCGAACTATATAATGCAGCTCAGGCAATGGATTTCAGAAGGCCGGCAAAGACTTCGCCCTTTCTTGAAAAGTTCCTTGGTAAATACAGGTCAGTTGTCAGTTTCCTCGAGGAAGACGATGTAATGTATACCGATATCAACCAAACCGTAAATTTTTTGCAGGTGGTTGAGGTATGACCGCTATTCGTGCCGTAACGCATACACCGGGTTACGTTGTGCAGTATGTAAACTTTTTATGGTCACGGTCATGAGTGCAATAAGCAGGGAAAATAAGCCGGCCAGAACAAATATCAAAATGGAAGTTTCAGTTTTATAGGCAAAATTATCGAGCCAGCGTTGGATGATCAACCATGCCACAGGCCATGCGATAATATTGGACATCACTACCCAGAAGGTGAATTTCCCAACCAGAATGCGAACAATTCCAAATGCGGTTGAACCCATAACTTTTCTTATTCCAATTTCTCTTGTTCGCCGTTCTGCTTCAAATGATGCAAGACCGAAAAGACCCAGTGCTGCAATGATGATGGCAAGAATAGCAAATGTCAGGAATATTTGTCCGAATTTCATATCGGAACGATACAGGTTCTCCAGTTCAGCACTTACGAAATTGTAGTCGAAGGGCTCATCCTGGTCGATGTCCTTCCAGGCGATTTCAATCCCTGAAAGCAATTTTTTAATGTTGTCGGTTTTGTACCTGACGAGAATACTGTTGTATGCATCATAGGGGATTAGATTGATGATCAATGGTGTGATGGGCTGGTTCAGGCCGGTAAAATTAAAATCCTTTAGCACACCGATTACTTTATGCTCCCCGTCCCTGCTTATAGATTTTCCGATTGCGTCGTCCCATCCGGCAAATCGTACCAGGCTTTCATTCACCATATAGGCAGATTGGTCAGTGCTGAATTCACGTGAGAAACTGCGACCTTCTTTTACCTCCAGTCCCAGGGTCCTGATCATCCCATAATCACCGGCCAGCCTGTTAATGAGAGCCCCTTTATCCATACCCTCCAGTGTAAATCCTTCCCTGTAATTTGTTATGCCAGGGATAAATGAAATGGCAGAAGTAGAAACCACCCCGGGAAGTTTCATGATTTCCTGCTGGACCAGATCTTGTTTTTGTCTGAAATCCATGCTCGTCATCGGAAATATCACAAGGTTTTCTTTGTCGAAACCAAGATCATGATCTCTGAGATAACGGACTTGTTTATAAACCATTATCGTGCTCAAAATTAACACAATGCCTACAGAAAACTGGAACAGGACCAGGAAATTGCGGAAGCTTATCCCGAGTTTTCCCTTCCTGCCAGTTGATCTCAAAATATGTAACGGGGTGAATGATGAAAGATAGAAGGCAGGGTAACTGCCTGCAATAAGACTAATAAGAAAAATTATCAGAGGGAGTGAGCAGAGTATCCAAAGGTTATCGGAGTTATATATGGTGATATCCTTTCCGCTGAGATTTCTGAATACCGGCATGGCCGCTTCAAGCAGAACCATGGCAATGATCATTCCAAGGAATGTCATCAGGAGTGATTCACCCAGGAACTGACGGATCACTTGCCCCCTCGTTGCACCAAAAGTTTTCCTTACAGCGACTTCGCCGGCTCTGCTTGTATATCTTGCAGTGGAAAGATTCATAAAATTAATACAGGCCAGGATAAGAATGAAAATAGCAGTGATCAGGTAAATGAAATTATGGACAGGATTCCCGGTCATCCCTCCTATCACGCTGTTATCAAGGTAAATATCCTTCATCTGCTGGAAGATGGGAGTGATCTTCCAGCCCGCTGGTTCATAGAGATAATTAATATGCTTATGCATAAAGTTGCCGACTAAAGTATCCGTTGCGCTTATTTCCGAATTTTCAGCAAGGAGAATATAGGTGTAATAAGACACACCACCATTCCAGTCAAGGTAAGTGTTGTCGTAGGAATACAAGGTTGAAAAGCTTACCAGGGCTGAAAAGTCAAGGTGTGAATTCGACAGAGGATCTTCGGCAATTCCAGTGACGGAAAATATCCGGAGCTTGTTCCATTTCAGACTCTTACCCATCGGATCCTCACCTCCGAAAATTTTATCAGCCAACGACTTAGTAAGAACAATGCTGTACGGATCTTTCAGACAGCGGCTTTTATCACCCCGTAGTAATTTGAAACTGAACATCCTGAATAGCGATGAGTCGGCATACATTAATTTTTCCGTTTTATAATCATTCTTGTTGTAATTAAGGTAGCCTTCCTGTGGAGTACTGAAACGGCTGAAATCGATTACCTGGGGGAACTCTTCGAAAAGTGAAGGGCCAAATGCTGCTGTCGATACGGCCAGTCGTTCTTCGCTGTTTGGGGATTTCATGATCCAGCCGGCCCTGTACAACCTTTTTCCGTTTTTATGAAATCGGTCGTAGTGGTTTTCATGATTCACGTAAATAATGATAATAAGAAAGCTGAGTAGACCGATGGAGAATCCAAAAAGGTTTATAAATGAGTATTGTAAATTCCGTATAAAATTTCTGAGTGCGGTTTTCAGTACGTTTAAGATCATTTTTTCAGGTTTAGATTTATCCTTATCGTCTCAAAGCTGATACCAATAGATTTAAATAACTTAATATTAATTACTTAATTTCATATCACTCTCGGAGAATCCAGACAGAACTGTCCGTTTGTAAAACATTCCTGTCTCAATTTGATACAATTATTGTATTTTTATATAGAAAACACCTGAGGGCATGGTACAAGTTAAAGAAAAGATCCTCATCCTCGACGACGATCCAGGCATTCTCACTGCTGCCAAAATGGTGCTGAAAAAGGAATTCCCTGCTACGGTAGTATCTGTTGATCCCCATAAGTACCTGGAATCTTTTCGGGCGGGGGAATTCGACCTCCTTATCCTGGACATGAATTTCACACCAGGCAGCAAGAGTGGAGAAGAGGGGCTTGAATTGATTAAACTTTTTCTCGGGAAGGATCCGGATATTTTTATTATTGTCATGACGGCATATGGAGACATTGATCTGGCAGTGAAAGCCATGCAGGCGGGAGCTTCCGACTTCATTACAAAACCCTGGGATAACAGGAGGCTTCAGACATCAGTGAGAAATGCAATGAAATTACGTATGTCAGGCAGGGAGATACAGTTGTTACAGGATCAGAAAACTGTTTTGATGCATGACATTGAAAGACAATTTGAAGGCTTCATCGGTGAGTCGGCTGCGATGAAAGATGTCTTCCAGATAATAAAAAAAGTAGCCCCATCGGATGCGAACATCCTTATTCTTGGGGAAAATGGGACAGGTAAGGAACTTATTGCCAGGGCGATACACCGGATCTCTTCACGAGATAAAGGTGTATTCGTGAATGTTGATCTTGGTACGATTAATGAGTCACTGTTCGAAAGTGAATTGTTCGGACACAAAAAAGGTGCTTTTACTGATGCCAGGCAGGATAGAACAGGACGGTTTGAAACGGCGGACAGAGGAACACTTTTTCTCGATGAAATTGGTAACCTGCCGATCACTCTTCAGCAAAAACTTTTGTCGGCTATACAAAACCGTAGTATCATACCCGTTGGTAGCAGTCATGAAGTCCCTGTAGACATCCGGCTCATATCAGCCACAAATCGGGATATTCATGGAATGGTGGAAGAAGGATCTTTCCGTGAAGATCTTTTATACCGCATTAACACTGTTGAAATTACTTTGCCGCCATTAAGGCACAGAACGGAAGATATCAGACCGCTGACGGAGTACTTCCTCGGGATTTACACGCAGAAATATCATCGGCCTGTTCAAGGTGTATCCGCTTCGGCATATCAAAAACTCTCAGAATATGGCTGGCCTGGTAATGTGCGGGAACTGATGCATATGGTTGAGAGGGCTGTGATCCTTTCAGACATGGATATGCTGTCGCCTGCCGATTTCCCGTTGACACTGAAATTAACAGTGGCAACAGGAAGCCGCAAGATGGATGACATTGAGAAAATTGCCATCCTTGAAGCCCTGAAGTCATGCAGGTATAATATCTCCCGGGCTGCTTATACACTAGGATTGGGGAGGTCAACACTTTACCGTAAAATGAAGAAATATGATATTCCGTTTTTACAGGGTTAAAATCATAGCACGTGTTACGCTACTTTTTCTTAGCCTGCTGATTACTGTATATTCCATCTTTTCGGATCAGCGGTATGTCACCATCGTTGTGTTCAGTCTCCTTATCGCTGCAGAGGTGTTGGAGCTTTTCAGATTTCTGGACAGATCAAACAGGGAGATCGCAAGCTTTGTCGGAAATGTACTTCAGCAGGATTATTCACGGCAGACCAGTTTACCTGAATCACAGGCTGACTTTTCGAAACTAAGCGGTGTTCTGAATAAGATACTTGATGATATACGACATTCGAGAGATGAGGCAGAGACCCAATTCCAATTACTAAAATATGTGGTATCAAATGTTAGCACGGGTTTGGTTTGTGTCAATGATGAGGGGAAAGTGGTCTTCTCAAATGCCTCTTTTCAGCAAATTACCGGAAAAATCATTAAGGATATAGGCTCACTCGGAAAAAACTGTATTCCTCTGTATACTTTCCTAAATGAGGGTAAAGCCGGTGAGAGGAAGATCGTGAGCGCGATGATCAGTGGCAAACCTGTCCAGCTGGCGCTCCGACTTACTGAATTCAGGGCGAAAGATAAAAAGTACAAACTTTGCTCGGTACACGATATTAAAAGTGAGCTCGACGAACGTGAAGTAGAATCGTGGCAGAAGCTTATCAGGGTGATGACCCATGAGATTATGAATTCTGTTACGCCGATCAATTCGTTGAGCCATACTATCCTTGAAGAGCTTGAATCACAAAATGCAAGCAACGGTACTCTTTCAAAAGAGGTTCTGAATGATATGAAGGAATCTGCTGCTACCATTGCGGAAAGGACGAATGGTCTTATGCATTTCATCGCAAAGTACAAGGCTGTATCGAAGTTACCAGAAGCGAGATTTGAACAAGCCAGTCTGTCGTCCCTTGTACATGAAACGTTGGTTTTCATGAAACAGGAACTCCTTGAGAAAGGAATTAAAACGATCGTCGATGCGGGAGAACATGATTACAAGGTTAAGATCGACCGCGAGATGATTTCACGAGCGCTTATAAACATAATTCGAAATGCTGCGGAAGCACTTGATGGCAGGGAGAACTGCATTGTTTCGGTTCGTATCTCCGGTGCGCCCGGGTCTCCTTTGATTGAGGTTCATGACAATGGACCGGGAATACCGGCTGAGATCCTGTCGGACATTTTCATACCTTTCTTTTCGACGAAGAAAAAAGGTTCAGGAATTGGTCTGAGCGTGTGTCAGCAAATTATGCAACTTCATCGGGGAACGATCTATGTCACTTCGGAACGGGGCATCGGAAGTTCTTTTTTCCTGGCTTTCTGATCAGAATCGCCCGGGACCTCTGCCGACACGCCTGTTCTCCCTGATCTGATTCAGCAGGTATTGCTTGAATTGATTTTCGGCTACATAGATCATCATCACCTTTTCCACGGGAAGTATTTTCTTGAATTTTTTATTGTATTCGAGGAACAATTCATGTTCAAGATTTTGGTTTTCAATGTATTTTTGCATTGTTCCTGCCATTTCCTCCTCGCTCATATTGTCACCATTCAATGCCACCGACCGCAGTAAATTGCGACCTTCGATCCGGATGGTCTCCCGACGGTTTGAGTAGTCGTTGTAAAGTGGCCAAAACTTTTCAGCTTCAGCCGTACTCAGGTTTAACTTACCGGTGAAAAATGCTACCTGTTGTTCTTTTACTCTGTCCTGCAAGGGCGTATTCTGAGAAAGTAGAGTAATCCAGGGCATTAACGCCAAAAGCAGGATAAAGAATTTTCTGAAAATCTTTTCATGAGTTGTCATGTGCATTAGTTTAAAAGTCATCCACTAGCAGACTTAGATCCACATCTTCATTCATGAGATATGTGATCACGGCTTCGGTATAGGACAGGCTGTCGGACTTTGACTCTGGCTCCTGTTCCAGATTTAGATTGGTGCCGTAAATTTCCGTCAGTTGGTCGAGGTCATAATTTTCTATATCATCTTCCACTGCTTGTGCATACGTGAATTTACCTTTATGTGACCAATCATTTTTGTTAATCAGGAACCGGATCGTTGCAAAGGAGAAGGCTAAGAGAACCAGGATTGTTGCCGCCAGTGCAAGGTGGGAACGGATGGCGCGCCGCCTCATCCCCCGGAGACGCAGCGGAGCAGGATTTTCTTCCGCTTTCCGCTGGTTCAGTCTTGAGGTGAAATCTTCAAAATAACCTGCAGGAACCCTGAAAGGGTTCTCTTTTGGAATATCTTCAAGACCGATCCTGTCTGTTTTCTTAGCGGTCATAATTAACGCTTTATGCTTTGACTTATAAAGTTACAAATGGTTTAATCCTCATTAATGTATTTTTCTATTTTTTTTATTGCATGGTGATACGATGCTTTGAGAGCACCAACGGAGGTCGTCAGGATTTCTGAGATATCCTCGTATTTCATTTCGTCAAAATATTTCATATTGAAAACCAGGCGTTGTTTTTCCGGCAATTTTGCCACGGCCAGCATTAGTTTTTTCTGAAGTTCGTCGCCATTGAAATATTCTTCGTCCTGAAGTGTCCCCGCAAGGTCATCTTCCACGGTATGCCATGCAGCAAAACGGTTTTGCTTTGAATTCCGGATAAAGGTCAGCGTTTCATTTGTGGCAATACGATATATCCAGGTATATAGATTTGAATCTTCCCTGAATTGTGCCAGATTATTCCAGATCTTGATGAAGGTATTCTGCAGGATATCATCGGCATCCTCGTGTCGGTATACCATTTTCCTGATATGCCAGTACAGCCGCTCACGAAACCTGAGGACGATGACATTGAATACCTCCTCTTTGCCGTTGTTTTCTTTGAATTGTCTGACTAATTCTTTTTCGGAATATTCCTGCATCTCTGGCCGTTATCAAGAATCTGCTAGTTTGACTCACGGGTCCGAAAAAGGTTTAACGGACCGGCAAAAGAACCCTGCTACGTGAACCCCGGGATTACAAGCCAGACTTTTATACCTGCCCTGGAATCCGGTTTTTGACAGTGGCAGTGTCAATACATATTTACGGTGAAACGGTCCCCTTCCCGTACCCTGAAATCCTTCGAGATTGTAAATACACTTTCTTTGGCTGTTGCCGGACGGAATACGACCCGGTAAGATCCCGGCTGAAGAAGTAATTCCTGTTGACGGAGGGCCGGGTTAAGATTGGTGATCCAATTCTGATCTCCGTTCTCAAGGACATACAGGCTCCCGAATCCATGCCCTGTTGAATTGAACGTCACACTTCCTGGTCCTGAGATCTCCAGTGTGGTGGTATGACTTTGCAGAATGTCAACATCTTCAATGTTCAGCCGGGGTAGGATGGGGATCTCAATATCATATTTCCCTGTGATGTACTTCTCTATCTGGCCGATCTTCTGATTATTCAGGGTTTCCATATGGCCGTGCTTCCTGATAAGAATGGGGACGTTCTCATATTCATTTCCCCGCGAGGTTTTAATCACCAGGTAGCCCTGCGGGGCATAAAGAGAGATCACAGTGTGTTTTCCAGGAGTAACCGTTACACTGTCGGCGATTACCGGGGGAATAGTGTGTACTTTTAGACGGTAGGTCATAAGAGGATCTAGTTCAAGGGTGTCGGGAACACCTTTGACGTTCATGGTATGCACGTAATTATATACCACCCTGCCCGTATACCTGTCAGAAAATGTCATATTTACATTTGTTTCCAGCGGTATACCGTTTTCATCAAGCAGGTCTACCTGGGCGGTTGTTTGATTGAGCACCTGGTTGATGACAAAGCCAAGGGTTTGTTTGAATCTGTTCTCCTGCCTGGCATTATAATAATAGCCCACACATTCGAATGTTTCCCTGAATCCGGGATCCAGACCGATGCCGATAACAAAGGGTTTCAGGATAATTCCTCTCCGTTGCAGTTCGAGGGAGACTGCACAGGGATCCCCGTCACAGGCTTCGATCCCGTCAGTTATGAGGACAATGATATTGCGGCAGTTTGTGCATGGAGGAAAGTCGGTAACAGCGAGTTCAAGGGAATGCGCAATTGGTGTGGTGCCCCGGGGAGTAATAGATTTCAGTTTCAACCTGATCCTGGAGGCATTGTTTATGGCAAACGGCACTTCAAGCCTGGTGTCGCTGCAGTCTTGCGGTGGAACCGGGCTCTGATGTCCATATACCCTGAGTGCCATCTGGAGATTATCAACATGTTCAAGGCTGTCGACGATATCGATGAGGATCTTACGGGCTATGTTGATCTTTTCATCACTCTCCCAGGTACCGGACATGCTCTGTGACGCATCAAAAACAAACAGGATTCGTGTAAGTTGCGAGGACCTTACCGGTTTCACATCCTGAGCCCTGAGGTTCAGAACCAGGGCAGGAAGAAACAGGAAAGCGAGAAGAAATTGTTTATAATTCAGGGCATGCATGTATTCACCTATAACGTAAATTCTCTAAGAAAAGTTTTCATCGCTAAAGTTATCACTTCCTGCCTTACCAGAAAATCTCCTATGGATGGAAGTTTTTAACTGTTGTACAGTATCATAAGAATGAAAATCAGGGAAACGGAGGCTTCAACCCGTCATTTGCCAGGATCCGGGAATGTTTTTACCGACTACACAGAAAGAAGTACATGTTGTGAGCCTATGTGTGATCTGGGGAATTTTCGTTAATATTGTATTCAGTTCGCCGGAGTTTACTAAGGGTAACGCTGATTACGTTGAAAATCAGAAAATATTCCATCAGCTTGCCAGACATGCATGCTCCGGAAAGTAAAAGCTCTATCACCTAAAATTCATTTGTTATGAAAAATCTTTTCATGCCTTTACTAATGATTTGCTTGTTTGTATCTTCTTCGGTACTTGCGCAGTCGGGCAAAGTGTTTGATAACCTCAGTGTTTCTAGTAAAATTCTGAATGGGGATCGCAAATTCGCTATTTATCTGCCTCCCGATTATGAAACTTCGGAACGTAGTTATCCGGTACTGTATCTCCTTCATGGCTCTGGCGACGATCAGACCGGTTGGGTGCAATTCGGAGAAGTGCTGCGTATTGCAGACGAAGCCATAAAATCCGGCAAAGCTACACCCATGATTATCGTTATGCCTGATGCAAATACAGGGAAGAGGGGTTATTTTAATGATATAGCCAATGAGTGGCGGTATGAGGATTTCTTTTTCCAGGAGCTTTTACCCTATGTGGAATCAACATACCGTGTTAAAGCGGAGAAGCATTATCGTGCCATTGCCGGCTTGTCGATGGGCGGTGGCGGAACATTTATGTACGCACTTCACCACCCTGATATGTTTTCATCCGCCTGTCCTTTGAGCGCCTCTGTCGGACCCATTTCGTATGATGAGGCAAAGGTAAGATACCTCAGGGATGGTGCGAAATATTCCGATAAGGTGATGGAAGCCTATTTTCAGCAGCATAGCGCCCTATGGCTGATCAACAACCTTCCGGAAGATCAGCTGAAGTCAGTTCGCTGGTATATTGACATCGGTGATGATGATTTTCTCTATGAAGGTAATAGTATGGCCCATATTGCCTTACGGAAGAGGGAAATACCCCACGAATACCGTGTCAGGGATGGTCATCATAGCTGGACATACTGGAGGGCTTCACTTCCCGAAGTTCTCGGATTTGTGTCGGATGCCTTTCATCAGTTTTAACCGGCACAAAAACCGGTCGGGCTGTTTCCGAGGTAATGGCCGAAGGTAGGAGTATCATATCCTGATAGTTGAAGCAGTCCCATAATTTTTTCTAACCTGTACCTGAATGATAATCATTGATAAACCGTATGTTTCAGGCTTCCTTAAAGAAACAATAAAGAAAAACAGTTTTCCTGTAATAGGTACTTCCGACGCTGGCTCCTTGCTTGGTGCTGAAGCCTTCCCGCTCATTTCCGAGAATGATGCCGTGCTTGCTTTCAGGGCGTCGGGAGGGTTGCCCCTTTATGCCAGTTCCGAAAATAGTATCCAATGGATTGAAAAGCATCTTGAATTCACAGGCATCCCTCAAAAGATAAGGTTATTCAAGGATAAGGCTGCGTTTCGTGATCTGCTTAAGCCGTTGTATCCTGATTTTTTCTACCGTAAAGTCCGGCTGGATGAACTGTCGCAACTAAAGCCCGACGGGTGGCCATTCCCTCTTATCATAAAACCCTCTACAGGATTTTTTAGTCTTGGTGTGCACAGGGTGGATGATGCAGGATCCTGGGATGCAGTGATCAGGGAGATCAGTGAGGAAGCAATAGGGATCAGCAATCTATACCCGCGGGAGGTTCTCAATGTTGACGATTTTATAATTGAAGAGTGCATTGAGGGGGAGGAATATGCTGTTGACTGCTATTATAACCGTGAGGGAAAGGCTGTGATACTGGGCATTCTCCTGCACCTTTTCTCGTCTGAACATGATGTCAGTGACAGGGTGTACATCACTTCAAAGGAAATTATTGAAAGCCGGCTTCCCGACATCAACAACTTTCTTACCGATATGGGTAATTTGGCAGGGTTGGTTAATTTTCCGGCACATGTGGAGGTACGCATTACCGGCGATGGCAGGATCATCCCCATTGAGGTGAACCCAATGCGTTTCGGAGGTTGGTGTACCACGGCCGACCTTACCTGGCATGCCTGGGGATTTAATTCCTATGAATATTATCACTGGGGCAAAGAACCGGACTGGAACAGCATTACTGCTCTGAAGTCAGGTCTTACGTACAGCCTGGTTGTCCTGGACAACAGTACGGGTATCAGGGGTGACAGAATCACCGGTTTCGATTTTGCCAGGTTATCGGAAAATTTTCGAAATCCTTTGGAGATCAGACCCGTTGATCATGCAGTGTGGCCACTTTTCGGCTTTGTGTTTTGTGAGACACAATCAAATGACATGGATGAACTTTACCGCATACTGCGTTCCGATCTGAGGGAATACCTGTTGTTTTAGCCATTTTCCAGGTTGCATAAAAAGTAGGGCAGGAGACAGAAAGGTTGCAGGATTATTCGCTGAAAGTGAGGATTACCTGTGTCGTCATAGCCCGGCCAGGACTGACTTCAGTATCAATAATTTCCTTAGCTCCTGTTGAAAAGGGTATTTTCTGTTATACTCAGTCTTCTTCCCGTTCTCTCTTAGATCGGGTTCTGACATCTCCCATATGGATCACATTTTCGACCTTCAGTATCCGGTAATTTTCGATCGGGATATTGTTAATTCCACCCTCCCATTCCCTTAGTATACCGGTCCACGTCCGTGTAGAATCATAGCTAAGGTTTTCCGCGTAGAGCGGACTCCCACCGGCAACATCCACAACAACGGCACCGTAGCGCTGAAGTGCTCTGGCTACGACTTTCTCACCGTCAGTAAGTCCGAACATATTTATGTTGAGACCAGGTTTGAGCTGAATAACGGCACCTTCGGGAATTCCGCCTTTTGTGAAGCCGTCGGTCCAGGCTGCGGGAAAAACGAATTCCTGCAGAGCTGAAAAACGGCAGGCAATAGACAGTTTATGTCTGATCTCACCAGCTTTCACTTCATCATACATGATCAGTCCGGCGATAACCGGAACGCCGGAAGCTCTGCCGGGACCGTGAAAATGGACACTCTCACCGTTCACCACACCCAGATCATCGGTGTTGAATACGCCGCTTCCGTACAAGTCATATTTCATGCCGGTGTTCGACTCCCAGCTGCCGTCGGAAAGCTGCCGCATTCCCCATGAATCCCAGGCAATACCTCGTTCGCGGTCGATAAGGGCAATATGTGCATCTTCCTGTGGATCGGGCCTGGCATGTGCCGGAATGGGCACCGGTGAAAATCCGGGTCCGTGGCCGAAATGTTCCCGGCTGCTTTCCCAGACCTGTTTTTCCCTTTTACTGAGATAGTGAAGTTTTACCTCAATCAATGGTGTAGTGCTGTCGACCTCAAACACAGGGACTGTCCATTTTGTGGTATTGATACCGATATTATTCCCGGTGGGCTCACTTTTTAGCATGGCAATCCACCTGTCATTCTCAGGGTCTGCGGTTGCATCTTCCGGGACAGGCTGGTTCCAGTAGCTCTTATCGGAGAAGAACCGCCGTGGAATGTCCTCCGTGGTTTTCGTTTTACTGCCAGTTTTGCAGGCAGTAAACATCATACCGATGCAAAAAGTAAGGATGAAAGGATATTTCATACGATTCGAGATAAATTATTTGGTTATCCGGAACAGCGCGCGGATGGAGCTTCATCAAAATGAGGGCTTAGCTTCCTTTTCTTCCCAGCCCTGCATGAATAATTCGGCCTGCTGGCAGACGTTTTCTGCGTTATATCCCAGTTTCTCATCGAGTACCTCATAGGGTGCTGAAAATCCAAAAGTCTCCATTCCGATAACCATACCTTTGGATCCGACGAGGCCTGCGAGAGTGACGGGCAGTCCTGCGGTCAGCCCGATGGTCGGAACAGTTGGAGGGAGGACCATTCTTTGATAAGCCGGATCCTGATCCCGGAAGAGCCCTTCCGATATCGCGGAAACAACCTGTACCTCTATCTTCATTTTTTCTTCAAGGAGTTTTGCTCCCTCGATCAGCGTAGATACCTCGGAGCCGTTAGCAACGAGGACAAGATCGGGAATATTCTCTGGTTTTTTAACGATATAGGCGCCCATACTGGCATTCATTGCTTCATTTTTGCGGCTTGAACCTACAGGTGAAGGAAGGTTCTTGATCCCCTGGCGTGACAGGATCAACGCTGTGGGCGTTTCAGTGTTCTCAAGTGCCATTTTCCATGCTACGGTTGTTTCCGGGCCGTCAGCGGGTCTGAGAACAAGCATGGATCTCTCACCGTGGTGATTGTGAAGGTGTTCCAGCAGCCTGAGCTGTGCTTCATGTTCCACGGGCTGGTGGGTAGGTCCGTCTTCACCGACCCTGAAGGCATCGTGTGTCCATACATATTTTACCGGCAGCTTCATAAGAGCTGCCAGTCTGACGGCAGGCTTCATATAATCCGAGAACACGAAAAATGTTCCGCAAACTGCGATAACACCTCCATGCAGTGCGATACCGTTGGATACCGCGGCCATGGTCAGTTCCGATACGCCTGCCTGGAGAAACGCGCCGGAGAAATCACCCCTCTGAAGTTCCTTGCTGTTCTTCAGAAAACCATCTGTCTTATCCGAGTTGGAAAGATCGGCCGAAGCAACGATCATATTGTTGATGTGTTTGGCGAAATGACCCAGAACAGTTCCTGATGCAGCGCGTGTGGCTACGTTTTCCTTCTGTTCAATTTGCGAAAAATCGAAGTCAGGGATCGCATTACTGAAGTACGAATGATATTTCCGGGCCAGTTCGGGGTTCATTTCTTCCCATTCCGTCTGCTTAGCCCTTCTTTCGGCAACCTTAGATTTCTTTTTTCGGACGATCTCGCTGAAATATTCCTTAACGTCTGGGAAAATGACAAAGGGATTTTGCGGATCACCACCCAGACCGGCGATGGTCTTTTCGAATGAGGCACCTGCCGCAGAGAGCGGCTGGCCATGTGTTGAAACCTTGCCTTCAAAGCTCTCTCCTGATTCATCCACAGAACCTTTACCCATAACCGTTTTCCCAATGATTAGGCTCGGCCGGTCCTCTTCCTTCAGGGCGTTGTCGAGTGCCTGTCGGATTGCATCCTGATCATTTCCGTTGATGGTCACAACATGCCAGTCCCAGGCTTTGTATTTGGCTTCGGTATCCTCATGCGTCACGTGGTCCGTGGTTGTGGAGAGCTGTACATCATTCGAATCGTAAAACATGATCAGGTTCCCCAATCCGAGATGGCCTGCCAGTCGTCCGGCGCCCTGAGATATTTCTTCCTGTACGCCACCATCAGAAATATAAGAATAGATTTTCTGATTGATCCATGAACCAAAACGTGCGGCGAGGAATTTGGCTGCGATGGCAGCACCGACGGCATTGGTATGGCCCTGGCCCAACGGTCCTGAAGTGTTCTCGACACCACGGTTTACATCCAGCTCGGGATGCCCGGGCGTAGGACTGCCCCACTGGCGGAAATTGGAAAGTTCATCCATCGAATATTTCCCAAACATAGCAAGGATGGAGTATAGCATCGGTGACATATGCCCGGGATCGAGAAAGAACCGGTCGCGGTTAGCCCAGGTCATATCGTCAGGGTCAAAGAGGAGGTATTCTGAAAACAGGATGTTGATGAAGTCGGCTCCTCCCATTGCGCCCCCCGGATGGCCCGAATTGGCTTTCTCCGGCATGGCTGCAGACAGGACCCTGATATTATCTGATGCTGTATTTACAATCGATTTGTTCATAAATGATAGGCTTGTTTGTTTATGTTTTTTTGAAGTTTGTAAAATTACATTTTTCTTTACTAAAGTTAAAGCCCAATGACAATTTTACCTGCTTCTGAATAACGATGATCGGTGTGGGAATATCCGGGTGTATTTAAGGTCATTGCCCCCGATTTTGGACCCGATCGACCAATATGGGAGATATTACCGGGATTTCTTCTCAAAACACAGTTAAAAAAATGTATTTTTGCAGCTAAATAAAAACAGATTCGTATGGGTCTTCAATGTGGTATTATCGGCGCTGCCAATATAGGAAAAACTACCCTGTTCAACTGTCTTTCAAATACTAAGGCAGAGTCGAGCAATTATGCCTTCACTTCTAATAAGTCGAACATTGGAGTTGTAAATGTCATTGATCCCCGGCTTGACAGGCTTGCAGAGCTCGTCAATCCACAGAAAATTGTAACCGCAACGGTTGACATTCTCGATATTCCTGGCCTTACCAGAGGTTCAAGTAAAGGTGAAGGCGTTGGAAACCAGTTCCTGGGCGACATAAGGAATAGCGATGCCCTCATCCATGTGCTGCGGTGCTTTGATGATGATAAACTGCCGCATATTGAAGGTTCTGTCAACCCGGTCAGAGACAAAGAAACCGTTGACCTGGAACTGCAGATCAAAGACCTTGAATCGGTTGAAAAGAAAATTCAGCGTCTTGAACGGGTTGCTAAAACGGGCGATAAGGATGCTAAACATGGCGTTGAAGTGCTTAAGGTCTTCCATGAGCACCTGGAAAATTTCCAGTCGGCCAGGTCAGCTCAGGTTTCGGACAACGACCGCCGCTTCATCGACGATCTCTTTCTGCTCACCAATAAGCCTGTGCTTTATGTGTGTAACGTTGACGTGGCTTCGGCAGTGAACGGGAATGCATATGTTGATGCTGTCAGGGAGGCTGTTAAGGATGAAAACACGGAAGTTCTGGTTATCGCTGCAGCACTGGAAGCTGAGATCTCGGAACTTGAAGAGCAGGCTGACAGGATGGAATTTCTGTCTGATGTGGGTCTTAAGGAACCGGGAGTGAACAAACTAGTTCGTTCAGCGTACTCCCTTCTCGATCTGCAGTCGTTCTTTACAGCCGGGCCAAAGGAAGTCAAGGCCTGGACGATTCACAAAGGTATGACGGCACCCCAGGCCGCCGGCGTGATCCACAGTGACCTGGAACGGGGATTTATTCGCGCAGAGGTCATCAGATATGATGATTACATAAAGTATAGAACGGAGCATGCCTGCAAAGAGGCAGGAAAACTTGCTCTGGAAGGCAAAAATTATGTGGTTGGTGACGGGGACGTCCTTCATATCCGGTTTAACGTATAACAGCAAAGACGGGCAGTGATCCTGTGAAAAGATAAATTCTCCGCTACTGTTTCTACCTGATGCCTTTTTATATCTTTGTCACAAAACGAGATGCGATGAGAGGCCGGATTCTGATATGCCTTGTTTTTTTCCTTATGAAGGATATCGGGCTTGGTGCCCAGGTTTCCCGGGATCCTTTGTTCGATGCTTTGAAAGAACGAGGTGAGATATATGTTGTCATGAATACGGGCAAACTAAAAGCTGCGGCTTACCTCCCACCAGGTGTCAGCATCGACCGGATTAAAGGTGATTCTGTATTTCTGTACTTTCATCCCGCCGATTCAACTTACATACGGGCTCATCTCAGCGACCTGACCCTTCTGGTACCACCTTCAGAAAAAACGATCCCACACATGGCTGCCGGTCCTGATGAAGTACTAAATGGTACAGCCTATCCAACCTGGAACCAATACCTGGAGATCATGGAATACTTCGCCGATACATGGCCTGAGATCTGTACCATCGATACCATCGGTGTCACTCCCCGGGGCAGATTAATCCTGGCGGCGGTACTTAATGGTGGTCATTATCAACGTGGTACGGTACCTGAAGTATTTTATACATCTTCCATCCATGGCGACGAAGTGACGGGCTACTCTCTTATGTTAAGGTTAATAAACTACCTGCTTACGGGAAATACCCTCCCCGACATCGAAGATATTTATAGGGATAAGATCATTGTTATTAATCCGCTGTCGAACCCTGATGGTACATACTATGAATCGGATACAACCATTTTTGGCGCCATAAGGGCTAACTCCAACCTTGCCGACCTAAACCGTAACTATCCCGATCCAAAGAATGGTGATCACCCCGACGGCCGTAACTGGCAACCTGAAAACATAGCGATGATGGATTACATGGGAACCAATCCGCCTGCTCTCTCGGCAAATTTCCATGGAGGTGCCGAAGTTTTCAATTATCCCTTCGATACGTGGGTAGACCGGCATGCAGATGACGAGTGGTTCATGTTTATCGGCCATGAATATGCCGATACTGCCAGCAAGACTCAAAGCTCATACATGAATGATCTTAACAACGGGATTACCGATGGATTTGACTGGTACGAAGTACACGGGGGAAGACAGGATTATGTCACCTGGTTTTTATTCGGACGTGAAGTTACTATTGAGCTATCTGAAGAAAAAATGCCGCCCGCAAACCAGCTGAATTCGTTCTGGGATCTCAACAGGGCGTCGATGCTGAACCTTATCCGGCAGTCGAATTATGGATTGTACGGGCATGTAACCGATGCAGTGAACGGAAAAGGCGTAGAAGCTACGATTTCAATACCGGAGCATGACCGATTGCATTCTGAAATACAATGCCGGAAAGATGGCAGCTTTACAAGGTTCCTTATCAGTGGAACCTATTCCTTGACCATATCTGCAGACGGTTATGTAACTTTGGAGACCGACCCAACTACGATTGAAAATTATTTAAGGACGGAGATCAATGTGGCATTGGATCCATTGGCCACGGAGAGTGAATACTCGGCCAAAACCGATCCCAATCCCTTCTACGATGAGTTTAGCCTTATCATTCACAGCCTGGATGAAGATTACGTTTATACCAGCATATATTCCATGCAGGGCATTCTTCTCGACGAGCGTTTTTTCCTGATGGAGAGAGGTAGGAACGAGTTCAGCATTTCACCCCATATTGGTTCACCCGGAATGTATGTTCTCGTTCTGCGATCGGAACATTTCAATTCACGACTTAAGATTATCAAAGGAAAGTAATCGGATGATAAATAACCTGCCTGTTTATCATAATAAATTTACTGAAATAAAGTTTTTACCGGAGAGGAGAATATCTTTCCACATCATTGCCTGAACGGGTAAGCTTTTTTGCCCTGAATAATTGTTATTAAAAGCTGAAAAAGATTTTTGATCTCCTGAAACCTGGTGATTACTTTTGAACACTGAAAAACTACCGGTGAGTGGAAGATATTTGTGTTTTTTAAAAGAAGATATATGATAGAGCGTATGAAAATAGTTTTTGCATCACTTCTTTTCTTTGCATCTGTGTGTGAACTAAATGCCCAGGACAGGATCATTCCATCAGAAAAGCCAAAGCTAATTGTCGGCATCCAGGTTTCCGGCATGAGATATGATTACCTCGTTCGGTACTGGGACAAATTTGGAGACGGGGGTTTTAAAAAGCTTGTAAACAAAGGCACAGTTTGCAAAAATGCACATCACGATTACCTGGTTCCAGAATCGGGAAGTGGATATGCCAGCATCGCTACAGGAACCTATCCGGATGTCCACGGCGTTGTATCGAACTACTGGTACGACCGCCTCAAGGAAAAGATCACGTATTGCGTGGAGGATGAAAAAACAGAAACCATAGGCGGAAGCTTTGGTGAAGGAAAATATTCTCCAGAAAAACTTATGGTCAGCACCATCTCCGATGAGCTCAAACTCGCCGGGCAGTTTAAATCAAAAGTAATTTCCATAAGCCTTGACCCGGTAGGTGCGATCATCTCCGGAGGTCATACTGCAGACGGGTGCTATTGGTATGATAACGTTAGCGGACGTTGGATCACAAGTAGTTATTATGTCGACAGTCTTCCTCATTGGGTGCAGGACTTTAACGATAAAAAACTAGCCGACCTGTACCTCACAAAAACGTGGGAAACATCACTTCCTGCCGATCAATATAATGCAAGCCTTCCTGATACAAGCTGGATAGAAAAGGGCTTCAACGGTCAGCACACTTTCCCCTATGATCTGGATAAACTAAGTCATCCAAAACGTAACACGGTCCGATTTGATCTCCTGAAGGAGACTCCGTTCGGAAACACCTATACCGCAGATTTTGTAGCTTCCGCCGTGGTGAACGAGAAACTTGGGAAAGACGATGTCACCGACTGGCTGAATGTCATTTTCGCAGCCAATGCCTATGCCGGGGAATATTTTTCCTCGCGGTCGGTAGAGATTGAGGATATGTACCTGCGACTTGACAATGACATCGAACACTTTCTTGATTTTCTCGACAGAGAGGTGGGACTTAAGAACGTGCTGATTTACATTACAGCCGACAATGCCTCGGCAAATGAACCGGCATATCTCGCAGGAAATAGTATGCCTACAGGATCATTCAACTATAATGCCGCCCTTTCGCTGCTTAAGACTTACCTAAATGTCATTTATGGAAGTGGCGACTGGGTGAAATTTTACTATGCACAGCAGATTTATCTGAACAGGATACTTATTGAAGATTCACGCTTATCCATTCCGGAATTCCAGGACAGGGTTGCTAACTTTATGGTGCAATTTGAAGGCGTGTCCAATGCATTGACGGCCAGTGATCTCGTGAAGAATAATTATACCAGGGGTAATTTCAGCAGCATTCAGAAAAGTTATAATCAGAAACGCTCCGGGGATGTGTTGTTGTATCTCACACCGGGATGGATTGAGAAAGGTATTGATCGGCAGTATGCTTCAACTATACACTACGATTCTCATGTTCCACTGATATGGTATGGGTGGAAAATTGGCAGGGATGAGATATCACGCCGCGTCTCCGTAACCGATATAATGCCAACCATCGCAAATTTTTTAAATATTTCAAGCCCGGCCGGGATGCAGGGAAGTATTATTAACGAATTGACGGAATAGTATTTTTGTCTCTCCGTCTAAATGAACTTTTATCAGGAAATCCGGGTATTATTACTGACGTTGTTGGCGCATTGACTGTCATCTGCTTGTCAGATACTGATTCTGACATCATTCTGACCTGTTTTGAAAGAAGAGTACTTTATAAACGGAACACATGTTTCAAAGGCGATTGCTACTGATTTTTCTTACTGCGCTTCTTTGCCAGGGTCTTTTTCCACAGCAAAAATATTGGGTAAGTTTTAAAGACAAGCCAGGCGTTGCCTTTAATCCATATCACTACTTTGATGCAAGGACCATAGAAAAAAGGATAAGGCTGGGCATACCCCTTGTGATGGAGACAGACTTGCCCTTGAATGCAGACTACCTTGGTCAGGTAAATAAAATAGCAAGCGTTTCTTCCGAAAGCCGATGGTTGAATGCTGTGGCAGTAGGACTTTCAGATAGCCAGCTGAGGGCCGTGAAAGAGCTGCCCTGTGTGATTGATGTTACCCCGGTTGAAACATTCCCGGTAAGGGCTGGAAGTAAAAATGTCATGAAACGGACTGATTATGATGTCGCAACAATACGAAAACAGACGGATGTCATGGGAGGAGAGTTGTTTTCTGCAGGAGGCATTGACGGGGCAGGGGTACGGATTGCCGTCCTCGATGCCGGTTTCCCAGGGGTCGATACCTTGCCTGAATTCCGTCATCTGCGGAATGAAGGACGGATCATTGATACCTGGGATTTTGTAAAGAACCGCCGGAATGTATTCGCGTATAATTCTCATGGCACCGGTGTTTTGTGTTGCATTGCTGGAGATCTTGACAGTTTGAAGACAGGGCTAGGGACAGGTGCTGAATTTCTTCTTGCCCGGACCGAGGTGGAAGCCGAGATTTTTTCCGAAGAAGAAAACTGGTTTGCTGCCATTGAATGGGCAGACAAAAATGGCGCCGATATCATAAACAGCTCCCTTGGATATACCTTTAACCGTTACTTTCCACAACAGATGGACGGGAAATCCACGTATGTAAGCAGGATGGCAAATGTTGCAGCAGGCAAAGGTCTGCTTGTCATCAATGCTGCCGGAAACGATGGCGACAATGACTGGGAGGTGATCGGTGCTCCTGCCGATGCAGACAGCGTACTCACTGTTGGCGGGATTGATAGTGAAACCGGAATTCACATTGGGTTTAGCTCCTACGGACCAACTTATGACGGCAGACTGAAGCCGAATGTCAGTGCATTTGGCGACGTATACACCGCAGGAAAACATGGTGAATTAAAATATGAATATGGAACTTCCTTTGCAGCGCCCCTTGTAACGGGTTTTGCCGCCTGCGTGATGCAGATGCATCCGGACTGGGATAATATGAAGGTTTTCAGTGAAATAGAAAAATCAGGTCATCTATTTCCGTACTATGATTATGCACACGGATATGGTATTCCCCAGGCTTCCTATTTTTTTGGAGCGGTCAAGGGGCAAACGCCCACATTCTCCATGAGCAGGGAACCCACCGGTCTTACCATTACTTTATCCCAATTTCACCAGGAGACCGGAAGAATTACAGATTCGGGAAAAGATGGTCTGGTTGGCAACAGTTCGGGAAATGGTAAAAAATGGATTCTTCTAAACAACGATACCATCGCCATTGTTAAACATAACAACCATGAACTTTTTGAACATTTCCCGCAGGAACATTTTTATATCCCAGATGACAATTACCTTTACTATCACTTTGCTGACAGAAACTCCGGAAAAGTCCGGTATTATGCAGTGGTAGATATGGAAGATGCCGGATCCTATTCCATAGATCTCGATGATATGAAAAATGACGAAATTCTGAAAATTTATTTCAGGGGGTACACACAAAGCTTTTCACAATAATACCATGAAAATAATTGTGCTTTTCATCATGTCCTTAATCACAACAAGTGTGATGTTTTCCCAAAAGGTCGTTATTTCAAAAGATGTTGAAAAGGAATACAAGAATACCCATGGACCAAACATGAGGCACTATGCTCATTTTTATATAGGACTGGGAGTATTGCCGGGTTTTGATGAAGAAGCCGGATCTGAGGTGAAATTCCCGGGATCTCTGGAATACTACGGTGGCTACAGATATAAGCTGAAAATACTTCCCTTCTACGCTCTTGGTTTCGATGTCAGTTTCAGGCATACCCGCTATAGCTTAGAAGGCGATGATGTAAATAAGGCCACACCAGGGAATCCGATTTCCTTTGCACAAAATGAGAAACGTCACATCCTGTCAAATAATTCATTGAACCTGGGTATCTATCAGCGCATCAATATTGGAAAACGAGGGAATACACTGGGTAATTACCTTGATCTCGGAATTGAAGGCAGCTGGAATTTTTCCGAGAAAGAGATCATTGTTACCACTCATGACAGCGATGAATATTATGCGGGTAAATCGCGCCTGGTAAACCGGAAACTCGACTTTCCCGAGCCCCTGACCTATGGAGTATATGCAAGGATCGGACATAATAAATGGGCAGTATACGGGAAATACAGGTTGAGTGATTACTTCAATGATACGTGGGATATTGCTGAACTTCCTGCTTTAAGTGTTGGTCTTGATCTTGGTTTTTGACATTTCATCTTTTTCCCTGGGATCTACACTGTTATTTAAAGAATGTAATGAGTGTGCGATGTGCAATAGGGAGATCATACCATGTTTCTGGCAGCTGCGATGGATGACAGGACCGAATTATTTTCTTCCAGAGCAGTGCCCACGACGATAAGGTTTGCACCGGCTTTGTAGATTCCTACGGCTTCCTTCTGACTCCTGATCCCGCCACCTACAAGAATCGGTGTACTGATATTCTTTCTCACTTCCCTGATCACGTCAAGTCCTACAGGGCTTGCCGCACCACTTCCAGCTTCAAGATAGGTGAGCTTCAGTCCGAGCATTTCTCCTGCTATGGCCGTGGCCACCGCGATTTCAGGTTTGTCGGCAGGTACGGGCGCCGTGTTGCTCATATATTCAACGGAGGTTCGACGGCCGTTTTCAATGAGAATATATGCCGTAGGGAGGACCTCGATGCCCGTTTTGCGAAGCCTGGGGGCTGCCAGAACATGATGACCGATCAGAAATTCAGGATTTCGCCCTGAAATCAAGGACAGGAATAGGATGCCGTCGGCTTCATCACTGATCTGCATTACGTTGCCGGGGAAAAGAATTACCGGTATCGTTGTTGATTTTCTGATCAGCCTTATTGTCTCTTCCACGGCATTGAATAGCAGGCTTCCTCCGACAAAAATAAAATCTACATGGCTTTTTTCAGCTTCTGCTGCGATGGTCCGTACAGCGTTACCATATGTTTTGTCCGGATCAATCAGAACTGCCAGCAGCTTTTTCCCCTCTAACGACCTGTAAATATTTTCAAGGATACTCATTTTTTGCATGTCCAGACAATTGTGTAATTGTTGTATTTACGGTAGAACAGGTTGAAGTCTTCAATACCGTGAATATTGAGTACCCTGCCCTTTATCTGACCTTCATTCTTTGGGTGAAATGGAAAAATTGTCAGGTTTTCCTTAAAATTTATATCCTGCTTATCGCAGATTTTGTATAATGCCTCCTTGGCGCACCAGTGAATATACAGATGATACCTACTGAATTCCGGATCGTTGGTGATTAACTCCTGTTCGTTGATAAATTTAAAGCTGATGTTTGAGATCTTGTGCGACATCATTTCGAGATCAATACCTACCCGTTTGCCCTTTCCCAGAAGTATGGCAGTCAGGTTTCCGGAATGTGTAATACTTATGGTATGCGCGTTCCCTTTTAGGAAAGGTTTCCTTTCATCGTTGTAGATGATGCGTGATTCCCTGCCTGTTAGTTCATTGATCAGGTTTCGTACACTTAGCCATTCCAGTTTCCTTCCGTCATTCTTAAAGCTGTCCAGTTTCTCATGTTCCTCCTGGTCCAGACGCAAACCGTTATATAATGTATCGAAATTCTCGCTGATCTCCCAGATACCTAATATACATTCCCCGCTTAGCTGTTCTTTTACGATTAGACCCATATGCCAGATTTTTCATTTCCTTATGACGGGTTTTCAGAACACCAAATTTAAGCATTTATTTACATATTGGTAAAGGGCTGTTTCCATCGAAGTGTATTAAGAAGATGGATTACATCCTGCCGTATGAAATTTATGACCGGCGAAAGAGAATCTTTGTTGGGTTCGGCATTGAAATATAAGGATCCGCGGAGAAAGTTACGACTGCTGTCGGTGACGAAAAACTGAAGAGAAGAGGCTGTATTTCCTTTTAAGTCATAGAGAATACCATACACTTTTGAGCTGTCGTTACGAATCAGAGACTCGTTGATTGCTTCAGCCTTTATGGAATGTTTGTAGGCGAGTGTACGGCTATCTTCAATAAAATCCTGGAGGTTGTTTTTAACCGGCTTATAACTGAGGTAGATGGTGGCATTCAGGGAGGGAAATTCAATGTTGTACCAAAAGGGTTCAGTATGTTTGGCGGTATCCTTCACCATGTTTGCATAGACAGGATATTCGAAGGTGAAAGGGGCTGTGGTATCGAAAGGCCGGTAACTTTTGTCGGGATATTTCACCCGTAAATAGCCCTTAGCTTTTGGGGTATACGTTTCGTGACATGACCAGAACACAACGATCATCAAGAGAGTGAACAGGAGTACAACGCCCTTTCGCCGATTCATGATTCTATTTGATTTTAAGAGGTTTATCGAATGTTACTTTGATCTTCTTGATCCTCCGGGTATCAACGGCAGTTATGGTAAAGGTAAAAGGATCGATGGTGAATTTATCATTGATTGCGGGGAGGTCACCGATGACTTCGAGAAGCAGACCGGCCAGGGTATCCGCATCGCCCTTGATCTTTTCAAATATATCTTCCTGTATTCCAAGCGATTTGTAAAAATCATTCAACAGTACCTTGCCGTCGAAAATATAATTTTGGTCGTCAACTTTAATGTAGAAGGATTCCACTTCATCCGATTCGTCGGTGATCTCACCGACGATCTCTTCAAGGATATCCTCAAGTGTGACGATGCCCTCCGTACCGCCATATTCATCTACCACAATAGCAAGGTGGATCTTTTTCTCACGGAATTCCTGAAGCAGGATATTGATCTTTTTTCCGCCGGGCACGTAGTAACTGGGTCGTACCAGCGACTGCCAGTTGAAATTGTCAGTCTTCTCAAGATGGGGCAGAAGATCCTTTACATACAGGATGCCTTTTACGTTGTCGAAGGTCTCAGAATACACCGGGATGCGACTGAATCCTGAATCGTTGACAATTTCCGTCAGTTTACTCAGCTCCGTATTGATATCGACGGCCACCACGTCCATCCTTGGCCGCATGATATCGTTCACATCGATATTGCTGAAGCGAACAATGCTCTTCAGGATCTTTTTCTCCTCAGTTACTACGCCTGTGGTGAGATCAAGCGCATCGGAAAGGTCAACCATGGAGATGTTCGACCGTTTTGATAACAAACGTTTGTTGACCACAGAGGTTGAGAGTATGAGAAAACTGCTGAGAGGTGAAAAAAGCTTATCGGTAACCATGATAGGGTAGGAGATGAACAATGAAAACTTGAGGGCTGTGTGGTTAGCATAAAGTTTTGGTATGATCTCGCCGATGAGCAGGATCAGGAAGGTTACGACCACGATCTGTATAACAAAGGCCCAGACCCGGTTTTCCCCAAAATCAAAGATTTTCGTAGTTAGAAATGTGGAGATAATCACGATGCCGATGTTGATGAAATTATTGCTGATCAGTATGGTGGCCAGGAGACGTTCAGGGTTTGACAACAGCTTCAGTACACGCCGGGAGGCATTTGTATGCATATGCAGCAACTTGCTGCGATGTCCGGGGTTGAGCGAGAAAAAGGCAACTTCCGAGCCCGACACGGCAGCCGATCCGATAAGCAACACAACAATCACAGCCAGTCCGGTGATTATTCCCGGAGTGAAGGGTTGAGTATGTATGGTTAACAGTGATAAAATGCCCAATAAATTCGCTTCTGAGTCCAAGAGGAAATCAGGTTTAGATTACACGTCAAAAAGGAAGATCATCAGCATCGTTCTTTCCTTCGTTGAGGTTGTTGTATATATCGTCTTTTCCGGTATCCGGTGCCGAAGATTCAGCCTGATTCTCTGTGGCTGAGGCATGCCCCTGTTCCTGCTGATAGGAACCGATACCTGACGCATTTTCCTGTGAGTCATCGTTTTTCTTTCCCAGCATCTGCATTACGTCTCCGACAATTTCGGTGAAGTACTTTGTATTGCCGTCCTTATCATTGTACGTCCTGGTCTTTATCCGCCCTTCAACATATAGCTGAGTACCTTTCTTTACGTATTTTTCTGCCACTTCTGCCAGGCCTCTCCATAACACAATATTATGCCATTCTGTCGTAGATATCTTTTCTCCATCCTTGTTCCGGTAAGTTTCTGATGTGGCCAACGGAAATTTGGAAACAGCAGTACCTCCTTCCAAATAACGGGTTTCCGGATCTTTTCCGACGTTGCCTACAAGGATTACTTTATTCACTGACATATCATTACATTTTAATGTGTAAAGATACAAAATAAATGTTTATTCGTGTACAGATACTTATTTGTGTAAAAAATATACAATAATGTATAAATTCTACACATTAAGCATGATTTGTAAAGCTATCTTACCTGTATTCAGATGCATTTGTTCATGTCCCGGCTACTTCGAGATATTTTTCAATCAAACGGGGAATAGCGTAATTGTCAAGCGTAGCTTCAGGGATTTTTATAAAACGTTCACCGGCTGGCAGGAATTCGGGACTACTGACGCGTACATGGATAAATCGTGCGGAAATCAGCTGGTGGCTTAGCTGGTGGAGGATGCCTGACGAAAATCCTGCAATTTCGATTCCGGCTATGCCTTTAAACCAGCGCTCCTTCATTTGCGTCAGGATATCCTGTTCTGCAAGTTCTGAAGGCGATTCAATAAGTGGAAATTGATACAGCAGATGCCAGATATCCTTATCCTTCCGTTGTTCAATAAGAATGTCCTGCTTGTTCTTCATGATGAAGTAATAGAAATATCTCATCCGGACCGCTTTATTTTTTTTGTTTACGGGAAGAATGTCTGTCATATTATTTCTGAAGGCATAGCAATGATCCTTAAGCGGACAGGCAGCACAATCCGGATTTCTTGGTGTGCAGATTCGGGAACCGAAATCCATCAATGCCTGGTTGAACATACCGGGACGGCTGTCATCCATGATCTTCCGCGCTGCTTCTTCCACAGCCGCCTCACCCTTCCGGCTTTTCATATCGTCGGTGACGCCAAAGATCCGGCTTATCACACGTTTTACATTACCGTCAACGGCAGGTACCACTTCGCCAAAGGCTATCGAAGCGATGGCAGCAGCGGTATATCTTCCGATGCCTTTCAGCCGGAGCAAGGACTCGAAATGATCAGGAAATTTTCCATTGTAATTTTCTACAATGTCCTTCGCTGCCTCATGCATGTTTCTGGCGCGGGAATAATAGCCAAGCCCCTGCCATACTTTTAATACTTCTTCAACCCTTGCACCGGCGAGGGAAAAAATATCCGGAAAACGCTCCAGGAAGCGTTTGTAGTAATTTATTCCCTGATTGACGCGGGTTTGTTGTAGAATTATCTCTGAAACCCATATTTCATAAGGGTTTAAGGTGTTTCGCCATGGAAGGTTTCTACCTGCCTCTCCATACCAGCCCATCAATATCTTACTAATTTCCATTCACTTGAATTAAAATATTCTTCCTGATCTGGCAAAAATAATGGATTTGAATTTTATTAATCGGGATAAAAAATTTATATTTGCATCTCGAATTGAAAAGATAATTGTAATTCATTGATAATTAAAGTGTTTTAAAATGACTAAAGCAGATATCGTAAACGAAATTTCCAAGAACACAGGAATTGAAAAGGTAACTGTACAAAAAACAGTTGAAGCTTTTATGGAAACAGTAAAAGACTCCCTGAGTAAAAACAGAAACGTATACCTCAGAGGTTTTGGAAGCTTCATAGTAAAAAGAAGGGCCCAGAAAACCGCCAGGAACATTTCCAGGAATACCACGATCATCATTCCGGAACATTTCATCCCATCTTTTAAACCTGCGAAAACTTTCGTAAGTAAAGTAAAATCTAACGTAAAATAGTCTAAACTCATTTCATCATGCCTAGCGGTAAAAAGAGAAAAAGACATAAAATGGCGACCCACAAGCGTAAAAAACGTTTGCGGAAAAACAGGCACAAAAAGAGGAAATAATTTAGTCTTTTTTGGAAGTCCTTAAACCTAAAGGTCCTGTCGGGTCTTTAGGTTTATTGTGTTGAACAGTCCCTCTGTCGATTTATATTATATATATTAGAAAATAAGGACTAGCTGTGAGCAATGAATTGGTAATTGATGCTTCTTCCAGTGAAATATCAATTGCTTTGCTTGAAGATAAGAGGCTAATTGAGTTAAATAAGGAGAAGACGGACACCCGTTTCTCAGTTGGTGATATTTATCTTGGCAAGGTAAAAAAGATCATGCCTGGATTGAATGCAGCATTTGTAGATGTTGGTTATGAGAAGGATGCGTTTTTGCATTATCTTGATCTCGGACCACAATTTAATTCCCTCAATAAATACATGAACCTGGCAATGTCCAGGAAGGGGAAAATCATTCCGTTTTACAAGTTCAATAGGGAGTCGGACATCAATAAGGATGGCAAGATCACTGAAATTTTAAAGACGGGACAGAATGTAATTGTGCAGATCGCCAAAGAACCTATTTCAACAAAAGGCCCTCGTCTTGGCTCGGAGGTTTCAATACCGGGCAGAAATCTTGTGTTGATCCCGTTCTCTGATAAGGTGTCGGTATCGTCTAAGATAGAGACCCACGAGGAAAAGGAAAGGCTTAAAAATCTACTCCTCAGTATCAAACCTAAGAATTACGGTGTTATCGTACGTACCGTGGCCGAAGGAAAGAAGGTGGCAGAACTCGATTCCGAACTTCGTGGACTCGTAATGAAGTGGGAGAATGCTTTTGAAAAGCTCAAACCCGGGAAATCGCCTAAACTGGTGTTAGGGGAGAGCAACAGGATCACCGTCATTATTCGTGATATTCTCAACGGAAATTTTGAGAATATCTTCGTGAATGAATCTTCCGCATATCTCGAAATCAAACAGTTTATCCAGGAAATAGCTCCTGAAAAGAGCAAGATCGTCAAGTTGTATGACAATCCGCAACCCGTTTTCGAAAAATTCGGCATTGAGAAACAGATAAAATCACTCTTCGGGAAAACCGTTTCCTTTAAGAGTGGTGCCTACCTCATCATAGAACATACCGAAGCTCTCCATGTCATTGATGTCAACAGCGGCAACCGGTCAAAGTCCGGTAACGACCAGGAGACCAATGCCCTCGACGTAAATCTTGCCGCTGCCGATGAGATCGCACGTCAATTACGGCTTAGAGATATGGGCGGCATTATCGTCGTCGATTTCATTGATATGAATTCCAACGACCATAGACAGATGTTGTTCGATCGTATGAAGGAGATGATGGCCAAGGATAAAACCAAACATCATATTCTTCCGTTGAGTAAATTCGGTATCATGCAGATCACACGGCAGAGAGTAAGACCCGAAATGCACATTGAGACGATGGAAAAATGCCCGTCGTGCCTCGGTACCGGCAAAGTCGAATCAACCGTCCTCTTTACCGAAACGATCAAGAATACATTGATCCGTGTGATGGCTGAGTATAAACTCGGATTCATCCACATTAAGGCACACCCGTTTGTGGCTGCCTATATCAATAAGGGCCTGTTCAACTCCGTACGAAAGGAATGGGGAAAAGAACTCGGCACAACTTTGAGAGTGAGTTCTTCCATCTCGGTACCCCTCCTGGAATATAAGATTTTCGATAAAAACGGGGACGAAATCATCTTCACCGATTAAGCTTCATCCGCTATTTTATGGTTTCCATTCACATTCAGCGCACCGGATAATCAGGTACAGGGGCAGTAGAATAGTATAATTTTTCAGCCAGCTTCATTCAGACGTGCAGGTGATTTATTGACAGCAAACCGGTTGAAACCTACTGCAAAACCTATCCCATCGAAGAATGTAAATATTTAATTTTATATCTTTGTTAGTCTTGTTTTGATCTCCTGAATGTATAACGAAGCGTTAAAATTACGTTTATATTGCAGGATGACCTATTTTTGAAAAGAAAAGCGGAACTGCAAAACACGTACCTTTAGAATTCAACCAAAATAAATAGTCTGACAATATGAAAAGAACTGGTTTTTTATTTTTTCTACTCCTCCTCACTTCCTTTTCTGCATTCTCACAATTCAATATGCAGGTAAATAATCCGGTTTCCTGGAATTTCAGCACAGTTGAAAAGGGAAACGGTACTTACGACCTGGTTTTCAATGCATCGATTGAAAGTCCGTGGCATATGTATGCAATCGAACTCGAGCAGACCGGACCGATACCTACGACCATCAGTCTCGTTCCCAATTCATCGGTCAGGTTTATTGGCGACATTAAGGAACTTACGAAGGCAGTTGTAAAATTTGATGAGGGTTTTCAGTTTAACGTCGGAGCATATTATAAAAAGGCCGGTTTCAGTCAACTGGTAAATGTTTTATCGGTCAAGCCGGTGATAATAAAAGGTACCATCGATTACCAGTGCTGTAATGATGAGACCTGCCTGCCACCGTTCCAGGATGAATTTTCCTTTTCACTTCCCGGAAATCCTGCTGCCGCTTCTGCTACCAATGCGGAAAATTCCACTCCGGATATGAACGGAGGTAATGAAAAGCCGGCGACAAATGCAAAACAGGAAATAGTCAATCCGGTAGTACAGGATATGAATGATCGTCAGGCTTCCATGGAGAGAAATACAGAGCCGGAGGAATCGGTAGCACCCGCCCAGCCCACCATAGTAGCTAACCCGGTGGAGGCTGAACAACAGTCTTTCTGGTTATTTTTACTGATCTCCTTTCTCGCCGGTCTGGCGGCCGTTCTTACACCCTGCGTTTTCCCAATGATCCCGATGACGGTGTCTTTTTTTATGAGGGGTAGTGAAAAGAAGGGCCCTGCTATAATGAAAGGGCTGATTTTTGGACTCTCAATGATTGTGATTTATACCGGACTGGGTGTTCTCGTTGCACTTACCGGACTTGATGCCAATGTGGGCAATACACTCAGTACGCACTGGATACCAAATCTGATATTTTTTGCACTCTTTATGGTTTTCGGTGCATCTTTCCTCGGTTTGTTTGAGATCGTTCTGCCTTCAGGTATGGTAAACAAGGCTGACAGGCAGGCTGATAAGGGCGGTTTTATTGGTCCGTTCTTCATGGGTCTGACCACCGTGCTGGTATCCTTTTCTTGTACCGGCCCCATTGTTGGGACGCTACTGATAGAAGCTGCAGGAGGAGAGGCCCTAAAGCCTATATTGGGGATGTTTTTCTTTTCCCTTGCCTTTGCCCTTCCTTTCACCTTCCTGGCGATTTTTCCTTCGATGCTGGGGAATCTGCCCAAATCGGGCGGCTGGCTTAACTCTGTTAAAGTTGTCCTCGGCTTCATCATGCTCGCCTTTGGGATGAAGTTTCTGAGCTCTATCGATCAGGCTTATCATCTGAATATTTTCAGCCGTGAGATCTATCTTGCCATCTGGTTTGTCGTTTCTATCTTTATTGGTTTTTACCTGATGGGCAAAATCAGGCTTTCACACGACAGTGAACTTCCTTTTATCGGCGTCCCCAGGCTCCTCCTTGCCATCGTCTTTTTTGTTTTCAGCATTTATCTTTTTACCGGAATTTTTGGTAACGACCTGAAACTGATCTCTGCGATGATCCCGCCAAAATCGGCACAAAGTTTCAGTGCGGTCTCATCAGCTGTTACTCCGGTAAGTGAGACTACCTCTGATAACTACTGCGGACCCGGGAGATTTAATGAATTGTTCGAATTCCCCTACGGCATAAACGGGTATTTCAATTATGAAGACGGGCAGAAATGTGCTCTGGCGCAGAATAAACCCATCTTTCTCGATTTCACAGGGCATACCTGCAGCAATTGCAAACAGATGGAAAGCCAGGTGTGGTCCGATCCGGAAGTCCAGAAAAGGCTGAAGCAGGATTTTGTGGTAATTTCACTTTACACTGACGATAAAACAAAATTACCGGAAAACCAATGGGTTACACGGCCCGACGGAAAGGTGCTGAAAACCATTGGAGACATCCACAAGTATTTTGAGATTGATCATTTCGGAACTATTGCCACACCGCTTTACGCGATCACTGATGCAAAGGGTAAGCTCCTGGCCGAGCCCAGAAGCAAGGACCTGAATATCGGGAGCTATCTTGCTTTTCTTGATGAGGGCATCGGAAATTTTGGTGAAAAATAATTTTCTGCTGACCATATAATAAGATGAAAACGACTTGTATATACAAGTCGTTTTTTATATTTTAGCCTTTCAATCCTGACACAAAAACCTCAAAATATGAAATCCGGCAAACATTTTTCCAGGCGTGGCTTTTTCAAAGCATCGGCGATGGCATCCACATTTATGATCGGTGGCGCTTCAGTCACTTCCTGTTCGCCGGATGGTGGGGATGATGTTCGGGAAGCCTTCCCGGTTTTTCATCACACGAAGTATAATCCGGATATGGGGCCTGCCGGCCTGTTATTTTCACAGATCGGCTATGAAGCCGGTCATCCGGTAAGAGTTCTGGTCAGGCTTCCTTCGGAAGAATTACTGGGCCAGGGGGCAATGTGCACATTGCGGCCTGTCGGCAAGGGGAGATCATATAGTGTTGATGTGATGTACTGGGGAAAAATATGGGGTAGTCATTGGTGGACTGCTGAATTTCCCGCGATCGGGGAAAACGGTGAGTGGGCCGTTGAAGTTACGGAAAATGGAGAAAGTAGGATTATGGCCGGCGGGCTCCGGGTTGGGAAGAATATCCTTTGGGATGCAGCCCTTCCATGGGCTGCAGTTGACATGCTCGAAAGAAGGAAACATTTTACAAAGGTGGGTGCAGGCTGGCAGGATGCAGGAACCCTATGGGTGGAGAGCTGTGCGCAAAGTGCTATGATTATCGGTCTGGAAGACCTTCTTGAACTTCATAACGGGAGGCTCGGCGATGCCTTTATTCAGAGGATCTATACCCAGTTGATCATTGGCTGCGATTACCTTGTGATGACCGCAGCAAAGGCTGAAGAACTCGGATATCCAAAGGGGGCGATGTCGCATGACTTGCTTGGTCATGAAAAAGATGTACTTCCAAATGATGCGGTCAAAGCCGTCATTGCCCTGTACAGGGCTGCAAGAATGTTGCCTGGAAAATATGCCGAAAAGAAAAAACTTTACTCAGATACTGCGACGCTGACACTGAACTGGTTGTTAAATAAGGCAAAACCGATGGGTAGCTACGGATTCAGCTTCAGTCAGCGGGGATTGTCGCCCGATACCGTTGTCCCAGACGATGAATTTCAAACGAGGGACCTTCTGGCGATGTGCTGGGCTGCACTGGAAAAATGGAAAACCGAGGGAAGGAAAGAAGCCGACAAAAAAGTATGTGTGGATCTGGCCGGAAAGGTTATGAGCCGGCAGATTACAGAAGAAAATGCAGAAAACGGATTCTACGGCCATTTTCTCGAATACAGCAGTATGGCCCAAAGTGAGAAGTCGTGGTGTCATTGCATCGTAGGTGTGGATTTCGGCTCCGATATCGGAGGTATCTATCCGAATTACCTGATACCTTTTCTTGAGATGTTATCGTTGTGGGATGAACACCCCGATGCAAAACGTTGGAAGGCCAGCCTTGAATCTTTCGTTAAAGGATTCCTGGTACCTGCCTGTCTTGCCAACCCCTTTCTCATCGTCCCGCTTGGCATTTTCGGTGATGAGGGCCCGATCTGGTTTGCCGGACCATTTCATGGTTCAAACACCATTTATGGCTATACGGCAGCACTGTCCCTTGAACTGGCTAAGTTGTTTGACGAACCAAAGCTTACGGATATAGCCTATGGCAACCTGCTGTGGCCTGCAGGACTCAATGCCGGTATTACAAGGGAAAACCTGAAGGCCTGTGTCATTTTCAGCACAGATGTTCCTGTGGGCGCTGCTCTTCCGGCGAGTATGATGTGCGACGTCGGAAACCGGTCGGCAGGAACGTGGTTCGGAACGCGCGGGGTTATCTGCAATGGTTTCTCAACCGGCGAACAATTCAAAATGGACACGGAGCCAATCAATGCCAATGACGGGCCGAATTCGTTCACCGACGAAGACTGGATCCCTCACAGTGCTGCATGGATCAGTGGTCTGGTCAGACTTTAGCCAGGCAGTCCCGCTCAGAACTTACCAAACTTAAATGTAATTCCGGTTGTGAAGCCCTCAAGGGCATCAGGAGGTACGGAGAGAAGTTCCAGATCGGTCGTAAACCTGTAACTTATACCGAATGCAAGGCGGAAAAACCGTACCAAATTCAGTTCAAGTTCAACGCCGGGCTCCACAAGCAGAAAAGTTTCCGATGCTTCAACCCAGCTGTTGCTGTTGTCCCAGGAATTAAATGTATGGCTGGTCCTCGTTGAAGCAATACCCCCAACGGCACCGATAACAGGGAAGGTCAGATGGACCGGTGCTTTTGGAAAAAGTATGGGCTCGATCAGCAGTCCTCCGTATCCTCCGGTGAGATTGACGTCTTCGTTATACACCCGATCATACTGAAAATCATTCATAAAGCCCGAACCAGCGACACCGATCGCAAAGTTGTGATCTATGATCCATGCAGCCCTGCCGCTTATGACGATTCCGTCACGGTTGTCGATACTACTGTAACCGCAGCCGAAGGAGCCATAACCGCCATTGGAAACGGAATGCCCTCCAAAAAGTGTGTTGATCTCACCACGTCCTTTCGAGTTGCCGGCTTCATTCTGTGAATAAACAACGGCACCGAGAAGGGAAAGAATAATAAAGGCTGACAATGTTTTCATAAGTATATGGTTTGAAATATGATTAATTGTTTGAATTATAAGGTTTAAAATCTGTATTTGGCCGTAAAGGCAAAGTCCCAAAGCCTCAGCCTGAAAAATTGTATTGTGGAAAACTCGAAGAATGGTTTATAGTCGATGCCGAGGCTGATGGGAACAGTCGTAAACCTGTACTCACCACCAAGGTATCCGTCGACTCCTATCACCGGAGAAAATTCACGTTGGGGATAATAATAATCATGGTACCAGACTGAGCGATACCTGTCGCTGAAATAAAATCCCGCATGAGCCCCGAAGCCATAAACAAAGAATACGTTGTCGAGATAGTCGTTTGGCTTCGGTTCATGGATCTGTCGAAGGATGGTGGCTTGAAGTCCTCCCTGCCGGAAACTGAGGATGCTCTCATAGGACAGGTCATCGCTCAGGTACTGACGGTAGGTGAAACCAGATGTTAACCCGCCACGGATCCCGGCCTCCCTTGAATAGTTCTGTGCTTCCAGCGTAGCCAGGGCACTAGAAAAAATTAATAATAGTAAAACATGTTTCATGGTTGCTGAACGTTGAATTTTAACTAATTGCGCAACTGCTATTCTTAGTATCGCCTTACACTTCCTGAGCCGCTGATGCTCTGGGTGATGTCGGGATCGCCGGTATAGTAGAAATTACCGCTGCCGCTAATGCTGACATCCAGATTCTCTGCAACGTCGGCATAGATATTACCTGAGCCGGAAATGGAGGCAAAACAGTTATCCTGCTGCAGTTTAAGGGTTTTAATCAGGCCGGATCCAGAAAGTATAAGCTCACTTTCTACACTCCTTCCCCATACTTCAATAGTACCGGATCCGCTTAGTGTTGAGCGGATATAGTTAAGATTTACGGCATGGCATTCGATAACGCCTGATCCGGAAATATCGATGAACAACTCATCGGAGTTTATATGGTCACAGTATATGGCACCGGAACCTGACATTTTCAGCCGGTTAATTTCAGGGCTTGAGACATAGACTTTAACCGGTTCATTGGAACGGATGCATTTATCTCTTTTGGTTCCGATGATCAGACGATTCCCCTGGACATAAGTTTCTACGTAAGAGAGCAAATTTTCATCCCCCTCAACCCTGAGGTTGTCGGTACTTCCTATTGTGATCTCCACAATAAAACTACCGTTCGATTCCACCTGGCTGAAACTGCCAACATTCCTTGTTTCAGTGGCAATTCGGTTATTTCCGCGAATACATCCCAGGCCGAGATCATCGCATGATGAAAGGAAAATCAGCGATGCTGTTGAAAGCAGTGCTGTGATTCTGGTGAATTTGTTCATGTTATGCATGGTTTAATAGTTTACGATTATTAAGTTGTACCGCTTATAAAGGCCGTTTAGACCTTTGTTTCTGCTCTATTTTGAATTGTCGCGGATGTATTCCTGTTTTTGTCCGATAGTGATATAGCATTTCTGAGATGCTTTTACTTTCAGTTCCGGAAGTTTGGAGCCCTCTCCGGTCTGCCAGGCCGAATGTTTCTCATTGCCATTTGAGTCCTCAGTAGTGACGCCCAGTTCATCCATGTTCCCTGGAAAGGTCACAAAGGCATCCGGATTATAAAAAAGGTCGGCCTGATAATGTGTTCCCTTTATCATTGAAAGGTTGATATCGGCGTATTCGGAACGCAGGTCGATGTTGCAGAAATCCTTCCTGATCCGGTCAATGGTCAGGTTACCGAATTTGAGATCTGCATTGGCTTCACAATGAAGGTTTTCAACCCATATCTGTGAAAAATCACCTGAGCCATAAAGATTTTCCACATCGGTCACGAATAACTTATCACGCCGTGTATCGAGTTTTAGTAAGCCCACATTGGTGATGTTCAGTGTAGAAGATTTGGATGTAAGATTAAGTTTATCAGCATCCCGGATCATCAGATCGGAATAAGATACAGAAAGGTGGCCGTCAGAAAGGTGATTGATCACACCCGTACCGAAATTGATCTCGATTTGGGCTTCACCCTCGATGCTGTTGATCCTGATATCGCCATTGGAGAGGCTAACTTTTACGCGGCCGGAGATGTCGTCCATATAGATGTCTCCGAATTTATTTATGAGTGAGAGGTTTACTTGCTGAGGGCAATAGATGGTATAGTTGATCTGGATGCTGTTTTTCCCGGTAATTAAATTGTCGGAGATATTCTTGAGTTCGGTAAAGATCTGGCTGCCGGTAGTACCGAAATCAGTGCTGGCAGTTACATAATACCCCGATGCGTTAAAGTCGAAACGGATATTACTTTTAATTTTCTGAAGTCTTGACAGGTTGTTTGAGCTGATCAGAGCATCGGCGACAAACTTTACGGAATCCTTTTTCCAAGGGATCACATGGATCTTTCCGTATTTACTGTCTACTTCAATCGTAGTTTCCGGGCCCACCTTAAAGGTCCGTTCAACCTTTTTATTGTCGCTGAAGGTCTGACTGAAAAGTCCGGCCGGATAAAGTAAAGCGATTAAAAGGATGATATTAAATTGTTGGGCCATTCGCTTCATGATGAACGGGGTTTTGTTCCAGTTTAAGTTCGCCTAGGAGATCCTCAAGGATCTCAAGTTTCATTCTATAATTTTGGATCATGGCTTCAATCACCTGGTCGTTGGCGATGTTGTCGCTCAGATCTTTTTTCAATGAGGCATAAACACTGTCAAGTTCAGTAAGGTCAGATCTGACTTCATGATCCAGCCCTGGCATCGTAGTGAAGTAGGGGGTGAGTTCCTCCATTTTTTCATTGACCAGGTTATTGTAATAATTTTCTGTTTCCTTAAGTTCCGGGACCATTTGATAGATCTGTGCACTCTGATTATCACTGTTTATCCTCCTCTGATAATCGATATAGTCATGAAGGATCCATGATGCAAGGAATATGGCTATGACAGCCGCCACACGGTAAATGATGAGTCTGATCGAATGCCTTCGTTCATGCACTGCAGGTTCCCTTTTCCGGATGTTATCCCAGAGGTGATCTGCCGGTTCGTATGCATCAAAACTGTCGCGGTTTTCACTGATAAATGATTCGAGTCGGTCTTTCATTTTGACTGCTTTAAAATTTCCTTCATTTTATGTTTCGCTTTCATATACTGGGTTTTGGATGTTGATTCCGAAATTCCCAGAATCTGTGCTATCTCACCGTGGTCATATCCTTCGAGCAGGTAAAGGCTGAAAATTACCCTGTATCCGTCGGGCAATGATTCCATCGCACGCCTCACATCTTCAACGGACAGTCCGCCGGTTTCTTCATCTCCATCTTCCAAAACATAAGGTTCATGGATCTCGTCCCGGTAAACCAGGGGCACTTTCTTCTTTCTGAACCTGTTGATGCACGTGTTTATTACGATCCGTTTTGTCCAGGCTCCAAATGCCGATTCATACCTGAAAGAATTCAACTTAGCAAAGATTTCGGAGAAGGCATCCTGCAGCGCATCCTCTGCTTCGGTCCGGTTGTTGAGCATCCGCATACAGATATTGAAGAGGGCACGGGCATATAAACTGTACAACTGGTACTGTGCTTTCCTGTCGCCCGCTTTGCTGAGCTCAATGATCTCTCTGTTTATTTCCCGGTAGGATGTGTTCAATGAAACCTTGTTTTCGAAATTAAAAGACAATAAATTTTTCCGGGGGTTGCTCCGGAGCATGAAAAATTACGAAAAAAAATGATTATGGAATGTAAAGTACTGGAGATTAATGGAGTTTGGGAGTAAGGGAAAGAAAGGGTATACTCGTTTACGATCACTTTCTCAACCTCGATTGCATAATTTACGTCGAAAGGCAATTCCCGCGGGGTGTCAAACCGGGGAGGAGTACCCCGGTGTATTTAACAGACGGGCATTTGGCAACCACGCTGTGGTTGGGTCCCACCGTTCATCAGCGCCCACGGGCAAAACCGTGGCTATTATTTGGTAACCGCTCCGCGGTAGGGATGCCAGCAAATGAGATGAAAAGAAAGCATCGAATGGGGCAATGCCAACAATATGTATCCGTCTGACTCGATTAATTCGATACCTCCTTAATGGACGGAAATCCATGTGTTTTTCCACGTTTATTGTGATCCTATTTAATCACGTTGAATGGCAATTCCCGGTTGGGTGTCACCGTTCATCAGCGCCCACGGGCAAAACCGTGGCTATTATTTGGTAACCGCTCCGCGGTAGGGATGCCAGCAAATGAGATGAAAAGAAAGCATCGAATGGGGCAATGCCAACAATATGTATCCGTCTGACTCGATTAATTCTATACCTCCCTGAATGGACGGAAATCCATGTGTTTTTCCACGTTTATTGTGATTCTATTTAATCACGTTGAATGGCAATTTCCGGTTGGGTCCCACCGTTCATCAGCGCCCACGGGCAAAACCGTGGCTATTATTTGGTAACCGCTCCGCGGTAGGGATGCCAGCAAATGAGATGAAAAGAAAGCATCGAATGGGGCAATGCCAACAATATGTATCCGTCTGACTCGATTAATTCGATACCTCCCTGAATGGACGGAAATCCATGTGTTTTTCCACGTTTATTGTGATTCTATTTAATCACGTTGAATGGCAATTTCCGGTTGGGTCCCACCGTTCATCAGCGCCCACGGGCAAAACCGTGGCTATTATTTGGTAACCGCTCCGCGGTAGGGATGCCAGCAAATGAGATGAAAAGAAAGTATCGAATGGGGCAATGCCAAAATATGTATCCGTCTGACTCGATTATTCGATACCTCCTGAATGGACGGAAATCCATGTGTTTTTCCACGTTTATTGTGATCCTATTTAATCACGTTGAATGGCAATTCCCGGTTGGGTTCCACCGTTCATCAGCGCCCACGGGCAAAACCGTGGCTATTATTTGGTAACCGCTCCGCGGTAGGGATGCCAGCAAATGAGATGAAAAGAAAGCATCGAATGGGGCAATGCCAACAATATGTATCCGTTTGACTCGATTAATTCGATACCTCCTTAATGGACGGAAATCCATGTGTTTTTCCACGTTTATTGTGATCCTATTTAATCACGTTGAATGGCAATTCCCGGTTGGGTCCCACCGTTCATCAGCGCCCACGGGCAAAACCGTGGCTATTATTTGGTAACCGCTCCGCGGTAGGGATGCCAGCAAATGAGATGAAAAGAAAGCATCGAATGGGGCAATGCCAACAATATGTATCCGTCTGACTCGATTAATTCGATACCTCCTTAATGGACGGAAATCCATGTGTTTTTCCACGTTTATTGTGATTCTATTTAATCACGTTGAATGGCAATTCCCGGTTGGGTCCCACCGTTCATCAGCGCTCACGGGCAAAACCGTGGCTATTATTTGGTAACCGCTCCGCGGTAGGGATGCCAGCAAATGAGATGAAAAGAAAGCATCGAATGGGGCAATGCCAATAATATGTATCCGTCTGACTCGATTAATTCGATACCTCCCTGAATGGACGGAAATCCATGTGTTTTTCCACGTTTATTGTGATTCTATTTAATCACGTTGAATGGCAATTCCCGGTTGGGTGTCAGACCGCGGAGCGGTGACCCAATGATAGCCACGGTTTTGCCCGTGGTTTATCGTGGTATCCCCTGATATTCGGAAATGCGTTCACAGACCCCCGGAGGGGTTTCCCAAAATATGTTTTATAATTTTAGTTACGTTGCGTGTGGAATGCGGCAAAAATTAATAGTCAGGTCAGGGGCCTTAACCGCCACCGAGCTCTTATAACTTCTCCTGTCTTTTCTTCATCAATACGCTGACCAGAGTATAAAGCAGAATAATAATGCCTGTAAACACCGATATTCTGCCGAAATAGTCTCCATATTTAACATAGAAGGTGATACTGTCATTTGCATTCAGTGTGTCTTTCAACCCACCCCTTTTCCACCAGCCGAGTGTTTGAAGCATATCGCCTCTCTGATTGATGAAGGATGACATTCCAGTATTGGCTGATCTCGCTATACTTCTTCTGGTTTCGATGGCACGAAGAGAAGCAAAACTATTGTGTTGTATAAATCCCGGGGTATTTCCCCACCATCCGTCATTGGTAATAATAAAGATAAAGTTTGCCCCGGCCTGTGCGACATATTGTGTCACGAATTCTCCAAAGATTGATTCATAGCATATCACCGGACCGACGCGTGTGCTGTCCTGGGGTGACGGGAATGCTTCTCTGTAGTCCTGTGTGCCGTGGCTTCTGAAGGTACCGCCCAATCGCAGTGTAAGCTTTTCCAGAAAGCGGAGGTATCCGGTATATGGCATCTTCTCAACACCAACAACAAGTTGTGATTTATGATATATGGGAATATTCTCGGACGTGTCAACCTGGATGGCAGAGTTAAAACTATCGTAGAAATAGTCCTCATGGAAAGGTCGGGCAGTTTTTGATGCTGAATCTGCACTTTGGTAAAGCTTATATGTAGTTGCGCCGAGCACGAATTTGGACCGCGGATGCCGGTAAATGAAATCCTTGAGTCGAAGTATGCTTTTGTTGAATTTTATCTCGCTCTCCCATACGTTATTATTGATGAAAGTCTCGGGTGCCACGAAATAATCGGTGGCAGGTGAACTCAGTGAATCGGCAATATTCAGAAGAATATCCATTTGCTGCTCGGGGGGAATATCGTTGAATTTTTGGTAAGGATCTATATTTGGTTGGATGACGGCGATATTGTAAGGGTCGGATTTTTCGGTATAAGTGTAGTAGCGGACCAGTGACCAGGTAACAGGGAAGATGATCAGTACTGCGGCAAGCAGAGTTTCAAAAAGCACAGGTCTGACCGTCCTGTTGTTTAAGTACGATTGAAGGGTCTTAAAAAGTAGCAGGTTCACCATAAGGACCCAGGCTGTACCGCCAAGAGTTCCCGTAAATTCATACCATTGGATGAGACGGATATTATGTGCAAAGCCATTCCCAAGGTTTAGCCAGGTCCATGATATCTCGCCATGCAGGTAGAAGTATTCGAATGCAATCCAGTAGAACAACAGTGCAAAGTAGCCGAATCTATTTCCAAGCCTCCGGTGAGTTTGCGAGAACAGCCAGAATGTAATGCCCATTAAGAACGAATTGACACCTACGGCTAAAAGCATTCCCGGAAATGAAGCATTTTTGACCCACCAGGTAGTGATAATATTCCAGATGGCAAAAGTGAGAAAGGGGAGCCAGAACCAGGAAGAACCCCTGACTTTTCGTTTAACCATGTCTGCTTCAACAAACAGAAGTGGGATAAATGCCACGAAAAGAAAAAGTCCGCTGCCCCATGTATACCAGGCCGGCACAAACAAAACACTTGAGAGAAGGCAGAGGGATAATTGTTGTTTTCGAGTCATCAGAAAGACGCTTTGAAGCACAAATTAAACGAATTAAGATGGAATTTTGCCATATTCAACGATAGTTTTTAAATATTGTTATATAATGGAAGTTTAAATGAATTAGAATTAGTTTCTTTGTAGTACCGGAATTTTGTAGTGCGGGGTAAGTATTATGGATCAGCCTTCAACCCGTGAAACCCGGCAGGGTCCGGACCAGTGGTTTCCGGACCTGTATGTTTTTTCCGGAACATTATTCTACCCGGATTGTGGCTCAGGAAGTCACCAGGAGACAATCGTTATGAGTTTTTAATGGGCATTGAACTCGAAATATTCTGGAAGGGTATTATCATAGGGCTGATGGCCTCAATACCACTTGGGCCCATCGGTGTTTTGTGTGTACAAAGGACCCTGAACAAGGGTAAAAGGTCGGGCTTATATTCCGGACTCGGAGCCACGGCTGCCGATACGCTGTTTGCGCTCATTGCCAGTTTCGGTGTTACCTTTATCATATCCTTTGTAAAAGAACAGCATATTTATTTTCAGCTGATCGGCGGTCTCATCGTGATCTATCTTGGTATTCATATTTTCTATACCAATCCGGTACGTCAGCTGCGGCTTCAACGAATGAACCGCAATAAGTTGTCGCAGGATTTCTTCTCTGTCTTCTTTCTCACCATCACCAATCCAATGGGTATCTTCTTTTTTCTCGCCATGTTCGCCGGGCTCAATATTGCTTCCGGACCGTTCAGCCTGATCAGGTTGAGCACCATGGTTGCCGGTGTGAGCATAGGTTCGGGTGGCTGGTGGTTTCTTCTCAGTACATTCGTCGATTACTGGCGCGACAGGTTCAGACTAAAAAATATATGGTGGATGAACAAGGTTGCCGGAGTGGTCATCTTCACGTTGGGCATTGCAGCGATTATCAGTATTTGGATTATTCGGTAAATGGGGGTGATGGGGTGATGGAGTGATGGAGTGATGAGGTGATGGAGTGATGAGGTGATGGAGTTATGAAGTTAGGGAGTGAGGGAGTGATTTGCCTCCGCTTAAGCTACGGCGGACGCGGTGAGGTGATGAGGTGTTCTTTAGATCACTCTCCAATTCACCAAATCACCAAATAAGAAGTGATGGAGTTATGAAGTTAGAGGTTAGGAGGTGATGAGGAGAGCGTGAGAGGTGTTTGTAGAAACGCTTCTTCCATGCCGGAGGCATTCTCCAACAATAGCCATGATTTTGCCCATGGATTGGTAAATGTTCTTAAATTCATCCCCAATTCTACAAACCGCGTCCGCCGTAGCTTAAGCGAAGGAGGATCACCAAATCACCAAATATTTAGGCTTTGCCCTTTTTGCAGAGTGGTTTTGTATGGATCTCTGTTGAAGAACATAGTCGGGGAACACTGAGATTTGTTCTTTCTGCGCATTAAGGGTGGCGGGTGGGGGGTGGGATCCCCTGAATATAGTATATAAGAACTATATTATTCCAAATTCCGGACTATCTGATTCGTGGATCAATTGTTTTCAGATTTATTTATAGAAGACTTCTTCCATAACTTCCTAACTTTCTAACTTTCTAACTTTCTAACTTCCTAACTCCACCACCCCCTCACTCCCCAACATTTCCATCCATTTCTTCCAAAATCCTTATTTTTTCATTTATCTTTGGCAGGTTACCATAAGCGGGTTGGCGATGAAAAAACTGATCGAAACTGAAGATATCATCAGAGCAGCAAAGCTGAATAAATTTGGAGGTGCCAGCGCTGCCAGGGTATTAATGCTGCTTCTTCGGATAAACAAGATCAATAAGCTATACGCTGAAATATCACATAAACAGGGCATTGAATTTATCGATACACTTATCAGCGAACTGAAGCTGAATTTTGAAGTCAGCGAGGAAGAACTGAACCGCATTCCCAGAACCGGAGCTTTCATCACCATATCAAACCATCCGTTCGGAGGGATTGATGGCATGCTGATGGTTAAGATCATCTCCATGATACGCCCTGACTATAAAGTGCTCGCCAACTTCCTTATGCAGCGTGTTGAGCCGGTGAAAGATTTCATTTTACCCGTTAACCCGTTCGAAGATCGCAAAGATATAAAGTCCAGTGTAACGGGTATCAAGTACGCTCTGAAGCACCTCAGCGATGGAAATCCGCTTGGGATTTTTCCTTCCGGTGAGGTTTCCAGTTACAACATGTACACAGTGGGGATCAGTGACAAAAAATGGCAGGCTTCAGCATTAAAAATGATTAAAAAAGCCGGGGTACCGGTAGTGCCGATTTATTTCACCGGATCGAACAGCCGTTTATTTCATCTCCTGGGACTGATTCATCCGTCATTACGTACAGTGAGGCTTCCGTCAGAGTTGTTTAATAAGAAAAAGCGTGTTATACGGATACGGATAGGTAACCCGATAAGTGTAAAAGACCAGGCGCAATTCCATGATATAGATCGTTATGGACGCTTCCTGCGGGCCAAAACCTATGCCCTCGGATCTGCCATAGAAGTTCATAAGTTTTTTAAGTCCGGCATCACAAGATCGAGGAAAGTTGAGGAGGTAATTCCTTCTGTAAACAGGGAGTTGCTCGAACAGGAAGTGAACCAGATCAGGGAACGTTACATGTTATTTGAAAGCGGCGAATTCCAGGTATTTTGTGCACCATCCTATTGTTTGCCTGCCATCATGAATGAGATGGGTCGTTTGCGTGAACTCACTTTCCGTCTGATCGGCGAGGGAACGAACCGAAGTATCGACATTGATGAGTTCGATCTCTATTATAACCATCTGTTTGTGTGGGACAACAACGAAAAAAAGATCGTTGGTGCCTATAGAGTCGGAAAAGGAAAAGAGATTATGGCTCAATATGGGATAAATGGATTTTATATCAAGAGCCTTTTTCGCATTAGCCCCAAGTTCTACAGTATACTTGAACAGTCGCTGGAACTCGGGCGGTCATTCATTGTAGCCGATTATCAGAAAAAACCGTTGCCTTTGTTCCTGCTCTGGAAAGGAATCCTGTACTTCCTTATCAAAAATCCCGAATTTCGCTATCTTATTGGTCCGGTCAGCATCAGCAACCGTTTTTCAAACTTCTCGAAGGGCATGATCATTCGATATATCATGATGAACCATTATAGTCATGAATTTGCAAAATACATCAGGTCGCGCAAAAAGTTTGTGGTTGAGGAATCCCGTGATCTCGACACGGAGATACTAATGGAAACAGCTGATGACCTGAATAAATTTGATAAATTTATTAAGGATGTGGATACATCCAATTACAATATGCCTGTACTGCTCAAGAAATATCTCAAACAAAACGGGAAGATCATCGGCTTTAATATTGATCCAAAGTTCAATAATGCCCTCGATGGATTGCTGATTCTCGATGTATACGACGTACCCATTGAAACCATTTCCTCCCTCTCGAAAGAAATCAATGACGAGTCGATTCTCGAGCGTTTTTCCGTTCAGGAAATGTATAACGAACCCCCAAGAATTTAATACGGATGAGAACGCTGAGTTTCTTTTTACCCGGTGTGTTGATGCTGTCCTCCTGCAGTTTTCGGCCCGGAAAGACGGATGATATTTCGAGATTTCATCAAACAATCATTACTATCGACAGCCATACCGATACACCTCTCGAACTGATGGATGCCGGTTTTGACTTCGGGGAGCGCCATGATCCCGCAGATAACGGCTCGAAGATCGATCTGCCGAGGATGGATGAAGGTGGGCTCGATGGGATTTTCTTTGGTGTTTTTGTTGGTCAGGGTAAAAGAGATGCTGCCGGGAACCAGTCAGCTACCAGAAAGGCCTTTCAGATTACCGATTCCATCTATGCCACGGTCGGACGTTATCACGACAGGCTTGAAATCGCGGAGCATCCCGAAGATATTTACAGGATTACCAGAGCCGGCAAGCACGCTGTCTTTATCGGTATGGAAAATGGTTACCCGGTGGAGGGAGACCTCAGCCTGATCGACAGTTTTTACAATCGCGGCATACGGTACATTACCCTGTGTCATTCGAGCAACAATGATATCTGTGATTCGTCAACCGATGAAAAAGGACCCGAATACCATGGTCTTTCAGCATTGGGCGAAGCCATGGTACAACGGATGAACGATTTGGGTATCATGGTGGATATCTCACATGTCTCCGATGAGGCGTTTTACGATGTAATCAGCCTTTCAGAAGCACCTGTCATAGCTTCACACTCTTGTGCCCGGGCATTGTGCGACAATCCGCGGAACCTCAGCGATGACATGTTGCGGAAACTGGCTGAGAATGGAGGCGTGATCCAGATGTGTATTCTGAGCGCCTATGTGGTTACCCCCGATCCCAATCCTCAGCGCGATTCGGCAAGGGAGGCCGTCAAAGCCCGCTATGGTGATTATTATTCGCTCGATGATGAAGTCAGGAATGCATTTATGAAAGACTGGCATCAGGTGGATAAGGACTTTCCGCCTGTGCTTGCTGATGTGAGCGATGTAGTTGATCATATCGATCATATTGTTCATGTGGCAGGCATTGATCATGTGGGCATAGGGACTGATTTTGATGGCGGCGGCGGGGTTAACGGTTGCTACGATGTAAGTGAATTGCCGAATATTACGGCAGAATTGTTAAAACGGGGGTACAGTCATAAGGATATCAGAAAGATATGGGGTGAGAATCTCCTAAGGGTCATGCGCAAAGCAGAAGCTGTATCGAAAAAAAGGCTGTCCTCATAAGAAAACAGCCTCAAAGTTAACTACCAACTAAAAAATTTATCAAAACCATATTATGCATTATACCGTCTGGCCACTTCTTTCCAGTTGACAACGTTCCAGAAGGCATCAATGTACTCGGGACGTCTGTTCTGATATTTCAGGTAATAGGCGTGTTCCCACACATCCAGACCAAGGACGGGCTTCCCTTTCACTTCAGCTATGTCCATCAGCGGATTATCCTGGTTTGGTGTGGAAACGACGTCAAGGCTGCCATCACCCTTTTTGATCAGCCAGGCCCAGCCTGAACCAAATCGTGTAGCTGCGGCATTGTTGAATTTCTCTTTAAAAGCATCAAATGACCCGAAACTTTTAGTGATGGCGGCAGACAAGGTGTCGTCGGGTTTCCCACCTCCTTTTGGTGACATGACCGACCAGAAAAGGCCGTGATTATAATAACCCCCACCATTATTTCTTACCGCAGCTGAGGCTTTCGAGACAGAGGCAAGTATTTCTTCAATTTTTTTTCCCGCGAGATCAGTCCCCTCGACAGCACCGTTGAGTTTCGAGGTATAACCCCCATGGTGCTTAGTGTAATGTATTTCCATTGTACGTGCGTCAATGTAGGGTTCCAGTGCATCATATCCATAATTCAATTCAGGTAATTCGAATGCCATTTTCTTAAATTTTAATAGTTTAACATAGATTCATTCTAAATAAAGAAGTTCCACGGTATAACATTGCAAATTTGATATTGTTTACTTTTAATGTCAGGTGTTATCATACGCGGAGAAGCGGATAACCGAAAATTCCTTTTTTTCTGAAGGGCTTGTAATCAGTGACTTTTATCATGTTTTAAGTGGCAGGTGAAGATAATTTCATACCTGGATAGGGATGGGTATATGAATAAAATGAGATTTTTCAGAGCCCTTACCTTCAATACGGTAGTGGATCGACATTTGAAGTTGCAGACTATAAGTATAATGACGGTATTAATCTAAAAATATCATTCCGGCAGTTTGGTAAGCTGTTATTAAATATGAAGATACCGCATTCTTTTGCAGATAAATTGACATATTTTTACCCGGTTAAGTGGGCGGCTGATTACATGCTGTTCTTAACAAGTACTGACTTAATAACCAAAATATTATAAAAACCAGCAGACAATCATGGCAACAGGATTTTTTAAAGTACCGGTACCTCTGAATGAATCGGTTTTCTCTTATGCTCCGGGAACACCGGAGAGAACGGAATTGAAAAAAGTAATCAGTGAAATGCGTGCAACAGAGGCAGATCTCCCGATGATCATCGGCGGCCGTGAGGTAAGATCGGGGAACAGGGTGGCTATTCGCCCGCCACACGACCATCAGCATGCGCTGGGGTATTTTCATAAAGGGGATGCCACACATGTGAATATGGCCATCGATGCTGCCATGAAAGCAAAAAAGGAATGGCAGAATATTTCATGGGAGAACAGGGCATCTGTTTTCCTCCGTGCTGCCTCGCTGCTGGCCGGCAAATACCGGTACAGGATGAATGCAGCAACGATGCTCGGCCAGTCTAAGAATCCGTACCAGGCAGAGATTGATTCTGCCTGTGAGCTCATCGATTTTCTTCGTTTCAATGTACATTATATGACGGAGATCTATTCCCAGCAACCCATTTCCGGTGATCATATGTGGAACCGTGTGGAACAGCGTCCGTTGGAAGGTTTCATCTTTGCCCTTACACCTTTCAATTTTACCTCCATAGCCGGAAACCTTCCTACTGCACCTGCCATTATGGGGAATACCGTTGTTTGGAAACCTTCCAACACAGCGGTCTATTCCGCCAGCATCGTCATGGAGGTCCTGCGTGAGGCCGGACTGCCCGATGGTGTTATAAACCTTGTGTATGTATCCGGGCCGGTGGCAGGAAAAGAGATACTCTCCAATCCTGATTTTGGCGGTATTCACTTTACAGGATCCACAGAGGTCTTCCAGAACATCTGGAAATCGATTGGCGATAATATTCAACGTTACAAAACCTACCCGCGCATCGTTGGGGAGACCGGGGGCAAAGATTTTATTATCGCACACAACAGTGCAAATCTGAATCAGCTGGTGACGGCCATGGTACGAGGTTCATTTGAATACCAGGGACAGAAATGTTCAGCGGTTTCGCGGGGTTACCTGCCACGGACCAAATGGCCGGAAATTAAGAGGATGCTGGGTGACGCTCTCGATGAGGTCAAAATGGGCGGCGTTGAGGACTTTAGTAATTTCTTTAATGCCGTCATCGACGAGCCATCGTTTGACAAACTGAAAGCTGCTATAGAGCAAGCGCGTAAAGATCCGGATGCTGAAGTGATCTTTGGCGGAAAATGTGATAAATCAACGGGTTATTTCATCGAACCTACGGTCATCGTGACAACGAATCCACAGTACGTGACGATGCGGGAAGAGCTTTTCGGACCCGTCCTGACCCTTTATATTTATGAGGATGAAAAGTATGAAGAGACACTTGAAATGCTTGATAAGACTTCGATTTACGGATTGACGGGTGCTGTCTTTGCGATCGACCGTTATGCCATAGAAACTGCAACAGAAATGCTGGAGAATGCAGCCGGTAATTTTTATATCAATGACAAGCCCACAGGAGCCGTCGTAGGTCAGCAACCATTCGGCGGAGGAAGAGGATCCGGAACGAATGACAAGGCCGGTTCCATCATCAATCTTTACCGTTGGGTATCGCCGCGCACAATAAAAGAGAATTTCAAACCACCGGTAGACTTCAAATATCCGTTTATGATGTAGTCGATTAACCCGGCTCTGTTGATAATTTCAGGGGAAGGCTATCCGATGAGCCTTCCTTTTTTTATATCTTCGCCGTGAATACTTTGTGTAAAATGATTAAAAAGATACTCAAAACGGTTCTCCCTGCCCTGAAGAATAAATACCTTCTGAGTATTTTTCTTTTTGTGATATGGGTTCTGTTTTTCGATCAAAACAACCTCCTCGACAGGTATACACTGGTCAGGGAAGTCCATCAGCTTCAGAAGGACCGAATGTATTATATCGAAAGGATCAGCGCCGATTCTGCCCGACTGAATGAACTGATGACGAATTCGGAGAATCTTGAAAAATTTGCCCGCGAACAGTACCTGATGAAAAAGGATAATGAGGATATTTTTGTGATCGTGGATCACTGATGCCTACGTCCTCTTTTCTTCCTCACGGTAGATGTTAAGAAGTCCTGTTATATCCTTCCCCTGGAATTCAATACCATCTCTTTCGAGCAAAGTACCTGACGCTTCGGTGATCCCAAGGCGGGGGAAATCCGTTTCACTGAAATTCAGGAATTTGAGCATCCTGAACATGTTAAACCATCGATGAAGTCTTTTCCTGAAGCTTTCTGGTGTGGATGTGTTTGCGTTGATCTCGGCAATGATATCCCGGAACCTGTTCTTCAGAAGAAATTCCTGCATGATACGATCCTGGGATGAAAGAAATTGCAGGTACCCGGTTTCGCCAGTATGGTATAACTCCCCGACATGGTCGAGAAAGCGGCCAATGACAAGAAAAGCGCCAGGGTTATAGGTGTTCATTTCTTCCCTGCTTGCAAGGTATGATCTGATGGCTGGTCCCGTACCGAACACCGCACGCTCTGAAGGTCTTGGGGAGGGTACAACACGTGTGGTATTGCATTCGGAGAATTCCCCGGCATCAAATAGCTTCTGCAAAAAGTAAAAATCCTCCCCGGCTTTTTTGCGGTTCATACCGCCACTCCGGCAATAACTGTCTCCCCTGACGGCAAAAGCGGAACCAACGGTATGAAAAACGTTCGGATGACCGGTAGATCTCAGACCCCGGATATAGTAGCGCATATGAAGTTCATACATGGCGACAGCCAGGTATACATCCTCACCAAATTCACTTCCTTCCAGGGGATGCTCAAAACGGATGCTGCAACCGGTAGACTTTTCGTGGTTTTTGAAATGTGAATCGACCGCGGTAAAATAATCGGAGTCGCATACGGTGTCGGCATCGAAGGACAATATTATTCCATCATCAGTTCCGGCTGCTTCAAATCGCAGGATTGCTTCATCCATCCCTGTTTTTCTTGCCAGCCCCGCTCCTGCAAATTTTAAAGGCAGGGCTTCCGACAATATAAAGTGACAGCTTATGTTTTGTCGAAGTGGCAGACTATATCGTTTCAGATACTCGTAATACTGTGACCGGCTGAATGCAATGGTTTCAGGGGACGCATTTTCCGGCCAGTTGATGACCGTGATGATCTCGATACCTGCATCGACAGGTGCGGCATGAAGCAATGAATCCAGGCCTCTGTGAAGCCCGGATTCATTGTATGAAGGAATAACAACAATATATTTGAGATTAGCTGGCGGTGCAACATGTATCAGGGGCTTACCCTCTGCATGCCGTTTCAGATAGTCACCGGCGATGCTCATGTTTATTTGCTTTTTGCGTGCTCTTTATCGTAACGCTCATTGATGCCTGCCAGTACCTGGTTTGTGATGTCGAGACGGTTATCGGCATACAGAACACCGCCGCCAAAGCTGTACGAAAGGATATATTCGTATTTGTTGTCTTTGTTGTATTCGTTGAGGTAGTTCATAATGTAGTCAATCACCTTATTCTGACTGACGTTATTCTCTTCCTGAAGCTGGCGAACGTAATCGTTTCTTTGATTTTCAAGTTCCATCCTTCTGCTGGAAAGCTGTTGGTCCAGTTCCTGTGCTTCACGACTTGTAATAAGACCTTTCTGAACCTTATTCTGAAAGTCGTTGACCTGATCCTGAAAGTTTTTGGATTTATTTCCGATCTCGGTTTCCATTTTCTGTTGTTTCTTCGCAAGGGTTTCAGACAGATCCTTGTACATCTTCATATTACTAAGCAGGGTGTCGATCTGAACATAGGCGATATTACCGGCTTTGACGGCCGGCGATTCTGCGCTCTGTCCTTTTGCCACGGTTGTCGGCTCATTTTCGCTCCTTCCGTTAAAATGCAGAAAAAACAGTACCCCTACAGCAACTATAAGGACTACATTAAGAATTAAACTGAGTTGTTTCATGATTTATACAAGGATTAATTTTTTTTATACGTCCACAAATATAATTGTTTAGGCATAATCTTTAAAGTGCGAAGGGAATAATCATACGAATGAATGCATGTTTTTAAAATTCAGGACAGGGAATCATGTGTCTGTGCTGCCTTTTCCTTGTTGAATTAAACATGTATATCATTGAAATTTCATGGGCACCGCCTGTTGAGGAGATCAGTTTGGAGATGGTAAAGTCGTAAGAATAGCCAAGGCTGAAATTATCGATTTTGTAGCCGGTAAGAAGTGCCACGGCATCACCCCTCTTTTCACGATTTAAAAGGGGTATACCCCGGTACCACATTCCGAATATCAGGGGTTCTTTAAACCAGTAAAGACCAAGGTCAAGTTGATTGGTCTTATTCTGTGTCTTAAATAGAAAGGCGAGAGAGAGCGTTTCATCGATGGGGTTTAGAAGCCTCCCCCTCCGCATAATCTGAGTTCCTCCAAACACAGAGACTTTTATCGGCACAAATTCTTCCGAATCATAAAGAGAATTTCTGGGTTTTAACAGGTGATCGACAGTAAATCCCATCCAGTGCTGATCCGAATAGACCAGGAGTGAAGAGGTGAAGTCAACATCTGCCTTGGAATTCAGTGTAGGCTGTTCAATGGTGGGTGTTGTGCCGGTGGGCGAAATCTGATCATTCCAGACCAGTTTATCAAAGTTCAGCCCTGTTTGTGTAAACATAAAGTGTACGCCAGGACGAATATGCCACCAGTTGTTGATCTGGAAATCGTACGAGTACTGAAGTCCGAAATTTGTTGTGCTAAGATCACCGGATCCGGCTACATCTCTGAGAAAAAGAAATCCGACACCGGAATTAAAATTGGCAAAGTTATGATCGTAAGAGAAGGCATAGGATACAAAAACGCCAGGCAGTTCAGGCCACTGGTTTCTGTAGCTTAATGAAACCCTGTCCTGTTGAACAGCTCCGGCAAACGAAGGGGCAAGGTACAGTTTATTTGCGTAAAATTGAGTAAATTGTGGGTCCTGTCCTTTCGCGCATACTAATACCGTCAGAAGAAATAATAGTGTCAGGAGTTTCTTCACTTTGGTGGTCTTAGAGTCCTTTTTAGGTAACGCTTTTTTTTGAACCGAACCTTAATGTAGCCCAGTATCACAGCTTTTAGGTTAATTTTGGACATCAGGTCAGGTTCAGTTTATAAAATTAAACGTATTCGCTTCCGTTTGGTTACGTTCGCGGGATCATTCGATATGCGGGAGGGGAATAAAGTTTGGAAGTTATGGGGTTATGGGGTTATGGGGTTATGAGGTGATGAGGTGATGAAGTGATGAGGTGAAACGCTTCTTCAATGCCGGAGGCATTCACCAACAATAGCCATGGTTTTGCCCATGGATAGGTAAATGTTTTTTAATTCATCCCTAATTCACCAAACCGCGTCTGCCGAAGCTTGCTCCACCGCTAAAGCTAAGGCGGCACGCGGTCAGCGTAGGTAGATCACCAAATAATAGCTGCGAGGGTCGCGAGTTGTTCTTAAAATCACTCTTCAATTCAACAAATCAACAAATCAACAAATCAACAAATCACCAAATCACCAAATCACCAAATAATAAGTGATGAAGTGAGAAGATGGTGATCAAGATCTCCTTCCTAATGAAGCAGTGTCACGTCCCCTGCCTCCACGAAATTCCTGCCATTCGTATACTTTCCACTCACCTTCCACACATAAACTCCCTGCCGGGCGAGCTGTCCGTTGATATAACCGTCCCATCCGTAGTTTACTTTATCGCTGGAGAAGATCAGCTCTCCCCATCGATTGTAGATATACAGGTGATAATCAAGAACCTGGTCGATGACACCGGGGAAGAAGACGGAGTTTTTGGATGCAGGATCATTGGGGTCATAGTAACCTCCTGAAGGTCCGTTTGTATTTGGTTTGAAGACATTCGGGAACCTGAGTCCGCCTGCCGGACTTACAAAGACAGCATCCTTTCTTACCAGCGTATCGGAGCAATGTTCGTTCATCGTAATGAGTATGATGTCTTTCCATCCGATCGATTCATAGATGTGAGCAGGTTCAAATTCATCTGTCACATTTGTCGATGATGTTGCGCCGGTATTTTCATCGACATCGCCGAAGTTCCATTGGTATGATCTGGCATCGGAAGAATAATTAAAGAATTTCACCGGCTTGTCAAATACAAAGACCGAATCGGGTGCCAGGTTGAAGTATGCCGCTGGTGTATTCCATACCACAATGTCAGCTTTATGCACGTCGGAGCCACCGGGTCCGGAGACGGTAAGTGTGACCGCATAGGTGCCGCCTTCATAGTAGGTGTAAATGGGATCTTTCTTGGTTGAGACACCACCATCGCCAAACTCCCATAGATAGTTATTGGCGTATTGCGAAGTGTTGTGGAACTGTACCTGGCGTGGCGTACAGCCTGGATCAGGAATATCGAAGCCGGCTTCCGGAGGTCTCGGTTTGATAATGATCGTCTGGCTAATACTGTCGGCACATGATCCCACCGATATCCGTTGTGTGATCTTGTACGTCCCTGCTTCACCATAGAGGTGAACCGGATCGGATTCTGCCGAGGAAGTGCCGTCACCAAAATTATAGGCGTAGGTCCACGGACCCGCCGGAACCAGGTTATTCACCTGGACCGTAGCATCGGGGTAGGTCTGTACTATTGGCGCCACGCTAAAATTGGGTTTTGGTAACGGGTGAACCGTGATTTTCCTTGTAGCGGTGGCCACGCAACCATAGAATGAGGTCGTCTTCAGCGTAACGGTATACGTCTTTGTTGCTGATGTGACATTGTCGAACTGATGCGTAGTGAAGTAGCCGCCGGTTTCCTGTGGCTTGTTATCACCAAAGTCCCAGTAATAGCTGGCAGCTCCGGGCAAGGACACCATAATGGCCACAACAGGCTGGCATCCGGTATCGGGATCGATCGTAAAGGAAGCATCCACACTTGGATAGATGGTGATGACCTGTGAGGCACTGTCGCGACAACCTTTGGCCGATTCTGCAAACAGTTTAACGTTGAACGAGCGGATCAGCGGCTCAAAGTTGTCGAAGCCATGACTGGCATTCAACGTTGTTAATACGGGGCTGCCATCATCAAAATTCCACTCGTAGGATACGGCGCGTACCGAGCTGTTTGTAAAGTTCACCAGCCTGTATCCGCACGATGGTGCCGCATCGGAGGCGAACTGGGCATTTGGCTTGTTATTTTCAATGGTCACCGTATCGTGTCCAACACATCCTTTGTTATCGGTAACCGTGTAAACCAGGTGATACATACCATGAACATTACTGTTAAAGATGGTCTGTTCTGTGGTGGTTGAGCTAAGCGGTCCGGTGTCGCCCGTCCACGCATGGTTGATATATGTTCCTGTTCCGCCTGTTGCATTTCCATCAATGGCAAGGTTTGCTCCACCGCAGTTGAAGGGGAAGGCACCGTCACCCGTGATATCGGGCACTGGATTGGCGTTGACGGTCAGCGTAGCGGATGCGCTGTTGGCAGCCGCACAGGCACTGCTCACGGAGAGCCGGTATTGATGGTTGTTTAACGATACTGGTGCATTCGTTATCTGAAGGACGTTGGTTTGAGCTCCGGAATAGTTCGGACTGTTGCTTACATTCTGCCACAATCCACCGTTGAATACCTGCCATTGATAGAAGAGGTTGGGGCCGGAGGCATTGCCGGAGAAACTAGTACTGCCGTTCTCGCATATAGCAACACTTACAGGATCGAGCATGATTACCGGGTTCTGATTAACATTCAGAAGGGCCTCATCGGATGTGACCGGCGGAACACAACTTCCTGTTACCAATACCCTGTATTTGTATCCATTCAGGCCTGTTCCGGCATTTGTGATCTGCAGAACATCTGTGTTCACGCCCGAATAGTTCATCCCGTTTATCAATGGTGCCCATGCTCCGCCTGAACTAAACTGCCACTGGTATCCCAAATCCGATCCTTCTGCAGCTACCATGAAGCCGGCATCTCCATTTTCACATATGATGGTATCTATTGGCTGTATGGTTATCACAGGACTTGTTTTTATGATCAGCGCGGCTTCGGCTGAAACGACTGGGGGATTGCATCCACCTGAAACGATGACCCTGTAGTGATGTCCGTTGAAGTTGCGGTTCACATTGAAAATGCTCATCGAGGCCGTTCCGGTACCGATATAGGATGCGGTATCTTCAAGATCTTTAAATGGTCCGCCCGAACTTTCCTGCCACAGATAAGCCAGTCCGGTGCCGTTGACATGAATAGTGAATGTGACATTGCTGAATTCACAGATCGTATCCGATACAGGCTCTGAAGAAATCTCCGGCGGGGTGTTTACATGAAGTACGGCGAATGAAGAGGTTGCATATGGATTGCAGCTGCCCTGGACTCTTGCCCGGTAGCGGTAGGCGTCGAGTCTCCGTTTGGCTGTATGAATGGTTAGGAACTGGGTGGATGCGCCGCTGTACACAAGGGCCGTGTCTGAAAAGTCGCGGAAACCCAGCCCGTCTTTCTTGTCCATCTGCCACTGATAAACGAGCGCTGTTCCAACTGCTGCAACGTCAAAATTCACTGTGGTACCTTCACAAATCGTGGCATCTACCGGATTCATGGTAATTTCCGGTGCCGTGTTCACGGTAAGTTCGGCCACGTTGGACGTTGCTGCGGGTGCACAGGTACCGTTGATCACTACCCTGTACAGGTAGCCGGTCATGGACGAATCTACATTGTAAACACTGAGTGTCTGGCTGTGGGTCCCCATCACATTACCACCAGCTGCTAATGCCGACCAACCTGAACCATCGTCAAATTCCCACTGGTATTGCGGATCTGTTGTAACGCCAGGATCGGTGGTGAAGGCAATATTTGAACCCTCACAGACCGTGGTGTCCGCCGGATCGGCAAGCACTTCAGGTTTTTCGTCAATGATCAGACCGACGGTATTCGATGTATCGGCAGGGACGCAGGCTCCGCTGATGATCACTCTGTACCGGTATCCGTTCATGACGCTGCCGGCCGAGGCAATACTCAGAATGGATGTATTTTCACCACTGTGACCGACCAGCGATGCGGGAACAAAGTTGCCCGAATTGGCGTCCACCTCCCAGCGATATGCAGGACTTGTGGTTACGCCCGCCTGTACTTCGAAGGTGGTTGGTGAATCTTCGCAGATTTCCCTGGTTACTGGTTGTACACTTATTTCAGGTTTTTCCCTGACGGTCAGCATGGCTTCACCAGAAGTATCTGCAGGTGAACACATTCCGTTGATAATGGCCCGGTAACGGTGGCCGTTCAGAGAGGAGGAAGTCCTGTTGACAACGAGCGTGTCGGAATTATAACCGGTATAGACACCTCCGGTTATGGTTGACCAGGATGATCCGTTGTACACCTGCCATTTTGTAATTGGCATTGTGGTCACGCCTGTGGCAACGGTAAACATGACGGTATCATCTTCACAGGAGATTATATCGACCGGATCAATGGTTACCTCAGGTCTTTCATATACTGTCAGTACGGCATTTGCTGACGTGTCGGCAGGGGCACAATCGCCGGTTATGATCGCACGGAAAATATATCCGTCCATGGTTGAGGGAATACCGGTAAGATTTACTGTCTCCGTGTTTTCTCCGCTGTAAACAGCTCCTGCGACCGCTGCCCATGAGCTGCCGTCGTATACTTCCCAGGTATAATGCGGCTGCGTTGTGACACCAGCATTCACGGTGAATGAAGTAGCATCGTTCTCACAGATCTCAGCATCAGCAGGATTCAGGGTTACTTCCGGTTTTTCCTTTACGATAAGGGTAACAATGTTGGATACCACGAACGGATCACAGGTACCACTGATGGTTACACGGTATAGATTGCCATACATGGAAGAAGTTACATTACTGAAAGTCAGTGTGTTGGTTCCCTGGCCACTATAGCCTGCACCATTGGCACCATACCAGGAACCTCCATCATTAACCTCCCAGTAATATTCGGGTGCGGTTGTGGGAGTTGCATCTACGGTGAACTGTGCGGTGCCATTCTCACATATTGTATCATTTACGGGCTGCTGTGTGATCTCCGGACTTTCGTACACCATCAGAGAAGCCGGTAAAGACGTTACCATGCCGGGACATATCCCGCTGACATCAGCCCTGAACAGCCAGCCATTCATTCCGGAGTTCACGGTGGCAATGCTCAGGATGGGAGAATTGATTCCTGCATATCCCGGACCCGAGACAACATTCCATGCTCCGCCGCCATTGACGGAGACGTACCACTGGAAGGCCGGTGAGGTTGTCACCCCGGGATCGACAGAGAAGGTAGCCGGATATCCTTCACACACGGCGGTATCGGCCGGTTCCATGGTGATCTCAGGTTGTTCCCTGACCACCAGGTCAGCCGCCTCACTGTACACCGGTGGTGTGCAGGTGCCTTCGAGATATGCGCGGTAACGGAAGTTGTTCATCGCAGAGTTTACGCCGTTCACGGTGAGCGTCATAGTGTTTTCACCACCATATGGTGCACCGGATATACTATTCCAGGCGCTGCCGTCCCACTCCTGCCATTGAATAACCGGGTTTGTAGTTGCACCGGTGGCAATGGTGTAGATGGCATCACCGCCTTCACAGATCTCCTGATCGGAAGGCTGAAGACTGATCTCAGGTTTTTCATTGACCTGCAGCAATGCATCGGCTGATGTTGCAGCCGGACCACAGTCGCCGGTGATCACCGCACGATAGCGATTATTATGCATCGCGGTGATGATACCGTTGATCGTTAACGTGGTGGTATTGATACCGTTATATCGGATACCGGAGACATTTCCCCAGTTCACACCGTTGTCGGTGGATACCTGCCATTGGATTGCCGGGTTTGTCGTTACTCCCGTGCCGGTCATAAAGCTGACCGTATCATTTTCGCAGCTGGTGACATCGGAAGGCTGGAGGCTGATCTCGGGAAGTTCTTTCACGGTTAGTTCGGCCGTCAATGACGTATCTTCCGGAGTACAGGTACCTCCGACAGCAGCTCTGAAAAGATATCCGTTCATAGCCGATATGATTGGATCGATGGTGAGCGTGGTAGTGTTTTCACCGGAATAGGAAGCACCGCCTGCATTGATCCACGTAGCGCCGTCGAAAACCTGCCATTGGATAGCAGGAGCCGTCGTTACACCGGTGCTGATGGTAAAGTTTACTGACTGTCCTTCGCATTCTTCAACATCGGAAGGCTGGAGAGTGATCTCCGGTTTTTCGAGAACAGTTAGCACGGCTTCGTCAGAGTTTACGGCGGGAGAACAACTTCCCGAGACTCTGACTCGGTAGTGGTTGTTGTTCAGGGAAGGGGTGATGCCAATAAGTCGAAGCGTATCCGTATTCACGCCCGAATAAGTCATGCCATTGTTCAGGCTGATCCATGCTGATCCGTTAAATATCTCCCACTGGTAGACGGGAGCGGTGGTAAGGCCTGCCGAAACGGCGAAATATGCGTCAGCATCCTCACATTCAGTCACGTTTACGGGCTGCGATGTGATCTCAGCTTTCTCAAGCACAGTGAGTAAAACGGTGTCACTGATGACTGGAATGCCGCAGGTTCCGGTTGCCACCGCGCGGTATGTATATCCGTCGAATGTGGAAGCCGGGTTGATAATCCGTAGCGTTGCGGATGCCGTTCCGCTATAAACGCCTGCAATATCTGCAATATCCGTAAATCCGGGACCACTGTCGGCCTGCCACTGTACGGAGACTCCGGTACCAGTTACCACGACGGAGAAGCTGGTATCAGTCTCTTCACAGGTGATTGCGTCATGAGGCTGGAGAAGAATCGATGTATTTGTATTCAGGTTGATACTGGCCGTACCGGTCAGATTGGGTGTCGGAACACTTACCGAGCATCCGTTAATATCCGTTACCTGTGACAGACTGTATATGCTGTTGGACAGCGGGTGCACATACACTGGATCTGTGCTGTTGTAATTATTTATCGTGCCAACGCCGTTATTGATGGTTACTTCAAAGGGCCCTGTGCCTGAAGTGAGCGTCACTGTGAGGGCTGAAGAATCTCCCGGGCAGATGGTATTATCCCCGCTCAACGTTGCGAAGGGGAGTGGGTTGACGGTTGTTATAATGCTGTTGCTTATTCCTGTACAACCAAGAGCAGTAGTTCCTGTCACCCGGATCGAATCCTGGTCGTTCAGTGTCCAGGATGAATACGCATTCAGTGCACTGTTCTGAACGCTGATATTGTTGAGGAAGAACTGGTAGCTTACCGTACTTCCGCCGGCGGCTGTAAAGGTAACACTGGTGCCGGCGCATACGATGTTGTCGGGATCTGAACTTGTCAGATTCAACACCGGATTATCAAAAACATTCATGGTGATCGGCCCACTGGCTTTCTCACAACCTTTGAGAGTTGTGACGTTCACGTACACCTGCTGTCCGTCGGTAAGACTGTCGGTGAGATAGGTGTTGAGCGGACCTGTTTGTGCGCTGATACCGTTCACAAAGAATTCAAAATTGGCGGCACCTGCAGGTCCTGCAGTAAATGTTACCGCTTCACCGAGACAGATATTGGTCTTAGTTACGGAAAGGCTGGTAGGAGGAAGCGGATTAATCGTCACAAACAGAGGAGTATGATTGGTGACACAGCCGGCGGAATTGGTTTCGATGACCTTCATCTCGCCGCTGATTGATCCGAAATTCACGAATACAGAGTCGATGTTCGGATTGGATACAATCCCTGAGCCGGTTGGCACGAACCACTGGTAGGTAGATCCTGCATTTTGGGGTATCGTAAACCGGACGCCTTCTTCCCTGTCACATACTTCTGAAGGTCCGGTTATGATGGAAACCGGCACCATAGCTTTGATCTCGACCGCTTTTTTGATCTCACTTCCAACGCAGCTGTATTGGTTGGTTTCGATCACCCTGATCGTGTCGCTTGCGGGAGTCATCGATGCATTAATTACCAGGGCGTTGCTATTCAGACCATCGCCGCCAAAGGTTTTGGTACCGAGTGAGGCGCCCCATGACCAGTCGTAGTATGAGCCGGGCGTCAGCGTCACATTGTAAAACAGGTTCGGTGTACCAATGCAGGCTTCTGCAGGTCCGCTGATCGGTGTGGTGTGAGGCAGCGGATTAATACTTACGGTCTTGTCATCTGAATCCGGGATAACCGGTCCGGCACCATCGGGATCATCGGTGGTGAGGCGGAAGGTCACATATCCCTGTGCCACGTCGGCATCCATCTGGACTGCATTGGTAACGTAATAACCGATGACGGTGCTGTCGTTTATAAGGTTGTTGAATACCACGCTACCGGCGCCGTCGAGGTCAGACCAGGTTCCGTCGGTTGCTGATCCTCTGATGATACCGCGCAGGAATATCGTATCATTGGCACAGATCACGGTATCGTTCAGCGCGTCGGCAATGGGATTTTCTCCGATATGAATCACCAGTTCATCATAGACGGGTGCGCAGGGCTGGATTCCGTCAGGATCATCGGAGGTGAGTCGCAGTGTAACGTAACCAACGGCATCCTGAATATCTGTTGGGTTGAATGTGGCATTTAACGTTGACGGGCCAGGTGCGAAGCTGCCTTCCACGGGTACGGAAACTACCGACCATATACCGGTGGTGGTACCGCCGGCGATGATGCCGTTCAATGCCAGTGTTGATCCGGCGGCGATAGTTACCGTGTCGGGGCCTGCATCGACCCAGGCTGCTTCATTGATGGTGATCACCACATCGCCTGAAGAGGCTGCGCACGGACCTGCAGGATCGTCGCTTGTAAGCCGAAGGACGACAGGACCCCCCAGATCACTGTAATCGGGTACATATTCTGCATCAACAGTATTTCCGGTTACGCTCTCATTGATGATGCTTCCGCCGGCAGGCGCAAGAACCGACCACCCTGCAGTGCCTGCTCCACCGCCAAATGTGCCGGTAATAGGTATCACGGTCAGGGCGCTGTCGCGACAAACGGTAAAATCAGCCATAGGCGTTACCGCCGGGAGCTGAAAGAAGGTTACCATGACGGTATCTTCATCGCTGCATGTTCCGTTGGTCTCTGTGTATTTAAATTTATAGGTGCCGTAGGTATCGATGGTGACAGCGGAATTCGGGCTGGCAGGGTTTGAAAAGACAGGTGTGACGTCGGGACCGCTTATGTACGACCACTGACGGTTTCCTGAATTGATGTTTGGCGCTCCCATATAACTGTACGACGTGGCTGCCAGACTGGTGCTCAGCACACCGCATTCTTCAATGTCGGTTCCGGCATTGGCCGTTGGCTGTTCATAGAAAGTGATATCCACCACATCACCATCGCTGCAGCTTCCATTGGCCTCCGTGAACATAAACCGGTAGGTTCCGTAGGCATTGACTGTGACATCCGCGATGGGGCTGTGTATATCGGAAAATACGGGTGAAGCATCAGGACCGCTGACATAACTCCAGGTCATGGTTCCAATATTCTGATCAGGAGCTGTAAGGTAGGTATATGACGTGGCAGCAAGGCTCGTTGTGAGTGCATCACATACCTGCTGGTTGGGTCCGGCATTGGCCGAGGGTTCTTCATAATAGGAAACCTCGACGGTATCTGCATCCTGGCAGGTACCATTCGTTTCAACAAAGCGGAAGGTGTAGGTGCCGTAGTAGTCTACAGATACTGAGGACGTGGCGCTCGAGGGTGCTGCAAATGACGGGGTGGCATCCGGACCGCTTACAAACTGCCACTGGCGTGTACCCGAATTCTGGTTCAGACCGCCGGCATAGAGATAGGCAGAACCGGCGAGGTTTGCAGTTTTCCCTGCGCATACCTGAATATTGGCACCGGCATCAGCCGTGGGTTTCTGATAAAAGGTCACTTTAACAATGTCATCATCGCTGCAGGTGCCGTTCGTCTCCGTGAAACGGAACTCATAGGTGCCATAGAAAAGCACGCTCACACTTGAAGCCGGATCCGCCGGATCACTGAATGCGGGAGTATTGTCGGGGCCGCTGACGTATGTCCACTGGCGGTCACCGGCATTCACATCCGGCACCGGTCTGTAGACGAAAGCTGTGGCGCTGAGGCTGGTGCTAAGGGCATCACAAACTTCCTTGTCACTGCCGGCATTTGCCGTAGGATCCTCATAGAAATTGATCTTCACAATATCATCGTCGGAGCAGGTGCCGTTGATTTCGGTAAATCTGAATTCATAGGTTCCATAGTTATCTACCGTCACGGTTGGTGTAGGACTTGAAAGACTGCTGAAGCTCGGAGTGGCATCAGGACCGCTGACGTATGACCATGCGCGGCTTCCTGAATTGACATTGGGTGCGGCGGCATAGGTGAAGGCCGTGGCAGCAAGAACCGTACTCTGACTTCCGCATACATTTTTGTCGATCCCGGCATTGGCTGTGGGGTTTTCAAAGAAGGTGACCTGAAGAATATCAGATGTGGTACAGCTTCCGTTTGTCGCGGTATACCTGAAGCGGTAAACGCCATAGTAATCAACGGTTACATTGCTGACGGGACTTGTGGGGCTGGAAAATGAAGGTGTGGCATCAGGACCGCTCACATATGTCCACAGGCCGCCGCCGAAGTTAATATTGCCGCCGCCCAGGTAAATGTATGGCTCGGCATACAGGGTCAGGGTCTTGCTGCCACAGACGAGTGAGTCTGGACCGGCATCAACCGTGGGCTGCTCATAGAATGATACCTGCACCGTATCGGCATCCGTGCATGAGCCGTTGGTTTCGACGAAACGGAATGTATACCTACCGAAGAGATCGACCGTGACCGGAGACGCCGGATTGCTGGCGTTGCCGAATGTTGGGGTATTGTCGGGACCTGAGATATATTCCCATGTCCTGGTACCAGAATTCTGGTTCGGAAGGCCGGCGAAAGTAAATCCTGTGCCCGGGAGGTTTGTGGTTAAAGCATTGCACACTTCAACATCTCCGCCGGCATTCGCGTCGGGTTTCTCATAGAAGATGATGCTGACGGTGTCTGCATCGGCACATACACCCCCATTATCTTCAAGGTAACTGAATTTATAGGTTCCGTAATAGTCAACCGTGACGTTGCTGGTCGGTGAAGCCGTATTGCTGAATGTTGGTGTGGCATCGGGGCCGCTGACGTATTGCCAGGTGCGGGTACCGGAATTCACGTTTGGTGCCATGGCGTAAGAAAATGCTGTCGCAGCGAGAGCCGTGGATTTACTTCCGCATACCTCCTTGTCAAGACCCGCATTCGCCGTTGGTTCTTCATAGAAGGCGACCGTAATGGTCTCCCCGTCGGAACACTGGCCGTTGCCGTTGGTCTCTGTCCATGTAAATTCATATGATCCGTACACATCAACCGTAACATCGGTGGATGCACTGCTTTGTCCTGAAGCATAAACGGCTGTTCCGGGGCCGCTGGTCATTGTCCACTGCCCGGTATAGTTCACCCTGTTGGCCACGGGTACGCTTGGTGTGGCTGCCAGGCCGAAGGTCAGACCGCAGATATCACCTCCCGATCCGGCCGCGGCCACCGGGCTCAGATAGGCAACCACCTGGTAACCGCTTTCCGTGTAGGTACAGCCTACCTGGTCCTCAACATAGTAGTCAAAGCTATAGGTACCCGGTGTTGTGGCATTGAAAATGACATTCTGCTGGTTCGTTACGTTGAGTACGCCGGCCTGTGGGTTGGCGCCGGGTGTCCAGAGATGGGTGGGGTAGACGCCGGAGCCGCCGCTTGGATTTCCGTTGAGGTTCAGGTTCACCCCTGTACAGATTTTTGCCGGTGAGGCGGGCAGGGGGTTGGCGGTGACTTCGCTCACGGTAACGACGACGGGGGCCGATGCCTTACATCCGATATTGTCACTCACGGTGTAATTCAGGCTGAACACACCGGTAGCAGGTGAGTTGAACACCGGGTTCCGCAGGTTGGCATTGCTGAGGGGTCCTGTATCGCCGGTCCATTGGTGAGTATATGGAAGACTGCCGCCCGAAGGGTTGCCGTTGAGTGCCAGGTCCTTGCCGGCGCAGACTCCGGCCGTGGCGCCCGGCAGGGGTGCTACCACAGGTCCGGAAGTGGTCACTGTTACATTATCGATGGCCTTACAGCCGTGCTCGTCGGTTGTGGTATATGTCAGGTTGTAAACGCCGGGAGTGGCTGTTTTGAAAGCAGGTGCCGGAACATCCACAGCTGTCAGCGGACCTGTATCGCCGGTCCAGCTATGCGAGGTTATGGCTCCTGAGCCAGCAAGAGGATTACCATTCAGGATCTGCGAGATGTTGACACATAACGAAGGATCAACGGGGGTGATGCCATTGGTTGGCGGAATGTACACATTGACGGTCACATCATCGGTGGCCGAACAGGTACCTCCGCCGCTTGGATTGAAATCATCTTCTACGAGAACCGTGAACGTATGCGGTATTCCTGAAGAGACAGGTGTATAGGCACCAGGATCCTCTGCACCGCTGCTGAAACCATTGGGTCCGCTCCAGGTGAAGGAATAGTTGGTGGTGCCGCCCACCGGTGAAGAACCCAGGATGATGGATTCGCCCAGGCAAATATTGTTGTCATCGACAGAAGCGACGATGGACAGGTCATTGTCGACGGTCACCACCGGTTTGTCGCTGAGCTCGAATACGCAATGCGGTGTGGCGCTTACGCGGGTGGCCTGAACCTTGTATTGTGTGGTCGAGGTGAGGTTGCCCGTAGGTATGGTGATATTCCCGCCGTTTCCAGCCACGGGTGCGCCTACATTTACGTCGGTAGACACGACTTTGACCTGGTAATCAACACCGACTTCCGAATTGATGATGCGGACAGTACTGCCGGTGTTGTAGCAGATTTTCGAAAGGGTGACCTGGACGGTACGGTCGAGAGGCAAGGGGTTAACCGAGAAGCTGGTATTGTCTGATGCCGTACAGGTCTGTGTACCGCCCGATTCGGTTAGGAAGCCCTCGTCGGTGACCAGGGCCGTATAGCTATGTCCGCCGTCAGAGGAGGGCAGGAAGGATGCCGGATCCTGGGCTGTGCTGGAATAACTGTCAGTGCCGGTCCAGTCGAAGGAAAATGTACCCGAGCCGCCAGTGACGGTTACCTGTGGCAGATCAATGGGCGTATCTTCACAGATATCGGGCAGGGCCACCGACAGGTTGGCCGTAAGTTCGGGGTTAACTCTCACCCTGGGCTGGTCGCTGAGCAGGCGTGAACATCCGGTAACCGTATTTCTGGCCATCACATTGAAAGTGGTGTCGGCCAGAAGGTTCCCGGTGGGATAGTCGAGGTTGGCATTGTTACCCGTTTGTGTGTTCTTCACATCCGTACCGATGCGGAAATCGTATGCAATGCCGTTTTCCGACGATTGCACAACGATGCTTGTGGGAGTACTGTAACAAAGGAAGTAGTCATCAGCGATGACGTTCTTATCGAGTGGCGCCGGGTTGACGGTGAGGGTACCGGCGTTCGACATTTTTGGGCAAGGTCCGGTGGTGAGTACTTCCACGCGGTACTTGTAGTTGTTCATGACGGCACTGACGCTGGAAATATTCAGTGTTGCCGAGGTGGCACCGCTGTAGATGCCTCCGTCGCTGACTGCAACGTAGGTGCCCGTATTCGGGTCCTCGTACCACTGGTAGCTGATGATGGGTCCGGAGGCTGAGACGCCAAAGCTTGTGGATGTACCTTCGCAACGAATGCGGTTGGGCGGCTGGCTGGTAATGTTTGCCAGGGCGTGGACGGTGACGATGGCCTTGTTGGTCAGTTCATTGTCGCAACCCGTGGCATCGTAGGTAGCCAGGATGTTATAGGTTTTGTTCGATGCCGGGCTGACATCGAAGGTGATGTTCCCGCCGGTACCGGAAACGGGTGCTCCCACCGGGCTGTCGTTGGAGTTATTGCGAAGCTGGTAGCTGACGCCGATCTGTGAGTTCTGCATGGTGATGGTGGCGGTTTCGCCGGCACAGATGACGGGGTCGGAGACATTCTGGTTTTTTAGCGGCAGGGGGTTGATGGTGAGGGTGACCATGGTGTCGGGGCCCACGCAGCCATTACCACCAATTTCCCGGATCCAGTAATTATACCCCCCCACTGCAGACTGATTATGTGTGTACGTCGTTCCCGTACCTATTTCATTTGTAAGATTAGCGATGTCATACCAATGCAAAATGCCCGTTGTTCCGCTTGCCGAAAGTGTCGCTCCTACATTTCCAAAGCAATAATCCGGGGATGCTGCGTTGGGTTGTGGGGGTGAATCAATGAGTCTCAGCCGTGATACCTCGCTGATCGCATTGGCCAGGTTGCTAAAAGGATCACCATCCACGTAAGGATTACAGGGACCCCAGTACCTCATTCTTACCTCGAAAATATCTCCAGCTGCATCGTTATAGAAATCACCGAAATGGGTAATCGGATACGTAACAGCATTCGGGTAAGGAGGTTCGGCAGGGTCGTATGAGATTACAGGCCCTTCAAAACCTTCAGAAGTCCAGTAGGCCCCAACGGAGTTGCCATACGCATCAACGGTGTATGGTCCGAGAATCGTATTACCGGAATTATCGGTTACCTGAACATCTGTCGATCCGACATGAATATATGTGTTGGGAATACCGCCGGTGAGATTTGATCCATACACAAACTGGACATGACGTTCCAGCGTGTTTGGGCGATTTGGTTCAACAGCTTCACGACAATCAAAGAGTGTGTTGTCAGAAAATGTAAAATCAAAAATAGAGTCTCCAACACAATAAAGCGTAGAAGGGTCATCAATGGGAGGATCTACATGTAATTGACCTGTACCCGGAACTGGTTGGCCATTATCTTTTTTATAATTTGGAAGCACTATATCAACTGCACTTGACGTAACATAAATATTTGGTTGTAAAGTTCCGGTATTATAAAGATATGGATATACCGTAATGGTCCAAGTGCAATTATTAGTATTTACTGGATAGTTATGAATTGGAGATAATAACTTGTAATTTCCAGATCCTGGCGAAATTTCAGGAAAAAAAGGTTGATCTTTTGGCAAGTCTCCTGGTGAAACCCATCTTATATATGCCCTTGGAATTGCATAATGAATACTATTTCTATATCTTCTTGAAATTGTTACATTGTATTCGAATTGAACATCTTCAACTGCAGAACATATGTCTTTATCACCAATTTCACCATATAGCCCGTTAGAAAAATCAGATTGTACTGCAATGTAGTTATTAACTGCCTGCTTATTTGTAAAACTTGCCACATCCCCTCCAGCACCAGCCATTGAGCCAGGTCCTGAATTATAGGAAACAAATACATTATTTCTATCTTATATGCGATGGAATTTTGTAAGGTAAATGAAACATAAGGTCCGAATCCTGTGGGGCCACTTGTGATTGTAGCAGGAGAACCTCCTACTGTTATTGTCCAGCCGGCGGTTGTTCCAATTGTTGTGATTGGCTGATCAAACTGAATGACGATTATTTTTTGAGCATTATCGGTGAAAGTGATAGGATACACATTATTCGGGGCATCTACAGTTATCAGCTGGGGTGCTTGCGCTCCAACAGTACCTGTACTACTTAAAAGGATCACAAGCAGTACTATAGGTATGGTCAGAAAATGCCTTATAAGGTTTATCCTATTCATCAGTCTCAGGTTTACTTCAAACGGCGCTGCAGGCAACGCCGGCATTGTCCCGTGGTTAGCGGGGGTGGTTATGGGGAGACAAGGCGGGCCTTGCCGGGACGTATTGTTTTATAGCGATGATGACAGGAGGCAGGGCATGCCCTGGCTATACCTCCCGGAACAAAGGTCAATCGGGTGTATACGCATATTTTTAAGCTATCGTACATCCTGGTAAATTAACGTTATATCACCCATCTTTTCAAAGCTTTTGCCGTTGGTGAAACGGCCGGTAACTTTCCATACATATACGCCGCGAGGCTGCAATTTGCCCTGGTAATAGCCGTCCCATCCGAGACGTATGTCATGACTTTCAAAAACCAGGTTGCCAAGGCGGTTGTAAATTTTTAATTCATACTCTTCAGGAATTGCATCAGTATACGGATGGAAGACGTCATGGTTACTGTCGCCGGGACGATAATAACCGCCGGCCGGTCCGTTCATGTCGGGAGTGAAGGCATTCGGGAAACGAATATCGGACTGATCGTGTGCAAAGGCATTCTCCGTCACTGTCGTATCGGCACATCCGGCGCTGTCGCGAGCGATGAGGGTGATCGTGAAATTACTGTCGCTACTGTAATACCAGGTCGGATCTTTTTCCGCCGATCCGCCACCATCACCGAAATCCCATAGGTATTCCGAAGCACCGGTGCTGGTGTTGTAGAAATATACAGCTCCTCCACTTCCCGGCTCCCCAACGTCTTCCACTTCGAAACCGGCATGGGGCTTCGGACTGACAATGATGGTCCTCGTTATGGCAGAGACCGTGTTGCCGCGTCCTTCTGCGGTCAGGGTCACGAGATAGGTCCCGGCCTTATCGAAGCGGTGGAAAGGTTGTTTTTCGTTTGTTACACTGCCGTCGCCAAAGCTCCATGTGCACCTTTCATCATTGACGGAGAGGTTGGAAAAACGAACGGTTAGCGGAACGCAACCTTCCGATACGGACGGTTGAAAAAAGGCAATGGGCAGGTTGGTGTTCACCGCCCTGATTTCCGGAGCTGCTTCTGTTTGGAGAGGTGCCGTCCTGTTCTGTGCCACCTCCGGTTTTTCAATGTGTTCCTCCGTCATGGCCTTTTCAACAGTAACCTGGGCTACATCGGCTTTTTCCTTCGGAACCTCTGATCCGCCGGCGGCTTTCTTACCCGGCTTTCCGGTCTCAGGATCGGGGACTGCAGGTATGTTTTGTTTATTGAACGTATTTTCGTTGAGGATCCTCGCGGTGTCTGAATCCGGTGAGATATGGGAATCAATGCTGATATTTGCGGATTCCCGGCCCGGTTCAGCCTGTCCTGCAGGATTTTCCGAATGACGCCGCAGATAAAAGAAGGCAGAGAGCCCCGCCAGAACCAGGACGATCAGGCCTGTGTAATAGATGTTGAAACGTTTTGGTCTGAAATGCATAAAATCTTCCCTGTTCAGCTGGCGTGAGACCTTTTTCCACGAGCCGCCGGATGGTTCGATGGTCAGATCTTTCAATCCGTTACTGAAGAGCTTCTCAATATCGTTCTTTCTTTTACCCATTTTTATTTTTCGCTTCTTTGCCGAGTTCGGCCAGCCGGCACTGAATAAGCTTTCTGGCCCTCGAATACTGCGATTTTGAGGTGTTGATGTCGATGTCCAGCTTTTTGGCGATCTCCCTGTGCCTGTATCCCTCGATGGCGTAAAGGCTGAAGACCATCCGGTATCCCGGGGGCAGGGAGGTGATCACGCCAAGAAGTTCTTCCCTGGTGTATTCGCTGCCTTCCCAGTCGCATTCACCCGTCTCCCGCTCTTTGAAATCGTCGATATCCAGGTGATACCGGTGTTTCAGGTTACGGTGGTAATGCGTGATCGCAGTGTTGATCATGATCTTCCTGATCCATCCGAACAGGGAACTTCTTCCCTCAAAATCCTTAAGTTTTAAAAAGACCTTCACGAATCCTTCCTGAAGAATATCCTCGGCAACCGACCGTTCACCGGTAAAACGTACACAGATACCCAGCATGGCGGGCGCAAACATTTCATACAGGAGTTTCTGCGCCTTCCTGTCGTGTTGAATACAGCGTCTGAGTATTTCCTTTTCATCCTTCATGGATTCGCTTCAAAGTTTAGACCCGCAGAGAAGAAAAAGGGTTGCACGAAAATTATTCCGGGTACCTAAAATTAAATAAAATTTATATACCTGTAGATCAATGTTATTCACATCGTGTTGATCCGGGCAAGAGGAAGAGAATGTTGGATGGTTTCAGGCTTACGTGCTGTGAATTCCCCGTAGTGGGATGTTAAAAATCATTTTCAAACTTAATCGATGGGAATCCCATCGGGCCTGGGATGAATCAGATCTTCGAAACGATAATGTCCTTCAACGCCCTTTTCGGAACGTGATGGACCTGATCTTCATCCCGCCAGTAACGTATGTCATCGTCTTTTAGTGGCTCAATCACCACGGTTTCCTTTGGTTTTCCGAGCGCAACAACATGCAGAATCTCAAAATGGGAAGGAAGACCAAGAAGTGCAGATAACTCCTCGCGTCTTACAGAGGCAATAATGCATCCACCGAATCCCTTCTCCACAGCGGAAAGCAACAGCGTCTGCAGAGCAATTCCATCATCACAGAAATATCCCCCGGCAACTCTCGTATCATGTAACTGTATGATATATGCCGCTGGTCGTTCACCTTCCTCCGGCCCGTCCCAGTCTTTGTAGTACCCGGCCCATGCCAGGAAGGGAAATACCCGGCCGCAGGACTCCGCTTCACCAACCAGGGCGTACTTCAGCGGTTGTGCATTCCGGCCTGAAGCGGTCAGACGGGCATGGTCAACCATGTCCTCCAGCTCTGAAAGCGGGATGGCAACATCCTGATGAAAACGCCGGTAACTACGGTTTTTGGCGACAAGGTCTTTTAACATAACGAAGGTTTTAATAACAGACAAATCAAAGATAATAAAACCTTACAAAAAATAAATGCTGCAGGAAAAGACATGCGCAACTATTTGGTTGCATATCAGAATATGCAACGAAGGGCAGTACCGTTGATCGCCAATTGGATTTCGGTATCCCGGTGTCCCGATTGTTCAGGTGAAGAGGTTAAAAGAAAGTCAGGGAGAAGATACCCGGATGGGATGTAAAAATAAAGTGCACTGACAGGTCAGAAAGACAAGAAATAGCCCATTGTCTAACGCCTGTTCCTGGATGATAAATGAAATTCCAAGGGTTTCTAGCGCAGATGTTTATCCTTGATACGGCTGTATTTCAAGGCTTTCAGGATCCAGTCCGGGAGTGGTTTTTCAGGATTTCTATTCTTAAGATCGAGGTACCAGCCCAGTTTTTTAAGGATGGGGATCTTGTGTGTTTCGACAAATTCGATCAAGGTACCGTCGGGGTCTTCAATATATGCGAAATGACCGGCAGCTTCACCCATATCGAAGCTGGCTCCTTCGGGATGGACATCACTGTCAACAGTAAACGGGAATCCCATCTCGTAGCATTCCTTACGGAGGGCATTCATGCCGATGATATCGTAACAAAGGTGGATAAATCCCAGGTCGCCCCAGTAGCGGTCCCTGAATATTTTTTTCGGTTCACGGTCAGTGGCCTGCAGAAGTTCGATCTCACTTGGTCCGAACAGTCGTGAGAAGCCGCCAAGTCTGGCTTTGCTGTGTTTCAGCAGTACACGGCGGAATGAGCCTTCTCCTCCGGCGAGGGGGGCGAGATCATCAAACCGGCCTTCTTCATCATAGATCACTTCATCATAACCCAGGATTCCGCTGTACACACGTTTGGCCGAATCGATGTCACTCACGCCGATGATAGCCCCAGACGCAGCGCCGGTAAATTTACGCCGGTCGAACCTGAACCAGATCTGGCTGCTGACGACTTCGAAAATATTGTTGTAAGGGTCTCTGATATAGAAATGCTCACGTCCTCGCGGGTCTTTGGCAAGACCATTGACGTTCAGGTTTTTATCTTTGAAATATTTGAAGGTTGCTTTTACATCGCGGCTTTTAATCTTTGCCGCATATATGCCCAGATCGCCAACCAGGACCTGGCTGGCAGGTGGGGTAGGGGTCCGTTCGGTATATTGCCATATCTCAAATCCGCCGCCACCCATCAGGTTCATCGCCAGTGCAGCATGCCTCATCCTCGGTTTACCGCCTGTGTAAGGCAGCATCAGGTTTGCCATGGCCGAATCTTCAAAGATTCTGATGTCCATACCAAAATTATCCTTGTACCACTTCCAGGCTTCCTTGACATTCGATACACCGATTCCGATCTGCTGTATCCCGCTAATAATCTTCTCATTCATTTCCAGCACTGTTTATTCATTGCGAAATTAATAATAATTGTATTAATCGGTTCTCAGGTGGGTTTTATTTTTATGATGAGCCAGTAGAAAAGGGAGGGAATAAAGCGTTTCAGGTAAGCGGGTATCAGCTCTTTACGACCGATCAATACCATTCTCCTGTTTTTTTTCACGCCCCTGATCACGGCATTCACGCATTGTTCCGGCGAAAGACCTTTTTCCTGGGCACGGTCCATGACACCATGTGGCTTACCGCCTATATCAAGTGCATGAAAGGAGATGTTCGTCCTGATCCTTCCCGGGCAGATCACGGTGGTTCTGATACCTTTATCCTGGAGTTCCGTCCACACCGATTCGTAAAATCCGTTTACGGCATGTTTGGAGGCACAGTATGCCGTTCTGAGGGGAAAGCCGAAAAGTCCGGAGATGCTGCTTATTGCGATAATATGCCCTCCTCCGTGCTCAATCATCGAAGGCAGCAGTCGCTTTGTGAGGATGATCCCTGAGAAATAATTCACCTCCATGATTTTCCTGTCCATATCCAGGGTCGTATCCAATACTGTTGTACGTTGAGATATCCCTCCGTTGTTGAAGAGAAAATCGACGGTTCCGAATTCATCCAGAACCTTTTTTGCAGCGTTTTCAGTTTCTTTTTCCGAGGAAAGGTCGAACGGCAGAAGGGTGATCGGATGTTTCACGCTACCGCATTCCGATCGTACACGCTCGAGTTCCGGAATGCGACGTCCGGACAGGATCAGTATGCATCCGAGCGGTGCCAGTGTGTTGGCAAGGGTCTCACCGATTCCCGATGATGCACCTGTAATCCAAACGATCTTGTTCCCGAAGATTTTTTGCTCATTCATGTCCATGCTTATAAATCTTCCCTGCGGTATGTCGTTGATCGTCATCCACAATATGGTCCATGGTTTCCATTATCTCCCTGTATTTCTTTTCGAGGCTCAGGATTTTTTCATTCCGGCTTTTCTTCATTCTCCTGTATTTCAGTCCGGCGCGCCATCTTTTATACCAGATTGACCAGAACAGGGCGAAATAGCCTGTGACCGGAATACTTAGGAGATAGGCCCAGGCGATCGGTGCTGAGCCGGTTAGCACTGCTACAATGATGGTCTGGATGGCATAAAATACAGGGAACATCACCATGGCTAGTACAAATTTAATGGAGCTATGGAACTGGAGATCCTTGATCTTTTTCAGGTTCCGCAGCGGAAGGCGGTAAGGGAGCCAGTTATTAAGGTATCCATAGAAATAGAGCGGTGAAGTAAGGAGAAGTCCGAAGCGTTTATAGATCAGTTTTTTCGTCGTGAATCCCGAACGCTCGAAAATCCAGTTCCGGATATTCAGTTCATTCAGGTCATTCACATAGCTGTTTACTTTTTCTGAAAATTTCCGGAGTGAATCGGGGTCGGCCTCAAATTTTCGGTCGAGGATGTGGATCATTTGTTTGTCGGCACGAAAACGTTCATAATGCGACTTACCGAGAATCCCTGCCTTGCTCCTCATCCTTTTATTATAGATCTCCCGTAAATTCTGATACATATCATAAAGTTCCTCATTCGGGATATGTATCATCACTTTTTTCATCTCCTCGGCGAGCTTTTCCCGCAGTTCATTTTGTCCTCTCGCAGGATTTTCGGCATATGAATCATAGAATTCCGACACTTCAACAGGCTGACCGTAGATGATCAGCAGATCCTGGAAAAATTTTTGATAATCTTCGTAATCGAGGCCCACGGGTACGATCTTTACACCCTGGTTGTTTCCGAATTTTTCCTGGGCGCGGAGGGCAATGCGCATGGTGCCTTTTACCAGCGGGCGGAGCCTTCTATGGCCACCATGATTGCCCTCAGGCATCAGACATACCGGCACATGGTCGGCAAGGATCGTTTGTGCCGAAGTAAAAATCTCTTCATTGCGGGAAAGTTCACCGGCCCCGTCCCTGATACGGTATATCGGCAGGATTTTGAAAAATCGGAGAAGTTTCGCTGTTCTTTTTTTTCTGAATATATCTGCCCTGGCCATAAATACAGGATTGGATCCGCATGTGTTAAGGATGGCCAACGCGTCCATAAGGGCATTCTGATGGTTCGGGGTTAGCAGATACTCGCCTTCGAAGGGAATATTTTTCTGGTCGATAACCTGGACATGCCTGTAAAACCGTCTGAAGGCGAATCTTTCATACCTTTTTAATAGAGTATATAACAGGTTAAACCTGTGAATCGTTTCCTCTTTACGCTTCATTTAGAAATTCTGTTCTTATGAAAAAATCGTTTGAATGAGAATCCTTCTTCCACGGGGATCCGCGACCAGAATCCTGCGATGGTCAGTCCTGCCAGGATGTGCCATATCCCCCACCAGGCAGCGATGAATGCCATGCCACCGATCTCAAGCGGTCTTATCATGCCATCAACGACGATGGTTTCCGGGAATACATTCGGATTAAATAAAAGCACAAGTCCAAGACCGGAATTCTGGATGCCGGTCTCAATGGTGATGGAACGCCGGTCTATTTTTTCAAGTTTGAATACGGATGCAGCGGTATAGCCGGTTGTGAGAGCAACAGCATTATGGATCAGGACGATGAGAAAGATCCAGGTGATATGATTGATGAAATGTGTATAGTTGTTGGAGAAAGCCAGGATGACAATACCCATAAAAATCAGGATGGACAGGTTTTTGATGGGTTTGACTATTTTCAGCGTAGTTTTCGGGAACTGGTAGTTGAACCACATACCGATGGTTAGCGGTATACCGAGAAGGATGAATACGGTTTTAAACATCTCGAAGGCATCGATGGTCAGCGGTTGAAGGAGGTGCTGAGCCTTCACGTTATATGACAGGATATAGAGTTTTCCCCAGAGGGCGAAATTAAGGGGTGTCATAACAATGGCGGAAATGGTGGCGATGGCTGTCATACTCACTGAAAGTGCCACATTCCCTTTTGCCAGAGAGGAGATGAAGTTGGAGATATTCCCACCCGGACAGGAAGCGACCAGTATCATCCCAAAGGCGATGGTTGGCGTGATAAAGTGGCTGAAGATCATGATCAGGATGAAGGTAACCGCCGGGAGTAAAAAAAACTGTGAGAAAAAGCCGACGATTGTGGCTTTGGGTGTCAGAAACACTCTTCTAAAATGATCGGGTTTGATCTCCAGTGCTACTCCGAACATGATGAATGCGAGAGTGAGGTTGAGGACGAAAAGCCCTTCAGGGGAAAAATTCAGGTGCAGATGGTCAAGTGTCTCTAAGGCTTCTTTCATACGTCATGAATTAGGCGATCAAATGATTTCGCCGGCATCATTAAAAAGCAGGAGGCCGGCCGTGATGAAAAGGGCTGCGCTTTTAGTTACTGGTGACGAAGTTAACAAAAATTTAATATGTGCGGTTAAATTGTTAATTTATCGCCTTTATTTACTAACGACAAAAAATTAGGCGAATGAAGAATGATTTCAGGCATATCCTTCCAGAAAAGGTACACGATAACGTTTTTAAAATGATTGGCGATGACTGGATGCTGATCACTGCAGGAGAAGAGGGGAATTTCAATACGATGACAGCCAGTTGGGGAAGCATGGGTGTTTTGTGGAACCTTCCGGTGGGCATATGTTTTATCAGGCCGCAGCGGTATACCTTTGGCTTTGCAGAGCGGTCGGCCTACTATACGCTGTCCTTTTTTGGTGAGGAACACCGTGAGATCCTCAAATTCTGCGGTGCCAAATCGGGCAGGGATTTCGATAAGATAAAGGAAACAGGATTGCGACCCTTCACCACAGATCTTGGTAATATAGGCTATGATCAGGCCAGGCTTATTCTTGAATGCAGAAAGCTTTATGCCGGAGACCTGAAGGAGGATGATTTTGTTATCAGGGAACTAGTGAACAAGAACTACCGGAAACGTGATTTTCACCGTTTTTATATCGGTGAGGTGGTTGATGTACTGGTAAGGTAAACGAGCGGTGTCGTGATGGTCGATTGTCGAAATGGTTAATGAGTCTGTTGTCGCGATATCAGTGAGCAGGTATGTAATGCAAAATGATCATAGTGACAAGGTGGAATTTCCGATGAAGGTCACCCGTTTCAGATGCTTCAAAGGCATCAGGCGGGCAGTATTTTCACATGTTATTCCGCCGTATTATTTCTGCAGCCGGACAGGGATTTGCATCTTTTTCCGTTCATTCATCAAAGATAGGCTAAACCTTTACTGTAGTTGATAACTTTTCATCAAAAAGTAGAAATCGGGGCGCTGAGATTTTGGGGGTGAGAGGCATTAAGGGTCGGTCGGTTGGACGGAGGGGGTGGGGCCCCACAATACCGAAGCTCCTTAAAAACAACGAAGCCCCTTCCCATGTCATATAGCGGAGGCAGGCTCAGCTTGGAGAATAGGGCATGTTCAAAGGAAAGCATTATTACTGGCTGATATTCAGTCATATCTCACATTAAGGAATAATCGGGGGGCACGGGGGAACCCGAATTGACTAGAACATTTATTTTTGCGCTCTGTTTAATAACATTCCGGAGGGTAGCTGAGAATTGTTCTTTCTGCGCATTAAGGGTGGTGGGTGGGGGGAGGGATCCCCTACATATAGGTATATAAGAACAATATTGTAAGGGCACAATCCAAAACCAGCCTCGAAACGATCTTGCAATAAAGAAAAATACGTCCGGTCCCTGAGCTTGCCGAAGGGTGTTACCTATGCTTGCCGAAGGGGAGTGATCCGCCTTCGCTAAAGATACGGCGGACGCGGTCCACCTTCGCTAAAGATACTACGGCGAACAAACCCAGGTGGAATGAAAATTTATCTATAGAGCACTATCAGCAGATGGTTTATTGAACACTTCTGGCGTGCCCTCGCAAGAATTCACCCTTACCATGGGCAAAACCATGGCTACTATTGGTAAATGCCTCCGGCATAAAATAAACGTTACTACCAACTCACCCTTTAACTTCCTAACTTCCTAACTTCCTAACTTTCTAACTTCCTAACATTCTCCCCCTCTCCCCCGATCCTTTTACCCTAAACATTGTTCCTTAACTAAACGGATACCAATGCCACAGACAATGCAGGAGTCACAGTACGCCATCGTCCTTTATGATGAATATTGCAATCTTTGCAGCGCAGTGGTGTTGTTCATCCTGCGACATGACAAGGAGGAGACGTTCCGCTTTATCGGACTGCGTTCCCCTCTGCGGAAAAAGAAATTTCCTCTGTCCGTGAATGATACTCCTTATAAATCGGTGATCCTTGTTGAGGGTGAAAAAAAATATTTCAGATCGCAGGCTGTATTACGCATTTTTAAAACATTGCCATTTCCTGTAAAACTTCTGTATGTTCTCATCATTATCCCTTCTTTCATCCGGGATCCCTTATATAACCTTGTAGCCAGGTATCGTTTCCAATGGTTTGGGAAACGTAAGGAGCCGTTTACACCCCCCGCAAAATGGCGTTGGCGATTTCCTGAATATGAATTGCAGGAGGAGGAGCGACAGCAATAATAACAAGTAGGAGTGATGGCCGAATGCGTCGAATGGGTTTTTTTGCGTTGTTGTGCACTGTAAAACAAAAATGGGAAAGTCTTGTTTAGCTGTAATATTCAGCTTATATTTTCTGTAAGTTGAAGCCATCCCCCTGATCATTGACTGCTAAAACAAACGATAACTATGAAAAAAATTCTTACCATTCTGACATTTTCTTTTACTTTTTTTGCTGTTTTCGCCCAGAATATGGACACGAAAAAAGATACACTGGGGTGGAACAACGGCGGACTTGGAAATCTGACCTTCTCCCAGGTGGCTCTTTATCAGTGGTCGGCAGGCGGGGAACCTTCCCTTTCGGGAGCAGCCCTGCTAAACCTTTTTGCCAATTACCTGACACTGGAGTCGAGTTGGAAGAATGCTCTCGACCTTGGCTTTGGGCTTGTCAAACAAGGAGATCTTACACGAAAGACCAATGACAAGATCGATTTTACATCGCAGTATGGCCGTAAAGCCTCTGAAAAATGGAAGTACAGCGCCCTGTTGAATTTCAGAACCCAGTTTACCGATGGATATACCTACTATGGTGACACGGCCAAAAGTAAGATATCGGATTTTTTCTCCCCGGCGTATCTCACAGGATCAGTGGGTATGGAATACAACCCTACGGATAATTTCAGTCTTTTCCTTTCACCCCTGGCTTCCAAACTTACCTTTGTTGTGGATGACTCACTTTCCGCTGCCGGACAGTTTGGTGTGGAGCCCGGCAATAAATTCAGGGCAGAGCTTGGTGGATATGTCAGGGTCGCATATACCGTGAAACTTATGGAAAATGTCACCCTGGGCTCAAAGATCGATTTCTTTTCAAACTACATGGATAAACCGGGAAATGTAGACGTTAATTTTGAGTTGCTCCTTTCGATGCAGATTAATAAATACCTCGCTGCCACTGTCAATATGAACGGAATCTACGATGATGATATCAATGTGACCCGGAAAGACGATACCAAAGGACCGGGATGGCAGATCAAGGAAGTACTTGGGGTAGGATTTTCGTATAAATTTTAGAATTCAGTGTTTCCTTGTTCTATCTGATGAAAATGCACGGTAAGTGCGGCCAGCCATTCACTGATAAAACCAAAGGCTTTCTCCGTTTCAGGATTGAGCGTTCTCTGCTGCAGCCGTAACAATAACAATCCATAGAGGCCATTCAGGCCCAGTCCGACATCATTTGCAACCTGGTCATTGGACTTAACTCTTAATTCTTCGATGGCAGGTTTTGCTTTCTTGTATTGCCTGGCGTATTCGAACTCGTCCGCTTTATTCAGCAGACGTATGTGCAAATTGTCGAGTTCATCGATCAGGCTGAGTAAAAGCGGGATGTGCCCTTTTTTTTCCAGCCCGTTGTCTTTCATTATATTGATCAGTGATATATACCATTCCCGCATGTCCCTTTTAACCTGATAGGGCTGATCAAAAGCGGAAATAATCTTTTTGTCGATCGAGTCAATATCGAAATCCGATGCCCGAATAAGATCTTCGATCTGGAACATGTAAAGAAGGTATTCAGCAATATTTTCTTTTCTTTTTTCCTGTGCAATCAGCATATCAATTTCCTTTTAGTTTGTCGATAATACGGCGTTCCTTTTTTGTCGGACGTCCGGTCCCCCTGTCTCTTTTGATAAAGAAATCATCCTGCAACTTCAGTTTCGATAGTTCTTCTTTGGTTGTCAGATCACTGGCATAGTCGGGGACAAGCTTTGCAGAAAGTCTGTTTTTAGGGAAACCCAGAACTTTGTAGGTATATACGACAGGTGGTTTTTTGATATCAATTTCTTCTCCGGCTTTAACGATTCTCGATGGCTTAACAGCTTGACCGTTAATCAGCACCCTTCCTTTTTTGCAGGCTTCCGTGGCCATCGACCTGGTTTTATAGAGTCTGATGCACCAGAGGTATTTATCAATTCTTGGGAGGTGGTCATCTTTCGGATCCATGGCTTATATTTTGTTATTCCCTGATACAAAAATGGATTATCCGCAAATATAGGAATTCTGGAGTCTTGATTCTTTCTGTAGTTGATCCTGGAGAGGATTTCAATTCAATGGGTACTTTACATTTCTGATGTGATGTCGGATTCTGAACCGGAATACTGGGCAATGGTGTTTTCCCAAATCCTTCTTTTCAGCCGTGTACCAGACATTCCTGTTCATCGGAATCATACAGCCGGCTCGGTCTGTTTCACTCCCCGACTTCAAGTTTAAAGCCGGTTCGAGGTATATTCACGATCGACACATTCTCATCGTCCTTCAGGAATTTCCTGAGTTTGGTGATATATACATCCATGCTTCGTCCCATAAAGTAGTCATCGTCGCCCCAAATGTTTTTCAATGCCACCTCCCTGCGCAACACCTTATTTTTATTTATACAGAGCAGTCGCAGCACTTCGGCTTCCTTACGGGTAAGCCTCCTTTCGCCGGTAGGTGTCTTAAGTAGATGGTTGGTATAGTCGAAGGTCAGGCTGCCGATAGAAAAAACATTGGATACATCGTTCTTCAGGATCGAATATTTTGATCTACGTAGAATGGCTTCGATGCGCAAACTCAGTTCTTCTGTGCTGAAGGGTTTGGTGATATAATCATCGGCACCGGTCCGAAGTCCGCGGATCCGGTCTTTTTCCATATTTTTTGCCGTAAGGAAAATTAAAGGAATGTCCACATCCGATTTCCGGATCTCTTCGGCGAGGGTAAAGCCATCCATAATAGGAAGCATTACATCGAGTATACAAAGGTCGAAATTTCCATTCCTGAACTTCTCGAAGCCCTCCCTTCCGTCTCTTGCCAGCACAACTTCGTAGTTGCTCATTTGCAGAAAATCACTCAAGACATACCCCAGGTTGGTATCATCTTCGACAAGCAGTATCTTCGGGTTGTTTTTTTTCTTCATAACGTTCGTTTTATTCATCCCCCTGAGGAACATACACATCAAAACGCGTACCCTTTCCTGGTTCGCTGCGAACATTTATTTTACCTCCGTGGGCTTCAGTCATACGTTTAACATAGTACAGTCCGATACCAAAGCCTCTTGCATTATGGATATCACCGGTGGGAACCCTGTAAAAACGATCGAAGATGTGTGAAATATTTTCATGACTGATTCCTATTCCGTGATCTTCAACTGAAAAAACATAAAAGTGACCCTCATTCCGGCTGCTTATATTGATAACAGGTTTTTTGTCGGAATATTTTATGGCATTGCTTACCAGGTTATTGATAATATTTCCAAAATGTAAGGCATCGATATTCACCATCGGGCGTGTTGCTTTCAGGTTATAGCTGAAATCGATGTCCCGGTCGCAATGTTCCAGGAGGAGGTTATCCACATTTTTAAGGATCATCTCATCCATGTTAAGTTTTGTACGGTCGAGCCTGAATTCACCCTTTTCAAGTACTGCAAGTTGCAAAACCCGTTCAACCTGCTGACGCATTCTGCTGTTTTCATCGTAGATAACACGTGAGTACCTGGCTATTCTTGATTCCGGGTTTTCTTTCTGTGATCCGAGCAATACCTCAGAGGCGAGTGAAATGGTAGCAATAGGGGTTTTGAATTCGTGGGTAATATTATTGATGAAATCATCCCTGATTTCAGAAATCTTTTTCTCGCGAATAATGGTGAAGATGATGTAGTAGAAGGAGAAAATGATGATGAGCAGGAAAATGCCTGAGGTGCCCAGCCAGGCAGACATCTGGATGAGTTCGTCTTTCCGCTGATCGGGAAAGTACAATTCAAGATGATAGTAACTTTTCTTCCAGATACTGTGTAGACAAGCTTTGTGGATTTCTACTTTTTTCCTGTTCGGGAGTTCCGGCGAGGAGCTGTAAACGACAGAATCATTATCTGTTTTTACGATGGAATAGACATAATATTTATCAAGATCGTGGTAATCGACATATTTCCTTATCATCTGGTCGAGGAAAGCCAGGTCGAGAACCTTGAAGATGCCTTCGGTCTGATTAACCGGTGAACCGTATACTCTTACCATGGTATCGTCCATATTTGCCGCACGGTCGTTGAGTTCTTCAAGCACATCGTCGAGGGCCAGGTCGACACGGTGTGAATGCTGCTTTTCAGCAAGGTTTAGTGCATTATAAACCCACAGCATCTGCGTTACGATAAGGCCGGAGAGCGATAATGCTGCGAAAAAAATGATATACTTAATGGTTCGTTTTCCCATCTGGTGCAAACGTCGGGTAAAGATTCTGATTGATGAGTACAGATGAATTAACAAACAGGTAACCGAAAGGTTGACATATCTTCCTCACCGTTTGTTGTACTCATTCATAGTGTGGGCAATGCCGATGGTTCCGAATGCCTTGATAATATCACCGGCGGTTTTAATGCGTTCCGGGAGTGACTGAGCTTCCTCATCGCTCCAGCGTCCGAGAACATAATCAACCTGGTAGCCCTGCGGGAAGTCATTTCCGATGCCAAACCTTAATCTGGGAAATGCCTGGTCGCCGAGTATCTGAATGATGTTATTCAAACCGTTATGACCGGCATCACCGCCTCTGGCCCTTAGTCTCAGAGAGCCAAATGGAAGTGCCAGATCATCGGCGATGACGAGGAGGTTTTCCAGGGGGATTTTCAGATTCTTAAGGTAATAGTGTACGGCAAGCCCGCTACGGTTTACGTAGGTCGTGGGCTTTAGAAGATGGAAGATCCTTGATTTGAATTTGAATTCGGAAATGTAGCCATAGCGTTTATCCTGGAAAGATACACCGGATGCCGATGCCAGGGCATCCAGTATATCGTATCCAATATTATGACGGGTGTGGGCGTACTCATCACCCGGATTTCCGAGTCCTGCAATAAGATATTTCAAAACTGGTCATGAGGTTTGAAATCATCATTCAGAAGCCTTCTCCTCGCCTTCCTCTTCAGAGGCACCTTCTTCAGGGGCCTTTTCTTCAACTTCAACACCTTCTTCGGTCATACTCATGCCTTTCATGGCGACACGTGAAGATACAACTGAAACCACCATTGAACGATGAGCATCGAGAATTTCAAGATTGGGATATTTAAGATCGCCCACTTTTATGACCTCGCCGATATTGACATTCGAAATGTCAACATCAAGACTGTCCGGGAGATTTTGAGCGAGGCCCTTTACTTTCAGGTACCTTCTTCTTTGACGGAGCTTACCACCGTTCCTGATACCGACAGAATTTCCGGTTAGACTGACGGGGACGTTCGCTACAACCGGTTTGCCGTCAATTACCTCAACGAAATCGATATGAGTGATTTTATCGGTCACAGGATGGAACTGGATTTCCTGCATAATGGAAGTGTACTTTTTACCTTCGAAATTAATGGAGATAAGGAAGACAGAAGGTGAGAACACTACCTTGTTGAACAGGTTTTCATGCGCGTAAAAGTGAAGGTTTTCCTTACCACCGTACATTACACATGGCACCATATTCTGGTTTCTGAGCCTTTTCGTTTCCTGTTTACCTAGTTTCTCTCTTTTTTCTACCTTGATTTCTACTGTTTTCATAATTGATTTGTGCTACTAAGAATTAGACAATGGATTAATTCCCCATCACACATGGGTATTTTCATTTTTTAAAAATAGGAGTGCAAATATAATAACTTAAGTGATAAAGTGTGAGCTTATCGACTGATAATTATAGACTTTATTAATAACCTCGGCAAACAGATCAGCGATTGACAACACTTTGATCTTCCCTGAGTGGTCCTTTATGGGTATGGAATCTGTGACGATCAGCTCATCGATGAATGACTGCTCGATGCGCTCGTATGCGGGTCCGGAGAGAACCGGATGGGTTGCAACGGCTCTGACGGAAAGGGCGCCTTCATTTTTCATCATCTCTGCAGCCAGTGTAAGTGTACCTGCCGTATCGATCATATCGTCGACGATGAAAATATTTTTATCTTTCATATCGCCAATGGCCCTTATTTCTTCAACAACATTTGGTTTTTTGCGCACTTTGTAACAGATGACCATCTGGCATCCCAGGAAACGCGCGTAGGCATTGGCCCTCTTTGTACCACCCATATCAGGGGCCGCCACAGCCAGATTTTCCAACTCGAGACTTTTGATGTACGGGACAAAGATCGATGAGGCATAGAGATGATCAACCGGTACGTCAAAGAACCCCTGTAACTGGTCAGCGTGCATATCCATGGTCATAACCCTGTCGACACCAGCTGAGACAAGAAGATTCGCAAGAAGCTTAGCCCCGATGGATGAGCGTGGTTTGTCTTTCCTGTCCTGCCTGCCATAGCCAAAATAGGGGAGAACAGCCACAACCTTGTAGGCACTGGCCCGTTTGGCAGCATCGATCATTAGCAGCAGCTCAAGAATATTTTCGGCAGGGGGAGGTGTTGACTGAATGATAAATACCACACATCCTCTGACTGATTCTTCGTAGAAGGGCTGGATTTCACCATCACTGAATTCAAGTACAGTTGTTTTTCCAAGCTCAATCCCAAAGGACTTGGCTATTTTTTCTGCCAGAGGTTTGCTGCCTCTACCTGCGAAAAACTTGACAGGGGCATTATTGATCATGATTTCTAATGAGATAGGTTGAGTAAATTGTGTTTTCGCTGGCAAATGTAAGCATTCTTAAGCCAATATTAAATGAATATTATTTAAAAGTTCATCCCTGGTTTTGTGATCTTTCCTAGAAATTCCAGAACCTCATCCCTCCCTGTTCTCTTAAGCGAAGAGGTTAAAAAGTACGGTGGCAATTCTTCCCAGCTTTTCAGCATCTCCGATTTAAAAAGAGTAATATTGTCGCTCAGTTCCTTCTGGTTTGGCTTATCCGTTTTGGTAAAAACAAGGCAGAGGGGCACTCCGTTCATGCCCAGCCATTTAATAAATGCCAGGTCGGATTTCTGGGGACTTAGTCTGCTGTCGATAAGGACCATGACATATACAAGTGCTTCCCTGTGTGTAATATAGTTTTCAATGAGCTCACCAAATTTTTTTCTTTCATTTTTACTCACTTTTGCATAGCCGTATCCGGGCAGGTCGACCAGGTACCATGTACCGTTGATAAGGAAATGATTGATCAGTTTCGTCTTCCCCGGTGAAACGGATATTTTTGCCAGACTTTTCCTGCCGGTGATCATATTGATGAGCGAAGATTTGCCGACATTCGATCTTCCGATGAATGCAATCTCAGGTTCAGCTGTGGCAGGACATTCCGTATACCTGGCACTGCTCTTTATGAATTTCGCACTGATGATTTTCATGATACTGTCCTGATCTTGCGTAAAAAACTTTCATTACTCACGACGGCCCTGGTATGAGAGGCCGTGGCTACAAGGCCTGAATCGTCGCGAAGACTTATGTCAAAAAATAAATTCCGCCCGCTTACCTCGGTTAGCCGGGAATGACAAACAAGCCTCGATCCTGTGCTTACCGGTTTTACATGCCGGAGGTGGATCTCGGCCCCGACACTGCTGCATCCTTCCGGGAGCATCGTTTGGACAGAAGAGAGTGCCGTGAATTCCATAAATGATACGATCTCAGGCGTTGCAAGCACGGGAAGCTGATCATTACCATAGCGGGAGGCGATATGTTCCTCCTTTACTTCACGGGTGATGATATTCTCTATCCCTGGCTTTACGTGTAGGATCATGATCAATCTGTATAAACGGAAACTCAAGCCCTTCTTTCCCCATTTGTATACCCGAAGGCTTCCTGCCATCTCCTCCCTACCATTCAAACTATCTTCAGGCTCTTACATAGATCTCAAGCAGTGTTGTCTCCGAGAGTGGCTCAATGAGCAGGTTTTTAAGACTGGCGGGTATGAGTATGGTCTCTCCGGATTTCAGCGCTGCAAGCCCGTTAGTCCCGTACCGAAGATTTACACTTCCCTGGGGACACATATATATAACAAAGGAGTCGATGAGGCTATAATCCTTTTCAACCGGTTTATCAAGACGTATAACATTGGTGGTAAAGTAGTTACAATCGATCATGCCGACTGTCTTGTTTTCGGTCCGCTCGTAGTCGGTCTTGTAGTGATCGTAGTGTTTGAAATCAATGACATCGAGAGCCAGGGCGGTATGCAGTTCCCTTAGGTTGCCTTTATCATCTTTACGGTCGAAGTCGTAGATCCGGTAAGTAAGGTCTGATGTTTGCTGGATTTCTGCCAGCAGTATCCCGGCACCAATGGTGTGTATTCGTCCTGCAGGGATAAAGAAACAATCGCCATCATATACTTTCTCAACATTAAGGATCTCCTGAAGTCGACCGCTGTTGAAATATCCGAGGTAAGTATCCTTATCCAAAGGGCGGTTGAAGCCGGAAATAAGTGTTGCATTCTTGTCTGCGTTGAGGACATACCACATTTCTGTCTTGCCATATGAATTATGCTTTTCAAGGGCAGTCACATCATCGGGATGTACCTGGATGCTCAGTATTTCGTTGGCATCAATATATTTAATCAACAATGGAAAGCCGATCCCAAAGCGATCATATATTTTATCGCCCACCAGGTCGCCCATGTAAATCTCGATCAGCTCCAGGAGGTTATTGCCTTCCAGAAAGCCTCCTTCCACCACGGAGATATTGCCTTCAAATGTGGATATCTCCCAGCTCTCCCCACATTTCGGAGAAGCGTCCTGTTTATTCAGTAACGTCTTAAGTTTTGTTCCCCCCCAGATCTTATCTTTTACTATCGGTTTAAATTTCAGAGGATAAAGTTCATTCATCGTTTACGTCATTAATATTCGTAGTCGGTAACTACCAGTTCATATTCAGAAGTTCTCAGATATTCAATCAGTTTGAGATGATCGGGGTGTACCCGGTAGGTCTCCAGATCCTCATGATTGCGAAAATCGCCCACAAGAGCTACGTCAAAGGCCTGCGGGCGTGTATTGATATTGATCCCGCCTTCAATATTCACAATGACGGGTATTTTATGTTTCAGATCATCGATGATCGCTTTCACTTTTATTACTTTTTCTTCTCTGCCTTCCTTATCTTTGAATCTGAATAGGACAATATGCCTTATCATTTTTTCCGGGATTTGTTCGGATCGAGGTTTTTTATTTACGGTGCAAAGTTAATCTATAATTCCAAAACATCCTTTACTTTATGTTCATTATAGGCATAGCAGGAGGTACAGGTTCCGGAAAAACCACAGTCGTCAGGAAGATTATTGAGGATCTGCCGGAAGAACAGGTGGCTGTTATTGCGCAGGACTCTTATTACCGTGATAACAGCGATATTCCTGAAGCCGAACGCCAGAAGATAAATTTTGACCATCCGTCTTCCCTTGAATTTCCGTTGCTCGTTGACCATATCAATACCCTCAAACGCGGGTTGCCTATAGCGCAGCCGGTGTATTCGTACCTTACATGTACCAGGAGTGATGAGACCGTTACTGTAGAGCCCAAGAAGGTCATCATTGTCGAGGGTATCCTGATTTTCACCCATGCCCCGCTTCGTGACATTCTCGATCTGAAGGTGTTTGTTGACGCTGATGCCGACGACCGGTTAAGCCGGGTCATCTATCGGGATCTTACAGAACGGGGGAGAACAGTGGATGTGGTACTCAACCGCTATCATCAAACGGTAAAGCCCATGCATCTTCAGTTTATTGAACCCACAAAACGTTATGCCGATATCATTGTGCCCCAGGGTGGAAACAATACGGTGGCTATCAATGTACTGCGAACAATTATTCAACAGCGCCTGTCACTGCAATAATATTGCTGCAATATTTTATATTTTTATAAAAAATGTCATACCATGCTAGATCATCTGAAAGCAGAAGACCTGTTATTTCTTGATATTGAGACGGTACCGCAGGTGCCTTCTTATGAGGAGACCGATCCGGTTCTCCGAAGGTTGTGGGATAAAAAAGCGTCCCACTTTATTACAGAAGGGCAGGAGCCTGCAGATGTATATCAGCGAGCGGGGATTTATGCCGAATTTGGCAGGATTATCTGTATTTCTGTGGGTCATTTGCTTTTAGAAAACGGAGAAAGGCTTATCCGGCTCAAATCATTTGCCGGCAAGGATGAGAAGTTGTTGTTGGTTGCGTTCGGTGAGATGCTTGAAAAGTATTCGAGGAGGAAGTCTTTTTACCTATGTGCGCATAATGGAAAGGAATTTGATTTTCCCTACATTGCCCGACGCATGTTAATAAACGGAATCAACCTTCCTGCCGTTCTGGATATTGCCGGTAAAAAACCGTGGGAAGTAAATTTTATCGATACCATGGAGCTCTGGAAGTTCGGAGATTTCAAAAACTACACCTCACTCGAGTTACTTGCCGCAGTTTTCGGCATTCCCACGCCGAAGGACGACATCGACGGTTCCATGGTAGCCTCTGTGTTTTATGAGGATGATGACCTTGATCGTATCGTGAAGTATTGTGAAAAAGATGTGGTGACGATTGTCCAGCTCTTCCTGAGATTTAAAGGTGAAGCGGTGGTTGCCCAAGATAAGATCTCGAGCATTGCCTGAAAGGAGAGGCTGCTTTTTTAATTTCCATCGAGAAAATACATTACATTTTTAAGGAACAGTTCCTGTTGCTCTGCGTGCACCCAGTGTCCGGAGTTTGGAATCGTCACGATTTCTGCGGTGGGGAAAATGGTGTGGATGATGGTGAAGTCTGAATCGCTGATGTAGTCGGAGTCTGCCCCTTTGATAAACAGGGCGGGAAAGCCGGTGATGCCATTACCATTGCGGTATTTTCCCGGATCAAGGCCGTCAAGGATCCCGGGCATCTCCCTGTAAAGCGTATCCAGGTTAAGTTTCCATTCGAAGTGATTCCTGTCTTTTCGAACGACGTTTTTCAGCAGAAACTGTCTGACCCGTTGTGAAGGGATCTTCCCTGCCAACATCATGTCAATATCCATCCTCGAATGTGCTTTACTGAAATCCACGTTCATCATGGCATCAATAACATTAAGATGATCGAGGCTGTGGGGGGAAGGCTGGTCCAGGCTTTTATAAGAGCGGGGAGAAATGTCGACCACGATCATAGACTGCACCCGCTGAGGATAGTCGGCTGCGAAGAACATAATTGTTTTACCGCCCATTGAATGCCCCATCAGGATAGCTTTGCCGATGTTCTGTTTCTCCATAAACTCTAGCAGGTCATTCTTCAGAAGAAGGTAATTGTGTTCCCGGGTATGAGGGGATCTTCCGTGGTTTCTCTGGTCGATAATGAATACTTCATATTTCTCCGACAGCGCTCTGGCGATGCTAACCCAGTTATCCGATTCACCGTAAAGTCCGTGAACAATAATCAGTGGTGGTCCCTCTCCGAATTTCCTGAAGAATAAATCCATCGTTTAAACCAATTGCCGTTTATACATCTGTATTGTATTTTCAAGTCCGAAATACAGGGCATCGGAAATAAGGGCATGGCCTATCGAAACTTCCAGCAGGGCTGGTATATGCATAGAAAAATACTTCAGATTTTCGAGGCTAAGATCGTGGCCGGCATTAATTCCCAGTCCGAGCATCGCAGCTTTTTCTCCTGCAGCAATAAAAGGTGCAATGGCATTTTGAGGGTCAATGGAATAATGAGAGGCATAGGGTTCTGTGTATAATTCGACCCTGTCGGTACCCGTGTCAGCAGCATGTCCGATCATCTCTGTATTCGTGCCCACAAATATCGAGGTGCGGATACCCATCGACTTTAGTTCCTGGATAACCTCAATAAGGAAGTTTTTATTTGCCATGGTATCCCAGCCTTCCGAAGAAGTCAGCGCCCCGGGGGGGTCCGGCACCAGTGTAACCTGATCGGGAATGATCTCCTTGATCAGTTGCATAAATTTCACCGATGGGTAGCCTTCGATGTTCAACTCCGTCGAAACAACCTGTTTCAGGTTCCTGACATCCTGGTACCGGATATGCCGTTCGTCGGGGCGGGGATGGACCGTGATTCCTTCAGCGCCATATTCCTGACACCTTACTGCTGCTTTTATCACATCCGGAATATTTCCACCCCGTGAGTTTCTAAGTGTTGCAATTTTGTTTATATTTACGCTTAATCTGGCCATGATTTTACTTTGAAAAAATATTTGGCAAAGTTAGGGCTTTTCAACAGAAAAACGGAGATATGCTGGCGAAAGATTTGATGTCGGATGTTGTGCCTGCTTTGAAAACCTCCGACACCGGAGTTCAGGCTTTATCCTGGATGGATATATTCAGGATATCACACCTTCCTATCGTAAATAACTATGAGTTTCTTGGACTGATTTCAGATAAGGATATCTACAACCTGAATATGGCCGATGAGCCCATCGGAAACCACACATTATCGTTGTTCAGCCCTTTTGTTTTTGAGGATCAGCATATCTATGAGGTAATCGAAGTAGCCTCAAGACTGAAACTCAGCGTGATACCTGTTCTTGAAAGGGGAAATAATTATCTCGGTATGATTACGCTGAACGATCTCGTACAGCATTTTGCTGCGCTTTCTGCCCTGCATCATCCCGGTGGTATCCTGGTGATCGAAGTCAATGAGAATGACTATTCTCTTACTGAAATATCTCAGATCATAGAAAGCAACGACGCCAAAATCCTGAGTCTTTATATTTCTTCTTCGGAGGATTCGACGAAAATGGATGTGACGGTGAAAATCAACCGGACTGATCTGACATCCATTATCGGCACGTTTGAAAGGTATGAGTATTCGATCAAGGCGTCATACATGAAAGATGATGACGCTGAAAAAATGTACGAAGAACGCTTCGATATGTTCATGAGATACCTGAATACCTGAACTATGGAGCCTTCCTGGCAGGTACCTCAAGATCTGAAATAAATAACACAGAATGAGAATAGCACTTTTCGGGAAACCTTTCAGCAAGGACTTTAACGATAGTATAAAAACACTCTTCGAGAAGCTGAATCACTATAAAACTGAGTTAATTTTACACCGTCTTTTTGCCGATTTTCTGGTTAATGAAGCTGGAATAAAACTTGAGAATTGCTCCTACTTTGATGAAGATACAGGACTACCTGAAGACATCCAATTCCTGTTTTCGCTGGGGGGCGACGGTACTTTTCTTGAGACTGTCAGTCATGTCAGGGATTCAGGCATACCTGTCCTTGGCATAAATACCGGAAGACTGGGATTCCTGGCCAATATATCCCGGGACGACATTTCTTCATCCATCGACGACCTTTTCGCTGGCAATTACAGCCTCGAAAACCGCTGTCTCATCAGGCTCAATACCTCCGAAGGACCCCTGGATGACTTGAATACTGCACTGAACGAGATCACAATTATCAAAAAGAACACGGCTATGATTACGATCAATGCCGGCCTTGATGATGATTATCTCAATTCTTACTGGGCCGACGGCCTCATTGTCTCCACCCCCACGGGATCCACCGCCTACTCAATGAGCGTGGGTGGTCCGATCGTGCTGCCCGAATCCAGGAATTTCATTATCTCACCTATCTCGCCTCATAACCTCACCGTACGCCCCATCATCGTCCCCGACAACAAAATCATCAGCCTGGAAGTCATTTCACGCAGCAACGAATTCCAGGTTGCCATGGATTCGCGCTCTTACACAGTTCGCAGTGGTGTTAAGTTGTACATCGACAAAGCACCCTATTGTATCCGGATGGTCAAATTTCCCACTAACAGCTTTTATAATACCCTGCGAAACAAATTGATGTGGGGGATGGACAAAAGAAACTAAATCTTCCCGAATATTCTTGCGATTTAAGTTCCCCGATTTTTATCAAAAATCCAGATGATAATTTAGGATTATATATTTATTCTGCTATCATTGTATTCCATTCAGAAAAGAATTTAACCTAATAATTAACTAAATCACTTGAGAATGAATAACAAATTTACATTGTTAAGTATTCTCCTATTGACTTTATTCATTTCGGGCAGTTATGCTCAGGAAGGGGAGGTCACATGGGAGAAATTCAAACCTTTTTCAGGAACCTTTGCCGAACTTGCTACAGCCGAAGGTCCTGTTGAAACGCAGATTCTAACTTCTATCGATGCCCCTCAGGATATTGATGATAACTATTCTGCCCGTATCACCGGATTCATCATTGTTCCGGAGACCGGCGACTATAAATTTTATGTTAGCTCTGATGACGGTAGCGAGCTTTGGTTGAGCAGCGATATCACCGTTGATAATTTGTCGATGCTCTGCAACGTTACTAGTTGGGCGAGTCACGGCGCTTTTAACAAGGAAGCCAACCAGGCTTCTGGACCCGTCCATCTCGAAGCCGGTAGTTTCCATTACTTCAGGGCTTTGATGAAAGAAGGCAGTGGCGGTGACCATCTTGAGGTTGCCTGGACCACACCTTCTAATGCAACCATAACTATTATCGGAACAGACTATATTTCCAGTGAAGCCGTTGTAGATTCAACACTTTCAGAAATCCAGGAGTTTGAATTTACAGGTATCGGTGTTCCGGTCACCGGTGTGGTTGACAGTGCAGCCAGGACTATCCAGGTGGAAGTTCCTTACGGTGTAAATATTACCACACTTGTTCCCGCCATCGTAACCTCCTATGGCGCCACCCTTGACCCCGCAGACAAACAGCCGACAGATTTTACCAATCCGGTTGATTATACGGTTACATCCGCCGACGGCGATTACAGTTCTGTTTTCACTGTTACGGTTACCACTGCCGCTGCCCGGGACATCAATACGATCACAAACGTATCGCTTGATTTCGGAGTTGTCTCCATCAATGGTACGGTTGACGACATGGCGTCAACCATCACCTTCGATATATATTCCGGTCTACCGACAGGGGCAAAACTGATGTTTGACAAGGATTATTTTGCAACAGTCAGTAATGCTTCAGGTGACTCTATCGATTTGAATACTGTTACAGAACTTGAGGTAACGGCCCAAAACGGAGATATCAAGACCTACAGTCTGATTTATAATTCACTGGCCGGTGTTGCCGCTTTCTCCGATAACTTCTCCGATGATTCCAACATGGCTAACTGGGCTGTCCGCAACTGGAACAATTCCGGTACCGGCAATATATTTACCATTAGTCATGATCCGGCTGAAGAAAACCTTGTCATTACCAAAACAACGAGCGTTAACGACTACATCAGGTTCACCTTCCCGCAAGACTTAAACGTTGGATTGGTGAAACCATATGTCCGTTTCAGGGTGAAATCAGCCCAAGCATTGACTCGCTTTGAAGCCAAACTTCAGGATGTAAACGCCCCTTTGAACGACGGTAATTTCAGCCAGGCCACCAATATGAAAATGATCGCGGTACCAGCCGATGGTGAGTATCATGAGGCGATCTGGGACTATTCGACCGGCATGAATAATGTCAATCCTTTCCAGATAAAATACCTTGTGTTGGGTGTTGACCGGACAATCGGTGTTGCGCTTAGCAATGTCAGGGTTGATGATTTCCGTGCTGGCATCGACGCGTATGCCAACAATAAGCCTACGGTTAATACTGTGGCAAAACCCCACTGGGCATATATCGGTGATGGCGTTCAGACTGTCGCACTCACAGGCATCTCAGATGGCAATCCTGAAAGGGATGAGATCGTGACCATTACGGCAACAAGCAGTAATCAGGCTGTGGTTGCTGATGGTGACATTACCGTTGATTACGACGGAGTCTCTTCAACGGCAACTCTCAGTTATACCCCTTCTTCAAATGGACCGACAGTTATCACTGTCACGTTGAAGGACGACCGTGGTACGGTATATTCGGATGAAGAGGACACCGAAACCACACAGTTTATCGCTGAATTCAGAGATGCCACACCCGGCGTTAATGATGTAGCTACATTCGGTATGCCGCAATTTACCCATATCAATGTTGGTCAGGGTGTCGAACATTATGTGATCATTTCACAGGTGGACGATGGCGATGCCGATGTTGACCAGGTCATTTTCTTTGACTATGTGAATAATTCACCCGAATTGATCGTTATAGATTCAATCGTTTATAATCCGGGAGAAAGTTTCGCACTGATCTATTTTCGTGATCTTGGGATGACCGGCAATGCTTCACTTACATTAAGCTGTATTGATGAAGTTGATCAGACCGCCGGAAATGATCCGTTCGAACTCACTTTCGACATTCCACTGGAGACATACAATACCTTCGGTTGCTATTATGGTGCAACACAGATTGCCCAGTGGCAGGATTACCCGTATAAGCAGGATCCGGTCTTCAAAGATGGCTATCCTGTCACCCTTGACAAAGCAGATGTTCATGACCTGTGCAAAGATGATTTCTTCTGGGGAATGATGTGGGGTTATGTGATCGCACCGGTAACCGGCGATTATAAATTCTACTCCACAACGGAAGGAGAGGGTGTCGGACCGTTCTACCTGAGTACCAATAATTCCAGGGACGGTCTGCCGCCATTAGAAAGTTGGACTGCGCAGACCGACCAGGCATCCGGTTTTATCCATCTTGAGGCAGGACAGGCCTATTACTTTGAAGCCTTCCATAAGGAGATCGTCAATGATTATTTCCTTACACTTGAATGGATTTATCCTGGTCTCTCAGCGAAGGAGATCATCGGTAAACCCTACCTGTTTACATCGCTCGATATGGAAGCTCCTTCATCTGCGACAAGCCTTCGTATCAAAGCAAAAGGCTCCACACAGGCCCTCATTGAATGGGATGCATCAACCGATAACCTGAAGGTGAAGGGCTATTACGTCTATATTAATGGAGAGCTCTACAATGAAGAAATGACCACAGAGACATCCATGATGATCGAAAGTCTTGAGACGGAAACAGGCTACGACATTTTTGTTCTGGCCCAGGACGGGCTGAAAAATTATTCTCTGCCTTCGAATGTGTTGAGCTTTACCACATGGGGCAGTGATGCAAATCCGCCCAGCATACCTGAAAATCTGGCTGTAACGGAGAAAACCGCATTCAGCATTAGCCTGAACTGGGATGCTGCCAGTGACGCAGAGACAGAAGTCTTTGGCTACAATGTTTATGTAAACGGTGAACAGATCAATGATAAACCCATCATCGGCACGATTTACAAGATACACAACCTTGATAAGTCCACCGATTATTCCATCACGGTAACTGCGCTCGATGCAGCCCTGAACGAATCTGCCCAGAGCGATGCCGTTTCGGAAACTACCAATGATTTTGCATGGGATGATCCGAATGAGGATGCTCACATTGGTAAAGCCACGCTGACGTTCAGTCCTTTAGCCGTAGCCACAGGTTTTGGTGTTGAAGGAGGGTACGAACTCGGTTCGATTTTCGTGTCGAATAAAATATCGTATAATTCCTTTGAGGATCCGTCATATAAGAATAATGCCAGCACCGTGGATCTCGCTGCCGTGAAGAAGACGAAATCGGGTGGTGTTACCTATTATGCCGAGACTTCCGATGTTTACCAGGGGCAAAAATCTGCCCGTTTGGAGGTAGGGCCCGGAGATTGGTTCCGTTGTTCGGCCGGTATCGTGATGACGCCGAATTATCATTACCTGCTTCGATTTGCGGCTAAATCTGCCGCCAGTTATGCAGGCAGCGCCATCAACCTGCGTGTTTACAGAGATATCGGAGGCGTTGTTACCGCCTTTACCGGTAGTGTCAAGCCAACCACAGAATGGGCTGAATATGAAATCGAATTCCCGGGTATCCAGGATGCTTCCGGAAGCTGGTATGTCGAATTCGCATTCAATAAGCTCGGCACCGTATATCTTGATGATTTACAGTTGCATATTAAAGAATGGTACAATCCGGGCAGCAAGTTTACCACTGTCGGGATGAAAATCCTTGACGAGCTTCAGCCCGCTGGTATCAGGTGGGGAGGCATTGGTGCCAACTATGAGGATTTCAATCTCTCGGTAGGTGCATATCAGAAGGGTTTAATGACTTTTGGTGATTTTGCATACCTCAGTTCCCTGTACGGTGGATATGCACAGCTCACAGTGGGTGTAAACTCGGCAACAGACTGGATGAAAAATCCTTCCTGCTTCTCCAACTTTATCGAATATCTTGCAGGACCTGCAGGTACGCCATGGGGCGATGTAAGGATAGCAGAAGGCTATACCCAGCCTTTCGATCAGATGCTTAAGGGTATCATTATCGAGATGGGTAATGAAGTATGGGGTTTCGATGCTCACGGAGCCGATGGATTCAGCAGCGATTATGCTAAATATGCCCCATGGGCACGCACGATGACGACGGATTACATCAAGGCATCCGACTACTTCAATCCGGATAAGATGTTCGTCAGCTTCAGCGGCAGGAGCCCTGAGAGTAACTATGGTCTCCACGACAAGTTGTTCAATGGTGATGACGGGGAGATGGATATGCTTGATATCAGCGGTTACCTTGGCGGCAACCTCAGCTACGATCCGGCGATCGATCCGGGTCAGTCGCAGCTCGATTATCATAAGAACTCTTATGCCGTTTTCAAATTGAAGCTTGACGGACTGATAGCCATATACAAAGACATGTTCAAGTATATGAGCCGCAGGGTTCCCATGTACATGTACGAAGGAAACCTCACCGTGGATGCTTACCATGGTACACTCGGACAGGCCGTATCCTTCGCCGATTACTATGCAACGGTTATGGATTATGGTGTTACCGTACCCGATGTATTCTGTCTGGAAGGTGGCCAGTGGCGTCTTCTCGACGATCAGATAACACTGAAGAAAAGGCCGCTGTATTACATGGTAGAATTCTACAACAGGCTTGCCGGTAAAGGTGTTGTCCTGAAAACCGATTTCGAAACGGTGGATAAGATCTACAATGACAATGGAGTTGAAGTGAAACTCCCGAGTGTTGGTGTACATGCCTTCAACAATGATAAGGATTATGGTGTCGTCCTCTTCAGCAGGGATTTTGAAAACGACTATATTGTCAGTCTCGATCTTCCCGATGATATCGGAACCATCACCGATGGTCACATCATCACAGTTACGGGAGACATGTTCAATTCTCCGGATGTCGTGGTCGATAGTTCTGCACTTACTGTAGAAGACGGTATGCTCATTACTGTACCAAAACATGGCGCAGTTTTTGTCTCCTTTAAAGCTGATTCACGGACTTATGATCCAATGCCTGAAATCGGCCAGTTTAACTATCAGAAGATTGAAAGCATTGATCTTACAACTACTGATGGCGAGACCACCATTGAATCGTTGGGAGGCAGAAAGAAGCTGACGTATACCATAAGTCCGGATAATGCATTCTATGCGGCAGCTGATGTAAAGATCGTAGATAATCCGGCCAATGCCGCAATGTCTACTTCACTAAACGTAACTGCCGACACTACGAAGAACGGCACGGTCACAATAAGGGCCACGGCTAAGGATAATTCCGGCGTGTACGATGAGATCACGATTACCATCATCAATCAGCATACGCTGGTTCAGGATGTGAACAGTCCCGGAGTTAAGTATTATCCGAATCCGGTGAGCGACTATATGATTATAGAGTTCCCTGATCTCACTCAGGCCACTCTGACCATCAGGAATGTTCATGGATCCATTGTACAACAAAACAAAATGAAGGATACCAGGACGCTTATCAATACGTCCAACTTAGCAAACGGTGTCTATTTTGTTACCGTTGAGTCGTCAGGGAAAACTGAAGTATTCCGCTTCGTGAAACAATAAGTTCCGAAACTCTTAATTATAAAGGGCTGCCAGCTAATAAGGCAGCCCTTTTTTCGTTTAGTATGGCTGGGGCTATGGCTTTGCTTAGGACGAACGGAAGTGGCCTTCTTTCGTAAGATTTTAACCAATGGTGCAGGTGAGATCCCCATGATTTTCCATGGCCCCGTAATTTATAGCCGGAAAAAATAGATATCATTACAACCCTGAGATAAAATATTCGTATATTTTTAATCGGTTATAAATTAATACCATTAACTCTTCGTTTATAGGTATTTTTTAATATAAATTTTTACATTTGTAATTCATTTATTGATAGGTACATGAATAAAAAGTGGGCGACAATTCTTCTGGTTGTGCTGGTTCTTATTCCCGCGGTTACTCAGGCTCAGCGTTGGAAACTCAGGAGATATGAAGCTATTTTCGGGATTGGGACCACAAACTTTTTTGGGGATATAGGCGGAACTTCTAGTAAGAACAACTTATTGGGACTGAGAGATATACAGGTACAGTATACCAGACCTGCTCTTACGCTGGGATTGAGATATAAACTGACAGGCGATATGGCGGTTAAGTTTAATCTTGCATTCGGGATGATTACGGGTAACGATGTGGACTCACGTAACGACACAAGAAATTTTGCCTTTCGTTCCACAATTTTTGAGCCCTCTTTACAGTTTGAATATTATCTGTTACCAGAGGCGAGGGGGTATTCATCCGCAGCACTCTTCAACAGGAGGGGGATGATAAATAATTACTCAAAACTTTATATTTACCTGTTTGGCGGAGTAGGCGGAGTATTTTATAATCCTAAACCTCTCAATAATTTTGAGAATAGATTTAACGATAATTTTAGTAAGTTTGGTGCGGTTTTTCCGGTCGGCCTCGGAGTTAAGTACAACATAGATGCAAAATGGACACTGGGCATTGAATTTGGCCGGAGATTTACAACAACGGATTATATTGATGGGTATACTTCACAATATTCGAAACATAAAGACACCTACTACCTTGGCATCATCAGTGCGGTCTATAAAATCAGATCGGACCGAAGAGGCAGGCCGATGTTGCGTGATCCATACTCCAGTAGGAGATAAGTATCCGCATCGCGCTGGTATATATTTGCTCTTTTTTTTCCTGTTTCTCCTTCTCTCCGGTTCAAAACATCTGGATGCCCAACGTAAGTCGGACATAGGTTTTTTTGCCGGTACGGCCTATTATATGGGAGATATTAATACAAATCAGCAGTTTTATAATCCTTCCATTGCCATAGGGCCGATATACCGTTATAACTTTAATCCTCGAACGTCACTTCGTTTTTCCGGGATCTATCATCGGCTGAAAGCCAGCGATCTCGATTTTACAGATCCCTATAAAGTAGACCGGGGCGCTTCTTTTTCAGGCAGCTATCTTGATTTTGCCGCCATGTATGAATTTAATTTTATGCCGTATAAGACTGCCAACAGGAAAACCAGGTACTCTTTGTATGTAGCGGGAGGTCCGGGCTACCACCTTGTCCTGTCATCAAATACTTCCACCGGCATTGTTCCCGACAGTCATTTTACCATTCCCTTTTCACTCGGTTTTAAATTTAATGCCGGAAAAAGACTGAGTGCAGGAATTGAGTGGTCGCCACGTAAAACCTTTAACGACAGGATTGACGGAGTAGAAAATTTTAGTACAGACAAGGTGTATCATTTGGCTGGTAACAAAGACTGGTATACCTTTGCAGGGATTTTTATTACGTATAAGATCTTTAAGTACCGGGAAGATTGTCCGACGTATGATTAGTGCTTAGCTATGGCAACAATTGAAAATATTAAAAAGGAAAAGTTACCACTTCATGTTGCTCTCATCATGGATGGTAACGGACGATGGGCCCAGCAACATGGCAATGAAAGGATTTTCGGCCATCAGAGCGGAGTTGTGGCAGTGAGAGAGACCGTTGAAGCTGCTGCTGAGCTGGGTATCGGATACCTGACCCTGTATGCTTTTTCTACCGAAAACTGGAACCGCCCCAGGGAAGAAATTGATGCACTCATGGCCTTACTGGTTCAGACCATCAGAAATGAAATGGATACGCTGAATAAGAACAATGTAAGGCTGAACGCCATTGGCGATATGAAAAGTCTGCCCCCAAAGGTTCACGAAGAACTTATGAATGCTATCGACGAAACTTCCGGGAATAATGGTCTGACCCTGGTTCTGGCGCTCAGTTACAGCGGACGGTGGGAAATCGTTGAGGCAGTGCGCAGGATCGCAGCCGAAATTGTTGAGAATAAGATTAGCGTCGATGAATTATCGTGCGAACTATTTGTGAATTATCTGCATACGGCAAAATACCCCGATCCTGAACTGCTTATCCGTACCAGTGGTGAATTCAGGATTAGTAATTTCCTTCTGTGGCAGATCGCATATACCGAATTGTATTTTACAGACATCCTCTGGCCGGATTTCCGGAAAAATGACTTTTTTGATGCCATCGTCGACTTCCAGAAAAGGGAACGACGCTTTGGAAAGATCAGTGCCCAGGTAAACAGTGAACCCGTTAATTAAGCAAACAAAACACATGATCCGTAGAAATATCCTCCTTTTTCTAATCCTAACCCTCTCCACCATTGCAAAATCTCAGGATATCGATATGACGAATGTCCCTGTGATGGATTATTCCTCCCCAAATGAGTATGAAATCGCTGACGTTACCATTACCGGTATCGAGTTTATTCAGAAGGAAGTACTGGTAAGCCTTTCAGGGCTTACTGTAGGTGATAAAATCACCGTGCCGGGTGATAAGATTACAAAAGTGGTTAAGAAATTCTGGAGTCAGGGCCTTTTCGCCGATGTCAGGATCTATGCCACAAAAATTGAAGACGGGAAAATCTGGCTGAATATTTACCTGAAAGAACGGCCCAGGCTGTCGGCTTTTGTAATACACGGCGTAAACAAATCGGAATCGGATGATCTAAAAGAGAAGCTGAGTATTCGCACCGGCATACAGGTGACAGACGACCTGTTAAATAATGTCAGGAGGGTGATAAAGGAACATTTCGTAGAGAAGGGCTATCTCAATACCACCATTAAGATCTCACAAAAAGAAGATACGGTGAGAGTGAATATGGTCAGGCTGGATATAGATGTCGACAAGCACGATCGTGTTAAAATCGATGAGATTGCCTTTCATGGAAACAATGTTTTTCCGGCTAAGCGCCTGCGGAGGGTAATGAAGAAAACACACCGAAGGGATATAAATATCTTCAAAGGCTCCAAACTTGTTAAGGAGGAATACATCGCCGACAAGGATAAGCTCATTGATTTTTACAACGAAAATGGGTACCGCGACGCATCGATTCTCAGGGACTCCATTTCAGTGGTCTCGGAAAAAAGAATTCAGCTGGATATATTTATTGAAGAAGGCGATAAGTATTATGTGGGCGACATATCCTGGATCGGGAATACGATCTATTCGGCCGAATACCTCTCAGCGGTGCTCGGGATAAAGAAGGGCGACGTGTTCGATCAGGAATTGCTCGACAAACGACTGACGATGGATGAAGATGCCGTGAACTCAAAGTACCTCGATCACGGGTACCTGTTCTTCAGCCTGGATCCCGTTGAGAGTCGTGTCCATAGCGATACCATCGATTTTGAAATGAGAATCAGGGAAGGGAAACAGGCTACCATTAACAGGGTGATCATCGAAGGCAATACCAAAACCAATGAACATGTTGTTCGCCGGGAGCTGAGAACAAAACCTGGAGATCTCTTCAGTAAGGAAGACATCATAAGGTCGGTACGGGAACTTGCACAGCTTGGCCATTTCGATCCGGAGCAGATCAACCCCGAGCCCATCCCGAACCAGTTGGAAGGGACGGTTGACCTGAAATATTCACTCGTTGAGAAAGCCAACGATCAGCTCGAAGTATCCGGCGGATGGGGTATGGGGATGATTGTCGGAACCATCGGTCTCAGGTTTTCAAACTTCTCCATCCGGAACTTCTTCAAGTTGAAGATGTGGCGACCGGTGCCTTCGGGTGACGGCCAGACCCTTTCCCTCCGCGCACAATCGAACGGTACCTATTACCAGGCATATAATCTCTCCTTCATAGAGCCGTGGTTTGGCGGGAAGAAACCTAATTCCTTCTCTGTGTCGCTGTATCACACCAAGATGAATACATCGAATTACTGGGAAAAGAATCCTGCCGACCAGTTTATCAAGATTTCCGGGGCTTCGGTCGGACTGGGAAAACGACTGAGATGGCCCGACGACTTTTTCACATTGTATAACGAGGTCAGCTACCAACGGTATAAACTTAAAGATTATGTCGGATACTTCCTTTTCTCAAACGGTACTTCACACAATCTGAGTTATACCTTTAATTTCGGGAGGAACTCGGTAAGCCAGCCTATCTACCCGCGTAACGGATCTTCTTTTAACCTTAGTCTGCAGGTTACACCGCCGTATTCACTGATCACTGGCAAGGACTTCAGCGTATCCGGTATCTCGGATCAGCAGAAGTACAGGTGGATCGAATATCACAAATGGAAGTTTAAAGCCGACTGGTATATGAGTTTGGCAGGGAATTTGGTAATGTATACCCGTGCACATTTTGGTTACCTTGGATATTATAATAAAGATATCGGACCCTCACCTTTCGAAGGTTTCGACGTTGGAGGCGATGGCCTCACGGGTTACAACCTTTACGGAAGGGAAACCATCGCACTGCGTGGGTATGAAAACGGAAGCCTGACTCCGATTATTGATGGTAATAAATCAGGGAACGTATATAATAAATATACTGTAGAAATCAGATATCCGTTCTCACTAAACCCATCAGCAACCATATTCGGGCTTGTGTTCCTTGAAGGTGGTAATGCCTGGTATTCGATCAACGACTTCAATCCATTTCTGATCCATCGGTCAGCAGGGATTGGTCTGAGAGCGTTCCTGCCAATGTTTGGCCTGCTCGGGATCGATTGGGGATACGGCTTTGATGCTATACCGGGAAATCCCGGAGCAAACAAGGGGCAGTTCCACTTTACCATCGGACAACAGTTTTAAAGTCGTAACATAAAATTTTAAAACCATGAAAAAGATCTTATTGTCAGTCCTCGTCCTCTTTGTATTTGCCGGCGCAGGATTTTCCCAGAAATTTGCCTTTGTCGATACCGAATACATCCTCGACAGAATTCCTTCATACAAGGCTGCACAGGACCAGATCGATAAACTTTCCAAAGATTACGAACAGGAGATCAATGATAAATATGCCGTAGTCGAGAAACTCTACAAGAGCTTTCAGAACGAAAAAGTGCTTATGACCGAAGAACAGAGGAACGCGAAGGAAGACGAAATCGTAAACCAGGAAAAGTCGATCAAGGACCTGCAGAAAAAATATTTCGGACCGGAGGGGACCGTCTTTCAGAAAAGGGAAGAACTGATCAAGCCCATCCAGGACGATGTCTATAAAGCAGTGAAGGAACTAGCTCTGGAAGGTGGATATGCCGTGATTTTCGACACTGCTGCAGGAGCCACAATACTGTATGAAAATGCACGCTATAATATGAGTGATGATGTACTTGAAAAATTAGGATATAAGAATTAATTGGTTACATTTGTACAAATTTTTTATAAATAATTAATAATGAAAAGACTCGTAAACGCACTGTTTATACTCGGTTTCCTTCTCTCAACAACTGTTGTTGGTGCACAGAATTATAAATTCGGTCACATTTCGGCACAGGACATTGTTGTCCTCATGCCTGAATACCAAAAAGCCGCTGACAGTCTAAATAGGGTAAAGACCAAATACGATCAACAGGCTGAAAAAATACAGGTTGAAATCAACAAAAAATATAATGACCTTGTTGAAAACCAGGGCAAGCTCGATTCTTTGATTCTCGAGAGCATGTATTCAGAGCTTCAGAGTATGCAGGAAAGGCTTCAGACATTCCAGACGAATGCCAACCAGAAACTCCGGACACTTGAAGGAAATCTTCTCGAAACTGTTATGGGTAAATTGGAAAAAGCGATCGCTGCCGTTGCCAAGCAAAACGATCTTATTTACGTTTTCGATGTCAGTGGAAGAAATCCTATCTATACCTCCGACAAGAGCATTGATGTCGGCCCAATGGTTAAGGAGAAACTAGGAATACAATAATCTAAAACCTAACAAATCAGGAAGGCCATTTTGTTGAATCAGAATGGTCTTCTTTTTTGATCGACCATGAAAAATCCATCTGCCGCCATAGGATTATTTGATTCGGGAGTTGGTGGTCTGACCGTTGCCTCGGCCATCCGGACCCTCCTTCCCGGAGAGAAGATGATTTATTTCGGCGATACCGCTCATCTGCCATACGGCGACAAATCAAAGGATACCATTATCCGTTACTCCCTCGATATCACTGACTTTCTTCTGAAAAACGATTGCAAGGTCATATTGATCGCCTGTAATTCAGCATCGTCCAACGCTTTTGAAGAAGTGCGGGAACATGTGGGTGAAAAGGCGATAGTTATGAATGTCATCGATCCTGTTGTACGCAATGTTGCCTCCGACCGCGATATCCGTCACGTGGGAGTTATTGGCACTAAAGCCACCATTGGATCCGGAGCCTATAACCGCGACCTTGAAAGGCTGAATCCCTCACTTGAGATTTCTCCCCTTGCCACCCCTCTTTTTGTACCTATGATCGAAGAGGGTTTTATTTTTGACGATATCAGCAACGCCATCATCAGGTCCTACCTTTCCCGGCAGGAACTCAATGATATCGACTCATTGATCCTCGGTTGCACACACTATCCCATTATCAAGAATCAGATCAGCAGGTTTTTTAACTTCAATGTCAATGTAATCGATTCCGCACAAATCGTGGCACAGGAGCTAAAGAGGACACTTTCCGAAAATGCCTTGCTCAACCCCTCTCAAAAAGGGCAATGGGAGTTTCACGTTTCCGACAGAACGGATTACTTTGAGGTGATTGCAAGAATGTTCTTCGGCGAAAAAATCGACCTTCAAAAAACCGATATTTCTGAGGGTGGTAAGAAGTAGCTCAGCCTTCATTTTCCTCTTTGTACCATCCGGCATATAGCAGGTAATTCTCCGCAATGTTTTCAATCATTTCACGACTTTGTTCCGGATCCGTTGATTTTACTCGTCGAGCAGGAACACCGGCATAAATGCTTCCAGCCTCCACCACGGTGTTTGCCAGGACGACGGAACCCGCTGCGATGATGGAATTTCTGCCGATCACTACATGGTCAAGAATGATGGAGCCCATGCCCAGTAAAACGTTGTCTTCCACATCAGCCCCGTGGATGATCACATTATGGCCAACACTGACATTATCGCCAATCGTTATGACTGATTTCTCATAGAGGGTATGAAGGACGGATCCGTCCTGTATATTTACCTTGTTGCCGATGCGTATGGAATTGACGTCACCACGGATAACGGTATTAAACCAGACCGAACATCCGTCGCCTAGCACAACATCCCCGATAATTGTTGCGTTATCTGCAAAGTAGCAGTTCTTTCCATATTTTGGTGTGAATCCACGTACACTTTTTATTAGTGCCATAGTAATGCTCCTGTTTAAGAGGGATTCAGAAGGCCGCTCTTGCCAGCTCATCCCATCGTTGATGACGTAAATTATAAAAGAGGTTAATTGTTACAAAAATATGTAATATTTATATATTTATATTTGTAATTATTAATATGAAAGTGCTAAGTTTGTTATGTTTAATAAAATGTTAATGGTTTGAATGCTTGATGTGTTTAAAATGTAATTTTGCTGAGGAAGAATTGAATTAATGGGATTTGAATCTGTCATTTTTTAAATAAATTCACATTAATGCATATGAGGAACCCCCGGTTCTTCATATGCATTTGACTTTTTAACCGATTATTTTTAACCTGTTATGGTAAAAAAAACGAAAGTTATTGAATTAGAAGAGGTTGTGGTAAAATTTGCAGGTGATTCGGGTGACGGGATGCAGCTTACCGGCAGCCAGTTTTCTGATACATCTGCATTCGTGGGTAATGATCTCTCAACATTTCCTGATTACCCTTCAGAGATACGTGCTCCGCAGGGCACTCTTGCTGGTGTATCCGGTTTCCAGGTACATATTGGGCATAAGGAAGTCAGCACTCCCGGTGATAAGGCCGATGTGCTTGTTGCAATGAATCCTGCAGCACTCAAGGCAAATATGATTTGGGTCAAGGAAGGTGCCACCATCATTATTGATATTGATAATTTTGATAGCAAGCACTATAAGAAGGCTGATTATATTGAAGATCCGCTTAACGACGGGACACTTGAAGGTTTCAACCTCATCAAGGCTCCGATTACCAACCTGACGAGGTCGACGGTCAAGGAATATGGTCTCGACCATAAAACAGCAGATAAGACTAAAAACCAGTTTGTTGCAGGCATCCTGTATTTTCTTTTCAACAGAGATCTATCAATTGGTGAAAATTTCCTCGAACAGAAATTCAAAAAGAAGCCTGAGCTGATAAAAGCCAATCGCGCGGTTCTGCACGCAGGTTATAGTTATGCGGAGACCATCGAAGCTTTTTCCACTACATTTCTGGTGAACCCGGCGAAGAATAAAAAGGGCTTGTTCAGAAATATTTCAGGGAATACAGCTACCGCATGGGGTCTTTTGGCCGCATCGGAAAAATCGGGGTGCGGCCTCTTTCTGGGTTCTTATCCTATCACTCCGGCTACGGAAATACTTCAGGAGTTGTCAAGTAAAAAAGGACTGAACGCCGTCACTTTCCAGGCTGAAGATGAGATCGCCGGCATTTGTTCCGCCATTGGCGCCTCCTATACCGGTAAACTGGCCGTCACTTCAACTTCCGGTCCTGGTCTTGCGCTGAAGGGAGAGGCTATCGGACTGGCCGTAATTACCGAGTTGCCATTGGTCATTGTCAATGTTCAACGGGGCGGTCCTTCAACCGGACTTCCCACGAAAACTGAGCAGAGCGACCTAATGCAGGCGCTCTACGGAAGAAACGGTGAGAGCCCCTGTATCGTGATCGCTTCGAGCACTCCTGCTAATTGCTTTGACTTTGCCTATGAGGCTGCCAAACTTTCTCTCGAGCATATGACGCCGGTTATTCTGTTATCGGACGGATATCTTGCCAATGGTTCAGAACTATGGCCGATCCCTGAAATGAAAAATCTGCCAGAGATCCATACTCGCAAAGTCAAGGATAATGAACCAAATTACTATCCCTATCTCCGCGATCCGGAAACATTGGCACGTTCATGGGCAGTACCCGGCCAGGCAGGCCTTCGTCATCGTGTCGGCGGACTTGAGAAAGCCGACGTAACCGGTGAGGTTTCTCACGATGCCATGAATCATCAGATTATGGTGGGACAGAGACAGGAGAAAGTCGACAGGGTAGCGAATTACATTCCCGAACAAACCATTATGGGCGAGTCAACCGGGGACCTGTTGGTAATTGGATGGGGTGGAACCTACGGAGCCCTGTTTACAGCCGTACAGGAACTTCAGGATGAAGGAAAATCGATCAGCCTTACGCAATTCAACTATATCAACCCGTTACCAAAAAACACCGGCCAAATCATGGATGGATTCCGGAAAAGAGTTGTATGTGAACTAAACCTCGGTCAATTTGCCAATTATCTTAGGTCAAAGTTTCCCGGGTATTCGTACCTGCAGTACAACAAGGTGCAGGGTTTACCTTTTATGATTTCAGAACTGAAACAAGCTTTCAGAGAACTTCTTGAAAAATAATAATTATGAACTCAGAAACAGATTTTTTGCCAAGAATAGAAGCCCAGGATTATAAACTGGACGATCCGGTTAAGTGGTGTGCAGGATGTGGTGCGCATTCGGTACTTACAACCATCAGGAATGTATTGCCCGAAACAGGCATAGATAAGGAAAAAGTGGTGTTTGTATCGGGTATCGGATGTTCCTCAAGGTTTCCTTATTACATCAACACATACGGTTTTCACAGCCTCCATGGCCGGGCAACTGCCATTGCTTCCGGAATCAAGATTGCAAACCCGAACCTGAGTGTCTGGGTAGTTACAGGCGACGGAGATTCAATGGCCATTGGCGGAAACCATTTCATTCATATTGTACGACGAAACATCAACGTGAATATCATTTTGTTTAACAACAAGATCTACGGTCTGACCAAAGGCCAGTATTCACCTACAACCCCCAAAGGAAGCGTTACCAAAACCTCACCAGAGGGGACCATTGAAAATCCCTTTCGTCCGGGCGAACTTGTAATGGGAGCCCAGGGTACATTTTTTGCGAGGGTAGTTGACACCGATCCACAAATGATGCGCGAAGTTTTCCTTGAAGCCGCAAATCATAAGGGCACTTCGGTTGTTGAGGTACTTCAGAATTGCATCATTTTCAATAATGAAGTGCATAAAGAGATCACAGGCAAAGATGTAAAAGATGACCATCAGCTCTACCTGAAACATGGCGAGCCTATGATCTTCGGTAAAAACCGCGAAAAAGGTATTGTTTTAAGGTGCAACCGTTTTGAAGTAGTAACCATTGGCAAGGATGGAATTACGGAAAAGGATATTCTCGTACACAATGCACGTGACGGTGAAGATACTACGCACTATATGCTCTCCAGGATGACACTTCCCGATTTTCCCGTAGCCTTGGGGATGATCAGAGCTGTGGAAAGTACAGTTTTTGAATCCCTGATGCACAACCAGATAATGGCTGCAAAGGAAAAGGCAACCTACAAAAATATGGACGATCTTATGCGTAGCGGCAACGTATTTGAAATCAACAATCAGGACTGAAAAGCTACATTCAAACCTTTATATACAATTCCCCGTTCTATCACAGCAAACTGTGAGAACGGGGATTTTTAATATTCAGCACGCATTGGCGATGGTGTCAAAATTCCGTAAATTTACCTTTACTCAATTATAAAGATATGGATCTTCCTAAATCAGAGCAGGAACTTCAGCGACTGCTTGAGGAAAAGCGTGAGAGGCTGAAAGAGCTTTCCTGCATCAACCAGACGACCCAGATCATCAAGGAGGGTAAATCGGTTGAGGAAACGCTTCAGAGAATTACCCATATCCTTCCCAGAGCCTGGCAATACCCGGAGCATTCCGTTGCACGAATCATCTTTGCCGGCAGGGAATACCACTCTGTTGACTTCAAGGAGACTGAATGGCACCAGGTTCAGGACTTTCAAACCATCGATAACCGGAAGGGTGAAATCCAGGTATTTTATACCAAGAAATTCCGGGATATCGATGAAGGCCCTTTCATGAAAGAAGAGCGGCAACTGATCGATAACCTGGCCAGCATTCTGAATAATTTTCTGAATACCGTGGAAGCCAGAAAAATCCTTAAACGGTCTCTCGACCAGGATCAGCTCCGCTCTGAGATCCATGAATTCCAGGAAGGCAAAGGGATAAACAGCCGGAAACTTCTTCAGAAATTTCTCAGCAAGCAAACTGCAAACCGTGATATCTTCCATGACCTGATGCCTTACAAGGTTAAGGAGATCCTCCTGTTCTCGACGCTCTATGATGCATTTACCATCGAGAAGGAAGGCCGCTTTTCTGAACATATCCTGGGAGAGTATCATCAGCTGAACCTTACCTCAATGCCCCGTGTGACAGGTGTTTCGACTTTTGATGAAGCCGAAGAACAACTGAATAACCGTCATTTCGACCTTGTGATCCTTATGATCGGAAGCGACCTGCGTACACCGGTCAGAATTGCGCAACTGGTCAGCCGGGATTTCGCTTACATCCCGGTGTATGCCCTGCTTAACAATAAGCGCGATGTCACCAGCTTCAGGGAAAAATCATCGAATCTAAAAAACATAGATAAACTTTTCGTATGGAATGGCGATTCGAAGATTTTCTTCGCTATGGTAAAACTTCTTGAGGATAAGGTCAACGTCGAAAATGACACGCAGATCGGCCTTGTGAAAGTCATTCTCCTGGTGGAGGACTCCGAGATTTATTATTCCCGGTATCTTCCAATGCTTTATGGAAATGTGATGGAACAAACGAAAAGGATTATCGATGACGTATCGACGGACGAGCTTTTTAAAGTTCTTAGACTCAGAGCCAGACCAAAGATCCTTCTGACATCCAATTATGAAGAGGCCATCGAGATCATCAATCACTACGGAGACAATTTGCTCTGTCTTATCACCGATGTTAAGTTTTCGAAAAACGGGGTTATTGACGATCAGGCTGGTTTTCGGCTGGTACGACAGGCAAAGGAACAGTTCCGCGGGCTGCCTACCGTAATTCAGTCGGCGGATATTCAGAATGCCCGTCTGGCCTATGAACTCAAATCGATCTTCATCAATAAGAATTCAGAAACACTGCTACAGGATATCAAAGGCTTCATCAGCCACCATCTGGGTTTTGGTAATTTTGAATATCGCGATCCGGGCGGACGAAAAATTGCTGAAGCCAAATCAATGAAGGAATTTGAGAAACAGATCGAGACCATTCCCATTGAATCACTGGTTTATCATGGTAAGCGTAATCACTTTTCTCTGTGGTTGATGGCCCGCGGGGAGATCAAAATTGCCAAATTGTTGCATCCGGTAAAAGTGACCGATTTTAAGCGTCCACAGGATTTCAGGAGCTACCTGAAATTCGTGATTACAAAATACCGCAACGAGACAAATACGGGCAAAATTGTTAATTTTGAAGAAGCCGCGCTTCTCGACGAATCCAATATCGTAAGCCTGGGTCCCGGTGCACTGGGCGGGAAGGGCAGGGGACTGGCCTTCATCAACACCCTGATCTATAATTTGAATTTTTCGGATCTCATCCCGAACATCAACATTAGAACACCCCGGACATCGGTGATCGGTACCGATGAGTTTGATACGTTTATTGAGCGGAACAAACTCCTCGATGTGATCCACGGCAACTATTCGTTTGATGAGATCCGGGAGATGTTCGTGAGAGGGGAGCTTTCCTACCATCTCGAAAAGATGCTTAAGACGCTGGTCGATACTTTGTGCAATCCACTGGCTGTGAGGTCGTCCAGTCTGCTGGAGGACAGTACAACACAACCTTTTTCAGGGATATTCGACACATTTCTGTTGCCCAACAACCATCCTGATCCCAAAATCCGGTTCAGGCAGCTCGCTGATGCCATTAAGCTGGTATATGCTTCGATTTACTCCGATGAATCCAGGACTTACTTCGATGCAATAAATTATAAACTGGAGGAGGAAAAAATGGCCGTTGTAATTCAGGAGGTCGTGGGAACAGAGCATGACGGTTATTATTACCCGCATATAAGCGGAACGGCACAATCGCACAACTATTATCCTGTAGCACATATGGAACCGGAAGACGGCTTTGCGATCGCAGCCCTCGGCCTGGGACATTACGTTGTGAACGGTGAAAAGGCATACCGCTTCTCCCCGAAGTATCCGACACTCGAGGTGAATTCCCCGAAAAACCTGTATCGTGATTCACAGGTCGAATTCGTGGCATTGGATATGAGCCGGCAGGATTTTGATTTACTGAAAGAAGGGCCGGAGGCAAACCTGGTGCGTCTCGACATCGCTACCGCTGAGAAACATAAATCTCTCACCCACCTGGCCTCCGTATACAATCCCGACAATGACAATATTCAGCCGGGCCTCGACCAGGCCGGACCCAGAATCCTTAATTTTGCCGATATACTTAAATATGGATATGTTCCGCTTTCTCAAACTCTTGAATTTATCCTGGATGTCGGGAAAGAAGCCCTGGGATCACCGGTGGAAATTGAATATGCCGTTGATCTCTCTCATGAAGGCGACGGACTGCCCTCGTTCTACCTGCTGCAGATTAAGCCTCTGCTGGGAAGCACCGGTGAATACAGTATCGACATGAAGGATATCGAAGAAAGCAATATCATTATCTACGCTGAACGGAGCATGGGCAATGGAAGGATCGATAATCTGCAGGATGTGGTATTCGTGAAAAGAGAAAGTTTTGATAAGTTGCACACCCGCGAGATCGCAGGGGAAATTAGTGAGATGAATCTTAAGCTCCGGCAGGAAGGACGGCGTTATATCCTGATTGGTCCCGGAAGATGGGGCACACGCGATCCGTTTATCGGCATCCCGGTGAACTGGGCGCAGATTTCAGGGGCAAGGGTGATCATTGAAACTAGCCTTGAGGATTTCCCCCTTGATGCCTCCCTGGGTTCACACTTCTTCCATAATGTCACTTCTATGAACGTAGGTTATTTCTCCATCCAGTTCAATTCCCTGAAGGAATTTATCAATTGGGATATGCTCACTGATCAGGATGTGGTGCAGGAAACAACCTATCTCAGGCATATCAGGTTTTCCAGTCCGCTTTGTGTTGTCATGGATGGAAAGAAACGGATCTCGGTAGTTTATCGTAACAATGACAACACAGAATCAGAAACAGGAAAGATTAATGAGTGAGACCGTACATATTAAAAGGCGCAGACTGGATGCACCAACGGTGGATTTCAGCATGACGGAATTTGAACGCCTTATGCAGAAAAGAATTCGTAAGGTACTGATAATTAGCAGTAATTACGATTTTTTCATGCTTGAGGAGGATGGCAGGATCGATGAGCAGATTTTCAACGAATATGTCTCCCTGAGCCTAAGATACCCGCCAAGTTTTATCAAAGCCGGCTCTGCAAAGGAAGCCTTTCAAATCCTGGAAAGCCAGCCGGTTGACCTTATTATCGAAATGCTGAATATCGGCGATCTCGATACTTTTGAGCTTGCTAAACGAATTAAAAAGACGCACAATGACATTCCTATAGTTGTACTGACGCATTTTAACCGTGAAGTATCGCTCAAATTGCAAAATGAGGATCTGAGCGCCATCGACTATGTGTTCTGCTGGCTGGGAAATGCCGATCTTCTTCTGGCCATCATAAAACTGATAGAGGATAAGATGAATGCCCCGAATGATGTTGAGGTTGTTGGCGTGCAGACCATCATCCTGGTGGAGGACTCCATCCGGTATACTTCCGTTTATCTCCCGTTACTATACAAGATTGTGCTCAAGCAGTCGAGGGATTTTATGAAGGAAGCCCTGAATGAGCATCAGAAGATGCTAAGGATGAGAGGCAGACCGAAAATCCTCCTGGCTAAAACGTACGATGAGGCACTTGGATTTTATGACAGCTACAAACACAATCTTCTCGGCATCATTTCGGATATCAGTTTCAAGATTAATAACCGGCGTGATAACAAAACCAAGGCTGGTCTCAGGCTTTGCAAACTGGTCAGGGACGATGATCCTTTCATGCCTTTCCTGCTTCAATCATCAGATTCCAGTAATGAAAAATATGCCAGGCGCCTAAATGTTGGTTTTCTGAATAAGTATTCAAAAACACTCTCCATTGAGCTAAGGAATTACATCATCCGGAATTTTGCATTCGGTGAATTTGTTTTTCGTGAGCCTGAAACTGGGGCCGAGGTAGCCAGAGCTACCGATCTCCAGTCGTTACAGAACCTGATCCTCCGCGTACCCGACAAGGTACTCTCTTACCATGCGTCGAGGAATGACTTTTCTAAATGGCTGAATGCCAGAGCTATATTCCCTGTTGCACAACTATTTAAATATATCAAGAAAGAAGATTTCAATAACCTTAATGAAGTCAGATCGTACCTATATGAGGCGATCTCAAGTTTCAGAATCAGCAAGGGGCGGGGTATCATTGCCGAGTTTGACAAAACCAGCTTTGACGAATACCTCACATTTTCCAGGATTGGGGACGGCTCCATTGGCGGCAAAGCCCGGGGTCTCGCCTTCATCAATTCAGTGATCAAGTCGTACAACTTGTTCAACAAGTATAAAGATGTTGTGATCACGATTCCCAGGACCGTTGTTTTGAGCACCGACATCTTTGATGAGTTCATGGAATCGAATGATCTCTACCGGGTGGGGCTTTCCGATGCCACTGATGAGGAGATCCTCCAGCATTTTATCAAGGCTAAGTTGCCCGGGTGGCTTCATCAGGATTTCTATTCCTTTATTTCCGTCATCAAGAATCCGATTGCCATCCGGTCATCAAGTAAACTTGAAGACTCACATTACCAGCCTTTTGCGGGTATTTATTCCACCTATATGATCCCTGTCGTTGAATCGGATCATGCCCTCACCATCCGGATGCTCACCAATGCGATAAAGAGTGTATACGCCTCAGTGTATTTTAAATCGAGCAAGGCATATATGGCGGCTACCTCCAATGTGATCGATGAGGAAAAAATGGGCATCATCCTCCAGGAAGTCTGCGGGTCAGCCTATGAAGACCGGTTTTACCCTACACTATCAGGTGTGGCCCGGTCTATTAATTTTTACCCCATCAAGCCGGAAAAAGCCGAGGACGGGATTGCCAGCATTGCCTTCGGACTTGGTAAATTCATTGTCGACGGAGGAATGGCACTCCGTTTCTCTCCGAAATACCCGAAGAAGATCATCCAATTGTCTTCACCGGAGATGATGCTTAGGGATACGCAGAAATATTTTTATTCGCTTGATCTTTCGAGTGAGAGTTTTGTGCCGTCGACCGATGATGCTGTCAACCTGTTTAAGCTGCGAATAAGCGAGGCGGAGAAGGACGGTACCCTGAAGCAGGTGGTGTCGGTATACGATTATGAGAATAATATGATCCGCGACGGGTACTTCAACGCTGGTAAGAAGCTGGTGACATTCTCGCCGATTCTCAATCATAACACGTTTCCGTTGGCAGAAATACTCAAGACTCTTCTGGATATCGGTCAGAAGGAAATGAACCTTCCCATCGAGATCGAATTTGCGGTGAACCTGAATGTTCCGGAAGGTGCGCCAAAAATATTCAGCTTCCTTCAGATCAGACCCATTGTTGTGAATGATCAGATGCTTCATGATCTTCTGACGGATGTTGATACGGAAGATGCTATCATCTATTCCAGGTCGGCACTGGGGAATGGTATCTTCGAGCATCTCAGGGACTTTGTATACGTAAAACCCAAATCCTTTGATCCGGCAAAGAATGCGATGACAGGAATGAAGGTGGAAGAACTTAATACTAAAATGAAAGCTTCACATACGAATTATGTGCTTGTCGGTCCGGGAAGATGGGGTTCTGCTGACCCATGGCTGGGCATTCCCATTAAATGGACACAGATTTCGGAAGCGAGGATTATCGTAGAATCCGGTTTGGAGAATTACCGTATAGATCCCAGCCAGGGGACTCATTTTTTCCAGAATCTTACCTCCTTCGGGGTAGGCTATTTCACCATTAACCCATATTTGAAAGAAGGACATTACGATCTGGAATATCTGGCCGCTCAGCCGGCGGAATACGAGGATGAGTTTATCCGTCATATCCGGTTTAAAAAACCCATGAAGATCATGATCGATGGCAGGACCAACACAGGTGTTATCTTTAAACCCTGATTTCTACTGTTTCGAAAATTTTGGCACTGAATTTTGAATACCTTCATATCCCTGCCAGGGTGAGGTATAAGGATAAAATTGTTGATTTTTTACAACTTTGGTGTATCTAAAAAAATGATTTAAGTCATCTTTTTAACATGCTTAAAATCATATAATTATTAAGCGTGAAAATTTGGATATCTTTCCTAATACGATCAAATTTACAGATCTTTACCGGGTTGTCCGGGATAATGATAAAACTTTATAAATAATTTAAATCTGCTGCTATGAATGTAGACCTATTTATGAACGACCTCCTCAAGAAGACACCAGGAGAGGTAGAGTATCATCAGGCAGTTCGTGAAGTGTTGGAATCAATAGAAGAAATCTATAATGAGAACCCGCAATTTGAATCTGCGCAGATCATAGAGCGGCTGGCAGAACCTGACCGCGTTTTTCTTTTTAAGGTACCCTGGGAGGATGATGAAGGGAAGATTCATGTAAACCGGGGCTTCAGGATCCAGTTTAACAATGCAATCGGACCCTACAAAGGTGGTCTTCGGTTCCACCCCAGCGTGAACCTCAGTATCCTGAAATTCCTTGGTTTCGAGCAAATTTTCAAGAACAGTCTCACCTCACTGCCTATGGGTGGTGCGAAGGGCGGTTCCGACTTTGATCCGAAAGGGAAATCCAACCGCGAGATCATGAGATTCTGTCAGTCATTTATGCTTGAGCTTTGGAGGATTATCGGACCCGATACTGATGTACCTGCAGGCGATATCGGGGTCGGCGGCCGTGAAATTGGTTACCTTTATGGGATGTACCGGAAGCTGGCGCGGGAGAATACCGGCGTGCTTACCGGGAAGGGGCTGAACTGGGGTGGTTCACTGATTCGACCTGAAGCTACGGGTTTTGGAGTGGTTTATTTCGCACAGGAAATGCTGAAAACGATCGGGGAAACGATTGAAGGTAAGAAGGTGGCTATTTCGGGTTTTGGAAATGTAGCTTGGGGAGCAGCCAAAAAAGTTACCGAGCTGGGAGGGAAAGTCATTACTCTCTCCGGTCCGGACGGATATATTTATGATAAGGATGGCGTTAGCGGTGATAAGATCGATTTTATGCTGGAACTTAGAGCAACTAATGAAGATGTTGTCAAACCATATTCGTACGAATTTGAAGGCGCTGAATTTGTTGAGAACAAACACCCGTGGGAAGTACCGTGCGATATTGCGTTGCCTTGCGCCACGCAGAACGAACTGAATAAAGAAGATGCTGAATTGCTGGTAAAGAATGGCTGTTTGTGCGTTACAGAAGGTGCTAATATGCCTTGCACACCCGACGCTATCGAGGTCCTCCAGGATAAACAGATCCTGTTTGCTCCGGGTAAAGCATCCAATGCAGGCGGTGTAGCCACTTCCGGGCTCGAAATGGCGCAGAATTCCATGAAAATCAACTGGCACCGTGATGAAGTCGATTCGCGCCTTCACCACATTATGACAAACATTCACCAGAATTGCGTGAAATACGGCAAACGTGAAAACGGCTACATCGATTATGTAAAAGGAGCCAACATTGCCGGCTTCCTTAAAGTAGCCAATTCGATGCTCGATCAGGGCTTGTATTAATAATTTTAACGCCTGGCAGACGGTACCTTAAATTCCAGAGGTACAAGAACCTTTACGCTGAAATTTCTGCCCATATTGAAAACGCCCTGTCTGTTTGTGACGAAATTGTACCCGGTATATTTCAACCTGCTCAGGTGACTCTGATAGGCCACATCGGTAAGGTTTTCCGCCATAACATTAACAGAGAAGGCTTTTCTTCCGTTCTTCACGATATCCAAACCGGCACCAAGTCTGAAGATAAGGTATGAGGGTGTGGAGGTCTCCGTTCCGTATGCCTCATAATACCTGTTTTGCCTGAAATAATAGGAGGCACCTGCCAGGAGATAGCTGTTTTTAATACCATGCCATCCCTGTTTCGATGTCACTTTAAGTTCCACCTGGTAACGTGGAGGTGGAATTAATGGAAGGTATTTCAACGAATCCGGCTTGCCTGGCTGCACGGCGTTCACAAAAGAAAACGTATTTTCAAGATTGATCCAGTCCAGGGGGTGTGGATGAATTTCAATCCTTAGTTCACCTCCCGAGAGGACGGCGTGACCTGATACAAATTTATAAGAAGGCAGGTCTGCGCTAATTGAATCGCCTCCGGCCACGGCATTTAGTTTTCTTGCATAGATATAATTGCGGATTGTGTTTGCAAAGAGATCCATTTCAGCGGAAATATGTTCACTTTCAAGCCCGAGAGCATAGTCAGTCTGCAAGCTGTTTTCAGCTTTAAGGTTGGGGTCCCCGATTTCAAAACGTTGTGTACCCTCATGTTCGCCGTGTGCACCTAGTTCGGCAATGTTCGGTGAACGGTAGCCCCTGGAAAAATTCAGCTTGGAATAGAATGCCTGGCTGATTTGCCAGGTAGCACCAATACTTCCTGATATCCCCTTGAAATCGCTCGTAAAAGGCGAAAATTTCATAATCGAGCCCTGTGTATCGCTGCCGGTAGGATTCCCTTCTTCATCAAGGTAGAGCGCCCTGCCGGTCTGGTTACGGTTGTCGAACCGGAGTCCGCCGCTCAGATCAATCTTTCCGAGATTTTTCTTAACGACAGTAAAGATCCCGAAATCAAACAGATGGTAGGCTGGCACCAGGAATTCACTGCCTTTGTTCTCAGAAGTCTGGCCCATGCCGTTGACACCAAATGATATGGAGAGATCATTGAATTCGGAAAGACTGTAGCGGATATCGTAATTAAAGGTATTAAGCAAAAAGTATAGTCCGTACTGGTCGGGATTAAAAACATCGCCATACTCCTTCCTCTGGTTTTGCTGAAATCCGAATATTGTTTTCAAATGACCGCTGCCCGAAATAAGCCGGCTGCTCCAAACCACTTTGAAATGGCCGATATCCTGGTACGGAATTCCGGGAGAATAGGATTTGAAATCTGTGTTTCCGGCAGGCTCTTCTACCAAATCATTGCCGGTCACCACCGGCATTGTGAACCGGCCTGTGGCACTGTCTCTTTCTCCTTCTATTATACCGGGTTTCAGATGATAGGCACTGACGAGAAGATGCGAATATCCCCACGACCTGTTCAGTCCAATCATACCCTCACCGGCTTGTTCCCTGAAACCCGAGTTATACACAAATCCGTCATATTTGTTTTGATATGCATGGGCCAGTTTATTACTGTAACGGATATTCCATATCAGGCCTTTCACGTTTCCGGCAAGATCTGCAGATGCAGAAATGAGACCGTTATTCGACTGGTAGTTTGAAGATATCCGGCCCATAATCTGACCTTCCTCAGGGCCGGATGCCTGGATAAAATTAACAACACCGGCCAGCGCATCAGAGCCATATGCGAGGCTCGCCGGTCCTTTCAGTATCTCCACCTTTTCGACAGATTCCCCGTCAATCTCGATCCCATGTTCATCACCCCACTGCTGACCTTCCTGACGGATGCCATCGGCGACCACCACAACACGGTTATAGCCGAGGCCCCGGATGACGGGTTTGGAAATTCCCGGACCTGTGGAGATTTGAGATATTCCAGGCCGGGAGGCTATGGCATCAACAATATTCGTGTACGACTCCTGCGCGAGCATGGCAGAAGGAATGACCGTGATGGGTGTGGGGGTTCTCTTTTGTTCTGTGGCTTTCGATAAGCCCGTGATTACTACTTCATTCATCTCAGTTGCCACATACTCCATACTGAAGTTCTTAGTCCGGATCACAGACAGGTCAAGCGTTTCAACAATTGACCGGTAACCGAGGTAGCTTACCTGCACAAGAACCTGGGTTGCCGGAAGATGTTCTATTTTGTAATGGCCCTTAAGATCTGTGGTGGTTCCGGTTTTAAGGTCAGGGAAATATACTGTTGCAAAGGCTATGGGTTCACCAGTCTTTACGTCCTTGATTATTCCTTCCAGTTCAGAACCATCTGATGCTTTTACACTCCAGACAACCGAAGAAAGGAGGAAAAGCAGGACAAGTAACCTGACATTCATAAGATTAAATTTTAACTAGTGAAACAAGGGGATAATTGTGGGGGAAATGTTCCATGTATGATGACAGTCAGCAGCGGTGCTGTCAGGAGGTCCGGGGAGGAGCCCTGTTGGAAAAGGTATGTGCAGGAGATGAATGAAATGTGGAATGGTTCAACACAACAGTCACCTGCTGAAAACCGGGTTTAGCTTTAAAAACAGGCAATGTTTCATTGAAAAAAGTAACAAACTCAAAGTGGCATATCGGGCAGTATTTTTCTTGCGTGGATAAAGACTGGGACGAAAAGGGAACCACCTGATGTGTTAAGGCCCTTTCATGATAATGTGTAATCTTAATGGTTACACTAAACGTAAATATCACGATGTGAAAGAGGGTAAGAAGAATGATATTTGACGTACGCGATTTCACTTTGTACAATTTTATACTGGTTGTTACCTGACTATGAACTAATTACCGAGTGTGAAACACGACTGTTGACATGGTAGCTGTGCAAAGCATGCTGTTACATATGATCGTAACGACCCGCTGTACATGGATAGTGAGGCTTTTTGCAGCTAAATTGTTCATTTGCAAAACATGAAAGAGAAGGATAAGTTCGGGAAAAATATTTCAATTCTCTGTTAAATACCAGATTAACAGGAGTATAAAAAAGGTTTAAGCGAAGAAGTTTTACAGTCCTCCCAGCCCCACAAGATTATATCCGGTAGCAGTTAGTCTTTGACACTGTTTGTAGTACGGGTTTGCATACCGCTTTCGTGCACGGCTGTTGTCTTTTGCGTTTTTGTCGGCCCAGATTTTAATGGTGCCGTCGGGATAGTAACAGATGATTTGTTCGCCCGGAAGATCCAGGAATTTAGAAGCCATAGCTACGTATGCTGTCTCTCCAAGGAAAGCCAGTTTTTGGCCGTCGATCGAATACACGTACCTGTCGGATTGTTCTCCCTGGGCCGATACGAATTCATGGAGGCCGTCACCGTTGAGGTCAACCGGAACTGTGTTATAAGCCTGGAAGGGCAGTTTTATTCTTTTGCCGGTGTAGGCGTCATAGGCGTATTCGACAACATCGTTACGGAAAAATCCGGAAGGACCGGCTACTTTTTCTCCCCTGCTGATGGTAAATGCCAGGGCTTCACCATCGAGGCCGGTTTGTGCTGTCCAGCCCATATCCATATGTCCGAGGTCCAGGTCATACCATACTCTTTTACCTGTATCATCGAACATGACAACACGAGGTTTAATCTGGCCTTTATCGCCGCTTTCCCGGCATGTAAAAATATACCAGCGGTTATCTTTACGGTTGAGGGTGGGCTGAATAACGTCTGAATGACCTTTGTACAGATCCTTGTCCGCAATAAAGAGGTATTTCCCATCAGCGATGCTGATGCAGCGTTCACCCCAAAGCAGCTCGTCAATTCCGTCATTATTGATATCGACAACCGGGCACATATGGCTGCCCCTGGCACCGGCTTCGTCTGCATCAATGAAGAGATCCCACCGTTGCTTCATACCCTCCGTCCATCCCTGTAATCCCATGCTGCCGTATGTTCCCTGAGCGGTCACCAGGACAGGGACCTTCCCGGAATAGCCTCCCATAATGAAAAAGCGGAAGGTCTGACTCAATGAACCACTATTGGATTTTTTCCAGGGCCATTGTCCGGTGGTTTCACCAGTGAGGGCGTCGAGAGCTTCCAATCTCCGGTTCTGGTAACTGAGGATATGAATGGAATCGATGTTATTGACAAAATATATTTCATCCTTTCCGTCATTATTCAGGTCGAAAGGATACACCGGTGTAAACCAGATACCGTTGATCACTCCCCCTCCAAGTTCCTTTCTCCACAATAACTTTCCCTCTTTGGAATACATGGCCAGCTTCATCCGGTCGGAGGGGGGATAAAACATTTCGATATATGGATCGATTTCTTTGTCGGCAGAATAGATCAGTAGCAGGCCCTGCTCATCCCTGCTAAGATTTACCGGCACTGCCCTGAGTTTGCCAACATGCTGTCCAACATTGAACGTTAGAACAGGAAACAGACTTATCTTTTGTTGTGAATAAGCGGTGGCACTGCCAGATAGTAATATCAGACAGACTGCCAGAAAGGTATATATTTCTTTCACTGTTATTGTAGGTTGATGGAACGTAAAAAAGATTGGTCAGAACGAAGTACGTTAAATTAGGAGTGAAACACAAACTTGTTCTTCCAATAAACAACAGCGGTAAAAACAAGGTTCACTCAGACACACGCAATCCCTTGATTTATAACGGTTATTAAACGAAAATGCCAATGCGTGGTAAAATCATGTAAATTGAACTTTAAAGGATCATTTGTACAATTATCCGGTAATTACCATTGAACTTTACTGTATATACCTTTAATCTTGTTTTTCAGTTCAAGTATGACATCCGGACATGGTCATCGGGGGATCCATTATCGCCTACATTACGGCAGACATTTCCTGTTCCAAAATATCCCCGGTTTGAATAATGCAGACAGTTATTTTTCTGCAGCCGGAGAGTGGAAATACCGAAGCTGGCTGAAAAGACTCATGAGAACATTGCTGTCGAGATAATGTCCGCCGGGATATTCAGCATAAATGTGCTTAAAGCCGAGTTCAACCAGTCTCTCATGAAAAGCACGGTTGGTTTTATACAGGAAATCGTCACGACCGATTTCCATAACGATGGCAACATCTTTCCGGTTACGGATATGATTTACGAGGTTAAAGCAACTGTTAAGATGATAGTTTTCACGGTGTGACCAGTAGTCACCCAGCAGTTTAGAGAGTTCGCCTGTGTCATCCCAGTCCAGATCTTCGATGGACGTTGCGGGATTCAGAACACCGGATCTCTCCAGGGCTACGGAAAAAATATCGGGGTAGCGGCACAAAAGGCTGACCGCTCCGTACCCGCCCATGCTGAATCCGGCCAGTATTCTGCCTTCCCGGTTCTGTTGTGTTCTGAAATGATTATCAATATACGACGGGACCTCCTTTGCGACATATGTAGCAAAAAGACTTTCCGGTTTTTCAGGAGCATCCAGATAATAACTGTTCCCTACAATGGGTGTAACAATGATGACATGAAAGATATCAGCCATCTCGCCAATGCCCAGTGAAGGCGGATAGAGTGAGCGAAGCCCTTCTTCAGTAAGGGGCTGGTCATTGGTGCCGTGCAAAAAATAAATCACGGAATACGAATCTTTAGTGCGGGCATAATCCCCGGGGAGAAAAACGAGCACGGGAAGATCACGGTTCATTGCATTACTGTGAATGATCTCAAGTTTACCGTCATTCTTTTTCACCGGTATCTCAGGCTGGGTATTCATTACCGGCAGGGCTTCCATTCCACTCATCAGAACGATGATACTGAAGATAAGGCAGACTCGTTTTTTCATGGTTTTCATTAAGATTTTGTATAAGACCTCAAAAATAATGGATCTTCGCATTCCATGCATCGAATTTTCAATTTTTATAGGACAAACAGTATATCTGACGGATATTGAGCGAAAAGGCGAGATGTAAAATCTTCTTTTGGCAGTTATCGTTGGGAGGCGGCTAAGGCTGCCATCTTAAGTGAGCCCGCCTTTGGCTCTGTGCTCCATCCGGACCAGGTCGTTGCCGCCGTCCGCTGATATGCCCTTACTCCGGTATGGGATATGCTTTATAGCTCAACAATCTTGATTTTATCGTTCCCCTTTAGGTTCACCGGTTTTCCCTTGACCCAGACATCCGGAACTGAACTTCCATGCGGACAGGTAATGGTAGCCTTTTCGAGTTCTCCATTTTTCCAGCTCAGATCTACTGTATAGTTGCCCCTGGCTTTGAGTCCCCGGATTTCCCCCCTACTGAATTCATCCGGAAGTGCAGGCAAAAGACGAATGTCATCATGCTGACTCTGAAGTAGCATCTCAGCAATGCAACCCGGAAGAGATGCCGAGGCATCGAGTTGAAAATGACAGTACAGGCTGTCGCCTTCATTGTAATATTCCGGCCTTTGCCAGTGGTATCCGATATGTTGGAAGGTGAGTACATTTTCAAAACCTTCCTCTGTAAGAAGTTCAGTCATGATTTTGTTGGCACGGTTTCCATCGAGAAGCCGTGTCCAGCACCACATCCTGTGTGCTCTGGCCCAGTTTCCTCCGGAGACCGATTCCTGTTCCGGAAAACGGCCGTCGCCCCTGAAGTTCAGTGCGGTTTTAGCTCCTTCTGCCAGTTCCGGTGTTGAGGAAGGTGAGATCATCGTTCCGGGATAGACTGCAAAAAGGTGAGCAATATGCCGGTGATGACAATCCGGACTGTCAATATCGTCATACCATTCCTGCAATTGTCCGTATTTACCGGTTTTGAGGGGCAGTAGTTTTTTGCTCACGCGTATCAGGGAATCAGCGAAGGTCTGCTCCCCAACCATGGATGCTGCGCGTGCCGTATTGGAAAAGAGTTCATGGATCATCTCAACATCCTGGTAAACTCCCGGGAGGTTATACCGGTACGCATCACTCTGTACATCATGGAATGCAGGATTGAGACCTTGAGCGGTAAGCAATGCTCCGTGTTCTGCCGATACGGCCGGGGCGCTGATCAGGTAGCCGTTAAAGGGAACAAGGTTTTCAAGCCAGAATGTGGATGCATCCCTAAGTAGAGGCCAGGCGCGGGTTTTAAGATATGCAGTATCGCCGGTGAAGGCAAACTGTTCCCACACATGCTGGCAGTGCCAGGCTGCTCCAACGGCGTACATTCCGTACCGGATTCCGCCGGAGGGTGCAGCGTGTCCCCAGATATTGCCTGTGGTATGGCTAACCCACCCATCGGTGCCATAGCATCGGCGGGCAATTTCCCTGCCCGGTATCGCAAGATCCTCAATCCAGTCGATATATGCTTCCTGACATTCAGGGAGGTTGACGGGTCCGCACGACCAGTATATCTCCTGAAGGTTGATGTTACTCTGATAGTTGCCCGCCCATGGTGCATTCACGTAATTGTTCCATACACCCTGGAGGTTTGCAGGCAGTGTACCCGGCCGTGAGGAACTGATTATCATATAGCGACCCAGGTTGAAGGCAAGCACCTTATATCCCGGGTCCGGCATCCCGGCTTTCAGGAGTTGGTACCGCTGATCAACGGGTAATTTTTCAGCTTCAGGATTTCCGCTGATATGGAGTCCCACCCTGTCGTAAAGTGATTTGTAATCGTTGATATGTCTGGATCTCAACGTTTTATAATCTTGTGCCATGGCACTTTTCATGACCCTCCGGTTTACAGTGGCGGGCTCTTCACCCGTATACCGGGGATATGCCAGTTTGTAATTCGTAGCGGCTGTAAGGCAGATCACAGCTGAAGTGGCATTGCGGACAATGAGTTTTCCATTTTCTGAGCTTCCTGTACCACCGGTTTGCCGGATCTGAAGAAGAACATTGAAAGGCCTGTGGTTCCCATTAATGTATCCCTGTACTTCCAATGTGCTGTCGGTGGTCACGATAAGGGAGGAATCCTGGAGGATATCTATTCCTATTGAAAAGTTCAGGTGGCCGTTGTTCCCCGATGTGAGACGGAGGGCCAGGACTCTGTCAGGGTAGGAACAAAAATATTCCCGGGAATAGTCTATGGCTCCGGAAGTGTAGGTCACTTTTCCAAGCGAGTTTTCTAGATCCAGTTCGCGCACATAGTTTTTTGCGGAATCCGTCTGATCAGGAAAATCGATCCTGAGTTCACCGATGCTGGTGAAATTGCCAAAGGAAGTTGGCTTTCCAAAAAAGTCATTTACCACGAGGCTGTCCGCTTTCCTCGTCTCACCCTGAGTGACAGCCTTACGGATAGCAGACAAAGATTTTAAGGCTTTTGGGTTGACGCCGGCCTTTTCCCAGTCACCCTCAGCGGGACTGCCGGTCCACATACTGGCTTCAGTGAAAGTGATGATTTCATGCTGCACACCGCCAAAGAAGGTAGCGCCCATATAGCCGTTTCCAAGATGCAGGCCCTGACTGTTCCAGTATCTCGCCGGCGTGGTATACCAAAGCTTAGCATTGGGGTCGTCTGAATTGCCGGACTGATTTGTACAGGCACAAAAGGTAACCGCCGTTAGCAGTAGAGATAAACAACATTTTGCTTTCATTGCAGATGAATATATACGTGGTTTCAGGTTGAATCTGCAAGATAACCAACTTGATCCAATGTTTACCCCGGCGACCCGGAATTTATCCTGTTTCCGTGGATCAAATCAGGCTGAGAAGGTAACTCCTGAAATCCTCATAGGTATGGCTCAGCGGCACAGATTTTTTCTCCCGGTTTTCAAACTTCTTAAGTTTTTCCGGCATAACTACTTCTTCATGGGTGGCCTCAGAAACTGTTTCCATGAATTTGGCAGGATGGGCTGTTTCGAGGAAAACCATATGTACTTCCGGGTGTTGCTTCAGGTAAGCTTCGGAAGCAAGAAAGCCAGTTGCCCCGTGAGGGTCGGTAAGATATCCAAACTCATTTCGGACCTTACCGATGGCATCCCTGATCTGGCTGTCGGTATATGAAAAACCACTGATATCGCTGGCAATGGCATCATGAGCATGGTCATACAGATCAAGGATCCGTGCGAAATTGGAAGGATCCCCGACATCCATAGCGTTGGCAACGGTGCTCACGGAGGGACGGGGAAGATATTTTCCCGATAGAAGATATTCCGGTACGATGTCGTTGACATTGGTAGCTGCAACGAAATGTGCAACCGGAAGTCCCATGCGGGCAGCTATAAGCCCCGCTGTCAGGTTTCCGAAATTGCCGCTGGGGACGCAGAAAACCAGGTTCTCCCTGTGTTTCAGTTGTCTCCACGCATCGAAATAGTAAAATGACTGAGGTAAAAGCCTCGCCAGGTTTATGGAATTGGCCGAGGTAATGGTAAGTTTTCCGGTTATACTTGCGTCGGAGAAGGCTGTTTTAACGAGTTTCTGGCATTCATCAAAGCTTCCGTCAATCTCCAGGGCTGTAATATTTTCACCAAGTGTGGTAAACTGTTTTTCCTGTATCCTGCTAACCATCCCGCGAGGATAGAGGATATGAACCTTTACCCCCTGTACTCCGAGAAATCCATTTGCCACGGCGCTGCCGGTATCGCCCGAAGTGGCCACGAGCACATGAATCTCCCTGTCGTAATCACGTGTGAAATATCCGAGCATCCTTGCCATGAATCTGGCGCCGGCATCCTTAAATGCCAGAGTGGGACCGTGAAAAAGCTCCAGCGTTGAAATGTGGTCGGTCAGACTGACCAGCGGTGTTGGGAAGTTAATTGCCCCGGCCGCGATATCTGCCAGATCTGATTCAGGGATATCCTCACCGAAGAGAATTCTACTTAGAAAGACAGCAATATCCTGAAGATCATGATGACCGATTTGTTCAAGGAAGGTCTTTGGTACAACTGGGATATGAACCGGCATGTAGAGGCCTCCGTCGCGCGCCAGACCTTTGAATACTGCTTCTTTTAGATCTACTTTCAGTTCCCTGTTGTTGGTGCTGTAATATTTCATGTCTGAATATATTTATCAGGATGGACTTCCAGGCATTAATGATCTCCGATGGTCCTTGTACCTTCGGGAGAAATCCCGGAAACATAGGTTTTGTTTGGGATATCTCTCTCATGAAACGATGCGGACATGACGCCGGCGAGTTTCACTGCTGTGTTGTGATCCTGGCTAAAGGCAAAAACTGAAGGTCCCGAACCGGAGATGTTGGCGCCAAGTGCGCCGGCTCCGATAAGATTTTGTTTCAGTTCAGCATAACCGGGGATCATCCTGGCCCTCACCGGCTCAGCAATTACATCTTCCAGTGACCTGCCGATAAGGCCATAATCCGCGGTTGTAATTCCGGCTATAAGTCCGGCAATATTACCACACTGTGTCAGGATCTTTCTCAGGGGCAATTCAGGAGGAATTAGTCTCCTGCTTTCCGAAGTCCTGATCTCAATGTCGGGGTGAACGACGGTACAGAACAGTGAATCCGGGGCTTTAAGCCTGATGATATCGATAGGATCATAGTCACGTATCAGCACGAAACCGCCAAGCAGTGCGGGTGCAATATTGTCGGCATGGATACTTCCGCTGGCAATGAATTCGCCTTTAAGTGCTGCGGGGATGAGCTGCTCGGTGGTCAGTGGCCGGCCGAGTAATTCGTTAATGCCAAAGACGGCAGCTGCACAACTTGCTGCACTCGAACCGATGCCCGACCCGGGATTGATCTTTTTCTCAAAGATCAGTTCGAAGCCGTTATGGTTGTCCAGTTCATCCAGCAGTGCTCTCGCGGCCACGTATGCCACATTTTTCTCCGGATCATCAGGAAGGCAGCAGCCGGCTTCATTCACAATGCCGATACGGCCGCTGTTGTTCATTATGATCCGCATGATATCCCCAGGCATTTCAATGGCGAAACCCATCAGGTCGAAGCCCGGTCCTACATTGGAGATGGTTGCCGGAGCATATACCCGTACAGTTTTTTTCATCGGTAGTTTGTTTTCTTAAAATCCATCCAGTACATTAAGGAGTGTGAGGTCAAACTCAAGGAGACTTTTCATTTTAAGATCAGCCAGGCCATATGCGGGATCGTCGAAATGATTTGCATCAGGGACCGCTACAACCTGCATAAGTGCAGCCTTTGCTGCAATCATACCGTTTATTGAATCTTCAAAGGCCAGGCAGCATGACGCAGGTGTTTCCAGTCTTTCTGCCGTTGAAAGGTATACCGCCGGATGGGGTTTTCCATATTTTTCATTCTCGGCGGAATACAGCAGATCGAAATATTTTCGCAAGGTAAAACGGTCGATGAATGTTTCTATGAGTGCCATGGAAGAGGAAGATGCCAGTGCCATTTTAAGCCCTGAAGACGCGAAAAGCTCCAGGATATATCTGGCCCCGTCCATAAGCTGAGCTTCACTCCTGAAAAATCCTATGATGGCATCATCATAAGCTTTCTCCAAAGCTTTAAAATCTGGTTCAGGCCAGGGAAGCCTGCTGTACCAGTACCTGATCTGCTCATCGGTCCGGAGTCCGAAGGTGGGCTTTTGCATCTCGGGGGTTATTTCAATCCCCATGCCACGGAAAATTCTCCGTTCGGTTTCCTGCCAGAAAGGTTCCGTGTCGATGAGGAGTCCGTCCATGTCGAATATGATGCTTTGTATCATGCCCTTAGATTAAAGATTGGCAACCCTGATGATATCGGCAAATACTCCGGCTGCCGTAACGGCTGCACCTGCGCCGTACCCCCTGATCACCATTGGCTGCTCGCGATAACGTTCTGTGGTGATGAGAATGATATTATTGCTGTCAGCAAGTTCAAAGGCAGGATGAGACTTATCCACTTCCAGAAGTTCAACTCTACCGCTTCCGTTATCGAGCTTTGCCACGAAGCGCCAGCGCAGTCCCTTCTCCTCAAGTTTCTGTCTGGAAGTCTCGAATTCATCATCAAGCTTCCGGATTTCTTCCCAGAATGTATCAAGAGTTCCGGTGAAGCATGAATCGGGAAGGAAGCGTTTCATCTCCACCTGCGATTCTTCGAGTGTATATCCTGATTCTCTGGAGAGAATGAGTAATTTTCTCATCACATCGGTGCCGCTGAGGTCAATACGGGGGTCAGGTTCGGAAAAGCCCTTTTCCCTGGCAAGTTCAACGGCCCTGCTGAGGGGAATGTCTTTGCTTAACGTGTTGAAGATGAAATTCAGTGTTCCGGAGAGTACAGCTTCAAGCGCGAGAATACGGTCGCCGCTGCGGATTAAGTCATTAATGGTGTTAATGATCGGCAGCCCGGCTCCCACATTGGTTTCAAAAATAAAACGCACGCCCTTCTTCCTCGCTTTTTGCTTTAACTCCCGGTAGGTGGAATACGCCGATGAACACGCGATCTTGTTGGCTGTCACCACCGATACATACTGTTCAAAGAGATTTTCATAAAGTCCGGCGATCTCATTGCTTGCCGTACAATCAATAAAGACCGGGTTGCGCAGGTTAAGTTCCCGTATCGAATTAACGTATTCGGAGAGGTTCATTTTATCACCCTTCTCCAGCCTGGTCTTATAATCGGTAAGATCAATGCCATCGCCGTCAATAATCATTTTGCGTGAATTGGCGATGCCGGTTACATTGATCTTCAGGTTGTGCTCCTTCATGAGGTAATCCTGTTGTGCCTGGATCTGTGCCAACAGGTCCCGTCCCACATTTCCGGTACCGGCAAGATAAAGATGAAGTTCCTTATAATGAGAAAGGAAGAATCCTTCATGGATGACATTCAGTGCTTTTTTCAAAACATCCTGACGGATGACAACCGAGATGTTTAATTCGGATGAACCCTGAGCAGTGGCGATGACGGAAATCCCGTTTCGGCCCAGAGAGGTGAACAGGTTTGCAGATATTCCGGGCGTATTTCGCATTTTTTCACCTACGATAGCAATTATCGAGAGATCTTTCTCGACAGTAATCTCTATGATCTGCTTTATATCCACCTCAAGATGGAATTCCTCTTTCAGGGCTGTCATGGCACGAAGGGTATCGCCCGGTGAGATAGCAAAGCTTATCGAGAACTCCGAGGAGGCCTGTGTAATAAGGATGACGTTCACTTCTCTGCTTGCAAGGGCAGAAAACAGTCTCATGGAGATGCCTGTTACCCCGGGAAGGCCGCTACCCTGCAAGGTAATCAGATCAATCTTGTCGATGGAGGAGATTCCTTTTATCGGACTTTCCGTCGAGTTGCCTCCCTTGCTGGAGATCAGTGTTCCCGGTGAATCGACGTTGAAGGTATTTTTAATCCAGATTGGAATATTCTTTTGGTACGCAGGGTGGAGTGTAGGGGTATAGAGAACCTTGGCCCCGAAGTGTGATAATTCAAGGGCTTCGGAGTAGCTTAGTTTTTCAATGACATAGGCTTTGCTTACTTTTCGCGGGTCGGCAGTCATAAATCCGTCAACATCGGTCCATATTTCCAGGACTTCTGCATCGGCGGCTCCTGCGATGATGGCAGCGGTATAGTCTGAACCTCCACGACCCAGGGTCGTAATGTCGCCGGCTTCATTTGCAGCGATGAATCCGGGTACAATGAGAATGCCCTTACGTGTTTTAAGCATCTCCTTTATGGTGATGTTTGTCACATCAACGTCAACCTGGGCGTTCCCAAAGCGGCTATCAGTTCTGATGAAATGCCTCATATCCACACAAGTAGCAGAATCCATCACGTTTGTGATGATGAATGATGACAGTCTTTCCCCAAAACTCAGTAGATGATCCAGGGTCTTTGCGGTAAGGTCACCGACCAGGAATATGCCATATAAGAGGTCTTTGAATTCGTTCAGGAGATGGTTTACATAATTTTCAACAGCTTCTTTTTTTTCAATGGGAACGAGTTGTTCCACCACCTCATGATGACGGGCACGAATATCTTCGATTTCCCGGGCGTATTCCTCATTCCTTGAACGGGCCATCTCGCTGATCCCGAGAATCTGATCTGTAATGCCTTTGAATGCTGAAACAACGACCACGCATGTCTCGTTCCGGGCTTCAATGATATTTTTAACAAGCCGGATTGCCTCCGGTGAGCCGACAGAAGATCCTCCGAATTTTAAGACTTTCATTTCCTGTGAAATTTATGGTTATAAAAAAGGGGCTCCCCGGCCCCATATATCATTAATTCAGGGCGTCTATCATGCACTCCGGGTCGTCATGGTACGGTCAATTTTTTTAACCAGACCTTGCAAGACGGTTCCGGGACCTACTTCCGTAAAGGATACAGCTCCATCATGGATCATATTGAGGATTGTCTGAGTCCATCGTACCGGTGAGGTAAGCTGGTCGACAAGGTTTTTCCTGATCATGTCCGGGCTGGTAGCCGGTAAAGCCGTGACATTCTGGTAAACAGGACATACTGGTTTTGAGAAAGGAGTTGAATTTATAGCTTCGGCCAGATCAAGCCGGGCCGGCTCCATAAGTGGTGAATGAAAAGCACCGCCGACCGCCAGTTTGATGGCTCTTTTTGCGCCTTTCTCTGTTAGTTTTTCTATGGCCAGATCAATACCTTTCACCGATCCGGAGATCACGATCTGCCCAGGGCTGTTATAATTTGCCGGAACTACAATAGCCCCGATGGATGCACAGACTTCTTCCACCACAGCATCGTCGAGTCCGAGAATTGCGGCCATGGTAGATGGTTCCAGTTCACAAGCTTTCTGCATCGCCTGGGCCCTTTTTGACACGAGGATGAGTCCGTCCTCAAAATTCAAAGCGCCTGCAGCGACAATGGCGGAAAATTCACCCAGGGAATGACCTGCAACCATGTCAGGCTTGAAATTGTCGCCGAGAGTTTTGGCAAGAATAACTGAGTGCAGAAAAATGGCAGGCTGTGTTACCTTCGTCTGCCTGAGATCCTCGTCGGAACCGTCGAACATAAGACCGGTAATCCGGAACCCCAGAATCTCATCCGCTTTGTCGAAATGTTTTCTGGCGATTTTATTATTCTCATAAAGATCTTTCCCCATTCCTGCGAACTGGGCTCCCTGACCGGGAAATACAAATGCATCCATAACTGGTTATTAATAATTGACAAAAATAGTGAGATATGTTTTATAAACTAGCTTTTCAAGGTAAACTTTATATAATTCGAAAGGCATCCGGCAGCAATAATTTCAGATTGAAAGTTATATTAGTTTAGATCCGATAAGGTGTATAAATTCTTCCCTCGTACGGGCATTATCAAGAAATTCACCGGTAAATGCAGAGGTTGTGGTCAGGGAATTCTGTTTTTGGATCCCGCGCATGATCATGCACATGTGACGTGCTTCGATGACAACGGCTACGCCAAGAGGGTTAAGTGTTTCCTGGATACAGTCACGGATCTGGACCGTGAGCCGTTCCTGAACCTGGAGGCGCCGTGAAAATGCTTCCGCGACCCTGGCAATTTTACTGAGCCCTGTGATATAGTTATTGGGAATGTATGCAATGTGTGCCTTGCCAAAGAATGGCAGCATGTGATGTTCACACAAAGAAAATAACTCGATATCCTTAACAATGACCATTTGCTGATAATCTTCCCTGAACATGGCCGATTTAAGGATTTCAGCCGGGTCAATGCTATATCCGTTGGTGAGAAACTGCATGGATTTGGCAACCCTTTCAGGGGTTTTCAGGAGGCCATCACGGGATAGATCTTCCCCCAGCGTTTCCAGAATATTTTTATAATTTTCAGCCAGCTTCTGCGTCCGGCTTTTATCATACTTGTCGACACGCCGGTAGCCGTTTTCACCGTTCAGATCCTTTACTTTTTTCTCGATATCCATAGCTGTCTTAATTGCCGAAATATTCAACGTAATTGTTTTCTGTTTCCTCGAGTTGCACGGAATGAAGCTCAATATTTATCTTTCTGATGTGCGGTTCAAGCTGATTCCATATCGCCACTGCAAGGTTTTCAGTCGATACCTTAATGCCGTTCATAAAATCTACCTCGAGGTTAATGTTTTTGTGGTCAACCTTATCAATGACATGCTTTCTGATTATACCACTGAGTGTCTTAAGATCGCACAGGTAACCTATCTCAGGGTCGATCTCACCCCTGACGGTTACCCTAAGAATATAGTTGTGACCGTGCCAGTTAGGATTGGAACATGCACCGTAAATTTCGAAATTTTTACTTTCCGACCAACCTTCGTGATACAACCTGTGCGCGGCACTGAAACGTTCCCTTCTGGTAATATAAATCATTTGATTCCATTTTTACCGGGTATAAATCCGGCGATCAGATAATGTTCAGATCCTTACGAAGTGAATATCATCTGAAATTTTTTACAAATTAAGCGTTTTTAATGTTAATTTTGACCGATATTCATGAAAGAAGTGATCATTCGGGTAGTTCCGATACCCTTCGGCTCGATATAAGTTGATAAATCCGGAAAAGTTTCATTGAATCCATCATCTGTTTTTTAGCCGGCATGAAGATACTTATGGTTATTCCTTCTGTTTCAGAATATTCAGGTATCAGCAAAACATTTCCGCACCTGAAAAGTTTAAACCACAACATGTACCGGATGTTTGAAGGGAGGACGATGGTGGATTTTCTTGTTCCCGGCCCGGGTATTCCGACGATGATCTATTATCTCTCAAAACTCCTGGTGAGCAGCAGATACGATTTGGCGGTGCTTGCAGGGATTTGCGGCTCGTACCAAAAATGTTACCGTCCCGGTGATGTACTAAGGGTAGGCAGAGACCGTTTCGGAGACCTTGGGGCAGGGAGTCCGCAAGGCTTTTTAACAGCAGAGGAAATCAAACTATACCCACCTGATCAGGTCTGGACTGCGCAGTGGATGGAAGATCATCCCGGCCCGGGGGATAGGTATGCCAGTCGCCTGCATTCTGTTGCTGCTGTGACCGTGAACACGGTATCGGGTACTGAGGAAGCCATAAAACAAATGAATAAAAGGTATTCCCCGGATATAGAAAGTATGGAGGGTGCCGCTTTTTTCTATGTTTGCCGCCTTGAGAATCTTAATTTTGTTCAGATCAGGGCAGTATCAAACCTGGTGGAACCCCGTAACCGTGCAAACTGGGAGATTGAAAAGGCTATAAATAATCTGGCCATTGAGGTAAAACGATTAATAGATGACATTCATGCGTAAAATACGTCTGGGATTTTCTACATGTCCGAACGATACTTTTATGTTCGATGCCCTGGTAAACGGAAGGATCGATACCGGAGGAATGAAGTTTGATATCACCATGGCCGATATTGAGCAGCTTAACAGGATGGTCCCTGCCGGAGAACTAGATATTTCCAAGATCAGCTTTGCCGCATATCCGGCTGTAGCTGAAAACTTTCTCATCATGAATGCCGGAAGTGCTGTCGGGTATCAGAACGGACCGCTGATCATCAGTCGCAGGAAAATATTTCCGGATGAACTTGTTGATGCCAGGATGGCCATACCAGGCATTCATACCACTGCAAATCATCTCCTTGAGATATTGTACCCTCCCGTAAAGATGAAAACGGAGTATCTTTTTTCAGATATTGAAGAAGCGGTACTGAGCGATGAAATGGATGCCGGACTCATCATCCATGAAACCAGGTTCACCTATGCCAGCCGTGGCCTGAGGAAAGTAGCAGATCTGGGTGAGGACTGGGAGAAGACTTTTGACGCTCCGGTACCTCTTGGGGGTATTATTATCAGCCGTGACCTGGACCCGGACGTGATCCGAAAGGCTGATCAACTCATGCGGCAGAGTGTTGAGTATGCGATGGCTAATCCACTGGCATCGTCCGAATTTATTCGTCAGCATGCGCAGGATCTGACCGGGGATGTGGTCAGGCAGCATATTGATCTTTATGTTAATGATTTTTCAGTTTCGTTGGGAGAAAAAGGGAGGAAGGCCATACACTTCTTTTATGAAAAAGGGAAAGAAAAAGGGCTGTTCGACTTAAATGGAGACAATATTTTCGTTTAGACAGAAGTGCAATATTTTGGAACTATACATAGACTGTATACGAAGGGACGTTTAAAAATTTAATACTATGATCGTGATCACAGGGGCTGCCGGATTCATTGCAAGTAATCTGCATGCCCGGCTGAACGAAGAGAATTTCAGGGATATCGTTATCGTGGATGATTTTACAAGGGATAGCAAGCTTCTGAACTATGAAAATAAGGTTTACACACAGAAGGTTGACCGGAGTGAATTTATTCCCTGGCTGCAAAAGAACCAGGCCGGTGTGCAGTTCGTCTTTCATCTCGGAGCACGGACAGATACTGCTGAGACAAACTGGCAAATCTTTGAAACCTTAAATCTAAATTATTCAAAAAGCGTATGGGATACCTGTACAGCCTATGGCATACCGCTGGTGTATGCTTCATCGGCCGCAACCTATGGTGCAGGTGAAAAAGGATATAACGATGATCCTTCGGTTATCCCCGAACTTTCACCTCTAAACCCTTACGGTAGATCAAAAAATGAATTTGACCGCTGGGTGCTGGAACAGGTAAAAACACCGTCTTTCTGGGCAGGGTTGAAGTTTTTCAATGTGTACGGACCGAATGAATATCATAAGGGGCGGATGGCATCAGTAATTTTTCATGCTTTCAGACAGATACGTCAGACCGGGAAAATGCAACTTTTCAGATCGCACCGTGATGATTATGCTGATGGTGAGCAGCGCCGCGATTTTATCTATGTAAAAGACGTGGTCGATGTCATGTATTTTTTCATGTTGAACAGGCAAAATTCCGGTATATATAATCTTGGTACCGGCAGGGCTGAAACGTTCAACGAGCTTGTCGTTCAAACGTTTCGGGCAATGGGCCGAGAGCCTGTCATCGAATATATCGACACGCCTGAAGATATCCGTGAAACCTATCAGTATTTTACCGAAGCCAGGATGTCACGCCTCAGGAGTGCGGGTTATGATGGAAAATTCAGCACCCTGTCGGAAGGCGTCCCGGATTACGTTAAACATTATCTCCTTGAGGATAAATACCGTTAAGCAGTTTTATTCTGTACCCAACGGAACATTGACGGCACATTCGCATGGTTAATCCCGGGGTGAGGAAGACACCGGGAAAGAAGTATTTAAAAACAGGATTGTGTCTGTGCCCAACACAGGAAATATCGATTGCTTTCCTCTGTTTCCTTTCCCCCACGCCGATTATAGGAATTAATAAAAAAATTGCATAAACTTGTTTTTAAATACAGACAACAAAATTTTTCCCTATGGACCAGGTTTCCATCTACATTAAAAAGCTGATCGCACTGACGCTTTCGGCTTTTGTAATGTACTTTCTGATTCGTATTATCCCCCTCATTCCTGCTGCGGCTTTTGGATTTCTGGTTCTTTCATTTCTTCATTTCAGGATTACCGGTGAAAAACCAGCCTATCTTTTCGGCATACCCAATAGTGATAAGTACCTCGAAGAAAAAGGCGGTTTTTGGGTTTTATTCCGGTGGATACTGATCCTCTTTGGGCTTATATACGATTTACTGGCATGGACCCTTAACGGTATCTACGTTCTTTTTTTGATTTTCATCGATATACTCCTCTTGATAAAATCGATCCTGTTCTGGATCATTCATGCAGTGCTATGGTTCCTGTCCCTGTTCGTTGCCCCGCTGGTCTTCCTCTTCAAAATGTTTCTTCATTATCTCATCTACTGGCCATGGTGGATATATAAGGTAACCTTTGCGAATGTAAGCCTGAGCGTTAACAACAATTTCTTCAGGGTAGCTGTCAGAGGAGCTATACTGGCATTGTTTATTATCTTGTTGTTTTATGGTGCAGGCATCCTGACATCGTCACCGGTTATCGCGATCTTTGGTGTGGTTTTTTCGATAATTCCGGTGATCTGGGCTTTCGGGGAGATTTCATCCATGCGTTTTGAGAACCGGTGGAATACTGCATTCAATGATGTTAAAGCCCGGTACAGACAGGGATTTGAAGCAATAAGAGCTGTTTTGTTTTACCTGACCATTATGCTTGCCGGGATACTCATCGAGATCGTTATGGATATGCTGGGCTGGATCCCTTACGCCGGTTTCTCGTTGCTTGGTCTCACCATCAACATAAATACTTTTGTAACACTTATCCTTCTTTTTGTCTTCGTCATTCTGCTTTTTGCTTCCCTGCTGATCCCTCCACATACCGTATATGCCCGGGATCATGATAATAATCTGACGAGCAGCGTAAAATTCCTTGGCATTATCGGTGAAAAATTCCTGCGGTACCTTGTTTCTGTTATACCAGCAACGTTTTTCAGTGGCATCCTCGCCATTATCCCTGCAATTATCGTTGGACTGTCGATTTACATTAGTCTGAACGTTAAAAACATTATCCTTGATGCCCGTATATCAAACCTAACGCATACATCGATGAGCCTTGAAGGGTCGTCGAAGATAGAGACGGAGACAAAGGTGGAAAGGCTGAAATACTATAAAGAGTTTCCGGGAAATGTGTTTACGGATTTTACAAGTATCAAGACGCTGAATCAACGAAAAACCAGCCTCGAAGGAAATTACCGTGCCGGACTTGGTGAGATGAACCGTCTTGAAAGCATGTACCTTCAGGATTTGGATTCGCTGAAGTCTGCCATCAGTAACACCGGTACCCTCAGTGACAGCCTTCAGACCGCAGTTTCGGACAGGATGCAAAATTCTCTTCAGAACAAGACGATGGATTTCGAAGCCTGGAAGAAAAAACGTACTGCTGAACTGGCATCGCTTCAGATTAAGATTAATGATCTGAAAAACAAAATCTTTCAGCTTCCTATCGCCTTCCTTTTCACGATCATTTGGTTGTCGGTCTTTGGAGGCCTTGTGTTTGGTGTGGTGCTGGCATACCTCGGAAACGTTTTCTTTGGCTTATATGGCATGAGGGAGGATGGTGAGATAACATATTGGCGCCGGACCATCCTGGAAATTAAGAAGAAGGATCAGAATCAGCCGTTGCTGGGCTTTACGCTGTTATTCATTTTGCTGCTGTTAATTCTGTTTTTCATCTTCGCTCCCGGCAATATTTTACTGTCGGGGCTATTCAACGGGTAAGCCCTGAATTTACCGGCAATTATTTATCAAACTGATCCATCATCCTGTTCAGGTCCCTGACGATTCCTTCGATATCGTCCTTTTCAAATCCCTTCTCCGAGGCAGCTTCTTCAAGAGTACCCCAGACCGGTTCTCCACAAGCGATACATTTAACCCCTTTTTCCGACAAATATGTAACCGAAGCCGGCAGGGCGTTTACCAGGTCTTCAATCGAAGTTTCCTTTTTGATGATCATGGCTATAATTTTTCGCTCAAAAAATTCTGGTCTAGTTTTGATCCTGATTCAGTGAATTGGCAATCTGGTATCCGATCAGCCTCTCATAGCGTGATGTCGTACCGTGGAAATACACCAGGATGATATAATCATTTTCTGTTTCATAATGGTTACCTTCGATAAGGTCGAGGTCAACACTGTCCGATCCCTTTTTCAATATACCATACTCATAGTTATAATATCCCTGCTTCAATACCAGGGTAAGTTTATAAGCATGTGCTTCCTGGTCCTATGTCATTTTATTGTGTTCATCATATACCCAGTTGGTGAGTTCGCCCATGATGTAGACCTCTTCGTCAGCGGGGACGGGATCCATCGGCAGGGTGAAATTGACATAGGCATAGTCGGCATCGGTATCATTATTATTTTCTTCCTGCACTTCAATGTAGTATCTGCCATTAAGGTCATTCTCAAAAAAATACATCTTACTCCCCCGTAACGGGTCCGGAAACAGATCGATATTATAATGACCCTCTTTGAATTCCACTTCTTTAATATAGGGTGACTGGTACCTGAAACTTTTAAAATCGAACCATCGGAATTCATTTCCACCCAGGAACACATTCTCCATATTATAATCATAGTCAAGGATTCCGTTTCGGTCGAATAAAGGTTTAAGATTGGTGTTGGCATTGTCCCACCGGCCGTTCTGCAGAACCGTTATTTTCACATCACTGTATGGGTCGCTCACAGGGAAGGATCCGTAATTCACGGTGAAGTCGACTTCCTGTCCATTGTCGCGGTACATCGAAAGGGCAGGTCGTTTCACTGTAGCCTTTACATCAACAATTTTTTCTGCGACAAAAAAGCGTTTGATGAACACGAGTACATCTTCATTGTAGTCTTGATAAACAACGATGGCATAATTCCCGGAAACCTTAAACTGAACATCATCATTGGGAAGTTTCAGCTGTAATGGATATAGCTGAAATAGGTATTAAAAGAATACTGGTAATTCGGTGATCTGGTTTTGAAGGAATCCTTCCAGGTATTCAGATTCACTGAGGGAGGAGGGAGTCCAGTCGGCATTGCAATGAATGATCTTGTAGTAATAGTTATTAATCTCATTTGAAAAGTCATCAAAACTAAGCAGCAGATCGACGGGACCATTAAGATCGATGATGGGATAACTAAGTTTCCATCCGTCGCGGTGGATGTTAACTGATCTTGATATTATCGCTAAATACTCCTGGTGTGACAGGAGCGTTGCCGGACTGATAGCCCGTATCATCGAGCATAACATAAGGGATGACAGGAGAGAATTGCAAACGTCATTGTTAATTTATGAACAGTCTGTTGCATCGGTTGTTATTTTCGTAACGAGTCAATGAAATAAACGTATTTTTCTTGATTATGTTTTAAAACAATTATCTTTGAAAACCTAAATATGGCAAATATCAATAGATATATAATTCTATATATTTGCACCTGTTTTTCGAAATTTAGAAAGATTCGCATTTAAAATTAATTATTTTTGTCAAAGTTTTTTAAATAACAATATTACTAAAGATGTCAGAAGTTATCAGGATCAGGAAAGGTCTGGATATTAATCTTGAAGGTAAAGCTGATAAAATTTACATGAAAGCGGAGAGGTCCGCATCCTATGCTGTCAAACCCACCGATTTTATCGGAATCATGCCTAAGCTCGTTGCCAAGACCTGGTGATGAGGTAAAAGTAGGTTCACCTTTATTTTTTGACAAGCGGAATCCGACGGATTAGGTTTACTTCGCCGGTTGCCGGGAAAGTAAGTGCAGTGAACCGTGGTGAGCGGAGGAAGATTCTGGAAGTTGTCGTTGAGCCGGCTGCAAAGGATGAGTATCTGGAATTCAAGGTTGGTGATCCGGCCGGAATGAAAAGGGAGCAGATCATTGATGTATTGCTGGAAAGTGGAATGTGGACTCTTGTTCGTCAGAGGCCTTATTCCGTCATTGCCAATCCGGAAAAGACCCCCAGGGATATTTTCATTTCCGGATTTGACAGTGCGCCGCTGGCACCGGATATTGATTTTATTGTCAAGGATTATTCCAGGCTGAATTTCAGAAGGGCATTGATGTGCTTTCAAAGCTTACTGACGGAAAGATACATCTTTCGCTGAATGCTGATTATCCGGCCACCAAAACATTCAGTGAAGCGAAAGGGGTTGAGCTTGCATCAGTTTAAAGGCCCCCACCCGGCCGGAAATGTTGGTATACAGATCCATCATATTGCACCTGTAAACAAAGGTGAGATGGTATGGTATATCAGACCTCAGGATGTTATCGCGATAGGTAGGCTGTTCATGGATGGTAAGGTTGACAACACGCCTGATCATTGCTGCTTGCAGGTTCAGAAGTTAAGAAGCCTGTTTATTATAAAGTGATCAGGGGAGCTTCGATTGCTCCATTCATTGCTGAAAATGATAAAGAGGGAAATCTGCGGATATATCAGTGGTAATGTTCTTACCGGGACAAGGATATCAAGATCGGGTTATCTCGGGTATTATGACAACCAGGTGACGCGTTATTCCCGAAGGTGATCATTTTGAATTTCTCGGCTGGGCTTCTCCCGGTTTTGATAAGTTCAGTGTTTCAAGATCATTTTTTTCCTGGTTAACTCCGGGACAGCAAATATACGTATTGATACCAATCTTCATGGAGGCCGACGGGCATATGTGATGACCGGCGAATATGAAAAGGTATTTCCGATGGACATTTACCCCGTTCATCTGATCAAGGCGATAATGGTGGAGGATATTGAACTGATGGAAAAGACTTGGTATTTATGAGGTTTCAGAAGAAGATTTTGCCTTGTGTGAATTTGTATGTACTTCAAAAATCAGGTTCAGAAAGATTATCAGGCATGGACTTGATCTCATGAGAAAAGAAACTGAATAATATTCGTTTAAAATTTGGTGTATTATCATATTATGAAAGGTTTAAGAAAAGCAATTGATAAGATTAAGCCTCAGTTTGAGAAAGGGGGGAAGTTTGAGAAGCTTCATTCTACTTTCGATGCCTTTGAGACTTTTCTTTTCGTACCCAACAAGGTAACAACTTCAGGTTCGCATATCCGCGATAACAATGATATGAAAAGAGCCATGTCGGTTGTTGTACTGGCCATGATCCCGGCGCTTCTTTTCGGTATGTGGAATACAGGTTACCAGCATTTTCTGGCTACCGGAACTGATACCGGATTCTGGCAGACATTCTTCTTCGGCTTTCTGAAGGTTATGCCGATGGTTATCGTTTCCTATGTGGTCGGACTTGGGTATTGAATTTATTTTTGCCCAGATGCGCGGGCATGATGTGAATGAGGGTTACCTGGTAACCGGAATGCTTATTCCACTGGTTATGCCGATAGATGTACCACTGTGGATGGTAGCAGTTTCTACCGCATTTGCCGTTGTCATCGGTAAAGGAAGTGTTTGGAGGAACAGGCATGAATATTCTGAACCCGGCACTTACGGCCAGAGCATTCCTGTTTTTTGCGTATCCGTCGCAGATGTCGGGCGATCAGGTATGGATTGCCGGGCTTAAAAGCGGGCAGGGTATTGTTGACGGCTTTTCAGGGTCGACCATTCTTGGTCAGGCAGCCATCGGGGCAAAAGAATTTGTAAACGGATTCGGTCATCCTTACAGCATATGGGATATGTTTGTCGGGACCATTCCCGGATCCATCGGTGAAACTTCGACGCTTGCCATCCTCATTGGTGCAGTTATTCTGATTTATACTGGTGTTGGAAGCTGGAAGATCATTCTTTCGGTATTTGCTGGAGGTGCAGCAATGGGACTTCTTCTTGAATGCACTGGCTGTGAACTCAGTTTATGGCGGTTCCCGTTTTATGAACAGTTGATGCTGGGTGGTTTTGCTTTCGGTGCCGTATATATGGCCACCGATCCGGTTACTGCTGCACAGACAGCACGAGGAAAATGGATATACGGATTTCTGGTCGGTGTCATGGCCATCCTCATCCGTGTGCTTAATCCGGCCTATCCGGAAGGTGTGATGCTTGCCATTCTTCTGATGAACGTATTCGCCCCGCTGATCGATCATTATGTGATCGAAGCAAATATCAGAAAGAGATTAAAGAGAATTAAAGTAACAGCGTAAACAGAATAAAATGAGGAAGTTTAGTAATTTTTATATATTCGGTTTCGCTTCAATACTGGTGATTGTCGTTGCCGCACTTCTTTCATTTGTGTCTGAAGAACTCAAGCCCTTACAGGAAAGAAATGTGGAAGTGGAAATCAAACAGGGTATCCTCCAGTCGGTAAATATGACCGAAGGCGTCAAGGAAGCGGACAATAAAAATACATTTATTGAAAATCAGTTCAAAGAAGTACATCACAAACAGCATTGTCCTGAATTCGAAAGGGGAAAGTATAGAAGGCCGGGATGCATTTGAGATTACCAAGAACCTAAAGGCGAGTTTGAGAAACCGTTGAACAGAGAGGTCTACCACTTTTCTATTTTCACCACACCGGAAGGTAAGAAAAAATATATTATTCCTGTACGGGGTAAGGGTCTGTGGGGTCCGATCTGGGGCTATGTTGCGTTGAATGATGACTATAATACGATTTACGGCACTGTGTTCGCCAATGAGAAAGAAACCCCCGGTCTGGGTGCGGAAATCTCGGAAAGATGGTTCCAGGCTGAGTTCAACGGCAAGAAATTATTCAATGATACAGGTGATTTCGTATCCATCGAAGTGGTAAAGGGCGGGGCATCACCCGACAATCCGCATGGTGTTGATGCCGTATCGGGTGGTACCATCACAAGTAAGGGTCTTGAGAAAATGCTTATGGACAGCCTTACAGCCTTATGTAAATTATTTGAAAAAACAAATGAAAAAAGGAGATCAGATATGAGCGACAGAGAACCTTTATTTTCAACAAAAAATATAAAGCTCCTTACCGAGCCTCTGGGTGAGAACAACCCTATTACCGTTCAGGTTCTGGGTATTTGTTCAGCACTCGCGATAACGGTTAAGATGGAAAACTCGGTGGTTATGGCTGTTTCGGTAATGGTTGTCCTGGCTGTATCCAATGTTGTTATTTCCATGCTCAGAAAATTAATTCCGCCCCGTATCCGGATCATTGTGCAGCTTGTTGTGATTGCCACGATGGTGATCCTTGTCGATGAAATTCTTCAGGCATATGCTTATGATGTCAGCAAACAGCTTTCCGTATTTGTCGGACTGATCATTACGAACTGTATTTTGATGGGCCGTCTGGAAGCATTTCGCCATGGGAAACAAGCCCTGGCCTTCATTTCTCGATGGTATTGGGAATGCGGCTGGTTATGGTACTTATCCTGATCATCGTGGCTTTTTTCAGAGAATTGCTTGGTTCCGGAACATTCTGGGGTATGAAAGTGATTCCCCAAGTCATTTTATGACGCAGGATATTCCAACAACGGACTAATGATCCTGCCTCCGATGGCGCTGGTTACCGTGGGAATCATTATCTGGATCCAGAGAGGCAGGAATAAAAATCTGATTGAGGACAAATAAAAACGGATTGATAAAATGGAAAACCTGGTTAATATATTTGTTAAGAGCGTTTTTATCGATAATATGATCTTCGCATACTTCCTCGGTATGTGTTCATACCTGGCGGTATCGAAAACCGTAAAAACATCAACGGGTCTGGGAATTGCCGTTGTATTTGTATTGGGTTTACGGTTCCGGTTGATTATCTTCTTCAGAATTACATTCTTAAAGCCGGAGCGCTCGGCTGGCTGAGTCCTGGACTTGCCGATGTCGACCTGAGCTTCCTCAGCTTTATCATGTTCATTGCGATCATTGCCTCCATGGTGCAGCTCGTTGAAATGATCATTGAAAAATTCAGCCCGGCACTTTATTCATCACTTGGGATCTTTCTTCCCCTGATTGCTGTAAACTGTGCCATACTTGGAGGTTCACTTTTTATGCAGGAAAGGGAATATGCAAATATTGCTGAGGCTACGGCTTTTGGACTGGGATCGGGTGTGGGCTGGTTTCTGGCTATCATGGGTATTGCTGCAATCAGGGAAAAGATCCGTTATTCAAATGTACCTGCTCCATTACGCGGACTGGGAATAACCTTCATTATTACAGGATTGATGGGTATAGCTTTCATGAGCTTTATGGGAATAAAACTTTAGTATTAATAAGGAATTGTCAAGAAAATGGTTCTTCTTACATCAGAATTAGGGATAGTATTAATCAGTATTGCATTTTTCCTCGGGATCATACTCCTGCTTGGTGATGATACTGATATTTGCCAGGGCTAAACTAAGCCCACAGGGTGAAGTGACCCTTAAGGTGAACGATAAGGAATTTGCCGTATCACCGGGAAGTACTGTACTGAGCACGCTTTCGAACCAGGGTGTATTTCCTTCCTTCTGCCTGTGGTGGCGGTGGTACGTGCGGGATGTGTAAATGCCAGGTTATTGAGGGCGGAGGATCGATTCTGCCAACCGAAACCGGTTTCTTTACCACGGAAAGAGCAACAGGATAACTGGAGACTGGGATGCCAGGTTAAGATACGAAGTGATATGTCCATCAAGGTTCCGGAAGAAGTGATGGGTATCAAGAAATGGGAATGTGAAGTGGTCTCCAATGGAATGTGGCTACATTTATTAAGGAATTCAAAGTAAAATTGCCGGAAGGAGAGAACCTTGAGTTTCAAATCGGGTGGATATATCCAGATCGATGTACCTAAAGATCAATGTCGATTTCAAAGATATGATCGTTGAGGAGCAATTCAGGGATGAATGGGATAAGTTCAAGATGTGGGATCTGAAGATGAAAAATCCCGAAGAAACATTCAGAGCATATTCCATGGCCAATCATCCTGCTGAAGGGAATATCGTCATGCTGAATATCCGTATTGCCACTCCACCGTGGGACAGGGCAAAGGGTCAGTTTATGAAAGTAAATCCGGGAATTTGTTCGTCCTATATTTTCTCCAGGAAACCCGGCGACAAAGTTACGATATCCGGTCCTTACGGCGAATTCTTCATCAAAGAGACCGAGCGTGAAATGGTATATATTGGTGGTGGTGCCGGCATGGCGCCATTGCGTTCACATATCTTTCACCTTTTTCATACACTGAAAACCAACCGGAAAGTGAGCTACTGGTATGGTGCAAGATCAATGAGAGAGATATTTTACGAAGACGAGTTCCGGAAAATCGAAAAGAAATTTCCCAATTTCAAATTCAATATTGCACTTTCTGAACCACTTCCTGAGGACAACTGGAAGCGGGTATAGAGGATTCATTCACCAGGTAGTTTATGATGAATATCTGAGCAAACATGAGGAACCTGAAGAAATCGAATTCTACCTCTGCGGACCACCCATGATGAACGATGCCGTCATGAAAATGCTGTATGACCTTGGCGTGCCTGACGAGATGGTCGACTTCGACGATTTCGGAGGATAAGCTATACTCTGGTATCAGAACCCTTTATGTAAACGACCGCTGAATGAGGATCATCCGGCATAAAGGGTTTTTTAATTGGAATGGTGTTTACCGGGCATGTCAATTTGCAAACATAAATCCATACTCCGGCCTGTTCTGATGAGATAAACGGACTGGAATATCACCCTCAGAAAAAATATTATCACCATGAAACGGAATGTTGTACTAATTTTTATGTTGGCGTTGGCCCTTACCAATTCCTGTTCAAACAGTGATGAACTCCTCTATTTTAAGATTGCCGGGTTTACACAGGGGACAAGTTATCATATTACCTATGCAGTGGAAGATTCAATAAATTTTCAGCCGGAAATCGACTCCTTGCTGCATAGTTTTGACTTGTCGCTTTCGACCTACATACCTGAATCTATGATATCCCGTATCAATAGGAATGAAGATATGAAAGTGGATGATAAGATTCACTGAAGTTGTCAACGTTTCGAGGGAAGTTAATGCAGAATCTGAAGGTGCGTTCGACATCACTGTTATGCCGCTGGTGAATGCATGGGGCTTTGGCCCAGGTGCAAAGGCTGACGTCGACAGCAGTATGATCGACAGCCTGTTGCAGTATGTCGGTATGGATAAAATTCAGATTGATGGTGGTGAACTCATCAAGTCGGATCCAAACGTCAGTATTGATGTAAATGCAATTGCCCAGGGCTACTCTGTTGATCTGGTTGCCCGATTCTTAACCGAACACGGTGTAAAAAATTACATGGTTGAGATCGGTGGGGAATTGAGAACATAGGGATTAAATCCGAAGAATGAAATTTGGAAGATCGGCATTGACCGCCCGGATTTCGGGAATATGATTCCCGGTGCAGATCTCCAGGCAATAGTCCGGCTTAAAAACAAGGCTCTGGCCACCAGTGGCAATTACCGGAAATTCTACGAAGAAAATGGAATAAAATACACACATTCCATAGACCCGAAAACAGGGTATCCGGCAAAGCAGCAGCTTCTAAGTTCAACCATTGTTACTGAGGAGTGTATTAATGCTGATGCATATGCCACGGTATGCATGGTGATAGGCCTCGATAGAAGTAAAGCTCTCCTGGAAAAACATCCCGAACTCGAAGCGTACCTCATTTATAATGATGATGAAGGGAAATACAGGGTATTTTATACGAAGGGATTCAAACCAATGATACTCAAGGGTGAGTAAACGCCGTTGGGAACCTATAGCGCTTCTATTGCTCCCTGGGATAACAACCTCCGCCGCATCCACAGCTGATCCCCTGTTTTTCAAGCTCGGGTGAAGATGCAGCACAGGATCCACCTCTGAATTCGGCTTTCCTGTTGAAAATGAGTTTAACAGAAAGCCCGGCAAATGCGAGGATCATCAGCACAACGGCCAATATCAGAACTTTAATCATGGATCATTCCTCCTTTATATATACAATCACTAACACCTGCCGTATCGGAATGTTTAGGCCTCCTGGTCGATGATACTGCCACAACCTGCACAACCCCCTGACTTCAGGTCCCTGAAACATTTGTATTCATCATGTTTGACGCAGGTAATCCCCAGTTTTTTCATGTCTTTGTTATGGCCTACCTGATAAGCCGGAAATTTCTTGTTTTTCCGGAACAGGATATTAAAAGCCAAACCTATCATGGACATGCTCAACAGCACAACGGATATCAATAAAATCTTGATCAAGGCATGAACAATTTGAAGTTAAAATTTGTCAGTCTATTTGTCAACAAAATTAGTGATTTATACGGACATTTCTTCGCTAATTAAACCATCAGTTTACTTATTTATTGCGTGGTTTCAAGTAAAATTAGATATCTATGCCTCAGCCTTCTGATATCCATCCTCTCTCTATGACCGGAAATAATGGTGAACTTAGTTTTGAAGAATTCAGTAGTGAAGTGCTGGCTGATTTAAAGTTGGCATACCTGAGTCGCTATTGCAGTCTTTTGGCCAGAAAGGAGGTTTTTTCGGGGAAAGCCAAGTTCGGAATATTTGGTGACGGGAAGGAAATTGCCCAGATTGCCATGGCAAAAAATTTTAAGGATGGTGACTGGCGGTCAGGATACTATCGTGATCAAACCTTTCTGATGGCCACGGGGATGTCGGATGCCGTTGAATTTTTCTCACAGGTATATGGCGATACCGATCTCGGATTCAATCCTTCAAACGGAGGCCGTTCGTTCAACAATCACTATGCCTCACGCTCACTGAATCCCGACGGAAGCTGGAAACGCCTATCCGAGATGAAAAACACCGCCGCTGACCTTTCTCCGGTCGCAGGCCAGATGCCCAGACTGATTGGTCTTGGGCTTGCTTCGAAGTTATTCAGGCAGAATCCGCAACTACAGTCCTATACGAACCTTTCCCATGGCGGGAATGAGGTGGCCTTCGGCACAATTGGCGACGCCAGTACTGCAGAAGGTCATTTTTTTGAAACCATAAATGCCGCGGCCGTTTTACAGATTCCTGTAGCGGTAGCCGTATGGGACGACGGATACGGAATTTCCGTGACCAAAGATCTTCAGATCGTGAAAGCAAGTGTTTCAGAGGCATTAAAAGGTTTTGTCAAGGAAGGGGACAGCAATGGCATCCTTTTATATTACGGGCACGGTTGGGATTATCCCGGGCTGGTCAGGATGTTCAGTGAGGGTATTTCAAGGTGCAGGCAGGAACATATACCTGTTGTCTTCCATGTAGACGATATGGTTCAGCCTCTGGGGCACTCAACTTCCGGCTCCCATGAGCGCTATAAGCCCGCAGAAAGACTGAAATGGGAAGAAGAACACGACCCTATCATGAAGATGCGTGAATGGATCCTGGAAAACCATATATCTGATGAGGAAAATCTGGAACGGATAGAGAGGGAAGCCATTGAGGATGCTCGTGAAGCGCAAAGAAAAGCATGGAAAAACTATGCATCCGTTATCCGTGCCGAAAGAGATGATTTTCTAAATATTGTCAATAACCGGTCCTGCCATTGCAGGAATGACAATTATGACAAAATAGCTTCACTCACAACCGATCTCAAGCGTATCGCCAATCCCCTACGAAGAGATGTTATGAGCACCGCTAAAAGAATTCTTCGAAATATCTGTATCGATTGTCCGGTAAGAAAACAACTCCAGGAAGATATCGGGAAATGGCTTGAGCAGTATAAAGCAGTTAACAGATTGAGATATAGTTCTTTACTTTATAATGAATCGAAACGCTCAACATTGAAGGTGAAGGCTGTGAAACCTGTCTATTCGGAAAATTCACCCGTGAAGAATGCGCGTGAGATCCTTCAGCGGAATTTCGATTACCTCTTTGCCAAATATCCGTTACTTGTTGCTTTTGGTGAGGATACGGGCAAGATCGGGGATGTAAATAAGGGGATGGAGGGTTTACAGGAGAAATACGGCGAGGTAAGAGTATCGGATACCGGGATCAGGGAAACCACGATCATTGGTCAGGGTATCGGACTTGCTCTGCGAGGCTTCAGACCGATCGCTGAGATCCAGTATTTTGATTATCTCCTTTACGGGCTTCAGACCGCAAGCGATGATCTTTCGACATTGCACTACCGGACCAGGGGTGGTCAGGCAGCACCCATGATCATCCGTACGCGCGGACACCGACTGGAGGGGATCTGGCATTCGGGTTCACCCCTCAGTATGGTGATCAATGCTTTCAGAGGTATTTATGTTTGTGTGCCACGCGACATGACACGGGCTGCAGGATTTTATAATACCCTGCTTGAAGGGGATGATCCGGCCCTCGTGATCGAACCGCTGAATGGATACCGGCTGAAAGAAAGTCTTCCTGATAATACAGGCGAATTTAAAATACCCCTTGGCGTTCCCGAAGTCCTCCATACCGGATCCGATATAACGCTCGTTACTTATGGAAGCTGTGTCAGGATTGCAGAGTCGGCCATCCTGCAGCTAGAAGAAATTGGGATCAGTGTTGAACTCATTGATGTTCAAACTTTATTGCCGTTTGACATTCATCATATCATCGTCGAATCGTTGAAGAAGACCAGTCGTGTTGTGTTCTTTGACGAAGACGTTCCCGGAGGTGCTTCAGCCTATATGATGCAGCAAGTGCTTGAAGAACAGGGTGGATATTACTACCTCGATGCCAGCCCGGTGACCCTCTCCGCTATGGAACACCGTCCTGCTTATGGTACAGACGGAGACTATTTTTCAAATCCCAATGTGGAAGATGTTTTTGAAACGGTCTATTCCATGATGCATGAATCCGATCCCGGGAAATTCCCTTCGTTATTCTGAGATATTGCGAAAAGCTGTTATTTTCACATCTCATATTTAGATGTTGACTGTTCATCAATCAGGTGGACAGCCAGTAATAAGCAAATCGTGATCAGCCGTCGCTTACGAAGCTGCTGGCAATTGTTTTTCCGCCAGACTTTTTCCATAGGGAACAAAACTATGTTGGATTCGCACGAATTCATGAGTACTTCTTATAAGTCAGTAAAATCTTTCATCATAACAACATAAATAAACAATTTGTCAAAAAGTTGTTGATGGAGACCGGTTATTGAAAATACACGTTTATATTAGTAGAAATTAGTTCGGCCGGATAAACCTGTCTTTCATGAATCTAAACATCGATTTCTTCACTATTAAAAACGATCAAGTAGCCAGCCCTGGGAGGATCCTGATTTCGGAACCATTCCTGAGCGATACTTATTTCAAGAGATCAGTGGTGCTCCTGACGGAGCATTCCGAAGAAGGTTCAGTGGGTTTTGTGCTGAATAAGCCGGTCGATCTGCATATTCAGGATGTAATACAGGATTTTCCTCCCATCGATGCCGGAATCTCAATTGGTGGTCCTGTAAACACAAATACAGTACATTTCATTCATACCCTCGGGGACCTTCTTCCCGAAAGTGTCCAGATATTTGACAATATATACTGGGGCGGCGATTTCGATGAACTTAAAATCATGATTTCAGACGGAAGGGTTAACAAGGACCAGGTGAAGTTTTTCCTCGGATACTCGGGTTGGGCGCCGAAACAACTCGAGGGGGAACTGGATGAGAATGCCTGGCTCGTCGGCGAGTTGGACGCTACCCTGATCATGAAATCCGATCAGACGAGCTTCTGGAATGACGTTCTGAAACGGATGAACAACAAATACCAGGTCTGGGCCAACTTCCCGGAAAATCCGGGTATGAACTGAGTATCAAATTTTTTCCATTTATTTTATTGCTTCAGCCAGGAAACTCATATCCTGGTTCGGCTCAACAAGTATGGTTGTAAGTCCGGCTTTTTTTCCTGCTTCCATGTCTGTTTCCCTGTCGCCGATAAAATAGGATGCCCCTGAGTCGATGTTAAACCTGGCAATGGCCTTTTCAAAGAAGAGCGTCTGTGGTTTACGGCACAGACAATTCTCGACATCGGGATGGTGCGGACAAATATAAATTTCATCAAAGCTTATACCTTCGGAAAGAAGTTCCTCTGTCATCCGCTGATGAACGTTGTCAACATCTATCCTGGTATACAGCTCCTTTGAAATACCGCCCTGGTTTGAAACAATGATTAGAAGGAACCCCCTTTCGCGGAGGACTTTCAGCACAGTTTTTATTCCCGGGTTGAAACGGAAATCTTCGGTCCGGAAAATATAATAAAGGTTTTTCTCATTGTTAATGACACCGTCACGGTCAAAAAAAACTGCTTTTTTCATCTTAGAATTGATTGATAAAAAGCGGGATAAGTTTTGGATCGATCAGGATGGGGAAAAGAAAACCGAATACAGCACCCCAAAGATGAGCGTCATGATTGACATTGTCACGTCCTGAACGACCCATATACGTTGAATAGATGAGGTACAGGATGCCGAATACAAAGCCGGGCATTGGGATAATCCCGTAGAAAAGTATTTTGTCGAGAGGAGAGAAGAAAATACTTGTAAACAGGACTGCTGATACCGCCCCCGAAGCGCCGACGGAGGCATAATTCGGATCGCCACGATGTTTAAAAAAGGTAGACAATGTTGCCACTACCATACCACCAAAATAAAGGAGGATATAGGTAAGTTCTGAAGAAAAAAGCATATCCTTGTTTTCCAGATCTTTAAAAATGATCTCGACATGAGTTCCGAAAGAGAAAAATACCAGCATGTTTACGATAAGGTGGATCCAGTCGGCATGTACGAAGCCATGTGACAGGAACCTGTACCATTCCTTACGAAGTACAATATTATACGGTGTAAAATCTAATTTTCTGAAAAGATCTTCCCTTCCGAAGCAAAGGATGGAAACGATGGCGGTGATGACTACAATGATAATGGTGATCATGCGTAACTTTTTAATGTAAAATTTTATAAATCAATTCTTTCATCAGATCGCCCGAATCCGCTGAGACATTACCAAAGCCTTTGGATTTGACATCATATTCCCGCAATAAGGTGATGATACTTACTACTTTACCAGGCGAATAAGCCCTTGCTGCCTTTACGTAATCACCTACAAAAAAGGGATGGATGCGGAGAGAGGAGGCAACATTTCTTGGTGATTTATCTTTCAGGACATGGTAGGTCAGAATCTTGGAGTAGAAGAAATAAAGATTCGAGATGGTCTGGGTGATATGATTATTTTTTGGATTCGCTGCGAAATAGCGGATGATTCTGTTAGCCCTGACTACATCCTTGTCGGTAAGGGCTTTCTGGAGTTCAAAATTATTATATTCCTTACTTATACCGATATTCCTCTCGATATGATCAACGGTGATGATTTTTACATTTTCGGGTAGCATGATGATGAGTTTTGACAACTCATTTTCGATCTTCGACAGGTCGTTGCCCAGGAATTCGGTGAGAAGTGCAGCTGCTTTGGGTTCCGTTTTGTACCCCTTCCTGCCCAGTTCCTCTGCAATCCATACCGGAATCCTGTCCTCGTATAATTTTTTTGATTCGAAAACCAGTGAATTATCCTTGATCGTTTTAAAGATTTTTTTTCTTTTATCGAGGCTTTTGTATTTATAGTTGATGACCAGTACAGTTGATTTCAGTGGTTTCTCGAAGTAATAGGCGAGATCGTCAAAATTTTTCATTTCCTGAGCCTCCTTCAAAATCACAACCTGCTGGCCTGCCATCATTGGGAATCGACGGGCAGCGTTAATGACGGTGGCTGCATCGGTATCTTTTCCGTAAAACACGGACTGGTTAAATGATTTTTCAGCATCCGTCAACACATGTTCCATAATAAATGCAGTGATTTTATCGATATAGTAGTTTTCCTCGCCAGTGAGAAAATAAACCGGTTCGTAAATCCTGTTTGTGAGATCTTTAATAATCTGTTCGTAGCTTAGGGAGTCTTTGGCCATGCTCAGTCGAATCTAAGATGTTTCACGGATTCACCGTTATTAAGCAATTCTATCATTGAATCGATACCGATTTGTAGATGGTCACGGGTGAACTTTTCGTTTACTCTGCGATCACTTTCTTCAGTTTTAATTCCGGAGGAGATCATAGGCTGATCGGAAACAAGCAGGAGTGAACCGCAGGGAATTTCATTGGCAAAGCCGACGGTGAAAATGGTTGCCGACTCCATGTCGATGGCCATTGACCGGGTTAGTCTCAGGTATTCCTTAAAATCTTCGTCATATTCCCACACGCGCCTGTTGGTGGTAAATACCGTTCCGGTCCAATAATCCCTCCCATGGGAACGAATTGTTGATGAAACCGCTCGCTGCAGTTTAAATGCTGGCAATGCCGGTACTTCGGGTGGCATATAGTCGTTCGATGTACCTTCGCCCCTGATGGCAGCAATGGGTAGGATGAGATCCCCCAGTTTGTTTTTTTTCTTAAGTCCGCCGCATTTACCCAGGAAAAGCACGGCATTTGGTTCGATAGCGCTGAGGAGATCCATAACAGTGGCGGCATTTGCGCTTCCAATGCCGAAGTGGATCATTGTGATCCCCTTGGCATTTGCACAGGGCATCGGATGGTCCCAGCTGATGACGTCTGTTTTGTTGATCTCACAAAAAAATTCGAGATATTGATTAAAATTTGTCAGAAGGATGTATTTTCCGAAATCTTCAAGTTTGTTGCCTGTGTAACGGGGAAGCCAGTTTTTAACGATTTCTTCTTTGGTCTTCATAATTGATGCAGGTTTCAGAATAAAACATCCAATAATATTGGACAAGTCCGGTGACGATAGTTAAAGTGCAAATTTAAACTTTAGTTCGGCGAACTCCCACTATTTTTTTATACTGTCCGGATTATTTCATCATCACACAAAATTATGTAGGTTTGTGTGGCATTAACAAAGGCATGAGAAGTTTAAATTTACCAACTTATTCCTTTAAAATAAAATCGGAGCAGGGGCAGGATCTTATCTTTGATCCCTTTCGCCGTAAATTTCTGCGTTTAACGCCTGAGGAATGGGTGAGGCAGAATATTGCTGCATATCTGGTCAATGAAAAAGACTTTCCTTCATCCGTCATTGTGATGGAAAAATCCCTGTCGTACAATAAAATGGCAAAACGGTGTGACATTTTGATTTATAACCGCAGTGGTCAGCCTGTTTTGATGGTAGAATGCAAGGCTCCTGAGGTATCCCTCCGACCGGAGGTTTTTGATCAGATTGCCGTGTATAATATGGTGTTTAAAGTGCAATACCTGTTAGTGACCAACGGCTTGAAGCATTACTGTTGTCGTGTAGATTTTGAAAACAGAAAGATTCAGTTTATGGATGACATCCCGTCCTATCAAACCATTGCGCATATTTCAACCGGTGGTTAGCTGAAGGAAATATTCGGAAAGCCAGCCTTCGCGGGTTCTGATCCAGTCTTTTTTCTGTCCCGTGATCACAAATCCATGTCCAATAAAAAGCTGAAGGCTGTCTTTATTATCTTCAGAAATGTTACAAAAGAGTTGATTAAGCAGCAAGATGTTGAAGCTGTAATTTATAAGAGTTTCCAGTGCTTCCGATGCAAAACCTTTTTTACGGTCCTCCTTGTTACTGATTAAAATACCCACGCCGGCCCTTAGGTTATAGGGATCAAAATCAAAGAGATCAATGGCGCCGACAGGCCTGAATTCTTCCTTATGTTCTATGATAAGCCTGAGTTGCTTTGCCTCATAGATATCAGATTTAGCTGATTTAATATATTCTTTAATGGTAAATTTTGAGAAGGGAGTAATGGTATTGCTTAGGTACCAGATGGCCGCATCATTTTCCCATTTATGGATGATATCCAGGTCTTCGGGTTCGACAGCACGGAGGCAGATGGTTTTATTTTCAAGTACCTTAGAATTCATTTTCAATAGTCGGGTATTTTATTGGTTTTACGGATGAAGGCATCGGTGAAACCGAGGTCCTTTATTCTTTTTAGTTCAGCCTGGGCATTTTCCATGTCAGCAAATTCCATATAAACATACCTGAAGATCCCGTCACCACCCTGAATGACCCTTATCCCGTTCAGACGGGAGAAGTAATTTTTGCTAACCGGAGTACGCAGCGCCTTCAGCTGGATAGTAAATAGTCTTCCGTCAGCGTTACCTGAAAGTCTGGAAACGCTCTGTTGTTTGTAAGTGTGCAACAACGACAGATCAATGATGAATGCATCTTCGTATCCCCGGGATTTGATTTTCACGATGTCGATGCCGGCATCTTCTTTGGCATTATAGTCACCATAGATGACCCGGTAAAATCCGTCATCGCCCCTGATCATCTGGACATCGCCCAGGCTTCTGAACAATTTCATATCCGCAGGTTTTCTCAAAGCAAATATCTGTATGCCGAAGTGCTGGTTTTCGGAAGTTGCAATGGTTGCAGCTTCGTCTGCCTGTCCTGCAATTGTGTTTCGACGTATAACGCTTGCATTCGGGAATGAGGGTTTAACCGAGGATTTTAGAAGTTCGGCAGCCTGGATATAAGAGAAAAAACGCCCAAAGGTATAGCAGTACTCAGAGCCTGAGAAATCTTCCTTTACCGGATCTCCGGAAATTGTATGCAAGGGATCGAACGTATTGTTTCCAATTGGCTGTGGGGAGCGCAGAAGCAGTATTGTATACTCAGCGGAACGTTCTGGCTTCAGATAGTCGGGCACCGCGATGGGCTCCAGTACCACCGGGTATTTTCCGGGCTGAAGTATTCGTATTTCTGCATTCCTGTTCAGTCTTCTTCCTTCTGAATTATCCGATCCGTCGGGATTGATATCCATAGCTATGTTGCTGGTTTCACCCAGACCTTTCGTAACGAATCTTACCGGATCGATGCCTTTTGCGATAAGGTAACTAATCACCGCATGCGCCCTATTTTTTGAGAGCTTGTAGTTGTATGCGGCACTGCCCCGTGAATCGGTATGTCCGGCAACCTCCACAAACAGGTCGGGATAGCGCTCCATCACCTGGAATAGTCGTTCGATATCAAGTTTTGCTGAATCCGATAATACATAACTGTTGAAGTCGAAGAGTATATTCCTAATGACTATGTACTCGCCGGAACTAACTTTTTCCGGCACCAAGCTAAAGGAAAGGTTCAGTTGGGAACGCTGGAAATCGGAAGGAATGTTTACCGTTTTCGTCTGAGATTCATAGCCTGCAGCGGAGGTGATAAATTCATAGTTACCTGCCGGCAGTGTATCGTTGAAATTTCCTGTTTTAGCATCGGGGAGTAGTATATGTAGAGTATCGTTATTGGATTTGTTCACAACATGAATGCTGAAACCCTGTCCAAATTCCTGAAGGTTATCTCCGGTTTCGAGCTTGCCGTCAATGGCAACGAGTTTTGCAGGAAACGTGGAAATGAACTCAATCTCCTTCACACTTCCGTAATCCTGACGGTCACCCATTGAGCCTGCGTAGAGTGCTTTTTCCCCATTCTCAAGTGGATAAAAGAACATATTATCGTCGGTGGTATTCAGTGGAAAGCCGATATTTACAGGTTCCGACCATGAACCATCGGGTTGTTTAATGGATTTGTACGTGTCGAAGCCACCCATGCCCTGATGTCCCTGGGAACTAAAGTAAAGTGTGACGCCATCGTCGCAGATAAATGGCGTTTGTTCGTTGTAGGGAGTATTGATGATCGGTCCGAGATTCACAGGTTCATCCCATTTGCCCTTTGTATTCATCACACTGTAATAAATATCTGCACCGCCGAGACTTCCTTTCCGATTGCTCGCAAAATAGAGTGTATTTCCGTCGGACGATATGCTAGCATGTGTTTCATAGTATTTGGAGTTGACCGGCTTATCCAACTTTTTCATCTTTGACCAGGTTTCGTGTTCAAACTGGCTGATATATATGTCGGCGCCAAAATCACTGGATCTGACAAGATAAAGCGTTAAACCGTCGGGGCTTAGAGATGTAGGATAGGCATCCCCGTCCGATTGCACCTGGGGGGTGATATTTACCGGGTTTGTCCAGCGGTTGTTGAGTTTTCTAACCATCCAGATGGCTTTGTAGAACTTCTCTTCGGTCATGTATACCAGGGTCTTCCCGTCGGAAGACAATACAGCACCGAAATTCTGCCCGCTTTGCGGTATCATCTCATCGGCCACCTTCACTTCAACAGGAATTGGTTCTTTCATGAGTTTTTTAGCGTAATCACAGGCACTGATCTGGCGATCAACGAAATCGATCTCATAAACATCTTTGACCTTCAGATAGCTTTTATATTTCTGAAAGGTTTTTTTGGCTTCATCCAGCTGGTTGTCAATCTGGTAAGCCGTTGCAAGAAGAAACAGTGTCTGAGGTGGCGCAAGTTTTTCACCGAAGGTACTTTCCGTATATTTTTCTGTGACATGCGCAGCGGCCATTTGGAGGTATGGAAGAGCTTTGGTTTTCTCACCAGGAAGATTAAGGTAGCACATGCCAATCCGGTAGGCAATATTGGCGTTCTCTTTGTCGGACCAGTTCAGCCTGAGGTAAGCACTCAATGCCTCCTGATAATCTTCAGTTATCAAAAAGTATTCTGCATCCTGAAAGGTAGCTTTCAGGTTCTCTTCCTCTTGTTGGCATCCGGCTCTTGATGCCATGGAAGAAAGCAGACAAAATAATAATACATAGCGGAATGCTTTCATATAAACGTGTTCTGTTTAAAAGAGAGCCATGAGCCTCAATTTCCTTTTCTCATCAACTTAATATCGTACGAGGACCCTCCGGGAGAAATGACGGTAAAGCTATCCGTTTTCACATCATAGGTTACAGTAATCTTTTCAGTACTTTCCTCTTTATTCAAAATAAGGCTAAAACTTCTGTTGAAGAGGGATTTGCTAAATGTTGCCGGTTCGTTGGCGGGTAGTATTTCTATGCGGAAGATCTCTTCCGACGACGTTGTTTCAAAGTCATTGTCAAAAAGTGCCAGATAGCCCGATTTTTCTGAGTTTACAGGCTGATAGAATTCGTTATCATTTGTTGTATTGACCGGATATCCAAGGTTTTTGGCTTCGCCCCACTCACCGTCACTCATAAGGTTGGCATAGAAGATATCATAGCCTCCCATATTAAAATGACCTTTGGAAGTGAAGTATATAGTATTCCCTTTGTCCACTACATAGACAGCATTTTCGTCTTCCGGGGAATTAATATTCGGACCGAGATTTTCCGGTTCTCCCCAGTTTCCGTCCGCATCCTTTTTGGAGACATAAAGATCGAGCCCACCGAATCCGCCTCTTCTGCTGCTCGACAGGTAAAGGTATCTTCCGTCGTATGAAAAAGAGGCATGGGCTTCATTGCGTGAAGAATTAATATTTTTGTTCATCTTCACTGCTTCTGTCCATGATTTCCCATTCAGTTTGCTATAGTAAATATCACCATTCTCTGAACGGCTGCGTTTCACCAGAAGCATTTCTGTCCCGTCGGCAGACAAAGCTGAGGGGATCATATCGCCATCAGAACCGACCTGGGGAGTAATGTTGACCGGTTCGGCCCATTGTCCGTCAGTCATAAATGTATACATGATGGCGTCGTAAAATTTGAGTGATTTCATATATACCATCGATGATTCATTGAGATTTACAACGGGACGGAATACAACCGAGCCGTCATTTATGGAGGAAGGCAGTTTTTCTTTCAGGAGGTTAAGAGGGGAATCCTTAATAATCTTTGCACGTTCCACGGCTTTGATCTCATTCTCTACGATCCTGATGTTATACTTCTTTTCAAACTCTCTCAGATCTTTGAATTTTGCATACGATTCGAGTGCTTCATCAAGTTGGTTATTAATCCGATATGCGTTGCCCAGGTAAAACCATGAGTGGTACGGAGCCTGTTTTTCCCCGATGTTACGTTCCCTGTATTTCAGAGTGGTATTTTGTACTGCTTTTTCCAGGTATGGGATTGATCTTTGTTCTTCACCTTTTACATTCAGATAGGACATTCCAGCGAGGAAGTTGTAATTGGCATTGTCAGATTCCATTCCCACCAGTTTCTGAAACAGATATGCGGCTTCCTTATACTCTTCGGTGGCAAGGAAGAATTCAGCATCGTCGAACAATTTTTCCACGTCCTCCTTTTGACTTCGGGCCATAGGCACTGCCAGGAACAAGGTAAGGAGGAGTAACAGAAATTTATTCATGTTCTATAAATTATCTGGTAATCGTGCGATTAAAGATATGAAACTTCCGTGTTTTTCAAAAACATGCTTCTTTCTTTAGTCTTTCAGCAATACTATCCTCTACCAAAGTTCAAGACGACAAAAGTTCACGGAGGATATTTTCTGGCTATACGTAGAAAATGTAGCAATTGATTCAAAATTCCAATAATCTTGCTCCTGGCTAGCGCGTATATGCATAATATTCAGCGCTTATATGCTGGCATGGAGTAATTTGTGGAATCTCGCAGGGAAAGATTATTTTATTTTAAGATTGTCGGGTACAGGAACAGGTTCCAGGATAACATTATCCTGTTCTACACCGAGGATCCTGAACTCAACTCTTCGGTTCAATTGTCTTCCCTGTTTGGAATCTCTCCCGTCAGGTAACCTGTTCATAGCCACCGGCTTATCTTTACTAAAACCCTTGAACTGCATTCTTTCCGCCGAAATTCCGAGGCCGGTGAGGTATTTGATTACAGCCTGGGCTCTTTTTTCTGACAGAGCCTGGTTATAACTTTCCGAACCAATGGCATCGGTGTGTCCTCGTACTTCGAGTTTCAGTGCAGAGTATTCATTCATGACATCACGAACGTCAGAAAGTTTTTGTTTGGCATTTTCGGTGATGGTATAACTGTCGAAGTCAAAAAAGACAGGTTTAATGAAATAAGTAGGGGAGGGCTCCTTAATCCTGATCTCAGGCGTTTTTATTTCCTTTGCAGGTTCTGTAGTGATGGTTTCGGGCAATGGGTTTTCAACAGTCTGAATATTTTCAGCCACTTTTTTCGAAGATGTATCTATGACCATTTCCTGTTCTGCGGGGAACGTGGAGGCAGTTTCTGCGGCTGGCCGGAGTTTCACATTATAAATATCGCCGCTTCCAAATCCGTCGGGTTCATACCTGGTAAGGTAACCTTCATTGCCTTCGTCGATGGGATAGAAGAAGATGTCATCATCAGTCGTATTGAGGGGGTAAGGTTCAGGTATCGGCTCAGACCATGTTCCATCATCGTTCAATGTACAGTAAAATATGTCATAACCTCCAATGGTTGCATGCCCTTGTGAGCTGAAAAACAACTTTTTGCCATCTGCGGTGACAAATGGACTGTCTTCATTCATTGGTGTATTGATATTTTGACCGAGATTTACCGGCTCGCCCCATTCTCCCCTGGCTGTTTTTTCAGATACATAGATATCCATTTCCCCGATTCCCCCTGATCGGTTGCTGGTGAAATATAGTTTCTGTCCGTCGGGTGAGAGGCTGGCATTGGATTCGAAGAATTTGGTGTTTATGGGCTTACCCAGATTTTTTGAAGGCGACCAGGTAAGGTTATCATAAAAGCTAACCAAAATATCAGAATCAAAATTTGAGATTTTCACGAGGAACATTTCTTTTCCGTCTTTTGAAAGGGAAGAAACATACTGATCACCGTCTGACTGGATCTGAGGTGTAATATTCACCGGGTTTGTCCATCTGCCATTCTGAAAGGTCCTGTAATAAACTGCATCGTAAAATTTCCTTGCGCTCATGTATGCCATGGCACTGTCGTTGCCAGAGAGCACGGCATTGAAATTATTCGTGTTTGAGTTAATGATATTTCCGAGATTCACACTGACAAGTGTAACAGGCGTTTTTATTGCTTCCTTGGCACGTTTGCAAGCCTCGATCTGCTGACTGGCAAAAATTTGTTCCTTCTCGTACCCTTTCTGAAACCTGTCGATGAACGTGGTATAGGTTTCAATGGCTTTGTCGAGCTGGTTATCAATTCTATAGGCATTGGCAAGAAAGAGAAGTGCATCCGGCGCAGCAGCCAATTCCTTAAAACTTCCTTCACTGTAATTTTCGGAAATATTTTTGATGGCTTTTTCCAGATACGGTATCGCCTTGTTTTTTTCACCTTCAAGGTTCAGATAGCAGACACCCATCCTGTAATTAAGATTGGCGTTATCCTGGAAGCCAGCGTTGTAAACTTTCTGGTATGAAAGCAGTGCATCCTCATAGGATTCATCTGAAAGAAAAAACTCACCATCATAAAAATTAAGCTTGAGTTCATCTTTCTGTGCCAATAACGGGTTTGAAGGATAAGAAAGGATAAGCAGTAAGAGAAAGAGGAGTTTTTTCATCTTAATAGCTATAATTAGTTGATTATAGCAAATTTATAAATTTATTCAAAAGTTCTGAAAAATTCCCTCTCTATTTGCCGGTGAAGTTGGATTAATTTGATAAAGGAACGTTTGACCGGGGATGAACGCATCATTCACACCCGGTCAGCTTTGTTTTATGGAGTTTTATGTTGCAATAATCGCTTTAGGCGCTTCCTCTGTCCTCATCGGTCTTCTTTTTTTTCCTTCTGACAAGAATAATGAGGATAAAAATGAAAATGCCCTCGAGTATTAAAATTCCGGCAGTCATCCATACGCCCCGATGGAATATTTTATGCAGCGCTGCTTCATCTGAAGCTTCCTGGCTGGTCGGATTCAAGGCCCTCTCATCGAGTGCCATTTTAGACACGATATTCCAGACCTCTGATGGCTCAAAACCATATTTTTCTGCTACCCTGAGAAGGTGGTCGAGAAGATCGTCCGTCGATGTGATATTCAGTTTACGGATATCAAGTTCCTCAAGTGCCTTCATTAGTTCATCTCCGGCATAATACTTCATCTTTTGAATAACATGTTTGAGATTATCCTGAGCAATAACTCTGGCGAGGGTACGATAGACCTCATCATGTGAGTAATTGTTCAAGGCTGACTGGTCAAGCATGTATTTAATAAGATCCCCTGCTTGAGTAAGAGCTGTATTGCCAGCAGTCTTATCTTTCAAGAATGACAACAGGTTTCCTTCCGAATTTTCAATGAGTTTATTGCGGAAGTTTTGAAGATCATATTTATTCAGATAATTGCTGAAGAGGTCAAGGATCTCAGAGGAATTCACATCACCGCCCTTATTGGTCCTCGAAATCAGATCGATAAACAACTTGTCGGCGAAGCCGATATCGGCGGGGGTTTGGTCAAGCAGAGCTCTGATTTTCCCGTCTGATAATCTTTGCAGGTCGGGCATAATGATTTTTACGGGGATGTCCGATGCTTTCAGGATAACATGTATAATGCTAGTTTTATCGATTTCTCCGGCATCGGCCTGCTGAAGAAGGTATGATACCAATTCCTGTTTGGAATTGATACCTTTTTCTGCGGTGTCGATGGACAGAAGATAATCCCTCGTATTGCCTTCAGAATATTCAATCAGTCTTTTGAGGAAGAGATCAAGATCACTCATCGAAGAGTAATCTGAAAGCATCGAGATGACATCGTCGACAGCGTAATTATTCCTGCCTGGATTTTCGAAGAGGTCCATGATCAGGTTCTCAACGGTCACAATCCCCTCTTTTTGAGGTTCCATCGAAAGCAATCGTTCTTTCAAAGCAGGACGGGAATACTCAGACATTTTTTTAATAAGTAATTCAAGCTCCCCATCAGAGGTTTTTTCCTGAAGACCCTGATCGACATCTTTAGCGCTGAAACCCAGGCTGTCAGTCGCAGGAGTTGCTTTAAGTTGTAGCTTGGAACCAGGGACAATTACCGATTTGTCTTCCGGAATTATCACCGAATGTGTGGGGGTAACGGCCTCTTTTTCCATGTACATCACCTCTGCCGACTTTTGCACTATATTTCCGTTTTCATCTGCAATTGTGATGACGACCTTATTGTTACCGGGTAAGGGTTTAAATTCGTAACTCTGGCGTTTACTGTTTACCTCGATGGTATCTGTATTGACAAGTTTGGAATTATTGAAGACCTGAACAATGGCCTTTGAATCCGTTTCCGCGTTGAAGCGGATATTTACATCCCTGTCACGGTCAACAGAGATAAGCGTGTCACGGATTGTCAGCATCTGATCGGTTTTCTCCTGTGTCAGTCCGTGTGGAAGTGTCTCAAGTACGATTTCGTCCTGGATAGTAAAGCCTTTGTGTGCTGTATTTTCTGCCACGCTTAGTTTTTGCATATGCTCTTTAAAACGCTCGCCACTGAAGATCATATTATAATTTCCTGCCGGCACTGAGAATGTAAAACTCCCATTCTTGAAGGGGTTAAACTTTGTCACGGTATCACCGGAAGACGTTTTGACCACATAAACAGTAATTTCGGTTGAATCAACATCCGCTCTCTTATAGTTCAGTAATCCTGATATAGGGAACATCCTGGGGAAGTCGGTGTTGTAAATTTCATACCTGTATATATCCAGTCTACCCTGACCATCACGGGAATATTGTGCATAATAGGCTACCTGACCGTCTTTCAGAGGAAAGAAAAACTGGTCATCGTCAGTGGTATTGATCGGATATCCTAAGTTGACGGGATCAGCCCATGTATTATAGGCACTTTTTTGACTTACGAAATTATCATAACCACCCATATTATAGTGACCGTATGAACTGAAATAGAGCTTATTCCCGGTTTCGGTAATAAAAGGTGTGTCGTCGTTGTATTCCGTGTTGATTTGTGGTCCGAGGTTTTTGGCTGGTCCCCATTCACCGTTTGGCTGTCTTTCCGAGCTGTAGATATCAAGTCCGCCATAACCGCCCTTGCGGTTGCTGGAGAAATAGAGTGTTTTTCTATCCCTGGACATGGAGGCATGTGATTCCCAGTATTTTGTGTTTATGTTATCATTCAGCTTCACGAGAGATGACCACTTGCCGTTCACCAATCGGGTATAGTATAGGTTGCCGATAAATTCATCGCTTCTGTAAATGAACATTTCAGTCCCGTCGTAGGATAAGAAAGTTGGGTACACATCTCCGTCGACGCCCAGTTCAGAAACGATATTCCTGGGGGCGCTCCATCCTCCATTTACTTTTCGGGCATAAAAAATAGCGTCATAAAACTGAAGTTTAGAGATGTAGGCTATACTGGTTTCGTCGCCCGAGACAACGGGATTTGTTTCTGCAAAGCGCGTATTAATCCGGTTGGAGAGAGCTTCACGGTCAAAATCTATAGGCTTTTTCATTAGGTTTGCCGCTGCATTGCAGGCATCGATTTGGGCTTTGACAAGTGCAGTATCGTATACTTCCGGATCGATCGCATCAAGGAATTTTGTATAATATTCTTTTGCCTTATTGAGCTGGTTATTGATCCTGTATGCATTCCCAAGATAGTATAGAGCTTCAGGCGGAGCAGATGTCTCCTTAAAATTGTTTTCCCTGTATTTCGGATTTATGTTGAGAACGGCTTTTTCAAGGTAGACAATGGATTTATCTTTTTCATACGGACTGTTGATGAAGCAAACGCCAATTTTATAATTGATGTTATCATTATCCGGGAAGTGCCTGTGGATTTGCAGATAAAGTGGCAAAGCTTCATTAAATTCCTCAAACAGAAAATAGGATTCTGCCGTAAGAAACAGCTGACGGAGATCAGTTTCCTGTGAAAAGCCGCTAACGGACAGACTCAGGATCAAACAAAACAAAGCAAAGGCCTTTTTCATCCCTATATTATTTCGGAATTATTCACAATAGTAAGCTGGAAACTTCCTGGAAGACATCATAAACCCATACAGGTAAAATAATACTTTCATTTATTTTCCGATATTACACATTTCTGGCTGAAAAATGAATAAAAATTATCTTACCCTAATAAATAAATTTACAATCAACTTTCTGTAAGTGTTTTAGATCAGGTATTAAATTCTTCTTTAAAATCATGAAACAAAATTAACAATTTGTATGAAAGTAACGAAATCTGATGGTTTGTACCAACCTCTTAAACAGATAAATTTGATAGAGCTGAAATAAGTTCCTGTAAACATGTAAAATGTGCTTATAAAAAGAAGTAAGACTACCCAAACAAATAATATTTTTATGATCATTATTTTTTATAATTAATCAGATATTTCCAAAATAGATTGAAATCCAATAGTATACGATAATTTCTTGCATATTCCAGGTTCAGTTTTTCAAGTACAGAAATGTCAGTTTCTCCCGGGCTAAGTGTGTCGAGTTCAATAATACCTCTTCTCAGTGTAGGGAGCATACTCATATCTACTTTACTGCAGTAACCCACCCAAGTTCTCTTGCCGCTCAATACTACCAATGCATTTTTCAGGCTGCGTTGAAAAAATTTAGAGAACAGGAACAGGAAAGGATAAAGAAGTACTACAGCCAGAGATGTTATAATATCGAAGAGTCTTTTATTCCTTCGGTTTTTACCCCTGCCGATAGAGTTAAAGTGTATCAGGTAAAGTTCTCCTGCAGTATTGATGGAATTACTGCCGATAATGGAAAGACTCTCTGGCGGAGCTATTTTGTATTCCACCTGAACATCCGTAAGTCTGGTCATGTTCCTGATAATTTCGCGGGCTTCCATGTCGCCGGCACAAAAGACGATTTCATCCACCCTGTGTATCCTGACGATCTCCCTGAGTTGTTCCAGGTTTCCCAGGTAAAATTCATCATAATCCTCATCCTGGTTCCGAGGGTTCACGAAGCCGGCGATTTCGGCTTGCATCCTTGTTTTGGTAAGAATGTTACTTACCCGTCTTACTTCAGAAGGAAGTCCTGCAAGGACGATCCGCTTCTTACGGTTCGCAGAAAATTCATAGTCTTTCAATTTGAAGAGGCTGCCGGCCAGCCTGTGGATAAGGATGACGATGATGGTCCACAGTCCGCCGAGAAGTATCAGTGCTCTTGAAAAGCGAAGGTTTTCCGGCATCAGGGCATATAATACCAGAATTATCAGTGTTCCTGTAATATGACCTCTGAAAATATTCCATAACCGGACGGGTTTTTCATACCCCCCGGAATAGTAAATTGAGAGTATCCAGATGAGGATATAAAATGGCACGGCATACAAGATGAATTCAGGCGGGAAGTGATTGCCTGCCCTGAACTTGAAATTTTCCCACCAGGGAGTTAGGAAGTAGAATCCGGTGAATATCAGTATAAGGTCGATCAGAGGCTGATACACCCTTGTAATAAAACGTTTGATGATCGACAGCGAAGCCCTGAAATATATAGCCATGTTGATGAGCAAGGAAAAAAGTCGTGCATTTTTTCTTGAAAAATGCTTCTTCGCAAAGATGATCATTGCCCGGTAAAAGACCAGGACGTAATTAATGCTGCCTTTTCTGGTACTTTCCCCTTTATAGTGAATGATGGTTGTTTCCGGGAAATAATAGTTTTTGTACCCGGCCCTGGTGATCCTGTAAGACAGATCGATATCCTCACCATACATGAAGAACGTTTCATCGAGCAGTCCGGTGATGTCCAGTACTTTTTTTCTTATAAACATAAATGCACCGGCAAGGATCTCAATCTCATGTGTCTTATTCATATCGAGGTATCCCAGGTGGTATCTCCCGAAGATCCGTGAGTGGGGAAAAATGACAGAAAGGCCGAATATCTTGTAAAAGGCAACGGCAGGGGTAGGCAGGGCTCGTTTTGATTCAGGGAGGAAATTGCCTGTACCGTCGATCATCTTTACGCCCAGAGCGCCCGCATCAGGATGTTCATCCATAAAACCGATACATTTCTCAAAGGTATCTTCCTCCACTACAGTATCTGGGTTCAGCAGAAGAATATATCGTCCGGTGGCATGTTCCACGGCCTGGTTGTTTGCCTTACTGAAGCCTTCATTGGTTTTATTTTCGATCAGGATGACCCATGGAAATTTTTCACGGATCATAGCACATGATCCATCGACGGAATTGTTGTCAACCACAAATACTTCAGCCTGAATATTCCTTACAGCCCGTGATAGGGAGTGCAGGCATTGTTCAATAAAATACCTGACGTTATAATTAACAATGACGATGGAAAGATCCATGGGCATAAGTAACGGGAATCCCGGTTAGAGCTTTATATTTCAGAATTCTTCATCGATGATTACCTGATTTTTCAACAGGTCTTCCATGTTTTCCCGCTTCCTGATCAGAAAGGCATTCCCTTTGTCGATCAACACCTCTGCCGGTCTGAACCTTGAATTATAGTTTGAAGACATGGAGAAACAATATGCGCCTGCATTCATAAATGCTACATAATCTCCTTCCGCCAGCTCGACGATCCTGCGGTTCCACCCAAAGGTGTCTGTTTCGCAGATGTAGCCTACCACGGTATATATCCGCGTCTTACCTTCCGGTTTGGAGACATTTACGATGTGGTGATAGGCATCATAAAACATAGGCCGGATCAGGTGGTTTAGTCCTGTGTCGAGACCTGCAAATACCGTGGAAGTTGTTTGTTTGATTACATTTACCCTTGCAACGAAGTATCCGGTCTCACTGACAAGGAATTTACCTGGTTCGAAAATAAGGGTCAGTTTCTTGCCGTAGTTCCTGCAGAATTCGTTGAATCGTCGTGAAAGGGTTTTACCAAGTTCTTCTATGTCAGTGGCGATGTCGTCTGTCTTATACGCCACTTTGAATCCGCTTCCGTAATCAATATAGTCCAGGTTTTTAAACTCTTTTGCGGTTTCAAGCATGATCTCGGCGCCTTTCAGGAAGACTTCCACATCGAGAATATCGGAACCGGTATGCATATGCAGACCTTCAACCTTCATTTTATACGATTCAATGATTCTGTGAACATGTGGTGTCTGGTAAATCGAGATCCCAAATTTTGAATCGATATGGCCGGTGGAGATTTTTTGGTTGCCACCGCCCATAATATGTGGATTTATACGGATACAAACAGGAACGGAGGAACCATATTTATCCCCGAACTGCTCAAGGATGGAAATATTGTCGATGTTGATCCTTACACCTTCCTTCACGCCTAGTTCAATTTCTTCGAGAGAGACACAATTGGGGGTAAAGATAATATCCTGTGGTTTGAAGCCAGCTTTAAGACCGAGCCAAACTTCCTGTATTGATACGGCATCCAGGCCAGCTCCCAGCGATCTGAAAAACTTCAGAACGTTGATATTTGAGAGAGCTTTGCACGCAAAATTGATACGGACTTTTGTATCACTGAAAGCGGTGGTGATGCGTTCATATTGGTTACGCATCTTTGCTGTTTCGTATATATATAATGGAGAGTCATATTTATTAACAAGATCCAGGACAGGAATACCATCGATCACATATTTGCCATTGATCAGTTCCATATTTTAACGGTTTAGATATTGAGAATTACAAAGATAGAAGATTTTGGATTTGATTCCACCGGATATACCGGAAATACGCAGGAATCAATGTTTCAGTGTTGATTCAAAATCAGTGCGGTTGAGAATACTGCGACCCAGCGTTATCTCATCCGCATATTCAAGATCGTCACCGATGGCGACTCCCCTTGCAATGGTGGATATTCTGACCTTGTTATGCTTTAATTTACGGTAGATGTAGAAATTGGTGGTGTCTCCTTCCATGGTCGTAGGCAGGGCAAGGATGATTTCAAGGATCTGATTCTCTTCATTGGTCACCCTTTGCTCAAGGGAGGTGATGGTCAGATCGCCGGGGCCTACGCCCTCCATTGGGCTGATAATACCGTTAAGCACATGATACATGCCGTTGAACTGATGTGTGTTTTCTATGGACATCACATCCCTGATATTTTCAACCACACAGATGATCCTGCCGTCACGTTTCTGATCGGCGCAGATATGACAGATTTCAGCATCAGAGAGGTTATGACAGATTTTACATTGTTTAATTTCTTTTCTTAGCCTGATCACGGCATTTCCAAAAGCTTCAGCTTCCTCAGGTCCCTGGCGGAGTAAGTGAAGAACCAGCCGGAGGGCAGTCTTGTTGCCGATACCAGGCAGTCTGGCAAATTCATTGATGGCATCCTCAAGAAGCTTAGAAGGATAGTTTAATGACATTATTCTTCCCTTTCATTGTTTAACCTCTGACGAATTATCCCCTCGGCCGGAATTTAGGGTCAGAGTACAAAGTTAATCAAATCAGGCTGATGATAAATCTGCCGGCATATTTTTGTAGCATTTGGAAATTTACTTCAGCCACAGATGAAACAAATTCAAGAGGGATTAACCCTGAAAAGACGATTATTTTTCTAATATTGCGCTTTCAAACCCGATTTGGATATGTCATCAGCCCTGGTCATTAGCATCGTAGTCATATATTTCGGCGTTCTCCTTTTCATCTCCTGGATAACCGGAAGGAATGCTGACAACGAGGCTTTTTTTATCGGGAACAGGCGTTCACCATGGTATGTCGTTTCTTTTGGGATGATCGGGGCTTCTCTGTCGGGTGTAACGTTTATTTCCGTTCCCGGATGGGTGGGAAGCAGTCAGTTCACCTACATGCAGATGGTACTGGGTTTTCTCCTTGGGTATATTGTCATTGCCAACGTTCTGATGCCAATGTATTACCGGCTGGAGCTTACCTCGATATATACATACCTGGAAAGACGATTTGGAAGATTTGCTTATAAGACCGGGGCATCGTTTTTTTTAATTTCCAGGGTCATCGGTGCTTCACTCAGACTTTTCATCGTGGCATCAGTTCTTCACCTTGCAGTTTTCAAGGAATGGGGGATTCCGTTCTTTGCAACGGTATTCGTCACCATCGGACTAATATGGCTCTACACGTTTCGGGGGGGTATCCGGACCATTATCTGGACCGATACATTGCAAACCTTCAGCATGCTGGCAGCTGTCGTGCTCACGGTCATCCTGATCAGCAGAAATCTGGGACTCGATTTTGGAGGTGTGGTTGAAACCATCCGGCATAGTGGTTATTCAAAGATTTGGGTATTCAAAGACTGGCAAAGCAACACTCACTTTCTCAAGCAGTTTTTGGGGGGCGCTTTCACAGCTATCGTGATGACCGGACTGGATCAGGATATGATGCAGAAGAACCTGAGTTGCCGCAACCTGGCGGAGGCTAAAAAAAATATGTATTGGATGAGTATCTCGCTCGTTCCTGTAAACCTCTTGTTTTTATCCCTCGGTGCCCTGTTGTTTGTTTTTGCACAACGAAACGGCATTCAGATTCCTGAGCAGAGCGATGATCTTTTCCCGCTTATTGCCACTGGAGGGTATCTGGGTACCTCTGTAATAGTATTATTTATGGTAGGTCTCGTGGCTGCAGCTTATTCAAGTGCCGATTCTGCACTTACAGCCCTCACGACGTCGTTTACGGTTGATATTCTCGATGCTGCCAAACTATCACCGGAGAAACTCAGAAAAACAAGGATGAGAGTTCATATTGGCATTTCACTTCTGCTGATGGTGGTAATTCTGCTCTTCAGGGCGATCAATGACAACAACGTGATCAGTGCCATTTATATTATCGCCGGTTATACCTATGGCCCTTTACTCGGTCTTTTCAGCTTCGGTCTTTTTACCACATGGGATTTAAACGACCGGTATGTTCCTTTCGTGGCTATTCTTTCTCCTGTTATCACTTTTGTGATCAACCGTTATTCTGAGCAGCTTCTCGGGGGGTATCAATTTGGCTTTGAATTATTGATCCTGAATGGGATGATCACTTTTGCAGGTCTTCTGTTTCTGGTCAGGAGAAAGTCAAAGGTTGAACCGATGTGGCATGAAAAGAGAAGAGTGCATTAAATCCGAATATTTTAAGATAGTTGTACCTGCGAGAACGTTACAGGTAATTGAGGAGCAGGTTCCCCCATACCCCGGTTATCCCTTAATGTGATTTGCCCGAAAATATCAGCGAAAATTCGATAAATATGTTGTAAAACATATTTATGAATGCGTTTTAACAGACGGTTACCTTCATCTCCGGTTGTTCTGAATGATTTTCAGGTATATGTGTGGACTGCCGTATCCGGAGTATTTCGTCTACATCTTGCTATTGCCGTAAATCTCTAAGAGGATATCTCGGTACTGCTCCGCAACGACCTTTCGCTTAAGTTTCAGGGTAGGTGACATCTCGCCGGACTGAGGACTCCATTCCTCACAGACAAGTCTGAAGCGCTTTATATGCTCGGTTAGCCCCAGTTTTTTGTTTATCTCATTCACTTCGAGTTGAAAACGGGCCACCACCTGGGGATTTTGGATAAGTTCCATGTTGTCGCGAAATTTGATTCCATGCTTACCTGCCCAGCTATGCAGAAACTCGTAATTAGGGGAAATGAGTGCACTGGCGAACTTTTCATTTTCTCCGACAACCATAAGGTTTTCAATAAAAAAAGATTCCTTGAACATATTCTCGATTACCTGTGGTGCGATATACTTTCCGCTCGAAAGCTTGAAGATCTCTTTCTTGCGATCGGTGATCTTCAGGTATTTATTATCGACGATAATACCGATATCACCAGTGTGAAACCACCCATCAGCGTCAATCGCTTCGGCTGTCAGTTCCGGGGCCTTATAATAACCTAGCATGACATTCGGCCCCTTGCAAAGAATTTCGCCATCCCCTGCAATTTTTATTTCGACATCTTCCAGTGCTGGTCCAACTGTGCCGAACATCACTTCCATGGTGGTCAGGTTGTTCACCGCAATAACTGGTGATGTCTCAGTAAGCCCGTAGCCTTCAATGACCTTAATACCTGCAGCCCAGAAAATGTGCTCCAGACGCGGCTGCAACGCGGCACCTCCTGAAACGATGATCTGAAGTTTCTTTCCAAGGCCTTCACGCCACTTACTGAATACCAGTTTATCAGCGATACGGAGTTTCAGGTTATACCAGGCTGAATTTCCATGCGGCTCATATTTAAGACCTAGGTCCACGGCCCAGAAAAATATTCGTTTCTTAATCGGAGGAAGGTCTTTTCCCTTGCCGATAATCCGGTCGTAAATCCGTTCCAGCAAACGCGGCACGGAATTGAAGACTTCAGGTTTTATCTCGTTGACATCCTGAACGATGGTTCCCATACTCTCGGCGTAGTATATACTCATGCCTTTGTATTGAAAGTGGTAGTTCACCATTCGTTCATAAACGTGGCTTAGGGGAAGGAATGATAATACAGTATGCCGGTGGTCGAGATTATGGACTTTGGATGTGGTAATAAAATTGGTTACCAGGTTGGTGTGCGACAACATGACGCCCTTAGGGAAACCTGTAGTGCCCGAAGTATAGATCAGTGTAACCATATCGCCCGGCGAAATACTCTGTTTGATTTTTCCCAGCTTATCGCCATATTTTGCAGCATTTTCTTCCCCGAGTCTGAGAATCTCAGTCCAGTTTTTCGCGTCCTCAATTTCGTTGAATGTATAAATATCCTGAATGGATTTTGCACTTTCCGCGATGGGGCGGATCTTTTCAAGGAGCTGTTTGTCAGATACAATCACCAGCTTTGGTTCACAATGATTGAGTATAAATTCGTAGTCTTCCTTGCTGATGGTCGGGTAAATGGGTACATGGACGATACCTGCCTGGCTCAGGCCCATATCAACGATATTCCATTCAGGACGGTTATTTGAAATGGTGGCAACCATGTCGCCCTTCTTAAGCCCAAGGGCCATTAACCCATAGCTGAACAGACTTGAATTATGGATATAATCGTCGGAAGAATACTTGTACCAAAGGCCGTTCATTTTGCCGGCAAACGCATCTTCCTTAGAACTGAAAAGCTCACGGTAGCGTTCCAAGAGATCAAATGTTCTGGTTACCTCCATCGCAGTTGTTAGTTAGTTTTTTCAAATATAATGAAAAGAGGATATAATTCGAATATAATTTCATTTACGTATTTCTTTCCTTCAAGCAGTTCATTAAACCATTGTGAATCAGTAGTATATTTTATTGTTTTAAAATTTAAATTTCGAATTCCCGTAAGATTACTTACGAAGTGCTCATATTTCCGGGTTCCGGAGCTATTTTAAGTCTGGTTAATTTCAGGAATCTAATATTGATTTTTATGAAGAGATTATGTAGCCTGCGAGGTATAATGCGGGCGAATGATTATTATTTTCCTTGCTTTTGAACTATTTTTACGAAAAAAAGGATGAGAACATTTCTGACGACAATCGTGCTGACCTGTCTGCTACCCATGAAGGTTCTTTCTCAGGACAAGCAGGCTTACACCATATACAATGCTGAAGGCAGGGAGGTAAAATGGAATAAAATGATGAAGGATATTTCTTCCGCCGATGTGGTCTTTTTTGGCGAACAGCACAACGATCCCATAAGTCACTGGCTTGAATTACAGATAATGAAGGATCTGTATACTTACCGGGATGGAATGATCATTGCCGGTGCTGAAATGTTCGAACGTGACAACCAGGTGATTCTGGATGAATTTCTTGCTGGTAAATTTGATGATTCAAAGTTTGAGGATGATGCCAGGTTATGGAAAAATTACCCTACAGATTATAAGCCTCTGACCGATTTTGCCCTTAAAAACAAGATCCGTTTCGTAGCAACCAATATTCCACGCCGGTATGCCAATATGGTATACAGGGGAGGATTTGAGTCACTCGGTGATCTGTCGGATGAGGCTAAACGTTTTATGGCGCCGATGCCCATAGAGTATGATCCGGAATTGCCATGTTACAAAAAAATGATGAGTATGGGCATGGGACACAGTCCTTCAGAAAATTTACCCAGGGCACAGGCTGTCAAAGATGCCACCATGGGATATTTCATCGCCGAAAATATCCGTCCGGGTTATCTGATGATTCATTTTAACGGTGAGTATCATTCTGAAAACAAAGAAGGCATTCTGTGGTACCTGAATAAATACAAGCCTGGATTAAATGTCAGGACAATTTCTGTTGTATTCCAGGAAGGAACCGGTGAACTGGAGGAGGGTAACCGCAACATTGCAGATTACATTATTGTAGTTCCCGAAGATATGACCAGAACGTATTAGTCAATTGAGATCGAGGCCGGGTCCAGGAATCGAAGAATTCAGATTTGAAAACCTGCTGATGCCTGGTGTATTTTCAGGATACTCTTTTCGCTTTCCAGCATTTTCATACTATACGACGACAGTGCCGGTAATCAAAGACCGGAGTGATTTATTCAAAGTTTGGTAATCAGCTCTTTTGCCTTATTGACAGCACGCTGCAGACCATCGGGATCCTTGCCGCCGGCTGTTGCGTAAAAATCCTGACCCCCACCGCCTCCACGAATTTCCGCGGCAAACTCACGGATCAGGGCAGAAGCATTAAGGTGTTTTTCTTTCACAAGCGAGTCAGAGATCATAATGCTCAGGTTTGCCTTTCCATCCGATCCGCATCCCAGGATCAGGAACATATTGTCAAGTTCTCCCTTCAGTTGGTAGGAAAGATCCCTGAGTGCCCCGGCATTTTCCACATCAATAACTGCTCCGATAAATAATATATTACCGATCATTTCTCCCTGATTCTTTAACCGGCTTTTCACGGCAATAAGTTTTTCCTTCTCAAGTTCTTCCAGGCGATGTGCCAGTTCATTATTCTCCAGCATGATCTTTTCCACAGATTCAATAATGTTTTTTCCCGGAGAGAGCATGTTTTCAAGGGTAGCAATGGTATCATTCTGTCTGAAAATAAACTCTTCAGCCCGGTCACCCGTCACTGCCTCAATTCTTCTGATCCCGGCGGCAATAGCACTTTCCCTGGTAATTTTAAAAAAGCCGATTTGCCCCGTGGACTGCACGTGTGTACCGCCGCACAATTCAACCGAGTCACCAAACCTGATCACCCTGACGTGGTCGCCATATTTTTCACCGAACAGTGCCATCGCCCCCGTTTCAAGAGCCTCATCGACCGGCATCGCCCGATTTTCTGACAGAGCCAGATTTTGCCTGATTTCCTTGTTCACCATTTTCTCAATTGCTCTGATTTCTTCATCACTAACTTTTTGAAAATGGGAAAAATCAAATCTAAGGTAATCAGGATGAACGAGTGATCCCTTTTGTTCAACATGCGTACCAAGGATATTTCGAAGTGCATGATGCAGAAGATGCGTGGCAGTATGATTATTAGCGGTCGATGTTCTCAGGTGCACGTTAACAACTGCGGTGAATTCTTCTTCCGGGTGCACCGGAAGTTTGTTAACCAGGTGAAGGGTAAGGTTATGTTCTTTTAAAGTGTTGATGACCGGGAACTTTTCAGTGCTGCTCTGTATAAATCCACTGTCGCCTATCTGGCCTCCGCTTTCTGCGTAGAAAGGTGTACGGTCAAAAACCAGCTGGTACAGGTCCCGGCCTTTTTGGGTTATTTTTCGGTACCGTATGATCTTTACGGAAGTTTCCAGTATGTCATAGCCAACAAATTCAGGTTCGATCGTTTCCCTGCCGTCGACAACAATCCAGTCTTCCGTTTCTATGGCTGCGTCCACCTTTGAGCGTGCTTTCTGTCTTTTCATTTCCTCCTCAAACTCACCGGCTACAATGCCAAGGTGATGCTCTTTCAGGATCAGTTGTGTCAGATCAAACGGGAATCCGAATGTATCATAAAGTTCGAAGGCCACTTTCCCGCTGATTTTGTCCCTGCTCTCAACAAGAGTGCGCTCGATGATTTGATCAAGAAGGCTGATGCCTTTATCGAGAGTCCGGAGAAATGAAAGTTCCTCTTCTTGGATTACTTTTTCGATAAGGTGTTGTTGTGATGCCAGTTCTGGATAGCTTTCACCCATGATTTTTACCAGTTCCGGGACGAGCCGGTGGATAAATGGTTTATCCTGATTCAGGAAGGTAAAACCATAACGTACGGCGCGGCGAAGAATTCTTCTGATCACATAGCCGGCTTTAACATTGGAAGGAAGCTGGCCATCGGCTATAGCAAAAGCAATTGCTCTCAGGTGATCGGCAATAACCCTCATCGCTATAGTATTTTCTTTTCCTGAGTCCTTATTAACTCCCGTAAATTCCGAGATCTTACCAATAAGATGCTGGAAAATGTCGGTATCATAATTCGAAAGTTTGCCCTGAACGATCATACACAGGCGTTCGAAGCCCATACCGGTATCCACGTGTTTGTTTGGCAGAGCTTCCAGACTTCCGTTTGCCTTCCTGTTATACTGAATGAATACGAGGTTCCAGATTTCAATGACCAGTGGATTGTTGCTGTTTACGAGTTCACTTCCGTCAAGAGCTCGCCGTTCCTCATCAGTTCGAAGGTCAACATGGATTTCTGAACAGGGTCCGCAGGGTCCGGTATCGCCCATTTCCCAGAAATTATCCTTTCGGGAGCCGGTAAGAATTCTAGCCTCAGGAATGGTTTGCTTCCAGATGTCAAAGGCTTCCTTGTCGATGGAAAGCCCGTCGGTATCATCCCCACCGAAAACGGTTACATAAAGTCGTTCCTTATCGATACCAAGAACGCCTGTCAGAAACTCCCATGCCCAGGCAATGGCTTCCTTTTTAAAATAATCACCAAAGGACCAGTTACCGAGCATTTCAAACATTGTATGGTGATAGGTATCGTGGCCAACTTCTTCCAGGTCATTATGTTTGCCAGAAACCCTCAAACATTTCTGTGTATTAGCAACCCGCAGCCTCGATGGACTTGCCTGCCCCAGAAATATATCCTTGAACTGATTCATACCCGCATTCGTAAACATCAATGTCGGATCATTCTTCACCACCATCGGGGCAGAGGGTATAATATCATGTCCCTTGCTCCTGAAGAATTCTAAAAACGCCGTTCTGATCTCGTTTGACGTCATGCCGCCCCTTTATTTATAATGAGTAAAAATTGGATTCAGTGTGTAACCTATTATTTGGAATGCCTGTAAAATAGCCAAGACCGTAGATTCCAAGGTTGTAAAATTAATTTAATTAATTTACATTTGAACGACTCATCGGTTACTTTTATCTGTAAGCATTGATAATCAGGTATGTTAAGAGCAAAATACTACTTAAACCCAGAGACCTTATTATTTGAAAAGGTTCATAAGCCCCTCGGTATTAGAATACGGAACGGCTTGTTATGCTTTATGGTACTTGTTGCCTTTGCAGCCGGAAGTCGTGCGCTTCTCGATAGAAAATTCGACTCTCCCCGGATTAAATCTTTCACGGAGAAAAATGCGATGTTAAAACACTCCTACGCAGAATTAAATAATGCAATCCTATCGGCTGAATCTATTCTGAAAGATATTCAACTCCGGGACGATGAGATGTACAGAAGCGTATTTAATATGGAACCCATTCCCGGATCTGTGAGAGAGGCTGGTTTTGGGGGTTCCGAGAACTATGAAGCTATGCTTTTTTCACGTAATGTGAAGATTGTAACCAATACTGCCAGGAAACTTGAAAAGCTCACAACAAAAGCACGGATACAGTCCAAATCGCTTACCGACCTTTATGCAAAGGCCAGGGAACAGCAAAAATTCGTGTCGCATAAACCATCAATTCAGCCACTCTCGCCAGGTGATAAATTCTGGCTTACATCCAGCTTTGGATACAGGCAGGACCCCTTTACAGGAGCGAGAAGAATGCATGCAGGACTTGATATGGCTGGTAATATTGGATTGAAAATATATGCTACGGGCGACGGTGTGGTCACAACGGCAAGGTTAAATGTGCATGGTTATGGTAAAGAGATAGAAGTAAACCACGGATTTGGCTATGCTTCAAGATATGGCCACCTGAGCAAGATCCTTGTCAAACAAGGCGACAAAGTAAAACGTGGTCAGCTTATCGGTGAACTGGGAAGTACAGGCAGATCAACAGGCCCCCATCTTCATTATGAAGTTCGTTTTCATGACACTCCGTTAAATCCGCTTTTATACTACTATGAGGATCTGTCTCCCGTGGAGTTCGATAAAATTACCGCACAGGTTAACAAATAATAGAGTTAAAACTAACTGCATTTGGTTTTTTTATTATTTTAGCCATCAAAAGCTATTTTGATGAGTTCTGGCAAGTACAAATTTAATCCGGATAAACTTCATTACTCGCAGTTAGATAACAATCTGAAAAATAGGGTATTAAAAATTTCAGCCTTTGTTATGGCCAGTCTGGTCATTGCATTTGTAATCCTTGTTTGTTACTCTTTGATTTTTGATACGCCCAGGGAAAGAGAAGTCAGGCAGGAAAACGAAGCACTTTCGCAGGATTATATAGTACTAAGTCAGAAATTTGAGCGGGTTGATACTGTGCTTCAGGAGCTAAAGAATATTGATGAGAATATTTACAAAACCATTTTTGAAACGGAGCCTCTGGGAGGTCATACGACCAGGAATCTAAGTTTCGAAGATTACGCCCACCTTCTCAGCCTCCCAAACGATGTGATTGTAGATTCGACCGATTCCGAACTTAACGGTACCATGAACATTGTCAGCAGGCAGTCATCGGAATACCGGAACCTTCTCGCAAATGCCGGCCGCCGAAATGAAATGCTCTCCTGTATTCCGGCCATACAACCGGTAAATAATGAGGATCTGACAAGACTTGCGTCCGGCTTTGGTTACAGGATGCATCCAATATATAAAATTGAAAAATTTCACAGTGGGATAGATTTTACCGCACCTTCGGGTTCAGAGGTATTTGCTACCGGCGACGGAGTCGTGGCAGATATAGACAGAACGGGCAGAGGTCCTGGAAATGCGATAATGATAGATCATGGTTTCGGTTATAAGACGGCATACAGCCATCTAGAGAAAATTAGTGTCAGATCCGGTCAGAAGGTTAAACGTGGTGAAGTGATCGGACTGGTTGGAAATTCCGGATTATCAGTAGCACCGCACCTGCATTATGAGGTGTTGTTGCATGGTGATCAGGTAAACCCGGTGAACTACTTTTTTCTTGACCTTAACCCTCAGGAATACAACAGGATGATTGAGCTTTCGGTTAAATCGGGACAATCTTTTGATTAATTAACATAAGGACTCTTCCTGACATGGCTTCTGAAAAATTCCTTTACAATCCTGATACCCTGCAGTTTGAAAGGGTAACACTTACATTTCGGCAGCGATTTCTCAAATCCCTGCCTTTTATACTTCTCTCCGGTGCATTTTTCGGTCTCATGTTTACAGCATGGAACAGCAGGCTTGAAACACCCAGCATAAAGGAATTGTATGAAAACCAATCTGGCATTCTTCTTAAACTTAACCTTCTTAAAGCCAATCTCATCGGACTGGAAAACACCATCGAAGATATACGGTACAATGACGATAATATTTACAGAACGTATTTCGAAGTTGATCCCCTGCCTGAATCGAAACGGAATGCCGGTTTTGGGGGAAATGAGAATGGAAAGCGTTATAACACTTCTGCCTATTCGCCACAGGTAGCGATGATCGACCAGCAACTGGATATCCTGGCCAAAAAACTGGTCATTCAGTCAAAATCTTACGATGAGGTGATCGAGATGGCGAAGACCAAAGAAAAACGCCTCGCCGCGCGTCCGGGAATACAGCCCATAAGTATCAAGGATTTTATCAGGTTCGGCTCCCCATTTGGAATGCGCATGCATCCGATACTTAAAGTCAGAAAAATGCATGAAGGCATCGATCTTACCGCCCCCCGGGGGACAAAAATATTTGCTACCGCTGACGGAATTGTAACCCAAGCCGCCCTCACCGGAGGAGGATACGGAAATAAAATTGTTATCGATCATGGCTTTGGTTATCAGACACTGTATGGGCATTTGTATAAGATACTCGTTGAACCCGGACAGAAGGTCAATCGAGGTGATGTCATCGGACTCGTCGGATCAACAGGTCTATCGGTTTGTCCCCATCTTCATTACGAAGTGATCATTAACGGAAGGAAGGTCAACCCCATAAATTATTATACGAATGACCTTACGGCAGCAGAGTACGATCACATGATCGAACTTCTTTCAGATGCCGATCCAGGCTTCGATATAAACTAGCCGGCCATTGCTGATCCAGGTATAATTTCCATCACAGGTGCATTTCTAAAAAATTCCAATTAATTTTGGACCCTGGAAGGATATAAAGAAAGAGATATGGTGAGATTGCGTTTTGTGCAGGGTCTGATTCTAATGGTGCTATTCCTGCCGGCTGTAAAAGCGGGGATACCGTTATCTTTCATTCATGCGAACATAAGCCTTGAGACTGGTCGGGATACGACCATTGAAATACCGCACAGTTTCCACGATGAAATGTTGGAGATCGAGAGGTCATACAGCATCGTCCATATCACGCCACTCAACGACAGTCTTATAATCTTGAAGATTCGCCACGGACTGCCGGGACCCGGAAAGCAAATATCCATAATTGCCGTAGGCGATATTATGCCTGGCACGAATTATCCCAAAGAGTCTTACCTGCCACCCGACTGCAGTGCCCTGTTCCGTCCGGTAAATGATCTGATCCGTTCTGCAGATATTGCTACCGGAAATCTCGAAGGCGTCTTCTCTTCGGTTGGCGGTACACCAAAAACCTGCAAAGACCCGGATAACTGCTATGTTTTCAGGATACCTGACGAATATATCCATGATATTATCGATGCAGGCTTTGACATCCTGGGAACCGCCAACAACCATGTCAATGATTTCGGCCCTGTTGGAAGAGCCAGTACAGCAGCTTTACTTGAAAAAGCCGGCGTGCACTTTGCCGGCTTCAGCAATTTTCCATATACTGTGTACCAATGCCAGGGACTAAAGGTAGCCTATTGTGCCTTTGCACCTCATACCGGTACGCTCGACCTGAAAGATTATAAAGGCGCGGCCGCTTTGATTCGTCAATTGGATGCGCAATGTGACATCGTTATCGTTGGATTTCATGGCGGTGCTGAAGGAAGAGATCATCAGCATGTTACCAGGCAGGATGAAGATTTCCTGGGAAACAACCGGGGTAACGTATATGAATTTGCCCATACTGTAATTGATGCCGGTGCCGACCTTGTAATTGGAAGCGGCCCTCATGTTGTAAGGGCTGTCGAATTTTACAAAGGAAAGCTGATTGCCTACAGCCTTGGGAATTTTTGCACCTGGTCGAGGTTTAATCTTTCAGGACCGAATGCAAATGCGCCCGTTCTGCAGGTCTGGCTCGACCATTCCGGAAATTATCTCAAGGCGAGAATATATTCATTTTACCAGGCAGGGGAGGGCGGACCTATACCGGATCAACGTGGTAATGCAGTGAAGAAGATCCGCGAACTCACGATGCTCGATTTTCCTGAATCGGATATTAACATTGATGATGATGGATGGATCGAAAGCCCGGCCGGTAAGAATTAGCAATGGATTTTTTTGATTGGGAGTCAGTTTAATCATTTTGGCCGAATTTATGGAGATACAATTGACCCAAACAGACACGGACAGATGTTTGTAGAAAATGCTTCCCAGAAATCAGTTGAATTGATTGCTTTTTCATTTGAATTTTCATACTTTGCTCATTCTGTTCTAATCTCAAAAAAATGCCGTACAAGGAATCGAAAGTCGAGAAATTATATTACTCGATAGGTGAAGTTGCGGAAATGTTTACTGTTAATACTTCTCTGATCAGATTCTGGGAAAGAGAGTTTGATATTATCAAACCCAAAAAGAACAAGAAAGGGAACAGGCTATTTACAAAGGAGGATATTGATAATTTTCATATCATTTATCACCTTGTAAAGGAGAAAGGGATGACACTTAAGGGAGCACAAAAGAAAATGAAGGAAAACAAGGATGGTACCGTGAAGGATTTTGAAGTGATACAGACGTTAAGCGGTATCAGGCAGATGCTCCTCGATATCAGGGAGGAACTGGAGAGCTGAACAAGCCTCCGCTTTCATTTACATTCCCGCTGCCCGTAGTATTCCCATCCTGCTGTTGACGGGCAGTTGGCATGCCACCATTCCGGCAATTTCCCACAAACATTTGAAATCAATAATTATGAAACTGAAGGAGATCGTTTCCTTGTTCGAGCAGACCGCCTCATTCTCATTCCAGGAATCATATGATAATTCAGGCTTGCAAACCGGCTTTCCGGACATGGAAGTAAACGGTGCTCTGATCACCCTGGATGTTACGGAAAGTGTCATCGATGAAGCCCTTAAACTGGGCTATAACCTGATCATTTCCCATCATCCAGTGATATTTGGCAGCCTGAAATCACTGACCGGGAAAAATCTTACAGAACGGATTGTATTAAAAGCGGTTAAAAATGATATAGCAATACTGTCGGTGCATACCAACATTGACAGCGTTTATGAGGGTGTAAATGGCCGGATATGTGATAAGCTTGGTCTGAAGCAGAGGAGTATTCTGTCTCCTGCAGAGGATAAATTGTCCAAACTGGTATTCTTTGTCCCTGCTGCCCATGCCGAGAAAGTACGGGAGGCGGTTTTCCTGGCCGGGGCAGGAGTGATAGGTGAATATGATCAGTGCAGTTATAATGTTGATGGTATAGGGTCATTCAGAGCTTCTGAGAAAGCAAAACCATTTGTCGGGGAAAAGGGCCGAATCCATTTTGAAAAGGAAACAAGGGTTGAAACCATCCTGCCCACACACATGAGTGACAGGGTTATTGCAGCCATGGTTGAAAGCCATCCCTATGAGGAAGTAGCCTGGGATCTGTATCCCCTTTCAAATAAATACCAGAGAGCAGGAATGGGTATGACCGGTGAATTCGAAGAAGGGATGGAGGAACACGACTTCCTGAATGCCGCGAAGGTCATCTTCAATGCGGGATGCGTCAGGTATACAGCACTTACCGGCAAAAAGATAAGGAAAGTTGCAGTATGCGGAGGTAGCGGTAGTTTTCTTCTCGGTAAGGCCATTTCTGCAGGCTGTGATGCCTTTGTCTCCGGCGATTTTAAATACCATCAGTTCTTTGAAGCCGACGGCAGGATTCTTGTGGCTGATATCGGACATTATGAAAGTGAACAATTTACAAAAGAACTCTTTTATGAATTAGTTACAGAAAATTTCCCTAAATTTGCAGTTCATTTATCGGATGTAAATACAAATCCAATTAATTATATATAGTCCTATGGCTGAGCAGAAATCAAAAATTGAAGAAACTGCAGAAATCTCTGTTGAGGATAAACTGAAAGCACTTTATGAGCTTCAACAAGTCGATACGGAAATTGATAAAATTAAAATCCTTCGCGGGGAACTTCCCCTGGAAGTTCAGGACCTCGAGGATGAATTAGCCGGCTTGGAAACCAGGATCAACAACTACGATCAGGAGGTAAAAAGTCTGGAACAAAATATTGCAAATAAAAAACAGGAAATTCTGAATTCTGAGTCACTGATCAAAAAATATCAGGAACAGCAGAATAATGTAAGGAATAACAGGGAGTACGATTCTCTTTCTAAAGAGGTTGAATTTCAGACACTTGAGATTGAACTTAGTAAGAAAAAAATCAGTGAGTTTACCGTTCTGATGAATGATAAAAATGTACAGATCGATGAGGCAAGGGGTAAATTTACAGAGCGACAAAATGATTTGGATGGTAAGAAACAGGAGTTGGATGAGATCGTGACTGAAACCCAGAAGGAAGAAGAAGCACTCAACCGGAAATCCGAAGATATTGAAAACAGGATTGAACCGAGGTTACTTACTGCTTATAAAAGGATCCGCGGGAATGCAAGAAACGGGCTGGCAGTGGTAACTGTTGCAAGGGATGCCTGTGGCGGCTGCTTTAATAATATACCTCCCCAGAGACAGCTCGACATTAAATCGAGGAAAAAGATTATCGTCTGCGAATATTGCGGTAGGATTCTTGTTGATGATGAGATCCTCGGAGAAAAAACGGAGGAGTCGTAGATCAAACGAAAAACATTGAGTATTTAAGGATTTAAGACCCGGGTTCCTGTTAATGAGCCCGGGTTTTTTGGGCTTTGGCTATAAGGATTCAACGGAACATTTTCAAGATGCTTACTGGTATCTTGAAAAAAGTCATGCATCTGTTGCCGGTCTTTTTCCGTCATGCCCAGTTTTTCGATTGTCCTATCATCGGCCGATGCCGGAACAAGGACAAAATAAATTCCATTGTCTTTTTTCGCCGGTTTCCAAACCCATACCGGTAGGTAATTGTAGTCACAGATCCCGGTAACACCGTCATGTTTTTCCAGGTCCATTGAGAACATGATGCCGCCATCTGTGTAGTGCTCTCTCTGGTTAGAAATGAAGTTGCCAAGACTGTAAACGACCAGATATCGGGTCGTATCTGATACATCATCCCCGGAGACAAACTTAACAGGCTGTACCACATGTGGATGCGACCCTATGATTGCATCAGCACCATGACTGAGAAGATATTTTGCGAGGTAATCCTGCTCCTTGTTTTCGGTTCGCTGATATTCTAGTCCCCAATGTATAGTTACAATGGTGAAATCGGGAACGGCCAGTCGTGCCTTCTCGAGATCCTGCCTTACGACGGCAGTGTCGATATAATTTACGATGTTGGGTTCATGAACCGAAAGTCCGTTAGTGCCGAAAGTATAATTCAGAATGGCAAGCCGGATTCCGTTTTTTTCAATGATCAGCGGGTAGGTTTTCTGCCTTTCCGCTTCGTTGGCAAAGGTACCGGTGTGAAGAATACCTTTCTTGTTCAGGACCTCAATGGTGCGCTCAAGTCCTTCTTTACCTCTGTCGAGGCAATGGTTGTTGGCAGTAATAAGGATGTCGAAGCCTGCATTTTTCGATGCAAGGGCAAGTTCATCCGGTGATGAAAACTGCGGGTATCCTTTATAAACCGGGCCTGCCAACGTTACTTCGAGATTTCCTATGGCGATGTCGGCCGATTCAATAAAGGGTTTAAGAAGGGAAAAACAGGTATCATAATTATAGCTGCCGGTGACTGCGTCCAGCGCAGAATTTATCTGCGTATCATGGCCCATGATATCACCTGCAAAAACTAATTTCAGATGAGGGTTTAGGCATACGCTTTCCTGCCCCGATACGAGATGGGGTAAAAAAACTATAAGTAAAAGGTATAAAACGATCTTCTTCATATTTTACCAGCCCCCGCTCGCACCACCACCGCCGAAACTGCCTCCGCCGCCTCCGGAAAAACCGCCGAAGCCGCCTGAGCCGGAAGAGAAGCCTCCCCAGCTGCCGCTATGCGTATTTCTTGATCCACTTAACATTGACATGGCGATCCAGAAAGGTACAGCCCGGCCGAGTGATGAGGATCGCCTTCTCCTCGACTGTCCGAAAAAGAGAAAAAACAGGAAGATAAAGATGAGGAAACCTATCGGTGCACCACCCTGCGAAGTTTGTTTTCTATACTGATCGGCAGTGAATTTTCCTGAGAGCAGGTTGATCATTACATTCGTACCCTTGTCCAGTCCGTCAAAATACTTGTTCTGTTTGAAGCTCGGCAGAATCTCATTTTCAATGATCCTTTTTGCTATCGCATCGGGTATATACTGCTCTAAACCGTAACCAACCTGGATAGCGATTTTCCTGTCTTTCGGATACATAAGTACAATTGCGCCATTGTCCTGGCCCTTTTGACCGATTTCCCATTTTTCTCCAATGTCCGTCGCCATCATATCCACAGGCACATCACCATGTTCATCCATGATAACGATGAGGATTTGTGTGCTTGTCGAGTCCTCATATCGCATCAGTTTCTTATTTAGCGACAGTTCTTCATTTGCACGCAGGAGATTCGGGTAATCGTTAACGTATGCATAGGGTTTCTTCGGAATCAAATCGTCATCTGCTGCATAAACCTGCCAGGAAGCAAGGGTAGATACAAGGAGAATGACTACCATAAGGACCTTACGCATAACTGCTACTTTTATTGATACTAACGATGCTTTTCTCATATTTGGTATCTGCATTTTCCGAAGTAATTTTAATTTCGCCGACAAAGCTTTTGCGTCGTTCTGTTCATTCGTCTTTCCCGAAAGAAATATCGTCCGGGAGTTCATTTACGTCGTCCGACTGATATGGGAAATGGGTTTTAAGCTGCTCGCCAGCCATGACAATACCTTCACACAGGCCATCCACGAAGTCACCCTGCCTGAAATGTTCCCCCATCTTTTCCTTTATGGTATCCCAGAAATTGGCCGGGACTTTCTCGTTGATCCCCGCATCACCGAGTATGGCAAACTTACGGCCGTCAACCGCCAGGAAGAACAGCACGCCGTTCCTGAGGGCGGTTTTATGCATCTCAAGACGTTTGAAAATATATGCTGCACGATCGAGGACATCACCTTTTAGTCCTCCTTCAATATGCACCCGGATCTCGCCCGAGGTGTTCATCTCTGCTTCCTGAACAGATCTGACTATTTTCTCTTTTTCTTCGGTACTGAAAAATTTATCTGGACTCATGTTTTATGGGTTTAGAATTTTACTTCCGGAGCTTTCTCTGCACCTTCCGTAGCTGTAAAATATCCTTTCTTTTCAAAACCAAACATGGAGGCATAAATGTTTCCCGGGAAAGTTCTGATCGATTTGTTAAAATCCATCACTGCATCATTAAACCTTTTTCTCTCAACAGCTATGCGATTCTCGGTACCTTCAAGCTGTGCCTGGAGCTCCAGGAAGTTTTGATTTGCTTTCAGTTCGGGATACCTTTCCACAACGACCATCAGTCTGGAGAGTGCTGAAGTAAGTGCTCCCTGTGAGGCTTCAAACTGACTGACCGCTTCGGGTGACAAATTTTCAGGGTTGATATTAACGCTGGTGGCTTTTGACCTGGCTTCGATGACCTGCGTGAGCGTTTCCTTCTCAAAACTTGCGACTCCTTTAACCGTGTTCACAAGGTTTGGTATCAGATCGGCACGCCGCTGATAGACATTTTCCACCTGTGCCCAGGACTGGTTGACGATTTCATCTTTGGAGACCAGCCGGTTATACCTACCTACACCTATAAATACAAGTAGTACAAGAAGGATGATGACAATGACAGATTTACTCAGAGTTTTCATGTTATAGTTATTAATGTCAGACGTAAAGGTATTAATTATGAATGAAACGATTAGGAGGCTTTCCATCAAATACCGTTCCTGCCGGTTGAATTGTCATTTTTGTCAGATTGTTGGGGCAAAACGGCAGAAAATGCCTTTTAATTTCTAAGAAACTAAAATGGGAAAATTCTGTGATTGGTTGTTTTTGTAGCGGGTCAGGAGATTTTGTTCCTGTACCATGGAGAAAACTCCTCTTAGAAATGGTGTTAGGTTGGTTGAATCATGCATCCATTGATAAGCAAGAGGGTTAACACTGCTGTATTCAACATTCCGGGAAAAGCAGAAGGTTCTATATATTGTTCTTATATACGAAGTTGTTGGGGATCCCACCCCCCGCCCACCACCCTTAATGCGCAGAAAGAACAAATCTCAGCCTCCCCTGCACATGTTCTTCAGCAGAGACGAAAACTCACTTCTTATCCTGCCGGTTCCCCTTTCCTCCGGACGTCTCTTTATATCAAAACGATGAAAAAATCAGCGTACTGCTGACCTCTTTTTACATCTCCGGAACAATACGGCTTATGAATGCCAACCTACGGTGCCACTATATTTATTGTAACTCCTCATACTACTCTTCCAATATGTTATTAAAAATCTCGTTCCTGCTCTCAAAATTTTAATTTTGTAAAAAACCAGACCATGAACGCCGACGCTTTTAAAAAACAAATTCTGCTGGGCATACCGGAAACGCTGCCACCTGTAAAACCTTTTGACAAAAGTGTGAACCATGCTCCTGTCAGGAAGGATGTCCTGAACCCGGAAGAGAAGAAGCTGGCGGTCAGAAATGCACTCAGGTACTTCCCTCCGGTGCTTCATGAAGTTCTCGCCGCGGAGTTCAAAGAAGAGCTTGAAACTTTTGGCAGAATCTACATGCATCGTTACCGCCCCGAATATAAGATCTCAGCCCGCAATATCAGGGAATTTCCTCACCGCTGCACACAGGCTGCAGCCATCATGCTGATGTTGAGTAATAATCTTGATGAAGCCGTGGCGCAACATCCACATGAGCTTATTACCTATGGCGGTAACGGAGCGGTATTTCAGAACTGGGCACAGTATCTGCTTACAATGAAATACCTGGCTGAAATGACCTGCGAACAAACGCTGGTGCTTTATTCCGGGCATCCACTGGGGCTCTTCCCGTCACACCGGGAGGCTCCAAGAGTTGTGGTGACGAATGGTATGGTCGTTCCAAATTACTCCTCCAGGGAGGATTATGAAAGATTCAATGCCCTCGGTGTTTCACAATACGGGCAGATGACGGCAGGTTCCTTTATGTACATAGGCCCTCAGGGAATTGTGCATGGAACCACGATTACGGTTTTGAACGCCGGACGCAGGATAAGCAAGAAGACATCCGGAAACCTTGAAGGTAAACTCTTCGTCACCTCCGGCCTTGGCGGTATGTCTGGTGCTCAGCCCAAAGCTACGGTAATCGCCGGTGGGCTGTGTGTCATTGCGGAGATTAACCCTAAGGCATTAAAGATACGACATTCACAAGGCTGGGTGGACGAAGTATATGACAGTCTTGATGCACTGATCCCGCGGATGCAGGAGGCCAGGGCAAGAAAGGAGGCAGTGTCGCTGGCATACCAGGGTAATGTGGTGGATCTCTGGGAAAGACTCGCAAGGGATCAGATCCATGTCGACCTTGGCTCCGATCAAACCTCTCTGCATAACCCGTTCGCAGGTGGTTATTACCCTGCAGACTTAAGTTTTGAAGCCTCGAACATCATGATGACTGATGATCCTTCCTTGTTCCGTGGAAAAGTGCAGGCTTCATTGAGAAGGCATGTGGAGGCTGTTAACCGGATCTGTGAAAACGGCATGTATTTCTGGGATTATGGGAATGCATTTTTGCTTGAAGCGGGCAGGGCAGGAGCTGATATTTTCAGAGAAAATGGGAACTACAGATACTCTTCCTACGTACAGGATATCATGGGTCCCCTGTTCTTTGATTATGGCTTCGGACCTTTTCGATGGGTATGCACGTCATCCGACCCCGCTGATCTGCTGACAACGGATCATCTGGCAACAAAAGTCCTCGAACGTATTGCCCTGACAGCTCCGGCTGAGATAACTGGTCAGCTTGAGGATAATATACACTGGATTAAGGAAGCAGGAAAAAATAACCTCGTGGTAGGTTCACAGGCAAGGATTCTGTATGCTGACGCAGAAGGACGAATAGAGGTCGCACGAGCATTTAACAGGGCTGTCCGCGAAGGACTCATCAGTGAGCCTGTGGTTCTGGGAAGAGACCACCACGATGTTTCGGGTACCGATTCTCCGTACAGGGAAACATCGAATATCTACGACGGCTCAAGGTTTACCGCTGATATGGCGGTTCAGAATGTGATTGGTGATGCCTTCAGAGGAGCAACATGGGTTTCGCTGCATAACGGAGGAGGTGTCGGTTGGGGCGAAGTCATAAACGGAGGTTTTGGCATGGTTCTGGATGGGAGTGAAGATGCGGACCGGCGGATTGAGATGATGTTACACTGGGACGTAAATAACGGCATTGCCCGCCGAAGCTGGGCCAGAAACCAAGGAGCACAGTATGCGATCCGGAGGGAAATGGAAAAAACCCCACTGCTAAAGGTGACAATACCAAATTTTGCTGACGATAAACTGATCAATAAATTATTCAACAATGAAAGCTAGAGCGATAGTAGTGATGATAATCATGGCCACAGGTTTTGTTATGAATGCATGTGAAGAAGATCCCCTTGCTATCTTTTCCGATGATCCTCGTGATGGACTCACCGGAAGCTGGGAGGTAAATGAAGACAGTGAAATCTTTAAGAAAGGTACCAGCGGCTTCTATACAGTCAGTGTTACCAAGGATAATAGTGATACGGCTATGATATGGGTGAATAATTTTTATGAACTGGGAGAGAAAGTCTCCGCTACCCTGGATGGCAGAACGTTGGATATCCCGGAACAAACGGTCAAGGGATTCACCATCAAAGGATACGGAACGGTTTCATTTGATTTTGAGAGTATATCCTGGGCTTATACAGTGATCCTGGACACCGGTGACAAAGATAATGTCACTGCAAAATATTCGCGTCCAAGTCGTTAGCCGTCGAACATCAGGCTATACGGACGTCTGATACCATTTTCGAGTTCGGCGATGCTTATCGTACGGCTCTTACGGAAAAATGATTTCCCGTCGAAGTAAACCAGAAGTGTCGGAATGGAAAAAATTCTGAACTGGCCGGCAAGAAGCGGTGATTGTTCAGTATTCACATAATATAGTCTGAAAAGCGGGAATTCCTCATCCAGCATTTCAGATACTTTTGGTTTCAGCACTTTGCAGACGTTGCAGCTATCGGATGAAAAATAAAAAAGTGATGCAGCATTTGTGCTGATGGCGTCTTCGATCTCATCCAGGCTAAATAGTTGTTTATATTCCATGGTTAATAGATTCCACGACCCAGCATCACGAGAGCACAATCAATAACCGTGTCAATTCCTTTCTTCTGTGCCATCCGGAATAATTCAGGATTGTAAGTTCCGGGGTTGAATATGATCCTCGTTGGCTTTAGTGATAGTATGTAATCATAAAAATCAGACTGTCTGTCAGGCCCCAGGTACAGGCATATGGTATGCACATCATCAAGTTTCGGCTTTCCGATTACTATATCCACACCGTGTATCGTACCCTCCCTGAATCCCACCGCGACCACCTCCTTATGGTTTTTGACAAGACTGGACACCATCCTGTAGGAAAATCTCTCAGGATTGGGACTGGCTCCTAAAACTACTGTCTTCATTATATCAACCTAAATGTACTATAAAGTTTGCTATTCACATTCATCTTCCTGATGCTGCGAAACACCTGGTACTCTTTACCTTTCATATAATTAATTGCACAAAGAAAATACTTGCACGTCAATAAAGTGTCTGCATTTACCCTGTTTTTTCCTTATATTTAGACATTCTAATTAAGCACATGAATAAAGCTTCCGGTGAACAAAAACTGACAAAAGCTCCTGCCGGGTTGGGTATACTTCTTGTTATTGGCCCCAGTCTGGTCTGGTGTTCGGAATATATCGGTTCAGGTGAGGTCATCCTTGCAACACGTACCGGTGCAATTCTGGGGGGGACGATATTATGGGCCATAGTTTCAGGTATTTTTCTGAAGTTCTGGATCGGTATGAGCGGTGCAAGGTATACTGTTGCCACCGGTGAAGGCATGATTGATATGGTTTCGCGCGTTCCCGGACCGAAAAACTGGGGGGTATGGATCATTCTTGTTGCCCAGTTTCTGACTGCTGCACTGGCCATCGGGTCCATCGCTACCGCTGCCGGGATTTTTGTTGCTAATATTTTTGGGATCAGCCGGCAGGCCGGAGGTTGGCTGATCACCATTCTTGCATTTATTATCGCATGGAAGGGAGAGTTTAGGATTCTAAAGATTTTCATGAGTATTCTGGTCTTTATTGTAATTGCCGGTGTACTAAACGTAGCAGTCAGGGTAATGCCGGGCTTTTCAGAAATCGTTCACGGACTGCTCCTCAGGATCCCTGAAGTACCGCAATGGGCTGCCGATGAGGGTGTAAATACAAATGCATGGGCTGAGATACTTCCCCTTATCGGCTGGGGTGCCGGAGGCTTTGCTAGTCAGGTATGGTATACATACTGGATTATCGGTGCGGGGTATGGGAATGCGGTGAAGGACAAATATGGTGTCCCTGCTGACCCGATACATCTCAGGAAAACGACCACCGATGATGCGTTGAAACTTAAATCCTGGTTCAGGGTCGTTTATAGTGATGCCACACTGGCTATGGTCATAGGTGTTGTGGTAACAGCGGGCTTTTTGTTCGCCGGTGCCGGTATCCTTCGCCCACTCCACCTTGCCCCGGGTAGTGAAAAACTGGCGCAGGAATTATCCGCAATTTTTTCCAGTAAATGGGGAAAGACCGGAGGCTTGTTATTTATGATCGGTGGACTTGCCGCTCTTTTCTCCACACAAATCGGACAATTGGCTGGCTGGCCCAGGTTGCTTGCCGACAGTTTCAGGATTTGTATTCCCAGGTTCTCCCGGATAAAGTGGAAAACCCAGTTCAGGGCCTTCCTGGTGTTCTTCTTCATTACCAACATGACCATTATCTATGCTCTCGGCTTTCAGCCGGTGATCCTTGTAAAACTTAGTGCCATTCTTGACGGTTTGTTACTTACTCCGCTGCAGGCAGTATGGGTCTTTACCGGTCTGTATTTTGTTCAGCCTAAATTATTTTCAAAAGAAGTTACACGTCTGCTTAAGCCTAATCCATTAATCGGTGCTGGCCTTATTATTTCCTTCCTGGTCTTTTCCTATTTTTGTATATACCAGATCCCGAAAATCATCTGATCACTATGAGTGATATTTTTATACCTACCTTCATGTCGGTGCTCGATGGTCTTCTCAAAATATTTATCATTGCGCTGTTAGCAGGAGTGCTGACTTACCGTAAGATAATCAGTGAAGAACTGATTAACGGATTGTCACAGCTAACCGTTATGATCTTTCTGCCCCTGCTTATTTTTCATACCATCATCACCGGCTTTGATCCTTCACTGCAGACCTACTGGTGGATGATACCGATAGCAGCCATCCTGCTGTCTTCTATTGGTTTGTTATTGTCAGCTCTTCTTTTCGCAGGTTCGTTGAAGGAAAAGAAGAGCTTCCTGCCTTTATCGGCAATGCAGAATGCAGCGTATCTGGTTCTCCCAATAGGTGAATTTGTTTATCCCGGGAAATTTGATGAGTTTTCACTGATCTGTTTTCTTGTTGTACTGGGTCTCAGCCCCTTCATGTGGACAGTTGGGAAGCTCATCCTTACCGGTAGCGGCAGTGGTAAAAGAGGATGGATTGCCGGAATCCTGACTCCTCCGTTTGTTGCGAATATTGTGTCCATCCTCCTTGTCCTCTCTGGCGGCAACCGTTTAATACCGGATGTGATCACCGAATCTGCCGGCTTTCTGGGTAATGCTACGGTTCCGGTGGCTACCTTCATTCTCGGTGCCACCCTCGCAAGGTCACTTGGTTCCATACCAAGATTCAACGATACCATCAGAGTATTACTCGTAAAATTTGTCCTGCTGCCAGCCATTGTCATTCTTGCAATGAAACTCACCGGTACCGCCAGGCATTTCCCTCTTCTTGCAGACGTGATGATTATCCAGGCTTCGTCTGCACCTGCAACAGCCCATATCCTGCAAATCCGAACTTACGGAGGCAATCTGAAATCAGCCGGTGGCATCATCTTCGTATCCTATGCTGTTTGCATGTTTGCTATCCCCTTCTGGCTTTCCGCATGGCGAATCATTTCATTGTGGTAGAAAAATTCGCCAGCATGTTTTCTTCTATTTTATAGCCATTTGTGTAAACAACACCTTCTTACGAATCCTTTTTTAAAGCTGTTACGTATAAAAATATGTTTGGAAATGATCTAATAATCAACATGAGTGAATGATTTGACAACCAAACGATTCTACTCATGATTGCATGGTTTAAATTACATGAATACATTTACCGATGGCCAAGAGTCTGAAACTAATTTTTGCCTGGCTGCTTTTTCTCGCAGCTGGTTTTAGTGATCTTCATGCTCAGGAATATATCCTGAATGAGAATTTCGGCTCGGTAATTTTCTGGGATGGCCCCGCCACCGCCTACACCGGATTTTCCTCAAAAGCTAAATTTTCCAACGATTCTATCAGGATTATGGCTGCGTTAAAATCCGATTATACCGGGTCTTCGGGCGGAAGTTGCCTGGTGTTTGACAAGAATGCAAACAGTGATACCCTGATCCTTACTGGTATCAATGTTAAATACTATAAGGATCTTTTCCTGAGTATGGGCGTTAATGCGCAGAAGGATCCGGAAAAGGCTTTCCAGGCGGCCTACAGTACGGATGGTCTGTCCTGGACAGACATTGACAAATCCAGGCTTACCTCAGGAGACTGGCCTGCCAAGCTGAAATGGGGATATGTTTCATTCGCCGATACAATTCCTCTCTCAGAGACCCTTCAGCTCAGATTTAACAATACTATTCCGGACGAATATCTCTATCTCGATGATATCAGGATTAGCGGAACCTATGATTCCACAGCCGTTGACTTTATTAGCGGACTCAGGGTGGATGCTGGCATTATGACACCTGCTTTTAGTCCGTCAGTTAATGTATACAACGTACTACTTCCCTTTGGAACCACGCTTACACCGGCCGTGATTATCAACGTCCCCGTTTCCCAGGCTGAAATTTCCGTGAATCAGGCGACTGATGTCACTTCCAATGTTGTTCAGAAAAGAACCACCACCATTACTGTCACATCAGGAGATGGTAATTCAGTCAGGGTATACTCAGTCGTTTTCCGCGTCGATGACAAAGAAGCAGTTTTTTTTGAGGATTTTGACAATCCAGGTATCGACCAGTATATCGGTCCGGCCGATGCTTTTAACTTCAAAACAACCGGAGTCGCCGATTTTTCTTCCGTCGATACGATAAAAATCGATCCCTGGGGGAATAAATTCACCGAAGGATCAGGATATCGCAGGCTGTACATTTCTCCGTACGATCATCTCAATTATGATACGATTACTTTTAGTAATATAGATGTAAGCAAAAGCAAGGAACTTGAACTGTCCTTTGCCTTCAGATGGAATACGGCATGGCTTGGTATTGATAAATGTTATCCGACTGTTGAAGTGAAGGTGGATGACGGTAAGTGGATTAATTATGGAGAAATTGCAGGCGCAGATGCCTTCCCGGGAGCACTTACATGGGCAGTAGTCCGAATCGGCGGCTTACCAGAGGGAGACACATTAAGTGTCAGGTTTTCAGGTGAAAAGAATTCCGGTTCAGCACAGGAATATTATATTGATGACCTGTCCCTTCTTGGTAAACCATTATGCATCGATGCGACGCTCAGCTTATTGACAGTGACGGGTGCAGTACTTGAACCCCCTTTCAATCCCGATATCGTGGAATATCGTGTCGTTTTGGAACCATCGGTTACCGATATGCCTGCGATTAAGGCTCTTGAGAATGATTCCTGTGCCACCGTAAACATTTTTACAGCAAAAGACATGAAATCAGCTGAGGCTGATGCAAGGACAGCTACCATTTTGGTTACAGCAGAAAATGGTGCAACAGGAAACTACTATATCACCTTCGAGTACAGGCCTCTGGCCTCCGAGGCACATCTGTCCCTTCTACAGTGTGACCCTGGTATGCTTTCCCCTCTTTTCAGCCCAGATATTTATAACTATCAGATGGAGCTTCCTACCGGCTACGCTGAAAGCCCGCTGATTGAGGCGGTACCGGCAGACAGCAATGCCACGGTGGCTCTGGAGCCGGCGCAGGATCTTTATTCGGAAATTGATGCGGAACGTACCGCAGTGATTTCTGTAACTGCTGAGGACGGACTGACCATCGAAAAATATACCATCTTATTTCACGTGAGCACAACGGGCATAACATCATCAAAAATCAATGCAATCCGTGTATGGCCGAATCCTGCCTCCGACAATATCACTATCGAGACCACGACTGTGTTTGACCGGCTGGAAATCTTCAGTCGTGACGGTAAACTACTGTCTGTTGTAAATACGGCAGGTACCGATCATCTCGAACTGAGTACCTCCGGTCTCGATCCGGGATTATACATCTTCCGGTTTTTTGATCACGGAAAACTTACCGGCACAGCAAGGATCGTGAAAAAGTAGGCTTCATTTCCCCTTTGGTTTATCCTTCCATAGGTTAGATATTCCTGGTTTCCGTTCAGAAAATCATAACTGATGGGAAGAGGATGACAATTCATACAGCTACAGTTTTTACATTCCGTTTTCCTTTCTTCAGTTGAATAACCCAATTCAATAGTATTCACTCCGGAATTACCGTGTCATAAACGGAAAAGTTTTTAAATTTGACGTATTGCAGAATTATTAAGTACATCTATACCTTTGCCTTGCAGGCGGTTTGCATATATTATTCAAATATTGAGATGATGAAAAAGTACCTGTTTATATCTATGTTCCTTTGCGGAACACTTCACCTTTTTTCCCAGACATCCATTTCCCCGGCAAACGGAAAGATCAGGTATTCAGGAAGAGTTGACTTCAGTGTTCCTGAGAATCCCAGGATTGCGTATTCCGGTGTAACCATTGCTGCGGCATTTACCGGAACTTCGATTTCTGCCGGATTTGGAGCTTCCACTGACAGGAATTATTATTACGCCGTTATTGACAACGGTAACCCGGTAAAGATCCATCTGATTCAATCTCAGAACGAGTATGAATTGGCTACCGGTCTGAAAGACACGCTTCACCAGCTTCAGGTAATAAAGCTTACAGAAGCATCGATGGGTGTCGATACCTTTACCGGTCTCACGCTGGATGAGGGAGATTCATTGGTGACCCTTCCCATGGGTAATGGTCGGATCATCGAGTTCATCGGGAATTCCATTACCTGTGGGTATGGGAATGAGACGGAAAATATCTCTGACGGTTTCCGTCCTGATCAGGAAAATTTTTATGAAACCTATGCCGCAATTACGGCCAGGGCATTCAGGGCCGAAGTGCTGGCCGTATGCAAATCGGGGATTGGTATGTACCGGAATTATGGCGGACCGGTCACAGGCACGGAGAATACCATGCCCGTTATGTATGATCGCACGCTTTTCAGGACCGATGAACCGGTGTGGGATTTTTCAAAGATCACACCCGATGTAGTCTGTATCAACCTTGGCACAAATGATACCAGCCTGGACATCTTTGATCCGGACTTGTTTAGTGAAGCGTGCAGAAAATTCCTCATCACCATTCGCACCAATTATCCCAATGCACTTATTGTCTATCTCATTGGCCCGATGATGGGGGAAGAATCCTCGACCAAGGTGAGACAATCTGTGGAGAAGGCTTATGGGGTCATTCAGGATCCGGGGATGAAGATCTTCAACCTATCGATGCAGACCGGTGAATTTGGCATCGGTGGCGATTATCACCCGACCATGGCTCAGCACCGGCATAACGCCCATGAACTGATACGGTATTTGGAGCAGGAGACAGGGTGGAAGGCGGAGTGGTGAGAGAAAGAGGAGAGAAGGGTGTCTTTGTACTGTTAAATGAATATCGAATATCGAATATCGAATGTCGAATGTCGGAGGGAAGAGTTACATACTACTGATGCCCTGGCAGATGGCAAAGAAGGACACAAAGTCCAGGTTAGATCATGTCCCCAACCGCGGAGCGGTAGCCCAATAATAGCCACGGTTTTGCCCGTGGATGTTCGAAATCGGAATGCTGCCAATATATACAATGCGGTTTCGGGGAAATATCCCGGTATTGTCAAAGGGGAATGAATATCGAATGTCGAATATCGAATGTCGAATGTCGAATGTCGAATGTCGAATGTCGAACGAAGGAGATTCGTAAAGGTCTGGTCTATTCGCAGAACCGCCGAGCGGTAGCCCAACAATGGCCACGGTTTTGCCCGTGGATGGTGGTGTTCGTAAGGCCTCTTCCTGACTTCCTTGTCCCTAAAACCTTACGGCTTTCAGGTATGTTGCTGCAGAGGCCAGGCAGCCCATACCATCGACTACTTTATCCCGTTCTACGAAGAAATGTGAAATGTCCTGACTTTGGGCTTCCCTGAATATTGCCGGGAAATCAATGATGCCGCTGCCCACGCATTCAAAATCCTGTTCAGGGCCCGGAGCCATATCCTTAATATGCAGAATGGAATAACGCCCTGAATACTTTTTAAGCATTTCTACAGGATCGGCACCGCCTTTTTTTACCCAGTATACATCCATTTCACATTTTACCAAATCTTTATCTGTATGGTTCATCAGATAATCGAAAGGGAGTCCCTCTTCCATTTCGATGAATTCATTGTTGTGGTTATGCCAGCATAGCTGTATGCCTCTTTTTTTACATACTTCCCCTGCGATATTCAGAATCTCCACACTGTTTTTACAGTCTTCGAGGCTGAATGGAGCGCTGACAAGCCATGGCCAGTACATGACGGCATATTCCAGGTCAAGTTCCATCAGCTCGTCGATAGCTTTATTCAGTTCGTCCCTGTCTTTTGTCTGCTTCATGCCGCCGGCAACCGGTTTTAGTCCTATCGATTTGCAATACGACAGGAATCCTGCGGCAGAATCACCGAGGAAACGACCGGTTTCGATTTCCGTGTACCCCATATCTGCCGTACGTTTTAGCACATCCTTCCAGTCTCCTTTGAGTTCCTTACCAATGATTCCCGAGATGTAGCCAAAATGAGCCAGTTTGCTTTTGCTGGCCACAAAAGCGCTGGCTGGCCGTGCAAAGGCAATGGCGGCGGATCCGGCTGCCAGTGTACCGATAAATTTGCGTCTGGTTAGCATAGCATGTTTTATTTGATGTTATATATATCTGTAAAAAATGTGTAAAGACGTTGCGTGCCTCGTCGCTACACGATGAACTAACCGATTTTGGGCAAGGTCCAGGGTGCACGATATTCCGGGACAATGAGCTGGTTAGCCTTCTCCGAGTTGGTAAAGCGATTGTTCTTTTCATCCCAGATCAGGACCGGCTCACCAACCCTGCCTGCGATGTTGGCGATATGGGCATGCAGTGCAGCAGCCCGTCCTATTTCTGTCGGACATACCGGGATCTCACGTGATTTCACACAATTGAGGAAGTTACGGGTATGAATGGAATGCGCTTCCTGTCCGCCTTTATATTCTTCTTCCTTCACCTTAAAGGCTTTCTTTTCGTTATCCCATTCCGGGTATACCTGGTAGCTGCTCCTGTCGGTCACGATAGTGGCATCGTCGCCGATGAACGCCAGCCCGTAAAGTTTTTCATAGGGTCCCTGTTGAACGCCGGCATTCATATCCCAGTTAAAGACATACTCGCCCATAGGGTAATTAACGTTCATGGTGTCGAAAGTCTCCCGCTGACCAACCTGGGCGGAAGAGTTAGCGGCATATGTACTCAGGATTTTTGGAGCTTCGACGATATCTTTAGCCCAGAGAGCCATATCGAGCAGGTGGACGCCCCAGTCGGTCATCAGACCGCCGCCGTAATCCCAGAACATTCGCCAGGAGCCGTGGAAGCGGTTAGGGTTGAAGGGCCGCTTGGGAGCCGGTCCGAGCCAGAGATCATAGTCGACGCCGTCGGGAACGGGTCCGTCGGGTTTGGGATCCGGACCGATACCATAGTTGAAATTGGCCCAGATATTGACCTTCCGGAGTTTGCCAATGCGGCCGCTTTTGATTCTGTTCATCGTCTGAATGAACGTGAAATTACTGCGCTGCTGCTGGCCTACCTGCACAACACGGTTGTAATAGTTGGCTGCTTTTACCATGATGTTACATTCCTCAATGGTGTTGGCCATGGGTTTTTCGACATACACATCCTTACCGGCCTGGCAGGCATATACCATGTTCAGGCAATGCCAGTGGTCGGGTGTGCCGATGAAGACCACGTCAATATCTTTCTGCTCAAGCATCTTCCGGAAGTCCTTGTACAGTTTAGGCTTAAAACCGTAGTCATCCTCGATGGTCTTAGCCCGGGCATTCAGGATATTTGAATCCACGTCGCATAGAGCCACGCAGTTGACGTCATCATATTCAAGGGCATTTTTGAGGGCGCCGAATCCACGGCTACGACATCCGATAAGGGCTGCGTTGATCTTGTCGCTTGCGGGGACCCGGGATGAGGTACCGGCGGCGAGAGTCCGGCCTGCCAGTCCGAGCCCTGCTGTAGTAATTGCCGAGTTTCTCAGGAATGTTCTGCGATTTAGGGTCATGTTGGTTTGATTTTAATTGACTGTAAGAAATCAGGAACAATTTAACGATTGGCAGCGGAATATCAAAGCCTGTATTCCGGATATTTACAAACTATGGGGCAGACCTATGATAATGCTATCCTTACATTTTTCCGGTAGGACCGGCTAACCGGGATGTCAATCGTGCCCGGCGAGATGAACTCTGAAGAGAAAGCGGTGACCCTGCCGGTATGGACGATGAAGGAACGGTGGCATCTCAGGAATGTCGAGGGCAGCTGAAACTGTGTTTTTAAGGCGGGCTGCCTTGTATTGCACTCCGCCAAAAACCACTCTGAATGAGCAAGGGGAGAAGAGAAATGAGCTCGCAGATCAAGGAGAAAAATCAGGATGAGAAGGAGGGACCTGTTACAACATGAAAGAGAAGGGAAAGGAATCAGGGTCATAACATGAAAAAGCCGGGAAATGATTCCCGGCTTAATATATGAAGCGTACCCTTTTCAATACCCAACAATTATACTCTCCTGGCCTTGCTTCATGAGTTTATCGTTGAATCAGGATCTTGCTCACTGCCCGTGATGATTTTCCTTCCCTGACCAAGGCATAGGTTCCATTCTGAACATCGGACACATTTAAATTACTGTTGTTGCCTACATTCTCAAATCGCTTAATGGTTTTTCCGTCCAGACTTAACAATGTCACTGTATACGATTCACCGTTTTCGAAATAAACCTTAACATAATCGGAGGCCGGATTTGGATAAACCTTCATCTGCTCTGTTTCGGTTTGCAGAAAGCCCAGGGTTTCATTATCAAAGTTCAACACCATATCGATCACATGTACTACGCCGTTATCGGCTTCAATATCCGCAACAGTAACTTTGGCATCATTAATAAACACGCCGTCATTGCTGATGGTCACCTTCACGTCTTTTCCAAGAAGGGTTTCAGCCATCTGTCCGTCGCTCAGATCGGTGGACATGACGTTGGCGCCGATCACATGGTAAAGAAGAATATCGGTCAGCGCTCCCGAAGGATCCGCCAGCAGGGCGTCGAGGGTACCGGCAGGTAATGCGGCAAAGGCATCATCTGTAGGGGCAAAGACGGTAAACGGACCGTCGCCGCTGAGGGTCTCGGCCAGGCCGGCAGCAGTTACTGCAGCTTCGAGGGTGTTGTGGTTTTCGCTGTTGACGATGATGTCCACGACAGTGTTTGTGGCTTTTTTATCGGGTTGCGAGGCCTGTGCCGCAAAAATGGTAGTTAACATTCCAAGGAGGAAAACCGGCAAAATATAGCGGTTAAATTTTAAAGATAATTTTGTTTCCATGATTTTTATTTTTTTGATTTAAACATAAGACAATGGGTGATCAATTATGTTTAATAAAAAACTAAAAAGATTAAACATTTAACAAATTATTATGATAATGATAAGCATTATTATAATTTATAATCAATTGTATAATAAGTAGTAAATAGTCATTTCGTTAAATAAATCAATATATTTATGTTTAACATTTACATATTAATAATAAACATTATATAAATACTTTCAATCCGATAGGTTTGGGTTTGATTGCATGTCTTGCTTAGGAGTAAAAGCATAGAGCCACTTAGTGACACAATATATTTCACTGTCACTGGATAGTGGGCGCAGTGGGATGCCATTTATAGGACGTATTGTTCCGGAGATGAAAAAAGAGGTCAGGAGTGCGCTGATTATTTCATCGTTTTGATATAAAGAGACGACCGGGGGCATGGGGAACCGGCAGGAAAAGAAGTGAGTTTTCGTCTCTGCTGAAGAACATGAGCGGGGGAGGCTGAGATTTGTTCTTTCTGCGCATTAAGGGTGGTGGGCGGGGGGTGGGATCCCCTACATCTTCGTATATAAGAACAATATATAGAACCTTCAGATTTCCTTCAGATTTCGCGGATGTAAAACTGTGCAAAGCAAAATGTGAGAGCAATAGCACTACATTTCAAGGACACCAGCGAGATGCTGAATCCTTGATTTCAAAAAATTCTTGTCTGGATCAGGTCATCCTTTCAGCACTAAAAAAAGTCAAAGGCGGAGTGAAAATTGCTGCCCCATTAAAGCGAGAAGTAATACACATCGTTTCAACTTTCAGTTTCCCAACCGGTCACCAGGTAAAAGCATCATCTCTTTATCATGATCTTAGTTACCGAAGCTGTATTATCAGTGGTAATTTTTATAAGGTGCATACCTGTAGAGAGTTCCTCAAGAGGAACGTAGATAATGCCTTCTGAAATCGGAATTTGTTTCGTTAAGATTTTTGAACCCAGCATGTTGAAAATTTCCACCTTTGCGATTTTATCAGACACTGCCGGTAGTTGAATATTTACATAATTATCTGCAGGGTTTGGGTAAACAGACGGTCCCTTCAGAAGGGTTGAGGTAACAGCCGTATTATCAATCACCGTAATATTGAAACTGACACTCTTCTCATTTTTCCCGTTCAGCAAGGTATCCCCATCATCATACGCTGTGATGGTAACCAGGACATCTCCGGCTGATTTTGGTGTGTATGTGTAGGTTGCCGTATTTTCGCCGGACGTATAGGTTACTTTTGTACTCTTTATGACATTCGTATTTGTTTTGAAATCTCGAAATGTGATGGTCTGGGTTCCGCTATTACCATCTGAGATGCCGGTTACTGTTATCGTTTGGGGTCCGGCATTGAGCTTTATCTGTTGATCGGGGATGTTATCGATCGTAGGTTCCTGGTTGATGAAAGGAATAATCTGTACATCAAAGGAGATCTGCTTTTTTGAAAAGAAGCCGTTATTGTCCTGACCTCCGTCATCCTGAAGTGTTAGGGTGATGGTGGTTGTGCCTATTTGATCGGCTACCGGAGTCAACGTTAAAGTACCGGAGGTTTCTCCTGCATTGTGACTGATAACGGGATCAGGAATCAATGCTGTGTTTGAGCTGGTTGCCGTGATGACGAGGTTCTGGCTATTCAAATCGCCATCACTTATCCCTTCAAGATTTATCATGTTTGAACCATTCGAGTTCATTAGTAAAACCATATCGTCTACTTTGTTGATGGTCGGAAGGTGATTGGTTCCTTCAGCCACGAGCGTGGTGATACTTTTCGGTTGGAGCACGACCGCAGAGCCATCTGTAATCCCCGCATATATGCAATTTTCTGTTGAGGAAGTCCTGTAAAGGGTAAATTCATTGGGTTTATTTTCCATTTGAAGACTGACGGTTTGTGCCTCATCTGAAGTATTTATGGCCACAATCGTCAGCCGGCTTTCTTCACCATGTTCATATGCTGATATAAAGACTTGTTTAGATTCATCATCAGTACAGTCAATCCGTATAGCTCCCGGCCGGATATACCGGTAAAAATTTTTGGATACATAATATATTTTCTTGGGGTTGCCATTGATGATCAAAGCTTCCTGTTCATTCGCACCTATACTGGTATTAACGGTAAGCCATACCCACCCGGAGAGATTGCCGTATTTTAAAGCAGTGTGGATCAACTGACCGTAGACCATGGGTCCGTCCTGTGCATCCCATACCGTGGAATAACCTGAAGTCTCTGTCATCCATAGTTCTTTTCCATTTTTTTGTGCAAAGTTTGAGGCTGTTTTCCATTGGCCGGCTGCAGTTGAGATGGAAGTAGGATTAATGCCATCGGAATAAGCATGCGTTGCAAGTATATCGGAGAAGCTCTTACATACAGGGTCCTGCATCATTGGGATCTCATAACTGCCAAAATTGGAAAGCAGATCTTCAGCAGCGAATATTTTGACATCGATGTTTTCATCCTGAAACCTCTGGCCCAATAACTTGATGATATTTTTCATCTCATCGAAGCTATAAACACATGAGCTGTACCACTGTCCCCATCTGGGTTCATTTTCCGGGCTTATTGCATAAACCTTGGAACCAGTCTGCTGCTCAATATACTTAATGTAGGTGGAATAAAATTCTGCATATTCGTCATACATGTCATGGTTCAACCTGTTCTTACATTCAGGATCAGAAGATAAGCAATCGGCTCCTTCCAGGGAGTTATTGTATTTCATCCACGCGGGAGGTGAAAATACCGAGAGGATTAGTTTGCCCAATCCGGCTGAAACGAATTTGTTGATTACGGCCATCTGGTCTGTTAAAGCCCCATCTGTCAAATTAAATTGGTTCAAATCCGCATCGAATGGGTCATTATTATCATTAGCGGGTTCAAATGTCGATGTGGGGTAGACTCTGAGTATGCTTAGTCCCAGATCATTTACAGCCATGTCGGCAATGGTTGCCGAATTGTTGGGGCCATACAGCCAGTCAGGCACAGCTCCGCCAAATCCCTGGACCTTTTGATATTGTTTGGTCAAATCGATGGACACATTAATTACCTGTGAAAATAGACTCCCCCCTGTGAAAATTATAGATAAAGTGAAGATTCCGAGTTTTGATAGTTTCATAGTTCAAATAGTTTGATCGTAAAATAAGTGATTTTAGGAGAATAGGGAGCATGGTTTATGGATTTATTTGATTAATATTTATTGTTAGTAATGAGAATCAGCCACTTGCAAAGTCACTATCATTTTTGGTTGATTTATACATTGAATTTTGAAAATTGAACACAAGTCATCGAACTTTGAAGTGAAAAAAAGAGGGTTCGAAAATTCTTTCTTCTCCCACCTCTCCCTGCCTTCCATCCCCCGCCATCCGCCGTCTATCTTCACTCGTCTCCATCCCGCCGCCGCACTTAAAAAATCTTTCATATATTTAAAATTATATTTACATTTGCAATCCCGAAATGAAACACGAAGGGGCAGGAGAGGTAGTTGTCCGGAAAGGAATTCTGAATCCGTCGCCATGTAGCACCAGTGCGGCAAAGCAGGCAGCATAAATTTGATATCTCAGGATTAAAACGGTCGGTTTGCCGAGTGGCTAGGCGTCCCGATCGCACATCGGGATTACAGGGGTTCGAATCGAAAGCGGAACGAATGAGTTCACGAAAAGAGGCCAGGAAGCGAGGAATCTGCTTCAGGATAGTTCATAAAAAGGTGCATATTTATATCGAAAACATATTGGTCGGTTTGCCGAGTGGCTAGGCGCTGGTCTGCAAAACCAGTTACAGCGGTTCGAATCCGCTACCGACCTCAATCCATGACAGACCTCGCATTGATGCGGGGTCTTTTTTGTTGTGGGGCAGATTTTGGGGCATTTGGGGCAAGTTTAGGAGAGTAAGTACTTACACAAGGGTAAATTCTTGCCTATTTTCAGTGTAACCAATTACTTTATTTCGTATACAAAGAACTTATTTATTTTCAGTTGTTTCTTTTTTCTTCTCTTGTTCTTCTTTATAATTCTTCAAAGCCAAGGATGTCATATCAATAAGATCGCCATTTCTCTTTTCAAGAACTTTACCCTCTCTGCCAATTCAAGGCTTTTCTTAATGATCTCATTCTTATCCTGTTCTAATTGGGTGATATGTGCTTTCAGCTCATCAATTTCCTCTTTTTCTGCAAGGAACATTGACCCCTGACCGGTGAAAAGGTATGTTGGATTGACATTAAAGTTTTTAATCAGTTCAATAGTAGCCTTTGTACTGATTAATGCCTCGCCTTCAAGAGTAGATGATAATTGTGAAGTGGAACCATATCCCATTGCTTTAGCGAATGCAGTACGTTTTATTCCTTGAATCATGATTGTACCATAAATCGAATTAAAATTGTGTGTAATATCAAAGTTCATCGAAGAAAATGTAAATAATTACTCAAAATTGAAGATGACTATGAGAAAATAGTAGTCTCGGCTGATGTATTTGCAGAAGATTATAAAGGAATTAAACATATGCATATCAGACAGTTCCTGGCATATGAAGATTGATTAGTTATTTCTGGTGCTTAATGCTATCCAAAGAGAACCATCAGAAGAAATCAAAGCATATCATGAACAGTTGCCCCACCCGCTGCAAATTCAATATTAAGCAAACCAGCTCCTTTCTCTGTTTAAATTGGAATTTAATAAGTCGCAAACTATATTGGCATTCGCGATTACCTGGAAATCAAACATTCCTACACAAATAAAGTCTGCACCGTTTTCAAAGGCGTATTTAAATCCATCTTCAGGAATAATGGCTCCTGCTGCAAGCACTTTATAGCCAATCCAGGGCGTCTTGCATTTTTTAAAAAAAGCAGTTACATCCTCAGGTGACGGGCACCAGATATTATCATGAAATTGATTTCGATCCAGACTGTTATAATTAAGGTCATGCATAAATTCATTTCGGTTTTCAGATGGATTGGCTGACCAATATTTGTCGTGATGAAACGTTTTCATGAAAAAATCAGATTCAATCCCATTTTCTACGCAAGCCATCGGGACCTGTATTGCATGACCTGCTGTTCCTGCTATTAAACCCTGACTTCTGATAAATTCTATTGGCTTTGCAAGAAGCTCCAGGCGATTTTCGTAAACCAGTTTATCTGCAATGCCCCCCATTACAAAAGCTCCGACAGCTCCGGCATCAATCGCCATCTGAATGTTGGTAAAGTCATCATCTTGCGGATACGTCTGGGCCAACCACTGAATCTTACCGCCTCTTTTTCTATACTTTTCCAGTATTCTGATGGTTTTTTCATCAGTTCTGAAAACGATAGTGTTTATACCACATGCTTCATACAGCCACAGGGTTTCTATCACTTTTTCATCTGTAAAGTAATTCTTGATCATATCTGATACATAGATCAGGTCACGGGCATGGGCAAAACCAGCCACCAGGTTCCCGCCTGGCAGAATTCTGCTCATTTCAACGTGTTTGATTTTACCTTTTGGAACTTTCTCTTTCAGTTCACTTATATCCCATATTTTCGCTCTCATTTGTGTGGCGCTGGTTGTGGCATCTGTCTTTTCTAAATTATTCTCCTCAAAGCTTAACCATCCGCTCTTTTTTGCCATTCCAAAAAAAACAATCCCCAATACAGGTAGGGAAGCCAGGTTTTTAATCAGTTCTCTACGTGTATTCCCTTCCGGATGAATGTTCTCATTTGGAGGAAAAATGTGCTCTTTCTTCCGTTGGAATATTCCCTTTACAAGCCGGTCAATGCTCCAGAGGTAATCTCTCTTCAAAAAAGCAAATACCAGTAAAATTCCAGCCTCAATTATATTGATATTGACAATGAAAAACTGTCCATAGCCGGAGATTGTTGATTCTGCAAACGGAGGATTCGCGATATAATATAAAAGCAAGATCAGAATACCTGAGATACTGGCCAGCCTTGTAAATAAGCCTATAAATAGTCCTAATCCAATCAATATCAATCCCCAGATATTAATGAAATCAGTAAGGGCCAGAGCTGTAGAATTGGAAATAATCCAATGGAAAAATCCTGATAAAAGCCATTTAGATTCCATTAAATAGGAAGCACCTGACCAACCTGGTGAGGCAAGTTTTGACAGCCCTTCGTATAGAAAGTGCCACCCAACCAACACACGTAATACAGTTAAACCTATTCTTGTAAAGCTGACATTATGATCTTGGTTTACTTTCATTGTTTTAGTATTAATTAGTGCGTTTCTGTTGCATTAATTCATCTTGACTATCAAATTTTAATGAATATCTTATTTTTATAAAGGTACCAACATAAGTACCATTCCAATGTAAAAATGAGAAGGGACGATAAAATCCCAATAAGCAGATGGGGCAAATCCAGATTCCCTAATAGCCCGTATGTTATGGAATCAATGTATCCGTTCAACCATCGTTTTCCTACCAGAGCAAAAAACAGGTAAATGAAGATTGAGTTCATTCCTACTACCCTTACGAACAGGAGGTAATTTCTATGATTTTTTGTATCAATCCAAAAATATAAAATTGCCAGTGTAATAAGGCACCATCCTCCTGAAGCTAAGGTAAACGAACTGGTCGCAATCTTTTTTATAATCGGTGTAATAGACAGATCCAGTCCAAAACCCAGTATCAAGGCAATTATCCCGGCAACAAAAAGCGTATATACTTTTGTTTTTTCGGTTTTAGCTGAAAAAAGAAGCTTACCAGCCAGTGCTCCCCAGATAGTATGACAAGCTGTTGGAATGCAGTTTATCGCAACCCATCCTTCTTCGTTGATTCTATTCATTAAAATCAAATCCATATAATTTCCAAAATTATGCTGGTTTGTGAAGGCCTGGTCAAATCCCGGAACATTGGTATAACGAAATAATAGTTCGGTAAGTAACAATAAGGACAAACTAAAAGCAAGCTGCCATAATGATGACCACTTGAAAATCAGGAATGCCACAAGGGTTGTAAAAGCGAGTTGTGTAAGAACATTCCACAACTTAAAAGAAAGTGACCCGTCCCGACCAACTGCATAAATAAAGACGCCCCAGAAAAACAGCCAGCCTGAGCGTTTTAGTACCTTGACTAATGATGAACGCCAGGGAACACCTGCATCTTGCTGTTTCTTGAGGGAATATGCCAATGCAGTACCTGCAATAAACATGAAACCCGGCTGAATCAGATCCCAAAACCTTAAACCATGCCACGGATGATGATCGAACTGAAGCATTAAGGAATGAAATAATCCACTGTCGGTAAGCTCTGTTAATCGCTCGAACAAACCGGAACTTTCCATCATTAATAAAACCATTATAAGACCACGCATAAAATCAAGCGAAAGCAGACGCTGGCCCGGTAATGTCAATCCTGGTGTACTATTTTGATTCAAACTTTTTATTTATTTATGATTTCACCCATTTGAATAACTTCAAAGTCTGAAGCTTTCATCGTTTTTAACATGCTCAGATCATCATTATCCCATCTTTCATCAGGTGATCCTGTAATATATAAATCAGATCCGATATCGGCCAGAATAAGGCCGTAATTCTTCATGGCTGATAAAATAATCTGATTGCTTGCCGAAAAACCAGAAATATTGAAATCCGCTTTTAATCTCAGACGCATTCCCATTGGAGTGGGTGCTTCCGGATTATTATTACTTCCTCCAACAAGATGGCTAGCTGGTGATGTGTACCCGCGCATAACTTTATTTTTGCTTAATGTAAAACGAATGGCATGATCAATGGTTCCCTTGACAATTTCTTCATACCGGACAAGAAGGGGCAAAATTGGCAGTCCTGCAGCATCCGCGGAAGTCCAACCCTCCTGCCGTGTATCATTAATTTTCAAATCCCAGACGGCTCCTCCGGAAGCTTCCCATTTTCCGTCCCCAACGCTTGCATTATACATCTCAAATAAAATTCCATTATCTATATCTACTGCAAGAACATGGCTATCCCCTGCTCCATTCCCTTCAATCGGGGCACTAAGTGGAATGGGATAAGGGCCAGGATCGCTTTCATTGCCATAATTGCCATCGTAATCATTTCCGCGAAAAACAATCGGAATTTTCGACTGACTGTCACAAACCAGGATGTAGGGTATACCAATCGGACTGCCTTCCCAGAGACCACTTCCGAAATCGGGCTTCACATTGGCAGTCCCAATTAAGGCTATAATTGCCTCGGAACGGCTGTCAACCGGTGACATTGATATATCCTGGTTAAGAGGATTATCAGAGGGAAATATGGCCATCTCCTCCAATTTACTTTTATCGCTAACAATGCATGTAATATTCTCTTCAGGCAGGTCCACACCTTCCTTTTCAGAACAGCCTGACAAAAAAATTGCAAGGAAAAGGATTTTCAGGCAGGATCTACGTTTCATTTAGTAGCTGTTTTTATTAAATCCTTTCAAGGCTCCTTCCAGGTATGGCAATGGTCTATGCATTTCTCCTTCAGTATTTAAATTTAGCCATTGAATGGGATCATGAAATTTAACATTCTATCAGATTAATAGACTAAAACCCAATTCTACCTGTTCCCGGTTTCATCCGAGGAAAGAAGTTCAGCAAGCTGTTTGCGATATTTTTCAAAGGTATAGCCCCGGCTGGGCCAGCTAATGTCTTTTTGCGACTTTGCTTCCCAGAGAGCTGTAGGTACACATTCATTCACTATATCATTCATTTCTGATTCAAAACCCATTTTTCTGGCTAACCATAAATATTCAAAATCCTGCGCTCCTCTTCTCCAGTTTTTTGCCCTGATGGATGAGAGAGGTCCGGCAAGGTTTCTGTTTTCATCATTGAAAAGAACATCCTGCCCGGGATAGAAAAATGTTCCATCGCCATTAATCCGGTTTTCATAGGTGCATGGGTCAACAAAAACATTAAGATCCTCCCAGAAAGTAGTAGACCAATAAAAATACTGGTCAATGTTGTATTTCCAGACGATCCATGGTATGACCCTGAATTCAACTGCATCTGCATCACTCACAACGGCACCTGTTCCTGGTCGATAGCCATTATAAATTCCAAATTTATGACCCAGGGCTTTTTCGGAATTCAGCTCAGCCGGATCTGTATTCATGGTAGCTTCTTCAGCTGAGACAGACCAGAAATCGACATATCCCTTTAATTTTGGAAGGATTTTGTTAGTAACAAGCGAAGGAATATTTTTTCCTATACCCGGATTGTTATGTGTCCACCTTGCCTGCATTCTGATGGTATCCATTGAGCCTGTTCCCTTTGCACCTTCAGGGCCTTTAAAATCTGGTTCATCTGGGAACAAATATTTGTGTCTTTCAACTCCTGGTGCATTTTTAAGGAACCAGTTTTCCCAGGCATCAGAACCGGATTGCCAACCCTCCATCGACATATTATGCACACTTTCTCCATATTCATCAGGAATATGACCTCCATACCCAATTGAAAAGGTATTATTACCGATATTTTCGCCGGGTCCTTCATATCCATTTACAGGGGTGTACAGTTCGCCTGTCAGGTATCTTTTATGATATTCCGACATATCAGCCAGGTTGTCGACAAATCGCACAAGATCAAGCCGGTGGCGATGAGCCATCTGGTGGTATTTTGCTTCAATCTCATAGTATTCCTTACTTCCTTTGGATACACCATGCCGTTTTTCCAATGCTGAAGGATAGAATCCAAACATGTTTTTTATATGAGTTGAATCCGGAAGAGTAAAATCATAAACTTCAAGAGAGACAGGTATGGTCTGAAAAACCTTACCGGCAATTGTTATTGTTGCTTTTCCCGAATATGTTCCGGCCACTGCTTTCTTTGGGATGAGTATGTCGACCCAAATGGCCTGGTTATTATTTCCTTTTATAGAAAATGGAGCACCTCCCTTGCCGGGAGACGCAGAAAAAGGCACAAGGCAATCAGGCACCCACCCGGTATAATAAGCAGACGGGGCTGCACTTTCCAGGAAAAACCATTCCGGGGGAGAACGTTTGACCATATTCAGGTAATGCTCAGTAAACAGTTCTATTTGTCTTCCCCTGTAATCAAATGGATCAGCAGCTCCTTTTGCAGAGCCTGAAATGACAGAAGTACCATTTATCAAATCACTTATTTCCACATTTACCTTATCAACCCCGATGGAATCAGCTTCGATAATAAGCTGAAATGCAATAATTTCGTTTCTTCCTCCAAAAATATTTACAGAGTTATTTTTCCAGACTGAATTATCCGATCCTATAGCGAGGGGATGATTCAGGTCATCCTGCTTTATTTTTTCACCATCATCAAGGGCCCAAATCCTCGTGATACCAGAAGGTTTATTGCATGAAATCAAAATGCAAAGAAAGCTAAGGAATATTAAATTTTTCATAAGCTCAAAATATAATGTTTTCAAATGTAAACCGGGTATTTTAATAGGATTGTTAGTTGCTTTACCGGACTATTATTTCACCCATAGGATACCATCCATCTGTATTTATTCCATCTATCGCAATTTTGACCCTGGGCTCAAATGAAACCGGGGAAACAATTGCTATTTCAATCTGGTAAGTTCCAACAGGCATGTCGTTTGGAATATACAGGATTTCATCATGCACAATATCTCCTGGCAGCCAGTCCGGTAAAAAAGCGGAGGTAATAAAGATTTCTGTCCAGTCCTTATTTTTAAGCTGAACAGCGAATTTGTAATCTTTATATATAGGTGCAACTCCCTTATTTTCCCACCATGATGTAATGGACAATTGACCATTGGATTCTACAATTGAAGGAAAGGTAAATCTTCGAAGCACATACCTGTAACCCATTTTATTCAGCCAATCATCAATAAGGGGGCTCCACTCTTCAGGTACCGGGGAACTTTTGGCATTAAAGGAAGATATATGCCACTTAAGTGCCTGGTTAAAAATGTATTCTACGGTATCTGTATTATACTTTTCTTTTTCCAGCCAGCGTAAAAACGTGCCACATATTTCCATAGTTACCGGAGCTTTTTTCCACGCTTCACTCATCCCGCTCTTTACGATATCACGGGGATAAGCATCGGTCATGTGGTTCCAGTTCCATTCGGGCCAGAACCCCATATCCCCTAGACAATCCAGCCTCCAGCCCAGGTTACGCATTTCAGGTCCTGTTCCGTTATTCCTGCCATCCTGCCAGGATGCTGCAATGTTTGTGTTTTTTACCAATACTCCGGCGTCAGGAGCATCTCCATTGAGTGGCTGAAAAATAAGGGGCGTTTTATTAAAACTTTCCAGGTAGGCATTTATCAATTCAACCCGGGTATTATCAGTCAATAAATGACTCCCTTCACCTTCACCCCAATATCCTACAAGTGATATATCAACTGACTCAAGATCAGGATGCCCGTCATAACGTTGTCCAAATGCTCTTATCATATCACCATAGTAACAAAGGTAATCCGGATCTTCCGGATCAACTCTCCATTTTGCGATTTTTGATTCAATTTCTTTTCCGACCATTTTTCGATACCATGCTGGAACATCGACCTCCTTGCTATATGGCGGAATGCGGATCATCAATGTTTGTCCACGTTCGGCAGCAGTTTTTAACGCTTTATCGATAATTGACCAGTTATATTTTCCGGGTTCTGTCTCGATAAAGAACCAATAAATTCTATAATAGGCTATTGATGTCAGCGGGTAGTTTTTATTTTCAAGATCGCCATCAAAATCCTGATATACGATGGGAAGTCCTTCTGTCCATCCCATACCTTCATTTAACTCATCCCCGTTAAAACGCTGGAAGGTTGTAAAACCAATTCCCGGGTTATTAAGGACAGTGGATATTTCAACTGGCTTAACCACACTAATGGCAGGTTTATCCTGTGCAGAAAGCGTGGAAAGTAGTACCAATCCAAATAAGGAAAAGAAAGACAGATTTTTTAGCATTTCAATATCTGATTTTATAATTGTCTGGTTAGTTGTCGTTTATGATAAATAAATTAAGAGTTAGCCAACACTTTTGTGTTTCCCCTTTTTTCAAAGGTAATATCAACTGGTTGATCAATTCTACAATTCGAACTTCATCGAAACAGAGTTATACATCAAGAAGGATTCAGTTAAGGTTCAATAAATCTCAAAACATAAAAAAGTCCCGGTTTCTTATACCAGGACTTTTTTTAAACTCTTAAAAAATCATCATTAGGGGCTAGGATATCCATCGTTTTGTACAAGCAATTTATTCATTCTTAAATCAGTTTCAGGGATTGGGAACAAGTAATCATCAATGCTGAAGTTTAACCTGTCTTCCGCACGTACTGTAACCTTTGGATCATCCAGGATCCTCTTTCTGCAGATATCAAACCAACGGTCGTAATTCTCAAAAAACAATTCCCAGCTTCTCTCCTGGATTACTGCATCATCAAATTGTTTTTCTGTCCAGGAAACATCAGCCCTTGGATGCCCGGGTAAACCAGTTGAATTGCCATTTGCACGGTCTATAACTTCATTCATACGGTTACAGGCTTCAGTGGTAGGACCTCCATTTGCCATGTTTGCTGCTTCAGCGTATATCAGAAGGACATCAGCATAGCGAAGAATAGGCCAGTTCATGATTGAAGAATAGCCATTAAAGTCATCCGCCGAGATATAGAAGAAGAACTTTTTGCAGAATGGAACCTGTTCCGGAAAATCAGTATAATGCACTCCATTCCAATCAGTGAGCATATAGGCATCTTTCCTTGGTTGAGCAGGCCATGTACGTTCAAATGAAGTATCAACTGCAGCATCTCCCCAGCCTCCGTCCTCATAATTTTCAGTGGTCCATATCTCCGGATCCGTTGCTACATCATCGTACGTTGAATTATAGCTCCATATCATTTCCTGGCCATATTTATTATTGAGATTAAAAACATCCTCACATGTTGCTTCAAGACCATATGTTCCTGAAAGAATTACTTCCATGGCCATATCTGCGGCCTTTTGATAATTGGAAGGCTCATTGAGAGGATATGTTGCCATAGTCAGGTAGACTTTAGCCAGCATGCTTTTTGCAGCTCCGCTGGTTGGCTTGCCAGGTGCTCCATCCCAGGATGGAGGAAGTTTTTCTGCGGCAAATTCCAGGTCACTAACAATCAGGTCATATACCTCGGCAACAGTTGCTCTGGCCATAGGATTCTGTATTGGATCTGGAGTATCTTCAGTTATCAAGGGTAGTCCACCGAACATTCTTACCAGCATAAAGTAATTATGCGCACGCAGGAACTTTCCCTGGGCTTCAAGTTCGTCAATGACTTCCTGATCTTCTCCTTCAATGTTTCCGGCCTTAATTGATCCAAGCGCATTGTTAATATTCAACAGAGCCCGATAGTGTACTTCCCATAAGCCATCTCCATTATCCTGAGGAATATTTAAATCTCCTCCATTTAACTGGTCATCATTACTGAATGCATAATACGTATAGCCATAACCAGCCCAATAATCCCATAAATAGTTCAATGAGCCGGCATATGCAGCCTCAATCTGAAGCACAGAGTTGCCAAAATTGTCTGGCGTAACTGAGCTAATCGGTTGTTCATCAAGTTTCATGCAGCCAAAATCGGTCAAGATTAAGGCAAGGAACAAGGAACTCCTAAGCAGATAAATTATATTTCTTTTCATATCTATATTTTATTTAAAAAGTTACATCAATACCGAAAGTAATCACTCTGGCCGTAGGGTAATTGCTGAGATCCACTCCGATCATAGCATCATTGCTGTTATAGGAACTTACTTCCGGATCATACCCTGTATATTTAGTTAAGGTAATCAAATTAGTTCCGCTAACATAGGCTCTGAGCTTCGATGCTCCAATTTTATGTATTACATTTAATGGAACAGAATATGCGAGAGTGATATTCTTTAACCTGATATATGAACCATCTTCCACATATCGTTGGAGGCGTCCACTGTCACCACTACCCAGCTTAATCTTACTTGAAAGGGCGGCGTTCTGGCGTGTAATTGCATCCGTAAAGGCAGGCACATCAGTATCCTGGTTACTTTCTGTCCAACGGTCCAGCAGACGAACGCTGGTTCCTTCAAATGGATTTTCAAGACGGATTCTTGCCTGGTTGAAAATATCATTTCCTTTAGAACCCTGGATCAGGAAGGTCAGCTCAAAATTATTATAGGATACGCGGTTAGTCCATCCAAAAATAAAATCAGGTATTGCATTACCAATCATCATTATATCTGCACTGGTAATCTCACCATCTTTGTTGAAATCGGTATATTTCGGGTCGCCGGGTAACTGTCCGAATGCTGCTGCTTCAGCAGATTCTGATGTTTTCCAGGTTCCTTCGTAACCGTAGCCATACATTTGACCAAAAGGTTCTCCGACACGTAATTGCATAAACCCGTTTTTCAGACTGTAGCCACCGTATGTTGTTCTATACTCTAACCTGTCGGCTTCTCCAAGGTCAAGAACTGTGTTTCTGTTCCAGGAGATATTGAAACCCGAATTCCATCTAACTGCACCTGTCAAAGGATTTCCGTTAATTGCAAGCTCAAGACCTTTATTTTCAATAGATCCCACATTAGACAAAATACTCGAAAAACCGGTATAGCCTGGAAGAGTTGCATTTAACAGCAGGTCATTTGTTATTTTCTTATACACGTCGACCGTAGCATTTAATCTTCCATTGAAAACACCTACATCCAAACCCACGTTTGTCTGAGCAGTGCTCTCCCATCTGAGGTCAGGATTTGCAGGATTCCCGATTACAAATCCGAGGTCTGTGCCGTCATTTCCACTATAAGGGTAGTTATAACCGGAGGCAATTGAGGACATCGTCTGATAGGCCGTGATTGCCTGGTTACCAATAATTCCATAACTTCCCCTAAGTTTCAATTCCGAAAAAATATTAAGGTCCTGGATAAACGACTCCTCACTCATTTTCCAGGCTACAGAACCGGATGGGAAAAATCCCCATTTATTATTTGCACCAAAAACTGAAGAACCATCAGCACGATAACTAAGAGTCACCAAGTATTTATTGGCAAAAGCGTAATTGATTCTTCCCAAATACGAATTCAGAACCCGTTCATTCACATTAGAATACTTTGAATTGATCTGTTCTGCTCCACCTAAATCATTCGCACCGGTTTGATCGACAGTAAATTTAGATGCGACAAGGCCGGAACTTTCAGATCTGGAATATTGTTGCTCCGCAACAGCCATCAGAGTAATATGATGCTTATCACCTAAATCCTTATCGTAAGTCAGGATATTTGAATTTTGATAATGGGTATATAATGCATCATCAATGCTCGCATATCCGACCTTACCCCCGTTAGGTTTACCTTCCCAGGTTTTGCTATTGTAATAACTTTTATTATTGCCATTTTCAATAATAGCACCTCCGGTAATTTTTAATTTTAATCCTTCAATTATTTTGTATTCCAGGTAAGTGTTAAGATTATTCCTGTTTGTATTGTTCGTGATATCCGGTTCCTGCGCTGCTGCCAGGGGATTCCATGTATCATAGGCACCATAACCAAGAGGATGTTTGTTATAATTACCGTCTGCATCATATGGTGGTGTTGTCGGGTCCCATCTGGGAGCAATATTTACAGCCTGGCCAAGAAAACTAAGTGCAGTACCTCCACCATATGGAGGTGAGTTACCTGCTTCTTTAGAGCCGGCCCAGTTTAAGCCAAAACTCAGCTTTTTGCTTATATCGGCACTTACATTTGCACGTAAAGAGAAACGCTTATAGGCTGAATTAACCAATATACCTTCTTGATCGAGATACCCCCCTGAAACCATATATTTCATACTTTCAGTTCCACCGCTGATAGTTAGCTGGTGATTGGCAATTGGTGCGGTTCTGTATATTTCATCCTGCCAGTCTGTTCCCCCGGAGATTCTCAAAGCCTGGATCTCGGTGTCTGTAAACAAGGGATCTGGTGTGCCTGAGGCATTATCAGTTGCTTCATTTGCATTTCTGGTTATGGCATAATCTGCAGCACTCATCAGGTCAAGTTTGTGCCGAATAGTCTGCAAACCATAATTAAAACTATAATCGAATACCGGCTTACCTGTTTTTCCACTTTTTGTAGTGATCAGGATTACCCCATTTGCACCCATTGATCCATAGATTGCAGTTGCAGAAGCATCTTTTAATATCTCAATGGATTCAATATCATTTGGATTCAGGGCATTCAGATTACCACCTTGTAATCCATCAACCACAATGAGAGCATTGTTTCCTCCATTAATGGAGTTCATACCTCTAACGCGGATTGTTGTAAGTGCACCCGGTGCTCCTGCGGTATTTAGAACCAATACTCCAGCCGCGCGACCCTGTAAGGCCTGATCGACTCTCTGCATGGGTAATTGAGTAAGTTCATCTCCTTTTACAGAACTGATAGCCCCGGTAATGTCGCTCTTTTTCTGTGTCCCATATCCAACCACTACTAATTCAGAAAGGGATAGGACGTCAGTAGCAAGAACTACATCGACAGTTCTGGAATTTCCGATAGCAACCTCCTGAGTTAAATAACCTATGTAGGATACAACGAGAATGGTTGCATTATCCGGAACGCTTAATTCATAATAGCCAGCTACATTAGTAGTCGTTCCAATGGTGGTACCCTTTATAGTAACGTTAGCGCCCACGAGTGGGGCTCCACTTTCATCGGTTACTGTACCGGAAATGGTTTTTTCAAGAAAGGAATTATTCCTTTCATTAATACTGTTTTCTCCCAATGCCGTTACCACATTACTGTGTGCATTGAAAAAAATTGCACAAAACAAAGTCATGAGAAACGCTTTGCGCATGGGTTTAAGTAGTTTCATCATAGATAAAAATTTAGTGTAGTTTAAGATCTGTTTTTACTTGACTGTTCATTAATAATTTTTCACCTGTTCGCTTTCAAAATTCATGATACTTTCTTCAATAATCATCCATACCTCCATGAGTTCGTTATCAGAATCAAATCCCTTTTGATCGTTATAGGATTCTGTTTCTTTGAACCCCAGCAATCCATATTTACAGCGTTCCTTGTGAATTAGATCAGTCCATAAAGAGGCGGATTTTTCATCACAAATTAACTTTCTGTGCTGCAAATATTTATCGGTACTATTCATTAATAGTATATCAAGATAGTTACTTTATATAAAGAGTCTGAATTGTTTGATTTCTCATCAAATTAGGCTGACTATTTTTATATTAATACTTTAAAATACTGGTTCCTATGTCCTCCAGTGCATTTTCGTCTCCTTTTGCAGGTCCATGCCAGACTCCTCCTCCATATGTGATAATGTAAACCATTTCAGGATCTTTCGGATCAGGTTCTACTCTTTTCCCCCACTTAAAGTTATATCCTTTCATCCGCTTCCAGGTTTCACCACTATCTTCCGAACGGTAAGCTGATCCAGTAAAACCACATGCATAGAATGTATTGTTCCTTGGATCAACTGTTATATCATGAATGTGCTGGTCTTTCTTTAGAACATGTTTCCAGTTTTCTCCTTTGTCTAATGAAAGAAAAATTCCTCCTCCTTCATCCGGGGAAAATAAGCCTTCCGTTGATCTTCCCCAGGCTGAGAGAAGCAATCTATCGCTGTTTTCGGGGTCAATAGCCAGGCACATTGGTCCATTGGTGCCAACGGGGAGGGTGAGTTTTTTCCAGGATTCAGCACCATTTTCGGAGAAGTAGACAGCACCATCACCTTCATCTCCTATTCGCCCGCCTTCACTTCTCCTGTTTACAATTAAATAAAGGTTTCCGTTCTTATCATTTTTAATAATTCTCCAGGCAAAAGGTTCCTTCCCATTTATTCCATTGTTCTTTTGCTGCCAGGAATTTCCACCATCAATTGATTTATAAACCCCTTTCCCAAAAGCACAGGCATATATTATTCTTGAATCTTTGTTGCTTGCTTCATCAACAAGTAAGTGAACAACTGCCGCCTCACCAATATCCTTGCTTACTGGTTCCCATGATTTACCTCCATCCTTTGTAACAAGAATACCTCCTTTATAACCAGTAACTCCATTTCTTCTGAACATTTTAGGTCGTGGCAGATCATGCACCTGGCTCATTGCAGCCCATGCTTTTCCTTTTACATCAGGATCAAAGGTCAACCAATATGTACTGTTTGCCCATGCTTGCTGCACCCCGTTATTTTGGGTGGCACTTATCCAGCTTTCTCCTCCGTCCAGACTTTCCATCAATCCAATATCCGTATTTGCCATGAAAACATGATTCATATCAAAAGGATCAAATACAATATTATACCCGGTAGTGACATCCAGACCCCTGGATATCCAGCCTCCTCCTTCTTTTCTTATTGTATAAAGCTGTTCCCATGTTTTGCCCCCGTTTATAGTTTTTATGGTTCTTCCAAAATCGCTTGTGTAAACAATATCCGGGTTTTCGGGCGAGACACCAATAGAAAAAGGATTTTCGCCCCAGGTAGGTCCATACCTTTTATCTATCCACCCACCATTGTAATTATCAGAATGTAAATTCTCAACTTTTGTAAGGCGATCCTTCCAGGCAAGTGTCCAAGTTTTGCCGAAATCTTCGCTTTTAGCCACTCCAATGCAGGTGGTATCATTATCTATTTTCAACCGGTCATAAGAAACATAAACAACTTCAGGATGTTGGGCACTGGTAGCTATGCTTCGCCATTCAGGAAAATCAGCATTTTTGGTTTGCATGTTTATTAATCCATCCTGCCTGTTTTCCCAGGTTTTACCACCGTCATCGGTAAAAAAGATACCTGACAGGTCTCCCCCAGGATTAAAATAGGATTTCCCAGAAATTGCATACACAATATATTTATTATTCTTTTTATCATAACCCCCGGCATACTCTGTTAGTGAAGCTACGTTCTGTGGCCCGTGATTGCTTACCCATATCCCGTTTTCTCTTATGAAAAGTGAGCTTTTTCCGGTTACAATAATTGTCCTGTCCTCTTTGGGTGATGAAGGAACAATAAAAATATTCTTTGCGCCATCTTCAAGTTCTGCTTCCCTGGTCAAACTGGCTCCCTGATCAGTTGAAGAATAAAAACCTACTGAATTATTTATGGAGATTGCTGCAAATAATTTCATTGAATTTTCAGGATCAACGGCCATAGCAAGAACATTCCGCCTGGTACTGTCATTTGTGATAATTATTTCTTCTGCATGGTCTCCTTTTGCTACAAATCCTTTAATTTCGGACGGGCCGGGATAAATAATATTCCAGGTATTACCGCGGTCAGAACTTTTAAACAGGGCGATGGATTTTGCGTACACAATGTTGGAATCAACAGGATCGAAAACAAAATATTTTACCGGACCACGCAAGCAAAACATTCTCCATGATTGTCCCCCGTTATAAGTAACATATGTTCCGGTCATGTCGCAGGCAACAAAGGCAAAATCTGCATCGAACGGGCTTACTGCAGGATAAAACATTGCACCGCCACCCCCAATTCCGGTCATACTCCATTCGTCGTTTCTGCCGTTTGGATTTCCATAATTATCAGATTGAGCATTTTCTTTTGGCGTGTGACAGGCTGTCGTTATTAAAGCTATTGCGAAAATTGCAAGGAGAAGGCGAAATCTGAAGCCTGAGGAGGTTTTGATGCTTTTTTTCATTTTGAACTTAATTTGTTCATGCTGTCACTTCATAAGTAAGATGACGATCGCATCCATATCTTAATATATTCAACAGAACAAAAAATAAATCTCGTAAATTATTTTGTCTTTAACTAAATTTTTACCCGATAATCTTAAACCCTCGGACTGGATTATCATGAAAAATTTTGTCTACGATGTCCTTGGATAACTCCAGACCGGTAAACTCTCCGTCAATCTCCGGGACCGTAATTGTACCGTTAGTTGCGAAATACTTCCAGTCATTTAACCAGGTATTATGCCAGTGGCTTGTTGCACTCTCACCCGTTGTAGTTGAATCAGCGCTAAAATCAGTGCCATAAATAAGCCTGTCCTGGTATTTAATTATGAAGTGACGGACTTTTTCCCTGTCTATTTTAGACTGATATTGCAGATGACAAATTCTTTCAGCCATATCAACAGCCATGTTCGGAAATTTGTCAAGACGTAAAGCAAGCTCATCTACACTCCACTCAAGGCTGCCAAAATGAGCACCAACAAACCGCATGTCCGGTTGTCTCTCAACAAACCTGTCACGGGCATTAATCTGCTGCTCATAAGAAGGCAATTCAGAATGAAGATACATATGGTATTCAGGAAGTTTTTATAATAATTTTTATCATTATTAGCTGTCATCTCTTCTAGCGGCAACCAGCAATTTGTGAGCTCGCCAAGGTGTCTCAATACAGTTTTATCCTCGTGGATACCAAAATCAATGACCTTATCAAATTTCCAATTAAAAAACCAATTCTTCTATTCATGTCATCTTTTTATATAAAATTAAGTCAAGCTACTACTTTTATATCGTTTATGATTTAAAAACAAGGATTATTCGCTCTCGAATGAGGACTCTTTGCTCAATACACTCTTTTTGATTTTTAAAGTTCCGTATAGATGAAGCATTCCATATTGAGTATCAGCCTATTATATTAAGAATCATTCCAGAAAATCATAGCTGTCAGACAGCATAAATTAAATTCCCTGTTTCGCCAGCCATTCTATTATTTTCTCATTCATTGCCAGTTCATATCTGAACATCCAGTCGGTATTATTAGTGCCATTGGCAAGATGTTTATGATAATTGGAATCAAGCTGATATCCTTCGGGATTTCCTAAAATTCTTGTTTCTGCATAAACAGTTTCCAATCGCTTCCTGAGTTCTGAAAATTCAGTTACAAATTTTCTTATTTCCTGTCCTGTCGTTTTTTTCTCAGTGATGTCTCCTTTATCAAATTTTTCAATCAACACTATAAGTTTTGAAGGGTAAAGGTGTAATTCATTGATCTGGTTAAATACTTCAATTGCATAGCTGTTTTTCCTGGTCAGCCTAAATGTATTGATTAAATCAGAGTTTATCAGGCTATACTCTGTAATTGCGAGATTCGCCAGGCTGATTTTTTCTTTGTACTTCGTATTCCATTCCCCGGAATTACCCGCAGCTGGCAAGTCCATCAGTTTAAATGTATCATGATAATTCTCACGGTCACCCTCGTCAAGAAGGGCTTGATCCCAAAATGGGGATGCCTTTTCAAGTTTGTCCTGAAAATCAATATTTGCTGATGCAACTTCCGGGCTATAAAACCGATGATTAAAAATTGAATGTGCAGTTTCAACTGAAAGATCTTCAAAATTCCAGCTTAAAAGCGCAAAATCGTATAAACCTCTCCACACTGTTTCAAAATGGGGCGAACAATCATCCCAGTTGGTACATAAAATACCATCCATTTTCTTTTCGGATGTAAGCTGACAAAAATCCTTTATCGCCTGGAAATTCGATTGATTCCGGGGGAGCATAGATGAAATGCATTGCGCAGCGGTAGCTGCCATAACATGAAGATCATTCTCTTTGTACCAGTCTATTGCAAGTTGATTCCCCGGCAGTTTAGGATAATCGTAATTCCACCTCATATACATGCAGTTCTTTGGAAAAAGCGGCATCCCTTTATCAAGGATTGGCCTGTTGTTTTTCCAGAGCTCATTGACCACTTTTTCATCCACATCAGGATCATAAGTTGTTCTGTAAAGCCCGGAAAGTTTAAAAACCATATCATCCCAAAATATAGGGATCCGGTTGTGCTGCTCTGCAAATTCAGTCACCTTCTTCAACCAATGCATTTGAAGTTCAAAAGGATTCAATCCTGATTCTTTTGATAATTTAGATTTTCCAAGATCCCCCACCTCATCTCCCCCGACATGAAGATATTTTCCATAGGGTGTTGCTTTAATGGCGTCTTCGTAAAGTGCAAATTGAAGTTTGTATGTTTCAGGATTCAGCGGGTCAAATACCCAGTCAGATTTTGGGTCATCACGAAGATATTTGTAAGCATCATGTTTTAATATAAAGGAAGCATGGCCCAAGCCTTGGATCAAAGGGCTAATTTCAATGTTTCGTTCCTTAGCATATTTGCTTATCGCTGCAAATTCTTCTATGGAAATAGCATCGGCAGCCCCAACTAATGGAGCCTGCCGATACCTGAGCTTATCTTCGAACTCAATGATAATAGCATTAACTTTAATTGAGGCTAGCCTGTCAATCATAGAATAATAGTAAAAGCCGGCATCCAGGTGATGTTTCAGATCAAGGTGAACAGCCCTGTAAGTAATTTCAGGATAATCGGTAATCCGGCAAGAAGGTATTCTTATTTGCTGGTCGTGTGAATCTTCAATCAGCTGGTTAAGCGTTTGTAAACCATAAAACAACCCTGTTTGACTAAGAGCCTCTATTACTACCTTTTTACCAGTAATATCAAGGATATATCCCTCCTCTGAAGGCAGTGAAAGAGCCGGATTAATTGCCAGGGAAACAACTCCATCAGTTGGCGAATCTGATAAGGGAAGATTTGCTAATTCGCCCGACATTACAGGCTTTTTATAAGTGTTTTTCAGGAAGTACCCATGTAAGTCGGAATAATATAGTCCATGTCCATTTTTAAGTTCAATTTTCTGAGCCCGGGGAAGAAGTTTGAAATGGGAATTAAATTCGTCGATGCTAAGGGGTGTTTTATTGGCTGTACATCCAATTAAAATCAGAAAACTAAAAAGGAAGATTTTCATCTCTATTTATTTTAATCGTTTGAGTTTATACTGCCTTGATTTAGCGAAAATATGACTATTGAAAAAATCAGATTATTCTGAATTATTTAGCTCCTTTTTTTCCTCCATCCTATCATAATGAGACACATAACCCGGATTTCTCATATGAAATGGCCGGAATTTATTTAATCCATTCTGAATAAATATCAAATGGCTTTTCACCTTCTTTCAAGGTTATAATTTTAAATTGTTGTTCTGCCTTTTTATATTGGTAAGTCTTTTTTATAATAGAAAGGTCATCAAGAATATCTCCTGGATTCAGACTTTTTCCGTTTCCATCTCTTACCCCGGCCATCACAAGTTTCCTGGGGGCAAGGCTGGCTGCAAGGTCAGGAAGATCATATGAGCCAATCGCAGCTGCAACGGCTCCATGAATATAGGAGGATTTGTAGAATTCATTGGTTACAATAGACTGATAAGAAGATAAGGGTTCAATTAAAGCAATTCTTACAATCTCTTGATCAAAAGCTGCAGCATGCAGCAGAACCGGAGACATTTCCTTGATGGCAACTCCATATATTTCATTTATTGAGGTGTTTTGTTTCAATAACTTTGTAAATCTGACAACATCTTCGGCCCTGATACCCACAATGCTTCTGCCAATAAGGATGGAAGCGTACCATAAATTATGGGAAACGCTGTCAATATATGAATCTCCTTCAAAAATACCTGGACCCGTTTCTCCTGTTCCAATCAAATCCGGAGCCAGCACAGTAAATCCTTTTTTGACGAACCATTCCATTTCACCACCAGGTGCCGCCCCGGCAGCCTTGCCGGAAGGATGAAGATATATAATCGCTTTATTGTTCGATTTTAAAGGGACAAATAACAAGTAAGGGATGATATAATCGCCTTCCACCTTTAAAAAATATTTCTCGATGGTATAATCTTCCATTTGCGTGCGTCCTGTAAACACAGGTTCTTCAATCAATAAAGGGGACTGGTATCCCGAAAGTTTTTTAGCTGAGTTCAAAACGCCGGGTATGTATGCCGGAATATCCCGGGCAGAAGATTCTTGTTTTTTGACCAGTTGCTCTGCTTCTTTCCGGTTAAGGCTGAAAACAGATTCCGCTTTGTAAGAAGTTGAAACCTGGCCGGTTTCGCTAACCAGCATCTCTTCTTCTGTTAAGATTGGATAAGTATGATCCGTCGGACTGCCGGGGTTGTCCAGCTGTTTCTGGAAAAAAGAATACATTGCTTCCCTGTTCTTCTTTGTAGATGCGTGTGGCGCATCATCCTCTGAAATGGAAAAGTTTTCTTCCTGACCATAGATTTTGTAAATTCGACTGACCTCTTGTTCCGTCTCCCTGGCTCCCTGGATACTAAACATATCCCTCGTGGTTGCAATTAATAATGCAGGTTTTGGAGCCCTTGCCATAAACAGATCAGCATGATCGATACCCCGGATTATTCCATGATAAAAATTCTGTTCCGCATCCTGGTTTCCTATCGATTGAAACAGCCGTGTGAAATTGGTAATATAACATTCTGGAGCAGCAGCGAGAATGCGATTATCCATCGCAGCAATATAAGCCGACTGTGTTCCTCCACCGGATCGTCCTGTAATACCAATTCTTAAGGTGTCAACTTCCTTGCGTGTAAAAAGGTAATCCACGGCTCTAATTCCATCCCATATCATGTACCGTGCCTGAGAACTGCCGGTAATAAATGCCTGTGTGCCAGAATAAGAATGTTGTTTGTCGGGATCGCCTATAACAGATATGTTAGCATTCGGATCAAAATACTCAAGGCGCTCACCCTGTCCTACAGGATCAAAAGCAAAAACGATGAATCCTTTATCAACCAGGTTGAGAATTGTTTCCTGATATGATTTGTAGCGATAGCCATTATTTGAATGACCGCTGCAATAGATAACCACGGGGGCTTTGGCAATTAGCCCTTGAGGTATGAAAAGTGATGACGTGACATAAAAACCTGGCTGGGATTCATATATGATATGTTCTACCCTGTAACTATCTTTTTCAATAACCCTAGTGATCTTTGCATTTAACGGAGTTTTTCCGGGAAAAGGTCCTACAATATCCATTAATGTTTCACTAATTTTTTTCTGTCTTTCCTGCCAGTCGTGTAAAGAGGTCAGACTTTTAATTTCCCTTGCCCTCTGATCCAGCAGAATATATGCCTGTCCGGAAATATAATGGTACAATGAATTGGGGGCATCGCTGTACTGAAGCCATTTATTGGAAATTACATCATATTCACCCTGTGCATTTACCTTCCCGTGAATCAACATTGCGGAAAGGAACAGAATGAATACTACTTTAAAATAAACAGGACAAATGTCAATTTCCTTCCAGGAGAAAAGTTTCATTTCTTTCATTTTTAAATATTTTTTTTTGCAACCGGATTATTGATACATCGACGCAGAATCCTTATCAAGATACAGCCAGGCTGCCTTATGTTCTCTAAGAATAGAAGCAGTTTTGTTATTGAGATTATTATTTCCATATTTTTGATTATGAATTGATATCATGAAGGTTGCTTATCCACAATCAACTCATTTACAGCATCCCAGTATAGCTTTTTTCCTTCACGATAAGCACGGGTGGCCATAATGCTGGCAACGGAATGCCAGAACCCGGTATGTATATGTCCATTTGGCATTAAATTTCTGGTCCGAATGCAATCAATCCAGTTATCAAGATGATATTTACTATTATCGTCAACTTCAACAGGACCGAGTTTCATGCCATATTCAGGAGTAGTTACTATTTCGGCTTTTCCGTTTTTGACCATTTCTGCCAAACCTAGGTAAAAATCGACTCCGCCGGGAATATCCTGGTGTTCCTTGATGAAAAACCATCGTGCACTTCCTTCGCCGCCATGGGAAAAAAGTGTCCCTTCTTTTCCCCGAATGGCAGTATAATCTCCAAATTTACTGGCATAGTTGGAAGTGTAGGAATACATAAACTTTGCTGAGTCATAGGTTGCAAGAGCCTGGAAAGTATCCGGATTTTGACGGATATCAGGCCAACCGAAAATGCCGCCATTAGCAACCATTGAATCAGGGATAGAATTATCGGTATAAAAATTAACAAGACCAGCTCCGTGACTCATCCACTGGGAAGTTATTCCCCCTGAATAATCACGAAAAATCCTGAATTCAAAATATTTCCAAGGATCAAACGGCACATAAGGCTTTCCCAATAACCAGCGCTCCCAGTCGGTATCTTCCTGTTTCATACGTGCTACATCCGGATCCTTTGGGTCGTGCCAGCGCGGATTGTTATCATTCCAGACCTGTTCAATTTTAGTGATCTGTCCTAATCTTCCTGAACGTACAATCTCCCTTACTTTTAGCTGTATTGGATCACTCACCCATTGTGAGCCCATCTGCGCTACCTGCTGTGAAGCCAAAACAGCCCTTCTTGCCAGTTTAGCATCATCAACATCGATAGCCATAGGCTTTTCGCAATAACAATCTTTACTGGCACCAACTACTTCAGCAAGGATTTTTGCATGCTGAAAATCACCTGTCCCGATCATCACCGCATCCAGCTCAGGCAATTTCAAAAAGTCTTCCGAATAGTTGAATTGCTTAACATCCGTTCCAAAGGTTTTTTTGCATAAGGCCGCATGATTTTCCCTGTTATATTTCCAGATATCGCACACTGCTACTACTGACAGGTTTTTATCCTTTACTGAATTTTTAACCATTTCCAGATGGCCCCGGCTGCGACTTCCACAACCCAAAAAACCAATATTTATACGGTCGTTTGCACCTGGAATTCTTTTGTATGAAGCAGCGCTAACAGAAGATGCACGTGCTATGCTTTGAGGTAGGGTAACTGCTGCAATACCTGCAGTGGTTTTGCCGATAAAATTCCTTCGGGAAAATTTTTTTTCTGACATGGTAATTAGTTTTAGATAAATCTGTAATTCCTGCTTTTATTGATTCTTATAAGATTGTGAAGTCCGCATGAGATCCTGCAGGAGTACTGTTTTTTTTTGTTTGTTAAGTTCATTTATTTCTTTTCATAAATGATTTCTTTTGATCCTGAGATCTTATTATCAGCTAAGGTTATTTTTGAAGACTTTTTACCAACGATTACTGCTGTTGATTGGTTCCCTTTTCCCGTAGATCGGATAATGTTATTTGTAATACTGATATCATGTGTTTCTCCGCCAATGTAGAATGCGGCAGCCGCCTCAGCATTTCCATTGTTTTCAATAATATTTTTAGTAAAAGTATTCCTGTGCCCGCTGTTTTGTTCTGTTTCTTCGCGGAACAGAACTCCATAGTGCACATTTTCATAAATATGATTATTTTCAAAAACGTTATCGGTGTCTTTATGTCCGATTGAAATTCCGTTATCTCCGTTTGCATACACCGTATTATTCCTGAAAATCCCGTTCTGGACTCTCCAGCATAAAAAGATTCCATCCTGCCTGTTATGATGGCTTATGCAGTCTGTAACAATTGAATGGTCAGATCCTGTTCCGGGATGAAACCCGAGTCCGTCGCCATTCGAAGCTTCACATTGCTTTAAAGAAATATTTTCAGTAATCTGCCAGCTGAAAGAATCGCCATTAAACTCATTTACTTTAACATTCTCGATAGTGCAGTTCTTTGATTTATGAATATAAATCCCACCTCCGCGACAGCCGTTTATATAATCGTTGGTACCTTTATTTCCCTCTACCACCAGGTTCGCAATTGTGACATTCTCTGTGCCAACCACCTCAACAATTGAACACGCATTTGTAACGGTACCATTGAGAGAAGACAGATAATCGTAATTTGTATTATTATCAAAATATATAACATTGTCAACGATATCGGTAATAATTGCCGTTGTCACATCCCAACCCTGGTTATGCTCATCATCATATAACTGGATACCCATTCCCCTTTTAAAACCGCTTACATCTTTGAGAACAGCCTTTAGCATCCCCCAATCCGCATCGATAATAAAGCTGGTTCTAAATCCATCACATTTTCGCAAAATAGTTTCTTTCCCTGATCCGATTAATGAGATATTGTCTGAAAGTCGCACAGGTCCAATAATTTGATAAATCCCGGGATTAAGTCTGACAATACCTCCACCACTTGATCTTAAGGCGTCAAGGGCTATCTGGATTGCTCCTGATGTAAAACCTGAAATATCGGCTTCCGGACCTCCTACGGTGATAAGCCGTTCAGTCTTTTTTACATCCACAAGCCCGCCTACCTGGCTGTAAACAAGTGAATTCATCCCTATGAATAGAACAACAAGGGTTTTTAGAATAGCAGATTTTATTTTCATAATTGATAGCATTGTTAGTTAGTATGAAGAGACAAAACCGTATAATTTCTCATTATAAGTGAGCATAATTTCATTCCAAAAGATACAAAATTGTGTAAGAATAAATTTTTTTTGAATAAGAAATTGGTAAATCTTTTAGCGGAAAAGTGAAACGGTAGCCTTCCCTATGAGCGGCATTTTTTATGTAAAATAACTTATGAAAGCAATTTAAATTCTGGAAGAATGTAAGGCGTGCTTCTGAAGTATAATTTATGTTATTTTAAAGAATAACATAGAAAAAACGGGCGCAGTAGTTGCATCCCGTTTCTATATCGACACTTTGTCGGGAGAACCTATCCCTGGCAGGTTGCTCCTCAGCAGAGCCTGCTTCCGTTTCGGTTCAACAAGACAAAATTCAACCAGTTTTTCTATATTTACAACTTGTCAAGAATCTCAGCCATTTACCACACCTAGTGGAGTTGCCAAAGGAGCTAAACAATTACCTCAATACGAAAGAGGAACGGGGAGTAATGGTAGGGTAATTTACTATGATCCAGATAAATATAGAAAATAATACCATGAAATTATTTAAACATTCTATTTCCAACTTTCAAATTAAATACCCGGAAAATTGGGAAGTCAAAGAAGAAGAAAATATAATAAGTTTATATGATCCAAAAAATGGTTATGGTGCCTTACAATTTACGGTTTACTTTGTTGATAATAATGATATTGATATAAAAGTTGAACTTGAAGAATACATAAAAAGCAGGCATGAGAATTATGAAATATTTAAGGAAAAACCTTTTTTAGCACATGGTTATAATGTTATTGAAGAAGAAAAGCACTGGCAATATTGGATTTATAAGAGGAACAATTTTTTAGTTTTTGCCTCATATAACTGTGCTAAAGAGGATATAGGAAAAGAACGTGGAGAAATTAAGAGTATTTTAGAAAATACATTCATCAGTTAGAATCAAAAGAAACCGTCTCAAATTGACTTTTGAGACGACCTCTTTAAATTTACTGTACCAATTTTTGCTGCAGATCCGTTTTAAGCAGGAACGCCTCCAGGAGCTCTTTCACCACCGTTTTGCTTTTATTGTCCATCTTAGCTACCCGTTGGAACTGACTTAGCAGTTCCTTATAGGAAATACTTTCCAGGGCCCTGTCATCCATAGAACCATCCATAAGATAATCTGAAGTTACATCGAGTTCATTTGCAAGCCTGGCCAGCACATCGGAAGCCGATCTGTTTTCTCCTCTTTCGTACCGGGAAATATTGGTTACATGAACTCCTATGGCTATTGCCAGAAGGCTTCGCAATAAGCATTCTTTTGTGCCTGCAAGTTTTTATGTCAGTTGTAAATTCTTTTGGCATCAGATAATTTCGTAAATTTGGATCTAATGGGATACAAATGACAATGAATAAAAATACAGAGATAACCATTCTTATAAAACGAACGGTACTAGAGCATCTCCCCGGTGCAGAAGTTAGGTTATTTGGTTCGAGAGCCAGGGGTAAAGATGAACCTGATAGCGATTATGATATTCTTGTCATAACAAAACAAAATTTTCAGACCTCAGAAAAACTTATATTAAAATCAGCCATAAGGAAAGAATTACTCCGAAGAGGAATCAGGTCTGACATCCTGATTCAAAGCAAAGATGACATTTCTGTTAAAAAGAATCTTCCTGGGCACATTATCCGAAATATAATGGGGGAAACCATCATTTTATGAAAGCTGAAAAAGCTGAATATATTAAAGGATGGCTTTTCCGGGCAAAAGAGGATATTTCAGTCATGGAAAGCCTGGCATCAATTAACCTTGAATATTATACCAGTACAATAAGCTTTCACGCACAACAAGCCGTTGAGAAATACCTAAAAGCATATTTGATCTTTAATGATACTGATTTTCCCAGGACACACGATCTGGATTATTTGCTTTTGGAATGTCAGAAAATCGAGAAGGAGACATTTAATATTGATCTGAAAAATCTTTCGGATTATGGTGTTTCGGTAAGATATCCGGATGATTTTTATGTTCCCGGAGTAAATGAAACAAAGGAATACATAGAGTTGGCAAAAGAGATCAGCAAGATTGTTGAAGCAAAGATCTTATTATGATGAGGATTATGAAGATGGGTTCTTTAAAATGAGGATAAGTATGATTACGGGGCACGATTTTACGATCCTGCAATTGGCCGGTTCCCGAGCCTGGACCCAAAGGCAGATGAGTTTGAAAATCTTTCACCTTACAATTATGCTAGCAACAATCCCATTACCTGCATTGATTTATGGGGTTTGCAAGGCAAACCTGTAAATGAAATTCGAGATAGAAATGGGAATATTACGGCAGCGACAACTACTGCGCAACAGACAACATATATCCCCCCTATTGTGGAATCTGATGTTCCTTTAAGTCAAAATTCTGGAGATAATCTCATTGATAAGGTTTCCGATAATTTAGGAAATTCATCATCTTTAGTTGAAGCCACTGGAATGATACTTGAAAATACTACCGTAACAAAAACTGGAGCAACTGCTGGAGCCGTAGTTGCTATTGTTAAAACTTCAGCTGATGCCGCTACAACAGATTTTAGTAATAGCGAAGAAACCGCTGATTTTGTTGAAAACACCACCCAAACTGCTGTTGAAACAGCAGCCGGGCCATTGGGAGCAGCTGTAGATGTAATACTTGAAAATGGAAAAGATAAAAATGGATTGACAAATTTAAACAATAATAGAATGCATGATGCCTATAGTACAAATAAGGACCGACTGGATGCTTACAGTATAATTATGCAATACAACTCTTCAGGCGGATCAGATAAAGATAAAGATAAGGAAAAATAAATGAAAATCGTTGACGCTGTTTATTATCTCTATTACAGATATTATCGAATTATCAGGAGTATAAGCTTAAAAACCAGCTATTATCAGGTTCGTGTAGTCTTATTTTTCTCCATGATTACAGGATTTAACATTGTCTCAATAATTAAGATTCTAGATTTAGAAATAGATTTTAATAGATATTATATTATAGCTATTGCATTGATGTGGTTCTTTTTTTGGTTACTCTTTTTTTCGAAGTCAACCCGTTTAGAAAGTATATTAAAACGTTTTGAAAAAGAAAGTAAAACTCATCAATTGGTGGGCGGAATAGGGGTAATTTTATATTCGATAGTTTCTTTTATTATATTTATTAATGTTTTAGGTAATCCATCTTAAATTAAGGGTAAAATTTTTATAATTTTTCAGATTCATATTAAACGGCATAGGTCTTCTTAGCCTTATAATCCCTCAGAAAAGCATCCATCAAGGCAAAGAGGTGATTTTTATTCTCGTTATCCAGCTTCTGAATATCCTGGATACGGTTGATGATGTTTTTATCAAGCAATAAATCCGTACTTCCCACCAGATAATCCAGGGATACTTCCAGGGCTTCTGCAATCCGTGCCGCAATCTCAATGGAAGGTTTTACTTCATCACGTTCATAGTACAAATGACCTAAGCTCTGGTAAAGAATGATAGTCCTTAAAATCTGTTGATACTCTGATCAATTGCATTGGTATTAAATTTTGATCTGTGACGCCGATCTTATTGAACCTCTGCTTATATCGGTAGAAGGATGCTCTTGAATATAGATTCAGCCGCTTTATTTCTTCAAAGGACTTATCAAGTAACAGTGCATAGAATTTTTTCATCTCAATTATTGGGAGCTTATAATAATTTTTACTGTTGTAATCATGAATTGAAAGTTACTTACATATCATCCTAGTTCATCTGAACGGCGTGGTGGCCCCCCAAAATGCCGCGTTCCACCGCAGGCGGACCTGTGGGTAAAGGCCGGGATGATTTTTCTTCGGTCCCTGAGCGAAAGTCGAAGGGCGGTTACTTTTTTTGATCAAGTAAAAAATAACTGCCTGTCCGGCACAAGGACAACAAAATTTAAGGTTTATTACAATCAAATCTTTTAAATAATCGATGGAGCTTACTTTACAGCAATATTTAATTTTTTTAACCGGACACCAGTGATAAAGAATTAATATTTGGTTCTTATTTTATTTTCTTTTACTTCTCAAAATAAAAAAATGGAGTTGCGTGTTTGACGCCACTGTTACTTTGCTTTAAGCTTCAGGTAAGTCATCAGCAGGATCGTTATCAAAACCGTCCATATTTGGATTTGTACCGCATTATCAGTAGTGCCTGCAAAGGATTTTACTCGTAAATGATCTAGTATCCAAAAACTTTTTTTAATCCTTCATTATAATCGGCAGGGCATCCAAATTTTCCGATAATTGTTCCTTTTTTGTCAAGGAGAATTCCATAGGGTAATGCTTTAACCTCATAATATTCAAATGCCCGATTATCCCAACCATTTAAATCAGAAACATTCATCCAGTTTAAAGAATCTTTCTTAATTGTATTCAGCCAGTCGTTCCTATTCCTGTCTGCTGAAACACCAAAGATTACAATATTTTCAGATTTATATTTTTTATTTATTTTTTTTATTAAAGCATTTTCTGCTCGACATGGTGGGCACCATGATGCCCAAAAGGAAAGTAAAATATAACGTCCCTCATATGATGATAAATGAACTGTATCTCCGTTAGGATTCGGTTGAACTATATCAATGTATTTATCACCAATCAGAGGTATTTTTGGCAGTGAAATGGTTCGGGCTATTTTTTTACTCTTTTCAGATAATTTTACGCTTTCACTCATGTTGTTATATAATTTCTTAATTTCCTCCTGATTAAATCTTCCGATAATAAGATTTAAATCATATAAAGCGTTAAGACTTACATATGAATCATCCTTCTTCTCAATAAATTGGCTATATGTATCAATTACTTCTTTGCAATTGGTATTAATATATGATTCCGGCAATTCAGGTAAGGGATGTGAGAGTGACCTCTTTTTATTTTCGATTAATCGTACTAATTCACTCATGACTTTTTCATTACTCTTTTTTAATTTTTCATATTCCAGGTATTCTAACTGGGAAACAGAGTCACTTACCTTTGAATTCCCAATTTGTTGTCTCCTGTTAGAAATATATTTCCAGGTTCAAGCCAGATTCGTTTTCTATCCTTTACTTCATATTGGTTACGTTTGTTATGAAGTGTAAAAGGTTTTTCATGAAGAAGGTCAATATTAAATTCAAATGTGCCATTTTTAAGGAATGATGAATCAACGATTTCGTTGGATTCATCATCAACCAGGTAAATTTTCTCCTGGCTTTCACAGTTTTTCAATTCTCCCTGAAAGTGACAATTTGGATTATTTCTGGAACAAGAAATAAGAATTGCTAGAAGAATTAAGGCTAAGTTGGATCTTGCAATCATTTTTGTTTTTTTTTCAGATGACTGTAAAGTTCAGCTCGTTAAAATACAATGTCAGAAATTGGGAATCGAATTTTTGGGTCGAAGAAATAATTACTATTTGTTCGTACTCTAACATAGAACAAGTAGTCTCATGATGAAATCCAATAATTTCGCAATAACAAGTCAATCAAACAATTTCGCAACAAAATTTACCAATTTTACAAAAATTTACCAAGATAAGTGTCTGAATTTTTTGAGAGGAGCTATTTTTACCTTAGAGGCACCGGTAAATTTTCTGCTTGATTTAACAATGAAGCAATGATTAATTTTCCAGTTCGATGATGACCCAATGCTGAATGCGTCTATTGATGAAGAAATGAAAGATCGCAGCTA
>CAWELH010000010.1:0-599931 GCA_963809925.1 uncultured Bacteroidales bacterium
TCGGATTTGAGGCTGTAGAATATGTCAACCAGTTTTTTCCCAGCGTAACGGAAAAGTATATCAATAAGTTGAAGTCGCAGGCGGCTGCTGCAGGTGTTAAAAGTGTGCTGATCATGATCGATGGGGAAGGTGACCTGGGCGATCTCTATACTCCTAAGAGACTTCGTTCCGTTGAACATCACTATCCATGGATAGATGCTGCCAAATTACTCGGATGCCATGCCATTCGAGTGAATGCAAGAGGGGACGGTCCAGAGGAACGGGTTGCCGCCGCTGCGACACATAGCCTGAGTCTCCTGTGTGAGTATGGTGCTAAACAGAATATCAGTGTCATCGTCGAAAACCATGGCGGGTATTCATCCATCGGTTCCTGGCTTACCGGAGTTATCAGGAATGTTGGAATGCCGAACTGCGGGACACTGCCTGATTTTGGTAATTTCAGAATTGACGGGAGTAAGGAGTACGACCGATACAAGGGAGTTAAAGAAATGATGGAGTTTGCAAAAGGGGTCAGCGCAAAATCACATACCTTCGATAGTGAAGGCAATGAAAAGGAAATTGACTATTACCGCATGCTTAAAATCGTGAAAGATTCGGGATATAAAGGATACATAGATGTCGAATTTGAAGGAGGTGACATCTCGGAGGATGAGGGCATAAAGACTACCCTGGATCTTTTAATTAAGGCTGGAAAGCAAGCCTGACATTTTATCTGGTACTTCACGAATTTGTAAGACACGTTACTGTGCAGGATAATTTCCGGCCTGTGCAATCGTATTATCTTTATGTAAATGATTCAACCATGTTCAAACCTGTTTTTCTGCTTATTATGATGTTTTCAATTCCATTGGCCGGTAATGCACAGTTTCCGGCTTCTGTATCCACCCTTGAAAACGGGGGAACCGTTTTGGGGATTTTGCCTGATGTAGGCGGGCGTATTGTTTTTCTTGGTGTCAGGGGATCCGGTAACCTGCTGAAATCGGATTCAACCCTTTGGAACGAACCTGTCTCACATCGGCCTAAACCTGGATTTAATGCTGATTTTAAAGCATATAACGGCCACATTGTCTGGCTGGGACCACAAAGCGAGTGGTGGGCACACCAGGATGGCAACATAGTCCGAAAACGTACAAAAGCAAACTGGCCGCCCGATCCATGGCTGATCTATGGTTCGTACGAAATTATTGAACAGACTGGGAACAGTATAAAGATGATGAGCCCGTTCAGTGAAATCTCTGGAATGCGACTTGTTAAAACCATTCGCATTGAGGATGACGGTTCGGTATATTTTGAGGTGGAAGGCACCAATTACAGCCGGTTACCGGTGAGTTGGGATCTCTGGATGAATACCAGGGTTGACGGATATACCATGGCCTATGTTCCGGTAAAAAGTGAGGAAGATGTCCGCATTGATAACGGCAAAGCAGAACCTGCAGCCAGGGTCAAACACAGCGTATGCCGCAATTTTTTCAGCTACCTGCCTGCTGATCCACCGACCCAGGTCAGTCAGAAAAACAGCAAAGCCTTCATTACGCCCTCTACTGGCTGGCTAGCGGCATTTGTGGATGATTATTGCCTGCAGATCTCCTTCCCCCTCTACGCTCCGGACCTGACTCATCCCGAACAGGGTATGATTGAGATATACAACCATACATCACATGACCGTAATGACGCGTTGATGGAACTTGAATACCACAGCCCCTTCAAAACACTTCAACCGGGGGAACAGCTTACGTCCTGGGAACATTGGACCATTTACCCGTATAAGGGTAAGAAAACAACGGAAAAGCAGATCAGATTCCTCGAGAAAACGATGAAGATTAACTGACGGAAAAGGATGCATTCCCGTCCTATGAATTGAAGAGAACGCATGCACTCCGGGTAAAAACATTTCGAATGTGCTCCCGCCGGGTATTCAGAAATGCATGCAACGTTTCATCAATTACTACTATTCGAAGTCGCGGAAAAACGGATGAAACTGGTTCTTTCGTCCCAGGGCTCCGATAAATTCCGAAGCCTTTGTACCGGATGGGATTATGAAGCCTTTAAATGCCCTGGATTTTTTATTCAGGCTGAAATCAAACAACTGTGGATTATTGAATCCTGGTGATCCATAAACTGGGGAGATCCCATCCCAGGCAAAAACCTGGTTGAACTCACCCGGCTTTTCATCCATTTCAACATGTTTTTCGATCAGATTGTTAGAGATGATAATCTTTCTTGCCCCAAGTGCTTCAGACAGAGTATCCGGTGCACTGAAGGTCGCTATTTCAAACGCCCAGTTTGAACTGCAGATATTATTAAATATAGATACATTCGACAAATTTGCAGACCTTATATCAATGCCACCTGTTTTGCCTGCCCAATGAGAAGGACTTCCATTATGGTACACCGTATTGTTGTAAACATACAGGAACTCCCTGTTCTCATCATTCCCCCATACGCCAAACAGTATGCCTGATGCGCGGTTGTCAAAAATAAGGTTGTGATGGACACGGATATTTTTCATGTGAGAGTTTCTGCCTTCAGCGGAGAGGACGATGCCCCACTCACAGCCAAACACTATATTGGAATGGATTTCAACATCCTGAAGGAGCCCAAACCAGCTGTCGGCATAAATGCCCTGGCGGGGGAGGTCGTGAACAAAATTATGATGGATAATGCCATGAGCGCTTACCTCCTTACAGTCGATGCCTTCCTTTTCGCAGGAGTGTACATGGTTATATGCTATTTCAAACTGTTGTGCTCCTGCCACGGAAATGGCTTCATGGGGACCTTCCCTTCTAACAGGCTGAACGGTTCTTAATTCCTGATCATTTGCCCCTGTTACCTCACAATAGAGGACCTTCACATCCCGGCAGTACCACAGACCGATGCCGGAATTGTAAGAGCCGTGTGTACGGCAGCTGATCAGCTCAATATGATTTGTGGTGGTATCGGTAACGGCAATACCGATATTATGGGAATTTACTACCTCAATACCAATAAGTTTTAGATACTGGATTCCGGAAATGGTGACAATCCCCAACCGGCTTCTCCATACAGGACGATCCGAATCTTTTTGCGTGGTATAGTTCATGCCGTTCAGGATCACTCTTTCTCCCGGATAAACGGTAATAACTATAGCTTTTCCCGGCAATCCTGATTTTACAGGCTTAACGGTGGAAGTGATCACGTATTCACCCTGCCGGAAAAAGAGTGTGTCTCCCGGCTCAAGCATGGTCAGAACCTCATCAAGCTGTTGAAAAGGATATTCCGCAATTTCATGCTGGGTTTTTCCATCCTGTGAGATGCAATAATTTTTGGCATGCAGTCCGGCTGAAAGAAGAGCCAGACAAAAGAGAAATGAGAGTCGTAACATGTCTTTGGTAGTTTGGTTGGTTAAGTCAACCAAAAATAAGCAAAAACCGGAAATAACCAGGAGACCCGACCGGTATTGTACCGAATTCAAGATTTATTTATTCTGGTTTTTCCGCCACACCTCCTGGCCCCGTTCGTTCCGCCATTCTCAATTTAGTGAATTCGATTTTTTAAATTCATCAATGTTTCTGGCCAGCCTGTCGATCAGCCTTTGTCTGGCTTCGATGCTTGTCCATCCGATATGAGGTGTGATCAGTAGTCTTTCCTTATCCGTGATCCTCAGTAACGGATGCCCGGCTGTCATTGGTTCGGTCTCGAGGACGTCGATGCCAGCAGCACCGATAATATGATTGTCAAGGGCTCTTGCCAGATCCTGTTCTACAATGATTCCACCTCGCCCGGTGTTGAGCAGGATGGAACAGGAGCGCATCATTTTCAGCTTTTCATAGTTAATAAGTCCCCTTGTCTGTTCGCTAAGTGGCGCGTGAATGGAAACAACGTCTGAGGTTGAAAGGAGTGTATCAAGATCAAATCGTTTATAATTGATATTATTGTTTCGACCGGTGGTGGAGAAAAACACCACTTCCATACCGAAAACCTGTGCGATCTGGGCTACCCTCCGGCCAATATTTCCAAGCCCGATGATGCCCATTCTTTTACCGTGAAGTTCCCAGAACGGCTGACCAAAATGAGTAAACAGTTCGCTTTTTGCATAGGCTCCGGATTTAACGAAGGCGTCGTAATAGTAAGGTCTGTTTACGAGATATAAAAGCATGGTGAAGGTGAGCTGGGCAACCGATTCAGTGCTGTAGCCGGAAACATTGGTCACAGCGATTCCACGCTCTTCAGCGAAGTTAAGATCGACATTATTCATACCTGTGGCCGAAATACAGATCATTTTAAGGTCAGGAAGCTGTTCCATGATCTGCTTATCGATCAATACTTTATTTGTGATGATAATGTCCTTGCCCTTACTTCTTTCAATAACTTCTTCCTTTGCAGTCGTCTCATATATTTTTAGCTCACCCTGTTTTTCCAGAACTTTAAAATTGGCTACTTCACCGACGGTTTTAGCGTCCAGAAATACTATTTTTACCATAAGGTTTTCCTTTTCCGGTTAGTTAGTTGACATGTACACCAGACAAACTGAATTGTCCAGGTGAATTCAATTCAGTTTCACTGATATAGATTAGAACACTCTCATGCGCTTTTAGTTTAAGGCTTACAGAACCGCTCTCTGTGAATGCATTGAAATCTCCCGGTGGCAGAAATCTGTATAAAAATGGCCGGTTGAAGCCTGACAGTGCTGCCATATCTGCAATAAATGAATCTTCCTTGTCTGAGATATTCACTGCCAGGAATGCCATCAGGTGGCTGTTCAGCTTCCTCTTTAGTTTAAGAATCGCAGTAGCGCCGTCCCAGTCGAGGACGGTTGCTGTACGGTGCTCTCCTGCCGGCTTAGCCAGGCGCCAAAGATACAATGAAGCCTCATTCAGTGTATAAAATCTGTCGCTGGTACCCACGACGCCTCCGATGATACCATCAAAAATTGCAATAGAGTACTTTTCATCCCTGGTTAATGTTGAATTTTGATCTCGCAGGTAAAGTACATCTGGGTCGTTCTGCCAGAGTATATTGTTAAAAATCTGCCCGTACCACATCTCTCTGAACATATTACCCGTACTTTCCCTGTTCCACCGGGGATGTACATCATTCGATACCCTGACCGCATCAACATACCCCACAACCGGCTGGTAGGGGGAAATACAGGCAAGCCAGTAACTGTCATCCCTGATCTCTTCCCTTATCATTGCAATGACCTCGTGATAGTATTCAGCGGAAGTTTTTCCCGGAGTGTACCGTTTAACCCGCGTTGAATCCTGGTAACCCCAGTCAAGAAAGTCAGTTTTGAAATATCTTATACCGTAACTATAAAAGGTACGAAAAACCTTTCGCAAGTATTGAAATGCATCCGGGTGACTGGAATCAAGCATATGATATTCATTTTCGGTAATGATCTCACCCTGCAGATCCTTCAGCATCCAGTCGGGGTGCTCATGGGTAAGCTGGCTGTTCACGCCTATTCGGAAAGGTCCCACCCAGATTCCTGGCGTGTAGCCGTTATCACGGATATAGTGCATGGCCTTTTCAATGCCTTCCGGCCATTTTTCGTTGGGAATCAGCCAGTCGCCCATTTCACAGTATCCGGCATCGATCTGAATAACGTTGACATCCACTCCTTCGTTCATATTTTTCATTCCAGAGATAAATTCCTGAAGCATATCATAGCTGAAATCCTGTTCAAATTCATACCATGAGCACCAAATATGCCCTGGCGGTTTGAGGTTTCTGATCCCGTTATCCAGGGCCATCATCGTCATCATTGTGCGAAATGTTTCATACGGTAGACTTCCGGTTACGAAACTGATAGCAGGGAATTCCGTTCTGTTTTTCGCTGCGATGTTCTCGGTTGAAAACCCTGTTTCAACGTAAGTATCATTGATCTGACTATGCCTGTCAATAAGCCCAAACCTGTGATACCGGTTAAAAAAAGTTGTTCTGTTTAAAAAATGGTGGTTATCCGTTACCGTCCAGCCCAGTGTCTGACCGTCCTCATTCAGTAAGCCTGATACCAGGTAGCTGTCGTACGACCATGCTTCCTCCTTCAGTCGGTCACCTTCAATCCTGACCATGGATGAAGGAAACGGGAATACTCCGGACGGTCCGGCAAATCCAAAGCCCTGTTTATAAAACCTGGAGGCGTCTCCGGCTTCTCCGTATCCGATGGGTTTAAACCAGTATGGCAGGGATTTGAAGCCTTCAAGTGCTGATTTCAGTAGTAGACGCTTCCCATTCCGGGTAAAATACAATATAACGGATCCTTCACTCAGCGTATACCTGATAAAGTCGCCTTCACCACTTTTGCCAATTTCCACAGAAACCGGCATGATTTGTTTTTCATCAATCACCGGATAACAGTTCCTGATCTTCAGGTTTTCAGGACCAATATCAAAACTGCCATTGTGATGTATCGTATATGGTGGTTCTGAGGCTGCATATAGAGCCTCATTTCCTGTCGGGCCGAATGGTGATCCAAAAACCGGACTTTGTATTGTAATCCCTGCAGTAGCCAGAGAAGAGAGGTTGATAAATTGTCGTCTGTCCATGATCAGCCGGCGGGTTTAAAATAATTGGCTTTTATTCCCCTGACTCCGGGTTTAATCTGGAACAGTCCTCCCGCATTGGGGTATTGCTGTTTTTCCTCATCCTTCATCCCTGTGCTCGCTGTGGTAATATATAGCATGTCGAGATCCGGTCCGCCAAAAGCGCATGAGGTTACATTTTTTGCCGGGACCTCGATCCTGTTCAGTAATTTGCCATTTTCCGGATCAAACCGGCATACTGAATGGCCTCCCCACATGGCGACCCACAATTTGCCCTCGGCATCGATTGTCATCCCGTCAGGATGACCAAGAGTATCGTTAACCATAACTGCGATGACAGGATTTGAGATGGCACCGGTGTTCCCATCAAAGTCAAAGGCCATAACTTTGCGTGTGGGGGTATCGGTATAGTACATTTTTTTTCCGTTGGGTGACCATATTATTCCGTTCGAAATCGCAACGTTGTCAAGCATCGTCGTAAAGCTTCCGTCCGGGTTCATCCGATAGAGAAATGAATCTCCGGTTTTGCCAACAATCTTCATGGTTCCAACCCAGAAACGTCCCTGGGGATCGCACTTCCCATCGTTAAACCTTTCTTCCGTCTTTAGACTGGAAGGACTACCGATACGCGCAAGTGCATCGTTTTTCAGATTCAGACGGTAAACGCCGTTCTTCAGGGCAACGATAACTGTATTCTCCGTCTCAGGTACGATGGTGCCAATAAGTTGATGTACATCATGGGGGATGTTGGTTTCAGCAACAGGATCATATTCATACAATAGATTTTTCTCAATGTCTATCCAGTACAGGATTTGTCTTTTGTAATCCCAGACGCTTCCTTCACCCAGTATAGCGGTCGTGCCCATAATATGTCGGATCATTGGTTGCGATTCAGAAATAGTATTGCTTTCTCCGGAACGGGTCATATTCCATGCCGTCAGTACCGCAAAACCTATCAATGTGAAGGAGGTTGCGGAGAGAATTTTTTTCATTTTTTCGGCTTTTGGGTTTGTCAAACAAATTTATATTTTATTTTCAATGATTCTAAATAAAATTGGATTTCTTTGATCACCCTTGTGGATATACATTCTTCACACCAGAGATTCGAGCCATTAGAACATGGGCGCTGAAGGACGCACCCTGTTTGGATGGATTAGTGGCTTTACTGACAGAATACAGATAGTTAGCAGGATGCAGAACCCGGTTCCGCGAGTCTCCCTGGATTACTAGTCACGAAGTTATCAGAATATCCGGTCAAAGATTTCCATGAGGTTCGCTATTCTGATGGGTTTCGCGATATAGTCATCACAGCCCGCATTGATGGCTTTCTCCCTGTCACCTTGCAATGCGTATGCAGTTTGGGCTATTATGGGCAGGTTTGGGAGGTGACTTTTTATTTTTGAGGTAGCCTCGTAACCGTCAATACCGGTAAGTCTGATATCCATTAAAACGAGATCAATCCCCTCATCGTCTGAACAGATCCTGACGGCATCCTCCCCGGAAGCAGTGATTTTGGTATGCATATTCAGTGCTGTAAGCACTTCTTTCAGAAATTCCGTGCTAACAGGGTCATCCTCCACAATGAGGATTTTTTTTCCTCTGAATTTATCAGGATTGATATTGCCCATGGCGTAAGGATATTTTATTCAGCAAATTATGAAAATCAGGATACAAATGCATGTTTTTACTTTAGAAAATTATATTGAGTTTCAGTGTTCCTGAAATCACAATTTAGTTTATCCTGGCAGGCTATGTATTCCGGTGATCATCGATCATTGGCATCAATTCCTTGTTCAGGAGCTTATTTGTTCATTTTCAGGAATTCATCTGTCGTTATTACGTTAGCGTAAGTTTCCAGGGTAGCCAGCGTAGAGAGATGAACATCTTCCGCCTTTACGATTCTGTCACCGTATTTAAGATCTCGTGTGGCACAGGCATCACTGATAACCGTACATTTGAATCCAAAATCTGAAGCCGCCCGGGTTGTACCTTCGAGGCACATATGCGTTTGCATTCCGGCTAGTACCAGCTTGCTGATCCCATTTTGTTTGAGATAGTCGTACAAATCCGTGCCGAGGAAACCATTGACCTGTTGTTTTTCTATTACCTTTTCGCCTTCGATAGGCTGAACCAGGGGATGGATATCTCCGCCTCCCTTGTGTCTTACATGGACAACCAGCATATGATTATCCCTGAAATACTTTAATATATGGGCTGCTTCGAGGGCTGCTTTCTCATTGCCGACCAGTGGCATTTTTGTGGTATCGAAATAAAACTCCTGGATGTCGATCAGTACAAGAGCGGTGTTAACCCCAGGCTTCTGAGCACTTGCACCGGGCTTCTGAGCGAAAAGGCCTGTCATCGACAGAAGAAGCACCATGATAACTGGTATTTTTTTCATTCTTAATTGGGTTCAGATTATTCAAATTTTTATTTCCTTGATTATCTGAGAATAACCAACTTTGATGTGGTACTCAGGTTATTGATCTGGATTCGGACTACATAGATTCCGGCTTCGGCAAAATTGCCGTCACTGCCTGCCGTATTCCAGAATATCTCATGACTCCCTGCAACATTGAAGCCATACTGCAGCTGTCGGATCAATCTGCCACTGAGGTCGAAAACAGCTAACCTCGTAGGACCTCCCATTGGTAGATCATATTTTATCCATACTCCGTCCTGTGCAGGATTGGGATGAACAGTCAGTCGGAATACTCCCTGTGTGGAGGTCTGAGGAATACCTGCCCAGGGGGGAGTGTAACTTGAAATTCCATTATCTGTTGCAATCCAGATAAGCTGGTTTTTGTCTTCGGCGATGTCATAAATTTTGTTGGATGCCAGGCCGTCAGCTTCTGTAAAAATCGTCCATTCATCACCCTGCTTGAGGGCAAGGCCGTCGTTGGTCCCAAACCAAATATTTCCCCGGCTGTCCTCAATGATGGCATTGACAGTATCATTGGGCAGGCCATCGCTTGAGGAATAATAAGTCCAGGTACTAAGCGGCTTACCCTCTGTCCCTTCATGAAAACTGGCACCCGCGTCGGAACCATACCACTGGTTCCCGTCTTTGTCGACGAAAACAGAAAAAATAGTGTTTGATGGAACATTGATCCACGGGATCTCATAAACGGTTACAAGAGAAACTCCGTCAACATCATCCTGGTATTGAAAAATTCCGCTGCCTGTTGAACCGAGGTATGAATAGCCGTCGGAAGATGTGCCGATGGATTTTACAGGATACTGTGCCAGCTTAGCGCTGTCGGTACCTGTGATGTTTTTCCAGTTTGAACCGATTAGCGTGCTGACTCCTTTTTCGGTACCAAACAGTTTATTTCCGGCAGTACTGATGGCATTCGTATAAACCTGGTCAGAAACAATGCCGGAATTGCTCGTCTGGTAAGGTGTTTCTGCACTGATCCCGCTGGATTCGATTGTAAGTGAAGATGCGCCATTTTGTGTGGATAGCCACAATTTAGGACTGCTCTCAGCGTCGCTGAAACTTATGTCATTCACACTGTCCGATGCAATATTATCGGACGCAGTGGTATATGTGACCCATGTGTTGCCATCGAAACGCGTAAGACCTTTTGAGGTTCCGAACCACTTATTGTTATCATCCGGACTTACGACGACACTTTGAATCCGGTTAGAAAGCAATTCGGTGACATTTGAAGTGTTGAAGGATTCCCACTGGGCATGTAACTGCATACTGACCATGACAATCATGAGAGTAAAAATTCTTTTCATTGGATCTAAATGTATTGGAAGTATTGATAATTGCCAGAACAACGGTCGAACAGAAGTTTTTGCAAGCACTTTCATTCGTTCCCCTACGCAATCTAAACCTGAGATACAGGTAGATTGTTTTGAGATACTTCTGATTCCTGGAAGTAAAAGTAGTAATAATTTGTAATATATTTCCTAAAGTTCTGTTTATCTTGAATTTACTACTCTAGTTACATATTTAGGAATGTTTATATAATGCGTGAAGATTTACATGTACGGATCGTTCAACAAGAGAGTATTTAAAGAACGCCATCCTGCTCATGGGTGTAACCGTGGCTACTATAATTTTACCGCTTCGCGACAGGGATTGGTTCGAATGGAATTTTTCCGGTGTCATAGACCAACTTATGTGCCTTATGTGCCTTATGTGGTTCAATAAAAGGTTTCACGGTGATGTCCGGGATAGATAATAATGAGCTAATCAATTGAAAATGAAGCGTTTTAACATAATTTAAATTTATCGTCCATGGGTAAACCCATGGCTACAGATAGGCAACTAATCGGCATTTTGGGCATGACGGAAATCACCTCATAACCCCATACCTCCATAACCCCATAACTTCCTCACACAACCTTCTCATTTTCAGCATCCCAGTAAATCTTCCTGTTTTCCCTGAAGGCTTTGGTTGCCATATGTGCCGTGATGGCTTCTTCAAATCCACGATCGATATTGCAACTGGGCTTGACAACTTTACCGGTTGCCATTGTGTCCCTGATGCAGTCGATCCATTCCCTGATGTGGAGATGGGTTGTATCGACGCGTTTACCGTCACGATATGTATACAACAGGCCACGACCGGCAAAGTATTGCTCGGTTGGAGTAGCCACAGCATCTACATTGTTCCGTCCGGGGATATACGTGAAGATTGGAAGTTCGGGATTGATTTGTTTGTTCTCGATTTTTACTTTGTACTTGTCTGATTCACGATCGGCATAAATAGTAAGGTTATTCCCAAGCTCCATATACCCGTCATGTCCCATGATCATTTTGCCCCGGTCCTTATCACTGGCCAGTGTGGCGGAGTACAGGAGGGTGAATTCCCTGTCGGGGTATTCATATGCCACCTGCCATACATCGGGGACGTCCCTGACTTCGTTCACATAATGCCCCAGGCTTTTGTCCTTGTAGAAGTAAATACCTCCTGAAGAGACAGCCGAACGCGGGATACCTGTATCGAGGATTTGATTGATGGCATCGAATTCATGGGTGAGAAGGTCCCCGGCAAGTCCGGTGCCATAATCCCACCAGCATCTCCAGCGGAAAAACCGCTCGGCACTGAAGGGTCTCTTGATATCACATGGTTCCTGGAACTGCTGCCAATCAATGGTTTTTTCATTCCCGGCGGGATCGATGTCATATACCCAGGCTCCGTTTGCTGAGTTTCTGTTGGTACATACTTCAATGAGATTTACTTTTCCGATGACGTTCTTCTGAATTGCTTCATGTGCTTTCAGGTAACTTTCTGTCTGACGGCCCTGATGGCCAAGCTGAAAGACAATATTACTGCTGTTGATGGCTTCTCTTACACGGAATGCTTCTTCAATGGTTCTGGTCATGGCTTTCTCAACGTATACGTGTTTTCCACGTTTTGCAGCTTCAATGGATATTTCAGCATGATAATGATCCGGTGTGGCAATAATAACCGCGTCGATATCATCAGCATCCAGAAGATCCGTATAATGTGTGTAACGTTTTGCGCGGCTTCCAAATTTACCATCGGAACCTTCACGACCCGTATTTGCAGAAGCAGCCATAGCGCGTTCAGCCCTGACATCAAAAAGATCACATACACCATTTAATACAAGATTCAAATCATCCTGAGCCAGGAAATCATCATAGCGTTTATCACTGCTGTTTTCTCTCGCAGAATCTTTCCAGCGGTCAATAACGTCGGGATGTGCAAAACCAGCTCCGCGTAAAAGGTATTCACCCCTTCCGCCATAACCGATCACGCCGATCCTGATGGGAGGGTCTTTCCGCGCAGATGAATACATCAAAGGGGCTTCGGATGACAGATTTACTGCTTCCTGAACATTCCGACGTAGTAAGTTTGTATATCTTTCCTTTTTGAGTGCTCCGTAAACGACAGCCCCAACAAACGGAACTGTAGCCAAACCTTTAAGCACATCACGGCGGTTCATTTTGTGCTCGTTCTCACTATTTTTGCTGTCTTTGTTGATTTTATTTTCGTCCATGAGTTCAAGATTTTTCTGATTTGAATATTAATCTGTCCAACCCGATTATCCTGCCGGTAGGGAAGAGGCAGAGTGCCCACAATGTGATCAGCTCAATAAGGGTCTTGTTCACAATGAAATAGTTGCCTTCACCGGGTACTGCATAATCCAGTCCTATAAAGGGCGGATGTGACAGGTAATAGAACGCCAGAATAACAATTCCGGAAAGGGTAGCCACCTGGGTAAGCAGTCCAAGTATGAGACCAAGCCCGATGGCTGTCAGCCCCCAGATATTGAGAAAGTCCACCGCTGCAACCACATTTGGGTTTGCAGCCATAGAATGAAAAATGCCGGAAAACAGCCCCTTGGAATCGAGAAGATATCCAATGGATGACCAGCCGGGACTTAATACTTTTGTCAGGCCTTCGAACAGAAAATGCCAGCCGATAGCTATCCGTAAAATTACCAGTAGACTTAACTGAGAACCTGAATAAAAAGGTTGTGTTTTCATATCTGAAATTCGTTAAACTTTTTGAAAATCTTCGAAGTACTAAACCTTATTCTTACTACATTATTGTGATTGAGATCAAAATTGTCAGAATTTCGGCATGTACTAAAAACTGCTAAAAATAGTAAAAGTGGCAGGAAAGTTTAAGTTTCGTCATCACTTTTTTAACAAGGCTTTCCCAACTGGAAATAAAAACTGTCCCACCCCCGTAGTATTCCGGTGATGGGACAGTATATAAGGTTCTGGAACCGTTTACTTATTTTACGATTCGTCTAACAGCGTTTTTATTGTTGAACCTGAGTTCCACAAGGTAAACACCCTTGTTCAGATTGTTGATATTCAGTCTTTCCGTGAAGTCAGATGTGGCCTTATAACTGTTGAAATTCTTCATCAACTGACCATTTACATTGTAAATATTGATATTGACGTTACCGCTTGCAGGGTCGTTGAAGCTAATATTTACATATCCGTCACTAACAGGGTTTGGATACACATTTACTGCCTTGTCAAACATATTTACAGCTCCAGGATGCGAGGAGGTTTCGAGTACCTCACCAGGTTCAGCAAGTCTGAGTACGCCATAATCATCGGCATTCTCCCAGTGGCTGTTGTATTTTTCAGCCGTAACCCATACACTGCCGAAGAAATTGTCTCTGGCTGTGCCCGGGGTGTCATTATCACAATAGGCAACTGACATACCCATGATTTTGTCCTTTGCGAGGGTCACTCTCGATGCTTCGGGATTTGAATCTACGTAACTGTCATTGTACACTTTCATGGAGAACTCGTACATGTATCTGTCTCCATTTCTTTTCATTGCAAATTCAGGGAAATTTCCCGCATAATTTGGAATTATTTTATTTCCCCAATCTGTTCCAGCTATATCACATACCACAAAATCGTTTGTGACTTCTCCGTCAGCAGGTGCATCGGCGGCTATATGGTAAGAGAAAGCATTTTCCGCATTCTCTGTCGAGGTGTCAAAAACATGAGGTCCGCCGGAGTGATCTTCATCGATGAATACTTCAACGATATCAAAGTCGGGATACGCGCCATCAGGCCATACATATCCGTCAACAAAGGTATCATCATGGATTTCGACAAGGTAGTACATAAGATTTTCAGATGCCGACCACATCACTTTGAAACGCCCTTTGAAATCGTTTTCTGAAATTTCATCACCATAAGGGATCCAGGTCTGACCGATATTGTACCAATCGGCAGTTTTCCAGCAGTCATCATTACTTGCACCATCGATTACCGGGACAGTTGCAGCTTCCCTGGCAACAAACGGTGCATCTTCAGCAAGGCTCGAAGGAACGGTAATCAGTTCAATGCCGTATGGTTTTCCGAGGTTCCGGGAGTATTGTCTTTTTTCCGGAGAATTCCAGTGTTCATGAACTCCGAGAGATCCGATCGGCGTACCATCATCTTCAGGATCGTAGGTGATACCCTCCGCCCAGTTAGCAGGATCTGCTGCCTGGTGCAGGTAATCATCGACACCCAGGTAGTGGGGCCGGTACTTAGCAGGATCACTTGGATTATTGAATTCTGTCCTGAGGATATCGAGGCATACCGATTCCAGGGCTATCTGGTCGAGCGATACAATCACCGAACTTGACCAGTCATTATTGAAAGGTGCAGAGGTAAATTTGCAAGGAGGATCAACAGCTTCATCTCCTGCCCAGAGTCCGTCAACAAAATACAAACAGGTATTCTGACCAAGTTTTTCATGACCCATCAGATCAACCAGGACACGGTATTTGCCGTAACCTGCATTGGTTGGCTGGTCATTCTCAGGGGCCAGAAGTCCGGGATGTAAATGTCCGGCGCCATCCCTGGTGTGTGATCCAAAATGATTTTTTGCGGTGAGAGAAAGACCTGCCCTGGCATGTGCCTTCAAGGCGGCCATGTTGATCAGGTAATCTGCATCTTCCATTTCCTGGTAGATAGCATCCGTTTTCGCATCGGTCATCACATTGCCTTTATCAGAATAAATTATTGCGTCCTGCATGGAAGGATGAATGGTAGTTCTACCCATGCCGGCATACGTTGCGTCTCTGTCAGTATAATTTACATCTGGGTACTGGTCATGCAAGTATTCATAGGTATCCTGCCAAACATGGCAAATAGGGTCGCCCACATATATATCGCCTTCATTTATCCCTTTTACATCAATGAGTTGCTGAAGAATACACAGGATGACCTGCGGGGAGGTTTCCGTCACATATTTGTAACCACTTTTCCATGAAGAGAAATCCCTTTCGAGTGTGGTCGTATTGGAAAGCCATGATGAAGTTCCCTGGTTTATTTTAATGAATATTTTTTCGCCGGCTATGTAGGTACGTTCACCTCTTCCTTTTTTAACGTTGAAATTTTTGAAGATTCCATCCCATGCATTTGAAATGGTGGCTTCACCGGTGAGTTTGAGAATAGCCTGTTCTACCATACTGGTTACAATCGTCTGATTGGTATTGTCGCTGCTGTAGTAAGGATCAGATTGTTCATTTGTACAGCTTTCATTTGTTGCATCAGCGTTATGTATCCATACAACGCGGCCTGGATGTATGCCCTGGCCAACGCCCATGGGCTGATTGGCTTCAAAATAGTTGTTGTCTACATAATTGTCGGCAGCCATCGCCTTTTTGTGTTGCTCGACCAGTCCGAAAATGCCAAAAGCAAGTGCAGTGACCACCAGGGATCCTGCAAGGATATATTTACGGTTTTTGAAATTTTTTCCTGCCAGACGAAATGCAGCAATAGATCCGGAAATACTGACGAGCCAGATAATAAATCCTGTCATAAGCGGGAAAGCTGCCCGCATACATGGATAAGCTGCTCTTTGTGGTTTCGGGATTACTCTTACCAGGAACCATACTGTGGAAAGAATGCCCATAGAAATGAAAATGATAGTTCCAGGCAATTTAATACGCTTCAGGATTTCACGAACCCCCCTGAAGGACTCCTCAAACTTTGGATGTGTCATTTTTAGTAGATTAATAAGTAAGTTGCTTGTTTTGTTAGCGGCCTAAATCTACTTAAAAATCTATTTTATGGTTTTTAAACACTTCTATTATTGATGATTCTCCTGTAATTCAGTTTAATTCTAAGTAATAATCCCTGAAATCAGCACATGGTTACTCCGGGAATCAACATGGAGATGAAAGATACACGGAAGTACTACACGCCAATTAAAATTCGATTTCGAATTCCTCGTACATCTTTTTACAGCTATATAACCTTTAAAGCGGATTTCTGGAGGATTGTAGGCGGGTGCCAGGCTGGCTTCTGTTACCTCTAAACGTATTCCCCGTCTTATTCAACGTACTGACGGTAACCTTTTTCCATGAAATAGTATGTATACATAGTCAGTGCAACTTTTCCGCTAACGATGCCTGGTAGCGTTATTGTTAAATTATCTCCGGTAAACGCGGCTTCGGGAAAAATGAATATCCGGGATTATTTTGAATCCGGATCCTATTGGATCGGATAGAATTATCCCGGATACTGATCTTGTCTTTATTTTGTGAAACGGGATACTGCCTTGTTCCCCATGTAGTTCAGTTCCAAAAGATAAAATCCCCGGCTTAGTCCGGAAAGATCGAGTTTTCTATTGTATTCCGGAGCTGCTTTGGAGGTCTGAATGTTCATAACCATCTGGCCGTTCATATTGAAAATTTTCAGCAATACATCACCATTGCCGGGCGCCGAAAATCGAACATTCATGTAGCCGTCTGACACCGGGTTGGGGAAACAAACGAGAGAACTTCTCATCGATATTTCATCCAAACCTGTGGCTTCATAGCTTACCATGAAGCTCACCGATGCCTCCGCCGTTCCGTCACTGGCAGTCACTGTAATGGTGGCATCACCTGAAAACCCATCAGATCCCATAATCATCAGCATATTCCCGTTGAAGGAAGCTGAAACACCGGAATTGTCGGATTCCGTTGTAAAGCTGAGGGCATCGTTATCGGCATCACTGAAGAGACTGGTGATATCTTCAACAATCATATATGATTCGTTCAATGCAGCCAGTGTGTAATCGGGGATACTACCGACAAGCACCGGTGACCGGTTGTTTGCGTTCAGCGAAAAATGCGAATAAGTAACCATACTCCCAGGATCGGAAGCCCTGACAGTAACGGAGGAATGACCTGAGAAACTTTCTTCAACAACAGCAGATAATACATTGTCCTGAACAGATAATGTCACAGCGGGATCGGTGTCGAAAGCCTGGAAGTCAATCATGTCCCCGTCTTCATCCATGAAGTAGGAGGATAGATCCTCCAAGAGCGTTATTTCAGTGCCATATTCCGAAACATTGACATCAGGAAGTTGGGCTATGACGCCAGGGGGGTGATTTAACGGTCCGGAAGCTGGCCCCAGCATTAGTTTCCCGTAATCATCCGCATTTTCCCAATGACTGTTGGAATCGGCTTGTGTTACCCAAACGCTGCCAAAGAAATTATCTCTTACACCATCGGGGGCATCATTGTCGCAATATGCCAGGCTTACGCCCATGTTCTTTCCTTCACTGAGGCTGACCCGCGAAAGCTCGGGGTTGTCCGGATCGAAGTCGGAGTTGTAAACTTTTAAGGCGAATTCATAGGTATAGGTATCTCCATCCTTTCGCATACTGAAATCCTGGAAATTACCGGCATAATTGGCCACATGGTAATCCGACCAACTTTTTCCGGCCAGATCGCAAGCGACAAAATCGTGTGTAACCTCGCCGTCTGCAGGAGCATTTACCGCCAGGTGATACGAGAAAGCATTTTCCCCATCTTCACCAGATGAAGGATTATCAAATACATGTGCACCGCCGGAACGGTCTTCATCGATAAAGAGTTCGACAACATCGAAATTTGGATAGCCGTCATCGGGGTACTGATACCCGTCAATGAATACATCGTCGTGAATTTCAACAAGAAAATACATCAGATTTTCCGAAGCGGACCAAAGAGTCTTGAAACGGCCCTTGAAATCAGAAGGTGAAACCACTCCGTTCCACGGAATCCAGGTATGGTCAATGTTGTACCAGTCAGCTGATTTCCAGCAATCATCATCGCCCTGACCATCGGAAACTGGTGGTGACGATGCTTCATGCGCAACGAAAGGGTCGTCTTCTGCCAGATTCCCCGGAATCGTAACCAGCTCGATACCGTACTCCTTTCCAAGATTTCGTGAATATTGCCGTTTCACGGCATTGTTCCAGTGTTCATTGACACCCAGCGATTTCAGGATCGTACCGTCATTCTCCGGATCGTATAGAATACCATCCGGCCAGTTGGCACGATCGGCGCCCTGCCTGAGATAATCATCGGTACCATAAAGATGTGGCCTGTACTTCGTAAAATCGGATGGGTTGTTAAACTCTGTGCGAAGAATATCGAAGCAGACCGACTCGAGGGCGATCTGATCAAGGGAAACAATGACCGAACTCGACCAGTCATTGTTGAACGGTGCTGAGGTGAATTTAACCGGGGGTTCCACGGCTTCACCGCCACCCCAGAGCCCGTCAATAAAATATAGCAGCGTATTTTGTCCCAGAAGGCGGTGACCCATAATGTCGACAAAAACCCTGTATTTGTTATATCCGATGGTGCTTTCGAGAGGCGTATCATTTTCAGGCGCCGGAAGGCTTGGATGAAGGTGTTCCGCACTGGTTCTTGTATGGGAGCCAAAATGATTTTTGGCTGTGAGGGTCATCCCTGCACGTGCATGGGCTTTTAATGCCGCCATATTGATCATGTAATCGGCATCCTGCATCTGAGTGTAAAGTTTATCGGAAATCGCATTCGGCATTACCGTACCGTGATCGGAATAAATAATTACCGGATCATCAGGTACATCAAGGGTTGTGCGACCCAAATTCTCATAGGTGGGATCGCGGTCAACATATTTAATGTCGGGATATCTGGAATGAAGGTAATCGTATGTGTGCTGCCATACATGCGCGATCGGATCACCCAGGTAAATGTCCTCTTCCGGCACACCAACAGTATCGATCAGATGTCGCAATATACTAAGCATGGTAAACGGGGAGGTCTCAGAGACCGGATCGTAACCTCCCTTCCAGCTGCTGTAATCACGTTGAAGTGTCTCAGGTACACTAAGCCAGGAGGCAGTACCCTGGTTGATCTTGATAAAGATCTTCTCACCAGTGTGGTAACCTGTATCTCCTTTCCCTTTGGCGACATTAAAGTTCTTAAAAATGGCATTCCAGGCGTTTGACAGATTCTTTTCGCCGGTAAGCCTAAGGATGGCTGTATCTACCATATCGTCAATCACTTCCTGGTTGTTATTATCGGGACTGTAATACGGACTGTTTTCATTGTTCGGACAGTTTTCATTTGTAGCATCCGCATTATGGATCCAAACAACCCGTCCCGGATGAATACCATGCGGCTCGCCCATGGGTTCATTTGGAATGAAAATATCATTGCTCACATACAGCTCGGCAGCTTCGGCTTTTTTCTGATGCTGAACGAGGGCAAAAACACCCATGCCTGCCGATGCGAGGAGCATAGCACCACCAACAAGAAATCTACGTGCACGGAGGCTCTTCCCGGCAAGTTTAAAGGCAGTGATTGAACCACTGACTGTCAGAAGCCAGATGATAAAACCAGACATGATCGGGAAAGCAGCCTTCATACAAGGATAACCTGCCCTTTGTGGTTTTGGAAGTACCCTGATGAGAAACCATAAGGTAGAAACTGTCCCCATCACAATGAATATCAAACGGCCCGGTATCCTTATCTTCATCAGCCATTCCCTGAACTTTTTGAATTTTTTCTCAAATATTGGATGTGTCATAGCATAAGACTTTATACTGCAGTATTCACTACAGCAAGGTTTCATAGGTGTTCTATATTTCTGGCAGAAATCGAATTATGGCCTGGCTATGCTTCGGTGCACATTTTTCGATGAGGAATCAATATTGCGGACACGAATCTCCAACGCAGGTTCTTCAAACTGCCAAGGCTATAACACGGGATTAGTGAGAATGTTTTTATAAATTATTCAGACAGGTTATTCTCAATTGACTGGATCCTTCCACGTTGGATGTTGAGGAGGTGAAATCGATGGTCTTATCACTGCCGGGAAGCAGATTAAAGTAATTGTCACTGAACGAACCCTGCATACCCGGCAATTCAAGTCTTACGAATCTTGCAGGGATGGTAGTTCCGAGTACTATCTTATATCCGGTTTCTGTCTTCGTTACCGTGCTACGAATATCAGCATGCCGGAGTTTCTCTTCCTTCGGTTTGCAGAAGGGTATCAGTTTCTCAGTGATCACATTGTTTTCACGTACAATCCTGGCAATCAAATAAGTCGCATCAGAAGGTCTGTTACATTCTTTTTCCGGGATACCCACAGTAGCAAGCAGTGTGGAAGTATTGGCCTGAATACGGATGTTGTGGCTGTCTGTCTTACCCACAATAGTGCCCTCTGTACTCAGCCATTGGAGTTGAAGTATTGCATCTATGTTGGCAGTATCATCCGATACAACATACAATTCAATCTTGTTTTCCTTCAGTTCAGGCGCCAGGATTATCCTTTCAAACGATCGCCGTGCTTGATAATGAGGCGCTTTCCAGTTTCCAAAATAATCGACACTGGCCCAGGATATCGTTGGCCAGCAGTCATTAATCTGCCAGTAGAGAGAACCCATACAAACCGGCATCATGCGCCTGTGGGCTTCGATAGCTTCCTTCATGGCAAGCTGATGTGAGATCTGGCTGAGATAGACGAAATCCTCAAAATTTCCAGGTTCGGGGAGATAACGTTTTATGTACCTGAGCTGCAAATCGTTGCCATTAAATCCAGGTTCCATCCAGTCCATGCGGCATCGTTGCCTATGGTCCAGGACCTTGCTGAACATGGTCATGTCTTCAGGCTTCGCAAAATACTCCAGCGTCGACATTTGTGGGAATGACTGGAGACCGTATTCACTGACAAAACGCGTGGAATGATTGCCATAATCTTTAAAGTCACTTGAGGCAAACCACACCGACCAGTCATGTTCGTCACCGGATTTTCCGTCAGGAAGTGTATCTCCGAAAGACTGGGGCGATGAGGCCCAGTAGCTTAACGCAGGATCGTAATCCTTTACAGCCTCAGGCAGAATCGAATAGAAGATCTCTGTATAGGTTTTCCATAGAAAGTCCCGTTGCTCAGATGTATACTTGTCTTGCCATCCCCAGTTATGCCATGCGATAAGATTTTCATTATTGCCGCACCAAAGTGCCATACACGGATGATTTCTAAGCCTTTTTACATTATAAACCGCTTCTTTCCTGATATTTTCCAAATGTGCACTGTCCCCCGGCTGAAGAGCGCATGCAAACATAAAGTCCTGCCATACGAGGATCCCATACCTGTCGCACAGGTCGTAAAAAATATCGTTTTCATAAATGGCACCTCCCCAAACCCTCAGCATATTCATATTGGCATCGGCAGCTTCCCTGACAACACGTTCATATTTTTCCGGAGTAACTGAGGGGATAAAGATATCTCCAGGGATATAATTTGATCCTTTCATAAATACAGGAATCCCGTTGAGTCGGAAAAAGAAGCTTCGTCCCACCGAGTCGACTTCCTGAACCAGTTCGATTTTTCTAATGCCCAGCTCTACCGATTTGGCATCAAGGGTGGTTCCTGATTTTACGATCCGGGCTTCCACATCATAAAGTTTCGCTTTACCCAGACCATTTGACCACCAGAGTTCCGGGTGTTCAAAATTAAGTTCAAGGTCAACGCTGTTCATTCCTTTTTTAAGATCCACCGGCGTGCTGGCCATCTCCGTGCCGTCAGCCAGAATACTGACTTCATACTGTCCTCCTTCCGATGACTGAATTTCGAGTCCGGCCTGATATGAACATTCGTCCGGACTAAAATTTTGCTGAATGAGGTGAACATCCCGGATAATAACGTCATTCCAGGAGCGAAGATTTACAGGTCTCCATATTCCGCTGGTCACCAGTCTCGGGCCCCAGTCCCAGCCATAATGGAAGGGTGCTTTCCTGGTAAAAACATTTGTTTTTTTGTCAGCCGGCGCCTGTTCATTTGTTGCAATCAGGTTGTAATCAAGCTTTCTCAGCTTATCCATGCCTGTTTTTACCGGTGACCTGAAGTATATTCTTAGATCATTCTTTCCTTCTTTCAGATACTTCTTACAATTCTTATCCCAGGCTATAAACATATTATCGGCTTGTAGCAATAGACTATCGTTCAGATAAACGTCGGCATAGGTGTCCAGACCCTCAAAGGCAAGTTCGATGTTGTTGTAGGCAAGGTCTTTGAGGCTCATCACAAAACTCATTTTATATTCCCAATCTTTATCTTCTATCCACTGAACGCTGTCTTCATTAAAGCCAATGAACGGGTCGGGAATGAGGTTGTTTTGCATCAGGTCGGTATGAACAGTACCAGGGACAACAGCCGGATACCATACCTTGTCGCCAACTCTGCTGAACTCCCAGTTATCTGAGAGTGACCTGATTTCCTTATTTTGAGGCGAGCGAAATGTACAGGAGAGCATTATTGTTGTAAGAATAAACAGTCCGAAGATACCTTTCATTGTTTTCATTTTTATGGTTTTGCAAGGGTTTTGCGGGTGTAGTTCAGGAACCCTGCAGGATTCGGCATGTGTATTTATTGAAATCCGACATCTGCATACGGTTTACAATTTATTGTTCTTCTTCAAAACATCGTACAGGCTGAGTAACGTGAATGACCCGGTTGAGGGACTTTTCTTGTCTGACTGAAAAATTACGATCTTTTCTTCGCCAGGCAACAGGTCAAAGAAATTATCACTGAAAAAACCATCGAATTCGTTGTGGTTAATGTAAAGATTTTTCACCAGCCTTGAGCTTTTGAGAAATAGAAATATTTTATCGAAAACTTTCTCGGATTTCATCTCCAGACCGGGTTCTTCAAGTTTCAAATTTCCTGGCCGGACAAAATAGAAGGAATTATGCGACAGGAGATGGTCCTTTCGGAATACATTCATATCAAGGAAATACCTGTCTGGTTCTTCGGTGAGCCGAAGTTGTGAAAGGTCCTGCTCAAAGATCCTGATTGTTTTCCCCGGATCAGCAGTTACCGGTAGGTTTATAAAGAATATCTCATTTCCGCGAAAATCCATGATCCTTAGATTTACGGCTACCGGTAATTCTTCAGGCAAATCTGAGATAAGATAAACACTGACCTTATTCTTTTTCATCACTGCAGATACCAGCAGATCGCTATAGGCAGTCTTGAGCTGGTATTGAAGTGCTTTCCATCTTCCAAAATAATCAATTCCAGCCCAGGAGGCAGTTGGCCAGCAGTCGTTAAATTGCCAGTACAGAGTACCCATACAATAAGGTTTAGCTCTCCGATGTGCCTCAATAGCACCCTTAATGGCATCAGCCTGAAGTAACTGCGACAAATAAATAAAATCATTGAAATTCGACGGGAGCAAATAAAACCACTCAAGATTTTTTTCAACCAATTCAGCACCACCAGGCCAGCCCTGGTGAAACTCCATGGTCTCCGAATGGATGTTGTGACCATCCGTGCCGGCAAATTCTTCAATGGTTTTCAGCGAAGGGTAGGACTTAAATCCATATTCACTCATGAACCGTCCGATATTTTCCTGGTACGAAGTAATAGGAAGGATTTTTTTCACAATATCCCAGTAGTGATAATCGCCACTTTTCAGGCTGATAATTGATTCTTCACCACTGAAAGGGGAGGAGGGCCAATAAGGTCGGGTCGGGTCCAGCTCCTCTAAAATACCAGGAATTAATTCATGAAAGATGCGCTTATACGACTCAAATGCCTCATCGGCGAATCCGTTCAGTTCGTCTTTCCATCCCCAGGTATGATAGCCCTCCAGGATTTCGTTATTTCCGCACCATAACACTACAGAGGGATGATTTCGGAGTCTTATAACATGATGCTTTATTTCATTTCCGACCTGGGCAAGGAATGATTTATCCGAGGGGTACATACCACAGGCGAACATGAAATCCTGCCACACCATAATTCCCTTTCGGTCACATAGCTGGTAAAAGTAATCGTCCTCATATACGGCACCGCCCCATGCTCTGAGCATGTTCATATTTACAGCGATGGCATTATCGGTCAGAGCCTCGTAATCTTTTTCTTTGACACCGGACACGAAAAAGTCGACGGGAATAAGGTTTGCACCCCTGATAAAGATGTTTTTTCCATTAATTTTGAAATGGAAGGAATGTCCCTCTTCATCCCTGTCACGCACCAGTTCAATGATACGGATCCCTGTGGAGGTTTTGAACTCATCCAGAAAATTCTCTTCGTCTGAGAGTATGATCCTGAAAGAGTAGAGATGCTGGTCTCCAAAACCCCGTGGCCACCATAGTTTCGGATGAGGCACCCGAATCTCAAAGCTGTGATGTGAGTCACCCTCTGGCAAAAATGTTGAAAGCTCTGTGGAGACTTCGTTATCGATGCGGATTTGGATCTTATGTTGCCCAGGTTTATCACAAGTCATCGCCGATTCAACCGAAAGAGTTGCTTCCTCCTCCGAAAGTGATCTGAGAATAACCTGGGTGTCGCGTATGCCGGCTTTTTCGTTTCCCACAAGAAGCACATCTTTCCAGATCCCGCTTGTCAGGAGCCTGGGTGCCCAGTCCCAGCCGTACATGTAAGGAGCCTTTCTTGTGAACGGACTTACCCTGAAGTCGCTTGCATCATTATTGGCGGGAAGGTGGTATGGAAGTTTCTTATACTTCCCCAAACCTTTTAGAAATGGCGAGTGAAGGATTACTTTGAGGTTGTTGCTTCCTTCCGTAAGTATTTTTTTCACATCATGCTCCCACGGAACGAACATATTCTCCGCTTTGAACAAAAATTTCCCGTTGAGAAAGACATCTGCGTAGGTATCCAGCCCTTTAAACAGGAGGCTTAAACCATGCCATCGAAGCATTTCGGCTGTTACATTGAACTCACAGCTATATTCCCACGACGCTTTCTCGATCCACTGTAGTTTTTTTGCATTAAGGCCATAGAATGGATCCGGAATTTGCCTGTTCTTATACAGATCTGTATGAACACAGCCTGGAACGACCGCACTGAAGAACCTATCGTCACTGATATTACGGAAACGCCACTTGCATTGCGAAAGGTTTAAAAGATTCTGCATCCGGGCAATCTCGGTTGGTTACAAATACTATTCCTTGTTGCTCAACTGACAACGTTTAACTCGAAAGGGCAAAATACGCCTTTTTTAACTCTAAACCGACATGTTCATCTAAAGGTCTAACGGTGAAATCTGTCACCGATAAATATCAATCCGTCGATAATGTTAGTTCTCCAGTATGCCCAGTTATGAGCGCCGTTCTTTACACGGTACTCATGATAAATTTCGCGGTCACGCATCACTGTGTGCAAGGCTGAATTTCCCTTGTACAGGAAATCATCATCCCCGCAATCCATATAAAATCTGACCTTTTCGATCTGCTCTTTTGGAAGCGTTGCCATCATATCAACCGGTGAATTTTCCTTATAATAATCAGATATTCTGTCGTCATTCTTCCCGACACCATAAATGTCTTTGAACCATCCGAAATACTGTTTCTCGGGCATGTCGATGATCTCCTGATCGGTAAAGGATCCTGAGCTGTACGCCGCACAAGCTGTGAACATATCGGGGTGATGGAGCGACCAGACCAGCGAACCGTAGCCACCCATGGAGAGTCCGGCAACGGCACGGAATGCCTTTTCTGCCCTGGTGCGGTAGCTGGCGTCGATGAAAGGTATAAATTCCTTAAATGCCATATCTTCATAGCGAACCTTACCAGCTTTGTCATTCACATACCATGTTACTTTGGCGTCGGGCATGACAATGATCATGGGTGGTATATCCCGGTTGGCAATAGCACGGTCGGCGGTTTCACGGATCTGTCCGAACTGAATCCATGCCGTCTCATCGTCGGAATACCCGTGAAGCAGGTAAACCACCGGGTAACGCTGCGTTGACTGTTCATATCCCGGAGGCAGGTAGATGGCGTAGGATACATCATATCCCAGGATATTACTGCTCATGCTTAGATCTTCCATGATGGTGCCCTGTGTAAAATATCCCGATACCGCCACGGGCTGACATACAGCTATGCTAATGGGAAATACCAGTGAAATTATTAGTATATGTATTTTTTTCATTCTATTGAATTATAACGTTTTACATATCATTTACTGTTTCCTGCGGGAGATTCCAAGGTACTACCTGAGGGCATATTCGAAGGTGAAAAATTGCCTGTCTATGACATAAACTTATGGAATTATTCTGATAATAAAAATGGTTTGTAGATGACAATGCTCTTTATGGGTATGGATCTATCCTGGAACGGGATGAGCCGGATAAAATGCGACCTGTTTTCAGTACCCTGGATAAGGGTATAATTCAATTGGTCGATATTGTCGATATAATCAGCGAAAGTCGCCCTGACTTCCCATGTTATGGTGTATCCCGGGCGAAAATCTACCTTGAACCTGTCCCATGCTGGTTTAATAAACCAATCGTCAGGTTCAATAATAAGTTTACCGGAATTGGAGATAAATTTCTCGGAACTTATTCCATTCCCATCATAGCCCGTAAGTGAGCCATAGATCCTGAACCGGAATGAGGATATGCTGTCATCCATGGAAGTCATTTCTAACGTCCATTTTTCGCAGTCGCGATGGTTCAGGTTTGAAGTATGGATTACTGCGCCGGTCTGCCAAGGCCAGTCCAGGGTGCTGTCTGCATTCGGTCGGGTATTGTAATAAATATCATCAATGGATGAGGGCGAATGGTTATCGAAAAGAACTTTTGCCCTTACTGTATCACCAACGGATGCTTCCATGAACAGATCGGCACGGTTACCCGTAAATCTGAAAGATAATGGACCCGGTCCCGAATCCTGGGTGGTAACCGTATCCACCAGATGATATGGGTCAGCTTCCCGGGATGGATCGAAGCTGAAATAGTCAAACAGCAGGTTTGCCAGTAGGCGGTTCCCTCTTTCGTTGAGGTGAGTGCCATCGACAGTGAGCTCGTCTCCTGTGAGACCGTGGCTGGTCAGATATGTCATCCATTTATCCCTGATATTGGCAAACTCGAGTTTGTATTTTTCACAGAAAGAGGGTATCAGATGATATGACATCGTGTCGGACCAACTGTCTGCCCTGGTATATGGATCGTTCCACACGAGCATCTCGGCAGAGGTTCTGCTCCGTATCATCCTAAGAATTTTCTCATAATCGGTATGAGATCCAAACACATGAAATATCACCAGGTCAGGATAGAATGGAAGAATATCATATTCAGTGGTTTTCCATAATTTCTGTGAAGAAAAGCCACCCACAGATTTATTGACCATGTGGATTCTGGCATCTGGAAATTTCGATTCAATTTTCTCTTTAAGGAGTAACCACCACTCTTGTTTGCTGACCGACTGCCCGTACACGATAATATTTATATCGGCCGCACTGCCTGGTTTACTGGTACCCAAAAGCGAAAGTGTGCGGCTCATATAATGGCCATAATCGGAAGTATCACGGTCACAGAGGGGATGGTGTTCCTGACCATATATATTCAGCGAAATCAGGAAGATGAAAATTGTATGGATAAATCGTCTCAATGGCCGGCCTTTAGAACATTTTTAAGTGAAATATCGCGCTCACCCGATTGTGGTGCTGCTGGGAAATGACTGAGCGGATCAATATATAGTCCGGTAATGTTTTCTGCCTCAATGCCATAGGAATGATAGTCAGCCACATTGTGATCCCAGCTCAGGTCGAATTCTTTGATCTTCAGGTTGTCTACATTCCGTGCATACAAGCCGGGAATGTCATGCTTGAAAATTGCATATTCAAGATTGGCTGAGGGTCTTAGATCAAAATTTCCACCATAATCCCTGGCAAGGGGAGAGTTTCGTATATGCAGCTGTACCCGGTCGAAATCAATATTTTCCAGGGCGCTCGGCTGATCTCCCCAGAGCAGGATCCCAGTTTCACTTTCAGCGATAATATTTGAAAATCTGATATTGCGAATCCTTCCTGCCTGCATACCTTCTGTCCGGTTTATTGATGAAACATGTATCGGTTCACCGTTTCCCCACCAATGACCTGAATGCAATCTGTTCCTTATGATGATATTTGAAAAAAGCACATCTTCAATCGAGGCTGTATCCCTTGCAAAAACGCCGATACCGCGGTTTGAATCGTAAATTACAATATTAGAAAAGACAAGGTTCCTTATCGGATGTTCACCATATCCTATCCTTATACCGCTGGAACGGCTCTGCAGTGTGCAGTTTGTTACGGTAACGTTTTCGGCAATGCCTGTCTTATTTCCGTATTTCTGCACCACACTTCGTTCTTCAGCCTGGCCGTGAATGTTGATCTCAGATGAAAAGCCGGTGACGATAATTGCGTCATCGCCCGTCCTGATATCGCAATCGGAAATGACTACGTTGCGTGAATTTGTACAATGAATTCCATCATTGTTTGGAATCAGGAGATTGTTAAGGATGTTGATGCCCTTTATGATGACATTATCACAGTCGCCAATCCTGAAAGTCCACTCTGGACTGTCTTTCAGAGTGATGTTACTGATTTTGACATTTTCTGAGTTCATGATCACAATCATCATACCCGGCCGGTGATCGTATGCTATGGGGCCGTCGGCAAATGTTGCGCCTTCGCGGAGGTAGCTCTCGCCCTGCCGGATGAAATTCCGCTGAAGATCACCGGCTATATGCATTTTTCCGGGAATGTGAAAATGTGTGCCGTTCCCGTTGATCGTTCCTGTACCGGTAATGGAAATATTACGGCTGTTATTGGAATAGATCAGTCCGCCAACGGCATTGATAGTGTCATAGTCAGCAAGATTGTTGCTTCCTTTCAGTATGGCACCATGCTCGAGGTAGAGTTCCACATTGCTGCGGAGTATGATCGTACCGCTATAGTACGTACCTGTCGGGATAATTACAGTTCCCCCACCGTTTTGACTACAAGTGTTTATCGTTTTATTGATGGATATCGTATTGATGATGTCTTCACCCGACCTGGCACCGTAATCCGTAATATAGTATCGCCCTGCCGGACTGGTGGTACAGCCGTTAAGTATTGCCACTGAAAAAAGTGTCAGGATTATATTTTTCATAGGTATTGATTTTTTCTTTGACCGGTCACTATTCCTGGTTTTCTTCATTTATCGAACTTAGGTATTCACAACTTATCATGGCACTTTCCATAGCATCGCGCTTGCTTCTGTCCTGCTCCACCAGGAAGTACTCAACGCCTTCCGCAAATCCGGCCTGAATAATGGCTTTGTAATCCATCGTACCCTTTCCGATTTCGGCGAAACTTTTTTCTTCATCGTTGGCCATATCCTTAAGATGCAAGGCTTTAAAACGTCCCTTGTGAGATGAGATGAGCGTCACGGGATCTTTGTCTGCCCTTTTGGCCCAATAACAGTCTAACTCAAAGTTGACCAGCTGAGGATCGAGGTTCTCCAATAAAACCGAGTATCCATCCGTGCCACCTATCGGATCAAATTCGAAGGCGTGATTATGGTAAAGCATACCATAGCCTTTTGCTTTGGTCATTTCACCAAGCTTGTTACATACATCGGCTATAATTTTATATGTTTCTGGTGTGGCTCTGTATTTCTCTCCAATGTGAGCGCTTACCAGGTATTTTATCCCCACTGCAGCATGATCATCGACCATCTTTGTTGCTTTTTCCACATCAAAATCGCCGTTTTCATTCATAAGCTGTTCAACACTTATATGACTCGAAACCAACTCCAGACCTGCTTCATCCACCATCTTCTTGAATTCTGCCGGTTTAAATCCATAAAAGGTTCCTTCCGTAAGGTTATAACCGGCGGCTTCAACATATTTGTAACCCATATCAGCTACTTTGTGCAGTGATCTGACCGGGTCCTCCTTCATATAATCCCTGATTGTATAAAGTGCCAGACCATATGAGTCAGGATATTTCGCCTGTTCTTTGCAGGAAGTAAGAACAGCAGCCATCAGTATTCCGGCTGTAGCCAAAATTGTAGTTCCGGTTTTAATGTAACTAAGCAATCTTTTCATTTTTTTTATTTTTTGTTTAAGTTGAATGTATAATTTCCTGAGGACAGGTTAACATTTATTGTATTTGCATTCGTACTTTCAAGGGTAAACATAGATTCTTCGCCAAGGACTTTGCCATCATCCAGCCATGGTGTGCCAGATTCTGAAAGGGTATATCCTCCCGGAAACAGATTAGGTATCCTGACAAGTGCAGTGGTATTTGCCGGGATATTCACAACAAGGGTGAAATCAGCATCTGATCGTGTCCAGCTATCGGAAAGTTCTCCGTAGAGTGTTTTCAGGCTTGCCGCAGCATGCTCCAGCCCATCGGGAGGCATGGGAGCAATGAGCGCTTTTTTAAAGCCGGGTTCAAGCGGCCTGATCCCCGCAAGATAGCCGTAGTACCATTCCACAACTGAACCCAGGGCAAAATGATTTCGTGAATTCATGCCCTGTGGGGGTTCACTATCGCTGTTCCAAAGCTCCCACATTGTGGTAGCGCCTTTCTTCAGCATATACCCCCATGAAGGGTACTCTTCACTTATAGCCGTCTTATACGCAACATCATTGTATCCGTATTCGCTCAAAACTGGAAGAAGCAGCGGCGTGCCGAGAAATCCGGTGGAAGGGTGATAACCTTTCAACACCACATTTTTTTCAACATTTTCAGCGATGACCTCCCGAAGGGTATCAGGTGTAATTCCAAACGTGAGCGGAATGAGATTGGCTGTCTGTGTTTCGCCTGGGTAATTCTTCTTCGAAGATTGGTAGAACTTGTCCTGGAACGCCAGAGCAATACTGTCAGCAAGTTTGCCGTACATGTCGTGCTCATCTTTTTTACCGAGAATACCGGCAGCATTGGACAGGACTTTCGTGCTGTAGTAATAATAGGCTGCTGAGATGGGTTCCGTGGGCGACTTTTCCACCGAAATCCAGTCACCGTAACCTTCCCAGTCTCCGGCTTTGTCGCTCCAGCGGTAGATGTGATCAATGCTCTTTCGCCTCATGTACTCAACCCAGGCTTTCATCCCTTCGTAATTTTCACTGAGGATTTTTTTATCTCCGTAGAAATTATAAACCACCCATGGAACGGCCGTGATCGCATCGCCCCAGCCCGCTTTTGCCGGACCTTCTACAACGATGGCCGGATTCACATCGTAAACGAATCCACTCTTGTCCTGACTGTCAGTAATGTCACGCATCCACTTTTCAAAAAAGCGCATCATATTCATGTTATAACTTGCCGTGGGAGCAAAGATCTGAGCGTCACCCATCCAGCCCAGCCTTTCATCCCTCTGCGGACAATCTGTGGGAACCGACATCAAATTGCCCTTTTGCCCGTTCAGAACATTTTGCCATATCTTGTTTAGAAGAGGGTTGGAACACTCAAAATGCCCGGTTACCTCAGCATCTGAGTTAAATCTAAGGGCAATGAGATTTTCCTTCTCCGGAGTTCCCGGGAAACCTTCCACCTGTATATAGCGAAAACCATGATATGTAAAGGAGGGTTCCCACACTTCGGGGGCGACACCTTTGAGAATGTACCTGTCGGTTGCTTTTGCCGATCGCAGATTTTCCTGGGCAACCGTGCCATCATCATGAAGAAGCTCGGCAAACTTCATTACAACCGTATCGCCGTTGCTACCGCTTACCTTAAGTCGTTCTGCACCAACCAGGTTTGTGCCGTAATCGAAAACGAAGATACCAGGCCGGACTTCGGTGATTTTCTGAGCCATCAGCTCTTCATTGATCCGTATTGGAGGTCCGGTAGCTGCTGAAACTTCTATGTTCTCCATGGGGATGTTTCCGACTTCATACCATTTTTCATCCTGAAGACCCGGCTGTGCCCATACTGGGATTTCAAGACGGGCATCGTAGGTCTCTCCATGATAGATGGAATTATCGGTAACAGGGGAGAGCTGACCCTTCCAGCTTTTATCGGTTCCAAAGACTTCGGTTTTACCGTTTGTGTATTCTATCTGTATTTGCATTATAGCTCTCAACGGACCTTTTGAATAAACCGCAGCACCATTCCATCCAAGTCCACTCGTCCACCACATATTACCGAGCATAATACCGGCTGCATTCTCACCCTGGTTCAGCATAGATGTGATATCATAAACCTGATATTGAACGCGTCTCCTGTAATCAGTCCACCCCGGCCTGAAGAGATCATCCCCGACTTTTTTGCCGTTCAGGTACAGGACGTAACTTCCCAGGCCGGAAATATATACCCGCGCTTTTTTGACTTTCCCTGAAAGGTTAAAATCTTTCCTTAGCAAGATGGATCTTAATCGTTCTGTATTCTCCGGGACAGTAGTGCCGGCAACGTCTCTTGCTTTAAATCCAATCCACGAGGCCTTCCAGTCGGATGTATTGAGCAGTCCGGTTTCCCAACTTGAAGTACTACTGTAGCCAAGACTTTCACCATTTCCATCCCATATTTTTGCCTTCCAATAATAAATGGTAGCTGATTGGAGTGATGGTCCGGAATAAGGAATGAGGGTGGATTGCCCGGATTCCACTTTCCCGGAATTCCATACGTCAGCTTTCTTTTCCGTCAGATTTTTCTCACTTGTGGCAACGATAATCTGGTAAGCCGTTTGCATCGCACCTCTGCCTGTATCTGCTAATTCCCAGGAAAACCTTGGCATCTGTGTGTCAATACCGACTGGATTGGTCCTGAGCTCACAGGTTAGCTGATTTAACATATACGCATGCTTTTTGCCCTGACATGACAAAAGAAACAGCATGAAAATTAGTACAGGAAAGAAGATGAATGATTTAAGTCTCATGTGAGTGGTTTTTGAAATTTAGGTACTCAATATTAATCCTGAAAAATAGCAAAAGACAATGTGTCAAAAAAAAATATTTAAAAAAATCAGCCTTACATACAGCTTCAATACATGGTTCGTGACCATCCAACAACATCACTTCATTCTGCATGCCGGAGAATTGAATCACTTCCCTGCTGTGCTGTATTTTTTCTGTCCGCATTGATCATAATTTGACCGGTTGGGATCAGTCTGGTATACTTTTCAATAAAAATCTCTGAGATTCTGTCCAGTTGTGCTTCCGGAGGGTAGTTGAAATCTGAAAGTGAAGGTATCCAAAGATAGACATATGAGTCAGCCTTTCAGGTAGATATTCACAGATCATTGCTAAAAAAATTTCGTTTTAATCTTCCGGAATTTTCACCGTTAAGATACACTTTTTTGCGTTATACGTGAGCTTTAAACGGCTTCTTTTGTAAATAGGACCGGCTTCAGTCTACTCTCCGCAAGAAATCTCTTTAATTCGACAATGACATCGTTTGACTCCTCAAGCTAAGTAATACGCTCCCTGACTTTCTCAAGGACAGTCCGAGGAGAAGACTTCTTGCAATTATCGCTTCTCCCTCCTCAAGGTAATCACGGAATCAGAATTTTCAGTGTGGAGACTCAACGTCCCGCTGAAACCTGCCAGGGTAAGTAGAATTAAAATCCGAATGCTTTTAACCATTTTTCATCTGCTCGTATCATTTTTCTGCTTTCCATATCGAACAAAGCTGCCGTAAAGACAGCCTTGCTGCAAGCGGTGCCCTTACTATTTCTCATAACCTGGTCGAAATAAAAGATACGGTTATCTTTGCGCCGGCTGCAAGTCTCAATGGTAATCACTTCGCCTGCACCTATCTCATGGCTAAAGCGGACGGTTACCTCCATAATTACCGGACCCCGCCTGGTATTCCTGACCATTTCCCTTCCCATACCGTTGAGATCAAGGATCTCCCATCTGGCCCGCTCAAAGAGGTCGAGGTACCTGGCATTATTGACATGGCCGTAGTCGTCGAGAAGGTCTTCCGAAATAGTAAATTCTGATTTAAAACTGGATGACGGATCTGAGGTTTTCATATGTAATTTCAAAAATATAAAAATATTTCAATCTGTCGTGACTTGGTTAAGATGCGTAATAAAAACTGTATTAATTATTTTCTTCCGACTTGATTTGTAAGACTTCCAGTTCGGTCAGTATTCGTCAAATTATGATATCAACTTTTGTAATTGCATGATTTTATGAAATTTATATGGATACATTTGCTTATAATATTCCATTTTAAAAAATATCCTTGTTCGATACCCCGGGAGAATACTTCCTCTGGATGAGGAAACGAATAAATTTTTCATCATTTCGGTCGAAGGAGGGATATCATTTCTTAATTTTAGAGTGTCATCCGGTCGGAATCAATACCGGCCGCATGTCAGACCGCAGATAAACCATATACTACAGCTACAGGGAAACTGTAAGAAATACAAATGCTATGGATGCAAGCACTAAAAAATTTATCGGAGGACTTCTCCTGCCCGGAATAATTACCTCTGCATTTCTGCCCTCATGCCAGGTCAGTAAAAACCAGGAAGTAAAAATCAAAAATGTTGTCATTCTGATTGGGGATGACCATTCTTCTGATGTTGTCGGTTGTTACGGTAACTCTCTGGTACGAACTCCGAATCTTGACCGCCTGGCAGCAAAGAGTACAATTTTTACCGATGGCTATTCAAATGCACCTGTTTGCAGTGCTTCCCGTCAATCTCTTCTTACCGGGAAGTACCCTCATTCAACCGGTGTCACACTTCTTACTACACCGTTTCCTGATAAAGGGAATCTTACACTGGCTGAGATCCTCAAGATGCATGGCTATGTTACCGGCGTAATAGGGAAGACTCATTTCAATAATTATAATGACAGTATACCGCCCCGTCATGGTTTCGATGTTATGGTTGACGAGAGGGAAAGGAGAGAATGGCTTAGAGAGAATCCCCCACCGCCTATTCCCGATTCAATAAAAACACTTGGTCCATGGCATCCTTTCCAGGATCCGGCGAGAATTTGGCTGAATGCTGATTACCTGCCTACGGCTGAATGGGCTGCCGACGGACCTGCTGCCTGGGATGCAATGAAGGCCATTGAATTCCTCAGAGCGAATAAGGATACCACCTTCCTGATGTGGGTAGGTTTTCATGAACCGCATTCCCCCTTCAATTTCCCGGTAGAATACCGAAACAAATACCGACCGGGAGATATGCCGGTGCCGGAAGGAAGTCCTGAGGATGACCGCTTTATTCCGGCTATCTTTCGAGACCTTTCAATAAAGGACAAGCAGGGTATCATTGCTTCCTACTACACTTCGGTTGAATACCTGGATGAGAATATCGGCAAGATACTGAACGAGATTGACAAACTGAACCTGGACGAGAACACAATGATCATCTATCTCGGTGACCAGGGTTACCTACTGGGCGATCATAAGCGGTTCGAAAAACATACCATGTGGGATCCCGCAGTAAAGGCACCGCTTATTTTCTATACAGGGGGATTATACGGCAAGGGTGAAAAGAATGATGCGCTTGTTGAGTTCATCGATGTGGTGCCAACCATCCTGGATTTTCTTAACATTTCAATTCCGGAAGAAGTACAGGGAAAGAGTATGCGGCCCCTGCTCACAGGCAGCAGGAAGGAGATCAACGACCATGTATTTGCTGAATTTCTCGTTGATAACAAAGCCATGGTGACCGATGGAAAGTGGAAATACATCTTTACCACAGGTGCCCGGGATCTTGGTCAGGGATATGCCACCGGTTATGGACCAAGCGGCATCCTTCATAAATTATATAATCTGGAGACCGACCCCCGGGAATTCTCAAATCTGGCGGCAAAACCCGAATACCAGAAGAGGGTTAGAAAAATGCAGAAAACCATGATTGGCATTTTTATGGATACATATCCCGGCGTGGATAGTCTCCCTCAAGGTCTGAACGATGTTGAAAAGCTGGTGTGGTTCTGCAGACCACCGGATAAGAATGCAAGGATCGAAGCCAGGTAACCGGGTGAAACAATTTCCCCGGTATTAATCCTCACCAGAGTTTGAATGGTTTTAGTGGAAAACCTTTTACCGGTGAACGGGGGTAATGTACCCCCATCTCCGTTGTCATTCCTGAAATTAGTAATCATTATTTACATCCATATATACTAAAATGACTATGCGAAAATTTTTAATTATTCCTTTCTTCCTCCTGAGCCTTATTTCATGTGTTCAGGACAGGTCATCTTCCGGTGTAGACGCGAATGCCCGTTTTGTATGGGATGATAGTTCCGGTTCAGGCAGGCAGACCTATCTTGTTTTCAGGAAGGACTTTGAACTGGATAATCATTTTTCCGGACACATCCATCTTTTTGCATGGTCGCGATACCATTTGAAAGTAAACGGAGTCTTCGTCAATTTCGGTCCTGTGAGGTCATATCCCTCATCACCTGAATACGATACCTACAATATCACGCCCTATTTGATAAAAGGACATAACTTCATTACTGTTGAGGTTATGAATAATGGAGTTTACACCTACCAGGTCCAGGAACATAACGGCCTGTTTATTGCCTGGGGTGAGGCGATGGAGGGAAGGAAAAGGCTGGATCTGGCAACGCCTGGTGATTGGAAAGTATACCGGATGAAAGGCTATGATCCCACTTCCCCGAAAATGACATTTGCCACCGGACCTATGGAAAGCTACGATGCCAGGAAAGATCCGGCAGGGATTTTTACTCCTTCGGATGCCGGTGCTTACTGGAAAAATGTTGTGGTCATGAAAGACCAGGAGCAGCTTGGCTCATTTAAAGCTCGAAGCATTCCGAATCTCACGCAGGATGAGTGCCTTGCGGAATCATGTCTTGGTATATATTCGCTCAGGAATGAGGAAGATGTCCTCTCCTTCAGAGTTCAGTCTTCCGACAGCACAACAAATGCATTCGGCAGTAATAAAATTGCTTTCGCTTATACCTGGATTTACTCCCCCGTTAAACAGACCGTACCGGTTGGCCTTTGGTGGGGAGACTTCTATATCAACGGCAAAGGTCCGCTCACTGAATATACTACAGATCCTGATAAATTCTACAGAAGGGAGTATAAGCTTGAACTGAATAAAGGATGGAATTATTATTTTGTACGCTATGGAATTGTGTGGGCCTCGTGGGACTATTATATGGCAGTTCCAAAAAAGGCCGGACTCATCTTTTCTCCTGACAAAGATACTCACTCACCCTATGCTTTTATGGCGGCTGGTCCTTTCCCCGGGGATGATGAACAACGAGCAAGAGACCTAAAGGTGCCATTTCAGGATCCCGCGAAAGTTTTCGCTGATTTTACTGTGCAATGGGTGCCGAAGGAACGATCGAAGTCTGCCGGAAATCCGGCAATGGAAGTTGCCTGGAGCAATTTTGATCAGTCACTGCCATATGCCCCTTCACAGGTAGGCGATATTGAAATTGACGGATTAAATCCGGGAGGCACGGCGTTGGTTTTCGATATGGGAGGGAAAAAACTGGGGCGGTTTTTTATTGATTATGAAGCACCTGAGGGTACGATCATAGATATGGCTTTCAGTGAGGATATGCACCGGGGCCGGCCCTGGATTTTAAAACGATATGGGATCTTTACGGCTACCCGTACCATAGCTGCCGGAGGGAAAGCACATTTTGAGACTTTTAAACCCTACGGACTCCGGTACGTCCAAATAAATATTAAAAATGACAGCGGTTCCGTAAAAATTAAAAAAACCGGGGTGATCAGTCAGATATACCCATTCAAAAAGAACGGCAGTTTCACCTGCTCGGATCCAATGATGAACAGGATTTGGGAACTGGGATACCGTACCCTTCGTGTATGTGCGGAAGATTCGTATACCGATACACCTTTCCGCGAACGTGGTTTGTACGCCGGTGACGCCCTTCCGGAATATGCCATCACACTTGCAATAAGTGGTGATTCAAGGCTGATCATGAGAAGCGTGAGTGTGTTCGCCGATATGTACAGTAACCTGATGAAACCCGGAACAGAGGAAGTAAAGAACAATGTAAACAGCATGGGAGATTTTCCGCTGATTACGCTTCAGTTTTACGCATGGGCTTTTAACAGAACAGGAGATAAGGAGTTTGCTACCAGGTACTATGAAGGGTATAAGAATATGGTGGATGCATATCTGCAAACCCGTTCTGAAAACGGACTTTTTAAAACAAAAGGCGCATTTATCGAATGGACAGAGATCGACAGGTCAGCTACGCTTACCACTATCCAATCGCTTATTATCCGTAGCCTGAATACTATGGCATGGGTAGCAGGGAAACTGGGAAAAGTGGAAGACGCACGACGTTTTAAAACGGAAGCCCAATCCTCTGAGGATGTTATGCAGAAATTATGCTGGGATGAGAATATGAAAGCTTTCCGTGACGGCTTTAAAAAGGGAAAGCCCATAGATCACTATTATCCTATATCCAGCGCATGGCCTGTCCTGTTCGGACAAACTACACCTGAGCAGGATTCAGCCCTGAAAAAACACTTTATAAATACACTGACCGATATCGGGGATTCCGACAGGAAAAGAATGGCCACACCCTACGGAAGCTTTTATGTGCTTGGAGCCCTTTATGACATTGGCCAGGAGGATCTGGCTGAGTATTTTATTCGCAAATACTGGTCGCCAATGATCCTCAAATATGACGATACCGCATGGGAAAATTTCGGTGATGGAACCGAAAGTGAAGGTCAGGGTACGCTGAGCCATGCATGGAGCGGATCTCCAACGTATTACCTCAGCACCCGGGTTCTGGGTGTCCGACTTGGTTATCCCGGATTTTCTGATCCGGACAGCGTACTTATCGCGCCTCAAACATCAACCATTACCTGGGCCAGGGGAAGTGTGCCGCATCCCGCCGGAATCATTAAGGTGGACTGGAAAATCAGCGGTGATCTCTTACTCCTCGACTATTCTTCACCTCCAGGGGTGGTAGTAATAATAAAACCGGAAGGCATGCTCGCCACTAAAAGACTGATCCTTAATTCAAGAGGACTATTCAAAAGGATTGAGTAAATTGTCGGGCTCAGGGATACATGGACTCCAGGCTAAACAAACGGAATCATTCATTATTTGTAACTTTACATCATCAGATTCAAATATCAGTAATGCATTAACTTATGAGAATATTCACTATCCTTTTCCTTGTAGCATGCACCCTGTTTTCCTGCACACGGAAAAATACAGAAACAGCAAAGGATCATTTCACTGCTTTTACTGATATTAAAGGGTTATTCGCGGATCCTCCCTCCGGTTTCAGGACTGTGCCATTTTGGGTGTGGAACGAGAAGGTAAGCCACGCAATGATCGATGAATCACTGGCTGATTTTAAGGATAAGGGTTTTGGTGGAGTTTTCATCCATCCCCGCTACGGACTGATTACTGAATATTTGTCGGATGAATGGTTCAGCCTTGTAAAATATGCCGGTACAAAGGCAAAGGAACTGGGTATCAGCCTGTGGATCTATGATGAGAATTCCTACCCCAGTGGATTTGCTGGCGGGCTTGTACCGGCTTCGATGCCGGAATCTTATAACAAGGGTGTTGGAATGAAACTTGTGGAAATGCCGGTTTGGGAACCAGAACCTGGAAAAGCTTATAGTCATGTCTATATAGTTGAAGGGGATGTGGTGAAGGATATCACATCCGATGCCGATAGCTATGTGGGAAAAAAGGGACCTTTCAAAGCTCTGGAAATTGAGTATTTCGGGAAGAGCAAAAGGTTTGCGGGTTACTCTTATGTCGACTTGTTATACAAGGGGGTCACCGGGAAATTTATTGACGTGACCATGTCTGGGTATGAAAAATCTGTTGGCGATGAATTTGGGAAGACGATTCCTGGAATCTTCACCGACGAACCAAATATTAGTCCTCCCGCCGGCAGGACTGTCAGATGGACCCCCGACCTGTTTAATGTATTCAGGAAAACATGGAATTACGATCTTGAACCCCATCTGCTCAGCCTTTTTGAGCAGAGCGGCGACTGGCACAAGATAAGACATGATTACTATGCCGTATTGTTAAATATGTTTATCGATCGCTGGTCAGTTCCCTGGCATGAGTATACAAAGAAAAATCATCTTAAATGGACCGGCCATTACTGGGAACATGGTTGGCCAGTGCCCGTCCATGGCGGTGATAATATGGCGATGTACCCATACCACCAAATCCCTGGCATCGATATGTTATTTAATAACACCACAGACAGGCCGGATCAGTTTGGCAACGTCAGGGCTGTAAAGGAACTGGCAAGCGTGGCTAATCAGTTTGGCCGCAGCCGCGCATTAAGTGAAACATACGGCGGATCAGGCTATGAACTTGATTTTATTTCAATGAAACGAAACGGAGATTGGGAATATGCACTGGGAGTAAACATGATGAACCAACATCTATCCTTTCAAAGTATGCTGGGAGATCGGAAGCATGATTTTCCCCAAACCTTTTCATATCAAACACCATGGTGGAACGATTATCGCATCCAGGCCGACTATTTTGGGAGGCTTTCTCTGGCCCTTTCTTCCGGGAAGCAGATAAACAATTCAGTCGTTATCGAACCCACAACGACAGGATGGATGGTTTACCAGCCTTCTTCTCCAAATGAAGATCTGAATAAGCTTGACAATGATTTCAGGACGTTTATTGATGACCTGGAAAGATTTAAAATTGAATATGATCTCGCTTCAGAAAAGACCATCAGGGATTTCGGTAAAACGGAAAAGGCATCACTCAAGGTAGGATCCAGATCGTACAATCTCATCGTGCTTCCGAAAGGAATGCTCAATATCGAAAGCCACACTGCAGATATGCTTGAGAAATACCTGGCGTCCGGTGGAAAAGTTCTTGCTTTCTGCCTGCCCCCTTCCTATGTAGATGGCAGCATCTCTGAACTAATGTCCAACATGAAACAACGATATAGCAAGAATTGGTTTGAAGCCAGGGACATAAGCGATCCGGCAATAGGAGAATTACTTGGAAACGGGAAAATCAGGTTCGGGGATGCTGCCAGAACCGCTGAGAATGTATATTATATGCGAAGGAACCTCGATGATGGACAGATCATCTTTTTTGCGAATTTCCAGCGGGGCTCCTCCAAAGACTTCACGATCACGCTGCCGGGTATGAAAGATATTATTGAAATGGATGCAACCGACGGTAAATTTTATAATATACCCTTTTCAGCCGGTCCGGATGCCGGAATTATCTTTCCTGTCCACCTTGATGATGCTGGCAGTATTCTGCTCTATGCCTCCGACTCTAAAATCAGCGTTGAACGTTCAGACAGGAAGGAATGGACAGCAAAGAGCGAGATCAAAATAACGGGCAGCGAAGTCAGGAGACAAAACCCGAATGTCATCGCACTGGATTACTGTTATCTCGACTTCCCTGATGTATTGGATGACGGGGATACATTGCTGTATTTCTATACGGCGCATGACCGAATATTTCAGCATTATGGCTTTGAAGATAATCCCTGGGTTTCTTCAAGTCAGTTCAGGACAGAGATTCTTGACAGGGATACCTTTGGGATCAATACTGGTTTCAAGGTTACATTTCCGGTTAATATTGACGAAAATACGAATGTCACGGGACTCGATCTGGTTGTTGAACGTCCGGAACTGTATACGGTTAGGGTGAACGGACATCCCCTTAATCGGAGAGAAGGTGAGTGGTATCTTGACAAGGGAACCGGTGTTTTTCCTACGGATGGATTTCTGCATGAAGGTCTGAATCTTATCGACATCATTGCCTCACCCTTCAATGTCAGAATGGAACTGGCCCCGGTATTGCTGACGGGAGATTTCAGTGTTGTACCGGCCAAACATGGATGGCTTGTAACCGAGGAGATTCCGGTAACTTTTGGCTCGTGGAAATCGATGGGAATGCCATTTTACCCCGGTGAAGTGGTGTATACGCGGAACATCTCTGCGGTAACCGGCATGAAGGCAAAAGTGGTTCTAACAAACTGGAACGGGACCTGCGCAAAGATTTCAGTAAACGGCAACCAGGCTGGAATTCTGGGATGGCCCCCATATGAAAAAGACATTTCAGCATACCTTAAGGAAGGCGAAAACCGGATCAGCGTGACGGTGACAGGAAGCCTTAAAAATCTTATCGGCCCGTTTCATTTCGTAAAAACCAAAGGACTGGTAACACCATGGAGTTTTAAATATGCACCGGAAGTGCAGCCCGGCGGCGATGAATATGATATGGTGGATTATGGCTTGTTTTCCGGGTTTAAGATCATGACACCCTGACCTCTTGTATAATCGGTAATTGCAAATAAAAAAATAGTATTTACATCTGATAGATATCAGGTTTATAAAGATTCAAACATGAGACATTTTACAACGTTGTATTTTTTCGGCATCGTCATGATATTCGCCTTTTCATCCTGTAACCGGCCTGATGTTAAATCTGAAGATGAAGAGATTGGGGAAGAGCGGGGGAACTCAAGCCTGTATTCTGCAAACGCTTCCCAGTATGGGGTTAACTACCCGGAAACCTTTATTACAATGCAGAACCGTAAAGGTCTGAGGATCGAACTGAACCTGGACCAGCAGCGTCTGCAGCTTTGGATATCGCCCAAAGCCGGTGAATCCCTGCGGTACTTCGACAGGAATTTTTCAAACCGTGATGATCATTGTGACGTTTTCGACAAAATAAGTTTCCCCGACCTTAATCCCGGGGACTTCATCAGTTGTGACTATGATCCCTTTTATTCCGTAGTAAGATTTAAAAACCAAAACCTGCATATTTTGAATCTGACGGATGAACCTGGAATTGTAATCTGGTTTGATCAGCCCGGAGAATTGGATCTGAAGTCGGATAAATCTGATCTTTCGGTTGAAAGGTCACCGGAAACATTCGTGGTTTCACATAAAGATCGTGGATATAACTTCCGGTTTGCCGCGGTGATAGGGAAGGGAGACGGACAGTTTAGACATATGCGGGCGTTGGATGCGGGTCGCAGCATTTATGCCCGTGCAGTTCTGGAAGCCGGGCAGCCCATTGTCATCACCGGTGAACTGGAGGAGGCCGGTCCTGCTGAAATGGCTAAAAAATTAGCAGCGCGGGACCCAAAGGATCTAGTAAAGAGAAATGAAGAAAGGGTCAGGGAAGCTGTCAATTTTGGTCTTGTTAGCTTCAGGAACCAGCCGGAGCTTCAAATCCTGAGTGATCTTAACCGCCGGATTGCATGGTCAATGCAGGACGAGAACGGTGCCATGCGTTCTTCTTCAAAATATATCTATTACCTGATCTGGTTTCGTGATGGCGGTATGAACACCGCTAACCTGGCCAGATCGGGATGGGTCGATCCACTAGAATCACAGGTTAGGATAGCCCTTAACAATCCAAACGTCGCTGAAGATGAGCCGAAGGGAACATTTTTCGGCCAGCTGATGGCCGGTCCAATAACCAAATGGGAGGAAGACGGCCTGTTCTACGTGGTCTGGCCGGCATTTCTTCAATGGACGATGACCGGAGATCGTGAACTTGTTTCGGGAAAAAATCTCCAGACCATGTATAATGCGATGGACTGGCTGGAACGCTATTGTTTTGATAGCGGAAAAGGACTGTTTGGAAGATACCATTATTGCGAAACCCCGCTTGCTGGTAGCCGGGGTGACGGCTGGGACAATGCCGTTGGAAGGCCGACACGGAAATGGCCGGCATTGTACGAAGATCACTCCATCGTTCGCTCTTACGATATTTATATAAACAGCCTGAGTTACGATACCTATCTGATGCTGGCGATGATGTCGGATGGAAAGAAGGCAGATGAATACTATTCAAAAGCCAAAGAATTAGGAAAACATATCGAAGAATTCTACGGAGACAAGATCCTGCCCGACTACGGCGTACTCATTAGTGAGGATGGCCAGGAAATAAAAGCCGGTCCCTACGGCCTGGACCAGACCGATTATCTTTGGTCTCTTTCACTTCCGGATTATTATCCCAATTACGGGATGCCATTATTCGAAGCAAGAAAACAGGCGCTTAACGATCTGAGACAAAAGCCGAAAGGAGCATTTTTCGTTAGCTATCTTTCAATTCTTTCTTCCCTCGATACCGAATATTATCCCGAGGATTCATTGATGTCTGCTATCCAATATCTTGTACCCCAGTGTGTAAGAACGGGAAAGTATCTTCCCATGCCAAACACCATTCCTGAAATCATAGATGTCGAAGACGGACATCCTTTTCACGATGTCAGGCCTATTGTTTTTTCCATTGCACCCTGGCTTGCGACCATGACCAATTTTGGGATGAGAAAACTTCCTTTTGGTGTTGCTGTCCGTCCAACGAAGTACCTGGAGAAATTGACGCATTATCAATACAAGGGCAGTCTGCTGGATGTCGTCTTCGAGGGAAAGGGTGAGCACGTGTCTCTGAGTGTGAACGGCATTGCTGTTGAGGGATCACTGCAGGTTCCGGAGTCACTGCTTCACGACCATGTAAATGATATCCGTGTCGTAGTGTCGGAGGATGAGAGCGTCGCTATGCCGCTCCTGATCTCTTCCGGATTGAAGCTGAACAGTATAGAAAACGGGAAGTATGACTTCACCGGTATGGGCGTTAATTATGCAATTTTCCGGAATGCTGATCCCAAAAAAATCACCATAAAAGATGAGAATGGAAAAGTGATTCCCTTCACAACAAAGGATTTCTACACCGACATTCTCATCAATTTTGAAGGCAGGGGTGAATTTTTTCTTACCGTTGAATAACCCCGGATCTGGATTTCCCTGGAATGCTGCATTATATTCCGATCTGTTCCGTCGACTGTATCAGAAGCCATTGAGCGGTACTTCGAGGATTAGTATGAAACTGTCTGTTTCTGCTGATATAGCGATGGTTTCCGCACCCGAAATCGCAATAGCATCTCTCTCCTTCAGAAGATTGCCATTGACTTCCGCATGCCCGCTGATGATAAAGGTATAGACCCCGTTGTCAGCAAGTTTTTTTTCATATTGGAGTGTGTGTCCATGTTCCGGTTTGGTAAGCGAAAGGAAGGCATCCTGGTTTATCCAGAGTGTATTTTCGGTTTTATTGGGGGAGACCAGGGTGTACACCATGTTAATCAGGCTGCCCTGATCATATTTCTTCTGACCGTATCTTGGTTCGATATTTTGCACCTGAGGAAAAATCCAAATTTGCAGAAAATTACATTTTTCATCGTGCGACGGATTGAACTCGGAATGTTGAACACCGGTGCCCGCCGACATGATCTGGATCTCACCTGCTACGATCACACTTCCATTTCCCATATTATCCCGATGTTCCAGTTTTCCCGACAAAGGGATAGAAATGATCTCCATATTTTCGTGTGGGTGTGTGCCGAATCCTTTTCCCGGGGCGACAAAGTCGTCGTTGAGTACACGCAGAGCCCCAAAATTGGTACGTTCCGGGTCGTACCACGATGCGAAACTGAAAGAATGGCTTGTCTGTAACCAACCATGATTTGCTGAACCTCTGTCTTCAGCCCTGTAAACGGTTATTCCCATTTTTGTGTTTTTTTAAGAAAACCTCTGTGTGCTGTTTCATTATTATTCAATAACATTCGGAAGACAAAAGGGTTCGCATGCTGCATATATATTTATAAATCAAGTATTTAAACTTAATAGTAAAAATTATAAAATGGTCCGGTCAGACATTTGCGTTATTGTGAGATGAGCGATTCAGGCGTAGTTGAAGTTTTGCCGTAGGAATAGGGAAGGTTCAAAATCGAATATCCAAAATGTATAATGATTTCACACAAGTGTATAATAATTACACATTTTTATTAAAATTAGCGGCTTATTCTGATGATTTCATGATTTTCCAAAAAAGTCGGATGAGTACGCTGATTTTTTTGATATAGTTACATAAAGAGTTTCCGGGGGCATGGGGGGTAGCCTGTTGGATAGTTTTCTTTTAAGTGTCTGCTGAAGAACATAGGCGGATGGGGCTGAGATTTGTTTGTTCGGCGCATTAAGGGTGGTGGGCGGGGGGTGGGATCCCCAACATAAACGTATATATTAACACAATAAAGAAGAAACCATGTATAAATTTTTCAACCGGATTTCCGTTCCTTCCTATGAAGCATCACATTAATATTACTTATCCTTCTCTGGAAATTTGGGCTCAATTTTTTTGAGAGTTCCATTCTCCATCTTCATGGATGTCACTTTTCTGCACTTCTACGGTTCGTTTTCCCGAAAAGTCCTTTACAGCCGCGTGGTATAATCTGAGCTGGAAGATATCCGGGCAAGTATTTTTTTGTATTCTGGGGATTCGAGAGCCTGCAAATCATATTCTTGTTTTTTTCTATAAGAATCTGGTATTTTAAGGTCTGATCTATGGATCCGGTAGTACAAGCGAGATTTCCGGTTTAGGATTTTTTACATTAATTTGTCAGCCTAAACCTGAAACTGCTATGAAACGAATCTCCATACTGCTATTGCTTACCCTCCTGACTGCGACGTCATGCAGAAATGTCGTGAAAAAATACGATGAGGTTCTTGAGTCCACCAGGCAACAGGAGCCCCTCGCACCATCCCGCTCCATTGTCTATTCAGGTGACAGCCTGAGAAATATTGCATTTCCTGTAGGTGGAATTGGTACAGGTGATATCCTCATTGGTGGAAGAGGGAATATCTATGAACTAGAAATCTTCGGTAAAGCAGACTGGGATGAGTCGCCGCCATACATGACGTTTTTTTCACTCTGGTTCAAAAATTCCAAAGACTATAGTGGCACTCGTATCCTGGAAGGTGAATTGTTGAATGATTTTCCGAACCCATTTGGTATTCCAAGACAGGAACTGGCCGGTATTCCAAGGTTTGAATCATGTAAATTCATTTCTGAATTCCCGTATGCCAATGTTATACTTGAAGACCATGATGTACCACTTAAAGCCAGTCTGCAGGCATGGAACCCATTTATTCCTCTCGACGCGGAAAACAGCAGTTTGCCGGTGGCTGTTTTTAGCTGGAAAATAGAAAACACCGGAAAAGACACAGTTCAGTCATCATTGGCTTTTAATATGGGAAATCCTTTCAATACATACCGGAAATCACACGAACTGTCGGGCACGGTTAGGCATCAGTCGGCCAATGGTCTGGAGGCGGTTATTTTCAGTCAGGAGGCACCGGAAAAAGGAGAAATCATGATTGCTACCCCAGCTGAAGGTCCGGACATAGATACCAGGTGGTACAGGGGGAACTGGTGGGATAACGCGCATGTTTTCTGGGATGATTTTTCTAATGACGGAAGGATCGAGGATTTTCGTGAATCGTACCATTTTAATTCATCTGATCAGGATGTTGCAACCATATCGGTGCCGTTTACCCTGCCTCCGGGTAAAAGCATTACAATACCCTACTATGTTTTCTGGCGGATGCCGGAGAGGGAGAGGGAACCATCCATGGCACTTGGCGCTGGCAATGATGTTGTGCCAAAAATCATCAGGAATTACTATGCCGGAAAGTTTGAGGATACTGAAGAGATTTCAGCCTACTTCACCAAAATGGGAGACTCGCTTGGCAGAACCACAAGACTGTATCACGATTTGCTATTCTCCTCCACACTACCATCTTATATTCTGGATGCTCTAGCTTCGAATACAGCCGGAATAAAAACAAATCTGATCCTCAGAACGGACAAGGGTACGGTACATGCCTTCGAAGGCTTGGGTAATACCTTTGGATGCTGCCCCGGAAGTTGCACGCATGTATGGAATTACGCACAGTCATTGGCTTTTCTTTTTCCTTCCCTGGAAAGGAACATGAGGGAAACCAATTATCTTCATGATACCCAATGGAACGGCTATCAATCACACCGGTCTATTGTGCCGCTGGGTGATTACACCATGAATGCCCTGGCTACCGATGGTCAGCTTGGTACCGTTATCAGAGCTTACCGGGAATGGAAGTTTTCCGGTGACGATGAATGGCTAGCGTCATTGTGGCCAAAAATTAAGGCATCATTGGAATTTACCTGGAAGGGAGCCGGTGAAATTAAACATGGATACGAGTGGATGAAGAATGCAGCAGTACCTTGGGATCCGGGCAAAACTGGCGTAATAAGGGGAGATCAGCCGAACACCTACGACATTAATTTCTTTGGTCCCAATATGCTTACCGGATCTTTGTATCTCGGAGCTTTGAAAGCCGCCGCTGAAATGGCCAATGTTATGGGCGAACCCGGATCATCGACAGAATATTTAAGCCTTTTCGAAAAAGGGAGAGCTGCATATGATTCACTTTTATGGAACGGATCCTATTATGAACAAAAAGTTGAAGTGATCGATGGCATCACGATTCCACGGCGTCTCAGAAGTCCGGAGGGTGAGGGAGGCGGTCTTCCAAAGTATCAGTTCGGAAAAGGTTGTTTGTCCGATCAACTTCTCGGACAATTCCTGGCCGATGTCACAGGTCTTGGTGACCTCCTCGACTCAGCCCGCATTAACAGGGCGCTTTCCTCTGTTTATAATCATAACTTTATTAAGAGCTTCACTGATTTCGACAATGTTCAGCGGGTATACGCTGTTAATGGAGAGTCGGGGCTTCTCCTTTGCTCCTGGCCTGAGGGAGGAAAACCTCTTTTGCCTTTTGTTTATTCTGATGAAGTATGGACCGGTGTTGAATACCAGGTTGCAGCTTCACTTATTTGGCATGGTTACGTGAATGAAGGACTAGAAATTGCGAGAGCTGTGAGAAATCGTTATAGGGGCTATAACAGGAATCCGCTTGGAGAAATTGAATCAGGTCGGTATTACGCAAGATCCATGTCGAGTTGGGCACTCCTGAATGCCCTTTCAGGTTGCAATTATGATGGAGTAAATGAAACGATCTCTTTTCATCCAAAAATTAACCAGGAAGACTTTTTCACATTCTGGACATCAGGCAGTGCCTGGGGATCATTCAGCGTGGAAAACAAGGCTGTAACACTAAGAGTTGAATACGGACAGTTGCCGCTAAAGCGATTTTCATACAATTACCCTTCCTCCAGGGGCGTCATTGAAATGCCCTCAGGTGCGATTCATTCCACCGTCAGCGGCGACGTCGTATCAATAAGTTTTGAAGATGGATTTGTTGTGAGGGCAGGCGAGGAGTTGGTTTTTGGGAACCGGTGAGGACTGAGTAGTTTACCATTGAGTATTCCCAAAATCATGGGGATACGGAATATATTAAAAACGTAAAGGACCTTTTGGGTTATCATCGATCAATCAAAGCTTTGTGGAAGATTTTTATGATAACCAGGCTTCTCCCGGTTGAAAGGCCCTTCACCCTTGTACCAAAAACCGACCCACTACCTGTAAAAGCTTCGTCTTATCCAGCGGTTTGGCAAGGTATTCATCAAAGCCACTCCTGAGATAAAGTTCACGATCGGATGCCATTGCATAAGCTGTTTGAGCAATGATTGGAATGTCAGGACGTATTTTTTTTATGGCCTTCATGGATTTTAGCCCGTCCATCACCGGCATCCTGATATCCATAAGCACCAGGTCAATGTTCCTCCCGGATTTTATTTCTTCAAGTGCCTCACTGCCATTTTGAGCATGCAGGATGGTCACCCCGCTGACTGAAAAATATGTTTTAATGAGTTCCATACTTTCAGCAACGTCTTCGGCAATGAGGATGGTTTTACCTTCGAAATCGGACACCAGCGCGTCATCTTTACCTTTCATTAACTGCATTTCTGCCGGTTCATAAGGAATTCGTACAAAAAAGGTTGTTCCTTTTCCCTCTTTGGAAACAAAATCTATCTGACCTTCCAGCAGAAGAGTAAGTCCTCTTGCAATGGACAAACCAAGCCCTGTACCGCTATATGACCTGGCAATATCGATATTAGCCTGATGGAAGCGTTCAAAGACCTTATGCTGATCACTGATGGGTATACCGATCCCTGTATCCTTAACATAGAATTCAATGATGTCGTTCCTGACAGTATAACCGGTTTCAATATATCCCTTCTGCGTGAATTTCAGAGAATTCATGGCCAGATTTGTGAGGATTTGCGAAAGCCTCCCCCGGTCGGTGATAACTGTGTCATTCCCGTCAGCCAAACCCTTATTTATTCTGATCTCAACCTGCTTTTTCTGCCTTTTTGCTTCCTGTTCAAGCAGAGCAAGTAATGTTTCCAGGGTCTCGTTCAAACGGCATTGATCCTTGAAGATATTTACCTGGCCCGTTTCAATTCTTGAATAATCGATGATATCATCGATAATCCTTAACAATTGTTCACCGCTGGATTCGATAATGCGAACATAATCATGCCGTTTCTTATCGCTAAGCCCATCCCGTAAGAGTAGTGAAGAAAATCCAAGGATCCCGTTCATCGGCGTCCTGATCTCATGGCTCATATTATTAAGGAAAGCGGACTTTAGCTTGTCATTTTCCTCTGCCTTCTCCTTGGCCACGATAAGTTCCCCCCGGGAACGTTTCCGTTCCGTAATGTCATTTACAATAGAATAGAAGAGGTTCTCCTTATTCACTGTAATCGGTCCTGTAAACACCTCAACGTCTCTGACCTCTCCGTTTGACATCCTGTGTTTTAACTCAAAACCCGACCTGCCTGTTTTTTCAACTTCATCCACAATAAAGAAAATATCCTTATCGGCAAGAATATTAATTTGTGAGACCTTCATACCGATAAATTGTTCCTTCGTCCATCCATAAAATTTTTCAGCTGCAGGATTTGCGTCGACGAAAATACCTTTTTTTGGATCGATCAGAAACATGATCGTATGTTTGTTCTCGAAGATATTCCTGTATCGGGCTTCACTCTCAGCGAGTCTTTCATTTGTCAGGAGAAATTTTTCGTTTGAAGTGAGATGTTTTTCATATAAAGCTTCAAATTCGTCTTTTTGTGCATGCAGATCGGAAATTAATTTATTTTTTCTCCTCAATTGTTTATTTACCAGGTAAAGGATAAGAAGGGCTGTGACCAATACAAATACCAGCCCCTTGAAACTCTGGATCCGGGTATAGGTGCTTGTATCCTGCACAAACTTTGCAAGAATTTCATCCGAAAAATAAATATACAATGCACTGATCACAAAGTATATTACAGAAATATATACTGCCTGCCTGGTCAACTTATATTTCATCTTCCATGTTTAGCGTAAAAAGAACTAAGTACCAATATAGGAATAATTAATAAAAATCTATAATGAAGTATAGCATAATTCCTTACGGTTTTTCATAAATTGGCAGGAATGAATCCAAGATGAAGTCATATCGGGTTTGATAATACTGGTGAAATATCTAATTTAGGGTCAGAATGGTAAAGCAATCATTATAACTGGTGGAAATAACATGCGAAATCTGCATAAGATTCAAAAAAGTCACCTTCCGGGATACCTGAGTTGGATCTTTGGAAAAAGGGATATACCAGGTATGGGAAGGATTTCTCTCAAGGTTAAAATCATTCTTACCACATGTCTGACTTCGTTTCCGCTGCTGCTGTTCTCTCAGGCTCCGGCCTGGACGTATATTCAGGCAGATGATCACCGGGCAAAATGGGGTGATTTTGATCAACCGGGATTTCTCCGGTATTTTGGACTGTGGATGAGTGACATGAACCACGATGGATACAAAGATATAGCAGCTGGAAGATACATTTATCTCAATCCCGGTGGTGACATGACAGGCGAATGGACCAGGATTGACCTCGGGCTCAATGTCGATGGTATGATCATTACGGATATTGATAACGATGAAAATTCCGATATAATCGCCGAAGCACTTCCGTCTGTATGGTGGATGGAGGCTTCCGGTGCCGGTGCACAGTCCTGGACAGGAAGGATAATCGACAGCGTGCCACCAACGGATCATGTTAACGGTCAGGGGTTTGAACTTGCCGATATCATTCCGGGAGGGAAAAAGGAGATCCTTCTCAGCGGCAAAGATGGAGTCTATGCTTGTGAGATTCCTGACGATCCTGATACCGGGCGCTGGGAGTTTAAACTTATCGCCAGGTCAGAATCGGGGAAGGAATCGGTACAGGCGATATCGACGGTGATGGAGACATCGATATAGCGATGGGATTTATACCGGAAGGTGAGAGTGACCCGGTGGAATTAAGATGGTTTGTAAATCCCGGTACCCTCGATCATGAATGGACCTATAATATTGCAGGCAGGACTGCACATGCCATCGACAGGATCGAAATTAGAGATCTTGATGGTGATAATAAAAATGATATAGCCGTTTCTGAAGAACGTTATCCCGGACTGGAACCTGACGCCAGCATATACTGGTTCCATAACCTGGGAAGCAACCAATGGGAAATGAACCGTCTTTATACAGGTTTCTCACTCAATAATCTCGATGCAGGTGATGTTGACTTAGACGGAGATATAGATCTTGTGACCAACGAGCATAAAGGCAGTAAGCATAAAAACCTGCTGTTTACAAATGATGGATCTGGGAAATTTACTATGACGGTCATTGACACCGGAAAGGAATCACACCTTGGCATGCAACTGGCAGATCTCGATAACGACGGGGATTCTGACCTTGTCAGTGCTGCCTGGGATAATTACAAGTATCTGCATATATGGCGTAATGATTTAATCGCAATACAACCCATGTTTAAGCACCTTTCTTCGGCTTCCGGCGATATTGAGGTTCCAAACGCGGGCGATCAGCAAACCTCCTCGTTGCTTCTGGATATTGACAAGGACGGCCTGCCTGAATTTTTCATATCTGAACGTACCGCTGCACCTGCCCTGGTAATGTACAAGAGAAACAATATATCATGGGACAGGTATGTCATCGAGCCCGGAAAGCTATTCATTGAAGCAGGTTCAACTCATTTTGATATTGATGGCGACGGTGATGAAGATATCGTCTTCGGCGGGGAATCCAGGAGCAATCAGGTATGGTGGTGGGAAAACCCATACCCGGATATAAAACCCGATAAACCATGGAAAAGATATACCATTAAGAATTCCGGAGCCACCAAACATCATGACCAGCTTTTCGGTGATTTTGATGGTGACGGAAAAGACGAACTGGTGTTCTGGAACCAGGGAGCGGGGACACTCTTTCTCGCGGAAATTCCCGATCACCCGCAAAAAATAAAGGAGTGGGCGAGAATTCCCGTTTTCAGATATTTTACCGATAGCCAGATGCAACAGACGGGCCAGGACGGCTATCCGGGGTGGAAATCGGTGAACGAGCATGAAGGACTGGCTAAAGCGGATGTTGATGGTGATGGTATTGAGGATATCATCGGCGGCGGACGTTGGTTCAAATATATGGGTGAAGGGAAATTTGCAGAAAATATCATAGATGCCTCCTATACCTTCACCCGTGCAGCTGCAGGACAATTTATTGAAGGCGGAAGACCTGAGATCATTCTTGTTGCTGGTGACGGTGTCGCTCCGATGTACATGTACACATGGGAAAAGGGTACCTGGTACAGAAAGCTTGTTATCCCGGAGGTGGATAACGGACATACAATACAGGTCCTTGACTTTAACGGCGACGGTCATGAAGATATTTTTAATGCGGAAATGCGGCTGGGAGAAGGTAATCCTGATGCAAAAGCACGAATTCTTCTCGGCGACGGAAAGGGTAATTTCACCAATGTAGTGCTCCTTACCGGCTACGGGAATCACGAATCGAGAATGGGTGACCTTGATGATGACGGAGATATCGACATCTTAGGTAAACCATATAACTGGGAAACACCCCGGCTTGATATCTGGCTTAACATAACGGGGGAAGACCAATGAAGATATTGGTGATTCTCCTGCTCATTCTGCACACTTCAATTACCAGGGCACAGGTCACAATTAACGATACTTCGTTTGATGCAGGACAGGAAGCCTTCTGTGTGAAAACGCCTGTTTATACTGTATTTTTTCAGAAAAAGGCTGGCGGTATAAGCAGTCTGCTCGATCAGGATGGCAGAGATTGGATAGGATTTAAACCTGTCGCCAATGAAAAATATCCCACATCAGCGGCTTCTTCATACCGTGGCATACCAAACCTGGTCAACGATGGAGAGGATGCAGGTACGGGCCATCCTGGTTTCTCCAATTGCAACTCATTACAGACGGGAGATTCCAGCCTTCTGGTAAGTTCTCTTGACAATAAATGGAGGATGAAATGGGACTTTTTTGAGAATTATGCGGTTCTAAATGTTGTACAGGCAGATCCCGTATATCCCTATTGGTTTCTGTATGAAGGAATTCCAGGTGGCATGTTCGATCCTGAACGTTCGTTCTGGGGTACCGACAGCATCCTCTTTTCAACCGCAATTCCTGACTATTTCGGTAATACTCCAATTACCTGTCATACCAGGTACATATGGTTTGGCAGTGAAAATACCGACTGGACATTTTTTCTGGCTTTACCCGGAATCGATGATCTGACCGACCTGTTTGGTTTTCTTGGCGATACTGGCAATCCCCTGAGTTCTGAAGACGGAATGCTTGTATTTGGCTTTGGCAGGGGTCTGGGAGCCAGGTCACTCCTGACGGGAAGCAGGCGGCTTATTATCGGCTTCCGCAAAGGAAAAATGAAAACAACCGAAGATCAGCAAAAACTCAAGATATATATTGAAACAATTCTGGCACATTATGAAAAAGAAAGTCTTTAAACTGGCAGGTATAGCTGCACTATTTTTATTCACCTTTTCCTGCCACAGAGGGCCCGGAGATGAGCGGCAAATTACGAGTGATCTCAGGGATCTTCATGTGGGAGGATTGTATGGTACTGCGCTCGACGAGAGTCGTACAGGTCGGCTTTCGGATTTTATCATAGATGAGAACAGTCCAATGGTAAAGCTTTTCAGCAGGGAAGCTGCCGACCATGAGTACGATCCTAACTGGCGTGGCGAACATGTGGGAAAATGGATGATTGCTGCAGCACAGGAAGCATACAGAACGGATGACAAGGAACTGGAACAACATCTGAAAACGGTTGCCGCTTACCTCATCTCCCAACAAAGGGAGAACGGATATCTTGGTACGTATGCTCTTCCACTGAGAATTACACATGACTCAATTGTGAATGTGAAAAGCTGGGACATATGGGTACATGGTTACCTCGTTGAAGGACTGTTAACATTAAACCGTTATTTCCCGGATCCTCAATACCTTGAAGCTGCGAGGAAAATAATGGATATGATTTACCATGAATTTGTTGAAAAAGGAAAAAGCATAGCAAACGTCAGCTATCACAGTGGAATGGTAGGGACCGGTACTATCGGGCCGGCTGTCGAGATGTATCAGGCCACAGGGGACAAGAAATACCTTGAGCTGGCTACATATTGCGTCGATGAAATGGAAAAACGTCCCGGCCTGGGATTGGTAACAAGAAACTTAAAAGGATATGATGTGGCAGAGATTGGCAATGGCAAAATGTATGAAATGCTGAGAAATTATGTCGGTCTGGCCAAACTGTACCAGGTTAGTGGAGAGATGCATCTCCTCGATGCCTGCCTGCATGCCTGGAAAAATATCCGCGACTATCATCTCAATGCAGCCGGCGGTCCCCGCGGAGGAGTGGGTATCCACCCTGAATGCTTCAATGTGGGTTATATGTTCAGTCCTTACAGTTTAAGTGAAACATGTGCATCGATGGACTGGGTAAGGTTCAATGAGGAACTACTGAAAATTACCGGGCGTGCTGAATTTGCCGACCAGCTCGAATGGAGCTTATATAACGCAATTCCCGGGGCCATGTTTCCCGATGGTGAAGGATGGATTTATCATAGCAAGGTGAATGGCACGCGGGAACGTACTTCCCCACTGGCATGTTGCTCATCGAGTGGTCCCATAGCTCTTGAAAGCTTTACGGATGTTATGTATTACACAGGTCACGGTCGTATTGACGTCAACCTTTATTCCTCATCTTCAGATAAGTTCAGCTTCAGAGGGAAGGAACTGAAAATCACCCAGGTAACCGGATACCCCTTTTCCGACACCATAAGCCTGATTATTGAAGCTACTGAGAACGTTGATGTACCCGTTTGGCTCAGGATACCGGGATGGGTAAAGGGCTATGATGTATTAATCAACGGTGGGAAAAAAGATCTCAAACAGGTACGGGAAGGTTTTATTCAACCTGGGGATAAATGGAAAGGCACAACACAGATCACCCTGGTCTTTCCGCGTACCCTTAATCTCGTACAAAAAAACAGTGAATACAACGAGAAAGGCTGGTACATGGATGATACAACTCATTATTTATCATTTACTTATGGCCCGTTTTTACTTGCATCGCAAACTAAGGATGAACAAAAAGAACCTGCAGGACTCATCATTGAAAGTAATGATCTGACTTCGCTTATTCAGAAACTTACACCACACGATTCCTCTTCCTTTAGTCTCGACAGCCTCCTGTTGACGCCGTTTTACAGGACCGGCGGCAGGGTAAACGGAAGCTACCGGAAAGTGTGGTTTGAATCAGGTGCCAGATAGAATGCCAAAATTATTCCGATATCCGTTAGAAAAGAATAACCCGGATAACAATGCCTGATTGAAAATGCTGGCTTTTCTCAGGAAAAATTATCGTCACTATATGCAGTATAGACGGATACCACTTTCATCAAAAATCCGTACCTTTGTGAAAATAGCGGAGCTATGACAAAGATTCTTTTACCGGTACTGGCAGGGTTATTACTGCAACCTTTTCTTTCTGCACAGGACATACCATACAAGACCTTCACCTATAAAAGCATCGATACAGTTGACCTTACCATTAACGTGTATTATCCGCCTTCCTACAGTGAAGGACAGAAACTTCCCGCTATCGTTTTCTTTTTCGGTGGAGGGTGGCAGAAAGGAAATCCGATGCATTTTGATCCGCAGTGCCGGGTGCTTGCAGAAGACGGCATGATAACTCTGGCCGCCGATTATCGCACCCAGGAACGCCATGGTACCACACCGGTTGAATCGTTGAAAGACGCCATGTCGGCCATGCGCTGGGTAAAGGAAAATGCAGATATGCTGGGGATAAAGCCCGGAATGATCGCCGCTGGTGGCGGATCGGCCGGAGGTTACCTGGCACTTGCAACGGCAACCATCACTGGCATTAATGAAGACAGTGACAATCTTTCGGTATCGCCGGTTCCGGATGCACTGGTTCTCTTTAACCCCGTTGTGAAAACATGGAATGGTGGGTATGGTGCGAGTCGTTTCGGCGATCTTGCCGAACAAGCCTCGCCTTATGAACATGTAAAGAGAGGATTGCCTCCTTCTATCATTATGCACGGTACTGCTGATCACGTAATCAAATTTAGTGATGTAAAAAGTTTCTGTGAAAAAATGAACCAGGCCGGGAACCAATGCACACTGATTCCTTATGAAGGTTGTGACCACGGCTTTTTTAATGTAGGTGTGGAAGGAGGAAAATACAATAGACTTACGACTGCCGAAACGGAGAAGTTTCTTGAAAGTTTGGGGTATCTGGGAGACCGGTAGGACACATTTTCCGGCAATCAGGTCATATTCATTGCAAAGAATTGAGTTGGAAATTCAAAACTGATCAATATTGATAGATCGATTAATATCAATTTCTTCTTATAATTTAAAGTTAATTACAATCGTTTTGTTTTGAATTGAAATATTAAGTACTATCTTTGCAATTGAAATGATAATAATGATGAAAACCAGGCACACCATACTTACACATTTTAACCGTAAGGTATTCAACCTTGTGTGAGAATGGTATGAAGAAATAAAAATCTGACAGGGCCGTTCTCGAATTCATAGAGGACGGCTTTTTACATATTATGCTGTGGTGAGTTAAGGAGTAATTATTATGAAAGTGAACAATAATCAATACAAACAGGGAATGTACCGCTCTGAATTTGAGCATGACAATTGTGGAATCGGTTTCGTGGCACATCTTCACGGCCGTAAATCACACGATATCATCAGGATGGGGCTCGAGATTCTTGAGAATATGACTCATCGCGGAGCAGAGGGTGCAGACAGCAGGACTGGTGATGGTGCCGGTGTATTGTTACAGGTTCCGCGTGACTTCTACCTGATTCAGGGCTTTTCGCTTCCACCCCAGGGTCAGTTTGGAACAGGGCTTATTTTTCTTCCTCAGGATAAGTCGGAGGCCACAAAATGCGAAGAGATCCTTGTAGGTCTTATCGCGATGGAAAAAATCGACGTGATTGGATTCAGGGATGTACCGACCGACAATTCAACACTTGGAGAAATTGCGAAATCTGCAGAACCCCGTATTCGTCAAATTCTGCTGGGTGCCGATATCGATCAGGATGAACTTGAGAGGAAACTATACCTGATCCGGAAAAAGGCTGAGAAAGCGATTCGGCAGTCGAAACTGAAGCAAAAAAATTTCTTCTATATTCCTTCACTTTCAACAAAAGTCCTGATTTATAAAGGGATGTTCACCTCCGAACAACTCGGGGAATATTATCTTGATTTGCGCGACAAGCGTTTCCAGAGTGGTATTGCTCTTGTGCACTCGAGGTTTAGCACCAATACATTCCCTTCATGGGACCTGGCACAGCCATTCCGCATGCTGGCGCACAACGGGGAGATCAACACGGTGAAGGGCAACCGGTTTTGGATGGAAGCCCGTGAGTCCATTCTCAAGTCAGGTCTCCTTGGTGATCTGAGTGAGGTTTATCCAATTATCGAACCTGATAAGAGTGATTCAGCATCTCTTGATAATGTTCTGGAGTTTTTGTATCTGAGCGGAAAGTCGCTGCCACATGCTCTTTCCATATTGATTCCGGAATCGTGGAATACAAAGAATCCCATTCCAAACGATCTGAGGGCATTCTTTGAATATCACTCCTCCTTTGTTGAACCCTGGGACGGTCCGGCTTCCCTGCTTATTTCCGACGGGAGGTTTGTGGGCGGAATGCTTGACCGGAATGGACTTCGGCCTTCGCGGTATGTGATTACGAAAAACGACCTGATTGTCATGGGTTCCGAAGTTGGCGTGCAATCCTTTGAACCGGGCGATATCAAGGAAAAAGGAAGATTGAAACCGGGAAAGATGCTGTTAATCGACACGAAGGAAGGCAAGATTTACCGCGATCCGGAACTGAAAAAACAACTCGCCTCTCAAAACCCATACCAGGCCTGGATCGATATGAATATGGTCAGCCTGGAGGAAATTGAAACCGGACATACTGTACCTCCAGGCCTCAATGGTGAATTCGACCATTATCTTAAGAGCTTTGGATATTCCACCGAAGACATCGAATTGATCATCAAGCCGATGGCCGAAGGTGGGAAGGAACCCATTGGATCCATGGGAAACGATGTTCCGGCTGCCGTGCTTTCACAAAACCCCCAGCGGCTCTTTACCTATTTTAAACAACTATTTGCTCAGGTTACCAACCCACCGATCGATCCCATAAGGGAAGAGCTGGTTATGAGCCTCACCGGATATATCGGTTCCATACAGCAGGATATGCTCGATGAGACACCGGAACAATGTAAAATGGTAAAGTTTAAAAGCCCGGTCATCAATAACACCTACTTTGCCGTAGTAAAAAACCTGAAGTACAAAGGATTTTCGAATGTCGTCCTACCCATGCTTTTTGATGCAGACAGGGGTAAGGAGGGGCTGGAAGAAGCGGTTGAAAAGCTTTGTCAGTTGGCTGAAAAAGCAGTTGATGACGGGAAGAATTACCTGATCCTTTCCGACCGGGGAATTACTGCCGGTAAGGCACCGGTGCCATCACTTCTGGCTGTTTCTGCTGTTCACCATCACCTGATTCGGACAAGAAAGCGTATGCAAATTGATCTTGTCGTGGAAACAGGTGATGCCCGTGAGGTTCATCATTTCGCTCTTCTCTTCGGCTACGGGGCCTCCATCATTAACCCCTATTTAAGCTTTTCAGTGATCGAAAAACTGGTGAAAGAAAAGGTAATTCAACAGGACTACCAGAAGGCTGAAGAAAATTATATCAACGCGGTAAACAAAGGTCTGTTGAAAATCCTTTCAAAAATGGGGATTTCCACCCTTCGAAGTTACCGGGCAGCCCAGATCTTCGAGGCCCTTGGCATTCATACTGATGTGATCAACAAGTACTTTGAAGGTACGGTATCACGTATCGGAGGTATCGGTCTTGCTGAGATTGCTGAAGAAGCATTATTACCTCACAGGGATGCTTATTCTGAAAAGCCCTCAAATGAACGTCTCTTCGACGGAGTTTACGCATACCGTAAATTTGGCGAACACCATGCCTGGAATCCTGATGTTGTAGGACTTCTTCAATGGAGTACACGCACAAATAATTATGAAAAATATAAGGAGTTTAGTACACTCGTATCGGAACAAAACCGGCGTCCCGCATTTATCAGGGGTTTCTTCGATATTAAAAAAGCACAGAAACCACTCGATATCTCTGAGGTTGAGTCTGTGGAGGCCATTACAAAACGCTTTGTCACCGGTGCGATGTCCTATGGGTCAATTAGTCGCGAGGCGCATGAGACCCTGGCCATCGCGATGAACAGGCTTGGTGGCAGAAGTAATACAGGTGAGGGTGGTGAAGATCCAACGCGTTTCCTGCCTCGTCCCAATGGCGATAGTGCAAGGAGTGCCATCAAACAGGTTGCCTCAGGACGATTCGGGGTAACCAACCACTACCTTGTTAATGCCGATGAGTTGCAGATTAAGATTGCTCAGGGGGCTAAGCCGGGGGAAGGTGGGCAGCTGCCAGGTCATAAAGTAGATAAGATCATTGCCAAAACCAGGTATTCCATAACGGGTATTACACTGATATCACCCCCTCCACATCATGATATCTATTCGATCGAAGATCTCGCACAGCTTATCTTCGATCTGAAAAATGTGAATCCGCATGCTAAGATCAGTGTGAAGCTGGTTTCTGAAACCGGTGTCGGGACAATTGCCGCCGGCGTTGCCAAGGCCAAAGCCGACCTGATCACCGTTAGTGGTACAGAGGGCGGGACCGGCGCCAGTCCTTCTTCCTCGATTAAACATGCCGGACTGCCGTTAGAACTGGGACTGGCAGAAACCCAACAGACCCTCGTGATGAACAACCTGCGTAAAAATGTAGTGTTGCAAACGGATGGTCAGCTTAAGAACGGACTGGATGTTATCCTCGCCGGACTGCTTGGTGCGGAAGAATTTGGTTTCGCTACAGGTGCACTGATTGTCCTTGGATGCGTTATGATGAGAAAATGCCATCTGAATACCTGTCCGGTTGGAGTAGCCACCCAGGACCCGCTGCTCAGAGCACGGTTCAGGGGTAAGGCCGACCACCTGGTAAACTATTTTACCTTCGTGGCCCAGGAAGTTCGTGAATTGCTGGCTGAGCTTGGATTCAGGAAATTTGATGATATTGTGGGAAGGTCGGATCTGATTACGATAAGGAAAGATGTTGGACATTGGAAAACAAAGAATCTTGATTTCTCTGCCATTTTGCATACACCTGAAGTTGCAACAAGGGCAGACCGCCGGCATACTGCAGTTCAGGATCATAAAATTGACAGCGTCCTCGATCACGACCTGATAAAACTTGCAACACCAGCTATTGAAGCGGGTGCGAAAGTTAAGATATCTCATATGATCAGAAACACAGACCGTACTGTTGGTGCTATGCTTTCTGGTCGGATCACTGAAAAATATGGCGCTGACGGATTGCCCGAGGGTACCATCATAGCTGATTTCAAAGGTTCCGCGGGACAAAGTTTCGGAGCTTTCCTGGTGAAAGGCGTAGAATTCAGGCTTGAGGGCGATGCCAATGATTATTTGGGCAAGGGACTCTCTGGAGGAAGGATCATCGTCGTTCCGCCAAAAGGATCGGAATTTGCTCCTGAAGAAAATATCATTATCGGCAATACAGTCCTTTACGGCGCAACAAGCGGAGAGATCTATGTCAACGGGGTGGCCGGTGAACGGTTCTGTGTCAGAAATTCGGGTGTAACAGCCGTCATAGAAGGTGTTGGGGATCATTGTTGTGAATATATGACCGGAGGACGTACGGTCGTTCTAGGGCGGACAGGCAAGAACTTTGCAGCCGGCATGAGCGGTGGCATTGCCTATGTCCTGAATGTTGACGGTAATTTCGATTACTTCTGCAATATGGGTATGGTTGAACTTTCACTGGTTGAGGACAGGGGAGATGTAAGAGAACTGAAAGACCTCATCTCAAAGCATTACAACTATACCGGCAGCCCGCTGGCCGGAAGGATTCTGAACGACCTGGAAAGTTATATTGACCGCTTTATAAAAGTCATACCCTATGAATACAAGAGAGTGCTTGAAGAAGAAAAACTGGAGGCACTGAAGAAAAAGATCGATGAGATGGAAACTGACGTTGAGATTAAAGCCGTCTGAGTAAAGTGGAATGTTTAAACTGAATGAATCATGGGAGATCCAAGAGGATTTATCAAAATAAAGAAGAAGGATGCAGGGAATCGTCCGATTAAAGAACGGATCACCGATTTCGGGGAAGTTGAACAAACCCTGAATACGGAAGACCGAAAACTACAGGCATCCCGTTGTATGGACTGCGGCATTCCCTTTTGTCACTGGAATTGCCCAGTCGATAACCTGATCCCGGAATGGAATGATGCATTGTACAAAGGCGATTGGAAAAAGGCCTCTGACCTGCTTCATTCTACGAATAATTTCCCCGAATTTACAGGCAGGATTTGTCCCGCACCCTGTGAACATTCCTGTGTTCTGAATATCGACGGTCAACCGGTAACCATAAGGGAGAATGAAGCCGCAATTGTGGAACATGCTTTTACTGAGGGGTACATAAAAGCTAACCCACCACAGCAGCGGACCGGGAAGACGGTGGCGGTCATCGGTTCTGGTCCTGCAGGCCTTGCCTGTGCCGACCTGCTTAACAAAGCCGGTCATACCGTGACGCTGTTCGAACGGGATGATGCGATTGGGGGACTGCTCCGCTATGGCATCCCGGATTTCAAACTAAATAAAATTTTTATCGACAGGCGTGTAAATATTATGGAGGAGGAAGGACTAATCATTAAAACCAACACTGAAATCGGTCTGGATATCACCGCTGATGAACTGTTGGAATCCTTTGATGCCATTTGCCTCGCTATAGGTGCCATGGAACCAAGAGACCTGCCTGTTCCAGGCCGTGATCTTGACGGCATCCATTATGCGATGGAATTTCTTACCCAACAGAACAAAATTAACAGGGGAGTTTCTATTCCTTACGATGTCCATATCAGTGCCAAGGATCGTGACGTTGTTGTAATAGGTGGCGGAGATACTGGTTCCGACTGCGTAGGAACGTCTATCCGCCAGGGTGCACGGTCAGTGACACAGATCGAAATCCTTCCCAAACCGCCCGACAGCAGGGCGGAGGATAATCCCTGGCCGTATTATGCCCGGGTACTGAAAACATCCACTTCACATGAAGAAGGATGTAACAGAATGTGGAGTCTTGCTACCAGCCAGTTTTACGGTAACCAGCGAAGAGTAAGCAATATCGAGGTCAATGAAGTGGAATGGATACAGAATGGGTTTTCACGGCCAGAAATGAAGATTGTGGAAGGTTCTACAAAACTCCTGGATGCCGACCTCGTTCTTCTGGCCATGGGTTTTATTCATCCTGTTCAGAAAGGTTTACTCGAACAATTGCATACGGAAGTTACTGATCGTAAAAATGTGAAGATTTCAGGAAAATACCAGACGAACCACCAGAAGGTTTTTGCTGCCGGTGACAGTGTTGTTGGGGCAAGTCTCGTAGTAAGGGCAATTGCTTCAGGCAGACAGGCGGCCAAACATATTGATGAATACCTTACGACACCCGGATAAAATGATCCGGCAAAAATTGGTTTGCTTTTTCATATTATTTCATTACATTTGAAACAGAAATTGGCATATGAGAACACAATTTACATCCAATTGTTGGTGGTGGCGCTTCATGAATGGAGGGTCGTAAACAACAATTGTGTAAATTCAGAATATTGATGCACAAAAAGGCAGGTTGTTTACGACCTGCCTTTTTTTTAACGATATTTCAGACATGAATTGTTAACCTTAAAAACACCAAATCATGAGTAACAAAGCCTCTAAAATCTTTTTAGATGAAAAGGAAATGCCATTGCAGTGGTACAACCTTATGGCCGATATGCCAAATAAACCTTTGCCACCGCTTCACCCTGGCACAAAAAAGCCAATCGGCCCGGAGGATCTCTCTGCCATTTTCCCCATGGAATTGATTAAACAGGAAGTATCCACCGAAAGATATATTGACATCCCGGATGAGGTAAGAGATATTTATAAGATTTGGAGACCTTCACCACTTCACAGGGCATATAAATTAGAGAAATACCTCGATGCACCCGTGAAAATATACTATAAAAATGAATCGGTAAGCCCGGCAGGTTCACACAAGCCAAATACTGCTGTTCCGCAAGCCTACTATAACTATAAGGAAGGTGTGAAGCGCATCACCACTGAAACCGGAGCAGGGCAATGGGGGAGTGCACTGGCCTTTGCTACCCAGCATTTCAATATCGACCTTCGGGTATTTATGGTGAAGATCAGCTTTGAGCAGAAACCGTACCGGAAGTCTATGATGAACATATGGAATGCCAATGTTGTCGCATCGCCCAGTAACCTGACAGATGCCGGCAGGCAAATTCTTGCAGCGCATCCGGATTCTCCGGGAAGCCTTGGAATTGCCATCTCCGAAGCCGTTGAAACGGCAATGAAAGAGCCGGACACAAAGTATTCACTTGGAAGTGTACTCAACCATGTTTTACTCCATCAAACCATCATCGGTCTTGAGGCTCAGAAACAACTTGAGCTCGCTGATGCCTACCCGGATATCGTGATTGGTTGTTTTGGCGGAGGCTCTAACTTTGCAGGGATATCTTTTCCCTTCCTTGGCGAAATTTTCAGAGACGGGAAGAAGACCAGGGTGATCGCTGTTGAACCGGCTTCCTGCCCGAAACTGACCCGTGGAGAGTTCCAGTATGACTTTGGAGATACCGTCGGACTGACGCCGCTACTCCCTATGTTTACACTTGGACATAATTTCATTCCTGCCAAGATCCATGCCGGCGGTTTACGATACCATGGTGCCGGTTCTATTGTGAGCCAGTTACTTAAGGACAAGCTTATCGAGGCTCAGTCAGTGAAACAGATTGAGACCTTCAAAGCAGGACTGCTTTTCGCCAGAACAGAGGGTATCATTCCTGCTCCCGAAACAAGTCACGCCATTGCAGCTGTAATCCGTGAAGCAGAAAAAGCAAAAAAAGAAGGAACGCCAAAAACAATCCTCTTTAATTTATCGGGTCATGGACTTATCGACCTTGCAGCTTATGACAAATACTTCTCCGGTGATCTTGAAGACCATGAAGTGACAGATGCTGAAATAAAAGAAAGCCTGAAAGAGCTGGAACATATAATCTAAGTTCATGGCGATGATTTCCGGCCTTTTGCCATTTTCAGCTGCCGGATGGTAAGCGCGCATCTTACGTTTTAACATAAAAAAAAGCCGTCTCCCCAAGGAGGCGGCTTTTTAATTAAAATTAAAGATATATAGGAGGGTTTAGCTTACATATTGTAACTGGTTTCTCCATGCTCATAAACATCCAGTCCTTCTTCCTCAATGCGGCGTGAGACGCGGATACCAACCGTATATTTCAGAATAGTGAAGAGGACAAAACCGGTACCCAGAGCCCAGGCTGCCACGGCGAGTACACCAAGAACCTGTGTTCCGAGAAGTGCGGCGCCGCCACCGTAAAACAGACCTCCGTCGGTGGCCAGAAGACCTACCATGATCGTACCTGCGGCACCTGTAAAACCGTGAACCGAGATGGCGCCGACCGGGTCATCAATCTTGAGGAAGCGGTCAACGAAGGGAACTGCAAGCAGGAGAACGATACCGGCAACAATACCGATGATAACTGCTCCACCCGGGGATACAATGTCACAACCTGCCGTTATACCGACCAGTCCGGCCAAAGCACCGTTAAGCGTAAGGCTGAGCCCGGGGCGTTTGTAGACGATCCATGTACCGAAAAGTGCAGTGAGGGCACCCGCTGCTGCAGCGAGGTTTGTCGTTACAGCGATATGCGCGATCGCCATGGAATTTTCCTCACCGGCAGCCGCCAACTGCGAACCGGGGTTGAAACCGAACCAGCCGAACCAAAGGATGAATACCCCAAGCGCGCCAAAAGTGAGATTGTGACCGGGAATAGCTCTGGGTTCTCCATTCTTTCCGTATTTGCCCAATCTGGGGCCAACCAGCCAGGCACCCATAAGTCCAACCCAGGCACCAACAGAATGAACTGCCGTTGATCCGGCAAAATCATGAAAAGGAGTGCTGAGTGAGGATAACCAGCCACCACCCCAAATCCAGTGACCCGATATGGGATAGATCACGGCACTGATGACAAGTGAAAAGATCAGGTAGGCTGAGAAATTTGTTCTCTCTGCCATAGCTCCCGATACGATGGTTGCAGAGGTCGCTGCAAATACAGTCTGGAAGATCAGACTGGCCATACCTGGAATACCATCGACAGAATTATCATGGTAAAACCACGATATCTTCCCAAGGAAGCCGCCAATGTCGTCGCCGTACATTAGCGTATAACCAAGCATCCAGTAAATAATTGATCCGATGGCAAAATCGGAAAAGTTTTTCATGAGGATGTTTGCAGTATTTTTGGCCCGTGTAAACCCTGCTTCAACCATGGCAAATCCAGGTTGCATGAACATCACGAGAAAGGCTGCCATTAATACCCAGATGGTATCCACCGATACTGTCAAGCCTGAGACAGCATCAGCAACTGTGAGATATAAAGTTTTGATTTCCATAATTTGTTGTTTTTCAGGTTAGTCTTTAATGTACAGCGATTCATCACCTTTCTCACCAGTCCGGATTCTGTAACTTTCAATGATATCGGAGACGAAGATCTTTCCGTCGCCAATTTCCCCGGACCAGGCTGATTTTAAAATGGAATCGAGGGTTTTCTTCAGGTTAATGTCCCTCACAATAATGGACAATAGGACCCTTTCGATCGTGCCGGTATCGTATGAAATGCCGCGGTAAACCCGGCTCTCCCTGGCCTGTCCGACGCCCCGGACTTCCCAGAATGAGAAAAACTCAATACCTGCATCATTGAGGGCTTCCTTTACGTCCTCAAATCGTGTTTTTCTGATAATGGCTTCAATTCTTTTCATGGCTCTTCTTTTTAGGTTTCAGCTTCCGGCTAAATTTATCGGGATCTCAAACCCGGGTGTCCCGGACTGAAAAATCGAACCGGAATATGCTGTTATTTATTTTATAGGGATATTCCGAAGACGATGTAGATATTTTCTGCTTCTGGATTGAATATCAACGATGTAGATATAGGTAGCGAGAAATTATCAGTAATTTTCAACGTTTTGGAAATCGTAGTGCCCAGATTGATGATCCCGGCTGCATTACCATACCAGCCTGATACATTATCGTTTGTTTCATCAGGATCGTCAAGTGCTGCTCCCATGAAAACAGATATATCCGTTGCGCCCACAGAATGAGAATACCCCAATTCAAGGTATTTGGCAAAGTAGGGATCTCCGTTTTCATCCGTTCCGTCGGCCCCATAAACATTAATGGCAAACAGAACAGTCAGAGGAAAACTTTCCGTTCCGTCAAAACTTGCCATAGCCTCAAAAGTGTGCCCGGTGGTCTCTTTTTTATAGTTGAAATAAGTATCCCTGGAAAATGCCCGGTCAGAAGGGAAGAAATAATCAGTTACACCAATGGTAAACATATCTGCAATACCATACGTGAGATACAAGTCAGCTTCGGCTCCGGTTGCAATACCGCCAATTGACTGGGAGCCCCATGCGCCAAGTGTCAGACCGCTCTCACCGAAGGCATATTCTACATAGGGCTGAACATGTGGTGAACTGCCGCCAAGATCAAGGCCCCTCCAGATATACCTGCTTACAAGGTCGGCCCCGATGGAAAAGTTAGAACTCTCTTCTTGCGCATGAACAACCATGCTTCCGGATAACGCCATGGCCATTAGAGCCATGCTCTTTAATAGATTTGCTTTCATCTTTTAAATTTTAAGTTATTAATAGGGGTTACTCGACAAAAGTACAAAATTATTTTAATTGAAAGCAAATTTTAGGGGGGTCAATATTCAAATATATCATTTATTTTTTGATGAATGCATAATTTTAGGGGGGTATGTATCAAAAAAGGTCAAATATTTATTTTTTATGTGATAATTTGGCGGGGAGGAAGTTAGGGGGTGATTTCTGTAATACCCAAAATGCTGAGTAGTTGTCTATCTGTAGCCATGGGTTTACTCATGGACATTAAACAATTAAATTATATAAAAACGGGTCATTTTCAATCGATTAACCCATCACGATCTATCACGGACATCACCGTAAAAACCTTTTATTGAACCACATAAGGCACATAAGGTCACATAAGTTGCCATGAATGATCCTATGGAGCGTCAAACAATTAATGTATAAGTTCATAATCCCGGAAAAATATCATTTGAACCACTCCCTACCGCGGAGCGGTAAAATTAGAATAGCCACGGTTACGCCCGTGGTTAAAACGCCTCCCATCCCCCAAACCCCGGAGGGGTTTAATAAATGTTCCCAGGACCTGTCAATAACTAATCGCATAAAAAAACACCGTTCACCTTCCCGGATTAAGCGAAGGTGGATCACCAAATAATTATATCCCTAATTCAATAATCAGATCAACTTGTGCAGGCTGTTTTGGAGGAAATTCGAGAAGGATCTTTTGTTTGTCTTGCGTAACTTTTACTTTCTGATCGGTGCCAAAAACTTTTGCACTGCTGATCTTTTGAGGTAAGGGTGGCAGGACAAGGACAGGATCATTCCAGTCCAGAACATGAATAAAGATTTTGTTTTCTTTTTGTGTTGAAACACCCCAGGGCTTGGGTTCAAAAGGCCCTCCGCGTGTATCATAGATAGTTTCTCCATTTTTATCCATCCATTTACCCATGGCTTCAAGGACTTCAATATGCTCGGGACGAATGTTCCCGTCGGGCATAGGCCCTACATTTAACAGGAAATTACTGCTATACCCCGCAGCTTTCACCAGATAGCGTATCAACGCTTCAGGGCTTTTTGTTTGTTTGTCATAAATATTGAATCCCCATGATCCATTGCCGCTGATCGTCTCACAGGTCTCCAGGGGAAGATGACTTACACGCTGATCTGAAGCCCAGCCTGTGGTGTTCTTACCCGGAAGGTCTTTTTCAAACATCTGGAAATCTTCTCCTTCGAAGGGTGTGACATGATGGTTGTTGCCGATCATACAACCCGGTTGCAGTTCATGTATCAATGCATAGGTTTTTTCAAGCTGCCAGTCAGCATCAAGTTTATCCCAGATCCCATCAAACCATATGCCGCTGATCTCCCCGTACCCAGTAAGCAGCTCTCGCAATTGTTGATTCATATATTCACGATACCGGGGAAAATTCCGCTCATCAGAACGGCCGGTATAACTTCCTCCCGTACGACCTCCACTATAGAAATCAGGATGGTGCCAGTCCAGGTGACTGTAATAAAAAAAGATTTTAATCCCCTGCCTGTGACATTCGTCAGCCAGCATTTTGAGTACATCTTTTCCGTAGGGCGTCCTGTCCACGATGTCGTAATCCGAAATTTTCGAATCAAACATAGCAAAACCGTCATGGTGTTTTGAGGTGATCACTATATATTTCATCCCTGCATCTTTGACCAGCTTTACCCATTTTGCAGGATCGTAATTTACAGGATCGAAGAATTCCGGAAGTTTTTCATATTGCTTGATCGGAATCTGAGTATTATTCATTACCCACTCACCATTGCCCAGTATGCTGTATACCCCCCAGTGCACAAACAGACCGAACTTTGCATCCTGGAACCACTCCCGGTTTTCGAGATTTTCTTTCGACGGCATATAGCCATCCTGTCCGCTTATTGTGGGAAGAATCATCATCACCATCAGAAGTAAAGTCAGTTTTTTCATGGTAAAATGTTTTTCTTTTGTGAAGCTACACTTCACTTATATTTGGTTTCGTCCAATATTGGTCCTCTCACATCAACGATCAATAATTCTTTCCGGGAACTGCCATCCCTCGATTACAAATTAGTATACGGTCAGGATAACAAGTCTGGCAATTATTATACCTCAACAAACCCTGTGGCGTTTCCCTCCTTAAAATACAACTAAAAAACATTCTGATGAACAATTCGGGCGATTTTTATATATTTGTTGACCCTTCAAAACGGATCTGATGATTATCTTAGGTATTTCAGCTTTTTACCACGATGCTGCTGCTTCATTACTTCATGACGGAGAAATCATTGCTGCAGCTCAGGAAGAAAGGTTCACCCGTAAAAAGCATGATCCTTCCCTTCCGGAAAATGCCATCAAATATTGCCTTGATGAAGGGGGCATTACCATGGATGATGTGGATGCAGTGGTATTCTATGATAAACCCTTTCTAAAGTTTGAGCGACTCCTCGAAACGTATTATAACTTCATTCCACAGGGTGTTTCCTCTTTTGTGACGTCAATGCCGGTTTGGGTGAAGGAGAAAATGTTCCTGAAAAGCATTCTGATAAAGGAACTCAGGAAATTTGGTAACTATAACCCGGAAAAACAGCCTCTTTTATTTCCGGAACATCACCTTTCGCATGCCGCTAGCGCCTTTTTCGCTTCTCCCTTTGATGAAGCACTTATACTTACCGTTGACGGCGTTGGCGAATGGTCCACAGCTTCCATTTCAATTGGTAGGGGAAACAGGATCGAGATACTGAAAGAACTGAGATTTCCTCATTCTGTTGGATTGCTTTATTCTGCGTTTACATATTTTCTTGGCTTCAGGGTCAATTCAGGCGAATATAAATTGATGGGCCTTGCCCCATACGGAATCCCGGGTTCTGAAGAGGTGAAAAACTTTGAGTCTGTAATCAGGGATAAACTTGTTGATATAAAGGATGACGGTTCAGTATGGCTGAACAGGGACTTTTTTTCCTACGCCACCGGACTGAAGATGATACCGGAGAAAAAGTGGAAAAACCTTTTCGGTTTTCCTGCACGCAAACCGGAATCACCCACAGAACAATATCATTGCAATCTGGCTATGGCCATTCAGAATGTTACTGAAGAGATCATCATTAAGATGGTTCAGCATGGATGGGAGATCACGACCGGGAAGCTCCGAAGCAGAAATCTCTGCATGGCAGGCGGCGTTGCATTGAATTGCGTTGCCAACGGACAGCTCGTTCAACGTAAAATTGTGGATCAGATTTTTATACAACCCGCAGCTGGCGATGCCGGAGGTTCACTGGGAGCTGCACTTGCTGCACATTATATTCATTTCGGAAATAAACGGACATCACTGCCGGCCCCCGACCTCATGAAAGGTTCATTCCTCGGACCTGAATATCATACCTGGGAAATGATAAAAGAACTGAAAAGCTTAAAACCTGTATTTCACGAGATCAGTTCTTTTAACGATATGGCCCGAAAAGTAGCGGCCATGATCGATGCGGGAAAGATCATCGGCTGGTTCCAGGGAAAAATGGAATTCGGTCCCCGTGCTCTTGGCAACCGTTCCATCCTCGGAGATGCCAGAAATCCGGATATGCAAAAAAAACTGAATCTGAAGATCAAATACAGAGAGAGTTTTCGCCCTTTCGCACCGGCTATTCTTGCGGAAGACCTTGCATCGTATTTCGATCTTCCATTTGCTTCACCCTATATGCTTCTTGTAGCACCGGTTATTGAGAAAAACCGGAATGCCCTGCCCGATGACTATTTTAAGATGAACCTGTCGGACCGGCTGTACGTTCAGCGTTCGAATGTCCCTGCGATCACACATCTCGACTTCTCAGCCAGGGTTCAGACCGTTCACCGGGAAACAAACCCGAGATTCTGGGAACTTATTCATAACTTTAAAACCCTGACCGGCTGCCCGGTCATCGTAAATACCAGTTTTAATGTAAGGGGAGAACCCATCGTTTGTTCACCCCGTGATGCGTATACCTGTTTCATGCGCACGGAAATGGATGTCCTGGTTTTGGGCGATCTTTTGTTCCTGAAGGAAGAACAGCCGGAATGGAAGGAGAAAAACTGGCGGGCTGCGGTGGGAGTGGATTGAGGTGGGGGAGGAGTTAGGAAGTTATGGGGTGATGAAGTTAGGAAGTTAGGAAGTTAGGAAGTTATGGGGTGATGAAGTTAGGAAGTTAGGAAGTTATGGGGTGATGAAGTTAGGAAGTTAGGAAGTTATGGGGTGATGAAGATATGTAGGACAGGTCACTCTTCAAATCACTAAATTACAGATGGGGAGGTAGATGAAGGGACAAGACTTTGGCCTTCTTACGCGGCAGAGATCGATAGAAAGCGTAAGACAGATGTTAAACGGCGCTTTGGAAATATTAAATCGAATATTTTTGTGTTATTTTATCATTAAAAGAAATTAGTATGAGTTTTGCAAAGGATCTTTGGCGATTTCTGCGGGAACGCAAGCTCTGGTGGCTTATTCCCGTCATCCTGTTCCTCCTCATTATCGGGATTCTGCTAATCATTGGCGCAAACAGCGCGGTTGCCCCATTCATTTACACATTATTCTAGGATCGCATGGATAAGGTAAAAATTAAGGAAACTATTCTGACGATTTCCCTGGGATTTATCGCCCTTTACCTGGTGTTTGACCGGATATGGCTCCTCTATATTGCATTTGGTGTGGGGCTTTCCGGGCTTGTTTCCAACAGGCTGAGCGCCTGGATTCATACAGCATGGTTCAATCTGGCAGATATCATGGGCTATATTATGTCAAGAATCATCCTGGGGTCCTTATTTTATGTTATACTCGTACCGGTAGGGGCATTGGCGAAACTTTTCAGAAAGGATTTTATGTACCTTGAGAAAAGGGACGGAAGTTATTATTTTGAGCGAAACCATAGTTACAAATCTGAAGACTTCACCAATCCATGGTAGAGAAAAAGAAAAACGAAATTGACAGCTCCGGAACGCCGTTATGGAGGGCACTAAAGAAGGTTTTTTTCTCCATACTAATTATCGCCGGACTTGATCTTATTACCGGTATGATACTGATTCCTGAAAACTTCAGTTCCTTCAGGACGAAACACTATTATTATCATCACGGACTATTGCCTCGGAAGGACGTCAGAGGCCAGTGGGGTTCGCTGATCTACCCTGTCAAAACAAATTCACTCGGATTTATGGATTCGACAGTGGAGAATATTGCCCTCTCATCGGATAAATATCGCCTGCTCATCCTTGGTGATTCACATTCGGAAGGCGTGGGTGTACCCTATCTCAAAACCTTCAGCGGGATCATGGCAAGAGAACTCAGGCCTTCAGGGATCGAAGTACTGAATGCATCGTGTATCAGCTACAGTCCTAAAATTGAATACCTAAAAGCCAGATACCTCATCGAGAAGAAGAAGTTGAACGTCAATCAGATTTTCGTGCTGATTGATATCTCTGATCTGCAGAATGAGCTTGTCTATGACAAGTTCAATCCGGAAATCAAGCTTCACATTCTCCCCGAAATTAAAATGCATATTGACCGGTTTATGAAGGGCCACTCATTTATTTGGTACATGGTTTCTACCATTCAGGAACACAGGAAACAGGATGAGTTTATGAAGACCGCACGTATTTTTGATGAGCAGGGAAAACAGGCTGAGGATAATAATACATACAGGCTGTATGCAGGCTTTTTTGACCACTTTGATGATAAAACTCTGCTTTCAAACCCGCAGTTTCATGGGGTGGGGGAATGGTACTACGACGATAATTTCAGACCACTTGCCGATAAGGGCATCGATCTGGGGCAGCATTACCTGAAACTTCTTAAAGAATTATGTGATGAACAAAATATTAAACTCACCATATCAGTTCATCCCTGGCATCCGCAGGTTCTCATCGGAGACACTTCAGATTATTACGTAACGCGATGGCAAAATTTTGCCCGGGACAATGACATCGGCTTCGTCAACCTGTTTCCTCTTTTTATTGACGGGGAGAATCCTGTACTGGTGAATGAAATGTACTACATTAAAAATGATAATCACTGGAATGAATTCGGCCACAGGAAAGTGGCTTCATTCCTTGAAAAATTGATGCTGAATGAACTTCATCATGATAAAGAAAATTAATTTCAGGCTTGTTTTAATTACCATCCTGGGTCTGTTGTTGGTCGTGAGTTGCCGCCATGATGAAAAGGCAAAGCAGCATCTTCGTGAGATGAAAAAAGATCCGGCTGTTTCAGCATATGAACTAAGGCTTGCGGAGATGAGCTATATTACAGGAGAAAGTCCGGATAAAGTGTTCTCTGTTGGAATCATTAAGGATTTTATTCAACAACAGTACTTTACAGAGGCACGGTATGCATCCGATCACCTGCTTGGCGTCTATGGCCCTGATCCTGATTTATACTATCTGAAAGCGGTATGTTACCGAAATCAGCATGAATATGTCCTCGCAGAAAAAATGATCCGCCTTGCCGTGGATGCTAAACCCGGTGATGAACTGTACATGAAAGAGGATCAGAATGTTAGGGAAGAGAACAAGCGCTGGCAGTCTCTCGACTCCCTGAATGTCTTTCTCAGGTCTGACTCACATAACAGCGATCTTAAGATGAAAAGGGCTGGCATGTTATTGGAAATGAGAGAATTTGAAGCAGCTATTTATGATGCTGATTCTGTTCTTCGGGTCGACAGTGCCAATCTTAATGCCCGTTTTATCCGGGCTATAGCTTATCTGCTGGATAAGAAGTTTGAGGAAGCTCAAACAGATTTTGACCTACTTCGAACGCATACAGGATCTCCGGATTACAAGCAATATCAGTTTTATTCTGATCTGACAAAATCGCTGAAGAAGAATGCCGATTTGATCATTGCCAGTCCATCGGCTACCGCTTCATATGTAAGCATGGCCCGCTCTATGGCTGCGATATCCGAGTTCACAACCGCGCTTTCCATACTGGAGAATGGACTGGAGAACAATCCGGGGAACAGGAACCTGCGATACGCAAAACTTTTAATTTACCTGCAAAGTGGCAACACGGCGGAGGCAAGGAACCTCATGTACAGCCTTGAGGGCGAAGGTGTGAAAATTGATGATGCTGTTAAAAGGGCATTGTCTGATAAGGGAAAATGATCTCTCTCAGCTTTTCACTTTTCACACTCTCACTTTCTAACTTTCCAACTCTTTAACTCTCTAACTACTGACTTCATACCCCCGGCCCCGCTACCCCCAGCCCCTGAAGGGGAGGGCCTGCGCACATGCGATAATAAAGGTCATCAACTAAATTTTTCTCACTCTCTCACTTCTCACTCTCTCTCACTTTCTAACTTTCTAACTTCTCAACCCCGGCCACGCTACCCCCGGCCCCTGAAGGGGAGGGCCTGCGCACATGCCTTAATAAAGGTCATCAACTATATTTTTCGCACACTCTCACTTCTCACTCTCTCTCACTTTCTAACTCTCAAACTTCTCACCCCCGGCCACGCTACCCCCGGCCCCTGAAGGGGAGGGCCTGCGCACATGCATTAATAAAGGTCATCAACTAAAGTTTTCGCCCTCTCTCACTTCTAACTTTCTAACTTTCTAACTTTCTAACTCTCTAACTTTCTAACTTCACACCCCCGTCCCCGCTACCCCCGGCCCCTGAAGGGGAGGGCCTGCGCACATACCATAATAAAGGTTATCAACTATTTTTTCGCACTCTCTCACTCCATTACTTCCTAACTTCCTAACTTCCTAACTTCATAACTCCATAACTCCATAACTCCATAACTCAAAAAAAAAGGCCCCCAACCGGGAGCCTTTCTTAATTTATAAGAGCGAACGATTATTTCAACACTTTGAAAACATCGTTTCCTACTTTAATAACATAAACGCCATTTGTAAGATCAGCTACGCTGAGTGTATTCACGTTTTTGGCTGATTTTACTTTCTGGCCAACTACTGAGTAAATATCAACATTCACCGGTGAATCATATCCTTTAAATTTCAGGATGTTGTCATAGATGAAAGCTGATTTGGGAGCGGCCTTCAGGATGTCATTCGTTCCAAGAGGAACCCATTCTTCGTCTGAAAAATGAAGGTAACCGGCAAAGTAGTTCAAACAATAAACATTGTCATCAGTTCCGTTCCACCAGTATTTAATAACATCATCGGTGTTAACCGTTGCATTTTGTTTAACATCGAATGTGATGGTTGATGTTTCGGTAGGATCAAGTCCAACAATATTTGCTGCTTCAGTTGCACCCCATTCATCAATCAAAGCGGTCATGTAATCTTGAAAGTTAAAGGCTACTATAGCCCAAACAGTACCATCCTGTGTCGTGGTCCAGAAAGTTTCCGGAGTATTAGCGGCTCCAATGCTACTTACCCAGGCACCACCTGTTCCTTGTCCGGGACTTGCCTGAGTTGCGCTGATACCTGCTTCACCGGAGAAGACTGCTTTACCACCACCCAATTCAATGTAACGGCCGTACTGAGCATTTTGACCATTGGGACCATAAACAGTTCCTGCAGCTGCTAAGTATCCAGCTTCATAGCGATCGATATCCCTTGTCTGAAAAGCGATTTCGAATTCCCTTGTATCAGGTTTATCCGTGGTTCCATCACCAGCTATCCGTTCCGTGTCAACATATTTAAATAGCACGTAAAGGTTTTCATCATCGTAAATAGCCTTGAACGCAGAACCAAAAGTACCTTCTGCATTGGCATCAAGATCTACGGGAGCTGCTGTGCCACCTGTTTTATTGGCAATAAGGTAAGGATCGCCAAGCTGATCCCAGATCTCCTGGATCTGGATTTCGTCGATCGCTGCCATGTCAATAACGTAGGCTGATTTCGTTTTCATAGCTTCAACAGTTCCCTTCGTAAAGGGGTTATCGTTGAAATTGAAATTATAGGCACCGTCTGCAGCCAGGTTGACCCAACCTATGATGGTAAAAGGACCGCTCTGTGCAAATACTCCGACAGACATTGCCAGAAGTACGAAAAGTGTGTTAAGTTTTTTCATAAGCTAAATTTTTTTAGTTGGTTAGAAAAAATGTTTAAAAATTGAATAAGCCAAAGTATATCTTTTTTTTTAATTTCACAAATCATTCATGTTTTTTTAAGATTTAACCGTTTTAAATTAGTATTGCAGCTTAAAGTATTAAATTTTTTTTCATAAACTTGTGAGGTTAATCAATCTATAAAGCTAACTAACATGAAAAAACTTTTACCAAAGCTAAAGGCTCTGCTGCTCTTTGCGTGTATGTTACTCTCTGGTATGCAGGCTTTTGCTCAACGCCAGATCTCTGGTGCCGTAACAGATGCTGCATCCGGTGATGTATTGATCGGCGCTACCATTCAGGTGAAAGGTACTACGAAAGGTACCGTTACGGATATGAGTGGAAATTATTCCATCAGTGTTGAGAGCTCGAATGACGTGCTCATCTTTTCATACGTGGGATATGATTCACAGGAAGAAACGGTGGGTGACCGGACATCCATCAATGTTACACTCTCAGAACAGGCCACGCAATTGGAGGATGTGGTCGTAATCGGATACGGTACGGTAAAGAAAGGTGACCTGACCGGATCCGTTTCTGTAGTCACCTCTGAGGACCTTAATCGCACCCCTGCGACCACTTTTGCCAAAGCGCTTCAGGGTAAGGCACCAGGTGTGATTGTATCCAATACATCCGGTCGTCCCGGTTCCGGCCCTTCCATTAATGTACGCGGAGCCGGTTCCATCACACAGACTTCAAATCCGATTTACGTTATTGATGGTGTGATTACCACTAATCTTAACGCCATCAACCCATCCGATATTGAGAGCCTCCAGGTGCTGAAGGATGCTTCAGCCACGGCCATTTACGGTGCCGATGGTGCGAACGGGGTTGTGATCATTACCACAAAACGCGGACAATCCGGGAAAACGAAGGTTCATTATGATAATTACTTCTCACTCAATATGGTGCCGAAGAAGTTCGATCTGATGAATGCCAATCAGTACTCCGATTTTTATAATAAACTTTACGCGCAGGATAGCATCACCTTTCTCCCTGGCTATACCGATTATTACGTGGATGATTTCCGTCAGAAATATTATGGTAATGGTTGGGAGACAGGAACTGACTGGCAGGACCTGGTAACCCGTACCGGTAAAACGCAGAATCATTATCTGCGTGTATCAGGTGGTGGTGAAAACAGTAATTTCAGTATTTCAGCCAACTACGTTGACCAATCCGGTATTCTGATTAAAACCGACGCCAAGCGTTACAATATCCGGGCAAATTCGGATTTCACCCTCGGAGACCATTTGAAGATTGGTGAAACCTTTAATATCAGCAGACAGGTAGTTCAGGACGGCGATGCAAATTTATCTGCTGCGAATATCGCCTCACCGCTGATGAAAGTCTACGAACCTGAAAACCTTGGCGGATTTGCCGGGCCACAGGAACCGTTCTGGTATGATCTGAACAGCGACGGTATTCAGGATTCCACCGAATTTTTCCCGACTACGGGCGGTAGCGACCGCGATAACCCTCTTGCCATGGCGAGCTACAGGGATAATTACAGTTACAATAACAGTGTGATGATCAACTTATATGCAGAATATAAACCGGTTTCATGGCTGACATACAGGATATCACCCTCTGCCGAGATTGCAAATGGCCGATCCTATAACTGGTATCCGGCTTTTGATGAGGGTGTACGAAGCAATACAAGGTCTTCCCTTACGGAAGGTTATAGTGAAAATATCAGACTTATGCTTGAAAACCAGCTGACCTTCCAGAAAACCTTTGGTGATCATAGCATAACGGCTACCGGAGTTTACCAGGTACGGAAAAATGACGGTCGAAGCATAAATGGTGTTGGTCGTGGCTATGCGTATCCAAACCTGAGAATATTATCATTATCTGATGAGGCAGACCGTACACTTACCGGTTTCGGTGGATCACCCTTCAGGCAGCTCTCATACCTGGGCAGGTTGATCTATGGCTATAAGGATAAAATCCTGTTTACCGGTTCAATACGACGCGACGGTGTATCAAAGTTCGGGCCATCCAACCGGTGGGGTACATTCCCCTCAGCATCTGTTGCCTATAAGCTAAGCGAGGATTTCCTTCAGAATGTTGACCAGATCAATATGCTGAAACTGAGAGTAGGATGGGGAAGTACGGGTAACTCTGCCATCGGTGATTTCCAGTATGATGATTTTCTTTCTGGGACGGATGCATTCGGCCCGGTATTCGGGAGACCGCAATCGATTGTACCGGGAACCTATATTTTCTACTCGTTTGCGAATCCCATCATCAAATGGGAAGCAGCAAAAATGTGGAACTTTGGTGTAGACCTGAATGCTTTGAATAACAGAATTCAGATGACAGCCGAATATTACATCAAAAACCAGAACGATCTCCTGGTCCGCGTTCCGGTATCGATGGTTTTCGGGCGTTCGGGTGACGGCTCACAACCCTGGGCAAATGCTGCCGATAACCAGAACAAGGGATTTGAATTCACAGGGACATGGAAGGATTACAGCGGTGCTTTCAAATATTCGGTCAGCGCTAACCTGACGACCCTTAAGAACACGGTAAAATATTTGCCTGAGAACAGGGCTGTATTACTCCGGGAATAACATTACGATTGAAGGAAGTACGATCGGTAGCCTATACGGACGAGTGGCAGAACGAATCCTTCAGCCTTCCGATTTTGCTCAGGATGAGAACGGTAACCTGATTACTGATGGTGACGGTCATTATACATTACTCTCCGCCGTTCAGCAACTTGGCACTTCCCCTGGTGATATAAAGTACAAGGACCTGAATCAGGATGGTATCATCAATGACTTGGACCGTACGATCATCGGTAAAGCCCTGCCAGACTTTATTTATGGAATTAACTTCGAATGCTCGTTCAAGAGTTTCGATTTCTCGTTGTTCCTGAGCGGGATGCAGAATTTCCAGGTATTTAACCAGCAAAAAGTCGGCCTCGACTGCTTCACAACCCAGGATATCGGAAACAATAAACTGGTTGACTTCGCAGAGAATTATTATACCATTGAAAACCCATCCACAACAAATATACAGGGCAGACCTTGGGGATGCCAACCAAAACAGTCAGATCTCATCATGGTGGATGGAAGATGGTTCATTCCTGAGGGTAAAGGATATTCAGCTTGGTTATAACCTACCCGACGCAGTACTGAATTCGGTTGGTATTTCCAGGCTCAGGATTTACGGAAGTGCCGAAAATCCGATAATTTTTACCAAATATTCAGGACGGGACCCCGAAAACGGGGCATTTGGTGTGCCGCTTTCCTCCGGAACCGATAATGGCGGCTACCCGAATCCGAAGGTCTTCACGATAGGAGTTCAGGTTGATTTTTAAATTTTAATCCTACAAAACGATGAAAAAATTATTATTAAAATATTTCCCGGTCATAATGGTTCTGACAATGCTGAGTTCCTCATGCTCTGAGGATTTTCTGGCAGTGACCAATCAGAATGCGGTTGCCCTGAGTTCCTTCTATAGTACCCCGGAAGACGCTTTAGCTGCAGTTAATACAGCGTATAACGGACTTCAGTTCGGGGGGATGTACGGGCTTAACTATTTTTTCCTCTTCAATTCATTTGACGACAGGATCCTCTTTGAAACACCAAATATGGATGATTTCATCATCGGTTCTAACGATGGTCATTCCAGTTCTATGTATATGGCTTTATATGTGGGCTTGTACAGGTGCAGCCATATCATCAACGATTTGCAGTCAAAGGACATACCCGGCTTTGACCCGGCATTGAAGGAAAATTACATCGGCCAGTTAAAAGGTTTACGGGCAATGTATTATTTTTATCTGGTTACCATTTACGATCGTCCGCAATTTTATGATGAAATCTCCATTCCGGAGGATCCCAAATTGACATATGGTAACGGGGAACAGATCATGTTCTGGGACAAGATCATTGTGGACTGCAATGATGCCATGGCCGTACTTCCTGCCACATGGGATGCAGCAAACCTTGGAAGAATTACCAGCGGCGCAGTGAAAGCGCTTTTGGGAAAGGCAATGCTCTACAAACATTACTATTATCACGAGCGCTTCGGCACAGCCGGTTCAGCCGAGGATGTTGCCGATCTTCAGCTTGCAAAAGCATCACTTGCTGATGTCATGAGCAGCGGCACCTATCATCTCATCCTGCCACAGGAACCCAAAACCAGGAATGACTATATAAATGCATTCCTGTGTAACTTCAGTTATACTGACCTTCCCGCCGGAGATAATACTTATGAAGCTGAGAACAATGCGGAATCAGTCTGGCAGGTTCAGTTTTCGGATGACCGGATCGCCAATGGCTGGCTTCCGGGATGGCAATGGAGCGGTCAGCTCGACTTCCATTATTTCTCTGCCCATCCTTCCAGTTTCAGAAACCATGAGGTCGCTCCTGAAATGTGGTATACTTTTGAAACAGCCGGTACTCCCGCAGGCTTTACCAGAGATCCCAGAGCATATGCAACATGCTGGCTTGATGGCGATGCACTGGACTTCAGGTCTGATGCGCTTTATTACAATGTACCTTATGTCAGTGGTACAAATAATAAGAAGATTGCTTCCGGCAGGGGACTTAACCACGCAGGCCAGCCGTCGATCGGATTTGGACTGAAGAAGTATTACTATCCTACATACTCAGAAAAGGACTCGCCAAATAATGCTCCCTTCAATATCAATATCATCCGTTATTCGGATGTGTTGCTGATGTATGCCGAAGTGCAGTACCTGCTTGGCGATGACGGATCAGGTCTTTCAGCCCTTAATGAGGTAAGGGAAAGGGTAGGTATGTCTGACATCTCGTCCCTGACCAAAGAGACGATAATGCACGAAAGAGATGTTGAATTTGCTACGGAAGGTCTCAGGTTCTTTGACCTGGTACGTTGGAGTTTTGCTCCCGACTGGAATATCGACTGGTTCCAGATATATGGAAAATCCGTATTCAGTGTGGGCAAGAACGAATTTCTCCCCTTGCCGGTCACGGAAGTCAATCTTAATCAGGGAGCTCTCAAACAAAATCCAGGATGGTAATCGACATTTAAATTATTGAAAACTTGATGCAATATGAAAAAAATAACTATCAATGCCCTTATCCTATTAGCAGTGAGTTCTCTGGCACTCGTCTCCTGTACCAAAGAACCGCCGCTGGAACCCAATGCTCATTTTTCAACAAAACTTGTTGATAATAAAGCATACGCCGGTGAAACCTTTTACATCTACCTGACCAGTACTCAGGGAGAATTTTATACCCTTTACCCTGGAAATACTGAGGCAAATACCTACGATCCGAATGATCCGACTAAAACCGGATTGAATATCCAGACAAATGCGGATTCCTTTGCCATCACATCGTATAATAAGCAGGGGAATTTCCCGCTGACACTTATCGCCGCAAGTTCAGGAAACTGGGCCGAGGATTATAAAAGCGATATGTATACACTGGATGTCAATGTTATCGACAGAAGATCAACGTTTACATCATTTTCCATAGATAAAGTAGAAGGATTGTTCATTCCGGAGGATAACACCATCCTTTTCTATGCAGTAAAAGGTACGAACCTTACGGCTAAAAAGGCTAAATGGCTTACCGGATCAGCAGAGGCCGAAGTCATGGTAAATGATCAACTTCAGGAGACCGGCAAGACTGTTCAGGATTTTTCTCCACTGAATCCGAATGATAACGAAGGTAGAACGGTTGAGTACAAAGTTGTTGCACCGGATGGAAATACCACAATCTATAAAGTAAAGTACATTCTAACCGAACCGTCCTCCGCCACCGATCTTTTCACCCTGGTTTCTACCACCGGAGCGAGCTTTACTATTGACATCGATGCCGGAACCATCGAGATCCTCTACTACGCAACGAGTGATCTGACGAATTTCAATCTATTGGCTTCAGCATCTGCGAATGCTGTGGTTAAGGTAGGTACCAAAGAAATTCAGAGTAAGGCGACTAGTGTGAACCTTGTTGACAATGATGTCATTAAAGTTATCGCTCAGGACGGAACGGAAAAGGATTATCAGGTCACGCTTACCGTGGTCGACGTGTTTACCAGCTTCAAATTTACTCAGATTGATGATGGTGGACTTCAGGATCTCTATCCGGTACCCACCGGGACGATTAAAGTTACTGATAAAACCATCAATATCAATGTGTCAGGTTACAGCCCGACTACGAATAACAAGCTTGTAGCCACCTTCGAAGGTATTGATCACCAGACTGTGAAAATCGGAGCATCCAATACCACTCTTGTGAGCGGTACAACGGTGTATACTTATGATGCATCCCCCGTCGAGATTAAACTCTACGACGGAAGTACGTTGATGGATACGTATACCCTTACTATCACGGCGGGTAAATAAGAAAACTAAAACCACCCTTCTAAACTCAAAGGCTCTCCCTGATCAGGGAGAGCCTTTTTTACATCCATAAAAATACAGGTATGCTAGTCAAATTATATAAAATAATAGCGGTCTCCCGGATAAAATAAGGAGGATTGAAATAGTAAAAATTTGTTCCTTATGTTTTGATGACTTATTTGTATTAACCCGGGTGAATGATTATATTGGGAAATTCCATTTTACCAAAATAACAGTTTAAAGCAAACCTTATTTCGTATATATGAAGAAACTCTACTTCTTATGTCTAAGCATTCTAATATTTAGTCAGGGCTTTGTATTCTCCCAAATAACGCTCGACTTTGACCAGAAATTTCAGGTAATTGAAGGCTTCGGTGGTTTCGGTCCAAAAGAAGTCTGGTGGTCAAATACGCCTTCTTACTATGACCAGGCATACATGAATTTGATCATTAATGATTTGGGCGTAAATATAATCCGCACTCAGTTGTACTGGGATTTTGAAACCTCAAACGACAATTCTGACCCAGAAAGTCTCAATTTGTCGGGATTTAATTTCAGTGCCGGTTCCAATAACGGGAAACAGTTCCCCTTTATGACCGATCTCGATACGGTACCGGAAATGAAGCAGATTGCATCAGTGTGGACACCACCGGTTTGGATGAAACTTGATCCCAACAATTCATTGGCATCCTTCTGTAACGGACAATGTGCCGGCTACCTGAATCCTGATCTGTATGATGAGTTTGCTGAATATTGTGTGGCTTATGTAAATACCATCAAGGATGAGACAGGAGTGGATTTGTACGGACTCAGTCTTCAGAATGAACTGCTGTTTGCGAATCCTTTTGAATCATGCGTTTATACGCCGGATCAGTATGCTGCTGTACTCGAAGTGGTTGGAAAAAGATTCGAAAAGGAGGGGATTAAAACAAAAATTTTCGGGCCTGAACATATGGGCTCATATGGTGGAAACCAGGGGTTGTTTAGTTCAATATTCGACAAAACCGATGCTGGAAAATACCTAAGTATTTATGCCGTACACGGTTACCAGGACGGGGTCAATCCCACTACCGGATCAGCCACCGGCTGGGAGCAAATGTATAAATTTGTGCACAGCCATGGAAAAGAACTCTGGATGACTGAAACGTCAGGGTATGACGCCAACTGGGACGGTGCCTTCAGTCTCAGTTACAGCGTGATGCTTGCACTGAAATACGGTAAGATCAGTGCCTGGGTGCACTGGTACCTCTCAGGAAACATTATGAATAATAATGTTCCCAACAAAAAGTTTTATGCGCTGAAAAGCTATTATAAATTTATCCGCCCCGGTGCTGTTATGATAGATGCGAAATCAACGGATACTGATATTCTTCCCATTGCTTTCCGGAATGATGAAAAGGGCATGCTGACCTTGGTTATAATGAATACTTCCGATGTAGAAAAATCGATCAGCCTCGATTTTGATGTTCCGGAACAAACTGATTTTTACCGTAGTTCGGCTTCAGAAAATTTTGATCCGGTATCTCCAATGACCGGCAACTCTATCAATCTGCCTGCAAAATCTATTACAACACTGGTAGCGGTAACGGAGAATGTTGCCCCTTCGATAAATGCTCCCGTTGAAGATACAGTGCTGCTTTCAGACCATGGACAGGTGGAAATTGGCATAAGTCATATTACCAACGGAGGTGATGCGGTAAGTACTCTTGAAAACCTCAGCCTCGTCTTTTCTGACGCCAACCTTATTTCATCCTCGTCACTGGACTGGGAAAATGGCTCAGACACTGCAACCATAATATTTACACCCGACCCCGATTCCTATGGTGAGACTGATCTCATCGTTTATGTAAGCGAGAATACTGATGCAGAAAATGGCGCTTTTAACGCTAAAAGTTCGATACGGATACATGTAAAAATAATTCCTTACGTTAACGAACCACCAGGAATTGATCCTGTAGGACCTTTTACCTTCGAGCCTAACTCGGGCCTGAAATACATAAAACTTACCGGGATTACCGACGGAAATAGCAATGATGGCAGAGAAAAGCTTAGCTATACACTTACATCACGTCAGGGTCTGCTTCAGTCAAGACAGGTGAAATATGTTCAGGGCGCCGATACAGCACAGATGATTTTCTCTCCCCGTTCAGAAGGTCGGGATACATTGGATTTAACAATTAAAGATGACTTTGGTACCGATCTTGGAGGCCATGACCAGACAAACATCATAATTCCGGTCACCATTGAAAAGTCAACAGCTGTTCCTGCGGTAATCCCTGCAGATCTGCGTGTTTACCCAAATCCTGTGTCGGATGCATTAAAAATTTATTCCGGTGCGAATGAAATTACAGCGTGTGAGATTTATGATATGACAGGCCGGAAACTGATTACCGTGGAAGGCTTCGGGAAAAACAGCGAGAAAGTAGTCTCCCTGAAAAATGTAAGGAACGGGATATACATTTTAAAAATATGTCTTCCGGAAAAACAGGAAGTGCTGCACAAAATTATCGTAAGGAAATAACACTAATAAAAAATTGATTACATTGTGATTTGAACTATTAACTAAAAGCAATTATTAATTATGAAAAAATTTATACTTCTGACTTTACTTTTAGTATCCGGTTTCTGGTCGATCAATGCCCAAACCGGATTCCTGGACGACTTTAGTGGTCCGGTAAGTGACAGCTGGTCTGTAACCAGTTATTATAATATTACGCAAGCCAATGGTGTAGTAACTATGCGTGTTGGAAAATCAGCTCCTGAACAGTTTCTGGATTTTTCTTTTACTACAGTGTTAAATATTGTTGAGAATCCGTTACTTAATATTCGATTAAAAGCAGATAAACCCTGCAAGGTATCCGTAGCCCTTGTATCAGGTGGTAACGCTACATACAGGGATGTAAGACTCAGGCCAAAAGACGGCTTTGTCACATTTACACTTGAATATTCTGATCCGGGATTTGTAAAACTGGACAGAGTTAGCCGCGTCAGGATAAATGTTGCCAAGGATGTCGTAAACTTCGACGGGAATATTTATTTGGATGAATTAAGCCTTGGTGATCAGGCTGTTAACATGGCTTATATGGGTGCGGTTGACAATCATATGTATTATCAGGGTACCAAGGGACATAAAATTCTGGTCGAAGATCTGAATAATGCCTCGGGAATTGAGGTATCGGGCGGTGGCAACCTTTTGGAAAATCTCCGCGTTTCCGGTATTTACAACGGTGTCGCAGCAATTACTTTTAACTGTACTGACGGACAAAGCGGAACAGAGGATATGACCATTACTGCAAAAGGACTTGAGGGTTTTTCCGACAATACACAAACCTTTAGCATAACAACCGCTTCTAACATGCCTCCGGCGTTTGATGCATTGATGGATGTCTCAACAAAAGTAGGCACTACCGTTAACATTCCTCTTTCTGGCATTTCAGATGGTGATGGATCGGTTGAACAGAAACTCGCTTTCACCATTACCTCATCAGATCAGGCCGTGGTAGCCGATGGTGATATTGTTCTGAAATACAAGAGTGATCAGCCATACGGCAATATTTCGTTCGCTCCGGCCGCTGCCGGACAAGACGTTTCCATCACGGTTACACTCGATGATCATGCCGCAGAGAATAACACCTTCTCACGTACGTTTATGCTCTTAGCATTTGATGAATTCAATGCCCCGCCAAGTATTGATCCGGTTGGTCGTGTGACTGCCTTCAATAACAGCAGCTTCGCCTACGATATCCCACTGTCGGGAATTTCAGGTGGGGAAGGTGAAACGCAGGATGTCTTGGTCAGCGTAACAAGTTCTAACCAGAGTCTTGTTGATGATGCCGATATAAGCCTGTCATATGTGACCGGTGAAAGCACCGGAAATATTCATTTCAGTGCGGTTGACGGAGCTATAGGCCTGGATACCTTTGTAGTGTCTCTTACCGATAATGGCGGGAATGCCAATAACAACGGGAATGTAACTACCATCATGAAAATTCCGGTGGATATTGCACCTGTGGCTATTACCGGATTTGTCTCCGACCTGAGTACCGTTGATGAGTGGACGGGTAATCACAGCATCTTCACGTTTACGGCGATCGATTCCGGAGCTTTTAATTGTATGAGGGTAGATGCTGTGGATAAATTTTACTGGGACGGGATCAATATCGCCATTTTTGATACTTATGGAGAAGAACTCGACATGTCAGAAAACCCGTATATGTCAATGGAAATCTATCCTCTCGATGACAATACCCTTCACTGGGTTTGGTTTTACGACAGCGATAATGTCAGGAATGAGCTGACAAACCGCGATAAAAGGCAATGGGCTGAATCAGGTCAGTGGAACAAGATCTTCTTTGATTACAGCGGAGACCTCGACTGGATTAACAATTCCAGTGGAGCACCCATCAATAATAAGCGTATTCGTCGTGTGTTGATGGATATGCATAACGCAGAATCAAGCTGGCCAACACCGCCAAACTATAACGGTTCGTATCTCATTAGGAATATACGCCTCGGCGATCAGGCAGAACTTCCACATGTTGATCCGGTGGCTACCATCGATGATCAGATGAGTATGTCCTACTATGATGGTGCCGGCGCCCAGCAGCTAACTCTTACCGGTATCACTGATGGAAATGACGGATCGGCAACTCCGACTCTCGTCGTAACCAGCTCAAATACAGATTTCATTGGTGATGCTGCTGCTTCATCTGTTCAGTCAGACGGTACAGCAACCCTCAGCTTTACACCTTCAGGTGTGGGTACTTCAACCATAACGGTGACCGTATCTGCAACCGGCTCTGTTGATAAAGAAATGAGCTTCGAGGTTACGGCTTTATCTACCGATGTTGCAGCAGGTAATTCCATTACCGTAGATATGGCCAATAAACATCAGATTATCAGGGGCTTTGGAACCTATATGAATAGTCCGAAATTTTCTGATTTCTACACCGATCTGATGGGTGGCTCAGCTATGCGTATCGGCATCATTTCAAACCAGATCGAACCGGTGAATGATAATGACGATCCCTTTACCCTGAATAGGGCAGGACTTGACTACAGTGCTTTTGATTTCGACTATTTCAGGGATCTCAAGGAAAGGGGTGTGAAAACCTTCATCCTTACCTCATGGAGTCCTCCGGGCTGGATGAAAGCAAATCTTGATGAAAGCTATGCTACAGGTGCAGCACCGGATTATAACACCAATGACAACAAACTCCTGACCACATATTATGATGAGTTTGCAGAATATATGGTGGCTGCTGTGACCATGTTCAAGGAAGAAGCCGGTATCGATATTTATGCCATCGGCTTACAGAATGAACCTGCTTTTTGTGAACCCTATCCTTCAGCAGTTCTCGATCCTGTTCACTTTGCCGAGCAGATTGTTCACGTAGCCAAACGTTTCGAGAAGGAAGGCATAAAAACCAAACTTTACATGCCTGAGCAGGTATTCTCACAGAACCATTATTCTATGAAGCAGTATATGGATGCGATACAGGCGAATCCTGAAGCCGACAAATACTGCGACATTATCGCGGTTCATGGCTATGCCGCCGACGGGATTGGTTCCGGCACACCAGATTTCAGTGCATGGACGGATATGTACAACTATGCACAACAGGGTCAGTATCCCAAGGAACTTTGGATGACCGAGACCTATCGTGAATATACTACTTATGCCGATGCAATGTGGATGGTGGCTGCTATTCATGGCGCCCTTGTATATGGGAACAACAATCTCTGGACACAATGGAGTTTTGACGGCCAGGAACTTAAGCAGGGTAATCCTACAAAGATGCTTTACACTACCGCCAACTTTGCACGGTTTGTGAAACCAGGTGCGTTCCGGATTGAAGCGGGTTCCGATAATTCGGGGTTACTTAGCAGTGCATTTATTGATGAAGATAACGGAAGACTTTCCATTGTAGTCATTAATCTCACTGATGCTCCGGTTAGTGCAACGGTTACCGGTGACAACCTGCCTACGCAGTACGAAAGCTACCGTACATCCATGTTTGAGGACCTTGCTGATCTTGGTATGGTTGGCAATCAGGTGATATTCCCTGGAAAAAGTGTAACCACGCTGGTGGCTGAAGGCAACAAAGCCCCGACCATCGATCAACCTGAGGATATGATGCTTCAGATGAATCCTGGCGCACAGGCTGTTGAACTTTCCGGCATCTCGGATGGCGATGGTGATTCACAAACCCTGAGTATCGTAGCCGAAAGTGACAATACTGCGCTTATCGACAATATTACGGTCGGAACGGTAACCGATGGTGGTGCAACATTGAATTTCACCCCGGCTACCGATAAAACCGGAACAGCCAATGTTACACTTACACTTTCGGATGACGGCACCGGCTTTGGCTTTGGTGAGAAAGTTGTAACATTCAGGGTAGATGTCTGGGATGGGTATAACAATCCTCCAACCATTGACCGTTCGGGTGACTACTATTCATTTGAGGATGAAGAAGATCAACAGATCATGATTTATGGTCTTTCAGATGGTGACCAGGGTGCACAAACACTGACCATCACGGCTGAATCGGATAATCCTGCGCTCATAACTGGCTTTACTCCGGTTCTCAACGGAGATGGTTCCGCAACACTTTCATTTACCACCGCAAAGGATGTCTATGGACAGGCCAATGTCAGGGTTACTGTTGAGGACAATGGTGGTACCAACAACAATAACGGCAATATGTCAAATTACCAGGATTTCATGGTTCAGGTTGCATCCGTTAATGATGCTCCAGTTATTGATCCGGTAACGAATCCAGAGGTGATACCGGTCGATTCTCCGGAACAGATGATCAGTCTTGCGGGTATAAGTTATGGTGACACCTACGGTCCTGCACAGAACCTTACCATCAGTGCGGCAGACGATAATTCAGCGCTGATCAGTGAAGTTATGGCAACGGTTTCAGGTTCTGCAGGTGAAGTATCCTATTCACTGGTTGGCGGTGCAAAGGGTACGGCGAATATCACAATCACACTCCGGGATGACGGAGGTATCGTCAATAACGGGATTGATTCTGTACAAACCGTATTTGAAGTCAGCGTTTCAGATAATATCGGTATTGAACAGAATAAGATCATGACACGGATATATCCTAACCCAGCCAGCGATTTTGTAAGGATCGAACTGCAGAAACCAGGATTTGACCAGATGATCATTACCGATATTAGCGGTAAGGTTATGAGGATGGAAAATATCCTGCCCTTCGAGACCTCAAAACGTATTGACCTCTCCAGGATTCAGAAAGGAACTTACCTCCTGATCCTGAAAGGTACAGGCCAAAGAGAAGTATTTAATCTCGTTATTCAATAATAATGTTTCGATTGTTGATCCGCCTCTTTGGCGGATCAACAATCTCTTTTAAAGTTTATAATTCAATTACTAACTTAAAATTCTTCACTATGAAAAAAGTTTACAATTTATTTGCTCTGTTCGCAATGTTGTTTGCGTTTGCAAGCATCAGTGCACAGAACACGTTTTTCCAGGAAACGTTGGGTGATGGTGATGGCTACTGGAAGGATGTGGAAAGTGCTTTCACAAAGTACGATAATGCTGCGGCTTTCGCTTTCGACACCATTGGAATTTTTATCAGAAACGGTGTTCCTTCAACCAACTATGCTGATGCTTCAGGCGGCAATTATTTTGACATGGAAGGCCATTTTAACTGGGATGGTGTAACAGCCAAAGCTGATACAGTTTTATTAAAGGTGAATACCAGCAGTATGGGGAATGTTCAGCTTCATTTCGGACTGTTTAATAACACCGGATGGACTGGAATAAGATATCATGCCGTTACAATTGAGTATAGTACCAATGCTATGGACTGGACAACGATGGGTCACACTACCACAGCACAGGATACTTTCCCGGGATCGAGCTATTGGGGCTGGGTTTCGCTTACTGATGTATTACCTTCAGCGAACAATCTCTATATAATGTTCATTAATGCTGGCGAAAACCCGCATGAATATTATCTTGATGATATTACCCTTACGGGTATTTCGAACGATGCAAAACTCTCAGATCTTCAGGTTGACGGAACTACGATCGAAGGATTTTCCGCAAATACTACTTTTTACAGGTATTATATTCCTGAAGGATCAACGGATGTACCTGAAGTGACAGCTACACCAAACGATCCGGAAGCAACTTCTGAAGTTACACCTGCTGCTGAAGTCCCAGGCACTACCTCAGTTATGGTGACTGCGCCCGACGGCGTTACGACATGGGAATACAAAGTCGAATTCCTGTATCCTATTATCCTTGGATCCGAGGTGATTCTTCAGGAAACATTTGGTGATGGAAATATTGTCGCAACAGCTGCAAGTTCATATGGATCCTATTCCGGTACCGAAACCTGGAGTGACGATCTGGTAACCATCAGGCCCAGCGCTACACCTTCTAATGGTTATGCCGAAGCCTCAGGGGAATCGTCACTGGCAATAGGTCCGTTTAACTCAGGAAGTGATACCGTTACCATGATGGGTATCAATACTGCCGGCTATAAAAATGTGCACATATCCTTTGGATTCTGGAATAATACAGGATGGCCAGGTATTCGTAATCATACTTTTAACATGACCTATTCAACAGATGGTGAAAACTGGACAACCATTGACAAGAACTTTACCGCTCCTCCCACTGCTTTCCCGGCAAATAATGTCTGGGCATGGGTTAGTTTAGGTGAAGAATTACCAGCAGCCGAAGATCTGCAGATCCATCTTTGGAATCCGGATGTAAACCACTCATGGTTTATCGATGATATCACCATCACAGGTGACATGCTTTCCAGCGATGCAACACTCTCCGGAATCATGATTAATGGTACAGCACTCGATGGATTCGATGCTGCAACGATGACGTACGATGTTCAAATCCCTGGTGGTGCCCTTCCGACCATTGAAGCAGAAGTGGCCAATGAATTTGCCGCTGCTGAGGTAAGCCTTCCCGATATGGTTCCCGGAACGGCTACAATCACAGTAACTGCTGAAGACGGCTCATCACAGGAGTATACGCTCAACCTTGAATTCGCTACTTCCGTTGAGCAGCATGCCGGCTTCGCCCGCATATATCCCAATCCTGTAGTTGATGTACTAAGGATAAATGCAGTTAAGGACATGCGTTCTGTTGAAGTACTCTCCGTAACCGGTAAAGTACTCTTGAGATCCGAACTTAACGGTGCCAAAGAGGTTAATCTTAACCTTTCCACGCTCTCCAAAGGTCTCTATATCGTCAGAATGACCGATACCGATGCTGAAATTCACGTTACCAGGATTGTGAAAAGGTAAGTGACTTTACAAATAATAGTATCTTCTTAAAAATTGGCTGCCTCCCTTGTGAGGCAGCTTTTTTTATATGCAGAGAATACAAAGGTGGAATTGCGATCTGATGAAGAGGATGTTCATCGACATGACCTCTTCCGGTCGGCAGTTTCCTTTCACCTTCCACCCGTTTCCTGCCTGAAATTTTTTCCGAAAAAAAAGAAAAAAATAGTTATCATTGTAATCCAATGCCTAACCAACCAGATTACTTAACTTATTAAGATTTCGAATGAGTTCTTCCACTATTGCTCAAAAACTCGACAAACTCTATGAATTCGACAGGGAGCCGGTAAGTGCCAATAAGCTGCAAAATATCGGTAATTTCCTGGGGATGTTTGCCGGTGAACATGTTGCCGGGACTGAATTTGTCATAGGAATGCTATTTGTCGCTCATGGTGTAAGCGTTACCGATATGTTTATCGGCGGCCTGATCGGCAATATCCTGGCTATTTTAAGCTGGGCATTTATCACAGCCCCCATTGCGGTAAAACTACGATTGTCACTGTACTGGCAGTTGAAGAAAATTACCGGGTCATCCCTGGTGTTTATCTATAACATTGTCAATGCGCTGATGTTCTGTTTTCTTGCAGGAGCAATGGTGGCGGTATCCGCAACCGCTGTTGGTATTCCCTTTCATATAAGGATGCCGATCCTCACCGATATGTTCCCAAACAGTCTGGGATGGGTTATTACCGTATTTGGCGTAGGTGCCGTGATCACGACGATGGCGATCCTTGGCTTCGATGCCCTGGCTCGCTTTGCAAAGGTTTCTGCTCCCTGGATGTTTCTCATTTTCGTCGCCGCTGCCTTCGCCGTGCTTCCCAAACTGGGCGTAACATTTGGATCCGGAAATTTCTGGGAAGTGGCGCGTGACAAAATCTGGACCGGAGTGGCAAGCCGCGGACAGTCTCAATTTACCATCTGGCATGTGATCTTTTTTACCTGGCTGGCAAATGCAGCTATGCACCTGGGTATGTCCGACCTCTCAATCTTCAGGTATGCAAAGAAATGGTATTATGGTTTTGCCTCTGCCATTGGGATGTTTCTCGGGCACTATATTGCATGGATCGCTTCAGGTATACTATACGCAGCTGCAAACAGTGATGCACCTGGTGTGGTGGCCTTCCAGGCTGTCGGTATCGCCGGTGCCGTCACGGTGGTCATCGCCGGATGGACAACAGCCAATCCGACACTCTACAGGGCCGGACTTGCCCTGCAGGTTGCATCTCCCAACTGGCAGCGGTGGAAGGTGACTCTGTTTGCCGGACTGATAACGACCATAGCCGCATTATTCCCGGCACTAGTAATGAGACTTCTTGATTTTGTTGCGTTGTACGGTCTTATCCTCATCCCCATGGGAGGGGTGATCTTTGCCGACTATTACATACTGCCCAGAGTGAAATTGATCTCATTTTATGCCGAAGTAAAGTCGATACGTTTTAATTTAGCCGCGGGATACACATGGTTCTTTCTGCTTGCTGCAGCCTTGTTCAGCCACTGGTACTTTCACGTGGAATTATATTTTCTCCCTGTTCCCACATGGGTGCTCTCCATCATTCTTTATGTTGTACTAAGTAAACTATACCAGAAAAATGGCCGATAAGAATATCATAGTGAAAGTCGTCATAAGGGTACTGGCTATCGCCGGACTTATTTTGACCATCCTGCCTTCCTTACTGCATTTCGGCGGAGTAATGGAGCTACCTGCTGTTCATACATGGATGGCCATTGGTATGGTCGTCTGGTTTCTCACCGGCTCATTCTGGCTGGGGAAGAAAACAAAGGATAATCCTGAGTCATAAAAACGGAATGGATCCTTTACCTCTTCTGTCAGAAGGGTCAAAGGATCCATCCTTTTAATACTTCATAATATTTTCCTGCAGTACAAAATGCAGTCCGATCAGGACTCACATTTTCATGAACTAATCAAAATCGATCATGGCTTTCATTACACCATCTTTGTATCCGGTGACAAGGTCGAAGGCTGCCTTGGTATCATCAAATTTGTAGCGATGTGTCGGCATAAGGCTGACATCGACGGTACCGTTTTCCATCATTTCCAGTGATTTTTCAACGCAATTATTTTGACGTCGGACATTACGGACAGTAATTTCTTTATGTCTCATCTTATCAACGCTGAATGACCAGCGGTCGAATTCAGGTATGCCAATAATCATTAGCTTTCCTCCAGGTTTGAGCATGTCGATAGCCTGATCAATGGCTTCCTGCTTACCACAGCATTCAAAAACGACATCCAACAGAAGGGGCTCTGCGTTCCTGACCTCACTAACCACATCTGATTCATCCGGATTACCTGTCCATAAAGCACCCGCTTTTTTTGCAAGGTCAAGCCTGTCATTAATTTTGTCGGTCACATATATTTTTTCTGCACCTTCAGCAATCGCTGGTAAAAGAACGCTCATTCCGATAGGTCCGAAACCCAGTATGCCCACTTTGGCACCTTTCATTGGGATAGATTCCTTTACGGCATAAACTCCAATAGAAAGGGGTTCGGAAATGGCTGCCTGGTCGTAGCTAAGTTTATCTGAGATGGGAATGCAGCTGGTTTCAGGCATTACAATATATTCTGAAAGGCATCCGTCGGCCTGACCAGGACAGCCCAGGAATTTAAGTTTGCGACAGGTATGCGGCCTTCCGGCAAGACATTGGTCGCATTCCCAACAAGGCATTGCGGGTTCGATCGCTATCCGGTCGCCAGGCTTCACACTGGTTACCGACCTACCGACCTTAACGACCTGCCCTGCACCTTCATGCCCAACAGGAAATGGATAACTTACTACCTGTGAACCGATTTTTCCGGTTGTATAATAATGTACATCTGAACCACAGACACCAAGGGTTTTCATTTTTATTAAAACATCGGTATCGTTCACGATCATCGGATCAGGGATTTCCCTCATTTCCATCTGTCTTATACCGGTTAGCATCATTGCTTTCATATCATTTTCGGGTTTATTATTAAAACATAAAGATAATTCAATGCACCAAATAATAACCAACAGACGTTCTTAAAATATTGTTTAAATTTGAGCCGTTAACAGGGTGGGCCTGACTCGGCCATTGTGTTGTTTGATTTTTACTGGCAGGTCTGCCTAAACGAAAATAATTGCCTAAAGCCTTATCTGTACATGAATCTACTTGAGCAATTAAAACAATTTACCACCGTAGTTGCCGATACCGGCGATTTTAGTGGTATCAAAGTTTACCGGCCACAGGATGCCACTACAAATCCGTCACTCTTGTATGCCGCAGCACAAAAGGCTGATTACAAGTCTCTAGTTGACGACGCACTTGACGTTGGGAAAAACGGTTCGCACGATTCTGCCCAAAAGGTAGATGAAGCGATTGACCGTCTGGCTGTAAACTTTGGGATGGAAATCCTGAAGATTGTTCCTGGAAGGGTTTCGACGGAAGTGGATGCGGGACTTTCATTCAATACCGAAGCGACGCTGAGAAAAGCAAGGAAACTTATTTCAATGTATGAGGAAAGGGGTATTGGCAGGCAGCGTATTCTTATTAAAATTGCCAGCACCTGGGAGGGTATCAAAGCAGCGGAAATTCTTGAGAAAGAAGGCATACATTGTAATCTCACACTCTTGTTCAGTAAAGCCCAGGCCATTGCCTGTGCCGATGCCGGCGTACAACTGATCTCACCTTTCGTTGGAAGGATATATGACTGGTATCTGAAGGACCGCGGTGTGACTCATATCCCTGCCACTGAAGATCCGGGTGTAATTTCGGTAAAATTTATCTACGACTATTATAAAAAATTTGGATATAAGACCGAGGTCATGGGCGCAAGTTTCAGAAATACCGGGCAGATCATTGCGCTGGCGGGCTGCGATCTTCTGACAATTTCACCGCCGTTGCTCTCAGAACTTTCGGGCACAGAAGGTCATCTAGTGAAACAGCTCGATGCAGAAAAAGCTTCCAGGGCTAACCTTGAAGAAATACATCCCAGTGAGGATGTCTTCCGGTGGATGCACAATGAAGACCCCATGGCCACAGAAAAACTGGCCGAAGGTATCCGTAAATTTAATTCCGACCTTCTCAGGTTAAAAGAACTACTATATTCAATGTTTTAATTTATACCTTAGAACAATGTTAGAGGAAATTGAAGAACTTTTAAAGAGAGAGGCTGAAGCAGTGATGCATATCCCTGCAACCGGTGAGTTTCTCCATGCCGTTGAACTTATCTATGAATGTGTCCATGAAAACGGGGGTAGGGTAATTGCCAGCGGGATGGGGAAGGCCGGGCAGATCGCCGAAAATATTGCGACAACATTCAGTTCTACCGGAACGCCGGCCACATTTTTGCATCCTAGTGAGGCGCAACATGGAGATCTTGGTATAATGCGTGAAAACGACATACTTCTTGTCCTTTCTAATTCCGGGAGAACAAGGGAAATCGTTGAACTTGTTTCACTTACCCACAACCTCTTTGATAAGATTCCGGTCATCGTCATTACCGGAAATCCGGAAGGTAATCTTCCTAATATCGCGGATGTAACCATTTACACCGGGAATCCCGCAGAGGTTTGCCCTCTGGGTCTAACTCCAACAACATCAACAACGACGATGACCGTGATCGGTGATGTTTTGGTGGTTTTACTGATGAAGAAAATAAAGTTTACGGCCATGGATTATGCCAAACGACATCATGGTGGCTATCTTGGGGATAAATCCCGAAATCAGGCAAATAATCATGAGAATTCGTAAAGAACATTCTGCAGGACTTATCATAGATATACAGGAAAGACTTTTTCCGAGTATACAGGAGAATGACCTGCTTTTTAAAAATACAATGCTACTGATCACAGGGTTACAAATCCTTGATATTCCTGTATTAGCCTCCGAACAGTATACCCAAGGACTGGGATTTACCGTCACGGAAATACGGAACATGTTTGAACCCGCACTGATATACGAAAAAACAGCTTTTTCCTGTTGTGACGATCCCGGCATCCAGGCCAGTCTGAAAAATCTCCATCGGAAAAATATCATCATCGCTGGCATAGAAGCTCATGTTTGTGTTTTGCAGACAACCGTGGATCTGTTGGAGAACGGATACCTTCCTGTGATCGTGGAGGACTGTATAGCTTCAAGGAAAAAAGTTGACAAGAGCATTGCAATTGAAAGAATGAGACAGGAGGGAGCCCTGATCACTTCTTACGAATCAATATTGTTTGAACTGGCCAGAGTGAGCGGCACTGAGCAATTTAAAGCGATCTCTAAACTGGTAAAATAAACCCGCATATGTCAATCGTTTACGCAGTCGGTGAAACACTTCTGGATATCATCTTCAGGGATAAAAAACCGGTATCAGCAACTCCTGGAGGGTCAATGTTGAATACAGCAGTCAGTCTTGGCCGAATGGGCTGCAATGTGAGTTTCATCAGTGATTATGGCCGGGATATGACAGGAGATCTTATTGACAGTTTCCTGGAGGAAAATAGGGTGGATAGAGGGTTTGTTAAGCGATATGCCCACCACAAGTCAGGTCTGGCACTTGCCTACCTTAACGATGTGAATGATGCCTCCTATGAATTTTATAAAGATTTTCCCGAAAAAAGAATGGAAGACGTCGTCATCCCTTTTCAGAAGGATGATATCCTGCTTTTTGGAAGTTTCTTTGCACTGACCGATAATGTACGAAGCGCCCTTATCCGTTTTCTGACATCAGCAAAGGAATCCGGAAGCCTCATTATGTACGATCCAAATTTCAGAATACCTCACCTCCATGATCTCGAACATCTGAGACCCATTATCATTGAAAACATACATTTTGCCGATATTGTAAGAGGCTCTGATGAAGATTTCAGGCTGATCTTTGGTGTCTCTGATGCGTTGAGCGCCTACCGGAAAGTCAAAGAATTTGGATGCAGCATTCTGGTGTATACCGCCAATAAAAACGGCGTCGATATCATAACGCCTGAACAAAGTGTACATCTCGATATTCCCCGGTTAAATGTGGTAAGCACTATTGGTGCAGGAGATAATTTTAACGCAGGACTCCTCTATTCCTTTCTTTCACATAAGTATTCCGCAGAGAAAATCCTTCATCTTACCGATAATGAGTGGAGGAAGGCCGGTGATACAGGAATAAAATTTGCATCGGATGTCTGCATGCATTATGAAAATTATATCTCAGAAGAATTCCGAATGTCCGGAATTTAAAATTTTAACATTCTTCAAATCCTATTTTAACTACCTTAATTTCTTGAGATTACAAAACACCAGGTACCTGAACATATTATCGGGTAAATATTTTTCTTCTCCATTTTTCAGACGTAACTTATAATCGTAACTTCAATCTGCTTCATGTAAAAAAATGAAAAAGACATTTTTACGGGTTTTAAAGTACACAGGTATTACGATTATGTTGATTATCACTGCTCTGGCATATTTCGTGTTTATGTCCGGTCCATCATTACCTGAAAATACCTCTGCCATCATCGACAGCGTCCTGAATAATGAAGTGCCTGATTTTATCACGGGCGACACCGGGTTTATAGTAAATGATGACTACCGGATCTGGTATGAATCGGTGACACCTGAAGATACCGTGAAGGGATCAGTATTGCTGTTTATGGGGATATCCAATGATGCTATGGGCTGGCCTCAGGATTTTATCGGAAAACTGGTTGGTGCCGGGTACCGTATCATCAGGTTTGACTACAGAGACACTGGCCTATCCGACTGGAAAGGAAATACTTACTCTCTCCTTGACCTGGCGAAGGATGCAACCATCATCCTTGATTCCCTTAAAATTGACAAGGCGCATCTTGTAGGAATATCTCTCGGTGGAATGGTGGCACAAGAATATGCCATCCATTATCCCGATCGGTCGCTAACCCTGACTTCCGTCATGTCATCCGGCAACATTGTCGATCCAGGTTTACCCAAGATCAGTAAAAAGTTCGTTCTCGATCTGATCCGGAACAGTATTAAATACAGTGTAAATCCCACAGAAAAGAATATTCTCAAACGAAACGTAGCTGTCCGACTTATCCTGAGAGGCGATGCCGATTATGACATAGACATTTCCGGGCTTTGTGAACAGGTTCTTTTTAACCTCAGGGAAAGAAACGGGTATAATCCGCGGGCTTCATCACAGCAGCAGGAGGCTACTTTCCGTTCCGGATCACGCTACCAGGCGTTGATGGAACTGAACATTCCCACGCTCCTCATCCACGGTATCAATGACCCCTTCATTCCGATAGAACACAGTAAGAAGCTTTCTGTCGTTATTCCGGATGCAAAATCTCTTTGGATGGAAAATATGGGCCATGATGTTCCGCCGGTACTTATCGATTCATTGACTCAAACCATGACTACGCATTTCGAAGTTCGCCCGCGCTAGAAGTCGAAATGATACTGCACGGAAACGCCGGGTCCGGAGATCAGATGTGAGCATACCTTTCCTTTCCGCTCCATCTTCTCAATCGTCCAGGGTTGAAAACAGTTTAATCTCACACTGGCGTATAGTGACGATGCTTAAAGGAGGTGGAATTTTGCATGAAGACCGGTGAACTGTAGTGCAGAAGATTTGTTAAATAATTTAATTATCACCGGGCTGGTTATTTTTAATCCGGAAAATGAGACTTTATCATGCCAATCAATGTTCCAAACAATCTTCCTGCCATTAAGGAGCTGAAGAATGAGAATATCTTCATCATGGAAGAATCACAGGCGAGCCACCAGGACATCCGTCCATTGCGTGTAGCTCTTCTGAATCTTATGCCTGTAAAACAAGTGGCAGAAACTGACCTTATACGCAACCTGTCAAATACATCCCTCCAGGTGGAGCTGGACCTGTTATATATGCATGAGCATGAATCCAGGAATACCCCGCGTGAGCACCTTGAGGTTTTCTATAAAACTTTTGATGAAGTTTATTGCAAGAAGTATGACGGGCTTATTATCACAGGAGCTCCGGTCGAACTCCTTCCGTTTGAGAAGGTAGACTACTGGAAAAAATTATGTGATGTGCTGGAATGGAGTAAAACCAATGTGACCAGCACATTGCATATTTGCTGGGGCGCGCAGGCGGGATTATATTATCACTATGGCATTCAGAAGTACCCACTTCCAAAAAAAATTTTCGGTGTATTCGATCACCACATCACTGACCCGAAAGTTCCATTGGTAAGGGGGTTTGATGATGTATTTCCTGCACCGCATTCACGGTACACCGAAAACAGTCTCCAGGACCTCAGGAACCATCCTGATCTTTTCGTTCTGGCTTGGTCAGAAATAGCAGGTTCAAACATTGTAGTATCGGCTGATAACCGACAGATTTTTATCGCCGGCCATCTTGAGTATAACCCGCATACACTCAAAAATGAATATGAGAGAGATCGTAAAAAAGGCATTGAAATTGACCTTCCGAAAAACTATTTTCCAGGGAACGATCCTTCCAAAGAACCTGTTATCCGCTGGCGGGCACATGCAAACCTGCTTTTCTCAAACTGGCTGAACTATTACGTATACCAGGTCACGCCATACTCTTGGGACTGAGTACTCGGTTCTCCTATATCCCGGTATGTGTGGACCTGATATGCCAAGGCCCGTCTCAATACCTGGGACTGCCTTAAATGTCATGAACAAACAGGTGTAATTTCCGACTAAGTTTGGGCTATTCTCGAGCTTGTTCGTATAGAAGTTGAAAATTTGGACTTCCTGTACTTCTACGTTTGCCGGGATGTGCACCAATAGCTTTGTCATCATAAAACCTTGCCATGATCGCATAGTTTTATATCTTTATCAGATAGCTCATTCAGTCCTAAATACAACACATGATCATGAAAAATTACGGTTTATACTTACTTCTTCTCCTTGTCCTATTCCTCCCGTACGGTTGTCAGCAAAAAGGGAATTTTGATGCTGATATCATAATATACGGAGGAACCTCTTCAGCCGTTGTGACTGCTGTCCAGGCATCCCAAATGGGAAAATCGGTCATCGTGGTTTCACCGGCGAGCCACCTGGGAGGCTTGTCATCCTCCGGGCTCGGATTTACCGATACGGGAAATAAATCCATCATAGGTGGCCTTGCAAGGTCATTCTATCATCGGGTATATTTACATTACCAGGAGCCGGAAGCATGGAACTGGCAGAGAAAGGAGGATTATGGTAACCGGGGACAGGATACTCCAGCTATGGATACGGCAAATTCTACCATGTGGATCTTTGAACCTCATGTTGCCGGACAAATATTTGAAGACTTCATTAAAGAAAATCATATTACGGTATTTCGTGATGAAATGCTTGACAGAGAAAATGGTGTTGAGATGGAGAACGGCAAGATACTTTCAATAACCACCCTGAACGGTAACACATATAAAGGAAAAATATTCATTGACGCAACGTACGAAGGAGACCTTATGGCAGCCGCAGGCGTTTCATATATTGTCGGACGTGAGGCAAACAGCGTTTACGGTGAAACGTGGAATGGAGTTCAGACAGGAGTTTTGCATCATAATCACTATTTCGGAGACCTGAATATCAGTCCGTATAATATCCCGAATGATCCTTCCAGCGGAGTCCTGCCCCTGATATCAAAAGATGATCCGGGTGTAAAAGGAGAAGGTGATAAACGGATACAGGCTTATTGTTTCAGATTATGCCTGACAAAAAATGATAAGAACAGAATACCCTTCGGAAGGCCGGAAAACTATGATTCATCCAGGTATGAAATCCTCGCCCGGGTATTTGCTGCAGGATGGCGTGGTACCTTCAATAAGTTTGATCCTATTCCGAATATGAAAACCGATGTCAACAATCACGGTCCTGTCAGCACTGATTATATTGGCATGAACTACGATTATCCGGATGCATCCTATGAACGTCGTGATGAGATCGTCAGGGAACATGAATTGTACCAAAAAGGACTACTTTATTATATTGCCACTGATCCGGCGGTGCCAGCGGAGGTCAGGAAAGAAATGAAACAATGGGGTTACGCGAAAGATGAATTTACAGATAACGGATACTGGCCCTATAAGATATATGTACGGGAAGCAAGGCGCATGATCGGATCTTACGTAATGACCGAACATGACATCCTCGGTCACAGAACAGTTCCTGGACCGGTCGGAATGGGTTCATATACGATGGATTCACACAATGTCCAACGCTATATAAAACCGGACGGCTTTGTCGAAAATGAGGGAGACCTGGGAGTCGGCGTTTCTTCTTACCAGATTGCGCTGGGTAGTATTTTGCCTGAAGAAAAGGAATGTAAAAACCTGGTGGTGCCTGTGGCTGTTTCAGCATCACATATTGCCTTTGGATCCATTCGAATGGAACCGGTATTCATGATTCTGGGACAGACTGCCGGTACAGTCGCTTCTCTTGCTCTGGAACAGGGAATTAGCGTGCAGGAAGTACCGTATGATGTTATCAGGAAAAGGCTTATAAAGGATGGTCAGATTCTGGAAAAAGTCAATTCCAGGTAAATCACTCCAGCACGCTTCACGCCAACAACATAACAGTTGCACCTTGGCCACATGTCGTCATATCTTCGTTGCATCTCAGGAAGGACGAATGGTTGCTGCTGTTGGTTTCCTTTCAGGGTAAGTATTTAAGCAAAAATATTCGTTGCAGATCACTGCAGGATTTGTAACTTGCGTTCTCAACACCAGTGTTAATGGCGCTTTAACCGGAAAATTCATCGATAAATTTTGAGCGGATCATGGATTACATTGTATTTGATAATAAATTATTCAATAATTTGGATTATTCAGGAAACGCTCTTGAAAAAGGAGAGTATGACGAATGTACCTTTACCTCCTGCAACTTTTCCGGCTCAGATCTATCGGGAATATTATTTATATCCTGTGTGTTTGACCAGTGTGATCTGAGTATGTCAAACCTCACAGATACCTCACTTCAGGATGCCAGTTTTAGGAATTGTAAATTGCTTGGGGTAAACTTTCACCGATGCAAAGAATTTATGCTTTCCTTTAGTTTCCATGGTTGTATGATGAACCTAACATCATTTCATCGTCTCAAGATCAAGAAAACCAGGTTTACAAATTGCACGTTGAATGAAGCTGATTTCGGAGAAACAGACCTTGCCGAAGTATCTTTTGAAAGCTGTGATCTGGGAGGCGCCGTTTTTGAACATACCAACCTGGAGAAGGCGGATCTTTCTACAGCCGCTAATTATAATCTGGATCCTGAATCAAACAGAATTAGGAAAGCAAAGTTTTCGATTGAAGGATTGCCCGGGCTCCTGACCAAATATGACATTGAGATTGGGTAGATCTGTTCATCCTGGCTCATAGGAGAGGTATCGCAAAAAATTCTCTCCTTCAAACCTGTTAGACTCCACGTTATCCGGCTTCAGTCTGATGAGAATTTTTGACTATCCTGATTTTACCTGTTCAGATACTGACTTTCATGATATCTGGCATCAAACCAAGGCGAGGTGGGACGAATTCACCGAACTGCTTTTCAAGGAACTGAACGGTACAGAAGTTGATTCTAATCATCCTGATAAAACGCTGTTCATTGTAGCATAAACTTCGGCAATTAATTGATAATCAGTGCAAAGATCTTTGCTAAGGCTTATTCGCTAACGTCTTCAATATCAAATTTTCTTTGCTGGGAAACAAACTTTTATTTCAGCTGTTATTACGTGAATATATCCTTACTGAACAAGATTTTCTATTAAAATCAGGCACATGAAAAGTAGTATTCTCCTGGACTTTATTTTACATCTTTCAAAATGAGTTTTAACCAATAATTAGTAAAATGAATGAATTTAAGAAATTTATCAGCCGCGGAAATGTCATGGAAATGGCAACCGGTCTTATTTTAGCTCTCTACTTTGGAGCCATTATAAAATCACTTGTAGGTGATATCCTGATGCCACCATTAGGTCTGCTTTTAGGCGGAGTGGATTTTTCTGCACTGAAATGGGTGCTTAAGCCGGAAATTGCTGAATCAGTTGCAGGAATGGGCAATGGCGTCCCAGAAGTTGCTGTTTCTTACGGCTTGTTTATTAACACGATCATCACCTTTATTATTGTTGCTTTTGCGATATTCCTTGTTATAAAGGCTTACAATCAGATGAAAGACAAGCTGGCAAATCAACCAGAACCGGCTCCGGTTGCTCCCCCAATTCCAACAAAAGAGGAAATGCTCCTTACCGAGATCCGGGACCTGTTGAAAAAATAATGAAGCATTGTTGCAGGAAAAATGGTTAGGCAATCCTGATTTGAATTTAAAAACTTAATATCTAAATCGATGAAAAAGATGGATCCAGTAGTGCATTTTGAAATGCCGGCACAAGACCGAAAAAGAATGGCTGATTTTTATTCAAATGTATTCGGTTGGCAGGCAACCATGATGGGTGAGGAAATGGGCAATTACGTGACGGTTAAAACTGCAGAGGTGGATGAAAATGGTATGTCGAAGGTACCCGGTACCATTAACGGCGGCTTTTTCCCAATAACTCCGGAAATGACCGATATGCATCCATCTATTGTCATTTCCGTTGACAATATTAATACAGCAATGGAGAAAGTAGAAGGAGCAGGTGGAGAGGTCCTCGGTGAGCCTGTTGAAATCCCGGGTATCGGTAAATATGTTTCTTTTATCGATACGGAAGGAAACCGGGCCAGCCTCCTTCAGCCCGGGAGGTGATATATACACATATGGCCAAATTCGCTAAAACCGGCATGAAGAAATCTGAACTGAAAAATTTTGCCTGACTATGATCTGGCCAGGTAACACCAATTTATCCTGAAAATGGCACTCGGCAACATTGGCATTTGGCGGCAGAAAAACCAGAAGCTGTCTGAAACAGAATTCACGTCGCCAAAAGATCTTGTGGCCTGGATGGGCGCCATGCAGGCACAAGACTATCAGATGGCCAAATGGGCTATCGGGCTCCGTATCAGAAATGCCACGGATACATTGGTCGATGAAGCTGTGAATGGCGGACAAATCCTACGTACACATCTTATGCGGCCAACCTGGCATTTCGTAACATCCGATGATATATACTGGATGCTTATGTTAACGGCACCACGTCTAAGAGTGGCATTGAAATCAAGGAAGAAACGACTGGAAATCACACCTCTTGTAGAACGGAAAAGCAACGATCTCATTATAAATACGATCTCGGTTAACGGATATTCCACCCGGGAGGAACTCACAACCGTTTTTAAAAATGCCGGATTTTCACTGATTGATAACCGGGCAGCCCACCTCTTGCTCATTGCCGAACTGGAAGGATTAATCTGCAGTGGCCCTGTCATGAATAACAAACCATCCTATGCATTGCTAAATGATCAGGTCCCTCAAAAGAAAACCCTGACTCACGATGAAGCGCTGTCAAAACTCGCCCGGAGATACTTCTCAAGTCACGGACCTGCCACGGTAAGGGACTTTGCATGGTGGTCGGGATTGAGCATGAAAGATGCCGCCGCAGGGATTGAAATGATAAAAAAAGACCTGATTTCGAGGCAGGATGAAATAAGTACATACTGGATGTCACACTCCACCATGGAAGAAGTCAGCGATCCCACCGTCTATCTGCTACCTGCCTACGATGAATTCCTCATCAGTTACAGAGACAGAACTGCCTCTATACCGATGGAAAAACAGAGGAAAACTATTTCGACCAACGGAATTTTTTATCCCATAATTGTCAGGAAGGGAAAGGTAATCGGGAAATGGAAAAGAACTTCAAATAATACTGAGCTTCTGATTGAGGCGGATCTCTTTCAAAATCCCCCGGGCAGAATTATAAAAGAGATTGAAAAGAGAGCTTCGTCGTATGGAAATTTTCTCGGGCTGAATGTCTCATTAAAAGTGAGGGGAGGTCTGCAAGAGGGAGTCTGATGTTTCCATTTTGGAAGGAAAAAGCTGGCATCTGCTCTTTTGGCGAACCTGGATATTATTTATCTTCGTAAGAAAAAAAAATGGACACAGTAATACAAAACCTGAGAAGGGAACTTTCCAGCAATGCGGATGAAAAGACACGGGTATCCGGTCAGCGTTTTTTTAAAGAAGAGGTGAAGATGTATGGACTGAAGACTGCTCATGCCCGGAAAATAAACCAGGCATGGTTCTCTCAGGTGAAAGATAAACCCAAAGAAGAAATTTTCAGGCTTTGTGAAATACTTTGGCAGTCGGGATATATCGAGGAATCTATCGCGGCTTGTGAATGGTCATACTTTAAACGGAAGAATTATAAACCCGCAGATTTTAACATATTTGAACAATGGATCGGGAAATATGTGAGTAACTGGGCGACGTGTGACACGCTATGCAATCACACAGTAGGAACGTTTGTTGAAATGTATCCGGAGTATATAGAGAACCTTAAAAAGTGGACCGGCTCTGCAAACCGCTGGCTGCGAAGGGCGTCAGCTGTCACACTCATAATACCCGCCCGCAAGGGATTATTTCTGGATGATATTTTTGATATCGCAGGAAAACTGCTTCCTGATCAGGACGATATGGTGCAAAAGGGCTACGGATGGATGTTGAAAGCCGCCAGCCAGGCGCACCTGGAAGAAGTATTTAATTTTGTGATGGCAAATAAGTCGAGCATGCCCAGAACTGCATTACGTTATGCGATTGAAAAAATGCCGGCTGAACTTCGGCAACAGGCTATGGAGAAATAAGAAGTGATGGAGTTATGAAGTTAGGAAGTGAGAGGGTGAATGTTCTTTAGATCACTCTTCGTGTCTGCCGGAGCTTGTGCCCCCGCTAAAACTAAGGCGGCACGCGGTCAGCGAAGGCAAATCATCATCTCACCCAACTCAACAACTCAACAACTCAACAACTCAACAACTCAACAACTCAACAACTCAACAACTCAACAACTCAACAACTAAAGAATCCCTGTCTGTCGAAGCTTGCGCCACCGCTAAAGCAACGGTAAAGGAGGTCAATCTATGCTGAAGTTACTGAGGACTCAGTTTGGTGAATTGGGGATGTTCGAAAAAACGCATTTGTTCTGGCTGATATTCCGTCGTATTTCACATTAAGGTTTAATCGGGGGGCACGGGGGAACCTGGTTTGACTTGAATATTAATTTCTGCGCTCTGCTTTATAACATGACAGAGGGTAGCTGAGATTTGTTCTTTCGGAGCATTAAGGGTGGTGGGCGGGGGGTGGGATCCCCTACAAATATGTATATAAGAACAATATTGTAAGGGCACAATCTAAATCAGCCTCGAAACAATCATCCAATGGAGAAAAATACGTCCGGTCCCTGAGCTTGCCGAAGGGTAGTTCCTGGACTTGCAAAAGGGTTGGCGATCCACCTCCGCTTAAGCTGCGGCGGACGCGGTGGAGTGATGGAGTTAGAAAGTTAGAAAGTTAAAGAGTTAGAAAGTTAGCGTTGGTAGAGACGTTTCTTCCATGCCGGAGGCATTCAATTTTAGTAGTCTTGGCTACGCCCATGGTTAGAAAGGCGTTCTTTAAATCACTCTTTAATTCACCAGACTTCGTCCTCCGAAGCTTCAGCGTAGGAGGACTTCGTCCTCCGAATCTTCATCGTAGGAAGACCGCGTCCTCCGAAGCTTCAGCGTAGGAGGACCTCGTCCTCCGAAGCTTCAGCGTAGGAGGACCTAATATTTACGAACTAGAGTTGAAATACAAACATAAAAACTATATTATCATGCTGGGATTAAGGACAACCATATACAAAGTCGGAGACATCGATAGGGCAAAGGAATGGTATGCAGCTGCCTTCAAAGTGAAACCTTATTTTGATGAACCGTTCTATGTCGGATTCAACATCGGCGGTTATGAGCTGGGGCTGCAACCGGAAGAACACCCCACTACGGCTAAGACCGAAAGTGTAGTTGCCTACTGGGGGGTGGAAGATATTGACAAGGAATATCAGCGGCTACTTGCCTTTGGTGCTGCTGCCTATGAGGAACCTGCAAACGTTGGAGGAGAGATTATGACTGCAACACTGAAAGATCCATGGGGAAACATCATCGGCTTGATTTATAATCCCGAATTTCAGATACCGGAGGGATAGCACATTACAGGAGATAAAAAAGCGTTTGTCTCCCAATGTCACCTCTGTTCATCCGATCAAAAAATTATCAAATATTTAATATCGATTTTCGAAAAAAGAATCCAAACATATAGAATTTCCTGCCAGGAAACCTTTTTTCATGCTTAAACTCACCCCACCGCTTCCGCTGTAGCTTGCGCCACCTCTAAAGCTAAAGCGGCAAGCTGTAAGCGAAGGCAGATCACCTCTTAAATCCCCTTTCCATTCTCCAGCATATATTTCTCAGCTTCAACATTCCACAGCCCGCCGTTTAACTTTACGAGCCTGTCAAGATCGGCGAAGAACGGATCGCTGCTTCCAAGCCGTTCAAAATCATCGATAGCTGTGAGGGGCAGACTGATATTCGTATAAATGAGTTTTTTTCCTCCAGGTATATGAGGCAGATTTTTGGTGGTTTCGATCACCGCATCGAGGCCTCCGATGTGCGTGACCATACCGGCAGGATTGATGCTTCCCTCAGCCATCATGGCCAGAGCTTCCTTCATATCAGAAGTGTTTCCGCCGCTGGTACCGGTTATGTGTGAGAATGAATAATGGACGTTGTAGAAGTTAAGCTCTGCACTGAATTCCGGGTTCGCAGGTCCGGCGAAGAAGTTCATACAGCCGTCAAATCCGAGGATGGCATCAGCTGTTTCAACAACCTGTTTCACCGGTGCGAATACGAATACATCATCGTATCCGGAACCATTTGTAAGTGAACGCAGATATACGGCCGGGTCGTCATACTCCGAAGTATTTACATACAATAATTTAATCCCGTGCTTCTTGGCCTCAGCAGGAGAATGAAGTTTCGCTGCTCTATCGAGTCTTGCCTGGTCAATATCCGTAACAACCATCACCGAAGGCCTGAGGTCATTATGAATGGCATAGTCGATAGCTGCCAGGCCCATTGGTCCCACACCTGCAAGAATGGCCACAGAGCCTCCCCGTTTAATGCCCATCTGATGAACATAAGATCCGTAGGAGGTATGATAACTTGCATGAAATGCGCCCACGACACACGACATCGGTTCCGAAAGGGAAGCAAGAAAGAATGCGTCACCATGGTAAGGCAGGAGGCAGTTCATTTCCATCACTTCATTTGGAATGATGATATGTGTTGCATCGCCGCCGATCCAGCGGAACGAATAGCCCGGTGCGTCAAGGCTCCCTTTATAGTTGAGAGCGGGCTGTATGCTGAACTTTTGTCCGGGCTTGAATTCTTTTTCCCATTTTTTACCTACCTTAAGGATCACCCCGCTGAATTCATGCCCAACCATGGTAGGATTTACATGAATATCGTTGGGAACTCTTTTATGATCGGCACCCTGCTTGGCAGCTTTATAGGTTGACATACAGATGCTGTCTGAAATAACCTGTGCAAGGATCTCATCATTCTTCATTTCAGGGAGATCGAATTCTTCAAGTCTCAGATCATCCTTTCCATATATGCGAACGGCTTTGGTCTTCATAGTGATAATTCTCTTTCTTAATTAGTTTAACATGATTTGTCCGCCGGTTACAGGGATGGCCTGTCCGGTTTCGTATTTCTGATCGATGATGTAGTAAACGGCCTTCATCACATCCTCAGTACGGCATCCGCGATCTAGCGGCACCTGGCTTTCGTAAAAACGCTTTACATCTTCGATTGTTTTTGCTCCGGGAACTTTTCCTGCTCCCAGGTATTGTACAAAGAGCCCGTTTCGGGGATCCGACCAGAGTGGTCCCTCAAAGAAATTTCCAGGACATATGGCGTTAACTTTAATATTGAACGGAGCAAGTTCCAGTGCGAACGACTGTGTTAGGCCAATACCGCCAAACTTCCCTCCAGAATATGCAAAGTTACGGTTGCTGCCTTTCAGTCCCGATTTTGAATTGATCTGGATAATGTCGCTGTAATGATCCTGCTTGCACGTATGTTGAAGTTTCATCACTGCTGACACATATTTTACACCAAGAAAATAGGCTTCATAATTAACCATGGTCATGGTTCTAAACGTCTCAGGTTCCATTTCCTCTAGCCCGCCGGCACGCAGTATCCCTGCATTAGAGATATAGACATCGATACCTCCAAACTGTTGTACCGTTCTGGCGATAAGATTCTTCACTGAATCTGACCTGGACACGTCCGTGGCTACAAATACGGCTTCGTTTTTCCCAGTCTTCTCTTTGAGGATTTGTGTAGTGGCACGTCCGGTTTCTTCATTCAGATCAGCCACAACAACATTTGCTCTGTCGGAGGCGAGGGTAGTCGCAATTCCGGCTCCAAATCCCTGTGCGCCACCGGTTACAATACATACTTTCTGTTCAACCAATCCTCGTGATGCAGCACCCTTGGATATCATCCGGCGGTAGTTTTCCACCTCCCAGTTATCGATAAAGGCGATATCTTCTTCCCCGAGAAAATGGGGTCCGCCAAAATTCTCTGAATAGTAACTGATTTTCAGCAGGTCCTCATAAACATCGAGGGCGATCTCCGCAGCTTCAGCCGTATCTTCAACCGCCAAAACGCCATAGTTCCTTATCATGATAATCCTCGGAGTGTGCCCGTTTTTTTTCACAAAAGCGGGTAACTGACGTTTCAAATCTTCGATAATTGATGCAGGGGAGGAATCATCTTCAATATAAAGATAATCTCCTTTGCAGTAAACGATAATATCAGGCGTAAAAGGCAAGGCAGCTTTTGAGAAATGTTTACGGTCGGGATAAAAATGCATGTGTAACTGTGAATGGCGCAACCTGACAATCTTTGGTTGATCCTCCGAGAGAATCATACGTATTGCAGGCAGAAATTCAGTGATATTGTCATTTACATCAAGATCATCAAATTCGGATTTTTCCTTGTATTTTCCTGATATGGTGTTCGTAATGTGTTCGTAAAGACTTCTGATCTCCTCCGTCGTGTCAGCACTGACAAACACTCCGTGATTTTCGAGAAAGATTAGTTTTGGATCACGACCGAATTTTTCACGGTACGGAACCATTGCAGCCTGAACCTTTTTAAAAAGCTCATAACCAGGAGCATAAGGGATATACATAGCCTCATCACCAAAGAACTCACGAGTTTTCTCCCTGGCCTGGTTGGCGCAGGTCAGTGAATTGGTCACTGTTGGGTGCATGTGAACTACAAATGCATATTCAATCAATTCGTGAAAGGAGGATTCCACCGAAGGCCGTTTCTGTTTTTCAGGGTAAACATTTGCGCCAATGAGATCTGCTTTTACCTCGATTTCCCTTTTTTGCAGATCCGTGCTGTAAACTTTCGAACCGGTGACTTTTACTTTTGCCCTGTCAAGTACGGCAAAGCCTTCTTCATCGATAGTTGCAAGCGCTGCTCCGCTGGCCTTGACCCATAAATGTTTTTCTGTCTTATATGATGTATTTCCACCACCGGCAAGGGTAAAGTCTTTTTGTTTTCCATAGAAACGGGAAATCTCAATGAGATCCCGGATTGAATTCTCCATTTTTTCAGTTTTATCAATTGTTGTTGGTATATATGTGTTGGTAAAAAGCCAGGGGCTAAGCCTCGTTTTCCGTATGCGAAGTTAACAGAAACAGACGAAAAACCTTAGAGATACACGAAGAAAGACCGGAGTATTTGCCTGGTATTGTTTTGGCAGATTCCACATCGAGATTTTCGGGAACAGGCCGGATTAGTTGAACAGAAAATATTCGATCACGGCATTGCCGAGTTCAATAAATTCATCCCTGTTATTTAGCCTGGGCTTTCCATTCCGCTCGATATAGCCTTCTTCTCCACGTGATCTAAGGTACTGATGTGCTGCAATAACACAGGCTCCTTCAAAATTGATGCGTTTCATTTCCTCATCGAGGTCTACACCCCCTCTGGTTGTGATCCGAAGAGGGATAAGTTCCGGCGTATTGTGCTCAGTACCAAAGGTTATCACAAAGTTCCTGTCGCTGAAGAAAGTCACAAATTCCTTAAGATTGGAGAAATTATTCCTTCCTGGTATGAGTTCCAGGGAGTAGATGTTCCTGCCGGTAAGCTCATGGAATAATTGTTCCATATCCTCCTCGTACTCGGTATAATTACCCGATTTATCATCGAGCAGAACAGGGTAGGTGGGGATGCCTCCGGCTTCGGTTATGATCTTAACCACATCATCGAGGTCCAGAAAGGCTTTTGGATCCTCCTTAACAAACGCAACACCCCCCGTTTTTAAAAGTTGATTTCGGATCTCTCCTTCTAGGGCAGCAGCATGATTAATATTCACCATCGAATCTTTCCCGCCGTACAATAGGTTAAGTTTTTCCTTTCGCTCATTTTCCAGTGTATATTTTTCAAATATCTTTATTCTTATCACACGGGCTATATGTCGCTCTCGCACCATACCTTTCGTATACTTTTCGAGAATTTCATCATAATCCAGGGACAATTCAGGATCAACCGTTTGCAAATGAGCAGAAGCCAGTTCGACCATCTTCCTGGTCTGGTTTAAACTTTCAAACCTTACATTATCCAGTTTCCTGAGGGCATTACCTTCCAGGCTTACAGGAAAATCAAGTCCCTTGCCACTAAAATAGGTACGTCCGGGATTTGTCGGGTCATTTACCCTGATCCCGTTTTTTTGTTCCTCCTTTAGAAGTCCCATGAATTCGATATTGAACATGGGGAATAATTTATACTCCATGGCAAGATCCTGAAATTCTTCATACCCGGCCATGGTATAAAAGTCGTTTATACCAAGTACCTTAACCTGTTCTTCCCTGGCCATATCGAAAACCTGCCGCAGATCACGAAAGGCGCTGAATGAATATGGGGTATGAAAGTGTCCGTTTACTTCATGAACAACATTGCTTCCGTTTTTGCTGTACCAATCCAGGATTTCCGCTGTTCCCGGGAATTCTTTAAATGCGTTTCTTGCCATAATAAAAATTTGGAGATTAGAGTTGGTTTAGTTTTGTATTGATGAGTTGAATTTCTTCCTTAGAAAGTTCCAGATTAAGTGCACTTACGTTGTCGGTGACCTGTTTTGCATTTCTGGCGCCCACCAGGGCAGCCGTGATGCCTGGCTGCGAAAGGGTCCACTTTATCACCAATTGTGCCAGGGTGGCATGATTTGCATCGGCAATCGGCTTTATTTCCTGAAGGAAGGCATTTATTTTAGTGATATTATCTTTCTTAAAATGTGTTGACCCGGCGCGATTGTCACCCTCCTTAAATTTATGATCAGGTGAAAATTTTCCCGTGAGAAGTCCACGCTGCATAGGACTATATGCCAATATGGATTTATGGTTACTGATACAGTAAGGTACCAGCTGATTTTCTATTTTTCTCCGCAACATATTATAAGGTACCTGGTCGGAACAAAGGTCTATAGTTTGAAGTGCTTTTTCGAACTGTACGGCATCAAAATTGCATACACCGGCAGCCCTTATTTTTCCCTGTTCAAGCAGGATTTCGAGTGCTTCCATGGTCTCATCAACCGGCGTTCCTGGATCGGGCCAGTGCAGCTGGTAAAGGTCAATATAATCGGTTCCGAGCCGACGGAGGCTGTTTTCACACTCCTCAATGATTGACCTTCTGTTGGCGAGATGAAAAATATCGGTGGTTCTGCCTTGTGCATCCTGTGCCGACATATGATAAACGCCACCTTTGCCACCCCAGACAAGGCCAAATTTGGTCAGAATTTCCACTTTGTCTCGTCTTCCTTGAATGGCTTCACCCACCAGTTCCTCACTTCTCCCAAAACCGTAAACCGGAGCCGTATCGATAGTTGAAATCCCGTGATGGAGGGATTTATGTATAGCCTGAATGGCGTCTTTCTTCTCGGCACCACCCCACATAGTACCACCAATGGCCCATGCGCCGAATACGATGGGAGTAATTTTTACATCAGTAGATCCTAGCTTACGGTATTCCATTTTGTTTGTTTTTAATCACCAGTTAAGACATTCAGGGGGAGCTTCTCCAAGGTTAGTAACAATCCAGTCAGCTTCTTTCAGTTCATGGGCTGAAAAACTTGTTGTAAGGGCAAGACATTTGCAGCCGGCAGCTCTTGCGGCTCTGACCCCGCTCACTGCGTCTTCGACAACCAGGCATGCTGACGGATCGACGTTGAGCATATCCGCCGCTTTAAGGTATATTTCAGGATCAGGTTTACGGTTTTTTACTTCGAGACCGTTCACAAGTGCATTGAAGGTTTCTTCCTTCAAACCTGTTTCACGGAGGTTGATTTTCATTTTCACCTCATCGGCACTGGTGGCTATTGCCATTTTCAGGTTTCTTTCCGTGCAACGGCCAATAAATTCGTGAACGCCCGGTAGGGCCTGTAATTTTCCCTTCACCAATTTGTCGTAAATCCCATATGCTCTTGCTTTGTCCTCTTCCACCTTGAACGGGATGTTGTATTTTTCAGCTACACCTCCCAGGTACCGGTTTTCCCCCATTCCGGTGAATGGAGTGAAATCCTCCGGCTGGACATCAAATCCTTTTTCCCTGAACATCATTACACCTGCCTGGTTAATATACTTTTCAGAGTCAACCAGGACCCCGTCCATGTCAAACAGTACCGCTTTTATCTTCATCAATTCCTGTTTTAATAATGTCGATCACGCCGTTCAGGACATGATGAGGCTGATAGGCAAATGAGGTCATCGTCAGACGGTCTGTAATCCCGCTGAGTACAAGACAGGTGTCGATTTCTGATTCAATACCCGCAATGATATCGGTATCCATCCGATCTCCGATAATAATGCTTTCTTCACGTGTCAGACCAAGTTTTTTGAGCGCGATCCGCATCATCAGGGGATTGGGTTTACCCACAAAATAGGCACTTTTACCTGTTGCAAGTTCAATAGGTGCGATGAGAGCTTTGGTAGCAGGGACAATTCCATTCTCACCCGGGCCTGTTGTGTCAGGGTTCGTTCCAACCAATTTTGCACCCCTGATCACGAGATTTACCGCGTGTTCAATACGTTCGTAGCTGTATGAACGGGATTCACCCATGACAACATAATCAGGATCAACATTGTTCATGGTGTAGCCAACGTTATAAAGGGCATTAATGAGCCCGGCTTCACCGATAATGTAAGCGCTTCCCTTTGGCCGCTGACTTGCCAGGAAGGCCGCAGTAGCAAGAGCGCTGGTGTAGAAATGACTGCGGTCAACTTCAATCCCCAGTCGGCTGAGTTTTTCCTGCAGTTCCTTTGGTGTACGTTCACTGGAATTCGTCAGGAAAATAAAGTTTTTCTTCTCGTCTTTCAACCATTGCACAAATTCCTTCACACCGGGCAAGAGACGATTCCCGTGATAGATCACTCCGTCCATGTCGCAAATAAAACCTTTTTTACTTTTTATTTTTTCTATGCTTCTTTTTTTGGTCATCCGGAATTATTTATGATTAGCGTTTATGGTAAATTCAAGGCAGGAAGCCAGATTGTAAATATCTGAGAATTCCAGGGGTTCAAAATTACAATGAAATTGAAGGATTTCTGTTATGTTGCGGTTAAATTTATGTAAAAAGGACTCGTCGGCAGGAAGTCTGTGTCCGTTTTCATCCCTGGCATCGAAATAGATACCGGAAATCAGCGCTTCCAGTATCCTTCTGTAGGACAGGCCATGGCAATAAGCCAGTTTTACAGCGGGAACCAACCTGTCGTAAGGTCCAAGCTTACGTTCCAGATCACAGCCAACCCTGAAAATCGTATCTCCAAGGCTGCGGTTACCAAAACGCCGGAGCAAATCATCGATGTGTTCTTCAAGCATTTCAATCGTGAATTCATACGGATAGGACAGGAGCAAGGCTTCAGCTGATTCGTGCATTGCCTCAAAAACAGCCGATTTGATCTCATTGTCTTCCAACGCTTCCCAGGTATAGGTAAGTGAAGAATTTTTTATAAAACTGAAATATGCGAGCGCGGCATGACCCAGATTGTGGATATAAAGCTTGCGATCAACCCAGGCCTTTATATTGTCTTTGGGCTCCAGACCTTCGATGCCGGGAATGGGATTTTTAAAAGCCAGCTTGTCGAGGATGAGTATATTGTAAGCCTCGGCAAAAACGTCAAGCGGGTTTTCAAGCGGGTCTGTCGCTGTCATCAACGGAACCATTTTCCCGATGCTCGTTTCGACTAGTCCGATATAGCTGTCCATTGGAAAGTTTTTAGGCAAAATCTTCAGCATCTGAGCCGATATCCATTCGGAGGCATCACGCATGTTTTCGGCAATAATGATGTCAAGTGGAGATTCGGGACGATGTATCTGCCTGGCGATAACGGCACGTGCAAGTATTGGAATTGTGTCTTTCAGGCCTTTTTGTCCAACAGAAACTGCAAGGATTGCAGCGTTGGTGATCTCCTCAATAATCTGATCCGTTTCTTTCAGATGAACAGCCCTGATATGATTTACACGGATCTTTTTTTCTTCACGGTCCCGGATGATCACATCGTATGTCCCACGATGGTTGATCTCATCCACTACATCACTGTTAATGTCAACAAACACGATCTCATAACCGCCCTGAGAAAAAAGTTGCGCGATAAAAGAACGACCGATCTTTCCTGCACCGAAGAGCACAAGTTTCCCTGTAGATTGTTGAGGCATATCCAAAGAGTAATGCACAAAAATAGAAAATCAGGGGGATTGTTTAGATAAATCAGGGCTTTTCTTTTCTAAAACCTTTGAAATACAGGGACCGGCTATAATTTTTCTATGACCCTGATCAGCTTTTCCTTCACTTCGGCAGCTAAACCGGCAAGTGAAGCATTATCGACAGCCTGCATGGACACAACCGGGTCTATGGCCGCTACCTCGGTTTTTCCTTCAGCGGTTTCCTGTACAATAACGTTGCAGGGAAGCAAGGTGCCGATCTTATCCTCAGTCAGCAAGGCTTTGTGAGCCAGGGCCGGATTGCATGCTCCGAGAATAGTGTATTTCCTGAAATCAACACCTAGTTTTTCCTTTAGTTTTTCATCGATGTGAATGGTGGAAATCACTCCAAATCCCTCTGTTTTCAGGACTTCCGAGGTAAGGCTGACAGCCTCATCGAAGGATAGTGTCAATTTTTTCGCTATGTAATACTTCATTTCTCAGGTTTTTAGTTTCTCCAATAAGTTTTTGTGGTTGTTCAAACCGGCAATGACCATTATTGTTTTAAAAAAAGATAGTATTTTTAACCAGTTGAATGAAGGATGATATACAAGTCACCGTTAAACATTTTGACTTATTAATGTTGAGTTTACGATTAACCACCCTCTAATGGAGCATTATTTTTTAACTTTATTTCCCCGAAAGAATCTTTTATCCTCTATGGTCTTGCAGGTTATGCTACTGATGATGATGGCAACGTCATACGCACAAAATGATACAATCAGAATCATACATCTCGACACCGTTTCTGTTACGGAAGAGAAGCCATCGTTCACCACAACCAGCAAAGATATCGTTTCTATCAGCAATTCAGAGATGAAGGAGAGAGGCAGTCGTTCCCTTTCCGAAGCCATTGCAACGTTGCCTGGTGTGAGTCAGCTAACTACCGGAGGCATCTCCAAACCGGTGATCAGAGGCGTTTACGGCAATCGGATCCAGGTGAATATGGCCGGCATTCGTCTTGAAGATCAGGAGTGGGAGGACGAACACGGCCTTGGTGTTTCCGATATCGGCATCCGCCGGATAGAGCTCATTAAAGGTCCGGCTTCTCTTATGTTTGGCTCTAACGCTATGGGCGGAGTTATAAATATTATTGAAGAGGATGTCCCTTCCCCTGGCGAGGCCAGTCATGATCTGAATCTCGGTTTATTCTCAAATTCATATGCAGTCAGCATCGATTACGGGTATAAAAGAACGAAGAAGAATACTGTAGTCCTTGATGCCGGCATTGACCGTCACGCCGATTATTCAGATGGCTCAGGAGAACGGGTGCCAAACACCCGCTTCGCAACCTACGACCTTAATCTCGGGTATATTTTCACGCGAAAAAGATGGAAATCAGATAATCGCCTCCTGACTTCCTTTCATCAGTTCGGTTTTATTTCCGATTCGTCCGACATCGTTGAATCGGAATCTGAACCACGGCTGAGCTATGGTTTCAAAGAAGCACACAGCAGCATTTTGTCGACCCTGCTCTCCAGTGTCAATACACTTAGAATTAATGATTTATCACGGATACATGTGAGTGCTGGGTTCCAGAGTAACCTCAGGCAGGAGCAGGAGAGAGGAAACAATGTGGACCTTAATCTCTTTCTCAACACGTTGACATTGAACACATCACTTGAACATCAGCTTTCTCAAAACTGGGAATGGACGAACGGTATTTCGGGGATGTTTCAGACCAACAAAAACCTGGGCCGGCGGATTATCATACCAGATGCAAATATTGCGGAAGCTTCAGCTTTCACATATATAAAAAATCACCATAGATTTGGTGGAGTCAGAGGAAATTTTGAAGCCGGTCTACGGTATGATCACCGGCATATCATAACCTTCAGCACCGGCTCACTGAATAAGCCCGGCAGCGAACTCCCGCCGTTTAACAAAGGGTTCAATGTTATCAGTGGTTCCGTGGGTGAAAGCCTGATCATCGGCGATCTGGTGCTTAAACTCGATCTAGGAAGCGGATTCCGCACCGGGAATCTGGCTGAACTCTCTGCAAACGGACTGCATGAGGGAACGCCAAACTGGTATGTCGGCGATCCGGAACTGAGAGTAGAGCAGTGTCTGAATGCTGATTTTTCATTTCATTGGAACTTCAATAACTTCTTCATTTCAGGTTCGGTTTTCCGTAACCAGTTTAAAAATTATATCTACCTGCAACCTACCAACGAAGAATATTTCGGATTTGATATTTTCAGGTTCGAACAAACCGATGCAGTTTTTCAGGGATTTGAGTCGGGCATTGGCTATTTCAATGCAGAAAAATTCTCTGTTTCTCTTGATTATTCTTTCCTCAATGCTGCACGAAAGGATGGTACTTACCTTCCGCTTATCCCTGCCAACAGGTTGTTGTTTGATGCAAAGTACTATCTTCCGTTCAGCAGAGAACAATGGAAGATGCCGTTTATATCAATTGGAGCGGCCGGTTGTGGTGCACAGGATCATACCGATCTTTATGAAGAACCAACACCAGCTTACCTTTTGCTTAATGTTGGAGCCGGCATAAGTTACAAATCTTTCCGTCTGATACTGACAGGGAGAAACCTGACTAACCGTTTGTATTATGATCATTTGTCACGACTCAAATATTACGGGATGTATGATATGGGACGCAGTATTGTACTCAATGCCGGATGGTCATTTTAGTCCAATGTTATTTTCCCTGCACTGTACATTATGAAGTATACCAAATAAGGTTCTAAAATGGTTAACTAATCTAGTAAAAGATGAAAAATGCACTTTTAATTTTGGTTCTGATTTTAACAGCCATGTTTTTTGCCGGATGTGAAAAAGACGAGGAAATCCCACCTGAAATAAACTTTAAAACGGGGAGCGGTTATACCTTATCTGACGCCATCGTCAGTCCTGACACTTCGCTGACTGTCGGTGTAATCGTTGAAAAAAAAGAAGACGATCTGAAAAAATATAATGTTTCCGTTGCATATGACGGGTCTGCTACTACGACAACAGTAGAGGAATTTACGATTCCTGACAGTCAATACTCACACTATGAAAAGGATGTAACATTTTCAGTAAGAAGTATCGCTGGTACCGAGCAGTATTTCTTCACTGTAACGGATTCGGATGGAAATATTGCGCAGTTGACCTTAACACTCACCGTACAATAAAGATGATCCTTCACTCAGTCTGCAAAAATACTAAATAAGGGACCTGAGATCAACTGCTCCTTCTTCCTCAATCCATCTCGTTGCCACTTTTGTTACTCCATCATTTCATCTATGCATTCAGAAAAAAATTCGGTGGCTCACCTTGAAAGGCAAGATAAGCCTGGTTACTGATACAGTTCGCGTCCATTTGTCGTCTACGCCACGGTCACATCATTATTGAGGTAAACATCCTGGATGAGATGAAGCAGCTTAACACCCTCTTCCATGGGTCGCTGAAATGCCTTTCTGCCTGAGATCAGGCCGGTGCCTCCTGCGCGTTTGTTAATCACAGCCGTCCTTACGGCATCTGCAAAATCAGATTCACCCTCAGAGGCACCACCTGAATTTATTAGACCGATCTTTCCAAGGTAGCAGTTTATTACCTGGTACCGGCACAGGTCAATGGGATGATCTGACGAGAGTTTCTCATACATTGCGGGATCCGTTTTGCCGAATTTCAGAGCTTTGAATCCCCCGTTATTCGTGGGCAGTTTCTGCTTTATAAGATCGGCCTTGATGGTAACTCCCAAATGGTTGGCCTGACCGGTGAGATCGGCGGCGGTATGGTAATCAGTGCCTTCATGGTTGAATGCATTATTTCTTGTGTAGCACCACAAGATGGTTGCCATGCCAAATGAGTGTGCTTCTTCGAATGCTTCCGATACCTCGATGATCTGCCGGACCGATTCTTCAGAACCAAAATAGATGGTTGCGCCTACGGCTTTCGCTCCAAGGTTCCATGCCTCCTCTACCGTACCGTACATAATCTGATCATACCGGTTGGGGTAGGTGAGAAGCTCATTGTGATTCATTTTTACGATAAAGGGTATCCTGTGTGCGTAACGCCTGGCATAAAGTCCGAGACCCCCAAATGTGGTAGCGACGGCATTACAGTCACCGTTTATGGCAAGACGGATAATATTTTCCGGATCGAAGTATTCGGGATTGGGTGAAAATGCACTACCTGCAGTATGCTCAATACCCTGGTCGACCGGCAATATTGATAGATAGCCGGTATGTGCAAGCCGGCCTGTGTTATAGATCGATGCCAGGTTTTGCAAGGTCCGGATGTTACGGTCGCTGCCCATAAAAACATCTTCGATCACATCTTTTCCCGGTAGGTGAATATAATCCTTACTCAGTGTTTTGCATTCATGGTTCAGCAAGGTATCGGCATCTTTACCAAGATATCGCCTTATTTCATCAATGTTTCGTGTCGGCAGTGTGCTCATGATATGTTGTTATTTAGTTTGTATTTTACTTTTTGTACTATACTAACAGCATGAGTGCCCTAAAAGATCAGGAAAAACGAAACGGGAAGACATTTCAAGTCTGGCTGAAGTAGTTAAAAAGATAAGATTGTATACTAATTACACAATCTTGTATAATTGGTATACAATCTTACTTAACCTATAGAAAAATGAAGGGCCTGTTTTTATCTATGCCAATACGTCCGGGGCAACTACTTAAGATCGTAGTGAAGAAAAGTCTTTTCAGACAACCTCCCGCCAATGAAGCGAACCAAGCTAAGAACACAATATAATTGAGACTTATGCCGCACTTCCGACCTGCCAGAATCAAGCATTTGAAGTAATCTCTATTTCTTCTCAGGCTTTCTCTCGTACTTGCAGCAATCGGGAAGCTTATCATAATCCTTTTTGTCAGCAGTGAGATCCTTTGTATCATGCCCGGCTCCGGCCACTGCTTTTTCGATCATTTTGGTGGTAGTTTTACTCCCATCAAAGCTGACTTCGAGTATTTTGGTTTCCTTATTCCAGTCGGCAGCACTTACGCCTTCAACCGACTTCGCAGCTTTTTCGATTCTGCTTTTACACATTCCACAGTTTCCATATACTTTAACACTTGAGGTTGTTGACTGTCCGTACATTACCATTCCGCTAAACAGGAGGGTGACAAACATACTGATCATTTTTGCTTTCATAATTTTTTTGCTTTTAAAATTTTACATTTTTTTATATCCGTGGAGATATAGATTTATTTCCGGTTACTCATGATTTCAATCCACGGCTTCTTGCTTATTTCAAACTGTCCTTGTTTTCCCCGCAATCTATCATCTCATCGCCGAAATACGGGTTTCGAATTTCAGATCTTTCGCTCAGCCAGTAGGCTCCCTTGTTGTCAAAAGCCATGGGGCAATACTGGTAGTATGTTTTTTCTTTATATAATCCGAATGATTTAATGGCATGATAAAGTGCGGAACTGAAACCGGCAAATGATTTTCGCTGGGTTTCAATGTCATCACTTTTTATTATTCCTAGGATACCAAGTTCGAGGTTATTCAAATCTTTCATCCAGCTCATGTGTTGTTCACCTTCCAGAAGTTCCATTTGGACATTTTTCATTGCGGCTGAAACTGACATGGCATTCGTATGAACCAGTTCGGGATCTGATTTGATAAAGGCATCCTTCATTTCAAGGTAGCTGTTATAAACAGCCGTCAATTGCTTTTTAAAATCGAGATTGATCTCTCCGCCTTGTTCATTTTTCAGTATGGCAGGTGATGCTCCTTCCTTATTATTAACGGTTTTTTGAGGTATTATCATGCTTTGGTTTTCATTCTCTTTGGATGTTTCACCACTTTCCGGGTTCATCATGCTCTTCATGCCGGACAACTGAGCCGCGGCATCGATGCTGAAGACTCCGTTTACAGCAATTTCTTCACCTTCTTTCAATCCCTGCTTGACAACGTAATATGCCTCAGTTTCGGGACCTGTGACGATTTCCCTGTATTCAAACAGGGGTTCCGGGGCACCCGGAATTTTCACGTAAACGATCGACCGTTTGCCTGTCCAAAGCAAAGCCGACTTGGGAATCAAGAGCTGTTTGCCTGTGGATGCTATAGAAGAATGAACGGTTCCGCTGGCGAACATCTCCGGCTTCAGTTCTTCTTTGGGGTTCCCGAGGGCAACCCTGACATTGGCAATCCGTGTTTTAGGATCCATGACAGGATCAATGAAGGAGATTCTCCCTCTAAATTCTTTTCCCGGCAGCGAATTAACGGTGAAGGTTACAGGATCATTCAACCTAAGCCATGGCAAATCACTTTCATATGCTTCAAACATTATCCATACATGACTTAAATCAATAACTTTAAACAACACTGAGCCTTCCTTCACATAGTCACCCACAGCAACATGTCGCATGGTCACTGTGCCGGTCACGGGAGAAAGTATGTTGAAATCATTCTCAGGTTCCCCTCGTTGCTCTATCTCTCTGATCTGTTCCCCGGTGACATTCCCGACCCTGAGGTTATTCCGTGCTGCCTGGTAAAGCTCCGGACTGGATTCCCTTGTCTTGTATGCTTCGATCAGTTCTCTCTGGGCACTAACCAACTCAGGTGAATAAATGACAGCCATTCGTTCTCCCTTCTTTACTTCCTGACCGGTAAAGTTTACAAACAGCTTTTCAATCCTCCCGCTAAACCGTGCAGTCAGTTCTGAAACACTTGTTTCATCGGGTTTCACTTTTCCCAGCAAACGTATATCTTTTTGCGGGGATGCCATTTTCACTCTGGTGGTTGAAATTTCTGCCAGTTTTATGGCTTCTGTACTCATTGGAATGCTTTCGGAAAATGAAGCTTCACGCTTGTCAAGCTGTCCAACCTGAATCAGATCCATACCACAGATCGGGCATTTCCCCGGATGATCCAGTCTAATCTGGGGATGCATGGAACATGTCCATACCGTAGCAGCCTTTTCATGCATTTCTTCGTTTGCATATCCGGTAACGTTGCCTTTATCATGATGATGAAAAAAGACGAATCCAAGGATTAGTCCAGCCAGTGCGGCAAGAGTAATATTCCGGATATTTTTGGCTTTTATTTTAGTGTTTGGTCTCATTGTGTCGTTAATTATTTACCTAGCAGGTAGTTTACGAATGATGCAGAAGCATTCTGGTCGGCCAGGGCTTTGTCGAGTTCGAGTGCGTATTTCAATACACGTCTTTCCATTCTGAGTACTTCCTCGAAATTTTGACCACCTGTGCTGTAATCCGATTCCAGGATGCGAAGTGAACGTTTTGCCAGTTCTAGTTGATCTTTATAAAGGGTAATTCTTCTTTCAGCATCACGAAAATCACGTTGTGCATTTGCAAAGATGGTGTTCAGACTGTTTAGTTTATCCTGCTTTTGAAATTCTGCGGATTCCTTTTTAAAACGCGATTCTCTGACCATTGCCTCATATTTTTTTCTGTAAAGAGGTACCTGGATTCCAACCGTAGGAAAAGCGAATGCATCATTACCGGCATCACCTCCTGCCATGACATTCTCTGTTGTTCCGATGAGAATATATTCAAAGCCAAGGGAAATGGAAGGTTGCCCCGCCTTTTGCGCAGACAGTTCCTGTTTATCCCATGAATCGATCAAATGGTCGATTTGCAGCACCTGATGGTTTCCTACCGCTATGCTGTCCCAGATCACAGAGGGAGACATATTCAGACTTTCGCTTAACAATGTGTCTGGTGTGCTTACAAAAGAACTGTCATCGGCATTCAGAAGGTTATTAAACATGACTTTAAGTGTAAGTTCGTTATCGCGAAGCAATGCCAGCTGGTTTTCCAGGTCACCGGTTTCCATACGGAGACGTAATTCATCCACAGAGGAGGCCAGACCTGCCGAAATCTTTGAGAGTGTCAGCCGCCGGAACGCGTTCAGGATGTCAATGTTTTCCTTTGTTCTTTCAATGGCTTTATTTACAACATAGAGGTTGTACCATGTTGACCTGACATCGTAATAGAGTTTTGACCTGGCCTGTTCAAAGCTTTCCAGTTTAACATCGGCCAAGGAGGATGCGACATCCTTTCTGGCTTTTAATGTACCGAACCAGGGGAACATCTGGTTGACGCTAATGCGTGCCTGTTGTGGCCCCAGCCTTGTCTCCACAGGTTTGATCATATATCCAAACATGATCTGCGGATCGGGAAGAGATCCTGCCTGGGGTACCTTTTCCAGAGCGGCATGAAAGTCACTGAAAAGCGCTTTCAGACCGGGGTTATTTTCCGCAGCAGCAACCAGGTAGGCCTCCAGTTGCTTGTCCTGCCCTTTTACGAAAATCGCAGGCGTCAGAAATAGGATAAATAAGATGATATATTTTTTCATTCCGCTTTGTTTTCGGTTGGATTTGTAGTATTCCTCCTGACTATTCCTTCCTGCCACATGCTGTAAAGGACAGGAACCACGAACATCGTCATCACCTGGATAAGCATTCCTCCGAAACTGGGAATAGCCATGGGTACCATGATGTCGGAGCCCTTACCCGTTGAGCTTAAAACAGGTATCAGCGCCATGATGGCGACAGCAGCTGTCATCATGGCGGGACGTACCCTTTGACTCCCGGCCTTAAGTACAGCGTCTCTCACTTCCTGAACGTTCCCTGGTTTCTCTCGGTCGAATACCTGCATAAGGTAAGTCCCCATGATTACACCATCGTCTGTAGCAATTCCAAACAGTGCAATAAATCCCACCCATACTGCCACACTAAGGTTAATGGTGTGCATCTGGAACAGGTGCCTCATGCTGATTCCGCCCACCGAAAAGTTCATGAACCAACCCTGGCTATATAACCACAACATGATGAAGCCCCCGGCAAAGGCGACAAATATGCCTGAAAAGATCATAGCTGAGGTTGTTACCGATTTGAACTGGAAGTAAAGGATGAGAAAAATGAGCAATAGCGAGACCGGTACAACAAGTGAGAGCCGCCTGGTTGCCCGAACCTGGTTTTCGTAATTTCCGGTAAACTTATAACTCACGCCCTCAGGGATCACGAAATCACCGTCGGCAATTTTACTTTCCAGGAACCTCTGTGCCTGATTTACGACATTTACTTCCGCTTCGCCCTCTTTCTTGTCAAAAATCACATAGCCTACGAGAAAAGTATCTTCACTCTTGATCATCTGTGGACCTCGTGTATAGCTTATTTCGGTCAGGTCACCAAGGGGTATCTGCGCTCCGGAAGGGGTCGGGATCAGTACGTTTTTCAGATCTTCCGGAGTATCACGGAATTCCCTTGCATACCTGACCCTTACAGAGAAACGCTCGCGGCCTTCAACAGTGGTTGTAAGCTGCATACCACCAATGGCCCCGCCAATGTACGATTGCAGATCTTTAACGGATAGTCCGTACCGGGAGATCTTGCGGCGGTCGATTTTGATTTCCAGATAAGGTTTACCGACTACCCTGTCGGCAAAGACCGAGGAGGGTGCAATGGACGGTACCTGTTTAAGATAATTTTCAAGCTTGAAGCCAACTTTCTCAATCGTCGCCAGATCGGGACCATAAACCTTAATTCCCATAGGCGCTCTCATCCCTGTCTGTAACATGACCAGTCTGGTCTGAATAGGCTGAAGTTTTGGCGCAGATGTCAGTCCGGGATACGCGGAGGCAGCCACAATCTCACTCCAGATATCATCGGGTGTAGTAATCTCCTTTCTCCATTGTCTGAAATACTCACCATGGTCATCAGGGACAAGTTCATCCCTTGAAATGGTCCTGTAATTATCTTTATCAGGATTGTACGTGCTGCTGTCGGCTAGGATGAATGCCCCTTCATTATTGACGCTGAACCGCAACCTGTTTCCGTCTTCATCCAGCAAATACTCAGGTTTATAATTGATGATATTTTCAAACATGGAAATAGGAGCAGGGTCAAGGGCAGAATTCACACGGCCCCATTTCCCGACCACACTCTGAACCTCGGGAATGGCATTCACCCTTTTATCGACCGACCGGATAACTTCTGTGTTCTCCGTAATGCCGGAATGCGGCATTGTGGTAGGCATCAGCAAAAAGGATCCTTCATCGAGTGCAGGCATGAATTCTTTACCCACACCGGGAAAAATTTTATTCATGGTAGTGAATGCAACCGTATTTTTAACGCCTTCGGGAAGAAAACCAAAAAGACGGTCTGAACCCTGCCATATCCACACTCCGGCTAAAACCACGAGAATGGGGATACTGAGGAACTGCCATTTGTGTGAAAGACACCACCTGAGTATCTGGGGGTAATAATGTACGATGGTCATCAACACACCAAGAACCATACAAATAATGGCTACAACAAACAGCAGATTTCCAACGAGGCTGTTCCGGGCGCCCAATGGCATCCACTCGTTGGTGAGAAAATAGAGAATGACAAGTAGGGTAATACCTACATTGATGTATCTGGGGTATCTTCGTCTTTTCTTTCCCCATTGGAGTGCAAAAAGGTTGTTGATACCGTAAGCTGCCAATGCCAATGCCAGCCAGGTATGGAAAACAATTGCCATAACAATGCCCATGCCGATGAGAATACCGTTCCATAGTCTGCGGATTCTCGCTTTATCGAATCTGATGGAAAATACCAGGTTCGCCATGGCAGGGATAAACATTATTCCGATGAGGAGCGATGACAACAGCGCAAATGTCTTTGTAAAAGCCAGCGGCCGGAATAACTTTCCTTCTGCAGCCTGCATGGCGAAAACAGGAAGGAAGCTAATTATGGTTGTTGCCAGTGCGGTCATGATGGCTGATGCTACCTCGGTAGTGGACTCATAGATCACATGAGTCAGTTTTTTTCCTCGTGCCCCTCTGTTTGAAGGCATTTCAAGATGTCTGACAATATTTTCAGTGAAAACGATCCCGACATCCACCATCACACCTATGGCAATTGCAATTCCAGAAAGCGCAACAATATTTGCATCGACGCCGAACCGTCGCATGAAGATAAAAGTCATAAGTACGCCGATGGGCAGCAGGCTGGAGATCAGGATGGAAGCTCCAAGGTTCAGGACAAGCATGATGACAACAATGATGCTGATGAGGATCTCGTGCGTCAGCGCTGATTCAAGGGTGCCCAGGGTTTCTTTGATAAGCCCTGTGCGGTCGTAGAATGGCACGATAGTTACCTTAGAAATGGTTCCGTCATCGAGCTTTTTTGAAGGAAGACCCTGTGAGATTTCACTGATCTTTTCCTTCACATGATTTATGGTCTCCATCGGATTCGAACCATACCGGGCAACAACCACACCCCCGACGGCCTCTGCTCCACCCCGATCCAGACCGCCGCGTCTTGTTGCAGGGCCGAAACTCACCCGGGCTACATCACTGATCCGGACCGGAACGTTTTCATGAACCGTGACAACGCTCTCTTCAATGTCTTCCAGACTTTTTACATAGCCCAATGCCCTGATCATGTATTCAGCTCTGTTGTATTCTAAAGTCCTGGCACCGATATCAAGATTACTGTTTTTCACCGCCATCATCACCTGTGCAACATTCACACCATAGGCTTTCATGGCATCAGGGTCGATATCGACCTGGTATTCTTTGACAAATCCTCCAATGGAGGCTACCTCGGAAACACCCTTTGCAGAAGAAAGACTGTACCGGACATAAAAATCCTGTATAGTTCGCAATTCTTCAGGGTCCCATCCTCCCGCAGGTTTACCATCCTTATCCCTGCCTTCAAGCGTGTACCAGTAAATCTGTCCAAGTGCTGTTGCATCAGGCCCCAGGGCAGGGGTGACCCCGGCAGGAAGTGTTCCTGCAGGCAGGGAATTCAGCTTTTCCAAAATCCTTGTACGGCTCCAGTAGAATTCAATGTCGTCGTCGAAAATGATGTATACACTCGACAAACCGAAAATGGAACTGCTACGGATGGTTCTGACACCTGGAATACCTAAAAGTGCTGTGGTCATTGGATAGGTAATCTGGTCTTCAATATCCTGGGGCGACCTGCCAGACCACTCCGTGTAAACGATCTGCTGGTTTTCGCCGATATCGGGAATGGCATCCACAGGAACCGGATCGCGAGGGATGATCCCGGTCTTCCAGTTGAACGGCGCAGTGGCAATACCCCATGCAATTAACGTAAGCAGGGCAATAGTCGTTACCAGCCTGTTCTCCAGAAAGTACTTTATGATTTTATTTAACATTTGAATAGTTCCCGTTAATGATATTGATTATCTGTTTATGCCGCTTTTCAGACCGTAAACCAGGCATGGATATAGTGCAGGCAGGTCGAAAGGGAAGATAAAATATCTCCTCCGAAGGCAGAAATGCCGTGAAGTAATGAATTAACGGAAAAGGATCAGCAAAGAAATGATTGGGTAAACTCTGGGAAGGGTGGCGGAGCATGGAGTGAGGGATTGTATTCCGCCGAATACTTTAAAATCGAAGGACAGGAATAAGGGTTTAAAATAAAGAGGTCTCCTGACATACCAAAGAGATTAAAAGATGGCATCTCCTCTTCAATAGTGACACTCACTGTGCTGAGGTAATCGCCGCTGATACGGTAGGTTACATGGTGATTCTCACACTGACCACACATATCGCCCCCACAGCAGTGATGATCAGCCGTATTCAATGCGATACTTTTTATGGTGTCCCCGCAGTAATGGGCGTTGATGCTCACTCCCACGGTGGCAATGAGCAAAAGAAAGGAGAGGATAATATGCGATATCTTCTTTACCATCAGTATCAATAACAACGCAAAGGTAAAATTTATTGTGATATATCTATGTATATATTTGTTGATTTTGTATCATAAGGTCCGGCAAAAATGGAAAGTTAATTTCATATCTCCCTAGTTTATATGAACCGTGCGGTGGACGCCAAAATGCCGCGTTACCGCAATCTTTGCGGGTAATGGCCGTGATAATTTTTCTTCGGTCCCTGAGCGATAGTCGAAGGGTGGTTACTTTTTTGATCAAGTAAAAAAGCAACTGCCTGTCCTGCACAAGGACAACAAATATTTCATTGTCTTTAGCACTTTGACCTAGTAATCCAATTCAGGTTGGATTACTTCGCTATTTATTCCGGGTTTTGTAAGCTCCTAACCGACGGTACGGAACCACCGTTCATACCCCATGTGTTTAATAGATTGCTTTTTATTGCTCACCATTACATAACAATCCAAATCATTATAGGTTAAATTTAAGTTCGAAATAAAGGAACGATTTTGAATTCCTATACGTGAGCATTCCGGGAGCGTCAATGATTTATCCTCTCACTGCTTGTCCTCATGTTCTACATTTGCTACCTTTACAAAAAACAGGCATTATGCTCAGGTCTGAAATCAACCATTTAATTACAGAGGCAAAGAATTTTTTCAGCGACAGGCAATTCCATCTGCCTCCATGGGCATTCTGGAATCCTGAGGATTGGTCTGGAAAGAAGAAGGAGACGTCTGAGATCGTTAAAAACATGCTTGGATGGGATCTGACCGACTTTGGCAGCGGTAATTTTTATCAGAAAGGACTTCTGCTTTTTACGCTCCGAAATGGTAAACTGAAATCCGATCATAAACCGTATGCCGAGAAGATCATGATCGTGGAGGAGTTACAGGAGACACCCATGCATTTTCACTGGCATAAAATTGAAGACATCATTAACCGTGGTGGCGGTAACCTCGTCATTGAGCTGTTTAATGCAGGTCCGGACGAAAACCTCACCTTTACCGATGTCATCCTTAAGACCGACGGGATTGAGAGAAAGATACAAGCCGGCAATACCATTACCCTCAGACCTGGTGAGAGTATATGCCTGGAACAGGGGATATATCACCGATTCTGGGGGGATGCTGGTAAAGGGAAGATACTGGTAGGCGAAGTGAGCAGTGTCAATGACGACCGGAAAGATAACCACTTTCTTGAACCCACAGGCCGGTTTCCTGAAATTCAGGAAGATGAGGCTCCCATTCATTTGCTGGTGTCCGATTATCCAAACTATCTTTGATGGCAAAGAGCTCTGTTACCTGCATACCAGTTGTAAGTTTTCAAAATAGGGCTGTCCTATGAACTCATTGTAAATCAATAAATTCAAACACATGAAAAGAATTCTGCTTACTATTGCTGTTTCCCTGCTGCTTATAAGTGGGAACAAGGCTCAGCAAACGGACTGCCCAAAAACCTCACCGCTGCAATCACTGAACGGCAAAATGATCACCACGGCAGAACAGTGGGAAAAGACGCGTAGACCTGAAGTTCTGAAGATGTTCACCGAGCAAATGTACGGTGAGGTCAACCTTACACCGGAAACAGAAATATCCTGGAAGGTTGTGGAACAAAGTGACCATGCATTGGGCGGTCTTGCAGGCCGCAAACAGGTAGAGTTCAATATCAAAAACAAAAGGTCGGGGAAATCGATGCAATATGTAATGCTGGTTTACTACCCTGCCGACGGCGTGAAAACCCATCCTGTTTTTCTTGCCATGAATTTCTATGGTAATCAGACGATCAATGCAGATCCCGCGATCATCATGCCTCAAACATGGATCCGAAATGCTGAACCTTTTTTTATCACTGAAAATAAAGCCACTGAAGCATCCCGTGGAATCCGGGTCGGACGATGGCCGGTTGAATATATTATTTCCAGGGGCTACGCTCTTGCTACGATTTATTACGGTGACCTGGATCCTGACTTTGATGACGGATATCATAATGGCCTTCACCAGTTTTTCTATACCCAAAAAGACACCATACACGATCCGAATGAAGGAGGATCAATTGTTGCCTGGGCTTTCGGACTCTCGAAGGCCATGGATTATTTTGAGACAGACCCTGATCTTGATGCATCCCGTGTAGCTGTTCTTGGGCATTCACGTTTGGGTAAGACAGCATTGTGGGCCGGGGCATCCGACCAGCGCTTTGCCATGGTGGTTTCAAATAGTTCGGGCTGCGGAGGCGCCGCTCTATCATGTCGAAAACACGGTGAAACAGTGAAAATGATCAATACATCCTTTCCTCACTGGTTCTGTGATAATTTTAAAAAATATAACGACAATGAGGAAGCCCTTCCCTTCGACCAGCATATGCTCATTGCACTGATAGCTCCAAGGCCTGTTTACATTGCCAGTGCAGTGGAAGATGACTGGGCAGATCCTGTTGGCGAGTATCTGGGAGGATGGTATGCAGGCATTGTCTACAATCTTTACAACCTGAAGGGTCTACCCTCAGAGCAGCCGCCCGTTTTAAATTTTCCACTTACCGATAGCATGGTTGGCTATCATATCCGCTCCGAAGGTCATGATCTGAAAGCCTATGACTGGATACAATTCCTTAATTTTGCGGATAAACATATGAAATGAAAGTTTACACAGGATGTTTGGAAAGGCTGGGTTCATTCTTTTTTAGCCATGGCAGTTTCAGGCGAGATAAGATATAGTCTGAGGTATAAATTTGGGAAACAAGTGATAAGTACATAATAATGTGGCGGTTAACAAGACTGGTTTAGGGGCTGTCGGCAGGGTGAATTATTATTGCAGTACGTTATAGATTGTACCCGAATATGCTGAATTTAGGTTCCGTTTGTAAAAACACGGGTCATCCGTTTGGGTTAGTTGATAACTTTTGATCAAAAAGTTGGACTATGGACGCTGATTTTTGGGTGGTGAGAGGCATTAAGTGGTGTTTTGGAGGCGGTGGTGGGGGGAGGGCCCTGCATCTAAGAACAAAATTTGAAATTCTGAACAACCCGCACGCGATCCACACTGAACCGCGCCCATCACTCGCTGCTATGGCTTCACAGGATGAACGGAAGGTTTGAACGCTGGATATGTCCACATGGAAAGAAATCCCGGGATCAGCCCATTGGTGTCCCGGGATCGCTCAGAGAAACATAGTTGGTTGTTGGTTAATTGATTGATTTTGTAAAGACTAGTCAGCTGTTATTTTATTAGATCCCCTGTTTGCTTCTTATTTTGATGATCTCATTGCTGAAATTATTTTTTGCCACATGACCTTCCAACGGCAGGATTTTCTGATGAATCGCATCAATGATCCATTCAGCCTGCGGGAAGAAATAATTTTCCAGTTCATGTGCGGGTGTGATCCAGTTCCTCGACCCAACAACTACCGGGGGCGCATCGAGATCATCAAAGGCGAGCTCTGTAATGGTTTCGGCCATATCTTTTAGAAATGACCCCCTGGTTGTTGCATCTCCGGTGACCAAAATCCTTCCGGTTTTTTTGACCGATGTAAGAACGATGTCATAGTTGAAGGGTACAAGGCTTCTGGCGTCGATGACTTCGGCGCTAAGTCCGTATTTCTCTTTCAAAATATCAGCGGCTTCAAGTGCCCTGTACAAGGTGGCGCCAATACTGAGAATGGTCAGATCACTTCCTTCTCTCTTTATGTCTGGTTCACCGAGCGGAATTTCATAATAGCCTTCGGGTACACCGCCCTTATGGAAGTTTTCTCCCACATCGTAAATTCTCTGACTTTCAAAAAAGATGACCGGATCAGTACCCTGAAGTGCAGAATTCATCAGCCCCTTTGCATCATATGGAGTAGCCGGGAAAACAACTTTCAGCCCCGGAATGTGGGCTACCAGGGAGGTCCAGTCCTGGGAATGTTGTGCACCGTATTTTGATCCAACTGATACCCTGATTACAACCGGCATCTTGATGATGTTACCGCTCATCGACTGCCATTTCGGGAGTTGATTGAAAACTTCATCACCGGATCGGCCGAGGAAGTCGCAGTACATGATCTCAGCAATCACACGTCCGCCACACATTCCATAGCCAATCGCTGTGCCAACGATCGCACCTTCCGAAATCGGTGAATTGAAAAGACGGTTGTATGGCAGAGCTTCTGTCAGACCCCGGTATACAGCGAATGCACCGCCCCAGTCCCGATTCTCTTCACCATAGGCAACAAGTGTCGGATCTTTGTAAAAACGATCGATGATGGCTTCAAAAATACCGTCTCTTAACTGGTATGTCTTGATTTTAGAGACCGGCTTTCCTTCTGCGTCAAATGCAAAACGTTCCTTTGTTTTAATCTGCTTTACCCTGGGATTTTCTTCCATGGGCATAAGTACTTCCGGTTCACGGTCCTCCATCTTATCTACAGATTCATTGGAAAACATCATCTTACCGATCAGTTCAGGGTGCTCATCCAGATTCATCCTGGGCGAGACCGTATCGTCGACCGACAGGGTCATTGCTCTTTTTATAAGTCCGGTAATCTCATCCTGAAGGAAATTCAGCTTTGCCTCATCAAGGATGCCTTCACCCATCAGGTCGCCTGCGTAGGATGCCAGAGAATCTATTTTCTGCCATGCTTCGACCTCTTCTTTTGAACGATAGGAGGAAGCATCGGAAGGAGAGTGACCGGTAAACCGGTAGGTAAGTGTATCGAGTAGTACCGGGCCTCTTTTCTCCTCAAGGATCTTTTTCTTCCGTTTGAAGGCATCGATGACAGCCAGGGGATTATACCCGTCAATTCTTTCTGAATGCATCATTTCAGGGTTAACACCTGCCCCGATGCGTGCAAGGATATCGTACCCCATGGTTTCACCCTGAGTTTGTCCGCCCATCCCGTACTGATTATTCATAAAGTTGAAGATGATGGGCATGCCGCCTTTGAAATCACCGTCCCAAAGTTTAATGAACTGGTCCATGGATGAAAAACTTATACCTTCCCACACCGGTCCGCAACTCATGGAAGCATCACCGATATTCGCTACAACGATCCCTGGTTTTCTGTTTACTTTTTTGTACAGTGCCGCGCCTACAGCGATATCGCCTGAACCACCGACAATCGCATTGTTGGGATAAACGCCGAAAGGTGTGAAGAAAGCATGCATCGATCCGCCCAGGCCACGGTTGAATCCCGTTTCACGTGCGAAGATCTCCGCAAGCGTCCCGTATAGCAGAAAATCGGTGGCCAGTTCTCTGACACTGCCGGAGAAATTCTTCTCAATTACTTTAAGGATCATTCCGTCGAAATGACTCTTCATGATATGCATCAGGCTTTCATCATCGAGTTTGTGGATGGCGCTCATTCCTTTGGCAAGAATTTCTCCGTGCGAACGATGAGAGCCGAAGATATAATCCTCAACCGTCAGAGTAAAGGCCATACCCACCGCCGAGGCTTCCTGGCCAATAGAAAGGTGAGCCGGCCCGGGATGATTATATTTTAAGCCCTGGTATTCTCCCGTTGTCTTGATCAGGTTTAGCATAGTTTCAAACTCCCTGATAATGAGCATATCTCTGTAAATCTCGATGAGTTGTTCATCCGTAAAATTCTTTCTCTCTTCCTTCAGCGATCTGCTGTACTGGTTCACAGGGATGGTGCCGAATGTAATCGCACCGCTCTTTCTTACTATCGTCGGGTCAATAAATTGTGACTTAGGCATTTTTATATTGTTTATTTATTAGCGAATACATGTTTGTATGATTAGGAATCCTCACTTCGTGGATCACTTAATCTATCGGAGTCTGGAAATTTTCAATCTGGTCCTTCAGTGTTTTCAGAAATGCAGAAGCAGGTGCCCCGTCAATAGCTCTGTGATCATAAGTGAGAGAGAGTCCAATAACAGGGATAAAGCCGATCGTCCCATCCCCCAGGTCGGAAGGGCGGTAAGTGATGGTATTCACACCAAGGATACCAGCTTGTGGCAGATTAAGTACCGGTGTGAACATTTCAATCCCATACGAACCAAGGTTGGAAACAGTAAAGCTGCCGGCTTCACTATTGAGCAGTTCAGGATCTATTTTACCACTGCGACAAGCTTCGGCAAGACTTTTCAGATGTGATGATAGACCCCTCAGGCTAAGATCATCGGCATTACGCAGAACAGGGACCATCAATCCTCTGTCGGTGTCAACAGCGATGCCCAGATGGACTTTGCTGAATTTCCGGATGTGGTCGCCAAGAAAATGTGCGTTGATGCCCGGCGTCTTCAATAGTACATGAATGACGGCATGACAAACCATGTCGTTTATGGTGATATTCGGGATGTTCTCAGATGAAGCCTTCGTCTTAATTTCATTTCGCAATGCCAGGATTTTCCTTGCATCAGCACTTAGATGATGGGTAAGCTGGGCAGAATTCTCCAGCGAAGCCTTCATGTTTCTCGCGATGATCTTCCTGATGTTTGAGAGTGGCTCATCGACTGCATCTTTACCATCTGCCGGAACAGAAGAAAACCTGGAAACCGGTTCTTGAGTTCTGCGAATGCCTTTAGCATCCGAAGTACTCAAAATGTATTTTTCCACGTCCCGGACGATAATTCTGCCATTCGGTCCGCTACCTCTCAATGAAGAAAGTGAAATCCCATGTTCACCGGCCATATTTCTTGCCCTGGGTGATATTTTTAATTTTTTTCCCTCGTCCCGGGAAAGGGCTTCCTTTATATCCGGGATGCCGGGAGTACTTTCAGAGATTTTCACGGCTTCCTGTTTGATTTCCTGCGGAATCATGCCCTCCGGTTTAAAGGTTGAGGTATCCTCACCTTTTTCACCAATCACGGCAACATTGTTCAATACCGGGACTTCATCGCCTTCTGCATAAAATATTTCGAGTAGGATGCCTCCATTCCTGGCTTCCTCTTCAAATGCCGCTTTGTCTGTTTCATAGGCAAACAAAAGATCCCCGGTTTCTACCCTGTCGCCCTTTTTCTTGTACCATTGGGTGATGATACAGCTTTCTACCGATTGCCCTTGTTTAGGCATAAATACTGCTTCTGCCATACTGCCGAATGATTTTCAAAATTTGTTATATTGATCGTAATACGTAAACTTGTAATAATATGTTATGTTTTTAACACTCTTTAATGCCCCTATATATAGGGTATATTAAAAACTTTTGTAAAAATAATATTAATAACTTGTATTTACAAGTAAATAAGTTTATTTTTACAGATAAGCTTTTTTTCTATTAAAACCCGAGTTTTATTATGGCCGGAAACAACCGGAAAATCCCACATTACAGGCAGTTATATGAACAATTGCGAAAGCAGATTGTGGATGGCCTGTATAAAGAGGGGGATATCCTTCCTTCTGAAAACGAATTATGCGCCGTTCACAACCTCACAAGGCCAACAGTCAGACATGCCCTTGACGCGTTGGTGTATGACGGTTTTATCAGAAAACATCAGGGGAAGGGAAGCATAGTTCATAAACTGCCAAAGGGTGTCGGTATCCTGTCGATAGCCGGTACTACTTCTGCACTGGGAGCCGGAAACCTGAAATCGGATATCATTGTAAAACCCAGGGTTCAGTCGTGGGACGAGATGTTCATGTTTAACCTGAGTGGTAATGAACGTGCAGCCGGCTGCATTTATCTTGAAAGGCTGAGATATTTTAATGATAAACCGATTTTTTACGACATTAACTATATCCCGAATATCAACCTGCCCAGGTTTACAAGCAGAAATCTTGAAAACAAATCGTTATTCGATATCCTCAGAACAGCTTATCATATCGAGATTAAAGGAGGTGAGCAAAAACTTAGAGCCATTAAAGCCAATGCAACCATTGCCGGATTTCTGGGCATTAGCAAGGATGATCCGGTGCTTCACCTTGAACGGAAATTTGAAACCAACAGACTTTCTTTTCATATTTATTCATCCATATATTGCAATACCAGTGCACAGGCGGTTTATGGAATTTTTTAAAAGATAGGCTGGCAAGTCTCAGGAATGCATGATAATTAAAGATATTTGTCTATTTTTACCTGAGGTATGGATAACACGATTACAGGATCAGTTACCTTCTATTTATTTCATAACTAAATATTGAATAGTAAGCTTTTAGGTTTTGTGCTGATTTTTCAGTGCAAGGCTGTTCTAACAAATAAACTGATATTATTGTGATCAGCCGTACTTATATATTTTAAACAGGACATGAAGGAAGCAATTTTAACAAACAGAAAGATTCAGAAAAAAATTCTTGAAGTGGCGGAACTCGCTCAGTACCTTTGGCAGAAGGGGTGGGCTGAAAGAAATGCAGGAAATATTTCCGTAAATCTGACCGAATTTGTGAACACGGAGATTAAGGAAATGAACCGTTATCCTGTTTTCCAACTGGAGAAGGCCTATCCGTCAATCGGCAATGGATACTTTTTTGTTACCGGCACGGGCAAAAGAATGCGGGACCTTGCCCGTAACCCAATGAAGAATGCTTGCATCATTAAAATGAACAGCAAAGGTACAGAGTACCATATTATATCCAGGAACAAAAATAACCTGTATGATTTTCGTCCTACTTCCGAACTTCCAACTCATCTGGCAATTCAAAACGTACTGATGGAAACCGGTTCGCCAAACCGGGCAGTGGTGCATACGCATCCAAATGAACTCGTTGCACTTACCCAGATAAAAGAATTCCAGAACGAAGAGAAGCTCAATAAGTTGCTCTGGGGTATGCACCCTGAGTCCATTGTATTTGTACCCAAAGGTCTGGCACTTATACCATATATTTTACCGGGAACCACTGAGATCGCCGAAGCTACACTGAAACGCATCACCTCTCACAATGTGGTGATGTGGGAGAAACATGGAACTTTTGCCGTTGGCGAAACGGTGTTTGATGCCTTCGACGTAATCGATATTCTGTCGAAATCGGCGAGGATCTTCTTCATGGTTCGGCAGTCAGGCTACGAACCGGAGGGTTTGACCGACCTTCAGATAAATGAACTAAAAGAAGCGTTTCATTCTAAATAGGAAAAATATATGGCAGTTCATCATTTTCTGGCTATTGACCTAGGTGCTGAGAGCGGTCGTGCAGTTGCAGGAATTCTTGAGGATAAGCGACTTTTTCTCGAAGAGATACACCGGTTTCCAACCAATATGATACAGTTACACGGGCATTTTTACTGGAACATTTACCGGTTCTATGAGGAGATTGTCAATTCTATCAGGATCTGTGAAAGTGAGGATCAGATCAAACCTGAATCCCTGGGCATTGATACATGGGGAGTGGATTTCGGCTTGGTGGCGGCCGATGGCTCTCTGTGCAGGATTCCCTATGCGTACCGTGATCCGCAGTCGGGAATAGGAATGAATGACTTTTTCAATGAGAAGATGGCCGCTGAAAGTATTTATATCCTGACAGGCATTGCCATGCAGCCATTTAACTCCCTGTTCCACCTTTATGCAATGAAAAAGAACAAGGACTTTGCTTTGGAAAATGCTGAAAACCTCTTGTTTATACCCGATATTCTGAACTATTTCCTTACCGGGATCAAGAAGTCTGAATTTACTTTTGCTACTACATCTCAACTTTACAACCCGATTAGTAAAATCTGGGAACCGAAACTTTTCAACCTCCTTGACCTGGATATATCCATGATGTGTGAAATCGTGAATCCGGGAACTGTTATTGGCATGATGCAGCCCGAGGTAGCCAGACAGGCTGGTATTAACCCGCTTCCTGTAGTTGCCGTGTGTTCTCATGATACGGGTTCAGCTATCGTCGCTGTTCCGGCAAAAGGGGAAGACTGGGCATATATCAGCTCGGGCACCTGGTCTCTCATGGGGGTGGAAAACCGGAGACCGGTCATCAATGCAAAAAGTGCTGAATACAATTTTACCAATGAAGGCGGAGCAGCCGGGACCTACCGTTTCCTGAAAAATATCATGGGTCTGTGGTTGCTGCAGCAATGTCGCAAATCATGGTCCAGGTCCGGCAGGATGATATCCTATGGCGATCTGGTTGAGATCAGTGAAACAGCACCAGCATTCCGGACATTCATCGACCCTGACTATATGGGATTTTACAATCCTCTTGATATGCCACTGGCCATCGATGAATACTGTCAGAAGACCGGTCAGGAATCCCCACAGTCAATCGGGGAATATGTCCGGACCATTCTTGAAGGCCTGGCTTTTAAATACAGGTTTGTACTGGAACAACTTTACGAGATCTCTGGAAAAACTATCCGGAAGATCCATATCATTGGCGGCGGGACGCAAAACGCAACACTCTGCCAGTTTACAGCCAACGCAACGGGATTGCCTGTTGTATCAGGTCCTGCTGAAGGAACCGCCGCAGGAAATATTCTGATGCAGGCCTATGCACTGGGCTACCTGAAATCGCTTGATGAGATCCGTGAGGTCGTCAGAAATTCCTTCAGACTGGAGATGTATGTGCCTAAGGATGTGCCTGAGTGGGAACAGGCCTACACCAATTTCCTGGCTGTCATGAACAAAAATGTTAAACCATAATCAGTCTAACGCGGATTATTTATGTTCCTCGTAATCAGCAGACTGAATATAACCAATAAACCGGAGAACTATGGACAAAACTACCAGAATTAACAAAGCTTATGAAATTGCCAGGGAACGTTTTGCAGAACTGGGTGTGGATACTGAAAAAGCTATGCAAAAGCTCGACAGCATATCACTGTCGCTGCATTGCTGGCAAACAGATGATGTGGCTGGCCTTGAAAAACCTGATGCCGCATTGTCGGGCGGAGGGATTCAATCTACCGGTAATTATCCTGGGAAAGCCAGGAATATGGGGGAGATTCGTGCTGACATGGAAAAAGTTTACAGCCTTCTTCCTGGGAAACATCGCTTTAATATGCATGCCAGCTATGGCGATTTTGGTGACAGATTTGTCGACAGGAACGAGATCACACCGGATCATTTTAAATCCTGGGTGGAATGGGCAAACAGTATCGGTGTAAAACTGGACTTCAATTCAACACTCTATTCTCATCCAAAATCTAATGACGGATATACATTATCCAGTCAGGATGAGAATACCAGGAAGTTCTGGGTTGAACACGTGAACCGCTGTCGTGAGATCAGTGCATTTATGGGACGTGAAACGGGCAGCCGCTGTGTGCATAATATCTGGATCCCCGACGGCACCAAGGATGCTACGGTTAATCGCTACACCTACCGCGAAATTCTCCGAAAATCACTCGATGAAATTTTTTCAACGGAATATGCTTCCGATGAAATGACCGATTCAATCGAGTCGAAACTTTTCGGAATCGGCAGTGAGGCTTTTGTGGTTGGGAGTCACGAATTCTACATGGGTTACGGGTTAACACGTAACAAGATGATCTGTATTGATATGGGGCATTTTCATCCTACCGAAGTTGTAGCCGATAAAGTCTCTTCCTTATTACTCTTTTCTGATGAACTTATGTTCCATTTCAGCCGCCCATTACGATGGGATAGTGACCATGTGATCATCTTCGACGATCAGATCAATGCTATGACTCAGGAGATTGTTAGAGCCAATGCCCTCGACAGAGTCAACCTGGGCCTGGATTTCTTTGATGGCAGCATTAACCGTACGGGTGCTTACCTGATCGGGGCAAGGTCCACACAGATCAGCTTTCTGCACGCCTTGCTGGAACCGACCACTAAAATCCGTGATTATGAAAATGCCGGCTATGGATTTGAGAAGCTCGCCCTTCTGGAAGCCATGAAAATCATGCCTTTTGGTGATGTATGGAACTACTACTGCCTCAAAAATGAGGTGCCTGCCGGTTGTGATTATATTAAGGAGATTAGAAATTACGAAGAAAAGGTACTCTCGAAGCGAAATTAGAATGATCTGGCTGCCGAGGTTTGAGATATTCAATGGAAACTGAGCTGATTGAATTTGCGGGTCCAGGTCGATCCCACAGATTCAATTCAGCGGTTTCCAAAATCACGGCTGACGATCTTCCTCCCATTTCTTCCGGTCAAAACATACGGTCTTCTCTGTAAAAAACCCCGGCTTCCCTTCTCACCGTATCAAGCAGTTGCATAAGTTGCAGGCTAAAGTCAAGCGGAAGGAGTCCGGATTCGGTCCTGCCTTCATCCAGGCACCTCATGACCTCTTCGGCTTCATATTCATAGCCGTTCATTCTGGTTTCAAAGCTGATTTCCTCGCTTTTTCTTCCATTGGCAACCACCGTGAGTGAAGAGGGCTTGAACCATTTGCGGTTGATATGTATACTACCCTCTGTACCGCTGATCTCTGCCGAAGTATCGGTATCAGTAAGAAAAGTACTTAACAGATTGGCTACGGCACCATTCTTATAACTAAAAGCCATGGAGCAGCTTTCATCAACTCCGGTTCTGCCGATGACCGAAACGGCTTTAATGGTCTCTGGATATCCCAGTACGAGCAGACTGAGGAACACCGGGTAAATACCGATATCAAGTATACTTCCTCCTCCCATCTCGGAGTTGAAGAGCCTGCCTTCGGGCTGAAAATCTGTTTTGAAGCCGAAATCTGCCTTTAGCGACTTAACCTCTCCGATTACTCCTTTCTCAATATATTCCATAGTTTTCAGAATGGTGGGCATGAATCTTGTCCACAAAGCATCCATATAGAAAACCTTCCGGTTACGGGCAATTGCAACGAGCTCTTCAAGCTGACGGGTATTAATGGTAATGGGTTTTTCACACAATACTGCTTTGCCTGCTTCAAGGCATTTTTTGCTAAGTTCGTAATGACGGTGATGAGGTGTTGCAATGTATATCACATCCACATCATTGTCGTGAATCAACTCTTCATAGCTTCCGTAGGATAGGGGAGCACCGTATTGCCTTGCAAAATCTTCAGCCCGTGCGAGATCCCTTGAACCCACCGCATAGAGCGTACCTTTGTCTGTGACCGAGAGACCTTTCGCAAACTGATGGGCTATTTTTCCGGGGCCAAGGATACCCCAACGGTATTTTTCTTGCATGGTAAGATCGGATTTGGTATGGTAAAAACAGAAAAAGATCAAAGACAGCATCTCAAAAGTCAGCACGCATTTCAGTAAGGAAAGACACGAAATCAATCATCACGGTTTAATACGTAGCTGGAAAATCGCCGACCAATCGATCATTTTTTAAGGATGCCCTCAATGGTCTGTAATTCCTCTTCACGAAAACTACTGTTATTGAGCATTTGCAGATTATCGTCAAGTTGTTCCACACTGCTGGCACCAATCAGAATTGAAGTGATCCTCCGGTCTTTGAGAATCCAGGCAAGAGCCATTTGTGCCAAAGACTGACCTCTTTGTTTAGCCAGGTTGTTCAACTTGCCAATTTTTTCCAGCTTGTCCGAAGTAATCTGGTCCTTTTTCAGGAAGCTGTGTCTTTTACTAGCCCGCGAACCCTCCGGGATCCCGTTTAGGTACTTATCGGTGAGCATTCCCTGTGCAAGTGGTGAAAAGGGGATGCATCCGATGCCTTTTTGTTCAAGAACATCAAGCAGGCCGTTCTCAACCCATCGCTCGAACATCGAATATTTAGGCTGATGAATGAGGCACGGCGTTCCAAGAGACTTCAGTATTTCCGCTGCTTTAAGAGTCTGTTCAGCGCTATAATTTGAAATTCCGGCATACAATGCTTTTCCCTGCCTTACCAAATGGTCGAGGGCTGCCATCGTTTCCTCAAGTGGTGTATCCGGATCAGGCCGATGATGATAGAAAATATCCACATATTCCAGTCCCATACGCTTAAGGCTCTGATCAAGACTTGATACGAGGTACTTTTTCGACCCCCATTCACCATATGGACCCTCCCACATATAGTATCCAGCTTTGCTGGAGATGATCAGTTCGTCACGATAGGGTTTCAGATCGGCTTTCAGGATTCGACCAAAATTTTCCTCGGCCGATCCAGCCGGTGGGCCATAGTTGTTGGCCAGATCGAAATGTGTAATGCCTGAATCAAAAGCATGACGGATTATGCTTCTTCCGTTTTCAAAAACATCAACACCGCCGAAGTTATGCCAGAGTCCGAGTGAAATAGCGGGAAGTTTTATTCCGCTTGCACCACAACGATTGTAGGCCATATTGTCGTAACGTATGCCTGAAGCTTCGTATCTCATAGGATGAAAGGGTATTTATCTGGGTAACAATGTTAAGGAATTCGACGCTATTCGGCAATTTTTTTAGTATTTTTCGAAAAAATCAGTTTCCATGAAACGCAGGAATTTCCTTATGTCACTACCGGTGGCCGGTACATTACCGTTGCAAATGACAGGCACACTTCCTTCCGGCTTAAATCATGCAAACTATTCGGATTCTCCTGATGAAAGCCTGACCCGCAGGTACTGGCTAAGTGTGCTTGAACGTGTTGCCCGGCCGGTGCTTTCCAACCTGTCGTCGGCAACACTGAGAAAAAATATGCCGGTTGAATCCATAAATGGACATGAAGCTTCGCGACGTCAGGTAAGCCACCTCGAAGCATTTGGGCGACTGATGGCAGGTATCTCACCCTGGCTTGCTTGCCGGAATCTTAAAGATTCCGGGGAAATAAACCTTCAGAAAGTCCTCCTTAGCGATTATTATAAATCCATTGCACATGCAGTGGACCCGTCGTCGCCCGATTTTATGAATTTCACAGAAGGAGGCCAGCCATTGGTTGATGCAGCTTTCCTGGCACAAGGTTTATTGCGTGCTCCCGAAGTGCTTTTTGATCCTTTGGATGCCAATACGAAAGAAAACCTCAGAAAAGCCCTAATTTCAACAAGGGTTATCAATCCACCATACAACAATTGGCTGTTATTTGCGGCCCTGGTCGAAGCCGCCCTCATGAAATTTTATAACCAGGGTGACATGCTACGCATCACCTATGCGGTGAATAAGCATAATGAATGGTATGTGGGCGACGGAACCTATGGTGACGGGGCTGAATTTCATTGGGATTATTATAATTCATACGTCATACAGCCCATGCTTGTTGACCTGGCGGGCGTTTTGGTTGATCACGGAAAGGCAGGAAAAGAATGGTATGATAAGGTACTCACAAGGGCACGCAGATACGGGGAAATCCAGGAAAGGTTAATTTCACCGGAAGGAACTTTCCCTGCTTTCGGAAGGTCCATCGCTTACCGCTATGGGGCTTTGCAGACGCTGGCACAGTCTGCCTTGATGGAAAATCTGCCCCAGGGAATTAACTTTGGGAGGGTAAAGTCAGCCATGTCGGCCATCATCCACAGAATGACCGAAATGCCGGGCACCTTTGATGAGAACGGTTGGCTCCGGATCGGCTTTTGTGGTGCTCAGCCCGGAATAGGGGAGACCTACATTTCGACCGGCAGTCTTTACCTGTGCAGCGAAGCACTTCTGCCACTTGGGCTACCTCCGGATCATGAATTCTGGACCTCTCCATTTACAGACTGGACTGCCCGCCTGGCCTGGTCAGGACAGGATTTTCAAATCGATCACGCTATTCATAGTTAATCATATAATCGTTTTTTAATGAAAGTACTTACGTCGTTAACCGCCCTTCTTATTCTGAGCCTGATGCTTATATCATGTCAAAACAAAAGTGGAAAAGAGCAGGACCTGAAAAAATTTATTGATAAGCAATTGCAGTTTGCAGTTGAACAATACAAAGGAATGGAGGACGACCTTCCTGATACATTGATGCCGCGTACGATAGGGAGCGACGGAAAACTAATCACAAGTAATATTGAATGGTGGTGTTCAGGATTTTTCCCCGGTACCCTATGGTACCTCTACGAATATTCCGGCGATGAACAGCTGAGGACAATAGCCGCCAGGCGTACCATGATTCTTGAATCAGAAAAATATGATAGCACTACACATGACCTGGGCTTAATGCTATACAGTAGCTTTGGAAATGCATACCGGATTACCCATGAGCCTCAGTATAAAGACATTCTCGAAACCGGTGCCCTAAGCCTTGCCTCTCGGTTCAGCCCTGTAACGGGATGCATTCGTTCCTGGGACCATGGATCATGGGAATTCCCCGTGATCATTGATAATATGATGAATCTGGAATATCTCTACTGGGCAGCACATTCAACAGGGATGGACCAGTTTTCCAATATCGCTGTAAGTCACACCAATATCACAATGAAGAATCACTTTCGCCCTGATTACAGTTCCTTTCACCTCGTCGACTACGATTCAAAAACAGGACAGGTAACCGGGAAACAAACTGTTCAGGGCTATTCAGATGGATCTGCCTGGGCCCGCGGTCAATCGTGGGGACTATATGGCTTTACAGTGGCATTTCGTGAAACCGGTGATTCTTCCTACCTGAAACAGGCAAAAAATATTGCAGGATTCCTGATCGGAAATCCAAATATGCCTGCTGATATGATACCGTACTGGGACTATAACGATCCGGCAATCCCTGACACCTACCGGGATGCTTCAGCAGGTGCCATCATGGCCTCTGCACTTATTGAACTTTCAGATTATTGCAGCGGTGAGGATTCGGCACGTTATATCAATGCCGCCATCAAGGCTGTGCGTACTCTGGGATCTGAAAAATACCGTGCATCGTTAGGGACGAATGGCCATTTTATTCTGAAACATAGCGTTGGCCATTTGCCAAGTAAGAGTGAAGTGGATGTACCATTGACCTATGCCGATTACTATTTCGTGGAGGCATTGATGCGTCTCAGATCACGGGTCTGATCATGTTCCGACCTCACCGGTTACGAAGTTGAGTTGCCGGTATTGTAATTTATTGCCGGTACGATTTTAATGTTGAGCTTAAGCAGAAATATCGCGGCACTTCAGGCAAAATCCTTTGTGGACACAAATCAATCCGCCACATTCCGGGCATAACCATCGTTTCTGCTCCATTTGAAGGAATATCTTTGTCCCCTGGAGCCGAATGGTTTCAAGATTTTCCATCATACTCATAGGATACTTTTTCCTGTACCGTTTGTCCTGCCCTACTAAAAATGCAGACCGGACCAGTCTTATTCCTGAATTTGATGCATAAGGATGAAAAACATCTGTTTCAGTATTCGGGAGGTAACCAGTTATAAATGAATCAGTCTCTTTTTCCGGAATGATGCCCTGTAATGCAATGGAATCGGTCAAATCAGCGGGTAGTTCGGCCCTCTTTGCAATTTCATAAATGCCAAAACAGGCCTCGGAACTCTCAGTTGATTGACTGTAATGACAGGAAATAAAGGCAGTAAGGAGAACCAAAAAAGATAGATGCTTTGTTTTCATGGACCTAGATTTTACGGTTTTTGAATTTATTAAAATAGTCTGCAATGGAATTTACATACGATTCGTAGGCATCGATACCTTTGGCGGTGACCGAGCAAGTGGTGAGTGGATAATTCCCTTTGAAGGATTTCTGAATATTAATGTAGTCAGCATCTTTCAGCTTCTTCAGTTGAAAGCTCAGATTTCCTTTTGTGGTACTGATATTTTCCAGCAAAAAACCAAATTCTGCTGATTTGACTCCCATCAGAATTGACATGACAGCCAGACGCACCTGTGAGTGCAATACCGGATCGAGGTCTTTAAACATTAGGGATGCTTTTTACGGGAAGAATAAATAATATGTCCCGGGATGATGAAAGCGATAAGCCATGCCATTGCCTCCAAAATAAGCTGAAAATTCAGGTCAAAATAGGAACTCGTCAATGCAAGAAGACCAAAAATGATTCCGCCGCCAATCAATAGCCTGAACTGCAGTAGGGCACCAGTAACAACGATCGCGAATGCTACGATAACCATAAAGACCGGATGCTGTAATTCAGGATGAAAACTGTGCAATACATTGAAAAGGATGAGATTCACGAGGACCATACAGCCAAAAACAGATACCCAGATAAAGCGTAAAGACAAGCCGATAAAAGTCACCACTTTGCGACGTTGGCGTAGAATGTAAATTGTTGTGAGTATGAGTGCGGACAGAATCAGGAATGCCGGCAGGTTATCAAATACCCTTTTAAGTCTGTAGGTGAACACCATATCTCTCGAAATGTACATGATCATGTACTGAAGAAACATGGTCCAGCCCCATAATATGAAAAGGATACCATCCTTTCTGAATTTCTGTCTTGATACGTCCATCATTTCTCGTATGACTTGCAATGACTGGTGTTCATCGAAGGCTGTGGATGCAGGTTTGATATTCTTCATAGTGACATGTTTTGTTTATAGAACTAGTTTGTAATACAAACTTAATTAATATTTTATTTAATTCAAGGATTTTATAAACTATTTAAATCTGAAAGAAGATATATCTCAATTTGAAGGATGTAGGAAGACTGCTGGTAGCGGATAAATCTCTCGAAATTGTCATTCGGGTTGCATGTCAGGTATTCTGATGGAACAAATAAGTTCTTTCTTGATGAAAAATTTAAAAATTGGATTGAAAATCATTATATTTATTTGCTATGTGGCAAAACCAACTTTGCTGCTTTTTCAGATAATTAACAATTACTAACCAAAATTATAAATTATGAAAAGAATTTTTACGCTGGGATTATTGTCATTTCTCATGTACTTTGGGTTGTCGGCCCAGGGTGTCACTGAGAATTTCGATGATGGTGATTTGTCCGGATGGGGCGGATCAGCAGATTATTCCATGACGAACACTGGAACGGAATTACGGATTGCTACTAACAAAACATCAACATGGAACAGTTTTACATTTTCGTTCCCTGCCACTGATATTTCAGCCAATCCATACGTCAGTCTGAAGGTTAAAACAAACATTGATTTTAACCTTAACTTTTTTATCAATTCTGATCAGTCCTATGGGAACGGATCTGCATTAAGTTACCAGGAAATAATTCATTCAGATGGTTATAACGAATATATCTTTGATTTCTCTGGAGCAGCTGCTGCCGATCTGCAGGGTGCCAGTCTCTTGAATTTCGTATTTAACCCGGCTGGAGCACAGGGATGTACCTCTACCGTGTATTTTGATGATCTTCGTATCGGTGGCGATGCGATGATTATGCCGAAAATATCAGGCATCCAGGATCAGCATCATCCCATCAATTCAGGCATGATAACGGTACCCTTCTATGGTGCAAAGGATATTATGACCGGAGGGGCAACACTTGCCGTAACGGCATCCAGCTCTGATCCGGGACTGATTCCTGATCCGTCAGTTGATTTTGATCCGGTTTCCGGTAGTGGAACCGTATCATATACTCCGGTCACTGACATGACAGGTACAGCAATGATCACCCTGACGGTTTCAGGGAATGCACCAACCGACAATATGCTGACATTCAATGTTACGGTTGAGGCAAATATGGCTCCGATCATTGACCAGGCCGACGATCAGAATGTCAAGGCAGGTGAGCAAACTATGATTTCTCTCTCCGGACTTGGAGATGGAGACCCAAATGCTGATCAGTCATTGATGATATCGGCGACAAGTTCAAATACTTCACTTCTTCCTGATCCGACCGTAGTAATAGGCGGGGATGGTTTCGCAGCAGTGCTTACCTGCGAGCCGCCATTGGGACAAACAGGAACCGCAACCGTAACGGTAACGGTTCAGGATGATGGTGGTACGGTGGCCGGTGGTGTCGACACAAAGACCATGAATTTTGACGTTTCGATTTTTGAGGATGTTAACAAGCCTCCCGCCATGAATAAACTTCTCGACCTATCCATTTTACAGGATGACGGTGAACAAGTCGTAGATCTGAATAACATTACCGACGGTGACGATGATAAGGATCAAACCGTTACCATTACAGCGGTTAGTTCAAATCCCGCCCTTATACCAGATCCGACCATCGACTATACATCCGGTTCTTCCGGAAAGCTGATGTTCACTACTGTTGACGGACAAATCGGAACGGGGATGATCACCGTTACCCTTTCTGACGATGGCGGAGCAGCAAATAATAATGGAAATGAGAGCTCAGTATACACTTTTAATGTTGAAGTAAGGGTAAAACCCATTACTGGCTGGGAGGATGATTTTGAAGATGGCATCCTCGGTCCGCAATGGCCTGCTGACTGGGGCGATCCTGGTGAGGACACGCATAAATGCACAGAGATGGATGGTGCCATGCAAATAGAGATTGATAAGACCAGAACAAATAATAAGTGGGCCGGACTTTGGTTTAATATTCCCACGGAACTGGATCTCTCTCATGATCCATACATCAGCATTACGATGAAAACCGATCATCCGGGTAAAGACATGCTGATTTTCTTATGGGATGCAAACGATCATTACAATACCGCTAAAACGGTACGACATACCGTGACCGGAGAATATGTAGAATACTACTTTGATTATTCCGATCCGAGTTTTCAGCTTCAGAGCGATGGTACGCCGCTAGATATGTCCAGGATCAAGGCTCTACTGATCAACTTCGATCCGGGAGGAGCTTCACCTCTGTTCCAGGGAAGCTTCTTCTTTGAAGATTTCCGCGTTGGAGACAAAGCACACAGATTGGCTTCAACACCGAATGTAACCATGAACAGCATTCCTGATTTCGCAATCCCCACCGGCTCAGGGCAGCAGGATGTGACCCTGTCAGGACTTTCAGATGGTGGCGACGGTACAAATACGGTAACCCTCACGGCGACCAGTAACAATACGGACCTTATACCTGCTCCGAGTGTTGGTGCAGTTAGCGGAGATAAAGCAACATTAAGCTATACTCCGGCAGCCGGCAAAACCGGCTCTGCTACCATAAAAGTAACAGCTTCTGCAGAAGGATCCAATTCCGTGGAGAAAAGCTTTACGATTAGTGTGGTTACCCTGAATGGTGTCACGGCGAGTGAAGTGACGATAAACCTCGCTAATGAGCATCAGACCATCGATGGTTTCGGTGCATTTATGGGCTCAGGTGATAATAGTCCCGACAATATCATCGACCTGGCCAGGGATATGGGAATGTCTATGGCCCGTTTCGGTGTGATCGGAGGAGGTTTCGAAAAGATAAACGATAACAGTGATCCTTATATCACCGATCTCGATGCGTACAATGCCAATGCACTTTCACTGGAAAATATGAGAAGACTTGCCCCGTTTGTGGATAAGTTTATCGTTACCTTCTGGAGTCCGGCAGGCTGGATGAAGAAAAACAAATGGGAAAACGGTGTGGAATCTTACTCTACGGATAACAAGCTGGACCCCAGGTATTATCAAGAATATGCCGAGGAAGTGGTTGCTATGTGCAGGATCATCAAGCGGGAAACCGGAAAAGATGTATATGCCGTAGGTTTACAGAATGAGCCACAGTTTAATGAACCCTATCCTTCCTGTCAGGTCGACTGGAACGAATATCGCGATATCATTAACGTTGTCGGTCCAAGGCTTGAAGCTGAAGGTTTGGATGTGAAACTTTTCTGGGCTGAAGCATTGCCGGCTCAGGGCAGGATCAATGATTATATCAATGCTGTTAAAAATGATCCTACGGCTTATCAGTACGCTGATATCGTTGCCATTCATAATTATGATGCTGATGGTGCCAGTGTAGGCGGCGCAGGATGCAGCGAGTGGCAGAGCATTTATAACAGGGCGCAGACAGCTCCCGGTGTTTATAAGACATGGATGACTGAAACATCCGGTCATCCCGATAGCTGGTCCGGCGCTATGACTCTTGCCGGTAACATATTTAATGCACTCAATTGCGGTAGTGCAAGTGGATGGGTATTCTGGAGCTTTTCCGTTCCCGAGGGCGCTTCCGAATTCGGACTCGTGGTTTCAAACCGTCCGTCATCGAGGTATTTTATCTCAAAACAATACTACAAGTTCATCAGACCTGGTGCCATCAGGGTGGATGCTACATCCGACGGAATCCCCGTAATGGCATTCAAACATAACGATACCGATAGTATTGCAGTTGTTCTGTTCAACAATACGAATGAGGTTCAGACCATTGAGATCAAAGGCAAAGGACTGCCCTCAACCTGGGATTCATATACCACATCAAATTCCAGGAACTGTGAGAAGGGAGAGGGCGTAGGTCCCGATGGTCTTATCGTACTTCCACCAAGCAGCCTTACCACACTTGTGGGGAGCATAAGTAATCCTGCACCGAACATTGATCCGCTGGAAAATCTGACGATCGACCAGGCAGCTGGCGAACAGAACATTACACTTACCGGGATCAACGATGGCGCCGGATTTGACCAGGCCATAACTATCACTGCCAGCAGCGATAACAGTGATCTGATCTCTGACCCGGTTGTTACCTATACCCAGGGTGAAAGTACAGCAACATTGACATTTACTCCATCAACCGATATGACGGGCAGTGCAATTGTTACAGTTTCGTTGATGGATGATGGTGATCCCACTGGAGAACATTCTGAGCAGTTTATGGTAACGGTCACTTCCAACCCGGCTCCGAATATCGACGCGGTCGATAACCAGAGTGTTGACAAAAATTCAGGTCTTCAGACTGTTAATCTTACCGGAATAGACGATGGTGATGGATATACACAGAATATCACCATTTCCGCAAGCAGCAACAATACCGGGCTTGTGCCTGATCCTACTGTTGACTACGTTCAGGGTGAATCCACCGCAACACTTTCATATACTCCTGTAACGGATATGACCGGAGACGCTGTGATTACTGTTTCCGTTAGTGATGATGGTGATCCTGTTCAAACCTCTGAGGTACAGTTTACCATTACAGTCAACGAAACCGATGGAATTCAGGATTACCAGCAAAAGGTGGCACTGTATCCAAATCCGGCCAGGGATAACCTGAATGTTGATTTGTCTGGACTTCAGTTCGACAGACTGATTGTTACGGATCTTACCGGAAGAACGGTCGTTGATAAGAGCATCAAAGGCTTCAGCACGATTTATCACCTTGATGTTTCTTCCATCGAAAAGGGTATGTATATGATGGTTTTGAAAAACGATTCCGAATCACTGACGCTCAGTTTCGTGATTGAATAGCACGAAAACAGTATAAACTGCAACGGCCGTCTTCCTCAAGGATGACGGCCGTTTTGCATTCACCAGGTTACATACTGCGGTTGTCACGAATTTTTCAATCGGGGATCGCAGTACCGGAGGGATAAAACTAAAACTGGCATGAGGAATTTCGGTTCAATCACCTTGTTATGATGGCATTAATGATAATTATTTTGATCGTTCAGCCTTGAAATGATCAGATTTATGTTCACTATTTTTTAGTAAGTTTATACACGATTTGTTCATTTAAAATCTCGGTTACGATGAATAAAAAGACGACGTTAGCCTCAAACGGAAAAATGGATCGCCGGACTCTTGTTAAAAATAGCGCAACGTTATTGGGTGCCGGACTCGTCGGTTCCATGATGAATATACCCGGTGATGTAAACCAGGGAATACCGGTTTCTGTGTTTAATGTCAGAGATTTCGGAGCCACTGGGGTTAGAGCGGACTCGGCGACTTCATACATTCAACAAGCCATTGACAAATGCACAGACTCGGGAGGAGGCATAGTGTACGTGCCGCCAGGTGAGTATACCGTCGGCACGGTCATCATGAAAGACAATGTATGTTTACACATGGAAAGTGGTGCTACTTTTTTTCTTAGTCAGAACCGTCGTGATTTTGTTGCCGAAGGTCGTACCATGATCCTTGCCACTGATGGTAAGAATATATCGTTTACTGGTAAGGGCACATTTGACGGTTTAGCTACCTACGAGTTTGTTGAGATGAAAGAAACTGATGTGGAGATTAAGAAGGAAATAGAACTTGCCAGGGAAGCCGGTATCGATATGCGCCGTTATTACCGGACGGGGATGCAGACTTTTATGTTCATCCTTAATAATTGTACGAATGTACTTTTCCGGGATATCTCAGTGATCAATTCACCCCTTTGGAATATAAGGCTGAATGATTGTGAGCGGGTTTCTTTTACCGGGATTTATATTTTTTCAGATCTCGAAAAGGGTGTCAATGCCGACGGTATTGATATATGCTCATCCAAAAATGTTACGGTTTCTGACTCTGTAATCATAACAGGAGATGACTCAATAGTTCTGAAAACACCTCTTCAGAGAGGTAAAACAACCGCTGGAACCACAGAAAATATTTTGGTAACCAATTGCATTCTTACCTCTTCCTCTACACCCCTCATGATCGGTACGGAGACGTTTGCCGACATCCGTCATGTCATCTTCAGTAATTGCACCCTGCGCGATTCTAATAAAGGATTCGGGATCAATGTCCAGGACGGGGCAACCGTCAGCGATGTAATCATAAGTAACCTGACACTTGAAACCCGACGCAGACACTGGAACTGGTGGGGAAGTTGTGAACTGGTAAAATTTGTGCTGAAGAAACGGGAAGAATCTTCCAAAACCGGGATGATCCGCGATATTTTCATAAACAACATTATCGCTGAACCCAGGGGCACGGGAGTGATTGAGGGCATGGCTGGGCATCCTCTTGAAAATATTAGGATGGATAACATACAGATTTTTATGCAGCCTGAAGATGCCAAAGACAAGAGAACAACGGATGCGTTACAGATTAAGCATGTCCGTGGTTTACGAATCCGTGACCTCTCTGTAAACTGGTCAGAAAAAGATGCTGAGGCTAAATGGCAGAGTGCCCTGGTACTGCAGCATGTGTCTGATTTTGAAATTCTTGGATTTTCCGGCCGACAAGGATTGAGGCAAAGTGTATATCCGGCTGTTGTCCTAAATGAAATGTCGGATGGAGTTATCGGAGAATCTAAGGCGATTGACGGTTCAGGCGTCTTTATCCATATCAGTGGTGAGAACAGCGGAGAGCTTCTCCTTCGTAATAACAGGACCGGTAAAGCACTGACTGCAGTGGACTATGAGAACGAACGGCTGAAAAAATCCGTGGTGATCAGATAGTGTCGGACAAGGATTGCAGTCTCGTTTATATACCGGCAATCAAAACAAGTACGCTCAACTATATAAAATCATAACATCATGAAAAATGCAGGATTACTTTTTCTGTTGTCTTTGATGGTTGCAGCATGCAATCAGATGTCAAAATCTCCGGTAAACCCTGTCATCGCTGAAAACGAATTACCCGGTACCTCCGACTGGTTAATCAGCGTTGATTTTGATACATGTCAGTATCCTGAACACCAGTTTTGCAGGCGTCCTCAGATCGAAGGCTATTGCTCCCGGATGAGTCTCGAAATAGGAGACACGCTCAGGTTCTTTGTCAGCACAAATCCGGCATCGGATTATACTATGAACATTTACCGAATGGGATATTACCAGGGAAAGGGCGGGAATATGAAGAAGGCCGTAGGAGGTCTGAAAGGGAAGATACAGAAAGACCCGGTCCCTGATTCCCTGACAAACTTTTTCGAATGCAACTGGGATGAATCCTACAGCATGGTAATCCCAGATAACTGGGTAAGTGGTGTCTATGTGTGCAAGCTTACCACACAGCCCGAACAGTACCAATCATATATTATTTTTATCGTGAAAGATAACAGAAAAGCGGACTTCCTGTTTCAGTGTTCAGATATGACCTGGCAGGCCTATAACCGCTGGCCTTACTGGCACAGCCTGTACGATGAAGCACATACACCGTGGAAAGGAGCATCAGAAACTACCATCACCCGGTGCAGTTTCGACCGGCCATATGCGCTTTATGTGAACCTGTTGCCTTCCGCTTTCAACCCGCTTTCCAACGGATCTGGAGAGTTCCTTCTGTGGGAATACACACTGGCCTACTGGATGGAAGAGCAAGGCTATAATGTGACCTACATCTCCAACACCGATACACATGCTGATCCTGACGGTTTGCTTCGTGCAAGAGCATTTCTCTCCGTCGGCCATGATGAATACTGGACATACAAAATGGTGGATAACGTGAAAAGAGCACGGGATTTAGGGGTGAATATTCTCTTCCTGAGCGGGAATTCGGTATCTGGTCCTGTATTTCTAGATCCCACCACTGATAACAGACCCGACCGGACCATGGGACGGGTGGATGGCGAAGATCTTGACGACCGGGGTATAATGGGTGCGGTATCGTATGGAGTCGGCTATTGTAGTTTTATTTGTGAGGAGCCAGATCACTGGTTGTTCGAAGGAACAGGTATGCAAAAAGGGGACAGCATTAAGAACCTTGTAGGTTGGGAGTATCATGGCAGACCAGTGGGGGATCAAAAAGATCTTGTGGTACTGGCTGAAAATATGGTTAACACGCTGGGCTTTGGGAGTGACCATCCTGAAAACTATGTTGCCACCATGTACACAACTGAAAAAGGGAACTTCGTTTTTAATGCAGGAACCTGTTTCTGGATCCAGCCACTGGCACATACCCCGGCATATCAGCATCCAATGCGCCTGCAACGGATTGTTGATTTCGCGACGCCGGATGTCAGGGTACAACAAATGACTGAAAATCTGTTTAACAAGGTTTTGGAAAAATAAAGGATGCCTTAGCAGAAGCAAAATTACCACATCTGTCTTTCATCCGTGGAGGAAACAAATATTATTACGTATTTTTAGTGGAACAGGATTTCTGAACCACTAAAACTGACGCAATGCTTAAAAAATTATTTCTCCGCCTTATTTTCACAGGCATCCTCGTATTTATCCTGGCAGGGTGTTCTCAAAAAGAGGCAGGTATAAAATTTGAAAAGTACGTTTGGAAAAACGTTCGCATCGTTGGAGGAGGTTTTGTAGACGGCTTTGTGTACCATCCCACTGAGAAGGGTCTGGTCTATGCGAGAACAGACATGGGAGGTGCCTACCGGAGAGATTCCATTGACTCCGACTGGGTGCCCATCATGGACTGGGTTTCATACGAGGATGTCAATCTTATGGGTATCGAGAGTATTGCTCTCGATCCGCACAATCCGGATAAGCTCTATCTTGCCTGCGGAATGTATAGTAATGAGTATGCCCCCTATGCTGAAATTCTCAGGTCGGATGACCGTGGTAATAGCTTTCAAAGGTCGAAACTACCGATAAAAATGGGAGGGAATGAAAATGGCCGTGGCAATGGTGAACGTTTGACCGTTGATCCCAATAACGGGAAGATCCTGTACTTCGGCAGTCGACATGACGGTTTATGGAAAAGTACCGATGGTGCAGTAACATGGAACAGGGTGACCACGTTTCCCGATGTAACTGAAGTCGTGCCGGATAGCTTAAAAAATGAACGGTCGAGGAGATACTGGCAATTTGCTCAGTCAGGGAGCGGCGTAGTGACGGTGCTTTGTGATCCGGGATCCGGTAAACCTGGTGAGGGGAGCAAGGATGTCTATGCTCTTGTTTCGCTGATGAACAGAGACAATTTTTTTTGTAGCCGGGACGGTGGTGATACATGGAAGGCAGTCCCGCATCAGCCTGCTATGTACCGGCCAAACCACGGAGTAATGAGCGGCGACGGTTGTATTCTTATATCCTACGGCGATAATCCGGGGCCATGGAGAATGAAGAACGGCGGTGTATGGAAATATACTATGCAAACAGGTATGTGGACCGATATAACGCCTGAAAAGCCTGATCCTTACAGCCCGACGGATGCCATGGGATATGCATCTGTAGCCACGGATCCGAACGATCCCAATACGATCCTTGCCTGCACATTTTACCGATCCTGGGAGAAAGGAGGGGAGGAGATATTCCGCTCTGTTGATGGGGGCAAAACATATAAAGGTGTTTTTGCATCAGGAGGGAAATTTGATTATTCGAAAGCACCATACGTAAGTCACACGGGCATTCACTGGCTATTCGACTGTGAAATCGATCCACATAATCCGGACCATGCACTTTTTACCACCGGATACGGTGGACACGAATGCTTTAATCTGACCGATATGGATAAAGATGAACCGGTTGTATGGTCGGTTGTGAGCTCAGGGATCGAGGAAACCGTGCCACTCCAGCTCCTGAGTCCGCCACAAGGAGCGCCACTGATCACGGGTATTGGCGACTATGGCGGATTTGTGCACTGGAATCTGGATGAACCTGCCCTGGAAGGCAACTTTGTAAACCCCCACTTTGGCAATACAGACGACGTTGCCTGTGCCTGGCTCAAACCGGAGATTGTCGTCAGGGTTGGAGTGGAATCTGACCGTGTTTCAAACAATCACAATATCGGTTACTCACTGGACATGGGGAAAACATGGAAGCCAACATCATCCATGCCCTCTGAGAAAAGTAGTCATGGCCACATTGCCGTATCGGCGGATGGCAGCTGCTGGATATGGACCCCGCAGAACAGTATGCCCTATTTTACCTGTGATAACGGTGCCCATTGGGAGAAGATTACTGATTTACCTGAAAATACGAGGGTCGTGGCCGACAAGGTTAGCAGTAATAGTTTTTACGGGGTGAATATTGCCAAGGGCATTTATTACAGCAGTACCGACGCAGGACGGCATTTTAAGGCCATCCGGACAGGAATGCCGGCACTGAGCCGCGAACAGCTTCGGGGAAGAGGTGATTCCCGTGGCGGACAGGACAGGATATATGCGGTTCCCGGAAAGGAAAATGAGCTCTGGATCGCAGCTTGGGACGGGCTCTATTTCAAGCCAACGGAAGACACCCTCTTCATACGCATACCTCTGGTCACGGAAATTCATGGCTTCGGTTTCGGGAAAGGGGTAAAAAAGAAATCATACCCTGCCATCTACCTGATTGGTATAATTGACGGACATCACGGGATATTCCGGTCTGACGATGCAACGCAAACATGGACAAAGATCAATGATGATGCCCATCAGTGGGGTCTATTGTTACATATCACAGGCGATCCAAAAAAATACGGCAGGGTATATGTCGGAACTCACGGTCGTGGGGCGGTTTACGGCGACCCTGCTAAATAATACGGATGATGATATCCGGGATTACGTTGAGTACAGATCTTTGACCATGCTGTAATTTGAGATACGGATTTTATTTACCATTTGGAACTGGAGTTTTATCACACGAAATCCGTGTTTCTCAAAAAATGGCCTGGCGGTGATGCTCACATCCGCTCTGATATGAGATTTCTTCAATAGCCGTGACCTGTCTTCAAGCCTGCCAAGGATAGCACGTGCAATTCCTTTACGCTGATATTGTTCATGAATATAGAGGACATCAAGATACTCTCCGTTTTCAAGGGAACCGAATCCGGTTATCCCCTCCGAATTTTCAGCTACAAGAAAGTATTGCATTTCAATGCGGTCCACCCATTTTTGTTGGTTGACTGCTGCCCCGGCCCAGGCATTTAACTGTTCACCAGTGTAATCAGGCTCACAGATATGAAGGACGGTAGCCTTAAACACATCAAGGATTGCCGGGAGATCTCCAGTTGTAGCAGTTCTGTACTCCATTTTTATCTCGTTTGATAAAAAATCGATGGCAAGTGACGTGAATTTACCGCAATAATTGCAACGGAATTCGTCTCATTTCCTTTTTGGTGTTAAGAAGGACAAATTTGAAGTTTCCGGGGTTCAGTCATTCTTTCTTCTTAGCGGCTTTATTTTTCTCCCGTTTTCAGAATCAATGATGAGATCATTCAGCCGCTTGAGTCGCGTTTTCTCCTGTTTTGCGCTCATAATCCAGTACGCAGATGTTCTTCGGTAGGAGGGCGGCTGGGAGGTATAGAATGTCCATGCCCGGATGTTTTTCATGAATAATTGTTCAAATTCGTCACTCAGGGCAATCTTTTGTTGTTCAAAGGAATATACTCCGGAATTTTGTTCAGATCTTCGTTGAAACGCTTTCATACCGGCCGGATGCATTTTTCCTTCCGCGACGAGTTTATTTGCTGTTTTAATATTTCTCAAACTCCAGGAACTCTTGTGTTTCCTTGGGGTAAATCGATTTGCATAACTGTCCTCGTCTACGGACACCCTGATACCATCAATCCAGCCAAAACAAATGGCTACCTCCACGGATTCCATCCAAGTCATGCTCTCCTTTCCACTTGATTTTTTATAATACCCAATCCACAATTCCTTGGCGTTTTCATGATTTTTCTCAAACCAGGATCTCAGACTTGCGGGATTTTTAAAAAAAAGTGGTATCATTTAATAACTCCAGGTTTCAGGTTTTCAGCTCAACACTGCAGCAATATCTCATTTAGGGAAACTAATTATTTTTTAGTCTTGTTCAACGAACATTTTCACATTGATTCCAATGCACATCCCGTCCTTCATTATCTCCTCACCTCCCTAACTCCCTAACTCCCTAACTCCCTAACTCCCTAACCCATGATAACCGTATCAATAGTACGTAGGAATTCGGCATAGCCGTAATCTTCTCCTTCCTGTTCTACCAGGGTTAAAAAGCTAAGATCGTCACATGGCTGGGCAATAAAGCCATCAAGACTGGTGGCTATATACAGAATTGCTTTCCGCTCTGTGCTCATAAAAAAATTAATGCATGTTGGGATCTTAATAACAAATCCCTCCTTGGAAAGTTGAAAGGGGCTGTATCATTCTCTGGGCATAAGAATGTCGTAAAGCGCTTTAAATTATCGACCCCGCTATTGCTTCAACGGAAGACGTTGAAGCCAAAAAAGTGGGAACTATGCTGTTCTGGAGAAAGGCCCGGCATATGCCAGGAATGACATTGAGATTCGGCAGCACTCCACCGACAGGTTCTGTTTCCAAAACCAGTCGAGGGATGAATTGCAACATTACTTTAAGACTTTTACATCGACGGCGGCCGGTCCTTTATGACCTTTCACCACCTCATAATTCACTTTATCGCCTTCGCCGATATCGCCTTCAACATCATTCACATGGACGAAAACACTATCCTGTGTTTCAGAATCCTTAATAAAACCGAAGCCCTTTGAAGAGTTAAAATACGTGACTGTACCAGTTCTGATAGGGTTGACAGCATTGCTGTTATCCTGCTTGGGGATGCTGATTTCAATATCTTCCAGTTTGGTTTCAATTTTCTTGTCCGGATCAGGAGGAGTAGAGCTGATCATCCCGTTCTCGTCAACATAGGCGATCATATCGTTGAGGCCGCCTTTTTTATCCTGATCCTTTTTTGCAAGCCTCTTCTTTTCTTTATCTTTTCTCTTTTTTTCTTTTTTATTTCTTACTTCCTTCTTGTTAAACGATTCCTGAGATCTTCCCATAAGCTGATATTTTAGATGAATAGTAATACAGGTATACAAATACGCTGTTTCATTGTTCGCACAATACAAAAATAAACGAATTCCGTTTAGAACGTTTTTAAATGCCGTTAAGGCTTCAATTTCACCATTGTTATAGCCTGTAAGCGGCTACCCTATAATAATATGCGCAATGGCTTGGCTTAATTGAAGACTAATACGATTAATCTTCTTTCCCCGCTTGTTCGTATTCCTCCAACAATTCTTTGAAGACATTTCCAACCGTTGAGATCTTATCGATCCGTCCGGCGTTAGCTCCCGTAAAGACAAAGCCGTCTTCAAGATTCCCTCTAAAGGCCTCCAGAAGAGCTTCGGAGATGCAGTAGGAGGTAGTTTTCGGATCGCAGGATCTGATGCAGTGATGCTTGCATACCTTTGGTCTTCTCTTTCCATCAAAGGCTTCCCGTAGAAATTGATTAAAAATTGTCCTTCCCGGCATTCCGACAGGACTTTTAATAATTTGAATGTCCTCTTCCTTTGCACTGATCAACGCATTTTTAAATGCATCTGAGGCATCGCATTCTTTCGTGGCGACAAATCGTGTACCCAGCTGAACGGCTGAAGCTCCCCGTTTCATTATTTTGTACATGTCGAAGCCGTTGAATATACCTCCGGCTGCAATGACCGGGATTTTTTTATTGTATTTCGCTTCGACTTCCCTTGTGACTTCAAGAACACCGGTAACCAGGTTTTCAAGACTGTTATTTTCTTCCTGGAGTGCGTCTGCCTTAAAACCAAGGTGGCCACCGGCTTTTGGGCCTTCGACCACAAAAGCATCTGGAAGATAATCAAAATTTTGTTTCCACTTCTGGCAGATTATATTGGCTGCCCTTGCGGATGATACAATGGGCACTAGTTTTGTTTTGATGCCCTTTCCAAGGTATTTTGGCAAATCCAGAGGCAGACCGGCACCTGAAAAGATCAGGTCGATCCCTTCTTCAATGGAGGTCTTCACCATATCCGAGAAGTTGGTGATAACCGACATGATATTAACGCCGAGCACACCCAGCGACATCTCACGTGCTTTCCTTATTTCCTGGCGAATTGCATCAATATTATTTTTCTTGAAACCAGAATGTGCGGTATTGTGTATGAGACCTATTCCCACGGATGAAATCACTCCCACACCACCCATATTAGCAACCGCCGAGGCAAGGCCTGAGAGAGAAACACCAATACCCATGCCACCTTGTATGATGGGCACACGTATCGTAAGATCTCCAATATTTAACGTATTCAAAATGAGCTAATTTAAATTAAAAATCCATTTACCGGCAGGCGCTATACATGCAGCCTGCTTTGTATGATGCATATCAAACAGGTGAATCTGGAACGGGCAATCTTTCAGATATAAAGGAGTAAAGCTATGCTCTGCCTTTGTCATATCCCCCGGTCCCCACATCCTGTCTTCAGAGAGTGGTAAGAGTTGGATTTAAAAATGAGAGCAGAGATGAACTAATATAAGGCGAAGAATTAGTAAATATATGCGCAAATTCTCAAATCAAAATCTTGGGCAAAGGTAGGTAAATATTATCATGCTCCTTCATTTTCTAATCTTTTTTATGAGAAGAAGGGGGATAAGAAAGAATCGTTATAAATTAAGTACAATTATAAGTGACCCAATGCTAGGGATTGATAATAGGATTCAGGGATTGTCAAATTTATCCCGATACCGGAATCCCTTTAAAAACGATGAATAAATCTCTATTGGAGGCATCGGAAGGTCTGTCAGATATGGCAGTTTCCACGATCAGACAGTTGTATTATCCGTCAGTGATGAAAGTTCATCGATGAAGGACACCTGGGCCGGATTTAGCTTTTCTCTTGCCAGCTCCAGGCTGAACCATTCTGCTTTGTTGATTTCCGGAAATTCCTGTATTCTCCCTGACTTAGGCGGCCATTCAATCGAGAAGCTATTACTTATAACCCCGGATGCATCCATATCGTACTCTACTGCAAAGGCGTATACCATCTTGCCATTCTTAAGTTTCACTGGGGAAAGTTCAGTGAATGTACCTTCCGGTAGGCATCCGGTCTCCTCCCGGAATTCCCTGAGTGCGGCATCAAAAATCATTTCTCCCTCTTCAAATTCTCCTTTAGGGATTGACCATGCCCCGGAATCTTTTTTCACCCAAAATGGGCCCCCAGGGTGTACAAGCATCACCTCGATCTTCTTATTGCGACGACGATACAACATGATACCTGCACTTTTCTTTGTCATTGGAAAGGATCGTTTTAAGCCGGGATGATTTCAGGAAATCGATGGGAACAAAAGTAATAGATTGAAGTCATTGTACAAAAAAAGTGCGGCCCTCGTGAAACAGGACCGCACTACAATATGATATACGTGTGATGTTGATCTATTTTGAAAATTTTGTCAGTACAACTCCATGAATCGGAATCGTTATCCCAATATTGCCATCCATCTGTCCGAGGTCTTTCTGACGCCACAGGTCTCTCACCTTGTAGCTTCCGGATAGCCCCAGATCATCAAACTTCAGGCTGGGGGAGGCTGGCTCCGGACTGAGGTTAAAGAAGCCGACAGCTATGCTGCCGTCACTCAGTGCTTTAGTCCATACCTGGATATTGTCCCGGTCATAAACCTGATTAGCCTGTATTCCCAATATGTCCTGATGCACAGCAAGTACCTCCGTATTTGTGAGGAGGTTAAGGGTGAAGTCGTCAAGTTTGGTCAGATCACAACCCAGGAGCATTGGTGCAGATAAGAGCGACCAGAGCGAGATATGGGTATATTGTTCGTCAGGCGTAAGCCGCGTGGGGTGTGTATTCGGGCCCCAGCCAACCCAGCCTACAACCATCATGTCCACATCATTCCAATGACCTGGACCGGCATAGGGCGAAGATCTGGATTCGTTGAATCCGATGCCCGACATGCTTTCCCAGGTATCTGTGATATCACCGGTGGTTCGCCATAAGTTACCGCCAACTTCCTCGCCCCATTTCCACACATCACCCATACCATACTGGCAAAGGCTGAAAACGATATCACGCTTTATATTGTCAAGACATCCGCGAAGCTGAATATATGGTTTCTGAAGTTCCTGCAGGCTGTTATCTTTGGCGATCCCACTATAGGAGCACCAGTCGTACTTGATATAATCGAATCCCCAGTCGGCCCATTTTTTGACATCCTGGCACTCATGTTGATAACTCCCCAGAAAATGACCGCAGGTAAGTGGCCCTGGTGACGAGTAAATTCCGGTTTTCAGTCCCAGGCTGTGAATATAGCTTGTGAGTGATTTCATATCGGGGAATTTATCATTTGCACCAATTTCGCCCCTGGAATCCCTTTCCGCTGACTCCCATCCATCATCGATGTTAATATAGGTCCATCCATAATTCATGAGCCCGGAGGCTTTCATCATATCTGCGGCATTTCTCACCCTGCCATCATCGACAGACAGGCCCCAGACGTTCCAGCTATTCCATCCAAGTGGGGGAGTAAGGGCTATCGTTTCTCCAATCCGGATGGTGAAGGCCATCGTGTCACTGCCGAGTTCATTTACAGCTTTTAATACTACAGGATAATCGCCTGCACGATAAACTTTTCCGCTAAGGATTCCAGTTTCCTTATCTACAGAGAGGCCTGGAGGCAATCCTTCAATATCAAAGCTCACCGGTCGTCTTCCGGAAACAGGTATTGCATACATAACCGGATTTCCCGGACGGGCACCAAAAATTTCCGGACCATTGATCCTGACTTCTTCAGGAGCCGGTGGCGTCAGAATGTATGGAGCGGTTTGTATGACATAAATTGGATTCCTGGCTTTCTCAGTCTGAAAAATATATTCTACTTTATAACTCATTGTCTGGGGCGCTTCGAAAGTGAACATATGCGCCAGTCTTTTGCCTGCGGGAACCGTCACGTCCTCGGTCGATGTGAACATCTCCTCATCATTGAACTGGTTGGTTACCCGAATTGAAAGTTTGCCAGTGATATCTTGTGTTTTCAGCTTATTTACAAGAAAAATGCCTTTGGCATAATTATCATTTGTGAGTTCAAATGGCTCACTATAAATATCAAAGGACAGATAGTCTTTCAGATCCACCATGCTTATTCCAGGTCTCGGCGTGTATAGTCCTCCACCACCACCATGATCACTTACCCGTATGGCAATGACATTGTTCTGGTCCCAACGGATCCTGGGATCGTCTGCCTTAAGCACGTAATTTCTGAAGATGGAATAGGTACCGTCTTCATCCTCAAAACCGTCGGGAAAGGTACTTCCCGGAACATCCAGGGTTTTACCATTGTAACCAAGAGCCTGGCCGTTGATGAAAGTCTCATCAGCATCATCAATTTTCCCGATGGAGAATTGAAGGCTGTCCTTGAAGTATGCATTTTTCTTAAGGCTTGATGGGATAAACACACTGATCCGATACCATCCGTACCCATCATAACCCTCGAAACCCTGGCCCTCCCATAACTGTCCGTTGACCATAGTCTTCCATGAGCTGTCATCGTAAGAGGGAGCGGCCCATTGCAAATCATCCCCGGTTTTGAATTTCCAGCCGTCGAGTCGAAGGATATCTGATCCGGGTTCAGGACGGCCACACGAAGCCATGATAAGAAAAACCAAAATTGTCAGGAAAGTAAATTTTTTCATGTCGTTAGATTAATATTTATTGAAGTCATATAGTTCGGCAGCTGTCTTTGTCTTTTCCCTTGGAGACATGCCGTCAGCATCATTAAGCCTCGCATCCGGAGGGGCCTTGATAAATCCTTTCAACATGGGATCACCAAAGGTTTGCATTTGATGGGTAAGTTTTTTACTTAGTTCTTCAAGGATTTCCTTGTATTCAGGGTCGCCGGCGAGATTTTTTCGTTCATGGGGATCAAGGAAAAGGTTAAACAGCTCTTCTTCAGGCAAAAGCTGATCCTTCCAACCATTTTTAATCCAGAATGTCTTGGTAAAACCATCATCACAGTTTGGCAGGACGGGAGTTTTCTTTGTGCCGAAACGTCTGATATATTTCCACTGTTTTGTCCTTACCGATCGCACGGGTTCGTAGGATGCGTGGTAATTGACCTGTGAATAAACAGCATCCCTGATTTCCTCTTTTTCACCTGTTATAAGTGGCAGAAAAGATTCGCCATCAAGCCATTCAGGTTTGTCTATACGGAGGATTTCACAGATCGTCGGGAAGACATCGATTACACTCACCAGATTGTCGATTACTCTGCCACCCTTAAAACCACCGGGACCACGCATGATCAGAAATATTCCTGTACCCCCATCGTAGAGGTTACATTTCATCTCCGGGAAGGCGATGCCATGATCGGTGGTGCAAATAATGAGCGTATTTTCAAGCAGGTTATTACGTTCAAGAGCCGCAAATACGGTACCCATCTTATCATCTAGGGTTTTCACGCATTCTGCAAACATGGCCATATCTTTCCGGACTTCCGGCACGTCAGGGAAAGGAGCCGGTGGACATTGTTTACCCTGATCGATGCGGTAGCTTTCTTCCGGATACTCCCGGTGTGTTTCTGTAAATCCTACCGAAAGAAAAAATGGCTCATCCTGAATGTTATCCAGCCACTCTGCCGCTTTAGTATGTGCTGTATCAGCTCCGCCCAGGTACTGATGATAGCCGATTTTAGCAGAAGGCTCACCGTCCTGCCAGTTCATGACGTGCTGGACACCCGACAGCGCCGTCGTATACCCGTATTTATTCAGCGTATTCACGATATGCATCTGGGGGTCCTTCAGGGAAAATCCTCTGTGTGCCAGCCCAATCATCCCGTTTCGGTGCGGGTATGTACCCGTAAGCAGACTGGCCCGGCTGGCTGAACATGTTGGGTGTGTAGTATAATACTGACGGAATAATACGCCTTCATCAGCCAGTCGTCTGAGATTGGGTGTGGGGACATTTATACCGAAGGGCTCAATATACCGACCGGTATCGTGGGAATGAATATACAGGATATTCGGCCTTTGGGATCCGTCAATTTCATTTTGGTCAGGTTGGGGGGATATACCAGGTACCAATCCTGCGGCGGAGCCAATACCAAGGCCTCCAAGGCCGGCGGTTTTGATGAAGTCCCGACGACCAAGTCCGGGTTTTTTATCCATGATCAGCTTATTTTTAAGGTTTCGCCCTCTCTCAGGGTAAGTGGTTTATCAAAAGTGACAACAATGTCTTCACCGGACAAATCTATCGACACACCAGAGTCATTACCGGGGACAGAAACCTTCGGCTTTCCACTCTTCAGGCCATGTGCTCGGAACGTGATCGTTTTCAGGGTGATATCACCTGTCAGAGAAGTAATCCCCACCCATCCGGCTTCCTTTACATAGTGTGAAGTACCCCTGGCTGTTGCAAAAAATATCCGGAAAACTTTTTTCGGAATTTTAGGATCGAATATATATTCATCCTGGTTTACCGACATGCCAAGCAGTGCATTCATGATGCCCCAGGCGGACATTGGCCTGTAATAGTGACCGCCGAATTCCTGGTGATCCCAGTAAAGATTCGCCTTACGGTAGCGGTTATCAACAGTTTTAATGACCTCGAGACCTTCATTGTAAAAGCCTTCATAGATCAGGAACGAAGCGAAGGCTAATTCGACACCTGTCCAGGGTGTATTCGCCTGGTCAACCCAGAGATCGCTTTTCTCTATGGGAAAACGGTTGGGGTATTCCGGCCAGGTACAGTTTCTGAGTCCGAAGGATGGCTTAAATGAAAAGTCCAGGATTTTTTTCAGCGCACTTTTAACATGCTCTTTACTGAAAAGATAACCAAGACCGGTGAAATGGGCAACCCACTGGCCAATGATCTGATCGGTAAGACATCCTTCCGACAGGTCACCATGAGCTGTCCCGCCTTCATCATTATAGAGGCGGTAATATTCTCCATTCCAGAGTTTTTCATCCATAAGAGCCGACCCCTTCTTCAGTATACCTTCATATTTTTTCGCTGCTTCCTCATCTCCTACAACTTCTGAGGCTTTTACCGCACTGGCAACAGCGCAAAGCCATTGCGACTGGATATATGCTGCCATGCCATACATGGGGAAATTATCGTAACTGCTTTCTATACCCTTCATATATGGCATCTGATTGCCATTGTCGTCCCTGTATTCAAGGATGTAGTCCAGCGCCTTTTTAACAGCAGGCCACATCTCCTCAAGATATTTTCGGTCGTTGGTATAGAAAAAGTCGCGGAGTGCCATCTGCGCAAACTGGCCTGGGAGATCAAGGCGATGATAAACTCCCCAGGTCCCGTTCTGCGTCATGGTGAGGTCGAGACCCAGACCATGGGCGATCTCACCTTTTTCAGTCTGCACATGTTTGTGTGCCCGCATGGTCGATTTTTGCAGTTCCGGGAAGAGAAACAGTACCGGAAGATCACCATAAAGACTTACATCGGTCGTGGCCATAGGCCCCCAGGATTTGTCTGCTGTCATACCCTCCCGTATGGCGAAAGTTCCGTCCATTGTTAGCCTTGACGAGGTGATAAAAGTATTGAGTTGTGAGTTTATCTGATCGAGTACAAACAGGTCTGCATCGCTGGCATAAAAGTTTTCCAAAAAGGCTTTGGTCCTGCCGGTGAGTTCATCCTTATTTATCGCCATGTATGCCACCACTTCTTCTGCAGAAGAGAAGAATTGATCACAAAAATGTCCCTGGTTGGTAGTGATCACCTGGTTTAAATGGTAGGGCAGGTTGGTATCAGACTTTCCGCTACCGTTGTAGGAACCATAATTATTTGGGAAATACCACGACATGATGAAACTGTGATTGAAATGCTGTCCGGGCTCCAGCCTGTGCGTTATGGCAATAGAACTAAAAGCCCTTTGGTCTTCCGATCCCGACGATTTACCGGCAATTTTCTTCCCTGTCTTCCTGTCGATGTGGTTCCGGTTTTCTGTATCGTCAATTTTGGCAAGCTCTCTTTCCACAAGCAGCTTTTCATAGTAGGGGTGACGGTGTTCCCATCCAAGGTACCAGCTGGAATCATCGGAAAGCGACGCCAGGCCCATATGTCCGAATGCACTGCTTGCCTCATCTGCATTGCCTGCCGACATATCAAAATATTTATACCCCGTGCTTTCTTTGAGGAAAGAGGTAAAATATTTCTCATAGTTATCATAACTGACAAGATTTCTTAGAGAGCCAAGGAGCATGACATCACAGGGCTTCTCTGCAGTACAACGTACTTTGAAGTTGAAATAGATACCAGGAAGCGAGGAGTTCTTCACATCATGAGGGATGAAGGGACTGAATGCTTCCAATTCGACGATGAAGGGCATTTCAGGATCGGAGAATTTCATATTCACAAACGGGAATCGTCCACGATATTCAATATCCGTTACCGGCGACATCCACGGGAAATAGTACTCAATACTGTCCATGGCTCCCTGGGTCAGGCCTTCATTTATCTGGAGTAGCTTGATCTTCGGATCTTCACCTTCCACCTGGTACCTTAAGACGAAAAACAGTAAAGAATCTTCCCAGCCGTCCCTTGGCCAGGTAGGAATGGTAAACACAGGGCCGCCACCAAACGGATAATTATTCATGATCGACCAGTTATAAAACTGGCCGTTTTTTCTCAATTCTATGGAGCCTGTTCCGAGACCTCCAAGCGCTATCCCGCTTCTGATTCGTTGTGATCTTGAATACGTTTCTTTTAAAGCCTGTTTGCCTGAGGATTCTTCATTTTCTTTTTCTGAATTACTTTTTTCATGGGGCAGACATCCGGGGAGTGCAACTACTGTGCCTGCGGCTGCACCGATAGCTACACTGGTTAGAAAATCTCGTCGTTTCATCGTTTGTGAATATTTTGACATTATCGATTAATAGTCCTGACTGGCAAGGGAATCCTGTGCTTACTCGATGATCAATTCATCAGTCATCAGTAAGATATGCTCCGGCCTGTTGATGATGTCATCCGGTAAATCCTTCAGACAGGAAACATCAATGATGATACCCGATGGTATACCGGCCTCGATATCAGCCCGGTACGTTTTAATATAATACGAACCGGAATTTAAAATATCTTCACGGGTCCATGATTTTTCCCACACGCTTTTTTGCGTGCCGTCGGGGTACAGGAAGGTGATAGTTATCTTTTCAGGGAAATATACACTCCACCAAAAATCCTGCAAAAACCTGAGATCAATGTGACGCACAGCTTTCTGGGAGTGATAGTCCAGTTTCAGCATCATGTCATGATCCCTGAATACGATCCAGTTCCGGTAAATATCTCCTATCTGCCCGTGTTTTCCATCAAAAAGGAGCCAGGGGGACGCCGGGAAACCTGCAGGCGGCAGGGCGTTTACAAATTCAGGATTGGCGACCGATGTCTTGATAAATGATTGCACCGTGTTATTCATTGCATTGGTGTTTCCTGTGAAGATCTTGGCAATAAGGACGGCCTGATCACGGATCGTGACCGGTCCTTTATACTGACGGCTGTGTTCATCTGGGATACTTCCATCGAGAGTAAACCGGATGACCGCATTTCCTTCTGCCGACATCACTGCCTTTGTTGATTCAGTAAAGATTTTGTCACTTTTTACTTCCGGGGTTGCGCTGAAAATGACAGGAACCAGAGGTGATCTTTCGATAGATACACGGTGTTCATTTACTGTGCCGGCAAAAGGCTTTAGACGCATCGTGAAATGCATGGCATGAACTGGTACAACATATTGTGGGAAGCACGAAGGTCCGCAGGTTGCCGTTCCCAGACCCTGTTGCAGATGATCAAGATTAAAGGTTACAAAATCTTGCTTCTCAAGTTCTACGGTATGTTTAGCGTCTTCGATGTTCCTGTCGGTGTAATGATACGCGCTGAAATTAAAGAGTGAATCACCGGTCACAAGCAGTCCCTGCCCTTTTTCATTTGAGATGGTCAGCCACCTGGTGTCGGAACGGTTGCCATTTTCCTCAGGTACAATATAATTTTCCCAGAGACCGTCCACAGTTTTTTCGAAAATACCGATATCGGCCGAGGATGCTCTGTCGGAATAGCTTTCATGCGGACCACGCCCGTACCACCTGACCTGTTCGAAGCCCGTTTGCAATTCCATCTGAAGACCTATCTTTGCAAAAGCCATTATCTCTTCCGAAGGATTTACCCAGCTTGTAAGAATAAGCTCCCCGTTACCATAGATAAGATACTGCTGGTATGTCTGAATCTGAAGATTATTCCTGAACCAATAAAGTTCCTCAAATCCGATTTCTACAAGATTATTGCGGATTTGCCTGATTACAGTTGTTCCCTGTAACCTTTTCAAACTGTCAAGCCCTGAGTTTTTCCAGGCCTTATATCCGTTCTGGTCCTGGTAATCATTTTCAGTGGGGGGACGCCAGAAATTTAATGCAGGTCCTTTTTTCAGAATATCCACCCCGTTTGCATCCCAATGCTGCAATTCTCCTGCATCTTTATCGAAAACCAGACTGAATCTCTTTCCAGATACCGTAATCTTCCCGTCGGAATCATTAAGTTTCAGGGACGGATCCGTTCTCGTATCCCGTAAGGATGTCCCGTCTTTTTTCAGATTTATGGCAAACTGGTCACCCGCCACCGGGAAGCCTTTACCAGCCCAGGGCTGATCATTCAGAAGGCGAAAGGTTACATTCAGAAAGTACTGGCTGTTTCCTGATTCCTCATCAGGGTTAAAAGCTATACGTATAATGGTATCTTTTCCGGGAGCAAGGTTGAGTATATCAGGCGCTCCGGTTTTTATAACTTTTCCATCTTCAAGGATCGACCATGTAAAGCTGAAGTTGTTAAGATCCGTGAAAAAATAACCATTACTGATCTGAAGTTCAAGGGGGTCCATATCATTAAGGTTGCATCGGATATTCTGGTACAAACGTTTCACTTCAGCAAGGGCCGGGCTCACTGTCCGGTCTGGATACACGAGGCCGTTAAGGCAGAACGAGTTATCATTCGGAGTGTCACCGAAGTCACCACCGTAGGCCCAGTACTTTCGACCGTCTGTTGTCGTTTTTTCGAGACCCTGATCCACCCAGTCCCAAACAAAAGCACCCTGCATCCGCTTATTGGCATAGATAAGGTCCCAGTAATCCTTCAACCCGCCGACACTGTTTCCCATAGCATGTGCATACTCACAAAGGATGACCGGACGCGTAGTGTCAGCATCCGCGAGTTCCTTCATTTCTCCCGGCAGGGCATACATATTCGAAATGATATCGAACAAAGACGGTAAATTTAATTGTGCGGTCTGGTCGTTTCTGTCTGCATAATGGATCAGCCTTGAATTGTCGAGTTTCCGAAGCGTGTCGCCCTCCGCCTGGATATTGACACCGAAACCGTTTTCATTGCCCAGTGACCAGACGATGACGGATGGATGATTTTTATCACGGCCTTCCATTGAGACAGCCCGGTCAACAAATGCCTTCTTCCAGGCTGTATCCATGGGTAAACGCGGCCTGGTCCCGTGCGACTCAACATTCGCCTCATCCCAGAGGTAAATGCCATATTCGTCGCATAAGTCATACCACAGTGGCGAATTGGGGTAATGGGATGTACGGACTGCATTGATGTTATTCTGCTTCATCAGGAAAATATCCTTTTCCATAATTGCCCGGTTCAAAACCCGTCCGGATGTGGGATAGATCTCGTGCCTGTTTGTGCCTTTCAGATAAACCGGCTGTCCGTTGACGAGAAGGTTTCCATTTTTTAATTCTACATTTCTGAAGCCGATTTTGGTGGCAATCGTTTCCAACGTCCCTTTTTTATCCGACATCTCAATTACCAGTGTATATAGGTTTGGTTGCTCCGCACTCCAGAGTTTAGGATGAGTGATTGCTTCTTCGATTTCCATCCCGGATTCCTGGTTGTGAGCCATCAGCTGAACAAATTTTTCTTTTCTGATAAAGACCGTTTTACCTTGTCCGTCAAGCAGTGTAAACATAATATTCACCGGAGGAGATTTTTGAAAGTCATGGTTCATGACTTCAAGGCTGACTCTAAGACGGGCGTTTGTGTAATTGTCGGAAAGTGGTGTTTCAACACGAAAATCCCTGATGTGTAATGAGGGTGTTGCAAACAGGTACACGTCACGGTATATACCGCTCAGGCGCCAGAAATCCTGGTCCTCAAGATAACTGCCGTCTGACCATCGAAAAACCTGAACAGCAAGTGTATTCCGGCCCTCCTTCAAAAACCGGCTGAGGTTGAATTCGGCCGGTGTCATGCTTCCCTGGCTGTATCCCACCAGCTGCCCGTTGAGCCAAATATAAAATGCCGACTGTACTCCATCGAAATGCAGAAACACCTGCTTGCCTTGCCAATTTTTGGGGATTTCAAATTCCCTTACATAGGAACCCACAGGATTATCTCTTTTTATATAAGGGGGGTCGGCCGGGAACGGATGTGTAACATTCGTGTAAATTGGGATGCCGTATCCGAGGATCTGCCAATTGGATGGTACCGGGATTGTATCCCAGTCACTGAGGTCCGCATCCGGGAGAAAAAAATCTAAAGGTCGCTGATCATCATCGGCAACCCACCTGAACTTCCAGGTTCCGTTAAGATCCTTATAATATTCCGACTGGGATCTGTCGAAGGAGAGGGCAGACTCGCGATTGTGAAAAGGGATAAACGTCGCGTGCGCTTTCTCCTTATTAAAACCGATTACCTGCTCATCTTCCCAGTCTTTATGCTGTGAAAAAACCTGACCACTCAACATCATTGTGCACAGGAGGATATAAGATTTTCTCATTTTCAGTGGTATCATTTAGTGGATTATGGCTAGGGTAAATTCAGGATATTTTAACTCGACCCCAAATGGCTCTAGGCCTTCTCACGGCTTTATTTCCTGATAATGCGGAACTGCCATGATCCTTCTTTTTTGTCAATGGCGCCTGCCAGATTTATCCTGTACAGCTTATCGCCCCACACATTCTCAAGTTGTCTGTCTTCCAGTTCAAGTGGTTCAATACTGGCTTTTAAACTTCCAGGGAAAGTCAGTTCCGCGATTTCCTTTCCAGTCTCAGAATCATTGAAAATCAGCCTGTTATCTTTAGTAATCGGTTGATACCTGGTAATAAAGTGAAATGTTACCTTATTCTGAATTTTTGTAAAACTCATTTTATCTGTGAGGATGATCTGTTGCCTTTTCCTGTCGAGTTCGATTTTTCTTACTGCATTCTGAACGCCTGCTTCCACAGGATATGCGCCGGCAATATCAAGACTGAAGCCGGGATTGCTCTTAGTGCCCGTAAACATTACATCGGCGGCTTTGAATTCTGCGCCATTTTTTTCCATTGCACCGTTTATATCGGGCAGGTTATGATATGCCGATTGCATGGTCCATATCTCGTATCTGGCAGAACTAAAGGTTTTGGCGGTGTAAGTTCCGACACCTACGTCGATCAGCAGAGGTTCGCCATTCAGGTAGGCAATGAAATTTCCGACATCATTGTGGTTATGACTCTCATTGTTGTTTCCACCCTTTGCTGCCAGGTAGAAGCCGTCGATGCTTCCCGGTACTTCTCTTGCTGTAAATACCTGGAGATCAGGAAGAAAATTTTCACCTCCCGGACTGAATTTCATTTCACTTTCCTGTAATTCCGGCATGATGAAATAATCAGGGAGGGTTCTGACCATCAACCCATTATAATCAACACCTGAACGCCGGCGAGAAGTGGGTCTCATTTCAACCATTGTTTTTGCAAAGCCCATAAGATTTGCACTCCCTGTAGCTTTTCCGAATCTGAACATCAGCGCGGGATCCGGATGGTTCCGCGCCGAAGCATCGGCAAAATTCACAAACCAGGATGCTGAAATATGTACCTTCCATATATAATCACCAATATTTTTAACCAGTGGTTCTCTGAATATGTCAATCTTACCGTTCGTAGCTTCTTTTAGCTGATTCAGGCAATCAAACAGGCTTGCTCCGGCCCGGCCCCAGTAACCGGGTCCCTCATCACAGCCACCATCAGCAGGGTAGGGATTCAGAAACTGATCCAGGACGACCAGTGACTTATATATTCCTGCGGCTCTTCGTTGCGGATCTTTTTCTAGTACGAGTACGGTATTAATCCAGTTGGAGACGATCCAGGGATTCCAGTTATTGGGTATCCTCCCGGTGAGTCCCATCCACCAGAAATCGTTCCTGTTCAGCAATGGGTCAAGGATCCGGTCCCTGACCTCATTTCTTAGCCTTTTCCTGATAATCGGATTTATTGAATCCAGTTTGTCACCGACAAAATAATCAACCGCTGCCATCAGACTTCCGGTCTCTGCAGAAAACAGTGCGACCACGGGTTCATCTTTATCGGGCAGTCCGCTACCGATTTTCTGTCCGCCAATATGCGCAGGTATAGTCCAGGAGGATTCTTCACAAATTGTCCAGACACCGTTAAGCAGATCATCCATAAAGCGACCCTTGTTTTCCAGTATCTCTCCCATAAGAAGGTAAACGATGGCATCACGTCTCTCACTGTAAATGTCCTGATACCTGGTCCGGTTACCGTTCCTCACGAAATCAAGATATGTGGTAGCCTTAAGAAGGGGATAATCAAATCCGAGATAACTTTCCGCTTTTTGAAGAATTCCCTGACGGTCATTTTCCGGAATGATGTCCCAGGCAGGATCTCCGCATGGAGGAAGCGGCTTGTAATCCTCAGCGGTTTCAAGGTTATCACGCACCTGTTCGAGTGAATATTTACCACTCAGCAGATTATGCTGCTGCGAAAAAAGGGATATTCTACCTATGAAAATTAGGGAAATCGCTAAAACAAGTGTGATGAATTTCATGGTTTGGAAATTTAGGATGCTGTTGCATTGGTGAATCTCAACCTGACTTACCTATTGTTGTCTCAGAACAATGGCGAAACCACCGCCGGGAGCCATCGGTACTGTGAGTTTATCGCCTTTTGCTACAGTCTTTGTAAGATGTGTATAATCTTCCGCCAACTTATCTGCATTGGTCACCGTCCCTGAATATCGATGCCACATATTTTCCTTCCGGCAGGAAGCTGAAATCGATAGTATATTCACGAGGAGTTTCATTGTTTAATCCACCAACATACCAGTCGTTCCCTTTGCGCCGGACGGTTACAATAAATTCTCCGATCTTTCCGTCAGGGACAAAGGTATCATCCCAGCTAACAGGCACTTTCGAGAGGAAGCTGAGAATATCCGGATATTTTGTGTATTGCGTCGGGGCATCGCAAAGCATTTGAAGTGGGGCGTCGTAAACAATGTACATTCCGAGCTGTTGGCAGCGTGTGCCATGGCTCATGGGACTTGAATTACTTGCGCTCCAGGACGATTTTGTAGCGTTCCTCATGGCGCCGGGAGTATAATCCATCGGGCCGGCCATCATACGGGTAAACGGAATGGTCACGTTGTGGCTGGTAACCGGTGAGTTGTCCCCATTGGAAAACTTATTATACTCATTGCCCATTACACCCTCATAGTTAATGATATTCGGGAAAGTACGGCTCAGCCCTGTTGGCTTCGGACATCCATGATAATCAACCATGAGGTGGTACCTGGCAGCCATTTTTGCGCAGCGTTCCTGAAAGTTAATAGATAGCTGGTCATCCCTGTCGATAAAGTCGACCTTTACACCTGCAGCTCCCCAGTTGGAGAATAGCTCCATGGCTTTTTCCATCTGATTGTCCAGGACAAACCATACACACCAGAGGATCAGTTTTACATTTTTCTGTTTTGCATATTCCATCAGCGCCGGCACATCCAATCCGGGTACCGGGAGAGTCAGGTCGAACTGATCCGACCAGCCTTCATCCATAATGACATATGGAATGCCATTTTCGGAAGCAAAATCGATATATGCTTTGTATGTCTCATTATTAACACCGGTTTTAAAATCTACACCCTCCAGGTTCCAGTCATTCCACCATTCCCAGGAGACCAGTCCGGGTTTCACCCATGAACCGTCAATTTCTGCCGGCGAGGCCAGTTTATAAACCATATCCGTCTCAGCAAGATGAGCGTCCCGGTCGGTTATTACCATAACTCTCCACGGAAGAGATCGTTTCCCCTGCGTGAGCGCCAAATAATCATAGCGTGACGTTACCCTCTGATTGAAAAGTCCCCAGCCGCCCTGAGCAGTTGTTGCAGGACATTTTGGGAACATTGCTTTCAGATGAAACCTGCCATTGCTGCCCGGTTTATAAATGTACATGCCGGGATAATCCCTAACGTCAGCATCGGTAATGGCAATTTTGAGTTTGCCCTTGAAATCGACAACGGCAGGAAGGGTAGCAATATTTTCTTCGGTCATTTCTGAGATTTGCATCCAGTGGCGAATTTGCTCGAAGGAGGTCTGAAAACTTCCCGTTACGTCAAGCAATATTTTGTAATCATCTGCAAAACAGAAGCTCGCCTCTTCGTCAATCACCTTCATCGGCGTTTTAAATGAGGTGTAAAAACGGTACGCCATTCCATCGTCATAGACCCGGAATTTTAAACCGTATTCCGGATTGAAATTTAAGGTAAGCTCATTATATATATCACTGATTTTGCTGCGTTTACCGTATAGTGGATTGATAACCTCATCATGATGCCGGATATCACTGTCTTTCAGTACTGGGTTTTTCCCAAGTACCTGTCCGTCATTTACAGTCAGAGAAAGGGGAGAAGGGTAAATGACCAGCTCGTCCTGGTAGTACACGGTATAGTAGATTTTTTCCTTCAGATCAATTTTGATCGTAATCCGGCCATCGGGTGAGCTTACTTCCAACTTACCTGCGGCATACAATGAATTGCTTATCAATCCTGTAATCAGGAACAGCACACATAGGAGATAATTTTTTTTTCTCATCTTATACGAAAATAGTTAGTTTGAATTGGTTGGTTATCATATTGCAGATTCGAAAAATACGAAAAAAAATGCGAAATACGCTGTCTGATGAAGGAATCTCAAAACGTCGATGGTCACATTTTCAAGCATGCGGATACAAAGGGCTCCAGGCTTTGAGTTTTTACGGTTTGATCAGGTTGACCAGGCACTTCCCTTGTGTTGCCGGAATAAATTTCCGATCGTATTCCATCCGGAATTGACGTGATGCTGTAAATTCCATACCTTTGTATCTACATCGTTCTAAAAGTCTGCATGGATGAAAACAGAAATGACCTACCTTGAGATGACAGACAACGAGAAAGTCCTTTACCTTGAAGGTTTTACGGAACTTTATAAAGGATTTTCTGATAATGAATTCATTGCCCGGGAACTCGCGATCCTCGGCTTACAGGTTCCGGCCATTTTTCAGCTGCCTCAAAAGGGTGATTTAATCACTGGTCGGATGAAATACCCTCCTCTTGTATTTACACCTCAGGCACTGGCAGCGCACGGGGGATATGGCTATGTTTTCGACCGGTCAAAATTTAACAAACTCAGGGATAGTCCTGTATTGAGTAGCCTGGAACTTGAACGCCTCCACGCGATAGCGAAATTTTGGACAGTGAATGATACAAGTGTCCGAACAAGGGCTGCATACCCAAAGGAACTTAAGACATGGCTTCATTCCGATAACTGGACGGGAGAACCCGGTATTGCGTTTCCTTTATATCGCATGGCGGGATCACAACCCGACTATGGTAAACTTCTGAAATATGGAATTTCGGGCCTGAAAAAACTTGTTGCCGAAAAGATGAGCATACTTTCCGGAAAAGATATACAATCCACAGAGTTTTACCTTGGACTAACCGGAGCACTGGATATCCTCTCTGAACTCTGCCTTTTTTATTCAGAGAAAGTAGGAGAAATGCTCAGTGATGCGGTAAGCCATGAATACGATGACATTCTTGGGCTGAAAAAAGCACTTCAGAATATATCAGAGGCGCCACCTTCCACATTTCTGGAAGCAGTTCAACTGGTTCAACTGTACGCATTAATTTCTGGGTCGAATAATTACGGCCGGATGGATGATTACCTCGGACCATTTTATACAAGGGATATTAAATCAGGGCTGATCGATGATGAAAAGGCCGTGCAAATTCTAACTTCCTTGTGGAAACTTATAAATGACAGGAAGATCATCTGGGATGGACGCATTGTTATTGGCGGGAGAGGGAGAAAACATCCCGAAGATGCTGACAGGCTCGCCCTCGTTATTCTGGAAACCACTTCGAGGGTCAAAGATGTGTTGCCACAGCTTACTCTCCGTTGTTTCGAAGGTATGGATGATGCCATTTTTGATAAAGCCTTGGCCGTGTTGGGAGAAGGGAATACCTATCCGATGCTGTACAATGACGTCGTCAATATCAGCGCAGCGATGAAAACATTTCGTGTGGATGAACAAACGGCAAAGGATTGTATTCCTTTCGGGTGCGGAGAATATGTTATCTATCACAAAAGCTTTGGGACGCCGAGTGGTGTCATCAATCTGTTAAAAACGCTGGAGATCACCCTGCACCACGGCATTGATCCAATGACCGGGAAAAAGTTTGGAACCACAGAAGCTGCAGCCATATCACACGACAGCTTTGAAGACCTATACCGGGCATGGAGTGTGAACATGGAACATTATGTTTATTTGCTCGCACTTCAGGAGAAGTTTGAGTATGAATTTGCAGCCAGGACGGCACCTTTTCTTTACCTCAGCCTCCTCTTTGATTCCTGTATCAACCATGGTAAGCCAATGTTCAATGGCGGGATCGACCACCTTGGGGGGACACTTGAAACGTATGGAAATACAAACACCGCTGACAGTTTCCTTGCCATAAAGAAACTTGTTTATGATGAAAAGAAAATTAACCTGAATGATCTTGTAAAGATCCTTGATGCGAACTTCAGCGGATATGAGAAGATCCGTAAAGACTGTCTGGATATTCCCAAATACGGCAATGATCAGGATGAAGCCGATGAAATGATGAGAAGGGTCCATGAGGATGTTTGTATCATGACAATGAAAATGGCAGAAAAGGTAGGCCTTGACAGTTACCTTGTGGTCAATATTAACAATAATGCCAATACGACGCTCGGCAGGTATACATCGGCCTCGGCTGACGGCAGACTTTCTCAGACCAGTATGGCGAATGGTAACACACCTTCTCCTGGCATGGACCGGAATGGAGCTACTGCCCTCCTGAATTCACTGGTAAAAATGAGAACCGATATCCATGCAGGCGCTTCCCAGAACATAAAATTTTCCCGGGAAATGTTGAATCGTTACCTTCCCATGACCAAAGCACTTATTGAAACCTATTTTAAGCAGGGTGGTGCGCAATTGATGTTTACCGTGGTTGGCAAGGAAGATCTTGAAATGGCAATGAAAAACCCTGCGGATTATCCGTCGCTGCTTGTCAGAGTAGGTGGCTTCAGCGCTCGCTTCGTTGAACTGGAGAAGGAAGTACAGATGGAAATCCTTCAGCGAACACTGTATTAACGAAAACGCCTGGATGCTCATACCAGCCAACTTAGATTTTCCGGATTAATATTGCCCTTTTCCTCCCGCTGCAATACCCAGGAACCGGAACGGTATGAAGACTGCTGAATGGAAATGCATCAGATATCCGTATCCTTCATTCTGGAAACAGCGATGCTTATTGATAATTTTCTAATTATTGCTGTATCTTTGTAAGCCTTTCAAAGCAAATTCAAATACAACTACGGATGAAGAAAAAAGTACATTCAAAGAGACTAAAGGAACTTCAAAAACAACACAAAAAGCTTATAACCAGGGAGAATACGAAGATTAAACCGGGTAATGGGATATTCTTCCGCTATAAATATCCTGTACTTACTGCAGCACATTCCCCGCTGTTTTGGCGATATGATCTCGATCCCCGGACCAATCCATTTTTGATGGAACGACTGGGTGTTAATGCAGCTTTTAATTCCGGCGCAATTGAACTGAACGGGAAAATTCATCTTATCGTTAGGGTTGAAGGTGCGGACAGAAAGTCCTTTTTTGCCGTGGCGGAATCAGAAAATGGTATTGACAATTTCAGGTTCTGGGACTATCCTATAAACCTTCCGGAGACAGAAGATCCAGATATCAATGTGTATGATATGAGGGTAACAAAACATGAAGACGGATGGATTTACGGACTTTTTTGTACTGAGAGAAAGGATCCGGATGCTCCCGAAACTGATACATCATCGGCGGTGGCCCAGTGTGGTATCGTAAGAACGAAAGATCTTAAAACCTGGGAGCGTCTTCCCGATCTGATTACTAACGGTGGTCAGCAGCGGAATGTCGTTCTTCATCCTGAATTTGTAAAAAGTAAATACGCACTCTATACAAGACCACAGGACGGCTTTATTGAAACAGGAGCCGGAGGAGGTATTGCCTGGGGTCTTACAAAAAGTATGGAGGGGGCTAAAATTGAAAAGGAGACCATTGTGGATGAAAAAGTATACCACACTATTAAGGAAGTTAAAAACGGACAGGGTCCGGCTCCGGTGAAAACCGACAAGGGCTGGCTGCATCTTGCGCATGGCGTAAGAAACTGCGCTGCAGGCCTGCGTTACGTCCTCTATATGTTTCTCACCGATTCGGATCATCCCGAGAAAGTAATCAACCGCCCCGGCGGGTATTTTATGGCACCCGAAGATGATGAACGGATTGGTGATGTCTCAAATGTTCTTTTCACCAATGGCTGGGTGGTTAGAAAAAATGGAGATGTATTCATCTATTACGCTTCATCGGATACTCGTTTACATGTGGCCACAACTACCGTAGATCAATTGCTTGACTATGTTATAAATACACCGGAAGACGGGCTCAGGTCAGCCGCATCTGTTCAATCCAGGAGTGCGCTTATAGAAAGGAACCTGAAATACAAGAAAAAGAAATGACCGTTAGCCGCCGAACAGTAAGGCTTTTTTCCACGCGGGATATGAAGCCTGCTATTTAACGCATCAGTCTTCACTATCCGGCGATCAGCATATTTCAAAGTCATGCGTTCCGCCCTTATTTATTGAAAGTTCGTATTTAACATGTCAAGGAAGGAAAGATGGTTAAAGATGTTATAAAGCATGGTTAAAGCATGAGATCGCGTTTTCACAACATCACTTATTATAAGAATAATGGGGATTTTCACTCGATTTAAAAAGAGTTTTCGGAAACTGATCATCTTGCTGCTGGTCCTGGGTGGAATAGCCGTGCTGGTCATTACATTCACCACCTTTGGAGGCTCAAAGCTCTTCAGTAAGAATGTGACACAGGTCATTATTGACACTGATTCAGGCAATGAAATCGATGATCTTTTTGCCGTAGCCCGGGCGCTTATTGCTCCTGAACTCGAGGTGATCGGCATTACATCGGAACAATGGAGTTTTCATCCTGAGGCAGGTGACAGCAGTGTACAGGTAAGTCAGCGGCTGAATATCGAAATTCTCAAAGCTCTGGGCCGCACCGATGTCCCGCACCCGATGGGCGCATCTGATATGCTGAGGTTTTGGAATGAGCCCGTACCGCAGCCATCAGCGGCAGCAACCTTCATTATCGAAAAAGCCAATGCTCTGAAGAAAGGGAAAAAGCTGAACATCGTAACCCTTGGGGCGATGACAAATGTCGCATCGGCAATCCTCATCGAACCCAAAATTGCGCCAAAACTGAGGATCTATGCCATGGCATTTAAATATGATCCGAAGACGAGGATATGGAATAAAAATGAATTCAACATCAGGAACGATCTCGATGCAGCGGATCTTCTTTTAAATAATTCCGAACTCGAGATGCATATCATGACCGCAACGACCTCCCAAATATTCCGTTTTAATAAAACAGATACCAGGGACCTGATGAAAGGAAAGGGACCGGCCTGGGATTTTCTTCTCCATCGGTGGGATGAAAAATTTCCGGAATTTGCAGATTGGATAATGTGGGACGTTTCACTTATTGAGGCCCTGATCGATCCTGAACTGGTGAAAGAGGTTCCAGCCCTCACACCACCTGAAAATAAGGCGCGTAGCATATATGTTTATACCTATATGAACAAGGAACTGATGCTTGCCGATTATGAATCGGCCGTGATGAAATACATCAGGAACCATCAGGAAAAGAAGGAATAAAAACTTAGTCTGCAATTCGCTTAATATCCGCTCCCTGCTAAAAATCTTCCAGCCTATCCCACCAGGTTTTTTTCATGATTATACCGATTACTACGGTGATGGCGGCGGCAATAATCATTGGAATAAATTGTTTAATTACCAGGTAAATGGGTAAAGCAACGATGGCTGTCTGGCCTATGATGCCCAGAAGGATGTTCAGCATGTCGCGTTTGAAGTTTGTATTTCTTTTAAATGAAGGGTCTTCCGCGATAACAAGTTCATGAATGGGCTTCCAGAATCCCCATGGCTTGACCTGCCTATAGAAATTTTTCAGGACTTCTAAATCGGTAGGTTTGTAAAGGAACGTTCCAAGTATACATCCAATGGTTGAGAATGTCAGTGTAAAGGGAAAGAAGTAAAGGAAGCGAAGCTCGTAAACCACATTCGGATAAAGTCTTTCCATTAATCCCGGCCAGACAAGTGCAAGAGAACTAATCCCCATCCCAAAGAGCATACCGTAGAAAAATCCGTATGAATTAAATCTCCACCAGTACCATTTGATAACATTGGCGGCAACATAGCCTCCCCACAGCGCAGAAACAATAATCTGAAGCAACTGATTCACATTCTTCGATGCCATCCCGACAATTATACTGATGATAACGAATATGATTCCCGACAGGTAATTTGATAATTTCAGCTGTCGGTGGTTCGGGGTTTTATTGATGTATTTAAGGTAAAGGTCATTGGTAATATAAGCCTGGGCAGCATTCAGCGTCCCTGCAAAGGTCGACATGAAGGCAGCCAGAAGCCCGGCGAGCAGTAGACCCAGCAGACCGGTTGGAACAAACTGGTTAATGGCAGAAGGCAGGACCTGCTCGTAATCTATCTTTCCTGCGACAATCAGATCGAGGTTATTGTAGAATAAAATACCAAGAACAGCAAATCCGGCAATCATTAGATACCTGGAAGGCATCAGTATCACGGATACAAAACCGCTCATTTTTGCTCCTTCTGCTGGAGATTTGGTAGCGAGGATTTTCTGCATATCATACGTGGGTGTTGGGCCCGCAGCACTGACAAGGAATCCCTTGCAAAGCATCATCATGAAAAATGCAGTAAACATCTGGTAGCCATCCTCCCTGATTTTCTGATTGACATCGGCAATTTTTGTACTCCAGTCAATGCCTAGGTTTCTACCGAAGAAAGGAGAGCTCCAACCGGCCGGAACATCGAGGTGATTTGCTCCCAATGCCTTCATGGCAATGATGGCGATAACAATGGCTGAAACTGTCATTATGGTATATTGTATGACATCTGCCAGTACAATACTGACCATACCTCCCAATACCGCATAAAAAACTGCAAACAACGTGAAAACGATGCCATACAAATGAGGCACATATTGGGGTGCAATATTGAGATGAAGATACTGGTTTACAAATTCCCACGGTATAAAAATCTCCATGAACTTTCCAAGCCCGATAAATCCGTACGCAAGAAAACCGAGGCTGTTCGCCACAGCGAATAATACAATGATCCCATGTGAAAGCTTGGATCCAAAATCGTCACCAAAGCGATGGGTGATCCATTCGGCTCCGGTAGTGACATTTGATCTGCGCAGCCATGCAGAAAGATAAACCATTAGAAAGACCTGGTTGAAAACAGGCCAGAGCCAGGGCAACCAGATACTTTTCATTCCGTATACGAATAGAGCTGTTACAAGCCACATGGTACCGGAAATGTCAAACATCCCGGATGCGTTGGATAGGCCAAGCAGATACCATGGGAGTTTGTTGCCGCCAAGCAGGTATTCCCCTGTGCTGGACTGGGCTCTCTTTTTAAGGATAATGCCAAGAAGACTTATGGTCAACAGGTAGGCAAGAATAATGAGCAGATCAATACCGTGGAGTTTCATATGATTTGCAATAGTCTGAGTTTGAAGCAAACAAATGTAAAAAAATTGTGCAAAGAATGAATCTAAAATAGGATTTAGAATAATTAATTGTAATTTTCGGAGGAGGAGGCCATTAATTCAAAGCCGTTTGTGATGCAAGATAATGTTAAAAAGGATAAGGAATTTCATAAACTCCGGGAAAAGGTAATCAGAATTGAAGAGAGAAACAGAATTCTTGAGGAAGAAAACAATCTTTTCAAAATGATTAATGAATCGGGGCGTGATCTGATAACCATTCACAATGAAAAGGGACGGATTTTGTATGCTTCACCCTCATCTTTCCCCATTCTCGGCTACCGGCCGGAAGAGATGACAGGCCTGGGTTTTGCTGAACTTGGTTTTGATGCCGCTAAAGTTGAATTCTTTGAGTCTGCAATCCGTGACGTCTACACAAGCTTGGAACCCAGTGAATTAGAATTTGAGCTGGAGACAAAAGTAGGTTCCAGGTATCTGAACTGGAAACTTGTGCCGGAGTTCGGTACAGATGGACAGATAAATACCGTTCTCGGCATCCTGAGAGACCAGACTGAATACCAGAATAACCTGAGGGAGCAGGCTAAAGCCACGGAGATTTTATCTGCTACCGAGCGGCTGTCCCGCTCGGGAAGCTTTATTTTTAATCTCAGAAGTGGCGAGGTTTACTGGAGTAAAGGACTTTATGAACTGATCGACAGATTGCCTTCAGACGGACCTATCACTGATAAGGAACTAAAAAGGCTGATGTCGGAGCGTGACTTTGTGAAATTCAATAATCTGTTGCTGAAAGCAAGGAAATCCATGTACTCTATAAAGGGCGATTTCAAGATCGTATTGAAAAGACATCCTCCGATGTTTCTTGAAATTGAGCTGCGTCGGGATCCGTTTTATACCCATACGGAGCCGAAGATAATTGGGATCGTCCGGGACAGAACAGATCTTCAACGCATACAAATGAGCCTGTCGAGTGCAGAAGAAAAATTCAGGCATATTTTTGAGAACTTGCCGGACGGTATTATGGTATCAGCATACAACAATGGTAAGATCGTAGATTTTAACGCGGCATTTCAAAGGCTTACCAAATTCACTGCTGCCGATATCCGTGACAAAACTTCAGTTGATATCGGGATTTTTCCAGATTTCGGTGTACGTGATAAATTCTTCCTGGATTTGCAGGAAGAAAAACCAATCCTTAACAAGGAATTGGCTCTCACTACCAAATATGGTGAATCTGTAGACGTTCTCGTCTCTTCAACCAGTATCAGCATCGAAGGCGAAAATTATCTTTTGTCGATTATCAGGGATATCACTAAGCTAAAGGGTGTAGAAAGGGCATTAAACGATTCCCATCAACGCCTGCTCATCAGCGAGGAAAAATTCACAGCCTTTCTAAACCATTCCCCTGATGGGATTATGATAACTGATGAAGGAGGTAGGATTCAGGACTGGAACACAAGTATGGAAAAACTAACTGGCATTCCCGGAAGCAGGGCTGTCGGCTCAGATTTGATGAATATCCTTGAAAAGATACATACCTTCAATATCGGCAGCGTACCAGACTTTGATCTTTTGCGAAAAAAACTGGAAGAATTCTTTAAGACTGGTGCTCCGGAGCTCATCACGATGAAAGAGAACAGAGAAGTTATGCTTCCTGGTATTGGGAAGTTATATATTGAAATCTTCACCTTTCCAATCACAACTGAAAAGGGATATAGAATCGGACAGATTTCAAGGGATATCTCCGAACAGAAAGAATTCGAACACAATGTTCTGCTTTACCGCGATATCTTCATAAACAATGAAGACGGCATTGCCATCATGAACCTGAAAGGCAGGTATACTGAAATTAATCGCGCACATAAAGAGATTCTGGGCTTTCCGGCTGAAGAGCTCAATGGAAAAACACCAGCCGTATTTTTGGGAGAGAGACTTTTCGATGAGATTTTCAGAGTTTATGATTACCAGGGTGCATTTGAAGGTGAACTGAATGCATCCCGAAGTAACGGAAAAAAAATATTCATCGATTTCATCTTGTTCCCCGTGATGTCTGACAATCTTCCGGTATGCATCGTTTCAGTGGTCAGAGATATTTCCGGACGAAAAAATACGGAGAGAGAGCTTATTGAGGCCAGACGTGCAGCGGAGGAAGCCGATTCGCTGAAAACAGCATTCCTGTCCAATATGTCTCATGAGATCAGAACGCCTATGAATTCAATACTAGGATTTTCAGGTCTTCTTGAAAATACCAAACTCGATGAGGATAAACGAAAAAAATATATCGGATATATCAATAAAAACGGCGATAACCTTTTGCACTTGATTGAAGATATTATTGACATTTCTAAAATTGAATCCAATCAGATCAAAATTGAGAAAGCTCCTTGCGATATCCATGAGCTTTTGGAGGATTTATTTACCAGTATGGCACGTGTGCTGGAGAAGGAAGAAAAAAAATCAGTTCAGCTTACAAAGAAATTTCCGGATGAAGCCCTCTGGGCCCATACTGATGGATTTCGTCTACGCCAGATTTTTATTAATCTGATACACAATGCGATAAAATTTACTGATAATGGTTTTGTTGAAATAGGCTACCATTCCGGTAATGAAAAGGAAATCCTTTTTCATGTCAAGGATACGGGTATTGGCATTCCACCGGAACTGATGGATTCTATATTTGAAAGGTTCAGGAAACTTGAGAATGAAAAGAAAAAGCTTTATGGTGGTGCCGGCCTGGGACTGGCTATAACAAAGCAACTGGTAAATCTCATGGGTGGAAGAATATGGGTGGAATCAGATGTTGGCAAAGGAACTACTTTTTATTTCACCACACCTCTGGTTCGTAGTTATATTGAGGAAGTACTGGAAGGAACGGAACGCAGGAAAGAGATCCGAAGCAAATGGACGGGAAAGAAAATATTGATAGTGGAAGACGACCAGTACAGTTTCGAACTTATCGGTGAATTCTTGTCTGGAACGGAGGCAGAATTCATTCATGTTACCGACGGGAAGGAAGCCGTTAAGATCATCACCGGAAGGAGTGATATTGACCTTGTCATCATGGATATACAGATACCGGGGATGAGCGGCTATGAAGCCACCAGACTGATCAAAACGATGAACTCAGCCATTCCTGTCATTGCACAAACCGCCTTTGCCATGGAGGAAGACAAAAAAATGGCTTTCCAGGCAGGCTGTGATGAGTTTCTAACTAAACCCTTGAACCGGCAGGTTTTTCTGGAAGTGCTGGGTAATTTTTTAAACTGATGCCGACTTGCTTCTATCCACCCCGATAGGCTATTCATTCATACCACCACGAAAAAGATTCAGAAATAATTTCATCCCGTTTGTAAGAAAGAGAATGTATGCCAATAAGTTAAGCATCCAAATCATGGAGATATTAAATCTGAAAACGGGAATGACCTGATTATTAAATCGTTTCCGTGAAGCAAAAAACCTGGCCTTCCCAAAATCTGACTCCGGGGGGATAAATACGGGACTTCCTGATTTGATCAGCCTGCTACCATTTTCAACAACACCGGAAGATTGATTCCGGTTTAGTACTAGCTCTTCAACATATTCGTTTTGATGCGACTTTTTGAAGACTTCAACCGGGACATTCACCAGAGAGTCAGCCAGGTGTTCTTTCGTAAGTTCAATTTTCCCAATGGTTTCCGATATCGTATTCTCCATAAGAAAACGGACATAGGTGAGATAGCCGTATGCTTCATTATACAGCAGGCTGTCATAGGAGGCAGCCTTCAGCAGTGGAAGTTTTTCAAAAGGTGCAATTTCATCACTTTCACCAAGTAATCTGAATTCACGGGCGATTAGGGACAGGTACACTTGCAAGCTGTCGGCCGGCGCTCTGTTCGAGCGAAGTTTTTCACAATGAGAAAGGCTGGACTCCAGTGACGGAAGAATATGCCTAAGTATAAAACGACTCTGGTAGAGTTTCATTTCGTCATGGAAAAAATACCTGTTGTATGGATTTGCCGCATACTGATCCACCATCAATGCTTCATATGCCCAGCGGGTCGGTGTAAACTCCGCAAGCAATGGAACCAGTCTTTCCTCTTTTACATTGGAAGTATCCTCGCTAAAATGGATCATGTAACCTGAAAACAGCATGTTTGGGATGATCAAAAACGGGATCACAATGTACAGGCTGGTTACTCTCCGTACTCCGGATGAAAGCGCCAGGGCTGTAAGGTTGCCGAATGCAGCCAGGGAGAAAAAAGTTATCGTATAAGGCAGAAGCATTCCCTTAAGACCAAGGAGAAAATTTCCTGTCAGGGCATACATCAGGGTTTGAAATGCGGAGACAAGGAGGAGATAGGCAACTTTGGAATTCTGGAAACTGAAAAAACTTAGGTTTAGCGATTGGTCACGTACAATCCGCTTGTTTTCATGTGCAATCTCCGATGCCCCTGTAAGCATGCCTGCGAAAAGGGCAAAATTGACCGATAGAAAGATGTACATAGGGAGGTACTCATTTTCTGAAAACAAGTATTTGCTTCCATATACCATCCTGGTAATGATGGCAATGAGTCCACCTGCCGCCGGTATTCCGAACAGTGTAAGCAACACATATTTCAGATTTGAAAACTTAACCCTGAAATCCCGCATTAGGTAAATCATGAACTGCTTCTCGATACCGGGAAGTCCCGAAGGGTTTATGGGGACAGGCTTTCCGGTTTCTTTCGCATCTTCATACATATCGTCATTTTCCGCCCGCCAGGCATCATACCATGCACCCGGAGAAACCAGCCTTTCATCACTAACCGTTCCGTCGGAATCAATTTTCTTGGTTTCAACAATTTTAATTACATCCTCGGGATTAACCTGCTGCGTGCTGCTCTGTATATAGTAGTAGGGCAAGAGTCCTGTACTCCGGAAATGTGCGATCGAACCAGCCGGTTCTCCCGAATAGATCATGTAGCCGTCCTGGTCAATAAGCCAGACTTTATCAAACATATTGAAAAGTTCTGCCGTTGGCAGGGGAGAAGTAATGTAGATCAGCTTGCCCTTGTAGGTCTCCTCCTTCATGATGGTGATTAACCGCCTGGCATCGGAATAGGACAAACCACTCAGCGATTCATCAAGAAAAAGTATATATGGATTTCTGAGCATTTCCATGGCAATTCGGAGGCAAACTCTCTGAAAATCAGAAATACTGTGATCATTTTCCGTACCGGTCGTCACATTACTGATTCCATCCAAACTGAATCGTTCAAGCGTTTCTCTGACCCTTTTTCTGATTTCTCTATCTGAAAGGGAACCAAGGGTGAGCTGAGCCTGGTAGTACATGTTCTCGAAAACAGTTAATTCCGGGAACAATAGATCGTCCTGGGAAATATAAGCAATGGCTGATTTTAGTTTGTAGCGGTTTACCTGAAGATCCGCACCGTTTATGAAAATTTTTCCTTCCGTCGGCGTAAGTCGATTCGAGATCAATTTGAGAATGGTCGACTTACCGGAGCCGTTATTTCCGAGTATACCAATCAGCTGACCAGATTCTTCTGAAAATGAAAATGGTTTGATGCTGTAATGCGTGGACTTATAGCGAAAAAATATATTATGTCCGGAAAGCCTGATCTTCGGAGGCCGGTCAGAAAGAGTGAAAAGTTCTTCAATTTCATCATAAGTAATCGGCTCAAGGCCAGCAAAATGAAGCTGGTCCTTCTTACGGAAGGAATACAGAAAGCCTTCCCACACCCGTTTATCGTTCAGATAGAGTGTTTGTTTGCCTGTGAATCTGAAAACTACGTAATTATGGCGTTCAAAATACCTGAAATGCAGGGCTCCCCGGATTCTCTCTGAAAGAACAGCATCCGGAACGGGCGCAGATCCGGGTTTATGTTCCTCCACCCATACACCTTCAAGTTTGTCGATCCTGTCATTGTCTTCTGAAATTATGAGATCATGTCCTTTTCTTACATCAGCAATACCTCTCACAAAATCACAGGCACATGAAAAGTCTTCAAGAGACAGGTTTAGGCTTGTGCTGAGCTCCCGGATGTTTATAATATTTTCTTCATCAGCTTCAAGGTAGATGCGGTTGAATTCAAGCAGGGCAAGGATGACAAGAAGCCTCTCCTGTAGATATAGGTTATTCTGCACCTTGTTTCCTGCCTCGTGTAACAGGTTTTTACGAAGACCGGTGGTGTCAGAAATCAACCGGTAGGCATTTGATGTCATTTCATGAAAATACCTGGCGGTGTATGAATGGTAAATTTTGAGACATTCTTCTACCGGGTAGGTAATTGCCGCTTTTTCAAAATATTCTTCAAGATTGTTACGAATGTCAGCTGGTTTCTTCCCGGGAAGCGGAAGAAAAAGTATGGAAAAAAAATGGTTCAGGGCGTCGATAAAACTCTGACTCATACTTTCCGTTGATCAGTTATTGAAACTAGTGCTTAGGGATTCAATTGTATTCTTTGATCGAAATTTACTAAATTCTGTCCGAATATACTTTTCATCTGGCCAAAATAACGGAATAACGTCTTCATATCTTTTCATTGAGGTCATTTTTTTTATTTCATTCTCTTCTATTTTTTGTCATCCTCGTTTTACCACAAATTGACGCTGAAATACGGAACTTCTTACTATCTTTAAGTGTTTTCAATTAATAAATCCCAAAACCAGAAAAACATGAATATTTCGAAGTCAGTTTTTGGAGTCATGCCAGAGGGTAGGGACGTGGAGCAGTACGCATTACAGAACGATCAGGGTATGATCGTAAAAATCATTAATTATGGTGGCATCATCACGAATATTATGGTTCCCGACAAGAAAGGTAAAACGCATGATGTTGTCCTGGGTTTTGATAACCTGGAAAGTTACCTTAAAACCCATCCATATTTCGGTGCGATCGTTGGCCGTTATGCCAACAGGATTGCAGGTGGTCGTTTCAAACTTAATGGTAAAGAATATATGCTGGCCGTTAATAATGGACCAAATCATCTCCATGGAGGGCTAAAAGGATTTGACAAGAAACTTTGGAAGGCTGTAAAGACAGCAACGGAAAATGAAATTGTACTGAAACTGACATATTTTTCTGAAGATATGGAAGAAGGATATCCGGGTAATCTGAATGTCGAGGTTGATTATGTCCTGAATAATGACAATGAATTTATGATCAGGTATAAGGCACATACAGACATGCCCACATATATTAATCTAACCAACCATTCTTATTTTAATCTGAACAGCGTCAGTTCAGATGTACTCAGGCATAAGATGATCCTCGACTGCGATAAATACACACCGGTTGATAAAACACTCATCCCTACCGGAGAAATCCGAAGTGTTGAGGGCACACCCTTTGATTTTCTTGAGATGAAGGAAATTGGCAGGGATTTTAAAGATCTGGAGAATGGCTATGATCATAACTTCGTGGTCAATAAAGAAGATTTGGAGATGAAATGGTTCGCCAGGGTTGAAGATCCCGATTCAGGAAGAATCATGGAGGTGGCTACCACACAACCCGGCGTTCAGTTCTATACCGCTAATTTTCTGAAAGATGTTCATGGGAAGAATGGGATAATCTATCAGGCACATGATGGTTTATGCCTTGAGACACAGCATTTCCCCGACTCTCCCAACCAGCCTGACTTTCCTTCCACAGTCCTTGAGCCAAACGATGTTTACAGGCAGACCACGATTTATAAGTTTGGGATTATATAAGCAAGTATGAAAAGATTATTTCTGACTGCGCTCTCTCTGGCAATATTTTTCCAGTCATTCTCACAGGATTACTGCTCAATGGCACGAATGGCTCCGTTTATCGAGGGTTCTGTTGCACCTGGATACTCGCAGAAGGAGTGCCTTTACGATGTGAAGTTTTATTTTATCAGTGTGGAAGCCGACGATTCAACCGCCGACATCATTGCTACAACCACCATTAATTTTCAGGCACTGCTGGATATTGATACCCTGGTTTTTGAGCTTACTGATAGTGAGGCTGTTGACAGTGTTATTCTGAACGGGATAAATCAAAATAATTACATCCATGAGAATGAACTACTGAAAATCATTCCTGAGGTGCCTCTCGACAAGGAGAGTTCCAATACTGTAACGATCAGCTATGCAGGTACTTCATCGGCCGGAGGATTTTTTACAGGCCTGTCTAACGGAAAGGACTTTGCATACAATAAACAAGTCACCTATACACTCTCAGAACCCTTTGAATCAAAGGACTGGTTTCCGGTGAAACAGGATTTGTCGGACAAGGCAGATTCCGTTTGGGTGTTCATCACTACCAGGGAAGGTCTTATGGGTGGCTCAAACGGCATGTTAACTAATATTTCCTACCCTTCACCAGGAAAGGTACGGTATGAGTGGAAAACAAGATATCCAACCGATTTCTATCTCATATCATTTACAGTGGCCGACTATATCGATTATAGTTTTTATGCCGTTTCAGATGTACTTGGTGATTCACTGCTTATACAGAACTTTATCTACAATTCCCCGGGGATCCTTGACCGTCAAAAAGATAACATAGATATTACTACAGATTTTATCATTTATTTCTCGGAACTTTTCGGAAAGTATCCTTTCATACGTGAAAAATACGGTCATTGTATGGCACCTATTGGCGGGGGAATGGAACATCAGACCATGACCACACTGCAGAATTTTGATTTCAGCCTGGTCTCACATGAATTAACACATCAATGGTTCGGCGACCATGTCACATGTGGTTCCTGGCGCGATATATGGTTGAATGAAGGCTTCGCATCGTACGGAGAATACCTTGCCCTGGATAAGTTTAAAGGAAGAGATGCAGCACTGAAATGGTTGTCTGATGCCCATGACCGTGCAATAGCCAGCTCAGATAAAAGTATTTATCTCTCTGAAGTTGAAGCAAAAAATACGGCTCGTATTTTCGATTACAACACGACGTACAAGAAAGGTGCCTCCATTATTCACATGCTCAGGTATGAACTGAATGACGATAGCCTGTTTTTTGGGATTCTGCGTGAATACCAGAAGACCTTTGCCGACTCATCGGCGGTGGCGGAAGACCTGTTAAAACTCATCAATGACCTTAGCGGGAGTGACTATTCCTGGTTCTTTGATCAATGGTATTATGGCACAGGATATCCTGTCTTTGAAACCTCCTGGCAACAGGTAAATGACAGTCTGATCCTGGACTCTTACCAGATACAGATCAATAATGTTAAAAAAATTTTTAAAACGCACATGGATTTCCAAATCATTTTCAGTGATGATTCGGATACCATTTTCCGGTTGTGGAATGAAAATGAAAGTGAGCATTTTGTACTTCCCGTAGATAAAGAAGTGATCAGCGTAATCGCGGATCCTAATCTTAACATTTTGATGAAACCTTCGGTTTACAGGGTCTCCAAAGCTTCCGCCTACTACGAAGTCTCTCCAAATCCATTCACACAGGGCATAAATATTTACTTTAATAATCCCTTATCAGGAAGAAAATTATACATTGTCAACCCCCGTGGCCAGCTTGTATATCAGAACATGGCTGAGGAACAGACAATGCATCTCGAATTGTCCGGACTGGAACAGGGTATTTTTTTACTTGTCATATTAACTTCCGACGGGAAGAAGTTTTCCAGCAGGATCGTGAAAGTTAGGGAAAAATAGCCTTTAGTAAAGCATGAAATAGAGGTCACTACGGCTTTGTCTGTCTTCCAGGTACAGCCATTTCAAGATCTGCATTGTCGATGACAAATACCCAGTCGCCCGCTGCCGGTGGTGCAAAATGATGAAGCTCTTTATCTTCGACGGTTTCACTGGCGCCAGCCTCTCCATTTGAAGGCTTGTACCACCAATATTTAACTGCACTCCCCCGGATCTTGGACAAATCAACGGTTATCGTATGTGGCGTTGGCATATAAACGATCAGGGTATTGCCGTCATCCGTTTTGGCGGCAGTTACATAATCAGGACTTCCCCATTTGCCGTAGCCATCCGTCAACACTTGATGCCCAAAATCAGGAACAAGACGGTACCAGGCTCTGGATGAAAATAATTCCTGTAAATGCTGCATGCTCTTGGATCCGTCGTTGTCCAGCTCAGTCTTCCAGTCCGTTTTTCCACACCAATCTTTTGAATAACCAAAATGCCATATCGGACAGTTCCCAAAAACATGTCCCATACCGCCGCAAAGGATGGCTTCATAAGCCTGAGCCCGCAACTGGGATGGGGTGGAGTGATGTTCGTTTTCATAAGCCGATTCAATTTGGAAGAAAGGCAGTACCGGCACGCGCAAATACGCTTCTTTATACAAAATATATAAGATTGAATCATACTTGTAGATATTGTTAATATCTACCCATGGCTGATCCTGCCATGGCGTGACGGCAAATGATCCCGGGTTGTTGTGCGCGGTGAGGAGATGCCTTTTATCGGTTTCCAGTATGCCATGCACCACCTCGAGGGTTTTGTACCTGATCTGTGACGGATCCGTGTCTCCTCCGATAAGCCAGATAATATTATCAAACGACCTGTATCTCGATCCGACAAATCGTCCCCATGCCCGCATTTCTTCCGATAACGCTGCCTTAGCTTCTGTACACCAGCCCTCATCGCCACAGCCATATCCCAGATATATCGGCGCAAGTAATACCACAATGTTTCTTTTACCTGCTTCACGTATAACAAAATCGGCAAACGTAAAATAATTTTCATTTGGACGGACAAAGGATCTGCCGGTAAAAGGCTGTTCACCATAATAATTAGCGGGCGGGTTAGTACAAAATTTGTGTTCGATAAGGTTGACCATGATAACGCTGAAGCCCTTCTGCTGTCTGTCGTCAAGGTAGAGGATTACGTCACTGCTGTCGGGCTGGGCGATCAGGGACCAGGCTGCATCCCCCGACCAGAAAAAAGGCTCATCCTTTTGATCAACAAGATACCGTGATGTGGCAGGACCCTTTTTTACCGGAAATTTATAATTATGCTGATAACCATTACCTTGTATGGACGGGAGATCATCAATTTTATCGGGATAACCGGAGAAGGAACAGAATATGCAAACCGCGAAGATGCCTGTAATTATCTTCAAAAAACGGTGATATTTGAAGCTTGCTTTCCTATAGGTCATATCTTTATCTGCAACGGGTTTTTACCACAATATCAGTTTATGCGGACATTCGTGCTATTCCATTTCGATCTGTCGGAGGAAGGTCCGATATTGAGTGTATACATGATTTTTTCTGTGAGGTAAGTGCCCGAATTCTCGTCATAGTATTCCAGGTCTTTGGGCTGTAGTTCAAACGTAACGGTTTTTGTCTCCCCGGCCTTGAACATAATGCGCTGGAATCCTCGAAGATCACTGATAGGTCTTACGATTTTACTTTCGTTGTACGAAATGTACAGCTGTACAACTTCTTCACCATCAACACTGCCGGTATTGGTAACATCAACGCTTACTTTGACCGTTTCACCTGTACTCACTTCATTTTGTTCCACCGAAGGTTCCGAATACGAAAAAGTCGTGTAGCTCAAACCATATCCAAATGGGTAAAGGGCCTCCTTTTCTGAGTACCTGTAAGTGCGACCCTTCATGTTATAATTTTCAAATGCGGGGATATCTTTCACTGACTTATAAAATGTTACCGGTAGTCTGCCGCCTGGATTGAAATCACCAAAAAGAACATCGGCGATTGCGGGCCCTGCAGCCTCACCCGGATACCATGCCTCGACAATGGCCGGGATATTGACATTTGTTGCATTTATCGAAACCGCACTGCCATTCAGGAGAATCAGTACAACAGGTTTTCCCGTGGCAGCTATTTTATTGATAAGTTTCTCCTGAATTTCCGGTAAACCTAGCATTAACCGGTCGCCACCGGCAAAGCCTTTTACATCAACCTTCATTTCTTCTCCTTCAAGTCTCGGTGACAAGCCCATGAACATGATGACCTGGTCGGCTTTCATGACTGCCTGTAAAGCCTCAGATTCCAGATCACGACCGGGGATGTCCCACAGGAGTGTGCATTTTGCATCACCATGGAAATCATATGTCTTCAACTTGATTTCGTAGGCTTTTCCCGCCTCAAGTTCCATGTACTCATATTTTTTCCTGTACTCGTGCACATTTTTCATTTTTGCGACGGAAGTGCCATCGATTTGCAGTTCACATGCTTTAGCTTCACATCCAATTGCATACCTGCCGCTCACAGGAGGTACAATGTAGCCCGTCCATTCAACGGAAAACAGGTCATTTTCCAGTCCCTGGTAACTGTCACGGTCCCACCAGAAAAAGTCAACGATACTGTCAATACGACTGAACGACGGCATTCCTTCACAATTCTGATTCCCATAATATCGGGCAGAAAGGCCGTGAATTTTCATATCACGGTCGGTATACAGGAAATCAGCCGGAACTACATTTAGGAGCGGGATGTTATCGGCAAGCCGGCATCCCGGCGCAAATACTACTTCAGCTGATTCCCCGACTTTGTCCCGGATGCCCTGAACCGGGGTCACCGGATGACGGGGAGTGCCGTTGTAATTTCCCAGTAATGTCTCAACGTCATCAGCATTAGGCCCGATCACCGCGATATGTTTCAGCTCTTTTTTCAAAGGCAGGATACCGGCTTCATTCTTAAGAAGCACAATGGATTTTTTCGCCGCTTCAATGGCTGTCTGATGATTCTCTTCCGAGCAAACTACGCTGTATGGGATGTTTGCAAACGGAACCATATCCGGCGGATCAAACATACCCAGCCTAAGTCTGGCAAGTGCCAGACGTTTTACTGCAATATCAATTTCCGGCTCGGTGATCAGTCCCTGATCGAAAGCACCCCTGAGGTATTGTGAGGTTTGACCGCAGTTGAGGTCAGTACCGTTGATGAAGGCCATTGCAGCAGCTTCTTCCGGTGTGCCGGCCACGCCATGTCCGCCATTTCTGTAAAAATCAGCGATGGCTCCGCAATCGGATACCACATAGCCCTTAAACCCAAATTCGTCCCGAAGAATGCTGTTCTCAAGTTCCGAGCTGCCGCAACAAGGTTTGCCTTCAAAACGATTATACGCACACATTACCGAGTGAACATTACCTTCAAGCACGCTTTTTCGAAAGGCTGGGAGATATGTATCGTGGAGATCCCTGGTGCTGACTTCGGCGTTAAAATTGTGCCGGAGGGGCTCAGGACCGCTGTGAACGGCATAGTGTTTCGATGTGGCCACTAATTTATAGTACCGGGGATCATCACCCTGGAGTCCTCTGATAAACTGAACTGCCATTTCACCTGTAAGATAGGGATCTTCACCATAGGTTTCCATGCCTCGTCCCCAACGCGGATCTCTGAAGATATTGATATTGGGCGACCAGAAGGTAAGACCTTGGTATATCCCCCTCTTATCCCTTGAAATAAAGTCGCTGTACTTTGCCCTTGCCTCATTCGAAATAATATCGGAGACGCTGCGCATCAGACTGCGGTCCCAGGTTGCTGCCAGCCCAATAGCCTGGGGAAACACCGTTGCTTCTCCGGCACGGGCAACACCATGCAGGCATTCATTCCACCAGTTGTAAGCAGGAATGCCGAGTCGCTCAATAGCTGCCGATTCATAGTTTAACTGACTTATCTTTTCATCCAGTGTCATGAGCGACACCATGTTATCAGCCCTTTTTTCAAAGCTGACTGACGGATCCTGGAAAGGATAATCATACTGTGTTTTGCAGCTGGATAAAACCAATCCAGCAATAAGTAGTAATACCGGCGATCTGAAGTTCATAGCAGTTTTTTTTGGATTATGAATCAAATATAAGTAAATCGGATATCAAGCCCTAAACAACTTAGCGTATATTTTACGGTAACCTATATGTAAAAGACACCCCACCGTGTCCGTCGTATCTTGCGCCACCGCTAAGACGGCACGCGGTCAGCGTAGGCGGATCACCAAACCGCCCTTCGACGAGCTCAGGGACCGCCTTCGACGAGTTCAGGGACTAACCTTCGACATGCTAAGGGACCACTCTTCGACAAGCTCAGGGACCGCATGTATTTTTTTCTATCGGATGATTATTTCGAGACTGGTTTTGGATTGTGCCCTTACAATATTGTTCTTATATACGTATATGTAGGGGATCCCACCCCCCACCCACCACCCTTAATGCTCCGAAAGAACAAATCTCAGCTACCCTCTATCATGTTATAAAGCAGAGCGCAGAAATTAATATTCACGTCAAACCAGGTTCCCCCGTGCCCCCCGATTAAACCTTAATGTGAAATACGACGGAATATCAGCCAGGACAAAAGCGTTTTTTTAGAACATCCCAGATTCAGTAACTCACTAAATTGAAGTGATGGGGTGATGAAGTTAGGAAGTTAGGAAGTTAGGAAGTTAGGAAGTTAGGAAGTTAGCGAAGTTCTATAGGTCACTCTTCAAATCACCAAATCACCAAATCACCAAATACAATCACATAAATCACCAAATCACCAAATCACCAAATCACCAAATCACCAAATCACCAAATCACAATCAAAATCCACCAAATCACCAAATCACCAAATCACCAAATCACCAAATCACCAAATCACCAAATCACCAAATCACCAAATCACCAAATAATAAGTGATGGGGATTCTAGACTTTTGTAATCTTATGTGCCTTATGTGGTTCAAAATATCGAGTTCTTAAAATCATCCCTAATTCACTAAACCGCGTCCATCGTAGCTTCAGCGAAGGTGGACCTTGTCCTCCGTAGCTTCAGCGAAGGTAGACCTTGTCCTCCGTAGCTTCAGCGAAGGTAGACCTTGTCCTCCGTAGCTTCAGCGAAGGTGGACCGCGTCCTCCGTAGCTTCAGCGAAGGTGGATCACTTCCTAATACACATCCGGCACAAACGTCTGCTCCGAAATCGGAGGCCTGATATACCCTTTTTCCCTTTTAATTCCCGGTAGGTTTATTGGTTCCGACTCAATTTCACCATAAGGTATCTGTTGAAGCAAATGATGAATGCAATTCAGCCTGGCCCGCCGCTTGTCATCGGCTTCTACAACCCACCACGGAGAATTTCTGGTATCGGTATAATTGAACATGACATCCTTTGCTTTTGAATATTCATCCCATTTGGTTCGTGAGCTAAGGTCCATTTCACTGATTTTCCAGTTTTTGGTCGGGTCGTCGATCCGTGCCCTAAACCGGGCCTCCTGTTCTTCCTCACTTACCGAGAACCAGTACTTTATCAGGATTATTCCGGAACGGATAAGCATCTGTTCGTAAGCGGGGCAGGAGCGAAGAAATTCCTGGTATTCATCCTCTGTGCAGAAGCCCATCACTTTTTCAACTCCTGCACGGTTGTACCAACTCCTGTCGAATAAAACCATCTCACCCGCGGCCGGCAGGTGTGAGGCATAGCGCTGGAAATACCACTGTGTTTTTTCACGCTCTGTGGGTACGCCAAGTGCGACAACACGACAAATTCTGGGGTTCAGGGATTGGGTAATTCGTTTGATCACGCCACCCTTTCCCGCTGCATCCCTGCCCTCAAAAAGTACGACCACCTTGAGGCCTCTGGCTTTTATCCAGCGCTGCAGCTTAACAAGTTCGATCTGCATGGATTTCAACTCGTCCTCGTAGAACCTTTTGTTCAGTATGTCCACCTTGTCGCTGTGGGGGTGCATTACCTCCTGTGATTCAGCATCATCAGACTGTGTTGACTTTTTTTGTTTGTGCTTTGACATAGTTTTAGTTTTGGCGGGTGATTAAAAATATCGGTTTTCCAGCTAAATGTCAATTATTCCAAAAAAGACAATGAGCAGTCGAAAGCACAAAAGACGGATATGGAGAATTTCTGCAAACCAGTTTATATAGAATTTAGATACTGAAGTTATTGTTTTTACTGTGTTTGCTATCTTCCATTCTATCAGCTGAAAATAGCAGATACAGAACAATTATCCCGGGTTGTAAATTCCTGAATCAGGAAAACTGGATATGTTCTGTAACACAGAAATCAATTATTCTTTTATTTTTGTGTGCTTAACCAATCATTTTTGTTCTATGACACAAGTCAGCCACATTGGTAATAAGATTGCAGGCTTCCGCGAGATGAGATCCATCAGCAGATCGGAGCTTGCCGGTCGCTCTGGCATAAGTGAAAAAGTACTAACTGCCATTGAGGATGGGAATGATCCTCCGGCTCTTTCAGTTCTGATTAGAATTGCACGTGCCTTGGGTGTCAGACTGGGAACTTTCCTGGACGATAAGGATATCGACTCACCTGTTTTGATTCGTAAAAATGAACCGGCCAATGGTATGAGTATCACCGGCGTTTCAGGAGATGCTCATACCCACCTTGAATTTTTTTCCCTTGCCGGTGGTAAAGCCGGACGGCATATGGAACCCTTTATAATCAATATTGACCCCTCCACAGGCAGGGAATATCAACGCTCGTCACATGAAGGTGAAGAATTCCTGTATGTTCTCGAAGGGAAGGTGGAAATCCTTTACGGCAGTGATAATTATCGGCTCAATACTGGTGATAGTATATACTATGATTCGGTGATCGAGCATAATGTTCATTCAGCAGGTCAGGCTCCTGCCAAAATCCTGGCGGTAGTTTATGCCCCGTTTTAACCCTTGAGATCATAACCTATGGAACTTACAGAAAAAACACTGGGAAACCTTCTGGAGGAATGGGCGGTTAAAATCCCGGATAATGACTTCATGGTTTATCCCGATCGCGGTCTTCGTTTTACATGGCAACAATTCAACCAGCGTGTCGACAGGCTTGCAAAGGGACTTTTGGGAATTGGTTTAAAGCCGGGTGATAAACTCGGCATCTGGGCCAATAATGTGCCCGACTGGCTTACGTTTATGTTTGCATCGGCTAAAACAGGGATCATCCTTGTAACTATTAATACAAACTACAAGTCACATGAACTTGATTTTCTTGTTCGTAACTCCGACTTGAAAGCACTTTGTCTCGTTAATGGTGTTCGGGACAGTGACTATGTGGCGATGATTTATGAACTTATACCTGAACTGAGAGAATGTGAGCGGGGACACCTGGAAAGTGCAAGGTTCCCTGAGCTGAAAAACGTGATATTCATCGGTCCGGAAAAACACAGAGGAATGTACAGTTCCATGGAGCTTATGTTAATGGGAAATCAGCGTGACAATTCAACGTTGGATAGTATCCGGGATACCTTAAAATGCCATGACGTGGTGAATATGCAGTATACTTCAGGCACTACAGGTTTCCCCAAAGGTGTTATGCTGACCCACCACAATATCGTAAACAACGGGCTCACCATCGGCGATTGTATGAACTATTCCACCGACGATCGTCTTTGCGTCTGTGTCCCACTTTTTCATTGCTTCGGTTGTGTCCTGGCTGTCTGTGCGGCTCTCAATCACGGTGTGACCATGGTGATGGTTGAAAACTTTGATCCACTGATGGTACTGGCGTCAGTTCAAAAAGAAAAATGCACAGCTCTCTATGGTGTTCCCACGATGTTTATCGCCGAATTACACCATCCGATGTTCAGTATGTTTGATCTTACCTCTCTCCGGACGGGCATAATGGCGGGTTCTCTCTGCCCCGTTGCCACGATGAAGGAGGTGATGGAGAAAATGAACATGAAGGAAATCATCATTGTATATGGCCTTACAGAGTCATCTCCGGGCATGACCGCCACCAAGACCAGTGATTCTCCGGAAATCAGAGCTACAACAGTAGGTAAAGCCCTGCCCTTCGTTGAAGTCAGTGTTAAGGATCCAGAGACAGGAAACGTATGCAAGCCCAATATTCAGGGTGAGTTATGCTGCCGTGGTTACAATGTTATGAAGGGCTACTATAATAACCCCGAAGAGACAAAGCATGTGATCGACGATGATGGCTGGCTTCATTCCGGTGATCTTGGTGTAATGGATGAAGAAGGATACGTTAAAGTAACCGGGCGTATAAAAGACATGATCATCAGGGGAGGGGAAAACATTTATCCAAGGGAGATCGAGAACTTCCTGTACCAGATGGAAGAGATAAAAAATGTCGAAGTTGCAGGCGTTACAAGCCGGAAATATGGTGAAGAAGTCGGTGCATTTATTATTTTGAAGGAAAATACCCGGCTCACAGCGGAAGATGTAAGGGATTTTTGCCGCGGGAAGATATCAAGACATAAAATTCCGAAATATGTTTTTTTCCTCGATAATTATCCCATGACTGCGAGCGGAAAAATCCAGAAATTTAAGCTCAGGGAACAAAGCCTGATATGGCTGAAAGAGAGGGGGATAGAAGTCGTTTAGAAGGAAATGCCGTACGATTGCCGTAAAAATGCCGTAAGGTTCAATTGTATTCTTTGTGCCGAATAACTCCTGACTCCAATGATCATTGTTTGTAATGAACAATCCCGGCGTCCCTCATCTGTGCGGCTGCCTCTTCCGGTTTTACGGGGTTGATAATGTTTCCTCCGCCCGATTCGAAGCCGGCGAGGTACTTCAGTTTATCGGGCGAACGCATCGGCGGGTAGAATTCAATATGATAATGAAACAGCGACGATTCTGTTTTTCCGTCGCATGGGGCATTCTGATGCATGGTTATATTTGGCAGAGAAATATTGAAGAGGTTATCGAAGCGCACAAGGGTATGTTTAAAAATCTCAGACAAAGCATCGGTTTCCTCCAGGGTTAGTTCGCTGATGGTAGCTACATGACGGCGGGGTACAATGTAGGTTTCAAATACGAAGCGTGCGAAATAAGGTATAAATACGACGAAATGCTTGTTCGATTCAATGATTCTTGCTCCATCACTCAACTCATGTTCAAGCAGATCTGTAAGAAGATGTGACCGGTGCTGTTCGTAATAACGGCTGAAAGCCGCCCGCTGTGTATCTACAATTCTGGGTACAAAGCCGGTGGCATAGATCTGTCCGTGAGGGTGTGGGTTTGAAACACCGATAACCTTTCCCTTGTTCTCGAACATCAGTACATTCTTGATTTTGTCGTGGCTGCTGAGCGTCGCAAATTCATCCTTCCAGATATTGAAAACTGCATCGGTTTCTTTCTGTGACAGCTCGGCAAGCGTCGTGTTATGGACCGGCGAAAAGCATATAACACGGCAGGTGCCATGAACGGGTTCGGTAATTTCAAAGACCTTTTCGCTATGCACATCCGGAGCATCCATGGAAAAAGAGGCAAAATCGTTGGTAAAGGCAAAAGGGTTGTGGTAATCAGGGTTTGTGATACCTGATGCACGTGTCACACCCGGACAGAGATAGCATTCCGGATCATGCACAGGTTCAAGGTTTTCAAGGTTTTCGAGTGTGTCACCCGACCAGGGCCTGTTCGCTGTTGTGGCGGCCAGAATCACCCATTCGTTCAGAAGCGGATGCCACCTTCTTTCCCAATTTCCAGTCATAACTCAACCGATTTGTTTGGTCCCGTCACCCACATTGGCAATATAGAAATCAGCCGTGAGTCCGGTCCTTCTTGTGTAATTTTTACCTACCTCTTCCCTGAAAGTATCCACTGCATCTGATCTTACCAGGCTGACAGTGCATCCGCCAAAGCCTGCACCGGTCATCCTGGAGCCAAGTACTCCGGGGACTTTCCTTGCTTCTTCAGTTAGTGTGTCAAGCTCTTTACCAGTAACCTCATAATCATCTCGTAGTGAGTCGTGAGACGCATTCATAAGCTGGCCAAAAGATACAAGGTCATTGTATCTCAATGCCGTAATCGCATCAGTGACACGCTTGTTCTCAGAGATGACATGCTTTGCCCTTTGAAATACTGTTTCGGAACTGATCAGTCTCTTCAGTTCCATAAATCTGGTATAACTGATCTGGCTGAGATTCTCCAGTTCCTGTTCTTTTCCAAGCATCTCAACAGCTGCCTCGCATTCAGATCTGCGTTCATTATACTTAGAATCTGACAGCCCCCTTCGTTTATTCGTGTTTGAAATAATGAGACTGTACCCATCCATGACCAGCGGGACAAGCTCATACTCCAGGGTGGCACAATTCAGAAAAATAGCATGGTTTTCTTTACCCATGGTTACTGCAAACTGATCCATGATACCACAGTTTACGCCAACAAACAGATTTTCCGCCATTTGCGAAAGTTTTACAATATCAATCCGGTCCTCCCCGAGGTTGAATATCACATTGAGTGCAAAGGCGGTAACAGTTTCTATCGAAGCTGAAGAAGAAAGTCCGGCCCCGTTTGGAATTTCACCCGAGAATAAAAAATCAAGACCTTCAAACCGGGCACCTTTTTTCATGAACTGATCGACAACACCCAGAGGATAATTATACCAGTGATTGTCATGTTTTATAAGCGGTTCACTTAGGGATACCTGTCCGCGATCTTTGAAATTGGTAGTGGCAAAATTCAGATTGTTTGTCCCGTTTTTCCGGATGACAAGATAGGTTCCAAAATCGAGGGCACAGGGAAAAACATAGCCGCCGTTGTAATCAGTATGCTCACCGATAAGATTCACCCTACCGGGGGAAAAAAACACACCAGGAACACTCGCTTTGTTTTCACCAAATATTTCAATAAACCTGTCGAGTAATTCGTTCATTTTCATCAGCATTGAATAAATATTGAAGATGCATAGTTTAATCTTTCTTCCTGCACGGTTTCTGGCATTTTGAAGTAGGGTAGTCTTTCCCGTGAATCCTGAACGCGAGCGATCCAAAAATAGAAAAAAGCACTAAGAGAACAATTCTAAATAACTTGGAGGCCCTAAATTTAGTGCTAATTTGTAAAAATAATATATCTTTAAAATTCTTTTTTTGCACCATTGTATCTCAGGAATAGTTTGATGAAAATTCGTGGCCAGAGTCGCGAAATACTGGTTTTTTCATGCTCGGCAAATACCTGCTCTTTATTCAGGGAAGTGAAACAGCTTAAATCGTTATGAAGAATAAAACCGTACTTACTCTCATTTTTCTCCTGTCAGTACTTTTGCCGGTGTACGCTCAGCATAAGGTCCCGATGAATCATGGCATTTACGATGACTGGAAGACCATTTCACAAGTACTGATTACAGATGACGGTAATTTCGTGTGCTACGAGGTGAAACCCGGTAAAGGTGACGGGTTCTTTTGTATTTATAATGTGAAAAACGGATCTGCCGATACGATTCAGCGGGCCACAGAGGTTAAAGTGACACCTGGTTCAGGATTTCTTGTCGGGAAAATACTACCGCCTGCCGGACTTATTCGGGAATTCAAAAAAGAAGAGAAGAAAAAGGATGAGTACCCGAAAGATTCTGTTTTCGTATATAATCTTCATTCCGGTGAGGTAGTAAAATTTCCCAATGTCCGATCATTTTATGTTCCGGAAAAAGGAAGGGAATGGATAAGTTACTACGGTTATTATGAAAAGAGAGAGAATGTTTCGGATAAGGACTCTCTAAGGTCGGATCGTACAGAAAATAAATTCAGGAAGCTGCAATCAAAATATAAACTGGCGAATCTTACACTGTATAATCCGGAAAGTAAACATTCATTTTCCTACGAAAATATATATGATTACAGCATGTCTGAAGACGGCAGCCTACTGGTCTTTCAGCAACTCGCTAAAGACAGTATTCCGGTCAGTGTGACCTATGCAATGATCATTCCCGATGGGTCGCTGAATATAATAAGGGAGGCGAAAGGGTTGACATGGCAAACCGCGACAGATAAGGAGGGTATTTGTACCGCCTTCATCGCATCAGCGGATACGTCCGAAGACTCTGCTACTTCATTATATTACTGGGAACTGGGAAATCCGAATGCCGTTATTGCTGTAGATTCGATTACTCCGTCTTTGTATCCTGGATGGAGTGTAAGCCGAAATGGCCAGCCCTGGTTTTCGGATGACGCGAGCCGACTTTATTTTGGTACTGCACCCCGGCCCCAACGGACGGATGAAGATACCCTTCTTGAAGAGGAAAAGCCTCATCTTGATATCTGGTCATGGCAGGATCCTTTGCTTCAGCCACAGCAGAAGAAACGACTGAATGAATTGCGGAAAAAGAATTATACTGCGGTGTACTTCATGAAAGAGAAATACATGGTGCAACTGGCAGATAGTATCGTAGAAGATGTTATGATGATGCATGGCGGAAATGGGCCCCATGTACTGGGATATGAAAGGGCACCATATATGAGGCAGACTTCATGGGAAGGCATACCCTATAGGAATGCATGGCTGATTAACGCGACCGACGGAAGCAGGAAGCAGGTACTGGAAAAGAATGGAAGTACCGTACACCTTTCACCCTTCGGAAAGTACCTGGTATGGTATCAACCTGCAGATAGCAGCTGGCATTCCTTCGTCATCTCAACCGGAGAGAGGCTGAACATAACAAAGGGTATTAAAGAGAATTTTTATGATGAGGAAAATGACATACCACAATTGCCCGACAGTTACGGTATGGCTGGCTTTTCTGAAAATGATGAATTTGTAATTCTTTATGATCGCTATGATGCATGGTGCGTAGACCCTTCGGGGTTAACTATGCCTTTTTGTCTTTCAAATGGGTACGGCAGAAAGAATAATCTCCGCCTGAGGTATATCAGTCTTGACAAAGATGAGTACTTTCTGGATCTGAAAAAGCCGTTGTATCTAAGTACGCTGAGTGAGCTAACCATGCAACGCGGAGTGGCCTACCTTTTTCCCGACGGGCATTCATCACCCAGGCTGGTGCTCCAATCCATGGAGGCATATACAGGTCTTCAGAGAGCAGGTGACAATCAAACCTATATCTTCCGTAAAGGTAGCTTCAGGCTATACCCCGATATTTATGTGACCGATGATAGGTTCAAGGTAAAGACAAGAGTGTCGGAATGCAACCCTCAGGCTGAAAATTACCTTTGGGGCGACGCCAGGCTGGTAAACTGGACCTCGTATACGGGGGAGAATCTCAAAGGGATCCTTTACACTCCGGAAAACATAGATCCGTCAGCGAAATACCCAATGCTCGTATATTTTTATGAGCGAAATTCAGAGCAATTGTACACTCATAAAATTCCATCACCCAGCCGTTCAATCATCAGCATTCCATGGTGCACGAGTAACGGTTACGTCGTTTTTGTACCCGATATTACATACAGGATTGGTCATCCCGGAAAGAGCGTCTGTGATGCGGTTATTTCAGGAACCAGGGCTATGGCTTCTCAGTTTTCGTATATCGACACAACCAGGCTGGGCCTGCAGGGGCAGAGCTGGGGCGGATATCAGGTGGCATATATTGTGACAAAGACGAACCTTTTCAGTGCAGCAATGGCGGGAGCTCCGGTAAGCAATATGACCAGTGCTTACGGAGGGATCAGGTGGGGGACTGGCCTGAGCCGGATGTTCCAGTATGAGCACACACAAAGCCGCCTTGGGGCTACTCTCTGGGAGAAACCGGAATTATTTATTGAGAACTCACCGCTCTTCTTTGTTCCTGAGATTCATACTCCGTTGCTTATTATGCACAATGATGCGGATGGATCTGTTCCCTGGTATCAGGGTATTGAATTTTTTACCGCATTGCGACGTCTTGACAAACCCGCATGGTTGCTGAGCTATAATGATGAAGACCACAACCTTTCCAAATGGCCCGACCGTGTGGATCTGAGCATCAGAATGATGCAGTTTTTTGATCACTACCTTAAAGGTCAGCCACAACCTGCCTGGATGGTACAGGGCCTTCCCGCTGTCAGGAAGGGCCTGGATTCAGGTTATAAACTTATAAAATAGAATATAAATTTCAGACCAACAAAACCAGTGGATATAGTTAGCATATTTTCCCGGAACCGAATCATAATTCTGCTGTTTTACCTTTTTCTAATGACGGGACTGTTATTCCTGTATTTGTATCCAAAACCACAACTTTTCTTTAAACTGACGACATGTCACTCCAATTTTCTGGATATATGCATGATAGGGTTTACCTGGCTTGGGAACGGTCTGACTGCAATTATCATTATCATTCTTGTCTTTTTCCGGCGGGTAAGGAATGGATTTTACCTGTTACTTACCTGGGCAGTTTCAGGTATCCTTGTGCAGCTACTGAAGAATCTGGTTTTTCCAGGTCATCTCCGACCCGTAAAATACCTCGGTGAAATGGGTATGTACCTACGGACTATACCTGGCATCCATCTGTATTCCTATCATAGTTTTCCTTCCGGACATACCGCTACTGCATTTGCTATCTGGTTTGGACTGGCGTTTATCTGCAGGAGTCTGCCTCTTAAAATCACCCTTTTCATACTGGCTGTGCTGGTCGGATATTCAAGGATTTACCTCGGCCAACATTTTCCCGAAGATGTTCTTGGCGGTGCCGTCCTTGGAGGACTTGCGGTTATGATTTTCACGCGATATGTCAATAACTGGAAGAAAGACTGGCTGGACAGGCCATTGATTTCTTTTTTCAGAAAAAGTTCAAGATGAGTAATACTGTAAAAGCGTGGAGCATAGCTCTCCTGGCAGGATTGTTCCTGTTTATTCCTTTCCTGGGTTGTGTTCATCTTTTCGATTGGGACGAGATCAACTTTGCGGAATCCGCCCGGGAAATGATGACTACCGGCGACTACCTTACGGTCAGGATCAATTTTATGCCGTTCTGGGAAAAACCGCCATTTTTCATCTGGATGCAGGTAGTTTCAATGAAGATGTTTGGCATCAATGAGTTCGCCGCCCGGTTTCCTAATGCCGTATGTGGTATTTTCACCCTCATTACGCTGTTCTATACGGGAAGACGCAGCTATAATGATCAATTTGGTTTTCTTTGGATGCTGGTCTATGCCGGAAGCATCCTTCCTTTTTTCTATTTCAAATCCGGCATCATCGATCCATGGTTTAACCTGTTTATTTTCCTCGGAATATCCCGTTTAAGCTACTATTTCATTTACGATCGGAAACGCGCTCAGAACATCGCATTGTCAGCCTTTTTTATCGGACTTGCGATACTTACGAAGGGCCCAGTGGCAGTACTAATCCTGACATTCGTCTTTATCATTTATCTGATTCACCGCAGATTTCGAATCAATGCCACGGTGAGGGATGTTGTAATTTTTTTCGTGGTGATTGTCCTTACCGGAGGGTTATGGTTTATTCTACAGATCCTGAGTGGGAATTTCGGTATTATACGGGATTTCATTGTTTATCAGATACGGCTTTTTACGACACATGATGCCGGCCACGGCGGGTTTCTCCTTTATCATTTTGTGATTCTCCTGGCAGGTGTTTTTCCTGCTTCGGTTCTTGCATTGCCGATGCTGTTTAGAAAAACGGGAGAGACTGAAAGACAACAGGCCTTCGGATATTGGATGAAAATCCTTTTTTGGACTGTGCTTATACTTTTTACAATTGTTCAGACCAAGATCGTTCATTACAGCTCTCTTTGTTACTTCCCGCTTACCTTTATAGCAACCGTTTTTGTGTGGAAACTGTATAAGGGTGAATACAAATGGCCAAGATGGACAAAGATCCTCCTTGTAGTGATCGCTTCCATTTATGCACTGGCAGTGGCAGCCCTTCCGGTTATCGGGAAATACAGTCATGAGATCATTGATTCCGGCATTATTAAAGACCCGTTTGCAACAGCCAATCTGATGGCTGTCGTCCGGTGGTCGTGGTGGGAGATCATACCCGGATTATTATTTCTTGTCTGCACAGTTTATTTCCTGTTTTATAAGAAGAAAATCAACGCTGCAATTCCCGGTCTTTTTGCCGGTACGATCTTTTTTATTTACTTTACAATAGTATTCATTACACCTAAAATAGAGGGTTACAGTCAAAGGGCTGCTATTGAATTCTATCAGTCGCTCCAAAACAGGAAAGTATACATAGCTACGCTCGGATTTAAAAGTTACGCTCATCTTTTCTACGCGCAGATGAAACCCTATGAGGATGAAAGAGCCTCGGATACGGGTTGGTTACTGAACGGGGAAATAGACCGGCCCGCGTATTTTGTATTTAAAATTCAGCGTAAGGCGAAATATTTGGATGCATATCCACAACTCGAAATTATTGCTGAGAAAAATGGTTTTGTATTTGCAATGCGAAAAGAAAACAAATAGTAAGAATGATTAAGGGAAAGAAGGTCACCGTTGTGCTTCCGGCTTACAATGCAGCCAAAACGTTAAAACAGACATACGAGGAAATCCCTTTTGAAGTGGTCGATGAAGTTGTGTTGGTTGATGATAAAAGTTATGACAATACACTCCTTGTTGCAAAGGGTTTGGGGATTACACACATTGTCAGTCATGAGCAAAACAAGGGATACGGGGGTAACCAGAAATCGTGTTACAACAAAGCCCTTGAGCTGAATTCCGACATAGTGGTAATGTTGCACCCCGATTATCAGTATACACCAAAGCTGATTACCTCTATGTGCCACCTCATCGCCAACGATGTCTTCGAAGTGGTGCTTGGGTCCAGGATACTTGGAAAAGGGGCGTTAAAGGGCGGAATGCCCTTATACAAGTACGTAGCTAACAGAATTCTGACACTGGTACAGAATATCCTGATGAACCAGAAACTTTCTGAATACCATTCAGGGTACAGGGCTTTTTCAGCAAAAGTACTCCGGTCGATCGACTATATGGCGAATTCTGATGATTTCGTGTTCGACAACCAGATGCTGGCCCAGATTTTTTATGCGGGCTTTGATATTGCAGAAATCACCTGTCCAACAAAATATTTTGAAGAGGCTTCCTCCATTAACCTTAAACGCAGTTCGGTATACGGTATCGGTGTACTAAAGACATCGCTGGCTTATATGCTCCAGAAGCTTGGGATTGCGAAATTCAGGATTTTCAGGGAGCCTGAAAATGTATCGTTATAACCCAGCAGCCCGTGATCATTAAAACCGTATCATACCCCAGAGCCGCCTTGATCGGCAACCCTTCCGACGGCTATTTCGGAAAAACAATCGCCTTCCTGTTTAAGAATTTCAAGGCAGAAGTGATCCTGTATGAATCGCCCGAACTGGAAATTTTGCCTGCCGAATATGATACTGCCGTTTTTACGAGTATGAAAGCCCTGGTACATGATGTCCGTCTGTATGGATACTATGGAGGCCTCAGGCTATTAAAGGCAGCGGTGAAACGATTTTATGAATACTGTGAGCAGAATGAAATCATCCTGATTGACCGAAACTTTACCATCCGTTATAAATCGGATATCCCTTACCGGTTGGGTCTGGCCGGTTCGAGTGCCATTATTACAGCCTGTATGAGAGCCCTTATGTCATTTTTCGGTATCGAAATCCCCAAACCCGTTTTGGCGAATCTCGTTCTATCGGTTGAACTCGAAGAACTTAAAATTTCAGCCGGCTTGCAGGACAGGGTTGCACAGGCATATGAATGTCCGGTATTTATGGATTTTGAAGAAAGTTTTATGAAGCGACAGGGCTTCGGTATTTATAAAACCCTTGACAGGGAATTGCTCCCCAACCTTTATATTGCGTGGAGAAAGGACCTTTCCGAGGGCTCAGAGGTAACACATAATGATTTTCGCGAACGCTTCCACTTTAAGGATCGTCGGGTACTTGATGCCATAAGTAAATGGAAGGCACTTACCGATGAGATGTACAGTAGGCTTCTTGCAGGAGATAAGCATGTTGAGGATCTCATTGACCGCAACTTTGATATTCGGAAGTCTGTGATGAACATCAGCCCGAAAAATCTGAATATGGTTGAAACAGCACGGGCTATAGGAGCCAGTGCGAAATTTACCGGATCGGGAGGCGCCATCATTGGTACGTACACCGATGATACCATGTATACAAATCTGGAAAAGAGTCTTTCAGAAATTGGTATTGAAATCTTAAAGCCGGAGATTGTTTGTAAGGATGTAGAAACTAATTAGTATGATAAAGAAAGCCGTCATTCCGGCCGCAGGATTTGGCACACGTTTCCTACCGGCCACAAAATCGCAACCAAAGGAGATGCTTCCAATTGTCGATACGCCGACGATACAGCATGTGGTGGAAGAAGCCGTTGCTTCAGGTATCACGGATATCCTCATGATTATCGGAAAAGGAAAAAGGGCCATTGAAGAACATTTCGACCGGAACTTTGAACTGGAAATGCAACTTGCTGAAAAAAACAAGGAGGAAGAGCTTCGTGCTATAAGAAACATTACCGAATTGGCGGATATTCATTTTATCTGGCAAAAGGAGCTGAATGGTTTGGGTGATGCAGTGAAATATGCTAAAAATCACGTTAACGGAGAACCCTTTGCAGTTCTTCTCGGTGATACACTTATTGAATCAAACATTGCCATTCCGGTAATGAGACAGCTGATTGATATTTACAATGAGTACCTTGGACCGGTGGTGGCACTTGAGGAAGTAGATCCCTCACTTGTATCCCGGTATGGCGTGATCGCGGGCCAGGAGATCAAGTCGGATGTATACAAAATCCATGATTTCGTTGAAAAACCTGAGGTTGGAGAAGCACCGTCAAACCTTGCCATCGCTTCCCGGTATATCTTTACACCCGAGATTTTCAAATACCTCGACAGGGTACAACCCGGAAAAAATGGTGAGATACAACTGACGGATGCAATGCACCTTATGGTGAAAGACCGGGAGATGTATGGTCTTCGGTTCGACGGTGTCAGGCACGATATAGGCAGCAAGCTGGACTTCCTCAAAACAAATGTCATTTATGGCCTTAAACGCGATGACTTTGGGGAAGAATTTAAACAATGGCTGAAGCAACTTCTCTCAAAAATGTGATTTATATTCGCTTTCGAATTTTTTTTATGTAATTTTCGACTCATTAATTGTAACCTACTTTAACCATGAAAAAATACTTTTTGCATGCATTTACTGCTTTTCTGTTGCTTGGCCTGATTTCGTGTGCGGACACGAAAAAACCAGAATGGAAATATCTCTTCAATGGAAAAGATCTTTCGGGATGGATTCAGCGGGGTGGAGAGGCCACATATGAAGTAAAAGACTCCATCATCGTCGGAACAACTGTATTTGATTCACCAAATAGTTTTCTGTGCACGGAAAACATTTACGGCGATTTTATTCTTGAGGTCGAATTCAAAGTTAATCCTGAAATGAATTCAGGAATCCAGATACGTAGTGAGAGCTTGCCGGAATATATGAATGGCAGGGTTCATGGCTATCAGGTAGAGATCGATCCTTCCGACCGTGCATTTACCGGTGGTATTTATGACGAAGCCCGCAGAGGGTGGCTGTATCCCCTTAATGATCCTGAAGATGCTACGGCAAGAACTGCATTCAAAAACGGAGTTTGGAATAAATTCAGGGTGGAAGCCATCGGGAATAATATCTGTACCTGGGTGAATGATATTCCCGTAACCAATCTGTGGGATGAGATGACGCCAGAGGGATTCATCGCCCTTCAGGTTCATTCTGTGGGGACAGATTCCTCCAAAGTTGGCGAACAGATCATGTGGAAGAATGTCAGGATACTTACCGAAAATCTTGACCTGTATAAAACCGAAACGCCGGCAAAGATCAAATCATATCTTGTAAACAAGCTTACCGACGGAGAGAAGGCGGATGGATGGAAACTTTTGTTTGACGGTGAGACCTCGAACGGATGGCGGAGGGCGTATCAGGATGCTTTCCCTGAAAAAGGATGGCAGATAGAAAACGGAGAAATCACTGTACTTGCATCTAATGGCAATGAATCGCAGAATGGTGGCGACATCGTAACGGTTGACCAGTACTCCGATTTTGAATTGCAGGCGCAGGTCAGGATCACGGAAGGCGCTAATAGCGGGATCAAATATTTTGTTACCGAACAGGAAGAAGGGAATTCCGGCTCAGCCATCGGACTGGAATACCAGATTCTGGATGATAACCATCATCCCGATGCCCTCCTTGGAAATCATGAGGGTAGCCGGACGTTTGGTTCACTCTATGACCTCATCAAAGCAGAAAATAAACGGCCGAATTCTATCGGCCAGTGGAACGATATCAGGATCATTTCAAAAGGCCATCACGTTGAACATTGGTACAACGGCTTTAAAGTTTTGGAGTATGAGAGGGGAAGCGACCAATTCAAAAAGCTGGTTTCTGAAAGCAAGTATGTGAAATGGCCCAACTTTGGCGAAGCACCTGAAGGACACATATTATTGCAGGACCATGGCAATGAGGTTTCCTTTAGAGGAATAAAAATTAAAGTACTCGACTAAACATGATTTGAAATGGATAAATCAAGAAGAGAATTTATCAAAAAAACAGCTGTCGGCACAGCAGCCTTGACACTTGGCGGTCTTTATCTTAAACCAGGAATTTACGCTTCTGTTCCGGGAGCGAATGAAAAACTGAATGTGGCAGTCGTGGGTGTTAACGGCAGGGGGAAAGCGCATGTCAGTGCCCTGGCCAAAATTGAAAACGTAAACATTGCTTACATCTGTGATGTGGATTCAAGAGTTCGTGAACAAGCGATAAAAATGGTGCAGGATCTCACAGGAAAGAAACCAAAAGCCTTTATCGATGTTCGAAAATTACTCGAACAGCCGGATCTGGATGCTATTACAATCGCTACACCTGAGCAATGGCACGCTCCAATGGCATTGATGGCGCTTCAGGCGGGCAAACATGTTTATGTTGAAAAGCCTTGCAGCCATAATCCGGAGGAAGGAGAGATACTTGTTGAAGCTCAGAAAAAATACGGGAAAATCGTACAGATGGGCAATCAACAGAGATCAGCACCAACGTCCATTCAAGCGGTAAAAGATATCAGGGAAGGCATTATCGGTCGTGCCTATGAAGGATTTGCCTGGTATGCCAATGACCGCGCACCGATAGGCAAAGGCAGGAAGGTACCTGTTCCCGAGTGGCTCGACTGGGATCTATGGCAGGGCCCGGCCCCTCGCCGTGATTATCAGGATATTTGGGTTCACTACAACTGGCATTGGTTCTGGGATTATGGTACCGGTGAGATCAATAACAATGGAACCCATGAAATTGATATCTGCCGCTGGGCACTCGGTGTAGATTTCCCGGTAAAAGTGTCCTCAGGTGGCGGTCGTTATCATTACGACGACGACTGGGAATTTTATGATACCCAGGTGGTAAACTACGAGTTTCCTGAAAATAAACTAATTACATGGGAGGGTAGAAGCTGCAACAGTTTCCAGCATCATAATCGTGGACGCGGTGCAACCATCCATGGGACGGAAGGAACGGTGCTCCTCGATAGAAATGGGTACACGGCCTATGATAAGAAAAATCAGGTTATCAAGGAAATGGCGGAAGAACAGGCAAGTGCAACCATCGATACATTGGGAGAGGGCCTTCTTGATGTTTATCATTTTCAGAATTTTATCAATGCTATCCGTAATGGTGAAAAACAGCATTCACCAATCTACGAGGGTGCGGTAACAAACCTGCTTTGTCATCTCGGAAATATCTCCCAGAAAGTGGGGCGGACACTTCGGACTGATCCCAAAAATGGCCATATTATGGATGATGGTGAAGGAATGCAGCTATGGACTCGTGAGTATGAACCCGGCTGGGAGATGAAACTCTGATAAGATTCCAGCTATACGATTACCGACTGCGGGATCACGCGATACTCTCCCTGCAGCCTTATTTTTAATCCTGAAAGCCAAGGAGTGCGAGTATTAAAATATATTGTTTTATCCGCCATTCTCCTTCAGGGTTGTCATCCTTCTCAGAAGATTGATGAAAAGACCCTGTATCTGGATTATGATCCGGGTGGTTCTACCATCGGTGTTACCTGTTCGGGTGAACTTCTGACCCTGTTCCAGTTCTCCGATTCACTGTATAAGCCCTTATTTTTTCCGGTAAATACCATCGACGGCATTCCGGTCACACGTGGCTACCCTTTCGATCCACGGCCCTATGAATCTATGGACCACCCACATCAAAGCGGACTCTGGTTTAATTATGGCGACATAAACGGTATCGATTTCTGGAACAACTCCTTAGCCATTTCGCAAAACCAAAAACAGCATTACGGACACATCGCCACCGACTCCGTATTCATCGACGAGAATCGGGGTAACGGATGTGGTTTTACAGCATATAATACCTGGATAGACGGTTCGGGTGTGGCTATGATGACAGAGAAAGCCATATATAGATTTGAAATTCGTGATCATTTCTGGACACTGACCCGTTGCTGTGTTCTTTATCCCCTCAAGGAAATTCATTTCAACGATAACAAGGAAGGGCTATTTGCCATCAGGCTTGCTCATGAATTCAGGTCCGATTTTCATACTCCTCAGGTTACGCTCAACGGGAATCTTCAACCCGGAACAGAGGAAGAAGGAGAGGACATGGGGAAAAATGGCCGCTATGTTGCTTCAAACGGAAAGGAAGGAGACGCGGTTTGGGGAACATCAGCCAAATGGGTATCAGTTTCAGCTGTCGTAGACGGTGATAGCATCTGCGTTGCAATATTTGATCATCCACAAAATTTTGGATTCCCCGCTTTCTGGCATGCCCGGAACTATGGGCTTTTCGCGGTGAATAATCTGGCCAGGCAGGCTTACAACAAGGCACTTCCGCCTCAATCCCTGGATCTGAATAAAGGTGACAGTATCAGTTTTATCCATAGAATCCTGATCAAATCATCCGGTTTTCTTGATTTTCAAACCACCGACAGTCTGTACCAGCAGTTCTCAACCTTTAAATTCCCGTTATGAAACTGACAAGTGTTCTGTTTATCCTGTCCGCTCTTGCTCCATCCTGCCAAAACAATACATCTACTCAGGCTGGCTCATCAACAGACGGGATTGTGGCCAGCCATGAACATCCCTTCTACTGGCAATACCACGGACAGGAAACACTGTTGTTGGGAGGGAGCAATAATGATAATCTCTTTCAATCGGCTGATGTAAAGAAACAACTTGAACATCTGACTTCCATTGGAGGCAACTATGTCAGGAACACGATGTCATCCAGGGATAGTGGCGATGTATGGCCGTTCCTAAAACTTAAGTCAGGGAAGTATGATCTCGATAGTTGGAATGATGAATACTGGAAGCGGTTTTCGGCTTTTCTCGATGAAACCTCGCAGCGAAAGATTATCGTGCAAATTGAAATCTGGGCTACCTTTGATTTCTACAGGGAAAATTGGGAAGTCAACCCTTTCAACCCGAAAAACAATATCAACTATGACAGCCGCAGATCGAAACTTCCCGAAGCGGTTCCTTCACATCCTATCTATACAGAGAATAACTTTTTCAGGTCCGTACCGTCACAGATGGCGCTGGCTCCTGTCTTATGGTTTCAGCAGAAATATGTGGATAAACTGCTAAGTTACAGTCTGCAGTATGATAATATTTTGTACTGCATGGATAATGAAACGTCCGTGACTTCAGACTGGGGAAAATTCTGGGCCACATATATCATGAAGAAAGCGTGGGAAACAGGCAGAAAGGTTGAAACCTCCGAGATGTGGGATCCGCATGACCTCAGCCATGCGTTTCATGCCGAAACTTTCGATAACCCGGATATATTTACCTTCGTGGACATTTCGCAGAATAACCACCAGTCATCGGATGACCATTGGGCGAATGGCTTAAAACAATTCCGGCATCTTGAGAAAATGAGTGAGGTACGGCCTGTCAACAACGTCAAAGTATATGGCAATGATGCTGGCACGCATAAAACTAGCAGGGATGGTATTGAAAATTTTATTCAGAATGTTCTGATGGGTTGCGCCTCTTCACGGTTTCACAGGCCACCATCGGGGCAGGGACTCAACGATACTGCATGTGCGGTGATCCACAGCATGAGGGAACTTTCAGATAGCATGGACTTCTTTAAGGCTTTGCCCCATAACGATCTGTTGCTTGAGCGAGAATCCGGTGAAGCCTATTGCAGGGCTGTCACGAGTGAGGAATACGCTGTCTACTTTCCGGAAAAGGGGAGCGTTATGGTTGACCTAACCGGTTTTGATCATTCACCAACAATAGCCTGGCTTAATATTCTTAAAAGTGAATGGTCGGCCAAAAGCATATTAAAAAGGAATATTGCAGAAATTGAACCCCCTTCTGATGGGCATTATATAGCGCTGATACAATGAGGCTTTGAAAATTCGTCAATACGTATCTCAACAAAAACAACGAAGCCCCTTTCCATGCCCTGATACTTCCTCTTACAACTCAATCACCCGTTTCTCCCTGGCACTCCGGTATGCCGCTTCAATCACCCGAATCACATTTGCCGCCTCCTGAGCGGGAACTGCAGGCGAATCTCCATACCTGATAACGCGGAAAATATTATCATAATACGCCAGGTAATTTCCAGGAATCGTCTCGATCCGGCCTCTGAAATGCAATCCGTCAATTTTCGTATTCAGTAAGCCGTAATTGCCAGTATGTTCAACTCCCCAATCTTCACCTCCAGGCTTTTTTCCTGCTTTTAGCGCTTCTTCCTGTGGATCAATGCCCCACTTCAGGAATGACCCCTCTGTGCCATGAAGTATGTACCGGGGACCGGGCTCTCTCACGAGGTAACCACCCCTTACTGTTACACGGACCTTCGCATATTCCAGGCGCAAATCGAAACTGTCGTCAACCTTTCCTCCCGATCGCAGGATACGGACATCAGCGCTAACTCCTTCAGGCATGCCAAACAGGACCAGAGCCTGATCGATCATATGAGATCCAAGGTTGTACAACGTACCGCTTCCACTTTCCGGATCCTCCTTCCAGGTATCATCATTAATAAAATTCCGGTAGCGATCAAAGTGAGATTCAAATTCAGTTAACCTGCCCACCAACCCCTTCTCTATAATGCTTTTTACCGTCAAAAAATCGCCGTCCCAGCGCCTGTTTTGAAACACTGTAAGCAGAAGTCCCTTATTCCGGGCTAATTGGATCAATTTATCCGCCTCCTTGGAAGTAAGAGTAAATGGTTTTTCAACCACAACATCTTTTCCGGCTTCGAGTGCGGTTTTTGCCAGGTTATAGTGGGTCTGGTCAGGGGTATTAATAATGATCAGTTCGATCTCCGGATCATTGCAGAGATCCTCAAAATTTCTCACAATTCTACATTCAGGATATAACGCTTTGCTGTATTCATGGCTTCTCTCAAGAATGCTAACTATTTCAAAATCCGGATTTGCCTTGAGTAGGGGACAATGAAAAATTGTTCCTGACATCCCAATGGAAGCAATTCCTGTTTTTACAGATTCCGGCATAATATACTATCTTTGACTTTAAAGGGTAAAGATATAAAACTGCAGGCATATTATCCATTTTAAATTAACAGACGTGGATTTACATCCCATGTATTAATGAGTGAAAGTAATCCATATCGTAATATGTACTCGATGGGTACCCGACTGGATATGCTTCTGCCAGGAACCGAGGATGAAATTGCGGACAGGGTCTTCTATATCATCAGCGAGGAGGTAGAGCGTCTGGAAGCGGTGTTGAGTATTTATCGTGAAAATTCCGTGTTTTCCATCCTTAACAGGAATGCAGCAAAACATCCTGTTCATGTGGAGATAGAGGTGATGAATCTGTTTTCTCAGCTTTTTCGTTTCAATGTTCTTACACTTGGATACTTTGATATTGCCCTGGGTACCGCCAGGAAAGCAGCCGAACAAGATGAAATCTACACTTCGGACCATCCGGGTTTTGTATTGGACGAGAGCGCAATGACGGTCGGCTTTGATACTTCGGATATCAGGATCGATTCCGGTGCATTTGGAAAGGGTTTGGCCCTGAAATCCATCAAAAAGATTCTACTGGAAGCAAAAATTTACAATGCTTTTATTAGTTTTGGCGATAGTTCTGTACTTACATTGGGTCATCATCCATTTGGAGACCATTGGAAAGTGGGCATTAATGATTTATTCAGCGTTGGTCGGAATGTTTTTGTTTTTGATATTACGGACGGATCCATTTCAACTTCCGGAAATTCGCCCAATAACGAAAAGAAATACCCGGAAGGACATATTGTAAATCCATTGAACGGGGAAACGGTAAAGGGGTATACGCTAATGTGTGTCGCCGGACCTGATCCCCTGGAAGCTGAAGTGATTTCAACTGCTCTATTGGCAGCAGACAGAGACCTTCAGTTGTCTATTTTGAGTAACTTCCCTGGATATAGGGCAGTGATGATTGACTATAGCAATAATCCGGATAAACCTGCTGTAACTGAATTGAAACCCCAAAAATAAAAATGGAAGAAAATCAGAAAACCTCACGAAGAGATTTCCTTAGAACGTTTTCGGTACTTGCAGGAACCTCCCTGATCGCCTCCGGTATGCCATGGCTATCCACGGCCGTCGCAGAAGATATAAAACGCACAGTACGTTTGGGTATCATCGGAGTTGGCTCAAGAGGCTCATACCACCTGGCTTATCTGAAGCAGATCCCGGGAGTTGATATTACCTGTTTCTGTGATATTTACGAACCAAATTTTAGAGCAGCACAGGAGACCATTGGTCCGCAGGCTCATGGTTATAGTGACTACAAGGAACTGCTGAAGAATGAAGAACTGGATGCCGTGCTGATTGCGACACCTCTCGACCGCCATGCAAGAATGACCATCGATGCATTACATAGCGGAATCCATGTTTTATGCGAAAAAAGTATGGCTCTTACGATTGAGGATGCCAACGATATGGTCAAGGCTGCCCTGGAAACCGGCAAAATATTGCAGATCGGTCATCAGCGGATGTTTAGCCTGATCTATCAACAGGCCTTCAGGCAGATCCGGGAAGGTAAGCTAGGTGAGATAACCCAGATCAGGGCATACTGGCACAGGAATAATGACTGGCGGAGACCCGTACCATCGCCAGAGTTTGAACGTCTTATAAACTGGCGAATGTATCATGATTATTCAAGAGGACTGATGACGGAACTCGCCTCTCATCAGGTCCAGGTGGGTAACCAGATACTTGGCATGCCACCTTCAATGGTTTGGGGATCAGGAGGCATCAATTACTGGAAAGATGGCAGGGAAGTATTCGACAATGTCAATCTGGTTTACAGCTATCCTAACGGTACTCACCTTATTTACGATTCCATGATCAGTAACAAACATTATGGACTTGAAGAACAGATCATGGGACCAAAGGGTACAATGGAACTTGAAAACGGCAGAATATGGGAGGAATTTCCACCGCCTGCTCCTGGGATACTTCAACTGATCAACAACCTCGAACATAAATTCTTCGATGCCGTGCCCATTGGTGGTGCAAGCTGGGTCCCTGAAACAGCTGTAAGCAGCAAGGGGCAGGATATTACAGATGAGGTAATGGAAGATGACGGATCAAAAATGTCACTTGAAGCATTCATTGCCAATGTACGTGACAACAGAATTGATCTTGAACTTACACGGCAGGGCTTTTATGCCACCGTCGCCGTGCTGATGGGCTTCAACGCCATGATGGAGAACAAGATCAAGTACTGGCCGGAAAATCTTGCTTTATAAACGCCCGGAAGGGATCTTCATAAATTAAACTGATATGAAAGACACCGTTCTTACCCAAGCACGAAAAAAACGCGAACTTTATATTCTGTTGTTTGCCTTTATCGCTGCCATTATTCTGAACCTAATTGGCATTCTAAAATACGGTACACCGGTAAAAGAACTGGTGACAGAGTTTCCTATGACCCTGGCCGTGACCTTGTTTCTTTATGCAGTTGTCACAGGTTTAAGGCTTATATGGTGGTTGCTATCAGGGATATACAGGATATTTAACAAATCTTGAAATTTTGAATGAAAACGGAAAATGAATTCGGCGATGATCTACAATAAGCCAAAAAAATAATTTTTAAAACATGTTAACTTTATAACACAAACCATCAAACCTGCTACTTATGAGAAAAATATTCCCATTCCTGATGATTGCAATGCTGATGTTTTCAGCCTGTTCGATGCAAACTGAAAAGAGAGGTCGGGATCTGGCCGTGCATAATATTATCCTTATGATCGGTGACGGAATGGGGACAGCCCAGATCTATGCCGCAATGACAGCCGCCGGCCATCCTCTGAACCTTGAACAATTCAGTTTCTCCGGTTTTTCAAAGACCTATTCCCTTACCGATTATATTACCGACTCTGCGGCAGGAGGGACTGCACTTTCTACCGGTCATAAAACACGGAACGGGATCATCGCGGAGGATACGCTAGGAAATCCGCTTAAAACAATCCTTGAAATGGCCGAAGAACACGGCATGGCTACCGGTCTTATTTCAACATCCGCAATCACTCATGCCACACCGGCATCTTTCATAGCCCATGAACACAGCCGTAACAGCAATGAGGCCATCGCTGCAGATTTCCTTGGCTCCGGAATCGATGTCTTTATCGGTGGTGGTCTGGATCATTTTACAAAGAGGGAGGATGGCATAAACCTGATCGACGCCCTCAGGGCTGCCGGATATCAGATTGCCCTCAGTATGGATGAGGTTGGGAAAATATCGTCGGGGAAACTCGCTGCGCTCACGGCTCCAATGCACATGCCTTCAGTACTTGAAAACAGAGGTGATATGTTGCCACAGGCCACGTCAAAAGCTATAAACCTGCTTTCTGACGGGTCAAAAGGATTCTTCCTGATGGTGGAGGGCTCCCAGATCGACTGGGGAGGACATGCAAATAACCTGGAATATGTGACTTCTGAGATGATTGATTTTGATGATGCTATTGGCAAAGCTCTTGATTTTGCCAGGCAGGATGGTCATACCTTAATCATCGTGACAGCCGATCACGAAACCGGAGGGCTGGCCGTCACCGGAGGTGATCGGGAATCTGCGCAGGTCGAAGGAATGTTTATTACGGAAGATCATACGGCTGTCATGGTACCTGTTTTCGCATTCGGACCCGGAGCAAAAAATTTCTCAGGAATTTTTGAAAATACAGCGATTTTTGATAAAATGGTAAAAGCCCTGAATCTGACAGAAGAATAGGCAACAATGTCGCAGCGTGTACCTTTTAACAGGGGCCTTATGATCATGCTAATGATCGCAGCCCCTTTTTTTATATCGTGTCGTTCGGTTCATTACCTGATGGGGAATCATGAACCGGAGATCGGGAGGCTGCATTTCGTGAGTCACCTTCCTCCAACCCTGAATGAAAATTCAGGGCTATTATACCGGAATGGACGTTTATGGAGCTTTAACGACAGTGGGGGAGACGCCATGCTTTATTCTTTTATCCCCTCAGATCCGTGCGGCACGCTCCAAATGTTCCCGGTCATAGGTGCTAAGAATACCGATTGGGAAGATATTGGGATGGACGACCAGTATATCTATATCTCAGATGCAGGGAATAATACCGGTATAAGGGATACACTCAAAATTTATCAGCTGCTGATTGATACCTCAGAAAACATGGCAACCGTGTCCTCGGTGATCTCTTTTTCATATCCTGGCAAATCACCTGACTTTCACGACTGTCGAAAAAATCCGTTCGATTCTGAGGCCCTTACCGTGTGTTTCGATTCATTGTGGCTATTCACCAAAAACTGGCAGGATGAGTCGAGTTGTATCTACGTTTATCCGACACAGGGCGGTTACTACCGCCCCGGCCCGGAGTATTGTCTTAATCCTGGTATGCTTGTAGCGGGAGCTGATTTTGATAAGCAAAATGCCATCCTCTGGCTAATCGGTTACCATCATTTTACTCCTGTGATCGCAGTTTACCGTCTGCTAAAGTCATCTCCGCCAGTACCCGTATTGAACATCAGAATGAGAAGCCGTACCGGTCTGCAGATGGAAGGCATTGTATGTGGGGATGACGGCTACATCTATATCAGCTTTGAGCGAAGTAAACGACAACAGGGCCTGTTCCGTTTTGAAAATCCGTATGTTTACCATTGATGCTGCAATTAACCGGTCTTTTTTCTTCCTATCCGGCTGAATACAGGGAAAAATGAGTATTTTTGCTGCCTCAAAAAATGAGCTTTATGCAGATCGATACGCTGTTGTTTGAAGGTGGAAAAAAACTTCCTGTGGTTGAAGAGTTTTACAGCTTGCAGGGAGAAGGCTTTCATTTTGGCAAGGCTGCCTATTTTCTACGAATTGGAGGCTGTGATGTCGGATGCAGTTGGTGTGATACGAAGTTTTCATGGAATCCCGATCTGCACCCGGTGGTGGATGTGGATCGGATCATTCAGAACATTATAGACTGCCCGGCCCGCGCCGTGGTTGTTACAGGTGGTGAGCCTTTGATCTTCGACCTTGACTATCTTTGCGACAACCTGAAGAAAAGTGGCATCGAAACCTACCTTGAAACTTCTGGTACTCACCTACTTTCCGGATCCTGGGACTGGATATGTCTCTCTCCCAAACAACAAATGCCACCCGATCCTGGGATCTATGCCCTGGCCGATGAACTCAAGATTATTATCAGCAGTTCTTCTGATTTTGAATGGGCTATGGAAAATTCAGGTCTTGTGGCTGATAACTGCTTGTTATACCTTCAGCCGGAATGGAGTGCTTACAATAGGATGATGCCTGCAATTGTTGAATTTATCAAAGAAAAACCTACCTGGAAAATCTCGCTCCAGGCGCATAAATTCATGCACATTCCCTGAAAAACAGGAGATCCAGAGAGCTCTGCCTGGCCCATTTTTTTGGAATCATACCATCACTACAGCTTCTATCGTTTAGGGATTGTTATTCGCCTGTCAGTTAGCTATTTATTCTGAATATTTCCGTGTTCGGCATTATTTTTCTAAATTCAGACCAAAATGGATCCGATGGTGACCCTGAAGAAAATATTCCTTTTTGCATTAATAGTATGTGCTACCGTGTCTTTGAATGCGCAATATCACAGCAATTCAAAGAAAGCAGTGAAATTCTTTGAGAAGGGACTGAAATTCTATGAGAACAAGGCAACCGGAATGGCAGCAGATAATCTTCAGAAAGCCGTTGGAGTTGACAAAAACTTTGTTGAAGCCTGGATGTTACTAGCCCAGATCAACAAGGAACGAGGAAATTTTGATGCCGCCATTTCCAATTTTGAAACCGCACTGCAGATCGATCCTTCCTATTTTCCTGAAGGATATATGATCCTCGCGAAGGTTGAATACGGAATCGGACGGTACGAAGAGGCGCTTACCAGCGTAGAACGATTTGAAGGTATTGGAAAATCAGGTAAAGTCACTGCCGCAGAGGTTGGAAAATTGAAAGAATTATGCCGCTTCGCTGTCAATGCCGTAAAAAATCCGGTGCCCTTCTCTCCTGAGAATCTGGGCGATTCGGTAAATTCGGAGAAGAATGAATACTGGCCTTCACTTTCCATCGATGAATCTACACTTGTGTTTACCGTCCTTGATCCTAAAAATCCGGATTTGCCTGTCGAATTTGGAAACCGTCAGGAGGATTTTTACTATGCGGTAAAACATGTCGGTGACGGTTGGAGTAAACGAAGAAATATGGGAGCTCCTCTAAATACAGACAATAATGAAGGAGCACAATCACTCTCTGCCGACGGACGCTTGCTTTATTTCACCGGTTGTAACCGTCCGGATGGTGAAGGGATGTGCGACATTTATTTGTCGGGGAATTATAACGGACACTGGTCGGTGCCGGTTAATTTGAGGCAACCTGTAAATACTACTTATTCTGAAAAACAACCCTCCATATCGGCTGACGGCCAGACCTTGTTTTTTGCTTCCGACAGACCAGGCGGAAGAGGGGGATTGGATATCTGGTTTAGCCGAAGATCCACAGATGGTCACTGGCTTGTACCTGAAAACGCAGGCGACAGCATAAACACTCCAGGTAATGAACAGTCACCTTTCATTCACCCCGACGGGAGAACGCTTTACTTTTCTTCCGAGGGCCATAATAACCTCGGGAGGGGAGATATATTCATCTCACGGATGCGTGATGACGGGAAATGGGGATCAGCCGAGAATCTGGGATATCCAATCAATACTTTTAATGACGAAGTGGGAATGATCGTTAATTCGCTAGGGGATAAGGCATATTTTTCGTCAGACAGGCTGAAGGGGAGGGGGATGGATATCTATGAATTCGACCTTTACCCGTCGGTGCGTCCGTCGTCAGTATCCTATATGAAAGGTCGTGTTTTTGATGCGGAAACATACAAGGGACTGGTGGCTAAGTTTCAGCTGATTGACCTTTCAACAGGTAAGGTAGCGATAGAAGAGCAATCGGGTGCAGGAGAGGGGAGCTTCCTGGTACCACTTCCAACCCATCATAACTTTGCCCTGAATGTTTCACGACCGGGATATATTTTCTATTCGGAAAACTTTTCCTTTAACGGCTTATATGAAAAAACGAAGCCCTACCTTAAAGATGTTCCTTTAAAACCCATTAAATCAGGAGAGAAGATCATTCTTAAAAATATATTTTTTGAGTTTGATTCTGATTCTCTGCTTGGGGAGTCAGTTGCAGAACTTGGTAAAGTGGTCGATTTCCTCAACAACAATCCGGGTATTGAGGTCGAAATTAGCGGGCACACTGATTCGGTGGGAATTGTAAAATACAATCAGCTACTCTCTGAGCGAAGAGCCTCTGCGGTAGTTGAATTTCTCGCAGCTCACGGTATCAGAAAGGATCGGCTAACATTCAGGGGATATGGGGATTCTGAGCCCGTCGCATCAAATGAAACAGAGGAAGGCAGAGCAAAAAACAGACGCACAGAACTAAAGATCACCCAACAGTGAAAACCGAATCCGGGTTCCCCAATGTAAATCCATTCCAGATTTCTTTTTTTATTTAAGGCAGGTCCAGTTCCTTGTCCAGGTTGAATGCTGCACTGATCAATGCGAGGTGAGTGAATGCCTGGGGAGTATTACCCAACGCTTCACCACTGATTCCGATCTCTTCCGAAAATATGCCCAGATGGTTGGAATATCCCAGCATTTGCTCAAATATGAGCCTGGCAAGATCCAGCTTCTGATGATCGTTTTTGCCCGCACGGGTCAAGGCTTCCACCAGCCAGAAAGTACAGATGTTGAAGGTACCGTCGTGTCCGGAAAATCCGTCATAGGATAATTTTGTATTATACCTGTATACCAAACTGTTAGACATAAGGCCTCCCTTTGACGGAGGCAGAACGATGGCATCAAGTGTTTTGATCATCAACGGATCTGTGGGTGACATGAAAAAGACCAGCGGCATCATAAGAGTTGAAGCGTCAAGGGTCTGGCTTCCATAATACTGGGTGAAAGCCTGTCTTTCATCACTCCAGCCCTTGTGAATGATATCGTTGTAAATATTGTCCCTTACCTGCCTCCAGTGATCAATATCAGCGGGGAGGGATCGTTGAATTGAAAGTCTGATGGCCCTGTCGAGAGCTACCCAGCACATCATCTTACTATACGTAAAATGATGTTTACCACCCCTCACTTCCCAGATCCCTTCATCTTCTTTTTGCCAGTTCCGGCATACCCAGTCGACAGTTTTTGAAATAGCTGTCCAGGTTCCGTGAGTAATGGGTGATCCGTATTTGTTGTACAGGTATGCTGAATCCATCAACTCACCATAGATATCGAGCTGAAGCTGATTATAGGCACCGTTGCCAATCCTTACCGGCCCCGATTGACGATATCCCTCAAGATGATCCAGCGTTACTTCGGTAAGATCACTTCGGCCGTCGATGCCATACATAATGTGCAATGACCCTGAATCGGAGGATTCATGACATCGTTCTACAATCCAGTTCATAAAACTGGCTGCTTCTTCAGTAAAACCGATCCTCATTAAGGCATAAACCGTGAAAGCGGCATCCCTGATCCAGGTGTAACGGTAATCCCAGTTTCGGTTTCCACCTATTATCTCCGGCAAACTGCAGGTAGGAGCCGCAACGATAGCTCCTGTTGGTTCAAAGGTAAGTAACTTCAAAATGAGGGCAGAACGGTTTACCATCTCTCGCCACCGGCCTTTATATTGCGATTTCATCAGCCAGTTCCGCCAGAAATGTATGGTTTCCACAAAGCTTGCATCGGCCTCCTCTATTGAAAATGTCATGACATCTCCTTTTTTCAGGATCTTGTGCCATACAAAAACTACAGTTTCTTCCTCACCGATCTCAAATTCAGTATATACCTCGTTTTTCTTCCCCTTTGCTTTCAGATTAAAATTGCTCGACAGCGCCATCGTCAGATCCTTTGATTCGAAAACGGCACCTTTCTTTGTTAATTCCAAAGAGTGGTTATCAAGGGCATAGTTAAAGGCCGGCTTACATTCCAGCTTCATCCGGACCCTTCCGTGAACCCCCTTTATGCGTCGTACGATCATATAGTCGGTCTCCTTCTTCACATTCGGACCGACAGGCATAAAATCGGTCAAATCCACAATCCCCCCTTCAAAGGAAAACCTCGTTATAAGTACATTGGTGTCAGGCCAGTAAAATTGCTTTGATTTATATTCGTCACGCACTGGGGAAATGCTGAAAAAACCGCCTTTAATCTCGTCCAGCAGGCTTGCGAAGTGACTTGGGGAATCAAAATTGGGGAAACAAAACCAGTCGATGGAACCGTTAATGCCAATAAGGGCTGCGGATCTCATATTCCCAATGATACCATAGTCCTGAACAGGTAAATATCCCATTAGTTTGAATGCTTTATTTTGGTAGACTAACATATTCGGAACGGGAATAGTTCTTAGAGGGCAGGGAGAGAAAAGACAAGGCAAAAGGCAAAAGGCAAAAGGCAAAAGGGAGTTGAACCACATAAGGCACATAAGGAAATATAAGTTGGTGGTTTAACTGAAAATTTACCGGCAGCTATTGTTACGCCCATAATCACTAAATCACCAAATAATTAAGGTCCCTCTTCAAATCAACAAATCAACAAATCAACAAATCACCAAATAAATTTGGGGCCATATTAAAAACGTTGTGAAGAGTTGTGAAACCAGTTTGCTTTTAATACAGCCCCAAAAACATGACATTCAGGGAATTTCTTCCCGTATGAATTATTTGTTCTTAACAGGTGGTGCGGGAACCGGTGGAATACCTTTGTAATCCTTCAGCTGTTCCTTAATCACCTCAATGGCTTTATCGAGCTGCGCATCATTGCCCAGAAATTCCTGATGCGGGTCGTTGTCGATGCTGATATCGGGATCAACGCCATGACCTTCAATGATCCATTCACTTTTTTCCGAGGAATAGGATGCAAATTCAGGTTTCCGCAGGTCCTGGTTGTCAATGAATGGCAGAGGTCCGGTAATTCCTACAACGCCACCCCAGGTGCGCGTGCCAATAACCGTTCCAATATGATGTTTTTTAAAGGAGTAGGCAAAGAGATCACCATCGGATGCCGAATAGCGGTCAATAAGCAAAACTTTCGGTCCAAGCATCATCTGATCAGGTACCGGTTCACCAACCGGGAAGTTTCTCCGCATGGTTGCCCTTGTGACTTCTCTTCTCAGGCGTTCAATGATCATTGGAGAAACATTTCCACCCCCGTTTCCGCGGTCATCAATAATCAGTCCTTTCCTATCAAGCTGTGGATAAAAATGCTTGACAAATTCATTCAAACCTTCAGGCCCCATATCAGGGATATGAATGTATCCAACCTGTCCGTCAGTTTTTTCATTAACATAGTCAATGTTATGCTGCACCCATTTAAAGTAATACAGTAATGATTCATCACTCACCGGTACAACAACCACTTTCCTGCTTCCTTCAGTCTTTGGTTCTTTATTTACAGTAAGCTCTGTTTTAATACCCGCTTTTCCGACAAGGGAGGCATAGATATCATTCATACCGGCAGTTGAAATGCCATTGACAGCAAGTATATAGTCACCTTCTTTTATATTCAGGCCAATCTCAGTTAGCGGGGAACGAAGTTCCTTGCTCCAGTTTGCACCTTTAAGGATTTCTTTGATCTGATAGTAGCCTGAAGATGTCCTGCTGAGTTTGGCTCCCAGAAGTCCGGTCTTGATTCTTTCTGCTTTCTCTTTTTTCTCGCCTGAAGTGATATAGGCATGGCCGATACTGAGTTCGCCAATCATCTCTCCGATGAGATAAGTAAGGTCGTCCCTGGTTCTTACGTAAGGAACGAGCTGACCGTATTTTACCTTCATCGCATTCCAGTCAAGGCCATGCATGTTGGGCACATAAAAGAAATCACGGAATTGTCGCCAGCTCTCATCGAAGATTTGTTTCCATTCTTCAGTATAATTCACTTCTGTTTTCATACCTGAAAGATCAATGGGATCGCTGATTTTGACTTCGGATGTGGGAGGGTCAATGACTTCCCACTGTCCATGCCTGCCAACAAGCATTTTTTTGCCCGAAGCGGAAAGCGCAAATCGGAGTCCTTTGCCCAGGTCACTCTCTTTTTTCTTGTCAAGGTCGAAAAATTTCGCTGTAATACCACTGCCCATCTGGTAATCGGTATAGTAAATTTTTGTGCCTGTGGTCTGAATATTGAAATAGTTCGAAGCCGATATTGGCAGTACAACAATCCTGTCTCTGATACCGTCAACATCCACTTTACGGTTTTATCCTCTGCCTTATCGTCGCTATCCTTCTTTTCGCCATCTTTCTTTTGATCATCCATCTTAACCATGTCATTTTCGGGTGCAAATGGAGATTTTGTTTCGGCGGAAAGGGTTATAAGATAGATCTTGCTCATGTTGTTGTAGGCTGTATTCCATTCAGTCTGGCTGTAAATGGGGTTAAAATCTCTGGCTGAAATGAAAAACAGATACTTCCCGTCATCTGAGAATACCGGACCACCGGAATCATACCAGTTATCTGTGACATCGTACTTTTTCCCCGTTTCCAGGTTGTACAGTCTTATAAGCGTAAACTGGTTGGCAGTTGTATACTCGTATGTAATCCATTTGCTGTCGGGTGACCAGTCATAACTATTTGGTATCGAATACATTTCCTTTTCCACCTGGGTCACTTTGCCACTCTCAACATCAATGTATTGCAATCGCATATTCCGGTCGTGATAAAGAATTTTTTTGCTGTCAGGTGACCAGTCGAAACTGAAAATATATGTTGTGGCATTTTTTGTAAGTTGTCAGGCGGGTTCTGTTCCGTCCTGTTTCTGGATCCAGATTTCAAATTCACCGCTTTTATCAGACAAGTAGGCGATATTCTTGCCATCTGGTGAATATTCTACATTTCTTTCATGAACCCCTGAGCTATGTGTAAAATTATAGGTAACGCCTTCTTTTGCGGGAAGACTGAAAATTTCTCCCCTGGCGGCAAAGACGACCCGTTCTCCGTTAGGCGACACGTCACCTGAGCGTATATCCTTGCTGACATCCTTAAGTTCTGTCCGCGCCTGAGGTTCATCATTTGCGATCATCATACTGATCTTTTCAGCTTTGCTGGCTTTCAGATCATACCTATAAATATAGCCGCCGTTTTCAAAAACAATCGAGTTATTGTCCGCCGTGGGAAATTTGACATCATAATTATCATAATTTGTCAGTTTTTCCGTTTTCTTGGTACTGGTATTGTAAACAAACAGATTCATTGTCCGGTCCCTGTCGGAAAGGAAATAAATTTTGTCTCCCACCCACATTGGGATAATATCCTGGACCTCATTATCGGTGATTTTCTCAACGCTGCCTTTTTTGAAGTCGTAAATACGAATATCATCGGCCATTCCGCCCCTGTAGTATTTCCAGGTTCTGAATTCACGGAATACCCAGTTAAATGCCAGCTTGTTTCCGTCGGGTGAAAAGGAACAGAAACCTCCAAATGAAAGTGGGAAGTTGTTCCGACAGACCACCTTCCACGGAAACTTTATAGAGAGAACCTTTGAAACTGTTGAATGACTCTTTCCTTGACCGATAAATGATATTTTTGCTATCGGGTGTCCAGGCCATTACGATATTATTGGGTCCCATCCTGTCACCTATGGCATCACGACTAAGTGTTGCCGTGTAGGTGAGGCGTTTTGGAACACCTCCTGTTGCAGGCATAACGAAAACTTCAGTGTTTCCGTCATACTGACCGGTAAAAGCAATGTATTTTCCATCCGGTGAAAAATGTGCAAACATTTCATATCCCGGGTTGCTGGTAAGGCGCCTGGCCATTCCGCCCGCGGCATCAACAGTGTAGAGATCACCGGCATAGGAAAATACCAATTGGTTGCCATGAATAGCCGGAAATCGCAGCAACCTGGCTTCTTTCTGACTATAAAGGTTTGATAAAGAGATAATAACCAGCGTCAGAAAAACTAAAAAAAACTTTTTCATAATGTAAATTTTTGGTTTAAGAAATTCAGAGTGGGATAAAATTAATTAAAACAAATCTATATTGACGGTTTATTTGCCTGTTGTTGAAAACATCCTTTTAAATCAAAAGTTCGTTAAACTATCTTTGGGTGTCGCATTGTACAAAGGAACGAGATTATGAAGAGCTACCTGATTCAGACTATTACGTTGCTGACTTTTTTTCTTTTGGTTGCAAGTTTTAATATATCCGGGGTTCGGGTTTTTAATGACTTTGAACCTGCAAAAATAGAGAAGCCTAGATTTTATAAATCCGATTCAGTTTGGGTTGATTCTGTTCTGAGCTCACTTTCTCTTGATGAGAAAATCGCCCAGTTGCTGATGATTGCTGCCTATCCGGAGCATGGCGAAGAACATACGGAAGATATTCTCCGAACGATTACAAGATACAATGTAGGAGGTATCATTTTCTTTCAGGGAGGTCCCCTGAGGGAAGCTGTCATGACAAACCGCTTTCAGGCTGCAGCAAAGACTCCGTTGCTTATTTCCATCGACGGAGAATGGGGCCTTGCTATGCGTCTCGACAGCACAATCTCCTATCCGCGTCAAATGATGCTGGGTGCCATTGGTGATGATGCGTTGGTATACCAGATGGGCTTTGATATCGGAAGTCAGATGAAACGCCTGGGCCTGAATATTAATTTTGCCCCGGTGGTGGATGTGAATAACAATCCTTCCAACCCCGTCATCAATTCAAGATCATTTGGTGAAAACCGGATGAATGTGGCAAGGAAGGGGCTGATGTATGCCATGGGCCTGCAGGATGCAGGTATTTTGCCGGTTTATAAACATTTTCCCGGGCATGGCGATACAGACACCGACTCCCATCTGGCACTACCTGTTATCAGGCATGATTTTTCAAGGTTGGATTCAATTGAGCTATTCCCTTTTAAGTTTGGGATCCGCAATGGCATTCCGGCGATAATGACAGCCCATCTTCATGTGCCGGCACTGGACACAACATCGAATATTCCTTCCTCCTTGTCACGCAAAACCATCGGTGAATATCTGAAAGGGACACTCGGGTATGAAGGGCTTGTAATCACCGACGCCCTGAACATGAAAGGTGCCTCCGACGGTAGCAAACCGGGAGACCTTGAGGCAGAGGCCTTTGTAGCCGGAAATGACATTCTTTTGATGCCAGCCGATATCCCACGGGCTATTGCTGCTATTAAGCGTGAACTAAAAAAAGGCACGGTTACTGAATTAGAACTGGACCGACGCTGCCGGAAGATTCTTCATGTCAAAGCCTGGGCAGGACTTCGAAATTTTAAACCGGTCAAAACCGATTCACTTGTCGAAGACCTCAATGATCCTTTTTATAATGTTGAGAAGCGAAAACTGATCAGAAATGCGCTCACCCTTGTCAGGAACCGCGGTAAAGTAATCCCATTCCAGAACCTTGAGACCTATCAGGTGGCTTCGCTGGCCATTGGTAATGGCCGTCCGGATGCATTCAGCAGCACACTGGGGCAATATACAAGTGTTGATACCATCTTCCTTTCAAAGGACGCACTACCAAAATCAGATTCAGGAATACTTGAAAGGCTCTCTGATATCAATACCCTTATCGTAAGCATTCAGAATACATCGCAATGGCCGGCAAAACACTACGGAATAACGCCAGAAGAGCTTCATTTTATTGATAATCTGAATTTTAACGGGAATCTTGTTCTTGTTGTTTTTGGTAATCCATACCTGTTGAACGAATTCAATAACAGGGAACTCGATCGTTTTGATGCCATAGTAATGGCTTACAACGATGAATCAGAGACGAAGGAACTTACGGCACAGGCTCTTTTTGGAGCATCCGAATTGTCAGGGACCCTGCCTGTCAGCTGCGGACCGGGTTTTGCATCGGGTACCGGTATCTACAGTCCCGCTATCCAGCGACTTTCATACGGCATACCGGAAGAAACCGGCCTTGATTCCAGGATCCTGATGCGGATCGACAGCATCGCAGCTGAGGCAATCAATATCAAGGCGACTCCGGGATGCCAGGTGGTTGTTGGACGCCATGGAGAAGTGGTTTTTAATAAATCATACGGATACTTTACCTATGGGAAGGAACATCCTGTTGAGAATGATGATTTGTACGACATGGCTTCACTTACGAAAATTTTTGCGACCCTGCCATCCCTGATGAAACTATCTGACGAAGGGAAATTCAGCATTAACAAAACACTCGGTGACTATCTCTCCATGACCGACAGCTGCAATAAAAAGGATCTTCCAATTCGCGACATACTGACTCACCAGTCGGGCCTTCTTGCTTGGATCCCATTTTACATCAATACTTTGGAGCCGATGGATACCAGCGAACAGTTGTTCAGTACCCGGTTTTCCTGGGAATATCCCTACAAAATGGGGCCAAACGCCTATGCCAACAGGGACGTCCGCTATATCGACTCCGTTTATGCCGATACCTTCAGCCTGGCCTATCCCATTAAAGTGGCCAAAAACATGTACCTGAGACAGGACTATACCGATACTATCTACAATGACATTCTTAAATCGGAACTCATGGATAAGTCATACAGGTATAGCGACCTGGGGTATTATCTTTTTATGCGCATTATTGAACAGATCACCGATACTGCATTGTATCCCTATGTATACCATACATTCTATTCAAAAATTGGTGCCAGTACACTTGGATATCTCCCACTGAACCGCTTTCCTGCTGAAAGGATAGCTCCCACTGAAAATGACATCCTGTTCCGGCGCCAACTCCTTCAGGGCTATGTGCATGATCCGGGTGCTGCTATGCTCGGGGGTGTTAGCGGACATGCGGGACTGTTTTCCAATGCCAATGATCTGGCGAAAGTAATGCAGATGTACCTTAATGGCGGAACCTACGGAGGAAAACGTTTTCTTAGCGACAGTGTCGTTCATCGGTTTACTTCCCGGGTTTGCACTAAAAACGATAACCGCCGGGGCCTCGGTTTTGATAAACCCGAACCAATAGAAGATAAGATTGGACCTACCTGCCACAGCGCTTCGTTAGAAAGCTTTGGACATACAGGATTTACAGGCACAATGGCGTGGGCCGATCCCAGATACGATATTGTCTATATCTTCCTCTCAAATCGCATTAATCCTGACCAGTATAATAACCTTTTGGTTCAGAAAGATATACGGACGCGCATTCAGCAAACCATCTACGACGCCCTCATCAATCCGGACAGGGAGAAATAAAAGTTTCTTTCCAGTTGAATGCCTTCGGTAAGATCGCTTACAAAATTAATCTAAGGGATAAGCTGGATCTTTCTCTGTTGAAAAACAATGAAAACTATGGGAAGGCTTGACATATGTCATACGTCTTCTAAAATGTTAATAGCTACTTTTGTTATTATAAAATGAATACAAGGAGAGAAGAATATGAAACCTACACACATTGAACATATTGGCATTGCTGTTGTGAACCTGGAAGAGTCCATTAAATATTATGAAGATGTTCTTGGACTGGAATGTTACGCGATTGAAGAGGTGCCCGACCAGAAAGTCAGAACTGCATTTTTTAAAGTGGGAGAAACAAAAATTGAACTTTTGGAGTCAACAGATCCCTCTGGTCCAATTGGTATATTTATTGAGAAAAAGGGACCGGGAATACATCATCTGGCTTTTGCAATGCCCGATGTAGACGCAGCACTTCGTGAAGCAGGTGAAAAAGGAATAAACCTGATTAATGCTACTCCGAAAAGCGGTGCTGAAGGAATGAGGATCGGATTTCTTCACCCCAAAGCCACCTTTGGTGTACTTACAGAGTTCTGCGGGAAATAAACTAAGCCCTCCCAATATCATTTACTTTTTCCGGCGGTCGTCTTTCAGAAGCCCATACGCGTAAGATTATGTAAGATCATGGACAAAACTTCAGGAGTTTAGGCACCACTGAAATTCCGGGGCAATTTGTAACGTAACAACGTTTGCAAAACCTTTTTTCCCCGTATTATTAAACATAACGATTAAATGACCATTCCAGTTGGTCTTTAATACCTTTGCACAGATAATACATTTACTAAATATCAGGATATGTCAGAAGTTGTAACAGCTGGTAACCAGGGAGAAAATACCAGGTCTGATTGCTTTGTAAGCCTGACACTCAAGAATACCGGCGGGTTGAAGCTAAGCATTCAAAGTAAGGTTAAGGCCCTGTATGGCAGTGATATTAAGAATCTTGTTCACCAGGTCCTGCACCATTTCGGTGTTACGGATGCTAGTTTCTCCATCGACGATACCGGTGCCCTTCCTTTTGTAATTGCAGCAAGAATTGAAGCAGCTCTGCGTTTGGCGGGTGTTCAGGGCGAACCATTTCTTTTGCCACTCCTCGAAGAGAACAGGTACCCGTCTTCACGTGAAAAATTTCGGTTTACCAGGTTATATCTCCCAGGGAATACACCAAGTATGATGCTTAATGCGGGCATACACAAACCCGACGGTATCATTCTCGATCTTGAAGACTCTGTTGCCCCTTCAAAGAAAGCGGAAGCAAAGCTTCTTGTAAGGAACGCCCTGTGCCAGGTTGATTTTTACGGTGCTGAACGAATGGTAAGGATAAACCAGATACCGTCAGGACTCGACGACCTTGTGCATGTCGTACCCTACAATGTACATCTCGTCCTGATACCGAAATGTGAAAATGCTGGTCAGATAAGTATGGTAGAAATGGAAATTTCCAGACTCCGCACGATATACGGCAGGCAGGAACCGGTATACTTAATGCCCATCATCGAGAGTGCTGTTGGTGTGGAAGAAGCATATTCAATCGCTACCTCATCGTCAAACATCGTTGCCATGGCTATTGGCCTGGAGGACTATACGGCTGATCTGGGTACGAAAAGATCACGTGGAGCAGAAGAATCCTTCTATGCCAGGTCGAGACTGGTCAATGCCTGCAAAGCTGCAGGTATCCAGGCCATTGATTCTGTTTTCTCGGATATAGGTGATGAAGAAGGGCTCCTCCAAACGATCAGAGCATCCAAAGCACTTGGATTCGAGGGGATGGGTTGTATTCATCCCAGACAGATCAGACCCATTCTCGAGGGCTATGCACCTGACCTGGATGAAATTGAAAAAGCCGGGAAGATCGTAGATGCCTACATGAGGGCAGAAGCAAAAGGTCTGGGCGTGGTGTCACTGGGTACAAAGATGATCGATCCACCCGTGGTTAAGAGAGCCATGAAGACCATACGTCTTGCCATCGATCTTGGTTTTATAAAACAAAGCTGGAGGGAAAAATATGCCGACTGATCAATTGGTTACCAATGCTGCAGGCAGGAATGTACCAGTTAAGCTTAATGGAGAAAAACAGGTGCCTTTTATGGGCGTGGGGAAATATATCCCTGAAGGAAAAAAATACGGACCTCCGATTACATCAAATGCTTCATTTCCTGCCGACGGAAACAAACTTGTACCCTCACTCAGGGAAGCATTGGAAAAAGCCGGTCTACGCGATGGCATGACCATTTCCACTCATCATCATTTTCGTGACGGCGACCTGCTGGCTAATATGGTTTTCGATATTGCACATGAGATGGGAGTGAAGAACCTGAGATGGTTTCCTTCAGCTTCCTTTCCCTGCCATGCCCACCTCATCACGTATCTTGTAGATGGCACGATTGAACGGATCGAGGGTAGCATGAACGGACCGCTTGGTCGCTTTGTTTCAGAAGGGAAAATGAGAGGGCAGGGTATGCTGCGATCACACGGAGGGCGTTATCAGGCGATCCAGGATGGGGAGGTAAAGATTGACATAGCAGTGATTGGCGCACCTTCAGCCGATCCTTTTGGAAATGCAAACGGACTTGAGGGTCCTTCAGCATGCGGTCTGCTTGGATTTGCACTTGCCGATTCACAGTATGCTGAAAAAGTAATCGTTGTTACCGATCATTTGGTTGATTTTCCCTGTGTGCCCTGGCAAATACAGGGAAACTATGTCGATTATACAGTGGTGACCGACCGACTGGGCGATCCGTCAAAAATCATTTCGGGAACCACACAGATCACCAAATCACCCGACAGACTTTTTCTTGCCGAACTTACGGCGAGGTTTTGTGAAGTAACGGGGATCATCCATGATGGTTTTTCATTTCAAAGCGGAGCAGGAGGTACCTCCCTGGCAATCAGTGAGTATTTCAGAAGAATCATGAAAGAAAAAGGCATCAGGGCACGTTTTGCAAGGGGAGGAAGCAACAAATACCTCGTTGAGATGCTCAGGGAAGGCCTCATCGATTATATTCTGGACGGCCAGACATTTGATCTCGAAGGAGTTCAGTCTATGGCACAAAATGCCGGACATGTTTGGACCAGCCCTTTTACAAGCTACAATTACCATAGCAAGGGGAATTTTGCCTGTCTGGTGGATGTGGTCATCCTGGGTGCTACAGAAGTTGATATTGGATTCAATGCAAATGTGGTGACCCATTCCGACGGCTACCTTTTACATGGCATCGGTGGCTGGCAAAACTGCCTCTTTTCAAAAACAGTGATCCTGCCGCTGCCATTGTTCCGTGACAGGATACCGGTGGTCAGGGAAAAGGTGACCACACTCTGCGGCCCGGGGGAACTGATAGATGTTATTGTCACCGAACGAGGCATTGCCATCAATCCCTTGCGGCAGGACCTGATCGATAAAGTCAAAGGCTCTGATCTTCCGGTGCGACCGATCGGGGATCTTTTACTTGAAGCTGAAAAGATATGTGGAATACCTGCCCTGCCGCTTTTTGATGAACAAATCGTTGCCGGTGTGAAATGGGTTGACGGTTCACTTATCGACGTGATCAGGAAGGTAAGCAACGCGACGATGTAAGCACCTTCGTAGAATTCCGGGATCATTAAAATAATAATGTTATACAGTATGCGGATGGTTGATGGTGTACTTTCCTGCCTTGATTTTACTACCGGGCAGGAAACTTCAAACGAAAGAAAACCTTGATTTTGACGGTATCATTCAAATGATTTATCCTGCTGCATTCATAGCGGTATATGTCCAACCCGGTCCTTTTCCTGAGATCATTCATCAACTCAGTATCTCTGCCGCTTCGTAAAAGATCCGGTCTGTCATAAGTGATCATCTTCCTTCCATCCTTCTTTTGAAACCATGGCCGTTCAAGTGTCCATATGATAACTATTGCGCTGAAACTTGAAAAGAGAGCTCCGGCATAGGAAATCGTTTGTCCCGACATGGCGTTGATCACCGACAATCCAATCACAACAAATAAAAACGTTGTCTCTTTGATAGGCAGGCTTGAAGTCCTGTACCGGATAATTCCGAAAACGGCAAAAAGCCCAAGGGCAAAGCCGATCTCAAGCCCGATATTTTCAAGCAGATAACAGAGAAAGAAAATCATAGTACTGATAACCAGGTACATGAAAACATAATCCTTCCTGTGTGCCATCTTGTAGTATTGTATCCTGACAATGATAAGTGTAACCAGAAGGTTCAGGCAAAAGCTCAGGAAAAATCTTGCTTCCGGGAAGATGTCAGGACTTACGGGATCGGTTACTGATAAGGGAATCATATATACCTGTGACGGATTCGTTGAACACGCATTGTCGGAATAAAGATAGGGTTAAAAATGTTCCTCCCAAATATGAATCAGTAATTCTCTATTAATGGTACCTGAAATTCAGCCCTTGATTGACATAAACCCAGAATTCTTTTATGTATTAACCAGGATAATTCTATTTTTGTGAATTATTTGGATGAAAAATAGTTACAATGATACGATACCAGTGCACTGTGTGCGGTTATGTTTACGATCCGGAGGAGGGTGATCCCGACAGCGGAATTCCCCCTGGGACTGCATTTGAGGATATCCCGGATGACTGGGAATGTCCAGTTTGTGGGGTAAGAAAAGAAGATTTTGAGCCGATTGACTGATTCAGTTTTGTGGTACTCTCTTAAGGATTTCGAGAAGAAATTTCCAAAATTTATCTGCGGAAGCGATTTCTATCCCTTCATCAGGACTATGCGCCCCTTTAATGGTTGGACCAAAGGATACCATATCCAATTCAGGATATTTGTCAAGAAAGAGTCCGCATTCCAAACCAGCATGAATCGCTCTTACAACAGGCTTGTTTCCAAAAAGTTCCTCGTAAATACCTTCAGTTACCTTCAGAATTTCTGAGTCCCGCCGGGGTTGCCATCCGGGATAACCCTGGGAATGGATTACCTTGGCACCAGTGAGTTCAAATACTGCCCGAATATTGTCGGCGATATCCTGTTTTGCAGAATCCACCGAACTCCTCTGGCTTGAGGTGATGAGAATATTCCCCGGGCGGTCAAATTTCACTGAAGCCAGGTTGGTAGAGGTTTCTACCAGATCATCAATCTCACGGCTCCATTCAATCACTCCGTTCGGACAGGCATAAAGGCTGTTAAGCAATTTACGCTGTGCCTTTTTGTTAATAACAAATGCGGGCTTGTCAGCCTTGATCAGTTCCATATCCAGGTTTGGTTCTGTCATCCTGAGTTCCTCCTTAATCATGGAACGGAATGTTTCGAACCATGTCCTCAGGTTTGTATAGTTTTTCTCCGGAACAGTGAGCAGTGCGTATGCCTCCCGTGGTATGGCATTTCTTAAGTTACCACCGTCAAATGCGGCAATGCGGGTATTATACTTCCGGCTGGAATTCCACAGGAACCTGTTCAGAATCTTATTTGAATTGCCACGGCCCTTATGAATATCATCACCAGAATGCCCGCCGGTAAGTCCTTTTACAGAGACCTCACAGGCAATATGACCAGAGGGCATCTTTTTTTCCTTATAGGAAAGATTGACCATTGTATCCACACCGCCGGCGCATCCAATAAATAGCTCCCCTTCGTCCTCAGAATCGAGGTTCAGCAAAATGGAGCTTTTAAAGAAACCCTGCCGGATTTCATAAGCACCGGTGAGTCCGGTTTCTTCATCGATCGTAAACAGGCATTCAAGGGGACCATGTTCAATGGTATCCGATGCGAGAACAGCCATTTGCGCAGCGATACCAATGCCGTCATCAGCACCAAGGGTTGTACCTTCAGCCCTGACCCATTCGCCATCAATTCTGGGCTTTATCGGATCCACCTCAAAATTATGAGAAACATCTGAATTTTTTTCACCTACCATATCCATATGCGACTGGAGAACCACGGATCGCCTGGTTTCATATCCCTTCACAGCAGGCTTACTTATCAGGAGATTCCCTGCGTCATCGGTCTTATATTCCAATTTGTATTTTTTGGCAAAATCAATCAGAAACTGCCTGATCCGGTCTTCCTTTCTGGAAGGTCTGGGAATCTTAAGAATTTCCTCAAAAAACGACCAGAGCACTTCAGGTTTAATGTGACTTAGGGTATCCATTTGATGCAGTATTTATAGGATGATTTACAAAATAACATCAATATTTCAGGATAAACAAACCGGACAGGTAACGATGCCATGCATATCCGCCGGCAGACCTTTGCTTTATAACATATTTTTAACTGAGAATTCATGCCCCGTCTCTTCTATATTTGCTACTTGCAAAGATAAAAAAAGTGTTTCGAATGCGATTTCAACTTATCTTTGAAAATCGTGTGTCAGGGTGAGTGATTTGCGTAGATTCGAATCTCCATAAACGAATTCAAACTAAATAAACTGAAACAGTTATGCCAATACCGACGATTGTAGCAATGCCAGGCGACGGAATCGGGAGGGTCGTCCTTGAGGAATCCATACGTGTGCTCGATGCAGCAGGCTTCAAAGCAAATTATGAGGAAGCGGGTATTGGTTGGGAGTTCTGGTGCAGAGATGGAAACCCGCTTCCGGACAGTACTGTTCATCTACTTGAAAAACATAAAATCGGGCTTTTCGGGGCCATTACATCCAAGCCCAAAGATGCTGCTGCCGCAGAACTTAATCCTGAATTGCGCTCCGGGGATTTTGTATATTCCAGCCCGATAGTCGGCCTGAGACAGCACTTCAACCTGGATATTTGCATCCGGCCCTGCCATACCTATAAGGGTAATCCGCTAAATTTTATCAGAAGGGGCAGGAATAATAACATTGAGGAACCGGAAGTGGATGTGGTTATATTCAGACAGAATACGGAAGGATTATATGGCGGTGTGGAATGGTCAGATCCTCCTTCCCAGGTTTATGAGGCATTCCTGACGCATCCAAAGTTCAGAAAGAACTTCGGCAGCACACCGAAGGATGAGATTTCCATATCAACACGGATCTTTACAAGAAAGCCCACAGAACGTATCCTTCGTGCAGCTTTCTCACATGCCAGGGAAAATAACTATAGATCGGTGACGGTATGTGAAAAGCCAAACGTTATTCGTGAAACGTCAGGGATGATGTACCGCATGGCCATGGACTTGCAGAAGAGTGAATTTCCTGAGATAGAACTCTGGAATACCAATATTGATGCACAGATGATGTGGCTGACAAAAAATCCCGAAAATTATGGGGTGATTGTTGCCGGAAATATGTTTGGTGATATTGTTTCAGATGGATTTGCAGGGCTGATTGGAGGTCTGGGTTTTGCATGTAGCGCAAACCTTGGAGAGGATGTTGCGGTTTTTGAACCCACCCATGGTTCTGCACCCAAATACGCTGACTACCCTGAGTCTATAGTGAACCCCATCGCCATGATCGCCTCTGCATGCATGATGTTGGAACATATTGGAGAGCAAGTTGTATCAGAAAGAATCAGAAATGCAATCGCTGCGGTAATTTCGGAAGGCAAAGTAAGGACGTACGATATGATGAAAATGCCGGGAAGGCCTGATGTTATCAGGAATGGTGCGGCTTCTACCCGTAGGATGACAGAAGCTGTAATTGAAAAATTAGGTTGAGTTTTGTTCGGGATAGTCGAATTCTGAACCATAGATATGTTAAAAACTAAAGCAATGAATGAATCGGTATATACGCTCTGGCCGGAACTGGAATGGATTGAAGATGAGATTTTGAGAGGGAAAGTGGCAGCCACCTGGGCACTGGCCCTGGAAAAAAGTGTACTTACTCCGGATGATTTACAGCGTATCCCGTTTACACTTCTTGTTCCGGATTTGAGTGTAAGCTTTATGGCTCACAAACGATCGGTGGTGCATATTGCCAGGAAATCAGCGGAGACGATTGATGAGTTCTACGGCCACGAACTCCCGGTCAATATGGATGTACTTATTGCTGGTGCAATTCTCGCAGATGTGGGGAAACTGCTGGAGTATGAAATGAAAGACGGCAAAGCAGTGCAGGCTTCCTATGGAAAATATCTCAGACATCCTTTTTCCGGAGTATCTTTGGCCGAGAAATGTAATGTTCCCCCTGAGGTTTGCCACATCATTGCTGCACATGCCGGCGAAGGAGATCTTGTCAAACGCTCGGTTGAGGCTACCATTGTGCACCATGCTGATTTTATGACTTTTCTCCCTTTCAGGGACAGGCTGATTGTGTAAGTGTTTTTCTTACAGAATTAGGTAATCCCCACAAAAACTATTAATTTGGACCATCCAAAAGGGGAAAACCCCGGTTATGCTGAGCTTCGATCTGATTCTGGTATTCGTCGTCATCGTATTTCTCCTCGTATCCCTGTATTGGGGGATACTTGGACCCTCCTTTACGTTTGTTATCGGCATAAGTGTACTGGGCTTTTTTGGCGTGCTGACACCAAGTGAAATCCTGAGCGGATTCGCCAATGAACAAATCGCAGTGGTGATCATGCTGTTGCTGATCGGAGATATTATACGGCAAACCGCGGTAATCGAAGTCATTTTTGACCGTATTTTCAGATCAGCCAGGAGTTATCGCGGATTTTTAAGCAGGATGCTTCTGATAATCAGTACGTTTTCTGCATTCCTGAACAATACGCCCCTGGTGGCTGTCATGATGCCCTACGTAAACAGCTGGTGTAAAAGGAATAAGATCGCGCCTTCCAAATTTCTGATGCCCCTGTCGTTTGCCGCGATTCTCGGAGGCTGTGCCACACTCATCGGAACATCCACCAACCTGATCGTTAACGGGCTTGTGGAAAGCCAGACCATTATTCCCGGACTCCGCCCTCTCAGGATCTTCGATTTTACTGCAGTCGGACTGCCGATGATCATCATTGGGTTTTTCTACCTCCTGTTTTTCGGCGACCGCCTCCTGCCTGAGAAAGATAAGTCGGATGAGGAATCAACAGGGCAGGGCAGGGAGTATATCGTGGAAAGCAAGGTACGTTCAGGCTCCTATATTGCAGGCAAAACCATTGGGCAGGCAGGTTTCTATGGTGATCGCTCTTATACACTGCTGGAAATCATACGGGAAGAAATAAAGATTTTGACCTTCAGTGAGAAATTTGTTTTGCAGGAGGGTGATATTCTCATTTTCACAGGCGATACAGAGACTGTTGCAGAGCTGATCGAAGGGAAGTCGGGTTTGCAGCTTCCGGAAGTAGGCATGATGAAAAGGCGCAAGAAAACCGAGATCGTGGAGATCGTCATTAGCCAGAACTCATCATTGATCGGAAAAACCGTCAAGACCGTCAATTTCAGAAGCAAATATGACGCCGCCATCATTGCGGTCCATCGCAACGGGGTACGGGTTCAGGAAAAACTCAGTGAGATCATGCTCAGGGCAGGCGACGTGCTGCTTTTATTCACCGGTGAAAACTTCCTGGTGCGCACCGAAAATACGATGGACTTCTATTTCATATCCAAAGTCAGAGGTTTTATCAAACTGGAATGGTACAAGACTGCCGTATTACTTGGGGGGCTCATGTTGTCCATACTCCTGTCAGCATTTGGTGTGATCCGTCTTTTCATGGGACTGATCGTAGTGATCATCGCTTCCCTGGCGTTAAAGATCACGAATCCAAAGGATCTATCGAAGAGTATTGACTATAACCTGGCTATAATTATCGTCCTGTCACTGGCACTCGGTACCGCCATGACGAAATCTGGTGCAGCTGATCTGCTGGCAGATTCGATCATTGGCATGTTCATGCCGCTTGGAAAAGTGGGGATACTTTTCGGGATATTTCTGATTACAGGAATTCTTGCTGCATACATTACAAGCAAGGCAGCAGCGGCGATTATTTTCCCAATTTCGCTCACTATGTCTGCAAACCTGGATTTAAATCCTATACCCTTTATCCTGATTGTGGCCTTTGCATCTGCAGCCAATTTCATGACGCCTATCGGTTTTCAAACCAACCTCATGGTCTATGGGCCTGGTAATTACTCATTTAAAGATTTCATGAAGGTCGGAGGTCCGCTTACCCTGATTTATATGGTTGTTGCCGTTCTTATCCTGTCACTGATCTATTTCTGATGACCTCAACCGTACAAGTGATCCGAAATTTTTAATTCATATCGTCATCCACCGATGATCCGCCATCGGAAAGAATTTTAAGTCCTTTGTCGAGCGCCTCGTTTAGCTTTTGTTTATATGCAGTCTGCTCCTCATCATTCATACATTCCGGGGCAAGTGAATTACCGGCACCGCCATGTATGATCAGGGCATAATCAATGCCGGGCTTTTTCTCATTTGAGCATGACAGCAAAAAAAGCAGACAGGTCGCGAAAAGAAATAGAAAATGTCGTTTCATCTGAAAAGAAATTTACGTTATAACCAAAGGTGACGATTCTGTTTCAGATTAACTGATGGGTAAGGTAAGGTTTGTGAAATGCTATTTACTCCTGCAGAGGTCAGTAAATAGTATACTATTGGCCGAAATGCAACTTTTTTGCAGACGTTTAAGCAGCAGATAATTACCTCGGTGCATCGCAAATATCACAGTTTCAGAAAGCGATAGGGGGATTTTTATTTAATATTAATCTTCACGCTGCCTTCGGTGGCAACAATATTTATCTCAGATTTCTGACCGGTGCCGTAACTTCCGGAAATATATTTGTCAGCATTCTCTATCTTTTTGGTTAAGTTATCCATCCCATCTACCGATATATCACCACGTTTTGCTTCTCCTTTGATGTTAAAACTTGAGGCAGCGCTGATGCCAAGCTTATAACTGCCTCCTTTATTGTCGATCTTGATACTTTCAAACTGATCGCCAAACTCACCAACCTTGACCACCGAATAACTGCTGCTGATCTCAAACTTCCCCGTTATCTCTTCCGCAGTGAGATTACTGTATCTTAGATCTCCAACATAGTTTTTCATTTCACCTACCTTATAAATATCATAGTTTGATTCCACAACGAGCGAACTGCATTCATCGACCGAAAGTCCTGAATACTTACTGAGGGCAACAATTGCCCTGGCCTCAGTGATGCTAAGCTTCGAATACGAAAGATTGAGCTTTAACCAGGCAGCTTCGTTTATGGAACCAGTAGAATAGCTGAGATTAATCTCATTAAGGTCGCCATCCTTTCCATGAGTAAGAGACTGGATCTTCATATTCCCGTAAGAGACATTTATCTTTGCCAGGCCTGCAAGTTCTTCAATGTACACGGCACCATATCGGCTCCTGAGATTGAGGGCAATAGAGGTAGGAACATGGATAGTGAAATCGACACCGAACTTTGTGTTTTCGCGCGAGGAGATTCTGTCAGGTATTTCGGAACGTACATTGATGTCGCCATTATCTTCTGAAATTTCAGCATCCAGTTGAGCCGCCAAATCCTCGGCTACCCTTTTGTCATCACTTTTTACCCATATCAAAGCTTCAACTTCAATGGTTTTATTATCCGAAGTAAGAATATTTACATTTCCGAATTTGGCATCAACATTAAGTGTAGCTCCTGTCACATAGCTGAAGCTTTTGGAAATGGTTCTTTCCACGGACTGACCGTTCAGGGATAAAAGTGCCGGGAAAAGTACTGCAAGCACTAAGAGAATCCGACAATAAACAGATGATTTCATAATTTTTTGGTTTTACAATTCTCGGTCGTATTTTATGCTGTTAACAATCGCTCTGATTTTACTATAATTTATTCGTTTGACCTTGCTTTGCTGGGTCAAGCTGGTTGACGATATACTGAAGGAACTCCACCCGTGACCTGTGGTATTCAATTAAGGCACTAATTACTCTTTCATCGCCGGGATATTTTCTTAAATCGCTGATTAGCTTACCATAATTTTTATCATAACTTTTAACATCATTGAGCAGTACCGTCTTTGTTGCTTCATCCCTGAACCGGATTTCTTTGATCTCAGTGATCATTGAGCCGCTAATGGAATTATAATAATAAAGAGTTTCCTTAACCTCTTCGGGAAGTTCTGAAATCACAGTTTTTTCCTTCTCACGAACCAGGTAAAGGTAACCGCCGCCTGTTAGGGTCATTGCCAGAATGAATATTGCAGCGATCTTTAAAAGGTTGGTTGTTTCAAGGCCTGCATTTCTCTGAATTTTCCTGCCAAAGCGCCTGAAGTGCCCTCTGTGGGGTGAACGATCATCAAACTGTTCCCGGTTCTCTCTTACTAATTTTTCAATTTCCGTCATTTGCTTTTCTTTTTCAGGTTTGTCAGTAGTTTCTGTTTCGCCCTTGAATACTGTGAACGGGAAGTTGAAGGTGAGATGCCCAGGATAACGGCAATCTCATCGTGGTCATAACCTTCAAGAAGGTACAGCGACAGCACAATCCTGTATCCTTCTGGTAGCCTGTAAATTTCATCCTGTGATCTGATGATGTTTGCCGGCCAGTTTCCTTCCTCCTCTTCAGAATTTTCAGAGAGCACTTCAATATCATCATCGCCAAATGGTTCAGTTTGATGCCTGCTGTTTTTCCTCAGTGCGTCAAGTGATTTGTTGACTACAATTTTTTTAAGCCAGGCTCCGAAACTCACCTCAGCCCTGAACTTGTCCAGGTTTTCAAACGCTTTCAGAAATGAATCCTGCATCACATCCTCTGCTTCAAAGTGATTGTTCACAATTCGCATACTGGTATTGAACATAGCCTTATAATAAAGCCTGTATATCTCAAATTGGGCTTTTCGGCTGCCTTTTCTGCATTCCTCAATCAATGCCTTATGGATGTCTGAATATGCGCTATTTTTTTTCTGGAATTCATTTAAAAGACGATAAGGTTGATTAATTGCTGCATGAAATGCTCCTGTTTTTACAATTATGGTATTGACACGCCGGTCAAAAAAATGGCTTAAAGTATTGCAAATTAAGATATTTTGCTAAATTTGTATGAATCTGAAAAGATCTAAACCATAATTTCTAACCCTAAAAACTGTCCTTTATGAAAAAATTTAGCTTACTCCTTTTATTTTTGTCTTTTTTTGCTTTTGTTTCCCTGAATTCATGTCAGCAGAAACCAAAAGCAACTGACCAGACAGAAGAAGAAATGGCTCCAGCTGATGAGAATACTATGGCACCTGCTGAAGGCATGCAGGAAGACACTACCCAGATGAGTGGTGACGAAGGCAAGTAATTCTTTTGGCTCAACAGATAGCTAAAGAGGGTGGGCCATTCGGTTCACCCTCTTTTAGTTAGAACAATATGCTTTGTATGAAGATCATCCCGGTCTTGATCTGTCCGGATGAATAGTTAAGCTCGGAGCCGCCGAGACTATGAGGGATAAAGGCGATGATAAGGTTAACAATTGCAGCGATAACCACAAGGTATCGCCGTTGAGAACCTTTCCGGTTTCCTGCCCAGGCAATGACCCACATGATGAAGGCAATGAGCGATTTATTATCCGTGAGATCTTTCCCAAATGGGAATCCCGTCCATAATTCGCCAAAAGCATATTTTTGTACTACCGGTCCCATCAGCATACCGCCAAGCAGGAACATAATAAGTGTGAGACCGGTATAGAACTTATAAGATGGAATTTTGGCCAGGGAATAGATCCCGGTCAGATTGGACAGTAGCATCGCCGTGAATATCAGTAGAATGTGGGGAATCAGAATCCACATTGGAACGCTACTCTTGAACCTTATAACCACATTTTCATTCTCCCTGATCTCCACCGGTTTATCATGATTGAATAATTCAACACGGTACTCCAGCTTACCGGCAGCCTGCTGCTTTGGCAGCCAGGCTGTCAGCTGACCTTCTGCACGAACCAATGTAATGGTATCCCAGGGTTCACTAGTAGGAAAACGCCGGTAAATAATACGGCCGTTGACCGCCGGATCACTGATATTCAGGCTTATGACAGCATCAGTATACCCATTTACGCTCCTTGGAAGCTGAAATTTATAATGGGTACCATTCACCTCAAATGATATGCTCTTGGGATAAGTGGGACCGGTCATTCTTTGATACACTGCAGTAAACAGGGTAACAACAACGGCAATGCTCCAGAACAGAATTTTTTTCCCTTTCATAATTTATAATTGTATTAGGAGGTCGACAAGAGAACCATTTCTTTTCACGGTGACAACAATGCGTTGTCCGTATTTCATCGTATTGAGACGGTACATGTAATCATAAACATTCCCAACAGGTTTGCCTTCAATCGCTACGATGATATCGCCCCGCAACATTCCCCCCTGATCAGCAGGCTTGCCTTTGGTTACGGCCAGGACTTCCATCCCGTCTTTTCCCTCACCTGAAACGTCGGGCATAATGCCGAGTGTGATCCTGTTACGGTAACTTCTGGAAGTGCTTTCCTTGGGCCCGGCTTCCCTGAAATGAAGTACTGAATCCCTGTTGGCAACATTCCTGGCTATATCGGCAATGTACCTGTCAGCGAGGACCATGCCGGTGATATTCAGGGAATCAACCCGGTCAAATGGTGTATGATAATCTTTATGCGGACCGGTGGAAAAAAACATTACCGGAACGTCCTTGGCATAGAAGGAAGCATGATCGGAAGGGCCATAGCCTGCGTCCGAAAGTTCAAGCCTTAAATGGTAATCCTTATTCAACGCAGTTACAATTTCACGTGTTTCAACTGAGGTGCCCACACCCCCAATTTGTACCATAGAATCTGGCGTCATCCGGCCAATCATATCGATATTGAGCATAACGGAAATCTTCTTCAAGTCGATACCAGGATGTTCTACAAAGTATCTCGAACCAAGAATACCCATTTCTTCCGCTCCGAATGTTATAAAAAGGATGCTGCGTCTCGGTCTTTCCTTCATGCCGGAAAAATAACCGGCCAGCTCCAGTATTGATGCCGTTCCCGATGCATTGTCGTCGGCGCCATAATGAATGGCAATAGTATCCGGCCTCCGCGAGGATGACCCTGGCCCGCCCATACCTAAATGATCTTCATGTGCGCCAATTACGACCCACTGATCCTTCAGCAGTGGGTCTGATCCTTCCAGAACAGCAGCCACATTTCCTGTCCTTGCATATGTCCTGACCATATTTATCCTTCCTTTCAGTGGAGAAAGACTTAGGAATATTCCGGGATTTTTTCCTGCGAGAATCTCCTTTTCTGCTTGCTCAACCGTGAAGCCACTGCCTTCCATAATGACGTTTGCTACTTTCCGCTTTACCTGGATCACGGGGAGACCCACGGCAGGTTCCTTTCCACGTTGCTCAGGAAAATTATCACTGGGATCATAATCCTCCCCGGCAGCGAAAATCACCCCGGCGGCCCCTTTATCTTTTGCGAGCAGAATTTTATCCCTGTCACGTGAATGATCCATAAAGATATCCTTATTTGCAGGCTCGCCCCTCAGGATAAGTGCCCATTTACCGTTCAGGTCCTTTCCTGAATAATCGTCCCAATTAAATGTATCATTTTGAATTTCAAAGCCATATCCGCAAAATTCTACAAGACACGACAAACTGTCATTGGATGAATATTCCATGGGAAGGAAATCCGTATCCTGAACGAATGACTTTCCACGAACTGATAATTCATTTCCCGGGGAAGGTGATATGGCGGAAATGACATCGAAATACTGAACGTACTGGTCGTCAAGCGGTTTTAATCCAAAACTCTCAAATTTCCCGGCGATAAAACCTAGCAAGACCGAATCTTCCGGTGTGCCGGGATATCTTCCCTTGAGGCTGTCGGTAGCCAGAAACTGAAGATCTTCATGAAGGTCTTCCTCTGTGATGGCAGGGTTATACGTTGGGTTACATGAAGGTGTTAACAACAACATCAGTAGTAGCACTGAGAGGATATTATATCTGATCATCGTTTAAATAATTTATTTTCAGAAGGCAAATTTAGTCCTTTTTCATTTATATGCCACAAATGCAGCGAATATGGCAATACTTTCAAGCTCCGGTCTCTTGTGCGTGAATTACATTGACTCTGTTGCACATCCTTCCACGCTTACTCCTGCAGATTTCATTTTTTATTTTTTTTTAACCAGGGCTGGAGGCTGTTGCGATCTTCATTTGGCCCACGCTTACCGGCATTGTGATTGCTGGTTTAATTATGGTACAGGCTATTTTTTGCGTTCATTATTCTATCGCATTTTCAGAATTTATTCTGCCAGGGGAAAAAAAATCTGATTTTTCTTGCATTGTGTTTTCAATATATTTATTTTTACAATGTTGTTTAACAAGACTGTTAAACGATTTTGTTAACAAAAATTATGGAACAGGAATTAAGCAATGAAATGGAAACCCGCATCGTAGAGTCTGCTACCCGGGTGTTTGTCAGAAAGGGGAAAGCTGGCACATCGATGCAGGATATCGCAGAGGAAGCCGGAATAAACAGAACACTGCTTAACTATTACTTCCGAAGTAAGGACAAGTTGTTCAATCTTGTCTTCCAGAAAGTTTTTGTACGGTTTCTGCCCGATTTGGCAACGGTAATCAACGCTAGCATGTCTATTGAAGAAAAGATCATAAAGGTAATTGACACATATTATGATATTTTGCGAGAAAGCCCCTATACAGCTGTATTTGTACTACATGAAATAAGTACCAATCCTGAGCGCTTTGTTGATCGCATAAAGCAGCAGGGTATCCGCCCGGTCACGCTAATACATGAGATCGGTAAAGCCATGGATGAAGGAAAAATAAAAAAGGCCGATCCCCGCCAGGTGCTGATCAACCTTTTTGGGCTGATTATTTTCCCTTTTGCTGCCAGAGCGGTGATAGAGGGTTTTCTTTTCCAGCACGATACCAAAGCTTTTGATTTGTTTATCACTGAAAGAAGGGAATTTCTGAAACGCTATTTTATTGAATCAATTAAGGTGTAAAAAATGAAAAGGATCATGTTTATAATTTGCGTGGGACTTCCGGCACTTGCCGGTGCACAGGACACCATCAGCCTTGAGCAGTGTTTGAATGCAGCCCGGGATAATCATCCTCGTCAGGCCGACTATCAGTTGCTGGAGAATGTCTCCGAGAACAAGCTGGAGAACTACGGTAGCCATTGGTATCCTGAGTTGAATCTCAACGGTTCTGCAACGTATCAGTCGGATGTGATACGGTTGAATATTGACAGTCCCATACCGGGCCTGGAATTCCCGGTTCCTCCGAAGGACCAGTATAAAGTAACCGTCGATGTCTCTCAGACCATTTATGATGCAGGGGTGACAAAGAAGCAGAAGGAGGTTGAGATGGCGGATGTCCAGGCAACGGTGAAACAACTGAAATCTGATATTGAAAAAGAAAAAGATGGTGTAAAAAACCTGTATTACAGTATCCTCATCCTGCAGGAAAACCGTAAGATCACCACGCTTTCCATGAACCAGTTGGATACAAGTATGAGAGTTGTCCGCTCTGGTGTCGATCATGGAGTCCTCCTCAGTTCCGACCTGGACCTCATGCGTGTGGAAGCCATGAAACTGGAACAAAACATGTCGGAACTGGAAAACCGGAGGCAGGCACTCATAAAGATCCTTTCCGTAAAGACCGGTCTTAAAATTAGCGGGAAAGACAGTTTAATTCTCACTGTATTCAGTACACCTGGGACAACAGAACTACAAAGAACGGAACTGGAGGTCTTCGACCTGAAGAAGGAAGTTATCGGAAAATCTGCCGACCTGCTGAATTCCAAACGGCTTCCGGTTCTCTTTGCCTTCGGACAGTTTGGATATGGAAAACCGGGCCTGAATCTGCTGAACGATAAGTTCGACAATTTTTATTTTGTCGGCGCAGGATTGAAATGGAATATATGGGACTGGAATCAAGTAAAGAGAGACAAGGAAAACCTTCAGATGCAATCAGCGATGATTAGCCATCAGAAGGAATATTTTGAGATGAACCTCGGCGATGCCCTTATTCAGCAAATGGCTGAGATAAACACACATCATGAAAACATAGGGAAATTCGAAGAGATTCTTTCTCTGCGTGAAAACATAACCGCTACGTACCATACTCAGCTATCCAACGGGACGATCAAAACCAGTGATTTTCTTGAAGTCCTGAATGCAGAAAAAATTGCCAGGATACGTCTGGCAACGGAGAAGATCCTCCTGCAGAAGGCCATCGCAGAATATAAATACACGGAAGGTACACTGTAACGTCAGTAGGAATTCAATGGACGAAATAAATTAACTGATTCAATACCAAACAAATGAAATACAAATATTTAACCTTAGCAACAATCCTTGCCTTCGTGGTTTCATCCTGCAAACCCAAAGAGGAGGAAGCCTTTGCCTATGGCAATTTTGAGTCGGAAGATGTACTGGTCTCTTCTGAAGTAACGGGTACTATTTTGCGTTTTACCATCGATGAGGGTGACCGTGTCAAAGCCGGTCAGACGCTGGGACTGATCGATACCTCGCAATTGTACCTGAAGGTCGTTCAGGTAGAAGCATCCAGTGATGCAGTGCGGGCAAAACTGGCTCAGATTGACGAACAAATGAATGTAAACAATGTGAATCTTGCCAATGTCCAACGCGATCTGGGACGGATTCAGGCTATGCACAGCGAAGGTGCGGCTACCGACAAGCAGTTGGATGATCTGAAGGGTAAGGTGGATCTTTTGCATGCTCAAAATTCTGCGTTAAAGTCACAGAAAGCTTCGATTTATGCGGAGGTAAATGCACTTAAGGCCCAGCTACTCCAAATCAGGGATCAGATTGACAAATGCCTGTTAAAGGCTCCCGCTGGGGGGACAGTTATCGAAACGTTTGCCAGGCAAGGAGAACTTGCAGTTACCGGAAAGGCTCTGTATAAAATTGCTGAGCTCTCATCCGTCACCCTCAGAGCCTTTATCGATGGCGACCAGTTGAGTTCTATAAATATTGGTGATACGGTTGTAGTAAACTTCGACGGCCCAAACGGGCAGATACTTTCGACAAACGGCAGGGTAAGCTGGATCGCATCTGAAGCGGAATTTACACCGAAAATTATTCAGACAAGAAAAGAACGGGTAAACCTTGTCTATGCTGTTAAGGTTGTAGTGCCGAATGATGGCAGCCTGAAAATTGGTATGCCTGGTGAAATTGCCACGATAAAATAAGACTGATGAAAGTCATTGAAATAAAGAATGTCTCAAGGAATTTTAAAAATATCAGGGCTTTGGACAGCATCAACCTTGAGGTAGACAAATCCGAGATATTCGGCCTCATTGGTCCGGATGGAGCTGGAAAGTCGACGCTGTTCAGGATTCTTGTGACCCTTTTGCTGCCCTCGTCGGGCGAAGCAACAATGTGCGGTTATGATGTTGTTAAGGACTATCGTGAGATCCGGAAAATCGTGGGATACATGCCCGGGCGTTTTTCTCTCTATCATGATCTGAGTGTTGAGGAAAACCTTAAATTTTATGCCAGAGTTTTTGGAACTACGATCAATGAAAATTATGATCTTATCCGGGACATCTATGAACAGATTGAACCGTTCAAAAACAGGCGGGCAGGCAAGCTATCAGGAGGCATGAAACAGAAGCTCGCCCTTTCGTGCGCGCTCATTCACCGCCCTGAAATCCTCGTACTCGATGAACCTACTACAGGTGTGGATGCCGTTTCCAGGAAGGAATTCTGGGACCTTCTCAGCCGGATAAAAGAGGAAGGTATCACCATCATCGTTTCGACGCCATATATGGATGAAGCCTCCAGATGCGACAGGGTAGGGTTGATACAGAAGGGTAACCTGCTGAAGATTGGTAAGCCAGAAGCGATCACGCGCAGTTTTGACCGGCCTCTGTATTCAATACGGTCGTCCAGTTCGAATTACCAGATGCTGCTCCGGCTAAGGAAGTATCCATGGTGTCACAGTGCCTGGCTCTTTGGTCAGGATATCCATCTTAGCCTTGGTGACAAGGATCAGGTGGCTGATCTCAAACTGGCAGCAGAGTCATGGGATGACCTGGCTGAATTAAAAGAGATTAGCGCCGGAGTCGAGGATACATTTATTGAACTAATGCCGGCAACATCATGAATGAGAACGAGAATATTATTGTAGTCAGGGACCTTGTGAAAAAATTTGGCGAATTCACCGCCAACGACCATCTGAATTTCACTGTTAAGAAGGGCGAAATCTTTGGCTTCCTGGGAGCAAACGGCGCCGGAAAGACAACCGCCATCAGGATCCTTTGCGGACTATCGTACCCAACCTCGGGACAGATTACCATCGATGGTCTCGATGTTTACCGCGATCGCGAAAAAATCAAAAGAAGGATCGGATATATGAGTCAGAAGTTTTCACTGTATGAGGATCTGACCATTCGGGAGAATATCCGTTTCTATGCTGGAATTTTTGGTATGAAACGAAAAAAAATAATTGCCCGAACAGACGACCTTCTCCAAAAGCTGGGGCTTCGCGATATTGAGGACAGGCTCATCAGGGATATCCCCCTGGGATGGAAGCAGAAACTGGCTTTCTCCGTTGCGGTCTTTCATGAACCCTCCATCGTTTTCCTCGATGAACCCACGGGGGGTGTTGATCCGGTAACGCGGCGACAATTCTGGGAACTTATCAGTGACTCGGCTGAAAAAGGAATAACAGTTTTTGTGACAACGCACTATATGGATGAAGCGGAATATTGCAACCGGGTATCAGTAATGGTCGACGGCAGGATTGAAGCTCTTGACACACCGGCAAATTTAAAGAAAATGTATGACGCGGAGGATATGAATTCGGTATTTTTAAAGCTTGCCAGAGCCTAATAAGAAAGGAAGGAAAATGAACAGAGGACTTATCTTTGATATGGACGGTGTGGTCGTGAACAATGATCGTTACCACTGCTTCTCCTGGATCGAATTTGCGGAAAGACACGGGAAAAAAGTTGGTTTTGATGAAGTGAAGAGCTGGTTTGGAAACACCAACAAAACCATTCTGGAAAATCTCTTTGATAATAAGCTCAGCATGGAACAGATCAAAACCATGGGTAATGAAAAAGAGGAAATCTACCGAAAAATGTATGCTCCCGATATAAAGCCGGTAGAAGGGTTGGGTGCCTTTCTTGCGAGCATTGATGATACCTTTCATATTGGTCTGGCCACGTCGGCACCACCTGAAAACGTGGCGTTTGTTCTGAAGGAGACCGGACTGAATTCTTACTTTGATTCGGTGACCGATGCCTCCGACATCACGATCGGAAAACCTGATCCGGAGATATTCATGAAAGCTGCAGAGAAGCTTGGCATTAAGCCCGATCAATGCCTCGTATTTGAAGACTCCTTTCATGGGATTGAAGCAGGTCGACGAGCCGGTATGCTCGTTGTCGGCGTAGCTACCACTCACTCAAAGGAAGGACTGAACAACACAGACTATGTAATCAGGGATTTTACAGAAATAAATGTGGACATACTGAATGAGATTTTTATCAGCCGTGGCCGCTGATACAAGCCATAACGGAGGGGTTATCAGATAGGTATACTAATGTCGTATTTGTGCAAAAGAACGTAATGAACGAAGAATCACAACCATGAAACGCTTTTTTGGATTCATTATTAAGGAGTTTTATCATATTTTCAGGGATTACCGTACGCTGATCATCCTGTTCGGAATTCCGGTCGCCCAGGTATTGATTTTTGGTTATGTGGTAACCAATGAGATCCGGAATGTGAAAATTGCAGTCCTTGATGAGTCGAAGGATGAAGTTAGCACAGCCATTGTCAATAAAGTGCTTTCCTCAGGATATTTTATCCTTCATTCGGAACTCTCTTCCGTACAGCAAATCGAACCGGCATTCAGGGGGGGTGAAGTGAAAGAAGTGATCATCTTTGAACCCGGCTTTGCTCAAAATCTTGAAAAAACAGGCTCAGCGAATGTCCGGATCGTTGCAGATGCTTCGGATGCCAATACCGGGAATCTAATTTCGAACTACACAAGGGGAATCATACTGAATTACCTCCAGTCCAGGAATAAAAATCTTAAGATCCCTTATGAGATTGAGGTTCAGCCCAGGATGTATTTTAATCAAAGTCTTAAAGCCGTATATATGTTCGTACCTGGCACCATGGCTCTGATAATTATCCTGATTTCAGCGCTCATGACATCCATTACCATTACCAGGGAGAAGGAGATGGGTACGATGGAAACCCTGCTGGTCTCACCATTACGGCCGGCTCACATCATCCTGGGTAAGGTAACACCCTATGTATTTTTATCGTTTATGGATGCTCTCATCATCATCCTACTCGGGTATTTCGTCTTTGGTGTGCCAGTGACCGGGAGTCTCCTGTTGCTTTTATTTGCAACCATAATCTATGTTTCGCTGGCACTCTCCCTTGGGATCTTTATTTCCACTATGGCCAGCAGCCAGCAAATGGCTATGTTCATCTCGTTGCTGGCACTCATGTTGCCTACAATTCTTCTTTCTGGTTTTATTTTCCCCATTGAGAACATGCCGGTTGTTCTGCAATGGTTTTCAACCATAATGCCGGCCCGGTGGTTCATTTCTCTTCTTAAGGATATAATGATCAAAGGTACAGGTTTCCTATATATATGGAAAGAGCTTATAATACTGATCGGCATGACATTATTTTTTATTGGATTGAGTATTAAGCGCTTTAAAATAAGGTTGGAATAGTTCGTTGAATTGAAGTTTGCTAAAGCACCAGGAAAATGAAAATAATACTATCGATCATACGGAAGGAATTCATCCAGATATTCAGGAACAGGGTGATGTTGCCCTTTATATTTTTTGTTCCCATCATCCAGATGGTCGTTCTTGTTTTTGCTGCCAATCTCGAAATGAAAGAGATACGCTTTGTCGTTGTGGACAATGATCTATCCTCGACCAGCAGGCGGCTGACCTCCGAATTCAATGGATCACGGTTTTTTAACTTTCGTGGTTCCGATTTCAGCGAAAAAAGTGCTGAAGCCATGCTTGATAAAGATGAGGCAGACCTGATCATTCATTTCAAAAACGGTTTTGAGAATGACCTGAGAGAGGAGAATAAGTCATCAGTTCAGCTACTTATAAATGCGGTGAATTCAACGAAAGCGAGTCTTATTAACGCCTATGCCAGTAATATTATCATGAATTTTAACCGTAAGATCCGAACCGAATGGCTTGGTATGAAGGGAATCGGTATGGCCAAGAACCTTGAAATCAGTACGACATTTTGGTATAATCCAGAACTCAACTATAAGATATATATGCTTCCTGGTATCCTGGTCATTCTGATAACGCTAATCGGAATGTTCCTGACTGCGTTAAACCTTGTGAGGGAAAAGGAACTAGGAACCTCTGAACAGATCAATGTGACCCCTGTACGGAAATACCATTTTATCCTTGGCAAGTTATTTCCCTTCTGGGTGATAGCCCTTTTTGAGCTTGCATTAGGACTCACGATCGGACATTTCTTTTTTCATCTGCCAATCCTGGGAAGTTTAGGTCTCTTGTTTTTATTTGCGTCTGTTTACCTGCTTGTAGTTCTGGGAGTGGGATTGTTAATCTCAACACTCTCATCGAGTCAGCAGCAGGTTATGTTCCTCTCTTTCTTTTTTATGCTGACCTTCATCTTGATGTCGGGTATCTTCACACCTGTAGAAAGTATGCCGGAGTGGGCTCAGCATGTCAATATCATTAATCCGTTTGCCTATTTTATGAAAGTGATCAGGATGATTTTACTGAAAGGCTCGGCCTTTGGGGATATTTTCCGTGAATTTTATTCCTTACTGATCTATGCCTCGGTGATACTGAGCCTTGCTGTATGGCGTTACAGAAAAGTGAACTGATCATTGTGCGATCAGCTCATCGAGCTGGTGTCTGAATTTCTCTGAATTCCAGTTTGCGGCACCTGTCTTATCCACCACGATCTTTCCATCATTTGAGATAATGAATGTGGTAGGAATACTTTGTACAGGAAAGGACTGTGGCAGCGGAGACTGTTGCATGTAAACCGGGAAATCAAAACCAGATTCACCGAGAAACTGGCGGAGCTTATCCGGTTCTTCACTACTCACAAGTATAAAGCTTATTTTATTGCCGTAATCAGCATATAAATCCTGTAATGCGGGCATTTCGGCGCGACAGGGCGGGCACCATGTTGCCCAGAAATTCAGCAGGATTACCTTGTCCTTAAAATCTGCAAGAGAATATTCTTCACCGTTGAGATCCTTAAAAAGAAGCCGGTAATCATCACTGGTAAGGACTTTCTGGCTGATTTCGGTTTTTACATGCGGCTTCCTGAGGGTCGCCTTTATCAGAACAGCCGAAAGATCCCTTCTTGTTGTGGGAATAATCATGAGAATAATGAAAACATAAAACACAACATCCCCGATAATCTTTAATGTAGAATTCTTTCTGAGGTAGTTTCTGAACCAGATCTTTAACTTTTCCATTTTCAATGTTAACTATTTATTTGAACAGGATATCGGCACAAGTTACCTTTTCGGACCTGTAAACATCTTTCTAAAACAAAGGTTCAACCATTCACCGTCCTTAATTCATAATTCTCACCCGCTTTTTCTGCCCTGATCACGAAGTCGAAACGGTTAAGAGCCAGGCAGAGACCAAAGTCAGCAGAAGGGGCAAACGACTGTCTCGTTTCGTCAAAAAACCGTGCTCCACTTGTCTGTCTGATATGTTGTACCATGGTATCAAAATCATTGGGCTTGCCTTCCAGTTCATTCCGGATATACTCTGCACAGAACGTATCTTCTTCCACCGGGCAGCGGGCGGAATATCCCATGCATACCAGTGATACCTTCTCCGGGTTCTTTTGACTAATATACCGTGCAATAGCGCCTGCATTCACAAAACTACCTGTAAGAATCTCATTGGCATTCACTGCATTGACGATTCCCTGAGTACCGGCGCTGGTAGTATGGATCAGTGTTTTACGATGAAGGTCAGCAGCCATGATTTGCGAAGGCGAATTTCCGAAATCGAAGCCCGGAAGCATTCTTTCTTCCCGTTCACCAACCAGTAACCATTCCGGATTGTTTTCCTTAAGCTGTATTGCAGTTTCAAGATTGCCCACCGGAATGATCTTTTCCACACCACATGAAAACGCATAGGCCGCGAGAGAGAACGCCCTGAAAACATCTATAATAACAGTAAGACCCTGTGCCTTTCTGGCACCTTCGATAAGTTGGAGTATCCGGATATTCATTTCACTGACGTCTTCAAAATAAAGGCTGCAATGTTAATCATTTCCGGCTGAATTAAAAAGTCCCGGACATAGCGGTCCCTTACAGGTCATGTACCATCATCCATGAATTTTGTAAATTTCAGGAAAGCTATATCTTGCGCAAGGCACAGGCTTTTTCCTGGAAAACCTGTTTAAAAATATACATCAAATCGTAGGTATTTACCAAATTTGAACTGCCTGCCTGGAGGTTGTAAGGAACTATCTAAACAAAACGCCGCAATTCTCGTATATTTGTATCAAATTTGTGCAATATGATTGAAAAGATCCGCAAATTCATACAGGAAGGGCTCTGGAGAATACAACTTAACCAAACATCTAGAATCCGTTCTTTTCTGATTCGGCAACTCAGGATCATCATCCTTGCATTTAAAGGCTTTCTTGAGGACAGGGTTAGTCTTAGAGCTTCAGCACTGACTTTTTATACTTTGCTTTCCGTAGTGCCCATTGTTGCCATGGCTTTCGGGGTGGCGAAAGGATTTGGTTTTCAGGCTACGATTGAAAATTTCATTATCAATAATTTCAAAGGACAAGAAGATGTAATGAATTACATCATCAAATTGTCCACCGATGTTCTCGAGGACGTGGAAGGAGGTTTGCTTGCTGGCATCGGACTAATCGTTCTGATATGGTCTGTTATGCAGGTGCTGACAAATATTGAAAATTCATTAAATGCGATATGGCAAATCAAAAAGCCGAGGACATTTTTCCGGAAAGTCAGTGATTACCTTTCAATCATGCTGATCAGCCCCCTGCTGATTATCCTTTCAAGCACCGTTATGGTGTTTATCTCGACGAAGGTTCAGGCTGCACAGGAGAACATAATCATCTTTCAGGCAGTGACCCCGTTTCTCCTGAATCTCATCAGGATCGTTCCCTATGCGCTGGTTTGGCTGCTCTTTACGCTTGTATATATTATCCTTCCTAACACGAAGGTTACTTTCCGCTATGCCCTCATAGCCGGCATCCTTGCCGGAACAGGTTTTCAGCTTGTTCAGTGGGCCTATATTCATTTCCAGATCGGAGTTGCCAAATACAGCGCAATATATGGTACCTTCGCTGCACTTCCCCTTTTCCTTATATGGCTTCAGTTGAGCTGGCTGATCGTATTGCTGGGTGCTGAAATATCCTTCGCTTACCAAAATATTGAACAATATGAAAATGAAGCCGGATCACTGCATATCAGTACACAAAACAAACGCATTTTGTCACTCGTCATCGTTCACCATATCATTAAAAACTTTGAAGTTGGAGGTGAACCTGAAACCAGTTCCATGATTAGCCAGAAACTTGAAATACCCATCCGGCTGGTCAGAGATATCCTGTTTGATCTTACCAAAGCATGCGTGTTGAATGAAACGGTAACGGATAGCCCGAGAGAAAAAGGATACCAGCCTGCTATCGACATTGACAGAATCGATATCCAGTTTGTTTCTGAAAAACTGGATGCCATCGGAGCCGATCATATCATGTTGAAAGAATCGGTAGTCTATGAAAAACTGAGTGCTATCTATCAGACTATGGTTGCAAATATGAATGCATCACCTTCCAATATACGACTTAGAGATATTTCATAAAGAAATTAGATTAAATTTTGCCCTGTAATTTGATAAATTAAAATTGAATCGTTAATATTGTCACAAATTTGATATCAATGAGGCTTATTTCTGAATATACTGTTACCAGTCATCATCATCATGATCATGATGAAATGGGATAGTATGCAGAAAATGTAAGCTCGGAAAATAATTTCAAAAAGGTTTGCAGATTCTGCAAGCCTTTTTTTTTAAATCATACCTGAAATGGAAAAGCTAAAAATTGCGGTACAGAAATCAGGCCGGCTAAGTGAGAAATCTTTGGAATTGATTAGGGAAGCAGGAATTGCCCTGAATAACGGGGAAAGAAAACTCATCTCAGTCTCCTCAAATTTTCCACTGGAAATACTCTACCTGCGTGATGATGACATTCCTCAGTATGTCAACGATCGTGTAGCCGATATCGGAATCGTAGGGGAGAATGTTATTCTTGAAAAACCTAGTGAAGTTGAGATTGTTTACCGACTGGGTTTTGCAAGATGTCACCTGTCGCTGGCAGTGCCGAAAAATATTGAATATACCGGAACATCCTGGTTTGAGGGAAAAAAAATTGCCACCTCATACCCCGGCATCCTTAAAAAATTTCTCGAAGAGGAGAAGGTGAATGCAGAAATCCATGTGATTAGCGGATCCGTGGAGATCGCACCGGGAATTGGTCTGGCAGACGCAATATTTGATATCGTAAGTACCGGAAGTACACTGATCAGTAACGGTCTTATGGAAGTTGAGACTGTGGCAGACTCTGAAGCAGTGATGATCGCCACTCCGCAACTGAATCAGGGTAAAATGGAGATCCTGGAGCAATTGATATTCCGCATAAAATCAGTACGGGCGGCACGTAGTAATAAATATATTCTGCTGAATGCACCGAATAAGAACCTTGATAAGATTATCTCCGTCATTCCGGGGATGAAAAGTCCCACTGTCATGCCACTTGCCGAGGAAGGTTGGAGCTCGGTGCATTCTGTTTTGAAGGAAAATGATTTCTGGGAAGTGATCGATCAGCTCAAGGATCTGGGCGCCCAGGGAATACTCGTTGTACCTATAGAAAAGATGATCATTTAATAATCTAATTTCTGAATACATGAACATAATTAAGAATCCCGGTAAGGAACTCTGGAGTACATTATTGGAGAGGCCTGCTATTGATTTTGAGTCGTTGATGAATTCTGTTTCTGAGATCCTGGGGGACGTTAAGAAACGTGGTGACCAGGCGTTGATAGACTATACCGTGAAGTTCGATAAGGTGAAACTTGTGGATCTTGCGGTTACCGAGGTGGAGCTGACATTTGCCAAACACGAAATCGATGATGATCTGAAGAAAGCCATCGGAGTAGCCAGGTCAAACATTGAGCAATTTCATGCAGCACAAAAGCATTCAACAGTAAACGTTGAAACGACCCCAGGTGTAAAATGTTGGCAAAAAACACTTCCTATTGAAAAGGTCGGCTTGTACATACCTGGTGGTACTGCACCGTTGCTTTCAACGGTACTTATGCTGGGTATTCCGGCAAAAATGGCGGGTTGCAGGGAGATTGTGCTTTGCACTCCACCCGATAAACAAGGGAAAATACATCCCGCCATCCTCTATGTCGCAGATATTCTTGGGATCTCTAAAGTTTTCAAAATAGGCGGAGCGCAGGCAATTGCCGCCATGGCATACGGTACGGAATCAGTACCACAGGTTTATAAGATATTCGGTCCCGGCAACCAGTATGTTCAGGCAGCCAAAATGAAGGTAAGTCTGGAAAAGACCGCCATTGACATGCCTGCCGGCCCTTCCGAGGTGGCTGTTATGGCTGACGATAGCAGCGATGCATCTTTCGTGGCTTCCGATCTCCTTTCCCAGGCTGAGCATGGTGTCGACAGCCAGGTACTCCTTGTAACTACATCCTCTGCACTGATTGAAAAGGTACAGCTTGAACTCGACAAACAACTTAAAAATCTCCCAAGAAAGGATATCGCCGGTAAGGCCCTTGACAACAGTAAGATTATTCTGATGAATGATGAGGATGATATGGTAGAACTCATAAATGAATATGCTCCGGAACACTTGATCATCGTTACGAAGAATTATAGGGCACTGGCGGACAGGATTATCAATGCAGGATCTGTTTTCCTTGGCGGATTTTCTCCGGAAAGTGCCGGCGACTATGCGTCAGGAACCAACCATACTCTACCTACTAATGGGACCGCCAAAGCATACAGCGGAGTCAACCTCGACAGTTTTACCAAAAAGCTCACCTTTCAGGAACTTACCGAATACGGATTGTTCAATATTGGACCTTCAGTTGAAAAGATGGCCGAAGCGGAACACCTGGAAGCACATAAAAATGCAGTAAGACTCAGAGTGACAAAAGTGGCAAACAACTATAAGTAATGGATTTTGATCTTACAAAACTTATCCGGTCGAATATTGCCGGCCTGATGCCTTATTCTTCAGCAAGAGACGAATATACGGGTAATGATGCCGTGTTGTTGGATGCAAACGAAAATCCGTACAACCAGCCTTATAACCGATATCCGGATCCCCACCAGCGAAGACTTAAGGAAATAATTTCAGGCTTGTACAATATCGGTACAGAAAGTATCTTCCTTGGTAATGGCAGCGATGAAGCCATTGATTTGCTCTTTCGGGCATTTTGTGTGCCGGGAAGGGACCAGGTCATTGCCATAGATCCATCCTACGGTATGTACGAAGTGTCGGCCGGAATAAATGACGTCCACATAGTTAAGGTTCTGCTCAATGATGACTTCAGCCTTAATACTGAAGCTATCATCAAAGCAACCGGACCATCGGTAAAAATGATCTTTCTTTGCTCTCCCAACAACCCGACATCCAATCTGCTGGATGAAGAAGCCATGATCAGGATCGCTGCTAATTTTAGCGGCCTGCTCATTGTCGATGAAGCATACATCGATTTCGCGGGAAGCAACGGCATGTTGGAACACTTGGGAGGCCTTGAAAACCTGGTTGTGCTGCGGACTCTCTCCAAAGCGTGGGGACTTGCCGGAATACGTCTCGGCATGGCCTTTGCAGCACCGGATATCATTCGTATCCTGGATAAAATAAAGTACCCGTATAATATCAATGTACTCACTCAGGAATACGCCATGTCTTTCCTGGACGATCCGGAGCAGAAAGAAATGTGGGTCCGCGAAATCATAAGGCAAAGGATAAGGCTTGAAACCGAATTCATTACATATCCATTCGTTCGGCATATTTTTCATTCCGATGCAAATTTTCTCCTGGTACGGGTTGAACGGCCATTGGAACTATACAACTATCTCAGAGACGCAAAGGTGATTGTGCGTGACCGCTCCAGAGCTCATCTGTGCGATGGCTGCCTCAGGGTCACCGTTGGCACACCGGAGGAAAATGACAAACTATTAAACCTGCTGAAAAAATTCCCGGCTTAAAACGGGTTGAGTATCTGAAAATCGGCATCTGCCCAATATTTGAACTATGAAAAAAGTATTGTTTATCGACAGAGACGGCACGCTGATCGTCGAACCGCCTAAAGACTATCAGGTCGACAGTCTCGATAAACTTGAGTTTGTGCCGGGTGTATTTCGGAATCTTTACAGGATCAGGCATTTTCTCGATTATGAACTCGTTATTGTCAGTAATCAGGATGGCATGGGGAGCAAACGTTTTCCATACGAACAGTTTATCGGTCCGCATGAAAAATTTCTTCAGGCCTTTAAAAATGAAGATGTAATTTTCGACGATATCCTCATTGACACCTCGATGCCGGAAGAAAATGCCCCGACGAGGAAGCCCCGAACCGGTCTTCTGGAGAAATATACAAACGGTAGTTATGATCTTGCTTCTTCATATGTGGTCGGCGACCGGATAACCGATATAGAACTGGCTGCAAACCTGTCGGCGAAGGCAATATTCTTTGGCAGTCCTTCAATGTCTTCGGAAATTGAAAGTGCCGGTTTATCAAAGCGTTGTGCATTGATCACACAATCCTGGGATAAGATATGGGAATTTCTTTCGGTACCGCCAAGAGTCTCCTCAATCCTAAGAAATACTAAGGAGACACAAATAAGTATAACCCTTAACCTGGACGGGAGTGGAATGTCAGGCATTTCAACAGGACTCGGATTTTTCGATCATATGTTGGAGCAGATTCCAAAGCATGCAGGCATCGATCTCGAACTTGTAACGGATGGTGACCTTGAGGTTGATGAACATCATACTATTGAAGATACAGCCATTGCTCTAGGAGAAGCTTTTCATAAAGCCCTTGGAGATAAAAAAGGAATTATGCGCTATGGTTTTTTGCTACCGATGGATGACAGCCTCGCCCAGGTCGCCGTTGATTTCGGAGGCCGGAGCTGGCTGGTGTGGGATGCAGAGTTTAAACGTGAAAAAATCGGTGACGTTCCAACTGAATTGTTCTACCACTTTTTCAAATCCTTCACTGATGCAGCTCATTGTAACCTGAATATCAAGGTAGAAGGAGACAATGAGCATCATAAGATCGAAGCTATTTTTAAAGCATTTGCAAGAGCCGTGAAAATGGCCATAAAGAAAGATCCTTTTGATAACTCGCTTCCAAGCACAAAGGGAGTTTTATAAAATGAACATCGCGATAATAAAATATAACGCAGGAAACATCATGTCAGTCAGGCATGCCCTGGGACGTCTTGGTTATGAAGCACGTGTGACCGGTGACCCTGAATTTATCAGGAAGGCAGACAGGGTTATATTTCCAGGCGTGGGAGAAGCCTCCACTACCATGGCTTTCCTGAGGAAACATGGTTTCGACGAGCTTATCAGGGGACTGGAGCAGCCCGTGCTGGGTATCTGCCTGGGTCAACAGCTGATGTGCTCGCATTCCGATGAAGGCGACACCGGATGCATCGGCATCTTTGATACCGGTGTCAGAAAATTTGAACCGGTTTTGAACGTTCCACATATGGGATGGAATGATCTTACGCATACTAAAGGGAAACTTTTAAAAGGCATTCCCGCAAACAGTTATGTGTATTTTGTTCACAGCTATTATGTACCGGTGTGTGAATTTACTGTCGCTGAATGTAATTATATCGTTCCGTTCAGCGCCGCACTTGAAAAAAATAACTTCTTTGCTACACAGTTTCACCCTGAAAAGAGTGGAGCCATTGGACAAAAAATTCTGGAAAACTTTATAAATCTCTGATGGAAATTATTCCGGCAATTGATATTATCGATGGCAAATGCGTCAGACTGAGAAAGGGAGACTACAACACCAAAAAAGTGTACAACGAAAATCCACTGGAAGTTGCACTGATGTTTGAGTCCTGGGGTATAAAGCGCCTGCATCTTGTAGATCTGGACGGGGCTAAAGCAGGCCATATTGTGAACCATCACGTACTGGAAGCCATTGCTTTGAAAACAGCCCTGGAGATTGATTTTGGAGGGGGAATCAAGACCCGCAAGGACCTGGAAACTGCTTTTAACAGTGGAGCCGAAATGGTAACCGGAGGCAGTATTGCCGTCAGGGATCAGGATATGTTCCTGTCATGGTTGGATGAATACGGCCCTGAAAAAATTATCCTTGGCGCCGATCACCGGGATCAGAAAATCTCGGTGACAGGCTGGACAGAAGACAGTGGTCAGGATCTGTTTGGCTTTGTCGGTTTCTATGTCAACCAGGGCATTGAAAAGGTAATATGCACGAATATTAACTTCGATGGCATGATGGACGGCCCTGATTTAGAAAATTACACATCACTCCTTAAGAAGTTCAAAGGTCTGTATCTCATTGCCAGCGGGGGTGTAGGCGATATTATCGACCTGGACGCACTGGAAAATGCCGGGATACCTGCCGTTATCATAGGTAAAGCTATTTACGAAGGGAGTATATCGGAGGAAGAGATTCAGACCTTCTTAATTGACTAAAATATGTTGGCCAAACGAATTATTCCCTGCCTTGATATCAGGGACGGAAAAACAGTGAAAGGGATTAATTTTCTTGATGTACAGGACGTTGGCGATCCTGTGGAACTGGGTGCAAAATATGCACGGGAGGGCGCTGACGAACTTGTTTACCTGGATATCACAGCAACCTTTGAGAAACGAAAACTATTTGCCGACCTGGTCAAACGTATCGCAGAACATCTTAATATTCCTTTTACGGTTGGCGGAGGGATTAATGAGATTGAAGATGCCGACCGTTTGCTAAGCGCAGGTGCTGATAAGATATCTATAAATTCTTCCGCCGTAAGGAAGCCGGAGCTGATCGAACAGATTGCCAGGGGGTATGGCAGCCAGTTTGTTGTGGTGGCGATCGATGCGCTGCAGGAAGAGGATGGCAATTGGTGGGTGTATGTAAATGGAGGCCGCATAAAAACAGATAAGGAACTCTTTTCATGGGCAGCCGAAGCCCAGGATCGGGGTGCCGGTGAAATTCTCTTTACGTCAATGAATCACGACGGGACGAAAAACGGCTACGCAAACTATGCCCTCGCAACCTTGTCGGATAAACTGTCCATACCGGTCATCGCCAGTGGTGGAGCGGGAAAGAGGGAACACTTTGTTGATGTATTCACTACAGGACGCGCAGATGCTGCCCTTGCAGCCAGCATATTTCATTATAATGAAATTCCGGTAGGGGAATTGAAGGAATACCTGCGAAAACTGAATATTATTGTAAGATAAACTTGCCGATTATGGAACTAGATTTTGCCAAAATGCAGGGACTGATACCTGCAGTAATTCAGGATGAAGCTACGGGGAAGGTCCTAATGCTGGGCTTTATGAATGAAGAAGCATATAATAAAACAGTTGAAAGTGGCCTGGTAACCTTTTTCAGCAGAACGAAAAACAGACTTTGGACCAAAGGTGAGGAGAGCGGTAATCATCTTGTGGTTAAGGAGGTGATCCCTGACTGTGACAGGGATACACTTCTCATCAAGGCTACACCCAAAGGGCCGGTCTGCCACACCGGTAGTGATACATGCTTCGATGAGGTGAATGCAGGCCGCGATCTTCAGTTCCTGGGGTATCTGCAGGATCTCATTGACCAGAGGAAGTCGGAGATGCCGGAAGGCTCATATACGACACGTCTGTTTAACAAAGGCATAAATAAAATAGCTCAGAAAGTGGGAGAGGAAGCTGTTGAGTTGGTGATTGAAGCTATGGACAACAATGACGTTCTCTTCCTCAATGAAGCCGCTGATTTGGTCTATCATCTGCTTGTACTTCTTTCTGCAAGGAATTACGGTCTGCATGATGTTGTCAAAATCCTGGAGGAAAGGCATAAGTAGGGAGAAGTGATCCGCCTACGCTGAAGCTCCGGCGGACGCGGGGGAGTGATGGGGTGATGAAGTTAGGGAGTTAGGGAGTGAAGAGAGGGAAAGATTTTAGGACCGCTCAATAATTCACCAAACTGCGTCCGCTGGAACTTGCGCCACTGCTAAATCTAAGGCTGATTAAAAAATCAACAAATCAATAAATAATTGATGCGGGTCGTAAGTGTTTGTAGAAACGATTCTTCCATGCCGGAGGCATTCACCAATATTAGCCGTGGTTTTGCCCATGGAGAGGATAAGGTTCTATAGCTCACTTTTGAATTCACCAAACCGCGTCCGCCGGAGCTTAAGCGATGTTGGATCACCAAACCCCCTTCGACAAGCTCAGGGACCGGACGTATTTTTTTCTATCGGATGATTATTTCGACACTGGTTTTGGATTGTGCCCTTACAATATTGTTCTTATATACGTATATGTAGGGGATCCCACCCCCCGCCCACCACCCTTAATGCTCCGAAAGAACAATTCTCAGCTACCGCCTATCATGTTATAAAGCAGAGCGCAGAAATTATTTTTCTAGTCAAATTGGGTTCCCCCGTGCCCCCCAATTAAACCTTAATGTGAAATACGACTGAATATCAGCCAGGACAAATTTGTTTTTTTCGAACATCCTCGATTCACCAAACTGAGTCCTCCGTAACTTCAGCGGAGGTGGATCGCCAAACCCCCTTCGGCAAGCTCAGGGACCGGATGTAATTTTCTCCGTTGCATGATTGATTCGAGGCTGGTTCTTTAGATCACTCTTCAAATCAACAAACCCCCTTCGGCAAGCTCAGGGATCGGATGTAATTTTCTTCGTTGCATGATTGATTCGAGGCTGGTTTAGATTATGCCTCACTCCCTAACTCCCTAACTTCCTAACTTTCTAACTTCCTAACTTCCTAACTTCCTAACTTCCTAACTCCCTAACTCCCTGACTTCCCTCACCAAATCCTGGCTCGATCCTCTACAGGAATGAACATCTCAGATGAATCGGAAACACCAAATGCCTCATAAAAAGCCTCCAGGTTCGGCAACGGACCATTCACCCTATACCGTCCCAGTGAGTGAACATCCTCTTTCGTCCGCCGGAGGATTTCTTTATCGTTGATATTCTGTGCCCAGACATGTGCGTATGCAAGGAAGAACCGCTGATTAGGTGTAAATCCGTTTATGATGTCTTGCGGTGGGTTTTCATCCCAGGCCTTCCTGACCGCGCTAAAGGAAATATTCAACCCGCCAAGATCGGCGATGTTTTCCCCAAGGGTGAGCTTTCCATTGGCGGAAATTGTATCCAAAACGTTAAAGCAATCAAACTGATCGATCAATACCTGTGTGCGTGCCATAAACTTGAATGCATCCTCACTCGTCCACCAGTCGCGGAGGTTACCATCCTTATCGTACTGCCTGCCTTGGTCATCGAAACCATGCGACATTTCATGACCAATCACCACACCGATCGCGCCGTAATTTACAGCATCATCTGCCTCGAGGTAGAAGAAGGGAGGCTGAAGGATACCGGCCGGGAACACGATTTCATTCCGGCTCGGGCTGTAATAGGCATTGACCGTTTGCGGAGTCATTCCCCATTCCGTTGGATCCACGGGCTTTCCGATCTTGCTGATCTGATACAGGAAATTAAACCGCTCAGCTCTTTTCATATTATTGTAATAGGAGTCATCCTGTACATCAAGGCCGGAATAATCTCTCCATTTATCGGGATAGCCGATCTTGACCTCCATGGCGTCAAGTTTTAGGCGGGCTTCATGTTTTGTGGCTTCACTCATCCAATCGAGATCGTTTATCCGTTCACCCAAAGAATATTTCAGGTTGGATACCAGGGTAAGCATCCTTTCTTTTGCTTCCGGAGGGAAATATTTTTCAACAAACATCTGGCCGATCGCTTCTCCGAGGGCAAAATCTTCAGTCTGGACGATCCGCTTCCACCTTGGCTGGATAACTTTTCTGCCCGAGAGGTAATTTCCGTAAAAATCGAAATTAGCATTGACGAAGTCGGAGCTGAGGTAAGGTGCAGCCTGGTTGATCAGGTACCATTTCATGTATACTTTCCATTCCGCAAGCGGAACATCAGTCATCATTTTATTTACTTCCTTGAAAAACAATGGTTGTCCGACATTTATTTCGGTAATTTCCGGAATTCCAAGTTCTGCAAGGTAGCCATCCCATTTAAAATCCGGGCTAAGGGTTCTGAGTTCGGCGATTGACATTTTATTGTAGGTGGCATGGGGATTTCGTCTTTCCAGCCTGGTCATTGAGGCAGATGCAAGCCTTGTTTCCAGTTTAAGAATGAGAGTGGCATCGTCGGCCGCCTGTCCGGAGCTCTCCCCAGCGAGCTTAAACATTTTCCCCACATATTTCAGGTAGGCATCCCTGATTTCTTTTGCCTTGGTACCCTGATCTGTGTAATAATCCACATCTGTGAGTCCGAGGCCGCCCTGGTAAAGGTTGGCAATCACCATTTCACTATTTTTCCTGTCGGGAGCACCAAAGAGGTGAAAAAGCACTGAATTGTCACCGCTATGCCATATAGAGATGATTTTCTGAATATCCTCCATGGATGATGCTTCGTCGACTTGTGCAAGGTCCTCATTGAGAGGCATGATCCCCAGTTCTTCAATCCTGACAGAATCCATTCCAATGCTGAAAAAAGTACCAACTTTCTCAGTAATGCTTCCTTTCTCAGCGGACTTTGCAGCAGCTTCCTCGACAAGCGACCTGACCATTTTCTGGTTGTCCTCGGCGAGCTTGTCGAAAGCTCCGTAACGGCTGAATTCGTCAGGTAGCGGGTTGTTCCTGAGCCATCCTCCGTTTGCATATTCATAAAAATTATTCCCCGGATCTACCCGGGTATTCATATTCGACCTGTCTAAAACCATATCTTTTGTTGAACAACTGTAAGTAAAGAGAATACAGGAAATGGAAAAAATTAAGAATGCTTTCTTCATTTTAGGTTATTTGTTGAACTGCTCTAAAGTCTTAACAATGATGCCAATCGCTTCCCTGAGCTGAGCTTCATTGATTACAAGGGGAGGAGCGAAGCGAATGATATGATCGTGTGTCGGTTTTGCCAGGAGACCGTTTTCCATCAGGGCGAGGCAGACATCCCAGGCTGTCTTTCCACCTTTCGGCCGGATAACAACGGCATTGAGCAGACCTTTTCCTCTGACGGTTTCGATCATGTCCGACGTAACTTTTTTCAGTTCATCACGGAATATTTTTCCAAGTTTTTCGGCGTTTTCAGCAAGTTTCTCATCCTTAATTACCGAAAGAGCTTCAATGGCAACTTTGGCAGCCACAGGGTTACCGCCAAATGTTGAACCATGCTCACCAGGCTTGATGGTTAGCATAATGTCATCATCCGCCAAAACGGCTGAAACCGGGTATACCCCGCCTGAGATGGCTTTCCCGAGGATCAGGATATCGGGTCGGACATTTTCATGATTACATGCCAGCAACTTCCCTGTTCTGGCAATGCCAGTCTGTACTTCATCAGCGATAAAAAGTACATTTTTGGACTTGCAAAGATCATAGGCTTTCTTCAGATAACCATCTTCCGGAACGTAAACTCCAGCTTCACCCTGAATCGGCTCAACAAGGAAACCGGCAACATCCGGATCTTCAAGCGCCATTTCAAGTGCCGGGATATCATTGTAGGGAATCTTTATGAAACCGGGAGTGAATGGACCATAATCACGGTAAGCGTCAGGATCGGTCGACATCGATACAATGGTCACCGTTCTGCCGTGAAAATTACCCTCACATACCACAATCTTTGCCTGGTTTTCCCTGATGCCCTTCTTTACGTATGCCCATTTACGACACAACTTAATGGCCGTCTCATCCCCTTCAGCGCCCGAATTCATCGGCAGGACTTTATCGTATCCAAAGTATTTCGTTACAAACTCTTCGTATTCACCAAGCACGGAATTGTAAAACGCCCTCGAAGTGAGCGACAGTTTTTTCGCCTGATTCACCATGGCATTAACGATCCTTGGGTGGCTATGTCCCTGGTTCACAGCTGAGTATGCTGATAGAAAATCAAAATATCTTTTTCCTTCCACATCCCAGACAAAGATTCCTTCACCTTTCTCAAGTACAACGGGAAGAGGATGATAATTATGGGCACCATATTTATCCTCACGTACAATATAATCCTGCGTATTCATTCTGATTGAATATTTAAAGTTAATTGATTTGAAAACCTCAAAAATAGTGGAAACATTCCAGAAATAATAAGATTAAACCAAAAAATCAGGGAGTTGGAGGCAAGATAGCCGGTGGATATGAAGCCCCGAAATACGTTAGTGTTTATTACTCAGGAATTTTGCCTTTCATCACAAAGGCTCAATTGCTGCTGGTTTTGCATTAGGTTGATGCGGTAGTGAAGGTGACGGCTTAGAATTTAGCCATTAACTTGATATTAAAAAGCCTTTGGGTCAGGTAATTAGGTACACCGAATACCCCGGTTTCATTGTTCTGGTTTGACACAGACTGTACCCATAGGTAGGACACCGTATTATTGATGCCGAAGAGGTTGAAGATCTCTGCACTGATCCACATGTCTCTGAAATATCTGAGCGGATTTCCCGGATTGAGTTCTGTATCTTCTTTTTTAAGGACTTTGGAAAAACCAATATCTACGCGTCGGTAAGCTGGCAGCCTGAAAACCTGATCGTACCTGTTTTTATCCGGCGAGCTATATGGAAGCTTCGATCCGTAGAGAAAATTCAGATGCACCTTGAAATCAGGATTGTTCGGGAAATAATCCTGGAAAAACAATCCAAAATTCATCAGCTGGTCGGTGGGCCTGGGGTAATAACCAGGATAGATCACCGACTGTATGCCTTCTTCATCTTCCTTTACATAGGAATCATTGGAAATATCTTCACGGGTGCGCAGAAACGATAGGCTTACCCATGATTCAGCACCTTTAACAAATTCTCCGTTCAACTTGAAGTCGATACCTGTTGCATAGCCTTTCGCCAGATTTTCACCTGCATATCGTATCCTCACATTATCGACCTTGTAGGGAACCAAATCGTTGAGATACTTGTAAAACAGCTCACTGGTGAATTTAAACGGCCGTTCCCATCCGGAAAAAATGTAATCACCACCCAATACAAAATGAATGGATTGCTGTGCCATCAGATCCTTATTTATTGCGCCCGATGGCATTCTCATTTCTTTATAAAACGGTGGCTGATAATAAATTCCGGAGGAGAAATGGAACATAATGTCACGGTCCCACTCTGGTTTAAGACTGAAGGATGCCCGTGGACTGAACAGAAATTGATGGTTAAGAAGGAGGTAGGTCGCTCTTGCACCGGCAGTAATATAGTATTCATTAGTAGTTCCTCTGAAGCCCCATGTATCTTGCAAAAAACCTGAAAATTTTGAGTTGTTCAGGTGGTTTTCCGCCTTGATCAGGTCGTAGAGTGTCACATTTGTTTCGTTGTATGGAAGGGAAAAGCCAGCAGAATCGATATACTGCCATTCGCTCAGTTGATCAAATATCCTGTCATATTCGAATTTAGTGCCCCATTTTATCTTGTTTCTCAGCCCGTTATATTCCCCTATATGTGACAGTGAGAAAACGTACGCATTCAGGTAATTTCTTGCATGGTTCAGAAATGATCCGATACCGATATTCAGAATACTGTCTCCATAGGTATCGGACCCTACGGTATTGTCAAGTTCGTTGATGAGATACTGCCCCAGGATATCGAAGCGTTCGTATTCGATGGTTGAGAAAGCGCTTCCGATAAATTTGAGTTTCATGTCCCGTACTGGTTTCCAGGTTACGGATGCAGCACCGAAATAGGTATCAAAACGGTCTGTTTCATTCCCATCGAAGTAAATTACCAGATTGTAAGGTTGCTTTGATGTGCCGAATTCGGTCGTCCTTGTTTCTGGAATAAAGCGGTACTGATTAACCGCAACATTTCCAAGGATACTAAGATCCAGCTTGTCGGTAAAACGGTAAGTAACGAGACCCTGAAAATCGGAAAAACGAGGTTTATATTCACCTTTCGTTTCGAGGCTTTTTAAAAGGTAGGCTGTAGTTTTATATCTGAAGCCTCCCAGAAAGGTAAGTTTCCGGTTTTTTGAGATTCCTTCAAGATGAGCGGAACCACCAAGGAGACTCATTGAAACCGATCCACCGGTTTTCTCCGGAGTACGGTATGTAATATCGAGCACCGATGACATTTTATCGCCGAAACGGGCATCAAAGCCACCTGCAGAGAATCGCAGGGATGAAATGAGATCGGAGTTTATAAAGCTCAATCCTTCCTGCTGGCCCGACCTTACAAGGAAAGGCCTGTAAATCTCAATATCATTAACGTAGACAAGGTTTTCGTCATAATTTCCACCGCGAACTGAATACTGGGAACTTAGCTCATTGTTTGAGGATACCCCCGGCAGTGTTTTTATCAGCGACTCAATGGAACCGGTGGCTGTCGGCATCATATCTATTGATTTTATATCGATGGTTCTGAGTGTAGTGGCCCTTTCCTGTCGGGCACTCACCGATACCTCATCAAATTCGCGTACCTCCGTCTCAAGGACGATGTCAATTTCTTTTTTCTCATCCGTGCGGAGAGTGATATCCATCGATTTAGTACTGAATCCAATGCATGAAATCACGAGTGTGATGGATTCATTGGCGGGAGCGGGGATATTGTACTTGCCGTTCCGGTCTGTCATCGTCCCCGATCTGGTTCCCTTTATGGCAACGTTGGCCAGGAATACAGGATTCCCCTCATTGTCACTGATCGTGCCGGTTACCAATGATTGGGCACTACCGTTTAGAACAAGGAGGGAAAGGAATAACAGTAAGAATATGTTCCTGTATTCTTTCATAGACAGCCGTTGAGTTAAACTATATATTCCGGGAAAAATTGTATACCGCCGGATAAGAAATTATTTCTTGTCCTTATTCTTAAAATCTCCGTTTTTAAGTGCCTGGAAAAATTTAGCCCAGTTAAACGGGTTCAGGATCGGAATGGTGGGATACTGTCCATTATAATAAAGCCTTTCATATTGCTGATTCATGGCATTCTTGAATGAGAGATCTGCATCGGGCTCAAAATCCATGTTTAGCTGAGCTTTTATCAGTTCAATGTTTTTGATGGCATTTTTTGTATCCTGATCCTGAAGGTCAAGGTTCAGGAATGCGACCTTGAAGTCCTCATAAGTCTTCCATGGAAATATTTTAACTTCGGCAAGATGGATTGTATCGTTAAGTAAATACACGTCGCGTGGATAATGCCCGGAATTGATAGTGTCAGGGATAACTACAAGTGTGTTTTTATATCCCACAGATCTGAACAGGATACTGTCGTCCGGTGTGACAATAAAGGAAAAGATACCCTGAGAATTACTTGTTGTGCCGGCCCGCCTGTTAATATCGATAATGTGTACATCGGGAAGGGCTTCATATTTAAGGTTTCGGATAACACCTGAAAACTGTATCAACGTATCCGACTTGCTCTGACCAAATGCACCTGTCACAGACAAGATAAATCCTGCAGTTATGAAGAATGACTTAAGGCTCATAGGGTCCGGTTGAATGTTTGAGGTCTAAAAATAGATAAAAAAAAAATAACTTGAGTCTTATATCCTCTTTACAACCTTCAATTTATTATTATTTAACGATTCAGGCTGTATATTTGTTATCGGTCTAAAAATTCGCACCGTCAGGGATTTTCCTGATTAGGCTCAACATCTGAAGGGATTCTGATGTTATCTCTTACATGGTTTTGATCAGGGCCAGGGAAAGCGTTAGGAAAGACAAATCAGGCCATTGCGGAGCCCGTACAAGGTGCATTACCAATAATCATCAAGTATTATGACAGAGCAAAAACAGATTACCCTTTCTCCTCATAGACGGGGCTTTCACCTTATAACAGAAGAAATCGAACGGGCATTATCCAACCTCCCTGAAAGCGGTCTTGTTCATATATTGCTGCAACATACTTCGGCCGGGCTGACTCTTAATGAAAATGCCGACCCATCGGTACGACACGATTTCGAGCGTTTCTTGAACAAGATGGTGCCTGAGAACGATGCCGTGTATTCTCACACGCAGGAAGGTCCGGATGATATGCCGGCTCATATTAAATCGTCACTATTTGGGCAGAGTATTACCATTCCGGTGACCAATCACCGTCTGAACCTTGGAACATGGCAGGGAATTTATTTATGTGAATTTCGGAACTACGGCGGAGGCCGCCATCTGGTCATAACCGTTTACTCATGAGATACAGGCTCAAACTACTATATAACATCTGCGAACTACACATTATTTTCTATTTTTGAGGTTTAAAAATTACAGTGAGAGCCATGGAGAAATTAGTATTACTTGGCGATGAAGCCATTGCACAGGGTGCTATCGACGCCGGTTTAAGTGGAATATACGCATATCCGGGAACACCTTCAACGGAAATCACAGAATACGTCCAAATGTCGGAGGATGCCCGGAACAAGATTCACTGTGAATGGTCGGCAAATGAAAAAACTGCCATGGAATCGGCATTAGGTATGGCTTATGCCGGAAAGAGAGCAATGGTATGTATGAAACATGTGGGTTTGAATGTTGCTGCCGATCCTTTCATAAATGCGGCCATCACAGGGATCAATGGCGGACTGATTGTTACGGTGGCTGATGACCCTTCCATGCATTCTTCACAGAATGAGCAGGATTCCCGGTTTTACGGTAAATTTGCCCTCATTCCCGTATTTGAGCCATCCAGCCAGCAGGAAGCATACGAAATGGTCTTTTATGCCTTTGAACTTTCTGAAAATTTCAAGGTACCGGTGATGCTGAGGATCACCACTCGGCTTGCTCATTCCCGTGCGGCTGTGGAAACCATGAAGAAGCGGTCACAAAATGCGTTACGTCTGCCTGACGACTTAAAACAGTTCATCCTTCTGCCTGCTATGGCACGTGTAAGGTATAACAGTCTTCTCAATGAACAGGCCACCTTTACTGAATCATCAGAAGACTCGGGATATAACATTTTTACACCAGGCAATGATCGATCACTCGGTATCATGGCTTGCGGACTGGGTTACAACTACTACATGGAAAATGCCCGCCGGTATCGGCTGTCGTATCCCGTCCTTAAAATATCTCAATATCCACTGCCCCCGAAACTCGTAAGGAAACTTGCTGATTCGGCCGATAAACTGCTCATTATTGAAGAAGGGTATCCCTTTGTCGAAGAAATGCTCAGGGGATTCTTTAATGCACCATACAAGATAATCGGTAGGCTCGACGGACATCTTCCAAGGGTTGGGGAACTGAATCCCAACCTCGTTGCCAGCGCGCTTGGTTTTAAGGAAGATTATGGCAATGATATCCCCGGGATCGTGGCCAAAAGGCCGCCGGCTCTCTGTCTCGGATGCAGCCATGCCGATGTATACCTTGCGATGAACGAAGCCCTGGAAAATTACGGGAAAGGCCGAGTGTTTTCCGATATAGGTTGTTATACACTCGGAGCGCTGCCCCCTTACAATTCCATCAACTCCTGTGTCGACATGGGAGCCTCGTTAACAATGGCCAAAGGGGCGAGTGATGCCGGGCTCATTCCTTCTGTGGCTGTTATTGGAGATTCCACCTTTACTCATTCGGGAATTACCGGACTTCTCGATGCCGTGATCGAAAATTCTCCCATCACAGTCATCATTTCAGATAATTCCACTACCGGGATGACCGGCGGGCAGAAATCGGCTGCAACAGGCCGGCTTGAACAAATCTGTAAAGGCATCGGTGTTGACCCGGATCATGTTATCACACTGGTGCCGCTAAAAAAGAATCATGATGAAAATGTAAGGATCATCATCAGGGAACTTCAGTATAGCGGAGTGTCAGTGATCATCGCTGCCAGGGAATGTATCCAGACGGCGTCCCGGAGAAGAAAAATGGCCAGGACAGATCCGCAGGAACACTGATATTCATCATTGCGGATTTCAACAGGTTAAAAAGAAATAATGTAGGTAATTTTGTATCGAAATAATAAAACATTGTTACAGTGAAATCTGATATTATACTTTCTGGTGTTGGCGGGCAGGGTATTCTGACCATTGCAGCTACCATAGGAATGGCAGCGGTCCGCAGTGGGTACAATCTGAAACAGGCGGAAGTACATGGCATGAGCCAGCGCGGGGGAGCCGTACAGTCGCATCTCCGGCTATCTGATCAGGTTATCGATTCTGATCTCATACCCCTTGGAACTGCCGGTCTGATTATTTCAGTGGAGCCGATGGAATCACTTCGGTACCTTCCATATCTTTCTCCAAACGGCTGGTTGATAACGAATGCGGTCCCGTTTATTAATATTGACAATTACCCCCATATCGATGCCGTTCTCACTGAGGTAAAGAAAATCAGCCGGCATGTGATCATTGATGCTGATGATATGGCCCGTGATCTCGGTTCCGTGAGGGCGCTAAACATGGTTATCCTTGGTGCGGCCAGCGAATATATCGGTTTACCGGAGGAGGTTTTGGAAGACGGCATCAGGACGGTGTTTGCAAGGAAGGGTGAAGAAGTGGTTCATCTTAATATCCTTGCTTTTAAGGCAGGAAAGGCGGAAGCAGAAAGATACCTCAATGTTGACAATGCCTAGAACAAATCATGAAAAGCTTGTGTTATTTCAAAAACAATTACAATAGTCATGTTTAACCAAAACGACATCCGGCAGATAGAAGGTAGAGGAATGACCCTTCCTGACATAGAACGACAAATCCAATGGTTCAAAGAGGGGATACCACCAATCCACCTCGTCAGGCCCGCTGTCATTGGAGATGGCATTGAAGTGGTTAAGCAGGAAGATGAAGAAGAGCTTATCCTTTGCTTTGACAACGATAAAACAGGGTATAAACCACTAAAATTCATCCCTGCGTCCGGAGCCGCTTCAAGAATGTTCAAATCACTTTTTGAGGCCCGGGCTTTTCTGAAGGAACATCCCGAAAGCAGTGAAACGTATCTTTCAGAAAATCCTGCCATAGCAAAATTTTTTAATGATCTCCCCATGTACCCATTTTATGCTGATCTGAAGGGAATAGCAACAGATTGGAACCTTGATCTCATGATCAGGGAAAGGAAATACCACGAAATTCTGAATCTGCTCCTGGGTGAAGATGGTCTGAATTACGGAGGATTACCAAAGGGATTGCTGAAATTCCATAACTACGGTGACCTTTCAAGGACTGCCTTTGAGGAACATTTTGCAGAAACGATGGATTACCTGGCTGATGAAGAAGAAGAAGTTCACCTGCATTTTACCGTTTCAGCGGAGAATAGACTTCAGTTTGAAGAACTTGCTAATGAACTTTCGGGTCTTTATGCCGAAAACAGGGGCACTCGATATATTGTCGAATTTTCTGAACAGATGGAAGATACAGATTCCATTGCCGTTGATCTGAACGATGAAGTATTTCGGGATCCTGAAGGAAATCTTGTTTTCAGGCCAGGGGGCCATGGTGCACTTTTGGGAAATCTTGCCGGACTTGACAGTTCTGTAGTCTTTATTGGAAACATCGACAACATTGCTCCGGAGAAAGCCAGGCAATTTAAAGTAAAATATAAGAAGATCCTTGGCGGATTTCTTCTCGAACGGGTCAGGATCATCCACGCTCTTTTAGACAATCTGGAAAAGGGCGCATCAGATGATGTTACCAGGGAAAAAGTGATCGGCTTTATTCGTGAAATTTCCTTCGACGAAGCAGAATCCCTGGAAAAAGAGACCGTAGACGTTTTTAATAGCAGAGCATTCAAATTTCTTGACCGGCCGGTGCGGGTATGTGGTATGGTTGAAAACGTGGGAGAACCTGGTGGAGGGCCATTTTGGGTTAGCGATAACAATGGGATGATCAGTCGACAAATCGTCGAAAGGTCTCAGGTCGACCTGGAAGATCCGGAACAAAACAGAATACTCGAAATGTCGACACATTTCAACCCCGTCGATATGGTTTGTTTTATCAAGGATTACAGAGGAAAGCCGTTCGATCTTTTCTCCTTTCGTGATCCCGCCCTGGGTTTTATTTCGAATAAATCCATTAATGGTCAAGATATTAAGGCTCTTGAGCTTCCTGGTTTGTGGAACGGGTCTATGGCCGGTTGGATAACGTATTTCCTTGATATCCCGCTGGCTACCTTCACACCCGTAAAGACCATATTTGATCTTCTCAGACCCGAACATAGCCAGACCAACTGAAAGTTCACTCCGTTATCGTTTCACGCCAAAGCAACGACCATCCCTGCAGCCAGTTGTTGGAGCCGAAAGCACCTTTATACGTTACTTTCTCATACCATGAGGCTGGATATTTTGCCATATCCGAAAAGACCGTTGTGACCGGGAGCAGATCATAGGGAATGTTGTCATAGGTAATGCCATCATCGTCTATGGCGTCTGAATGATCCAAAAGATACATAGCCGGCGAAAAAGATATCGCACCTGTATTGTTTCCAAAGAATGAGATAAGACTGTCAGCATTGTTCCCGGCCACATCATAAAATATGCAGTTGCTGAATTCCAGACCGCCTTTTTTAAGTTGTGCATAGCTGCTTCCTTCCATTGTAGCCTCAATTCCGATTCCACGACTACTGTTCAGAAAGATGGAATTCCGGTAAACCCCTCCACAGTTGGTATCAAACGAAAGAAGATAGGAAGTGTTCTCTTTTCCGCCACCAATATAGGTTGCATTGTAGATTTCCGGTTTTGTAAATGCCTTACCGCTACCTTCAATGTTTCCTCCGTTATGTTCGCCCGCATGATCGCTCAGATCCTCGTCCAGGAGAGCGAGCAGGAACTGACATTTACCAGAATATCCCTGATCAAAGTCAAAAGCATCGTCACCGCAAAATGCTACCGCTATATTGCTGCAATCGACAGTACCACCAAAGAACTCTACTCCATCGTCAGCATTGGCAACGACCTCGATATGATCGATAGTGGTTTTCCGTCCAACCCCTCCTAGTGTCAGACCATTGATTTCGTTTCCTTCACCGATATTCGTTCCGCCGTGGCGTATGGATACGTATTCCAGTATGCCTGAATTGTCATCACCGTCGTATCCTCCATAAATACCTCGTGGTTCACTGATGGGAATGCCTTCAATAAAAGCTTCTCCGGAAGCAGTATTTATTGGGGCATTGCCAAGGATAATTAATCCGCCCCACAGCCCCCGGCTTCGAAGAGGAACAGAACCTTTCAGATCATCACCTTCAACAGTAAATATGATCGGTTCGTCAGACGTTCCGGATGCAATGATCCGGCCTCCCCTGGCTACAATGAGGGCACTGGCATGGCTTCCCTGGCCGGTTTTTGCCTTGACTACCGTTCCGGGTTCGATGGTTAGTACCTGGCCGTCATTTACAAATACAAATCCATCGAGCAGGTAGGTATTGTCCTTTTTCCATGTTACCGTTCCGGTTCCCCCGCCCAGATCCAGAACGACATCGGTATTATCAATATAATAATCACCCTTGCGACAAGAAACCGTGATAAGGCAAAGTGACATCGAGAGGAGCAGGCTGTTTATTTTCATAGGGAAAGAGGTTACAGTTTAAACTCTAGATTTACAAACAGAAAGGATTTATCAGCGCCATTTTTTGCGTACGAGTACCAGTCCTGGTAATTCAGTGAAATGTTTATACCGGCGACAGGTCTGTATTGAATTCCCGAAATAATGGCGCTGCCGTCACGGTTCAGGTTCCAGGGTATGTTCTCATTGGGTGAAAGGCTGGAATTTAACCAGTCATACCTCCCGAATACTTCCCAGGAATCCGACATGATATAGGTGCCATAAAACGAGTATCCCTGCAAATCATGTGCGTTGACAAAAGCGAAATTCTTCTGAAGGTTATATTCAGCCCCAAGGCGGTACTTTCCCGGATTGTAACCGGCAAAAAAGGAATACGTACTCTGAGTAATATCTTTATGGTTGAAGTCGTAATAAAGCCTGAGTGTCACTTCAGTGGAGGGATGAAGAGTGATGCCTATACCGGTTTTATAACTGTTGTCTGTTTGAAGGTTTTTATACCCTTCACCGTTTGAAACCACCAGGTCGGCTTCAAGAAAAGAACAGAATTTGTAACCGACACCTGCACCGATGTCGGCGCTAGGGCCGAATTTATACTCATCCTGAAAGGATTTAAAGATATACCGGTATCCCCAGAAATTCTCCTGGACTTTAAATTCCATCATATCGAACAGGCCAAACCAAGCATTCAGTCTGTCTTTGTGATAGCTCAGTGAAGCTCCCTTGAAGTACGCATACCTTCGAATCAAAGAATATTCAGAAAGATCTTCCGGACTACCAATATCGAGTTTTACTTCAGCATCAAAATTATCACTGATAGCATGTTTATAACCCAAGTACACCCTGGTTACCTCGAAGGCGGTAGACCGATCGGCACTGGTGAGTCCAAGATGGAAATTGCTGTACACTTTCAGGATCTCCTCGCCATTGTCGTTCTGTGCACTCACAATCCGGTGCCAGCCTGGTAGCGTCAGTATGCAAAACAATGCCATTGGAATTTTTTTCATCAGTTTAATTTTTTCAGTTAAAACAGCACCAGGATGAGTAAGCGATTCATACCTTAAATAAAGCTGATCTTTAAATGATAAGGCCCGCAAAGTCTCCGGCTATGTGTCATCTGTCAGGGGATGATCCCTGGGTCTTGAAGGCAATATTAATCATATCTTAAAAATATAAGATTAAATTAAATTAAAATTAAGATTAAGCTTAAATCACCTTCAGGTTTACTTAATACGTGTATGATACCTTTGACTAAAACATTTCCGATGCATGTATCAGTCCTGATTCTGAGTTTTCTTTTTTCCATGGGTTTCCAAAGCCATCGTGCTGGTGACACTCCGGTAGCCCGAAGTATGAATGCCGTAATTACAGGGAAAATTACCGATAACAGAACCGGGGAAGAATTGACCGGGGTCACGGTCAGGGTTGAGGGCACAGATGAAGAAGTTTTTACTGATCTGAATGGTGAATTTGAGATCAGGGCTGTACCCTCAGGGTCAAGCTTCAATCTCGAAGTAGAGATGATATCCTACAGGAAAACCATCGTAAGGAATGTTGAACCTGGACAACCGGTTATCCTTATAAGGCTCAACGGTAACAGCACTGACCGGGCAGGAAAGAAGATACCCCTCCGTCCTGCAGCTTGATTTTCCTGACCCTGGCACCTTATCCCTTCAAGCACCCCGGGCTAATAATGACAGGCGCTTTTTTTTCTCTCCTGGTATCCCCGTTCACCGCAATTATCTTATCTTTATGCTGGATAAATGATCTTCAACAAATTCAATAAATATGGATTACAGCAAGTATAAGATTCTACTCGTGGACGACGAGGAAGATATTCTTGAATTTCTAAGCTATAATCTTGAAAAGGAAGGCTTCCTGATTTCAAAAGCATCCAATGGTGTAGATGCAGTTAAAACAGCCAGGGAAATTGAACCACATCTCATTCTTCTCGATGTTATGATGCCCGGAATGGATGGGATCGAGACCTGTGAGGAATTACGGAAAATCCCCGGTCTGAACAATGTCCTTATCGCGTTTCTGACCGCCAGGGGAGAGGACTACAGCCAGATAGCCGGATTTGAAGCAGGAGGTGACGATTACATCACCAAGCCCATCAAGCCCAAGCTGCTTATCAGCCGGGTTAAAGCCTTGCTGAAACGATACCGGAAAGTAACCAAAGAAATGGAAAAGGATGGCGTTTCACAGCAGGTCGATGATGTCATTATCGACAAAGAGAGGTACCTGGTCATTGTGAAAGGGATTGAAATGTTTCTACCCAAGAAAGAATTCGAATTGCTGAATCTCCTGATTTCTAGACCTGAAAAAGTCTTTACACGTGAAGAAATTTTCCAGCGCGTATGGGGCGACAACATCATTGTCGGCGACCGTACCATTGATGTGCATATAAGGAAACTCAGAGAAAAACTGGGCAATGATTACATCCGTACCATCAAAGGTGTTGGGTATAAGTTTTCTGCTTGAAAGCAAAGTTTATAGAGGCATTCCGGAAAGGGAGCTACTATCCTAAATTGGTACACTCCCTTTAATCACCGACCTTTTATCCATTTCAATGAATTCCTGATGGGCTTCAAGAACATTCGTTACGAAAAGCAGTAAATTCTTGGATTCAGTCAGGATGTCAAGATATACCATGGTTACCTTGGTCCCTTTACCAGCTTTCTTCAGTGATTTAACCTGTTTTTTCCTAAGATTATTCGTCATTTCTATCAGTTCATCCCTTATCTTCTTAATCTCATTGAGATGCTCAAATGAATTCTTCTTCAGAATGGTAAGAGCATAGTTGAAATACTCCGACATCTTCTCATTGAATTTCAGCAGTTCATCCGTTTGGTCCGCACTCAAAGGAGGATGATTGTTATCTACATGGACGAACAGTGGCTGTATGAAGTAATAAAGTCCATTCGTTGTTTCCCTCAGGTAATCAAGCACCTGAACATAGTGATGACCTGATTCGATCTCATCCTCCTTAAGCTTCTGAATGGTTAAGTGTACATTGTTCTTTAGCTCCTTGGTTTCCTTGTTAAGATCGCGGGATTCCTTCCGTATGGATGCCAGTTCCTTCCTTTTCTCTTTTGTGAAGTTCAGAATGGACATATAGTATAATTTTGCCACCTGTATTATTATCCTGGTTACTGTATCGGAACAGGAATTGATAATATTTTCCGCGCTGAGTCCTTCATGTGATACCCGCGATTCAATTCTGGCTGCTTCTGCGCTTTCACGTTTCTTATGAATGGAATGTGTGCGAAAAACGACAAAGATGGACAGAATGATCAGTGCGAAGATAACCACCATTCCACCAAAATAGATAAGTACAGCCAGGAGGAAGGCTGAAGTAAATGCAGTGATGGCTGTTAGAAACCAACCGCCTATTACGGTCAGCATACCAGTGATCCGGTATACGGCACTCTCACGTCCCCATGCACCATCCGAAAGCGATGAACCCATAGCGACCATAAATGTAACATAAGTAGTAGACAGGGGTAATTTGAGTGAAGTGCCGGTGCTGATAAGAATACTCGCTACCACAAGGTTCACTGAAGCGCGCACAAGGTCGAAGGCCATAACCTCTTTGGATTGTTTCTTCTTTGTTTCCTTTTCGGACAATGTCTGATCAAAGCGGCGGTCCACAAATTTAAGTACCCGGTTAGGCGTATATTTTCTTATAACAGCACCGCTGTCAACCGACCAGCGGACAAGAAAGCGTGCCAACACTGATGATTCAAATCGTTCTGTGCCCTCACTCTGCCGACTCAGATCTACTGTAGTTGCCGTTACTGAACGTGACTTTCTTGAGAAACGCAGTGTAAGCGACATGATAATACCGGCGATTAAAAGAATAAAGGTTGGCGTTCTTACCGGGCCGTTAAGGATATCCATAAGATAGGCTCCGGGCTCTGCGGTTGAGTGCAGAAATGCTTTGAACGACTCGAAGCCGGCCAGTGGTACGCCGATAAAGTTCACAAGGTCGTTGCCGGCAAAAGCCATCGCAAGTGCGAAAGTACCGAACAAAACAATGATCTTCAGAATATTGACACGTGTGAAGGTGACGATAAGCTGAAAAAGTATTGCTCCGCCAATAAAACTGTAAAGGATGATATTCCCAGTATTACTGCTAATCCATTCATTCATGCTCTCACTGGTGAAGGAAGCACCGTGTACCCCTTTAACCAGAAGAAAATACGATATTGCCGAGATGGAAAAGCCTCCCCAGAGTCCACCCCAGTATTTAATGGTTTTCGTTATCCGGAACGAGAAGAACAACCGGATGATCCATTGAACGATAGCTCCCACACTAAATGCGATCAAGACCGAGATGAAGATCCCTGAGATGATACCGAGGGCTTTGGCGGAGTTGATATAATTGGCCAGCTCTGCCATACCCTGAGCTGCCTTACTGATCTTTATGACCGACATGGCAACCGCAGCACCAAGCAGCTCAAACACGATCGAAACCGTTGTAGAGGTTGGTAATGCAAAAGTATTAAACAGATCAAGAAGGATAATATCCGTCATCATTACCGCCAGGAAAATGACCATGATCTCTGAAAAGTAAAACATGTCCGGATTGAAAATACTCTTACGCGCCACTTCCATCATGCCGCTTGAAAATGTCGCCCCCACGATTACCCCGAGCGCTGCCACTGCAACAATTATCTTGAAAGGAGCAGCCTTGGAACCGATGGCTGAGTTGAGGAAGTTGACCGCGTCATTGCTTACTCCTACAACAAGGTCAGAGATCGCAAGCGCGAAAAGTACGATAACAATGATTAGATAATAATATTCCATTTTTCTTTTATCTAAGTGCGAGGCAATATTATTCAAATATTCCAAAAAGAATATTAATCAAATGTTAACATAAAATGAACAGTTTGTTAATGCTGGGTTATCTGGTGTTTATTTAAAATTATTCTATTGATAAAGATAAATTAACGATCGCTTAAATCTGCTGGATTACATTTGATGCCAGAGATTTCCGGTCCTTAGTTTTAATTTTTAAATTAATGCAGAATAGCATGATTGAAAACGTGTATAAGATTCTGGTGGTGGACGATGAAGAGGATATCGTTGAATTTGTAAGCTATAATCTCAGAAGGGAAGGTTTCAATGTAAATGTGGCCAGGAACGGAAGGGAAGCCATAAATACTGCTGTTTCGTTTCATCCCCATCTTATACTTCTCGATATTATGATGCCCGAAATGGACGGGATAGAAACCTGCGAGGAGATCAGGACCATTCCGTCGCTCTCAGATACACTTATCGCATTTCTCACTGCACGTTCGGAGGATTATACGCAAATAGCTGGCTTCAGTGCCGGAGCTGATGATTTCATCTCTAAGCCGGTAAGACCAAAAGTACTGACCAGCCGTATCAAAGCATTGCTTAAGAGGTGCAGGACGGAACATTCCGCAATTCCGGATACCGCCAATGAATTTCAGAACGGTAATCTTGTAATTGACAAAGAAAAACACCTGGTAATCGTTGAGGGTCAGGAAATTGATCTTCCCAGAAAAGAATTCAATCTTCTCTCATTACTCACATCAAAGCCTTCCAGAGTTTTTACCAGGGAAGAGATCTTCGATCACATCTGGGGGAGCGACGTCTATGTAAATGACAGAACCATCGACGTATATATTCGCAAACTCAGAGAAAAAATCGGCCTCAATAAAATAAAAACCATAAAAGGTGTAGGGTATAAATTTGAAGCCCGACCTTTGTGAGTGAACTCATCAAGCTATGATCACCTTGCTTTCACTGTAGTTGATTCATTGATCCAGCATCCGATTCGGTAGGTATCGCCTTCCTTCAGACTCCTGAAGAAGGTTTCTTCAACAGATGGAAAATTTGATCTGTACTGACTAATGAGCTCTCCGGCTTTCATATCACTCTCGGGATCTGCCTCCTTTGCCTTTTTACAGTAATCCACTGCCAGCCAGTAGACGGCCTTTCGTTCGAAATCTTCCGATGCGCAGGCGTCAATCCCTGTAATATAAGCGTTGGCGATAACAAAATAAGGATCGGCCCATCCCGGCTTGTTTTTGATTGCTTGTAAAGCTGCGTCCCTGGCTTCAGAGAAACGTCCCAGTTTAGTAGATAATACCAGCGACAACTGGTACTGGTATACAGCTTTCTGCTCAGGCTTGCTTTCCGCAGCAATCGCTTTGTCCAGATATCCTGCTGCCTTAACGAAATTCTCATTCCTAATGTAAAATCGAGCCAGTTCATAGGCCTTGCCGGCATCTGGCGAAATATCCATGAGCTTTTCTGTTATCCAGGCATAAAATGCGGAATTATCGCAGCCCGCGGAGGAAAGTAGTCCTGAAGCAATATTCAGTAAAGCCGGATCAGGATCAGCTGTTTGGATTTTGTCAGAAAAGACGGATTCAATTACTTCACAGTCCTGAATCCCGCTGACGGCCATAACCTTATCCATCGACTCCTTCACTCTTTTGATTCCTGAAGCGCTACCTCCTTTAGACTTTATCTCAGACAGCAATCCGGTGCACATCAGGTAATTATTGAGGAAGTCACTAGAGCTGATCTTATCAGCTTTCATCATCACCAGTCCGGTCTGTACAAGCCCCACAATCACATTGAGGTCTGTTTCGCTGCCGGAAAGGTTGGAAGACGTTAAAAAAGCATAGTAAGCATCTTCATAATCCTTATCGTTGTATCGTATGATATCAATCCCTTTCCTGCCAAGTACATACCCCTCTTCCCCAAAATACTTTATCCTGAGGTCGTAATTCAGCATCAAGGTATCAAAGTATGCAGATTTCAATGCCGGATCACGGCTGTCCTCAATCAGTTTCCTGAAAATCTTGACTCCGGAAATATATATATTCTTACTGGAAGCCGGACAGTTGGCAAATACATTTCTCCATGCTGGTAGTGCATATTCGAACATACTGATTTTCATGTACTCCGATAAGGTTGAGAGTTCAGCGGCACAATTGATCCTCGATGCACTATCATTCCCATAGGCGGGGTTTGCAGAAGGCGGCACATCCTGTCCGTATACAATAATACAAAAAAACAAAGCAAGATTAGTGGTTAGTACTCTGGTATTCAGGTACTTATTCATAATAGTTAAATTTGATGAATATAAATGTTCTCATGTGTGTACAAAAACCGTGCTATTGGCATTGATCATTATATGAATAAACAATGAAACAAAAACTACGCAGAAATAGTAAAAAAAGAAGGCGAAAATAATAAAATTTGTCATTCAAATGTAAATTTTTCTTTCTTAAAAATTTTTGTACATTTAGATGGGTGTTGATTTGTCGGTGTGCAGAAGGATTGAGTATTTATCAAAACCTTCATCGTCATGAGAGCAACCAGAATTTTATTGATTATCCTTGCAATTTTTATTGTTCTGCCATTTATTGGCCGTTTCTTCTGGGTTTTGCAGAAAGGGAGAAAGATGGAGATTATGATCGTTAATAAAACGGTACCAAAGGATTCCCATAATGAAGTCAAATCGCTAACCTGGGTACTTAACTACAATAAAATTCTTAAGACTGACAATGCCCGCTACAATTTTGAAAAGGATTACTACGGATACCATCCTGATGCACCTGCAGAAGAATGGAAGATTCGTTCGTTCAGAATAGCGGACCTGCCGTCGATCTGCGACAAGTACTCTGCGCTTATTTTTCTGGATAACCAGGGTGTGAAGTTGGTCGGGAATCGTCCGAATCTTTCTCCGAATTTTTATGGTGGATTCAATCAGAATGATTATCTGCTGCTAAAAAATATGATGGAAGCTGGGAAACTCATCGTGGCGGAATATAATTTTTTCTCTGATCCGACCGAAGATCTGGTGCGATACAATACGGAACAAATGCTTGACATTCATTGCCTTGGCTGGCGGGGTAAGTTCTTTTCAAACCTTAGCGCAGAAAAGATTACTGAGGAACTCGAACCGAAATGGATCGACAGATATACCTCCATCAATGGTCAGGACTGGGCCTTTCAGGGGCCAGGTCTCGTATTGATCAATGTAAAGCAAAACCGGATCATCGTATTGCCTCGCGATGAATTCATGGAGAAAGATTACCCGGATGTTGTGACAAAGAAGGACTATGCATCTTCTCGTAAACTTCCAGAAAAAAATGCATTCAGTAGTTGGTTCGCAATCGTATATCAGGGCGAAAATGAGGTAATAAGCAATATCAACCTCAATCTTAACGAAAAGGGCAGGTCGGTGATGATGAGTAACGGACTGGAATGCAGTTTCCCCGCAGTCATAAAATCTACTCAGCACCCGTTTTATTTTATTGCCGGCGACTTTTCAAAGGAGGACGTAAGTCTGGCTCTGTCCCGCGTTCGTATCATCAATGATATTTTCAGAATGATTGAAGGGAATATGACAGAGAATCCAAAAATGTTTTTTCACACATTTTACGTACCTTTCATGTCCTCCATTTTCGCAGAATACGACAGGGAAATGAATACCACAGGTGTTTAAATAACGCCGGTTACTGAATGGTTTCTGCGTTGTAATGTAAATTAATCCATATTTAGTGATGGATAAGATGAGTATCGCCCTCGTTCAGGCTGATCTTTCCTGGGAAGATGCTGCTTCAAACCGAAGACTTTTCGATGATATTCTGGATAACCTTCATGACAAGGTTGATTTGATCATTCTTCCGGAGATGTTTTCTACTGGGTTTTCTATGAATTCGACACTACTGGCTGAAGAACTCTCAGGCGAAACCATTGCATGGATGCATGACAGGGCTTCGGCTCTGGGATCGGTGATAACAGGCAGCCTTATTATCCGGGAAAACGATCAGTTTTTTAACCGTCTCATCTGGATGCGTCCTGACGGATCGATGGACTGGTACGATAAGCGCCACCTTTTCAGGATGGGACGGGAAAATCAGTTTTATAGTCCTGGCAAGCACCGGCTGATTACAGAACTCAAAGGTTGGCGTATTTGTCCGCTCATTTGCTATGATCTTCGGTTTCCCGTATGGAGCCGTAACAGGCATGATACTGACCTGCTGATCTACGTGGCCAACTGGCCTGCATCAAGGCGCCGGGTATGGAACACCTTGCTTAAAGCCAGGGCAATTGAAAACCAGGTTTACGTTGCTGGAGTCAACAGGGTAGGTTCTGACGGTGAGGGGATTATCTATCATGGCGATTCCTGCCTGATAAATGCAAGAGGCGAAGTGATTTCGGGAATGGACGGTAACTTTCCTGGGGTCACCATTTCTGAAATCGATCCGGTTGATCTTCTTGCCTTCCGAAAAAAATTCCCCATAGGGGACGATGCCGATGAGTTCACGATTCATCCATAAATTCTGCAAGAATGTGAGAAACTACTCCAGGAAATGGAACAGCGTTTATTCTCCCTACAAAATAGAAATCCTTACACGAATCCTTTAAGGTATTTCATTAATGGATCCGTGAAGGACTTATCTGGTTGTGAACTTCTTTCAGAATAGTTACTCCGGCCGATTGGCGTTGGAGATTTCTTCAGAATAGCCTTTAGAAGGCCCAAAGATTAGTGTTCGTGCTTGCTGTGACAGTCTTCCTTGTCGCATCCCTCACAACTTCCGTGTGAATGGATGTGCCCGTGCTCCAGCTCGTCCTCTTTGGCTTCCCTTATATCAGTTACTTCTCCGCTAAAATACAGGTTTGTACCTGCCATGGGATGGTTGAAATCCATTTTCACTGCATCTTCACTAATCTCCTTGACGATACCATTAAGACGGTTGCCTTCACGGTCCAGCATGGGGATCGTATTCCCAAGTTTTAGCAGATTGTTATCTATTTCACCTTCTATGCGAAAAACATCGATAGGTACTTCAACAATGGCATTTTCCTGAACTGAGCCATAGGCATCTTCACTGGTAAGGCTAAACTGAAACGGATCACCTACATTGAGCCCGGCAAGATTATCTTCAAATTTTGGCAGGAGATTTCCCCTTCCGAATAAGAAAGTCAGCGGACTGTCTTTGGAGAGTTCTTCCACAACTTCACCCTTCAGGTTGTCTTTTCTTAACTGGTAAACAATCGAAACAACTTTGTTTTCTGCTATTGTCATTGTAAAAATATTTAATTGGATAATTTAAACTTCAAATAAAGTGGATTATATCAACTTATCAAAAAAAGTGATTGTTAAATTTTATTTAAATTACGTAAGAATTAACAGTCACTTTGATTTATTGTTCTCCAATCCTTGTTCAAGATTTCCCTCAACCCCTATTTTTGCCCTATTTGCATCCAGTTCCGGAAAGGGAGCCTCAAGCCCTTTTCGCTTTCTGTCATTAACTAGAGAAATGGTCATGGCCATACTGCTGGCGATAATGATGAAAAGTAAAATACCCGGATCGAATCGTTCATTAGCTATTTCCGGCGGAATGGCATAAAATAGCAGGATGGTGATGAGTCCCCTGGGAGCCAGGTAAATTTCAGGGAAGAAATTTTTCACTTTAAGTAGCCTGAAAATGACATATCGGACGCCATAAATGATAAGTAGGATGACCACACTCATCAGTAGAACTCTCCAGCTGATGAGGGAAGAGAGCGTTATGGTAATGCCGAAGATCACAAAAAAAAACGTCCTTACAATAAATGCTGATTCCAGTGTGATGATCCTGAAATTGCTGCTGATCTCTTTAAGTGAATCCTCGCGGATGAGGTTCTTAAGCTTTCCTCCAAAGAAAATATGACGGTTTTGAAGCACGAGTCCGAATACCAGGATGATCATCAGTGAGGAGAGGTGCATGAGTTTAGCCAGGGAATAGAGGAGGATGAGCACTGCAATAAGCAGAAAAAGCTTGACCTGTGTTCTGATGTTCTGAAAAATGAGGATCAGGACATAACTCACGGCAAAGGAAACGGCAATGGTACCAAATATATTCACCATCAGCCTCAGACTTATTTCTCCGACACTTTCCGCACTGGCGCTTTCAATCAGAAAGTAAAAAACCATAATTCCAAGAATGTCGGAAAAAGTGCTTTCATATATCATAAATTCCTTTTTCTTGTCATCAAGGCCGGACGTACTCGGGATTACGATGGCACTGCTGATGATGGACAACGGTATGGCGTAAATAAGCGACTCAAACAGCGTAGCTTTCAGATAAATTGAAACGATGAGAGCGATGAAAAAGGCGGTAAGGATGAGTGAGAAGAGCGCAATAAGAAAGGACCGCCATATCAAACCCTGCTTTTCTTTACTGAGGCGCAGATCGAGAGAAGCCTCCAGAACAATCATGATGAGACCGACAATTCCCAGAATCTCGAGAATTGGCATAAAATTCAGCATGCCGATGCTGAAAAAATTAAATGCAAGGTGAATTACTATACCGGTACTGATCAACAAAAGAACACTCGGTATGCTTGTCCTCTTTGAAACAATGTTATACATGTAACTCAGGATAACGATAACCGAGCAGGCTATGATGATCTCATACGAAGAAAATTCCATAGTTTAAAAATATAGTTGAAATCCCATTCGCAGAATTGGGTTGGTATACAATGAAAAGGAGGATGTGTCGGTATCCCAGAGAAATAACAGGCTGAATGCCGCACGTTGGCCGGCTGGCTGACGCAGGCCCACCCCGATAAGCGTAGTACTGTACCAAAATCGCCCGTCAAGCGGGTAGGTTGGGTAGTCAAAATACCTTTTCTCAAGGCTTAATCCCTCATACTCAATATGTCCGAATATTGCGCTATTTATACCCAGGGGAATCACCTTGTCCAGATTCCTGATCACATCCAGCTCGCTATACGCTCGCATTCCATAAATGTGGGTCTTGTAGTTGTTGAAGGTATACTGCCTGGAATCTTTCAGAAATTCATACCGTCCCCCAATCGCGATCGACAGACGGTTTGTAAGATAATACCCCAGTGCAGGCGATACATCGATCCTTGTAACGGTACCGAACATTAAGCCGAAATCCGGTGCTATGAAAAATTTACCAGCCCTGTTTTCCGCCTCAGGCTCAGGAAGTCTTTCGGGACCATACTCATACTGGCCCGTTGCAGTACTGAAATGGCCGAGGCATGCCAGTAATAAAGTGAAGACAATAAAAAAACGGTTACATTTCGTTTTCATTTCAAATCCAAATAGTTCTCCAATACGTCGCTTAAAATTACAATTAAAACGGAGAAGAGGGGCGAAGTGTTATAAAAAGTCTGCATTTTATATCCTTTATTCGTACCCATATGGCAGGGCGTAACCATCGCCAAATGTAAATCCCCGATGCTTAGGAAATGGCTGCAATGCAGCTTATCTTTGTCTCTTAACCGAATTATCTGCAAAAATGAATGTTCTAATCACCGGCGCAGGCAAAGGTCTTGGAGCTGCATTAGCTGCTTGTTTTGCCAGCAACGCTCCAATCCGTATATTCCTGACATCCCGTAACAAAAACAGTCTGAATGCGCTTAAAAACAACCTCAAAACGAAGTTTCCAATGGCTGAGGTGGTCATAATTGCATGTGACCTTACAAGCAGCGATGATCTGGATGCGCTGGCTGACTGCTTACATTCTTCCGTAACGACGCTAGACATCGTAATTAATAATGCAGGTATGCTGGTCAACAAACCTTTTGATCAGTTTGATATATCTTTGGCAGAAGAGGTCTTCAGGGTGAATTATTTTGCTCCGGCAGCGCTGATAAAGAAAGTCAGCAGTTTGCTTGAAGCTGCAGACAAGCCTCATGTGGTTAATATAGCCAGCATGGGGGGTGTCCAGGGAAGCGTAAAATTCCCGGGCCTCTCACATTATAGCGCTTCAAAGGCGGCCCTGTCTGTTCTGACTGAATGTCTGGCTGCAGAATATAAAGAGAAGGGGATAGCATTTAATTGCCTGGCGCCCGGATCGTTCCGGTCAGAAATGCTCGAAACAGCATTTCCCGGATACAGTGCACCCGTTGAACCGGAGGATATGGCCCGATTTGTTTGTGATTTTGCGATGAAAGCACATCATGTGATGAATGGAAAGATTATTCCGGTAGCTCTTTCAACCCCCTGACCGGCCGTATGCCATGATCAGATCTCAGTATTGACCATGTTTTCTTCATTGTACTCTTTCGGTTCAACCTCTCCTTTAAGAACCATAAGTCCGTTCATGGCAAGTGCATGCATCTCGTCCTCACCCGGGTAAATGATGACCGGTGCAATGAACGAAACCATTTTTTTGATGTATTCCACTACCATCGGGTTGTTGGCAATGCCGCCTGTCAGTATGATTCCATCCACTTCACCATTGAGTACGGTAGCCAGTGCCCCGATCTCCTTAGCTACCTGGTATGACATTGCATCCTGGATCATCCTGGCTGTTTCATCGCCCTCCATGGCCATCAGCTCGATCTGGTAAGCACTGTTCGTCCCAAAATATGCCATCAGACCGCCATTACCCGTGATCATGCGTTTGACATCCTCGATATCGGAACCCTCCTTAAAACATTCCTTGATAAGCTGACCTGCAGGCACAGTGCCGGATCTTTCCGGCGAGAACGGACCTTCTCCATCGAGGGCGTTATTAACATCAATGACCCTGCCCCTGAGGTGTGCACCTACTGAGATACCACCGCCCATATGGGCAATGATCAGGTTCAGGTCCACATATTTTTTATTCAGTAGCCGTGCATATGCCCTTGCTGTGGCCTTCTGGTTAAGTGCATGGAATATCGACATGCGCTTAAAACCGGGATGACCGGCAATCCGAGCTACATCGACCAATTCGTCTACTACTACAGGATCTGCAATGAACGCCCTGGCATTTGGCAGACTTCTGGCAATGTCATCGGCGATAAGGCCACCAAGATTACTGGCATGTTCGCCAAGGACTCCTTCGAGCAAGTCCTTCTTCATCCGGTCATTGATGATGTATATGCCGGATTTGATGGGTTTGATCAAGCCGCCGCGACCCACTACCGCTTCGATCTTTTCCATCTCGATTTGAGCATGCTTCAGTTCATCCATGATGATATCTTTCCGGTAACTGTACTGGTCCACAATATTTTCGAACTGGCAAAGCTCCTCAGACGGATGCTGGATGCTTTTGAGAAAGATGACCTTCGTATTGGCATAAACAGCGATCTTTGTAGATGTTGATCCTGGGTTTATGGCAAGAATTTGTTTAAGTCCCGTCATGATGTAAAGTTTTAGATAGCAGCAGCTAATGCAATGGAATATAGTTTACTTTCCTCCGTGTCGGCACGCGATGTCAGCACAACAGGGGCTGTGGCTCCGGTGATGATGGCTGCCGATACTGCGTCGGAAAGGAAACTCATGGATTTATACAGGATATTTCCGCTGTCCAGGTCGGGAGTAAGGAGTATATCCGCATCGCCGGCAACAGATGAACGGATTCCCTTATGCTCTGCAGCTTTTACCGAAATGGCATTGTCGAGAGCAAGCGGTCCGTCAACAATACAGCCCTTGATCTGCCCTCTGATATTCATCTGTGTCAGAATTGCCGCATCGGTAGTGGATGTGATCTTTTCGTTGACGGTTTCAATTGGTCCGAGTACCGCCACCTTTGGTTCTTTTATGCCGAGAGCCTCGAAAACCTCGGTCGCATTTTGAATGATACTGACCTTCTCGTTGACCGTAGGATAAATATTCATGGCAGCATCGGTAACTCCCAGGAGCTTAGGATAGTAACGGGTCTGGAATATGGCCAGGTGGCTGAGGATATCCCTTTTCCTCAAACCTTTGTCAGCATCGAGTATGGCTTTGAGAAGTGGTGCGGAAGCAACCATTCCCTTCATGAGGATTTCAGCACGGCCCTCCCTGATAATTTCAACGGCCCGAATGCAGGATAGCAACGGGTCCTTTTCATCAATGAGTTCGAAGGCTGAAATATCAAATTTGATCTGACGGGCTATCTCTTGGATCTTACCTGAATGACCAATGAGAACGGGCTCGATGATATTCAGTTCAACAGCCTGTTTTAAAGCCAGTAGAACATGATGATCTTCAGCAGCGGCAACAGCCATTCTGCGGCTCTCCCTTCTCCTTGCCTTTTCCCTGATGTCATCGAGCGACCTGCATTTCATTGTTTACCTGGATTCGTTAATAATGCGTTCAGTATCGCTTGCAATAACAAATTCTTCATTGGTAGGTACCACCATGGCAATGACCCGCGACCCGGCCTTTGTAATGATTTTTTCTTTTCCACGTACACCGGCATTGGATTCCTGGTCAAATTCGAGTCCCATGTACTCAAAACCACTACAGATCTCTTCCCGGCTTTCAGGGGCATTCTCCCCGACACCGCCGGTAAAGACAACCACATCCACGCCCCCCATAGCCGCTGCATAGGCTCCGATATATTTTCTTATTCTGTAATGATACATGTCCAGCCCAAGCCGGGCTCTCTCATTACCACCTTCCGCGGCACTCTCAATTTCACGCATATCGGATGATATCCCTGTTATGCCCAGCATCCCACTGTGTTTGTTGATGAGTGTATTGGCATTGTGTGAATCAATTCCTTCTTTTTGCATGATGTAAATCAGAACACCCAGATCCAGATCACCGGTACGCGTTCCCATAATCAGGCCTTCCACAGGTGTAAGCCCCATGGAAGTGTCAACGGATTTTCCACCCCTCACTGCAGTGATTGAAGCACCATTGCCCAAATGACAGGTGATAATCTTTAATTCTTTAATCTCCTTTTTCAGGATCTGTGCTGCCCTTGAAGCAACATACTGATGGCTGGATCCGTGAAATCCGTAACGCCTCAGGCCATATTTTGTGTACAGTGAGTGCGGTATGGCATACATGTACGCTCGTGAGGGCATGGTCTGGTGAAAAGCAGTATCAAAAGTACCTACCTGGGGGACATTGGGCAGAAGGCTTTGCATAGCAAAGATACCCTTCAGGTTTGGCGGATTATGCAACGGCGCAAGGTCGATGCATTCCTCCATTTTCTCCACGACCTCTTTAGTGATGAGTACACTATCCTTGAACGTTTCCCCGCCGTGAACAACGCGGTGTCCCACTGCATCAATCTCATCAAAGCTTTTAAGGGAACCGTATTTTTCACTTTTCAGGATGCCAAGGATAAATTCTATTCCCTGCTGATGATCCAGGATTTCACCCTCAAGTTTCACTTTTTTGCCATCGTTACGTTCATGTTTGATAAATGAACCGTGCAACCCTATTTTTTCTGCAACACCTTTGGCCAGGACACTGGAATTTGTTGAATCAAAAAGCTGGTATTTAACGGATGAGCTTCCGCAGTTAAGTACAATGATTTTCATGCTTAGTATTTTATTTAACCTTGCCCGCATAATGCGGGGATACTACCATATTCCGGATCATTCCTGTTTGTTCCGCCTGTCATGGAACATGGTGTTGCTATTTATTTTAGAATAATAAGAACAATTTGCCGCTTTCTTTAAAACGACCGGAAAGCTTCATCCGGCATCTTCCCGGCAGACAAAATCATTTAAATTCAGTAGCCTGTATAGCCTGACTGATGATTTTCCCGCCTTCATATTTATAGAATCCCTTCCCGGTTTTTGTTCCATGGTACCCGGCTCTCACAAGTCTTTTCAAAATCGGAGAAGGTTTGTATTTCTGAAGTCCGAATTCTGCATAAAGGTTATCCATCCATTTAAGTAGTTTGTCGAGGCCGATCCTGTCTGCCATTTCGAAGGGGCCAAACAGGAGACCGTATCCCAGTTTCATGGTCGTATCGATGCACTGGACAGAAGCGACGCCTTCCATCAATGTTTCACAAGCCTCGTTTATAAGGGTAACGATAAGCCGGCTGCTCACATGGCCCGGTGACTCGTGCAGGGTGATTGGTAGTTTGTCGATCATCTTGGAAAACCTGAGGATAAATTCATAGGTAGCATCATTGGTTTCAAGACCTCTCACAACCTCAACGATCTTCACGGATGAGGCAGGGGTGATGAAATGGAGTCCAATGGCACGTTCCGGGTGACGAAGGACAGAGGCCAAATCGGAAATCATCAGTGTGGAATTGTTGGAAGTAATTACCACTTCATCGCCAACCACGGCTTCCACCTTTTTAAATACATCCTTACGGATTTCAATATTGGTGCCGGGTTTCCTAGAGTTGATAGATTCGATCACGAGATCGGCATCCCTGATGTCATTATAATCTGTTGATCCCTTAATGCGTGAGAGTATTGCACGTTTTTCACCTTTAGTAAGGCCCCATTTATTAATGATCTCATCGAGCTGCAATTCAAGTTCATTATAAACCTCACTGATACGATCTTCGGAAACATCGATAAAAACCACATCCATACCCTGCTGGCTGACGAGCCGGGTAATTTCCTGGCCCATGGCCCCGCACCCAATCACCGCAACCTTTTGTATACTTCCGTGGCTTTTCGATGATTTCTGGCTCAGAGCGAAATCTGCTAATGTCTCAGTCATTTCTTTATTTGTTTATATATATTTTTTCAATGATGCGTTAGTTCCCTGCTGCCTGGTTTGCTGTAATGGCCACAAGATTCACGATATCACTTACAGAACAGCCTCTGGACAGGTCATTAATGGGAGCAGCCATGCCTTGAAGAACTGGACCGATCGCTTCGGCTCCTGCCAGTCTTTGCACTAGTTTATACGCAATATTGCCAACTTCAAGACTGGGGAAAATCAGCACATTGGCCTTTCCGGCAATCTCACTGCCGGGAGCTTTTGATTTACCTATGGCTTCAATGATGGCCGCATCTGCCTGGAGTTCTCCGTCTATCAGAATGCCGGGGGCCATTTCTTTTGCGATGCGAGTGGCATTCACCACTTTATCAACCATTGCGTGCTTGGCACTTCCTTTTGTTGAAAAGCTGAGCATAGCTATCTTCGGTTCAAATCCTGCAATGGCCCTGGTTGTTTCGGCTGTTGCAACAGCAATCTCAGCCAGTTCACGCTCATTGGGATCAGGGTGTACAGCACAATCAGCGAAAACCATCAGTCCGTCGTGGCCAAATTCCCTGTCTTTCAAGATCATAATAAATGCACCAGATACAACACTGATGCCGGGCTTTGTTTTTACGTACTGAAAGGCAGGCCGCAAAACATCACCGGTAGCATTTTTCGCACCGGCTACTTCGCCGTCGGCATCTCCGGCTTTTATCATCAGCGTTCCAAGATATAACGGATCTTCAATGAGAATCTCAGCCTGTTCCCTGGTTAGCCCCTTGCTTTTTCGCAGATCCAGCATCAGATTAATGTAGGCCTCCTTTTTATCGTGAGTCTTTGGATTAACAATATGTGCTTTTGAAATGTTTTGGAGGTTCATCCTTTCTGCTTCTTTCTTTATGCTCCCGGGATCACCGAGGAGGATAATGCTGGCGATTCCTTCCCCAATAATAATGTCGGCAGCTTTCAACGTTCTCTCTTCATCACCTTCAGGCAGTACAATACGTTTATGATGGTTTTTAGCCTTTGCTTTTATCTGTTCAAGTAAATTCATTGATTTTCAATTGATTATATTGATACTTGGATAAGTCGTAAAATTAATCAAAAATAATTTAGCCGGAGGGTTGTGAAAGATGATTTATATCAGTTTTACGGCGTGTTTTACAACAATATTTCTTATTGATCAAAAGGCCTGGCGGATTGTTTAGAATACAGTTATAAAAAAACCGAAATACATCATGAAAGTTCATAAAATATTTGAACGGCTCTGGCTCGACTATGTGGCTACAACGCCTTCGGCAGGTCGTATTCAGGAACTTTTTAACCGTGAAGGCGAACAGGTTAAGAACGATCATATTGCATTCCGCACTTTTAATGATCCTCGTGTGAGCATTGAGATACTTGCAAAACCTTTCACTTCTGAAGGCTATATTGAAAAAGGCGAATATTATTTCGAACAGAAACATCTGGAAGCACGACATTATGAAAAGCCGGACGATGCCGAAGCACCAAGAATCTTTATCAGTCAGCTGGTACTCGGTGATTTTTCCGACTTTCTGAGGTCAACCATTTCCGGTCTTATCGATAAAATCCCTCCAGAAATTCTTGATCCTGAAGCATTGATCTTCACCGGAAGCCTGTTCGGTACGCCCTCATACCATACCTATGAGAAACTCCTCAAAGAATCGGAGTACGCTGCATGGTTGTACGTATTTGGTTACAGGGCAAATCATTTTACAGTGAGTGTAAACGAACTTAAGAAATTCAGAGACATTGAACAGGTCAACGATTTCCTAAAGAGGAACGGCTTTGAATTGAACAGCTCCGGGGGCGAAATTAAGGGCTCAGCCGGTCAGCTCCTCAGACAATCGAGTACTCTTGGAGATAAGGTCAGCATAGACTTTAATGAAGGAAAGTATACGGTCCCGTCCTGCTATTATGAGTTTGCCCAGCGCTATATGAATAAATCGGGCAAGCTTTTCAGCGGCTTCATTGCAGGTTCAGCCGATAAAATATTTGAAAGCACAAACTTCAGGAAGTAAAAGTTCTGAGAACGTAGACACTCTGCCATTTACTTTTCTGTGGTCCGGGTTTAGCCAAAGGGCGACAGGAGGTGACTCCGAATATTTTGTAACCGGAACTTTTTGTAAGCGCATGCATGATAACAAGCCAGTCTTCGTTGCTCCATTCTCAGGAACAAGTACTAAGAGAACGATAACTTCATCATACCTTTACCTCAATCCTGGCTACTGATAACTTCTCTTACCATGGTGAGAAGCATCTTGAATTTCTCAGGCGCTTTGACAGCGTGAGGGTGACCTGCCGGAAGAATAATGGATTCACCTGCAGCGGTTATGAATGAGCGGCCGTCAATGATGATCTCCCCTTTCCCTTCCAGTATCTGTACCAGGGCATCGAAGGGTGCAGAATGTTCACTTAGTTCCTGACCACGGTCGAAGGCAAAAAGGGTGATATTTCCACCCGGCTTTTTAATGATCTGCTTGCTCACAATACCCTCTGACGAGTAATTAATTTTGCTTGCGAAGGTGAATTTATCCGAATGTGTTATTTTTGTATCGTTCATATTTTTTTGATATTAAGTAACTAATTGTTGTAATTATGTTTTAGATTCTTGCCATCGACAGGGTGATGGCATGCAGCGAAACAGTAATAAACAAATAAAGGGTTCTGGAGGTTTTTGGCGACAGGTTAAGAAATTTATATTTCAACGATCCTGAATGACATGATGAAATGCAATCACCGCAGAGCGTACAACTTATTCCTGGCTTTTGCCGAAGAATGTCATTCTTCCCCAGCGCATCGTACCGGCAGTGTGAGGAACACGACATACAGGCAGAACAGGTATCATCAATGATCATTCGGAAAGGTGAAACATACTTGTAATAATTCACGATTGTACCAATGGGACATATGTTGATGCAATGAACCATTTTCCCTTTCCTGTGTGAAAATATCAGGATGACACCAAGTGAAGCAACACCAAATACAAGGGCCATGACAAGAGCAAGGTATGAAGATGCTCCGGTCCATTTCAGGATAAGGGCGGCACAAATCACAAGAAACAAAACGGTATGTTTCAGGCTCCTGTTTACAATTGTTCCTCTCAGCCGCTTTGTGCCGCCTGCAAAATAACTATCGATCCCACCAAAGTAACACAAATGGCTGCACCAGGCCGGACCGGATAATACCACTGTACTGAGGAAAAGTATTGTCATCACCGAAATATCACCACGATATACCGGGCCTGCAAGAATCATAGCGGGAATGGGAAGATGAAGTTTCCCTGTCATAAGAAACAGGGGTGATGCAGTCAGACCCAGTACCATCTGTGAAAAAAAAACGATGCTGAAAAGAAACCAGGTCTTCTTTCGCCATATCGCAATTTTAAGCGGGTCCTGCATGTGCCAGGCTACGATGGAGGAATACCCTGCAATGAAGACAACCTCTACCCAGCCACCGCCATGAATCAGTCTTTCCAGCAAAAGAAACGGCTTCCCTGACAAGCTATTGATGAGCGCCAGGTTTAGTCCGACAAATACAAAAACCGACAGTGGAAGGAGCAACTTGTCCTTACTAAATTCACCCTGAAAATTTTTCTGCCGGAAAACCGCTTTATTCATTCTTAAAATTAATCAAGTACTTTAATGCGTAAATATATATATTTTTTTGTAAACAGAAAAGATGGGGGCAGCGTAACCAGCGAATTAAAGATCTCAATTCCTGACTTCCTAACTCCCTAACTATCCCCAAGTTACCCCCGGTTCCTGAAAGGGGAGGTCCTGCGCACGTTCCTTCCTATAGACATTTCACCTTCTCACTTTCTCACCCACATCACCTCTTATTTGTTGAGTTGTTGATTTGTTGATTTGTTGATTTGTTGAATTGAAGAGTGGCCTATAGAACACGTCGTCATACCTGACTCCTGATCACTCCATCACTTCATCACTCCATCACTTCATAACTCCATCACTCCATCACTCCATAACCTTCCCCTAAATAATTAGCCATTTATTTCTAACTTTACGACCTTAAAAACAGCATCAGCGACAATTATGCCTGCAAATCTACTTAACGACCTGAAAATCAAAGGAGAGATTTTCGAAGATGAGTCCCGGAGACTAATATATTCAACCGACGCATCTGCCTACAGGGAGATCCCTGTAGGCGTGGTATGGCCAGAAGGAGAGGATGACGTGATCTCCACGGTAAACTTTGCACGAAGGCATTCTCTTAGCTTGATTCCAAGGGGAGCAGGCACATCGCTGGCAGGTCAGGTCGTGGGGAATGGTCTGGTAGTCGATATTTCCAGGCATATGAACAGGATACTGGAGATCAACGCGGAAGAAAGATGGGTGAGAGTGCAGCCTGGCGTAGTTCTCGATGAGTTGAACCTTTATCTTAAGCCATATGATTTGTTTTTCGCCCCTGAAACTTCCACATCGAACCGCTGTGTAATCGGCGGTATGATCGGGAATAACAGCAGCGGCCTTCATTCGCTGATATACGGAACGACGCGTGAACACCTTCTTTCAGTGAGGGCTGTGCTTTCAGACGGGAGCATTGCAGAATTCGGACCGCTCAGCGACACTGAATTTGCGACAAGATGCGTGGGAGAAAAGCTTGAAAATGAGATATACAAACAAATTAGGACGCTTTTATCTGATCCTTCACGCCGTGAGAAAATAGACCGTGGATTTCCCGACGCGGCGGTCGTTAGGCGAAATACTGGATATGCCCTCGACGTTTTGAAGGATTCGAAAGCTTTTGATGACATGAGCCGGAAAGACTTTAATTTTTGCAGGCTGATTGCCGGCTCCGAAGGTACACTGACATTTGTCACGGAAGCCAGACTGCATCTCAACCCTTTACCTCCGGCACACAAGGCCCTGGTGTGCGTGCATTTCGATTCGGTAATGGATGCCATAAAAGGGAATTTGGTCGCATTAAAGTACAAACCTGGCGCAGTTGAACTTATGGATAAGAAGATACTGGACCTCACGAAGGAAAACATTGAACAACGTAAGAACAGGTTTTTTGTGAAAGGTGATCCCGGGGCTATCCTGATGATTGAGTTTGCACGTGACACGATGGATGAAATAAAGATGTTAGGTGAAGGTCTCGAAAAAGAACTCAGAGCGAAGGGTTTGGGCTATCATTTTCCTGTCATTTCAGGTGAAGATATCCGGAAAGTCTGGAATTTGAGAAAGGCCGGCCTCGGTGTCCTTTCCAATATGACAGGCGATGCCAAACCGGTCTCTGTCATCGAGGATACATCTGTAAATCCTTTAAAACTTGAAAGTTACATCACTGAGTTCAACCATATCCTGGAACGTTACAAGCTTGACTGCGTATATCACGCTCACATTTCAGTAGGAGAACTTCATCTTCGTCCAATCCTGAATCTGAAAGACCCTGCGGATGTAGAGATGTTCCATACGATTGCTGAGGAAACGGCGAAACTGGTAAAAAAATTCCGGGGATCACTTAGCGGTGAACATGGTGACGGCCGGTTACGAGGTGAATTTATTCCGTTGATGGTTGGTGATGAAATCTATCAATGGTTCAGGGATATTAAAAGGACCTGGGATCCGGAATGTGTTTTTAATGCCGGTAAGATCACAGATACCCCGCCAATGAATACCTTCCTGCGGTATGAACCGGGAAAGGCGGAAAGAGAAATCGAGACGGTATTTGACTTTTCATCCTCGGGGGGGATATTACGAGCAGTTGAAAAATGCAACGGTACCGGCGATTGCAGGAAGTCGGAGCTCATTGGCGGGACAATGTGTCCGAGCTTTATGGCTACCAGAAATGAGAACACCACTACCCGGGCCCGCGCAAATATTCTGCGTGAATACCTGACTCATTCCGATAAAACGAATCCGTTTGACCATAAAGAGATCTATGATGTCCTGGATTTGTGCCTCTCCTGTAAAGGCTGTAAGTCGGAATGTCCATCCAGTGTGGATATGGCAAAACTTAAGGCAGAATTCCTGCAACACTACTATGACAATAATGGTATACCTTTAAGAACAAGATTAATAGCATATATTACTTCACTCAATAAAATAGGAGCTTTTGTACCTTCAGTCTATAATTTTTTTGTGGGGAACAAATACGTTTCCGGTATAATTAAGAAGACCATCGGCTTTGCTGAGAAACGTAGCATCCCTTTGTTATACAGGCAAACGTTCCATTCATGGACAAAGAAAAACCTTGAAAAACTCAATGGCGGACTTCCAAAGGAAGCAAGGATAGTCAATCTTTTTGCGGATGAATTTACTGAATACAATGATACGGAGATAGGGATAAAGGCCGTTAAACTATTGACAACCCTGGGCTACCGTGTCGCGATACCTGCCCATGGGGAAAGTGCCCGGACTTTTATTTCCAAAGGTTTGCTCAGGACAGCAAAAAGAAAGGCTACCCGGAATATTAACCTGTTAAAGGATTATATCGGTACCGGATCGCCGCTTTTGGGTATTGAACCTTCGGGAATCCTGGGATTCAGGGACGAGTATCCCGATCTCGTAAAGGGTCCGCTGAAGGATGATGCACTGATGATCGCTGAAAACTCCTTTCTCATCGATGAGTTTCTTGCATCGGAGATGGAAAATGGCAATATACAGAAAGAGGCGTTTACGAAAGCATCACGCACCATCAAACTCCATGGGCACTGCCAGCAAAAGGCGGTTGCTTCTACATCGCCCACATTGAAGGTACTTTCTTTTCCCGAGAATTACTCTGCCGGAGAAATCCCGTCCGGATGTTGCGGTATGGCAGGTTCCTTTGGATTTGAGAAAGAACACTTCGACCTTTCGATGAAGGTTGGAGAACTTGTTTTATTCCCGGCTGTAAGGAATGCCGGTGATGATGTGATCATTGCTGCTCCGGGGACCAGCTGCCGCCATCAGATCAAGGATGGCACCGGCCGGAAAGCACTTCACCCCGTAGAAATTCTATACGATGCCCTGGTAACGAAAATGGAATAAGATTAACTCTAAGTCGTAGATATTGAGCCGTTAAACTTTCAGCACTTCCCCTTCGGATTTAGCGATAATTACTGCTCCACAACTGTCGCTCCACACATTTGTGGCTGTCCTGAACATATCAAGGATACGGTCTACAGCCAGAATCAGTCCGACCCCTTCAAGAGGAATGCCTACAGCTGTCAGGATAACAGTGATCATAACCAGGCCGGCCATCGGTATGCCCGCAGCACCAATAGATGCCAGCAGGGCGGTGATCACAATGATGAACTGCTGCAAAATGGTCATCTCCATACCGTAAGCCTGTGCAATGAAAATTGCCGCCACGCATTCATACAATGCAGTCCCATCCATGTTTATTGTTGCGCCGAGCGGTAGGGTAAAGCTGGATATCTCATTTGAAACCCCGCTGTTATTTTCCACTGCAGACATGGTTAACGGCAACGTGGCGCCGGAAGAAGACGTCGAAAAAGCTGTCAGCAGGGGAGTTGTCATATTTCTGAAATGACGGAACGGTTTCGATTTCCCAATGAATTTTACGAGGAGGGGTAGTGATATGAAAGAATGGATCGATAAAGCAAGCAGTACGGTTGCCATGTAGAGCCCCATGCTGGACAATAGATTAACAAGATTATCCTGATCAGCCACCACCTTTGTTACGATGCCAAAAATACCAAGTGGGGTGAAGAGAATTATGAACATCGTGATTTTCATCATCACTTCAAACACAGCATTAAACAGGTTTGTCAAAAATTCACGTGACGTCTTGTTCACACGGGTAATGAAGAAGCCGAACAACATACTGAAAAAGATGATGCTTAGCATATCATTTTCAACCATGGCTTTTAGAATATTATCCGGAACAATGTCGATGATCAGATCCTTCATTTCACGTTGGTACTCTACCAGGCCTTCGACCTTTTGCAGAAGATTCAGATCGGAGCCCACGCCAGGCCTGATCAGATTGACAAGTACAAGGCCGGTCAAAATCGCTAGTAAACTCGTGATCAGATAGTAACTCATGGTTTTTAGTCCAAGGCGGCCAATATTTTGACCTGAACCAAGGTTGGTAATTCCTGAAATCAACGAACTCACGACCAGAGGGATAATCAGCATCTTCAATGCCCGGAGGAAAATATCACCGAGCCAGCTAACATTGGTAACCACCGGGTTAGTATACGCGGAGTTTGTGATTACTGCCCTGTAGTTCAAAAAATCTTCCGGTCCAAGAATCTCCGAGAGTTTCTGCGAGAATTCTGATAGCGAATCAAATGTTTTGCCTTTTTCACTTTTTACTGCGGTAAGCACTTCAGCCGGCAGATTACGTTTCGTAAGGTTTTTTACCGTGGCATCACTTATCCGGTATCGGCTTGGAAATGATAATCCCGTAATGATCGCCAGCAGGAGAGCGATAAGAATCTGCCAGTGCAGAGCAGGCTTTTTCATAAAAAAAGAATTTTACTTCACGAAGATAACCTATAAGAGAGTGAAATGAAAACATGAGATAAACAGAGTGATGCGGAAAGTTTATTTACTGCCGTAACATTCAATTCTACCGTATAGAAGGAGGGCTGACGATCAAATATCGAATCCTCCCGCACTTAAATACAGATCAATAATTAATTAAGCTTCTATTTATCAATGAATTAGGCATATATTTTTCGCGAATTGAAATTTTTGAACCCAAACAAATTTCCTCCAATCAGGCGATAATTTACTTCGCTACGTCCAGAAACGCTCAGGGAGAGAAGGTTTTCTGTCTGGAATAAAAATTTATAGGTAAGGACATACAATTCCCCAGGAATAATTCCGGACTCTATTCATCACAAGACGGTCGGGTAGGGTTGAGGATAAATTCAGGCTGTGAAAATAAATAGTAATAACAATAAATATTGGTTACATAAGTATACATAAGTCAATATATATCGGAGTAATTTACAAAAATAACCAGCAAACAACGTATTTTAAGGAGTGCCAATGAAAGCACAATGTTTATTCTTGTATACATAAAAATTATTTAATAATTATAATTATATACATCTAATTACCAGTCATATACAGCAATTATATAACCTATGAATTGACATATAACCAATGAAAAAGATGAATCCTGTTGAATATGTGTACAATATTTGATATAACCGATTTTAAATCGTTAAATACCAATTATATACATTATTTAAGTGAAGTATTACTTCATTTAAAGGGATTTAAATAGAGGAATTGTGATACAATAGCTTACGTCATAAATGAATAAAACACGAAATACACCTCCTCATAAGACATATTTCGGATAGTTTATTATTGTAAACCTGGTTACAAAAATACAAATTTTAATTGTTATACATGTAAACACAATATTGATTACATTTGTAAATACAAAACTGAAGTGAGCGCATGAAGTGACGATCCAAACGTATGTTTAATATGAAATCACAGTTTAATACATATCTACACCTCCTGAGTTACGCCCTGATCCTCATATCTTTATCCATCACCCCATCACTACTTTTTAATTTGTTGATTTGTTGATTTGTTGATTTAGTGATTTGTTGATTTAGTGATTTGTTGATTTGTTGATTTAGTGAATTAATGAGTGATTTAATGGGTATTTCTCACTCCATAACTCCATAACCCCATAACCCCATAACCCCATAACTTCATAACTCCATAACTCCATAACTCCATAACTCCATAACTCCATAACTCCATAACCCCATAACTTTACTCCTAAACATCAATCTAAAATGAAAGAACGACTGGAAATGATCCTTGAAAAATACGGGATATCGGCTTCAAAACTTGCTGAAATTCTCGATGTACAACGTTCCGGCATATCTCATATCCTGGCCGGAAGGAACAATCCAAGCTACGACTTCCTGGTGCGACTTCTTGAGCACTTTTCAGATATCGACGCAAACTGGTTGCTTAGTGGGGAAGGAAAGATGCTTAAAAATCCGGAGAATGAATTATTAACAGAAAAAGACACCAATACCCAAATTCCCCATATACCGGAGTCCTTAACAACCCAAAGTAAGCAAGACGATCCCGTAAAAGAAGAAAAAATATCTAAAGAAAAACCGGAAGTTTACAAAGGTAAACAAGCATATTCTTCACCCGAGGATAATATTTCCGGGTTGTTTATTCTGTATTCCGATGGAACCTTCAGGAGATATAAGCCGGAATAGAATATTCTGTTTATATTTGCATAAAAATTGTATGTATAAGCGCTTTTTGCGGCCATTCTTGTTCAAACTCTCTCCTGAAACCGTTCACAGTCTGATTGTTGGTCTGGTAAAATTCATTTCTAAAATTCCCTTTTCATCTTCGCTTGCATTAAAGATCTTTGGAATGCGACATCCATTGCTGGAGAAAGAAATACTGGGATTTCACTTTAAGAATCCTGTTGGGTTGGCTGCAGGTTTTGATAAAAACGCATCTTTTTACAAAGACTTCAGGATGTTTGGCTTTGGATTTATCGAAATCGGTACGGTTACTCCAAGGCCACAACCGGGAAATTCCAGGCCCAGAAGTTTTCGTCTTCCTGAAGACAAGGCACTAATAAATCGAATGGGCTTTAACAATGACGGTGTTGATGAAGCTGTGAAGAGGTTAAAATCACGACCGAAAGACTATATCATTGGCGGTAACATCGGGAAAAACACGCTTACACCAAATGTGAGGGCTGTGGAGGATTATGAATACTGCTTTAACAAACTGTACGACTATGTCGATTATTTCGTTGTTAATGTAAGTTGTCCCAATATATCTGATATGGCTGAGCTACAGGATGAGGATAGATTACGGGAAATCCTGAGTCGCCTCGTAATGGTCAGATCCAAACAAGCCATAAGAAAACCTGTGCTGCTGAAAATTTCCCCTGATCTGAACCTGAAGCAAATTGAAGAGACGGTGAAAATTGTTCGTGAAGAAGGTCTTGATGGCATTGTTGCAACCAATACCACCATCACGCGAAAAAACCTGAAAACAGCGGCTTCCGTTGTCAGCAGCATTGGAAGGGGTGGGCTTTCCGGGGCCCCGATCACAGACACATCGACAGAAATTATCCGTTACATTCGTAAAATTGCGGGGCCTGACCTGCCAATTATCGGTGTTGGTGGAATTATGAGCGTTAATGATGCCCTTGAAAAATTGGAAGCCGGAGCAGATTTGTTACAAATATATACGGGCTTCATTTATGAAGGGCCTGGATTTGTCAGGCAAATTCTAAAAGGTATACGCAAACGATTGGTTACTGTATAGATTCCACTGTTTATTCCGGGTTCTCTTTGTATATAGTTGTAACCTAATGTAATGGTGGATACTTTTAGGCCTTCAGATTTACTTGTTGAATTCAACGGTTGTTTTATTGTATCGAACTATTATTAAGATTATTTTTGTTAAGACTTTTTCCCCTGCAGTACTATCCTTATCCCTTAATCTCGGACGTTTCGATAAACGCAGAAGTATGACATGTATTTTTTCGGAAAACCAAAATCTTAATGTGATGAATCTTCCTGGTCTTAGTTCACTGGCATTTTTATTTATGACATTGACGGTTGCAGGGCAGTCGGGTAAAAAACCGAACATTGAAACACCAGTTGATGATGCAGAGTTTAAGCAGATCCTTGAGTATTACACCTATGATGAGGGCATACCGTCGGATCCTGTTTTTTATGGAGAATGGCCATGGAGGGGTCCACAAGTAATTTATAAGTTGTCTTACCGCAGTGTTAGAGAACAACGGGTACCTGCTTATCTTGCCATACCTAAAGAAAAACATGAAGAGAAGCTCCCCGTTATCATTCTGATGCACGGCTGGAACTTGTTCTGGGGGAAGAATGAAGACTGGGTTCAGGAATGGATACCCATTCTGACAGCCCAGGGGTATGCTGTTCTGGCGCCTGACCATTTTCTTTTCGGCGAAAGGAAAGTGGAGGGAGGATTTGACGAAGGGAGTAATCGAGGACCCTATTATTACAGAGACTGGATGGTCCAGTCAGTAGAAGATCTGCGCCGCGGTATAGATTACCTTCTGACACGACCTGATATCGATCCCGACCGCATTGCCATTCTCGGTGGAAGCCTGGGAGGTTGGATTGGCTCAATCCTGGCAGGCGTTGAACCCAGGATCAAAACAGCAGTGCTTACTGTACCTGCAACGGAGTTTGTCAGGGCGCAAACACCTGCCGGCAGAGTGATAAACAGCAGTAACTTCTTCCCGCGGTATGATGGTCTTTCTCTCCTTGTGGTGGTAGCTAAAAAAGACATCCAGCTGCGGACATCCCGGGCCAGGGAACTCTATGATACTGCACCGGTAAAAAAGAAATTTATTGAATACGATGAAGAGCATTTTCTGGATCCCCAAAAATATAACAAGGACATCCTGGAATGGCTAAAGGCCGAATTGTAGGATTTTCACTAATTCCAATTCATAACAGGCTTACAATTAGCCACTTTGCACGCAACCTGCCCCAGGTTAATGAATTTTATTTTTAGCGTACCTTTGCATTTTGAAAATGATTTTGAGGCTATTGCATTACAGTTACCTTTTCCAACCATCTGGAATCTGCCGGACACATCTGCAAGGACAAAAACGATGGATTTCAGGCCGTAAAGACTTACGTTTGATTCATTGATATCCGAAGATTATGAAAAGAAGAAAATTTTTCCAGGTAGCAACCGTGAGTGTTGCCGGTATGGGTTTGACAGCTTCCTGCACCGGGAACAAAAGTTCTGAGCAAAAGGAGGAAACAACCGCTTCAGTAATCAGGAAAGCACCTGATTATCGTCAAAGTATAAAGAGCTCTTTCCCCGGAAACAATTCGAAATCTGCATCCGACACAGTAGTGCTGGCACTTATCGGTGCCGGGGGATATGGAACCAATCTTGCATTGCAGACTGCGGGGCTCAACATGAATACGAGGTTTAAATATGTTTGCGATGTGGATGATACCAGGGGCGGACAAGCCATCTCCGAATTGAAAAAGATTCAGGGTTCAGCGCCCATAAGGGTCAGGGACATGCGCAAAGTATTTGACGATAAGGATGTTGACGGTGTATTCATTGCCACGCCCGAGCACTGGCATGGCCTTGCAACCATTTGGGCTTGCCAGGCAGGTAAGGATGTGTACGTTGAGAAATGCATTTCACATAACATTTTCGAGGGTCAGCAGATGATCAGCGCTGCCATGAAATACAATCGAATCGTCCAGTGCGGAACTCAGAACAGAAGTGCAGACTATGCCCTGACTGCACGCGATTATATCAAATCGGGTGGTCTTGGCGAAATCGTTGCGGTACACGTCAGGGGATTGCTCGATGGGCCGGTTCCGTTCAATGAAAAAGAGGAAATGGACGCACCCAATACGATCGATTGGGATATGTGGCTAGGACCTGCTCCTTTAGCACCATACAGCATCTCCAGGAATAAAGCATGGGGTTATTACTGGGACTATTCGGGTGGGTATGCCATGGCGGAAGGGATCATTCACCAGCTCGATATGACAAGATTGGTACTTGACAATCCCGGGTTTCCTAAATCAGCCTATTGTGCCGGAGGTCGTTATTGTTTTGATGATAAAAGGGATATCCCCGATTACCAGATGGTTACCTTTGATTTCGGTACCTTCATTATGACCCTTGAGGCAGGAGAATTTACCAATTACATGGCGAAATCCAGTCCGCAGATCAGGTTCGGTCCGGACTTTCCGGAATGGAAACAAAACGCCACCCGTATCCAGATCCTGGGAACCAAACGCATGATGCATGTAGGACGTATGGGAGGAGGCTGGCAGGTGTTCGATAAGGATGGCCGCATTGAAGCGCAACAAACCGGCCTGTACCCGCTGGAACCGCATCTGAAGAATTATATAGATTGTATCCGGTCAAGAAATCAACCCAACGGTAATATTGTTCAGGGGCACAACAGTGCTGTACTGATCCATCTTGCCAATCTGTCGTATCGTTTGGGTGGCAGACTGTTACAATTCTCACCTGAATATGAGACAATTATGAATGACCGGGAAGCGGAGCTGCTGATGCAGCCCCGCTACCGTCAAGGCTTTGAATTCCCCGGAGATATATAGGAGAAATTTTACCTGAATTGTAATCTGAACCTGTTTCGGATCTAATGGTTGAAATTAATATGTTGAAAATAATATAATTGAAAGATATGGACCTGATCCTAATGATGGTACTTTTCATGCTATTTCTGGTATCCTCCTGTTTAATAATGTTATCGGATGTGAATAATATTTACATTTGATATAGGTATTGAAAGTACGGGCATTTGTATAACATCATAAAATCATTATCCTATGAAAAGGAGAAAATTTTTTCAGATCACATCGATGAGCGTTGCCGGGATGGGTTTGACAGCCTCATGCTCCAATTCATCGAAAAAGTCAGACGACATGACTGGCGGAGCAGCGAAAGAATTGGAGTACACTAAACCCGTTTACAAAAATAACATGAAAGCTGTCCCGACGGCAGGGACTGGGAAGAGCCCTTCTGATACCGTTATACTGGCTCTCATTGGCGCCGGGGCTTATGGAACCAATCTGATACTTGAAGCTGCAGACACGGACAAAAACATACGGATTAAGTATATCTGTGACGTGGATGACAAGAGAGGTGGACACGCAATTTCCGAACTGAAAAAAAAGCAGGGATTTGAACCAATTCGAGTCAGGGATATGCAGAAGGTTTTTGATGACAAGGAAGTTGACGGGGTTTTCATTGCGACGCCTGAGCACTGGCATGCCCTTGCTACGATACGTGCATGTCAGGCCGGAAAGGACGTATATGTAGAGAAGACGGTTTCACACGATATCTACCAGGGACAGAAGATGATAGAGGCAGCAGTTAAATATAATCGGGTTGTTCAGTGTGGCATGCAGAACAGGAGTACCGACTATGGGCTTACTGCCAGAGATTATATTAAAAGTGGTGAGTTGGGAGATGTGATTGCCGTACATGTACGGGAACTTGATATCGGCCCTGTACCATTCCGGCCAGATGAAGATACTGACGCACCGGATTCGATCGACTGGGATATGTGGCTCGGACCTGCACCGAAAGTCCCGTTCAACGTCTCCAGGAACAAGGCCTGGGGGTATTATTGGGATTATTCAGGCGGCTATGCTATGTCGGGCGGTATCATTCACCAGGTCGACCTGGCCAGAATGGTGCTTGGAGATCCTGGATTTCCAAAATCTGTATACTGTGCCGGAGGCAGGTATTGTTTTGATGACAACAGGGAAGTACCCGATTATCAAATGGCAGTCTTTGACTATGGCAATTTCATCATGAACATCCAGGCAGGTGAATTTTCCGATTATATGGCAAAATCTGGTCCCGAAATCAGGTTTGGCGATGCACTTCCTGAGTGGAGCCAAAATTCCACTTTTATCCAAATCCTCGGCACAAAACGGATGATGTACGTCGGACGAATGGGAGGCGGCTGGCAGGTGTTTGAGAAAGACGGAAAGGTTGTGGCACAGCAGTCGGGGAGATTTCCACTGAGTGCGCATATTAAGAATTACATCGATTGCATCCGAACGAGAAAACAACCCAATGGAAACATATATCAGGGTCATAATAGCGGCGTACTGATGCACCTTGCGAATCTGTCATACAGGACAGGGAAGCAATTGATTTTCTCACCGGAATACGAATCGGTGATGAATGATCCTCTAGCACAACAAATGGCGTACCCAGCATACAGACAAGGGTACGAAATTCCAAAAGAAGTTTAAATCGAGAGGCTATGAAAATAAAGAAACTGGTGTTGATCCTATCGTCAATTGTGATTCTTGTTATTGCCTTTCTTGTGGTCCTTGCATTTTCCAGGACATGGGGAAAAACCGATATTGAATTTAAAGTCCACATCAATGAGACCCTTGTACTACAATCGACATTTGGAGAATCCCCGACCTTTGCATTCTGGATTGAAAATCCCGCAAACGGCGAGATCCGTACCATATATGTAACCAAGCGCGCTGCTCTGGGTGACTGGGAAGGAAAAGCCAGCGTACCTGTTGCACTGCCGGCATGGTTTGAGATATATAAGAGACAGGGTCAAGCGGATGTCGTACCGAATCTTGATGAAAATTCATCCCTCACCATTACCGGTGCGACACCGCAGCCAGGGTATTTCACTGCGAGAGTGCGTGTACCCCGGGACAGTAAGTGGAACTGCTATATTGAAGTGAACCTTGCTGGTGATTTTAACGATGATTATCAGATGTATAATGAAGAAGAAAAAACTTCTGATGAATATCTTTCGGGACAGCCGGCCTTACTTTATAAAGCTGAAATCACTGCAGAAGCAGGGAATCTGGTTGCCCCTGGGGTTGAGGGTATGAGTTTACTTGATGATGAGGGTAAAGCTGTACTTAAACCTTTAAAAGGGATTACAACGGCAACGGATATATTTGACGAAATTGAAATTTTAGCTTTACGTCCAAAGCCCCGGATTATCGAATGGAAATAGTCCGGAAGTGTCCTGATCCGGGATCCGTCAACTTTTAAAACGCAAAAAACCGCACCAGGAGAGATGCGGTCGTCAGGTTGTGATCCAGCTGGGGCTCGAACCCAGGACCCCATCCTTAAAAGGGATGTGCTCTACCAGCTGAGCTACTGAATCTGCTTGTTTTGTTAGCGGGTTGCAAATATAAAGCATTATTGCTTTTATGCAAAAGCTTTTGAAATATTATTTCTAAAAAATGGGCTTCTGCGGAACAAGCTACTCATAAACAAATGAATATCAAAAAGCTAATTTTTGCGCTCAAATACACGGTCGATATTAAAATCCGGATTTACGGAAGGAATGCGGGCGTTATTGACCATAATCCATTCGTGGAGTTTATCAAGTAGCTCCCTGGTTTTTTCCGGCATTTTGGTCTACAAATCCTCCGATTCGCCGATATCCTTTTTCAGATTATACAGTTCAACCCGACCTTCCGGCGTATAGCACAGGTTGCTATCCACATCAATATAATCGCCGAAGAATTCAATAAGCTTGTAGTCGCCTTCCCTGATTACTGCTGCAGGGGATGTACCCCATTGAGGATCATACAACGGCATATACCAATAGAGCCCTCGAAGGTGTGCATTACGGGGTAACATAAGCATCGATTCATAACTTCTCGTAAATTCGTATAAAATATTTTAAATTAATATTTTATTATTTTTTCAATTTTATTTTTTCTGATCCAGCTTCTGATAATTTGTCTGATTTCCCTGGTATCCGGAGCGTGGGTTACACATGATTTCAGATCTTCGACCTGTAGGTATGATGCTGAAATGTCCAGAAAGCCAAAGCCTTTGTACAGTCCGTTCTCAATGACGATCACAGATCGTTCTTCAGCCGTGCGGCCTCTGTCGATCATGATAAGATTTTCATCGTCAAATTCCACGGAATCCAACAGCTTTTTTGCCCGTTCGTTATACACAGATTTTGCTTCTGCACCTACACATGCTCCATTGCACTGCCTGATACTGTAATGGAAGCATGCACCCTCAGTCTGGTACATGCCCGACAATTTCTGGCATAGCCAGTGTTTCTCTATCTTTTCGGCAAGCCAGACTTTTCCTTCTTTGTTGTTGTTAAAAGTTATGTGCGGAAGTTTGTTTTCCGAACCAGTTTTGAGGATCCTGAAGTTCAGGTATCCGTTCTCGTCATATTTACTATAGAGTCCCCATGCTGAAGAAGTCCTCCGTTGTGCCCTGTTGTACCTCGGTTTGAATTTTTTGATTTCCTCCGATTCCTTAAGTAGGGCTACCAGTTCGCTGCCGGTAATCTCATAAGAAATCCCGGCGATCCGTTCGCTCATCTCCGTCGACCTGCGACTGCTTTTGTTACCGAGATGACCAAGTACCCGGGAATGGATGTTCTTGCTTTTTCCTACGTAGATCAGGTTCCCTTCTGAATCATGAAAATAATATACACCGGTGGCCGTCGGAACTTCAGATATCTGATCCGGGTTCAGAAAGCCATTAAGATTTTTCAGTCTTCCTTCAGGTTTGATCATTAATGGAAGCTCATTCCCATTCAGACTGTTTTTTTCGAGAAGAATCTCGAAAAGCCTGACAGTGGCAAATGCATCGCCCGATGCCCTATGTCTGCCATTGATAGAAATTGAAAGTTGATCACAAAGTTTTCCAAGGCTGTATGACCTGTAACCTGGTATCAGTTTCCGACTTAGTTTTAGTGTACATAAGGTCTTTCGCTGATAATCATATCCCAATTGTCTGAACTCTTCCCGGATAAAGCCATAATCGAAATTTACATTGTGGCCAACGACAATACAGTTCTCGGTGATCTCCACAATCTGCCTGGCAACTTCAAAAAACCTGGGAGCATCAGCAACCATTTCGTTTGTGATTCCAGTCAGACTCGTGATGAAGTAGGGGATGTTCTTCTCCGGATTGATCAGTGTTGAAAACTCATTCACAATTTCCTGACCGTTATGAACATAAACGGCGATTTCAGTAATCTTCTCGTATTTGGGACTACCTCCGGTAGTTTCAATATCCAACACTGCAAAATTCATCGAGCAAAATTTTCTCAAAAATTAAAAAAAAAAGCCCGATCTTATTCGGACTCATCCTTTTTTTCTTTGGGTTGTTTAGGTCCTGTATTTTTTGGTGGTGTTTTTTTCGGATTCTCAGCCACTTCCACTTTCGGAGGAGCCGGAGTTCCGGGTACTGCCTTTTGCACAGTTGCTTTCGCTGATTCTGCAACCTCTTCTTTCTCTTCTTTTGCAGGAGGCGGAGTGTACTTTATTTTAGTGTTATGTTTAGGTCTGAGTTTACCAAATGAACCGGCAAAAAATTTTCCGCGTCTTGTTTTAATATCACCTTTACCCATGATTGGTCGGATTAAGTTTAAATAACCTGTAAAGGTACATAAAATATTCATAAGGTTGCAGTTGGGGTTTCAAGTAATACGTCGGGGCACCTTAAATCTTTTTCATATTATTTTCAAAATATACCTTCTTCCTATACTCCGGATTTTAGAAAATCACGGTATTCTTCATAAAATGCTTCAATTTTCATCATGTTTTTATAGAAAAATGTAAAGACCTTCGGCCAACATTCGGGATCGTATACGTTGACATTTTGTATTTCAAGACCGGTGCGACTTATTGATTTACCATTGGCCAGCAGGTGTTCCAGTTCCCAGTTGAGTTCCTGATTCATCGATTTGTGAAATATTGTTTTAAGCATCTCAAGTCTGCCGAACAATTCCAGCCGTCGGTCTACATTTCTGGTTTCAATATCAATACCGACAAAAGCTTTGTGTTCGTCAAACTCAAATTTCAGCTTAAGTTGCCTAATTCCGGTATTGTTCATGATCCATTTTGCCGGCATCCCCTTCTGTCGGCGTCTGACGCTGGAGTAAGACTTGAAGCGGTTCCAGAATTCAAGCCTGCTGTTTTTTTTCTCTTCCGGTGAATACATATTTTCTGCCGTGTTTATTCGATGATTTCCAACAATATCCAATCAGTCAGGATCCATATATTTTCTGCGGGCTTTCCTTTCAGCCGTGACTTTCTTTTCTGTTAATCTTTTTTCTTTTGAGGCTTTGGTCGGTCTGGTCGGCTTGCGCTCTATCAAAGGTTTTAATGCTTTATCGATAAGGGCATTCAATCTCTCCTCGGCCTTGCGGCGGTTGTCAAATTGTGTCCGTTCCGATTGGGATACAACGATGAGTTCATCATCTTTTGTGATGCGCTTTGCCAGCTTTTCTCTCAGCGTTTCTTTCTCTTCCTCGCATAATATTTTAGAGGCTCCGATGTTGAGACGCAGTTCAACTCTCGTATTAACCTTATTGACATTCTGTCCCCCGGCACCACTACTTCTCGTAGCCTGAAAACTCAGCTCTGGAGCAAAATTCCGCATTTGTTCATCATTGTTGCTCATACTTTTTCGATCTGCTATTCTTAGTTCCCGGTTCTTGGCTGGCTTCGACATAATCTTCTGATCAGAATGAAGACATAACAAGGTAATGAAAATAGAGGTCAACTTCATTGTCAAACATACATAAATCATTCATTATTAATGGGTTACATATGTTTATTAACAATAATAATTTAGGACAGATTTGTACTATTTTCTTTCCTTATTGTACAAAAATACAATTTCCCGTTGAGAGGGAGGCCAGAAATACAGCTGTTTTTGTCTTTGTTGGAAAAGTCATTTGAGATTAATATGCGTCTGCAGGGAAAAGGGTACAAGACTATACGGTTTCACATCAATCAAATATTCAGTAAAGGTTATTTATGCTGAGAAAAGCAGTCATTATGGTGTTTGTATACGCTGGACACTTTACTTTTTTGGCATTGGCACAGGATTAGCGTTGTCTTAATCCTGACTGTAGGGGAGAAATTGAGGTAGAGTTATTGTTAAGGTGTAAACATCGACAGATCGTAGATTCCCAGTTTTTTCTCAACCTGAGCTACCTTATCCACCATGGTCATAAAACCGTCTTCGCCGAACATGTCATGCTCTTTTTTCTCGAAATCCTCACCCAGGGCATAGAATTCTGAAGGGCTGACAATTTTTCTGATACTAGGAAACAGGATGGTATCCTCCCTGGCCTCATGTGGACGATACATTCTGATAAATTCCGTCATAAGGCCGGCAAGTTTTATTTTTTCATCCTGGGTGGTAATCAGTCCCATGTTTCCATACCCGATGATCTGTTCCGTCACATTTCTTCCGGCGGTATGCTGCTTCCGAAGAACACTAACGAGGTCAGTAAGAATTCCAGCTTTTTCAAACCTCGGGAAGAGATGGTCTTCCTCAAGTTTTTCATGATAATCCTCAATAAAATGACGGATGATGCCTGCAACAGTTTCCAGTAGTGCCGGATCAAAATCATCATGTGCGCTCAGCTTGTCGATCAGATTCTCATAGACCAGCAGCATCCGGTTTAACAAACCATGTTCGCGCATCAGGTCTTCCGGGGGACTTACGCCGATTTCTTCTTCACTATCCTCATCTTCACCTGCGTTTTCCTTTACTCCCTGCGAATTGCAGGCGGTGATAATAAGCGGGGAGGAACCGGCAGCTATAATCAGGGCAGCCTGTTTAAGAAAATCTCTCCTTTCGAAATTTACTTTGGAAACGGATTCTTTTTTCACGACGATTAAGTTAAAAGATTTTACATTGGCCAACTGGCATTGTGGATCAATAGCTGATATTTCAGCATTCACAGCTTTTATTATCCATCAGGGTCATTGTCTGGTGCAGTGCGGTACATAACAGTGAAGAACCGGTCGAACGACCATCTTCCGCCTCCGGTTATAATCAGAAAGAGACTGCCAAGGAACATGGCAAAATCGGTGCGGATCTCATGGGCCATCGGCCAGAATCCGTAGCTCTTAAGTTCATGGAGATTGAAGGTGCCGTAAGCATGCCCGAGAAGGATAGGAATTTTTGTAACGATTATAGCGACCGAGATATTAAAAAGCATAATAATGGCCGCAGGACGGGTCAACAGTCCGAGAAGGATACAGATACCGCAGATAGTCTCAAAAGTGCCTGACAAGCCGGCATAGAAAGCCGGATGAAGAAATCCGATACCGGTGAATCTGCCGGTACCCAGAGCCTCTGGGAAAATGAACTTTTGAAGGCCTTCTGATAAAAATACCGCACCAACCATTAATCTGATCAGAATGACGGCACTATTGGAGGAGGTCGACAGTAAATGTCTCATGATAATAAAAAGAAATCAAGGATTCACGTTTAGAATTGTACTCCCCGGTTAAAAGGCAAATTGTAAGATAAACAAGCAAGTTAGAGAATTGTTGGATGGTTACTGGTGAGCTGCAAATCACCTGTCGGCAGGGTAAATTCATCTTTATGATGATGGACCGAAGGTGGCTGGGGAAATAAATGGAACTAAAATAAAAGGCTAAAGGTTATTATCCTTCCTTGTAGAGACTCTCCTTTTTTCGATGAAAGGCCTGATTACAATCTCCTCACCACAGGACGGACAGAAATAGATCTCACATCCCATGCAGGCAAAGCAGTTACCGCACGACCTTTCCAGGTAATCCCTGTTAGCTTTGAATCCACAGTGAGGACATGTCAGTATTGTTTTTTCCATACATACAATTCCAGAGCGGTAAAAATAGTGAATTTACCCGAAGAGAACCATCAATAGGATAGGGTGAAAGGATTTTCAAACGGGATTGCTTATCTTTCCGCAACAAACTAAAAAAGCCTGAGCAACATTGTGAATCAAAATGAGAAAAACCGCTTTCTAACCTAATTACCTCAAATGCCATGAGAAAAAGCCTGTTACTTTTCACCTGGATTCTTACGTTCGTCTCCATTTCGTCCTGTACTCATAGAGCAGATACCTGGGAATTGCTCTCTCCCGAAGGCAGGATCAAACTTGTTGTCGACTTGAAGGGGAATGCTGCTGCTCAGCCTGAATACGCTGTATATTTTGTCAAGGGAAATACTGAAACGGTGGCTCTGGAGCCTTCTGTACTTGGTATTCAAAGAGATGATGAGCAATTTACAGATCATCTGATATTTCTTAAAAGAACCGATCGCGAGGTGGATGAGAACTATACGCTGATAACCGGAAACCGTCTTCAAAACAGGAACCATGCCAACGAGATGATCCTTTCTTTCAGAAATGAGAAGGGCAGCACTATGGACATCGTGTTCAGAGCGTATGAGGATGGATTTGCTTTCCGATATCATTTTCCAGGTAATCCGGGTGTTATTCATACCATCGAAAATGAGTTTACATCATTTCACCTGCCGGAGAAGGGCAGAGCATGGATTCAGCCCTACGATTCCGTATCCTGGTGGGCACCAGGATATGAGCAGTTTTTTGACAATGGCACACTGATCGGAAGCCCAAGTCCGGCGAACCGAAACGGATGGGCATTTCCTGCGCTTTTTAATACAAATGGTTTATGGATACTTCTGTCTGAGGCGGATCTTGACAGCGCCTATTGTGGAATGCATTTATGTGACAATCCGGCGAAAGGGATATATACACTCCGGTTCCCGGAAGTCAACGAAGCTTTTGACAGCACCGGACAGCAACCCATGTCATTGCTTCCATGGTCAACACCATGGCGTTGCGGCATTATTGGAGATAATCCCGGAACAATTGTTACTTCGTCGCTTGTCACCGATCTGAGCCGTCCTTCGGTTATTCAGGACATTTCCTGGATCAGGCCGGGCAAAGCAAGTTGGAGTTGGTGGTCGTCACAAAACCGCGGCCGCGATTTCAATGTACTGAAAGAATACGTAGATCTCTCCGCAAATTTCGGATGGGCTTACTCTCTTGTCGATGCCGGATGGGGCAGAATGGACAATGGCAGTCTTGCTGAACTTACCAGGTATGCTGATACAAAAGATGTAGGAATTTTGGTGTGGTATGATTCTGGAAGCAGGATAAAGATAGGTCGCTCGGATGCGAAAAGCAGTCTATATTACTCAGATGCAAGGAAAAAGGAGTTTGCCTGGTTGAAGGAGATTGGAGTAAAAGGAATAAAGGTTGATTTCTTTCTAAGCGATAAGCAGGAAACCATAAAACTCTACCTGGATATTTTAAAGGATGCAGCCAATGCGAATCTTGTTGTCAATTTTCACGGCTGCACTATGCCCCGGGGCTGGAACAGGACTTATCCCAATCTCCTTACGATGGAAGCTGTAAGAGGAGCCGAATCATACCGTTTCGACAAAAGCTTTCCTGATGGAGCTGCCGTGTTAAACACCATCCTGCCTTTTACAAGGAATGTTACCGGGCCGATGGACTATACTCCCGTAACCTTCTCGGATGTAAATTATCCACATACCACAAGTTTTGCACATGAACTGGCACTTTCGGTAATATTTCAGTCAGGTATTCTTCATCTTGCGGATGCGTACACAAGTTATATGAATCAGCCAGCTTTTGTTCAGGAATATCTCAGAATTGTGCCGGTGAGCTGGGATGAAACAAGGCTGATTGAAGGCACTCCGGGTGAAAAGGTCATCCTTGCCAGGCGTAGTGGCGAACGGTGGTTTATCGCTGGAATCAACGGACAAAAATCAACGGTGAAGGTAACCCCGGATCTCTCTTTCATCGGTACCGGGAAAACTATAAAGCTGATTACCGATGGGGCCGACTCCAGATCGTTCAATTTCAACGCAAAGTTGAACTCCGGGGTGACCACCGAAATCACCATGCTTCCGGAAGGGGGATTCGTTGCCTATAGTGAATAGAGCTACTTCGACAGGGTGTCAGCCCAGGTAAGGTAACGTCTTCGGCTGTTTTTATACCAAACAGAAAGTAAACCTGCAGATTTTTCATTTGAAATTCTGCAGGTTTAAATCTTTTTAGTCAGGTTAGTTGTTTTATCATCAGCAATTTAGTTGTGAATATTGCGGCAGAAACCCAATTGGTTTCCAAAAAAAGGTACGGATATGAGAATTCTTGTTGTTGAGGACGACCAGAAGTTCTCTTATTTCCTTAAAGCAGGATTGGAGAACGACGGGCATAAGGTTGATGTGGCCTATGACAGTGTTGCTGGTGAACGATCCATCATCGCCGGAAATTATGATGTGATTATTCTGGATGTTATCCTTCCGGGAGAGAATGGTTTTGTTTTATGCAAAAAGATTCGTGGACATAATATTAGCACACCTGTACTCATCCTTTCATCGCTCGATTCTATTGAAGACAAAGTTGAGGGCTTCGAAAGCGGAGCGGATGATTATCTTGTAAAACCATTTAGCTATAAGGAGCTTGAAGCACGGGTTAAAGCGCTTAAGAGAAGGTCATCTGGCAATGTTGTCCAACATCTTATTCAGATCTCAGACCTGGAACTGGATACACAAACAAGGAAGGTAAGACGCAAAAACAGGAAAATCATCCTAACGGCCATCGAATACAAACTTCTGGAACTTCTTGCTACGAATAAAGGTAGAGTGCTCGACAGGTTGGAGATCATGGAACGTATTTGGGGTCAAGCATACAATACAGGTACAAATGTTATCGATGTTCACATCAACTCCCTGCGTAAAAAAGTGGATATTGGCTTTTCCCCGAAACTGATACGGACGGTCATAGGCCTGGGATATGTTATGGAAGAAGATGAAGCATAGAATAGGGGAGATTTTTTAGTATATAGGTTTTCGAACAGATTCCTATACGATCTTTTCATCCTTCGAAATTCAATACATTTCATTTTCAGAAAAGGTACCGTGTTATTTAATACCTTTCTAATGAAAATTTAATCCAGGCTTAATGCATATCGGAATAGTTCGATGTACCTTTATCTTCCCTCAAAATCTGCAAGATTTATCCTCTTATTCCGGTGCATTAAGATTGAAACACCGATGCTGTCAATTGATGATCTGTTTTAACATCAGAACACAGATATAATACTGTAAATGGGAAGTAAAACTTTTTGGAAAGGGTAGGTTATGATAGATTCAATAGCATCATCAACAGTAAAATTCCGTAGGTTTCTAAGAGAATTTCCGGAAACTGAGGCTGAGGTTCGGACAAGGGAAAAAAAAGCCAAATCCGATGATCTCAGCAAAGGATACTGGCCCGAAGGCCGGTTGTATTTTTCTGAAGAAGTAAAAAAGAAGAAAACAGCAAGGAAGGCGCCTGAGCTGGATTTTGTAGTTCCGTGGCAGATGAGGCAGGATGTATAAGTAGCCTTATAAAAGAAATCAGGACCTCAACAATTTGGATGTTTGATTAAAAAGACAATACTTCACCCGGCAGAGCAGGCCAATGTAAAGCTTTCAGGTATCAAGGCAGGTTGAATAAAAAAAGCAGGTGTCAGGAAACCGTTGCAGGAAAACATTTCCGCACACTGGTTTATCTGAAACCTGCTTTTGTCATTAAAAACACGGCTCAGGCGTTGCCTGGTCCGGCTGACTGATTTTTACTTCTTTCGATGGACTGGAGAGCAAGGTAATTGTCACCGAATTTCTCAAGGTTCTCCAATTCAACATCATACTGGTCGAAATGCCTTTCTTCATCATCCACCAGTTGTTCAAAAAGTTTCTTAGAGGCTGAATCGGCATTTTGAGAACACTCATTCGCCCAGAGATTATAATCATTCGCACTGCTTTCTTCCATGCTTCTGGCCACTGAGACCATCTCACGAACATCATGTATCTTTTTTACATCATTTGAAGCAACCATTTCAACGTCTCCTTTCAGAAAGAGAATTCTTTCCGCAAGAAGTTCAATGTGCAGCATCTCTTCAATAGCAGTTCTTTTGAACAGGTTTGCCAGGAGGTCATATCCCCGGTCGTCACAATGGAAATGGAAGTACATGTATTGATGCACAGCCGAGAGCTCGTCTGTAACAGCTTTGTTTAAGAGAGCTATACTTTTTTCTTTCATGACATATTGTTTTTTGGTTTTTTCTGAAGTGTAAATTTATGAAAAAAAGATGATATAGTCCCGTGTATCTTGCGGTAATCGCTTTATTAACGCGCATCTTAAGTATGAAAGTTGATTTATTGATTCTCCTTGCCTGACCGCATGACGCCATCACATTATAATTGTTGATTTGTTGATTTGTTGAATTGTTGAATTGTTGAATTGTTGATTTGTTGAATTGCTGAATTGAAGAGTGGTCTAAAGGGTCGTCTGAACTTCTTCCCACCTCATCGCCCCATCACTTCATCACTTCATCACTCCATCACTCCATCACTCCATCACTCCATCACTCCATCACTCCATCACTCTCCATATACTCTCTTCACAAATATCAACTTATTATCCCCGGCCTCATAGAAATCATCCAGTTCAGCCTTAAGCTGGTAGCCATTTCTTAAGTAAAAGACCCGGGTTGATTCATATTCCGACTTTGAAGAGGTTTCGGCGTAAATGGCAGCGCCACCGCCTTTTTTCACCTCATCTTCCGTTCTGGCGAGGAGCAGGCGGCCAATCCCATGATTTCGGAAGGGTTGCATGGTTGCTATCCAGTAGAGATCGAAGCTAATGAGTGAGCATGGGATTAGACCAAAGCAGGAGAATGCGACGGTTTTGCCATCGATCTCTGCAAACAGGAATTGATAGCTGCTTTCCTCTCCAGCGGTAAATTTTTCTTCGGCAATTTCCCTGGCTATATTGATCTCGTCCTCGCGGAAAAAGCCCGTGGAACGAACGATGGATTCAACAATATGCGGATCATCCGTCCTGAGGAAATTACGATAGGTGATATTCATGGTGTAATTTCAGTGCTTGGTTAATAAGTCGATGTATAGCTTCTGTAAATGAAAGTCCGCTTTGTACACAAGCAGCAAAAAATCCTGAGTCGGGGGAAATACAAGGATTGGCATTAATTTCCAGTACATAGGGATGGTTATTTTGATCAACACGGAAATCGACACGGGCATATCCTGAGAGGTAAAACAGGTTCCAGCAATCAAGGGAAATGTGTCTGATCTCGTCCAGGAGTGTGTTGTCGGTACTACTGAATTCAAACGACCGCGTTGTATGTTTGAATTCAAAGGAGCCTTCGTCCCATTTTGCAGCATAGCCTAAAATCTGCGGTTTATCATTGGGGAAACCGGTAAATTTCATTTCTGCAGGAGCAAGGATTTCAGGGCCATCCTCGCTGCTGAGTATGGAGATATTGAATTCTCTTCCCGGAATATAATCTTCAATAAAGAAATCCGGACCGAATTTTTTTCTGAAATCGGCAATCAGGTCCTCATGTTGACCGCTGAAAACGTTTTTATCGGTGATTCCGACGGAGGCATCCTCCCACAGAGGTTTTACAATAAGCTTTGTTTTGTCGCCTGGCTTTAAAAATTCATGGCTCTCATACCATGCCGGCGTTGGAAGGCCGCCAGCTTTAAGCATTCTTTTGGTAAGAAGTTTATTCGAGGTCAAAAAAATACTTACAGGACCGCAGCCGGTGAAAGGTATATCGAGGGATTTCAGAAGGGCAGGAGCCAGGTGAATAAGATCAGCTCTTCTTCCGGCATTTTCTACAAGATTTATGACAACGTCAGGTTCAGCAGTTTTGATAGCTTCGGCACAGCTTTTCAGATCGAGATTCATGAAAATCCTGGAACTTTCATACTCCAGTTCAGCCAGGGCTTCCTCCACGGCACACGCCTGGTCAAGTACGTCCAGTTCGTCAGGTGTGGCATTTTCGACCAATTCGTTGATTAGAATCACAGCTTTATGCATCGCAGGACATATTCATTTCCGGGTTCCCGGCAGGTTATTATCTTCTTTAGACAGCAGTTGATAAATTCGTCATCTCCGGTGTTTCCGGATTTTTCAATTTCGTCAGGGCCGAATCCATGATCATTTTAATTAGGTTTGCATAGGATATCCCATGTAATCCGCATAGAATGGGCAGGTCGGAATGGACCGGATTCAGACCGGCAAGGGGGTTAACTTCGATGAAACAAGCCTGGCCACTATGGTTATAACGAATATCCACCCTTCCGGCATCCTCACATTCCAGTGCCTTCCATGCCTCCAGTGCGACTCTTTCACATTCGGCTGCTTCTTTCCGTGGAGCACGGCTGTAATTTACCAGGTCGAGATAGTTCTCTTTATTCTGATATGAATACGCATTTTTCTCTGCGTTATCCTGGAGCATAATCTCCATTGTGCCCAGGGTTCGTGCGTGTTCACCTGTCCCTGCAATTCCTACCGTAAACTCGCGGCCGCTCAGATATTCTTCCACCAATACAGGCTGCCTGAATTTTTGCAGGAGATCCCGGCATACTTCATCGAGTTGATGGTAATCCTGAATGAAGGATTTCGCATTGATTCCTTTGCCTGTACCTTCTGCAACCGGTTTGGCAAACAGCGGAAAGGGAAGAATGATCTGTCGGATATCAGACGGTTTACGAACCAGTCTGAAATCGGCTGTCGGAACGCCGGCGTCCCTGACAATGCTCTTTGTCATTCCTTTATGCAGTGTAAGTGACAGAACCAGGGGACCTGAAAAAACATAAGGGATATTCCAGGCGTCAAGCATAGCTGGTACCTGGGCTTCCCTTCCGATTCCATACATACCTTCACAAATATTAAAAACCAAATCCCACCTGCGACCGTTAACGAGGGCCTGGCCAAGTTCTTTCACATTGCCGATTCTCTCCGTCTCAAATCCATGCAAGTTCAAAGAATGCTCAATGGCAGAAACGGTCTCTTCCTTGTCAAATTCAGCAGTCTCTTCCTCACTAAAACCCATCTTCAGGTAGTCGGAACGGAGATCATAGGTTAAACCTGTTTTCATTTTCTATTTCATGATTTTAAATAAGGTAATTGGCTGGAATAGTATCAGGCATCCACAACCGGTTACATGTAATCGGGGTAGGAGTAATGCTTGCCCTGATAATTGGTAAGAATGATGTTGCCATTTTTCTTTCCAACAAAATAGTTGGGAAGAAGGGGTATTTTTCCTCCTCCTCCAGGGGCGTCGATCACAAAATGGGGGACAGCATACCCCGAAGTAAAGCCGCGTAGGGATTTAATGATCTCCAGCCCCTTATCAACCGGCGTTCTGAAGTGTGCGGATCCAGGGACCGGATCGCATTGGTAAAGGTAATAGGGTCTCACCCGAATTTTTAGTAGTTCATGCATCAGTTTTCGAAATACCACCGGATCGTCGTTTATCCCTTTTAGCAGTACGGTCTGACTACCCAGAGGGAATCCGCTATCTGCCAGCCGGTTGCATGCATTACTGACCTCAGGGGTTATCTCTTCCGGGTGCGTAAAATGGATGCTAAGATACACGGGATGATATTTTTTCAGCATCTTTAATAGTGCGGGTGTTATTCTTTGGGGAAGCACCACCGGTACTTTTGTACCTATCCTGATGATCTCAACATGGGGGATGGCACGAAGTCCCGAAAGCAGGTACCTGAGTTTGTCATCAGAAAGGGTTAGCGGATCACCGCCTGAAAGTAAAACGTCCCTTATCTCTTCGTGTGAACGGATGTACTCAAAAGCTTCATCCCAATCGGTGCGACGTGTAAGAGAATTTCCCTTTCCGGCGACCATATGTGACCGTGTGCAATAACGGCAGTAGCTGCTGCAAAAATTTGTGACCAGGAACAGAACCCTGTCCGGATACCGGTGAACGAGGCATTTCAATCTGTTATGCTGATGCTCGTTCAACGGGTCGGCTTGTTCTCCAGGTGAAAGAAGCAATTCCTGTGCTACAGGTACCATAGTCCTCCGTAGCGCGTGGTTTGGATCATCTCTGTGGAGAAGGCTGGCATAGTATGGTGTGATGCGTACTGGGAGGTTGATGTTGCTATCGAGGGATGTCATCAACTCATCCGATGATAATCTTAGGAAGGCTCCAAGCGCTTTTAGGGAGGTGAAACTATGTCTCAGCTGCCATTGCCAGCTGTTCCACTCACGCAGGGATGTACCGGGAAAGTATGTTTTGAGGAATTTTTCTGAATTTTTACTTAGTGTTATAAAACCCGGTTTATACTCTTCTGAAGAGTACGGGTCTTCTGCCGTAAGGTACTGGTTAACTGGAGGTTCCTGAACGTCAGCCTCACCTGAAGCAGAAATCATTACATTCTTTTCTTCTGATTTCATGTATGATTAATGTGGAAAACATCTTCATTTAATTTATTCATTCTTCTTATATCACATATAATGAAGCATTTAAAGTGAAAAACACCAAATTATATTATGACGCTAACTTTGTGCAATGATATAGTTTTTTTAGATTCATTGTTCACATATGACATGAAATATTGACCCATAATTCACATTTTTATTAACAGCAGAACTAATATTGAAACCTCTTCATCTCTAAACCCTTATAACATGTACAATACAGAGTAAAAATAAATGCTGGCACAGGAGATCAAAACCGGGGTTTTTATGGTAGGATTCTGTAGAAAAATCCAGGAAATAAATCTATTTGTCCATATCGCTAGAGCCAACGGTACTTTTCTGAATATTTAAAGCCATCTGCAGCGGCTGCTGTAACACCGGTAATGACTTCTATCTCAGTTACGTATTACTTTTATGCAAAATTATGCCAAGGGTAAACTGATATTGGTAACCATTCCGCGAACGATCATATGCGCTGAAATAGAGGTAATTAGTCTTTAGCAAAGCAGAGGTATGTCATAAAACCAATGGATTACCTGGGGAATTTTTCCACATTGTGAGGTCTTTATATCCTCCTACGGGACGAGACAGTTTGCCTGCAGAGCAGAACTAAATGGGTTCTTTGGGAGGTATCCTGGTATGAAAAAGCGGATAGGGAAATGAAAATATGAAGAATCCAGGATTTCTCCTTCTGAATATATAGCATATCTGTGTATAATAGTTGCACGCAGAAACCAGTGTAAGTGGCCCCTTATTCCTGTTGAATGACCGACTATTATTTTCATTATTTAAGCACTGTCTCTTCAGAACTTATTCCGACATATATTGTTTCACTGGAAAACCAAAAGAGATGAAAAAAGTCAAACGAATATCTGTAAAAGGCGAAAAGGAATACCTTCCTGGATATCCTGAATCTCCGGAAAATGAAGATATCTATAATAAGGATGAGGAGGAGACCGAGCTAAATCCGGAAAACCCTGTAAAACACAAGAAGAAAAGCACAAAATACCTTAAATCAAACGAAAAGGATTTTGAAGATGTTGAAACGGGAAGTGATCTCGATGTTCCGGGATCATCAAGGGATGAAGACGACGATGATTTTTTTGACGATGAGGAAAATGATTATTACAGCCTTGGCGGTGACAGTCATGATGATCTTGAGGAAGACTGGAATTGATTGATGTCACAGACCGGCTTCGAAATGTCCTGTTAGGCTGACGATAAAATGAGAATGATAATTAATCGTGCTTCGTGTTGTTAAGGGAGTAGATTCATTATATATCGATAACCTTCAAACATTATTCCATGGTTAGAAAAACAGGTGAGAGTGGGTTTCAGAGAGTGAGCATGAAAAATGTGCTCATTGCTCTTGATTATGACCCTACAGCTCAAAAAGTTGCAGAAACAGGCTACTCGCTGGCAAAGTCGATGGGCGCTGAAGTAACCCTGATGCATGTTGTAGCAGATGCCATATATTATACATCAAGGGAATATTCGCCTATTATGGGTTTTACAGGATTCAACGATATTGGTTCCCTGCCGTACATAAATATTGAGGCGCTCAAAGCGGCTGCAGGCCATTTTCTTGATGAAACCCGAAATCACCTCACAGATCCGGATATTAAGACAAAGGTAGGTGAGGGGGATGATGCCACAGCCATCCTTGATGTTGCTGCAGAGATCGGCGCTGATATGATCATCATGGGATCACACAGTCATAGATGGCTTGAGAAGATCCTTGTTGGCAGCGTTACAGAGGAAGTACTTGAAAAAACGACCATACCTTTGTTCATCATACCAACACGTGAAAAAAAATGAGTGATTCCTGCGAAACGAGGGAACACGCTTATTTCTTTTTATTACATTTCAACCATGAAAAGGCAGGGACAATATGGTAAATATAAAAATACCTTTTTCACTATAAGAGTATTTATTACAGTCATCCTCCTGGCGGGCTTTGTTGTCTCATGTGTGCCCGATAATACACCAGTGGAGGAAAAAGATTACCGTTCGGCAATCCTGGGATCCTGGCAGGCAACTGTTGGGAACTATTCCAACGAAAACATCAGTTTTAAAAAGGACAATATTTTTAAAACGCAGCTCCACGCCGGTGGCTTTATCGGAAATACTATGTCGCAGGGAGCTTTCGACATGACCACCGGAAGCTGGATGATTACCGGCGACCTTTTAACTGTACGGATTAAGGATGCAGAAAGAGAAGGACTTTTCAATAAGAATGGAACCTTTACGATCCTGTCGCTCACAGGGCAGGAATTGAAAATTAGCGACGAAAAAGGTGATACCACCGTCTTTGTAAGATTCCACGGCATGTGAAATAATTATGGAGGCGATTACTTGCGAATCAGCAACCCGATGATATCGGAAACCGGTTTGATATCGCTGACAATGATCAGCTGGATTTTCAGTATGCCGAACGATTCTTTCACTTTTTCACCGAATTCACCTGAATCTATTTTGTGAACTTCCCTGGATGCCAGCATTTCAACCAAATCAGGTACGTCATACTGAAGCTTTTCATGGTTTGGGTTGGAGCAAAACTCGATGACGTCAGTTTCATTATCATAAATCACAAAATAGACGCAACAGCCGAGATGATTGTCAAGCAAATCACTTTTGTTGCTTGAGGTTTAGGTGATCGCAGTCTTCATCTTTGGATATGTTATTGTTTGCAATAAACATTTCTTTTTCCTGAAAGGGTACAATAGCTTCTGATCCGCAGAATTTACAGGTTTTTACTTCGGTGTCTTTCTCAGGAGGATATCGAACCAGCATCCGTAATTACTACGGGAATACCGGTCACTGTCGAAGTAAATCTTGCCTCCTTCGAAAACAATTGGCATTTGATGGATAAATGCACCTGCCTCTTTACGTCTTGCACTCCCATAAATCCTTGTGAATTTTGGTCTTGACCCCCCCATTCTTACAGTAATTTCAATGTATCCAGGCAGAGAAAGTAATCTCTCATACGAATGGCCTCATATTCTTCGAGGTATATAACAACCGGTTGCTGATCATTCGATTTACCAATGGGCTCAAATGCCTTAGACCCTGGAGGGCTGTCCACTCGTCGCATTCTTTTAGGTTGCGGTATAACTATTAAATATCATATGTACAAAATAAATCTAATGAACATTTGTTCATAATTAATTATTTACCTATCTTTATAAAAAACAAATACGATGTCATACAAATTAACAAAATCGTTATTTATAGCCGGATCACTTTTGTTTGCAGACTGGGTGCTTATGATATTGATCGGTGGCATAGCCGGCTTATGTAAAGCAGGAGATGCATTTTTCTGTTCCACATATTGTATATTTGGCATTTCGTTGCTGGCTGCTACCGTTTTAGCAATTGTGGTCCTCTCCCTTGGCATAAACCGCAAACCTGCCTGAACGTTTCCAAAGCAGACGTCTTCCCTGGCAAGATAAGCAGGTTCCACGGCTTTACATTCAAGATCGGGGGAATCTGCATTCTTATTCCTTCCTTCTTTCTTTCTTTCTTTCTTTCTTTCTTATCAATTCTACCCACCTCAGTATATCATAATTAACATATTCACGGAAATTTTACTGAACAAGCCTTGCTTTACACACTGAGATGCTGGATGCTTCGCGGAGGATCTGTCCAACTATTGCGTTTCATTTGGGGATATCAACATTATTTTGTTAAAAAATAATTGATTCTCAGGAATTTAATGACAAAATAATTTCAGAACTTTACTCAAAGTTATTACCATGTTAGGTCAACTTGACAAATCACCGCAGTTGGAGATCTTCAGGGAACCCCTTCGTCATAAAATCAGCGAAGATCATGATCTTATCAGGCTTGCAAAAAAAACTGACTGGGAGGCACTCACCCGTGCACTAAGTGTTCATTATTCACCAGACAAAGGCCGGCGAAGTATTCCCGTACGAAAAATAGCAGGATTACTGATACTGAAAAAAGTATTCGCCGAAACCGATGAGGGAATCCTTGCCAGATGGTTAAAGAGTCCGGTAATACAGTTCTTTTGCGGAGAAATTTATCAGCAGGATGAATTGCCATTTAACCGTTCAGAGCTTGTAAAGTTCAGGCGACGCATAGGGCCGAAGGGAATGGCTGTCATCTTTTCTGATGAAATGATGATTTCAATCGGTGAAATCAATACTGAAGCCAGCGATCTTAAAAATTCCCCTGTCTCGAACTGGTCTTTCCTACGTTTTCTCAGATCCATTATTTCGGTAAAAGGAAAGAATTCATAATATATTTTCTGTCCTGTCTCCAGGAAAAGTTCAGGTTTTATCCTTCCGGAGCCTTCCTTTTTCCAGGCGATATTTTATATCCTTTTTAACTATTTTCTAGCCTACTTATTTAGTACCTGTGAGTCATACCGGCTTTTTTCAGTTACATTTTAAATAGAGAATTGAACAGAAATGTGATTTTGATGTTAATGAATAAACGAAAAAAACCTGCCAATTAATCATAAATTGGTTATATTTAATTCATCAAAGGTCTGTTATTTTACCGGTACTAAAGTCAAGATGCTCTCGTTATTATGAAATTGAAAGAGGAGTTCCGGTAGGAGGAAAGAACCTACAACTGCCTGGAATTAAAGAAGATGATGGTGAATTGTATCTCTAGGTAAGCAAGTGGTGTTACCTGAAATATGAGGAAGTGTACATCAGGCAGGTGAGCAGACGGGCAATAGATTGCTCAGCTGAAGCCGTACTCTTAAGTTTTGCATTTCCGGCCAAAGCTTATTCATTGGATTCTAAACATTTCTCTGCGCATTCGCGTGATTTCCGGTTAAAGAAACCTCAAAATTAATCAAAGTACATATCGTGGACGGGTATTCTTATTAACTGAGTACATGCTTCCTGTTTTTTCATGGTATTAATTCCTTCCTGGTAACACGTGTAAGATTATGGGAGAACAGGATATGATTTGTCTTCACCATTTCATAGCGTCATGATTAGAACAATTAAAAAAATCGTTAATTTTCCCAAGAGGAAAGATTGGAAAGGCTATAATCTTAGCAGAAAAACATGGTTCCTATCGCTCTTTACTGTAAAGCCCATATTTGCATATGAGAAGTTCCCCGAGGATTTTTACAGATCATTTGAGATCGATCGAAACGAACTGTGCAAAGACAAAAGCACGATGGATGAAGTCATTAAAATCAAGTATTCAAATTTTGGCCCACGTGTCCTGATGTCAGTGCGTGAGATGATCAATTTATATAATCTTGCTTCAAAAGCCAAAGATTTGGAAGGCGATATGGCTGAAGTTGGAGTATATCAAGGGGGGTCTGCCATGATCATCTCCAGGGTAAAGGGTGAAAAGCCCCTACATCTTTTCGATACCTTCGAAGGATTGCCCGAACCGGATAAAAGGTATGATAACAACATGGTTAAAGGCGATATGGACAATACCTCTCTCGATCGCGTAAAATCAACATTGAGTGGCTACAATAATATTTTTCTCTACAAGGGTTATTTTCCTGAAACCGCCACCACTCTTGAGGATAAAAAGTTTTGCTTTGTGAATAACGATACAGACATTTACTCCAGCACAAAATCCTTTCTTGAATATTTCTATCCCCGTATGGTAAAGGGAGGTATTATTCTGACGCATGATTATAATGATACCAGGACTCCGGGAGTAAGGAAAGCCTATGATGAATTTTTCTCAAACCGGACTGAAAACATTGTTGAAATCTGGGACACTCAGGCTTATGTAATCAAAGCATGACTATCGTGCCTGAGTACGCCTTTTCGCCCAATTATACCGGAAATGCGTAGCCGGCGTTGCCTGGAAGATCTATAGTACGGTTTCTTCCAACTCTACGTTGGAGAAGGCAGTTAAAGGAACCTTGTTATCTTTTGCTTTCTCTCCGGATGGTTCAACTTTAGACGGTTATCTTCTCATCTCATTCATAATCAGTGAGATAAATTTTATATTTCCCAAAATATATCGCCCGGTAAGTCTGTGGGGTTCACGAATAAGACGGAAAAGCCATTCCAATCCAGGGTCTGTGAAAAATAAATCTTCAACTTCAAGCAGAATTTAATGATTTTCTTTTTGCTATTTTGGATGCGGTGCTGATTTTATCGAAAAATAAGCATTGAGTACTACTTGAATACATAGCCGAGAGAAAGCTTAAATCGGTTATAAATCTCTTTCCTGTCGCGCACCAGGACCCACTGATGCTGAGGAGTGAGATGGTAGTTTAGTTCCTGGTAATGGTAGGTAAAACCGAAGGTTACGGAGGAATTTTCACTCAGGATCTTTTCAATTCCTATGCCTGTTGTTACGTGTATTCCTCCGCTGGCTTTATAGGAATAATCCCAGTCGGTCCTGTTCTTTTCGGTCGGAAGTGTATATCCGGTTCCAAAATAAAACACAGGTGCAACATTTTTTCGCGGCGAACGAAATTTTACAAAGCCGGAAAGTGGAACCTCCATCTCTTCATAAAATTCAATCCCCATACTCGTACCAGCAGAAAAATATGGTTGAAAACGGTAGCTATATCCAATAGCGAACCCTGGAATTACTGGCTTATCAATGGTATTATTCCCTGTACGGATCAGTAGAGCTCCTTCAATAATAAATTCAGAACCTGGTTGGTTAAAGATAAACGCTTTATACTCGAACGGCTTCTCGCGGGTTATGGAATCAATCCTCTGGGTAGCGAATACAAGAATATCACCTGAGTGGTTTAAGATACGGACTTTACTTTTTATACTATCTGTAACGATTTGTCCGTGGATGATACTCCCGTCTTTCACATAGATGACATCTTCCCATTTCTGTGCCCTGACATTGGAAGAGATAAGGAGCAGCGACAAAATAACGGAAAAGAAGATTAAGGTTCTATTCATGAAGTTTTATTTTACAAATGATGCAACATTCAGACAAAACGTTGCGCTAGTAAAATTAATTTTTTTCGACGCATCCTTAACGACACCTTCACCATCTATACTTAAAATCAAAAACCACAGCCTTATGAAAACTATCAGAAACTTTACCCTCTTCTTACTGTTTATCCTGACCCTTTCCGGTTGTCAGGAGAAAGTAACCGATACATACATGGTGAATTCACCAATATATATGGACTTGCAGTCATTCAAGAAATCGGTAAAAGTAACCGGATCGGAAGATATTGTACAGCCCGGTAAAATTTATTTTAAAGATCACTATATCTTTATAAACGAGGCGCTGAAGGGAATTCATGTTATTGACAATACCGATCCCGCCCATCCTGAGTTCGTATCATTTATCGAAATCCCGGGTAATGTGGATATGGCCATTAAAGACAGCATTCTCTATGCAGACAGTTTCATTGACCTCGTAGCACTTGATATCAGTGACATCCACAACATTCATGAGGTTGGCCGTGTTGACAGTATTTTCCCCTACTCCGTACCACCTCTGGTCCAGAATAATGCTCTTCCGTTTGTGAATGTTGATGCCTCTAAAGGGATTGTGGTTGGATGGGAAACCAGAATGGTTGAGGAAAATGTTGCCATCCAAAACAATAATCTCACCTTCCTTGTCAGGAATGATATGATGATGATGGATGGAGGCTTAGTAAACAGCAAAGTTAGTTATGCCAGCAGTGAATCAGGATCCATGTCGGTTGGGGTTGGAGGTTCTCTGGCGCGCTTCAACATCAGCGATAATTTTTTATACACGGTTGACCAATATAACCTCAGAACTTTCGATATCGATGATCTGTCCAGTCCGCTGCTTGTTTCAGACCAGTCGATAGGCTGGGGAGTTGAAACTGTATTTCAGTATATGAATAAATTGTTCTTCGGTACCACAACCGGTATGCTCATTTACGATCTTAGCAACCCGTCATCTCCCAAATATTTATCTTCGTACAACCATATCAGAAGCTGCGACCCGGTAGTCGTGGAGAATGGCTATGCTTATGTTACACTGCGTTCAGGTAATCTTTGTGGTGAAGCTACGAGCCAGCTTGATGTGATCGACATCTCGAATATATCAGATCCGAAATGGAAACAATCGTATCCGATGCAGGAACCATACGGCCTTGGCATCGATAATAGTACGTTATTTATTTGCGACGGAGAAGCCGGGTTGAAGGTATACAATGCCGAAAATCCCAATAACCTGATTAAGATAGCATGGTTCATGAATGTGAATGCCTTCGATGTGATCCCTTACAACGGCAACCTGATGATGATCGGGTCGGGGGGGCTATACCAGTACAATTATAACGGTTCGGATGAAATCACCTTTCTAAGCCAGATACTAATCAACAGCCAGGCGGAGTAATCCTTACGTTGTCTTTTTTGACGTAATCCGGGATCTGTTTCAGATCCCGGATTTATTTTTCAGTGCAATTCAGCTTTATACAGGATGTCCACTGATACTGACGGGGGCATCCACTATCTCGAGCGTATCTCTTTTCGCATAAAGGAGTGGTAGGAAATTGCAAAGCATACTACCGTGGCAGCAAGGAGTCCTGTGACCTGCGGCCATACCAGCAATATACTTTGACCCAGCGGTAACGGACCGGGAACGGTTCCCTGAATCTGTTCCATGGTGAGTGGTCCGAGGCTGCGTACTGCCGGCATTAACAATGTGGAGGTCGACTCGCTGAACAACTGATTGGGCATAATCTGCACCAACAGGAATTTCATTTTTTCGTACAAGTAGATCACATGAGGAGAAGCCAGCTTTGAAGGCTCCATGCCTTTTGTGATCAGGTTTACAATTAGAGGATAAAACACCGTAAAGAAGAGCCATACTGCGATTCCAGCCAGGGCTGATGTTGCCGATTGTTTAAATTGGACGGAGAACAGTACGGAGAGGTTCAGCCAGAAAGCAATGTAAACGATCGTAACCAGAAGAAAGATGTTTATTCTTATAAATTCTTCAAAACCAGGTGGTATACCGGTTGCGATGATCCCAATGCCCATAACCAGGTAGCCAAGTGCAAAGAACAACACACTGATGACCACAAGCGCAGCTGTAAATTTCGCGTTAATCAGATAATCGCGGTATATAGGCTGTGACAGGATCCGGCTGAGTGTTCCCCTGTTATGTTCCGAATTAACGGTGTCGAATCCGAGTCCGATGCCAAGCAGAGGGCCCAGAAAACTGACAAAAACAATAAATGAAGGTAGGGTGCCACTTGAAAGTGTAAATAATTTCAGGAATAGGAAGCTTCCTTCAGGTTGACTGGAATTTACCTCCTGACCGATACCATTCAGGGAAGTGTAGAGGGAGCCCAGACAGGTGAGTGAAATGATACCGATCAGGATGACAAAGCGCCAGCTTCTCACATGACCGGATATTTCTTTTTCTACAATCACCCAAAACGGATGAATGATCCGGTCATTTTTTTTCATCGCTGCATTTTTCCTGGGAAGGGAAAAGAAAAATGAATGATTTGCAGTGCCGCCTTCAGCAATGGTTGCAGTATAATTTGTTGATTTATTCATGTTCCGTATCTCCTTCAAAATAACGGTAATAGATATCATCAAGTCCGTATTCTTTTTTACTCAGGTAATTAAGACCGGCACCCGATGCGGTAACTACACGGGCAATCTCAGATGTAAGGTCCCTGGAACATTCTATATGGTAATGATTTTCTTTCTTTTTAACATTGGAAACTCCACGTATTCCAAGTAGTAATTCTTTTACTGGGTCCTTACTTCCCGGCAGATCCCCGGTTGCTGCAACAGAATCCACGTTGCGTGTAATCTCGGCTTCTACGGCGTAGGCAATATGGGAAAACAACTGATGTGATAAGTCACGGATATTACCACTTGCAAGAAGTTTTCCGCTGACGAAAAGGCCCACCCGGTCACACACCTGCTGGACCTGATGCAAGTGATGGGAGGAGAACAATACAGTAATGCCTTCCTCTTTGCTTAGTTTTACGATCAGCTGCAGCAATTCACGTACACCCGTAGGATCGATTCCGATTGTGGGTTCATCAAGTACGATGACTTCGGGATCCTTGATCAGCACATCGGCCAGGCCGAGACGCTGCCTCATCCCGTGGGAATATTTGCCGGCTTTTTTATTTCCTTCCCCGGTTAAACCGACTCTTTTGAGCAACGATTGAGCTTTCTCCGTAGCAGTATGTTCCGAGAACCCATTCAGCCTGGCGGTAAACACAAGGTTCTCCAATCCGCTATATTCATCATAAAAGCCAACGTCTTCAGGAAGATAACCGACTCTTTTCTTAACTTCGATCGGATTTCTTCCCGGGTCGATACCACACACAGATACAGAACCGGAATCGGGTTCCGTGAGACCCATGATCATGAGAATGGTTGTGGATTTACCGGCACCATTAGGGCCGAGTAGACCAAAAACCTCACCGGCTTTGATTTCCAGAGAAAGATGATCTACGACAATTTGTGTGTCGTACGACTTTGTCAGATCAACAATTTCAATGATATTTCCTGCCATGGTTTACCTCCGTCCATATTTCCTAAACAGGTAAAACACACTTCCCAGCGCGATAATAATGATAAAGAAACCTATCCAACCCCAAAGCTGCGGAGTTTTTACCGCAATCCTGAATGCAGCCTTGGAAGACGCTTCCGGTGTACTCGCTGAAATAGTGGTGGCATAATCACCTGCAATCGCTTTATCACTTGCCTTTATGGTGGCAAAGACCTGTTCATTTTTTCCAGCATCCAGTTTTTCCAGCTTATCGGGAGTAAAAATTACATTCCATCCGGTAGGAGAGGAAGCACGGAAGCTGACGTCGGTGAGTGCAGCAGAACCTGTATTTTTAATAACCAGTGGTAGCTTTTTTTCACCTCCTGCGGTGATGTTTGCACTAAGCAAGCCATCTGGTGTTGTCAGTTCCATCTCGTACGTGCCAGTGACAACAACTTCAAGACTCAGCAATGCAGAGGTAGAGTTTGTCACTGCACGAACAGGGATTTTGTATGTTCCAGCCTCTATAATCTCTGGTGGTTTAATATCGATATTTATCACCTTAGCGCTGTTTGCTTCAATTTCAACCGAAGTAGCTTGTTTATAATCGGGCTTAAAGGTGACATTCCAGCCTCTGGGTGCATTGGTTTGAAGAGCATACCGCTGGTTTTCAGCAGTTTCGTTCTTTAGATCCGTTTTGAAGGTAAAGGTTGACTTAGAATCGCCCTCCATATTGGCCTGATCGGATGTAAATTCGGTTTTATATATCCCTTTCTCCGAAACATTAATTGTCAGTGGAAGGTCATCATATCCACCTCCTACGACCCTGAACCGGTAGTTGCCCTTATCCACTTTCAGGGGCACGGTAACCCGCAATGAAAATGTTTGTTTCTCACCGGGAAGTACGGAAATTTCCTTGATATTCCATCCTCCTGATTTCAGTGTGTACACCCATTCTTTCGGCATAGACGCAAGAGATATACCGACATTTTTTGTGGTACTCCCAGTATTCTTTATATCAATAGTATAATTTACTGATTCCCCCGGAGGAACTGATATCCTGGTATAAGGGGTGTACAACTCGATGCCTCCTGCTGCGAAGGTTTTAGATTCTGATGTTACTCCCGGAATAATTGAGGGAGTTAAAAAAATGCTTACGATGATAGCGCGAAGTAACATGAAATAATCCTCCTGTCTTTAAATTGAACTAAGTATACGATATGCAGAATTTTAAAATGGACTATATATCATCATCATATTCAGAGAGTTAAAGAACGTACGATTGGCGCGTCATGTCCAGGAATTCGAATATTCAAAATTGGCAGATTTTAGCCTTAAAATCTCTTAAGAAATTATAAAAAATGTTAAAGCTTTGTTGGAATCGAAGCTTCATGGACTTTTAACGGGGAGCTATGTCCAAATTTAAGAGATTAAAGTTCAGGAATCAGCTAATCTTATCATTTCTGACGGTTCATTCCTTTTCAGAACTGAAATTGCCGGTCGACCGTTAAGGTGGATTCCTCTCTCCTTCAATGCATCCATCAGGGCCTGTAGGGCTTTATCGGGCGTATTGTTGTTTTTGCTCAGATGGGCGAGGCAGATGTGGCTGAGATGCTCATTGATGTTGTTTGAGAGGAATACAGCGGCTTGAAGATTTCCCAGGTGTCCGTGATCCGATTGTATCCTGGTTTTTAGATAATACGGATACTGGCCATTGATTAGCATTTGCTCGTCGTAGTTCGACTCAATGACGAGAAGATTGGCTGCTCGTATATACGTTGACGCAGTCTCACAGATGTACCCCAGATCAGTGGCGATGGTTAGTTTTTTATCTCCGCACCCGATATGGAAACCGATGGTTTCGGGGGCATCATGATGGACGGGGAAGGCTTCGATATCGAAACCAGCCAGATCGAATTTTTGTTGCAGTGTTATCGCATGGATGCAGTCGGCGGGTATTTTTTTCTGCGGAGATAGTATGCTCTGCCAAATCCTGTGTGTGGTGAAAGCCGGCAGGTGGTTTCTCCGGATCAGCACTTCCAGTCCCCGGATATGATCTGAATGGTTATGTGTAATCAGTACACCCATAATCATCTGCATGGAGATTCCGTTCTTCTGCAGGAATTTACGAATAGCGAGTGCGGATATCCCGGCATCGATAAGTATTCCATGGGACTCATTTCCAAGATAATAACAATTGCCGCTGCTGCCGCTGGAAAGGCTGCAAAAATTCAGGTTCATCTAACTATTATAAGTGCATCCAAAGGTAATCGTTTATGGTATATCTTCAAGAAAATGAAGCCAGGCTTTTAATGTATAAACGAAATACATTCAATAATATGGAATGTATGTGAAGCACCGCCACTCTGAAGATCATTATCCCCGCGATCAGGGTAAGGAGGTAAAAAACGAAAGGCGGCAGATCGCCCAAAATAATCATAAGAACAAGGAACAGAGCATCACCGATGATAAGCATCCAGCCAACCCAGTTTTGCAAACCCGTATCAAGAAGTGCTATTCCAAGCAGAATAAGGCCTGCTTCAGTCAGGATCACATACATAACAAAGGGCCATGATGGCAGACCTCCATTGACAAATACTGACGGTTTGGTATCGGTAATTTAACCGATACCCTGGGCAGGTACCCCGGGGGGCAATCAGGAGTATTGAATTGTGAATATTTCGGCAAATTTATGCAGAATTACCTACTCATTTTGACCAGTGGATATTTTGCGGTGGTGAAAGAGTTGTTGTTTTCTGAACCAAATAATATTTTTATTGTCTATATAATAATTCAATTAGTTATTAAAGAACCTGAATATTTAGCACTGTAAATTTTATTAGTGTTATTCCATAAACCAAAAATTAATCCATATGAAAAAGTTATCTCTAATTCTAGCTCTCGTAGTCATGTCATTTGTCTACGCACCTGGTGTATTTGCAGGGAATCACCACAGAAGTTACAACGTTCAGCGGGATTATAATTGCGATAAAAAAACAACCGGTGTTCCGTTGGATGGCGGATTACTTGCCCTCCTAGCCGGAGCAGGTATAACTTATTTTTCAGCGAGAAAGAAGAAAAAAAACGAACAGTAACACTTTGGGTTAGAATGCATTTTTTTAAAGGCCCGGAATTTCTGCCAGTGCAGATTCCGGGCTTTAATTTTTAAATTTGGATATAAATACATGCAATGCAGATATCAAAAACGCTAAGAGCAGGTCTTTTTATACTTATCGTAGTTATTCTCTTTTATGCAATACTGAGACTATTTTTTTTCAGCAGTGATCCGGTGCTGCCGTTGATTACGCATCTGATTTCTTTATACCAGGCGCTGGCTGAGAGCGTGTCCAATCTCTTTCTCAGGTGGTTGGCATCCCCGTACCGGATCGCAGATCATTATTCTATGGAGGATGGCGTTTCCGTAATCTTTATTGAGAGCGGTCTTCTTCTGAAAAAATGGTTTGTCTTCCTCCTGGTTCTCATCTGGATCACGCCTGTATCTGTTGCAAAGCGAATCCTCCTGACCCTTATACTTTTGGGATTGAATTTCGTTTTTGCTACCGTCGATATCGCCCTTTTTGCCTACATGTCCGATCCCGACCTCACATCTTCAATGAAGATGTCCCGTACACCGGGAGTTCTGGCCATGGTGACTTTTTTCGTCCTTTTTGTCATGGAACATAAGCCACTGCTATTAAAGAGGATTTCCTTACTTCGCATTGACACCACATACCTCGGGTCGATACTCGGTAGTCTATTCATTGTTTTGTATATCTATGTTATCATGGGGAATTTTATACTCGGGGTTTTCGATTTCAAGCTCTGGGTAAGCTTCCTTTTTGGTTCGACACAGAGATTACTTACTGTTTTGAATACAGAATCTATACTGGAAGGTAATCTTCTGATCGGGGAAAATGCCAATCTTTTCATGGGTAAGGCCTGCCTGGGCATGAATACCATACTACTTTTTTCTGCCGTGGTCTATCTGACTGGACGGGATCACAAGTACAGGTGGCTATTCATTGCCGGCGGGATAGTTCTTATAAACCTTATGAACATTCTCCGTCTCACCTTCCTGTTTATTTATGTTCAGCACCATGGTGGGTACAATCTTACGATTGATGTACACGATATGTATGATTATCTTATTTATTCCTTCATCTTCTTACTCTGGATCGTCTGGTTCGAATTTTTTCTGGATATCAGGAATGTTCGGCACCATTCCGGGGCTCAGCCGGGTTGACCATAGTTACTAAGATACTCTTTGAATTCACTGATTATCTCACCTCCCGACATTCTTATTGTGGACTTGAATTCACGGATGGAAAGTATGTGAAGGGTGAATGGTATATTTTCATCTGTTTTTCTTTGATCACTTCTGAAGTATCCAGTCTTTTTGTGGGAGAGAAATTTTTCGGAAAAAGTTTGGTGTTATAGAACACTATATGATCAAATGTCATAGTTCTTAAAGAGAAAAGATTGTATTTTCAGCGCTTATTTTAAATTAGACAAATCCCCCGATTGAAACTTAATTAAAATCGACAGAATATAACCATGAAAATGTTAGCAATTATGGCAACGGGCATGCTCCTTGTATTAATGACTGCATGCAACTCAAATTCAGAACAGAAGAAATCCATGGAAAACGCGAAAGACTTTGTATCGAATCCATTCATTCATCCCAGTACCTTGCCGTTTCAGGCACCTGATTTTACGAAAATCAAGGACAGTGATTTTGCTCCCGCTTTCGAAGAAGGTTTAAAAGAGCAGAAAACAGAAATCGAAAAAATCGCAAACAACACGGAAACTCCTACATTTGAAAACACCTTGGTGGCCCTTGAGAAAAGCGGTGAACTTCTTCGCAGGGTTAACGGGGTTTTCAATATGCTTTCGGGCGCAAATACTGATTCGGTTCTGCAGAAGCTGAGCGAAGACATTGCTCCGAAACTGGCTGCACAACAGGATGCAATTTACCTGAATGAAAAGCTCTTTGAAAGAATCAAAGCGATCTACCAAAAGAAAGATGATCTCAGTCTGGATAAGGAATCAGTACGATTGCTCGATTACTACCGTACGAATTTTATACTCGCCGGTGCAAATCTGTCTAAAGATGACCAAGCCAGGTTGAAAAAGCTGAATGAAGAAGAAGCTGGTCTCAGCGCAAGATTTACCAACAAATTGTTGGCTGCGGCTAAAGATAATGCCTTGGTAGTGAGCAAAAAAGAGGCTCTGAAGGGTCTTTCTGAAGGAGCTTTAAACTCTGCTGCACAGGATGCCGATGCCGCAGGGGAGAAGGGGAAATGGGAACTTGCCTTGCAAAATACTACCCAGCAGCCTGCATTACAATCATTGGAGAACAGGGATACCCGGCAACAATTGTTTGAAGCTTCCTGGAACAGGGCTGAGAAAGGGGACAACGACGATACCCGGGCTTCCATCAAACGTTTAGCTGAAATCCGTGCTGAAAAAGCTGGTTTATTGGGATTTCCCAATTTTGCCGCCTGGAACCTGCAGGATCAAATGGCCAAAACTCCGGAAGCCGTTCAAACCTTCCTGAAGAAGTTGATACCGGCTTCTACAGCCAAAGCACGCAATGAAGCTGCCGATCTTCAGACGATCATTAACAATGAAAAAGGCGGATTCCAACTACAACCCTGGGACTGGAATTATTATGGCGAAAAAATACGTAGAAGCCGGTATAATCTGGATGAGAATCAGGTAAAACCTTACTTTGAATTGTTCAATGTACTGGAGAATGGTGTATTTTATGCTGCCAATCAATTATATGGATTGACATTCAAACCCAGAACAGACATCCCGGTATACCAGGACGACATGCGTGTGTATACCGTCTATGATAAAGACAGTACCGAAATAGGAATTTTTTACTGCGATTATTTCACACGCGACAACAAATCGGGGGGTGCATGGATGAGCAATGTGGTTGAGCAGTCAAAATTGCTGGGTACAAAACCGGTAATATATAATGTCTGCAACTTTACCAAACCGGCACCGGGCGAACCTGCACTGATAAGTTTTGATGATGTGACCACCATGTTCCATGAATTCGGCCATGCACTGCACGGGTTTTTTGCCGACCAGAACTACCCAAGTTTGTCGGGCACCAACGTTGCACGGGATTTTGTGGAACTTCCTTCGCAGTTTAATGAGCACTGGGCTCTAGATCCGAAAGTATTCAACCACTATGCCGTTCATTACAAAACCGGTGAAGCAATGCCGCAGAAACTTGTCGACAAGATCAGAAAATCGCAGGAGTTCAATCAGGGGTATGCATTGACTGAAATACTGGCGGCTGCAGCGCTTGATATGGAATGGCATACAATTCCGGTCGGTGATTCGATAAAATCTGTCGATATGTTTGAATCCGAAGCATTGAAACGCACTAATTTAGATCTTTCGCAGGTTCCTCCGCGTTATCGTTCCAGCTATTTCCTGCATATTTGGGGCAATGGTTATGCTGCAGGGTATTATGCATATTTGTGGACAGAAATGCTGGATGACAATGCTTACGACTGGATGAAAGAGAATGGTGGGCTGACACGAGCAAACGGTCAGCGTTTCCGTGACATGATCCTGTCGCGTGGAAACACCGAAGACTACAACAAAATGTTTTACGATTTCTGCGGTCATGAACCTGACATCAAACCAATGTTGGAGGACAGGGGATTGACGAAGAAATGAACGACTTCAGATCGCAATCATCCTGTTGAATATTAGTATTTTATGGAAAGTGGATGATGTGGTAAAATGGAAGAAAATGCGTAACGGGCAAAGCTGAGGCATAAACTGGTACGAACTTATTCCAGGTGAACTATTACATACTCCTGAAAATAAATTCCATCATTTACCCATTCTTCAAATTACCAGGGAAGAGTAGGTATCACTTATTTGTTAATAAAAATGGCGGATAAAGGAATACATCTTTTTTTTACGTTTTTATCTGGAGGTCATGTATTTCATCAAAAAATGGAGTTCTTTTTTCTTCAACACATTTAACCGCATAGAGGTACATAGCTGCGCTCCATGTTTGCCAGTCTTGCCCCTTGGGTTTACCGTCCTGAGCTTTTATCCATTCATTAAAGCCAAACGTTAAGCTCCCATCAACGGAAGATTTTAATATTTGGGTAAGGGTAATAAGCTTTCTTTCGGCTAGTCTATATCTTTTGGCAGCCACCAGGGCGGCTATATAAATACCACTAATAAATGGCCAGATACCACCATTATGATATTCGCCGGGATTGTTATATTTTGAATAGCGCTCTAACCAGTCAGGATCAGTTGGCTTAATAAAAGGGAAAAAATTTGGAGGCATGTCAAGGGCCAGGTCCCCCCTTGCTTGCATATTGCAGCATTCTTCCTCAATCCATGAAATCATTTCGTCAGCTCTTGTTTGTGAGGCCAATCCGGAAAGGATAGCAAGGCTGTTTCCAAGCAGGTCAAACCGTTCGCTGCTGAAAATTTTATATGACCATAAGGCATAATATGGTTTATGTTTTACGATAAGTCCTTCATGTACATGACGGTGAATCTCGCCCCCGGTAATGGTAAATCTTCCCATGGCATGTTTTAATTTATCTGCCCTTTCGTTCTGTCCAAGCATTCGCAAATAGGAATATGTCAATGTGTTTACATACAGACCGAAACCAATTACCCATTGCTCATCGCGCCAATCACTTGTAGGTTGCTGGGCTACGAGATATCGATCCGACGGACTTTGATATTCCATCCATGTTAATGCTTTTTTGACTGCCTCATCCAGAAAGTCAGTATTATTTGTCGCTTTTCTGAAAATTCCAACTCCTAATAAAAACAATGGGGTTGTGTCGCTAGCGCCACGATCTTCTGCATCATGCACAAGTGAAGCAATATGCCCTTTTTCTGTCTGGTTTTTAGCTAGTGTTTCCAACACTTTCCGGATGCTTTCCAACAATTTTTGATTTTCAGAAACAGCAATTCCAAATATTGAAAACATTAAATCACGGGTATAAGGTTCAGGGTATCCCCAACCTGCTGTTCGAGGAAGCCCGTGATACGGACCTTGGGCATTATGGACCAACACTTCGAGAGCAGCTTTCTTTGCTTCTTCTATTTCTTTCCAATCTTGGTTTTGCATGGTTTGTGTTGAATATGAAATTATTTAAGACCCAATTTATCATTCATAATCTTTACAAACCGTTTTGCCACAACTCGGTAGTCGAAATTTGCGACAACACGTTTACGTCCGGCTTTTCCCATTTTTTCCCGCAATGCGGGATCGTGCATTAAAGTCAATAAATATTTTGCAATATCCTGCACATTAGCCCGGTAATCCACTGTCCGCGGCATACTAAATATCATTTTGTGGTCCTCTTCAAACCCGGATTCATCGCCAAGAATTACTTCGTTCACAACAATTCTTCGTGCTACTTTTGCCAACAAGGCTGTCTCTTTGTGAATTAATGTATCCAGCATTCCCATGGCCCGAATGCTTATCACTGGTTTTTCGCAGGCTCCGGCCTCTACTTGTGGCATTCCAAATCCCTCAAGCCGCGATGGGGCAGCATAAATATCACAAGCGCCAATAAGGTAGGGCATAAAGGTCCTGGAGATTGTATTGGTTGCATATGTGACATTCTTTTCTATCCCTAGTTGGTTTGCTAATTCCAGATCAGCTAAATTTTGATTTTTGGTTCGTGGTTGGGGCCATACCTTACACACATATTTCCAATCAGGTGCTTTTACATCAATTAATGCGAGTGCCTGCATAACTTCCTGGGCACCCTTTGAAGCCGCGTCACCGCCAACGGTAAGAATCATCAGCTGGTCCGGAGAAACGCCGAGTGCTTCGCGGACTGCCAATATTTTTGGGTCATCTTTACTAAATGGAATAAAGGTATCCGTGTTACAACCCACAGGTAAAACTTCAATTTTGTCGGCATCAATCCCATCGCGTACATACATTTCTTTTACCCAGTTCGAGGTTACCAATATAAGAGGGAGAGCATTTAAAACTTCCTGGTAATTTGCAATAAAACCATCGGCAACCAGCCAAGGAACCGCCTGTACACCATACCTTTGCGGATGTAGTACCAAATGAGGCGTGTGCCCCCAATAACCAATACCAACAACAACATCAGGTTTAAACCACCGATAATACCATTCTTTTTCCTGAGCTGACTCAATGTGCGCCGGATGGGCATCAATCCCCAATTCAAGTAATCCCTTGTAAAGTAAATCACCTTGTGTGGAGAGTCCACCAGGGGATGGAGGATAATCGTACAATATCAATACTTTCATAAGTAATGCTGGATTAAGTTGAAATATGGAATAATTACGGTTGCTGTTACTGTTCGCAACCTGAAGTTTTATTGTTGCACTTTGTTTGATGTAGTCTTACTATCCAATTCAAATAATTACAGCCATTCCAGACGGCCACTTCTCCTTCCTGCTACTTCATTCTTCCAATTCAATGCATCAATAGGTTTTGTGAAATGCCAGAAAGATTCTGCTTTGGGTGTTGTTTTTGCTTCCCAACTATCAGCTTTAAAACCGTATGTTTCGGTTATGATTTTGTACTTCTCTTGCCATATTTTTTTTGTTAGTATGGTATGCATACCTGCATTTTCATCGGGTCTGGGAAGATATTGTTTATGACCATCTTCGTAGGCAAAAGCCCAATATTCGTTTGCAGCTATACGATTGGTATTCCATAGTTTAATAACTGCCTTTCCTATTTCCTCATGCCGGATATGCCTGGTATATTCTCCCTCCGGGTTATGGGAAATCATCAGGTCAAAATGTTTTATGGGTAATAAGTCAAGTATGGCAGTCTCAACTTCTGATTCGTTCAATGGTTTCTGTTCGGGTTCGTCATTGAGATCGCCCATTGCACCTTCAGCGAATAAAATTTTCAGCGCTTTAAAAAATTTGGGGGCACGATCGGGATCTTTGCTGCGGCACAGAGAAACTATAAACCACTCCCATGTTTGATGGCTTAATATTGTTCCTCCGCTCCAAAGAGTTTCATCGTCGGGATGGGCAACTATTATTAAAGCTGTTTTTTTTACTTTTTTGAGATTTTTGTCTGCCATAACAACGTTTAAATATTCTCGGTTCTTTTAACAAAGGTTAAATACAAATAATACACAGAGAGCAACTGGTCTGAGGTATACAGGTACAATTGAAGCTTTCTTGCTTACCTTATACTCTACAAAGCATGGATACTGATGGGGAAAGACATTATGTACTTGCTGGCATCCGTGCAAAGCAAGCACGTAAATCCCTGAGCTGCTATTTTAAGTCTCTAATTTACAGGTCCTTTATTATCTCTATGTGTGCCCTTTAAGGGAACAATACCAGCCATGTCGCCAATAATGTTCACCAACTCTGAACCAGTAGGTATTACAATTTTCGCATTGTTTCCAAGGGATGCTTCCAATGCTTCCAGTTTTCGCAACATTTGGGCGTTCCCAACAAAATATTTGTCAGCAGCCTGATTTACAAGTTTTATGGCTTCGGCTTCGCCTTCAGCATGCAATATTTTAGCACGTTTAAAACCCTCAGCTTCCTTAATTTTGGCACGTTTTATACCATCAGCGACAGTTTCTGCGGCAGTGGCGGAATCAATTGCTGCTATTTTTTCATTTTCGGCTTTTACCACTTTATTCATGGTTTCCTGAACGTCTCTGGGCGGGTCAATTTCTTTCAGTTCAGTACGCACAATATCAATGCCCCAGCTCTTGGTTTCATCGTGCAGAGTTTGATATAGCGAGTCATTAATTTTCCCTCGTTCGCTGTTGGCGGATTTAAGGGTAAGCGTTCCTATAATATTACGCAAAGTAGTGCGTGCGAGATTAACAATCTGCCATTTGTAATTATTTACATTGTACGTCGAATCTTTAACACTATCTTCATCGGATTTCACCCTGAAGTATACCTGGGCATCGACGCTGGCATTCAGATTGTCATTTGTGATTATTTCCTGTGGATCGGCATCTACCATTTGTTCGGTCACGTTTACCAAATAGAGTTTGTCAATTACCGGAATAATCCAATGAAAACCTGGTAGGGCAAAATTACTGTACTTACCAAGCCTCTCAATTAAGCCACGCTGAGTTGGCCGGACTATTCTGATCCCAAGTAAAAACACAAATACAACTGGAATAATTAAATACAAATAATTCATTTCTATTTCCTTTCTTAAATGTGTATATTTTTCAATGTGAAAATCGAACTATAATGCAGCAATTATTTTTTTCATCTCTCGCTTGGTCATTCCCAATTTGTATTCCACCATGCGAAACATTTTTTCTTCCAACCCCTCTTTATGATGCAAATCTTTCTCTGTTAACTGGGGATATTTTATTTTGAGTTTGGTTTTTAGATCGTGCAGGTATTCCTGTGTATAATTTTGTCTCATGGTTTTTATTTTAAGTGAAGTTTTCTAAATGTCCCTTATGGTTTTTCTCAATTTCGATCAGGATAATTTATTTTTTATCCGTTTGAGGCGTACCGTTTTTATATTTATTAAAGGGGGCATGAGGTCTCCCAATAGAAATCCCCATGGTTTTAATGATTGTATGTGGTCGAAAATGAGTTTAACAATACCAGTAAGTGGAATAGAAAGGATCATTCCCGGGATCCCCCACAATGCCCCGAATGAAATAACCATAATAATAGTGACAAGAGCATTTATTCTGACTTTTGATGCCACCAGTCTGGGAATAATGTAGTTGTTGTCAATAATATGGATAAAAATGTATATTGCGAGGACCAGCAAGGCATACCAGGGCGACGTTTTGGATACAATAGCAATCATCATTGGCAACGATGCTGCCAGTAAAACCCCCAAATAAGGTATCAGGTTAAGGAGAGCCCCTATTATTCCGAGAATAATAGCATATTCTATTCCCAGGAAGAGCAGGCCGATAGAGTAGGAGGTAGCCACTATTGTCACCTCGGTAAGAAGTCCAACAAGATAGCTTTGAATCAAGGATTTTATCTGGGAAATTACCTGGCTTACTTCATTTCGATTTCTTTTGCCAAAAATCCTGCGAAAAAACTCCAGTAAAAGCGACTGGTAAAACAACAACATAAAAACGTACACGGGTATTAAAATCACCAATACCACTTTGCTGCCGATCGAAACTAAGGTTTGCCCCATTTCAGCACTGCGATTGTTGATGAATGTTTCTTTTGAGTTGGTAATCCAGGTATTTATTTTAAGGATACTTATGTCAAAGTAGCCGGAAGTCCAGACCGTGATCTGGTTCAGCATCTCAGTAAATTTATCGATCAATTTGGGTAACGACTCGGTAAAGCGGATTGCCTGTGAAAATAAGAAAAAACCCAGCATGCTGAAGATCAATATGGCAAGGACAAGGGTGACGACAATAGCCACTACTCTGTTGATTCTCAGTCGCACCAGGTAATTCACCACCGGATGGAGTACGATGGAGAAGATGATGGCAAACAGTAACGGAATTATAATGCCCTTGGCGATGTATAGTATCGCGAGAAGTGTAAATATGCCGATCAGTAAAATTGAAATCCTGGCATAAAGCGGTAATTTTAATCCTTTTTGCATCATGACTTCTTAGAGTCGGCTTCTTAATTAGGTAAAAAATACGATGAAGAAATTATTGTTGAGAAAGGTAGGTCACTTTATACCATCAACTGTTACATAAGAACTGTAATAAGTTACATCATTCACACATTTGCAGGAAAGAAGCAAAACCGACACGTATTGTCGGCGAAAAAAGACAGGATTAAGTAAGAATAAGGTGAACAGATTGTGTTTTAGGCTTCCTTTTTTACTTGGAGTTTTTTAACTCATTCAGAAGTTCTTTCAAATTAACGGTGGCATACGTAGAGGCGTAATCAGACATTGCATAAGGAATGATCAAATTTCCGTTATGTACCATTGACCCGCAAGAATAAACTACATTCGGGACGTAGCCTTCTCTTTCTTCGGCATTTGGAATTAAAAGCGGGGTTTTTGACCTTCCTATTTCCTTTTCAGGATTATCAAGATCAAACAAGGCGGCTCCTAAAACATATTCGCGCATGGGGCCTACACCATGAGTTATAACTAACCAGCCTTCTTCTGTTTCTATCGGCGAGCCACCATTACCAATTTGAATGAGTTCCCATGGGTATTGTGGCTGTTGCAACAATTTTGCCTCGCGCCATACGGTAATATTATCGGAAAAAGCTATGTAATTGTTAAACCCATCCAATCGACAAAGCATAGCATATTTTCCTTTCACTTTTCTGGGAAATAATGCCATTCCTTTATTCTGGACAATTTCGCCATGCAAGGGCATTACCTTAAAGTGATAAAAATCTTCAGTTTCAAGTAATTTAGGCAGAATGGTTTTTCCATCGTATGCCGTGTAAGTGGCATAGTATTTTATTTTGTTATCCTCATCCTTAAACATCACAAAGCGGGCATCTTCAATGCCGTTCTTTTCGTTTGCTGAAACTGGAAAAATCACTCTTTCGGAAATATTGGTGTCTAAAGAAAATTGCAGCTCGTAATGTGATGAAGCCAGCCAAATGACCTGATTAAAGAGGTTCTCTTTGTCGGAAGCTAAATGGCTTGCCTTTCTCGCCTCTTCAATGCATTTCCGCAATTCGCCATAGGTAAATTCATCCTTTAATTTATCTAATATTAAGGCAGGTGGAATAATACTATAAACTTCCTGCATCTCATCCAGTTTAAGGGCGAAGGATTTTTTATTATAAATATGTCTTCTAATGTGCTCAGCCTCCTCCAGCATATTACCGATTGGCTCAAGGTCAAGTTTGTTGTTTTTATCGAGTACACCTGTCCTGAACACGATGGATGAGATATGTCCTTCGCCTGTTGCCCTGAAGCTAATAATAACTCTTTTTTCACCCGGATTAATCTCGGTTTGATCAGGATGTTCGACCATTGAAGGATTAAAGAAAGCTGCTGCTTCAATAGAATATTCCATTGTAAAATAAGAGCCGATGAGAATTTTCTTTGAATAATCAATGGTATCTGGCTCTGTATTCAAATGCGAAAGTAAAGGGACAATTCTATTAAAATTTTTCTCAAATATCTTAGAAATGTTCCTATGGCGCATCGAGTAATCCCTGAGTGTCTTCTTTAATGCAAGCGAAGCATCAACTTCAGGCATTTCCAGGATAAATCGTATAGTACTTATAGCCCTTTGGTCGTCAGTAAACAGAAAACGGGCAATCACCCTACTGGAGTCTGGCTTGAAAGTTATATTCCTTCTACTAACAGCAACTTGCATGATTTTTAAATTCTGATAAAGGTAGATGCAAAAATTGGATATTAGCTTATATTTCAAATTAGTTTGCCACCAGCTATAAATAAATTCGTATTTCCATAAAAACGTCAAATCTTTTTCCACTTGCTTGCACCTACCGATGCCATAAGGGCCGGATAAAAAAGCGAAAAGATTTGGGCCATTGAAAAATCAAACGCAGGATTTTATATCCTGGCCAAAAATCGCCGATGTTATTCACTTATGACCTTTTCAACATCTTGCGCAAATTCAGTTTTTCTTAGTGTTTCATTAAAGAACGGAAAGCCCCAAATGATATATTTTTTACCTTTGGAATAAAAATTAAATATATGAGGATAAACAATTTAAACATATCCATACTAATTATACCTTTCCTGATTACGCTTATTTCAATATCTTCCGGCAATAAGAGAACTGAAGTAGTTACTCATGATTTATTGCAAGGGGGCTTGTCCCCAGACGCACAGCCTTATGAAAAGGGACCTGTTCAGGAAAACAAATCCATTAGAAGTTTAAATGAAGTTTCTTTCTCTGATTCCGTCTTGCCTTATCCGAAGAGCGAATATATTAAAGACATTAAATTTGATTGGAGCACCCACAGGCGGGAAGCTTTTGGAAGTGATAACTGGCAATGTACCTGGGCGGATGACGATAATTTGTATTGTGCTTTCGGTGATGGTGGCGGATTTGGTGACATCAATGGGCAAGGTCGTGTGAGTCTTGGCTATTCCAGGATCGAAGGGGCCTATAATAATTATGAAGGGAAAAATGTTTGGGGAGGATATGAAGCTGAAAACAATGCTCAATTTAAAGGCAAAAGTTGGGGGACGGTTTGTATTGATGGCGTTCTATATTCCTGGGTCGTGCCTGATTATTCCGCCTGGGGTTGGTATCCGGGCCATGCTTCCGAATGCCGCCTGTTTTATTCAAATGACCACGGTGCGAAATGGTGGCCGGCAAAATGGCTTTTTTTCAGGGAAGATAATTTGATGATTCCAACCATCCTGCAATATGGTAAAGATTATGCTGATGCACCGGATAATTATGTATACCATTATTTCATGGAGCCGATTGAGGCGAATGATTTTAAATGCTCAATTCCTGGGAAGATCTATTTGGCAAGAGTTCCAAAAGACAGGATGTTGGATCGGCAGGCATACCAGTTCTTGTCTCATGTTCAAGATGGGAAGGCTCAATGGAATAGCGATGTCCGGGAAAAAGTTCCGGTATTCAGGGATAATGTTTTTGGCGTTGGCTGGAACTGCAGTGTCAGTTATAACCCGGGGATTAAACGTTATATACTAATGACCGAGCATAAAAGTACAAGTCGTGGAAATTTGGGGATGTTTGAAGCAGAAAACCCCTGGGGACCCTGGAAGACCGTCATATATTTAAATCATGAAAAAGGAAACTATTTTGGATCTGAAAATTCGTTGGAGATGACCTGTTTTTATTGGAGCATTCCAACAAAATGGATAAGCAAAGACGGCACAAGATTTACGATGGTGTTTACCGGTATCAACTCAAAACGAAAGGATGCTCCGGGAGAAAATAAATCAAGTGACGGGAACGATTCATGGAATTCTGTACGCTGTGAGATGATATTGGACAAATAAAGGATCAATCATTCCATGTTGAATAGTAAGCATTCGTTCTTAAGATTTGTCAGCATTCTTTGAATGATTTACGAAATTCGTTTGCAAATGCATCTACCGATAAAGGTTCAGATAAGTCAAGCTCAATAACGCTTACCCTATTAACTTCAGCAAGTATGTGCTTGGATTTCGATATATCACGTGAGCCTACAACGACAGTTGCACCCGCTCCCGACAAAACTTTTGTTGTTTCAAGCCCGATTCCGGAATGTCCACCCGTTACGATTACTGTTTTTCCGTTTAGGCTAATTCCAGAGATAACCTCTGTCGCTGTTGACGTTTCGCCAAATCTTGAGTTAATCGGCTTTTGTTCTGTTATCATATTGCAATGAAATATTTAATTTTTATTCCTTGAAATTTTTCCGTCACATGCTTTTTGCTAATGTCTGTTATTTCCTGAAAACTGTTGGCATGAAGTTCTCGGTCGCAGGCTCCTCCTAATTGATTACAAGTCATTGTTTTCATAGGACTGTAGCCAATGTAAATAGGTTAAAAAATTTTCCCCGAAAATGCCGATGTTAGATTCCGTCGGTAACATCCCTTCGCTCGACCCACTGAGAGCGCCAGGCAGGAGCGTCGAAGGGATCGGCGAAGTATTGAGTCTCGAGCGACACCTTTCCATCCCGGAACTCCATAATACTCACGGTGTGGGAGCGCTTACCCCATAGGTAATAACATACTCTGTAACCCAGAGATTGCCCTCTCCTGTGATCCGCCGGACCGCAAACTCCGATGGTCTGCCAGGGTGATGGCTGCGAAGCGCTTGAAGGTTAAGCCGACCTTGAATTACCTCGCCTGACTGTGGGTACACACACACAGCATCATCGTGATAGATTTCATGCTCGACAAGTTGATCACCCGCAGCGGATGCGGCCCAATGTTGATCAATAGACTTTCGAATGTTTCGCTTTTCCATCATGGTCCTCCATTTGAGTTTACTTGCATGCGCCACTATAGGTCTTCCGGCATCTAAGGCGTTGTTGTTAACCCGCAGCCCAACACAAGACTGCTGAATGAAATCACAACTGCGAATATTTATTTTAGTAATTTTTAGTAGAACAACCTTGACAAGCTATTTGAACGAAGCCATGAAACTAATAAATTATAAATAAGCTCACGGACCTTACGTTGTCAGGTTAAGCCGCTTGTCCCACTGCTGAAAATGATAGTTGAACTGCGAACGTTTGAAGCCATCCGGATGGATTGCTATGTGGCTTTCCCATAAAAGCTGAGTTGGGCAACAGCTTTAGACTTTGATACTTCCTTAAACATAATTGTACAGTTTAGTTTAGGGCAGGGGTGAGGTGAAATTTAAGGTTCTTTTATCAAAATTAGGAAGGTTTAAGGAAAGGTGTGTGGATTTCAGAAGATGATTTAATGTTTATTGCCAGAAACATGATCGATGGGCGACAATTTCTTGAATCTGTTTGAAATCGTATAACCGCCTATGGGATCCCTCCTGGCGTCGGGATGAGTTCGACTTAAACTTTTCAATGCGCCCTGGCGGGCTTTTGAAAAGTTAGTCTCACTCACTTCCCGATACAAAAATTCTTAAATATATTCCCCAATATCTCATCCGTCGTCACTTCCCCCGTGATTTCACCCAAGATAATGAATCACCTGCCGGATATCCTGCGCGATCAGGTCCTCCGGAAGTCCGGTATCCAGTCCTTCGTAAACTCTTTGAAGGTTCTCTGCAGCATGGGTAAGTGCCTCGTAGTGACGTGCATTGGAAACAATGATATCGCTGTCCTTCAGATGTGAAAGACTGGACTCTTCGATAAGGACGTTCTGTAACTCATCAAAGTTTTTATCCCTCTCTGCCGAGATGAACATCATAATTTCCCCGTCCCTGAGTTCAATTGCCTTTTCCAGTTCAGTCTTCGTTTCCACAGGTACAAGATCCGTTTTGTTTATCAATAGAACAAGGTGCTTACCGCTGTCCTTTATTTGGTTCCGGATCTGTTCAAGGGCAGCCAGTGTCGTTTCGGTATCATCGCGGGCATCTGCCATGAGCAAGACGATGACTGCCTGGCTAATTTTCTGATAGGTTTTCCTGATGCCCAGGTTTTCAATAACGTCGGCAGTTTCCCTGATTCCTGCGGTATCAATGAACCGGAAGGTGATCCCTTCAAGGATGACCGTATCTTCGATCACATCACGTGTAGTGCCGGCTATCTCAGACACGATGGCCCGATCCTCATTCAGCAGCCGGTTCAGCAGGGTGGACTTGCCAACATTCGGCTTTCCGATAATGGCCACAGGTACGCCGTTCTTGATCACATTTCCTAAGCTGAAGGATGCGACGAGTCTGTCAATAACCGTCCCGATCCGTTCTACCAGCGTTTTCAGCTTCTTTCTGTCAGCAAATTCAACATCCTCCTCGCTGAAATCAAGTTCAAGCTCAATAAGCGAGGCAAAATCGACCAGGGCCTTCCGAAGTTTTGCCAGTTCCTCTGAAAATCCTCCGCGCATCTGGTCCATGGCGATGCGGTGTGCTGCTGCTGATCCGGAAGCGACCAGGTCGGCAACAGCCTCTGCCTGGGAAAGATCCATTTTCCCGTTCAGATAAGCTCTCTGGGTGAATTCACCAGGGCGGGCGAGTTTTGCGCCGTGCGACAGCAACATTTCGATGATCTTGTTCTGGATCCACGGCGAAGCATGGCATGAAATCTCAATGCTGTCCTCCCCGGTGTAGGAGCGGGGAGAACGGAACAGGCTGAACAAAACCTCGTCGATAACATTATTGCCATCCAAAATATGACCGTGATGAATCGTATTGGGCACCTGTTCGGAAAGCTTTTTTGCACGTTCGGAAGGTCTGAAAATCTTTTCGCATATCCCAAAAGTATCGCGGCCTGAAACCCTTATCACGGCGATTGCCCCGGAACCTGCCGTTGCCGGCGCACATATGGTGGTGTCAAAATCCATTTGATGCAAAGATAAAGATTATGGATGATGTTTGATGTTGAAGGAGGAAAATACCCCTAAATCCCCTGGGAGGGGACTTGAAGATGTGGGAAATTTACTTTAGTGCTTGGTAATAGTGAGTTCTACCCCTAAATCCCCTGGGAGGGGACTTGAAGATGTGGGAAATCTACATAGGTGTTTGGTACTTATGAGGAAGCTGATCGTTTTGTGAACGTCATCGCATCTGTCAGTCAAATCAAATAGAAAAGATTCTCGAAGCTTATTCAGCTTGATTTCAGTAGATTTTTCAAAAGTCGGCCTTGAATATCCAGTTGTACCTCGTTTTCCTTTTCCTGAACCAAAAATTATCCCTACTTTTGGGTTTTAAATTCTGAAAATAATGAGTGTTCTGCTTAACAAGGATTCAAGAGTTATCATACAGGGGTTTACGGGAAGCGAAGGAAGCTTCCACGCCCAGCAGATGATCGATTACGGAACGAAAGTCGTTGGTGGTGTAACACCTGGAAAAGGTGGCCAGGAACATCTTGGACGGCCGGTGTTTAATACCGTTAAGGATGCCGTTAAAGAGACCCAGGCTGATTGCTCCGTCATTTTTGTGCCGCCGGCTTTTGCTGCGGACGCCATCATGGAAGCAGCAGAAGCGGGCATTGGACTTATCGTAGCCATAACTGAAGGTATCCCCGTAGCCGATATGGTTAAAGTAAAAGAGTACCTGAGCGATAAGTCCTCCAGGCTTATTGGACCTAACTGTCCGGGCATCATCACCCCTGGTGAAGCCAAAGTAGGTATTATGCCCGGCTTTATCCACCAGAAAGGTGTTGTGGGTATTGTGTCACGTAGCGGAACCCTTACCTATGAGGCCGTTGATCAGGTGACGAAAACCGGATTGGGACAGTCAACCTGCATAGGCATCGGCGGAGATCCCATTGTTGGCACTACAACGCTTGATGCCATTAAGCTCTTTATGGAAGACGATCAGACAAAGGGTATTATCATGATCGGAGAGATCGGTGGCAGCATGGAGGCAGAAGCTGCTGAATGGATAAAAGAACACGGCACAAAACCTGTTGCTGGTTTCATTGCTGGTCAGACAGCACCCAAAGGCCGGCGAATGGGCCATGCCGGAGCCATCATCGGCGGAAAGAGCGATACTGCTGCCGCCAAAATGGCCATAATGAGGGAGTGTGGCATCACAGTAGCCGAGTCTCCTGCTGATTTGGGCAGTACCATCGCTTCTCTTTTGTAAAGGCTACCAGGATCGTTATTAACCAGAACGTTAAACCGATGGAATCGTCGATCAAGGATGCAGCTTTTATCATTAAAAACTCACATCATTTTACGGCTTTCACCGGTGCCGGTATCTCGGTCGAAAGCGGAATTCCACCATTCAGGGGCGCTGAAGGCCTCTGGTCGAAGTACGATCCGAAATATCTTGATGTAGATTACTTCATGCAAAATGCCGGTGAATCCTGGGAAGTAATCAAAACGCTGTTTTATGATTTTTTTGGTAAGGTTTCTCCCAACAAGGCACATGAAGCCCTAGCCCGTCTTGAAGAAGATGGCATTCTCAAAACCATCATTACCCAGAACATCGATAACCTTCACCAGGAGGCCGGAAGTAAAAATGTAATCGAATTTCATGGCAATTATAAGATGCTTCTGTGCATGAAATGCGGGAGACGATACGAAGCAGTTCCTGGCATACTGGAATCTCTTCCGCCCCGCTGTACACATGACGGACATGTATTGAAACCGGATTTCGTATTTTTCGGAGAAGCCATCCCTGAAGACGCCAGTGAAGCTTCGTTCCATACAGCCGGGCTGGCTGATGTATTTTTACTTGTCGGTACCACCGGTGAGGTAATGCCGGCAAATATGATCCCGAGGCTTGCCAAACAAAACGGAGCCACGATCATCGAGATCAACACCAATCCGTCTGCATACACCGGTGAGGTAACCGATATCTTCCTCGAGGGAAGGGCAGGGGAAATACTTCCGAAGCTGGTCGAAATCATTTTGCAATAAATCAGACTTTTACCACATTCTATTCCTTGCCATTCTAATTTTCGCGACACTGATTTATTGTTTAAACCAAAATTCTTTTCAATCTTTGCACGAATCAAAAAAAAAATCAGAAATGGACTTACTTAAAGGAAAAACCGCTGTTATTACCGGCGCTGCCAGGGGTATCGGCAGGCAGATCGCAGTTGCCTTTGCCGGGGAAGGTGCCAATGTTGCCTTCACCGATCTAAGCCTGGACGACAACATGAAATCACTGGAGCAGGAATTGAAAGCCCTGGGTGTAGAAGCCAAAGGATATGCGTCGGATGCCAGCAATTATACACAGACTGATGAAGTAGTTACCGAGATTGTTAATGATTTCGGACGTATCGATGTACTTGTCAACAATGCCGGAATAACACGCGACACCCTGCTTATGAGGATGGAAGAAGAAACCTGGGATCTCGTGATCAAGGTTAATCTGAAGTCCGTCTTTAACTTTACCAAGGCTGCGCAAAAAGTCATGCTAAAACAGCGTTCGGGTTCCATTATCAATATGAGTTCTGTTGTTGGTGTCTCGGGGAATGCCGGACAAGCCAATTATTCCGCCTCAAAAGCCGGTATTATAGGATTTACCAAATCTGTGGCCAAAGAGCTGGGGTCGCGGGGGATTCGCTGTAATGCCATTGCACCGGGATTCATCATCACTGAAATGACAGCAAAACTGCCTGAAGATGTCAGACAGGAGTGGATAAAAGGTATTCCTCTCAGGAGGGGTGGTACACCGGAAGACGTAGCAAACGTATGTATATTTCTCGGATCAGAACTTTCATCTTACGTTAGCGGTCAGGTGATCAATGTCTGCGGTGCTATGAACACCTAATATTTTTCAAAAGCAACCGGTAAAATTCCTATGTTTTTTTGTATTTTCACGAGAAATTTGCCGGTTACTTCATATGAAAAAGATTATCCTCCCTTTCATAAGTATCAGCATGCTGCTCCTGGCAGGTTGCATTCCCGGCAAAGTGCTTACGATTGAAACACTTGACCCGGCTGAGGTCAGCTTTCCCGACAGTACCCAACAGGCTATGGTATTCAACTTCGCCTACCTGCCTTCGGCCGATACTTCCCGGCTTAATGAAGTCAGACTCCTGGATCCTACAGAACAATATTTCGTCGATACAATCGTGATCCGGAATATTTTCAACGGCCTTTTTTCTGTTCTGGACAATTCCCCTGCTGCCTTCCTGAACAATGCTCCCTATTATGAAGTTAGGCCGGAGGACACCACAGCCTTTCTGGAACCACTTGGGAACGATGCAGTAGTTCAGCTTTGTGACTCGTTCAATGTCGACGCCATTATCGCGCTGGAATATTATGGCCTGGCACTGGATACAAAAACATACAACACGGTAGTCTATGATGAATCCTATGACTATGTGACAGCCGCTGATCAGGCAATGGTCAGAATGATGATGTGGAGAATTTATTCCAGAAACGAAGGACTGATCAGTGAGAAGATGATGAGGGATACCTTGTTCTGGTCGGCCTATGGCTATGATGAAAAAGCAGCACTCGACAACCTACCCGATGTGGGTGATGTACTCAGGGAGGCCTTCTGGTATGGCGGTTACAAATACGGGACAGAAATTTCTCCCACCTGGACTGAAGTCCGGCGTACGTATTTCGAATTGAACAATCACGCTGGCGACAGTATATCGCTCAATGAAGAACGGTTACTGCAAATTGCCAGTGGAAAGAAAAAAATAAAAGCATACAAGGCAGCGTACAACCTTGCCCTGTATTCTGAAATGAACGACAGTATCGGTGATGCAGTGAAATGGATCGACAGGGCTGTACAATTAAGACCGGATGCAGAGTTTGCAAAGTACTACAAGTCAATCCTGGAAAAACGTCAGACATCCCTTACCGAACTCGAAAAACAAATTGAACCTTAACCTGATAGAAACGAAATCATGCACAATACCGTCTTCTACATTATCGTGGGAATCCTGATTGCAGGCTTTATCCTGGAGCGCTGGCTGGAATATCTGAATATGAAAAATACCGTTACTCAGCTCCCGGATGAGTTATCGGATGTTTACGAACCGGAAAAATATGAACAGTCACAGAAGTATAAGCGTGTTAACACTCAATTTTCATTTTTAACCAGTTCATTCAGCCTTTTACTGGTGCTCCTGATGTTATTTCTGGGAGGCTTTGCCCTGGTAAACCGACTGGCTTATGAATGGTCCGAAAATTATATTCTTGTGGCACTGATCTTTTTCGGCATCCTCATGCTGGGCTCTGACCTGCTGATGATGCCGTTTTCGCTGTACGACACTTTTGTAATAGAAGAAAAATTTGGCTTTAACAAATCGACGCTGAAAATTTTTTTTCTTGACAAACTCAAGTCGTGGCTCCTTGGAGCGTTGATTGGCGGCGGACTTGCAGCACTAATCATCTGGTTTTATGAGCTTACCGGTAAGAATTTCTGGATCTTGGCCTGGATCCTTATGTCAGTGTTTACCATATTTATGACCATGTTTTATTCCAACCTGATCGTACCCCTCTTTAACAAACAAACCCCGCTTGAGGAGGGAGAGCTCAGGAAGGCGATTCAAGACTTTTCGGTCACCGCCGGATTTAAACTTGACAATATTTTTGTGATCGACAGCTCAAAGAGATCAACCAAATCGAATGCCTATTTCACAGGTCTTGGTGCAAAAAAACGGATTGTGCTATATGATACCCTAATAAAAGATCTTTCTGTGGAAGAAATCGTGGCAGTGCTGGCGCATGAGATTGGTCATTACAAAAAGAAGCATACAATAACAGGTATGATACTAGGAATCTTTCAGGCAGGGCTCACGCTTTTCATCTTCTCGCTTTTTTTGAATAACCCTCACCTGTCGGCTGCTCTTGATGTTGCAAAACCAAATTTTCACTTATCCGTAATCGCTTTCGGCATATTATACTCGCCGATATCAACGATCATAGGTCTGTTATTCAATCAAATAAGTCGGAAGCATGAATTTGAGGCCGATAGATTTGCTGCGGAGAAATACAAGGCAATAAAACTCATTTCAGCGCTAAAAAACCTGACCTCGAAAAATCTGAGTAATCTAACACCGCATCCGCTCTATGTAAAATTTCACTATTCCCATCCCACATTACTGGAGCGGGTGAGAGCCCTTTCCAATACAAAGGGTGCCGGGTGATCCCTTACATATCGTCTGGAACGATCTTTTCAGGAATTTTTTGACCGGCCGGGATAAAGCTTAAGGATACGGAATTGACACAGTGTCTTGTGTCCTTTGATGTAAATCCTTCGCCTAGAAAAACATGTCCGAGGTGTGCTCCGCAATTGGCACAGGTGATCTCCGTTCTCCGGCCGTCTGCGTCAGTTGTACGTATTACAGCTCCCGTTATCTCATCGTCAAAACTCGGCCAGCCGCAATGGCTGTTGAATTTGTCAGCTGACTTATACAACGGGGCATTACAACGCTTACAAATGTAAGTCCCGGCATCCTTGCTATCCGTGTATTTTCCGGTCCATGGCCGTTCGGTTCCCTTATTTATAATGACAAATTTCTCAAAATCGGAAAGTTTGTTGTATGTATGAGGATGCTCAGCAGCTGTGTTTGTTTCTTTCTTTTCCTTCTCCATGTTGTCCTTATTTGCAGTTACGTTATTTTCTTGTGCGAATGATGACAGTGATAGTCCTGCCGTCATGATGAATGCCATAATGATTGTTTTCATTGTCCTTGATTTTAATATATAAACGTTCTAAATAAGAATTTAGTTTATGAAGAGGAGAAAAAGAGTGAGATGTTTTTGATACCCCTAAATCCCCTGGGAGGGGACTTAAAGATGTGATTATTAATATTGTGGAGGGTATGGGGAATTTAGCTTTTACCATCGCTAATTCACATCGCTTTTCAAATCTTTATCCGGGGATTTAGCTTTATTGAATCAGGAGTTGTAATATTGATTCGAACCAAGGGCCGCTGGTTCAAAATGCAGCCTGTTACCACACTCTTAAAGTCCCCTTTCAGGGGATTTAGGGGTATTTCACGGGGAGGATTTTGAAGTATATACCATTAACTTTTTGAGGAAAATAGAAATATATAGCCAATTCTAACGTCTTTCAGGTCAGCAATTTACTCTGAAAAAAGAGCGGGAAACGGGGATCGAACCCGCGACCCTAACCTTGGGAAGGTTATGCTCTACCACTGAGCTACTCCCGCTTATATTTAATGTTGACCCTAACCTTGGGATCCGCCGGGGCGGACTACCACTGAGCTACTCCCGCTTAATGCGTTTACAAAATTAATTTTTTTCTGTTATCGGCAGACGAAAATCGACATTTTTTTCGGTGGGCTTCACGAATAGGGATTGTTTGCTGATGATTGTACCTGCATTCAGCGATGCGGCTTTATGCCGCCATCTGTCAGATAAAAAACAAAATAACCCCGCATACACTAATTACGGCGCCAATCATCTCTTTCGCCGTGATACGGTGATGAAACAGGAGGATGGAAGGGGGGATGATCAGCACCGGGACTATGGCCATGATCGTAGAGGCAATACCGGTGGAAGTATAGCCGATGGCAACCAGTGAGAAAGATACTCCGAGAAATGGCCCGAAAAAGGATCCGGTGCTTATCGCAAGAAGTCCTTTCCTGTTTTTCATTGCCATACCGATCGATCCCCAGCGCCGGCTCAACGTGACGATAATGGCAAATCCGGCGATTCCGGTGAGAATCCGGATCTGTGTTGATGCAAAGGCATCATATCCGCCCATGCCCAGTTTGCTGAATACGATTCCAAGCCCCTGACCGAGTGCACCAAGGAAGGCATATAAAATGCCTTTCACCGGTTTTTTGACGGTTAGTTTATCTTTTCCCTTGCCTCTTCCAAATACAGTGAGGGCAATGCCGCCAAGAGTAAGCGCCATCCCGGCCAGGCTTACAGAACTCATGGTTTCGCCAAGAATCATCCATCCAAAAATTGCAGCGAAGGTGGGGGCAAGCGTCATAATCAGCATGGCGAACCAGGATCCGACGATGGTGTAGGATTTGAAAAGAAACAGATCACCCATCACAAAGCCGATCAATCCTGAAATACTTAGCCATATCCAGCTGTGAAGGCTGGCATCGGTCGGAAGCGGATTCCCGCGTACCACGCCGGTAAGCACACATAGAAAAAGAAAGGCAAAAACGAGCCTGATCAGGTTAACCGGTAGAGAACCAACCCTTATTGAGGCAGATTCAAAAGCAAGTGCAGTAATTGTCCAGAAAATGGCGACCAGAAGAGCTGCAAATTCACCGGTGTGTGATGCGATCATGAATTTATTTATGAGCTGCAAATATAATAAAGTTCGGGTTTTGTAATCGCCTGTGATCACGATATCATGTGAAAATTTACTAAAATAAGTGGTTCTAACCGGGTAAAGCCGGCGCACTTTTCCACTTACCGAAATACCGAATTTCCGTGAACCATTACAGGATTAATCTTAATATGTTAAATTTGGAATTTATTTATTGTGAAGGAATGAAAGCAGCTATCGTTACTATTGGTGATGAAATTCTTATCGGACAGATTGTGGATACCAACTCAGCCTGGATCGCTGAAAACCTGAATCTCATTGGTATACATGTGCAAGAAATCCGAAGTATTCCCGACGAATATGACTCTATATTTTCATGCCTGGCTGTATTTGAGGGCAGGGTGGATCTCGTTGTACTTACCGGCGGTCTGGGTCCGACACGCGATGACATCACCCGTAAAGTATTAAGCGGATATTTCGGAGGAAATCTTCGGGAAAATCCTGAAATTCTCGCACATATCCAACGATTATACAGGCTCAGAGGGATTCAAATATCGGATGTAAACCGACTGCAGGCGACTGTTCCCGATAACTGTCAGATTCTTGAAAACGCAGAAGGCACTGCTCCCGGAATGTGGTTTGAGAAAGGTGGGACTGTGTTTGTTTCCATGCCGGGTGTGCCTTTTGAGATGAAAAGCATCGTAAGCCGGCAACTCATTCCCAGGCTTGCCGGGTTGATGAACGGCAGTCTCATTGTTCACCGTACAGTGATGACCCAGGGTGTCCCCGAATCGGTGCTGGCGGCAAGGATCTCTGAATGGGAACTGGCACTTCCGGCCAATGTAAAACTTGCGTACCTGCCACATCCCGGATTGGTCCGCCTCCGGCTAACTGCCATCGGTGATGGAAGAGAAGTCCTTAATAATTTACTTCAGTTAGAGCTAGATAAGCTACTGAAAATCATTCCTGAAGATATATTTGCTCTCGCTGATAAATCGCTTGAAACTGTAATCGGAGAGATCCTTTCGGAACGATCACTTACGGTTTCCACTGCTGAAAGCTGTACAGGAGGAACGATTGCTTCCATGATTACGTCTGTGGCCGGAAGCTCTGCGTATTATCGCGGCTCGGTTGTGGCCTATGCAGACGAAGTAAAGATCCGCGAGCTTGCTGTGGATCCGATAACCATTGAAAAATATGGTGCCGTAAGCCGGGAGGTGGTTGAACAAATGGCGGAAGGTATCAGGGTGAAGTTTGCGACAGATTACGGTGTGGCTACAAGTGGTGTGGCAGGTCCATCAGGGGGCAGTGATGAAAAACCTGTCGGAACAGTCTGGATTTCGATTTCTTCATCCGAAAAGTGCGTTTCAAAGCAATTTTTGTTCGGAGAACATCGACAGCGAAATATCGAAAGAAGCAGTTTGGCAGCACTTAATATTTTGAGAAAGAGTATTTTAGGATATGAATTAAGCTAGAATGTGCTCGCTAAAAAAAATTCGATATAATTTTGATATTTTGAAAGAAAATGCCGTAATTTGCGATCTGTTTGAAAAAACCCAAGAAAATATACAGAAATGTCGAGAGTTTGCCAGATAACGGGAAAGAAAATGATGGTGGGAAACAATGTCTCTCACTCCAAGAAAAGGACAAAAAGAAAATTTTATCCTAACCTGTTTGATAAGAAATTTTATCTTCCTGAAGAAGATCGTTGGATCAAGCTGAAAGTTTCGGCCAAAGGGATACGTATTATCAACAAAAAAGGTCTGGGCAGCGCGCTGAAAAAAGCCAAAGAAAAAGGCTTTATCGCGAGTTATTAATTCATAAACGAATCAGGAAATGGCTAAAAAAGGAAAAGGAAACAGGATACAGGTCATCCTTGAATGTACTGAGCACAAGGAGAGTGGAATGCCTGGCACTTCCCGCTATATTACTACCAAGAACAGGAAAAACACTCCTGACAGACTTGAGCTTAAAAAATTCAATCCGGTATTGAAAAAAGTCACTGTTCATAGAGAAATTAAATAAACGGTACAGAAATGGCAAAGAAAGTAGTTGCATCACTCCGCACAGGTAAAGGAAGAAACTTTGTAAAATGCATCAAAATGGTGAAATCGGAAAAATCCGGTTCTTATGCATTTGAAGAAGAAATGATCCATTTGGACCACGTTAAAGATTTCTTCACAAAATAGATAATCACTGATTTTTCATCATAAATGCATGAAAAGCTTTCTTTAACAGGAGAGCTTTTTTTATATTTTCCTGACTTAACATTTTCATCCTATGGGCATCTTCAACAGACAAAAAAAGGAAGTCTTAGAGCAGGGCTTGAAAAAAACCAGGGAGAATGTTTTTACGAAACTTTCCAGGGTCGTAATTGGAAAATCAAAGGTCGATGAAGAAGTACTTGACAACCTGGAAGAAATTCTGATCGGTTCCGATGTTGGGGTTGATACCACCCTTCGTATCATCGGAAGGATCGAAGAACGGGTCGCCAGGGACAGGTATATGAATGTGGGCGAACTTAACAACATCCTCAAAGAAGAAATTGAAGCTCTTCTCGAGCAGAACAACACCGGTATGGTACGTGGTTTCGACGAACCGTTGCCTGCCAAACCTTACGTTATTATGGTTGTCGGCGTTAACGGAGTAGGGAAGACCACAACCATTGGAAAGCTGGCCCACCATTATAAAAAGGCAGGAAAAAAAGTCGTACTCGGTGCAGCAGATACCTTCAGGGCTGCGGCTGTAGAGCAGATCGCCATTTGGGCAGAAAGAGTGGGCGTTGACCTTGTTAAACAGAAAATGGGCACCGATCCGGCTTCGGTTGCATATGACACGCTAGCCTCTGCAAAAAGTAAAGATGCTGATGTAATTATTATTGATACTGCCGGCCGTCTTCATAACAAAATTAACCTCATGAATGAACTGGGGAAGATTAAGACTGTCATGCAAAAGATCATACCGGAAGCTCCTCATGAAATATTGCTTATTCTCGACGGATCGACCGGTCAGAATGCCTTTGAGCAGGCAAAACAGTTTACTGCCGTCACCGAGGTTAACGCCCTGGCTCTCACGAAGCTTGACGGTACGGCCAAAGGGGGTGTGGTTATCGGGATCTCCGACCAGTTTAAAATTCCTGTCCGGTATATCGGCCTGGGGGAAAAAATGGAAGATCTTCAGATTTTTGATAAGCACGAATTTGTAGATTCCCTCTTTACTGAATAAAGATCTGATATTATTGAGTGATAGTCCTAATTCCGCTAGTGATGAAAGTGAATGTGGTGACGCTTGGATGCGCGAAAAACCTGGTCGATTCAGAAAAATTCCTTCGGCAGCTAAAGGAGAACGGTCACAGTGTGGTACATAATTCCACCTCATATACTGAAGCTGTCATTATCAATACCTGTGGATTTATCCTTGATGCCAAGACCGAATCGGTAGACACCATTCTTTCATTTGTGGAAGCCAAGAAGAGGGGTGACGTACGCAAGATTCTCGTCATGGGCTGTCTAGCGCAGCGGTACAGAGCTTCATTGCTGAACGAAATTCCCGAAGTTGACGGCTTTTTTGGTACAGATGAGCATGAGGCAATACTGAATGCCCTTGGTGGCAGGTATTATACCGGTATCCTGCAGGAAAGGGTATTAACCACGCCCTCACATTTCGCATACCTTAAGCTTTCAGAGGGTTGTAATCGTCAGTGTGCATTTTGTGCTATTCCATCGATTCGTGGCAGGCAGGTGTCGCTCCCGATTGAACATCTTGCTGGCGAGACCCGCATACTGGCAGATGCAGGCGTAAAGGAGATCCTGCTGATTGCCCAGGATCTGACCTCCTATGGTACCGACCTTTATGGGATAAAGGCTCTGCCTGAATTACTGAAAATATTAACAACCATTGAAGGCATTGAGTGGATACGAATGCATTACACGTACCCTCTTGGTTTTCCTGCACAGGAGATCATTGAACTCATGAAATCTCATCCCACCCTATGCCGCTACCTGGATATTCCAATTCAGCATGTAAATGATAATATTCTCAAGTCGATGAGAAGGGGTCATGGAAAAAAAGAAATTGAAGATATTATCCGGGCGTTCAGAACCGAAATTCCAGAGATCGTGCTCAGAACAACCGTGATTACTGGCTTTCCGGGTGAAACTCAGAAAGAGTTTGAGGAACTAAAGGCGTTTGTTGAGGAGACACGCTTCGACCGGCTGGGTGTTTTCACGTATTCGCATGAAGAAAATACACCCGCTGCACTCACTTTCTCCGATACGGTTACGGAACGAACGAAAAGGAAACGGATGGAAGAACTCATGACCTTACAGGAAAAAATCTCGTATGAAAAAAATCAGGAGAAAATAGGAAAAATCATGAAAGTGATCATCGACGGCAAAGACGCGGCATACTTTACTGGACGTACCGAAGGTGATTCGCCGGAAGTTGATAACGAGGTGCTCATTTCGACCGAAAATGCAGATCTGCATCCGGGACACTTCTATGATATTCGTATTGAGAGCGCGGGGGAATTTGATTTGTATGGAAGTGTTTCAGAATCAGCATTCTGAAGGGATATTCTGTTGGGAAATAAGAATGAAAAAAGGCTGCTTCAACAGGTTAAATACATTTAAAACCCTGTGAAGCAGCCTTTTTTATTTTAGATTAAGTATGTTCAGGCTTCTCGCTTGACGTTCTTATTTTTTTTCTCTTTATGATCCTGATTTGAATATTCTCACCTTTTTTATCCAGACCGACAGATATCGTATCGCCTTCAGCAACAGAAGCTTTTATTATAGTTTCCGCCATGGGATCTTCGAGGTATTTCTGGATGGCCCGCTTGAGAGGTCTGGCTCCAAACTGAAGGTCGTACCCTTTCTCGATTACAAAATCCTTTGCCGCAGAAGATATTTTAATCTCAAAACCAAGACTGTTAACCCGTTCATAAAGTCCTTGAAGTTCAATCTCAATGATTTTATAAATATCATCCTTGGAGAGACTGTTGAACAGAATCACGTCATCGATACGATTCAGGAATTCCGGAGCAAAGGCACGTTTTAGTGCTTTTTGGATAATACTTTTTGTATGGTCGTTAGCCAGTTCCTGACGTGCCTTAGTATTAAAACCGACACCCTGTCCAAAATCTTTGATCTGACGGGATCCGATATTGGATGTCATAATAACAATGGTATTCCTGAAATCGACTCTTCTCCCAAGACTATCGGTAAGCTGGCCTTCATCAAGTACCTGAAGCAGGATATGGAAGACATCGGGATGTGCTTTTTCAATTTCGTCGAGGAGGACGACGCTGTAGGGTCTTCGCCTGACTTTTTCGGTCAGCTGGCCACCTTCTTCATAACCGATATATCCCGGAGGCGCACCGACGAGCCGCGAAACGGAGAATTTCTCCATATACTCGCTCATATCGATCCGGATGAGGTTTTCGACACTGTCGAAGAGGTATTGTGCAAGTACTTTCGCCAGTTGTGTCTTACCTACGCCGGTGGGACCGAGGAAGATAAAAGTGCCGATAGGTTTGTTGGGGTCTTTGAGGCCGGCTCTGTTTCGCTGGATGGATTTAACCACTTTTTCAATGGCTTCATCCTGGCCGACCACTTTACCACGGATTTCATCGCCCATCTTGAGTAACCTGGTACCTTCCGCCTGGGCGATTCTCTGGACGGGGACGCCGGTCATCATGGCAACAACTTCGGCTACTTTTTCAGCATCAACAATTTCCCTGTTTTTAGCTAGTTCACGTTCCCATTTCACCTTTTCCTGTTCGAGATTTTCGAGCAGTTCTTTTTCCTTATCACGAAAGCTTGCAGCGCGTTCAAAATTCTGGTTTTTAACAGCGCGAATTTTTTCTTTTTTCGTTTCCTCGATCTCTGCCTCCAGTTTAACGATTTTTTCGGGGACAACAATATTTGAGATATGAACCCTTGAGCCGGCTTCATCGAGGGCATCGATAGCTTTGTCGGGAAGGAGTCTGTCACTGATATAACGCTGAGTCAGTTTGACGCAGGCATTAATGGCGTCAGGTGTGTAGTAAACGTTATGGTGTTCTTCGTATCTTTCTTTAATATTATTGAGGATCTCAACCGTTTCTTCCATTGAGGTAGGTTCAACCATCACCTTCTGGAAGCGGCGTTCAAGAGCACCGTCCTTTTCAATATGTTGGCGGTATTCATCGAGGGTTGTCGCCCCGATGCACTGGATTTCCCCGCGTGCAAGAGCCGGTTTAAGCATGTTTGCAGCATCGAGAGAACCGGTGGCACCTCCTGCACCGACAATGGTATGGATCTCATCGATAAACAGGATAACGTTATTATTTTTTGCCAGTTCATTGAGGATAGCTTTCATTCGCTCCTCAAACTGGCCGCGGTATTTTGTTCCTGCGACGATGGATGCAAGATCGAGGGTAACCACGCGTTTATCGAAAAGCACTCGGGATACCTTCCTCTGGATAATCCGGTTTGCGAGGCCTTCAGCGATTGCAGATTTGCCTACACCGGGTTCTCCGATAAGAATGGGGTTGTTCTTCTTACGGCGGCTCAGTATCTGGGCAAGGCGTTCTATCTCAGTTTCCCTCCCGACGATAGGATCGAGGCGACCTTCTTCAGCAGCCTTCGTAAGATCGATACCAAAATTATCGAGAACCGGAGTGTCCGATGTTTTGGATGCGGCCGAACCGCTCCCAGGTTTCCCTGTACCGAAAGGTCCGCGTGCATCATCGTCGTCGTCACTGGGGAAATCGGCTTTGTTCTCGAAACTTGTATTTTCCAATTCACTTTTCACTTCATCATACGTGACATTATTGTCACCGAGAAGTTGCGTTGCATAATTGTTTTCATCTTTAAGAATGGCCAGAAGAAGATGACCGGTATCGATCATGCTGTCTTTCAGGGCACGTGCTTCGAGGTATACAAGTTTTAATACCCGTTCAGTATTCTTTAAAAGCGGGAGATTGTCAGAATCAGATAAGCTAGATATATTGTCCTGTTTGATATGAATTTCAAGTTGCTTCTTCAGTTCAAATAAGTCAGCCCCGAGAAGCAGGAGTATATCAATGGCCAGACCCTCCCCATCTCTGAGAATGCCCAGGAAAAGATGCTCAACGCTGAGGTGCGTATTTCCCAGACGTACCGCTTCTTCCTTGCTGTAGCTCAAAACATCCTTTATTCTCTGCGAAAATTTTGCGTCCATAGTGTGTCTCCAAAAGGTCATATCGAATATACATTTTTCATTGCAAATATAGCAATAAAACAAATATCATTTATAAACAGTTCAATGTTGATAATTTAGGCCCGGATATGCCCGTTTTACAGAAGAATTGATTAATTTCGTAGGTCTGGTTTCCAGGCGTTTCCGGAGAGAATTTTATTGTTATTTTGCACTAATTGAAATAGATTTATGGCTGAAGGAGAAAAGATATTAAAGATCAATATTGAAGAGGAAATGAAATCGGCCTATATCGATTACTCGATGTCGGTTATCGTTTCCAGGGCTCTGCCCGATGTCAGGGACGGGCTCAAACCCGTACACAGGAGAGTTTTATTCGGAATGCAGGATCTTGGCCTGCAGGCGAACCGCTCATTTAAGAAATCTGCTAGGATCGTAGGAGAAGTACTTGGTAAGTACCATCCACATGGTGATTCGTCGGTATACGATACGATGGTGCGTATGGCCCAGCCATGGTCCTTGCGCTATCCATTGGTTGACGGTCAGGGAAACTTTGGCTCCGTTGACGGTGACAGTCCGGCTGCCATGCGATATACCGAGGTCAGGCTTCATCGTATCGCTGAAGCTACGATGGCTGATCTGGATAAGAACACCGTTAATTTCCAGCTTAACTTCGATGATTCACTCGAAGAACCCACTGTTCTTCCAACCCGGATCCCATTACTTCTGGTTAACGGTACATCAGGCATAGCCGTGGGTATGGCTACCAATATGGCGCCCCACAATTTGAGAAATGTGGTGGATGCCACCGTCGCTTATATCGACAATAAGGATATCACCATCGAAGAACTAATCCCGATCATTAAGGCCCCTGATTTTCCAACCGGTGGAATCATTTACGGTTACCAGGGCGTGAAGGAAGCGTATGAGACGGGAAGAGGAAGAGTTGTTGTAAGAGCGAAAACAGAAATCGAAGTCACTGCTTCCGGCAGGGAGACGATCATTGTTAGCGAAATCCCTTACCTTGTCAATAAAGCTGAGCTGATTAAGAAGATTGCCGACCTTGTAAACGACAAGAAAATTGAAGGCATCTCCTACGTGAATGATGAATCTGACCGCAGTGGCATGCGAATCGTCATCATTCTTAAAAAAGATGCAATGGCAAATGTTGTTCTTAATCAATTACTTAAGCATACTCAGCTACAAAATACATTCAATGTTAACAGTATTGCTCTTGTAAACGGCCGACCGAAAACGCTGAACCTGAGGCAGTTGATCACATACTTCGTAAGTCACCGTCACGATGTAGTTATAAGAAGGACTCAGTACGAACTTGATCAGGCAGAAAAAAGAGCGCATATTTTGCAGGGATTGTTGATTGCTCTTGATCATCTCGATGAGGTAATCGCACTGATCAGGGCCTCAAAAACTGTTGAAGAAGCCAGGGAAGGTCTGATGAAAACCTTTGAACTGTCTGAAATACAGGCGAGAGCAATTCTCGACATGCGCCTCCAGAAGCTGACAGGACTGGAAAGAGATAAAATAAGGGAAGAATTTGAAGAACTGCAAAAACAGATCGCATATCTTAATGAAGTACTTGGCAATGAATCGATTCGGATGCAGATCATAAAAGATGAATTGCTTGAGGTCCGGGAGAAATTCGGTGATGAGCGCCGTACGGAGATCGTCCCTGATGCTGAAGAATTTAATCCTGAAGATTTTTATGCCGACGACGACATGGTCATTACCATCTCACATCTCGGCTACATCAAGCGTACCCCGCTGAGTGAGTTCAAGACACAGGGCAGGGGAGGCATTGGTTCAAAAGGTAGCACCACGAGAGATGAGGACTTTCTGTCTCATATGTACAGTGCCACCATGCATAATACGCTATTGTTCTTTACAGAAAAGGGCAAATGTTTCTGGATGAAGGTGTATGAAATACCTGAAGGTACCAGGCAGGCGAAAGGTCGGGCCATGCAGAATATGATCAATCTGGAGCCCGGAGACAGGGTGATGGCTTACCTCAATGTAAAGAACCTGAAGGATGAGGAATATATCAATAATAACTATATTGTCCTTGTCACACGCCGCGGTATCATTAAAAAGACCTATCTCGAAGCCTATTCCAGGCCCAGATCTAATGGTATAAATGCCATCAATATCAAGGAGGGTGATTTGCTGTTAGAAGCACTTCTGACGAATGGCAATCATGAGATCGTGCTTGGAGTCCGTTCCGGCAAGGCCATCCGTTTTCATGAAAGTAAGGTCAGAGCCATCGGCAGAACCGGAGCAGGAGTGAAGGGAGTCAGTTTCTCGAGTCCAAAGGACCATGTGGTTGGCGTCATATCCATTGAAAATCAGAATAAAGATGTCCTCGTCCTATCCGAAAAAGGATACGGAAAACGATCATCCATTGAGGATTACAGAATTACCAACCGTGGAGGGAAAGGTGTCAAAACTATTAATATCACAGCTAAGACGGGCGATCTCATTGGTGTAAAAGCCGTCACTGACGATGACGATGTGATGATAATTACACGGAACGGGATCGTCATAAGACAGGCCGTATCCAATATACGAATCATGGGCAGGGCTACACAGGGCGTCAGACTTATCAATCTCAGAAATGGAGATGAAATTGCCGCATTGACCCAGGTTCCTTCGCAGATAGAAGAAGTAGAAGTCGATGAAACAAATACAGAAACAACTGAAGACTAGTTTGTTAAAGAATGCCGGCAATTTTGGCATCTTATTTGAACTTTAAATTAAAAATCTTAATTTTAGCGATAAACATTTAAATTGAATATGATGAAACGCCTATTAACTATTGCATTACTTTTCTACGGCTTATCTAACGTTATGGCCCAGGATCAGGTCGTACTTCTGAATTACAATAATCTTCAGAAAAAGCTGGAGAAAAGCAATGAGCAAATCCAGGATGAGAAAAAGAACGTAAATCCTAAAACTTGGTTTGACAGGGGTAAACTCTTACAGGATATATTCGATATTGATCTCGAATATATTTCTGACGCAATGGACCAAAAGATGGTGAAGCTCTATTATAAAGATCCACAGAACATTAAGACGGAAACAGCAGACAGCACTGAAGTAATGGAGATTTATCAATATCCGAGGATGGATTTTTATTTCAAAAACAACAAGCTGGATCATTGGGTGAGAAAGGAATCAGTCACGGAAAAGCCGCTCGACAAAGCCTTTGACGCGTACCAAAAAACTATGAGCCTTGATGAGAAATCGAAATATGAGACCAAGGTAAAAGATCAGCTCCTTTTACTGAAGAAGGAATTTCAACAGGAAGGGATCAACGCCTATTATGCAGGTGACAGCAAACAAGCTCTTGTTGACTTTGAAGCCGTATTGAAAATCAATAATATGCAAATGTTTGAAGGCGCCACAGACACTTTAATGGTTCAGTATGCCGGTATTATCGCCCGTGAAATGGGTGATTATCCGACGGCCATCAAATACTATAAGGAACTCACTGATATGAAGGTCGGCGGACCCAATACTTACCTGAATATTAAAAGCGATTACCTGGCGATGGGCGACACCGCACAGGCCATTGCTACCATGGAAAAAGCTGCAGCTGAATACCCGGATTCCTTAAATGTTGTGGCAAACCTTGTTGACCTTTATATCCGGACAGGTAGAATTGAAGATGGTCTTAAAACTGTTGACGATGCCATCGTAACCAATCCCCAAAAAGCAGAACTTTATTACTGGAAGGGGAGGCTGTTACTGAATTCGAAAGCTGACGACAGCGTAGACAAGGCTATTGATGCTTACAATAAGGCTCTTGAACGGGATCCAGACCTGTATTATGTTTATTACGACCTTGGCCTGATTTATTTCCTTCAGGGACAGGACATCTTTAAACAGGCAGGCATGGAAAAAGACGTTGCCAGACGCGATCAGATCAATGATGTGGCCGGAAAAAAATACCAGGACGCCATTCCGATGCTGGAAAAAGCACTGAGCCTGAATGATTCAAATACAGATCTGAAAAAAGAAACACTGGATTTGCTGAAAAGGATTTATTATAAAATGCAAATGGAAGATAAGTATAACGATATCGTGAACCAGATTAATAATATGTAAACGATTTTAGTGTAAATTAATGAGAGGGAAGGTTCTCCGGAGCTTTCCCTTTATTAGTTAACATTGTATTTAACATAATATTAATTATGGGACAAGGTGAAATCAAAATGCTCAAAGAAACACCAAAGACATCGGTCATAGAAATTCAAATCAGGTTAACTCCAAATTACAATTGACATACCTCAGATAAATTCCAGTCGGGAAAGTTTCAAGTCACTCATTATAAATTACAAAGATCAATGAAATTTCAACCCGGGAAATCAGTAATTACAATTTCATTGAAGTTCTTAATCACTCGTATCGATTCCTGAGTTAACACGTTTAGATTGCGTTATCCGGACTAATCTTTACCCCAGGTCATGAATTTCATCAGGAATTTGAGGATTAGTGCCAGAATTAAACAGATTGGGATCCAATTTACAGAGGTAAAGATTTAACCCGAAGCACTTTTCAGTAGCCAGGAATTTTGTAACTTATCATGTTTTTGTATTTATCGTGATACTTTCGTGATAGTTTTCCTTTACTTTTCAGCTAAAATTATTGAACATGAAGCGCGTACTAGTCATTGAAGACGACCATGACATTGTCGACCTCCTTACCATCCACCTGAAAGATATGAATTGCGAAGTTGAAGTAGCCTACGATGGTGCCGAAGGCCAAAAACGAGCCCTAGAGAACCGTTATGACCTGATTATCATGGACATCATGCTCCCTTACATCGATGGAAATACCATCACTCAAAAAATCAGGGCCTTTGACGTCTATACGCCGGTCCTGATGCTCACTGCCAAAACAGAAGAAATCGATAAAGTCCTTGGTCTTGAATCCGGTGCAGATGATTACTTAACCAAACCCTTTGGTATCAGGGAGTTCATTGCCCGCGTTAAAGCGATCTTCCGACGGAGTGAACAGGATGAAAACCTGAAATCTAAAGCAAAGTTGCAAAACATCACTGCCGGAATTCTGAAAATAGACGTTGGTAAACGTAAAGTCACACTTGATGAAGACAGAATTGAACTAACACCTAAGGAATTTGATCTTCTTATGCTTCTGGCCGGAAATCCTGGCAGAAGCTATTCACGCGACCAGCTTCTAAGTGAAGTCTGGGGGTACGAATTTGCCGGTTATGAACATACGGTCAATTCACACATCAACAGACTTAGATCAAAGATTGAGCCCGATATTTCAAATCCTGTGTATATTCTTACAACCTGGGGTGTCGGTTACCGCTTTAATGATGAACTATAAAACCATGAAAATACAATCACCCGGAAAGAGCCTTTACTGGCGAATCAGCATGTCATTCCTTGCTATCCTGATCATTCTTGGTCTGGCTTATGTGCTCATCACTGTCATAGCCACCAATCGTTATTACAATGAGACTACACAGAGGCTGAATGCCCATGTGGCTGAAAGCATGCTGGCAGAGGTTTCTCCATTTACCGACGGCAAAGTCAATGAAGAATCCGTTGGCCGTATTATGCATTCCATGATGGCGGTAAATCCCACCCTCGAAGTCTATCTTCTGGATAAGACAGGTAAAATTCTGACTTTCGTTGTATTCGACAAGAAGGTGAAACTTAACAGCATCGACCTGGGACCGGTACAACAATTCATTGCAAACCAGGGAAAAAGGTATGTATTGGGTGATGATCCCAGGAACCCGGGAAGGAAAACCATATTTTCTGCCGCAGAGGTAAAGGAGAACGGCGTCCTGGAAGGTTTCGTCTATCTTGTACTTGCCAGTGAGCAATATGAAAACATTACGTCTGCCCTTCTGGGGAGCTACTGGCTGCGTGTCGGCACCAACGCTTTTATTTTAACACTCCTGGCCGCCTTTACAATCGGTCTGGTTCTGATCTGGTTTCTCACACGTAACCTCAGGATTGTGATACGCACTTTCCGGAAATTCGAAGACGGAGATCTCAATGCCCGTATTCCCTTAGACAAAATGAAGGGTGAGTTGTCTACTCTTTCTCATACCTTTAATAATATGGCCGATACCATTCTAAAAAATATCGATGCCCTTAAGGAAGTTGACAGTCTCCGACGTGAACTTATCGCCAACGTTTCTCATGATCTTCGCAATCCACTAGCCGTGATCCACGGTTACATCGAAACCATGATCATCAAGGAGAAAGATCTGAACAGTGAAGAACGGATGAAATACCTTCAGATCATTCTGAATGGCAGCGAAAAGCTGAAACGCCTCGTTTCCGATCTGTTTGAACTTTCCAAGCTCGAAACACAGCAGGTTCGTCTGAATAAAGAAGCGTTTTTCATCAATGAACTGGTTCAGGACGCTGCTACAAATCTCAGGGTCCTTGCAGACAGGAAAGGCATCAAAATCGAATCGGACATCTCAACCTCCCTCCCACTGGTTGTTGCTGATCTCTCCATGATGGAACGTGTCATTCAGAATCTTCTTGACAATGCGGTTCACTATACTCCTGAAAAAGGTACTATTAGAATGAAAGTCAATCAGTTAAATTCTAATGTTGAAGTTAAGATACAGAATACAGGTGAAGGGATTCCCGAAAAGGATTTGCCCTATATTTTCAACCGGTATTATAAGGTAGATAAGGGAAAATCCGGTATTGAAGGTACGGGTCTCGGACTGGCTATTGTAAGGAAAATACTGGATATCCACAATATCCCCATCAACGTGAACAGCACGCCAGGGGAATTTACGACCTTCTCCATTTTGATCCCGGTGTATGGGGGCAATTAATGGTTTAAGGGGTAATGGGTTTTTGTCTTTCATTTTTTAGCTCCCTTACGCTACCCCCGGCCCTTGAAGGGGAGATCCCGCGCATATTCACACCACAAACTACCATCCCACTTCCCCACTTCCTAACCCTAACCCTAACCCTAACCCTAACTTCCTAACTCCCTAACTTCCTAACTCCCTAACTTCCTAACTCCCTAACTCCATCACTCCATCACTCCATCACTCCTCCTCCCCCCCACAAATGTTAAACTCCCTTTAAACATCTGTGACTTTTCCGTGATATCCGTGGAATACCTTTACGATATAAATCTTTAAAACCAATCGTTATGAAAAAGACATTATTTATCCTGATGCTTTTACCCGTCATTTTTTTTGCTTCCTGTAAGAAGGACGATGATAACATGAAAACTCCTTCCGATCCAGATACCGCGGAAAAAGCAGTGGTTGACCGTTTCAGCCAGAATGCCGGTACGCTTTTCGTCAGAACGGTCGACAATGGTTTCCCCGCCGCAGGCGCTGCCATTACTATGGACCAGGCGCCTTTTATCACACAGGGATTTAGTCCGGATGGCGTAGCTGTGAGATACTATAATTTTGATGTACAACCTCTGAAGGCTGCTCCAATTTACGCTTTATTCATGGAAGGCGCCAGCAGCCCGGTCAGTGGCCAGCTGAATATTATCAATGTCATTCCCGGTGATGCCGGATACAATGATTTTTGGAACGTTTTTAAAGTGACCGTTCCGAAGGATTATGTTGCCAACACGGTGACGAGTCTCCAGGAGATCATGGATAACGGTTATACCGTTGATCAGACAGATATGATTGTAAACTGCCCGGTTGTACCGGAAGGCTCAACGGCGATGCTTCGCTATACATCTTCGGAAGGCAAGGGGCTGACACGTGGATGGTACAAAGGCAAAGTTGTCTTCTATTTCAACTTTTTAGAAAAAGCGCTACATATTGATATTTCAGGCGGAAGTTCATCAGATCTCCCCTTATCGGATATACTGGTGAGTTTCAATATCAATCCCGATGAGAACGGTGGTGGTCCGCCTTCCGGCTTTAAAACAGAGATGGACGGCGTTCAGACTCATAATGTTACCGAGACAATTCCTGAGGATGCTGATTATTCACCACTGTGGGATGTAGATGTCTATGATAATTCCGATTTTGCTTCAGTACATGACTGGATGAGTGCAATGAATGCTAATATCAAAGGAACAGGCGTAGCTACAGTGAATTGTCCTATAGTATGGATTGAGAGCAAATAATTCGCACGCGTTTGATTTTTTTTGGTGGGTCGGAGACAGAGGAGTCAGTCCATGTGACAGGCTCCTCTGTTGTTTTTTTCACCATAGCCGGGAGTTCTGATCAATTAAATTCTTCAATTAATACCCCCATTTTCCCCATTCTGTAATCCCGCATTGCTTCTAAAATCTCAGTATCGGTATTCATAACAAATGGTCCATTAGCTGCAACAGGCTCATTTAAAGGCTGTCCGGCAAGGAGAATTGCCCTGGTATGCCCCCTGGCATGGACCTCAATATCACCGCCATCATTTCCAAACTGTATCATTTCTTTCCCAAAGACTTCCTTATCCTCCAGCTGAACACTCCCATCCAGAAGATAAAGCAGTGAATTATAACTTTTGGGTACCGGTATGACGACTTTACCATCCGGCATGAGTGATAGTCTTAAAATCAACAGCGGGGTCAACGACTTGATCCCCCCTTCAATACCGGCATATTCACCGGCTATGATTCGTATAGTCACCTTTTTATCGATGGATTCGAACACCGGTGTATTCTCAGCAGGTAAAGGCAGATAGGCCGGCTGGTTCATTTTATATTTGGCGGGAAGGTTTATCCAGAACTGGATCAGTTCAAGGTCTCCGCCTTCTTCGGCAATTTCCCTGGCCGGTCGTTCACTATGGATTAGTCCCATACCGCTGTTGATCCATTGGGTTCCGCCTGCATAGATGACGCTGTTATTGCCACGTGAGTCGCGGTGCTGCAAACCACCTTTGAAAATGAATGTCACCGGTGAAAATCCCCGGTGTGGATGTGGTCCTACCCCCAGGTCCTTCTGTGAATAGCCATCATCATAGTGCTGATTCCAGTGATGGATAAGTAAAAAAGGATCAATCTGTTCGATATCCATCACAGGCAATGCCTGCTCCAGAATGATCCCTCCCATATTCACCTTTTCAGCCTTGACAATATTCAGGATTGATCTCATGATAGTAAGATTATTACATTAAGAACAACCCTGACATGGACATGTTTATGACCAGACGACTTTTAGCAGTCAGGAAAAAAACCGGGACGGTTATTTATTTTATTGACGTAGAGGTTTACTACTGCAACTCTGTGGTTTCGCCTAATTCAGGTATTGTAATATTGCTAAATCCCTGCGTCTCTAAATATTTTTTATAAAACTGCTGCGGACCAAATTCGCCATGAACAAGAAATATTTTCTTGATTCTTTCAGTGTCCTGGCATGATAAATATTCGGCCATTTCCCTGTAATCGCCGTGGCCACTGAACGAGTCAAGCCTTCTGATTTCAGCTTTTACGGGGTATACAACGCCATGGATGGACACTTCCTTATCGCCACGTAGTATTCTGGCGCCAAGTGTCCTGGGAGCACAGTAACCCACAGCAAGCACCGTATTGGCAGGGTTCGAGATAGAATTGGCAAGGTGGTGTTTTACTCTCCCTGCCTCCATCATACCCGATGCTGAGATGATCACGCAGGGTTTTTGTATGGTATTCAGTCTTTTAGAATCCTCTACCCTCTTGATATAGAATAATGAATTGAAGCCAAAGGGATCCGGGTCGCTTTCCATCACCCTGAGAATTTCTGCATTAAAACATTCGGGATGGAGCCGGAAAATTTCAGTCGCATTAACAGCCAGCGGGCTGTCGACGTAGATATCGATCTTTGGCAGCCGGCCCTCATTGTAAAAATTGTTGAGCGAATATACCAGTTCCTGAGTTCTTCCCACACTGAATGAAGGAATGATCAGCTTTCCCTTTTTATTGACGCAGGTTTCGGTGATGACGTTTAGCAGATCGGCTTCTGCATTGATACGGTCGCTGTGCAACCTGTCGCCGTATGTGGCTTCGGTGATTAGATAATCGACCTGGGGAAAGGGCACGGGAGAATGCAGTATCCGGTTGGAGGGCCGCCCGATATCACCTGTATAGCCGAGATGTATAGTATTTCCTTTCTCCTGGATCTCCAGTACAGCGGTTCCGCTGCCAAGCATATGACCGGTATTGTTGAACTTTACTTTTGTATTTTCATCAATTCTGAATTTCCTGTTATACGGGACTCCGATGAACAGGTTCATACACGCAACAGCATCGGCATAGGTGTATATTGGTTCAACAGGTGGTAAACCTTTTCTTGCCCGCTTCTTGTTAAAAGTATAGGTGTCACGTTCATGAATATGGCCCGAATCGGCCAGCATAATGGAACACAGATCCCTCGTGGCGTTGGTACATATAACAGATCCCCGGAATCCAAGCTTATAAATAAATGGGATGAGTCCGGAATGGTCGATATGAGCGTGAGTCAATATGATGTGATCGATTTCCGGCGGATCAAAACCCAGTTCGCGATTCATCGAATCTGTCTCCATCCCTTTGCCCTGGTACATTCCACAATCGAGCAGAATTTTCTTTCCATGCACTGTGGTGATGAGATGTTTACTTCCTGTGACTTCACGGGCAGCGCCCAAAAATTGGATTTTCATGGATTACCTTTTAGGAGTTATGGCTGTTCTAAGCCCTATAAAAGTAAGAAAATATTACTGCGATTTGAAGAAAACTCATGAATTGATAACAGCGAAAGGTCAGATTAGTTCGTCCATTTCCAGCCAGCGCATGGTTTTCTCATCGATGGCTTTGATGATTTCTCCGATTCTAAGGGATGCCTTCTCCAGCTTTTCATAGTCATTTTCCTCTGAACTCAAAAAGTTCTCAAGCTTAGATTTTTCTTCTTCCAGTTCTGCGATTTCAATTTCAAGTTTCTTGTATTCAATCTTTTCCTTATACGAAAGTTTTTTCTTTGTACTGGTGTTCCCGGTGACATCTCTTTTTTCAGCAGATTGTACTTTCTGCTGAACCTGTGTCTTCTTAATCACATCCTCTTCCAGTTCCTTTTCAAATTTATACGCCTGATACGTTCCATAAAAATCGATAATCTTTCCGTCACCTTCGAAAATAAACATATGGTCAACCACACGGTCGAGCATATACCGGTCGTGTGAAACAATGATAAGGCAACCCGGAAAGTTGGACAGGAATTCTTCCAGCCTTGAAAGTGTAAGAATATCCAGATCATTGGTAGGTTCGTCAAGAATGAGGAAGTTTGGATTTCTGATGAGGACGGTGAGAAGGTACAATCGTCGTTTTTCGCCACCGCTCAGTTTTGAAACATAGTCATATTGTGATTCAGGCGGGAACAGAAAGTACTGGAGAAACTGGGAGGCGCTGAGTTTTCTCCCTGGTGCGGTCTCAATCACCTCTGCAATGTCTTTCACGATATCGATCACGCGCTTCGATTCATCAATTTTCATCCCTTCCTGTGAAAAGTAACCATATACAATGGTGTCTCCTTTGATGACCGTTCCATTGTCAGGCTTTTCACGACCTGTGATCAGGTTCAGAAAGGTTGATTTTCCTGAACCATTCGGTCCTATAATACCTATTTTTTCACCCTTGGAGAAATTGTAGCTGAAATCAGAAAGTATACGGATATCTCCATAGCGTTTGACCAGGTTTTTTATTTCCAGAATCTTCCCTCCTACGCGTCGCATGTTTACACCGAGGTTCAGTGTGCTATGGTTTATCTTCACTCTGGCCTGTTCCCTGGCTTGTTCAAAAGCATCGATCCTGCTTTTGGATTTTGTTCCCCGTGCTTTTGGCATTCGCCGGATCCAGTCGAGTTCTCTTTTTACGTATTTATCGGCTCTCTCCTGTTCAGCAATAACAGAGGCTTCCCGTTCTGCCTTCTTTTCAAGGTACCATTCATAATTTCCCTGGTAAGAAAATAGTTCCGATTTATCCATTTCGAATATACGGTTACAGATCCTGTCAAGGAAATACCGGTCGTGAGTAACCATAAGGAAGGTTACGGATGATACAGAGAGATAGTCCTCGAGCCACTCGATCATTTCGATGTCGAGGTGGTTGGTGGGTTCATCCAGCAGGAGAAGATCCGGGTTATCGAGAAGTAAAAGTGCAAGAGCAAGTCGTTTTTTCTGACCTCCCGACAATGTGGAAATTTTTTGGTCGAGCGTAGTGATCCTGAATCTGTCGAGCATCTGAATCATCCTGCGCTCGAAGTCCCAGGCGTCGGTTAGATCCATTTTAGCAGTAGCCTTTGCCAGTGCTGCCTCAGATTCCGGGTTATGATGGCTGGTTTGAGCCTTTAATGCCTGTTCATAGTTCAGAATTACCTTGCGAACCGATATGCCATTACTATTAACTAACTCTTTCACAGTCAGTTGTGAGTCAAACTTTGGTTCCTGTTCAAGATAACCGATCCGGGTACCATCATGTATGGCGACCTCACCATCGTCTGGTTGATCTTTACCGGCAAGAATATCAAGAAGGCTGCTCTTTCCAGTGCCATTGGCTGCGATAAGTGCCGTCTTGTCACCTTTCGCCAGGCCGAAGCTTATTTCTGAAAACAGGGTCCGGATACCAAAATGCTTTGCCAGGTTATCTGCCGAGAGTAGATTCATTTGAGCTCCTTACTTCTTTTGATGCGCGAAGTTAAGCATTTGAAGATGATTCCTGTGTGGGGCGAAAGTAAAAAAAAAACGCCCTGTTTCAGACAGGGCGAAAAGAAAATCCGTTCATTCAGTAATGATCAAACTATATCAGTTTTACATTTACAGCATTCATTCCTTTTTTACCTTCACGGAGTTCAAAAGTTACTTCGTCGTCTTCCCTGATCTCGTCAATGAGACCGGAAACGTGTACGAAATACTCATCGTCTGAATCCATGTCTTTAATGAAACCATAACCTTTTGATTCATTAAAGAATTTTACTTTGCCTTCTTTCATTATAAATAAAAATTAAAAAATTAAGTGGCCTAAAATTAAACTAAATAATTGATTTATGCATATTATTCCAAAAATACTTTATGTAAAGAATTAATTAACTGATTTATATTCAGTTATATTAAAAATATACTTCCGAAATACTTTCCTTAAAAGATCAGTCCAGGTAGGTCAGCAATCTTTCAGGATAATTTATTCCGCAGATCTCAAGCAAAAATTCCCTGATTTTGGATGTTGTTTTAATGAAGAGTCATTCCGTAAAAATGTGCTTTCAATTATTTTGTCAACTGAACTATGTACGGTATCAGATCTGAATTTTGCGCATTCTGATGCTTTTTGGAGTGATCTCCAGAAGTTCATCTTCACGGATGTATTCCATGGCCTCTTCAAGGGAGAATTCCAGCTTTGGAGCAATCCTGGCGGCTTCATCAGTGCCGGATGCCCTGATATTGGTCAGTTTTTTAGCCTTTGTGATATTCACTTCCAGATCACCTGTCCTGGTATATTCACCGATCACCTGTCCACGGTATACTTTATCACCCGGATCGATGAAAAACTTACCCCTGTCCTGTAACCGGTCGAGACTAAAGGCAAGTGCCAGTCCAGTTTCCGAAGAAACGATGGATCCATTGAACCGGTTTGTGATTTCATCTTTTAGGGGTCCATATTCACTGAATCGATGATTCATAACGGCTTCTCCGGCACTGATTGTGAGAAGAATATTGCGCAGTCCGATGAGTCCCCGCGATGGAATATGGAATTCAAGATGTTGCAGATCGCCGCGGGGTTCCATTTTGAGAAGTTCCCCTTTGCGTCTGGTAGCATGTTCGATAACCTTGCCAGAATATTCAGAAGGGGTATCGACAACGAGTGTTTCAAATGGCTCTGATTTTACTCCGTTAATGGTTTTAATGATCACTTCCGGCTTACCAACCTGCAGTTCATAGCCTTCCCGGCGCATAGTTTCAAGGAGAATTGATAAGTGCAACACGCCCCGGCCATATACGAGGAATCGGTCCTCAGCGCCTGTTTCTTCAACGCGCAAAGCAAGATTCTTTTCAGTTTCAAGCATCAATCTGTCCCTGATATGACGAGAGGTCACAAACTTCCCTTCTTGACCGAAAAATGGCGAATTATTGATCATGAACAACATGCTCATGGTCGGCTCATCGATGTTGATCCTTGGAAGTGCCTCCGGATGTTCAAGGTCCGATAATGTATCTCCGATGTCAAAACCCTCCAGGCCAACAATAGCACATAATTCACCACTGCGGACCTTTTTAACTTTCTCACGTCCCAACCCTTCAAAAATGTACAATTCCTTGATCCTGACTTTCCTATTGACATTTTTGCGTTTACAGAGCATATAGTCTTTTCCCTCCACAATATCTCCGCGGAAAACCCTGCCGATGGCAATTCGTCCTACAAAACTCGAGTAGTCCAGAGATGCAACCTGCATTTGTGGTGTCCCTTCACGGTAAGGTGCTTCAGGTATTTCTTCCAAAATGGTATCCAGGAGCGGAGTGACGTCCTGCCCGTGCTTCTTCCAGTCTTTACTCATCCATCCTTGTTTGGCGGAACCAAAAATGGTTTGAAAATCGAGCTGTTCTTCCGAGGCATTCAGGTTGTACATAAGTTCGAAAACATCCTGCTGTGCATCATCGGGCTTGCAGTTTTCTTTGTCCACCTTATTGATCACGACCACTGGTTTGAGACCGAGCTCGATGGCTTTATTCAACACAAATCGTGTTTGAGGCATCGGGCCCTCGAATGCGTCGACGAGCAGAAGAACGCCATCAGCCATTTTCAATACCCGCTCAACTTCCCCTCCAAAATCGGCATGACCCGGTGTATCAATAAGATTGATCTTGACATTTTTATATCTGACGGAGACATTCTTCGACAATATAGTAATTCCTCTCTCCCTTTCAAGATCATTGCTATCAAGAATAAGCTCGGCAGATTGTTTCCTTTCCCCAGAAGCATTACATTCATAAATGATTTTATCCATCAGGGTTGTTTTCCCGTGATCGACATGGGCTATTATCGCTACGTTTCTGATCGATTGCATGGTAAAATTTTTGAGGCTGCAAAAGTAGCAGAGTTTTAGCAGAAAACAGCCTGTTCTGAGTTTAATTTTAAATAAAGATTTTTTTCAGTGAAGAGGCCCTGAGGATCAAGAAGATAATTTCAGTTCAATGAAAAAAAATAATCCATGGAAAACTGCAAAAACAGTTTTCCCGGAACACCATAAATATCTTTAAAATTATATATCAACCCGTCGACTGGATTATGCAACCTTTATTTTTTCAGGTTGTCACTGAAATTTTCCTTGAACTTTTTAAGTTTGGGAGATATAACTACACTGCAATAGCCATAGTCAGGATTTTTCTTATAATAATCCTGGTGGTAATCCTCTGCTACATAAAAGTTTTTAAAGGCTTCAACCTGAGTTACGATCTTGTGATTATAGTCACCGGAATTATCCAGTTTTTGAATGGTCTGCTCAGCTAGTTTCTTCTGATTTTCATCATGATAAAAGATTACACTGCGGTATTGAGTACCAACATCAGCGCCTTGCCTGTTCAGGGAAGTTGGATCATGTGTTTTGAAAAAGATATTCAGAAGTTCCTGATAACTGACCACATCCGGATCGTATTCAATCTGCACAACCTCTGCATGTCCGGTACGGCCGGTACATACCTCCCGGTACGATGGATTGATCACAGTGCCACCGGCATAACCTGAAACTACATTCCTGACGCCTTTTACTTCTTCAAAAACAGCCTCTGCGCACCAGAAGCATCCATTTCCGAATGTTGCATATTTATTTTTGTTGTTATCTGCCATACCCGTCGAGTTTTTTTGTCCGTAAAGATTCACTCCTGCGAAAAGGATAAATAAAAGTGTTATTGTCTTCATTATTACGTATTTTGAGTACATAATAAAAACAATTATAAGGTCGATTTGTTGCCCTGGTTTGACTTGAATCCTATATTCTTTGTACCTTTGCATCAGTTATGTATTCAATGACGGTGATTTTATTCACTTACCCCTTCTGCGATCCCCTGCTCTGATTTTGACGTTCAAAATTTTAGGTACAAAAATACCAATCCATGCGCGAAGCGTCGTATTATAACAAACTGAATGACAGAAATATAGAGTGCTATCTCTGTCCTCATAACTGTAAGATTAGCGAAGGAAGACGCGGGATATGCGGTGTCCGGAAAAATTTTAACGGTACCCTGATCTCCGAAGTATATGGTTTGCCGGTTGCGATTCATACTGATCCCATTGAGAAAAAGCCCCTGTATCACTTTTATCCTGGCAGACAGATACTTTCCATAGGAACCGTTGGCTGCAATATGAGTTGTTTTTACTGTCAGAACTGTAATATTTCACAGGCTACGGTCGATAATTTCGGAAAAGTCAGGGAAGTTGGCGTGAGTGAATTGGTTCATCTAGCAGATGCAACAACAACGAATATCGGTGTAGCATTCACCTACAATGAACCCACCATATTTTTTGAATACATGTTTGATATTGCGAAGGAGACAAAAAGATTGAAGATGAAGAACATCGTGGTTACGAATGGATTTATCAGCGAAAGTCCGTTGAAAGACCTGATGCCTTATATCGATGCCTTCAATGTGGACCTTAAGGCTTTTTCGGATGAATTCTACAAAGTATATACCAGGTCAAGACTCAACCCTGTCCTGGATTCCATTAAAATGATTGCCGACGCCGGAGTGCATCTTGAAATCACAAACCTTGTAATCCCAAACCTCAATGACGATCCTGATGACTTTGAAAAGTTGACGGAATGGATAGCATCCAACACCGGACAGGACACGCCATTGCATCTTTCGCGCTACTATCCCCGTTACAAGGCAAAAGAGCCTGAAACTTCAGTTTCAATCCTGAAAGCGTTCAAAGAAATAGCGGGCAAGCATCTGAATTATGTGTATCTTGGCAATGTACAGGATCCATACGCTGCAAACACATATTGCAAAAACTGTCATGAAACTGTTATTGAACGGTTGGGCTACTACACCTCTACGGGGGGGCTGACAAGTGAGGGAAATTGCATTCATTGCGGTACCAGATTGATAAATCATATTTGAGATGGAACATCCGGTAAGAAAGGCATATGTTGCAGGAAAATTTTATCCGTCTACGGAGGCAGGGATTGACGAGATGTTTGAAAAGATCAGGCTCCGGGAAGTGGAACATATTGACTACGATCTTTCCCATAAACAGCTGATTGGTGCGGTCCTTCCACATGCCGGGGTCATGTACTCAGGTTATCAGACCATACATTTCTTTGAAATTATGGCTGCCAGCTCTCCTCCCATTGATACCTGCATTATTGTACACCCCTTCCACCGTGGTGGCGATGTTGATTTTGCTACAGATAAAAATACCGCCTGGAGGACACCGTTGGGTGAAGTAGCACTTGATATGGAATTTATCCGTGAGATGGACATCCACAAGTCTGATAAGCTCCACCAATGGGAGCATTCGGCGGAAGTTTTACTGCCATTTATTCAAAAATATACAGGCCGGAATATCAAAATCGTTCCGGTTGGAATGGGCCGACAGGATCCGGAAACTTCCTCCAAAATTGCTGATTCAGTTTTAAAGGCCCAGGTGGCAACTGGCCGGAAGATTTTGTTTCTTGCTTCTTCCGATTTTTCTCATTATCTCGATCCGGAAAGCGGACGCAAGAAGGATCAACTCGTGCTAGATCATATTCTGAGCCTGGATGCAGGAGGCATATATACTTCTGTTCGCCGTAATGACGTCAGCGTTTGCGGTTATGGCCCTATTATGAGTCTTATGTATTATGCACTCGGGAGATTTCCTGATGTAAAAGTAAGGGTTCTATCAAGAGGACATTCAGGAGAGGTTTATCCTTCGGAGAGTGTGGTTGATTATATTTCCATTTTGTTTTACAGGGATGTTTAATGCTTTACGGTATGCACGGAGTCAAAATTTGTCTTTCCATATTTCTGATTTTTACCTTCATGGCCAGTATTCCGGCACAGGACAAACCCGGCAGCGTTGACCGCCAGCCGGTGGTGGCGGGTTCATTCTACCCTGAAAATCCTGTTGCGCTGAGGAACATGCTGGAAGACTTCTTTAAAGATACCAAAAGAGAAATACCTTCAGGAAAAAATATACCTGTGGCCCTTGTCTCACCTCATGCCGGTTATATATTTTCCGGAAGGGTATCCGCCTGGAGTTATGCGCAGCTCGATCCCGACACTCAGTATGACAATATTTTTATTATTGGCACGTCGCACTACGAGCAATTTGACGGGGCATCCGTTTACAATGCGGGCGATTATATCACACCACTCGGGAAGGTCGTCGTGAACAGGGAGATTGCGGATGCATTAATTTCCGGATCCCCTTACATTACTTTCGATGCCGTTTCACACAAGAAAGAACACAGTATTGAAGTACAACTACCCTTCCTGCAATTTTACCTGAAAAAGTCATTTAAGATCGTACCCATATTACTCGGGACTTCTGATCCTTCAGTAATTGCCTCGGTTGCCGGACAGCTGGATAAATACAAGACAGAAGGTAATTTATTTATTCTCAGTACCGATTTCTCTCACTATCCATCCTACAGGGATGCTGTGAAAACCGACAGTCTCACAGCAAAAGCGTTCATGTCGTTTGACCCGGAATTTTTTGCCGGATACGTCAGGAACATTGAACGCAAACCAGTTTCAGGACTGCTCACACCAATGTGCGGCTGGCCTTCTGCCCTGGTTGTAATGCGGCTCTTTCATGATGAAAGCCGATATTCGTGTACACCACTTTTTTACCAAAACTCAGGCGACAGCAAGTTTGGAGATAAAAACCGTGTTGTAGGTTATTACGCCATGCTGATCACCCAAAAATTATCTTCAATGGAAGAAAAAGATTCAAACCTGACAGGTTCAGTTAAATCCTTACTCCTTAAAATCGCAAGGGAAAGTCTTGAATACTACCTAAGGACCGGGAAGGTAATGGACTATGATGAAAATGTCTTACCGGATGTTCTGCTTGAAAAAAGAGGCGTGTTTATAACACTTTACGAGGGAAAAAGCCTCAGAGGATGCATTGGACGATTTCTTCCTAATGAACCACTTTATAGGGTAGTAGAACAAATGGCCATTTCTTCCGCCGTACGGGACCATCGTTTCGGTCCCCTTACATACGATGAGTTGAGTACAGTCAGAATAAGTATTTCTGTTTTAAGCCCGCTTAAAAAAATTACCTCAATCGACGAACTTGTATTAGGGAAAGATGGCATTCTTATCAAAAAAGGCAATATTTCGGGTACATTTCTTCCACAGGTCGCGACTGAAACGGGATGGTCAAAAGAAGAATTCCTGGGTCACTGTTCGGCTGATAAGGCCGGTCTGGGATGGGACGGATGGAAGAGTGCTGAATTATTCGTTTATACGGCAGAAATTTTTTCGGAGAACGAATCCGGAATATAATCTCAACAAAAAAAGTCCAGGATAAGGATACCTGCTGTTGGCTGCTCTATGCTATCGTCTATTTAAGAATATTTCTATGAAGTGCAGAAGTTCTATTATTTGTCCAGTAAGACTTCGATCATCTGTCTGAATTCATCATCATGATCCAGGGAGGAATCTTTCTTCCCTGCCCTGTCGTACCAGTATGCGGCATTCATTTCATCACCTTCCTTGCGATGCAGATAGGCGTGTACCCATGCTGCATCCTTGTTTGTCAAATTCTGTACGATGTCGTGGGCTTTTTCCCAGTAACCCTTTCTTTCCCACCACAATGCCTTTACAGGGTCACTGAATTCAGCCGGCGGCTGTCCCATATCCAGTGTGTAATTGAACGATTTGTAATCCATTGCTGACAGGTTTTAGGTTTTTTAATCATGATTACGTGAGATGCCTGTTTGTAAAAGAAGGGTTCCTGATTTAGTGAAAGCTTCTTAGTAAATTTCTCGTAAGATCTCGCTGAAAAATATTGCCTCTCAAAATTTAAAAGTACAAAAAAAAGACGAGCTTCAGAAATTATGATTTGTGGTTCATTTACGTCCTCCCCCGTCCTTCTTAACATTATTTAACAATTGTTTACGAAATTTATCGTACGTATTCTTGCTTATACGAACATCTTCGTATATATTTGTCTACGAAAAGATTCGTAACAGGTTTTATTTCATATCAGGACGGTTTGTATCTTAATAGGTGACATCCGGAACACTTACAAAAATGTTGGATTCAAACGTCCTGTATTAAACAAACATCATGGAACAAACATCAACACAACAGCCAACCGATTCCGAACTCGAGGTATTGAATATTCTTTGGAAGTATGGTTCTTCGACAGTACGATTCGTGAATGAGAAACTGAACGAACAGCGGCCGGTTGGGTATACAACAACCCTTAAGATTATGCAGATCATGCTTGAGAAGAAGCTGGTACTAAGAGATGAAGGAGAACGGTCTCATATTTACGTTTCGGCTGTTGAAGCAAATACCATGCAGAATCGTCTTATCGACAGGATGCTTAAAACAGCGTTTGAGGGCTCGGCATCCAAACTTATCATGCGTACACTCGGTACACATCAGCCCAGTCAGGAGGAGCTGGATGAAATACGAAAGATTCTTGACAACATTGAAAAACGCGATCAATCATGATAGCAGGACTACTACATTTCAACCTGATTTATGCCATCGGAATGATGCTTGTTCATTCCATCTGGCAGCTGGCGCTGGTATACCTGGTTATGCAGTTGGTGCTTACATCGCTCGGGCCAACCGCATCGACGGTAAAATACCGGGTGGCAATATTTTCCATGCTGTCAGGTCTTGTGTTGGCAGGCATCACATTTATTGTGTATTATAAAGCTGAAAACAAGGATCTGGCGGGGATAGCGCGGTTGTTACCCATGAATGAGACGACTGTGATTCCACATCCGGTGGCAGATCCGGGAAGAATTCAAAGTGATTACGGTACAGAAAGGCTCAGACCATACCTTCCGGGGCTCGTAACGGTTTACCTCACAGGTCTGGTCATCATGTGTTTCCGCATTATCATGGGTTCGGTGTACATGCATCGTCATGCCCGCCTGGGGGTCAGCACACCCTCCGGTGACGTAAGCGCTGCTTTTCAGGCTTTATGCCGTAGGGTTGGTGTGAAGCAGGCGGTCAGGTTGCTGGAATCGGTTATTATTAGGGTACCGGAAGTTCTGGGTTATTTCCGACCTCTCATCATTGTACCTGCTGGTTTTTTTGCTGATATGCCATTTGATCAGGCTGAAGCCATTTTATCTCATGAATTGGCTCATATCAAGCGTAAAGATTTCCTATTCAATATATTTCAATCTGTTATAGAAATGCTTTTCTTTTATCATCCGGCCATTTACCTGATTTCTGCACGGATCAGAGATGAGCGTGAGAACTGCTGTGATGATATGGCCCTTGCCAGTTGTCCCGGAAAGGTAACATATGCAAAGGCGCTGGCCAATATGGCTGAAAACCAGTTAAAACCCTCCTACCCTGCCGTTGCGCTGGTTAGCGGAAGGAGAAACCTTCTGGACAGGATTAAACGAATACTAAATCACGAACATATGAAAACAAAGATATCAGATAAATTATTGGCTGGAGTTATTATACTCGCCGGCTTCGGAATTATAATAATTACCGGTGCCGCAGCGATGAACAAACTTAGTATCAAAGGTAACGATCAGGGAAAAGATTTTAGCTTCAACCTGCTGCATTCTCCAAATGGCAATACCACAGCATCAGACTCCCTGATCACGGTTGACGAACGTACTGTCGTGATCAAACAGGATGACAAGAAAGGTAAAAGTCACACCTATGAGATGGAATTTAAGAATGAAAAGCTTGATAAGCTTAAAGTAGACGGGAAAAATATTTCCGCTTCGAAATTTAAAGATTACGAGGATGTGATACAAAAAACATTGGATTCCTTAAGGGCAGACGCAGAAAAAGACGAAATGTCATCGGATGATATGCAGAAAAATGGAATGAAGAAGATCCGGATTGAAATAGAGGATGCAAGGGATAGCCTGAGTCATAGTGACACAGCCGCGATCAACAAGAAGATCCGGATTGCCATCGTAGATATGGATCAGGGTAAAAAGCATGCAGATAATGAAAAGATGAGGTTGGAGACGAAAAAGATCGAATTGGATAGTCTGAGTCTTCTGTTGAATAGTAAGCTGTCGGAACAAAAGATGAAGGAGATTCAAGTTGAAATCCAACGAGCAAAGAAGGATATGGACAAGGATAAATTCTTGCTTGAACTTAACGGAAACCACGTATTTATGATTCATCCCGGATCAGATAGCATGGTAGTGATCATGGACAAGGCAGCTTCCGAATTCGACCAGAATAAATTCCACAATCATGTATTCTTCAGCCCCGATTCTCTGGATAGTAACGATAGCTTCCAACTGAATGAGATGAACTTTGATGAGATTGAGAAGAACTTTGAAGATATTGACTGGGACAAAACCATGTCATTCTCCGCAACAGGTATGAATCCGCTACGTGTCCTGATTGCAGATTCATCACATGTGTTCATCAGCCACCCGGATCTTCAACAGCTTGAAGAACAACTTCAAAGAGCGTTAGAGTCAGTGGAACGTATTAATAACGAAAACATTTCCAGGAAACTCGAAGAATCACAAAAACATCTTGAGAAAGCGCAGCAAAACCTGGAGAACACACTTTTGGAACTGGAAAAAGATAAGAAGAAGGAAAAAGAAAAAAAGTGACAGTTACCTGTCCAGCCACCGCCTGAATTCATGGGTTCTGGCTGCGCTCACATAAATTTCTTCATTGGAAGAAGGCCGGATCATCACTAGGATCCGGCTTTTTGAGAGTACATGGATTTTATCGATGGCCCTGAAGCTGATCATATACTTCCTGTTGATCCTGAAGAATTCGTCAGGATCCAGGATGTCGGCAAGGTGATCGAGAGAAAATTCCACCGGATACCAAACATTGTCGGAAGAACAAAGAAAGGTGGACTTGTCGGTGGAAACAAACCAGGCAATTTCGGCCATTTCCACTGATCTTATCCTTGTACCTGCATTTACGAGAAAGCGTTTTTTATAGATTTTCTGCTGCCCGCTGAGCAGAGCAATTATTTCATCCCTATTCATGACTGGCCCGGACGAACTGAGTTTTCTGTATTTTTGAAGGCTATGCGACAGTTTAGTGCTGTCGATAGGTTTCAGAAGGTAATCGATACTGTTTAGCTCAAATGCTTTGATGGCATACTCATCATATGCAGTGGTGAAAATTACAAAGGAATCTACGTTTACCTGCCGAAAGATTTCAAAGCTTTGTCCATCGGAAAGCTGAATATCGAGCAAGATAAGATCCGGTGCCGGATTTGATTTCAGCCAATTCACCGATGCTGTAATGCTTTCCATACGTCCGATAATTTCAGCCGAAGGTTCTGCATTCAGCAGCAGTTTCTCGAGCCTGTTTGCAGCCGCTTTCTCGTCTTCGATGATCAGTACTTTAATCATTGGGAGGAAAGGGTTAAAAGTGGAAGATCGACTCTGAATGTGAGATCCGTTTCCATAATTTCCATTTTTCTGGATGTAAAGAACCGATATCGTTGTTGGATATTCTCCAAACCGTGTCCGGTGGAAGGAATGTCACCCTTGATGAGCTGTTTCTTATTTTCCACAACCAACTTTTCACCCTCTGGTCTGATGATGATCCTGAGGGGTTTCTCCGTTGAAATTATATTGTGTTTTATGCAATTTTCAACAAGCATCTCCACGGATAGAGGTGGTATAAGATAGAGATGGTGTTTCTCCTCCACTTCATTAATAAATATCAACGCATCTCCGAATCTGGATTTTTGAATTTCTATATAATTGCTGACCATTTCCAGCTCTTCCTTCAAATGCACCAGCTCCTTTTCGTGGTTATTAAGAAGGTATCTCATAAAGGCCGACATATTTTGTATATGTTTAACAGCCAATGGTTTATCATCAACAAGGCTGGTTAAGCTATTAAGACTATTGAAGAGAAAATGCGGATTTACCTGGGCCTTCAGCGTATCGTACCTGGCTTCAATGTTTGCCTTTTCAAGGCGAACAGATTTAGAGAAGTTCTCTTTCCACTGGAAATAGAAAAAAACAGCCTCATGTATAGCTGTGATAAGGAAGGTAATAAGAAACGTAACAAAGGTTTCCAAAACAGGGTTTTCAACATCCACTTCAATTCCTGCCAGTTTTGTGCTGTACAAGACAAGAAGAGCGAAAACGATGACATAAACAGCAATTAATATTATTTCATAAATCAGGTGCCTGACTGGAGTTCTTTCCCAGGGAAATCGTTTCCAGAGGTATCTGACAATTGCCATACATCCTATCCAGAGACCTGCTGTCATGATCAGTCCCTGAGCCAGCTGAAAAAAACCGCCTTTCACAGCCTCTTCCCCTTTTGCCAGAATGTAGATAATACCGATGATTACCGCGGTGAGCAGAATAAGCGGGATCATTTTTTTTATGGTATAGTTTTCCATCATTTTGGAATAGTCTAAACTACAAATTTTTTCCCTTTCAGAAGCGGATGCGATATAAAAACATCGGGATGAAGCCCTGTTGGTATACGTCATAAACCTCACCTTTTGAGACATCAAAACTCTGAATAAAAAGGCTTCTGTAACCGGTAATGTTCTGAAGATCAATCGCCCATTCCTGGCTGAAACCCTTTCCGTTCATCCTGAGACCAAATCTGAGATCGGTTCTGAAATACGGATCATACTTGTGGGCGTAGGCATCACTCCAGTTGCGTACTTCTTCATTTCTTTCGATGGAGGCATCCACGTCTACCGGAACATACCTGCGGCCACCTGCCAATACTGATTTCAGATCGATGGTTAGCGTCATCTTTTCTCCAAGAGGCCATTCATATCCGGCAAGGGTGTTAATTACATAATTTCCATTAAAGGCGGTATTTCTCCACATATCATCCGAACCCTGATATTTTGAGTTAAACAGTGATGTTGTAACCAGAAAGTAAGATCCCCTACTCAGAAATTTCTCAAGCGTGAATTCAACACCATAATTACGCCCCTTTCCTTTATTAATCAATGAATCTTCGGCTGGCATACCAAAATTATCACCGGCATTGAGCATAGAAAATTCTCTGAATGAGGCTTTTACCGGAACATCGTAAAGGTACTGATAGTAGGATTCAAGTTTAAGTCGGATATTCTTTGTTATCATCAGGGTATACCCTGCTACGAAGTGGTTGCTGCGGGTAAATCCCAGATCTTCGTTTGTTTTCAGGTATGATCCGTTCTGTTCAAGGTAGGACTGATAGAAATAAACCACTCTAGGCTGCAACTGGCTATGCATTCCAAAACCGGCATTAAGGGTCTGATTTGTTCTTAACCGGTATTCAAGAGCGAGCCGGGGTTCAACAGCCAGTTGGTTATTGAGTACCTCATATTGCAGGTGCAATCCGGAATATGATATTAATTTATCGCTGAATTTATGTCTGAATTGCGAAAAGGCCTGATAGAGCATCATATTTCCATTGATATTGGCGTAGGTAACAAACTTCTTGTATTCTGAGCTCTGTACACTATCCAGGTAGTCAATAGTATAGAGATCTGCATTAATACCCATACTGTAGTCATTCTTAGAATTGATCTTCCTGCTATACTGAACTGACAGGGAAAGTTTGTTCTCACCTTCGTAATTCCTGACATAGGGCTGAACGAGAGCACCCTCCTCTTTCAATGAATCAAGTACGGCTCTCGATTTTGTTTGTTGCCAGGATACAATCGTTTTGATTTTAGATTTTTCATTTAGGAAATATACATGGCTGAGGCCGAAAGCTGCCAGGTCTGAGCCAAAATTTGTCGCGATGCCTCGGGAGTTATAAGAGTTCTCAAGTGTATCACTAACATCCCTGCCGAGTTCTATATAACTGTTTCCCCACAAACCAAACAGTTTAAAGCGTCCGGCTTTCGTTCCGGGTACATCCACCAGAAAGGTGAAATCCTTATATTTTGGGATGGCTGTACCGGTGCCGAGACTAAACCCCAGGTCGCTTAACACTTCCAGGGTTGAGTAGCGAAAGTTGGCGAGATAACTTGGATTTGTCCCACTTTCCTTTTTCATCAGAGGGCCTTCCACCCCTGCTTCAAAACCATTGAAGCCAACCTGACCCGTAAATTCGGTTTTTTGGTTGTTTCCGGAGCGTAATCGCAAATCAAAAGCACCTGCAATGGCATTGCCATATTCAGCCGGAAAAGCTCCTGTGAGAAAGTCACTGTTTGCGAGAAGGTTATTGTTTATCATACTTACCGGTCCACCCGTTGTACCCAGCGCACCAAAATGATTGGGATTAGGAATTTCAATCCCTTCGAGACGCCATAGTACACCTATTGGTGAATTACCTCGGATAATAATGTCGTTGCGGGAATCATTTTGCGTCATCACACCTGCATAATTGGCGACCATACGTGCAGGATCGCCCAGACTTCCGGCAAAACGCTCTGTCTCCTCTACCGAGAACGTCCTGGCACTTACGATGGCGTTGTCGTTTATCGTCTTTTCCTTATTCTGGTCGGGCCTGACGGTAATGGTTTCAATATCATATGGTTTTTCTTCAAGCCTCACAACGACCGACATTTCTTTTCCGCTCACAAGCAGCAGGTTGTTTATGACGGCTTTTTCATAACCGACGTAGCTTACGGCGATGGAACGGCGTCCAAGCGGAACACCCTTCAGCCTGAAAAAGCCGGTTGCATCAGTTATCGTGCCGATCACCGGATCCATTCCTGAAACGACCACTGTGGCTCCAATCAGTGGCTGACCTGTAATGTTGTCGACAACGGTGCCGATGATATCCTGTCTAAGGCTTCCTTCAGCAACCTCAGCGCTCGTAAAGGAGGCACTGGATAGGGCTATTAAAAAGATGAAATAAATGTGTTTCATGATCCTGGTGGTTACTATTTTGGATCAAATGTATGTATGGATCCTCCGCTGGGAAAGAAAAAGACGATGAACGGGAATTTTTGGGGTTGAATCACTTATTTTAGATTATGTATAAGGAAAATTAGAAAAATCCATTATGTTCATATTGAGAACCAAAATACTGAAAAATAATTTTTCCTGTTTCATCCGGCCCGAATAGTGTATGCGTAACCATCTCGGTCATAAATTCCTCCGGTGTGGATATCCGTGATTCCAGTATCTCTCAGAAATCTGAGGCTGTCTTTGGAACATCCATACAATGCATGGATTCCAGGATGATCATTTTAAATAATAGAATAAATAACAGTCATGGAGAAAATGGAGGTTTCGGTAATCTTTATTCACCGAATCAGGATAGTGTGAAAGAAGAATCCGGAATCAGTAGTAAAATAAGATTTAAGACTCCTTCTCCAGTATATCATTCACCCAGCTCATTCCGGCCATCACATTTGGGAAGCCAATGGTATTGGTTAATAGCAGGACGGTATGTCTGATTTCCTCGTGTGTGGCTCCGGCTTCAATGGCCCGCTTTGTATGACTGTGTGTTGCACCTTCCGATTTTAGCGTTACGGATGCTCCAAGCTGAATGAGTTGAGCCATCTTTTCATCGAGTGGTCCGGCGTTTTTGGCAGCATCTCCAAGTTTTTCTACAGCCTTAAGATAATTAGGGTGGTGCTTTTTTACAATTTCATAATGTGAAGCAATTTTACGGTCCATGGTGTTTCGTTTTAACAGGTTCGGAAATTCAGGTTAACAATCAGGCTGATCCTGATAAACTAATTATGTTAACATGTGTTAGAATGGAAAAGTTTTTAGGTACTATGGAGAAACATACGAACCGTCTCATCGGGGAAAACAGTCCATATCTGTTGCAACATGCCCATAACCCGGTTGACTGGCTGCCATGGGGAGAAGAGGCATTGGACATGGCAATAAAGGCACATAAACTGATCTTTGTAAGTATCGGCTATGCATCCTGCCACTGGTGTCATGTAATGGAAAGAGAGTCGTTTGAAAATAAAGCGATCGCAGAATTACTAAACAATAATTTCGTATGTATAAAGGTCGATCGTCAGGAAAGGCCCGATATAGATCAGGTTTATATGTCGGCTGTTCAACTAATGAGCGGAAATGGAGGCTGGCCTTTAAACTGCTTTGCTACTCCTGAAGCAAAGCCTTTTTATGGAGGCACTTATTTCCCTCCTTCTCAACTAAAAGACATCATCCTTCAACTGAAGGATATCTGGAGTACTACTCCTCAGAAAATTAATAAGGCTGCAGAAAGTTTATATGATGGCATCGCAAATTCTGAATTGGTGAAGAATAGAGTCGGGGATTTTGACAATTCCAATCCAAAAGATATATATAAATCCCTTTCTGAGGAATTTGATCCGGAAGAAGGGGGTATGAAAAGAGTGCCTAAATTTCCTATGCCAGGCATATACAGGTATATTTTACACTTTTATCATTACTCGGGATTCCAGCCGGCGCTGGATCATGCAATACTTACAACATCGAAGATTATCAGGGGTGGCATCTACGACCAGCTAGACGGCGGGATTGCCCGTTATTCGACAGACCGGAAGTGGATTGTACCGCATTTTGAGAAGATGCTGTATGATAATGCCCAGTTTATCAGTCTTTTATCTGAACTCTTCGCGTTGACAGGGAACACCCTTTTCAGACGGGCTTTATCAGAGTGCACAGGATTTTTAGAAAACGAGATGACCGGTAAGTCAGGTGGTTTTTATTCATCGATGGACGCAGACAGTGGAAATGAGGAGGGAAAATATTATGCCTGGGATGCGGTTGAAATTGACGAAATTGCAGGCAGTGATTCCGGGCTTGTAAAATCTTACTGGGGTGTTACAAAGAATGGTAACTGGGAAGACGGCAAAAATGTCCTGGCTGCTACAAAGACAACAGAGGAATTGTCAGCTCTTTTTGATGTACCTGCCGCTGAAATTGTGAAGATCATCGCGAAAATTTCAAAAAAGCTTAATTCCTACCGCAAACAGAGAGAAAAACCGACACTGGATACAAAGATACTGACTTCATGGAACTCCCTAATGGTAAAGGCCTATGCTGAGGCATGGCAGGCTACCGGAGAACAACATTATTATGATTCCGCACTTATGCTTGGTCAATTTATAAGGATGAACCTGGTGACAGATGCGTCTACGGTAAAACGCAGCCTCAAAGGCAATACACCGGGTTTTTTGGATGATTATGCCTTTACCATTGATAGTTTTCTGTTGTTGTACCAAATTAGTTTTGAAGAAGATTGGCTGAAACTGTCTGAAAAAATTATTGAACAGGTGATACAGGAATTCTTCAACCATGATACCGGTATGTTTCATTATGCTTCCGCTAAACAATCAGACCTAGTAATCAGGCAGACAGATGTTACGGATAATGTTATTCCGTCATCAAACTCCGTCTTCGCCCATGCCCTCTTTTTGGCTTCACGTTATTTTGACAACGAGATGTATGCAGGAATTGCGCGCCAGATGGTACAGAATATCATACCCTATCTCAGAAAGGCACCTTCTTTCTTTTCCGGATGGGCAAAGCTCTCTTTGTTGATGAAGCAGGGTCCGAAAGAAGTTGTAATAACAGGCCCCGACTTTAAAAAGTCAAGGGAAGGCTTTACAGGGAAATACCTTCCTGATGTCATTTTTGCCGGGGCGGAGGAACATAGTTCCCTGTCCTTGTTCCATGAACGGTTCGTAAAGGGACAAAACAGGATTTATGTTTGCCATGACGGAACATGCAAACTCCCTGTGAGTTCTGCAGGGCAGGCACTGGAACAAATTTGAAATTAATCCTCTTCAGTCCTTTCTGATGAGCCTGATATTGCGGAATTCAACCGGTGCACCTTCACTTTGCAAGGCAATCCAGCCGCTTGTACGGTTTAGCGCCGATGCTGTATTCTGGAGTACGCCATTGACGTAAACCGTTACTGAGTCGCCTGACACCCTGATATCGTAAAGGTTCCATTCGCCCGAGGGATTTTCGGAACTATCATGTAATTTATTTACAGCCATATTAGTTTTATCCAGATGTTCCGTAAAATCGAGTCTTCCCATAGCGATGAAATCGCCGGCATTTCCATGATAAAGCTGGCATTCCAAACATTCCGGGAATACCTTATCCTCATTTACATGCAGAAAAACACCACTGTTGCCGGCATCTTTGGGCCAACGCCATTCAACCAACAGATTGTAATTGGAGTATTTTTCTTTGGTTCTCACATAGCCAAACGGTTCACCGGTTGTGCATATCATACCGTCTTTCACGAAGAATGTGGAATCCGGTGCGGCAAGGCTGTCTTTGAGAACAATTTGCCAGTTGTTCAGATCATTTCCGTTAAATAGGGCAATGGTGTCGGTAACATTTGCGATTTCCGAATTTCTCTTACCCTTCTCAGTCTTTACACTGATCAGAACAATAATCGCAATGATGACCAGAACAATGAGTATCCTTATGATACTTTGTCGTTCAGTAATTTTCATAGACATGAGATTCGTTTTAGTTAATGATAATTAATGATTGTTGTTATTAGTCAGCAATATGGAATTAAAAAGCAGTTTGTATGTTGCATGCGTTGAAGCCCTGAACTGGGGGCTGAATCCCATCAGGACGAGTTGTCCCTTACCCTTTGACAACCAGAGCATCAGGGCCTTATTTCCGATCATTTCAGGTTTCTCACAATACCCACTCATCACAATATTCTCTTCGGGTACCGTTCCGATAACCCGCCTGTCGACATCGAATGCAGGAACCCTGCTCATAAATACATTTTCACCCTGGAAGAAGATGCCAGTCTCTTCAGGCATACCGGCGGTAAGCGGATGATTTTGTGCAAGTTTTAACCGGATCAGTGTACCCGGGCAAAATAATCCGTCCTTTTTAAGCTGCCCTGCAATATCATTTACCGGAAACTGAAATTCCTCTTTTTCATCCTTTTCTTTTTCAAAACTCAGCGGACCTTCAAACAGACCGGTTGATCCGCCCCATGATACTACGGTACCGCCGTCATTGATAAATTTCACGATCTTCTGAAGGCCCTTCTTCCCTATTCCTTTCGTAAATTCCGGGGCGTAACTGGTTATACGATAACTGTCTCCACGCTTGACTTTACCTTCCATGAGAAGATCCTTATCGCTGTCAGGAAATACAATGACGTCAAAATCATTCAGACTGGCTTTGTTGAAGTCACCAGGATGCAGGATTTTAAACGGGATCTGATAGCTGTCAAAAATATAGCGCGTCCAGCCTGCATCCATATCATGCATATAGGTCTCAACCAGGGCTATGGCAGGTACGTGAAATTCACTACAGTCCGGCTTTTCATCAACAAATACAGGCATTACGCTAAATAATTCCAGGAATCCTTGTAAAGCGTCATGTGCCGGCGTTTTGATCACGAAACTACCCGAAGGCAAGGTGGTCCCGGCAATGACTTGAGCGGAAGTTGTACGTCCGGTTTCATAACCTTTGGCGGAAGCTGTAAATGCTGCTTTAAAACTTTCGTTGTTTGTGACATTAAAAAGCATATAATTTCCCGTCTTTTCAGGCATTGAAATGGATGGTTCAGGATCAGCTTCGGTCATTTTATCCTCTATATCTGCAGGTATCTCTTTAATCTCGCAGGCCTTAAGCCCACTATGAAGAGGAATGGACCATGAAGTTATATCATAAGGCTTGATCACCTCCCCACCCGGGACGTAGTGGCGCTCGGGATAGGTCTGTTTTGGCATCACTTCGCTGATAAATGCCCGAAATGGCTGAGACAACGGGATGACAACATCGCCTTCGGAAAACTTCATGTTTTGCAATTCAATGTCACCTGTTAATTTATAAACTTTAATCCCGTGTCGTTGCATAAGACCAATGAATTCAGGTAATTCACCCTTATCATGCTGATCTGAAGGAAGAATATAATAATATGGTGCTTTGGTCTTGCCCAGGCTGACCTCTTTCCGGCAGAGTTCGTTCCGGAATTTTAGGATATCATTTTTATTGGCACATGCTGTTTTAAGGATAGAGTATGTGGAGGTGAGCTCGTACTGTACGATATCACTTAACTTCCACCAGCCGCCATTCCAGACAAGCGGCATATTTACACTCTTTTTATATTCGGCAAGACCTTTTCCTTCAACGGAGATCTCCGAAGGTTCGATGTAGACCGGTGTAGCTACTCTGGCACTGGCACATTCGGTAAGGAAACCAACGACATTTTTCCATATGCAGGTTTCTGTGGAACCCGGCCAGTAGTTATCGAAGAGAAAATTCTGAGATACGCCTGCCAGTCCTTCTGCCGTCATATCATTCATCAGGTTGGCACCAAAGATGCCCATTCTGGTCCAGATGCCTTCATCAATATTCTCGGCAATAGGATCGTGATTTGGCGGGACAAAATAGCGTGTACCGGTCATCCCCATCTGATGTTTTTCTACCATCACCTGTGGAAACCAATCCTGGTCGTAGATCCTTGAAATGGCACGTGTATCTTCCTGGGTTAACATCACAAAATCGCGATTATTGTCGTGACCGGTGTATTTATGGTAAACCGCGGGCAGGGCTGCTCCTTCATATTGACTTCCTTTGGTTTTGTTATAGTATTTAACCACCATATCCATTCCGTCGGGGTTATGGCAGGGTACCAGCATATATACCACGTCAGCCATCCATTTCAGTTTTTCCGGATCGGCGGTGGTGCATAGGTCCCATGCAATCAATGGTGAAGACTGAGAAGGCCCTACTTCTGTAGAATGCATAGAAAGCGTGGCAAGTACAAATACTTTTCCATTATTCGTGAGATCGTCAAGTGCGGTAGCCGGCAGGTCAGGATCCAGGGCTAATTTTTTATTGATTACTGCCAGCTTGTCAAGGTTTTTTATATTTTCGGGAGCTGAGAGAAAGGCGATGTACATTGGCCGACCCATCGGAGATTTTCCGATCTCCCGCATCTCAAGTTTGTCGGATGATGCATCCAGTTTTTGGAGGTAGCTGATCAGTTGCTCATAGGTGAAGAGATTCCTGTCACTTCCCGGAACAAAGCCAAAGAAGTCTTCAGGCTTTTGGAGGGTATTTTGTGATAAAGCAGTGATAAAGAATGTTAGCAGAGCGAGGAGCGTCGTAAGGTTCCTTTTCATTGTAGGAGAATTATAGTTGGAGTTTAAGTTGAAAAATCACAGAAAGATAAACAATTTTCTCCTTTAAGCGAAAGCATAAAAAAAAGGCGGTAACCAGCCGCCTCTTCCTCGTTAGCTCTAATAATTCAACACTGAACCAATACTATGAAAAGTTTCCTAGTACCCAATATAAGCATGATGTTCTGAATAATTGGGACAGTTCAAAAATAGGATAACCCGGCATGAAATTTCGCTTTTCCCGGTGATATAACTTAGTTATTATGGTGATATAAATCATCTTGATACCATCCTGAACGGAAGAATAATATTTCATTATTTATTAACATTTCGGAGGAGAATTAAGAGATGTTTGTATATTAGATGCCATTACAAACAAAACTGATTACTGACTATGGCTAAAATGGAAAACAAACAAAACATGACCCTTGTCATCGTGATAGCTGCCGTCGCCTCTACAGGCGGGTTGCTGTTTGGTTTTGATACAGGTGTCATTTCCGGGGCCCTTCCCTTTCTCAAAGAAAGCTGGGGTCTTTCAACGGGACAGGAAGAATTAGTGACCACTGCAGCACTCATTGGTGCAGTCCTTGGTGCATTATCCTCCGGTCGTATTACTGATAATTTTGGTAGGAAAAAGGTCATCATTGCCACCTCTATCATTTTTGCTGTTGGTTCCATTCTTACTGGCGCTGCAAGCAGCCCGGTAATTCTGGCCTTTAGCAGAATCATCATCGGGGTTGCCATTGGGATCTCTTCCTTTACTGTTCCTTTGTACATTTCTGAAATTTCTCCAACGAAGGTAAGGGGAGCTTTGGTTTCCTCGTTCCAGCTTATGATTACCATTGGGATCCTTGTATCCTACTTCAGCGATCATGCATTTGCCGACGAATCAAATCCCTTTTCGTGGAGATGGATGTTCTACGTTGGAGTTTTTCCTGCGCTGATCCTGTTTATTGGCATGCTATTTTTACCCGAAACGCCACGTTTTCTTATTGGTAAAGGGAAGGTAGACAAAGGCCGTAAGATTCTGGCTAAGGTTGAAGATCCCGCACTGGTTGAGGAAGCGATAAATCAAATAAAAGAAGATATCAGGAGGGAAGAACTTCAGGAAACTAACTGGAGGGAGATATTTAAGCCCTGGCTTAGAAATGCACTTATTATCTCCATAGGTATTATGTTCGTTCAACAATTTGTGGGGATTAATACCATTATATATTATGCACCCACCGTCTTTATCATTGCCGGATTCTCTGGTGCAAAAGCTGCCATCGCAGCAACGATAATTGTTGGCGCAGTAAATGTGTTGGCGACTATTCTGTCCATGTTCCTGATTGATAAACTAGGGAGAAGAAAATTGTACTTTATAGGTTTGGTAGGTATGGCTGCTTCACTGACGGCATTGGGTACTTTCTTCCTTCTGAAGGACAGCCTTGGGCCTTCACTCAAATATATAACGGTAGGAAGTATTATTGTTTATATCTTATTCTTTGCAGTAAGCCTTGGCCCACTCGGATGGCTTATCATTTCTGAGGTCTTCCCTCTGAAGGTCAGGGGATTTGGTATGAGCATCGGTTCACTTTCAAACTGGTTGTTCAATGCTATCGTGACATTTACATTCCTTAAGCTTGCCTGGCTCTTTACCGGTCCTGGTATGGAGATCATGAATCAGAATGCTACAGAACCGGATCCAAATCCGGCCGGGGCATTTTTCGTGTATGCGGTTGTCGCAATTCTTGGAATTATCTGGGGTCTCAAATATATTCCCGAAACGAAAGGCATCACACTTGAAAAGATTGAGCAACACTGGCGCGACGGCAAAGCACCAAATGAATTATAAGCATTACTGAGAAAAACATTTAAGCACCCCCGGTGAAAGCCGGGGTTTTTTATTTTGTTTCCATCTATGTTAAATAAGATGTAAAGAATACGGTTTTTTATGCTACTATGAATTATTAGACCATCTTTGCAGCCTTTAATATCATGTGGAGAGATTAATCATGGTTAAAATTTGCCCCGTATCCGCAAAGAATACAAATGAGATCGTGAGCAGGATGAATGCTTTCTTTACTGTTTTATTTGTTGCTGCTTATTTTTTTACCGGGAGTTTGGTTTATTTGGTTGTCCTGTTATTCGATTTTCTACTTCGGAATATCTACGAAGGAAGGCTCAGCCCTGTTATTTATCTGAACCGTTATATGGCCAGCGTCCTTTCTCTTGACGGAAGGATGATCAATGCGGGACCGAAGATTTTTGCAGCACGCGTGGGTTTGATTCTATCTGTACTGGCTTTAGTATTCGGAATTACATCAGGGGTCGGGACGGCGATGGTACCCGTTGCCATCCTGGGATTGTTCAGTTTTCTGGAGGTCGCGTTTGGATATTGTGTGGCATGTAAAATCTATCCTTATGTTCTCCCCTTAAATGAAAAGCTGGAACGGATGTTTCGTTAGCCTGCGATATCCATAACTTTGCGAATCAGATCCTTGAAATTTTCCCGGGATTCTTCATCAAAATCTTCCGGTTTCAGTTTAATATTCTGATACATCAGGGCAAATGACGTTGCAAGGGACGAACGACTGAGCTTATTATTCTTAATGTACACAAGATTATTCTCTGTGATACCGATTCTCTTTCCCAGGACGTATTTTTTAAAGTCAATGGTAGAGAAGAGATCTTCCAACCCTTCGAAACCCTCCAGGATACAAATCCTGTTTTCATTTTCCTTTGTTAAAGGGGTGAGAATATTTTCAGCAAGCTCCTCTTTCACTTTTCTGGATTCTGGTGTATCAGTAAGCAGAACGCCATAGCCCAGTTTCCACCCAGTCAGAAGATTAACAAGGGTGATAACGGAAGATATGCCTGTTGCCGGGAGAACGTAAATCTGTTTTTCAGGAGCGAAAATATCGTGGAGTATTTTCAGATAATAGAAGGCAGCCGTATCTTCTACGATAATATTGTTTCTCTCCCTCACAAAATTACTTTCGCTGATCTGGGTTCCAAGGAGTGTATAAATAGGTGATAGTGTGTCGCCGGAAACATTCGACAGCGACTGCGCATCATAGACTTTCGTTTCCGAACGATCGTCAAATTGATCGGCACGTTGAACGGCCAGAAGGCGATATATTTTGTTGGTATTTACCAGATGTGGCGAGTGTGTTGAGTAGATAATCTGAATATTTTCCTTCAGGTCTTCGAAAACTTTCAGCACGTCCTCCTGTGCTCTCGCATGAAGGCTTAGTCCGGGCTCATCTATGAGGAGTATCTTTCCTTTACGATTGTTTTCCAGCGCAGTGGCTTTGAGTTCGAGGAAAAATGAAAGAAACCAACGTACTCCCCTGCTACGCTGTTTAGGATAAAGTCTTTCATGCTCGTCCTTAATCCAGAATTCAAGGTATGGCTTACCTTTGTTCACCGGATGGCTGAAATCATAATGTTCGAGTTCAAAGTTTAGCCTGATTTTGTTTTTCTTGCCAAGGCTCTGCCGCCAGTAACCCTGAAAATGCAGGGTGATCTCTCCATTGAGATTTTCAATTTTCTGTTTCAGGATCCTGTCATTGCTGGCTTGAAAAAAGCTGGCATCAAGACCGGACACGATCAGGAAATTTCGGGCAGCATTATACCCTTCTACTTGCGAATCCTTGTTCAGGATATCCTCCAGGTCAATGCTATTTGGCAGGAGGCTACTGAAATCCTCAAAGAGTTTAAAATCAGGGATATATGGGAATAAAGCTTCACCGGCATGTTCAAGCAATTTCCCGGTTTCAAGTTCTTCCAGCTTCTTCCATGCTTTTACCTCGATGTCATCACCTTCCTGGTTTTCCAGGGCAAGACTAAAACATTCCTTTGCAAACTGATAAGAATTGAGGTATTCCTCAAGCACATGCTGTTTTTCAATGATTTCAGCCTGGAGATTTCTCAGTTTCTGATTCAACTGATGGATGCTTTTTTCATCATCGGTATACAGCATCACTTCCCTGATATCATTGACCTTGGCTGTGACTGCCGAGATCTCATTCTGCAGATCCAGATTAGCATTCCTGGCTTGTGTAAAGCGACGGGCATAATCTGAGACCCGGTTCAGGGCATCCAACTTTTCGCTCTTATCCCTGTAAGAGGCATCAATTTTATCAAATTTTATTTTAAGAAGACCTTCATTCTTCTGGAGTTCAAACAATTCAGCTTTTGCGCTTTCGCTTTTCTTTTCATTTCGGGATCTGCGTATAATTTTCTCAAGTTTTTCTATTCTTGAATGCATGCCATTCAATTCAGATCGAAGGTTGTTTTTTTCCTGCCCTTCTGAATTTTGGATTTCAATAATTCTGGCTGTTTCGTTGAGGATATGCTCAACCCTGGCGATCAGTTCTTCTTCCAGCTTTTTGGCCCGATCTTCCATCTCCCGAAATTCCTGGAGCATTGTATCATCGCCGTAAAAGAGGATAGAATCATTCTTACTGATCCATTTGCGGTTAAGGGTTATACTTCCGGATTCCTTCATATGCTCAGCGACCCGGGGATGAAAAGAGTTTTCATCCTGGATCCTTTCAACCTCTTCAGGTGACAAAATGAAGCTGCATGATGTCTCCGGGAAGGTGAGATCACTCCGTAAGATGTCATCATAAATCTTACCATGGAAAAAACTATTCAGCCCCTCAAGGATTGAGGTCTTGCCTGATTCGTTTTGACCGATCAGCGTTGTGATGTTGTCTGGTGCAAGCCGGGTCCAGCCGGTATCAATGATGGATCTGTAATTTTTAATCCTGAATGCGTTGAGCTTCATTATTTGAATTGTTCTAAACCAATACCAATTACGAGTATATCATCAATTTGTTCGTATTTTCCTTTCCATTTTATCAGTTCGGAGGTAAGGTTTTCCTCCTGTCTTATGTAATCAAAGGGATTGATATCTCTAAGAATATTCTTAAAGCCTTTGAATTTAAGCTTTTTATAATTATATCCCCCAAACTGGTCGGAATAACCATCTGAAAATATATAAAAAGAATCAATTTTGGAAAATGGCAGGATATGTTTTGTAAATGACTGTTCTTCCACCGGGCTGATGCCGATTGGCATCCTGTCTCCCTTTATGACGTTAAGTTCACCCTCGTGGAAATAGATAAGCGGGTTATTCGCGCCTGAGAATTCCACGTGTTTTTTCTCCAAATCAATAACACAAAGTGCCATATCAATGCCGTCTTTCTGATCATCCTGGCTTCCACTTTGTCGCAGTGTCTTCATTATGTGTTCCCGGAGCTGATTTAAAAGTTTATTTGAGGCCGGAATACAGAATGAAACCACCTGGTTCAGAAAATTAATCCCCATTATGCTCATAAAGGCTCCAGGCACACCATGTCCGGTGCAATCTGCAGCAGTAACGGCTATTCGGTCCTGTATCTTTGTCATCCAGAAAAAGTCACCACTAACAATATCTTTTGGCCTGTGGAGCACAAAACTTTCGGGTAGTACTTTTCTGAACTCAGCCATATCAGGCATCATTGCATTCTGAATGTAGCTGGCATACCTGATACTGTCTGCTACATCTTTTTCATTCTGACTGGAATAGTTCATCGGGTAAATGGTCTGCCTAAATTTACTATAAATCTTTTCTAATAAAAAAAGGTATGCCTGGATAAATTTATCATTTATAACTACCATTAATTCAGATATTTACGAAATATTTGATATTGACTTAAGCCTTTTTGAATTTTTTGGCAAAGAATTTGATTTTAGCAGGACATAACGTTGTTTGAATTAACCGGGTCGGATGTCAGACCGCAAAATCGAAAAAGACCAGACATCACCCATTAAAAACCAAAGCCATGAAAAAACTAATAATCATATCAGCAATGTTGTTCTTCGCACTGAGCTTAAGCGCGCAAAACAACAGGGAAAGGAAACCCAGCACTACGGAGACGAAGAAGGAAACCACAACGGAACCCCGTACAAAAGCAGCAACAACGCCTGCGGCCACCACACCAAGGGAGAATAAAAATAATTCTGGGGTAAGCAGTACCAGCAGGCCCGCCCGGGAAACAAAACCTGCAACACCGGGCAACACAAACACCAACTCCAGTGCAAGACCCGACAGGGGCAGCAGTACACCGACCAACAGGGAAGTCCGCACCCCCGAAACGAATCGTAATACAGGGACTACCCCGAGAACTACCCGCAGCCGGGAAACCACGACCACGACAGACCGCTCACGTACGAATAGCGGTACAACAACGACAACAACCCGAAGCCGTGAGACAAATACCTCCGGCACTAGCCGCGGTAACAGCCATTCAAATTCTACACCTCCAAGGACTACTGGAAACCAAACTACGGTGAATTCCAGTAAAACGAATGTTTACGATCCAAAAACCGGTCAGACCTATTCCGAACGCCGCAAGGTCTATGTTAACCCTGCACCCCGAAGGGTCGTCAGACCAGCTCCTCATATTGAATATGTACCGAGACCTGTTGAATACCGCAGATCTTATTATCCTTACAGGGAACCGGCTCACGTCGATATCATCTGGAGTGATAGAATGTACCGCGAATACGTCGTACTTTATCCCGACTACCACTTATGGTACTACCCATTCGGATACCGGATAAACACTATCTCCTCCTATGATGCAAACGCTTACATCGGTGAAATTGCCAGGGTTTACGGTATGGTTTATGAGACCTATTACGCTCCTGAAACAGACGAGTACTACCTGTACTTTGGAGGCCCTTACCCCTACCACGATTTTAGCGCAGTACTTTCAGGGCGTGACGCAAGAAGGTTTAGCTGGAGGCCGGAGAGATATTTCTCAAACCGTTACATTGCCGTTACAGGACTTGTCAGCATGTGGGAAGACAGACCAGAGATAGACGTCAGAAAACGCAATCAGGTTGAAGTTTATTAAAGTAGCAGCTTTCATGGCTTCTCTTCACACCATTGACCAGGTAGTGATCAACGACAGGCAGCAAGGATTAAACTGATCATTATACTTCGCACACATAAAGGAAAGATGCAGAACGCAGGTTCTGCATTTTTTTTGGTACGCCGATATTAACGGGATTTATTTATTTCTGCTGAGCGGGCCTGCAGCGGCAAGGTCGAGATACCAATGAATATTTCCCGCAGGACGCACGTGATAAGCTGGGTAATTCATAGCTTTTTCAGCATCCGAGAATATATCTTTAACAATTTCGCTTTTTCTTTTACCGGTTACAAGAAAGAGGACATTTCGGGCATTGTTGATGACACGGCCGGTAATCGTGATTCGTGACTGGCCCGACTCCGGATGATTCGTTACCACCACAAGATCCTGCGTTTCAAACAAGGAAAGATATTCAGGAAAAATTGAGGCCGTATGGCCGTCTTCTCCTATGCCGAGTAATATTAAATCAAAAACGGGAAGTCCGTTTTTCATTGGCATCTTCGTTAGAAGGTCTCCGTAGCGCTTTGCTTCTTCCTCCGGCATCGATTCTCCTTTTACGCGTTGAATATTCCCAGGCGGTATTTTTAACCGGTTAAACCAAAACCTGGTCGCATTTCCATAATTGCTCTGTTCATCAACGGGAGGCACACAACGTTCATCTCCCCAGTAGAATTTCATTCTTCTGAGAAGGAAGGGTGAGCCCCAGCCTTCTGGTGTTGATTTGAATATATTTAGAGGGGTGGAACCTCCTGACATGGCAATGAAGAAATCATTCCCGTTTCCTGCTGCCCTCAAGGTTTCCATTGAGAGATAGCGGAGGAATGCAGTTGTCATTCCCCCTGCCTTGTCAAATATTTCCGTGGTGACAATATTCTTATAATTCACAGTATATGCCGTCATCAGACAAATTTTTACATGGGTATCGCCAGGTCATATCAGGTTCTTCAATGAGTGTATCGGCGACTTCAGGACCCCAGGTACCTGCAGGGTAACCGTAAAGGGGTAGTGCGGAATTTCCAGCCCAAAGCTTTAGTACCGGCTCAATGAATTTCCAGGTTGTTTCCACCGCATCACCACGTGAGTAAAGGGTAGGATCATTTACCATGCAGTCATGAAGAAGTCGCTCATAAGCCTCTGGCAGGCGTTTGTCGGATAGTGAAGCATAATGGAAATCCATATTTACAGTTTGCACTTTAAAACCAGCGCCTGGTACCTTCATTCCGAATTTCATCAGAATACCTTCATCAGGTTGTATCCTGATAATCAATTTATTGGACCCATTCCTGTCCCCCTTGCTGTCACTGAAGATATGCTGAGGTGTAGGCTTAAAATGAATGACGATCTCCGTGACTTTTGTAGGCAGGCATTTTCCTGTTCTGATATAAAAAGGAACGCCATTCCACCGCCAGTTGTCGATATAAAATTTCATGGCCACAAAAGTTTCTGTACGTGAAGCTTTATCTACACCTTCCTCGTCTCTGTAACCTGAAATTTTTTCACCCCGAACCTTGCTCTCAGAGTATTGTCCCCGGATCACATTCGATATGATATCTTCCTTACTGAGAGGTCGCAATGACTGAAATACCTTTACCATTTCATTTCTTATCGATGTAGCATCGTCATTTACCGGAGGTTCCATGGCAACCAGGCCGACAAGCTGCAGCAGGTGATTTTGGACCATATCCCTCAATGCCCCGGAATGGTCGTAGTACCCGCCACGCTTCCCTACACCAATAGATTCGGCACTCGTAATTTCCACATGATTGATATAATTACGATTCCATAACGGCTCATAAATATTGTTTGAAAAACGGGTCACCAGAATATTCTGAACCGTTTCCTTTCCAAGGTAGTGATCGATACGGTAAATCTGATCCTCATTGAAGTGTTCCAGCAATTGGTTATTCAGTCTTTGTGCCGATGAGAGATCAGTACCGAACGGCTTTTCTATGATGATTTTATAACTTCGATGATTCAAACCGACGGCAGACAGATTTTTTGGGATGACTTCATAAAGACTAGGCGGCGTGGCAAGATAAAACAGCAGATTGGTACCACAGGAGATTGATTTTTGCAGGTCTTCAACCGATGATTTTAATGTATGGTAGGAATCACCGCTGTTGTAATTAATAGATTTATAATGAATTGAGTTAATAAATGACTGAGATATCTTCGTTCCCGGCGTAAATTCCAAAAGACCCTTTTTTATTTCTTGCCGGAAGGAGCTGTCATTCAATTTGGTTCGGCCAAGCCCGAGAATAGCAAACTGATCCGGCATTAGTCCCTGCTCGAACAGGTTATTAAGTGCCGGGATCAATTTTCGTCTTGTAAGATCACCCGATGCGCCAAAAATAATGATCAGGTGATTTTCAGGTTTTTGCATCTGATGTACCATTGGTGTTTACGATGTTTACAGGTAAACACCGGTAATATGAGCAGGTTCAGAAAAAATTCAGTTCATCAGTACATTTTGCAAATTGTCGAGACCGTGGCGGAAATCTTTTCTCATCATCGAAGGCATAAGAAGTCCAAACCACCGTTCCATCGGGTATTTCATATCGTGCATTTCCATATACCAGCTTACCTTGGTACCTCCTGAAACCCCTTCGAAATTAAAACCTCCCTCCGATTTACCCTGCTCCGCGAAATCAAGCAGGAAGTGGACATTCTGATAGGGCTTGTTTTTAAGGATGGTAAGGGTACCTGTGCCTACAACCGGCCCTTCCCAACTGTATGAAGCGCCTTCACCCTCCGAAGGTCCGTGGAAAGTTACTTTCATATCGGGGTCCATCTCCGACCACGGAGACCATTTTTCCCAGTTTCTAAGGTCATTTACCTGTGTGTATGCAGCCACCGGATCGGTCGGTATGACTTTGGTTTCTTCAAAATACACATTTTTGGGAAGGAAAATTCCTACGATAAAAAATACCAGTACCAGCGAAAGCAGGATAATACCAATAATTTTCAGGACTTTCATGACAAATAGTTTTTAATTAGACCAGATAAGCAAAGTTACATGCTTTTCTGAAATCTTGTATCAGGAATTTGACAAAATCACCTAATTGTCTGATGAATAGTCAGGTACAATACGACTTGCCGTATCGGCTGAATAGGCGGTAAAGAATCCCAGGGCGTCATTGCTGATGTTACCGATAATATTTGCAGGAGGCCCTGAAAAGAGCGGGTTGTTCCCGAATGATTCGGACTGGGCGTCTTGAATAAAATTAAAAAAGGCTTCGGTAATACCATCGATCTCGAAGGTAATTGTATCACCAGGATAAGCCTTTTCCGAGCCGTTATCATCGCTCAGGTATTGAGCCGTAATGCCGTAGGTGAAATTACCGTTAAAAAGATCGTCGTTCTGAACAATGTATTCTGTGAGTGTATCGGTAAGCAGAATGCCGTTCTTCCAGGCTTTGAATGAGTAAAAATTTCGGACATCGCCGGGATCTTTAGCCCAAACCTGAACTTCCCAACCGGAGGTAAATGAATTTTCCGAATACTTAAGAGTAATACTGTCCAGCGGATTGACATCCGGCAGATAGGATTCGGCCTGATACGTCTCATAATTCCCATCCCCATTGATATCAACATGTTCAATAGTCAGCCTGTATGTTCTTCCGGCCACCCCAAAATAACCGTCCTTTGTCTGGTAAACTCCTTTTAACGTATCACTTTCAGTCAGTTCAGTAGTATCTATCCCGTCTGTCAGATAAACATAAGCGCCGGAAACAGGCGGTAAAGCGTGATTAATAAAGTAATCCTCAGATGAATTCAAAACGACCTGCTGCTTCCCTGGAACAGTGGTTACTTCGCCATATACAACGAGATGCTTGTAGGTGCTGTCGAGCATAATATTGTCAATGGGTTCCGTGCAGGAGCCAGCGACGATCATAATTGAAATACCAAAAATCCTCAGAAACGACCTCATCGCATTAAAATTTAAAATTATATGTAATTGCTGGTATTACTGAAAAAAGGTAGGTCTTCTCCGCATATGTTTTCTCCGGATTATCTTCATCCTGTACAAAGTTTATGGCCCAGGTATTCTTTCTTCCATAGGCATTATAAACAGAAAAATTCCATTCTGAATGCCATAATTTACCTGGCTTATCTTTCCCCTTGAGTGTAATTGAAACGTCGAGCCTGTGGTAATTTTCAAAACGGTATTCATTTCGTTTAGAATACACGGGTAGGACTTTACCCAGAATCTCATACCGGCCTACAGGGAAGGTATATGGAGGTCCGGATGTGAAAATCCAGTTAACGCCCATCTCCAGCCTGTTACTCAGTCGGTAATTGATTACAACTGCAATATCGTTTGGCTTATCATAGGGTGAATTGTATGCTGCGTCGTTATTAATACCTTTGATTTGTCTTTTCGATCTTGAAAGTGTGTAACTGATCCAGCCGTTCAAATCTTTTTTGTCGAGCCTGATGAGAAATTCGGCACCATACGCCCATCCCCTCCCTGTACGAAGCTCACCTTCCAGTTCCGGGTTCAGGAGAAGCGCCGCATGATCTTTAAAGTCGATAGTATGGTGCATGGATTTATAATACAGTTCCACCGAGGTCTGAATTGTATGCTGACCGAAATCCTTAAAATACCCGGCTGAGACCTGGTCAGAGATTTGGGGTCTGACATTCGGGCTAGCCGGAAACCAGATGGCGAGTGGTGTGCCTGCAACTGAATTTTCAGCCAGTTGCATATACTGCGCTGTCCTGGAATAGGAAAATTTTACCGAGTTGTTGTCATCAATGGCATAATTTGCGCCCAATCGTGGTTCCAGGGCGGCATAGGTATTAAATATTTTCCCTGAAGGGTAAACGGTTGAATCCGTCTTTTCATAGGCGGCATCAAAATGATAAAGAGTGGCTCTTCCTATATTCTGAAAAGCTGAAAGCCGCAATCCGTATTTCACCGACCATTTATAACCGAGTTTCTCCTCACCCATTGCATAGATGCCGTGTTCCAGCGCATAATTGTCAGGTATTTTAAAGGAGATAAACGCACTTTCCGCACTATTGCTTTTTGTGTTTCCCGGATTTAGCTGGTGGAATGTGCTGCTGAATCCGAATTTAAACGTTGTAAGTGGGTTTGCATAGGAGGTGAAATCTGCCTTGATGCTGTAATCCTGAAGGTTTGAGCGCCATTCGAACGAATTTGGCTGACTCTTAGGTGTCCCAAGGAAATAATCGTAATAGGTGCTTATGATCGTGAAGTTGCTAAATATTTTAGGTGAAAACAGATGATTCCACCTCGCTGTCAACGTACGGTTGCCGTAATGCATTCCTGCGAACTGATTTTCGAAGACATCACGTCCAAAGTATCCTGAGATAAAAAGGCGGTTTTTATCATTAATAATATGATTGATCTTTGCATTGAGATCATAGAAAAAAAGCTTATTGTCGCGGATATCCGGATTCTTCAGTAAGGGCAGGAAAAGGTCGGCATAAAATCGACGTCCCGCTACAAGGAATGAAGTTTTGTCCTTGACAATCGGTCCTTCCAGTGTCAAACGGCTCGAGATCAGCCCCAGTCCGCCTGTTCCGCCGAACTTCTTCGTAGATCCTTCCTTCATTCTGACATCAAGCAGAGAAGAAAGCCGTCCGCCACTACTGGCAGGGATATCTCCTTTATAAAGCGTGACGTCTTTGATGGCGTCATTATTGAAAACAGAAAAGAAGCCAAGAAAATGTGATGCATTGTAAACGGTGGCCTCATCCAACAGGATAAGGTTCTGATCTGTGCTCCCTCCTCTGACACTGAAACTTGAGGTGCCCTCTGATGCTGCCTGTACACCCGGTAACATCTGAATGGATTTGATCACATCCACCTCACCCATGAATGCAGGGATTTTTCGGATTGACTGAATCGGTAATTCAATGGTCCCGGTTTCAAGACTTGTGATGTTGTGGTTCTTCCGGCGAGTGCTCACTTCCACTTCTTCAAGCTGCTCTGCATTTTCCGCTAGATAGATATTCAGGATTGTATCAGCATTGAGATCAATCATCTTCTCCATGGCTGTATACCCGATATAAGAATATGTAAGACTATACATCCCTGGAGCAAGGGTAAGAGAGTAATAACCGTACTGGTTGGTGATGGAGCCACTACTGAGCTTTTTTACGAAAACATTGGCCCCTATAAGTTCTTCTCCGGTTCCTGCGTCTCTTACATAGCCGGATACTGTTACAGAAGGAGCCTTAGCAGCTTCAACAGCTCGCAGCGATAAAGCTAAACAAAACAAAATTGTCAGTAAATAGATCCTTTTCATACAGGCTGGAAAATGTCGTTAGTAACCGGTGTTCTATCCTTAACAAAATACCGGCCAAAAAAGATCAATTCACTAAATGCATGTGATAATAATCGTTTCAGGACATAAATTCAGTTGCAACAACAGTAGACTGACAATCCGTCAAACTCTTATAAAAACTAAACTGTATCCAGAATTTAGTTGTCAAAATTGACACAGGACAACCATGTAATACAAGTTGTCCTGTGTTTTTGAATTGGTAAAAGCTTCCCGATGTATTTGAGATTGCCAATTTTCGGTGTGAAAATTTTTAATCCCTCACTACCACTTTTCTATGAACGCTACTCTCACCGGAAATTTTCTGTTGTTTCGTTTGACATGTCGTTAAAAAACCTCACCCTCTCCACTCATGTCCTGACCTTCGCCGTTTTGCATATCCTGCCGTCTCTGCTTGAAATTATTGAGTTTATAACTCAAAGAGAGCATAATAACTCTTGGTTCATGGCTATACTTCATATATGTACTGAAAGATTCTCCATAGGAGGTGGATATATGTTTCGCGCTTCCCAGCAGGTCCCTGATCTGCAGGGTTGCTGATAGCTTTCTGTCAAGAAAATCGTGTCGCACTGCAACGTTATTCCACATGTATCCCTCTTCCTTACCCTGAATTGTGACTGAAGGGCCACCATAGAATGCCTGTACCTGGAGTCTTGTCTTGGTGGAGAAGTTAACCGTTACATTTAGCCTAGAATCCCAGTTGGTACTTTCACGGGAGATATTAAGTCCTTCCAGTTTACCTTTTTCGGAATACCGGTACAATGATCCGCTAAGATTGAGTTCCAGCCATTTAAGTTGGGCATAATTGATCATAAGTTCAGCACCGAGTGAGTTATCCGTGGCTACATTTCCATAGGTGTGCAACAGGATAAGGTTACTCTGGTCGTAAACCTGAATTATGCGATCGATCTTATCGATGGTGTTTTTATAGTAAGCTTCGAGAGAGATGAAGGACGTACCAAAAGTTTTCTGATATCCAAGCTCATAAGAATTCAGGTATTCAGGATTGATGTTGGGATCCCCCTTCCTTACCGTATGCGCATCGATGTAAGTGATAAAGGGTTCAAGATACCATCCTCTTGGACGATTAATCCTTCGGCTATAGGAGAGCATGACCTGGTGGCCATTTTCAAAATTACGTGCCAGGTGGAGGGTCGGAAAGAGATCAAATCGGTTGATCGTATTTGCCGTTGATACTCTGTCGTCTTTAATACGACGATCGGTGTATTCACCGCGTAATCCGGCCTGAAACTGATAATTTCCAATTTTATTCCCATACGTTGTATATACCGCCTGAATATCCCTAAAAAACTTGTTGCCTGTGGTATATAAAGGGTCGAGGGTCCAGATATCGCTCTCAGGCTGATACCTGTAAAAGCTGAAGGCCTCATATTCATCATCGACCCTAGCCTGGTAGCCTGCCTGGAAGCGTCCGTTTTCTCCAAGGGGTTTCGTATAGTCAATTTGCGCGCGGAATTCGTTCTCATCACCCGGAGAGGTAGATTTGGTACCAAAAGTAGATGTGTCTGAATTGCTTTCATGAATGCGGAAATCGCTGTCTGTGGCATATTCAAACTGATGGTCCCAGTCGTTTCCATTCTGTTTCGAATAGTTGGCGAATGCGACAAGCTCATGGCCCTTATCATCAAATTTATGCGTATATGACAAGTTCGTATTAAAATAATTGCCGCCATGGGAACTTTCGCTGGTACTTCTGGTATAGCTGTCCATTGTACCGGCATCACCATAATATCTGATTTTCTGGATTCCTCCGAATGAGAATGAATGGTCACCAATTTCACCCGACAGTGATAATGTATTCTTGTCATTCAGGTAATAATCGATACCCAGTTTGCCTTCCTTGCCCTCCCTGTGCATGTTCCTTTCACCAAATTTATAGGTATTGCTCGTGGTACTGTCGGATGTTAGTGAACTTTTATACACAAAGGAACCATTATACTGATTGTTCTGATAGGTGAGACCCCCGTAAACATTATATTTTTTTGTCCGGTAACTAAGTAAGAAGTCCCCTGCATATTTATCTTGTGTCCCCAGTTTTGCATTAAATACTCCCGACAGACCCTGCAGTGCATTCTTTTTAGTGAGAATATTAATGATACCGGCCATACCGTCGGGATCAAATTTGGCGCTCGGGTTGGTAATGATTTCAATGTTTCTGATAGCACTTGCCGGTATTTGCTGCAAGGCATCCGAACCTGAAAGTGGTGTCGGTTTCCCGTCGATAAGGACGGTAAAACTGGAACTTCCACGGAGGCTCACATTTCCGTCAATATCTACAGAGACGGATGGTGTGTTCTGCAAAACGTCGGCTGCTGTACCTGTCGCAGCGTTAATGTCCTGTCCAACACTGATCACTTTTCTGTCAATCTTGTATTCGACACGCGCCTGGTTGGCCACCACTTCCACTTCATCCAGGTTCTGGGTAGCTTCCAAAAGGCTTATAGATCCTGCATCGAATGTATTTTTCTGGGGGGTGATCATGACATTATTGATAAGCTTCTTATTGTAGCCCATAAAATTTGCCTCCAGATAGTACTTGCCAACGGGGACATCCCTGAGTGTAAAAGTACCATCCTCAGAAGAGATGCCGCCGGTAACAAGGGTGGAGTCTTTGGAACGATAGAGTGCAATACTGGCAAATTCCATTGGTCTTTTGGCTTTGCCATCCATAACCTGACCCTTGATCGTTCCTTCAGGTGCAACGCCACTTCTGGATCCGCCATAGGATTGAGGTTGTGAATAAGCCGCAATAGAAATAAGGTACAGTATTCCAGCAATAATATAATTTTTCATTCTTTCTTTTTTGAGCGTTGGTTTTTGGTAAAAATCGGTCTCAGCGGATTCTTTCTGCTTCATGTCCATCCTTTCTGAGGTCAGGCACCTTCTGTTATTATACTAGCTTAGACAACTCATTCAAGTTATTTATTCAACATGATGCAGAAAAAATTGTTTAGGGATCAATTTTTATGATATGTAGCTGAAAATTAGAATATACCGATAAAAAAAATATTCCATGTGAATGCCGGTAGTTGTGAAACGTCCTGTTTATCTGTTATACATCGCGTCGATCAGGCCAGACTTCCGTTATTGCGGTGACAAAGAAGCACGTTATTTGTGAGTTAGTTAAAAAAGAGTTAATCACGGATACAGATCGCAACGTCACTTCCTGAAGGTGTAATATGGACAGCTACCTTATTCCAAATTGCCTCTGTACTATTTCCTTTCGGTGTTCCTTAAACTCCGTTCTACAATATTTAGGAGCGTACCATAGCTTCTGTGGTGCCTTTGGAGAATGCAGCGAAATAGCTCTAAAGAAGGGCAATTTCGAATTGAGAAGTGTATGATTAACGATTCCCGGTAGCCCGAAGATAATGTAAGCCTGATTTGGGATGTTATCCCGAATTCGAACAGGTCAGACGACAATCTGGCTTAGTGCATCAATATATGCTTCCACAGATGCTGTGACGATATCTGTGGAGGCAGAAAATCCATAGTACATCAGTCCTTTGTGATCGACCTGAATGTGTACTTTTCCAAGGTCATCACTACCTCTTGTAATCGCCTGGATCAGGAATTCTTCCAGCCGTACTTTTTTGGACACAATTTGTTTTACGGCAGTGAAAGCAGCGTCAATGGGTCCGTTTCCGGAGGCTGTTGAAGTGGTCTTCTGACCATTGATCTCGAGAGTAACTGTAGCTACAGGAACAGTACCTTTCCCGCACAATACCTGGAGGTTTCGTAAGTGTATCCTTCTGGATTTGTCACTCACCTCTTTTCCGGCAAGGATCATCAAGTCCTCTTCGGTGATGTCTTTTTTCTGATCAGCCAGCGTGAGAAATTCATCATATACCCTGTCCAGGTGTTCTTTTCCCATCTTGTAGCCGATTTTCTCAAGTCTGTGCTTCAGAGCAGCTCTTCCGCTCCTGGCTGTCAGCACGATGGCTGATTCATTGATGCCAACAGCCCGTGGATTTATGATCTCGTAGTTTTCACGTTTCTTTAGCACGCCATCCTGGTGTATACCTGAGGAGTGGGCAAATGCATTTCTTCCGACGATCGCTTTGTTTGCCTGAACCGGCATCCGCATGAGCGTGGAGACCAACCTGCTGGTCTTATAAATTTTCCTGGTATTGATATTTGTATTGAGGTCAAGGTGTTTTCTGCTTTTCAAAATCATCACTACTTCTTCAAGAGAAGTATTACCTGCACGTTCACCAATACCATTTATGGTTACCTCAACCTGTCTGGCTCCATTGATTACGCCTGAGATCGTATTGGCTGTGGCCATTCCAAGATCGTTATGACAATGAGTAGCTATCACTACATCCTCAATACCCTTAACATTATCAATCAGATACTTGATTTTAGCACCAAACTCCTCTGGCAGGGTATATCCTGTGGTATCCGGAATATTAATAACCGTTGCACCGGCTTTGATGACCGCTTCAACCACCCTGGCGAGGTATTTGTTTTCAGTACGTCCGGCATCTTCAGCATAAAATTCTACATCGTCGACAAAATTCCGGGCGTATTTTACAGCTTCAATCGCTCTTTCTATGATGGCGTCAGGAGTGCTGTTGAATTTATGGTGAATATGATAGTATGAAGTACCTATCCCGGTATGAATTCTCCCTTTTTTGGCATATTTCAACGCATCAGCCGCTACTTCTATATCTTTTTTAACCGCTCTTGTTAGTGCGCATATTGTTGGGATACTGACCGCTTTTGAAATTTCAACAACTGAATTGAAATCACCAGGACTGGAGATAGGAAACCCGGCTTCGATGATATCAACTCCCAGAGCTTCGAGCGCCTTCGCAACTTCAATTTTTTCAACTGTATTCAACTGACATCCAGGAACTTGCTCCCCGTCTCTCAAGGTAGTATCGAATACGTAAACTCTGTCTTTTGCCATAGCCTTATTATTTAATAAAAAAAATACCGGAAGGAGAACTCAGTGTTTCGCCAACCGATAAGATTTAAAGTTATTTGCAAAAAAAATAATAATTAAGTTAAAAAACCAGATTTTCTTTAATTAAATAACAATAAATATCATATACTGTTTAAGATCAGGAAGGAAAATGCCCGGATATTCTTCCGATCTAAAAGTTATCAACTAATTTCTTATTACAGGAATAACCGCTTGTATTCCTGAATTTTGTCTCCGGTGGTCAATGCCTGATTGCCAACAGGGAAAGGAACTCAGTTTAATTCAGTCTTTAAATGGTCAACCCAGGCGCTTATGCGTTCTTTATTTTTGGATGCCTGGTTTTCATAATCAATAGCAAGTCCACAGAAACGTCCGTCACGTAATGCCATAGAATGTTCAAAATCGTATCCGTCGGCTGATGTAAAGCCCACTATTTTTGCACCTTGGCCCTCAAAAAAATCAGCCATGATGCCAATCCCGTCGACAAAATTTTCAGGGTAGCCTTTCTGATTTCCAAGACCGAATATGGCAATGGTCTTGCCTTTCATATCAATTTCTTCAAGATCAGGGAGAAATTCGTCCCAGTAATTTGGAAGCTCTCCGTCGAACCATGTAGGTACACCAACAATGAGGTTTTCGTATTCAAGGAATTTTTGGGCACTGATCTCTTCAGCATTGAGCATGTCAATGGTATCATCACCGAATGCATCTTTAATTTTAGTTGCGATTTTACCAGATTTTACGGTATTAAAGCTATATACAATGGCTGTTTTTTTCATACGTTATGATAGTTTTCTATGTATGACCGACATATAATAATCACAATTAGCAAAAGGCCCGGCAGACAGGGACGCTTATCAATATTGAAGCAATTCCTTTGTGGCAGCCAGTATTTTTTCTGTATTTGGAAGAATGGCTTTTTCAAGTATACGGTTGAAGCCAACCGGAGTAAAGGTGGATCCAACTCGTCGTGCCGGGCCGTCGAGGAATTCGAAGGCTTTCTCATTGATAAGTGCAACCACTTCACCCCCGAAACCGCCAAATACTTTATCCTCATGTACGACAAGTACTTTACCGGTTTTTTTGACGGTATTAATTATTGCTTCTTCATCTAGCGGGCTAAGAGAACGAAGGTCAAGTACCTCAATATTAACTCCCATCTCTTTTTCCAGCTTTTCAGCGACCTCAAGGCACATGTGTGTTGTATTGCCGTAGGTGATTAGGGAAAGATCCGTTCCTTCCCTTCTTATTCTCGCCTTTCCAAAAGGCACTTCAAAATCGTCGGGCACTGATGTGGCAGCTTTTGGGCTGTTATACAAAGCCTTGGGTTCGAGGAAGAGGGTGAGACCGCGAGACCGGATCGATGAACGGAGCAATCCTGCTGCATCGTCGGCAAATGATGGATAAACAACACGAAGGCCAGGAAGCGTGGTGAGTGTGCCTTCTATGGTCTGGGAATGATAGAGTCCACCGCCGATATATCCTCCTGATGCCAGCCTGATCGTAATATTGGGAGAGAATTTCCCGTTGCTTCTCCAGTAATCATGGGATGTGTCGACCAGTTGTTCCATCGCAGGCCAGAAATAGTCGGCAAATTCCGCCCCTTCAACAACGATTCGCAATTTATCATTGAAACGACTCATACCATTTGCGGTGCCAACAATATAATCTTCAGCGATGGGTGCATTAAACACCCTCTCGTTTCCAAATTCCTGCTGCATGCCCTTGGATACGTTGAAGATACCGCCCTTGTCCTTATTGGCAATATCCTGTCCCCAGAGAAAGGTGTCAGGATTAAGATGAAACTCTGCTTTAAGTGTCTGGTTCAGCGCTTCAATAAGTTTAAGCTTAGGTCCTTCAAACTGATGAATTCCTTCCGGGTATTTTTCAGATTTAACTGCTTCGGGGACAACGAAATCAAAAATAGTTGCCGGATCCGGATCGGGTGAAGCCAACGCAGCCTTATGTGCTTTTTTCACCATTTCCTTTGTCATATCTTCGATAGCCGTAAGCTCTTCTTCAGTAAACCGGTTATAGCGGATCAGTATCCTCCTGAATTTTGCCAGCGGATCATACTGCTGCACATAATTCATCTCATAATCATCGCGATATAGTTCATGCCTGTCGGAATTAGAATGTGAATGGATCCGAACGCAGTTTGCCTGAACGATGACCGGATATCCGTGGGTCTGGATGAATTCTTTGGCTTCGGACATTGTGTTCATCGAATCGAAAACATCCTTGCCGTTGCAATGGAATATGGCGAGATTTTTAAAGCCTGTAAAATTATTTGCCACTTTCCGATTGGCGGTCTGATCTGCCTTAGGTACAGAGATTCCATAGCCATTGTCCTGGAAAACAAACAGGACAGGGAGTTTCTCAGTGGTGGCTCCGTTGATCGCTTCGTAAACATAACCTTCCGATACGGAAGATTCACCCTGGGAGCTGATCGCTATTCCCTTCATGCCGTATTTTTTTAGTGCACGGCCTGTGCCTGCAGCCTGCTGTGCATGATTACCTGTACATGAAGATGAATTATGAATGTGCCATTCTGGTTTTGCAAAGTGGTTTGACATATGCCTGCCTCCGCTGGCAGGGTCGGCAGCTTTTGAAATTCCGTTCAGGATTATTTCATCAGCTGTAAGTCCGGCTGAAATTGCTGTTAACATATCCCTGTAATATGGAAAAAGATGGTCGTTTTCCCTGTCGAATACCTGGCCGATGGCAAGCTGAATTCCATCATGTCCGGCGTATGGGGCATGATATGACCAGCCGATAGCCTGCTTTAGGTAATTTGGGGCGCGGTCGTCAAGGATCCGCCCCAGGGTCATAAGACGGAACCATTTTTCTAGAATTTCTTTACTTGTATGTTTAATGTGGTATTTCTTTTGCTTCGTCATTTTTGGAGAAATTTGAAGGTAATTAGACTTTACGGGTTATGTCAAAATTTTCAATATAGTCTGCAGCCCTTCTCAGGTAGGAGCCACCAAGTGAACCATCGATGATCCGGTGATCGTACGTTAACGACAGGAACATTTTATGTCTGATTGCAATTACGTCACCATCGGCTGTTTCCAAAACGGCTGGTTTTTTTTCAACTGCTCCGATAGCAAGGATGGCAACCTGTGGTTGATTGATGATCGGTGTTCCAATGGTATTCCTGAAGGATCCGAAATTTGTGACAGTAAAGGTACCATCCTGGATCTCATCAGGTTTAAGTGTGTTTGAACGTGCTGCGTTGGCAAGCCTGTTGAGTTCCTGCGTTATGCCAAGTAGGTTTAAATTATCGATATCCTTGATCACGGGCACGATGAGATTATTATTAGCCAGCGAAACAGCTACGCCCATATTGATGCGTTTCTTCACAATGATCCGGTCACCGTCGACCGATGAATTGATCAGTGGGAAATCCTTTAATGCTTTGGCCGCTGCTTCAAGGAAGACAGGAAGGTAGGTAATTTTCAATCCTTCCCGCTTAAGAAAATCGTCCTTAATACTGTTCCTCCATTTTACAATTGACGTCACATCGGCTTCCAGCATATTGGTTACGTGCGCAGAGATCTGTTTAGAACGGATCATATGTTCTGCAATAAGCTTCCTCATCCGGTCCATCTCAATGATCTCATCGTGTGACGAAACAGAAACCTGAACCCTGGGTTTTTCTGGCGCTGGACTTGCAATGGTCGTTGTTTTTTCCGGAGTAGGCTGTGGCTGTATCGTTTTCTTTCCTGCTTCCGATTTGGATTCAATATATTCAAGTATATCCTTCTTTTGTACTCTTCCGTTGGACCCACTTCCTTTTATACTGTCAAGCTCAGCGGTGGCCACATTCTCTTCCGTTGCGATTTTTCGGACGAGAGGAGAGTAAAATTTTTCACCAGACCTTGCCCTGGTTGATGTTTCCTGAACACTCTCATCCTGCTGAATCGCAGAGGCGGTAAAGGTTTCTTTGACCGGTTCCTTTTCCCTTTGCGTAACAGTTTCCCCCTTTGGGGAATCATTTTCTGTCGGGGCTGCTACTTCGGTAGCTGTGGCATCTGTTTCAGCATCTTCTGCGGAGGCATCCGTATCAATTAATGCAATGACGGAACCAACTCCAACTATTTCGTCCTGCTGATACATGATCTTTTTGACAATACCTTCAACCGGGGAAGGAATTTCGGAATCCACTTTATCTGTGGCAATCTCAAGGAGAACATCATCTTCTTCCACCTTGTCACCTTCCTTCACAAACCATCTGGTAATGGTTGCCTCCTCTATACTTTCCCCCATTTTGGGCATTACAATTTCAAAATTTGCCATAATTATTTATTCGTTTAAGGGCTTGCAAAATTATACAAAATTGCGTTAACTTTTATTTTAACTAAATTAAGGAATTATTAATTCTAAATTAGAAAGCCGTAGATCTGAACTCCATTGAAGCATAACAACAAATGAAATAAATTGTTTAAACCTTGTAATGCCGATGTATATTACCTTACATCGCTTTTAAAGGGATAAATTTGACCCTCAGATGAATGCATACTTTGGGTTGACAGAGAGAGGAAAGAGATCAAAATACAGGCTCCAGGTAATTAAAAGTCTTCTTCATCACCGGTGAAATCTACCTCCAACACGATCGGATCTGAGCCGGCATCCCGATCATAAGCCAACTCATTGCTGCCGGCGGAAACCCTCCAGACGTCGATATCGGGAAAACGCGTAGCGAGAAGAACACAGCACAGAGCGTGTAACTTGGGGCCAAGGGGAGCGAGAATTACATTGTATTTCAAGCGGAGATCCAGACAAAGCTGTGTAAGCAGGTCATTGATTTTATTGATGTCATTCAGCGGGTAGTTGATGAGGTTTCTTACATCGACCTCGTTCATAATATTCTGGTTCATTCTGAATACGTTCTCAACATATTGATTATCCGGTGCAGGGTCTGCGTACATCAGGCTGATAAAGTCGGGATTCACTTTTTTCCGCAGGAATTCAGCCCTGCCTTTCTCATGTCCAAGACCAATCACAAGAGCCGTTTGCTTCGACGGATCGAATTTATTAAGTCCGACATGTATCGGTTCTGCTTTTTTAGCTGGTTTTATTCTTTTTGGGATGCTGAAAGACGCTGGTGTATATGAAAAGTAAGCCCTCACTGAATTGAATCTCCCTTCCTCCCTGGTGAAAAAGTTTACGATGGTGGCGTACCAAAGTTTCGTCATGCAACTGTAATCAACGAGGATTTTCAGATCTCTTTTGGCTGAGCTAAAGACTTCCTTTGAGAGAAAAATATCCAGGCTTTGCGCATCAGTTCCGGAGATTTCCAAAAAAGTAAAACCATTTTCCTTAAGGAATTCATTATTTCGTTTACGGTTTAGTTCATTAAACTTCTCCTTAAAAGCAATGGCGTACTTATTTTCTGCGGATATTGTATAATTCTTGAGCAGGTAAGTACATCGTTTCTCGTACCCTGCAGCAACGATGAAAATATCGAAATGTATAGAGTTTAATGAATGAGTATCGATCTGATCTGAACTGATAAATTCCATCCTCTGTATTTAGATCTAACAGGGGTTAAAATTATCATTATTTGTATAGGATGCAAAAATAATTCCCACAGATTGGGGGAATATTTCAGAGTTCGGGATTAAAGGATGGAATTTCAGTTATAGGCCCGGGGGTATTGACTTCCCTGTAAGTGAAAAGATCCTGGATGGGCCATTTTTTCATCCGATAGGTTGCGGCAAAAATAGTTCTGGCCAGGTTATGATGGATCCTCATTCTTTTATATGTGGAGGTATTAAGAAGTACAATCCAGTTCATGCCATCTTCAAGCCGGATGATAAGTGCCGTTGTACCGGCAAGTGTACCGGTACGCCACCAGGTACCATGTTTGTCGGTACCCCGCCATCCAAAGAGGCCTTCTCCCGATTCAAACGGGTCGGTCATCATTTCGATGGTTTCGGGACGGAGGATGTCGGGTTTTCCGGCATAGCCATCTATGACGGAAATGAACCTGGCTAATTCAGGAGCCGAGGCGACCCAGCCCCCGGCAGCCGACAGCAATTCGATATTGTTCCCACCATAGGACTTGGGGACCATACGACTGGAACCGTTAAATTCAGGCGCATTTGACGAACCTGCCGGCTCATAATAGTGGACTTCGTTGGGGTATTTGTCGTAATATAAGCTATGGCCGATATGCATGTCGTTAATTCCGATTGGTTTGAGAATATTCATAACGACATAGTCTTCGTATGGCATCCCCGACTTCAACTGAATAATCCTGCCAAGGACGGCATAACCGAAATTGGAATATGAGTAGGTGGTACCCGGATCGAACGAAAGTGGTTTGGAAAGCACATATTGGATGATCATATCCAGATTGGCAGGAGGTTCTGAATCCATCTTCCGAGCAATGTAGAGGGGATTGAACATTGGATCTCCGTTATACCTTGACCATCCGCCGGTATGGTTTAAGAGATCCCTAATAGTGATTTTTTCCACGCGGCCATCCTTATAATCCAAAAATTCTTTTTCATTCAAGATACCCTGGGGTCCAAATACCGTTTCATCGAGATCCAGACGTTTCTGTTCATACAATTTCATAATAGCGACGGCAGTAATAAGCTTGGAAACGCTGGCTATTCTGAAAAGATGTCCGGGCTGCACCAGTTCACCCATTTCTTCATTCGCAAGGCCAAAACCTTTGGCATATACCAGACTGTCATTTTTTGTGACTGCAACAGAAGCTCCTTTCACCTGGAATTTTTCCATGAAGGATGTGATGAGGATATCTACCTGTTTTGTGTATTCAAAATCAGAATATTTATTATCAAGATTCAGGGCAAATGAAATATTTTCATCATTGATCATACTGTTGGATGAGAATTTTTCGGAGAAACTAAAGGCAATTTCTCCAAAAAAGAACAGAATGATAAGAAGGATGGATTTCGTCAGGAAATTAACTCGCATACAATTTCGGTTTAGGATATTTTCACCATTCACATGGTAAAAGTAAGGCATATTCCTTGAACTTGAAGAACACAAATTATCAACACTTTGTTCACATTTGAAGGCTTTTCACAAAATTCTGGATGTCAGGTTTATGCAGTGTAGGTAAGCGATGCGAAGAAATCCGCTTTATGATTAAGCATGGTCTATTCGCATAAGGAATAACCGGATTGACAGGATGGTATTGGTGAGCTTATCCAATAAATACAGAAGTTAATCAAATAGGAAATTGGGAACAGGTTTTGGAGAGGGTATAAAACCAAAATGGGAACCATCTCTGACGAAATAGTTCCCATCTCATTCTTTAGCAGCCATAGCTGCTAAGCAACGCCAAGCTACGGTTATTGAGGCTGGTTCATTCTCCATAGTATTTCAACTATATTGAAGAGGAACCTTGTACTCCTTTCATCCCGGCGAACCGGTTTCAGGAGACATCTCCTTAAACCATCAGGCTGGTTTGGGTCTTACGATCCTCGCCTGGCTGATGTGAAACATTTTCCTGCCTGTTAGGGCTGGACAGAGGTTCCTGTTTAAAGAGCCAGCTTTTCAAAGATCCTCGTAAACGATTAACTTTTTTAAAGTGGACGGCTGGAGGTTTAACCCTTCATCCGCTTAGCTCCCCGGACTTGAGAGGAGTTCCGAAGAACATTCTCAGGGTTGGCTCCCCGTTCCGAAGAACGTTTCACTTTCCCTTCCGAAGGAGCAGCCTTTTATCGCTCACTTGGTATAACAAATGTAAGCCTCGCAACTTTCACCACCAAATAAAAATAACGGTTTATCTTAACAATATATCGACATGAGTTATTAACAATTTGTCAATAATGTTTGGATACTTATGGGACTTGGATTTGAGAATGATTCAGGGGGATTTGTGATGGGTTTATGAACAATTGGGGAAAGAAAGAGAAGGCATGATGGAACAAGTTAGTCCCGGATGGAGTTTCAAGAAAGTTGATCGGACGTGTTCGGAAAAGGTGTCATAGTCCTTTACATGTACCCCCAGGTATCGTTTCTTTTTAAGGATATCACTCCCCTACTCACTTGTAGATCCATCACTTCTCCGAGAAATGAATCCATAAAATATAAAGCTATTGGAAAATAAAAGATAGAAAAAAAGAGGTCCAGACCGATGAAAGAAGCATCTTGATAGATGCATGCCTGAAAAAGAACCTAATAACCAAAAAATAACTAAACCTAAAACTACGAGTGGGGTGGTCTGGACCTCCGTGTAAATAACATAGAGATATGAAATTTGTTGCATCATTTCGCAATATAGTGGGCTATTTCTAAAGAAAAGTTTACCCGAGTCCGGTGTAACAGGATATGAATAAACATCTCAGGAAAAAAGAGAATTAAATTTCAAAATAACTTCTAAATAGGATAGGTGATTCAACCACCTTTCAATTCAGTAGTTCCCGTGTTTCCGGGTACTCTACAGGGTCTAGAAGTCTGCTGTCGGACGGGTCCACATCTTTTGTTGCGATCCTGCGGGAAATGCTCCAGGCTTCAAGGACGTCATCGTCGGCAGGAAGCAAAAGATTATCCAGTTCGGTGGATGGAGCATCGTTCCGGAGCCACTCTTTTTCATTTGTTTCGGAGAGGATGACGGGCATACGCTTTTTCGAATTATGAATTTTTTCGAGCATAGGATTGGCCCTGGTGGTAATAATGCTGAAGGTATCGCGGATCTCGCCGGTATCTGGATTGGTCCATGAGTCGTGCAGTCCTGCGAATGCGAAGGGTTTGTCATCCCTCCTCTTAATATAAAAAGGAATTTTTCCTTTGTCGGTTGTATGCCATTCAAAGAATCCATGAGCCAGGACCAGGCATCGTTTATGCCTGGCAGCATCACGGAAAGAAGGTTTTTCCCATATGGTTTCTGATTTGGCATTGTAGGTTCCATTGCTGATCTTTTCGGCGGTCTTTTCATCTCTTACCCAGAAAGGGATGAGTCCCCAGTTATAGTATTGGACCCTGTCGTTATAGTGGCCAGTGATCACCGGCAAAAAAGGTCGGGCAAAGGCATTGAGAAAAAATCCCGGCATATACCGCGAATCGAAAGGCATAAAGACATTAAACCGATCTTCCAGGGCCTTACGGGGCAGATTGATTTCAACGAAATAACACATAGGAAATTATTATTGTTAAAATTAAGAATTGGGTAGTATATAGCATAAACATTTGACAAAACTGATTGTTTTCATTGCTGTACGTTCGTGAATGCCGTCTTTATTAAGGATATAGCAAAGTCTTCAGGTTTGGATTCATGATTAATTTGGAAAAATCCGATTAGACAGTTCTGGTATGAATGATATTGACAAAACATTGCCCTATTTCCCATTGAATATAAGCCTTCTTCCCGGGGAAGATCTTCCTCTCAGGATATTTGAGCCGCGTTATAAGCAGCTTATAGAGGATTGCGGTGAGAAAAAGGACAGTTTTGGGATTCCCTTCATGAAGAACTCGGAAATGCAGTCCTTTGGTTCTGAAGTAAGGGTGAAGCAAATTGTTGCAACTAATTCCCTTGGAGAGATGGTGATCGTTGTTGAAGGCCTTCATAATTTCGAGGTAGTTAGTTATCAGGATCCCCTGCCGGGGAAATTATACAGTGGAGGAAAGATTTTGCTGATCAACAACGATCAGCCTGTTCAGAATCCTGAATTGTTGAAGGTTTTACTGAATTATACCGATGAGCTCGATCCTGAATTTTTAAAAGCTGTCAGAGGAAACGATATCCTCCTCAATGATGTTGCCCGGGCATTGAACATGTCATCGGAGGACAAATTTAAATTTATCAGTCTGAACACGGTTATTGGCTGTGAGCGCTTTCTACTTTCTCAGATGAGGTACCTTGTGAAATTACGGGAGCAGGAAAATTTGTTGAACAATGATTATTTTTTGAATTGAGCAATTTGATCCGCCTGGTCGTATTTAACATAATTAAAGCTGTATTTCCGTCATATTCATTTCATTCCTTAATCTTCTTCTTAATCTGATCAACCTCGTGTTTCAGTGCAGCGACTGTTTTCACCAGTTCATCGTGTGGCATCACGGGATCCGGGATTTCAGAGCTGATAAAATGAACGAAGCGCCAAACTTCCCTGATATCTTTAATGGCGATATCGAAGGGTTCGTAAACCGGGTTAAGTGAAAAGAGGGTCAGCCGCCCTTCGTCCTTGTTTTTATTCTCGATAATCTTAAAAACGATACCATCGTCGTGGGTAAGGATCACATATGCCTCGCCATTGAGGATATTGTTCCAGTCCTGGACAAATTCGCCCGTCACCCACGACTTGTCGGGAATAGGCAACATAGAATCGCCGTTCAGCTGGAAGGTGCGGTATTTTTTATTTGGTGAAAGGAAAGGCATCTGGAAGACCTGAAGTTCACTGATGAATTCCGGGTCGGTGAAGCCGTTAACATAGCCAGCCCTGGCCTTTTCAGGTACCAGCTCAATATTATCCTCATTATCCGTATCGACGGTTGTGGCCAGTATCCGGAGTTCCTTTCCCGAAATATACACATCCTGGCCGTGTTCGAGCTGGTAAAGCTGACTTTCGGTCAGGGTTGACAGGTCGATCTTGAGTAGGGTGTCGAGCGCAATAGTAAAATAGGCAGAGAATTTAAGGAGGATTTCGAGGCTGGGTTCGGCGACGCCATTTTCGTAGCCGCTCAGTGTGGGCCTCTTTAAGCCAAGGGCAAAGGCCAGGTCGTCCTGGGTTTTGCCCCTGCGTTTCCGCAGCAATTTAATGTTTGGGCTGAAATACATCATACAATTGAATTTGAGGAATCAGGCTATAAGAAAGAGCGCGTTCCGGCCTCTCTCCTCCCCTTTTTTCCATGTTAAAAAATCAACAAAACTTGGCAAATGATTTAAAAATGATTAAATTATAATCGTAATATTGATTAGTTTTTAATCAAAAATAAAATAAATAAAAGAATAATGCAAGTGATCGGGTAAAAAAGTGCAGGAGGAGAAGGCTTTATGGAAAGGAATATAGTACATATGGATCTGGACACGTTTTTCGTGTCGGTGGAGCGACTGATGAACAGCGGCCTGAATGGCAAGCCGGTACTCATTGGGGGGTCGTCGGACCGTGGTGTGGTGGCCAGTTGCAGTTATGAAGCCCGCCGTTACGGAGTTCATTCGGCCATGCCTATGAAAATGGCACGGAACCTTTGTAATGAGGCCATTGTGATCAGGGGTGACATGGAACTTTACACACGGTATTCGCGGATGGTGACCGAGGTGATCGCGGAGAAGGCGCCGGTTTATGAGAAAGCATCGGTTGATGAACATTACATCGATATCAGCGGGATGGACCGGTTTTTCGGCTGTCTGAAGTGGACGGATGAACTGAGGAGCCGGATCATCAGGGAAACGGGACTGCCCATTTCCTATGGCCTTTCGGTGAATAAGACGGTATGTAAGATCGCTACGGGGGAAGCGAAGCCGAACGGAGGAAAAGAGGTTCCCACTACTTATGTAAGGCCTTTTCTTGATCCGCTTTCCATCCGTAAAATTCCCATGATCGGGAACCAGACATTCCACCTGCTGCGTTCCATGGGCATTGTCACGGTAGGCACCCTGAGCCGTATTCCACCGGAAATGATGGAAAAGCTGTTGGGCAAGAACGGCACGGAGATCTGGCGGCGGGCCAATGGTATCGATCACACACCGGTGGTCCAGTACTCGGAGCGGAAGTCGATCAGCACCGAACGTACCTTTGAACAGGATACCACCGATGTGACCCGTCTACGCGAACTGATCACCGGTATGGTCGAGAAGCTGGCTTACGAACTCAGGAAAAAAGAACGGCTCACCTCATGTGTCACGGTGAAAATACGGTATTCAAATTTCGATACACACACGCTTCAGAAAAGGATCGAGTATACCACTTTCGACCATGTCCTCATCCCCGTGGCTAAAGAACTGTTCGAAAGACTGTATCAGCGGCGCATGCTGATCAGGCTGATCGGCGTGCGATTCAGTCATCTCGTCCGTGGCGTCCAGCAACTCAATATGTTTGAAGATACACCTGAAATGGTCAATCTCTACCTGGCGGTCGACCGCCTGCGTAACCGTTTCGGACGGTATGCAGTGCACCGCGCCGTGGCCGATAGTCATCAAAATGATGATGAAGAGGCGCTGACGGAATAGAATAGGGAAAATCACAAATGCCAAATATCCGTGAATTACCGTGTATCTAAACATTCATTCATATTACAGTTTGCGCTACGGTACCATGCCGCCGGAGAAGATCATTGAAGAAGCGCTGAAGAACGGGGTGACAGCGATGGCCCTTACCGATATTAACAACACCATGGGAACCATCGATTTTGTTAAGCTTTGCGTGGAAAACCACATTCATCCCATCGCAGGCATCGAATTCCGTGATGGCGACAAATACCTCTATACCGGTCTTGCGCGTAACAACAGAGGCTTCCAGGCACTGAACGAGTTTCTGACCGCCCATAACGAGAGCGGGGAAGCGTTGCCCGAACGGGCACCGGCATTGTCTGACGTATGGTTCGTTTATGCATGGCATAACCGGCCTGTCCGGCTGAAAGACAATGAACTGATCGGGGTACGCCCGGGTGATCTGAACCGCCTTATCTCCTCCCCTTTCCGGCACCGGCATGACCGGCTTATCGTATGGCAACCGGTGAGCTTTGCCGGAAGGGATGACTTTGTCATTCACCGTCATCTGAGGGCGATCGATCATAACACCCTGCTGTCGAAGCTTGTCCCCGAAAATCTGGGCACCGACAGGGACGTGATGGTTCCTGTCGACCTCCTGCTTTGCGCATACGAAGATTACCCCCAGATCATCCGGAACACGGAGGCGCTAATCAGCGATTGTCATATCGCCTTCGACTACACGTCCGTTAAAAACAAGAAGACATTCACCGGCAGCCACAACGACGACCGCATGCTCCTGGAAAAACTGGCGATGGAGGGGCTGGAATACCGGTACGGAAAACAGAACCCTGAAGCCCGTCGCAGGGTTCTCCATGAGCTCAACATCATCGACCGGCTGGGATTTTCATCCTACTTCCTGATCACCTGGGACATCATCCGTTACTCCATGTCGCGCGGCTATTACCATGTTGGCCGGGGCAGCGGAGCCAACTCCGTGGTGGCTTACTGTATGAAGATCACGAATGTTGACCCGATCGAACTTGACCTGTATTTCGAACGCTTCATCAACCCAAAACGCAGCAGTCCGCCCGACTTCGATATCGATTACTCATGGCAGGAACGCGATGACGTACTTGATTATATCTTCAAGCGTTACGGTAAAAAGCACACGGCATTTATCGGCACCATCTCCACGTTCCGCGGACGCTCAATTTTTCGAGAGCTCGGCAAGGTATACGGTCTGCCGAAAGAAGAGATCGACCTCCTTGTCAACGAACCATCGAATGCCATGAACCGGGGCGATATCTTCGACAAGATCTTCAATATCGGAGCAAAGATCGCCGATTTCCCCAACCTGAGGGGCATTCACGCCGGGGGCGTCCTGATCTCCGAAGAACCCGTGACGGCATATACCGCACTCGATTTTCCGCCCAAGGGCTTTCTCACCACGCAATGGGATATGTACGTGGCCGAAGAAATCGGTTTTGAAAAGCTCGATATCCTAAGTCAACGGGGCATCGGACATATTGGTGATGCGGCGGCAATCATCAGACAAAACCGGAACATCATGGTGGATGTGCACCGGGTGCAGGAATTTAAAAAAGACCAGAAAGTGAGGGAACAACTCCGCTCGGGTGAGACCAACGGTTGCTTCTATATCGAGAGCCCGGCAATGCGCGGACTACTGAAGAAACTCCGCTGTGACAATTACATCAGCCTGGTGGCGGCAAGCTCCATTATCCGTCCCGGCGTGGCCAAATCGGGGATGATGAAAGAATATATCAAACGTTTTCATAACCCGGAAAGCTTTGAATACCTGCACCCCGTCATGAAGGAACAGCTTGGGGAAACCTACGGCGTGATGGTATACCAGGAAGACGTGATCAAGGTGTGTCATCATTTTGCCGGCCTTGACCTTGCCGATGCCGACGTGCTGCGAAGAGCCATGAGCGGAAAGTTCCGGTCAAAAAAAGAATTCGAACGGATCGAAGCTAAATTTTTCAGTAATTGCAGTGAGAAAGGCTACCCCGACAGCCTTACCAACGAAGTCTGGCGGCAAATCAGCTCCTTCGCAGGTTACTCCTTTTCCAAGGCCCATTCGGCTTCCTATGCCGTGGAAAGCTATCAGAGCCTGTACCTGAAGTCACACTACCCGTTGGAGTTCATGGTGGCCGTGATCAATAATTTCGGCGGATTTTACCGCAGCTGGGTGTATTTCAACGAGGCCCGCCGCTGTGGCGCAGACCTCCGCCTGCCCTGTGTAAATGAAGGCGATTTACTAACCAGTATCAACGGCCGCGATATCTACGTCGGCTTTATACATATTGAAAACCTTGAGCGCAAAACGACCGACAGGATCCTCGCCGAAAGACATGCCGGAGGCCCGTTCACCAGCCTCGGGGATTTTATTGAGCGTGTACGGCCCGGCAGGGAACAGATGGTCATCCTTATCCGTGTTAATGCCCTCCGGTTTACCGGAAAAGGAAAGAAGGAACTGCTCTGGGAATCACATATGCTGCTGGGGAAAAGTAAAGAAAAGGTGGCAATCACCGAAAAAGAACTTTTTGGCGTCAAATCCCGTGACTTTGTGCTGCCCGATCTTGAACAAAACAGCATCGAAGATGCTTATGACGAGATCGAACTGCTGGGCTTTCCGGTAACCCACAACCACTTCGATCTGCTGAAAACTATGTTCAGGGGCGAGATCATGGCAAGGGAGATGCCGAAATATATCGGAAAAAAAGTTCGGATGATCGGCAGCCTCGCTTCCCTCAAAAACGTCTATACCGTGAAGGGTGAATACATGCACTTCGGTGCTTTTCTCGATGCCGAAGGTGAATTTTTCGATACGGTTAATTTCCCCGATTCCCTCAAAAAATACCCTTTCAAAGGTTATGGTACCTACCTGATCCTGGGACGTATCGTTGAAGAATTCGGTTTCCCCAGCCTGGAAGTGGAGAAAATGGCAAAACTGGAGGTTAAACCGGATCCGAGATATTAGTATGATAAACACTCATAAATGCGAGTAAATATAACCTTTGCGATGCCCAGGGTAATTTTTCTTTTCAACGATTCGGCATTAACCATGACATACCCGGATTGCCACAGAATGGAGTCATACCGGGTACTCCCAGCCCTGTCCATCAATATGTTCCAATTCCACGAGGAGGTCTCCTGCAGTAAGCGAAATTTTCATGCCGGCCCCTGTTCATACTACCGATATTCATTTTTTGTACCTCATACATTCTAATGACAAGAACCAGGATGCAGTCAATACAGACATATAAATATAAATGTTTATCAATTGTTTTTATGTATTCATAAAAAGTCTGTAGCCATAAAGGTAAAATTAACAGTAATTTAAGCTATGATTCAAAGAAATTTTGGAAATTCGCCCCGGAAACTTTAATACATGGGAAACTTTTTATCGCAATAATGTTTCCAAATTGATTAAAGTTAATATCTTTGCGGCGATGGAAAATCTAAGTGAAATATTACTTAAAGTTGAGGAGCTTTTCCTAAAGTACGGCATCAAGAGTGTAACCATGGACGATGTTGCCAGGGAATTGGGGATTTCAAAAAAAACCTTGTATCAGTACGTCGATGATAAAGCGGATCTGATAAAAAAAGTTATGGAGTTTGAACTGGATAAGAATAAGGAATGTTATTTATCTCTAATCAGCAGGGGAAGAAATGCAATTGAGGAATTATTTGAGGTACATAAATATCTGGGGGAACAAATAAAACGATTTAGTCCTTCCTTTGCCTACGATCTCAAAAAGTATTATCCGGAAATCTTAAAACATGTACACCAGGTGCAGCGTGAAAACATGACGGATGTCCTTCTCGAAAACATCCGTAAAGGAAAAAAAGACGGTTTGTACCGGGCAGAACTGAAGGAAGAAGTTATCGTAAAGATCCAGGTATCCCGAATAGAGAGTCTGCATGAAGATAACCTGTTTACCATTGAAGATTTTACCTCTGGTAAGATCTTCAGGGAATTTTTTATATATCACATCAGGGGGATCGCCAACGAGAAAGGGATCGCCATTCTTGAGGAGAATCTGAACAAACTGAAAATAAATTAAAAATTATTAGTGAAGTCAAAATGATAAACACAAAAAAAACGCTGATTGGCTTAGGAGCCTTCTTCCTGACATTTTCTGTTGCTGCACAGGAAAATTCTGATACACTTAAATTTTCACTTGAACAAGCTCAGACGTATTCCATTGAGCACAACCGGACGGTTAAAGGTTCCATAATCGATATTGAAGCAGCGAAGAAAAAAGTGCAGGAGACTACAGCAATTGGTTTACCTCAGTTTTCGGTAACAGCGAATTATCAACATATTTTCAAGGTTCCGCAAATCAGTTTTCCCTTGCAGGGATTTACACAGCAACCTTTGACAACGAATGGTGAACTTCCGGATCTGCAACAATCCGATGGCCCCGACGGTCCTGGCGGATTAAGCCAGTACCTCTACTTAGGTCCTGCAATACCCCTGGCAACAAAGGATAATACAACCATTAATTTTACCGCAAGCCAGCTGATATTCAGTGGCGAATACATTGTCGGGCTGCAGGCTGCCAGGATTTTTAAAGAAATTTCTGAAGACGCCTATGAAAAATCGGAACTTACTACCAAAGAGTCGGTGGCCGGCACCTATTATATGATCCTTGTAATCGGTGAAAACCTGAGGGTTTTAAGTGAAAGTGTCGAACTTATGGACAAAACCTACGAGGATGTTAAAGGGATGTACCAGGAAGGTTTTACAGAAGAAACGGACGTGGATCAGATTGATATCAATCGGTCAAATCTTAGAAATATGGTCATCTCACTTAGAGGTCAGAGGGATGTGGCCCTGAAATTGCTGAAGATCCAACTTGGCATTGGATTTGATCAGCCCGTCGTACTTACCGACAGGCTGTCGGAAATCATTGAAGAGAGTAATTTTCAGTCACCACTTTCAGACCCATTTGATGTCAGGTCCAGCATTGATTATAAGATGATTTTAAACCAGGTAAGCATTAACGAAGCAAGCCTGAGAAGAGAAAAATCCAGGTACCTTCCTACTATTTCAGGATTTTATCAGCACCAGGAACAAACCAATGCGGCAGCATTTAATTTTCAGCCCAAAGACATTGTAGGAATTACTGCCAGCCTACCCATATTTACGAGCACACAACGTATGTCGACGGTAGCCCAGGCAAAGTTGAATCTTGAAAAATCGATGTTGAATAAAGCTGATGTAGAACAGAATATTTCGTTGGAATACGAAAGTGCAAAAAATGATTTTCAGACTGCTTTGATGAATTTCAATAATAATAAAAAGAGCCTGGAACTAAGTAAAAAAATATACAACAAGGATCTGGCAAAATTTCAGGAAGGCGTTGCAACAAGCCTTGAACTGACTCAAAGCCAGAATCAGTATCTGACGACCGAATCAAATTACTATAATTCGCTGATCTCCCTGTTGAAGGCGCAAGCCAAACTGGACCGGATACTGGCTAACAAATAAAAAATCAATTAACACATATCATAATTTATCGGACATGAAAATTTTGAATCTCAAAACGGCGGGTTTATTGATGCTTTTTACAATCATATCCTGCAGCGGTGGTAATAATCAAACAAAAATTACTGAATTGAAGAAGCAACGGGATGCCCTTGATTTACAGATCAAGGATCTTGAAGAGAAATCAATCATAGATGATACGGTATCCGAAGCAGCCCTAAATACTCCGAAGGTCATCGCAAAAAAATTACAAACTGAGGAATTCCGTCACTTCATTGAGGTTCAGGGACAGGTTGACGGAGAGGAAAACCTGGGCATCAGTGCCAAGACAATGGGAACAGTGGAGGTACTGGAAGTGAAAATGGGAGAAAGAGTAAGTAAGGGACAGGTTCTGGCACGACTGGATAATAATGTACTTCAGCAAAATCTTAAACAATTGGAAGATAACCTGAAGTTTGCTACTGAGATGTATGATAAGCAAAAGAACCTTTGGGATAAAAAAATCGGGTCTGAAGTTCAATACCTCACGGCAAAAAACAACAAAGAATCCCTGGAAAACAGCATTAAAACCCTGAAAGATCAGATCGATATGACACTGATCAAATCTCCCATCAACGGGACGGTAGAATGGGTTGGAATTAAGATCGGACAGGCTGTTTCCCCCGGACTGCCAATTTTGCGCATCATCAATTTCAGTTCTGTTAAGGTGGTGGCTGAGGTTTCCGAATTCTACTCTTCCAAAATTAACAAGGGTGACGAAGTTGAGATCGAATTTCCTGATCTGCAGCGGAAGATCACCGCAAAAATCACCTCTGCAAGTAAATATATCAATCCACAGAACAGGACCTTCGAGATTGAAGCGAGACTCAATCCGGAAACTGACCATTTCAAAGCCAATATGGTTGCGGTGTTGAGAATCAATGATTACAAAGCGGCAAATGCGCTGGTCGTCCCTATAAATCTCATCCAAAGTGACAATACCGGTAACTATGTGATGCTGGCTGAAAGTGGAAATCAGACAGCAATGGCCAGGAAAGTTATGGTAAGTACTGGTCAGAGTTACAACGGAATGGTAGAAATTACCGATGGTTTAAAAGCAGGGGATCAACTAATCACCTCCGGACAGATCAACTTGCAGGACGGAGAAACCATCAGGTTATAAATCAGGGTAAAGTCATATCAGATGGAACAAAAGTTTAAAGAATTCAAAGCAACAAGCTGGTCGATTGACAACAAAACCAGTATATACGTACTTGCCTTAATCATAGCTGTTTTCGGTATATTCAGTTACAAAAACATTCCGAAGGAACAGATACCGGACATTGTTATTCCATATATTATTGTCAATACATTTTATCCCGGTACCTCACCTGAGGATATGGAAAACCTTGTTACGCGGCCCCTTGAAACGAACATGAAATCAATCAGCGGGGTGAAGGTCATAAACAGCACTTCAGTTCAGGACTTCTCTTCCATCGTCGTTGAGTTTAATCCTGATGTTGAAATCCCTGACGCCAAGCAAAAAGTTAAGGATGAGGTTGATAAAACCAAGAGCGATTTGCCCAATGATCTGCCCAATGATCCGGATGTCAGGGATATTGATTTTTCCGACATTCCAATCATGTATATTAATCTTTCGGGAAACTACAACCTGGAAAAATTAAAAAAATATGCAGATCTCCTGCAAGACAGGATTGAAGGCTTGCCGGAGATTACCAGGGTCGATATCGTAGGGGCACTTGACCGGGAAATTCAGGTTAACCTCGACATGTTTAAAATGCAGGCAGCTGGTCTGACGTTGAACGATGTCGACAGGATGGTGGCATCTGAAAATCTCACGATATCGGGGGGTAGCGTCGATATGCAGGGTATGGAAAGGACGGTTCGTATCGTGGGTGAATTCAAGGATCTTGACGCACTGAGAAATCTCGTCATCATATCATCAACGGGAGCTAAAGTTTATCTGAAGGATGTTGCGGATGTCAGGGATGCGTATGGTGATCGGGACAGTTATGCCAGGCTTGATGGTCTCAATGTAATTACCATAAATGTGATCAAGAAAAGCGGCCAGAATCTTCTGAATGCTTCCGATAAGATCAAGGATATTATTACCGATCTGAGAAAAACGAATTTTCCTCCTGACCTGAAAGTCAGTATTACCGGCGACCAGTCGAAATTTACCCGGAACACGTTGAAGGACCTCAACAATACGATTGTTATAGGCTTTATCCTGGTTACAATTGTGCTGATGTTCTTTATGGGATTTACGAATGCGTTCTTTGTTGCACTGTCCGTCCCCCTGTCCATGGCTCTGGCTTATATCGTGCTTCCTGAAATCAATTTCACCATGAATATGCTGGTGATGTTCTCCTTCCTGTTTGCCTTGGGAATTGTAGTGGACGACGCCATTGTTGTGATTGAAAATACACACAGGATATTCAAAAAATCAGGCATGGATATAACGACCTCGGCCAAATTTGCTGCAGGCGAAGTTTTCGTTCCCATCCTCTCGGGAACCCTCACTACTCTTGCACCTTTCTTCCCTCTTGCTTTCTGGCCGGGCGTTGTAGGTAAATTCATGTTTTACATACCAATTACAGTAATACTTGTGCTGTTCGCATCACTGATTATTGCCTATATTCTGAATCCGGTGTTTGCAGTGTCGTTTATGAAACCGGATGAAGAAGAGGTACAGACGATGAGTCGCAGGAAAATATATTTTATTACCAGCCTTATTGTCTTGTTTGGTATCATTCTTCATTTTCTTAACGCATTGTTCATCGGCCATCTGATTATTTTCATTGGAATACTCTTCCTGTTTCACAATATTTACGGATATAAATGGCTGTTGCATTTTCAACATTTTGTCATCCCTAAAACCCTTAACCGGTATGAGCAATTATTAGTGTGGATTCTCAAAGGAAGGCGACCATATTATTTATTGGTTAGCCTTACAGCAGCACTCATCCTGACATTTTTCCTCATGGGCGTGACAAAACCAAAGGTGGTTTTCTTCCCTGACAATGAGCCGAATACCATATTTGCGCTGGTGAAAATGCCCGTTGGAACGAGTGTTGAAGTAACCGATTCTGTCACCAGGGAAGTGGAAAACAGGATTATTGGTGTTTTGCAGGAGGATACGTCCATCGTAGAATCTGTATTGTCTAACGTGGCACTTGGAGCCTCTGAATCCCAGTTTGATCAGGGCAATACGGTTTCGTCAAAAGGTAAAGTGACTGTTAATTTTGTCGAATTTGCAGAACGGAATGGGGAAAAAACGGAACCGTTTATCGGTAAGTTCCGGGAAGTAGTCAAAGACATTCCTGGCGCTGAGATCAGTGTTTCCAAGGAAAACATGGGGCCACCTACCGGCAAACCCATCAACATTGATGTTACCGGCGATGATCTGCCATTACTGGTGCAATCCAGCAACAGGTTGATCCGATTTATTGATTCCCTGAATATTGCAGGTATTGAAGAGCTTAAGACCGATTTTGATGCAACCAAACCAGAGATACTCATCAGCATCGACCGAGTCAGGGCTAACTCTGAAGGAATTTCAACCGGACAGGTTGGAATGGAACTTAGGAATGCCATCTTCGGAAAGGAAAGTTCGAAATATCGTGAAGGAGAAGATCAGTATCCTATTATGCTGAGATATGAGGAAAGTCAGCGTACCAATATAGACCGACTCATGAATACCAAGATCACATTCAGAGACATGAATTCAGGACTGGTCAGACAAATTCCGCTTTCATCGGTTGCACAGATCACTTTCCAGAATTCATACGGTGGCATTAACAGGAAGGATGCCAAACGTATCATCACTGTTAGCTCTAACGTGCTTTCCGGATACAATGCGAATGAAATCATTGCATCAATCCGAAACAATCTACCTTCATTTAATGTACCGGAGGCAGTGAATATTAAGATAACCGGTGAACAGGAGGATCAGCAGGAATCCGCCAGCTTCCTTGGCAGGGCAATGTTCCTGTCCCTGTGTCTCATCATGTTTATCCTGATCACGCAGTTCCAGTCCATTTCGAAACCGATCATCATCATCACGGAAGTCATTTTCAGTATTATCGGTGTGCTTCTCGGATTCATGATTTTCAAGATGCCGATCTCCATCTCAATGACAGGAATGGGGATGGTAGCACTTGCCGGTATCGTTGTGAGAAACGGGATATTGCTCGTAGAGTTTACCGATAACCTGATTGCGCGCGGGCATAAAACCAAGGAGGCTATTATTGAGGCCGGGAAGACACGTATTACACCAATCATGCTGACGGCAACTGCCGCCATCCTCGGTATGCTGCCTCTCGCAATTGGCTTTAATATTGATTTCATTGGTCTGTTTGCCCATCTGAAGCCGAATATATATTTTGGCGGTGAGAATGTGATGTTCTTTGGACCACTGTCATGGACCATTATCTTTGGACTATCATTTGCCACCTTCCTTACGCTGATCTTTATACCGGTTATGTATTTTATTCTGTATAAAGGGAAAGTAGTCACGAAAAGGAAATTTGGCGGAAACAAAAAGATCAAGGATTCAGATCTCAAGGACCTGGTATAAAATCTTCCTTATAAACCATAGAGGGTATCAAACAAAGCAAGCTACCTAGAGCGCCGCTTTTTCGATACCCTTTCTTTTTTCCCGACGATGATGTTGTTTATTTTAGTCCTGATAAAGATATGAGACTTGGGGGGATAGATTTCAAAAATAAACATACAATCCTATCCCGCTAATGGAACTTGTAGACAGCGATATTGAAGAACTTCCGGGCAAGAATACTACTTCGTCTCCTTCTTCCGGCACCCACACCCTATCGGTTGTAATCGATCCCAGTAGTTGAAGTGAGAATTCACCGGAAATTGATATTTTAGGTGCAAAAAAGTACTCTAACCCAATGAAAGCGGCAATCTTGCCAGTGTAAACATTACCCCCTTTTTCAACGAAATTATCGGTCGAAAGCGTAGCGTTCTCATAAACAAACCTACCATTCACATTCTGACTTGACTGATATAATTCACCATGATAGGCAGATTTTAAAGCCCCGGCTTCGATGCCGTAATAACCTCTGAACCTGGATGTGAAGCCTTTGTATTTTTCAATGCCCAAATCAATCCCAAGTGTCAGACTGCTGTATTTTTCTGTATCGTATTCTTGAGGATCAAAGGCATTGCCGGATTGGTGTGTTCCCAGGCTTGAACCCACTGTAAGACGAGTGCGTATACCTAAATCGTCCCTGACAAGATATTTCAACATTATATAACCAGGATAATTGGAAGAAAAATAAGGTGATAAATTATGATCCAGGCCCAAAAAATTTCCGAAATATTCAAGGAACGGGTTTGCGGACAGTCCCAAGGCAAGATCGCCTCTTTGAGGAAGAATGGGCTTGTTCTTTCTAGTTGTCAGTATATTTAACGAATCATCATTCTGAGAAAAAAGAGAGATAGATATGCCCAGCATGATCAGAGAAGTTAGGATTTTCATGGTTGCCTGATGTTTTTGGATTTATTTTTTTATGGAAATTTAGAATTTTAATTTAAATTTAATAAAAGTTTAGATATTATTAAAAAATGAAGAGAAACTATATTGTATTCCTGCTTTTGTTTATTCCCATCTTTCATTCCTGTGAAAAGGATGACAGATCAAAAATTATTCTTGGAGATAAAATCTTTCTTAGGACGGAGATGGCTAGCAATGGTGTAAATTTGTCATGGAACCAACCCTATGTAAAAGGTTTTAGGGAATACAGAGTTTACAGTGTAATCATTGATGAAAATGATCAGGGTAGTTACTACTATCCTATTGCTCAAATAAACGAATTTAATACAGTTTCATTCCGCGATTCTACATTTAGCTTAGCCAACACCCTCAGGTACCGTGTTGACGCTATCGGCGATAACAGTATTGTCCAAAGCAACATTTCCTATATTCATACAGGGCTGAATGTCCTTTCCATTTTTCCAACGGATGCTCTGTTGATCGAAAGTTTACATTCCATTTTTATACGCGATGATGTTTCCAACAGATTGTACAAGTACGATTATGAAAATAACAGACTGACTGACTCAATTGATATAAACCCTGGGTCTGGTTTTATGGATATAAACGACAATGGTTTCGGTATCGAAATTTACCTGCCAAACGGTATCGACAAGATTTTAATATATAAAGCAGAGGACCTGTCACTTGCTGATATAATAAATGTGGGGCTACATGTTAGCTCTGTTGCTACCAATGGTAAAGGGCTTCTTGCTGCATCGGTTTCCCCGTCTCCATCGTATGACGATCCATTGCGAATTTACGACCGATCTACTAAAGACCTGATAAGCGCAGGCGGTGACAGGGACCGCACAAGGCTTCAGTTTGTGCCTGGTTCAAACGATATTTTTGAAATTTCTATGAATATTTATCCTGTCCATGTGGAGCGTTATAATGTAGATGAGGCAGGGATGATCCTTTCCCGTCAGGACGATCCATATCATGGTGACCATCCTCTTAGTCCTTATATCTTCAAAATATCACCTGATGGAATGAGGTTTATTACAAGTAGTTATGGCGCACTCTATGCTTCAACGACCATGACATATAGCGGTCAGTGCACCCCGAATGGCAACTGGTACAATGATTTTTGTTTTGAGCCGGAGGCAGATTATATCTACGGCGCTAACGTTGACACGAAAGCCATTGATATTATCTCTGATGATTCCGGCTTGAAAGTGCAATCATCAATGTATATGTATGGATATCCTGCATTCCTATTCAGGACCGGATCGCAGATTATTTCCCTGAACACGATTTCTCCAATCTACAGAGATCAACCGTACTATCTTCGCAGAAAAGGGATTGCTATTGAGAAAATTGATCTGGACTGAACCCCACAAGTTTGTCAAAGGCATAACAAAGCTAGAATTAACTTCTTTTCATGGCGTGACGGCTGGATTGTTGGCTTGTAATTTCTTACCTTAGCCTATCAATACCAAAGCGATCAGTTATGGGAAAATCTGTCAGAATCATTTCATGGAATGTTAATGGTATCCGTGCCATGGTGACAAAGGGTTTATACGATATAGTAAAAGAAATGGATCCTGATATTTTTTGTGTGCAGGAGACGAAGGCCCCTGAAGAAATCATTCAGGACATCTCAAAAGAAATGATTGGATATAAAGCGTATTCAAATTCAGCAGTTAAAAAAGGGTATTCCGGGACGGCTATATTCACCAGGATTAATCCGCTATCGCAGTCAAATGGCATTGGTACGGACGAACATGATCAGGAAGGTCGGATCGTCACTGTCGAATATGATAAATTTTATCTTGTGAACGCCTATATCCCGAATTCAGGAATGGGGTTGAAAAGACTGGATTATCGAAAAGTATGGGATAAGGCTTTGCTGGAATTTTTAAAAGAACTTGACAGGAAAAAGCCGGTGATCTTTACCGGTGATTTTAATGTAGCCCATGAACCAATTGATCTGGCACGGCCCAAACAGAATTACAATAAGACGGCCGGATATTCCCAGACAGAGATCGATGGTTTCAAAAATCTTCTGAATGCCGGATTTATTGACACATTCCGATCCTTAAACAAGGATGTAGTGCAGTATACATTCTGGAACCAGCGATTTAACGCCAGGGCAACGAATGTAGGCTGGAGGATCGATTACTTCCTTGTCAGCAAAGCTTTGATCGGCCAGGTAAAAAGCTCATTTATGATGGGAGATATTATGGGTTCTGATCATTGCCCTGTTGGCCTTGAAATCGAGATCTGATGCCGTTTTCCAACTTCTCCGGATTTTAAAAAATTAACTCGTATTCATGATATTAACTTCATTTACAATACCATGAAATCTACAACTATGAATTTACTGCACAGGAATATGGCTATCCTTTTAATTCTCATTATCATCGTACCTGAAGCCATAGCCCAAAACGAAAAACAAGGTATTTTTAGTAACAGCACTGATATTGGACAGGTGAAACTGGCGGGAGGAGCAGATTTTAACGCAGAAGACCAAACCTATACAGTCACTGGAGCAGGCGAGAACATGTGGTTTGGTAAAGATGAATTTCATTTTGTATGGGTGGCGGTTGAAGGTGATTTTCTCATGCGGGCCCATATGAAATTTAAAGGTGAAGGAGTTAATCCTCACCGTAAAATGGGGCTCATGATTCGTGACAGCCTCACTACAGGATCGCCACAGGCAAGTGCAGTGATACATGGCGATGGCTTGACATCCCTTCAGTATCGACTACGTTCAGGTGCCGACACGGAAGAACGTAAATCGGAACTTTCCGGGCCAGATGTTATTCAAATTGAACGAAGAGGAAACCAGATCATCATGTCTGCCGCAATTTCCGGACAGCTCTTTGATACAGTCAAATGTAACGCACTGAAATTGAATGAAAAGCTTTATATTGGATTGTTTGTTTGTTCCCATGATCCCGACGTTCGTGAGTCAGCTGTATTTGAAAATGTAAGAATAGTATATCCGGCAAGCTCCGAACTGGTACCTTACAGGGATTACCTGGGCAGTAACCTGGAAATTATGGATATTGAGTCGGGCCGAAGGAAAGTTATTTACTCGGTCCCCTACTCTATCCAGGCACCGAACTGGACCATGGATGCCAATAGTTTGATTTTTAACAGCAACGGCTTAATTTACGCCTATGACCTTGGCTCAGGAAACATCGGGCAAATAAACACAGGCAAGTGCAAAAGTAACAACAATGATCACGTACTCTCCTTCGACGGTACAATGCTTGGGATCAGCAATTATAGTTCCAAACTAAAGACTTCATTGGTATATACCGTTCCCTTGAGCGGGGGCCGTCCGTTACAGGTAACAAAGAAGGGTCCATCCTACCTTCACGGATGGTCGCCGGATGGCAATGACTTAATATACACTGCACAACGCAATGATAATTTCGATATCTATAAGATCCCGGCCAACGGCGGCGATGAAGTAAGGCTCACGGATGCATCTGGTTTGGATGACGGCTCAGAGTACAGCCCGGATGGCAGCTATATTTACTTTAATTCCAGCCGTACAGGTACAATGCAGATCTGGCGGATGATGCCTGACGGAAGTGACCAGGAACAGCTCACATTCGACAACCTGAACGATTGGTTTCCTCATGTTTCTCCCGATGGAAAATGGATCATTTTTATCTCCTTTGGCAATGATGTGGACGCACAGGATCATCCTTTCTACAAACATGTGTATATACGGAAAATGCCGGCTGAAGGAGGCAAAGTACAAGTAATTGCCTATTTATACGGAGGACAGGGTACGATGAATGTCCCAAACTGGTCGCCCGATGGGAAGAAGATAGCTTTTGTTAGCAATACGGGGATCAGAGAAGAATAAACCCCTTTACGATCAGGAGGGTTTTAACCATCTCAGAAAGTAGAATTGATCATACTTACGAGATGAAGCAAGGCTGACGGGTATACACCTATTATAATGAGCAGAGCGCTGAGAACAACGAATACTGCAGCCTGCAGAGGAGAAGAAGTCTGTACTTCTTCAGCACTTACCACATTCTCCCGGTTGGTGAACATAAAGACCACAATCCTCAGATAATAGAAAAGTCCGATTGTACTGCTGATCACAAGTATTATTACAAGCCACCAAAGACTGCCTTTTACACCGGCAAACAATATATAAAACTTACTTACGAAGCCGGCGGTAAGTGGTAATCCGGCCAGGGAAAACAACATGATCGTGAATGCGGCGGCAATCCAAGGTTTTCTCCAGAATAAGCCCTTGAAATCGTCAATAAAGGATGCATCGGAATCTATACCCGAAAGATGGCTTACAATGCCGAATGATCCGGTTATAGTAATGACATATGCTATGAGGTAAAACGCGGATGCCTGAATGGCGAGATCACCTGCTGCCAGAAATGCCACCAAGAGATAACCAAGGTGAGCAATGGAAGAGAAGGCAAGAATTTTTTTAACATTTTTCTCAGTAAGTGCCAGTATATTCCCGGTTAACATCGACGCTGCTGAGATAATTGCCAGAAAGAGCATTACTGAGGAGAGGGAATATGCATTGGATTCAGAGATGAAGCGCAACAGAAAAGCAAAAACGCCGGCTTTTGAAACTGTAGCGACCAGAGCGCTTACAGGAGCAGGTGCACCCTCATATACATCCGGTGTCCACATATGAAAGGGAACCAGTGCCAGTTTAAAACCGATACCACCCAGCATGAAAGCATACCCCGAGAGGGCTATGAAGTCCTGATCGGCTTGTGATATAAATTTTCCAAGCTCAGGAAAATACATAGTTCCGGAAGATGAATAGACCAGTGCCATACCAAAAAGTATCAATGCAGAGGAAACGGCTGCGAGGATGAGGTATTTAAGTCCCGCTTCTATCGACTGTTCACGCTCCCGTAAAAAAGCCAGCAGGACATAAAGTGAAGTACTCAGTAATTCGAGCCCAAGGAAAAAACTGATGAAATGCCGGCTTGAAACCAGAATGATTGCCCCGGTAGTGGCAAGGAGCAGGAGAATGTAATATTCTTCAATATCTTCAGCCCTCTTTTCAATATAAGGGTGTGAGATGAGAAGGACGATAGCCGAGGCAAAAATAATCATGCCGGTAAACAATATGCTGAACTGATCTATTACCAGAAGCCTTGCGATTTCTATTGGATTTTTCTCCTGAAAAAAGAGAGAGATAAATGCAGCAGCCAGAAAAGCAAATGCCAGAATCGCGGTTAGCAGGTGATTTCTTTTTATTGCTATGGAAAGAAGGAGCAGTATTGCACCCGAAGCAATAATGATCACGGGTAGCAGCGCCAATAATTCCCGCATATTCATGGCCTCCCTCCTTTCTCTTTACGTACTTGGAGATTATATTCTGAGTTTTTTGCAGGATTCATGGTTCTGATTTTGAAGGGATATTTTTCGAACTGATATGATTTCTGTCGATCCTGTTCAATACTCATTGCCGTTCCATTTTGATGCTTAATGGTTACCGGAACACCGAGTGTTTTGTATACTGGTTTTGGATAAATGCCGAGGAATACCAGGGGTATAAGCAAAGCTCCCAGAATAAGAGCTTCTCTCAGGTTGATATCCGCGACAGTCTTTTTTCCTGATTTCGGGCCAAAAAATACTTTCTGTACGATCCTGAGTGCGTAAATGGCTGAGGCAATGAGCCCGAAACTTGCAAGTATGGACATCACCGGAAGACTTTGATAACTGCCAAGTAATATGGCAAATTCAGCTACGAAATTTGCCAGCCCCGGAAGGCCGAGTGATGCCATAGCAAAGACCATACCCAGGCTGCCCAGTCCCGGCATATCTGTCCAAAGGCCGCCCATCCTTTCAAAATCACGGGTATGTATTCGTTCCTGGATGATGCCTGCAATGATAAATAGTGCCCCGGTACTCAATGCATGGGCAATGATCTGCATTATCACGCCCTGCATGGCTATGGGGTTAAATGAATAAATGCCCAGGACGATGAATCCCATATGGCTAATGCTGGTATATGCCACCAGGCGTTTAAGATCCGTTTGTGCAAAAGCCAGCTTTGCCCCGTATAGGATACCAGCCACTCCAACTATCATTGCATAGGGGGCAATAGAAACTGAAAGATGGTGGAAGAGCGGCAAAACAAACCGGATGATTCCATACGCCCCGGTTTTCAGCATAAGACCGGCGAGAATAAGACTCCCGGCCGTAGGGGCTTCGGTATGTGCATCGGGAAGCCATGAATGTACAGGGATTACAGGCAGTTTTACTGCGAAAGCCAGCAGAAAACCTGTCATGAGCAGTGCCGTCATGCCGGGTGAGGCGGAAAAGCCGGCCAGATCGGAGATATCAAAACTGTATACACCGGTCGAACGCCCATTCAGAAAATATATCCCAAGTATGGAGAGCAACATAAGAAGACCGCTGCCCTGTGTGAAAAGAAAAAATTTATACGCAGCGTATATCCTGTTTTCGTGCCCCCAAATAGCAATAAGGAAATACATCGGTATAAGCATGACTTCCCAGAAGAAGTAAAACAAGAACAGGTCCATGGCAACGAAAACACCGGAGATTCCGGCCAGGAGAAACAACAGGTTAAAATGAAAGAAACCGGTTCTGTGATTGATCTCCTTCCAGGATATGAGTACGGAGAGCACGCCCAGGAACTGTGTAAGAAACAGCATCAAAAGACTTAATCCATCCATGGCCAGGTGAAAGTGAATTCCCAACTGGGGTATCCAGTCAGCATTGAACTCAACAGCCCAGCTGCTACTGCCAGAGTCATACAGACCTGTCCACAATACGATCATCGTTATAGTACTGATCAGTAATGATGTCAGTGCAACCCAGCGAGGAGCATTTTTACTCCATTGTCCGGCAATCCAGGATATAAATCCTGAAACCATTAAAAATATTATTAACCAGAAAAGTATCATATGAACACACTTATTGTAAATCCGATGATTATTCCGATCACGATAAAGGCCAGGTACCAGCGTAATTTGCCGTTTTGAGTGATGATCAATCCGTTATGAAGTGTAATCATCAGGGAAGCCAGACCGGTATAGATCCGGTCGATAAAGTCCTTTCTGTTTAGGTTTGCAAGACGGACAACCGGGTATACAAACAACAGGTTATAGAGGTCATCAAATCGCCATCCGTTAAACCATAACTGGTAGAAAAAACGACCTGCAGGTTTTTGTTTCCAGGCGTAAACCCTTCCCGGGATTTTGATATAAAGATAATAAGCAAGAAGAATCCCTGCGATAGCTGTCAGCCCGGATACAACTTTCAGCAGCAGGTCGGGACCTTCGGCAATTTCGCCGGAAAATGCGGGAAGGCTGAAATGCATGAATGCGGTAAATCCATGTCTGGACGAAAGGTTGATATACCCTCCAATGATAGAAAGTATTGCAAGGGTGATCAGAGGAATGTTCATCAGGGGAGACTTGTCTCCGGTGGGTTCTGTCTTAGCCTTACCATAAAAAGTAATGAAAACCATTCTGAACGTATACAACCCAGTCAAACCTGCCCCGATTATCCCGGCTATCCAGAGGATTGTTCCACCTGAAGGACTGGCAAAGGTCTCACTCAGAATCAAATCCTTACTGAAGAATCCGGCCGTCACCAAAGGGAGTGCAGACAATGAAGCCGCACCGGCGAGAAAGGTATAAAATACCAGGGGCATTTTTTTACGCAATCCACCCATCTTGAACATATTATGCTCGTGATGTAGATTGATGATGATCGAACCTGCTGCCAGGAAGAGCAATGCCTTAAAAAAAGCATGGATGAAAAAGTGGAAAATGGCTGCAGACCATGCTCCCACTCCAAGGGCAAGGAACATATAACCTATTTGGGAGATGGTGGAATACGCCAGGACACGTTTTATGTCTTTTTGAACAAGGGCACTAAAGCCAGCAAGAAGGAGGGTCACCGCCCCAATAATTGCAACAAGGGTCATCACCTTTGGTGCCAGGATAAAGAGAACATGCGTGCGGGCGATAAGATAAACTCCTGCAGTGACCATGGTGGCCGCATGGATCAGTGCGCTTACAGGTGAAGGGCCCGCCATAGCATCTGGCAGCCAGGTCTGTAAGGGTAACTGCGCTGATTTCCCGACAGCTCCACCAAGCAATAGTAGGGCTGCGATTGCAGGTTCCGGAGAACCGGTTGCCCAGACTTCGCCGGCGGTCCGCATGATTTCGTGAATATTCAGCGTTCCGAATGCCCTGTAGAGAAAAAACAGGCCTATTGCCATGGCTGTATCGCCGATTCTGGTGACAATAAAGGCTTTTCTGGCGGCATAGCCGTTTTCAGGATCCTTATACCAGAAGCCGATAAGCAGGTAAGAACACAGGCCAACTCCTTCCCAGCCCAGGTATAGCAGGAGAAGATTATCAGCCATGACCAGGATAAGCATGGAAGCTGTAAAAAGGTTCATCCAGGCAAAGAACCGGCCAGCACCTTCTTCATCCTTCATAAATGCTAATGAATACAAATGGATCAGAAAGCTCACAAAGGTGACAATAAAAATGAACACAATGGAAAGGGAGTCGAGGAAGAATCCGATCTGAACAGTTAATCCAGGCATATCGAACCAGGTCCAGAGCCGGCTGACAATATCATTTTCTCCCGGTGACCGGTTAAGAAATGCAATTCCGGCAGCCAGCGTGAACAGAGCGCTCAAACCCACGGAAATAACCCCTGTCAAAACGGCTGCCTTCTTACTGATTATTTTGCCCAACAAGCTGATAATGATAAATCCGGCAAGGGGCAAAAAGGGTATGATCCATAACTCATCAAGCATATCAGTTAACCTTTAATTTTATCAGCCTCATCGGAGTCAAGGCTTTTAAACCTGTGGTAAATTCTTAGTATCAATGCCAGTCCGATGGATACTTCTGCTGCGGCCATAGTAAGAATGAAGATAAACATGACCTGGCCATCGGGCTGCAACCATTTCGAACCGGCGAGGACAAATGCAAAGCCAGCAGCATTCAGCATGATCTCAATGGAGAGTAAAATGTAAACCAGGTTCCTCCGTACCATAGCACCCGTCAGCCCTACCAAGAATAAAGCTGCAGCTACGATCAGTCCGTATGCAACAGGTATATCGGTCATTGGGTACCTCCCTTTAAATATCGGTGCTGAACAATTTTTTTACGTTTTCCAAGATGATAGGCCCCAAGTATTCCGGCTGTAATCAACAAACCTGATAGTTCCACCCCTATCACGTAGGGACCGAACAACGCCAGGCCAACCTGCGACGGGCTGATCTCGTGCCCGGCAGTATAATGTATGTCCGATCGTGCCAGGACAGAAAATACTTCCCCTGCCAAAATTGCACAGAGAATCACAGGTCCGATCCACACTCTTCCCCTCAGCCATATTTTTTCCTGCGCCTCTGATTCTTCTCCCAGATTAAGCATCATCACAACGAATACAAAGAGCACCATAATAGCCCCGGCATAGATAATGATCTCCAGGGCTGCCACGAAGGCTGCACCAAGTAAATAAAATATGAGAGCAACCGATAACAGGGATATTATCATGTATAACAGGGCACTAAATGCATTTTTTCTGCTGATTACCATGATACTGGAGAAGATGGCGACAGCTGAAGCGATGTAAAAGGCTGTGTTCATGGCAGAAGTGATTTTGGATCAACAGGTTTGTCCTCACGGAATGCCTCGCCCTTATCTTTTCCTCCAATCGACATACCTGAGATCTTATAATAATTATAACCATGGTACTTGCCCTCACCGTCAATGAGGAGATCTTCCTTTTCGTATACCATGTTTTTACGGTTATATTCACTCATTTCTACGTCGGGGACGAGCTGAATAGCATATGTGGGACAGGCTTCCTCACAGAAACCGCAGTATATGCATCTCGAAAAATTTATCCTGAAGAATTCCGGATACCTTCTGCCGTTTTCATCTTCGGTAGCCTGCAGTGATATACAGTCGACAGGACAGGCTGCTGCGCAAAGGTAACAGCCCACACATCGTTCGCCTCCGTCGGGATCACGGCTGAGAATAATTCTTCCCCGGTACCTGGGTGGCAGTGTAATCTTTTCTTCAGGGTATTGAACCGTCACATTCTTCCTGAACAAATGAAGGAAGACTACCCAGATGCTTCTGACAAGACTAAACATATTACTTTCCCTTCTATTTTTTGTAATTACCTGAATATTAATATTTTTACATTTTCATCCATTGACTAAAAGTACGATGGCGCCGGTAACCAGGATATTGATCAACGCTACCGGCAATAAAAATTTCCAGCCGTAACCGAGTAACTGGTCATATCTTGGTCTGGGGAGTGCTGCCCGCAGCAAAACAAAAAGTGTGATGAAAACACCTGTTTTCAGGAAAAACCAGACAACACCGGGTAAGAAGGAAGGTCCCAGCCAACCGCCAAAGAAGAGCGTTGTGATGACGGACGACACGAGGACGATCCCTAAATACTCACCAACGAAGAACATACCGAATTTCATCCCCGAATACTCAGAGTGGTACCCAGCAATGAGTTCACTTTCTGACTCCGGGATGTCAAAGGGTATCCGATGTGTTTCGGCCACTCCGGCAATGAAAAAGACAACGAAGCCGGCAAACTGCGGGATGACATTCCACATTCCCCGCTGCGCCTCGACAATCTCATTTAGATTGAACGAATTGGCCATCATAACCACACCCATCAGCGAGAGGCCCATGAACACTTCATAGGTAATCATTTGTGCTGCGCCTCTCATTCCTCCCAGCAAAGAATACTTGTTATTGGAAGCCCAGCCCGCAAGCACCAGGCTGTATGCACCAAGCGATGACATCGCCAGGAAAAACAGAAGTCCGACGTTCAGATCAAAAACCGATATTTTGGATGTAAACGGGATAACTGTAAAACTCATTAATATGGTGAACATTGAAATGCCCGGAGCGACGACAAAAATGACTTTGCTGGCGAATGGCGGAATCCAGTCTTCTTTGAAAAATATTTTTATTACATCGGCGAGAGGCTGGAGTAGACCAAAAGGTCCGATTCTGTTCGGCCCATAGCGGTCCTGCCAGAAACCCAGCATCCGTCGCTCATACCAAATGAGTCCTGCCGCCAGTGAAAGCATAACTACCAGCACACCGGCTACGATCAGAATATATTGTAATGTAGTACTCATAGTACCATCTTTTAGATTTCCTTCAGTTTCAATGTTTCCGCAAATCCGAATACAGGTATACCCTCCAGTCCGACAGGGAGACCGGCGGCATGATCCGGAATGCCTCCCATGATTTTCACTCCAAGAGTCAGTGTAAGTGCACTGATCTCAAGTTCTACTTTTGTACCGTCTTTCCATCCTCTTTTTTCAGCATCCTCCGGATTTAATGCAATGTAGGGGGCTGGTACCAATTCTTTCAGTGCACCGTCTCTCACGCTGATATTCTCTGAGCCGAAAATGTGATAGAGGGGAACGAATGTCCATTCATCCTTACTCAAACCGGTAATCTCACTTGGTTTGAAATATTCCTTCTCCGTTTCTTTTCCCTTCCTTTCAGCAAAAATGCATAACTCGGGCATTTCTCTGTGTATTTCGCCTCCGATTTCAATCTGGTACTTGTTCAATGACTGAACAGAGTTCCAGCCAGGACTCCAGAAGTAGGGGTTAAAAGGAGCTGGAGTATGGCCATGAAAGCCTTCCATGGAATAACTCATCGGTGAGTTCTCATCTTCAGGTGGTTGCGGTTCATTCAGGGTTTCATTGGCATGGATTGATGTCCTGCCACTGTAACGGTGTGATTCGCGTGCGATCTTTTGTGCTCCTATTCTGAATGCGGACGATGATGCTATGTCCTTCAAACCCTTAAATACAGGGCATTCTAATTCAATGGCTGAAGAATAATCCTCCAGGTGCTCCATGGAAGCGAGTTGCTCTTTTCCTGAGATGCCGGCAAGGGCCTGTATCCATTTCCACGATGGTTGTATGGATTCCGAAGAAGCATGCACAGAAAAAAAGCGCTGGACCCTCCCTTCATTGCTGACCAGGTGACCGTCCGATTCGGTGATCGCTGCAGCAGGCAGAACAAATCCTGCTTTCTGGTTCGTTTTATTCTCCAGTGAATCGATGGAAACAACATGGTCGAATGCATTCAGGAGGATATCTGCATTTTTTTCAGGCAGATTCCTGTAAAGATCGCTTTCCAGGACGACGAGACAGTTCTCCCCTTTCCCTTTCTCTGTTTCTAATTCCGAAAGTTTCCTGCTACCGAGCAATGAAAGGCCGAGAGCATTCGAGTCAGGAAATACGAGTGACAGCCCGGTTACTTTGCCTTTAGCCGCCCTGGCGGACGCTATATTTGCTGCTGCTTTAAGTATGTCTTCATTAAGGCAGGAAGTGCCAGCTATAATCACAGCATTTACAGATTCTGCCAATTCTCTCGCGATCTCCCTGGCCAACTCCCTGAGTTCGCTACTCAAACCCGATGGCAGGCTTGATTTTTCGTCGATATAATGAGCCACGGCAAAGCCCAGGGATGCAATTTTTGCAGGCGTCAACGGGAGACTGGTTTTACTCAGCTCATCCAGCTTTGTCGGGCAGGTCGTCAGACTGTATACCGGACCCCGTTCTTCCTGAACGATCTCTCTGACAGCTTTGTCATTCCATTTTCTGATGCTGAGCTTTTCCACTTTTTGCATGGGTTTCTGCCGGGATGCCTGTCTAACGGCCAAAGCCATCATCGGTGCAGTATTGGTAAGATCTTCACCAAGAATAACCACACAATCCGATTGTTCAATATTTTTAAGTGAATAGATCCGTGCAGGCGTTTTTTGCAGGATTTCTGTCGCAAGAGCAGAGAGATCATAATCCTGATCAGACTGGCAGCTGAAGAAATTATGCTCACCCACCAGTTTTTTAAGGGCAAAATTCGATTCCAGTGATGCGCGGGCCGAGCCGATGCCAACGATCGTATTACTCCATTTAAAAACTTCATTCATGCTACCAAGAATCTCCTGTAACCCTGCTTTCTTATATGTGCTTGTTGTATTGTCAAGGACAAGCGGCACACTGATTCGACTTTCTGAATTCATATATTCATAGCCGAACCTGCCTCTGTCACAAATAAAATAGCCGTTCACATTTTCGTTATAGCGAGACCTTATCCTTCGGATTTCGCCATAGCGCTCACCGGCAATAATGTTACAACCGAGACTGCATAAGTTACATATTGACGGTGCAGAAGTAAAATCCCATTTCCGAGTATAATGTTTTTTCAGGGTTTTATCCGTAAAGACACCGGTTGGGCATATCTCCGCCAGGTTACCACTAAACTCACTCTCGAGCACACCGTCTTTTTGCCGGCCGAAATAAACATTGTTATGGGCCGACAGGACATCGAGGTCTTTACCGCCGGCATAATCCTTATAAAAACGCACGCATCTGTAGCAGGCAATACAGCGGTTCATTTCATGGTTGATCAGTGGACCCAGATATTGGTTTGTAAAAGTCCGTTTATTAAACCTGTACTGGCGGTAACTATGTCCTGACATGAGCGTCATATCCTGAAGATGGCATTCACCTCCCTCATCACAGGTCGGGCAGTCATGTGGATGGTTGGTCATAAGGCTTTCGATAATGTGCGATCTGAATTCCGTAGCTTCATTATCCTCAATGGAAAGTCTCATCCCATCCTTTACTTCCTCCATACAAGCCATGACGATCTTGCCATGTGTGTCATCTTTGTCTTTGAATTGCTTGACAGCACACTGCCGACATGCACCAACTGAGCCCATTTTTGGGTGCCAGCAGAAATAAGGCAGATTTAATCCCAGAGAAAGCGAAGTCTCAAGCAGGTTCTTCCCTTCCTGTATTTCATATTCCTTATTTTCGATATAGATCTTAGGCATGATGCTCCCTCCATGGACATTTTTTTTGGCGGATATGTTCCAGAAAATCGTCCCTGAAGTAATTCAGGGCGCTCTCAAGCGGCTGCATTGCTCCCGGTGCCAAAGCACAATATGTATGACCCGGTCCGAGGTATTTTGTATGAAAGCTCAGTGTGTCCATATCACGTTCTTCACCTTCACCGTTTTCCATAGCCTGAAGCACTCGTGCAACCCATGGCAGACCGTCACGGCAGGGAGTGCACCAGCCGCATGATTCCTGTGCAAAAAACTTCTGCAGGTTATGGAGAAAACCAACGGGGCAGGTTTTGTCATCCAGGATAATTAGAGTTCCGGTTCCAAGCCGTGCGCCCACTTTCTGCGGGCTTGAAAAATCAAGGTTTAGATCCATATGCTCAGCAGTCAGAAAATACGTTGAAGCCCCACCGGGTAATACGCCCTTGAATTTGTACCCTTCCTGCATACCTCCTGCATAATCTTCAATTATTTCACGCATACTCGTTCCCATCGGCAATTCCCAACAACCGGGAGTTTTCACTCTGCCGCTCACTCCATACAATTTGGTGCCACCCTCACCGGTTTGACTAAGGGATTTAAACCATTCAGCGCCATTAGCAATGATATGAGGGATATTACTGAGCGTTTCAACATTATTGACAATCGTTGGTTTTCCGAAAAGTCCTGCGGTTTGAGGATAAGGTGGTTTTGACCGTGGAATCGCTCTCTTCCCCTCCAGGGCATTGAGCAGTCCGGTTTCTTCTCCACATATATACCGTCCTGCACTCACGTGGACATGAATATCTATATCAAAGCCTGAGTTAAGGATGTTCTTTCCCAGATATCCGGCTGATCTTGCCTCGTCAATGGCTTTATTAAGATTTGCGACCGAGTTTTTGTATGCCCAGCGGATGAAAATAAAGCCGTTACCTGCCTGGATCGCATAGGCACTGATAATCATCCCCTCAATAAGCTGGTGCGGATCTCCTTCCATCAGCAAACGATCCTTAAATGTACCGGGCTCCATCTCATCCGCATTGGCAATCAGGAACTTCTCATGAGGAGGAGGTGCATCCTTACCCATGGGAACAAAACTCCATTTTTGCCCTGTATTGAAACCCGCTCCGCCTCTGCCGCGCAGGGTCGATTTCTCCACTTCTGCGATCACATCACGGGGATCCATTTTAAGTGCCATTTTCAATGCCCTGTAGCCACCGGTTTTTTCATATTCCTTCAAAGGTAAAGGGGGGCTGCCGGTTTGAATATTTTTTGTCAGCGGATATTCCACGTTTTTCTTTATTTATAGTTGTCAAGGATCTCATCAAGGTTTTCGACCGTAAGGTTGCGGTGAAGATCGTTATCGATCATCATGGCTGGTGCATGGTCGCAGGTGCCAAGGCAGGGAATGGGAAGCAGCGTAAAACGATCATCTGCCGTAGTTTCACCCAGTGTAATCCCCAGCTTCTCACTGAGCATACCCAGAATATCATTGTAACCCATGATCCAGCAGGAAATGCTGTCGCAAATAAGTATAACATGTTTTCCGACGGGTTTTCTGAATATCAGGCTGTAAAAGGTGGCAACATTCTCAAGTTCTGCAGTAGAAACCCCGAGAACACCTGCGATATCATCAATTGCCTCGTCCGAGACCCATCTCCTTCTGTCCTGAACAATCTTCAACGCCTCGATACTGGCAGCACTTTTAACAGGATATTTAGCCATTTCCTTTTCAATAAGTTGTATTTCCTCTTTTGTGAGCATTACTTTCCGTGTTATTATTTTATCTTTTTATCTGTCGAGATCAGCCAAAACAAAATCTACACTTCCAAGTATGGATAACAAGTCGGCTACCGTATAACCTTTGCTGATAAAGGGTACCATCTGCATATGCGGGAAGGAAGGGGTGCGTATCCTCGTTCTGTAAGAACTGGTATTACCATTGCTTATGAGATAGTACCCATACTGGCCCTTTGAAGATTCGATGCCTGAGAACGCTTCTCCTTCGGGGATAACAGGGCCCCATGTTGTATTCAGAAAATGTGTGATCAACGTCTCTATGTCGTACATGGTCTGCTCTTTCCTTGGGGGAGTGCTAAGGTGATGGTCCGATTTATAGGGGCCTTCAGGCATATTCTCCACGCATTGACGTATAATTCTCATACTCTGCCACATTTCTTCAATCCGAACGACGGCACGGTCAAAGCAGTCACCGTTCTGTGCCACAGGGATGTCAAAGTCAAACTGATCATACCCAGAGTAAGGTCTTTTCTTCCTAAGGTCCCAGTCAAAGCCGGTAGCTCTCAGACCCGGGCCTGTGACACCCCACTCGATAGCTTCGTTTGTATTGTATATGCCGATTCCTTTGGTCCGGTCTCTGAAAAACCGGTTTCTCATAACAAGTTTATCATATTCTTTTAACCGGGGAGGAAAATAGTCAAGGAATTCCTTAACGGGCTTTTCCCATCCCCCGGGCAGGTCCTGGGCGACACCTCCTATCCGGAACCAGTTGGGATGCATCCGGGCTCCGCATATCGCACCGATGATGTCTAATATCTTTTCCCGGTCAGTAAACATGTAAAACACTGGCGACAATTGCCCGATATCCTGGGCAAAGGTTCCATACCAAACCAGATGGCTGGATATGCGGAAGAGCTCAGCAAGCATGATCCGGATGACCTTCGCCCTGTCGGGTATCACAATACCTGCCAGCTTCTCCACGCTCTGTACATAGGCCATATTATTGAGCACTCCGGCCAGGTAGTCGATCCGATCGGTATAGGGGATGAACGTATGCCACGATTGCCGTTCAGCCATTTTTTCTGCACCACGGTGGTGGAACCCGATATCGGGCACAATATCGACGATATCCTCTCCACTAAGTTGCAGGACCAGGCGCAGAACACCATGTGTTCCCGGATGATGGGGACCCACATTTAAAAACATAAAATCAGAATCTTCACTATGCCTTTTCATTCCGTATTCTTCCGGGTCAAAACGAAGATTGTCCTGCTCCTGAGCCTGAAGTTGCTCCGTCAGATTAAATCCAGGCATGTTTGTTGCTCTGGCAGGATGCTCTTTGCGTAACGGGTGACCTTTCCAGGATTTTGGCATAAGGATTCGCCGTAAGTTGGGATGACCTGAAAAAAGGATTCCGAACATATCGTAAACTTCTCTCTCATACCAGTTTGCCGATGGCCAGATATCGACAATACTGAACATCTCAGGATAATCGGAAAGCAGGCCGGTCTTTATTCTGATATCACAGTTTCTCTCAAAAGAAAGCAGGTGATATACCAGAACGAACGGGTATTCAGGTGGGTGGCCATCGGCATGGAAGGCTCTCATGTCAATGGCGGTGATGTCAAATAGCATGGGAAAAGGCTTTGGAAAGCTATTCTTCAGCTTCTCCAGCATAGTTTTCACTTTTGCTTTCGGAATGAAAATTGTAAGGATGTCGTCACTGGTCTCAATAACGGAAATATCATCCTTACCGAAGGATTCATATAGGTCATATAAAAGCTGTTGATTTTCCATCCGGCTGGTCGTGGATTTAAATAAGGTTATCAGGTGGCGGAATTTGTTTCATTTTCATCCTTTCATCCCTCTTCCTGTCTCTCATTGATTCCCCGCTGGGTTTGACAATCCCCTGCGGGCCCACAAACCAGCTCAACGGCCTCTTTTCTTTGCCAACCTGCTCCCTGAGCATCAGGAGTCCTTCCATGAATGCATCCGGACGTGGCGGGCATCCTGGTACATAGACATCTACAGGGAGAAACCGGTCAACACCCTGAACAACGCTGTATATATCATACATACCACCTGAGTTGGCACAGGATCCCATGGAAATTACCCATTTTGGTTCCATCATTTGATCATAAAGCCGCTTAATTACCGGAGCCATTTTGATAAATACGGTTCCTGCAATTACCATAAGATCAGCCTCCCTGGGTGTCCCGCGAATGACCTCAGCGCCAAACCGGGCAATATCGTACCGGCTCGTAAGGCTTGTTGCCATCTCAACAAAACAGCATGACAAGCCAAAATTGAATGGCCATATCGAATTCTTCCTTCCCCAGGCCAACATGTCCTGCAATCGGGTAAAAATGATGTTTTGTTTGATTGCTTCATCAAAGGATTCATTGATGTCAAGCGGGATGTTCGAACTTTCCGGATCACTTAACCACCATTTCATATACAAACGCTTTACGATTAAGATCTACTTATCTTTTTCCTTGTGTAGTGTTTTCAAAATTTCCCTGCCGGATGTCTCAAAATCCAGGGCTCCGGTTCGCCATTCATAAACCAGAATTACCATGAGAATGCCAATAAACACTGAAATGCCGGCGAATCCGGCCCAGCCAAGGTCCCTGAAAGCAATGGCCCAGGCAATGACGAATACGGTCTCAATGTCGAACAGGACAAAGAACATGGCAATCAGATAAAACTTTGCAGGGAATCTTAACCTCGCAGACCCGGTTAATTCAATGCCGGATTCGAATGGAACATTTTTGGGATAACCTTTTGAACGCTGTCCCAGGAAATGTGACAGGCCCAACATGCCGCCAACAACGAGCATGGCCAGGCAGGTATACAATACAAACGGCCAAATCAGAATTTCGCTTTTCACAGTAAGGCTTGTCATTTCATGCTATTTTCATGGGATTTAGAAATAACATCATGCCAATGATGACGAATTATAAGAAGAAATGATGTTCCGGTTTTTACGGAACCACACAATTCCCATTACATATACTGAATGAACTCAGAGCCTCTGTTACCCAATTCCTGTGCCACTTCATGGTCAATGCCCAAACTTCCTGAATTATTGAGGTATAATCTCATTATTTATTCTATCGTGTGTGGAATAACAGTACTAAATCGTAGACAACACTCTACATCATAAGACAGAATTTTTGATATTTTGTTTAAAACCTTTCTTCTGACGTTCAGTGGATAAGCCTCTCCTATCTATATACATACAATAATGGCATTACAATTTAATTAAGCTGTATAATTCTGTATGACAGAGATTTATATTAATAGCTTATAGCAATGCCGTCGATAAAAATGCTGAACGCAGACTTCTGGCAATGGACAGGCCGGCTGAATAAATTTAATTTTCTTATGTAGATTTTATTTACCAGTAAACCGGTAGAATGTCGGTGGATGAATATGTACGATGCTCTTATTTGATAATTTCACTGGCAAAGATTACCACGATGACAATCGTTCAACTACTCTCTCAGTGAATCAGAAAACCTTTCTGTCCATGGCTTCCAGATATTTCAGAATGGGTTCAGTTTCTGCTTCCGTAAATATAAGATAGCCTTCGGCGTAAGCCATATCGCCAGGTTTCAGAGTTCCAAAATAGGGATCTGCGTGCATGCACGGGATACTGGCGTTGGCAATCATGCTTTTCCCCGGAGTCCAGAAAATGATCATTTTGCGTTTATTGTCGGTAGAAGTTACAACGGAAAGTGCCATATCCATGTCCGTGTTTATAAGTCCCCCATTCCTCTCCGAGCGGGTATCACGCTGCGGGCAGTCTTTAACAACACAACCTTTGAAGGTTGCGTCTGTATTTTCTGTGGGAAGATTCGACAATGCAGTGAGCCTTCCATCAATGAGGATGCTGCTGTGACGGAAATTATCCTGAAGGGCGCCGGGAAAACCGGTCAGGCCACTATACTGCATACAAAGGAGCGGCCGGACAACCGGAAGTGTGTCAACCCCATGATTAATCAGTCGCATTGACATTTTAATTCCTCCTGCATCGAAGGGGAGTTCGTTCTCCGTCAAAATACGTGCTGTGGATTCGACAAAAACGCCCTTTAGTGCTGTGCTTTCAACCTTGTACGAGGCCTGTTTTCCATCCGGAGAAATGATCCATGGAATTGGAATGTTATCGTAATGACGCAGGATCGTATTTCCAACCGGGTTATACTCAAGGTGTTCTGGAAAAAGCATAAACAATTTGCCACCGTTTTCCCAGGGCGACTGTATATTTAAACCATAGGTATAGCGGAAATCATCCCCGGTTTTAGCCCAGCTAGAATCATACGAAAACATTATTCTATCTGAAAGTTTGTTAACCTTCCCGTTGTCTGGGTTTGTCGTTTTTAAACCCGAGCAGCCTGAGAAAAAGCCTGTAGCTACAATTCCCAGAATTATCGCTAATGTCTTAATTTTCAATAATAGTACGTTGAAGTTCATGCTGATGATTTAAGTGGCTCTTATTCAATGACAATTCACCTGTTTATCCACAATGTATAATCGTCTTCTAAATATTTGAGAATTTGAGTATTTGTCATGGAACAGTTGATTGATTCCCTCCTGGCTATAAATTCTGCCCTGACAATTCAGTTTTGACTACCCGGCATACAAATGGTCAGGAAGAATTGCCGGATTCTCGATAGGTCCAAACCCGAAAATAGACACCGTCGTTTTTCGGGAATTCTCATCTTCAGATTTCTTCTTCAACGCGTTCCTTCATCCCGTACTTTGCAATTTTATCCTGTTGAAAAATTTATTAAAATAGGCTTAGGAACATGATGTCCCAGAAATTCAACGCATTCTAAATAATAAAGAATATAAGATCTATTTTTGTTCAAAGCAGTCCATTACAACGCATGCACAATAAAAATAAGGCTGTGACACTTTTCAACCCATCATGGGACGGTGTTAAAATCCGTATCGTGAATTATGGCCAGTGGCAAATATAAGATTCCATGTTGTGGTAATGAAGAACCTCTCACAGGCATAAGGCTGACGTTTCCACATACAATCCTGATTAATAGCATTTTTTATTGACATCTGCAGCTTTCTGTTGTTATTTATAACAAAGTCTTCGAAAGGACAATTGTTCACGATTCTTTTCGTGTGAAACCCGGAAATGATTTAAAATTCCTAACTTGCACAACTTTCTGATGAACAGGCCTCATTGGGGTTTAGATGAAAGGTTCAAAAAACACAATTCAATAGTATGAAATTTGATGATTTCGGATTAAACGAAAAGATTCTGGAAGCGATCCATTACATGAATTTTGAGAATGCCACGCAGATTCAGGAGCAAGCCATTCCGGAGATCATGGCCGGTAAGGACCTGATTGCTTCTGCTCAAACAGGTACAGGAAAAACAGCAGCCTTTATATTGCCTGTTCTGGACAAGCTTACAAATCATGAATTTAAAGGTATTGACACGCTCATCCTGGTGCCCACGAGGGAGTTAGCTTTACAGATTGAACAGCAGATACAAGGTTTCAGTTATTTTATTCCAGTACATTCTATCCCCGTTTACGGGGGAAGTGACGGCAGCGACTGGGAGCCCCAACGGAGAGCGCTGATGGGAAGTACAGACATTGTTGTTGCTACACCGGGAAAACTTTTGTCACACCTGAACCTGGGGTATGTAAAATTCAATAATCTCAAGCATCTTATCCTGGATGAAGCTGACAGGATGCTCGACATGGGATTTTTTGACGATATCCAACGGATCATTGCTTATCTGCCCAAAGTAAGGCAAACCATGATGTTCAGTGCTACAATGCCTCCAAGGATCAGGGATCTGGCACGTCAGATCCTGATCAAGCCTGCCGAAATCAATATTGAGCTTTCCAAACCTGCTGAGGGTGTGCTCCAGGCAGTATACCCTGTTTTCGAAATGCAGAAAATATCTCTTATCCAGTATCTTATTGACGATAAACCCGAGTATAAAACCATCCTTATCTTTTCATCCACGAAAAAGAAAGTGTCTGAAATTGTTCGTGCACTTAAAAATAAGGATTATACGGTAGCTGGAATCTCGTCTGACCTGGAGCAAAAAGATCGGGAGGACGTCCTGCGGCAGTTCGTCGCCAGAAAAACAAGAGTGCTCGTGGCAACGGATGTTTTAAGCCGTGGTATAGATATTAAAGATATTGACCTGATCATAAATTTTGATGCCCCGGGTGATGCGGAGGATTATGTACACCGTGTTGGTCGGACTGCCAGGGCCGAGGCGACCGGCGTGGCGCTTACCCTGATCTCTCCTGATGACATGTATAAGTTTCGCAAGATTGAGCAACTGATTGGTAGTGAAGTCATAAAGCTAGCTCTCCCCCCGGATCTTGGCGACGGTCCTGAATGGTCTGACAATCTCAGAAGGCCATATTCAAATCAAAAGCATCAATACAGAAGAAAGTCGAAATAATTGCCTCTGGCTTTTGAAATGCAGTAAATTCAAGATTTATATAGAATTGAACTTAATTTACCCCTTACCTTGAACGTATCATTACGTCTTGTCACTTCGTGCTAAACATCAGCTATGTTGCGATGTATATCCCCAACCCTGCTTTATTCAAACAATTATATACTTTGTGACATTAACTATTGAGGGCAAAGTAAGTGCAGTTATTCATACTCAAAGTTTGAAAGGCGCATGAACGTTTATGATGCATTTTCTATACTTATTGTTATTACGGCCCTGTTTGCCTATATCAACCATAAGTTTGTAAAGTTGCATACGAGCATTGGGATCATGCTGATCGCTTTTGTATTTTCATTGCTTTTACTTGTCCTTGGAAAATTTCTTCCGGGGTTATTGAAAGACATTTCAGGGTTAATCGGACAGTTTGATTTTTCAGAAATCCTTCTTGGTTCATTACTGAGCTTCATGTTATTTGCCGGCGCTATTCACATCGAGCTCGAAGAACTTAGGCAGGAACGACTTTCAGTACTCCTTTTCTCCACTATTGGTGTCGTTCTGTCAACGGCCATCGTCGGGTCTGCCATCTTTTTCATGCTTCCGCTTTTCGGGTTGAATATTCCGTTTATTCATTGTCTGCTTTTCGGTGTTATCATCTCGCCAACGGATCCCATTGCTGTTTTGAGTATCATACGGACCTCAGGTATTCCAAAGTCCACCGAACTGAAGATCTCCGGTGAATCACTTTTCAATGACGGCGTAGCGGTGGTAATCTTCGTATTACTACACCATGTTGCACAAGCCCCTGAAGCCGTGAATTTCCTGAGTATTAGCGGATTATTCCTGAGAGAAGCGCTGGGAGGAATAGCTCTTGGACTCCTGTCAGGTTATGGAGGCTTCCTTCTGATGAAATCGATCGACAACTACAAAGTCGAGATCCTTATCACACTTGCCATCGTCATGGGAGGGTATTTGCTTGCCAGCAAAGTAGAAGTTTCTGGACCTCTGGCAATGGTGACCGCAGGCATTTTTATCGGGAACAGGGGAAAGCGACTAGCCATGTCGGAGGTGACAAGAGAAAATATCAGTAAATTCTGGGAACTGATCGATGATATCATGAATGCTTTCCTTTTTCTGCTAATCGGTTTGGAATTACTTATCATCCGGTTTATGGAAAATTTTATTCTGATTGGCGTTATGACAGTTCTGCTAGTGTTACTGACGAGATTTATTTCCGTTTGGCTGCCGTCGCAGATTGTAAGGATTTCCGGGAAAATTGGAATGAGGACTATCCTGATCCTTACCTGGGGCGGTCTTAGAGGCGGTATATCCATTGCCCTGGCTTTATCCCTAAAACCCGGGATGGGCAAAAATCTTTGGGTTTCGCTTACTTACTTCGTTGTAGCTTTTTCAATCATTGTCCAGGGACTTACCATTGGAATGATGGTTAAGAAGCAATGATGAATACGCTGATAATATCATAATTGAATACATTTGCGTATAATGCATTTGTACAGAAATGGCTGGCATAGCCTGGAATGGAGCAGGGAATTTATTCTCAAAGGTTCTCCACTGGTATGAAAAAGCAGAGGAACATTATGTCCGGCGTATTGTTTATTTATGTATTATTTAAAATCCAACCATATATGAGAGACCACCCCTTTATGATTATTGGCTTTGTAGTGATCTTTATTTTAGTTGTTGATGCTTATGCCTTTCGCGGTATCGCCCATCTGTCACAATCCCTTGGCAATTCTCAGAAATATCTGATATACTCATTATTTTGGCTTGTAAGTGTCATTGCTGTGGTATGGATAATTTGGATTGCCAATACCTTCAATTCCTATTCAAACCAGGTATCGTTCCGCCATGTCACGGTCTTTTTTGGATTTTTTATCCTGTTATATATTCCCAAGCTTTTATTTAATGCCATTCAACTCTTACAGGATGTTGGGCATCTCCTTGCATGGATTACAGCATTACTGTCACCACAGGGGAGCTCAATTTCTGAAGGTGCTGTTAGGATCAGCCGGTCCAAATTCCTGATACAGTTGGGTATCGTTCTGGCGTCCATACCTTTTATTTCTATATTTTATGGCATTTTTTTCGGAAAATACAATTATAAGGTATCCCGCGTAAAACTTATCTTCCCAAATCTTCCTGAGAATTTTGAGGGTTTGCGTTTCATACAGTTTTCCGATCTTCACATTGGAAGTTTTGCGCCGTTTCCAGAAAGACTGAAACCAGCTATTGACCTCATCAACGGCCTGGAGGCAGATTATGTTTTTTTTACCGGAGACCTCGTAAATAATATCGCTGCCGAAGCGGAAGCTTTTATTCCAATGCTTAAGGAAATTAAACCCAGGAAGGGGAAATATTCTATTCTGGGAAATCATGATTATGGTGAATATTACAGGTGGCCATCGGAGAAAGCTCACAGTGAGAATATGGAGCAATTGTTCCGCTATGAAAAGGAAGCTGGTTTCACACTGCTCCGAAACGAGTCTGTTTTCTTGCGTGAAGGAGACCAGGAAATTGCGCTGATCGGCGTCGAGAACTGGGGTCTGCCACCCTTCCCGCAGTACGGCGATCTTGAGAAAGCCATGGAACCTGTAAAAGATGTACCATTTAAAATACTCCTTTCGCACGATCCTTCCCATTGGGATGCTCAGGTCAGACCTGAATCGGAAATTGACCTTACACTATCCGGTCACACACACGGAATGCAGTTTGCATTTAGAATTCCTGGCTGGAGATGGAGTCCGGTAAAATTCAGGTATCCCCGCTGGGCAGGGCTGTATACTGAAGGCAGTCAGAATCTGTATGTTAATATAGGTTTGGGATTCATTGCATTTCCTGGTCGTGTCGGAACACCACCAGAGATTACTCTTTACGAACTCCACCGATCCTAATACTATCTTTAAAAAAATGCTTTCAGCAAATAAATGATTTTTATGCCACAATATTTATTGCCGGCAGCTGTGTAAACAATAACTATGGAACTAAATCCTCGACTATATAACAAGATAATTGACCCCTTACTAAAAAGCCTCCATGAAAGGATTTGCCGCCAAGTAGATGACGGCAGCAGGGTACTTGATATTGCATGTGGAACAGGGAGTCTTGCCATAATGCTTTCTGAAAAATGCAGCCACGTATCGGGAATCGATCTCTATGAGCCCATGATCAGGTTCGCAACCATAACTGCTGAGCGAAGCGCATTAACACATGTTGACTTTCGTGTTGCTGACGCCACAAATCTTTCCGGATTTAAGAATAAAAGCTTCGATGTCGCCACAATGTCTCTGGCCCTTCATCAGTTTAAACCTGATGAACGTAAGCAGATCCTTGCTGAGGCTTTTCGGCTAGCACCCAGACTTATTGTTGCTGATTATGCGGAGCCTGTATTATCTGGATTTCTGCGTACCTCAGTCCATATTGCCGAAAGAATTGCCGGCAGAACGCATTACCGTAACTTTAATTCATACAGGCTCGAAGGAGGAACCGATGCTATTGCAGAAAATCTGCATTACAAGATCCTTCACGCTGAACTATCAGCTTCTGGTGTCTTTTCGGTTATGATTGCCGAGGAATAATAATTTCGAAGATTCTTCGTATTTTGTAAACCCGGAAGGAGGGAACCCCACACTACCCGGGAAAAATCGGAAACATTACTTTCAAGAAAACATGTATTCAACTATGAAAATAAGTCAGCGCATTAATTTTACACGTGTTGTTTCATTTCTTTCCATACTCTTTATAACTGCTCCGGCTATATGTCAGAAGCATGCAGATGTTTATATAAGCGGGAAGACCGACCCGGTCGTATATTCGAATATTCACCGGATCACCTTTGACAATGACTCGATCATATTATTGGATGTCAATGACAATATAAACGTTATTCACCTGGATGACGCCGACAGTCTTAACTCTCCCCCACTTTACATTCAAAAACAAAAAATCCTCATCGGCAGAGAAATGAGTGAAGCATTTATTCAGCCCCTGATCCTTGGAAAAATTTCTCTATACACAAGTTTCCGGAATGGTGAGGCAGTGTTTTATCTGGAGAAGGACAATTCGGGAATTTACATAATTCCAACCGATCATTTTCTAAATTATATTTCGCTGCTTTTTTCCGACTGTCAGCAACTCAATATGGATCAACTGAATGGAAAGCACGGCAAATTTACCTACACGCAGAATTCGTGGCTGCAACTTGTCGCGTTTTACAATGAAAAGATGAAGGAAGGTAATACTCCTGTTGAGTACTACCGAAAGCCTCCGGTCTCTTACGACAAATCCTTTCTCGCCGGAATTTCAATGAATACCACGACAATGAATTCGTATCCTTACAACAGGCATGATTTAGGTGGTGGACTCACCCCTGAAGCGGGGCTTATGTTTGGGATTCTCTACCGGCAAAGATTTGGATTCTCCACAGGGATGATCTATTCCAGGCTAAGCAGTCATTCGGAATTTACTGCAGTAGGTTACCGTTTCAATGATGCATTTGAACTCGTTCCGGTGAACGTAAGCACCAATCTTCAATACTCAATGAACATAATAAAGCTACCCTTTTTGGTGAAGATCGTTCCCTGGCACTCAGATGATATGTCATGCTATCTTTCAGGTGGTGGCTTGATCAATTTACTACTCCAAAATCGTTCGCGTGTAACAGCTGACGATGACTTAATGGCTGGAATCGACTATACCTATGACATGCAGGCTGAGTTTTTCACTCCTGGATGGTATGGCTGTGCGGGATTTTCATTTCCCGCCTTGTCGCAGCACTGGTATGTGCAATTCAGCATGAACAGTGATATGTATGGAATAGATCCTATTACCAGCTATAGCTTTTCAGATATGAACTCCAAAGTGACATTTACCAGCTACAGTTTCGAAGCCGGTATCAGCTTCTAATCGGTAAAGGAGAGTATAAAAAAGTCATGGTTTCTGTCCTTTGACAGAAACCATGACCGCGAGTCAACGAAAAACAACCTAATCAAAATTGTTTTATATTGTTATTTAGTTTCCAGAACGATGTATTTTGATAATTTCCAAAATTCTGACGGATTTTGTATGGCGAGGTATGCGATTTCACCGTTGTTTTCAACCAGCCTGTATGATCCGGCGGGATGTTCGGTTATGAGTTCCACTTTTTTGGAATGTATTGGAATCGTGTCCGTCTTTGTAATGTCGATCTGAGTGAAATCCTTATCATCCACCTTGTTGCCAAGGGTAATATTCTGGCCAAGGAATCCAAGGAACCCACCTTCTTTTGCAACTACGCCCTTTTCACTCAGTTCTTTGTAGGTGCCTGAGGCATAATATCCTTTGTGCATATCAGACCTCTGGTTCAGAATGGTGTCCTTCTGCATGTTCATGCTTAGTTCAAGCTGGCCCATTTTGTTGTTTAGTTCAGTGAGCCGATATTCTTTCGTAGCCAGGGTGTCTTTCAGCGAAGCGATGTCTGACTCCTGTGTTCTCACAAACTCATTGAGAGCTTCCACTTTTTTCTGCAGTTCGGCGATCTGAATGCCTGAGTTTTTCAGTCGTACATTCAATTGTGAAATTTTCTTCTTACTATCGGCGATCAGCGTATTCATCATCTGAATATCCTTGATAATGGCTTCTTTTTTGTTTTTTGTGAATTCGGGATTTTCAGAATTTGCAGTAATCATTTCCCTTTTTTGCTGGATCTGCTGCAGGTTCTGTTCAATCTCATCAAAAGCAACCATCAGTTCATTTACCAGGGAATCACGTGCTGAAAGGTTCGTTGATAGGTTAAGAGTTGAATCTTGAAGAATTTGTTTCTTCTGTGATAACTCCGCAAATTCCTGATTTTTGTCGTGAATAACGATGCCACCGATCACAAAACCAGCAACTGCGACAAGCGCGATGATTACAGTCAGAATCAACAGGTTGTTCCTCCTTGGAGGAGTCGAGTAATTCTGTCTTGTTGTCTCATTATTGGTATTCTTCTTAGTTTCCATAAATATTTATATTTAATAGAGGAATATGATACTAAAACTATCATTGCAAACGCGGTTAATGATTTGTTTACGATCATATCTACCTGACGATGTCCTTATTTAATTGATAAATTCATACACGTATATGCCAATATACATGCCAGTGTGAACCGGATGTTGTAATGCTCAGAAAATGAGGGGATATAAAAAATTTTGAAACTTTCTTTTTTCCCGAAATGAAAATTCTGTTTTCAAAATGAGAAAATGAAGGTAAACATGACAGAAAATTACATTGCCAGAAAGTAGGATACAGTGGGTTTCAAAAAGTCGGGGAAAGGGGATTGAAGATGATTTGTTACCAGATGTTACGCTCCGGGAAACAGGCTATTTTTTTTCTTCCTTGATCATCCGGTAAATGGTAGAAATTCCCACATCAAGTTTCTCCGCAACGAGTTTAACATTATTCTCATATTTTTCCAGGAATGCATCGACAATCCGGCGCTCATACTCCCGCAGGGACAATTCTTCTGACATGATGGCTGGCAGAACGTCATTGGATCCAAGTAAAATATTATCTTCAGTAATTTCCGGTGCATTGGACAGGGTAACAGCCAGTTCAACTACCGACTTAAGTTCACGGATATTCCCCGGGAAATTATAACTCATCAGTTTATTTAAGGCTGCTGTATTTAGATGTTTCAGCTCCAGGCTGTTTTCCCTGCAAAATTCGGCTATAAAATGTCTTACCAACTGGGGGATGTCGTTACCACGTTCCCGCAATGGCGGTAGTTCGATGGTAAGCCCGAACAAACGGTAGTACAGATCCTGACGGAAATTCCCCTTCCTGACCTCATCCATAAGGTTCTTATTTGTGGCAACAATGATCCTGCAATCGGTTTTCACCGCTTTATTACTTCCTACCCTGATGATCTCTTTTTCCTGCAGTGCGCGAAGTAGTTTGGCCTGGAAAGGCTTTTCCATCTCAGCGATTTCATCCAGGAAAAGCGTCCCTTCATCCGCCTCTTCAAATTTACCAATGCGTCTGTTGGCTGCTCCCGTAAAAGCACCTTTCTCATGACCGAAAAGTTCACTTTCGATAAGTTCGGAGGGTACGGCTGCAACATTCACGGCAATAAACGACTTATTTTTTCTTTTAGAATTATAATGGATGGCCTTTGCCACGAGTTCCTTTCCTGTACCTGTTTCCCCCGTGACCGAGACGGTAATGTTTGTACGGACAGCCTTATCTATTAATTCAAAAACTTTTTTTATGGCTTTACTGTTCCCGATAATTGTGTTCTGGAAGCTGTATTTTTTCTGAACTTCACGGCGGAGAGCCGAAAGCTCAATTTCAAGTGAAAAACGTTGCCTGATATTATTCACCGTATTTAGCAATCGTTCCTTGATATCCTTCGATTTAACAATATAATCGTATGCACCTTCCTTAAGAAGATCAACAACGACTTCAATGTCACTTTGTTCCGAGATCAGGATAACCTGAATGTCGCTGTTTTCTTTCTTTACGGCTTTTAGGATTTCGATACCATTCAGATCGGGAAGCCTGTAATCGAGAGTGATCAGATCCGGCTCCTTATGTAGGTTTGCGAGACAATCGTGACCGTTGAAAAAACTGATGACCTCGTAATCCGGGTTTAGTGACAGATTGTGGACCAGCAAACGGTTATACCAGTCATCATCTTCAACTACAAATATTTTAAAAGGCTTTTTGCTCATTATTTTCAAAGGAGCGAATTTACCGCTTTTTTATGAGAAATTTGAATCTGCACAAAAACGCCGGATTAAATTAGTTTTTTAATTTCCGACATGTGCTTTTTTATAAGCACTACAATACTTTGCCTCTCCTCTGCTGCTCTTTCTAGAAGGCCCTTCAATTTGTCTGTATCGAGGTTATTTCGGGCATTTGTTTCGATGGTTTTTAATAGTTGGTGCAGATTGTGCGCCCTTAGATGTAAGCTTGGCGAGGCCAGACGGTGAGCGGCATCTGCCATTTTTTCCCATTCCTTTCGTTCGAGGGCTTCACCCATTAATGCAAGGGCAGTTTCCGAGTTCCTGATAAATATTTTCAGTAAGTCGTAAATAAACTGCTGATCGCCATTTCCGAGGTGATATAGTTCCTTGAGATCCAGTTTTTGTTCGCTCTTTACTGTATGGTCAGGTTTTTTATCTTTCTTTCTGGTCTTTGTGGAGGAAATGCCGGTGACTCTTACCATTACTTTTTTCAATGATTCTTCACGATAAGGTTTTGAAACAAAATCGACCATACCAGCATCCTTACATTGCTTGATGTCGGCATTTGTACTTGTGGCAGAAACGCCAATGATTTTTGGCCGGCTTTTTTCTTCATAGTCTTCCGTAATAATCCGTGTAGCACTTATTCCGTCCATGACCGGCATTCTGACATCCATGAGGATCAGGTCAAAATGTTGCCGGGCCAGTGCTTCCACTGCTTCCTTTCCGTTAGATACCTCAGAAAACTTTACATTCCATTTCTCAAAGATCATGCGCAGCAGGACTTTATTATATTCTTCATCGTCAGCAACCAATACGTGGAGATTTCCAAAATCAGGGAGAATGCTGACGATGTCAGCTTCCGGCTTTTTCTTTACCGACGAATCGGTATCGAAGGTGAACGGCACAATTACGGTAAAAACGGAGCCCACTTGCTTTTGACTTTCAACGCGTATCGTACCACCCATGAGTTCAACAAGCTGTTTTACAATAGAGAGCCCCAGGCCGGTACCCCCATATTGCCGGGTAGTGCTTGTTTCCTCCTGGCTGAAGGCCCCAAAAATTGCTTCAAGTTTATCATCCTCGATGCCGATGCCCGTATCGCTGACACTAATTTCAAGAAGTACCAGCTTATCATCCGACTCCTTTTTATGAACATCAAGGGACACCATGCCGTACTCCGTAAACTTTATCGCATTGCCCATCAAATTATGCAGCACCTGCTTTAATCTTACAGGGTCACCTATCAGCAATTCGGGAACGTCATTTTCAATGCTGTGCCGGATATCGAGTTGCTTCTTACCTGCCAGGACACGGTTTACCTGCAGAACTTCTTCCACCACATCAGAAAGGTAAAAATCAATTTTTTCAAGATCGATCTTTCCGGCTTGCAGCTTAGAGAAATCAAGTATCTCATTGATTACGGCCAACAGATGGTCGGATGATTTCCTGATGACGGTCAGTTGTTCCTTCATCCTATCTTCCACAGGGAACTCCATGAGCTGCTCTGAGATCCCCGATATGGCATTCATCGGGGATTTCATTTCATGACTCACATTCGCAACAAAGAGTTCCTTGGCTTTTGCAAGATTCTCAGCTTCATTTTTAGCCTGTGTTAATGCTTTCTGTGTTACACCGGTTTTCCGCACAAAATTAATAATGACAAGGAGTACAATCATCAGAAGCAATAATACAGAGACTCCAAATAATACCAGCCAGTGGTAAGTAAGCGCTGAAGACTGGTCAGCCTCCATGGCTTTTTTCCTGAAGTTGATATTTTCGTCATTTTCAATTTCACGAATCCGTGATGTCAGCTGTGTGGTGATTATCCTGTCCTGCTGCAGAAGCCGTAATTCCTCTTTTTTGGTTTCAGCCTGCTTCAAACTGTCCTGCGCTTGCATCTTTTCTATCTGTGTCAGTTCTTCCTTCAGGGCAGAAGGCTCTATCCCCTCCGGTACCTCAGATTCCCGTTTCTTGCTGAAGAATCGTCGAACAACACTGTTTTTCCCGTCACTGTTCCCAGCTGAATCTTTCTGGGGTTTCGAAAGGAATTTACTGGAGAGCAGATCGAGTGCCCTGGTGACCTTGGTATCATTCCTAAGATTTAAAAGTTGGTCCCATACTTCAAACTTATCGGCAATAAGATGGCTGACAGAATCATTGAGAGGGATCTGTTCGGGATTATTTCTACTGTAAAAGTATAGCAGATTTATGCTGCTGTCCATTCTTGAAATGATCTCATAGTAAGGTTTCAGATACTCTTCATCGCCGGTAACCATATATAACCTGACACTATTGTCAGCATCGGTAAGATTGGACGATATCACCTTCAGGTTTAACAGGCTGAGATCGGGCCGGGCCTGCTTCTGGATAGATGACACCATAGATGACATATTCCGGTAGGTGAGGTAACCAGCCGAACTCATGATGATCACAGTTATGACGAGAAGTACAGCAACTGTAAGTTCCAAAGGGATCTTTTTCATAAATGCCAAAGTTAATTGATCAAAATCTCGACGGGGAAAAGATTAATTCAGGCCCCCAATACGATCATCAATCTAAAATGCCATATACCATAAAGTAATAACGTATAATAAAGTCAAAATCTTCCGATCAAAGGTTAAAATTTCAAATATGGACTTATATTCCGGTCACAGTTCAGACAAAAAAAAATCCACCTTCAGCTTCAAATATCTATGATTTAAGATCATAGTGCAATATTAATTACCATCGGCTCAAGAATATGTTCATAAACCTTCTTATTTTGGCGATTTATTGATCGATCAAAACAGGAAGATTAAATATCAATCCTGATCCCGAAATGAACATTAAATGGTTCTGCCGGATAGTAATACCTGGGAGGACTGTCTCCCAGTAAAGGGGCATTAACAAGGATCATGGACGCATATTTTTCGTTGAAAATATTACTGGCAGCTGCATAAATGTCAATCATAGACCGACGGGTCGAAAATGGCAGACGCCAGGATAGCTTAACATCAAAGGTGTGGTAGGAAGCGTATTTCAGATCGTTAGAATCTGTCATGTACTGGCTGCCAACATAATTAAAACCAGCATATATGTCCATGTGGTATCTCGTTCGAAGCTCTGCATCTAGGTTTGTAATAGCGCTTGGTATCCCGGGAAGCTGCTTTCCATTATAACTTATCCCGTTATCAGTGAAGCTCAGAAAACGGTTCCCCGACAAGGTCAGTGCAGAGCTTATCGTCAGGGACTTTCCTTCCGCTTCAGTCTCAGGGAAAACATTGAATTTTAGCAACATCTCCAAACCGTAATGACTGGTTTTTCCAGCATTAATTCCAATAAAAGTATCTTCTGTCAGACGTTTCGTCACAAGAAGATCATTCAATCTTATATAATACAGGCAGGCATCGAAATAGAAAAATCCGGAAAAGAGGTGACCTCTTGTTCCAAGATCAAAATCCCAGCCTTGCTCCGGTTTAAGGTCGGGATTGATGTTACCCTCCGGGAGGAGTGTCTCTTCAAGTGATGGTGCAGAAAACCCGTGACCTGCCGACGCATAGACAAAGGTTTCTTCCGTAAGGTTGAAGTTGATCCCGGCTCTTGGGCTGAGTACAGGATCATAGCTATAGGATTTAACCGGTTTGTTATCAACAGACAGCTCATCCCTGAGACCATATCGCAGGATATTCAGGTTCATGCCGGCCTCGGCCCTAACTTTATCGCTTAACGTGTATTCAGTATGAACAAAAACATTCAAATATGAACGGTTTTCAGCATTGTCATTCAGGAGATCCCCCCTGGTGCCCATGTTGGTTTGAAAAATTTTCCAGTTATAATTTTCAGTATACGCTTCGATACCTCCATCGGTCTTTAAATTCCCAAAAGCCAACCTGGCTGTCTCACGGAACCCCAGACTAAAGGAGTTATCAGAAAGTATGTTGAATGGACGGGACTCGTAATGTTTTGCTATGGAAGAAAAGAATGTAAGTTTGTTTGAAACCATAGGATTGAAGAACCGGTTAAACGAGATTCCGGTAAGAAGTCGCTGGTCCTTTTCAAATCCTTTGATGGCCAGCCAATTTGGAGCGGCATATTCAGGATGTTCAAGAAAATTCTGCTGATTTATAGAGCTTGGAATCATCGCGTGTATATCAGTATAGCTGAGCAGGAGGCGAATATCACTTTTCCCCGCGGACAGGCTTCCTGACAAATAGAGTGAATTCCTGGAATACCTGCTGTTTTCCCTGAAACCTTCACTTACGGTTTTGCTAAATATGGCACCCATGGAAACACTACCGTTATTGAATCCGGATTTTATCACATTCCGGAAGGTACCAAACGATCCTACGTCTGATTTTATGGATGTTACCAACCCATACTCATCGGGATAGAATGGGGTTATTTTGAATGTACCGCCGAGGCCTGAACCGTACAGTGCAGAGGAAGGTCCGCGAATAACCTCTATTCTTCCTGCGGATGCTGCATCAACATCCTCTATCGTTGTTGTGCCATCACCGGAAGTAAGTGGAATGTCGCCAAAATATGCTCTGATCCTGTTGGTTGAATAAGGGGTTCTACTACCAATACCTCTGATAATCAATCGATTTGTGCTATATGTTCCACTAGCCATGTAAACACCTGGCAGTCGGTTTAATGCAGCTGAAAGTGTAATGTCATTCCGGCGGCTAATTTCATCAGCGGTCAAAATACCAATAGCCGAGGTGCTGTATTTTAGTTTTCTGCCGAAGGCCGGGGCAGTAACGACCACCTCACCAATGTTACGGGAAAGCGGTGTCAGGCCAATGGTTAACGACATATTTTCGCGATCAGTTTCAATAGTTTTCTCCCGGTAGCCAAGGCAGGAAATCCTTATGGAATGCATCCCGGTACTGTCTTCATTCAGAATAAACTCTCCATTGGAGCCTGAATAAACCACCTGGCCATGATCGTCAGATATTTTCGCCCCATCAAGAGCCTCACCATTTCCGGCATCGGTCACCCGTCCGGTAATTTGTGTGAACGAGGTAAGCGATGGCAGAAGCAGAAGGAATACCGCTAAAAGCAGATACGAAACAAAACCAACCTTCTCCCGTGAATCACCATCGATGTACGTTGTTTCGTTTGAAGGAATCATAGGGGATTTTATTTGATGACTTACCATTATCCCTTACAGGAGGCCGGATATCTAGCATTAACATATCTTTTCCTGAATAGTTTAGCCATGCCGGCACGCTGAAACTGGGAATTCCATTTCAAGCAAGCAGACCTCCGCCTGGTATTTGGGAACACGAATATCGCCATTCTTCGGGATGCTTCAATACTGGGGGCTGTCGGGCTTTTTCAGCCTTTGCTGAAACTCTTCACGGTAGACCTGGCCTACAGGGATGTTCTCATTTCCGATTTTCAGCCGGTTCCCTTCAACATACTCGATTTTATCTACCGAGATGATATAGGATTTATGCACTCTCAGAAAACGGCTGTCGTTAAGCTGATCAAACATATTTTGAAGGGTTTCATGCACAAGGATACTACCCTCTGCGGTGACAACCTTGACATAATCGCCGCATGCAGCAACAAACATGATACTGTCGCGATTTACCTTATGCAGTTTCTTGTCAGATTTAAGCCAGATAAAGTCTTCAGCCAGCGGCCGTTCTTTCACCTTATACCTTAGCTTTTCTGCTGCTTTGTTCACGGCTCTAAGGAAGCGTTCCATAGAAAAAGGTTTCAACAGGTAGTCTACGGCATCCACCTCGTAACCTTCCAAAGCGTATTCCGGATAAGCAGTAGTAAATATCACAAGTGGAGGATTGGTTAGAGACTTGAAAAATTGCAGTCCGGAAAGTCGGGGCATATTAACATCCAGGAAGACCAGGTCAACCTCACTATGCTGAAGAACTGCGGACGCTTCAAAAGCATCGTCACAGACTGCAACGAGGTTAAAATTAGGAAGATCCTCCAGGTATTTTTTCAGAACATCCTGTGAAAGAGGTTCATCGTCTATAATAATACAATGAATTGTCATTTATGAAGACTGAGTTTAATTTCCACACGAAAATTTACATTATTGTCGGTGACCAGGAAGATATGCCGTTCAGGATACACCAGTTCAAGACGCCTGCGTACATTTTCCAGTCCAAGACCATGGTATTCCTCTTTTTCCACTTTATCCGAATAGCCTTTATTATTCTCGATCGTAAAATTAAGATCATGTTCCTGAGTTTCAATCCTGATATTCAGATAAGATTCGCCGGTTGCACCTTTTATTCCATGTTTAAATGCGTTTTCCACCAGGGGCAGGAATAGCAACGGCGCAATCATGAGGTCTGTGTCTGCAACGGCAGTTTCTACATTTATCTGTGCTTTTTTACCTGATCTCAGTCGCTGCATGGCAATGTATTCCCTGAGGAGTTCCAACTCATCCCCAAGTTTCACAAATTCGGCGTTCGACTGGTAAATGACATACCGCATGATATTCCCGAGCCTCACAATTGCTTCCGGAGCCAGATCTGACTTTTTGAGGGCAAGGGAATAGATGTTGTTCAGGCTGTTAAATAAAAAATGTGGGTTTATCTGCGATTTCAATGCCATGAGCTCTGCATGTTTACGCTCTTTTTCGGCTTCTGCCAGGTGTTGTCTTGTCTCGTACAAATTAAACCATGCTTTTGAAAGTTTCAGGAGGCTGGTTACGGCCAGGAAAGATATAAAGAACAGCACAAGATCTCCATAGTCGAAATACGAGATGAAATAGTAATCGGGAAGGACTATGTCGATCCATCGATCGAAGGTCTGGTCGTTTACGACTACAAAAACAGCGATCAGAAGCGTTAATAGAAAGAAATAAATAAGATAATGTTTCCCTGACAACCATCTCGGGATCAGGAAGTACAAGTTCAGGTATACAGGCAGTGCCAGTGTGCCTAAAAAAATCAAGGTATAGATGAAATCGATTTTTCCGGCTTCACTGGAACTCGTAAAAATAGATAGCAGGATTTTAAATGCGACTACCCAGAATACCAGATGTTGTAGTAGTCTGTTCGCAATTAACCGCAGAAGAAATGTCCTGAAGCCTGAATTATTCATTGATACGTTTTAAATTGAAGACCAGAGGCGTATTTTCTTCCGAAAACGGACTGGTTTCCCCCTTTTTCAAATAAGTATTGATAAAATTAAAGACATATTCCTTCATGGGATTATTAATTAGCTCTTTTTTATCTAAATTTTTAAAAATATCCTGCTCTATTGCGTACTTCTTTATAAATTTCTGGAGTTCTTCCGTGGATGCGGTTAAGACATATGTCTTTTCTGAAGGCCTTACCCCTGTCTGGACCACCTCATGAGATATTTTTACTCGGTTTTTTTCAAACAAATCATTCAGCCAGTCCTCATTATACCAAAAAAAAGTGATATTCTGCCTGCTCCAAATATATATTCTTGCCAGTGAGTGAGACGGGATTAAGTGCAAGTCGGTAAGACTTTCCTGTCCTTCATCCAGCGGAAAAAAATCGACATAAAGATCGTCTTTCAGCTTGAAAACCGTTGCAACCAGAAATGAGCTGTCACCACCCTCTTCCAGGTATTTTACCTTAAAGCTGTTCGCGACTGTATCGGGGCTCAAATATCCTTTTGAATATTTCAGTCTGCTGAATTCCCAGGTCGCACTGTCAGAATCCATCCAAATTCCGTTAATCTCAGGTTCATAAACTATATCTCTATCCTTGTAGAAAGGATGCAGCGATTTGACCAGACAACCGCTCAGCGTAATGGTCATTGTTACCACGAATACAAGCAGAATTTTTGTTTTCATCGATTTAATTTTTGTGGGAATCTGATTAAATTCATTGATTTAAAGGTAAAATAACGCTGAAGTATCCAGTTCTGGAAACTATTTCGACGAAATGACCTGCTTTATCGACAAACGTTAACAGAAGAGTTTCCGGAGATAAATCATCAGTTATATCCTTTTAATTCATCAAAATTGAGTACAAGCCATTGTTGATCAATTCCATTATCCATTTGACTGATCCGGCTTTTTTTATGTAATCTCATATTAAGTTCATGTTTTAATTCTTGTCATTGATAAAATAGTGCAAAATATAAATTTACCTCTGTTATTCATCTTAACATGTTGTTAATGTGAATATTATATCTGAAACTGAAGAGGAAAAAGTTGAATACCTCCATCGCAGTTCTTTTTTTTTTCACTGCTAATTTTCCTAATTTGACATGATTAACAACTATAAAAATGAGCACTGAAAAATCCGGAATATTTATCATTTATTCAGAAAGATTATTTTGTGATGGAATGCGGTCAATGCTGACCGGCGAAGCTGAATTTTACATTTCTGGCACGTCTGTAAATTCGGATGTTGCCATTAATGAAATCGCAAACTGCGTTCCTGACATTATTGTTCTTGAAGTTGAACAGGCAAATTCCTTCACAATAGCCTATATCGATAATGTGAAATGCCACTTCCCTGGTCTGCCCCTGTTTCTTATCGCTTCAGAGATGAAAAAGGGGATGACGGAAAATATCATCGATTCAGGTATATCGGGCTTTATTTTTAAGAGTGGCACAAGGGATGAATTGCTGAAAGGTCTTTCCCGGCTTCGTTCCAATGACAGGTATTTTTGTACCGGAATTTCAGAATTGTTACTTGATGATTTTCAGGACCTTAATAATGATAATGAGGAGTTCCTTACTTACAGGGAAAAGCAGATACTGGAATTACTCATCGATGGTGAAACGAACCACAGAATTGCTGGAATATTGAGGATCAGTGAGAATACGGTTAAAACGCACCGCCGTAATATTATGGAGAAGTTCGGCACTAAAAATCTTCTGGGTATGATCAGGTATGCATACGAAAAGAACCTTATTGCACGTAACCAGACGGCGGTATAAGTCTTTTGCCCTCTCGGTTTATTTTCAATTTTTCTAAAACCTCTTTACATTTATGTTTCCGGTACAGGCAACATCAGACTATTCTGAAATTCTTGAGCGTCAGGACTGCATGATGTTAAATCTGCCGGTTCATCCTTGTCGTTTTTGATCAGGATAAAGGAAAATTCGCCAAAAAATGAATTCCGTAATCCATGGCAGCATATTTATTCCATAATACACCTGTATGAAAAAGCTATCCACCACGCACAGATATTCATTGGCACCTATATTACTGATCGTTACCCTGCTGGCTGCCTGTCATACCGATAATCATGAAGCAGGAAGCGACTGGCCTGTTTATCTTGGAGGAAACAGTACAAATCAATATTCACCACTTCAGCAGATCACTGTGGAGAATGTGCAAAACCTAAAACCGGCATGGGTTTTTCATTGTGGTGACGATGTGAGCGGTAATGACACTCAAATCCAATGCAATCCCCTCATCATCAATGGTGTATTATATGGCACATCCCCAAAACTCAGGGTATTCGCCCTGGATGCCAGTGACGGCCATCAGCTATGGGCTTTTAATCCCCATCCCGATGTAGATTTTGCGATGAACGTAAATCGTGGCCTGGCTTACTGGAAGAAAGGAAATGACAGTCGTATACTTTTCACTGCCGGTCCTTTGCTATATGCTCTCAACGCGGAGTCGGGAAAGCCTGTCCTTACGTTTGGAGACTCCGGGCATGTTTCTCTTAAAGAAGGACTTGGAGATCATGCAGAAGATAAATATGTAGTGGCTACTTCACCAGGTATCGTTTACAAGAATCTGCTGGTTATAGGATCAAGGGTAACTGAGGCCTCAGGTGCCGCTCCCGGTTATATACGTGCTTTTAATATACTGACGGGCAACCTGGAATGGGTTTTTCATACCATACCGCTACCGGGTGAAGACGGCTACGAAACCTGGCCCGATTCGGCCTTTGCCTATGCTGGAGGCGCCAATTCCTGGGCAGGGATGAGCCTCGATGAGAAGAGAGGTATTGTTTATATTCCGACAGGTTCTCCTGCATTTGACTTTTGGGGAGGTGACAGGAAAGGGAAAAACCTTTATGCAAATTGCATACTGGCACTTAATGCCTCGGATGGAAGTCTGGTCTGGTATTTTCAGACGGTTCATCATGATCTTTGGGACAGGGATGTTCCAACGCCACCAGATCTTGTCACCGTACATCATAATGGCAGGGAAATTCAGGCAGTGGCACAAATTACAAAATCAGGATTTGTATTCCTTTTTGACAGGTCGACCGGAGAACCGGTTTTCCCGATCCGGGAAATTCCTGTGCCGCCCTCTGATCTTGATGGCGAAGAAACATGGCCGGTACAACCGGTGCCTGATCTGCCCCCACCCTTCTCACCGCAAATTCTCACAATGGATAACATCACCGATATCAGTGACTCTTCTCATGACTTTGTTGCCGGTATCCTCAAAAATGTGCACACCGGACGACAGTTTATACCACCGAGTACGGATGGAACCGTAGTTTTACCCGGTTTCGACGGTGGTGGTGAGTGGGGCGGTGCCGCTGTGGATCCTGCTTCGGGAATTCTTTATGTAAATGGCAGCGTCATGCCCTGGATCATTACAATGCTTAAGATAGACACAACCACTGCAATGCTCGCACAACCCGGACGGAATCTCTATATGGTAAACTGCGCGGTATGTCACGGACAAAATAGAGAAGGTCTCCCCGGCAATGTTTATCCGGCCCTTACGGATATAGGAAAAAAATATAACAAGGAGGAGATCATTAAACTTCTCAATTCCGGAAAGGGATTTATGCCTGCATTTCAGAATCTGCACAAGGATGAGAAGCTCAGCATCATTGCCTTCATCACCGGGGAAGCTCCGGTAACGGATCTCAAAGAAACCAGCAGGGACACAAAGACACCGTTGATTCCATATACTCATACCGGCTATAATCGTTTCGTTGACCAGCAAGGTTACCCTGCCATTAAACCGCCGTGGGGCATTATCTCTGCCATCGATTTGAATAAAGGAGATATTCTGTGGCAAGTTCCTCTCGGAGAATTTAAGGAACTTACCGACAGAGGCATTCCCATCACGGGGACGGAAAACTATGGGGGTCCGGTAGTTACAGCAGGCGGACTGATCTTTATTGCTGCTTCAAAGGACGGATATATCCGTGCTTTCAATAAAGATAACGGCAAGGAATGCTGGAAATATAAACTTCCATCCGGAGGCTATGCTACGCCAGCCGTTTATAAGGTAAATGGCAGGCAGTATGTGGTCATCGCGTGTGGCGGTGGAAAAATGGGCACTCCATCCGGAGATACCTACATGGCTTTCGCCCTCCCGTAAAAAGCTGTACTCTCCGACCCAAAATTGCTGTCCACCAAATCAATATGATTTACCTGCGGGTCATTGTCTTTTTCAGAAAGTAGTATAGGTGATAAGCTGATACGACATTGAAAAGTAAAGGGTTACATTTTGGCGAAAAAAGCAGATGCAAAAGCTCTGGTAGGAAAGGGCAAAAGAATTTTGAAACCATTGTTACTCCAGGCGTCTGACTGAATTAACGCCCTTTACCTTAGCGAGTTTTTTTGTTAGAACACTGAGATGCGCTGTGTCCCGTACATAGATATGGATGGTGCCTTCAAACAATCCATCGCTTGAATCCATCTTGAATGACCTCATGTTCACTTTCAGGTCTTTGGATATAACTTCTGAAATATTGCTCACAATACCAATATCGTCGATACCAGTAATATGCAGGCTGGCAAGAAAATAGTGGTCTTTCTCCGATGTTGTCCAACGAGCTTTAACAACACGGTAACCGAATTTATTAATAAGCTGATGCGCATTCGGGCAATTCAACCTGTGAATGGTAATCCCTGCACTGACAGTAACAAAACCGAAGATATCATCTCCGAAAATGGGGTTACAACATTTACCCAGTTTATAGTCTACCCCGGCCAGACGGTCATCGATCACAAGGTAATCATCGGCTTCGATCTTGCTATGCCGGATCAGCTTTTCCACGGCTTCTTCTTCGATCGGTACATATTTTGAAGAATCCGGTTTTTCCTTCTCACTGGTGAGGATTTCCTTTATCTGAAGGAGATCGATATTTTCACTTGCTATATCAGAATACAGGTCGATGGCATCGTTGTATTTATAATGTCGCAACAACTGTCTAATGGTCGGGTCGCTGAACTCAACTTTCCAGTTTTTAAAACGGCGTCTGAGTATCTCCTTACCTTGTTCGGCATCCTTAAGTTTGGCTTCTTTAAGTGCCAGTTTTATCTTCGATTTAGCCTTGGAAGTGGCAACGAAGTTCAACCAGTCCATGTTGGGTTTCTGGTTTTTGGATCTGATAATCTCAACCTTGTCGCCATTTTTAAGTTTGTGTCGTATCGGTACATTTTTGCCATTCAGACGGGCGCCCACGCAACTGGCACCGACGGCTGTATGAATGTCGAAAGCGAAATCGAGGACTGTTGATCCTTCAGGAAATTTTTTTAGGTCACCCTGAGGTGTAAAGACAAATATCTCTTTGTTATCCAGGCTCAACTTGAAATCGTCCAGAAGATTCTGTGGATCGGCCTCTGAAGTTTCGAGCAGATCCCTGATCCTGATCAGCCAGTCATCAATCCCGGCTTCCCCCTTAATGCCCTTGTATTTCCAGTGTGCCGCGAGGCCTTTCTCTGCAATTTCATTCATCCTATGACTACGGATCTGGACTTCTACCCAGTGGCCGCCAGGAACAACAACGGTTGTATGAAGCGATTCATAACCGTTACTTTTCGGAACAGACAGCCAGTCTCTCATACGTTCCGGGTTGGGTCTGTAATGATCGGTTACAAGGGAATATACACGCCAACAATCAGCCTTTTCGCTCTCAGGTGTTGAATCGATGATGATCCGGATAGCGAATTTGTCATACACCTCATCAAAATCCACTTTTTGTTTTTTCATCTTTCGCCATATCGAAGATATCGCTTTGGGTCGCCCCTTGATCTCGGCGTTCAGTCCCATTTCCACAATCTCATTTTCCAGAGGAGAAACAAAATCCTTTATGAATTTATTTCGTTTAGTACGGGTAGCCTGAAGCTTTTTCTCAATCATATGGTATTCTTCGGGTTCCAGGTATCGCATTATGATGTCTTCCATCTCAGACATCATATTATAGAGTCCTATTCGGTGAGCTAATGGTGAATAAATATACCTGGTTTCTGAAGCAATCTCTATCTGCTGGTCACGAGGAAACCTGTCGAGGATCCTCATCATATAAAGTCTTTCGGCCAGTTTAACGAGGATCACCCTTACATCCCTGGCCAGTGTGAGGATCAGATCCCGGAGATTCTCGGCCTGCGATGAGGTCTTTTCTGATTTAATTCTGGAAATTTTTGCCAGGCCATCGATGATTTCAGCGGTTTTCTCTCCAAATTCCGCCCTGATCAGATCAACGGAAAAATCACCGTGATTTACAAACTCAGTCAGAAGTCCAACAATGACACTAGTTGTTGCCATACCCATCTCGGAAGAAACAATCCGGGCAATGGCAAGGGCATGAATGATCGCATCCTCACCGTGCCTTTGTGGAATAGAACTGCTCTTTTCGCTTGACAGGACGAATGCATGTCTTAATTGCTTCAGTTCATCTGGCGTGGAAAGGGTTGCCTTACACTCTCTGAGTAACGTCCTGTATTGTCTGACGATCTTAGGGTCCGATACATCATACCTCGGTTCCATGGCCTTTAAATTTCCGTATGCCAAATACTGGCCTGACAATTAGTCAATTCGAATGAAATACATATTATTTTAACCTGATGGCTCTCATTTGAGTCTAAAAATACTAACATTCCTTCCATTCTGAAAATGAAAATACGTCTTTGTGTTCTTCACCTGACATAATGCACTGTAAAGCACGGGGATTTGTGAGGGCTAATATTTTCTAGCTGAGGGTGCTGAGTGAAAGTCACAGAAGCAGCTACATAAACTGTAACCTTTGTTATTTGTAGGAAATCCCGAAATTACTATGCTTATTTGCGCTGAACACAATCATAGCTATGTTTATCATAATAATCAAAAGCACGACTTTGTTTATCATGGTAACCAATTGTTTATCATGATCAACATCTTGTTTACCATGATAACATGGCTTTCAGGATAAATGTGACTAGCGAAGTAAGAATAGTTAGGTTTCGTTGTTTTAGGAAATGACGCACATCCTAATGTTTAGTCAAAAGAAAATCCCGCCGTTCGTGCTGATCAGCGGGATCTTTGAGTTTTTGCTATTTTGGTTTTACCGGAAGCTTATACCAAGTCCTGTTGTGAATACGGAGTAATTAGCCTTAGTGTAATCGAACTGGATAGTAAGGACGCCAAGTTTAATTCTAAGTCCCGCATTTAAACGAAGATCTTTATGATTTTCAATCGTCACGTCGAAGGGATCCTTGTATACATCATTGTCGGTAACAACAACCTCGCCGAAATGTGCGTCGTTGACATCCGTTTCAAGACGGCTTACAGGAAAATTACCAAAGAGTCCGACATTCGCCTTGCTGTTACTGTAGCCTATGCCTTCATAAAATGAGATGACTGGTAGTGTTTGGGAGGCAATAAGGTTAATGGTCCATGCTTGCACACCAAGCTGGATTTTCTGGTCTTTGAACATCAACGGATCAGAGGTCAGGTCCAAGGCATAGCCATCATCCGGTTCAAAATTTACGTTTGCAAATGTTTTAAGGTTTGTATACCCGCCCTGCGCACTGACATCGAGTACCGGAAGGTGTTTTAACCCCGGAATATGCTGTAGGATACTGTGTTTCAGCCCTACTCCCCAAAGACCAATACTTCCATAACTTCCAAAATCGATATTCGGAAGATACCTGACGGTAATCTCAGTTCCCATTGGCAGTCCGATTCCCGCCTGGGCCATTGGCAGCGGAATAAAATTCATTCCTGTGCCATTGGGTGCTGTATATTGTGCAATGGTTTGTACCTGCGGATCACCATTCAGATCATTATAGGTTGCCTGATACAGAAGTTCGGGACGGGGATCGGTTTTTTTCCCTGCAATGGTAGGAGTTAAAGACTCTCCTTCAACGGAAGCTTCAAGTCCGAGACTGCTCAGGTCCATGGTTCTGGCTGATGGCGGAGCCCAGGAGGTGTTTAGTGTGAAAGTTATGTCAAATCCTCCAAACTTATGAGGTTTGGCAGAATTGTACCATCCACCATTAAGATTTGCTGCAAAAGAATTGGCATAGGGCGACAGATATTCCTTAAACAAGATCTGTGCATCACCAATTCCGCCTTTGATGAAGTCAACTTCCTTGATCTGAGCCCATGCAGAAAATGAGAATACAGAAGCAAGTACCAAGGTCAGTGTAACGAGCCGTAGGTTTTTCATAACAGGAATTTGATTTGGTTTACCATGATCTTGCCGGGTTTACACTCCTATGCTTACACCGGTTTCGATCATTTCATTATGCTTCATTTAACGAAATCCTGTAAATATGGTTACAGTTATTCTATATAGCATATTGTTGGCAGAGTTGGAAGGTAATTGGTGAAAAAGTACTTCACGTTTCTTATCTTTACATCTAATTTTATAGGAATGGCTACAAATCAGCCTCTAGCGGACAGAATGCGACCGAAAGATTTTGAGGAATATGCAGGTCAGGCGCATCTTACCGGTAAGGACGGCGTAATCAGAAGGATGATTGAGAGCGGAAACCTCAGTTCCTTTATACTCTGGGGTCCGCCAGGTGTGGGCAAAACCACGCTGGCCAGGATTGTTGCCAACAAACTCGACCGTCCTTTTTATACCCTAAGTGCGATCAATTCTGGAGTAAAGGATGTTCGGGAAGCCATTGAAAAGGCACGACAGCAGCAGTTCTTCAATAAACCGTCACCAGTGATGTTCATTGATGAGATTCACCGTTTCAGCAAATCTCAGCAGGATTCTCTGCTTGGTGCGGTAGAACAGGGAACTGTTGTGCTAATAGGCGCTACGACCGAAAACCCGTCTTTTGAAGTCATTTCCCCTCTCCTGTCGCGCTGCCAGGTTTACATTCTTGAACCCCTGGAAAGAGATGAGCTTGAGCATCTTCTTCAAACGGCTCTTAAAAAAGATATTATTCTGAAGACACTGGATATCGACATCAGTGAAAACGAAGCCTTATTGCGTTATTCCGGCGGCGATGCACGTAAGCTTTTTAATGCCCTTGAAATTGTTATAAATGCTGAAATTTCTGATGGGAACCAGGGAGGCATGACCGTTACCAACGATAAGGTGAAGAGGATCATCCAGGAAAATCTTGCCATCTATGATAAATCCGGGGAAATGCACTATGATATCATCTCTGCCTTTATTAAATCGATAAGAGGTAGTGATCCCGATGCTGCCGTGTACTGGCTGGCAAGAATGATAGAAGGTGGTGAGGATGTGAAGTTTATCGCTCGAAGACTGGTAATCCTGGCATCGGAGGATATCGGCCTGGCAAATCCGAATGCACTCCTTATGGCAAACAGTTGTTTCCAGGCCGTACATGTTATTGGTTTTCCCGAATCAAGGATCATTCTTTCAGAAACCACAATATACCTTGCATCATCTCCCAAAAGCAACTCAGCCTACATGGCTATTGACAAAGCGCTTGATATTGTCAGAAAAACAGGGAATCTGCCCGTACCTCTTCATTTAAGAAATGCACCGACAAAACTCATGAAGGACCTGAGATATGGGGCAGATTATAAATATGCGCATTCGTATGAAGATCACTTTGTTAGTGAAAATTATTTCCCTGAGGATCTGAAAGAAAAAGAGATCTATCAGCCTGGATCCAACAACAGGGAAAAGGATCTGAAAGAATGGTTAAACCGATTATGGAAAAACAGATATACATAAAAAAATGAAACTTTTAGCTGAGATAGAGAACATCAGGCATACTGATTCAGGAAATTTCTTTCTGTTGGCTGGACCATGTGTTGTAGAAAATGAAAAAATCGTCATGCAAATCGCTGAAAAGGTACTGACCCTTACCGATGCGTTAAAAATCCCTTATGTTTTCAAAGCATCTTACAGGAAAGCTAATCGTTCCAGAATCGATTCATTTACAGGAATGGGCGATGAAAAGGCGCTGAAATTGCTTGCAAAGGTGCGCGAAACATTTTCTCTTCCGGTTGTAACCGACATTCACACCATTGAGGAAGCAGCCATGGCGGCTGAATATGCAGATATTTTGCAGATCCCGGCTTTCCTGTGCAGACAAACAGATCTTTTGGTAGCTGCTGCAAAAACCGGCCGTTTTGTCAACATTAAGAAAGGGCAATTTTTGTCTCCGGAAGCCATGCAATTTGCTGTCAACAAGGTTGTTGAATCAGGAAATGAAAAGGTCATGATCACTGAACGCGGCTCTACTTTTGGCTACCAGGATCTTATTGTAGATTACAGAGGAATACCAGTAATGAAGCAGTTTGGGAAGCCTGTAGTGCTGGACATCACTCACTCTTTGCAGCAACCCAATCAGGCCAGCGGAGTGACCGGTGGTAGACCGCAATTGATTGAGACCATTGCCAGAGCCGGCATTGCAAGCGGCGTTGATGGCATTTTCATTGAAACTCATCCCAATCCGTCTCAGGCACTTTCGGATGGTGAGAACATGCTGGAACTTAACAAACTGGGGGCATTGTTGAGAAATCTAACAAAGTTGAGGGAAGTAGTCATGGACCTTGAATAATCGTTCTATTCAACTTAATTTATTACGTGTTGTTAATTTTGCATTGTATAATTCTATTATATCCACGGAAAGTATCAAAATTTAAATCTTCACCTAACACATCCAAACAATGAAAAAAATCTTTGTATCCCTGGCGATGATTCTGCTTGCGGGATCATTTACAATGAATGCCCAGAATCTTGAAAAAGTACTAGACAATTATTTTGATGCGATTGGTATTGACAACCTGCTAAAGACAAACACAATCATCATGAAAGGGAAAATCGTTCAGATGAATATGGATCTTCCTATGGAACTATACCAGAAGAGGCCTAAAAAACTGAGGATGGAAGCAGAGATCCAGGGCACAAAATTCGTTCAGGGCTATAATGGTAAAGATGGTTGGGCTATCATGCCCTGGACCGGCAGCACTGACCCTCAGGATGTAACCGGTGATCAGCTGAAAGGTCTTGAGCAGATGGCGGATATTGAGGGCGATCTTTATAACTGGGAGAAGAAAGGATATACGGTCACTCTTGAGGGCAGTGAGGATATGGAAGGCACGCCTGTATATAAGATTAAACTTGTTAAGCCCGATGGCGATGCATTTATCTTTTATATGGATAAAGACAATTATGTAGTCCTGAAGGAGGATGCCACAGTTAAAGTGCAGGGTACTCCGGTAGAGTCCTCCACATTTTTCAGCAATTTTAAATCGGTGGAAGGGATGGTAATGCCCTTCAGCATCGAATCAAGAATGAATGGCCAGGTGACCAGCCAGATTGAAATCGACTCTATTGAAGTTAATAAGGTTCTGGAAGATTCTATGTTCGAGAAACCTGATTCCACAATGAAAAACATGCCTGAGTGATGAGGAAGATCAATGAATGGTTATTCTTTTTGATCTGGCTGATCATTATGTTGGTACCAGCAAGACTATACTCTCAGGACTCCATTCCATTAACCTCAAGTACAATTGGCGATCTGAAGGCAAGGCACATCGGACCGGCAACAATGAGCGGAAGGATCTCCACCATTGATGCCGTAAGTTCGAATCCGCATATAGTCTACGTTGGTGCTGCAGGTGGCGGGATCTGGAAATCAATTAACGGAGGCATCCAATTTGAGCCTGTTTTTGACAAACAGGTTCAATCTATCGGCGCTATTGCCATCGATCAGCGTCATCCCGATACGGTTTGGGCCGGTACCGGCGAAAGCTGGGTGAGGAATTCCGTCTCTGTGGGTAATGGCGTCTACAAATCCAAAGACGGTGGCGACAACTGGAAAAGTATGGGACTTGACAGCACAGAGCATATTGCACGAATTGCTATTCATCCAGCGCATCCCGATACGGTATATGTTGCCGCACTGGGACACCTGTGGGATGGAAACAAACAAAGAGGCTTGTTTCGGACAAAAGATGGTGGAAAATCCTGGGAAAGAGTTTTGTATACGGATGAAAATACAGGCTGCTCCGATATCGCCATCGATCCTTCCGATCCTGCGATACTATTTGCAGCTATGTGGGATTTCAGACGAACTCCTTATGACTTTCGTTCCGGTGGACCAGGAAGCGGATTGTTTTTATCTAAAGACGGTGGCAATACCTGGAGTAAACTGACGAACGGACTTCCGACGTCGACCCTTGGGCGAATTGCTGTTGCTATTTCACCATGTAACCATTTGCTGATTTATGCTCTTGTAGAGGCAGAAAAAGATGGTGGCCTCTACCGCTCGGAGGATGGCGGCAACTCCTGGAAGCTGGTTAATACAACTCCGAATATGAAGGAAAGGCCGTTCTATTTTTCTCTTATTGTTGCCGATCCCACCGACACAATGCGTGTTTACAAACCAGGCAGCTTTCTATATGTGAGCGATGATGGTGGTGAGAAATTCCGGAATGTGGCTGTCAGTGGAGGAAATGTTCATCCTGACCTGCATGCACTGTGGATAAACCCTGGCGACGACCGGATGATGTATCTTGGTACGGATGGTGGGGTCTATAAATCAATTGACAAGGGAAATTCATGGCAAATGATCCGGAATCTGCCGGTGTCGCAGTTCTATCACGTAAGCGTTGATCAACAGGATCCTTACAATGTATATGGAGGCCTTCAGGATAATGGTTCATGGACAGGGCCCAGCAGAGCGCCAGGAGGTATCCATAATGCCGACTGGAAAAGCATTGGTTTCGGAGATGGATTTTATGCCTTTGCCGATCCAATGGATAAAGACATTCTTTACTGGCAATGGCAGGGAGGGAATTTCATCAGGTACTATAAAAGCACTGGTGAATTGAAGGAGATAAGGCCATATGCCGATGAGAAGACCGGAAAGCTGAGATGGAACTGGAATTCCTCCATCGCCTTCGGTTCCTCTTCAGGAAATATGTACGTTGGTTCACAATATCTATGGAAATCCGATAACCGGGGAGACAGCTGGAAGAGAATTTCTCCCGATCTTACCACCAATGATGACAGCAAAACCAGGCAGGAAACCTCGGGTGGCATTACCGTAGATAATTCCACCGCCGAAAACTATTGTACGATTTACACCATTGCAGAGAGTCCGCTTGACGCCAACATGATCTGGGCAGGCACTGACGATGGCAACCTTCAGCTAACGAGGGATGGAGGAGCGACATGGCAGAATGTTGTCGGAAATATCCCGGGACTTCCCAACGGCACATGGTGCTCGTCTGTGGAAGTATCGGGTATGGACAAAGGCACCATTTTCGTCACGTTTGACGGACACCGTAGCGGTGATATGAAACCTTACCTTTTCAAATCAACCGATTACGGGGCATCATTCACCTCACTCATTACCAGTGGAGTAGAAGGGTATTGTTTTGATGTTGTCCAGGATCCTGCAAAACCTGAACTTATTTTTCTTGGCACCGAGAAAGGATTATTCACTACGCTGGACGGAGGGATGAACTGGGCAAGATTTGAGGGTAATTTTCCACAAGTTGCCGTGCACGACATTGCTGTTCAGCCTAAAAATAATGACCTTGTTCTGGCAACCCACGGCAGAGGTATCTTTATCATCGATGATATTACACCCCTCCGCTCTGTCAGCAATGATATCCTCGGGAAAGAGCTTGCGTTCCTTCCTTCGCGACCGTATCTCATCGGTACTGTTACACAATCCCAGGAATTCGAAGGTGATGATGAATATACAGGTTCCAATCCTCCTGATGGTGTTTACATTACATATTTTATGCAGAAACGGCATATCTTCGGTGATATGTACATTGAGATCCTTGACAATACCGGAAAAAAGTTGACTACCCTTACCGCCGGTAAAAGAAAGGGCATTAACAGAGTGGTATGGACTCCCAGAGAAAAACCTCCGAAGGTGCCCGTTTCAAACAACCTTGTACCCGGTGCGTTCACCGGGCCCTCCTATCTCCCGGGTCAATATACGGTTAGGGTTGTTAAAGGTGATAAAACCTTCGAAAGCTTTGTCACACTGAAATATGATCCTTCATTACCTCATTCCGGTGAAGACCGCCAGATGCAGCTTAAAACACTCCATCGGGCCTACAGTATGCTTGAAGATCTGGCTTTTGAAGATGCCAGTATCACAGCTGTCAGAGCCGAAGCAGAGAAGTATGCCACCTCAGCTGGTCTTAAATCCCGGAGCGCCAAACAGCTCGATGAATACCTCAGGGCACTTGACCGGCTGCATCAGAGCCTTGTTGCTACGAAGATCGGAGGCATTACCGGGGAGGAGCAATTACGTGAAAAGATTTCCGACGTTTACAGTGCTGTTATGCGTTATAGCGGTAAACCAACCGATTCACAGATCAGCAGACTTGAAGTGCTGGATGATGAACTACATGATAAACAACTGGAAGCAGCAAGTCTTTTAGGACCTGAGCTGGTAAGAATCAATAAATTGCTTACAGCCACAGGCAAAGAAGCCATCGGCGTATTAACCAGGGAAGCCTTCGATGCAGAAAAATAGCTTACTGAACGATAGTACCTGTCAGGAAGAAAAGAAGCCGTCCATAAAAGACGGCTTCTCCTGTTTTGTGCAGCCTGCCTGTAAGCCAGGTTCTGTATCTGCCGAAGCAGATCCCTGTCATTTATCTATGCGACCTACCCCCCGGTATTGGGCGGGCCACCCTCAATCACCGGTATATTTGGTCTTACAACCCGCAAGGCGAACGGCTCCGGATGTTGCCACCCGGACCGGTGAGCTCTTACCTCACCTTTTCACCCTTATCCCGACAAAATCGTCGGGACGGTTATTTTCTGTTCCGCTACTATGCCCTCACGAACATCTTCTTTTCAGAAGTACGGTGCCCATTGTTGCCCGGACTTTCCTCCCCGGCCCGATGGCCGGGGTGACAGAGCAGCATGCTGCAGTGCAAAAATACCAAAAAACATTGAATTTCAGGTTACTTATGTCGGGATGATCACCATGGTGGCGCCATATCCGTACTCACGAAACGATGCGTCCTGGTATTTCAATTGTGGGTATTGGCGGTCGAGTGTACGCCGGATCTCGTGTTTCAGTTTGCCATTACCAACACCATGAATGAATACGATCCTCCTTGATTTATGAATGATAGCAGTTTCCAGACTTGTCCTGAACCGGCCCATTTGCAAATCCACAATCTCCCCGTTCGTAAGGTCTGAATGATCATCAATGATCGACTCGATATGAAGATCCACTTCCTCAACTTCCGGTTGCCTGACACTTTTCTTTGCAACCGGTATTTCTTTTTTTTGCTCCTTCAAAACTATCAGGTCGTTCAGATTCCCGGAAAGACGCTTGTCCCCAAACTGTTCTTCCGCTTTTTCCTTAAAAGAATAAAGGGTATATACTGCTGCATCTTCATCAAAATAGTCATTTTCAGTAAGTGAATTACCAGAATATAAATCGTTTGGATCAAATCTTAGTGTTGACTGAGCAGGTTTAATGTACCTGAAAAAATGGTTTCCATAAAACAGCAACCCGGCATTCAGTCGTATGTCTTCATCCATTTTAAGAAGAGCCAGTTTGCCAAGTGATACTTTGGTATCCGGCTCAAGCTGCCCGTGAGCATAGATCAGCTCCTCCCCTTCTTTCACGCTTGAAATTACATAATACAAATGATAGGTAGAACTATTTACAAGGTAAGACCTGATTTCAGAACTTTTATGGTCGAGCGTAAAGGCAAGGGCGATCTCTTCGTCTGTGATATTTGCCGCCTCTTCAGACTCAGCGCTGTTTTCTTCTGCAAATTCAGGCTTTTTGGGTTCATGTTTGATTTCAGGTGCGCTCTCATAGTCTCCCATCCTAACCAGCTCATTCAGCAGTACCGGAATGTCAAAGCCATCGCTCGTGCTCACCAATGCGGTATTTTTATCCGTGAACGACACGATGGTACCTTCACCCACATCGTTTAAAAATTTCACTCTGTCTCCTTTACGAAATTTCATGTTTTGTATTTTTTTATAGAATAACGCCTTCAACTCCCCGTCTGATACGGTTCAATCTACGTGTAGAATTTCGCTTCTTCTGATTTTACCGCAAATTTAGCTATTTTTGCCCAGCTTAAATCATATGAAGAGACCGGATATCATACCCCTGGAAGATTTTACCTATATCCTGCCAGAAGAAAGGATTGCAAAATTTCCATTATCGGAAAGGGATCACTCAAAATTGCTGGTTTACAGGAAGGGTTCGATCAGTGAAACGACCTTCAACGAATTACCCGGTTTGCTGTGTGTGGATCAGTTACTTGTTTTTAATGATACAAGGGTAATACATGCCCGGATCAGGTTCAGGAAAAGCTCTGGTGCCAGGATTGAAGTATTTTGTCTTGAGCCACTAGAGCCGCCCGGACATCAGTTATCTTTCGATGCAACCGGGAGTACAAAGTGGAAATGCCTTGTTGGAAATTCCAGAAAGTGGAAGGAAGGTGAAGTTCTGGAATGTGAATTTTTTCGCGGGGAGATACTGGTGGTATTTCAGGCAGAAAAAGGCATACAAGTTGGAAATGCTTTCCATATTAACTTCAGGTGGACACCTTCCGATCTGACTTTCAGTGAAATTATTGATGCTGCAGGAGAAACGCCTATCCCTCCCTACCTGAAACGGGAAGCGGTGCCTGAAGATTCGGAAACCTATCAGACCGTTTATTCAGAGCGTGAAGGTTCTGTGGCTGCACCCACAGCAGGTTTACATTTCACACAGGAACTTCTCAATACTATAGAACGAAAGGGAATCAGCCGGTTAAGTCTTACTTTGCATGTCGGGGCAGGAACATTCATTCCGGTTAAAACTGAAAATGCAGCAGAACACCGGATGCATGTTGAAAAATTCATCGTTACAAAGGAAGCAATTGACCAACTGATGTCACATGGTAAGGAAATCCTCGCAACAGGAACAACTTCCTGCAGGACACTTGAAAGTCTTTATTGGCTTGGCGTTAAGGTGATAAATGGAGTGAAAGGCAGAGATCTTCAATTGGGCCAGTGGGAAGCCTGGGATCTTCCGCAGGATGTTAAAGCCGGCGATGCCCTGCGAGCACTCTCTGAACTGACGGATAAGGAGAAGGAGCACATACTTCAGGCATCAACAGGCATTATGATCACACCGGGGTACAAGTTTAGAATGGTAACCGGACTCATCACAAATTTTCATCAACCTTCCAGTACACTGCTAATGCTGATCGCGGCATTTATAGGCAACGACTGGAAAAAAGTATATCAGTATGCCCTCGATCATAATTTTCGTTTCCTGAGTTATGGCGACAGTTCACTGCTTCTGCCCTGAGAGTTTCACGCAAAAGTTGAATCATTCCGAGTATTCTTCCAGGAGCTTTTTTAGCAATGATGTAAAGTCTTGTATATCTTCTTCTGTCGTATCGAAGGAAGTCATCCACCTTACCTCCGAGCGTTCTTCGTCCCATGGATAAAAGAAATAGTGCTTCTGTAATTGCGGAATAATTTCAGGAGGGACAATGGCAAATACACCATTGGCCTGGACCTTTTGTGTGATTTTGACACGTTGAATACCTGTTGTTCCTGCGGCAAGAAGTCTGGCCATCTTATTGGCATGCATAGCATTCTTTTTCCACAGATCATTTTCAAGATAGGCAATAAACTGTGCTGAGATAAATCTCATTTTAGAAGCAAGCTGCATCCCCTGTTTCCTTCTGTATTTAAATCCATTTGCAAGCTCCGGATCAAAAAACACGACCGCTTCACCATACATCATACCGTTTTTCGTACCGCCAAAGGATAGGATATCAACACCAGCATCAGCGGTAATTTCACGGAAACCTGTATTTAGCGATACGGCGGCATTGGCGATTCTTGCACCGTCCATATGCACTTTCATATTGTTTTCGTGCGCAAAATCACAAATTGCCTTTATCTCATCAACAGTATATATAGTGCCCAGCTCGGTAGCCTGGGTAATGGAGATCACAGCTGGTTGGACATGATGTTCAAACCCAAAGCCGTGCATATGTTTCCGGATACCTTCAATGGTCAGTTTTCCATCGTCAGAGGGTACTGTCAGCAGTTTACAACCTGTAAACTTTTCCGGAGCACCGCATTCATCAGCATTTATATGCGCAGATTCAGGGCATATCACTGCATTGAAGGGCATGGTAAGTGAGTCGAGCGATAATACGTTGGCAGCCGTTCCAATGAAAACGAAGAACACTTCGGTCCGGGGTCCGAAAATGTTCTGAATCATCTTCACCGCTTTTTCGGTATAGGGATCATCGCCGTAAGCAATGGTATGTCCCTGATTGGCCTGATTGATGGCTTTCATAATGTCAGGATGAACTCCCGCATTGTTATCGCTTGCAAATCCTCTTTTATTCATCATGGTAACTATTCAGGATTAAAATTTTGGAGAGACTAAATTATACAATTGGCCTGGGATAAAAAAGTGGAAGAACGTGGTATTCTGTCAGCAAAACCGCATTATTGCAGAATTTTAGTTGGCATGGGTAAAATCGGCCCTTATTCAACATTAGCTATAATTTTTTGGAAGTTGATGCCTTCCGGTGTAAATTTGCCGGCAAAATCAACATACTATGGACCGGCAAAATAAACAGGGACGATACAGTAGGGTATATAAACAGTTAACAGGCCTTCTGACATCAACATCAGAGCCTCTGGCACGTATGGCAACCATTAATGCTGTACTTCATCACAAGATGGATGGATTTTTCTGGACAGGTTTTTACCTGCTCCACGAGGGCGAGCTGGTTGTTGGTCCATACCAGGGTCCGGTAGCATGCCAGGTTCTAGCGAAGAATACCGGCGTTTGTTGGGCTGCCATCACCAGTGATGAAACGATGGTTGTTCCGGATGTGGAATTGTTTCCGGGTCATATTGCATGTGATTCCAGATCAAAATCCGAAATAGCCCTGCCACTCAGAACTTCGGAAGGAATCATTCGCGGTGTCATGGATGTTGACAGCCAACAACCGGGAAACTTTGATGAAATAGATGTTGAGGAGCTCGAGAAAATCATGGCCATGGTTTATCTTTCGGCGGTTGAAACCGCAGAGCTGAAGGATAAGGTGAACTGAAATTATGGCTTCGTAGAAAGATGAGTCATTAGTCCTGCGAGTGCGGGATTTTCTCTGACATGTATACGAATCAGCCTGCCGTCGCCCGTTCATTCCAACGCAATAATTATATTTATCCTGCAAAATTTGTTGAGAACAGCGTTATTTCCCCTTCCTCCAGCCGTTGAACAAATAATATCTGCGAAGTCCTGAAATTTTTCGGTCAGGAAGAATGACGGACTGGCTAACATAACGAATATCCTCAATTGTATAAAAAGCATTGGGATGATGTTCTTTAATTAATGCAATCGTATCGTTGATAGCCTTCCGTTTTACTACAACAAATATCACGCTAACATCGTCATACTTTCCCCTGGCAGCGAGGGTTGTTGTGCTGTAACCTTTTTCATTGAGGGCTTCTGAAAGTCCTGCCAGCTCCTTCCGGGCGATCACCCTGATCAGCGAGGTACCGATAGCCAGCCGTTCCTCAATCAGCATGCCCACAAAATTCCCTGTGGCAAAACCTCCGGCATATGCAATATAACAATACCAATTGTTGAGGTGCTGTATGATATTACTAATGGCAATGACCCATACCAGGACTTCGAAAAAACCAAGAATTGGTGCAACAAGCCGATTCCCGCGGGTAACATATATGATCCTGATCGTACCAATAGATACGTCTGTTATGCGCATGAGAAAGATCAACAAAGGGAGAATGAGGTAGGTAAAAAGGTCGGAACCCATAAATTCGGTAGAGAACATTTCAGGCAATAGTATTAATAAGTTCTATAATTTTATCAAGAGAATAAGGTTTCGTAAGTAATTCATCGAATCCGGCATCGCCGAAATCATCAAAAAAGAGGCTGGGATTATGAGCTGTAAGAGCCACGATATGAACCATTTTCTTTGGCTCGGGAAAATGATGTCGGATATATTCACAGGTTTTCAGACCGTTCATCACTGGCATCTCAATATCCATCAAGATCAAATCAACTTCATTCTTTTCAAAGTAATCAATGGCCTCCTTGCCATTTTCAGCCTGGACTGAATCATGACCCAGTGTTTTGATGAGTTCAGAAAGTAGCAGCCGGTTTGTAAATATATCGTCGACGATTAGAATTGTAAGTTTTCTCATAAAATAGCTTATCCTGATTGGGGGGACAAATATAAGAATTAATCAACCAAGTTCACTTAGTGTTTTAATGATATCCATACTTTTAATTCTAATTGTTGAACCGTCTAGTTCGATGATCTTATCGTTCTTAAATTCTGTGAGTGTACGGATAAAACTTTCTTTTGTGGTCCCTGCGAGATCGGCAAGCTCTTTGCGTGTAAAGGGGAAAGAAAATGAGTCGGTTTTGTACACATCCCGGGCAAAATACAGTATAACTTCAGCAATTCTGCCGGGAAGTTGTTTGTGTGATTGGCCCATTAGCCGTTCGAAGATAAAAAGGCCATCCAGACTGAGTATGTTGATAAACTGAAGAGCAAAACGGCCGTTTTCCATCAGTATGCTCTTGAAATGAGAAATATCGATATCACAAACTTCAGAATCGGTGACAGCAGATGCAGAATATTGATGAACACTCTCACCGAATACCGACATCAAGCCAATAAATTCATTCTCGGCTGCTACTTTCAGAATAACCGTCTTTTCATTCCTTCCCTCCTTAAATATCTTAACAAACCCCGACTTTACAAACATTACATGTGAGGTACGTGTGTTTTGCCGGAAAATAATATCCTTTTTTCTGAATTTTACTGTATTCAGATTTTCTGTTAGCTGAGCCTGCTGAGATTCAGTCAGCAAATGCAAGTACGGGATTTCAACAACTGAAATATGCTGACGATATTTACTATCCTGCTCGGACATTTAATTTATTTACGACTAAAAATAGTAAAAATTGGTGATAATCTTAAACCGGTTTCATATAAATTGATGACTTAGTAATTCTTTATGCTTTTGTTACATCAATAATGGTGTTGATTATTCATCCTGCAGAGTGTAAAATAATAGGTCTTTTACCAATTTAATCATCACTTACCGGAAAAAATCGTCATAAAAAAGAGTAGTGAATTGATGAAGATCATTCTTATTATTAAGATATGTCACCCTATACTGTATACTAAAAGAGTAGTTCGCATCGTATTTTTGGAAGAGAATTCTATAAAATTTTAGTAATTATCCGATCCAAAGTTTTATTTTTACTTTAGAAGAAAAAAAATCGATTATGGCTGAAAACCAGAAGATACTGATCATCGACGACTCCAATACTAATGTTGTGTTGCTTGAGGCAATTCTTGGTGCCAAGGGTTACAAGATCATGACGGCGCTAAGTGTTAAGGAAGCCATGAATCTGATTAAGAAGGACAGACCACATCTGATTCTGCTTGATTTACTCATGCCCGAGATTAGCGGGTTTGATTTTCTTGAGAATATAAAGTTGAACGAAAGGCTTAGTACCATACCTGTCGTTGTCGTTTCGGCGCTCACTGATGATATAAATATTGAACGTACCAAAGAAATGGGCGCTGTTGAGTTTATTAAGAAACCTGTAAACATACAGACTCTGGTTAGCACTGTTGAATTTGTATTGAATAGCTAAAGTCACCTTCATCTTCCTCCCTATCGCCAGTTTTGAAAAAACGATCCATCGCCAGGCGCTAAATTTTTAGTATCGGAATTCATGCTAAGTAGTATTCATAATTCAGCGTAACGGAAAGAATCCGTTCTATCTGGTCACTGCGTAATATAGATGGGAAAAATATATTTGGTTATCATATCCTCTTAAAAGTGATCAGATTTCACTTACCGGAATTGACATACTGTAGGCTTTTACGTATTTTTATGTCTTGATGATAAATTGGCTTCATGAATAATTCAAAAGATAATAGACAGATACAGCTTCAGCTGAAGAAGTCATTTCCAGGTGAGTTGCGTAATGAGCTTCGGTTTTTACTGAACTCTACTTCGATTCCGCTACTTATCACTGATACGAAATTAAAAATTCTTTTAGCCAATCCTGCATTTCAGACGTTAACCGGCTACTCTGTAGATTCCTTGCAAAATAAGAGGTTGAGCGGACTGATCAGTCCGGCGAATATTTCTTCGGTACGAAAAATGGCGATTCGAAAATCAACTGCACTATCGGCTTTACCGGTCGAAATCAAAACGTCTGATGACAACGTATCTACATTCTCGGTTTTTTTCGATCAGGCTTCTTATGAAACTTCCTCTGTTTATCTTTTATTTTTTCTTCCTGTTGAAGCGGGATCAAAGCAGTTGGATTCAGATCTTGCCATGACGGAATCACTGCAGGCAGCGGGTAAGACGGGACTTTTCCAGATCGACATTAAACGCCATCGTTTTCATGGTTCCGCTGGATCTTTTGCTTTGCTTGGCCTGAATGTCAGAACCGGGTCAACCGAGGTATCGAATGTGACAGATCTGATATATAAAAAATCGGACAGGGAAAAGATGGAAAGTTATTTTCTGGCACCTGATCCCAGCCGTGATTTTTTTGAAACTGAATTTCGGATCAAAGCCGGCGCCAGCCCTGATGATCAAATAAAAACAATCCGGATATTCTGCTGCACTGACGAACTGAAAACCAAAAACAAAATTACCGGATTTATCCGGGACATCACTGCTGAAAAAAAGGTGGAGAAAGAATTGCTTAAGGCCAAAAATAAGGCGGAAAGGGCAAACCGGTTTAAGGCTGTATTCCTCACCAATCTTAGTCATGAACTTCGTACACCGATGAATGCCATTCTCGGATTCTCCGAACTTTTAAAGGCTGAACAAAGCAGTAATGAGCTGGTCAACGATTACCTGTCGATAATAAGGAACAAAGGAAACTACCTGCTTTCACTTGTCGATGATGTAATTGAACTCTCCCGTTTTGAAACCGGCGATATTACGATCAGAAAAACAAAATTCAGGATAAATTCTTTTATGGACGAATTATTTCAAGAGTTCGTGAAACGAAGGGAAGAAAAAGATAAGGTCCATATTGAATTGCATCTCGACATGCCCGTGGAATATAAAGATATCAGCATTTTTACGGATTCAGGCCGACTTCATCAGGTGCTGGCGAGCATTTTAAGCAATGCGCTTAAGTTTACGGAAAAGGGCCGGGTAGATTTTGGGTTTTTCATGTCGGCAAAGAACTATAAGTTTTATGTTTCTGATACAGGCATTGGTTTAAGTAAGGACGATCAGAGACATATCTTCAACCGTTTCGAGGAAATTGAAGACACTGCGCTTACCCGTTTGGGAGGCACCGGGTTAAGTTTGACAATAGCAAAAAAGATCATTGAACAACTGGGAGGGAAAATTAAAGTTCGGTCAGAGCTTAATAAGGGTTCCTGGTTTCAGATAAGTATACCAATAGAAGCACCAGTAAAAAAGAAAACAGATATGATAAATGAAACAGGCAGGATTCACGATCTGAACTGGAAAGATAAAGTTATCCTGATAGCCGAAGACGAAGAGTTGAATTTCCGATTTCTGGAAGCTGTTTTACAACGGACCCACGCGAAAGTCCTGAGAGCCAATAATGGGATGGAAGCAGTCGACCTTTGCAAAACGATAAATCATATTGACATGATCCTGATGGATATAAAGATGCCGGTGATGAGCGGTAACGATGCCACGATCGAAATCAAAAAATTAAGACCAGAATTGCCTGTTATCGCACAGACGGCATTTTCAATCCAGGAAGAAATCGCCAAATGCAAAAATGCAGGATGTGATGATTTTTTAACGAAGCCCATCGACATTAAACTACTTATCCGCAAAATGAGTCTTCATTTTCAGAAATAAGGCCGATTAATTTTCAATCCAGGCTACGATTTCTTCAGCATCTGGTTTTTCCTTTGTATAAATTACTTTATCAAGCTGACCGTTTTCACTAATCAGGTACTTCTGGAAATTCCATCTGACTTCCGAATCCATCTTCCCGTTTTCCTTTTGAGAAGTTAGCCAGCGATACACCGGTGTCATGTCGTCTCCCTTAACCGATACTTTTGACATCATCGGAAAAGTAACTCCGTAATTTTTTGTACAGAATTCTTTTATTTCACTGTTTGACCCGGGTTCCTGATTACCAAAATTATTAGCAGGAAAACCGAGGATTACAAAATTATCATTTTTATATTTTTGATACAGTGCCTGAAGATCAGCGTACTGCGGTGTATGACCACATTTGGAAGCGGTATTTACAATCATGACTTTCTTGCCTTTCAACTGGCTGAAGCTAAAATCTTTGCCATTGATGTCTTTTACAGTAAAATCATAAAATGATTTTTGTGAGAATGCCATAACCGGTAACAATAATGCGAAACTGAGTGCTACTATAAGATTTTTCATTTGAATAAACTTTTAATGTTGTAAATTATCTTCTACCGAATCATTCAATTCAATTGCAAAACAAATGGTAAAATAAGCTTAAATTTATTAGCTTTGGGTAAACAAACTGAGATGGTTTCTGGTTCAAATATTACTATGACTGATCATCGGATTCTCTATAAAATAACAGTGACCGGAAGGGTACAGGGAGTTGGCTTCCGGCACAGTGCCCGAAGCAACGCCCGCTTTAACGGTATTAAGGGATTTGTGAAAAATGAAGACGACGGGAGTGTATATATTGAAGCAGAAGGCACACGCAATCAACTCGATGAATTTATCAACTGGTGTCGCAAAGGTCCTGGTTTTGGACATATTGACGACATCCGTATTGATACGGGATTACCAAAAAATTACAATTCATTTCAGATCAAGTTCTGACGGAAAATCTTCATTATTATGAGCTACCGGCTTATCGTGCCAATTCAGGTTGTTCACCGGCTATTCCCACCGTTTCCTTTTTGAACAGTGCAGAAGCTGAGCTGACCATCAGCCATCCTGTGAGCCCCAGAATGAGCAGCGACAAAATGATCAGAACCATATCTCCTGCTTCAATAAATCCAAAAAGGTTCTCAATCATTGCCCAGATGGTTACAAAGAGCATGATCAGCATGGGAACAAATGTATATATTATATTGATCCCTTTCAGCCTCATGTAAACGGTTACAATGCCAAGTGACAACGCTGCCAGGAGCTGGTTCAGTGATCCGAAAAGTGGCCAGAGCATCATAGCACCCTGCCCGCCGGGCCTGATAAACGTCATGCCGGCAGCGGCTACAACGATGATAAGCGTCGACATATACCTGTTGCCGAAGGGTTTCACCATTGAACCATCGGATTTCCTGGCAATTTCCTGTAGAGAAAGTCGCTGGATTCTTGCAGCGCTGTCGAGGGTGGTATTGGCAAAACTAACGATAAATACAGCGATCATAGCCTGACCAATATTTAATGGTATACCTAAAGCATGGAAAAGATTGGCCGCACCAGTGACAAAAGCACCAAGCTTAGCAGAAAATCCGTTTGCGGAAGCCCAACTGCTATAATGCTGATAGAAAGCTGAGGAACCGGAAAGACCACCTTCTCCACCGGCTGAAATTCCAAGTCCGCCTGCAATGGCCATGAGTACCAGCACAGCCAGAAAGCTTTCTGTAAGCATCCCGCCATAGCCAATAAAAAGTGTATCCTTTTCGTTGTCGACCTGTTTAACAGTCGTACCTGAGCTTGCAAGGGCATGAAAACCCGAAACAGCTCCACAGGCAATGATAATGAACATGATTGGCGCCATAGAAGGGACATCTGAATCAGGGCCGAATGCCGAATGATTGATGGCTGGTGCGGTAATAACCGGATGTGCAATGATAAGGCCCAGGACCAAAAGTCCCATGGCAACCAGCAATTGATGACTATTTATATAATCACGGGGCTGAAGAAGCTTTTGCACAGGCAATGTAGATGCGATGAATACATATATAAAAAGGATGATGCACCAAATTACTACCGACACTTCTTTAGTAAAAGGAAGAACCACCGGGACATAAACGCCCAGGATGATGGAAGCATACATAAGAAAAAGAGCAATCAGCGAAAAAAGCAGGTCGCTCCTGCCCTGCCGTATCTGGTAGCCAAGCCAGATGGCAATGGGAATCTGGAACCAAACCGGTATGACAGCCTGTGGATACATGATGAAGAGAGTGGCCACAATAGCCGCAAATACTGCCAGTACGATGAAAAGAAGCAACTGCATGATAAACTGGAAAGCAAATTTCGTTGAAGGGCTTACAAGACGACCCGTTAACTCACCTATGGTCCTGCCTTCGGTTCTTGCAGAGACAATTAGTGTGGTAAAGTCGTGCACGGCGCCCATAAATATTGAACCAAGGAATATCCAAAGAAAAGCCGGTATCCAGCCCCAAATGATGCCAATAGCCGGACCTACGATAGGGCCCAGACCTGCAATTGTTGTAAAATGATGACCAAATATGATGTTCTTTTTGGTAGGAACGAAGTCTACGCCGTCTTTGTACACATGCGAGGGCATACGGTTTCCGCCCGAAAGTTTGAACAATTTATTTCCGAGAAACCGTCCGTAGGTCCGGTATGCCAGAATATATCCGGCAAATGCCAGCAACGTAATTAACAGTGAATTCATATCCGAGAATTTATAACAAAATTAACGAAAAATGGTTCTTTTGATGTATTTTAGAAAATGAAAATGAATGAATTGGAATAAACTAAACATTAGAATTGTCAAAGAATTAAGTAAAACATAGCTGTGTTGAGACAGTTGACGGAAAAAGATCTGACTGAGCAGATCAAAAATGGGAATATCAAAGCATTTAACGAGTTGGTGAAAAGGTTTGAAAAACCTGTTTCGAACGTCATCATTGGAATGCTGGGTAATACCCCGGAAGCCGAATCGATCGCACAGGATGTATTTATCAGGTTCTTTCAGACAGCGCAACAGTTCAGAGAGGAGTCGGGTTTAAGGACTTACCTCACACGGATGGCTATAAATTTATCGCTTAATGAGCTTAAGAAACAAAAGCGGAGCAGGGAAAAGATCATCTATGCGGATGAAGTGTATTTAAACCAGAAAAGTGAAGGGACAAACCCTGCAGAAGATATTGATTTGAAAGAAGCCGTGGAGAAAGCATTACAGAGGCTTGATGTAAAACATCGCAGCGTTATTGTACTGCGACTGATTGAAGGATACAGTACAATAGAAACGGCGCAAATGCTTAAAATCCCTCAGGGCACCGTTCTCTCGAGGCTTTTCAGAGCACAGGATCAATTGAGGGGCTTGCTTAAGGATTATTTATGAACATCATACAGTGGTTATGAGAAAAAAAAGTCAGAGATTTATGTTCAGAAAAGTGCTCCGGTTCCACAACCGGGACAGTAGGTATGAACATAATATTAATCCGGCCTTTGAAAAGGATTTCAAAGAATGGAAAAATCTGGAATCGACCATGGGAAGCCTGCAGTTCAGCTTCAGACAGGGCTTTGCCGATCGCCTGACGACAAAGCTGCTCAATCTTCTTGAAAAAGATCCTATAAGTGAATTTTACTACAGTCTGTCGTCACTACTTCCCAAAATTGCCTATTCATCACTGGTGGTTCTGGCATTGATTATTGTAGCCATCTTTGTGCTTCACGGAGAAGTGGATCAAAATTCTCTTATGGGTGCCGATAAGATTGACGATTCGAATTTCATCAGTTATCTTATATTTCAAAGCAACTGATCATTTGATATGAAGCAGATGTCTCCCAAAAATACTGATAACAGGCAAGTAAGCAGCTTCCGTGGCTTTTTCCCCTACCGCGGAGATCGCTGCAGTTAAAACACAGATTTATGAAAACCAGAGCTATATTAACCGTCCTTATTTCACTGATTACAGGTTTTGCCATGGGATTTATCACCTCAAGCCAAATTACAAACATGAGGACCAGGGACGTGCATAGTATGTCCTCGGTGGAAGCCTTTAAAGCCCGTACTTTCAGTGTAATTGAACCAAGCGAGGAACAGAAAGTGCAGATCACGCCCATCGTTGAAAAATACGCCATGGCATCAGATACGCTGAGAAAAGAGGCAAACATGCAATTTCATGACCTTATGAACCAGTTTCATACCAAGCTGGAGCCGTATCTTAATAACGACCAAATGCAACGGCTGCACGAATTTCCGAAATACGTCGCTAAGAAATATAAGCGCCGTTGACATTTTCCATCACACCTTTAACGAGTCGCTTATTTACTTGATCCTGGTTACGGGCAAACTTCCCCTGATCCCTATCTGATTATCCTTAATACATACCAACGAGCGCATTTCGCTCGTGAATGACGATTCAACCACAGGCTTTATATCCCGGGAGGATTTTACCTGGTTGGCAATACCTGTAGCGTACGCATCGGCGGTATATGCTGAGCGGCATACCACGGTAACACTGTCAGCTTTTCCAAGCGAAACAGAATGCCCGAACATCCCCGAGGATGTGCAGATTCCAGCCGGTGTTGTCGTGGAGTCCAGTTGAAGGCCAATATTTTCGAATGCCTTGTTTTTTCCGGAAAAAATACTCAAAGTAATCGGTTTTATAATCCGAAGAAAGATATCACCCCCATTCTCAACAATGAATTCCGGAGGATTGAATTTTTCGATCAGGAAGTTCCCTGTTTCCTCGGCAACCATGCCTGCAACCGCGGCCATAGGGCCTGTACCCGCAGTGAAAGCAGCTTCCTTCATCCCTTTAACAATTTCAGGATCATCATCATGTATGGGTATTGGATCGAAACTGTCTCTGAATTCAGGATACTCAAAAATATATTCCTGTAAAACAGCCCTCAACATTATTTCAAATTTCAGAACGGAGGACTGCATCTCCGGAGCATAAGATTCTGGGCTGACGCCTATCCAAAGATCAGATTCCTCCACCATTACCCTGAATTCGGAAAAACGCTCATGGTTTATCCATTCGCGATAATACCGCGGTTCATACATTTCAGTTAAAGTTTAGTTCGAATAACTGCAATGGACAAGCGGTTATGCAGAGTTCACACACGATGCATTTTTCGGGTCGGAACAGCAGCTTCCTCGATACCCTGTCCATCGTAAGTGCATCGGCAAAACATACTGCCGAACAACTTCCACAGTGGACACAGTCGTCTTCCTTAAGGAGAAGACTTTTATTAACCGGACTGCAGGTGATATTCAGACTTTCAATATATCGGACTGCATTTTCAACGTTTTCCTTCGCTGCCTTTAGTTCGATTAAGAGTTTTCCTTCCCTTCCCGGCGTTATGTCGGCATTCAGAATATTTACAATAACATCATGATCCTTTATCAGCCGGTATGTCAATGGTACATCGACCATGGTGGCCGGAAATGATAACATCAGTCTTTTTTTCATCATATCTTTACCTCCTTTCCAATGAGTTCAGTTTGGTGCCTGCAGGAAATGCTTCCAGAGGTTTTGTAATCTGAAATTCACCTTGTTCAATCCATCGCTTTAGCTCACCGGCAATCTGACGTGCTTTGGCCACACTAGACATGGAGGCGGTTCTGACCTTTTTCCCGTTGAGCAGTATAGAACCTGAAAACAGTTCACTGTATCTTACCTTACCCACAGCAGGATGATCCGGCTTACTGTAATCGCATATTGTCGTAGTAATCTCGTCATTCCGAACCGAAACTCTATGCGCAATATCTTCATCAAGAACAGGGATGGGTATACCTATACCAATGAAAATGCTGACACCGTATTTTTCAAAATAGGCTGCTTTTATATATTCCGGACTCATCTCCTTTGCGTTACCGATGACGGCCAGGGTTGCTGAATTTACCTCAGGGATTCCAAATTCATTTTTTGGTCCCGACGTTCTGAACTGAGTACCAAACCAGGAGACGTAGCCTTGTGCTCCGCAAAGAAAAATCCGGCTGCCGATGCCGATCGTCCTCAAATCGGGGTCATTTAAAAGCGGGCTGAGTTCACCGGAAGTCGAAAAAGTGGCATTTCCGGTATTTGGCAATAACGAACCCATGTATGTATGGATCATCCTGCCGGAAGAATTTATTGCACAGGGATAATTTTGATATGCATTCCTCGGATTGAACATGGTCATCTCATTCACCCCCGCCTTGTTGATAATGGTTTCGATCTCCGTCTCCGGATAACAATCGGTTCCTTTTGCTGAGGCCTTCAGTTTTACGTCTTCGCCGGCAATCAGGGCCTCAATGACATGGGCACCACCGTATTTTTCATTGAAGGGATTGACTTCGGTTGCACCTATGTACACATCAACGGCAGCAAGGCCAGAGTGGACAGGTACATTGTTAAGTGTAACCCTTTCCATACGGATGGGCGGATTTGAATGTCCGAAATTCACAAACATACCTGACGAACACATTGGCCCAAAAGTAGCCGTGGTAACTACATCCACTTTTCGGACAATTTCCTCCGGAGTGTGGTTCCGGGACAGGACTGAAACCTCTTCTGCAGTCATCACTACTGCTTCGCCTTTGAGAATTTTGTCATTGATCTCTTCAAATGACTTTTTCACTTTCATAATAACCCCCTTTATATTTCAATATTTAGAAAGCCCGACAGTTCAGAAAACAAAAACAGTATTTCTGCCTTCTATCCGCGGGCGAAATAGGTTGTTTTAATATAAAACATAGTCAGTCCGGCCAGTTGGCAGAACAACAATCGAAAAATCTTTACACAGTATTTTGCAATCAATTTATAACCCCCGGAACGCACCGGGACAGGTATTAGCACCTTTTCCCAAGAAGGCTGGTTGCTAGAGGTTCACTGAGCCTGGTCTCTCCCCTCTTCTGTATAAATCAACTACCCTTTAAGGAAGTATTGATTTATTTGTGGAGTAAAAGTAAGTATTATCTTTCAGAGACATCCTGCAGGCAAGTAAAATCATTCTGAATGCCGGGAAATTTGGAATTTGTCCAAATTAAAACATTACCCTGCAAGATATTTATGGCCTTTCAATGTTAAAACTAAGCTGGAATTGTTGTTGGTGCTTCAATTATGACGCAGAAGGGTCAGATGTCTGCCAGGGTGGAAATCGGTACCCATCCTTTTCTGCCGTCACTGATTGTTATTTCTTTCCATCCGTCGAGGCTGTTATTTACTCTGACTTTGGTACCTTCATGTAGTACAAAAAGGTCTTTCCCACTTTCCCGGGGGGCAGATTTTACGGTTTGTGAGGAGTTTATGATAATAGCAGTCCCCGGATGATTTACCTGCCTGTCACGCTGAATCCCGAAATAGAGGCATATGGCACTGAAAATAATAAGGGTAAGGCCGGTATAGAAACCAGATCTCCTGAACCTTGTTTTGCGGGAGAAGATATACACCAAAAATCCAGCGAAGGAAATCGTGAACAGGATAAGAGACATATTTGTCCAGGTACTGGCATGTAACGCTGCTACCAATTTTTTATACCATCTGACGAAAAAGAGAGCCGGCACCTCATCAAAACGGTCGGTCAGCATTGATTCGGTAAACGACAGGTTACTCTTTATATCCTCATCATTTGGTTTCAACAGTAGTGCTTTTTCAAAGTAAAGTCTGGCCCTGCCAAGCTTATTTGAACGGAAATAAGCATTCCCGGCATTATAATAAAGATCAGCGGAATGAAATCCCAGGCTGTCAACCTTGAGGTACAAGTTTATCGCCTCTTCATAATTACCATGCTGATACGAATCATTGGCTTTCCGGAAGAGTGAATCGGGACTCTGAGCCGACAGCCACCACGCCGGGAAAAGGAAAAACAATATTATCAAACGCTTCATAGTACCCAAACTTTAATTTTCACTCTCCTAAATATTTTCTTCAATCCTGGAAAGAATATTCTCAGCTCTTCTGTAGATGGTATTTTTATCTAACGCTTCTCCTGGTGCATATCTCGAAAATTCACATTCGTCAATTAAGTTCCACAATTCAGTAGTAAGATCTTCGGGAATATTTGATTTGCTCAGTTTCTCATGAATCTTTTCTCTCGAAAGATCAGACATATCTACACCAAATTTATCTGAAAGGTATCCCCAGCAAGCCTTGAGGATCTCATCATAGAATCCGTCATCCTGCAATGATAAAAGCTGTTTGGCTGTTTTCAGTCTTCTTACGGCCAGTTTTCTAGCCCTACGGTATCTGATGTAGTTTATATCGGCTTGTTTCCTGGTCCTGCGTTTCCTCGTGGCAAATAAGAAAATCAGGATTACGATGCCGGCAGGATATACAAGCATCCAGGAAGAATGAACAATGGAAGTATCTTTTTTACGTAGATCATTTGTTTCGGCATGTATAAAGCGAATGTCATTGCCCAGATTTTTGACCTCATCGCGGAAAAATCCTTCAGGCATCTGTTGCATGGCTGATGCCTCATCAGAAGCTCCTTTACCGGTAACCATGAGATTAAATTCTTTGCTTTTGGTTGTGATGTACTTCGACGTAGCCGGATTGAAATACGTGAATTCAACGGGTGCTATCCGGAAAGAACCTCTGTTCCTGGGGATGATAAGGTATTCGAAAGTTACAGAACCCGATGATCCGGCCGTTGTATTGCGAAATTTCGTCACCGTTTTCGGATCGAATACCTCAAGGTCTGGCGGAAAATCCACCTTCACCGGTTGAAGAAGCGGTAGGTTGCCAGTACCCGAAATAGTTACCCTGAGTGTCACAGATTCATTCGTCAGTGTACTGTCCCTGCTGATGGATGCCAACATGGAATAGTCTCCAACTGCACCGTCATACGATGACGGTGCTCCGGAAGGCAGGGGTTTTACATGTATATGAACAGCATTGGATTTATAACTGTCGGGGACCGTTTTATACGAATTAAATGCGTTATCAAAAAAGGGATCGTCAAAAATATCTCCGAACGGATTGGAATTGGTTCGGACTCTTTTTTGGATCATTACATCCATCTCGGCCGGTTCTAGCGTCAGGTCGCCACTTTTCTGTGCGGTAAGCAATTGGCGGTTTATGACCTGTGAATTATAGGTCAGTCCGTCCAACACATCCTGGCCGGCATTTTTATCCGCATCCAGGTCTTCATTCCAAAAGCCTTCGTATGAAGGTGTCTTCAAATTTGTGATCTGCAGTCTTTCGCGAACATACACCTTAGTCGACAGTACGATCTGCTCTCCGACGTAGACATTATTTTTAGTCGGAATCTGTCTGAGGATTACTGATTTACCACCAGTTTGCCTGGTACCGCTCCCGGTATTGCCGGATGACTGGACGCGGGCGGTTCCTTTAATAACTTTTACTTTAACTTCATTCGTTGTATACATTTTCTTACCGGCTTTGAGAATAGCCGGTGGGATCGTATATTCACCTTCGGTTGAGATCTTCATCATGTAGGTATAGGAAACCTGCATGGTATTCTGAAGTTTACCATTAATATTGCTCGACTGATAGGATACCATCTGACTTGGGCCGGCTAGTATCTTTATCCCTGCAACAGGAGGAAGTACCACGTCACCCTGAACTTCGCCGGAAATTGTGAAACTGAAAGCTTCATCTTCGGTGACTACGGCAGGTGCACTGGCCGTTATGGTCTCCGACTGTCCCCTGGCCACCAGGCTTAGTGCGGTGAACAGGAAAACGATGAAACCCAGACGTGTTGGTATTTTGCGATAATTCCTCTTTTTCATTGTACTACCAGTCTTTTTCAGTCTTACTTGCTTTAGTTTTTGTCTTTTTCGCTTCATATTCCTTCAGGGTCTTAAGTTCTTGCTGCTGAATGGCCTGAAGCATTTTTTGTATCTCCTCGCTGGAAAGCTGTTTCGGGGGCGGGAGCTCCTGTCCCTTCTTTTTCTGATTCTGCTGATCCTTATTTTCCTGTTTGTTCTGTTGTTGATCCTTATTCTGTTGGTTCTCCTGTTTCTTTTGATCCTGTTTTTCCTTGTCTTTATTTTCCTGATCTTTATTCTTCTGATCCTTCTTATTTTTGTCCTGATCTTTCTTGTTTTGATCCTTCTTGTCCTTATTCTGCTTTTGCTGCTGTTCTTTCAGCTTCGTCTGGGCGTACACAAGATTGTACCTTGTTTCGTCATCTCCGGGTCTGAGTCTGAGAGCATTTTTATATGCTTCAATACTTTGTGCATAGTCGCCCTGCTTCAGATAAGTATTGCCGAGATTATGAAAAATGTCTGCTTTGGTGTCATTGTCAAGATCGGTTTTTTCGCTTGTCAGTTTCTGATAGATATTTCCGGCATCTTTAAATTTATCCTGTTTATAAAGTGAATTTCCCATATCGTATCCGGCCGGTAACGAAGTGCTGTCAGCTGCCAGTGCCTTCCGGAAAGCGATTTCGGATTCTGAAAAGGTCTTTTTATCGTACGACTTCACCCCTTCCCTGATATACTTACGTTCACTCTGTGCATCTGCCAGAAGTGGGATGCTCAACAGTATGATTGCTATAATAATCGGAATATTCTTCATCTCTGATTAAACAATTTTATTTTATCGAGCCACCTGTTGCGACGTTCCATAATAAGAAAGCTTAATAGCAGGAAAATAAGACCGGCTCCCAAAAAATACTGAAATCTTTCTTCGTAATCGCTGTATACTTTTGCTGTAGTCTCACTACTTCCCTGGTCTTCGACCTTTTTCATAAGTTCAGAAAGTCCGGCACCACTCCTGCCTGCTTTTATGTAAAAACCATTTGTAATTGAAGAGATACGTTTAAGTGTGCTTTCATCGAGTTTACTGACCACGACGTTCCCTTGTTTGTCACGGATATAATCATGACTGTTTTTTGCAACCGGAATCGGTACTCCTGAAGGGTCACCGAGTCCGATGGTATGAATGATGATGCCTTTATCTTTTGCTCTTTCAGCCGCATCAAAAACGCCAGGTTCATGGTTTTCACCATCCGTAATCACTATCATAGAACGGCTGTTTGATTCAACCTGTTGTGTCTCTAGTTCAGGACCAAACGAACGAATGCCCAGATCGATGGCATCCCCGATGTTAGTGCCCTGTTGGGAGACCATATCGGTGGAGACGGAATTCAGAAACAGCCTGGCGGCACCATAATCGGTAGTAATCGGGATCTGAGTATATGCCTTGCCTGCAAATACAATGAGTCCGATTTTATCCCCATCGAGTCTGTCGATCAGTCTTCCGAGCTCTTGCTTTGCAACATCAAGTCTGTCGGGTGTCAGATCGGCGGCTAGCATTGAACGTGATACATCCAGTGCGATGATGATCTCGCTGCCTTTTTTCTTCACTTCCTTGAGTTTCGAACCGGTTCTGGGTCCTGCCAGGGCAAAAATCAGGAAGGAGAGGGAAATGGCAAGAAAGAGGAACTTCAGATTATTTCTGAACCCGGAAGCGTCAGGCATAAGTATGCCCTTCAGCTCCACAGAGGCAAATCGCTTCACAGCTTTTCTCTTCCTTGCTACAGCAAAGATGTATATGACTGCCAGAAGAGGTACCAGCGCCAGTCCATACAATATTTCTTCGTGTGAAAACCTGAACATAATTTCTCCTTTATGGAATACTTCGTATAACCGTTAACCTGATGAGTGATTCGAATGCCAAAAGTACAACTCCGGCGAGCAGGAAGGGGAAATATTCTTCCTGTCGTTTCGAATAATTCTGTGTATCGAGAATGGTCTTTTCCATTTTGTCTATTTCGGTATAGATATCCTCCAGCTTTTGTTTATCGGTAGCCCTGAAATATTTGGCTCCGGTCATTTCAGCGACTTTTTGCAGGACATCCTCATCGATTTCCACCTTCATTTGCTGAATCTGTTGACCAAATATGGTATTAACCGGAATTGGCGCAGTACCTTCTGTTCCGACACCGATGGTATAAACCCTGATACCATACTCGACGGCAATTTCCGCAGCCGTGACCGGGCCAACAGAACCTGCATTGTTCACACCGTCAGTAAGAAGAATGATAACCTTGCTTTTTGCCTGACTATCTTTCAGCCGGTTCACGCTGGTGGCCAGTCCTAGCCCAATTGCGGTCCCATCCTGAAGCATACCGAAATTCAGATTGTCGATCTGTCTAACAACTTCAGCGCGGTCGGAAGTCAGTGGGCAAAGTGTAAAGCTTTCAGCAGAGAAAGCTACGATAGCAAAGCGGTCATTGGGCCGCCCGTTCACAAATTCAGCGGCAACGTCTTTTGCTGCCTCAAGCCGGTTGGGATTGAAATCCATGGCACGCATACTTCCCGATACATCGAGGCACATGGTGATATCAATACCCTCGGTCCTTGTCTCGCTCCAGCTTTCGGTACTTTGCGGACGGGCGAAAGCCACAATCAGTGAGGCGATGGCTATCATCTGCAAGCCAAACAGAATATGTTTCAGTACGAGCCTGAATGGTACAACCGGAGTGCTGAAAAAAGACAAAGCTGAAATCCTCACCCCGGGAGTTCTTTCCGACTGTCTGAGAATATAAAAGATGATCAGCAAGGGCAAAATTGCCAGCAAGTACAACAGCCTGGGGCTTTCAAACACAAAATTCCACATAACAATTATCCTTTAGTTCTCTTCGTTTTTTTTGGCGACTGTTTCTGCAGGTCGTGTCTTTTCAACGAAAAGATATGCGTTTGTCAGATTCGTTTCGTTTTCAGAGGGCGACGGATCCTCTTTGGCAAATTTCACAAGATCTGAAAGGTTCAGCAAACTTTCAAGCATCTCGAGCAGAAGGCTGTCATCATATGCAAAACGCCTGAATTTCTGGAGAGTTTCATCGGTTGTTGACTCCATGGAATCGATACCAAACTGGTCCTCCACATATTTCCGTATGGTATCTGAGAGTATGATATAGTACTCCTTCACCCTGCCCTTCTGCCAAATTTTTTCCTTTTTCAAATAATCAAGTGTTTGCAAGGCAATAACATGTGGCGGGACAACCAATTCTTTTTTCAGTCGCACAGGCTCTTTGCCTCTCAGCCGTCTTACCAGGAGGATGACAAAAATGGCAACAAGCAGTAAACCAAGTCCGGAAATCCCGTAGGGTAGCATTTCCCTGAAGGAAACCGGCGTATTTATGAGGGCTTTTACATCACGGATATCAGCTGTTGTATCAACAGGTGGCGAATACACCGTAATTTCGAGGCTGTCGGTTGGAAACATCTGTTCTCCGGCGGAATTTCTTACGACAAAAGAATAGGAAGGGATGGAATGTGTGCCTGAGTCGAAAGAGGTGATCAGGTAGTGGTAGGTGATTGCCAGATTATCACCAGTACGTGCACTGTCGATGGTTCTGTCGAGAATCTCAAATCCTTCACCTATTTCCTCACCGGGCCCGTCAAGGATAATACCCGATCCACCGGGTGCATTTATACCCAGACTGAAATCCATCTGAGAACCGATGAGCAGTGAATCGGAACCGGTCGAAGCATTTACTTTGATCTCCTGAGAGTGTAGGTCTGACAATCCTATGAACAGGGTGCCAATAAGAAAGAAAATCTGTTTCATCGTGTCTTTCATCCCCGTTTTTTAAACAACTTAATTAAAGGTTTGACATAGTCTTCAGATGTATCAATGGAAGCCATATCCACACCACATCGCGCAAAAACAGCATTTATCCCTGCAGTATGCTCCAGCCAGAAACGACGGTAATTTTTCCTGACGGCCGAGGCGTCGGTATCAATCCACCGTTCCATTCCCGTCTCAGCGTCGGAAAATTTCACGAGGCCAACAGCTGGCATCTCGGTTTCGCGCCGATCGTAAATTTGCAGGGCGACAACATCATGTTTTCGTGCGGCAATTTTTAATGAATCTTCAAACGGCGGACATATGAAGTCGGACAGGACGAAAGTCGTACATCGTTTTTTTATGGCATTGGTAAGGAAGCGCAGAGGTTCCACCATGTCAGTTTCTTCACTTTCCGGTGAAAATTCTATCAATTCCCTAATAATATGAAGGATATGTTTGCGACCCTTTTTTGGAGGGATGAATTTCTCCACCTTGTTACTGAAAAAGATCACGCCGATTTTATCATTATTAAAAATTGCGGAGAAAGAAAGTACAGCGGAGACTTCAGTGATAACATTTTTTTTCAGTGCATTCTGGCTTCCGAAGTTCCTGGATCCACTGACGTCAACCATCAGCATAACGGTTAGTTCGCGTTCTTCCTCAAAGATTTTGATGTATGGATGGTTGAATCTGGCCGTCACATTCCAATCGATGTTCCTTGTATCATCGCCATACTGGTATTCACGCACTTCAGAGAAGGTAACCCCTCTCCCTTTGAATGCACTGTGGTACTCTCCGGCAAAGACTTGCCTGGTGAGCCCTCTTGTCTTGATTTCAATTTTTCTGACCTTTCGGATCAGGTCCGTCGTTTCAGCTTCAGCCATTTTAAAATACCTGGTTTATCTTCTACTTTTTTTTTACAATCAGAACGAAATACCACTCTTTTTCTTCAAGTGTCACTTCGAAATTGTTTTTCCCCTCGCTGTATTCCCACTTATTTCTACCTTTCTTTTTGTATGCTTTGTTGTTGTCTGCAATGACAAAATCGTATTCGGAATAGTCACAGACCAGCCGGGTATGGGTCGAGATATCATCGTCGGAGAAAAAAACGATGAGTGTCTTTGTACCGGCAGAATTCACAAATTTCAGGTAATTGAATACCTGGCTGGTCGTCATATTATCCTGGGCATATCCTGATTTCCGGACAAGGGACCTGACCGAATTTTTGTCGAGTCCGATAAAGCTCTGAGCCTGAATCTCCGAAATAAAGAACATCATTAAAATAACAGCGTAGAGGATCACTTTTTTCATAGACGGTATTTTATGGCACTTCAACCTTGTTGAGTATCTGTGTGATGATATCGACAGAATTGATATTTTCAGCCTCTGCTTCATAGGTAAGCCCGATCCTGTGTCTGAGCACATCATGGCATACAGCCCGGATATCTTCAGGCACCACATAACCTCTTCGTTTAATAAAGGCATATGCTTTCGCAGCTTTTGCCAGATTTATCGTTGCTCTGGGAGAGGCCCCATACTGGATCATATTCGAAAATTGTGCCAGATTATAATCTCCGGGTGTTCTTGTGGCAAAAACAATATCCAGGATATAGTTTTCAATCTTTTCGTCCATATAGACTTCTTTCACAACATCACGAGCCTTCAGAATATCTGCCGGTGTTAAAATCTTTACGGGAACGGGAAAACTTTTACCAAGATTCTCGCGCATGACATTTCTTTCTTCCTCCATCGTCGGATATGTTATCACGACTTTGAGCATAAAACGGTCAACCTGGGCTTCCGGCAAAGGATATGTACCTTCCTGTTCGATAGGATTTTGAGTAGCCATGACAAGAAAGGGTTTTTCCAGCGGGAAAGTGGTCTGTCCGATGGTAACCTGTTTTTCCTGCATCGCCTCCAGGAGCGCACTCTGCACCTTTGCAGGTGAACGGTTTATTTCATCGGCAAGGATAAAATTGGCAAATACAGGACCCTTTTTTACAACGAATTCTTCCTTCTTCTGGCTATATATCATCGTCCCGACCAGGTCGGCAGGCAACAGGTCAGGAGTAAACTGGATCCTGCTGAACTTTGCATCGATGGTGTCAGCAAGTGTTTTTATGGACAGTGTTTTAGCAAGTCCGGGGACACCCTCCAGTAGAATGTGGCCGTCGGAGAGCAAGCCGATCAGCAGGCGTTCAAGCAGACGCTTTTGGCCCACGATCACTTTCTGCATCTCGATGTTGATCAGGTCAACAAATTCACTCTCCTTTTTGATCCTTTCGTTGAGTTCTTTAATATTCACCGTTTCGCTCATGGTTTTTTCATTTTAGCATTCAGAAGTACTGAAATTGGTATGTTGGAAATTTCGTTTTCGACGTCAAAATTGATGCTAAAACGCTGAATATGCAAGGGAATTTTGCATTTTGATGTTAAAAAATGTTAAACCATCACTTTCGTTTTCAGGAGGGTAAGATACAATTTTTCTGGTCAGTATATCGTCACCGACCTCTTCTTTAGAGCCAGAGTCAAAGGTATTCATCGACGCCGTTCCTGATGCTTTCAAATCGTTAATCCGGCATTTATCGATGCAGTTTTTATATCTTTGGGATGATTATCATTACATGAATGCGCTACTTCATTGAACTCTCATACCGGGGAACAAATTATCATGGCTGGCAGATCCAGCCGAATGCTTCAACCGTGCAATCAATGCTGGAGAATGCATTGGCGGTGATCCTGAGATCCAAGGTTTCTCTTACAGGGGCAGGCCGTACTGATAAAGGTGTTCATGCCAGTTATTACACCGCCCATTTCGATACCGGGAAACGACTGACTGAAACACTGGTTCACCGGCTGAACGGTTACCTGCCTTTTGATATACACATTCTTCGAATTCTCCAGGTTCCGGACTATGCTCATGCCCGCTTCGATGCCCTATCAAGAACATACCGCTATATCATCACCACAAAGAAGCATCCCTTTCTCAGGGAATTGTGCACCTTTATTCCCCATCAGCCTGACCTCAATCTTATGAATGAAGCATCAGCTTTTCTTTTAACATGCAGCGATTTTACCAGTTTCAGCAAGCTACACAGTAACAACCTGACGAACCTTTGCAGGATAGATGCCTTAACCTGGATTATGCATGGCGATTTTATCTTATTTACCATTACAGCTGACCGGTTCCTTAGAAACATGGTTCGCTCACTGACCGGTACATTGCTTAACGTTGGACGGGGTAAGATATCGATGGAGGAATTCAGGGATATTACACTAAGCATGGATCGTTCCCGTGCTGGAACATCCGCGCCTGCCGAAGGGCTTTATCTTACGGATATCAGCTACCCGGAAATGTATGGCCTCTTCAATCCCGGAAAGGACGAATTGCTTCCTTTTGCATGGTAATCGTTAGCTGCGCCAGATCTCCCAGGATTTTTCTGCCTGAAGCACGAGCATATCATAGCCATTTTTTGTAACGGCTCCTCTTGCCTTACCTTTGGCGAGAAATACAGTCTCCGAAGGATTGTATACAAGGTCATACAGGATATGCCCGGCTGTGACTGCTTCATAAGGAATGGGAGGAAATGCCTCTATCGCCGGAAAGGTTCCTAGTGGAGTGGTATTGACAATGAGCTTGTGGTCGGAAACGATTGCCCCGGTCAGCGACGCATAGTTGATCGTCTCAACCGACGATTTGGAACGGCTCACCATTAGCACCGGAATACCAAATTGCTGCAATACATACCTTACGGCTTTAGATGCACCACCGGTACCTAGCACGAGGGCCTTTGTGATGGAAGGATTCAGCAATGGATGGAGGGATTCGCCAAAACCGAATACGTCAGTATTGTAACCTTTAAGGTATATGTCGCGATGTACTTTTGTAAATGAGATGGTATTTACGGCACCGATCTCCTTCGCGACCGGATCGAGCTCATTGAGGTATTGAACTACCTGTTCTTTATGAGGAATGGTTACGTTCAGGCCGCAAAGTCCCGTTGTTTGTCCTAAAAGCTGGAGAATACCTGATATATTTTGCAGAGGGAAGTTGCGGTATTCAGAATCGGGGATCTTTTCCTTTTCAAACTTTTCATTGAAATAAGTTTTTGAGAAGGAATGTTCCAGTGGGTAACCGATCAGGCCGTATACTTTCATGAAGGTTTTTCAGGGGTTTTCATTCTGGATAGCCGGGTAAAAAAGAATATCAGTGCAAAGCCTGCGACCATCAGCAGTACTGCCGGAAGTATGCCTGAATGGGCTGAAAACTCAGGAATAATATTCTTTTCAATAAGTGGATGTTGAATGCCTTTGCTGTCGGTGAAGGTTTCAAGCGTGACCTTCCACGGCCATATTTTATTGAGTGAACCAATCATAAATCCAGCAAGAAGTCCTACGGTAGGATACCTGTATTTTTTCAGCAGCCATGAGAGGAAGTTTGAAAAGGCAACCAGTCCGATCACCGCACCAGCCAAAAAGATAAGCAGTATACTGATATTCAGATCACTCACGGCAGCCAGAATATACTGGTATTTCCCCAGAAGAAGCAGAATGAAGCTTCCTGAAATACCGGGTAGGATCATGGCACATATTGCCAGCCCACCGGAAAGAAAGACAAACCATGTAGCTGTTGTAGTCGAGGCAGGGGTAACACTTGTAATCCACCATGCAATGAGGGTGCCCGCTAGGGTAGACAGAACGACAATCGGAGACCAGGATTTAATGTCACCCAGCACCATAATGGCGGATGCGATAACTAATCCGAAAAAGAAGGACCATACAAGAGAAGGATAGGTAAGAAGCAGATATTGTAAGAGGTGTGCCAGGGAAAAAACACTGAGGAGGATGCCAGAGAAAACGGCAAGAAGAAACCAGCCGTTGATATGTTTCCAGAAATTGACGAGCTCAAACCGGAACAAGAGTTTTGCTGCTTTCCCGTTGATCGATCTGATGGCATCGATTAGTTCCTCGTAAATGCCGGAGATAAAAGCGATGGTGCCGCCCGATACGCCGGGTACCACATCAGATGCTCCCATACCGATCCCTTTCAGGACGAGAATGAGATAGTCCTTAGGTTTCCTCATAGTTTCCTGTCGTAATACTTTTCGGGTAGGAAGTTAAAAAATGTATCGCCCCGTAATCCCAGACGCAGCGCTTCAAGTGACACCACTTCGGCAGGTGCAATGTTTCCCAGGTTGACGTTTGCGCCGATCAGGTTTATGAACCAGACCTGCTGGGCTTTGTTTGGGGCTTCCCAAAGGACATTTTCTACAGCAACATGTTCTATGATGTCATCAATGATCTCAATGTTGGCAGAGCCATCCTGGTTGTAGATACCAATCGTACCGCTTTCACGGGCTTCAGCGATCACCTTCCAGGCTCCGATACCAAGTTCTGTTTTCATATTCTGAACCCATTCATCAGGAGCCAGCTCAACCCCTTTTACTTTTGACCCAACTTCAGAGAGTACCCTGAAATCCTTGCTAAGTTCACGAATATATTTCAACTTTTCCTCATGTTCAATTTTCATTGAGCCATCAGACACTTCAACAGTTTCCAGGCCGGAATCGGAGATAAATTTCCGGAATTCATCGAACATGCCACGGACGATAAATGCTTCGAACAACGTCCCACCAAAATATGGATGCAGGCCCGCTGACCGGTAGAGATTTATTTTCTCACTGTTATTTTTTGCAAAGACGGCAGTACCGAACCCAAACTTGACCATATCGGTGAATTCACTGCAACTATCAATAAATCCTTCGGTTTCGATTAAACTCAGACCTTTATCCATCATCATTGTCAGGCCTGAGTCCCTTTCTTTTTTCGTCCGTTCGGGAATAAAAGGTAGATTGGTATTCATATTATTCTGATTTCTGCTCTTTGTTAATAATTTTCTTTATCTGATCGTTATCTGCGCCTTCAGGATAGATGCCAAAAAATAATTTAATCGCTCCCTCACCCTGTTCAAGAGCTTTCTCCAGGAAGCGGAGGCCGGCATCATTGTCATTCAGTTTGAAATATACCGCTGCAAGCATATAGATAATATCCTGCGATGAAAAATTATGCTGGTAAGCTTCCCTGAGGATTTCCTTCGCTTCTTCATACTGGAGGTCTCTGATGTAGACTGATGCAAGTCGTATCCATGCTTCACGATCTTCCTTATCCAGAACGGTGACCTGCCTGTAACTTCTCAGCGCTTCCGGAATCTTCTGGTCTTTCTCATAATTTTCAGCCAGTGTAAACCAGTATTCCGAGTTATCCTTGTCGAATTCAATAGCTTTCAGAAGGTATTTGCCCGCTTCCTTAAACTTTTCAAGGTACATCAATGCAATTCCGGCTCCGTACCAGCCATCGGGCCATGAATTATCGATGGCGATCACCTTCTTGTATATACTCAGCGACTTTTCATAGTGCCCGGTTTCCTCGAAGCACTCACCGAGATAACACCAACCCTGGACATTTTCCGGTTCAAGTTCTAAAAAATCGGTATAGACTTTTATAGCTCTGATGTATTCCTTATTATTAGCAAAGATATTCGCCTTATTAAAGTAAGCCGAGGCGTAAGATGGATTTACAGCAATAGCATAATCATATGCTTCGATAGCCTTTTCTGTTTTATTGATCTTATAGAACACCACTCCCAGGTTGTACCAAACATTTTCCGAGAACGGGTCAATATCTAGATAGCGGTTATAAAATTTAACGCTCAGGTGGTAGTTATGAAGCCGTTCATAATAATAGCCCAGGTCATAGAGAACTGTGATATTTGACGGATCCTTTTCATAGGCCAGCCTCAGGTATTTTACTGCCAGCCGGTAATGCCTTGCATTCTCAAAAGCAATGGAGATATTTATCAAGGTTTCCGCTTCATCGTCATCTGATTTTTCAAGTGCAATATCGAACATACGTTCAGCTTCTTTTACCTTCCCGAGCTGTGCCAGAGCGGTTCCCTTGAGAAGAAAGTGCTCGGAATTTTCTTTTTCATAGTCAGGGAGTTCATTAAGAACGGCAAGTGCCTGAACCGGTTTTCCGGATTCAAGAAAAATATGTGTCAGTTTTACCAAAAGATCATAAGATCCAGGATGTTGCACCAAAGCAATGCCTACAGCTTCCTGAGCCAGTTTGAAATCCCTGATATCAAGATAATAATCAATGATTTCTTCGTATTCTTCAACATCAAAAAAGTAGGAAACCTTTCTCTCAATCATCTCCTGATACCGTTTCAGCACTTGTTGAAAATCGTTTCCCTCCTGCATTTTATCAGGTTCTTTATCCATTTATCATACCAGTGTTTGCCTTCAAAATTAGAAATTATTTCCACGTTAATTTAAAACGCGGGGATAATTTCATAAAATGACCTTACTTACGCAATGATTCAGGAACTTTTTTCGCCTTAAAAAAACGTGAGATAACGTGGTTTTTAAGATCAGACAGATCGTCAAGAAAATCAACGTTTTTTTGTAACATTACTTTAAGATTTCCCCAATGCGCATCGAGCTGGACTACAATTTCATCTCCTGTTTTCAAGAGCTTTGGATTATACCCTTCATTCTCAAGTTTAAGGCATACTGCCAGTAAGTTATAGTAAAGATCATTGAAATAAACCAGTTCTTCCCCAGTTTCTCTTCCATACCTTGAAAGCAGAATTTTCCAGGTGGAAAGCCATGGGTCATACCCTGTATTATTCCAGAGATAATCGGCTGCTGTAGCAAGCCTGATGAGTGTTAATTCATCCAAATCACCAACATTCATAATACATTCATTCTTCACCAAGGTTCTTATGTCGGGTGCCAGTTCAACACCATAGGGTTCAAACATAACACCGGTTGCCGCTTTTCCAGGATATTTCGAGGAATATCCACCCATAACCAAATCTTCCTTCCTCCCGGTGAGGGTGTTATCGAAAAATAGCACAGGCAACATACTCTCACTGGTAAAGCGGGCAAAATCCACATCATCGATGATGGTCGAATAGGTTACCGGGCCGGTCCATAATTGTTTGCTATAAACATCTGAAAATTTTTCAAGTGACCGGTAGTAACAAAATCCTTCCGGCTCAACCTGATTCATCAGCCGGTTATCGGGAAAAAGCGGGTACAGACACACTGTCATCCCGGTATCAAGTTTTGGGTTGTTCTCCAGACCTTTCCAGTAAGCATCGCGGATACCCATAAAACGCTGAAAAGGTTTATCGTGTAGCATAATAATTGATTTGTGCATTGTACCAAAATCCATGCAATTCCAAAGATTCATGTCGAACTGGATCACGATATCAGCTCCTTCAGCCCTGAATTTCGCAAGGGTTGACGCAGTATTGTCGGCTTCCTTTGCCGCCGCTTCAAGATATTTTTCGCTTGCTAAATTCTCATTATTGCTCCTCAGCTGGCTTAGCAGGGGAAATTTCATTTCCCTGAGCGAGATACCTGCCGATATATATCCTTTCTGCTTCTTCAAAGCAACAATTTTCCGGAAGTCGGCACGGGATTTATCAAAGACTTCAGTCGAAGAGACCTGGTCTTCCCTGGGTTCGAGAATAAAGCGGTTAAAGCCGGCATCCATAAGAAAGCTAAGATCTCTGTCTCCTTTCAGGGTTTTCAGTGCGGCATCGCCAGAAGGAATGATCACTCCACGCAGAGTAAAGTCGGGGTAGTCGGTGATATCATAATGATGATATATCTTTCCAGGCACGTCGATGAGTTGAAGCAAGGTATTCACCGCATGCTGAAGTCCCTGGTCATCGGTTGAGCCAATAAAAATCACGTTCTCAAGCACGTCGAGATGCCGGATATAGTATGCCTGCGACTTGTTGATGATTTCTTCGAGCGGAAGATGATCAGAAAACTGGTTTGTAAGACTTGTATTCCCAAAATTGAGCAGAAGCCTGCCCGATTCGAGCACCGGTGAAGTAATCCTGGTAATCACTGGATTTTCATTTTTGGAATATAGTTTTGCCCGCTTCAGTTCGTTGATAAAACCTTCGATAATTTTTTTGAATGACGCATTTGCATTAGATGGAATCAGTATTACCGGCTTTAGGTCTTTATCGTGATCATCACGCCTGACAAGGTCGATCTTTTCTGGTTTTCCTGTTTTCTGTGGCTGAGGCATTACATATCCCGATCGTTCAAGCGTGGAGTCGAAGAGGGGTCTAATTTTCTCAAGAAAGGTGTAATTTTCAGGTGAATACCTGAAATCGACCATATCTATCCACATCATTCCCGTACCTTTAAGTCCGGCAAATATCCTGACATAACGCGCATCGTCGGGAAGATTCCCCTCTTCAAAAGGAAAGTTTCCCGATCGTGCGATGAATCGGCCCCACCCGAATTCATTGATATACCGAAAATTTGAGAAAGGCTGGCCTTTAAAACTGTTATCAATCATATTGTTGTTCGCCGGATGGTAGGCCTGATTCCGGATCAACACCTTATTCCGGTCGTAAAAATAAAGCATGATATTTATGGCATCGTAGATATTCGTTCCCAGCCTGTCAAGACCCGATTCCACGTTCTTTAACCTGACATCCATCGACAACCGGTAGTTCCCCGGGATGACCCTGATGTAATCACTGATGATCCCTTCACCCTGGACATCCGTTTCATCAGACGTATTGCGTTCTATCCTGATGGCGTGGATACCGCTGGATGCTTCGTCAGGCTCGAATCCCGATTTATTTTGCGTATCGGTCCAGTAGACATCTTCTCCCAACTTCTTCCAGCCCGGAAGATTAAATGATAGTTTGACGGTATCAACATAGTAATATCTTCCCATCTCAAAGGAAGGATTAGAAACCAGGTTTCCTTTGTCATACTCCTTATTCCTGATGCTCAAAGGAATGCTTTGAGGATCAAGGCCCGACCACTGATTTTGCAGATTGACGATATGAGATCTGGAACGGCAGCCGCCCAGGACAAAAATGAGTAGTAGTAACAAGTAATGAAAAGTGCGTCGGTTCAACATAAGTGGTATACGATCAATGATTCAGTTTTAAAGATATGAAAGTTCAGTGAATATTTTAGTAAAGCGCCCTTTTGATCATACGGCTTATGGTAATTTGTTGTTACAGAATCCATGACAGTTTCATGTGCGTCAATTCAAACCTGAAAGAAAGCATTTGCGTATTTTTGTGATCTTTCTTCTATCCTACCCCGGCACACAATAATGGCAGGCTTTTCATCTGATAATAACCAATTTTGAGGGTACAGTGTTTAGTGGCAGCGAATAAAAATTATAACGAATGTTAATTTTTATCCGGTTCAAAATCGCCGGAGCTCTTGTATTATTGTTAAAACAGGTTGACTGAACCGACAGAAGAATGCCCTTAACCTACCTTCCCGGTAATCCTAAATTTATTCATCCAGAGAAGAGTATATTGCTTTGTTTGTCACATCATTTTTCTGTAATTTTGAAGCCGTTTTTAAAATACGAGAGATTATGTTTGAAAATTTATCCGACAGGCTGGATCGTTCTTTCAAGCTACTGAAAGGACAGGGGACAATCACAGAAATAAATATAGCGGAGACATTGAAAGATGTCAGACGTGCACTTCTCGATGCCGATGTCAACTATAAAATCGCCAAGAATTTTACCGATGTTGTAAAGGAAAGGGCTCTTGGTCAGAACGTACTTACAGCTGTCAAACCCGGACAGATGATGATAAAGATCGTTCATGATGAACTGGCTGAACTCATGGGCGGTACAAGTGAGGAAATCAATATTAATGCCAATCCGGCTGTAATACTTATCGCAGGGCTTCAGGGTTCGGGAAAGACTACATTTGCCGGTAAGCTTGCGCGATACCTGAAACAGAAGAAAGGACGCAATCCGCTTTTGGTTGCCGGTGACATTTATCGTCCTGCTGCCATCGAACAGCTGAAAATTCTGGGTGAGCAGGTTGGCGTAAAAGTCTATTCAGAGGATGAAAACAAGGACCCTGTAAAAATTGCAAAATCCGCGGTAAAACACGCCCGGGAAATGGGTTATAATGTTGTGATCATCGATACTGCAGGCCGGCTTGCCATCGATGAACAGATGATGAATGAAATCGCTGAAATCAAGAAGTCGGTAAATCCGCATGAGATCCTGTTTGTTGTAGATTCCATGACGGGTCAGGATGCCGTTAACACAGCGAAGGAATTCAACGACAGGCTGGATTTTAACGGCGTCGTCCTTACCAAGCTTGATGGTGATACACGTGGTGGTGCCGCGCTTTCCATCAGGTCTGTGGTCGACAAGCCAATCAAATTTGTCGGCACCGGAGAAAAGCTTGATGCGGTGGATGTCTTTCACCCTTCAAGGATGGCAGACAGAATCCTGGGCATGGGAGATATCGTTTCACTTGTCGAACGTGCGCAGGAACAATTCGATGTTGATGAAGCCAGGAAGCTGCAGAAGAAAATTGCGAAAAATCAGTTTAATTTTGATGATTTCCTGACGCAGATCCAGCAGATCAAAAAAATGGGCAACATAAAAGATCTGGCAAGCATGATCCCTGGTGTTGGAAAGGCCATCAAGGATCTCGATATTGACGATGATGCCTTCAAGGGTATTGAAGCGATCATCCGCGCAATGACTCCTGACGAAAGGGATAATCCACTCGTTTTGAACGGCAGCAGGAGGAAGCGGATCGCTACAGGAAGCGGGACAACAATACAAGAGGTCAACCGGCTAATCAAGCAGTTTGATGATACACGAAAGATGATGAAGATGATGGGAGGAGGCGGTAAAAATCTCTCGAGGATGATGGGGAACAAGCCGGGAATGAGAAGCTGACTTCAGCCATCTTATATTTTTACTCCCTTTCGAAATGCCGCGAAAGGGTAATATGGGTAAATCAGGTAATTGAACCGAAGACAAAACTGTACTATTCAAGTCCTAAAACTCATTGCATGAATCTTATTGAAGGTAAAAAAATTGCTGACCAGGTAAAACTCGAGATTGCCGATGAAGTCCGCAACATGATTTCACATGGCCTAAAGCAACCACATCTCGCTGCCGTCCTCGTAGGTCATGATGGTGGAAGTGAGACATATGTAGGGCACAAGGTTAAAGCCTGCGAACAGGTGGGCTTCCGTTCAAGTCTTGTCAGATATGAAGACGATGTCAGTGAGCAAGAGCTGCTAAATTGCATCGACAGCCTGAACAATGATACGGATATCGATGGTTTCATTGTGCAGCTACCATTACCGGCACATATTTCAGAAAACAAAGTAGTGGAAGCTATCCTGCCCTCAAAAGACGTTGACGGCTTCCATCCGGTAAACCTTGGAAGAATGGTGATCGGTCTTCCCGCCTATATTTCTGCAACCCCTATGGGTATCATGGAACTTATTAAGCGTTACAATATTGAAACGGCAGGGAAACACTGCGTGGTGGTTGGCAGGAGCAATATTGTAGGAAAACCGATAAGTATCCTGCTCGGGCAGAAAACAAATCCGGGTAACTGTACCGTTACACTTTGTCACAGCAGAACGGCTAACCTGTCCTCCATAACCAGTCAGGCCGATATTCTTATTGCTGCGATGGGAAAACCGGGATTTATCACCGCCGGGATGGTAAAAGAAGGTGCCGTTATCATCGATGTAGGAACGACAAGGCTTCCATCCGATCTGACCAAATCGGGATGGAAACTCTGGGGCGATGTCAAATTTGATGAAGTAGCTCCAAAGACCTCATATATTACACCGGTTCCAGGTGGTGTAGGGCCAATGACCATCGTTTCGCTCTTGAAAAACACCCTGCTGGCGGCGAAAAAAGAAATTTATTCCTGATCACATTCTGTCGGGTACGTCAATACCCAGCAGGAACATCCCGTTCTTAATGATTTCTCCGGCGGCCGATGAAAGAGCTATACGCAAAGACTTTATAACTTCTGTTTCGGCCTTGAGAATTGAGTATTCATGGTAGAACTGGTTGAATTCTTTCGCTAAATCATAGAGGTAGTTTGCAATGAGGGAAGGATTGAATTCTTCTGAAGCAGATCTTACCACGGCTGGAAAGTCATACATCGTCCGGATAAGTGATATCTCCTTATCATTCAGATGCATCTCTGCAGGCAGATTCTCCGTATTTTCCTCTGCTTTCCTTAATATTGAACAGATCCTCGCATAACTGTACTGAATAAACGGTCCTGTATTGCCGTTAAAATCAATCGATTCCTTTGGGTTGAAGGTCATATTCTTTCTCGGGTCTACCTTCAGGATAAAATATTTCAGTGCCCCAAGGCCGATTTGCTGATAAATCTTTTCTTTATCTTCATCTCCAATGGCCCCGAGTTTACCCAGTTCAGCCGACATCTCCCTGGCTGTGTCAATCATCTCATCGATCAGGTCATCGGCATCCACTACTTTTCCCTCACGGGATTTCATCTTTCCTTCAGGAAGTTCCACCATCCCATATGAAAGGTGGTAAATCTTTTCGGCCCACGTAAAGCCGAGTTTTGCCAGTACAAATGACAGTACCTGGAAATGGTAGTTTTGCTCATTTCCAACAACATAAATATGACGTTCAAGGTGGTATTCGTTAAAACGCTGATGAGCAGTACCAAGATCCTGCGTCATATACACAGAGGTGCCGTCACTTCGGAGCAGTAATTTATGATCCAGTCCTTCGGCTGTCAGATCGGCCCATACGGAACCATCCTCCTTGCGGTAGAGAAGTCCTTGTTCCACCCCTTTCAACACCAGATCCCGACCCGATTTATATGTCTCTGATTCATAATAGGTACGGTCGAACTCCACACCCATTCTCATATATGTCTCTTCAAATCCTTTGTAAACCCATGAGTTCATCATATGCCATAATTCCCTGACTTCCTGGTCATCGGCTTCCCATTTCCGAAGCATTTCGCGGGCTTCTGAAAGTATCGGGCTCATATTTTCTGCCTCCTCCCTGGTGTATCCGTTTGCAATGAGGCCATCCACCTCTTTTTTATATTCCTGGTCAAATCGGACGTAATACTCACCAACCAGATGATCACCTTTTTTGCCTGTTGATTCCGGTGTTTCGCCATGGCCATATTTTTGCCACGCCAGCATTGATTTACAAATATGGATGCCACGGTCGTTAACCAGATTTACCTTTACCACATCTTTACCCGCAGCCTCAAGGATACGTGAAACTGAAAATCCCAAAAGATTATTTCTGATATGCCCCAGGTGGAGTGGCTTATTCGTGTTGGGTGAAGAATATTCGACCATCACGGTAGGAGACTCAGGAACTTTTGAAGTAAAACCATACCGTTCATCAGAAATTACATCTTTCAGGAATTCCATCCAATATGATATGCTGACATTGAGATTCAGAAAGCCTTTAATTATATTGAAACCCGATATTTCGGGAAGAGATGCAACAAGATAGTTCCCGATTTCTTCTGCCGTTTCACCGGGAGATTTCTGTGAAAATGGAGTCAGCGGAAAAGCAACGAGCGTGAGATCTCCTGAAAATTCCCTGCGGGTTTTCTGAATCTGGATTTTTGACACAGGGACTGTGGTATCATACAGTTTTTTTATGGCATTCTGCACTGCATCGACCAATAATACTTCGAGGGTTCTCATGGTTTACAACTTTTATTTGCGGCCTCAAAGATAAGGATAGTGAATGAAAACTCTGAGTGGGACAAAAAAAAAGTGTCATCTTCAAGAGATGACACTTTAAAACTAACTAACCCTAAAACTATCTATGAAAAGAAAACTATAAATAAAACTACTAACCCTTTGTTTACTATATTTTTTTGTTGTCGTAAAGAACTAAAAGATTATTTTCAAATTCTGTGCCACAATATGTTTGCAAATGTTAAACTTAGTTAATCCTACGAAATGCAGTTAAAATAGTTTTGAATATTTACACTATTTTCTTGCTATTCGAAAGGTAAATTATCTGAAAATCAGCAGCAATGAGACAAATCGTTTACCTCCTTTCTTCAGATTTTAACAGCGACTTTTTTAAAGAACTTTTTGATCGTATTAACACCACCCCCGGTCAATGCATTTCGCTTCTCAAAACTCCCGGATCATGTTTTTTTATTTTCAGTCTTTTAAATTCACTAATAAGACGTCAGAGTTTATATATTTGTTACGCACATTAATCTTATTAAACCTATTTTAACCTTTATTCACACTTGACGGGGAAATATCTCCATATTGTTTCTTTTACTGTTCCCTACCCGCCCGATTATGGAGGCGTCATTGACATATTACATAAGATCAGGAGTCTGAAAAATGCCGGTATTGGTGTCATACTGCATGCATTTACCTACGACCGTGAACCTTCCCTGGAACTGGAGGGATATTGCGAAAAGGTCATATACTACCCTCGTAAAACAGGATGGAAATCCCAGCTCAGTCTGAAACCGTACATTATTAATTCAAGACGTTCCTCCGAGCTGTTGAACAACCTTAGTTCTGACCAATGGCCTGTACTTTTCGAGGGTTTGCATACGTGCTATTACCTCAATGATCCTTTACTGGCTGAGAAGCTCAGAATTGTCAGAACCCATAATATTGAGCACCTGTATTATCTTCAGCTGGCAAAATCTGCTCATAATTTAAAGGATAAACTCTTTTTTAGGATTGAAGCACGAAGGTTAAAACAGGCTGAGAAAGCCCTCCGTTATGCGGATGAAATTGCCGCCATTTCCCTCTCAGACAAAACATATTTTCAGCAAAAATACGGAAACACGTTTCTGCTTAACCCTTTCCACTCCAATGACAAGGTCGATATTGAGCCGGGACGCGGGGAGTATCTCCTGTTTCACGGCAACCTTTCGGTGAGTGAAAACGTGGAAGCTGCACTTTACCTGATCGAGCGGGTATTCAGCAAAATAAATTTCCCTGTGATCATCGCGGGAAAATCACCGCTTAAAGCGATTATCAACGCTGTTATACCATATAGCAATATACGACTGATCGCCTCCCCCGGAAAAGATGAGATGAACGACCTGATCCGTCATGCTCATGCAAATATCCTTGTTACCTTTCAGGATACCGGGATAAAGCTGAAACTGATTGAATCTTTGTATGCCGGCCGCTTTTGCATTGTAAACAATACGATGGTGAACAATACCGGACTTGAAGAGCTGTGCGAAACGGGCAATACACCCTCAGAGCTTATTATCCGCATCAGACAGGTTCTCAATACGGAATTTGACGATCAAAAGATCTGGAAAAGACAGCAGGGGTTGAAAGACTACGACAATGCCCTGAATGCTGTCAACTTGCTGATGCTATTGTGAGTCTCACTCCCTGTCTTCGTTCCTGTCTCTGAGAAGGATGGCAAAAATAAATACGATTACCGCGGCGGCTGCCAATATTACCATCATAGACTGAAATAATCTGCTGAGCAGGTCTTTCATATCAATAATGTCCCAGATACCAAGAATGGCAATAATGCAGAAGAGGAGTACGAGGCCTGTGAGGATATAGGCAATGACCTTTTTAACTGAGTTCATGATTGAAAAATTTTAGGTGAAGGGTCAAGTCATAGAGCGAGTGAAAAAACAAATTTTCATCTTCCTGATGAAGAATCCAAACATTTTTACCATTTTCGATGGTAATGGTAATTATCAGGCCCGCTTTACCATCAGTGTCAACACAATCAAAACCATTCCTGTTCAATGCTTTCCGTGTCCATTGGAGCAATTCATCCGCGGCATTTACCTTCCTGACAACAACGCTTCCCCTAAACCCGGTGCTGGGTTGAAAATCACCAGTATTCATATCAAATCTGACCCTGTCAGAATCGAATAGCCGACCGATTATACCACTTAGAATCAAATCTTCCGGTGCTCCCTGCACAATATGATCATGATCAATAAGCCAGATTTTATCAGCAAACCGAATGGCAAGGTTCAGATCATGGGTACTGAAGACTACAGAGTGGCCTGAGTTGCAAAGCTTCCGCAAAAGTGAGGTAATTTCATACTTCCCGGGTATATCTAAAAATGCTGATGGCTCATCCAGGAGCATCAGCGCTGTTTTTTGTGCCAGTGTTCTGGCGATCATCGATCGTTGTTTTTCGCCATCGCTGATTTCCTCTACCTTTCTTTCCGTAAGTTCCCGAAGCCCTACAGCATCCACTGCTCCATCAACCGCCAGCAGATCCCGGGGCATTAGTTTACCAAGCCAGTTTGTATAGGGATAACGACCCAGCTCCACCAGTTCCCTGACGGTCATCTCCCCGGCATTGACAAGTTCAGTGGGAACGAATGCACAAGTTCGGGCTATCGTGGAATGATGAGATGATCTCAGATCAATGCCCATCATAGTGATCTCTCCTCCGAGCAGGGGAATAAGTTTCATTACCGTTCTGAGAAATGTGGATTTTCCTGAACCGTTTCTTCCTATAAGACAAACCAGCTCACCATTTCTCAGTTGCAGGTTTGTTTCGCGAAGTAATACAGTTTCAGACTTCCGTCCGCGGTATCCGAACGATCCGTTTTTAATGTCAAGTATAACGGTCTCTTTATTCATCATGCAAACGTTCTTTTTCTGCGGAAGACAATCCATATCACCACAGGGATACCCAGGAGTGACGTAACGGCGTTGACAGGCAAAATCAAACCTGCACCGGGCAGCATTGTAATGATGTCGCTGATTAGCATTAATGAGGTCCCGATCAGAACAGTATATATAAAGAGAACCGTACTTCTTGACGTACCAGAGACAATTCTTGAAAGATGCGGGACCGCTATTCCTACAAATCCCAGGGGCCCGCAAAATGCTGTTACAGTACCGGTGAGAAGGCTGGTGGAGGTAAATACCAGAATTCTGTATAGCATAATATTAACGCCCATGGTTCTTGCATAATTTTCACCCAGAAATACAGCATTGGAGGGCTTAAGAACCAGAATGGCAAGAACGATTCCGGGAAGGAAACCGGCCAGTAAAAACACCAGCTGATCATTTCCTACATTATTCAGCGATCCCATGGTCCAGATCACAAAAGCCTTCAGTGCCGATTCCCGGCTGAAGTACTGAAGTATGCTAATAATAGCTGAGATTCCACTTCCGGTCATGATACCAAGAATTAGCAGCGTCATGATATCCTTTACCCTGAAAGATATAATAAGGATAAGGAGCATAATCATTCCCGAACCCAGCCATGCTGCAAAAATCAGCAACCAGCTGTTGCCCGCCGAGAAAATACTGTACTTGAATACTGATGAAAAACCGAGTACAACAAGTGCAACTCCCAAGCCGGCACCTGAACTGATGCCCAGGACGTAAGGCCCAGCGAGGGGATTCCGGAATACAGTTTGCATCTGCAGCCCGCTTACCGATAAGGCGATACCAGCTATAATGGCCGTAATGACCCTGGGAATGCGAAACATGTGCATGGTCATATACTCCGGAGAAGCATGATCAGAAGAGAAAATCAGACGAAAGGCGTTACGGAATGTAATCTCTGCGGAACCGGAACCCAGGTCAATGGCAAAGAGGATAACACTGAGGACGATCAGTGCACTGATCACAAATGGCCTTGAATTCCTGTCGTTCACCGGTTAATCAGGGTTTAATCGTTGGAAAAATCATTCATGACTTCAATGAGCTTTACCATATCCTGCCTGATCAGACTAAAGTGAGCCCGAAACTTATGGTCGGCGGGTGGCACTTCGGGATGATTCACTCTGGATATCAACTCATTCCTGATTTGCACGATACGGCTGATGATATCATAAAAGTGCTTATCCGTAAGTTCCGGATGGAAGTGTCTGAAGGTAAAGGCTTCAGTAAGCAGTTCGTAGGACAGATAGTTAATATCCCTTTTAAGATGTTTAATGCTGGCCATGCAGATAATTTTTGTGATTGGTTTATAAAAGTAAGGATTATTCGAGTTTTCTGTAGTAAACAAAATGATGTTGTCGGAGCAAGCCCGGGTGAAAAATTTGCACCAGATCGGCAAGAATTTTATCGGGATTTGTTACGCCGGATTCCCAGTAATCATTTCCCCCAAATTCATTCAAACGTGCGTCATTGTTATATATACACTTATTCTGAAATACCGGGAGTGCGGTAAATCGTTCGTCCCGTGCTGCAATTTCCGCCAGACTTCCTGCCGAGCCGGTATTGATCCAGTAATCGGCTTTCCACGACCTCATAAAAGTTGTTTCAAGATCCAGCGGGATATACTCATCCGATGTATTGTCGCTCCAAAGATAATTGCCTCCTGCATCGTGGATCAGCCTGGCCATAAATGAACGTCCTCCCGCCATAAACCAGGTGTCTTTCCATGGCAGACCCGCCAATACCCTGGGACGTGTTGGGACATCTTCAAGCAGCTTTTCGGTAGCCTGGTAACGCTCCCGGGACTGAATGAACAGGCTGTCGGCCATGGCTTCCTTCTGATAAAAAGCAGCAAAAACTTTTAGCCATTCCATTTTTCCGAGTGGATCACTTTCGAGGTACTCGGCAATGATTACGGTTGGGATCCCTGCTTTCTGAAGCCGGTCAGCAATTCCAGTCACGGAGGCATTCAAGCCGTATAAAACGGCCAGGTCGGGATGGATGCCAATGATAGTTTCATAATCCACGGCAGGAGAATAGCCAATATCTCTGATATCTCCTTCACGGATTCGTTGACGGATATTCTCATTGCACACATAATCAGGGCCCGATACTCCGACAATAGAATTCTCCTCATTCAAAACTGCAATAAAACCGATGTGGGTTGTGGAAAATGCCACCACCCTTTTCACAGGTACCCGGATAACAGGATACATACGTAGTGAATCGGGAAGGCTTATGGGTTTTGACTCGAGAATATACGTAAAGGAAGCTCCCTCAACATCCTGCCACGGATCGAATATAGTAAGTACTGAGTACCCGGTAAATTGCTGGAGTGAAAATTTATCCGAGAACTCATTTCCAGACAAACCGGAATGACTGCTTTTATCATGCATGGTACAGGATACAAAGCACAGAACCGCTGATATGTATGTGAGAGCCCGCTTCACTTTGCGATAATGATCTTACGATATGTCAGGAGGTCCCCGATCCTAAGCTCCAGAATATATACGCCGGATTCCAGCCAGCTTAAATCAAAAACGGCCATTTTCTCTGATTGAGGAATATACGATCCCAGCAATTGCCCATCCGTTTTAAATAGCCTGATGACCGCTCCCTTCATACTCAGTGTGTCGGTTTCAACGGTAAAATGACCGTCGTTGGGATTGGGGTAGAGCTGGAAGCGTTCCAGAAATTCCACCGGTTGCTCGGGATTGTAAGGATCATATCCGCTGATACTCTGTATACCTGTCAGATCTGGATCGAGCCATCCGGCCAAACGGCGGTTATTTTCAGGATAATAATCCCAGCATTTATAGAATCTGGAATAATAATCATTTATGGGAAGCGCGCAAATAGCTTCACCTCCGGTGAGATTACCGACAATTTGTTTCAGGGGATTGAAAAGTGGAGCACCGGATGAACCGGGTTCAGTGGTGCCCGCATCCCATCTTTCAACCCGCCAGAAAGCTTCCGGAGCACTACCGGTATAGAGCCAAGAGGGCGGAGCTACCTTCTGATATTGCGTGAGTATGGGATCATCATCGATGGCAATCTTTTTCACATCCCCCCATGGGTGGTGAATGGTCACTGCTTTGGGTGAAGGCGAACTAGAAATGGACCAGCCTGCATAATACGGATGGTAGCTTTCGGGTGGTTTAACGGAAAGTCTGACAAGCGTGAAGTCCAGACTGTCAGATGTAGCGAGAACTGTCGCACCTGACAGACTTAGAGCCACGGAACCGTCAGCACCATTACATTCCGGTGATTCATAACCAAAAATAAAAACGGAATTTTGAGCATCAGAGGGGTATTTAATGCAATGATTGGCTGTCAGCAGGTAAGGCGTTCCATCTGAATTTACACTATTGATCAGCGTTCCGGTGCAATACTCTCGGTTTGTTCCAATATAAATCCTAACAACCGATCTCTTGATCACCTCCCAGTCTTTTCCCTCCGGGCAATTGATATCAATGTTACACGCACCGGCAAGACCATGCCGCCCGTCCTTCCTGGCAAAAATATCAATGAAGGCGCAGCCTACCCTGCCAACCTCCAGTTCTCCATATCCTTGCCTGTCGGTGGTCTGTAATTCAATAACGATCTTGTCACCCGGAATGATATCGGTCTGAAGACTACCGTATTCTTTATTATTCCGATAATCAAATCCGCCAAGAATTTTATCCTGGCCAGGATCATAAAGGAATAACATACTGCCCCGGGAAAGCTTAAACCTGTTGAAAAATACGCTGAGGCCATACGCATTTTCAGAGGTGATGATCAGCCTCCAGAGGTAAATGCCTTTTTCTACAGAAATCCACGACCCTGCATTTTCGGGCGATAATGAGGTAGATATATTCTCGGCGAATCGAAACGGTTTTTTCCCATTAATGAGATCTTCCTCTTCAAAATTCCTCATGATAGCCTTTTCATGATCAATGGCAGGCAGCCGGTATAGTTCTACCACGGACTTACCGGGAAAAAAAGGATATGGTTTTCCTCCCCTGCTTATCTGTCCTGATGAAGCAAGAGCAATGAAACTTGAAAGTATCAGTAGAACATATCTCACGTTACCCTTATATTTAACGCCTGAAAAAATTTACCGCATTTTTCCATGCCTGAGTACTGACAGGCCCTTATTCCTGCAATTCTCCGAAGATATTATCGATGCAGACAGACTGTGGCGTATTGATGCCATTTGGTCCTTTATCGGAGGAATCGAAGGAAAAGACGAGGTATTTAATGTAACCGGCCTCTGAAAGGTCGATATCTGTCCAGATGTTGCTAATGTAATCCATAGCATTGTCAGAAGGTGTAAAATCGGCGAGTGTGATCTGTCCACTAAGAATAGTCACTTTATTCTCATCCAGTCCTTCGATGATCAGTTTGAAAAAGTCGGGATCGTCTCCTGATTCACCTCCGAATTTCTTAGCGAAGGCATCTCCGTCTTTCATGGAATAATATGCGTATGCCGAGTTGCAGATGCTTATGTTAGTGATCTTCTCAGGCAGCGAAAAGCTGATGGTATCCTTCATCCAGCTATAATACAGTGCATAGATCTTCGAATGATCAGCTCCTTCACCTGCTATTGAACTGTATTGATTCTCATATCCAGGTGTTGTATTATCAGTATGGTTTGAGAACGCAAATCCCGACCAGCTTTCATACAGAGCGTCGTAGTGTGTTGGAAAGAAAGCGTTCCCGGAGGTAAATCCCCCTGCTCCGTCCTCTCCATTGTAGAAACCGTCGGGACCGGGGGTGAGATTTTCGAAAGTGATGCGGTCTTTTTTCACTGTAGACTCTTTTTTGCATGAGCTGACACAAAACGCTCCTGCAAGCGCAAATGAAAGTATAAACACCTTTTTCATACGTGAATGTGTTAAGAATTAAACCATCATGATTAAACAATCAAAAATCTTGAGCAGGCAGGATAAAAGGAAAGAAAATTCTGCTTTTTTCCCCGAAAGCTTTGATTTATTGATTTGCTCCGGCAGGTCTTCTGACTTTTCCCGATTTCCGTTACCTTCCCGTGAACACATATTCACAGTGGTTTGTTTTTCGAAAATCATGACTCACCATAAAGAGTCAGGAATTACAGCAGCGGGTACTGTCCGGGATTTTCACCCGGTTCCCTCTTCGTCCTGCATTAAAAAATACAGGAACCGGAACGCGCATCAAAAGTACACATATATTTTGTCACAGAAAACAGAAAAGTCTCCGACCCATGAAGAATTATTAACAGACAGCTCATTTTCGAGATGAGGTTGAACGGAAAAATGAGTTTAATTTAATCGTCGATGTGTGATTTTGCCGCCCGGCTTGTTAATATTTCATACTTTTAAATTTTATTTTCAAAACATGACATCAGAACAGGCAAAGGAGAAGATCACTCAGCTCAGAGAGGAGCTGAATGCTCACAATTACAAGTACTATGTACTGGCACAGCCTTCCGTATCGGATTATGTCTATGATCAGATGATGGAAGAGCTGACCAGACTTGAGAATGAATTTCCGGAATTTGAGGATGAAAACAGCCCTTCGAAACGTGTTGGAAGTGACATTAATCAGGAATTTGAACAGGTCATTCATAAGGTACCCATGCTTTCACTTGGCAATACTTATTCCAGGGAGGAGTTGTCGGAGTTTGACAAGCGGGTGAGAAAGGTACTTGGCGATAGTTTTGAATACGTTTGTGAGCTTAAATATGACGGTGTTGCCATCAGTCTGAGTTATGAGAATGGCGTATTGGTTCGGGCTGTGACCAGAGGTGACGGTGAACAGGGAGACGATGTGACCCGGAATGTACGGACGATACGAAGCATCCCACTCAGGCTGAATGGTACTGATTACCCTGAAGAGCTGGAAATCAGGGGTGAGATCTTTATGCCTGTGAACGGCTTCCTTAAAATGAATCTGGAACGACAGGAGCGGGATGAACCTCTTTTCGCCAACCCCAGGAACGCCACTGCGGGTACGTTGAAGATGCAAAATTCCTCCATTGTGGCAAAACGGCCTCTCGACTGCTTGCTTTACTATCTCCCCGGTGAAGACGTCCCCTCAGATTCCCATTTCGCAAACCTGATGAAAGCCAGAGAATGGGGTTTCAAAGTGCCCGTAAATTATATTAAAAAAGTCAGCGGGCTGAATGAGGTTTTCCATTATATTGAATATTGGGAAAACCGTAGAAATGAACTGCCGTTTAATATTGACGGCGTGGTCATCAAGGTAGATTCCCTTAAACAGCAAAAGCTTCTTGGCTTTACGGCAAAAACCCCCAGATGGGCCATAGCCTATAAGTTTAAGGCAGAGCAGGCTTCGACCCTTCTGAAAGAGATTACCTTCCAGGTAGGCAGAACCGGTGCTGTTACGCCGGTTGCCAACCTCGCCCCCATCCACCTTGCTGGTACTACGGTAAAACGTGCCAGCCTCCACAATGAGGATCAGATCCGGTTGCTGGATATCAGGACCGGGGACACCGTATACGTGGAAAAAGGAGGCGATATCATCCCGAAGATCGTTGGTGTGGATCACGCAAAGCGGAAAGCGGACAGTCGACCCTTCGAATTTATCACACATTGCCCGGAATGTGGCACGGAACTCATCAGACAGGTTGAGGAAGCCGCGCATTATTGTCCGAATATCTATGGTTGCCCTCCTCAGATTAAGGGACGAATCGAACATTTTGTGAGCAGAAGGGCGATGGACATTAATATTGCAGGAGCTACCATCGATCAGCTTTTCAGGGAAAATCTGATCAAGGACAGCTCTGATCTTTATAATCTTACGTATGAGCAGCTGATTAAACAGGAACGTTTTGCTGTAAAATCGGCCAATAATCTTTTAAAAAGTATTGAAACATCAAAGGCTGTTCCCTTTCCAAGACTGTTGTATGCGTTGGGCATTCGGTTTGTTGGTGAAACTGTTGCCAGGAAACTTGCAATGCATTTCAAATCAATCGACAGCCTCATGAAGGCGTCATTTGATGAACTGGTGGAGGTGGATGAGATCGGCAGCAGGATTGCCGAAAGCATTATTGAATATTTTTCCCATCCGCTGAGTCTTAAAATTGTGGAAGTGCTTGCGAATGCCGGAGTCAACTTACAAATTGGGCCAGAGGAAAAACCGATTTCTTCAAAGCTTGGGGGGAAGACTTTCGTCATCTCCGGTACTTTTGAAGGTTACGCTCGTGATGACATTAAAGATCTCATCGGGAAAAACGGTGGCAAAAATTCATCCGCAGTAAGTGCCGGTACCGATTTTATCATCGCAGGCGAAGGTATGGGACCGTCAAAACGTGAGAAAGCTGAAACCCTGATGATTCCCATTATCGGGATAGCCGATTTTTTGGAAATGCTCAAATAAAGGCTGTCAAACCTCATGACAGAACACCAAAAATTAGTAATATTGTAGTGTGAGCGCATTTAGTAAAATACGACAATCATTCGGGGCCAGTTCGATGGTAAGGCGAAAAAGGAAGATTAACCGGAATCGTGTGGTCCATAATTTTCAAACGGCCAAAGATACCGCTATTCTCTTCGATGCCACTGATCCTCAGACATTCAGGCATATCAGGGATTTCAGTAAATATCTCGAAAAACAACGGATTCGCACGGGCCTTCTTGGGTATGTGAACAGCGATGAGGTACCCAGCGACATGGTTCTGTGGGAGAACTGTCATGTTATGTGTAAGAAAGACCTGGACTTTTTGTTCAGGCCCACGGATGAAAGTGTGATTCAATTCATGGAGCGCGATTATGACATACTTTTCGACCTGAGTATGAACGATTTTTTTCCACTTACGTTTGCCACGGTTCTGTCGCGGGCAAAATTCAAGGTTGGCAGGTATAAGGAAAGCCTGAATGATACTGATGTTATGATTGACATTAAAAAAGAACCCACGGTGGATTTCCTGATTGAACAGATCAAAAATTACGTTTCCATTCTCAATAATCCTGAAAGTGTCCGCACATTGTTACCCGGATAAAAAATTATTGTATTTATGACCCAAAAGATCTTCAAAGGTACCGGGGTGGCATTGGCTACTCCATTTAGAAGTGACGGCAGTGTCGATTTCACCTCTCTAAAAAAGCTTGTTCAACACGTCAGCGATAACGGCGCCAATTATCTTGTCGTACTTGGTACCACAGGTGAAACACCTGTACTCTCGGGTGATGAAAAAAACGCGATCGTCGATCATGTGAAGGAGATAAATAGCAGCAAGCTTCCTGTTGTTCTCGGATTGGGAGGGAACAGTACATCGTTGGTATTAAAGACCATTATGGATACTGATTTTACCGGAATCGACGCTATACTGTCGGTTGCACCCTATTATAACAAACCAAACCAGGAAGGATTGTATCAGCATTTTAAAAGCATAGCCGGTGCCAGTCCTGTTCCGGTCATACTTTATAATGTTCCAGGCCGGACTGGATCGAACATCTCAGCAGAAACGGTGTTGCGCCTGGCTTCGGAATTCAAGAATCAGGTTATTGCCGTTAAAGAGGCATCGGGAAATCTTCAGCAGGTTTCGACCATCCTGAAGAACAAGCCGGAGAAATTCCTAGTCATATCGGGTGACGACTCCCTTACCCTGCCCATGATTGCCCTTGGAGCCAGCGGCGTAATTTCAGTAATTGCAAATGCTTTCACTAAAGAATTTTCTTCGCTGGTTAATCTTTGCCTCGAAAGTAAATTTCAGGAAGCCCGTAAGATTCAATATCAGCTCTTGCCCGTTTACGATATGCTCTTTGAGGAAGGTAGTCCGGCAGGTTTAAAAGCTTTTCTCGAAGTTATGTGCATTGTGGAAAACAATCTGCGTCTGCCCCTGGTGCCTGTCAGCAAAGGGCTTCATGAAAAAATCAGGAAATTCGTAACGAAATAGATGGTCATATCCTGTATTTTTTGAATGGGGTGATACCCAAATTCGGGTAAAAGCGCCCCAAGAAGGAGTCCTTTCGAAATATCATTCCACGCCGGCTTTACCGTGACAATTCTTATATTTCTTACCGCTTCCACAAGGACAAGGATCATTACGCCCCACTTTTTTGTCAACCCTTACCGGTTGGATCTTCCTCTTTCCCGGTCCGCCTGAGGGATCATTATATTGTGGCTTTTCTTCCCTGTTAGCTTCAAACTTACTGAGATCCAGCCGTTTTGGCGCCTGTGCCCTCTGCACCGTATTGGGATCATTAACTGGAATATGCCCCTTCATCAGTGTTGACACTACCTCCCGGTTGACCTTGTCGATCATCTGTTTGAAGAGCTCGAAAGATTCAAATTTGTAAATCAGCAATGGATCTTTTTGCTCATAGGTAGCATTCTGTACACTCTGCTTCAGGTCGTCGAGTTCCCGGAGATGTTCCTTCCAGTTATCATCAATGGTGGCGAGTACCACTGTTTTTTCGTACGCACGGACCAGCTCCTGTGCGCCGGATTCATAAGCCTTCTTAAGGTTGGCAAGGACTCTGAATATCCGAATTCCATCGGAAACCGGTACGACAATATTTTCATAAACTGCCGATTGCTTCTCATATACATCCTTTACGACAGGGTAGGCTTGTTTACCGATCGCATCTTCCTTACGTTTATAGGTTTTTAATATAAGGTCGTACAATTCATCTATTATTTCACCGGCAGAGGCTTTCAGGAATTCCTGCTCATTTACTGAACTCTCGATTGAAAGGGTTCGGATCAGTTCAAAGCTGTATTCAGCATATTCTGATGAAGGTTGATACTGATTTACTATGCTTTCGACAACGTCGAACATCATATTAGCGATATCAACACTAAGACGTTCGCCATAAAGAGCATGCTTTCTTCGTTTATAAATCACCTCTCGCTGGGAATTCATGACATCGTCATATTCCAGCAGACGTTTTCTAATCCCGAAATTATTTTCCTCCACTTTTTTCTGCGCTCGCTCAATGGATTTGGTGATCATGGAATGCTGGATCACCTCTCCTTCTTTCAATCCCAGCCTGTCCATCATTCCTGATATCCGCTCTGAGCCAAAAAGGCGCATGAGATCATCTTCAAGGGAGACGTAAAATTGCGATGATCCCGGGTCCCCCTGCCGGCCTGAGCGGCCACGTAACTGCCTGTCAACACGTCGGGATTCGTGTCTTTCCGTACCGATGATTGCCAATCCTCCTGCCTGCCTAACTTCCTCTGAAAGTTTAATATCCGTACCACGGCCGGCCATATTGGTAGCAATTGTAACCGAGCCTTTCCTGCCTGCTACGGCAACAATTTCGGCTTCCCTCTGATGAAGTTTCGCATTCAGAACATTGTGATTGATCCTCCTGATCTTGAGCATCCTGCTGAGGAGTTCGGAAATTTCGACGGATGTGGTACCCACAAGAATAGGTCTGCCTTTATTTACAAGGTCTACGATCTCATCGATAACTGCATTGTATTTTTCGCGTTTGGTTCTATATACCAGATCCTCCCTGTCATCTCTGACAATGGGTCTGTTGGTGGGGATGACTACGACATCCAGTTTGTAGATGTCCCACAATTCACCGGCTTCAGTTTCAGCAGTACCGGTCATACCGGCAAGTTTATGATACATCCTGAAATAATTCTGCAGGGTGATGGTGGCAAAAGTTTGTGTGGCGGCTTCCACTTTTACGTTTTCCTTTGCCTCGATGGCCTGGTGGAGACCGTCGGAGTAACGTCTGCCTTCCATGATACGTCCGGTCTGCTCATCAACAATTTTTACCTTGTTGTCAATAACCACGTACTCAATATCAATTTCGAAAAGTGTATAGGCTTTTAAAAGCTGGTTGACCGTGTGCACGCGTTCCGATTTCACCGCATATTCCTGGAGAAGTCTGTCTTTTACCTCTAATTTTTCCTGTTCGTCGGTAATCGATTTTTCAATCTCGGCGATTTCGGATCCAATATCGGGTAAAATGAAGAAATCCGGTTCTTCTGGCGAACTGAGCAAATCGATGCCCTGGTCGGTAATTTCAATCGCATTCTGTTTTTCGTCGATTACAAAGAACAGGTCGTCGGTGACGATATGCATGTTCTTTGAGTTCTCCTGCATATATGTATTTTCGGTTTTTAGAAGGAGTGATTTATTTCCCTCTTCACTGAGGAGCTTAATCAGTGCTTTATTTTTGGGAAGCCCTTTGTTTGCTCTAAGAAGCATAAAACCAGCCTTTTCGGTATTTCCGTCCTGAAGAAACTTTTTCGCATCGGCCAGTACCTGGTTTACAAGCTTTCGCTGGGCTTCCACGATGGTTTCCACCCTGGGTTTCAGCGACTGAAATTCCTGGTCCTCTCCTTTTGGTATCGGTCCGGAAATGATAAGCGGTGTCCGGGCATCATCAATGAGGACGGAGTCGACCTCATCGACGATGGCGTAGTTATGCCTGCGTTGAACAAGGTCCTGGGGGCTAAGTGCCATGTTGTCCCTCAGATAGTCAAAGCCGAATTCGTTATTGGTACCAAAGGTGATATCACAGTTATAGGCTTTGCGACGTCCCTCTGAATTGGGTTGATGTTTATCGATACAGCCTACCGTTAGTCCGTGGAACTGGTAAATTGGGCCCATCCACTCGGAGTCACGTTTTGCCAGGTAATCGTTGACGGTAACGATGTGGACTCCTTTGCCGGTAAGCGCATTAAGAAATACGGGCAGCGTGGCAACAAGAGTTTTTCCTTCACCGGTAGCCATTTCGGCAATTCTTCCCCAATGCAATACAACGCCGCCGATGAGCTGCACATCATAATGGACCATATCCCAGGTCACCTCATTCCCACCAGCCATCCATGTGTTGTGCCAGACAGCCTTCTCGCCCCGGATCTCGACGTTATCATATTCTGCCGCCAGATCCCGGTCAAAATCTTTGGCTGTAACTTCTAATGTTTCATTTTCCGTGAAACGTCTTGCAGTATCCTTAATGATCGAAAATACTTCAGGCAGTACCTCATTCAGTATCTCTTCATATTTATCATCAATCTCTTTTTCGAGTTTATCTATCTTCTCATAAATCTGCTCCTTTTCTTCAATGTCAAGGTCAGGATCTTCCGAACGTGTTTTCAGAACAATCATTTCTTCCTCCTGTGCCTTCACATATTCACGAACTTTCAGCCTGGTGTCTTCCGACCTTGCCCTTAGTTCATCATTAGAAACATTTATTACAGATGGGTATGTTTCCAGAACGCGTTCCACGAAGGGCTGAATCTCTCTAAGATCCCTGTTGGATTTTGTTCCCAGAAAACTTCCCAGTAGTTTATCAACAATGCTCATTTTTGCTTATTAATTATATTCTATCAAAATTTAGCATACAAAATTAACGTTTTTATGCAAGAAAACTTTATAGTACATGAACATAAGTATTCAAATTTTCTTATTAAATACAGCATTAGGGCTGTAGAAATATTATTTCTTCTAAATTTGTTATTATTATAAACGAAAAATGATCGTACAGATTATGAAAAGTTTTGCCGGGATAAGTTTAATGTTGTTCCTGACGCTACAGGTAAATGCTCAGGAAAAGGCCCAAAAAGCTCCTTTGAATCCAGATTTTGTTCAGTATTTGCAGGAGAAAGAAGCCGGCGGGGTTAAAAAATCTGCCAATGGTAAAGGGTTGGGATTTGTTCCTTCTCCCCTCAATATCCATTTCAACAAAATGGACCAAAGCGTTAATAGTAAAAAAAGCGCCCAGGCCATTCCTTCAAAATATGACCTGAGAGATTATAACTGGGTTAGTCCTGTTAAGGACCAGGGACCTGCAGGCGCCTGTATGTCATTTTCAACCATTGGTGCTATAGAATCCACCTGGATGAAGCTCGGGTACGGCACTTTTGATCTTTCGGAACATAACCTCGCAACCTGTCACGGTTTCGAACTCGGGATCAATGACGGTGGTGACTTTAGTATGGCTTCAGCCTACTTAACAAGACTTTCCGGTCCTGTATCTGAAGCCACCGATGCCTATGATCCTCATGTTGACAAATGCAAATCCACCGGCCTGGTTATCCCTGCGTATTCTCCCATAACGAGCTGGCTTCCAAAAGATATCGATATAATAAAAAGGGCGGTAATGGATTATGGAGGTGTTTCGGCATCGATTTATACCGGCGCAAATCTTATAAACCTGTATTATAGCAAGGATGATTATACATTTTATTACAAAGGAACCACTGTTCCCGACCATGCCGTGTTAATCGTCGGATGGGACGATAATAAAAGCGTAACAGGAGGCTTAAGTAGTCCGAAAGATACCAAAGGAGCCTGGATAGTAAAAAACAGCTGGGGCACATTTTGGGGAGATGCAGGATATTTCTATGTTTCCTACTACGATTCACGTTTCCTATCCAATGTGGCGATATACCCCATAAGATCGGAGCTTAATGAGATTGACACGCTATATATGTTTGACAAGCTCGGGGCAACAAGTTCCTACGGTTATCAGGATGAGACGGCTTATGGCCTTGTTAAATTTGAAGCTCCCAAATCGAATTTCATCAGGGAAATAGGGACCTTTGTTTTGTCATCCGGCACCATTGTGGATATAGAAATTTACGATGACTTTCAGGGAGACAGCCTGCTGACGAACCTTGTGGCTTCCTCCTACAATAACATCGTTAAATTCCCCGGATATGTCACTTTTGATGTGCCTGCTCTCGTTGATGGCGATTATTACGTGAAGATTAAGTATTTCAGCCCTGATTACCTTTATCCGGTTCCAAGCGAATCAAAGATATCATTCCAGGGTGGAGATTACGCCCTCCCTCATATAGAACATTCGGGGACCTACTGGATAAGTCATGACGGAGAACACTGGGGATCACTGGGAAGTGATATTACGGATGGAGAAGCCGACCTTAGTATCCGGGCATATGCCGATCGAAGCACAACGCTGAATGCGTTTTATACGGCCAACCGGCAGGTGGTTTGTACCGGCACTCCTGTGACCTTTGATGACGGCTCAAACGGAGTCATTAACAGCTATGTATGGAATTTCGGAGCCGGCGCCAGTCCTGCTACGGCTAACACTGCCGGACCTCATGTTGTCACCTATTCAACAACCGGAAAAAAGGATATTAGTCTGACCGTCACTGGACCTGGGGGCACCAAAATTCTGACGAGAAAGAGTTATGTCGATGTTGTGGATCAGCTCGACATCTTCCTCCCGTATTCCGAAAAACTTCTTGTCAACGGTAAATCGATAACCATTACTGCCTTTGGAGCTGATGAATACAACTGGACACCTGACATAGCGCTGGATACGATTCACGGACCAACTGTCATTGCCTCACCGGATGATACCATTATGTATACGGTGAACGGCACGATGGGGAGTTGTACAGGATCGGCACAAATCACCCTCAATGTGGTGGAAAATCCGCCGAACGATGACATCTGTGATGCAATCGAGTTAACGGGTACCGGACTGATGGGCACTTTCACAAATGTGTATGCCACAGTAGAGCAGAAAGAACCGGCTCCACCTGAAGGTGAATGTAATAAAGATCTGGAATGGTGTGTGGAAGGCGGACTTCAGAATAGCGTATGGTTCTGGTTCACCGGCCCCGAATCCGGGGTTATCTCTCTTGACACAAAGGGTATGGATACCCAGATTGCCGTGTATCGCCTCGATGCCTGTGACAGTATCTTTTCACCTACGGGCTTCGAACTTGTTGCTGCAAATGATGACTACCACAGTAAATTTTCCAATTATGCAGCTGCCATAGAAAAACTCAATGTAATACCCGGTGCAACGTATTATGTGCAAATCGACGGAAGCGCAGGTGGTGTTGAAGGTGAATTCTCATTATACTTCAACGATTTTGTGCTTGGTGTCGAAGATCATATAGCAGTCTCAAAGGATCTACTTACCGTATATCCTAACCCGAACAATGGTAGTTTTGATCTGAACTTAAACACCACAACTACAGAAAATATCATTGTCCGTGTGTATGACGCCACCGGCAAAATGATTTATACGGAGACCTACCTGAATACGGGCAGCTTCCCACATACAATAAATCTTGGGAGAAAGTCACCCGGAGTATTTTATCTTGAGGTGATAACAAAATCAGACGTTTACAGGAAAAATCTGATGATTGAATAACCATATTCACTAAAACCGGATGAGAGATCTCGTCGTACAAGTTGTCGACGGTATTTCCTATCCGGTTTACTATTCTCCTTGTCGGATCATTTTTCATATTTCATTTTACCCTGAAAAGCAACACATAGCAAATGGCAAAACGATTGGCATTCCGGTTCTTTAAAACTACAACTAACCGGTGGCCGAAATTGTTAAATACCGCTGAAAATCTACGCTTCAAAGCTCAGGTTTATAAACAATTGCCCCTATCTGGCGTTATAAATTCATCGCGTTTCCTATAAACGAAAGCAATGAAAAACAAAACCCTGCTCGCTCTTCTTATTATTGGCGGTTTATTCTCTGTGCGACATGTTACAGCACAGGCGTGGCTCAGAGACCTCGGACTTAAGAAAGCCACTTCCTCCGAAGCCAGTTTTTATGATGTTCAAAAAGCCTTTTATGACTATTGGGATGAGCAAGCCAAGGTTGCCGGGACAGAAGAAGAAAGAGAAGGGGCAGAAAACGAAGAAGAGGGCAAAGGTTGGGAGCAATTCAAACGATGGGAAAATTTCATGGAGCCAAGAGTTTTCCCTTACGGAAATCTTGAATTACCATCTATTTATAAACAAATTAGTGGTTCGAAGACGCTCACTTCCCTAACGGCAGCCTGGGAACCTCTTGGACCATTCACGGTTCCCAATGTGATCTTCAGACCTAAAAAATCGGGTGCCGGCCGAATTAATTCGATTGCTTTTCATCCAACAAACCCGGATATTATGTGGGTGGGAGCCCCATCCGGAGGGATTTGGAAGACAACCAACGGAGGCACTTCATGGGAAACGACTTCCGATGAACTAGCCAGTATCGGCGTATCAGATATCGTGGTCAACCCATTGAATCCAAAGGAACTTTACATAGTTACCGGTGACGGAGATGCCGGAGATACATACAGTATTGGCATTCTGAAATCTTTTGACAGTGGTGAAACCTGGATTCAGACCGGCGTATCATTGTCGATCTCCGACAAGGTTTATTTCCGGAAAATACTCATGAATCCGTCAGACACTTCTATGCTCCTCGCCACATCCAATAACGGAATCTACAGAAGTCTCAACGGTTTTAGCTCAGCTGAAATCGTTCAGTCGGGAAATTTCAAAGATCTGGAATTCAAGCCTGGTTCTTCAAACGTGATTTACGCCAGCAAATATGATGTTAACGGGAACGCCGGGATATACAGATCAACAAATTCCGGTCAGAAATTTAGCGCACTTACCAACGAGCTGAATATCGGGGGCAAAGTCAGCCGTATTGAACTGGCTGTTACTCCTGCCAATCCGAACGTACTTTTTGCTCTGGCAAGTTCAGCGTCCGATGATGGCTTATTTGGCCTCTACAAATCGACCAACAGTGGCCTTAACTGGACTACAGTCTATGACCGGAATTCGAAAGTGAATCTGCTTGGGTGGGAACTTAGCGGCAAGGACCTGGGTGGACAGGGTTGGTACGATCTCTCCCTGGCGGTTTCTCCTGTCAATGAAAACATTGTTCTGACCGGGGGTGTCAATATCTGGAGATCCAGCGATGGCGGTTCGAATTTTAGTATAGCAGCACACTGGATCGGTTCCCAAACTGTTCCGTACGTCCATGCCGATCAGCATATGTTTCGTTATAACCCTGTTAATCAACGGCTGTATTCCTGCAATGACGGAGGTGTATATTATTCCGCCAACAACGGGACCAGCTGGAAAGACATCAGCGACGGGCTGACCATTCTTCAGATCTACCGTTCGGCAGCCACCAACGCTGTCATTGACCTGTTCCTCAGCGGGAACCAGGATAACGGTAGCATGATGCGATCAGGCGGCGACTGGAATCAGGTTACCGGGGGCGATGGCATGGAATGCGCTATTGACCCCGCAAACAGCAGCATCTTGTACACCAGTTATTATAACGGCAATTTCTATAAGTCGATAGACGGCGGCAACAACTTTACACCTATCGGACCGCCCAAACTCCCCGGTAGTGGGGCCTGGATAACACCCTTTGCCCTGGGTACACGCAGTACGTCATCGATTTACACTGCATATTCAGATATTTACAAATCACCAGATGGAGGCAAAAACTGGCTTACCTTGTCAGAAAACCTCACCGGTGGAACGAACCTACGTTCCATGGCCATTGCACCCTCCGATAACAGCACCATTTATACTGCCACTTACAACCAAATTTGGGTTACCAGGAACGGAGGGATCACCTGGGACAATATCACGCATGGCTTGCCACAGCAGGCCTTCATGTCAATAGATGTCGCACCAAATAATCCGGAAAAAGTATGGCTTGCCGTGTCGGGCTTTGCCGATGGTGAAAAAGTTTACAGAAGTTCGGATGGTGGATTATCATGGGAAAACTATTCCGACGGACTTCCCAATCTTCCATGCAATGTTATAAAATATAAATATGCATCGGATGATGCCCTGTACCTTGGAACTGATGTGGGCGTCTTCTACCGCGATAACACCATGAATTCGTGGCAGTCGTTTACCACCAGTCTTCCAAACGTCATCATCAATGACCTGGATATCCAGTATCCGTGGAACCGGCTGATTGCCGGCAGTTATGGACGCGGTCTATGGGCATCGCCATTATATGCGCCTCCGAATGAGACCTTTGCTTACATTCATGCAGCAAAGCGCTATGCCTGCCAGAATGATCCGGTAACATTCAGCCTGGAAACCGGAGGAGAACCCGACAGCGTGGCCTGGGATTTCAACGGGGAAAGTTTTTTCTCACGATCTTCCGGTCAGCCGGTGCAGGCAAGCTTCACTACACCAGGAATTAAAAATATCACCGCTATAGTGTATTATGGCAACGTAGGCTATGTCGCAAAACTTACCAATTTTCTGAATGTTGTGGCTGCTCCTGAGCTCTTAGCCGTTGCCTATGGCACCTCCTCTTTTCATACCGGTGATGAGGCCACTATTCTGGCATTTGGTGCAGATAGTTATTCCTGGGTGCCAGCGGAATCGCTGATGTCTCCGGATTCATCCATGACCCTGGCTTCTCCGAGCATTACTACCGACTATATTGTTACAGGGACACTTGGAAGTTGCACAGCTACAGACACGGTTACTATTGAAGTACAGCCGGGACCCGAAAATGACGATGTATGTTCTGCAATTGAGCTCGAGCCGGGAAGAAATGGTCCCTATACTAATTTAGATGCCAGTGTCCAGCCCGATGAGCCCTATCCTGATACCACAAATTGTAATACCCAGATAACATGGTGCAGCGAAGGCGGATTACAGAATTCCGTCTGGTTCACATTTGAAGCTGTATCGTCATCATCTTCCTTTGTTACAAGTGGTTTTGATACTCAAATTGCCCTTTATTCGGCCAATGCCTGCCAGGGAATATTAGATGGAAATTATTCTCTGATCGCTGCGAATGATGATTTCTTCGGTTCGTCTCAAAAATATGCAGCTGCTATTGAGCAAGCCCCGCTGGAAGCAGGGAAACGTTATTGGATACAGGTGGATGGAAGTGGAGGTGGCGATGAGGGTACTTTCTATATTAATATTTACGATGCGCCGGTTGGAACAGAAGGCGCAACAGTAAAAATTCCAGGCAAAGTAAATATCTACCCCAATCCGGGCCATGATGAATTCAACCTTGAAGTCAACGGATTAAACGGAAATGTTACCATGAGGGTCTTCTCACTAACCGGAGCCGTAATCATGGAACGTGCTTTCCAGTCTTCCGGAACCATACGCGACAGGTTCAATCTTAGCCGCCCTGGTGTTTATATTGTCAGTATCAACAGTGACACTGATCACATCACTAAGAGACTGATCGTTGAATGAGATATCCGCTAGTCGTACCACGTTATGAATAAACAAAAAGAGGTCATGACTGACCTCATCCCTGTACCGGAATATTCGGAAACTACATCAGTGGTGATGGTATAAAAAATTGATGCGCCACAGTAATCCCCCCGGTCAGGTATTCAATTCATACGCATCACGCACTCTTCTGCTCAGGAATTCTATTGGGCTCCTCCGGCAGTACCCGGGGTGCGCATTCCGGGAACATCACGGTCGAAGATATAGAGATTCTGTTCACCGACGAGCTTCAGTTTGTCAATGATCTCACTGGCCGTAGCTTCCTCCTCAATCTGCTCATTAACAAACCACTGTATAAAACTGTGGGTGTTGAAGTCTTTCACTTCATTCGTCTTCGCCACAATCTCATTAATGGAATCAGTAATATACTCTTCATGTTTCAGTACAGCCTTGAAGAGTGACATCACATTTTCAAATTCAGTTGGTGGCTGTTTGAATTGCGGGATCAATGGTTTCCCGTCTCTGTCGGCAATATATTTAACAATTTTAAGCATGTGCAAGCGTTCCTCCTCGGCCTGAACATAGAGCCATTTAGCCACGCCGTTGTATCCGTTAAAACCTGCCCAGCTAGCCATGGACAGATAGAGACTCGAAGAATAACCTTCTTTCTCAATCTGTTGATTAAGAATGTCTTCAATTGGTTTTTTCAGCATATTATTAATTTTACGGGGTTCTTACTAATTTTTGTATGTTATATTTTTTCATTTTCCTGATGAAAGCGGAAAAAACGCTTACATGTTTTCAATGATAGCCGAACCGAATTCCGAAGCTTTCAGTTCCGTTGCATTCTCCATCAGCCTGGCAAAATCGTATGTGACCTTTCTCTGATGAATGGTTTTCTTCAGCCCTTCGATGATGAGTTCTCCTGCCTCAATCCAACCAATATATTCAAGCATCATAACACCTGAAAGAATCAAAGAACCGGGATTAACCTTGTCGAGGCCGGCATATTTTGGTGCAGTGCCGTGAGTTGCCTCAAACACGGCATGTCCGGTAATATAATTAATGTTTGCTCCGGGAGCAATGCCGATGCCGCCGACAATTGCCGCCAGCGCATCACTAATATAGTCGCCATTAAGGTTCAGGGTAGCGATCACGGAATACTCCTTTGGTCGTGTCAGTATCTGTTGTAAAAATGCATCGGCAATCACATCCTTAACAATAACTTTTCCCGCTTTTACAGCATGTTCAAGTGCCAGGTCTGCAGCAGGTTTCCCTTCTTTTTCTACAATCCTGTCGTACTGTAGCCATGTAAACGTATAGTCGCCAAACTCTTTTTCTGCGAGTTCGTAACCCCACAGCTTAAATTGTCCCTCCGTAAATTTCATGATATTGCCTTTATGAACCAGGGTAAGAGAGGGCATACTATGACGGACAGCATACTGAAGGGCCGCTCTTACAAGCCTGGTGGTACCTTCTTTGGATACCGGCTTAATACCAATCGATGCGCTCTGCGGAAAACGGATGGTTTTCACCCCCATATCATTTAAAAGAAAGTCTATGATCTTATCATTTTCAGGTGTTCCATTCAGCCACTCAATCCCGGCATAGATATCCTCCGAATTTTCACGGAAGATAATCATATCGGTCGTTGTAGGATCTTTTACCGGAGAAGGAACGCCCTTGTAATATTTTACAGGCCGCAGACAAACATACAGGTCGAGGATCTGACGAAGTGCAACGTTCAGCGACCGGATCCCCCCTCCTACCGGTGTAGTCAGAGGTCCTTTGATCGATACAAGATACTCTCTGATGGTATCCAGGGTTTCTTCCGGAAGCCATTTCCCTGTTTTTTTAAAAGCCTTCTCGCCGGCCAGTACTTCCCTCCATTCGATCTTTCTTTTGCCCTTATAGGCTTTTTCGACAGCAGCATCAAATACTCTCACAGATGCAGCCCAGATATCAGGGCCTGTGCCATCACCTTCAATAAAAGGGATAACAGGAAAATCGGGAACGGTCAGGATTCCGTTTCTGATGGTGATCTTTTCTCCATTCATGAATGCAAAATTTAGTTCGATGTGATAATTATTCTATACAAAAAATATAATCTTAAGTTCAATTTTTACTCAAGGTCGAGGTTAAATTGTTGTTTCAGCTTATTCAGATTCGGGTTCTTTTTATTCATGTACTGAAATTTATCTTCCGAGGTATAGACCTTCTTCTGCACATTTTCGTTTTCCGTCAGACTGGTAATGATCTCTATTTGTTTATTACGCAGTTGCAGGTGGAGGTAATTGTGTATGTCAGGCTTGACATTCTTGTTAAAATCTTCCAGCTGAGACGCATTATCCATGGAAACGATGACGCGGTAATCGCTTTGCAATTCAGGCTTCCTGCTTTTCAGGGTGTTGGCGATCCGTGGCCGTTCCAACCTGATCATTTCAGCATATTCGAACCATTTTTTCATGAGCTCCTCCTGGGAAAAAGGCAGGTCCTCAGTCTCAATTTCAGTCTCCGGATCCTCCGCCTCATCTTCATCAGAGGGTTCGGGCAATTTTTTTTCAGGGCTCTTGCCTCCCAGTGCATCCTTTATTGATATTCCCTGGCTGCGCACAAGATTTTTTGCTGCCATTTCCTCTTTTGGCTGAGACACATTCAATTCCTGCACTGAAGGTTTTGAGGAAGGAATATTTTGAGGTACAGGAGAAGCCGGAATTTTTTCGGACGTATGAGTTTCTGATTTGTCAGTCTTTGTTTTTGCATCATTTTCATCTGCCTGCTGTACTTCAGAAGTCTGTAAACCTGTTGAAGAATCAGCATTCGAAATGTCGGGATCCTCAGTCAGTTCTTTTTTTTTTGACGTCTGAATATTTCCTAGTCTGACCAGTGAAAGCTCGATCAGCAAGCGCTGGTTCCTGCTGGATTTATAATTTATATCAGCCTGGTTACAGATTTCAAGGCTTTCATAAATGAATTCGGCAGAACATTTGGAAGCCTGCTGAATATATCTCGTCCTGAGGTTCTCACTTACCTCCAGAAGTTTTACCGTGGCCGGGTCGGATGAAACAAGGATATCTCTGAGATGAGAGGCGAGTCCGCCCAGAAAGTTATGTGCATCGAAGCCCTTATCAAGGATCTCATCGAAAATGAGCAGTGCATTGGAAATCTTTCCTTCAAGAAAGTTTTCTGTCAGCTTGAAATAATAATCGTAATCGAGAATGTTCAGGTTGTCGATTACCGTCTGATACCGGATGTCATCACCACTGAAACTTACCACCTGGTCGAAGATGGAAAGAGCATCACGCATGGCCCCATCGGCTTTTTGAGCGATGACATGCAGCGCTTCTTTTTCGTAGGTAATGTTCTCTTTCGTGGCTATGAATTCGAGATATTTCACCGTGTCATCCACTTTAATCCGGTTAAAATCGAAAATCTGGCAGCGTGACAGAATGGTAGGGATGATCTTGTGTTTCTCGGTGGTTGCCAGGATAAACACAGCATGAGCAGGTGGTTCTTCCAGCGTTTTCAGAAATGCATTGAAGGCCTGTGATGAGAGCATGTGCACTTCATCGATAATATATACACTGAATTTTCCAATCTGAGGGGGAATACGAACCTGATCGGTGAGTGAGCGGATATCTTCAACAGAATTATTCGACGCAGCATCCAGTTCGTGGATATTATATGAACGGCTCTCATTGAAAGCTTTACACGATTCACATTCATTGCACGGTTCCATTTCGGGCGAAGGAGCGCTGCAATTGATGGATTTGGCAAAGATCCTCGCACAGGTGGTTTTGCCCACACCCCGCGGACCGCAAAAAAGGTAGGCATGACCCAAGTGATTGTTTTTGATGGCATTTTTCAGTGTACCCGTGATGGAATCCTGACCCACAACACTAAGAAACGTTTCCGGCCTGTACTTCCTGGCTGAGACAATAAATTTATCCATTGCAGCTCTTCAAAATTGAGCTTAAATATAGTACTTTAAAACGGAATGTAAAAATCGACAGCTCATCGATAAGTTATTTAAATATCAGTTTTACAATGCTTTATAAAAGTTTCATTTACCCAATAATTTTTCTTTTACACTGAGTACCAATAAATTTTTGCAATCCGGTAAAAAGTTCCTATTTTTGCGAACATTTAAAAAACTCATAAAAACAGTAAAAATCATGTTAAATCAGTACGAAACCGTTTTCATTGCAACTCCCGTTTTGTCTGAGGTCCAGATGAAGGAAGCGGTAGAAAAATTCAAGAGCGTGATTACATCAAACAGTGGTGAAATCGTTCATGAAGAAAATTGGGGACTTAAAAAACTGGCCTACCCCATACAGAAAAAATCCACCGGCTTTTATTATCTGGTTGAATTCAGAGGCGAAGGTGAGCTTGTTGAACATCTCGAACTGCAGTTCAGAAGGGATGAGCGGATTATCCGTTTCCTCACCCTCAAAATGGACAAGTATGCAGTTGAGTATGCTGAAAAGAAAAGAGCAAAAGTCGCATCAGAAAAGAATAAGGAGAACTAAACCATGGTACAGAATTCATCAGAGATCAGATATCTCACTCCCCCGTCAGTTGAGATTAAGAAGAAAAAATACTGCCGTTTCAGGAAAAACAGGATTAAATATGTGGATTATAAAGATCCCGAGTTTCTTAAAAAGTTCCTTAACGAGCAGGGAAAAATCCTTCCCAGAAGGGTAACCGGTACTTCACTGAAGTACCAGAGGAAAGTAGCCAATGCCGTAAAGAGAGCCAGGCACATCGCCATCCTGCCCTATGTAACTGACTTGTTAAAATAATACCGGAGGAAATAAAATGGAAATCATACTTAAGCAAGATATACCCAATCTGGGTCAAAAGGACGATATCGTCAGTGTTAAGGACGGTTATGCACGCAATTTTCTGATTCCTCAGGGGTCGGCAATTGGTGCAACTGCTTCCGCAAAGAAAAGTCATCAGGAAATTCTTCGCCAGAGGGCACATAAGGAAGAAAAACTTCGTGAACAAGCTCAGGCTGTGGCGAAAAAACTCGGAGAGGTTTCCCTGGTTATTGGCGCCAAGACCAGTACCAAAGGCAAGATCTTCGGTTCAGTAAACACCATCCAAATTGCAGAGGCACTTACCGAAAAGGGCTTTGACATTGACAGGAAGAGCATCAGCATCAAGGAAGAGCTTATTAAGGAAGTTGGCAATTACACTGCTACAGTGAAACTTCACAGGGATGTTGCTGTTGAGATTCCCTTTGAGATCAAAGCAGAATAATCTGTATTACCACAGTAGTTTAACCTCTATACAAAAGAGCTGTTCGCCATTGGCAAGCAGCTCTTTTTTGTTTTTCTTTCTCCGGCTTTGATACAACCCAGACTTACAATACCGCAATGGTTTCAATTTCGATGAGGGCTCCCAGAGGCAGGTCTTTTACTGCATAAGCCGCCCTTGCCGGTGGCTCTTGTGCATAGTAAGATCCATAAATCTCGTTCATTTCCTTAAAGTCTGTGATATCTTTTAGGAGTACGGTCGACTTAACAACGCTGGCATAGGCACAACCAGCAGCAGTGAGTACCGCACCGATATTTTTCATTACCTGTTCAGTCTGTTCCCTTATGCCGCCGGGGACAATCTTACCGGTCTCCGGATCGAGCGGAATCTGCCCGGAGATGAATATGAAACCGTTCACTTCAACGGCCTGCGAATAAGGTCCCACTGCGGCTGGGGCCTTCGGAGTGTTAATAATCCTTTTCATGATTTTTAAATTCTGAAATATAACCTACTAAGTTTCGGCGTTTCCTGCTCATCTGGCAGCGTTAAGAGAGTCATCAGAAGTTATCCTGCCACGGGATGCGCTTATCATATTTCAGGTCACGCAGTATGGCTGATTTAACATTGATCGTAAAATTAAAGCTTTTATACCTTCCAAAAGGGATGGCAGTAAGAGCCATTTCCCAGCAATGCAAATCGCGATGGATACTCATATTGGAAGTAGTCACTTTCTTGTTTGATATGTCATACCCTGTCGAGAAGCCCAATTTCCATTTTTGGGTAAGGCTCAGATCGCCATTTAGCCTGAGTGTCTGGATGATTCTTGACGGACCAATGGTTTTGGTATAGTTGAAATCATAATTCATACTCAGGCTCCAGGGAATACTGAAGTCGACGTATTGTCCATTGTACGTCTGATTGAAGGCAGTTGGCTGGTTGACATCCTCCTGGTTTAAAGGTGTAAGGGAGGCAGGCATCACCTCCTCGCCTGCTGGATGTTCTTCATTCTCTTTTTTTCCCGACCCTCCCTGAAGTCGCATACTTGCAGACATTCCCATATTTGTCAGGCGGCCAAGTTTGCCCGATACAGCGTATTCCGGCTTGTTGATCCTGTGTCCTGATGAATCCTGGGCATACGGATCGAAATTGCCACGGAAATTCAAATTCAGCTTTCCCTTCAACAATCGGGTATTTCCGTTAATCGATATCGGCGTGAACTTCACAGAGTCGGCAAAATTCATATTTGAGCTGAGGTTGAAATTATCGAGTATGCTCACTTTTTTTGTTTCAGTGGTAGAGTCTGTTTCCACCCTCATTTTGGCTTCCACATTGTTTCGCAGGGCAAAACTCATGGTCCTCACCCTGCCGCGCAGTGTTGGGGTGCCGTAAAGATAGCCCTGGAAGATGGAATACGTCTCAATCACTTTACCATTTTCATCCTTCAGGTCCCTATAATAGTCAGGCATAATGTCACTCATGTCGGGCGTATAACTGAAGGAAACCGTTGGCGACATTACATGCCGGATGGCGATGATTTTACTGTTTGGTTTGGTAAAGGTGTACATGCCGTAAATTTTCGGGGCTAGAGAAAAACCTATGGAGGGATAGACCCCATGAGCATAAGAAAATTTGTCAATGGTATCCGTTACGGTTACATATTTTCCCGTTGTGTCCACTTCTCTGTGTTTGTTTATATAACTCAAATAAGCAACACCGGAGTAGCTGAAATTCGGTGAAATGGTAAGCAGCCTGAGTTTTTTCGGTTTATAGTTCCAAATGAGCGGGATATCCTGCTTAAACCCATTCGTCATATGGTCCCATACATGTCTTGTGAAAAGTGCCGTGTCGGCAGTTCTGATCTTGTTATTCAATGTTGCCGTATACCTCAGCTGAATTTGCTGGTACCATTTGTCCTTTGCCCCGTTCTTGTCGAAATTGAAGGGGTTAATCGTTCCCATTGTGACCGATACATTTGGCAGGTTCAGGTCAACATCACCGTTCTGTTGTTCTGGGAATGGTTGGCACTGGCTGTAAGATTGAAGGGACTGTTGGGCCAGCGTTTCTGGAAGGAGATACTCGATTGTTTTGTATTCGTCAGTGCATTTTGAAGCTCATAGGAATGGTTCTGCTCGTATTTCTGCGTTGAAAGGTTGACACTCGCCCTGAACTGCCTTGTAGGATTTGCTTTCGCATCCTGACTATGCGACCAGTTAATGGAATAGTCGACAGATTTGGAGAAGCCTTCCAACCCCTTTTCCCCATTTATATTTTTAAAGTACCTGAGATCGAAACTGCCGTTGAAATGGTAACGGTAGCGGTAGGCCGAACGCGAACGGATTCCCCAGGTACCATTCGTATAGATGCTGCCGGTAAGACTGAGATCCATATAATCACTGATGGCAAAATAATACCCTCCATCCTGCAGATAGAAGCCCCTTCTTACTTCCTCACCATAGGATGGAATCAAAATACCGGATGTGCTCTCCCGCTTATTTGGGAAAAATCCAAAAGGCAGTCCGATAGGCATGGGGACATCCTCAATAACCAGGTATGCCGGTCCGGAGACGATCTTGTCACCGGGGATGGACTTGGCTTTGGTAAGTGCAATATAAAAATGCGGATTCTCGGCATCACAGGTGGTGTATTTTCCGTCTTTAATATGAATATTACCATATTGGTCCTTCTTTGTTTTCTCGGCATGCAGGTATCCTCCCTCCTGCTCTGTTCTCACTACTTCAATATATCCCTTTTTGGAATTGAAATTGTACCTGAGACGGTGGGCTTCGATTTTCTGCTCCCCATCCTGAAACACCGGCCTTCCCACAATGTTGCCAAGTGTATCAGGAAGTCCTTCAGCAAACACCTCGTTGTTTGTCATGTCGAATTCGATATAGTCGGCCTCCAGCTTTATATCGAGATAACTTACCTGGGCTGTTTTATACAAAAAGATTTTCTTACCGTCAATGCTCATCACCACAGAATCTTCAGCGCTGTAATGCACTTCGGCATCTATGCCCCCCGATGAGGGCTCTTCCTTGAGGGTGTCACCGGCGAGGATCTGGGCAGGTGTTAAGATTGTGCTATCGGCCATCAGGCTGTCTAAAGGAATGGCTGTAGTATCCTGAGTGAATGCTACTTTGCCGGAAAGAAGGAAAATTGTTGATATTATAAGGACTGTATGTAATTTAATATGCAACTTATTATACTATTTTTGTAGCTGTTAAGTTTATTTTTTAAGTCCCCAAAACTAATCAAAATACGCAAGAATGGTACTATTGACAAATATCATTTGTCAACAAATTAAACGTATTCCAGCTCATATTCTTGTATGCGTTCTGGCCTTTTTTTTCCCGGCTCACAGGGCGTTTGCCGATGGTGATCCAAATTCCCGCGACCGTGTGAGAGTAGTTGTAATTGATCCGGGGCACGGCGGAATGGATCCGGGTGCACTTGGGAGCCATTTCAGGGAGAAGGATGTTGTATTGGCTGTAGCGCTAAAACTAGGCGGATATATTGAAGAAAACTATAAAGATGTAAAGGTAATCTATACCCGTAAATCGGACATTTTCATCCCATTGCATGAGAGGGCTGATATTGCAAACAGGAACAAGGCCGATCTTTTCATCAGCATCCATGCTAACTCCCTTCCCGGTTCGCTGGCTTCCGGTACCGAAACCTTTGTTATGGGTGAGTATAAAAACAACTCGAACCTGGAGGTGGCCAAGAAAGAGAATGCGGTTATTACACTTGAAGACGACTATTCAACAAAGTATGAAGGATTTGATCCCAATTCTGATGATTCCTATATTGTTTTCAGCCTGATCCAGAAAACGTATCTGATCCAGAGCCTCGATTTTGCCGGTTTTGTCCAGGAGCAATTCAGGGAAAAGGCAAGAAGGATCGACAGAGGAGTTAAAATGGCAGGTTTCGTAGTACTTTGGAAAACGACCATGCCCAGTGTCCTGATTGAAACCGGCTTCCTCACTTCTTCAAAGGAAGAAGCCTTTCTTGGCTCAAGTGAAGGGCAGGACTATCTGGCATCGGCCATATTCAGGGCATTCAGATCTTACAAGGAAAGAATTGAAAACAACAGCCATTTTGAAGCAGTTGTTCGCGACAAGCCTTCTACCGATACAAAATTGAGTGATACAAAAATTCAGGATTCCCTGTCGACAGCTGAGGTCAAAAATGAACATTATTTTAAAGTACAGGTTTTATCATCACGTAATACTCTTGACGAAACGGATCCCTACTTTAACGGATTTTCCGATGTGGAGGCTTTTCATTCCGGTAAATGGATAAAATATGCTGTAGGCAGGTCGGTGTCATACTCTGACATCATCCTTTATTGCAATGAGGTGAAAAAAACTTACCCGGACGCATTTGTAGTTGCGGTGAGAAACGGGGAGATTATCAGCCTGAATGAAGCACTGCAGTACATTAACAAATAATACACATGAATCTTAAACGCGAAGCCAAGATCGGATTAATTGTCATTACTACCATTGGGCTTGTCATCTGGGGGATCAATTTTCTTAAAGGAAAGAATGTTTTAAAGCGATCCGATGTATACTACACGGTATTCCCTGATATCGGCGGACTTGAAAAGTCTGCTGCAATCTATATCAATGGGTATAAGATCGGAATGATCAACGATATTCATTTCGAAAAAGGGAATCTCAAGGAAATCATTGTATCATTTGCCGTTCATCACGACTTTGAAATCCCCAGTGGATCAGTAGCCGAACTTTTTAATACCACGATCATTGGCAGTAAAGCCATCAGGATCGTCCCCTCATCTTCATCCGTCTTGTATACCTATGGAGATACCATACCTTCCAGAATTGAAGCAGATTTATTCTCAAGTCTGCAAGATGAAATTTCCCCCCTGACCGACAAAGCATCAGGAGCTATTCAATCTGCCGACTCGCTGATCAATGCTTTCAATGAAGTTATGGACGAACAGGGAAGAAGAGACCTAAAGTCTTCCCTCAGCAACCTGAACAGCATCACCCTGTCGCTCAGAAAACAACTGGGTCCTGAGGGTGACCTGAACCAAACTCTCGGAGAGCTGAAAAAATTCAGTGCAATGCTTGGCGAAAATCGTGAAAAGCTGGATACAATATTTACAAATCTCGCGGCCATCAGCGACTCTCTTGGACAGGCCAACGTCAAAGAAGTGGTATCAGGAATCAACACGACCTTCGAGCAATCATCCCTGCTCCTCAGCAGGATCAACCAGGGCGAAGGCTCACTGGGCCTGCTTACTACTAATGACAGTCTCTATAACTCTCTAAAGGCATCGACCGAGAGCCTGAATATTCTTCTGGCCGATCTTAAAGAACATCCGAAACGATACGTACATTTTTCAGTCTTTGGGAAAAAGGACAAAGAGAAAAGCAAGTAATTTTTCTTAAAGGCTTTGTTTCAGGAATAACATACTCACAAAGGATGATGGATTTTTGACCAACGGATCGTTATTTCGGCAATTCCATCCCATGATCAGACCAGGGTCATTTAATCAATACATTAATAAATAATTTCTAAACAATTCATAAACAATTTTTTAAGGTTGAAATTAGTTATACACCTGATTTATAGACGTTTAATTTTTTTTATTTTTTTCTTTAGATTTAAACAACTGAATATAAATCTGATATAGGTTTATAGAGATAATCAAGTGATTTTGAATTTTTTTTTTAGTTTTTTTTTCACAATCTTAGCTAATCAATCCTCGTAACCCTAAATTATTCATAACCAAGTTAAATTTTCTTACTAATGCATGATCGAGTTTGGAATAATTGCCTCAAGGTGATTAAGGACAATGTACCCTCTATCAGCTACCGCACCTGGTTTGAGCCAATTGTGCCTCTGCGACTTGAAGACAACATCCTGACGATCCAGGTGCCAAGCCCGTTTTTCTATGAATATCTTGAAGAACAATACATTGATATTCTGAGAAAGGTACTACGCAAAGAGCTGGGTGTTGAAGCCAAACTTGAGTACAGTGTCGTAATGCAGAACAATTCCTTTTCAAATCACAAACCCTACACCGTAAAGTTTCCTGCCAAAAACAACAAGGAACTGACCAATAAACCGGTTTCTGTTCCTATTGACACAGAAGAAGTCACCATTAAGAATCCCTTTGTGATTCCGGGCATCAAAAAGCTGAACATTGATCCAAGGCTGAACAGCTCGTATTCATTCAGTAATTTCATTGAAGGTGAATGCAATCGGCTTGCAAGGTCGGCCGGATATGCCGTTTCCAACAACCCGGGCGGAACAGCTTTCAACCCTTTATTGATCTATGGTGATTCCGGGCTGGGCAAAACGCACCTTGCGCAGGCCATCGGTATCGAAGTGAAGGAAAAATTTCCTGAAAAAACGGTTTTATACGTCAACGCCAATAAGTTTCAGACCCAGTTCGTCGATTCCATCAGGAACAACAATAAAAATGATTTTCTGCATTTTTACCAGATGATCGATGTGCTGATCATTGACGACGTACATGAATTTGCAGGGAAGGAAAAAACACAGGATACATTTTTCCATATTTTTAACCATCTGCATCAGTCAGGAAAACAGCTCGTCCTGACGTCCGACAAGCCTCCTGTTGAGTTGCAGGGCATGGAACAACGACTACTTTCGCGATTCAAATGGGGCCTGTCAGCCGATCTCCAGCCGCCTGATTTTGAGACCCGGATTGCTATTCTTAAAAAGAAGATATACAATGACGGCATTGAAATGCCTGATGAGGTAATCGAGTACATTGCCACCCACATCACGGACAATATCAGGGAACTGGAAGGCGCCTTGATCTCTCTTCTCGCACAGTCGACGTTGAATAAAAAAGAAATTACACTGGATCTGACCCGTGAAATGATCGACAAACTGATCAAAAACACAAAGAGGGAAATCAGCATCGACTATATCCAGAAGGTGGTATGTAACTATTTTAACCTCGGAATCGACTCTCTCCAGTCAAGGACAAGAAAAAGAGAAATTGTTCAGGCACGACAGGTAGCCATGTTTTTCTCCAAGAGCCTGACGAAATCGTCGCTGGCGAGTATTGGCTTGCAGATCGGAGGAAAGGATCACGCCACCGTACTTCATGCCTGTAAAACGGTAAATAACCTTATTGAAACGGATAAACGTTTCAGAGTACAAATGGATGAAATAGAAAAGAAGTTGAAGATTTAAACAGGTTCCCCGGAACCTGTTTTTTTTAACCTGAATTTTATGATTTATCTGATCCTTAGCATTCTGTCTTCCACAACCATCTTCATAATATTCAAATATCTTGATCATTTTCATATTTCGGTCCTTCCTGTTATCATTTATAACTACCTTTTCGCAGCAATTCCCGGCTTCTTCCTTTCAGGAGAAAAACTTTCTATTGCCGCCATTTTTAATAGCGACTGGTTGTTGTTGGCAGGCCTGATCGGGATTCTATTCATCGTCATGTTCAATGTCGTAGGCCTTTCGTCAGCTATAGCCGGAATTTCTGTTACCTCTGTTGCCAGCAAAATGTCGGTGGCGATACCCATATCGTTCTCAATCTTTTATGACCCCTCCGACCGGTTCACCATATTCAAACTCATCGGCACATGCATTGCCCTGTCGGCAATTTTTCTCATCATCTACAAAAAAAAGGGCATGCGATTAAACCGGAGTGTGGTTTATCTTCCTGTGTTGCTCTTCCTTGGAATGGGAATGATCGATTCATTGGTCAAATATGCTCAGTTCAAATACATCAGCGATCAGGAGATCGCTTTTTTTTCGTCTTTTCTTTTCACCATCTCGTTTCTGACCGGAATTATATTTATGATACTGAAGCGGGGAAGCTTTAAAAGCCTGATGAATATCAGGGTACTGATTTGGGGAACCGTGCTTGGCGTTGTAAATTTTGGTTCGATTTTTTTCCTTATTAAGGCCCTGAACTTTAAGCTCCCCGGCGGTGAAGGTTTTGACAGCTCCACAGTTTTCGCAATAAATAATACGGGGATCGTGTTGTTATCTGTGATGACGGGTCTGTTCCTTTTTAAGGAAAAGCTGAACATATTTAACAGAATTGGAATTCTCATGGCAATTGTTGCGATTGTCGTATTCGCATTTGCATGATCATGAACGCTGAATTTTACCATACGATAAAGGTACAGGGTGAAAGCCTTTTCAAGGCGAAGGGAAGCCGTTTTATCGGTTTGGCTTTCCCTGTAAAAAGTGAGGATGAGATCCGGGAAAAGATCGAATCGGTGAAAAAGCAATATCATGATGCACGACATCACTGTTATGCCTGGCAGCTAGAACCTGACCAGGAACTCTACAGGGCCAACGACGACGGCGAACCTGCAGGCACGGCCGGGAAACCCATACTCGCTCAGATACGGGTACGGGAACTTACCAACGTTCTGGTAGTCGTGACGAGATACTTCGGCGGAACTTTACTGGGTACCGGAGGGTTAATCAGAGCATACAGAACTGCAGCCTCGGAGGCTCTTGACAATGCAGTTATTATTCGAAATGCAGTATTCGGGATTTTCAGGATAAGCTTCGGATATTCAGATATGAATACGGTAATGAAGATCCTGAAGGAGCTGGATGCAGGACAAACGGAACAGGATTTTTCCCTTCAGTGCTCATTAAAGGTCAGGGTGATGAAAAACGTCGCAGGAAAGCTCAGAGCCGGACTTGAACCCTATGGAGATATTGTCCTTGACTATCTTGGTGATGAATAACGAGCCATCCGATGACCGGCTGAAAGACCTGACAGAAAATGAAAGTTATGAATGAGTTATCAACATCTGATATTCTGACATATACGATGATTAATTTTATACCCAAAACAATGTTCAAAACATGAAAAACAGAAGCCTAGTTTCCATCAACGATTACAGCCGGGATGAATATCTGCGCATCCTTGATCTGGCCGGTGAATTTGAGAAAAAGCCTGTGCAGGACATTCTGAACGGATTTGTTGTCGCTACCCTTTTCTTCGAACCCTCCACCCGTACACGACTAAGTTTCGAAAGTGCGGTAAATCGGCTTGGCGGACGCGTGATCGGATTTTCCGACTCCAACACCTCAAGTGCGACCAAGGGTGAAACACTTCGTGACACGATCAAGACAGTTTCAAACTATTGTGATCTTATCGTCATGCGTCATCCACTCGAGGGCAGCGCCCGATTTGCCAGCGAGATATCAAAGGTACCGGTTATCAATGCCGGCGACGGCGCCAACCAGCACCCTTCACAAACCCTTCTTGATTTATTCTCCATCCGTAAGACGCAAGGAACACTTGAAAATCTTAAGATATTTCTCGTGGGTGACCTTAAGTACGGCCGTACGGTACATTCGTTGTTGATGGCCATGTCGAAGTTCAACACTACATTTTATTTCATCTCTCCCGAGGAGCTGAAAATGCCGACCGAATATAAGCTCTACCTCGATAATCTGGGACTGAAGTACCATGAGTTCAAGGAATTCACGGATATCGTTGGAGATGCTGACGTTATCTACATGACAAGAGTACAGAAAGAACGTTTCTCCGATCCGATTGAATATGAAAAGACAAAGAATGCCTATGTGCTACGCAGAAATATGATCGAAAATTCTAAACCCTCAATGAAGGTGCTTCACCCCCTGCCCCGCGTGAATGAGATTCATCTCGATGTGGATGACAGCGACAAAGCATACTATTTCGATCAGGCACAGAATGGTGTTTATACCCGGCAGGCCATCATCACTTCAATTCTCGGACTGAAATAAAACTATCAATATGGAAGACATGAAAGACAGAACACATCTCGTTGTTAGTGCCATCAAAGAAGGTACTGTCATCGATCATATACCTGCAACAGACCTTTTCAAGGTAATCACCATTCTGGGACTCGATCATATCGACAACCAGATCACCTTCGGAACTAATCTCGAAAGCAAAAAGCTTGGCAAGAAAGCCATCATCAAGCTTTCAGGGGTCTTTTTCAGGAATGAAGACATCAACAAGATTGCCCTTGTTGCTCCCCAGGCCAAGCTGAACATCATCAGGGATTATAAAGTGGTTGAAAAGAAAATCGTAGAAGTGCCCGAAGAGATCACACGGATTGTCCAGTGCGTGAACCCGAAATGCATCACGAACAATGAAGAGATCAAAACCCGATTTTCAGTGGTTGATAAGCATAACGTTTCGCTGAAATGCCATTATTGCGAGAAGATTACAGATATGGATAATATCCGGATTATTTGAGAGTGAATGAAGGCAGGGAATAAAGAGCTCAAGCGGTTAGGAAATTAGAAAGTTAAGAGGTTGGGGAGGGAGCTGCATCATAGATCACCTTTTATTTCGTTTCTATATTGCACTACCCATCGGCGAGTTGGATTTAGCTTTTAATAAACACTTCGCGATCGCCAAACTTTTACACAAAATCCCGAAAGCGCATTTGCACTCGGGGCAAAATCATTATTTTTGCAATAACAAAACTGTTGATATCATGATCCAGCGTATTCAAACCATATATCTTTTCCTTTCCACGGTGCTTTTCTTCGTCATGCTAGGCAATCCGATAGCACAGATCCAGCTGAATGAGAAAACCTTTCTTGTTTTTAACCACAACGTGATCAAAGCAATGGACGATGATGCTACATTTGAAGTGATTCCAACCTGGCCTGTCACAATTCTGATCTCCGTTATTATGCTTATCAGCCTTGTTGATATTTTCCTGTATAAAAAGCGGATATTGCAAATGCGCTTGTGCGTATTCAATATACTCCTGATGTTCGGACTTGTTGGACTGATCTATTTTTTCACCAAATATACGATGAGGAAATATGATGGTATAGATTCAGCCTTCCTCTGGCCCATTGTCGTTCCTTTTATAACCATCATACTTACCTACCTGGCGCTGAAAAGAATCCAGAAAGATGATGCATTGGTGAAATCCTACGAACGGATCAGGTAATTTCCGGCCTCTGCACTACGCCAAAAAACGAAAAATTGTATAAATTTTACACAATAATGTATAAATCTTATACAATTTTTCAGTTTAGACAGGGTAACTACTACTGCAACAGAAATTGGAGCAGCAGGAGCGTCGCCCCGGTAATTTAGTTATTATTCAGTATCAGAGGCAATCCGTCCTTACCCGAACCTATCACAACGATTTTGGTGTTTGGAGATTTTGACAGTTCAATGGTAGCATCGATGCCCTTTTGCTTCAGGATTTTATCGGTAAGTGACGCGCTCAGAATGTTATTGTATCTCGCGATCCCTTCCGCTTCGATCCTCTTTCTTTCTGCCTCACTACCCTCCCTTTCAATCCTGAATTTATATGCCAGTGCTTCCTGTTCCTGCTTCAGCTTGGATTCGATGGCTTGTTTGAGTTGTTCCGGGAGAGTGATTGACCGGATAAGCAGCGTCTGCATTTTAATATTTTTACTTTCCAGGAGTTTTTCAGTTTCGTCGTAGATTTCCTGTTCTACTTCAGCCCTGCGTGTTGAATAAATTTCCTCCGCAGCAAATTTTCCCATGATTCGTCGTACTGCTGACCTTACCTCAGGTATAACAACAATATTTACATAATTGGGTCCGATGTTCTCGTGAAGATAGCCTAGTTTTTCAAAGGTAGGATTGTACCTCACAAATACATCAACATTCAGTGTCAATCCGTTTTTATCGAGTACATCGAGCGTTTCTTCGCGGCTCTGTTCTCTAACGGTGTACTTAATAAAATCGTTCCAGGGAGCTATGATGTGGAAACCAGGCGGATAGATATGTTCCTTGTCCAGCCCGGTTGTAAATTTTCTGAATATGATTGCCCGTTCACCGGGTCTGAGTGTGTAAAACATATTGCTACTGAAAATAATCACCAGCACGACAGCAATGATTCCGGCCACTAGGGCTGTTTGGGATTTTTTGTTCATAATTGGAAGATATTTGTTTATAATGTAGTTTCAGGTTCCTTTTGGAGGCTACTGATTTAACAAAATTAGTTTAATTTTGCACTAATCAAAAGGGAGAAGGCATGACCAATGCTCTGGCGACATCGGAACTCATCATGAATGAGGACGGCAGTATATATCATCTCCATCTGAAACCAGGGGATGTAGCCGAAAAGGTGATCCTCGTCGGTGACCCGGGACGGGTAGAAAAATTATCTTCATTATTTGATTCGGTTGAATTCAGAGTTAATAACAGAGAATTCGTCACCCATACGGGTTATTGCAATGGAGTGAGGCTCTCGGTCGTTTCAACCGGAATTGGTACCGACAACATTGATATTGTTATCAATGAGCTTGATGCCCTCAAAAACATCGATCTGGAACGCAGGGAAATCCGGAAAGAACATTCAGCCTACGAATTTATCAGGATCGGTACTACGGGGGGACTGCAGGCCGAGCTGGGTGTCGGGTCCTTTGTTCTTTCGAGGCTTGCAGGTGGTTTTGATGGTCTCATTCATTATTATCGTGACGGGTACAGCATCTGTGATGCCGACATAGAAAATGCATTCGTCAATCACACTGAGTGGTATGATAAACGCCCGGTACCTTACTTCGTTTGGAGTGCAAATTCACTTTTTGACGTTCTTAATCACGACGTTTTCTCAGGCATCACCCTTTCCTCACCTGGGTTTTACGGACCACAGGGCAGAACACTCCGATTACCTGTGATCGATCCTGATCTCAATAGAAAGATACATTCTTTTACCTATGATAACCTGAAAGTGACTAATTTTGAGATGGAAAGTTCGGCATTATTCGGACTTTCGTCTTTGCTGGGACATAAGGCGGTAAGTATCTGCGCAGTGATCGCTAACCGGATTACCGGAGAATTTATCAGGGACTGCGAACCTGTTATGGATAAACTGCTTCGCTTTACTCTGGATCGAATCGTTGAAAAGCAGGACTAATATATTATGGTGGATAAGGAAATAAAGGTATTGATCAATTTACTGGAAGACCCTGACCAGGAAGTCTTCAGTGTAGTTGCAGGGAAGCTGCGGGAGCACGGGATAGATGCGGTTCCGAGCCTGGAAAAGGCGTGGGAATCCTCTTTGAATCAGGAGCTTCAGGAAAAGATTGAAGAGCTCATTCACAACATACAGTTTGGATATATTTGCGATGAATTACGCATTTGGGCCACCAGTGGCGGCAACAACCTGCTTTATGGCGCCTACCTCATTGCCAAATATCAGTATCCCGACCTGTATTTCAGTGAGATTGAGGAACAGATTGACGTGCTACGAAAGGATGCATGGCTTGAGATCCACAATAACTTAACTGCTCTTGAGAAAGTGAGAGTATTGAACCACGTCATATTTGGCGTCCACAAATTCTCCAGAAATTCAACCAATTTTTATTCGCCAAGGAACTCCTTTATCAACCAGGTTTTTGAAACCAGGAAGGGCAATCCCATCTCTCTGTCCATTATTTACTCAGTTGTAGCAGAAAAGCTGGAAATACCGGTATTCGGTGTCAATTTACCGCTGAACTATATCCTGGCGTATGAGGATCCCACCTATGATGAAGATCGGTACCATATCTTGTTTTATATCAACCCCTTTAACAGGGGTATGGTATTGAGCAGGAAAGATATCGACAGGTTTCTGACTCAACAAAAGCTGAAGCCACGGAAAGAATATTTTACACCATGCAGCAATATTACCACCATTGAAAGGGTATTGCGGAACCTGATATTTGCGTATGAAAAAATGGGGTATTCTGATAAGACAGAGCAGGTAAATCAGCTATTGAATATTGTCAAAACGGCTTCACCCGAGATTTAACTTCCATAGTATCCCCGGTACCACTCAATGAAATTCCTGATGCCCGTATCCACAGTAGTGTCCGGTTTGTAGCCAAAATTTTCGATTAAATCATCAACATCTGCCCAGGTTTTTTCGACATCACCTGGTTGAAGTGGCTGCATTTCCATGATGGCCTTTTTACCCGTATACTTTTCGATGGCTTTGATAAAGTCGAGTAACTGTACCGGTTTGTTGTTTCCGATATTATATACCCGGTACGGTGCAGAAGACGTGGCCGGATCCGGGTTTTCAGGATCCCAGGATGGATTTCCTGAGGGCGGCTTTCCGTCTGTCATCCGGGAAATCCCACCCACTATATCGTCCACATAAGTAAAATCCCTCTCCATTTTACCAAAATTAAAAACGTTGATAGGTTCGTCCTTCAGCATTGCCCGGGTAAAAATATACAGTGCCATGTCAGGTCGTCCCCATGGTCCGTATACAGTAAAGAACCTGAGGCCCGTGGTGGGGATACCAAAAAGGTGGCTGTATGTGTGAGCCATAAGCTCATTGCTCTTTTTACTTGCGGCATAAAGGCTCACCGGATGATTGGTATTGTTATGAACTGAGAAAGGCATTGCTTTGTTGAGACCGTAAACACTTGAACTACTGGCATAGATAAGATGTTGCACAGGATATTTCCTGCAGGCTTCAAGGATATTCAGAAAACCAGTAATATTGGCCTCGATATAAGCCTCAGGATTTGTCAGGCTATACCTTACTCCCGCCTGCGCTGCCAGATTCACCACTACATCAGGGCGGAAATCATCAAAGAGCCTGAGGATGGTTTCCCTGTCTCCAAGCTCTGCTTGTACAAATTGTTGATTTTTATGTTTTGTACTGATCTCCGGTCTCCCGTAGGTAAAGTTTTGCTGGTCAAAGCCGGCAAATTTCAGACGGTCATACTTCAGCTGGACATCGTAATAATCGTTTATGCTGTCAAGTCCAAGGACTTCTTTTCCTTCAAGGCGTAACTTCTCAGCAAGGTGAAAACCAATGAAGCCGGCTGTTCCGGTGATGAGTACCTTCATTATTTCCTATTTTGCAAAACTAACTGCCCGGGTTTCCCGTATTACAGTGATCTTTACCTGACCCGGATAGGTCATCTCATTCTGAATCTTCTTCGCAATATCGTACGACAGTGATTCGGCTTCCTTATCCGACACCTTTTCACTTCCCACGATAACCCTGAGTTCCCTGCCTGCCTGGATAGCATAGGTTTTAAGTACACCAGGGTATGAAAGAGCGAGGGATTCAAGTTCTTTCAGACGTTTGATATATGATTCCACCACCTCTCTCCTGGCGCCAGGCCTGGCACCTGAGATCGCATCACATACCTGTACGATAGGCGATATCAGGGTGGTCATCTCAACTTCGTCATGGTGGGCACCGATGGCATTACAAACTTCAGGTTTTTCCTTGAATTTTTCTGCCAGTTTCATCCCAAGGATGGCGTGCGGCAATTCGGGCTCGTCATCCGGCACCTTCCCGATATCATGGAGAAGACCGGCACGTTTGGCCATCTTAGCGTTCAGACCAAGCTCTGTGGCCATGATTGAACACAGGTTTGCCACTTCACGGGAGTGCTGAAGGAGATTCTGTCCGTATGATGAACGGTATTTCATTTTACCAATAAGACGGATCAGTTCAGGGTGTAACCCATGAATACCCAAGTCGATAGCTGTTCGCTTCCCAACTTCGATAATTTCCTCCTCGATTTGTTTTTTTGTTTTTTCGACTACTTCTTCGATTCGCGCAGGATGGATTCTGCCATCGGAAACCAGTTGATGAAGTGAAAGCCGGGCGATTTCACGTCTTACCGGATCGAATGCCGAAAGGATGATGGCTTCCGGCGTATCGTCAACGATAATCTCGACCCCTGTGGAAGCTTCGAGAGCTCTGATATTTCGTCCTTCCCTTCCGATGATCCGGCCCTTCAGTTCGTCTGAATCGATATTGAAAACGGTAACAGAATTTTCGATGGCTTGTTCTGTGGCCACTCGTTGTATGGTTTCAATAACGACTTTTTTGGCTTCCTTCCGGGATGTCATTTTGGCTTCTTCAACGATCTCACTGATGTAAGACATAGCCTCATGCTGCGCCTCATCCTTCAACGATTCTATCAGTTGGCTTTTCGCATCTTCTGCTGAAAGTCCCGAGATGGCTTCAAGTTGTTCAACCTGCTGACGGTGTGACTTTTCCAGTTCATCCTTTTTCCTATCAACCACCTCAAGCTGTACATTGAGATTTTCCCTCACCGCATCGATTTCATTTCCTTTTCGCTGCAGCTCTTCGTACTTTTGGGAAATTAGTGACTCCTTTTGTCTGAAGGCATTTTCTTTCTGCGCCAGTTTACTGTTGCGCTCATTGATCATTTTTTCATGTTCCGCCTTAAGCTGAAGAAATTTTTCCTTAGCCTGAAGGATCTTGTCTTTTTTGATCACTTCAGCCTCTGTTTTCGCTTCCCTGATTATATTATCACTTTTCTTTTTCAGAGCTAAATTGAAAACAAAGTAGGAAACGATAGCTCCTGCCAGTACACCGATAAGGCCTGTCGCAACATTCCATATGGTGATGACGGAAATGATTGAAATTATAATTTCACTCATGGTTCCTACACTTAATCGTTTTTATATAAAAAACCCGCAAGGTTTCTCCAAGATTTATTAAAACCCCATATTAACATGGTTGGAATTGCCAGTTCGGGTCGAACTTCCGCCGACCACCGGAGTGGAGTCCCGAAGGATTGCGGCCTGTTCTAATCAAACTGAGCTTGACTCCAATGTTTTAACTGTTGAGTTTCACAAATGGATTGAAGAAACAATGCGGGCAAACTCTTTGATCTTTATCTTATTTTAAAGAACGCTATTACTCTTTTTGATAAAAGAATCCAGTTCAGTGTTCATCTCACGCAGGCTTTCCTCCAACGGTGAGGCATCCGCCTGGTTCTCATTATCAATCAGCTTGATCACGAACTGTAATGCAGCCATGGCAATGAAATCCTGAGTGTCCTTATCAATGTACTTCTGCTTATATTGTAATACCTTCTCATTGATCATCCTGGCTGCTCTTCTAATCATTTCCTCGTCATCCCTCTCAATCCTCAGGGGATAGTACCTTTCGGCTACATTTACCTTTATGGACAGTTTGTCATCCATAGATTCCCCTTACCTGTTTAAAAGAGCAATACATTTGTCAATTTCCCGCACAATTCTGTTAACTTTGATCTTGGCATCATGAAAACCTTCTTCATCAGACACCAAAGACCTTGCAATTTTTAAATTATCGTATTTGTGCTCGAGTTGGCTGATCAGGTTATCCTTAACAGCTACTTTTTGCGTTAATTCAGTATTTTCCTGTTTTAACAACTCCTTCTCACCCTTCTCAGCTTCATACATGGTCATCAGCTCTTTAATCCTTGCACGGAGTGTTCCCAGTATTTCAATTTGTTCTGCATTCATAAAGCGTGAATAGGTACCACAAATATAACATTGCTTTCAGAAATAAAAAAATTCGTTTCCATTTTTCCGTGAGTGACGGGAATATTTTAGTTTTACATTCGTTTTTAATTCAGACTATTCAATACCAACAACTATGAGGCGTTCGATTTTGCTGTTGCTTACGATTTTGTTTATCTCTGACATTCATGCACAATATAAGGCAATTCCCAATAACTTCCGACCTCCACTCGATATTCCAATGTACCTGAGCGGCAACTTTGCCGAGCTTCGTGCCGATCATTTCCATTCCGGCATTGATATCAAAACGCAGGGGGTAATCGGTAAAAAGGTGTACGCCATTGGCGATGGATATGTATCACGAATAAAGATTCAAACCAATGGCTACGGGCATTCTCTTTACATCACATATCCCGGTGGTCTGACCTCTGTTTTCGGACATCTTGAATCATACAACGATACGATCGACAGGTATGTCAAGGCTTACCAGTACAGGAACCATGTTTTTGAGGTCGATATATATCCTTCACCTGACGACCTGCCTGTAAAAAAAGGCGAAATCGTGGCCCGTTCCGGGAATACCGGCAGCTCAGGTGGGCCTCACCTGCATTTCGAGTTGCGTAATACGGCCAGTCAACATACAATCAATGCATTGCGGTACGGTCTTGATATCAGGGATGATATTCCCCCGCATCTTTATTCCCTGTTCGTTTACTCTATGCAGGGGAACGAGAATGACCGGGTAAGTGTATCGCGAAGAGAATATGCCGCAACTGGTGAGAACGGACACTACAGACTGAAAAGCGGCAATATTATCGAAGCCAATGGTTCTATTGGTCTGGGTTTGGAATGTTATGATTTTTTAAATGGATCGCCGAACCGTTGCGGTGTTTATTCCATCGAACTTTTCGTGAATGAAGAACCTGTTTACCAATTTCAGACTGATGAATTTAGTTTTACAGAGAGCAGGTATATCAACAGCCATATGGATTACTCCCTGGAAAGTCTCACCCGTCGGAGGACACACGATCTATATCGCAAACCCGGTGAATTTCTTTCGATGAACAAATTGTACAAAAATGACGGAATCCTCACACCGGGGAATGATGAAACACAAAATGTGATGATAGTGGTCACCGATGCTTATGGCAATTCTTCTTCCCTGAGTTTCCAGGTCAGAGGGGCCGGAAGTGATGAAAATAAAGGAGAGGGTGATGAAAAAGAAATCCGGGACTTCAAGTGGTACCAATCCAATTATTTTTCCGATCCCCTTATAAAGATGACCATTCCCAAGGGAGCTTTGTATCAGAATACTCTATTTACGTACAAAAAGGAAAACTCAGAAAATGAATTTTATCCATATATCCATTCCGTCCATTCAAAAGAAGTTCCTCTCCAGAAATATGCGTCACTTTCCATTCGAACGGATTCCATTCCTGAAAATCTGCTCAATAAAACCGGCATCGTTCTGGTACCTGAAAAAGGGTTGCCCGAATGGGAAGGAGGAGAAGTGAAAAACGGCTGGATTACGGCTGCGGTCAGAGAATTTGGCAATTATACTCTTTTGGCCGATACCGTGCCCCCTATAATTACCCCCCTGAACATTAGTCAAAACAAGGATATGAGGAGTCAGGGCAGCGTACGGTTCAGCATCGATGATAAACTTTCAGGCATTGCGTCATATGAAGGATATATTGATAGTAACTGGGTATTGTTTGAATACGAGCCTAAAAACAAGCTTCTCTTTTACATTTTTGACTCAGAAAGGATGACTGCCGGAAGCAGTCATGAACTGGAACTTTATATTAGAGATTATGCAGGAAACACAGCAGTTTATCACAGTACATTGAACCGCTAAATGAAAACAAAGCAGAAATACCGCTGCATTGGACTGATGTCCGGAACTTCGCTCGACGGGCTTGATATTGTGTTCTGTGAATTTACCACCAGAGACGGAACATGGTCGTATCGGTTGATCGAGGGCCGAACCCTGCCCTACCCCGAATCCTGGTATAACCTGCTAAGCGGGGCGTATTTAATGAATGGGGCTGACCTGGCGGAAGCGGATCATTCATATGGGCGATATCTTGGGGCTATTTGCAGGGACTTTCTTTCAGAAAATGGTGGTGATCCATCATTTATCGCATCACACGGACATACTGTATTTCACAGGCCCGATCAGGGCTATAGCCTTCAGATTGGCAACGGTCATGATATAGCCGCTGTCACAAGTATACCGGTGATTTACGATTTCAGGAGTCACGATATTAGTCTTGGAGGTCAGGGAGCACCTCTTGTTCCTGCCGGCGATAGGTACTTATTCGGCGATTATGACTTTTGCCTGAATATTGGCGGCTTTTCAAATGTGTCGTACGAAAATGATCGTAATGAACGTATCGCGTTTGATATCTGTCCGGCCAATACGATCTTAAATCATCTCTCGAAATCACTTGGCCATCCTTATGATCACAACGGCAATCTCGGCCGAGATGGGGAGATATTGCCCGGACTGCTCAATGATCTCAACAATCTTGATTACTACCTGCTTCCTCAGCCTAAATCATTGGGACGGGAATTCCTTGAAGATTTAGTTCTACCCCTTATAGCTGAATCAAAGCTTGCAACCAAAGATATATTGCGGACCGTATATGAACACATTGCTATTCAGGTGGAGACCGCATTGAGGATCAAAAAAAACGGACGTGTAATCGCTACCGGCGGCGGTGCAAAAAATACATTTCTTATGGAATTGCTCCGGTCAAAATGCGAACACGACATCATCGTACCCGACGGGTTGACTGTAGAATTCAAGGAAGCAATTATTTTTGCTTTTCTTGGCCTTCTAAGGATGCTTGGCCATACTAATTGCCTCGCTTCAGTAACAGGGGCTTCCTCCGACTGTTCGGGAGGAATCATTGTATGGCCTGGTCGCGAGGAGTTTAAGCACTGAAAAAGAAGTAAGAAACACATATAAAGAAAGTAGCGACCAGCCATTTGTGATCTTAGGCATGATATGTAAACGAAAATATGCAAAATGATGCTTGGGGAATGCGCGGAGAATAAATTAACCATTAAACCAGATTAAAAACTTGAAATATAAAACTGATGGAAAATTTTAAAGCATATGTACCGACCAGGGTTTATTTTGGGAGAGATTGTATTGAGAATCTCGCAGAAGCTGCCGGAAACCTTGGCTCAAAGGCTCTGCTTATGTATGGTAGGGGTTCCGTTCTAAAAAATGGCAGCTACGATGCCACAAAAAAGCAACTTTTGGAGGCTGGAATAGAGATCATCGAATTCGACGGGATAAAACCAAACCCTCTGGCAGAGGATGTGAATATGGCTGCTCAAAAAGGTAGCCTCAGTGGTGCAGATTTCATTGTCGCAGTAGGCGGTGGGAGCGTGATCGATTCGGCAAAGATCACCGCAATATGCATGGCAACGGAAGCAAAAGCCTGGGATGTAATGAAAAACAGATCAGGAACCGTGAAGGCGGTACCATTGGTAGCCGTATTGACACTGGCCGCTACAGGTACGGAAATGAATCCGGTAGCGGTATTGCAAAATACTGAAACCCGGGAAAAAATCGGATACCGACACGAGTCAATATACCCCGCTTATGCCTTCCTCGATCCACAATATACGGCCTCTGTACCAGCGAATTATACAGCATACGGCGTTGCAGACCTTACTGCGCATTGTCTTGAGGCGTATTTTGGTGCCGGTGATGCCAGTTTATCAGACCGTTTTGTTGAATCAATCATTAAAGAAGCCATGTATTACGGACCGAAACTCATGCAAGATCTCACCAATTACGATCTCAGGGCCAGGATTATGTGGGCAGCTACAAATGCACTTAACGGACTTACCAGTTATGGGAGAGTGAATGGTGACTGGGGTGTCCATGCTCTGGGACACATCCTGTCTTTTCTGTATGATACACCTCACGGAGCTTCACTCACCGTGGTTTACCCTGCCTGGTTAAAAAAGATGAAGGAGCGAATTCCCGAAAGGATCGCCAGGCTAGGAGAACAGCTTTTCGGAGTCAGTGATGCCGATACGGCAATCACCGGGCTTGAAGAATTTTTCAGAGGACTTGGCTGTCCAGTCACGCTTGAAGAAGCAGGCATTACAGAAAATGATCATGCAGCCATACTGGAACTTATGAACAGAAATCATTGTACCGGGTCGGCACAGAAACTGGAAGATAATGACCGCGCTGATATTCTTAGCTTTATGACATAAAAAAAGATGCGCTTCACAGCGCATCCTTTCTTCTCAAACTACTAACTAAAACTACTAACTAAAACTACCAACTAAACTACTAACTAAAACTACTAACTCTTAAACGATCTATTTTTTCGATTATTGTTCTCAAATTTTATACCAATAATATTCTTTTGTGACTTTAACTCCATAACAAAAATAATTATCAACCTCCAAACGTGCATTAACTGTGCTTAAACTTTATCTTAGAGTTACGTTAAGAACCTTCTGTTTGTTAAATCACAGTACAAATATAAGCTGATTTTTTATAAATTCTCCGGTTTTTAATAATTTTTAACATTTATTTAGGGTATTAAATTCCGATATGAAAGTAGGTGAATAATCATTGAGAATAATCACAAAAGCTGTTGTAAAAAATATCAATTAATTTCAAGTGCCTCCTGTAGCAACGGATATTTATGTATTTTTGGCAAATTAATTACCGAAATGGCAATCAAAATCCAGGGGGATGAAGTTGGCTACAAACTTATCTGATTAGATCCGGGCTACCGATTATACCGGATATGAAATATAAACCACAATGAATATGAAAAAGTACAATGCCATGTTTATGGCTTTATTAGTATGGCTAACATTTTTCACTACCACAGAGGTAAAATCATGCACCAACTATCTTGTTACAAAAGGAGCATCGGTCACTGGTTCAACCATGATCACCTATGCTGCAGATTCCCATGTACTGTATGGTGAATTATATTATTATCCTGCAAAGGATTACCCGGCAGGGACTATGCTGGATATTTATGAATGGGACACCGGGAAACATTTGGGGCAGATTCCCCAGGTTTCACACACCTATTCCGTTGTCGGAAACATGAATGAACACCAGGTATCAATTGGAGAGACTACATACGGAGGACGTGAAGAGCTTGTGGATCCCACGGCGCAGGTAGATTATGGCTCATTGATGTACATCACACTTCAGCGCGCGAAGGATGCCCGTGAGGCGGTGAAAACGATGGCAACACTTGTAGATAAATTCGGATATTACAGTGAAGGCGAATCATTCTCGATCGCTGATCCGAACGAAGTTTGGATTTTGGAAATGATAGGCAAAGGAAAGGGAAAAACCGGTGCTGTATGGGTAGCACGGCGGATTCCCGACGGTTATGTATGTGGACATGCCAACCAGGCTCGTATCCAGACTTTCCCCCTTGAAGATGGTAAGACATCCATTTCATCAAAACACCTGGACAAAATTTCCGATCCCGGTATCTCGACCGTTTATGCATGGGATGTAATCGATGTGGCCCGTAAAAATGGATGGTTTGACGGTAAGGATAAAGATTTTAGTTTTTCCGATACCTATGCACCAATAACTTTTGATGGGGCACGGTTCTGTGACATGAGAGTGTGGACATTCTTCAACAAAGTGAGCAAAGGGATGGAGAAATACTGGGACTATGTAACCGGTCATGAGCTTTCAACCCGTATGCCACTGTGGATCAAGCCAGACCGTAAGATCACCAATCTTGATATGATGAGTTTTATGAGGGACCATTTGGAGGGTACGCCGCTTGATATGCGTATGGACGCAGGAGCCGGGCCGTTTCATCTCCCTTACCGTTGGAGACCCCTGGACTGGTCGGTTGATAGCGACTCCGGAAAAATGTACTGCAATGAAAGAGCGACGGCAACACAACAAACCGGTTTCTCTTTTATCGCTGAAGCAAGAAACTGGCTTCCTGATCCGATTGGTGGTATTCTCTGGTTTGGCGTTGATGATGCAGCAACTTCCTGCTATACACCAATGTATTGTGGCATTAACAGAGTTCCTGAATCATTTGCTGTCGGAAATGGGGACATGCTCACCTATTCTGCTACATCGGCGTTCTGGACGTTTAATTTTGTCGCAAACTTCTCCTATCTCCGGTATGATATAATGAGTGCAGATGTTGTGAAAGTGCAGCAGGAACTGGAAGGTAATTACACCAGCTTCACCCCGGCTGTGGATGACGGTGCACTGAAACTATACGAACAGGACCCGAAACTGGCCAGGGGGTATCTTACTGACTATTCTGTGAACATGGGTAATTATACCGTCCAGCGATGGAAGGAGCTCTGGCAGTATCTTCTGGTAAAATACATCGACGGCAACGTGAAGAAGGAAGCCGGAGGTAAATTTCTCAGGAATGAATACGGCTACCCCGCCGGTCCTGACCAGCCAGGCTATCCCGATTTCTGGAAAAAAGTTGTAATCAAGGAGACAGGGAGTAAACTTCTCGTACCTTCAGAAGACAGCCACTGATCAAATGTTTATGCAGGTAGGTTTTTTAAAACATTCACTTGCTTTTTGAAAAAGTTTATAATACATTTGCAGCCTGTTAAAAACCCTGTTTTAATTTTAAATTCCTACCAGGATGGACTTAATGAAAGTTGTTGATAAAGAATTTGCTGCTGATAAAGATTTTCCTGCTTTCAATAGTGGTGATACTATAACGGTACATTATAAAATCAAAGAAGGCAACAAGGAAAGAATCCAGCAATACCGTGGAACGGTAATCCAAAAGAAAGGTGATGGCAGTACTGCCACCTTCACAGTCCGGAAAATGTCGGGAAACATTGGCGTTGAAAGGATTTTCCCCTTCGCATCCCCTTTCATTGATAAGATTGAGGTCAATAAGAGAGGTGCTGTCAGAAGAGCCAGGATTTACTATCTACGTGGTTTAAGGGGCAAAAAAGCCAGGATCCAGGAAAAGAGATTTTAAGGATTACCTTACGTAAAAAATTTAAAACCGGCTGCATTTTGCAGCCGGTTTTATTATGATATGCTGGGTTATGGTTGCTGTGTATTTACGGGATATATATCTATTTGTAAAGGCGTAAAATATTACACCCTTTCATAAATCTACATATTTTTCAATGCGTCGGCTTTCTTGCGGGCATCTTCCATGATAGTCCCGGCTTTTGTATCAGCGTCCTTCTTCAGTTTATCGGCTTGTTGCTGAGCCTTTTTCACGAGCTCATCCCCAGTTTTTTCAGCAGCTACTTTTTTAAGCGGATTGCTGCCGGCTTCCTTAATAAGCTGTTTTCTGCGCAGCTGGGCCTCGCCGACAAGATCGTTTCCGGCATCCACGGCTGATTTCTTAAGTTTATCGGCTTGCTCCTGTGCATCTTTCATTATTTTATCAATCTCACCATTAACTTCCTTTTTTACATCTTCCTTCACCTTCTCAACTTCCTCTTTTACTCTTTCTTCCACAGCCTCGCGGATTTCCTGTTTGGCTTTTTGCATGTTTTCTTTCACAGCCAGTCCGACTTTTGGATCAGAGAAGGTCCCGGTAATCTTTGCCTGAATGTTCACGTTTTCACCCGGATTAATATCAAAGCCTTTTGACCGTGCCTGAGAAGTAAGATTTTCCAGAAGATCGTTGGCTGTGCTCCCAAACTCATTGCGTGGAATACTAAACTGCATCAGATAGTTAATACTCTGATCAAGACCCTGGTCTCCGCCGATGGTAACTTTGGTTGCCCCAAGTTTTGTATCGAACGGATCGACGAATACTCTTCCGTCTCTGATCACAAAGGAGAGGTTCACATCATCAAAGGAAGGATTTCTAAACCTGTCATTTTTAAGCGCATCGGCCACCTTGTCGAGCGTTTTGTTATTTATGATTTCCACGTGATTAGTTTTCAGTACACCCTTTCCATTGATGCTATTCATCAGTGGGTTCATGGCAGAGTCGAGAATGCTTGAAAACTGAAGTTTTGTACTAAACTTTCCGCGGCACATTTCAGCCACAGGGGCGAGTTTTTCTATTGTATTAAATGCCTTAAAGGCAGAGGGGAAATCGATGTTATTCATCGTCATATCAAGATCAACAAGTGGAGTTGCTACTTCCTGTGTGTTATAGTCCCCGCTCATTATCATATCGCCGCCGAGAAGCTGCATCGACAAGTTATCCATCTGCATAATACCGTTGCGGACAGTCACATTACCTGTAAGATTCGTGATTTCAAGTTCATCATAAAGAACCTTTTTCAGGCTGGCGGACATGGTAAAATCCACGTTCTTCGGCACTTCAAACACGGTGAGAACGGAAGTATCTTCATCTGCAGTCACAACGTTTTCTTCATCCGATGCCATCAATGCATTCAGATCCAGGAATTGGGAACTCACAGACAGTGATCCTTTGATGGTTTCATCCCTGAGAACGTAAGGAAGAAAATTTTCCAGCTTTCCATTTATATGCAAGTCGCTTTCACCAATACCGGCATCGAAACTTTCGAGAATAACGTATTCAGGTGAAAAAACAAGCCGGCTCTTTTGGATTTTCACACCTTCCGGTATATCGGCACCAGTTACTTCCAGATCGCGAACTTCGAGAGCACCTTCTGCCTGGAAAGCCTCATAATTTTCATTTTCGATGTCCGACATCTTTCCCATCATTTTCATATCAGCAGTAATGATGCCCTTCAGGCTCATATCCTCAAGAGGTATGACATCTGCCAGGGTGGAAAGGTCAAGTTTTCCATTGATGGCGCCATTCATTTGCATATCGGAGAAGGGAGTAATAACATGGAAATTCATATCCACAGGGTTCCCTGCCATCTCGATATGGAAGCGGTCAAGATCCACCGTCGTATTGTCTTCATTCACTCCATCATAAAAAATCCTAAGTTTCATCTGGATGTTGTCCGCCGATTTTGGCAGATCGGGGTATGCAAAATGTCCGTCATTTACCTCCATGTTCATGAAAATTGCCGGCATAGCGGTTTCGGTGACTTTGCCTTTTACCGTCCCCTCCAGCTTGAGGCTGCCTGAAGCCTTCATCTCGCTGTAATCCTGCAAATAAACAGCAGGAATCATGGAAAGTACCGACTTGAAATCCGTGTCTTTTGTAAAATACTTTATATCCACATCGTAAACAGTATCGGAGGGCATACCGAAAAATCCGTCCATACCCAGAACAAGACCGTTTACCCTGATCTCATTTTCGTTAAACGTGAATTTATAATTATCTAGGTCTGCTCCAATTATTGCTTTCATATCGAGGGAAGCCCGGTTCAGATATCTTATACCATCATAGTTTACGGTCAGACTTTCAGCATTTGAATTCAGATCCATATCTGTAATACTCTCAGAGAAATTCCCGGCAAGCCACATATTGAAGTTTTCAATGGCTACATCCATGTTAAGACTTTGATCGGTGTAATGGATACTGGCATTGTTAACCAGGAATTTTTTCAGGTTAATCTCATAATCCATGGCTGTTGTGTCGGCCGGTTCTTCAATGGCGACCGAATCGGAAGATGGATACGTTATGTCCCAGTTGACCGAACCATCTTTCAGTGCAATTGCACGAACCACTGGCTTGTCCAGGATGATGGATTTCACATTAATTTTACCGGAGAAAATTGAAATCAGATCAAGTCTCGTGGTAAACCTGTCGAAGGCCATCAGCGTATCGCCCCTGAACTGCTCAATACCAATGACAGAAACATCCTTCAGCGAAACCTCCAGGTCGGGAAAGCCTTTGAATAAAGAAACGGTAACGTCAGACCAATCGACGGTGGCCTTAACATTTTTGTTGACCTCTTCCTTGGCGAAGCGCATGATTTCTCCTTTGAAGAATAGCGGAATCGTAAGAATAACGACAAATAATACCAGCAAAATGATAAATAGGATCCTGAATATTTTTTTCATACGGGCTTAGATTTTTGCGAATACAAAAGTACAAATAAAATTCATCTTTGAATTACAACAGATATTACGAACCAATGTAATTTTTGTTTAGTGTTTCATATTAAGGCATTCATATTTTTTTATGAAGGAAAAAAGAAAAAATATTCTAAATTTGAGCACTCCACATAACGACATATAAAGTAATGGCTCAAAGCACAGAAAAATCTTCACTGAGCGACTACCGGCAAGGGTTTTTGATTAGCCTGATAATCATTGTGGTCGGTGCCGTCTTTGAATGGATTACAGGAGGAAAGGGTGTAGCATTGCCGTCCTGGCCGATGAACCTGTTTGTTGTTCTAAGTTTCGCGCTTATCCTCGTGTTCACACATTTCTATTACAGAGATATGCCCACGGTGAGATGGCTTTCAAGGGTTCCGGCCGCCGTCAGTTCCATTATTCTGTTCACACTTCTGACACTGATTATGGGATTGACGAAACAAAATAATCCAGAAGCCTCAGCTTTCATGAAAATTTCGGGGCTGGATCATGTTCGTTCCGGCTATGTTTTTCTGCTTTCGGGGCTTTATCTCCTTACCACACTTGGACTTGTGATCCTTAGACGGTTGACACCGATCAAATACCGGAATATTGGATTCACGTTGAATCACCTGGGGCTATGGATCATAGTGATGGCAGGCAGTCTCGGTTCAGGCGACCTCCAACGTCTCCAGGTTTATGTTAATGAAAACCAGTCGGTATGGTTTGGATATAACACCAATGGACAACCCAGAAAGCTCCCGTTTACCATCACGCTTCTCGATTTTAGTATCACAGAGTTTCCGCCGAAACTTGCCTATGTTGAAACACCTTCGATGAGCTTTCCAAAAGATGTGGTCGATAATATGATTTTAATGGAAGACGGTTTGCAGACCACGATTTCCGGATGGGATATAACCGTGGAAAAGCTTTTAATATCGGCACACAAGGATAGTATTGGAAATTTTTACCCCTCTGATGATACGCTTTCGTATCCGGCTGCCAGGATCAAAGCGGTGACGAAGGATGGAAACATCGTCAGGGAAGGCTGGATCTCCTCCGGAAATATTATGACACGCCCGGTATTATTGATGCTCGATAATAAGTATTCGCTGGCCATGGCAAAACCCGAAGCACGTGAATACAATTCGAAAATAGTGATCGATATGAGCGGTAAAAAGGACACCGCCACACTCATTGTCAACAAACCGGTAAATGTTGCCGGCTGGAATCTTTACCAGCTATCGTATGATGAACGTATGGGCCGGTGGTCGAAACTTAGCGTCATTGAGGCCATCAGAGATCCCTGGTTACCTCTTATTTATGTAGGAATATTCATGGTGATTGCCGGATCGCTATACCTGTTTACCATTGGTAAAACTCCAAAAGAAAATGAATCATGAACTGGACTGATTTTCCATCCTACGCTTATCCGGCGGCTGCGTTATGGTTAGCTGGCGTCGTCTTTGTCTATGCAGGGATGAAAAGAAAAATACTGGAAGTGACCGGAATGATCATGGTATTCGCGGGACTCGTGATCATCGGACTGTTTATCACCAGGTTATGGATACACCTGGAAAGGCCTCCGATGAGGACAAAGGGAGAGACCAGGTTGTGGTACGGATTCTTCCTTCCTGCCATTGGCCTGCTTTTCTACCTTCGATGGAAATACAGGTGGTTTCTTGCTTATGCCATTTTTATGACCCTTATTTTCCTCATGATTAATCTAACGCATCCTGAAACGTACGATAAAACATTGATGCCTGCTCTTCAGAGCCCGTGGTTTGTGCCCCACGTGGTAGTATATATGTTTGGCTATGCTCTGCTTGGTGTTTCTACACTTGTCGCGCTTTACGGACTGTACCAGCATTATTTTACGGTGTTTGACAAGAAGGTTCTTCTCCTGGCAGATAACCTGGTATACCTTGGTTTCGGATTTCTGACACTTGGTTTGCTATTCGGAGCACTATGGGCAAAACAGGCCTGGGGGCATTACTGGACATGGGATCCAAAGGAGACCTGGGCATTTCTTACCTGGCTTGGTTACCTGATCTACATCCATCTGCGCTTCCAGCATCCTAAAAGGGTAAGCAGTTCACTGTGGGTTTTATCGCTGGCCTTCGTCGTATTGATGATCGCCTGGTTCGGTATAAATTATCTGCCGTCGGCACAAAATAGTGTTCATGTTTATGCCGGTTAATGTTGAAAATGCAGGAAAATTATTTATTTTTGCAACGCCAATTAAGAAATTACACGGACCTGTAGCTTAATGGATAGAGCATCTGGCTACGGACCAGAAGGTTGGGGGTTCGAGTCCCTTCAGGTTCACCCAAGCGGGGATTTTATCAATTTTGATAGAATTTCCGCTTTTTTATTTTCCAAACCCCTTGCCATTTACGAGATTGGGGGGAATAATGAAATAACTTTTGAAGCTCGATAATGGTCTTTTCCACGGTTTAACCCAGGGGGGCAACAAAGGATCATAATATGCACAAATATCAACCTAAAATACCTATGGAGTAGTTCAAACGATATGCCCATACCCATACGTTACTTTTTTTCTTCACCGAAAATCAGGTCATAGATTTCTTCAATTGTTTTACCCTTACTTTCAACAGAAAATTTAGCATGTTTCTCCTGAATAGGATAAAGAATTTGGGATACCAGTATTTTATCATCTTCTGTAATATCAGACAGCAAAATATCCCGGGCCACCGATGCTTTTCTAAAGCTTTGAAAAAGTGCTTCTTTGCCGGAATCCGACAGGGTCAGCAGTCGTGAGCGTTTGTCATTCGAATCTGTCCTTTGATAAATAAACCCTTTTTTAATCAACCGGTTGATGATATCAGTACCTGTCGATATTTCGAGCATCGCATAATTAATGACATCCGTTTTTCTGCTTTCCCCCAAATTATTAAGCGCCGCGCAAATCATCAGACTTTCAATTGAAGGCATAGGCGTTTCTTTCAGCGCAATGCGCATGTAAACCCAGAAAGCCAGGGTGGTCCGGCTGACGGTCATCATAAACTGCCCGTCGGTAGTTGTTGGGCTGGGAACATCAATTTGTGTAGGCTTGAAAGCAGTAACTTCCGGCTTTTTTAGATAATAGCGGCAAAAATCTTCAAATTTACTTTTGGGGTGAGCCTTATCGTATTCTACCCACTCTTGCAATATTTTTAGTACCTCTTCCATCCGGGTAAAAGTTTGTTAAAAACCGCAAATTATAAAAACCTTTTCGATTTGCTATTGTATTAATTTATATTTAATGACGAAATCGTAGTAAAATTAATAATTTTATTTCGAATGCATTTTAAATAAAATCGACTTTTCAGTTATGGAGAATAAAATAATACTCATAACAGGAACATCCACGGGCATCGGAAAAGCAACAGCGAAATACTTTGCCGATAAGGGATGGAAAGTGGCCGCCACAGTGCGTAAAAAAGAGGATTTCTTTTTTCCAGGTGACCAACCCCATGCCAGGCATTTTCTGCTTGACGTTTCAGAAGAGGAACAATCTAAAAAAGTAGTGGAAGATGTGATTGAAACTTTTGGTGGATTAGACGTTTTAGTCAACAATGCAGGAGTAGCAGTTTTTGGCGCATTCGAGGAGAACAGCCCGCAAAGTGTTGAAGACCAGTTTGAGGCAAATCTGTTTGGCCCGATGCGATTGACACGTTGTGTGTTGCCGTATTTCCGGAAAAACAGAAACGGAATAATCATTACAGTCTCTACGATGGGCGCAAGGACCGGCGTTCCCTTTTACAGTGTTCATTCGGCTACAAAATTTGCCGTTGAAGGATTTTTCGAGTCCATTCGTTTTGAACTCTCCCCGTTTCATATAAGAGTGAAACTCATCGAACCCGGTTCATACCAAACCAACATTTCTATCAATGGAAACAAATACAACAAAATACCTGTTGGCGACGATTACCTTCCCTTTCACGAAAAACAAGCTGAAATGCTAAGAAAATACGAACACCGTGGCAACCCGGTTGAAGTAGCAAAAGCTATTTGGCAGGCTGCTACCGATAATACCATGAAATTACGTTACGTAGTTGGTCAGGACGCCCTTCAAATGGAGAGGATGAAAAGGGAAATGAGCGATGAACAGCTCTTTGAATTAATGGGCAGAAATTTTATTGAATAGTAAAAAAACAAAATTATGAGAGAACATAAAACAGAAACTATCGATACCATAGAAATACATCATCGCTATCCAACGGTGAGTGGTATTCGTTATCATTATGCCGAAGCCGGAAAGGGGCCGCTGGTTTTAATGGTACATGGCGCTTTTGAACTTTGGTATTCCTGGCGCCTACAGCTTAAAGCTTTGGCAGATGCTGGTTATCACGCAGTTGCGCCTGATTTGAGGGGAATGGGCGAAACTGAAGTCACACCCAATGTCAGGGACTACAGCTTATTTCAACATGCAAAGGATTTGAAAGTATTAATTGACCAGTTAGGTGTCAAAGAAGCAGTTATAATGGGCCATGACTGGGGTGCCAATCTTACCTGGTTAATGCCGTTGCTTTATCCTGAAACAGTAAAAGCAGTTATCGTGTTGAGCATACCGTTTTATCCAGAACCCAGAGACCCTGAAGAAATGAAAAACTTTTTTAAAGACAAGTTCAGTTTTATGGGATATTTTCAAAAACCGGGCGCAGCAGAAGCTGAATTTGAAGAAGACCCTCAACGTTTTTACCGGCTTTTTCTTTACGGGTTTTCCGGCGATGCACCGGCGAACACAGTAAATAATCTGTTCGCCAATAAACCGGCTGGCGCCAAACTTTTGGATGGTTTCCCTGAGCCCGAAAAACTTCCTTCCTGGCTTTCACAGGAAGATATTGATTATTATGCAAATGCCTACAAAAAAACGGGTTTGACAGGGACATTAAATTTCTACCGGAATGTGGAAGAAGACTATCCATTGTTAAAGGAAGCATATCAAAATAAAATAAATCAACCGGTGCTTTTTATCGGCGGTGGTGAAGAGGCTGCAGTAAAATACGGAGATATGGAAGCGATGGAAAATTCGTTGCCAAATCTTCGAAAGGCCATTGTTCTGCCAAATTGCGGCCATTATGTGCAACAGGAGCATACCGGGGAAGTGAATACTGCAATTATCGGTTTTTTGGATAATGTAACAGGGTTGTAAGAAATAATAAGACGGAAAATAATTAAAAAGAAAAGTCATGAAAAAGAAAACAGAATTGCCGGGCCTAATCGGGGATTGGGCCAGCGCGAAGAATCATCGAACACCAGACAGCTGGAGAATTTATTAACTGACGATTTTTCGGGGATTGGCCTCCGGGGTTCGTGTTGGACAAGTCGCGATGGGTGCACCGGTTTTCAGGTCGTTTTAATTATCGATGCTGGATATACAGGATGTCGATTTAAAAATCCACAAAAATGTTGCGGTAGTTGTCGCCCGCCAGAAACAGAAAGCGATATACCAAGGCCATCCTTCCGATGGAGAATTCAGAATGTCGCAAACCTGGCTTCGGGAAAATGCATTCGCACATGGCCAATTTACAGCTAAGCACCATCGATGCCAATATTCCCGGACAACCCCACAATGATAACTCCCTGCGATGAAACAGGTAATATATGAAACGGCCGAATTGCTGCATATCCTTGGTTTTGTGACTGCTATTGGCGTTACATTAACCACATGGCTGGCATACACCCAGTTTTGGAAATTGTATGAAACCAATGTGCAGCAGGCAAAGACCGGATTCAGGGCGATTATGCGATTGCAGGTAGCCGGAACAATAGGATTAATGACAGTGATTGTAGCTGGAATATGCATGCTTGCAATTTCAAAATGGACATTTATTTCGCTCTTGTGGTTTCAAATCAAACTGGGTCTTATCATCCTGACTTTTTTGTTAACGGATTTACATTAGGCAGAACGACTGTCCTTAAACTACAGGATTTTATCAGCCAGCAACCAAACTCTTACTTTACCGAAGCTGAGACAAACAAATTAAAAAACCGCATTAATACTTTCCTGGTGGTGCAACTGGCGATTTATGCAACAATAATAATTATAAGTGTTTTCCGGCCAGGATAAACCTGCATATTAAGATTTGCCGCAAAATACCCTTAGGTTTGACGCGAATGCACATCCTGTAAATCAGGTTATTGACCTAAATTTGAAGAAGTGATTATTATTCAATCTTATTATACTTAAAATATGAATTTATGGAAACACAGGTATTTATCAATTTAGCAGTAAAAGACGTTGTACAATCCATGGATTTTTACACCCGGTTAGGGTTTACAAACAATCCGGAGTTTTCCGACGAAACCGGTAAATGTATGGTGTGGAGCGAACACATTTTTGTAATGCTATTGACTCATGATAAGTTTAAAGGCTTTGCCAGCAAACCAATTGCAGACACAAAAAGCAATATTGCAGCGCTATTTTCGCTATATTTCGAAAACCTTGAAAAAGTGAATGAAATTGTAAATAAAGGCCTCGGAGACAGGAGGTTCGGAACCCATGCCTTTTCGAGGACTATGGTTTTATGCAGAAAAGAAATATAGAAGATTACGACGGGTATACCTGGGAAATTTTTTGTATGGATATGAGCAAATTTCCTCCTGTAGAACAGGCGTAACAAACAA